>CAWJNZ010000012.1:0-740932 GCA_963844405.1 uncultured Solirubrobacteraceae bacterium | reverse complement strand
CGCGACCGAGCCGATCGCCCGGTCGGTGTTGACCTGCGGCAGGGCGACGTACTGGGCCTCGTCCGCGGGGATCCGGTCTACGCGGATGGTCACGTCGGCCTGGCACTCGATCGCCGCGCCCGAGATCTCGCCGTGGCCCTGCGTGGCGTGCGCGTCGCCCATCGAGATGAGCCCGCCGGGGACATTGGCGCGCATCACCAGGGTGGACCCGATGCCGTGCAAGGGAAGGTCGGTGTTGCCGCCGAACTCCGGAGCGTGGAAGAACGACAGGCGGCGCTCGGCGGCCGGCGCGATGCCGATCGTCCCGAGGAACGGCGCGACCGGCAGCTTGATCGCGCCGCGGCTCGTCGGGAAGCTGATCTCCCCGTCCGCGATCGGGCAGATGACCGTCCTGGGCTTCAGCGCGGGCTGGAGCGAGTAGTCGCTCACGAGACCGCCCAGCCCGGGGGTCAGGACGGTGTAGCCCTGCCCTTGCACGGGCCCCGGGACGATGTCCTCGATCGTGATGGCCACGCAGTCGCCGGGCTCGACTCCCTCGACGTAGATCGGCCCGGTCACGGGGTTCGCCCCGCCCAGCTTCGCGAAGACGTCCGGCAGGCTCGCATAGACGTCGTTCTCGCTGCGGATGCTGCCCATGTGGGCGTCCTCGGTCTCGACCAGGATCCGGCTGCCGGCGGGAACCGTCAGCCGAGGCTCCTCCTGGGGGTCGAAGAACAGGTGGATGTCGGTCCGGGCAAGCCGGTGCTCAGGCGGCGCGATCGTGGTCAACGTCTTCTCCATGTTCGGGTCACCGCCGCGCGAGACGCCCGGGGTACCGGCCATGGAAACCGCCGATCACGGCTCGGCGAGACCTTCCCCTCGGACATGGACCAAACCGACCCCAGCGCCTCATATGAACGGCTCGTCTCCTGTTCGACTCAACCGGAGACCATATCTGTATACCAGCCGTTCGAGACGTCTGTCAAGACCTCGGCCGGGTCACCCGCCGGTGGGGCGAGGTCAGGGCGCGAGGACGGCGCGAAAGCGGACGTCGCCGCGCTCGACGCGGGCGAACGCGACGAGCGCCTCATCGAGCGTGTAGCTCTCGACGATCGTCCGGACGCGGGCGCGGGCGTGGAGCGCGAGGACCTCGGTGAGCCGGTCGCGGGGCCCCTGACTGGAGCCGCGGATCGTGCTCTTGGCGAAGATCATGTCGGTCGGCGTGACGCCGAGCGTCTCGTGGCTCTGGCCGACGAGCGAGAGCCGGCCGTAGGGAGCGAGCCCGCGGAGCAGCTCGCGGTCGACGCCGTTGCCGGCGTTGATGATCGCGTCCATCCCGCCGGCGGCCGCGAGCCGCGCTCCGGGGTTCCCGTCGGCCACGATGACATGGTGCGCGCCGAGCTCGAGCAGCTCGGAGCGCTTGCTCTCGTTCCGGGTGACGGCGAACGTCTCGGCCCCGAGGGCGACGAGGTACTGGAGCCCGAGGTGCCCCAGGCCGCCCATCCCGACGACCGCGACGCGATCGCCGGGCCGCACCTCGGCGTCGACGATCCCCGAGTAGACGGTGAAGCCGGCGCAGAACACCGGAGCCGCCTCCACCGGATCGAGCTCGTCGGGGACGCGCTCGACCGAGCCGGCGTCCATCGCCACCAGCTCGGCGTGGCCGCCGTCGACCGTGCCGCCGGTGACCGACGTCGCCGCGCAGTGCTCGTAGCGCCCGCGCGCGCAGTACCGGCAGCCCCCGCACCAGCGCTGCACGTACGCCGCGCCGACGCGGTCCCCCACGGACAGCTCGGTCACCTCGGACCCGAGCTCGACGACCTCGCCGACCGGCTCGTGGCCGGGGATGCGCGGGAAGACCATTCCGAAGCGGGGATCGCGGAGCTGGTGGACGTCGGTGTAGCAGACGCCGGACGCCAGCACGCGCACGAGCACGTCGCGCGGACCGACCGCCGGCGCGTCGCGCTCGGCGACCGTCCAGGGGGCGCCGAGCGCCTCCGCGACGACCGCCCTCACGTCAGCCGGCCAAGGACTCGGACGGCGGCTGCGAGCCCCAGCTCGTGTCGCGGTCCGCCTGGGCGGCCCACATCAGGTGGTCGCGCATGGCCTTGTCGGCCGCATCGGCGTCGCGCGCCGCGATCGCGTCCGCGATGGCCCGGTGCTGGTCGACCACGGTCCGGCGCTGGGCGGGCGTGAGCGCCGTGAGCATCCAGCTCGTCGACAGCAGGGAGTGGATGGTCTTCAGGATCGCGTGGAGCACGCGGTTCGACGCGCCGGTTCCGATGATCGCGGCGTGGAACTCGCGGTCGTACCCGAGGAACTCCGCATCGTCCTGCTGCTCGATCGAACGCTCCATGCTCTCGACCAATCGCTGGATCTCCTGGACGTGCTCCTCGCTCGCGCGCTCGCTCGTCCAGCGGGCGGCCTGCGGCTCGAGGACCAGCCGCACCTCGTAGAGGTCCTCGATCATCACGCCGGCCAGGCCCTCCGCGCGATAGGCGTGCTGGACCAGCGGGCTCAGGATGTACCACTCGCTGACAGGCGTGACGACCGTGCGCTTGCCGTGCTGGATGTGGAGCAGGCCGGCGGAGGCGAGCAGCTGGAGCGTCTCGCGCACCACGGTCTTGCTCACCCCGTACGTCTCGACGAGGTTGGGCTCCGGCGGAATCGGCTCGCCGGGGGGCAGACGGCCGCTGATGATCTCCCGTGCAAGCTGCTCGGCTAGCTGCTCGTGGAGCTTCTTGGCCTGGGGCCGGACGACCATTGTCCATCACCCCCCCGCAGGTGCATCGAGGCGATGGTACCCGGGTATCGGCGCGCCGACCACCATTTCAGGCGCGCAGCTCCGCCAGCAGACGGTCGCGCGCCTGCATCGCGGCCTCGACCTGGGCCGGGTAGCCGGCCCGGACCGACTCGCCGTCGTAGAACTGCTCGAGGAGGTCGACCGCGATCTGCTCGGGATCGCGTTCGGCGGGATCTCCGTACCCGCCTCCGCCGCCGACCTTCAGCTCGAGCAGGGAACCGGCCGGAAGGTGCACGTTGGTGAACTTGCCGGCGCAGCGGACGCCGAACCGCTCCTTGAAGTTCTTGTACTCCGCGTCGCCGGGAGCCTTGACCTTGAACGAGGAGAGGGTTCCCTCGCCGCCGCCGAACAGCCCCCACGGGTACAGGCGCTCGCTCGAGTGGTAGCAGGAGATGGTCATCGGCGAGAGCAGCTCGAGCACGCGCACGCTCCCCATGCCGCCGCGCGAGCGCCCGGCGCCGCCCGAGCCCTCGTTGAGCGTGAACGCTCGTGGCGCAACGGGTAGCGCGTCTCGTAGACCTCCACCGGCGTCACGACGCAGTTGGAGTTCGGAACGGTGATGACGTCCCAGCCGTCGCCGACCAGCTTGCCGCCCTACCCCTGTCCCTCGATGATCAGGCTGCTGAACATCTCGCCCGTGCGCGGATCGACGCCGCCGAACGTGACGAGCATCGCGGTCTCCGAGCCGGCGGCGGCCACCCGGTCGGGCACGGCGTCGGCCATGGCCTTCCAGATCAGCGTCACGAGGTGCGGGTGGACCTCGGAGTTGCCGCCCACGGTGGCGACGGGATAGGTCGCGTGCACGAGCGTCCCCTCCGGCGCGATCACCTCGATCGGGCGGTAGCGCCCGGCGTTGGAGGGGATGTCGGGGTCGGTCATGTGCAGCACGGCGTTGTAGACCGCCGACACGGTGGCCACGAGCGTCAGGTTGCAGGAGCCGTCGCGCTGCGGGTCGGTCCCGGTGAAGTCGGCGACGATGCGGTCCTCGTCGACGCGCATCTCGACGCGCACCCGGGCCGGCTCGTCGAGCCACCCGTCGTTGTCGATGATGTACTCGTGGGCGACGTAGGTGCCCCTGGGCATCGCCGAGATCGCCGCCCGCATGCGCCGCTCGGAGTAGGCCTTGATCTCGTCCTTGATCTCGCGGAAGCGCGCGTTGCCGTGGCGGCGCACGACCTCGAGCAGCCGCCGCTCGCCGACGTAGAGCGAGCCGATCATCGCCCGCAGGTCGCCCTGCGAGACGCGCGGCGTCCGGTTGTTGGCGAGGATGACCCGCCAGAGGTCGGCGTCGTCGACGCCGTCCTTGACGATCTTGACCGGTGGGATCCGCAGGCCCTCCTGGAACACCTCGCGGGCGTCGCCCGGGAAGCCGCCGGGCGCGATCCCCCCGACCTCGGCCATGTGGCCGATCCACACGACGATCCCGATGCGCTCGCCCTCGTTGAACACCGCCTTGACCACCATGTGCTCGGGGAGGTGGTTCATCCCCGAGTACGGGTCGTTGTGGAGGAAGACGTCGTTCTCGCCGAAGGCGTCGAGCCCGAACTCGTCGATGATCCAGCTGCAGCGCCATGGTCGTGGCGCCGAGCTGCGCGGGGCAGAACTCGCCCTGGCCGATCATCTCCCCCTCGTCGTCGAACACGGCGCACGAGAAGTCGAGCGCCTCGTTGAAGATCGGCGAGTACGCGGTGTTCTTCATCGCCTCGCCCATCTCGCGCGAGACGGTGGCGAGGAAGTTCGCGGTGACCGTCATGGTCACGGGATCGACGACGGTGCTGCCCGGCGTTGTGGTTGCCATCTCCTCCTCCTCTAGAGCTCGATGAGCAGGCTGCCGCTGCCATCGACGGTGAGGCGCGCGCCGGGTGGCACGAGCGTGGTCGACAGGCGCTCCTCCACGACCATCGGGCCGGGGCGCGTCGCGCCCGGCTCGAGGGCCTGGCGCTGCAGGATGGCGGTGTCGAGCCAGCCCGTCTCGCCGAAGTACACGGGCCGCACCTGCTCGCCGGCGACCGCCCCCTCGGGCTCGCGGAACGTGCCGGCCAGGGCCGTGCCGCTCGCCCGTGGCCGTCACCACGATGCCGACGATCTCGACCATGTCGGCGCGCTGCTCGTAGCCGTAGAACTCGCGGTGGTCGCGATGGAACGCCTCGAAGGCCGCCTCGTACTCCGCCTCGTCGAGCGGAGCGCCGGGGGCGATCAGGATCTCGCGGTGATGGTTCTGGCCGAAGTAGCGCATCTCCAGGCGCTGCTCGACCACCGGCTCGCCGCGGTAGCCCTCGCGCGCGAGCGCGCTCACGGCGCGCTCCCGCAGCGGCTCCAGCGAGCGGTTGAGCATCTCGCGGCCGTTCGGGTCGCCCGAGTGCACGAGCAGCGTGGTGGCCAGGTCCGAGCGCAGCCCCGCGGTCAGCAGGCCGAACGCCGAGGTGTTGCCCGGGTACGGAGGCACGAGCACCTGGCGGATGCCGAGGATCTCGGCGATGCCGGCGGCGTGGAGCGCGCCGGCGCCTCCGAAGGCGACGAGCGCGAAGTCGCGCGGATCGATGCCCTGCTCGACCGAGATCACGCTGAGCGCGTTCACCATGTTGTGGTTGGCGAGCTCCACGATGGCGTCGGAGGTCTCCTCGACCGACCGCCCGAGCGGCTCGGCCACCTCCTCGAGCGCGGCGCGCGCGCGGCCCACGTCGAGCACGATGTCGCCGCCGGCGAAGTTCTCCGCGTTGAGCCGTCCGAGCAGCAGGTTCGCGTCGGTCAGCGTCGGCCGCTCTCCGCCCATCGCGTAGCACGCGGGGCCGGGGCTCGAGCCGGCGCTCTGGGGGCCGACGCGCAGCAGTCCGCCCGCGTCGATCCACGCGATCGATCCGCCGCCGGCGCCGATCGTGCGGATGTCGACCATCGGGGCGCGGATCGGGATGCCGAGCTCGAGCTCGAAGCTCTCCGCTCGCTTGAACTCCCCGTCGTCCACCAGCGCGACGTCGCACGACGTGCCGCCGATGTCGATCGTCATGATCTTCTCGATGCCCGCGAGCGACGCGAAGTGGGCACCGCCGAGCACGCCGCCCACCGGCCCCGAGACCAGGTAGTTGACCGGCTGCTCGGCCGCGGTCCCGATGTCGACGACGCCCCCGTTGGACTTCATCACCAGCAGCTGCGCCGCCGAGCCGGCGCCCTCGAGCCCGGAGCGCAGGTTCTCCATGTAGCGGGCGAACATCGGCTTCAGGTACGCGTCCGCGATCGTGGTGTGGCCGCGGTCGTTCTCGCGCCAGCGCGGATAGACCTGATGGGAGAGCGAGACGGTCAGCTCCGGGATGGCGCTGCGCAGGCGGTCGGCCAGCTCGAGCTCATGGGACGGGTTCAGGTAGGAGAAGAGGAACGACACCGCGACGGTCGTGATGCGCTCGTCGCGCAGGTGCGCGATGACCCGCTCCACGTCGTCCGGGTCCAGCGGCCGGATCTCCTCGCCCTGGTCCGTCACGCGGCAGTCGACCTCGAGGCAGTCGTGACGCGAGGCGAGCGGACGCGGCTTGCGCCACCCGAGGCTGTAGAGGTCCCGGCGGTTGGCGTTCTGGATGAAGATGACGTCCCGGAAGCCGCGGTTGGTGACGAAGGCGACGCGGGTGCCCGAGCGCTGGATCAGCGCGTTGGTGGTGACGGTGGTGCCGTGGATGAAGAGGTTGATGTCCTCGGGGGCGACCTTCGCCTTGTCGATGACGCGCAGGACGGCGGAGATCGGGTCGTCGGCCATGCTCGACGACTTCTCGAGGTAGATGTCCCCGGTGCCCTCGTCGACTGCCACCAGATCGGTGAACGTGCCACCGATGTCTACGGCCACGTTGAACGTCATCCGCGGTACGGACTCCAGTAATATTATGAGTTGGTCAGATGAGGACCTGCCTGCCGGGAGCATAGGGAAATGACCGAGGACTCGTCAAGCGAACTGCCGCGCATCGGCGCCGCGGATCTCCGGCGCTGGACCGACGCGATCCTCCGGGCGACGGGCGCGTCCGCGCCGGCCGCGGCCGCGACCGCCGGCACGCTGGTCGACGCGAGCCTGCGCGGGCTCGACTCCCACGGGGTCGTCTTCCTCGACTTCTACCTCCCGCGCCTGCGCGCGGGCACGACGCGCGGCGACGCCGAGCCCGAGGTCGTCGTCGACCTGCCCGCGCTCGCGGTCGTCGACGGCCACGACGGGCTCGGCGGCTACGTGGCGAGCTTCGCCATGGACCTCTGCTGCGACAAGGCGCGGACCGCGGGCGCCGCCGTGGTCGCGGTCCGCAACTCGTCGCACTTCGGGGCGGCGTCCTGCTACGCCGAGCAGGCCGCGGACCGCGGGTGCGTCGGGCTCTCCCTGAGCAACAGCGACCCCGGCATGGGGCCGCTGGGCGCGCTCGCCCCGGTGCTGGGGACCAACCCCGTGGCGATCGCCGCCCCGGGAGCCGACGGGCTGCCGCGACCGTCGCTGGACATGGCGACGAGCGTGGTCGCGCAGGGCAAGATCATCCTCGCCTCGCGCGCGCGAGAGACGATCCCGGAGGGCTGGGCGCTCGGGCCCGACGGCGCGCCCACCACCGACCCCGACGCCGCACTCGCCAACTCGGTCCTGCCGATGGCCGGCCACAAGGGCTTCGCGCTCGCCTTCATGATCGACGTCCTGGCGGGCTGTCTGCCGGGCGCCGTCACGAGCCCGTGGATCCCCGGCGACCCGACCGCTCCCGGGTCGCAGGGCACGGGCCACCTGATGCTCGCCGTTCACCTCCCGGCGATCGGCGACACCGGTTACGCCGCGTCGCTGCGCCGGCTCGTCGACCACGTGCACGGGGCGCCGCGCGCGGACTGGGCGGCGCCGTTCCTGACGCCCGGGGAGCTCGAGGCGCGCGCGAGGCAGGAGCGGTCCACCGCCGGGATCCCCCTGACGCCCTCCACCCGGTCGCTCCTCCAGGCGTTGGGCGAGGACTACGGCGTCGCCTTTCCGGGCTGAGGTCAGCCGGGCTTCCCGTCGTTCGCGAGCGACCGAGGGAGGCCGCCGTCGCCGTCGCGGCTCGCGATGGCCGCGGCGACGCCGGCCCTCATCGTGAGCCGGCGGCCCGCGAGCCAGTCGGGGCGCCCGTCGAGCCCGAGGGCCGAGATGTAGCGGTCCAGCATGGCGTGGCTGTCGGGGCCCAGCTCTGTCGCCGGCGGGCAGAGCCCGATCGGGAGGTCCACCCCGCGGCGGCTGAGGACGTACTTGCAGCAGGCGTTGTAGTGATCGAGGTCCTGCATCTCGAAGACCATCATCGGGAGGAAGTCCGCGAACAGCCGCTCCGCGCGCTCGGCGTCCCCCGTGAGCTCGGCGTCGTAGATCGCGACGAGCATGTCCACGAGCTCGAGGCCCGGGGCGATGCCGGCGGCGCCGGCGTGCAGGCAGTCGAGGATGTAGAGGCCGCCGTTGCCGCCGAACACCGCCGCGCGGTCACCGATCTCCTGCGTCCAGACCTTCATCCCGTCGCCGGCGATCTCGAGCTTGACGTACTCGATGTTCTCGACGCTGTCGATCATCCGCCCCACGAGCGACGGTCCCAGGTCGACGCCGAGGAGGCCGGGGGCGTCCTGCACCATCACGGGGAGCGTGACCTGCTCGGCGACCCGGCAGACGTAGCCGTGCAGCGCGGAAGGCGCGAGCTTGGTGAGCACCGGCGGCGGGATGACGACGCCGTCGACGCCCGCCTGCTCGGCCGAGCGGGCCAGGTCGAGCGCCACGTGCTCGCTCTCGGCGCCGACCCCGACGAGCACGGGCACCGCGCCGGCCGCCTCCTCCACGATCGCGTCGCACAGGCGCTTTCGCTCCTCGGGCACGAGCTTGAGGACCTCGCCGGCGAGCCCGAAGCAGATCAGCCCGTGTGCGCCATGATCGATCGCGAACCGGACGATCCGCCGTTGCGCTTCGACGTCCACCCCGCCCTCCGGCCGGAACGGCGTCGGGAGGCTCGGGAAGATGCCGCACCAGGAACTCGACCGTCGCGTCTCCATCTAGCGCCCTCTCGTTGCTCGTCGATGAGCCCGGTTCGGGATCATCTCATATGATGAGTGGGTAAGCTTAGCTGCTCTCCCGGCAGGTTGAAAGGAACCGAAATGGGCACGATGCGAGCGCTCGTCTACCACGGTCCTCGTGACCTCCGCCTCGAGGACGTCGCCGAGCCCGTCCCGGCGGCGGGAGAAGCGCTGGTGCGCGTGCACGGGTGCGGGGTCTGCGGGTCGGACCTGCACGGCTACCTCGGCCACTCCAAGGCGCGGGTCCCGCCGCTCGTCCTCGGCCATGAGGTGGCCGGCGTCGTGGAGGGCGTCGGCGAGGGCGTGGACGCGGAGCTCGTGGGCGCGGCCGTCTGCATCCGGCCGACGCTCACGTGCGGCGCCTGCGCGTGGTGCGAGGCCGGTCGCGACAACCTCTGCCGGACGCGCCGGCTGATGGGGCTCAACGCCCCGGGGGGCCTGGCCGAGAAGGTCGCGGTTCCCGCCCGCAACCTCGTGCCGCTCGCCGCCCACCCGCCCGTCAACGCCGCGATCGTCGAGGTCCTGGCCAACGCCATCCACGTCGTGGGGCTCGCCGGCCAGGCGCGCTCGATCGGCGTCGCGGGCGGCGGCTGCCTCGGCCTGCTCACCGTGATGGTGGCCGCCCGGCAGGGGATCGAGGTCCGCCTGCTGACCGAGCCGAGCGAGCAGCGCCGCCGGATCGCCCTCGAGCACGGCGCCACCGCGGTCGCGGATCCCCGAGCCACCCCGCTGTGCGAGCTGGCCGCCGAGGCCGTCGACGGCGGGGTCGAGGTGGCCGTCGACGCGGTGGGCCAGTCCGCCACCCGTCGCGACGCGATCGCGGCGGTGCGGCCGGGAGGGCGGGTCGTGCTGCTCGGCCTGGAGCACGAGTCGAGCGAGATCGACTTCGCCGACGTGATCCGCCGGGAGATCGAGCTCGTCGGCTCCTTCGCCTACACGGCGGGCGAGTTCGCCGAGGCCGCCAGGCTCTACGCCGGCGAGGCGGAGCGGATCGGGCGGCTCGTGACGCCGGAGCCCCTGAGCCGCGGCTCGGAGGTGTTCTCCGCCCTGGCCGACCGTGAGGACCTCCGGGTGAAGATCGTCCTCACCCCCTGAGCGTTCTCCCTCCGGACATGCGAAAGCCCCGATGGACATCGGGGCTTCCGCACGTCTCCGGTCGGGGATCGGCCTACTTGGCGTTCTTCTTCGGGACGTAGAGCCGGATGTCGTCGATCGACGCGGTACCCGCGTAGTAGTTCGAGTGCGGGTCGCCGATGAGGAAGTAGTCCGGGTACGCCGAGCCGGCGGGCCACGTGTGATCCACGGTGAAGCTCCCCAGCGGGCCGGTGTACGTCCAGTTCGTGTCGTACCGCCCGTCGTACTGGGCGGCCGTGTTGTTGTAGTGCCAGATCGGACGGCCGTCCTGGATGAAGTTGCGACGGTGACGGAACGTCCGGCAGCCGCCGTACCGGAAGCAGCCGCTCACCTCGAGCGTGTATCCGGTGGCGTCGCGCTCGACGGCGAACTTGTAGGGGTTCTCGGGCATCCGCTCGGGAACGATCTGGGCCTGCTCGAGGGCCTGCTGGATGACTCCGGTCTCGCCGAAGTTCTGGCCGCACGCCGTCGGCGTCATCGACGGGGGATAGAAGAAGCCGCTCCCTCCGCCGCCGACCTGCGGAACGCTGATGAACGACATGAAGAAGGCGTTGCCGGTCGAGTCGGGGTAGAACTGGCCGGTCTCCGGGTTGCAGACCCGGAACCCTCCGCCCGGAGCGTTGTACGTGTCCATCCGGACCTTCATCGTGTTGTGGTTCAGCGTGTTGTTGTACGACGCGGTCGGGTAGTCGGAGATGGCCAGGTTGTAGAAGCCGTTCGAGCTCGACGGCACGTTCGGGAAGGAGCAGTACGGCCGCAGCTGGCCGGGCGAGGGCTCGAAGTAGTCGCTCGTCCGGTTCGCGATCCACGGTCCGGCCGTCTCGCAGCCCAGGGGCGCCTTCTTGTCGAGGTAGCCGTTGGTGAGGCCGTCGTAGTTCCACTCGCCGTTGCGCGTGCCGCCGAAGTTCATCGTCTTCTGCGTGTACTCGATCCGGTACTCGGGCGGCAGCGGATCGGTGGAGCGGAGGAGGATGCCGTTCGCGGCGATCGGCTCCTCGATGAAGCCCACCCGGCCGGCGCCCTTCACGGTCTTGGCGCTGAGCGACGGCGGAGCCAGCAGGTTGCCGGCCGTGTCGGCGCGAGCGTTCAGCTCCGCGGTCAGCCAGCCGTCCTTGCCGAACGTGTAGCTCTTGCGATACGTGCGGAAGCTGTTCAGCACGTTGAGGAACCCCTGGCCCCCGCTCTGGGTCCAGAACTGCCCGTTGTCGGAGAACGGGATGTCGTTGATCGGGGCCAGTCGCTGCTGATACGAGCTGTTCGGACCGTACGTGTCGTGCACCCAGGGTGTGTCCTCGCCTGGGAGCGGAGCCCCGAAGTTCTCCTTGGCGACGAGCTGCCACCCCTCACGCGCGGAGGCGGAGGCGGCGAGCGCGGAGCCGAGCAGCGTGGTCAGGGCCAGGACGACGAGCCCGCTCAGCCACACGCGCCGCTTCGCCCGCGCGAAGACGTTGGTCATGGGTACGCACCCTTCTGCCCTGGGAGAGTGCCCGCGGCATTCGGCGGTCCCGGGCCAGGGCCGCCCGCCGCCTCATAATCTGTCCCACTGAACGGGACATCATAACTCTATGCCCGGGCTCTCTCGCTTGTCAAGCGGGCGAAGCAGCCACCACCGGGTTCGACAGCGTGCCGATGCCCTCGACCTCGACCTCGACGACGTCCCCCGGCCGCAGGCTGCGCCGCGGCGTCATGAACTCGCCGCAGCCCCAGGGCGTCCCGGTCAGGAGCACGTCACCCGGCTCGAGCGTGAACGACCGCGAGCAGTAGGCGAGCAGCTCGGCGACGCCGAACACCATCTCGCCGGTCGACGAGTCCTGCACCGTCTCGCCGTTCACGCGCGTGCGAAGGGCCAGCGCCTGCGGGTCGGGCACCTCGTCGGCGGTGACCACGACCGGGCCGAGCGGGCAGAACCCGTCGAAGCTCTTGCCGCGCACCCACTGGCCGTCCCCGAACTGGACGTCGCGCGCCGACACGTCGTTCGCCACGGTGTAGCCGAACACGTGGTCGAGCGCGTCGCGCTCGGCGACGCGCCGCATCGTGCGCCCGACGACCACGGCGAGCTCGACCTCCCAGTCCACGCGCTCGGTCAGCCCCGCGTCGATCTCGATCGGCTCCTGCGGGCCGATCACGGAGCTGGGGAACTTGGCGAACACGAGCGGCCTGGCGGGGGCCTCCATACCGGTCTCGCGCACGTGGTCGAGGTAGTTGAGGCCGATGGCCACGATCTTGCCCGGCCGCAGCGGCGCCCGCAGGGGCAGCGACTCGCCGGCCGGCGGGAGCGGGCGCGACTCCAGCGTCCGCGGGTCGACGCCGGCGCGCACGAGGTCGAGCAGGTCGCCGGGGAAGTCGAGCTCAGCGAGCTGGTCGCCTTCGGTGGCGACGACCGGGCACGGGCTTCCGTCGAGTGAGATGAGGCCGAGCTTCAACGTGGAGACTCCTTCGGAGGACGACGGTGGGTTGCCGGGGCACGAGCGGCGAGGCCTGAGCCGAGCAGCTCGAACGACTTGTCGAGAAGACTGCCGAGACGCCGGCGGCCCCGGGTCCGCGCCCACGTCTCGGTTGCCACGTCGAACGCGCCGATGGCCGCGGTGGCGAGCAGCTCGCATGCCAGCTCGGTCCGTCTGGCGGCGGTCCGGGTGGCGAGCTCTACGGCGAACGCCGCCCGCCAACCATCGCGCTGCTCCAGCAGCCGCCGGCGCAGCGCCGGCGTCTGCGCGATCACACCGTGCAGCTCGAAGAAGGTCGCCGGGCGCTCCTCCAGCCTGACCACCGCGGCACCGAGCGCGTGGCGCAACGCCGTCCACGGCGGCTCCTCCGCCGGTCGCTCCCGAAGCGCGGCCAGCGCCTCGTCGCCGAGGTTGTCGAACGCCGCGACGACGATGTCCTCCTTCGTCGCGAAGAGGCGGAACAGCGTCCGGCGCGAGACGCCGACCGCCTCGGCCAGCTCGTCCGCGGTCACCGCGTCGAAGCCGCGCTCGGAGAACAGCGCAAGCGCCTGAGCCGTGATCTCGGCGCGCAGCGCGCGGCGCGCGCGCGCCCGAACCGGCGTGCGTGACGAGGCATCGGCGGGCATGCGCCCCAGTTTAGCGGCGCTTGACACTCTGAGCCTAAACTGGCACTCAGTGCCATACAAGAGCGAAAGGCGATTCACATGACCTACGACTACGTCATCGTCGGCGCCGGCGGAGCCGGCGCCGTCCTCGCGAACCGGCTCAGCGAGGACCCGGACACCTCGGTCCTCCTCGTCGAGCGCGGCGGCCGCGGCCTCAATCCCCTGCTGTACATCCCGAAGGGCTTCTTCTTCACGCTGCAGTCGTCGAAGCTGACGAAGACCTATATGTCCAACCCGTTCCCGTCGGGGTTCCAGGAGCCCTGGCAGCGCGGGAGCGTGCTCGGAGGGTCCACCGCCGTCAACGGCATGATGTACGTGCGCGGGCAGGAGGCGGACTTCGACGCCCTCGAGCAGCGTGGCAACCCCGGCTGGGGCTGGGAGCGGTTCCTGTCGGCCTACACGGCGATGGAGGACCACTCGCTCGGCGCCTCGCCGGTCCGCGGCAGCGGCGGCCCGCTCGGCGTCACCGTCCAGCCGGGCACCGACGACGAGACCGTCGAGCTGCTCCTCGCGGCCGCCGCGAAGGCCGGCTGGCCGTTCGCCGAGGACGTCAACGCGGAGGACAGCCAGCACATCGGCTTCACTCCGTCGACGATCAAGAACGGGGTGCGGCAGAGCACCGCCAACGCCTTCCTGTGGCCGATCCGGGGCCGCAAGAACCTCACGATCGTCACGAACACCACGGTCGACCGGCTCGAGTTCGACGGGTCGCGCGTCGTCGGCGTGACCGCCCGGAAGGGCCGCGGCCAGGTCGAGTACACGGCCCGCAAGGACGTCATCCTCTCCGCGGGGGCGCTCGAGACGCCGCAGATTCTCGAGCGGTCGGGCATCGGACGCGCCGACGTGCTGGCGCGGGCCGGTGTCGAGCTCCGCGTCGAGAGCCCGAACGTCGGCGAGCGGATCATCGAGCAGCACGGCGCCGCGGTGCAGGTGCGATTCAAGCGCGAGATCGGCCACACGCTGCGCCTGAGCTCGAAGGCCAAGCAGCTCGCGCAGGGCGCCCGCTACATGCTCACCCGCAAGGGCCCGGTTGCGACCGGCGGCTACGACCTGATGGCGCACATCAAGTCGCGGCCCGAGCTCGAGCGGCCCGACATCCAGGTCGTCGGGATCCCGTTCGCGCTCGACCTGTCGGGCGGCCTGGACGTCGCCACCTACCCGGGGGCGTACCTGCTCGGCTACCCGATCCGCCCGAGGACCCAGAGCTCGCTGCACATCACGTCAGGCGAGCTGGGCGCGGCGCCGGACCTGCGCGCCAACTACCTCGAGGACCCCGAGGACCGGCGGGTCACCGGCACCATCGTCGACCACCTGCGCACGCTGGTCGCCCAGGACCCGATCGCCTCGGTGGTGCAGACGGAAGAGCTCCCCGGCCCGTCCGTCAGGACCGCCGACGACGTGCTGCGGTACGCGCACTCGCCGGGAATCAGCATCTACCACGCCGTCGGCTCGGCGGCCATGGGGCCGGAGGACGACGACGTCGTCGCACCGGACCTGCGCGTGCGCGGCGTCGAGGGCCTGCGGGTGGCGGACATCTCGATCCTGCCGGAGCAGGTCTCGGGCAACACCGCCGCCCCGGCCATGGCCATTGGCTGGCTCGCGGCAGACGTCATCCGGTCGACCTCCTGAGCATGGTTCAACTCCCGCAGGACTAGCCGGCCTCGGGCCCGGACGCGCACGAACCGAGGCGTAGGCTGGACCGATGACACGCTGCACGCACCTCGACGGCGTTTCGAGCTGATGATGCGCCTGGCGGGCCGTTGAGCCCGGTCCGCCCGACCGTCATCGTGGTCGGCCGCCGATCGGACCCCGAGCACTTCGCGCTGCGCGATTTCCTGACCCGGGTCGCGCAGCCGTTCGAGTGGCGGGAGGCGGGCTCGCAGGCGGCCGATGAGGTCGCGCGCGGGCTCGCCATGCCGGTGCTGATCGACCGCGACGACGTCATGGCGAGCGTCACGGTCCGCGACCTCGCGCACGCGTGGGACCTGGACCGCGCCCCAAGGCGCGACGACTACGACATGGTGATCGTGGGGGCCGGGCCGGCCGGCTTGGCCGCCGCCGTCTACGCCGCTTCCGATGGCCTGTCGACGCTCATCCTCGAGCGCGACGTCCCCGGCGGGCAGGCCTCGCACACGTCGCTGATCGAGAACTTCTTCGGCTTTCCCGACGGCATCGGCGGCGCCGAGCTCGCGCGCCTGGCCGGGCGCCAGGCGGAGCGCTTCGGCGCAGAGCTGACGCTGATGCGGGGCGTCACCGGGAGCCGCCGCGATCCCGGCGGGCGCTTCGCGATCACGGTCGACGGTGGCCGCGATGTGCGAGCGCGTGTGGTGCTCGCGGCACCGGGCATGGTCTGGCGGCGGCTGGAGGCCGGCGGCATCGGGGAGCTGATCGGCCGCGGCGTCTATTACGGCGCCGGCCGGAGCGAGGCCGCGCAGTGCGGCGGCGACGCCGTGGTCGTCGTCGGCGCCGGCAACAGCGCCGGGCAGGCCGTCATGAACCTCGCCGACGCGGGCGCCCATGTGACGATGCTCGTCCGCGGGGACGGCCTCGGCACGACGATGTCGGACTACCTCGTCCGCCGGATCCAGGGCCACCCGCTGATCGACGTCCGCCTGCGCACGCAGGTCCAGGCGGTGGACACCGACGGCGGCACGCTCGCGGCGGTGACCATGTCCGGCCCCGACGGGCTCGAGCAGCGCCGCGCGCAGGCCCTGTTCGTCTGCATCGGAGGCCGGCCGCGCACCGGCTGGACCGCCGACGCTGGCGTGCGCACCGACAGCGCCGGCTACATCCTGACGGGCCCCGACCTCCTCGACGCCGGCGAGCGTCCGGACGACTGGCCGCTGGCACGCGACCCGCTCGCGCTCGAGACCAGCGTGCCGGGCCTGTTCGCCGCGGGGGACGTGCGGCACGGCTCCGTCAAGCGAGTCGCCGGCGCCGTCGGCGAGGGTGCGATGGCCGTCGCGCTCGCCCACCGGCGCCTCGACGAGCTCTCGCTCGGGGCGTGAGGGGACTGAATCAGCGCGCCGCGCCGCATCTCGCGGCATGAAAGAGTCCATCCCATATTCCTGATCGCGGGGGGTGGATGGCGGCGACCGATCGCGCGACGCGATCGTCCTTGCCCGATGGATCGCCGCCGTCCTCGAGGCGCAGCTCCTCGCGGTGTACGTCTATCCGGTCGACGAGCTCGCGGGCTACCTCGCAGGAGGAGCGCTGCCTGAGGCGCGACGGTTTCTTGACGAGGCCGCGGAGGCGACTCACGCCCGGGTCCGAGAGCTCGCTTCAGAGACGCGCAGCTAATCGTGCTGGGATCCTCCGAGCGATCTGTCTCAACCGCGTGTTCCCGGGCCCCACCGCCGCGAGACTCCTGTCCGGCTCTCCGGTGGCCGTCGCCGTGGCGCCGGTCGGCTATGCCGATCAGCAGCCCGACGACGGGGCGGTCGGCTGCGGCTTCGACGGCTCGCCGGCGGCGCGCGAGGCTCTGAATTGGGCGGCCGATTTCGCCCGCCGGGGGCGACGTCCGCTCCGCGTACTCGCCGTTCAGCGTCAGCTCGCGTTCGGCCATGTAGGAGCAACCGGTGCGTTCGGCGCGAGGTCGGCGAACGACGAGCTGCGGGCCGGTCTGGCTGCGGACCTCGCGGAGGCGGTTGCGGCGTTGCCGCTCGACTCGGTCGAGAGCGAGATCCTGGAGGGCGACCCTGCACAGAGGCTCGCGGAGAGCTCAGCCGGCCTCGCTCTGCTCGTCCTCGGCTCACGCGGCTGCGGTCCGGTGCGGAGCGTCCTCCTGGGCAGCGTGTCGGCGGACGTCGCGCGGACCGCTGCCTGTCCGGTGCTCGTCGTGCCCAGCGGCGTTGAGCCGAACACGCCATAGAAGGGCCCGCCGCATGCGACGGGCCCCCAGGCCGACCAATGGGGCCGGGGGATTGCCGAACCCGATGACCGGCGTTACTCGTGGTCTACCCGGGCACGACCACGCGGTCACGCCTTCGGCGGCTACGAGGGCAGAGCAGGTCCCCCAGCGATCTGACCCGAAGCCGGCCTCCTTCAACGCCCCCAGGGCCTGCTGAAGGTTCTCTTCGTCGCCGAGGAGGCCGACCACCAGCTCACGCGGATACGGGAAGCGCTCGATAGGAGGAGTCACGCGAGGATCTTGAGCGCGCTGGAGAAGCCGGTGCCGAGCGAGCTCTGGAGCGTCATGTGGAGCAACCCCATGGCTTCGAGCTGCCGAGCCTGCTTCAAGGGTCCGGCGTCGATCGGGTTGAGCCCGCCGTCCTGTGCGAGCTTCGCGACCGTTGCCTTCGCGTCCTCGTCGTCGCCGGCGATGAAGACGTCGAGCGGCTGGCCGGCGACGCGCCCTTCGGTCAACGTGCCCGCGAACGTGGTGTTGAACGCCTTGACGACGCGCGCCCCTGGTGCGGTGCCGGCCAGCTCCTGGGCGGCCGAGCTGTCAGGAGGCGTGACGAGCCCGTCAAAGCTCTCGTTGACCGGGTTCGTGATGTCCACGACGACCTTGCCCGAGAGGTCGTCGCCGTATTGCTCGACCGCCGCCTGGGCGGCGGGGTAGTAGACGGCGAGGACCACGACGTCGTCGGCGATCGCGTCGCCGGAGCGGCCGGCCCGGGCTTCTCCATCCGAGCCGATATCGCTCACGACGGCCTCGGCGTCAGCGGTCTCCTTGCCGAGTACCGTGACCGTGTGGCCGCCGGCGATCAGCCGTCTGCCGATCCCACGCGCCATGTTTCCGGTCCCGATGATCGTCACGTTCATGGCTCCCCCTTTTGGCTTGACGATTCTGCCATTGCGTCTCAGGCCACGTCCTGCAGGAACGCTCCTGCGGCGTACGCCAGCACCGCCGCAAGGCCGCCGATGGCGACGGTCTCGAGGGCCGACCGCCACCAGGACTGGTCGACGAAGCGCGACTTCATACCCCCGACCACGAGAAAAGCGACGCCGGTCATCACCGCGCTCCAGAGGAACGGATCGGCGACATCGCCGGGGGTGGCGAGGTCATAGACGTAGACCAGGAGCGGGAGGAAGCCGACGGTGAGGAAGGCAGCGAGCGTGGACAAGGCCGCTCGGTACTCGTTCGCTTCGGTCGAGCCGAAGCCGAGCTCCTCGCGCATCATCGTCTCCGCCCAGAGCTCACGGTCGGACGTGATCACGTCGACGACGCGCTCGAGGTCTTGACCATCGAAGCCCTTGGCCGCGTAGATCTGACGGATCTCCTCGCGCTCGCCCTCGGGCACGAGCCGGATGTGGAGCTGTTCCTCGCGGCGGGCGCGTTCGCGTTGCTGGCGCTCGGCGCGGGAGCCGAGGAAGTTGCTGGCGGCCATGCTGAACCCGTCGGCGAGGAGGTTCGCGCCGCCGAGGATGATCACGACGGTCTCGTCGAGGTTCGCTCCCGCCACTCCGGCGACGACGGCGAACGTGGTGACCGCGCCGTCGACGGCGCCGTAGATGAAGTCATGCAGGTAGCTCGGTGACGGCCGCTGCCCGAGCCGCCGGCTCACCGCGCGCGGCGTGTGGTCGCTGGCCAGCGAGGCCGCCCTCCGGCGCGTCTCCCGCTCCGGCTCCATCGCCGTACGGTCGCACATAGGCGACGCGAGCCACGTCAGCACGCTTATGCGAAGCTTGCCCGGCGATGGAGGATCCTCCCCCGAGCGTCGGCGCCCACGGGACGTCGACCGCGACGCCGCCCGCGAGCCAACCGGCCATCGCGGCGGCGAATGCGCACGCCGCGCACGCAACCGATGTCCAGGCGACGAGCGGACGTGCGCGAGCGCTCATGTCATGCCCGCCACCCATGTGCGGCGGCTACCCACCGCGGCGCGAGCCGACTCGTCAACGGCCTCGCCTCCTCCGGTTACGGTGGCTACCGCCGCACTCCACGCGCCTCGGCGCTGCGGTCCAGCTTGCAGGTCGCGCGCATCGGCCCTGCATCCGGGCGCCGGATGGGGTGGTCGAACCGGCGATATGCGGTCGTGACCGCATCGCCGTGCCGGTCGACGTCGGACACGGTGTCCACCATGGCCGATTCCCGACACACCGCCGCCCCTGCCGGCGGCACGCCCGACGGTGGCGTGCTCCTGACACAGGCGGACTTCGATGCACTGGTCCTCGAGCTCGAGGCGCTGCGCGCCGAGCACCGCGGGGAGCTCGCCGGACGCCTGCGTGAGGCGCGCGCGTTCGGCAGCGCGTCGGAGAACGACGACCTGCTCGCGGCTTTCGAGGAGTCGGCCGTCGACCACGCCCGCCTGGCCAAGCTCGAGGAGCTCGTGCGGCTGGCCGTCGTCGTCGAGAGCTCTGCAGGTGACGGCGGGGCCGGCCTGGGGTCGACGGTCCGGGTCGCGGACGACAAGGGCCGCACGACGGAGTACGACCTGATCGGCCGGCGGAGCCAGGACTCGGAGCGCCACGAGGTGACGATGGCGTCACCCGTGGGCAAAGCGCTGTGGGGCGCCCGACCGGGCGACGTCGTCGAAGTGCAGCTGCCGAACGGCCGGGATCGCACGCTTCGAGTGCTCGATGTCCGTCATGGCCAGCCGGCCGTAGGCACGGCGACGGACGAGAGCGTCGTGCGAGCGGCATGAGCCTCCGGCACCGGCTCCATCGTCCCGGCGAGGGTGTCGCTCGCGCGATCGCAGTGCGCCGCAGCCGCCCTGAGCGCGGCTCCCGCCTCATGCAGCGACGAGAGGACGCGGGCCTGTTGCTCGTGCGACGGGCCGCGCCCACCGCGGGCGTTGGGCCACTCGCCGGCGGCCCGCGCATAGCGCTCGGCGATGCTCTCGTCGTGCGCGCCCGGCGGAACGAAGGAGCCCGCCGCGGCATAGCACGTGCGGCTGAGACTGCGCAGGGTGTCCTCGATCGCGGTGAGCGCCCCGGGTACGAGAGGGGCGCAGGCGCGATCCAGGCTGTCGTCGTGAAGGCGCTCGGCCGCCGACTGCAGCGTCAGCGCGTCCTCGGCGAGGCGGTAGGTGGCGTCGCTCATGTCTGCGAGGGTTCCGGACGGCCGCTCTCCGGTCGATGGGTGCCGGCATGCAATCCGCCTCCATGGCGGCCCGATCTGCGTTCGCGACTCGACCGTCGCCCTCCGCACCCGGAGCGGGCGTGCGAAGGTTGACCCGTGCCGCCGCGCGTCTCCTCCCTGCCGCTGTACTGGCGCGTGTTCGCCACGAACGCGGCGGTCCTGGTCGTGGCCTTTCTCGGCCTCGTCTTCGCGCCGGTCACCGTGTCGGTTCCCCCGCACGCGACCGAGTTGCTCGTGCTGGCGATCGGCCTCCTGGTGATGCTCGCGCTGAACCTGCTCCTCCTGCGGCCCGCGTTCCGGCCGCTCGACGAGCTCGCCGACACGATGCGTCGCCACGACCCGCTCTCGCCGGGAGCTCGCGCGCGCGTCGACGGCGAGCCCGACGTGGCCGCGTTGGCGCGCACGTTCAACGACATGCTGGACCGCCTGGAATCCGAGCGGCGCGACAGCGCGCACCGAGCGCTGATGGTGCAGGAGGCCGAGCGCCGGCGCATCGCACGCGAGCTGCACGACGAGGTCGGGCAGACGCTGACCGGGGTGATGCTCCAGGTCGAGAGCCTCGCGGCGGTCATCCCCGACGACCTGCGTGAGCAGCTCGACGAGCTGCGGGAGACAGCGCGCCACGGCACCGAGGAGGTCCGCCGAATCGCCCGCCGGCTGCGACCGGAAGCGCTCGAGGATCTCGGCCTGCAAAGCGCCCTCAGCGCCTTGGCGACCCGCATATCGGAACAGGCGCGCCTCGACATCAGCCGGCACCTGGACTCGCAGCTGACGCTCTCCCAGCAACAGGAGCTCGTCGTCTACCGCGTCGCCCAGGAGGCGCTGACGAACGTCGCTCGACACGCCGACGCGGAGCATGTCGAGCTGCGGCTCGAACGCGTCGAGCCGCATGCGGTGCTGACCGTCCGCGATGACGGCCGCGGACTCGGGCCGGGAGACCTCTCGTCGTCCCACGGGATCCGCGGCATGCGAGAACGCGCGATGCTCATCGACGCGAAGCTCGCTTTCAGCCCCGGCAACGGTCGCGGCACCGAAGTGAAGCTCACCATCCCCCTCGAGCCCCCACGCGCATGACCGTCCCGCTGAAGTCCCGCATCCTCGTCGCCGACGATCACCCGATCGTCCTGCGAGGCCTGCGGATGGTGCTCAACGCCCAGCCCGACCTCGAGGTCGTCGCCGAAGCCGCCGACGGCGAGGAGGCCGTCGAGCTCGCCATCGCCGAGGACGTCCACCTCGCGATCCTGGACATCTCGATGCCGCGCATGACCGGGCTCCAGGCGGCGCGGGAGATCACGCGCCGCAAGCCGGACGTGCGCGTGCTCATGTTGTCCATGCACGACAACGAGCAGTACCTGTTCGAGGCGATCCGGGTGGGCGCCTCCGGCTATGTGCTCAAGAGCGCGGTCGATCGCGACCTGGTCGAGGCCTGCCGCGCCGCGATGCGCGGCGAGCCCTTCCTCTACCCGGGCGGCGTCCGCGCGCTGATGCGCGAGTACCTCGAACGCGCTCGTGCGGGCGAGGCGGTCAGCGGCGAGATGCTCACGCCACGCGAGGAGGAGATCGTCAAGCTCATCGCCGAGGCGCACACCAACGACGAGATCGCCGCGATGCTCGTCATCAGCAAGAAGACCGTCGAGCGCCACCGCGCGAACATCCTCGAGAAGCTCGGCATGCGCGATCGCGTCGAGCTCACCCGATACGCGATCCGCCGCGGGCTCGTGCAGCCCTGAGACTGCACCGCCGCTGACCGCCACCTGCGGTCGTCACCCCATCGCCCGGAGCACGGCTCTCCCCCACACTCGAAGTCATGCTCCGTGTCGCCCTTCTGGATGATCACCCCGCCGTGCTCGCCGGGCTCCGCCGCCTCATCGACTCCGAGCCCGACATGGGGGTCGCAGCCGTCGCCCCGAGCGCTGCCGACCTCGCGCGCGAGCTCGACGGGCTCCGTCCGGACGTGCTGATCCTCGACTACGACCTTGCCCGAGATGACGGGCTCGCGCACTGCCGGCGCATCAAGAGCCGCGCCAACCCTCCCGGGGTCATCATCTACTCGGCGTACGCCGGCCCGGCGCTGACGCTCGCCGCGCGCGCCGCTCAGGCGGACGCCGTGGTCGACAAGGCGGCGGCGGTCCCCACGCTCCTGGCCGCTGTGCGCAGTGTCGCGAACGGGCACGAGGTCCTGCCGCCTGTCCCGCGCGACGCGTTCGAATCCGCCGTTGCGCGGCTCGACGACGACGATCTGCCCGTCTTCGCCATGCTGCTCGACCGCGAGCCGATCGACTCGATCGCGCAGGCGTTGCGCGCCGACCGGGCCGAGGTCGGGCGGCGCGCGCAGCGGATCGTGGGCCGTCTCCGTCCGCGGCTCGGCGACCATGCGCTCGAAGAGACCGCCTGACCGTCCGCGGTTTACGCCGCTGCCCGCAGGCCGGCGGCCGCCTCGCCGCCAAGGCCGATGAGCTCCGCGCTCGCCGGCACCACGAGGACCGGCGCCGGCGCCGAGGCGGCGAGCGACGCCGACACGGAACCGAGGAGGGCTCCGCGAATCGGTCCGCGACCGCGTGACCCGACGACGATCAGTCGCGCGTCCGCATCGCGGGCGCGTGACCGGAGCACGTCGACGGGATCCCCGAGGTCCATCTCCGCTTCCGCGGGGAGTTCGTCGGTCGGGCGTCCGGCGGCGTAGACGGGAAGCAGCGGGCGGCCCATCCGCTCCGCCAGAGCCGCGGCGAGCCGCAGCGCCCGTGTCGATTCGAGAGAGCCGTCGGCCCCGCTCACGACGGCGCCGCCCGTTCGATCGCCGGCGACGGAGCGCGCGCCGGCGTCGTCGGACACGACGAGCACGGGGACGGCGCTTTCGCTCGCCAGTCGCGTGGACACGCTTCCGGACAGGGCCGCCGCGATGCCCGACCGGCCGCGGGAGCCGACGACCAGCAGCTCCGCCTGCTCGTCGCTCGCCACCATGTTGAGACCGTCGACCGGGTTTCCGTAGACGATCCGCGTCTCGGGTCCGACGCTGAGGCTCCCGGCGAGCGAGTCGAACAGCCCCTGTACGGCCTGCACGCCGCGCCGACGCTGAAGCTCCGTCAGACGCAGATCGCCGTAGGGAAAGGTCGGCGGGTCATCGGCCACATGGGCGATGACCAACCGGAGGTCGAGCTCTTGCGCGAGGTCTGCGGCAACCATGGCCGCCACGCGCGACTCCTCGGAGCCGTCGACTCCGCTCACAATCGAATGTCGCATGTTCATCTCCTTTTTCTCAATCCATGTTCGCCCCCCGTGGCGGCGCTTGAAATCGGCTCGAGGCTGCATGCGACGCTCATCTCGACGCCATGTCCGCGACTGCACGTAAATGCACGGACGACCCCATTGAGCCGACGTGTGCCGCCGTCCATGCTGAGTCCACCATGAGCGACCCTGCCGAGCGGCCCACCTCCACGCGAACCAACACGGGCCTTGACGACACCGAGGTGACCCCGGGGAGACCGACCGTCGATCAGTTGAGCGAATGGTCGTTCCCCGCAAGCGACCCACCGGCGACCTGGACGTGGGATGTCGACCGACCCGCGCAGAGCTGACGCCGGACCACGCCCGATCGTCGTCGGCTACGACGGGTCGCTCGCCCCGGCACGGGCTCTCGAACGAGCGGCGACGCTCGCCGGGACCGACGGCCGAGTCGTGGTCGTCACTGCCCGTCCGTCACCGGTGCGGACGGCAGTGAGTTCCGAACCGATCCTCGACGGCCCGTCTGCGAGTGGTCAGCGACGTCTGCTCGAGGGCAGTCGAGAGCTGCTGGAGCGGCACCGCGCCAACGCGACGTTTCACGCAATGGCTTCAGACCCAGCCGAAGCTCTGGCACAGGTGGCGCGAATGGAGCTCGCCCAGCTGATCGTCGTCGGACAGACCGGCTCCGGCTACGTGACGCGCGCCCTTCTCGGCTCGACGGCGGGGAATCTGCTCCGCCAGGCGCCGTGCGACGTGCTCGTCGTCACTTAGCCCCAATCCCGGATGGAACCTCGACCGGCGCAAAGTGCAGCGCCGATCCCATCGCACGCACGGGGGCACGGCGCGAAGATCGACCCGCGGGCTCTCGACAGCCCGCTGGGGAGCTCGTCGCAGGGCACGCCCTGCGCGAAGAGTGGGGGCGGACCTATGGGTCCGCCCCCACGGGCCGCCACGCCCGACCCGAGCTGGCGAGCACGGAGCCGCAAGGCGTCCGCGCTGCGCCCGAGGCGTCGCGCGAGCGCATCGACGTCGGCGCCCGCTGGCCACGCCGCGCGCAGCACCTCGTCCTCCGCGGACGTGTAGCGCCGCGCGCCGGGCCGGGCGAGGCCGAGCTGGCGGCGACGAGCACGGACCTGTTCGGCGGGTCGGCCAAGGCGGCGCGCAAGCGCAGTCGCGGGCAGCCCGACATCCGTGGTCGCTTGGCGCAGCATCGCGTCCTCGAGCGCGGACCATGGGCGCGACGATCGCCGTGGCGCGAGGCCGAGCGCTACTCGCCGAGCCGCGACCGCGTCCTCAGAGCGCCCGATCTCGCGCGCGATCGCAGCCAGCGGGAGATCTGCCCGGTACTGGCCCTCGGGGCGGCGCTGGCGAGTTGAGCTCCTGGACAGCCTCGTCGGCCAGCGGGCCTTTCAGCTCGATCAGGCATCCGGCCGTGTACGGGTCCTTGGGAACGAAGCCGCTCAGCTTGGTCTGCGGCGACATCTCGTCGAGCAGCCCGCGGGTCAGTCCACGGTGCAGGGCGCACACGAGCGGCTGGTTCTCGCGGACCGCACCGCGGTAGGGGCAGTTGGCAAGGGTGTAGGTGAGCCGGCCCTCGTAGTCGACCGAGGTCGTGGGCTGGAATCCGAGTGCGCCGAGCACGTTGCGCATGCCTTTCGCGGTCGACGCTGCCGGGTCGACCGGGGCGAGTTCGCGGCCGATCTCGCGGCCCGCGGCCTCGAGATCCCGCGCGCGCGTCTTGGCCGCAGAGATGCTCCGCACCAGCCAGCGGCCCAGGTCGGCGTAGGCGGTCGGCGGGTCGCCGCCCGGCTGCGCGTCCGGGTCGAGCACCCACGCGTCGCGCGGCCGCCCTTGGGGTCGACGCTCACGCTCGCGGACGACCAACCCGGCCTCCGCCAGACGCTCGAGGTGCATGCGCACCCCATTTCGATGCAGTCCGAGCTCCTTGGCGAGCTCGTCGGTGCTAGCCGGACGCCGGAGCTCGCCGAGGCGTGCGATGAGCCGTGCTCGGGTCGGCTGTGCGAGTACGTCGCCCGGGATCCGCGGGACGTCCATCGTCTTCAGTTCCGCACAGTGTGGTTGTGCAAACCACGGGAAACGCCGACACGATCGCCGGGCCCGAGAACACCGAGGCCGCGGGCGTCCTTCGGTACCACTGGATCACTCAGCGGCCGGCGTGACCGGTCACCGCAGGCCGCGGCGCAGGACCTCGCTGAGCACGGTCGCGTTGCTGTGCTCGGCGTCGCGCGCCGCGAAGACCAGGGTGACGACGCCCGACCGCATGCGGCGGCGGAGCTCGGTCAACCGCTCACGCTGGGGGCCGAGCTCGGTTCGATAGCGGCGAGCGAACTCCTCGAAGCGCTCCGGCTCGTGCCCGTACCACCGCCGTAGCTGCGCGCTTGGAGCGAGCTCGCGCGCCCACTGGTCGACGGCCGCCCGCTCGCGCGTGATGCCTCGCGGCCAGATGCCGTCGATGAGGACCCTGTGGCCGTCGCCGTGCGACGGCGGGTCGTAGATGCGCTTGGTACTGACCGGCATCGGATCACGCGGCCTTGGCGATCCGATGCCCCGTGCCGCCAGTGACGTCGAGCACGGTCAGGCTGCGGGCGCGGCCGTTCGGGAGGCTGACGTGTACGACGTCGCCGGTGCGGGCGCCGACGAGCGCCTTCCCGACGGGCGACCCGAGGGAGACCTCGTGGGCCGTGGACTCGGACGTGCGCCGTCCGATCAGCCGGTAGTTCCTCGTGCGGCCGCCCTCGTCGGCGACCTCGACGGTCGCGCCTAGCCCCGCTGCGCCGTCGAACACGGTGTCGCCATCGAGCACGGTCGCACACTGGACGAGATCCTCGAGCTGAGCGATTCGCGCGCCGTCGATCGCGGCCTCCTCCAGCACGGCGAGGCGGTCGTCGTCGTCGCTCGTGGTGCCGTGGGCGCGCACGTCATGAAGCCGCTGCGCGAGCTCGCTGCGATGTGCAGCGCGCAGGCTCTCGAGCTCGCGCACGAGCGCGGTGTACTCGGCGCTGGACATGACGACACCGGTCGACGCGATGTCGCGCGAGATGGGCATGGCGATGGGTTGTGCGTCCATGCCGGACACCATCGCCGCGCTGTGCGCCGCCGGCGATGAGGCCGCAACCGCATCTTGCCGCTTCCAGCGCTCCATGCGCAGCGCCATCCACCGCCGCATGGGCTCCTGGCGAGCGGCGAATGGACTGCGCACCCAGTGGCGCCTGCCCGCAAGCGGGGGCACGCTGTGGCCTCAGTGATCGGCATTCGAAAAGAAGCTCCAGTCCCTGATCGCTTCCTCCTTGTCCGGGGCTCGCCTAGAGCGCATGGCGGGTGAGGACGACGGCTGAGCGCTCAGTCCTCGGTCTTCCGCACGGGCTTGATCGCCACGCAGCAGCGCCCTGGCCTGGGTTCGAGCACGGCCTCAACGTCGGCGTCAAGGCCTGCGACGATCGATCCGAGCAGGCTGAGGTTCATGTCGCAGACGACGTCGGGATGGCTCTCGGCGACGGCGTGGAAGGGGCAGTTGCGCAGGCGCGTGACGCCGGCATCGTCCTCGTAGGGCTCGTAGCCGCGCTCGCGCAGCAGCCGGTGGAGATCGGGCGGCGTTGGCGCCGTTGCCGCGATCTCGCGGCCGAGCGACTCGGCGGCGGCGCGCAAGGCGTTTCGCGTTCCGCCCTGCTCGTCATGCGCTGCGGCGTGCGCGAGCAGCTGCGCGGCGAGGCCGTAGTCGCGCGGAGGAACGCTCACCGACAGCTCGCGGTCGGAGCGCTCGTAGAGCTTCGCCGGCCGCCCCGCGCCCGGACCGGTACGCCCCGACCGTCGGGCGTAGGCGACGGACAGCAGTCCCTCCTTCGCGAGCCGATCGAGGTGGTAGGCGGCGAGCGTGCGGCCGATCCCCAGCGCGCCGGCCACCTCGTCCCGACCGACGGGACGCCCCTGAGCGCAGACGTAGTCGTACGCGCCACGGCGGGTCGGATCGCCGAGCGCGCTCAGCGCACCGACGGGTTCGAGCGGATCGGTCATATGGTCATTCTATCGACAAAATCGTTTGACAAAAGGTCGGGTTCGCGACATCTTCCACCTATATCCATTGTCTATAGAAAGGACGGCGCCATGCGAGCCACCGCACTGCACGATGAGACCGCGAGTCGCTCCATCCCCAGCGTTCGCTGCCCTGAGAGGGCGCGACGCCGGATACCAGGCGTACCTGATGCTGCGGCTGGCGTTCACCGTCGCGCCGATCGCCTTCGGGCTCGACAAGTTCTTCAACGTCATGGTCGACTGGCCGATCTACCTCGCCCCGTGGATCAACGACATCGCGCCCGGGTCGGGCCAGGACTTCATGTACCTCGTCGGCGCGGTCGAGATCCTGGCCGGCGTGCTGGTGGCGATCAAGCCGCGCCTCGGCGCGCCGGTGGTTGCGGCCTGGCTGGCCGGGATCATCTTCAACCTCCTCACGGTGCCGGGCTTCTACGACGTCGCCCTGCGCGACTTCGGACTGCTGCTCGGCGCGCTCACCCTCGCGCGGCTGGCAATGGCCTACGACCCGCCGCTGAAGCGCGACCGGTCCTGACCGGCGCGATGTCGGACCGTGACCCCCGTCCCGCGCTCGCGCTCGTCGACGACGGCGCAGGCCGACCGAGAGTGGACCGTGCGGGGGTGGAGCGCGCCGTCGGCGACCTGCTGCAGGCCCTCGGCGCCGACGTCGGCGCCGAGGGGCTGCGCGAGACCCCACGCCGTGTCGCCGATGCCTATGCCGAGCTGCTCTCGCCGCCGACGTTCCGCGCGACGACGTTCCCCAACGAAGACGGCTACGAAGGCCTGATCGTCGCGCAGGCGATCCCGTTCCACTCGCTCTGCATGCATCACCTGCTGCCGTTTCGCGGGCTGGCGCACGTCGGCTACCTGCCCGGCGAGCGGATCATCGGGTTGAGCAAGCTCGCGCGCGTGGTCGAGCTGTTCGCCCGCGACCTGCAGATCCAGGAGCGCCTCACCGTGCAGATCGCGAACTGGCTGCAAACCGAGCTGCGCCCGGCCGGCGTCGGCGTCGTCCTGCAGGCCGAGCACATGTGCATGTCGCTGCGCGGCGTCCAGCAACCCGGCGCGCGGACCGTCACCTCGGCGCTGCGCGGGGCGATCCGCGACGACGCCGAGACCCGCCAGGAGTTCCTGGCCCTGACCACAAGGACTTCCCCGTGACCGCTGAGCAGACATTCGTCATCGTCGGCGCCAGCCTTACCGGCGCCAAGGCCGCCCAGACCCTCCGGCATGAAGGCTTCGAGGGGCGCCTGGTGCTGGTCGGCAGCGAGGACGAGCGCCCTTACGAGCGCCCGCCGCTGTCGAAGGACTACGTGCGCGGCGAGGCCGGCCGCGAGCGGATCTACGTCCACGACGAGGACTTCTACGCCGACCACGACATCGAGCTGCGCCTTGGCCGCACCGCGGTCGACATGAACACGTGGCTGAGCGAGGTCGCGCTCGACGACGGCGAGCGGCTGCGCTACGACCGGCTGCTCCTGGCTACGGGGGCCGAGCCGCGGCGGCTCGCGATCCCCGGCGCCGAGCTCGACGGCGTGCACTATCTGCGCAGCGTCGAGGACTCCGACGCGCTCCGCGCACGGTTCGACCGTGGAGGCTCGGTCGTCGTCGTCGGGGCCGGCTGGATCGGCACCGAGGTCGCGGCCTCCGCGAGGCAGCGTGGCCTCGAGGTCACCCTGGTCGCCCCCGATGCCGTCCCGTTGGAGCGGGTGCTGGGCCGCGAGGTCGGCGGCGTCTATCGAGACATCCACACCGACCACGGCGTCCGCATGCTGATGGGCACCCGGGTGGAGGCCTTCGAGGGCGACGGTGCCGTCGAGCGTGTGCGCACGAGCGACGGGCGACATCTCGAGTGCGACTTCGTCGTCGTCGGGATCGGCGTGCAGCCCCGCACGGGACTCGCCGCCCGCGCGGGCCTGGCCATCGGCGACGGGATCCTCGTCGACGAGCACCTGCGGACCAGCGTGCCGGGCGTGTTCGCGGCCGGCGACGTCGCCTGCGCCCAGCATCCGTTCTACCGCGAGCGGATCCGCGTCGAGCACTGGGCCAACGCCCTCCGCCAGGGCCCGATCGCCGCCCGCAACATGCTCGGCGCCGGGCACGCCTGCGACTGCCTGCCGTACTTCTTCTCCGACCAGTACGACGTCGGCATGGAGTACTCGGGCTTCGCCCGCACCTGGGACCGCGTCGTCTTCCGCGGCGACCCCGCACGCCGGGAGCTCATCGCCTTCTGGCTCGCGGGCGACCGCGTCCTGGCGGGCATGAACGTGGGAGTCTGGGACGTCGTCGACCCGATCCAGCGGCTCATCCGCGAGCGGGTCCCCGTCGACGACTGGCGCCTGGCGGACCCCGACGTCCCGCTCGAGCAGCTCGCACCTGTGGAGTCGACATGAGCCGCCTCGCGCAACTCCAGGACGCAGGCGTCTCCATCTGGCTCGACACGCTCTCACGCGACCTCCTCGACAGCGGTGCCTTCGCGGCGCTGATCGCCGACAGCGCCGTCACCGGCGCGACCTCGAACCCGACGATCTTCGCCAAGGCGATCACCGGCTCGGATCGCTACGACGACCAGCTTCGGACGGCCGTCGCCGCCGGGGTCAGTGATCCGCAGGAGCTGTTCTTCGCGCTCGCGCTCGAGGACGTCCGCCGAGCCGCCGACCTGCTGCGCCCGGCCTACGACGCGAGCGGTGGGCGCGACGGGCTCGTCTCCTTCGAGTGCACTCCCGACCTCGCGGACGACACCGCCGGCACGGTCGAGCAGGCGGTCGAGCTGTGGAACCGGCTCGCACGCCCGAACGTGATGATCAAGGTCCCCGCCACGGACGCCGGGGTGCCTGCGATCGAGGAGCTCACGGCTCGCGGCGTCAACGTGAACGTCACGCTGCTGTTCTCGATCGCCCGCTACGAGCAGGTCATCGACGCCTACCTCGGCGGCCTCGAACGACGGGTGAACGCGGACGAGCCGATCGAAGCGATCGCCTCGGTGGCGTCCTTCTTCGTCTCACGCGTCGATGCCAAGGCGGACGGCATGCTCCCGAGCGACCTACGCGGCCGCGTCGCGATCGCCAACGCCCGCCTCGCCTACGCCCGCTATCGCGACCGCTTCTCCGGCCCGCGCTGGCTCGCGCTGGTCGAAGCCGGGGCCCGGCCCCAGCGACCGCTGTGGGCAAGCACCGCCACCAAGGACCCCGCGTACTCGGACGTGCTGTACGTCGAAGAGCTGGTCGCTCCGGGCGTCATCAACACCATGCCAGAGGCCACGCTGCGCGCCTTCGCAGACCACGGCGACGCCACGCGCGCCTTCGATCCGACCTCGCCGTTGCCGCAGGAGACGCTGCGACGCGCTGCGGACGCCGGGCTCGACCTGACCGCCCTCACAACCGAGCTCGAGCAGGACGGCGTGCGCGCCTTCTGCGACTCCTATGGCGATCTGCTCACCTGCATCGAAGCCAAGCTCGAGCAGGGCGTCGCGGCGGGCCGCTGACCGCGATGGGCCCGATATGCGTCGCCGACCCCATGGCTTGTGACCGCCAGGGCGAGCAACGTGTCAGGCATGACCGAGGGACTCGCCACCGAGCGCTGGATCGACGGGCGACGCGCCCGCGTGGTGATCGCCGGCGGCGGGGTCGCCGGCCTCGAGACGCTGCTCGCGCTGCGAGCGCTGGCCGGCGACCGGATCGACATCACGCTCGTCGCGCCCGAGCTGCGGTTCGTGAACCGCTCGATGGCGGTCACTCAGCCGTTCTCGCCGCAGCGCGTGCGCGGCGTCCGGCTCGAGCACGTCGCGGCCGAGCACGGGGCGTACTGGCATCGCGGCGCCCTCGATCGGGTCGAGCGCCGACGGCGCGTCGTCGTCACCAAGGCCGGCGACGAGCTGGCCTACGACGTGCTCGTCCTCGCCTTCGGCGCTCGCGCGGAGGCTGAATGGCACTCCGAGGGCGTGCTGACCTTCCGCGACGGCCGCGACGGCGCCGCGTATCGACTGCTGCTTCACCAGCTCCGCGCGGGCCGCGTCAAGAGGGTGGCGTTCGTCAAGCCGATCGGAACGGGGTGGCCGTTGCCGCTCTACGACCTCGCGCTGATGACCGCGGCCGCTCATCCGGAGGTCGAGCTGAGCGTGGTCACGCCGGAGGAGGAGCCGCTGGGGATGTTCGGAGCTGCGGTCGGCGCCGCCATCGCGCGGCTGCTCGACGAACGCCGCGTGGAGGTGTACACGAGCAGCATCGGCGTGCCCGGCCGCACGGGATGGTTGGACGTCTGTCCCGGCGGCCGGCGGCTCTCGGTCGATCGAATCGTCTCCCAACCGCGCCTGATCGGCCCGCGACTGCGCGGCATTCCCTGCGGCCGCGACGGCTTCGTCCGCACCGACTCCCACGGGCGCGTCGCCGGCCTCGATGGCGTGTACGCCGCCGGTGACGCGACCGCCTTCCCCATCAAGCACGGCGGCCTTGCCGCCCAGCAGGCAGACGCGGTCGCCGAGGCGATCGCGGCCTCCGTCGGCGTGGCCATCGAACCACAGCCGTTCCGGCCCGTCCTGTGCGGGGCGCTGCTCACCGGCGCCGCTCCGCGGTATCTCCGCGCCGACGTCAGCGGCCGCGCCGGCGACGACTCCACCTTCTCCTCAGAACCCCTGTGGTGGCCGCCGAACAAGCTCAGCGGCCGCTACCTCGCGCCCTATCTCAGCCGCCAGACCGGCGAGGCCGCCGACGTGATGCGGCCGGAGCGTCCGCTCGAAAGGAGCGCATCATGAGCAGCCCGCACGACGCGACGTCACACTCGCCTCCGAGCAACTCCCCGGCGATCCAGCGGCTTCTCCTCGTCTCTGACGCCGCGGTCGCCGACGTCGACGAGCTGCCAACGGCGGTGCGCGCGATCGTCGACGCCGCGAGCGAGGTCTACGTCCTCACGCCGACGCTCCCAGGACGGCTCGCCTGGCTCGCCGACGACGTCGATCGCTTCCGGCACTACGCCGACGAGCGGCTCGACACGGTCCTGAGCCACATGCACGCGATCGGCGCGGACGCCGGCGGCGCGGCCGCTCGCGGGAGCGTCATGACGGTCATCGCGGACGCTGTCACGGAGTTCGAGCCCGATCACATCCTGATCGCTCTGCACGTCTCAGATCAGGCCAACTGGCAGGAGCGGCGGCTCATCGAGCACGTCGAAGCCCGCTTTCGCCTGCCGGTCACCACGTTCGCGGTCGACCTCGCCGGACATACCCCGACCGCCGACGGCCCGCTGGTGCTCTGTTACGACGGATCCGACGATGCCGCGCATGCGATCGAGCGCGCGGGCCGCCTGCTGGGCGGTCGGGATGCGCTGGTCGTGACCGTCTGGCAGGGCGCGCCGGCGCTGAGCAGCTTCGCATTCGCGGGCGCCACCGACAGCATGTTCGACTTCGTCGAGGCCGACCGCGCCGCCGCCGAGCGCGGTGGCCGCGTCGCCGATGAGGGCGTCCGCATCGCCGAACAGGCGGGACTGCGCGCCGAGCCCGTCGCCGTCGAGGCGACCGGACCGGTGTGGAAGACGATCGTCGAAATCGCCGACCGTCACGACGCCGCGACGATCGTCATGGGCTCGCGGGGACTGACCGGTCTCCAGTCGATGCTGCTGGGCAGCGTCTCGAACGCGATCGTGCATCACGCCGACCGGCCCACGCTCGTCATCCGGCAGCCCGTCTGAGCGCATGGCCGTGCTCGGGGTCATCCTCGTCCTCATCGGCGCCACCCTCATGGTCGCGGAGGCGCTTCTCCGGGCGATCACGGGACCGCGTGGCGGCGACGCTGCGCGCGCCGACGCGAGCTCGCGGCCTGGGCTCGAGCTCCTCGCTCTCGTTGCCTCGTAGCCGTACGGCGCGCGACGATGGTGCCGATGGCCCGCGGGCGCGACCGACCGTACGCGCAGTTCGACTTCCTCATCGCACCGGACGACGGTAGGCCCGAGCGCGCTCCGGTCGGCGGGTTCCAGGACCGTTCGAACGTCGGCATAGAGGCCAGCGTCGGTGAGTTTCGAAAGGCCCGTGACCGGCGCGCCGCGGCGCAGGTGCTGGACGCGTTCCGCGAGCGCGGCGACGCGACCTTCAAGGCCGGGAGGATGCGCGCCGGGACGCTTCGCGCCTGGCTCGACGAGGACGCCGAGGCGGCGGCCGAGGAGAGCGGTCGCACGGTGCTCGTCCACCTCCGCGACGAGCACGGTCCCGAGGCGCGTCTCACCTGGGCGCTCCGGGGAGCGCGGATCATCAAGCACGTCTCCGGGCCGCTCAACGCCAAGGGCACGGACGTCGCCGTCGAGGAACTGATGCTCGCCTACGAGCGCCTGGAGACGGAGGTCTGAACGTCGCCGGCCTTCACGCGCTGTGCCTGGTCGGCGGACTCACGCATCCAGTCACCGAGCTCGCGGTGCAATCGCCGTGAGCCTTCGAGCGCCCCGGTCATCTGGAAGAAGCCGTGGATCATCCCCCGGTAGCGACGGAGCTCGACCGCCACTCCGGCCTGGCGCAGAGCTTCGGCGTGGCGTTCGCCGTCGTCGCGCAGCGGGTCGCATTCAGCAGTCACGATCAGCGTGGCGGGCACGTCGCCGACGCCACGGTCGAACAGCGGCGACACCCGCGGGTCCCGTCGATCGACGCCCGGCGGCAGGTACTCGTCGAAGTACCACCGCGACTTCTCGCTCGAGAAGCCGTAGCCCTCGCCGAACTCGTCGTAGGACGCTGAGCTCGCGGTCCCATCGAGCATCGGGTAGATGAGCACCTGGAACGACGGAGGCGTGCCGTCGTGGGTGAGCGCGTGGGTGACGGTAGCTGCGAGGTTCCCGCCCGAGCTGTCGCCGGCCACGGCGGGGGGCGTCCGCGACGCGCCGAGCGCAGCGGCCTCGGCGCTGAGCCACCGTGCGGCGGCCAGCGCGTCGTCCGCCGCAGCTGGAAACGGATGCTCCGGCGCAAGTCGGCACTCGGGCGCCACGATCAGGCAGCCGCTGGCCAAAGCCAGCTCCCGCAGAGGCGCGTCATAGCCGTCGCGGCCGATCACGAAGCCGCCCCCGTGCAGGAACAGCACCGGATGCAGCGGTCCTGGACGCGGCCGATACACACGCACCGGCAGCGCGCCCGCCGGGCCGGGCGCCTCGACATCCTCGACCGAGTACAGCTCGCCGGGCGCCCGCTGAAGGTCGAGCACAGCGAGCTCGTCCTCGCGGACGGCTTGCGCCGTCAGCTCGCCCACCGGCCTGGTAGCGCCGGCCGCCCACCGATCGAGCAGCTGGCGGACTTCGGAATCAACCTCGGCCACGGGACGCACTCTACGGAGGCGACGGTGGTTGCCTACTCTCGGCGGGGGCCGTAGGTTGACGACTCCGTGGGACGGCCAGAGGAGAGCGCAGCAGATGACTGACGTGACGATCCGGGCGGAGGAGCATCCCTACGCGCCCGATGGCACGGTGATCAACAGCCGGCTGCCGCTGCTGGTCTACCGCAATGCCGTCCAGCCCGGCCCGGACGGGGACCTCGAGGCGGCGATGAAGCAGACGTTCCGGCGCAACGACTGGCTCAACAACTGGACCGAGCGCGGCGTCTACCCGTACCCGCACTTCCACTCCACCTGCCACGAGGTGCTCGGCGTCGTCCGCGGATCGATGCCGCTGCGGCTCGGCGGCGCCGGGCAGGAGCCGATGCTCTTCTCGGCCGGCGACGTGATCGTCGTGCCGGCCGGCGTCTCGCACACGGCGTTCCCCGACGAGCAGCATCGCGAGCTCGGCGGCAGCGACGACGTGCTGATGGTCGGCGGCTATCCCGAGGGCCGCGACTGGGACCTCATGCGCGACGGCGATCATTCCGACGCGGAGATGCGAGCGGCGCTGAAGCGGATCATGAGCCAGCCGATCCCGCGCCTGGACCCCGTGACCGGCGACGCGATGCACAACTGGCGCGACGCGCCGACCTCGGTCGAATGGGGCAAGCGCTTCGGCATGAGCACGGGGATCGAGGACGTCCACAAGTCGTGAGGCGGTATCGACGCGAACTGCGGCCTTGCGCGTGATCGGCCGACCGTGCAGGATGCGCGCCGATGTCCGGGTCGGAAGCAGGGGCGACGGCGCTCGACGCCGCGACGTTGGATGCCGATGAGCAGGGGCTGGTCGAAGCGATCGCCGCTCGGCGCGACGAGCTCGTCGACCTCCTCTGCCGGCTGATCGCGTTCGACACGACGAGCCGGTCGGGGCCGCAGGACCCGGCGCGCGAGGAGGCCGCGCTGCAGCGCCACCTGGCCGACCGCCTCCAGGCGCGCGGCGCCGAGATCGACCTGTGGGAGCCGAATGCCGACGACGTCGCCGGCCACCCACTGTCCGTCGACGGGCTCGGCTTCGAGGGCCGCCCGCAGCTCGCCGCCCGCCTGCGCGGCAGCGGCGGCGGGAAGTCGCTGCTCCTGAACGGCCACATCGACGTCGTGCCGGCCCGCCGCGAGGACGGCTGGGAGCACGACCCGTTCGACCCCCAGGTCGCGGACGGGCGCATCGTGGGCCGCGGCGCCTGCGACATGAAGGGCGGCATCGCCGCCATGGTGCTAGCCGCCGAGGTGCTGGCCGACAGCAAAGCGCTGCGCGGCGACCTCGTCGTCTGCACCAACACCGACGAGGAGTCGAGCGGCGTCGGCGGCCTGGCCTGCGCGCGCCGCGGCGTCACCGGCGACTACGCGATCGTCACGGAGCCGAGCTCGCTCGAGGTCTGGCCGGCCTGCCGCGGCACCGTCTACTGCACGGTCGAGATCCCGGGCCGGGCCGGCCACGCCGAGCAGGAGCACCCGCACTGGCGCGACGGAGGCGCGGTCAACGCCGTCGACAAGGGCCGCTTCCTGCTCGACGGCGTCGACCGGCTGCGCCGCGAGTGGCGCACGCGCGTCGACCTCCAGCACCCGCTGCTCGACCCGCCGGACATCGTGCCGACGCGCTTCGTCGCCGACGCCGGCTGGCACGTCACGATCCCGGACCGGGCGTTCGTCGACTTCTCCGTGCTCATCCTGCCCCAGCAGGCCGACGCCCAGGGCTGGACGTCCGACGCCCAGGCCGAGGTCGAGGCGTTCCTGCGCCGCTGGTGCGAGACCGACTCGTGGCTGGCCGAGCACCCCCCCAGCTTCCGCTGGCACACCGAGGTCAACCCGTCCGACACGCCGGTCGACACGCCGAGCGTCCGGGCGCTGCTCGGTGCCAACGCGGCGCTCGGGCTCCCGGTCAAGCTGGGCGGGCTCGGGAGCTGGTACGACGGCGCGACGTTCGCGCTCGAGACCGGGACGCCGGCGCTCATGTACGGGCCGCGGGCGATCGACTGGGCGCACACGGTCGGCGAGTACGTCCCGATCGAGGATCTCGTCGCGTGCGCGCAGGGGATCGCGGTGGCGGGCTGGAGGCTATGCCGCTGATGTCGACCAGCGCTGAAGCCACCGCCATCCCCCGCACCGCCGAGCCGGAGGTCCGGTTCAGGCGCGTGCTCGGCCTGCCCGCGCTCGTCTTCTTCGGGCTCGCCTACATGGTGCCGCTCACCGTCTGGACGACCTACGGCATCGTCACGACCTCGACCGAGGGGCACCTCCCGCTCGCGTACACGGTCACGACGATCGCGATGGGGCTCACGGCGTACAGCTACGGGCGGATGGTCCTCGCCCATCCGGTCGCGGGCTCGGCCTACACGTACGCCTCGCGCTCGTTCGGCCGCCCCGTCGGGTTCATGGTCGGCTGGGCGCTGCTGCTCGACTACATCTTCCTGCCGATGATCAACTACCTGCTGATCGGGCTGTACATGCAGGACTACTTCCCGAGCACGCCGCAGGCGCTGTGGGTCGTCCTCGCCGTGGCGCTCGTCACCGGGCTGAACATCCTCGGCATCAAGCTCCTGGCCGGCATGAACTTCGCGTTCGTCGCCGCCCAGTTCATCTTCGTCGTCGTCTTCGCGATCATGGCCGTCATCGAGATCACCGGCGACGTGGACGTCCAGTCGTTCTCCGCGCCGTTCTTCGACTCGGGCACCGACCTCGGCCTCGTCTTCGCCGGCGCGGCGGTGCTCGCGCTCTCGTTCCTCGGCTTCGACGCCGTCTCGACGCTCTCCGAGGAGACCGAGGACCCGCGCCGCAAGATCCCGCTGGCGATCATGCTGTGCGCGCTCGTCGGCGGCGGCGTGTACATCTTCCAGTCCTACCTCGGCCACCTGGCCTTCCCCGACTTCAACGTCTTCGCCGACCACCAGGACGTGGCGAGCACCGACGTCATGACGGCGATCGGCGGCGACTTCCTCAACAGCTTCTTCACCGCCGCCTACGTGTCGGCCTGCTTCGCCTGCGCGATGGCGAGCCAGGCGAGCGTGGCGCGCATCCTGTTCGCGATGGGCCGCGACGGGAGCCTGCCCAGGCCGGTGTTCGCGCGCCTGCACCCGCGGTACCGGACGCCGGTCGTGGCGAATCTGGTCGTCGGCCTCTTCGGCCTGACCGCGCTGTTCATCAGCCTCACCACGGTCGCGTCGATGATCTCCTTCGGCGCGCTGGCGGCGTTCTCGTTCGTGAACCTGTCGGTGATCAAGACCTACGTCATCGACGGCGGGCAGCGCAGCGGCGCGGACATCGTCAAGTACGTCGTCATCCCGTTCCTCGGCTTCGCGTTCACGATCTACCTCTGGACGCAGCTGTCGGAGCTCACGTTCCAGGTCGGGCTCGCGTGGCTGGCCGCCGGTCTCGCCTACCTCGTCTACCTGACCCGCGGGTTCCGCCGGCCGCCGCCGGAGATGTACAGCGGCGACGAGGAAGAGATCGACACCGGCGCGAAGGCCGGGGTCAGGCCGTAGCGGCGAGGCGGTCGCTCACGAGCGCGACCGCCTCGTGCTGTGCCGCCTCGAGCGCCGGTTCGAGCGCAGCCGGCCACGACGACAGGACGGTCACGACGGTCTCGCCGTCCACGGCGATCAGCTGGCCGTGGATGCCGCGCGCCAGCGTGCGTCCGGCGCTGTGCCACCACTGGTTGCCGTAGCCGTCGCAGCCGATGTCCGGAACCGTGCGACGCGCCCACGCGCCCGCGTCCCCGCGGCCGAGACGCTCGATCCAGGCGTCGGGGACGATGCCGCGCCCGCCGTCGGCGACCAGCGCGCCCAGCCGCGCGTAGTCGCGCAGCGTCGCGCAGAAGCCGCCGCCGATCGCCGCCGTCCCGGCCGGGTCGACCGCCAGCTCGGCATCCCGCTCGGCGCCCAGCGGCCCCCACAGCTCGTCGGCGAAGAGCTCCGCCAGCGGCGCGCCGCCGGCGCGCTCGGCGGCGAGGCCGAGCAGGTCGGTGTTCGGCGTGGCGTAGTGGAAGCGCTCGCCGTGGCGCCAGTCGGCGGGACCGATCGTGGGCAGGAAGTCGACGATGGTCCCCGGAGACCCCGGCACCGGCGGATGCCAGCCGCACGCGTAGTCGTAGCGGACGAAGGCGGCGTAGTCCTCGACGAAGTCGATCGCCGCCGTCATGTCGAGCAGGTGCCGGACGGTCGCGCCGGCGTAGCCGCTGTCCGCGACCTCCGGAACGCGCTCCGTGACGAGCTCGTCGGTGTCCAGCGCCCCTCGCTCGGCGAGGATGCCGACGAGCAGCCCGAGCACCGACTTGCCGACCGACTGCGAGAGGTGCAGCGAGGTCTCGGTCATCTCGCCGCCGTAGCGCTCGGCGACGAGCCGGCCCCGGTGCACGACCGCCAGCCCGTCCACGTACGCCGTGTCCAGCAGCGGGTCCAGCAGGTCGTCGAGCTCGGCCGTCGCGGGCTCGAGCGGCCGCGCCGGGCCGTCGCCGCGCGGCACGGGCACGGTCTCGACGACCTCGCCGACGTGCACGTACGCCCAGCGGTTCCAAGGCCCGACCTGCCACGACTCCAGCGGCGCCTGCACCGTCACGCGCGGCATCGTCGCAGCTTCGCGCTCAGGTCGTGGGTCACCCGGCGGGCAGGGGGACGAACGCGCGCCCGGTGGCGGCGGCGATCCCGTAGAAGCGCCCCATGCGCTCCTCGAACTCGGGCGAGGAACGCCGCTCCGGGTCCGCGCTCACCCACGCGCCGAAGCTCGGCCGGCGGGGATCGATGACGCGCTCGGTGTGGACGAAGCGGTCGCCGCGCGTGAGCGCGCGGAGCCATCCGGCCTCGGTGATCGGCGCCACCGTCTTCACGCGATCCTTCTCGCTGCGGACCTGCGGTGCCGCCGCGGCCGGCTCCAGCGCCCTCCCGCGCGCCACCGTGATGCTGGCCCACAGGTCGATGACGTCGAAGCGGCCCTCGGGCACCCAGGTGAGGATGGGCTCGGTGATCCTCTCCCCCGGCTCGAGGTAGGTGCCATCGGCCAGCAGCGGCTGCTGGAGCACCAGCTTCGCCGCCACGGGGCGCCCGAAGCGACCGGGGAAGATCGTGGCCTCGTCGGCCGCGGTGCGGGTCGCCTCCATGTACGCCTTGTCGCCGAGCGGCCGGTGCTCCACCTGCTGGCCCCAGACCTCCAGCACCGATCCGAGCGTGTTCACCCTCGTCCCCGACGTGTTGTGGATCGTCGCCGTGCCCTCGAGCACGACCATCCGGCCACGCGACCGCGACGGCTCGAGCTGGAGCTCGATGGTCAGGCTCGGGGGCGCCGACGCGGGAACGTGGATCGAGCCGTACCAGAACTGGCCCGCGGAGATGAGCAGGCCCAGCGAGACGACCGACTTGAGCATCGGCAGCCGGCTCCACATGCCGCCGTCGGCCGCCGGCGTCCGCGCGCGGATGACGAGCGCCGCCACCGCGGACAGGACGACGATCGCCGCCCACACGGCGAGCCGGCGGTCGGGCTCGTCGTTCGCGACCTGCGTGAGCCCGAGCAGCGTCCCGAGCCCGACGCCGACGAGCGCGCTCAGCAGCGCGAGCGCAGGCCCGAGCGACCGCGTCGTGAGCAGCGCGGCCCCGCCGGCGATCAGGAGCAGCCCGGCGCTGAGGAGGAGGATGCCCACCAGCCGCACGGCGATCTCGTAGCCGGCGAGCGCGTCGTGCCCACCCACGACGGCCGACCGCGAGCCCGAGCAGGACGAGCCAGGCCGCGGCCACGCGCTGCCTCAGCTCGCCCCGGCGGCGGACCTCCGGCCGGGCGGCGACGGCCGTCACGTCGCCCCCACCAGCGCCGCCGCGCCGCCCACGCCGAACACCACGCCGGCCTTGATGGTGACGGCGGGCACCCAGATCGGCGCCGTGAAGATCGCGAGCGCGATGACCGCGATGGCGACCACGACGACGACCACGACCGTGCCGTCGACCGACGACGGCGGCATCACGAACTGGTCGTCGACCCAGCGCGCCGTCTCGGGCGGCGCCGCGCGTCCGGTCTGCTCGTTCGCGCGGACGAGGATCCAGGCGAGCAGCACCGCGACGAGGTACTTCATGAACGCCTCCTTGTCCGGCGCCGCGGCCTCCGCGGTCTGCGGCTTCTTGTCGCCGCCGAGGACCTGGTAGACGATGACGCCGGGAACCGGCACCTCGATCTCGACGATCCGCCCGGGGAGGATCATCAGGCTGGGCGGCTGCCACGGGCCGGGCGTCCAGACGCGCTGCGGCGGCGTGAACGGGCCGTTCGCCACGAGCGGTGGCGGCGCCGGGTTGCCGCGGCAGATGCGCGCCGCCCACGCCGCCACCTTCAGCGGCGACAGATGGCCGTTCGCCGCTCCCACCTCGGCCAGGTTGAGCCAGAAGAGGTAGCGCCAATAGAGCTGCCGAGCGGCCGCGACGGCCGACCGCTTCGGCTTGATCTCGTAGACGTGCCCGAGGTCGACATCGAGGATGTCGGGCGCCCCGACGCGGCCCGACAGGAAGCTCAGCAACCCCGCCTTGACGGCCGCCCACACGGGGTTCTGGCTCGCGACGTCGCCGAGCGTCACGCCGCCCGCGCGCGTGCCGAACAGGATCGCGCGGTTCGCGCCCACGGTCGTCGCGTACGCCGCACGGATCGCATCCTCCACGACCAACCCGTCCGCCGCCGTATGCCGCGGAGCGTTCGCGTGCGCACGCGCGTACTCGCGCAGCCGCCTGGTCATCCCGGGCGGGATCGCGAACCTCATGAGCCGGCGCAGCCGCTTGACCCCGACCGCGCCGAGCAGGGCGAGCGTCACGGCCGGCAGCGGGACGGACGCCTGCTGTTGCACCGCGTCGTCCGCGGCCGGCGGCTGCTCGTCGCCGACGATCGCGGCCTCGTCCTCCTCGTCCGGCGCGTCCCACAGGTCGTCGCCGAGGAGGCCGAGCAGCGGGTCCGCCTCGTCGGCGTCGTCCTCCGCCACGAGCGGACGGCCGGCGTTCTTCAAGACGTCGCGGAGCCCGTCGGTCGGGACGCCCATCGTCTCCATCACGCCCGCGACGGCGAACTCGGCCAGCCGCCGCGCCTCGTCGAGCGCCGGGATGCCGTCGCCCGAGTAGCCCATCGCGTCGCGGAGGAGGCGCGTCAGCGTGTCGCCCGGGTCCGAGCGACACTCCGGGTGCGCGGGCTCGAGGTTGCGCGCCCCCGAGGCCAGCGCCGTGAACAGCGCGATCCGGACGTCCGCCGTCGGCTCCAGGCCGAGGAGGTCGATCAGCTTCTCGGCCAGCGTGCCGGCCATGAGGTCGTCGGGCTGGAGCCGCGTCTGGCCGCCGACCGCGTCGTCGGCCAGCGCGTCGGCGCCGCGCGCCGTGGCGTCGGTGGCCAGGATCCGGCTGCGGCGGGCGTGCTCGGTGCGATTCGGCGGATCGGCCGGCGCCGCCTCGCAGACCAGCGCTGCGTCTGCGAGGGCGGCGGCCGGCTCCGCCGTGACGGCGGTCGGCATGGTTCAGGCCCCTGCGCCGTTGCCCGCGGCCACGGCCTCGTCGTCGTCCTCACCGGGCGCGTAGACGGTCTCGAAGACGCCGGCGGCCGCGGCGTTGCCGGCCTCCACGAGCTTCAAGGCGAGCCGCTCCTTCGCCACGCGCACGCGCTGGAGGTCGTTCTCCAGCTCCTTCGCCTTCACGGCTTCCTGCTGCAGCCCGAGCGAGTAGTCGTCGAGCGCCAGGCCGTGGCCGAGGATCGCGTCGCACACGACGCCGTCCGTGCGCATGACGTTCTTCATCGCGGCGAGGATGAGCCCCGGCACCGTGACCTTCGTCCCGGTGGCGGGATCGACGTAGGTCGAGGTCTTGCCCAGCGGCACGCGCAGGTAGGACCCGTTGGGCAGCGGCGCGCCGCCGGGACCGGTCAGCACCTTCTCCTCGACCATCGCGTGCGGCTCGTCCCGGTAGTCGAAGACGTTGCGCAGGGTCGCCACGATCTCGTCGCGCACCTCCTTGACGCGCTCGGGCACGATGACCTGGCGCAGCAGCCCGTCCAGCTGCGAGAGCGTCACCTCGCGGTAGCTGGAGCGCGTCGTCTCGCGCCGCAGGATCGCCTTGGCGGCGGGATCCGGGCGGACGCTGAGGTCCGCCGGCCGCTCGAGCTCGACGCGGTACGTCCCGCCGCCGAGCTCGACGACGCTCGCGGCACCCGTCACCTTGGCGACCCGATCGAGCGCGGCCTGGAGCTGCGGCGCGCCGGCTCCGGCAGGGACCGCGACGGCGTCGCCGAGGATCCCGCCGTCGGCCTCGGCCACGTCCAGGACGAACGGCGCGGCGCCGGGCTCGAGCGTGTAGTGCGTGCCCTCGACGCGGTCGATCCGGAGGTAGCCGATCCGCACGTCCACCAGGTGCAGCAGCGAGATGAACTCCTGGTTCATCTGGCGGAACGTGAAGTTGAGCGTGCGGCTGACGTTGATGTTCTCGATCTCGGTCTGGGTCGAGTGCTCCTCGCCCGCCTCCGTCTTGACCTCGCGGCTGGACCGGATGTCGATCTCGCGCTTGGCCGACGCCTTCGCCGCGTGCGTCCGGACCGCGGTCGCGATGTTCTTCGACAGCTCCTCGCGGGACCCGTTCGTGCCGCCGGACGCTCCGGCGGTCAGCGACGCGCTCCCGACGCCCCAGTTCGCCTGGCCCTGGCCCTTGACGTCCCACTTGAGGCTCTCGTCCGAGGCCTGCTTGCTCGACTGCTCGCGCGAGAGCGTCGACTCGAAGTCCTCCTCGCTCTCCTTCGTGTACGAGTCGAGGATGCTCGAGGCCGAGGTCTCCGCCTCCGAGGTGCGCTTGTAGGTCTTCACCGAGATCGTGTCGCGCTGACCGGGCAGGAGGCACACGGTCCTGATCGTGCGGCCGGCGCCGTACGCGCCGAGGAAGGTCGACAGGCGGCACTTCTCGACGAGGAACAGACGCTCGGCCAGCGGCCGGGTGGGGCGCTCGGCGAGCAGCCGCAGCGTTCGCGAGACCTCCATCCTCAGGCCCACGGCGTCGATCGCGATGGCGGAGACGACGTGGGGACCGAGGCCGACGAGCTCGACCTCGGCCTTCCAGCGCGACCAGTCGGGCGCGAGCGCCTCGACCGCGGCCGGCACGCCGTCGACGAGCACCTGGACCTCGGCGACGCCGAAGCCGTTGCCGTCGGAGGCGGTGCCCGCGACGGTGACGGTCTTCTCGTGCTGCCCTTCGCCGACGATCACCTCGCCGGTCAGCGGGGCGGTGATCGTGAGCGTCGGCGCGACGGTGTCGGGCGCCGGCGGGTCGGCCGTGATCTCGACCGCGACGTCGACCTGCGCCTGCTTGGTGAGGCCGCTGCTGTGCCACGCGCGGACGACGATCGACACGCCGCCGGCCGAAGCGGCCGTGAAGGCACGGCTCCAGCGCGCGAAGCCCGGGGCGTCGGCGTTGGCCGGCACGAAGTCGCCGCCGCCGAAGCTGATCTCCACGGCCGCGACCGTGCCGCCGCCGGAGGGCACCGAGGCGGTCCCCGAGACCGTGAACGTGGCGCCGTTCGAGCGCCCGGAGACCGTCGAGCCGTGCGCGGGCGCCTCGATGGCGAGCTCGAGGACGATGGGGTCCGGCGGCTCGGACGGCGGATCCGGGAAGGGGAGCGGGAAGTCGTCCTCCGGACGGGGCCGATCGCGCATCATGACCGGTCCCCCGTCGTCTGGGGACCGCTGCTGGCGATGAAGTAGCTCGCGCCCAGCTGGAGCTGGATCAGGTTCTGCCCGCTGTAGCTGATCTCCTGCGGGACGTCGTAGCTGAGGATCGGAGCCGAGGACCCCTTGGGGGCGCTCGACGCGGGTGTGGTGGGAGTCATGCCCCGGAAGAGCGGGCTGCGCCGGCCCCGAATACCCGAATCCGGCGTAAAGAGCAGCGCGGCGAAGATACGGCGGCGGCGACGCGGTGCTTAAGGCGATCGCCGGATTCGCGGCCGCCGCGGCGCTGGGAGCGTCGCAGCATGACCTCTCTCCTGCAGCCCCAGATGGCGCGCGAGCATCAGCTCGAGCGCCTCCGCCGGGCCGAGGCGCGGCGGCAGAGCGCCGCCGCGCGGCCCGACCGCGCCCGCAGCCAGCGGGCGCTCGTGATCGCGAGCCTGATCGCCCGCCCCGACCGGCCGGCCGCCGGCCAGAGGACGTGAGCGCCGTGCTCGCGAAGACGGCGCCCTGCCGCCTGCTGCCGGCCGCGCTGGCCGGCGACACCCGCGCCTGGACCGAGCTCGTGCGCCGCTACGAGGGCGTGATCCGCTCGGCGGCCCGGGCCCACGGGTTCCGCGGCACCGAGGCCGACGACGTCGTCCAGACGACGTGGATGCGGCTGTTCGAGCACGGCGATCGCCTGCGTGAGCCGGCCGCGCTGCCCGGGTGGCTCAGGACGACGGCGCGCCGCGAGTGCATCCGCATGCGCACCGCCACCCTGCCCGAGCTGCCGGTCGATCCCGGCGACCTGCCGGAGCGGCGGGCACCGGTCGAGCTCGAGGGCGAGCTGCTCGCCGACGAGCGCCGGCGCGCGCTGCGCCGCGCGCTGGTCTCGCTCAACGGGCGCCAGCGGATGGTCGTGGAGACGCTGATCGGCGAGCCCGAGCCGAACTACCGCGACGTCGCGGCGCAGCTCGGGATGCCGCTGGGCAGCGTCGGCCCGACGCTCGTACGCGGCCTCGCCGCGCTGCGCCGTCACGGTGCGCTGGAGGCGCTGGCCGACCGCGAGGCGGTCACGCCTGCGGGTCGCCCGAGCCTCCGCGCCACTTCGCCATGACCCCCTGCAGCTCGCCGCCGGTGACGATCGGCAGCTCCTCCACCTTGACCTCGCCGTAGTCGACGACGATGGTGTTCATCAGGGTGTCCTTGGCGTCCGGATCGCCCTCGATCACGGCGGCGAAGTTGTAGGGAAGGTCGTCGGAGGGCGTCAGCTCCTGCCGGTGGTGGATCGTGCCTCCCGCCTGCTTGAAGGCGTCGGCGGCCTCGCCCACCCACGCCTCGTCGTGCCGGCCCTTCCAATCGATCAACAGCAGCCACTGCGGCATTCCTACCTCCCTGTCGGTCCTGTCGCCGGTTCGTGCGCGACCAGCCCCAGCCGGTGGGCGATGCCGGCCGCCTCCACGCGGTTGCGCGCATTGAGCTTCATGAGGATCCGCGACACGTGCACGCCGGCCGTCTTGCTCGAGATGAAGAGCCGCTCGCCGACCTGGCGGTTGGTGAGGCCCTCGGCGAGCAGGACGAGCACCTCGACCTCGCGGGCCGTCAGGCCCGCGGGGGTCGAGGCCTCCGGCACGGCGGTCGCGGCCGTGGCGCTCTCGAGCGCGATCCGGCCGCGGCGGGCGAGCGCCTCGACCTCCGCGCGCAGCGGCGCCGCCTCCAGCGCCGTCGCCGCGGTCCAGGCCTCGCGCAGCGCGGTGCCCGCGGCCGCCCGGTCGCCCGCGGCGAGGACGGCCTCGGCCAGCCGCCAGCGAGCGTAGGCGGCCTCGTACGGACGGTCGAGCGCGTCCCATGCGCTTGCCGCCTCGCGCCACAGGCCCTCGTCGCCCGATGCCTCGAGCCGCGACCGCTCGGCGCGCGCGGCGGCACGGTGGGCCAGCCCCAGCGGCGGCCGCGCGGCCGGCCCCGCCGGGCCCACCAGCGCCTCGAGCTGCTCGACCAGCGCGTCGGCCCTCCGCCGCGCCTCGGCGGGGCCGGCGGCGTCGCCGCGGTCGCGCGCGCGCTCGCCGGCGTCGGCCCACGCGCGCACGCCGAGCTCGTGCAGGAGCGGCGTGTTGAGCGCGTCGCCGCGGGCGCCGATCGCCGCCAGCGCCTCGTCGACCCGCGCGGCCGCCGCGTGCGGGTCGCCCTGCCACAGGGCGTGCTCGGCCGGCGCGGCGGTGAGCTCCGGCAGCAGCTCGGCCGGCGCGTCGTCCGCCTCCCGCGCCAGCGCCGCGGCGCGTGCGCCGGCGTCCTCCGCGCCGCGGGCGACCGCGAGCTGCGCCGTGACCGCGGCGCGCATCACGCGCGCGGTCGGGCTCAGCTCGAGGCCGTCGAGATCGGCGAGCCGCGCGTCGGCCTCGTCCCAGCGCCCGAGGACGTAGAGGTCCTCCGCCGCGTGCACGGCCATGAACCGCCCGAAGGAGCGCGCCACGCCGATGCGCTCGGCCAGGGCGGTCCCCTGCACCATCACCTCGAGGGCGGCGGCGGTGCGCCCCCGCAGGCGCAGGAGCTCGGCGCGGTAGAGCTGCAGCCGCGCGAGGTCCGCCGCCGCGGCGTGCGTCTCCGCCGACCGCTCGGCGAGTGCGAGCTGCTCGTCGGCGGCCGCGTCCTCGCCCAGGAAGCCGAGCGCCAGCGCGAGCGTGCCGCGCGCCGACGCCTCTTCGAGGGCCGCCCCGCAGGCCGCGGCCATGGCGGCGGCCGCCTCGCAGTCGGCTCGCGCCTCCGCGAAGCGCGACAGGCCCAGCAGCGCCATGCCGCGCGCGTTGAGCACCCGCGCGCGCTCGGCCGACGGCGCGCCGCCGAGCAGGCCGAGCGCCTCCTCGTAGCACGCGAGCGGCACCTCGTCCTCCCAGAAGTGGTACTGGCCGAGCCGCTCGAGCAGGCCGGCCGCCCGCGCCGGCTCGGCGTCGCGGTCCACGAGCGCGAGCGCGTCGCGGCAGAGGACGATGGCGCGCTCGTAGTCGCCCGCGTGGCGGTGCGCCTCCGCGGCGCGGGCGAGCAGGTCCACGCGCCGCGCGTCGTCGTCGAGCCGCTCCAGCGCGCGCTCGAAGTGCGCCGTCGCCTCGGCGTAGGCGTAGGCGGACTCGGCCTCCTCGCCGGCCCGGACGGAGGCCTCGAGGGCGAGCTCGGCCAGCCCGCCGGCGTGCGCGTGGTACGCGAGCTCGGCCGCGCGCGGCCGCGGCTCGGCGGCCAGCGCCTCGGCCAGGGCGCGGTGGAGCGGCTCGGGCTCGCCGGGCAGCAGATCCTCGTACACCGCCTCGCGCATGAGCGCGTGGCGCAGCGCGAAGGCGTCGCCGTCCACGGCGACCACCTGCCGCTCCACGGCGGCGCGCAGCCCGCCGGCCACGGCGTCGCGGTCGCCCAGCATCCGCTCGAGCAGCTCCCGGGTCAGCGGGTGCCCGGCCACGGCGAGCGCCCGCACGACGCCGCGTGCCTCGTCCGGGAGGTCCTCGACCCGGAGCACGAGCGCCTCGCGGAGCGTCGCCGGCATGGACGCGCCGCTGCCCGCCGTGGCGAGCTCCTCGGCCGCGAACGGGTTCCCGCCCGAGCGCTCGAAGACCTCGGCCACGAGCCGCGGCGGCGCCGCGCCGCCCAGCACGCCCTCCGCGAGCCGGCGCACGCCGTCGAGGTCGAGCGGCCCGAGCTCCACGCGCTCGACGATCGGGCAGCGCACGAGCTCGAGGATCGTCCGCCGCAGCGGGTGCGCCCGGTGGACATCGTCGCTGCGGTAGGTCGCCACCGCCGCGATGCGCGCCGAGCCGGCGTTACGGGCGAAGAAGGCGAGGAAGGCGCGGGTCGAATCGTCGGCCCAGTGCACGTCCTCGAGTACGAGGAGCACCGGGTTGTCAGCGCTGAGACGGGCGAGCAGGGCGAGCAGGACCTCGAACAGCCGCGTCTGGGCGAGCGGGCCGTGCTCCGGGGCCGAGCGCGCGGGGAGGGACGGGACGAGACGCCCGAGGTCGTCCACCGCCTCCTGGCCGAGGTCGGCGAGCGCGCGGCGGGCGCGCTCGTCGTCGAGGCCCCGCAGCGCGGCGACGAGCGGCGCGTAGGCGAGGCGGGTCGCGCCGAGGTCGATGCAGTCACCGTGGAGGACGCGGTCGCCGAGCTCGGCGGCGTCGTGCTCCAAGCGGCGTAGGACGTGGGTCTTGCCGATGCCCGCCTCGCCCGCCAGCAGGACCAGCGACGGCTGCCCCTCGCGCGCCGCCGCGACGGCCGCCGCCAGCTGCGCGAGCTCCTGCTCCCGCCCGACGAGGCTCCGCCACGACGCCTGCCGTCTCACGGCGCGAGTATGCACGGTGACCCTCACCAATGCCAACCTTGACGAGCGGCCCCGCGGGCGGGGAGGCTGGATCGGTGACCGATGGGACGACGTTGACCGATGAGCCTGGCCGAGACTGGGACGACCTGAAGGACGTCGTCCCCCTCCAGACGTTCGTCGAGGGGCTCGAGGACACCCCGGTCAAGGACCGGCTGGAGATCGTGGACCGGGCGATCTGCCTCCTGAGCAACGTCTACGTGCACCTGCGGCAGAAGCGCATGATGTACGGCATCGATCCGGTCGGGCGGCTGGAGCGGCTGCGCCGGCGCATCGAGGCCACCACTGACGACGACAAGGACGAGCTGTCCGAGTCGGCCTTCCACCGCGAGATGGTCGACATCTTCGCGAGCCTGCGCGACCTGCACACCGCGTACCGCCTGCCGCGCCAGTACCGCGGGCGCGTGGCCTTCCTCCCCTTCCTGGTCGAGCGGTACTGGTGCGAGACGTCGCGGCGCTGGCGCTACGTGGTCGGCAAGGTCGCGCCCGGCTCCGAGAAAGACGGCTTCGCCGAGGGCGTCGAGGTGCTCCACTGGAACGCCACGCCGATCGACTGGGCCGTCGAGCTGCACGCCGAGCGGACGGCGGGCGGCAACGACGCCGCACGCACCGCGCTCGGCATCGAGCGCCTGACCTTCCGTTACCTCGTGCTCGCGTACCTCCCCGAGGAGCGCTGCGTGCGGGTCGACTACCGCCACGAGGGCGGCGAGGGCACGGTCAGCTTCGACTGGTCGGTGGGAAAGCTCGTGCACGACGCGGGCGACCGGCGCCGCGAACGAAAGTCACGCGCGCGCCGCAACGGCATCGACCGCGCCGCCGAGGTCCAGCGACGCTTCAAGCGGGCGCGCTTCGACACACCGCGGGCGGACGAGCGGACTCCCGACGCGCCCGAGCTCGAGGGGCTGTTCCTCGCCCGCGAGGTTCGCGTGGACGGCGAGCGCTACGGCCACCTGCGCATCTTCTCGTTCGACGTCGACCGCGCGCAGCCGTTCACCCGGGCCATCGCGCACCTGCTCGACGACATGCCGCTCACGGGACTCATCGTGGACGTGCGCGGCAACCCGGGCGGCTACGTGACGGCGGGCGAGAGCCTGCTCCAGCTGTTCACGCCGCGGCCGATCCAGCGCCAGCCGTTCCAGTTCGTCGCCTCGCCCTTGACGCGCGAGCTCGCCAAGGGCTCGAGCCAGTTCGGCCGCTGGTCCGGCTCGCTCGACCTGACGATCGACACCGGGGACGCGTTCTCAGGCGGCCACCTGCTCGAGGATCCGATCCCCGACATCGGCCAGCGCTACCAGGGGCCCGTCGTCCTCGTCGTCGACGCGCTCAGCTACAGCACCAGCGACATCTTCGCCGCGGGGTTCGAGGACAACGACATCGGCGACGTCATCGGGACGAGCTGGAACACGGGCGCCGGCGGCGGGACCTGCTGGACGCTCGGCGAGGTCCGCGCCGCCCTCCGCCTCGGGCAGGGCGACCCCGAGCAGGTGCCGAGGCTCCGCCGGTCCGGCGCGTCGTTCACCGTCGCGGCGCAGCGTTGCCTGCGCGTGGGCGACTCGATGGGCCGGCCGGTCGAGGACTTCGGCGTGCGGCCGCGGCACTGCCACCGCATGACGCGCGCCGACATCGTCGGCGACAACGACGACCTGATGGCCGCCGCCGTCGCCCGCCTGCGGCGGCCGGACGCGCGGCGGCCGTGGCGCCTGCGGGCCGAGCCCGTCGTGGACGGGCTGCACGTGACGACCGAGAGCGTCGAGCGCGTCGACGTCTACCGCGACGGGCGACCGTTGACGTCGCTGCCGGTCGCGGACGACGGGACGCTGCACGTGGCGCTGCCGGCGGGGCGGTCGCAGGTCCAGCTGCACGGCGTCGTCGGCTCGGAGGTGCGCGTCGCGGCACGGGTCGCCTACCCCGGCCGGCGCCGTATGAGGGCGCAGGCCGGGGGGAGCGACGGTCAGCGGTCGTAGGGCGGGCGCGCGAACCCGCGGGCGGGCAGCGGCCGGCGGCGGCGGAAGACGCCGTAGCCGTTGTTCGTCGTGCCGTTGGGGGACGTGTTGCCCTCGATGGTCACGATCGTCCTGCCCTCGACGCGCTCGACGATGCCCACGTGGCCCGCGACGCCTCCGTGGGTGAACAGCGCCAGGTCGCCGGGGCGCGGCTTGGAGTGCCACGACCAGCCGGCGGTCCCGGCCTTCGCGCGGCCCTCGATGCCGGGGCACCAGGCCAGGACGCGGTCGGGCGGCAGCCCGGCCGCGGTCAGGCACGCGTTCACGAACGCCCCGCACCAGTACGCCTGGCTGTTGAGCGGGATCCCGGTGGCGGTGTTCCACTTGTCGATGACGCGGCCGCGGTTCGGCCGCCCCGCGTCCTCCTTGACGCCGATGTGCTTCCGTGCGTAGGCGATCGCGGCGGTGGGCCCGTGGCCCTCGTAGCGTCGCCGCAGCCGCTTGATCCAGGGGCGGCGCTTGCGCGCCCGCTCCCGCTCGGCGGCGGTGCGGGTGGTCGGGTCGACGATCCGCTCGCGCAGCTCCGGCGTGACGCCCTGGTCGAGCGTCTTGGTCGACAGCCCGAGGCCGAACGCGACGCGGCGGACCGCCTCGCGCGTCTCCGGGCCGTACTCGCCGTCGACCTCGATCTTGTGACGCACCTTCCAGGTGGCCAGGCGACCGTTGATGGCGCGCTGGAGCTTCGCGATGCCGCGGCCCTTCATGGCCGGCGTCGTGAGCTTCAGCGTCGCGGCGCCGGCGGGCTTCGGCGTGGCCTTGCCGTTGGCCTTGGGGTTCGCCTTGCCGTTGGCCTTCGGGTTCGCCTTGCCGTTGGCCTTCGGCTTCGTGGCCGGACGGCGCGCGGGCCCGTGGCCGTTGCGGCCCGCCCGCTCCTCCAGCGTCCGCACGCGCTCGGCGAGCGCCTTGCGGAGCTCGTCGCCGGCCGCATCGTGCTCGTACAGGCGCGCGGCGATCTCCGCCACGGCCTCGGGAGCGCCGTCGCCGTCGACCGGGAGTGCCGTGGCCTTGTCGATGGCGCAGCGCACGTCGCCGATGGCGTCGCCCAGCCGCCCCAGCTCGTCCCCGAGCGAGTCGAGCGACCGCGGATCGAGCGGCCCGCGCTCGGCCTCGGCCACCCGGCGCTCGAGCTTGGCGGCGCGATTGATGGCCAGCGCCAGGGCGTGGTCGCTGCGGGCGTCGAACCGCTCGGCCACGGCCAGCAGCTCGTTGCCGGACCGCGGCACGCTCGCGGGCTTGCGCGGGGCCGTGCCGGACTTGTGCGGCGCAGTGCCGGACTTGTGCGGCTCGGCGGCGGGCCTGCGGGGCCGGCTCGCGGGCGCCTCGGCGACGTCGCGCTTCTTGCGGCGCCGGCGCGCGGGCTTCTTCGCCGCCTCGCCGGGCCGGACGTCGTGCTTCGCCGTCTCCTTTCGCAGCTCCACGCGCCGGGCGTGGTGGGACGGCGGGCCCCACGTCGCGGCGCCGTTGATGCGCCGGGTGATGTCCTCGAACCGGTTCTGGTCGGCGAGCTCGTTGAGGCCGCGGCCCTTCCAGTACCAGCCCGCCACGCGGTAGCCGTGCTCGGGCGTCGCGACGAGCGTGGGCTTCGCCTCGAAGTCGACGCCGAGCGCCTGGCCGGCCTTGCGGTAGTTCGTGCGGCCGGTGAGCTGGATCGGCCCGCGGCCCTTGTAGCGGCGGCCGTCGCCGGGCCGGACGTTGCCGAGGTCCGCGCGGCCTTCGTAGGCGTCGCCGGAGGCGAGCTCCTCGAAGAACTGGAAGTTCGCGGACTCGTGACGCAGCTGCGCGAGGAAGCACACAGCGCGGCGTTGCGTCGTGATGTCGAACTCGCGCATGGCGGCGCGCAGGTGCGGCAGGTGTGCGCGTGCCTTCTCCCTCGGCATGCCGAAGCGCACGAGCGTCTCTAGGGAAAGGGGCATGTCGAGCTCCTCAGCGAACGGGCGTCGGGACGTCGTCGTCGATGTCGTCGAGCTCGAGCTCGTCGTCGGGCAGCTCGTCGTCGTCGTCGAACGGCTCGTCGTCGTCGACGTCGACGTCGACGTCGACGTCGTCCTCGGCGTCGAGCTCGTCGTCGTCGTCGAGCTCGAAGTCGTCCGGCGCGGTCGCGTCGCCGGCGACCGCCGCCCGCTGCTCCTCCACGTCCCACTTGAAGCGGTTGTGGTTGAACTGCAGGGCGAGGGCGCCCACGACGCCGAGCACGAGCAGGAACACCTCCTCGATCATCGAGGCCGGGATCTCGACGCCCGGGACGTTCTGCGAGAGCCACGCGGCAAGCGCACCCGCGAGGGGAGCGACCAGCGGCGTTGCCAGGGCGACGATGCGGTTGGGGGGCATGCGGTCGGTCCTTGTCGTAGCGGTCCGCGAGGTCGCGGCTGACCAGAGAGAGCGGCGACGGCGCCGCGCTGATACGCGAGTGCAGACCAGGGAATTCCCCGGGCGCGAGGGGCCGCGGATCGGAGCAGCCTTGACGGCACAAGACAGAGAGCCCGGCAAGGAGATCCCGATGACCACCACTTCAACCCAGCCGCAGTCGCTCGCCACCCGGCTGGCCACCGCTCCGGGGCTGGTCCGGGCCGGGGTCGCCCGCTGGGATGCCGACCGGACGCCGATCCACCCGCTGTCGCTGGAGAGCGCCTACGCCGATCCTGGCCTGCTCCGCGATCTCGGGGCGCGCGGGGCGCAATTCGCCTCCGAGCTCGGCGTCGACGTCGTGGTCGGCGCCGAGACCGCCGGCGTGCCGCTGGCCGCGGCGGTGTCGCTCGCAGCCGACGTGCCGTTCGCCTTCGTCCGCAAGCCGGGGTATCGCGGTCACGAGGTCGACGAGCCACCGGTCCGAGGGGCCGAGGTGGCGGGTCGCCGGGTGCTGCTGGTGGACGACGCGGTCTCGAGTGGCGCGGCCGTCGGGCGGTTCAGCGCTGCCCTGGCCGGTGCGGGCGCCGAGGTGGTCGGGGTCTTCGTCCTCGTCGACATGCGCGGGGTCGCGGGCACGGTGACGAGCGTGGCGGCCGCGCTCCCCACGGACTCGGTGAGCACGTACCTGGAGGTCCTCGGCCTCGCCGCGGCCGACGGCGTCCTCGATCCCGCCGTCCACGAGCTCAGCGTGGACGCGATCGTGAACCGCTGGACCGAGGACGACCCGCGCTGGGATCTCCTGCCCGCGGCGGCATGATGGGGAGCACGAACGCCATGGCTTCGATGACTCGCGAGGAGGTTGCCGCTCTGCTGGGCAGCGGCAGGCTGTACTCCCCGGACCGCGACCGCCTCTACACGGTGGACGAGCTCATGGCCGGGTACCGGTCGGAAGCGCCGATGCAGAGCCTCGACGCCCGCCTCGCCGCTCACGTCAAGGCGTCAGGCATCCCGCCCGCCGAAGTCGACGAAGCCATCGCCCAGGTCGTTCACGACCAGGGCGTCGATCAGGCAGCGAGGCCGGGTTCCTCGTGGCGACCGGCGGAGGCCTGGGGATCATGGAGGCGGGCAACCTTGGCGCCTGTCTCGCGGGACGCCCGGACGACGAGCTGCACGCCGCCATCGACGACCTCGCACGCTTCCCGGCCTACCGGGGGCACGAAGCCGACTACGTCGACAGCGCGCGCTCGCTCGCGGCCCGCCGGCCAGCCGGCGCGCCGAGCCTTGCCGTCGCCACCTGGCGCTACGACGGCGAGCCGATCAGCCAGTTCGCCACGCACATCGCCAAGCTCTTCCAGAACTCGGTCCGCGAGGACGGCCTGCTCACCATCGCCAACGCGGGCGTGGCCTACTTCGAGGGCAGCTTCGGAACGCTTCAGGAGATCTTCCAGGACCTCGCCCAGAACGGCTCCGCCGCGCCGGCGCAGCAGGCGGCCATGGTCTTCGTCGACACCGCCGCCTACGGCCGCCCCGGATCGCCCTTCCACCTCGCCCGTGCCCGCGCCGCCCACGCCGCAGCGCCGTTCGACGACATCATCAGCCTCGCCGACTCAGCCGACGCGGTCGTGGCGGCCATCACCGCCGGCCGCGCCCGGCTCGGCGATCCCGATGAGTTCTCGAGGCGGGAGCGGTCAATATCCACATGACGACGATGCACGTGCTCGAACGCGAAGAGGCCACCATCGCCTATGACGTCCAGGGCCCGCTCCCCACGGCCGACGGGCGGCCGCCGCTGTTCATGATCGGCCAGCCGATGGAGGCCGACGGGTTCGCCACGTTGGCGTCGCATTTCCCGGACCGCACGGTCGTCACGTACGACCCGCGCGGCCTCGGCCGCAGCTCCCGCAACGACGGCCGGGTCGACCACGTGCCGACGGTCCAGGCCGACGACGTGCACGCCGTCATCGAGGCGCTCGGCGCCGGCCCGGTGGAGATGTTCGCGAGCAGTGGCGGCGCGGTGGCCGCGCTCGCGCTCGTGGCGGCCCATCCCGGCGACGTGGTCACGCTGGTGGCCCACGAGCCGCCGCTCATCCCGGTGCTCGCGGACGCCGAGGCGGCCGAGCGCGCCCGGGGCGGCATCCGCGACGCGTACGAGGCCGACGGGTTCGGCGCCGGCATGGCGGCCTTCATCGCGATGACGTCGTGGCAAGGCGAGTTCACCGACGAGTACTTCACGCAGCCCGCGCCCGATCCCGCTCAGTTCGGCATGCCGACCGAGGACGACGGCTCCCGCGAGGACCCGCTGCTCTCCGACCGGTCCTGGGCGGTCAGCAGCTATCGCCCCGACGTCGACGCGCTGGCGGCGGCGCCGACCCGTGTGGTGATCGCCGTGGGCGAGGAGTCGCTGGGCACGTTCACCGGACGCGCGGCGGTCGCCACCGCCGAGCTCCTCGGTCAGGAGGCGACCGTGTTCCCGAGCCACCACGGCGGCTTCCTCGGCGGCGAGTTCGGATACGCCGGCCAGCCCGAGCCCTTCGCGCGCAGGCTGCGCGAGGTCCTCGACGCCGGCGACTGACCGCCGCCCTGCTGGAGTCGGCTGGACCCGCGCCCACCTCCCCCGGTAGGTTCGGCATGACGTGACGCTCTCGGGTCGACCACCGCCGAGGCGGACCTCTTGGCGCGCCTGCGCGCGGGAGACGAGGCGGCCTTCGAGGCGCTGGTCACGGAGCTCTACGGCACCATGCTCACAGTGGCACGCACGTACGTGAAAGACCGCGCCGTCGCGGAGGAGGTCGTGCAGGAGACCTGGCTCGGCGTGATCCGTGGCCTCGACCGCTTCGAGGGTCGCGCGTCGTTGAAGACCTGGATCCTCTCGATCCTCGTCAACCAGGCCAAGACGCGCGGGACACGCGAGGCCCGCAGCGTCCCCTTCGCCTCGCTCGCCCCCGAGGACCACGCTCCCGCCGTCGAGCCCGAGCGGTTCCGCGGCCCCAACGAGCCGTACACCGGCGGCTGGCGCTCGTTCCCGGCCGACTGGAACGCGACCGCGGGCACCATCGTCGAGGACCGCGAGACGATCCGCGTCGCCATGCGGGCCATCGCCGAGCTCCCGCTGACCCAGCAGACCGTGATCCGCATGCGCGACGTCGAGGGCTACACCTCCGAGGAGGTCTGCGCGACGCTCGACGTCTCCGAGGCCAACCAGCGCGTCCTCCTGCATCGCGCGCGCTCGCGGGTCCGCTCCGCGCTCGAGAGGCACCTCGATGGCTGACGGAACGGCCATCAGCTGCCAGGAGGTGGTCGAGCTCGTCACCGACTACCTCGAGGGCCACATGTCGCCCAAGGACGTCGCGATCTTCGAGGCGCACCTCGATCTCTGCGATGGCTGCAAGTGGTACGTCGAGCAGATGCGCATCACGATCGACACGGTCGGGCGCATCGACGAGGCGGACGTGCCGGACGAGCTGCGCGAGACGCTGATGACCGCCTTCCGCGACCGGCGCTGAGGCCGTCAGCGGAGCGGCGCGCGGGCGAACAGCACCGAGAACGCGCGGCACCAGACGACGACGGTCGCGTGCATCCACGCGATCGTCAGCCACATCGCGACCCCGAAGTCGTTGGTGATCAGGGCGCCCGTCACCCACAGCCCGATGAGCACGACCGCCGCGGTGACGGGGATCGCCAGGAGCTTCAGCACGATCGGCATGTCCCCAGTCGGCGATCGGCGCGTGGCGTCACAGCGGCGGTGACGCCGGTCTGTAACGCCCTGGAGCTCTCGGAGACCAACCGACGGGTCCTGCTCCACCGCGATCGCCTCCCGCGGGCGCGCCGATCTCGACTCCGACCGCCCCGATGCCTGATCTCCCCGACATGCCGTGCCGCGAGCTCGTCGAGGTGATCACCGACTACCTCGAGGACGCTCTGCCGGACCGAGACCGACTCCGCTTCGAGGTCCACCTCGCCGAGTGCGACGGCTGTCGCGACTACGTCGCGCAGTTCGAGCAGACGATCGCGGTCAGCGGCCGCATCGAGGCCGAGCAGCTCTCCCCCGCCCTGCGCGACGAGCTCCTGAGCGCGTTTCGCGCCTGGCGCGGCGACCAGCGGTAGCGGGCGGCTGCGGGACGTGCTCGAACGCTGACTCCGCCGCACAGATGGGGAGTGCTCCCCATTGCCGTCACGGCGGCAATGGCTAGCGTCGGCCGTCGAGCCGTGGGCCACACCCGACTGCGAGGTGGCGCGATGCGATGGTTACAGAGACTCCTACGCCGGGAGCCGCCACGTGAGACGCCGTGCTCGCGCTGCGGCGCCCGGGCACCCGTCGGGACCCTGGAGTGCCCAGTGTGTGGATGGGATCTCCGGGAGATCTACCACGGCCCGGCGCCCGCCTAGGGGCGGATGATCGTCCCTCCGTCGGCGACGAGCGCGGCGCCGGTCACGAAGCTGGACTCGTCGGACGCGAGGAAGAGGATGCAGTTGGCGATCTCGCGCGGCGTGCCGAGGCGGTTCAGGGGGCTGAGCGCCTCGTACTGGAGCCTGAGCGCCGCGGAGTCGCCGGCCTGGTCGATGAAGCCGTCGGCCATCGGGGTGTCGATCACTCCCGGGCAGACGCAGTTGGCGCGGATGTTCCTCGGCGCCATGTCGAGCGCGATGGCGCGGGTGAGCTGGAGCACGGCGCCCTTCGACGCGCAGTAGGCGGCGTCGTGCTCCCAGGCGACGAGGGCGTTGATCGACCCCACGGTCACGATCGCGCCGCCGTCGGGCATGTGCCGCAGAGCCGCGCGGCAGCTATAGAACGCGCCGCTCGCGTTGATGCCGAGGACCCGCTCCCACTGCTCGTCGGTGGTGTCGACGATGCTCGGCTCCTCGAGCAGCTCGATCCCGGCGTTCGCGACCAGCACGTCGATGCGCCCGCAGCGGGTCGCCACGTCGGCCATGACGCTGTCGACGGCGGGCCGGTCGGCGACGTCGAGCACGAGGCCGAGCGGCCGCCCACCGACGGCGGCCTCCACCTCGTCGCAGGTGGCCTCGACGTTCGCGCGCGTGCGCGAGGTCACGACGACCTCGGCGCCCTCCTCGGCGAGGCGCACGCACGTCGCGCGGCCGATGCCGGTTCCCGCGCCGGTGACCACGGCGACGCGTCCGCTCATGCGGCCTGGCTGTGGACGGTCATTCATTCTCGCCGCTCCTGAGGCCTCGTCATTCAAGGGCGCGGGTCAAGTCCCTGCGCAGGCGACCGATACAGAGGCAGATGAGGACTGCGATGTCCAAGTACGCTTCGCGCGCGCCGGCCGCCCCGGGCAGGACTCGCCGACCGTGGGTCGAGCACTGGCTCGAGACCTGCCGGGACCTGCAGGCCCTGAAGGCGTCGCACCCGATGATGGACGCGGTGATCGACGAGGTCGACGGCCGCATGATCCGCGTCGGCGACCACTGGCTCGCGGACTTCGCGTCGTGCAACTACCTCGGCTTCGACCTCGATCGCGAGATCATCGACGCGATCCCTGCGTACCTCGAGGCCTGGGGGACGCATCCCAGCTGGTCGCGGCTCCTGGGCAGCCCCGTGCTCTACGAGGAGATCGAGGAGCGGCTCACCGCGCTGCTCGGCAGCGACGACTCGCTCGTGCTGCCCACCATCACGCACATCCACATGTCCGTCATCCCGCTGCTGGCGGCGTCGGGGACGATCTTCCTGGACGAGCGCGCGCACAAGACCATCTACGACGGCTGCCAGGTCGCCCGTGCTCGCGGCGCCGCGGTCAAGCGCTTCCGCTTCGAGGACCCCGACCACCTCGACGAGCTGCTCAAGGCCGAGCGCGACGCCACGCGCCTGATCTGCATGGACGGCGTGAACAGCATGACCGGCAACGCGCCCGACATCCGGGCGTTCGCGGCCGTCGCGCGCAAGCACGGCGCGCTGCTGTACGTCGACGACGCGCACGGCTTCGGCGTCATCGGCGAGCGCAGCCCGCACGAGCCCTGCGCCTACGGCATCCGCGGCAACAGCGTCATCCGCCACGCCGACGAGACGTACGACGACATCGTGCTGGTGGGCGGCTTCTCCAAGGCCTACTCGTCGCTGCTGGCGTTCATCGCCTGCCCGACCGACGTCAAGGACCTGCTCAAGGTCGCCGCGCCGCCGTACCTCTACTCGGGCCCTTCCCCCGTCGCGTCGCTGGCCACCGTGCTCGCCGGCTTCGACGTCAACGAGCGGCGCGGTGACGCGCTGCGCACCGAGCTCAGCCGGCTCACCCGCCGCGTGCTCGACTGCCTCCACGGCTTGGGCGTCCACACGCCGAACCGGTCAGGCTTCCCGATCGTCGAGATCCCGCTCAGCGACCATCAGCGGATCGACGCCGTCGGGCGGTTCCTGTTCGACCGCGGCGTGTACGTGACGCTGGCGGCCTACCCGCTCGTGCCCAAGAGCGAGGTCGGCTTCCGCGTGCAGCTCACCGCCTCGAACACGGATGCCGAGGTCGACACGCTGATCGCCGCCCTCGAGGAGCTCGCCGAGGCCGGCGAGCTCCGCACCTACGACACCCTGTCCCTGGCGAGCTGAGATGACGGCGCGCCTCCGCGTCCCACCGCTCTGGAGCGTGTTCCTCGGCGCCGGGACGCTGCTCTGCGCGCTCTACCTGCTCGTCCCGCCGTTCCAGGGGAGCGGGCCGGTGATGAACCTGCTCGGACTCGCCCCCGTCGGCGCCATCCTGCTCGGCCTCAAGATCCACCGGCCGCGGTCGCGCGGGCCGTGGCTGTGGTTCGCCCTCGGGTTCTTCCTCTTCTGGCTCGGCGACCTCTACACCTACAGCTACCCGCGCCTGCTCGACAAGGAGGTGCCGTTCCCGTCGATCGGCGACGCGGCGTACCTCGTCGTCTACCCGGCGCTGATGGCCGGCCTGCTGATCCTCGCGCGGCGCCGGACACCCGGCGGCGATCGCGCGGGCGCGATCGACTCGCTGATCATTACGATCGGACTGGCGCTGATCTCGTGGGTGGTGCTGATCGAGCCGTCGCTCCACGTCGACGAGCTGTCGGTCGTCGCGCGCCTCGTCTCGATCGCGTACCCGATCGGCGACATCCTCCTGCTGGCGGCGGCGATCCGCCTGGCCGTGGACTCGGGCACGCGCCGGCCGGCGTTCTACCTGCTCGCCGCGAGCATCCTCGCCCTCCTCGCCACCGACTTCGTCTACGGCGTCCTGACGCTGAAGGGCGCCTACGACGGCCAGGCGTGGCTCGACGTCGGCTGGATCGCGTTCTACCTGCTGTGGGGCGCGGCGGCGCTGCACCCGTCGATGCGGGAGCTCGAGCGCCCCGCGACCCGCGAGCCGCGGCTGACCGTGCTCCGGCTCGTGCTGCTCACCGGCGCGTCGCTGATGGCTCCGCTGCTGGCCTTCGCCCAGAACCTCACCGGCGGCGTGGACGGCTATGCCGACGACGTCGTCGGGATCGTCCTCTTCGCTCTCGTGGTGATGCGCATGACCGGCCTCATCCGCCAGCAGGAGCGGTCGGTCGACCGCGAGCGCATCCTGAGCGCCGCCGGCGCCGACCTCGTCGGCGCGACCAGCCGCGAGGAGATCTGCCGGGCGGCGCTGCACGCGGCGCATGCGCTCGGAGGCGAAGGGGCGGACGCCCGGCTCTGCCTGATCGACGGCGAGCACGTGCTCGTCGCGGCGCCCGGCGCCGAGACCTGGACGCTCGCGTCGCTGGCCGCCGACCCGGCCACCCGCCGGCAGCAGCTGCGCCTGCCGGACCGTCACCTGCATGTCGCTCGACCTCACCGTCCGCGGCGAGACCCATGGTCGTCTGATCGTCGCCGCTGAAGAGGTACACGCAGCCGCTGCGTCGCGGCCTCGCGGCGCTCGCCACCGAGGTCTCCCTCGCGCTCGAGAGCGCGGGGCTCATGGAGGAGGTCCACCGCCGAGCCGGCGAGGCGCGCTTCGCGTCGCTCGTCCAGCACGCCGAGCGATCTCATCACGGTGCTCGCGGCGGACAGCACGATCGTCTACCAGAGCCCGTCGATCGAGCGGGTGCTCGGCTACGCGGCCGAGGATCTGGTCGGCTCCTTCTTCGACCAGCTGCTCGCTCCGGGCGAGGAGGGCCGGCTGCTGCACGTGCTCGCGAACCGGCCGCTCTCCCCCGAGCCGCAGGTGCTCGAGTGCGCGCTGCGCCACGCCGACGGCAGCGTCCGGCAGTTCGAGATCTTCTACACCGACCTCCTGGAGGACGAGAACGTCCGCGGCATCGTCCTGAACGGGCGCGACGTCAGCGAGCGCAAGGCCTTCGAGGAGCAGCTCGCCCACCAGGCGTTCCACGACCCCGTCACCAACCTCGCCAACCGCGCGCTGTTCGTGGAGCGCGTGCGGCACGCCGTCGCCCGCGCCCGGCGCGAGCACAGCGGGCTCTCGGTCCTGTTCGTGGACCTCGACGACTTCAAGACCGTCAACGACAGCCTCGGCCACGCGGCGGGTGACACCGTCCTGCTCGAGGTCGCCAGGCGGCTCGACGCGTGCGTCCGCGCCAGCGACACCGCGGCGCGCTTCGGCGGCGACGAGTTCGCCGTCGTGCTCGAGGACATCACGAGCGCGCAGGAGGCCGCCGACACGGCGGAGCGGATCCTCGAGTCGCTCGCGGCGCCGCTGACGGTCGACGGCAAGGAGATCTACATCGGCTCGAGCCTCGGCATCTCCGTGGTCACCGGCGAGCCGAGCGCCGACGCCGACGAGCTCATCCGCAACGCCGACGCGGCCATGTACATCGCCAAGCGCGAGGGCAAGGGCGGCTACCGGATCTTCGAGCCCGCCATGCACGAGGGCGTGCTCGAGCGGCTGGAGCTCCGTGCCGACCTCCAGCGCGCGATGGCCGGCGGGCAGCTGGAGCTCCACTACCAGCCGGTGGTGCGCCTGGCCGACGGCTCAGTCACCGGCGTCGAGGCGCTGCTGCGCTGGCGCCATCCCGAGCGCGGGATGGTCCCGCCCGACGTCTTCATCTCGCTCGCCGAGGAGATGGGCCTGATCGTGCCGATCGGCCGCTGGGTGCTCCGCGAGGCCTGCCGTCAGGCGAGCGAGATCCGGTCGCTGCTCCCCGCCGGGCCGCCGCTCAGCATGGCCGTCAACCTCTCGGTCAAGCAGCTCCAGCACTCCGACATCGTGGCCGACGTGGCCGACGCCCTGGCGGAGTCCGCCCTCGCCGCGTGCTCGCTCACGCTCGAGATCACCGAGACGGTGATGATCACCGACACCGAGACCTCGCTCCAGCGCCTCCACGACCTCAAGGACCTCGGCGTGCGTCTGGCGATGGACGACTTCGGCACGGGCTACTCGTCGCTCAGCCACCTCAGCCAGCTCCCGGTCGACATCATCAAGATGGACCGCTCGTTCCTCAGCGCCGGAGCGTCGCCGCAGACGCTCGGCGCTGGCGAGCGCGGTGGTCGGTCTCGGCGAGACACTGCACCTCGAGGTCGTCGCCGAGGGGATCGAGCACGAGGAGCAGTGGGCCGGCCTGCGCGAGCTCGGCTGCGACCTGGGTCAGGGCTTCCTGTTCGCCCGGCCGATGGACGCTCACGCCACGCTCGAGTACCTGCGCGCCACGGCCGACGAGCCGCGCCGCACGCATGCCGGATAGCCCGGCACGCGACCGCGTCCGCCTGCTGTCGCCGCTGCGCCATCGCGACTTCCGCCTGCTGTGGAGCGGCATGTGCGTCTCGCTGGTCGGCGACGGCGTCTTCATCGTCGCGCTCGCCTGGCAGGTCTACGCGCTGTCCAACGCGCCGACCGCCCTCGCAGTCGTGGCGATCGCCATGACGGTGCCCACCGTCGCCCTGCTGCTGCTCGGCGGCGTGGTCAGCGACCGCTGGGACCGCCGGCGGGCGATGCTCGCCGCCGACGTGACGCGGGTACTCGCCGTCGGCACGATCGCCGCCCTGTCGCTGACCGGCTCGCTCGAGCTCTGGCACGTCGCCGCGCTGGTGGCTCTCTACGGGGCCGGCAGCGCGTTCTTCGGCCCGGCCTTCGACGCGATCGTGCCCGATCTGCTGCCGGCCTCCGAGCTCCCGCGCGCCAACGCCCTCGACCAGGTCATCCGGCCGCTCGCCCTGCGCCTCGTAGGTCCGGCCGTGGGCGGGGTGTTGATCGAGGTGGTCGGCATCGGCGCCGCCTTCGCCCTCGACGCCGCGACGTTCGCCGTCTCAGCCGCCGCTCTGCTGGCGATGCGCTCGCGGCCGCGGGCGACGCCGGCGCCGGCCGTCTCGCTGCTGACCGACGTCCGCGCCGGCCTCGCGTACGTCCGCCGGCACGTGTGGCTGTGGGGGACGCTCGGCAGCGCGGCGATCGCGTTCCTGCTCTTCATGGGCCCCGTCGAGATCCTCCTGCCGTACCTGGTCAAGAACGAGCTCGGCGGAGGCGCCGCGGACCTCGGGCTGGTGTTCGCCGCCGGCGGCGTCGGGTCCGTCCTGTGCGCGGTCGCGATCGGCCAGCGCGGCCTGCCGCGGCGCGACATCACCGCGATGTACGTCGCCTGGACGCTCGGAACGCTCGCGGTCGCGGGCTACGGGCTCGCCGCCGCCGTCTGGCAGCTCATGCTCGTGAGCCTCGCGTTCAACGCGCTGGAGACCGCCGGGCTGGTCGTGTGGGCCACGGCCAAGCAGCGCCACGTCCCCCCGCACCTGCTCGGGCGCGTCTCGAGCCTCGACTGGCTGATCTCGACCGGCCTGCTGCCGCTGTCCTTCGCCCTCACCGGCCCGGCCAGCGTGTGGCTCGGGGCGCAGGGCACCCTGGTCGCCGCCGGCATGGTCGGCGCCGTCGTCACGTTCTCGGCGCTCTACCTGCCGGGCATGCGGGCGATCGAGGACGCACGCCGGCCGCGCGCGGCGGCTCGCGTGCAGCCCGAGGCGCCCGCTACTGCGGGCTGAGGCCGGCGCCCTCGATCGGCTGCCCGGGCTCGGTGCCCTGGGAGGCGCGCCCGTCCGCGGCCTGCCGCCTGGCGTCCTTCCTGGCCTGCTTGTCGAGGCGCCGCTGCTGCACCGCCCGCTCGCGGTTGAGCTTGGCCATGGTGGTCTTCTGCTTGGACCTGGACGCCACGCGTCACATCCGTTCTGTCGTAGGAGCGCCCGCGCCGGATGACGCCGCGCCGGTGTCGGTGCTACGGCCTGCGCTTCGCGAGCTCGGCCCGCTCGAGGCGCTCGGCGGCCATGCGGCGCGCCGTCTCCTCCTCGTACTTCGCCTGCCGTCGCCCGCGCGCCCGCCTGCTGGCCTCGTCGTTGCGGCGGGCGATCTCGGCCCGCTCCGCGCGCCACGCGGCCTCCCCGCGCTTGGCGGGCTCGACCGGCTGCTGTCGCTTGCTCGTGTCGCTCATCGCGTACTCCCATCGCCGCAGGTCATCGGGCGGCTTTCGCTTGGGTGTACAGGCCACTATAGGAGACTTGGATGTCGCGAAATACCGATCGTCATTCGAGCGGCCTCTCGCCCGTCGGAACGCGGCGGCACGTAGCCTGGCAGGCGTGAGCAACCCCGAGCCGACGCTGACGCCGCACGAGCTGGCGATCCACGGGCATGCGGTCACCTACCGGACCGCCGGTGACGGCCCGGTGCTCCTGCTCCTGCACGGCATCGCCAACTCGTCGCAGACCTGGGAGCGCGTGGCGACGCGGCTGAGCGAGCGCTTCACCCTGATCGCGCCCGACCTGCTCGGCCACGGGGAGTCGGCGACGCCGCGCGGCGACTACTCGCTCGGGGCCCACGCCGCCGGCGTGCGCGACCTGCTCACCGCGCTGGGCATCGATCACGTGACCGTCGTCGGGCACTCGCTCGGCGGCGGGATCGCGATGCAGTTCGCCTACCAGTTCCCCGAGCGCTGCGAGCGCCTGGTGCTCGTGTCCAGCGGCGGCCTCGGGCGCGAGGTGCACCTGCTGCTGCGAGCCGCCGCGCTCCCGGGCGCCGACTACGTCCTGCCGTTCCTGACCGCGTCCCCCCTCGTCGGTCTCGGCCGCCACGTCGGCGGCCTGCTGCGACGGGCACGGCTGGCGCCGAGCGGTGACGTCGACGTCCTCGCTCGCGGCTTCGCGTCGCTCGACAACGCCGGCTCGCGTCAGGCTTTCCTCCACACCGTCCGCGCGGTGATCGAGCCGGGCGGGCAGCGGGTCAGCGCCCACGATCGCCTCGAGCTGGCGGCGCTGATCCCGAGCCTGATCGTCTGGGGCGAGAAGGACTCGATCATCCCCGTCGCCCACGGCGCGGCGGCGCACGAGGCGATGCCGGGCAGCCGCTTCGAGGTCTTCCCGGGCGCGGGTCACCTACCGCACGACGCCGACCCCGATCGCTTCGCCGCGGTACTGACCGACTTCTGCGAGACCACCGACGCTGCCCGGCTCACGACGGACCACTGGCAGCCGCTGCGCGGCGACGACTAGCGCTTCGAACGCGGAGCGGCCCCGGCGCGCTGGGGTGCGTGCCGGGGCCGCGGGTCCGTGCGAGGTCCCCTCGCTGGTCGAGGAGGACTGGATGACTGATGCCACGACCCCCGTGCGGGCCGCGGAATCAGCCATCAGCTGGCGGTGGGGATGGCGGAGGCCGCCCCTCGCGCGGTCTTCTGGGAGGTCGTGACCGGCAGCAGGACCCGGACGATCAGGACGAGGAAGCCGATGCCGACCAGCAGCAGGGCGACGCCCATGACGATCGCGAAGGTCGCGACGCTCTCGGCGAAGTAGGCCGTGTTGAGCGCGGTGGTCAGCGCCGTCGAGGTCACCCACATGTTGCGCAGGCCGTTCTCGACCGGCTTGCCCGTCTTCGGGTCCTTGGCGGCCGCCGCCTCGTCGCTGGTGGGCTGGCCGTTCTCGTCCAGGAACCGGCCCATCTGCGCGTACGTCTGCCCGCCGGTGGCCTCGAGCGTGTGCTTGCGCATCACGTTCGCGAAGGCCTCGGCCTCCTTGCCGGTGTCGACCTTCTGGCCGGGGATGCTCGAGTCCGGCGTGCCGACGATCTGCTCGCGGGCGAGGTCGTCGCGGACGCGGTCACGACCGTCGACGCCCATGTACAGCGAGCCGGCGCCGAAGGCGATCAGCACGATGCTGGCGGCGATCCCGGCGTAGATGTAGAGCTTGCTCATCATGTCCTCCTCACGTGGACCTTGTTGCTTGCACAAGCAGTGTCGGTCCGACGGGGCGCCCGGAAATCCGCAGCACCCCGCCGATCGGCTGCGGCAAACCCGCAACCAACCGGCGCGCGGATACGGTGCGACTCGCGTGGCCTCCACGGCTGTGCGAGCGCCAGCGCCGGGAGATCCTGGGCGTCATGCAGAAGATCAAGGACGCAGCCACGGAGTTCCTGGCCCATCGAAGGGTCGCCGTCACGGGCGTCTCGCGGAGCCCCAAGGACCACGGCGCCAACGTCGTCTACCAGCGCCTGCGCTCGCGGGGCTACGAGGTCTTCGCCGTCAACCCGAACGCGGACGAGGTCGAGGGCGACCGCTGCTATCACGATCTGCGCTCGATCCCCGGCGGCGTCGACGCCGTGGTGATCGCCACCAGCCCGCACCACGCGGAGCAGACCATGCACGACTGCGCCGACCTCGGCATCAAGCACGTCTGGATGCACCGCGGGCCCGGCGCCGGCAGCGTGTCGGAGAGCGCGACGGCATACGGGCGCGAGCACGGGATCGCCGTGATCGACGGCGGCTGCCCGTGCATGTTCGGACCCACCGCCGATCCTGGCCACAAGGCCATGCGGCTCGTGCTCACGCTCGCGGGCAACGTCCCGAGACGCGTCTGATCGGTCTCACGTAGCGTTCGCACTCGTGACGCGGGGGATCTACGTCGCCGGCGCCGAGCACGCGACCGGCAAGTCGGCGGTCGCGCTCGGCCTGCGGCAGCTGCTCGCGGGCCAGGTCAGCCGCCTCGGCGTCTTCCGCCCGGTCGTCGCCGGCGAGGACGACCCGCTGCTCGGCGTGCTGCGCGGAAGCGGTGCCGCTTCCCATGCCGCCTCCGTGGGCGTCGGCTACGAGGACGTGCGGGCGGACGAGGGGCGGGCGCTCGCGGAGATCGTCGCCCGCTACCGCGCGCTCGCCGCGACGTGCGACGCGGTGCTCGCGGTCGGCACGGACTTCTCGGGCGTCGTGCGCGCCGGGGAGCTCGCCTTCAACGCGCGGGTGGCGCTCAACCTCGGGTTGCCCGTGCTGTGCGTCGTCTCGGGCCACCAGCGGAGCGCGCCCGAGATCCAGGCCGCCGTCACCGTCGCGCTCAACATGATGCGCAAGATCGGCGCCGAGGTCGTGGCGGTGGTCGCCAATCGCGTGGAGGCGGACCGCCTCGACGGCGTGGCCGCCGAGGTGACCGCCGACGTCCCGGTGTACGTGCTGCCGGAGGACGAGCTGCTGATGGCGCCGACGATCGGCGAGGTCCTCGCCGCGTGCGACGGCGAGCTCGTCGGCGGGTCCGCGGACGCGCTCACCCGCGAGGCGCTCAGCGTGACCGTCGCGGCGATGACCGTGCCGAACCTGCTCGACCGGCTCGTGGACGGCGCGCTGCTGATCACCCCGGGCGATCGGGCGGACGTGCTGCTCACCGCGCTCTTCGCCCACGCCTCGCGGACGCTGCCGTCGGTCGCCGGCGTCATCCTCACCGGCGGCCTCCGCCCGCCGGACGCTCTGCTGCAGCCGATCGAGGCCCCGGCGATGCCGGCGATCGTCGCGACATCGCACGACACCTTCGCGACGACCGCGCTCGCCGGCTCGCTCGAGGGCACGATCACCGTCGCCACGCCGCGCAAGATCGCCACCGCGCTGGCGCTGTTCGAGCGCCACGTCGACGGCGACGCGCTGCTCGAGCGGCTGGCCGTCACCCGCTCGGACGCGGTGACGCCGCTGATGTTCGAGCAGACCCTGATCGAGCGGGCGCGCGCGGACCGCCGCCACATCGTGCTGCCCGAGGGCACCGATGAGCGGGTCCTGCGCGCCGCGGAGATCCTCCTGCGGCGCCGCGTCGCGGACCTCACGCTGCTCGGCGACGAGCAGGAGGTCCGCGCCGCCGCGGCGCGGGTCGGCGTCGACGTCTCCGGCGCCCGGCTGGTGTCGCCGGCCGACGAGGAGCAGCGTGAGCGGTTCGCCCAGGAGTACGCCCGGCGGCGGGCACACAAGGGCGTGACGGTCGACGCCGCGCGCGACGTCATGCAGCACGTCTCCTACTTCGGGACGATGATGGTCGCCCTTGGCCTCGCCGACGGGATGGTGTCCGGCGCCGCCCATACGACGGCGGAGACGATCCGGCCGAGCTTCGAGCTCATCAAGACGCGCCCCGGCGTCTCGATCGTCTCGAGCGTGTTCCTCATGTGCCTGACCGATCGCGTGCTCGTCTACGGCGACTGTGCGGTCAACCCGAACCCGACGGCCGAGCAGCTCGCCGACATCGCCTCCTCCTCCTCGGAGACCGCCGCGCGGTTCGGTGTCGAGCCGCGCGTGGCGATGCTCTCGTACTCGACCGGCGAGTCCGGCAGCGGCGAGGACGTCGAGCGCGTGCGGGAGGCGACCGAGCTCGTGCGCCGGAGCAGCCCCGACCTCTCGGTCGAGGGCCCGATCCAGTACGACGCCGCGGTCGACGCCAGCGTCGCTCGCACCAAGCTGCCCGCGAGCGCCGTCGCGGGCCGGGCGACGGTCTTCATCTTCCCGGACCTGAACACCGGCAACAACACCTACAAGGCCGTGCAGCGCAGCGCCGGCGCGGTGGCGATCGGGCCCGTGCTGCAGGGCTTGCGCAAGCCCGTGAACGACCTCTCCCGCGGCGCGACGGTCGCCGACATCGTCAACACGGTGGCGATCACCGCGATCCAGGCGCAGGACGCTTGAGCGTCCTCGTCCTCAACTGCGGCTCGTCGTCGCTCAAGTACCGGCTGGTCGATCTCGAGCGGGGCGAGCGGCTCGCGTCGGGGCTCGTGGAGCGCATCGGCGAGCCGGGCGGGGTGGCCGACCACCAAGAGGCGATGAGCGAGGCGCTGGGCGGGCTGGACCCGGCCGGCATCGAGGTCGTAGCCCACCGCGTCGTCCACGGCGGCGCGCGCTTCGCCGACCCGGTCGTGATCGACGACGAGGTGCTGGCCGAGGTCCGCGCCCTCTCGGTGCTCGCACCGCTGCACAACCCGGTGAACATCGTGGGGATCGAGGCCGCCCGGCGCGCGCTCCCCGCCCTCCCCCACGTCGCGGTCTTCGACACCGCCTTCCACCAGACGCTGCCGCCGCACGCCTACACCTACGCCGTGCCGGAGGACTGGGCGACCCGTCACGGCGTCCGGCGCTACGGCTTCCACGGCACCTCGCACGCGTTCGTCTCGCGCGCGGCGGCGCGCTTCCTCGGCCGCGAGCCGGAGGACGTCAACCTGATCGTGCTCCACCTTGGCAACGGGGCGAGCGCCACCGCGGTCGAGCGCGGGCGCAGCGTCGAGACCTCGATGGGCCTGACGCCGCTCGAGGGCCTGGTCATGGGCACGCGGAGCGGCGACGTCGACCCGGCGCTCGTCATCCACCTGCGGCGCACGGCCGGCCTCCAGCTCGACGAGATCGACCGGCTGCTCAACACGGCCAGCGGGCTCAAGGGGCTGGCCGGTGTGAGCGACCTCCGTGAGGTATACGCGCGCGTGGCGGCCGGCGACGCCGCCGCCACGCGGGCGCTCGACGTCTACTGCCACCGCATCCGCAAGTACGTCGGCGCGTATCTCGCCGTCCTCGGCCACGCCGACGCGATCGTCTTCACCGCCGGCGTCGGCGAGAACGACCCGATCGTGCGTGCGCGCTCGCTCGCCGGCCTCGACCGGCTCGGCATCCGGGTCGACGAGGAGCGCAACCGCGACGGCTCGCGCGAGGCGAGGGCCATCTCCCCTCCCGGCGCCGCGGTGGCGGTGCTCGTGGTCCCGACCGACGAGGAGCTCGAGATGGCGCGACAGGCCGCCGAGCTCGTCCGATAGCAGCATCCGTGGCGCGCCGCGGGCAGCTTGCGGGTTCCTACGGATCCGTCGCGGCCAGTCCGAGCCGATGCTGTGGCAATGGCGCTGGACTCGATCCTGCTGACCCGCCGCTGGCCGGAGCGTCGCCCGGTGGTCCTCGCCACCGCGGCGACCGCCTTCGTCGCGGTCGCGGTCGCCGACGACCCTGTCCTCGCGGTCCTCTACCTGCTTCCCGTCACGCTCGTCGCCCTCGAGCTCGGCCTCGCGGGCGGCCTGGTCGCCGCGGGGCTGGCGGTGGCTCTCGTGATCGCCGGCGACCCGGTCGCGATCGCGACGCACGGCCCCGTCCTCGTCGCCGCGGGCGCGATCGCCGGCCGGTTCAGCGATCGCATGCGCGCGGCGCACGGCCGTGAGCAGCGCCTGCTCGACTCCGGGCTGGTGCTCGCCGAGCTGGGCGCGCGCGAGCCGCCGGCGGAGGCCGTCGCCGCCGCGGCAATGCGCACGCCACGCGTCGTCGGCGTCGTCGTGGAGCTCGACGGCCACCCGACCGCCGTCGCGGGCCGCGCGCAGGGCCGCAGCACGGTCACGCAGATCGTGGCGCACGGCGCGCTCCTGGGCAGGATCACCGTCGTGCACGACGCCGGCCTCGAGGACGAGGACCGCGTCGCCCTCGAGCTCCTGGCCCTCCAGGCCGGCCTCGCCGCCGACAACCAGCGGCTCCTGAGCCGCGAGCGCGAGGCCGCGAGGCTCGAGGCCGAGCTGCGCGAGCAGCGCTCGGGCCTCGGCCGGCTGCTCGACGCGCAGGAGGACGACCGCCGTCGCGTGGCCGACACCCTTCACGAGCAGCTCGCGCAGACGCTGGCCGCCGTCCTACTCGGGCTGCGCATGCTGCGCCGCGAGGCCGGAGCGCAGGGCCGCGACTCGTTCGACGAGCTGCACGGCCAGGTCAGCGGCGTCCTGCAGGAGGTTCGCGACATCGCCGGCGAGCTGCGGCCGTCGTCGCTGGCCGAGCTCGGTCTCGTGTCCGCGCTCGAGGCGCTCGCGCGTGACGGCGGCCGGGAGGTCGTCGTGGTGGCCGACGAGCTGCCGGAGCCGTTGCCGGAGGCCCTTCGCACCGGCGTCTACCGGCTGGTCGAGCACACGCTCGATGCCGCGTCACCGCTGACGCCGGCGACCGTGAGCCTCCGCGCGTCCGGCTCGCGTCTCCACGTCGACCTCGACGTCCAGCTGCTGAGCGCCGGCGAGCCGCTCGCGGCGGCACGGGCTCGCGCGAGCCTGCTGGACGGCTCGCTGCGAGCCGAGCCGCGGCCCGGCGGCCGCACACACATCCGTGTGCGCCTTCCGTACGCGACACGCGTCGCGGCCAACTACTGAGCTCGCAGGCGGGGAACGCCGCGTGAAGTCTGCACGGGACTCCTGAGGACCCGCGCCCTCGCTCCGCCGACGATGTGGTCATGTCCACTCTCATCCCAGACTCCGACAGCAGTGCCACCGACCCGATGCCGGCGATCGACTACGCCGCCGCCGAGGGCCTCGACGTTGCGGGTGCCGAGCGCTCGGTCGACGTCGAAGCCGACCGCCGCGCGTGGATCTACGTCGGCATCGGCCTGGTCGGCCTCGTCGCGCTGATCGCGGTGGTCGTCGCCGTCGTGGCGCTGGCCGCGGGCGGCGGCGACGCGCAGCCCGTCGCGGCCGCCCCGGTTGCGGCGCACACGGATCAGGCGACCGAGACGGCGGCGGCGGCGCCGACCGCCGCCGACGCCAAGGGCGTCGCCTTCGAGAAGTTCGAGCGCGTGGACCCGGCGCTGCCGCCCGTCCCCGCCGGCCCGGTCAAGACGTTCAAGGTCGACGTCTTCCAACACGTCACGCAGGTCAGCAAGGACCTGGCCCCGACCGAGGTCTGGAGCTTCGCCGTGAACGGCACGTACCACCGCGGCACCGGCGTGTCCGCCCCGATGGTCGTCAACGAGGGCGACACCGTCGACTTCACGCTCGTCAACGGCACCGACGCGAGCATGAAGGTCGACCTGCCGCACTCGCTCGACTTCCACTCCGCCGAGGTCAACCCCGGCATGCACTACAGCGACCTGGCTCCCGGCAAGTCGATGCACTACCGCTTCGTCGCCAAGCACCCCGGCGTCTTCATGTACCACTGCGCCACCCAGCCGGTCCTCATGCACACGGGCGCCGGCATGGTCGGCATGTTCGTCGTCAAGCCCAAGGACCTCGCGCCGGTCGACAAGGAGCTGTGGATCACCCAGCAGGAGTACTACATCGGCGAGCCCGGCGGTGACGCCGACATGACCAAGATGGCAGCCAAGAAGCCCGACGTGATCGCCTTCAACGGCTACGCCAACCAGTACAAGGCCGAGCCGATCCCCGTGAAGGTCGGCGAGAAGGTCCGCATGTACGTCCTCAACGCCGGCCCGAGCGTCTGGAGCGCCTTCCACGTCATCGGGACGGTGTTCGACCGCACCGTCGTCGAGGGCACGGTCGGTCACGACGCCCAGACGATCAATCTCGCCCCGTCCCAGGGCGGCTGGGTCGAGTTCACGCTCGACGAGGAAGGCGGCTACCCCTTCGTCAACCACGCCTTCGGCGACATGGTCAAGGGCTCGCTCGGCGTGCTGAAGACCCCGCACGCGCCCGAGGCCGGCGCCGGCCACTAGCCCGACCCGCGTCAGGACTCGCGGGCCGCCGCCTGCGCGAGCGAGATCTCCGTCACCACGGAGGCGGCGATGTCGCTCAGGAGCTGGACCTGGTGGCTCGTCCAGTGGCGCGGCTGGCTGTCGATCACGCAGAGCGTCCCGAGCGCATGGCCGGCATCGTCGATCAGGGGGATGCCGGCGTAGGCGATGACGCCCATGTCCCGGATGGCGAGGTTGTCGCCCAGGACGGGATGCTCGCGCGCGTCGCTGACCAGCAGCGGCTCGCGGCTGGCCACCGCGTGCTGGCAGAACGAATGCGTCAGCGGCGAGCCGCGCGTGGTGGCCCAGGGCTCCGGCAGTCCGAGGCAGCTCTTGAAGAACTGGCGGTCGGAGTCGACGAGCGAGACGAGCGCGACGGGCGCGTGCAGCACGTGGGCGGCGAGCCGGGCCAGCCGGTCGAAGGACGGTGAGACGTCGGAGTCGAGCAGGCCCGTCGCCTCCAGGGCCTCGAGCCGCCCGCCGTCCTGGACGGCCGCAGCCGCGTCGAGCAGCGCCTGGCGTCGCGCCGTCCCGTCGGCCGACCCCGCTTCCGGCGTCTCCTCACGGCCCGCCGCCCGGTCGATCGCGCGCTCGAAGTCGGGGTCGCCGCGCCGGCCCATCGCGTAGGCGGTACGGAGGATCGTGGCGTCGCGGACGTACTGCGCCGCGCTGACGCCCTCGCGGTTCGCCTCGCGCTCGACGAGGTTCCAGAGCGCGTCGTCGAACCGCACCGTCGTGGCTCGCATTGGCATGGCGCGGAGTGTAGTCACGGGAGCGGTATCGCTTACGCCATCGCCCAGGTCATGAGTCCGACGCGAGAACGCGCGTGCGTTTTCGGCTGCGTCAGCGGCCGGGAACAGTCCGGGCGACGGCGGTCGCCCGGTACGAGAGCGGCGACCGCGAACCGCTTCCAAGGGAGGACATCTCATGACAGCCTCATTCGCGGCTGTGCGGGTCGGCGACTCCGTTCAGCAGGGTCTCGACAGCTTCTTCGCCTTCATCCCGCGGCTGCTCGGCTTCCTCATCGTGCTCGCGATCGGCTGGATCGTGGCCCGCATCGTGCGCACGGTCGTGACGAAGGCGCTGGCGAAGGTCGGCCTCGACCGGGCGCTGCACAGCGGGACCACCGGTCGATACGTCGATCGCGTCGCGCCGGACACGAGTCCTTCGCGCGTGATCGGCACGCTCGCCTACTGGTTCATCTTCCTCGGCGCGCTGGCCATCGCCGTCTCGCAGTTGGGGATCGAGGCGCTGGACAACTTCGTCGCCGCCATCGGCGCGTACCTGCCGAACGTCATCGCCGCGGTGCTGATCTTCGTGGTCGCGGGCGCCATCGCCGCCGCCATCGGCGGCCTCGTGGCCCGCACGATGGGCGACACGCCGACCGGCAAGGTCGTCGGCTCGGTCGTCCCCGTGCTGGTGATGGCGATCGCGACGTTCATGATCCTCAACCAGCTGCAGATCGCGCCGGAGATCGTGACGATCACCTACGCCGCGCTGCTCGGCGCCGCCGCGCTGGCGATGGCGCTCGCCTTCGGGCTCGGCGGCCGCGACATCGCCCACCGCATGCTCGCCGACGCCTACGAGACCGGCCGCGAGCAGCGCGGGCAGGTCCGCCGCGACATGGAGGTCGGCAAGAACCGCGCCGAGGACGACGCCCGGCGCTTCAAGCGCGAGGCAGAGGCCCGCACCGGCAACGGCACCGCCCAGCAGGACGCGGCGGTGCGGACGGACGTGCGCCAGTAAGCGGATCGACTGGCCGGCACCACTACCACCGCAAGATCCACCGAGTCGGTTACTAGGAGGTCATTCCACATGACACAGACGCATCAGGACGTTCTCTCGCTCCGCGGCCAGGAGCTCCGCGGCAGCGACGGCGAGAAGATCGGCACGATCGAGGAGATCTACCTCGACACCGAGACCCAGCAGCCCGAGTGGGCGGTCGTCACCACGGGGCTCTTCGGGACGAAGCAGACGTTCGTGCCCATCCGGGACATGAACCCCTCCGACGAAGGGGTCGGCGTCCCGTTCGACAAGGCCACCGTCAAGGACGCGCCGAGCATCGACCCCGACGGGCGGCTCTCCGAGCGCGAGGAGGCGGAGCTCTACCGCCATTACGGCCTCGAGTACTCGGAGGCGCGCTCGGGCTCCGGCCTGCCGGAGGGCGACGCCGGGACGACCGAGGCCCGCGGCGAGGACCCCGTCGGCCACGACGTGAGCGGCCCGACCACCGACGACGCCATGACCCGCTCCGAGGAGGAGCTGCGCGTCGGCACGGCCGAGCGCGAGACCGGCCGCGTGCGCCTGCGCAAGGTCGTGGTCGAGGACGAGGTCACGCAGACCGTGCCCGTCAAGCGCGAGGAGGTCCGCCTCGAGCGCGAGCCGATCACCGACACGAACGTCGACGAAGCCATGGACGGCCCGGCGATCTCGGAGGAGGAGCACGAGGTCGTGCTCCACGAGGAGGAGCCGGTGGCTGAGAAGCGCGCCGTCCCCAAGGAGCGCGTCCGGCTCGACAAGGACGTCCAGACCGACGAGCGCGAGGTGTCCGACACGGTGCGCAAGGAGCACATCGAGGTCGACGACTCCGCCGATCGGCGGCGCTAGCCCCCCGCCAGCACGTGAAAGGTGGAGCGGCCCCGGCGCGGCTTGTCCGTGCCGGGGCCCTCGCGCGGGCAGAGTAGTTGCACGCGCAATTACATGCTAGGATGAGCGGCAGCTAGTTTCCCCACGGAGGCTCTGATGAAGCTCGAAGGCATGCACCACCTCACGATGATCACCGGCGACGCGCCCAGGAACGTCGAGTTCTACGCCGACGTCCTCGGCCTGCGGCTGGTCAAGAAGACCGTCAACTTCGACGCGCCGGAGGCCTACCACCTCTACTTCGGCGACGAGCAGGGCTCCCCCGGCTCGATCCTCACGTGGTTCGAGTTCGCGGGCGCGCCGCAGGGCCGCGCCGGCGCGGGCATGATCCACACGATCCAGCTCGGCGTCGCGTCCGAGGCGTCGCTGGACTTCTGGGCCGACCGCCTCGCCGCCAAGGGCTACGCCGCCGAGCGCGGCGAGCGCTCGCTGCGCTTCGAGGACTACGACGGCCTGGCGCTTCGAGCTCGTCGTCGCCGACGACGGCAACCCGCCGCTGCGCGCCGAGCACCCCGAGGTGCCGGCCGAGCACGCGATCCTCGGCGTCGAGGGCGCCCGCGCCTACGCCGGCCGCGGAGCTCGACGCCGACCGCGACCTGCTGACCGCCACGCTCGGCTTCACCGAGCTCGGCGACGGCGAGTACCGCCTCGACGGCGACGAGCGCCACTTCCACTGGGGCTACGACGAGCCCACGCAGCGCGGCCGGCAGGGCGCCGGCACCGTGCACCACATCGCCTGGCACTCGCGCGACGAGGACCACGTCGCCTGGCAGCAGCGCGCCGCCCAGGCCGGCATGCGCGTCACGCCGGTCATCGACCGCGACTACTTCCACTCGATCTACTTCCGCCAGCCGCAGGGCGTCCTGTTCGAGATCGCCACGACCTCGCCCGGCTTCGCCGTCGACGAGGACGCCCGACCACCTCGGCGAGGAGCTGCGCCTGCCGAAGCAGCACGAGCACCTGCGCCCCGTGCTCGAGCGGATGCTCACGCCGCTGACCAACCCGCGGCGAGCGCGTGCGGCTAGCATGAGCGCCCTCGTCTACCGCGAGCGGCCGGCCGCCGGCGACCCGACGGGCCTGCTCGTCCTCCACCACGGCCGCGGCGCCGACGAGCACGACCTGCTCGGCCTCGCCGACACGCTCGACCCCCAGCGCCGGCTGCACGTCGTCACGCCGCGGGCGCCCCTCAAGCTCCCCGGCTGGCCGGGCAACCACTGGTACGTGGTGCCGCGCGTCGGCTACCCGGACCCCGACACCTTCCACAGCGCCTACGCCAAGCTCGCCGGCTTCCACGACGAGCTGTGGGAGCGCACCGGCGTCGCGCCGGACCGCACCGTGTTCGGCGGGTTCTCGATGGGCTCGGTCATGAGCTACGCGCTCGGCCTGGCCGGCGACCGCCCGGCGCCGGCCGGCATCCTCGCCTTCTCCGGCTTCGTCCCGACCGTGGAGGGCTGGCAGCCCGAGCTCGCGAGCCGGACCGCGACACGGGCGTTCGTCGCCCACGGCCGTCGGGATCCGATCATGGACGTCGAGCTTCGCTCGGCAGGCGCGTGACGCTGCTCGAGGCCGGCGGCCTGGACGTCGACTACCACGAGTCCGACGCCGGCCACCACATCGACCCCGCGCACCTCCCGGCGGCGGTCACCTGGCTCGGGCGCACGCTCGCGCCCGCGGGCGCCGTGCCCGGGAGCTGAGGTTCGTAGGCGGCGTGACCGCGCCCTTCCGTCACGTCGAGGCGGCGCGGACGATCGTGTTCGGCGAGGGAGCGGTCGAGGCGGCCGCCGACCTGCTCGGCGACGGCTACACGCTGCTGACCACGCCACGGGCGGCCGCGTCCGCGCCGGGCGTGGTCGAGCGCGCCGCCGCCGTGGTGCACGTCCCCTCCGGGCTCGTCGAGGTCGTCGCGGCCGAGTTGCGGCCGGACGTGCATGGCGACCGGCTCGTCGCGTTGGGGGGCGGCCGCGTCGTCGACGTGGCGAAGGCGCTCGCCGCCGCCGACGGGCCGCGCGAGGTCGTCGCCATCCCGACCTCGGTGTCGGCCGCCGAGATGACCGGAGTGCACCGTCACGCGACCGGCGTGCCGCCGGACACCCCGCGCGTGCGCGCGGCCGTCGTCGTCAACGACCCCGCGCTCAGCGCCTCGCTCCCTGCCGGCCCGCTCGCCGCGGGCAGCGCCAACGCGCTCGGGCACGCCACGGTCGGCCTCGTCAGCGACCGCGCCACGCCGGTCGGGCGCGCCGTCGCGCACGAGGCGATCGTGCAGCTCGTCGAGGGGTGGTCCGGCGACGAGCCCGATCGGCCGAAGGTCGCGCTCGGCGCCCTGCTCGCGGGCTGGGCGGTGGACGTGAGCGGTCTAGGCCCGCATCACGCGCTCGCCCAGACCGCCGTCCGCACCGCGTCGCTCGCCCACGCCGAGGCCAACGCCGCGCTGCTCCCGGTCACCGTGCGGGCCCTGCGCGCCCGGCGGCCCGAGCTGCTCGAGCGCGTCGACGCGGCGATCGGCGCCACGCTGGAGTCGGTGGCCGAGCGGCTGCGCGACCGCGCCGGCATCGAGGGGCTCGGCGCGATCACGACCGACGACGAGGTCCTCGAACGAGCGGTCGAGGCCGCCGCCGCCCGCTCGGAGCTCGGCCGGATCGCCCCCGCCCCCGACCGCGACGAGCTCCGCGCGATCTACCGCGCGGCGTAACGGCCTTCACGTCTCGAGGGCCACCATCACGTCGCGCGGTCCACGAGGGCCGCGAGGTCGTTCCGTGTCCGCGCGACGTCACGGTGGTCGCGGTCGTACGCCGACTCGAAGATCTGCAGGGCGCGCTGCAAGTGCTGGCGCGCGGCCTCCAGCTGGCCGATGCGCTGAAGCGCGCCGCCGAGATTGCGAAGCATGTGAGCGACCTCGGGGTGATCAGGCCCGTAGGCCGCTTCCAAGTCGTGGGCGGCCCGCTGCTGGTGCTCGAGCGCTCCCTCTAGGTCACCGAGCTCCTGTGCCGCCAGGCCGAGGTAGCTTCGCGCGCGAGCGACTTCCGGGTGCGCCGGTCCGTACGCCGCCTCCATGATGTGGAGTGCGCGCTCGTGGTGTTCGCGCGCGGCCGCCGGCTCGCCCAGTTCGTACAGCACGAGCCCAATGTTGCCCAGGGCTCGACCGACTTCGGGGTGAGCAGGCCCGTAGGCCGCTATGAAGACTTGCAGGGCACCCTGCAGCTGCTCGCGCGCGGCCTCCAGCTGGCCCAAGTGCCGCAGCAGGTTGCCGAGGTTGCTTCGCGTGCCGGCAACGGTGGGGTGAGCGGGCCCGTAGGCCGCCTCGAACACGTGGAGGGCGTGCTCCAGGTGATCGCGCGCGGCCTCGAACTCCCCCCGCTGCCGACGCACGAGGCCAAGGTTGCTGAGCGTGACTGCGACGAAGACGTGGTCGGGCCCGCAGGCCTCCGCGAAGATATGCAGGGCGCGCTGGTAGAGCGCCGTGGCAAGAACCAGCTCGACCCGCGCATGCAAGTAGCGCGCTGCGTGCGCGAGCAGTTTTGCGGTGTCGGTCGTCTCGGCGTCCGCGTGATCGCAGACGGCGAGGACGTGGGGAAGCAAGCGCTCGCACACCGCCCAGGTCTGAGCGTCCTCGCCTTCGGCCGGAAACGCGTCAAGCACAAGGCGCTGAGCGATCTGCAGCCAGTGTCCGCGGTGCTCGCTGAGGCGCTCGAGGATCACCTGCTGGACGAGCCGGTGCATGCCCATCGACATCTCGTCGACGGTGACGAGCGAGAACGCCAGCAAGCCCCTGACGGCCTCGTCGAGCACCAGTTCCCCGGCCGCCGAGGCAAACACGCCGTCGGCGATGGATTCGCTTGCGAACAGCTCGCGTGGGATCTGCTCGGAGGCCAGAAACGCGCTACAGAACAGCAGCGCCGCGCAGCCACGGTCGCGCTCGACCTCGGCGAAGGCCAGCTCCCAGGTCGTGGCGACCGTATGTTCGTAGTCCGCCGGACGCCCCCGCGCAAAGAGCGCCGGCGCGTGCGATGCCAACCGGCGCTGGAAGCCGGCGAGTGAGAGCCCTGTGTTGTCGACGTACGCGCCGGCCTGCTCGAGCGCCAGCGGGAGGTCGCCGAGCGCATCCGCGATCGCATCTGCCGCGCCCGCGTCATTGTCGCCGCTGCGCTGATGGAGGAAGGCCATCGACTCGGTACGAGCCCAGACGTCGATCGGACACATGCCGGCCAGACCGCGCCAGCCACCGTGGCGGCGCGAGGTGATCAACAGGTGCCCACGGCTTCCGGTGGGCATGAGGTCGTGCACAGCGTCCGGTCCTGGCGCGTTGTCGAAGATCAGCAGCCAGCGGTCATGACCCTCGAGCCATGCCTTCACGCCGGCCGCACGAACCTTCTGCTCGATCTCATCGCGCTCGGGCAGTCCGAGCGCCTCGGCGAGCCCGGCATAGTCGGCGAGCATGGACACCGCATCCTCCGCGCGGACCCACCACACCACGTCGTAATCGTTGCGGTGCCGGCGTGCGAACTCAGCGGCCAGCCGCGTCTTGCCGACACCACCAAGCCCTGAGATCGCCTGGGCCTGGGTCACCGCCGCCGCGTCGCCGGCCGCAAGCCCCTCGGCCAGACGCTGCAACACCCCTTCGCGACCGACGAAGCGGCCAGCGGCAGCCGGCACGTTCCAGATCGGCGGACCTCCAGACGGAAATGCCCGTGCCGCCGCGGCGCCCGAGTGCGCGCCGGGAAACTCAGGATGCTGTGTCGGCTTCCCGGGGGCGAGAGCCGCAGCGCTCAAGAGCCGCTCACGGGCGATCTCCTTCGCCAGGCCCACGAGGTCGAGGTACACGATCGTCCCCAACAGCCCGCGCGGCCGGCAGTCGCGCACGCGCACCGGCAGCAGCTTCCGCCGTTTGCCCTCTGGATCGTCGCGAAAGGCGGCTGCCCACTCCGCCCGCACATAGGGCGACTCGAGAGACGCCGGCGAGAGCACCAAGATCGTTCGCGCACTGACGTCCGCCGCCTCGTCCATCTCGACCACCCAGTTGGCACCCGGCCCGAAATCCCAGGCCTGGACTCGCGTGCAGTACCCCGCCTCCTCCAGCACCCAGGCGATCCACTCCGCCCACGGCCGGTCAGCGCTCGCATAGCTGACGAAGAAATCAACGGGCATCGCAGCGCTCATCACTCAGATCGCCATCACTGTCCTTCGCGTAGCGCCGTCCAGGTCTGCCCCCCGACGACACCGTCGGCGGCGATCCCCTTCGACTCTTGGAAGGCCTTGACGGCCTGCTCGGTATCGCGGTCGAAGCGCCCGTCGATCGCTCCGGGATTGAAGTCCCGGTCGGCGAGCAGTCGCTCGAGCTCCTCGACCTGTGGCCCAGTGTCCCCTGCCTCTACCGTGGAACCGTCGATGGGCCCTGGGAACGTCTTCGTGTCGGCGGCCACGTCGAAGATCGTGACGCCTCCGCAGTTCGCTGCGGGCGAACCGCCGAGATTCTTCGTAACGATGGTCGTCGCGAGGCCGCCGAGGACGGCGGCCAGGACCTGAACCTTCGGGTTCGCAAGTGCCGGACCCGCGGGAGGTTCCGTGGCGCGCTTCGCTGCTTCTCGCGGTTCCAAGCCCGCCCTAGGCTCCATGGGCTGACGCTAGCGGCGCGCCCTGCCGCCAGCAAGGCGCCCGCGATCAGCCCTCAGCCGGTCAGCGGGCGCCTAGGAGCACCTCGACGAGGAGCTGGTCGAGCTTCTCGTTGTAGTAGCCGCGCTCGGCCAGCGCGTCCAGCTGCTCGGACTCCTGCTTGAGCGTCTCCGGATCGTCGCCCTCGACCGAGGCGCGGGCGAGCTCGGGCGCCGACGCGGCCTCGAGCGCCTGCTTGACCTCGGGCAGCTCGTCGAAGTGGCGGGCGCGCTCGGCCAGGGCGAGGTAGGTGCGCATGCAGCCCTCGGCGAAGTCCCACACGCCCTCGACGTTCTCGTTGCGGTAGGCGTGCGCGTCGAAGTGCCGCGGACGTCCCCCACGGGATCAGGTCAGCGTCATGCAGACTGATCCCCCACGCCCCCAACTCACCCAGCCGCTTGACCGACTCCACCGGATCCACCGGCTCCCGCGTCGGACCACCGAACGGATCCCGCCCCGGATTGCCCACCGGCCGACCATCACCTGCACCCCACGAGGCCGGAGATCCGGGTCGCGTCCGCGGTCCACCGCTCCGCCTGCGCGGCCGGCACCTTGTGCGGCGACTGCGCGTCGACCAGCGTCCGGAACACGCGCAGGGCGTCGCACGCCGGTTCCAGCCGCTCGACCAGCAGCCGCTTCGTCGCGTCGGGCACGTCCGAGGCGTCGGCGATCGACCCGGCGAGGGCCGCGAGCTGCGCCGTGACGCCGTCGACCTGGACCGCGAATGTGCGCGCCGTCGTCGCCCGGTCGGCGTCGGTGACGGTTACCGTCACGGTCAGCGTTCGGCTGTGGCGCGACGTGTAGGTGTGCCGCGCCGCGCCGAGCGAGCCCGGCGACGAGCGGTCGTCGAGCCGCTCCACGGCCGAGCCGTCGCCCCAGTCCACGGTCACCGCCCACGGGCTGTCGACGCCGGGGTCGGCGAACGAGCCGAGCGCGACGTCGGTCGCCTTGCCGGCCCGCACGCGCTGGACGGCGGGCCGCCGTCAGCACCGGCGCGACGTTCTCGACGCGCACGGCCGTCGTCAGCCGGTCGGTCGCCCCGTCGCCGTCGGTCACGGTGAGGATCGCGGTGTGCTCCCCGGGGCCGTCGGCGTAGCGGTGGGTGGCGGCGGGCCCCGCGGCGGCCGTGCCGTCGCCGAACTCCCACGCGAACGTCACCGGGTCGCCGTCGGCGTCGGTCGCCGCGCCGTCGAAGGCGACAGGCGAGCCCTCGCCGACCACGCCGGCATCGGCCGTGGCCGCGGTGATCCGCGGCGCGGAGTTGCCCACCGTCGCCTCGGCCGACGTCTTCGGGGCGGCCGCGCCGTACGGGTCGCTCGGCGTCACCTCCACGCTCAGTCGGTCGCCCTTGTCGCCGTGACCGGCGACCGACAGGTCGAGCTCGGGACCGCTGGCGCCGGCGATCGGCTCGCCGTTGCGCAGCCACCGGTACGCGAGGCCGACCTGGTGGCCGTCCGCGTCGCTTGTCGTCACGAGCGCGCGGAGCGTGTCCGCCGTCTTCGGGCTCGCATCGCTGAACCCGACCGTGTCCACCACCGGCGGCCGGTTGGTCACGATGCCGTCGCCCACGAACTCGAAGAAGTTGGCGTTGGCGATGAAGTGCGTGCCGGTCGCCTTGAAGACGAGGTAGAGCTTGATCGTCTCGTCGGTCACCCCAGTCAGCGGCGCCTCGTACCAGGCGTACCGCTGCCAGTTGCCGGTGCTCGTCACCGTCGCCGAGCCGAGCAGCGCTCCCGTCGGCGAGTTCTTGCGCACCTCCACCGTGCCGCCGATGCTGTTGCACGCCAGGCGGAAGCGAATGGCGCTGATCCGGTTGAGATTGACGTTGGAGTACGCCAGCGTCGACCCGTTGCGGATGAAGCCGACGTTCAGGCCGCCGCCGAGGGTGTCGCCGGCGGTCTCGGTGCGGACCGCCGGGTCGGTGTCGTAGTGCTCGGCCTGCTTGCGGGCCGGCTGCAGCGTGCGCTGCGCCTCGCCGCGGATCAGCGACACCGTGCCGGCGCCGCCCGGGTCGGCGCTGTAGACCGCCTCGAGCACCCACTGGCGGACGTCGTTGACGTCGTGGCCGGCAGGCAGCGTGGCCTTGATGTCGCCGCGGCACCCGGTCGCCCGGCCGGCTTCGTGCGTGTGACCACTGTGGTCGACGAGCACCCGCACGGTGACGTCCTCGCAGTCGACGCCCTCGCGGCCGGTCACGGCGACCTCGTACGGGACCATGCCCGACGCCGGCACCACGCCGCCGCTCGCAGGCGATGCGATGGCGACCTGCGGCTTGCCGCCCGACGGCGACCGGAACGTGACCGACTGCCAAGTCCTCGGCGTTGCCGGCCGCGTCGACCGCGCGGAACTCCAGCGTCTGCGCGTCGGCGCGCGGCTCGAAGGTCAGCGGGCCGCTGTAGGCCGTGTGCTCGGTCTCGCCGGCGAGCCGCCACTGCGTCTGCGCGACGCCGGAGGTGGCGTCGGCGGCCGCGAGCACGGCGCGGACCGCGCCGGTGAACGTAGTGCCGGACGTGAGGCCCTCCAGCGTGGCGGTCGTCTTCGGCGCCGTCTGGTCGAGCTTGAACTCGAGCGTGCGGGCGGCTGACGGCCGGCCGTCGGCGCGGGCGCGGTAGTCGACGCGGTAGGCGCCGTCGTTCGCGAAGCGCACGGGCGCCGAGTACGGCGTCCAGGCGCCGAGCGCGACCCGGTACTCGGAGGCGGCGCCCGAGGTCAGCGTGACCTCGACCGGCGACTTGAACCAGCCCGCGGAGCCGTCGGGCGCGCCCGGCGTGGTGCTGAGCGCCGGGGGTCCGACGGTCGGCGGGCCCGCGGCCACGCCGGGACCGACGAAGTCGAGCCAGTTGAGGTTGAACAGGTAGCCGCTGGCCCCGCGGAAGACGAGCACCATGTCGAACGTCTCGCCCGGGTCGGTGACGGGGACGTCGACCCAGTTCCAGTTCTGGAAGCCGCCCGTGTTCGGCACGTTGGCGGTGCCGAGCAGGGCGCCGGTCGTGCTGTCCTTGCGGACCTCGATCCGGCTCGTCGTGTTCGGGGAGGCGATCCGGAAGCGGACGGCGTCGACGTTGACGAGGTTCACGTCCGAGAACGTGAGCGACATGCCGTCCTGCAGGAAGCCGACGTTCTGGTTGCCGCCCAGCGGATCGGCCGCCGTCTCCTTGCGGATGTTCCCGTCGGCGTCGTGGTGCTCGGCCTGCTTGCGCTTGGGCTGGAGCACGCTGAGGTCGCTGCCGCGCATCGGCTCCACCTTGCCGTCCGGTGAGCCGCGGTCGGTGTAGCGAGCCTCGATCACGTAGGTGATGCGGTCCGTGTCGGTGTGCCCGCCATCGGCCTCGGCGACGAACGAGCCCTTCGCAGCCGGTCTTCTGCTGCATCGGGTGCCCGTGGTCGTCGTGGCCGAGGATCAGCTCGACCACAACCCGCGAGCAGTCGATGCCGCCCGTGGTGGTGGAGCCGTCCTCGACGTCGTCGACGCGCACCTTGTAGTCGGATCTCGTCGTCGTAGGAGAAGACGCCGCCGCGCACCGGCCATTCGATCGTCACGTCCGGCTCCGTGTTGCCGACGGAGATCGTGACGTTGGCCGTGCCGGTGCGGCCCTGCGGGTCGGTGACGGTCAGGACGGCGGTGAAGTTGCCCTCCTCCTTGTACGTGTGCGTCGGGTTGAGCTCATCGAGGTCGCCCCGTCGCCGAAGGTCCAGTGGTAGGTCAGCGAGGCGCCCTGCGGGTGCGAGGTCCCGGCGCTCGAGAACTTGACGGTCAGCGGCCGCGCGCCCGACAGCGGCGTCGCGCTCGCCTTGGCGGCGGGGTTGACCTGGCCGCCGCTGTAATCCACGCGCACGACCTGGGCGTCGGCGTTGTTGCCGCCGAAGCCGCTGCCCCACTCGATCACGTACAGCGCGCCGTCGTGGCGCCCGAACTTCATCTCGTGCGGGCGCGTGAAGGCCATCGTACTCAGGAGCGGCGACGTGTCGTAGACCTCGCCGGCCTCGGTCAGATGGAACTCGTAGAGCTTGTTCTGGCCCCACTCGTAGAAGATCGGGCTGCCCTCGTAGTACGCGGGCCACTGCCGGTCGGAGTCGATGGCCGGATCGAACGTGTAGCGAGGGCCGGCCATCGGCGCGCCGCCGCGCCCGAGCTCGGGATGCCCCGTGCCGCGGCCGTACCACAGCGTCGGCTCGACGGCCGAAGGGAGGTTGACCAGGCCGGTGTTGTTCGGCGAGGTGTTGGCCGGGCTCTGGCAGTCGAACGCCGAGCCGGACTGCCCGGTGGCGAAATCGTAGTCCACGAACGGCGCGCCGCCGTGGCAGTAGGGCCAGCCGTAGTTGCCGGGCCGCTTGATCAGGTTCCACTCGACGCGGCCGTCGGTGCCGCGCTTGGGGTCGCCCGCGTTGGCGTCCGGGCCGTAGTCGGCGAGGTAGACCCAGCCCGTCTCCTGGTCGACGCTGAAGCGGAACGGGTTGCGGAAGCCCATCGCGTAGATCTCGGGCCGCGTGCCCATCTGACCGGGCGCGAACAGGTTGCCGCCCGGGATCGTGTAGCCGCCGTCGTCGGTCGGCGTGATGCGCAGCAGCTTGCCGCGCAGGTCGTTGGTGTTGGCCGAGGAGCGCTGGGCGTCGTACGCCTCGCGGCCGGGCTGCTCGTCGATCGGCGTGAAGCCGTCGGACGCGCCGGGCGAGGTGTCGTCGCCGATCGCGAGGAAGAGGTTGCCGTCGGCGTCGAACTGCAGGTAGCCGCCGGAGTGGCAGCAGACGTCGCGCTGGTGCGGCACCTGGAGCACGACCTTCTCGGACGCCGGGTCGATCGTGTCGCCGGTCATCGTGAAGCGCGACAGGTACTGGCGCGGGGACGCGATCGTGTCGCTCGGCGGCGAGTAGTAGAGGTAGACCCAGCCGTTCTCGGCGAAGTCCGGGTCGAGCGCGATGCCGAGCAGGCCGTTCTCCTGGGCGTCGTGCACGCGGAGCGAGAGCGCGGTCTTCGTCGTGCTCGTGACCGGGTCGATCAGGCGCACCTGGCCGGCGCGCTCGATGTAGAGCACGCGGCCGTCGGGCGCAACGTCGAGGCCCATCGGGCTGGCCACGTTGTCGTCGAGGACCGTCTTCTGGAAGTTGTTCCAGACCGTGCCGCCGCAGTCGTTGGCGACGGCGCCCGCCGCCCACAGGATGCCGCCGGCGAGGTGCCGGCGGAAGGCCGGGTCCTGGAACGACTCGTTGGTGTGGCCCATCCCCGTGTACCAGGAGCGGCCGCCGCGGTAGTAGTGGCACCAGGCGATCGGATGGTCCGCGCCCATGCCGCCGCCGGGGTCGTACGTCGACTCGTCGAGCGTCGCGAGTACGTGGACCTTGCCCCGGGGGTTGCCCTGGAAGTTGTACCACTCGTCGAAGCGCTCCCAGCGCTCCGGGAGGTGGCTCGTCGACGGGTGCGCGCGGTCGGCCACGTCGACCGTCGCGGTCTGGTTGGCCGGGTGCCCGTTGAAGTACGAGCCGACGAGGCCGCCGTACCAGCTCCACGTGTACTCGGTGTCGCTCGCGGCGTGGACGCCGGCGTAGCCGCCACCCGCCTCGATGTAGTCCTCGAAGGCCGACTGCTGTGCCGCGTCGAGCACGTCGCCGGTCGTCGAGAGCCAGATCACCGCGTCGTAGTTCGCGAGGTTCTCGGAGGTGAAGGCGCCGGGGTCCTCGGTCACGTCGACGCCGAAGCCGTGCTCGACGCCGAGCTCGCGGATCGCCTGCGTGCCGGCGGGGATCGATCCATGGCGGAACCCTGCCGTCTTGGAGAAGACCAGGACCTTGCGCTGATCGTCCGGCGCCTGCGCGAACGCGGCTGCACCACTCCAGAGGCAACCGGTCAGAACCACGATGAGTGCGACGAGCGAGCGCGCGATGCGTCCCATGAACTTCTTCTCCTCCGCTTAGTTCGTCTAGTCTCCAAACTAATTCGGGAAAATGCTTCTGTCAAGGGCATCGTTTGAGATTCGTTGTCGCAGGGGGGCTTTCTGGGCTACAGTCGGTTCGTCCGTCACCTGAACCAATGTCGCTCACCACCGATCCACCTGCGTCAAGTCCGGCCGCTCGGCCCCTGGACGTGCGCCGGCACAACCTCTCCCTCCTGCTCCGGCAGGTGGCGCTACGCGGCGGAGTCAGCCGCGCCGAGCTCGCGCGGCTCACGGGCCTGACGAAGGGCACGGTGTCGGTCCTCGTCCAGGAGCTGCTCGGCGCCGGGCTGCTCCAGGAGCTCGGGTCGCAGTCGAGCGGGCAGATCGGCCGCCCGAGCACCGCGCTCGGCCTGAACGGCGACCGCCTCTGCGGCCTGGGGCTCGACATCGGCGTCGACTACCTCGCCGTGTGCGCCATCGATCTGCTCAACCGCGTCCGCTACCAGCGGATCGAGACCGCGGACAACCGCGCCGCCGGCCCGGACCGGATCCTCGACCGCGCGGCGCGGCTGATCGCGACGGCCGCCGAGGCGATCGAGCACGAGGGCCTGGTCGCCGCCGGCGTGTGCGTCGCGGTGCCGGGCATGCTCCAGGAGCGCGGCGGTCGGCTGGTCGTCGCGCCCAACCTCGGCTGGTCCGGCCTGCGCGTGAGCGACGAGCTCGCGCGACGCCTCGACCGGCCGGGGCTGCCCGTGCACGCCGACAACGAGGCCAACCTCGCCGCGCTGGCCGAGCTCTGGCTCGGCGACCGGGGCGCCGACGAGAACTACGTCTACGTCTTCGGCCAGGTCGGCATCGGCGCCGGGATCGTCATGGGCGGGCGGCTCGTCCGCGGCGCGCGTGGGTTCGCCGGCGAGATCGGCCACGTGGTGGTCGACCCCGATGGCCCGACGTGCTCCTGCGGCGGCCGCGGCTGCCTCGAGCGGGTCGCCGGCCAGGAGACGATCCTCACCGACGCCGGGCTGCCCACGATGGTCGCGACCAGCATGGGGCACAGCGAGAGCCCGATCCCCGAGCTGCTGCTGCGGCTCGAGGCCGGCGACGCGCGGGCCAGCGCGGCGCTCACCAAGGCCGGCGCGGCGCTCGGCATCGCCCTCGCCGACGTCGTCAACATCATCGACGTCGACACGATCGTCCTCGGCGGCATGTACGCCTCGCTGGCGCCCTGGCTGATGGAGTCACTCGAGCACGAGCTCGACCGGCAGGTCATCGGGGCGGACGAACGCGAGCTCCGCCTGCAGGCCTCCGCCCTCGGTCCCGACGCGGCGGTCCGCGGCGCGGCGGCCTGGGTCGTCCAGCAGATCCTGGCCGAGCCGCCGAGCGCCGCCGCGAGCTGAGCTTCGGCGAACGTGAGCCGGGCTCGCGACCCTCCGCGATCGAGACGCCTACGCGGTTGACGCCGCGAGACCGGTGGAAGAGGATCGGCCATAGCTCGGGAGACGAGCGAATGCCGAACGACAAAGCGGGCAGCTCCAATGGCAGTACCGAGGTCACCGCCGGACCGGGCGGAGCAGAGTCGAGGCAGGCCGCCGTCGAGGGTGATCGCACCGGCAAGCACCGCGCGGGGCTCCCGCACAAGGCGCGCGGCCTCTGGGCGACCTTGGCCGCCGTGGTGGCGACGGTCGCGGCCGTCGCCGGCCTGGCGTTGACCCTGATCGAGCTGCGCGACCGCCTCGCGCCGGGCGGCAAGCGAACCGAGGTACCACAGGTCGTCGGGCAAGAGGTCGAGGTCGCCCGCCAGCTCCTCGACGAGGTCGGCCTCGGCGTGAGGAGCGTGACCCACCGCTTCCACGACGAGCGGGTCGGCGTCGTCGTGTCCCAGCGGCCCAAGCCAGGGGAGGAGGTTGATGAGGGCGACAAGCTCGAGCTTGTCGTTTCCGAGGGTATTGAGGTGCCATCCTTGCTTGGCAGACGGCTCGAGGACGCAGTCGAGCTGATCAGGAAGGCTGGTATCGAGGCGCAGACGACCGGGCGCTACGCCCGTCAGCCGATGGGCATGGTGATCGGGCAGGAGCCTCCGGACGGCCGAGGTGTCGATCCCGGCACGCTCGTCGCGCTTTACGTGTCCAAGGGGGTACGGGTGCCGAACGTGGTGGGGCTGCCGGTCCAGGAGGCTGTCTCCGCGACCGAGGCCGCGGGCCTGTCGATCGGGCCCCAGACTCGGCGCTTCAGCCGCCGGCCGAGGGACGAAGTGATCAGCCAGGGCGCATTGCCGGGAAAGGCAGTCGAGCCTGACACGCCGGTCGCGCTCCTGATCTCCAGAGGCATGTGCCCGCTCCGCGCGCGTATCGTCACCCCCGCGCCAGGAGAAGCAGTCCCCGACGCGTTCGAAGCCTCGGGGACGGTATGCGCACAGCGACTCGGTCGCCGTCGTCTTTGGGTTGTGGTCGAGGTCTTCGGGGTGGGTGGCTATTTCCCAAAGGCGGAGATCCAGCCCGCTGGCGGGCGCTGGAGCGTGCCGGTGGTCGAGGGCGGGTCAGACCGGTCGTCATCGCTGGTCGTACTCGTGGTCGGGCGAGCCGATCACCGCCGCATCGGCGCCTGGTTCGATGACGCCGTGGATGCGGCCAGCTTCCCTGCGCTTCGCTTGCCGAGTGCCAAGCGGCTCGCGTCCGTCGAGCTGGTCCGCCGATGACGGCCCTGGCCGCCCGCCCGCCTCGCGCCTCCGGCGAGACGCGAGTCGTACGCCGCGGCTCAGCGCGCGGTGCGCTCGAGCGCTTCGGCGGCGGTCTGGTCGGGCTCGTCGGCGGCGATGCGGGCGGCAACGCGTCGCGCGGCGGTGGCGAAGCGCGGCTCGGCCAGCAGGGTGCGCAGCGCGGTGCGGATCCGCTCCGCCGGCGCGTCCGGCCGGAGCGCGATGCCTGCGTCGAGCTGCTCGGTGCGGCTCGCGTTGAACATCTGATCGCGGCCGAGCGGCAGCAGCAGCTGCGGCAGGCCGTGCGCGAGCGCTCGCAGCATGGTGCCGAGGCCGCCGTGCCCGACGACCGCCGCGCACGCCGGCATGAGGCGATCGTGGTCGCCGAATTCGAGCACCTCGATCCGGTCGGGCACGATCGAGCGCGTCGCGATCCAGCGCGGGCCCGAGCGTCAGGACGGCGTGCACGTCCAGATCGGCCACGGCCGCGCAGACGCGCTCGACCAGCGCCGGCTGGTCCTCCATGACCGTCGTGCTGAACGTCAGCAGCACGCGCTGACGGGAGCCGGGGCGCGCGCCGGCGCGACCGCCTGCGTGCGGACATCCAACGGGCCCGCATGCACGACGTGCTTCGGCGCGTCGGCGTCCATGTCGAGCCAGCGCGGCGCCGTTACCAGCAGGAGGTCGACTGCCTCCCACGCGGCGAGGCCGTCGCGGATGGGGCCTAGCCCCAGTGCCTCGTGAGTCGTCGCGAGCGTGCGGAGATCGGTCGTGAAGCCGCCTCCGTCGCGCAGCATCGTCGTCCTGGCGAGCCCGTAGAAGAAGTGCACGAGCGACACCGCCGGCGTGCCGGTAGCGCGAGCTGCCGCGAGCGCGGCCGGCAGCATGCAGTCCACGATCGCCAGGTCGGGGCGCACGTCCTCGAGCACGTCGCGCGCGTCGAGCGCGACGTCGACTCCCGCCGCGGTCGCCATGATCTCCTCTGCCTGCGCCTCGAACGGGATGCGCGTGTCCGGCTCGGCGGTGCGCCGGTACGCCGTCGTCGGGAACCCGAGCCGCTCGACCGCCCCGCGCGTCCGCTCCGAGGCCAGGAACGTCACCTCATGACCGCGCCGGGCGAGCACGGACGCTGCGCCCAACAGCGGAGGCAGGTTGCCGCCCAGCCCCCAGGCCACCACGAGCGCGCGCACCGAAGAAGCGAATCACAGCCCGACCCGCTGGACACAGCCCGATGGGTCCGGTATTGCTGGAGCTCCGCGTTCACGCCGGTCAGAGGGGGCCTCGTGCGCCAGCGACTCGTTGAAGTGGTTCTCGCAGCTGCTGCCGTCGTCACCGCACTTGCGATCGCGCCCGCCGCCGCGGCGGCGGCGGCGTCGTGCGATCCGATGCAGACGACTCCGGCGTTCCGCGGCACCGTCCCCACGTCGCAGCAGGTCCTGGGGTTCTCGCTGGGCTCGCGTGAGGTGACCGCGGCCGAGGCGAATGCGTACGTGCAGGCCGTCGACGCGGCCAGCGATCGCGTCGTGAGCGGCACCTTCGGCTCCTCGTGGCAGGGCCGTGCGATGCGCTACGCGCTCGTCGGCGATCCGAAGAACGTCGGGCCGGGAGGGCTCGCGGCCGTCCAGGACGCGGTGGCCAAGCTGCGGGATCCCACGACCTCCGCGCGGGACGCGGAGCGGCTGGCGCGGACGACTCCGGTCGTGCTCTGGCTGATGGGGAACGTCCACGGCGACGAAGAGAGCGCCACCGACGCCGAGCTGCGCGTGCTCTACGAGCTCGCCGACCGCGACGACTGCGCCGCGAGGCAGATCCTCGACAACGCCGTCGTCGGGATCATCCCGACGCAGAACCCGGACGGACGCGAGGCGGAGACGCGGCAGAACTCGTACGGGTTCGACATGAACCGCGACTGGTTCGCGCGCACCCAGGTCGAGACCGACACCAAGCTCGAGCTGCTCCGGCGCTACCCCGGCATGCTCTACATCGACGCCCACGAGATGGGCGGCAACCACTACTTCTTCCCGCCGACCGCCGACCCGACGTACCACGAGATCACGTCGCAGTCGATGTTCTGGCAGGACTTCCTCTACGGCGACGCGCTCGCGGCGGAGTTCACGCGCCAGCACATCCAGTTCTTCACGAACAAGGTGTTCGACTTCTTCGCGATGGTCTACGGCGACACCGTCCCCGCGACCGCGTTCAGCGCCGCCGGGATGACCTTCGAGAAGGCGAACTTCGATCCCATCGCCCAGCGGACGTACGAGCACTACGTCTCGCACTGGGTCTCGATCTCCCAGGGCGCGCTCAACCGCGAGGACATCCTCGGGGACTGGCACTCCGCCTGGGTGGAGGCCCTCCGGCAGGGACTCGCCGGCGAGCTCGAGCCGAACGAGGTGAACGATCGCGGCAACACCGTTCAGCTCCTGGTCCCGAGCGAGAAGGTGCGTCACTACTTCCTGCTGGCCGACGACCCGGCGAAGACGGCCGAGGTGCAGGCGCTCGTGCGCCGGCTGCAGCGGATGGACGTGAACGTGTACCGGCTCACGGCTGCGCTCGCCGTTCCGGACTTCAAGGCCTACGGCCGGCCCGGGCGCGCGACCGTTCTGCCGGCGGGGACGTACTGGATCCCGATGGCGCAGATGCAGAAGCACTGGATCCAGAGCCAGCTCAACGAGAACACCTACGTGCCGTTCCCGTACTTCTACGACGTCAGCGGCTGGAGCAACCCGCTGCTCTTCAACGTGAGCGGGGGTCGCTCCGGCGCCGTGCTCTCGCCCACGGCCGACCCCGTGGCGCCGGTCGCGGCACCGAGTGCGCCGCCGCTGCCGGTGCGAGCGCCCCGCGTCGGCGTGTACCAGATCTCGGGCGGCTCGTCGGCCCGCGAGTCGACGGGCTGGCTGCGCTACCTGCTCGAGCAGGTGTGGCACCTGCCGTATCAGCCGGTGACGTCCGCGCAGATCGCCGGCGGCGCCCTGTCGGGCTTCGACGTGCTGCTCGCGCCCAACGGCGTGTCGACGACCGCGTCGAACGCCCTCGGCCCCGCGGGCAGGAAGGCGCTCGTCGATTGGGTCAATGCCGGGGGCGAGTACGTCGGCTGGCGCGGTGGCGTGGATCTCGCCGCGCGGCTCGGCCTGACGACGGCGCGGATCGCAGAGCCGCACTCCGACATCGCCGGCACGCTGATCCGGGCGGCGGTCGATCCCGGGAGCCCGCTCGCGGCAGGGGTCGGCCCGTTCAACTGGGTCTTCTATGACTACGACGTCGTGATGACGGCGTCGAGCCCGAGCCACGTCGCCGCTCGCTTCCCCGCGTTCGGCAGCGAGGACTTCTTCGTCTCCGGCTTCGCTCGGGACGAGTCCGAGCTGGGCGGCACGGCCGCGGTCATCGACGAGCCGGTGGGGACCGGACGCGTCGTCCTGTTCTCGACCGACCCGAACTTCCGGGCGTGGACGGTGGGGATGCAGAAGATGCTGCGCAACGCGGTTCTCGGCCCTGACGCGTTCGCCGGCTCGGCGGCGCGCGCCGGATCGCAGACGCGGGCGGCCGCGGAGCGGACCGCCAAGGACGCGGCCGCCCAGGTGGCTGCGCTCGAGTCGCCGGTGCGGCTGAGCGTGGATCCGCAGAGCATCGAGGCGGCGCGCGCCGTTCTCGCCCGCTACGGAGCGAGCTACACGTTGCGCACGTCTCCGACCAAGGCGCGGTTCCTGATCGCGAATCCGAGCGGCCTGTCCGGCGACGAGCACCCGTATGCGGCGGCGCTCCCCGGCGACCTGCGTGCCGCCGGCGTGCGCGTCATCGCCTACCGCGTGCCGTAGCGACGGGGTTGGCTCCGCGCGCCCCAACGTCGTCTCAGAGTGCGAGAATGGGCTCATGACGGGAGCCGATCGGGGCGGGCGCCGGCTCGCGGTGGCGGCGCTGCTGTCCGCGGTCGCGCTCGTCGCGGGCTCGTGCGGGTCCTCGGGCGGCGACTCCGAGCCGCCGCCGGAGCAGGCGGCCGAGACGCCGGGAGCCACAGCCGAAGCCGAGCGCGACGGTGCGGCGGGGCGGGGCCGCTACCAGATGGTCGTGGACGAGGCGCCCTCGCGGGCGACCGCCGGAGCGCAGGATTACGCCTTCCGGATCGAGCGCGGGCCAGAGCAGACGGTGCGCGACTTCCAGGTCGAGCACACGAAGCGCATGCACCTGATCGTCGTGCGCAACGACCTCACCGGCTTCCAGCACCTGCACCCGACGATGGCCGGCGACGGCACCTGGCGCGGCTCCATCCGCCTCCGGAAGGGCGGCGAGTACCGGATGTTCGCGGACTTCAAGCACGCCGGAAAGCGGCGCACGCTGGCCGCGGATGTGCCCGTCGACGGCGACTTCAAGCGCGTGAAGCTGCCGGCTCCGAGTCCCTACGCCCGCACCGACGGCGGGCTCGACGTCGCGCTCTTCCACCACGGCGCCGGCGCGGGCGCGCCCGTCCACGTGCAGTTCGAGGTGGCCGAAGAGGGCCGAGTCGTGACGGCGGAGCTTCAGCCGTACCTCGGTGCGATGGGGCACCTCGTCGCCATCCGCAAGAACGACCTCAAGTACCTCCACACCCATCCGGACGGGGCTGCGCCGGCCTTCCACGTCGAGTACCCGACCGCCGGCAACTACCGCGTGTTCGTGCAGTTCCGGCACCGAGGCCGGGTCCACACGGCCGCCTTCACGGTGGCCGTCCCCGCGTGAGCCGGCAGCCCTCAGCAGCGCTCGGGAGCGAAGGCGGGGTCGCGTAGGCGGTCGGCCCAGAGGAACGCCTCGGGCACGACGGTCCTGCGGGCATCTCAACGGGCTCGTCCCGCGGCAGGATCGGCCGCCAGGTCGTAGGGCACGTACTGCCCGGGTCGCTGCCAGCGGTACTGGTCGGTCAGCCGCCGGCCGGAGACGGCGAAGAGCTCATACAGGACCATGTCCTTGTAGTGGCGATGGAAGTGGGCCTCGTGGAACTCGGCCGGCCCGGCGGCTCGCTCCACGTAGGCGCCGGCCTCCTCGTTGTCGCCGTAGAAATCGGGCGTGTCGTCGGCCCGGTATGCGTGCTGGAACGCCTCGTCGTCCGCGAACTCGATGAACAGCGGTCCGTCGCCGACGTTCGAGATGCCCGAGGAGAACCGCAGGCAGCGGACGTCGGGCGCCTCCTCAGCGTGGCAGGAGACGCCGGGCTCGCCGGGCAGGTTCTGGCGGTCGATCGCGGTACCGGGGTGGACTCCGGCGGGAGCCACGAAGCCGAACTCGGACGGCAGCCACGGGACCAGGTTGGGTCTCGGCAGCCCGCGCTGCCGCCGCAGCTGAGGCTCGAGCGGCGACAGAAGGCCAGTCCCGGAGGGGCGGGGCCGCCGCGGCGGCCCCGCCCTGCATCCGGACTACTTCTTCTTGACGGAGAAGTCCATCGTCTGCGGGTTCAGGTGGTCGATCACGTGCGCCCTGCCCGGCTTCGGCAGGATCGTCCGGTACACCACCATGCCCTCCGACAGGCCGTTGCTGATGACGCCGTCCGAGGCATAGACCGGGATCCCCTGCCCCGACGGGAACAGCGGGCCCGTGTACGGGTACGCGGACCACGTGCCGCCGGGCGCCACGCGGTCGTAGTACGCGACCTCCTTCAGGCGCGTCGGCACCGTGAAGTCGATCACGTCGACTCCGCCCGTGTACCAGGCGTTGACCAGCAGATCGCGCTCGCGGTCGACGGTCGTCATGCCCATGTGCGCCGAGCAGTACTCGCCCGCCGCGGCGCTCGGCCGCAGGTCGCCGACGTGGAACTCGCTCAGGAAGTCACCGGTCTCCATGTCCGAGAAGAACATCTTGCCGGTCTTGTGGCGGCCTCCTGCCGGGTTCCAGGGCCGCGGCTGGTAGTTCGTGAACGTCGGGCAGCCGGTGCCGAAGGACTCGTCGACCCAGTTCACGATCTCACCGTCGTTGTCGAACATCACCGAGTGGAAGAAGTCCACCGCCCCGGGGATGTTCCCCGTGCCGCCCGAGCTGACCTCGTCGTCACCGACCATCATCGGGTTCAGCGTGTCCGGGAGCCCGGTGCTCGGATCGATCTCCCACACCTGGCCCTGCTCCGCGCACGCTCCGCCCGCGAGGTTGTGCTCCATGTGGATCGCGACGTCGTGGCACGCGATGGCCGCCGGCTCGACGCCCGCGCAGAGACCCTTCTCGCACCACTCCATACGCCCGTCGGGGTCACCCGGATAGGTGATCCGCGGCGAGGCGATCTCCGTCGTGGCCGCCGGGTTGTTGAGCGGCACCGACAGGATCTGGATCACGCCGTGCAGCGGGCCCGTGGGCGGGTCCTCGTCGTACGGGTTGGCGGTGTTAGCGAACTCCGTGTCGCCGCAGGTCGGTCCCGCACCCAGCGGATACGACTGCACGTAGACGATCAGGCGCGGGTTGGTCGCGTTCTCCGCGAACCCGGTCCACGCCGTGATGGTGTGCGCGCCGCAGTCGGCGTACTGCATGTCCACCGGCGTGATGGTCTGGAACGGGTTCGCCGGGTTGTCGCTCATCGTGAAGACCCGGACGCCCTCCCAACCGGTGGGCGTGCCGCCGGGCACCCGTGCCGCCCCGCAGTTCGGGCTGGCCATCGTGGTGTCGACCGCCAGCATGAGCAGGTCGGGCACCCCGTTGCCGTTGCGATCCCAAAGGATCGGGTCGTTCTGCGCGCCGTCGCACGCGAAGTCGCGGACCAGGCTGGGCGCGGCGGGATTCGAGATGTCGAAGATCCGCACGCCGCCGCGCGGACCGGTGCCGGCCGGGAACCCGGCGCCGCCCGTGTAGTAGCCGAGGAACGCGTAGTCGCCCCAGAAGGCGAAGTCCGAGTTCGTCGCCTGGTTGCCCGACGTGAACAGCTTGTCCATCTTGAACGACGGGTCCTGGGCGGCGGCAGGCGCCGCCATCACGCCCGCGGTCACCAGAGCAAGCGCAAGACTGCGACAGAGTCGCCTCATCACCGTCCCCCTCCTTGGTCCGAAACGTGCGAAACCGACGCCGGCAACGACCACGTGAGCCATGTCAATGGCTCCACCCCCTCCGTTAAACGGTGGTTCTTGGCTGGGGAGTCTTCTACCGCCGTGCACGACGGTCAAGCACGAACCTGAGGGCTGGCCGCGAGCGGACGTGCGCGGGCGTACGGTTTTCGGCGTGAGACCGCGTTACGGTTTTGCCGCCATCGCGCTCGCTTGCGGCGTGGCGCTCGTGGCCGGCGCCGGTTCGGACAGGACGCCCGGAGGCGGGCCCGCGGTCTTGCTGGGCGTTGCGCACGATGATGGAGCACGCTGGCTCGTCCGGGTCGCTCCGGTCTCGCTGCGACCGCTTCCAGGTCGCCGGCTGCGCGTGCGGGCGCCGCTCGAGGCGTGGGCGTCGTCACCGGACGATCGGCGGCTGGCGGCGGTGACGGACCGGGCGTCCGTGCTGGAGTTGGTCGACGTGGAGCGCATGCGCCTGGTCGGCCGCGTGCGCACGTCGGCGCGCGGCTCGCCGGCGGCCGTCGTGTGGCCACGGCATGACCGGTTGTGGGTCGTGGTGAGCGGGTCCGTCGGCGCGGCGACCGTGGTCACGGTCGATCCGATCGCGCGGCGGGTTCTCGCGCGCCGACGGCTCACCGGCGGCCTCGCGAGGGTCGCGGCGTCACCCGACGGGCCCGTGCTCCTGCTCGGGCCGTCCGCTCTGATCGGCCCGGCGAGGCTGGTGACGGTCGACGCCGCCGGCGCGGTCGAGCAGGTGCCGCTCGACGGCGTGTCCGCCGGGCTGATGCCGACGGAGTTCGCGCCCTCGGTCGAGCGCGTGCGCACCCCTGCGCTCGCGGTCGACTCGCACGGACGGCGCGCCTACGTGCTGTCCTCGCGCCCGTACGTCCTGGAGGTCGATCTGCGGCGACGGCGCGTGAGCGGTCATCGGCTGATCGCCCGAACCTCGCTGGTGGATCGGCTGCGGGAGCTGCTCGCGCCTTCGGCCGAGGCTTACGCCCGGGTCGGGCCGGTCCGCGATGCCGCGTGGCTCGGGCCGGCACGGATCGCGCTCTCGGGATACGACGGCGATGCCGTCTGGCGCTTGGACGCAGGCGTCGAGGGCGAGCGCAGGCCGGCGGGCCTGCACGTGATCGACACGCGTGACTGGAGCATCCGGACGCTCGACGAGTCGGCCTCCAGCTTCGTCGCCGCTGCGGGTCTCCTGCTGACCAGCGGCCGGGAAGGCCGCGGGCTGACCGCGTTCACGCCCGACGGCGACGAGCGCTTCCACGTGCTCGATGGCCGGCACGTCGAGATCGTGGCGAGTGCGGGCTCGCTCGCGTACGTGCGCACGCCACCGGATCAGGCGCTGCGGGTGGTCGACCTCACGCGCGGGCGCGAGGTCGGTACGAGCGCCGCCGGGCGCGCGACGCTGCTGCTCGAGCCCGCTACCACGGGCCGGCTGTGATCGGATCGCGGTTCCCGATCGGCGCCGGCGTCAGCCTGGAGCAGCTCGAGCGGGACCCGCACGCGCTGCTCGCGCGCCTGCGCGAGGGCGAGCCGGTCTCATGGCTGCCCGCGCTGGACGGGTGGCTCGTCACCCGGCGCGACGTCGCACTCCAGGTGATGCGCGACCCGGAGTCCTTCACCGTCGACGACCCGCGCTTCTCGACCGGGCAGGTGGTCGGCTCGAGCATGCTCACGCTCGACGGCGAGGAGCACCGGCGCCACCGCGAGCCGTTCGCCGCCCCGTTCCGTCTCGCCGCCGTGCGCGCGCGCTTCACGGAGGTCGTGGCGCGGGAGACCGAGCGACTGATCGACGCCATCGAGCCGGCCGGCCGGGCGGACCTGCGACGCAGCCTGACCGGTCCGCTGGCCGTCGCCGTCGTCACGGTCGCGCTCGGCCTCGAGGAGGCCGACGCGGGCGCGGTGCTCGGCTGGTACGAGCGGATCGTGGAGGCGGTGACCGAGATCACCGCCGGCCGGCCGCTCAGCGCCTCCGGACGCGAGGCCTATCAAGCGCTGTCCGCCGCGATCGGCCCGGCGCTCGATCGCGAGCCGGCCGCCTCGCTCCTCGCCGCCGCCGCCGGCGAGGCCGGCGGCCTGGAGCGCGAGCGCGTGATCTCCAATGCCGCCGTGCTGCTGTTCGGCGGCATCGAGACCACCGACGGCATGATCGCCAACGCCGTCCTGCACCTGCTCTCGCAGCCGGATCAGCTCGCGCTCGTGAGAGCGGACGCCGGCCTGCTGCCCAACGCCATCGAGGAGTCGCTGCGTCTCGAGCCGGCCGCGGCGGTCATCGACCGCTACGCGACCGCCGACGTCGAGCTCGCCGGCGCCCCGATCGGCGGCGGCGACCTCGTCCGCATCTCGATCGCCGGCGCCAACCGCGACCCGGCGACGTTCCCGGACCCCGATCTTTTCGACGTCCGCCGCGACAACGCGCACCGGCACGTGGCGTTCGCTCACGGGCCGCACGTGTGCATCGGGATGCACCTGGCACGCCTGGAGGCCCATACCGCCGTCGAACGCCTGCTGCGCCGGCTCCCGGCCCTGCGCCTCGATCCGGCTCGCCCGGCCGAGCCGCGCGGGCTCGTGTTCCGCAAGCCGCCCGAGCTGCACGTCCTCTGGACGGAGGCTCAGCAGACGACGGGCTCGGAGCCCTTGGTGTTGTTCGCCTCGTCGGTCTCCTCGACCTGCGACAGGTCGTCGACCAGCGCGACGTAGGACCGTTCGCAGTTGAGCGACAGGGTGCGCGTGGCCGACTCGCCCGGGCGCAGGCCCGTGAACGATTCGAACACGCTCGTCGTCGCATCCCCGGCCCGCAGCCGGAACGGGCCGGCGGCGCCGGAGCCCCGGTTCGTGACGGTCACGCTGTTGTAGAAGAACGACGTGACGACGAGGTCCGGCCGCTGGGCCGGCGGAGGCGGAGGCGGGGGCGGAGGCGGCTGCTGCTGCCGGCTGATCGTCTCCGGCGTGATCGTCTCGAGCCGGTAGACGATCGTCGCCTCGTCGCCGTCGTCGAGCCGGCCGCCATGGCGTCCGCCGCCCGTGATCGTGCGCTGGAGCGGCGGCCCCGGCGAGTAGCCGACGGCGACCGTGCGGCGCTTGTCGAACTCGTTGATGTCGCCCTGGTCGTCGCCGCCGTAGACGAGGTCGTCCTCGTCGAGCCGGAGCCACACGGGGATCTTGGTCCCGCGCGGGGCGCTGCGCACGAAGTCCGGCGCCGTGAACGTGCGGTCGTCGTCCTCGAGCCAGCGGTTCACGTTCCGCTTGCTGTAGAGGAGACGGCCGTTGACGAACAGCCTCACGCCGCCGAGCCGCCACCCGCCGGCGATGCCGTCGCGCGCCTTCTGGACCGTGACCTCGCGGATGTCGCCGACGCGCATGCCGCGCCGCACCGCGTCGTCGATCGGGACGCTGTACGTGTCGCGGTCGCCGCGCTCGAAGTCGTTGTAGAGCCGCTTGTCGAGGTTGAAGCGCAGGCCCCGACCGAGCCGCAGGAAGACGTCGTCGTCGGTGCCCGCGAAGCGCACGTCGCCGGTCTTGACCTGGACCTCGACCGACTCCACCGGCTCGCCCTCGTTCGGCACGGCCGGCACGGCCTTGATCCAGGTGAACGGCTCGTTGGGGTTCCCGAACGAGAACTTGTCGTGTCCGTGGATGACCGACGAGGTCATCGGCTGGCCGTCGATCCGCACGCTCGCGTACATGTCGGCGTCGTCGGGCCCCGGGTCGCCGAGCCCCCGTCCGCGCATGCTGAGCACGCGCAGGACGACGATCCGCATCGCCCGCTGGAGGTCCTGGCTCGACGGCACCGGCGCGATCTCGCCCGGCGGATTGCGGTCGGCCATGCGCCGGATCAGGCCCTCGAAGCGGCTCCGGTACTCGCTGCGGCCGCGCAGGTTGCCGACGTTGAACTTCGGCTGGAAGTAGTGCTTGACCGCCTGGCGCAGGCTGATCAGGCTCCCGCCCGGCCCGCGCTCACCGCCGAGCGGCTCGCCCTGGCCCTGCCAGTGGCCGCTGTACAGGGAGATCTTGTACGCGCCGTCGAGGTCGTGGTCGAGGTCGCGCTGATTGGCGCGGAAGCCCTGGGCGCGGCGCCAGAACGCGTCGTCGCCGACCCACGACCGCACCGCCTGGATCCACTGGCGCGAGGCGAAGTAGGTGCTGATCGCCGCCTGGAGGTAGAGCGGCCGGCCCGGCCAGTCCTTGCTCATCGCCGTCAGCAGGTTGCGGTTGCGGTCGGTGTTCCAGGAGCCGTGCTGCCGCGGATGCCCCTGCGTGTTGGCGGTGTAGACGCTCACGCCGTCGCGGACGTCGGCCGGCACGTCGAACCACGTCGGGGTGGTCCCGAAGCCGCGCCCCTGCCAGTCCGGCCCCTCGCCGCCGAGGACGGTCCCGGGCTCGACCCAGTTCGTGTGCGAGTAGAAGTCCTGCACCTGGTGCAGGCTGATGCCGAGGACGGCGAGCAGCGCGGCGTGATCGTCGGCGTCGCGCGCCTCGCGGGCGAGCGTGAACGTCGCTCGCCGGAGCCGGTCCCACTCGGCGGTCATGCCCACCGTGCTGAACAGCGTCGACGTCGAGCTGTCGAAGTGCGACCGCTGCGCCGCATCGATCAGGTCGTCCGGCCAGCCCTCGGTCACGATCGCCCCTGACAGCAGGCGCTTGAGGAAGCCGCCGTGACCGGAGAACGGGTTGCTGTCGGCCTGCTCGTAGAAGTCGACGAACCAGTTGTTCACCTGCGCGACGCCGACCGAGTCCGTGTTGAAGCCCTCGGCGTCCATGGCGTCCTCGGTGATCTCGAAGTGCGATCCCGTGTCGTACGCCGAAGCGGGGGCGGCGCTCGCCAGCAGGGCGGCGGCGACGAGGACGGTGGTCGAGAGCACGACCTGGAGTGCGCGGACGATCGATGGCATATCCGTTCCGACGCGCCCGCGACCACCGTTATTCCACGCCCACTCGATGGCTCACCACTTCAGCTGCGCGCACGCCTTCGTCCCCGCCTTCGCGCTCGCGCCGATCTCGGGCTTGAACTTCGGCATCAGCTTCGTCGGATCGCCCTTGCCCTTGAGGTTGTCGCCGCTCGTGCACACGAGGGCGAGGCAGACCTCGGGCTTGAAGCTGACGTCGTAGTCGCCGTCGCTCGGCCCCGCCCCCGTGCCGCAGGGGTTGGTGACCTCGGCCTTTACCTTCACGCCGGCGATGCCGAGCAGGTCGAGCTTCGCCTCGCCGAACACGCCGACCGTCTCCTTGTCGAGGTCGGAGAACGGGTCGAGCTCGGCCGTGACGCCGACGCCGACGCCGAGCTCCCCGCACCACGAGAAGCCCTCGCGGGTGAAGGTGAGCCGCAGCCCGCCGCCGATGCCGCCGTAGGCCGACACGCCGCCGAGAAGAGCCCGGCCGGATCGGAGCGGTTCACGGGGTCGCTGGAGACGTAGCTGTAGAGGTTGCCGTCGGACCCCGCGGCCAGGCTCGGGTCGCGGGCGGTCCAGCGGCCGGAGTCGGGGTCGTAGTCGCGCAGCCCGAACCTCACGAGGTCCGTCGTCTCGTCGGCGAGGCCGCCGGCGAAGGCGAACGGGTACGCGAACGACGGGTTGCTGTCCGTCAGCGGCTTGCCGAAGCTGTCGTAGGTGACCGCCTTGACCGTCGCGCCCGCGGCGTTCGTGATCGCCGTCGCCGAGCCGGACTGGTCGGTCGCGACGAGGTAGCGCTCGCCGCCACCCCGCCCTCCCCCCGACCAGCCGCGCCGCCTGCAAGCTGCTCGCCAGCCTCGCGCGCGATGAGATGACGCGGGCCGGCTCGCGCGAGCACGCGATCGCGCTGGCCGAGCGCTCGCTGACCGGCGGCTTCCTGATGGCCGAGGAGCCGCTCCTGTCGTTCCAGCACGCGCCGGTCGTGCTCGCCATCGCGGGCGAGCTGGGCCGGGCGCTCCGCGTCTACGACGAGGCGCTCGCGCGGACGCGGGCGCGCGGCGCGATGCTCAGCATGGCCTTGATCGCGGCCCTGCGCTCGTTCGCCGCCCACCAGAGCGGCCGGCTCGCCGAGGCGGCGGTCGTCGAGGGCGGGACCGGCGGGGCGCGGCTCCTGCGCGAGGCCGTCGAGACGGCGGCCGCCGGCGAGGCGCGGCTCGAACAGCTGCGCGCGCTGGTCGATCTCGGCGCCCTCGAGCGGCGCGCCGGGTCGCGGCGGGCCGCGCGCGAGCACCTGCGCGAGGGGCTCGACATGGCGCTCGCCTGCGGGGCGAGACCGGTGGCGGAGCGCGCCCACGCGGAGCTCGTCGCCAGCGGTGCGCAGCCGCGCCGGCTTCGAACCAGCGGCCCCGACGCACTGACAGCGGCGGAGCGGCGCGTCGCCGCCATGGCGGCCGAGGGGATGACGAACCGCGCGATCGCGCAGGCGCTGTTCGTGTCCGAGAAGACCGTGGAGACGCATCTGCGCGGCGTGTTCCGCAAGCTCGACGTCGCGTCGCGCTCGCAGCTCCCCGCGGCGCTCGGCTAGTGTCTCGATTCGTAAGTTCAGTCGCAGCTGCGGGATGCATGGTCGTGTCTGGCGTTCGCCGCCGGCCTGGCTCGTACCGGGCGTACTTGCGAGGCCGGCGGCGGGCGCCAGGCGCGGCCAGGCGCCCGCAGACTGCCATCGAACTTCCGAATCGGGACACTAGAGCGTGTCCGCGACCGCCACCGCGACGAGGACGGCGCTCGCCGCCGCGGTGCCCGCGATCAGCGTGAGCGGCGCGGTGACGAGGGCGAGGACGACCAGCGCCGCGATGCCGAGCAGCCGCGACCGGGGCACGGCGCCGAGCGCCTCGCGGAAGAAGAAGGCCTGGGCGACGAGGAAGAGCGCCGGGCCGCCGAACGTGAGCAGCGTGAACCCGAGCGTCGCGTCGTCGCCCGGATGGGCGATCGCCAGCTCGTCGCCCACCGCGATGGCGATCAGCGCGAGCACGATCAGCGTCAGCGTCCACGTCCCCCACCACCCCACCGCGCCGGCGTCCTCGGCCGCCTCGGCGGCCTCGACGCCGACCTCCTCCGCGCGCTGGAAGTAGCACCACCACAGCGCCAGGGTCCCGGTGAAGCTGACCGCTAGCGCGAGCAGGCGCCCGAGTTCGAAGGGCTCGCCGGTGAACGCGGACCCCGTCGTCAGCACGGTCTCGCCGAGGGCGATGATGAAGAAGAGCCGGAAGCGCTCGATCAGGTGCTCGGCGGCGATGTCGGTGTGCTCGAGGTCGATCCGCTGCCCGCGGCCGGGGAGCCAGTGCAGCGACCACACGCCCGCCTGGGTGCCGACGACGGCGATGCCCCACAGCACGAGGCGGGCGTCGCCGTCGGCGAGCGCGCCGGCGACCCAGAGCGCGCCGAGGACGAGCTCCCAGACGAGGTCGTTCACGAAGTGCTCGCCGAGGGCGCGGCCGCGCAGGGCGAGCATGAGGAACGACGAGCGCCCGAGCTGGAGCAGCAGGTAGCCGGTCACGAACAGCCACGCCCGGTCCTCGAACGCGTCGCCGATGGCGACCGACATGAGCAGGCTCGCGAACATCAGCCCGACGAGCAACAGGCGCACCGGGAGCCGGTTCGGCTCGAGCCAGTTCGCGCCCCACGCCGTCATGTACCACGCGTAGACGACCGCCAGCGTCAGGATGACGGTCTCGGCGGCGGTGCGCAGGTCGACGTGCTCGAGCAGGTGGTGCGAGAGCTGCCCGATCGCGAAGACGTAGACGAGATCGAAGAACAGCTCGAGCGGCGTCACGACGCGCTCGGCGCCGGGCGCCCGCGAGACGGCGATCTTCACCGCCGCGATCCTACGCGGGCGCGGGCGCCGGCCGGTCGGCGCGTCAGGGGTTCAGCTTCGTGAGCTGCCGGGCCGGGCCGCCGTCGGCGTCGACGGCGTACAGCTCGCCGCTCCCGTCGGAGAAGCCTCGGCCGCTGGCGAAGATCACCTGCTCGCCGTCCGGGGACCACTGCGGCGTGTAGTCGTCCGCCTCGTGGCGCGTCAGCTGTCGCGTCCCGGTTCCGTCATCCTTGATCGTGTAGACGTCCAGGTTGCCGGCGCGGTCGCTGACGAAGGCGATGCGCTCACCGGGCGTCCACGCCGGCGACGACTCGCTCGCCTCGCTCGCGGTGAGCCGGCGCAGGTCGGTGCCGTCGTCCTCCATGACGTAGAGGTCCGGGTTACCGGCGCGGTCGCTCGCGAAGACGAGCTCGTCGCCGTCGGGCGCCCAGGCGGGCTCGGCATCGTCCGCGCCGTCGCCGGTCAGCCGCCGGAGGTCCGTGCCGTCGGCGTCGACGACGTAGACGTCCCGGTTGCCGGCGCGGTCGCTGACGAAAGCGATGCGGTCCCCGTCGGCCGACCACGCCGGCTGCGTGTCGGCCGCCGGGTGGCGGGTGAGGCGCCGCTCGTTCTTGCCGTCGGCGTCCATCACGTAGAGATCGAAGTTGCCGTCGCGCTCGCTGGCGAACACGATGCGGCGGTCGTCGAGCAGGTCGGGCTGATCGTCCGTGACGTCGTTGGTCGTCAGCTGTCGCTCGCCGCTTCCGTCCGCCTTCATCACGTGGATCTCGGTCGTGAGCGGCTGCCCGACGGTCTGGTTCGAGAAGACGACGTTGAGGTCGGCGATGTCGGGCGATCCGGACGGTGGGGCGAGCAGGACGATGATGACCCCGGTCGCCGCCGCGCCGCCGCCCCAGAGGCCGATGCTCGCCTTCGTCGAGATCGGCTCGGCGACCGGCGTCTGGACGGCGGCCTGCGCGCGCGGCTCGAGCCCTGGAACGTGGGTCGCCAGCGACCCGAGCACGCTGCCGACGAAATCCTTGCCGGCGAGAGCGATCACGAGCGTCGCGGGGAACACCATCAGCTTCGCCAGGCGCTTCCAGAGGCGGAAGGACCAGCCGTACCGCTCGCCGATGAGCTTGATGCCGTCCTCGAGGCGCTCGTCGTAGTCGCGCAGGCGTCCGGCCGCTCCCGGGACCGTCGGGGACAAGACCACGATGCTGTTGAAGGCACGGTCGTGCGGGCAGCGGTCCTTGCGCCTCGCCAACGCGACCACCGCGCGGATCCCGAAGACGTCAGCCACCGCATAGCCGGCCGAGTGCCGGCCGGCCGACCACGCAAGCCCACGCAGGTCGCGCGCCGGCTCGGAGCCGTCGATGCGGCTCACGGCGAGGCCGAACAGCGCCTTCCCGACCGTCAGGCCGCCCGTGAGCCAGACCGACGCGGCCATGTACACGGAGAACGCCACGAGCACCGCGCCGGCCAGGTACCCGAGGCCGACGCCGACCAGCACGGAGCCGACGAGCAGCGGCAACAGCGTCACGAGGACAGCGAGCACGTCTACCAAGAACGCCAGGATCCGGTACAGCGGCGCTTCGTCGCGAGCCGCCGCCTCGCCGTCGATCATTTCCTGCTGCACGGGTGCCACGTCGGTCATGCCGGGCACCGTATGCGCGGCCGATTGGTGAAAGGTTGTCGCTCGCTTGCTACTCAAGGCATTCCTCGGCGCCGTCCTGCTCGCGGTCGTGTCCGCGCTCCTCGGCTGCGGCCGGGACGACGAGCCGGCGCCATCAGGCGGGCTGCGCGCGCTCGACCGCGAGCTGCTCGCGGCCGCCTACGAGAACGACGTCGCCACGGCGCGCCGGCTCGTCGACGAGGGCGCCGACGTCAACGCCAAGGACGACTCCCAGCAGAGCGCCTACCTCATCGCCACCAGCGAGGTCGGCGACGACGTCCGGCTGCTCGACCTCACGCTCGACGCAGGAGCGGACGTCGACGCCAAGGACCGCTTCAACGGAACCGGCCTCATCCGCGCGGCCGAGCGCGGCTACGCGACGATCGTCGCTCGCCTGCTCGAGACCGACATCGACCTCGACCACGTCAACCGGCTCGGCTGGACCGCGCTGCTCGAAGCGGTGATCCTCGGCGAGGGCGGGCGGCCGAACGTGCGGACGGTGAGGCTGCTCGTCGAGGCCGGCGCCGACGTGGACATCCCCGACGAGAGCGGCACCACGGCCCTCGCCCACGCGCGGCGGCGCGGCTTCACGGCGATCGCGCGGATCCTGGTCGAGGCCGGAGCACGACCGCCGGCGTAGCGTGACCTCGTACTACGGGGCGTCGCGCTGCAGCCGCACTTCCTCGACCTTGCCGGTGTTGGCGCTCACGCGGACGACGGCGAGCTCGTCGAAGACCTGCGTCTCCCCCTCGCGCGGCACCGACAGCGACACGACCCAGAACGGCCGCGATGTCAGCCCCTGGCGCACGAGCCGCACCTGGACGCGCTCCGGCTCGAACGGGACGCGCGCCTCCGCGCTCGCGATCGCGCGCTCCTCGGAGATGCGGATCTGCGACTGCTGGCAGCTCCTGGCCGCGCCGAACGTGAGCGCGAGCAGGGCGACGATCAGGCCGACGCGCAGCCAGACCGGCTGCGTCGAGCGGCGGTGGCCGGCCGCGATGATCGCCTCAGGCGGTGGGGCGGAACTCATTCCCGATGCTCGTGAACAGGACGATCACGAGCACGAGGATCGCCAGCGCGATCGAGATCGCGAGCATCGCGTACTCGAAGCGCTTCGAGTGGGTCTGGAGCGGGGGGAACTCGACCTGCCGGTTGCTCTCGCCGTCGTGGAACATCTACATCCCCTCCGAGGTTACGCCCGCGTCCGGGGGCGTGTCGCCGCGCCTGAGCCCGGCGAACGTCACGAGTCGCCGGTTCTCGACGATGACCCAGAGCACGAACGCCGCGACCATGACCGCGGCTCCGAGCCCCAGCAGCACGTAGTAGCCGGCCGCCGCCGCCGCGCCGCCCTCGCCGTAGGTGCTGCCCGGACCGAACGTCATGAAGCCCGCGCACTCCTGGTAGTTGGCCTGGAGGATGAAGTCCGCCATGTCGTCGGCGTTCGCCTCCTGGACGTGCGTCACGCAGTCGGGCGCGCTGTCGATGATGGCTGCCATCACACGTCCTCTCGACTAGACGGGCACACGTTCGTCGGGCCTTCTTCGTCCGTTGGCGGCCACGAGCTCGGCGGCCTGCACCTCGTCGGCCAGAACGCGCCGTCCGTCCGGCTCGATGACCAGGTCCAGGGCCGGCTCGAACTCGGGCGCGTAGATGTCGGGTGCGTACATGACCGAGTCGAGGCCGGCGAGCTCGACCGACGGCGGCACGCGCAGCAGGTTGAGCTTGCGCAGCACCCACGAGGCCACGTAGCCCGACAGGAACCCGAGCGGCACGAACGTCGCGATGCCGATCAGCTGGCCGCCGATGCTCGAGTCGACATTGTTGACCCCGGTCGGATAGCCCGCCGCGAAGAGGCCGACCCAGAAGACGCCGAGGAAGCCCGAGACGCCGTGCACGGCGACGGCGCCGACGACGTCGTCCACGCGCGCCTTGCGCTCGATCCAGGACCCCGCGTGGTACGCGAGCACGGCCGTGAGCATCGCGATCAGGTAGCCGAGGACCGGTGCGTAGACGTCGGCCCCCGCCGACACGCCGATCACGCCCGCGAGGCCGCCGGAGACCGTCCAGAACGGGTCGCCGCGGCTGGCGAAGTAGGCGCCGGTGAAGCCGCCGGCGAAGCCCATCGTGATGATCATCGCGATCGAGCCGAGCGTCGACGGACTCAGGTAGATCGTGGCCCAGCCCGGGAACGCCGTCGAGGCGATCACCAGGCACGCCGCGTAGAACGCGTAGAAGCCCGTGAAGATGAGCATCAGCCCCATCAGCGTCAGGTGCAGGTTGTGCGGTCTGAACGTCCTCGCCAGGCCCTCCTTCGTGTACTTGCCGATCCGCGGGCCGAGGTTGAACAGCACGCCGAGCGTGAATGCCCCGGCGACGCCGTGGACGACGCCGGACGCGATCGAGTCGTGGAAGCCGAACCGCAGCGTCAGCCAGCCGCCGGCGCTCCACCCCCACGCCGCGTCGAGGATCCAGACGACCGAGCCGAGCAGCGCGGCGAGCAGCAGGTAGGCCGAGAGCCGCACGCGCTCGAGCAGCGCCCCCGACATGATCGACGCGGTCGTCCACGAGAACAGCAGGAACGCGAGGAAGAAGACGAGGTTGATGTTGTTCGTCAGGTTGGGCCCGAACGCGTCGCTCCACGGGATGCCCCCCTGGCAGGCCGCCGCGGTGAAGTCGCTGCTGTTCGGCCCGATCGGCAGGCCCGGTTGGTTGCAGTTGTAGACCCACCAGCCGAAGTAGTAGAAGGTCGGCGTGACCGCGGCGATCGTGAGGATGTTCTTCATCGCCGTCGCCATCACGTTCTTACGGCGGACGACGCCGGACTCGTAGCTCATGAAGCCGACGTGGATCAGCCACATGAGCACGACGGTCCAGAAGTAGAACTGCTCGCCGAGGATCGCGCTGTCGAGCGTCAGCGACTCGGCGCCCGCCGCCTCCTCGAGGCTCGTGACCTGCGCAATGACGTCGACCATCCAGCGCCCTCTCCTCGTCGGCGACGGACCTGACTCGGCGCGACGTTAACGATCGGTCGCCAGCCGGTGCAATGTGTGGCCTGCACACCCTTCAAGGTGCGGAGGTGCCTTTTCCGTACATAGCAACTGGAGATACGATCGGCGGCGACGTGACGGTCTCACCGGTCAGTGAAAGAGGGGATGCGCTCTCGCGCGTGCGGCGCGAGAACGAGACCCTCTACGCCGTCATCGGGATGGTCTCCTCGTCGCTGTCGCTCGACCGCGTGCTCGGCGGAATCGTCGACATCGCGACCGACGCGACGGATTGCCACGCGTGCTTCATCTACTTCGTCGAGGACGGGACGCTCGTGCTGCGCGCGGCGTCGCCGCGATACGCGCACCTGGTCGGAAACCTGTCCTGGGGGCTCGACGAGGGCCTGACCGGCTGGGTCGCGCGCACGAGGACGCCCGCCTTCATCCGCGAGAACGCGATGGCCGACCCGCGCATGAAGTACGTGCCGGAGATCGAGGAGGACCGCTTCCAGTCGATGGTCGCGGTCCCGATCCTCGGCAAGCGCGACCGGGTGATCGGCGTCATCGTCCTGCACACGAAGGCGCCGCGCGAGTTCGAGGACGACGTCCTGAACTTCCTCGTGCACACCGCCTGGCTCGTGGCGGGCGCCATCCAGAACGCGCAGCTGTACGAGGAGACGCGCCGGCGGGTGGACGAGCTGACCACGCTGACGCAGCTCTCGCAGACGCTCGCCGCGGTGACCGAGCGCGACGAGCTGTACGGCGCGGTCACGCGCGGGGCGCGTCAGCTGCTCGCCGCGGACTCCTGCCAGATCTGGCGACTGGCCCCCGAGGAGGACGAGCTGGCGCTGGTCTCCTCGGACCCGCCCGACGCGGCGTCGGCCGCCGTGCGGCCCGGGCGCGCCGCGCTGCTGCTCGACCTCATGCGCCGCGAGAAGAACGCCCACGACGGCCTGCTCGTGGCCCCCCTGGTGGCCGGCGACGAGCAGCTCGGGATCATCTGCTGCGTGACCGTCGGCGGGCGCACGTTCACCGACGCCGAGGCGGACCTGCTCCAGGCCGTCGCCGACCAGACCGCGGTCGGGCTCAAGAAGGCCGAGCTGATCGAGCGGCTGACCGCCGAGCACGTGGTCAAGGACATGTTCGACGCGCTCGAGTCGGGCACGCTGGCGACGGCGGAGGCCAAGGCCGGCGAGGCGCGCTGGGACTTCAGCCGCCCGCACGCGCTGCTGCGGATCGAGCGCGCGCCGCGGAACACGGAAGGCCCACCATGGCCGGAGCTCGCCGCGCGGGCGCGGGCGCACCTGCGGCGCCGCTACCCGCTCGGGCTGTTCGACGGCGGGCGCGAGGCGATGCGGGCGATCGTCCCGCTCCAGTCCGGCGACGCCGGGGCGGTCGAGCGGCTGCACGAGACGTGCGACGAGCTCGGGCGCGAGGCCGGCCTGACGATCGGCATCGGCGACGTCGACCGCGGCCTCGCGGGCGCGCCCCGCCGGATGCGCGAGGCGGTCGACGCCGCGACCGTCGGCCGCTCGCTCGCCGTGGGCGGCGGAGCCGTCGCCTACGGCCAGATCGGCGTCTACCGCTACCTGGTGCACATGGAGCTCGACCGGGCGCCGCGGGACCGCTACGGCCGTGCCGTCGAGGCGCTGATGGAGTACGACCGCCGCCGCAACGCGCAGCTCGTCGAGACGCTCGAGTGCTACCTCGACTCGCGCTCCAGCGTCGCCGCCAGCGCCCGGGCGCTGTTCATCCACCCCAACACCGTGCGCCAACGGCTGGAGCGCATCGAGCGCATCACCGGGCTCGACCTGCGCGCGGCCGACCTCCTGTCACTCGAGCTCGCGCTCAAGCTCGCGCGCCTGCGCGGCGCCTGAGCAGCCAGATCCAGAACACCGCGAAGCCGGCGACGTGCGCCAGGAACACGAACACGGCCCACCACGCCTTCCACAGGAACGGCAGGTCCTGCTCGTTGCGCAGCTCGAGCACCGTCAGGTAGACGAGGATCAGCAGCGCCAGCACGAGGATCGGCGGTGCCTGCTGGGTGAGCGCGAAGACGACCATCCGCGCGGCCACCATAACCCGCTGCCGTGACGCGCGACGTCATCCTCACGCTCAGCCTGCTGCTCGGCGCGGCGCTCGCCGCGCGGTTCCTGGCGAACCTGCTCAAGGTCCCCGAGATGCTCGTCCTCGTCGCGCTCGGGGTGCTCCTGGGCGGCTCGGCGCTCGACGTGGTCGACGTGCCGCTCGACTCGATCGGCGCGCAGCTGCTGTTCACGCTCGGCGTCTCGATGATCCTGTTCTACGGCGGGCTCAACCTGTCACTGCCCGTGCTGCGCCGGGTGTGGGTGTCGCTCGGCCTGCTCGTCGTGCCCGGCGTGGTCCTGACCGCGGTCGTCGTGGCCGTCGCGGCGCATGCCGTCTTCGACCTGTCGTGGACCGCCGCGCTGCTGCTCGGCGCCGTGCTGGCGCCGACCGACCCCGCGATCCTCATCCCGCTGTTCGTCGGCTCGCGCCTGCGCGAGAAGGTCGCGCAGACGGTGGTGGCCGAGTCGGCCTTCAACGACCCGACCGGCGCGGCGCTGGCGCTGACGCTCGCCGGCGTGCTGCTGAGCGGCGAGGGCGGGGTGATGGAGCCGGCGGCCGAGTTCGTCGCCGACCTCGCGATCAGCACCGTGCTCGGGATCGCCGGCGGCCTGCTGCTGGCGGCCGCGATCTCGAGCAAGCGGGCCGGCATCTGGCGCGAGTCGGCCGGCCTGGCCGTGCTCGCCGTCGTCGCCATCTCCTACTTCTCGCTCGACTCCGCGGGTGGGAGCGGCTACCTGGGCGCGTTCCTGGCCGGCCTGATCGTCGGCAACATGGAGCACCTCGGCCTGGCGATGCACTCCGAGCACGAGGACGACATGCGGCGGTTCGCCGCCGATGTCTCCGACTTCGCGACGCTGCTCGTGTTCGTCGTGCTCGGCGCGAACATCCCGCTCGGCGACCTCGGCGACCACCTGCTGCCCGGCCTCGCGGTGCTGGCGGTCCTGCTGCTCGTCGCCCGGCCGCTCACGGTCCTGGCCTGCGTGCTGCCCGATCGCGCCGGCGGCTGGACATGGCCCGAGATCGCGTTCCTGTGCTGGACGCGGGAGACCGGCGTCGTGCCGGCGGCGCTGGTCGGGGTGATCGTCGGCCTCGGCGTCCCGGACGGGGACATCTATGCGAGCGTCGTCGCGCTGGCGATCGTGGTGACGCTGGTGCTCCAGGCGCTGCCGGCGCCCTGGCTGGCGAGACGGTTGGGGCTGCTCGACGAGTGAGTCAGAACAGCTGGAGGTACCGGTCGACCTCCCACTGCGTGACCTGGTCGTGCCACTCGGTGAACTCGGCCTGCTTCGTCCGCACGAAGTAGTCGACGTAGTCCTCGCGATCGGTCGTCCCGAGGGCCGCCCGCAGGACGTCGTCGCGCTCGAGCTCGCGCGTCGCGTCGAGCAGGTTCGCGGGCAGCAGCTCGACGCCGAGCTCGCGCCGGTGCTCGTCGGTCAGCTCGTGGAGGTTCAGCGCGGTCGTCGGCTCGCCCGGATCCAGCCCGCGCTCGATCCCGTCGAGCCCGGCCGCCAGCACGGCGGCCGCGCCCAGGTACGGGTTGCACGATCCGTCCACCGTGCGGTCCTCGACCCGCCCCGGCGCCGGCACGCGCAGCATCTGGGTGCGGTTGTTGTAGCCGTAGCTCACGTAGACGGGAGCCCAGCTCGAGCCGCTCCGCGACCCCACCACGAGCCGCTTGTACGACGTCACGGTCGGCGCCGTGACGGCGATGTACGCCTTCGCGTGCGCCTTCAGCCCGCCGATGAAGTGGTACGCCTCGTCGGACAGGCCGAGGCCGCGCGGGTCGTCGGCCGGCTCGCGCGCGAACGCGTTCTCGCCGTCGCGCCACAGGCTCATGTGGAAGTGGCAGCCGTTGCCGGTCAGGTGCGAGAACGGCTTGGGCATGAACGTGGCGAGCAGGCCGCGCTCCTGCGCCAGGCTCTCGACCATGTAGCGGAAGAAGATCGCCCGGTCGCAGGTCGTCAGCGCGTCGGCGAAGTCGAAGTTCTGCTCGAACTGGCCGTTGCCGTCCTCGTGGTCGGTCGCGTAGTTGTTCCAGCCCAGCGACGTCACGTTGCGCGCGACCTCGGACACGAAGTCGAGGTTGCGCGACAGCGCGCGCATGTCGTAACAGGGCTGGGCCAGCGTGTCGAGCGGGTCGGCCAGCTCGATCGTGCCGTCCTCGCGCTTGCGGACGAGGAAGTACTCGAGCTCCGCGCCGAGCATGAACTCGTACCCGAGCGCGCGGGCGCGCTCGAGCTGGCGGCGCAGGATCGTGCGCGGGCAGTAGGGCCACTCCTCGCCCTCGACGTACACGTCGCACGCGAGCCGGGCGACGCTCGGCCGCCACGGCAAGGGCGTGAACGTCCTGACGTCGGGCATCGCCGCGAGGTCCGGGTGGTGCGGCTCCTGGCCGATCGCGCCGGCGGCGAACCCGGCGAAGCCGGCCCCGTCCGCCATCAGCGATTCGAGCAGCCTCGCCGGCACGAGCTTCGCGTTCGGCTTCCCGTGCATGTCGACGAACTGCGCGAACAGGAACTCGACGTCGTTCTCGCGGATGTAGCGCTCGACCTCCTCCACCGAGCTCGGCGCCAGGAAGCGCCTACCGTCCACGGCCGTCATGCCGGCAAACGTAACCGCTGGCGGCGCGCCCGCCAATGTGGAAACCGTACATACCGCCGAGGTGAATTGTTCCCACCGCACCCATTGGGCGGCGCCCGGCGGCCGACTTACACTCGCGCCGAGGCTCCCGTGTGTGGAATTGCAGGACTCTTCTCCAAGTCGCCGGCGGTGAGCGAGAGGCTCGGTCACCACCTCGGTGAGATGCTGCTCCAGCTGAGCGACCGGGGCCCGGACAGCGCGGGCATCGCGGTCTACCGCGACCCGGCGCCGGCAGGCTCCTGCAAGGTGTCGCTCCACTCCGCCGACCCGGCCGAGGACTGGGAGGCGGTCAGCGCGGCGCTCGCGGACGCGTTTGGCGCCGGCGAGCCGCAGCGCCGCGGCAGCCATGCCGTGATCCGCGTCGACACCGACGCCGTCGCCGCCGAGGACTGGCTTGCCTCCCGCCGGCCCGGCCTGCGCGTGATGAGCGCCGGCCAGGTGATCGAGACGTACAAGGAGGCGGGGCCCCCGCGGGAGTTCATCGAGCGCTTCGCGCTCGCCGACATGCAGGGCAGCCACGCCCTCGGCCATACGCGGATGGCCACCGAGAGCCGGGTCACGACGGAGCATTCGCACCCGTTCTCGACCGGCCTGGACCTGTGCCTGGTGCACAACGGCTCGCTGTCCAACCACAACGACCTGCGCCGCCGCCTGCGCGCCGAGGGCATCGCGTTCCAGACCGACAACGACACCGAGGTCGCCGCCGGCTACCTGACCTGGCGGCTGCGCGAGGGGGCGTCGCTCGAGGCGGCGCTCGAAGGCTGCCTGGACGCCCTCGACGGCTTCTACACGTTCGCCGTCGGCACGATCGACGGCTTCGCCGTGCTGCGCGACCCGATCGCGTGCAAGCCGGCGGTCATGGCGGAGACGGACGACTGGGTGGCGATGGCGTCCGAGTACCGCGCGATCGCGGTCCTGCCGGGCGCCGAGGACGCCGTCCAGTGGGAGCCGGAGCCGGGCCGCGTGTACAGCTGGGACCGGGCGCCCGTCTGATGTCCTCGACGGTGGAGCGCGGCGTCGAGAGCAAGCTCGTCGACCTGGCGGTCACCCCGCTGCGCGAGCTCAACGCCGCGCTGCACGCCGTCGGCGACGACGGCCCGCACCACTGGCACGTGGTCAACCCGCGCGGGGCGCACGCGGTGGCGGCGGGGATCGACGCGCGGATCGAGGTCGACATCGACGGCCACGTCGGCTACTACGCGGCCGGCATGAACAAGCTCGCCACCGTCCGCGTGCACGGCAACTGCGGCACGGGCGTCGCGGAGAACATGATGTCGGGGGCCGTCGTGGTCGACGGCAACGCCAGCCAGTCGGCCGGTGCGACGGGTCGCGGCGGGCTGCTGTGTATACGGGGACACGCAGCGGCCCGCTGCGGCATCTCGATGAAGGGCATCGAGATCGTCGTCCGCGGCTCCGTCGGGCACATGGCCGGCTTCATGGCGCAGAAGGGCTGCCTCGTCGTGTGCGGCGACGCCGGCGCCGCGCTCGGCGACTCCATCTACGAGGCGCGCGTCTACGTCCGCGGAGCGGTCGAGAGCCTCGGCGCCGACTGCGTCGAGAAGGAGCTGCGCGCCGAGCACGTCGAGCAGCTCGCCGCGCTGCTCGAGCGCGCCGGCGTCGACGGCTGCGATCCCTCCGAGTTCCGCCGCTACGGGTCCGCGAGGCAGCTCTACAACTTCCATCCGGACAACGCCGGGTCGTACTGATGGACTGGGGTCTCCGCGAATCGGCGCTCTATGACCGCCGGGTCATCCACGAGATCCAGCGCGCGGCGCGCGAGGGCGTCTACGACATCCGCGGCTTCGGGGCCAAGCGCGCGCTGCCGCACTTCGACGATCTGGTGTTCCTGGGCGCGAGCGTCTCGCGCTACCCGCTCGAGGGCTACCGCGAGCGCTGCGACACCGACGTGACGCTGGGCGGGCGTCACGGCGCGGAGCCGCTCCACCTGGAGATCCCGATCACGATCGCGGGCATGAGCTTCGGCGCGCTGTCGGCACCGGCCAAGGAGGCGCTCGGGCGCGGCGCGACCGCAGTAGGGACGAGCACGACGACCGGCGACGGCGGGATGACGCCGGAGGAGCGCCGTCATTCGCGCACGCTCGTCTACCAGCTCCTGCCGTCGCGCTACGGGATGAACCCCGACGACCTGCGCGCCGCGGACGCGATCGAGATCGTCATCGGCCAGGGCGCGAAGCCGGGCGGCGGCGGGATCCTGCTCGGCCACAAGATCTCCGCGCGCGTGGCGGAGATGCGCGACCTGCCGGAGGGCGTCGACCAGCGCAGCGCGTGCCGCCATCCGGACTGGACCGGTCCCGACGACCTCGAGATCAAGATCGGCGAGCTGCGCGAGATCACCGACTGGAAGAAGCCGATCTTCGTGAAGATCGGCGCCTCGCGGCCGTACTTCGACGTGGCGCTCGCCGTCAAGTCGGGCGCCGACGTCGTCGTGCTCGACGGCATGCAGGGCGGCACCGCGGCCACGCAGGAGGTGTTCATCGAGCACGCCGGGATCCCGACGCTCGCCGCGATCCGCCCCGCCGTCGAGGCGCTGCAGGACCTCGGGCTGCACCGCGAGGTGCAGCTCGTGCTGTCGGGCGGGATCCGCACCGGCGCCGACGTGGCCAAGGCGCTCGCGCTGGGGGCCGACGCCGTGTCGATCGGGGTCGCGGCGCTGATCGCGCTCGGCGACAACGCGCCCTCGCTGGCCGACGAGTACGCGGCGATCGGCACGGCGCCCGGCTTCTACGACGACTGGCACGAGGGCCGCGACCCCGCCGGCATCTCCACGCAGGACGACGAGCTGGCCGCGCGCTTCGACCCCGAGCTCGGCGGCCGGCGGCTGGCCAACTACCTGCGCACGATGGTGCTCGAGACGCAGACGCTCGCGCGCGCGTGCGGGAAGTCGCACGTCCACAACCTCGAGCCCGAGGACCTGGTCGCGCTGACGGTCGAGGCCGCCGCGATGGCCCGCGTGCCGCTCGCCGGCACGAGCTGGATCCCCGGCGGTTGAGCGTGTCCTTCGTCGTCAGATGCCCGAACTGCGGGCCGAGGGAGAGCACCGACTTCAGCTTCGGCGGCGAGGTGACGCCGCGGCCCCGGACGGCCCCGACCGACCGCGAGCTCGCCGCCTACAACTACTTCCGCGACAACGTCGCCGGCGTGCAGCGCGAGTGGTGGTTCCACCGCTCGGGCTGCGGCGCGTGGTTCGTCGCCGAACGCGACACGCGCACGAACGAGTTCCTGCTGACGGAGCTGCCGGGATGACGCGCCTGGCGGAGCAGCCCGGCGAGCGGATCGACCGGGCCGTCGAGGTCCGGTTCGAGTTCGACGGCAAGCCGGTGCGCGCGTTCGCGGGCGACACGATCGGGTCGGCGCTGTTCGCCGAGGGGCGGCGGACCTTCTCGCGCAGCTTCAAGTACCACCGGCCGCGCGGGCTGCTGTGCTGCGCCGGGCAGTGCCCCAACTGCCTCGTGCAGGTCGACGGCGCGCCCGGGGTGCGCGCGTGCACGGAGCCGGTTCGCGACGGGATGCGCGTCGAGCACATGAACGCCGTGCCGTCGCTCGACTTCGACGCGATGCGCGCCACCGACCTCGTCGGCCGCCCGTTCACGCCGCCCGGCTTCTACTACAAGACGTTCATCCGGCCCCGGCGCCTGTGGCCCCTGTACGAGAAGGTGCTGCGCCACGCCGCCGGGCTGGGCCGCGCGCCCGCGCCGCGACCGGAGCGCGAGTGGGTGACCGAGTACCGCCGCCGCCACGCCGACGTGCTGGTCGTCGGCGGCGGCGCGGCCGGGCTGAGCGCCGCCATCGCCGCCGCCGAGCAGGGCTTGGACGTCGTCCTGGCCGACGAGGGTCCCGAGCCCGGCGGGCGGCTGCTGGCCGAGGGCGGCCACGAGGAGGCGCGCTCGCTCGCGCGGCGCGCGCGCGAGGCGGGCGTCGAGCTGCTGGCGAACGCCCCGGCGCTGGGGTTCTTCGACGGCCTGGTCCCGGTCTGGCAGGGCGACACGCTGCACCAGATCCGGGCCGAGCGGCACGTCGATCGCGTCCGGCGCGATCGAGCAGCCGCTCCTGTTCGCGGGCAACGACCTCCCCGGCGTGATGCTGTCGGGCGGCGCGCTGCGGCTGGCTGCGCTGTACGGCGTCTCCCCCGGCCGGCGCGCCGTCGTGGTCACGGTCGACGACCGCGGGCTCGACGCGGCACAGACGCTGCGCGAGGTGGGCGTCGAGATCGTCGCGGTGGCCGACCTGCGCGCGGGCGCGCGCGTCATCGAGGCCAAGGGCCGCGGCCGTGTGCGGAGCGTCGTGCTGGGCGACGGCGAGATCGAGTGCGACCTCCTCGTCGTCTCAGGCGGCAGCGCCCCGGCGACGTCGCTGCTGCGCCAAGCCGGCGCCGGCGCGCTCGCGGCCGGGGAGGTCGCGGGCCACGGCGAGCTCGAGGCCGCCCGGCGTTCGGGGACGCTGGCCGGCCGCGGCGAACGGGCCGATGCGCGCGTCGGCGTCGCCGCGCCGACGGTCGTCCCCGCCAGGCGCGCCGAGAAGTGCTTCGTGTGCCTGTGCGAGGACGTCACGACCAAGGACATCCACGTGAGCGTGGCGGAGGGCTACGACTCGATCGAGCTGGCCAAGCGCTACACGACCGTGACGATGGGTCCCTGCCAGGGCCGCATGTGCCAGGTCGCCGCGAGCCGGCTGGTGGCCGTGGAGACCGGTCAGCAGCCGGGCACGACGACGGCCCGCCCGCCGTGGCACGCAGTGCCGATGGGCGTCCTCGCCGGGCGCCCGTTCGAGCCTGCGAAGCGGTCGTCGATCCACGGCCGCCACCGCGAGCTCGGCGCGACGGTCATGTGGGCGGGCGACTGGCGGCGCGCCTACGACTACGGCGACCCGCGCGGCGAGGCGCTCGCCGTCCACGCGGCGGCCGGGCTGATCGACGTGTCGACGCTCGGCAAGCTGATCGTGCGCGGCCCCGACGCCGGCGAGCTGCTCGACCGCCTGTATCCCAACCGCCTCTCGAACCTCGAGCCCGGCCGCATCCGCTACGGCGTCGTGACGACCGACGCCGGCCGCATCGTCGACGACGGCACGGTCTGCCGCCTGGACGAGGACACGTTCTACGTCACGACGACGTCGAGCGGCGCCGGCGCGATGTACGAGTGGTTCGCCTGGTGGCTGGCCGACTGGCGCCTCGACGTGCACCTGACCGACGTCACCCAGGGGCTGAGCGCGGTCAACCTGGCCGGCCCGCGCGCGCGGGAGATCATGGGCTCCCTCTGCGACCTGGACTGCTCGCCCGAGGCGTTCGCGTACCTCGACGGCAAGCGCGCGGAGGTCGCCGGCGTGCCGTGCCTGATCCTGCGCATCGGCTTCGTCGGCGAGGTCGGCTACGAGCTGCACTTCCCCGCCGCGCACGGCGAGGCGCTGTGGGACACGCTGCTCGAGGCCGGCGCGAGGCCGTTCGGCCTCGAGCCGCAGCGCATCCTGCGGCTGCAGAAGCTGCACATCCTCGTCGGGCAGGACACCGACTCGGAGTCGAACCCCTTCGGCGCCGCGATGCCGTGGGTCGTCAAGCTCGACAAGGAGCAGGACTTCATCGGCCGCTGGGCGCTCGAGCGCTTCGCCGGCCGGCCGCTCGAGACCGCGCTCGTCGGCTTCACCGTCGAGAACGGCCACGTGCCGACGGAGGGCGCCGTCGTGCTCCCGGCCGGCCAGGTCACGAGCTCCCGCGTCACTCGCCCCAGCTCGGCCGCGTGATCGGCATGGCGTGGGTGCCGGGGGCGTTGGCCGCCGACGGGCAGCGGATCACGATCTCCGACAACGGCCGCTCCCTCGAGGCCGAGGTCGTGACGCGGCCGTTCTACGACCCCGACGGCGAGGTGCTGCGCTCGTGAGCCTCGACTTCCTGTCGCCGTCCCCGCAGGTCGTCGCGCGCAGCCCGATGGAGCGGCAGGCGGTGGCGGCCGGCGCGCGGCTCGAGCTCCGCGACGGGTGGAACGTCGCGGTCGCATTCCCGGGCGAGGACGACCGGCCGGTCGGCTTCGCCGACATGTCGCACCTCGCCAAGGTGGAGGTGTACGGCCGCTTCGAGCCCGGACGGGCGACGCGAGCGGGAAGCGCGTGGTGGTGTCCGTACACGGCGGAGCGCGCGCTCGTGCTCGGCGAGCGCGTCGACGGCATCGACGTCACGTGCGCGTACGCCGCGCTGCGGATCCTCGGCCCGCGCGCCCGCGAGCTGTTCGCGCGCTTCACGGCGCTCGACCTGCGCCCCCACGTCACGCCCGTCGGCGCCTTCCGGCCGGGCTCGGTCGCGCGCACGGCGGGCGCGGTCCTGCGCGAGGGCGAGGACCGCTATCTGATGCTGTTCGGCGCGGCGCTCGGCCAGTACATGTGGACGGTCGTGGCCGACGCCGCCGAGCGGCTCGGCGGAGGGCCGGTGGGCGCCGATGCGTGACCTGTTCCGCACGCGGCGCATGTGGCGCCGGCGCGGCGAGCTCGAGGACGCCTACGACGTCGTGATCGTCGGCGGCGGCTCGCACGGCCTGGCGACCGCCTACTACCTCGCCCGCGACCACGGGATCGGCGATGTCGCCGTCCTCGAGAAGAGCTACATCGGCTCGGGCGCGGCGGGGCGCAACACGACGATCCTGCGGTCGAACTACAAGACGCCCGAGGGTGCCCGCTTCTACGACGCGTCGGTGAAGCTGTACGAGGGCCTCGGCGCGGAGCTCGACTTCAACCTGCTGTTCTCCCAGAACGGCCACCTGACGCTCGCGCACTCGGACCGCGCGATGTTCGTGATGGCCAACCGCGCGGAGGTCAACCGGCTGCACGGGATCGACTCGCGGCTGATCGGGCCCGAGGAGGTCAAGCGGCTCGCGCCCACGATGCAGGTCGGCAACCCCGGTGCCGTCTATCCGATCTTCGGCGCGCTCTACCACCCGCCCGGCGGCGTGATCCGCCACGACGCCGTCGTCTGGGGCCTGGCGCGGGGGGCCGACCGCGGGGGCGCGGAGATCCACCCCTACACCGAGGTGACGGGGATCGAGCGGTCGAACGGGCGCGTGACCGGTGTGCTGACGAACCGCGGGCGGGTGCGCGCGGGCGTCGTGCTCAACTGCACGGCCGGCTGGAGCTCGCTGATCGCGCAGATGGCCGGCGTGCGCCTGCCGATCACGACCCACATCCTCCAGGCGCTCGTCACCGAGCCGCTGAAGCCGTTCCTCGACGTCGTGATCGTCTCCTCGCAGATGCACGTCTACATCTCGCAGACCGACCGCGGCGAGGTGCTGATGGGGCGGAGATCGAGCCGTGGACGAGCTACCGGATGCAGGGCACGCTCAACTTCCTCCAGGAGGTGTCGCGCCACACGCTCGAGCTGTTCCCGCAGCTCGAGCGCGCCCGCGTCCTGCGCAGCTGGGCGGGGCTGTGCGACCTGAGCCCGGACTACAGCCCGATCCTCGGCCGCACCGAGGTCGACGGCTTCCACATCAGCGCGGGCTGGGGCACCTACGGCTTCAAGGCGGCGCCGATCGTCGGCAAGACGCTGGCCGAGCTGGTCGCCACCGATCGCGTGCCGGACTTGATTGCGCCGTTCTCATTGGAGAGGTTCTACGAGGACAAGCTGGTTTCCGAGCTCGCCGCGGCCGCGGTCAGCCACTGACAGGAGAGGAGCGATGAAGAGCAGCCTCGAGATCGCACAGGACGCGACGCTCCAGCCGATCGAGGCGATCGCCGAGCGCACGGGCCTGCTGCCCGAGGAGTTCGAGCCGTACGGTCGCTTCAAGGCCAAGATCTCGCTCGACGTCATCGCCCGGCTGAAGGACGCGCCGGACGGCAAGCTCGTCTGCGTGGCGGGCGTCACCCCCACGAAGGCGGGCGAGGGTAAGACCACGACGGCGGTCTCGCTGACCCAGGGGCTCGGGGCGATCGGCCGCGAGCCGCTGCTGTGCCTGCGCGAGCCCTCCCTCGGGCCGGTGTTCGGCGTCAAGGGCGGCGCGGCCGGCGGCGGGCTGGCGCAGGTCGTGCCGATGGAGGACCTGAACCTCCACTTCACCGGGGACATCCACGCGGTCGGGGCGGCCAACAATCTGCTCGCCGCTCTGCTCGACGCCTCGATCCTGCACGGCAACCCGCACGCGATCGACGCGCTGCACGTGGCCTGGAAGCGCGCGCTCGACATGAACGACCGGGCGCTGCGCCAGATCACGCTCGGCCTGGGCGGACGCGCGAACGGCTACCCGCGCGAATCGGGCTTCGACATCACGGCGGCCTCCGAGGTGATGGCGATCCTCGCGGTGTCGCGCGACCTGCAGGACCTGCGCCGGCGGATCGGCGCGATCACCGTCGCGCGCTCGTACACGGGCGGCAAGCCGGTGACCGCCGAGGATCTCGGCGCCGCCGGAGCCATGACGGTGCTGCTCAAGGACGCGCTCAAGCCCAACCTGATCCAGACGCTCGAGGGCCAGCCGTGCCTGATGCACGCCGGCCCGTTCGCGAACATCGCCCACGGCAACTCGTCCCTGGTGGCCGACCTCGCGGGGCTCAAGCTGGCGGACTACGTCGTCACCGAGTCCGGCTTCGGGTCGGACATGGGGATGGAGAAGCTGTTCAACATCGTCTGCCGCAACGGCGGGCTGCGACCGAGCGCGGTCGTGCTCGTCGCCACCGTGCGCGCCTTGAAGCACCACGGCGGCGTCGAGGACGACCCGCGCGTCAGCCGCCCCCGCGACCTGGCGGCGATCGCGGTCGGCGCGGCGAACCTGAACCGGCACCTCGAGATCGTGCGCGGCTTCGGACTGCCGTGTGTCGTGGCGGTCAACCGCCGGCCGGGCGACACGGACGAGGAGGTCGAGCTCGTGCGCGCGCTGGCCTTGGAGGGCGGCGCGCTGGCGGCCGAGGTCAACGACGGCTTCACGCGCGGCGGCGAGGGGGCCACGGACCTGGCGGAGGCGGTCGCCGACGCCTGCGAGCAGCCGTCGAACTTCGCGTTCACCTACCAGGCCGACGACTCGATCGAGGACAAGATCCGCAAGGTCGCCCACAAGGTCTACGGGGCGGCCGACGTCGTCTTCTACCTCGACGCGCAGCGCAAGATCCAGCAGTACGAGGCCGACGGGTGGGGCCGGCTGCCGATCTGCATGGCGAAGACCCACCTGTCGCTGTCGGCGGACCCCGCGCTGCGAAACGCGCCGGACAACTTCACGCTGCCGGTGCGCGACCTGCGGGCCTACACGGGAGCGGGCTGGCTCGTGCCCCTGTGCGGCGACATCCAGCAGATGCCCGGGCTCGGGAAGACCCCGGCCGCGCTAACCGTCGACATCGACGAGGACGGGAAGACGGTCGGCCTCTTCTAGCTTGCCGCGTCGCGCTCGTTCGTCTCGACCAGCAGCGTGGCCGCCGCGCGGGCCGCCTCGGCGAGCAGCCGGCCGGTCTCCGCGTCGGCGCGCACGGCGGCGCTGACCCCGCCGGTCAGCTCCTGCGCCAGCGCGGCGACCTCGGCGGCCACGTCCGCGATCTCCCGCGGCACCGCGCTCGCCTCCTCCAGAGCGTCAGCGATCGCGGCGCCGCGCCCCGGGTCGTCCGCGGGCAGCCGCCGCGCCTCGAGCACGGGCGCGTACGACGACAGCTCCCGCTCCGCCAGCTCGAGCGCGCGGACGCGCAGCGCGCGCACGTGGTCGGTGTCGGCGCCGCCGATGCCGGCGGCCATCTCCACGAGCGCCGCCGCCAGCGCGCACGCGATCCCGGCCGACGACCCGCCGCCCGGGGCGGGCGTCGGCGCCGCGACGGCATCCAGCAGATCGGCGAGTCGCTGCTCCCGCAGGGCGGCCATGGCGCGCGAGTCTACGGAGCGCCGGTCAGCGTCTCGTCGTTCGCTTCGCGGGTCGGGAGGACGAGCTCCGGGTCATCGAGGATCGCGATGCTGCTCGGCAGGTTGTTGGGCCGCAGGGTGGGCTGGTCGACCTGGGCGAGGTCGAGACGGATCCGGTGGCCGGGCGCGAACAGCCAGTGGTTGCCCCACAGCGGCACGCGCAGCGTGCCGGTCGGCGCGTCGAAGCCGTTGAGCGTGTCGAGGCGGTAGGTGCCTCGGGTGACCAGGAAGGCCGGGCCGGTGTCCGGGACGTCCCACACGCGAACGTCGAGCTGGGCCTGGGTGAGCGCCGGCGAGAGCGCGTACGGCAGGCGGACCTCGCCGAGGCCGACGTAGGCGGCGTGGTTGGAGAGCGGCTCCGAGACGCCCGTGTAGCCGCCCAGCGCCGGGCCGTCCGACGTGCGGCAGGTGTCCTGGGAGGGGATCACGACGTCGCCCACGATCGGGTCGGTGGCCGGACCGTTGGGGTCGAACGCCGGCGGCGGGTTGGTGAGCGCGCGCGGGAACCCGCCGTAGGCGATCGTCAGCGCCCCGCCGGCGAGGCCCTCGGGCGAAGTGCTCGTGACGGCGTGGGCCGACGTGTCACCCGGCTGGTCCGGCGCGGAGGTGCAGATCGTGGGCTGCGAGGACACGGTGGTCTGCTGCCGGTGGCTGCCGCCGATGTGCGCCTGCAGGAACTCGAACGCCTGCGCGTTGAGCCGCTGCCACGTCTCGGGACGGTTCTGGGCTCGGCTGTGGCCGACGTCGGCGACCGCGACGCTGACGGGCCACAGCGGGTCGAGCCGCTTGAGGTACTTGAACTGGCGGAACGACTCGACGGCGTTGAAGAGGTCGTCGGTCCAGCCCTGGATCGAGTAGACCGCCACCTCGCGGCCGCCGACCTGCCGCGCCCAGCCCTCGTCCTGGTAGTACGCGGACCGCAGCTCGGTGAGGCCGCGCTCGGCCTGCCGGAGAACCGGGTCGCTCGCCGGGTACGGGTCGCCGGCGCCGGTGATGCGCGCGTTCCAGGCGGCGATGTTCTCCGGCCCGTTCTCCTCGTCCGGCGGCACGCCCGCGTCGAACGCCCCGCGCGACGCGCCGAGCGAGAACAGCCCGGCGATGTAGCTGGCCTTCGGGACGCCGAGCGGGTTGCCCGCCTGCGAGGTCTCATAGAGGTCCTGCCGGGACGGTCCGCCTCCGTGCCCGTGCGGCGCCAGCGCGTAGGCGAGGTCGGTCCACGGGTACTTGGGCACCGCCACCTGGAGGTCCAGCACCGGCAGGCTCGGATCGCGCGAGTTCGGGAACGTCCAGCGCGCCTGGCTCGCCTGCATCCAGCTCTCGCCGCCGCCGTAGGAGCCGCCCGTGACGGCGATCCGGTCGCGATCGACGTCGGGGAAGCCGGCGGCCACCAGCGCCGCGAGCCACTGGGTGTCGCGGATCTCCCAGTTCCGGCTCTTGATGTGGATCGTGCCGGCCGGCGGCCCGACCGACCCCGCGCCCGGCGTCGCCGGCTGGTACTCGGCCGCGGGGCCGTCGTCGCGGAACCCGCGCGCCGTGTACGTGAGCACGTAGTAGCCGTGCTTGGCGAACCAGTGGCTGTTCCAGCGCAGCTTGTCGGCGCCGTCGCCTTCGTCGGTCAGCGACTCCCACTCGTGCTTGTTGTTGCCGAAGCCGTGCAGCATCACGATCAGCGGGTGGCGATCGCCCGTGCCGCGCATCGGGAGCGTGAGGTCGACGTCCAGGCTCGTGCCGTCGAAGCTCGGCACCTGCCCGGAGCAGATCTCCAGGTCGCCGTACGCCGGGCACGGCGCGGTGAACGCGGGCGGAAGCGTCCCTGCCCGGGCCGGGCCGGCCAGCGCAAGGGAGAGGGCCACGGCGAGGAAGGCGACGGCTCGGCGCACCGGATTTCAGTACCCGGGCGAGGGCGGGCCGCAAACAGCGGCTTACCGTGGCTCGTCGAGCTCCGAGGCGACCTGGCGCATGTGCGCTTCGAGGTCCGCCACCAGCTCTCGCGTGGCCGCGGAGAGCCGCGCGGCTCGGCGGGTGACGATCGCGAAGGTGTCGTAGAGCGCCGGGCTGAAGCCGACGGTGTTCAGGCCGGCGGGGTAGTGCGGCGCCCGCGTGTAGGCGCTCGGGAGGTAGGTGTCGCCGACGCCGGCCGCCACGAGCCGCAGCGCGAGGTCCATGAACTCGACCTCGACGCGCGGGCGCAGGCGGAGGCCGTCGGCCTGGGCGCGCTCTGCGAGCTGCCGCCGGATCGGGTCGGCGTCGGCCGACTCCGCGTCGTAGAAGACCAGCGGCGCGTCGGCCAGCCGCTCGATCGCCACGGCCCGGCGCGTGCGCGCCGGGTCGGCGCTGACGTAGAGCACCTCGTCGCGGACGAGTGGGCGGACGTCGAGCCGCTCGTCGTCGACCGGCAGCACGACGACCGCCGCCTCGAGCTCGCCGCGCCGCACGCGCTCGGCGGTCCGCGACGAGTTGCCGCCGACGAGGCGGACGGTCATCCCCGGACGGCGGGCGAGGAACGTCGTCACGAGCTCGTCGAGCCGCCACGCCGACGGCGTGTTGAACGTCCCGAGCGCGACGGAGCCGCCCGCCAGCGAGCCGCGCGCGGCCACGCTGGAGGCGGCGTCCTCGAGTGCCCGCAGCGTGCGGTCGGCGTGCTCGGCGAAGGCGTGGCCCGCCTCGGTCGGCACGACGCCGCGGCCGACGCGGGCGAAGAGGTCGACGCCGAGAGCGGTCTCGAGCTTGCGCACCTGCTCCGCCACCGCCGGCTGGGAGACCCGCAGCGCCTCCGCCGCCGCCGTGAAGGAGCCGAGCTGCGCCGCCGCCGCGAAGCAGCGGAGCTGCTGGAGAGACAGAAGCTCTGCTTTCGATTCCTCCAAGCAGCCAAGCCTACCTTGCGGCTTCGGCTCGCGGCATAGTGGCGGCGTGGAGACCCGCGAGGTGATCGTGATCGGCGGCGGGATCGCCGGGCTCGCCGCCGCGTGGCGGCTGCGCGACCGCGACGTCGTCCTCCTCGAGGCCTCAGGCCGGCCCGGCGGCCGCCTGCGCTCCGAGCCGCGCGGCGCCTACTGGATGAACCACGGCGCCCACCTGTTCCCCGCTCCCGGGACGCTCGTCGACACGATGGCGCGCGAGTGCGGTCTCGAGACCGTCCCCGTGACCGGCGGCATGATGGGCCTCGCCGTCGGCTCGCGGCTCGTTGCCCGCGGCCGCCCGGAGACCTACCCCTTCCGCCTGCCGCTCTCGCTGCGCGAGCGCGCGGCGTTCGCGGCGGCGGGGCTGCGGCTCCGGAAGGCGGTGGCGCGCCGGGCCGCGCTCGCCGGCGACCGGTCGCGCGTCCTCGCGTTCGAGGACGACCGCACGTTCGCCGAGTTCCTCGGCCCCCTCCCCCCGCGCGTGTACTCGATCTTCGCGTGCGCCGCGCACCGCGCCACCGCCGAGCCGCACGAGCTCTCGGCCGGCTGCGGCATCGGGCTGTTCGCCCTCGTGTGGAGCGGCAAGGGCTCGCTGATCGCCCGCCATCTGCCCGGCGGCCCGGGCGCGCTGCCCGCCGCCGTCTCCGTCCGGCTGGGCGAGCGCGTCCGCACCGGCTGCCGCGTCACCGCCGTGCGCCCGGAGGGCGCCGACCTGCTCGTGGAGCACGCCGGGGGAGCGATCCAGGCCCGCCACGTGATCATGGCCGCGCAGGCGCCGCACGCCGCGCCGCTCGTCGCCCCGGTGGCCCCGCAGGCGTCAGCCGCGCTCGCGCGGATCACCTACGGCCCGTTCGTCAGCGTCGCCGTGGAGACGAGCGAGACCGGTCCCATGCCGTACGACCGCGTCTATGCGGTCGCCACGCCCGGGCGCGCCTTCGACCTGTTCACCAACCAGGCGCAGGCGATGCGGCGGGAGGGCGAGCGCCGGCCGGGCGGCAGCCTGATGGTGTTCGCCGGAGCCGAGCGCGCCGCGGCGCTCGCGCGCGAGGCCGACGACGAGATCGTGCGGCGCGTCCTCGCCGACCTGCACGACCTCTACCCCCAGACACGCGGCGTCGTCGCCGACGCGTCCGTCCACCGCTGGGAGCTCGGCAACGCGTTCGCGCGCCCCGGCCGTCGCCACCTCCAGCCGGCGCTCGACGGGGCGCTCGGAGCCCATCGCAACCTGCACCTGGCCGGCGACTACTTCGCCGAGCTGGGCAACATGGAGGCCGCCGCCCGCACCGGCGCGGCGGCTGCCGAGCGCGTCGCAGCGCAGCTGTTCTCCTCCCCCACGACCGAGGTGCCACGTGCCTGATCCCTTCCACGGCGTCCTCCCGGCGCTCATCACCCCGTTCACCGAGGACGGCGCCCACATCGACACCGACGCGCTCGCCGCCAACGTCGAGCGGCTGGTCCGCGGTGGCGTCGGCGGCCTCGTCCCCGGCGGCAGCACCGGCGAGTTCACCACGCTCGCCCACGACGAGCGCCGCCAGCTCGCCGAGGCCACGATCGAGGCGGCGGCGGGTCGCGTCCCCGTCGTCGTCGGCACCGGCGCGCTCTCCACCACCGAGACCGTGGAGCTCAGCGTGCACGCCGAGCGCAGCGGCGCCGCGGCCGTGATGATCGTCCCGCCGTTCTACGACGCGCTCGGCTGGCGCGAGCTGCTCGCCCACTACACCGCGGTCGCGGACCGGATCTCGATCCCGATCATGTACTACAACCTGCCGAGCGCCTCGGGCGTGCGGCTCGACGCCGAGCAGTTCCGCGAGCTGCGGCGGGCCGCGAACGTCACCTGCCTCAAGGACACCGGCGGCGACGCGGTCGCCGCCACCGAGCTCATCCAGAGCGAGGACGGCCCGGTCCTGCTCAACGGCTGGGACACCCTCACCTTCGCCGCGCTCGCCGCCGGCGCGCGCGCCGTCGTCTGGGGCGCCGCGTCGATCCTGCCCGAGCAGTGCGCCGCCCTGCACCGGCTCCTGATCGACGACATCGACCTCCCCGCGGCCCGCGAGCTGTGGGCGCGCCTCTGGCCGCTCTGCCAGTTCCTCGAGGCCCAGAGCTACTCCGCCGCCGTCAAGGCGGCGTGCGCGCTCGTCGGCGACGCGACGGGACCCGTCCGCGCGCCGCTGCTCCCGCTCGAGGACGACGCGGCGGCCGAGCTCCAGCGCCTGCTCGACCGCGCCGCCGCCCTGCCCGTCACTCCCTGAACGCGATGAAGTTGAGCCGCAGCATGCTGCCCGGCAGGAGCGGGTTCTGCGGCACGAGCACGTTGTCGAACACGAGATAGAGCTCGTGCGCCCCGCCGGGGTCGGTGACCGGCATCGGCACCGTCGTCCAGTCCTGCGCCGTGCCGGTGCCGCGCACGTTCACGGAGCCGATGACCGGGCCCTCGGGCGAGTCGACGCGAGCCTGGATCGTGCCGCCGAGCGCGCCCGGGGCGAGGCGCAGGTCGAGCGCCGTGATGCCCGCGAGGTCGATCGGCGCGTACGAGACGTAGTCGCCGTGCTCGAGCTGGCCGATCGCCCGGCCGCCGCCGCCCGCCGGATCGGACGCCTCCTCGACCGCGACGCCGCTGCTGGTCGTGAAGTGCTCGGCCTGGCGGACCCGCGGCTGCAGCAGCGCCTGGGCGGTCCCTGTGAGCGCCGGGGCGCCGCCGTCCGTGTAGCTCGCCGTGACGACGTAGAAGATGAACTGGGTGTCCGGCTCCCACGCGGGCGGGATCGCGAAGCTGCCCTCGCAGCCGGTCGTGCTCTGGTCCCCGTGCGCGTGCTCGTTGTGCCCGAGCGCCGTCTGCACGACCACCTTCGAGCAGTCGATCGCGCCGTCCTCCGGATCGGTGACGGTGACCCTGTACGGCACCACGTCGCCGTGGTCGAAGATCGTGCCGGTGGCCGGCAGCTCCAGCTCGACCGTCGGCCGCGTGTTGCCGACGACGATCGTCTCCGTGGAGCTCGCGGTCTTGCCCGACAGGTCCGTGACGGTCAGCCGCGCCGTGAAGCTGCCGGGCTCCGTGTAGACGTGGGTGGGGCCGGGCTCCGTGGAGTCGACCGTGCCGTCGCCGTCGAAGTCCCACGCGTAGGTGAGCGGCTCGCCGTCGGGGTCGCGCGAGCCCTGGCTCGAGAACCGCACGGTGAGCGGGGCCGGGCCGTTGTCCGGCGTCGCGCTCGAGGCGGCGATCGGCGCGCGCGAGCCCGAGACGTGGTTGATCTTGTAGAGCGCCGAGTCCGGCGCCCCGCCGGCGTAGCTGCCGCTGCCGTAGTCGAGCACGTAGAGCGACCCGTCGGGGCCGAACTCCATGTCCATCGGCGCGGCGATCGTCGCCGTGTCGAAGAACGGGTGGATGGCCGCCGGCCGGCCGTCGGCCGCGATCTCGATCGTCTTGATCCAGCCGCGCGACCAGTCGCCGACGAAGAGCCGGCCGTCGTAGGCCTCCGGGAACTTGACGTCCGACGGCAGCGACGGGTCGTAGCGGTAGACCGGGCCGCCCATCGGCGCCTCGCCGCCGTTGCCGAACTCGTCCGTGGCCTTGCCGTCGTAGTAGACCGTGCCGCCGTCGTAGTGGATCCACGCCCGCTGCGCGGGCGGCAGGTCGCGCAGGCCGGTGTTGCGCGGCGACTCGTTCACCGGCGCCGCGCAGTCGAACTGCGCGCCGCTCGCGCCGGTGGCGAAGTCGTAGTCCCGGTACGCGAGGTTCGGCCCCGTGCAGTACGGCCACCCATAGTTGCCGGCCGCGCCGATCTGGTTGAACTCGACCACGCCCTGCGGTCCGCGGTCGGGGTCGGCCGCCGCGGCGTCCGGGCCGTAATCGCCCAGGTACAGCCGGCCGGTCGGCTGGTCGACGCTGATCCGGAACGGGTTGCGGAAGCCCATCGCGTAGATCTCCGGCCGCGTGTCCGGCGCGCCGGGCGCGAACAGGTTGCCGGCCGGGATCGTGTACGAGGCCGCGACCGGGTCGGGCTTGATGCGCAGGACCTTGCCGCGCAGGTCGTCGGTGTTGGCCGCGCTGCGCTGGGCGTCGAACGCCGGGTTGCGCGTCGGCCGCTCGTCGATCGGGCTGTAGTTGTCGGACTGGAACGGGTTCGTGTCGTCCCCGGTCGACAGGTAGAGGTTGCCGTCGCCGTCGAAGGCGAGGTCGCCGCCGACGTGGCAGCAGATGCCGCGGTCCGACGGCACCCTGAGCAGCACCTGCTCGCTCGCGAGCTCGAGCAGGGTGCCGTTGAGCTTGAAGCGCGACAGGTGCTGCCAGCCGGCGTACGGCGCGAAGTCGGCCTCGCTGCCGTCCGTCGGCGCGTCGCCCTCGTTGATGCCCGGCGTGGCCGGGTTGTCGGCCGGCGTGTCGAGCTTCGGCGCGTAATAGACGTAGATCCAGTTGCTCTGCTCGAAGTCGGGATCGACGGCGATGGCCTGCAGGCCGTCCTCGTCGTGCGTGTACACGGGCAGGCGGGCGGCCACCGTGGTGTCGCCCTCGTCCGTGGTGTAGAAGACGCGGCCGTCGCGCGACGTGTGCAGCGCGTCGCCGTTGGGGAGCACGGCGAGCCCGATCGGCTCGCCCGCCGTCTGGCTGCCCATCGCCAGCGTGACCTGCTCGAACTCGCCGCCGCTCGGCAGCGGCGGGAGCTGCGCGTGAGCGGCCGGCGCGGCGAGCAGCGCGAGCGCCGCGCCCAGGATCGCGGCCCTCATCGCCGCGCCGCCACGTCGAGCTGGAGCCGCAGGCCGAGGCCGCTGGTCGCGGCGTGGTTGTAGAGGTCGACGTGCAGCAGGTCGCAGTGGCGGAGGCCGTCGACCGTGTCGGACTCGCTCGCCGGGGCGAGCGGCTGCAGGCGGTCCGAGCCGCCGAAGCCGGCGGGCGTCGTCACCGCCAGGTCGTAGTCGTCGGTCGCCGCCGTCCAGGTCAGCGTCGACGTCAGGTCGGCGCTCTTGGCGCGCGCGTCCGAGAGGTCCAGCACCATGTTCAGCCGCGTCGGCCCGAAGTAGAGCGGCGCCACCGGCGCGGCGACGGCGAGGTTCGTGCTGCCGGCGCGTAGCACGCCGGCGCCGGGCGCGGCCGGGCAGCTGCGACGGGCCGGGACGGTCGGCGCCTCCGGGTAGCGGAACGACGGCTCCGCCGTCGCGTGCGACCCGCCGCCGCCGAGGCACCCCGCGTCGGGCCGGACGCCGGCCACCCACTGGATGCCCGCGACGAGCGACGCGCGGAACTCCGCCAGGTCCCACGTCGACTCGTTGTGGCCGAGGTTCGTGTAGTAGACCCGGTTCGCGCCGCGGTAGGTCTTCGTCCAGGCGATCGGCTGATGGTGGACGTAGGGCAGCGCGCTCTCCTGGATGCCGTCGCGGACCGTCGTCTCGTCGAGCGCCAGCAGCACGTTCACGTCCTGCGTGCCGCGCGGGTCGCGGCGCCAGCGGTACAGCTCGTCCTGGATGAGGAACGAGTCCTGACCGTGCCACGCGGCGGTGATCGGATGCTCCTGGTCCTCGACGAGCATGCGCACCGGCGGGTCGTTCGCGAAGTGCGGATGCGCCTCGAACTGGGCGCCGACGAGCTCGGCGTACAGCGGCCAGCCGTAGTTGTTGTCGGCGGACGCGTGCACGCCCATGAAGCCGCCGCCGCAGCCGATCCACTGCTCGAACTCGTCGCGCTGCTGCTGGGACAGCGGGATGCGGCCGGTCGTGGAGTTGAAGAGGACGAGGTCGGCCTGCGCGAGCTCGGCGGCGCCGAGGTCCGCCGGGTTCTGGCTGAACTCGACGGTGAAGTCGCCGCTCTCCGCGAGCTCGGCGAGCACCGTGTTGCCGTACTCGATCGACGAGTGGTGATACCCGTACGTGCCGCTGAACACGAGCACGTGCGGTGGATCCTGCTGGGCCGCGGCCGTGCCCGCGGGCATCACCGCGCCGAGAACCGCCAGGCCGCAGACCGCGGCCATCCGTCGTACCGACCCCATCCTTCGCACCCCTCCCCGAACGCTTGGTTCAGTGCCACCCCTGCCAGGGCGATCAGCGGACCACTAGTGCCCCGAAACGCGGTGCTCTACACGCGCACGTCGCCGCACAGGTACACGCGCACGCCGAGCTCGGCGAACATCGCGGCCTTCGCCTGGAGCGCGCGGTCGGCGGTCTCGTCGTCGGGCGCGTAGGCGACCTGGAGGTGGTTCGCCTTGTGGCGGGCCATGAACTGGTCGCGCGTGATGCCGTGGAGGACGGCGTGCATGATCGGCCACTGCGGCGTCGTGGCCTCCAGCCGCCGGCGGGTCTCCTCCTCCGGGAGCTCGACCGCGGTCGCGCGCCCGAGGTCGACGTGCAGCGCGCCGTCCATGACGAACACGCGCGACCAGACGACCGCCCCCGGCTTCGAGATCCCGCTGAGCGTCCCGCCGCCCAGCGGGAAGTACATGGGCGGCTGGCGCATGCTCCACGACTTGTCGTAGCCGCCGTTGTGCGAGGCCGGCACCGAGCCGGAGATCTCGAACACCCACACGAAGCGGCCGTCGTGATCGGCCCCCCAGCGGACGTCGTGCAGGGTGGTCGCCGGGTCGAGGTCCATCGCGGTCCAGATGCGGTTGGTGACCAGCGCGTCGACCGCCGCGCCCTCGTCGACCTCGTTGAAGTGCGGGAGCGGCACGCCCGGATAGAGCTCGCGCGAGCCGTCGCGGCTGCGCACCGGGGGCCGCATCCGGTCGTTGAGCAGCCCCTCGACGAGGTCGCTGGCGGGCACGACGTCCTTGAGCCCCTGCTGGTACTGGATCCCCACGGCGTCGAGGCCGAAGTCGTCGGCCATGCGCACGGCCGCGACGTACATCCGGCATTGGCTGAGCAGCTGGGCGTCCGTGAGCTCGGTCGCCTCGTCGCTGCCGGTGTGGAAGGTCATGCCGGCGTCGTCGAGCCACGAGCGCACGGCCTGCGCCTCCTCGTCGCCGACCCGCCCCATCTCGGCGACCAGCGCGCTCTGCGAGAGCCGCTCCTTGTAGATGCCGAGCGGGTTGAGCAGCTCGTCGTCGATGATCGCGTTGTACATCCCCATGCAGCCCTCGTCGAAGACGCCGATGATCGCCTTCTCGCGCTGCAGCTCGGCCGCCAGCCTCCGCCCCAGCTCGACGTCCTGGCCGTCGCCGAGCGAGAGCTCGCGAACGTGGCTCGTGTCGTGCGTGAGCTCGCCGGTCTCGAGCCAGGTCCCCAGCTTCTGCCGCGCCCAGTCGTCGGTGAAGTCCTCGCTCCACAGCACCGAGTGCGGGACGCCCGCCTTGGTCAGGCTCGCCGTGAGGTTGAGCATGCCCACGAGGCCGGGGAACTCGCCGCTCCAGTTGGCGACGAGCAGGATCGGCCCGCGATGGGTGCGCAGGCCGGGCAGGACGTGGTGGCTGTACTGCCACACCGCCTCGACGACGACCAGCGGCGCGTCGGGCGGGATCCGCTTGAAGACCTCGATGCCGGCGCGCTGGCTGTCGATGAAGCCGTGCTCCTCGACCGGGTGCCCGCGCCGGACCGACCACCCGAGGTCGGCCACGGCGGCGGCGAAGTCCTCCTCGAGCCGCGCCTGCGCCGGCCAGCACGTCAGGTTCGCCTCCCGCCGCAGGTCGCCGCTGGCCACCGTGTAGAGGACGTCGGTCATCGCTCCTGCCTTCCTGCGAGTGCATGGACGGTGTCGGCGGTGCGCGGATAGAGGTCGCGGTAGAGCGCGTAGAGGTCTTCGTAGCGCCCGGCCTGCGGCGTCACCGTCTCGGCGACCGGGTTCCAGTCGTCGATCGACACCGGCCCGACGAGCCCGGCGGCGAGGAAGGCGGCGCCGTAGCTGGCGCCGATCGACTGCGCGCGGATCTCCTGTGGCCGGCCCGTGATGTCCGAGACGATCTGCGTCCACAGCCCGCCCTGCACGCCACCCCCGACCGCGACGATCCGCCTGATGTCGCCGCCCGCGGCCTCGATCGCCTCGATGTTATGGCGGACGCCGTACCCGGTCGCCTCCAGCGCGGCGCGGTAGAGGTCGCCGCGCGTGTGCGAGAGCGTCAGGCCGGCGATCACCCCGCGCGCCTGCGGGTCCATGATCGGCGTGCGCTCGCCCGCGAAGTACGGCAGCATCAGCAGCCCGTTCGCCCCCACGCCGGACGCCGCCGCCAGCTCGACCAGCTCGCCGTAGTCGGGGGAGCCGAACAGCTCCCGCAGCCAGCCGGTGATCGCGCCCGACGTCGCCATCCCGCCCGCCAGGTTGCGTGTGCCGGGCAGGGCGCCGACGGTGCCCCACAGCGCCGGGCTCGTCAGCGGCTCGGGCACGGTGTGGACGAGGAACATCGTCGTCCCGTACATGAGCATCAGGTCGCCGACGCCCTGGGCGCCCACGCTCAGCGCCTCGGACCAGGCGTCGATCGTGCCGGTGATGACGGGGATGCCCTCGGGCAGCCCGGTGGCCGCGGCCGCGTCGGCGGTCACGGTCCCCGCGGCGTCGCCGGGCCACCGCAGCGGCGGGAGCTCGATCGGGCCGGCGATCTCGTGCGCCCACCATTCCTGCTCGAGCCAGTCGTAGAGCGGCGTGCACTGGCTGGCGGAGTGGTGGTCGAGCACGTACGTCCCGGTCAGGCGGCGCGCAAGATAGGAGCTCGGCATGTACAGCCTGCGCGCCCGCGCGAAGAGCTCCGGCTCCTCGTCGGCGACCCACGCCACCTTGGCCCCGGCAGCCTGCGAGGACAGCCGAGACCCGCAGCGGCGTTGGATCTCGTCGGCGCCGTAGCGTTCTTCGAGGCGCTCGATCTGGCGGCCGGAGCGCGTGTCGACGCCGTAGAGGATGGCCGGCCGCAGCGGCTCGTCGTCCTCGTCGGTGAGCAGCACGCAGGGGCCCATCCCGCTCACCCCCACGGCCTGGACGTCGCCGCCCAGCCGCCGCCCGATCTCGACGAACTCGTCCCACCACACCGAGCCGTCCATCTCGAACATGCCCGGACCCGGCCGCTGGACCGCGTGCTCGACGACGTGGGAGGCCAGCACGCGTCCCTCGAGGTCGACGAGGACCCCCTTGCTGCTCGACGTGCCGATGTCGACCCCGATCACCATCGTCCGTATGCTCGCGCACGTCGATGAGCCGGATCACCGACTTCGAGACCGCCGACATCCGCTTCCCGACGTCGCTGTCGCTGGACGGGTCCGACGCCATGAACCCGGACCCGGACTACTCCGCCGCGTACGTCTGGATCTCGACCGACGCCGGCGACGCCGGCCACGGCTTCGTCTTCACGATCGGGCGCGGCAACGACGTCCAGGTGGCCGCGATCGAGGCGCTGCGCGAGCGCTTCGTCGGCCGCGACGCCGACGAGCTGCTCGCCGACATGGGCGGCGTGTGGCGCGAGCTCGTCCACGACTCGCAGCTGCGCTGGCTCGGGCCCGAGAAGGGCGTCATGCACATGGCGGTGGGCGCGGTCGTCAATGCGCTCTGGGACCTCAAGGCCAAGCGCGCCGGCCTGCCGCTGTGGGAGCTGCTGGCCTCGCTGAGCCCCGAGGAGCTCGTGGGCCTCGTCGACTTCCGCTACCTCACGGACGCGCTCACGCCGGAGCAGGCGCTCGAGATCCTGCGCGCCGCCGAGCCCGGGCGCGCCGCCCGGCGCGAGCAGCTGCTCGCCGCCGGCTACCCCGCGTACACGACGACGCCGGGGTGGCTCGGCTACGACGACGACAAGCTCGCGCGGCTGTGCCGCGAGGCCGTCGACGACGGCTTCGAGCTGATCAAGCTCAAGGTCGGCGGCAGCGTCGACGACGACGTCCGCCGCCTGAAGATCGCCCGCGACGTGGTCGGCGACGGCGTCCGCATCGCCGTCGACGCCAACCAGCGCTGGGAGGTCGGCGAGGCGATCGAGTGGGTGCGGGCGCTGGAGCCCTTCGACCTCGCGTGGATCGAGGAGCCCACCAACCCGGACGACGTGCTCGGCCACGCGACGATCGCGCGCGGCGTCTCGGTCCCGGTCGCCACCGGCGAGCACATGGCCAACCGCGTCATGTTCAAGCAGTTCCTGCAGGCCGAGGCGCTCCAGATCCTCCAGATCGACGCCACGCGCGTGGCCGGCGTCAACGAGAACGTGGCGATCCTGCTGCTCGCCGCGAAGTTCGGCGTGCCCGTGTGCCCGCATGCGGGCGGCGTCGGCCTCTGCGAGGCGGTCCAGCACCTGGCGATGTTCGACTTCGTGGCGGTCTCCGGCAGCACGGACGGCCGCGTCATCGAGTTCGTCGATCATCTGCACGAGCACTTCGTCACTCCGGTCGAGGTTCGCGACGGTCGCTATGTGGCGCCCACGGCCCCCGGCGCGGGGACCGAGATGACGACTCGTGGGTGAGCTCGGGTACGGGGCGGCGAACGTCGGCAACCTCTACCGGGCGATGAGCGACGAGGACGCCTGGGCGGTGCTGGAGGCGGCCTGGGACGGCGGCATCCGCTCCTTCGACACGGCGCCGCACTACGGGCTCGGGCTCTCCGAGCGCCGGCTCGGGGCCTTCCTCGCCACCAAGCCGCGCGCGGAGTACGTCGTCTCGACCAAGGTCGGCCGGCTGCTGCGGCCGAGCCCCGAGACGGCGGACCGGCTCGACGACGCGAACCAGTTCGCCGTCCCCGCCTCGCTGCGGCGCGTCTGGGACTTCAGCGCCGACGGCATCCGGGCGAGCCTCGAGGAGTCGCTCGAGCGCCTCGGCCTCTCGGAGGTCGACGTCCTCTACCTGCACGATCCCGACGAGCATGACTTGGAGCACGACCTGGCGACGGGCGTCCCGGCGGTCGCCGCGCTCCGCGACGAGGGGCTCGTCAGCGCCGTCGGCATCGGTTCGAAGTCGACCGAGGCGCTGGTCGCCGCGGTGCGCACGGAGGCGCTCGACCTCGCGATGGTGGCCGGCCGCTACACGCTGCTCGAGCAGGCGGACGACGTGGTTGCGGCCTGCCGCGAGACGGGGGTCGGGATCGTCGCGGCGGCGATCTTCAACTCCGGGCTGCTGGCGAAGCCGCGCCCCGGCGGCCGGTACGAATACGGCGCGGTTCCGCCTGAGCTGCTCGCCCGGGCGGAGCGCATCGCCGAGGTCTGCGAGCGTCACGGCGTCACGCTGCCCGAGGCGGCGCTGCAGTTCCCGCTCCGCGAGCCGGCGGTGCGCAGCGTCGTGGTGGGCGCCGCGACCCCGGAGCAGGTCCGCGAGAACGCGCGGCGGATGGCGGTCGAGATCCCGGAGACGCTGTGGGACGAGCTGTAGTCGACGCGCACCTGCACATCTGGGACCTCGAGCGCAGCGAGTACGCGTGGCTCGCCCCCGGCCATCCGCTGCACGAGACGTTCACCGCCGAGCAGGCCGAGGCCGAGCTGCGGACGGCCGGCGTCGACCGGGCCGTGCTCGTCCAGGCGGAGGACTCCGAGCGCGACACCGACCTCATGCTCGAGGCCGCGGACCGCCACCCGTGGATCGCCGGCGTCGTCGGCTGGGTGCGGCTCGACGACCCGCCGGTGGACGAGCCACGGCTCGAGCGCCTGTGCGGCGTGCGTCACCTCGTGCACGACGACCCGCGCGACGACTTCCTCTCCCTCCCCACCGTCCGGCGGTCGCTGCAGCAGCTCGCCGATCGCCGGCTCCCGTTCGACGTGCCCGACGCCTGGCCGCGCCACCTGGCCGCGACGGCGGAGCTCGCGGCCGCGCTCCCAGAGCTGCGGATCGTCGTCGACCACCTCGGCAAGCCGCCGTACGGCGGCGCCGGCTGGGAGCCCTGGCACGCGACGCTCGCCGACGTCGCCGCGCGCCCGAACACCGTGGCGAAGGTCTCCGGCCTGCAGGCGCCGCCGCGGCCGTTCACGGTCGACGAGGTGCGGCCCGCATGGGAGGTCGCGCTCGAGCTGTTCGGGCCGGACCGGCTCATGTGGGGCAGCGACTGGCCGGTCACGATGCTCGTCGGCGGCTACGCCCAGGCGTGGGAGGTGATGTCCGCGCTCGTCGGCGAGCTGAGTCAGGACGAGCAGGACCGCGTCCTCTCCGGCACGGCGACGGACGTCTACCGGCTCTGATCTCACGTCGACGCCCGCATCCGCAGCTCGAAGGGGTGCACGATGCGACGCGGGTGCTCGCGCTCGCCGCCGACGCGCTGCAGCAGCAGCTCCATGGCGTCGGCCGCCATCGCCCGCACCGGCTGCGCCAGCGTCGTGAGCGGCGGGTCGACGAGCGCCGACCACGGCGGGTCGTCGACGGCCACCAGCGCGATGTCCGCCGGCACCCGCAGGCCGGCGTCGCGGATCGCGCGCAGGGCGCCGAGCGTCATCAGGTTGTTGGCGACGATCAGCGCCGTGGGGCGCGGCTCGCGCCGCAGCAGCCCGGCGACCGCGGTCTCGGCGCGCTCGAGCCGGAAGTCGCCGTCGACCACCAGCGGCTCGAGCTCCGCGGCCCGCATCGCCATCTCGTACCCGGCCAGGCGCTCGGCGCCGGTCTCGACATGGGCGCGCCCGCCGACGAACGCGATCCGCCGGTGCCCCTCGCCGATCAGGACGTCGCTGCCGATCCGCATCGCCTTGACGTTGTCGGCCAGCACCGCGTCCGCGCGGGCGTCGTCGACCTCGCGGTCGCAGGCGACGACCGGGATCCCGAGGTCGAGCAGCCGGGAGATCTGCTCGCCGCCGGGATCCGACGGCGAGATGATCACGCCGAGGACGCGCTCGTCGATCAGCGCCTCGAGGTACGCGCGCTGCTTCTCCGCGTTCTCGTCGGTGTTGCAGACGAGCACGCGATAGCCGGCGTCGAACGCCTGGTCCTCGACCGCGCGCAGCAGCTCGCCGAAGTGCGGGTTCTCGATGTCCGGGACGACGACGCCGATCGTGGCCGTCCGCTGGCGCCGGAGGTTGCGCGCGAGGACGTTGGGGCGGTAGTCGAGCTCCTCGACGGCGCGCAGCACGCGGGCCCGGTACGCCTCGCCCACGCGCGGGTCGCCGTTGAGCACGCGAGAGACGGTGGCGGGCGAGACGGAGGCACGGCGCGCCACGTCGGAGATCTTCAAACGGGAGCTGAGAAACCCATTTCCCACCATGCCCGCAAGGCAGCCTATGGCCGTGAATTCGGGCTGTCAACTTTCACGCTTGACAGCCAGGATTCGCGCCTCTACCGTGCGCCCTGGTCCGAGAAAGCGATTTCTTGGGGAACCGCTTTGAGCAGCGAGTATGGTGGTGCGAGCCGGTCCGAGAGAGGCGACGTGCTGAGGGGAATCCATCCGTTCCTGACAGGGGGCCTGCTCGCGCACCTCGACGCGATGGGTCACTCCGACGCGGTGGTGCTCGCGGACGCGCACTTCCCGGCCGATCGCCTCGCGGAGCGGCTGCTCGTGTTCCCCGGCCTGTCGACGCCGGACCTGCTCGCCGCGGTCCGGACCGTCATCCCGCTCGACGACCCGCCGTCGATCGACCTCATGACGTCGGCCGACGGGGCGCGGCTGCCGGTGCAGGAGCAGCTCATCGCCGCAGGCGAGGCGACCGAGGAGGACGTGCGCTTCCTCGATCGCCACGCCTTCTACGACGAAGCCGCGGAGGCGTACCTGATCGTGCGCACCGGCGAGACGCGGACCTACGGCAACGTGCTCCTGCGGAAGGGCGTGGTGAGCGCGTGAACGACCGCCCGCCGCTCCTGCACGTCCAGGGCGTCAGCAAGAGCTTCCCGGGCGTCAAGGCGCTCGAGGACATGCACCTCGACCTGCGCGCCGGCGAGGTGCTCGCGCTCGTGGGCGAGAACGGGGCCGGCAAGTCGACGCTGATGAAGCTGCTCACCGGCGTCTACGACGCCGACGAGGGCGAGTTCTTCCTCAACGGCGAGCCCTACGAGCCGATCTCGCCCAAGCACGCGCAGGAGCTCGGCATCAGCATCATCCACCAGGAGTTCAACCTGATGCCCGACCTCACGGTCGCGCAGAACCTGTTCATCGGGCGCGAGCCGCGCGGCTCGCGGGTCTTCCTCAACGAGCGCCGGCTCAACGCGCAGGCCAGCGACCTGATCGAGCGCCTCCACCTCCCCCTGCGGCCCAAGGAGCTCGTCGGCAACCTCACCGTCGCCAAGCAGCAGATGGTGGAGATCGGCAAGGCGCTGTCCTACGACGCCAAGCTGCTGATCATGGACGAGCCGACCGCGGCGCTCAACGACGCCGAGGTCGCGGTCCTGCACGACCTGATCCGCCGCTTCGTCAAGCCCGACACCGGCGTGGTCTACATCTCGCACCGCATGGACGAGCTGCGGCGGATCGCCGACCGCATCACGGTCATCCGCGACGGCCGCTACGTGGGCACGCGCGAGACCAAGGCGACCTCCATGAAGGAGGTCATCTCCCTGATGGTCGGCCGCGAGATCTCCGGCGAGGCGAAGCCGGTCGGCGTCGAGGCCGACCGCGACGTCGTGCTCGAGGTGTCGGGCCTCAGCACCAAGGACCTGCTCAAGGACGTCAGCTTCGAGCTGCGCAAGGGCGAGATCCTCGGCTTCGCCGGCCTCATGGGCGCCGGCCGCACCGAGGTCGCCCGCGCCGTGGTCGGCGCCGACCGGGTCGACGACGGGACGATCCGCCTGCGCGGCCGCGAGATCCGCGTCCACACGCCGGCCGACGCCGCCCGGCACCGGATCGGCTACCTGTCCGAGGACCGCAAGCAGTTCGGCCTGCTGCTCGAGCAGGAGGTCAACGCCAACATCGGGCTCAGCGCCCTGGCGGAGCGGTTCCAGACGTGGGGCTTCATGAAGGACAAGGCGATGCGCGCGACCTCGCGCGAGTACGTCGACACGCTGCGCATCAAGACGCCGTCGGTCGCCCAGACGGCCAAGAACCTCTCGGGCGGCAACCAGCAGAAGGTCGTCATCGCCAAGTGGCTCGTCAAGGACTGCGACATCCTCATCTTCGACGAGCCCACGCGCGGCATCGACGTCGGCGCGAAGGAGGAGATCTACCGCCTCCTCAACGACCTCGCGGGGCAGGGCAAGTCGATCATCATGATCTCGTCGGAGCTGCCCGAGGTGCTCCGGATGTCGCATCGCATCGTCGTGATGAGCGAGGGCCGCGTCACCGGCACGCTCGACGCCGACGAGGCCACGCAGGAGAGCGTGATGCACTACGCGACGCTCCGGCCCGACGAGAACCCCGAGGACGCGGCCGAGCTCGGGCTGGTGGATCAGGCATGACGACCTCGGCCGTCACGAGCGAAGAGCAGCCGACCGCCGCCGAGACCGTCGGCACCGGCCTGCGGGACCGCCTCCAGCAGTTCCTCGCGTTCGCGAGCCTGATCGCGATCTTCCTCTTCTTCTCGATCGCCAGCTCGAGCTTCCTCAACTACTCGAACGTGACGGCGATCCTGTTCTCGACCGTGGTGATCGGCCTGCTGGCGCTCGGGACCACCTTCGTGATCATCACGGGCGGCATCGACCTCTCGATCGGCACGGGGATGACGCTGTGCGCGGTCATGTCCGGCGTGCTGATCACCAACAGCGGCGTGCCGGTGCTGCTCGGCGTCATCGGCGCCGTGCTGTTCGGCGGCCTGATCGGGCTGGTCAACGGCTTCAACGTCTCCGTCCTCGGCATCCCGCCGTTCATCGCGACGCTGGCGATGATGCTCGTCGCGCAGGGGCTGGCGCTCGTCATATCCGACAGCGCGCCGATCTACTTCACCGACTCGCCGAGCTACATCGGCATCTCGACGGGACACCTGTTCGGGGTCGACTTCCCGAACGCCGTGCTCGTCCTGGCGGTGGCCACGGTGATCGCCGCCGTGCTCGCCAACAAGACGGTCCTCGGGCGCTACACGTACTCGATCGGCAGCAACGAGGAGGCGACGGCGCTGTCCGGCATCAACGTGCGCCGTTGGAAGCTGATCATCTACACGCTCGCCGGCCTGTTCACCGGCCTGGCGGGCGTGATGATCTCGGCGCGGCTCGCCTCCGCGCAGCCCGGGACCGGCCTCGGCTACGAGCTGCAGGCCATCGCGGCGGTCGTCATCGGCGGCACCTCGCTGGCCGGCGGCAAGGGCACGATCGTGGGGACGATCATCGGCGCCCTGATCATCTCGGTCCTCAACAACGGGCTGCAGATCATGTCGATCCCGCAGGAGTGGCAGAACGTGATCCTCGGCATCGTGATCCTCGTCGCGGTCTACGCCGACATGGCACGGAAGCGCGCGGTCGTCTAGTTCGAAAGGAGCGTGGGAGCATGCGCACGAAGTCTTCGATCCTCATGGGGGTGATCGCCTGCGCGCTCGCGGTCGGCCTCGCGGCGTGCGGCGAGGACGAGGGCGGCGGCGGCTCAGCCGGCGGCGGTGGGGGCGGCGGCGACCAGCCGTACATCGCGATCGTCTCCAAGGGCTTCCAGCACCAGTTCTGGCAGGCGGTCAAGCAGGGCGCCGAGGAGGAGGCCAAAGCCGAGGGCGCCCGCATCACCTTCGAGGGCCCGCCGACCGAGCAGGACATCGAGCAGCAGGTCACGATGCTCACCAACGCGCTGACGAAGGACCCCGACGCGATCGGCTTCGCCGCGCTCGACTCGAAGGCCAGCGCGCCGCTGATGGACCAGGCGAAGGCGCAGGAGATCCCGGTCATCGCGTTCGACTCCGGCGTCGACAGCGACGTCCCGCTCACCACGGCTGCGACCGACAACAAGGCCGCCGCCGCGGAGGCGGCGAAGCACCTGGCCGAGCTGATCGACAACGAGGGCAAGGTCGCGGTGATCGTGCACGACCAGACCAGCCGCTCCGGCATCGACCGCCGCGACGGCTTCCTCGACTGGATGAAGGAGAACGCCCCGAACATCGAGGTCCTGCCGGTGCAGTACGGCGGCGGCGATCAGGCCAAGTCGGCCGACATCGCGAAGTCGATCATCCAGTCGAACCCCGACCTCAAGGGCTTCTACGGCGCCAACGAGGGCTCGGCCATCGGGGTCATCAAGGGCGTCCAGGAGAGCGGCAAGCAGGGCATCACGATCGTCGGCTTCGACTCCGGCAAGGCCCAGATCGACGCCATCAACAACGGGGTCATGGCCGGCGCCATCACGCAGAACCCGGTCGGCATGGGCAAGGAGCTGGTCAAGTCGGCGATGAAGGCGATCAACGGCGAGGAGCTGCCGAAGGTCATCGACACCGGCTTCTACTGGTACGACAAGAGCAACATCGACGACCCGAAGATCAAGGCCGTGCTCTACGAGTAAGCGGGAATAGAACGACTCCTCTGGGCGTCTGATCAGCGTCGGGCTCGAAAGCGAGCCGGCTGGTCACCCCCCTCAAAGGAGTCACGAATGAATCAAGGAAGACGTGCGGCACGGCGGCTGCTCACCGGCTCGGTGCTGGCGGCCGGCCTGCTCGCCGCCACCACCGCGTCGGCACAGGCCGCGACCACCGCGTCGTTCAGCGCGGGCGTGTTGACGGTCACCGGCGACAGCCTCGACAACACGACCACGATCAGCCGCAATGCGGCTGGGAACATCCTCGTCAACGGCGGCGCGGTCTCCGTCGTCGGCGGCACGCCCACGGTCGCCAACACCGCGCAGATCCGGGTCTTCGGCCTCGGCGGCAACGACACGATCGCGCTCAGCGAGGTCAACGGCGCGCTGCCGGCGGCCCTCCTGTTCGGCGGCGCCGGCAACGACGTCCTGACCGGCGGCTCCGGGGGCGACCAGCTGTTCGGCGAGTCCGGCAACGACACGCTGCTCGGCAAGGGCGGCGCCGACTTCCTGTTCGGCGGCGGCGACAACGACACGCTCACCGGCGGCGACGCCGACGACCAGGTCTTCGGCCAGAGCGGCAACGACCGCATGATCTGGAACCCGGGCGACGACACCGACCTCAACGAGGGCGGCGCCGACACCGACACCGTCGAGGTCAACGGCGGCGGCGGCGCCGAGCAGTTCACCACCACGGCCAACGGCACCCGCGTCCGCTTCGACCGGCTCAACCCGGCGCCGTTCGCGATCGACATCGGCACGTCCGAGAACCTCGTCCTCAACGCCAACGGCGGCAACGACAGCCACTCGGCGACCGGCAACCTGGCGGCGCTGATCAAGCTCACCGTCGACGGCGGCGCCGGCGACGACACGCTGCTCGGCAGCAACGGCATCGACGTCCTGCTCGGCGGCGACGGCAACGACTTCGTCGACGGCCAGCAGGGCAACGACGTCGCCTTCCTCGGGGCCGGCGACGACACGTTCCAGTGGGATCCCGGCGACGGCAGCGACATCGTCGAGGGTCAGAACGGCACCGACGAGATGCTGTTCAACGGCAGCGCCGCCAACGAGCGGATGGAAGCCTCCGCCAACGGCGGGCGGGTGCGGTTCACCCGTGACGTCGCCAACATCGTCATGGACCTCGACGACGTCGAGTCGATCGTCGCCAGGGCGCTCGGCGGCACCGACACCCTGACGGTCAACGACCTGTCCGGGACCGACGTCCGCGACGTGGCGGGCGACCTCGCCGCGACCGGCGGCGGCAACGACCTCGCGGCCGACAACGTGATCGCCAACGCCACCAACGGCGGCGACGTCGTCAGCGTCACCGGCACGGGCCCGAACGTGCAGGTGCTCGGGCTCGCCGCGCGGCTCACGCTGTCCGGCGCCATCGCGGGCAGCGACCGGCTGACCGTGAACGCGCTGGCCGACGACGACGTGATCGACGCCTCCGGCCTGGCCGCCGACTCGGCGCTCCTGACCGCCAACGGCGGAACGGGCGACGACGTGCTGCTCGGCGGCGCGGGCGACGACACGCTGGTCGGCGGCGAGGGCGACGACGTGCTCATCGGCGGGCCGGGCAACGACATCCTCGACGGCGCGCCCGGCGACGACGTCGTGCTCGACTCCGTCAGCAGCAACACGGTCACGTCGGCGGCCGCGGTCGCCTCCGGCGAGCGCTGGCTGAGCAGCCACGCGCGCACCGTGAAGGGCAAGACCGTGCTCGAGCTCGACGGCGAGAAGCGCAAGCTCCCGCGCGCCAAGCTCGGCCGCCTCACCCGCACCGTCTCGTCGTTCTGATTGGTGGGCGCCAGGGCCGCACGCGCGGCCCTGGCGCCTCCTGCTGCCGGGGCCCCCACGCATGACGGACCGCCTTCCGGGGTAGTCGGAGGCGAGGAGCGGACCCATCGGAGCAGGAGGCCTGCATGTCTGCACACAGTCCTGAAAGTGAGACCACCACCACGCGCGAGGAACGCACGGACGGCGCCGGCCGGTTCGACCGCGGCGGCACACCGGCCGCGATGCCGCGCGGCGCGAGCTCCGGGCTCGCCACCGCGGCGCTCATCCTCGGCATCCTCTCGATCCCGACCGCCCTGCTGCCGATCCTCGGCCTCATAGTCGGCATCGTCGGCCTCGTCCTCGGCCTCGTCGCGAAGGGCGACGTCCGGCGCCGCGGCGCGAAGAACATGAGCCACGCCAAGTGGGGCGTGATCCTCAGCAGCATCGGCCTCGTGCTCACCATCGTCAACGCGGTGGCCGGCGCGATCATGGCGACCAGCTAGACGCCGTCTGACCGGCCGGCCCGCGCCGCCGGCGGGTCGGCCCCCTCGGCGGCCGCGCGGACCGCTGCCGCCGCGGCGCGCGTATGGCGGGTGATGGCGCGCTTGATCGGTCTCGCGGTGGTGGTCGGTCTGCTGGCGCTGCCCGCCGGTGCAGGCCGGGCGCCGGAGGCGGCCTTCAGCGAGCGGCCGGCCGGGACGCTCGTGTTCGCGTTCGGCTCCAACCGGCTGGTGGCGGTCGACGTGGCGACCGGTCGTAGGACGGTGCGCCGGATCTCGGGCGTGGCCGCCTGCGCTCCGCAGATGCACGTGACCGGCGGCCACGTGATCTTCGCCGGCATCAGGCGTGGCCGGACCGTCGTCTTCGCGGCGCCGGTCACGCTCGAGCGCCGGCCTACGCGGCTGGGGACGGCGCACGCCTACCTCCCCTCGGCGACGCCCGGCCGCGTGTGGCTCGCCGGCACCGACTGCGACCGCGCCGCGATGGTCGGCGTGCGCGAGGTGACGGTCGGCGGCCGCGTGACGCAGGAGAGCGCTCGCCGCGTCCCCGGGAGCTGGCTGCCGGCGGCGGTCCGCGGCGGCCTCGTCGTCCAGCGCGAACGCACCTTCGCCGTCTGGGATCCGCGCACCGGCCGCCGCGGCCCGCGGCTGGCCCTCGAGGCGGTCATCGGTGCTCGCGGGGACGTGGTGGCCGGCTGCGCGCCCCGTTCCGGGTGCACACGTATCGCGATCCAGGACGCCGCCACGCTGCGCACGGTCGTGCCGCGGCTGGAGAGCGAGGGCGAGATCGACCTGGGCGCGGCGTTCTCGCCGGACGCCGCCTGGGTCGCGGCACCGGTCCGCGCGGGACGCCGCTGGAGCGTCGCGATCGTCGACACCGCGACCGGCCGCGCCACCGTGGTGCCCGGCTCGGGCGCCGGCCACTACCCGGAGCTCAGCTGGGCGGCATCGAGCGGGTGGCTGTTCGCCCGCACCGGCCCGCGCCGACTGATCGCGTACCGCCCCGGCCTCTCGCGCGCCGTCGCGCTGGCCTTCCGGGCGCCGCGCGGCGCGAGCAGCTTCGTCGCCGGCTGACCCACCGCGTCCCTGGACGTTCGTGCAGGTGTGACTATCGGTCGACGGCGCTGCGCGGTTACGGTGCTCGGAGCGATGTTCGACGGGCTTACACACGGAATCGCGTTCCGCTCCGCGCTCGCGTCCATCGGCGTCGCGGCGGGGCTCGCTCTCGCCTCGTCCTCAGCCTTGGCGGCTCCACGGCCGGCGTTCGAACCGACTCCGCCCACGCTGCTGCCGGGCGACGCCCGAGCAGCTTCGACCGGGAAGGCCAGGCCCGGGTCCTGGCTGGTCGGGGCCCGGCCGGGTCGAGACTCTGCGCGCATCGCGCGGCGGTTCGGAGCGCAGCCGCTGATGCCCGGCACCGGGATGTACCGGGTCAGGGCCGACAGGGCCCGCGGCTTCGCCGGGGCGCTGCGCGCGCATGGCAGCTACCGCTTCTCCGAGCCCGACAGCTACGCGCGACGGCAGCAATCCGCCGCCGATCCGCTGACCGCGCTGCAGTGGGGTCTGCCGGCGATCGGCGTCTCTTCGCTCACCCCGCCGCCGGTCGGGCCGCAGAGCCCGCTGCTGGGCATCATGGAGGCCGGCATCGACACCACGCATCCGGACATGCAGGGCGTCACCGTCAGCGGACGTGCCTACAGCGATCCGGAGGGCATCTTCCACGGCACGTCGGTGACGTCGGTGGCCAGCGCGCCCGCCAACGGGGTCGGCATCACCGGCGTCTGGCCCGGAGCCCGGACGCTCGTGGTCACTTCCGGCGTGAGCTGCGGCAGCACGGTCGCCGCCCTCTACCGCGCGGACGAAGCGGGTGCCGGGGTGATCAACATGAGCTACGGCTTCCCCGGCGGCGCCTGCTTCAGCCACTTCGTCGCCACCCAGCGGCTGTACGGGTACGGCGTCGTGCTCGTCGCGTCCGCGGGCAACGAGTTCGAGTCGGGCAACCCTGCGGACGGCATTCCCGCCACGAGCCCCCACGTGATCACGGTCGCCGCGCTAAACCCCGACCTCTCCTCGGCCCAGTTCTCCAACCGCAACTACGCCGTCGACGTGGCCGCGCCGGGGGCCGGCGTGCTCGCCGCCGTGCCGCCATCGCTCGACGAGGACGGCGTCCAGGACGGCTATCAGGCCGTCGACGGAACCAGCTTCGCCGCTCCGATGGTGGCGGCGGCGGCGGCCTGGGTCATCCAGGAGCGGCCCTCGCTGGACCACACGCAGATCACGGACCTGGTGCGCTACAGCACCCGCGACCTCGGGCCCGACGGCTACGACCCGGACTTCGGCTTCGGGGTCTTCGACCTGCCGACCGCGCTCACGTCCACGGCGCTCGACCCCGACCCGCTGGAGCCGAACGACGACGTCGGCTGGATCAACGGCCGGCACTTCAGCAACAAGGACGCGCCGATCTACCGCGGCGGCCGGGCCAGCCTGAGCGGGCGCCTCGACTCCCTCGAGGACCCGGCCGACACCTACCGAGCCGTCATCCCGGGCCGGCGAACGGTCTGGATCAAGGCCAAGCCGGAGTACGGCGACCCGGTGCTCGAGGCCTACAACGGCTGGGTGAGGACGATCTACAGTCGTCGCGGGCGGATCGACCGGTCCGACCGTCGCGGCGCCCGCAGCGAGCTGATCGGCGTCACCAACCCGTACCGCAGGCCGCTGACGATCTACGTGGTCGTCTCGGCCAACCGCTCCTGGGACGCCGGCTATCAGCTGACGCTGCGTACGACTCGCTGAGCGCGCGCTCAGCGGCGTGCCTCCCACAGCTGGAAGCCGAGCCTGGTGGCGATGTCCTCGACGGTGGCCTGCGCGTTCCCGGCGTAGTCCAGGGCGACGTAGAGGTTCTGGTAGAGAACCTCGGGCGTGTAGCGCCGGAGGTCGGCTTCGGCGGCGCTGATGCCGGCGTCGCGCCAGTAGGCCTGGCTCGGGGTGACCGTCTGGCCGCGCCACGCGTGCGGCCCGGCGCGGGGGTAGGCGACGCGGCGGACGTATCCGAACGCGAACTGGTTGAGGTAGCCGCCCAGCTCGGCGTACGCGTGGACCCCCTCCATGTAGTTGGTCCACGCGATGACGATGAGGGCCGTCAGCGCGAAGGTCGCCGCCGGCACGATGACGGGACTGGCCAGGCCGATGAGCCCGTTGACCGCACCGCGCACCGCGAGCTGGGCGGAGAGCGCCTCGAACGCCGCGGCGCTCATGGCGGGCCCCAGTCGCGTCGCGAGCAGGGTGGCGATCCGGCTCCACCCGCCGCCGGTGATGCCGGCCTTGAGCGTGATCCTGCCGACGAGGGCGACCTCGGCCGGCACACCGAGGATCTCGGTCGTGAAGACGATCCGCTCCCACTCTCCGCTGATCCGCACGAAGTAGACGGAGGCGGTCGCCGCCCACGGGTTGACGACCACCTCCGCCGGGATCGGCTCGATCTCCAGATCGGCGATCTCGTAGTGCTGCGCCAGCTCGGTCGCGAGGACGGCCTGCAGGGCGTCGCCGGCCCCCTCGCCGCCGCTCGCGATCGCCTCGGCGCAGCGGCCGAGCATCGCGAGCTGCGCGTCCTGCACGCGCACGGTCAGCGTCTGGACGAGGCCTTCCTCGACCTGACGCCGGATCTCGAGCTCGGTGCTCGAGCGCCGCCGGATGAGCTCGAGCTGCGGGTTCGTGCTGCCGAAGCGGATCTCCGCCTCGCCGGTGAACTCCGGCTTGAGAGCGAGGTACTCGAGCCGCAGCCCGCGCGGGCTCACCGTCAGGCCTTCCCGCAGCGTGAAGCGGAAGCCGGTCGGTGCGGAGTCGCGAGAAGACCCCGCGAGCATCACATCGCTCGGCTCGAGGCCGCGCCCGCCGCGATCCGTGCCGCGGTCGGCCGTCCCGCGGTCCTGCGTCCCGCGATCGTCCTGCGGAGCGAGCGCGCGGCGCCGGCGCAGCTCGCGGAGCGCCGACTCCGAGATCGGCGGACGCATCGTCGGGCGGCGATCCCCGTTCGGCATGGCGCGACCTCAGCCGGTGTCGACGTCGACGCCGTCCGCGCCGTCGACCACGATCCGCCGGTCGACGTCCGGGTCCTCCCGCTCGCCGGCGAGCAGCCGTGACGCCAGCCGCAGGTTCTCCAGCTCGCCGCGCCGGACCTGCGCGCGGGCGTTGTGGAGGTCCTCGCGGCGGTGGCGGAGCTTGAAGTCCTCGAGCAGCGGATGGCGTCCGGGCAGCGCCTCCATGAAGAGCTGGCCCGAGGGCACGACGATCTCGTCCGACGACCGTCTCAGCTCGCTCAGGCGGCGGATGATCTCCTCCCGCAGCGCCTCCCGCTGCTCGTCGGTCGTGTCCTCGTGGTGCCAGACCTCCTGCGCGTGGACGAGCAGGTCCTCGAGCCGGTGCTCACCGCCGGGATCGGGGTCGCGGACGCCGAAGTAGTCGTCGACGAACTCGCTCATCATGTAGGTGGTCAGGTGGCAGGGCTCCTTGAGCGGGAAGATGATCGAGTTGCCCTTGTAGCCGAGCGGTGAGTCGAGGTCGGCGATCTCGGCGAGCTCGACCGTCCGGCTGTCGATCACCGGCGCGCAGAGCTCGCGGAAGCGGACGGTGACGCGCGTGTCGCCGGGATGGGTCCCGATCGAGCGCACCTTCACGGCCTTGACCTTGCAGGCCTCGTCCGGCCGCGGGCACCTGACCTCGGTGCGGTACAGCCGGAAGAAGCGCTGGTCGGCGGGCTCGTGGTCCCAGATCGCCTGCATGTAGTGCAGGACGTTCTGCTTGACGTGCACGCGCAGCTGATCGATCGCCGTGCGCCGGTTCAGCTGCTCGTCGAGCGCCTTCGTGTAGCTCTGCGTCGCCTGCGCGAACGTGTCGGCGGCCTCGCGCAGCCGGCTCTGGGCGTCCTGCAGCGCCTGCTCGGCGTACTGCAGCCGCGTCTCGGCCGCCTTCCGCAGCGCCTCCTGGCGCTCGGCCTCGCGCTCGTCCTCGGAGCCGAAGAGAAGGCTGACCGGCCCCGTGACGAGGAACGCGCCCACGTCCTCGGCCGTCGTCGACTCGGCGGCCTCGCCGAGCTCCTTGGCGAGCGCCGAGCGGACGAGCGTCTCCCGCAGGGCGTCGCGCATCCCCAGCTGCGACTCGACGAGCGCCTCGAGCTTGGCGACCACCGCCCGCTGCGCCTCCCAGTGCGCGCGCTTGAGCTCGATCGACGCCTCGCTCCCCGCGAAGCCGTCGGAGAGCGACTCGAGCGCCGGCCGCAGCGAGTCGTCGAGCAGCACGCGGCGCAGGATCCACTGGTGCGCGAGCAGCCAGTCGTCGTCGATCTCGTGGGGAGCGGGCACGTCCTGCGCCACGAGGATCACCGGCCGCACCCGGTGCACGTGCTCGGCGACCCGGTACCGGCGCTGCAGCTCGTACAGCAGGTACGTCACCGTCAGCTCGAGGTTGGGGTTGCTGATCTCGCCCGACGTCGAGGACTCGAGCTCCGACGCGTTCGTGCTCTCGACCTCGAGCGACCGCTCGCGCCGGTACTCGGCCGACGCCCGCAGCGTCGCCTCCCGGAAGTCGCGCTTGTTGCGCGCCGACTCCTCGGCCTGGTCGCGGGCGAACTCGTGCGAGGACGTGATGTCGGCGATGCCGAAGTTGAACGACCCCTCGGCGGTCATCTTGAAGTTCGTCGCCGTCGAGGCCTTGTGCATGATCTCCGACTCGGCCCGGAGCGTCTGCGAGGCCTCCTCGGCGCGCGCCGACAGCGCCTTCTCGGCCTCCTTCTCGGCGCGGCTGCGCCGCACCACCTCGCGCTTGGAGAACTTGCGCGACTCCCCCGGCGCCAGCGGGATGGTCGCGACGAGGTCGCCGGCCTGATAGGTCAGCGGCTCCCAGCGCTGCCGGTAGGTCACGAGGATCCCGAAGTTGTACGAGCCGGGCGAGAAGACGTCGAAGGCGAACGGCTCGCGCAGCCGCTCGTCGAGCTCCAGGATCAGCTGCTGGACACGGCCGAAGACGCCCTCCGGCTGCGCCACGATCGCCGCCGCCGCCGTCCGGGGGTCCTCGGGAGCGCTGACGACGATCCGCCCGGGGCGCCGGCCGCGGGCGCCCCCGCCCGTGCCCGTGGGCGTGCGCACGACGACGGTCCCGGTGCGCTCGCCCACACCCGTCCGCGCGCGCTCGGCCAGCTGCTCGACCTGCTGCTGCTGCTCGAGGCTCAGCGCGTTCCACTGCTCCTGGGTCAGCTCGGGCAGCAGGTCGCGGACCGCGGCCGGAATCGGCTGCAGCGCCCCGAGCGCGCCCGCCTCGCCGCGCACGGAGCTGATGAAGTCGCGCAGCGCGTTCACGTCGGCGATCGCCTCGGCGGACGGCCCCTCGACGCCCGTCTCCTCCGCCACGCGGACCGCGGCGTCGTAGAGGTCGCCGGCGGCCTCGCGCAGGCGCGAGTCGAACGCCTCCGTCCAGACGTGCCGGAAGGCGAGCTGGAGCACGTGGAAGTCGTGATGCGCCGTCTCGTCGGCGGGGCCGCCGCGCAGCTCGAGCGCGTCGACCGCGGCCCTCACGTCGCCGGCGTCCGGCCGCCGGGCGCCCTCGTCGTCGTCGACGTCGGCGAGCTGCTCGAGGATGCGCGCGAGCACCGCCTGCTGCGCCTCCTCCGGCGTGGCGCCGTCCGCGCTGGGATCCGCCGCGTCGGCCGAGCCTCCGCCCATGAGCGGGGACGCCGGCTCGACCTGCGACCCAAGGCTGGGCACGAGCTCGTCGGGCGGCACGCGGCCGTCGACCAGCTCGCGGACGCGGACGAGGTCCGTCCCGCCCATGCGCTCGGAGACGATCGCGAAGACCGCGGAGGCGTCCGCCTCGCCTTCGATCTCGTCGCCGGCGAGGCGCAGCCCCAGCCCCTCGAGCTCGTCCTCGGTGAGCCGCAGCGTCACGCCGGTGGCACGCGTCGCCAGCCGGGCGAGCCCGCGCTCGATCGCGATCCGCTGGGCTCGCGCGAGCGCGCGCGGCGCGTCCGTGTAGAGGTCCCCCGGGCGGTTCGCGGCGCTCACGCTGAGGCGGGCGACCCGGCGCGCGGCGTCGGCGTGGCGTGCGTGGGACTTCGCGGCCTCCGCGTGCACGCGCGGCCGCAGCTCGGCGGCGACGGCCTCGCGGGCGGCCCAGGTGCGGGCGACCGCGGCCGTGTACCGCTGCGGGGCCTCTGCGTCCGCGGCGCCGGTCCGGATCCCGAAGCGCTCGAGCTGCGGGCGCAGCAGCCGGATGGCGTAGGCCTCGGTGCGCCCCGCGTCGGCGCGCGGGACGCGCGACACGTGCAGGATCCGCTGCTGGGGCGGTAGCGGAGAAGGATCGCCCGGCGCGCGGCTGTCCTCCGGGGCGTACACCGTCACGACGAGGTCCGGACGCGTCTCCTGGTCGCCGCGGCGGAAGTCGGCCGGCTCGACGACGAGCTCGAAGCGGCCGTCGGCGTCGGTGAGGACGGAGCCGAGCCGGTCCATGCCCTCAGGGGCGTCGGCCTCGGCGTCCGGCTGCGGCTGCGCGGTGTCCGCGTCGAAGACCGCGACCACGATGTCGCGAACCGCCTCGCCGGACTCCTTCACGGTCACCCTGCCGTGGATCCGGAACTGCGGAACGGCCTGCGTCGGGTTGTCGGCAGCCACGACAGAGCCTCCTTCAGCCGGGAGGCCGAAGCTATCAGCTGGGCGTCAAGAGCGCGGGCGGGCGCCGCCGCGCGACGACGTCGCGATGCTCGCCATCCGCGTGCCGACGCAGCCGCGGTCCTGAATCAGCGGACGAGATCGGCGGGCTGGCCGGCCGCCCGTACGAAGCGGCCTGGGCGCGCGACCGCGTCGCCGGGCGTGGTGCGGCCGCCTTCGGCGAACAGCGCCGCGAAGGCCTCCTCGCCGAGCGAGCGCCGGGTGGCCTCGAGGGCACGCTCGTGCATGGCGGTCACCGACTGCCAGGGCGGCGCGCCGATGCGCTCGTGGATTGCCGCGGACGCGCCCGCCAGCCGCGCGGCGTCGACGTGGGCGCCGTCCAGCGCTGCCCGGCTCGAGAGTCCGGCCAGCGCCTCGGCGACGTTGAACTGATCGCCGACGTGGCGCGCCAGCGCGAGGCAGTCGAGGAAGCCCCGCCGGGCGGCGTCGCCGCTCCCCCGCGCGAGGTCCAGCCACGCGTTGGCGATCAGCGGCTCCACCAGCCGGCGGTCGTCGCCGAGCCGGCGGCGGAGCTCGAGCGCCTCGCTCAGCCGGCGCTCCGATCGCTCCAACCGCCCGTGGGCCATGTCGTACCAGCCCTGCTCGGAGAGCGCACTTGCGACGCCGTACGGATCGTCGACCGCGCGGTAGAGGGCGAGCGCGTCGTCGGCGACGACCGCGGCTCGGTCCCACGCCTCCGCGCGCTCGCACGCGCCCGCCAGCGAGAGCAGCGCGTCGGCCAGCAGCCCGGGCTCGCCGAGATCGCGGGCGAGCGCGACCGAGGTCTCGCACAGCTCGGCCGCCGCGGGTGAGTCGACCAGCACCGCCCGGCGCCCGAGCGCCGCCATGGCGCGCGCCACGAGCGCCGCGTCACCAAGGGCCTGCGCCGCAGTGAGCGCCTGCTCCAGCGGCGCTTCGGCCTCGGCGAAGCGCGCCTGGGCGATCGCGAGCTGCCCGTCCCAGTACAGCGCCGCGGCGCGCCGCGGACTCGCCGACCCGCCGAACGCCTCCAGCGCCTGCCTGAGCCAACCGCGCACCTCGTGCGCGTGCGCATCCCAGGGCAAGGTCCGGGCGAACGCGATCGCGATCCGCAGCGCGTCTTCGGCCGCGCCGACGCGCAGCAGGCGCTCGAACGCCGCCCGCAGGTTGCCGCGCTCACGCGCGAGCCGCGCCAGCCACGCGCGCCGGTCCGCGCGCGCGGCAGCCTCGGCCGCCCGCTCGGCGTAGCCGAGGAAGAACGCGGAGTGGCGTGCTCGGACCGCAGCGAGATCGTCGACCTGGGCGGCGGCGTACTCGCGCACGGAGTCGAGCATGGCGAGCCGCGGCTCCGCGTCCTCGCCCGCCTCCACCACGACGAGCGAGGTACAGTCGAGGATCCCCGCGAACAGCACCTCGACCGGCCCTCCGGGGTCGCAGACGGCATGACATGCGTCCAGCGACGCGCCGCCTTCGAAGACGCTGAACTGCGCTAGCAGTTGCCGCTGCGCCGGGTCGAGCACGTCCCACGACCAGTCGAGCGTCGCGCGCAGCGACTGCTGGCGCTCGGGGAGGTCGCGGGGCCCACAGGTCAGGAGCTCGAGCCGGCGCTCCAAGCGCTCGAGCAGGGCCCGCAGCGGGAGGAGCCGTGCGCGGTCGGCGGCCAGCTCGATGGCGAGCGGCAGCCCGTCGAGCCGCGCGCAGATCGCGTCGACCAGCGCCTCGTCGAGGGCCCAGTCGGGGCGGGCCGCGGCGACGCGAGCCGTGAACAGCGCCGCCGCGTTGGAGGCCGCCAGCGGCTGCACGACGTAGGCATGTTCGGCGGTCAGCCGGAGAGGCGCGCGGGTGGTCGCGAGCACCGTGAGGTTCGGCACGGCCGCGAGCAGCCGGGCGATCTGGGCGGCGTCGGCGAGAAAGCGCTCGACGCCGTCGAGGACCAGGAGCGACGCCGCTCCGCGCGTGATGCGGGCGACGCGCTCGCCGAGCTCGGCCGGGCTCTCGGCCACCACGCCGAGCGCGGCGGCCGCGGCGGTGACCAGGGCGCCTTCGGCCGCGGCGATATCGGCGTACGCGACGCCGCCGGGAAAGCGCCCGTAGGCCGCGCGCGCTGCTTCCAGGGCCAGCCTGGTCTTCCCTACGCCGCCGGTGCCGACCAGCGTCAGCAGCCGAACGTCAGCGCGCGCGAGCAGCGCGCCGATCTCCGCCAGCTCGCCCTCGCGGCCGATGGTCGCGTTGGTGAGCGCGGGGAGCGGTGCCTCGAGCACGCCGGCGGGACCTTCCGCCTCCAGCTCGCGGTCGTGGGCGAGGATCATCGCCTCCAGCCGGCGCAGCTCCGGCCCCGGCTCGAGGCCGAGCTCGTCGACCAGCCGCCGCCGGCCCTCGCGCATCACCTCCAGCGCCTCCGCCTGACGTCCGGCGCGATAGAGCGCCAGCATCAGCTGCCCGCGGAGCCGCTCGCGCAGCGGCTGCTCGGCCATGAGCGCGCGGAGCTCGCCGAGGTCGACCCCGTGCCCGCGCGCCAGCTCCGCCGCGATGCGGTCCTCGATGGCCTCCAGCCGCAGCTCCTCGAGGCGGGCGATCTCGCTCTGGGCGAACTCGTCGAATCGATGGTCGGCGAGCGCGCGGCCACGCCACAGCGCCAAAGCCGCCCCGAGCTGCGTGGCTGCGATGGCCGGGTCGCCGCCGGAGCGCTCGGCGCGCGCGGTCTCCAGCAGGGCCTCGAAGCGGCGGCTGTCGATCTGCTCGCGCTCGATCTCGAGCGCATAGCCGGCGGCGCGTCGGCGCACCGGCAGATGCTCGCCGACGCGGGCGCGCAGCCGGGAGATCTGCTTCTGCAGCGCCTGCTCGCGGCCGTCCGGCGCCTGCTCGCCCCACACGGCCTCCACGAGCGTGTCGAGGGCCACCGGCTCGGGCGCGCACAGCGCCAGGGCGACGAAGAGCCTCCGCTGCTTGGCGCCCTCGAAATTGACGTTGCCGCCCGTGAGCACCACTTCGAGCGGACCCAACAGCCGGACGTCGAGCTCGGTGTTCATGCCTCCAACACGACCGACCTTAATGGGTGGCGGCGGCGGTGTCGACAGCGCGCTGACGAACCGCGTCAGCGGAACGTCTGCGGGATGTCAGGGGGTCCTGATGCTCTCCCCGGCGTGGACAAGCCCCCCACCCACACGAAGGGATTCGCATTGCGCGCACCAAAGCTCGTCACACTCAGCACCCTGGTCTCCGCCGTCGCTGCGATGGCGTTGGCAGCCGGACCCGCACAGGCCGCCGGATTGTCACCCGAGCAGGCGCAGGACGTCGCCGACGCGCTCGGCGCCAAGTCCGCCGGCGTCTACCACGACGCCTCGCGCGACGCCATGGTCGTCACCGTCACCGACGCCGCCGCCGCGGACAAGGTCAAGACGGCCGGCGGGATCGCCCGCGTGGTCGAGCACAGCGCCGCCGAGCTCGAGCTCGTCAAGGCGAAGGTCACGCTGGTGGCCAACGTGCCCGGCATGGCGTGGGCGATCGACCCCGCCGAGAACAAGGTCGTCGTGACGCTCGACGACAGCGTCGACGCCACCGAGCTCCGGCACGTCCAGTCCGGGCTGGCCGCCGACGGGGACGCCGTCCGCATCGAGCGGACCGCCGGCGAGTTCTCGCCGCTGATCTCGGGCGGCCAGGCGATCTTCACCGGCGGGTCGCGCTGCTCGCTCGGCTTCAACGTCCGCGACGCGGCCGGCGCCCAGTTCTTCTTGACCGCGGGCCACTGCACCAACATCGGCTCCACCTGGTACGCGAACTCGTCGAAGACCACCGTCCTGGGCCCCCGAGCCGGCACGAGCTTCCCGGGCAACGACTACGGCATCGTGCGCTACACCAACTCGGCCGTCCCCCGCCCCGGCAATGTCTGGCTCTACAGCGGCACCGCAACCCAGGACATCACGACCGCGCGCAATGCCGTGGTCGGCGAGACGGTCCGCCGCAGCGGCTCGACGACCGGCGTGCGCAGCGGCCGGGTGACCGCCGTCAACGCGACCGTCAACTACCCGCAGGGCACCGTCACCGGCCTCATCCGCACGAGCGTGTGCGCCGAGCCGGGCGACAGTGGCGGCGCGCTGTTCGCCGGAACCGCCGCGCTCGGCCTCACCTCCGGCGGCTCGGGCAACTGCACCTTCGGTGGCACGACGTTCTTCCAGCCGGTCACCGAGGCGCTCAGCGTCTACGGAATGCAGGTCTACTAGCGCCTGTCCCCAGTCGCCGGCGCCATCTGGCGCCGGCGACTCGCGGCTAACGTCAGGGCTGTGCGCACATCGACCGGATCAGGCGCTGCCTGGACGCTGCCCGCGGTGCCGTCCAGCGTCGGCGAGATGCGCCGTCGTGCTGCCGCGTTCGCCTCGTCGGTGGGCGCGTCCCACGAGATGACCCATGCGGTGGCGCAGGCGGTGTCGGAGACCGTGACCAACGCGGTCATCCACGCCTACGCCGGGAGGGAGCCCGGGCCGGTGAGCGTGCGCTGCCGAGGCGATGGCGCTCGCCTGGTCGTCGAGGTCGTCGACGCGGGTGGGGGCGTCGCGGCGCGTGACGACTCGCCCGGGCTCGGTCACGGCCTCGCGGTGGTCGGCGCACTCGCGCAGACGTTGGAGGTCGAGCCCCTGCTCGACGGGCCGGGCACCGTGGTGACGATGTCGTTCGCCGCTGCGGTGCCGCCTCCGGACGGGCGTGGGCTTGAGCCGCTGTGCGCGCTGGCGCTCGAGAGCATGGCCGACGTGTCGTGCGTGGACGTCCTCAGCGGTGGCGTCCTGCGCCGCGCCGGCGCGGAGGTCGCAGGCGATCCTGCGCTCACCGCGTGGCTGCGTGCAGCCGTCCCTCCGGCCAAGCCCGGGACGGCAACGTGGGCAGCGCTGCGTGAAGGGGGCGCCCGGCTGGTCGTCCACGACCCGAGCGTTGCCCGCTCACCGGGGGGTACCGGCGAGCGCCTCGGGTTGACATGGTGGGTCGCCGTTCCGCTGGAGGGTCCCGGCGGGGTGCCTGCGGCGCTCTGGGGCCTCGGCGGCCGCGACGGCGGCCGTCCGGTTCCGTCCGAGGAAGTGGTGCGCGCGCTCGCCGACGCAGCCCGCACCGATCTCGCTCAGGAGACGCAGCGAGCCGTGCTCCGCGCCCGCCTGCTGGACGGTTGCGATCGCTCTGGCGAGGAGTAGCCTCGTTCTCGGCTATCGGCACACGGCCGAAGGGAGGAGCAGTGTTCGCCAGCATCCGGAGGTACCGTCTGCAGGCCGGGTCCATGGAAGACCTGACGCGCCGTGTCGACGCAGGCTTCGCCGAGGACATCGCTCGCGAGCCTGGGTTCATCGCGTACGAGTTCATGGACTGCGGCGATGGTGAGATCTTTACGTTCAGTGTGTTCGCGGAGGCCGGTCATGCCGAGGCGTCGCGGGTGCTCGCGCAGCGGTGGACCGCGCACAACCTTCAGGACCTCGAGTTCAGCCGGCTCGAGACGTTGCGCGGCGAGATCGTGGTCAGCCGCGCGGCGCGGGACATGCTCGCGCCCGGCCACGCCGGAGCGGCGCGCAAGTTCGCGAGCGTTCGGCGCTACACGATGCGAAGCGGCGAACTCGGCGAGCTCCTGCATCTGGTGGACGAGGTGTTCGCGGACCAGATCGAGGCCATGGACGGGTTCGAGGCCTACCACGCGCTCGATTGCGGCGGAGAGGGCGTGACGTTCAGCCTGTTCCGCGATCGCGACTCGGCGGAGGCCTCGGTCGAGTTGGGGCTCGACTTCGCCCGTCAGGAACTCGGGCGCTTCGGGGTCGAACGCTCCGCCGTGATGAGCGGCGAGGTCCTCGTCAGTCGCGCCATGGCCGAGCTGCTCGAGCCTGCGCACGCCTGAGACGACGCCGCCCTCGGCCATGACCTGCCCGTAGCTCAGCGGCGGCGGCGCGGCGCGCGCGTCGCGAGGATCGCCAGGGCGACGAGGAGGACGAGCCCGATCACGAACTGGATCAGGAGGCGCATGCGCTCGACGCGCCGGTCGATCGGGAAGTCCTCCGCGCGGATGAAGTCGTAGGCATCCGCCGTGACGGAGATGATGGTGAGCGACGTCAGCAGCAGCACGATGACGTTGAGCATCCGCTGGCGCTTCGACTCCTCGCCCTGCGTCTCGGCGACCTGGACGTTGTAGAGCACCTCGGTCGCGTCCTGGATGGCCTTGTGCTTGTCCTCGATGTCGGCGTGGGACTTGAACGCGCTGAAGTACGCCTGGTCCTCGGCGGTGGGGACGACCTGGTCGAAGTCGGTGAGGTTGACCACGGCGAGCGCGAGCGTGCGCAGCCGGTTGAGCTCCTGCGGGCTCCGGCCCGCCGGCTTCTTGGCGACGTAGCCGCCGACCTGCTCGTGGATCTCGCTCACGAACAGGCGCGTGAAGGCCTCGGTCGTGCCGAGGAAGACGTGGGCGACGCGGATGTCGGCCTCCATCCGCATGATCTGCTGCTCGGGCGTGTAGCGCGAGACCTCGGGCTCGTCCTCCCACCCGTACAGCTTCTTCGGCTCGAGCACGCACGTCGCCCACCCGAAGTGGAGCCGCCCGTGGTACTCGAAGTCGATGGGCTTCGCGTCCTCCAGGTCCATCGCCTCCGTCACGGCCGGCAGCAGACGGTCGTCGCCGTCGTCCACGCAGGCGATCACGTTCGTGAAGCTGCTGAAGAGCATCCGCTCGGCGTACCCCTTGCGGTCCGTGCGGACCTCGGGCAGCTCGCGCCGCGACAGCTCGACGAGGCCCGTGAGCTTCGGCCCGAGCGCGCTCGCGACCCGCCGGCGGGCGACCGCCAGCAGCGTGTCGGCGACGGCGGGGGTGTAGGCGGCGAACTCGAAGGCAGCTGAGGACGCCCTCGACGTACGTGAGCTCGATGCCGCTGCTGAACTGGAGCTCCGTGTAGACGGTCCCCACGGCATGGATCCGCAGCTCGCAGCGGACGATGGCATGGCTCGCGATCAGGGTCTCCAGCGTCTGGTCGAACTCCCGTCGCGACAGGCCCAGCTCCTCGCTCCAGCCGGTCTCCATCTCCGGGCGCGTGACCTGCTTGACGGCCTCGGTCCGCCACCTGGCGACGGCGGCGGGCTCGTCCTTGAGCACGTCGAGCAGGAGGCCCTGGCCGAGCGGGAAGTTGATCCCCACCAGGCCGATGTCGGGCTCCCGCTCGCGCTGGTCCTCCGGGAACACGTCGTCGCCCAGCCCGTAGGACTCGCCGATGTCGAAGTAGCCGACCAGTCCGACGCGCATGGCCCGGCCTCAGTGCCCTCTCCGCGGTCCCAGCCGGTGCATGACCGCGACCACGATCGCGCCGACGGCGAGCCCGAGGACCGCCGAGGCGGCGGTGTTCGTGAGCCACGCGCCGACGCCGCCCAGCGCGCCGAGCGCGTGGTCGACGTCCTCCTCGAGATGATGGACGGCGTCGTAGGGCGCCGAGAGGCCGAGCTCGTCGAGGCCGACCAGCAGGATGTGCCCGCCGACCCAGAGCATCGCGGCGATCCCGACCGTGGAGAGCACCGACAGGACGACCGGCATGGCGCGCAGCAGCCCGCGCCCGAACGACGCGGCCGCCCCTTCGCGCGTCTGGGCCAGCCGGAGGCCGACGTCGTCCATCTTCACGATCAGGGCGACGGCCCCGTAGACGCCGAAGGTGATCGCGAGCGCGACGAGGACGAGGATCAGCGCACGCGAGAGGAACGGCTCGTCGGCGACCTCGTTGAGCGAGATCACCATGATCTCGGCCGAGAGGATGAAGTCCGTGCGGATCGCCCCGCCGACGAGCGCGTCCTCGTGCTCGGGTCCCTGCGCGGCCGCCGGCTGCTCGGCGTGCGAGTGCGGGCCGACGGTCTCCCACAGCTTCTCCGCGCCCTCGTAGCAGAGGTAGGCGCCGCCGATCATCAGGATCGGCGTGAGCAGCCACGGCAGCAGCTCGCTGAGCAGCAGCGCGGCGGGCAGGATCAGCAGGATCTTGTTCCGCAGCGAGCCGATGGCGATCCGCTTGATCATCGGCAGCTCGCGCTCGGGCCGGAACCCCTGGACGTAGCGCGGCGTGACCGCGGCGTCGTCGACGATCACGCCGGCGGCCTTCACGCCCGCCCGGCCGGCGCCGGCGGCCACGTCGTCGACCGAGGCGGCGGCCGCGCGGGCGAGCACCGCGACGTCGTCGAGCAGCGCGGCGAGGCCGGCGCTCATCGCCGCGCTCCCCAAGGAGTGACCATCACGGCGCGGCAGGGTAGCCGAGCGCGAGCACCTGCGAGGGCGGGACCCGGCGGCTGAAGGAGTGCTCGGGCGCGCTCGTCGCGCCAGCGCTCGTAGCCGTCGAGGCTCGGGCGGCTGCCGGACAGCGCCTCCGCGACGTGCAGGGCCTGCTCGACGGCGTCGTTGATCCCCTGCGCCGTCCCCGGGTGCTTGAAGTGCCCGGCGGCGCCGACCAGCGGCACGTCGTGCGCGGCGCGCAGCCGGTCGAGCACCCCGAGCTGCTCGAAGCGCGCGAGCGTGTTCGGGAACGTGAAGTGCGTCGACACGGTGTCGCTCGGGAAGGGGTCGCGATCCACCAGAAGCACGTCCCAGCCACGCTGCGCGAGGGCGCGCGCCAGCGTGGAGCCGGCGCAGCGGGCGCCGACGACCACGGCGTCGAGCTCGCCCGTCAGCTCTGCTCCTCGGTGACGTCGGCGACGAGCAGCGCAGCGGCCGCCGCGATCCCGGCGAGCACCAGGACGACGCCGGCCGCCAGCGTCAGGCCGCCGTCGGAGAGGAACATCAGCGGCGCTCCCGGCACGATGCAGGCCGCCGCCGCGATCCCGAGCGGCGAGCGCCGCCCGGGCGGCGCCGGCGGCTCGACCGGCGCGGGCGCCACCGGCTCGTCGAAGCGCCCGCCCAGCACGAGCGAGAACAGCAGGACGAGCGACGGGATGAGGATGACGGCCCCCACCGCGAGCGAGATCAGCAGCGCGACGATGGTGGCATCGCCGGCCGCCGCCGCTTCGACGGTCAGGCCGGGCAGCAGCTGCGGCCGCTGCGCGAGCGCCCAGCCCGCGACGATGGTCCCCACGGCGACCGCCGCCGACCAGCGCGCCGGCTCCGGCCGTCGGCGGGCCACGAGCAGCGCCGTCGCCCCGCCGGCGAGGGCCGAGGCGAGCGCCGCCACCAGCCCCGGCCCCGAGGTCAGCCCGTCGAAGATCCGCTCGGCATCGGTGTCGAGGACGACGAGGCCGCCGAGCGCCGCCGCGCCCGCGAACGCCGCGGTCGTGAGCGCGCGCACGCGGAACGGCTCCGCGAGGTCGGTCCGCCCGGCGCGCGCGGCGTCGCCGGTCAGCCAGACCGCCGCCAGGTAGGCGCTCGTGGCGACGGAGATGACGCCGACGGCGATGGAGGTGGGGTTCAGCCAGGCCTCGACGGGGTCGCCGGCGGCGTTGCCGAGCGGGACGCGGCCGGACGCGATCCCGCCGATGGCCGCGCCGAGCGCGAACGGCGTCAGCACCGACGACGCGCCGAACAGGGCGCCGAGGATCCGCTCCTCGCGCGGCGTCGCGACGGCGCTCCGCAGCGCGTAGCAGGTGCCGCGGATGATGATCCCCAGCCCGGCGGCGAACAGCGGCACGTAGAGCGTCGAGAAGATGGCGCCGAACGCCGTCGGGTACGCGGTCCAGACCACGACGAGGACGAAGATCAGCCAGACGTGGTTGGCCTCCCACACCGGCCCCATGGCGTGGTAGGTGTGGTCGCGCAGCGGCCGCCGCCGGTCGCCGGGCAGCAGCAGGTACCAGAGGCCGGCGCCGAAGTCGGCGCCGCCGAGCACCACATAGGCGGCGAGCCCGACCAGCGCCAGCAGCATCGGGATCTCAGCGAGGCCCATCGCCCACCTCGAGCGGCGTCCGCGCCAGCCGCCGGAGCAGCCACGCCGTCGCGACGGCGAGCGCCGCGTAGATGAGGACGAGCGCCGCGTAGCCGAGCGGGACGCCGCCGGCGCCGGTCACCGCGTCCTCGGTGCGCATCTGCTCGTAGACGACCCACGGCTGGCGCCCGACCTCGGTCGTCACCCAGCCGGCGATCAGCGCCACCACCGAGAGCGGGCCGAGCGCGGCGACGACGCGCAGGAACCAGCGCCCGTCCGGGATCTCGCGCCGCCGCCACCAGACGACGAGCAGCCAGACGCCGAACAGCGCCAGCACGGTTCCGATCCCGACCATCGTGAAGAACGCCACCCGCACGACGTTGACGGGCGGCCGGTCCTCGGGCGGGACGCGCTCGAGCCCCTCGACGGTCGCGTTCGGGTCGTGGAAGGCGAGCACCGACAGCAGCTTCGGGAGCTCCACGCCGTAGCGGACCCCGTTCGCCCCTTCGTCGTACCAGCCGCCGAGGTGGAGCGGCGCGCCGGCCTGCGTGTGGCCGAGCCCCTCGAAGGCCGCGAGCTTCGTCGGCTGGTGCTCGGCGACCTCGCGCGCCGCCCAGTCGCCGACGAGCACCTGCGCGGGCGCCACGACGGCGGCCATCACGAGCGGCACGGCCATCGCCACCCGGACGTAGCGGTCGCTCCGCCCGCGCAGCGCCGAGACGGCGTAGACGCTCGCGGTCAGGAAGCCGGCGACGAGGAAGGCGGCCAGGTACATGTGGACCAGCTCATGCCAGAAGTACGCGTTGCCGAACAGCGCGTCGAACGGCTCGACGTCGACCGCCCGCCCGTCCTCGAGCCGGAACCCGGTCGGGTGGTTCATCCAGCCGTTGACGGTGATCACCATCAGCGAGCCGCTGAAGCCCGCCACCACGACGGGGACGCCGGCGAGCATGTGCATGCGCGGCGACAGCCGGTCCCAGCCGTAGACGTAGATGGCGATGAAGATCGCCTCGACGAAGAAGGAGAACCCCTCGAGCGCGAAGGCGAGGCCGAAGACGTCGCCGTAGGTGGCCATGAACTCCGGCCACAGGAGGCCGAGCTCGAACGAGAGGATGGTCCCGGTCACCACGCCGACCGCGAACAGCCCGATCATCGCCTTCGACCAGCGGCGGGAGAGGGCGAGGAGCAGGCCGTCGCCGCGGCGCCGGCCGAGCCACTCGAGGCCCAGGACCAGCGCGGGGAAGGCCACGCCGAAGCACACGAGCGGGATGTGGACGGCGAACGACAGCGCCTGCATCTGCCGAGCCTCGAGCAGGTACTCCTGCTCGACGGGGCCGAGCGCCTGCGCGATCTCGAACACCATCACCGCGGGTTCTACCGGACGGGCACCTAGACTCGCCCCCATCACCGACGTCTCGGAAGGCAGGCAGCTCGGGGAGCTGCAGGCGCTGATCGACTCCTCGCCGCTCGCGCTCGTGGAGTTCGGGCTGGACACCAGCATCCGGCTGTGGAACCCGGCCGCCGAGCGCATCTTCGGCTGGACGCGCGAGGAGATGCTCGGGCGCGCCGGCCTGCCGATGGCGCCTCCGGAGCGGCGGGCGGAGGCCGAGAACCTGTTCGCCCGCGTCCTGGCCGGAGAGTCGATCAACGACTACGAGACCGAGCGGCTGCGCAAGGACGGAAGCCGCGTCGCGGTCTCGATCGCCGCCGCGCCGGTGCGCGACGCGTCCGGCCGGAACGTGGCCAACATGGTCGCGTACACCGACATCACCGAGCGCAAGGCGCAGGAGGCGGAGGTCCATCGCCTCAACGCCGAGCTCCACGCCCGGCTCGACGACCTCGCCGCCTCGCGCGCGCGGATCGTCACCGCCGGCGACGTCGAGCGCCGCCGGCTCGAGCGCAACCTCCACGACGGCGCCCAGCAGCGCCTGGTCGCGCTGTCCCTGGCGCTGCGGCTGGCGCTGGCCAGGCTCGACAGCGATCCGGCCGGCGCCCGGGCCATGCTCGCCGGCGCGGGCGACGAGCTCGCCCTCGCGCTCGACGAGCTGCGCGAGCTCGCCCGCGGCCTGCACCCGGCGATCCTCACCGACCGCGGCCTCGGCGCCGCCGTCGAGGCGCTCGCGGCCCGGTCGCCGGTGCCGGTGGAGGTCGAAGCGATCCCGCAGGAGCGACTGCCGGCGCCGGTCGAGGCCGCGGCCTACTACCTGATCGCGGAGGCGCTCGCCAACGTCGCCAAGTACGCCCGCGCGTCGACGGTCCGCGTGCGGGTCGCCGTCGCCGACGCCGACGGGCGCATCGTCGTCGAGGTGAGCGACGACGGCGTCGGCGGCGCCGACCCGGCCGGCGGCTCCGGCCTGCGCGGCCTGGCCGACCGCGTCGAGGCGCTGGGCGGGGAGCTGGAGGTCTCGAGCCCGCTCGGCGGCGGGACGACGCTCCGGGCCGTGCTCAGTGGAGCGGCTTGCCCCCCGTCGCCCCGATGACCTCGCCGCTGATGTAGCTCGACTCCGCGCTCGCGAGGAACACGTAGAGCGGCGCGAGCTCGCCCGGCTGGCCCGGGCGGCCGAGCGGCGTGTCGGCGCCGAACTCCGCGTTCTTCTCCGCCGGGAAGCTCATGACGACCAGCGGCGTCCAGATCGGCCCTGGCGCGACGGCGTTGACGCGGATGCCGCGCTCGGCGACCTCCTGGGCGAGGCCCTTCGTGAAGGTGCTGATCGCGCCCTTGGTGGCGGCGTAGTGCAGGAGCTCGGGGCTCGGCTGCGCGGCCTGGATCGACGTCGTATTGATGATCGTCGAGCCCGGCTCCATCTTCGGCACGGCGGCCTGGCAGAGGTGGAACATCGCGAGGATGTTGGTCCGGAAGACGAAGTCGAGCTCGTCCGGCGGGATCTCGAGGAACGACTCGTAGGCCATCTGGTAGGCGGCGTTGTTGACGAGCACGTCGAGCCGCCCCAGCTCGCCGGCCGCCTGCTCGACCAGCCGCCGGCAGTGCTCGCGGTCGCCGATGTCGCCGGCGACGGTGAGGCAGCGCCGGCCCGCCTCCTCCACGAGGCGCTGCGTCTCGGCGGCGTCGTCGTCCTCCTTCCAGTACGAGCACAGCACGTCCGCGCCCTCGCGCGCGTAGGCGATGGCGACGGCCCGGCCGATGCCGGAGTCGGCGCCGGTGATGAGGGCGACGCGGTCGGTCAGCCGGCCGTGGCCGACGTAGCTCGCCTCGCCGTGGTCGGCAAGCGGCTGCATCTCGTCCTCGCGGCCGGGCGGCTCCTGCTCCTGCTCCGGGAAGGGCGGGACGGGCTCGGCGCGCGTGGGGTCCGGCGCGCCCGTCACGACTTGTTCGCGGCGGCCTTGCCGCCCTTGCGGCCGGCCGCCTTCTTCTGCTGCGTCGTACCGCCCTGGCTGGAGCTGCTCTTGCTCGCGGAGCCCGAGCCCGACTTCTTGCCGCCGCGACTCGACGAGCCCTCCGAGTTGGAGATCGCGGCCGCCCGGCTCTTGCTCATGCCCTTCTTGCGCAGGCCCTCGTATTGCTTGTCGTTCTTGATGCTGGAACCGTGATCTTTCGCCATGTCCCGGTCCTACCCGGAACGTGCGGATTGGCAGCGGTCATGTCGTCCGTATGACCGCAGGCCCGCCGTTGTAGATCTGGCGGTGCGGATCCTCGAGGTTGGCCTCGCGCACGGCCTCGACGTCGCCGTGGTAGTCGCCGCGGCCGGTCGGGTCGCTGACGGCCAGCGAGGCGAGCTCGAACAGCGCGAGCGCCACGTGCGGCAGCCACTGGCGGCGGCCCTTCTTCCACTGCCCGGTGACGAACGGCGTGGCGGCCAGCGCCACGGCGCCGACCGCGTCGAGGGCGAGGTGGGCCTTGTACGGGATCGCCTTGACGACGCCGAGCGGGTAGTCCGTCAGCACGCTGTAGCCGGCGTGGACGGCTCCCGCCGTGCGGATCTGGGCCGCCGCCGGCGTGCCCTCGATGCCCGCGAGCCTCGGGAACACGGTCGTCAGGAGGGCGCCGGCCTGGTAGTCGAGGACGCCGTGGAGCGTCGCGTCGACCGGTCGTGGGAGGTTCACGGCTTGAGCACCACCTTCACGCACTCGTCGAGCTTGTGCTTGAAGGTCTCGTAGGCGTCCGGCGCCGTGTCGAGCGGCACGCGGTGCGTGACGACGAAGCTGGGGTCGAGGTCGCCGTTGCGGATCCGCTCGTACAGCGGCTTGATGTAGCGCTGGACGTGGCACTGGCCGGTCCGGATCGTCAGCCCCTTGTTCATCAGGGCGCCGGTCGGGAACTTGTCCATCAGCCCGCCGTAGACACCGATGACGGAGACAATCCCGCCGGGTCGGCAGGCGAGGATGGCGTCGCGCAGGGCGAACCCGCGCTCGCTCTCCATGCGCGTGGCCTGCTTGACGCGGTCCATGGCGTAGACGGCGCCATGCCCGTGGGCCGCCTCCATGCCGACGGCGTCGATCACGGCGTCCGGGCCGCGCCCCCCGGTCATCGCCTTGAGCTGCTCGACGATGTCGGCGTCCTCGGCGAAGTTGATGACGTCGGTCGCGCCGGCGCGGTTGCGCGCCATGTCGAGCCGGTACTGGTACTCGTCGACCGCGATCACGCGCTCGGCGCCGAGCATCACGGCGCTGGCGATCGCGAACTGCCCGACCGGCCCGGCGCCGAGCACGGCGATCACGTCGCCGGCCTTGATGTCGCAGAACTCGGCGCCCATGTAGCCCGTGGGGAGGATGTCCGAGAGGAAGAGCACCTGCTCGTCCGTCAGGTCGTCGTCGACCTTGAACGGCCCGACGTCGGCGTACGGCACCCGCGCGTACTCGGCCTGCCCGCCGGCGTAGCCGCCGGTGAGGTGCGAGTAGCCGAAGATGCCGGCCGTCGTGTGACCGAACATCTTCTCGGCGAGACCGGCGTTCGGGTTGGAGTTCTCGCAGCCGGCGTGCAGATCGTGCTTGCAGTGCCAGCAGTTGCCGCAGGCGATCGGGAACGGAACGACGACGCGGTCGCCGACCTGCAGGTTCTCCACCCCGCGGCCGACCTCGACGACCTCGCCCATGAACTCGTGGCCGAGGATGTCGCCCTTCTTCATCGTCGGGACGTAGCCGTCGTAGAGGTGCAGATCGGAGCCGCAGATGGCCGTCGACGTGATCCGCACGATGGCGTCGCGGTCGTTGAGGATCTTCGGGTCGGGGACGTTCTCCACCTGGACGGTGTTGCGCCCGGACCAGACTGTCGCCCTCATGAGACGCCCGCCTTCTCGAGCTCGGACTCGTCCAGCGGCTGCGCCGGCCGCTGCTTGAACTTGCGCTCCAGGCGCTCGCCCTCGGGGCTGGCGTCGGACCGGGCGACCTCGCCGGTCTCGACCCGCTGCTTGAAGTGGCGCAGCTGGTCCTTGATCTTCGCGAGGTGCGCGCCGGTGAGCTTGTCGACCAGCTTCTCCTTGCCCAGCTCGACGTGGATCTCCGTGCCGCGGTCCCCGGGCGCGTCCCGGAAGCTGACGGTCGCGTCCCCGAGGTCCACGTTCCACAGCCGCTCGACGTCCTCGCGCGAGCGGTACACGGTGATGGCAGCGTGGTTCATGCAGTGGGTCTGACCGGCCGCCGGGGAGCGCGAAACGCGGGTGTCAGATGTGCGTCATCCCCGCATGCGGCGGGATGGGCGGTGGGCAGCCTAGGCGCGTGTTCCACCCGAACGTCGCCGACCGCGTGCACCTTCGACCACCTCGGCTTCGCCAAGCGCGCCCCGGCCCATGCCCCCAAGCGTCCTGCCGTAGTGGGCCATAGCCCCACATAGACAGGACGCTTCCGCTCGTCCCGCCGCTACTCCCGGCTCAGCGCGAAGAAGTAGATGAGCTGGCCGAGCGCGGCCACGAAGCCGGCCACGTACGTCAGCGCCGCGGCGTTGAGCACCTTGCGGGCGCCCGGCACCTCGTCGGCGGCCAGCAGCCCCTGGTCCCGCAGCGCGACGAGCGCGCGGCGGGAGGCGTCGAACTCGACCGGCAGCGTGACGAGCTGGAACAGCACGACGGCCGCGAAGAGGACGAGGCCGACGGTGACCAGGCCCGTGGCGCCGATGAACAGGCCGATGACGACCGGCAGGAGCCACAGCGACTGCCCGATCGTGGCCGCCGGGACGAGCGTCTGGCGGATCCGCATCGGCCCATAGCCGCGGGCGTCCTGGATCGCGTGACCGGCCTCGTGGGCGGCCACGCCGAGGGCGGCCAGGGACGACGCCTGGCCGACGTCGGCGCTCAGGTTGAGCGTCTTGCTGCGCGGGTCGTAGTGGTCGGCCAGCCGGCCGGCGACCGGGCGGATCTCGAGGCCCGGCGCGCCCGAGGCGCGGAGCACCGCGCCGGCCGCCTCGGCGCCGGTCATGCCGTTGCGGGGCCGGACGCGCGAGTACTTGTCGAAGGTCCGTTTGACCTTCATCTGGGCCCACAGCCCGAAGAGCAGCGGGATGATCGTGGTGGCGAGGAACAGGGTCAGCATCAGTACTCCTCTTTAGACGGTGTGAACGGCGCGCCGCTCCTTGAGCAACGACGCGCCGATGGAGACGACGAGGACGGCGAGGATCGAGCCGAGCGTGATCGAGGTGGCGATCTTCTCGCCCGTCGCCTCGCCGTAGGCGAGCTTGCCGGCGATGGCGATCAGCAGGACGCCGAGGCCGTACTGCAGGTACGCGAAGCGGGCCACGGCTCCGGCGACCAGGAAGAACAGCGCGCGCAGGCCGAGCAGCGCGAACGCGTTGGCGGCGAAGACGACGTAGGTGTCGGTGGTGATGGCGAGGATGGCGGGCACCGAGTCGACGGCGAAGATCACGTCGGCGAGGGCGACCGCGAGCAGCGCGGCGACCGCGGGCTCGAGGCGCGGGAACCGGCGCCGCACGCGCGCCACGATCTGAGCCCCCTCGTCGTGCTCCTCGCCGGAGCGCAGGATCCGCCAGCCCGTCCACGCGAGGATCGCGGCGAACGGCCACGCCACCCAGGAGTAGGTCTCGAGCGCCTCGGCGCCGGCGAAGATGAAGATCGCCCGCAGGACGAGCGCGATCAGGATGCCCCACAGCAGCACGCGCGGCTGCTCGTCGCGCGGGACGGCGAGCGCCGCGAAGATGAGCGTGAAGACGAACACGTTGTCGAGCGACAGCGCCTTCTCCATCACGTAGCCGGCGAGGTAGGACTCGCCCGCCGCGGCGCCCGCGAACGCCCACAGGCCGGCGCCGAAGAGCAGCGCGAGCGCCACCCAGATGCCGCTCCAGGTGGCCGCCGTGCGCGCGGTCATGTGCCGCTGCGCCGAGCCGACCCGCAGGTCGACGACGACCATCACGGCGAGGACGGCGAGCAGCCCGCCCCATGCGAGCGGTCCTGCGGCGATCTGCTGGGACAACGGACGTTCCTCCGGCTGGTCGAGACGATCAGACGAAGGTTTTTCCGCCCCCTAGGGCCGCCGGCTCCGGGCGCGCAGCGCCGTGTTGACGAAGCCGGCCGACGGGATACTTCCCTTCCCGATCCAGTCTAGGGCCGCGGATTAAGCGGAGATCAGCCGCACGAGCAGGCGCGTGATGCGCGCGCCGTCGGTCTCCTCGACCCGGAACCGCAGCTCGTCCACGGCGACCTCGTCGCCCTCCACGGCGAGGTGCTTGGGCTGCTCGCGCAGGTCAGGGCGAACACCGCCAGGACCCGCACAAGGTCAGACATCCGCCAGTGAGGCTACGACCCCTCGTGCACGCGAGTACGATCGCCCCAAACCACGAGGGAGGCTCCCGTGACCGACCCGCAGGACCAGCCCACGCTCTCCGATGACGACATCGAGACCCGTACCGTCGGCCACGCCACCGCGTACACCGGCGACGACGGCGACGACACCGGGGACACGGGCGACGACAGCGGCGACACCAGCGACACGAGCGACACGGGCGACGACTCCGGGGACACGACCGACACCGGCGACGACTCGTAGCGCTGTTGGGCTGACGCTCGACCCCGTCGGCCTGGACGACTTCCTCGCCGGCGCCTTCGAGCGCCGGCCGCTCACCATCGCCCGCTCCGAGCCGGGGCGGTTCGACGGGATCCTGTCCCACGACGACGTCGAGCGGCTCGTCTGCTCGACCGGGATCCGCGTGCCCGCCTTCCGGCTGGTCGCCGACGGCAAGCCGCTGCCGCTGGGCGAGTACACCGAGAACGTCCCCTGGCGGCCCGGCAGCTTCGACGGGCTGGCGCAGCCCGACCGCGTCGCGGCCGAGCATGCCGCCGGCGCCACGATCATCCTGCAGGCGCTCCAGCTGCACTGGGAGCCCGCGGCCGTCTACTGCCGCGGGCTCGAGCAGGCGCTCGGCTTCCCCGTCCAGGCCAACGCCTACGCGACGCCCGCCGCCGCGCGGGGATTCGCGGTCCACCACGACACCCACGACGTGTTCGTGCTCCAGGTCTCGGGCACGAAGCGCTGGCGGATCTACGCCCCGCTGCTCGAGCTGCCGCTGAGCGGCCAGCGCTGGTCGCCGGAGCTCGGCGACCCCGGCCCGCCGGTCGACGACCTCACGCTCGAGCCGGGCGACACGCTGTACCTGCCGCGTGGCTGGCCGCACGAGGCCGTCGCGCAGGAGAGCGACTCCCTGCACATCACCGTCGGGCTCCACGTCCCGACCCGGCTCGACGCCCTGCGGGCGGCGCTCGACGAGTGCGGCGACGACGTCGAGTTCCGCCGCTCGCTCGGGCCGGACGGCGAGCTCCCCCCGCCCTGCTCGACCGGCTCGCCGAGCGGCTGCGGCCCGAGGCGGTCGCGCGCCGCGCACGCCGCCGGTTCGTCGACGGTCGCCGCCCGGTGGCCGACGGCCGGCTCTCGGAGCTGCGCGCGGCAACCGCCCTCGGCGCGGCCGACCGCGTCGAGCGCCGCCCCACCGTCATCGCCGACCTCGAGGGCACGACGCTGCGCTTCGAGGGCAAGGAGGTCAGCTTCCCGGAGGTCGCGCGCGACGTGCTCGAGGCCGTCTACGAGGCGCAGGCGCCGTTCGCCGCCTCCGACCTACCCGCCGCTCTCGACGAGGCCGGCCGGCCTGGTGCTCGTCCGGCGCCTGGTCCGCGACGGCTTCCTGCGCGTCCTCCCATGAGGCGCGTCCTCGTCGTCGACGACGAGCCGCAGATCCTGCGGGCGCTGCGCGTCGTGCTGCGCGAGGCGGGCTACGAGGCGGTGCCCGCCGGGACCGCCGAGGAGGCGCTCGACCGCGCGGCGGTGCGACCGCCTGACGCGGCGATCGTCGACCTCGTGCTGCCCGACGGCGACGGCGTCGAGGTCACGCGCCGGCTGCGCGAGTGGACCGACATGCCGATCATCGTGCTCTCCGCCGTCGGCGAGGAGGCCGAGAAGGTCCGCGCGCTCGAGGCGGGGGCCGACGACTACGTGACCAAGCCGTTCGGCCCGCGCGAGCTGGTCGCCCGGCTGCAGGCGGCGCTGCGGCGCGCCGGCCGCCCGGCGGACGAGCCGGCGATCCGCGCCGACGGCCTCGAGGTCGACCTCGCCGCCCGCGTCGTGCGCGTGGACGGCGCCGAGGTGCACCTCACCCCGATCGAGTTCGACCTCCTGCGCACGCTGGTCCGCAACCGCGGCCGGCTGCTCACGCACCGGGCGCTGCTCGTCGAGGTCTGGGGCCCGGAGTACGGCAACGACACCGCGGTGCTGCGGACGCACATCGCCAACCTGCGGCGCAAGATCGGCGTGGCCGGCGGGAACTACATCCGCACCGATCCCGGCGTCGGCTACCGCTTCACGGAACCCTGAGGAGGACGGATGCTCGACCACGTCGGATTCGGAGTCAGCGACTACGAGCGCAGCAAGGCGTTCTACGCCCAGGCGCTCGAGCCGCTCGGGATCACGCTGCTGATGGAGCCGGTGGCGGAGGCCGCCGGCTTCGGCCGCGACGGCAAGCCGTTCTTCTGGATCGAGACGCGCGGCCCGGCGGTCACCGGCGGCCTCCACGTCGCCTTCGCGGCCGCGCGACCGCGCGACCGTCGACGCGTTCCACGCCGCCGCGCTCGCCGCCGGCGGCACCGACAACGGCGCGCCGGGCGTGCGCGAGATCTACCACCCGAGCTACTACGGCGCCTACGTCCTCGACCCCGACGGCAACAACATCGAGGCGGTCTGCCACACGCCGGTCTAGGCTCAACGACATGGCCGGTCGCTCGCCCGCGCTGGGCGCCCTCGTCGCCGCCGCCGCGCTGGCGCTGACGACGCTCGCGCTCTATCCGCTCAGCGAGGTCGCGCCGCCGATCTCGCTGAGCGTCCTCTACCTGCTGCCGGTCCTGCTCGTCTCGTCGCTGTGGGGCCGCCGCCTCGGGCTGGCGACCGGCGTCGGCGCGGCGGTCGCCTTCAGCTTCTTCCACCTCCCGCCGGCCGGGCGCTTCACGATCGCCGACGCCGAGAACTGGGTCGCGCTGACCGTCTTCCTCGTGGCCGCCGCGGTCGCCTCCACGCTCTCGCAGCTCGCGCGCACGCGCGCCGAGGAGGCCGAGCGGCGCCGGCGCGAGGCCGACCTCGCCGCCGAGCTCGCGCGGCTGCTGCTCGGGACGCCCGACCCGGCCGCCGCTCTCGGACCCGCCGCGCGGCGGATCGCCGACGCCCTGCAGGTCGACTCGGCCGCCATCGTGCTCGGGCGGGCGGACGGTGTCCCGCTCGGCGACGTCGGCACGCTGGTGGTGCCGCCCGAGGCCGAGGAGGTCGCGCGCGAGCGCGTGGCTCCCGCGCTCGAGGCGCTCCTGCGGGCGGCGCTCGAGCGCGAGGCGCTGACCGCCGAGGTCGTGGAGACCAACGCGCTGCGGCGCAGCGACGACATCAAGACCGCGGTGCTGCGCTCCGTCTCGCACGACCTGCGCTCGCCTCTGACGGCGATCGTCGCCGCCGCCGACGCCCTCTCGTCGCCGGCGCTGGAGGACGAGGACCGGCGCGAGCTGGCGGCGGGCATCGTGCAGGAGAGCCGGCGGCTGGCGCGGCTGGTCGACCAGCTGCTCGACCTGTCGCGGATCGAGGCCGGCGCCGCCGAGCCGCGCGAGGACTGGTGCTCGCTCGACGAGGTCATCCGCGCCGCCGTCGAGGACACCGGCGCGCCGGACCGCGTGCGGCTGGCGATCGCCGCCGACCTGCCGCTGGTGCGCGCCGACGCCACGCAGCTGCGGCGGGCGATGGCGAACCTGATCGAGAACGCCCTGCGCTACGGCGACGGCGCGCCGGTCTCGGTGCGCGCCGCGGAGAGCGGCGGCCGGATCCTGCTGCGGGTGGTCGACCGCGGGCCGGGCATCCCACTGGCCGAGCAGGAGCACATCTTCGCGCCGTTCTACCGCGGCAGCGGCGGGAACGGCTCCGGCCTCGGGCTGGCGATCGTCCGCGGCCTCATCCAGGCCAACGGCGGCCACGTCCGCGTCGAGTCGCGGCCGGGCCAGGGCAGCTCGTTCGTGGTCGAGCTGCCGCTGCCGGTCAGCGAGCCGGCACCGACTCGATGATCACGCGGCAGGGCCGCTCGGTCAGCACGGTCTCGACGGTCTTGCCGAACACCGAGGTGCCGGCGATCCGCCGCGGCAGCGGCATGACGATGGCCGCCGCGCGCATGTCGGTCGCCTCCTCGATGATCCGCCGCCCCGCCTGACCGGCGCGGACCTTCTCCGTGTGGCCGGAGACGCGCCGGCCGGTCTGGATCTTGGCCTGCTCGATGATCGAGTCGGCCTCGGCCTCGGCCTCCGGCAGGTGGGCGTCGATCGGCAGCGCGAGCGGGACCGTGACCATCGCCAGCACGTGGATGCCGCGGCGGCGGCGGGCCGCGAGCTTGGAGGCCGTCGCCAGCACATGCTCGTCGAAGTGGCCGTCGACGAGCGGCACGAGCACCGAGTCGTACTCGGCCTCGTGGTCGACGACCGGCTGCGGGATCGCCACCTTGACGGTGGAGACGAGGTCGAGCCCGATCCGCCGCCGGTACGCGACGTAGACGAGCACGCCGAACACCAGCCAGGCGGAGCCGGCCGCCGCCACCTCGGGGTGCAGCACGGCGGTGACGACGAAGGCGATCGCCGTCCCGAGCCCGCCGAAGACCGCGAACAGCGGCACGCCTCGCAGGTTCCCCGGGCCGCGATAGGGCGCGGTCGGCGTCGGGCGCGTCCGGCGCAGGCGGATCACCGACAGGTGGGCGATGGTGAACGACAGCATCGCCCCGAACGCGTACATGTAGCCGAGGAACTCGGCCTGGCCCGGGAGCAGCGTCACGATGGCGGCGGCGCCGAAGACGAGGATGCCGATCCACGGCGTCCGGAAGCGCGGGTGCAGGCGCCGCAGCGCGTCCGGCAGCTGGCGGTGGATGCCCATCGAGTAGACGAGCCGCGAGACGCCGATCAGCGCGGCGTTGGTGGCGATGAAGAGGATCGTCGCGGCGAGCATGCCGACGTACAGCTCTCCCGCCGCCTGGAACGGCCCGAGGTCGATCTGCTTGACGACGCCGAGGATCGGGTCGCCGGCGTAGCCGCCCTGGTCCTCGGGCAGGCCGAGCAGCGTGTAGTACGCGCCGGTGTCCGGGTCCTGCTGGACCGGGCAGCGCCGACAGCGCGACGGCGGGCAGCGTGAAGTAGATCGCGTAGACGGCGATCACGCACGCGGTTGATCGCCGCCGGGATCGTCTTGCGCTCGTCCCTGGCCTCCTCGGCCATGTTCGAGATCGTCTCGATGCCCGTGTAGGCGATCATCCCGATCGGGATCGCCAGCACGAAGTCCTTCCACGTCGGCGCGACGCCGAGCTGGACGTTGTCGGCGAGGATCTCCGGCGAGAAGACGAGGACGGCGCCGATCAGCACGAGCAGCAGCTGGGTCATGAAGTCGACGACGGCCAGCAGCACGTTCACGCCCGGCCGACTCCTTGACGCCGACGATGTTCACCACCGCCAGCACCGCGATCACCGCGGCGCCGAAGATGATGTCGCCGGGCGCCGACCGCAGCGGCTCCCAGAACAGCCCGCCGATGTAGTGCGGCACGAAGAACGCCGAGATCGCGACGGTGATCGTGTAGTTGAGCATCTGCGCCCAGGCGGCGAAGAACGAGACGAACTCGTTGAACGCGCGCCGGGCGAAGCTCGACGAGCCGCCCGCCTCGGGGTACATCGCCGTCGCCTCGGCGTAGGTGGCGGCCGTGCAGAAGAAGAAGATGCCGGTGATCACGAAGACCACCGGGGTCAGGCCGAGCGCGAACGAGGCGACGAGGCCGAGCGCGTAGTAGATCGACGAGCCGACGTTGCCGTAGGCCGTCGCGAACAGCGCGTTCACACCGAGCACCCGCTCGAGACCCTCCAGCCGGCGCCTGGCCATGACCCGAGCATGCGATCCGGCGCGTCAAGGAACCGTGTCGATTCCGGCGGCCGGCATCAAGATGTTGTGAAGATCAGCCTGGATTCAGGCTGAGAGCGGGAAGGGCTCTTCCATCGTCTCGAGCACGTGGTCGGCGCCGGCCTCCTTGAGCGCGGCGGCGTCGTGGTGGCCGGTGGCGATCGCGATCGCGGTGCAGCCGGCGGCGTGCGCGGCCTCGATGTCGCGCGGCGTGTCGCCCACGACGAAGATCTCGGTGTTGGGCACGTCCTCGCCGAGCAGCGCCTCGCCGCGCTGGACGGCCTGGCGGACGATGTCGGCGCGCTCGACGTTGGCGCCGGCGTAGGCGCCGAACGTGAACCAGCGGTTGAGGTCGCCGCGGGCGAGCTTGATGTGGGCGGCGCCGTCGCCGTTGCCGGTGATGATCCCGAGCAGGTGACCGTCGCGGCTGAGCTGGCGCAGCCGTTCGGGCACGCCGGGCAGCACGCGGTACTTCGTGCTCTCCGCGACCGCCTCCGGCAGGTACTCGAGCCGGCGCTGGAGGATCTGCGCCAGCTCGTGCGGCGTCGGCTCGCGGTGCAGGACGGCGGCGAACGTCTTGGCGCCGACGTCGGGATCGGTCATCCCCGCGTCGGTGAACTCGCCGATGTCGGCGGGGATCCCGTAGAGGTCCTCGAACGCGCGCCTCCACGCCACGGCGCCGGCGCCGCCGGTGCTGACGAGGGTGCCGTCGATGTCGAAGAGCAGGATGCGGTACATGCGCGTCTCCCGTCGGCCGTTCGGGTCGAGGCAGGTATACCCCGCGATCCCGCGCCGCTTCGACTAGAGATCGCGACGCTCGCTGATCCACGCTCCGATCGTTCGGATGATCTCCCGTCTGACGCGACGCCGCCGGTCGAAGTAGTCGGCGACACTCGGTCGGCGCGCGGCCGACTTCAGGAGATGATTCGTGTGCGGCGTGACGACAAGTTGCACGTCGGCGCCTGTGGCCGATGCCGCGTCGGCGAGTGCGTAGGCGTCATCCACCGGGACCTGCTGATCGTCCTCTCCCGTGGATGATGAGCAACGGCGACTGTGCTCCGCGGACCACCGCAAGCGGGTCGACGGCGAGGAGCTCGCGGTAGTAGCGCGCTTCGGCGCGCATGCCGACGAAACGATCCGGCACGCCTCCCGGAACCCACTCGGCGTCGTCGACGCTGCGGACCGCGCCGATGAAGTCGCGCAGGTTCGACAGTTGCGCTTGATGCCGTCGAGAGCTGAGGCCCAGCGCCTTCCCATGTGTCTCGATCTGCCATTCCAGGATCTGGTCGATCCCTCGCGCCGCGGTCGAGAGCAGAATCCTCGGCGAGGCGGGCGATTCGAGGGCGAGCAGCAATGCGACCAGACCGCCCTCGCTGTGGCCGATGAGAACGGGCGGGCCGGTCTCGGCGGCGAGAGCCATGCAGCGCCGGGCGTTGTCGACGATCCCGCTGAAGCCCAGGCTCTGGAAGTCCTCGCCGAGGGGCGTGTCGGCGCTCGAGCCGCGCTTGTCGAAGCGAACGCTCGCGACTCCGTGCCGGCAGAGGCCGTCGAGCAACTGGTGGTATCCGAGGTCGAGTGCCCGGCGAAGCCGTGTCGATCATGCGTGCCGGAGCCGCCGATGAACAACGCGGTTGCCCTTACGTCGCCAGTGCTCGGCCGAACCAGGGTGTATCCCAGCGGCGAACCGGACCGCGAGGGAAGCGATCCGTCCCGACGCTCGATTCCGGGCGGGGGGATGTATCCCGACTGCCGACCGGCGGTCGGGGTGGCCGGCTTTGCTTCGCCGAGACGTCTCGCCCACGCCGGGCGCGCCGCGTGGACGCGCTGCACCGTGATCCGGTCGCGCGGATTCTCGAGCCTGACCAGGCCCTGCTCGTCCAGCGTGATGACGTCGCCATGGCTCGACACGATCGTCTCGCCTTCGAGCCACAGCGCATACGGGACGGCGTCGAGCGCCTCAGGCGAGAAGAACGCGCCGCGATACGGCAGCCGGTTCCCGACTTCCGCCAGCTTCGCCGACAGGAGCGGGATGGCATTGGCGGCGAGAATGAAATCGGCCGCTCCCAGCGAGCGGTCCACGACGGTTCCGTCGGCGAACCGGGCCCGCACCGTCGTACCTTCGACAACGAGTGTCAACACACAGGTATGGAGCGCGTCGAACTGTGAGTACTGAAGCGGTCGAAGATCCGGTTCACTGCGGAGTTCCGCGAACGTCCGCAGCGATGAGCGGGAGCCGCCCCACTCGTCGGACGGATACTCGATCCAGAGACGGACGTGCCTGACGCCGTCTCGCTGCCGATCCTCGCCCCAGCAGCGGACGGCGACGCGCCCGTCGACGCGCGTTTCGAAGCAGGCTCGATGCTCCCTCAACTCATCAGATGTACCAGAAGCCCTGGGTCACCACTGGCGCAACGTCCTGGAGCCGCAAGCGTCCGCTGCCCGGTCGTCCGGTCAGGAAGTAGGCGCACACGTGCGACGCCCCCAGCGCGCCATATCCGTCGAGGAGCCGGTCGAGAACGTGATCGTGGTCGAGAACGCCGGCCGCGGCGATCGTCTCTGCGAGCCCGAGCGTCCACGCGGCTTCGGGTCCGGCGGGAATGTGCGAGCTGATCGTGAGCGTGAGGTCGAGCCCGGAAGCTGTGGCCGAATCCTCGAACTGGTCCAACGCCAATGGCAGGAAGCCGTCGCTCAGCGTGACACCGAGCGTCTGCAGCCGTCCTGACTCGACGAGGTGCCCGGGCGCCCCCGCGAGGATCCGGCGCGTGACCCGCAGACCATCCGGGCCGCCGTCGCCGACGAAGGGATACGGGAGATCCGAGGGGATCGGGAGCAGCGGCGGGTTCGCGGCGATGAGATCGAACCGCTCGTGTGCATCGAGTGGTTCGTAGAGATCGCCGGTGCGTACCTCCACGATTTCCTCGCAGCCGTTCAGCGCGACGTTCACACCCGCGAGCGCAGCGGCCACGGGATTGATCTCAACCGCGACGACGGCGGTCGCGCTGCTCGCGCAGACGAGGGCCTGAAGCCCGGGACCGGCGCAGAGATCGAGCGCGGCTCCGGGGCCGACGACGAGATGGTTGGCCAGCGCCAGCGAGTCGTCACCGACATAGAGCGTCGGGGCGATCTGGGGACGCTGAGCCAGCAGCCACATCCCGCGCACCCGGGTGAGGCAGAGGCCTGGCAGCCAGACGAGATCGCCCTCCGGGTCGTGGCCGCAGAGTCCGAGACCCTCGAGTACCGAGAGCAACTCGGCGATGCCGTTCGGGATCTCGCGCCGGGCGACGCGCCGGCCGAGCAGGAGGAAGTCGACGAGCTGCGCCGTCTCCCCGGCGAGCGACGCGCGCGCCGCGAGCCAAGCTTCAGGGCGCACGGAGTTGGGCTCGAACAGCGCGAGAAACTCGGGATATTCGCTGTCGTCGAGCGCACGGCCGAGAAGTGTCAGGCCCGCTTCGGTGTCAAGCGTCACCGCCCACCTCCGCCCGCGGCCCGAGCTGGCCCGAGCGAGCGCCCGCGGCAACCGCGGTGAGGGCCGAAGCGCGTTCGGCTTCGACCGCCGGGTAGTTTGCGCGGAGCGTGGCGACGGCGTCGGGATCGGTGACGAGATCCTCGCACGCCTCGCAGAGCGTCGCCGGCTCACGCACTACCGCGAGTGACGGGTTCAGCCGGCGCGCCAGCTTGAGTGTCCGCAACGGACCGATCTCGGCGATCGCTCGCACGATCGGATCCGCGTTTGCCGCTGACAGGAGTGCCTCGACAGGATCCTGCTCGAGCGACCCGAAATCGAGCACCTCATTGTCCTCGGCCTCGATTCCGCAACACGCCACGAGGTGTCCCTTTGGCGAGATCGCGGCGCTCTTGATCGCCCACGGGCAGGGGACGTCGAAGTTTTCGGTGGCGGACCGGGTGACCCAGCTCTCGGGAAGCCGGCGTCCCCGGCCGATGCGGTAGATCAGGTGGTTGGCGAGCAGGTACCGAGTTCCGTCGGGACCTGGTTCGGGAAGGGGTAGGCCCCGTCCGTCCGCGTCGTAGGCGAGCGCGGGACGCTCGCCGATCGCGGCCATCACCACCTCGGGCGTGACCCGGCTCCGCGGAGAGTGGCTGACGGCGAGCGCCACGGACTGGAAGCCGAGGCCTTTGGAGGCGTGCCAGGCCGTCACGACGCGCTCCAAGGGGATGAAGGGAAGATGGAAGTCGTCCGCGCTGATGTTGATCTCGGCCAACCCGGCCTCTCGGAATTCGATCAGCGTGTCACGAGCGGCGGCATGCGATGTCGCCCAGGAGCCGTTCGTGACGACGCGGGTCAGGACTCCCCGGGTGCTCATCTCGGCGATCGCCTCGAGGAGGACGTCCCCGAGAACCGTCGGTTCGCCTCCGGCGAAGATCACGAGCTCGATCTGATGGTCGTCCTCGATGAGCGCGTCGATCGGGCCGACGATCCCGGCCAGGCTGAGGAAGTCGAAGCGGTCGGGGCCCGAGCGCACCGAGCAATGCCCGCACCTGGCCGTGCAGTTGCTCGTGGTCATGACGGTGATCTGCGTTGGGCCGAGGTCGGGGAGCGTGAGAGTCATCGGCCGCGATCGCTCTCGAGGAGCGCCTCGTCGTGGCCGGCGGCGTGAACGTGCGGGAGAGTGAGTGCGAGCACGTGCTCGTCACGGGCGACGACGTAGCCGCTGGCCGACAGCCGCTCCACACACGAGGCGAGCGCATCCTCGGAGGCCTCGGTCCGGGTGGCCAGTGCGCGCAGCGAGACTGGCTCCCTTGCGACGTCGAGCACCGCGGCATCGAGCGCGTCGGTGATGAGCACGGCGGCCTCACCAGGCTCGCCGGACCGGGTGATGACGCGGAGCGGGCCGGCGCGGGTTTCGATCAGTCTGGCGCCGCGGGTGTACGCGACCCGCCAATCCGCGACGGCCTGCTGGAGGCGTTCGTATGCGGCAATCATCTCCGGGGTCTCCTGGCTCGGGGCCGAGTAGTTGAGTTCGTAACAGAGGCGCGTTACCGCGTCGGCGTCCATGCCGTACAAGAGCTCTTGGACCTTGTACGGGCGGACATCGACGATTCCGAAGCGCTGCGGGTCACGGAAGTGCGGACTGAAGCGGTGCAGCGCGAGTCGATTGATCGCGTCGGGGGGTGGGAGGTGATGGAGCCGGCCCACGAGCTCGATCATCGAGTCGACGTCGGCCCTCGTCTCGCCCGGAGTGCCCACGATGAGGCCGTAGATGACCTTCACGCCGTAATGGGCGGCCCACTTCAGGAAGGCGACCTGCTGGAGCGCGGTGGCTCCTTTGTGCATCGCGCGGAGCGTGTTGGTCGAGAACGACTCGATCCCAGGCTGCACCTGCAGCACGCCGGCCGCTGCCATGCGGGCCACGTGGTGTTGGCCGAGGTTCGATTTCGTCTCATAGAACAGCGTCCACTGCTCGCCGGCGCTGCGGTGCTCTGCGAGGCGCGGCCAAACCGTCCTGTGGTACTCCATCGGCGCGATGGCGTCGGTGGCGTACAGCAGCGCCGGGGCGTACTCCTGCGCCAACTCGCGAACGGTATCGACGACGTCGGGAGCGGACCGGACCCGGTACGGATCCTCGACGGACCTGATCCCGCAGAACGAGCAGTGGTGCTTGCGACCCCACCAACAGCCCCGCGAGCTCTCGAACAGGAGGATCAGCGGCTGGTCAGCGTAGGCCGAGTTTGCCCGTTGCGTCAGGTAGCTCACATAGTCGACCCTGGGCGCGAGCAGAAAGTGCTCGTCGACCGGCAGTTCGGGAACGACGGTCGTTCCCCCTCCCGCGGTCCTTCGCACGAGTCCTGGCACGTCTTCGGGAGCCCGGCCCTCGGCAAGCCGGTGCAGGAAGCGCGGCCAGCTGCTGTCCGCCTCTCCCTGCAGCACATAGTCGAACTCCGGGAAGGCCTCCAGCAGAGCCGGTCCCATCGTCGAGTCACAACCCGTCCCGCCGGCCACGAAGACGCCGGTTTCACCTCGGGCGCGAAGGAGCTTGGCGATGCTGGCCGCCGGGAGCTTCTGCGCGTCGAAACCAATCGAGAATCCGATCGCATCGTAGGTGCGGGCGGGGACGTGGTCCAACAGCGACGTGAGCATCGCTTCGACCTCGCAGGCGACGAGGAAGAATGTCTCCTCGAACCGGTCCGCAAAATCAGGAGGAAGGGCTGGCCACGGGTCTGGGTCAGCCACCACCGCTTGCGCCACGTCGCGCGCGTACGGATCGATGTCGCCGCCGAAGTAGGTGGGCGCGAACGCCGCCGGAGCCGCGAGGCTGTGGATGGCGCCGCCGGAGAAGCTCGGCGGCTGAAAGAGCGCTCCGTGCAGCGTGTCCGCGTCGTGCCCGTCCGCTCGCGCGATCGCCGCGAGCAACTCGACCGCGAGGTTTGGCAGCGTCGGCTCCGTCAGCGGCGGCGCGATCAGCAACAGCCTGAGCCCACGAGGCGGTGTCATCGGTGTGCGGCGCTACAGCAGCGTGGCGTTCGTGACCTTGACCGCGTCGTAGGTCAGCCACGCCTCGACTTCGATGGCCTGGCCGCGGAACATGTACCGGCTCACCCGCTGCTCGCCTTCGTCCGTGTGGTCGCTTCTCAGGAGGCTGTTGTCGTCCAGCGCGACGTAGCGCAGGAGCGCGGTCTGACGAGCCGGCGAGAGCTGCATCTCATCCAGTCGCCTCGCCAGCTCGCTCTGCGGGAACGCTTCGAACACCTCTGTTTCCAGGACGAACTCACCCGGATCCAGCAATCCCACGCCTTTGATGGTGGCACTCGCCCGGGAGTTCGTATTGGCGTTCGAATTGGCGCGTGCGTTGGCGTTGGCGAGGGCGTTCGCATTGGCCCCGGCGTTCGCGTTGGCCCTGGCGTTGGCGTTGTTCATCGCGTTCGCGAGCGCAAGCGCGGCTTGCGGCTCTTCCCGGGGGGGCGCTTCCAGCTCGTCGCTGATCGACGAGATCGATTCGATCGTTGCGATGCGAGCGTCCACTTCGAGGCCGTCCATCAGCTGCCCGAAATTGGCGTACCCCGTGCGCGTCTCGGCCGGGAACTCCAGGTCCAGGTCGCGCTCGCGCAACACCGCGGCGGGGTCCTCGGTGAACTGGAAAGCCAGTTCGGGATCCTCCTCCACCTGTTTACTGAGTTTCCTCAGTCCCTCCAAAAACCACGGCGGCAGGTTCGTGCTCACGATGCTCTCCTTCACGACCTCGTGATCGCGTGCGCCACGTCCGTGGCACGCAGTAGGTCATCATGCCGACACCCCCGCTGCCGAGGACTCCTCGCGCTGTGAATCCTTATCGCAAAACCGGTCGGCATTGTCAATAGGCATACGTGTGACCACGACCCAGTCACAAGAAGCGTCGGCAGCGCGCGCACTAACGGACATCGCGCGCGGAGGACGTTTGGCCCCAGAGTGTGCCCGAAGGGGCAAACAAGCCGGACGTCCTGGCGTGCGCGACGCTAGTTAGTACTAGAGTCGCTGTTAAACGTGGTAGGAGATTCTCTTCTGCTGAGCAGGGGTGTGTAAACAATCCCGAGGGGGACGGTTGTGTCGAGCGTTGGCCGACTGATCGAGGCCAACCCCGACCTGGATCTCGTAGCCGACGACCTGGTGTCAGGTGTCGCCGTCGAGGATCTCGAGCTTGGGGAAGGTGACGGTCCCGAGGCACTCGAGGCGCTGCGCGCGCTCCAACGTCTCGTCCGCATCCGCGCCGCCTCGCAGGACGAGGTCGATGCCGATCCCGAGCCGGGGTGGGCCCGGCACCTGATCGAACACGGGATCACGTCGGCGCACGAGGTCGCCGACATGCCGGAGCAGCGGTTCGTGGCCGAATACGGCGACGCGTTCGAGTCCCACGCCGCCGCGATCCGCTTCCATGGCGCAGCGCTCGCACGGCGCGCCTACGTGCGGCACGTGTGGGCGAACGTGCGCGACCTGGTCGCGTCACCGCACTATCGGAGCACGCGTTTCGCGAGCGTCGATCCCGGGCTTGACGACTATTTCAAGCAGATCCCGAGCTACCAGGATCTCTTCGGAACCCTCGACTACATCAGGGTCGACGCTTGTGCGTCGATCTTGGGGCCGGCGGCGTACTTCGCGGATCTGATGCGCATCGCCGATGAGTACGTCACCGATCCCAACTCGCAGACGATCCCTTCGGGGTACCGGCTCGATCAGCGGCGGCCGGGGCTGTTCTCCCTGCATTTGACGTGCGAGAACACGGATCGCGCGCAACCGATTCTCACCCTCGTGAACCGGGTGCTCGTCGACGTGATCGCCGACAGGTCGAAGCGGGATGGCTACGAGCTGCTGGCGACATCGCCGTATCCGTTCAACCTGCCGTTTAACCGTCCGTTGTGCGAGGTGCGGACGCAAGTGGACGAGATCGGGACGAGCCTCGACGCGATCTACGCCGAGCTGGGAGTCGCACAGCCGGCCGTGGCGCGCGAATACCTACGCCTGTCGATCGAGCAGTACCAGAATCTGGTGACCGCCTCCAAGACGCCCGAAGCGGTCGCGCCGCTTTACGGGTTGACGACGCTCGACCTCGCCGCCATCGCACACGTCGATGCGTTCACTGCGCGCACCGGCCTGAGCCGCGAGGATCTGAGCTCCCTCCTGACGCAGGATCTCGACGCCTCGGAGCTGAAGGCAGGCATCGCCGAAGACTTCTTCATCAACGCCACCGACGAGAGCCTGCCGGCTATGCGGATCGTCACCGATGCGAGCAATCCGCAGTCGCCATACGACAAGATCGCGAACCTCAGCGTCCGGCGCCTCGATCGTCTCAGCCGCTTCATCCGCCTCCAGCGGACGGTCGGCTGGTCCTACGCCGACCTCGACTGGATGCTGCGGTCCGTTGGCGCCCGCGAGCTCAAGGCCGGGCTGCCGGAGATCGCCGCCGTGCAGCGGCTCCGGGCCCGGTCGGGCTTGGCACCGGACGTCCTTGCGAGCCTCTGGCACGACATGAAGTCGATCGGCAAGGGCGGGGCTGCCGCCCCCAGCGACCTCTTCGACCACGTCTTCAACAATCCCCAGCTCCTGCGCGGAGCCGATCCTTACGCAGCGGGCTCCAAAGTGCCGTTCGATCCCGATCGTCCGATCGACTGGGACCCCTGGGGGACGGACCCCGCAGACGCAGGCGTGCGCAGCCGCCTGACCGGCGCGCTCGCTCTGAGCGACAACGATCTCACGCTGGCCGCGGAGTACGTGCTGTGCCTGAACAACGCATCCGAGCCGCTTAAGACGGACCTCGCCAACTTGACGACGCTCTTCCGGCTGACCCGGACCGCGCAGTACGCCGAGCTCCGGCTGATCGACTACTTCGACCTGCTGCGGCTCCTGTACGGCAACGGAACGGCCTGCGCCGACCGCCCCACCCCGGGTGATCCCCTGACCGTCGCCGACGCCGCGCGGCAGCTCGACGCGATCGACTGGCTCCGCGGTTCCGGATTCACCGTCGCCGAGCTCGTGTGGATCGTCACCGGGCGGCAGCGCCCCGACTCGAACCTCGGATTCGCGCTTGACACGATCGCACCGTTCCTCGCCGGCCTCGCCAAGGTGTCCGAGCCGGCACGCCTCACGCGCTCCAGCTTCGAGTTCGTCGACATCGACACCGAGCGCTCGGCGGCCATCTTCGACGCGCTGGTCACCGACGAAGTGATGTCGGGCGCCGGGATCGTGCTGGACACTTCGGCGGACCCCGGGGCGGTGCCCCGGCTCTTCCCGATCACGGACGTCACGTTCGCCGGCGGCGGGATCACCGACGCCGAGTCAAAGGCCGCCTTCCGCCTGCTCGCCGACCACGTGCCGAGCGTGATCGTGCTGCCGAATCCCCAAGCCACGAGCGGGGAGCTGAGCCCCGCTTTCGACTCCAAGACGGACATCTCCTATGTGTTCCCGACCGACGAGGAGAAGCGAGACCGCGTCAGGTTGGCGCTGCTGACGGTCCGCAGCTACATCGACCACACCGCCGAGGTCCTCCGCCTCGCCGGCGAGCTCCAGTCGGGCGCGGCGCTCGAGGGCCTGGCGGCCTTCGTCGGCGCCGACGTCGCGATGACGAATGCGCTGCTGCCGTTCGTCGGCGTGCGCGTGGGGCTTCCGGGCGTCGTCGAGGCGTTGCTGACGCCTGGCGCGACGGCGGAGGTCGTGGCGAAGGTGTTCGATCTGGTGTCCGGGCTCGCCCGCGCTCTGACCCTCACGCGCGCGCTCGGGTTGACCGTGGAGGACGTCCAGGCGGTGATCGCCCATCCGAAGGCGTTCGGCTTCGATCCGTCTCGCCCCTCGCTCGACGCGGTCCGCTCGCTGTCGGCTTTTCGCGCGCTCGTGCTCGCCTTCCGGGACACGACCGGCGCGCTGGTGGCGTTCCTCACCAGCGACGAGCCGCGCGACAAGCGGCTGCTCCAGCTCGCGGCGCTCGCCGGATGGGACCCCGGCCAGCTGACGACGCTGGTCGAGCGCTTCTGGCCATCATCGTCGACGGATTTCGGAACCGTCGCGGGCGTCGAGCGGCTGAAGCGCGTGTTCGACACCAGCCGACGGTCGGGGTTGAGCCTGCAGTCGATGCTCACCCTGACGGCACTCAGCAACCTCCCGGTGGTCAAGAACGGGGGCTTCGACCCGGCGGCGTGGGCGATCTACGAGGCAGCGGCCCGCACGACGCTCGACGCGGTGAACGCCCGCTTCGGGCAGCAGGAGTTCCCCACCGCGGCCGCGCGGATTGACGAAACGGTCAGCACGCAGAGCCGGGATGCCCTCGTCAGCACGGCGCTGTGGCAGCTCGCGGCGCTGGGCTTGGAACAGCCGTCGGATCTCTATCAGTACCTGCTGATCGACGTCGAAGCCTCCGATTGCGACGCCGTTTCTCCGATCGCGCAGGGCATCGCCTCGGTGCAGCTCTTTCTGCAACGGGCGAGGATGCGCATCGAGCCGGGGGTGGAGAAGGTACCGCTGCCCGCCGAATGGTGGCCGTGGATCGAGAGCTACCGCGTGTGGGAGGCCAACCGGAAGGTCTTCCTGAATCCGGAGAACTACATCGACCCGACCCTGCGGCGGTCCCGCACCCCGACGTTCGCAGCGCTGCAGGATGCGCTGCTGCAGTCCGAGGTGACCGACGCGACGGTGACGACCGCCTACCGGGCCTATCTCGCCCAGTTGCAGGTGCTCGCTCAGCTGCGGATCGTCGGGACCTACCGGTGCGATGTACCGGACGAGGCCGGCCGCACGACCGACACCCTGTTCGTGATCGCTCGAACCAACCGGTCGCCGGGCATGTACTACTGGCGCAGCGCGAAGGGCTACACGATCGCCCCGAAGACGGGCGGCGGCTTCAAGGCCACGGCGGACTGGTCGCCTTGGCAGAAGCTGGACATCACGATCGTCTCCGACTCCGTGGCACCCGTCTGGGCCTTCGGCCGACTGATGGTCTATTGGGCCGAACGCCACAGCGTGGTCCAGACGACGATCGCCAATCAGCAGTCCGAGGAATACACGGCCTGGACCGCCCAGCTGCGGTTCTCCTTCCTCGACATCGACGGGCGCTGGGCCGAGCCGCAGGCCCTCGGCCGGCCCACGACGGTCTCGTTCGAGCCCGACCCGTACATCGTCCAAGCCGGCATGGGGACAGCCTTCGATCCCGACCGGCTGGTCTGGCGCCGGCCATATGTCGTCCACGTAAGGGCCGGGTCCTGGGCCACGGATCCGACGTTCGACAACGCGGAGCAACTGCTGGTGCTCTTCGGCGCCTCGATCGGCTTCGGGCCCGGGTTGCCGGTGATCGATCCCGGTGACCCGCCCGCTACCGCGTTCGACGCCGAGAAGGAGCTCAATGAGGAGATCCACAGCAACGCCCTCACGCGCAAGGCCGTGTACCAGCGGACCGCGGGCTCACTGCCCGTCAGGCCGGCCACCGCGGAGGCTGTCAACCTGCTCACGAGTCAGTTCGACTGCGTGCTGCTCAACACGGCACCCAACTGGTCCGACTACCCGCTGCCGTACACCGGGCGCATTGAAAACAGCGGCAGCACGCACCGTCTGACGGTCGAGGCGTACGAGTACGGTCCGCTGGTCACCGATTGGCAGTGCGACCAGCGGTTCGCCTCGGCGCGCGAGGCTCTCGCACCGGCATTCAACGGCAGCGCCTCCGTGGCGCCGCTGGCGCTGCTCGCAACAGTCGCGCCCACGAACACGGCGATGACGACCGTCCACAACCAGATCGGCTGGTTCGTGTTCGACAACGGCGATGACACGCTGCTCGTCACCTCGCAGCAGCCGGGCCTCTCCCCGATCACGAAGAACCTGCGCTTCTTCAGGTCGTTGACGGCGTATCCCACGGGCGACTGGGCGTATGCCTACACGCTCCCGGTGACCAACACGTATTCCGGACTCGACGAGATCCAGTTCGCCATCTCGCGACTGGGCACGCACGCCGTGGATGAGCTGAGCCGCTCGCTGCTGCTCGGCGGTCTCGACGCGCTGCTCTCGCCGGCATCGCAGCGGGCGAAGGAGCTGTCCCTGGCCCGCCTGTCGCCAAATGCGAACAACGTCATCGACACGACGACCGACACGCTCGACTTCTCCGGCGCGTTCGGCCAGTACTTCTGGGAGCTGTTCTTCCACGGTCCCTTCCTCGTCGCCGAGCGCCTCCGCGCGGCGGGGCGCTTCGCCGATGCTCGAAGGTGGTTTCAGTTCATCTTCGACCCGACGGCCTCCGAGGAGGGCCTCGGCTCGCCGACAGATCAGTACTGGCGCTTCCTGCCGTTCCGGGACGTCAAGCTCGAGACGCTGCTCGAGGCCCTCACCGACGTGCAGCAGATCGCCGCGTACAACGACGATCCGTTCGATCCCGATGCGATCGCACGGTTGCGGCCAGGTGCGTACCCCAAGTCGGTCGTGATGCGCTACATCGACAACCTCGTCGCGTGGGCCGACAGCCTGTTCGCCCGCGACACGCGAGAGAGCATCACGCTGGCCACGAACCTCTACGTGCTCGCCGCCGACCTGCTGGGCCCCCGCCCGCGCGAGGCCGGGACCTTCGCGCCACCGGCGCCGAAGTCCTACGCCGACCTTCGCGATGCCTACGACACGACAGGTCGCGCCCGTGGTGGCACGACGACGACGATCACCCTCGCCGCGACCGCCTCGCAGGTCGACGAGTACTACAGCGGGCTCACTGTGACGATCGTCGCCGGGACGGGTGCCCCGCAGCGACGCACAATCGGCTCATACGTGGGGCAGTCGCGGATCGCGACGGTCACAGCACCATGGACAACCCCGCCCGACGGCACCTCCGACTACCGCATCGTGGGAATACCGCAGTTCCTGATCGACCTCGAGAACGCACATCAGGGGCAGCTCTCCGGCGCGCTCGCCGGCGCTCCGTTCAACGACATCCATGCCTACTTCGGCGTGCCCGACAACAGCACGCTGATCGGATACTGGGACACCATCGACGACCGCCTGTACAAGATCCGCCACTGCATGAACATCCAGGGCGTCGAACGGGTGCTCGCCCAGTACGAGCCCCCGCTCGATCCTCGCGACCTCGTCCGCCAGGCCGCCGGCAACGGCGGCTTCACCGTGTCCCCTTCCCCCGAGCCGTCGGTTCCGTTCTACCGCTTCCCGACGATGCTCGACAAAGCCAAGCAGCTGGCGTGGGCGCTCTCGGGGCTCGGGGCGTCGCTGTCCGCCGCATGGGAGCGCGCGGACTTCGAGGAGCTGACGCTGCTCAGCCTCACGCACGAGCGCCAGCTCTACACCCTGACGACCCAGATTCGGCAGGCGCAGATCGACGACGTGAGGGCGAATCGAGAGGCGCTCCTGGCGAGCCGCGCGGCCGCGGACACCCGTTCGAAGTACTACCGGGGTCTGCTCGACGTCGGGCTCTCGGCCGCCGAGATCGCGAACCTCACGGCGATGGCGGGATCGCTGGTGATGAGCTCGCTCGCCACCGTCGCCAACACAGCGTCGGCGATCGGCTTCGCAGTCCCCCAGCTGGGATCGCCATTCGCCATGACCTACGGGGGAGTGCAACTGGGATCGATCGTCCAAGCCACGGCCGGAGGCCTCCAGGGCACGGCCGACGCGTTGACCTGGGTCGCCCAGGTCTGCCAGATAGTCAGCGGCTATCAGCGACGCGCGCAGGAATGGGAGCTCCAAGCCGAGCTCGCGGACCGCGACCTCGAGCAGATCGACCGGCAGCTCGACTCCAGCGCCCTTCAGGAGCAGATCTCGCTGCGCAACTACGAGATCCTGGTCCGCAGCATCGCCCAGACGGACGAGCTCGAAGCGTTCCATCGACGCAAGTTCTCCGGCAGGGAGCTCGCTCAGTGGATGGCAAACCGGCTGTCGACCATCTACTTCCAGACCTACACGCTGGCGATGGAGATCGCGCGCGCCGCCGAGCGCTCATTCCAGTACGAGCTCAACACCACCGATACGTTCATCAGCCTGGACTATCGCGACCCCCAACACCGGGGGCTCCTGGCCGGCGAGGGTTTGTCCCTCAGCCTGAATCAGATGGAGGCCGCGTACACCGCTCGCGACGTGCGGGCACTCGAGATCTTCAAGACGGTCTCATTGCTCGAGCTCGACCCACGTGCGCTGCTCGACCTGCGCGATCAGGGCCAGTGCACGTTCCAACTCCCCGAGCTGCTGTTCGACCAGGACTATCCCGGGCACTACGCACGAAAGATCAAGTACGTGATGGTCTCGCTCGCCGGGGTCCCCGACACCGAGATTCGTGCCACGCTCACGCAGCTGTCCAGCCAGGTGCTCATCAGACCGGACCTGGCGGCGGTCAAGTACCTCCTCGGCATCCAGGGGCAGGGTGGGTTCGACGCATCGACGCTCCGCAACAGCTGGTGGGTCAACCAGCAGGTCGCGCTCTCTGCCCCCACAAAGGATCCCGGGTTCACGTACAGCCTCTTCGATGCGCGGTACTACCCGTTCGAAGGGACGGGAGCGGTGTCGTCCTGGAACCTCGCGATCCCGCAGCCCGCGAACCGGATCGATGTCTCCGCCATCCTCGACGTGACACTCACGCTGGCCTACACGGCACGGGACGGCGGTCAGAAGTTCAGGGGCGACGTCCAGGCGCTCAAGCCCGTCAAGACCTACACCGCGTGCAAGGCTTTCGCCGCCTCCCAGGACTTCGCCGGCGAGTGGGAAGCATTCCTCGCCGCGCACGACGACCCGCTGGCGCAGACGCTGTCATTTCCGATCGCCGACGATCTCGACCCCCGCGGCGCCGATGAAGTCGTGGGGCTCTTCGTCCAGTTGATCGCCGATGTCGACGCAGCGTCGGTGAATCCGTACCTCGCGCTCACGCTACCCGCCGGCGCGCCCACGCCCGTGATCGTCGGCGACTCCAATGCCGGCCTGGCGGTCCTTACGTCGAAGACGTACCAGGGAACGTGGGCGCTCAGCTTCGACCTGAGCGCGACGCCGGCCGTCCTCAAGCGCGACGGCTTCATCGATCCTGGAGTGCTGCGCGACATGTTGCTCGTCGTCTACTACACCGGCCCGCTGGCATGGAAACCATAGACGCCCGAGGGAGGACTAATGGCTGAGCAAGGGCAGTGCCTCAAGAACGCGCGGATAATCGACCCGACGATCAATCTGTGCCAGACGTGGGTGTGCGAGGACCGCAAGCAGCAGGACCAGCTGACGCTCTTCTGCCACTGCAGGCCCCCGTACCCGCCGCCCCCGCCGGGTTATCCGTGCCCGTACGGTGCCAACTCGCCGCTCATGGTGAAAGACGGCAATATCTGGTGTGCATGTTGCTGTTCATGCTTCGCCTACGGTACGCAGATCGCCGAAGCCCCGGAGGTCATGCGCCCGATCGAGGAGTTCGCCGTCGGCGACGTCGTGCTGGCGGCCGGGCCGGACCTGACGTGGAACGAGGCGGAGGTGGAGTTCAGCGGCGGCGTGCAGCCGAGCGAAAGCGCGGGCAAGGAGGTGATTCACGTCCGCTTCGACGACGAGGGCACCGAGAAGTCGGCCGTCGTCACGCCCGACCACGTGTTCTTCGCGCACTCACGTGCCGGCGAGGGCTACGAGGTGATCAGGGCAATGCGCCTGGTCCCGGGCGATCGACTGGTGACACCCGACGGTGGCGAGGCGCGTGTCCTTGCCACCGAGCTCGGCGGTTGGTTCAAGGGCCTGCATCACATCGCGACGTCGCGCTCTCCGGCGGAAGACCTGGAGCGCCACCTACTGATCTCCGACGGGATCGTGTCGGGCGACTGGGCGGTCCAGATCTCGGACCTCGACGAGGGCGCGTTCGGGCTGCTGCACACGACCGGCTCGTCCCCCGTCCTCGGCAGCGCCGAGTACGAAGCGGCGCACGACTTCGCTACCCGCTTCGCGGCGATCCCTCCGGGCGTCGATCTCGAGGCCGGACGCCCGGAGGGATTCCGGCCCTACGGACGCGACGCGCTGGAGATACCGGCCGACGCGCAAACGTTCATCTCCCGCCGTCAAGCCGAGGAGGTGCTGGCCAAGGGGACGCAGCGTCCGGTCAGCGACACGGGCGGCCGAGACGGCGTGTACTACCTGTTCCGCCTCCTCAACGCGTTCTATCCGGACGTGCGCTTCGACCTGGCGTGGGGTGAGCTGATGCCCAACGCCTACTCGTTCACCAAGTACGGAATGAACATCGTGGTCCTCTCGGGCGGGCTGGTTCGCACGGACGGTCTCGGAATCCACGGGCTGGCGCTCGTGCTCGCACACGAGGTCGGGCACCTGATCGGCGGACCGCCGCTCGATCGGTCGGGACGCTACTCCTGCCAGGGGCAGGCCGACCTGACAGGGATCGGAGCGGTTCTCCGGGGCATCTACTGGATGGGCGAGTACGGGCGCAAGGCGGACGCCGGGCTCTCCGAGGTCGAGGCGTTCTTCAAGCTCATCGACTCGCGGCAGCCGGCCCGGCCGGACCGCTGCAACGCCATCTCGCTCGACTGCCGTGTCGCGGCGTTCCGGGCCGGACTGGAGATGCGCGAGCTTCCCGCGTGCGCCGGGGGACCCAAGGTACCCAACCTCACCGTGGTCGGGGGTCGCTCCTCATCGAATCCCCGCGAGGTGGAGCTGCGGTTCAACCTTCCCGTCGCGCCGGCCTCGCTCGCACCGGACGACTTCAGATTCGATCCACCGGCGCAGGTCGAGAACGCCGAGCTCGATCCGACGCGTCCCCGGGTCGTGACCGTCACGGCGGACATCGACCCCAAAGCGACGTACCGGCTGACGATCCGAGACGTCGCAGCCACCTCTGGGGAGGGGCTCGAGGGAGACGAAGCCGTGCTGACGATCCGGCCCGCGGTCCCGCAGGCGGCACAGAGATGATCGGCGAAGACATCGTCGATGGCGAGAGCTGGGACGAGCTGCGGGCCCAGCTGGGCGAGCAGCTCGATCTCGCCGGTCCCGTGCCGAACGCCGTGCTGCGGCGTGCCATGGTCGATGCGACGTTTGCCCACCGGCTGCTCGTGTCGCGGGGCAGTCCCGCCTTCCTCGCCGCCCTCATCGAGGACCCCGTCAACCGCCGGTTTGAGACCGTCGATGCCGCGTCGGTACAGGAGCCCATGGCACCGCCCGGCGACCCGCCGAACGGGCACGCTGCCGACGCTCCGGCGCCCGGCAACCCCGAGCTCGCGCGGCGCGCAGCCGCGGCGCTGATGGCCTGGGGCAAGGCTGGGTTCACACACGTCGACGCCGACGTGTACGCGGCACGTCTCGCCGCCTGCGAGGCCTGTCCGCAGCTCCGCGAGCCGCCCGATCGCCTTGCCTACAAGGTTCGTGCCCGCCGCAACGCGGACATGCGCCTGTGCGGGCTCTGCGGGTGCGTCGTGGCCCGCAAGGCACGGATGGCGACCGAGACCTGCCCAGGCGTCGATCCCGACGACCCGAGCCGAAACCGCTGGGGCCAGGTACTGACCGAGACACAATCCTGACGCGCGATCACGACTAAGAACACCGCCCGCGTTTTCAGCGATCACCGGGTCGGGGACGTCCCCGACCCGGACCGCATCGCCCGCGACGTCGTCGCCACCGTGCGCTCGGCCGTCGGCCGCAACCCCTACGACCGCGACCTCACCGACCTCGTCGGCGAGCTCTCGACAACGTCGAGATTCACGATCCCGCCGCGCTCGCCCGCCTACGCCCCGCTCAAGGAGCTCCGCCACCGCGCCGTGCGCAACAACGCGGTGCTGATCGAGGCCTGACCGACCGTACGGGGGCGTGCGAACGCTCTCGGGTTCGGCGCCGGCTATAGCTCCGCGCGGGGCGTGCCGATGCGATCCACGTGCCGGACTGGGTCTACGAGCTCGTGGAGACCTTCGTGGCCTTCATGGACCGCGTGACGCTGGTCGACGCCCTGGTGTTGATGCTGGTGAGCCCGATCGTGGCTCCGGGCGTCGTGCTGATCCATGAGGCGGGACACGCGCTTGCCGCCTTCGCGCTGCGCCGGCGGGTCGCCGAGCTGAAAGTGGGCGACGACGTGCCGGTGCTCGCGCTGCGCATCGGCGGGTTTCGAATGCGCCTCGGCGCGATCACCGGTAAGGGCGATGTGGCGGGCTTCATCCGCTATGACGGCGCCGAGGCCACTGCCAGGGACACGCTCGCGATCGCGATCGCGGGTCCGCTCGCCTCCCTGGCCGGGGCGCTTGTCACGGGCGCGGCGGCCGTCTGGGCCTGGCCGCTCGCGGGGCTCTCGCCGCTGTTCGCATTGGCCACGCTCGGCGGATTCATCTGTTGCGTGGCCAATCTGCGGGTCAGCGGCGACGGACCGGAGTCCTGGTCCGACGGGGTCTGGGTGCGCGCGGCATGGCGAGTGATGCGCAGGCCGATGCCGCACGCGCCCGGAGCCACCTGGTCGGATCCGCGCGAGGGCACGTCGATCGCGCCGCCGCGCCCGTAGTCGCCGGTTCGGCCGCGGGCTAGTTGAAGTCGCCGTCGTCGGGCTCCCAGCTCGGCAGGCCGGGCTGGACCTCGACGGTGGGCAACTCGTCCGGCCGCGCCAGCTCGAGCTCAGCGGTGTCGGAAAGGTCTATGGGTTGCGTCTGGTCAGGAGTCATCTGTCTCTGTCAGGAGTCACGAGTCGTGCTCACGAATACCAATCCTGGGCGACGATCTCGGCGGTGAACGGCCGCGATTCCCCCTGGTCGGGGGGTCTATGTCCCGCCCAGCGCCGGCGTCAGGACGCCGGCGCGCCCACGGCGGGCTGGGGGACGATGCGGATGTAGGGCTTGGGCGACTCCCACTCGCCGAAGATCTCCTTCGCCTGCTCGTCGCTCACCGAGCCCGCGATGATCACGTCCTCGCCCTGCTGCCACTGCGCCGGCGTCGCCACCTTGTGCTCGGCCGTCAGCTGCAACGAGTCGATCACCCGCAACACCTCATCGAAGTTGCGCCCCGTCGTCATCGGATACACCAAGATCAACTTGATCTTCTTGTCCGGCCCGATCACGAACACGTTGCGCACCGTCTGATTCTGCGCCGGCGTCCGCGCCGTCGGATCGCCCTCCACATCGGCCGGCAACATCCCGTACAGCTTGGAGACCTTGAAGTCCGGATCGCCGATCATCGGATAGTTCGGCGCCGTCCCCTGCGTCTCCTCGATGTCGGCGGCCCAGCGCCCGTGGTTGTCGAGCCCGTCGACGGAGAGCCCGATGATCTTCGTGCCGCGCCGGTCGAACTCGGGCTTGATCGACGCCATGTAGCCCAGCTCGGTCGTGCACACCGGCGTGAAATCACGCGGATGCGAGAACAACACCGCCCACGAATCCCCGACCCACTCATGGAACCGGATCGTCCCCTCCGTCGTCTGCGCCTCGAAGTCGGGCGCCGTGTCGCCGAGCTGCAGAGCCATCTTGATGGTCCTCCTGGGTTGCGTGTTCGGAGATGGTTGTTCGTCGACCTTGCCGAAACCCTGTCGTGGGGTTCGTGAGGGCGCGAACGTCTTGCTTGTACGGAGGCGTGGTCGGCTGGCCTGGGCGTCGTGATTCCACGATGCGCAAAGCTCGGCGCCCCCGAGGGACTTTTCGGGCGCTCGACCGGCGTGCGTGATGACTAATGACCCGTATAGGGCGCATTAGTCATCACGCCCCGATTGGCGGGCGCGCGGCATTCCACGATGCGAAACCGCCACCCTCCGTGCCTCTCTCAATGCCGCAGTTGACGCTCGCCAAGGTCACGCGGCGGCAACGGCACCGGACCCTCCAAGAGCGGGTCGTCGGTCTCCTCCATCCAGCGACGAAGGCGGGCGCGCAGGTCGTCCGCGACGCCCGCGAGACGAGGGTCGTGGATGAGGTTGCGCATCTCGTTCGGATCCAGGGCGAGGTCGAAGAGCTGCTCCTACTCGAGCTCCCAGTTCGGCCAGCCCGCGGCGATCAGCTCGTCCTTGGTCGGCCCGTCGTCGCAGTTCGGCAGCACCGGGCCGGCGTGGTCGCCGAAGCGCCGGATGTACTTGAAGCGGTCGGTGCGGATCGCGCGCTGCGGCTCGTAGGCCGCGTGGTAGGTGATCTTGGCGAACAGCTCTTCGTGAAGGCGGTCGACCGACCCGCGCACCAGCGGGAGCAGCGACGTGCCGTCCAGGCGCGAGGGCGGCTCGATCTCCGCCAGCTCGCAGACGGTCGGGAAGAGGTCGAGGTGGGAGACCGGCGCGTCGATCACGCGGCCGCCCCACAGGCCGCCCGGCCCGCGCAGCATCAGCAGCACGCCGAGCCCGCGGTCGTACAGGGTCGCCTTGGCGCCCGGGAACGGGAGCCCGTGGTCGGTCGTGCAGATCACCAGCGTCCGCTCGCCCAAGCCGTTCTCGTCCAGCGCCGCCAGCACGTTGCCGACGCCGTGGTCGAGATGCCGGGCGCTCGCCTTGAAGGCCGCCATGTCGCGCCGCACGGCGGGCGTGTCGGGCAGGTTCACCGGTGGCGCCGAGTACAGCTCGTCGCGGCGACGGCGATCTACGCGCACCGCCACACGGTCGCCTACCGGCTCGACCGGGTGCGCGAGCTCACCGGAAATGAACCCCTTCAAGCAGGCCGACCGCGAGCGACTCGGCCCGGGGCTGAAGGCCCGGGCCCTGCTGGCGTCATGACGCGAGAGCTCTCCTACCTGCGGCTGCCCTCGAGCCAGGTGGCCCGCTGACGGGCTGAGCGCGATCCGGTAGCGTCGGCACGACGGCGAGAGAGGAGGCCCCGTGGCACACCACGGTTTCGAGAGCTACTTCGTGCTGGGCGAAGGACTCCTTGCGGAGGCCGGGGAAGGAAGGACGACGCCCGTCCTCGCGGCGGCTGCCGGCGCGGACGCCCAGGCGGTGCCGCCGTTCCGGTTCTCGCGCATGGGCCCGAACGGCCGCGGCGGCAGGCAGCTGGGCGAGCCGGCCGCGCGCCGCGTGGCGCGCGCCATGACGGCCGGCGGCGGCGGCTTCGGCAACATCCCGGCCGGCTACACCTACGTGGGCCAGTTCGTCGACCACGACCTGACCTTCGACAAGACGACGGTCACGCTCGGGACCAACGTCTCGCCGGCGGCGCTCATCCAGGCGCGCTCGCCGAGCCTCGACCTCGACTCGCTGTACGGCGCCGGCCCCGGCGATCCGGAGTCGGCGAAGTTCTACGCGGACGGCATGCACCTGAAGATGGGCAAGACCGACGCCGTCGGCCCCGGGCCGCTGCGCGCTCACGACGGCTTCGACCTGCCGCGCGTGGGCACGGGCAACGCCGCCAACAAGCGCCGCGCCAACATCCCGGACTTCCGCAACGACGAGAACCTCGCGGTCGCGCAGACGCACCTGGCGATGATCCGCTTCCACAACCGGGTCGTCGACAGACAGTCCAACTCGCTGCCCGACACGGTGAAGGTCGCGCGGGCGCGCGACATCGTCACGCGGCACTACCAGTGGCTGCTGCGCAACGACTACCTGCCGCGGATCGTGCAGCCCTCGATCGTCAACGACGTCTTCAACAACGGCCGCAAGGTGTTCGAGGTCGGCGCGACGCCGGCCGACGTGCCGACGATGCCGATCGAGTTCTCGGTCGCCGCCTTCCGGCTCGGCCACGCCATGATCCGCCAGGCCTACGACTGGAACGCGGTGTTCCCGGCCGGCCAGGGCACGCTCGACTTCCTCTTCGCCTTCTCGGGGACGAGCGGCGACTTCCTCGGCGGCCAGCGGCTGCCGAGCAACTGGATCGTCGACTGGCGGCGGCTCTACGACTTCAAGGGCGAGCAGAACCGCGACGACCTCGCGCCGCCCGCCCGCGTCAACCGCGCCGGTCGCATCGACACGACGCTCGCGCCGACACTGCACACCCTCCCGACCGGGTCGACCGGCGATCCCACGGGCGGCATCCACGACGATCTCGCCTTCCGCAACCTCCGCCGCGGGAAGATGGTCGGCCTCGCCACCGGCCAGCAGATGGTCACCTTCATGCGGCGCAAGGGCGTCAACGTCAACCGGCTCACGCGCGCGCAGCTGCGCGACGGCAAGAACGGCGCCGAGCTCGACGGGCTCACGCAGGCGCAGCGCAACAAGCTGCTCGACGACACGCCGCTGTGGTTCTACATCCTGCGCGAGGCCGAGCTCAACAACGGGCGGCTGACCGGCGTCGGCGGGCGGATCGTCGCCGAGACCTTCCACCGGGCGATGGAGGGCAGCTCGTCGTCGATCGTGCGCGACCCGGCCTGGCGGCCGAACCTCGGGCCCAACAACACCACGTTCCGGATGACGGACCTGTTGATGTTCGCCTTCCGCGGCCAGAAGAACCTGCTGGCCCCGCTCGGCGACACGCTCTAGTGTCCCGATTCGGAAGTTCGATGCAGTCTGCGGCGCCTCGCCGCGCCTGGCGCCCGCCAGACACGACGATCATCCGCAGCCTGCGACCGAACTTACGAATCGCGACACTAGGCGGGCTGGGGGCTGAGCCGCAGCCGGCGGAGGCGCAGCGACGGAGCGTGGACGAGGACGGCGGCGGCGAACATGCCGGCCAGCGTGACGCCGAGGCCGGGATAGCCGCCGAGGGCGAGCGCGGCGCCGCCGGCGGCGGCGCCGAGCAGGTACCCGAACTGGTTGGCGGCGGCGCGCATCGACATCACCGCGAGCTTGTCCTCGGGCGCGGTGTCCATGCCGACCGAGCTGGCGATCATCGAGCGCCAGCCGTTGACGAAGGCCATGACGGCGAGGATCCCGACGGTCAGCACGATCGTCGGCCGGGCGGTGCCGAGCACCACCACGGCGGCGCCCTGGAACGCCGTCAGGGCGGCCAGGAGCGGGAGCGTCGCACGCGCGGCGTGGCGGCGGGCCGTGAAGGTGCCGGGCAGCATGGCCACCGCCATCGCGCCGAGGGCGAGCGCGGCGACCGGGGGCGCCAGCTCGTAGCTGTCCAGCAGCAGGGCGCCGGAGTAGGTGAGCACGCTCGCCCATGCCGCGTTGGCCAGCAGCTCGCCGGCGGCGAAGCGCGCCACCCCCGGCGAGCCGCCGGTCCGCCGCGACGGCGCGTCGGCAGGACGCCGGCGCAGGAACGCGAGCGTCGCGAGGGCGGCGACCATCGGCACGGCGAGCCAGGTCGCGCGCCAGCCGACGCCCGAGACCGCCGCGAGGACCGGCATGCCCGCGATCCACGCGGCCGGCATGCCGGCGATCGCCCACGCGAGCACGTGCGCCCGCCCGGCCGGGTCCGGCCACTGGCCGGCGGCGGCGATCCCGACGGCCACCAGCAGCCCGATGCCGATCCCGAGCACGCCCTGGGCGACGGCCAGCGCCGCGAACGTCGGCGCGGCGGCGCTCGCCGCCGAGGCGAGAGCCACGAGCGCTGCGCCCGCGCTCAGCAGCTCGCGCAGCCCGGGGCGCCACGGGGCCAGCGCCAGGAGCACCGCGGTGATCCCGCCGGCGGCGCCGGAGATCGACCGCAGCTGGCCGGCCGTGGCCACGGACACGCCGAACTCGCGCGCGACGTCGGGGAGGATCGGCGACAGCACGAGCAGCGCGGCCTGCGAGGTGAACAGGCAGAGGAACACGGTCGGGCTCGGGCGCGCCATACGCACAGGAGACGGCATAGCGCCCAACGCGCGGTAGTCGCCCGGTAAACGTCGCGTCAGCCTCAAGACGCGGCGGTTTGCGCGCCGGGCGGGGCCGGGGAGTGACCGAGGACCCCAGGAACCCCGCAGAGAGGAGCCCCCGCATGATCCTCCGCATCGACCGACTGCAGATGGAGCTGCCGCCGCCGTCGGATCCCGATCCGGCCGGCGCCGCCGTCGTCCAGGAGCTGTTCGGCGGCAAGTTCGGCGAGCTGTCGACCTTCATGAACTACACGATCCAGTCGTTCAACTTCCGCGGGCGGCAGAAGGCGCGGCCGTTCTACGACCTCGTGGCCAACATCGCCGCGGAGGAATTCGGGCACATCGAGCTCGTCTCCGCCGCCATCAACACGATGCTCACCGGCGCGGGCGAGGCGGGCGATCTCCCAGACCCGCAGAAGGCCATGAACCCGCAGCAGTTCATCGCCGGCGGCGCCGCGACGCTGCCGCAGGACTCCAACGGCAACCCGTGGAGCGGCAGCTACGTGACCTCCACCGGCGACCTCGTCGAGGATCTCACGCACAACTTCTTCCTCGAGACCGGCGCGCGCAACAACAAGCTCAAGGTCTATGAGATGGTCGACCATCCGGCGGCGCGCGCGCTGACCGGCTACCTGCTCGTGCGCGGCGGCGTGCACCAGATCGCCTACGCGCGGGCGGTCGAGCAGCTCACCGGCGCCGACCTGTCGAAGCTGTTCCCGGCGCCGCGGATCCCGACCGACAAGATCCCCGAGTCCCGGCCGCACATCGAGCGCGGCGACCACCGGCGGCTGTACCGCTTCTCGCCGAGCGACTACCTCGAGCTCGCCGCCGTGTTCAACGGCCCGCACCCGGAGACCGGCGAGGCGCTCGAGGTCCGCGACGACCCGCCGGAGGGCTTCCCGCCGCTGGACCTGCCGCCGCAGGAGGGCGTCTTCGCGCCCGACTACGCGCCCGAGGAGATCGCCGAGATCGCCCGCAAGCTGCGCCAGCGGGCCGGGCTCTCGGACGAGCCGACCGGCGTGGTGGCCAACGACGGACAGGGCGTCGTGGACAAGGTCAAGAAGGCCGTAACCTGATCCGCGGCGCCATGCTCGGCTTCGGCGACGACCGCCTCTCCATCTACCTCAACGACCACCTCGCCGGCTCGACGCTCGGGGTGAACCTCGCGCGGCGCGTGGCGGGCAGCAACCGCGGCACGAGCTACGGGCCCGTGCTGGAGGCGATAGCGCAGGAGATCGAGGAGGACCGGGCGGCCCTGCTCGACGTGATGGAGCGGCTATCCGTCGGGCAGGACCGGCTCAAGGTCGCGCTCGCCTGGGGCGCGGAGAAGGCCGGGCGGCTGAAGCTGAACGGCGAGCTGCTCGGGTACTCGCCGCTCAGCCGGCTCGAGGAGCTCGAGGCGCTGTCGCTGGGCGTCGAGGGCAAGCTCGGGCTGTGGCGCGCGCTGCGCCACACGCTCGGCTCCGACCCGCGCCTGGCGGGCGTCGACCTCGAGGAGCTGATCGCACGCGCGCAGTCGCAGCGCCGCCGGCTCGAGCGACAGCGCATGAGCGCGGCCGCGGACGCCTTAACGTCGCAGCACCCTCCGCAGCCCTGAGCGGTCGGCGAGGAGCGCGCGGGCGGCGGCGGCGCCCGGCACCCCGCTGACGCCCGCCCCGGGGTGCACGGACGTGCCGGCCAGGTAGAGGCCGCGCAGCGGGGTGCGGCCGCGGAACAGCTCCGGGGCGGGGCGGAACACGAGCTGCTGGTCGAGCTCGCAGCTCCCGCCCGCGAGGTCGCCGCCGACGAGGCTGGGGTTCTCGCGCTCCATCTGCGCCGGCGTCCGCACGGCCCGCGCCAGCACCAGGCGCCCGAAGCCGGGGGCGTAGCGCTCGAGCTGGCGCTCGATCCGCGCGACGACCTCGTCCGCCGGCACGTCGAGCCGGCTCGGCACGTGCGCGTAGACGTAGAGCGTGTGGTGGCCGGCCGGCGCCCGCGACGGGTCGTGCAGCGACTGCTGGCCGACGACGAGCGACGGCTCGGCGGGCACCCGCCCCGCGCCCGCCTCCTGCTGGGCGCGGAACAAAGCCTCGAGCGGCGCGCCCACGTGGACGACAGCCGCCCGCCGCGCCTCCTCGCTCGCCCACGGCACCGATCCGGAGAGCGCGTGGTCGACCTTGAAGGTGCCGACGCCGTAGCGCCAGCCGCGCAGCCGCCGCATCAGCCGCCCCGGGAGCGCGCCGTCCGGCAGCAGCGCGACGGCCGGCCGTGCGCTGAGCGCCAGCACGACCGCGCTCGCCGCCACACCGTCCCCGCGCGCGAGCCGCACGCCCGCGACCCGCCCACCGCGCAGCTCGACCCCGGCCACCGGCGCGCCGCAGCGCACTTCCCCGCCGAGCTCGCGCACCCGCGTCACCAGCGCGTCGGTCAGCCGCCCGGCGCCGCCGCGCGGGAACCCCCAGCCGACCGCGTGCGCGAGCAGGTGCAGCCCGAAGGCGAGCGCGCCGCCGCCCGCCGCGCCCGGCGTGAGGTCGGCGTGCACGACCGAGCTCGACAGCCACGCCGCGGCACGCTCGTCGCCCATCACCTCGTGGCCGAAGGTGGCGCTGGAGGCGAGCGAGAGCCGCGCCAGCTCGAGCGCGTCCCGCCGCAGGGCGACGGCGAGTGCCAGGCCGTCGCGGAGCGGCGGGAAGCGCGGGGTCAGCGCCGCCCGCAGGACGCGCTCGCGGCGCGCGAGCAGCGGGGCGACCACCTCGCGCCAGCCGCGCCCCGCGCCGGGCGCGGCCGCCTCCAGGCTCGCCACCGTCGCCTCGAGGTCGCGGTGGAGCGAGATCGCCGTCCCGTCCGGCCACGGGTGCGACATCGCCACCGGCGGGTTCACCCAGTCGAGCCGCTCCCGCACGTCCAGGTCGTCGAACGCCGGCGAGGCGAGCGTCAGCGGGAAGAACCCCGCGCAGTCGTCGTGGACGAATCCGGGAAGGCTCTGCACATGCGACGCCACCGCCCCGCCCGGCCGCTCGGCCTGCTCGAGCACGAGCACGGGGATGCCCGCCCGCGCCAGATGCGCGGCGCAGACGAGGCCGTTGTGGCCGGCTCCGACGACGACGACCGGTGACGGACTCAGAGCGACAGCGCGCCTCGCTCGAGAGCATCGCGCACCGGCCGTACCCGCTTCCGCGCGGCCCGTGGGTGATGGGCCAGAGCTGGCTCGACCTGCTGTTCGCGCACTGGCGACTGCCCGCGGCGACGCTGCGCAGCCTCGTCCCGGAGCAGATCCCGATCGACACCTTCGACGGCAGCGCGTGGCTCGGCATCACGCCGTTCGAGGTCGCCGGGCTGCACCCGCGCGGCGTGCCGCCGCTGCCGTGGCTCTCGCGGTTCCCGGAGCTCAACGTGCGCACGTACACGACGATCGACGGGCGCCCCGGCATCTGGTTCTTCCGGCTCGACGCCGACCGCGCGGCGGCCGTGCTCGCCGCCCGCCTGAGCTACCGGCTGCCGTACCGCCACGCCACGATGTCGATCGCCCGCGCCGGGACGCGCATCGCCTACCGCGACGGCGCGGGCTTCGCGGGGACCTACGAGCCGGCCGGGTCGGTCTCCTTCGCGGAGCCGGGCACGCTCGAGTATTTCCTGACCGAGCGCTACTGCCTCTACACGCTCGCCAGCGGGCGGATCCGTCGCGCCGAAATCCACCACCCGCCGTGGCCATTGCAGCCGGCGCGTGCGGAGCTCGCGGAGATCACGCTGACCGAGCCGCTCGGGATCCCGCTCCCGGACCACGAGCCGCTGCTGCACTACGCGGCGCGTGAGGACGTGCTCGTGTGGCCGCCACACCCGCTCATCTGAGCCGCTGGCTACCCCGGGAGCCCGGTCGAGTACCCTGAGCGGGCGGTCTGACGACCGTCATGGCTCGGGCTCTGCGGAGGCGCGGACGTCCGGGACGGATCACCAGAGCGAGCCCGGCGACGGGTAGCGGCTCACCGTTTCGGGAAGCAGGACCCCATGCGGGTCGTGGTCGTCGGAGCCAGCGGCAACATCGGGACGAGCGTCCTGGCGGCGCTCGCCGGCGACGCCGAAGTGTCCTCGATCCTGGCCGTCGCCCGCCTCCCCGCCGCGTCGGCCGACCCGAAGATCGAGTGGCGGGCGCGCGACGTCACGAAGGACGACCTGCGAGGCGACCTCGGGGGCGCCGACGCGGCCATCTGCCTGCACTGGAAGATCCAGCCGTCGCGCGACCTCGAGACGCTGCGGGCGACCAACGTCGACGGCAACCAGCGCGTCTTCGAGGCCGCCGCCGCGGCCGGCGTGCCCGCGCTGCTGTACTCGTCGTCCGTCGGCGCCTACTCGCCCGGGCCGAAGGACCGCGCGATCGACGAGAGCTGGCCGGCGGACGGCATCCAGAGCTCGTTCTACTCGCGCCACAAGGCGGAGGTCGAGCGGATCCTCGACGCCTTCGAGCCGGACATGCGCGTGGTGCGCTTCCGCCCGGCGCTCGTGTTCAAGCGCGAGGCCGCCTCGGAGATCCGGCGGCTGTTCGTCGGGCCGTTCCTGCCGAGCCCGCTCGTGCGGCCGGGCCTCATCCCGGTCGTTCCGAAGACCGACCGCCTGCGCTTCCAGGCCGTCCACTCGCTCGACGTCGGCGAGGCCTTCCGGCTCGCCGTGCACGCGCAGGTGCGCGGCGCCTTCAACCTGGCCGCCGACCCGGTGCTCGACGGCGACGAGCTCGGCCGGCTGCTCGGCGCCAAGCCGGCCCGCGTCCACCCCGGGCTGCTGCGCGCGGTCACCGACCTCACGTGGCACCTGCGCCTGCAGCCGACGCCGCCCGGCTGGGTCGACATGGCGCTCGGCGTGCCGATCATGAGCGCGCAGCGGGCGCGCACCGAGCTCGGCTGGACGCCGCGGCACAGCGCGCGCGACGCGCTGCTCGAGCTCCTGGAGGGGATCCGCGACGGCGCGGGCGCCGATACGCCGCGGCTCGATCCGGAGGCGGGCGGCCGCTTCCGCATCGGCGAGGTCCTGACCGGCATCGGCGCCAGAGAGCGCTGACATGGAGCACCGCTCGCTGTGGCTCGCGACGACCGAGCCGCGACCGGAGCATCCGCCGCTCGACGGCGAGCGGCGCGTCGACGTCGCGGTGGTCGGCGCCGGCATCACCGGCATGACGGCGGCGCTGCTGCTCGCGCGCGCCGGCCGCTCGGTCGCCGTCGTCGACCAGCACGTGGTGGCCGGCGGCACCACCGGCCACAGCACGGCCAAGGTCACCTCCCAGCACGGGCTCACCTACTCGCGTCTGAAGCTCCTGCACGGGGGCTCCGCCGCCCGCATCTACGCGACGGCCATGGAGGCGGCCAAGGAGCGCATCGCCGCGTTCGTCGACGAGGGGATCGAGTGCGCGTTCCGCCGCCGCAGCGCGTACGTCTACGGGAGCGCGAGCTGGCAGCGGCCGCTGATCGAGCGCGAGGCCGACGCCGCCGCCCAGGCCGGGCTGCCCGCGCAGTTCGTGGAGACGACGCCGCTGCCCTTCGACGTCCACGGGGCCGTGCGCTTCGACGACCAGGCCGAGTTCGACCCGCGCGCGTACGTGCTCGGCCTCGCCCGGCTGCTGGTCGCCGAGGGCGGCGAGGTGTTCGAGCGCACGCGGGCGAAGCAGGTCCACGAGGGCGACCCGTGCCGGGTCGAGACGGAGGGCGGCACGCTGGTCGCCGACCACGTCGTCGTCGCGACGCTGATGCCGTTCCTCGACCGCGGCGGCTTCTTCGCGCGCGCCTACGGCAACCGCTCGTACTGCGTGACGGCGCGGATCGCCGGCGAGCCGCCGGACGGCATGTTCATCAACGCGGGCTCCCCCACCCGCTCGCTGCGCGCGCACGAGGGCCTGCTGCTCGTCGGCGGCGAGGGGCACCACACCGGCTCGGAGAAGGCGCAGCCCGAGCGCTACGAGGCGCTCGAGGAGTTCGCGCGCCGCCACTGGGACGTGCGGGCGATCGAGCACCGCTGGTCGGCGCAGGACTACGTGCCGGACGACGGGGTGCCGTTCGCGGGGCGGCTGCACCTGCGGTCCGAGCGCGTGTACGTCGCCACCGGGCTGAAGAAGTGGGGCATCACCGCCGGGACGGCGGCGGCCGTGCTCATCTCAGACGCCGTGCTCGGGCACGAGAACCCGTGGGCGCGGCTCTTCTCCTCCACGCGCGTGCGCCCGCAGGCGCTGCCGCGTTTCGCGCTGGAGAACGGTCGCGTCGGGCTGCGCTTCTTCGCCGACCGCCTCAAGCATCGCGGCACCCGCCCGATCGAGGACCTCGCGCCGGGCGAGGGCGCGATCGTCTCCGCCGGCGAGCAGAAGGTCGCCGGTTTCCGCGACGACGAGGGCGTTCTGCACGCCGTCTCCAGCCGCTGCACGCACCTCGGCTGCCAGGTCGCGTGGAACGCCGCCGAGCGCACCTGGGACTGCCCGTGCCACGCCTCGCGCTTCACCGTCGACGGTGAGATCCTCGACGGGCCGGCCGTCGACCCCCTCGAGCAGCGGCCGGTGCGCTGATGCCCAAGTCGATCTGGAACGGGACGATCACGTTCGGGCTGGTCGCGGTGCCGATCAAGGTCTACTCGGCGACCGAGAACAAGACCGTGTCCTTCCGCGAGGTCCACGCCAAGGACGGCAGCAAGATCGAGCACCGCCGCATCTGCACGAACGACGGCAAGGTCGTCGACTACAAGGACATCGTGAAGGGCTACGAGGTCTCCAGCGGCAAGTTCGTCGAGCTGACCGACGACGAGATCGCGGCCGCCGCCGGCTCGCAGTCGAAGCGGCTCGACGTCGACCACTTCGTCCCGGCCGAGGAGATCGACCCCGACCTCTACGAGCGCACGTACTACCTCGGCGCCGGCGACAAGGGCAAGCCCGCGTACGCGCTCCTGTACGCCGCGCTCGAGAAGGCCGGCCGCGCCGGCGTCGGGCGCTGGGTCTTCCACAACCGCGAGCGCACCGTCGTCGTCCGCCCGCTCGACGACGTGCTCGCGCTGCACACGATGCGCTTCGCCGACGAGCTCGTCGACCCGAGCGACCTCGACCTCGCGCGCGTGCGCAAGAAGCCGAGCGACCGCGAGATCAAGATGGCCGCCTCGCTGGTGGAGAGCCTGCACACGAAGTTCGACCCGACCGAGTACGAGGACACCTACCGGCAGGCCGTCCTCGAGGTCGTCGAGGCGAAGGCCGAGGGCCGCAACATCGCGCCGCCCGAGGAGCCGGAGCCCGACCAGGCCGACGACCTGCTGGCCGCCCTCGAGGCGAGCCTCGCCTGATGCCCCGCTCGCTCTGGTCCGGCTCGCTCAGCTTCGGGCTCGTCAACGTCCCCGTGGCGCTGTTCAGCGGCGTGCGCGACACCGACCTGCACTTCCGCCAGCTGCACGAGAAGGACCACGCGCCGATCGAGATCCACCGCTTCTGCGCGGAGGAGGACATCGAGGTGCCGTACGAGGAGATCGCGAGCGGCTACGAGACCGACGACGACGAGCTGGTCATCCTCACCGACGCCGAGCTGGCGACCGCCGCGCCGCGCAAGACGCGGACGATCGACATCGAGGCGTTCGTCGACCTCGACGACGTCGACCCGATCTACTTCGACCACCCGTACGTGTTGATGCCGTACGGCGACTCCGAGGGCACGGCGCGGGCCTACCGCCTGCTCGTCGAGGTGATGAGCCGGGAGGAGCGGGCGGCGCTCGGGCGCTTCGTCCTGCGCACCAAGGAGCACCTCGTCCTCATCCGCGCCCGCTCGGACCGCCTCACGCTCACCACCATGCGCTTCCACGACGAGGTGCGGCCGACCGAAGGGCATCCCCACCCCGACCAAGCGCGAGAAGCCGTCGAAGAAGGAGCTCGACCAGGCGGTGACGCTGATCGAGGCTTTGGCCTGCCCGTGGGACCCGGAGCGCTACGAGGACGAGTACGAGAAGCGGCTGAAGAAGATCATCGCGCGCAAGCGCAAGGGCCAGACCGTGGAGGCGCCCAAGCGCGAGGAGGAGCCCTCCCCCGTGCCCGACCTCATGGCCGCGTTGGAGAAGACCCTCGAAGAGGTCAAGAGCCGCTCATAGGCTCGACGATCACCTTCAGGCCGTCGCGGCGGGCCGCGACCTCGAAGGCCTCGGCTGCGCGGTCGAGCGGGTAGCGGTGGGTGACGAGCGGCTCGAGGTCGACGGCGCCGGACTGCACGAGCCGGAGCGCCCGCGGATAGACCTCGCCCATGCGCCGCACGAGCAGGAGTGTCAGACCCTTGCGGCGGGCGACGGAGGCCGAGAACGTGGTGTGGTCGCCGGTCGGGATGCCGGCCAGCACCACACGCGCGCCTGGCCGCGCCGCGCGGAGCGCGAGGTCGACGGCCTCGTCGGTCCCCGCCGCCTCGAACACGACATCGGCTCCGCCCGAGACATCGGCCCCGCCCGCGCCATCGCCGCCGCGCGCGTCGTCCGGCGCGACCGCGCGCTGCGCGCCGGCTCGTGCGGCGGCGGCGCGGCGGTGCTCGAGCGGGTCGACGGCGAGGGCGACGACGGCTCCCGCCGCCTGGCAGACCTGCTGCAGCAGGAGCCCGATCGGACCGCAGCCGACGATCGCGACGCGGTCGCCGACCCGGACGTGGCCGAGGTCGACGGCGTGGACGGCGACGCCGAGCGGCTCGAGCAGCGCCCCCGCAACGCCGTCGAGCCCGTCGGGCAGCGGGTGCAGGCGATGGGTGGGCCAGCTCAGGTACTGCTGGAGGCCGCCGTCGCATCGCCCGTGCCCGGCGAAGCGGACGTGCGGGCACAGGTTGGGATGCCCCTCGCGGCAGCGGTCGCAGCGCTCGCACGGCACGGCCGGATCGACGGCCACGCGCCGTCCCGCCAGCGGCCCGTCCTCGGCGATCCCGGCGAATTCGTGCCCGACGACGAGCGGCGCCGCCAGCCGGTTGTCGCCGATCCCGCCCTCCTCGAACCAGTGCAGGTCGGAGCCGCAGATCCCGACCGCCTCCACCCGCACGACCGACTCGCCGTCGCCCGCCGACGGCCGCTCCTCCTCACCCACCCGCAGGTCCCCGGCCCCGTGCAGTCGCGCGACGCGCATCGCCGGGCAGTATGTCGCCCTCAGCCGTAGATCGAGCGCCCCGCGCCGAGCTGCGCGTTGGCCGGATACGGCTCCAGGTCGTTCATGTAGCCGTCCTGCGCGGCGACGCGGTCGCACCAGGCGTGCACGGACGGGAAGTCCGCGAGGTCGAGCCCCGCGTCGCCGGCCACGTGCGCGTACCCGTAGATCGCGATGTCGGCGATCGTGTAGCGGGCGGCGGCGACGTACTCGTGGCGCTCGAGGTGGTCGTCGAGGAGGGCGAGCGCCGCCCGGGCGCGCTCGCGACCGCGCTCGGCCGCCTCGTTCGAGATGCGGCCGGTGATCAACCGGAAGCGCAGCCCGCCGATCGGCATCATCACGCCGGTCTGCTCGAACAGCAGCCAGCGCAGGACCTGCGCGCGCTCGTCGCGGCCCTCGGGCAGGTACGGCGTGCCCTCCGCGAGGTAGGCGAGGATGGCGCCGGACTCCGGCAGGTACGTCTGCTCGTCGATCTGCAGCACCGGCGTCTCGCGCGCGGGGTTGATCGCCCCGTAGGCGTCGGTCAGCGTCTCGCCCGCGAAGATGTCGACCGGCACGCGCTCGTAGGGCGTGCCCAGCTGGGACAGCAGCAGGCGGACCTTGTAGCAGTTGGCCGAGGCGACGTAGTCGAAGAGGCGGAGGCTCATGGAGGTTGCAACGGAGAGAGGGGAACGGGTGTGAGGCTCCACGTGACGAACGGCGACGCCACGGTGCCGGGCCTGCGGGGCATGGGCCTCACGGAGCCGATCCTGCCGTGGCGCGACGTCCTGCACGAGGGGCCGGTGCCCGACGTCCCGGACGACGAGCTGCGGCGGATCCGGACGGAGTTCCTCGGCGGCGGCGACGAGCAGTTCGCCGAGCGCGACCGCACGCTCGAGGAGCACGGCGACTTCGTGCTGTGGTTCGAGGCCGACCTCTACGACCAGCTGCAGATCGTCCAGATCCTCGCGCGGCTGCGCGACCGGGGCGTGCCGCCGGAGCGGATCGCGCTGATCTGCGCGCCGGTCGGCGGACTGGGCGAGCTCAGCTCCGAGCAGCTCGCCCGCCTGGCCGCGACGACGCTGACCGCGGCCGGCCTCGACCTCGCCGCGCGCGCCTGGGCCGCGTTGCGCGCCCCCGAGCCGAGCGGCCTCGCCGGCATCGTGGCGACCCGGTCGGCGGAGCTGCCGTTCGTCGCCGAGGCGTTCGACCGGCTCTGCCGCGAGTACCCGTCCACGCGCGACGGCCTTGCGCTGACCGAGCGGCGGATCCTGGCCGCGGTCGCCGCCGGCGCGACGACACCCGGCGAGGCGTTCACCCGCTCCGCCGCCCGCGAGTCGCGGCCCTTCCTCGGCGACACCTGGAGCTTCGACCGCATGCGCCGCCTGGCCACGGCGCCGACGCCGCTGCTGGACCCCGAGCCGCTGGCACTTACGGACGCCGGCCGCGAGGTCCTCGAGGGCCGCGCCGACCACGTCGCGCTCAACGGCATCGACCGCTGGATCGGCGGCGTGCACCTCACCGGAACCGACGTCCCCTGGCGCTGGGACGAGGGCACGGAGACGATCACAGGTCGTCGAGCGTCCGCCCGCTGAGGACCGACTCCGGCTGCGTGCTGACCGGGTTGCGGCGGGCGTCGGCGCACTCGTCGCGGCGCTTGATCAGCAGCCACTGCGGCTTGGCGCCGCCGCGCGTCCGCCGCAGGGTCCAGCCGCCGCGCAGCTTCTCGCCCTCCAGCCAGAACGAGAGGTGGCCGTTCTCGAGCGCCTCCTCGACCGGTCCCTCGGTGAGGCTGCGGTAGGTGCCCGCGTCCCACACGATGACGCGACCGGCGCCGTAGCCGTCGCCGATGAGGCCCTCGAAGTCGCCGTAGCCGAGCGAGTGGTCCTCGACCTCGACGGCCAGCCGCTTCTCGCGCGGGTCGGTCGACGGGCCCTTCGGCACCGCCCACGACTTCAATACGCCGCCGGCCTCGAGCCGGAAGTCGTAGTGCAGCGTGCTGGCCGCGTGCTGTTGGATGACGAACCGGCCCATGCAAGGAGTCTTCCCGGAGCGGGTAGGACCTCACCATGCCACCACGAGGAGTCAAGAAGGGCACCAAGCGCGCCCGGCAGTACGAGCACATCAAGGACAGCGCGAAGGACCAGGGCGCCTCGGAGGACCGCGCCGAGGAGATCGCCGCGCGCACCGTCAACAAGGAGCGCGCGCGCTCCGGCGAGTCGCGCACGCGCTCGCGCACGTCGACGCAGGACATGTCGTCCTCGCGCCGCGGCGGCCAGCGCTCGGGCACGAACCGCGCGAAGGGCCGCACGCGCGACCAGCTGTACGAAGAGGCGAAGAACCTGGGCGTCGAGGGCCGGTCGTCGATGACCAAGGCCCAGCTCCAGCGGGCCGTGGACCGCAAGAAGTCCTGATGGCGACGCAGAAGCAGCGCGAGGCCGCGAAGCGCAACGTCAAGAAGGCGCAGGCCGGCGCCAAGAGCAAGCAGACGCTGAAGAACCTGTCGAGCGGGACGCGGACCGCGCTCGGCAAGGAGGCCGCCGCTGTCCGCCGCGGCGACGCCCCGACGCGCAAGGAGCTCGAGGAGCAGGCGCGCAAGCTGGACATCCAGGGGCGCTCGAAGATGGGCAAGGCGGAGCTCAAGCGCGCCGTCGCGCGAGCGTCCCGGTAGGCGCCGGCGCCTCGCGCGCGGACGCCCAGAACGCCCAGAAATTCCTGCTAGAGCGCACCTTCCGGTCCTCTAGATCACGCCAAGGCGGCGCCAAACCGCCTGCCCGATCCTGCGCGGCGACAACCCTCGTCGACAGGAGTCATCCATGTCGCCACGACACACCGCAGGCGTCGCCTGGACGATCGTCGTCCTCGCGCTCGCGCTGCTTCCGGCGACCGCGCTCGCCGATCCCGGCCAGGGCGGCCAAACCACCACCCTGCTGGCCGCCGAGCGGCCACAGACGGTGGACCTGACCGCCGCCGTCGCCCCGGCCTCAGCGTTCGAGGCCCTCAGGAAGGACGGCACGGTCCGCGTGATCGCCGGCCTGCAGGCGCGCTTCACGCCCGAGGGGGCGCTCGGCGACGAAGCCGTCAAGCAGCAGCGCGCGCAGATCGACGCGCTGCGCGACCGGCTCGTCGCCTCGCTGGCGGGCACGAAGCACCGTGTGGTCGACGCGTTCGAGACGATCCCCTCGGTCGCGCTCGAGCTCGACCGCGACGCGCTCGACGCGCTCGAGCGCTCGGGCCAGGCCGCGAGCCTCGTCGAGGACGAGCTGTCGGACCCCGACCTCGCCCAGAGCACGCGGATAGTCGAGGCGACCGAGGCCGACACGCTCGGCCGCGACGGCTCCGGCCAGCACGTCGCGGTGCTCGACACCGGCGTCGACAAGGCGCACTCGTTCCTGGCCGGCAAGGTGGTCTCGGAGGCCTGCTTCTCCGACGGCGACTGCCCCGGCGGCGTCAGCAGCTCGACCACCGCGGGCTCCGCCGTGCCCTGCACGTACTCCCCGGGCGACTGCTCGCACGGCACGCACGTGGCGGGCATCGCGGCCGGCGCCGGCACCAGCTTCAGCGGCGTTGCGTCCGACGCCAGGCTGATCGCCATCAACGTGTTCTCGCGCTTCGACGGCGCCGCCAACTGCGACCCGCGGCCGAGCCCGTGCGCGAAGAGCTTCGTGAGCGACCAGATCAAGGGCCTCGAGCGCGTGATGGCCCTGCGGTCGAGCCTGCGGATCGCCTCGGTCAACATGAGCCTCGGCGCCGGTGAGCACACCTCCGCCTGCGACGGCGACGCCCGCAAGGCGGCGATCGACAACCTGCGCTCGACCGGGATCGCCACCGTGATCTCGTCCGGGAACCGCGGCTCCTCGATCGGCGTCGGCGCGCCGGCGTGCATCTCGTCGGCGATCACCGTCGGCTCGACGACCAAGGGCGACGCCGTGTCGAGCTTCTCGAACTCGTCGTCGCAGGTCGAGCTGCTCGCCCCCGGCACCGGGATCAACTCGTCGGTGCCCGGCGGCGGCTTCGCCTCCAAGGACGGGACCTCGATGGCCGCGCCGCACGTCGCGGGCGCGTGGGCGGTTCTGAAGGAGCTCGCCCCGAGCGCGACGGTCCCCACGCTGCTGAGCCACCTGCAGCAGACCGGCAAGCCGGTCACCGACGCCGACAACGGCCTCACCCGGCCGCGCATCCGCGTGCTCAGCGCCTCGACCCGCATCTCCGACACCGGCCTGCGCCCGGGCGCGGACTTCAGCCTGCCGAACGGCGGCGTGACGTCCGAGGGCGTCAGCCTCGCCACCCGCGCCGGCGCCCCGTCGAACGGGACGATCACCATCACCGGGCTGCCGTTCGGCGCGACCGTGCAGCACGCGGCGCTGTACTGGATGACGATCGGCGGACCCGACGACACGGCGACGTTCAACGGCGTGAGCCGCACCGGCACGCTCGTCGGCGCGTCGAAGGACACCTGCTGGAACATCAACCAGCTCGGCCCCAACCGCGTCTACCGGCACGTGTTCCCGACCGGCACCGTCACGTCAAACGGGACGTTCACGGTCGGCGGCGTCGGCGGCACGGGCGGCGTCGACGGCCAGGGCGCCTCGCTGGTGCTGATCTACCGCACCAACAGCCCGCTGGCCCGCACCGGCCGGGTGGTGATCCGCCACGGGGCGCTGTCCTCGACGGCCGCGACGCCGCTGATGAGCACGACGTTCTCGCTCACGCTCCCGATCCAGCCGTCGTTCGTCCGGCTCAACGCGGCGGTGGCCGACGGCCAGCCGCAGTTCACGGAGGGCCCGATGACCTTCGGCGGGCAGGCGATCTCGCCGGCCAACGCCTACGACGGCTCGGACGGGCCGCTGTGGGACGACGACCGGTTCGCCATCCCGGCCGAGCAGCTCAATGCCGGCTCGAACATCCGCGTCAACAGCCTGTCGGGCAACGGCGACGACTGCCTGGCGTGGGCGTACTCCGCGGTGTCCTACCAGCACCTGTTCTAGGTCCGCCGGGGCACCCTGACTCGAAAGAGTTGGGGTGCCCTGAGCCGCGGACGGCCGGACGGGCTGAGGGCGACCGCCGAGGCGGCGAGCACGACGCCAGCGCGGCCGTCCGCAGCGGTCGCTCGCCGCCGGCCTCGGCGTCTCGCTCCTGCCCGCGCTCGCGCTGCTGATGAGCTGGTGGCCGGGTCTGAGGCGGCCGCGCTGGGACTGAGAACTGCGGCTGGGTAGGGCGGCGGTGAGGTCGGCGCCGCGGGTCTCCGTGTCACCTTTGGGTCGTATAGCGACCCCAAAGCGACACGCGCGTCGATTTACCCGCGCATATCGCGGGTTTCGTGACACGGAGGCCGCCGACGCCGACCCCTGCGCCTCCCTACCCAGCCGCAGTTCGCCGGCGCACCCGCCCCTCGAGCACGTCCTCCAGCTCGAACCGCACCGGCTGCTCGAGCTGCGCGTAGCCGCAGGACGCCGGGTCGCGGTCGGGGCGCCAGCGGACGAACTGTGGCGGGTGGCGGAAGCGCGCTCCCTCCATGTGGTCGTAGCGGACCTCGACCACGCGCTCGGGGCGGAGCGGGACGAACGAGAGGTCCTTGCCGGGGTTCCAGCGGCTGCCGGGCCCGTCGATGTGGCCGCCGGGTGGGCGGGCCCACATCCACGGGTGGTCGTCGAAGGTCGTGACGAGCGGCTGGAGCTCCTCGAACAGCTCGCGCCGGCGCGCCATCGGGAAGGCGGCCACGACGCCGACCGGGGCGAGCGCGCCCGCGAGATGCGACCACTGCGACGGCGGCTCGTGGCCGTCGAGGTGGAGCCCGAGCAGGAGCGAGCCGATCGCGCCCGGCCCGGACTTGTGCACGCGGTAGCCGGCCACCACGCAGTCGGCCGTCCGCACGTGCTTCACCTTGACCATCACGCGCTTGTCGGGCTGGTAGGTGTCCTCGCCGCGCTTGGCGATCAGGCCGTCGAGCCCGGCGCCCTCGAACAGCTCGAACCACTGCCGCGCCAGCGAGCGGTCGCGCGTGATCGGCGTGAGGTGGACCGGCGGCGCCGCACTCGCCAGCGCCCGCTCGAGCGCCGCCCGGCGCTCGTGGAAGGGACGCCGGGTGTAGTCGTCGTCGCCGAGCGCCAGCAGGTCGAAGGCGACGAACCGCGCCGGCGTGGCCGCGGCCAGCATCGCGACGCGGCTGGCGGCCGGGTGCAGCCGCTGCTGGAGCGCCCAGAAGTCGAGCCCCTTCTCCCCCGGCACGACGATCTCGCCGTCCACCACGCAGCGCTGCGGCAGGTTGGCGCGGACGGCCTCGACCACCTCGGGGAAGTAGCGCGTCATCGGCCGCTCGTTGCGGCTGCCGATCTCCACCTCGTCGCCGTCGCGGAAGACGATCGAGCGGAAGCCGTCCCACTTGGGCTCGTAGAACAGCCCGTCGGGGATCTCGCGCGAGACCTTGGCGAGCATCGGGACGACCGGCGGCATGACGGGCAGATCCATCGACCCGATGTAATAGCGCCATGGAGCATCGGCGACTCGGCGATTCCGACCTCGAGGTCTCGGTCATCGCGCTCGGATCGTGGCTCACCTACGGCGGCGGCGTCGGCCGTGAGCAGACCGAGGCGTGCACGCGCGCGGCGTTCGACGCCGGCATCACGTTCTTCGACACCGCCAACGTCTACGGCCGCGGGGCCGCCGAGCGCGTGTGGGGCGAGATCCTCGCCGACCACCCGCGCGACTCCTACACGCTGGCCACCAAGCTCTACTTCCCGATGTCGGCGCGCGACCGCGGCCTGTCGCGCGCGCAGATCCACAAGCAGATCGACGCCTCGCTCGAGCGCCTGCGCACCGACTACGTCGACCTCTACCAGTGCCACCGCTACGACGACGACGTGCCGCTCGAGGAGACGATGGAGGCGCTGACCGAGGTGGTCCGCGCGGGCAAGGCGCGCTACATCGGGTTCAGCGAGTGGCCGGCCGGACCGGATCCAGGCGGCGCTCGACCTGCCGGGCGTGGAGAAGTTCGTCTCCAGCCAGCCGCAGTACTCGGCGCTGTGGCGCGCGCCCGAGGCGGAGGTGATCCCGCTGTGCGAGCGCAACGGGATCTCGCAGATCGTCTGGTCGCCGCTCGCCCAGGGCGTGCTGACCGGCAAGTACCGGCCCGGCGAGGCGCCGCCGGCCGACTCGCGCGCGCGGTCGAAGAGCATGAACCGCTTCATCAAGCAGTGGCTTACCGACGACATCCTCGAGGCGGTCGACCGGCTGCGGCCGGTGGCGGAGGGCGCGGGCCTGACCCTGTCGCAGCTCGCGCTCGCCTGGATCCTGCGCCGCCGCAACGTCGCCGCCGCGATCGTCGGCGCCACGCGGCCCGAGCAGGTCCACGAGAACGCCGCCGCCGCGGGCGTGACGCTCTCGGACGACACCCTGCGCTACATCGACGACGCGCTCGGCGGCGGGATCAGAACAGGGGCGGCGTAGTCACCAGCGGCTCGACCCGCCAGCCGCCGTCCGGCGTCGGGGTCGCATGCCACAGCTCGTCGAAGCCCTCCTCGGGCGTGGGACGTACGAAGCGCCGGGCGGTGGCGGCGGCCGTCGCAGGCCCGACGTGCTCGGAGCGTCCTTCGCCTTCGACCAGGTAGCCGATCACCTTGAAGCCCGCCGCCCGGGCGAGCTCCAGGTAGCGGGCGCGGGCGGCCGCCGTCGGATTCGTGTTGTCGACCACGAACGGCCGCCCCTCCTCCAGGCAGGCGGCGAGCCGCGCCGCCTCGCGCGCCCGGGAGCCCAGCACGTCGAGGCTCACGTGCTCGTGCGTCGCGGCGAAGCGATCGCGGTAGAGCGTCGTCTTGCCGCTGCCCTGGACCCCGCAGAGGACGACAGCCTCCATGCGCCTATCTCACCAGGGATATCCCTGATGCGGCGAAACCCGCGCGCACGCAAACTCATTGCATGCGCAACCTCCCCTTCCTCCCCAGGGTCGCAGCCGTGCTCCTCATGGTGGTCGTCGCGGGTCTCTCCGCGTCCGCCGCCAACGCCTCCGAGCGGCTGACGACCTACACGCTCCCCGACGAGTTCGCCCTCGCGAACTCCATGGCGGTCGGCCCCGACGGCGCCACGTGGGTGACCGACAGCAGCCTCGGCCGGATCTGGCGGATCTCCAACACCGGCACGATCCGCCACTACGAGCTCGGCGACATGCCGGGCGCCATCACCGTCGCCTACGGCTCCATGTGGGTGGCCGACTCCGGCGGCGATGCCATCCACCGCGTCGAGACCGACGGCTCGTCCGTCAGCTACGCGCTCGACGACGACAGCTTCCCGACCTCGATCGCGCTCGGCCCCGACGGCGCCCTGTGGTTCACCCAGGCCCACGAGGACGAGATCGGCCGCATCACCGCCGACGGGCAGGTCACGCAGTACGAGATCCCCACCAAGGACGCGTTCGCCGGCGACATCGTGGCCGGCCCCGACGGCGCCATGTGGTTCAGCGGTTCGAGCAGCGACAAGCTCGGCCGCATCACCACCGACGGCGCGATCACGGAGTACGAGGTGCCCGGCGAGCACGGCATGCCCGGCGCGATCGTGCCGGGCCCCGACGGCGCGCTCTACGTCGCCGAGCGCAACGACAACGTGATCTCGCGCGTGACGACCGACGGCGTGTTCACCGACGAGTACCCGCTCCCCCGCGAGAACGCCGACCCGCTCGGGATGGCCACGGGCGTCGACGGCGCGCTCTACATCTCCGAGTTCCAGAGCGGCGTCGTGTCGCGCATGACCTTCGACGGCACCTTCACCGACGCCTACGAGATCCGCGGCGGCTGGAACGACGGCCTGATCTCGGCCGGCGACGGCACGCTGTGGATCACCCAGAGCAGCGACGGCAAGGTCCTGCAGCTCGACCTCGGGCTCGACTACCCGGTGACCGCCGCCGGCACGACGTTCGAGGCGCGCGAGCGCCGCGTGGCGACCGCGACGGTGGCCACCTTCACCGACGCCGACCCGAACGCCCGCGCCGACGCGTACCGCGCCCGCATCGCCTGGGGCGACGGCCGGCGCTCGTACGGCTCGGTCCTCCGCCGCGCCGACGGCTCGTTCGCCGTCCGCGGCACGCACACCTACCGCCGCCGCGGCCGCTACGAGGTCACCGTGCGGATCGCCGACGGCGTCGGCGACGGCCTCGACGCCACCGTGACGAGCGTGGCGGTCGTGACAAAGCGGTAGGCGATCACTCCCCGATGTCCTCGTTCCAGACCTCGGGGTGACGCGCGATGAACGCGGCGAGCAGGTCGCGGCACTCGGCCGAGTCGAGGTCGACGACCTGCACGCCGCACTCGCGCAGCCAGTCGATGCCGCCCTGGAACGTCCGCGACTCCCCCACGACGACGGTGCCGATCCCGAACTGGCGGATCAGCCCCGAGCAGTACCAGCAGGGAGCCAGCGTGGTGACCATCACCGTGTCGCGGTAGGAGCGCCGGCGGCCGGCGTTGCGGAACGCCTCCGTCTCCCCGTGCGCCGACGGGTCGTCGCGCTGCACGCGCTGGTTGTGGCCGCGGCCCAGCAACGCGCCCGCGCCGTCGAACAGCGCCCCGCCGATCGGGATCCCGCCCTCGTCGAAGCCGGCCCGCGCCTCGGCGAGCGCCACCTCGAGCATCGCGCGATGGTCGGCCACCCTGGCGCGCGATCGTATCCTGATCGCCCGGTGCCCACGTTCGAAGGTCTGCAGTTCGGCTACGCGCTGCACGAGCTCCCTCCGGGCCGGCTGCCGTTCCGGCGCTGGCGCTGGGAGCTCTGGCACGGCGCGACGCTCGTGGCTGCCGGGTGGCGGATCTCGCGGCCGCAGGCCGGCCGCGCGCTGCGCCACAACGCCGCCGAGTTCGGGCACCGGCTTTTCGGGCTGCCGGCGCCGCCGCGCGACGCGCACGTCGCGGGCGGCGACCTGCTGCCCGGCCGCACCGAGCGGCTGGCGATCGGGCCGATCACCTGCGTGCTCGTCCCGCGCGCGCTGCTCGCCGAGGTGAGCTAACTAGAGCCGCGTCGGGAACCCCAGCGCCCCGAACAGCCGGCCGTCGAAGACCGTGATGTCGGCGATCGCCCCGTCCTCGATCCGCAGGACGTCGAGCGCTAGCGCGCGGTGGTGATCGGCGCCGGGTTCGCGCACGTAGCAGGCGACCGCGGGCTGCCGGTTGACGCTCGTGGCGCGCGAGCGGACGTCGCCGAACGCCGGCGTCCCGAAGCCGCCCTCCTCCCAGACGGCCACGATCGCGTCGCGTCCGCTCCAGACGCCCGGCTGCGGCGGCATCGCGAACGTCGCGTCCTCACGCATGAGCGCGGCCAGGCCGGGGATGTCGCCGCGGTCCTGGGCGTCCATGTAGCGCTCGACCAGCGCGCGCTCGGCCTCCGTCGGCTCGGCCGACCAGTCGAGGCGGCGCTCCGGCAGGTGCTCCTTGAGGGCGGCGCGACCGCGCTGCAGCGCGCTGTTGACCGCCGCCTCGCTGGTCTCGAGCAGCGCCGCCGTCTCCTTCGTCGACCAGCCGATCACGTCGCGCAGGATCAGCGCCGCGCGCGGCCGCGGCGGCAGGTGCTGGACGGCGACCATGAACGCCAGCTCGATCGTCTCCTTCTCGACCACGGCGGCGTCCGGCTCGGCGCCGGGCTCGACGATGCCCTCGAGCAGGTCGTCGGGATACGGCTGCAGCCACAGGACCTCGCCGCCCTGCGGCTTGCGCGGCCGCCGGGCCAGCGCGTCGAGGCAGGCGTTGGTGGCGATGCGGTAGAGCCAGGCGCGCGCCGTGGAGCGGCCCTCGAAGGTGTCGCGGCGCCGCCACGCGCGCAGGAACGTCTCCTGCACGAGGTCCTCGGACTCCACGAAGGAGCCGAGCATGCGGTAGCAGTGGAGCTGCAGCTCTCGCCGGTGGCGTTCGGCGAGCGCTTCGAAGGTGGCCTGGTCGTCGAGCACGATGGTCGTCATGGTCGTATGACGATGGGGGCCGCCGCAAGTCATCGCAAGACGCCCGCAAGGCGATGGTAAGGGGGCGCCAACCATCAGCGGCAAGGCTGCGCAGCATGAAGCCGGTCCACCTCCCCAACCCGCACTCCAACCGGGCCCGTCCGATCCTCGGGCCTACGCGCCCGGAGCCGCCGCGCACGATGCGCTCGACGGTCCTGATGTCGCTCCTCCTGGCCCCGGAGGGCGGCGTGGCCGCCCACCGCCACGGCCAGGGCGCCGCGAGGACGCGGATCTCCTGACATGAGCGCGGTCACGGACGACGCCCCGCGCATCCGCGCGCTGATCACGGACGACGACCCGCTAGTGCGGCGGCTGATCCGCCAGACGCTGCAGGCCGACAACATGACGGTCATCGCGGAGGCGACGACCGGGCGCGAGGCGGTCGAGCTCGCGCTCTTCTACCGCCCCGACGTGGTGGTGATGGACTACATGATGCCGGAGATGGACGGCATCGAGGCGACGCGCCTGATCCACGACCAGGACCAGTCGATCCGCGTCGTCCTGCTCACCGGCGTCGACGACGCCGCGCTCGGCATCCGCGGCCTGCGGGCCGGCGCCTCCGGCTTCCTCTCGAAGGACATCGACCTCGACTCGCTGCCGCGCGCCCTGCGCGGCTCGCTCGACGGCGAGGCGGCGATCTCGCGCCGGCTGGCCATGCAGCTCATCCGGCACTTCCGCAGCGCCCCGGCCGGCGCCCCCGGCCTGCGCCCCGTGCGCTCGAACCTGACCGGGCGCGAGTGGGAGGTGCTCGACCTGCTCGCCGGCGGCGCCACCAACCAGGACATCGCCCGCGAGCTCGTGCTCTCGCCCGAGACGGTGCGGACGCACCTCAAGAACCTGTACCGCAAGCTCGGCGTGCGCTCGCGCGACGAGGCTGTCGCGGCCGCCGCGCGCCTGCGCGAGCTGGTCTAGCCCACACCCCGCGCGGGCGGGTCTAAGCGACCCCGGCGTCGTGCGCCAGGAGCGCGATCTGGACGCGGTTGCCGACCTCGAGCTTGGTGAGCAGGCGCGAGACGTGCGCCTTCACCGTCGCGACGCTCATGTACAGCTCGGCCGCGATCTCGGCGTTCGACTTCCCCTGGCCGATCGCGATCGCCACCTCGCGCTCGCGGTCGGTCAGCCGGTCGAGCAGCTCGCGGGCACGGGCGCGGCGCCCGCCCAGCCCTTCGTCGGCGACGTGCTCGATCAGCCGCCGCGTGACCGCCGGTGAGAGCATCGCCTCGCCGGCCGCCACGAGCCGGATCGCGCGCATGATCTCCGGCGGCGGCGTGTCCTTGAGCAGGAAGCCGCCGGCGCCGGCGCGCAGCGCGCGCAGGACGTGGTCGTCGGCGTCGAAGGTCGTGAGCACGATGACCTCCGGCGCCCCCTCGCGAGCGCGCAGCCGCTCGGTGGCGGCGAGCCCGTCGACACCGGGCATCCGGATGTCCATCAGCACGACGTCGGGCTGGTAGGCGTCGACCGCGGAGGCGACCTCGGCGCCGTCGGACGCCTCGGCGACCACGCGGATGTCGTCGGTGCCCGCCAGCATCATCGACAGGCCCGCGCGCACGAGCGCGTCGTCGTCGACGATCAGGACGCGGATCACGCCGGCCACGGCAGCCACACCCAGAGCCGGTAGTCGCCGGCCGGCGTGAAGCCGTGCTCGAGCCGGCCGCCGGCCAGGCTCGCCCGCTCGGCAAGCCCGACGATGCCGGTCCCCGTGCCGGGGATGCGCGGCTCGGCGCCGACGCCGACCGGCAGCCGGTTGCGGATCTCGATCGTGAGCCCGGTTCCCGCCGCCCCGTCCACGACAACCTCGACCGCCGCGCCGCGGGCGTGCTTGCGGGCGTTGGTGAGCCCCTCCTGCACGATCCGATACGCGCTGCGGCCGGTCGTCGCCGGGACATCCGACGGATCGGCCACGCGGGCCTCGAAGTGCACGTGCATGCCCGCCGCGCGCGACTCCTCGATGAGGGCGGGGAGATCGGCCAGCGTGGGCTGCGGGCGCTCCGGGTCGTCGCCGCCGGAGCCCTCGCGCAGCACGCCGATCACCGTCCGCAGGTCCTCGAGCGCGTCGTGCGCGCTGGCGCGGATCACCCCGGCCGCGCGGGCGACCTCGTCCGGCGGCGCGTCCGGGCGGAACTCGAGCGCCCCGGCGTGCAGGCTGAGCAGCGAGATGCGGTGCGCGAGCACGTCGTGCATCTCGCGCGCGATGCGGGCCCGCTCCTGCTGGCGCGCCTGCTCGACGCGCAGCTGCTGCTCGGCCTCGGCGCGCTCGGCGCGGTCGCGCAGCGAGAGCACGAGCTGGCGCCGGCCCCGCACGAACATGCCCCACGCGATCACGGCGCCGACGCCGAGCACGCTGATGAGGAAGCTGCCCCAGCTCGGCACCTCCGGGTCCGGGTGGAACGACAGGTAGATCGGCGTCGTGGCCAGGCCGACCGCCCCGATCGCGACGGCCACGGCAGCGCGCCGGTGCACCGCCACCGTGAAGAGCGCGATCGCCCCGGCGATCGTCGCCGACGACGAGAAGGTGGTGAGCGCGCCGATGAAGAGCGCCACCCCCACCGGCCAGCGGCGCCGCTGCCACAGCGCCAGCGAGGCGAGCGCCCCGGCGAGGAGGTCGTAGGTCTGCAGCTCGTCCGACATCCGGTCGACGCCCTCGGCGTAGATCAGGAGGCCGCCGAGGACCGCGAGCAGGAAGCACGAGACGTCGACGATCCAGTCGCGCGTCGACCGCCTGTGCGCCCTGCCGTCGGGATCGGGGACGAGGACGCCGGGCAGCAGCCGTGGGTGCTCGAGCTGCTCCATCGCCGTCAAGCCTAGGCCCGCTCCGGCGCCCCGGCCACCGACCCAGGTCGCCGCTGCCATCGACCTTGGTCTATGCGGATCCACCCTTGGGGGGATGGACGATCGCCCGCCCGGACGCGACCCTGTCGAGCATGATCGCCGTCGAGCATCTCACGAAACGCTACGGCCGCCAGCTGGCGGTCGACGACATCTCCTTCTCCTGCGCGCCCGGCACGGTGACCGGCTTCCTCGGCCCCAACGGCGCCGGCAAGTCGACGACCCTGCGCATGATCTGCGGGCTGACGAACCCGAACGCGGGCACGGCCACCGTGCTCGACACCGACTACCGCAGGCTTCCCAACCCCGGCCGCGAGGTCGGCGTCCTGCTCGACGCCTCGGCGCAGCACTCCGGCCGCACCGGCCGCGAGGCGCTGACGCTGACCGCGAAGGTGCTCGGCGTCGACCGCCGGCGTGTCGACGAGCTGATGGAGCGCGTCGGGCTCTCCAAGACCGCCGCCAAGAAGCGCGTCGGGACCTACTCGCTCGGCATGCGCCAGCGGCTGGGGATCGCGCAGGCGCTGATGGGCGATCCGCGCGTGCTGATCCTCGACGAGCCGGCCAACGGCCTCGACCCCGAGGGCATCGCCTGGATGCGCCACCTGCTGCGCGACTTCGCCGACCGCGCCGGCACCGTCCTGCTCTCCTCGCACCTGCTGCGCGAGGTCGAGGCGGTGGCCGACCACCTGGTCGTCATCGGCAAGGGCAGGATCGTCGCCGACGGCCGGCTGCAGGAGCTGCTCGCGTCGACCGGCGTGATCGTGCGCGGGCTCGACCCGGAGGCGCTCCATCTCGCGCTCGCCGACGCCGGGCTGTCCGCCACCCCGGGCTCCGACGGCGCGCTGCTCGTCGAGGCCGAGGCGGAGGCCGTCGGCCGCGCCGCCGCCGCGGCCGGCGTCGTCCTGCTCGAGCTGCGGCCCGCCGACACCGGCGGCCTCGAGGAGCTGTTCCTCTCCCTGACCTCCACCGGCCGCGAGGAGGCCCTGATCTCATGACCGCCCCCGCCGCCACCCTCACCCGCCCGGGGCTCGGCCGCCTGTCCGCGGTCGAGCTCCGCAAGGCGGCCGACACGCGCGCCGGCTTCTGGCTGCTCGCCGTCCTCGTCCTGCTCGCCGTCGCCGTCGTCGTCCTCCAGGGCACCTTCGCCGAGGACGAGATCGACCGCACGTTCGCGGCGCTCTTCAGCGGCGCGATCCAGGTCGTCTCGATCATCCTGCCGGTGCTCGGCATCCTGCTCGTCACCAGCGAGTGGTCGCAGCGCACCGGCCTGTCCACGTTCGCGCTCGTCCCCGCCCGCGAGCGGGTGATCGTCGCCAAGCTGATCGGCGCCACCGTGCTGACGGCCTTCGCCGTCGCCGCCTGCTTCGTCGTGGCCGCGGCCGGCAACGTGTTCACCGGCGGCGACTGGAGCCTCGGCCTCGGCGACGTCGGCCGCCTCACGCTCTACGAGCTGATCGGCATGCTCGGCGGCGTCGCCTTCGGCCTCGTGTTCATGAACTCGGCGCTGGCGATCGTCATGTACTTCGTCATCCCGATCGGCTGGTCGATCCTCGGCGAGACCATCGCCGCGCTCGACAAGCCCGCCGACTGGCTCGACCTCGGCCGCCCGATGGCCACGCTGGCCGACACCACGGCGAGCATGAGCGGCACCGACTGGGCGCAGCTCGCGACGGCGAGCGGCGTCTGGGTCGTGCTGGTCTTCGCGATCGGGCTGGTCCGGCTGCGCCGCACCGAGCTCAAATAGGCTCGGGCGGCGGCGGGTCGGCCGGCTGGACGAAGAGGTCCCCGTCGTCGATCTGGAAGCTGCCGCGCTGCGCGCTCAGGCCGATCGGCGCGGGCCGGACGTACGCGGCGGCCTGCCCCTCCGGCATCGACCCGTCCGCCGTCACATTGACCATGACCTCGCGCGTGGTCTTGTGGCGGCGGTCGCGCGCCGTGACCGTGACCCTCACTTCGCCGTCGGCGCCCTCCGGCGGCCGCAGGACGAGGTCGTAGAAGCCGTCGCCGATGTCCTCGAGACTGGCGACGAGCGTGTCGTCGTCGTCGACCGTCACGTAGACCGTGGAGCCGCCGTCCTCCGTCTCGCGGTCGCTGACGAGGAAACGGGCCTGCGCCTCCGTTCCCGGAGCGACGGTCATCGGCGCGAGGTGGCTGATGTCCGGCGCTTCTTCCATGGCGACCTCGAGCAGCGAGAGATCGTGGCGCCGGTTCTCGTAGGTGCCCAGCTTCGGCCATTCCACGAGCGTGGTCAGGTCGTCGTCGGGGCCGGAGCCCTTGAGGCCGCACGTCCTCAGCCATTCCACGGCCGCCGCCTCTTGGGGGTCGTCCCAGTCCGCGGGATTGGAGCCGCCACCCTCGGTGTCCCGCGCCCGTTCGAAGGCTCCCAGGATGGGCGTGAAGTCGATGTTGTGGACCGTCTGCCCCTCCCACTCCGCCTCGATGTTCTCCACCTTCAGCAGGGTCGGCGGCGAGAACACGTGCAGGCGCTCGAGGAGCGCCACCGCCTTCTCCGAGGTGAAGACCTGCCCGAGCGTGAGACCGTCCGGCGCCCCGCCGAGCGTCCCCCATGGCGTCGACAGCAGCGCGCGGAGGCGTGCGCGGGCGAGCCGGTACGTCGCCTCTCGGAAGGCGGGGCTGAGCCGCGGCGCCATCTGCCAGCGGTAGATCCAATGCCAGTGGTGCAGCACCTCGACCAGGAGGTAGTCCTCGTGGTTCGCGTCGAGGTCCGCGGGGACGCGCCTCACCGTGTCCGGCCTGACCGTCCGCGCGTCGACGAACTCGCCCGACTCGTCCTGCAGCAGGACGAAGCCGCGGTACTTCCGGTGGCCGGACGAGAACATCTCGGTGGGTGGGTCGCGCCAGGTCTCGCGGGGCTGCAGGCCGAAGGCGCCGAAGAAGCGCTCGTACTCGGCCTCGTCCTCGTCGGCCAGGAGCGACAGCACCGGGCACAGCTCGCCGGGGTACACGACGCACGGGCGCGGAGCGGTATGGAGCGTTCCGCCGCCGGACTTCCGGCACAGGCCGAGCGTGAAGTGGACGGGCCCGCCGGAGACGATCGCCGAATCCCACGCGTTCATGCCGTCGAGCACACCCTGGCACTCCACCTCGGAGACGGCGCGGATCACCCGGTAGGTCGACCAGAACGCGCCCTGCTGCGGGCGCTGCTCGGGATCGAGGTCGGCGCCGAAGAGGTTGACGGGCGTGAGCTCGGCCTCCGGCCAGGTGTACCAGGGGGCCTCGCCGTAGGCACCGCCCCACGAGCCGACGTTGCCCCAGCGAGCCACGACGACCGGATCGCCCCAGGGACGGACCACGGGCGCCGGGTAGTGGCGCGTGAAGTCCCAGGCGATGAAGGCGTACCTCTTGTTCTCGAGCTCGGTCCGGCGCCAGATGTTGTGGTGCCCCGCCTCGATCTGTGCGTCGGTGACGAGCTGCGCCTTGTCGGCGGTCGACATGGGGTCGCGCAGCTCGAGCAGCTCCTGTTCCGTCAGGAGCTCGGCCTCGAGCTCGTCGTCATCCACGTCGTCGTCATAGACCCGCCGCGCCTCGATCACGACCGGACAGTGCCAGTCACGGTCGACCCACATCTTCAGCAGGATGCGGGTCTCGCCATTGACGACCCCCGAGATCGGGCCCATGTAGCGCTGGTCGTTCGGCTGGCCGACGAGGCTCGTCGCGAGGCTCGGGTACCGCACCTCCGGCAGCTCCTCGGGGAGCGCGACGCGGGCCACGGTGCGCATCGACGCGTAGATCTGGAACTCCCGGACCGCCGATTCGAGGTAGGCGCCGAACGTCCGCCGCTGAGTCGCATCGGGCGGCTCGTCCTCGTCGTCGATCGCAGGGTCCGGCGCCATGTCACCGTCGGCGAGCGGTCCGAAGCCGATCTGCGCGAGGTCGCGGCGGAGCTGGTCCACGTGGTCGGGCCGCGGCGCATCGCCCTCCGCCGTGATCGTCCGTCCGCCGTAGATCCATTCGAGGTCGTCCTCGCGTGGGTCGCGGTCGCCGCGCCGGAGGTCGTAGCCGCCGTAGGCGGACTCCTCGAGCTGCGGCGTGTACCCGGCGAGCGTGATCAGCGACTCGTTGAGCATGTCGAACACGAGCTCGCAATAGCTCAGACGCCGGTGGTCGGCCCGGCGGAACGGGTCGGTCCCGCCGTCCGGGTGCAGCTCTGCCCACAGCGCCGCGGCCTCGGTGTTCCACGCCTGCTCGAGGTCCGCGACCTCATCCGGGACGGCCGCCGTCAGGCGGGCGCGGACGCTCGGCGGGCGGCCGTTCTCCCGGACGGCGGCCTCCTCGATCAGGAAGGCGCTCAGCGCCGGCTCGGTCGCCAGGGTCGGGTTGGCGATCACCTCACCGAGGCGGCGGAACGCCAGCCTCTGAAGCTCCTGGTCGTCATCGAGGCCGGGGAAGGTCCACAGGTCGGGCTCGAGCGCGGCCAGCAGGCCGGTGGTGGCGACGCTCCAGTCGGTGTTCCACCAGGCCTGCACGATCCAGGCGACGAGCTCGTCGCGCAGCGGCTCCTGAGCGGCGGGCAGCCGGCTGGCGATCGCGCCCAGGTCTGCAGGAGCGTCGACGTCGAGCGCGACGAACGGGAAGCCGGCGATCATCGTCTGCGACGGGACGTCGACGGGGTCGCCGATCAGCCCGTGCCGGAGCTTCAGCCACATCAACACCGTGAAGGGGGCGCTGAACGGCCACTCCTCCTCGCCGCCGGTCTCCAGGTACTCGCCCCACGGGAGGACCGTGGCCGCCCGCGGGGAGAGGTCGACGAGCAGCACGTCGCCGTCGCCGGGCCGGCCGAGCACCACCTGGTCGATGTGGTACCCGGCGAGCGTGAGCAGCAGCAGGCTCGGGTGCAGCGCCTCGTGCAGCGCACGCAGCCCGCCGTCGCCCACCTCCATGCCCGCCCACTGCGCGGGCTCGGCGGGAGGATCGTCGCGGCCCCGGATGCCGAGCTCCTGGAGCCTGCTGAGCGCCACCGCTCGACTCATGGGCCTCGGCTCCGACCCTAACAAAGGTAAGCGCTCTGACGCAAAATCTGGTAGACCAATCAGGTGGCGGAGACCGCGCTCGGTTCGATGCTGGCGGGAGTGGCGGGAGCCCTGATGCCGCTGCGCGCGGCCTTCGCCGATCCGGTCAAGCTCTCGGCCCTGCTGCGGCAGCTCGATCCGCAGCTGACCTTCGACCCCGAGGGGCTGACGGCCGCGCTCGCGGGCGGCGAGCTGCGGCAGCTCGGCGACGCCGTCGCCGCCGCCGTCGAGGACGGCGTCGCGGCGATCGGCAAGCTCGACGGCAGCGACGCCGAGCAGGCGCAGGCCGTCCTCGACCTGATCGACGTGATCGGGCAGCTGGTGTCGTCGGTCGCCGACCTGCCGGCGACGCTCGCGGAGCTCGACCACGACGCGCTCGGGCTCCCTCCGCACGCGCGCTCGGAGCCCTACTGGCGCGACACGATCGCGGCGCCGCTCGTCCACCGGCTGCTCGCCGACCGCCTCGAGCACCGGCTGCCGCCGCTCTACCAGCTGCTCGTCGTGCTCGGGGCGATCGACGACGGCGACCCCGCACGGCGGATCTCGCTCCAGGCGCTCGGGGACGCGCTGGCCGACCCGGCGGCCACGCTGCGCGCGCTCGCCGGCTGGGGCTCGGCGAGCCTGGACGGCGACCGCATCACGAGCGCGATCGCCGACCTCGCGGGCTCGGCGGGCCTGCCCGCCCGCATCGTCGCGCCGCCGGCCGAGGCGGTCGAGCTGGTCGGCGACGTCGCCCCGGGCGCGCGCTGCGTGCAGGTCCCGCTCGCCTCCGGCCTCCACGACGGCGCGCTCGTCGAGGCCGGGCTGCTGGTCCTGCCGGCCGGCGACGGGCTCGCCCTCACCAACCTCACGTGGGGCAGCGCGGGAGCCGAGGCCGATCTCCCCGACCCGTGGAAGGCGACGGTCTCCGCCGAGCTCGAGGCCACCGCGACAGCCGGCCTCCTGCTGCGCCCGGACGGCGCGACTTCCCTGAACGGGCAGGGCCGCGGCACGCTGGCGGCCACGCTCACCGGCGAGCCGCGCGAGCCGTGGCTGCTGTTCGGGAGCCGCGGGGCGACGCGGCTCGAGCTGGCCAGCATCGAGGCCGGGCTGACGCTCGTCCTCGACGGCGACGCCGAGGCGATCCTGCGCGTCGCGCTCGGCGGCGGGAACCTCGTCGTCGTCCCCGACGACGCTCTGACGCGCGTGATCCTCGGCTCCGGGAAGGTCGAGGTCCCGTTCGAGCTCGACGCGCGCTGGTCGTCGGCGAGCGGCTTCACGGTCGGCGGGGCGGTCGGGCTGGTGTTCGTGATCCCGGTCGACCGCACGCTCGGCATCGTCACGCTGCGCTCGATCGAGCTCTCGATCGGCGTCGGCAGCAGCGGCAGCGTGGCGGTCGGCGCCGGCGTCGCGCTCGACGGCGTGCTCGGGCCGTTCAAGGCGAGCGCCGAGGGCCTCGGCCTCGAGCTCACCGTCACCGAGGGCGACGGGGTTCTCGGGCCGTTCGACGCCGCGGTCGGCCTGCTGCCGCCCTCGAAGATCGGGCTCGCGCTCGACGCCGAGGTCGTGCGCGGGGGCGGGGTGATCGACCTCGACCCGGCGAACGGCCGCTACAGCGGCGCCGTCAGCCTCGACTTCCTCGCCATCGGCATCGACGCCATGGGCGTGGTCGACACGCGGCTGCCGGGCGACCCGGACGGCTGGGCGCTCTTCGCCAGCCTGTCGGCGCGCTTCCCGGGGCTGCCGCTGGGCTTCGGCTTCACGCTGCTCGGCCTCGGCGGCATCCTCGCCCTCAACCGCTCGATCGACGGCGAGGCGCTCGCCGCCGGCCTGCGCGAGGGTGCGGTCGACGCGCTGCTGTTCCCCGACGACCCGGTGCGCGACGCGGCGCTGATCCTGTCGCAGATCGACGAGTACTTCCCGCTGACCGCAGGGAACACGGTGATCGGGCCGGTGGCGCAGCTCGGCTGGGGCGCGCCCACGCTCATCACCGCCGAGCTCGGCGTCGTGCTCTCGCTGCCTCAGGGCGTGATCGTGATCCTGGGGACGCTCGAGGCGCTGCTGCCGCATGAGGACGCCCCGGTGCTCGAGCTGCGGATGGACGCGCTCGGGGTCATCGACGTCCCCGGCGGCACGCTGCTCGTCACCGCCTCGCTCTACGACTCGCGGCTGCTCGGCGTGATCGAGCTGAGCGGCGACATGGCGCTCTACCTCAGCGTCGCCGGCCAGCCGTTCTTCCTGCTCTCGATCGGCGGCTTCCATCCGGGCTACCAACCGCCGGCGCAGGTCCCGGCCCTGGTCGAGGACCTCCGCCGCATGCGCGCCGAGATCGTGCTCGGCCCTGCGGTCACCGCGACGCTGTCCTCCTACTTCGCGGCGACCTCGAACAGCATCCAGTTCGGCGGCAGCTTCAACATCACCGCGACCGCGGAGTTCCTGCTCGTCGACTACACGGCGACCGGCTGGTTCGACTTCGACGTCCTGTTCGAGTTCGACCCGTTCCGGATCGTCGCCGACCTGGCCGCCGGCTGCTGCGTGACGGCGGGCGGCAAGGAGCTGTTCGGCGTCGACCTCGAGATCCACGTCGAGGGGCCCGACCCGTGGTACGCGAGCTGCCACGCGAGCTTCAAGTTCTTCCTCGTCAAGGTCAAGTTCGACTTCACGGTCGGCGGCCACGCGCTGCCCGAGGCGCCCGAGCCCGCCGACGTGCTCGAGCTGATGGACGACCAGCTCGACCTGCCGGCGGCGTGGTCGGTGCAGACGCCGCCCGGCGTCGTCGCCGGCATCGTCCTGCGCGACGACCAGGCGACCTCGCTGCTGCGCCCGGACTCGCGGATCGTCGTGCGCCAGACGGTCGCGCCGCTCGACCGCGACCTCGACGCGTACGGCAACTGCACGCCGGAGCAGCGCCGGATCACGGTCGAGGCGTCCGGCGTGCTCGACCGCGACGGCATGCCGCTGTCGGGCATCGTCAGCGCCGCCGAGGACGACTGGTTCGCGCCCGCGCAGTACAGCGTGTTGCGGGACGAGCAGCGCCTCTCGGCGCCCAACTACGAGCGGATGGAGGCCGGCGTCTCGTTCGGCGCCGAAGGCGTGCGGGTCCCCGGCCCCGCGCGCGACCGCGTCCTCGCCCCCGCGGGCCACGAGACGAAGCTGTGGGAGCCGGCGACGGGGGCGGAGCGCGCGTACGACCTCGTCGTCGCCCAGGGGGTCGACGCCGCCGCCACCGTCCGCGCCACGCAGGCCGGAGCGGCCGCGCGCGGGCTGCGCGGCCTCGCCGTCGAGCTCGAGCCGCTCGCGCTCGAGCCGACGAGCTACGTGGTCGTCGACGGCGTCGACGGCACCGCGGTCGACGGCGAGCGGCTCGACTACGTCGCCGCCACGCGGACGGGCCGGGCGGCGCCGGCGCACGCGGCCGTGGCGGCATGACCCGGACCCTCTTCCTCCCGTGGCTGCGACGCGGCATCGCCCAGGGGATCGGGGACGCGGACCCGCTGGACGCCCCGCTCGCGCTGCGCCCGGCGCTGAAGGCCTTCATCGAGCTGTCCGACGACGCGGGCGGTCTGGAGCGCGCCGAGAGCCCGCTCGACCTGCTGGGACCCGGCGACGTGACCGGGCTCGCCCCCGGCCAGGTCGTCCGCTGCGAGCCGACGCCCGGCACGGCGGACTACGAGCCGAACTACCTGCCGTACGTCGAGCTGGCCGTCCCCGAGCTGCCGTGGCTGCTGACGCCGGCCAAGGCCGACGGGGCCAACGCCCTGCGGCCGTGGCTCGTGCTCGTCGTGGTCGAGCTGCGCGACGGCGTGGAGCTCACGCACCCGCCGAGCGCCTCGTGCCCCGTGCTCGAGCTCGAGGGCGGCCTCGTGGACGCCGAGCTGCCGCGGCTCGAGGAGTCCCACGCGTGGGCGCACGTGGTCTCGGCGGTCGGCGCCGCCGACGTGCGGGACGAGGTCGAGGCGGGCAGCGGCGCGGTCGTCGCCCGGCTCGTGTGCCCGCGCCGCCTGCAGCCCGGCCGCCGCTACCGCGCCGGCATCGTGCCCGCCTTCGCGATCGGCCGCGACGCCGCGCTCGGCCTCCCGCTCGACGGCCACGCCGATTTGCGGCCGGCCTGGGTCGCCGACGAGCGGGCGCGCCTGCCGCTGTACCACACCTGGACCTTCTCCACGAGCCCCGAGCCCGGCGACTTCGAGGCGCTCTGCAAGCGGCTGCAGCCCGACATCGCCGGCGGGCGGATCGGCCTGCACCGGGCCGTGGTCGACGGCGGGCCGCTGCTGCGCCCGTTCAAGGACGCGAGGTTCGAGGCGGAGGGCGCGCTGGTCGACCGCGGCGCGAAGCCGGCGGAGCTCGACACGGCCGCGCGCGCCTGGTTCGAGGGGGGCCTGACCCCGCTGCTCAACGACGCCGCCGACCGCGCTGTCCCCACGGCGGGCGACCCGTACGTGCCCGAGCTGCACGACCCGGTGGTCGGCCCGCCGCTGTACGGCTGCTGGCCGGCGCGCCGATTCGACGTCCCCCTGCGGGAGGGCTGGCAGCGCACGCTCAACCTGCGCCCGGCGAGCCGGGCGGCCGCCGGGCTCGGCACCCGCGCCGTGCGCGCCGCCCAGACCGAGCTGCTGGCGGCCGCCTGGGACCAGGCCGGCGAGCTGCGCGAGGTCAACGACGCGCTCAACCGCGGGCGCCTCGCGGCCGAGCTCGCGCGCAGCCAGCTGCGCCGCTTCGGGACCCTCGGCGACGCGGCGCTGCTCTCGGCCACGGCGCGCGTGCACCCGCTCGTGGCGGACGGCGGGAAGACCGTCGCACGCCGCCTGCGCGACACGGCGGTCGTCCCCAACGGCCTCATGTCGCCCGCCTATCTGCGCGCCACGCGGCCCTCGGGGACGATCGCCCGCTTCACGCCGCGCGGGCGCGCCGCCCTCGCCGCCCGCGTCGCGCAGACGTTCGTCGACGCCTCCGCGCCGGCCGGCGAGCGGGCCGAGGAGCTCGACCGGGTCGCCGGCTTCGGGCGCGACTTCCTGCCGGCCGGCGCGCAGACGCCGCTGGTCACGGTCTCGGCACGCATGCGCGGAACCCGCCGCGTGGCCACGTCGGCCACCGACGACGTCCGCGGCCTCGCCGGCGTGGTGCGCAGGGCCGACCCGCTCGTCTCCGTCCGCGCCGGGCTGGTCGAGCGCATCGCCGGCCTGAGCGAGGAGGCGCTCGGCGACGACCTGCCGACCCGCGTCGTCGTCGGCCCGCAGTTCACGGACCCGCTCTTCCCCAGGCTGCTCGCGCTCGACCCCGAGCTCGTCGTCCCCGGGATCGGCGCCTTCGGCCTCAACCGGGTCCGCCTGCTCGAGGTGAACGAGCGGTTCGTCGAGGCCTTCATGGTCGGGGCCAACCACGAGTGGGCTCGCGAGGCGCTGTGGGCGGAGTTCCCGGCCTCGCTCGAGGCGACGGCGTTCTCGCGCTTCTGGGAGACCCTCGACGCGGCCGCGCGCGACATCGAGCCCGACATCCACGACTGGACCCCGTCGGAGCCGCTCGGGCACCACGTCGGCCGGGCGGGCACGTCGACGGTCGTGCTCGTGCGCGGCGACCTCGTCCGCCGCTACCCCTCGGTCGCCATCACGCTGCTGACGCCGCTCGACGGCGAACCCCCGCTCGTCGACGGCGCGATCGCGGCCGAGCACGTCGTCGGGCCGTCGTTCCGCAGCCTGCTCGACGACGCCACGGTCGTGGTCGGCTTCCCGCGCGACCCCGGCGAGGTCCTCGGCGGCTGGTACGTGTGCTTCGAGGAGCCGTTCACGCAGCCGCGGGCGGGGCTCGACGAGCCCGAGCCCGGCGGCGACTACGGCACGCCGCCCGACACGAGCTGGGCCGACCTCACGTGGGGCCACCTGGGCGACGGGCACACGCACATCCCGCTGACCGGCACGGCGCTCGACGCCCACGTCCTCGGAGGGCTCACGTGGGCCCGCAACAGCGCCCACATGGCCGGCATCACCTTCCAGCAGCCGTTCCGCTTCGTCGTCCGCGCGGACCAGCTGATCGGGAGCCGGCGATGAGCGCCGCGCTGTTCGACGGGCTCGACGACGCGCTGCCGCTCGTGCTCCTGCCTGTCCGGCTCGTGACCCGCTTCCACCGCCCGGACAGAGACAGCGATCCCACCCATCTCCACCTGCGCATCTACCCGGACGTCATCCACGCCGACGCCCACGACCCCGCGCTGACCGAGCACGAGGAGCGGCTCGGCCGCGAGTTCTGGCAGCGCGTCCAGAAGGCGGGCGGGAACGCGGCGCTGATCGCGGACGCGCGGGCCTGGCTCGCCGCCCAGCTCGACCCCTACCGCGCGCTATGGGTCGCCTCCGCGCTCGCCGGCGGCGCGACGCCGGTGCGGCGCAAGGCGCCGCGGCCCGTGCTGGCCCGCCTGCTCCCGGCGCGCTGGCTGGCCGTCGGCTATGTCAACAACGAGGAGGCGGATCGCTGGTGGAGCCGGCCGGTGACCGCCAACCTGCCGATGGCGCCCAACCTCGCCGAGCTCGAGCCGGGCCAGGGCGTGCGCGAGCTCCTGAACCGGCAGGGCCTGAGGTGGATGGCGGACTTCGACCAGGCCGTCCAGGTCGGCATGGGAATGCGCATCCCGCTGACCGCGGAGACGGCCGCCGGCTTCAGCGAGCTGATCGTCGTCGGCGTGCGCGAGCGGGCCGACGACTCCCCGGCGCTCGCCTCCCTACTGACCGCCCACCGCTACACCGAGGGGCTCGACTTCGTCCCCCAGGGATCGCCGACCAACAACACCGAGACCGTCGCCTCGGCGGTCTCGACCGACGCGCCCGACGTCGCCGCGCTGTTCGAGTCGGAGGCGGCGGCGGTGCTCCCGCGCGGGCGGCCCGTGCTCACCGACCCGGCCGCGCTCTACCGGCTGCGCGCCGCCGACGCCGCCTCGATCGCGCTCGGCGTCACGGCGGCGAACCCGCTCGACCGCGCGGCCAACGCCGGGCTCGCCGAGGGCGCGCGCTCGCGCGCGATGAACCAGGCGCTGTGGGGCGCGACCGTCGACCACCTGCTGTCGGACCTGCTGGGCCACGACGGCGCGGCAGTGCTCGAGGGCGCCGCGCGGACGTGGCTGCGCGACTGGTTCGCCGACTACGTGCGCGGGGGCGGCGTCCTCCCCACCCTGCGGGTCGGCGAGCAGCCGTACGGCCTGCTGCCCGTGACGCCGATGCCGTTCGGCGCCGGCTTCTGGGAGCCGGCCACCAGCCGCGAGTGGCTCGAGAAGACGGTGGCCGACCTGCACGATACGTGGACCGCGTCGCGCCGCGACGTGCCCGCCCTCTCGCCGGTGCCCGGCGGCGTCCGGCCCGGCGCGAACCCCGGCGAGGAGGCGCTCACGGTCGCCTCCGTGCTCGGCGCCGTGCCGCACCCGATGCGCTTCCGCCTGCGCGGCGCGGCCGACGCGTTCGCCGACCTGCGCGCCGAGTGGGAGCGCCGGCTCGACGACTTCGAGGTCCTGCTCGACCGCGTCGAGATCAGCCGCCGGACGCTCGCGTGGAACCACTACCGCAACCTCGAGGCCGAGATCCGCGGCGAGGGCGGCGTGTCCGCCCAGCTGTCGGCGGTCGGGCAGCTGCGCGCCGAGTACCAGGACGAGTGGACGGGCAACGAGTCGCAGAGCCCGTTCGGGGCGCTCAACGCCCACATCACGAAGCACCTCGAGCCGATTCTCCAGCGCCACGCCGACCGCGCCAGGCTGCGCCTGCTCGTCGGCGGCCTCCCCGAGGAGGCCGCGCTCGCCGACGAGGACGACCCGCGGCTCTGGTACGTGCTCTACGACGCCCCCGAGGAGGACCTGCAGGCGCCGGTGCTGCAGGTGGTCGAGCGCGACACCGACGCGCTCGCCGAGGCGCTGCGGAGGCTCGCCGACCCGCCGCCCGGCCCGCCGATCACGATCCCGCGGTCGGTGCCGATCTCGCTCATGCACCGCCTGATCCGGCGCGGGTTCGAGACGCCGCCGGCCGAGTTCGTGGCCGCGCTGCGCGCGGCCGTCCGGCGGCTCGCGCAGGTGGCCGAGGGCGAGACCGCCGATCCGCACGACGAGCTCGAGCGCCTGACGGCAGAGACGCTCGGGCTGCTCACCCACCGGCTCGACGCCTGGCACGCCAGCCTCGCCGCCGAGCGGCTCGCCCGCAAGCGGGGCGCGAAGGGCAGACCCGGAGTCCAGGTCGGCGGCTACGGCTGGCTCGTCAACCTCGCCGCCGACCCGACCGGCGAGCCGGACACGCAGGGCTTCATCCACGCGCCGTCGCTCGCCCACGCCGCCACCGCGGCCGTGCTGCGCAGCGCCTGGAGCGCGTTCTCGACCGACGCGAGCGCCGCCGCCTACGCCGTCGACCTCTCGTCGGACCGGGTGCGACGCGCCGACTGGATCCTCGCGGGCGTGCGCGCGGGCCAGACCCTGGAGGAGCTGCTCGGCGGCCGCTTCGAGCGCCGGCTCCACGACGCGGTGCTCGACACGTACATCGACGTCATCCGCTCGGCCGTGCTGACCGCGCAGGGCCGCCCGGCGCGGCCGTCGGCGATCGTCGACGGGCTCGCGCTGGCCGAGGCGTACGCCGACCTCGGCGCCGCAACCGGCGATCCGGTGCGGGCGGCCGTCGACGCGGCGATCGCCGGTCCGGACAAGGGGCAACTGCTCGGCCTGCTCCACGAGGCCTCCGCCGACCTCGACGCGGTGTCGGACGCGCTGACCGCGCAGGCCGTGCACTCGGTGCTGGGCGGCGACCTCGCCGAGGCCGCCGCCGCCACGGCGGCGATGGGCAGCGGCGACAGCGGCGTGCCCGAGCTGCGCTACGCGCACGTGCCGCGCGACAGCGACCTCGTGACGCATCGCGTCGCCGCCCTGTTCGGCGAAGAGGGCCCGGCCGTGCCGTCGCTGCTGGGGACGATCGAGCCCGCGCTCTGCGCGTGGGCCGAGCGGCTCCTTGCCGGCATCGAGAAGGCGAGCTGCCGCGCCGGCTCGGCCATGTTCCCGCTCGGCGCGCTCGGGCTTACCGCCTACCAGCTGATCGCGCTCGCCGGCAGCGGCCGGCTCGAGCGGCTGGTGGCGGCGTGGGCGAAGCGCTTCATGGGCGCCGACGGCGCCACCGAGCTCCCCGCCGAGCTCGACGCCCTCGTCCCGCTGCGACAGGCGATCGGCCGCGCCCGCCCGCTCGGCCCCCACGACCTCACGCGCGACCAGACCGAGCCGGCGCCCGACCTCGCCGAGCTCGACGGCCGGCGCGGCCGGCTGGCCGAGGAGCTGTGGGCGCTCGCACAGCTGAAGGCGACCGACGAGCTGCTGCGGACGCGGCTGGCCGACCTGCTGACCTTCGACGACGTCGCCACGCTGGCGGCGCTCGAGGCCGACGACGAGCAGGAGCGCCTGCTCACGCTCGCCGGCATCGGCGAGCGCGCGGCGGCGGCGGCGCGGGCGCTCACGAAGGACGACCCCGACCACACCACGGCGGAGCGCCTGGCCGCCGCGAGCCGGATCGCGGTGCCGGTGCTGCCGCGCTTCGCGCCGGTCGACGCGGCGGAGCTCTCGCAGGCCTTCACCGCCGGCGACGATCGCGCCGGCTCGCCGCTGGCCATCCCCGGCTGGCTGCTGCAGGTCGGCCGCGTCCACCCGGCCGCCGGCCTCCTGCACGAGGGCCTCGGCCTGCTCGAGCTGGTGACCGGGACGCCGCGCGCGGCCTACGGCCTCGCGCAGCTCCCCGGCGAGGACGGCGAGCCGTGGGCCGCCGTGGAGAAGCCACGCGGCGGGCGGACGTGCGTCGTCAGCGTGACGGACTGGCACGGCCCGCTCGACGGCTCGGCGATGAGCGGCCTGCTGTTCGACGCCTGGTCCGAGCCGGTCCCGCACAGCGACGTGATGACGGGCGTCGCCGTGCACTTCGACAGCCCGAGCGCGCGGCCGCCGCAGGCCGTCCTGCTGGCCACCGTCCCGACCGCCCCCGGCTTCAACGTCGACGAGGTCGTCGGCATCCTGCGCGACACGCTCGACATGGCGCGCTGCCGGGCGGTCGGCACCGAGACGCTCGCCGGCCTCGGGCACTACGTCCCCGCGCTGTTCCTGCCCGAGGAGTACGCGGTGGCGGTCGAGGAGGCGCCGGCATGAGCTGGCAGCGGATCGAGGCCGCGACCGTCGACCCCGAGCTCGACCGCGGGCTCGAGGCGCGCATCGCCGACCCCTACTGGCTGCTGGCGCGCCAGTGGCAGACCGGAGAGTTCGGCGGCGAGGACGCCGCCAACCCGCTCTTCATGACCGTCCAGGGGCGCTGCGCCCCGCTCGACAGCGTGCGGATCGGCGGCCGCCCCGCCCAGGGCCTCGACGCGCCGCTCGAGCCGGTGGTCGAGCGCGAGCCGGTGCGCCGCGGGCCGTCCGGCGCGCGCGTCGCCGCCGAGCTCGGCCAGCTCCTGCTCCGCGGCCTGGCCGCCGCGCAGGTCCCGGTCAAGTGGTGCGATGGCCTGCGCACCGCCTTCCCCGTCCCGCTGCCCGACGACGACGGGCTCGACCCCGGCGGGCGCCGCCGCCTCGAGCTGCTGGCGCGGCTGAGCCTCGACGGGGTCGCCGCCGCGGCGGCGGTCCCGCCGGACCGCGCGCTGTCGACCTTGCGGGCGCTGACGGCCGCGCCGACGACCGTCAAGACCCTCATCGACGGCGTCGGCGACGCCTGGCTGCCGATCGCGCGCGAGGCCTTCAGCGAGCCCGGCCGCGAGCGCGCGTGGGTGCCGAGCCGGATGGAGTACGTGTTCTCCGTCGGCGCCGGCCCGGTCGAGCTGAGCGCCGACGGCTACGGCGGCGGGCGGCTCGAGTGGTACCACTTCGACTGGAGCCGCGGGACCGGGTTCCCGGAGGACGGAGCCCAGGATCACGGCGCCGAGCTGCTCCCCGCGCCGCTGCGCTTCCGCGGGATGCCCGCGTCGCGCTTCTGGGAGTTCGAGAACGCCGACGTGAACTTCGGCGGCATCGACGCGGCGCCCGAGGACCTCGCGCGCGTCGCGGTGGCGGGCTACGCGACGCTCTACGGCGACGACTGGTACCTGGTCCCGATCCGGCTCGACGCCGGCACGCTGGCCCAGATCGAGAAGCTCGTCGTGGTCGACGACTTCGGCCGCGCGACCCCGGTCGCGGCCGCCGCGGCGATCGACGGCCCGCAGCGCGCGTTCCGCTTCTTCGAGCTCACCGGCGACCCCGGGCCCGAGCGCGACGTGGCGCCCGTGCTGCTGATCCCGCCCACGGTCGAGACCACCGACGCCGCGCGTCCGCTCGAGGACGTGCGCTTCCTGCGCGACGAGGCCGCCAACCTGGCGTGGGCCGTCGAGCACCGGGTCGAGAGCGCGACCGGCCGCCCGGTCGACCTGGGCGCGTATGGCGGCGCGCCAACTTCCGCGGCTCCTGAAAACGATCGCTGGCGCTACGTCGTCGCGACCGCCGTGCCCGACAACTGGGTGCCGCTCGTCCCCGTCCGCATCGGCGACGAGGAGGGGCCGATCGCCCTGCAGCGCGGGCGCATCGGCGGGCAATGGGCCCGGGGCCGCGTGCTGGAGCCGCAGACGCGCCTCCTGGTCAACGAGGAGGAGGTCCCGCGCGAGGGCGCGCGGGTCGTCCGGCGCTTCCAGTCGGCCCGCGGACCGGACGGCCGGCTGCACGTCTGGGTCGGCCGTCGCAAGGGCCCCGGCCGCGGCGAGGGGTCGAGCCGCCTGGAGTTCGACGCCGTCGATCGCGGCGTATAGTCGGCCGCGCCCGCGCAACCGAAGGGGAGGCCGTCGATGTCAGGTCCGCGCGCAGTCGTCGTCCTGGGAGTCCTGCTCGCAACCGTCCTGGCCGCTCCGGCGTGGGCCGGCGGCAAGCGTGACGGGGACGCCCGCCACAGCCTGCGCGCGCCCCTCACGGGCGAGAGCTTCTACTTCGTCATGGCGGACCGGTTCGCGAACGGCGACGCCGCCAACGACACCGGCGGCATCGTGCCCACCGACCCCGCGCTCCCCGACTACCAGGAGCACGGGTTCGCCCCCGAGCGCCGGGGCTTCTACCACGGCGGCGACCTCGATGGCCTGCTCCAGAAGATCGACTACATCAAGGGCCTCGGGACGACGGCGATCTGGCTCACCCCGAGCTTCAAGAACAAGGCGGTCCAGCTCCAGGACGGCCCGTCCGCCGGCTACCACGGCTACTGGATCACCGACTTCACGCAGATCGACCCGCACCTCGGCACCAACGCCGACCTGCGCGCGCTGGTGGACGCCGCGCACCGGCGCGGGATGAAGGTCTTCTTCGACATCATCACCAACCACACCGCGGACGTCATCGGCTACCAGGAAGGCCGGCGGATGGGGTACGTCTCCAAGGACGTCGAGCCGTACCGGACGGCGGCCGGCGTCCCGTTCGACGACCGCGACTACGCCGGCACGAACTCCTTCCCGCCGCTCTCGCCGACGGTCAGCTTCCCGTACACGCCCACCGTCGCCGCGACCGAGCCGACCAAGGTCCCGGGGTGGCTCAACGACCTGACGCTCTACCACAACCGCGGCGACACGACGTTCGTCGGCGAGAACTCCTACTACGGCGACTTCTTCGGCCTCGACGACCTCTTCACCGAGCACCCGCGAGTGGTCAGCGGGATGATCGACATCTACAAGACGTGGATCCGGGACATGGGCATCGACGGCTTCCGGATCGACACGATGAAGCACGTCAACGACGAGTTCTGGCAGGCGTTCGCGCCCGAGGTCCTCGAGTACGCCCGCCGCCAGGGCAAGCGCGAGTTCTTCATGTTCGGCGAGGTGTTCGACACCACGAAGTCGTTCACGTCGCACTTCACGACGCACGACAAGGTGCAGGCGGTCATCGACTTCCCGTTCCAGGCGGCCGCCCAGAACTTCGCGACGCGCTCGACCGCGGCGAGCGAGCTGACCGACTTCTTCGCCGGCGACGACTGGTACACCGACGCCGACTCGAACGTCTACCAGCTGCCCACGTTCCTCGGGAACCACGACATGGGCCGCATCGGCATGTTCGTCACCCAGGCCAATCCGGGCGCGGCGGACTCCGAGCTGGTGGCGCGCGACCGGCTCGCGCACGAGCTGATGTACCTCTCGCGCGGCAACCCGGTCATCTACTACGGCGACGAGCAGGGCTTCACCGGCACCGGCGGCGACCAGCTCGCGCGGCAGGACATGTTCGTGAACCAGTCGCCCGACTACCTGGACGACGACCTGCTCGGCACGGACCGGACGCACGCGCAGGAGAACTACAACCCCGCGCATCCGCTCTACCAGGCGATCCGCGACCTGGCCCGGCTCACGCAGCGCCACGACGCGCTGCGCGACGGCGCGCAGATCCACCGCTTCGCGTCGAGCGGGGCGGGCGTCTACGCGTTTTCGCGGCTCGACCGCAAGCACCCGTACGAGTACGTGGTGGCGCTCAACAACTCCGAAGCCGCGCAGACCGCCGCCGTGCCGACGTACATGTCGCGCGGCTGGTTCGAGCGCCTGTACGGCACCGGCGCGCGGTCGGTGCAGACGGATCCCGCCGGGCGCCTGAGCGTCACCGTGCCGGGGCTGTCGGCGGTCGTCTACCGCGCCGAGAAGCGCGTGCCGCGCAGCGAGCGCGCGCCTGCGATCTCGCTGCGGCTTCCGGCCGGCGCGACCGCGCGCGACCGCGCCGAGATCGCCGCCGACGTGAGCGGCAGCTCGTTCTACGAGGTCACGTTCTTCGCACGGCAGGGCGGGCGGTGGAGGGCGATCGGCACCGACGACAACGCGCCGTACCGCGTATTCGGAGACATCGCCGACGAAGCGCCCGGAACGCGGATCGAGTACAAGGCCGTGGTCCTCGACAACGCGCGCCACACGCGCACGAGCAGCACGCAGACGCTGACCGTCGCCCCGCCGGCCATCGTGCTGGAGGCGCCGCCTCAGAACGGCCGCGTGCGCGGCACCGTGGAGGTCCGTGCGGTCGCCACGCCCGAGCACGCCGACTACGTGGTGACGATCCAGCGCAGGGTCAACGGCGGGGCGTGGACGGACATCGGCACCGACAGCTCGTCGCCGGTCTACACGGCGTTCGACAACACCTCGAGCCTGCCGGACAACGCCACCGTCGAGTACCGCGCGGTGCTCACCTACGCACCCGGCCGGACGGTGACGAGCGGCACGCGGACGGTCACGGTCGTGCAGACGCCGGTGGCGACGGCGATCGTCCACTACAACCGTCCCGCGGGCGACTACGGTGCGTTGCCGAACGGCTGGGGCCTGCACATGTGGGGCGACGCCGTCGATCCCGCGGTGCTCGCCGCGATCGCGTGGGACAAGCCGTTCCAGCGGACCGGGACGGACGCCTTCGGCGCGGTCTACGCGATCCCGCTCAAGGACGACACCAAGCCGGTGAACTTCATCATGCACCTGCCGAGCGGCGACTCCGTGCCGTCGACCCGCGAGCCGGGCGGCGACCGCTCGTTCGTGCCGCTCGACCACCCGGAGATCTGGCTCAAGCAGGGCGACTCGACGGTCTACTTCACTCGCCCGCCTCCGTAGGCAGCAGCCTGACCATCGCACGTCGGCAGTTCGTGAACGCTGGGTAGGGGTCCGGTCATGGACGATCGGATCTCGAACCCCTGGGGGGAGAGGACCCCGTACGGCGCGGGCCAGGAATGGCCCGCGCGCGTGGACGCGCACGTGCCGGGCGGCGACGTGGACCGCTGGGCCCAGGCCGCCTCGTTGCTGCACTCGAACGGCGACGCCATGGACATCGCGGTGGCGGGCGGCCGCATCGCCGGCGTGCGCGGCCGCGAGCACGACCGCGTGAACCGCGGCCGGCTCGACCCCAAGGACCTCTACGGCTGGCAGGCCAACAACGCCGCCGACCGGCTGAAGCGGCCGCTCGTGCGCGAGGGCGGCAAGCTCGTGGAGACCGACTGGGAGGAGGCGATGGGCCGCGTCGTGGAGCGCTCGAAGGCGCTACTGTCGCAGCCCGGCGGCTGGGGCCGCATCGGCTTCTACACGACCGGCCAGCTGTTCCTCGAGGAGTACTACACGCTCGGCGTGATCGGCAAGGCCGGGATCGGCACGCCGCACATGGACGGCAACACACGGCTCTGCACCGCGACCGCGGCGGCCGCGCTGAAGGCCTCGTTCGGCACCGACGGCCAGCCCGGCAGCTACACCGACGTCGACCACTGCGACGCGCTCGCGCTCTTCGGCCACAATGTCGCCGAGACGCAGACCGTCCTGTGGATGCGGATGCTCGACCGCCGCGCCGGCTCCGACCCGCCCACGCTGCTGTGCGTCGACCCGCGGGAGACGCCGGTCGCCCGCGAGGCCGACATCCACCTGCCGGTGCGCAGCGGCACCAACCTCCCGCTGATGAACGCGCTCCAGCGCGAGCTGATCGCCAACGGCTGGATCGACCGCGCGTACGTCGAGGCGCACACGCTCGGGTTCGAGGAGCTCGAGCGCGTCGTCGATCCCTACACGCCCGAGCGGGCGGCGGAGATCTGCGGGGTGGAGGCCGACCGGATCCGGGCCGCCGCGGAGCTGCTGGGGACGTGCGAGCGGCTCGTCTCCACCGTCCTGCAGGGCTTCTACCAGTCGAGCCAGGCGACGGCCGCCGCGTGCCAGGTCAACAACGTCCACCTGCTGCGCGGGATGCTCGGCCGGCCGGGCGCCGGCGTGCTGCAGATGAACGGCCAGCCGACCGCCCAGAACACGCGCGAGGCCGGGGCCGACGGCGATCTGCCCGGCTTCCGCAACTGGGACAACGCCGACCACGTCCGCGAGCTCGCCGAGCTCTGGAACGTCGATCTGATGACGATCCCGCACTGGTCCCCGCCCACGCACGCGATGCAGATCTTCCGCTACGCCGAGCAGGGCTCGATCGAGCTGCTGTGGATCTCGGCCACCAACCCCGCGGTCACGCTGCCCGAGCTCGCGCGGATCCGCAGGATCCTGGGGCGCGAGGAGCTGTTCGTCGTCGTCCAGGACCTCTTCCTCAACGAGACCGCCGAGCTCGCCGACGTCGTCCTGCCCGGCGCCACCTGGGGCGAGAAGACCGGCACGTTCACGAACGCCGACCGCACCGTCCACCTGGCCGAGAAGGCCGTCGACCCTCCCGGCGAGGCGCGCTCGGACCTGGAGATCTTCCTCGACTACGCGCGCCGGATGGGCTTCGAGGACCGCCACGGGGCGCCGCTGATCAAGTGGGGCGACCCCGAGTCGGCGTTCGAGGCGTGGAAGGCGTGCTCGAAGGGCCGGCCGTGCGACTACACGGAGCTCAGCTACGACCGCCTGCGCGGCGGGAGCGGCTTGCAGTGGGGCCCCGAGCGGCTGTACGGCGACGGGCGCTTCAACACCGACCCGTCGTACGCCGAGACGTACGGGCAGGACCTCGCGACCGGCGCCATGTTCACGGAGGACGAGTACAGGGCCAAGGAGCCGCGCGGGCGCGCGTTCCTGCACGGCGCCGAGTACGAGCCCGGGCCGGAGACGCCGGACGGCGAGTTCCCGCTGCTGCTGAACACGGGCCGGACCGTCTACCACTTCCACACGCGCACGAAGACCGGCCGCGCTCCCGAGCTGAACGCCGCCGCGCTGGAGGCGTGGGTGGAGCTGCACGAGGCGGACGCCGCGGCGCTCGGCGTGACCGAGGGCGAGGTCGTGACGGTGCGCTCGCCGCGCGGGGCGATCAGCGTGCCGGCGCGCGTCGGCGGCGTCCGCGAGGGCGTCGTCTTCGTGCCGTTCCACTACGGCGACCGCGCGGCCAACGAGCTCACGGTCACCGCCTGGGACCTCGTCTCCTACCAGCCGGTCTACAAGGTCGGCGCCGTCCGCGTCGAGAAGGAGGGCTGAGCATGCAGCTGCCGCGTTACCTGAAGCTCCTGCACGGCGAGCAGCTCGAGCTCGCCGAGGCCTTCCGGCGGGTCGCCGAGGCGCACGCCGGCGAGGCTGACGTGGCCCGCCAGTGCGAGCGGCTGGCGTCCCAGTGCGAGGCGCACGCGGAGCGGCTCGAGCCGTTCGTGGGTGAGGGAGAGGAGGTCGAGCCCGACCTGCTGCGCGACCTCCACGACCTCTACCGGCGCGCCGCCCACTGCGACATGGCGTGGACGCTGGCCGGCCAGGCGGCGCAGGGCGCGCGCGACCGCGACCTGCTGGAGGTCGTGCAGGGCTGCGAGGGCGAGACCGAGATCCAGCTCAAGTGGCTGCGGTCGCGGCTGAAGCAGGCCGCGCCGCAGGCGCTGGTGGTGGCGTGAGCGGGCGCCAGAATATGACCATGGCCACGGAGATCACGGAACGCGAAGCCCGCCAGGTCGCCGAGGAGGCCCGCGAGGGCGAGTGGAAGCTCCCGAGCTTCGGCAAGGACCTCTTCCTCGGCCGCCTGCGGCTGGACCTGATCCACCCCCAGCCGAGGCTCCCCGCCGAGGCGGTCGAGCGCGGCGAGCGGTTCCTCGAGCGCCTGCGGGCGTTCCTGGTCGAGCGCGTCGACCCGCTGCAGATCGAGCGCGACGCGCGGATTCCCGCGCCGGTGATCGACGGTCTGAAGGAGCTCGGCGCGCTCGGCATGAAGGTCCCGGAGCAGTACGGCGGGCTCGGCCTCTCGCAGGTCTACTACAACCGCGCGCTGGCGCTGGCCGGCTCGATGCACGCGGCGCTGTCCACGCTGCTGTCGGCCCACCAGTCGATCGGCGTCGCCGAGCCGCTGCTGCTGTTCGGCACCGAGGAGCAGAAGCAGAAGTGGCTGCCGCTCGTGGCGCGCGACCACATCTCGGCGTTCCTGTTGACGGAGCCCGACGTCGGGTCCGATCCCGCGCGGCTGGGCACGACGGCCGAGCCGGTCGACGGCGGCTACCGCCTCAACGGGGTCAAGCTGTGGGCCACCAACGGCGCGATCGCCGACATCGTGGTGGTCATGGCGAAGGTGCCGCAGAAGGGCATCACCGCCTTCGTCCTGCCCTATGACACCGAGGGCGTGAGCGTCGAGCACCGCAACGCCTTCATGGGGCTGCGCGGGATCGAGAACTCGGTCACCCGGCTCGAGAACGTCTTCGTCCCGAGCGAGAACGTGATCGCGCGCGAGGGCCAGGGCCTGAAGGTCGCGCTCACGACCTTGAACACCGGCCGCCTGGCGCTGCCGGCGATCTGCGTCGGCACGTCGAAGTGGGCGACCAAGGTCGCGCGCGAGTGGGCGACCGAGCGCGTGCAGTGGGGGCAGCCGGTCGGCAAGCACGACGCCGTCGCGCAGAAGGTCGCCTTCATCGCCGCGAGCGCCTTCGGGCTGGAGGCGATGCTCGACGTCTCCTCGCGGATGGCCGACGACAAGCGCAACGACATCCGCATCGAGGCGGCGATCGCGAAGCTGTACGCGAGCGAGCTCGGCTGGCGGGTGGTCGACGAGCTGATGCAGGTCCGCGGCGGCCGCGGCTACGAGACCGCCGAGTCGTTGCGCGCGCGCGGCGAGCGGCCGGTCCCGGTCGAACAGGCGATGCGCGACATGCGCATCAACCGCATCTTCGAGGGCTCGACCGAGATCATGCACCTGTTGATCGCGCGCGAGGCGGTCGACCAGCACCTCCAGGTGGCGGGCGAGCTGCTGGAGGGCGAGGGCGACCTGCGCGCGAAGGCGCGCTCGGCGGTGCAGGCGGGCGCGTTCTACGCGCGCTGGCTGCCCACGCTGGCGGTCGGCGAAGGCACGAAGCCGGGCAGCTTCGAGGAGTTCGGCGCGCTGGCCGGGCACCTGCGGTTCGTCGAGCGCGGCGCGCGCAAGCTGGCCCGCTCGACCTTCTACGCGATGGGCCGCTGGCAGGCGAAGCTCGAGAAGCGGCAGGCCGTGCTCGGCCGGATCGTCGACGTCGGCGCCGAGCTGTTCGCCATCTCCTCGGCGGTCGTCTACGCCGACACCCTGCGGCGCGAGCAGCCGCAGCGCGCGGACGAGGCGACCGAGCTCGCCGACCTCTTCTGCCGCCAGGCGCGGCGGCGGGTCGACGCGCTGTTCGACTCGCTGTTCGACAACGATGACGTCGACGCCTACGCGCTCGCCCAGGGCGTGCTCGGCGGGCGCTTCACCTGGCTGGAAGAGGGGGTAGTGGACCCCGCCGGGTAGCTAAGTTGGCTGCATGCGCAACCGATTGACGCTTCTCACGGCCGTCCTGGTCATCGCCGGGTTGGCGATCCCCACCGCGGCCCCTGCTGCCAAGGGCGGCCCCAAGATCACGGTGATGACCCGGAACCTCTTCCTCGGCGCCGACCTCTCTCCGGCGATCGGGGCGCCCGACCTCGCGACGGCCGTCGACGGCGCCGGCACGATCTGGAACGAGATGCAGAGCACCAAGTTCGCCGAGCGGGCCGTGCCGCTGGCGCGCGAGATCAAGCGCTCGAAGGCCGACCTCGTCGGCCTGCAGGAGGTCGCGCTGTGGCGCACGCAGACGCCGTCCGACCTCGGCGCTCCGCCGTCCGGCATCGGAACGCCGGCCACCACGGTCGCGCAGGACTTCCTCAAGATCCTGAAGAGCAAGCTCGGCCGCTCGTACCGCGTCGTCGTCGTCCAGAACGAGTTCGACGCCGAGCTGCCCACCGACGCGAACAAGACGGACGAGCCCGGCAGCTTCTTCGGCGCCGACTTCGACGCCCGCCTCACCATGCGCGACGTGATCCTCGTCCGGCGGGACAGCAAGGTGAAGCTCGGCAAGACGCGCAAGGGCCACTTCGACACGCGCTACGAGCCGAGCGTCGGCGGCGTCGTCATCCCGGTCGACCGCGGCTGGGCCTCGGTGGACGCCAGGATCGGGCCCCGCAAGTTCCGCTTCGTCAACACGCACCTCGAGGCGTTCGGCGACCCCACGATCCGCGAGGCGCAGGCCAAGGAGCTGACGCAGGGGCCGCTCAAGACGGGCAAGCAGGTGATCCTCGTCGGCGACCTGAACTCGGGCATCCTCCGCCACAACGAGCCGGAGCGGCCGGGCGACGACCTCGCCTTCCTGGCGCTCGCCGGCTTCGGGATGAAGGACAACGGCGCCATCCAGAGCTGCTGCTACGACAGCCTCTTCGACCCGGCCGCGGTCTTCGACCACACGGTCGACCACGTCCTCAGCAAGCCCGGCCTGAAGAAGACGCGCGCGTACGTGACCGGTGACGATGCGGGCGAGCGGACGCCGTCCGGCCTGTGGCCGTCGGATCACGGCGGGGTCGTGAGCACCCTTCGCCTGCGCCGGTAGGGCAGGTCGAGCAGCCAGAAGAGGAGCAGGCCCAGGAGGCCGGCGCCGAGGATGTACCAGGGCCACGGGCCCATGAGATCCAGAAGCGACCCGGCCTCCGGCTTCTCCCTCAGCCACATGTAGTTGCCGCCGGTCAGCAGGTTGGCGGTCGCCGCGGCCGCGGCGACCGCCACCGTGGCGGCGAACGCGCGCCCCACCGCGCCCGGGCGCGGGTGGATGCCGCAGCCGACGACGAGCATCACCGCGGCGACGACCGCGCCGGAGTGCGTGATGAAGAACGTCCACCACACCAGGTCGGGGAACTCGGCGCTGCCGAGGTCGGGCGTGAGGACCGCCTGCAGCGACGCCGTCAGCCCCCAGAACCACGTCAGCTCGACGAGCAGCGGCCGCTGCGTCCACAGCGCGAGCACGGCGACGATCGTCACCACGTCGGTCAGGTGCAGCGGGAGGTTGAAGTCGAGCTCCCAGTCGCCGCGCGCGACGAACGACGCGTGCTCGACCAGGTACGTCCCGCCGACCAGCACGGCCAGCGGTCGCGGCGCGGGCCGCCAGGCGGCGACCGCCGCTGCCGCAGCGGTCGCGACGATCGCCCAGAAGTGCGGGCTCAGCGCGCCAGGCCGAGGGTGCTCAGCACCGCCGCCTCGATCCGCGCCTCGCCCGGCAGGGCGGCGGTCTCGAGGTTCTTGGCGTACGGCAGCGGCACCTCGGCCATGCCGACGCGCTCGACCGGGGCGTCGAGGTCGTCGAAGCAGGCCTTCTGGATGCGCGCGGCGAGCTCGGCGGTGACCCCGTACGACGGCCAGCCCTCCTCCACGCACACGACGCGGTTGGTCTTGGTCACCGACGCGGCGACGGTCTCGACGTCGAGCGGGCGCAGCGACCGCAGGTCGACCACCTCGGCGTCCACGCCGTGCTCGCTCGCCAGCTTCTCGGCCGTGTGCAGCGCGCGCACGGTGGCGAAGGAGTGCGACACGATCGTGATGTCCGATCCCTCGCGCGCGACGTTGGCGCGGCCGATCGGCGTGATGAACTCGGGGTCGAGCGGGACGTCGCCCTTCTCCTTGTAGATCGGGAGGTTCTCGACGACCAGGACCGGGTCGTCGTCGCGCATCGCGGCCTTCAGCAGGCCCTTGGCCTCCGCCGGGTTGGACGGTGCGACGACCTTCATCCCGGGCGTGTGCGCGAACCAGCCCTCGAGCGACTGCGAGTGCTGGGCGGTGAGCTGGTTGCCGGCGCCGTTCGGCGTGCGGATGACCATCGGGCAGCCGACCTCGCCGCCGAACATCGTGCGCACCTTGGCGGCGTGGTTGACGACCTGGTCGATCGCCACGAGCAGGAAGTTGATCGTCATGATCTCGACGATCGGGCGCTCGCCGCCCATCGCCGCGCCGACCGCGGCGCCGACGAAGCCCTCCTCGGAGATCGGCGTGTCGCGGATGCGCTCGGGGCCGAACTCGTCCATCAGGCCGGCGGTGACCTTGTACGAGCCCTCGAAGACGCCGACCTCCTCGCCCATGATGAAGACGCGCTCGTCGCGCGCCAGCTCCTCGCGCATGGCGAGGCGGAGCGCCTCACGGTAGGTCATCCGCTGCGTTTCGGTCGTCTCGGCGACGGCGCTCATGAGCCGAGCCCTCCGTCGAAGACGAGCTCCTCCTCGCCGAACGGGCTCCCCGGGCGCATGCGGGCGAACTGGCCGCCGCTGCCGGGCGCGTAGACGCTGCGCGCGAGCTCGCTCACGGCGGGCTCGGGGCTGGCCTCGGCGAACCGGACCGCCTCCTCGACGCGGGCGTCGACATCGCGATCGACGGCGTCGAGCTCGTCGTCGGTCATGCCGTGCTCGCGCAGCGTGGTCCGCAGGCGGGCGATCGGGTCGTGCGCCTGGCGCGCGGCGATCTCCTCCTTCGTGCGGTAGGCGAGCCCCGCGTCGGCGACCGAGTGGCCGCGGTAGCGGTAGGTGACGACCTCCAGGACGGCGGGCTCGCGCGACTCGCGGGCGCGCTTGAGCAGGCGGTCGGAGGCCTCGACGACGGCCTCGAGGTCGTCGCCGTCGACGCGCTCGCCGTGCATCCGGAAGGCCGACGCGCGGCGGTAGAGCTCCGGCTCGGCCGACGCGCGCTGGACGCTCGTGCCCATGCCGTAGCCGTTGTTGACGACGAGGAAGACGACCGGGCAGGTTCCACAGCGCGGCGAGGTTGAGCGACTCGTGCCAGGCGCCCATGTTGATCGCGCCGTCGCCGAGCTCGCAGACGACCGCCTGCGACTTGCCGCGGCGTACCAGCGCGAGCGCGAGGCCGGTGGCGATCGGCAGCTGGCCGGCGACGATGCCCCAGCCGCCGTAGAAGCCCTTCTCGACGTCGAGCAGGTGCATCGAGCCGCCGCGGCCGTGCGCGCAGCCGTCGGCGCGGCCGAACAGCTCCGCCATCACCGCCTCGGGGGATACCCCGCGCGCGAGCGCGAAGCCGTGGCATCGATAACCGGTGACCAGCATGTCGTCTTCCTGCATGGCGTGCACGACGCCGACCGTCGCCGCCTCCTGGCCGGAGGAGAGGTGGCAGTAGCCGCCGATCTTGGCGGCCTTGTACTGGCGCTCGGACTCGGTCTCGAACACGCGGATGAGCACCATCTGCTCGTACAGCCGGCGCAGGTCGGTCGGCGACAGCGTCGCCGCCGCGTCGATCGTGGTCATGCGCTCTCCTCCTCGTTCGCTTCGAAGTAGTCGGGGTGCTGGGCCCGGATCGCGGGCAGCGTCGAGAGCACCATCCGCAGGTGGTGGCGGAGGGCGTGCTCGGCGGCATCCGGGTCGCGCTGGCCGACCGCGGCGACGACGGCGCGGTGCTCGGAGATCATCTCCATCAGATAGCCGGGCTCGGGCAGGCTCAGCCGCCGAACGCGGTTGAGGTGCCCCTTGGCGCGCTGGCTGAGCGACCACGCGATCTCGTGGCCGCTGAGGTCGCACAGCGCGTGGTGCAGCTCGTCGTCGAGGACGTAGAAGCGGTCGTAGTCGTTGGCCTCGCGCGCGGCCTCCTGGCGGCGGATGATCGCCTCGAGGCCGGCGAGGTCCTGGTCGCGCACCCTGCAGCGCGGCCTCGCGCACGGCGGCGCACTCGAGCGCCTCGCGCACGAACTGCGCGTCGGCGACCGAGGTCGTGCTGATGCGGGTGACGAAGGTTCCGAGCTGCGGGACGATCTCGACCAGCCGGTCGTCTCGCAGCCTCTGCAGCGCCTCGCGGATGGGCGTGCGGCTCACGCCGAGCAGCGCGGCGAGCTCGTTCTCGGAGAGCTGGCGGCCGGGCGCGAGCTGGACGGACACGATCGCGTCGCGCAGCACCGTGTAGATCGCGCCGCGGGGCCGCGGGCGACGATCGCGCGTGGCAGCGGTGAGGAGCGCCTCCATTGCGGCTTAATACTTGCATACAAGCCCACGGAATCAACCGCGACCACCCATCCGGCGGGTAAGGGGGCCAGGCCCCCCTTAGTCGCGCCCGGCCGTAAGGGGGTCAGGCCCCTAGTTTGCTAGGGTAATTAGTTGTGCGAACCATTTCCGAGACGCGGCCGGATCTCGCCGGCCACCTGCGGCACACGATCGGCTCGTGCCGCCCGGCGGTTGCGGCAGGAGGCCGGTGGCGAGCTGTCGCCGTCGCTGACGGCCGCGCTGTCGACGGTCGAGCTGCATGGGCCCCTCACGCCGAGCGAGCTCGCCGTCCGCGAGCGGATCCAGCGCCCGACGGCGACGCGGATCCTGTCGCGCCTCGAGGAGCAGGGGCTGATCGAGCGCACGGCCGACCTGTACGACCGCCGCTCGAGCCTCGTGGCGGTCACCGACAGGGGGAGCGAGCTGCTCGAGCAGCTGCGCACGCGCAAGACGGCGTTCCTCGCCGAGCGGCTCGAAACGCTGGAGCCGGAGGAGCGCGCCACCCTGGAGCGCGCCGCCGACATCCTGGAGCGGGTGCTGGAGCGGTGAGCGCCGGCATCGCTCGCACGTTCGCCTCCCTCCGGGTCCCCAACTACCGCCGGTACTTCTCCGGCCAGGTCGTCTCCCTCACCGGCAACTGGATGCAGACGGTGGCCGAGATGTGGCTGATGGTCCAGCTCACCGGCAGCGGCGTCTCCGTCGGCCTCACCGCGGCCTTCCAGTTCCTCCCCATCCTGCTCTTCGGCGCCTGGGGCGGCCTGCTCGCCGACCGCATGCCGAAGCGGCGGCTGCTGATGATCACGCAGTCGCTGATGGCCATCCCCGCGCTGACCCTGTGGGCGCTGACCACCAGCGGCTCGGTCGAGGTCTGGATGGTCTACGCGCTCGTCCTCGCCCGCGGCGCGGTCAACGCCGTCGACAACCCCGCACGCCAGAGCTTCGCGATCGAGATGGTCGGCGGCGACCGCGTCGTCAACGCCGTCGCGCTCAACAGCGTGATCATCCACACGGCGCGCATCCTCGGCCCCGCCGCGGCCGGCGGCGTGATCGCGCTGCTCGGCGTCGGCCCCTGCTTCCTGATCAACGCGCTCTCGTTCGGCGCCATGCTCGTCGCGCTGCGGGCCATGGACACGAGAGAGCTGCACACGCCGCCCCTCACCGACCGCGCGCGCGGCCAGCTCAGATCGGCGCTCGCCTACGTCGCCCGCACCCCCGGCCTCCGCATCCCGCTGGCCATGATGGCCGTCGTCGGCACGCTGAGCTTCAACTTCCAGATCCTGCTGCCGCTGCTGGCGAGCTTGACCTGGCACGGCACCGCCCAGCTCTACACGGCGCTCGCCGTCGCCATGGGGATCGGCTCGGTGGCCGGAGCGCTGGCCGCCGGCGCCCGCGGCAGGGTCGGACCACGACTGCTCGTCGGCGCCGCCGCCGCCTTCGGCGTCGCCGAGCTGCTGGTGGCCGCCGCCCCCACGATCCCGCTCCAGCTCGCGGCGCTGATCCCGCTCGGGGCGGTCAGCGTGACGTTCGCCGCCGGCGTCAACTCGAGCCTCCAGCTCGCCGTGGAGCCGAGCATGCGCGGCCGTGTGATGGCGCTCTACTCCGTCGTCTTCCTCGGCTCGACCCCGATCGGCGCGCCGCTCGTGGGCTGGATCGCCGAGATCGCCGGCCCGCGCGCCGGCCTCGTCCTCGGCGGCCTGGCCGCCCTGCTCGCCGCGGCCGGCGGCGCGCTCGCCTACGCGAAGGTCAGGTCCGCGCCGGAGACGACGCGTCCGTGCGAGTCATCTTCACGGACGCGGAGAGCTCGGCTCCGGCCTCGCCTCGGAACACGCCTTTGACCGGCGGCACGTCGGCGTAGTGCCGGCCGTGCCCGATCTTCACGTGCGTCTCGCCGCCTAGCGTCCGGTTCGTCGGATCGGCCGGCACCCATACCGGCTCGCCGTCGCCCGGCAGCAGCGCCTCGATCCAGGCGTGCGTGTCCATCTCGGCCGACTCGGCGCCCTCGTCGCCGTTCGGCGGCGCCCACAGGTAGCCGCTCACGTAGCGGGCGGCGATCCCGTGGCGGCGCAGCAGCAGCAGCGCCAGGTGGGCGAAGTCCTGGCACACGCCGGCGCCGGTCTCCAGCAGGTCGGCCACCGTCGAGCCCACGAAGGTCACGCCCGCCCGGTACTCGAAGCGGTCCGGGATCAGCGAGGCCAGCGCGCGCACGGTGGCGAGCGGGCTCTCTCCCCGCGAGAGCCCGACCAGCTCGTCCAACGCCAGGTCGTCGGGCTCCCCGTCGGCGAGCAGGAACTCGCCCGCCGCGGTGCGGTACGAGGCCTCCTCCAGAGCCGCCCACGGCGCCTCCGGCGGCTCCTCCGGCGAAGCCGTCTTCACGCGCGCCCGCACGTCGATCGACAGGTGGTCGTGCGGGCGCGAGATCCCGAACTCGATCACCGCGGTCCCGAAGTAGTCGCAGTGCTGGTGCAGCCGCGCCTCGGGATCGACCCGCACCACGAAGTCGTCCACGCGCTGCGTCGGCGTCGTCGCCGGCTTCACGCGCAGGGCGTTGAGGTTGTCGCTGACCTCCGCCTCGTAGCGGTACTCGGTCAGGTAGCGGATCGCGAAGTTCATCAGGCTCCAGCGAGGCGGCCGGCCACCGGCGCCGTGCCTCCAAAGTACCGCTGGCCGATGTCGGCATCGACCTGGGCCAGCTCGCGCTGGACCGCCTCGAGCGTGACGGCGAGCGCCCCGTCGCCCTCCACGGCTCGCGCGCGGAAGTCCAGATCCGCCATCAGCCGTCCCACGCGCAGGACGGCCGGCGAGCTGCGGTAGCTCGCGTCGGCGGCGGTCAGCGCCGCCTGCAGCGCCTCGACGGAGAAGGCGACCGAGTCGGGGTAGTCGCGCTCGTACAGGAGGAACCGCGCCACCGGCGCCGCGTTGGGCGGCGCGGGCACGGCGCGGCGGTACGCCTGGAAGCCGCCGACCGCCTGCAGCAGCGCGAGCGCCTGGCCGTCGAGCGCGTGCTCCTCGGCGGCCGCCGGCAGCGCGACGCGCAGCATCCGCAGCACCATGTCGCCGGACTCGATCGCCGCTCCCGCCTGGAGGAAGGCGTGCGCCTCGTCGCGCAGCATCGTGCGGCTCGTCACGCCCCAGAACAGCCCGCAGCGCTCGCGCACGTAGGCGTAGACCGAGTACGGGCCGGACCGCAGCGCGGCGCTCATGTCGCGCCGCAGGAGCCCCATGTGGAAGGTGTTGATGGCCTCCCACATCTCGGCCGAGAACACGTCGCGCACCGTCCGCGCCCCCTCGCGCGCGCGGTTGACGCAGTTGAGCACCGAGGTCGGGTGGTCGGGGTCGAGCGTCAGCGCCTGCAGGACCTCGTCCCGCGAGGCCGGGCTCTCGGGCGGCTCGCCCGAGACGATCGTGAGCAGGTGATCCCACGACAGCAGCACGCCCGCCGAGTCGGGACGGGCCTGGACGTCGGCGTGGAAGATCCCGTCGAGCATGCGCGCGGTGTGCTCGGCCCGCGCCAGCTGGCGGCCGATCCAGTACAGCTCGTGCGCTATCCGGGCGAGCATCTACTGCTGTTGTTGCTGCTGCTGGCCGGACCACTCCCCCTGGCGCAGGCCGGGCATGCGCGGCGGCGCCCACCGCCCGGCCGGCACGTCGACGTCGCCGGCCGGCCCCTCGTCCAGCACCCACGTGTCCTTGGAGCCGCCGCCCTGGGAGGAGTTGACGATCATCGACCCCTCGCGCAGCGCCACGCGCGTCAGCCCGCCCGGCACGATCCGGATGTCGTCCCCGAACACGGCGAACGGCCGCAGGTCGACGTGCCGCGGCGCCAGCGTCCCGTCGGGGAGCGCGGTCGGCACCGTGGAGAGCCGCACGAGGTCCTGGGCGATCCAGCGCTCCGGCTGCCGCATCACCTCCTCCGCCTGGCGCGCGATCTGCTCGTCGCTCGCCGACGGCCCGATGAACACGCCCTTGCCGCCGGACTCGGACACCGGCTTGACCACCATCTCCCCCAGCCGCTCGAGCACGTACGCGCGCTGGTCGGCGTCGGTCATCAGGTAGCTCGGCACGTTGTCGAGGATCGGGTCCTCGCCGAGGTAGTACCGGATCATCTCCGGCACGTAGTGGTAGATCGCCTTGTCGTCGGCCACGCCAGTGCCGACCGCGTTGACGATCGCGACGCTGCCCGCCCGGTAGGCACGCATGAGCCCCGGCACGCCGAGCATCGAGTCGGGCCGGAACTCGAGCGGGTCGATGAAGTCGTCGTCGATCCTTCGGTAGATCGCGTGCACGCGCTGGAGCCCGCGCGTCGTGCGCATGAAGCAGGCGGCGTCGCGCACCACGAGGTCCGACGCCTCGACCAGCTCGACCCCCATCTGGCGCGCGAGGAAGGCGTGCTCGAAGTACGCGGAGTTGAACGGGCCCGGCGTCCAGACGACGACCGTCGCCTCCTCCTCCCCGCCCGTCGGCGCCACCTGCGACAGCGCCGTGCGCAGCAGCGCCGGGTAATGGTCGACCGGCCGCACGCGGTAGTGGGCGAACAGCGCCGGCAGCAGCCGCGTCATCGCCACCCGGTTCTCGAGCACGTACGAGATGCCGCTCGGCGTCCGCACGTTGTCCTCGAGCACCTTCCACGAGCCGTCGCCGTCGCGCACGAGGTCGCAGCCCGACACGTGGCAGTAGACGCCGCCCGGCGGCCGGATCCCGTGCGCGGCGCGCGCGAACCCCGACCGCGAGACGATCAGGTCCCACGGCACGAGCCCGTCGTGGACGATCTCGCGCCCGTGGTAGACGTCGTCGATGAACTGGTTCAGCGCCCGGATGCGCTGCGCCAGGCCGCGCTTGATCGTCGTCCACTCGGCGGCGGGGATGATCCGCGGCACGAGGTCGAGCGGGAACGGGCGGTCGCGCACGGGTCCTTCGGCGTCCGGACCCGCGGCGTCGAACGTGATGCCCTGCTGCATGAAGATCGCGTCGCGGCGACGGCCGGCGGCGGCCAGCGCGTCGGACCCGAGCGCGGCGAGCGCCTCGACGAGCGTGCGCGCATGTGAGCGCGGCGCCCCGCCGCCGTCGAGCATCTCGTCATAGAAGCCCTCGCGGACCGTCAGCACGCGCCAAATCCTCACACACCCCGCAACGACCGCGTGTCGGCCATCATTCGACTCCATGTCGAGTCTGAGGATCTGTGTCGCCGGCATCACCGGCTGGACGGGAAGCGCCCTGGCCGAGGCGATCGCCGCCGCCGAGGACCTCGAGCTGCGGTCGGGCGTGAGCCGGTCGGCGGCCGGCGGCGAGCTGCACGGCGCCCCCGTCCACGCCAGCGTGGCCGAGGCGCTCGACGGCGTCGACGTGCTGATCGACTACACGTCGCACGACGCCGTGAAGGCGAACGCGCTCACCGCGATCGAGCGCGGCTTGGCGGTGGTGATCGGCACCTCCGGGCTGACCGCCGACGACTTCCTCGAGCTCGACGACGCCGCCCGCCCGCGCGAGGTCGGCGTGATCGCCTCGGGCAACTTCTCGCTGACCGCGGCGATGGCCCAGGCCGCCGCGCTGCTCGCCGCCCGCCACCTCCCGAGCTGGGAGGTGATCGACTACGCGAGCGCCGGCAAGCCCGACGCCCCGAGTGGCACCGCGCGCGAGCTGGCCGAGCGGCTCGGCCAGGTGCGGCCGCCCGAGATCACGCGCGAGACGGCCGGCCTCCAGGACGCTCGCGGCGCGACGGTCGGCGGCACCCAGGTCCATTCGCTGCGCCTGCCCAGCTTCACCGTGTCGACCGAGGTCGTCTTCGGGCTGCCGGACGAGCGCCTCTCGATCCGCCACGACGCCGGATCGTCCGCGGCGCCCTACGTGGCCGGCACGCTGCTTGCGGCGCGCGCCGCGCCCGCGACCGTGGGCGTCGTTCGCGGGCTGGACACATTGCTTCTCAGGGAGTGACGTACCCTGCGGAACAGTCTTGAGCGAGCTAGCAGCGATCCTCCGTCGCTCATTCCCCGCAGACCCCAGCGCCCCCGGCACCGCCCGCACGGCGGTCAAGGACTTCCTGCGCGCGAACGGCGCCGACCCGGGAGCGCTGGCCGACGTCCTGCTGGCGGTCTCGGAGGTGGTGACCAACTGCGTCGTCCACGCCTACCGCGGGCAGCCGGGCGGCACGGTCGACCTCGAGGCGCGACGCAGCGGCGACCGCCTGCTGCTGTCGGTGACCGACGACGGCGCCGGGATGGCGCCGCGCCACGACAGCCCCGGACTCGGGCTCGGGCTCCCGCTCGTCGGCCGGATCGCCCGGCGTGTCGACATCAGGGCCCAGGCGGGCGGCGGCACCGTGGTGAGCATGTCGTTCGACCTCTAGTTGCGGTCGCCCTAGCGGTGCGGTACGAGTGGGGCGATGTCGGGATTCACCCTCCGGCTGTGTGGGCGGATGGCGGTGGAGATCGGCGGTCGCGAGGTCGCCCTGCGCGGCCGCCAGGCTCGGCTCGTGGTCGCCTACCTGGCGGTCAACCGCGACCGCCCGGTGGCCCGTGACGAGCTGATCGAGCTGCTGTGGCCGCACGACGCGCCGGCCAGCCCCGACGACGTGCTGACCGCCCTGCTCTCCAAGATCCGGGCGGCGCTCGGGCCGGGCCGGCTCGAGGGCCGGCGCGAGCTCACGCTCGCGGACGCGTGGATCGACGTCGAGGCCGCGGCCGCGCACCACCGGCGCGCCGACGACGCGTTCGACCGCGCCGACTGGGCCGAGGTCTGCCGGGCCGGTCACGACGTGCTCGACATCACCGCCGCGCCGTTCCTCGTCGCCCACGACCACCCGTGGGTCGAGCATCGCCGGCGCGAGCTCGACGAGCTGCGCCTGCGCACGCTCGAGCGGATCGGCGGCGCCTCGCTCCGGCTCGGGGGCTCGGGCATCGGCGCCGCCGAGCGCAGCGGGCGCGCGATCGTCGAGTCGGCGCCGTTCCGCGAGAGCGGCCACGTGCTGCTGATGGAGGCGCTCGCCGCGCGCGGCGACGTCGCCGAGGCGCTGCGGGTCTACGAGGACCTGCGCGCGCGCCTGCGCGAGGAGCTCGGCGCGATCCCCGACGCCGCGGTCCGGGCGGTCCACGAGCGGCTGCTGACCGACCGGCCGCCCGCCCCCGCGCACCCCGCCCGCGACGAGCGCAAGCTCGTCACCGTCCTCGCGCTCGAGCGGGAGGACGCGCTCGAGCGGCTCGAGGCGATGATCCTGCCCGGCGGGGTCGCCGTGTTCGGTGTCCCGCGCGCGCACGAGGACGACGCCCAGCGGGCGGTCGAGGCCGCGCTGCGCATCGGCGGCCGAGCGGACCGTGCTGGTCGACGAGCTGACGGCCCGGCTCACGCAACACGCCGTCCAGTACGAGGGAGCCCACGCTCGCACCTTCCGCACGCGCCGCCGCCCGCCGCGCACCAGCCTCGTCGGCCGCGAGCACGAGCTGGCGCTGTTGGAGGCCGTCCACCTCATGGTGATGGAGGAGCCCCGGCCGCGGCTCGTGGTCATCGTCGGCGAGGCCGGGGCCGGCAAGACCCGGCTCGTCGACGAGTTCCTGCGCCGCACGCGCGCGTCGCACTCCGACGCCCCCGTCCACATCGGCCGCTGCCTGCCGTACGGCGAGGGCCTCACGTACTGGCCGCTGCGCGAGCTCCTGTGGTCGGCCGCCGGCATCCTGCTCCAGGACAGCGCGGCGGCCGCCGGCGAGAAGCTGCGGCGGCTGGTGGATCGCGTCTCGGCCGAGCCCGAGCGGACCGTCTCGGCACTGGCCGTGACCGCCGGCATCAACCTGACCGGCAACCCGCTGGGCGGCAAGGAGCCGGAGTCGGTGGCCGCCGAGGTCGCGCTCGCCTGGCCGCGGCTCGCCACCGGACTGGCGGCGCACGACGGCGCCGTCGAGGTGGTAGAGGACCTGCACTGGGCGGAGCGCGACCTGCTCGACATGCTCGAGCAGCTCGTCGCCCGCTCGACCGGCCCGCTCCTGCTGGTCGTCACCGCCCGCCCCGAGCTGCTCGAGGCGCGGCCCGGCTGGGGCGGCCGGCGCGCCGCCTCGCAGCTCCTGCTCGAGCCGCTGACCGAGGACGACTCGCGCCGCCTGGTCGCCGAGCTGCTGCCCGGCGCGCGGCCCGCCGTGCACGAGCGCGTGGTCGCGCGCGCCGAGGGCAACCCGTTCTTCGCCGAGGAGATCGTCCAGCACCTGCGCGACCGCGGCACGACCGAGGAGCTCCCCACGACGGTCCGCGCGGTGCTGGCGGCGCGCGTCGACGGCCTCCCGCCGGACGAGAAGCGCGTGCTGCAGGACGCGGCGGTGGTGGGCCGGGCGTTCTGGGCGTCGAGCCTCGAGGCTACGGGCTCCGGCCCGGCGGCCAGTGCCGCCCTGCGCGCGCTCGAGGAGCGCGGGCTTGTCGTCATGCGGCCGAGCTCGTCGCTGCCCGGCCAGACCGAGCTGTGGTTCCGGCACGCGCTGATCCGCGAGGTCGCGTACCGCTCGATCCCCGACGGCCAGCGGCGGGCCGTGCGCGCGAGCGTCGGCGAGTGGATCGAGCAGCTGGTCAGCGACCGCCGCGACGAGTTCGGCGACCTGCTGGCCCACCACTACGAGCGCGCGCTCGCCGGCCGCGAGCCGGAGGTCATCCGGGTCAAGGCCATCCTCGCGCTGATCGGGCGCCGGCCACGCCGCCCGCCTGCGCGCGGCGACCGACGACGCCGTCCAGTTCGCCGACCGCGCGCTGGCGCTCGCGCGCGCGTCCTGGGAGTGCGTGGCCGCGCTCGAGCTGAAGGCGCGCGCGCTGCACGCCGCCGTCAAGGCCGACGAGAGCCTGGCCGCCTACCAGGCGGCGCTCGACCTCACGGGCGGCGTGGAGCGTGAGCGGCTGCGCGCGCTGGCCGTCCTCCTGTGCGCCCGCTACCCCGGCGCCTTCACGCGGCCGACTGGCGCGAATGGGCGGTCGAGCAGATCGACCAGGGCCTGGCCGGCGACGCCGAGCAGCACGACAGCTTCGAGGTCGGCGCGCTGCTGATCGGCCGCGCCTCGATGGTTCGCTGGTTCGTGCTCGAGGGCGACGAGCTGGCCACGGCGCGGCGCGCGGCCGAGCGAGCGATCGAGATCGGCGAGCGGATCGGCTCGACGCAGCTGCTCTCGCACGGGCTCGAGGCGCTCGGGTGGCGCGACGCCGACCACGGCTTCTGCGAGGCGAGCGCAACCGGAGACCGGCTGCTCGACGTGGTGCGGCGGATGGGCGACCGCGTCGAGGCGTCGGAGACGCTGGTCATCGCCGCGATCTGCCTGCTGCGCGCCGGGCGCTTCGAGGAGGCGTTCGCAGCGGGCCGCGAGGCGGTCGCCGCGGCGCGCGACCTCAGCCCGCACCGGCAGCTGCACGCCGCGTCGGCGATGACCACCTGCCTGCTCGGCGCCGGCCGGCTGGCGGAGCTGGCCGAGGCGACCGCGGAGGCGCCGGAGATGGTCGAGCACGAGGGCAGCCGGACCTGCGCCATGGCCTCGCTCGCCCTCGCCGGGCACGCCGTGACCTGCTTCGAGACGCTCGACACGGCGGGCGGCGAGCGCGCGGCCTCGGTGGTCGAGGCGGTCGGGCTGCATCGCAGCGACTCCTCGTTCCGCTTCCGCGGCATCGAGATCCTGCGGCCGTTCGTCGGGCTCGAGCGCACGCGCGCGCGACTCGAGCACGGCGAACCGGTGCGCGGCCTGGTCGACGGCGTCCACGAGCTGCGCGCCCGGTTGCAGCTGCTGGCGCTCGAGGACGCACCCGAGCTCGAGCTGCTGATCCACAAGGCCCGCCGCGTGGCCCGCGAGGCGTGCGCGCCGCCGCTGGGCTGGATCGCCGACTGGGCGGAGGCGCTCCGCACCGGCTCGCCGGCCGGCGCCAAGGCGGCCACCGACGCGCTCGACGCCTACGGGGAGCGCTACACGGCGGCGCGGCTGATGGCGGACGCGCTCGTCCGCCTGCCCGATCCCGAGCTGGCCGCCGAGACGGCGGCGCGGCTGCGCGCCATGGGGGCTTTGGCGAGCGCCGCCAGGCTCAGCGGAAGCCGCGTCGGCTGAGCTCGAGCACCTCATCGGCCGTCGCGGGGGTGACGAAGTCGGGCCCGGTGGGGATCAGCTCGCCGCCCGGCGGGAAGAGCAGGTGCCGCGCGCGCTCGGCCAGCATCACGACCGGCAGGTAGCCCTGCAGATAGGGCTGCTGGTCGACGGCGAAGAGCATGCGCTTCGCCCGCACGGCCTGGAGCACCTCGGGCGAGAGGTCGAACGTGGCGAGCTGGACGCGCCGGCCGAAGCCGGTGCGCAGCGCGGCCAGCGCGGGCAATGCGCCGGCGGCGCCGAGCGTGAGGATGCCGTCGGCGGTGCTGTCGCGCACCGCCTGCGTGATCCGCTGCTGGGCCTGGTCCTGGTCCTGCAGCTCGACGCCGAGCACGGACGCCTCGCCGCCCGCCCGCTGCAGGGCGGTTCCGAAGCCGCGGCAGCGCTCATCGAGGCCGGCGTTGCCGACCTCCTGGTTGACGCACAGGCCGGTACGGACGCCGGCCGCCGCCATCCGCTCCCCGGCCTCGAAGCCGGCGCGGTACTCCGGCTGGCCGACGTGGACGGGGATGCCGAGGTCGCGGAAGCGGTCGCTGCCCGAGTTGATCGAGACGACGGGGATGCCGGCGCGGCGGGCGCGGCGGATCGCCGCGCGCAGGCCCTGGGCGTCGGGCAGCGAGACGATCAGGCCGTCGAGCCGGGCCGAGATCGCCTCGTCGATCAGCCGCCGCATGCGGGCGATGTCGTAGCGGTCGGGCGCGCGGTAGGAGACGGCCACGCCGGTCTGGCGCGCGGCGTCGTCGAGCCCCTTCTTGACGATCGCCCAGAACGGGTCCGAGGCCTGGCCGTGGCTGACCACCGCGATCCGCGCCGCCGCCAGCCGCAGGCCGCCGCCCCGCGACGGCGTGGCCGCGGGCGTCGGCCGCTCGCGCGCCGCGCCCTGGACCTGGAGGTCGGGCTCGCGCACCCTCGACGTCTCGCCGCAGCCGGCCAGCGCGAGGAGCAGCGCAAGCGCCAGCAGCAGCCGCCGCATCACGTCCTCACCGTCAGCGGGATCCGGGCGGCGAGCCGCGTGCCCTTGCCGAGCGGGCTGTCGAGCGCGATCTCGCCCTCGAGCGCCGCGAGGCGGTCGCTGAGACCGCGCAGGCCGGAGCCGGCGTCGATCCGCGCGCCGCCGACGCCGTCGTCGCCGACCACGACCTCGAGCCGGCCGGCGCGGCGCCGCACGCTGACCGTCGCCTTCGCCGCGTTGGCGTACTTGATGACGTTGGTCAGCCCCTCGGCGACCACGAAGTAGGCGGCGGCCTCGACCGGCGCGGGCAGGCGGTCCTCGACCACCAGGTCGCACTCGACCGAGATCGGCGCCCGCTCGACGAGCACGTGGATGGCGGGGACGAGCCCGTGGTCGGACAGCACCGCGGGGTGGATGCCGCGCGCCAGCTCGCGCAGCTCGGCGAGCGCGGCGGCCAGCTTGTCGGCGAGCTCCTCGACCGTGGCCGCGACCTCGGGCTCGTGCTTGAGCCGGGCCCGCAGCAGGCGCAGGTCGAGCGCCAGCGAGACGAGCTGCTGCTGGGCGCCGTCGTGGAGGTCGCGCTCGATCTGGCGACGGGCGTCGTCGGCGGCCTCGACGATCCGCCGCCGCGAGTGGCGCAGCTCCTCCAGCCGTGCGCGGAGGTCGGCTTTGAGGCGCTCGTTGTCGAGCGCCAGGGCGGCCGCCGAGGCGGCGGCGTGCACGAGCTCGGGGGTGGCGTCCAGCTCGGCGTCGTGGACGATCGCCGCCACGCGGTGGCCCTCGCGCTCGACCGCCGTCCACGTGCGGCCGGAGCCGGAGGCCGGCAGGTCGACGGGGTGGCCGCGCTCGTCGACGAAGATCTCGCGGTCGGGCAGCCAGTACGCGATGTTGAGGGAGCGGTCGCCGAGCCGCTCGGCCAGCATCTCGCGCACCGGCCCCTCCCCCGAGCGCTCGGTCCGCAGCAGCGCCTGCGCCAGCGTCCGCAGCGCGCGGCCGAGCCCCTCCTGGGCGCCGATCGACACCACGACGGAGGCGAAGGCGAGGAGGATCAGCGCGAGCGCGACGGCGGGCCCGAGCGCCCACGGGCCGAGGAACTGCTCGCTGTCGCCGGCGAGGCCCTCGGCGGCGAGGACGAGCAGGAGCACGGCGAGCGCGACCGGCGCGGCGCAGAGCGCCAGGCCGGCGAGCGCGACCGGCAGCTTGAGCAGGAGCATCGCGAGGACGCGCCAGAACGGGCCGTGGGCGGTCGCCTCGAGCACCTGGCGCCAGTCGCCGCCGGGCGGTGGAGGGACCGGTGGCAGGTGCGCCTCGAGCAGCCGGTTGGCCTGGCGCCGCTCGCCCTCCGCGAGCTGCCACGCCGAGCTGGGTGACCGCCGCCAGCAGCGGCAGGCCGATCCAGGCGATGGTGAGGACGGCGCCGAGCAGGAGGCCGCCGCCGACCAGGACGAGGTACGTGAGGCCGTACGGCAGGCCGATCAGCAGGTACAGCAGGGTCCGGCCGGCGGCCCGCAGGTGGCGCGGCAGCTCGAGCCCGCCGGTGGCGCGGATCGCCGTCATCCGCGCCCCTCCACGGTGACGTCGCCGCTGCCGCTGATGGCCTGGACGGCGAACGGGGCGTCGTCGGCCACGCCCAGGGCGTCGCTCACCTCGGCGATGCCCCGGTCGCTGTTGGCGTCGACGCGGTAGCGGCCGGCAGGCACGATCGCGTGGACGTCGCCGCTGCCGGAGCGCAGCTCGAGCCGGTCGGGCGAGCACTCGGCCGCCCCCTGCACGTCGCCCGACGCCGAGATGGCGCTCAGGCGGAAGCCGCAGAAGCCGTCGACGGCGATCGCGCCCGAGCGGGTCTCGATCCGCGCCGAGCCGCTGAGGCCGGAGATGCGGACGTGGCCGCTCGTGGTGCGGACGTCGAGCTGGACGTTGTCGCGCACGCTGATGCGGTAGGCCGCGCGGCAGGTCCCGATCATGGTGTCCGGGCAGTGGGAGCCGATGCGCAGCGCGTCGCCGTCGAGCTCGCGCGTGCGGTCCGGGCGGCGGCCGAAGGCGAACTCCTCGGTTCGCTGCACGTGGACCGGGCCGGTGGCCCCGCCCACGATCGTCACGCTGGCGTCCTCGAGGTCGAGCTCGAGCGTCGCCAGCGGGCCGCGCACGTCGTACGCCACCTGGCGCGTCTGGCTGGAGGCGACCCACCACACGGCCATGGCGATGGCGATGACGCCGAGCACGGCGGCGCACACCGCGACCAGCCACCACCATGGCGAAGCCCTCCGGGCGCGGCCCGGTCTCAGCAGCGGTGAGCGGCGCGCCGCCGACGGCGCGGGCGCATCCTCCGTGATGCTCATCGCTGTTTACCGTATCCGCCGCGCCGGTGGCCGGCGCGACGGATGGGTAGGGGCGGCTACGCGAGCGCGGGGCGGGCGACGCGCCGGACGGCGCGGCGGCGCGACGCGCTCGTCGCCGGCGGCGGTGCGCAGCAGCGGCAGCAGCTGGAGGCTGGCATGGAACGGGTCGGCGACCGCGCGGCCGGTGTCCAGCGAGAGCGCGGCGCGGAGGTCGCCGTCGACGGAGGCGAGCACGACGTCGCCGGTCAGCGGGCGGGCGCTGTCGAGGGCGGCGAGGCGCTCGAGAGCCTCGCTGTCGGCGGTGGTGGCGGAGCGGAGAACGAGCGAGGGGGTATGGAGGGCTCCTGATGGCGACAGGCAGTGTCGCGGTACGTCGTCATAACTTCAAATGATCGTTACTGATCCTTGTGATAATGTTGCCTTATGGACGATCTCCGCCTTCTCAAGGTGCTGCGCGAGGTGGCGCTGCGCGGCTCGTTCTCTGCCGCGGCCGAGGCGCTCTCCTACTCGCAGCCCGCCGTGTCCCAGCAGATCGCGCGGCTCGAGGCGCAGACCGGCGTCAAGCTGCTCGAGCGCCAGCCCAGGGGCATCAAGCTCACGCCGGCGGGCGAGGCGCTCGTGCGTCACACGGAGCAGATCATGGCCCAGCTCGCGCAGGCGCAGGCGGAGCTGACCGAGATCGCCTCCGACGCCCGCGGCAAGCTCCGGCTCGCCTCCTTCGCCACCGCCGCCGGCACGATCGTCCCGCGCGCGGTGTCGGCGTTCCGCCACCTGCGGCCCGGCGTGCAGGTCGAGCTCTCGCTGATGGACCCGCCGCAGTCGATCCCGGCGCTGCGGCGCGGAGAGTTCGAGATCGTCATCACCGAGGAGGGCGGCTTCGAGACCGACACGTCGCTCGACGGGCCTCGGGGTCGAGCGGCTGCTCGACGACGTGCTCTACGCCTCCCTGCCGGCCGACCACCCGCTCGCCACCCGCCGCGCCATCGCGCTGACCGACCTGTGCGAGGAGGAGTGGATGCTGGTCGGCCTCCGCGGCACGTGCGCCGACTCCAACATCGTCCTGCGCGCGTGCCAGCAGGCGGGCTTCGAGCCGCGCGTGGCCTACACGTCCGACGACTACTTCGCGATCCAGGGGCTGGTGGCCAGCGGCATGGGCGTCGCTCTGGTGCCGGGGCTGGCTCTGGCATCGACCCGCGACGACGTCGCGGTGCGGCCCTTGAGGGGCCGCCCGCCGTACCGGCGGATCGGCGCGGTCTTCGCGCCCGACCCGGTCGGGCCCGTGGCGGTGATGGTCGACTGCCTGCGCGATGCGGCCGAGGAGTACAAGCGGGAGGCGCCCATTTCTGCGGTCGCTGCGTGACGGGAACGTCAACTGCGGCTGCGTAGGGCGGCTGGCGAGATTGAGCCGCCCCGAGGGTGCACAACGTCAACCCCGCGCGCGATCGGCGGCGGCCGTTGACGTTACGCACCTATACGGTGCCGAACGTCAACCGGAACATGCTGAGGGGCGCGGCGTTGACGAAATGCACCGGCAAACCGGACCGCCACCCATAGAGAAAACGTGAGGTGCGCCGCCGCGGCTGGGGGACCGCGACGACGCCCTTCAATCACGTTGCTTCCGACCGAGCGACCGCCGGGGAGGGAGAGGGACAAGCCGGGGTCGGAGCGGGCCGAGGAACCTTGGCCCTTCCATGGGCCTCGCCTCGTTATGTGGGGGGAACGACGCGAATACTCGCAATGCGCCGGTGGGCCCTCGATACGGTCCACCTGTCAATCCAGGTGCGGGAAACCGAACCCGGGCAGGTGTGCCTGTACCCTCGCTGCCGTGAGCGCTCCGATCGTCGCCGTCCTGCACAACCTCGAGGACGCCTTCACCGGCCACGCGGGCGAGGCCCTGCAGGCCGCCGGCATCGAGCTCGACGAGCGGCGGCTGCGCGACGGCGAGCCGCTGCCGGAGCTCGACGCGATCGACGGCGTGCTGTCGCTCGGCGGCGAGCAGTCGGTCCTCGACATCGCAAGCGACCCGATGCTGACCGCCGAGGCGAAGTTCCTGCGCCAGGCGGTCGAGCGCGGCATCCCGACCCTCGGCGTCTGCCTCGGCGCCCAGCTGCTCGCCCATGCCCTCGGCGGGCGCGTCGTCCGTCTGCCCAAGCAGCTGATCGAGTGGTCGCCGATCGAGGCGCTGCCGGCCGCCGAGGACGACCCGGTCGTCGGCTCGCTGCCCGAAAATGCCGTCGCCCTGCACTGGAACGAGGACGGGATCGACCCGCCGCCCGGCGCCGTCGAGCTCCTCAAGCGCCCCGGCCTCACCGCCGAGGCCTTCCGCTACAAGGACTGCGCGTGGGCCGTCCAGTTCCACCCCGAGGTCCACGACGAGGGCCTCGACGGCTGGTACAGGTCCGGCTATGCGGAGCTGAGCGCGGCCGGCCTCACCGAGGAGCAGGCGCGCGCGGCCGATGCCCGCCACCTTCCCGCCCAGCGCGCGCTCTCCGACGCGCTGTTCGGCGGCTTCGCCAGGGTGGTGGCGGCCCGCACCGTCGCCGCGTGAGCGAGTACCCGCACCGCCTCGCGATCCCCACGCGCTGGCACGACAACGACGTCTACGGGCACGTCAACAACGTCGAGTACTACGCGTACTTCGACACCGTGATCAACCACTACCTGATCACGGAGGGCGGGCTCGACATCCACGGCGGCGAGATCATCGGCCTGTGCGCCGAGTCGCACTGCGAGTTCAAGGCGCCGCTCGCCTTCCCGGAGACGGTGACCGCAGGGCTCAGGGTCGCTCACCTCGGCCGCTCGAGCGTCAAGTACGAGATCGCGCTCTACGGCGAGACCGGCGACCAGGCGGCCACCGGCTCGTTCGTGCACGTCTTCGTGGACCGCGAGACGCGGCGGCCGGCGGAGATCCCGCCGCGCCTGCGGGCCGCGCTGGAGGCGCTCAGCGCGCCTCCATCTGCTCCTTGAGCCGCTCCGCGCGACTTGCTGCGCAGGTAGGCGCGGATGAGCGGGGCGGCGATGCGGTCGCCGACGCCTGCGGGCTCGATCTCGTTGGTGAAGCTGACGACGGTGCTGCCGTTGCGGGCCGCCAGCTCGTAGATGCCGCGCGTGCGGCGGCGGCCGCCGCGGCCGCTGCGGCCCTCCTCGACGAGGCGCTCGGGCGTGGACTCGACGGGCGTGATCTCCATCCAGCCGCCGCCTCCCTTGCCCTTCACGCGGATGCCGGTCTCGGTCCGCTGGAAGTTCGTCAGGAAGTGGTCGGTGAAGGCCTCGTGGTTCATGAGGTCGTCGAGGACGGCGTGGATCTCGTCGCGGGGTCGGTCGATCGTGGTGGTGACGGTTACGGCACCGCACACCCCGCCGCAGATGACTTCGACGCAGCGCGTCAAGGCGCGCATCCGGAGGGAGGAGGCGCGCGAGCGGATCGTCGCCGCCGCCGAGAAGCTGCTGCTCGAGCACCCGTACCGCGACCTCACCGTCGATCTCGTGATGAGCGAGGCCGGCCTCTCGCGCACCGTCTTCTACCGCCACTTCGACGGCCTGCCCGAGGTGCTGCTCACCCTGCTCGACAAGGTCGAGGCCGACCTCGTGGCGCCGATGGAGACCGGCGACCTGCGCGCGCTGCTCGCCAACAGCGTCGACACCTTCGCCCGCTACGGGCCGTTCCTGCGCGCGCTCGACCACGCGGCCGGGCAGGACGCCGAGATCGAGGCCGCGTACTGCGCGCTGGTCGACCGCTTCACCGAGGAGATCGCCGCCGGCCTGGGCGGAGGCGAGCGCGCCTACGAGCTCGCCCGCGCGCTCAACCTCATGAACGGCCACTACCTGATGGACACGCTCGGCAAGGACCCGGACTTCGACCGCGAGCTGGCACTGGAGACCCTGCTCAGAATCTGGACCGCGGTCACGGCATACTGAGCGTCGTGCCGACTCCCGAGGACCTGCTCGCCGAGGCGCCGCTGGAGGCAGCGGTCGCCGCTCTGGCCGAGCGCAACCACCACCACCTGGCGCAGATGAGCCCCACCGAGCGCGATGAGGCGATCGGTCACTGGCGCCAGCTCGCCGTCGCCGTGCTGACGGCCGCCGGCGCCGCTTTGCAGGAGGAGGGCGAAGCGAGCGAAGACGAGGCGCACGGCCGCGCGGTGATCGTGCTCGAGGACGCGGGGCCCGAGGAGATCGCCGTCCACGCGAGCTTCTTCCCGCAGCTCGAGGACCTGGGCGGCGGTCACGTGGGCGCCACCCCGGCGCAGGCAGCGGCGCTCGAGCTGCTCGAGCAGATCTCCGAAGACGACGATCCGGACGCCGACTGACATCGCGACCGAGGGTCCCTGGCTGCGCCAGACCCTCGAGGAGATCGTCGTCCAGCTGCGGAGGCTGTTCGACCTGACCGGCTGCGCCTTCCTGGTCGTCGACTGGGAGCGGAAGCACATCCGGCCGGTGACCGCGTGGTTCTCCTCGCCGAAGGTGCGCGAGGCGCTCGGCGCCGTGCTCGACCGTCCGTACGAGCCGGAGCGCGCGGGCATCACGGAGGCGGCGATCGAGCGCGGCGCGCCGCTGCTGATGAGCGACATCGCGCGCTGGCCGGGCGCCGAGGCCATGCGCAGCCGGCTCGAGGACCAGCTGCCGGCCGCGCAGGCGCGGCTGACGTGGGAGTTCTATGCGTCGTCGGCGCTGCTCGCCTGCCCGGTGCAGACGCCGGACGGGCGCATGCTCGGCGTGCTCGCACTGTCCTCGGACGCCTTCACCGAGGAGGAGGTCCGCAGCGCCGGCGTGTTCGCCGACCTGGCGGGGATCGCGCTCGACCGCTCCGACCTGCTGGGCCGCGAGGAGCGCCGCACGCACGAGGAGCTGATGCTCAACCGGGCCGTGCACGAGCTCGGCGCCTCGCTCGAGCTCGACGACGTGTACCGCGCGATCGTCGACCAGGCAGCGTTCCTGAGCGGCGCCTCGAAGGTGATGCTCACCCGCCAGGAGCCGGCCAGCCGCGACCTGCGCGTGGTGCACGCCCTCGGCTTCTCCGAGCGCGTCCGGCAGGCGCGCTTCGTGCTCGGCGAGGGGATGATCGGCCGCGTCGCCGAGACGCGCGAGCCGTACGTGAGCATGCAGGTCGACCGCCACAAGTTCCTGCCGTGGGTGGTCCAGGAGGAGCGCATCGGCTCCTTCGCCCACGTGCCGCTGTCGATCGGCGCGCGGCTGTTCGGCGTCCTCACCGTGGCCGACGAGCGGCCGGATCTGTGCGACGACGCGCTGCTCGCGCGGATGGAGGCGTTCGGCCTGGCGGCCGCCGGCGCGATCGCCAACGCGCTCGACTTCGCGCGCGAGCGGCGGGTGGCGCTCGCGCTCACGCGCGGCTTCGTGCCCGGCCCGCTGCCCGAGCTCGAGGGCTTCGACGCCGGCCTGATCTTCGAGCCGTCCGGCCACGCCGCCGGCGGCGGCGACTTCTTCGGCATCTGGCCGATGGCGGGCGGCGCCATGGCGGTGCTGGTCGGCGACGTCAGCGGCAAGGGGATCGAGGTCGCGGCCATCAGCTCGATGGTGCGGTTCTTCGTCGAGGCGCGCACCTACGAGTCGGCGGACCCGGCCGAGGTCCTGGGCCAGACCAACGCGCTGCTGCGCGGGCGGCTGCCCGGGACCACCTTCGTGCCGGCCGTGATGATGGTCCTCGAGGAGGACCGGATCCGCTGGTGCAACGCCGGCCACGTGCCGCCGCGCCTGATCACGGCGGCCGGCGAGCGCGAGCTGGCGGGCACCGGCGTGCCGCTCGGGCTCGAGGAGGGCCGGCCGTACACCTTCGACGAGGCGGCGCTCGCTCCCGGCGACCTCGTGTTCGCGTGCACGGACGGGCTGACCGAGGCGCGCCGCGCGGGCCGCCAGTTCGGCGACGAGCGGCTTGACGCGCTGCTCGCCGAGCACGCCGGCGCGCTCGACGCGCAGGCGCTCGTGGAGCTCCTGCGCCGCGAGGCGGAGGCGTGGGCGCCCGACCTCGACGACGACATGGTCATCCTCGCCCTGCGCCGGCGCCCGTGATCGAGCTGCGGCGCGAGGACCCCGACGGGCCCGTCGCCCGGGCGCTGTGGGCGGAGTACATGGAGCTGGTGGCAGAGCGAGCGGGGCCGGAGTTCGAGCCGACCGAGCGCATCTTCGGCACAGTCGACGTCTTCCGCGGCGCGAAGGGCGCCTGGCTCGTGCTCTACGACGACGGCGAGCCGGTGGCCTGCGCGGGGCTGCGCGAGCTGGAGCCCGGCGTCGCCGAGATCAAGCGCATGTTCGTCACCCCGCGCGCCCGCGGCCGCGGCCATGCGCGGCGGCTGCTGGCCGCGCTCGAGGGGCTCGCGCGCGAGTCCGGCCAGCGCTCGATGCGGCTCTTCACGACCGACATGCTGCCTGAGGCGATGGCCCTCTACGCGTCCGAGGGCTACACCATCCGCTCGGCGCATCCGCTCGGCGAGCGCGCCGAGTATTGGCTCGAAAAGCCTCTGACTCGCTAGCTTCTGGTGGATGCCCGAGCAGCTGTGCACCGTCGAGGGCGGCGTCGAGCTCTGCTACGAGACGTTCGGCGACCCGTCGGCTCCCGCGATGCTCCTCACCATGGGCCTGGCCACGCAGATGCTGGGCTGGCACGAGGACCTGTGCGAGGCGCTGGCCGGCCGCGGCTTCCACGTGATCCGCTTCGACAACCGCGACGTCGGCCGCTCGCAGACGATGGACGGCCCGGTGCCGTCGCCGCTGCAGCTGCTGCGGCGCGACAAGCGCGCCGCGAGCTACACGCTGGAGGACATGGCGAAGGACGGCGTCGGGCTGCTCGACCACCTCGGCATCGAGGCGGCGCACGTGGTCGGCGCCTCGATGGGCGGCATGATCGCCCAGACGATGGCGGCCCGGCACCAGGATCGCGTGCTGTCGCTGGTCTCGTGGATGTCCAACACCGGCGCGCGCTGGAGCGGGCGGCCGTCGCCGCTGATCTGGCCCGTGTTGCTCAAGAGGCCGCCGCACGGGCGCGACTCGTTCATGGAGCACGTCGTCCGCGTGTTCGCCAAGATCGGGTCGCCGGGCTTCGAGCCCGACGAGAAGGACCTGCGGCGGATCGCCGGCATGAGCTACGACCGCGGCCTGAACCCGGCCGCCGGCGCCCGCCAGCTCGCCGCGATCATCCACTCCGGCGACCGGACGCCGCTGCTGCGCACGATCACCGCGCCGACGCTGGTGATCCACGGCAGCAAGGACCGCATGATCCCGCTGTCCGGCGGGCGCGCCACGGCGCGCGCCATCCCCGGCGCCCGGCTCCTCGTCATCGAGGGGATGGGGCACGACATGCCCCGCGCCGCGTGGCCGCAGATCCTCGACGCGATCGAGCAGAACGCGGCGCGGGCGCCAGGGGGTGCCCAACGGGACATCGCTCCACACGGAATGAACCGTTGGGCGGGGCCCCCTCAGTCTCCGACGCTGTAGGGCGATGGTCCTCGCCTATCCGCCCGAGCTCCCGGTCAGCGCGCACCGGGAGGAGCTGCTGGCGGCGATCCGCGCGAACCAGGTCGTCGTCGTCGCGGGCGAGACGGGGTCGGGCAAGACGACGCAGCTGCCCAAGCTGTGCCTCGAGCTGGGCCGCGAGAAGGTGGCCCACACGCAGCCGCGGCGGCTCGCCGCGCGCACGGTGGCGGCGCGGATCGCCGACGAGATGAAGGTGCCGCTCGGCGAGGAGGTCGGCTACGCGGTGCGGTTCCGCGACCGCTCGTCCCGCGACACCAAGGTGCGGCTGATGACCGACGGCCTGCTGCTGGCCGAGGTCCGGCGCGACAAGCGGCTGCGCCGGTACGACACGATCATCGTCGACGAGGCGCACGAGCGGTCGCTGAACATCGACTTCCTGCTCGGCTACCTGGCCCGGATGCTGCCGAAGCGGCCGGACCTGAAGGTGATCATCACCTCGGCCACGATCGACCCGGAGCGCTTCAGCCGCCACTTCGGCGACGCGCCGGTGATCGAGGTGAGCGGCCGCACGTACCCGGTCGAGGTGCGCTACCACCCGGTCGAGGACCCCGACCGCGACCAGGAGGACGCGATCGCCGACGCCTGCGCGGAGCTGCTGCGCGAGGGGCCGGGCGACGTGCTGGTGTTCCTGTCCGGCGAGCGCGAGATCCGCGACACCGCCGACGTGCTGCGGGGGCGACTGGAGGTCGAGGTGCTGCCGCTGTACGCGCGGCTGTCGGCATCCGAGCAGCAGCGGGTCTTCAAGCCGCACGCCAAGCGCCGCGTGGTGCTGGCCACCAACGTCGCCGAGACGTCGCTGACCGTGCCCGGCATCCGCTACGTGGTCGATCCCGGGACGGCGCGGATCAGCCGCTACAGCGCGCGGCTGAAGGTGCAGCGGCTGCCGATCGAGCCGATCTCGCAGGCGTCGGCCGACCAGCGCAAGGGCCGCTGCGGGCGGACCTCCGACGGCATCTGCATCCGCCTCTACTCCGAGGACGACTTCTCCGAACGGCCGCGCTTCACCGACCCCGAGATCCTGCGCACGAACCTCGCGTCCGTGATCCTGCAGATGGCGGCCATCGGGCTCGGCCGCGTGGAGGACTTCCCGTTCCTCGACCCGCCCGACCGGCGCCAGGTGCGCGACGGCATCCGGCTGCTCGAAGAGCTCGGCGCGCTCGACGCAGCCGGGCGGCTGACCAAGCTCGGGCGCCGGCTGGCGGAGCTGCCGGTCGACCCGCGGATGGCGCGCATGGTGCTGGAGGGCGACAGGCTGGGGTGCGCCGAGGAGGTGATCGTCATCGCCGCCGCGCTGTCGATCCAGGACGTGCGCGAGCGGCCCGCCGAGCAGCAGGCGCAGGCCGACCAGCTGCACGCCCGCTTCACCGACCCCGACTCGGACTTCATCTCGTTCCTCAATCTCTGGCGGTACCTGAGGGAGCTCCAGCGGTCGCTCTCCAGCAACCAGTTCCGCAAGCGCTGCCTGGCCGAGCACCTGCACCACCTGCGCGTGCGCGAGTGGCAGGACCTCGTGGCGCAGCTGCGCGAGGCGGCGAAGGGCGTCGGCGTGCGCTTCAACCGCACGCCGGCCGAGCCGCCCGACATCCACCGCGCGCTGCTCTCCGGCCTGCTCTCGCACGTCGGGATGCGGGAGGAGGCTCGCCGCGAGTACGTGGGCGCGCGCGGGGCGCGGTTCGCGGTCTTCCCCGGCTCGGGGCTGTTCAAGAAGCCGCCTTCGTGGGTGGTGGTCGCCGAGCTGGTCGAGACGACGCGGCTGTGGGGGCGGGTCGCCGCTCGGATCGACCCCGCCGACGTCGAGCCGCTGGCCGGGCACCTGGTCAAGCGCACGTACAGCGAGCCGCGCTGGGACCCCCGGCGCGGCTCGGTGGTGGCCACCGAGCGGGTGACCTTGTACGGGCTGCCGATCGTCACCGACCGCACGGTCCAGTACGGGCGGATCGACCCGGGGCTCTCGCGCGAGCTGTTCATCCGCCGGGCGCTCGTGGAGGGCGAGTGGGAGACGCGGCACGCGTTCGTGGAGGAGAACCGGCGGCGGATCGAGGAGGCCGAGGAGCTCGAGCACCGCGCGCGGCGGCGGGACATCCTGGTGGAGGACCAGGCGCTGTTCGAGTTCTTCGACGCGCGGGTGCCGGAGGATGTCGTCTCGGCTGTGGGCTTCGACCGCTGGTGGCGCGAGGAGCGGCTGGCCCAGCCTGACCTGCTCACGTACCCGCGCTCGCTGCTCGTGCGCGAGCCGGACGCGGTCGACGAGCGCGCCTGGCCGCCTACGTGGCGCCAGGGCGACCTGACGCTGGACCTCGACTACCGGTTCGAGCCGGGCGCCGAGGACGACGGCGTGACCGTCGTGGTGCCGCTGCAGCTCCTCGGCTCCGTGCGCGCGGACCGGTTCGAGTGGCTCGTTCCCGGGCTGCGCGAGGAGCTGGTCACCACGCTGATCCGCGGGCTGCCGAAGGAGCTGCGGCGCCCTCTGGTGCCGGTGCCCGAGACCGCCGCGCGGGTGCTCTCGCGGCTCGAGCCACGGCGCCGGGCGCTGGCCGAGGACATGAGCCGCGCGCTGCCGAGCGTCCCGGTCGAGGCGTGGGACTTCGCCCGGCTGCCGCCGCACCTGCGGGTGACGTTCCGCGTGGTCGACGACAGGCGCGGCGTGCTGGCCGCGGGCAAGGACCTCGCCGAGGTGCGCGCGCGCGTGCGGCCGCTGCTGCGCGCCGAGCTCACCGCCGCCTCGTCGCGGCTCGAGCGGACCGGGATGACCGCGTGGGAGCTCGATGCCCTGCCCCGCGAGGTGACGCTGCGCGGGACCGGGCAGGCGGTGCGGGCGTATCCGGCGCTCGTCGACGAGGGCTCGGCGGTGGGCGTGAAGGTGCTCGAGACGGCGGGCGCCCAGCGGGCGGCGATGTGGGCGGGCACGCGCCGGCTGCTCCTGCTCACCATCCCCTCCCCCACCCGTTCCGTGCACGACCGCCTGGGCAACGCCGCGCGGCTGGCGCTGTCGGCGGCGCCCCACGGGTCGCTCGCCGCCGTGCTCGACGACGCGACGGTCGCCGCCGCCGACTCGCTGTTGAGGTCCGGCGGCGGGCCGGCCTGGGACGAGGCCGGCTTCGCCCGCCTGCGCGACCACGTCGCCGGGTCGCTCGCGTCGAAGACCGCCGAGGTCGTCGACGCCGCCGTCCGCGTGCTCGAAGCCGCCCGCGAGGTCGAGCGCCGGCTCGATCCGCTGACGGCCGTGCCCCTCCAGCCCGCGCGGGCCGACGTCCGCTCCCAGCTCGCCCGCCTCGTCCACCCGGGCTTCATCGCCGTCACGGGGGCCGACCGGCTGGCGGACGTCGAGCGCTACCTGCGAGCCGCCGCCCGCCGGCTCGACCGCCTGCCCGACGCCGTCGCCGTCGACCGCGACCGCATGAGCTCCGTCCACGAGCTCGAGCGCGCCTACCGCGAGCGGCTCGCCGAGGTGCCGGGAGCGGCGGGGCTGCGAGAGGTGCCCTGGATGCTCGAGGAGCTCCGCGTCTCCCACTTCGCCCAGTCGCTCGGAACCCGAGGTCCGATCTCGGCCAAGCGGATCCGCCGCGCCCTCGCCGAGGCCTAGCGCTACCGTGTCGGCGTCAACCACGGGAGGGGTTCGATGCTTTCGCGTCTCGCACTCGCGGCGATCGCCGCGCTCGTCGTTCTGGCTGCGCCCGCGTCGGCGGCGGCGCAACCGCCGCCTTGGCTGAAGGTCGAGGACGGCGTCACGCAGCCGCAGTTCGCGTTCTCGGAGGCGATCGAGGAGGTCGTGTTCGTCGAGACGCCGCTCGACACCGACGAGGACGGCGCGCTCGACCGCGTCCGGATCCGCATCAGCCGTCCGCGGGAGACGCAGACGCAGGGCATCGACGTGCCGGTCGTCTTCGAGCACAGCCCGTATCGCGGCGACTTCGGCAACGCCGTCAACCACAACGTCGACTTCGCGCGGATGCCGCAGGAGGGCGCCGGCGAGAAGCGGGCGGCCGCCGCTCGGGCCAAGGCCCGCGCCCGCGCTCGCGCCCGCGCCGACCTCCCGAGCTCGCTCGACAACTACTACGTTCCGCGCGGCTACGCGGTGGTGATCGGTGAGAGCATCGGCACGTTCAACTCCGACGGCTGCCCCGACGTCGGCGGCCCGTGGGAGACGCTCGGCACCAAGGCCGTGATCGACTGGCTCAACGGCCGCGCCCGCGGCTTCGACGCGGCCGGCAACCCGGTCAGCGCCGACTGGACGACGGGCGACGTCGGCATGACCGGCGTCTCCTACAACGGCACGCTTCCCAACCAGGTCGCGACCACCGGCGTCGAGGGCCTGAAGACGATCATCCCCGTGTCGGCGATCTCCAGCTGGTACGACTACTACCGCGCCAACGGGCTCGTGGTCGCGCCGCACTCGGAGCGCCAGGGCATCGGCGAGAACGCCTACCTCGGCGAGGACACCGACGTGCTGGCCGACTTCATCGCCGCCCGCATGCTCACCACGTGCGCGGACGTGCGCCAGTACCTCGTCGACAACCAGGACCGTGTCACCGGCGACTACAGCTCGTTCTGGGCGGCGCGCGACTATCTGCGCCGCGCCGACGGCGTGCGCGCGAGCGTGTTCGTCGTGCACGGCCTCAACGACTGGAACGTGAAGACCAAGGCCTTCGCGGAGTGGTGGTACCGGCTCGCCGACCGCGGCGTCACGCGCAAGCTCTGGCTGCACAACGGCGGCCACGGCGGCCCGGGCTCGGTCACCACGCCGGCCGGCGCGGCCTACAAGCGCGCCGAGAACCGCTGGTTCGACCACGAGCTGTTCGGCGTCTCCAACGGGATCCTGGAGGAGCCGCGACTGACCATCCAGCGCGAGGACGGCTCCTACCACGAGGAGAGCGACTGGCCGGCGCCGGGCGCCCGCATCGCCCGCCTGAAGCTGTCCGCGAGCAGCGCGACCGCACCCGGCCGGCTCGACACGGACCGCCCGCCCCGGAACGCCTCCCAGTCGTTCGTCGACAACGGCCGCCTGCTCGACACCGACGACGTGCTGATCCAGAACCCCGACCAGGCGCATCCGAACCGGCTCGTCTACCGCTCGCCGGCGGTCTCCCAGGCCGTCCGCATGAGCGGCACGCCGTGGGTCGACCTCGAGATGTCGATCGACAACCGCTCGGCCGCCAACCTCACCGCCGTGCTCGTCGACTACGGGCCCGCGGGCGCGACGATGGTCACGCGCGGCTGGCTCGACCCGCAGAACCGCCAGCGGATCGACCGCACCAAGGCGATCCGCCAGGGTCGCGAGTACGCGTTCCGCTGGGACCTGCAGCCCGACGACTACGTCTGGCAGCCCGGCCACCGGATCGGGCTCGTCGTCGTCTCGACCGATCACGACTACACGATCCGGCCCGACCCCGGGACCCGGCTCACGCTGGATCCCGACCACAGCCGGATCCGGCTCCCGATCGTGGGAGGGGCCTCAGCGCTCGGGTTCTGATCCTGATCCGTCAGCGGCCGCTTCCGCTCGTCGGGCGGAAGCGGTCGAGCACGGTCAGCACGACGTGCTCGCCGCAGCCCAGGCAGGTCTTGCCGATCACGTTGGCCGGCCGGATCAGGCTCGTCCCCGCCAGCCCGCAGGCCGGGCAGGAGAACACGCACTCGACGAAGGCGCCGGTCGCCAGGAGGTCCTCGGAGGCATCCATGCGCGGCCCATCGTGCCAGCCGTACCGACGCGCCGCAACCGGCCTCCTGTGTCTCGATTCGTAAGTTCGGTCGCAGGCTGCGGGATGCATGGTCGTGTCTGGCGTTCGCCGCCGGCCTGGCTCGTACCGGGCGTACTTGCGAGGCCGGCGGCGGGCGCCAGGCGCGGCCAGGCGCCCGCAGACGGCCATCGAACTTCCGAATCGGGACACTAGCCTTCCGTAGCGTGTCCCGCCCGCTCGTCTGGTCGCTCTACGGCATGAACGTGCTGATCTGGTCGTCCACCTGGGTGGCGATCAAGATCGGGCTGGAGGACGTGCCTCCGCTGCTCGGAGCCGGGATCCGGTTCGCTCTGGCCGGCGGAGCGCTGCTGCTGCTGGCGCGCGCGCTCGGGCGGAAGCTGAGCACCGACGCCGCGCTCGCGGGGCTGCTCGCCCTGCTCCCGATCGCCAGCGCGTACGGGCTGATCTACTGGGGCGAGCAGTACGTGCCCAGCGGGTTGGCGGCCGTGCTGTTCGGCGTGATGCCGCTGTACAGCGCGACGATCGCCTCGATCGCGCTCGCCGACGAGCCGCTCCGGGCGCGGCTGGTCGCCGGCATCGCGGTGGCGATCGGCGGGCTGGCGATCGCGTTCGGCGAGAGCCTCGAGCTCGGGCATGCGGAGTGGGCGCTGCTGGCCGCGACGGCGTGCGCGGTCGCCCCGCTGGCGGCGGCGATCGGCAACGTGGCGATCAAGCGCCGCGGCCACACGCTCGACCCGATCGTGCTCAACGGCTGGGCGATGCTCGGCGGCGGCGCCCTGCTGCTGGCCACCTCCGCCCCGGCCGAGGACTGGGCGCAGGCGGCGTGGACCGCCCAGGCGCTCGGCTCGATCGGCTACCTCGCCGTGATCGGCTCGGCGGTGCCGTTCGTGACGCTGACCATCCTCTTGCGAAACCTCCCCGCGGTGACGGTCTCGTACATCACGCTGCTCCTCCCCTTCGGCGCCCTCGCCTTCGGCGCCGCCCTCTACGACGAGCGCGTCACCCTGGCCGCCATCGGCGGGGCGTCGCTCGTGGCCGGCGGGCTGCTGATCGCCCAGTGGCCGCGCCGCGTCCCAGTCCCGGCCTGAGCCTGAGCCTGATACAACCGCGCGGCCATGTGCCGCAACTCGCTGCACTGCGTGGTGCCGCCGTTCGTGCTCACCAAGGTCGCGCGGCGCGGCAGCGACCGCCAGCGCGAGTGGGCGCTGCGCACGCTCGACGCCGACACCACGCTCCGCCACGCCCGCACGGTCAACGCCAAGACGCTCGGCCGCAAGGGCAAGCGCGAAGGGCCCGACGCCCTCGCCGCGGCGGCCCCCACGCGGCGCAACCGCGTCATCTGGGACGCCCGCCACACCTGGAACGTCACCGGCATCCCCCGCGTCCGGGACGAGGACGACGGCCCGACCGGCGACCCCGCGGTCGACGAGGCGTTCGACGGCTTCGGCGCCACCTGGGACTTCTGGCAGGAGGTCTTCAGCCGCGACTCGTTCGACGACGAGAACATGCCCGTGCGCGGCGTCGTCCACTACGGCGAGGAGTACCCCAACGCGTTCTGGGACGGCCGCCGGATGGTCTTCGGCGACGGCGACGGCGAGCTCTTCCTGAGCTTCACCCGGGCGCTCGACGTGATCGGCCACGAGCTCGGTCACGGCGTCGTCGAGGACGAGGCCGCGCTCGAGTACCAGGGCCAGTCGGGCGCGCTGAACGAGCACTTCGCCGACGTCGCGGGCACGATGGTCAAGCAGTTCCGGCTCCGGCAGACGGCCGACCAGGCCGACTGGCTGATCGGCGCCGACCTCCGCGGCCCCGAGTTCAGCGGCGACGCGCTGCGCAGCATGAAGGCGCCCGGCACCGCCTTCGACGACGAGGTGCTCGGCAAGGACCCGCAGCCCGCCCACTGGCGCGACTACGTCCGCACGGTCGAGGACAACGGCGGCGTCCACATCAACTCCGGCATCCCCAACAAGGCCTTCCACCTGTTGTGCACGAGCCTCGGCGGCCACTCGTGGCACGCCCCGGGGCGCATCTGGTACGACGCCCTGCGCAGCTCGCTGCTCACCCCCACCGCCAGCTTCCGCTCGTTCGCCCGCCTCACCTACCGCGCCGCCCGCCACCGCTACGGGCCCGGCTCGGACCAGGCGAAGGCCGTGCGCGAGGCGTGGGCCGACGTCGGCGTCCGCTGGGAATGAGGATCGAGGTCCGCCAGCAGGGCGGGTTCGCCGGCAACGTCCGGCGGCCGCCGCTGGTGGTGGAGACCGAGGAGCTCGAGCCGGCGCTGGCGCGCGAGCTCGAGACGCTCGCGGCACGGCTCCCCGCCGGGGGGCCGCCGAGCCACGGCGCGGACCTCATGCGCTACGACGTCCTGGTCGACGACGCCGGCGGGCGCCGCACGGCCGCGTTCTTCGAGCCCGACGTCCCCGCGCCGGTACGCGAGCTACTGAAGCTCGCTCGCGAGGCCGGCCGGCGGGCGTAGCTCGTCCGGCACCGCGCTCACGGTCTCGAAGTGCTCACCGACCGCGGTCAGGGCGAGCAGCCGCTGGACCGCCGGGCCACCGCGCACGAGCAGGAGCCGCCGCCGTTCGCGCCGCGCCCGCTTGCGCGCCGCCAGCAGCCGGGCGAGACCGCAGGAGTCCAGGAACGACAGTCCGCGCAGATCCAGCACAAGGCAATGCGGACGGTTCCTTTCGATCCGTCGCAGCTCCTCATCGAACGTGTACGCGTGCTCAAGATCCAGCTCACCGCGGAGTGCCACGCACACCGCGCCGTCTACGAGTGGCTCGATGGTCAGGCCGAAGCCTCGCATCTGCCCTCCTTGTCCGTGTGCTGACTCCGTACCCACTCTACGCCCCGCGTAACGCATCCAGGTCGCCCGCCATGATCTTGGACCATGGATCGGACCGTACGGCGACGGGCGCAGGTGAGACGGCGGCGGCTGACCGTGGCCGCCGCCGCGGCCCTCGCCTTCGTGGCCGGCCTGATTCTCGGCGCGGGCGGCGACGAGCCCGCCCCCCGCGAGGCGAGCGAGGCGCGCGAAGCGGCGCCCGCCGAGCCGCCGCCGGCGCCGCCGGTCGACAGCCTCAGCCTCCAGCAGCAGGTCGGCCGCCTGGTGATCCTGCGCTTCGCGGGCACCACGCCGCCCGAGTACGTGCGCCGCGCGCTGCGCGAGGGCCGCACGGCGGGGGCGATCCTCTTCCGCGACAACGTCGCCGACCCCGAGCAGCTGCGCCGGCTCACCCGCGCGCTGCGACGCGCCTCGCCGGACGTCGAGCCGCTGATCTGCGTCGACCAGGAGGGCGGCGCGATCCGCATCCTCCCGTGGGCCCAGCCCGAGCGCTCGGCCTCCGAGCAGCAGGCGTGGGGCACCGTGCGCGAGGACTCGCTCGCCGGCGGGCGCGACCTGCGCGCCGCGGGGGTCAACGTGACGCTGGCGCCGGTGGCCGACATCCCGACCGTCGAGGGCGCCGCGATGGCCGACCGCGCCTTCACGACCGACCCCGACGCGGCGGCCGCCGCGATCGCCGAGTCGGTGGCCGGCTGGCACGAGGGCGGCATCGCCACGACCGTCAAGCACTTCCCCGGCCTCGGCGGCGCCACCGTCAACACCGACGAGGGCACGGCCGTGATCGAGCGCACCCGCGAGCAGCTCGAGGACGACCTGCAGCCGTACGCCATCGGCGATCGGCGCGGAGACGGAGTTCGTGATGGTCGGCCACGCGATCTACCCCGCGCTCGACGAGGACAACATCGCCTCGCAGTCGCCGGCGATCGTCGACGGGCTGCTGCGCGACGAGCTCGGCTTCGAGGGCGTGGCGATGACCGACTCGCTGGAGGCCGCCGCCGTGCAGGCCGTGGCCGACGTCGACGAGGCCGCCGTGGCCTCGGTGCGCGCCGGGATCGACCTGATCCTCACGACCGGCCAGGGCTCGTTCACGCGCGTCCACCGCGCGCTGCTGGCCGAGGCGCGCCGCGACCCGGCCTTCCGCGAGCGCGTCCGCGCGTCGGCCGCCCGCGTCCTCGCCGCGCAATCATCCAGGGATGGCTGACACCGCAACGACGTTCGGGATCGGCGATCCCGTCCCGGCCTTCACGCTGACCGACACCGAGGGCGTCGAGCACGCCGTCCCGGCGGCCGACGCCCCTCCCGCGACCGTGATCGTCCAGACCTGCAACCACTGCCCGTACGTGGTCGCCTGGAACCCGCGGCTGCGCAAGGTGGCCGAGGAGTACGGGTCGCGCGGCGTCCGCTTCCTGGCCGTCAGCTCCAACGACCCCGAGCGCTACCCGGCCGACTCGCCGGAGCGGATGGCGCAGTTCGTGCGCGACCAGGACTGGCCGATCCCCTATGCCTACGACGAGACCCAGGACGTCGCCCGCGCGCTGGGCGCGGCGCGGACGCCCGAGGTCTTCGTGCTCGACGGCGAGCAGCGGCTCGCCTACCACGGGGCGCCGGACGGCGACCACGAGGACCCGTCGCAGGACGCCGCGTGGCTGCGCGCCGCGCTCGACGCCGTGCTGGCCGGCCGCGAGGTCGAGCGCGCCGAGACGCCGCCGCGCGGCTGCAGCGTCAAATGGCGCGGGGCGTAACGGGGGTGCCCAACGGGACATCGCTCCCTACGGTATGGACCGTTGGGCGGGGCCCCCGTACGATTCCGCTGTGAGCCGCCGGGTCAACGAGCACAGCATCGCGCTGGCGCATGAGTGGCGGCGGCTTGGGCGTGCGGCGACCTTCGTCGCCATCCTCACCTCGCCCGCGCTCTTCCTCGTCCTCTACGAGCGCTTCCGGTGGCCGCTGTTCTGGGCGTTCGTCGGCACCCTGCTCGGCATCGCCGCCTTCCGCGGGCTGATCGACGTCCTGGCCCACAAGCTGATCCCGACGCCGTCGCTCTACGGCGCCGAGCGCGAGCTGCGCGACGAGGACGTCATCTCGCGGCGGCGGCTCTGGTACTGGCGCAAGAAGTACCGCAACCTGTGGCGGGTCTTCGTCGTGGTGGGCGGCCTGACGCTGGTCGCCATGGCCTTCAACGCCTTCACCGGCGGCGACGCGTCGGTGATCGGCGGCCTGACGACGCTCGGCAACGTGGTGATCACCTTCCTGCCCGTGGCGGCGATGTACCTGCCGATCGTGACGATCCTGTTCTTCGCGAACTTCCTGATCCTGTTCGGGCCGATGCTGCTGCTCGGCATCCAGCAGATCAAGGCGTACGAGCCGGGCGACGCGGACTGGGGCGTCAAGCTCGCCGACGTCCGCGGCCAGGCCGAGGCCAAGGAGGAGATCACCCGCGTCGTCTCGCTCTGGCAGTCGGGCGAGGAGTTCGAGAAGGCCGGCGGCAAGCGCGAGCGCGGCGTGCTCTTCCTCGGCCCGCCCGGCACCGGCAAGACGATGCTCTCCAAGGGCATCGCGACCTCGTTCAACTGCCCGTTCGTGACGATCCCGGGCTCGGGCTTCGCGCAGACCTTCATCGGCATGGACGCCGTGCTCGTCCGCTTCCTGGCCTTCAAGGCCAAGCGCCTGGCCGCCAAGTGGGGCGGCCAGTGCATCGTCTTCATCGACGAGATCGACGCCGTCGGCCGCCGCCGCGCGGCGCTCGGCACCGGCTACGCCCCGCAGACCGTCCCCACCGTCCACGACCACCTCTTCTACGGCCCGAGCGGCGCGCTGACGCCGGACGGCGACCTCGTGTGCGAGACCGCTGCGTGGCGCGAGCGGCTGTTCGAGATGCGCGCCCCCGAGCCGCGCCAGATCTACCCCGCGTTCTACGACCGCATCAACCGCATCAGCCAGAACTTCATGATCCCCGGCGGGATGGGCCAGGGCGGCGGGCTCGCGCTCAACCAGCTGCTGGTGGTCATGGACGGCATCGACGAGCCGCCGCTGATGAAGAAGTGGCTGACGCGCAAGCAGAACACGTTCCTCGACGCCCTGTACGTGATCCCGCAGAAGCTGTGGCGGCTGCGGATGCGGCGCAAGCCGCCGAAGCCCCGGCCCGAGCAGATCTACTTCATCGGGGCCTGCAACGTGGCGCTCGAGCAGCTCGACCCCGCGCTCACGCGGCCCGGCCGGATGGGCCGCCACATCTACTTCCGCACGCCGACGTGGGAGGACCGGCGCGACATCTTCGACCTCTACCTCGGCAACGTCGCGCACGAGGAGGACCTCGATACGCCGCCCAAGCGCGACGAGCTGGCGCGCATCACCAACGGCTACTCGCCGGCCATGATCGACCAGGTCTGCTCGCTGGCCCTGACCTACGCGCACGCCGACGACCGCGAGCGCTTCAGCCGCCGCGACCTCGTGGAGGCCATGACCACCGTCGAGGCCGGCGTGGCGATCGGCCAGCCCTACCCGAAGCACGAGGAGCGCGCGACGGCGATCCACGAGGCCGGCCATGCGGTCTGCGGCCATCTGTTCATGGAGAACCGCCTCTCGACGCGGTTGTCGATCAAGAAGCGCGGCTCCTCGGGCGGCCACCACTGGGTGGCGGAGATCGAGGACCGCTTCGGGCACTGGCGCTCGGAGGAGGTCGGCGACCTCATCTGGGGCCTCGGCGCGATGGCCGCCGAGCACGTCTTCTACGGCCAGAACACGACCGGCGTGACCGGCGACGTCAACTCGGTCACGAGCCGCGCCGCGATGATGGTCGGCTTCCGCGCCATGGGCCCGGCGCCGCTCGACCTGTCCGACCGGATCGACCACGACGGCGACCGCGAAGAGACCGAGCAGCGGCTGATGGAGCGCTTCGAGCGGATCGGCTACCGGATCATGAACCGCTCGCCGGGCGGGCCCGACACCAACCCGTTCGGCGCCACGCTGGCCGACGCCGACAAGCGCCCGCTGGTGGCGGGCCTGCTCGGGCAGGCCTTCGTGGTCGCCTACAACACGGTGCTGGCGAACCGCGAGGCCACCTCGCGGGTGGCCGACGAGCTGGTCGAGCACGGCGAGCTGTACGGCGACGAGGTGACCTCGCTGCTCGACGGGGTGGGCCTGCGCAAGCCGCACATCGACGTCCTCGACGAGACGACGTGGCCGGCGATCTGATCCCGCCCCCCTCGCCCGCGCGGCGCAGCGACCCCGACGCCGACCCGAAGGCGACGGCCCAGCTTGAGGAGGCGGCTCAGCTCGCCGACGCCGCGACCACGGGCAGCTACGGCCCGTCGCCGTTCCGCAGCCGCTTCGGCTTCGTCTTCGGCGCGCTGGCCGGCATCGCCCTGTGCGCGGCCGGCGGCTTCGCGCTGCTGCTCGCCACGCGGGCGAGCGACGGCCCGCAGCTGGCCGAGAACTGGTCGTCGTGGCAGCCGGAGACCACCCGGATGGCCGACGGCGCCCTCGAGATCGCCGAGCACGTCGGCGGGCAGTACAAGCTCGAGGGGGGCACGCAGCTGGTGCAGATCACGACCACGCCGCTCGAGCTCCAGGGCGAGCAGATCGGGGTCGCGGTACGGCCGAAGGGCAGCGCGCTCGAGCGGCTGGAGGGCGACGGGCTGCTCTACATCCTCGACGGCCTGGGGCCGAACGGCGCGCTGGCGGCGGGGGCGCCGAGCGAGAAGCGCGGCCGGCTGCTGCGGCGCGAGGCGCTGGAGCTCGCGCTCTACTCCTTCCGGTACCTGGAGGACGTCACGATGGTCGCGGTGCTGATCCCGCCGGCCCCGGCCCAGAGCCCGACGGAGGCGCCGGAGCCGCGGCGCGCGGTCTTCTACCGGCCCGGTGACCTGCTGCCGCAGCTCGAGGTCCCGCTCACCAAGACGCTGTCACCGAAGACGCCGACCGTGGCGACGATGCGGCAGGCCGAGGGAAACCGCGTGGACTCGCTGACGCTCGGCAACGTCTTCCTCGCCTCGGTCCGGCCGCTGGACGCGGGCGAGAACTACCTGATCCTGGTGGAGCCCGACACGGTCGAGTGACCGGCGCACTCGCGGACGGGCAGCCGCGGGTACTTCGGGTAGCGGTCGGGCTCGGTGCGGTGGCGCAGGCACATCGAGAAGACCGAGCCGCGTCCGCTGCGGACGAGCTTCTGGTGCACGCAGGTGTCGCAGAGCCCCGCGTTCACCGCAGCCCGCGGTGGCTCAGCCGCGCGAGCTCCTCGTGGTGCTGCGTGACGCGCTGCTTGACCGGATCGCCGTCGTCGCGGTTGTGGACGAGGCCCCACATCGCGTCGGCCACCTGCTCCGCGCTCTCAGGGGTGGCGCGGGCCCGCATCTCGTCCACGAGCGCGAGCTCGAGGCGCTCGATCTTCTGCTCGGCCGTCCCGTCGCCGAGCGCCGGGAAGGCGACGCCGCGCAGGTTCTCGTCCCACGCGCCCTTCACCATCGCGAACCGGTTGCGGAGGGAGATCGCGTCGTTCGGCATCCGGGGCGCGAGTGTCGCACACTCGCTGGGGGACGGGCACGCCCACGTAATGTGTCCCGTCTCGTGAGCACCTTCCTCCGACTTCTGGGCTTCCTGCGTCCGTACCGCGCCGCCGCCGCGTGGTCGCTCGCGCTGGCCGCGCTGGCCATGGGCGCCACGGTGGCGATCCCGTGGCTGACGGGCCGCGGGATCGACGCCGTGACGCGCGACGACAGTGCCGACGTGCGGCTGTACGCGGGCCTCGTCGTGGTGGCGGCGATCGTCCGGGTGGCGCTGTCGGTGGCGCGCCGGCTGGTGGCGGGGCGCGTGTCGCTCGGCGTGGAGCTCGACCTGCGCAACCGCATGTACGAGCACCTCCAGGCGCTCGAGCTCGGCTTCTTCGCGCGCCAGCAGACCGGCCAGCTGATGTCGCGCTCGACCGTCGACCTGTCGAGCGTCCGTTTCTTCCTCGGCTACGGGCTCGTGTTCATCGCGCAGTCGGGGCTGACGATCCTGCTGGCGTCGATCGCCATGTTCCTGCTGCAGCCGAGCCTGGCGGCGCTGGCGCTGCTGCCGGTGCCCTTCGTCGTTCTCGTGGCGGCGCGCTACGGGCGCAAGTCGCGGCCGGCGCTGCAGGAGGTCCAGCAGCGGATCGCGGAGCTGACCGCCGACGTCGAGGAGAACGTGTCCGGCGTGCGGGTCGTGAAGGCGTTCGCGGCCGAGGAGCGGCAGCTCGACCGCTTCCGCGACACCGTCACCCGCGTCTTCGACCAGTCGATGATCGCCACCCGGCTGCGGGCCTTCTACAACCCGTTCATCGGCTTCCTGCCGAACCTCGGGCTCGCGGTCGTGCTGCTGGTGGGCGGGCGCCAGGTGGTCAGCGGCTCGCTGACGCTGGGCGACTTCACGGCCTTCTACGCCTACCTGCTGATGCTCATCAACCCGATGCGGCAGCTCGGCATCGCGCTCGGCATGGCGCAGCGGGCGACCGCCTCGGGGGCGCGGATCTTCGAGCTGCTCGACCGCGAGCCGGAGCTCGAGGCGCCCGCGGACGCCCCGCCGCTGCCGGCCGGCGCGGGGCGCGTGGAGATGCGCGACGTGTCGTTCTCCTACAACGGCTCGGCACCGCGCTCCGCGACATCGACCTCGCCGTCGAGGCGGGCACGACGGTGGCGCTGGTGGGCGCCACGGGGTCGGGCAAGTCGACGCTCGTGCAGCTGCTCGGGCGGCTCTACGACGTCGATGCCGGGTCGGTGCGGGTCGACGGGGCCGACGTGCGGGACGTCGACCTGCGCTCGCTGCGGTCGGAGATCGCGGTGGTCGACGACGACCCGTTCCTGTTCTCGGCGTCGGTGCACGACAACATCGCCTACGCGCGGCCGGACGCCTCGCGCGAGGACGTCGAGCGCGCCGCGCGAGCGGGCGCAGGCGGCGCCGTTCATCGAGGCGCTGCCGGACGGCTACGACACGCGCGTCGGCGAGCGCGGCCTGACTCTGTCGGGCGGCCAGCGCCAGCGGATCGCGATCGCGCGCGCGCTGCTGGCCGACCCGCGCATCCTCGTGCTCGACGACGCCACGAGCTCGGTCGACGCCTCGACCGAGCAGGCGATCAAGGCAGGCGCTGCGCGAGGTGATGGCCGGCCGCACGACCTTCGTCATCGCCCACCGGCTCTCGACGATCGCGCTGGCCGACGAGATCGTCGTGCTCGAGGACGGCCGGATCGCGGCGCGCGGGACGCACGAGGAGCTGCTGCAACGGAGCGGGCTGTACGCCGAGATCGCCGAGAAGGGCCTGCCCGACCAGGTGTTCCTCAACCGCAAGCCGCAGGAGGCGGCCGCCGGCCTATGACCGAGCCCGGCGGCCCGAACCGCGCGGCCTCGCCGCGGCGCGCCACGTCGCGGCGCGACGAGATCGTCGCCCGCTGGCGCGCGACCGGCGGTCGCGGGCGGAAGCTGCGGGGCTGCTGGTCCTGCTGCGACCGTACCGAGGGCGGACGGCCGCTCATGTTCGCTGGCGCTGGTGGCCAGCACGGCGGCGGCGCTCGCCCCGCCCCCGCTGGCCAAGCTGGCGATCGACGACGGGATCGTGCCCGGCGACCTCTCGACGCTGACCTGGGTCGTCGTCGGCTTCCTGGTCAGCGCGCTCGTCTACTGGGGCGCCACGTACGTGCAGACCTACCTCGTCGGCTGGGTCGGCCAGCGGGTGCTGCAGGACCTGCGGATCCAGCTCTTCGCCCATCTGCAGTCGCTGTCGGTCGGCTTCTACTCGCGCCGCCAGGCCGGCGTGCTCATCTCGCGCCTGACCAACGACGTGCAGGCGCTTGGATCAGCTGGTCTCCGACGGCGTGGCCACCCTGTTCGGCTCCACGCTGATGCTGCTCGGCACCGCGGTGATCCTGCTCGTGCTCGACCTCGAGCTGGCGCTGCTGACCTTCCTCGTCTTCCCGGTGCTGGCGCTGGGCTCGCTGGCCTTCCGGATCGTCTCGGCGAACGCCTACCGCGCCACGCGCGAGAAGGTCGCCGCCATCACCGCCTACCTGCAGGAGACGCTGTCCGGCATCCGCGTCGTGCGGACCTTCGCGCAGGAGCCGCGCCACCTCGAGCGCTTCGACGAGCTCAACGAGGAGAACTACGACGCCAACATGAAGACGGTCTACCTCAACGCGTCGTACTTCCCCGCCGTCGAGCTGCTGTCCGCCGTCGCCACCGCGGGGATCCTGCTGTACGGCGGGATGCAGGCGATCCAGGGCGAGGTGACGATCGGCGTGCTTGGTCGCCTTCGTCGCCGCGCTCAACAACTTCTTCGACCCGATCCAGTCGCTGTCGCAGTTCTACACGACCTACCAGGCGGGGATGGCGGCGCTCGACAAGATCTTCGAGCTGCTCGACGAGGAGCCCGACCTGCGGGACCGGCCGGACGCCGTCGAGCTCGACCGCATCCGCGGCGAGATCGACTTCGACCACGTGACGTTCTCCTACGGGGCGGGCAAGGATGCGCTGGTCGACGTCGACCTCCACGTCCCGCCCGGCCAGACGGTGGCGCTGGTGGGCGCCACGGGCGCCGGCAAGTCGACCTTCGCCAAGCTCGTGGCGCGCTTCTACGACCCGACCGAGGGGCGCGTGCTGGTCGACGGCCACGACCTGCGCGACGTCGCCGTCCGCTCGCTGCGCTCGCAGATGGGCGTCGTGCCGCAGGAGGCGTTCCTGTTCAGCGGCACGATCGGCGACAACATCGCCTTCGGGAGGCCGGGCGCGACCGCGGAGGAGATCGAGGCGGCGGCGCGCGCCGTCCACGCGCACGAGTTCATCTCACGGCTCGAGCACGGCTACGACACGCAGATCGGCGAGCGCGGCATCCAGCTGTCGGCCGGCCAGCGCCAGCTCGTGGCCTTCGCGCGCGCCCTGATCGCCGATCCCGCGCATCCTCGTGCTCGACGAGGCGACCGCGAACGTCGACATCCACACCGAGGGCCTGATCGAGGCCGGCCTGCGCCGCCTGCTGGCCGGCCGCACGGCGATCGTCATCGCCCACCGGCTGTCCACGATCCGCACCGCAGGGCGCATCGTCGTGCTCGACCGGCGGCCGGATCGCCGAGCAGGGCACGCACGACGAGCTGCTGGCCGCCGAGGGCGCCTACTGGCGGCTCTACCGCGACTGGGCCGAGCAGGCCGCCGCGTAGCGGCGCGCGTCAGACCCGGTCGACGACGAAGATCAGCGTCTCGTTGGGCGCGATCGAGCCGTCGGGCGTGCCGCTCGGGCCGTAGCCCATGTCGGGCGGGATGATCGAGCAGCCGGCGGCCGCCCTTGCGCAGGCCGACGAGCCCCTGGTCCCAGCCGGGGATGACCATGCCGGCGCCGAGCTGGAAGGCGAACGGCTCCGCGGCGCGATCCCACGAGGCGTCGAACTGCTGGCCGGTCGACCACGAGATGCCGACGTACTGCATGGTCAGCTGATCGCCCGCCTTGGCCTTCGGGCCCTTGCCGGGCACGATGTCGCGGATCACGAGCTCGGGCGGCGGGTCGCCCTGCGGGGCCGGGACCTCGGGCTTGGACTTCGTGTCCTTGCTGATGCCCTGCACGATCGCCTCGACGCCGTCCTCGGAGGCGGTCGCCGTCGGCGTCTCCGTGGCGGTCGACTCGCTCCCGGTGCCGGAGGCGGTCTCCTCGTCGTCCTCGCCGCACGCAGCGACGCCGGCCGAGAGGACGAGGGCAAGGGTCAGGGTGATCAGCTTCGTCCGCATAGCGAAGCTGCGGGGCAGGGACTCGAACCCCAACTACCAGAGCCAGAATCTGGCGTGCTGCCAATTACACCACCCCGCAAGGGCGGCGCCCAGTATAGGAGGGCTGACCGGCCGAGCTTGCCGTCGGAGGTAAGCACGCTGCCTTCGCGCTACCTTTGCAGGTGCGCGGCTCCATGGCAGTGGGCACAAGGGAACCGAGAGGACGTATGCCTGAAGGCGGGAGCGGATCGATTCAGTTGCTCGAGGCCGACCCGGAGCTTGCCCGGGGCCTCGATCCTCGGCGCGTGCGCGAGGTGTCGCAGCGGCTCTTCGTCCGCGCGGTCTCGATCCCGCGCGGGACGTGGAATCCCGGCCGCACGCTGATGGAGGGCTCGCAGCCGATCGGGCTGCTCGTGCTCGACGGCCTGCTCGTCCGCGAGGCCACGGTCAGCGACCACCCGTCGGCCGAGCTGCTCGGGCCCGGCGACCTGCTGCGCGCGTGGGAGGACCGCGATGCCGAGGTCCTGCTCCCCCGCAGCGTCCGCTGGAGCGCGTTGACCAATTCGCGGGTCGCGGTGATCGACCACGCCCTCGCGGTGCGCGCCGCCCAGTGGCCGGAGATCTTCGCCTCGCTGGTCGAGCGCGCCGCCCGTCGCGCCGAGCGGCTGGTGATCATGCAGGCGATCGGCCACCTCACCCGAGTCGACGACCGGCTGCTCGCGCTGCTGTGGTGCCTCGCCGAGCGCTGGGGCCGCGTGGTCCCGGGCGGCGTGCTCGTGAGCCTGCGGCTCCCCCACCGCACCCTGGCCGGCATGGTCGGCGCCCGCCGCCCGTCGGTCACCACCGCCCTCGGCCAGCTCATGGCCCGCGGGGCGATCGAGCGGCGGCCCGACGGCGGCTGGCTGCTGTGCGGCGAGCCGCCCGAGCCGCGGTCGACGGGTCAAGCGCCGGTCCGGCTGCCCCGCACGGCGAGCGTCTAGCTCACAGCGCGTCGGGGTCGACGGCCTCGCGCGAGACCATCAGCGCGCGGGCCCGGTCGAGGTCGTCGGAGCGGCCCACGGTCAACGCGGCCACGACGCGATCGGATTCCAGGTAGAAGATCGTGAACTCGCCGTCGTCCACCGAGCCGCGGACGACCTCGCGGTCCCAGGACGCGGCGGGGCCGACGTACTCCAGCGTGCACCAGTCCGCCAGGTCCGACCAGAAGTAGGGGATCTCGGCGAACGGCTCGCGGGGCGCCGAGCGATGCCGCGAGCGACCGCCGCGCCCTGGGCGCGCGCCACCTCCCAGTGCTCCACCCGCAGCCGCCGGCCGTGCACCACCGAGTCGTACTCGCACGCATCGCCCGCGGCCCACACGCCCGGTGCCGACGTCTCGAGCACCGACGAGCAGGCGATCCCGCCGGTCTCGCCGAGCGAGAGCCCGGCCGAGCGGGCGAGCATGACGTCGGGCACCGCGCCGGTGCCCATCACGACCATGTCGGCGTCCAGCACGCGGCCGGACTCGGTGACGACGCGCTCCACCCGCCCGTCGCCGCCCTCGAACCGCGCCAGCGCGTCGCCCGCCACCCAGTCGATGCCGTGCTCGCGCAGCACGCCGGCGAAGAACTCGCTCGCCGTCCGCCCGAAGCCGAGCGAGAGCGGCGACTCCTCCTGCATGACCAGCGTGCAGCGCTTGCCCTGCGTCGTCAGAGAGGCGGCGACCTCGCAGGCGATGTAGGACCCGCCGATGAGCACCACGTTCGAAGCCTCGGCCGCGTCGGCCCGGATCGCGTCGGCGTTGCCGAGCGCCCGCAGGTAGTGGATCCCCTCGAGCTCGGCGCCGTCGACCCGCAGCCGCCGGACGTTGGCGCCGGTGGCCAGCACGGCGTGCTCGAACGAGAGCTCCTCGCCGGGCAGCTTCGCCACCCGCGACTCCGGATCGAGCTTCATGACCGACGTGCGGATCCGCAGGTCGACGCCCTCCGGCACCTCGAGGTACGTCTCCTCGCGCGAGACGACCCCGCACAGGTACTGCTTCGAGCAGAACGGGCGCTCGTACGGCGGGTCGACGTCGCGGCCGGCGAGCACCACGCTGCCGTCGTAGCCGCCGGAGCGGAGCGCCGACGCGCAGGCCGAGCCCGCGCCGCCGGCGCCGACGATGAGCACGCCGACGTCAGCCAACGCCGTTCTCGCCCACGAACTCGCGCGTGATGTCCTGCTCGAGGCCAGGGTCGAGCACGACGAGCACCTCGTCGCCGGCCTCGACGACGGTGTCGGCCTTCGGCACGAAGCCGCTGCCGTTGCGCAGCACCGAGATGACCAGCGCGCCGTCGGGCAGCGACATGTCGGCCACCCGCCGCCCCGCCGCGGGCGCGCCGTCGGCCACCACGAGCTCGATGATCTCGAGCCGCTCCTCCGGCAGGTCGAGCAGGTGGACGAGCCCGTAGCGCGGCACCTCGTGCTCGATCAGGCGCAGGATCAGGTCGGTCGCCGACACCGCCGGCTGGATGCCCATGAGCTTGAAGTGCTCGAGGTTCCGCGGGTTGTTGACGCGGGCGATGATCCGCTCGCAGAGGTACTTCTCCTTGGCCACCTGGCAGATCAGCAGGTTGTCCTCGTCGTCGCCGGTGACCGCCACCACGAGGTCGGCGCGCTGGATGCCCGCCCGCTCGAGCACCCACAGCTCGGTGGCGTCGCCGTACTGGACCGCGTGCTCGAGCTCCTGCTCCACGGTCAGGTAGCGGCGCCGGTCCTGCTCGAGCACGGTCACCTCGTGGCCCTTCTCGATCAGCTCCCGGGCGAGGTTCCAGCCGACCTTGCCGGCGCCGGCGATGATCACGTACAGCCCGGCCATCAGATGGTCGAGTCCGCGGCCCGCGCGGTCGTGGGGGTCGTGGACTCGGCCATCAGGCTTCGCTCAGCGCCGCCTGCTCGAGCTGCTCGATCGCGATCTGGGTCGGGCAGATGGTCTGGACGCCCTGCTCGGAGTACCAGGCGGCGCGCCGCGGGTCGAGCACGCGGGCGATGACCCGCTCCACCTCGAACCGCCGCTGGGCGATCTGCGACACGACGAGGTTCGTGTTGTCGCCGTTGGTGGAGGCGATGAAGACGTCCGCCTCCTCGATGCCGGCCTCGACCAGCGCGTCGAGCTCCAGCGCCGTCCCGATCGTGAAGCGCCCGCCGGCCTCCTCCCACGACTGCCCGAGCTCGACGTCGAGCCGCTCGTGCGAGAGCGGATCCTCGTCGAGCACGGAGACGGTGTGCCCGGCGCGCAGCGCCGAGGTCGCCACCGACGAGCCGACCCGACCCGCTCCGACCACGAGGACGAACATCGCGGGCGATCCTAGTACACGCGTCCGCGGAGTCGACGGGTTCTGGCGGGCCCCGCCCGCGTCTGCCGGCACCCGGCATCCGGTCACGTGCAACCAGCATGCTCCCGGATGCCGTGCACCGGCAGACACGATCGGGACGCCGCCAGGCGACCCGCCGACCCCACGAACACGTGCACTAGCGATCCGGCAGCGGAGCATGGCCGGCAGGCACCTCGAGCGCCTCGTCGGTCACGCGGGTCGGGTCCTGGCCGGCGGCCGGCGGCGCGGTGAGGACCACGCGGCACGGCGCCTTGTTGATGACGTAGCGCGTGGTCTCCCCCACGAAGGTGTCGCGCAGCCCCTCCTTGCCGCCCAGCAGCACGCCGCCGCGGGTGCGGACCGGCTGCTCGGCGGCCAGCACGATCGCCTCCACGCCGCGGCGCTTGGCCTCGCGCACGATCGCCTCACCCGCGCGCCGCGCCCGCACCACCGCGGTCGCCACCTCGACGCCCTCGTACTCCTCGCCGACCGCCTTGGCGCGCGCCAGCGCCGCCCGCGCGCGCTTGAGCTCGGCCTCGGGCACGCGCGTGTCGAGCGGCAGCGTCAGCGGCACCTCGAAGATCCACAGCGCCTCGATCACGGCGCCGCCCTCGCCGAGGTCCTCGTCCTCCTCGGAGGCCAGCCGCCCGGCCGTCTGCATGATGTCGTCGTCGAGCTCGCTGCCCAGGACCGGCACGAGGATCGAGCCGTACTCGGCCTCGGTGCGCTTGCGCGTCAGCACCTGCTCCGGCACCGTGATCCGCTTCAGCAGCGGCTTGTCCTCGGAGATCCGGTAGTAGACGTAGACCGCCACCCCGAAGGCCATCCAGCCGAGCCCGACCCAGCGCGCGCGGTCGTGGTAGGCGAGCAGGGCCAGGAAGGCGGCGCCCGAGAGCAGCGTGCCCAGCGCCGCCGGCAGCGGCAGCTCGCCGCCCGCCAGCCGCACGTTGAACGGCATCCGGTACGGCCGGTCGCGGTCCGGCTCCCGCCAGCGCAGCCGGCAGACCGACAGGCAGACGATCGTGAACGCGGCCGTCGCCCCGAAGGCCGAGATGCCGAGCAGGAACTCGAGGTCGGCGGTCAGCAGCAGCAGCGTCGCCAGCAGCGTGCCGATGCCGATGATCACGACCGGCGTCGCGGTCGCCGGATGCAGGTAGCCGACCCGCGAGGGGATCTGGCGGTTCAGGGCCAGCGAGTAGCCGAGCCGCGAGACGCCGAGCATCGCCGCGTTGCACGCCGCGGCGAGGATGAGGATCGCCGACACCGCGACGACGTAGCGCAGGCCCTCGCGCAGCCACTCCTGCGAGAAGTCGGCCACGATGCCGAGCATCGGCGCCTCGATCCAGCCGGCCGGGCCGCCCTCGCCCAGGCGCTCGACCGGCAGCGTGGCCGAGGCGACCAGCGCGATCCCCACGTACGGCACGAGCGCCGCCAGCAGCCGCACCGAGATCAGCCGCCGCAGCCCGCGCCGCCCGATCGCCACCTGGCCGGCGAGCCCGGACGACGCGTCGAGCCCGCTGAAGGCCACGAGCACGAGCGGGAACGCGAACAGCAGGTCCTCGACCGACGGCGTGCCGGCCACCGACGCCGGGTCGGTCAGCACCTCGGGCTCGAACAGCAGCAGGAGCCCGAAGCCGACGATCAGCAGCTGCAGCGCGAGGTCGCCGAGCACGATGAAGACCGCGCGGTGGTAGCGCGGCGCGGCGGTCGCCCGCGCGTTCCAGAAGGCCACGGCGACCACCAGCGCCGCCGCGAGCAGGAACTCGGGCGCGCCGTCCGCGAGCTCGCCCCAGAACACCGCCGCGTAGTCGGTGATCCCGAAGGCGCAGATGGCGATCAGGATCAGGTAGTCGAGGCAGATCGCCCAGCCCGCCACGAAGCTCACGAGCTCGTTGAACGCGAAGCGCGCGATGACCGTCGCCCCGCCGCGCTCCTGGTGCAGCGACGCGCCCTCGACGTAGGAGACGACGACGAGCGCGAACAGGAGGCCGCCGGCCAGGAAGACGAGCCACGTGTAGCCGAGCGCGCGCTGGGCCACCAGCCCGACCACGAAGTAGACCGAGGCGGCGACGAAGCCCTGCACGATCCCGAACAGCGCCGGCGCGCCGAGCGACTTGGCGAGCGGCTTCACCGGTGCCGCTCCACGTACAGGCGCCCGGCGCCGGCCGCGGCGATCAGCAGGCCCGCGACGAACGTCAGCGACATGCCGACGACCATCAAGGCCCGCGCCGCGGCCAGGAGCCCGATGACGATCATCAGGGCGGAGAGCACCTGCGTGGCCACGCGCACGACGCCGATTCTAGATTTCCCGCGCAGTGCACCGTTACCGAGCGCTGCTACGGGTCCCCGGCGCCCGCGCCCCGCTGATCGCATCCGCGCTCGGCTCGCTGCCGATCGGGATGTACATCATCGGCGTCCTGCTGCTCGCCCGCGAGGCGACCGGCTCGTTCGCCGACGCGGGGCGCGTGGCCGGCGCCTTCGGCCTCGCTAACGCGCTCGGCGCGGTCGCGCAGGGCCGCCTGATGGACCGCGCCGGCCAGCCGCGCGTCCTGCGCGCGGCCGCCGCCGGCCACGCGCTCGCCATCGCGGCGCTGGTGCTCGCCGCCGAGCGCGGTGCCCCCACCGTCGTGCTCGCCCTCTGCGCCATGGCGGGAGGCGTCTTCCTCCCCCAGGTCCCGGCCGCCATGCGCTCGCTGTGGAGCCTGCTCGTCGAGGACGAGGAGCGCCGGCAGGCCGCCTACGCGATGGTGGCGATCGTCTTCGAGGTCTCGGTCGTGGCGGCGCCCGCGCTGGTGGCGGGGATCATCGTGATCGCCTCGCCGGAGGCCGCCGTCGCCGCCGCCGGGGCGATCGCCACCGGCGCCGCGCTCGCCTTCGCGGCCACGCCGGCCTCGAGGCGCTGGCGCGGCGAGGCCCACGCCACCGGCTGGCTCGGGCCGCTCTCCGCCGCCGGAGTGCGGACGGTGTTCGTCGCGCTGGCGGCGCTCGGGACGGCGATCGGCATCGTGCAGGTCGCGGTGCCGGCCTTCACCGCCGCGGGCGGCTCGGCCGAGACGGGCGGCCTGCTCCTGGCCGCCCTCTCCGCGGGCAGCCTCGCCGGCGGCCTGGTCTACGGGGCACGCACGTGGCCGGGCCGCCCGGCGGTACGCCTCGCGCTCCTGCTCGGCGCGCTCGCGGCCGGCTGCGCGCTGCTCGCCGCCGCCACGTCGAACGCCGTGCTCGCGCTCATGCTGCTCGCGGTCGGCCTCGTCCTCGCCCCCGCCACCGTCGTCGGCTCGGCGCTGCTCGACGACGTGGCTCCCGCCGGCAGCGTCACGGAGGCGTTCACGACGATGATCATGGGCCTCGTGGCCGGCAGCGCGCTCGGCAACGCCCTCGGCGGCGCGCTCGTCGACGGCCCCGGCTACGAGGCCGCGGCGCTCGGCGCCGCCGCCGTCGCCGCGTGCGGCGCCGGGCTCGCCTACGGGCGGCGCTCGACGCTCGGGACGCGCAGCGCGAGCACCGCCAGGTCGTCCTGACTGCGGCCGCTCTGAAACTCCACCGCTGCCTCGACGATCCGGTCCACCACGGCTGCGGCGTCCTGGCCGGCCGACGAGCGCAGCAGCTCGACCAGCCGCTCGTCGCCGAACATGCCGTCGGGCCCGCGCCCCTCGGTCACGCCGTCGGTGAAGGCCACCATCGCGTCGCCGGGGCCCAGGTCGACGACTACGTCGGGGTGGACAACCTCCGGCACGACGCCGAGCAGCGGGCCCGAGCCGCGCACCGGCTCGACCTCGCCGCTCGCCCGCAGCACGAGCGCCGGCGGGTGGCCGCCGTTGGCAAGCACCACGCGGGTCAAGCCGTCCGCCACCGTCGCCCGCCCATGCAGCACCGTGCAGAAGCGCGCGTCGGGGACCTGGCGGATGATCGCGTCGTTGAGCAGCCGCAGCACCTCGCCCGGGCTCGAGTGGTGGACGCACTCGGCGCGCACCGTGTAGCGGACCATCGACGTCAGGGCCGCGGCCTCGGCGCCCTTGCCGCAGACGTCGCCGACGACGAACGCCCACTCGTCCTCGACCGCGAAGAGGTCGTAGAGGTCGCCGCCGACCACCGTGCCCTCGCCGCCGGCGATGTACCGCGCGGCCACCTCCAGGCCCGCGATGTCGGGCAGCGTGCGCGGGAGCAGGCTGTCCTGGAGCGTGCGGGCGATGTGCCGCTCGCGCTGCTCCAGCCGCGCGTTCTCGATCGCCAGCGACGCGATGCGGGCGAGGTCCTCGAGCAGCAGCTCGTCGGCGGCGGTGAACGGCCCCTCGAGCTTGCCGGTCACCTCCATCCGCCCGAGCTCGGCGCCGTCGCGCGCGATCAGCGGCGCCGACAGGCCGACGTCCCCCGCCTCCGCCTCGCCCGAGCGCGCGTTCAGCTCGTCGGCCTGCCCGGGCCGCATGATGGCCGCCGCCTCGCGCGTGCCGAGCAGCTCGCGGGCGCGGTCGGCGATCACGTGGACGCGCCGCTGGAGGCTGCGCGTGCGGTGGATGGCGAGCGACGCGGCGGCCAGCGCGTCGAGCTGCGCGGCGCGCCGCTGCTCGGCGACCGCCGACGCCTGCGCCTCCTCGTAGAGCCGCGCGTTGTCGACCGCCAGCCCGGCGCGCAGGCCGAGGTCGCGCGCGAGGTCGAGGTCCTCCTCGTCGTAGTGGCGACCCGACTCGGCCATAGTGAGCGACAGCGCGCCGAGCACGCGGCCGCGGGCGCGCAGGGGCACCACGATCTGCGAGCGCGGGCCGATCGCCCGCATCAGCTCCGCGCCGGCCTCACCGGTGGTCTCGCGCGCCGAGCGCACGACCGCCTCCTGGGCGATGTCGGGCGTCAGCTTCGCCTCGCCGGTGGCAATCGTCGTGGCCATGCCGACGCGCTCCGACTCGGCCAGCGTGCCGCGCTCGCGCCACGCGCGCATCAGCGCCTCGCGCTCGGGGTCCTGGTGGGCGATGGCGACCGGCCGGCGGCCGGACGAGCCCTCGAGCAGCTCGATCTTCACGAAGTCGGCGAGCTCCGGCACGAGCAGGCGCGCGAAGCGGTCGAGCCGCTCCTCGACGCCGAGCGCCGTGTCGAGCACCTCGCCCGCCCGCACCAGCAGGTCCTGCCGCTGAGTCGCCTGCCGCCGCGCCGTGACGTCCTGCACGGTGACGACCGCGGCCACGATCGTGCCGGCGCCGTCGCGGATCGGCGCCGAGTTGCACTCGATGAAGCGGTGGCGGCCGTCCGGGTGGCGGAACTCGATCTCGTCGCCGCTGACGACCTCGCCCTGCAGTGAGCGGCTGAGCGGCCAGTCCTCGCTCCGGTACGGCGTGCCGTCGGGGTGCCAGGCGCTGGGCCGCGCCTCATCGAGCGGTGTGCCCGGCTTCGCGACGGGGATGCCCATCTCGGCGAGCCGGCGGTTCTCGAGCACCACCGTGCCGTCGGCATCGGCGATGACGACGCCCACCGGCAGCTGGCGCAGAACCCCCTCCAGCCGCATCTCGGCGTCCTTGAGGTCGGTGACGTCGATCACGACGGCGCCGACGCCGGCGATCTCGCCCGCCGCGCGCACCGGGAACCAGCTGGCCAGCACGTGCCGGACGCGCCCGGTGCCGGGCTGCTCGGCGGTCAGCTCGCGCTCGAGCACGGGCTGGCCGGTCTCCAGCACGTGCTCGTAGATCGGGACCAGCACGCTCGCGAGCTCCGGCAGCATCTCGTCGAGCCGCCGGCCGAGGTGCTGCTCGCGCGGGCGGCCGTTGATCGCCGCCAGCGCCTCGTTGATCCGCACGAAGCGCAGCTCGGTGTCGACCAGGGCGAGGCCGACCGGCGCGCCCTCACCGACGACATCGAACAGCGCGCTGGCATCGCTCGCTGACACCCCGCCGTGAACGTAACACGGCGGGGTGTCCTGTAGCGTGGAACTGCCTAGGCGATCAGCGGGATGATGAGGAGGGCGACGATGTTCGCCACCTTGATCATCGGGTTGATGGCCGGGCCGGCGGTGTCCTTGAACGGGTCGCCCACCGTGTCGCCGGTCACCGAGGCGGCGTGGGCCTCGGAGCCCTTGCCGCCGTGCGCGCCGTCCTCGATCAGCTTCTTCGCGTTGTCCCAGGCGCCGCCGCCGGCGGTCATGAAGATGGCCATGAAGAGGCCGACGACGATGATGCCGATCAACAGGCCGCCGAGCGCCTGGTAGGACAGCAGGCCGACGATCACCGTCACGACGATCGGGATCAGCGACGGGATGATCATCTCGCGCTGCGCCGCGCGCGTGACGATGTCCACGCACGTGCCGTACTCGGGCTTTTCGGTGCCCTCCATGATCCCCGGCTTCTCGCGGAACTGGCGGCGCACCTCCTCCACCACGGCCTGGCCGGCGCGGCCGACGGCCTCCATCGACAGCGCGGCGAAGAGGTAGACCATCGCGCCCCCGAGGATCAGGCCGATCAGCACGTCCGGGTTGTCGATGCCGAACGTGACGACGCCGCCGACCTCCTCCTCGAGCTCGATCTTGAAGGCGGCGAAGAGCACGAGCGCGGCGAGCGCGGCCGAGCCGATCGCGTAGCCCTTGGTGACGGCCTTGGTCGTGTTGCCGACCGCGTCGAGCGGGTCGGTCACGTTGCGGACGTCCTCGGGCATGTCGGCCATCTCGGCGATGCCGCCGGCGTTGTCGGTGATCGGGCCGAAGGCGTCGAGCGCCACGATCAGGCCGGTCAGCGAGAGCTGGGCCATGACCGCCACGCCGATGCCGTAGACCCCGGCCAGCTCGTACGAGGCGAAGATGCCGAGCACGATCACGAGGGCGGGCAGCGCGGTGGCCTGGAGGCCCTGGGACAGGCCCTGGATGATGTTCGTCGCGTGGCCGGTGACCGACGCCCTGGCGGTGCTCTTGACCGGGCCGAAGCGGGTCGACGTGTAGTAGTCGGTCAGCACGAACAGGGCGGCTGTGACGGCGAGGCCGATCAGCGCGCAGAGGTAGATGTCCCACACGCCGGGCACGGGGCCCTGCTGGTCGTTGATGGCCGTCAGGTCGTCCATCATCCACAGCGTCACCGGGATGAAGAGCACCGCGGCGATCAGGCCGGCCACGATCATGCCCTGGTAGAGCGCGCGCTCGACGTTGGCGCCCTTGACCGCGAAGGTGCCGATGATCGAGGCGATGATCGAGACGCCGCCGAGGACGAGCGGGTAGATGACGACCGAGGTCTCGTCGAAGGTGAGGACGCCGAGCAGCATGACCGCCACCGCGGTGACCGCGTAGGTCTCGAACAGGTCGGCCGCCATGCCGGCGCAGTCGCCGACGTTGTCGCCCACGTTGTCGGCGATCACGGCCGGGTTGCGCGGGTCGTCCTCGGGGATGCCGGCCTCGATCTTGCCGACGATGTCGGCGCCGACGTCGGCGCCCTTGGTGAAGATGCCGCCGCCCAGACGGGCGAACACGGAGATCAGCGAGCCGCCGAAGCCGAGGCCGATCAGGGCGTCGACGGCGTCCTTCTCGCTCTTGTCGGCGAGCACGAGGATGCCGTAGTAGCCGGCGACGCCGATCAGCGCGAGGCCGACGACGAGCATGCCGGTGACGGCGCCGCCGCGGAACGCGACGTCGAGCGCCTTGCCGATGCCCCCGCGCGCCGCCTCGGCGACGCGGGCGTTGGCCCGCACCGACACGTTCATGCCGATGAAGCCGGCTGAAGCAGAGGCCAGGCCGCCGATGGCGAAGCCGATCGCCACGGACCAGTCCTGCACGAAGAAGAGGACGATGAAGAGGACGACGCCGACGACGCCGATCGTCAGGTACTGGCGGCGGAGGTACGCCGAGGCGCCCTCCTGGATCGCTGCCGACAGGCCCTGCATGATCTCGTTGCCCGGCGACAGGGCCAGGAGAGACCGCGTCGTCAGCAGCCCGTACGCGATCGCCAGCCCCGCGCAGAGGAGCGCGACGATGACGCCGTAGTCGGACAGGAAATCGGTCAAGAGAACCCCTCTAGAGAGTCAGATGAAGCACGCAAAGCGAAGCGGCAGCCTAGCCGGGCTGCCGCGGAAGCGCCGGGCAGTTTATCGCCTACTGACCCGGAACCCAGAGTCTTCCCGACTGCTGGGCGGGGCCGGGTCCCTCGGCGGCGGGCTTCTCCTCGCCGGCGGGCTCCTTCGGCTCGCCGCCCTCCGCCTGCTGCACGTAGGCCATCTGCAGGCGCGACAGCGCCTCGCGCACCGGCCCGAGCGCCTCGCCGTGGTTCGGCTCGACGATCGGCAGCAGGGCGCGCGCGGCGTCGATCGCCTGCTTGGCCTGCGCCAGGTCCGCCTGCGACCCCTCGGCGAGGCCCAGCTTGCGGGCGCCGAGGTTGATCAGCGTGACGATGGTCTGAAGCAGCACATCGTCGACGGTCAGCTTCTCGAGCTCGGCCTCGAGGGCCCGGATCTCCTCTTCAGACGGCTGTCTCATAGGTCGTCCTCGCCTCCTCGACGCACTTGGAGTACACCTCGTACGGGCTCGCGCCCGCGTCGATCATCCGGCGCTGCCGCTGCGCGCCGTTGAGCGCGGGCAGCGACACGTCCACGCCGGTCCACGCCTTCAGGCGGTCCAGCGCCTCGTTGGCCGGGAACTCCTCGATCCTCGGCGCCTCGAGGTCGAGCAGCCGGCCGTCCTGTCCGTGGCGGATCGCGCGCCACATGTTCTCCTCGATGAGCCGGTGCGGCAGATCGGCGCGCGTCTCGCCGGCGTCGATCTCGCGCAGCGCCTGCGCCACGCACGCGACCATCAGCTCGGCCATGGCGTCGGCCTCCGGCGCGGTGGTCTGGGCGTCGCAGACGCGCACCTCGACGGTGCCGAACGCGTGGTGCGGGCGTACCGACCACCACAGCTGCGTGAACTCGACGATCGAGCCGGTGCGAACCAGCAGGCCGACGTAGTCGGCCCACGCCTCCCAGCCGCCGAACGCGTCGGGCACCCCGCAGCGGGGGAACGACTTGGTGAAGATCTGCGTGCGCGCGGTGTGCAGCCCGGAGTCGATCCGGTCGACGTACGGCGAGTTGGCCGAGATCGCCAGCAGCAGCGGGAGCACCGGTCTCAGGCGGTCGCACACCTTGACCGCGCGGTCGGCGCCCTGGACGCCGACGTGGACCTGCAGCGCGAACGTGTTGTTGCGCCAGGCGACGTACTTGAGGCCGTCCTCGACGCGGTGGTAGTGCGGCGTGTCGATGATGTGCTGCTCGCGGTAGTCCGACAGCGGGTGCGTGCCGGTCGTGCCGAGCCGCACATCGTGCTGCTCGGCGAGCGCGAACAGCCGGCGGCGGGCGTCGTACTGCTTGGCGCGCGCGTCCGCGACATCCTCGCCGCGGCCCGAGCGGATCTCGATCTCCGACGAGATCAGCTCGCCGGCGACGGCGTCCACCAGCACCGGGTCCGTGGCGGCAGCGTCGCGCAGCTCCTCGAACTTCGGGATCAGGTCCAGCGTCTCAGGGTGGACGAGCGCGTATTCCTCCTCGATCCCGACCGTCAGGTCCTGGGACGCCTCGAAGGTCGCGCGCGCAGCGGCGAGGTCGATCAAGTCAGGTAGAAGTAGAGCGCGTAGAGCAGGTCTACCGCAGGGCTCGACGTGTGAACCGTCACTTCGGGCGGCACCTGGAGGAGCGCCTCGGAGTAGTTGAAGATGATCTTGACGCCGGCGTCGACGAGGTTGTCGGCGAGGTCCTGGGCGGCGGCCGTCGGGACGGCGAGCACGCCGACCACGATGTCCTCCTCCTCGACGCACGCCTTCACGTCGTCGGTATGGCGCACCTTGACGCCGTTGATCTCCTCCCCCACCTTGCCGCGGTCGGAGTCGAAGATCGCGACGACGCGGAAGCCGTGGTCGGCGAAGATGTCCGACGACGCGATCGCGCGGCCGAGGTGGCCGGCGCCGAACAGCGCGATGTTGTGCTGGCCGCTCGTCCGCAGGATCTTGCGGATCTGGGAGACCAGCGAGTCGACGTTGTAGCCGACCCCCCGCTTGCCGAACTTGCCGAAGCCGGACAGGTCGCGGCGGATCTGCGTCGAGTTCACGTGCGTGTACTCCGACAGCTCCTGCGAGGAGATCGTCTCCTTGCCCATCTTGCGGGCCTGCGTGAGCACCTGCAGGTAGCGCGACAGGCGGGCTGCGACGCCGAGCGAGAGCCGGTCGGACAGCGGCCCGAGGCCGCCTTCGTCTTGCCCCTGCCCTTCCCCGCGCGTCGCCACGTCGCCGAAGCTCATCGACGGAGACGATAGAGCCTGGTCTCCAGCGCCGCCTCGTCGACGAAGAACTCGAAGAGCTCCTCACCGTTCAGCGATACCACGGGGATGCGCTCGAGGTAACGGCGGTGCAGCTCGTCGTCGGATGTGATGTCGACCTCGTGCAGCGAAAACGTTGCCTTTGCGCGGACGCGCTCGAGCGCGGCCCGCGCGTCGTCGCACAGGTGGCAGCCGGGACGGCTATAGAGCGTGATGGCGGGCGGTGGCGTAGGCGTCGAGATCGAGGTAGCCGGGGAAGCCGATGGCCGGCGCGTAGCGCGCGGCCGAGGCGATCATCGCCGCGTTGTCGGTGCACAGCTCGGGCGGCGGGACGTGGACGGGAACGCCGAGCGCGGCGGCGCGCTCGCGCAGCAGCCGGTTGGCGGCGACGCCGCCGCCGATCGCCAGCCGCGGCTCGCGCTCGAGCGCCCGCTCGACTCGCCGGATCAGCGCCTCGACGATCGCGCGCTCGTAGCTCGCCGCGAGGTCCGCCGCGCTCTGCTCGGCCTGCTCCGGGCCGAGCTCGCGGACCTTGTAGAGCAGGGCGGTCTTGAGGCCCGCGAAGCTGAAGTCGAGCCCCTGGACGCGGGCGCCCGTGGGGAAGTCGAAGGCGGTCGGGTCGCCCTCCGTCGCGAGCTTCGAGAGGGCGGGACCGCCGGGGTAGCCGAGGCCGAGCAGCCGCGCGCCCTTGTCGAACGCCTCGCCGGCCGCGTCGTCGAGCGTCTGGCCGATCAGCTCGTAGCCGCCGCGGTCGGTCACGTGGGTGAGCAGCGTGTGGCCGCCGGAGGCGATCAGGCACACGAAGGGCGGCTCGAACGGGTCGGGCTGGAGGTAGTTGGCGGCGACGTGGCCGTCGAGGTGGTCGACCGGCACGAGCGGCAGCCCGCGGGCGGCTGCGAGCGCCTTGGCGGTCGCGACGCCGACCAGCAACGCGCCGACCAGGCCCGGCCCCTGGGTGACGGCCACGCTGTCGAGCTCGTCGAGCGTGGTGCCGGCGGTCGTGAGCGCGTCGTCGATCACCGCGTTGACGAGCTCGAGGTGGTGGCGCGAGGCGATCTCCGGCACGACGCCGCCGAAGCGGTCGTGCACGCCCTGCGAGGACACGACGTTCGAGCGGATCTCGCCGTCGCGCGTGACGACGGCGGCGCACGTGTCGTCGCAGGACGTCTCGATCGCGAGGATCATGCCGGCGGCCGAGAGAGCCACATGATCACCGCGTCCTCGCCGTTGTCGGCGTAGTAGCGACGGCGGACGCCGGCCGACCTGAAGCCGAAGCGCTCGTAGAGGAGGATCGCACCGCTGTTCGAGCGGCGCACCTCGAGCGTCACCGGCGCGTCCGGGCCGACCCGGGCGAGCAGCGCGCCGATCAGCGCCGTGGCGATGCCGCGGCGGCGGCGGTCCGGGTCGACCGCCACGTTCATCACGTGCCAGATCGTGTCGTAGCGCGAGCAGATCAGGTAGCCGACGAGCTCGCCTTCGGCCTCCGCGGCCAGGCAGATCCCCGACGGCTTGGACAGCTCGAGCACGAACATGGCGAGCGACCACGGCGTCGTGAAGGCGCGCCGCTCGATCGCCACGACCTGCGGGAGGTCGGCGTAGGTGAGGCGCCGGATCTCGACGGCGGCGGCGGGCGGGGCGGTCACGTCTGGCGGGGCTTGGCGTCCGGCTCGCGGCGGTAGTCCGGGAGCAGGGCGTCGCGGTCGGTCGGCTCCGCCGCGGCGCCGAGCCGGCACACCGCCAGCGCGCTCACCCGGTGCAGCGGAGAGCCGTCCGCCGGGACGACCGCCCCGGCCCGTTCGAGCTCCTCCCGAAAGCGTACCGCCCCATCTCCGACGGCCAGCGACCCGCGCTCGATCCGGGCGGCCAGCGCCGCGGGGGCGAGCGCCACCGGCTCGAACCGGCCCGGCGAGGCGGCGAACACCTCGCCACGGCGGGCGTCGATGACGGCCACCACACGTTGAGGGACAGGCCCTTCATGTTGAGGGACAGGCCCTTCATGTTGAGGGACAGGCCCTTCATGTTGAGGGACAGGCCCTTCATGTTGAGGGACAGGCCCTTCATGTTGAGGGACAGGCCCTTTATGTACGCCTGCGGCGAGGGCGGCGAGGCTCGAGACGCCGACGAGCGGCAGGTCGCGGGCCTGGGCCAGCGCGCGGGCGGTGGCGATGCCGATCCGGAGCCCGGTGAAGCCGCCCGGGCCGACCCCGACGGCGATCCGCGCGATCGCCTGCCAGTCGTCGACCACCTCGTCGACCAACGCGAGCAGGCGCGAGGCGTGGCCCGGCCGCTCGCCGGGCGGCGGATCATCGCGGCGCTCGACGGCCGTCCCGTCCGGCGCCCAGACCGCGACGGCCGTGGCCGGGGTCGCGGTGTCGAGTCCGAGGATCACGCGACCTCGATGCGCCGCTCGTCGCCGCCGGCGTGCGCGAGCTCGACGCGATGCGCCACGCGCTCCTCCGGCCACGCCCCCGGAGCGTGCTCCGGCCACTCGACGAACGCGATCGCGTCGGGCGCGAAGAAGGGGTCGAGCAGGCCGGGGTCCTCGTCGCCCATGCCGGCCAGCCGGTAGAGGTCGAGGTGCGAGACGGGGCCGTCCGCTCCGTCGTACGCGTGGCCCACCACGAATGTGGGACTGGTCACACTTCCCGCCACCCCGAGGGCCCGCAGAGCGCCGCGCACGAAGGTCGTCTTCCCGGCCCCGAGCTCCCCCGACACCAGCACCACATCCCCAGGCCGCAGGCGGGCTGCGAGGTCGGCGCCGGCCCGCTCGGTCGCCTCGGGCCCGATGGTCGAGAGGGGGCGAGTCACGGCCGCAGAACCCTATCCCCCGTGTGCGTGACAGATCCGTAACACCGAGCCCGCCACAGCGTAAAGAGACGGAGCCCTCCGACCGATGACACAAGTGATGATCCGTCTCCTCAGCCTCAGCCTGCTCCTCACCCTCGCCCTCGCGGCCCCCGCTGCCGCCAAGAAGCCGATCGTCGGCGTCGGCGACCAGAACCCCAAGATGTTCAGCGACCCGAACTTCCAGAAGCTCGGCGTCAAGCACAGCCGTCTCGTCCTCGCCTGGGACTGGTACAAGACCCAGTGGATGATCGACTCGACGGACGCCTGGATGGCCGCCGCCCAGGCCGCCGGCGTCCGGCCGCTGGTCGCCTTCAACGTCAACTGGGCGACGAAGAACGGCCATCGCAAGCCGCCTTCGATCTCCGAGTACCGCAAGAGCTTCCGCCTCGTCCGCGAGCGCTACCCGTGGGTCAGCGACTTCTCCGCGTGGAACGAGGCCAACCACACCGCGCAGCCGACGGCCAAGAACCCGCGCCTCGCCGCCCGCTACTTCAACGCGCTGCGCGCCGACTGCCGGACCTGCACGATCGTGGCCGCCGACGTGCTCGACACGAAGGACATGATCGCCTGGGTCAAGAAGTTCAAGAAGCACGCCCGCGGCGCGAAGATCTGGGGCATCCACAACTACAAGGACGCCAACGACGCGAAGGGCACCACCAAGCAGCTCCTGCGCGTCGTCAAGGGCCAGGTCTGGCTCACCGAGACGGGCGGCATCCTGCGCCTCAAGTCGCATGACGGCAGCAACGGCGGCCGCAAGCACACCAAGGCCCAGCAGGCGAAGGCGGTCAAGCGCGTCTACACGATCGCCAAGTCGAGCCGCCGCATCACGCGCGTCTACTTCTACGAGTGGGCGAAGAAGAAGGGCAACCGCTGGGACTCGGCCTTCGTCGAGACCAACGGCAAGCTGCGCCCGGCGTACCACGCGCTCAAGCGCGGCCTGCGCCCCGGCGCGAGCGCCGCGACCGTCCGCTAGGCCCGCAACCTGAGTCTGAGGGCGACTCCGCCCGCCAGCAGGATCACGCCGGCGAGGGCCACCAGGCCCTCGTCGGCGCCTGTGTAGGGCAGCTGCTCCTGCGGCTCCGGGGTCGCCTCGGAGCCCGTGGCGGCCGGCGAGGGCGCGGGCGCCGCCGGGGCGGGCTCGGCCTCCGGCTGAGGCTCGGCCGGCGCGGGCTCGTCCTCCTGCGAGCCGTTCTGGCCGCTCCCGAACGGGTCGCTGTACTGGTCGTCCCCCGCGCCCTGGCCGAGGGCCGCGGCGGGGGCGGCGAGCGCCAGCAGGAGGGCGGCGAGCAGGGTGGCAAGGCGGACCGCCATCGGGAGGCGGGAGTGTAACCCGGTTCGGATACGGTGCCGCCAGATGGCTCCGCGGCACATCCTGCTGCTGACCGACCGCGACTGGACGCACCCCCAGGGCGGCGGCACGGGCACGAACCTCTACGGCCAGGTGTCGCGCTGGATCGCGTGGGGCCACCGCGTGACCGTCGTCGCCGGCAGCTACCCGGGCGCCGCCCCGGTCGAGCGGCCGGCCGAGAACCTCGAGCTGCACCGGATGGGCGGCCGCGTCACCGTCTTCCCGCGCGCGGCGCTTCGCCGTGCTGCGCGGCGTAGGGCGTGACGCCGACGTCGTGCTCGAGGTCGTCAACGGCATCACGTTCCTCACGCCGCTGTGGCTGCGCAAGCCGCGCGTCACGCTCGTCCACCACGTCCACCGCGACCACTACGTGGCCGAGATGGGCCGGGCGGGCGCCGTCGCCGCCCTGCTGGCGGAGACGCTGCCGCTGCGGGCGCTGTATCGCTCGTCGCCGTTCGTGACCATCTCCGACGCCGCGAAGCGCGATCTCGTGGAGCTCGGCATCCCCGCGGAGCAGGTCCACGTCGGCTACCTCGGCGTCGAGCGGGAGCCGTTCGCGCCGGGCGAGCGGGCGGTCGAGCCCCGCCTGCTCTACCTCGGGCGGCTCAAGCAGTACAAGCGCATCGAGCTCCTGCTCGACGTGCTGGAGGGCGTCCCGGCCGCGCACCTCGACGTCGCGGGCGACGGCGACCACCGGCCCGCGCTCGAGGCGGAGATCGCCCGTCGCGGGCTCGCCGACCGGGTCGTCCTGCACGGCCACGTGACCGAGGAGCACAAGGCCGAGCTGCTGGCGCGCACCTGGATCAACCTGACCGCCTCCTCGGCCGAGGGCTGGGTGCTCACGGTGATGGAGGCGGCGCTGTGCGAGACGCCGAGCGTCGCCATGCGCGTGGGCGGGCTGCAGGAGTCGATCGTCGACGGCGAGACCGGCCTGCTCGCCGACAGCGGCGCGGAGCTGACCGAGCACGTGCGCCGCGTGGTCGAGGACGGCGAGCTGCGCGAGCGGCTCGGGAAGGCGGCGCGGGCACGGGCGGAGACCTTCACCTGGGAGCGCACGGCGCAGCAGACGCTGGCCGTGCTCGAGGCGGCCGCCTCCGAACGGCGCCCGTCGCTGCGGTCGACGCTCGCCGCCTCGGAGACGCTCAAGGCGGCCGGCCTGGCCGCGGCGACGCTCGCCTCCAACGCCGTCGGCCTGCTCTTCACCGTGCTGTTCGCGCGCATCCTCGGCGCCGAGGGGTACGGCTCGCTGGCGGCGCTGCTCTCGACGTTCTTCATCCTCGCCGTGCCGGGCGCCGCCGTGCAGGTGGCGGTGGCGCGCGAGACGGCCACGGGCCGCCTCGGCGGCGGCGCGCAGCTGGCGGCGACGCTGGCGCGCTGGCGCCGCACGCTCCTGATCGCGTGCGTGGTGGTGGCCGTGGCGGCCGGGCTGGCGCGCGAGCAGATCGCGTCGCTGCTGTCGGTCGAGGAGGCGTGGGCGGCGGCCGCCACGCTGCCGACGGGCTGCCTGTGGCTGCTGCTGTCGGTCGAGCGCGGCGCGCTGCAGGGGCAGCACGCGTACCGGCCGGTCGCGTGGTCGCTCGTGCTGGAGGCGGTCGGGCGCGTGGCCATCGCGCTCGTGCTCGTCGCCCTCGGGCTCGGCGTGAGCGGCGCCTACCTCGGCTCGCCGCTGTCGATGCTGCTGGTGGCGGCCGGGCTCGCCTGGGTCGCGGATCGCCGGCTCGGCCGCCCGGCGAGCGGGATCGGCACCGAGTCCCTGCGCGAGCTGATGCGCGGCGCCTGGCCGGCCGTGCTCGGGCTCTTCCTCGTCGCGGTGCTGCAGAACGTCGACGTCATCCTCGTCAAGCGCCGGATCGGCGGCGACGAGGCGGGCGCCTACGCCGCCGCCGCGGTGGCGGCCAAGGCGGTGGTGTGGGTGGCGATCGGGGTCGGGCTCTACCTGCTCCCGGCGGCCGTGAGGCGGGCGCGCGAGGGCGGCGACGCGCGGCCGGTGCTGCTGCGCGCGCTGGGCGTGGTGTCGCTGGTGGCGCTGCCGATGCTGCTCGCCTACGCGGCGGTGCCGGAGCTGGTCCTGCGGCTGGCCTTCGGCGGCGAGACGGTGCCGGCCTCGGGCGCGCTGTTCGCCCTCGGGCTGGCGATGACGCTGCTGGCCGTGGGCTACCTGTGCGTGCAGTACATGCTCGCCCTGCGCCGTGTGACGTTCCTGTACGTGCTCGCGGCGGTGGCCGGCGCCGAGATCGCCCTGCTGTCGGGCGCCGGCCTGAGCACGATCGAGGGCTTCGCCGTCGTCGTCCTCGGGCTGCAGGCGGCGGCCGCGCTGTCGGTGCTCGCGCTCGGCCTCGCGCGGCGGCCGCTCGAGCCCGCGGTCGGCACGTGATCGCCGACATCGAGGGCTGGCTGACCGACGACCAGGCGCGACGGCTCGCGGCGCGCGCGGGCGCGGCTCGCGGCCTCGTGGTCGAGATCGGCTCCTTCCGCGGGCGGTCGACGATCGTGCTCGCCTCGGCCGCCGAGGCGGTGGTCGCCATCGACCCGCACGCCGGCAGCGATCGCGGGCCGCAGGAGATCGCCCCCGACGCGGCGCGCGGGGACGAGGACCACGAGGCCTTCCAGGCCAACCTCGCGCGCGCCGGGGTCGGCGAGCGCGTGCGGCATGTGCGGCGGCCGTCGGCCGAGGCGTACGGCGACGTCGACGGGCCGGTCGCGCTGCTCTACGTCGACGGCGCCCATCGCTTCGGGCCGGCGCGCGCGGACCTCGCGGGCTGGGGCGCGCGCGTGGCGCCGGGCGGCGCGATGCTCGTGCACGACGCCTTCTCCTCGGTCGGCGTCACGCTGGCGCTGCTGGCCGAGTGCGTGTTCTCGCGGCGCTGGCGCTACGCGGGCCGGACCGGCTCGCTGGCCGAGTACGAGCGGTCCGACCTGGCCGGCCGCGACCGGGCGGGCAACGTGCTCCGCCAACTCGCCGAGCTGCCGTGGTTCGCGCGCAACCTGGTCGTCAAGGCGCTGATCGTCGCGCGGCTGCGCCGCGGCCAGTGGCCGTACTGAGCGTCCGCGCGAGCGCCAGGACGAGCAGGACCACGGCCGTCACCACCACCCAGTGGACGGCGATCCGGTCCTGGGCGTACTCGAAGTTGTAGCCGCCGGGATCGCGCACCGGGATCGCGAGCGTGAGCAGCGGCACGACGACGAGGAGCAGCGCCGCGGCCGCGGCGATCAGCGCGCGCGTGCCGATCCCGCGCCAGAGGATCAGGAAGGTGCCGGCGGCGATCAGCGGCGCCGACCGCGCGGCGAAGACGAAGCCGAGCGCGGCGCCGGCCACCAGCGCGGCGACGGCGGCGCGGCGGACCGGCATGCGCAAGCCGGGATCGGTCTCCGGCAGATCGGGCGGGCGCCGATCGGGCGCCGCTGGCGGGCGCCGGAGCAGCAGCAGGAGCAGCAGCGCGAGCAGGACCGGCAGGGAGATCCAGTAGCCGAGCCGCACCGTGCGGTCGGGCGCGAACCACAGGTCGGCGACGCGGCAGCCGGCATCGACGCGCCAGCCCATGGCGTAGCCGTCGACCGGCTGCGGCGCGCCGAGGTCGCGGCCGTCGCAGCTCGCCCGCCAGGCGGCGTTGTAGGCCTGGCCGAGCACGAGCCAGGCCGGCGCGTCGAGCTCGAGCCGGATCCCGCGCCGGTCGTTCCGGCCCGGCTCGCCCGTGTCGACGACGCGGCCGGGATCGGCAGCCGTCGCGGGCGGGTCGGGCGCCGGCGAGCGGAGGCGGATGAGGTACGGCGCGAAGACGCCGGCGGGCAGCGACAGCCGGGCGGGCCCGGCGGGCAGCGAGACCGGCTCCCCGCAGCCGCGGACCCGAAGCGGCGTGCCGGCGTCGAGGCCCGCGATGTCGCCGGCGGCACGAAGCGCGAGCGCGGGGCCACCGATCGTGCCGGCGAGGTCGCCGCAGCGCGCGCTCAGCGCCCCCGACCGCGGCACCTGCGCGTGCGGCACGCCGGGGCCCTCGATCTCGCCGATGCCGACGGCGCGGCGCTGGCGGATCACCCCGGGCGTGCCCTCCGGCCACTCGGCCTCGAGGATCTCCAGCCGGACCCGCCGGGCGCGGAGCGGGCGCGGGAGCGTGATCGTGCCGTCCTCCACCGGCAGGGTCGTGCCGCCGAGGCGGACGAGCGTCGGCCGCCGGACGCGCTCGCGCGGCGGTGTCAGCCGCAGCTCGCGGAGGGGCCGCCGCGGCGTCCACTCGATCCACGCCGGCCGACCGGGCTCGAAGGACCCGATCCAGGCGCGCGGCGTCCCGTCGAAGGCGCTCGAGGCGCGCGCGCCGGGCCGGCCCTCGAAGCGGCCGGACGACTCGAAGCGCCCGCGCGCGCCGGCCAGCCGGTCGATCGCCGAGTCCGGCGCGCCGGCGGCGATCGTCGCCCAGCCGTCGGCACGCCAGGCGCGCGCGGCGGGCGGGGCGATCAGCCGCTGCAGGCCGGTCTCGCCGTCCTGCCGGTCGCGCACGAGGCCGGCGCCGGCGCTGCCGCGGCGCGGATCGCGGCGGAAGGGGTCGTCGCCGGTGGTGCGCTCGAACACGTAGCTCAGCGAGGTGCCGGCCAGGTCGCGGCCGGCCAGCGCGCGCTCGGCCTGGACCGGCGGCCGCAGGGCCTCGCTCACCCGCACCCCGGGGATGGCGAGCTCGCGGATGCCGCCCGGGTTGGGCTTGACGTCGGGCGACCGCCGGACCACGCGCGCGATCCGCACGCGCAGCGAGCGCACGTCGCGGAGACCCAGTCGCAGCCGGTTGCGGCCGGGCCGCACGTCGAACCGCCGCCCGGCGATCTCGACCTGCGTGACCCGCCCGGTGCGGTCCGAGTACGGCACGAGCTCGACCGCGTCGACGTCGATCGGCCGCTCGAACGTCACCTCGAGCCAGTGGCGCTCGGGCAGGAGCGCGCGATCCGCCTGCCAGTGGGTGGCGAGGTCGCCGTCGAAGGCCGCGTACGGCCGGCGTTCGGGGAACTGCGAGAAGGCCGGCGAGTACGGCGCGCGCAGCGCCGCGACGCCGTCGAGCACGGCGACGGTCTGGGCGTCGGTGCCGCGGGCCGGGAACAGGTCGAGCACCGCGGCGTCCGGCGAGAACGCCTCGTCGGCGGGCAGGGTGGCGCCGTGGTTCTGCGCCATCCGTGCGGCGGCCAGCACGCGCCGGCGGTTGGAGTCGCTGACGACCACCTCGCCTGCCCGGCGCAGCTCGCGGGCGTCGAGGTCCCCCGCGTAGACGAGCCGGTCCGGCAGCGGGCCGAGCGCGGCGAGCGCGGCGATGCCCTCGGCGCCGCCGTCGACCACGGTGAAGCCCGTGTCCGGCTCCACCCGCACGAGCGGCCGCGCCGACGGCCGGTCCCAGGCCCGCACGCGCGGCAACGGCCGCGGCCCTCCGAGCGTCCCCGCGGCACGTGGCTCCGGCCGCACCGGCCCCCACCCGCGGTCGGCCGCGCCCAGCTGGTCGAGCACGTCGGCCGCCGTCCCCGCGGGGACGGCGCCGCTGCGCGTGCGGTCGTCGTCGGCGCCGGCGACCACGACGCCGGCGCTCATCAGGTCGAGCAGCGGCGCGAGCTGGCCCGGCAGCGCACGCCGCTGCTGGACGAGCCCGTCGAGCGTCCACAGCAGGTCGACCGACCGCAGGTCGGCGTACGGGACCGCGTAGCGCACCGCGACCGGCTTGTCGGCCAGCGCGGGCAGCACGTGGTCGACCGTGCCGCCCCAGTCGTAGTAGGCGTACAGCTGGCCAGGGAGCACCACCGCGCGGCGGTCGTCGACGGTGCGGTCGACGTGATCGGCGGCGTCGCTCCAGGCGTGCGGCACGCCGTCGTTGAGCAGCTGGGTGTCGAGCGCGCGGCCGGTCGCGAGCGGCCACGCGGCCACGACCGCAAGGGCGGCGACCGCGGCGGCGGCCCAGCCGCGGCGCAACCGCAGCCACGCGACCGCCCCGCCGGCGAGGCAGGCGATGCCGAGCGCCGCCAGCGGCCCGGCCTTGTAGCTCGTGCGCAGGAACCGCACCGCCTCGACGTTGTTGTACGTGAAGTTGAGGGCGCGCCTGAGCGGCGTGCCCTCGGGGAAGCCGGCGGTCATCACGACGAGCCCGACGAGCACGAGCAGCAGGAAGAACGGCCCGTAGCGCCAGCGGCGGGTGAGGAAGAAACCGCTCAGGGCGAGCGCGGGCACGAGCAGCCCGGCGATCACGACCGGCTCGAAGAAGAGCATCACCCCGCCGCCGGAGAACAGCGGGCGCAGCTCGCCGCCGTAGCCGACGCCGAGGTAGGAGAGCCAGTAGCCCATCAGCCGGAGCGACTCGGCCAGGCTGGTGGTCGACCAGATCGTGCCGGCCTGCTCGGTGAAGCGCAGGAAGTCGACGCCGTGGCGCGCCTGGACCAGCACAGGGACGACCCACCAGACCGAGGCGAGGCCGGTGAGCAGCGCGGTCCGCCACGCGAACGGCAGCAGCGGCCGGCCGTCGACGACGCGCTCGTAGCCGGCGAGCAGCAGCGGGCCGAGCAGCAGCCACGCCGTCACCGCCGCGTTGACGCCGCCGCCCGTGCCGGTGAGGACGAGCGCGAAGGCGGCCGGCCACCACCACGAGCGCGGCGCCCGCAGCCCGCGGTGGACGGCGAGCAGCAGCCACGGCAGCGCCGCGTAGCCGAGCAGCGTGACGGTCGTGCGCGCGCTGAACACGACCACGTAGGGGTTGAGCAGGACGAGCAGGCCCGCCACGACGTGCCCGGCGCCGCGGGGGCGGCCGAGCAGCGCGTCGAGCAGCCGCAGCGTCCCCCACGCGGCGAGCGCCAGCAGCGCGCCGAGCCACAGCCGGTGGACGAGCCACGAGTCGAGCCCGAGCAGGCGACCGGCCGCGAAGAACGGCCCCATCGGGAACAGGTAGCCGCCGTACTGGCCGCCCTGGACGTGCCCGAGGTCCTCGGTCGGCGACCACGCCGAGGCGACGTCGGCGAGGAAGCCCACGGGGTCGACGTGCAGCGAGATCTTCGTGTCGGCCGACGCCTGCCCCGGCCGCTGCACGAGCCCGAGCGCGAGGCCGAGCGCGGCCAGCCCCAGCGCGATCAGGCGGTCACGATGGGAGGTCCGCACGGCCCGCGCAGGATACGTACCCATCCGCCCGCCCACGACGACCGCGGCCAGGCGCGCGACGACCGCACCACAAGGTCGCGCCATAGGCTGCGCCGCTCATGCGGGCCCGCCTCGCGACCTTCCTCGCCGTGCCGCTGCTCCTCGGCCCCGGCGTCCTGGCCTGCTTCGACGGGGGCTACTTCGACGGTCCGCGCCTGTGGGCCGGGATCGCCGCCTGGGTGCTGTTCGCCGTCGTGGCGGTCGCGCTGCCGCGGCCGCTGCCCGCGTCCACCCCCGGCCGGCTCGCACTCGCCGGGCTCGCGGCGCTGACCGGGTGGACCGCCCTGTCGCTGACCTGGGCGCCCGACGGCGGAGCGGCGGTCGACGACCTGCAGCGGCTCCTGCTGTACCTGCCGTACCTGGCCGCGGCGATCGCGGTCGTGCGGCGGCCGCTCGCCGAGCCGCTGCTGCTGGCCGCGATCACCGGCGCGTGCGCCTACGGGCTCTCCGAGCGCTTCGGCCTCGTCGACCTGGAGCCGATCGCCACCGCCGGCGACCGGCTCGCCTACCCGCTGAGCTACTGGAACGGCACCGGGGCCTTCGCCGCACTCGGGCTCGTCCTCGCCGCCGCGCTCGCGGCCCACGAGAAGCGACCGTTGCGCGTCGCGGCGGCCGCCACCGCGCCGCTCCTGGCGCTCGCGCTGATCCTCACCTTCTCGCGCGGTGCCATCGGCGCGCTCGCCGCGGGCCTGCTCGTCCTGCTCGCCCTCTCCCCGACGCGCGCCCGCATCGCGGGCGTCCTCGTCGTCGTCGCCGGCGGCCTCGCCGCCGCCGTGCTCGCCGCGGCGATCGGCGACCTCCGGACCGAGGCCGGGACGAGCGCAGCCGCCCTGCCGTTGCTGCTCGCCGCGATGGCCGGCTGCGCCCTGCTCGCCCGCGCCCCGCGCGCGGACCGACCGGTGCCCTGGCTGCGCAAGGCCGCGCTCGCCGCCACGCTGCTCGTGCTCGCCGGCACCGTGGCGGCCATGGTCGGCGTCGAGCGCGAGCCCGTGCCCGAGGCCGGCCCGCAACGCCTGACGTCAGTGCAGAGCAACCGCTACGCGTACTGGAAGGTCGCCGTCGAGGCGTTCGCCGACCACCCGCTCACCGGCGAGGGCAGCGGCGGCTTCCGCACCGCCTGGCTGCGCGAGCGCGAGTTCCGCGAGTCGGTCCGCGACGGCCACTCGCTGTACCTCGAGACGGCGGCCGAGCTGGGCCTGGTCGGCCTGCTCGCGCTCGGCCTGCTGATCGCGGGCTGCGCGCTCGCCGCCGTCCGCGCCGGCCCGGCGGCGGCCGGCTCCACCGCCGCCCTGGCCGCCTTCGCGCTGCACGCCGGGATCGACTGGGACTGGGAGCTGCCCGCGCTCACGCTCGTGGCGCTCGCGCTGGCGGCCGGCCTCATTGCCAGTCAGGAGGCCGCCGCGGCGGCGGATGGCCCAGCCCCATGAGGGCGTGGTTGGCGCTGCGGCGGGGCACGGCGGCGCCCGACGGCAGGTCGCCCGCAAGGTCGGAGCGAACGAAGAACGCGTTGACGCCGGCCAGCTCGGTGTGGACGAGCGTGTAGCCCTTCTCCTCCCCCAGCGCCTCCAGCGCGGCGAGCGACGCGCCGTAGCCGCTGCTGTGGTCCCACTCGAAGCCGGGCGTGTACGGCATGACGTGCGGCGTGGCCGGGTCGAGGTCGCCGTTGTACTCGATCACCACCACGCGCGGCCGGAAGCGCTGGAGCGCGCGCCAGATCCAGTAGTCGTTGCCGTCGACGTCGATCGACAGCACGTCGGGCTCCTCCGGCACGCCGGCCTGCGCGAACAGCGCCTCGACGTTGCCGGGCTCGACCGCCGCGTGCAGCGTGCGCACGCGCGGGTTGGCGGAGAAGCGCCGCGCGAGCGCCTCGTACGCCCCGTCGTCCGCCTCCAGGTAGGCGCCCGACCAGCCCATCACCTGGGCGAGGAAAACCGTCGTGCCCTCGCTGCCGTCCTGCACGCCGAACTCGACGAACGTGCGCCCGCCCACCCCGATCCGCCGCAGGATCTCGGCCAGCACCCCGTCCTCCCCGTTCTGGGAGAAGACGCGCAGCTCGTAGGCAGTGAGGTCGGGACCGCCGCCGTAGCGCTCGACGAGCTCGGCCAGCGACGGGTAGATGCCGCGCGACCGGTCCGCGGCCTTGAGCGCGCGCTGCGCCGCCGCCCCCAGGGCGACCCCGCGCAGGCGGTTCAGCGTCCGGCCCATCGCCGCCCACTCTTCCACACGGCGCCGAGCAGCCCGAGCGCGGCCAGCAGGCTGACGATCCAGCCGACGCGCCAGCTCGCCGGCGCGTACTCGAGCACGATCCGGTGCTCGCCCGCGTCGACCGGGATGCCGCGCAGCAGGTAGTCGACGCGCTCGATCTCCGTCTCGCGGCCGTCGACCGTCGCCTTCCAGCCGGGCATGTGCACGTCCGAGAGGACGACGAGGGCGCGGCCGTCGGCGGTCGCCGAGAGCTCGACGCGGTCGGCCTCGTAGCGGACGATCTCGGCCTCGCCCTCGCCCGCGAGGCCGTCGACCGGCCGCTCGACGATCGCCGTGCGGCGGGCGTCGAAGGCCGGGTCGAGGATCGCGTCCAGCGCCGCATCCTCGTCGGGGACCAGCCGCTGCTCCCCCACAACCCACGTGCGCGGGAGCGCGTGCGGGTTGGCGTACAGCCGCGCGTCGTCGCCCTCGTAGGCGACCTCCCAGCCGGGGACGGCGGGCTCGGCCGGCGACTGGATGATGTCGGTCACCCCCAGCAGGCCGAGCGCGCGCAGCGCGCCGTCGTCGGGCCGTATCCGCATCGTCGGCACGGTGAACCGGAAGCCGTCGTTCGGCGCGATCGCGCGCCGCCACAGCGTGTCGTACCGGCGCTCGACCGGATAGTCGTAGCCGCGGGCGTCGTAGAGCCCGTAGCGCATGGCGGTGTCGGGCGGCAGCGGCTCGAGGCCGAGCCCGGGCTGGAGCCCGGCGAAGCGCGCGGGCCGGGCGGCCTGCAGGCGTTCGATCGCCGGCGTGACCGGCTGGCGCGCGTGGTCGACGGGGATCGACGGGTTCTGGCCCATGCCGACGCGCACGAGGTCGGCGGCCACCAGCGCGCAGGCGAGGACGGCGAGGGCGCGCGGGCGCCGCCACAGCAGCAGCGCGCCGGCCCCGGCGAAGACGAGCCACCAGGCGATCGCCCGCCCGCGGTCGACGCCCGGGTCGTTCCAGACGAGCGCGACGACGACGGGCAGCACGACGATGGCCGCGGCGCCGGCGACGAGCCCCCGCGGGACGCGCTCGCGCGCCGCGTCGGCCACCAGCCGCCGCGGCAAGCGCTCGACGACCTCGTCGAGCCCCCACCCCGCCAGCAGCGCGATCGCCAGCGTCGAGACGATGATCAGCCGGGTGTTGTGCGCGGCGTGGAAGCCGGGGATCGCGGTGAGCACCTCGAGCGTCCCCGGCGCGCCGACCACCACGAGCACCGTCACGGCGGCGGCGACGGCGATCGAGATGCGCTCGCGGGTCGGTCGCGCGACGACCGCCCACGCCGCCAGCATCAGCGGCAGCGCACCGACGTAGAACGCGCGGACGCCCATGAAGCCCGCGGTCTGCGCCTCGGACGGCCGCCCCCACCATTCCGGGAAGGCGAAGCCGAGGATGAAGCGGGCCTCGAGCTCGGCCGGCAGCTTGCCCTCGCGCTCGATCAGGTCGGCGGAGCGGGCCAGCAGCTCGACGAACGGCACGATCGCCACCGCCGCCAGCGCCCCGCCGGCCAGCAGCGCCAGCAGCAGCCGGCCGACCGCCCGCAGCGGCGCGTCGCTGCGCGTCAGGAGCAGCAGGGCGAACAGGCTCGCCGTGGCCAGCACGTGGAAGCTCGACTCCGGATGGCCGCCGAGGAACTGCAGGGCGACTGCGAGCGCCAGGCCGGCGACCGGCAACGCGCCCGGTCTTCGCACGACGGCGTGCACGCCGAGCAGCACCCACGGCAGCCACGCCCACACGCTGCTCAGCGGCCACGGCAGCCAGACGACGAAGAACAGCCCGAAGCCGAACACGATGCCGGTCATCAGCGCGCCGGCGAAGCGCATGCCGAGCGCCCGCCCGAGCAGGAACGCACCGAGCGCCGCGGTCACGAGCTTGAGCACGGCGACGACGCCGAGCGACCACCAGAACGGCAGCACGAGCATGGGCCAGGTGAACGGCGAGAAGAGCGCCGACTGCGCGTTGGCGACGAACGGGCGGCCGGCCATGATGTGCGGGTTCCACAGCGGGACGTCCCCGCGCGCCCACTCGGCGAACGGCTGGAACACGAGCGCCGCGTCGGCCATCTCGTAGTTCGAGCCGAGGCCGGTCTCCCCCTTGGCGCCGGTCGGCGCCAGCTGCTGCCACGGCGCGGCCGACCACAGGTAGTCGGAGGCCGAGAGCGTCCGGCCCGGCACCAGGCCGTGCCCGACGAGGACCAGCGCCAGCAGCGTGTAGATCAGCGCGGCGGCGAGCGTCGGTCGGCCCCTCACGAAGCGCGAGAGCATACGATCTCGCGGCGGTGGAGGACGCGATCTACCAGCAGCTCTACGACCTCGAGGACGGGCACTGGTGGTTCCGCGGGCGGCGCGCCGTGCTCTGGGCCCTGATGCGCCGCGCGGGCCTGCCGCAGCATCCGCGCGTTCTCGACGCCGGCTGCGGCACCGGCCGCAACCTCGCTGAGTTCGGGGCGCTCGGGACGGCCCAGGGCGTCGATCCGTCGCCGCAGGCGATCGACTTCTGCCGCCGCCGCGGGCTCGGCGGCGTGACGGCGGCGGGGATCGAGGACCTGCCGTTCGCCGACGGCGAGTTCGATCTCATCCTCGCGACCGACGTGCTCGAGCACGTCGAGCGCGACGACCTGGCGGCGGCCGAGCTGCGGCGGGTCGCCGCGCCGGGCGCGCTGCTGGTGGTGACCGTGCCGGCCTACGGCTGGCTGTGGTCCCAGCACGACGACTCGCACCACCACCTGCGCCGCTACACCGCGGGCGTGCTGCGCTCGCGCCTCGCCGCGGCGGGCTGGCGGCCGGTGCTGCAGACGTACTTCAACTCGCTGCTCCTGCCCCCGATCGCGCTGGTCAGGACGCTCGCGCGGCAGCGGTCGCATGGCCGCACGGACTACCAGCTCACCGGCGGGCTGCTGAACCGCGTGCTCGAGCTGCCGATGCGGCTCGAGGCCCAGCTCATCGCCCATGGCCTGCGGTTCCCCGCCGGCGTCTCGATCGGGATGGTGTGCCGGCCGGCATGAGCGTCTCGGTCGTCGTCCCCGTGCTCGACGAGCGCGACGCGCTGCCGGAGCTGCACCGGCGCGTGCGCGAGGCGCTGGCCGGCGTCGAGCACGAGATCGTGTTCGTCGACGACGGCTCGACCGACGGCTCGGGCGCGCTGATCGAGGGCTTGGCGGCGCGCGAGGAGGGCGTCGTGCTCGTGCAGCTCTCGCGCAACTTCGGCATGGAGGTCGCCATGTCGGCGGGGCTCGACCACGCCCGCGGCGACCACGTCGTGCTCATGCACGCCGACCTCCAGGACCCGCCGGAGCTGATCCCGGAGATGCTGCGGCTCGCCACCGAGGGCGCCGACGTGGTCTACGCGCGGCGGATCGGGCGCGACGAGAGCTGGCTCAAGCGCACGCTGGCGACCGGCTTCTACGGCCTCATGGAGCGGCTGGCGCGGGTGCCGTATCAGGGCCAGGCAGGGGATTTCCGGCTGATGTCGCGCCGCGTGGTCGACACGCTGCGGGCCATGCCCGAGCGGCGTCGCTTCCTGCGCGGGATGGTCGCCTGGGTGGGCTTCGAGCAGGTGCCGGTCGAGTACCGCCGGGCGGGCCGGTCGGCGGGGCGCGGCGCGTCCTACCGGTCGCTCTTCCGGCTCGCCCTGGAGGCCTTCGCCTCGTTCTCGGACGTACCGCTGGCGCTGGCCACGTACCTCGGCACGCTGACGGCGGCGATCGCCTCGCTCGCCGGGGCGGTGGTCCTCGTGGCGACCGTCTTCGGCTGGCTCACAGCCTCGCTCGGCGTGTGGATCCTCATCTCGGTGCTGTTCCTGGGCGGCGTGCAGCTCGTCGGGCTCGGCATCCTCGGACGCTACGTGGCGCGGGTGCACGAGCAGACGCTGCAGCGGCCGCTGTACCTGGTGTCGCGCGTGGTCGGCTCGCCGCTCAGGGAGCGGGAACGTCCGGAGCCAGAGCGCGCACCCGCTCCATAGCCTGCTCGGCCCGCTCGGTGCCCGCGGTCGCCTGGGCGAGGAGCAGCCACGCCTCGGCGTTGTCCGGCTCGTCGGCCACGACGTCCTCGAGCAGGGTGGCGGCCGCCGCGCGATCGATCCTCACGAGCAGCGTGGCCTCGAGCAGCGACGGCCGGCGGCCGGGGACGCGCCGCTCCGCACGTTGGCGCAGCTCGCTGGCGCGGGCTCGGTCGGCGCCGTCGGGCTCGTCGGCGGTCGCGACGAGGCGGGCGAGGTCCTCCTGGGCGCGGCTGGCGGCGATGCCGGCGGCGAGCCACGCGACGGCGGCGATGGCGACGAGGACGATGGCGGCGCGGACGATCACCGGGGCACCAGGATCTCGTATTCGCCATAGCGGGCCTGCGGTCGGTATTCCGCGGCCAGGTACTCGTCGAGCGCCCGCGAGCCGCTCGGGCGGCCGCGTTCGTTCGGCTCGGACCGCGACGAGATCGGGTCCAGCCAGCGGATGACCAGCGGCCGCTCGCGTCGGAGCGCGGCGACGATCCGCTCCTGCTCCTCCGGCTCCGCCTGGAGCAGGGCGTCGCGGCGCAGGACGTTGGGGCGGCGGACGAGGAAGTGGATGAGCGGGTCGGTGAGCGTGACGAGGTCGGAGCGCCTGGGCGCGACGTAGACCGGCTCGCCGGGCGGGATCTCGCGCTGAACCGCGGCGACGAGGCGTTGGAGCGCGTCCGCCTCGTCGGGCGGGACGCGGATGCCGGGCACGCCCGGGAGGGTGACCGGCTCGAGCTCGGGCGGCAGGACGAGCGCCGACACCCGGTTGGCGACGCCCGCGAGCAGGATCAGGGCCAGCGGGACGAGCAGCAGCTGCGGCCGCTCGAGGCCGGCGGCCACGATCGGGATCAGCGCGCAGAGGACGACGAGCAGCGGCTGGACGTGCAGCTCGTCGGCGCGCGAGAGCAGGTACGCGAGCGCGCCGAGCGCCAGCACCGCGAGCCCGGCCGCCGCGGGCGTGAGCCGCCTCCACATGGCGACGAGGGTGAGGGCGAGGCCGGCGACGCCGATCAGCGGCAGGTAGAACCCGAGCGCGTCCTTCAGGTCCTCGGCGAGCGCGCCGGGCGGCCAGCCGCGCAGCGGGCCGTCGTACTCCAGCGGGAACGGCAACCGCCACGCCGCACCCTCGTCCAACCCGGTGGCCACGAGCGCGTCCCACAACCGCCCCGGCCCGGCCGCGCCGGCGAACGGCGCGTACAGCGCGGCGACGACGACCGCGGCGGCGACGAGCGCGGGCACCACGCCCCGCCCACCCCGACCAAGGGGGGTCAGCCCACCCCGACCAAGGGGGGTCACACCCCGACCCCGACCAAGGGGGGCCAGGCCCCTCTGTACTACTACAGATCGCGTCTGTGCTGCTACAGAGGGGCCTGGCCCCCTTAGTTGGGCGGCGAGGACGGCGAGGAGCGCGACCGCGCCGAAGTCGGGGCGCCAGAAGGCCGTCAGTGCCGCGAGCGCCCCCGCGGCGGCGGCGCGGCGGGGCGTCGGGACGCCGCCCGTGGCCACGGTGATCGCGGCGAGCGCGAGGGTGAGCGCGATCGGGACGGGGTTGGCGGACGTGGGCTGCGCGATGGTGACGGCGGCGGCGAGCCAGGCCGCGAGGGCCCAGCGCGGGCCGGCGTCGCGCTGCACGAGCGTCCAGACGAGGACGGCGATCGTCGCGTCGGCCGCGACGCGGAGCACCCGCCACCAGACGACCGACGGATCGAAGAGCTGGAAGGCGGCCGTGACGACCAGCGGCTGGCCCGGCCCGTACGCCCAGCCGAAGTCGGCGTACGGCCACTGGCCGTCGCTCATCCGCAGGCGCCGCCTGCAGCAGGAGCCCCTCGTCGAACGGCTCGAGGTAGCGGCGCATGGTGAAGCCGGAGATCAGGGCGGCCGCGACCCAGAGCGCGACCGGGACCGCGCGGCTCACGTGCGCGCGCCCGCCGGGGCGCGCGACCGCAGGTAGCCCGCCAGCTCGCTCAGCAGGCCGCGCTCGAGCCGGCGCGTGGCCAGCGCGAGCATGGCGAGCCAGAGGGCGAGCTCGGCGACCGCCTGCGCGACCGGCCGCTCCCCGCCCCACAGCGCGCCGCGCACGGCGAGCACCGGGACGGTGGCGATCAGGACCGGCGCCGCTCCCCGCCACGCCAGCGAGCCCAGCCGGACTCCCGGCAGCAGCCGCCGCACGTAGCGGCGGCGCACGGCCAGCGCGCTCACCGTGCACGCCATCCGGCCGGCCACGAACCACCAGCTGCCGCCGACCAGCGCCCCCGGGACGGCGAACGCGGCGAACGCCGCCGCGAACGCGCCGGACTCCACAGCCTGCGGCCACGGCTCCCCGCGCGCCCGGTAGAAGGCGAACCAGTTGTAGCCGAGCTGCTGGACCGCCGTGGCGACCGCGAGGCCGCCGATCAGCACGACCGCCGGCTTCCACTCGTCGCCGAGCACGAACTCGACCAGGTCGGCGCCGAACAGCGCCAGCCCCGCGCCGAACGGGAACGCCCACATGAGCGCCAGCCGGTTCGACTTCACGAACGTCTCCTCCAGCACCGCCGGCCGGTCGCGCACGCGGACGATGGCGGGATAGACGGTGGTGGCGAGGATCATGTCGGCGCGGTCGACGTAGCGGGTGAGCGTCGCCGCCAGCGTGATCCAGCCGGCCGCCGCGAGGGAGGGTGGGTTCGTACTCAGCCCGAAGACCGCCACCTGGCCCTGCGCCACCAGCAGGGCCGCCACGGCGCTCACGAAGATCGGCCAGGAGAAGCGCAGGTAGCGGCGTGCCGCCTCGCGGTCGGGCCGCAGGCGCAGGCGGTAGGGCGAGGCGCGGAGCGCCGCCAGCACCGCGAGCAGGTGCCCGCAGGCGGGGCCGATCACCAGCGCCCACACGCCCACGCCGGCGAGCAACAGCGGCACGGTCACGGCCACGGTCCCCAGCGGGACGATCGCCTGCAGCAGCCGCAGGCGCACGTAGTCCATGCGGCGGAAGAAGACCCACTGCGGGGCCTGGAGCGCGAAGGCGAGCGGCAGGTAGGCCACCGCGAGCGTGAGCGGGAGCAGCCGGTCGTCGTCGTAGACGGCGGCGAGCACCGGCGCGCAGGCGGCGATCGCGAGCGCCGCGACCACCGCGAGCCCCAGCTCGACGGTGAACGCCCGCTGGAACTCGGCCTCCTCGTCGGCGGCGCGCTCCTGCACGAAGGCCTCGTCGATCCCCACCCGCCGCAGCGCGACGATCGTCATCGCCGTGATGGTCACGATGCCGTAGAGCCCGATCGCGTCGGGACCGAGCAGCGCCGTGGCCAGCAGGCCCTGGACGAGCACCAGCGCCTCGGCGCCGGAGAGGAACGCGGCGTTGACGACGCCGCCGCGTGCCGTCGCCTCGCGCAGGCTCGCGCTGCTCCTCCGTGGCATGGAGCGCGATGCTACCCCGGCCGTGAGCGTCCCCCCGACCCTGATCGTCTCCTACTCCGGCGTGCTCGGCGGCGCCGAGCGCGTCCTCCTCGACTGCGCTACGCGCCTCGAGCGGCCGGTCGTCGTGGCCTGCCCGGAGGGACCGCTCGCCGCCGCCGTCCGCGCCGCCGGCCTCGAGCACGCCCGCACGCGGGAGCGCCCGCTGCGCCTCGGCATCGCCCACGCACGCGGGCTCGCCGGCCTCGCGAGGGAGGTGGCGGCGCTGACCACCCAGCGCGCGCCGCCAGCGCTGGTGGCGTGGGGCGCCCGCGCGGTCCTGGCCACGACGCCGCTGCGCCGCCGCCCGCCCCTGCTGGCCGTCCACCACGACCTGCTGCCGCGAGCCCCCGTCGGGGCCGCGGTGCGCTGGGCGACGAGCCGCGCCGACGGCGTGGCCGCCGCGTCGCAGGCGATCGCCGACGAGGTGACCACGCCGGGCGCGACGATCCTCCACCCCGGCGTGGACCTCGACCGCTTCGCCCCCGCGCCGCTGCCCGACGGGCCGCCGCGCGCCCTCGTGCTCGGCGCGCTGGTGCCGTGGAAGCGGGCCGACGTCGCGCTCGAGGTGGCGGCGAGGATCCCGGCGCTGCAGGTCGAGCTGGCGGGAGCGCCGCTCGGCGACGGCGCCTTCGCCAAGACGCTCGAGACGCGCGCGGCGCGGCCGGACCTCGCCGGGCGCGTCACGTTCCTGGGCGCGCTCGACGACCCGCGGCCCGCGCTCGCGCGCGCCCACTGCCTGCTCCACTGCGCCGACGCCGAGCCGTGGGGCCTCGCGCTGGTCGAGGCGCTGGCGAGCGGCCGCCCCGTGGTGGCCGCCGACAACGGCGGACCGCGCGAGATCGTCGCCGACGGCGCCGGCCGGCTGTTCCCGCCGGGTGACGTCGCGGCGGCGACCGAGGCGCTGCAGGCCGTGCTCGGCCGCCCCGACCTCGCCGCCGCGCGCCGGCGGGCGGAGCGCTTCCCGGTCGAGGCGTCGGCCGCCCGCTTGGCGGCCGCGCTCGAGCGCGTCACAGGGGCGGCCGCGTGAGCTTCACGGCCGTCGTCGTGCTGCACGACTCCGAGCCCGAGCTGCGGGTGCTGCTCGACTCGATCGAGCGCCACCTCGCCGAGCCGCCGCAGCTCGTCGTGATCGACAGCGGCTCCTCCGACGGCGGCGGCAACCTGGCGCGCGAACGCGGCGCCGAGCTCGTCGAGCTCCCGGACAACCCCGGCTTCGGCGCGGCCAGCAACGCCGGCGTCGCCCGCGCGCGCCACGCCGTCACCGTCCTCCTCAACCCCGACTGCGAGCTGATCGACGGCTCGCTCGCCGCGCTCGCCGCCCTCGCCGCAAGACATCCCCGCGCCCTGCACGCGCCGCGGCTGCTCGACCCCGACGGCAGCGTCCAGCGCTCGGCGCACCCGCTGCCCGGCACCCCCGGCGCCCTTCTGCCCGCCCTCGTCCACCCGCCGCTGCTGCCGCGCGCCCTGCGCGACCGCGCCGAGCCGCACCGGTCATCCAGACCCAGGACGGTCGGCTGGGCGATCGGCGCGTGCCTGGCGGCCGCCACGAAGACCCTGCTGGAGCTCGGCCCGTTCGACCCCGCCGTCCACCTCTTCGCCGAGGACCTGGAGCTGTGCCTGCGCGCTCGCGCCGCCGGCATCCCGACCGTGCTGCACCCCGAACTGCGCCTGGAACACGCCGGCGGCCACGCCACGCTCCGGCAGGGCGAGCCGTTCGACCTGCTCGCCCGCCGCCGGCGCGAGGCGATCGCCGCCACGCGGGGCCACTCCGCACTCGCGCTCGACGACCTCGCGCAGGCGCTCACCTTCGCCACCCGCACGGCCGGGCACGCCCTGCTCGGCGGCGACCCCGCGCGCCCGCGCGCGCAGCTCGCGGCGCTCCGCCGAGCCCGCCACGGCTGACCGCATCGGTGGACCGCCGGTCGGTCCTCCGCGGCACGCGCTTTCGACATCGGGGCCATGGTGGGCCTTTCCGCTGCCCTCATAGCGTCCGGCCCGCCAGTTCAGCCACCTCGATCGGAGAAGCCCCATGAAGCGATGCCCTGCGGCGCTGAGACTGCTGACGTGCGCGGTCACAGCGGTGCTCCTGCAAGCGACGCCCGCGCCGGCCGCCGAGCGCGTGCTCGATCTCGAACGGCTCGACGGTCCGACCGCGGTCGAGATGATGGAGCGGGGCGAGCTGACGTCCGTGCGGCTCACCCGCGCGTACATCGCCCGGATCGCGGCGCTGAACAAGCGGGGACCCGGCCTCAACGCGGTGACGCAGCTCAACCAGGACGCGCTCGAGGAGGCCGCGGCGCTCGACGCCGAGCGCGCCCGGGGCCAGGTCCGGGGCGTGGCCCACGGCCTGCCGGTGCTGCTCAAGGACCTGATCGACGTCGAGGGCATGTACACGTCGAACGGCAACTACTCGCTGCGCGACTCGTTCCCTGAGCGCGACTCCGGAATCGTCAAGAAGCTGCGCGCGAGCGGCCTGGTGATCCTCGGCAAGCTGGGACTGTCGGAGTACGCGAACAGCTTCGGCAACCAGCCCTCGGGCTTCTCGAACCTCACCGGCCAGGTGCTCAACGCCGTCGACGCCGACCAGAACCCCAGCGGCTCGTCGTCCGGCTCGGGCACGGCCGGCGCCGCTGCCCTGTCGATGCTGACGGTCGGGACGGAGACGTCGGGCTCGATCATCAGCCCCTCGGGGGCGCAGAGCCTCGTCGGGATCCGGCCGACGGTCGGCCTGGTGCCCGCATACGGCATCGGCCCGATCTCCGCGTCGCAGGACACCGCCGGACCGATGGACCGGACGGTCGCCAACGCCGCGATGAACCTCCAGTCGATGGCGGGCCGCGATCCGGACAGCGACACGGCGTACGAGGCGTTCTTCGGCCCGGACATCTTCGCGTCGATCACGCAGGCCCCGGATCCGGTGCCGGACTACATGTCCGCGCTCGATCCGGACTTCGTCCGCGGCAAGCGGATCGGCTACAACGGCGCCTTCGTCGAGGGCACGCCGGCCAAGGTCGCGTTCGACGCCCTCGTCGACGCCGGCGCCGTCATGGTCCTGCGCGCCGATGATCCCCGTCGCGTCCGTGCCCGGCCTCCCGGGCGGCTACCAGCAGCACAAGTCGATCAACGAGTACTACGCGAACCTCGGGCCGAGCGCTCCGATCGAGTCCCTGGCCGAGGAGGTCGCGGACAACCAGGCGAACGCGCATGAGGCGCTGAAGTTCGGCAACAACAGCCACCTCAACGCGCTCGCCGCGGACGTCTCTCCGGGCGGAGCGAACGAGGTCGCCTACCGCGCTGCCATGCCGATCCGGCGGGCGGCTCAGTGGAAGGCGATCGACGACATGATGAACAACGAGACGCCCGGCGATCCGAGCGACGACTTCATCGCGATCCTCGGCTCGGTGCCGAGCGGCGCGACGGCCGGCACGCCGCAGATCACGATCCCGATGGGCTACTCGGACACGAACCGGCGCGCCCAGAGCGTGTCGATCCACGGCAACGCGCTCAGCGAGCGCGACCTCATCGGCGTCGGATACGTCATCGAGCAGGCGACGAAGCTCCGCCGCCCGGTGAGCGAGCTGAACCCGAGCATGTACCGGTGCGCGCGGACGGTGCCGCCGCCGGCGTACGCCGAGCGTGGCGGCTGCAACCCGGACCACCGGAGCCTGACGGGCATGATCCGGACCGCGCCGGAGCTGCCGTTCTCGCTCGAGACGGAGTCGGCGGAGAGCCTCCAGGACCGGATGTCGGCCGGAACGCTTACGGCGCAGGAGCTGACGCGGGCCTACCTCGCGCGGATCGCGCTGACGAACGCGGAAGGCCCGGCGATCCAGGCGGTGCGCGACGTGAACATGAGCGCCCTGGGCGACGCGGCACGCCTCGACGCGGAGCGCAGGCGCGGCAAGCTCCGCGGGCCTCTGCACGGCATCCCGGTGCTGGTCGACGACGCGATCGCCGTCCAGGGGATGGCGACCACGGGCGGCTCGATCGCCCTCCAGCGCTCGACGGCCGCGAAGAGCTCGACAATCGTGGCGAAGCTCGAGGCAGCGGGCGCGATCGTGCTCGGCAAGTCGAACGTGACGGAGCTCAACGGGGTGTTCGACGCGAACCTCCCGGAGGGCTACTCGTCGCTGGGCGGCCAGGTGCTGCTGCCGTCGGACACGGACAAGACGCCGGCCGGGTCGTCCGCGGGGTCGGCGGCGGCGACGGCGTCCGGCCTGGCGGCGCTCACGATCGGCATGGAGACGGGGACGGACCTCGGGGCGCAGATGATCGCGCCTGCCGGCGTCGCCGGCGTCGTCGCGCTCAAGCCGACGGTCGGGCGGGTGAGCCGGGCGGGCGTGCTGCCGGTCGCCCGGTCGCAGGACGCGCCGGGCCCGATCGCCCGCACGGTGCGTGACGCCGCGGCGGAGCTCCAGGCGATCGCCGGCGCCGACCCGAGCGACCCGGCCACGGCGGCGGCGCCCGCGCCCCCGGATTACCTCGCCGGCCTGTCGCCGACGGCCCTGCGCGGCAAGCGGATCGCGGTGATCGGCAACGCCGCGGCGCCGTATCCGGACGTCGTCAGCGCGCTCGAGGGCGCCGGTGCGACGACGGTGGTCAAGACGATCGGCACACCGAGCCCGAACCCGCCGAGCATCGTCCTGCGCGAGTTCAAGCGCGACCTGAACGCCTACCTCTCCGCGGCCGGGGGCGGCGGTGCCAAGTCGCTGCAGGGCATCATCGCCTACAACGAGGCCAACCCCGTGGAGGGCCTCAAGTACCAGCAGCGCGAGCTGCTCGAGGCGCAGTCGGTCGACCTGTCCGACGCCGCCACGGCCGCCGCGTACGCGGCGGACCGCAGCGCCGGCAGGGCCGCCACGCAGGCGCTGATCGACGGGGTCCTCGACAACGGGACGCCCGCGGACCGGAGCGACGACTTCGACGCCGTCGCGGTCCCGAGCGGCCACGCCCTCATCGGGATCGCCGATCGCGCCGGATACCCGGTGCTGACCGTCCCGGCCGGGTACGGCACCGGCTCGGCCGGCCGCAACCCGATCGGGGTGGCGTTCGTCGGGCCGGCGTTCGGGGAGGCCAAGCTGCTTGCCGCCGGCCATGCGTTCGAGCAGGCGACGAAGGTCCGGCTCGCACCGAGCTGGACCAACCCGAGCATGTGGCGATGCGTGGCGGGCAGCACGTTCTTCTCCCCCCACCACTGCCACCCGGGCGACCTCCTGCCCGACGCGTACGGCTCCGCGATCCGGGAGCCGTAGAGACCCCTTAACCAGCGAGGCCCGGGCAATTGCCCGGGCCTCGAAGGGGTTGCTCGGCGCTTACGCGGCCTCGCGCAGCGCCATCACGTCAGTGCGCTGGGAGAGGCGCTTGAGCGCCCGCTCCTCGATCTGACGCGCGCGCTCGGTGGAGACACCGAGCTTGCGGCCGGCCTGGCTGAGCGTCTGCGGCTCCTGGTCGCCGGCCCCGAAGCGCATCTCGATCACGTTGCGCTCCTGCTCGGGGAGCTCGGCGATCGCGCTCAGGAGCGTCTCGGAGCGGAGCTTCTCTCCGACCTCCTCGTCGACGGGGGCCGTCTCGATCGCCAGCAGGTCGCCGAAGGACGTGTCGCCCTCGTCGCCGACCGGCTTGTCGAGGCTGACCACCGCGCGGTCCGCCTTGCGGATCTCGATCACGTCCTCCAGCGGGAGGTCAGCCACCGCGGCGATCTCCTCGTCCGTCGGCTCGTGACCGAGCTTGGTCGTGAGCTCGCGCTCGATGCGCCCGACCTTGCGGGACCGCTGGGCCACGTGGACAGGGAGCCGGATCGTCCGGCTCGTGTTCTCCAGCCCACGCTGGATGGCCTGGCGGATCCACAGCGTCGCGTACGTCGAGAACCGGAACCCCTTGCGCCAGTCGAACTTCTCCACGGCCCGGATGAGGCCGAGCATGCCCTCCTGGATGAGGTCACCGAGAGCGAGGCCCTGGCCCTGGTAGCGACGCGCGTTCGCGACGACCAGGCGCAGGTTGGAGTTGATCATGCGGTCCTTCGCGGCGAGATCACCCTTCTCGATCCGCTTGGCCAGCTCGATCTCCTCGCTCGGCTTGAGGAGCGGGTAGCGACCCGCCTCTCGCAGCAGCAGCTGGAGGGAGTCCATGGTGGGATCCGCCTCGTGCTCGGGCGCGATCCGCGGGCGCGGGATATCGGCAAGCGTGCTCGTGGTCTTTCCTTTCGTCTGTGTCGCAGCCATGTTCAGAAAACCAACTTCTGCAGTAGGAAATTATAGGGCGATCCGGTTGCCGGCACAACTATTCCGCGTGTGACATCGGTCCGGTCGTTACCGGCTTGGTGCCGCATCCTGCGGCCACCATCTGAGGTCGGCCCGCCCGGGGGAGGTCGGACGGCCACCCTTTGTCAGGCGATGCTCGAACCGGGTCTACGCCAAAGACCCTTGACCCGGCTCAGGCGTCCGTACCCACAGCGGAGCACAGGCACTACAAGGAACCCTCGGCGCCGCCGCAAGTTACGCGGTTTTCTGCCCGCTGGTCGCAGGTTTTAGACGCCGATGAGAAAGTGAAGCGCAAACGGCGTCATTTTGCAGTCTTCCTGCCCCTACGTGTGACGTAGCGCACAGAGCGATGTCCCGTTGAGCACCCTTAGCGCCGGCCGGCGGCGCGGCGGGCCGCGCGGCGGGGAAGCAGACCCGTCACGACGGCCGGGCGATCGCGATCGGCCGACGATTCGGCGGCCACCGCCTCGTCGACGATCGCGCGCAGGGCGGCCTGGAAGCGATCGGTCCCGAAGCGGCGCGCCGCCGCGAGGCAGGCGGCCGGGTCGATCGCCATCGGGTCGAACCCGGTGACGACGTCGGCGAGCGCCTGCGAGTCGCTCTCGCGGTAGTAGGCGCCCGTCTCCCCCTCGTGGACGCTCTCGAGCACTCCGCCCGAGCCGAGCGCGATCACCGGCCGGCCCGACGCGAGCGCCTCCACCGCGGCGATCCCGAACTCCTCGGCGGCCGTCACCACGAGCGCCTTGGCACTGCGCAGCAGGGCCGCCACCTCGGGGTCGGAGCGCCGGCCGACCAGCTGCACCGTCGGGCCCGCGAGCCGGCGCAGGCGCCGCTCCTCCGGCCCGTCGCCGACCACGATCAGCGGCTTGCGCAGCCGGTTGAACGCCTCGACGGCGACGTCGATCCGCTTGTGGGCCATCAGCTCGGCGACGACCAGGTAGTGCTCGCCGACCTCGCCTGAGGCGAAGCGCTCGAGCTCGACCGGCGGGTGCAGCACGTCGGCCTCGCGGCCGAAGTAGCGACGGATCCGCGAGGAGGTGAGCCGCGAGTTCGCCACGTACCGGTCGACCCGCTGGGCGGCGATCCAGTCCCAGCGACGCCAGCGCGACAGCACGACCTGCAGCGGGAGGCGGACGGGGACGGGGCGCGCGGCGAGCGTCGCCTCGCGCTCGGACCACGCGTAGCGGAACGGGTTGTGGCAGTAGCAGACGTGCACGGTCCCGGGATCGGGCAGGACGCCGTGCGCCCAGGCGCTCGAGGACGAGATCACGAGGTCGTAGCCGCGCAGGTCGAGCGTCTCGATCGCGTACGGGTACAGCGGCAGCAGCGCGCGGAAGCTGCGGGCGCTGGGTCGCAGCCGCTGGAGGAACGAGGTCTGTGGCGCGCGCGCGGCGAAGCGGCCCTCCGTGCCCTCCTCGTCGTAGACGGCGGTGAAGACGTCGGCCTCCGGCCAGGCGTCGCAGATCGCCGCGAAGACCCGCTCCGCGCCGCGCAGGTCGAGCAGGAAGTCGTGCACGAGCGCGACGCGGGCCGTCATCGGCGGGCATCCTAAGTGGTCGTGGCCGCTTACCAGCCGCTCCGAACCCGGCCGCGCCGTGTTGGACCCTCTGATGTTCCGCGCGTTCACGCTCGCCATCCTGCTCTGCCTCGCCGCCGCCGCTCCCGCGGGCGCTGCCGTGCCGCGCGACTGGCTGGGCGTGATGGTCGACGGCCCGGTGATCGACGGCGGCGACCAGTACGCAAGCGAGTGGCCGCTGATGGCGCGCAGCGGGGTGGCCGGCGCGCGGATCGGCTTCTACTGGACGCAGGGCCAGCGGATCGGCCCCGGCGCCGTCGACTTCGCGGCGTACGACGCCCCGGTCCTCGCCGCGGCGCGCCAGGGGATCACGGTGCTGCCGGTCGTCTTCTCGACGCCGCGCTGGGCGCGCACGAACCCGGACGATCCCGCCTCGCCGCCCCGCGACCCAGCCGACTACGCGAGCTTCCTCACCGCGCTGGTCGAGCGCTACGGGCCTCGCGGCTCGCTGTGGGCAGAGCACCCGGAGATCGGGGCGCGGCCGATCCGTGCCTGGCAGATCTGGAACGAGCCGAACCTGCGGGGGTACTGGTCGGAGCAGCCGTTCGCGGAAGGCTACGTCGCGCTGCTGCGGGCGGCGCGGGCGGCGCTCAAGGCCGCTGACCCGGGTGGGCGCGCCGTCCTCGCGGGCCTGCCGAACGGCTGGGACGCGCTGCGGCAGATCTACCGCGCGGGCGGGCGGCACGGCTTCGACGTCGCGGCCATCCACCCGTACACGGCGCGGCCGACGAGCGTGCCGCGGTTCCTGCGCGAGACGCGCCGAGTGATGCGCCGGTTCGGCGACCGCCTGAAGCCGCTGTGGGTCACCGAGCTGTCGTGGCCGGCCGCTAAGGGCCGGATGGTCGACCCGATCGGGATCGCCACCGACGAGCGCGGCCAGGCGCGACGGCTGGCGCGCGGCCTGTCGGCGCTCGCCCGCCATCGCCGGTCGCTGCGGATCGGGCGCGTCTTCTGGTACACGTGGATGTCGGCGGAGTCGACCGAGAGCGTGTTCGCGTGGTGCGGCCTGCGGCGCCTGCGCGAGGACGGCACGGTGGTCAGCGCCCGGTCGCTGCGCGCGTACCGGCGGACGGCGGCGCGGCTGCGCCGCTGAGCAGGGCGTCGACGGCGCGCGCCGTGGCGTCCCAGGTGAAGGGCGCGGCGCGCTCGAGGCCGGCGGCCCTCCATCGCTCGCGCTCGCCCAGGATCTCGGCGAGCCCGGCGGCGAACGCCTCACCGTCAGGCTCCACGAGCAGCGCAGCGCCGCCGCAGGTCTCCGGCAGCGCAGTCGTGTCGGCCGCGACCACCGGCGTGCCACACGCCATCGCCTCGAGGACGGGCAGCCCGAAGCCCTCGTACAGCGAGGGCAGCGCGAAGGCGACGGCGCCGGCGTAGAGACCCGGCAGCAGGGCGTCGTCGACGTGGCCGAGCAGCCGCAGCGGCTCGAGCCCGTGCTCGCGCGCGAACTGCGGCCGGTGGCCGCCGGCCACGACGACCTCGACCCCGTCGGCGGCGAGCGCGCGCGCCGCGGGCACGAGCGCGGCCAGGTTCTTGCGCGCGGTCTGCGAGGCGACGGTGAGGACGTACGGGCGCTGGAGTGCGTGGGCGCGGCGCGCCGGCTCGGGGTCGGCCTGCGGCGTGAACCGCTCGTCGACGCCGCCGGCGACGACCGTCGCCTCGACCCCGAGCAGCTCGGCCAGCTCGCGGCGGGCGAACTCGGAGACGGTGACGACCCGCCGCGCGCGGCGGGCGACGGCGGGCAGGACCAGCTTCTGCCAGCGCGCGTACGCCGGCGAGTACCAGCCGGGGTGGCGCAGGGCGGCGGCGTCGTGGATCACGACCACCGTCCGCTTGTGGGCCAGCGGCGCGAGGTTGGCCGGGCACAAGAGGGTCCGTCCGCGCGCGTGGACCGGGAGCACCAGCTGCTCCCAGGCATGACCGGCGCGGTGGACGAGCGCGGACGGCGGCCGCAGCACCTCGTAGGCGCCGGGCCGCAGCGCGGGCAGGCGGGCGGCGAGCTCGCGCGCCCACCGCTCCACCCCGCCGAGCTCCGGCCGCGCGGCGGCGCGGGCGTCGATCGCGATTTCGGCGGCCATCATCGCGGTGCGCTTTGATTTCTCGTGTGAGACGCCCCATGCTCCGCCGCCGCCCGCTCTCCGCGGTCGCGGGCGCGATGCTGCGGCCCTGGGAGGTCGAGCCCGAGGCGCCGCGCGAGGGCGCGCGCGTCGCCCTGCGGGTGCTCGAGCGGACCGACCGCGAGGCGTTCCTGTCGCTGGCGCGCGACAGCCGCGAGCTCCACCGTCCGTGGACGTACCCGCCCGAGCGCTCCGACCAGTTCGACGACCTCTATGCCCGCTCGCGACGCGACGACTTCGCCTGCCTGGTGGCGTGCCTGACCGCCGACCCGCGCGAGATCGTGGGCGTCTTCACGGTCTCCCAGATCGTGCGCGGGGCGTTCCAGTCGGCCTACCTCGGCTACTACGCGCACCAGCGCCACGCCGGCCAGGGGCTGATGCGGGAGGCGATGGAGCAGGTGCTCGACCACGCCTTCGGCCCGCTCGCGCTCCACCGGCTGGAGGCCAACATCCAGCCCGGCAACCAGCCGTCGGTCGCGCTCGCCCGCGGCGCCGGCTTCCGGCTCGAGGGCTTCTCCCCCCGCTACCTGCTGATCGGCGGCCAGTGGCGCGACCACGAGCGCTACGCGATCACCGCCGACGAGCGGGCGGCTCAGAAGAGACCCAGCTGAGGCGCGGGCTCCGGCTCGCGACGCTCGACCTCGAGGACGATCTCCGGCTCCGGCACCACGAGCTCCGGCTGGGGCTCGGGCTGTTCCGGCGGGTCGAGCGCCAGCAGCTCGGGCAGGCGCCGGAAGTCGGCCCGCAGCGTGTCCAGCATCTTCGGCGTGTAGAGCGCCGCCGCCGGGTGGTAGATCGGGTACAGCCGGACCCGCCGCGGCCCGATCCGCCGGATCTCCTCGCGCCCGTGCAGCCGCGTGATCCCGGTCGACGGGTCGCCGCGCAGCAGCTTCGTGGCGAAGTTGCCGAGCGTGCACACCACCCGGGGCTCGATCAGCTCGAGCTGGCGGTACAGGTAGTCCTGGCAGGCGTCGATCTCCTGCGGCAGCGGGTCCCGGTTCCCCGGTGGTCTACATTTTAGAGTGTTGGCAACGAAGACATCGCCGCGGGTCAGGCCGATCTCCTCGAGCAGCGTGTCGAGCACGCGGCCGGCCTGGCCGACGAACGGGAGGCCCTGGCGGTCCTCGTTGGCCCCCGGGGCCTCGCCGACGAACATGAGGTCGGCGTCGGCGTTGCCGGAGCCGAAGACGACGGTCTGACGGGTGGCGGCGAGCTGGGGGCAGCGGGTGCACGCGCTGGCCTGCTGCCAGACGGCCTTCAGCTCCTCGCGCCGCTCGGCTGCGGTTCCCATCGGAATCTGACTCTAATCGCCTCCACGGCGGACTATCCTCAGGATCGACAGCTGAAGCCGGTATCTCCGTGAGGGAACTGGACTCCATCGCCATCGTCGGGGCTGGCCGCCTCGGAACCACGCTCGCCGCAGCCCTCGAGGCCCCGGGTCCGCTCGGACGTGGCGCCGACGCGCGCGGCGCGTCCGCCGTGCTGCTGTGCGTGCCGGACGGCGAGATCGCCTCCGCGGCCGCCGCGATCGAGCCAGGCCCGCTCGTGGGCCACTGCTCGGGCGCCACCTGGCTCGACGTGCTGGCGCCGCACGAGGCGTTCTCCCTGCATCCGCTAATGACGGTGCCCGCCGGGGCGTCGCCCGAGGTGCTGCGCGGCGCGGGCTGCGCGATCGACGGCTCGACGCCGCGGGCGCTGGCCGTGGCCGAGGCGCTGGCAAGCCGGCTGGGGATGCGCGCGACGCGGGTGGCGGACGAGGATCGCGCGGCGTATCACGCGGCGGCCTCGATCGCCTCGAACTTCCTCGTCACGCTGGAGGGCGCGGCCGAGCGGCTGGCGGCCACCGCCGGCGTCGACCGCGAGCTGCTGGCGCCCTTGGTGCGGGCGGCCGTCGAGAACTGGGCCGCGCGCGGCGCCGAGGACGCGCTGACCGGCCCGATCGCGCGCGGGGACGAGGAGACGGTGGCCAGGCAGCGCGCGGCGGTGGCCGAGCGGACGCCGGACCTGCTCCCCCTGTTCGATGCGATGGTGGATGCGACGAAGGCGGTCGTCGCGTGAGGATCGTCCGCACCAACGCGGAGATGCGGGCGGCTCGCAAGCAAGCGCGCGGAACGGTCGGGCTCGTGCCGACGATGGGCGCCTTCCACGGCGGCCACCACGCGCTCATGCGCGCCGCCCGCGAGCGCTGCGACACCGTCGTCACGTCGCTCTTCGTCAACCCCGCCCAGTTCGACGAGGCGGCCGACCTCGCCGCCTACCCGCGCGACGAGCAGCGCGACGCGGCCGAGGCCGAGGCGCTCGGCGTCGACATCCTGTACACGCCGCCCGTCGAGGAGGTCTATCCGCCCGGCTTCGCCACCTCGGTCCGCGTGGAGGGGCTGTCCGACGTCCTCGAGGGCGCCGAGCGCGGCCGCGGCCACTTCGCCGGCGTGTGCACCGTGGTGACGAAGCTCTTCAACGTCGTCCAGCCGGACCTCGCCTACTTCGGCCAGAAGGACGCCCAGCAGGTCGCCGTCCTCCGGCGCATGGTCAAGGACCTCGACACCCCCGTCGAGCTCGTCGTCGTCCCGACCGTGCGCGAGCCCGACGGCCTCGCGCTCTCCAGCCGCAACGTCCGCCTGAGCCCCGACGAGCGCCGGCGCGCCACCACCCTGTCGAAGGCGCTCCGCAGCGCCGAGCAGGCGATAGCCCAGGGCGAGCGCGACGCCGCGGCCGTCGTCCGCGCCGCCCGCGCCGAGCTCAACGGCATCGAGCCCGAGTACCTCGCGCTCGTGGACCCCGACAGCTTCGAGCCGATCACGATCGTCGACGGCCGGGTACTCGTGGCCGTGGCGGCGCGCGTCGGCGCCACCCGCTTGATCGACAACACCCTCGTCCAACCGGCGGCGACCCCACAGCGGGCGCCGACCACCTAGGAGGAAGCAGCAGATGTCGTCCGCTCCCCGCACCGACCGCAAGCCCGTCACGCTCACCAAGCTGGCCGAGATGCGCGCGCTCGGCGAGCCGATCGTGATGGTCACCGCCTACGACCACCCCAGCGCGATCGTCGCCGAGGAGGCCGGCGTCGACGTCGTGCTGGTCGGCGACAGCGCCGCCAACAACGTCCTCGGCTACGAGGACACCGTCCCGGTCACCGTCGAGGAGCTGCTGATGCTGGCCGCCGCCGTCCGCCGCGGCCTCAAGGCGCCGCTGCTCGTGGGCGACCTGCCGTTCGGCTCCTACGAGGCGTCCGACGCGCAGGCGATCGGGACGGCCCACCGCTTCGTCAAGGAGGCCGGCTGCGACGCGGTCAAGCTCGAGGGCGGCGGGGCGATGGCGGAGCGCGCCCGCGCGATCGTGCGCGCCGGCGTGCCGGTCATGGGCCACGTCGGCCTCACGCCGCAGACGGCGACGGCGCTCGGCGGCTACCGCGCCCAGGGCCGCACCGCCGAGCGCGCCAAGCAGGTGCTCGAGGACGCGCTCGCCCTCCAGGAGGCGGGCTGCTTCTCGATCGTCTTCGAGGCGATCCCGGCCGAGGTGACCGACGCGATCATGGAGCACATGGAGATCCCGGTGATCGGCATCGGAGCCGGCGCCAGCACCGACGGCCAGGTCCTCGTCCTGCACGACCTGCTGGGCATCCACGACGGCTTCAGGCCCAAGTTCGTCAAGCGCTACGCCGACGTGAAGGCCGAGATGGTGCGCGGCGTGCGCGAGTACGCCGAGGACGTGCGGACGCGCGCCTTCCCCGCGCCCGAGCACGCATACGGGATCGCGCCGGAGGAGCTGGAGCGGCTGCGGGGCATGCTGCCGCCGCACCGCACGGCCGTGTGATCACAGGCCGTTCACAAGTCTTTTACAAGTAACCGGGGGTCCGGCCGCCCGGCCTCCTACACTCGCCCGCCATGGCCCGGCTGTCGCAGCTGTTCGCGCCCAAGGAGAGGGAGTTCTTCGACCTCTTCGAGGAGGCGGGGAACAACATCGTGCGCGCCTCCGAGCTCCTCGAGCGCATGCTCGAGCACTGGCCCGACCACGCCGAGCTGGCGCGCGAGGTCGTGATCTGTGAGCAGGAGGGCGACCGCATCACGCACGACATCATCCAGCGCCTCAACCAGACGTTCGTCACGCCGATCGACCGCGAGGACATCTACGCCCTCGCCTCCGCGCTCGACGACATCGTGGACTTCATCGAAGAGGTGTCGGACTTCCTCGGCCTGTACCGGATCGAGGCGCCGATGGACAAGGCGATCGAGATGGGCCGGATCCTCCACCAGGCCGCTCGCCAGATCGCCGGCGCGATGCCGCGCCTGCGCTCCTTCAAGGACATCCATCACTACACGGTCGAGATCAACCGGCTCGAGAACGACGGCGACCGCGTCCTGCGGGAGGCGCTCGCGTCTCTGTTCGAGCGGGGGATCGACCCGATGCTGGTCATCCGCTGGAAGGACATCTTCGAGCGGCTCGAGGACGCCATCGACTCCACGGAGAAGACGGCCAACATCCTCGAGGGCATCGTCATCAAGAACCAGTGAGCGAAGAGCTCGTCCTCTGGATCGTCGTCGCGACCGCGCTCGCGTTCGACTTCACGAACGGCTTCCATGACACCGCCAACGCGGTGGCGACGTCGATCTCCACCCGCGCCATGGCGCCGCGCGTGGCGGTCGCCCTCGCGGCGGTACTGAACTTCGTCGGCGCCTTCCTGTCGCTCGAGGTGGCGGCCACGATCGCCTCCGGGATCGTCGACGCCGACCTGATCACGCTGCCGATCGTCTTCGCGGGCCTGATCGGGGCGATCGCCTGGAACCTGCTCACGTGGTACTTCGGCCTGCCCTCGTCGAGCTCGCATGCGCTCATCGGCGGGGTGGTCGGCGCGGCGTTCGCGGCCGAGGGCGCCCAGGCCGTGTTCGGCGACGGCCTGATCGAGAAGGTCATGATCCCGGCCCTGGTCGCGCCGATCCTCGCGATGATCACCGCCGGGATCGGGATCCTGCTCGTCTACCGGATCGTCGGCCGCCAGCATCCCGGCGTGGTCTCGCGCGGCTTCCGGCTGGGCCAGATCGTCTCCGGCAGCATGTTCTCGCTCTCGCACGGCACGAACGACGCGCAGAAGACGATGGGCATCCTCGCGCTGGCGCTGGTGGCGAGCGGGCACCTCGAGGCCGGCGCCGACCCGCCGCTCTGGGTGGTCGTCTCGGCGGCCACGGCGATCGCGCTCGGCACCTACGTCGGCGGCTGGCGGATCATCCGCACGATGGGCAGCCGGATCATCAAGATGGACCCGGCGCAGGGGTTCGCCGCCCAGAGCGTGGGCGCGGCGGTGATCCTGTCCGCCACGCACGTCGGCTTCCCGCTCTCGACCACGCACGTCATCTCCGGCGCGATCATGGGCGCCGGCGCGGCCAAGCGGATCTCCGCGGTGCGCTGGGGCGTGGCCGGCAACATCGTGGTGGCCTGGGTGCTGACGCTGCCCGCGGCGGCCGTGATGGGTGGGGTGACCTACGGCGTGACGCGGCTGTTCGGCGACGGCGCGGCCGGGCCCGTGGTGGTCGCCGCTGCGCTGATCGCCACGCTCGTCTGGATCTTCGGTCGCCGCCTCGCGGGCGGCCGGACGCTGACGGCGGAGGGCTAGTGTCGCGATTCGTAAGTTCGGTCGCAGGCTGCGGGATGCATCGTCGTGTCTGGCGGTCGCCGGCGGCCTGGCTCGTACTGGGCGTACTTGCGAGGCCGCCGGCGGGCGCAGACTGCCATCGAACTTCCGAATCGGGACACTAGACGGTGCTGGCGGCGGTCAAGGCCGGGGACATCGTCGAGGTCATCTGGGCCTCGCTGGCGGCCGGCGTGTTCGTCAGCGTCGTCTTCTCGTTCGTGGTGCTCGGCATGGCGCGGTCGGCCGAGGCCGCCCGGCGGGGAGCGGGGAGCGCGACGATCGCCTACGCCGGGCTGGCGATCGTGGCCTTCGCCGCCTTCGGCGCCGCCGTGGTGCTGGGCGTGAACATCATGCTCGCGAAGGACTGAGAACGAAGGGGGGCCCCGCCCAACGGATCATTCCGTGTGGAGCGATGCCCCGTTGGGCACCCCCCTGATCACGCGGGCGGGCACGCCCGCGGCGATCGTCCGCGGCCGCAGGTCGGTGGTGACCACCGAGTTCGCGCCCACGACGCAGCGCTCGCCGATCGTCACGCCGCTGGTGACGACGACGTTCGCCCCGAGCCAGACGTTGTCGCCGATCCGGGTCGGGCCCTTGGAGGTGAAGCCCTGCCACGGCACCGGCAGCTCCGGGTCGTCGAAGCGGTGGTTGCCGTCGGTGACGAAGCAGCCGTTGGCGAGCATGCAGTGCTCGCCGATCTCGACGAGCTCGACGGCGGCGACCTGCACGCAGAGGTTGAGGAACGTCCCGCCGCCGATGCGGATCCGCGCCGGCGCCTGGGCCGTCAGCCAGACGTTCGGCTCCAGCACCACGTGCTCGCCGAGCTCGAGCCGCCCCTCCTGCAGCATCTCGAGCACGTTGCCGTGCACGGGCCAGCGGCAGAACGCCCGCCGGCGCGCGAACTCGTAGTGGATACGCGCCCGGTTCCAGGGCAGCGAGCTGCGCTCGTACCAGCGCCATTTCTGCGCCCACAGCTTGAGGTCGGCGGGGTCCAAGGCGCCTGAGCATGCCATGAAGGCCGCCTTGCAGGGCGTCGTAAGACCGCGCGCACAGGTTGGAGGGTCGCCCTCGCGGGGTGAGGATGACTGGCGAACCCGGACCACGGAGGACACGAAACGTGAGCCCGAGCCGCCTGCTGCTGTTCGCCATCGCCCTGCTGATCCCTGCTTCCTCGGCGCAAGCCGCGGTGCCGCACACCGTGCAGCCCGGAGAGACGCTGTGGTCGATCTCCGCCGCCAACAACCTGACGACCCGGACGGTCGCCGCCTTCAACGGCCTGTCCGAGGAGTCGCAGGTGATCCTCGGCTCCACGATCATGATCCCGGACACGGTGGAGGGCTACGCCGCGCTCCAGCAGGCCGGCCTCGTGCCGGCCGAGCCGGCGCAGGCCGCCGCCCCGGCCGCCCCCGCCGCGCCCGCCACCGCTGCCGCCGCCCCCGCGCCGCAGGGCGCCTACACCGTGCGCCCGGGCGACACGCTGTCCGCGCTCGCCGCGCAGACCGGCACCTCGGTGGCCGCGATGGCGGCCATGAACGGGCTCGACCCGAACGGCCTGCTGCTGGCCGGCACGGTGGTCAAGCTGCCGGGCGGCGCTCCCGCGCCCGTCCAGGCGAGCGCCCCGGCGCCCGCCGCGACCGTCGTCCCCGCGGCTGACCCCGCCCCCACCCCGCAGCAAGTCAGCGCGACCGACGTCCAGAACGTCGCTGCCGCCCACGGCGTCTCCCCCTCGCTCGCCGCGGCGATCGCCTGGCAGGAGAGCGGCTTCAACAACTCGATGGTCTCCTCCGCCAACGCGCGCGGCGTGATGCAGGTGATGCCGGGCACGTGGGACTACGTCCAGCAGAACCTGGCGGGAGGCCGGCAGCTCGACCCGAGCTCGGCCACCGACAACATCCACGCCGGCGTCATGTACCTCAAGCGCCTGCTGACCGACGCCGGCGGCGACGAGAACGCCGCCATCGCCGGCTACTACCAGGGCCTGGCGTCGGTCCGCGAGCGCGGGCTGTACGACGACACCCAGCAGTACGTGGCCAACGTCCAGGCCCTGCGCGGCCGGTTCGGTGGCTAGAGCCAGCCGGCGCGCTTGAAGCCGCGATAGAGAAGGACCGCGGCGAGCACCATCAGCCCGACCACGAACGGATAGGAGACGGTCCACGCCAGCTCCGGCATGTGCGCGAAGTTCATGCCGTAGAACGAGGCGATGAAGGTCGGGACGGTGATGATCGCGGCCCAGCCGGAGATCTTGCGCACGACGTCGCTCTGGTTGACCGAGATGACCGCCATGTTGGCCTGCAGCACCGTGGTCAGCAGGTCGCGCTGGGCGATCACCTCCTCGTTGATGAGGGCGAGGTGGTCGCTCACGTCGCGGAAGTACTGGCGCAGGCGCGGACCGGGCTCGAGCAGCTGGTCGCGCGCCAGCGCGCCGACCGGCATCAGCAGCGGGTGCACGGCGCGGTAGAAGTCGCTGACCTCGCGCCGCAGCTGGTAGATCCGCTGGGTCGGGGCGACCGCGCCGGCGAACACGGTCCGCTCGACCTCCTCGATGTCCTGCTCGATCGCCTCGACGACCGGCGCGTAGTCGTCGACCACCTGGTCGAGGATCGCCCACAGCGCCGCCAGCGGCCCCTCGGCGAGGAGTGAGGGGCGCGCCTCGATCCGGAGCCGGGCCGCGTGCAGGTCGCTGGCCGCGCCCTGGCGCACGGTGATCACGAAGCTGGGGCCGAGGAAGATCGAGATCTCGCCGAAGTCGACCTCGTCGCGGTCCTCCACGTAGCGGGCGGTGCGCAGCACGACGAACGTGAAGCCCTCCTCGTACTGCTCGACCTTCGGGCGCAGGTGGAAGCCGCGCGCGTCCTCGACCGCGAGCTCGTGGAGGCCGAAGACCTCCTGCATGGCGGCGAGCTCCTCCGGTGAGGGCTCGACCATCCCCATCCACACGAAGCCGGGCTTCTCACGGCAGATGGCCGCCGCTTCCTCCGGCTCCATCGGCCCCTCGTGCTGACGACGCCCGTCCTGGTAGTGGGCGCAGTCGACGATCATGACGGTGATCATCGCGCACGAGGGGCCACTCGTTCCGCGAGTCAACCGGCTGGGCGGCGAGGAGACGACGAGCGTCGCCGATCGTGCCATCCGCGCGCCGTGGGGTCGACGGGGCTAGCCGTACTAGTGTCGCGATTCGTAAGTTCGGTCGCAGGCTGCGGGATGCATGGTCGTGTCTGGCGTTCGCCGCCGGCCTGGCTCGTACCGGGCGTACTTGCGAGGCCGGCGGCGGGCGCCAGGCGCGGCCAGGCGCCCGCAGACTGCCATCGAACTTCCGAATCGGGACACTAGGCCGCGGCGGCGACCTTGCGCCGCCGCGCGGCGGGCTTCCGCTTCGCCGCGGCGGGCTCGACCAGCTCTCGCAGGAAGGCGCCGGTGTGCGAGCCGGAGGTCGCCGCCACCTCCTCGGGCGTGCCCGTGGCCATGATGCTGCCGCCCTCCTCGCCGCCCTCCGGGCCCATGTCGATCACCTGGTCGGCGACCTTGATGACGTCGAGGTTGTGCTCGATCACGACGACGCTGTTGCCGGCGTCGACGAGCCGCTGCAGCACCTCGAGCAGGCGCTGGATGTCGGCGAAGTGGAGGCCGGTGGTCGGCTCGTCGAGGATGTAGAGCGTCCGCCCCGTGGCGACCTTGCAGAGCTCGCTGGCGAGCTTCACGCGCTGGGCCTCGCCGCCCGACAGCGTCGTCGCCGGCTGCCCCAGCCGCATGTAGTCGAGCCCCACGTCGTGCAGCGTCTGCAGGCGGCGCTTGATCTTCGGGATGTGGGCGAAGAACTCGAGCGCCTCCTCGATCGGCATCTCCAGCACGTCGGCGATGTTCTTGCCCTTGAACCGGATGTCGAGCGTCTCGCGGTTGTAGCGCTTGCCGTGGCACTGCTCGCACGGCACGTAGACGTCCGGCAGGAAGTGCATCTCGATCTTGATCTGCCCGTCGCCGCGGCAGACCTCGCAGCGCCCGCCCTTGACGTTGAAGGAGAAGCGGCCGGGCTTGTAGCCGCGGGCGCGCGCCTCCTGCGTCTTGGAGAACAGGTCGCGGATCTGGTCGAACAGCCCGATGTAGGTCGCCGGGTTCGAGCGCGGCGTGCGGCCGATCGGCGACTGGTCGACGCTGATGATCTTGTCGAGGTGCTCGAGCCCGCGGATGCGCTTGTGCGCGCCCGGCCGCATGCGCGCCCGGTGCAGCTTGTTCGAGACCGCCTTGTAGAGGATCTCGTTCACCAGCGTCGACTTGCCGGATCCGGACACGCCGGTCACCGCCGTGAAGACGCCGAGCGGCACCCTGACGTCGACCTGCTTGAGGTTGTGCTGCGTCGCGCCCTGGATCTCGACGTGCTCCGACGCCTTGCGGCGCTTCGCCGGCGGCTCGATCCGGCGCGCCCCCGAGAGGAACTGGCCGGTGAGCGACTCCGGCACGCGCATGACGTCCTCGGCCGAGCCCTGCGCCACCACGTGGCCGCCATGCTCGCCGGCGCCCGGCCCCATGTCGACCAGGAAGTCGGCGGCGTGCATCGTGCCCTCGTCGTGCTCGACCACCAGCACGGTGTTGCCGAGGTCGCGCAGCCGCTTCAGCGTGGCGATCAGGCGCTCGTTGTCGCGCTGGTGGAGGCCGATCGACGGCTCGTCGAGGATGTAGAGCACCCCGACCAGCGACGAGCCGATCTGCGTCGCCAGCCGGATCCGCTGCGCCTCGCCGCCCGACAGCGTGGCCGACGCGCGGTCCATCGACAGGTAGCCCACGCCCACGTTGTCGAGGAACCGGAGCCGCTCGTCGATCTCCCGCAGGATCAGCCGCGCGATCGCGCGGTCCTGGTCGGACAGGTCCAGGGCGCCGAGCCACCCGAGCGCCCGCTTGGCGCTCAGCGAGCTGAACTCGTGGATCGCCAGGCCGCCGACCTTGACCGCCCGCGACTCCGGCCGCAGCCTCGCGCCGCCGCACTCCGGGCACGGCCGCACCGACATGTATTCCTCGATCTTCTCGCGCGACCAGTCGGAGTCGGTCTCCTTGTAGCGGCGCTCGAGGTTGGGGACGATGCCCTCGAAGGTCGTCATGTACGACCGCTTCCGCCCCATCCGGTTGCGGTACGAGACGTACAGCTTGTCGCCGTTCGTGCCGTAGAGGAAGAAGTTCTGCTGCTCCTCGCTGAGCTCCTCCCACGGCGCCTCGAGGTCGATCTCATAACGCTCGGCGATCGCCTGCGTGATCTGCTCGTAGTAGCTCGTGGCCCCCGTCGCCCACGGGAGGATCGCCCCCTCGTCGAGCGACAGCGAGGGGTCCGGCACCACGAGCTCGGGGTCGATCTCCATCTGCGAGCCCAGCCCGGTGCAGCGCGGGCACGCGCCGTGCGGCGAGTTGAACGAGAACGAGCGCGGCTCGAGCTCGGGCATCGAGATGCCGCAGTGCAGGCAGGCGAACTTCTCAGAAAACAGAATGTTCCGGATTTGGGTCCCGCCTTCGGCGGCGCCGTCGCCTCGAGGAACGGTTTCGATTTCCACCATTCCATCGGCGAGGGCGACGGCGGTCTCCACGCTGTCGGCCAGCCGCTTGCGCAGGTCGCGCCGCATGATCAGCCGGTCGACCACCACCGAGATGTCGTGCTTGTACTTCTTGTCGAGCACGATGTCGTCTTCCAGCAGGCGCAGCTCGCCGTCGACCTTCACGCGCGTGAACCCCTCGCTGCGGAGCTCCGCGAGCTGCTTGCCGTACTCGCCCTTGCGGCCGCGGACGATCGGGGCAAGGACCATGAACCGCTCGCCGTCCTCGAGGCTCATGATCTGGTCGATGATCTGCTCGGCCGACTGGGCGGCGATCGGGCGGCCGCAGTTGAAGCAGTGCGGCTTGCCGATGCGGGCCCACAGCAGGCGCAGGTAGTCGTAGATCTCGGTGACGGTGCCGACCGTCGACCGCGGGTTGCGCGACGTGGTCTTCTGGTCGATCGAGATGGCCGGCGACAGCCCCTCGATCGAGTCCACGTCCGGCTTGTCCATCTGGCCCAGGAACTGGCGGGCGTAGGCGGACAGCGACTCGACGTAGCGGCGCTGGCCCTCGGCGTAGATCGTGTCGAACGCCAGGGACGACTTGCCGGACCCCGAGAGCCCCGTGATGACCACCAGCGAGTCACGCGGCAGCGTGACCGAGATGTCCTTCAGGTTGTGCTCGCGGGCGCCGGAGACGACGAGGTTCTCGGAACGGGACATAAGACCGCTCCCATCTTAGGGACGGGAACGGACGTTCGATCGTCCCTGGTCGGGGCGGGCCGGGCCCCGGGCGCTGCGGCGAGGACGAGCCCGCCGAGGTCAGATCGCACACGCGGCGAGGGCCGGCCACCGGCAGGTCCGATCGCCCGATACGCCAAGATGTGAAGCGCCGGGCTCGGGCGGTCAGGGCTTTCCTACGTTCACCCCTGACCAGAACCCGGGCCCGGCATGTTTTTAAATGCCGGAAGAGGGCCGGTGGTTGGCGAGTCGCCGCCGTCCTCCCGATACACCATTTCGCGGCCTTGACAGCCGTATCCGCGCGATGAGAGGGTCGGCGCCGAACGTAGGAAGGGCTCAGCAATGAAGGACACCGGCGGAGCCCACCGGCCCGGAGGGGCGCGAGCCCCTCCCGGCATGGCTCAAGGCTTCGCACCCCCACATCGCCCGTCCGCTCCGGCGAGGAGCGCCCCTGGGCACAACCCCCCGGCGACCGCACGCGCGGGCAGGCGCGACTGGTTCCCGGTCCCCTAGAGGAGGTTCCCCATCCGCGCGTCGTGCCCCGGCTACGGGAGGGTGATGTGCGCCCTGGCGCGCGCGGGACGTGAGGACCCCCCTCGCGGACAACCGAGAGGTGGGCACATGAGAAGGATCAATCCGATGGCACGGATCGCCGGTCTGAAGGGCAAGCGACGGTGGCGGTTCCTCGTCGCGCCCCTCCTGCTCCCGATGATCCTCGGCCTGATGCTCATGGGGCTCGCGCAGGCGGCCCCCGACGACAACGGGCTCTTCGAGCTCGACGCGAACGTCATCGATCAAGCCGCGGCTGGAGACGACTGGTCGAACATCTTCGCCGGAACCGACAGCGCGTTCACCGACACGGGCATCGTCGCCGACCCGGCCCCGCAGACGATCTTCACGGGCGGCGGGTCGAAGGACGACCTCGACGTCCCAAGCTGGAAGCACAAGAACGGCAGCGTCCCGGACAAGGACGACATCACCAACGCCTACGCCGCCGCATATTCGTCGGCTGGCGATACCTACGTGTACTTCGGCCTGGACCGGTTCGCCGTCCAGGGCTCGGCGAACGTCGGCTTCTGGTTCTTCCAGGGCGACGTCGCCCCGCAGCCCGACGGCTCGTTCAGCGGCGCGCACGAGGTCGGCGACCTGCTCGTCCTCAGCGAGTTCGACGCGGGCGGCACGGGCGTCACCATCAAGGTGTTCGAGTGGGTCGGCACCGGCGGCGACGAGGGCAGCGGCACCCTGCAGACCCTGGTCGGCGGGGACACCGGCCTGCCGGCCGACTGCGACGCCACCGGCCCGGCGGCCAACGTGTGCGCGAACGTCAACACGGCGCCGCTCCCCGACGCGGACATCCCGTGGAACTACGTCGGCAAGGGCGGCACCCGCAACATCCCGACCGCGGCGTTCTTCGAAGGCGGCATCAACCTCGACGCGTTCTTCGGCGAGGCGCCGTGCTTCACCAACGTCGTGGCCGAGACCCGGTCGTCGTTCGAGGTCAACGCCGTCCTCAAGGACCTCGCCCACAGCCAGTTCCCGCTCTGTGACGCGGACATCAGCATCGGTCCGTCCGCCGTCAACGAGGTCGGGGAACAGCACACGTTCACCGTCAACGTCAACGAGCTGGTGGCGGGGAACCCCGCCCCGGTCCCTGATGGCACGGTCGTCGACGTGACGCTGACGCACTCCAACGCGGCCGGCAACCCGGTCCAGGTGATCAGCAACACGTGCGCGAGCCCGGGAACCGTCGGCGGCACGTGCTCGGTGACGTTCTCCTCGAACGTGGCGGGGGTGATCACCGGCCACGCGGAGGCCGACGTCGAGGTCGGCGACACGACGATCCACGTCTCGACGGGTCCTGCACAAGGCCAGAACCCGGACGCGACGAAGCGGTTCGTCAACGGCAGGATCTCGATCAACCCGCCGACCGACACGAACGGGATCACGGAGAACCACACGCTCACGGCGACGGTCGAGCAGGACGACGGCCTGGCTCCGAGCGGCTTCGACCCGGTCGTGGGCACGACGGTGACGTTCACCCTGCTCAACAACACCGCCGGCGCCGTCTTCACCCCCGCGGGGGCGAACACGTGCGTCACCGGCAGCAACGGGCAGTGCTCGGTCGTGATCACGAGCAGCACGGCCGGCAGCGTCGACATCCAGGCCACGGCGACGTGGACCCTCGCCGGCGAGGACCTGACCCGCACGACGGGCACCGGCGCGCCGAACAGCGGCAACGCGAACAAGGTGTTCGTCGACGGCACGCTGAGGTGGCTCAAGCGCGACCAGGACGGCAACCTGCTCGGCGGAGCCACGTTCGAGGTCTGCCGGACGCACGACTTCAACAGCAACAGCGGCACGTTCGTCGACATCGCGGACGTGTGCGTCACCGTCGCCGACAACGGCGCGAATGACGCGGACCCGGACAACGGCGAGTTCCAGCGCAACAACCAGGTCCTCGGCCGCTACACCATCACGGAGACGGTGCCGCCGCCAGGCTATGCGCCGGATCCCAATCCGACGCGGACCGTCGAGCTCACGGTCGCGAACCCGAGCAACACGAGCAACCCGCCGGTGTTCGTCAACCGGCAGCTGTTCAAGGTGATCGTGGTCACCTGCAACGACTCGGTCGACCCCGAGGTGCTGGTGGACAGCACGGTGAGGCTGCCGGCCTCGGGCGGCACCCAGAAGCAGACCATCACGGGCGTGCCGGCCCACCTGGCCGCGAAGGGCGTGACCCAGGCGGACCTGTGCGCGATCGGCGGCGCCTCGTACGGCGACCTGCCGGCCAACCCGGCGCTCGGTGCGGAGATCGAGCTCCCGGACGTCGCACCGCTCTTCCCGTAGAGCGGGCGATCTCGCTGCGAGGGGCCGGGCAACCGGCCCCTCCAGCAGCTAGGGCTACGGCGCGGTGACGAGGACGCCGGAGTCGGCGAGCTTCTCGCGCAGGTAGCGCAGGAAGGGGTCCACGCTGAGGTCCTGGCGGGTCACGCGCCGGAGCAGCTCGCGCGGCGGGAACTTGCGGCCGTGGCGATGGACGTGCTCGCGCAGCCACTCCCTGACCGGCGCGAAGTCCCCGCGCTCGAGCAGGTCGTCGACGTCCGGGAGGTCGTCCTCGAGGCGCTCCCAGATCTGCGCGCCGATCAGGTTCCCGAGCGTGTACGTCGGGAAGTAGCCGAGCAGCCCGGCGCTCCAGTGGACGTCCTGCAGCACGCCGTCCGCCGGGCCCGGGACCTCGATGCCGAGCAGCCGCTGCATGCCCTCGTCCCACGCCTGCGGCAGGTCGTCGACCGACAGCGTGCCCTCCGTGAGCGCGAGCTCGAGCTCGAAGCGCAGCACGATGTGGAGGTTGTAGGTCGTCTCGTCGGCCTCGGTGCGGATGAGCGACGGCTGCACGGTGTTGACCGCGCGGTAGAGGCCGTCGACGTCGAGCCCGTTGTACGCGCCGGGGAGCGTCCGGGCGAGGCGCGGGCGGAGCCAGGCGCAGAACGCGCGCGAGCGGCCGATGATGTTCTCCCACATGCGGCTCTGCGACTCGTGGACGCCGAGCGAGACCGGGTCCTCGAGCATGGTGCGGAAGAGGTGGGGATCGACGCTCGCCTCGTAGAGGCCGTGGCCGAACTCGTGCAGCGCCGAGTAGAGGGCGACGGCGAAGTCCTGCTCGTCGTACTTGGTCGTGAGCCGGACGTCGGTGGGCGCCAGGCCCGACGCGAACGGGTGGAGCGCCGGGTCCAGCCTCCACCCGTCGGGGTCGAAGCCGATGCCCTCGAGCACGTCGAGCACGGCGATGCGCTGCGCCTCCTGGGCGAAGTGGCCGGAGAACGCGCCGTCGTTGCGCGGCTGCTCGGGGTCGCCGGCCGCGGCCACGAGCGGGACGAGCGCGTCGCGCAGCTCGGCGAACAGCGGGCGGAGCTCGGCGGTGGTGAGGCCGGGCTCGAAGTCGTCGAGCAGGGCGTCGTACGGGTGCTCGTGGCCCTCGAAGCAGGCGACGTAGCGGTGCCGGAGCTCGACCTGGTGGGCGAGGGCGTCGCGGAACAGCCCGAAGTCGTTGGCGGCGCGCGCCTCCTGCCAGGCCTGCTGGCCGAGCGCCTTGTGACGCGAGATCTCGGCGGCCAGCTCGGCGGGGACGCGGGTCGACTTCTCGAAGTCGCGGCGCGTCCAGTGGATGAGGCGGACGTCGTCGGAGTCCGGGTCCGCGCCGGCCGCCCACGGCTCGAGCGCGTCGAGCAGGGCGCCGAGCGCGGGGTCGCTCTCGCGCGCGTGGATGGCGAGCGCGATGGTGCCGACGCGCTCGGCCCGCGCGCGCGCGCCGGCCGGCGGCATCATCGTCTGCTGGTCCCAGAAGAGCAGCATGCTGACCGAGTGCAGGTCGCTCAGCTCCGCCATCCGGGTGCGGAGCTCCGCGAGCTCGGCGGGCCGCTCGCTCACTGTCCGGCCCGCTCGTACACGTCGTCGAGCAGCGCGTCGGCGTCGGCGAGCGCGAAGTGCTCGGCGAGGTAGCGGGCCGTCTCCTCGCGCGGGGTCCCGCTGAGCGCCATGTTGAGCGCGATCAGGCGCGCGCCGGCCTCGTCGTCGGTGGGCGGCGCGCCGTTCCCGGGCTCCTCGCGCGGCACGACCGGCTCCCCTACCTCCTCGCTCGGCATGACCGGCTCCCCTACCTCCTCGACGGGCGCGACGGCGCCGCCGAGCTCGCCGGCCTGCCGCTGCAGCCGCTCGAGGCCCGCGTTGAGCCGCTCGCCGCTCTGGCGCAGCGCCTCGAGCAGCGTGCCCAGCTCGCGCTCGAGGTCGTCGAGGCGGGAGAGCATGCCGCCGGCCGCCTCCTGCACGCGGGCGACGTGGCCCGAGGCCTCGCGGCCGGCGCCGGCGCGCAGCTCGGCGGCGCCGGCCTCGGCCGCCTCGAGGATCTGGCGCACCTGGTCGGCGGTGCCGGCCGCCAGCGGGCTGGCGGGCGCCGCCGCGGGCGCGCGGCCGCGCAGGGTCTCGAACTCGTCGGCCACGCGCCGCAGGTGCGCGTCGACGGCATCCGGGTCATAGCCGCGCCGGCCGACCGGGAAGTCGCGACGCTCGATGGCCTCTCGATCCACGGCGGTCAGGATAGTCCTGCACTCGGCCCCGGTGACCCGTCAATGGTCCGGGAGTCGGACCGTGCCGTCGGCCCGGCGCGAACGTCAAGGCCCTCGGTATAGCCTGCCGCGCCGATGGCCGACCGTCCCCCGGTGCGCGCGCTCGCCGGCCTGGCGCTCGTGGCGGGCACGACGCTCGCGCTGCAGGTGGTGCTCACGCGCATCCTGTCCGCGGCGCTGGCCTACCACTTCGGCTTCCTGGCCGTCTCGCTGGCGCTGCTCGGCGTCGGCGTCGGCGCGTTGGCGGTGTACCTGCGGCCGGCATGGTTCGCCGGACCGCTCGATGCCGTGCTCGCCCGCTGGAGCGTGGTGCTCACCCTCCTGCTCGTCGTCGTCCCGGCGGCGCTCGTGCGGCTGGACTTCGCGGCCGACCAGACGGGCCGCGTCACCGCCGGCTTCGCCCTCACGCTGGCGCTCACGTGCCTGCTCGCCGCGCTGCCGTTCGCCGCGGCCGGCGTCGCCGTCGCCCTGGCCGTGCGCGGCTGGGCGGCCCACATCGGCCGGGTCTACGCGTTCGACCTGACCGGCGCCGGACTGGGCGCACTCGCGGTCGTGCCGCTGATGTGGGTCGCCTCGGCACCGACCCTGTTCGTCGGCCTGGGCGTCGTCGCGGCGCTGGCCGCGCTGCTGTTCGGGCGGCGCGCCGCGGGTGGCGGCCGGCGCCCTTGCGGCGGCGGCCGCGGCGCTGGTGCTGGCCGGGAGCACGTCGCTCTACCAGCTGCCGCCGCTCACCGGTCCGGAGGGCCAGGCGCCGGTGACCGACCGCTGGACGCCGCTGAGCCGCGTGCTCGGCTACGCGCCGCCGAACGGCTCGGACTTCGCGCTGATCTTCTACGACCGCATCTACGCGCCGGTGCCCGTCCGCACGGGCGCCGAGATCCCGGACTGGCGCGACCTGCGGCTCGGCCCGCAGAGCGTCGCCTACGCGCTGCGGCCGCGCTCCCGCGCGCTGGTGATCGGCGGCGGCGGCGGGCGCGACATCGAGAACGCGCTCAGCGCCGGCGCGCGGAAGGTGGACGTGATCGAGCTCAACCGGGCGATCCGCGAGACCGTCGACGAGGACCTGCGGCGGTACTCCGGCGCGCCCTACTCGCTACCGACGGTCTCGGCCGTCGACGGCGACGGCCGCTCGCAGCTCGCCGCCCGCGACACGGGCTACGACGTCATCCACATCGGCTTCACCGACACGCTGAGCGCCGCGTCCGCCCAGGGCTTCGCGCTCAGCGAGGCGAACCTGTACACGGTCGAGGCGTTCCGCGAGTACCTCGACCACCTCGAGCCCGGCGGCGTCCTCGCCGTCACCCGCCTGCACCGGCTCGTCGGCGACGAGGCGCTGCGCACGACGATCCTCGCCCTGGAGGCGCTCGAGCGCGAAGGCGTGGACGAGCCGGAGCGCGGCGTCGCCGTGCTGCTGGGCCGCGACATCTTCGGCGAGCTGTTCGGCACCGTGCTCGCTCGCCGCGAGCCGTTCACCGCGGCCGAGCTGGGCACGATCTCGACGCTCGCGGGCGAGCGCGGCGAAGGCGTCGCCTTCGCGCCCGGCGGGCCGTACCGCCTGGAGTGGGCGGAGCTCGCGCGCGCGCCGAGCCCGCGGGCCTTCTGCGACGGCTACCGGCTCGACATCTGCCCGCCGACCGACGACCGGCCGTTCTTCTTCAACATGAAGCGCGTGCGCGACGTCCTGAGCGCGCCCCCGCCGGGTTACTTCTTCGCCGTCGACCCGCTGCTCGTGCTGGCCCTCTCGCTGGCCATCCTGACCGCGCTCTGCGCCCTGGCCTTCGGCCTCCCGCTGGCGCTGGTGAAGGAGCGGCCGCCGCTGACCTCGATGACCTTCTTCGCGGCGATCGGCGTCGGGTTCCTGCTGCTCGAGATCGCGCTGATCCAGCGGTTCACGCTCTTCCTCGGCTTCCCCACCTACTCGCTGTCGGTCGTCCTGTTCGCGCTGCTCGTCTTCACGGGGATCGGCTCCCTTCTCTCGCCCCGGATGCGGCTAGGCCCCGCGCTCGCCGGCGCCTGCGTGCTGATCGCGCTCGCCGCCTTCGCCCTGCCGCCGCTGCTCGCCGCGCTGATCGAGCTGCCGTTCGCGGCGCGGGTGGCGCTGACCGTCGCCCTGATCGCCCCGCCCGCCTTGTTGCTCGGCACCGCGATGCCGATCGGGCTCGCCCGCCTGCGCGAGGAGCACGCCGGCGCGATCCCGTGGGCGTGGGCGATCAACGGCGTCAGCTCGGTGCTGGCCTCGGTGCTCGCCGTCGCCGTCGCGATCACCTGGGGCTTCCGGGCGGTCACGCTGCTGGCGCTCGCCTGCTACCTGGTCGCGCTCGCCCACGCGCTGCGGGGGCGACGGCCCAGAGGTGCCTGACCGCGTGGGTGCGGTGCGGCCGCCAGGCGTCCGCCGCCTGCCTCCGGGACCCCGAGCGCCTCGAGGCCGCGGCGGACGCCGACGTCGGTCGGCAGCCAGGCGTCCGGATCGCCGAGGCGCATCGCGACGTAGTCCGGCCGTCCACGGCCCGATGCCGGGCAGCTCGAGCAGCGCCTCCGCGCTCGAGCACAAGCCCGTCGGCCAGCGCCTCGGCGAGGGCGGCGAGCGTGCGCTGCCGCGCGCGCGGCATCGGCATCCGCGGCGCCGCCTCGGCGATCGCCTTCGGGACCGGCCACAAGTGCGTGAGCGCGCCGGCCGGCTCCTCCAGCGGCTCGCCGGCCATCTCGACGAGGCGGCCGGCGAGCGTGCGCGCGGCGGCCAGCGAGACCTGCTGACCGAGCACGGCCCGCACCGCGAGCTCGCCCCCGTCGACCGTGCCCGGCATCCGCAGGCCCGGCCGGGCGACGACGAGCGGGCCGAGGACCGGGTCGCCGGCGAGATGGGCGTCAGCCGCCGACGGGTCGGGACCGGCGAGCCGCGCAAGGGCGCGCGCGGCGGCAGGACGATCGCGCGGGTGGGCGGCGACGACGCGCGCGGCGGCCGCGCGCGGGTCACCCTCGAGCGCCACGATCGCGGGGCCGTGGGCGAGGCGGACGGTGCGGCGGTACGGCGACGCCTCCTCGATGCCCGGCACCGCGCGCGCGGCCAGGAAGTCGTCGACCATGCCCGTCAAACGCGCCGCACGCCACCGGCGTGAGGGCGTGGAGGCAAATCCACTCGGAGCGGCGCCGTCGCGGGCATACGATCCGAGACGGCGGGCAGCGCTTACCGAGCCGGCAGGCGGCTCACCGGGGGGCCGGAGCCTCGGCGCCGGCCCCCTGACGATGTCCTACGCGTGGAGGCGGAAGCGCCCGACGAGCTGCTCGGCCGTCGCCGACTTCGCGTCCTCCTCCGAGAGCTGCCGGATGCGATCGAGGATGGCCTGGATGCCGCGCTTGTTGGCGCCCGAGAAGAGCACGACGACGAGCAGCATCAGCGCGGTGGCGATGGCCGCGACGATCATCGACCGCTTGGCGAGCGCGCCGGCCGAGGCCAGCGCCTCGGAGCGCACGCGCGACGAGACGACCGCCCAGCCGAGGCCCGGGTAGCGCTCGAACAGGTTGCGGTCGAGCTTGTCGACGGCGTTGAACGCCGCGGCCGGGCCCTACGTCGCGCCCGCGACCTCGTCGAGCTCGCGTCGCAGCTCGCGGATCTCGTCGCGCAGCTTGGCGGCGTACTCGAAGCGAAGCTCCTCGGCCGCGGCGAGCATCTCCTCCTCGAGCTCGACGATCGTCTGCTCGATCTCGTGCGGCTCCATGTCGACGCGCTTCTCGCGCCGCTTGCGGCGTGACTTGGGGACCTTGCTGTCGCCCATCAGGAACTCGCTGATGTCGGAGATCCCCTTGACGATCGTCTCCTCGGTGATGCCGTGCTCCTCGTTGTACGCGACCTGGATGGCCCGCCGGCGGTCGGTCTCGTCGATCGCCTTGCGCATCGCCTCGGTCTGCTTGTCGGCGTACATCAGCACCTTGCCGTCGACGTTCCGGGCCGCCCGCCCGATCGTCTGGATCAGCGAGGTCTCGCCGCGCAGGAAGCCTTCCTTGTCGGCGTCGAGGATCGCCACCAGCGAGACCTCCGGCAGGTCGAGCCCCTCGCGCAGCAGGTTCACGCCGACCAGCACGTCGTACTCGCCCAGCCGCAGCTCGCGGATGATCTGGATGCGCTCCAGCGTGTCGACCTCCGAGTGGAGGTAGCGGACCTTGAACCCCATCTCGAGCAGATAGTCCGTCAGGTCCTCGCTCATCTTCTTCGTCAAGGTCGTGACGAGCACGCGCTCGTTGCGCTCGGTCCGCGCCCGGATCTCGCGCATCAGGTCGTCGATCTGATTGCGCGTCTCGCGCACCTCGACCTCCGGGTCGACGATCCCGGTCGGCCGCACGATCTGCTCGACGATCGAGGCCGAGTGCTCGCGCTCGTACGGCCCGGGGGTGGCGGAGACGAAGACCAGCTGGGGCGAGATAGCGAGGAACTCCTGGAAGGTCTGCGGCCGGTTGTCGAGCGCGCTCGGCAGCCGGAAGCCGTAGTCAACGAGCGTCGTCTTGCGCGACCGGTCGCCCTCGTACATGGCGCCGAGCTGCGGCACCGTCTGGTGCGACTCGTCGATGAAGCAGACGAAGTCCTTGGGGAAGTAGTCGATCAGGCAGTACGGCCGCGCGCCCGGGGGCCGGCCGTCGAGGATCCGCGAGTAGTTCTCGATGCCGGAGCAGAAGCCGACCTCGCGCAGCATCTCCATGTCGTACTGCGTGCGCTGCCGCAGGCGGTGCGACTCGAGCAGCTTGCCCTCGGCCTCGAGCTCGATGCAGCGGTGGTTGAGCTCGCGGCCGATCTCCTCGACCGCGCGCTCCATCGTCCCCTCCTTGACGTTGTAGTGCGTGGCCGGCCAGATCGCGACGTGCTCCAGGTCGTCCACGATCAGCTCGCCCGTCAGGGGGTCGAAGTGCTGCAGCCGCTCGACCTCGTCGCCGAACAGCAGCGCCCGGAACGCCGTCTCGGCGTAGGCCGGGAAGACCTCCAGCGTGTCGCCCCGCACGCGGAACGTCCCGCGCCCGAGAGCGGTGTCGTTGCGGTTGTACTGGAGGTAGACGAGCTTGCGCAGCAGCTCGTCGCGGTCCACGTCCCCGCCCTTGAGGAGGATCTGGCAGTTGTCGTTGTACGTCTCCGGCGAGCCGAGGCCGAAGATCGCCGACACCGAGGCGACGATCACGACGTCGCGCCGCGCGAACAGCGCCGCGGTGGCGGCGTGGCGCAGGCGGTCGATCTCCTGGTTGATCGCCGAGTCCTTCTCGATGTAGAGGTCCTTCGACGGGACGTAGGCCTCGGGCTGGTAGTAGTCGTAGTACGAGACGAAGTACTCGACCGCGTTCTGCGGGAAGTAGGTCCGGAACTCGTTGCAGAGCTGGGCCGCGAGCGTCTTGTTGTGGGCGAGCACGAGCGCCGGCCGCTGCAGCCGCTCGATCGTCGCCGCCATGGTCATCGTCTTGCCGGTGCCGGTAGCGCCCAGCAGCGTCACCCCGCGGGCGCCCGACTCGATGCCCTCGGCGAGGCCGTCGATGGCCTTGGGCTGGTCGGCGGTGGGTGAGTAGACGGCGTCGAGCTTGAAGGGCGGCATGGACCCACAGACGATAGTGGCCGCCCCGGACGCGCTCAGCCGTCGTCGCGCGGGTCGAGCCGCGCGGCGAGGTCCTCGGCGGCGTCCACGTCGTCGACCTTGAGCTCGAGCTCCTGCTCGTGCTCGACGACGAGGACCGGCTGCCGCAGCAGCCGCTTGCGCACCTCGGCGCGCCGGATCGCCTCGCGCGGGATCGCCTCGCCGTCGGAGTCGTCCCGGCCCAGGTACCAGCGGATCAGCCGCTCGTTCGTCAGCGCGAGCAGCCCGCGGTTGTCGCCGTGGCGATAGGCCATCACCGCCTCCGGCACCTCCTCGTCGCCCAGCTGGCGCGGCAGGGCGCCGAGCTCGGCGGCGACGTGGACCGCCTCCGGGAGCTTGGATCCCAGGTCCTCCAGCGCCTCGGTGGCCTCGAGGTTGCCGGCCGGGATCGTCACCCCGTCGGGGAGCCGCTCCACCACCGACCGGCGCGCCTCGCCGCCGGGCAGGCTCGCGAACGGCAGCTCCAGCCAGCTGCTGTCGCGGGCCATCAGGATCAGGTTGTCGCCGGGCGCCCGCTCGGCGAGGACGATCTCGTCCCACGCCAGCGTCAGCGGCGGGTCGTCGGGGCGGACGAGCGTCAGCCCCGGGTCGCCGACGTGCAGCTCGTAGCCGGGACCGACGTGCTCCTCGTCGTAGGCGAAGACCGTCCCCTTCACCGGGTCGGGCCGGGCGGGGTCGTAGGCCTCGAAGCCCTCGAGGCGCTCGATGCCGGTCGGCACGACGAAGATCGCGTGCTCGAACGCCGCCGCCACCGCCTCGCCGACGGCCCGCGCATCGAGCTCGTCGAGCTCGCGCAGCACCGCGTCGGTGTCGACGGGGTCGGCGCCGACCAGCTCCTGGCTCGCCGCGTGGTCGAGCTCGGCGAACACGCTGTCGGGCTCGGCGTACATGCGCGCCGACCGCTTGCGGTGGCCCGCAAGGTCCTCCTCGCCGAGTCCGCCCTCGGCGAGGTCGCTGACGATCCGCCAGACCTCATCGGCGACGCGCTCTGCCCGCTCGTCGGGGCACTCGGCGCCGACCAGTACGTGCGCGTGGTCCGGGCCGAGCGTCTCGTAGGTCGACCACGGCTCGTAGACGAGCCCGAGGTCGATCCGCAGCCGCTCGTAGAGCCGCTCGTGCGCGACGGTCAGCGCAGCGTTGAGCGGCGTCGAGCGCTCGCCGACGCCGCCGACGGCGAGGCCGCCGCTGCCGTCCGAGAGGAAGCGCCGGCCGCTCGAGCCGGGCAGTGGCTCGACCGGCGGCGGCGGATGGCGCGTGCCGTCGGGCAGGCCCAGGTCGAGCGACGCCGGCGGCTCACCCGTCATCCACATCGCGGCGTTCGCGCGGTTGAAGCGCGACCGCGCCCATTCCGCCGCGTCGTCCTCACCGAGCCAGCGCAGGCCCAGCTCGCGGTAGTTGGCGAGGCCGTAGCCCTGGCCGCCGAACCGCAGGTCGAGCAGCCGCGCCTGGATGCCGGCGCCGTCTCGGCTCGCCGCCTCGGTGCGCAGGATCCGGCGTTCGGTGGCGAGCCGGCCCAGCGGCAGGTCGGCCAGCGTGCCGGCGCAGCGGCGCAGCCACTCGAGCACGTCGTCGCGCTCCCCCATCGCGTAGAAGCACGACCGCTCGAGGTCGACGAAGCCGTTCGACTCGAACGCCGGCGACTCCGAGCCGAACATCGCGAGGTGCTCGACGAGGTGCGTGATGCCCCTCGTGGCCGGCTTCTCGTCGGCGACCCCGACGCGGAACAGCAGCGCCGCCCGGAACGCTCCCGGCGCCGGCGCCCAGAAGACCGGGATCCCGTCGACATCCGTGCGCTCGGCGCGAGGCATGCGGGAAGCCATGTGCCCGCAGCGGGACGAAACGATGCGTCGGGCGCGGGCGCATAACCGATTGCCGGATGGGGAAGGGTGCGGCCGAGGGGACACCTATAGACGGGAGGTGGCTCGTGCAGCGGATCGTGGTGGCCGCCAAGGCGGGGGTCGAGCAACCGTGGCTGACGCAGGCGGCAGCCGAGCTCGCCGCGCAGTCGAACGCGGTGGTCGACGTCGTCAGCGCCGACGATCTCGACGTCGAGGCCTTCTCGACCATCCCGCGCGAGGTCGCCGCCGAGCCGGCCGAGCGGTCCGCCGAGGCCATCGCGGAGCAGCTCCGCGCGAGTGGGATCGAGGCCACGGCGCACACGCTGCACGGGCCCGTCGTGCGCAGCGTCCTCCTGTTCGCCGAGGACCGCGACGCGGACCTCATCGTCTGCGGCGCTTCGGCGCGCGGGCCGGTGGCGCGACGCCTGCTCGGCGACACGTCGGTACAGCTGATCCGCCGGGCGCGCCGCCCGGTCCTCGTCATCACGCCGCCGAGAGAGGAGTTGCATGGCAACCCGGACGCGTAGCGGGCTCTTCGCCACCAAGCCCGTCGACCGGCTCGTCGAGGACACGCACGAGAAGAGCACCGAGCTGCGGCGCGCCGTCGGCGCGCTCGACCTCACCGCGCTCGGCCTCGGCGCCATCATCGGCACCGGCATCTTCGTGATCATCGGCGAGGCGATCGCCACCTCGGGGCCCTCGATCGTCCTCTCGTTCGTCATCGCGGGCCTGACGTGCGCGTTCTCGGCGCTCGCCTTCGCGGAGCTCGCCTCCTCGATCCCGGTGTCGGGCAGCGCCTACACGTACTCGTACGCGACGCTCGGCGAGCTCGCCGCGTGGATCATCGGCTGGGACCTGATCCTCGAGTACGGGGTGTCGATCGCCGGCGTGGCCGTCGGCTGGGGGCAGTACTTCAACGCGCTGCTCGAGAGCCTGCTCGGGCTGTCCCTGCCCGAGTCGATCACCAACCCGCCGGGCGAAGGCGGCACGGTCAACATCCCCGCGGCCTTCCTCGTCCTCGCGGTCTCGGCGGTGCTGATGATCGGCGTCCGCGAGACGGCGCGGACCAACACGGTCATGGTGGCGATCAAGCTCGTCGTGCTGGTGCTCTTCATCGTGCTCGGCCTCACGGCCTTCACGAGCGACAACTTCGAGCCGTTCTTCGTCGAGGGCGAGGGCTTCAGCGGCACCGTGACCGCCGCGTCGCTGATCTTCTTCGCCTACATCGGCTTCGACGCCGTCTCGACCTCGGGGGAGGAGGTCAAGGAGCCGAGCCGCGACCTCCCGCGCGCGATCATCGGCTCGCTCGCGATCGCGACGGTGCTCTACATCCTCGTCGCCATCGTGGCGACCGGAGCGCTGCCGTTCGAGGAGCTCAACGGCGCCGAGGCGCCGCTGGCCACCGTGCTGAGCGACGGCGCCGGCATCGAATGGGGCGCCGACGTCATCTCGTTCGGGGCGCTCGTCGCCATCACGAGCGTGGTGCTCACGCTGCTCTACGGGCAGTCGCGCATCCTCTTCGCGATGAGCCGCGACGGGCTGCTGCCGCGTCGCGTCGCCCAGGTCAACCCGCGCACCCGCACGCCCGTGTTCATCATCGGCACGCTCGGCATCGTCTTCGCCGCCCTCGCCGCCGTCGTGCCGCTTGCCGAGATCGTCCAGCTCGTCAACATCGGCACGCTCTTCGCGTTCGTGGTCGTGAACATCGGCGTGATCATCCTGCGCCGCACGCGGCCCGACCTCGAGCGCGGCTACCGCGTCCCGTTCGTCCCCGTGTTCCCCCTGATCGGGACGGCGCTGTGCATCTACCTCATGGTCGACCTGCCGGGCGCGACGTGGTTGCGGTTCCTGATCTGGATGGCGATCGGCCTCGTCATCTACTTCATCTATGGCATCCGACACTCGCGGCTGAGGCGCGGCGAGGTCACGAACCCGGAGGCTGAGCTCCAATGACCGTCAAACGTGCCGTCGCCGCCGCTGCCGTCCTGGCGGCCGCGCTCACACCTGGAGTCGCACAGGCCCAACTGCCCGAGCTGTCGGTCTCCGACCGCCTCGAGGCGCGCCGCTACGTCACGTCCGGCGACCGCGCGTACGTCGTCGGCTTCCAGGACGGGCGGTTCTACGCCCAGGGCTGGCACATCGGCGGCGAGATGGGCGGCGTCTGGACGCAGCCGCTCAAGCTCGTCGACGGCGTCTGGTTCGGCGTCGACGGCCAGTGGCTCGGGCCGGCCACGAGGTTCACGAGCGGCTGGGGCTACTCGCGCATGCGCTTCCCCAGGGTCGGCGACCTGCGCATCTCCCGGACCGACTTCGCGCCGGACCGCCGGCGTGGCGCGCTGTTCGGCCTGCAGATCACCAACCGCGGGGCGACGCGCACCGTGAACGTCATGGTCGACGTCCACTCGGAGCTGCTCCAGCACTACCCGTGGGCCTGGACGACGCCGAACGCCACCGAGTACAACATCGCCGACACCGGCAGCTTCGACGCCACGGCCGGCCGGCTCGTCTTCCGGGACCAGGGCGTCTCGCACCCCAACGCCGGGCCGCACGACTGGGCGGCCGCCGTCGGCTCGCGCTCGCGGCCGACAGGGGGCGAGGCCGGCCCCGGGCACTTCGGCTCGCAGGAGCCCGTCGAGGTCTGTCAGGACGAGGGCGTGCCGGACGAGCAGAAGGCGATGGTCTGCGACGACGGCGCGGCCGGCAAGGGCACGGGCGGCCAGCTCCGGTACAGCGTCCGCGTGCGCAGCGGGCGCACCCGCACGCTGTGGATCGGCGTCGCCGGAGCGGACACCGGCGTGACGGGCGCCACGACGCAGCTGGACCGGCTGCTCGCGAACCCCGCGCGCTCCCTGCGGCAGAAGCTCGCGCGCCGCGCGCGGTGGGCGCAATGGACGAAGCTCTCGCTGCCGGCTGACCGGATGCTCGCGACGGGCATCGACTGGGGGAAGCAGAACCTGCTCGACTCGACGCAGCGGGCGTACAACGTCCAGATCCGCGACGTCAACGAGGGCAAGGCCTATCCGCCGCCGATCGGGACGGTGCGCTCGATGCAGTGGCTCGGCGCCGGCTTCCCGGACTACCCGTGGTTGTTCGCGACCGACGGCGAGTACACGGCGTTCGCGAACGTGTCGGTGGGCCAGTTCGAGTCGATCAAGCGGCACGCCGTCGCGCTCCGCGACATCTCGGTCATCCTCAACGGCAACTCCGGCAAGGTGGGGCACGAGGTCGTCGCCGACGGCTCCGTCTACTTCGGCAACCTCGCGCACGCCGGCAACACCGACGAGACGGCCAAGTTCCCCAGCATGGTGGCGCTGATCTGGCGCTGGACCGGCGACGACGCCTTCCGCGACCGGCTCTACGACTTCGCCAAGAGCAACCTGGAGTACATCTACCGCGAGCTCGACGACGACGGCGACGGCTGGCCCGAGGGGCTCGGCAACGTCGAGCGCGGCGGCATGGGCGAGGAGAAGCTCGACAACACGGTCTCGACCATCCGCGGCCTCTACGACCTCGCCGACATGGCGCGCGACAAGGGCGACACGGCGACCCGCAACTGGGCGCTCGACCGAGGCCGCGCGCTGATGGGCGGCTTCGATTCCGCATGGTGGATGCCCGCGGTCCGCCAGTACGCCGACTCGCTCGACGACCCCGGCAACCGGCAGGTGCAGCAGAAGCACTGGATCGGCGTCACGCCGATGGAGGTCGAGCGCGTGGTCGGCAACCGGGTGGTCCCGGGTCTCGCCACCTACGACAACGGCGCCGCCGCGATCGCCGAGCGCGAGGGATCGTGCTACAGCGGCGAGCGGCCGTTCAACCGCGGCCTCTTCCACACCGGCTGTGGCGGCGGCCCCGAGGGCAAGGGCGAGCTGGACATCTTCACCCTCAACACGTCGATCATGTCGGTGGCCGAGGGCAACTACGGGCGCCTCGGCGCGCAGCGGCGCTACACCTCGGCCAACCGCGAGCTGATGCTCCCGGTGCCCGACGAGCAGCCCGGCGCCATGCCGGAGATCGCGCCGTCGCCGTTGCCGCGCGGCCGGAACCTCGACCGCTGCAGCCGCTGCCGCTCGATGGTCATGCAGGCGTGGGGAAACTACGGGATCATGTGGCCGGTCGTCCACCAGCAGCTCGGCGTGCGGCCGGATCTCGGCCGCGGGCGGCTGACCGTCATGCCGCAGACACCCACGTCGGCGCCGATCGCGGGCCGCAGGATCCGGCTCGGGTCCGGGTGGGCCGCCGTCACCGCCGACCGTGGGGGCCGGCGCTACCGGACGCACGTGGTCACGCGGTCCCCCGAGGTCCGGAGGCTCGTGATCGGCCACACGCTGCCGCGCGGGTCCGAGGTCGACTGGGTCCGGCTCGACGGCAAGCGGGTCGAGTACCGGACGTGGGGGACCAACCGGGGCGTCGAGGTCGGCGTCACCACCCGGCCGGGGCGGCACACGCTGATCGTGAGGCGGCGTTAGCGGCGCCGGACACCCGCCGAGCGCGCCGGGGTCGCCCCCCGGCGCGCCCGTCGACCTCGCGGAGACGATCGTCACCAAGGAGGAGAACGCGTTCGTCGTGGCGCGTCGCGACGGGTCGCTGCCCATCGGCGAGTCGCATCCGCTCGGCCTCTACCTCGACGACTGCCGGTTCCTGTGCGGGCACGAGCTGTGGCTGAACGGCGTGCGGCCGAGGCTGCTCGTCGCCTCGGCGGCGCTCGGCTCCGAGTCGGTGCACGAGCTCACGAACCCGGTCCAGACCCTGCGGCTCCGCCTCGAGCGGCGGCTCCTCGAGCAGGCCGTCGAGGAGACGGTCCTCGTGCAGTCGTACGACCGCGAGCCGCTGGAGATCGAGCTCGAGCTGCTGCTGAGCGCCGACTTCGAGCCGATGCTCGCGATCCGCGGGATCGTCTTCACGGGCGAGCCGGGAGCCGTCGAGATCGAGCACTCGGCGCGCGGCGTCCGGCTCGCGACGGTCGGTCGCGACGGCCGCCACCGGGCGACGGCGGTGGTGGCCGACCGCGACTGCGAGCCGGGGTCGAGGCCGGGCACCTTGCGCTGGCCGCTGAAGCTGGGGCCGAACGGCGAGACGACGCTGCGCCTGCGCTACGACCTCCACGAGGGCGCCGGCCCGCCGTCCGGCGTCGTGCACTCGTCGCCGCGGCGGGGCGGGCCCGACGAGTGGCTCGCCGAGCGCACGGTGGTGGAGACCGACGACGAGTTCTTCAACCGCATCCTGCGCCGCTCGCTGCTCGACATCCGGATGCTGCACTCGCGCCACGCGGGCGACGGCTACTGCGCGGCCGGCGTCCCCTGGTACGCGACGCTGTTCGGGCGCGACTCCCTGATCACCGCCACCCAGCTGCTGGCCTTCGACCCGCCGATGGCGGAGGGCACGCTGCGGGTGCTCGCGAAGCTGATCGGCACGCGCGACGACCCCGAGCACGACGAGGAGCCGGGCAAGGTGCTGCACGAGCTGCGCGTCGGCGAGGTCGCGAACCGCGGCCTGTCGCCGCTCGCCCGCTACTACGGGACCGTCGACGCCACGCCGCTGTTCCTCTCCCTGCTCACCGAGCACGCGGACTGGACCGGCGACCTGTCGCTGTTCCGCGAGCTGCGCCCGCAGATCGACGCGATGCTCGGCTGGATCGACGGCGACGGGGACCGCGACGGCGACGGGCTGCTCGACTACAGGGCGCGCACGCCGGCCGGCCTGCGCAACCAGGGCTGGAAGGACTCCGAGGAGGGCGTGCTCGCCGCCGACGGCGCGCCCTTGGAGCCGCCGATCACGCTGGTCGAGCCGTCGGCCTACGCCTTGCGGGCCAAGCGCCGGCTGGCTTTGCTCTTGCGCCTCGACGGCGACGAGGCGCGCGCGCAGCAGCTCTTGGCCGAGGCCGGCGCGCTGGGCGAGGCGCTCGACCGCTTCTGGCTCGAGGACCGCGGCTTCTACTCGATGGGCTGGGGAGCGGACGGCGTACCGAGCGGCGCGCTCGCCTCCAACCAGGGTCACCTGCTGTGGTCGGTCGCCGTCCCGCCGTCACGTGCGCGCGCGATCCGCGACGCGGTGATGTCAGCGGCCATGTTCTCCGGCTGGGGCATCCGGACCCTGGGCGAGGGCGAGGGCGGCTACAACCCGCTCGGCTACCACCTCGGCACCGTCTGGCCGCACGACACCGCGATGACCGCGTTCGGCTCTCCGCAAGTACGGCTTCGACGAGGACTTCGCGCGGATCTTCGAGGCGCTGCTCGACGCGGCGGCCAGCGCGCCCGACCACCGCCTGCCGGAGCTGTTCGCGGGCTTCTCCCGGACCGAGCTCGAGACCCCGGTCCCCTACCCGGTCGCCTGCCAGCCGCAGGCCTGGGCGGCGGGCTCGATCCCATACCTGACCGCCGGCGGGTTGGGGCTGGTCCCGGATGGGTTGAAACGCCGGCTGCGGATCCGGCGGCCGTGGCTGCCGCGCTGGCTTAGCCGGGTCGAGGTGCGCGGGTTGCGGGTGGCCGACGCGCGGGTCGGCCTGGTCTTCGAGCGCACCGGGGGCCTCGTGGCGCTCGCCGATGTCCAGGTGGTGGGCGATGTCGAGGTCGTGCTCGAGAGCTGACTGAGGGACGAACTTCTCGCTTTTAAGGGAGCAGGATCGGCCTGGATTTCCGCATCGTGGAAGGCGGGGACTCGGCGCCCACGCTCCGGAAACTGGCGGGTCGGCAAAGCGTCGCTATACGACCCATAAACAACCCCGGCTCCTCGCGGCGGCCTCGAATCTCGCCCCTCAGGCGTGACCCGTTGCGCATCGCGGAAACCAACCCCGCCGACACCACCCCGACCCTCCCTACAAGCGGGGTTTCCGTCCCTCAACCCCGCTCGAAGGCGATCCGAGCCCCAACCGTCCAGGCCTGCACCCGATTCGAGACCGCCACCGGCTCCAACTCACCGCCCGCACCAACCGCGTACAGCTCCGGCGCCCGCCCGAGCTCATCCAAGGCGCGCAGCACGCCAGCACGAACGCGCTCGGCATCATCGGAACGGCCGGCCGCCAGCAACCCCTGCCACCCGATCCAGTTGTCGAACGGCCAGATGCCGCCGCGGTGGTAGGCGTGCGGCTCGAAGGCCGGGTGGTCCGACGACAGCGTCCGCAGGCCGAATGGCGTCAGAACGTCCGGCGCCACGAGACGGGAGGCGACCGCCGCCGCCGCGTCGCCCTTCAATGCCCCGGACCACAGCAGCCAGCCGAGCTGGGATCCGGCTCCCGGCACTACGGTCCCGTCAGCCTCCACCGCCATCACCTCAGGCCCAAAGAGGTCGTTGAGCGCTGTTTCGAATTCGGTGGCGCGCTCCCCCCAACCGCCGCCGGGATCGAGCCGCTCCAGCGCTCGCAGCGCGGCGTGCGCGACGGCCTGGACATCGGCGTCGGCCAGCGGCGCGGCCGGCTCGGTGCCGTCCGGACGGACGATGCCGGCGCCGTACGCATGCCGCTCGACCGGCGCGACGGCGTCGCGCCAGCCCTGCTGCACGAGCCCGCCCGGAGCCTGCCTCGGCCCGTACCGCACCAGGCCGCCGCCGGCCTCAAGAGCGCGCACCAGCCAGCCGGCCGCCGCCCGCCAGGCGTCCTCGAGCGAAGCCCCAAACGACGGGTCGCCGAGCGCCTCGAGAACCACGAGGAACCAGGACGTCGAGTCGGCCGAGCCGTAGTAGAGCAGCGAGCCGTCGCGCACCGGCCAGCCCATCTCCAGGAACCGCGGCTCGGCCACCGGCCGGTACTCGTGCAGGATCTTGCCGGGCTCCTCGTCGGTCTCCGGGTCGTCGACCTTCCCCTGCCGCTCCGCCAGAGCGCGCAGCGTGGCCCGCGCCACGTCCGGCCGCTCGGGCAGCACCTGGAGCGCCGTGATCAGCGAGTCGCGTCCGAAGAGCGCGTGGAAGCGCCCCGGGTCGCCCTCCTCGACCGGCGGCGTCGAGGCGTACGCCCACCCCTCGTCGGACAGGAGCTCGTCAATCATCGAGCCTGAGGATGACCGCCTCGTGCGGTCCCAGCGCTTCGCCGGTCCCGTCCGGGTCGCTCGACAGCAGCAGGGTCCCGCGCGCCTCGAGCGGCCGTGGCTCGGCGGCGAAGTTGACCGCCACGAGGATCCGCTCGCCGCGCACCCAGGACAGCACGTCCGGCTCCGCGTCGACGATCCGCTGGGCGTCGTCGCGCAGCTCCGGCAGCTCGCGCCGCAGCGCCGCGAGCCGCCGGAAGAGCGTCAGCGAGGAGCGCGGGTCGGCCTCCTGCGCGCGCGCGTTGAAACGGTCGTCGATCGGCAGCCACGGCTCGCCCTCGGTGAAGCCGGCGCCCGGCCCGTCGGTCCACGGGATCGGCGTGCGCTCTGGGTCGCGGCCGTCGACGTCGACCACCCGGTCCGGCGGGATCTCGGTGTCCGGTAGGCCGAGCTCCTGGCCCTGGTAGACGAACGGCGTGCCGCGCAGGGCGTAGAGCAGCACGGCGGCCGCGCGCGCCGGCCCGGGCCCGAACCGCGAGGCGAGCCGTGGCTTGTCGTGGTTCTCGAGGAACCAGGCGGGCCACGCGGTGCGGTCGGCCAGCGCCTCGAAGTCGTCGATCGACGTGGCGTAGGCCTCCGCGTCCCACGGCAGGTCGACGAAGACGAAGTTGTGGGCGAGGTGGAGCTGGTCGCCGGACTCCAGGTAGAGGACGATCCGGTGCAGGTCCTGCAGCGCGACCTCGCCGACGACCATCCGGTCGTCGTACTCGTCGACGACCCGGCGGATGCCGCGCAGGCGCTCGTGGATGGTCTCCCAGTCCTCGTCGTGGCGGCGCGGCGCCTCCGTGTGGTCGCGCAGGAGCGGGTCCTTGGCGATCTTGTGGATCGCGTCGAGCCGCAGCCCGTCGACGCCGCGGTCGAACCAGAAGCGGACGACGTCGTGCATCGCGGCCTCGACCTCCGGGTTGTCCCAGTCGAGGTCGGGCTGCTCGCGCATGAACGAGTGCAGGTACCACTGGCCCGTGGCCTCGTCGAAGGTCCATGCCGACCCGACGGCCTTGAACTGCGACGTCCAGTCGTTCGGCGGCTCGTCGCCGTCGCGCCAGACGTACCAGTCGCGCTTGGGGTCCTCGCGTGAGCTGCGCGAGGCCTGGAACCAGGGGTGCTGGTCGGAGGTGTGGTTGGGCACCCAGTCGATGACCACCCGGATGCCGCGGGCGTGGCACTCGGCGACCAGCTGGTCGAAGTCGGCCAGCGTGCCGAAGATCGGGTCGACGTCGCGGTAGTCGGAGACGTCGTAGCCGAAGTCGGCCATCGGCGAGCGGAAGAAGGGCGACAGCCAGATCGCCTCCGCGCCCAGCTCGACGATGTGGTCGAGCCGCGACGCGATCCCGCGCAGATCGCCGACGCCGTCGCCGTTCGCGTCCGCGAACGAGCGCGGGTAGATCTGGTAGATCGCGCCGCGCCGCCACCAGGCCGGCTCAGCCATCGAGCACCACGCCCTCCCACGGGCCGAGGCGCCCGTCGAAGGACTCGCGCGACCGGTCGGTACCGATGATCACAGTCCCGCGCGGCGACACGTCGACCGGCTTGTCCGACAGGTTGAGCGCGACGACCGTGCCCTCCCCTCGCCGCCACACCCAGGCGCCCGCGGGCGCCGGCAGCGTCTCGTAGGCACCGTCGCGCAGATCGTCGCGCCCGCGCCGCAGCGCGATCAGGTCGCGGACGAGGTGCAGCGTCGACCCCGGGTCCTCGCGCTGCGCCGCCACGCTGCGGTCGTCGGCGAACGGCAGCCACGGCTCGGCCCCGTCCGGGCTGAAGCCGCGCCCCGGCCCGCCGTCCCATTGCATCGGCGTCCGGCACACGTCGCGGTTGCGCTCGGGGTCGCCGGTCCGGCGCGCCACGGGATCCAAGGCCTTCGCCGGGTCGAGCGACGCGTCGGGCAGCGCCAGCTCGTCGCCGTAGTAGAGGAACGGCGTGCCGCGGAGCGTGAGCAGCATGAGCAGCGCGACGCGCGCCTTCGCCTCGTCGCCGCCCGCCCAGCGCGAGGCGAGCCGGCCGGCGTCGTGGTTGGAGCCCGTCCACACCGGCCACGCGCCGGCCGGGAGCTTCTCCTCGATCGCCTCCACGATCGTCCGCAGCTCGGCCGCGTCGAGCTCCGCGTGGACGAACAGGAAGTTGAAGGCCATGTGCAGCTGGTCCTCGCCCGAGCCGTAGTAGGGGATCAGCTGGTCGAGATCGAGCACGTAGGTCTCCCCCACCAGGATCCGGTCGGGCTCCGACACGCGGCGCCAGCGCTTCAGCACGTCGTGGACCTCGGGGCGGTTCATCGAGAAGACCTGGCGCGTGCCCCGCGCCCGCACCTGCGGGTGGTCGTCCGGCGTGGCCGCCGGGTCGTCGCGCAGCTCGCGGTCCTTGACGATCGCGTGGCAGACGTCGATCCGGAAGCCGGCGACCCCGCGCTCGTACCAGAACCGCAGCACGTCGTCGAACGCGACCCGCACCTCCTCGTTCCACCAGTTGAGGTCGGGCTGGGTGGGCAGGAAGTTGTTCAGGTAGTACTGGCCGGAGCGCTCGTCGCGCGTCCACGCCGAGCCGCCGAAGTTCGAGAGCCAGTTGTTGGGTCGGGCCGTCCACACGTAGAAGTCGCGGCGCTCGCCGCCCGCCAGCGCATCCTGGAACCAGGGGTGCTGATCGCTGGTGTGGTTCGGGACGAGATCGAGCAGTACGCGGATCCCCCGCTTCCCCGCCTCCTCCACGAGCGCGTCCATGTCCTCGAGCGTCCCGAGCTCCGGGTGGACGCCCAGGTAGTCGGAGACGTCGTAGCCCCAGTCGTCGTTGGGCGACGGCATCGTCGGGTTGAGCCAGATGCCGTCCACGCCGAGCCACTCGAGGTGGTCGAGCCGGGAGACGATCCCCCGCAGGTCGCCGACCCCGTCGCCGTTCGCGTCCGCGAAGGAGCGCGGGTAGATCTGGTACAGCACGCCGTTCCGCCACCAGGCCATCGGCGGAGGATACGAACCCGGCCGTAGGCTGCCCGTGTTGACGACTGCCGCTCCCCTTGATTCCATGGAAGCGGTTCCACGAGAGGAGGAGTCCAGGGTTGGTGGCGACCATCTCCGAGGTCGCACGGCAGGCCGGAGTGGGAGTCGCGACGGTGTCGCGAGTCCTCAACGGCTCGCCGGCGGTCCGGGACGAGACGCGGCAACGCGTCCTCGAAGCCATCACGGACCTGGGCTACGCGCCGAACGCCGCGGCGCGCGCGTTGTCGACCGGCCGCACGCTCTCGGTCGGCGTCGTCGCGCCGTTCTTCACCCGTCCGTCGGTGATGGAGCGGCTGCGCGGCGTCTCGCACGTGCTGGCCGGGGCGGGCTACCGGCTCGTCCTGTTCGACGTCGAGCGCCCGGGCCAGGACTCGGACTCGTTCCGGACCCTTCCCAGCGGCCTCGACGGCCTCCTCTCCATCTCGCTCTGCCCGACGGACGCCGACCTCGACCGGTTCGAGGCGGCGGGGATGCCGGTCGTGCTCATCGACCACCCACACGACCGGGTCGCCGCCGTCTACACCGACGACGTCGCGGGCGGCCGGCTGGCCACCGAGCATCTGCTCGGGCTCGGCCACCGGCGGATCGCCTTCCTGGGCGACTTCGAGCACAACTACCACGGCTTCACGTCCAGCGCCATGCGGCGCACCGGCTACGAGCACGCCCTGGCGGCGGCCGGCGTCGAGCTGGACGAGGAGCTGGTGCGGCGCGCCCCGCATGGACGCGAGGCGGCCGCGGCGCTGGCGCGCGAGCTGCTGCGGTCGGCCGAGCCGCCGACCGCGATCTTCGCGGCCTCCGACACGCAGGCGGTCGGTGTGCTGGAGGCCGCGGGCGAGCTCGGCGTCGGCGTGCCCGACGACCTCGCGGTCGTCGGCTATGACGACATCGAGGTGGCCCGCTACGCGGGCCTCACCACGGTCGCGCAGCCGCTCGAGGAGAGCGGTGCGCGCGGCGCGGAGCTCCTGCTCGCCGAACTGGACGGCGGCCCGGTCACCGGGCAGCAACTCACCGTCGAGCTGGTGCTTCGCAGCAGCACCGGGTGCAAGGACGGCACCCGGGAAGCATGCAAGGACCGCAAGAGGGTACGTTCCTGACCACACCCACCGGACAGAGGGGGAGCTCGTGTCCAAGAGACTTCTGTACCTGCTGTGCATGGCGCTTGCCTGCGCGGTCTTCGTCGCCGCCTGCGGCGAGGACGAAGGCGGCGGCGGCGACGAGGCCGGCTCGCAGGAGACCGGCGCCACAGAGGGCGCCAAGGCCATCGACCCCGCGTCGATGGAGAACGCCGAAGGCGAGGTCACGTACTGCCTCGGCAAGGACACCTCCGGCGACAAGACCGCCGCGATCAAGCGCTTCAACGAGCAGAACCCCGGCATCACCGCCAAGATGCTCGAGTTCTCGACTTCGGCCGACGAGCAGCGCACCCAGTTCGTCCAGCGCCAGGAGGCCAAGTCGGGCGAGTGCGACGTGTTCTACGCGGACGTGATCTGGACGGCGGAGTTCGCGTCCCAGAAGTGGATCTTCGACATGTCGCCGTACGTCGAGTCGAAGAAGGGCGACCTGATCGAGGCCACGCTCGACACCGTCACCTACGACGGCAAGATCTGGGGCATGCCGCAGCAGACCGACGCGGCCTTCCTCTACTACCGCACCGACCAGGTCGACGAGGTCCCCGCCACCTGGCAGGAGGTCTATGAGGTCGCCGGCCAGAACGACGGCATCGTCTACCAGGGAGCGCCGTACGAGGGCCTGACCTGCGACTTCCTCGAGATCGCCTACGCGGCCGGCGGCGAGATCCTGTCCGAGGACGGGAAGGAGGCCGTGATCAACTCGCCGGAGAACGTCAAGGCGCTCCAGTTCATGGTCGACGGCGTCAAGGACGGCACCGCCGCCAACGGCGTCACGACGTACATGGAGGAGGAGGCCCGGCGCTACTTCGAGTCGGGCAAGGCCACCTTCATGCGCAACTGGCCGTACGCGTACTCGCTCGGCCAGAAGAAGGGCACCAAGGTCTCGGGCAAGTTCAAGGTGGCCCCGTTCCCGGAGTTCGAGGGCGCCGGCAAGGCGGCCATCCTCGGCGGTCACAACAACGTGATCTCCGTCTTCACCGAGAACCAGGGCGCCGCGCTGAAGCTGGTCGACTTCCTCAGCAGCGAGGAGGAGCAGATCATCATGTTCCGCGACTACTCGCTGGCCCCGACCGTCGCGGCCGCGTACGACGACCCGGACGTCCAGAAGAAGTACGACTTCGCCACGCAGCTCAAGGAGTCCGTCGCCCAGGCGCGCTCGCGCCCGGTCTCGCCGGTCTATCCGCAGATCTCGCAGGCGATCTACAAGAACGTCAACGAGGCCCTCGCGGGCCGCGTGTCACCGGAGGAGGCACTGAAGACCGCCCAGTCGGAGATGCAGCAGGCGCTGGAGACCTTCTGATCCGCCATGGCTGACGCGGCAGCAGTTCAGGCAGGTACGCAGCGGCGGCGCTCCCGGGGTGTCCCGGAGCGCCGCCTGGCGTGGCTGATGACGGCCCCTTCGATGATCCTGATCGCGGTCGTGGCGGTGTACCCGATCATCTACGCGATCTGGCTCTCGCTCCACGAGTACAGCCTCATCAGGGCGGGTGTCTCGCGCTGGGCCTCGCCGGCCGGCCTCGGCAACTACATCGACGCCTTCGGAGAGCCCGACTTCGTCAACTCGGTCGTCGTGACGTTCGTCTACACGATCTCCTCGGTGTTCCTGGAGACGATCATCGGCCTCGTGATGGCGCTGATCATGGCGACCGCGTTCAAGGGGCAGGGCCTCCTGCGCACGGTCGTGCTCGTGCCGTGGGCGGTCCTCACCGTGGTCACGGCCATCATGTGGCGCACGATCGTGGACCCGAACCTGGGGCTCGTGAACCAGATCCTCGGGACCAACACGGTCTGGCTCGGCGAGGAGCCACAGGCGCTCATCGTGATGATCCTGGCCGACACGTGGAAGACGGCGCCGTTCATGGCGCTCCTCCTGCTGGCCGGCCTGCAGGTCATCCCGTCGGAGATCTACGAGGCGGCGAAGGTCGACGGCGCCACGGGGTGGCAGCGGTTCCGCCGGATCACGCTGCCGCTGCTGATGCCCGCCCTGCTCGTCGCGCTGATCTTCCGCACGCTCGATGCGCTCAGGGCGTTCGACCTGCCGAAGGTGCTGACCAACGGCGCCAACGGCACGACCACCATGTCGCTCATCGCGCAGCGAACATTCCAGGAGAACCGCCTCTACGGAGAAGGAGCGGCGTACTCGATCATCACGTTCCTGATCGTGATGGTCGTGTCGTTCATGTACATCCGCTTCGTGGGCGGGAACATCCGCGGCCTGACCGAGGACCGGTGACCATGGGAGCCGCAACCACAGCCGCAGGCAGGGCGACGACCCGCGACGAGGCCGCCGTCAAGAAGAAGGGCCCGAAGGCGCCGGGACCGCCCTGGTGGATCTACGTCGCCGTGGCGGCCATCGTCGTCTTCTGCCTGTTCCCGTTCTACTGGCTGGTCAACATCTCGCTCAAGACGGGCGCGGACCTGTCCAGCGCGGACATCATCCCGCCCAACCCGAGCCTCGACAACTACACCTCGATCTTCCAGAACGACGACTTCACGAGGGCTCTGTTCAACAGCGCGGTCGTGAGCCTCGTGACGACGTTCCTCGGGATCGTGGTGGGCGCGTTCTGCGCGTATGCGCTCGCGCGCCTGAAGATGAACTACAAGTTCCTGCTGCTCGGCATCGTGCTCTCGATCTCGACGTTCCCGCAGATCGCGATCGCCGCGCCGCTGTTCCGGCTGTGGACCGACATCGGGTTCTACAACACGCTCTACGGCCTGATCATCCCGTACCTGACGTTCGCGCTGCCGCTGTCCATCTACATCCTCGTGTCGTTCTTCCGCGAGATCCCGAGGGACCTCGAGGAGGCGGCGCTCGTGGACGGAGCGACGAACTTCGAGGCGTTCCGGAAGGTGATCGTCCCCCTCGCGGCACCGGGCCTGGCGACGACGGCGATCCTCGCCTTCATCGCGGCCTGGAACGAGTTCCTCCTCGCCACCACGCTGACCTCGTCCCGCGAGGCCCGCACCGTGCCGGTGGCGATCTCGCAGTTCACCGGGTCCTCGCAGTTCGAGGTCCCGCTCGGGACGCAGTCCGCGGCATCGGTGGTGATCTCGATCCCCCTGGTGCTGCTCGTGCTGCTGTTCCAGAAGCGCATCGTGGCGGGCCTGACGGCGGGCGCCGTCAAGGGCTGAGCTCATGCATCGGCTGTCGTCGCCGTCCCTCGCGGCGGCGGCAGCCCTTGCCGTGCTCAACGCGGTCGTGGTGGTCGCGCTCTGGACGCCGTCCGACATCCACGACACCGCCAGCCTGCTCACCGGGCTCGGCCGCGTCACCGGGCTGCTCGGCGCTTACCTCGCGCTCGTCCAGATCCTCCTGCTCTCACGCATCCCCGGGCTCGACCTCGAGCGGCTCGCGCGCGTGCACCGCTGGAACGGCTTCGCCTGCCTGAGCCTGCTCGTGGCGCACACCGTGCTGACCACCGCCGGCTACACGCTCGGTGACCGGATCTCGCTCGCGGACGAGATCTCGCGGCTGATCACCGGCTACCCCGGCGTGATCACCGCGACCGCCGGTCTCGTCGCGCTGATCGGCGTGACCGTCACGTCGGTGGTGATCGTGAGGCGCCGGCTGCGCTACGAGACGTGGTACTTCGTCCATCTGTACGCCTACCTCGGCGTGGCGCTGGCCTTCAGCCACCAGCTCGCGACTGGGAGCTCCTTCGTAGGGCGGCCGGCGGCGCGAGCGTACTGGTACGCGCTCTACGCCGTGACGCTCGGCTGTCTCGTGGTGTTCCGGGTGGGGCTGCCGCTGTGGCGCAGCGCTCGACACCGGCTGCGGGTGATCCGGGTCACCGAGGAGAGCCCGGGCGTCGTGTCGCTGGAAGTCGGCGGCGTACGGCTGGACCGGCTGAGGGCGCGGGCGGGCCAGTTCTTCATCTGGCGCTTCTTGAGCCGTCGCCACTGGTGGGAGGCGCATCCGTTCTCGCTGTCGGCGGCGCCCGACGGCCGCAGGCTGCGCATCACGGTCAAGGGCCTGGGCGACCACACGCGCTCCCTGCGAGACGTGGAACCTGGCACGCGGGTGATCGCCGAAGGTCCGTTCGGCGGCTTCAGGCCGACGGGCCGTGGGGTTGCGCTGATCGCCGGCGGGATCGGCATCACCCCGGCACGGGCGCTGCTGGAGGACCTGCCCGGTGACGTGGTCGTCGTGTACCGGGTCTCGCGCGAGGAGGACGTGATCCTGCGCTCCGAGCTCGACGAGCTCGCGCACGTGCACTACGTGGTCGGTGAGGAGCCGCTGTCGCCCGAGCGGCTGCTCGAGCTCGTGCCCGACCTCGCCGAGCGCGACGTCTTCGTCTGCGGCCCGCCCGCGATGACGGAGGCGGTGCGGGCCACGGGCGTTCCGCGCCACCAGGTCTCCGTGGAGCGGTTCGCGTTCTGATGCGCCGCGCCGCCGTCGCCCTGGTCCTGACCGCGGTGGCCGTGGTGCTGCTCGCGCGCTACGAGACCACGCCGCCGGTGACGCGCAGCGCCGACGACCCGCGCAAGCCGCCGGCGATCGCCACGCCCTCTCACCCGCCGCCGGGGTCGGTGAGCGCCGTCGGCCCGGCGCTGGTTACGCCGTTCTCGGCCATCCAGGTCAAGGCGATCTTGAAGGACGGGAAGCTGGTGGGGATCGAGACGGTGGCGATGAGCGGCGACGGCCCGCACACCGACGCGCTCAACGCCCGCGCGGAGCCGATCCTGCGCGAGCGCGCGCTGCGCGCCGGCAGCGCCGACGTCGACGTGGTCACGGGCGCGACGTCGTCGAGCGAGATCTGGCTCGAGTCGCTCGACGGGGCGATCCGGAAGGCACGCCGTGCCGGTTGAGCACGTCATGGGCATGCCGGTGCGGGTGGAGGGCTGCGTGGACGCCGGGCGGGTGTTCGCGTGGCTGCGGTGGGTGGACGCGACGTTCAGCACCTACCGCGACGACAGCGAGATCGCGCGGCTCGACCGCGGCGAGCGGTTCGATCCGCATCCGCTCGTCGGCACGGTGCTGGCGCGCTGCGAGGCGCTGCGGCGCGAGACCGGCGGGCTCTTCGACGCGCGGGCCGGCGGCCGGCTCGACCCGTCCGGCTACGTGAAGGGGTGGGCGGTGCAGCGGGCCGCCGCCTTCGGCCGCGGGCGCTTCCTGATCGACGCCGGCGGCGACATCGTTCTGCGCGGGGAGTGGCGGGTCGGCATCCGCCACCCGTACGAGCGCGACCGGCTGGCGGCCGCGATCACGGTGTCGGACTGCGCGGTGGCGACCTCGGGCTTGTACGAGCGCGGGCCGCACATCGTCGACCCGCGGACGGGGCGGCCGGCCGCCGGCCTCTCGTCGGTGACGATCATCGGCCGCGAACTCGGCACCGTCGACGCCTACGCCACGGCGGCGTTCGTGGCCGGCGACCCGCGCTGGAGCGCCGGGCTGGCCGCGATGACGATCGCCGGCGAGCGGGTGTTCACGACCGCGACGTGGCCTCGAAGCGGAAGTCGCCGGGCTCGGTCGTCCAGCCGCCGTCCCAGTGCTGGAGCGCTCGCGGCTCGATCGTGACCTGCACCTCGACCTCCTCGCCGGGGCCGGCCTCGGCGATCGCGAAGCCGGCCAGCCAGCGCGGCGGGCGCTCGATCGCGCTGTCGGGCTTGGAGGCGTAGACCTGGACGACCTCGCGGCCGGGCCGCTCGCCGGCGTTGCGGAGGCGGACGGCGACGTGGCCGTCCCGCGGCTCGACGGAGAGGTACTCCCAGCTCGTGTAGCCGAGGCCGTGGCCGAAGGGGAACAACGGCTCGCGGCGGTCGCGCTCGAAGGCGCGGTAGCCGACGAAGAGCCCCTCCTCATAGGGCAGCACGCCGTCGCGCGGCTGGGTCGAGGGCAGGCCCTCCTCGGTGCTGGGCCAGGTCGTCGGCAGCCGGCCGCCGGGCTCGGCCGCGCCGGTCACCACGTCGGCGAGCGCGTTGCCGAACTCCTGGCCGGGGAACCAGGCGATCAGGATCGCCGCCACGTCGCCGGCCCACGGCAGGAGCACCGGCGCGCCGGCGTTGACGACCACCACGGTGCGCGGGTTGGCCTCGGCGACGCGGGCGACGAGCTCGTCCTGGCGGCCGGGCAGCGCGAGGTTCTCGCGGTCGACGCCCTCGCACTCGACCTCCTCGTTGGTGCCGACCACGACGATCGCCACGTCGGCCTCGCGCGCGAGCTCGACGGCGCGCTCGAGCTCGGCCTCCTCGTCGCCGGCCGGCGGCTCGACGTTGAGGTGGACGGCGGCCATCAGCGCGTCCGGCTCGAGCTCGTAGCGCAGGATCAGCTCGCGGTCGGCCTCCAGCGTCACGAGGAGCCCGTGCTGGGGCGGGCGCAGGACGGCCTCGCCGAGGTCGGCGCCGGGCGTGAGCTCGACGCGCGCGTCGAACAGCTCCTCGCCGTCGAGCGTCAGGCGGTGGCGGCCGACGCCGGTCACGCCGACGACGTGCTCGCCCGGCTCGGTGGGATGGAGCGTGGCGCGCAGCTCGACCGCCCGCGTGCCGGACGGGAGCGTCCCGAGCCAGGTGAAGGCGGCGCCGTGGCGGTGCTCGGCGCCGAGCTCCGCGTCGCCCGCGCCGAGGAAGCGGACCTGGACGCCGTCCGGTAGGTGCTCGGCCGTCGCCTGCGGGAGCCGCGTGTGGGCCTTGACACCGCGCGCGTGGGTGACCTCGAAGCCCGCGGCCTCGAGGCCCTCGAGCGGCGACACGGTGTAGGGCGGGAAGACCGTCGCGCTGCCGCCGCCCAGCGTCCGGGCCACGGCGGCGCTCGGCCCGAGCACCGCGACCGTGCTCACGCCGGCGAGCGGCAGGACGCCGTCGTTGCGGGCGAGCACGAAGCCTGCCGCCGCGGTGGCGCGCAGCTCGGCGGCGATCTCTTCGTCGCTCCAGCGGCGGGCGGGCGCGGCGGCCGGCTCGACGCCCTCCAGCGCGCCGACGCGGGCGGCGAGCCGCAGCAGGCGGACGACCTTCTCGTCGATCCGGGACTCGTCGACGCGGCCGTCGCGCACAGCCTCGACGAGGGCGTCGCCCCACGGGCTCTGGGGGCCGGGCATCGCGAGGTCGAGCGCCGCGTTCCCCGCCGCCTCGGTCGAGCGGGTCGCCGTCCAGTCGGACATCACGAGCCCGTCCCAGCCCCACTCGTCGTGGAGGATGTCCTGCAGCATCGGCGACTCGGTCATCGTCGGCCCGTTGACCGCGTTGTAGGCGGCCATGACGGTCCAGGCGCCGGCGTCGCGCACGATGTGCTCGAACGGCGCCAGGTAGAGCTCCCGCAGCGGCCGCTCGTCCACGCGCGCCTCGAGCGTGAAGCGCTCGGTCTCGGAGTCGTTGGCCACGAAGTGCTTGACCGTGGCGGCCACGCCCTCCTCCTGGAGGCCCCTGACGTACGCGGCGCCGATGCGGGCGGTCAGCAGCGGGTCCTCGCTGAAGGACTCGAAGTGACGGCCGCCGTACGGCGTGCGGTGGAGGTTGACCATCGGCGCCAGCACGACGTCGACGCCCTTGCGCCGCGCCTCGCTCGCCAGCAGCCGGCCGAGCCGCTCGATCCGCTCCTCGTCCCAGGTGGCCGCCAGCAGCGTCGGCGACGGCACGTTGGCGGACGGCTCGCGCTCGTCCCAGCGCTCGCCGCGCACGCCGGCCGGGCCGTCGGAGGTCACGACACGCCGCAGCCGCGCCGCCGGCTCGTCGTGCAGCGCCCAGAAGTCGGCGCCGGTGAGGAGCCGGACCTTCTGCTCCAGGCTGAGGCGGTCGACCCGCTCGCGGATGACGTCTTCGCTCACGGGCGTATTCTCGCGATATGTCCACGACGCTGGTCGCCGCCCTGCTCGCCATCGCCGGCGTCGTGGCCGTGGCCGGCGTCTCCTGGGTCTTCTACCTCGTCGGCCGGGCCGAGGACCGCGAGCGCGAGGAGGCCGAGCGGGCGCGCCGGCCACCTCCGCCGGAGCCGCACGAGGAGCACCCGGAGCGCAACGGGCGCGTCGCCCGCGAGCGCCGCCGCCCGCTGCCCCCGCGGCGGCCGCGGTGAGCGGACGAACGTCAACTGCGGCTGGGTAGGGCGGCGAGGGAGCCGGCGTCGCCGGTTCCGTGGCGCTTTGACGTCGGTATGCGACGTCAAAGCGCCACGCGCCTGAAGACTGGCTCGAGGATGACCCGCCCGGTCGGCTGCCCAGCTCCCTTACGGCACAGAGCGGTCAGCGGTAGAAGTTGCGGTCCCAGCGGTGCTTCTTCAGGGCGGCGACCTGCTCGTCCGGCAGCCCGCAGCCGTCGCCTACGGCGGCGTTGCGCTCGACGTTGCGCACCGACCGCATGCCGGGGATGACCGACGACACCGCGGGGTGGGAGAGGATGTACCGCAGCGCGACCTCGGGGAGCTGCGAGCGCTCGATGCCGAGCTCGTCGAGGATCGCCCGGACGTGCTCGTCGACCTGCTGGAGCCGGTCGTCGCGGAAGTAGTGGTTGCGGAAGTCGCCCTCCGGGAACTCGCTGTCGGGCCCGAGGTTGCCGGTCAGCGACCCCTCGTCGAACGGCACGCGGGCGAGCACGCCGACGCCGTGCTCGAGGCACGCGTCGAGCAGCTCGTCCTCGGGCGACTGGTCGAAGACGTTGTAGATCACCTGCACGGTGTCGACGGCCCCGCTGCGCACCAGCTTCAGCGCGTTCGATGGCTGGTGGTCGTTGATCGAGACGCCGAAGGCGCGGATCTTGCCCTCGGCCTTCAGCTCCTCGACCGCCTCGAGCCAGGAGCCGCGACCGACCCACTCGTCGGACCAGACGTGGAACTGCTGGACGTCGATGGTGTCGAGCCCGAGGTGGCGCAGGCTGCGCTCGGTGCAGTCGCGGACGTGGTCGGCGGAGAACGCCTCGTCGGGGTCGATTCCGTCCGGCGCCGGCCAGATCCCGTTCTGGGGCGGGATCTTCGTCGCCACCGCGACGCGCTCCGACCGCGAGCGCACGACCTGGCCGACGAGCTCCTCGCTGTGCCCGTTCCCGTAGGCGAGCGCGGTGTCGATCAGGCTGACGCCGAGGTCGATCGCGCGGTCGAGGGCCGCGAGCGACTCGTCGTCCTCGGCGCCCAGCCACATCGACTGGCCGATGCCCCACGCCCCGTAGCCGATCTCGGACACCTCCAGGCCCGTGCGGCCCAGCTTGCGACTGTTCACAGCCCCAGCTCCTTCGCGTATTCGCGCCGGTAGGCGCGTCGTGCGGTGAGCACGTCGCCGACGTACTCGCGCGTCTCCGGGAACGGGATGTGGTCCGCCACGCGGAAGCGCTCGCCGCGGTCGGCGGCCTCGCGCCACCACTGGTCGACCTTCCCCTCGCCCGCGTTGTAGGCGGCCAGGGCCAGGATCGTGTTGCCGTGGTAGTGCTCGAGCAGGTAGCGCAGGTACCACGACCCGTAGGCGATGTTGATCTGCGGGTCGGCGAGGTCGCCCTGCTCGAACTCGGTGCCGCCCGACTTGCGCGCGATGTAGTCGGCGGTCGCGGGCATGATCTGCATCAGGCCCTCGGCGCCGGCGTGCGAGGTCTGGTCGCGGAAGCGCGACTCGACGTAGATGACGCCGGCGATCAGCGCCGGGTCGAGGTTCTTGTCGGACGCCTGCTGGCGGATGATGTCGTCGTGCCGGAGCGGCAGCTGGATCTCCTGCACCGCCTTGTCGGCCCACGGCGTCAGCACCATCATCGCCACGGCGCTGGACAGGACCACGAAGCCGAGCAGCAGGAGGAGCCGCCGCAGCACCCTCGGGCGGCTGCGCCGGCGCCGGGTCGTCGGCCTGGCCTGTGCGTGAGCGGTCACGGACTCAGCTTCGCGAGGACGGAGGACAGCTCCTGCTCCAACTCTGCCAGGGTCCCCGAGTTGTGGACGACGAACGTCGCTCGCTGCGCCTTTTCGTCCTGGGACAGCTGGCGGGCTGTTCGCTCGTCGACCGCCTCATGACCGCGCGCGGCGGCCCGCTCGGCCCGCACCTCGTCGTCGGCGATGACGGCGATCGTCGCGTCGTAGGCCGCTTCGTTACCGGCCTCGAAGAGCAGCGGCACCTCAACGACCAGAACGGGCGCGCGAGCCGACTCGACGGCCCGCCACTCGGCGATCCGCTCCCCCACCTTGGGCCAGAGCAGGCCCTCGAGCCAGGCGCGCTCCTCCGCGCCGGCGAACGCCCGGCGGGCGACCGCGGCGCGGTCGACGACCCCGTCCGGCGCCACCTCGTCACCCCAGCGGGCGACCACGGCGGCCCGCACCTCCGGGTCGCGGTAGAGCTCGTGGACCACCCCGTCGGCCGACAGCGTGGCCGCGCCCAGGCGCTCGAGCGCCGCAAGGGCCTCCGACTTGCCGGCGCCGATCCCGCCGGTCAGACCGACGAACGGCGGCGCGGTCAGGACTCTTCTTCGGGCGTCTCGTCGTCGGGCGCGGGCGTCGCGGCCTCGGCCGCGGGCTCCTCGACCGCGGGCTCCTCGACCGCGGGCTCCTCGACCGCGGGCTCCTCAGCCACAGGCTCCTCGACCGCGGGCTCCTCGACCGCGGCCTCCTCAGCCACAGGCTCCTCGGCCACGGGCTCCTCGGCCGCGGGCACGGCGACCTCGGGCTCCTCCGCGACGAGCTCGGTCTCCGAGACCACGCCCTCGGCGTCGGCCGTGACGTCGCCCGCGTCCGCGGTGAAGTCCTCGGCGTCGTCCGCAGCGAAATCCTCGTCGGCCGGCGCCACCTGCTCGCCCTGCGCGGCGAAGACGTCCTCGCTGAGGCCCAGCTCCGGCACGTTCTCGAGGTCGCCCGCGTCGGCGATCGGACGGCGCGGGAGCACCTGGCCCTCGACGCGCTTGATCGACAGCGACAGGCGGCGGCGCTCGGAGTCGATCTCCAGGATCTTGACCTTCACCTCGTCGCCCGGCTGGACGATCTCGCGCGGGTTCTCGACGTGCTGCTGGGCGAGCTCGGAGATGTGCACGAGCCCCTCGACGCCCTCCAGGATCTCGACGAACGCGCCGAACGCGACGACCTTGGTGACCGTGCCCTCGAGCTCGTCGCCGACGTTGTAGGTGTCGACCACGCGCTGCCACGGGTCCTCCTGGGTCTGCTTGAGGCCCAGGGAGATGCGCTGGCGGTCGCGATCGATGTCGAGCACCTTGACCTGCACGGTGTCGCCGATCGAGAGGATCTCGCTCGGGTGGTTGACGTGCGACCACGAGAGCTCGGAGATGTGGATCAGGCCGTCGATGCCGTCGAGGTCGACGAACGCGCCGAAGTCGACGATGTTGGAGATCTGGCCCTCGATGATCAGCCCCGGCTGGAGGCGCTCCAGGATGGCCTGGCGCTGCTCCTTGCGCTCCTCCTCGAGCACCGCGCGGCGCGAGAGCACCACGTTGTTGCGCGAGCGGTTGAGCTCGATCACCTTGCACTGGATGTTCTGGCCCAGGTACTCGTCGAGGTTCGGCACGCGCCGGATGTCGACGAGCGAGGCGGGCAGGAAGCCGCGGACCCCGAGGTCGATGATCAGGCCGCCCTTGACGACCTCGATCACGGCGCCGATGACCGGCTCGCCGGACTCGGCGGCGGCCTCGATGCGGCGCCAGGCGCGCTCGAAGCGGGCGCGCTTCTTGGACAGGATCAGCCGGCCGTCCTGGTCCTCCTTGGTGAGGACCAGCGCGTCGACCTCCTCGCCGAGCTCGACCTCCTCCGAGGTGTCGACCGACTTGCGGATCGACAGCTCGCCGGAGGGGATGACGCCCTCGCTCTTGTATCCGATGTCGACGAGGACCTCGTCCTTGTCGATCCGCACCACCTTGCCGGTGACGACGTCGCCCTCCTCGAAGGGGACGATCGTGGCGTCATAGTTGGGGACGATGCGGCCGTCGATCTCGAGCAGCATCCCGTCGCTGCCCTCGACGACCTTCGCGCCGGTCTCGGAGTCGGTGGTTGGAGGGGTCATTGTGGCTTCCATTAGCGGCCAGATACTGTAGCGATCTTCACCGTATGCCCGTCCGTGCAACCAAGCGCGGCGCCGAGCGCACGCGCTTCGCCTCGGACGCCGCAACCGACGTCCTGATCTGCGGCGCCTCGTTCGCCGGCCTGGCCGTGGCGCGGGAGCTGCGGGCGAGCGGCGCCAACGTCCTGGTGCTCGACCGCTATGAGATCGGTGAGCGGCAGACCTCGGCGTGCGCGGCCCCGACCGAGTGGCTGCACAACCTCGGGCTCGACGGCTCGATCCGTCAGACCTTCGCGTCGCTGCTCGTCCACACCCCTCGGGCGACCGCCCGCTGGCCGCTGCCGTGGACGTTCTCGACCTTCGACTACCGCACGCTCTGCGCCCTCCTCTGGGAGCAGGCGGGCGCCGCTCGGTTCGAGACCGCCAAGGTCGACGGCCGGACCGGCAACGTCGTCCACACCGACCGCGGCGACGTGCGCGCGCGGGTGATCGTCGACGCGCTCGGCTGGCGGCGCGTGCTCGGCGCGGGCGACAACGTGCAGCCGCCCGAGGCGGCGCTCTCGCGCGGTCTCGAAGTCCATCCGGACGGGCGCGGCGACGACCTCGAGCTGTGGCTCGACCGGCGCTACATCTCGCCCGGCTACGGCTGGTCGTTCCCGGCGCGCGACGAGCTGCGGATCGGCGTCGGCTCGTTCGACCCGCACCGGCACGTCAAGGACCCGACGCTGACGCTGGCCGCCGACGTCTCGGCGGACGCGGTGCGCTTCCAGGGCAACTGGATCCCGCACCGGCTGCGGCCGGCCACCGAGGACGGCGTGTTCTTCGTCGGCGACTCGGCAGGCCACTGCCTGCCGCTGACCGCCGAGGGCATCCGCACCGCGCTCTACTTCGGCGTCGCCTGCGGCCGCGAGCTGCGCGCCGTGCTCGACGGCCGCCAGGACATGGCCGCCGCCCTGCGCCGCTACCACGACTTCTCGGCCTCGCATCGCGCTGCCGTTCGAGTCCATGTACCACGCCCAGCAGTCGGTCCGGCGGCTGCACGGCGCGCCGATGAACACGCTCGTGCGGCTGTTCGGGCGCCGCCGCGTCTCGCACTGGGCGTTCCGGCACTACCTCGACATCGCGCCGCCCTCGGCGGCGCTGCCGGCCCCGCCCGCGGCGCGCGCCTCGCTCGCCGCGGCGGCCTTAGGCTCAGAACGTGCCCTCGCCGGCCTCGCCGGCGCGCCGGTAGGGCTCCTCCTCGCGGCGGATCAGGTCCGGGTTGACGCCGCGCTGGGCGGCGAGCGCGAGCGTGAGGCGCTGGAGCTCGGCGGCGCCGCCGAGCAGCCGTGCCGGCGAGCCGGGGATGCCCTCGGGCGGCAGCAGCGTCAGCACCGGCATGCCGATCGCGCGCACCGCTTCGGCGGCCATGGCGGCGCGCCGCTCGACCCGGTCGACGGCGGGGTCGCTTTCGATCAGCACGAGCGCCGTGCGCCCGTCCTCGCCGGCCAGGTGGCCGTGGAGCAGCGTCTCGAGCTGGTAGGCGGTGCTCGGCACGCGCGCGCCCTCGGCGAGCTTGAGCGCGAGCTCGCGGGCGGTGATGTGGTCGAGGCCGAAGCCCGCGGTCAGGATGCGCTCGGCGCCGGTGATGGCGGCGGCGGCCGGCGGCCGCTCGAGCGCGACGGCGAGCAGCGCCTCCGCGCGCTCGGGCTCGATGCCCGCGCCGCCGAGCTCGCGGGCGAGCAGCTGCGCCGACGAGGATCGACGACGTGTAGGCGACGGTGTGGCACCACGAGTCGTCGTGCCTGGGCGTGACGATCACGCGCTCCGCGTCGATCGCCCCGGGCCGGTTGGTCACCAGCGCGGTGGTGGCGCCGCCCGCGGCCGCCGCCTCGAGCGCCAGCGCCGTGGCGCGCGTGCCGCCGTCGTGCGAGACGCCGATGCAGACGCCGCCGCGCTGCGGCCGCTCGGCCGCGTCGAGCGACTGGCGGGCGACGACCTTCGGCGGCCAGCCGCCACCCAGCGCCTCGTCGACGAGCGCGGCGATCGCCAGCGCCCCGTGCTCGGAGGTCCCGCATCCGACCACGGTCACGAGCTCACCGCTCCGGATCGCCGCAGCCAGGTCGGTCAGGCCGTCGGGCGGCGACTCGAGCAGCTCGCGCGCGAGCGCCGGCTGCGCGGCCACCATCTCCTCGGTGACCCACGGCGGCCCCGAGCGGAGCTCGGGGTAGTCGTCGGTGTGCCAGTCAGCCAACGCGATCGAGGCCGGCGCGGTAGCCGTCGGCGATCTGCTCCAGGTGCTCCTGCTCGACGACGAGCGGCGGCGAGACGGCCAGCGCGCCGAGCAGCGGCCGCAGCAGCACCCCGGCCTCGCGCGCGCCCAGCGCGACCTTGGCCACCGCGCCCGGGTCGCTCTCGAGCACCTCCGGCGCGAGCTGGACGGCGGCCAGGAGCCCGAGCCCGGCCCGCACCTCGGCGACCGCCGGGTGGTCGGCCAGCGGCGCCAGCGCGTCGGCCAGCGCGCCTTCGAGCTCGCGCCCGCGCGGGATGATGTTCTCGCGCTCGTAGATGTCGAGCACCGTCAGCGCCGCGGCGCAGACCGTCGGGTGGCCGGCGTAGGTCGCGCCGTGGCGGAGCATCGGCCCGCCGGGCTCGTCGAAGAACGGGCCCGCGACCTTGCCGCTCACCATCACGCCGCCGAGCGGCAGGTAGCCCGAGGTCACGCCCTTGGCGAACGTGACGAGGTCGGGCCGGACGTCCTCCCAGCGCTCGACGCCGAACCACGTCCCGAGCCGGCCGAAGCCGCAGATCACGCTGTCGATCACCAGCAGCACGCCGTGCTCGGCGCACAGGTCGGCCACGCCCTCGATGTAGCCCTCCGGCGGCGGGTACACGCCGCCGGCGCCGATCACCGGCTCGCAGAAGAAGGCGGCCACGCGGTCCGGCCCCACGCGCAGGATCTCGGCCTCGAGCGCCTCCAGCGAGTCGTACGGGACCGACGAGATGGCGGGGACCAGCGGCCCCCAGTTGGTGACGTTGGCCTCGATGCCGCCGATGCTCGTCCCGAAGCCGTGCGTGCCGTGGTAGCCGTGCGTGCGCGAGATCAGGTGGACCCGCTCCGGCTGCCCTTGGAGGACCCAGTGGCGGCGGGCGATCTTGGCCGCCGTGTCGATGGCATCGCCGCCGCCGGAGCCCAGGAAGACGCGCGCGTCGTCCATCGGCGCCAGCCGCGCGAGCCGCTCGCACAGCTCGTTCGCGGGCTTGTTGCCGAAGTCGCCGAACGTCGAGTACGCCTCGAGCGTGCGCATCTGCGCGGCGACGGCGTCGGCGATCTCGGCCCGGCCGTGGCCGAGGTTGGCGTACCAGAGGCTCGCGGTGGCGTCGAGGTAGCGCTTGCCCTCGGTGTCGAAGACGTGCACGCCCTCGCCGCGCTCGACCACCAGCTCGGCGCGGCTCACCGAGCCCATGTCGGCGAAGGGGTGCCAGAACCGGGTGGTGGCAGTGGCGGTGACCATGCGAGGCACGGTAGCGGCCGCGAACGCGGTGCGCAGGCGGGCGCCGACGGCGTCGACCGCCTCGCGCGCGGCCGGCGTGACCGCCAGCCAGCGGAAGAAACCGTGGATGGTGCCGGGCCAGCGGACGAGCTCGGTCTCGACCCCGGCGGCCTCCAGCGCGTCGGCGTACGCCTCGCCCTCGTCGCGCAGCACGTCCTCCTCGGCGGTCAGCACGTACGCCGGAGCCACGCCTGCGAAGTCGTCCGTCCGCAGCGGCGAGGCGTCAGGATGGGCCGGATCGGCGCCGTCGAGGTACAGCCGCCAGAAGCGCTGCATCGAGGCCGCGCTCAGCCCGTGGCCCTCCTTGAAGCGCTCGTACGACTCGGTGTCGAAGCTGGCGTCGATCACCGGGTAGATCAGCACCTGCGCCCGCAACGCGAGCTCGCCGCGCAGCCGCCGGGCCACGACCGCCGCCAGGTTGCCGCCGGCGCTGTCGCCGACGACGGCCAGGCGGCTCCCGTCGCCGCCGACGTCGGCCGCGTTGGCCGCCAGCCAGCGGACGGCGGCGAGCGAGTCGTCGAGCGCGGCCGGGAAGCGGTACTCGGGGCTGAGCCGGTAGTCGACCCCTGCCACGATCGCCCCGGAGGCGTTGGCCAGCGCGCGCAGCAGCGAGTCGTAGCTGCCGGGCTCCCCCATCATCCACCCGCCGCCGTGCAGGTAGGCGACGATCGGCAGCGGCCCGGCGCCCTCCGGCCGGTAGGCGCGCACGGGAACCTGGCCGACGCGGAGGTCGTGCACCTCGGCCACCTCCTCGGCCGGGCCGCACAGCCGCTTGGCCTCCTCCGCGTGGGCGGCGCGCGCGTCGGCCACCGGGATCTCGTGCGGCGGCGGGCCGGGCGCGGCGTTCATCTCGTCCAGGACCGCCTGGATCTCGGGGGTCAGCACGCGCGCCAGACTATGCGCTCAGAAACCGCGCCGCTCGCGCGCGCGGATCGTGCTGGGGTCGTGCGGGTCGCGGTGCCGCGAGTCCCATGCCGCGTGCGCGACCCACAGCAGGGCGAGCACGAGCACGACGAGCGTCGGGATCAGGGCCTCGCCCATGTCGAAGGCGCCCAGTGCAGCGAAGAAGGCGAACAGCACGACGACGGCGAGCACGAGGATCCAGAACGTCTCAGACAGGGTCGCGAGCATCCGGGACCGCCGCATGGGCGGATCGTATCAACGCAAGCCGAGCAGATCACGGGCCTGAGCGGCGCTCGCGGGCTCGCGATCGAGCAGCCGCGCGAGCGCCAGCGCCTTCTCCACGAGCTCGGCGTTCGACTCGGCGCGGCGGTCGCGCGCGACGCGCAGATTGTCCTCCAGCCCGACCCGCACGTGGCCGCCCATGGTGAGCGAGGCGGCCGCCAGATGGAACTCGGCCGGGTAGCCGACGCCGGCCGCGCACCACGTGAAGCGGTCGCCGAACAGGCCGGTCGCCGTGCGGTGCATGTGCACGAGCTGCTCGAGCGTGGCCGCGTTGGCGCCCAGCACCCCGAGGACGAACTGGATGTGGAGCGGGAAGTCGACGAGGCCGGCCTCGGCGAGGTGGTGGAGGTTGTAGAGGTGGCCGACGTCGTAGCACTCGAACTCCGGCTTCGTTCCCGCCTCGCGGAACAGCGTCGGCGAGCCGCTCCATGTCGGCGAACGTGTTGCGGAACACGTAGTCGCGCGTGCCCTCCAGGTACTCGACCTCCCACGGCGCCATCTCCGGCCGCTGCCGCACCTTGAAGATGCCGAAGTTGAACGAGCCGCAGTTGAAGGTCGCCATCTCGGGGCGGAGCTCGGTGACGACCCGCGCGCGCTCCTCGATCGTCATGCCCACGCCCCCGCCGGTGGTCGGCTGGACGATCGCGTCGCAGCGCTCGCCGATGGCGCCCAGCACGTCGCGGAAGAGCCCGAGGTCGGCGCTCGGCTTCCCGGTCGACGGCTCGCGCACGTGGATGTGGACGATCGCCGCGCCCGCCGCGTGGGCGCCCACCGCGCTCTCGACGATCTCCTCCGGCGTCACCGGGATCGCCGCGCTCTGCGACGGCACGCTCATGCCGCCCGTGATCGCGCAGGAGAGGAAGACCGCGCTCATGCGGGCCTCAGCCGGTCGGCGGTGAGCGGGAGGCAACACGCGACCAGGATGACCGCGGCGCCGAACATCGTCCACAGGACCGGCGAGAACGAGCCGGTCGCATCGCGCAGCGCGCCGAGGCCGACCGGCGACAGCGACGACAGGATGTAGCCGCCGAGCAACACGAGCGCGGCGACCGCGCCCGCGTCGGCCGGGTCGCGGGCGACGTCGAGGCACAGCGTGAGGCTGAGCGGGAACACGGCGCCGATCGCGCCGCCGGCGATCGTCGACCAGGCGAACGCGGCCTCCGGCAGCGCGGCCAGCCCGAGCAGGCCCATGGCCGTCACCGCCGACGCGCCCGTCAGCCACAGTCGGCGTGACCCGACGCGGTCGGCCAGCCACGGCACGAGCAGCCCGACGGGGAGCGATGCGAGCCCGAACACGGCCGCCAGCGCGCCCGCGGTCGCGGCGCTCCAGCCGCGCTCCTGGAAGGCGTCCGGCATCCAGGACACGAAGGCGTAGAAGATCGCCGACTGGAGGCCGAAGACGGCCACGATGCCCCACACGATGCCGCGCCGGACGGGCAGCTGCGGCGCCCGTGTCGCCGAGCGCTCCGTCCACGTTCCCCGGCTCAGCACGAGCCAGCCGGCGGCGAGCGCCACGGTGACGACCGCGAACGCCGTCAGCGCGCCGCGCCACCCGCCGAAGGCGCCGGCCAGCGGGACGGCGAGCGCCGACGCCAGCGCGGCGCCCACGCTGAGCCCCGTCGTGTAGATGCCGGTGGCGAAGGCCGGCCGGTGGGCGAAGCGCACCTTGACCGCCACCGGCAGCAGCGCGCCCGCCAGCGCCAGCCCGACGCCGAGCGGCAGCGTCAGCGCGAGCACGAGCCCCGCGTCGGGCGCCGCCGCCCGCGCGAGCCCGAGCGCCGCCACGCCGAAGACGCAGACCGCGATCGCGGTCCGCAGGCTCGCCCAGGCCGTCAGCGGCGCCGCGGCCGGGGCGAAGACGCCCATGCAGAGCACCGGGATGGTGCCGAGCAGCCCGGCCACGGCATGCGAGACACCGAGATCGGCCTCGATGTCGGGCAGCAGCGGGCCGACCCCGACGAGCTGCGGCCGCAGCGCCAGCGACGCGACGAACAGCGCCGCGAGCAGCGCCACGCCGCTGCGGACGGCGACGGTCATGGCCGCACGATCACCTTCAGCGCGCCGTCGCGGCGCTCGGTGAAGGTCGCGTAGGCGTCGGCGAAGTCCTCGAGCGCGAAGCGGTGGGTGATCAGCTCGCGCAGCCGGATGCTGCCCGCCGCCACGAGCGCGATCGCCTGCGGCATCTCCCCCGCCGCCGCCCGCACGCCGACGACCTCGATCTCGTCGAGCACCACGCGCTGGAGCGGGATCCGCGCCGCCTCCATCGGGATGCCGATCACCGCCACGCGGCCGCCCTTGCGCAGCAGCTCGCAGCACTGGCCGAGCGCGGCGGCGTCGCCGGAGCACTCGAGCGCGACCTCGGCGCCGGACCCGCCGGTCATCTCCCGCACCGCGGCCACCGGGTCGCCGGCCATGAAGTCGACGGTCTCGTGGCCGAGCGCGGCCGCCTTCTCCAGCCGCGCCCCGCGCCCCACCACGATCACGCGGCCGGCGCCGGTGGCGCGCGCGAACTCCGCGACCAGCAGGCCCATCACGCCCGGCCCCACGACGACGACGGTGTCGCCGGGCCGGTGCCCGCCGCGCTTGACCGTGTGCAGCGCGATCGCCGCCGGGTCGAGCATGGCCGCCTCCTCGTCGGAGAGCGACTCAGGCACCGCGAACACGCTCCTGATCGAGTGCACGACGTACTCGGCGTAGGCGCCGTTCACGTTGTGCCCGTACTGCTGGTGCACGCGCAGGTCGCCGAACCGCTCGCAGAGGTTGTACCGGCCCTCGACGCACTGGCGGCAGAACCCGCACGCGGCGTGCGAGGTCCCCGCCACGCGCGTGCCGGTCTCCCACCCGAAGTCGGCGGCGCCCGGCCCGAGCTCGACCACCTCGCCGCACCACTCGTGACCCGGGATCAGCGGCCAGTCCTGCGGCCAGAAGCCCGGGTAGTGGCCCTGGATGATGTGCGGGTCGGTGCCGCAGATGGCGATCGCGCGCACCTTGCACAGCACCTCGTGCGGGCCGGGCGACCGGCCGGTCCACGTCGCGGACCGCGAAGACGTTCGGCTCGTCGACGACCAGCGCCCTCATGCGATCGCCACCGGGTCGACCATCGAGCCCGTGGCCCCGCGGATGGCCAGCGGGAGGGCGACGAAGAGGAACTCGCGCACGCCAGCGCGGGCGAGGCCCTCGAGGTCGAGCGACTCGAGGATGTAGATGCCGCGCTCGATCAGCAGCAGCGTGTGGACGGGCTGCGGGTTGGCGGGCGTGCCGCGGTCGGGCGCCGGCTGCACCTCGAAGGTCTCGGTGTCGGAGCCGACGGCCAACACGCCGCGCTCGGCGAGCAGCTCGGCCGCCGAGAGGTCGGGGCCGGCGCCGCGGTGCGCGGCCAGCGCGTCGGGGTCGGGCCAGTGGGCGAGGTAGCCGGTCCGCACGAGCGCGACGTCGCCGGGGCCGGCCGCCACGCCGCCGGCCTCGATGGCCAGCAGCTCGTCGGCGCCCACCGGCTCGCCCGCGGGCAGCGAGTCCACCCCGCGGTGGCCGGGAACGTCGTAGAGCACGCCGCGCCGCCAGATCGGCGGGATCTCGGTGGCGTCGCCCTTCAGCGGGCCGAAGTCGCCGAGGTCGGTGCGGGCGCTGCCGCCGTGCCAGCGATCGCCGTCGCCGATCGTCATGTGCGCGTGGGCGTCGATGTGGGCGCCGGAGTGCACGGTGCCCATCACGAGCTCGCTCATGAAGCCGAGGCAGGCGTCGTTCGGCGCGCCCCACGGCTGGTCGCCCGCCGCCCGGATCCCCTGCGGCGTGCGGTACGAGATGACCTCGAAGGCGGGGTGCCCGGGCCATAGCGGCATGCGCGGGAAGCGGTCGCGGGCGAGCCGGTACATGAGGCCGGTCCTCATGAGGCCGGTGAGCTCGCGCACCTGCGCCGGGTCGTTGGCGGCCCGCACGCGCGACAGCGCCGGGGCCAGCAGCGCCTCGCCGATCTCGCGCGCCCGCGGGAGGTCGGGGCTGATGCGCTCGACCGAGTGCTCGAGCTTCCCCGCCGCGCGGTCGCGCGGCGCCCGGCCGCTCTCCACCCAGCCGACGATCAGCGGCACCATCGTCTCCAGGAAGGAGAGTGAGTCGGCCGCCTGCACGAGGTCGGCCTCCGGCCAGCCCCCCTCCTCGTGCACGCGCACCAGCCCGGCGACCTCGCGGGCCAGCTCCTCGGACGCGCCGCGCTCGATCAGGCCCGGGCCGATCATGTCCGCGCAGCGGTCCTGGTGCCAGCGGTTGTACTCGGGCGAGTCCCAGTCGCGCGCCGAGTCCCACGGCGACGCGCCGTCGGGGTACGCGCGCTCGACGTCGTGCGTGGCGGCGGCGATCCGCGCCGCCTCGGAGGCGCCGGGATCGAGCGCGACCAGCCAGTCCAGCGTGCGCTCGAGGTGGCGGGCGTGCGGGTGCACCTCCGCCATCCACTCCTGGGCGCGCTCGAGGATCACGTCGTCACCGGCCGCGCCTGGAGCACGAACAGCTCCCCGCCCTCCAGCGCCCACTCGATGTCCTGCGGCCCGCCGAGCCGCTGCTCGAGGTCGTCGCCGATCCGCGCGAGCTCGCGCAGCTGCTCCTCGTCCAGCTTCTGCTCGCCGCCCTCGTCGCCGAGCTGGCGCTCCTCGGTCCCGCCGCTCTCCACCGGGACGATGGCGAACGGCTGCCGCGCGACCTGCGCGCGCTTGACCGTGCCGTCGCGCTTGAGCACGTAGTGGTCCGGCGTCACGGCCCCCGAGACGGCGGCCTCGCCGAGGCCGAGCACCGCTTCCACGACCATGCGGTCGCGGCGGCGGTGGACGGGATCGCACGTGAACAGCACGCCCGCCACCTCGGCGCGGACCATCCGCTGGACCACGACCGCCATGCCCAGGTCGTCGAGCGAGCCCTTGCGCTCGCGGTAGAAGATCGCCCGCTCGGAGAAGAACGACGCCCAGCAGTCGCGCACGCGGGCGAGCACGTCGTCGGCGCCGCGGACGTAGAGGTAGGTCTCCTGCTGGCCGGCGTAGGACGCGGTCTCGGAGTCCTCGGCGCAGGCGCTCGAGCGGACGGCCACGGGCGGGTCGTCGCCGAGCGCGGCGTAGGCCTCGGCGATCTCCGCCGGCGGCTCGACGGCGGCGACGACGGCCTGCGCCTTCGCCGCGTCGGGCAGCGCCGCGCGCAGGGCGGCGCCGCCGTCTCCGAGCGCGTCGACGAGGCAGCCGGCCGGCACCACGAACCCCGGCGGCACCGGCAGCCCGAGCTCGCTCATGCGCGCCAGCGAGGCGCCCTTGCCGCCCGCCTGCGCCACCTCCCGGCACTCGGCCTCGTCGAACCGGAGCACGTCACTCCTCAACGAGCGCCATCGCGCGCACCGGGGCGGCGGTCGTGCCGACCCACTTGATCGGGGCCACGATCAGCTTGAAGCCGTGCGGGCGGCCGATCTGCTCGAGGTTCATGAGGTTCTCGAGGTGCCAGTACTCCTCGTCCCACATCACCCGGTGCGCCTCCCAGAACTTCTTCTTCTCGAACATCGCCCACACCGGCGGGTCGAACGTGATGGCGTCGCAGCCCATCAGCCGCACGCCGCGCTCGATCAGCCACAGCGTGGCCTCCGCGCTCATCCCCGGGTGGTCGGTGCGGTAGCGCTCCTCGGTGTTGTAGGCGCCCGCGCCCGTGTGGATGAGGACGATGTCGCGCTCCTTGACCTCGTAGGAGATCTTGCCGAGCGCCTCCTCGACGTCGGCGGCGCTGATGATGTCGCCGGGCGCGCGGTGCGTGAAGTCGAGCACGACGCCGTCGGAGACGCAGTACTCGAGCGGGATCGTCTCCGGCCCGCCGGCGTCGGGGACGATGTGCTTGCGCGCGTCGAGGTGGGTGCCGACGTGGTCGTTCTGCACGACGAGGTAGCTGGCGGTGAGGGAGTCGACGCCGTGCGCGGCGGCGCCGATCCGCTCGGCGAACTCCGTGTGGCTCTCGTACACGCACATGGCGGGCGGCGGCACGCGCGGGAACGTGAGCATGTCCATGTGGACGGGCATGGAGAGGTCGACGATGCGGGTCACGCGGGCTCCTTCAGCAGTTCGGCGGCGTCCATCAGGTGCTGGTGCATGGCGGCGGCGGCCGCCTCGCCGTCGCGGGCGCGCAGCGCGTCCAGGATCGGGACGTGCCGCTCCGAGAGGGCGAGCAGGTCGAGGCCGGGCTGCGAGACCGTCAGGTAGGTCCGCGAGTACGGCTCGAGGAACGTCCACTGGCGCTCGAGCAGCGAGTTCCTGGCGGCGCGCACGATCGTGGCGTGGAAGGAGGCGTTGGCCTGCGACTGGTCGTGGGCGTCGCCGCGGCGCGCGGCGGCGCGCATGGTCTCGAGCAGGTCGGCGAGCAGGAGCAGCTCGTCCTCGGTCATCCGCTCGGCGGCCAGCCGCGCGGCGAGCGCCTCGAGCGCCGCGCGGACGGGGAACGCCTCGAGCAGCTCGTCGGCGCTGAAGGCGCGGACGCTGCAGCCGCGGAACGGCTCGTGGACCACGCAGCCGAGCTGCTCGAGGTCGCGCAGCGCCTCGCGCACCGGCGCCTGCGAGACGCCGAGCTCCTGCGCGATCCGCGTCTCCACCAGCCGGGCGCCGGGCGGGTAGTCGTGCGCGACGATCCGCTGGAGGATCAGGTCCTTGATCTGCTCGCGGAGGTTCGCGCGGATGAACGGCGCCTCGGTCACTGGCACGCGGTGAGCCCTCCGTCGAGCGTCAGGACCTGGCCGGTGATGAAGGCCGACGCGTCGCTGCACAGGAGCAGCACGGCGCCCACCACGTCGTCGACCTCGGCGATGCGGCCGAGCGGGATCCGCTTGTAGAGGCCCTCGCGGAAGCCGTCGTCGGCCAGCAGGTCCTCGACCTGCGGCGTCCTGACGAAGGTCGGCGAGAGCGCGTTGACGGTGATCGCGTGCTTGGCCCACTCGGTCGCCTGCTGGCGGGTCAGCGCGTCGAGCGCGCCCTTGGCCGCGACGTAGGCGGAGAACCCGTTGTCGATGCCGAGCTGGCCGCGGACCGAGCTCAGGTGCAGGACGCGGCCGCCGCGGCCGCCGTCGATCATCCTGCGCACCGCGGCCTGGGTGGGCAGCAGCGCCGAGCGCAGGTTGAGGTCGAGCATCCGGTCCCACTCGGACTCGGGGTACTCCTCGGCCGGGTAGAGCGCGCCGCCGGCGCCGCCGCCGACGGCGTTGACGATCGCGTCGACGCGGCCGAACGCGGCCATGGCCGCCTCGGCGACGGCGTCGGCGTCCTCCTTGCGCGTGACGTCGGCGGCGACGGCGATCCCGTTGCCGCCCGCCTGTTCGAGCGCGGCGGCCGCGCGCCGCTGGTCGCGGCCGACGACCACGACCCTCGCGCCCACCCCGGCGAGCGCCTGGCACAGCCGCGTGCCGATGCCGCCGGAGCCGCCGGAGACGATGGCGACGCGGTCGTCGAGCCGGAAGCGCGCGAGCTCGTCGCTCATCGGTTGCGTCTCCACAGCAGCAGGAGCAGGACCGCCGCGCCGGCGGCGACCGGGAGGACGCGCTTGAGCACCGCCTCGCGGCTCGCCGCGCCGAGGTCGAGCACCTCCTCGGTCGGACGAGGCCGGGCGGCGGTCTCCAACAACTTGTCGCCGTGCGGCGCGGTCACGGCCGCCTCCGCGGAATCGCCGGCCGGCCCTGGGGGCGGCGTCGCGGCGGGCCGCCGCGGGGTCGTCGCGGCCGGGGCGGGGGCCGGCTCGGCCGGCGCGCCCGACATCTGCTCCGCCAGGCAGTCGGCGAAGCGCGACATCAGCTTCGCGCTGACGTCCTGCATCACGCCGCGCCCGAACTGGGCGGCGGGGCCGGTGACCCGCATGTCGGTCTCCACGCGCACGCGCGTGCCGCCCTCGACCGGCTCCATCGTCGAGGTGATGGTGGCGGCGGCCGTGCCCTGGCCGCGGCTGTCGCGGGCCTGCGCCCGCATGACCGCGCGGCGCGCCGACTCGTCGGCCTCCTCGATCCGCACGGTGCCCTGGTAGCGGGTGGTGATCGGGCCGATCTTGATCGTCATCGTGCCCTGGTGCTCGTCGCCTTCGGACCCCGTCAGGGCGGCGCCGGGCAGGCACGGCGCGACGCGCTCGACGTCGAGCAGCACCTCCCACGCCTGCTCGACCGAGGCCGGGACCGTGAACTCGTTCTCCAGCTTCATAGCGTCTCGTAGAACTCCCGCTCGCGCGACTCGAGGATGTCCGGGATCGCCTCGTCCTTGACGAGGCGGGTGAAGTGCTCGGAGGCCATGTGCGCCTCGTAGCCGGCCTCGTCCTCGTACTGCTCGTAGAGGAAGAACAGGCGCGGGTTCTCCGGCGAGCGTTGCGCCTGGTAGAAGACGTTGCCGGGCTCGGCGCGCGACGGCTCGGTCATCTCGTTGCAGATCTCCTCGAGCCGGTCCTCCATCCCCTCCTTCGCGGTCCACTTCGCACAGACGACGTAGGCCATTCAGGTGCCTCCCTTGGTTCCGATGCGGTTGCGCAGCACGCCGATCCCCTCGATCTCGAGCTCGACGACGTCGCCGGGCTGCAGCCAGCGGTCGAGCTCGAGGCCGGAGCCGCCGGGCGCCGTGCCCGACCCGAGCACCTCGCCCGGGTAGAGCGTCTGCGAGCGCGACGCGTAGGCGATCATGTCGGCGAAGGTGTGGTGCATCTCGGCGGAGCTCGCCTCGCCCCACTGCTCGCCGTTGACGCGCACGCGCATGGCGAGGCCGGCGGCGTCGAGCTCGTCGGCGGTGACGATGCAGGGGCCGAGCACGTTCGAGCCGTCCCAGTCCTTGGCCTTGCCCGGACCCATGCCGACCGGCAGCTCGCGCGTCTGCACGTCGCGCGCCGAGATGTCGTTCCAGATCGTGTAGCCGAAGATGCAGTCCGTGGTGGCGACGTCGCGGACCCGGCGGCCGACGACCGCCGCCAGCTCGAGCTCGTGGTCGAGCTTGTCGGTCCACGCCGGCCACGGGACCTCCTCGTCCGGCCCGATCACCGTGTCCGGCATCCCCTTGTAGTAGGCGGGGACCTCGTACCACTCGTCGGGGATCGGGCGGCCGAGCCGCGAGAGCGCGTTCTTCATGTGGCCCTCGAAGGCGAGGAAGTCGCGGAGCGAGCGCGGCCGGAGCGGGGCCAGCAGCCGGGCGTTCTCGACCCGCTCGCCGCCGCCGTCGGGCGCGCCCGCCTCGATGAAGGCGACCATGTCGCCGTCGAAGCCGAGGTCGCGCACCTCGTCGCCCTCGAGCGCGCCGACCCGCGGGCCGGCGCCGGCGTCGTAGGTCACGAGACGCACTGCCGCACCGCCTCCTCGATCTTCACGTAGCAGCCGCAGCGGCACAGGTTGCCGCCCAGCGCCTCCTTGACGTCGTCGCCGGGGCGCATCGCCTTGGCGGTGAGGACGAAGCCCGGCGTGCACCAGCCGCACTGGAACGCGTGGTGGTCGTTGAAGGCGCGCAGCACCGGGTCCGAGGGGTCGAGCCCCTCGACGGTGGTCACCTCCCGCCCGGCGGCGGTGGCCGCGAGCGTCAGGCAGCCGGACACCGGCTCGCCGTCGAGCAGCACCGTGCAGGCGCCGCAGACGCCGATCGCGCACGTCTCGCGCACAGAGGTCAGGCCGTGGCCGCGCAGCGCCTCGAGCAGCATCTCGTCGGTCCGGACCTCGAGCGTCGTCGCCCGGCCGTTGAGGAGCAGATCGATCGTCACAGTGCCTCCAGAACCCGCTCCGGGGTCATCGGCAGCTCGGTCACGTGCGCGCCGAGCGACGCGAGCGCGTTGCCGATGGCCGGCGGGACGGGCGGCAGCGCGGTCTCCCCCAGGCCGTGGACCTCGGCGCCGTCGCGCTCGATCAGGTCGTGCGTGAGCCGCGGCAGGTCGCCGGCGGCGGGCACGTTGTAGTCGGACAGGTTGGCGTTCGTGACCTGGCCGTCGGCGAACTCGATCCCCTCGAACAGTGCGGTGCCGAGGCCCATCAGCATCGAGCCCTCGTTCTGCAGCTCGGCCCCCGGCCGGTTGACCACGCGGCCGGCGTAGACCGCGGCGTGCAGGTGCTCGACGGTGAGCTTGCCGGTCTCGGGGTCGACGCTGACGTGCGCGGCGGCGGCGCCCTGGTGCCAGTGGGTCGAGGCGACGCCCTGGCCGGTGTCGGGGTCGAGCCCGCCCTCGTTGCGGACCTCGCCGAAGCCGGAGTCGCCGTCGCCCATGTCCGCGACGGCCTTCGCGAGCGCGCGGCCCATCATGTAGGTCGAGCGGCTGGACGTCGTGCGGGTGTCGAACGGCGACGTGTCGGTGTCGGGGTCCGGCACCTCGACCTGCCCCGGCTCGCACCGCAGCATCTGCGCCGCCATCAGCCGGATCGACTGGCGCACGTCCTGCCCCATCTCGCACGACGCGCTGCGGACGACGTAGCCGACGGGGTTGCGCTCGACCCTGATCGCCGCGCGGCTCGGCGTCTGCATGCCCTTGAGGAGCACGCACAGGCCCTTGCCGCGCGGGTCGGCCTCGTAGCCGACGGCGTCGGCCGCCGCCTGCAGGCACTCCTCGAAGTGCACGTCGTGCATCACCTCGCCGGTGGCGAAGGCGTCGCCGTCGCGCAGCAGGTTGCGGCGCCGCAGCTCGAGCGGGCTCATGCCGAGCTCGCCCGCGAGGACGTCCATCGTGCGCTCCGACGCCCACACCGACTGCATCGCCCCGTAGCCGCGGTAGGCGCCGTTGGACGGGAGGTTCGTGTAGATCGACAGCGAGTCCACGCGCACGTGCGGGATCCGGTAGGGGCCGACGCCGGCGTAGCCCATCTTGGTCGCCACGCCCGGGCCGCAGTCGGCGTAGGCGCCGGTGTCGCACCAGCAGTCGACCTCCTTGGCCACCAGCGTCCCGTCGCCTTTCGCGCCGATGCGCACGCGAACGACCGCCGGGTGGCGGTTGAGGGTGACGAACTCCTCGCCGCGGTCGAGCACCGCCTTGACCGGCCGGCCCGCCTTGCGGGCGAGCGCGGCGACCAGCGCCTCGAGCCGCACGAACGTCTTGGCCCCGAACGAGCCGCCCATCGGCGGCGCGATCACCCGGATGCGCTGCTCGTCGATGCCGAACAGGCCTGCGAGGTCGGCGCGCGTGTTGAACGGCGTCTGCGTGCCGCTCCAGATCGTCAGCCGGCCGTCCTCCCACTCCGCCAGCGCGGCGTGCGGCTCCATCGGGACGTGGGCGGCGCCGGCGGTGCGGTAGACCTCCTCGACGACGACGTCGGCGTCGGCGAACCCCTGCGCGATGTCGCCGTGGCGGATGCGGAAGCGGTGGCAGACGTTGGAGCCGGGGATCGGGCGAACGTCGATCGAGACCGCGTCCTTCGCGCTGGCCGCCTGATCGCGGTGCAGCAGCGGCGCGCCGGGCGCGACCGCCTCGAGCGGGTCGAACACCGCCGGCAGCTCCTGGTACGCCACCTCGACGCGCTTGGCGGCCTCGCGCGCCTCCGCGCGGGTCGGCGCCGCGATCGCGGCGACCACGTCGCCGACGTGGCGCGCGACGTCGGCGAGCACGCGCTGGTCCTTGACCTGGCAGCCGTAGCGGCCAAGCCCATCGATGTCCTCAGGCCCCAGCACGACGATTTCGTGGCCGACGGCCGACGAATCGACCGAGACCACGCGGGCGTGCGGGTGCGGCGAGCGCACGAACGCGGCGTGCAGCATCCCGGGCCGCTCGACCTCGACCGAGTAGCGCTGCGCGCCGGTCACCCGCGGGTCCACTAGGAGACCGCCTCCACCGCGCGCCGGACCTCCGCGGCGATCACCCGTCGGCGATACGCGGCCGAGCCGCGCGAGTCGCTCAGCGGCTCGATCCGCTCCGCGTAGCCGGCGGCCACCTCCTCCGGCGTCCCCTCGCAGAGGTCGGGAAAGTCCTGCGGCGTCTCGGCGACGGCGCCGACCACGACCCGCAGCCGCTCGCCGCGCACCGCCGCCACCGCCGCGCACGGCCGGTCCTCGCTCGAGCGCGAGCGGAACTTGCGGTAAGTCGCCTTCGCGGGCTCGGCCGGCACGCGCACCTCGACGAGCAGCTCGTCCGGCTCGATGCAGGTCTCGTAGAACCCGAGGATCAGCTCCCCCACGCTCACCTCGCGGTCGCCGCTCGGGGAGCGCAGGACGGCGCGGGCGCCGAGCGCGGCGAGCATGGCCGGCGGGTCGCTCGCGTAGTCGGCGTCGGCCAGCACGCCGCCGACCGTCGCCACGTTGCGCACCCGCGGGCTCGCCACCACGCCGAACGCCCGCGCGAGCACGGGCCAGCCCTCGACCTCCCGCTCCACGCGCCGGTGCGTGACCATCGCGCCGAGCCGAAGCTCGCCATCGACGACCGAGAGCTCGCGCAGCTCCTCCACCCCGCCCAGCGAGAGGAAGGCCGACGGCGCCAGGAAGCCCTGGTTCATCAGGATCCCCAGGAACGTCCCGCCGGCCAGCACCGTCGCCTCGTCGCCGTGCTCGGCGCGCAGCGCGAGCGCCTCCTCGAGCGAGGAAGGAGCCATCCACGCAGGCTCAGCCAAGGATCTCGACGACGCCCGTGGTGCCGTTCACCCGGATGCGGTCGCCGGTCTTGATCCGCTCCCCCGCGTTCGTGGTGCCGACCACGGCCGGGATGCCGAACTCGCGCGCCACCACGGCGGGATGCGACGTGGCGCCGCCGGCCTCGGTGACGAGCCCGATGATCTTGGTGAACAGGACGACCCACGCGGGGTTGGTCATCCGGCATACGAGGATCTCGCCGCTCTGCACCTGGTCGAACTCGTCGAGCGAGGACACGAACCGCGCCGGGCCCTCGACGACGCCCGGCGACGCGGCCAGCCCCTTGACCTCGCCGGTCGTCGCCGGCTCGCCGGCGTGGAACTTGTCCGGGAAGCCCCACAGCGCGTTGTAGGGGAAGTCGAGGGCGGTCTGCGTCGCCGTCCCGACCCACGACGGCGGGCGCCGCTCGGCGGCCTCCTCGCGCTCGTCGCGGCGGTCGGAGACGAGCTCGCGCGCGTCGAACGCCCCCTGGTCGGCCATCAGCAGGCGCAGCTCGTTGTAGCGGAGGTACATCACGTCCTCCGCGTCGTCGAGCACGCCGGCGTCGGCGAGCTTGCCGCCGATCGCGATCAGCACGATCCGCAGCCGCGCGTTCGTGCCCTGGTCGATGTAGAAGTGGTGGTCCGGCGTCAGCGGGTTCATGTTCAGCGACAGGTCGAGCGCCTGCTGGAGCTGCTCGCGCCCCTCGCCGTCGACGCCCTCCATCACCTCGCGCTTGGCCGCCTCGAGGTCGTCGCGGACCGACTGGATGTTCGACGGGTAGTCGTAGTCCGTGGCCAGGTAGCCGCGGATCGCCTCGAGGATCGGCGCCGGGTCCTCGCGCCAGGTCTTGTAGGCGAACTCGTGCGACCAGATCGCCTTGTTGCCGAAGAGCCGCTGGTGCTCGCCGACCCGCTCGGCCAGGAACGCGCGGCCGCGGTCCGAGCCCTCCAGCGCGCGGACGACGTCGGCCGCCGTCTCGCCCTCGAAGGCCGCCCGCAGCTCGTCGTCGCCCTTGATCTCCTCCTTCATCTTCCAGAGGTCCTCGATCGAGTCCCAGTTGCGGTCCTCGAGGCTCGACTGCAGGCGCCCCATCAGCCCCGGGTCCTCGCTCCCGCGGACCTCGCCGATCACGGCGTTGAGGTTCATGGTCGAGGAGAACTGGGCGAAGTTGAGCATCCAGTGGATCTTCCAGTGCCGGTCGTGGACGTCGATCGCGTCCTCCAGGTAGACCGCCATCTGGCGCATGTCGGCGGCGCCGAAGTCGATGCCGTCGAGGTAGGCGAAGTTGCGCTCGATCTCCGGGCGCAGCCGGTCACGCCACCAGTCGAGGAAGTTGCCGGCGTACTCCGGGAGCACCCAGCCCATGTAGGCGCCGATCTTCCCGGCGTACTCGGGGTCGCGCGGGACGCGCGGGACGTAGCGGGACTGGTACTCGGTCGCCTCCGAATGCAGCCCCGGGTCGCACGGGACGGCCGCCGTGTAGACGTAGCCGTTGATCTCCTTGGCGACCCAGTCGCACGCGAACGGCGTGGCGAAGCGCCGGAACATGTGGTCGCACGTCAGCCACCACCCCCCGATGTCGAAGAACATCGGCGACACCGGATTGGGGATGTGCAGGTCGTCGTAGATCCAGAAGAGCTCCTTCTCGCCCTCCTGCCATTCGATCGGGAACTCGTCAGACCCGTGGAAGGTCCCCAGGACTTCCTCGTCGACCACGGCCATGCTCCTCCTCCTCGCCTCGCGGCTCTCTCCCTCGGCGGCGGATCATAGATAATCGATGATCGCTGTCAAGGCGCCCGATGCGCGAGGCGGTGCCGGCGAACGTCAACTGCGGCTGGGTAGGGCGGCGAGGGAGCCGGCCTCGCCGACGGTCCCTGGCGCCTTGACGTCGATATGCGACGTCAAAGCGCCAGGGACCGCTACTCGGCCGGCACCCTCTCCTTCCTACCCAGCCGCAGTTCGTCGGTCCGCGGAGATGGCCGGGGTGAAACGGGACCGCTCGAGTCCCGTCTCACCCCGCGCGCTTACTTGATCGTCACCTTGCGCTCGAGCGCCTTGTCCCCGTCCACCGAGACGGTGAGCGTCAGCTTCAGCGTCTTGACCTTCGACTTCGCCAGTCGCCGCGCCGTCGAGCGGCTCGGCTTCAGGCGCAGCGAGAGATCCTCGCCGGCCTCGCAGCTCAGACGCCGCGTCGCCACGGTACGGCTCGCGAGACCCAGCCGCTGGGCCACGGCGCGGCTGACCTTCAGCGTCGCGCGGCCGTCGCCGTCCGCCGGGCACGCCATCCTGAGCCGCAGGCCGTTGGCGCGGAACGCCCGCACCGAAGGCGGCCTGCCGATCTGCGTGCCCCGCTTGACGACCACGTCGACGGTGGCGGTGGCGGTGGCGCCCTGCGGATCCTTCGACGTGACCCGCGCGGTGTAGGTCCCCGGCTTGGTGTACCGGTGGGTCACCTGGTCGCCGGCGCCCGTGGTGCCGTCGCCGAAGTCCCACGCGTACGTCAGGGCCCCGCCCTCGGGATCCTGTCCCGTCGCCGTGAACCGGACGTTGAGCGGCGGCTTACCGCTGGCCGGCTCGGCCGCGACCTGCACCGTCGGTGCCTGGTTCGAGGGCGAGGTGGTGGTGATCGTGTACGTCCCGGTCCCGACCGCGCCCACGTTGCCGGCGGCGTCGGTGGCACGGTGCTCCAGCGTGTGCTGTCCGTTGCCGGAGATCGTCACCGGGCCGGAGTACGTCGTCCAGTTGCCGCTGTCGAGTCGGTACTCGACCTTGTCGACCCCCGATCCGCCGGCCGCGTCCGACCCGGCCAGCGTGACCTGCACCGGCGCGTTGGACGTGCCGCCGTCAGGCGTCGCCGTCGAGGTCGGGGCGGTCTTGTCGAGCTTGACCGTGACGGTCTTCTCGGTCTCGACGTTGTCCTGGGAGTCCGTCGAGCGGTAGGTCACCGTCGTGGTGCCCTCGGAGTTGATCGTGACCGGGCCCGTGTAGTTCTGGTAGGCCCCGTCACCGACCTTGTACTGCGTGGTCGCGCAGTTCTCGGTCGCCAGCGTCAGCTCCGGGTTGGACGTGTACCAGCCGTTCGCGCCGTTCGGCGCCGCCGGAGCCAGCGTCGGCGTGGTCGTCGGGGCCGTGGTGTCGGTCCCGCCGTCGAGCTGGTTGAACTTGAACCAGTCGAACTCCGCGACGTGCGGCCCCTCGCCGGCCGGCGCGGCCGCGGTCGAACCCGTGGCGTACAGCGCGACCCGCGGGTTCGTGAGCCCGGTGAGGTTCGTCGCGTTGCCCGTGTTCTGCCACGTCACGCCGTCCGCCGACCGCTGCGCCTGGATGCTCGTGCCGTTGCTGCTCGCGAAGCGCAGGTAGAACGTGTTCGGGACCCCTGTGGCAGACGCGCTGCCGAGACCCTGCGCGGAGTTGTTGAGCTCCTTGAACGCCTCGAACGCGCGCCCGCCGGCGAACACCATGCCGGTCTTGATCCAGTTCGCGTCGTTCGAGTAGATGACCAGCCCCGCGTTCTGGTAGTTGGCCGTCGGGGTCCAGGTGAGCTTCGCCGTGGCCGTCCACCCACCAGTGGTCGGGATGGCCGGGATCCAGCGGACGATGTTCTCCAGTCCGGTGTCGCCCGCGTGGATGTCCTGACCCCGCTGGGCGGTGATGTTCAGCTCCCCGTTGGCGACGTTCATGAACGCCGGGTCCTGGCGGACGACATCCCACATCTCCGCGTTCAGCGAGGTCCCCTCGAACTCGTCACGGGTCGGGCATGCAGGGAGCGTCCCCCCGGTGATCGTGTACGTCGCGGTCCCGACCGTGCCGACGTTGCCGGCGACGTCGGTCGCGCGGTGCTCGAGCGTGTGCTGCCCGGGCCCGGAGACGGTGATCGGGCCGGTGTACGCGGTCCACGCGCCGTTCGGGCTGTCGAGCCGGTATTCGAGCTTGTCGATCCCCGACCCGCCGGCCGCGTCGTTGCCGGCCAGCGTGACCTGCGCCGGGCCCGCGGACGTGCCGCCGTCCGGCGTCGCCGTCGAGGTCGGCGCCGTCTTGTCGATCTTGACGTCGACCGTCTTGTCGGCCTCGACGATGCCCTCCGCGTCGGTGGACCGGTAGGTCACCGTCGTGGTGCCCGGGGTGCTGATCGTGATCGGGCCCGTGTAGTTCTGGAAGGCCCCGTCGCCGATCTTGTACTGCGTCGTGGCGCAGTCCTCGGTCGCGAGCCGCAGCTCGACGTCGGACGTGTGCCAGCCGTTGTGGTCCGCCGGGGTGACGGTGCGCGTGGTCGTCGGCGCCGTGGTGTCGGAGCCGGCCACGAGCGGGTTGAACTTGAACCAGTCGAAGTTCGCCACCTTCGGGCTGTCACCACCCGCCGGGGCACCCGCCGTCGACCCGGTCGCGTACAGGGCGACCTTCGGGTTCGTCAGCCCGGTGAGGTTGGTCGCGCTGCCCGTGTTCGACCAGGCCACGCCGTCCGCCGACCGCTGCGCCTGGATGCTCGTGCCGTTGCTGACGAAGCGCAGGTAGAACGTGTTCGGGTACGTCCCGGCGGCCCCGGTGCCGAGGCCGGCGGGGACATTGTTGAGCTCCTTGAAGGTCTCGAACGTGCGGGATCCGTTCCAGACGAGGCCGGTCTTGATCCAGTTCGCGTCGTCCGTGTAGAGGAGCAGGCCGGCGTTCTGGAAGTTCTGGGTCGGGTTCCAGGTGACCTTCGTGGTGGCCGTCCACGGACCGTCGGCCGGCAGGGCCGCCGTCCAGCGGACGATGTTCTCCAGTCCCTGGTCGTTGGCGAAGATGTCCTGGCCGCGCTGGCCCGTGATGTTCACCGCGCCACCCGAGACGTTCATGAAGTTCGCGTCCTGGCGCACCACGTCCCAGCGCTGAGCGTCGAGCGCGGAGCCGTCGAACTCGTCGCTGCCGGGGCAGCCCGCGTTGCCGAACACGTTGACGGTCACCGTCTCCGTGCGCGTGTAGCCGCCGTCGCTGACCGTCAGCTTGGCGACGTGCGCGCCCGGCGCGGTGTACGTGTGCACGGCGTTGGCCGTGGTCGCGTCGGTCGTACCGTCGGAGGTGAAGTCCCACGCGTAGGTCAGCGCGTCGCCGTCGGCGTCGCTGGCCGTGCCCGTGAGCTGCACGGTGAGCGGAGCCCGCCCGGTCGTGGGTGTGGCCTCCGCGCTGACGACGGGTGCGGCGTTGGCCGCCACGCCCTTGCCGATGAACGTGAACTGGTCGAGGTCGAACAGGTCGGTGGGGTTCGTGCTGGACATCGCGCGGAACGTGAAGTACAGCCTGCCGCTCGTGCCCCCCGGGTTTATCGGGATCGTGACGTTCTGGAAGTCCGTCCAGGTCGCGGTCGGCGGCAGCGCCGCCGTGCCGATCACGTTGCCGTCCAGGGCCCCCTCGCGCACGTCGACGAAGCCGCCGTCCTCGCCCGCGGCATAGCGGATCCGCAGCTGATTGATGTTGGCGAGCGACACCGGCTCGAAGTAGATGTACTCGCCGGCGTCCGTGTAGCCGACCGTGCGGCCGCCCTCCGCGTTGGCCACGGTGTTGCTCTGCGTGCCGACGTGGCCGGTGTAGTGCTCGGCCTGGATCTCCTTCGGAGTCAGCCGCCGCGTCGACGCGCCCGTGAGCGGCGCCGAGCCGGTCGACCCGCCCTCGTCCGTGTAGTTCGCGATGAGGACGAGCGCGATGTTGGAGCTCTTGTCGTGGCCGGAGTCGGCCGGCGCGGCGATCGTGCCCGAGCAGCCGGTCTTGTCGAGACCCGGGTGCACGTGCGCGTTGCCGCCCTCGTCATGGAAGACGCCGGCGTTGACCGTCACGCGGTTGCAGTCGATGTCGCCGTCCTCGGGATCGGTGACCGTGACCGTGTACGGGATCTGGTCGCCCCAGCCGAACACGCCGCCCTGCACGGGCGTCGTCAGCTCGACCACGGGACGGGTGTTGCCCGCTTCGATGACGACGGTCGACGTGCCGGCCCGGCCGGTCGTGTCCGTCGCGGTCAGGCGGACGTTGTAGGTCCCCGCCTGGGTGAAGGTGTGCGTCGCGTTGGGCCCGGTGGCGGTCTGACCGTCGCCGAAGTCCCACGCGTAGGTCAGGTCGTCGCCGTCGGCGTCCTCGGAGCCCTCGCTCGAGAACGTGACGGTCAGCGGCGTCGGCCCTGAGTTCTTGTCCGCCGTCGCGCGGGCGACCGGGGTGCGAGCCCCCTTGGCGTAGTCGATCCGGTACAGGCCGGAGTCCGGGTTCACGCCCGAGCCCGCGTAGTTGAAGTCACGGCCCCACTCGAGCACGTAGAGGGAGCCGTCGGCGCCCATCTCGATGTCGTGCGGGTGCCGGAAGTCGGTGTTCGGCATGAACTCCTGGATCTCCGCCGGCTTGCCGGCCGCGTCGAGCTCGACCGTCGCGATCCAGTCGCGCGACCAGTCGGCGAAGAAGACCTTGTCGTCGTACCACTGCGGGAACTTCGTCGCCGAGGAGCTCTGCTCGTCGAAGTGGTACGTCGGGCCGGCGATCGCCGTACGGCCGGGACCCTCGGGGATGGCCACCGGGGCCGTGTCCCACGGGAAGCCCGGGGCGTTCGCGTGCGGCTGATACGGCCACCACAGGAGCGCGCCGGTGGTCGGCGGCGTGTTCGCCTTGCCGGTGTTCCACGCCGAGTCGTTCAGCGGGCCGTCGTCCACGCCGCCGGTGCCGCTGCAGTTGAAGAAGCCGCTATGCGTCAGGGTCCCGAAGTCCCAGTTCGAGTAGGCCTTGTTGTCGGCGATGCAGTACGGCCAGCCCATGTTGCCCGCCTCGCGGATCTGGTTGAGCTCGTCGTAGCCGCGCGGGCCGCGGTTCGCGTTCTCGCCGCCCGCATCGGGGCCGACCTCGCCGTTGTAGAGCCAGCCCGTCTCCTGGTCGACCTGGATGCGGAACGGGTTGCGGTGGCCCATCGTGTAGATCTCGGGCCGCGTCAGGCCCGCGACGCCCGGGTACTTCGCGCCGAGGCCGAAGAGGTTGCCGGCCGGGATGTCGTAGGTGTTGCCCGGGCCGGGGGCGCCGGTCGGGTCGGCCTTCGGCCGGATCCGCAGGATCTTCCCGCGCAGGTCGTTGGTGTTGCCCGACGAGCGCCGCGCGTCACGCGCGTGGTCGGCGTCCGGGTTGGTGCCCGGCTCGTTGGCCAGCCGGTCGTCGATCGGGTTGTAGCCCTGCGACTCCGCGTGCTGGCTGTCGTCGCCGGTCGAGATGTAGAGGTTGCCGTCGGGCCCGAAGGTCATCGAGCCGGACGAGTGGCAGCAGATGATCCGCTGATGCGCGAACTCGAGCAGCGGCCGCTCGTCGGCGAGCGTGCCCTGGTCGGTCACCGTGAAGCGCGACACGCGCTGGATCTCCGGCGACGGCGGGCTGTAGAAGAGGTAGAGGTGGCGGTTGGTCTCGAAGTTCGGGTCGAGCGTGATCCCGAGCAGGCCGTTCTCGTTGCCGCGGTGGACGGGGATCGTCGCCAGCGTGCGGACGGGGCCGCCGGTGCGGCGGTACTGCTTGACCTTGCCGCCCAGCTCGACGTAGTAGACGTCGCCGTTGTCGGCGACCGCGATCTCCATCGGGTTCTCGGTCGTGTCGTCGAGCGTCACCTTGTCGAACGACGCGTCGGTCGGCAGGCCCTCGCGCTCAGGCCCGCAGTCGCCCTGCGCCTCGCCCGAGGCCCAGTCGATCGCACCGCGGATGTGGTCCTTGTAGTCCGGCTCGGCCCAGTAGCTGCCGTTATGGCCGAGCGCCGTGTAGAAGTGGCGCCCGCCGTCGTAGTTCGAGCACCACGAGATCGGATGGTCGTCGTTGACGCCGTCGCTGCCGTCCTGCTCGACGTAGGTGCTCTCGTCGAGCTTGAGCAGGACGTGGACGTTCTCGGGCTCCTCGGTGAAGTTGTACCACTCGTCCTCACGCACCCAGTTCTCCGGCACGCCGGCCGTGGCGGGATGCGTGTCGTCGACGCGGTTGACGGTGGCGTTCTGGAACTGCAGCGCGCCCTCCGGGTGGTTCTGGAACCAGGCGCCGCCCATCATGTCGCCCTTCCAGGCCCAGTTGCGGTCGGCGTTGGCGTCGGCGTGGATGCTCACGATGCCGCCGCCTTGCTGCGTCCAGCGCTCGAAGGCGTTCCGTTGGGCGCCGTTGAGGATGCCCTCGCCGTCTGTGTTCAGGAAGACGACGACCTCGTACGGGCGTAGGCCGGCGTCGCTGAACCGCGTCGCGTCCTCGGTGAGGTCGACGTTGTAGTTGCCGGCCTCGCCCATCGCGGTGATCTCGGTGCGGCCCGCGGCGATGGCATCGGCGTGGCGGAAGCCGGTTGTGCGGGAGAAGACGAGCACGTCGAAGCGCGGCTCATCCGTGACCGTCACCGAGCCGGTCATGCCTCCGTGGAGCTTGCAGAGGAAGGTGTAGACGCCCGCCGTCGTGAACGTGCGCTCGATCGCGGCGCCGCCTGCGTTCCGCGTTTCGTCGATGGGAGGGCTCCAGTTGGCACTCGAGGAGGTGAGCGTGTGCGTGGCCTGCGCCTGGTCGAACTCCCAGCGGACCGTCGAGCCCTTGGGGACCGTCACGTCCGACTCCTGCCATGCAGGAGCCGGCGAGTCGACGGCGTCGATGACCGTCGGGGATTGCGCCGATGCCGGGGTGGCACCGAGCGCCCACACGATGAGCGCGGCGATGAAGATCGCGCACATGCGCGCCGAGCGGTTCCAAGTCGAAGCCATCAGCTTCCCTCTCCTCTCGCCAGGCGTTGGCCTGGCACTCCCCAGGGACCTTTCCGCTTTACGGAAGGTCTATTCCACGAACGGACCGGATCGTAGCCCCGCGGTGGCAATTCGTCAACCCATCCTCCTAATTACTTCGTTGCGGACGCTGACGAACCGATCGCGCTTGCATCTAAGTTGTATCTTTCCGGCCTATGGATGACAACCCGCCACTTCGATGACGGCAACTTCGATGACGGCGACGGACCGCGCGTACGCGTTCACCAAGGGCCGCGTGCTCGATGCGACGTTCGCGGGCGGCGATCTCATCACCGAGGGCGAGGTCGCGCAGGCGCTCGCGATGAGCCGCACGCCCGTGCGCGAGGCCTTCCTGCGCCTGCAGGCTGAGGGCCTGCTGCGGCTCTACCCGAAGCGCGGCGCCCTCGTGGTCCCCGTCTCCGCCTCCGAGGTCGAAGCCGTCATGGAGACGCGCCTGCTCGTCGAGCGGTTCGCGCTGGAGAAGCTGCTCGCGCGGGGCCCGGCGCCGGCGGTGGCGGCGGAGATGGTCGGCGGGATCGCGCTCCAGGAGGAGTCCGCCGCGGCCGGCGACACGGATGCCTTCGTCGCCCAGGATCGGCAGTTCCACACGAGCTTCGTCACCGCGGCCGGGAACCCGATCCTGGCCGGTCTCTACGACACCCTGCGCGACCGCCAGCAGCGCATGGTCGTGACGTCGCTGCTCCGCGACGGCGCACGCGTCACCTCGATCCTCGCCGAGCACCGGCTGATCGCCGACGCGGTGCGCGAGGGCGACGTCGAGCGCGCCACCGCCACGCTGGTCGCCCATCTGCGCGGCACGCTCGACCTGCTGCGCGCGGGCTGATCAGGCCTGCTCGGCGACCGCGTCCGCGTGGTGGCCGAGCCCCTCGGACACCTGGCGTGCGCGCTCGACGATCAGCGAGCCGAGCTCCTCGGGCTCGGCCTGCAGGATCCGCTGGCTCGGGCCCGAGACGCTGATCGCGGCGACGGGCCGGCCCGTGTGGTCGAAGACCGGCGCGGCGACGCAGCCGACGCCGAGCTCGTGCTCCTCGTTGTCGATGGCGTAGCCGCGGCGGCGGATGCGGATGAAGTCGTCCTCGAGCGCGGCGACGGTCACCAGCGTCCGCGGCGTCAGCTCCTCGAGCGGCTCGCGCGGGCCGTAGAGCGCGTCCACGGCGTCGCGCTCCCAGTGAGCCATGATCGCCTTGCCGGCGCCGGTGGTGTGAGCCGGGACCATCGTCCCCACCGCCGTGAACATGCGGACGCTGCGCGTGCCTTCGACCTGGTCGACGTAGACGACGCGCTCGGCGTCGACGACGACCAGGTTCACCGTCTCGCCGGTCGCGCGCTGGATGCTCTCGAGGTGCGGCCGGGCGACGGCGCGGAGCCGCTCGAGGCGCTTCTCGACCGCGCTGGCGACCTCTGAGACCTTGTAGCCGAGCAGGTAGCGCCCGTTCGCGTCGCTGTGCGTGACCCATCCACGGAGGGTGAGCGTCTGCAGCAGCCGATGCGCGGTGCTCGGCACCAGGCCGGTGCGGTTGGCCAGCTCCGTGACCCCCAGCTCGCCGCCGGAGGCCAGGGTCTCGAGGATGTCGAGGGCGCGCTCGAGGGACTGGACGCTGTCGCGGCGGGGAGGCATCGCGCGCACTCTACCGGGCTTCCGTCACACGGTCGTAGGAGTCCGCATACCGGAAGATGGAGCCATCAGGTAGCGTCGAGACTCGGTCAACGGAGGAGAGGAACGCAGTGGAGGGCTCGAAGACTGTCCTGCTCGTCGGGACGCTCGACACCAAGGGCGCCGAGTACGCCTACCTGCGCGAGCGGCTGCGACTCCATGGCGTCGAAGCCGTCCTCGTCGACGCGGGGGTCCACGACCCGCAGGGCGTCGAGCCCGACGTCTCGCGCCACGATCTCGCGGCCGAGACCGGTGCCGAGCCGGACGCGCTGGCCGAGGCGGGCGACCGCGGGGCGGCCGTCTCGACCATGGCCGAGGCCGCCGAGGCGCTGGCCCGGCGGTTGTACTCCGAGGGCCGCATCGGCGGCGTCCTGGCCGCCGGCGGCTCGGGCGGCACGGCGATCGCGACCCGCGCCATGCGCGCGTTGCCGGTCGGCGCACCGAAGCTCATGGTCTCGACGATGGCGGCCGGCAACACCGCCGACTACGTCGGCGCGAGCGACGTGACGATGATGGCGTCGGTCACCGACATCGCCGGGGTGAACTCGATCTCGGGCCGCATCCTGGCCAACGCCGCGGCGGCCATGGCCGGGATGCTCCAGTCGCCGCCGGTCGAGCTCGGCGAGCAGCGTCCGCTGATCGCGGCGTCGATGTTCGGCGTAACGACGCCCTGCGTCACGCACGCGCGCGAGGCGCTGGAGCAGCGGGGCTACGAGGTGCTCACCTTCCACGCGACCGGCGCCGGCGGCCGGGCGATGGAGGCGCTGATGGAGTCCGGCCATCTCGCCGGCGTGCTCGACGTGACGACGACGGAGCTGTGCGACGACCTCGTCGGCGGCGTGCTCTCCGCCGGGCCGGAGCGCCTCGAGGCGGCCGGTCGCCTCGGCCTCCCTCAGGTCGTCTCCGTGGGCGCGCTCGACATGGTGAACTTCGGAGCCCGCGAGTCCGTCCCGCCGCAGTTCGAGGATCGCAACCTCTACGTGCACAACCCGTCGGTCACGCTCATGCGCACGACGGCCGACGAGTCGGCCGAGCTGGGCCGCCGGATCGCCCGCAAGCTGTCCGCCGCGACCGGCCCCACCGCGCTGTTCCTGCCGCTGGGCGGCGTCTCGATGATCGACGCGGACGGCCAGCCGTTCCACGACCCCGAGGCGGACGAGGCGCTCTTCGCCGCGCTCCGCGAGGGGCTCGACGCGCGGGTGGAGCTCGTCGAGATGGACTGCAACGTCAACGACCCCGAGTTCGCGGCGGCGATGGTCGCCAAGCTCGACGAGTACATGACGTCCGCTCGCGCAGGAGATCGGCGGCGGTGACCAGCGAGCCCGCTTGGAGCCGCTGCGCCCGGATGCCGGTCCCGATCCGGTCCAGCAGGCCGCAGGTGACCGCGCGCTGAGGGATGACGACGCTCGGGTCCCACACCGGCAGGTCCAACCGCTCGAGCAGGTCGATGACCCGCCGCCACTCCAGGTATGGCAGCCGGCCGGCCTGAAGTGAGGCGGTGACGCCCAGGGCGATGCTGATCGCCTCCGCCTCGCCGGCCCCGAGCGCCACGCCGAGCCGCCGGGGGCGACCCGACAGGCACAGCTCGGCGGTGCGGTACATGACCCACGCGATGGCCGGCACCGAGCGGCGCCACAGCTCCTCGGTCTGCCGCTCGAGCCACCAGAAGAAGGCCCGGTCCTGGACGAGGGCGGCCTCGACCGCGGGCGGGATCCCGGCACACCAGTCACGGTCGCTGAGCGACCGCAGCAGCTCGAAGTCGGTGAGCACGGCCTGCGCCCGCGCCATGACGCCGGCGTCCAGCGCCGCGACGAGGCCGTGCACCGTCGTCGGCACCCAGACCTGCCGGACCCCCCGGCCCGAGGCCGCGATGGCCTGGTCGAGGGCCGTGAACATCCCCGCGCCGCCCACCGCCACGAGCAGCCCTCCGCTATCCGGCACGAGCGCCTCGACGGCGGCCGTGATGTCGGGGACGGCCGTCGCGCCGTGCCGCATCGCATGGCCGCCGGGCACGACGACCGGGGACATGCCGCGGGCCCGCACGTCGTCGAGGAGCTCAGGCCGGCCGGCCGCCACCCCCTCGTCGACGAGGACGAGGGCGGCGGCGCCGCGGCGGCGTTCCGCCAGCGCTGCCAGCGTGGCGTGGTCGGCCGAGAACAGGTCGCGGGTGAAGCGGACGAGGCACCGGCCCGTGTCGAGGTGCGGGAGATCCCACACGCCCATGCCACGGGCCGTCACAGTGGCGGTCACCGCGTGCCGAGCAGGACATCGACGAGCAGCTGGTCGAGCCGCTCGTTGTAGTACCCGCGCTCGGCCAGCGCATCGAGGTTCTCGGACTCGGCCTTCAGCGTCTCGGCGTCGTCGCCGTCGACCGACGTCTGGGCGAGCTCGGGCGTCGATGCTGCTTCGAAGGCCTCCTGGACCTCGGGCAGCTGTCGAAGCGCCGCGCGGCCTCGGCCAGCGCGAGGTAGGTGCGCATGCAGCCCTCGGCGAAGTCCCACACCCCCTCGGCGTTCTCGTTGCGGTACGCGTGCGCGTCGAAGTGCCGCGGCCCGCTGTAGCCCGCGTTCTCCAAAAGCCGCACGAGCAGGAACGCCTCCTTGAGATCCTCCGCCCCGAACCGGAAGTCCTGGTCATAGCGCCCGACGTCCTGGCCGTTGAGGTCGATGTGGAACAGCTTGCCCGCCCACAGCGCCTGACCGACCGCGTGATGGAAGGACAGCCCGGCCATCGTCTCGTGCGCGACCTCGGGGTTGACGCCCACCAGCTCCGGGCGGTCGAGCGTGGAGATCAGGTGCAGGGCGTGACCGACGGTCGGCAGGAAGATGTCCCCGCGCGGCTCGTTGGGCTTGGGCTCGAGCGCGAAGCGGAACCCGTACCCCTGCGACTCGCTGTAGTCCACGAGCGCGTTGAGCGCCTCGCGGTAGCGCTCGAGGGCATCACGCGGGTCCTTGGCCACGCCGACCTCGGTCCCCTCGCGCCCGCCCCAGCACACGAACACCTCGCCGCCCAGCTCGGCTCCGAGGTCGATCGCGCGCATCGCCTTGCCGATCGCCGCCCGGCGCACCCGCCGGTCGTTGGAGGTGAAGGCCCCGTCCTTGAACGCCGCATGGCCGAACAGGTTCGTCGTCGCCATGCCCACGCCCAGCCCTGTCTCCTCGAGCGCCGCCTTGAAGCGCGCCACGATCCGGTCGCGCTCGGCAGCGCTGGAACCCCACGGCACCAGGTCGTCGTCATGCAGGCTGATCCCCCAGGCGCCCAGCTCGGCCAGCCGGTAGACCGAGTCGACCGGGTCGACCGGCTCGCGCGTCGGACCACCGAACGGATCCCGCCCCGGATTGCCCACCGTCCACAGACCGAACGTGAACCGGTGCTCCGGACGCGGCTGCAGATCGCTGCTGCTCGCAGGGCGTGTCTCGGTGGTGCTCATGATCCGTCGTTCCTCCCCAGGAGTAATTCGTCTACTACGCAAACTAATCGTGGACTCGGCGTTTGTCAACCTCGCAAACCGGCCCTTTTCCTGTAGGTTGTCGTTAGTCATGGTCCCGAACGAAGCCTCGCTGGCAGCCCGACCCTTCGACGTGCGCCGGCACAACCTCGCCCTCGTGACCCAGCAGGTGGCCACGCACGAGCACGTGAGCCGCGCCGAGCTCGCCAAGCTCACCGGCCTGACCAAGGCGACGGTCTCGGTGCTCGTACAGGAGCTCCTCGACGCGGGCTTGCTGCTCGAGCTGGGCCCGCAGCCGAGCGGGCAGGTCGGGCGGCCGCGAACCGCTCTCAGCATCAACGGCGACGGCGTGTGCGGCGTCGGCCTCGAGATCGGCGTCGACTACCTCGCCGTGTGCGTGGCCGACCTCGTCAACCGCGTCCGCTTCGAGCGAATCGAGGCCGCCGACAACCGCGGCGTTCCGCCCGCGCGCATCCTCGACCGCGCCGAGCGCCTGACGGCAGGCGCGATCGCGGCGGCGGCGGCTGAAGGGCTGGTCCCGGCGGGGCTGGGCGTCGCACTGCCCGGCATGGTGCAGGACGACGGCGGAAGACTGCTCGTCGCGCCCAACCTGGGATGGTCCGACGTGCCGATCATGGACGAGCTGAGGACCCGGCTCAGGGCGACCGGGTTGCCGATCCTCGCCGACAACGAGGCCAACCTCGCCGCTCTCGCCGAGCTGTGGCTCGGCGTCGGTGCCGACGCCGGCGACTACGTCTACGTGTCCGCCGAGGTCGGCATCGGCGCCGGGCTCATCGTCGGCGGCGCCCTCTTCCGCGGCGCTCATGGCTTCGCCGGCGAGATCGGCCACATCGTCGTCGACCCCTCGGGTCCCGACTGCTCCTGCGGCGGGCGCGGGTGCCTGGAACGCGTGGCCGGCCAGGAGGCGATCCTCGCCGCCGCCGGCCTGCCCATGACCGCCGCGACGAGCGTCGGCCACAGCGACAGCCCGCTGCCCGAGCTCATCCGGATCCTGGAGGAGGGGGACGAGCGAGCCGCCGCCGCGCTCACGACCGCCGGCACGGCGCTCGGCATCGCGCTCGCCGACGTCGTCAACGTGCTCGACGCCGGCACCATCGTCCTCGGCGGCATCTACGCCCCGCTCGCGCCGTGGCTCACGGAGGCGCTCGAGGCGGCGCTCGGGCGCCAGGTCCTCGCCGCCCGAGCGCGTTCCCTGCAGGTGCGCGTCTCCGGCCTCGGGCCCGACGCCGCGGTCCGCGGTGCCGCTGCCTGGGTGGTCCAGGACACGCTCACGGGCGGCATCGCGGCCTAGATCACGCGTCCGAAAGCGTGAACTCCGGCAGGCGCACGATCTCGCCCCCGGCCAGCGCCGACTCGTGCGCGCACAGCCCGACGCACGTCCAGTTGGCCGAGCGGCGCGCGTTCGGGTACGGGTCGCGGTCCTCCAGCAGCGCGCTGACGAACTCGTGCACCATGTGCGGGTGCGAGCCGCCGTGGCCGGCTCCCTGGGTGAAGCTGAGGTGCTCCTCCTCATCGCCGTACACGCCCTTCGTGGTGAAGGACTGGATCTCCTCCGGCAGCCGATCGGCGAAGTCGGGCGACTCGACCTTCTCGGGGATCTCCGGCTCCGGGCGCTTGGCGGTGTGCAGGACGTGCTCCTCGCCCTCGATCAGCGTCCACTCGAACGACTTCTTGGAGCCGTAGACGTCGATGCTCTCGCGGTACTGGCGCGCCGTGTCGAACAGCGCGCGGTAGATGCGCGCGGTCACGTCGCTGTCGAGCAGCTTGACGTGCGCGGACTCCACCGCGAACGGCGAGCCGTACTTGTCGATCAGCTCCTCGCGGATCGTGCCCGAGCCGAAGCAGGACACCACCTCGGCCGTCGCGTCGTCGAGCGCGAGCACCGGGCCGACGCAGTGCGTCGCGTACCACATCGGCGGGAGGCCGGGCCAGTAGTCGGGCCAGCCGTCCATGTCCTGGAGGTGGCTGGCCTGCAGGAACTGGAGCTTGCCCGAGCTCGCCCTCGTCGTACATCTGCTTGATGTAGAGGTACTCGCGGGCGTAGACGACGGTCTCCATCATCATGTAGCGCAGGCCGGTCCGCTTCACGGTCTCGACGATCCGGCGGCAGTCCTCGATGCTCGTCGCCATCGGGACCGTGCAGGCGACGTGCTTGCCGGCCTCGAGGGCGTCGATCGTCATCCACGCGTGCTCGGGGATCGGGGAGTTGATGTGGACGGCGTCGATCTCCGGGTCCTCGAGGAGCTCCGCGTAGTCGGTGTAGCGCTTCTCGACGCCGAAGGCGTCGCCGACCTCGTCGAGAGCCGGCACGGTCGCGCCGGCAGATCGCGACGAGCTCGGCGTCGGGGTGGCGCTGGTAGATGGGGATGAACTCGGCACCGAAGCCGAGCCCGATCATGGCGACGCGAACGGGTTCTGCAGCCATTCTCCTCGGCTCCTTCTTGCTAGTCGACGGTCACGGCGGGCGCGTCGCCGGCTTGCATGGCGTGGCGGAGGAAGCGCGCTCCCGACGCGGCGAGCACGTCGCTGGGTGCGTCGAGCGGCCGCCAGAGGCTGACGGCCTTGGCGATGTCGCTGCACCGCGGGGGTGAAGGACTCGATCACCAGCTGGCCCTGGTAGTCGATCGCGCGCAGCGCCGCGAACAGCTCGTCCCACTCGACGTGCCCGGTCCCCGGCGTCCCGCGGTCGTTCTCGCAGGTGTGGACGTGGAACAGCCGGTCGCCGACGAGCTCGATCGCCCCGCCGATCGACTTCTCGTCGATGTTCATGTGGAAGGTGTCGAGCAGGACGCCGACGTGGTCGGCCCCGATGCGGTCGCATCAGCTCGAGCGCCTGCTCGGCCGTGTTGACGAGATCGGTCTCGAAGCGGTTGAGCGGCTCGACGGCGAGCCGGACGCCCTGGTCAGCGGCGTAGTCGGCGACCTCCTTGATGCTCTCGACGGCCAGGCGGCGCTGCTGCTCGCGCTCGTCGGGCGTGAGCATGCGCGTCTTGCCGACGGCCGAGTACATCGGTCCGATGAAGTTCGGCGCCCCGACTCCCGCGGCGAGGTCGATGCAGGCTTTGACGTACTCGATGCCCGTTCCGCCGCACCGCCGCGTCCTCGTGGGAGAGATCGCGGTCCGGCCCGAACGCGCCGCAGACCGAGAAGCCCATGCCGTGGCGCTCGCCGGCCTCGCGTACGACCTCGGCCGTCACGCGATCGGTGTCCTCGATCGCGAGCTCCAGCACGTCGAAGCCGAGATCCTTGACGTGGCCGACGAGGCCGATGCTCGGCGTCGGTGAACGGCGACGTCCAGATCCAGGTTGATGCCCCCAGCTCGTTCATTTCTTCTCCCCCAGGTCATTCCGCATAACGGAAAGCCAATTTCACTAGGCACGGGAAGGTAGCCGAGAGCCGCGGAATTCGTCAACCTCTCCAACGAACGATCGCCCTGCGTCTGCCACGGCGGTCAGGCCGTGTCGGCGTCGCTCGCGGCCGGAACGAGAACGACACGAGGGGAGGGTCAGTGACGGGAGACGAGGCGCGTGCCAAGCTGCGCCGAACGCTGGACGACGGCGGCGTGATCATCGGCGCGGGAGCCGGCACCGGCCTCTCGGCCAAGTGCGCCGAGGCGGGCGGCACCGACCTGATCATCATCTACAACTCGGGTCGCTACCGGATGGCGGGCCGCGGCTCCCTCGCCGGCATCATGCCGTACGGCGACGCCAACGCGATCGTCATGGAGATGGGCGGCGAGGTCCTCCCCGTCGCCCGCGACACGCCGGTCATCGCCGGCGTCTGCGGCACCGACCCGTTCCGGCTGATGGACGTCTTCCTGCGCCAGATCCGCGATGCAGGCTTCGCCGGCGTGCAGAACTTTCCCACCGTCGGCCTGATCGACGGCACGTTCCGGGCCAACCTCGAGGAGACCGGCATGGGCTTCGGGCTCGAGGTCGACATGATCCGGACGGCGAAGGAGCTCGGGCTCCTGACGACGCCCGTACACCTTCGACCCCGACCAGGCCGTGGCCATGACCGAGGCCGGGGCCGACGTGCTGGTCCCACACATGGGGCTCACCACCAAGGGCTCGATCGGCGCGCACACCGCCAAGACGCTCGACGAGTGCGTCGTCGAGATCCAAGCGATGCGCGACGCGGCCGTCCGGATCAACCCCGACGTGATCGTCCTCTGCCACGGCGGGCCGCTGGCAGAGCCCGAGGACGCGCAGTACGTGCTCGACCGCACCGAGGGGATCGCCGGCTTCTACGGCGCGTCGAGCATGGAGCGGCTGCCCACCGAGGTGGCCATGACCGAGAACATGAAGCGCTTCAAGGAGCTAGCTGTCTGAGTGCCGTCCAAGCTGGTCGATCCCGCGTCCCTGCCGACCATGACCTTCGAGTGGGGGCTGGTGAAACCGCTGGTCGCGGTCGACAACACCGAGTCTCCCGCCATGGCCATGCTCCACGTGACCCTGCTCCCGGGAAAGGCCCACGACCGCCATAACCACCCCGAGTCGGACGAGATCCTCTACATCCTCGCCGGCGAGGGCGACCAGATGGTCGACGACGGCGAGCCGTTCCCGGTCCGCGCCGGCAACACGGTGTTCATCCCCAAGGGCGCCTTCCACTCGACGCTCAACACCGGGTTCGAGCCGATGGTCATCCTCGCGATCTATGCGCCGGCCGGCGCCGAGGAGGTCTTGAAGAAGATGCCCGACTACCAGGAGGTCGCGCCCGGCGAGACGCCGGCGCTCGCGCGCCACCGCGAAGCTAGTCACTGACGACGAGCCACGTGCCGAGCGCGAGCAGCACGACGCCCGCCACCTTGGCGAGCGTGATCGGCGACCGCTCGACGCCGAGCCAGCCGAAGTGGTCGATGACCATGGCGAGGCCGAGCTGGCCGGCGATGGTCACCGCGGTCAGGCCGCCGGCGCCGAGCGAGCGCACCGTGAAGACGATGCTGCCGACGTAGACCGCGCCCGTCGAGCCCGCCGCCGATCGCGACGTGGAGCGGCGCGTCGCCGATCCGGCGGATCCCGCCGAGGCCGTCCGTGAGCGCGGCGAGCGCGAGCAGCGCGAGGAACGAGACACCGAGCGCGACGACCGACGCGTTGACACCGCCGACCACCCGCCCGAGCTGCGAGTTCAGCGGCGCCTGCGCCGCGACCAGGCCGCCGATCACCGCCGCGAGCGCGACGGCGACGCCCTTATCCATCATACTTCGCCTCGAGCCAGTTCGGGCCCGACGCCGGCGTCGACCTTCAGCGGCGGGTCCAGGTCGGCGGCGCGACCATCTCGCGCTAGATGACCGCGGCGGCGCGCTCGGCCTCCTCCTCGGGGCCCTCGGCCAGCAGCTCGTCGTGGATCTGGAGGATCAGCGCGGGTCTTCAGGCCCGCCGCGGCGAGCGCGCGTGCGCGCGCACCATCGCCACCTTGATGATGTCCGCCGCCGTGCCCTGGATGACGGAGTTCACGGCCAGCCGCTCGCCGAGCTTGCGCGTCTGCCAGTTGCGCGCGCGGATCTCGGGGATCTGGCGGCGGCGGCCGAAGAGGGTCGAGACGTAGCCGTGCTGCACGGCCTGCTCGACCGCGTCCTTCATGAACTGCTGGACGGCGGGGAAGCGCTCGAGGTAGCGGTCGATGAACTCCTGCGCCTCCTCCTGCGGGATCTGCAGGCGGTCGGCGAGCCCGTAGGCCGACAAGCCGTAGACGATGCCGTAGTTGACCATCTTGGCCTTCGAGCGCATGCCGACGTCGAGCTGGTCGGGCGGCAGCTCGAACACCTTGGAGGCGGTCTCCGTGTGGACGTCCTCGCCGCGCAGGAAGATGTCGCGCAGCACCTGCTCGTCGGCGATGTGGGCGAGCACGCGCAGCTCGACCTGCTCGTAGTCGACCGACGTCAGCACGTTGCCCGGCTCGGCGACGAAGCAGCGGCGGATCACGCGGCCCGTCTCCGTTCGGATCGGGATGTTCTGGAGGTTGGGGTTGATGCTCGCGAGCCGGCCGGTGGCCGCGTTGGTCTGCAGGAAGGTCGTGTGCAGGCGGCCGTCGTCGCCGATCCAGGCGGGCAGCGCGTCGAGGTAGGTCTGCACCAGCTTGGTGAGCTCCCGGAAGCGCTCGATCTTGGGGATGATCGGGTGCTCGTCGCGGATCGCCTGGAGCACGCGGGCGTCGGTGCTGAAGCCGGTCTTGCCGCGCCGCTTGCGGCTGAGGCCGAGCTTGACGAAGAGCACCTCGGCGAGCTGCTGCGGCGAGCCGATCATGAACTCCTCGCCGGCCAGCTCCCAGATCTCGCGCTCGAGCTGCTGCGCGTCGGCGCGGATGCGGGTGGCGGCCTCCTCCAGCAGCCTCGTGTCGAGCTTGATGCCTTGCTTCTCCGCCTCTCTGAGCACGTGCACGAGCGGCAGCTCGATGTCGGTGAGGAGGTCGGTCAGGCCGCGCTCCTGGAGCTGGGCGCGCTGCTGGGCGGCGAGGTCGTGGATGAGAAGGGCTCGCGTGGCGTTCTCGTCGTCGGTGGTGACGGCCAGGCCGCGCTCCTCTGAGAGCTCGTCGAGCGGGAAGCCGCGGCGGGCGGGGTCGAGCAGGTAGGCGGCGAGCTCGGTGTCGAAGACGAGGTTGCCGGGCACGGTGCCGAGCGCCTTGGCGTCGTGCGCGACGACGGCGCGGTCGCCGGCGGCCGCCACGAGCTCCGCCGGGTCGTCGATCTCGCCGGCGAGGGCCTGTGAAGCGCCGCGGGCGTAGGCGCCGAAGCGCCAGCGCTGCTCGCGCGGGATCAGCTCCCCCTCCTCGGCCTCCGGGGCGGTGGCCGCGAGGTACAGCTCGTCGCCCTGGAGCCTGGCGACGTCGGCGGGCGTGGCGTTCGCCTTGACCGGGACGGTGCGGGCCTCGGCGACCTCGGGGCGCGGGATGGCCTCGGCCTCGGCCTCGAAGAGCGCCTCCTCGAGCCGTCTCAGCGGGTCGCGCAGCTCCCATTCGCGGAAGATCGTGCGGAGGTTGGCGCGGTCGGGGGTGCGGGTCAGCTCGGCCTCGAGGTCGAGGTCGATCGGGACGTCCCTGACCATGGTCGCCAGCTGCTTGGAGAGGCGGGCGGCGTCGGCGTGCTCGATCAGGTTCTGCTTGCGCTTGGCGCCGGAGATCTCGTCGACGCTGGCGAGCACGGTCTCGAGGTCGCCGAACTTCTGCAGCAGCTCGGACGCGGTCTTGTCGCCGATGCCGGGGACGCCGGGGATGTTGTCGCTGGTGTCGCCCTTGAGGCCGATGAAGTCGGGGATCTTCTCGGGCGGGATGCCGTAGCGCTCGATGACGCCTTCGCGGTCGTAGACCTTGGTGTCGGTGATGCCGCGGCTCGTGGTCATGATGCGCACGCCGTCGCCGACCAGCTGGTAGGCGTCGCGATCGCCGGTCACGACCATCACGGGGATGCCGCGGTTGCGCGCCTGCTCCACGAGGGCGGCGATCACGTCGTCGGCCTCGAAGCCCTCGACGGCGATGTTGCGGTAGCCGAAAGCCTCGACCAGCGGCCTCAGGTGCGGCCACTGGAGCTTGAGCAGGTCCGGTCTGCTGCTTCGCTGCGCCTTGTAGTCGGCGGAGAGCTCCTTCCGCCCGCTCATGCCGGCGTCCCAGACCACCACGGTGGGCACGTCGCCGTAGTCGGTCAGGATCTTCACGAGCATCGAGGCGAAGCCGAAGATCGCGTTGGTGGGGCGCCCGTCGGAGGTGGCGATGGACTCGGGAAGCGCGAAGAACGCCCGATAGGCGAGCGAGTTCCCGTCGATCAGGAACAGCTCGCGCGGCGCGTCTCCGTTGGTCTCGGCCATCGAACTCGAAGGCTAGTAGGCGGCAGGCACGCCCGGGCGACCCCGTTTCCGCTGCTTCCGCACTCCTTCGTCCCGCCCTGGGGTCGCTATTCGACCCCTGACCAGGACGCTTGACGGCCTGCCGCCGCTATGCTGGCGGGTCGATGCTGCCCGAGGACCGCGAGCCCACGCCCGCCCCCGATACGCCCGAGGCGACCGGCGGCGAGGGCAGCGGCGAACCAGCCCCCGAAGCGGTCGAGACCCCGGCCACGGAAACGCCGCCCGAGACGCCCTCGGAGCCGGCCGCCGAGGAGCCACCGGCGCCCGCCGCCGAGGCCCCAGCGGAGCCCACCGCCGAGGCCCCAGCCGGAGCCCACCGCCGAGGCGCCCGCCGAACCCGCCACCGAGGCGCCCGCCGCTGACGCGCCTGCGGAGCCGGCCGCGGAGACTCCCTCGGAGCCGGCCGTTGAAACGCCGGCGCAGCCCGCCGCCGAGACTCCCTCAGAGCCGGCCGTCGAAACGCCCGCGCAGCCAGCCGCCGAGGAGCCCACCGCCGAGGCGCCCGCCGAGCCGGCCGCGGAGACTCCCTCAGAGCCGGCCGTTGAAACGCCGGCGCAGCCCGCCGCTGAGGCGCCCGCCGCTGAGACGCCCGCGACCGAGGCGACGCCCGAGGCGCCCGCCGCTGACGCTCCCGCGGCTGAGGCGCCCGCACCCGAGGCTGCGGCCGCTCAGGCGCCGCCGCAGCGCCAGGGCCGTCCGCCCGAGAAGCCTCGCCGGCGCCGGCGGCTGACCGCGGCGGAGAAGCACCGGCGGACGTTCTTCGCGAAGCTGAGCGAGCTTCGGAAGCAGGAGCAGGCGGCGGTCGAGGCCAATGAGCCGGAGCCGGTCGAGGCCGAGCCGGCGCCCGCCGCCGAAGGCGAGGGTGGCGAGGCCGCCGAGGCCCAGCCCGCGGCGCAGCAACAGCAGCCACAGCAGCCGGCCGCTCCCGCGACCTCGCCGAGCCGGTCCGCGCGCGCACAGGCGCGGCTCGTCGCCGCCATCGAGCGCGTCGGCGGGCACGAGGCGGTCCGGGAGGCGCTCCAGCCGAAGCGGCGCGAGGACGGCGAGACGATGAAGTGGTCGTCGGTCTGTGCCGAGCAGGCCCAGGGCCACAAGCCGGGCGACCCGGTCTTCACCGCGTGGGTGCGGCTCGCCGCCACCCCGGTCCGTGACGTCAAGGCCATCGTCAACCCCCGCACGCGCGACGACGACCGCCGCGGCCGCGGCCGTGGCCGCCGCACCGGCGGCGGCGGCGCGGGTGGTGGCGGCGGCGGCTACCGCGGCGGCGGCGGCGGCGGTGGCGGTGGCGGCTACCGCGGCGACCGTCCGGATCGCGACGATCGCGGCCGGCCCGCCCGCCGCGAAGAGCTCGAGGCCCACGGCCGCGACGGCTCGTTCCGCTCCTCGGTGCGCATCGTCCACGTGGACAGCGAGGGGCAGCGCAAGGACCGCGACGAAGAGCGGCGCGCCGAGCGCGAGGCCAAGCGCCAGGCCGAGGCCGAGCGCCTCGCCCGCCTCGGTTACTGAAGCCCTACTGAGGCACGTCGGCGGCGCGCCGCATGACGACGCGCACGATGTGGCGCCAGACGAGCGTCGGCGTCACGGGCCAGGCGATCGACTCGCCCTCGCCCTCCGTCAGCAGCCACAGACCGTCCGCGCTGTCGATCACCTCGAGCCCGTCGCCACCGGTCACGTCGCCCGCGAGTTGCCACACCGCCTCGAGCCGCCAGCGGCGGACGACCGCCGGGACGGCGCCATGAGGGACCGGCTCGCGCGCCTCGGGCAGCGGACGCGGGCCGAGATCGACGAGCGTCGCGATGGCTCCCGGCACGACCGTGGGGTGCAGCGCGAGCAGGGTCCGGCGGCCGTCGCCGCCGTCGCGGGCCGGCAACAGGAGCGCGGCGGCGTCGTACGCGATCCAGCCCTGCATCGCCTTGCCCGAGTACGACAGCTCGAGCGTGCAGATCTCGGGGCGGACGATGGCCGCCAGTGCGCCGGCGACGGCGGGGTGCGCGCGGCCGCCCGCGATCACGCCGGCCGCCTGGAGCGCCGCCAGCTCGCGGACGGCCTCCGGGCCTTGCAGGACGACGTCGACCGGGTCCGCGGCGTGAGCGACGAGCACGCGCAGAGTCGGCTCGCTGATGATCAGCCGGCCTTCCTCGGCGGAGAGCTCGGGCGCGGCGGCGGTCATCGCAGCACCCGCAGGCCCTCGGCGACGGCCTGCATGAGATCGAAGAGGTCGTCGTACTCGAGCGCGGGCGTCGTGCACGAGACCACGTGGCCGGACGGCACCAGCCACTGCTCCACGCAGACGCCGCCGTAGACCCGGTTCACGTAGTGGCTCAAAGCCCGCCGCGCAACAAGGCCGCCGATCTCGACCGGCGCAAGATCGAGCAGCCGGTGCCGGTGCAGGGCCTCGGCCAGAGCGCGGAGCGACCGCGAGGCCCACGCGTCCAGCGACTCGCCCGCGACCGCGCTGCTCAAGAGTCACGACGACGCTCGCGCGCAGGTGCTCGTCGTCCCGCTCCGGCTCCCGCGCCACCAGTGCGCAGCCCTCGACGTTCTCGTACCACTCCCATCCCACGGGCAGCGGCAGCTCGAATCCCCCGCCACCGTGCCGGTGGACCTCGAGCACCAGGCTCATGCGATCCCGAACCGCGCGCTCAGCGCCGCGGCCCGCTTCGGCCCGTGCGGCCCGTCGAAGACCCAGGCGCCCGCCGAGGTCCCCACGACGAACCCCGGGCTCCGCAGCCGCCGCTGCCACCCGGGCATCCAGCCGCCCGAGCCCGGGCTGCCCGGCGAGAGCGGCCCGATCGCCCGCATCGCGGAAACCGGGATGACGGCGACCAGCGGCGCCCCCGTAACCAGGTCGACCGCCTCACGCGCCCGGAACACGAGGGCGGAGGTCAAGACCTCCAGCACGCCCTCCACCGGCAAGACGGCGTGCTCCCCCGGCGGCGGCCGCCACGTCGGCCCGACCGCGGCGAGCTCCCAGCGCTCGAGCACCGGCCCGTCCGGCGGCGTCGCCGGCCGCTCCCCCGTGTCGACCGCGCGCACTAGTGGGTCCTCGCGTGACGTTCCGCCTGAAAGACCGGCCGCCGGCGCCGCAAGGCAAGGACGCAGACCCGAAGGAATCCCTCTGGGATTTCGAGGGTCGAGGACGCAGCATGGCGGTGATCGGCGGTCGCCGATTTCAGGTGGAACGTTGCGGGAGGGCCCACTACCGGGCGGCGCCGGTCCGCCCGAGGTAGCGCTCGCTCAAAGCCTCGGCGCGCCGCCCGGCGCGGGCGGACTCGAAGAACACGGGCCCCTCGTCGGTGTCCACGCGCAGCCGCGGCATGACCCGCGAGGGCAGGTCGGGACCGGTGCGCACGCCGTCGGGCCGGCTCCCGGCCGGAACGCGGTTGACGGCGCGGATCGAGTCGGCGGGGATGACCACCGTCACCGGCGCGCCGCGCATGCGGTCCTCGCGGACGTCGGCCGCGAACACCAGCACGTCCGGATACAGCAGCAGGTGCCCGCGCACGACGCCGATCCGCTGCATCGCGCTCGGGTGGCCGTGCTCGTCGCTGATCAGGTGCGCCCGCCAGCGCTCGAGCGGCTCGCCGCGGCCCGCCGCCTGCTCGCTCGAAACCGCGGGCGCCGTCCGCACCGAAGCCGCCATCGCCGCGTTCAAAGGCACCGAGAGGTCATACGACGTGTCGCGCTCGCGATACCACCGAGGGCCGAACCACGCCGGGTCCCACACCCAGATGACGACACCTACGAGCAGCGCGAAGAACGTCAGGACGCCCAGGATCACCCGCACCGGCTCGCCGACGACGTCGAACAGGCCCATCACGATGAAGAGGATCCCGACCGCCGGCAGCGCCGTGATCGGCGCCAGCGGCAGCATCGCGATCTTCGCCCACCCCCGCCAGCGGCCCCGCCAGCACAGCCAACTGACCCCCAACATGACGACGCCGGCCGCGATCAGGAGGACGTGCTCCACGGCTACCAGGGGGTGAGGTCGACGTCGGGCAGATCGATCGAGCCGACGAGGTCGGCGGCTCCGTCCGCGAGGTCACCCCCGAGGTCGACGAGCCCGTCGTTGAACTTGTCCACGATGCCGCCGGCCAGAGCGCCGCCGGCGATGCCGCCGACGACGCCGCCGATCACCGTGCCCACGCCCGGGCAGATCGCGGTGCCGATCGCCGCCCCGCCCGCCGCGGCAGCCCAGCCGCCGGCCGCCGACGCTCCGCCCACGGTCAGCGTCTGCATGCCGATCCGCCCGCTCCGCTCGGCCGTGTTCAGGTTCGGGTCGTCGAGGTCGTCGAAGTACTGGCCGACGCCCGCGGTGAGGAACGAGGCGGCGGCGCCCGCGCGCCCGAACGTGCGAGCCCGCGAGGCCCACTGCGCGCGCGCCGCGCTGTCCGGCACCTCCTGGGCCCCCGCCCACACGCCGCGGCGCACGTAGCCGCTCACGCGCGTCGTCCCGCCCGAGGGGGTCGAGCGCGTGTACGGCGAGACGTAGCGCGGCTCGCGGATCCAGTAGCCCGGCTCCATCCGCATCCAGTGCCTGGACGCGTACCGGCTCGTCCACTCCGAGGCGCCGAACATGACGCCGGCGCCCCAGGCGCCCACCACGGTTGCGCCCTCGCCGTCGTTGTAGCCAGAGTCCCACGGGTTCAGCGGCTTGACCTGCACCTCGTAGACGAAGTCCCAGACCGCCTTGGCGCCGTTCGCCAGCGCCGGTCCGCCCACGCCGAAGGCCGACGTGAGGCCCGTGCCGTCGAGCGCGCCCGCGCAGGCGGCGTCCGCCCGCTCGACCGCCGTCACCGCCCGCTCGGCCTCGCCGTGCGCCCAGCGCTCGACCCGCGCCGCCTCCGCCTCGGCCTCGGCGGCCACCGACTCCGCGGACTGGGCACGGCCCTCCGCCGCCACGGCCGCCTCGGCCAGCGGATCGAACCCGGCGCCCGGCAGCGCCGGGCTCAGCAAAGCGCTCGTGTGCGCCTGGTCGGCCTCCGCCCGCGCGGCCGTGGCGCGCGAGCGCGCCTGCCGCGCCGCCTCACGGGCGTCGTGCAGGCGCTCGGCCGCCCGCCGGACGTCGTCCTGCGCGCTCTCGATCGCGTCGGCGAGCTCGCCGTAGGCGGCCGCCGCGGCGTCGAGCGACCCCGCCACGTGGCTGACCGCCGCCTCCCCGCGGGTCAGCGTGCCGGAGTACGACTGCGACGCCACCCCCGACCACGCGGGCGGGATCGCGCCCGACAGCCGCCCGCCGGCGCCCTCGAAGCCGCCGCCGATCCCCCGCAGTCGCGCAGCGGCGTCGCGCAGCGGCCCGGGCTCGCCCTCCGGCCACGGCAGGCCCTCGAGGTTCCCCGGCCGGCTCATCGCGGCATGACCGCCTGGTCGACCTGCTCGTAGGCGTCGGCGGCGCTCACCACGTTGGCGCCGAGCGAGCCGACGCCGTCGGCGATCGCCAGCGCGCCCGCCTGCAACGCCTGCGCGAACTCGCCGCTGGCCGCGGCGCTCTGCGAGGGCGCGGCGCCGCCCACGCCCGACAGCGCGGCCGCGATCTCGCCGGCGAAGCCGCGCAGCTCGGCGGCGACGCCCTGGGCCTCGCCGCCCGCCGCGCGCAGCCCTCCCGTCTCGACCTGCATTCGTGGCATCAGTCTTCCGCAGTACCCGGCGCGACAGCGTCTCGACCAACTAGATTGACCGGATGACGGCGTCGCTCCAGGCACAGTTCTCGTTCGTCCTGCGCGTCAGGATCGACCACCGGCCGGGCATGTTAGGCCGTGTTGCCACCGCGATCGGCGAGGCGGGCGGGACGATCGGCTCGGTCGACCTCGTCGCGGTCGACGAGGTGCACACGCTGCGCGACATGACGGTCGACGCGGCCGGGACCGACCACGCGCAGCAGGTCGTCGAGGCCGTCGGCCGTGTCGACGGCGCCGAGGTCGTGGACACCACCGACCGCACGTTCCGGATGCACGTCGGCGGCAAGATCGAGCAGCGCAACAAGCACCCGCTGCGCACCCGCGACGACCTCGAGCATGGCCTACACGCCGGGCGTCGCGCGCGTGTGCGAGGCGATCGCCGACGACCCCGACAAGGCCTTCCAGTACACGATCAAGCGCAACACCGTCGCCGTCGTGTCCGACGGCAGCGCCGTGCTCGGCCTCGGCGACATCGGGCCGCGCGCCGCCATGCCGGTGATGGAGGGCAAGGCGATGCTGTTCAAGGAGTTCGGTGGCGTCGACGCCTTCCCGCTGTGCCTCGACACCAAGGACCCGGACGAGATCGTCGCCACGGTCAAGGCCGTCGCACCCACCTTCGGCGGCATCAACCTCGAGGACATCAGCGCCCCGCGCTGCTTCGAGATCGAGGACCGCCTCAAGCAGGAGCTCGACATCCCGGTCTTCCACGACGACCAGCACGGCACCGCGGTCGTCGTCCTCGCCGCCCTGCTCAACGCCGTCAAGCTCACCTCCCGCCGGCTCGAGGAGCTCGACGTGCTGATCGTCGGCCTCGGCGCCGCCGGGATCGCGGTCGCGAAGATCCTGCTGGCGGCCGGCGTCGGCCACATCATCGGCTGCGACTCCAAGGGCGCGCTGTCCACCGACCGCGCCGACTACCAGGACGGCTCGATGACCCCGATCAAGCGCTGGTTCGCCGAGGCGACCAACGCCGAGCGCCGCCAGGGCGGCCCGCAGGAGGTCATCGAGGGCACGCACCTGTTCATCGGGCTCTCCGGCGCGCGCGTGATGCCCGCCGAGGCGCTCGCCAAGATGGCCGACGACGCGATGGTCTTCGCCATGGCCAACCCGACGCCCGAGGTCTCGCCCGAGGAGGCCGAGCCGTACGCGCGCATCATCGCCACCGGCCGCTCGGACTACCCCAACCAGATCAACAACGTCCTCTGCTTCCCCGGCATCTTCCGCGGCGCGCTCGACGTCCGCGCGCGCGAGATCACCGAGGAGATGAAGATGGCCGCCGCGCGCGGGATCGCGGCCGTCGTGCCGGAGCAGGAGCTGCGGGAGGACCACATCATCCCCTCGCCCTTCAACCGCGACGTCCCGGCCGCCGTCGCCGACGCCGTCGCCGAGCAGGCCACCCGCGAGGGCACGGCCGATGCCGACCCCGGCTCGCTCGGCTACGCGCCCGGCGACACGCAGGACTTCGGGGCCGTAACGTCGCGCGCAGTCCCGAGCTCGCGAGGGACGGAGCGCGAAACATGACAATCCGGATCTCGGTCACCGGCGGGACGGGCCGGATCGGCTCGCTGCTCGTCGAGGCGCTGCGCGGGCGCGGCGACGAGGTGACCGTGCTGAGCCGCAGCCGCGGCGACGTGCGCTGGGACCCCGTGAAGGGCCCCGCGCCCGCCGAGGCGCTGGCCGGCCGCGACGCCGTCGTCCACCTCGCGGGCGAGGACATCGCGCAGCGCTGGAACGACGACAGCCTCCGCCGCATCCGCGAGTCGCGCGAGCTCGGCACCCGCAACCTCGTCGCAGGCATCGAGGCGGCGGACCCGCGGCCGCGTGCGCTGATCTCCTCGTCGGCCGTCGGCTACTACGGCCACCGCCCGGAGCCGGTCGACGAGAACGCCCCGCCCGGCGACGACGTGCTGGCGGAGATCTGCAAGGCCTGGGAGCACGAGGCCGACCGCGCGAGCGAGCTCGGCGTGCGCGTCGTCCGCGTCCGCACCGGCGTCGTGCTCGACCGCCACGGCGGCGCCCTGCAGAAGATGCTGCTGCCCTTCCGGCTCGGCGTCGGCGGCCCGGTGGCCGGCGGTCGCCAGCCGATGCCGTGGATCCATGTCGAGGACGTCATCGGCATCTACCTCGCCGCCATCGACGACGAGCGATGGAGCGGCCCGATCAACGCCACCGCCCCGCGCCCCGTGAGCAACCGCGAGTTCTCGAAGGCGCTCGGCAGGGCGCTCCACCGTCCCGCGATCGCGCCCGTCCCCGGGTTCGCCATCAAGGCGCTCTACGGCGGCATGGCCAAGCTGGTCGTCGAGGGCCAGAACGCGCTCCCGCGTCGCGCGACCGAGCTCGGGTACCGGCACCGGCACCCCGAGCTCGACGAGGCGCTCCGCTCCGCCCTCCGCGACACTTGACCACCACCCGAGGGCCGGTGGTAAAGTCCGCCCGGTGACGTCGGGCAGCCAGGACCGCTATGAGCCGCTGCCCGGCCTGCTCGAGATCCCGGGCTTCCTCGTCCGCAAGATCCCGCCGCGAGCGCGCAAGCCGGCCGCCTTCGCGGCCGTCCTCCTCGGCCTCGCCGCCGCCGTCGCGCTCGTCCTCAGCATCCCGGCGATCACCGAGACCAAGGCCGAGCGGGCCGCCGCCGAGGCGCAGGAGCGGCGCGAGCGGAGGGAGCAGCTGATCGCCGAGCTGACGGCCCAGGCGCGCGTCCGGGAGGGCGTCGGCACGAGGGCGCGCGGCCTCACCGGCGCCGCCGCCGTCGACGCCCGCCTCGCGCTGGTGGACGACCTGACCGCCTCGATGCTCGACGACGCCCACGCCCGGACGCGATCGGGCGAGCTCACCCAGAGCGTCGAGCGCATCGAGTGCGAGCGCTACCCGCGGCGACCCGGCTCCGAGGATCCGGCGCGCGACCCGGGCCTCCGCACCGGCCGCTACTCGTGCCTGGCCATCACGGCCGACGCGCCGCGCACCGAGTCGCAGAACGCGAGCAGCGTCGGCTACCCGTACCGGGCGCTCGTGCGGTTCAACGCCGGCCGCTACGCGTTCTGCCGGGTCAGCGGCCGCCCCGGCGAGGGCGCGCTCGAGCGCGAGATCCTCGTGCACGTGCCGGCCGCCTGCGGCGGCTAGCCGCGACACACGGCGCGCGCTGCGCCCATGTACAGACGATGCTCCCGCCCGATCTCGCCACGCTGGGCGACGACCTCGTCGCCGCCGCGCGCCGCGCGACCGAGCGCCGCCGGCGGAGCCGGCGGTTCGCCGTGGTCGCCTCGGGCGGCGCGCTGGCCTTTGCCGCGCTGACGCCGGCGGAGCTCCACCCGGGGCCGGTCACCGTCGCCGACACCGGCGAGCGCTACGAGGCGCCCGGCTGCAAGCACCCGCACGGCGCGCGCTTCACGATGTCGGCGTGCGAGGGGTCGAGGACGCTCGACCGCCCCGCCGCCTGGCCCAGCTACTCGTGATGCGTGGCCGCCTCGACGGCGGCGATCCGCTCGTCCATGTCCTTGCCGCGGCCCCACGGCCCGATCTTCTTCCACTTCGAGTCGGGCTTCGGCGGCCACACGACCCAGATGAGCGCGCCGACGATCGTGAGCAGGAGCCCGAACGCGAGCCCGATCCGCTCCCCGTAGCCCTTCCGCTCGGAGAGGTAGGAGGCGACGATGGCCGAGAGCAGCCACAGGTACATCAGCCACAGCGCCGCGGCGCCCAGTAGAGCGATGACGGTCATGTTCCGAGGTAGGCCTTCTGCACTTCGGGGTTGGTCCGTAGGCTGTCCGACGCGTCGGTCATCACGACCTTTCCGGTCTCCAGCACGTAGCCGCGCGTCGAGACGTCGAGCGCGAAGTTGGCGTTCTGCTCGACCAGCAGGATCGTCGTGCCCTGCTGGTTGATCTCCGCGATCGTCTCGTAGATGCGCTCGACGAGGATCGGCGCGATGCCCATCGACGGCTCGTCGAGCAGCAGCAGCTTGGGCTCGCCCATCAGCGCGCGGCCGATGGCCAGCATCTGCTGCTCGCCGCCCGACATCGTGCCCGCCTTCTGCGACTCGCGCTCCTTCAGGCGCGGGAACAGCTCGAAGACACGCTCGAGGTCCTTGTCGATGCCCGCGGTGTCGCGCCGCAGGAAGGCGCCGAGCTCGAGGTTCTCCCGCACCGTCATGCGCTGGAAGCACTTGCGGCCCTCGGGCGACTGGCAGATGCCGAGCCGCACGATCTCCTGCGGCGGTAGCAGCGAGATCTCCTCGCCGGCCAGCCTGATCGAGCCGTTGCGCGGCGGGGTCAGGCCCGAGATCGAGCGCAGCGTCGTCGACTTGCCGGCCCCGTTGGAGCCGATCAGCGTGACGCACTCGCCCTCGTTGACATCGATCGTGATGCCCTTGAGGGCCTGGATGTTCCCGTAGTACGTGTGGATGTCCTTGACTTCGAGGAACGCGGTCATGCCGGGTTGCCCTCCTCGGAGGCCGCCTTGCCCAGGTAGGCCTCGATCACCCGCGGGTTCTTGCGCACCTCGGCCGGGCCGCCCTCGGCGATCTTCTCGCCGTGGTCGAGCACCGTGATGTACTCGGAGACGCCCATGATCACCTTCATGTCGTGCTCGATGAGCACGATCGTGATCCCGCGCTCGTCGCGCAGCTTGCGCATGAACTGCGTGAGCTCCTCCGACTCCTGCGGGTTCATGCCCGCCGTCGGCTCGTCGAGCAGCAGCACCTTCGGGTCCGACGCCAGCGCGCGGGCGATCTCGACCCGCCGCTGCTCGCCGTAGGAGAGGTTGACCGCCAGCCAGTCGTGATGGCGCCGGGCCACGCCGACGTACGACAGCTCCTCGCGCGCCTTCTCGTCGACCGCCTTTTCCTCCTTGCGGACTCCCGGCGTGCGGATGATCGACCTGAACAGGCCCGCGCGCATGCGGGAGTTCTGGCCGACCATGCAGTTCTCGACCGCGCTCATGGTCGCGAACAGCCGGATGTTCTGGAACGTCCGCGCCATCCCGAGCTTCATGATCACGTCGGGGCGGCCGCCCGTGACGTTCTTGCCGTCGAAGTCGATGCGGCCGTAGGTGGGCTTGTAGAAGCCCGTGAGCATGTTGAAGAACGTCGTCTTTCCCGCGCCGTTGGGGCCGATGATCGAGACGATCGACCGCTCCGGCACGTGGAAGGTGACGTCGCTGACCGCGGTCAGGCCGCCGAACTGCTTGGTCACGTTCCTCGCGTCGAGGACCAGGTTGCCGTCGGTCTCGCTCATGCCCGTGCCACGAAGACGGATTCGTCGGCGTGCTCGTCGGCGTGCGTCATCTCCTGCTCGCGCCTCCGTTCCGGCAGCAGGCCCTGCGGCCGCATGATCATCATGATCACGAGCAGGAAGCCGTAGATGCCGAAGGTGATCTGCGTCATGTCGAAGTCGAGCCCCAGCCTGGCCGGCACGTCGTTGAGCACGTCCGGGATCAGCCAGAAGTTCGTGTACGACAGCGCGATCGCGCCGAGCACGACGCCCCAGATCGACCCGAGGCCGCCGAGGATCACCATGCCGAGGATGAGGATCGAGAAGTAGAACTGGAACTGCTCGGCGTTGACGGTGTTCAGGAACGAGCCGAGGTAGGCGCCGGACATGCCGCCGAAGGCGGCGCCGGTGCCGTAGGCCAGGAGCTTCGTCTTGACGGCCGGGACGCCCATCGAGACGGCGGCCACCTCGTCCTCGCGCAGCGCGATCCAGGCGCGGCCGAGCCGCGAGTCGCGCAGCCGGAAGTTCACGAACAGCACGACCGCGATCATCGCGAGCGCCGTCCAGAACCACGGGCGCAGGTTCAGCGAGGTGAACTGGTCGAACCCTGGTATCTGGATCTTGTCCACCGGCGTGATGCCCTGCCTCCCGGCGGTGATGACCTGCTCCTCGCCGAAGAAGTTGCCGAGCGGGCCGCCGATGATCGGCAGGCTCGAGAACGCGACCTGGTCGAAGTTGACGGCCAGGCGGTAGGTGATCTCGCCGAACGCCAGCGTGACGATGGCGATGTAGTCGCCGCGCAGGCGCAGCGTCGGCAGGCCGATGAGCATGCCGGCGATCGTCGTGAAGATGATCGCGCAGATCACGATCAGCAGGAAGTTGAAGTGGATGCCCGGCAGGTTCGTGACGTTGCCGGACACGCCGACGTGCAGGCCCTCCTCGTCGTTGACGGCCGAGAAGAACCCCGAGCCGAGCCAGCCCATGGTGTACGCGCCGATCGCGAAGAAGGCCACATACCCGAGGTCGAGCAGGCCGGCGAAGCCGACGATGATGTTGAGCCCGAGCGCCATGACGACGTAGGCCAGCGCCAGCGTCGCGTCGAACAGCAGGTCGCTGCCCGAGTCCATCATCAAGGGCAGCACCGCGAGCACGATCAGGAAGACCGGGATGAACGCCTTCTCGGTCCAGGGCGGCAGCTTCGGCCGCTTGCCCCGCGCTCCGGCCTCTGGCGGCGCGGCCGGCGATGCGGTCTCGGTCATCCGGCCTCCCTCGTCTCCTCGCCCAGCAGGCCGGACGGCTTGAAGACCATGATCAGGATCAGGTAGGCGAACACGATCGCCGGCGTCCACTCGCCGCCGATGCGGTTGTCGGAGAGCTGCTGGATGACGCCGATGATCAGGCCGCCGAGCACGGCGCCGCGGATGTTGCCGATGCCGCCCATGACGGCGGCGGTGAAGGCCACAAGGCCGGCGGTGAAGCCCTGGAAGTACCAGATGGTGGTCTGGTAGAGGGCGTAGATGAGGCCGGCGGCGCCGGCCAGCATGCCGCCGAGCAGGAAGGTGAGCGAGATCGTCGTGTCTACGTTGATGCCCATCAGGCGCGCGGCCTCGGGGTCCTGCGCGGTGGCGCGCATGGCCTTGCCGAGGCGGCTGCCGCCGATGAAGGCGGTCATGGCCAGCAGCAGCGGGATGGTGACGAAGATGGCCAGCATGTCGCCGTTCGTGATCTGCACGCCCGCGATCACGAAGAGCTCGTTCTGGGAGCGGATCAGGTCCTCGATCCCCTCCTGCGAGCCGCCGAGCCACAGCAGGCCCACGTTCTGCAGGATGAAGGAGAACCCGACCGCGGTGATCAGCGGGGCCAGCTTGGGCGCGCTGCGCAGCGGCCGGTAGCCGACGCGCTCGATCATCGTGTTCAGCAGGCCGGGGCCGATCATGGCGACCGGCAGGCTGATGAGCAGGCCGAGGACCAGCAGGCCGGTGCCGGTGCCCTGCGTCAGGCCGAGCACGCCGAAGAACCCGGCGGAGATGAACGAGCCGATCATGAACACCTCGCCGTGAGCGAAGTTGATCAGCTCGACGATGCCATAGACGAGCGTGTAGCCGATGGCCACGAGTGCCCAGATGGCGCCGTTGGACAGGCCGTCGACCAGGTTGTTCCCCAGGCGCGACAGGTCTCCCTCGTCGCCCGTGAGGTCGCTGATGGCGAAGATGACCGGCATCGCCAGCAGGAGCAGGATCAGGCCGTACTTCGAGACGAAGTCCCGCACGCCCTGACCCGGGGGGGCCGGACGCTCTACGGGAACGCTTGCGGCTTCCATGTTGTGGGAACTCTTCCAGATGACGGCTGCCGAGGGCGGGAATTTCTTCCCAGCCCCCGGCAGTCCATCAGTCGAAGGTCAGATCAGCCGGTCTGAGCCTTGATCGTCTGGCCGAACTTCAGCTCGCCGCCTTCGATGGTGTAGATGCCGTAGTCGGTCAGCGTGGTGTCGCCGTTCTCGTCGATCGAGTAGGTGCCGAGCACGCTCGAGCGGTCCTTGGTCTCGAACAACGCCTTGACGATGTCTTCCTTGTTGCCGCTGCCGGAGCGCTCGATCGCGTCCAGCGCGAGCCGCATCGCCTCGTAGCCGTAGATGGCGTAGGGGTCGGGGTTGTCCTCGCCGTACTTCTCGGAGAACTGCGTGAAGAACTCCTGGCCCTCCTCCGGGTACTCGTCCGGCGACAGGGTCGCGACCGAGCACTTGAACTTGCCCGCCACGTCAGCCGGGATGCCGCCCTCCTTCGGGTCGGCGAAGCCGGCCTCGCAGATGCCGTCCGGCCCGTAGAGCTTCGCGTCCGGCAGCGCCGCCGAGAAGTCCTTGAAGAGCTGGACCGCGTTGTTGGCGGTGATGCCCGAGTAGATGAAGCAGTCCGCGCCCGCGCCCTTGGCCTTCGAAGCGAGCGAGCGGTAGTTCGGCGCGTTCTTGTCGACCGCGTCGTTGGCGACGATCTCGAGGCCGATGCCCTCGGCCGCGGTCTCGATGTTCGAGGCCAGGCCTGCGCCGTAGACCTCCTTGTCGTTGGTCATCTCCACCTTGGTGCAGCCGTCCTCCTGCATGACCGTGGCCAGGGCGGCGCCCTGGATCGTGTCGGTGGGGACGATGCGCGTGTAGGTGCGCTGACCCGACGGGTAGTACTTGTCCGGCTCGCCCGGCTCGGAGCCCGGCGCGTCGGTGGTCAGGCCCACGTAGGTGTTCGCGGGGCTGATCTGCGGGACGCCGGCCTCGTTCAGGATCGGGATCGAGACGGCCGACGCGCCCGAGTTGAACTCGCCGATGTAGACGGCCGTGGCGTCGTCCTGAGCCGCCTTGCGGGCGTTCGAGGTCGTCGCCTCAGGCGTCCACGAGCCGGCCTGCGCGGTCGAGTCGTCGAGCGACTCGTACTCGACCGTGAAGTCGCCAGCCTTGTTGCCGGCCTGCTCGAGCGCCAGCTTGATGCCGTCGACCATGGCGGTCGTCTGCGGGCGTGAAGCGCCCTGGAGCGGGAGCGACGAGTAGATCTTCAGCGTCTTGGCCTCGCCGCCGCCCTCGCCGCCGCCGCCACCTTCATCTGAGTCGTCGCCGCAGGCGCCGACGCCCATCGCAAGCGCGGCTACCAGGCAGCCTGTCGCTGCCAACCAGCGTGAATTCAAGGAACCCCTCCTCATAAAGGGTTTGACTTGGGCGGCGATTCTACGCACGCCCGTTCCGGCAGCGCAACAGAGTGCCACGAAGCTCGGCGGATTGCGCCGAAGTGGCGAACCCGGCGGTGCGCAGGGAACTCGCCCGGGATCGCTTGGATCCCGGCTCAGTCCTGGCGGCGCCGGCCCGGCAGGTGCGGCGCGAGCATGTAGCCGGCCGCGGCGAGCACCAGCATCAGCGTGGTGATCATGAAGGCGTCGAAGCCGCCCGCCCCGAGCGCCCACAGGACGACCCAGACGACGAGCCCGGCGATCAGGGTGAGCAGCACTCCCATGGGTGGGCAAGCCTAGCGGCGGAGGCCGCCGGCCAGCGCCGCGACCGCCTCGCCGACCGCGGCGGCGGGCGATCGGCCCGCGTCGACGGCCTCGGTGGCGGCGCGCACGAGCGACGAGCCGACGATCACGCCGTCGGCCCCGGCGTCGGCCGCCTGGGCGGCGTGCTCGGCGGTCGAGATGCCGAACCCGACGGCCACCGGCACCGGGCAGTGCGCCTTCGCCCGGGCCAACAGCGAGGCGAGCGAGCCGTCGACGGCGGCGCGCTCCCCGGTGGTCCCGGTGACCGAGACCGTGTAGAGAAATCCACGCGCGCCGGCGGCGATCTCGGCCATCCGGTCGTCCGGCGTGGTCGGCGCGACGAGCGGGACGAGCGCGAGGCCGGCGGCGTCGCACGCCTCGCGCACGGCGCCGCCCTCCTCGAGCGGCAGGTCGGGGACGATCAGGCCGCTCCCGCCGGCGCCGGCCAGCTCGCGCGCGAAGCGCTCGGCGCCGCGGGCGAAGATCAGGTTCGAGTAGCACATGAGCACCACGGGGAGGCGCTCGGCGATCCGCTCGGCCACGCCGAGCACGCCGTGCAGCGTGGCGCCCGCCTGCAGCGCGCGCGTGCCCGCCGCGTGGATGACCGGGCCGTCGGCCAGCGGGTCGCTGAAGGGGACGCCGAGCTCGACGAGGTCGCCGCCGTTCTCCGCGCACGCCTCGCCGATCGCGGCCGACGTCTCGAGGTCCGGGAAGCCGCCCATGAGGTAGGGCATGAGCGCCGCCCTGCCCGAAGCCGCGCTGAAGGCGGCCGCGATGCGGTCGACACCCGTGTCGAGCCCGACGATCATTCGGCGAGCCCGAGCTTGGGCAGCACTTCCGCGAGGTCCTTGTCGCCGCGTCCGGAGAGGCAGACCAGGTCGAGCGTGTCGGTGCCGACGGGGTCGTCGAGCGCCCAGGTGACCGCGTGCGAGGACTCGAGCGCCGGGATGATGCCCTCGAGCTCCGCCACGCGCTGCAGCGTCGCGAGCGCCTGCTCGTCGGTCACCGCCACGTAGCGGGCGCGGCCGCTGTCGCGCAGGTACGCGTGCTCGGGGCCGGTGCCGGGGTAGTCGAGCCCGGCCGAGATCGAGTGCGCCTCGAGGATCTGGCCGTCCTCGTCCTGCATGATCGCCGAGTAGGCGCCGTGCAGGACGCCGCCGCGGCCGCCGATGGTCAGCGGGGCGCCGTGGCGGCCGGACTCGATCCCCTCTCCGCCGGCCTCGACGCCGATCAGCTCGACGCCCGCGTCGCCGGCGAACGGGATGAAGGTGCCGATGGCGTTCGAGCCACCGCCCACGCAGGCGATCACGCGGTCGGGCAGCCGTCCCTCCCGCTCGAGGATCTGCGCGCGCGCCTCGTCGCCGATCACGCGCTGGAGGTCGCGCACGAGCGCCGGGAACGGCGCCGGGCCCACGCACGAGCCGATCACGTAGTGGGTCTCGCCGACGTTGGCGACCCAGTCGCGGATCGCCGCCGAGACGGCCTCCTTGAGCGTGCGGGCGCCGGCCTCGACGGGCGCCACGGTCGCCCCCAGCAGTCCCATCCGCTGCACGTTGGGCTTCTGGCGGCGCATGTCCTCGGTGCCCATGTAGACGATGCACTCGAGCCCGAGCAGCGCGCACGCGGTCGCGGTGGCGACGCCGTGCTGGCCGGCCCCGGTCTCGGCGATGATGCGCGTCTTGCCCATGCGCTTGGCGAGCAGCGTCTGCCCGAGCGCGTTGTTGATCTTGTGGGCGCCGGTGTGGAGCAGGTCCTCGCGCTTGAGGTAGATCGTGTGCCCGGCGGCCTCGGACAGGCGCTCGGCGTGGTAGAGCGGCGTCGGGCGGCCGGCGAAGTCGCGCAGCAGCGTGGCCAGCTCGCCGCGGAACCCGGCGTCGTCGCGCGCCTCGATCCAGGCGTCTTCGAGCTCGGCCAGCGCCGGCATCAGCGTCTCGGGGACGTACTGGCCGCCGTAGTCGCCGAAGCGGTGCTCGATCGCGGTCACGACGGCACCGCCGCCTGCCCCGCGGCGGCCATGAACGCGTGCACCTTGGCAGGGTCCTTGATGCCGGGCGCGGACTCGACGCCGGTGGCGACGTCGACCGCCCACGGCTTGACCGCCTCGATCCCCTCGGCCACGTTCTCGGGCGTCAGGCCGCCGGCCAGGATCGCCGGCAGCGGCGAGCGGCGCACGGAGATCACGCTCCAGTCCCACGGCATGCCGCTGCCCCCGCGGCCCGAGTCGAGCAGGTGGAAGTCGGTGTGGAAGCGCTCGATGGCGCGCATGTCGGCGCCCGAGGCGATGCCCGTGGCCTTGATCACGCGGACGCCGGTGCGCTGAGCGACGGCGGAGCAGAACGCCGGCCCCTCGTCGCCGTGGAGCTGCACGTGCGTGAGCCCGATCCCCTCGACCGCGTGCGCGACCTCGTCCAGCGTCGGGCTGACGAACACGCCGACGAGCTCGAGCTTGCGCCGCTGCTGACGGGCGATGCCGGCGGCGACGGCGGGGTCGACCGCGCGCTTGGAGCCGGGCCAGAGGATGAACCCGATCGCCCAGGCGCCGACCTCGGCCGCCAGCTCGGCGTCCTCGGGCCTGGTCATGCCACACAGCTTCACGCGGGCCACGTGGTCCATCGTAGGTGGTGGGCGCGGGCGAACGTCAACTGCGGCTGGGTGGGGCGGCGAGGGAGCCGGCGGGGTGGTTCATGGGTGATATGGACCCATGGACGACCCCGGGTCGCCTGACCGTCGGTATGCGACGGTAATCAGCCCCGCGGGGTCGTTGAGTCGCGGTATGCGCGACTGAACCGCCCCAGCCCACCGCGCGGACCGCTCACCAGCCGCCCTACCCAGCCGCAGTTGACGTTCTAGCCCGCCGGAATAGTCGCCGGCCGCTCCTCGAGCCGGACCATGACCTCGGAACGGCTTCCCGCCCGCACCACCGTGAGCTCGACGGTGTCGCCGACCGAGTGGCCGTCGACCTCCGACAGCAGCCCCGCCAGGGTTCGAACCTCGACGCCGTCGATCGAGGCGACCACGTCGCCCGGCTGGACGGACGCGTCCTCGGCCGGGCCGCCCGCGTGGACGTCGAGCACCTCCACGCCCCCCTCCGCGGCCTCTCCGCGGAGCCCGATCCAGGGACGGATCACCTTGTGGCTCTCCTCGAGCTCGGCGAGCACGCCGCGCGCGGTGTTGACGGGCACGGCGAAGCTGCCGTCGTCGCTCAGCTGCGCGGTGATGCCGACCACGCGGCCGTCGGGGCCGAGCAGGGGGCCGCCGGAGGTGGCAGGCTCGATCACCGCGTCGGTCTCCAGCAGGCCTTCGACGACGTAGCCGGCGTGGACCTCGACGCGCCGCCCGGAGCCGGCGATGCGGCCGGTGCCGGCGGTGGCCTGCAGGCCGCTCGGGTTGCCGACCACGACCACGCGGTCCCCCGTCCGGACGGCGTCGGAGTCGCCGAGCTCGAGCGGCCGCAGGTCGAGCTGCCCGGGCGGCACGCGGAGCACCGCCAGGTCGGTCTGCTCGTCCTTGCCGATCACCTGCGCCTCGACCCTCTGGCCGTCGGGGAACGTCACCTGCACGTCCGTCACGCCGCTGACGATGTGGGCGTTGGTGACCACGCGGCCCTCCTCGTCGAGCACGAACCCGGAGCCGCTGGAGACGCCGAGCTCGCCGGAGGCCTCGGACTGGAAGGCGTTCGCGCCGGGCTGCACCGAGCGCGCGCTGATCGAGACCACGGACGGCGCCGCGCGCTCGTAGAGCTCGGAGACCGAGAACGGCTGGGCCGAGTCGAGCGCGAGCAGGCCCTGCTGCCGCATCGCGCCGTTGCCGCTGCTGCCCGCCAGCATCCCGGCAGCGGTGACCGCGCCGCCCAGCAGGGCCGCGACCATCGGCACTGCGAGCTGCCGGCGCGTCATGCACTGCAAGGGTGGCCCGGTGGATTTAGCGCGAAGTAAACCCTGGTCCGGCGGCGCGGGTCAGACGTCGAGGTCGCCGCCGCCGGTCAGCCGCCGGACGGACTCCTCAATGTCGCCGGAGCGCATCAGCGTCTCGCCGATCAGCACCGCATCGACCCCTACGCGCTCGAGCTCGTCGAGCTGCTCGCGGGTCGAGAAGCCCGACTCCGAGACGACGGTCTTGCCGGCCGGGACGTCGGACAGCAGCTCGTAGGTGCGCTCGATGTCGACCGAGAAGTCCGCGAGGTCGCGGTTGTTGATGCCGAGGATGTCGGCCTCGACGTCGAGCGCCACCTCGAGCTCGTCCTCGCCGTGCACCTCGACGAGCGCGTCGAGGTCGAGCGCGCGCGCCTCCCCCAGCAGGTCGTAGAGGTCGTCGGGATGGAGCGCGGCGACGATCAGGAGGATGGCGTCGGCCCCCGCGGCCGCCGCCTCGTAGAGCTGGTAGCGGTCGACGATGAAGTCCTTGCGCAGCACCGGCAGGTCCGTCACGGCGCGCGCGGCGCGCAGGTCGTCGAGCGACCCGGCGAAGTGGAACGGCTCGGTCAGGACCGACAGGGCGGCGGCCCCGCCGCGCTCATAGGCGAGCACGATGTCCTCGACCGTCGCCCCCTCGCGGATCGTCCCCGCCGACGGCGACCGGCGCTTGTGCTCGGCGATCAGCGAGATGCCGGGCCGCAGCAGCGCCTCCTCGAAGGGCCGCTGCTCGGGCCGGTCGGCGATCGCGGCCTCGAGGCGCGAGAGCGGCATCGCCTCGCGGCGGCGGCCGACCTCGTCGCGCGTGTCCTCGACGATCCGCTCGAGCACGCTCATCACCCGGGGGGCTCCGCCCCCCGTGGACTCCCCGTTCGGGGGCCTACGGTCTGCGCAGGTCCGGACAGCTCGTTGGTCATTGCCACGAGCCGTTCGAGAACGGCGGCTGCGCCGCCATTGTCGAGCGCCGCCTCCGCCGCCCGGACGCCCTCCTCGATGGTGTCGACGGTGCCCGCCACGTAGATCGCCGCGCCGGCGTTGAGCACGGCGAGGTCGCGCTGCGGGCCCTGCTCGCCGTCGAAGATCCGCCGCGTGGTGGCGGCGTTGTCGGCCGGCGTGCCGCCCGTCAGCTCCTCCGGCCGGGCACGGGCGAGCCCGACGTCCTCCGGGGACACCTCGTAGGAGCGAAGCTCTGGCCCGTCGACCTCCACGACGCGCGTTGTCCCCGACGTGCTCATCTCGTCTAGACCGTCGGCGCTGGACACTACCAGCGCCTTCACGGCGCCCAGCTTCGCCAGCGCTCCCGCGATCGTGTCAAGAAATTCTGGCGCGGACACCCCGATGACCTGCCGCGCGGCGCCGGCGGGGTTGGTCAGCGGCCCGAGGAAGTTGAAGATCGTCCGCACGGCGAGCTCCTTGCGCACCGGCACCACGAAGCGCGTGGCGCCGTGGTGGGCGGGGGCGAACATGAAGCCGAAGCCGGCCTGCTCGATGCAGCGGGCGACGTCCTCGGGGCCGAGGTCGATCCGCACGCCGAGCGCCTCCAACACGTCGGCCGAGCCCGACAGGCCGGTGGCCGAGCGGTTGCCGTGCTTGGCCACGGCGCAGCCCGCGCCGGCGGCGATCAGCGCCGCGGTCGTCGACACGTTGAAGGTCGGCCGCCCGCCGCCGGTGCCGGCGGTGTCGATCAGGTCGTCGCGGCCGGTCCGCACCGGCGTGGCCAGCCGCCGCATGGTGGTGGCCAGGCCGACCAGCTCGTCGACCGTCTCGCCCTTGGTGCGCAGGGCGATCAGCACGGCCGCCGTCTGCACCTCGGAGGCGTTGCCCTCCATGATCTCGGCCAGCACCGCAGCCGTCTGCTCCGCGGTCAGGTCGCGGCGCGAGGCCAGCGCGTCGATCGCCTCAGTCAGGATCGCCAAGGAAGTTCTCCAGCAGCCGCTTGCCGTCGGGTGTGAGCACGGACTCGGGGTGGAACTGGACGCCGAGCGCCGGCAGCTCGCGGTGGCGGACCGCCATCACCACGCCGCCGCCGCGGGCGGTCACCTCCAGTGCCTCGGGCAGCTCGGGGTCGGCCACCAGCGAGTGGTAGCGGCCGACGGTCAGCGGGCTCGGCAGCCCCTTGAAGAGGCCGCTGCCGTCGTGCTCGATCTCGGTCGCCTTGCCGTGCACCGGCACGTGGCGGACCACCTTGCCGCCGAACGCCTGCACGAGCGACTGGTGGCCGAGGCAGACGCCCAGCGTCGGCACGCCCGCCTCCGGGAAGCGGCGCATGACCTCGACCGAGATGCCGGCCTCGTTCGGCGTGCACGGACCGGGCGAGACGACGACGCGGTCGTAGCCGCCCTCCAGCAGCTCGTCCACCGCGACCGCGTCGTTGCGCACCGCCACCGGCTCCGCTCCCAGCTCGCCCAGGTACTGGACGAGGTTGTAGGTGAAGGAGTCGTAGTTGTCGACCATGAGGATCTTCATGCTCATGGCCACGCCTCCTGCCGCGCCGCCAGCTCGATCGCCCGCACGACGCCGCGCGCCTTGGCGCGCGACTCCTCGTACTCGTAGTCGGGCCGCGCGTCGGCCACCGTGCCGCCGCCCGCCTGCACGTGGGCGACGCCGTCCTTGACGACCACGGTACGGATGCAGATGCAGGTGTCGAGGTCGCCGTCATAGGACAGCCAGCCAACGGCGCCGCCGTAGGCGCCGCGCTTGACCGGCTCGAGCTCGTCGATGATCTCCATCGCCCGCACCTTCGGGGCGCCGCTCAGCGTGCCGGCCGGGAGAACGGAACGCAGCGCGTCGACGGCGCCGATCCCCTCGCGCAGCCGCCCGGCCACGTTGGAGACGATGTGGATGACGTGCGAGTAGGTCTCGACGGCCATGAACGAGTCGACGACGACGGACCCGAACTCGCAGACGCGCCCGAGGTCGTTGCGCCCGAGGTCGACGAGCATCACGTGCTCGGCGCGCTCCTTCTCGTCGGCCAGCAGGTCCTCGGCGATCGCCTTGTCGTCGTCAACGGTGGCCCCGCGCGGGCGGGTGCCGGCGATCGGTCGCGTCGAGACGTCGCGCCCGGACACGGTGACGAGCGGCTCCGGCGACGCGCCGACGATCTGGAAGTCCTCGAAGTCGAGGAAGTACATGTAGGGCGACGGGTTGACCGCCCGCAGGCCGCGGTAGATCGAGAACGGCTCGGCCGGCGAGGGCGCCGACCAGCGCTGGCTCGGCACCACCTGGAAGGCGTCGCCGGCGTGGACGTACTCGATGATGCGGGAGACCATCGCCTCGAATCGCTCGCGCGGCATGTTCGACTCGAACTCCGGCTCGGGCCTGACCCCGGCGGCGGGATGCGGCAGCGGGCCGGCCAGCCGCTCGCGCACCTCGGCGATCCGCTCGCGCGCGTCCTCGCCCTCGTAGCTGTTCGCCAGGATCGTGACCGTGTGCTTGAGGTGGTCGAACGCCACGATCACGTCGGACAGCATCAGCGCCATGTCGGGCAGCCCGACCGGGTCGGGGTTGACGTCGGGAAGGCGTTCGACGGCGCGGACGCAGTCGTAGCCGAAGAACCCCACCGCGCCGCCCGTGAACGGGATCGGCTCCTCGATCGGCGCCTGCCGATACTGCGCGATCTCCGCCGCCGCCAGCGCGTACGGGTCGCCGCCGTCGGCCAGCGACCACCGCACGACCTTGCGCGGCTTGTAGCCGATGAACGACCAGCGGCCGACGCGCTGGCCCTGCTCGGCCGACTCGAGCAGGAACGCCGGACCGGAGCCGCGCAGCTTCAGGAACGCGCTGACCGGCGTCTCGCAGTCCTCGATGAACGTCTCGCAGACGGGGACGAGGTTGTGGGTCGTCTCAGCCCGGATCCCCCGATGACCCGTGGATGCCTCGGCGTCGTGGGCCGAGTCAGAGACGAGCGGCCGCGTCTCCTCGTGGCGGGTCACTCGGGGTCGCGGCCGATCGGCTCTGGCGAACGGCCACGGCGACGAGGCGTCGCGGGGATCGGGGGATCCGGGCTCAGCGACGCCGGGCAAGCAGGACCTCCTCGGCGTCGGCCAGGCTGAGCCCGCGCGAGCGCAGCAGCACGGCGAGGTGGTAGAGCACGTCGGCGGCCTCCTCGGCCACCCGCTCGTCGCTCTCGTCGCGGGCGGCGCGGGCCACCTCCTCGGCCTCCTCCTGGACCTTCTCCCCCACGTGGCCCGGGTTGGCCAGCAGCTCGGCCGTGTACGAGCCCGCGGGCGCGTTCGCGGCGCGGTCGGCGATCGTGCGCTCGAGCCCGGGCAGCGCCTCGTGCGGCATCGAGGTGAGATCGCCGTTGTGGAAGCACGTTCGCGCTCCGGTGTGACAGGCGGGCCCGGCGGGCTCGACCAGCGCCAGCACGGCGTCGAGGTCGCAGTCGAAGCGCAGGGCCTTGACGGCCTGCGTGTTGCCCGAGGTGGCGCCCTTGTGCCACAGCTCGTCGCGCGAGCGGCTGTAGAGGTGCAGCTCGCCGGTCTCGCGCGTGCGCTGCAGCGCCTCCTCGTTCATGTACGCGAGCGTGAGGACCTCACCGGACGCCCAGTCCTGGATCACGCAGGGCGCCAGCCCGCGCTCGTCGAAGCGGATCTCCATCGGGATGCGCCAGTCTAGGAGTCTGTCAAGGGTTAGGCGGCGTGCCGACTCCCTTGACGGGCTCCTAGGGCGGGGCTTGGTCGAGGTACCACGTGAAGGCCCGCCTGCAAGGACGCTCGCGGCCCATGACCGAGAGCAGCGCGGTCAGCGCGCGCGGCGGCAGGGCGGGGATCAGGCGCTGGAGCCGCAGGGCCCTGCGGAAGAACGGCGCGTGCCCATCGGAGAACGCGGCGTAGGCCGCAAGGGCCTGGTCGCGCGGCTTGCCGTGCAACGCCGCGCGGATCTCGCGGCCGCAGGCGATGCCGAAGTGGAACGCGGTGCGGATGCCCTCGCCCGAGAGCGGGATGCAGTGCCCCGCCGAGTCGCCGACGAAGAACACGCCGTCCTCGGCGGCCGGGCGCAGGGCGTGCGGGAACCAGTTGCCCTGGTAGCGGACCGGCTCGGCCTCCAGCCGCCGCGCCATGTCGCGCGTCGGCTCCTTGACGTGGTGGCGCGGCTCGTACGAGCCGACGCCGATCCGCCGCTCGCCGGCCGCCGGCACCGACCACGCGTAGCCGTAGCGGACGACCGAGCGGTCGATCCAGACGTCGAGGTCTGTGCCGCGGCCCTCCGGATGGACCTCGAGCCCGCGCGAGATCGCCGCCTCGGGCGGCTGGACGTTCGCGCCGCTCCCGAGCACGCGCCGCCAGCCGAGGGCGTCGACGATCAGCGGCGCGGTCAGCGTCCCGCGGTCCGTATGGATCACCTCGCCGTCGCGGCGCTCGACCTTGGCGATCTCGAACCGGGCGTCCGCCTGCTCCCACAGCGCCGCGCACAGCTCGCGGTAGTCGAAGCTCGACCAGCTCCACGGCAGCCGGAAGCGGGTCGAGCCGTGCGGCGTGTGGAAGGCCATGCACTCGAGCTCCTGCCGGATCGAGCGCTCGACGCCCATGGCGTGGAGCCACGGCGTCGGCGCCGCGCACGCCGACGTGGCGCGCTCGCCGATCTCGTAGCGGTCGACCACCAGCACGTCGGCGCCCGCGCCCGCGAGCTCGCGGGCCACCGTCAGCCCGGCGAAGCTGGCGCCGCACACGAGCACGTCCGCCCGCTCGTCCAGCGGCGTGCGCTCGGAGCCGCGCAGCGTCGCGCGGCGGGTCACCGCCGCACCGCCGCCACAAGCCGCGGCACATCGAGCGCCCGAATGCCGACCCGGCGCCCGAGCACGTCGCCGCCGGCCGCCTCGGCGCGGTCGAGGATGCGGACGTAGGCCGTGCAGGCGAGGCGGATGCCGGTGCGGACCGACGCCGGCGCCGCGGCCACGGCGGGCTCGGCGGCGGCGAACAGCGCGCGGGCGCGCGAGACCTGCTGGGCGACCACCGCGCGCAGCCGCGGGGTCGCGCGCCCGGCGCCGAGGTCGTCCTCGGGCAGGCCCGGCAGGTAGATCCGGTCCATCTTCCAGTCCTCGCCCACGTCGCGGATGAAGTTGGCGAGCTGGAACGCCTGGCCGAGCCGCCCGAAGTCGGCGTGGAAGCGCTCCGGCACGCCGAGCAGCGGCGCCATGATCCGCCCCACCGAGCCGGCCGACCCGTCCATGTACGTGTCGAGCTCGTCATCGCTGCCGATGCGCACGCGCCCGCAGTCGACCCGCATCGAGCGCATGTACGGCTCCAGCTCGCCGAGCGGCAGGTCGTGGCGCTCGCCGGCGTCCACCAGCGCGATCACCGCCGGGTGCGAGGAGTTCCTGTCGCGCAGCTCCTGCTCCCAGGCGTCGAGCGCCGCGCGCCGCGCCGCGGGCGTCGGCGCGCGGTCCGGCCCGTCGACGATCTGGTCGGCGGTGCGGACGTACCCGTACAGCGCGTGCGTGGCCGGGCGCACGTCCGCGGGCAGGCGGCGGGTGGCCCAGTAGTAGGTCGGGTCGTGCCGCCGCTGGAGGCGGCGGCAGACCTCGTACGCGGCGCTGAGGCTGGGGTCCATGGCGGCCATTGTCATCCTTCCCGACCACGATGGAAGCACTCCTGCGCGACCGGCGGCTGCTCTACGTGACCGGCAAGGGCGGCGTCGGCAAGACCACGGTGGCCGCCGCGCTCGGAATCGCGGCCGCCGCCGCGGGCCGCAGGACGATCGTCGTCGAGGTCTCCGAGCAGGACCGGGTGTCGCGCGCCTTCAAGCGCGAGGGCGTGGTCGCCGAGACCGAAGTCGAGCTGGCCGACAACCTGTGGGCGATCACCGTCGACCCCCAGCGCGCGCTCGAGGAGTGGCTCGCGCGCCAGATCGGCGGCGCCGGCCTGCGCGTGCTGGCGCGCTCGTCGGCGTTCGGCTACTTCGTCGCCGCGGCGCCGGGCGCCAAGGAGCTGATCACCATCGCCAAGGTGTCGGAGCTGGCCTCGCCGCAGCGCTGGGACCGCAGCGGGCGCACCTACGACCTCGTGGTGGTCGACGCGCCGGCCTCAGGCCACGGCGTCGCGATGCTGACCACGCCGCGGACGTTCGGCGAGATCGCGCGCGTCGGCCCGATCCGCCGCCAGGCCTTCAAGGTGCGCGACCTGCTGTCCGACCCCGAGAAGACCGGCTACGTGGCCGTCGCCCTGCCGGAGGAGATGCCGGTCAACGAGACGCTCGAGCTCGAGCGTCGGCTGCCGGAGGCGGTCGGCGTCGACCTCGAGGCGATCGTCGTCAACGGGATGTGGCCGGAGCGCTTCACGGCCGCCGACGCCGACGCGATGCGCGCCGTCGCCGACGGCCGGCCCGACGTCCACGCCGCGCTCGCCGCCTACGAGCGCGCCCGCGCCCAGCGCAGCCACCTGCGGCGGCTCCGGCGCGCGACGTCGGCCCGCGTGGTCACCCTCCCCTACCTCTTCGAGTCCGAGATCGGCCTGCCCGAGTACGAGCAGCTCGCCGGCCGGCTGGCCCGCAGGCTGTGATCCCGGAGCCGACGCGGACGCTGGCGCCCCAGGCCCGCTGGGTCTGGCGCGGTGGACAGGCGCTCGGCTGGGGCATCGTCGTCGTGGCCGGCCTGATCGCCGGCGCGCAGCTCGACGGCGCGCTCGCGGTGCTCGCGCGGGTCCTGCCGCTCGCCGGCCTGCTGGTCGGCGTGACCGTCGTGCCGTCGCTGCGTTGGCGGCACTGGCGCTGGGAGGTCCGGCCGGAGGCGATCGACCTCCGGCACGGCACGTTCACCATCCGCCGCACCGTCGTGCCGATGCCGCGCGTGCAGCACGTCGACACCACGCGCGGGCTCCTCGAGCAGCAGCTCGGGCTCGCCACCGTCGTGGTCCACACCGCCGCCGGCGGCCACGAGATCCCGCTGCTGCCCGTCGCCGCCGCCGACGAGGTGCGCGACCGGATCGCCGACCTCGCGCTCACCGCCGATGAGCCCTGAGCCGCGCCGGCTGCACCGCGCGGGCATCGCCGTGTACGCCGTCGGCGCGCTGCGCGAGGCGGCGGTGCCGCTGATCGCCCTGATCGTCGTCTCCGGCCTCGGCGGCGGGCTTGACGAGCGGGCGCTGCTGCGCGGCCTGGGGTTCATGGTGGTCGGCATCGTCGCCGCCACGGCGCTCGGCTACTGGCGCTGGCGCACGACGACGTGGTGGGTGACGCCCGAGGCGATGCACCACAAGAGCGGGCTGATCGGCATCAAGGAGACCGACGTCCCGCTCAGGCGCATCCAGTCGATCGACCTCGAGCAAGGGCCGGTGCAGCGCGCGTTCGGCGTCTACTCGGTGCACGTCCAGACCGGGGGCGGCGGGGCCAAGGGCGAGATCGCGCTGGAGGCGGTGGGCGACGACGACGTGCGCGAGCTGCGGGCGCTCCTCGCCGACCGGCGTCCCGCGCCGCTCGAGCAGGCGGGCTGGCCGGAGCGCCGGCTCACCCGGCGCCGGCTCCTCGTCGCCGCCCTCACGGCCGGCCAGCTCGGCGTGATCCTGCCCGCGCTGGCGGGCTTCTTCCAGCTACTGCAGTCGACCTTCGACGAGGACGACGCGGTGCGCCTGCTCCCCCACACGCTGAGCGCGGCGCTGCTGGCCGCGGCCGGGCTGCTGGTCGCCGCGTGGCTGCTCTCGATGCTCGGCTCGGTGGTGGCCTTCGCCGGCTTCACGGCCACGCGCGAGGGCGACCGGCTGCACATCCGGCGCGGCCTGCTCGCCCGGCGCGAGGCGACCGTGCCGGTCGAGCGCGTGCGCGCCGTCGAGGTCGTCGAGGGGGTGCTGCGGATGCCGTTCGGGCTCGCGGCGCTGCGGATGGAGGTGATCGGCCACGCCAAGGAGGCCGCCGCGGCGCAGACGCTCTTCCCGCTGCTGCGGCGCGACGAGGTGCGCCCGTTCCTCGACGAGCTGCTGCCCGAGCTGGCCGACGACCTCGACGGGCTCGAGCCGCCGCCGGCACGGGCGGCCCGCCGGTACGCGCTGCCGCCCGCCGCGCTCGGCTCGGTGGTCGCGGTCGCCGCGTGGGCCTTCACGCCCGCCGGGCCATGGGCGCTGCCGGCGCGCTCCTGCTGGGCGGCTACGGGCTGCTGCGCTTCCGCACCGCCGGCTGGCGGCTGACCGAGGGGCGGCTCGCCGTCCGGTCGCTGCGGCTCGCGCGCACCACGGTGCTCGGCCCGGCGCGCTACCGCGAGTGGCACGAGCTGCGCCAGAATCCGCTCCAGCGGCGCGCGCGGCTGGCCGACGTCTTCGTCGCCTTCGGCAAGGAGACGGACGCGCGCGTCCGCCACCTCGAGGCCGCGACCGCCGCCGCGTTGTTCGAGCGCCTCGCCACCGACGCGGGAAGCGACTTGATGGGCAATGCCTCACCAGTACGTGATGGCAGCGCTTGATCGCTGACAGAAGCGGTTATCCGCGTCAACAGCAAGGGAACGCCCGCCGGTAGGGGAAGGGATCAGCAAGCTGCGGCCCCGTCCGGCGCGACGACAAGCCTCGCGCCACCTGGGCTGGCGGAACCCTTCGGATGGATGCGGCGACCGGCTAGGCCGGTCCTGCTGCGGCCTGCTGGTCGAACGCGAGCGGTCGCTCGCCCCCGGACTGCACCGTCAAAGCCGGAGGAATGAACATCATGGACCAAGAGCACGCACCGCGGCGGCCGGACATTGCCCGGCGCTGGCGGCAGACCACGGTCGCCCTGGCCGCGCTCGGGGCACCGCTCGCCGCGGCGGCGCCCGCGGCCGCGGACAACGCGGCGAACGGCAACGCCCACGCGTCCACCCCGCCACCGGCGCAGGGCGGCGGCGCCGCCCACGGAAACGGCGCGGCCGCCTCGGCCGCAGTGGGTGGCAGCGCGCAGGCCGGCGCCGGCAGCAGCGCTCAGGCCGGCGCCAGCGGCAACGCGAACGCCGGCGCCAGCGGCAACGCGCACGCCGGCGCCAGCGGCAACGCGAACGCCGGCGTCAACGCCAATGGACACGCCGGCGCCAGCGGCAACGCTCAGGTCGGCGTCAAGTCGAACCGACACGCCGGCGCCAAGGCCAACGGCCACGTCGGTGGACAGACCGGCTCCCAGGGCCGCGTGCAGGCGGGCGGGAAGGTCGCGGCTCCGGGCGCGCACGACCGCGCCGAGGTCGACTCGAGCGGACACGGCAGAGCCGTCACAGGCGTCCGCGTGGGCGTCGAGGAGGACAGCCGCGGTCGGCGCCGAGCGACGGCGACGATCAAGGCCGGTGCCGGCTTCGAGGCCGCCGTCCGGGCCGAAGCCCGAGCCATCGCTCGGGAGGAGACCCGAGCTCAGCTGCGCGCGCGGACCACGACGCGAGCACACAAGGTCGTGCGGCCGGGGCGCGGAAGCGGTGAAGCGGCCGCGCTCCTAGAACTGCTCCGGACGGCATGGCAAACCGGCGGCCCGAACCGCGCGAACGCGCTCTTCGAGCTCTGCTTCGGCGGACAGCGCAGCGTCAACGAGCTGTCGCCGGAGATCGTCGCCCTGCTGGCCTCGCTCGAGCAACGGGCGAAGATCTCCGCTCCGCTGAACAACCGGGAGCACCGCAAGGCCGGCGTTACGGTCGGCGGCAAGGGCAAGGGCAAGGTCGAGGCCGGTGCCAAGGCGGAGGCCCCGGGCCTGGGCCACGCGGCGACTCCGGGGGCGCCAGGCCTGATGGCGGAGCTCCGCCGGCCGGCTCTCTTCAACGTGGCCGCTCCCGAGGCCGTGGGCCAGCAGCGAGCACCGGCAACCCCCGCCGGCCAGACACCGACAACCCCCGCCGGCCAGCAGCCCACACCGACAACGCCTACCGGCCAGCAGTTCACACCGATAACCCCCGCCGGCCAGCCCGCGCCCGCCGGCACGACGGCGCCGCTCGAGCAGTCCGCCCCAGGCGGCGGCGGTCTCGTGCAGTCCGCCCCGGGCGGCGGCGGTCTCGTGCAGTCCGCCCCGGACACGCGGGCGACCGTCGTCCGCGGCGCGAACGCCGGCACGTCGGCACAGGGCGGCAGTCTGCCGTTCACCGGAGCCGAGCTGCCGCTGATCGCCCTGCTCGGCGCCGGCGCGCTCCTCGCCGGAGCGGTGCTCCGCCGCCGCACCGCCGCAGGCCTCCGCTGAACCGCCCCCCGATGGCGCCCCGGCTTCGGCGGCCGGGGCGCCGTCCCGCCCGCTCGTACCCGCGGGGCTACGTGATGCCGAGGCGGTCGAGCAGCGTCTCGTCGCCTCGCCACGAGCGCCGCACGCGGACCGAGAGGTCCAGGTGCACGCGCTTGCCGAGCTCGCGCTCGAGCTCGCGCCGCGCGGCCATGCCGATCGACTTGATCATCCGCCCGCGGGCGCCGATGAGGATGCCCTTCTGCGACTCGGTCTCGACCCAGACGTAGGCGCGCACGACCACGAGGTCCTCCTGCTCGTGCAGCTCGTCGACCTGCACCTCGACCGAGTGCGGGACCTCCTGCCGGGTGCGGTGCAGGACCTGCTCCCGGACGAGCTCGGCGAGCACGACGTGCTCGGGCTGGTCGGAGATCTCCTCGGGCGGGAAGTAGAGCGGGCCCTCGGGCAGCAGGCTCGCGAGGTGCTCGACGAGGGTGGGCACGCCCTTGCCGGTGCGGGCGGAGACCGGGAACACCTCGGTGTCGCCGCCGACGAGGTCGGAGGCCGTCTGCAGCGCGACCACGGTGCGCGGCCGGTCGAGCCGGTCGATCTTGTTGACCGCGACCACCACCGGCGTGGACGCGCCGGCCAGCGCCTCGGCGATGAAGACGTCGCCCGACCCGCCGATCCCCTGCTCGCCGTTGACGACGAACAGCGCGGCGTCGGCCCCCGCGAGCTCGGCCTCGACGCGGTGCTGCATGCGCTCGGTCAGGGCGTCGCGCGGCCGCTGCACGCCGGGCAGGTCGGTGAGCACGAGCTGGAAGCGGTCCGGCGCGGTCACGACGCCGCGGATCGCCCGCCGCGTGGTCTGCGGCTTGTCGGACACGATCGCCACCTTGTGGCCGACCATCGCGTTGACCAGCGTCGACTTGCCGACGTTGGGGCGGCCGGCCAGCGCGACGAACCCCGAGCGGGTATTGCCCTTGCGAGCATCCGGCTCGCGCCTCTGATCTGGACGGCGGGCATCCTGCCCGCCGTGACCGCTCGGCTGCGCCTCGCTCACTGCATCCACCCCATGATCTCGGCCTGGAGGGCGAGCATCTCGCCGTCGTCGCGCTCGTGGTCCATCCCGGTGAGGTGGAGGACGCCGTGGACCACCGCCTCCAGGAGGTCCTCGGTGTGCTCGGGACAGATCACGACGTCGCCCAGCTCGCGCGGGCCGACCGCGTCTCGCTCATCCACCGGGAACGACAGCACGTCGGTCGGCGCGTCCTTGCCGCGGTGCTCGCGGTTGAGCTCCGTGATCCGCGCGGGGTCGACGAACTCGACGGCCACGTGGCCGTCCTCGATGCCCGCCGACGCGGCCGCCAGCGCGCACGCCTCGGCGACCCGCGCCTCGGGCAGCGCCTCCCCGATCACCTCGACCTCGAGCACTCAGGCCGAGCGGCGGCGCTCAGCGGGCCGCAGCTCGGACGCGGAGCGCTGGGCATGCTCGTCGTAGGCGGCGACGATCCGCTGGACCAGCTTGTGGCGCACGACGTCCTCGCCGCCGAAGTGCACGAACTCGACGCCGTCGACGCCCTCGAGGATGTCGTTGACCACGATCAGGCCCGACTTCTGGTCGCGCGGGAGGTCGACCTGCGTGATGTCGCCGGTCACGACCATCCGGGAGCCGAAGCCGAGCCGCGTGAGGAACATCTTCATCTGCTCGGGCGTCGTGTTCTGCGCCTCGTCGAGGATGACGAACGAGTCGTTGAGCGTGCGGCCGCGCATGAAGGCCAGCGGCGCGACCTCGATCACGCCGCGCTCGAGGTGGGCGGAGACCTTCTCGGCCTCCATCATGTCGTGCAGGGCGTCGAACAGCGGGCGCAGGTAGGGGTCGACCTTCGCCATCAGGTCGCCGGGCAGGAAGCCGAGCCGCTCGCCGGCCTCGACCGCCGGGCGCGTGAGGATGATGCGGTTGACCTCGCGGCGCGCCAGCGCGGCGGTGGCCATGGCGATGGCCAGGAAGGTCTTGCCGGTGCCGGCGGGGCCGATGCCGAACGACACCGTCGAGCGGCGGATGGCGTCGACGTAGCGCTTCTGGTTGACCGACTTGGGCGTGACGCGCAGGTTGCGGTGGCGCCACACCACGTCGTCGAGCACCTTGGAGGGCGACTCGCGCTCCTCGAGCACGCGGGCCACGGCCTCGATGGTGGCCGGCCCGATGTCGTGCCCGCGCTCGACCATCGAGCTCAGCTCGCGCACGACCGTCGCTCCGGCCTGCACCGCGTCGGCCTCACCGTCCAGGGTGATCACGTTCCCGCGCAGGAAGACGTCGCACTCGAGGTGGTCCTCGAGCGTGCGCAGGATGCGGTCCTGGGAGCCGGCCAGCTCCGCGGCCACTTCGTTCGAAAGCTCCATCTGCCGTCTGGACACTAGTTACCTCCGCGGGTCATCCTGACCGCGAATCAGACCTCGACATCCGGTCTCGGATAAGAAGCGCTTCCTTCACCTTTGTCGACACCGTCCGGCCGTCGGCCCGTCCGCCGGCGGCCGCCATCACGTGCTTGATCACCTGCCCCATGTCGCGCGGCGACGAGGCGCCCGTCTCGGCCACCGCCCGCGCGACGAGCGCGTCGAGCTCGGCGTCGGACAGCTCGGCCGGCAGGTACTGCTCGATCACCTGCGCCTCGAAGTCCTCGCCCTCGGCGAGGTCCTCGCGGGCCGCCTCGCGGTACGCCTCGGCGGCCTCGCGCCGCCGCTTGCGCTCCCGCCGCAGGACGGCCAGCTCGTCGGCGTCACCGTCCTTCTCCGCCTTCTGGAGCTCCGAGAGCACCAGCCGAAGGGCCCCGACGCGTTCCCGCTCGCCCGCCTTCATGGCGGAGGCGACGTCGGACTTGATGCGATCGGCGATCTGCAAGCACTCCTAGTGTACGCGGGGGAGGGGCGAGAAATCAGCGCGCTGCCGTCAGGCCCGCTCGGTGCTCGAGCTCGACAGCCGCTCCTCGGACCTCGACAACCGTTTCTCGAACCAGTGGTTCGCGTACGGGTCGTCGTTGTAGCGGGCGATCTCCCGGTAGCCGCGGGCCCGGTACATGGCCTTGGCCTCGGCGAGCGAGCGGTTGGTGTAGAGGCGCACGGCCTCGTCTCCGCGCTCGGCGGCGTGCTGCTCGAGCGCCGTGAGCAGGCGGCCGGCGATCCCGAGGCCGCGATGGGGCCGGTCCACCCACATCCGCAGGATCTCGCCCGTGCGCTCGTCGAGCGCCTTCAGAACGCCGCAGCCGGCCGGCTGGCCGCCGAAGCGCGCGAGCAGGAAGAGGTCCTCGGCCGCGGTGGGGAGCGTGCGCGCGGGGTCGAACGGCTCCTCGAAGCGCTCGGCGAGCTCGGCGAAGTAGTGGCCCAGGCACCAGCGCGCGTCCGCCGAGGCCGGGTCCTCGGGGCCGATCGTGACCATCGAGACCGCCAGCAGGCGGCGGACCGCGGCCTGGGCGTCCAGGAGCTCGCGGCGCTGATCGGCGGTGAGCGGCGCCAGCGTCGCCGCCGCCAGCTCGTCGGAGATCCGGTCGAGCTCGGCCATCTCGGCGCGGCCCGCGCGCGTCAGCGTGAGCCGCTTGGTGCGCCGGTCGGCGCCCGGTTGCTCGTCGACGAGGCCGTCGCGCTGCAGCGAGCGCAGCAGGCGGGCGAGATAGCCGGAGTCGAGCCCCAGGCGCGCGCGGATGTCCCGCGGCGTCGCGCCTTCCGTGCCGATCTCGAACAGCACGCGAGCCTCGCCGAGCGGCCGGTGGCCGAGGTAGCGGTCGTTGAGCGCGCCGACCTGGCGCGTGACGAGCCGGTTGAAGCTCCGGATGGCCGCGATCTCTGACGTAGGTCAGACAATATCGCCGGCGCCCGGCGCGATCAAAGCGCGATCAGCGCGATTCCCAGGACCACGATCACCGCGCCGGCCACGCGCCGCGACGGCGCGCGGTCGCCGCCCGGCGCCCCATGTCCTCTGCGCGCGGCGAGCGCGGCGGCGGCGGTGGCCATCACCACGCTCGTCTCGCGCAGCGCCGCCACGGGCGCCGCCTCGGCGAGCTCGAGCGCGGCCAGGGTGAGCGCATAGGCGCCGAACATCGCGATCCCCGCGGCGGCGGCGCGTGGCGACGCGGCCGCTCGGACCGCCCGCGGCCCGCGGGCGAGCGCGACGGCGACCGCGTACAGCGGCGCGGTGATCAGCAGGACCGCCTGGAAGTACGGCAGCGCAGCGGCGTGGCGGACGCCGTGGTCGTCGACCAGCGTGTAGGCGGCGATGCAGGCCGCGACGGCGAGCGCGAGCCCCAGCCCGCCGCGGGCGGCGCCGCGGCCGACCCCGCGCACGAGCAGCACGCCGCCGGCGATGGCCACCACGCCGGCCGCCTCGGCGAACGACAGCTCGGCGCCCAGCGCAACCAGCGACACCACGAGCACGAGCACCGGCGCGGCGCCGCGGGCGATCGGATACACGAAGCTGAGGTCGGCCCGCTCGTACGCGGCGGCCAGGAGCGCGAAGTACGCGAGCTCGAGCCCCGCCGAGGCCGCGATGTACGGCCACGCGGCCGCGTCGACGTCCCAGGTCAGCGCGGCGACGGGCGCGAACACCGCGGCCGCGGCCAGCAGGGCCACCGCGCTGGTCGCGTGGGTGTCGCGCGCGTCGGCGACCAGCCAGTTCCAGAACGCGTGCAGGCCCGCCGAGGCCAGCACGAGCGCGACGGCCGCCGCGCTCAGCGCGACACCGTCTCAGCCGCGTCCAGCAGCCCCGCGAACCGCTCGGCGCTCACGTTGCCGCCGGAGATCGTCACGCCCACCCGCAGGCCGCGAGCGTCGACGCGACCGGCCAGCAGCGCGGCCAGCGCGCAGGCCCCGCTCGGCTCGGCGACCGTCTTCATCCGCTCGAACAGGAACCGCATCGCCTCGACGATCTCGGCGTCGCTCGCCACGGCGACCTCGTCGACCCGCTCGCGGATCACCTCGAAGGTGCGCTCGCCGGGCGTCGGGAGCTGCTGGCCGTCGGCGATCGTGCGCGGCACGTCGATCCGCACGCGCTCGCCGGCCTCCAGCGAGCGCCTGACGTCGTCGCCCGCCTCGGGCTCGACGCCGACGACGCGGATGTCGCCGCTCGCCTTGGCGACGGTCGAGCAGCCCGCGATCAGCCCGCCGCCGCCGACCTGGACGAGCAGGAGGTCGAGCGGGCCCGTCTCCTCGAGCAGCTCGAGCGCCACCGTCCCCTGGCCGGCCATGACGCGCTCGTCGTCGTAGGGGTGGATCGGGACGAGCTCCCGCTCGGCGACGAGCGCGGCGAGCAGCTGCTCGCGGTCCTGGCCGTAGCGGTCGAAGCGGATGATCTCGGCGCCGTAGCCCTCGGTCGCCGCGAGCTTGCCGGGCGGCGCGTCCTCGGGCATGAGGATGACCGCCGGCGCCCCGTGGAGCCTGGCGGCGAGGGAGAGCGCCTGGGCGTGGTTGCCGGACGAGACGGTCGCCACGCCGCGGGCACGCTCGTCGTCGCTCAGCGAGGCGACGGCGTTGTAGGCGCCGCGGAACTTGAACGCGCCGACGCGCTGGAGGTTCTCGGCCTTCAGGAACACCGTCGCGCCCGTCGCCTCGTCGAGCGCGCGCGAGGTCAGCACCGGCGTGCGGTGGGCGACGCCGTCGATCCGGCGCGCCGCGGCACGGACGTCGTCGAGGCTGATCATCGGCCCAGCAGGATGGCGGACCAGCCGTCGCCGTCGCGGCGCGCCCGCGGCGTGAGCCCGTGGCGGGCGAAGGCCGCGACCACCTCGTCGCCCTCGCCGGTCTCGAGCCCCGAGGCGATCAGCCGCTCCGGCGGGCGCTCCATCCGCGCCGCGATCGCCAGCAGCAGCGGCCGCACGAGGTTGGCGAGGACGGTCGGCGCCCACGGGCCGGGCGCGCGGCGCAGATCGCACTGCTCGGCCCCCACGACGACATCGTTGGCGGCCGCCGCGGCCAGCGTCGCGGCCACCGACTCGCGCTCGTGGTCGCAGGCCAGCACCGGGTCGAAGGCCAACTTGGCGGCCGCCACCGAGAGGATCCCGGAGCCGCAGCCCCAGTCGGCCAGCGGGCCGCCCGCAGGCACGTCGACGAGCAGCTCGAGGGTCAGGCGCGTGGTCGGGTGCGCGCCGGTGCCGAAGGCCTGCCCGGGGTCGATGACCACGTCGAGCGCACCCGGCCGCACCTCCGCCCACGGCGCCCGCACGCGCAGCGGGCCGACGTCGAGCGGCCGGTGCCAGTCCCGCCAGTCCGAGCCGTCGGCGACCTCGCTCGTGGAGACGTCGACCAGCGCGCCGCCGGCGACGGCGCGCAGCTCGCCGACGTCGGGCAGCTCGCCGGGCGCGCCGTAGAGCGCGTACTCGACCGTGTCGTCGTCGACGTCGCGCTCCTCCAGCCCGGCGGGGACGAGCGCGAGAAGCTCGGCGAGCACCGGCTCGGCGCGGGCGCGGGCGACGCGCACGGCCAGCCGGATCATCCGAGCACCACCGCCGCCCAGCCGTCCGCCTCGAGCCGCCGCCGTTCGTAGAGGCCGAACGCGGCGACCACCTCGTCCGCCTCGCCGGCGAGGAAGCCCGAGGCGATGATGCGGGTCGCGGGCGCCAGGTCGTGCGCGAGCCGGTCCAGGCGGCCGGCGATCTCGAGCAGGACCGGCTTCGGCAGGTTGGCGACGACGGTCGGCGCCCACGGCGCCCCCGCGCGCAGGTCGCCCGCCCGCGCCTCGACCTCGACGCCGTTGCGCGCCGCGTTGGCGCGGATCAGCTCGAGCGCGCCCGGCTCGATCTCGACGGCCGTCACCGGCCTCCAGCCGAGCCGCGCCGCCGCGATCGCCAGCACGCCGCTCCCGGCGCCCCAGTCGGCCAGCGCGCCGCCGGCCGGCTCGCCCAGCAACAGCTCGAGGCACAGCCGGGTCGTCGGGTGCGTCCCGGCGCCGAACAGCACGTCCGGGTCGATGACGAGGTCGCGCGCGTCGCCGTCGATCCACGGCGGTCGCACGACGAGGTCGCCCACTCGCACCGGCCGCAGGTGCTCGTGCCAGCGCCGCTCCCAGCCCGCTTCGACGGGCTCCGTGGTCACGCCCACGAGCGCGTCGCCGACCAGCGCCCGCACCTCGTCGACCTCCGGCAGCTCCCCCTCCGCCGCGTACACGGCGTACTCGACGGCGCCGTCGACCTCGCGCTCCTCGGCCCCGCCCGCCAGGATCGGCAGCAGGCTCGCCAGCGCGACCTCGGCACGGTCCGCGCGCACGCGGATGCCGAGCCGTATCAACCGGCCAGGACCCGCTTGAGCTTGGCGAGCATGCCCTCGTCGGCGCGCTCGTTGTCCTCGGTCAGCGTGGCGGCGAGCTTCTCGACCAGGTCCCGCTGCTCGGGCGTGAGCCGGCGCGGCACCGTGACGTTGACGACGACGCGCAGGTCGCCGGTCCGCCCCCGCCGCAGCGGCGGCATGCCGCGGCCGCCGAGCACGATCCATTCCCCCGGCTGCGTGCCGGCCTTGACCTCGACCGGGACCGGGCCGTCGAGCGTCGGCACCTCGATCGTCGTGCCGAGGGCGGCCCGGGCCGCGGGCACGTCGACGACCGTGACGAGGTCGCTGCCGTCGCGCACGAACCGCTCGTCCTCCGCCACCCGCACGACGACGTAGAGGTCGCCGTTCGGGCCACCGCGCTCGCCGGCATGGCCGCGGGCGGAGACGTGGATGCGCTGGCCGTCGGCGATGCCGGCCGGGATCCCGACCTTCACCCGCCGGCGCTCGACGACCATGCCCTCGCCGCGGCACTCCTCGCACGGCTCGCGGGGGATGCGGCCGTCGCCGCCGCAGGTGTCGCAGATCGCCGTGCGCATCATCTGGCCGAACGCGGTGCGCGTCACCGCCTGCAGCTGGCCGGAGCCCTGGCAGCGCGGGCACGTCTCGATCGGCGTCCCGGGCTGGGCGCCGTTGCCGTGGCAGGTGGGGCAGCGCGAGCGGGCGTCGAAGGCGACCTCCACCTCCCTGCCGTGCGCCGCCTGCTCGAGCGAGATCTCGACCGCGACCGCGACGTCGCCGCCCTGAACCGGCCCGCCGCGCACCCGGGCGCCGAACGCCGCCTCGAACCCGCCGGCGCCGAAGAACGCGGAGAACAGGTCGGAGATCGAGCCGAAGTCGCCGAAGTTGGGGGCGTAGCCGCCGCTGCGCAGCCCCTCGTGGCCGTAGGCGTCGTAGGCCTGCCGGCGGTCGGCGTCGGACAGCACCTCGTACGCCTCCGCCGCCTCCTTGAACTTGGCCTCGGCGTCGGGGTCGTGGGCGTTGACGTCGGGGTGCAGCTCGCGCGCCAGCCGCCGGAAGGCCTTCTTGACCTGTGCCTCGTCGGCGTCGCGCGAGACGCCGAGGACCTCGTAGTAGTCGCGCGGCATCGGCTCAGCTGCTCTCGTAGATGTCCTCGACGAAGCGCGAGAGCTGCGCCGCAGCCTCGCGCACGGTCCTGATCGCCTGCCCGTAGTCCATCCGCATCGGACCGATCACCGAGACGGTGCCCAGGTTGCGCTGCGGCAGCCCGTAGTTGCCGGCCACCAGCGACAGCGAGCGCAGCGCCGGCATCTCGTTCTCGCCCCCGATCCGCACGTAGATGTCGCGCTCGTCGAGCGCCCGCGAGAGCAGCCCGAGCAGCGACACGCGGCGCTCGAGCGCGTCGAGCAGCTCGTTCAGCTGGGAGACGTCCTGGAAGCGGTGCTCGGACAGCAGCCGTGCGGCGCCGTCGACGTACAGCGTGTTCTCGGCGGTCAACGCGAGCTCGGTGAAGGCGGGCGCGAGCTGGCCGATGAAGTCCCGCTCCATCGGGTGCAGCTCGGGCGCGTGAAGCTTGGACTGCAGCATCCGCGAGCCGATGCTCATGCCGACGAGCTGCTCGTTGAGGTAGGACGAGGCCCAGTCGGCGAGGCCGGGGTCGACCGGCCGGTCGAACGTGAACACGCGCTTGGAGACGCCGCCGGTCGACGTGATGATCACGACCATCAGCACCTGCGGCTGGAGGGGCAGGACCTCGACGTGGCGCAGCGTGGTGGTGGCGATCGGCGGCGCCGAGACGATGGCCAGCAGGTTCGTCACCTGCGACAGCGTCTCGGTGGTCATGCGCATCGCCTCGTCGACCTCGCGGCGCACCAGCGAGAGCTGCAGCTCGGTCTTCTGCGACTGCCGCGCCGGCAGCAGCTTGTCGACGAAGTAGCGGTAGCCGGCGTCGGTCGGCACGCGGCCCGCCGACGTGTGCGGATGGGCGAGCAGGCCCTGCTCCTCGAGGATGGCGAGCTCGTTGCGGATGGTCGACGGCCCGGCCAGGATCTCCGGGTCCGCGGCGAGCACCTTCGAGCCCACCGGCTGGCCGGTGGCGCTGAAGCCGTCGATCAGCTTGCCGAGGAGCTGCTCCTGACGGGGCGTGAGCACCCGTCAGAGTCTATGAACGACCTTGCCCCGGCGGACGAGGCGGTTCTCGCCCTGGACGGCCTCGACCGTGCCGTCCTTGGTGGTGATCGTGATCTCCTGCTCCGGAACGCCCATGCCGCGGAACTGCACGGAGAGCGACTGGAGCTTGAGGCCGTCGCCCTGGGCGCGGGCGCATTGGGCCATCGTCCACAGGCCGTGGAGGATCTTGCCGGGCAGGCCGACCGAGCGCGCGAACTCGTCGTCGAGGTGGATCGGGTTGAAGTCTCCGCTGGCGCCCGCGTACCGGTACGTCAGGTACTTGTCGGGCGTCACCTTCATCTCACGATGTTCGTCCATAGCCCCTCGCACACCAGCTCTCCGCGCTGGTTCTTCGACACCGACTTGAAGACGTAGAACTCGAGGCCGCCGCGCTCGGACTTGGTGTCCAGCGACGCCTCGGTGGTGATCTCGTCGCCCGCCACGACGGGCTCGTGCCAGGTGAACTCCTGCGCGCCGTGGACCATCCGGCTGAAGTCCAGCCCCGATTCCATGATCGCCGGGAAGACGGCCGGGCCGGAGTAGACCGCGGCGAACATCGGCGGCGCCACGACATCGTTGAAGCCCGCCTCGCGCGCCGCCTCGGGGTCGAGGTAGCGCGGGTCGGTCTCGCCCACCGCGTGGGCGTACTCGCGGATCTTCTCGCGCCCCACCGCGTAGGTCGTCATGCCTCGTCCCCCAGCTCGAGCACGGCCAGGAACGCCTCCTGCGGGACTTCGATCCGCCCCACCTGCTTCATCCTCCGCTTGCCCTCCTTCTGCTTCTCGAGCAGCTTGCGCTTCCGGCTGATGTCGCCGCCGTAGCACTTCGCCGTGACGTCCTTGCGGAACGCCTTGACCGTCTCGCGGGCGATGATCTTGGCGCCGACGGCGGCCTGGATCGGCACGTCGTACTGCTGGCGCGGGATCTTCTTGCGCAGCCGCTCGGTCAGCACGCGGCCCTGGTCGTACGCCTTGTCGCGGTGGACGACCATCGAGAGCGCGTCGACGGGGTCGCCGCCGAGCAGGACGTCGAGCTTGACGAGGTTGGACGCGCGCAGGCCGATCGGCTCGTAGTCGAGCGACGCGTAGCCGCGCGTGCGCGTCTTCAGCTGGTCGAAGAAGTCGAGCACGATCTCGGCGAGCGGCAGGTCGTACGTGATCTGGACGCGCTCGGCGCTCAGGTAGTGCATGCCGTTGTGGACGCCGCGGCGCTCCTGGCACAGCTCCATGATCTGGCCGATGTACTCCTTCGGCGCGAGGATGCTGGCGCGGATGTAGGGCTCGCGGACCTCGGCGATGCGCGCCGGGTCCGGCATGTCGGTCGGGTTGTGGACCGGGATCACGGTGCCGTCGGTCAGTGTGATCTCGAACTCGACGGACGGCATCGTGGCCATCAGCTCGAGGTCGTACTCGCGCTCGAGCCGCTCGCGCACGATGTCCATGTGCAGGAGGCCGAGGAAGCCGCAGCGGAAGCCGAAGCCGAGCGCGTCGGAGGTCTCAGGCTCCCAGCTGAGGGCGGCGTCGTTGAGCGTGAGCTTCTCGAGCGCGTCCCTGAGCTCCGGGTAGTCGTCGTTGTTCATCGGGAACAGGCCGCAGAACACCATCGGCTTGACGTCGCGGTAGCCGGGGAGCGCCTCGGTGGCCTTGCTGCCCTTGGTGGTCAGCGTGTCGCCGACCCGCAGGCTGCTGACGTCCTTGATCCCGGTGATCAGGTAGCCGACCTCGCCGGCGTGCAGCTCCTCGGCCGGCGACTCGGCGGGCGTGAAGAAGCCGATGTCGTCGATGTCGGCCTCGGTGCCGGTCGCCATCGCGCGGATCGCCTCGCCCTTGCGGAAGGTGCCGTCGACCACGCGGATGTAGGCGATGACGCCGCGGTACTGGTCGAACTCGGAGTCGAAGATGAGGGCTCTCGGGGGTGCGTCGGCGTCGCCGTGGGGCGGCGGGACGCGCTTGACCAGCTCCTCGAGCAGGTCCTCGACGCCTTCGCCGGTCTTGGCGCTGATGCGGCGGACGTCCCCCGCGGGCTCGCCGATCAGCTCGGCGATCTCCTCGCCGACGCGCTCGGGCTCGGCGCCCGGCAGGTCGACCTTGTTCATGGCCGGGATCAGCTCGAGCCCGGAGTCGATCGCCAGGTAGGTGTTGGCCACGGTCTGGGCCTCGACGCCCTGGCTGGCGTCGACCACCAGGAGCGCTCCCTCGCAGGCGGCGAGGCTTCGTGACACCTCGTACGTGAAGTCGACGTGCCCGGGCGTGTCGATGAGGTGGAACTGGTAGTGCTCGCCGTCGCGGGCGGTGTAGAAGACGCGGACGGCCTGGGCCTTGATCGTGATGCCGCGCTCGCGCTCCAGGTCCATGCTGTCGAGCACCTGGGCGCGCATCGACCGCGGGTCGACGGTGTGGGTGAGCTCGAGGATGCGGTCGGCCAGCGTCGACTTGCCGTGGTCGATGTGGGCGATGATCGAGAAGTTCCGGATGTGCGCCTGGTCGGCCACGTCGCGTTGAAGCTTAGGAGCGGCGCAGCCTGCGCGTGAACAGGTCCTTGATCTGCTGCGCCTCGGGGATCCGCCAGGCGAGGACGATGGCCGCGTAGACCGCGCTGCCCAGCGTGAGCGCCGCCCCGACGGCGACGATCTGAGCGGCGAGGCTGTCGCCGAGCAGTTCGTCGAGCGCGTACCAGGCGCCGTAGGCGACGGCGCCGAGGACGGCGGCGGCCACGACGATCTTCGCGATCGCCTTCATCGTCGTCCCCAGCTGGAGGCCGCCGATCCTCCGCCGCAGGACGATCGCCTGGCCGACGGTCATGGCCAGCGTGGAGACGACGGTGCCGAGCACGACGCCGCCGATCCCCAGCGGGCCATAGAGCGCGGCGCTGACCGCCACGTTGACGGCGAGCGTGAAGCCGGCCAGCGCGGTCGGGGTCCAGGGCCGCTGCAGGCTGAAGAAGGTGCGGGTCAGCAGGAGGTTGAAGCCGCTGAAGGGCAGGCTGAAGGAGAACCAGAAGAGCGCCTCGGCAACCTGGTTCGTCGACTCCGCGTCGAACTCGCCGCGCTCGTAGACGAGGCGGGTGATCGGCTCCGGCAGCGCGATCGTGACCGCCGCGGCGGGTATCAGCAGCAGCGCGATCTGGCGCATCCCGTTGCCCTGGGTGGCGCGCAGGCCCTGCCAGTCCTGGCGGGCGACGAGCCGGGAGAGCGCCGGGAACAGCACGGTCGCGACGGCGACGCTGAACATGCCCTGGGGGAGCATGTAGATCCGGAACGCCTTCTCGATCGCCGCGGGCGCCTCCTCGGAGATGCGGAACCCGAAGTAGGTGTTGACGAGCAGGTTGAAGTTGATGAGGCCGAGCCCGATCGTCACCGGCAGCATCAGCAGCAGGACGCGGCGGATGCGCGGGTCGCGCCAGTGGAAGCTGACGAGGATCGGGATGTCCAGCCGCCTGAGCACGGGCAGCGCGACGGCGAACTGCGCGACGGTGCCCGCCAGGACGCCGATCGCGTACGCGTAGATCCGGTCGTTGCCCTCGAACAGCGGCGTCAGGCCGACCAGCGCGCCGATGATCACCAGGTTCCACAGCAGCGGGCTGAGCGCGGGGACGGTGAAGTGGTCGTGCGCGTTCAGCATCCCCACCACGAGCCCGTTGAGCCCGAGCACGATGAGGATCGGGAACATCAGCTGCGTGAGGCCGACGGTGAGGTCGTCGAGCGTCGCGTCCTCCGTGAACAGCGGCATGATCAGCGGCGCGGCGACGACGAAGACGACGGTGATCAGGCTGAGGACCGTCAGGATCAGCCCGAACAGGGCACCGGCGAGCTGCAGCGCCTCCCGGCGGCGCTTGTGCTCGAGCAGCTCGCTGAACACCGGCACGAACGCCGCCGACAGCGCCTGGTCGGCGAACAGGCTCCGGATCAGATTGGGGACCTGGAACGCCGCCGTGAACGCCGACATCGCCCCGCTGGTGCCGAAGTAGCGCGCGGCGACGACCTCGCGAGCGAGGCCGGCGATGCGCGACAGCCCGGTCGCCACGGAGAAGATCGCCGTGTTGACGGCCGTGCGCCTGGTCTGGCGGTCTGGCGCCGACAAGCGGCGCGCTATAGTACGCCGCCGCCGCGGAACGTCCGCGGTTTCCTTGCGTCATGGCCAACATCGCGTCACAGATCAAGCGGAACAACCGGTCCCTGCGGGAGCGCGCAGAGAACCGGCAGTACACCTCCGCGATCAAGACCTACTTCCGCCGGCTCCAGGCCGCGGTGGGCGAGGGCGACGACGAGCGCGCCGAGGCCGAGCACCGCCGCCTCGTGCAGCTGGTCGACAAGGCCGTCAAGCGCGGCGCCCTGCACCGCAACAACGGCGCCCGCAAGAAGTCGCGCGCCGCGCGAGTGCGCACCGGCGCGCCGGAGTAGCCGGCCTCTCTCCCTCTCGCCGCCGGCGCGGCGACCTCGTCCTCGTCGCGCCCGGCAGCGCCGGCGAACGTCAACTGCGGCATTGATGGAGGCGGGTTCGACCGCTGCTCGATGCACCGGATTCGCGTGGGGCGGATTAGCGTCGAATAGCGACGCCTGGCCGACCCACTACTTTGCGGAGCGGCCGATCCCTCTCCCTCAAGGCCGCAGTTCGTCCCTCGCGACCGCGAGCGACTACCGGGCGGCGGCGATGACGGCCCGGACCGCGGCGGTGTCCTCGCTGAGCGCGGCTCCAGCCCCGCCGCGGCTCTCGACCTCGAGGTCGGCGAGGAGCTGGAGGGCTCGGCGGAAGGACTCGGCGTCGCGGTTGGAGACGTCGCTGATCAGGCGGTCGGCGGCGTATGACGGCATCCGCAGCGTCTTGCGGATCTGCGCCGGGCGGCTGGCCGGCCGCGAGCGCCTCGGCGATGGCCAGCGCCTCCCTGACGCGGCGGACCATCTGGTACAGCAGGCTCGGCAGGCGGTCTCCCTGCTGGCGCAGCTCCAGGAGCAGCCGGGTGGCGGTCTTCTCGTCGCCGGCCACGAGCGCGTCCGCGAGCGTCCATGAGCGGCGCTCGGCCGAGCTCGCGCACGACTCCTGGACCTCCTCGACGCCGAGCCGCGCCCCCTCGCCGTACTCGAGCGCGAGCTTCTCGAGCTCGCGGAGGAGGCGCTGCTGGCGGTCGCCGACCTGGGCGATGAGCGCCTTGGCGCCCTGCTGGTCGAGCTCGAAGCCCAGCTCGGCGGCCTGCTTGACCAGCCAGCCGGGCAAGGCGCGCGACTTCAGCGCGTTCTCGGTCGCCACCACGCCGCCGGCCTTCTCGACGGCCTTCTGCAGGGCGGCCGGCACCTTGACGCGGCCGTCCTCGCGGCCGAAGAAGGCGACGGTCAGCGCATCGCTGTCCATGCTGGCCATGGCTGCCGCGACCGGCGCGACGTCGGCCTCCTTCCAGCGCTCGACGCCGTCGGCGATCACGAACCGCCGGCCGAGCGCGAACGTCATCGCCGACAGGGCGTTCGTGACCGCCTCCCCGGTGCACGCGTCACCCTCGAACAGCTCCACGCCGCTCTGGCCGCTCTCGGCCTCGGCCATGGCGCGCAGCCGGGCGCGGCGCTCCCCGATGCGGCCGTGGTCGTCGCCGTGGATCAGGTAGGCGGGCTTGAACGTCGGCACGGGTGGGCGAGTCTAGTGCTCGACCCGTACGACACCCCCTCGGACGCGGAGCCGCACGGTGCCGTCGCGGTCGGTGCGGTAGACGTGGTCGACGGCGCGCAGCGCGGCGAGGGTGGACGGCGCCGGATGGCCGTAGGTGTTGCCGCGGCCGACCTCGATGGCGGCGAACTCCGGGCTCGTTCGGTCGAGCAGCGCGGGCAGGCCTTCGTCGGCGCTGCCGTGGTGGGCGACCTTGAGCGCCTCGACCTCCGGCAGCGGGAGCGTGGCCGTGACGTCCGACTCGGCGTCGGCGGGCAGCAGCAGGTCGAAGCCGCCGACCTGGACGTGCGCGACGAGCGCCCGCAGGTTCGGATCGCCCTCCGGGCGGAAGCCGGGTCCGGGCGGCGGCGGCCAGAGCAGTCGCATGCGGATGCCGCCGAGGCTGAGCTGCTGGCCGGCGTGGGCCGGCGATGCGCCGCGCCTTCGTCGCCGCCCCCAGGCCGTCCTGGACCTGCGTCGGCCAGCCCGCGCCGCCGTTGACCACCAGGCGCGTGGGGATGCGGCGCAGGACCCGCAGCGCGGCGCCCTCGTGGTCGCTCTGCGCGTGGGTGATGACCAGCGCGTCGAGCCGCTCGACGTCCGCCTCCGCCAGCCGTCGCAGGATGGGCCCGTCCGGCGGTCCGGTGTCGACCAGGATGGCGACGCCGTCCTTCTGGAGCAGCGTGGCGTCGCCCTGACCGACGTCGAGGAACGAGACCACGAGCTCGCCGCGAGCGGGCGGCTCGATCGAGCCGACGTTGACCGTGGCGCCAAGACCGAGCGCGGCGACGGACACGGCAGCGGCCAGCACGAGCACCCGGCGAACGCGAGCGCGGCCGGGCGCCGTCCACGAGGTCGGACCGGTGGCGCCGGCCCGCCACGCGGCGCGGCGCCACGCCGCGCGGAGGCCGACCACGAGGGCGCCGAGCGCCGCGTAGGCGGCGGCGAGGGCGGCGGGTGATGCGAGCCGGACGGGGACGGCCGCGGCCGGCGCCGCCGCGAACGTGCGCGCGACCCATTCGACGAAGGCCAGCAGCGGCGCGTTGGCGGCGTTGAACGGCACGGCCAGCGCGGGCTCGACCTGGGCGGCGGCGACGGCGAGCATGCCGAGCCACATCACCGGCGCGATGGCGGCCGCGGCGATCAGGTTGGCCGGCAGCGCGGCGAGCGAGACCTGCTCGAAGTGGAGCGCCATCAGCGGCGCGGTGCCGAGCGTGGCGGCCAGCGTCATCGCCGCCACGTCGGCCACCGGACCCGGCATCCACCGCGCCAGCACGCCGCGCAGCGACGGGACGATGGCGATGAGCGCGACGACGGCGGCGAACGACAGCTGCCAGCCGGGCTCGCCCGCCGCGAGAGGGTTGACCGCCAGCGTCACCACGGCTGCCAGCCCGAGCGCGTACCAGCGGTGCGCCGGACGGCCGGCGAGCGCGGCCACGAGCCCCGCGGCTCCCATCACCCCGGCGCGCTGGATCGACGGGCCGGCGCCCGTGAGCGGGACGTAGAAGGCCACGAGGGCGAGGGCGGCGAGCAGCCGGGTGCGCAGCGGAACGGCGAGCACGGCGCCGGCCGCCAGCACCAGCACGGCGAGCAGCATCACGTTCTGGCCGCTGACCGCCAGGACGTGTGCGAGGCCGGAGCGCTCGAAGGCGTCGCGCACGTCGTCGGTCAGCCGCTCGTCCTGGCCCAGGACCATCCCGCGCAGCAGCGCCGCCTGCTCGTCGGCCAGCCCGCGTGCCAGCCCGCTCTCGGCACGCCGGCGGGCCGCGTCGACCACGCCCGCGGGACCGCCGCGCCGCTCACCGGTCGGGCGCAGCGACGAGACGTCGATCGCCGCGGTGGCGCCGCGGCGGCGCTGGTAGGCGTCGAACAGGCCCAGCGGCGCGACCTCGCCGGTCACGGCGACGATCTCGCCGACGCCGGGCCACGCCCCGGCGATGCGCTCCCGAACCCGCAGCACCGCCACCTCGCCGTCGACCGCACCCCCGGCGAGCCGCGCGCGAGCCACCGCCGGCCCACGGACCCGCTCCCGCACCGGCTCGAGCAGCACCGCCCGCGCCTCGATCGTCCGCCCGTGCATGTGCGGCAGCGGCCCAGCCTCGAGCGCCGCGATGCGCACGTCCGCGACCGTGCCGCCGACGAGCACGGCCGCCGCTGCCGCGAGCGCGAGGGGCTGTGTGCGACCGACGACGAGGCCGGCGGCGACGACGGCGGCCACCACCGTGGCCGCTGCCGACAGCGGGCCGATCAGGAGGCCGGCGGCGAGCGCGAAGAGGACGACGTGGCGCGGGTGGCTGTCCAGCGCCGCGAGCGCGGAGGGCACCTCACACCCTCACCTGCTCGCGCAGCGAGGCCAGCCGGACGTCGCCGATCCCTGGCACCTCGCCGAGCTCCTCGACCGATCCGAAGCCGCCGTGCTCATCGCGGTAGTCGAGGATGCTCTGGGCCGTCGCGGGGCCGATGCCGTCGAGCTCGTCGAGCTGCTCGAGCGTCGCGGTGTTCAGGTTGAGCGGCACGTCCGGTGCCGTCTCCGCGGGAACGCCGGCCATGCCCGCGCGGACCTTCGCGGGCACCAGCACCTGCCGGCCGTCCTCCACCTTCGCCGCCAGATTGACCTGGCTCAGGTCCGCCCGCGGGGTCGGGCCGCCGGCGCGGCCGAGCGCGTCGTCGACCCGAGCGCTCGGCCGCATCCGGTAGACGCCGGGCCGGCGGACGGCGCCCGCCACGTGGACCACGACGCTGCGGCCTCCCTCCGCACCGCTGTCCACGCGGATGGCCGCCGGTGGCGGCTCACCCGCCCCACCCCCGCCGCCGCCACCGCGCGCGAGATGCCAGGCGCCGAGCAGGGAGATGGCGACCAGCGCGAGCGCGGCGGCGACGAGGCGGCGGGGGGCGGGATCGGGCACGCCCCGAAACTACGCGGGGGCGCGTGACGGATCAGCACGCGGGTGTGACGATTCAGCGGCGCGAGTGTGAGAGAAGAGCGCGGAGCGCCGGTCACCGCGCAGGCGCGGCGAGGCGCGGGGCGGGGGTCAGCGCGCGCGCAAAGCGAGGCGCAGCGCCTCGGCGACCGCGCTGCGCGCGTCGGGCGCGGGAACGATGCCGCGGGCGTGCTCGCCAGCGATCTCGGGCTCCCAAGTGCCGAGCCCGACGACCGGCACGCCGGTCTTCAAAGCGAGCGCGATCTCGCTGAGCGTGCCCCAGCCGCCGCCGATGGCCACGACGGCGTCGGCCGCCCGGACCACCAGCGCGTTGCGCGCCTCCCCCAGCCCGGTCGGGACGGCGACGACGACCCAGCCGTTGGCGGCGTCCCGGTCGAGCCCCGGGAGCAGTCCCAAGGTGAGACCTCCGCGCGAGCGGGCACCGCGGCACGCCGCCTCCATGACGCCTCCCAGGCCCCCGCAGACCAGCCCGGCGCCGGCCTCGGCCACCGCCGCGCCCGCCTCCTCGGCGCGCGAGAGCTCGACCGCCGACGCCTCCCCAGGACCGACCACGGCGATCCACACCCGGGGAGCGGGCACGGCTCAGCGCACGACGAAGTTGACGAGCCGGCCCGGCACGACGACCACCTTGACCACCTCGTGCCCCTCGAGGTGCCGGCCGACGTTCGGGCGCTCTCGCGCCAGCGACTCGAGCTCGTCCCGCGAGGCGTCGCGCGGCGCCTGGATGCGGTCACGGAGCTTGCCGTTGACCTGCACGGCGACCTCGACGACGTCGCGCTCCAGCAGCGCCGGATCGGCCGCCGGCCACGGCTGCTCCCACACGCGCTCGCCGGTCAGCAGCTCGAACGCGTCCGCGCCCGTGTGCGGCGCGAACGGGAAGATCAGCGACGCCGCCGTGGCGGCCGCGAAGTGCAGGACGTCGTCCGAGGCCGTCTCGCGTCGCCGCGACGCCTCGTTGACCAGCTCCATCACCGCGGAGATCGCGGTGTTGAACGCGAAGCGGCCGGCGAGGTCGTTGGTGACCTTGTCGATCGCCCAGTGCGCCTTGCGCAGGACCTCCAGATCGTCACCGCGGCCGCTCCCCGCCTCGGGGTCCAGCCCGCGCTGCCCCGTCCGCTCGGCGATCTCGGCGGCCAGCCGCCACAGCCTGCCCAGGAAGCGGTGGACGCCCTCGACGCCCTCGTCGGTCCAGTCGGCGTCCTGGTCGGGCGGGCCGATGAACAGGATGTAGGCCCGTGCCGTGTCGGCCCCGTAGCGCTCGACGATCGGTTGCGGGCTGATCACGTTGCCCTTCGACTTGGACATCTTCGCCCCGTCGCGGGTGATCATGCCCTGGGTGAAGAGCTTCTGGAACGGCTCCTGCGAGTCCAGCAGGCCCATGTCCGCGAAGACCTTCACGAAGAAGCGCGCGTACAGCAGGTGCAGGATCGCGTGCTCGATGCCGCCGATGTACTGGTCGACCGGCGTCCAGTAGTTCGTGACGCCGGGATCCCAGGCCGCCTGCTCGTTGTCGGCGTCGGTGTAGCGCAGGAAGTACCACGACGAGTCGACGAACGTGTCCATGGTGTCGGTCTCGCGGCGTGCCGGTCCGCCGCAGTTGGAACAGGTCGTGTTGACCCAGTCCTCGGCGGTGGCCAGTGGCGAGCGGCCCTGCGGCTTGTAGTCCTCGACGTCCGGCAGCAGCACCGGCAGGTCCTCCTCGGGGACGGGCACGATGCCGCACTGGTCGCAGTAGACGATCGGGATCGGCGCGCCCCAGTACCGCTGGCGGGAGAGCAGCCAGTCGCGCAGCCGGTAGTTGATCGAGCGGTGGCCGCGACCCTGCTGGTCGAGCCAGTCGATGATCGCGTCCTTGCCCTCGACCGCCGTCAGACCCGTGAACTCACCGGAGTTGACGAGCACCTCGCCCTCGCTGTGCGAGACGAACGGGCCCTCGGTCTCGGTGCCGTCGGCGGGCGCGACCACCGGGCGGATCGGCAGGTCGAACGCGGTCGCGAAGTCGAAGTCGCGCTGGTCGTGCGCGGGCACGGCCATGATCGCGCCGGTGCCGTACTCCATCAGCACGTAGTCGGCGACGAACATCGGGATCCGCTCGCCGTTGACGGGGTTGATCACCGACCGCCCCAGCGGCACCCCGGTCTTCTTGCGCTCGGTGTCGGCGCGCTCCTCGCTGCTCTCCGACAGCACATGGTTGACGTACTGGCGCACCGCCTGCTCGTGCTCCGTGCCGGCGGCCAGGCGCAGGACGTCCGGGTGCTCGGGCGCCATCACGAAGAACGTGGCGCCGAACAGGGTGTCGGGCCGCGTCGTGAAGACGGGGTAGTCGACGCCCAGCTCGGGCTGCGAGAAGGTCACCTCGGCGCCCTCGGAGCGCCCGATCCAGTTGCGCTGCATCCTTACCACGTGCGGCGGCCACTGGATCGTCTCCAGGTCGTCGAGCAGGCGGTCGGCGTAGTCGGTGATGCGGAAGAACCATTGCTCGAGCTGGCGCAGCTCGACCTCGGTGCCGCAGCGCTCGCAGCGTCCGTCGATGACCTGCTCGTTGGCCAGCACGGTGGCGTCCTTGGGACACCAGTTGACCGCCGCCTCCTTGCGGTATGCCAGCCCGCGCTCGAACAGCTGCAGGAAGATCCACTGGGTCCAGCGGTAATAACGCGGCTCGTGGGTGCCGAACTCGCGCGACCAGTCGATCGAGATGCCCCACGACCGCATGGCCTCCTGGAACGCCAGAATCGACTTCTCGGTGGAGTTGCGGGGATGCTCGCCGGTCTTGATGGCGTGGTTCTCGGCGGGCAGGCCGAAGGCGTCGTAGCCCATCGGGTGCAGCACCCGGCGGCCGGTGCGGCGGTGGAAGTGGGCCACCGCGTCGCCCACCGAGTAGTTCTTCAGGTGTCCCATGTGGGGCTCGCCCGAGGGGTACGGGAGCATCTCGAGCACGTACGAGGCGGGCGCGCCGCCGTCTTCTCCGTTGGAGACCTGCCACGTACGCTCCTCCTCCCAGATGCGCTGCCACTTGGGCTCGATCGCGTGGGGGTCGTAGCGGTGCTCGGCTGCCATGAGGGCGCGGAGGTTAGCGCCGAGCTCAACTCGTGCTGTCGGCCGCCGATTGAAGAGGTCGACGGTCGCGATACGATACGCAGAGCCGTTTCCGCTCCGTGGGGCTATAGCTCAGCTGGGAGAGCGCGTGACTGGCAGTCACGAGGTCGCCGGTTCGAGCCCGGCTAGCTCCACCTCATAGAAGGCCGCCCGCCAGGGCGGCCTTCGTCGTTCTACTCCCCCACCGCGCGCTTGGGCGCCTCGCCCCAGAGCTGCTCGAGGCGGTAGAACTCGCGCGCCTCCGGGGTGAAGACGTGGACGACGACGTCGAGGTAGTCCATGAGGATCCAGCGAGCCTCGGCGAGGCCCTCGACGCGGCGCGGCAGGAGGCCGTGCTCGTTCTTGAGCCCCTGGTGGATGCGGTCGTGGATCGCCTTGGTCTGGCGGTCGGTGTTGCCGGAGCTGATGACGAAGTAGTCGGTGTATCCGAGGACGTCGCGCAGGTCGAGCTCGACGAGGTCGATCGCCTTCGCGTCGCCCGCGAAGCGCGCGATCTCCTCCGCCAGCCGGGCGGGCTCGAGGCTCATCGGTACAGCCCTTCCCGCTCGATGTACTGACGCACGGGCTCGGGCACCAGGTGGCGGATCGGCCGGCCGGCCGCCACGAGGCGGCGGATGAGGGATGAGGAGATGTCGAGGCGGGGCATGTCGAAGAACTGCACGCGCTGCACGTCGAAGCCGGAGAGGCGGTCCAGGATGTCTGCCCGGCGCACGCCCTCGCGCTCCGCCACCCCCAGCTCGGCCAGCTGCAGGATGCCAGCCGGCTCGCGCCACGTAGGCAGCGAGAGCGCCATGTCCCCTCCGACGAGGAAGGTCAGGTCGTCTCCCGGGCAGCGCTCATGCAGCCTCCGCAGGGTATCGACCGTGTACGAGGGACCGGGGACCTCGGCATCCACCAGCGACAGGTCGAGGCCCTCCTCGAGCGCGAGCCGGCACAGCTCGACGCGGTGCTCCAGCCCCGGGTCGGACTCGATGCCCTTGTGCGGCGGCTCGTGGACCGGGATCAGCAGCACGCGGTCCAGCTCGAGCTGAGACGACGCCTCCTGGGCGCAGACGAGATGGCCGATGTGCGGCGGGTTGAACGTCCCGCCGAGCAGCCCGAGCCGCACTAGGGCCGGACCTGGCCCTCGCCCTCGACCAGGTACTTGAACGTGCAGAGCTCGCGCAGCCCGATCGGCCCGCGGGCGTGCAGCTTCTGCGTGGAGTTGCCGATCTCGGCGCCCATCCCGAACTGGCCGCCGTCGGTGAAGCGGGTGGAGGCGTTGACGTAGACGCAGGCGGCGTCGACGCCCCGCTGGAACGCCCGCGCGGCGCCCGCCGAGCCCGTGACGATCGCCTCCGAGTGGCCCGAGCCCCAGGTGTTGACGTGCTCGATCGCCTCCTCGAAGGAGTCGACCACCCGCACGGCCAGCACGAGCGCGAGGTACTCGGTCGCCCAGTCCTCGTCGGTCGCCTCGGCCACCGCGCCGTCCACCGAACGCACGCGCGGATCGCCGCGCAGCTCGACGCCGTGGTCGCGCAGCGCCTCGAACACCGCCGGGAGGAAGGCGTCCGCCACGTCGGCGTGCACGAGCAGCGTCTCGGCCGCGTTGCAGACGCCCGGCCGCTGGACCTTGGCGTTGACCACGATCTCCCGGGCGGAATCCAGGTCGGCCGACGCATCCACGTACACGTGGCAGTTGCCCGACGCGGCGTAGATGACGGGCACCTTGGCGACCGCGCTGAGAGCGGCCTTCAGGCCCTCGCCGCCGCGCGGGATGATCAGGTCGACGACGCCCTCCTGGCCAGCCAGCTCGGCCAGCTCCTCACGGCCGCCGCCCGCCACCAGCGAAAGGGAGCCGGCCGGCAGGCCCGCCGCCTCGGCCGCGTCCGCCGCCACCGACGCCAGCACGGCGTTCGAGTGCGTGGCCGAGGACGACCCCCGCAGCACGATCGCGTTGCCCGACTTCAGAGCCAGAGCGGCCGCGTCGATCGTCACGTTCGGGCGCGCCTCGTACACGACGGCGACGACACCCAGCGGCACGCGCACCTTGCGCACGTCGAGCCCGTTCGGGAGCCGGAAGCCGTCGAGCACCTCGCCCACCGGATCGGGCAGGGCGACGATCTCGCGCACGCCGGTCGCCATCGCGGCCACCCGGCGCTCGTCCAGGGCCAGGCGGTCCATCAACGCGCTCGAGAGCCCCGCCTCGCGGCCGGCCTCCAGATCGCGCGCGTTGGCCTCGAGGATCTCGCCGACCCGGGCCTCCAGCGCGTCGGCGATCGCCAGCAGCGCGCGGTCCTTGGTCTCGGAGTCGACCTGCGCGAGCTCGCGCGCGGCGGCCTTGGCGGCGAGGCAGATCTCGGAGACGGAGCGGGTCGCGATGGCCATGCCGACAGTCTAAAGCCAGGATTCGAACCCGCCGGCGGGCCGGCAACGCCAACGAGGTGGATCAGGCGAGGACGAAGTAGTCCCGGTGCACGGCCTCGTCGGTGGCCCGCGGGAGCACCTCGCGCACCTGAGCGGACTTGAGGCCCATGACCTGGCGCAGCTCGTCGGCCGAGTAGTTGCAGATGCCCTTGCCGATCTTCGAGCCGCGGTCCCGGACCTCGACCGCGTCGCCGGCGTCGAAGCCGCCCTGGACGTCGACGATGCCGACCGGCAGCAGGCTCGCCGCGCCCTCGCGCAGGGCGCGGGCCGCACCCGCGTCGACGGTCACGGTGCCGTGGCTGGGCTTCGCGTACTTGAGCCAGAGCTTGAAGCTCGAGTGGCGGACCGGCTGGGGGGCGAAGCGCGTCCCGGCCGGCTCGCCCGCCAGCGCCCGCGCGATCACGCCGGTGACGAGGCCGCTGCCGATCACCGCCGGGATGCCGGCCGCCGACGCCATCTCGGCCGCCACGACCTTCGACCGCATGCCGCCCGAGCCCAGCGGCGACGGCGCGTGCCCGATGTGGAGCTCCTTGAGCGACTCGGGGTCGGTCACCTCCTCCACCAGCCGCGCGTCCGGCGACGTGCGCGGGTCGGCCGTATAGAGGCCCTCGGTGTCGGTGAGCAGGACGAGCACGTCGGCGTTCACGAGCACCGAGACCTGGGCGGCCAGGAAGTCGTTGTCGCCGAACGAGACCTCGTTGGTGGTCGTCGTGTCGTTCTCGTTGATCACCGGCACGATCCGCCACTCGAGCAGCTTCTGCAGCGTCGCCCGCGCGTTGAGGTAGTGCGTGCGGGCGCTCATGTCGAAGAAGGTGAGCAGCACCTGGGCGGACTGGATGCCGCGCTCGCGCAGCAGCTCGTCGTAGGTCCGGTAGAGCCGCCCCTGGCCGACCGCGCTGGCCGCCTGCAGGTCCTGCACGGCGGCGGGCCGCGAGCCGAGGCCGAGCAGCTGCATGCCGCGCGCGATGGCTCCGCTGGTGACGAGCACCACGTCGACGCCGGTGCGGTGGAGCGCGGCGACCTCCTCGGTGATGCGGGCGACCACGGACAGGCGGAGCTCGCCGCTCTCCTCGGCGACGATCGACGACCCCAGCTTGACCACGGCGACGGGCATTGCGAGGCGCAGACTAGGAGGGATCGAGCTCGAACACCACGCCGCCGAGCTCCACGTCGTCGCCCGGTTCGAACCCCTTGTTCTCGAGCGCGGCGATCACGCCCATGCGGCGCAGCCGGTGCTCGACGTGGGCCAGCGCCTCCTCGTTCGCGAGGTCGTGGCGCGCGATCAGGCGGTCGACGGCCTCGCCGGTCACGCGGAACTCGCCGTCGCCGACCTTCTCGACCTCGAAGGCGCGGCCCGCCGCCGGGCGGAAGACCTGGAACTCGGCGACGTCGTCCTCGCCGGCGCCCTCGGGGACCGGCTCGGCGAGCGGGACGCGGCGCAGCAGCTCGGCGCGCAGGGCGTCGAGCCCGTGCCCGGTGGCCGACGACGTGACGACCACCGGCACGCCCAACCGCCGCTCCCACTCCGCGGCGGCGGCGAAGGCGTCCTCCTCAGGCACGAGGTCGGCCTTCGAGAGGGCGAGGATGCGCGGCAGCTCGGCCAGCCGCGGGTCGTGCTCGGCCAGCTCGTGCTCGATCACGCGGTGGTTCTCGACCGGGTCCGAGCCGTCGAGCGGCGCGAGGTCGAGCACGTGGACGAGCAGCCGCGTGCGCTCGACGTGGGCGAGGAAGTCGTGCCCGAGCCCGGCGCCCTCGTGGGCGCCCTCGATCAGGCCGGGGATGTCGGCGATCACCAGCTGGCGGTCCTCGCCCTCGAGCGTGCCGAGCACCGGCTCCAAGGTCGTGAACGGGTACGCCGCCACCTTCGGGTGCGCGCGGGTCATCCGCGCGAGCAGCGACGACTTGCCGGCGTTCGGGAGCCCGACGAGCCCGACGTCGGCCAGCAGCTTGAGGTGCAGGTCGACGCGGCCCTCGTGCCCCGGGAGGCCCCTCTCGGCGAGCCGCGGCGTCTGCCGCGTCGAGGACTTGAAGCGCGTGTTGCCGCGCCCGCCCGCGCCGCCGCGCGCGACCGTGACCTCCTGGCCGGGCCGCACGAGGTCGTAGCGCCGGCCGTCCCACGTCTCCACCTGCGTGCCGGGCGGCACGCTGACGATCAGGTCGTCGCCGTCGGCGCCGTGCCGCTGGGAGCCCTGGCCGTGGCCGCCGCGCTCGGCGCGGAAGTGCGCCCGGCGGCGGAAGGCCTGGAGGTCGCGCATCGAGTCGTCCACGCGCAGGACGACGTCGCCGCCGCGGCCGCCGTCGCCGCCGTCCGGGCCGCCCTTGGGGACGTGCGCCTCGCGGCGGAACGAGAGGGCGCCGTTGCCGCCGGCACCGGCGCGAACCTCCAGATGTGCCCTGTCGGTGAGCATCGTGGCCCCCTTACGGTAGGCCACGAGTACGAGCCGCTCGACGAGGCGAGCGAGTCATGTCCCTTACATCGGCAGCCAACGGGTACACCTTTCGACCATGAGCTCCGAACAGCCCGTCTTCCTGATCACCGGCGCCTCGACCGGCATCGGCGCCGCCACGGCCCGCCACGCCGCCGAGGCCGGCTACCGCTGCGTCCTCGCCGCCCGCTCGATCGACAAGCTCGAGGCGCTCGCCGACGAGGTCGGGGGCATCGCGGTCCGCTGCGACGTCACCGAGTGGGACGACCAGCAGGCGCTCGTACAGCGGGCGCTCGACGAGTACGGGCGGATCGACGTCGCGTTCGCCAACGCCGGCTTCGGCGGGGCGCGCGGGTTCGACAAGGGCACGCCCGAGGACTGGAAGGAGATGGTGCTCACCAACGTCTACGGCGCGGCGCTGACCATCCGCGCCACGATGCAGCCGCTCAAGGACGCGAAGGGCCACCTCCTGCTCACCAGCTCCGTGGCCGGCCGCCGCGCGCTGCCCGGCTCGCTCTACAGCGCCAGCAAGCACGCCGTGACGGCGATGGGCGAGGCCGCGCGGCTCGACTTCAACGACACCGGCGTGCGGGTCACGCTGATCGAGCCCGGCATGGTCGACACGCCGTTCTTCGACGAGCCGCCGAAGCTGGAGGCGCTTCAGGCCGACGACATCGCGCGCGCGGTCATGTTCGCGGTCTCACAACCGCCGCACGTCGACGTCAACGAGATCTTGATCAGGCCGACTGCTCAGCCGACGTAGGATCGACCGAAATCACGCGGCCACGGCGGCCGGTGCGGAACTGCACCGTGCCGGCGGCCTTCGCGTAGATCGTGTCGTCCTTGCCGATGCCGGTGCCGTCGCCGGGCTTGAACTTCGTCCCGCGCTGGCGAACGATGATCTCGCCGCCGGTCACCGTCTGGCCCGCGAAGACCTTCACGCCGAGGTACTTCGGGTTCGAGTCGCGCCCGTTGCGGCTGGAGCCGAGGCCCTTCTTGTGTGCCATTGCTTCGCTACTTCCCGATCTTGGTGATGCGGAGCCGCGTGAGCTCCTGGCGGTGGCCCGTGCGGCGGCGGTAGCCGCGCTTGGGCTTGAACTTGAACACGCGGAGCTTCTTGCCGCGCTCGTGGCCGACGATCTCGGCCTTCACCGGCGAGGAGGCCAGCTTGGCGGCATCGAACACCGGGTCGCCGTCGCCCGCCACCAGCAGCGGGGTCAGCTCCACGGTGGCGCCGGGATCGTCGGGCAGGCGCTCGACGAGCAGGGTCTGCCCCTCCTCGACGCGGTACTGCTTACCGCCGGTCTTGATGACTGCGTAGGACATAGCTCTTATTCGTCGGCCGCGGCCTTCGCACGCGAACGGCGCCGTCCGCCTCTGCGGCCTCGGCGCCGAGTGCGAGAGGATAGCGCGTCGCCGTCCTCGGAAGCCTCGTCCGCGGCCGCGGGGCCGGTGCCGGCTTCGGGCGGCTCCTCGTCCGTGAGCGCCTGGACGGCGTCGGCCTCGACCGCGCCGTCCTCCTCCGGCTTGGCGCGCTTGCGCCGTCGGCCGCGCGGCTTGGCGGCGGCCTCGTCGGCGGGCTCCTCCGCTGCGCGGCGACCCCGCGCGGCGGGGGCGGCCTCGTCGGCGGCCTGGTCGTCGGCCTTCCTGCCGCGCCGCTTGGCGGGCTTCGACTTCGCGGGCTTCGCCTTGGCGGTGGCCTCCTCCTCGCGCGCCTTGCGCGCCGCGGCGCCGCGCTTGGCGGCGGCCGACCGGCGGGCGCGCTCGTCGACGCGCTTGCGCTCCTCGGTGCGCTCCTTGGCGGCCTCCTCGGCGGCCTGCAGGTCGGCGCCCGTCAGCGAGGCGATGGCCGCCGTGCGGCCGGCCTGCTCGATCCGCACGAGCTTCTTCTCGCCGACGAACGCGATCCCGTTCTCGACCGTGATCAGGTAGCCGTCGATCTTCGCGACGCCGTCGTCCGGGTTGTACATGTGCGGCTCGACGATGTCGACGTGGACCTCCTCGCCGGCGCGGAACGGCACGGCGCGCTCCTCGATCTCGTCGCGCGTGCCCTCCATCGTCACCGCGAAGTGGTCGAGCGGCAGGCCTTCGGAGCCCTCGAAGTGGAAGTACCGGCGGGTCTGGTCCTCGAGCGCGTGCAGCTCGCGGGCGCCGTCGGCCGTGAACCAGGCGCTGACCTTGCGGGTTCATGCGCAGCAGGAAGGCCTCCGGCCCGGCGTCGCCCTGCTCGACGACCATGTGCCGCAGGTGGCGGGCGATGCCGATGGCGATCGTCTCCTCCGACTTGACGACGCCCTCGCCGTGGCAGACCGGGCAGGTCTTGGACATGATCTCGCGCACGCCGTCGGTGACGTTCTGGCGCGTCATCTCGACCAGCCCGAGCGGCGAGATCTCGACGACGAAGGTCTTCGTCCGGTCCTCGTCCAGCGCCTTGCGCAGCACCTTGAGCACCGCGTCGCGGTTGCGCGCCCGCGCCATGTCGATGAAGTCGATGACGATGATGCCGCCGATGTCGCGCAGCCGCAGCTGGTTGACGACCTCCTCGGCCGCCTCCAGGTTCGTCTTGGTGATCGTGTCCTCGAGCCGGGCGCTCTTGCCCTTGCCGGTGAAGGAGCCCGTGTTGACGTCGATGACCGTCAGGGCCTCGGCGTAGTCGATCATCAGGTAGCCGCCGCTCGGGAGATCCACCCGGCGGTTGAGCATCCCCTCGATCACCGGCTCGACGCCGTAGGCCTCGAACAGCGGGTCGTTCTCCTCCCACAGCTCCACGCGGTCGACCAGCTCGGGCGCCGTACGGGCGAAGAACGAGATCAGCCGGTGGTGCTGCTTCTCGTCGTCCACCACGGCGCGCTCGAAGTGCGCCGAGAAGATGTCGCGCACGACGCGCACCGAGAGGTCGGCCTCCTGGAAGACGAGCGCGGGCGCCTCGGTGTCGGCCACGCGCTTCTCGAGCACGTCGTTGAGCTTGAACAGGTACTGCAGCTCGCGCTCGAAGTCCGCGCGGGTAGCGCCGTGGGCCGCCGTGCGGATGATCGCCCCGCCGCCGCCGAGGTCGAGCTGCTTGGCCTCCTTGCGGAGCCGGTCGCGCTCCTTGTCCTCCAGGCGACGCGGACACCCCCACGCCCTCGCCGGTCGGCGCGTAGACCATGTAGCGGCCGGCGATCGTGAGCTCCATCGAGAGCCTCGCGCCCTTGGTCTTCAGCGGGTCCTTGACGACCTGGACGACGATCTCCTGCCCCGGGGACAGCAGGTCGGTGATCCGTGTCCCGGCCGTCCCGGCGCCGCGCCCGCGGCGGACCTGCTCCTTGCCCGGGATGACGATCTCGTCGACGTGCAGGAAGCCGTTCTTGTCGAGCCCGATGTCGACGAACGCGGCCTCGAGGCCGGGCAGCACGTTGTCGACCTTGCCCTTGTAGATGTTGCCGACGATCGACCGTCCGCCGCGGCGCTCGAAGTAGACCTCGGCGACGCGGTACCCGGCCGGGATCTCGGCCTTCTTCTTACCGCCGCCGGCGGCGCGACTTCGAAGGCGCTTCGGGGTCGCCCGACGCCTCCAGCATGGCGACGCGGGTCTCGCCCCGGTCGACCGTGACCAGCACTTGCTTTCTCACAGAAAAATTCCTCATTGGAAGATGGTGGCCCTCCCCTTCAGCTCCGCCGTTTCGCGCGCCTGCGCGTGGACGGAATGGAGCAGGCCGAGGGCCAGGAATGTCGCGAGCATCGACGAGCCGCCGAAGCTCAGCAGCGGGGCGGTCACGCCCGTGATGGGCATGATCCCCACGTTCATCCCGATGTTCACGAAGAGCTGGAACAGCAGCATCACCGTGATGCCGCCGGCGATCAGCGCGCCGTACAGGTTCTTCGCGACGGTCAGGATGTGCAAACCTCGCCATATAAGTAGCGCGTAGAGCGAGAGGATGAGCGCGCAACCGGCGAAACCGTAGGTCTCGCCGACCACGGCGAAGATGAAGTCGGTGTGGTGCTCGGGCAGGAAGTTGAGCGCCGTCTGGGTCGCGTCGTCGACGCCGCGGCCGGTCTTCTCGCCCGATCCCATGGCGATCAGCGCCTGCTGGAGCTGGTAGCCCTCCTCGCCCGGATCGGCCGACGGATGCAGGAACGCGGTCAGGCGGTCGACCTGGTACGGCTTGAGCAGCTCGACGCCCGCCATCGGCGCCGCGACCAGCACGAAAGTGATGGCGATGGCGAACAGCACGCCGAGCGCGGCGAAGTGCCTCCACGGCGCCCCGGCGACGAACAGCACGGCCAGCGTCCCGGCGATGTAGACGAGCGCCGAGCCGAGGTCCGGCTCGGCGATCACGAGCATCGTCGGCAGCAGGCCGAGCAGCATGATCCGCGCCGTGGTGTCGCGCCCCATGCGGCGCATGCGGTCGACCAGCGAAGGCCGACAGCGCCACGATCAGCAGCACCTTGCCGAGCTCGGACGGCTGGAAGTTGAAGAACGGCAGCTCGATCCACGCCCGCGTGCCGCGCGTGCACGCCGGCGATCGCCAGCACGAGCAGCAGCAGGCCGAGCAGCAGGCCGTAGACCGGGTAGCGCAGCTCGCGCAGCCGCGAGTAGTCGATCCGCGAGACGCGCGTACATGAGCACCAGCCCGACGACCGCGTATGACCGCCTGGCGGTAGACGTAGTAGTGCGGCTCGCCGGCGACGTCGTTGCGCGTCGCGCCGGCGATCGCGATCAGCGAGCGCGGCCACCAGCCCGAGCGTGGCGAGCAGGAGCAGCGGGTCCAGGCGCAGCCGCCACTCGCGCGGGACGAGCGGGGGCGGCGGCTCGGAAGCGGGCTGGATCGGGTGGGTGCTCAATTCGACTGGTCGGAGCCGGATTTGAACTCGTCGTCGCGCAAATCGAACCACTCATTGAGGATGAGGCGCGCTGCGGGTGCCGCAGTCTCCGCACCGAATCCGCCGCGCTCGATCGTCGTGACGACGATGATCGGCTTCGTCGGGTGGGCGACGTAGCACGACGTACCACGACTGGTCAGGGTTGGGCTGGCGCTCGGCCGTGCCGGTCTTGCCGTACAGCATGTCGCGGTACGGGAAGTCGGCGAACACGTCGCTGGAGGTGCCGTCGGCGGCGGTCGCCGCGCCGTGCAGGCCGCCCATGATCGCGTCGCGGTGCGCCGGCGTCGAAGGAGACGCGGCGCCGCGCCGGCATGCGGACCTCCTCGAGCATCACGCCGTTGCCGTCCTCGACCCGCTGGCCCAGGTGCGGCCGCGGCACGACCTTGCCGCCGTTGATGATCGTCGAGTAGGCGGTGGCGATCTGCAGCGGCGTCGCCTGCAGGTCGCCCTGGCCGACGGCGAGGTTGACGTTGTCGCCCGCCGACCACGTGCGCTCGATGCCGCCGCAGGCGAACAGCGCCGCCGTCGTCCCCGGCTCCACCTTGGCCTTCTTGGCGCAGCGCAGGTACTCCTTGTAGCCCTCGTTGCGCCACTTGGGTCCGGCACCAGGCCGGGGAACTCGCCGGGGATGTCGATGCCCGTGCGGCGCCCGACGCCGAGCCGCCGCGCCCACTCCTGCAGCACCGGGCCGCGGCCGTTCATCTCGAAGCGCCGAGCTGGTAGAAGAAGACGTCCGAGGAGACGGTGATCGCGCTGGGCAGCGTCAGCGTGCCGTAGGAGGCGTCCTTGGCGTTCTTGAAGCCGCGGTCGCCGAGCTCGAACTCGCCGTCGTCGACGATCGGCGTCGACGGCGTGATGATGCCCTCCTCGAGCGCCGCCATCGCCGTCACCGGCTTGAAGGTCGAGCCGGTCGGATACGTCGCGGAGATCGCGCGGTTGAAGAGCGGGGCGCCGAGCTCCTCGCTCGACAGCTCGTTGTAGCGCTCCTGGGAGAGCGGCTTGGCGAACTCGTTGGCGTCGAAGCTCGGGTACGAGCCGAGGCGCGAGGACCTCGCCGTTGCGCGGGTCCATGGCCACGAAGGCGCCCGCCTTGGCTCCGTAGCGCGAGGCGGCGCCGACCGCGCGGGCCAGCGCGTCGTTGGCGGAGCGCTGGAGGTTGAGGTCGAGCGTCAGGCGCAGCCGCTGGCCCTGGCGGGGCTCGCGGCGCGACATGCGGCGGCGGTCGTCGCGGCTGCCGAGCGCGTTGATGACCACGCGGGTGAAGCCGTCGGTCCCGCGCAGGTACTCGTCGTAGGACTCCTCGATGCCGTCGGCGCCGATCCGCGTGCCGGGCTCCACGCCGCGGTAGCGCTCGAGCTCGAGCTCGTCGGGCGAGATCTCGCGCGTCGTGCCGAAGAGCTGGGCGGCCAGCTCTTCGTGCGGGTAGTCGCGCAGGTACTGCTTCTCGACCGCGACGCCCGGGAACTCCTCCTTGCGCTCGCGGATGTAGTTGAAGGCGGTGCGATCGACCGCCGTGCGGATGGTGACGTTCGAGTACGGCAGCTCGGCCACGCCCTCGATCACCCGCTCGTGGATGGTCTTCGGCCGCACGTCGATGACGCGGCCGAGCCGGCGGTAGAGGCGGCGCAGCTCGAGCTCCTGCACCGGCACCGGCGGCACCGCCACCGGCGCCGCCTGGCGCGCCGCGCGGCTCAGCCGGCGGCGCTCGCGGCGCTGCGTGCGCGTGGGCCCGCCGCGGCGCTCCTGGATGTCGCGCTCGAGCGAGCGCAGCTGGTCGGCGGCCGCCAGCCGCGCCTTCTCGGCCTCACCGCGCAGCTTGCGGAACTCGTCGGACTGCTCGAGCACCGAGTCCGGCAGCGAGCTCGGCACGATCTGGACCACCGGCGCCACCCGCGTCTTGACCAGCACGGTCCCGTGGCGGTCGACGATGTCGCCGCGCGGCGCCTCGATCCGCACCTTGCGGACGCGGTTGTCGCGCGCCTGCGATACGTAGTCCTCGCCGGAAAGGACCTGCAGGAACCACAGGCGGAAGAAGACGATCGCGAACAGCACGAAGGCGACGCCGCCGAGCACGGCGACGCGCACCGCGAGCTGCGGCGTGATCGGCGGGCGGCGCTCCTCGACGGGGCCGGTGGTCCTCGTCATAGGTCGCGGCGTGGTCTGGTGTGCGGATCGTCGTCCATGGCAAGGACGCAGGACATGATGCGTGCCCCTGGCACGTGAATGTCCGAGGACGCCGCCATGGGCGGCGAGACGCCCGCCAGACGCGGCGGGACCTGTGGCGAGGGCCACCTACGCACGCGAGAGCGGGCTGAGGCCGCCGGTCGTGTACGCGCGGCGGCGCCGGCGGCGCGGGTCGTCGGGCAGGAACGGCAGCACGACGCGGCGGCAGACCACGTAGACCGGCAGCGCGAGCAGCGTGTTGAGCACGACCGTCATCAGGATCTGGCGCAGCAGCTCGAACGAGACGGGCGCCTCGACGCCGAGCAGGAACTGCAGCAGCGAGAAGCCGACGGCGGCGATCGCGGTCGCCGCCGCGCACACCAGCACCGGCGCCAGCGTGTGCGCGGGGTCGCGCAGCTCGCGCACGCGGCCGGCGCCGTAGCCCACGGCCGTGAGGACCAGCGAGTTCACGCCGAGCGTCTGCATCAGCACGGTGTCGACGAACAGGCCGAGGCAGAAGCCGAACACGGAGCCCGCCACCGAGCCGCACAGGAAGCCGACTGAGGCCACGAGCAGCGGCGACAGGTCGGCCGGCACGCCGAAGACGGAGACCTGGGAGACGGTGGTCAGCTGCACGATCCCGCCCAGCAGGCCGAGCAGCGCGAGGCGGCCGAGGGCTTTGGCGTTGAAGCTCACGGCGCCTGGGCCCGCAGGTCGGCGTCCGGCTCGGTCAGCACCTCGACGATGTCGAGCGTGCGCAGCTCGGCCACCGGCTTGACGTGGATCACGCGGTCGAGCTCGCCCTCGCCGGCCTCGATCCGGTTGACGGTGCCGATCGGGATCCCGGGCGGGTAGAGCGACGTGAGGTCGCTGACCTTGGCCGAGGTGCTCGTGCCGGCGGTGATGATGCGCTCGCCGCGGCGCACCTCCTTGGCGTTGGGCACGAGCTCGAAGCGCAGGTCGCCGGCCGACCCCACCGCGGGGCTGACGCTGCCCGGCTCGCCGCTGTCGAGCGAGCGCGCGGAGACGCCGAACTCCGGGTCGGTGAGCAGCATGACCACGGCGTTGCCGTCGGAGACCTCCTTGACCTTCCCGACCAGGCCCGCGCTGTTGACGACCGGCTGGTTGACGCGCACGCCGTCGCTCGACCCCTTGTTGATCTGGAAGGTCTGGTACCAGGAGCTCGGCGAGCGGGCGATCACGCGCGCGGTGACCGGCTCGTAGTCGTCGAGCCCGCCGGCGTTGTTGATCTGCTCGAGCCCCTTGAGCTGCTCGAGCTCGTGCTTCTGGAGCGTCACCTCCGCGAGCTGCTTGCGCAGCCGGTCGCGCTCGGCGATCGCGCGGTCGCGCTCGTCCTTGGCGTCCATCGTGTCGCCGAACCAGCCGAAGAGGTCGCGGAACGGCTTGAGCGCGCGGTTGGCGCCCTCCTGGATCGGCGCCACGATCTCCATCGTCGTGCGCTGGACGGCGTGCAGCGGGCCCGACGAGGACTCGCCGAAGTAGGCCGTCAGGAGGAACAGCGACAGGACGACCAGGGCGGCGAGCACCGCGCGACGTCTTCGTACGACCTTGTCGTGCATCAGCGTCGAGCTTGGTTGCGGCGGTTTCGACTGTTGCGGTTCGAGCGGTGGATCGCCTCGAACTCCTCCAGCGAGCGGCCGGAGCCGACGGCCACGCAGGTCAGCGGCGACTCGGCGCGGTGCGCCGGCATCTGCGTCTCCTCGCGCAGGCGCTCGTCGAGCCCCTGCAGGAGCGAGCCGCCGCCGGCCAGCATGATCCCGCGGTCCATGATGTCGGAGGCCAGCTCGGGCGGCGTGCGGTCGAGCGTCTCCTTGATCGCGTCGATGATCTGGACGAGCGGCTCCTCGAGCGCGGCCCGCACCTCCTCGGAGGTCAGCACGACGGTCTTGGGAAGGCCGGAGACGAGGTCGCGGCCGCGGATCTCGGCCTGGACCTCCTCGTCGAGCGGGTACGCGCTGCCGATCTCGAGCTTGACCTCCTCGGCCGTCTGCTGGCCGATCAGGAGCTTGTACTCCTTCTTGACGTAGTTGATGATCGCCTCGTCGAGCTCGTCGCCGCCGACCCGCACGGACTGCGAGACGACGATGCCGCCGAGCGAGATGACCGCGACCTCGGAGGTGCCGCCGCCGATGTCGACGATCATGTTGCCGGTCGGCTCCCCCACCGGCAGGCCGGCGCCGATGGCGGCGGCCATCGGCTCCTCGATCAGGTACGCCTGGCGGGCTCCGGCGCTCAGGCAGGCCTCCTCGACGGCGCGCTTCTCCACCCCGGTCACGCCGGACGGGACGCAGACCACCACGCGCGGATGCGCCCAGCGGTTCTGGTGCACCTTCTGGATGAAGTGGCGCAGCATCTCCTCGGTGACGTCGAAGTCGGCGATCACGCCGTCCTTCAGCGGCCGGATGGCGCTGATCGTGCCGGGCGTGCGGCCGAGCATGCGCTTGGCCTCGATCCCCACGGCGTGGACCTCGCCGGAGCGGCTGTCGATCGCCACCACCGACGGCTCGGACAGCACGATGCCGCGCCCACGGACGTACACCAGCGTGTTTGCCGTGCCAAGGTCGACGGCCATGTCGCGGCCACCGAAGCCGGTGAGGTACGAGAAGAAACCCATTGAGGAGGAGCGCGCGCAGGTTGGAGCCGAGCCCGCCGCCGGGCGTCGAGTGTATCGAAGGGTCCGGCCGCTGAAATCAGCGTTTCAGGAGCGTTTTCAGGCGCTCCAGCGGGAGCCCGACGACGTTGAGGTAGTCGCCGTCGATCCGCTCCACCAGCGCCCCTCCGGCGCCCTGGATGGCGTATCCGCCCGCCCTTCCCTCCCATTCGCCGGTGGCCACGTAGTCATCGAGCGCGGCGCCGTCGGACTCCTTGAAGGTGACCTTCGTGACCTCGACCGCCGTCGCTTCGATCCGGCCGGCCAGGGCGATGCCGCCCAGCACCTCGTGCGTGCGGCCGTTGAGGCGGCCGAGGTATTCACGCGCCTGCTCCGCGTCGCGCGGCTTCCCGTAGATGACGCCGTCGAGGGCGACGACCGTGTCGGCGCCCAGTACCAACTCGCCCGGGACCGCCTGCGCCTTTCGCCGCGCGTTGGTCTCGGCCACCACCGCGGGATCCCCATCTTCGCCTTCGACGATGTCGGCCGGCATCACCACGAACGGGATGCCGGCCTCGTCCAGGATCGCCCGCCGCTGCGGCGAGGCGGACGCGAGGATCAGGGGTCTGATCAAGAAGATCCGGCCCGGCCAGGGCGGTCGTGGACCGAGTCGGGCGACGCACGAATCCCGAAGGGAATACGAACGTATTTCCAAGGGTTCGGGTGGCGATCCGGCGAAGTGTCCACGGCCGTCCTGGACGTGGCGGGGTTCTTTAATCAGGCCCCTAGGTCGGGGAAGAACAGCTTCGCCTCGCGCTCGGCGGACTCGGGCGAGTCCGACCCGTGGACCATGTTCTGGCCGACGGCGATCGCGAAGTCGCCGCGGATCGAGCCGGGCGCGGCCTCGACGGGGTTCGTGGCGCCGATGACCTGGCGCGCGGCGGCCACCGCCTGCTCGCCCTCGAGCACCATGGCCACGAGCGGGCCGGAGGTGATGAACTCGACGAGCTCGCCGAAGAACGGCTTGCCCTCGTGCTCCGCGTAGTGCTGCTTGGCGGTGTCCTCGGACATCGTCATGTGCTGGAGGGCGACGATCCTCAGGCCCTTGTCCTCGAAGCGCTTGACGATCTCGCCGGTCAGGCCGCGCGAGAACGCATCGGGCTTGACCAGGATCAGGGTCCGGTCCATCGGAAGTTCCTTTCGTCGTGTCTCAGCGCCGCTCGCGCTCGCGCTCGCGCGGTCGCTCGCGTTCGCCGGTGTCGATCGCCTCGTGGGCGACCGTCGGCTGGTCCGTCGTCTTGGACCTGCGGCGGCGGCGCGTGGCCTGCGGCGGCGGGGTCTCCATCTCCGCCTCGCAGTACGGGCACAGCTTCCAGGCCGGGTCGACCGGCTTGCCGCACGAGTAGCAGCGCTCCTTCAGCTTGCGCATGCAGCTCGGGCAGCGCAGGTAGTCGGCCTTGATCTCGTAGTCGCAGTGCGGGCAGAGCTGGTAGTCCAGCTGCGCCAACCGCGCCTCCGCCGCCGTCATCTCCAGCTCGCGCAGCCGCACGTCGTCCACGAACTCGGGCGGGCGGACGATCAGATAGACGATCGTGCCCACGAACGGGAACAGCGACGCGGCGGTGGCGCAGGCCACGAGCATCGGGTCGTCGATGCGGCGGCGTGCGTCGGCGTACGTCCAGAAGATGAGGGCGAACCAGACGACGACCAGGACCAGGAGGAGCACGTTGACCGCCGTGTTCAGGCTGTCGTTCGTGATCCCGAAGATGCCGAAGTAGGGCATTGCTCGCTCGAATCGTAGTGGGAGGGGTTACAGGAAAGCCCTACCGAGGGCGAAGCCGATGGCGAAGAAGACCAGGATGACGAGCGCCACCACCACCGCCACGACCGCCACCATGGCGAACAGCGAGGGCCCGCGGTCGTTCACAGCGCCGAGGCCCTCCGGCGTCCGGGCTCGCCCAGCAGGTCCGCCACGAGGTAGATCGAGCCGGTGGCCAGGACGGCGCCGTCCGGCCCCGCCAGCTCACGCCCGCGCGCGACGGCGGCGTGGGGGTCCGGCACGATCTCGGACGGCGGGCCGCCGAGCTGGGCGGCCAGCGAGGCGAGCGTGGCGGGCGACAGGGCGCGCGGGTTGTTGGTGCGGGTGAACACCGCGCCTGCCGTCTTCCCGAGGAGCGCCCGCAGCATGCCCGCCGCATCTTTGTCGTCGAGGATCGACACGACTGCCACAAGGTTTCGCGCACCGAGGTCGAGCGCCTGCACGAGCGCCTCCATGCCCGACGGGTTGTGGGCGCCGTCGTAGATGGTCAGCGGGTCCTCGGCCACCACCTGCATGCGGCCGGGGACCTCTACGCGGGCGGCGACCTCGGCCACCGCCGCCGGGTCGAGCTCGCCGTGCAGCGCCCGCACCGCGGCCACCGCCGCCGCGAAGTTGGCGCGCTGGTAGCCGGCCGGGCCGGACTCGACGGGCGGGGCGGCCACGACCGTCGCGCCCGTCTGCGCGGCCAGCACCTCGACCTCCGGCTGCAACGGGCCGGTCACCAGCGTGGCGCCGCGCCGCACGACCGCGAGCTTCTCGCCCGCGATGTCCGTCACCGTGGGGCCGAGCCAGCGGGTGTGCTCGAGCCCGACGTTGGTGAGCACGACGACGGGAGCCCCGAGCACGTTGGTGGCGTCGTGGCGCCCGCCGAGGCCGGCCTCCACGACCGCGACCTCGACGCCCCGGCGGGCGAACTCGGCGAAGGCGGTGGCGGCCAGCAGCTCGAACTGGGTCACGCGGTCGTCCTCCTCGAGCGTGCGGTCGACCTTGGCGGCCGCCGCCGCGGCGCGCTGGACGGCGGCACCGAAGGCCTCGGGCCCCAGGTCGGCGTCGCCGATCCGGATCCGCTCGGCGAACGAGCGCAGGTGCGGCGAGAGGAAGGTGCCGGTGCGCACGCCGTGCGCCTCGAGCAGCGCCGCGGCCATCCGCGCGGTCGAGGACTTGCCGTTGGTGCCCACGACGTGGATGGCGCGGAAGCGCTCCTGCGGGCTGCCGAGCACGGTGAGGAGCCGCAGCATGCGCTCGAGGCCGAAGCGCATGCCGAACAGCTCGAGCGAGAGAAGGTGGGCCTCGGCGTCGTCGAGGCGCCAGGTGCTCACAGGTCGGCCAGCTCCCGCTTGAGCTCCTCGAGCTTCCGGCGCTCCTTCTCGACCACGGCGGCGGGCGCCTTGGCGACGAAGCCGTCGTTGGCGAGCTTGCCCTCGGCGCGGGCGATCTCCTTCTCGAGCGTCGCGCGCTGCGCCGCGGCGCGCTCGGCGGCCGCCTCGAGGTCGACCGCCTCGGAGGCGAGGACGAGGATGCTGCCGCCGGGCACGCCGACGGTGGCCACCGGCTCGCCGCCGTCCGCGGACCACTCCACGCGCGCGAGCCGCGCGATGTGGTCGGCCGTGCGGTCGTAGCCCTCGGCCTCGAGCCGCGCCGGCACGGCCTTGCCCGCCGCGGCGCCGACGCTGTCGCGCCACCCCCGCAGCTCCTGCGTGGCGGCGATGGCGCGGCGGACGTCGTCCTCGGCCGCCTCGTCGCGCAGGGCGTCGTCGGCCTGCGGGTAGCGGTGGACCATCAGCAGGCCGTCCGCGCCGGGCAGCAGCGACCAGATCTCCTCGGTGACGAAGGGGATGATCGGGTGGGCGAGCGCGAGCGTCTCGCCGAGGACGTGGAGCGCCAGCTCAACCGCCTCGCGGTTGTCGTCGGCGTAGAGGCGCGGCTTGATCATCTCCAGGTACCAGTCGCACAGCTCGCCGTAGACGAAGTCGTAGAGGCGGAGCGCGGCGACGTGGAAGTCGAAGCGGTCGATGGCGGCGGCGACGTCGGCGTCGGCGGCCTGCAGGCGCGAGAGGATCCAGCGGTCCTCGATCGCCTCGGCGGCGGGCACCGTCTCGGGCACCGTGACGCCCTCGGGCACGCGCAGCAGCACGAGCCGCGAGGCGTTCCAGAGCTTGTTGGTGAGCTGCCGCCCCTGGGCGATCCGCTCCTCGTTGAAGCGCACGTCCTGCGTCGAGGCGCTGGCCAGCAGCCCCCAGCGCACGGCGTCGGCGCCGTAGGCCGGGAAGTCCCCGCCCTGCTCGAAGACCGGCGGGCGCGGACCGCCGTCGATCAGCGCCAGGGGGTCGATGCCGGTGCCGAGCGACTTCGACATGCGGCGCCCGTCGGGCGCCTGGATGACCGGGTGGACGTAGACGCGGTCGAACGGGATGTCACCGGCGAACTCGAGCCCGAACATGACCATCCGGGCGACCCACAGGAAGAGGATGTCGCGCGCCGTCGAGAGGACGTCGGTGGGATAGAAGGCCTTCAACGCCGCCGTCGGCTCCGGCCAGCCGAGCGTCACGAACGGCCAGATGCCGCTCGAGAACCAGGTGTCGAGGACGTCGGGGTCGCGCTCCCAGCCGCCGCCGGCGGGCGGCTCCATCCCGACGAAGGTCTCTTTACCGCGGTACCAGACGGGGATCTGGTGGCCCCACCACAGCTGGCGCGAGATGCACCAGGGCCGGATGTTCTCCATCCACTCGATGTAGCGCCGCCGCTGGTTCTCCGGGTGGATCTGCACCCGGCCCGACTCGACGACCTCGATGGCGGGCTTGGCGAGCTCGTCCATCCGCATGAACCACTGGAGCGAGATCAGCGGCTCGATCCGCTCGCCCGAGCGCTGCGAGTACGGGACGTCGTGCCGGTACTGCTCGGTGCGTGCGATCCGGCCGTCGGCGCGCAGCCGCGCGACGACCGCCTCGCGCGCCTCGAGCGCGGTCATGCCCTCGAACTCGCCGGCGGCGGCCGTCATGCGGCCGTCCTCGCCGATCACGCTGATCTCCTCGAGCCCGTGCTGGCGGCCGATCTCGAAGTCGTTCGGGTCGTGGCCGGGCGTGATCTTCAGCGCGCCGGTGCCGAACTCGGGCTTGACGTACTCGTCGGCGATGATCCGCAGACGCCGCCCGACGATCGGCAGGATCGCCGTCTCGCCGATCAGGCGCGTGTAGCGGTCGTCCTCCGGGTGGACGGCGATCGCCGTGTCGGCGAGCATCGTCTCCGGCCGCACGGTGGCGATCGTCACCGAGCCGTGCCCGGACTCGAGCGGGTAGTCGACGTAGTAGAGGGTGTCGGTGACCTCGCGCTGCTCGACCTCGAGGTCAGAGATGGCCGACCGCGACCCGGGGTCCCAGTTGACCATGTAGTTGTCGCGGTAGATCAGGCCCTTCTCGTAGAGGTCGACGAAGACCTTCTGGACGGCGTGGGCGTAGTGCGGGTCGAGCGTGAAGCGCTCGTCCTCGTAGTCCGCGGAGGCGCCGAGCCGCTTGAACTGCTCGACGATGGTGGATCCGTACTGGTCGCGCCAGCGCCAGACGCGCTCGACGAACTGCTCGCGGCCGATCTCCTCGCGGCTCGTGCCCTCGGTCTTGAGCAGCCGCTCGACCTGGGTCTGGGTCGCGATGCCCGCGTGGTCGGTGCCGAAGATCCACTTCGTGCGCTTGCCGCGCATGCGGGCGAGGCGGATCAGCGTGTCCTGGACCGAGCCGTTGAGCGCGTGGCCCATGTGCAGCGCGCCGGTGACGTTGGGCAGCGGGATGGCGATCGAGTAGTTCTCGTCCGCCGTCCCCGCCGGCTCGGGATGGAAGTGCCCGGACTCGAGCCAGAGCGTGCGCACGCGCGGCTCGACCTCGTCCGGGTCGTAGCGGGTGCGGTGCTCGAGGTCGGCGGCGGTCACGGCTCGCGCAGTCTAGAGTCGCCCCCGGATCCTGTTACAGTTTTACATGTGGCGTCACAACGTCACAGCGAGGAGGACCGCCTGCTCGACGCCGCGCGCGAGTGCGTGCTGGCGGTGGGCGTGCGCCGCACGACGCTGACCGACGTGGCGCGCCGCGCGGGCGTGAGCCGGATGACGCTCTACCGGCGCTATCCGGATCTCGAGGCGGTGCTCTCGGCGTTGATGACGCGCGAGTTCGGACGCCTGATCGGGCAGGCCGCCGAGGGCGAGACGACGCGCGAGCGCGTGGTGGCCATGGTCGTGCGCGGCAGCCGCGCGCTGGCCGCGGACCCGCTGTTCGTGCGGCTGCTCGATGTCGACCCCGAGCTGCTGCTGCCGTACATGACAAGGCGGCTCGGCGGGGTGCAGAAGATCGCGGTCGCGGCGGGGGCCGAGGCGCTGGCGGTCGCCGACGGCTCGGTGCGTGGGGACTCGCCGCCCGAGATCCTGGCCGCCGGCATCGAGCTGATCGCCCGCGGCTTCATCCTCGCCTCGCACGGGGAGCTGGAGCTCGATCCGTGGGCGGAGCTCGCCCGCGCCGTGGACGGGTACCTGCGGCCATGAACCGCGGCTTCGAGATCGAACGGCTTGCCGGTGGGGAGGCGGTCGACCTCGTCGTCGTCGGAGGCGGGATCACCGGCGCCGGCATCGCGCTGGACGCCGCCTCGCGCGGCCTCTCGGTCGTGCTGCTCGAGCGCCGCGACCTCGCCTTCGGCACGAGCCGCTGGTCGTCCAAGCTCGTGCACGGCGGCCTGCGCTACCTGCAGACCGGCGACTGGGGGCTGGCGTGGGAGTCGGCGGTCGAACGCGCGGCGCTGATGCGGTGGATCGCCCCGCACCTCGTGCGGCCGCTGCCGTTCGTGATCCCGCTCGACGACCGCGCGTGGAAGACCATGGTGGGCCTACGGGTCGGTGACGGCCTGCGGCGTGCCGCGCGGACGAGCCGCCGGGTTCTGCCGCCGCCGCGCCGGGTGAGCGCGCTCGAGGCGCGCCGGCTCGCCCCTGCCCTTCGCGAGGACGTACGCGGGGCGCTGCTGAGCTGGGACGGGCAACTGGAGGACGACGCGCGGCTGGTCGTCGCCGTCGCCCGCACCGCCGTCGCGCACGGGGCGCGGGTGATCACGTACGCCGAGGTGACCGGGCTGCGCGAGGACGGCGTCGAGGCGGTCGACGCCCTCACCGGCTCGCCGTTCACCGTGCGCGCCCGCCGGACGGTGGTGGCGGCCGGCGTGTGGGCGGGCGGGCTGACGGACGCGGTCACGCTGCGCCCGAGCCGCGGCTCGCACCTGCTGGTGCGGGCTGCGCGGCTCGGCGGTCCGCGCGCGGGGGTGAACGTGCCGGTGCCGGGCGAGCACGGCCGCTGGGTCTTCGCCCTCCCCCGCTCCGACGGGCTCGTCGCGATCGGGATCACCGACGTGCCGGGCGAGCCCGCCGACGAGCCGCAGCCGGACGCCGCCGAGGAGGCCGAGCTGCTCGACCGCGCCTCGGCCGCCTTCGCGGCGCCGCTCGGGGCGGGCGACGTCTGCGGGCGCTACGCCGGCCTCAGGCCGCTGGCCGCGGGCGACGGCGAGACCGCCGACCTGTCGCGCCGCCACGTCCTCGTCGAGGACCCCAGCGGCGCGCTCGTCATCGTCGGCGGCAAGCTCACCACCTACCGCCGGATGGCGCAGGACGCCGTCGACCGCCTCACCGAGCGCCCGTGCCGCACACAGCGGCTCCCGCTGCTCGGCGCCGCGCCGCCTGCGGTCCTGCGCTCGGTCGCCGCGCCGGAGCACCTCGTCCGCCGCTACGGCACCGAGGCGCCGGCGGTCGCCGCGCTCGCCGAGGGCCGCCCTGAGCTGCTCGACGAGATCGTCCCGGGCGTGTGCGGCGCCGACCTGCTGTGGGGCGAGCGCCACGAGCTCGCCCTGACGCCGTCGGACCTCGTCGACCGCCGGGTGCGAGCCGGCCTGGTGCCGGAGTGGCGCGTAGCGGCGCTGGAGGCCGTCTCGCGGCTCGGGCTCGGGGCCACGCCGGCACGAACCCCGGGCATGTAGGGAGGCGGGTTCGAGGCCCGCGACGGGACGCGTGGCGCTTTGGGGTCGGTATGCGACCCCAAAGCGCCACGCGTTTCTACCCAGCCGCCGTTCGCCGGGGCCTAAGCTCCGACCCATGGCCTACCGCGAGCTGCCGCAGCGCGACGAGCTCGTGGCGTGCCTGTGGACGCGCGACGAGGCAGGCCCACGGACCCATCGCATCCTCCCCGACGCCTGCGTCGACATCGTCTCCGTCGCCGGCCGGCTGATCGTCGCCGGACCTGCCACCCGCGCGCACCACACCACAACCGACGCCCCCACCTTCGGCGTGCGCTTCCGCGTCGGCGCCGCCGGCGTCGCGCTCGGGCTGCCGGCCGCCGAGCTGCGAGACGTGTCGGTGCCGCTCGCCGACGTCTGGGGGGCCGCGGCCGACCGCATCGAGGCGAGAGACGCGCACGAGCTGGCCGCGGCGGTGCGACGGCGTGGCGCCGCCGACCCGCTCGTCCGCGCCGCCGCCACCGGCACGCCGCGCGAACGGCTGGGCATCGGCGACCGCCAGCTGAGGCGCCGCTTCCTCGATGCCGTCGGCTACGGACCGAAGACGCTCGAGCGGATCTTCCGCTTCCAGCGGTTCCTCGGCCTGGCACAGTACGACACCGACCTGGCTCGCCTGGCGCTCGACGCCGGCTACGCGGACCAGGCGCACCTGACGCGCGAGTGCACGCGCCTCGCCGGCCTCCCACCCGCCCAGCTGCTGGCCGAGGGCGCCGGCCCCGCCGGCGAGACGTCCGATTCGTTCAAGACGGACGCCCGCGCATCGGCCACGATGGCCGCATGACCATCGACCTCGAAGCCGCGAAGACGTTCCTCCACGCCAACGCCCGCGTCCTCGAGCGCCGGCGCTTCGAGCACCTCTTCGAGGGCGGGCCTCGGGAGCCGGTCCTGGACGCCCTGCGGGCCTTTCGCAACGAGGACGGCGGCTTCGGCCACGCCCTCGAGCCCGACATGCGCGCGCCGACGAGCCAGCCCGTCGGGATCCACACCACCCTCGAGATCCTCCACGAGGCCGGCGCGCACGACGACGCCATGATCGGCCCCGCCGCCGACTGGCTCCAGACCATCACCCGTGACGACGACGGCATCCCGTTCATGCTCGAGACCGATGCGCCGCACGCCCCGTGGTGGCGCTACTCCGACGCCTCGTCGCACACTCAGACGGCCGCCAACGCCGCCGCCCTCCACAACCTGTCAATCACGCACCCGTGGCTCGCAAGGGCCGACGAGTTCCTCTTCGCACGGATCGCGCAGCTCGACGCCTCGCGCGCATCCCAGGACATCGGGCTCGGCTACGACCTGCTGTTCAGCGTCCACTTCCTCGACGCCCACCCGGACGCCGCGCGCGCCGAAGCCGCACTCGAAGCGCTCGGCTCGATCCCGACGGCCGAGCACGGCTCCGAGCTTCCGTCGGCGCTCGGTCTCTCTCCCGCCCCCGGGGCTCGAAGCCGTGGTCGCTTCGACGTCGAGCGCGACCTCGACGCCCTCGAGCAGGCCCAGCAGGACGACGGCGGCTGGCGCGTCAGCTGGCCGGACTGGAACCCGGCAGCCGCGATCGAGTGGCGCGGCGTGGCCACGATCGACGCGCTGAAGACGCTCAGGGCGAACGGCCGGCTCTGAACTAGGCCGACTTCGCGGCCGGAGACTCGCCCTCGGCCGGCGCCTCGGTCACGAGCGTCGGCTTGACGCCGCGGTCGACCGTCTCCTTCGTCACGACGCACTTCTTGACGTCGCGCCGCGACGGCAGCTCGAACTGCACGTCGAGCAGGATGTCCTCGATGATCGAGCGCAGGCCGCGCGCGCCGGTCTCGCGCTCGAGCGCCTTGTCGGCCACCGCCTTCTGGGCGTCGCCGGAGAAGACCAGCTCGATGCCGTCGAACGCGAAGAAGCGCTGGAACTGCTTGACGATCGCGTTGCGCGGCTCCGTCAGGATCGTGATCAGGTCGTCGCGCGAGAGCTGGTGGACGGCCGAGCACACCGGCAGGCGGCCGATGAACTCCGGGATCAGGCCGTACTGCATGAGGTCCTCGGGCAGGACCTTCTCGAACAGCGCACCGGTGTCGCGCTGCGTCTTGGACTCGATGTTGGCGCCGAAGCCCACGCCCTTGTGGCCGATCCGGCGCTCGATCACCTTGTCGAGGTTCGCGAACGCCCCGCCGCAGATGAACAGGACGTTCGTCGTGTCGATGGTGAGGAACTCCTGGTGCGGGTGCTTGCGCCCGCCCTGCGGCGGCACCGACGCCGTCGTCCCCTCGAGGATCTTCAGCAGGGCCTGCTGGACGCCCTCGCCGGAGACGTCGCGCGTGATCGACGGGTTGTCGGCCTTTCGGGCGATCTTGTCGACCTCGTCGATGTAGATGATCCCCGTCTCGGCCTTCTTGACGTCGTAGTCGGCGGCCTGGATGAGCTTCAGGAGGATGTTCTCGACGTCCTCGCCGACATAGCCCGCCTCGGTCAAGGCGGTGGCGTCGGCGATGGCGAACGGCACGTTCAGGATCCGCGCCAGCGTCTGGGCCAGCAGCGTCTTGCCGCAGCCGGTCGGCCCCAGGAGCAGGATGTTCGACTTCTGGAGCTCGATGTCCGAGTCGTCCGCCTGCATCATCTGCACGCGCTTGTAGTGGTTGTAGACCGCTACGGAGAGCGTGCGCTTGGCCTGCTCCTGCCCGACGACGTACTCGTTGAGCACGCCGTAGATCTCCTTCGGCTTGGGCAGGCTGTCGATGTCGAACGACGGCGGAGCGGTCAGCTCCTCGTCGATGATCTCGTTGCAGAGATCGATGCACTCGTCGCAGATGTAGACCCCGGGCCCGGCGATCAGCTTCTTGACCTGGCGCTGCGACTTGCCGCAGAAGCTGCAGAGAAGCTGTTCGTTGGAGTCGGTGGGCCGGGCCATGGAATCCGTCTCCCTAGTGCTCGGAGATCACCCTGTCGATGATGCCGTAGTTCGTCGCCTCTTCCGAGCTCATGAAGTAGTCGCGCTCGGTGTCCTGCTTGACCTTCTCGATCGACTGGCCGGTGTGGTCGGCGATGATCTCGTCGAGCCGGCGCCGGAGGTCGATCACCTCGCGGGCGTGGATCTCGATGTCCGTCGCCTGGCCCTGGAAGCCCGAGGAGACCTGGTGGATCAGGATCTTCGCGTTCGGCAGCGCCATCCGCTTGCCCTTGGCGCCGCCCGCGAGCAGCAGGGCGCCCATGGACATCGCGATGCCGACGCAGATCGTCTGCACGTCGGGCTTGATGAACTGCATCGTGTCGTAGATCGCGAGGCCCGCATACACCGAGCCGCCCGGCGAGTTGACGTAGAGCGAGATGTCCTTGTCGGGGTCCTCGGCCTCGAGGTGCAGCAGCTGGGCGACGATCAGGTTCGCGATCTGATCGTCCACAGGCGTGCCGAGGAAGACGATCCGCTCATTGAGCAGGCGGCTGTAGATGTCGAACGCACGCTCCCCGCGGGAGGTCTGTTCGACGACCATCGGTACCAGTGGGCTCACGGTCCTCGCTTCGTTTCGCTTCGGGCGCTCGAGTCCTGCTCAGCGTTCGGGCTGGGAGCCCAGGAAGCGACAGCCTAGCAATCGACCGGGGCCGTGATTCCCGGACTTGCGGCTAGGAATCCGGGGTGGAAATCTGACGCGCCGACTCGGCCACCAGATCGAGCGCCTTGCGCTGCGCGAGGTCCTCCTTGAAGGCCTCGAGCCGGCCGGTCGACTTCATGCGCTCCAGCAGCTTCTTGGGCGACGTCCGGCCGCGCCCGTCGGCGCCCGCCGCCTCCTCGACCGCCGCGAGCACCTCCTCGTCGGTCGCCTCGATCCCCTCGGCCTCGATGATCGCCGCGAGCACGGCCTCGCGCTTGAGCGCCTGCTCGGCGTCGGGCTTGCTCTCCTCGACGATCTCCTCCTCGGGCCGCCCGGCGATCCGCAGGTAGGTCTCGCGGTTGATGCCCTGGTGGCCGAGCGAGTGCAGCATCGAGTCCCACTGCTCGCGGGCGCGAGCGTCGACCAGCGCCGGCGGCACGTCGATCGTCGCCGCGGCGACCGCCGCGTCGAGCGCCGCCTCGCGGAACTCGCGATCGATCTCCGCGGTCTCGACCTCCGCCAGCCGGCCGCGGATGTCCTCGCGCAGCTCGTCGAGCGAGTCGAAGCCCGCCTCGGCGGCGAGGTCGTCGTCGAGCTCGGGCAGCTCCTTGGCCTTGACCTCCTTGACGGTGACCGCGAACGCGGCCTCCTGGCCGGCCAGCTCCGGCGCCGGGTAGTCCTCGGGGAAGGTCACGGTGACCGTCCGCTCGTCACCCGCCGCCCCGCCCTCGAGCTGCTCCTCGAAGCCGGGCACGAGCCGGCCTGAGCCGAGCTCGACCATCTGGTCGCGCCCCTCGCCGCCGGCGAACGGCTCGCCGTCGCGCGTGCCGAGGTAGTCCATGACCACGAAGTCGCCGTTGGCGGCGGGCCGGTCGACGGTGTCGAGCCGGGCCGAGCGCTCGCGCAGCCGGTCGATCTCGGAGTTGATCGCCTCGTCCGACACGTCGGGCTCGCGGCGGGCGACCTCGAGGCCCTTGTAGTCGCCGAGCGTGGCCTTCGGTCGCACGCCGATCTCGATCGAGAAGGTCAGCGGCTCGCCCTGGGCCGGCAGGTCGCCCATGTCGAGCTGCGGCTCGCCGACCGGGACGACGTGCGCGGAGTCGATCGCCGCGCTGTACCAGGTGCCGATGAAGTCGCGGACCGCCTCGTCGAGCACCGCCTCGCGGCCCATTCGCTGGACGATGACGGGGGCCGGCGCCTTGCCGGCGCGGAAGCCGGGGACGCGCAGGCCGCGGCCGAGGCGCTGGGCGGCCTGGGCGACGCGGCGCTCCACCTCGGCGGGCGGGACCTCGGCCTCCACGCGCACGCGCGACTCGGGCAGCTCGGTGACGGTGGTGTTGACCTCGGTTGCCATGGCGGGGCACCACGATACAAAGCACCTCGATGAGAGCCTGGCTCTACACCGGTCCGCTCGGCCATCTGGCCGCCGGCGTCCTCGACTGGATCGTCCTGCTCGCTCGCTACGCGGCCACGAAGCGTGCGGCGCCGAGCTGAAGGCCCATGAGGCGTTCGTGGAGGACGCGATCCCCCTCAAGGCCATGATGACCGACGTCGTGACCCAGATGGTGAACGAGGAGACGGGCGTCCGCGGCTAGATCATCTCCGGCGATCCCGACGCGCTCGCCCCGTACAACGAGGGCCGCGAGAAGGCCGAGGAGAACCTGAGCAACGCCCGTCCGCTGCTCGCTAAGCAGGTATCTAAGGCGCTCGCGCGAGCTTGCGAGTGCGAGTAAGCCGCACACGGATACACCCACCGGCGTCCTTCGGGGCGCCGGTGGGTATGTCAGTGCTCATGGCCGATCCTCCTGCTGAGATCCAGGCGCTGCTCGAGGCGGGCCGCGAGCTGGGCTGCGTCGACGAGTCCGAGCTGTCCCAGGTCGTCGAGGAGCTCGACCTCGACCACGAGCAGGTCGCGGAGATCGCCGCCCGGTTCAACGAAGAGGGCGTCGCGATCCTCGACGACTGCGGGCGCCGCGACACGCCGCTCACCGCCGTGTCCAACCGCGACATGGCGACCTACACGACGGACGCCCTCCAGCTGTTCCTCAACGAGGCGGGTCGCCACGACCTGCTCAAGCCCGCGGAGGAGCTCGAGCTCGCCAAGCGGATCGAGCGCGGCGACCTCGAGGCCAAGGAGCGGTTGATCAACTCGAACCTGCGGCTCGTCGTCTCGATCGCGCGCAAGTACCAGGGCATCGGCCAGCTGAGCCTGCTCGACCTGATCCAGGAGGGCATGTTCGGGCTCATCCGCGCCGCCGAGAAGTACGACTGGCGCAAGGGCTTCCGCTTCTCCACGTACGCGACGCTGTGGATCCGCCAGGCGATCGGCCGCGCGCTCGACGAGCGCGGCCGCACCATCCGCCTGCCGATCAACATCGCCCAGCGCGAGCGCAAGATCGCCAACGCCGAGCGCGAGCTCAGCACCCGGCTCGGCCGCCCGCCGACGCTCGAGGAGATCGCCGCCGCGGCCGAGCTCGACCCCCAGCAGGTCGAGGAGGTGCGCGAGGTCTCGCGCCAGGTCACCAGCCTCGAGCGCCCGGTCGGCGAGGCGGAGGACACCGAGCTCGGCGACCTGCTGCCCGGCCGCGAGCCCGCGCCCGACGAGGAGGTCGAGCTGGCGCTCGAGCAGGAGGCGGTGCGCGACGTCGTGCGCCAGCTCCCCGAGCCCCAGCGCGAGGTGATCCAGATGCGCTTCGGCCTGAACGGCGACCGCGACCCGGTCTCGATCCGCGAGGCCGCCCGGCGGCTGGAGATGCGCCCGTCGGAGCTGCGGCGCGTCGAGCAGCGGGCGCTCGAGGAGCTCGCGCTGCGCCGCGAGCTCGTCGCGCTCCGGGCCGCGGCCTAGGCGGGAGCGCCGTCGGCCGACAGGGCGGCGGCGCGCGTCCCGTACAGCCGGAAGCGCTGCGTGAGGTTCGTCATCTCGAGCAGCCGCCGCACCGGGCCCTCGGGCGCGACGACGGCCAGGCTCGTGCCGGCCTCGTCGAGCTGGGCAGCGGCCTTGAGGATCGTCCCGAGCGCCGTCGAGTCGATGAACGCGACCTCCGAGAGGTCGAGGACGAGCCGGCCGCCGGGGCTGGCGGAGGCGAAGGCGAGGACGGTCGAGAGCCGTGGCGTGGCCGAGATGTCGAGCTCGCCGCTGGCCACGACGAGGTGGCCGCCTTCGATGGGGTCGTGATCGATCTGATAGTCCATGGACGCCCGGTCAATACCCATCCCGGGTCCTTCTCACTCCGACCGTACCCGGTTTCGGACGCCCGCGCAGGGGCGCGCTGCCTTCTCAAGCCGACAGCGCGACCCCCGCGTCCCCCCTAAGGCGAGCCGGCGTCTCGTCGTCGAAGTCGCGGAAGAACGACCCGACGACGTCCTCGAGCTCGCCGATCCCGTCGGCGCAGAAGAGAACCGGCTGGTACTTCGTGATGTCGTACTCCTGCGTGGCCATGGCGAGGATGTCGAGCGGGCGCAGGTCCGCGCCGCGGAACTCCTCGATCTCGCCGTACGAGGAGAGGATCCCGGCGCCGTAGGCGCGCACCTCGCCCTCCTCGCGCAGGACGCCGAACTCGATCGTGAACCAGAAGACGTCGGCCAGGAACTGGAGCGCCTCGTCGGTCTCCACGCGCTGGGCGGCGAGCCCGGCCTGGCGCTTGATCTCGGCGAAGCGCGGGGCGGCGAGCAGGTTGCCGTGCCCGACGACCTCGTGGATGAGGTCGGGCTCGGGCGTGTAGAGCGGCATGGCGCCGTGGCGGATGTACTGCGTCGAGTGGAACACCCGATCGCCCAGCGCGCCGAGGAAGTCGCGCAGCGGGACCAGCCCGGCGGCGGCGTGGTAGGTCCAGCCCGTGAGCGGGTGCAGCCCGGCGGTCACCTCGTCGAGCTGCGGGATGTGGTCGCTCGGCAGCGCGAGCGCGGCGGCCGCCTCGCGGAAGTCGCGGCAGGCGTACTTCTCGTGCTTGGGCGCCAGCTCGCGGCAGACGATCCGCCAGACCTCGTGCTCGGCCTCCGCGTACTCGATCCGCGGCGTCGGCTCGCCGGGCTTCCAGGCGAGCGCCCGCGCGGCGATGTGGTTGCGCCGCTCCCGGTAGACGGGATCGCAGGCGCCCGGATGGTCGCCCGCGAGCTCGACGGTGACCGAGCCGTCCTCGTTCTCGGTGACCGGCGAGTACAGCTGGGCTTCCTCGAACATTCCCCGTCGGTCTATCGCCCGCGGGTCGCGCGCACAATCGGGACGGCATAAAGTGGGCGTGACGTGCAACGACCGGTGCGTCTCGACGACCTGGACCGCAAGATCCTTGATCAGCTGGAACGCGACGGCCGCGCCACGCTGGCCGACGTGGGCGCCGCCGTCGGACTGTCGGCGTCAGCGGTCAAGCGGCGCGTAGACCGCCTGCACGAGACCGGCGTGATCATCGGCTACACGGCGGTGATCGACCCGCAGGCGCTGGGCGACCGGCTGGAGGCCTTCGTCGAGCTCTACTGCGCCGACAGCGTGGCGCCGAACGACCTGCTGGCCGCGGTCGCCGGCCTGCCGGCGGTGGTCGCCGCCCACACGGTGGCCGGCGACGCCGACGCGGTCGTCCGCGTGCGCGTCGAGGGCATCGAGGAGCTCGAGCGCACGATCGAGCAGCTCCGCCGCGACCCCAAGGTCATGCGCACCCGGACGATGGTGGCGCTGTCTACGCTGGTCGAGCGACCTTGACGCAGCTCCGCGCCCTCACCCGGCTCGCTTTGGACGAGCTCCGCCTCGGCACGGGCGGCGTCGGCCAGGTCCACCGGGCGATCGCCGACCGCGCCTTCGTGGCCGGCGGGCCGGCGAAGGCGCTGCACGACGGCATCTCCGGCGCGGTGTACGCGGCGGTGCGGGGCGGGGCCCTGCTGGCCGGCCGCGCCGCCCCCGCGCTGGTGCCCGAGCGGGACGTCTCCCCGGCTGCGCTCGCCGTGCTCAACGGGCTGCGCGGCGACGTGCTGGAGCCGCCGCTGGCGATCCCGATGACGCTGAGCGTCGAGGGCGCGGAGACGCCGCGGCTCGCCGTCTTCGTGCACGGCGTGTTCGAGACCGAGCACGCCTGGCGCTACGGCGGTGGCCTGCGCTACGGCGACCGCCTGCCCGGCTGGACGCCGGTCTACGTCCGCTACAACAGCGGCCGCCACATATCCGAGAACGGCCTCAGCCTCGCCGCGGAGCTCGAGGCGCTCGTCGCGGAGCGGGAGGTCGAGGAGATCGCGCTGATCGGCCACTCGATGGGCGGGCTGGTGGCGCGCAGCGCCGCGCACCTCGGCGGCGACTGGACGCGGCTCGTCACGCACGTGATCTCGCTCGGCTCCCCGCACGCCGGCGCGCCGCTCGAGTCGGCCGTCCACTACGCGGCGGCGGCGCTCGGCATGATGCCGGAGTCGCGGCCGTTCGCGCGGTTGCTGCGGAGGCGCAGCGCGGGGATCCGCGACCTGCGGAGCGGCTCGCTGGTCGACGAGGACTGGAAGGACCGGGACCCCGAGGCCCTGCGCGCGGCGGCGTGCCAGGAGGTGCCGCTGCTCGAGCACGCCCGCCACTGCTTCGTGGCGGCCACCGTGACGACCCGCCCCGACCATCCGGTCGGGCGCCTGCTCGGCGACTGGCTGGTGCTGGAGCGCAGTGCGTCGCATCGCACGCAGGAGACGCTGCACGTCGGCCCGGCGCACCACCTGGCGCTGCTCAACCACCCGGCCGTGTACGAGTGGCTAGCTGCTCAACTCGCGTAGCCAGCCAGTCGACGGCGCCCTCGTGCTCGGGCTTCATGAGCACGCTGCGCAGGATCCGCGCCGACGGCGCGTCGCGCTCGAGCCCGGGCAGGTGCTCGGCCTCGACCTGGAGCGTGCTCAGGAAGACCGGGTCGTCGGGGTCCTCCATCCCGGCGCGCAGGATCGCGACGCTGGCGGCGTCGAGCTCCGTGATGCTCTTGGCGGTCGGCCGGTAGGTGACGATGTCGAGCTCGGGCTCGAGGTGGAGCCGCAGCGCGTCCGAGGCTCGCAACCGCTCGGCGAAGGCGACGGCGGCGCGCCGGGCCCCGGCCAGGATCGGCTCGAGCGGAACGGCTCGCAGCGTCAGCCACAGCGCCGCCGCGGCCGCCCCGGCGCGCGAGCACTCGAGGCTGATCTCCCCCAGGTGCAGCGCGTCGGAGGTGAAGTAGGTGTACGGCGAATCGTGCGCGTACAGCCGGCCGACGGCCGGATCGGCGAACACCACCGCTCCGCATCCGTATGGCTGGAGGCCATGCTTGTGCGGGTCGATGACGATCGAGTCGGCGCCGCCGATCGCGCGCAGACCCGCGGGCGCGTCGTCGAGCAGCGCGAAGAAGCCGCCGTACGCTGCATCGACGTGGATGCGCACGCCGTGACGCTCGCGCAGGGCCAGCGCCTCGTCGACCCGGTCGACGGCGCCCAGGCCGGTGGTGCCGGCCGTGAGCACGACGGTCCCGATCTCGCCGCGCGCGCAGAGGGCGTCGAGCGCGTCGAGGTCGATGCGGCCGTGGGCGTCGGCCGGCACGCGGTGGGCGGGCATCCTGAGGACCTGGCACATGCGGGCGTGCGTGTAATGGGCGTTGGCCCCGTACGCGACGCCCTTGTCCGGATGCAGCTCCCGTGCCACCCACAGCGCCTCGAGGTTCGCGATCGTCCCGCTGGCGGTCAGGTGCCCGAGGCTCGGCTCGGCGAGCCCGAGCATGGCCGCCAGGTCGGCCACCGCCTCCTTCTCCATCTCGCTCGTCACCGGGCCGCCGTCGAGCGCGTGGTTGTTGGGGTTGACGAGCATGGCCGCGAGGTAGCCGGTGACCGCGGCGGGATGCGGCGGCTTGAGCATCTGACCGGCGAAGCGCGGGTGGAAGAACGGGAAGTTGCCGTCCATCCGCGTCGTGAACTCGTCCCAGGCCGCGGCCCAGCGGTCGGGGTCGATCGGGGGCGGTTCCGGCCGGTCGCCCCAGCGCGCCTCCCAGCGCTTCACCCACTCGATGGCGTCGTTGAACACGCACGGCATCTTGCCGTGCTCGCGATGGTGGCGATGCTCGTGGCGGGCTGCGGGGGATCGAGCGAGCCGCCTTCGGCTCGCGCCGCCGTCCAGCCGACGGCCACCCCGACGGCCGAGGCGTCGACCACCGCGATCGTCTGGGGGCTCGAGCACCCGGCCCGCGCCGCGCGGCGGCTGCGGCGCCACCCGGCGGTCGCCGCCGCCACGCCGGTCGGGCGCGGCGCGGTGCTGCTGCGAGACGGGGCGCCCGCCGGCTACGCGATCCCGCTCGACGTGCTCGCCGTCGCCCCGCGGGCCTACGCCGCCACGCTGCCCGCGGACCAGCGCGAGCCGTTCGCCCGGCTGCGGCCGGGGACGGCGATCCTCTCCAGCACGTCGGCGGAGCTGCGGAAGGTCGGCGCCGGCGGTGTCCTGCGGCTGGAGAGCGGGCGGGTGCGGGTGGTCGGCGTGGTCGCCGACGAGGCGCTGCGCAGCGCCGAGATCGCGCTCGCCTCGCGCGACCGCCGCGTCGACCCGCTGCGCAGCACGGTGATGGTCCGGCTGCGCGAGCCGGTCGCCCCGCGCGAGCTGATCCGGCGCACCGAGCGCGACGCCGCGGCGCGGATCGTCGACGGCGCCGGCCCGGTCGGCCCCGCCCGGCCGATGGAGCTCAAGGTGCGCTACGGCGAGCCGGCCGTCGGGCTGCCCTACGGCGACGACTGGATCCGCCTCGACCCCGCCTTCGTGCGCCGCCACATCGTCTCCCGGCGCGTGCCGATCCTCGGCGCGGTCACCTGCCACCGCGCGATGATCCGCCCGCTGCGCGCCGCGCTCGGCGAGCTGGCCCGGCGCGGGCTGTCGCGGCTCGTGAACCCCGGCGACTACGCGGGCTGCCACGCGCCGCGCCGCATCCAGCCGCGCGGCCAGCTCTCGCTGCACGCGTGGGGCGTGGCGATCGACCTCAACGCCTCCGCCAACCCCTTCATGGGCCGCTCGCGGCAGGACCGCCGGCTGGTCCGCACCATGCAGCGGCACGGCTTCACCTGGGGCGGCGACTGGCCGACGCGCCCCGATCCGATGCACTTCGAGCTGCGCCCCTGAGATTCGAACCGCGCGCCCCTGAGATTCGAACCGCGCGGGAGCCGTAGGGTGCGGCCATGAAGCTCTACGAGCACGACTCCTCCGGCAACTGCCTCAAGTGTCGCCTGGTCCTGCGGCACCTCGACATCCCCTACGAGTCCGTCTCCGTCGACCTCTTCCGCGGCGAGACGCGCACCGGCGAGCACTTCGCCCGCAACCCCGACGGGCGCATCCCCGTGCTCGAGACCGACGAGGGCGATCTCATCCCCGAGTCCGGCGCGATCCTGCTCCACCTCGCGGAGGGCACGTCGCTGCTGCCGGCGGCGGGGACGCTCGAGCGCACTCGCGTGCATCAGTGGATGTTCTTCGAGCAGAACCGGATCGAGGCCGACCTCTCCGTCGCCCGCTTCATGAAGCTGGCCGGCCGCGACAAGACGCTCCCGGAGGCGTTCGCGCAGCGGCTCGAGCGAGGCCGCGACGCGCTCGCCGCCCTCGACCGCGGGCTGTCCGACGGCCGCCCGTTCCTGGCCGGCGACGCTTATTCCGTGGCGGACATCGCCGTCTACGGCTACGGCCACTGCGGCGCCGACGCGGGCGCCGATCCGCGGGAGTTCTCGCACGTGGCTGGGTGGCTGGATCGGGTCGAGGCGGTGCCGGGGTTTGTGAACGACCTGGCGCCGGTGCCGGCGTGGGTCGGTGAGCGGCCGTTGTGAGGGCGCGAACTTCTTGCTTGTAGGGAGGCGTGGTCGGCCGCTCCGGCGGTGTGGTTTCCGCCATGCGAGACGTTCGTCCCTTCAACCCCCTCAGGACTTGAACAACGACGCATAGGCACTCAGCACGGGAGCGCCACCCAGGTGCGCGTACAGCACGTTGGAGCCCTCAGGAATCTCACCACCGGCCACCAGATCGATCATCCCCGCCATCGACTTCCCCTCGTACCGGGTCGGTGAGCGGACAGCCGCATCGCCTCGATCGTCCCCGAATCCGGGATGCGCGCGATGCGCGCCACCTGCTCGCGCGTCGAGCGCCATCAGAAGTCGATCACGCTGCGGATGCCGTCCTGGGCCTCCATCAGCTCGAAGCCGCGGTTGACGTCGTCCAGCCGCAGCCGGTGCGACACGAACGGCGCCACGTCGATGTCGCCGTCGAGGTAGCGCTGGACGAGCTGCGGCACCTGCTCGCGCCCCTTCACACCGCCGAACGAGGAGCCGCAGACGCGCCGGCCGGTGATCAGGAAGCGCGGCACGACGTCGAGCGTCTCCCCCTTGCCGGCCACGCCCGCCACCGTCGCCAGCCCCCAGCCCATGCGGGCGCTCTCGACAGCCTGGCGCATCACGCCGACCAGCCCGGTCGCCTCGAAGGTGTAGTCGGCGCCGAAGCCGCGCGTCTCGTCGAGCACGCGCTGGACGGTGTTCTCGTCGGCGATCCAGGTGTCGGTCGCGCCCTGGCCGCGGGCGAGCGCGAGCCGCTCCTCGGACAGGTCGACGGAGATGACGCGCTCGGCGCCCTGTAGCCGGCAGCCGGCCACCGCCCCCAGCCCCACCATGCCGGCGCCGAACACCACGCAGGTCGACCCCGCCTCCACCTTCGCGGTGAACATGGCCGCGCCGAGGCCGGTCGAGAGCCCGCAGGCGAACAGGCACGCGTGCTCGAGCGGCGCCTCGGGCGACACCTTGGCCAGCGCGATCTCCGGCATCACCGTGTACTCCGCGAACGTGCTCGTGCCCATGAAGTGCCGGACCGGCTCGCCGTCGCGCGACAGCCGCGTCGTGCCGTCGGGCAGGTAGCCCTTGTTCTGCTGCTCGCGGATGGCCAGGCACAGGTTCGTGCGCGGGCTGCGGCAGTGCTCGCACTCGCCGCACTGGGGCGAGAAGAGCGTGACCACGTGGTCGCCGGGCGACACGGAGGTCACGCCCGGCCCCACGCTTTCGACCACGCCGGCCCCCTCGTGGCCGAGCACCGCGGGCGCGTAGCCGGACGGGTCGGCGCCCGACGCCGTGTAGAGGTCGGTGTGGCAGACGCCGCAGGCCACTAGCCGGACGAGCACCTCGCCGGCCTTCGGATCCGCCAGCTCGACCTCCTGGACGGCCAGCGGCTGACCGAACTCCTCCAGCACCGCGGCACGCATCTGCATCCGTTTCCTCCGATGATGATTTCGCCAACCGCCCGAACGGCGGAGACGGCGGGCGATTGGCGACGTTACACGGGCCCGAAGGCTATGTCAGGATCGGCCGCATGAGCGCGAACTCACTCGGCCGGATGGTGCTGGACGCTGCGGACCGCCACAGCGGCGCCGCGATCCGCTTCCCCCGCGACGGGACCTGGCACGAATGGTCGTTCCAGGACCTCGGGACCGCGGTCCGCGAGCTCGCGCGCGGCCTCGCGGCGCTCGGGCTCGAGCCCGGCGACCGCGTCGCGCTGCTCGGCGAGACGCGGCCCGAGTGGACGCTGGCCGACGCCGCGGTGCTCGCCGCCGGCCTGGTCGTCGTGCCCGTCTACCAGACGAACTCGCCGGAGGAGTGCCGCTACGTGGTCGACCACGCGGGGGCGCGGGCGATCATCCTCGAGGACGCGGGGCAGCTCGCGAAGATCGAGGCGGTGCGCGACCAGCTGCCGGCCCTCGAGCACGTGATCAGCATGGTGCCCGCCGGCGACACCATGACCGTCGCCGACGTGCGCGGCCGCGCCGACGAGGTCCTGCCGGCCGAGCTCGCCCGCCGGCTGGAGGGCATCGGCGCCGACGACGTCGCCACGATCGTCTACACCTCCGGCACGACCGGCCCGCCCAAGGGCTGCGTGCTCACGCATCGCAACGTGCTGGCCACCGGCGAGTCGTACCGCGTGCAGGTCGGTCTGAAGCCGGGCGCCGTGCTCTTCATGTTCCTGCCGCTCGCCCATGCGCTGGCGCGCGTGGTCCAGATGGTCGCGCTCGAGGTCGGCTGCACCTTGGCCTTCTGGAGCGGCGACTCGAAGCGCCTCGTGGAGGACGTGGGGGCAGCGGCACCGACCCACTTCCCGTCCGTGCCACGCGTGTTCGAGAAGATCCACGCCCGCGTGCTGGCGCGCGGCAGCGAGGGCAGCCCGGTCAAGCAGCGGCTGTTCGCGTGGGCGATCGCCACGGGGCGTCGCGCACGGCCCGCCATGCGCAAGGGGACCGCCTCGGCGGCCTTGAAGGCCCAGTACGCGCTCGCCGACCGGCTCGTGCTCTCCAAGGTGCGCGACGTGTTCGGCGGCCGGCTCGAGCTGGCGCTGACCGGCGCGGCTCCGATCCCGCGCGAGGTGCTCGAGTTCCTCGACGCCTGCGGCATCACCGTGCTCGAGGGCTACGGGATGACCGAGACGTGCGCGGCGGCCACGCTCAACCCGCCGCACGACCCGCGCTTCGGCACCGTCGGTCCCGCGCTGCCCGGCATGGGCGTGGCGATCGCCGAGGACGGCGAGATCCTCATCAGCGGCCCGAACGTGTTCAAGGGCTACTACCGCAACGAGGAGGCCACGCGCGACGTCTTCGAGGGCGACGCCGTGAGGACCGGCGACCTCGGCGAGCTCGACGACGGCTACCTGCGCATCACCGGTCGCAAGAAGGACCTCATCATCACCTCGAGCGGCAAGAACATCTCGCCCACCAACATCGAGAACGCGCTGCGCGAGTCGCGCTGGATCTCGCAGGCGGTCGTGCACGGCGACAACCGCTCCTACCTGGTGGCGCTGCTCACGCTCGACGCCGAGGAGGCGCCCGCCCTGGCGCAGGAGCTCGGCGTGAACGGCGACGTGAGCGCGATGGCGGCCGACGACCGGGTGCGCGAGCGCCTGCAGCAGGACGTCGACCTGGCCAACGCGCAGTTCGCCCGCATCGAGCAGGTGAAGAAGTTCACGGTCCTCGAGGTCGACCTCAGCCAGGAGGCGGGCGAGCTCACGCCGACCATGAAGGTCAAGCGCGCGGTGGTCGAGAAGCGCTACGCCGACACCTTCGACGAGCTCTACAGGGGATGAGCATGCTCGCCGTCTACGCCGCGTCGATGAACGCGGACGATCCGCTCGCGGGGCTGGAGGTCGGCGAGCGGCCCGACCCCGAGCCGCCCGACGGGTGGACGGTGGTCGACGTGCGCGCCACGTCGTTGAACCACCACGACCTGTGGTCGCTGCGCGGCGTCGGGCTGTCGGAGGAGGCGCTGCCGATGATCCTCGGCTGCGACGCCGCCGGCGTCGACGAGGACGGCAACGAGGTGATCGTGCACTCGGTGATCGCGAGCGACGACTGGCGCGGCGACGAGACGCTCGACCCCAAGCGCACGCTGCTGTCCGAGAAGCACCAGGGCACGCTCGCCGAGCGCGTGGCGGTGCCGCGCGGCAACCTCGTGCCCAAGCCTGCGGGCCTCTCCTTCGAGGAGGCGTCGTGCCTGCCCACGGCGTGGCTGACCGCCTACCGGATGCTGTTCGTCAAGGCCGGCGTGCAGCCGGGCGACACGGTGCTGATCCAGGGTGCCGGCGGCGGCGTGGCCAGCGCGGCGGTCGCGCTCGGCCGCGAGGCCGGCCTGCGCGTGTGGGTCACCTCGCGCGATCCCGAGAAGGGCTCGAAGGCGGTGGAGCTCGGCGCGCACGAGGCGTTCGAGAGCGGCGCCAGGCTGCCCGAGCGGGTCGACGCCGTGCTGGAGACGGTCGGCGAGGCGACCTGGAAGCACTCGCTGCGCGCGCTGCGCCCCGGCGGCACGCTGGTGGTCTCCGGCTCGACGAGCGGCCCGAACCCGCCCGCCGACCTCCAGCGCGTGTTCTTCCTCCAGCTCAACGTGATCGGCTCCACCATGGGCACGCGCGACGAGCTGGCGCGGCTGGCCCGGCTGTGCGATTCGAGCGGCCTGCGGCCGCAGATCGACCGCGTGCTGCCCCTGTCCGAGGCGCGTGAGGGCTTCGAGGCGATGGACTCGGGCGACCTCTTCGGGAAGATCGTCTTCACTCCATGAGCCTCTACGAGCTGTCCGTCTTCGTGCACGTCAGCGCCGTGGTCGTCGGCTTCGGCGCGACCTTCGGCGAGGCGCTGCTCTTCCCCGTCGCGATGAAGGCGGGCGTGCGGCACCTCCCGTTCGTGCACCAGGTCCAGCTGGCCATCAACCAGCGGCTGGCGTCGCCCGCGCTGGGCCTGATCATCCTCACCGGCATCTACCAGACGATCGACGGCGACTGGGGGTTCGGCTCGTTCTGGATCAGCGCCTCCTTCGCGATCGCCATCGTCCTCGGCGGCCTCAACGGCGCCTACTTCGTCCCGACCGACCGCCGGCTCGCCGCGCAGGCGCAGAAGGACATCGACGAGACCGGCAACGTTTCCGACGACTACCGGCGCGCGGCGCGGACCGAGGGGATCGTCGGCGGGGTGACCGGTCTGCTCGTGCTGGCGGCCATCCTCCTGATGGTCACGAAGCCGGGAGCGTGACCCGCCGCAGGCGGCGCCGGACCACGGCGTCGAGCAGGCGGCGCGGGACGTGCCGCATGAGCGCGTAGCCGATCGCTCCCTGACGCGTGGTGGCGAGGTCGCGCGCCGGCGGGCCGAGCGCGGCACGGGCGAGCGTGCGCGCGGCAGCGCCGACCGTCTCGGCCGGGACGTTCCCTTCGAGCGCGACGCCGCGCTCCTGCGAGGCCCGGTGGATCGGCGTGCGGATGTAGCCGGGATAGACCGTCGTGACGGTGATCTCGCCGCCGTACTCGAGCCGCAGCGCGTCGGAGTAGGCCGTCAGCCCGCGCTTGCTCATGCAGTAGGCGGTGCCCCAGGGCAGCGCGAGGTGGGCGAGGCCGGAGGCCACGTTGACGACGCGCCCGCGCGACCGTCTCAGCGCGGGCAGCGCGGCGGACGTGACGCGCCAGGGGCCGAGCAGGTTGACGTCGATCACCGCCAGCGCGTCGTCGCCGGGCGGCGCGCCGGCCGACTGCGGCAGGCCGAGGCCGGCGTTGTTGATCAGCACGTCGAGCCCGCCGAGCCGCTCGACGGCTAGCTGCACGGCGCGGTCGACGGCCACCTGATCGCGCACGTCGCAGGCGATGACGTCGGGGGCCTCGTGGAGGTCGAGCCCCATGACGTTGGCGCCCTGCCGGCGCAGCTCGGCGGCGGTGGCCTGGCCGATGCCCCCGGCGGCGCCGGTGAGGAGCACTCGCGTCATGCCGGCACCGGCTCCCGCACCGGGGCGTCGAGGCGGTACTCGGCGGGGTCGAGCTCGGCGACGCGGCGGCGGAACTTCCACGTCCAGTCCGGCCAGATCGTGGCGTTGCGGCCCGTGCGGTCGAAGTACCAGCTGGCGCAGCCGGTGTTCCACACCGTGCCGGCGAGCTTGCGCTCGAGCTCGGCGTTCGAGCGGGCCTGCGCCTCCTCCGTGACCTCGATCGTCGCGGCGCCACGGGAGCGCATGTGGCGCAGCGCGGCCATCACGTGGGCGATCTGCGACTCGATCATGTAGACCATCGAGCTGTGCCCCAGCCCGGTGTTCGGGCCGAGCAGGAAGAACAGGTTGGGGAAGCCGGCGACGCTCGTGCCGAGGTGGGCGCGCGGGCTGCCGTGCCAGAGGTCGTCGAGCAGCGTGCCGCCGCGGCCGCGCACGCGGTGGGCGGCCGGGATGTCCGTGACCTCGAAGCCGGTGCCGAGGACGATCGCGTCGACCTCGCGCTCGCGCCCGTCGGCGGTCACGATGCGGTTGCCCCGGACCGCCTCGATGCCGTCGGTGACGAGCTCGACGTTGGGCTTGGTCAGCGTCCGGTACCAGCGGTTGGACGGCAGGATCCGCTTGCAGCCGATCGTGTAGTCGGGCGTGACCTTCCGCAGCAGCGCGGGGTCGTCGATCTGGCGCTCCATGTGCTTGCGGGCGATCCGCTGGACCACCTTCATGAGCCGCGGGTTCTTCACGAAGCCGAGCACGAGCGCCTCGCGGCCGGCGTAGATGCCGCCGCGCATGAGCTTCTGGGCGGCGGGGAGCGTCGTGAACAGGCGTCGCTCCCAACCGCGGATCGGGCGGTTGGTGTGCGGCAGGACCCACGGCGGCGTGCGCTGGAAGACGTGCAGCTTCGCGACGTCGGGCTGGATCGCGGGCACGTACTGGATCGCCGACGCGCCGGTGCCGATCGAGGCGACGCGCTTGCCGGCGAGATCGGCGCCGTGGTCCCAGCGGGCGGAGTGGAAGACCGGCCCGGGGAAGTCCTCGAGCCCCGGGATCTGCGGGATCTTCGGCTCGGTCAGCGGGCCCATGCCCGCGACGAGCACGCGCGCTGTGATGGTGCCCTCGCTCGTCTCCAGCTCCCAGTGGTCGTCGACCCAGGTCGCGGTTTCCACAGCGGTGTTCGAGCCGGACGTGTGGGCGGATGCCGTAGTCGTCGGCTACGCGCCGCAGGTACGCCCAGATCTCGGGCTGCGTCGAGTAGGTCTGCGTCCACCCGGGGTTGGGCGCGAAGGAGAACGAGTAGAGGTGCGAGGGGACGTCGCAGGCGCAGCCGGGATAGGTGTTGGCCTGCCAGGTGCCGCCGACCTCGCCGGCGCGCTCGAGGACGAGGAAGTCGTTCAGTCCCGCCTGCTTGAGGCGGATCGCCATGCCGAGGCCGCTGAAGCCGCTCCCGATGATGGCGACGTCGGTGTCGTGGGTCATCGCGGGTTCGATACCCGTAAGTTACGGGTACGTAACTTCTTGGTGAGCACCGTCACACGGATGAAGGCGCCGGCCCGCCGCGAGCAGCTGCTCGACGCCGCGAAGGCCCTGGTGGCCGAGGCCGGCTTCCACGCCGTCTCGATCGAGGCGGTCGCCCGCCGCGCCGGCATCACGCGGCCGATCGTCTACCGCCACTTCGACGACCTCGGCGCGCTGCTCGAGGCCTTGGTGGAGCGGGAGACGGTCCGCGCCCTGGGGCAGCTCCGTGAGTTCGTGCCACGCGAGCTCGGCGACGACGCGGGGGGACCTGCTCGCCTCGCTGCGCGGCTACCTGCGGGCCGTGGAGAGCGACCCGGTGACGTGGCGGCTCATGCTCGTCCCGCCCGAGGGCGCGCCCGGGCTGCTCGGCGAGCGGATCGCCGCCGGCCGGGCGGCGGTGATCGGCCAGCTGGCGGGCGCGATCGCCTCGCCGGACCCCGAGCTCACCGCGCGGGCGCTGTCGTCGGTGGCCGACGAGGCGGCGCGGCTGCTGCTCACCGACCCTCGCAGGTATCCGCCGGAGCGCCTGCTCGAGCACGCCCGCTGGCTGCTCTTCTCGGCTGCTCGACAATAAGGTTTAGGCGTGCCATAATCTTTCGCGTGGCCGAACTGACACGCCGAAAGCTGATCGCCGGATCCCTTGCCGCCACCGGCGGCGCGGCGCTCCTGCACACGCGCGGCCGGCCGTGGGAGGCACAGGCGCAGGAGCACGCCGGCCACACGGTCGACCACGGGCACGCCGACTTCCGCGACAGCCGGACCGTCGACCACGCCGCCAACGGCTTCGACCCGCACGAGATCCTGCGCGACTTCGACTGGGGCACGACGACGCGCATGGCGGACGGCCGCGTCCTGCGCGAGTGGGAGCTCTATGCCGTCGACAAGGAGATCGAGGTCGCCCCCGGCGTGAAGTTCGCGGCCTGGACCTACAACCAGCGCATCCCCGGCCCGACGCTTCGCTGCCGCGAGGGCGAGCGCCTGCGGATCACGTTCGCCAACGGCTCGACCCACCCGCACACGATCCACTTCCACGGCATCCACCCGGCCGAGATGGACGGCGTGCCCGGGATCGGCGCCGGCGAGGTCCCGCCGGGCGGGAAGACGGTCTACGAGTTCGACGCGCTGCCCGCCGGGCTGCACCTCTATCACTGCCACGTGCGGCCGCTGGCCGAACACATCGCCAAGGGCCTCTACGGCGCCTTCATCGTCGACCCGGCGGACGGGCGCGAGGAAGCCGAGGAGCTCGTCATGGTCATGAACGGGTTCGACACGAACTTCGACCGCGCGAACGAGATGTACGCGGCGAACTCGATCCCGTTCGCCTATATGAACAAGCCGATCCAGGTGCCGCGCGACGAGCTGGTCCGGATCTACCTCGTGAACGTGCTCGAGTACGACCTGATCAACTCGTTCCACCTGCACGGGAACCTCTTCCACTACTACCCCACGGGCACGTCGAAGACCCCGTCCGAGCTCACCGACACGGTGATGCTGTGCCAGGGCCAGCGCGGCATCCTCGAGTGGCGCTTCCAGCACCCGGGCCCGTTCATGTTCCACGCCCACCAGTCCGAGTTCACCGAGCTCGGCTGGCAGGGGTTCTTCGAGGTGACGTGATGGAGGGCCGCGCCGCCACCTGGTCGGAGCTGCGGTCGTGGCCATCGTGGCTGCTCGGGCTGATCCCGCTGGTGCTGATCGTGTCGGCGCTCGGCGCCTTCGCCCTGCTCGACGGGCCGGGGCTGGGAGAGCGCCGCGGGCCGCCGGTGGAGGAGCTGGCCGTCGAGCGGACCCGGTTGACGCCCGGGGTCATCGAGCTCACCGTGCGCAACGACGGGCCCGACGAGGTGGCGATCGCCCAGGCCGTGGTCAACGACGCGTTCGTGCAGTTCTCGGGCGCCGATTCGCCGATCGGGCGGCTGGACACGGCGACGGTCCGGATCCAGCAGCCGTGGGTGGAGGGCGAGGCGTACGAGGTGGCGCTGCTGACCTCGAGCGGCGGGACGTTCGCGCACGAGATCCCGGCGGCCGTCGCGACGCCGGCCAACGATCTGGGCTTCTTCGGGCTGATGGCGCTGCTGGGCATCTACGTGGGCGTGATCCCGGTGGCGTTGGGCATGCTGTGGCTGCCGTGGATCCGGCGGATCCCGCCGCGCTGGCTGCGCGTGGTGATGGCGTTGACCGTGGGCCTGCTCGCGTTCCTGGCCATCGACGCCACGTTGGAGGGCTTCGAGCTGGCGGGCGAGGGCTCGCAGGCGTTCGGCGGCGTCGCGCTGGTGCTGGTCGGCGGCGTGGTCTCGTACCTGCTGCTGACCGGCGTGTCGGAGTGGCTGGCGGCGCGGCGGGCGAGCGCTTCAGGCGGGACCTTGGCGCTGCTGGTGGCGCTCGGCATCGGGCTCCACAACCTGGGTGAGGGCGTGGCGATCGGCTCCGCCTACTCGGTCGGCGCGCTCGCGCTGGGCGCGTTCCTCGTCGTGGGCTTCGCTCTCCACAACACCACCGAGGGGCTGGCCATCGTCGCTCCGATCGCGCATCTGCGCCCGTCGCTGCGGCGGCTCGTGCTGCTCGGCCTGCTGGCGGGCCTGCCGGCCGTGCTCGGCGCCTGGATCGGCGCCGCGGCGTTCAACGCGTCGATCGCCGCGTTCCTGTTCGGCTTCGGGGCGGGGGCGATCGTGCAGGTGATCGTCCAGCTCGCGCCCACGCTGCGCGACGACGCCGGCCGCACGCTGCACCCGTCCGCCGTCGCCGGGCTGCTCGGCGGCCTCGCGCTCATGTTCGCGACGGGGCTCCTGGTGAGCGTGTGACCGGGTCGTCCGAAGCCGTCGAGAACTACACGAAGGCGATCTACTCGCTCCAGCACCGGGCGGGCGGCGAGCCCGTGGCGACCAACGACCTCGCCGACCGGCTCGAGGTCACGCCGGCGTCGGCGTCGGGGATGATCAAGAAGCTCGCCGACCTCGGGCTGGTCGCCCATGTCCCGTATCGCGGCGTGCAGCTGACCGAGGAGGGCGAGCGGCTCGCGCTGGAGGTGCTGCGGCACCACCGGCTGCTCGAGCTCTATCTCGCTACGCAGCTCGACGTGCCGTGGGATCGCGTGCACGAGGAGGCCGAGGCGCTGGAGCACGTGCTGTCCGAGGACCTGGAGGCGCGGATCGCCGCCAAGCTCGGGCATCCGACGCACGACCCGCACGGCGACCCGATCCCCACCGCCGAGCTGGAGATCGAGGAGAGCAGCACACGCAGCCTGTCGGACCTGACGGCCGGCGACCGCGGCGTGTTCGTCCGCGTCTCCGACTCCGACCCGGCGATGCTGCGCTACCTGACCGAGCGCGGGGTCCGCCTCGGAGACCGGCTGGAGGTGCTCGACCGCCAGCCGTTCGGCGGGCCGCTGACGGTGCGCTTCGGCGACACGCTGCAGGTGCTCGGCGGCGCTCTCGCGGCCGCCATGCGGGTAGAGCTCGAGCCCTAGGCGGACGTGGGTGTTCGCCCACCGCCGACAGGAGAAGGGCGTGAACCCCCGCGCCCGAGCCATCGGCGCCGAGCGCTGGTTCGTCGGCGAGCTCCACGCCGTCCCGTTCGAGCAGACGCTCGACGACAAGGTCGCCTCCGTCCGCCGCCTCCTCGACGACTGACCGCGTCAGATCCCCGGCGGCTCCCCGGTCGTCGGCGGAGCGAACACGAGCATGGCGTCGACCGCGAGCTCGACGTCGAGCCGGTCCCGACCGACGGGCGCGCACGCATCGGGCCGTCGCGTCCCCGGCAGCCTCGCCGGCGGCCCTCCGCGCGGCCGGCCGGGACACTCGGGGATGCGTCTGCCGTCACGCCGATGGAACACCAGCCGACCGCCCGGTCCGCAGGTGATGCGGTAGCCGCCCTCGTGCAGCAGCCGGTGGTGATGGCCGCATAGTTGGAGCGAGGTTGTCGAGGTTCGTCGGTCCACCGTCGGCCCAGTGCTCGATGTGATGCGCATCGAGGAAGCGCCGCGAGCCGCAGCCGGGGAAGCGGCAGCCGCCGTCACGGGCATTGAGCGCCCGCCGCAGCGCAGGCGGGATCGAGCGGGACTTGCGCCCGATCCGCAGCGGCTGGCCGTCGCGCTCGAGCAGCTGCACGATCGACGCGTCGCACCCGATCCGCCGGACGGTCTCGATCGCGACCGGCGTGCCGTCGTCGAGCTCGCAACGCCCGCCGGCCTCCTCACCGGACAGCGCAGCGGCGTCGGCGTGGACGACGACCTGGTACCGATCCCCACCTGTGCGCGCCGGCGAAGCACCGGCCAGGAAGGCGTCCGCGACAGCCACCAGCGCGTCCGCTCGCGCCTCGCCAGCGCTGAGTCGAGACGTTCCCGCGGGAACGTCCGGCCCACGATCGTCGGCCCCCCGCCCACCATCGTCGGCCCCCGACGTTCCCGCGGGAACGTCCAGCTCCGCCAGCCGGTCCCGCGCGGTCTCGAGCGCGGCCATCACCAGCGCTCCCTCTTCGGCCGGCAGGCGCCCCCGCAGGAGCAGGCTTCCGTCGTCGGCGTGGTCGAAGGTCAGCCACCGATCAGGCCGGCCGCCGGCGGCGGCGCGCTCGGCCGCCACCACGCCGTGATACGCGCGCAGGAGCCGCTCGAGCTGTGAGGCGGTGGCGTGCCGGGCCAGGTCGAGCAGGTCCTGCTCGCGCTCCACGTTCTCCACGCGCGTGAGCGCGCGGACCTTCGAGTAGCTCAGCTCGCCCTCCGCGAAGGCCGCGCGGATGAGCGGCAGCTCCGGCAGCCGGCGCGCCACCCTCACATGCTCCCGAGCCGCGCCCGGCGCGATCCCGCACTGCCACGCCACCCAGTGCGCGCACGACTTGCAACCCCACTGCGCCCACCCTTCGCGCGCGTCGTACTCGGCGACGAGGCCGAGCCAGCGGCAGGTCGCGGCATGGATCTGCGAGGCCAGCGTCGTGATCTCGCGCTCGAGGACCTCCAGGGGCTTCGTTCCGTCCGACCGCTCGATTATCAATTGCGAACACATGTTCGTATCGTATGTCTCGCATCGGACGGCATCGCGCGGCGCCAGTCGCATCTGGCTCGAGGTGGTCGCGCGTGCTCGACGGCTGGGAACCCGCCTAGCGGGCCGCCGCTCTCGATGCCCCCGGGAGGACTACCGAGAACACCGCCCCACCGGTGGGCGCATCGGCCGCCGAGACCCGGCCGCCGTGGGCGTCGACGATGGCGGCCACGATCGCGAGCCCGAGCCCGGCGCCGGCCTTGCCGCGCTCGCGGCCGGCCTCCGCGCGCCAGAAGCGCTCGAACAGGGCGGACGGGTCGCCGGGCGGCAGCCCGGGGCCGTGGTCGCGGACCTCGAGCACGACGCCGCCGCCTCGATCGCCCTCGCCGCCCCCGCGCACCGCGACCTCGATCGGCCTGCCCGCAGGCGTGTGCACCAAGGCGTTGCGCAGGAGGTTGCCGAGCACCTGCCGGAGCTGGTGCGCGTCGCCCAGCACCCGCGCGTCCGTGTCAGCGGCCAGCGAGATCTCGCGCTCGGGAGCGGTCACGCGCGCGTCCTCGACCGCGTCGGCGGCGAGGGCGCCGACGTCGACGGCGGTGTGCGGCGCCTCGGCGATCTCGTCGAGCCGGGCCAGCGTGAGCAGGTCCTCGACGAGCACGCCCATCCGCGCCGCCTCGTCCTCGATCCGCCGCATCGCCTTCTCGACGTCCTCCGGCGAGGTCGCCGCCCCCATCCGGAACAGCTCGGCGTAGCCGCGGATCGACGCCAGCGGCGTGCGCAGCTCGTGCGACGCGTCGGCCAGGAAGCGCCGCAGCCGGTCCTCGCTCGCGCGCTGGTGGCCGAACGCACGCTCGAGCCGGTCGAGCATCGCGTTGAAGGCCACCCCGAGCCGCCCGACCTCGGTCCGCGGATCGGTCGACTCGACGCGGTGCGAGAGGTCGCCGCCGGCGATCGCGCTGGCCGTGTGCCCGATCCGGTCCAGCGGCAGGAGGCCGACGCGCACGAGCGCCCACCCCACGAGGCCCACCATGACCAGCACGCCGGCGATGACCAGGAGCTCGAGCAGCAGGAGCCGGTTCAGCGTGGCGTCGACCTCGCTCAGCGGCGCCGCCACGACGATCAGGTCGGAGCCGCGCCGGTCGGGCGCCGCGTAGACCCGGTACCGCGTGCCGTCCCCGTTCTCGCCGTCGACCGTGAACGGACGACCCACGGGGATCACGGCGGGCAGGGCGGGATCGGCGCGGAAGTCCTGGCCGTAGCCGAAGACCTCCGAGGCCTGGACGTCGCCGTCGGCGTCACGCCGTTCGACGTATGTCCCCGGGGGCAGCCCGCTGCCGCGACCACCGTCCGGCGGCGGACCGCCTTCGCCGCCGCCCGGCGGGCCGCCGCGCTCGAAGTCGCGGCCCTCCAGCGCACCCGCGGCGGCCGGCGGCGCGCGCCTGATCTGCTCGTCGAGGCGGTCGAGCTGGAACGACCGCTGGCCGACGTAGGTGATGCCGCCCAGCAGCAGGAGCCCGACGGCGGTGACGACCAGGAGGGCGGCGAGCAGCCGTGAGCGCAGCGAGGCCATCAAGTACGCGGCGAGCGCAGCGCGTAGCCGACCCCGCGCACGGTGTGAATGAGCTGCGGCCCGTGGGCGTCGAGCTTCTTGCGCAGGTAGCTGACGTACGTCTCGAGCACCCGCGCGTCGCCGCCGAAGTCGTAGTCCCACACGTGCTCGAGCAGCTGCGCGCGCGTGAGCACCCGCCGGGGGTTGAGCAGCAGGTAGCGCAGGAGCCGGTACTCGGTCGCCGTGAGGTCGACGTGCACGCCGCCGCGGACCACCTCGTGCGTGTCCTCGTCGAGCTCGAGGTCCTCGAACGTGAGGCGGCTCGACGACGGCTCGGCCAGCCCCGCGCGCCGCAGGATCGAGCGGATGCGCGCGACGAGCTCCTCGAGGCTGAACGGCTTGGTCACGTAGTCGTCGCCGCCCAGCGAGAGCCCGCGGATCTTGTCGTCGGTGGCGTCGCGGGCCGTGAGGAAGATGATCGGCACGCGGTTGCGGTGGGCGCCGAGCCGCTGCGCGACGTCGAAGCCCTCCATGTCCGGGAGCATCACGTCGAGCACGATCAGGTCGGGCCGGAAGTCGGCCACGGCGGCGATCGCGTCGGCGCCGGTGCCGGCCGACGCGACGTCGAAGCCCTGGAACCGCAGGGCCATGCTGACGACGTCGACGATGTTCGGCTCGTCGTCGACGACGAGCACGCGGGCGTCAGCTGGCTGCGACATCGAAGGAGATCGTCCCCAGGAAGCCGTCGCCCTCCCGCGAGAGGTCCAGCAGGAGCGCGTCGTCGAAGATCCCGTCGTCGCCGTTGCGCACCTGGCGCTCGCCGCGCGAGCCGTAGGGCGCCGCCGCGAAGACGCGGTCGCTGACGGCGTCGTCGAAGAACAGCTGGGTGGTCAGCGCGGTCGCGTTGTCGAGGTGCACCTTGGCGTGGATGTGCACGGTCCGGCCTTGGTACCAGCCGGGGTAGATCGTCGTGAACTCGGCGATGCCGTCCTTGTTGGTCACCTGGGCGCCGCGCAGGAAGGGGTCGCCCTGCTCTGAGTAGGCGCCCTCGGCGTCGCAGTGCCAGATGTCGACGACGGCGTTGGGCAGCGGCCGGCACTCGGCGTCGCGCACGCGGAGCGCGAGCTGGAGGGTGGCGCCCTCGCGGCCGTCGCGGATGTCGCTGCGGATCGAGTCGGCGTCGAAGTAGAACGGCCCCTCGGTCATCTCCGGCGTGAGCGTGCAGTTGGACTCGTCGCCGAACCGGCTCGCGGTGTCAGGGGACGTGGTGGTCTCCGGCTCGACGGTCGCGGTGCCGCCGTCCGTGGTCTCGACGCGGTCGCTGCCGCAGGCTGCCAGCAGCGCGCCGAGGCTCACGGTGCCGAAAGCCCCGAGGGCCTGGCGGCGATCGATCCTTCGTGTCATGGGGTCAGTATCGACGTCCCCGCTGTGCGCTCCCTTGGAGAATCCTGGGAGATTCCTGAGAGGGCACGCTCGAGTTCAAGCTCCGGCTTCGACCGGCCGGCGCGGCGGGCGGCTGAGCACGCGCGACGCGATGCCGGCCTGCGTCTCGCGGCCGTAGCCGTCACCGGTGCCGCTCGTGAGGACCGCGAGCGCCACGCGGCGGTCGTCGCGCTCGAGCAGCGCGACCTGGTGGAAGATGTTGGTCCGCCAGCCGCCTTTGAACATGATGTGGAAGCCGCGCGCCTCGGCCACCGGCGCGATCCCCCAGCGCTGCCAGGGCACGATCGAGCCGAGCAGACCGCGCAGGTAGGCGCGGTGGCGGCGCGGGGCGAGGCGGTCGATCCGCAGGAACAGCCGCGCCTGGTCGTGCGGCGTGAGCAGCGCGTCGGCCCAATTGCCGCCGATCGAGAAGCCGGTCATGCCGGCCGCGCGGGCGATCCGGTGAAGCGGAGCGGCGCCGATCCGCGCGTAGACGGTGGTCGCCGCCGCGTTGTCGGAGACGGTGACCATGGGCCGCAGCAGCGCTGCGCTCGCCCGGCGTCAGCGCACGCTCGCGCGCCGAGCGCACGACCGCCAGTGCCAGCATCGCCTTGACGACGCTGGCCGAGAAGAACCGGTGGTGCACGCGCAGGCCGCGCACTCGCCCCTTCTCGTCCGCCACCGCGAACCCGACCGTCCCGGCGCGGCCGCGCGCCCAGCGCCGCGCCTCCTCGAGGCCGCCGGGCGCGACGAGACGCGGCTCCGTGGCCGGCGCGGCGACGACGGTGACCGGCGCCCTGGTCGGCGCCGCGACGACCGCCCTCGACGCGTGCGCGACCGCCACCGGCCCGCGCGGCGGCGCATGGGCGACCGCGGTGGCGGCCAGCGGCAGCAGGACAGCGGCGGCCACGACGCGGGCGTACACGCGCGAAAGGCAATCAGGCGGCGAGGCGGAACGCCAGGTCAGGCGGAGGCGAGCCGGTCGAGCTCGTGCATCGGGTCGCGCAGCGCGGCGTAGAGCGAGCGGTAGACCGCGTACAGCTCGTCGTAGCGCGCGGCGCGCGCCCCGTCCGGCTCGGTGACCTCGCCGCGCAGCCGCACCTGCTCGCTCGCCTCGGCCACGTCGGCGAACGCGCCCGCCGCCACGCCGGCCAGCAGCGCGGCACCGTACGCCGGCCCCTCGTCGACCTCCGTGCGCCGCACCGTGCGCCCGTAGACGTCGGCCTGGAGCTCGAGCCAGAGCGGCGACCGCGCGCCGCCGCCGACCGCCCGCATGTCGTCGTCCGGCGTCCCCAGCGCGCGCATGATCTCGAGGCCGTCGCGCATCGAGTAGGCGACGCCCTCCATCACCGCGCGCGTCATGTGCGCGCGGCCGTGGCGCACCGTCAGGCCGACGAACGCGCCGCGCGCCCGCGGGTCGAGGTGCGGGGTGCGCTCGCCGGTCAGGTACGGGAGGAAGAGCAGGCCCTCGGCGCCGGGCTCGACCGCCGCCGCCTCCGACACGAGCTCCCCGAAGTCGGCGTCGAACCGGTCGCGCCACCAGCTCAGCGACCCGCCCGCCGAGAGCGTGACGGCCATCAGGTGCCAGGCGCCCGGGACGGCGTGGCAGAAGGCGTGGACGCGGCCCGAGGGGTCCGGCGTGAAGGCGTCGCGATGGGCGAAGAGCACGCCGCTGGTGCCGATCGAGGTCGAGACCGCGCCCTCGCGCACGACGCCGACGCCGACCGCCGCCGCCGCGTTGTCGCCGCCGCCGGCCGCCACGGGCAGCCCGCGCGGGAGCCCGAGCTCGTCGGCGACCGCGTCGCGCAGCGTCGCCGTCACCTCGGGCCCCTCGAACACCCGCGGCATCCACTCCCGCGGGATCTCCAGGGCGTCGAGGATCTCCGCCGACCAGTCGCGCTCACGCACGTCGAGCAGCAGCGTGCCGGAGGCGTCCGAGGCGTCGGTCGCGCGCTCCCCGGTCAGCATGAAGCGCACGTAGTCCTTCGGCAGGAGCACGCTCGCGACCCGCGCGTACGCGTCCGGCTCCTCCTGCGCGAGCCAGAGGACCTTCGGCGCCTGGAAGCCGGTCAGGGCCGGGTTGCCGGCCAGCTCGAGCAGCCGCGCCTCGCCGACCCGCTCGGTGATCTCGTCGCACTGCCGCGCCGTGCGCTGGTCGTTCCACAGGAGCGCCGGCCGGATGACCTCGCCGGCCGCGTCGAGGAACACCGACCCGTGCATCTGGCCGGCCAGGCCGAGGCCGACGACCTCGTCGTCGCCGAGCGCCGCCGCCACCTCGGCGAGCGCCCCCTTGCACGCCTCCCACCACTCGGCGGGATGCTGCTCGGTCCAGCCCGGGCGCGGGGTGAGGAGCTCGTGCGGGCGCGTCGCCTCGGCGACGAGCCGCCCCTCGGTGGTGACGGCGAGCGCGCGCGTGCCCGAAGTGCCTACGTCGATGCCGATCAGCGTGGCCATGACCGGCGGCAGCCTACGGCACGGCGGGCGACTAGGCTGCCGCGCGTGCCCTACGAGCCAGAGCGCCGCCGCGCACGAGAGACGCTGGCGGGCGACGCCGCCCGCGCCGGCGCGCGCTCGCACTTCCGCGCCATGGGGATCGACCCGGGCCGGCTCACCGGCCCGATCGTCGGGATCGCCTCGACCTGGACCGGGACGATGCCGTGCAACCTCACCCACCGCGAGCTGGCCGCGGCCGTCGCCGGCGGCGTCGCGGACGCCGGCGGCGTGCCGCTCGAGTTCAACACCATCGCGGTCTCCGACAACCAGTCGCAGGGCACGCCGGGCATGCGCGCCTCGCTCGTCTCGCGCGAGCTGATCGCCGACTCGATCGAGCTGATGGACGTCGCGCACGACTTCGACGCGCTGGTCTGCATCGTCGGCTGCGACAAGACCGTGCCCGCCGCGCTGATGGCGCTGGCGCGGATCGACAAGCCGGCGGTCGTGCTCTACAGCGGCCCGATGCGCCCCGGCGCGCGCAACACGACGATCCTCGAGGTGTGGGAGGCGGTCGGCGCCTACCGGCGCGGCCTGATCCGCCGCGAGGAGCTCGACGCGATCGAGCGCGACGCCTGCCCCGGACCCGGCACCTGCGCCGGGAACTTCACCGCGAACACGATGGGCACGGCCTGCGAGTTCCTCGGCATCGCCCCGCTCGGCGCCGGCATGGTCCCCGCCGACGACCTCGAGCTTCGCCGCCGCCTGGCCGCCGAGCACGGCGCGCTGGCGACGCGGCTGACGACGCGCGCGCGGGCCTTCCTCGACCGCCGCGCGCTGCGCAACGCGATGGCCGGCATCGCCGCCACCGGCGGCTCCACCAACGGGCTGCTGCACCTGCTGGCGATCGCGCGCGAGGCCGAGGTCGACCTGACGCTCGACGAGCTGGTCGAGATCAGCGCACGGACCCCGGTGATCGGCAGCCTCAGCCCGAGCGGCCGCTACGTCGCCACCGACCTGCACGCGATCGGCGGCGTGCCCGTCGTCATCGCCGAGCTCGCCCGCGCCGGCCTCATAGACGGCGACGCCCCGACGGTCACCGGCGGCACGCTGGCGAGCGACACGGAGCAGGCCCCGGCGCCCGACGGCGCCGTCGTGCACCCGGTCGCGCAGCCCTACAAGCCGCCGGGCGGCCTCGTGGCGCTGCGCGGCAACCTCGCGCCGGACGGCGCGGTGGTCAAGGTGTCGGGCACCGAGCGCCGCCGGCACGTCGGCCCCGCCCGCGTCTTCGAGTCCGAGGAGGCGTGCAGCGCGGCGATCGCGGCCGGGGCCATCGCGGCCGGCGACGTGCTCGTGATCCGCAACGAGGGCCCGGCGGGCGGGCCGGGCATGCGCGAGATGCTGAGCGTGACGTCGGCGGTGGTCGGGGCCGGCCTGGGCGAGGACGTGACGCTGGTGACCGACGGCCGCTTCTCGGGCGCCACGCGCGGCCTGATGGTCGGCCACGTGAGCCCCGAGGCGGTGCGCGGCGGGCCGATCGCCGCGCTGCGCGACGGCGACGAGATCACCGTCGACGTCGACGCCGCGGAGCTCCACGTGGCCCTCGACGACGACGAGCTGGCACGACGACTGGGCGACTACCGACCCCCCGCCCCGGCCTTCACGACCGGCGTGCTCGGCCGCTACCGCGCGCTCGTGGGCTCTGCCTCGGAAGGAGCGACACTGCGATGAGCCGTTTCCTCGTCACCGGCGCCTTCGGCGCGATCGGCGTGTGGACCATGCGCGCGCTGCTCGACCGCGGGCACGAGGTGTTCAGCTTCGACGTCGGCGAGCAGGCGCCGCGGCTCCCGCTCGCGCTCACGGCGGACCAGGCCGGCGCGATCACCCGCGTGCGCGGCGACATCACCGACCTCAACGCCGTCGAGCGGGTGCTCGACGAGCACGCGATCACCCACGTCATCCACCTCGCGGCGCTGCAGGTGCCGTTCGTGCGCGCCGACCCGCCGCTCGGCGCGCGCGTCGACGTGCTCGGGACGGTCAACGTGTTCGAGGCGGTGCGCCGCCGGCGCGACCGGATCGCCCCGCTCGTCTACGCCTCCTCGATCGCCGCGCTCGGCGACGGCGACCACCCGAGCACGCTGTACGGCGTCTTCAAGTGGGCCAACGAGGGCACGGGCGAGCGCTTCTTCGAGGACTACCGCGTCTCCTCGATCGGCATCCGCCCCCACACGGTCTACGGCCCGGCGCGCGACCAGGGCCTGACCTCGGCGCCGACCACCGCGCTGCTCGCGGCGGCGGCCGGCGTGAGCTACCGGATCCCGTTCGGCGGCAGCGTGCAGATGCAGTACACGGCCGACGTCGGCGAGGCGTTCGCGCGAGCGAGCGAGCTGGAGGGGTACGAGGGCTGGTCGGTCCACAACCTCGACGGGCCGGAGGTGTCGATGCCCGAGCTGGTCGATCTGATCCGCCAGGTCGCCCCCGGGGCCGACGTGTCGTCCACCGGCGACCCGCTGCCGTTCCCGTCCTCGGTCGACGGCTCGTCGTTCGTCGAGCTGATCGGCGGCTCGGTGATGCGGCCGATCGAGGACGGCGTGAAGGAGTCGGTCGAGCGGTTCCGCGAGATGCTGGCCGACGGGCGCGTCAAGGCGCCCACGGCACACCGCGACACAGGGTGAGCACGTGCAGCGGCGCGCCGGCCTCGACGGCGTCGTCGACCACGCGGCCCGGCCACTCGGTGTTGCCGCGGAAGAGGTCCCAGTGGTACGGGACGAGGATCGAGGCGCCGATCTCGGTGGCGAGTGCGACGGCGTCGCGCGTGCCCATGTTGCCGACCAGCCCCTCGCGCTCGCGGTAGTAGGTCCGGCCGTTGACCGGCAGCAGCGCCACGTCCACCCGGTGTGCGGCGAGCGCCTCCCGCAGGCCGTCGGTGACGATCGTGTCGCCCGCGTGGTAGACGCCCGTGCCCTCGAGCTCGAGCACGTAGCCCACGAAGGCGGGGTCGTCCGGGTAGCCGTCGGCCACCGTGCGGCCGTGGATGGCGGGCACGGCGGTCACCGCGCCCGCGCCGTCGAGCTCGAGCCGGTCGCCGCGGTCGACGCCCACGAACTCCACGTCCGCCGCCTCGCGCACCATGGCCTCCAGCGGCGCCGGAGCCACGACGGTCAGCCCGGGGCTGCGGGCGGCGACCTCGCGCAGCGAGAACGGGTCGAGGTGGTCGATGTGCTCGTGCGTGACGAGCAGCCAGTCGACGTCCGAGCCGTGCTCGTCGACCGACAGCGGCGGATACAGCCGCGCCTCGTGCTCGGCGAAGAACGGGTCGACGAGGATCCGCCGCTCCCCCACGTCGAAGCGGAACGAGGCCTGCCCGAGCCAGGTGACGACGAGCGCCATCGGCGCGAACATAACGTGTGAGGCGATGCAGGCGCTGATCACCACCCCCCTCCAGGCGGGCTCGACCCGCACCGCGACCGTCGCCGAGCCCGAGCGACGCCCCGGCGGGCTGCTCATCCGCACGCTCGAGGTCGGCGTCTGCGGCACCGACCGCGAGATCGCCGACGGCGAGTTCGGATCGCCGCCGCCCGGCGAGACCGAGCTGATCCTCGGGCACGAGTTCCTCGGCGTCGTCGCCGAGGGCTCAGGCGGCTTCAGCGAGGGCGACCTCGTGACCGCGACGGTGCGGCGCTCGTGCGGGCGCTGCGGCGCCTGCGAGGAGGGCGCGCCCGACGCCTGCGACACCGGCGACTACACCGAGCGCGGCATCACCGCGCTGCAGGGCTTCGCCAGCGAGCTGGTGGTGGAGGACGCCGAGCACCTGATCGCCGTGCCCCGCTCGCTCGGGCGGCTCGGCGTGCTCGCCGAGCCGTCGTCGATCTGCGCGCGCGGGATCCGCCACGCGACGGCGATCGGCGAGCGCCAGCCGTGGAGCCCGCGGCGCGCGCTCGTCATCGGCGCGGGCGCGATCGGGATGCTCGCCACCTACATGCTGCGGCTGGCGGGCTACGACGTCTGGACCGCCGCCCGCGGCGAGCCTTCGAGCGAGAAGGGCCGGCTCGTCGCCGCGTCGGGCGCCCGCTACGTGTCCACCCGCGAGACTCCCCTGGGCGCGGTGCGCGAGGAGACCGGCGGCTTCGACGTCGTGGTCGAGGCGGCCGGGAACGCCGAGATGATGGTCGAGGCGATGGCCGCCCTGCGCCGCAACGGCGTCGCCTGCCTGCTCGGGCTCGACGCCCGCGCCCACCGCGTCGAGGTCGACGCCACGTTGCTGGGCCGCGACTTCGTGATCGAGAACCGCGTCGTCTTCGGCAGCGTCAACGCCCACCGCACCGACTGGAAGGCCGCCGTGGCCGCGCTCGAGGCCATGCAGGAGCGCTGGCCGGACGCCATGGAGCAGCTGGTCGGGCTCCGGGTGGAGCCCGACCGCTTCTCCGAGGCGTTCGACTACCGCGGCGTCAAGGCGACGCTGCGGTTCAACTAGTCGCGATCTGACAGGTCCTTGATCCGCACGTGCCGGAACGACACGACGTCGTTCGGCGCGCCGTGGGCCTGCAGGCCGATGTAGCCGACCAGCCCGCGCGCCTCCGACGGCGGGTCGTTCGGGCGGCCCTGCATGTACACGCCGGGCACGTTCTCGTACTCGTTGATCAGCACGCCGTCGCGCCAGACGCGGTACGTCTGGCCCTCGACGCGGATCTCGATGTCGCTCCAGGTGCCCTTGGGCACCGGCCGCGCGGCGGCGATGTCGAGGTCCTTGAAGCCGTAGATCGAGCCCGTCTTGCGGGGATCGCCCGTCGGGTTGTCGTTGATCTGGATCTCGTGGCCGCAGTTGACCGCGATCCACGCGGGCGCCCCGGCGTCGGTGATCGGGTTCCCGTTGAAGGTCATCGGGCAGCCCGGGACCGGCGGGTGCGGCGCCGGGAAGCGGACCTGGATCCCGCTGTTGGCGCGCGCGCCCTCCTCGGGCGCGTCGTCGCGGAACTGCAGCTTCAGCGAGAAGTCGCCGTACGGCCGCGCCGCGTACCAGAGCACGCCGAGCCCCGGCGCGCCCGGGCCCGACCGGATCGTCCCGTCGCGCTGCAGCTTCATCGAGGCGCCGCCGGCGTAGCGCCAGCGGTTGAACGAGCGCTGGGTGCCGTCGAAGATCATCTCGTAGCCGCCGGCCTCGGCCGCGGCCTCGCTTCGCTGCTCGTTGCCCGAATCGGCCGCTGCCGGGATCGCGGCCCCTGCCGCGAGTGCCCCCAGCGCGAGCAGCACCAAGAACTTGCGCATGTGATTCCTCCCGCTTCCGCCTACATGCTCAGCGAGAGAGAGCCTAGCGATCGCCAAGGTTGCGCCAACCGGCCGCCAAGCGTGGCGCGAAAGGCTGCGCACCGTGAGCAGTGTCCTCCCCACCCCGCCCCGTCTGGGCTTCACCGTGACGGAGACGGTCCGGCCGCCTCAGCCGGTCGAGCCGGATCCGTTCATCGTCACGGCGCCGAAGCCCCTCTGAGGGACACCGCGGCGAACGCCGCGACGCCCCCCGAGAGACGAACCGCGGGGCGCCGCGGCCGAAGCCGCGACGCCCCGAGGCCGAGCCGGCTAGACGCCCGGCCCGCCGAACTCGACCCAGTTGATGAGGCCGAAGCCCGTGGCGGGGCCGCCCGTCGCCTGCCTGAACGTCAGGTAGACCCGGTGGGTTCCGGTGACGCCGCTGACCGGGCAGTTGATGTCCTGGTAGACACCGTTGTTGCCGGTCGACCGCAGCTCGCACGTGGCGGCCACGGGGCCGTCGACCGCGTCGAGGCGCACGTCCAGGTGCCCGCGCAGCGTCCCCGCGGCCTGGTTGTTCGCGAACCGGACCTTGATGTTGTTCACACCGTCGAACAGGTACCGGTTGTTGAGCAGCAGCCAGTCACCCGGATCGATCTGGTTGGCCGACTGGTTCCCGCCGAGCGGATCCGTCTCCGGCGCCGCGACGGTCGAGAACTGGATGCCCGAAGCCGCCTGCACGAACTCGACGTGCTGGCGCGCCAGCTGCACCACGTGCTGCGCGTCCGTGGTCAGCGGCGGGGTCCCGCCCGCGCCACCGGTATCGGTGTACGAGGCGTTGATGCCGCCGGCCAGGTAGCCGCCGTGGCCCGCCTCCTCGGCCGACGTCGGAAGCGTGCCCGAGCAGCCGGTCTGCGTCGACTCGCCGTGGCCGTGCTGGTCGTGCACGAGCACGAACGTGACCTGGACGCGATTGCAGTCGATCGTCGCGTCCTGCGGGTCGGTCACCGTCACCGTGTACGGGATCGAGTCACCCCAGGCGAAGAAGTCGCCGTCCACGGGGGTGTTGATCGTCACCGTCGGGGCGGTGTTGCCGACGACGATCTGGATCGTCTTGATGTTCGTGTTCCCGGCCGCGTCGGTCACGGTCAGGCGAGCGGTGTAGACGCCGTTCGCCGTGTACGTGAACGTCGGGTTCGGGTCGATCGAGTCGACGGTCCCGTCGCTGGTGAAGTCCCACTCGTAGCGGATCGAGTCGCCGTCCGGGATGTCCGGATCGGTCGACTGGTCGCCGCGGAACTGCACCGTCAGCGGGGCCACGCCGTTGGTCGGCGTCGCGCTGAGGACGGCCTTCGGATCCTGCTCGCCGGCCACGTACTCGAACTTGTAGAGGCCCGCGTCCGGGTTGGCGACGAAGAAGCCGTCGCCGTAGGTGAGCAGGTAGAGGTTGCCGTCGTCGCCGAACTGCATGTCCATCGGGTTGTCGCACTCGAACGGCTGGGCCGGGTTGGCCGCGCCGCCGAACGCGCCGCAGTTCAGCGTCTGGTTGATCTTGAGGATCCCGCCCTTGGAGTCGAGCTTCACCTCACGCAGGTAGTCGCGCGTGAACTCGCCGAGCATGACCGACCCGTCGTAGTACGGCGGGAACTTCGTCTTGCTCGGGTTGTTGGCGTCCCACTCGTAGACGTCCGCGCCGTGCGGGCCGACGCCGCCCGTCCCGAGCTCGGGGAAGAGCTGCGGGCAGGTGCCGCCGGAGCCGTCGTAGTACGCGAGGCACGGGGTGCCCTGCGGCGGCGTGGCGTTGTCGTTGTACGAGTACCAGATGTCCGGCTGGGTGATCGGCGGCGAGTGCCGCAGACCGGTGTTCCAGCGCGACGTGTTCGCCGGCCCCTGGTCGGGGTTGTCGCAGTCGAACGGCTCGCCGAACGTCACCTGGCGGGAGAAGTCCCACTGGTAGATCGGCAGCTGCGGGCCGTAGCACATCGGCCAGCCGTAGTTCGACGGCTTGCGGACGATCTCCACGCGACCCGTACCGGCGGGCCCGCGGAAGTTGGTGGGCGCCCGCGAGTCCGGCGAGTAGTCGGTCACGTACGCCACGCCCTTGGAGTCGACCTGGACCCGGAACGGGTTCCGGAAGCCCATCGCGTAGATCTCCGGCCGCGTGCCGACGGTGCCCTCCTTGAACAGGTTGCCGCTCGGGACCGAGTAGGAGCCGTCGCCGTTGACCTTGATGCGGATGAGCTTCCCGCGCAGGTCGTTGGTGTTGGTCGAGGTGCGCCGCGCGTCGTTGTGCGGAGCGACGAACCAGTCGCCCTCCTGCGTGGTCGCGATGGTCGCCGTGGCCCCGCCGGACGGGGTCGCCGTCATCTGCGGCACGTCCTTCTGGGCGAGGCTGCCGACGAACGTCACCGTGCGGGCGTTGTTGCCGGCCACCGTCACGTCGTCGATGTTGTCGAGCGCCTCGAGCTTGGCCTCGAGGTCGCTGTTGCTGATCGGGACCGCGATCGGCCCCGTGGTCTGGCCGGCGAACGTGAGCGTGAACGTCCCGCCCGCGGTGCCGCCGCCCGTCACCGTCTGCGACTCGTTGGTCTTCGTGTCGTTGAACGGCGGGAACTGCTGCGCGCCGATCGAGCCGGCGGGCGTGTCGTCACCCGTGACGAGCCACAGGTTGTTGTGCTTGTCGAAGTCGATGTCGCCGGCGACGTGGCAGCACGCCCCGCGGTCGTTCTCGACCTTGAGGATCTTCTGCTCGCTCGCCAGGTCGAGGTGAGCGGGCTCGTCACCCGACGCCTCGACGAACTTGAAGCGCGAGAGCTGGAAGTAGCCCATCCACTCGTCCCACGTCTCCTTGGTCGGCCCCACCGTCGGAGCGTTGCCGGCCGGCGTGACGTTCGGGTACGGCTTGCCGCTCTGGGCGGTGCCCTCCATCTCCACGGGCGCGTAGTAGAGGTAGACCCACTTGTTGCTGGCGAAGTCGTTGTCCACGGCGGGGCCGTAGAGCCCGTCCTCGCTGTTGGTGTAGACCGGGATCTGCGCGATCACGTCGGCCGTGCCCGTCTCCGGGTCGTGCAGGCGCACGCGGCCGTCACGGGTCGTCTGGATGACTCGGCCGTCCGGGAACTGGTCGAAGCCGATCGGCTCGTTCAGGTTCGGCGGCGCGGTGATCTTGACCTGCTGAAAGTTCGACAGCACGGTCGCGCCGCAGTCGCTGTACACGGGGTCGGAGACGCCCGCCGTCCAGGCGATCGCGCCGGCGAGGTGCTGGCGCAGGTTGTCGCTGCGGAACGCGCTGCCGTTCGAACCGAGGCCCGTGTAGAAGGAGCGGCCGCCCTGGTAGTCCTTGCACCACGCGATCGGGTGGTCGAAGCCCATGCGGTTCGCGGCCGCCCCGGCGTCGTACGTGTTCTCGTCGACCGTGGCGAGCACGTGCGAGAAGCCGCGGACGTTCTGCCGGTAGTTGTAGAACGAGTCGCTGACCGTCCAGCGCTCGGGCAGGCTCTTGCTGGCGTCGTGGACGCGGTCGGCGACCTTGATCGTCGCCTCGTCGAGCGCCGAGGCGCCGCCCTTGACACGCGTTCCCTGGTCCTGCTGGACGCCGAGCAGGCCGTCCATGAAGGCCCAGCCCGTCTCCGTCTCGACGGCCGAGTGCACGCCGAGGAAGCCGCCGCCGTCCTTGAAGTAGTTCTCGAACGCGGTCTGCTCGGCGTCGCTGAGGACGTCGCCGCCCGTGTTGAGGAACACCACCGAGCGGTAGCGCTTGAGGTTGGCCTCGGTGAACACGCCGGCCGAGTCGTTGGCGACGGTCACGCTGAAGCGGTTGCGCCGGCCGACGTCGCGCAGCGCGTCGACGGCGTCCGCGGTGGCGGCATGAGCCCCACCGGCGTTCTCGGTGAACGCGAGGACGTCGTAGCGCGGGGCCGGCGCGTTCTCGCCGCCACCGCCGCCACCGCCACCGCCGCCACCACCCGGCGCCGGCGAGGCAGAAGCCTTGACGACCTCGAAGCGGCGGGCCGAGCGCTTACAGCTCGCGCCGGCGCGGGTGCGAGCGCAGACGGAGAGCCAGTACTTGCCGGCCGCCAGCGAGCTGGGCAGATCGACCTCGACCTTGAACCTGCGGGCCTTTCCGCCGTTGACCTTGCCGAGCTTGCGAGCCAGGAGCACGCGACCACCGGACGCGTACTTGTGCTTGCGGAGGCGGACCACGAGGCGCGGCCTGGTGTCGCGCCGGGCCGAGTTGGCGATGCGTGCGGTCAGGTCGAACGACCCGCCGGCGAGCACCTGCCGAGGCGGTGCGCTGACGGATCGCAGCGGTGCCGGCCGCTTGGCGGCGGCGCCGGCGTCGACCTGGGCGGCCATGGCCGATCCTGGTGCCACGAGCATCAGCCCGGCGAATGCGGGCAGCGCCATATGGCGCGTTGCCGTGCTCAATCGCATGAGTACTGCTTCCCTCCTCCGAAGATGATCTGACGTCCCCCGTGGCCCTCCAGCCGCGGCGGTCGGCCAGTGTAATGCCGAACTTCAGCAAAAGCCAGCCCGGTGTTAGGGAAAAGTCCCCCGGCCCGTCTGAACCGACGTCATCCAGCGGCGCTCGGGGGCGAGCATTCGTGGGTTTTCCCCTCGCCTGGTCAAAAGTCGGTTGACGTACGACAGAAGACGGGCTACGTTCGGGTCACGGGTGTCGTGCTCACGGGTGCCGCCGTGCTGCTGGCGCCTGCCGTCGCGGCCGCGGACCCGACCGGGACCGTCGCCGGATGGCGCAGCCCGGTGGCGGGCGCGATGACGCTCACCATCTCGGCGGTCCCCGACGGCGCCGCCCTGAGCTCCGCCTCGGTCACCCTCGGACCATCGAGATCGGCTCCGGCACCATCGCGCAGAGCCCGTCGCCGCCTGGCAGCGGTCCCGGCACGCCCGTCCCGCAGCCAGGCTGCCGTGCGCCGAAGCTGTCGATGCGACTCGCCGACCAGCCGCTGGGCTTCCGCCGCGGCGTGCCCGTGCTCGAGCGCGGCAAGGCCTACCGCTACTCCCGCCGATGCGGATCCTCCCCGGCAAGCTCGTCAACCTGAAGCTCACCCCGCTGCGCGGCCTGCGGGCCGGGCGCTACAAGGCGTCGGTCACGCTCAGCCAGAGCGGCCGCAACATCGTCAGCGTCACGCGCAGCTTCCGGATCCGCTGAACAGGTTGATCAGGCGCTGACCGCTCGCCGGCCGGCGGCCACCAGGTCGCCGAGCCGGACGAGCTTGACCCGCGGCCGGCCGTGCGGCTCGCCGGCCGTGCGCTCGTGCTCGTCGATCGCCTGCCAGCCCTCCCAGGTGACGGCGTCGGGCGCGCGCTCGGCGAGCCACTGCGTGCACTCGTCCGCGTCCGGCTTGTCGGCGTCGAGCCGGCCGGCCTCGGCGTCCTCGACGACCTTCGCGACGGTGTCGGCGGCGTCCTTCTTGTTCGTGCCGATCACGCCGCTCGGCCCGCGCTTGATCCAGCCGACGGCGTACTCGCCGCGGTGCGGGACGCCCTGCTCGTCGCACACGCGCCCGCCCTCGTTGCGGATCAGGCCGCGGTCCGCGTCGAACGGCACCTCGTCGACCGGCCGGCCGGTGTAGCCGATCGACCGGAACACCAGCCCGCAGCCGATGACCTCCTCCTCGCCGGTCGGGACGGCGCGGCCGGCCTCGATCCGGTTGCGGACGACGCGCAGGCCGGTCACCCGCTCGTCGCCGAGGATCTCGGCCGGTGAGCGCCGGAACTTCAGGCCGATGCGCCGCCCGTTGCTGCCCGCCGGCCGCTCGGCGTACGACCTGAGGATCTCCAGGTTGCGGCGCTTGGTCGGGTCCTCGGGCTCGTCGACGCCCTCCAGCTCGGCGGGGTCGACCTGCACGTCGACCCCGGTCATCTCCCCCAGCTCGCGCAGCTCGGGGTTGGTGAACGCGGCGTGTTCGGGGCCGCGGCGGCCGAGCAGGATCACCTCGGACACGCCGGCGGACGCCAGCGGAGCGATCGCGTGGTCGGCCGTGTCGGTCAGCGCCAGCTCGTCGGGGTCGAGCAGAAGCATGCGCGCGACGTCGATCGCCACGTTGCCGTTGCCGACCACCACCGCCCGCTCGGCCGAGAGGTCGAACGACTCGTCGCAGGCGTCCGGGTGGCCGTTGTACCAGGCCACGAAGCGCGTGGCCGGATACGAGCCGCGCAGGTCCTCGCCGGGGATGCCCAGCCGCCGGTCGAGGTCGGTCCCGATCGCGTAGACGACGGCGTGGTAGCGCTCGAGCAGGTCGGCGCGCGACACGTGCTCGCCCAGGACCACGCCGCCGAAGAAGCGGAAGCCCGGCTTGCCCGCCGTCTTCTCGTACACGCGCGTGACGGCCTTGATGTTCGGATGGTCAGGCGCCACCCCCGACCGCACCAGCCCGAACGGCGTCGGCAGCGCGTCGAGCAGGTCGACCTCGAAGCCGGCCGCCAGCAGCTTGTCGCAGGCGTAGAAGCCGGCGGGGCCGGCGCCGATGACCGCACATCTCATGGCCTCTACGCTAGCGGCGCTACGGCAGGTTCACCGCCTTCCCGTCGAGCCCCGGCCCGGCCTCGATGTCCATCGCGCGCAGGATCGTCGGCAGGATGTCGACCGAGCGCAGCGGATGGCGTGGGTCGCGGGAGCCGACGCCCGCGCCGGCGAAGGCGATCGGGATCTCCTGCACCGGGCGCTGCGCGCCGCCGTGGTCGCCCGCGACGCCGTAGCTCGTGTCGTCCTTGAGCAGGCCCACGACGTCCGCGGAGTAGGGCGCGGCCATCGTGTCGACGATCTCCTGGCCGTGCTGGCGCCAGTAGAGCATCTCGCTCAGCGTCATCGACTCCGGGTTGGCGTCGACGAGGCGGTAGCGGTCGCCGTCGAGCCGGTAGCTGGCGATCACGCTCGGCAGCGTGGACATCACCTGCGCCGCCTCCCGCTTGGCGCTGTCCGAGGTGTCGGTGAGCCACGTGCGGATCGCGGAGTCCTGGTAGGTGAAGCGCACGTTGCCGGTCGCGATCAGCGGGTTCAGCGACGGCGACGGCGCCAGGAAGGTGCCGTTCTGCGTCGCGCCGTAGTACCAGTTGAAGTTGCTGCGGCCGGCCGCGTTGACGCCGTGGAAGCGCGTGGCCGGCTGGCCGCCGTGGTCGGTGGTGAGCACGACGAGCGTCTCGTCGAGCTGCCCCAGCTCGCGCAGGCGGTTCATCAGCTTCCCGACCTGCTCGTCCGCCGTCTTGGCGACGAAGCGCAGGTGCGCCTGCTCCTCATTCGAACCGGGCGGATAGACGCCGTCGTCGGTGATGCCGCCCCACATGTGGCTCGCCTTGTCGATCGAGCCGAGCGTGAGCAGCATGCCGCTCCACGGCTCGCGCTCCATCATGGCCAGCCCCGCGTCGGTGGTCCAGACGTCGCCGCCCTCGTGCGCCCGGTCGAAGCCGACGGCGAAGCGGTTGCCGTCGAGCGGGTACATCCACGCCGGCGGGGTCGTCCCCGTGCCGTACGTCATGGAGCTCGACGAGTCGACGTAGAAGCGCCCGCAGGTCGGCCCCGAGATGTAGCTCGGGACGTTCAAGCCGGTCGGCCCGCGCCAGTTGTTGGTGCCGTCGCCGTCGCAGTCGAAGTTGCGGCCGGAGAACGTGACCGAGATGTCCCCGGTCGGCCCGTTGGACGTGTGGACGGCGTAGTCCTTCTGGCCGGCGGCGATGAACTTGGTGCCGGGGTACTTGGCGTGCAGGTAGTCCGCCAGCTTCAGGTAGCCCTCGTGGGCGAAGAGGAGGTTGAACTGGTCGCGCGTCAGCGAGCCGGTGATCCACATCGAGTCCTTGGCGACGCCGAGCACGTTGTCGCTGTCGCGGAACGCCTCGTCCGACCAGCCCATGTCCCTGGGGAGCTGGCCGCTGGTGATCACGTTGTGGGTGATCACGGTCTCCGACGCCATGTGGCCGAGATAGGCGTTCTCGAAGTTGGCGCCTTCGCGCATCAGCGCGCGCACGTTGCGCATGTCGAACTTGTCGACGAGGTCGGGCCGCAGCTGGTCGAGCACGATGATCAGCACCCGTTTCGGCGGCTCGGACTTCCCTGCGCCCTGCGCGGGCGCAGCGACCCCCAGCGCGATCAACAGCCCGGCCACCAACCCGATCACCCGTCGCATGGATCCCTCCTCCGGTCGACGCGGCCGATTCTCTCCCGCGCGTAGTCCTCCGCGCAAGTCTGCGGAGGGACACGGATGACCGGCGGGCGGCGGAGCGGGACGCTCGCGGCATGACACGGATCCTCATCGCCGGCTCCGGAGTGGCCGCCGTCGAATGCGTCCTCGCGCTGCGCGCCGTCGCCGGTCCGCGCGCCGAGATCGAGCTGCTCGCTCCGGCGGCCGAGCTCGTCCTCCGTCCCCTGTCGGTCGCGACGCCGTTCGGCGGCGAGCCGGCGCCGCGCATCGCCCTCGACCGCCTCGCCGGGCAGCTCGGCGTGCGGCTGCACCGCGACGCGCTCGCCTCCGTCGACTCGGAGCGCCACCGCGTGCTCACGCGCGACGGCGACCAGGTGCCGTACGACCTGCTGGTGGTGGCGACCGGCGCGCGCTCGCGCGAGGCGGTCCCCGGCGCCGCCACCTTCCGCGGGCCGATGAGCGCCGGGCGGGTCGAGGAGGCGGTCGGTCGCGTGGCGGGCCACCCGCGGCGCCGGCTGGCGTTCGTCGCGCCGGCGGGGGCGCGCTGGCTGCTGCCGCTCTACGAGCTCGCCCTGCTCAGCGCGGCGGCGCTGCCCGGCGCCGACATCGTCGTCGCCACGCCCGAGCACGCTCCGCTCGAGCCGCTCGGGGCCGCCGCCGGCGAGGCCGTGCGGGCCGAGCTCGACCGCGCCGGCGTCGACCTCGTCACCAGCGCCGCCGCGGTCGGGGCCGTCGAGGGTGCGGTCCGGCTCGAGAGCGGGGCGCTGCTCGCCGCCGACGTGGCCGTCGCGCTGCCGGAGCTCGTCGGCCCGCGCATCGCCGGCCTGCCGCACGACGACGACGGCTACCTGCCGGTCGACGGGCACGGCCGCGTGCAGGGCACCGCCGACGTCTACGCGGCCGGCGACGCGACCGCCTTCCCGGTCAAGCACGGCGGCCTCGCCGCCCAGCAGGCCGACGCGGTGGCGGACGCCATCGGGGCGCGGCTCGGCGCCGTGGGCCACCCGGAGCCGTTCCGGCCGGTGCTGCGCGCGCTGCTGCTGACCGGCGCCGACCCGCTCTACCTGCGCGCCGAGCTGCCCGGCCCGGCGACGGTCTCCGCCGAGCCGCTCTGGTCGCCGCCCGAGAAGGTGGCCGGCCGCCACCTCGCCGCCTTCCTCGCCGGCGGGGCGCCGGGGGCTCAGCTGACGGACGTCGTCGATCCCGCCGGGAGGCTGGCGCGCACCACCGTCCTGCCCGGCGCGGACTCGATCTCGAGCTGACCGTGCGCGAGCGCCACGCGCTCGCGCATGCCCACGAGCCCGAAGCCCGCGACCCGCGCCTCGGGCTCGAAGCCGCGCCCGTCGTCCTCGACCTCGACGCGCACGACGTCGTAGTCGAGCGCCACCGCGATCCGCACGCGCTCGGCCTGCGCGTGCTTGGCGATGTTGGTGAGCGCCTCCTGGACGATGCGATAGACGGTCGTCTCGGTCTCCGGGTCCAGGCGGCCGCCGACCTCGACCTGGACCTCGACCTCGAGGCCCTCGACGGCGGCGAGCCGGTCGCCCAGGCTCTCGATCGCCGGCGCGAGCCCGATCTCGTCGAGGGCGGCCGGCCGCAGCTCGGCGATCAGCGTGCGGAGGCTGTCGATCTCGGTGCCGATGTGCTCGATCGCCTCGCGCACCGACGCCTCGAGCGCCTCCGGGTCGCCGCGCCGGAGCCCCGAGGAGAGCAGCACCTGCAGGCCGCCGAGCGCCTGCAGCGTCTCGTCGTGCAGCTCGCGCGCCCAGCGGCGGCGCTCCTGCTCGGCCGACGCGATCGAGTGCCGCAGGCGCTCCTCGGCGACCGAGCGCGCCGTGGCCACGGCGGTCGCGGCGCTGGCCGCGAAGGCGACGAACAGCCGCTCCTCCTCGTCCGTGAACGACGCCTCGCCGTAGGCGGCGAGCAGGCCGAGCTGCGTGGTGCGGTAGACGAGCGGCACGACCAGGGTGGTCGTCGCGTCCAGGCCGAGCTCCGGCAGGGGCGGGATCTCGCCGGTCGCCCAGTCGGCGAGCGGGAACCGGGCGCCGATGCCCGTCGAGGTCGCCTCTCCGGCGGCCGCCGCGAGCTGGAGCCGGTCGCCCTCGGCGAGCAGCAGCACGACCGAGCGGGCGTCGAGCAGCGCGCGCCCGCGCTTGACGATCAGCTCGAGCACGCGGTCGAGGTCGGTCTCGCTGCCCACCGCGCGCGCGATCGCCGCGGTCGCCTCCAGCCGGCGCACGGCGCGCTCGGCCTCCGCGCGGCGGCGCGCGGCGTCCTCGTACAGGCGCGCGTTCTCGACCGCGAGGGCCGCCCAGTCGGCGAGGATCACGGTGGCCGCCTCGTCGGCCTCGTCGAACGGGCCGCCCTCCTTCTCGGTCAGGTAGAGGTTGCCCCACGGCTCGCCCCGGATCAGCACCGGCACGCCGAGGAACGTGTGCATCGGCGGGTGGTGCGCAGGGAAGCCGTAGGAGCGCGGATGGTCCGAGACGTCGTCGAGCCGCAGCGGCTCGGGGTGGCGGATCAGCTCGCCGAGGATGCCGTGCCCGCGCGGGAGGTCGCCGATCGCCTGGTGGGTCGCGCGGTCGATGCCGCGCGTGACGAACCGCTCGAGCCGGCGGCGGTCCTCGTCGAGCACGCCGAGGGCGGCGTAGCGGGCGCCGGTGAGCTCGCAGGCGACGCGCAGCAGCTCCTCCAGCACCGCGTCGACCTCGAGCTGCGCCACCAGGCCGCGCCCCGCCTCGAGCAGGGCGGCGAGCCGGGTCTCGTCAAGGCCGTGCAGCGCCACGCGCGGATTGAACCATCCGTGGAAACCCGCAACGGGTTCGCGGGGCCCTGCGGAGGCCCACGGCTGCGCCCCGCCGTCTCCGCCCTGCTGCCGCCCGTCGTCACCAGGTCTTCGAGCGCGCCGGCCCGCGCGGCGCGCTCACCCGCACGCGCGCGTCGACGACCACGCAGCCCTCGGGCCGCCCGATCACCGGGTTGAGGTCGAGCTCGGCGACCTCGGGGAGGTCCTCGGCGAGCCGCGAGAGGCGGTGGACGACGTCGACGAGCGCGGACGCGTCCGACGGCTGCGTCCGGAACCCGCGGACCAGCCGCCCGGCCTTGCCGCCGAGGACGAGCTCGTCGGCGTCGGCGTCGGTGAGCGGGGCGATCCGTACCTGGGCGTCGCCGATGATCTCGGCCAGCACGCCGCCCGGCCCGAAGGCGACGAGCGGCCCGAACACCGGGTCCTGGACGACGCCGGCCAACAGCTCGGGGCCGTCGCCGACGTCCCGTTCGCCGGCCAGCGGCAGGCCGTAGGCCTCGAGCAGCGCGCGCACCTGCGGCGCCGGCAGCCAGCGCGTCGTCGCCGGCGGCGGCGACGACCTCGCGCGCCCGGCCGGCGTCGACGCCGTCGAGCTGCCGGCACGCTGCCCGCCGGCCGCCGCAGCCAGTCCGCGCGCGCCGCCGCGTGCCCGAGCGCGGCGGCCGCCGACTCCGGGTACGCGAACGGCCCGTCACGCCCATCACGCGACCGGGCAGGACGGGCTCTGGAGCCGTCGGCGGCGTGCCGGATCGCCGCCGCCACCTCCTCGGCGCCGGTCACCACCGGCGGCACGAAGAGCACGATCACCGCGTCGACGTGGGGTCGGCGAGCACGAGCGGCAGCGCCGCCTCGTAGTCGGCGGCGGTCGCCGAGCCGAGCATGTCGACCGGGTTGCCGAGGCTCGCCTCGGCCGGCAGCACGCGCGGCCAGCGCCGCGCGCGTCTCCGGCGCCAATGCAGGCAGCTCGAGCCCCGCCGCCTCGCAGGCGTCCGCGCAGAGGATGCCCGAGCCCGCCCGCGTTCGTCACCACCGCCACGCGAGCGCCCGCGCGGCAGCGGCTGGGTGGCGAGCAGCGAGGCGACGTCGAGCAGCTCGCCCAGCGTCGCGGCGCGGATGACGCCGGCCTGGCGGAAGAGCGCGTCGACCGCCTCTTCCGAGCCCGCCAGCGCGGCGGTGTGCGAGCCGGCGGCGCGCATGCCGGCGCGGCTGCGGCCGCTCTTCATGGCCAGGATCGGCTTGCGACGCGCGACCCGCTGCGCGATCCGGCGCGAACCGCCGCGGGTTGCCGAACGACTCCAGGTACAGCAGGACGACGCTCGGTCGCCGGGTCCTCCTCCCAGTACTCCAGCAGGTCGTTGGACGACACGTCGGCCTTGTTGCCGATCGACACGAACGCCGACAGCCCAAGCCCGCGCGGCGGCCGCCTCCTGCAGGAAGACGAGGCCGAGCGCGCCGCTCTGCGACGAGAAGCGATGCGCCCGCGGCGGGATCGCGCGTCGGCGCGAAGGTGGCGTTGAGCCGGGCCGCCGAGGACGGCGATCCCGAGGCAGTTGGGCCCGATCAGGCGGCCGCCGTACGAGCGCACGAGCGCGAGCAGGCGTCCTGGCGCTCCGCGCCCTCGGCGCCGGTCTCGGCGAAGCCCGCCGAGATGACGCAAGCGCCCGCACGCCGCGCCGCAGCGCGTCCCCCGCCGCGTCGAGCACGTGCTCGCCGGGCACGGCGATGACGGCGAGGTCGACCGGGCCCGGCACGTCGGCGACGACGCGTAGGCGCGCACGCCCGACGACGGGCTCGGCCTGCGGTTGACCGGATAGCGGCGCCCGCGAAGTCGCCGGCCAGGACGTTGCGGAACAGCTCGCCGCCGATCGACGCCGCGCCGCGGCGAGGCCCCGATCACCGCCACCGCGCGCGGGCGCGAAGAACGGCGCCAGCGAGGCCGTCGACGGCGACGTGGTCGCGGCGCGTCGACGCGCTCGAGGTAGCCCGCGGTCGGCACGATGGCGAGCGCGACCTCGAGGTCGCCGCTCTCGTGCTCGCGATCGACCGCCGAAGCCCGCGCCTCGAACACGCTCAGCATCGCGCGGTTGTCGGGCAGCACCTCGGCGAGGAAGCAGCCGACGCCCGCCGCGCGCCGCCTCCTGCGGCGAGCTGCTCCAGCAGGCGCGTGCCGACGCCCTTGCCCTGCAGCGCGTCGTCGACCGCGAAGGCGACCTCGGCGCAGCCCGGGTCGCGCAGCCGCACCCAGCTGCCGATCGCGACGATCCGCTCGCCCGCCTCGTCTGCGATCGTCCCCGCCAGGCGCCGCGCTCGAGCCAGTCAGGCTCGAGCATCGGCTCCACCAGCCGCGGCGTCGGCTGGTAAGCCGTGGAAGCGCAGGTAGCGGCTCTCGTCGGAGAGGTTCTCGAAGAACGCGATCAGCGCGCCTCGTCGTCGCGCGCGGGCGGCCGCAGGCGCATGGTCGTTCCGTCCCGCAGGATGACGTCGCGCTCCGCCGGGCCCATCGCGCCCGACACGGTAACCCGCCGGGGTCCGTCATGCTGTCTGCCGATGACCGAAGAGACGAGCGTGCTCATCGCGGACGACCACGCCGTCGTCCGCAAGGGGCTGCACCTGCTGATCGACGCCGAGCCCGGCCTGAACGTGGTGGCCGAGGCGGGAACGGTGCCCGACACCTTGATGAAGACCCGCGCCCTCCGCCCCGCGGTGCTGATCCTCGACCTCAACATGCCGGGCGGCTCGAGCCTCGAAGCCATCCCGCAGCTCCGCCAGGAGGCGCCGGACACCGCGATCGTCGTGCTCACCATGCAGAACGACCCGGCCTTCGCGCGCAAGGCCCTGCAGGCAGGCGCCGCCGGCTTCGTGCTCAAGGAGGCGGCCGACGACGAGCTGCTGGAGGCGATCCGCCAGGCCTCGAGCGGCGGCACCTACCTCAACCCGACGCTCGGCGCGCGGCTGGCCGCCGCGCCGCCCGAGCCGGCCGGGCCGCCCGACGACCTCTCCGAGCGGGAACTGTCGGTCCTGCGCCTGATCGCGCTCGGCCACACGAACTCCGAGATCGCGAGCACGCTCCACCTGAGCGTGCGGACCGTCGAGTCCCACCGCGCGCACATCCAGCAGAAGACGCGACGCTCCACCCGCGCCGAGCTCGTGCGCTACGCGCTCGAGCACGACCTCGTCGAGCTGTAAGCCGCTCAAGGACGACTGACTCACTCCCCGACTTCGGGGCCGGTCGTGCGTTGTCAACAACGATGGACAACGGCCGGCGACTCTCGCGACTCGCGGCCGAGGCCGCCGAGGCCCCGACCGCTCGCGCCGCCCTGCGCCAGCTCGCCGCGCTCCGCCGCGAGCTCGACGGGTTCGAGCGCCAGCTGGTGGCGCGGGCGCTCGCCGACGGCGCGTCGTTCGCCGACGTCGGCCGCGACCTCGGCATCTCCCGCCAGGCCGTCCACCGGCGCTTCCGCGACCTGGCGGCGAAGGACCTGCCGCTGCAGACCGCGCCGGACGTTCGGCGCGTCCTTCAGTTCGCGCGCGAGGAGGCGGCGTCGCTGGGCGCCGCCCACCTCCGCAGCGAGCACGTCCTGCTCGCGGTCCTGCGCGCTTCCGACCTCCGCGCCGCCGTGCTGCTGCAGGCGGAGGGGGTGAGCCTCGAGCGCGTGCGCACGCAGGTGGAGGGGATGTCGGAGCGCGTCAAGCTCTTCGTCCGCGAGCCCATCGCGGAGGACCTGCGCGCCGTGCTCGAGGCGCCGGCGCGCGCGGCCCGCACCCGCCGCGCCGGCCGGATCGAGGTCGAGGACCTCGTGATCGGGGCACTCGACGACCCGGCCGGCGGCGCCGTCCGTACCCTGCGCGCGCTGGCCGTGGAGCCCGACGCGATCCGCGAGGGGCTGGTCACCGCCCTGCGGTGATCCGAATCGCGGTCAGGAGCCCACCCGCACGAGCGTGCGGCGGGGTCGCAGCCCCGCCTCGCGGGCGGGCGGGTTGACCGGCTCGGCGAGCGGCGCGGCGCCGAACGAGCGGGCGACCTGCTCGGCCGGGGGCTCGCCGTAGAACGTCGTGCGCTGACGCGGGACGCGGCCGGCGGAGCGGATCAGCTCCTCCATCCGCTCTGGCGGCATCTCCTGCCCGTGCGCCGGCGCCGGCGGCGCGCGAGATCGACTCGTTCATCAGCGTGCCGCCGAGGTCGTTGACGCCGGCGTCGAGGCACGGCGCGCGCGCCGTCCGGGCCGAGCTTCACCCACGAGGCCTGGATGTTCGTGATCCACGGATGCAGCACCAGCCGCGCGACCGCGTGCACGAGCAGGGCCTCGCCGAACGTCGGGCCGGTCCGGGCCAGGCCGCGGCGCCAGATCGGCGCCTCCATGTGCACGAACGGCAGCGGCACGAACTCCGTGAAGCCGCCGCTGCGCCGTTCTGCTGCTCGCGCGCGCGACCAGGTGGCGCGCCCAGTGCCGCGGCGCGTCGACGTGACCGAACATCATCGTCGACGTTCGAGCGCAGCCCCACGCGGTGCGCCGCGTCGTGGACCGCGAGCCACTGCTCGGTGTCGATCTTGTCCGGGCAGATGAGCGCCCGGACCTCGTCGTCGAGGATCTCGGCGGCCGTGCCGGGCAGCGAGGAGAGCCCGAGGTCGCGCAGGCGGGCGAGGTAGTGCTCGACGGGGACGCCGAGCGTCTGCGCGCCCTGCCAGATCTCCAGCGCCGAGAACGCGTGCACGTGCAGCCCGGGGACCGCGTCGCGGATCGCCGCGACGACCGAGGCGTAGTAGTCGCCGTCGAAGGCCGGATGGATCCCGCCCTGGAGGCAGACCTCGGTCGCGCCGCGCTCCCACGCCTCGCGGGCGCGGCGGACGATCTCCTCGTGCGGGACGAGGTACGGCGCCCCGCGCAGGTTGGCCGCGAGCTTGCCCTTCGAGAACGCGCAGAACCCGCAGCGGAAGTAGCAGACGTTCGTGTACTGGATGTTCCGCGTGACGACGTAGGAGACGTCGTCACCGCAGACCTCGCGGCGCAGCGCGTCGGCGGCTTGCAGCACCAGCGTGCGGTCGCCGCCGCGGGCGCGCAGCAGGGCCTCGGCCTGGTGCTCGTCGAGCTCGTCCGCCTCGAGCGCGGCGCGCACGAGCGTCTCACGGGTACGCAGCGCCCCGCGCGCGCGATCGTGCGCCGCATCGAGCCGCGGGACCCGCGTGTGCTCGCCAGGCGACCAGCCGTCCTCGCGGGCGAGGCCCATGGCGTCGGCCGCGCGGCGGACGGCCGTGGCCACCGCGGGCTCGGCCCAGCGGTCGAGGTCGGCGACGTACTCGGGGTAGATCGGCAGCCGCGGCACGAGCGTCAGCCCGCGGGCGGCGGTCGCCTCGCGCAGGCGCTCGAGCTCGGGCCACGGCGCCTCGGGGTTGACATGGTCGACGGTGACCGGCGACACGCCGCCCCAGTCGTCGATGCCGGCGTCGAGCAGGCGCGGGAAGTCGTCGTAGGCGAGGTTGGGCGGCGCCTGCACGTGCACGCTCGGCGGGAGCACGAGCGCGGGCGGCGGCGATCGCCCACAGGTGCTCGTCGAGCGACGGCTCGGGGTGCTCGGCCATGCGCGTGCCGGGCTTGGCGCGGAAGTTCTGGACGATCACCTCCTGCAGGTGCCCCCCGAGATCCCGGAGCGCGTAGAGGGCGTCGAGCAGCTCCGCGCGCGTCTCCCCGATGCCGACGAGGACGCCGCTGGTGAACGGGATGTCCAGCTCACCGGCGAGCCGCATCGTCTCCAGGCGCGCCTGCGGATCCTTGTCCGGCGCCGCCCAGTGCGGACCGCCGCGCTCCCCGAGCCGCGCCGCCGTGGTCTCGAGCATGATGCCCATCGACGGCGCCACCGCCCGCAAGCGCGCGAGATCCTCGCGGCCCATCAGACCGGGGTTCGAGATGCGGCAGCAGCCCCGTCTCCTCCAGCACCGCCCGCGCCGCCCGCTCCAGGTACTCCAGCGTCGACTCGCAGCCCATCGCCGCCAGCTCCTCGCGCACCACGCGGTATCGCAGCTCCGGCTTGTCGCCGAGCGTGAAGAGCGCCTCGCGGCAGCCGGCAGCGGCGCCGGCGCGGGCGATCTCCAACACCTCGTCGAGGGTCATGAACGCCCGCTCGCCGCGCTTCGGCGGCCGCGCGAACGTGCAGTACCCGCAGACGTCGCGGCACAGCTTGGTGAGCGGGATGAAGACCTTCGGCGAGTACGTGACCAGCGTGCCGAAGCTCCGCTCGCGGACGGCACGCGCCTGCGCCAGCAGCTCGTCGAGGGGCGTCTCGAGGATCATCACCCGAATGCTGACCGCAGCCGCGGCAGCACGTCCTCGCCGAACCGGCGCAGGAAGCGCTCCTGGTCGTCGCCGGGCCCGTGGAAGACGAGGTGGTCGAAGCCGAGGTCCACGTAGGGGCGGATCTTCTCGACGACCTCGTCGGGGTCGTCGCTGACGATGAACCGGGTGTGAGCGCGGTCGAGGTTCGCGTCGGCCAGGCGCTCCATCTCGATCGGGTCCTCCACCCCGCTCTTCTCGTCGCCGCTGAGCGCCAGCGCCGCCCACCAGTCGCACGCCTCGCGCGCGGAGTCGAGGTCGTGGTCGTAGGAGACCTTGATCTCGATCATGCGGGCGATCGCCCCGGCGTCCCGCGACCTGGCCTGCGCCCCCTCCTCCACGCTGGAGAGCAGCTGCTCGTAGAGCTCTGACGCCTTCCCGCTGGTGCAGATGAAGCCGTCGCCCGCCCGGCCGGCGAGCTTGGCGGCGAGCGGCCCGGACGCGGCGATGTAGATCGGCACCGGCTCCTCGGGCTTGTCGTAGATCGTCGCGCGGTCGGTCCGGTAGTACTCGCCCTCGAAGGTGACGCGCTCCTCGGTCCACAGCCGCCGCATCAGCTCGACGGCCTCGGCCAGGCGGCGCCGGCGCTCCTTGGCCGGCGGCCACGGAGCCGCCGTGGCCGGCGTCTCGTTCATCGCCTCGCCGGTGCCGACGCCGAGGATGACGCGGCCCGGCGCCAGGCAGCCGAGCGTCCCGAAGGCCTGAGCGACGATCGACGGGTGGTACCGCATCGTCGGCGTCAGCACGCTCGTGGCGAGCATGACGCGCTCGGTGGCCTGTGCCAGCGCGCCGAGCCAGACCAGCGAGTTCGGCCCGTGCCCGGTGCTGTGGCGCCACGGCTGGAAGTGGTCCGAGACCGCGACGGAGTCGAGCCCGATCGCCTCGGCCTGCCGCGAGAACCCGAGCAGCTCGCGCGGCCCGAACTGCTCCGCCGACGCCTTGTAGCCGAACCGAACCATGCGGACACGGTACGCGAGGCCGGTCGCGGCGCGTCGCCTCCGTCGTCTTCGTCCGCCCGACCGACATGACAGACTGTCACACATGCCGGTCGCCGAGGTGATCCGGGAGCTGCTGTATCGCCGCGACGTGGCACTGGCACGTCACCGCGCCGCACTGGCACGCGCGCTCGGGGTCACCGAGGCCGAGCTGCTCGCGCTCCTGCACCTGGCACAGCGGCGAGAGATCTCCCCATCCGGCATCGCGGCGCTGATCGACCTCAGCTCAGGCGGGGCCACGGCGCTCGTCCAGCGTCTCGAGCGCAGCGGGCACGTGACCCGCGTCCCGCACCCCACCGACCGGCGCAGCACGCTGATCCGGCTCTCGCCCGCCACCGCCGCCCGGCTCCACGAGGCCCAGGCGCCGCTGATCGCGGGGCTCGAACGCAGCACCGCCCCGCTGTCGGCAGCCGAGCGCGCCGCGGTCACCGCTGTGTTCACCCAGCTCGCCGCGCTCAGCGAGGAGCTCGACAGCACGCCGGGCGGCGACGCGGGGGCGCGGCGCCTGAGCCGCCCGATCCCCAGCCTATGGGCGTGAGCGCTCGAAGCTCATGATCACGAGCTCCCACGGCGGCTGATCGCCGCCGCGGACGCGGCTGCGGCGCTTGATCTCGCCGGCGGCCTCGAGCGTCGCCTTCAGCAGCTTGGCGAGCTCGTCGCGACCCTGCTCGTCGAGCGCGACGAAGGTGCGGCTGACGTGCGCGCTCGCGCCGTCCATCCCGCCGCGCGGGAGCGCGTCCGCCATCTCGCGGCGTGCGACGTCGATCGTGAGCCGCACGAGCGCGCGACGCACGCTCGTCGGGAGGCGCTCCCACGCGTCGTCGTCGATCTGGCTCAGCATCCGCGACCGGTAGAAGTGCTCGACGGCCCCGCGGCGCCGCCTCGTGCTCACGAGCTCGAGGCAGCCTTCGCGCAGGAGGACCTGCGTGTGGTAGCTCACGAGGTTCAGTCGCTCGCCGAGCGCCGCGGCGACCGCGCTCGGGCTCGTCGCCGCCTCGGCGTACTCGAAGAGCAGCCGCTGCCGCAGCGGATGTCGCATGAGCCGCGCGAGCACTTCCAGGCGACTCGGCTCATCGATCAACATCGCTCAACATACTTGCATGTCTCACAGCCCGGATCTCGGGGCACGGGCTCGCGGCGCACCTCCAGCGTGCGCACGTCGAGCACCAGGGCGAGCTCCTGCGTGGCCGGCGGCACGCCGGCCAGCAGATGCATCAGCTCGAGGCCGATCAGACCGCCGGCGACCGCCGACGCCGGCCCGAGCGTGGAGGCGATGCCGCGATCGGACCGGCGGAACGCGACGTAGTCGTCGTAGGCGGCCGAGGCCGAGCGGATGGCGGTCTCGTGACAGGCGAAGCACGGCCCGGCGCCCGGGAGGTACGTCGGCCCGATCCGCAGCAGGGGTGGGACCTGGCCCGCCGCGACGAACGGGACGCGAGCGTCGACGCACGCCGCATTCACCCAGCGGCAGAGCTCGTACGGCGGCCAGTCCGCCGCCAGCACGACGGCGTCGGCACCGGCGATGACCGGTCCGACATCGTTCGCGGCGGCGATCCGCCGCGGCAAGTCGACGACCTCGATCGCCGCGTCGAAGCGTCCCACCCAGCGCGCCGACGCTGCGGCCTTGCCCTCCCCCACGTCCGCGCGCATGTAGAGGATCTGCCGGTTGAGGTTGCTCAGGTCGACGGCGTCGTCGTCGACGAGCACGAGCCGCCCGACGCCGACGCAGGCCAGCGCGGCGATCGCCCACGTGCCGAGGCCGCCGCAGCCGAGGACGGCCACGGTCGCGTCGCGAAGGCGGTGCTGGAGGCGCGTCTCTTCGCCGAGCTCGGCGAGGTACGGCAGCTGGCGCGAGAAGCGCTCCGCGTCCTCGGCCGCGAGCGGGACCGAGGCGCGATCGTCGCGCACGAGCGCGAGGCCGGCGTGGACGAGGCTGTCGAGCTTGTCGCGGAGCGGCGCGGCGCCGATGCCGAGCCGACGCTCGAGCTCGGCCGCCGTCAGGCTTTGCTCCCGCAGCGCCCGCACCAGCGCGACGTCCGCCTCCTCCGGCTCGCGGACGATCAGGTCCCGGGCGCCCGGACGCACGAAGCACAGCGCTCCGGTGCGGTCGACGAACGGCTCGACCGACGGCCGCAGCCGGTACCGCGGGCCGCCCGCCACGCCGGCGGGCGGCCCGTCACGGTTCACAGGCCCTTGTAGTAGCCGGCCTCGGTGAGGATCGGCCGGTCGGGCGTCTCGATGTTCAGGACGATTCACCTCCTCTGCGTGTTAGGGCGCGTCATTGGCGCGCGATGTACACGGCTTTCGCGTGGCGGAGCTCGTCGAGCGGCGTCTCCATCACGCCGGTCGTGTAGGTGCCGTAGAGCGTGTGGCAGCGCAGGCCGGCGGCGGCGAGCGCCGCCCGCGCCGCGGGCTCCGGGTGGTGGCGGTGGTGGTGCTCGCTGCGGGTCCTCGTCCACCACCCCGACGGCTGCTGCTCGAGCCGGTCGATCCAGACGTCGGCCGCGCCACCCGCCGGGAGCTCCGCGTCGCCGTGGCCCTCGAGCAGCACGACGCGGTCGGCGGCGGGGACGGCGAGCAGCGAGGAGTACGCCGTCCGGAACGTCGCCAGCGTGTTGACGTCGAAGACCACGACGCCGTCCGGGGCGAGGTTCCGCCGCAGTCCGTCGAGCGTGGCCACCAGCTCCTCCTGCGTGTCGAGGTAGTTGAGGGCGTCGCCGAGGCACCACACGAGGTCGAACTCGCCGAGCGCGGGCAGGGCGCGCATGTCAGACGCGATCAGCTCCGCGCGAACACCGGCCTTTCGCGCGGCCGCGGCGAGCATCGCCTCCGAGACGTCGACGCCGGTCACGTCGTAGCCGCGCTCGAGCATCGGCACGAGCGTGTTGCCCGTGCCGCACGCGACGTCGAGCAGGCGCATGCCGTCCAGGCCCGCCTCGACGGCGCGCGCCTCGAGCAGGGCGGTCCACGCGGCATGGTCGTGGTCGCGGGTGAGGTCGTCGTAGCCGGGCGCGAGCGCCTCGTAGGCCACCTTGGCGTGGTCCTCACGCAGCAAGGGCCTCACCGGCCTCGGCGAGCTTGTCGCGCAGGGCGGCGGCCGCGGCCGTGACCGCGCAGACATCGGGCTCCTCGGGCCCGCTGAGCACGATCGCGGCCATGACGTCGCCGGTCGGGTCGGGCACCGGGGCGGCGACCCCCCGCAGGCCGTCGCGATACTCGCCGCTTTCGCGCGCGAAGCCCTGCGCGAGCGTGACTTCGCACTCGTTGCGGACGGCGTCCGGGTCGACGACGGTCCGCTCGGTGAGGCGCTCGAGCGGGAGCTCGAGCACGCTCTCGCGCCACGCCGCGCGGTGGGCGAGCAGGACCTTGCCGCCGGCCGTGGCGTGCGCCGGGATGAGCTCGCCCAGGTGCGGCCGCGACGGCGCGCCGCCGGCGCGGTGGACGAGGCACAGGACCGAGCGGTAGCTCGGCACCACGAGGTGCGCGACGGCGCCGGTCCGCTCGTGCAAGCTCCGCACGATCGGCGTCGCCGCCACCGTCAGCGGCGCCCGCTCGACGTAGTGCGCGGCCAGCGCCGCGACGCGCAGCGACAGCGTGTAGGTCCGCACGCGGCCCTCGCTCCGCACGAGCCAGCCCTCGTCGGCCAGCCGGTTCAGCAGCCGCCGCGCCGTCCGCGCGTCGACGCGCAGGACCTCGGCCACCTGCGGCGCCGTGCACGACTGGAACGCCAGCAGCTCGACGGTCTGCATCGTGCGTGTGACGAAGAACGAGTCAACCGTGGCCATACGGGGCTGGTGCCTCCCGGGGCGCCGCCGACATAGTGTGATTGGATCACTGGACATATCGATCGTCCAGTGCGAGCTTCTGCCCCTCGATGCCTCGCCCTGTCGAGGCAACCGCGACTCGGCGAGCGCTCAGGCGAGCAGCCCGCGCCGCATCGCCTCGACCACCGCGGCCACGCGATCGGACGCGCCGAGCCGCTCGTAGACGTGGGCGGCGTAGCCCTTGACGGTGGTCGGCGCGAGGTGGAGCCGGCAGCCGATCTCGGCATAGCTCAGCCCTTGTGCCATCAGCTGCAGGACCTCGAACTCGCGCGGGCTGAGCAGCGGGTGATCGTCCTGGTGCCGGAGCCGGATCTCGGCCGTCACGACGCTCTGGGCCTCATGACACAGTGCCGCATCACCTGCCGCGACGCGCCTGATGGCATCACATACGATGTCGGCCCTGACTTGCTTGGAGAGGTATCCCAGCGCTCCGGCTGCAACGGCCTCGAAGGCGTCCGCGCGGCGGACTTCGGCCGTCATGAGCGCGACCCGGGTGCGCAGGCCGTGCTGGGCGACGGCGGCGAGGATGCGCAGCGCGTCGAGCTCGACGTCGAGCACCGCGACGTCGGGGGACAGCCGCCGTATCGCCTCCAGCGCGGCGGCCGGCTCGTCCGCCTCGGCGATCAGCCGCAGCGTGCCGTCACGGTCGATCGCCCGTGCGAGGCCGTCGCGGAACAGCGGGTGGCGGTCCGCGATCAGGACCCGGATCTGTGTCATGGCTTCGCGCGAGGACGCTAGGCCGCGGCGCGACGGCCGTCCAGCATCTGCGGACGCTGACCGGCAGAACCGCGCGGCGGGCGGCGCCGCGCCGTCTCCACGACCCCATCGCTGACCAATGGAGCGGGCCTATCGACGGATCATGGCCGACCTCCTCGACGACATCGCGGCCGGCGAGATCGCCGCCGCCGCCTGGCTGCCGCGGGTCGAGGAGATCGCCGCCCGCCATGCCTGCGGCCCGTGCGTGGCGCGCGAGGCGATCCGCGCGCTCGAGGAGCGCAACGTGATCGTGGTGCACGCCGGCCAGGGGCAGCAGGTCCTGCCCGCGGACCGGTGGTCGGTGCTCGACCGCGACGTCGCCGAGGCCGTGCTCCTGCGCCATCGCGACACGGCGCTGCTCAGGGAGGCCGTCGAGGCGCTGAGGCTCGTCGAGACGCAGGCGGGGATGCTCGCCGCCCGGCGGCTGCGCGAGGGCGACCTGCGGCTGCTCGCCGAGACGATCGAGCGGATGCGTGCGGGGGACGAGCGGTTCGCCGAGGCGGACACCGACTTCCACCGCACGCTGGTCCTCCTCGCCCGCAACCGCTACCTCGCCGACGCGCTCGGCTCGCTCCACGCCGTGCTCGCGCAGGTCCGCCGCGCGACGGCGCCGGAGCGCGACGGCGCCGTCGTCGCGCTGAACGAGCGGATCGTCGCCGCGCTCGAAGAGCGGGACGCCACCGCGACGGCCGCCGCGGTCGACGACTACGGCCGTCACCTGGCGAGCTGGCTGCGCGTCTGACCGTCGAGGGCGGCGGCCAGCGCGGCCTCCGCGATCTCGAGCGAGCGGTCGACGTCCTCCTGCGTGTGCGCCGCGCCGATGTGGCTGCGGCCGAGGCTCTCGGGCATCTCGAACACGCCGCGCGCGATCAGCTCGCGGCGGTAGCGCATGAACAGCGCGCGGTCGTTGCGGAGCACGTCCTCGTAGGTCTCGAGCGGTCCGTCCATGAAGCAGAGCACGAACAGCGAGCCGAACCCGGCGACGACGGCCGGCACGCCGGCGTCGGCGGCGATCCGTGCGAGGCCGGCGCGCATCCGCTCGCCGAGCGCGAAGACGCGCTCGTGCACGGCGCCGTCCTCGAGCAGCTCGATCGTGGCGAGCCCGGCCTCGACGGCGACGGCGTTGCCGTTGTAGGTCCCGCCGAAGTGCACGTCCCCGGCGGGGTTGGTCGTGAACCGCTCCATCAGCTCGCGGCGGCCGGCGACGGCGGCCAGCGGGTAGCCGTTGGCGATCGCCTTGCCGAGCGTGGTGAGGTCCGGCGTGACGCCGCAGATCCCCTGGTAGCCGCCGAGCCCGTGCCGGAAGCCCGTGATCACCTCGTCGAAGACGAGCACGATGCCCTCGCGGTCGCAGAGCGCGCGCAGGCCCTCGAGGAAGCCTGGTCTCGGCACGAGGCCGGGGGAGTTGTGGGCGACGGGCTCGACGATGATCGCCGCGATCGCGTCGGGGTGCGCGCGCACGGTCGCCTCGACGTCGTCGAGGTCGTTGAAGCGGCACACGAGCGTCGCGTCGACGGCCGCCTCGAGCATGCCCTTCGACTGCGGGTCGCGCCGTCCGACCAGCTCGGGCTCCGACAGCACGTTCCTGAGGACGTAGTCGTGGAAGCCGTTGTAACAACCCTGGAACTTGACGATCTTCTCGCGGCCGGTCACGCCGCGGGCGAGCCGGATGGCGTGGTAGGTGGCCTCCGAGCCGCTGTTGCAGACCACGACCTGGTCCGCCGACGGCACGTGCTCGACGATCTTGCGGGCGAGCGCGACCTCGGCGGCGGTGACCCCGACCCCGAAGAGCACGGTGTCGCGGATCGGCGCGCGCGACGCGCTCGTTGACGGCGGGATGGCGAGTGGCCGAGGAAGATCGCGCCGTAGGCGGCGTGGTAGTCGACGTAGCGACGGCCCTCGAGGTCCCAGAGGTAGGCGCCCTTCGCCGCGCTGGAAGCAGAGCCGCGGCTCGCTGCGGCGGCGGCACGTGTTCACGCCGCCGGGGATGACCTCGGCGGCTCGGTCGAGCAGCTGCTCGGAGGCGGTCGGACGCATGCGTGCCAGTGATTAGATCACTTGCTCACCTGTGACGCAAGCGCGCGACCACGGCCGGCCCGAGACCGATGCGCTCGTCGCGTCCGCCGACGCCGCAGGCGGCGAGCGCCTCGCGCACCTCGGCGTCGCTGACGTCGTCCGCGATGACGGTCTCGCCGAGGGCGACCGGGAGGACGAAGCGCAGGCTGCCGGCCCGGATCTGGCGGACCTTCTCCATCGCGTCGACGATCGCGTCGGCGTCGACCTCCGCCGGCAGCTCGTCGGCGCGTCGTCGGCAGCGCGCACGTCCGCAGGAGAGCGAGCAGCCGCTCGAGCGTGCGTGTCGTCGAGCAGCCCGCGGGCGTGCGGCGATCCGCGACTCGACGACCATCCCGAAGGCGACCGCCTCGCCGTGCAGGAGCGGGCCGTAGCCGGTGACGGTCTCGAGCGGATGCCCGATCGTGTGGCCGAAGTTGAGCGGGCGGCGCAGGTCGCGCTCGTACGGGTCGCGCTCGATCAGGGCGGTCTTGATCGGCGGCGGCCGAGTGGACGAGCCGCTCGAGCGCGTCCGGATCGCGCGTCGAGCAGCGCGTCGACGTGGGTCTCGATGAAGCGCCAGTAGTCGGGCGACGCGATGACCGCCTTCTTGATCGCCTCCGCGAGGCCGGCGCGCAGGTGCCGCCCGCTGGTCGTGCGGCAGGAAGCCGACGTTGGCGATCACGCCGAGCGGCGAGTGGAAGGCGCCGAGCAGGTTCTTCGCCACGGGGTGGTTGACCGCCACCTTGCCGCCGAGCGCGCCGTCGACCTGGGCGAGCAGCGTCGTCGGGACGTTGACGTACGGGATCCCGCGCATGTAGCCGCTCGCCACCCAGCCGCCGAGGTCGGCGATCACGCCGCCGCCGAACGCGACGAGCACGTCGCGGCGCGCGAGGTCGGACTCGGCGAGCCAGTGCCAGGCCGCGACCGCCTCGTCCAGGCTCTTGCTGCCCTCGCCGGCCGGCAGCACCCGCACCAGCGGGTCCTTGCCCGCCTCGCGGAGCCCGCGGATCAGCGTGGGCCCGTAGAGCGCCTCCACCGTCTCGTCGGTGATGACCGCCGTCTCGGCGCCATCGAGCCGCTCGACGAGCGTGGCGAGCGCCTGCTCGAACGTGCGGCAGACGACGACGGGATAGGCGTCCTCGCGAACGGCACGGCCGACGACGGGCTCACCCGGGTGGGGCAATGGGATGGCGTCTCGCAGGCGGTGCATGTCTCCACCGTGCCTGGCGGCCGGCGATTCCGGCACCGCCCGGCGGACGAACCCCCGGAGGGGGCGGGACCCTCCCGCACGACCTCCCCTGGGAGGTGCCGCGCCGCCCTTCGGTCCGGCAGCGTCGGCGCGGTGCGATCAGGAGACGACACGGTCGTCGCGGCCGGCATCCGGCGCGCCCGGCCCGACGATCTGCCCGCGGCGGCGGCGCTGCTGGCGCGGTCGCTCGGCTTCGCCGACCGCGACGCCGTGCCGGCCTGGCTCATGCGCACCACGGACGAGTGCGGCGGCCTCACGCTCGTCGCGGAGGCGGACGGCGCCGTGGTCGGCGTGTCCTACGCGCTGCCGGCCCGCGGCGAGCTCTTCTCGTGCGGGCTGGCGGTGGCGCCCGAGCACCGGGGCCGGCGGCTCGGGCTCGAGCTCAAGCTCGAGCAGCGGCGGCAGGCGCTCGCGCTCGGCTACACGGTCATCCGCTGGACCACCGACCCACTCAACGCCCGCGCGCTGCGCGTCTACCTGTCGCACCTCGGCGCGCTGGTCACCGCCTACCACGTGGGCCTGCACGACGGGCTGCGCGCGGATCCCGGGCATCCGCAGGACGACCTCGAGCTCGTCTGGCGCCTCGACGGCCGCCCGCCGCTGGCGCGCGACGGCGTCGAGGCCGTCGCGCTGCCGTGGTCGCCGACGGCGGCCGACCGCCACCGCGTCCGCTCGGAGATGCGCGAGCTGCTCGCGCGCGGCTACGTCGGCGCGGACGTCGAGGTCGACCGCCAGGCCCGCCGCTGCCGGGTCACGTTCGCCCCCGGGCCGCCGTGAGCGTCAGCGTCTCGCTCGACGTCGACGGACTCGCGGGGCTCGCGTGCCGGCCGGGCGGCCCGTGGGAGGGACGGCTGACGTCGCGCTCCGAGCACGGGTTCGTCTGGCGCGGCCTGGAGCGTCTGCTCGCCGTCCTCGACCGCTTCGGCGCCCGCGCGACGCTCTACGTCCCGGGCGTGACGATCGAGGAGGACCCGGGCGTCTTCCGCGAGGCGGTCGCGGCCGGCCACGAGCTCGCCCATCACGGCTACCGCCACCTTCCCACGCCCACCCTGGACCGCCGGGGCGAGCGCGACGAGCTCGAGCGGGGGTTGGAAGCGCTGGCGGTAGTCGGCGCGCGGCCGGGCGGCTACCGGTCGCCGGGCTGGGAGCTCACCCCGCACACGCTCGAGCTGCTCGGCGAGCTCGGCTTCGCGTGGGACTCGAGCCTGATGGACGACGAGCGCCCCTACCGCCTCGCGAACGGGCTCGTCGAGCTCCCCGTGCACTGGAGCCTCGACGACGTCCCCTATTTCGTCCGCCACGCCCACGCCGAAGAGGTCCTCGCGGTCTGGACCGCCGAGCACGACCACGCGTCCGGCCATCTCACGTACACGCTCCATCCCGAGCTCAGCGGGCGCGGCCACCGCGTGACGCTGCTGGAGCGGCTGCTCGACCACGTCGGCCCCACCATCACCCACGGAGAGGCGTGCGCCGCGGTGGCGTGATCGCCTGCTGCGCCCCGCCGGTGCTGCTCGCGGTCGACTTCGCCGTCCTCAGCGTCGCGCTGCCGCGGCTCGGCGCAGACCTGGCGATGAGCCGCGGCGAGGTCGGGTGGCTGTTCAGCGCCTACAGCCTCGTCTTCGGCTGCCTGCTGCTCGCGGCCGGCCGTGCCGCCGACGCGCTCGGCCGCCGCCGTGTCCTGCTCGCCGGGCTCGGCGTGTTCGCGGCCGGCGGGGCGCTCACCGCCGGCGCGGGGACGGCGGCGACGGCGATCGCCGGCCGCGCCGTCGAGGGCGCGGGCGCCGCGCTCATGACCCCGGCCGCCCTCGCGCTCCTGACCGCCGCCACGCGCGAGGGCGAGGAGCGCCGCCGCGTGCTCGCCGCCTACGGCCTCGCGATCTCGGCCGGGTTCGTCGCCGGGACGCTCGTGAGCGGCGTCGTCGCGACCGTCGCCAGCTGGCGCGTCGCGGTCGCCGCCCTCGTCCCGCTCGCGGCGGCGGCGATGGTCGCTGCCTGGCGCCTGCTCGAGCCGGACCCGGTCCCACGACATCGTGCGGCCCCACGACCACGCATTCGTGCCCTCGCCGCGCCCGGCAGGAACATGGCCGTGGCGTGCGCCGCCGGGCTGGTCGTGACCGGCACGGGCGCGGCGGCGACGCTGCTGCTGACGCTGCACCTCCAGGACGCGCGCGGCTACAGCCCGCTGGGGGCGGCGCTGGTGTTCGCCTGCTTCGGCGCGGCAGCGCTGCCGGGGGCGGCGGTGGCTCGACGGCTGGCCGCCGGGGCGGCCGTCAGCGCGGGGCTGGCGCTGCAGGGCGCCGGGCTGCTGGCGGCCGTCGCGGGGGCGGGCTCGGGGCCGGCGATCGCCGCGAGCGTCGCCGGCTTCGGCTTCGGCCACGTGATCGGGAACGCGGCGGTCGCCGCCGTCGCGACGGCGGGCACTGCCGCCGCCCGGCACGGCGCGGTCGTCGGCGTGCTCATCACCGCCCAGTACCTGGGCGGCGCGCTCGGACCGGCGGTGCTCGGCCGCGCGAGCTTCGAGGCGGGCATGGCGGCGGCGGGCGCGATCGCGCTGGCCGCCGCCGCCGGCGCGTGGTGGGCGCATGCCGCGGCCTGAGCAGCTCGCCACACAGGTCCCCGTGACCCGCTCGCGCCTCGTCGCCGACCTCCACCGCCTCGGGCTGGAGCCCGGCGTCGCCATGGTCCACGCCTCGCTGAGCTCGCTCGGCTGGGTCGTGGGCGGCAGCCAGACCGTCGTCGAGGCGCTGCTCGAGTGCCTCGGCCCGGCCGGGACGCTGTGCGCGCAGGCGAGCTGGGAGGACATCCCGTTCGGGCATGGCGAGTGGCCGCCGGCCTGGCGCGACGCCTACGAGGCCGAGCTGCCCGCCTTCGACTCCGCGCTCTCGGCGGCGGCGCCGTACGAGGGCCGGCTGGCCGAGCGCATCCGCACGTGGCCGGGCGCCCGCCGCAGCGCCAACCCGGGCACCGGCCTCGCCGCCGTCGGCGCCCGCGCGGACGAGCTCACGGCCGACCACCGGCTCGACGACGGCTTCGGCGCTGGGACGCCGTACGCCCGCCTCGTCGACTCCCACGCCCAGGTCGTCCTGCTCGGCGCGCCGCTGCGCACCATCAGCCTGCTCCACCACGCCGAGGCGGTCGCCAGCGGGCCGAAGCGGTGGACGACCTACCGGCTGCCCGTGCGCGGGCGCGGCTGGACGGCGATCCGCGAGATCGACGTCTGGCGCGGCGTCTACCCGTACGAGGACGTCCTGCCGGAGGGCGCGGCGCCGCTCGCCGTCATCGCCGCGGCCGCGCTCTCCGCCGGCGTCGGGCGGCGCGGCACGGTCGGCGCCGCCACCGCCTACCGCTTCCCCGCCGACGAGCTGACGTCGTTCGCGGTCGGCTGGCTCGAGCGCCAGTTCGCCAGCACCGCCTCGGCGATCAGCCGCTGACCGGCCGGGCTCGGATGGAGCCCGTCAGCCGCCAGGTGCTCGGCGCGGAACGCCGGCCAGAGGTCGATGACGGCGGCGAACTCCTCGCGCACGATCGCCGCCTTGGCCGCCACGTCGGCGAGCCTCCACCTCAGGCCCTCGGACGCAGGATCGGCGCGGATCCGCGCCTCGTCGACCGGCGGCGGCGTGATCCAGGTCACCTGCGGCAGCGCCCGGTCGATCGCCCGCAGGTTCCGCCGCGTCTCGCGGTGCGAGACGAGCATCGGCCCGTCGCCGCAGCGGCGTGCGTCGTTGGTCCCGAGCAGCACGTACGCCCGGTCCGCGGCGGGCAGCCGGTGCAGCCGGGCGAGCGCCGCGGTGGTCGTGTCGCCCGACAGGCCGGCGTTGACGAGGCCCAGCATCTCCGCCCAGGAGCCGAGGTCGTCGGTGTGCGAGTCGCCCAGCGCCAGCCCGCCGAGCGCCGCGAAAGGCTCGCGGCGCACCGCCTCGACCACCTCCCGATAGTGCTCGACCGACACCCCGTACAGCGCAGCGAGCGCGCGCTCGTCGAGCGCCCCCGGCAGGCGCGTCGTGGCGAGGATCTTGGCCGGATGGCAGTACCGCACCAGGCGCTCGAGCTCAGACGGCGACGTCGCCATGCCTCACGGTCGGGCCGACGTGGTCGAGCAGCCGCTCCAGCAGCGTCAGGTAGTGGCCGCGCCCGGTCACCTCTGGGTGGATCGTGTACGTGAGGTGGCCGTCGCTCGCGTCGAACTCGGCGGTCCAGATGGCGAGGATCTCGTCGGCGTGCGCGTGGCGGGCGTGGAAGGGCACGTCGTCGAGCCGCCAGTGGACCGGCAGCTCGACCAGCCCGTCGCTCAGTCGGTACGGCCGGTCGTCGTCCATCAGGCTCGAGTCCCAGCCGAAGCCGAGCTCGCCGAGCAGCGCGAGCGTCACCGGGGTCAGCTCCCAGCCTGGCGAGCGGTAGCCGCGCGGGCGCACGCCGACCGCGGCGAGCGCCTCCAGTCCGCGCTCGAGCTCCTCCCGCTCACCGGCCGGATCGAGCGAGACCGTGGGCAGGTGCCGGTACCCGTGGTGGCCGAGCTCGTGACCGGCGGCGACGAGCTCCCGGAACACGCCCGGGTCCTCCTCGACGGTCACGCCGGGGACGTAGAACGTGGCCCGCGCGCCGTGCCGCTCGAGCACGCCGAGCACTCGCTCCAGCCCGCGCCACACGTACGCGTGCTCGGAGCGCGAGGTGAGCCGGCCGTCCCACGGCCCGCCCGGCCGGCAGGCCAGTCCCGCCAGGCCGTCGACGTCGACCGACACCGTCACGCTCACGGCAGCGGCACCTCCTCGAGCGGCGTCTCGCACGGCGGACCCGCGGCGATCCGCAGCCTCCCGGGCTCGATCACCACCGAGGCCAGGGTCGCGCGCCGATCCGGCCACGGATCCCGCAGGTCGACGTGCCGGCACGCCGGCGGCGAGGCCAGCGAGCCGCTCCGCTCGAGCTCGCGCAGCCGCTCGAACGTCGACGGCTGCTCGGCGGCCTCGAGATCCACCCCAGCAGGCGGCCCGTCGAGGAAGTGGTTGGTGTGGAGCACGCGCGGGCCCGGAACCACGCCGCAGCCGCCGGGCGACACCTCCAGCGCCACGACCTCGGTCGCCGACCCCACGGTGATGCACGACGACGCCGTCACCCGCGACCCGCGCACGAGCCGGACGGCCGCGTCGAACGAGTCGGTGCGATCGAGCAGCAGCCGCAACAGCACGTGGATCGGCACGCCGCCCAGCCCGCCGTCGAGCGAGCAGCGCAGGAAGTTCAGCCCGAAGCAGAGGCCGGCGCTCGACAGCCCGATCTTGCCGAGCATGCCGGCCTCGGTGAGCGTCGCGAACCACCGGCCTCCGGGCTGCTCGACGACCCACACGAGCGGCACGACGTCCGGATGCCAGTCCCAGTTCTGCTCGACCCGCCCCGGCCGTCCCATCAGGGAGCACTCGGAGCCGCCCATCAACTCGGTGCGCGCCTGCAGGCGCAGCAGCGCCTCGACCGGCACGCGCGCTCCCGCCGCGATCCCCTGAACCTCCTCGAGCAGGTCGGGCCAGGGCGAGAGATCCGCGGCGCCGGCCGCCTCCCCGAGGAGGCGGCCGTACGTCGCGACGTTCTTCGCCACGGCGTCGCGCTGGGCGACGCCGAGCGCCCACCCGCGCTCGCCCGGATCGTGCTCGGCGGACCGGTGCGTCAGCCCTTCCACGTGGCGGCGTTGCTCTCGTCGACCACCGTCACCGGGATCACCCGGCTGGCCTCGACCGTCTCGCCCTTGGCCGCCGCGATCGCCGCCTTGACCGCCTCGGCGCCGAGCAGGCGCGCCGACCAGCCGGCCGACGCGTCGACCACGTTGCCGGCCTTGATCGCCTCGACCGCCTCGGGCTGCGCGTCGAAGGAGACGAACAGCGGGTCCTTGCCGGCGGCCTTGAGCGCCTCGACCGCTCCCATCGACTGGCCGTCGCTGGTCGAGAAGACCGCGTCGAGGTCCGGATGGGCGGTGATCATGTCCTCCATCACCTTGCGCCCGCGGTCGCGGTCGCACTCGGCGTCGACGCGCGAGACGACCTTGCCACGGCCCGCGAGGCCCTCCTCGAACCCCTTCACCCGCGCGCGGGTGACCGGATGGCCGGCCACGCACAGCAGCAGCCCGACGTTCCCGCCGTCGGCGAGCTCGCCGTTGAGCCACTCACCGGCCGCGCGGCCGCCGGCCTCGTTGTCGGTGCCGATGTACGTCTCGTAGGAGCCCTCGAGCTCGTCGGCGGGAGCGTCGAAGAGCACGAGCGGGATCTCCGCGTCGATCACCCGTTGCAGCACCGGGATCAGCGGCGCATTGTCCGAGCCGTTGACGGCGACCGCGTCGACGTCCTTGGCGATCGCGTCCTCGATCAGGCCGATCACCTCGTCCGACGCGGTGCGCTGGCGCCCCGCGCTCACGGTCACGTCGGCATCGGGATGGTTCTGGGCCTCCTCCTCGATGCCGTCCTTCTGCGCGACGTAGAACGCGTTGTCGAGCGCGGCCAGAACAACCGCCACGCGGACCGGCTCGCTCTCCTTCTTGGCGGCCTCGCCGCCGCCGTCGTCCTCGCCGCAGCCGGCGAGGGCGACGAGGATGCTCACGCAGAGCATCGCCTTGACCTTCATGCGTACCCTCCTCTCGACGAGGCGCCGACGATCATCGCCACGAGCGCCTCGTGGTTGTCCTCGGTGGGCGCGGCCTCGCCTGCGAGCCGGCCCTGCCGGAGCACCACCGCCCGGTGCGCGACCTGCGCGACGTGCTCCAGGTTGTGCGAGATGAGCAGCACCGCCACGCCGCTCTCGGGAAGCCGGCGGACGAGGTCGAGCACCTGGCGCGACTCGCGGACGCCGAGCGCGGCGGTCGGCTCGTCGAGGATCACCAGGCGGCTCGCGAACGCGACCGCGCGCAGCACCGCGACGGCCTGGCGCTGGCCTCCCGAGAGCACGCCGACCTCGCGCTGCGCCCCGGGGATGCGGACCTCCATCTCCGCCAGCCGCTCGTCCCACTCGCGCGTCATCGCGCGCGTGTCGAGCAGCCCGAGCGGCCCGAGCCGGCGCGGCCGGCGGCGCTCGCGGCCGATGAAGAAGTTCGCGAGCGCGCTCAGGTTGTCGAACAGCGCGAGGTCCTGGTGCAGGGTCTCGATCCCGAGCTCGCGCGCCTCGGCGGGCGAGCGCATGACGACGGGGCGGCCGGCGAAGCGGATCTCGCCCTCGTCCAGGCGGTGGACGCCGCCGATCGCCTTCGCGAGCGTCGACTTGCCGGCGCCGTTGTCGCCGAGCAGGGCGACGACCTCGCCGGCCTCGACGGTCAGGCTCACGCCGTCGAGCGCGCGGACGGCGCCGTAGCTCTTCGACGCTTCGCGGACGTCGAGCAGCGGGGTCACGCCTGCGCCACCCTCAGGCGGTCTTCGAGGCGCTGGCGCAGGACGTCGATCTCCAGCGACGCGATCACGAGCACGCCGATGGCGATCGACTGCCAGAACGGCGTGACGTCGAGCAGGTTGAGCCCGTTGCGGATCACGCCGATGATCAGCGCGCCCGCGATGACGTTGAAGACGCTGCCGCGGCCGCCGAAGAAGCTCGCGCCGCCGATGACCACGGCGGTGATGGCGTCGAGCTCCAGCAGCTGGCCGGCGGTCGGCGAGCCGGCGTTGGTGCGCCCGGCGACGAGCATGGCCGCGACCCCGGCCGCCAGCCCGCAGAGGACGTAGACGGAGAGCAGGACGCGGGCGACCGGGATGCCGACGCGCCGCGCGGCGTCCGGGTCGCCGCCGACGGCGTAGATCCAGCGCCCCCACTGGGTGCGCGTGAGCATCACCCAGGCGATGAGCGCGAGGCCGGCCACGAGCACCGCCGGCACGGGCAGCGGGCCGATCAGGCCGGTGCCCGCGGTCTGGACGGCCTCCGGCATCCCGGTGGTCGTCTGCGCATCGGAGATGACGAGCGCGGCCCCGCGGACGATGCTCAGCATCCCCAGCGTGACGATGAACGGGTTCATCACCCGCCCGGCGATGAGGATCGTGCCGTTGAGGAGGCCGACGCCGGCGCCGCACGCCAGCATCGCCACGATGACGAGGGCGCCGTGGGAGCTCGTCGACCCGCCCGCCGCGCCGCCGGCCACGATCCCGCCGAGCACGCCGCCGAGCGCCACCACGGCGCCGACCGAGAGGTCGATCCCGCGCGTGAGGATGACCAGGAGCTGGCCGAGCGCCAGCACCGCGACGATCGACGTCTGGAAGCCGAGGTTGGTGATGTTGCGCTCGGTCAGGAAGAACGGCGACAGCGCCGACATCACGACCACGACGAGCGCGAGGATCAGCACCGGGCCGGTCTGGACGATCCGCAGCGCCAGCGTCATCGGGCCTCCACCGCCCGCTGGAGGGGGACGACGGCGTTGAGAGCGAGGCCGCCGTCGACGAGGACGGACGCGCCGGTCGCGTAGCCGTGGGTGACGAGCAGCGCGATCACCTCGGCGACCTCGTCGGGCGCGCCCGGGCGGCCGAGCGGGATCTCCGGCAGGGCGGCGTCGCGCTCTGTGCCGGTCATCGGCGTCGCGATGTGGCCGGGGGCGACGGAGTTGACCGTGATGCCGTGCGGCGCCAGCTCGAGCGCCAGCACCTTGGTGAGCATCCCGAGCCCGGCCTTGGCGGCGCAATACGCGGCCGCCGCGGGCAGCGGGACGTGCTCGTGGATCGACGTGACGTTGACGATGCGCCCGCCCGCGACCATCCGCCGCGCGGCTGCCTGCGCGCACAGGAACGGCCCGGTGAGGTTGACCTCGAGGGCGCGGCGCCAGCCGTCGAGCGTGTCCTCGGCCACGGTCGCGCGATGGTTGGCGCCGGCGTTGTTGACGAGCGCCGTGAGGTCGCCGAGCGCGTCGGCGAGCGCGTCGATGCTGTCGCGCACCGCCTCGCCGGCGGTCAGGTCGAGCCGCGCCACCACCGCGCGGCCGCCCGCCGACTCGACGAGCGCCGCCGTCTGCTCGGCGCCCGGCTCGTCGGTGTGCCAGGTGATGCCGACGTCGAAGCCGCGCCGGGCGAGCGCGACGGCGGTCGCGCGGCCGATGCCGGAGTCCGACCCGGTGACGATCGCGGCGGTCATGCGAGCGCCTCGAGCAGGCGGACGTCGGCCAGGCCGTCCTCGGCGGGCGTGCGGCACTCGTCGCCGGCGGTGACGACGGCGTGGAAGTGCCGCAGCTGGCGCTCGTAGGCCTCGTGCCAGGAGGTGTGCAGCGTCGTCACGGCGCCCCTCGCGTTGGCCGCCGTCCGCCGGTAGACGGTCGGCTGGTGCAGCGCGTAGGGCGCGGGGAACTCCAGCTCGCGGATCCCGTCGTCGGCGTAGAGCGCCAGGTGCTCGCGGAAGGTGCCGGCGCCGGGCAGCGAGAGCCAGGCCGCGGTCCAGCGAGCGTGGCTCGAGAGCGCGATGGTGGCCGTGGCTCGACCCTCGTCCCCGGCCGCGTCGAGGACCCGCTCGACCGCCGCTCCGCAGCGCGCGAGCACGGCGCGGACGAGGTTGACGTCGTGGATCAGCGCGCCGAGGAAGGCGTCTTGGGGGCTCTGGGTGGTGGGCCCGGCCGGCAGCCCGAACGGCTCGCGCAGGCCGGGGTCGAAGGTCGCGGTGGTGACGTGCGCGGGCGTCCACGTGGCGGGCAGCTCGTCGAGCAGCGCCTCGACCGCGGGGTCGAAGCGCTTCATGTAGGCGACCTGGACCACGAGGCCGGCACGGTCGCGCGCGTCGAGGATCCAGCTGCCTTCCTCCGGCGTCACGCACAGCGGCTTCTCGACCAGCACGTGCGCGCCGGCCTCGAGCGCGTCGATCGCGACCTGCGCGTGGGTGGCGTTCGGCGAGCACACGAGCACGGCCTCGACGCCCCCGGCCTCCAGCAGCGCGCGGTGGTCGGGATAGAGGCGGCCGACGCCGTGGCGCGAGCCGACGGCGTGCCGGACCGCCGGCTCGGGCTCGGCAAGCGAGACCACGCGGAAGTGGCCGTCGAGCCGCTGCAGCAGCGGCAGGTGCACGGCCTGCGCCACGAGCCCGGCACCCACCACGCCGATCGATACCCGTCTCTCCACGTTGCAAGAGATTTGATCACCGGCTCTCTCAGGCATTCAAGAGCCGAGAAAGTGCCTCGCTGCTCGAAGGACCGGAAAGCGCCTCGCCGGTCGAGGGGCCGGTTTGGCCGTTGACCGGTTCGCCCAGGCAGTGATTCGATCACTGCATGTCACGGCTGCACGAGAACGTGATGCGCGTCCTGCTGGGGGACATCGTCAGCGGCCGTGTCGGGGTGGGCGGCTGGCTGCCCCGCGAGGCGGACCTCGCGGGGCAGTTCGGCGTGAGCCGCGGGGTGGCGCGGGAATGCGTGCGCGGGCTCGAGGAGCGCGGTATCGTGGCGGTCAAGCACGGCCGCGGGGCGACCGTCCGCCCGGAGGAGCGCTGGAACGTGCTCGACCCCGACGTGCTGGGCGCGCTGCTCGACTCGGGCCGCGGCGCGGCGATCCTCGGCGAGTACCTGGAGTCGCGCCGGATCCTCGAGATCGCCGCCGCGGGGCTGGCCGCCGAGCGCGCCGACCAGGCCCACCTGACGGCGCTGTCCGACGCCTTCGACCGCATGGCCGCGGCCGCCGTACGGGCGATCGACAGCCCCGCCGCCGAGGAGCTCTACCACGAGGCCGACATCGCCTTCCACCGCGCGCTGATCGACGCGGCCGGCAACCGCGCGCTCGGCAGCATGACCGAGCCCATCCACCGCGCGCTGATCACGGCGCGCCGCCCGCTCGCCCGGCCGGACGCCCGGCTCGACCGCAGCCTGCCCGAGCACCAGCGGATCCTCGCCGCCGTCGCGCAGGCGGATCCGGAGGCCGCGCGCGAGGCGATGCGGGCGCACCTGCTGACGGTCGAGGCGTACCTGCGCGAGTACGCGATGGCCACGGATCGCCGCGCATGACGACGGATCGCCGCGCGTAGATGGCCGAGGTCTTGAAGGCGGCGGCCCCGCGCGCGGGCGTGGCGGGCGGGCGGGTCGAGCGCGACGTCGCGGAGATGCTGCTGCGCATCGAGCGGCGCGGCGAGGCCGCCGTCCGCGACTACTCGCGCACGCTCGACGCTTGGGACCCGCCCGCGTTCCTGCTCGGCGCCGACGAGCTCGAGGCGGCCGCCGCCGAGGTGCCGGCCGAGCTGCGCGACCACATCGCGTTCTCGCAGGAGCAGGTGCGCGCGTTCGCGGCGGCGCAGCGCGCCACGCTCGAGGACGTCGAGCTCACGCCGCTGCCGGGCGTCGTCCTCGGGCATCGCCACCTGCCGGTCGGGCGCGTCGGTGCCTACGTGCCCGGCGGGCGCTATCCGATGTTCGCGTCGTCGTTCATGACCGTCCTGGTGGCCAAGGCGGCGGGCGTCCCCCACGTCGTGGCCTGCACGCCGCCGCACCGCGGCGCGCTCCCGCCGCCGGTCATGCTGCACGCGATCGCGAGCTCCGGCGCCGACGCCGTGCTCTGCCTCGGCGGCGTCCAGGCGCTGGCGGCGATGGCCTTCGGGCTGTGCGGCGCCGAGCCGGTGGACATGCTGGTCGGAGCCGGCAACGCCTACGTCGCGGAGGCCAAGCGCCAGCTCTTCGGCCGCGTCGGCATCGACCTCATCGCCGGCCCGACCGAGGTGCTGGTGATCGCCGACGAGACGGCGGACCCCGATCTGGTGGCGGCCGACCTGCTCGGGCAGGCCGAGCACGGACCCTCCTCCCCCGCGCTCCTGGTCACGACCGCGCGGTCGGTCGCCGCCGGAGTGCTCGAGCGGATCCCCGAGCTCGTGCGGACGTGGCCGACCGGCGCCGTCGCCGGCGAGGCGTGGCGGGCGCACGGCGAGGTGATCCTGGCCCGCGACGCCGAGGAGGCCGCCGCGCTCGCCGACGAGCGCGCGCCCGAGCACCTCGAGGTCCACGCGCGCGACCTCGACTGGTGGCTGCACCGGCTCCGCAGCTACGGCTCGCTGTTCCTCGGCGACGAGGCGACGGTCGCCTACGGCGACAAGGCCGTGGGGACCAACCACGTCCTCCCCACCGGCCGCGCCGCGCGCTACACCGGCGGCCTCTGGGTCGGTAAGTTCCTGCGGACGGTGACCTACCAGCGCCTGACCGCCGAGGGCACGCGCCGCGTGGCGCCGGCGGTCGCCGCGATCTCGCACGCCGAGGGCTTCGCCGGCCACGCGGCGACGGCCGAGCTCCGCCTCGCGCGCCTCGACGAGGGATGAGCGCGGACCTGGCGGGGTCGGTGGCCGTCGTCACGGGCGCCGCCGGCGGCCTCGGTCGCGCGTGCTCGCTGAGGCTGGCGGCCGCGGGCGCGACCGTCGTGCTCGTCGGGCGGCGGCCGGAGCCGCTGCGGGAGCTGGCGGAGGAGATCGACGGGCTGTGCGCGCCGTGCGACGTCACCGACCGCGGCGCGCTCGAGCGGGCGCTGGCGGGCGCTCCCTCGCCGCAGATCCTCGTCACGTGCGCGGGCGGCAACCGGCCTGAGCCGTTCCTGGAGGTGTCGGACGAAGCGCTGGACTGGTCGTGGCGGCTCAACGTCTACGGCGCCTTCGTCGCCGGCCAGATCTGCGCGCGGCGGATGATCGCCGCGGGCGACGCGGGCGCGATCGTCCACGTCACCTCGCAGATGGGCCACGTGGGCGCGCCGCTCCGCACGGCGTACTGCACGGCCAAGCACGCGGTCGAGGGGATGGCCAAGGCGATGGCCGTCGAGCTCGCCCCGCACGGCATCCGCGTCAATACGGTGGCGCCGACCTTCGTGGAGACGCCGATGACGCGGCCCTTCCTGGCCGATCCGGACGCGCGCCGCGAGATCGTGAGCCGCATCCCGCTCGGGCGGCTCGGCGAGCCGGACGAGGTCGCCGAGGCGGTGCTCTTCGCCGCCACCTCGCCGCTCATGACGGGGGCGAGCCTGGTGGTGGACGGGGGCTGGACCGCCCAGTGAGCTTCAGCTCAGCGCGGCCTCGACCTCGCGCTCGGCGCCCGGCGTGAGCCGCAGGCTCCCGTCCTGATCCCGCCGCACGGCGCCCTCCCGCTCGAGGCGCTGGACGAGGGCGACGACCCCGCCCGCCGAGAGCTCGAGCTCGGCCTGCAGCACGCGCAGCGTGGCCGGCCCGCACGCGGCCATGCGCAGGACGACGCGAGCCTCGAGCGGCGACAGCAGCAGGAGCCGCGCGACGCGCCCGACGGTCGGTGGCCTGCCGCCGGGGGCGGCGAGCGAGCTCATCGGGCGTCCTCGAGCCGGGTCGCCAGCCAATCACGGGCGTCGGGCGGGAGCGCGCGGAGGGCGTCGGCGACGACCTCGGGGTGGGCGCGGAGGAGGACCGGCCGCGGCGGCGCGGTCGCCTCCCAGCCGAGCCGGCCGAGCGCCTCGTGCAGGTCGCGCAGCTCGACGAGCGCGCCCTCGACCTCGTCGAGCCGGTCGTGGGTGTCGAGATACGCGTCGAGCGCGCGCCGCAGCTCGGCGGCGCGGCCTGCGTGCGCGCGCAGCAGCGCGCGTCGCAGGTCGTCGACGTGCTCCTCCGGGACGTTGATCGTCAGGTGCGCCATCGCGCCTCCTCCGTTCACGTGCCGAAAGGGGGCAGCGGGCGCCCACACGAGTCCGTATCGTGCGTGGCGTGCCGAAGGCCCTACCTTCGGTACCAGCCCCGGGGCGATGCGCCGTCGCCGCCGGGGCACATTTCTGTCGGGTGCGCCGAGCCTACAGGGGGCGGCGGACGGGTTCGCGGCGCCCACTAATGGAAGAACCGCTGCGCCGCGGCGCCCGCCCGCTGCGCGGCGGCGAGCTCCCTCGTGTGCGGGTCGTCGGCCTGCTGGGCGACGCCGAGATCCCACCACGCTCCGGAGCCGAGCAGCATTCGCCGCGGCTCGACGCGGCACTCGATCAGCGCCGGTCCCTCGGCCTCCCGCGCCTCCGCGAGCGCGCTCTCCAGCTCCTCGTCGGTCTCGACGCGCCAAGCGCGGCAGCCGAGTGACCGGGCCAGGCCGGCGTGGTCTACGTCCACCTGGAACTCGTTGCCGAAGCTCGCGCCCACGGTGGCCAGCTGGAGGCCATGGATCGACTGATAGCCGCCGTTGACCATCACGACGACCGTGATCTTCGCGCCCTCCTGGACGGCGGTGACGAGCTCGGTCGGGGACATGAGGAACGTGCCGTCGCCGATGATGACCACGATCTCCCCCGCGTCGGGCTGCGCGAGCCGGATGCCGATCCCGGCCGGCAGCTCGTGGCCCATGCAGGAGAAGCCGAACTCGAGGTGCGCGGACCCGCCCGCAGGCACGCTCCAGAGCTTCAGGAGGTCGCCGGGCGGGCTGCCGGCGGCGGCGACAACCCAGTCGCCGGCCCGCGCCGCGGCGTTCAGCGTCCGCAGCGCCTGGCCCTGGCTCATCCGCTCGCCTTCGCGCGGCGCGAGGTCGGCCTCGACGGCCGCCTGCCAGCGCCGCCGGGCGTCCGCCACGGCCTGAGATGGTGAGCGCCAGCCGTCGAGCGCTCGGTCGAGCGCCTCGAGCGCCGCGCGGGCGTCCGCTACGACGGGGAATGAGCCGAAGGCGTCCGCCGCGCTCACGTTGATCCCGACGAACCGCACGTGGGGGTCCTGGAAGAGCGAGCGCGAGGCCGTCGTGAAGTCGGTCAGGCGCGTGCCCGCGCAGATCACGAGGTCGGCCTCGCGCGCCAGCTCGTTCGCCGCGCCGGTGCCGTTGACGCCGATCCCTCCGAGCAGCAGGTCGCCCCGGGCGCAGCCCTTGCCCGCCGACGTCTCGGCGACCGGGATCCCGCACGACCGGCTCAGCCGCTCGAGCGCCTCCTCGCCGGCGGAGTACCGGACGCCGCCGCCCGCGATCAGCAGCGGCCGCCGAGCGCTCCGGATCGCCGCCGCGGCGGCGGCCACGGCAGCCGCCTCCGGCGGGCGGCGCGCGATCTCCCACACCCGCGGCACGAAGAACGCCTCGGGGTAGTCGTAGGCCTCGCCCTGGACGTCCTGGTGCAGCGCCAGCGTCACCGCGCCGCACTCGGCCGGGTCGAGCAGGACGCGCATCGCCTCCGGCAGCGAGTCGAGCAGCTGCTCGGGGCGCGCGATGCGATCGAAGAAGCGGCTGACCGGGCGCAGGCAGTCGTTGACCGTCCAGTCGCGCGACGCCGGATGCTGGAGCTGCTGCAGGACCGGCCCCTGAAGCCGAGTGGCGAAGGTGTCGCCCGGGAGCAGCAACACCGGCAGGCGGTTCGTGGTCGCCGTGGCGGCGCCGGTGACCAGGTTCGTCGCGCCCGGGCCGATCGACGCCGTGCAGCCCAGCGTGGCGAGCCGGCGAGTGGCCTTGGCGTAGCCGAGCGCGGTGTGGACCATCGCCTGCTCGTGCTTGGGCTGGATGAACCGCAGCTCCTCGGAGGACTCGGCGAGGGCCGCGCTCAGCGCGCAGAGGTTGCCGTGGCCGAAGATGCCGCAGACTGCGGGGATCGCTCGGCGGCGGACGCCGTCCCGCTCGCTCCACTGGACCGCGAGGTGGCGGACGAGCGCCTGGGCGGCGGTGAGGCGGACGGTCATGCCAGTTCCTCCAGCTGCCGGCGGCTCTCGATCAGGTCGGCGACGGGATCGCCGCCGGGGACGCGGTCCTGCTCGACGCTCGCCCAGCCGGCGAAGCCGTCGAGCACGTCGACCAGCGCGCGGAGGTCGAGGTCGCCGTGCCCGAGCGGACGGAAGGCGCCGGCCCGCACCGAGGCCCAGAAGTCGCCGGCCAGCCGAGCGCGGTCGAGGTCCTTGAGGTGCAGGTACGGGATGCGGTCGGCCCAGCGCTCATAGTCGCGGACGGGGTCGTGGCCCGCGTACAGCCAGTGGCCGGTGTCCAGGCACAGCTCGGCGACCTCGAGCAGCGGCTCGACCTCGTCGCGGAACTCGACGTGCGTGCCCGCGTGCGGGTGCACGACGGCCCGCAGGCCGAAGCCGCGCGCGATCGCGGCGATCTCGCGCACGTTCTCCACCAGCACGGCGACCGCGTCCCGATCCAGCCGGCGAGCCGCCTCCGGGCGGCCCGCCGTGCGCGCCCGGCCCGGGCTCACCGCGTCGATGACCACGAGGAAGCGGCCGCCCAGGGCGGCGACGCGCCCGGCTACGGCGACCGCTGCCGCGAGCACGCGGCGGCGATCGTGCAGCGGCTCGAAGACGAAGCCCGCCGTCAGCCCCAGCCCGCGCGCCTGCAACTCTCCGGCGAGGGCGTCCGGCAGGTAGCCGAGCGGCCCGAGCTCGGTCCAGCGGTAGCCGGCCGCCGCGATGCCGTCGAGGACCTCCTCCCACGGCGGGTTGCCGGGCGCGCCGGCGAAGTCGACGCCGAACGAGACCGGGCCGGTGCCGAGCTCAAGCGGCGGCATGGACGCCCTGGAGCGACTCGACGGCGGCGTCGACCGCCGCGCTGTAGAGGCGGGTGTCGGCCGAGTAGACGAGCAGGTCGGCGCGGCCGGCGGCCAGCGCGACGACGCTCGCGGGCTGGGCGGCCGCCGCGATGCCGAAGGCGATGCCGGCCGCCGCGGCAGCCCCCGCCACCTCGTCGACCGCCGCCTGCAGCACGCCCGACCCCAGCTCGCCGGGCACCCCGAGCTCGAGCGAGAGGTCGCTGCAGCCCACGACGAGGGCGTCGACGCCGGAGACCGCCGCGATCTCCCCCGCCGCGGCGACCCCCGCGGCCGACTCGATCTGCACCGTGCACGCCACGCGGCTCTCCTCGGCCGCCCAGAACGCGCTCATGCGGCCGTACCGACCCGCGCGCCGGGGGCCCATGCCGCGCCGGCCGGCGGGCGGGTACCGCAGGCGGGCGACGAGCGCGCACGCCTCCACCGCCGACTCGACCCGCGGCGCCACCACGCCGTCGACCCCCGCGTCGAGCACGGCGGCGAGCCGGTCGCTGTCCGACGACGGCAGCCGCACGTGCGTCTCGCAGCCGGCGGCGGTGAGGCCGACCGCCATCGCCTGCACGTCGCCGAGCCCGAGCGCCCCGTGCTCGAGGTCGATCCACGCGAAGTCCAGCGCGGTGCCGGCCAGCTCCGCGAGCGCGGCGCCGGGCAGCGAGAGCACGGTCCCGATCCGCATCAGCCGTCCCCGGGGTGCACGACGACGAGCTTGTCCTCCGTCATGTCGCGCACGGCGTCGCGCACGCCCTCCTTGCCGAAGCCGCTGGCGCCGAAGCCGCCCCACGGCATCGTGTCGACCCGCCAAGTCGCGCCCAGCGGCGGGTTGACGTGGACGAGGCCGGCGCGCAGCCCGTGGGCGAACCGCAGCGCGCGGTCGACGTCGCGCGTGAAGACCGACATCGCGAGGCCGAACCGCGTCGCGTTGGCGGCCGCGAGCGCCGCGTCGTCGTCGGCGAACGAGCGGACGGAGACCGCCGGCCCGAACAGCTCGTCGCGCCAGACGCGCGCGTCGACCGGCGGGTCGAGCAGCACCGCCGGCTCGACGAGCGCGCGGTCGCGGCCGCCGCCGCGGACGACCTCCGCGCCGGCCTCCCCGATCCACCGCGCGACGCGGTCGGCCTCGCGCTCGTCGATCACCGGGGCGAGGTCGGTGGCCGGGTCGGCGGGATCGCCCGGCCGTAGCCGGTCGACGTGCCCGAGCAGGGCGTCGACCAGCTCATCGCGCCGCGACGCGGCCACCAGGACCCGCTGCGTCGAGACGCAGTTCTGGCCGGCGTTGGTGTAGCCGCTGAAGGCGATCGCCGTCGCCGCGCGGTTCGTATCCGCGTCGTCGAGGACGACGAGCGCGGCGTTCGAGCCCAGCTCGCAGGTCAGCCGTTTCGCCCCGGCGGCGCGCGCGATGGCGTCGCCCACCGCCTCGCTCCCGGTGAACGAGATCTTCCGCACGCGGCGGTCGCCGCACAGCAGCGGGCCCAGCTCCGCGCCCGGCCCCACCACCAGCTGCAGCGCGCCGTTGGGCAGGCCCGCGGCGTTCAGCCGCTCGACGAGGAACTCGGCGGTGAGCGGCGTCGCCCCCGCCGGCTTGAGCACCACCGCGTTGCCCGCCGCCAGCGCCGGGCCGATCTTGTGGATCACGAGGATCGCCGGGTAGTTGAAGGGCGTGATGGCCGCCACCACGCCGGTCGGCTCGGGCCTCGTGTAGCCGAGCCGGCCGACGCCGGCGGGCGCCACGTCGAGCGGCAGGACGCGGCCGTCGAGCCGGCCCGCCTCCTCGGCGCACAGGCGGATGATGCCGGGGATCCGCTCCGCCTCCGCGCGCGCCTCGCGTGTGTGCTTGCCCTGCTCGGCGGTGATCACGCGCGCGAGCTCGGCCTGATCGCGCTCGACGGCCTGCGCGGCGCGGTGCAGGATCTCCGCCCGCTCGTAGGCGGGGAGCCGCGCCATCTCGGACGCGTGAGCCGCCGCCAGCGCGCGGTCGACGTCCCGCGGCCCGGCGAGCGGGACGCTGCCCACCACGTCGCCCGACCACGGCGAGCGGATCTCGTGCCTCATCCGAGCACCGCCGGGTTGGCGACGGCGACGGTGTCGGGCCGGCCGTCGAGGGCGTCGAGGATGTGCGAGGTCGCGCGCTCGGTCATGCTCGCGATCGAGCGGTCGCTCAGCCCGCCGGTGTGCGGCGTGAGGACGACGTTCTCGAGCTCGGCGAGCCCGTGCGGCACGTGCGGCTCGTCGGCGAACACGTCGAGCGCGGCGGCGCGCAGCCGCCCCGCGCGAAGGGCGGCCGCCAGCGCCGTCTCGTCGACGAGCCCGCCGCGCGACGTGTTCACGAGCACGGCGGACCGCCGCATGAGGCGAAGCTCCGCGTCCCCGATCAGGCCGACGGTCGCGTCGGTCAGCGGGAGGTGGAGCGAGACGACGTCCGAGCGGTGCAGGAGCTCCGGCAGGGCCACGCGCCCGCGCCCGCGCGTCGCCGGGTCGCACACGAGCAGCTCGACGTCGAACCCGCGCAGCCGCCGGGCGACGGCGCGGCCGATCCCGCCGTAGCCGACCAGCCCCACGGTCGTCCGGTTCAGCTCCCAGGGCGTGGCCGGGCCGCCGCGCCTCCACTCGCCCCGGCGCACCGACGCGTCGTGCTCGACGACCCGGCGCAGGACGGCGAGGATCAGCGCCACGGCGTGGTCGGCGGTCGTCTCGCGGTTTGCGCCCGGAGTGGTCATCACGACGACCCCGGCCTCGGTGGCGGCCGCCAGGTCGATCGAGTCGGTCCCGACCCCCACGCGGGCGATCGCGCGCAGGTCCGGTGCCGCGGCGAAGACGCCGCGGTCGAAGGGGTCGGTGCTCACGATGGCGGCGACCGCGTTGCGCGCGAGCCGCGCCATGTCGGCCGGCGTGCGCGCGCCGGTCTTGGGGGCGTGGCGGATCTCGAGCCCCGCCGCGCGCAGGCGCGCGCCGGTCCGGCGATCGTCCGGGTCGAAGTCCATCCAGGTGACGAGGACGGTCGGAGCCACAGACATTCGGTCATCCAATCACCGGCTTGGGAACGCGTCAACGGACCCGAACCGCCTCTCGCACGGCAAGCCATCCGGTACACGGACGTGACATCGGATGCCTCGCTCATCGAATCTCTTCATTGACACGGCCGGCGAGGGATGATTCGCTCCGGTCCGTGGCGCGGCTTCATCGTGAGGCGCTGGAGGCCCTGCTCGGGCGGATCGCGAGCGGCGAGTACGAGGCGGGCTCGCTGCTCCCCAAGGAACAGGCTCTCGCCGCCGAGTTCGACATCTCCAGGGGCACCGCGCGCGAAGCGCTGCGGGCTCTGGAGGAGCGCGGGGTCGTGGCCGTCAAGCACGGCCGCGGGGCGCGGGTGCTGCCGCCCGAGGAGTGGAACGTGCTCGACCCGAGCGTCGCCGCCGCGCTGAGCCGGCGGCGCGACTTCATCCGCGAGGTGGAAGCGCTGCGGCAGCTGCTCGAGGGCTCGGCCGCCGCGCTGGCCGCCGAGCGCGCCACGGCCCGGCAGCGCGAGGCGCTCCGCGTGCGGGCCGAGGAGCTCGCGGAGGCGGACGACCTCCCCCGCGCCGCCGGCCGGCTCCGCCGGCAGGTCGCCGTGGCGGCGGGGAACCGCCCGCTCGCCGCCACGTTGCGGGCGCTCGACCGCGCGGTCGCGCCCGCCGGCCCGCGCGACGCCGACGCGTGCGCCCGCCTGGCGACGGCCGTCGCCGACGGCGCCGCCGACGAGGCGCGCGAGGCGGTGCGGGCGCTCTACCCGGCCCGCTGACTCGACGCGAAGACCGGCCCGAGCGTGCGGCCCGCGAGCGCGACGGTCTCGAGGTCGTGGACATCCGGCATGCTCAGCGTGAGCCCCTCGATGCCGGCGTCCCTGAACGCCTCCGCCTGCTCGATGACCTCGTCGGGGTCGCCGGCCATGACCACCGACTGGCGCTCCGGCGGCATGCCGCGCTTGATCTCGTCCGCCCTCGCAGTCGCCGCCTCGTGCGTCGGCGCGATGACGAGGACGCCGAGCCTCGTCTTGGTGATCTCGGCCGGGTCGCGCCCGAGCTTCTCGCAGTGGCCCTCGAGCACGTCCATCAGGTGCCGGGCCCGCGCCGGGTCGCCGAACACGTTGCAGCCGTCGGCGTACTGGGCGACCATCCGCAGCGTCTTGCGCTCGCCGCTGCCGCCGATGACGATCGGGATGTCGCCCCGGATCGGCTTCGGGTTGTTGAGCGCGCCGTCCACGCTCAAATGGCCCTCGTAGCTCGCCCGCTCCTGCGTGAACATCGCGCGCGCGATGTTCAGATGGTCCTCGAGCAGCTCGAAGCGCCGGCCGAGGGCCGGGAAGTCGAAGCCGTAGGCCCGGTGCTCGTCCTCGAACCAGGCGGCGCCGATCCCGTGCCACGCCCGCCCGCGCGAGATGATGTCGAGCGTCGTCGTCATCTTCGCGTGGATCGCCGGGTTGCGGTACGTCACGCCGCCGACGAGCAGCCCGAAGGTCACCGTCGAGGTGCGGGCCGCGAGGCCGCCCAGGATGGTGTTGCCCTCGAACATCCAGTTCGTCTGCGGCCCGACGCCCGGGATCTGGTGCAGATGGTCCATCACGGAGATCGAGCTGAAGCCCGCCTCCTCCGCGGTGACCGCGATCTCGACCAGGTGCTCGAACACCTCGTCGGGCCCGATGTCGGGGTAGTTGAAGTTCGGGAGGTGGAGGTCGAGCGTGATGGGGGCGCGCATGTCCCCCACGCTACCCCTCTGCGCCACGTTGACCACTCACGCTCCTTGACAATCGCTCGCGACGCGATCTAGGGTTGGGTTTCCGCGCAGGCGAGCCTCTGGGGGGCAGAGCCGTGGCGATGTTCACAGCCGTTGACGGTGCGCTCGTGGAGATCGGTGGCGATTCGCTGCCGGTCCAGCAGGAGGGAGCGTCGATGATCGGGCTGTTCCGCGGGACGCTCGGCTCGCAGGAGTTCACCGTCACCGGGGTGGGCTTCGGCCACGGGCACGGCGGGGCGGCCGAGGAAGGCCTCCGGCTCACCGACGAGTACAGCCTCCGCGGCGGCGCGAGGGTGCGCGTCGGCACGAGGACGGCGACGGACCCCGTGACGCAGGTCGTCGTCAGATCGACGATGGGTGTCTGGCTGGGGAACCGATTCTCCGTCCACACGTGGCTCACGCGAGAGGACTCTCCCGGCGCCGCGGAGACGATGACGAGCGACCTGCTCGGCATCTTCGGCCAGTTCGACTTCAGCGAGACCTCGACCGGCGTGGCGATGAGGTCGCTCGACGCCAAGAAGCTCTCGCTCGTGCGCGAGGGCACCCAGGCACCGTCGGTCGTGCGCTACATCGACGGCCTCGGCCTGGTCGAAGCGTTCGAGCGCACGCCGGAGCAGGCGTGGCGGATACCGAAGCTGGGCGGCGCACCGGTCGCCGGAGGCGAGCTCTGGATCTCGGCGAGGACTCCGGCGGTCGCCGACCGCGCGATGCTCGCCGGCCGGTCCGACGCGGCCGCGCTCCTGGTGTTCAGGCTGGTGAGCGACACGTCGGTCGTCGAGATCAACACCGACGTGGGGGCTGCGACCGAGGACGAGCTGCTCCAGAAGTGCGCACGGATGCGCGTCGACTGGAAGGCTCGGCGGGTGCTGTAGCCATGCCCTCGACAGTCGCGGCGGTCGTCTGCTTCGCGATCCTCGCCCTGGCGGGCGTGGCGCATGCTCGGGACATTCGCGGCTTCCACGTGGCCATCCGCGCCCACGCGGTATGGCCCGCGGCGCTGACGCTGCCGCTCGCGGTCCTGATCGCCGTCCTCGAGGCGGCGGTGGGCATCGCCGGCCTGGCGAGCGTCGCGCTCACGATCGAGGCCCTGCAGCCGCTGCTGGCAGGCGCCGCGGCAGCGATCTACGCCGGCTTCACGGCATACGGCGCCTATCTCGTCCGCAAGCGGCCTGGCGTTCCGTGCGCCTGCTCGAGCGACGCCCACCCGATCGACGCGGCCGTCACCGTCCGCGCCCTGGCCCTCGCGGGCCTTGCCGTCGTCGCAGCGGTCGCCGCACCGGTGGGCGTCGGCCTGGCCGCGCGCGAAGTGGCGGTCATCGTCATGGCGTCCGGCGTCTACGCGTTCGCGCTGTGGACGCTTCCCGCCGCCCTCGGCGACCCGTTCGCCCCGATCCGGGCCGGCGCCTGATGTCGTTCGAGGCCACCGCCCTGGTGCTCGCGTGGGGCGCGATCGTCCTGCTGGCGTTCGCGATGGCGGGCCTCCTGCGTCAGGTCAAGGCGCTGAGCGCGGCGCTCGTCGGAGAGGCGCCGGAGGGTGTCGGTCCCGCGCGGGGACAGCGGGTTCCGCGCGAGCTCCTGGCCGGTCCAGGGTCGAACGGGGGCTCTGCCGACCTGCTCATCTTCATGGAGCGCGACTGCCCCGGCTGCGCCGCCATCGCGCCGGAGCTCGAGCATCTCGGTGAGACCAGCGACGTTCCGATCAGCCTGGTCTTCGCCGAGCGGGCGAAGCCGATGGGGAACGGCCGGTTCCGTGTCCTCGAGGACATGTCCGCGACGTTCGAGCGCCTGCAGATCCCCGCCACCCCCTTCGCGGTGCGGGTCAGCGGCGAGGGCGAGATCGCCGACGCGGCCGCGATCGGCTCTCCCGAGGCGCTCCGCCGGTTCCTGAAAGTCGAGACGAGGAAGTGACGACGTGAACTCCGCTCTCTCAGATCGTCCGCCGGTGCTCTCGATCGACGACGTGCCTTCCGTCGAGGAATGCAGCCTGGGCGGGGGGCTCACCATCCGCACCATCCGCTGGAACCGCCGCGGCCTGCTGCAGCGGGCGTTCGGGGGCGCCGTCGCGTTCAGCCTCCTCTCCCTCAACCTGCTCCCGCCCGCCCGGCGCGCCTACGCGAGCCACGTCGGGACCAACGGGTACCAGATCAAGGGGCTCCCCTGCCCCAGCTACGCGGCGAATCACAACTGCACTCCGGGCTGCGGTGACAGCGCGGTCTGCTCGAGCGTGACGGGCGGCCACTGCTGCGTGAACCAGACGTTCCACCACCGCGAGGGCTGGCACAAGCACAACAGCGAGTTCCCGCGCTACAAGCTGCGCCCGAACGAGTGCGTGAGCGGAACGGGCTGGGACGGCTGGGTCTGGAAGACGGATGTGTCCTGCGGCGTCTGCTTCTACGGCGTCAGGTTCCGCTGCCACGACGGCTGGTGGCGGAACGACTCGGGCACGTGGGTCAGGCGCATCTGCAGGACCTCGCTCTACTGCGACACCAGAAACGACGACTAGGGGCGGGCGATGGAGGCGCGGCTCGCACCACCCCGGAGCCTCCCGCGTGCGGCCTATGAGCCGCTCGTCCCGGTGGCGATCCTCGCGCTGGCGGCAGCGGCGTGTGCAGCTGCCCAGGCATGGCTGCTCGTCTGGGTCTGCTTCGCCGCCGTCGCCGGCTACTCCGTCTCCGGATCTCCCTGAAGCTTCAACAGCGCGGATGCGCTGGCCTCGCCCGGGCGGCGAGGAACGCGAAGCGGAAGGCTGACGATGCTCGCTCTCGGCATCGGCCTGGTGAGCGGGGGAATCGTGACCGCGGCTCTCGCGTGGATCCTCAGCGGCCTGTTCGACTGGATCCCGCCAGTCGCCGCGTCGTATGTGGTCGTCGCGGCCGCCGTCGCCGTGGTGCTCCGCGACTGGCACCTCCTCGACATCCCGCTCCCGCAGCGGCACTGGCAGGTGCCGAGATCGATCCTCGACCGGGCTCCGCCGCGAGCGGCGCTGGGCTTCGGATTCGAGCTGGGTCTGGGCTTCAGGACGTACCTCAGCGCCTCGGCCCCCTACCTCCTCCTGCTCGGCCTCATGCTTCTCGCCGATCCCCTCCACCTCTACCTCCTCGCCGGAGCGGCCTTCGGGCTCGGTCGCTTCGCGATGGCGACGGGACGGTACTTCGGGCCCGCAGGAGCCACGTGGGGATCGCTGCTCAACGCCCGCGCCCCGCTGATCCGCTCGGCTACGGCCGCCGTCGCGGCGGCCTCGGCGACGGCGTTGGCCTTCGTCTGAAGGATGGACCTCCGGCGGCGCAGTGAGCGTAGGCTCAGCAGCATGATGCGGAGGTCACTGTTCGCCGGCCTCGCGCTGGCGGCCATCGGGGCCTGTGGCGACTCCGGCGAGCCGGCCAAGCGATCAATGGACGCGAGCGGCGATCTCGCGATCGCGTTCGTCAGGTTCGAAGGGTCCGAGGAGGACCGGTTCGGCGACATCTACGCGATGCGGGCCGACGGCACCGAGCAGACCAACCTGACCCGGACTTCGCGGATCGACGAGGAGGCCCCGACGTGGTCGCCCGACGGGACCCGCATCGCCTTCACCAGCGCAAGAGCGAGGTCCAGCGACGTCTACACGATGCTGGTCGACGGCAGCGAACGGACCAACCTCACGCAGACGCGCGGCATCAGCGAGGCGTCCCCGGCGTGGTCGCCCGATGGGACCCGGATCGCCTTCGTCCGGCGTAAGGGCCGGTTCAGCGACGTCTACACGATGAAGGCCGACGGCAGCGACCTGACCAACCTCACCCGTACGCGGCGCGTCAGCGAGGAGGCCCCGGCCTGGTCGCCGGACGGGACGCGTCTCGTCGTGCAGGTCGAGGCGCCGCGCGCGAGCGATCCGTCCACTTCGGAGGGCGGGCTCTCCATCCTCGACGCCGACGGCAGCGGTGGGCGGCCCCTCACCGACGCCCCCCGGCTCGCGGGCGTCTACGTCAGCAGCCCGACCTTCGCGCCCGGCAGCGAGCGGATCGCCTTCCTCGGCCGCCGCGAAGGCGCGCAGCACGCGCTCGTCTGGGTGATGCACGCGGACGGCAGCAGGGCCCGCCCGCTCGCCCACCGGCCTCGCAGCGCGACCGCCGGCGGGCCGGCCTTCTCGCCGGACGGCGATCGCATCGCCTTCGAGGGCGTCCGGGACGGTCCTGGGATCTACGTGATGAACAGCGACGGCAGCGGCCAGAGGCGCCTCCGCGGTGGGCGGCTGAACGACCAGGCGCCGGCGTGGGTGCCGGGCTGACGTGTCGTCCAGGACGCCAGGCGACGTGGTGGCACGCGGCACGCGCTCGTCGATCCACGCCTACGGCCGCGATGCGGTCATCAAGGTGCCCGCGCCGGCGACGCCCGAGAGCTGGATCCGGTCCGAGGCCGAGCATGCGGAGGCCGCGCGGGCCAGCGGCGCGCCGGTGCCGCGCTGCCTCGGCATCGAGCATGTGGCCGGCCGGGCCGCGAGCGTCTGGGAGCGCGTGGACGGGACGTCGCTGTGGCAGCACATCGTCGACGCGCCCGCGCGCGGCGCGCAGGCCGGCGCGCAGCTCGCCGACGTCCACGAGGCGCTCTTCCGGCTCGTCCCGCCGGTGACGCTCCCATCGCAGCGCGACCGGCTGACGGCGAAGATCCGCATCGCCGCCGCGACGATCGACGAGGCGCACGCCGCCGCGCTCGACCTGCTGCCGGCGGCGTTCGCCGCAGGGCGGCTGTGCCACGGCGACCTGCACCCCAGCAACGTCATCCTGAGCGCGCGCGGACCGGTCATCGTCGACTGGTTCGACGCGTCGCGCGGCGACCCGGTGGCCGACGTCGCGCGGACGTCGCTGATCCTGCTCGCCGAGGGCGCCGACGCGCCTCCCCACCTGCCGGGCGCCGACCGCACGACGCTGGAGGCGCTGACCGCCGCCTACCTCGCCCGCATGGCCGACCATCGCGACGTGGACGCGGACCTACTCGCGCGCTGGCAGGCCGTGAACGCGGTCGCCCGCATGGCGGAGGGCGTCCGCCGCGACGTCCTCCTCAGCGTCTGGACGCGGTTCCAGGACCGGGCAGCCGTTCAGGCGGCCGCGAACTGAACGACCGACCACAGGTCGTCGAACACGTGCGGCGCCGCCGCGATCACGAGGTCCTCGTTCTCCGGGCACGGCAGCTCGGCGGCGGCACCGGCCTCGGCGGCGATCAGCGCGCCGGCCGCTCGATCCCAGATCGCGGTGCCGCGCTGGAAGTACGCGTCCGCGCGCGCGCACGCGACCCAGCACAGCTCGATCGCCGTCGAGCCGACGCACCGGACATCCCGGGCGCGCGAGAGCACGCGCTGGACGACCTCGCCCTGGAGCGCGCGCTGGTCGGCGTGGTAGGAGAAGCCGGTCAGCACGAGCGCGGACTCCAGCGACCGGCAGCGCGACGCGGCGATCGGCGAGCCGTCGAGCCGCGCCCCGCCGCCGAGGCGGGCGGAGAACACCTCGTCGCGCAGCACGTCGACGACCGCGCCGGCGACGACCTCGCCGTCGACGGCCGCCGCGACGCTCACCGCGAACACCGGGATGCCATAGAGGAAGTTGATCGTCCCGTCGAGCGGGTCGAGCACCCACTGCAGCCGCGCGTCGGGAGCCGTCGTCCCGCCCTCCTCGCCGAGGATGCCGGAGCCGGGCGTGGCGTCTCGCAGCCGCTGCGTGAGCAGCGCCTCCGCCCGCAGGTCGGTCTCGGTGACGATGTCGGTCGGCGACGACTTGCGGCCGACGGGCTCGGCGCTGCCGTAGGCGTCCGTGATGACGGCGGCGGCCTCGCCGGCGGCGGCGGTGGCGATCCGCTCGAGCGCGACCGGCGAGGGCGGCTCCGGCCCTTCAGGCACAGAGGACCGTCATGCCGTGGCTCTCCAGGATCTCCACGTCGTCCGGGTCGGCCCGCGTGTCCGTCACCAGCACGTCGATCTCCTCGAAGGCGGCGAAGCTGAACATCTGCACGTTGTGGAACTTGGAGGCGTCGACGAGGGCCACGACCCGCCGCGCGCGCGCGATCATCGCGCGCTTGATCATGTGCTCCTCGCGGTACGGCGTCGTCAGCCCGTGCTGGAACGACAGCCCGTCGCAGCTCATGAACAGCACGTCGATGGCCATCGGCTGCAGCTCGGCGCGCGTCGTCTCGTCGACCATCGCGTGCCGGTTCGTGCGCACGGCGCCGCCGAGCACGGTCAGCTCCTTCAGCCCCCGACGGCTGAGCGTGAGCGCCGTCAGCAGCGAGTTGGTGACGACGTGAACGTCGCGCTGCACCGGCATCACCTCCGCGAGGCGCTGCCCGGTCGAGCCCGAGTCGATGATCACCGACCCGCGCTCGGGCACCTCCGAGACGGCGATCGTCGCGATCCGCAGCTTCTCCTCGGCGTTCACGACGTCACGGGCCTCGATGCTCGGCTCGTGGTTCATCCGCTCCACCGGGATCGCGCCGCCGTGGACGCGGTGCAGCAGCTGGCGGCTCTGCAGGTCGGAGAGGTCGCGCCGGATCGTCTCCGTGGTCACGCGGTGACGCTCGGCCAGGTCGGCGACGTCGACCGAGCCGTCGCGGAGGGCGAGCATGTAGATCGCCCGCTGGCGATCGTGCTGGAGGGTGGCGCCGTTGCGGCGGGCCGCCATCAGGCGGGCTCCGGCTGCGCCTCGAGGCCCATCGCCGCCAGCGGGCCCTCCGCCACGATGCGCCGGTAGCTGCGCGAGAACGCCGCCCGGAAGCGCTCGGAGCCCCGGAGCTCCGGCGGGAACACGGCGTCGAACTCGAGGAAGGCCAGCGGCTCGTGCACGGCCTCGGCACCGTACCGCTGCGCGAGGTCGGCACTCGAGTCGAAGGCCGGCTCGGTGACCGTCCCGAGGTAGCGGGCCCAGGCCGCCAGCGCGGTCGTCGCGCGGTCGATCGGGCCGCCGGCCTCGAGCTGGCGGACGATCGTCGGGATCAGGAACTTGGGGAACTTGGCGCTGCCGTCGATGCACAGCCGGGCGATCTGGTCGCGCACGCCCGGGTTGGCGAAGCGCTCGAGTACCGAGCGGATGTACTGCTCGCGGGGATGGCCGGGGATCTCGACGAGCGTGGGCAAGGCCTCGCGGTGCAGGAGGTCCTCGAGGTAGCTCCGGACGGCCGGCACCGCCACCGCGTCGTGGACGAACGCGATGCCCGCCAGGGCCGAGAGGTACGCGATGCTGGAGTGCCCGGCGTTGAGCATCCGCAGCTTGTAGAGCTCCCAGTCGTGGATGCGGTCGGTGATGAGCACGCCGAAGTCCTCCCACGGCGGCCGCCCGGCCGCGAACGCGTCCTCCATCACCCATTGGCGAAACGGCTCGGCGACCACCGGCCAGCGGTCGTCGAGCCCGACCGCCTCGCGCAGCCACCGGCGGTCGTCGTCCCCGGTCTGCGGCGTGATGCGGTCGACCATCGAGTTCGGGAACGTGCAGCGCTCGGCGATCCAGTCCGCGAGGCCGGCGTCGCGGCGCGCCGCAGCGGCCAGCATGGCGACGCGCGTGGCGTCGCCGTTGCCGGGGAGGTTGTCGCAGCTGAGGATCGTCAGCGGCCCGCCGCCGCGCCGGCGGCGCGCCGCCAGTGCGGCCGCCAGGCGGTCGAACGTCGGGTTCGGGGCCTCGTCGTAGCCGCCCTCGGTGACCGTCAGCGAGAGGATCGCCGCGGCCGGTTCCGAGACGAGGTCGGCGACGGCGTCGTCGTGGCCGGGCGGCGCGTGCACGAAGGCGACGATCGAGCCGATCACCTCGGCGACCGGCTCGCCGGCGCCGCGCTCGATCAGCGCGTACAGGTGGTCCTGGGCGCGCAGCACGTCGCCCATCGCGGCGTCCTGCTCGAGCAGGCCGAGGCCGGCGATCCCCCAGTCGCCGCCGGCCGCGGCGAGCTCGTGCGCGTAGACGGCCAGGTGCGCGCGATGGAAGCCGCCGACGCCGACGTGGACGATCCGCCGGGCGAGCCGCCCACGGTCGTACTCGGGCACGAGGACGCCGAGCCGCGCGACGTCCGGAAGGTGGGCCTGGCTGAGGGTGAGCGGGGCCACGGCCGCGAGCCTAACACAGATATTCCAACATGATCAAGACAACCTTCCTGCCCGAATACAAGCCAAGGAGGTTGACATACCAACATAAACCAACGCTATAAGTCTGGGGCAGATGCCTGAGTCCCAACCGCGTGAGGAGAGGAAGAGGACTTATGAGAGGCACGCTGCGCGTGGGGTCGGCCGCCGCTCTTGCGATCGTCGGCGCGCTCGCCGTCGGCTGCGGCGGCGGTGACGACTCGACGGCCGCGCTCGGCGTCCGGGGGCGGCTCGATCAACGTCGCGATCGTCGACAACCCGCAGATGAAGGACATCGCGGCGCTCACGCCCAAGCTGTTCACCGAGCAGACCGGCATCAAGGTGAACTACACGGTGCTCGACGAGGGCACGCTGCGGCAGGTGACGACGCGCGACGTGGCGGCGGGCGGCCGGCAGTTCGACGTGGCGATGATCGGCATGTTCGAGGCGCCGCAGTTCGGCAGCAGCGGCAGCCTCGTCGACCTCACGCCGCACGCCGAGGGCGACGAGCACGTACAAGTACGACGACATCATCCCGGTCGGTCCGCAACGGCCTCTCGGCCGACGGCAAGCTCTACGCGGCGCCGTTCTACGCGGAGTCCTCGTTCCTCATGTACCGCAAGGACGTCCTCGACAAGGCCGGCGTCGAGATGCCCGCGAAGCCGACCTGGGACGAGGTCGCCGACATCGCCGCCAAGCTCAACTCCCCCGACATGGCCGGCATCTGCCTGCGCGGCAAGCCGGGCTGGGGCGACCTCGGCGCGTCCTTCACGACCGTGCTGAACACCTTCGGCGGCACCTGGTGGTCGGCGAAGGACGACGGCTCGATCGACCAGGCGATGGTCGACCAGCCGGAGTTCAAGGAGGCGCTCGACTTCTACGTCAACCTCGTGAAGACCGCCGGCGAGAAGGACGCCGCCAACGCGAGCTTCAACGAGTGCCTGTCGCAGTACAAGGACGGCAAGGTGGCCATGTGGTACGACGCGACGGTCGCCGCCGGCCTGCTCGAGGCCGACGACAGCCCGGTGAAGGGCAAGAACGGCTACGCGCCGGCCCCGGTGAAGGACACCGACGCCTCCGGCTGGCTGTGGTCGTGGGCGCTGGCGATCCCGAAGACGACGCCCAACCAGGAGCTCGCCTGGAAGTTCATCTCATGGGCGACCGGCCCGGACTACATCAAGGCCGCCGGGTCGCGGATCGACGGCGGCTGGGCGGCGATCCCGCCCGGGACGCGCCAGTCGACCTACGAGATCCCCGAGTACAAGAAGGCCGCCAAGGCGTTCGCCGAGCCGACGCTCGAGGCGATGTCCTCGGCGCCGATCGACAGCCCCGGCACCACGCCGCGTCCCGGCCTGCCCGGAGTCCAGTACGTCGGCGTCCCGGAGTTCCAGGACGTCGGGAACCAGTGCACGCGAGCAGTTCTCGGCGGTGATCGCCGGCCGGTCGTCGGTCGACGCGGCGCTCTCCAACTGCCAGCAGATCGCCTCCGCGGCGGCGGGGTGATGACATGACGACCACCGCCGACACCGCGACCGGGACGCTCGCGCCGAGGGCCACGCGCCGTCCGCAGCTCAGCGAGTCGTGGCGTCGGCGGCTGCCGCTCCTGCCGGCGCTCATCTTCACGATCCTGCTCACGCAGGTCCCGTTCGTGATGAGCATCTACTACAGCCTCACGGACTGGACGGTCGTGCCGCCCGGCCCGCGCGAGTTCGTGGGGCTCGAGAACTACACCAACCTCTTCAGCGACCAGTTCTTCGTCGACGCGATCTGGGTCAGCGTCCAGATGACGGTCTATCCGGTCATCGGCTCGCTCGTGCTGGGAACCGCGTTCGCGCTCCTGCTCGACCGCAAGTTCCTCGGCCAGGGCGTGGTGCGGACGCTGCTCATCACGCCCTTCCTGATGATGCCGGTGGTGGTCGGGCTCATCTGGAAGAACCAGATGTTCAACGGCCTCTACGGCGTCCTCAACTGGGTGATCGAGAAGCTCGGCGGGACGCCTATCGAGTTCGTCTCGCGCTACCCGCTGCTGTCGATCGTGATCGTCCTGATCTGGCAGTGGACGCCGTTCATGATGCTGATCATGCTGGCCGGCCTCCAGAGCCAGCCGGCCGACGTCCTGGAGGCCGCGAAGGTCGACGGGGCGAAGCCGCTGGGCGTCTTCCGCCAGCTGACGCTGCCGCACCTGCGGCCCTACATGGAGCTCGGCGTCCTCCTCGGGACCATCTACCTGATCCAGGTCTACGACCTCGTCGCGGTCATGACCGGCGGCGGGCCCGGCTCGACCAACGTCCCCTACTTCGTCTTCCAGAAGTCGATCGGCGGGGGCTGGGAGTTCGGCCAGGCGTCGGCCTACAGCATCGTCGTCGTCGTCGCGTCGATCGTCATCGCGACGATCTCGCTCCGAGTCCTCTCCGGGCTCCTGAAAGACGAGGAGGGCTCGTCATGAGCGCGGTCGCTTCCCCCGCCGTCGTCGGCGAGAGCCGGTGGGTCAACCGGGCGTGGGGCCTCCTGGCCTGGGTCATCGGGCTCCTGTTCTTCTTCCCCGTGTTCTGGATGGTGCTGAACTCGTTCAAGGAGGAGCACGACGCCAACACGAGCCCGAAGCTCTTCTTCGACCCGACCCTGGACCGCTACCGCGAGGTGACGGAGAGCGCCGGCGGGCTGCTCTCCTTCAGCGAGGCGTTCACGAACTCGGCCGTCATCGTCCTCGGGTCGACGCTGATCGTGATGCTGATGGCCATCCCGGCGGCCTACGCGCTCGCCATCCGGCCGGTGGTCAAGTGGCGCGACGTGCTGTTCTTCTTCATCTCGACCAAGTTCCTGCCGGTCGTGGCGTCGATCCTGCCCATCTGGATCCTGGCCCGCAACCTCGAGATGCTCAACACGCGCGAGGTGCTGGTCGTCCTCTACCTGGGGATCAACCTGCCGCTCGCGGTGTGGATGCTGCGGTCGTTCTTCCAGGAGATCCCGCGCGAGCTGATCGAGGCCGCCGAGATCGACGGCGCCGGCCTGCGCGGCCAGCTGACCTCGATCATCCTGCCGATGGCGGCCCCGGGCATCGCGGCCACCGGGCTCCTGTGCGTGATCTTCGCGTGGAACGAGTTCTTCTACGCGGTGCAGCTGAACCCGGTCGACGGCTCGACGGTGCCGATCTGGGTGACCACGAACATCAGCACGCGCGGCGACTTCCTGGCCAAGCTCTCCGCGGCCTCGGTGCTGGCCTGCATCCCTGTCGTTCTCGCCGGATGGATCGCCCAGAAGCGGATGATCCGTGGACTCGCCATGGGCGCGATCAAGTGAGGAAGTGAGATGACCGCAGTCACATACGACCACGCGTCGCGCACCTACGAGGGCCATGACGTCGCGGCCGTCGACAGCCTGAACCTCGAGATCGGCGACGGCGAGCTGCTCGTCCTCGTCGGACCGTCCGGGTCGGGCAAGTCGACCGCGCTGCGGATGCTCGCCGGCCTCGAGCCGCTCAACGGCGGCGCGATCTTCATCGGCGACCGCGACGTCAGCGACGTGCGGCCGCGCGACCGCGACATCGCGATGGTCTTCCAGAACTACGCGCTCTACCCGCAGCTCTCGGTGGCGGACAACATGGGCTTCGCGCTCAAGCAGCAGAAGGTGCCCAAGGAGGAGCGCGCCCAGCGCGTGCGCGAGGCGGCGCGCGTGCTCGACCTCGAGCCCTACCTCGACCGCAAGCCCAAGAACCTCTCGGGAGGCCAGCGACAGCGCGTCGCGATGGGCCGGGCGATCGTCAGGCGCCCGGCCGTGTACCTGATGGACGAGCCGCTCTCGAACCTCGACGCCAAGCTGCGCGTCCAGACGCGCACGGAGGTCGTCGAGCTGCAGAACCGGCTCGGCGTGACGACGGTCTACGTCACCCACGACCAGGTCGAGGCGATGACGATGGGCCACCGCGTCGCGGTGCTCAAGGACGGCCTGCTGCAGCAGTGCGACGCTCCGGGGACGCTCTACCACGAGCCGGTGAACCTGTTCGTCGCGGGCTTCATCGGCTCGCCGGCCATGAACCTCGTCGACGTCGGCGACGGACGGCCGCTGAAGCTCGGCGGCGCCGAGCTCGAGCTCGCGACCGAGCGCGCGCTGCCCGAGGGGCCGATCACGGTCGGCTTCCGCCCGGAGGCGCTGGAGGTGGGCGATGGGCCCCTGCGGGCGCAGGTCCGCACGGTCGAGGACCTCGGGTCCGAGGTGTTCGTCCACGTGGGGATCGACCACCACGGCGAGCACCTCCCGCTCACGGCGAAGATGTCGCCGCCGTTCGCGGGCGAGCCGGGCGACAACGTCGGCCTGCAGATCACCGGCACGACCCACCTCTTCGGCGGCGACGGGAGGCGCATCGCGTCGACGACGGCGAAGCTCCGTTGAGTACCCTGCCGCTCCGTGGCGAAGCGGAGCGTCCGGAAGGCCAGAGCCCGGGAGGCGCAGGGCGCGAACGCGCGGCGATCGGACACGCCGGCGCCGGCGCGCGCGCCGGCGCGCGGGTTCTGGCTCGGGGCGCTGGCGAGCGCCGCGGTCCTCGTCCCGCTCGCCGTGGTCGCGGTGCTGGTGCTCGGCGGCGGCGGCGACGAGCGCGAGCCTTCGCAGCCCGCGAGCACGGAGACCGAGGCCGAGGACCTGCGCAAGCAGTTCGCCGCGCGCGACAAGCAGCAGATCGAGGAGCTCACGACGCGGACGCGGTCGATGGTCGACGAGTTCGGCCCGGTGATCGTCGGGCTCGGCAAGACGCTGCCGCCGGCCAGCAGGCGGGTCGGCCCGCTCGCCGGCGCGTCGGAGGTCGAGGACTGGCTCGCGCGAGTGCGCGAGGCGGACGAGTACTTCGCCGAGAGCGTGTCGGGCGAGACCGCGACGAACGTGGCGCGCAACGGCTTCGGCAACGCCGTGGACGTGCTGCTGGAAGCCGTCGAGACGTACAAGCTCGCACTCGACGAACCCGCCGCGCGCGACGCTCTCCTCGCCGCGGCCCGCGACCAGCGCGACCTCGCGGCCCGCACCTGGTCGACGGCCTCGATCCAGCTCGACGCGATCAACGTCGAGGCGGGCTTCGGCCATCAGCACGTCGTGTTCCCCAGCAGCGCCGGGCCGGGTGCGCAGCCGCCCGACACGCTCCCGGAGGGCACCGACGCCGAGTCGTCCGGCGATCGCTGACCCCGGTCAAGCGAGCGTAGGCTTCCGGGTCATGAGATTTGGGGCGATCGCCGCGGTCATCGGCGCGATGGCCCTCTCCGCCTGCGGCGAGAGCGACGACCGGCCGCCGGCGCCCGCGGCGCCCGCCGATCCGGGCGTCATCCACGTCCACGGGCTCGGCCGCAACCCGGCCGACGACGCCCTGTTCATCGCCACGCACACCGGCCTCTTCCGGCTCGCGTCGGGCGACGGGTCGGCGGAGCGCGTCGCCGACCTCCACCAGGACACGATGGGCTTCACGGTCGTCGGCCCCGATCACTTCCTCGGCTCCGGACATCCCGGGAGCATCGAGAGCGACCCGCCGTTCCTCGGCCTGATCGAGTCGCGTGACGCCGGCGCCAGCTGGCGGCCCGTCTCGCTCCGCGGCGACGTCGACTTCCACGTGCTCGAGGCGGTGGAGCGGACCGTCTACGGGTTCGGCAGCGACTGGGAGACGCGCGAGGCCAGGTTCCTGCGCAGCGACGACCGCGGCCGGACCTGGACCCGCCTCACGCCGCCGGAATCCCTCCTCGCGCTCGCGATCGACCCGAGCGATCCGCGGGTCAGCGTCGCGCTCGGCGAGCAGCGCGGCTGGGTCTCCCGCGACGGCGGCTCGAGCTGGCGCCCGCTGCCGATCCCCGGCGGGCTCGTCACCTGGACGCCGGAGCTGGGCCTCGTCGCGGTCGACCTCGACGGCGTCGTGCGCACGGCGGACGACCCGACCGCCGGCTGGAGCGAGGTCGGGCGGCTGCCCGCGGCGCCGGCGGCCCTGGAAGGCGTCGCGGACGAGCTGGTCGCCGCGACCCACGACACGCAGGTGCTGTCCTCACAGGACGGCGGCACGACCTGGCGCGACCTCCTCGAGGGATAGCCGGTTTCCCGTTGTGGCTACGGGGTACCGCTTTCGCGGGCAACCATGGACGTTCGAGATGGGCAGTCGGTCGAGCTGGACGTCGATTCCGTTGGTGGCGTCCTCGGGATCGGCGTACACGGGAGCCTTGTCGGCGAAGCCACGAGGCCGTTGTCCGACTGCCTCGCCCAGGCCGTCAAGGGCGCCCGGCCGGTGGTCCTCGAGCTCACCGACGTCACGGCGATCGACGCCGGAGCCGTCCAGCTCCTGCTCGAGACTCACCGTCGCCTGGCGACCCGGCTGAGGCTCGTCGTCACGCGCGGCGGGCCCGTCCACCAGGCGCTGCGGCGGGAGGGCGTGTCCCACGTGCTCTCGCTCCACGCCTCACGGGCCGAGGCGCTCGCCGCCGCGGGACCGCGATGAGCGCCGCTCCCGCCGGCCCGCCGCCGCTCGAGATTCGCAAGCGGACGTGGGCGGCGTTGGCGTGGACGCATCTGACGCTGCGCGGCACGCTCGACGTCCGGACGATCGCGCAGCTCCTCGCGTCCGTCGAGGCGGGGCTCGACGCGGGGCACCGCATCACGCTCGACCTCTCCGAGGTGTCCGCCATCGACTCCGTCGGGGCGCGCGCGGTTCACCGCTGCGAGGCGCTCGCCGACGAGCGGCGCGGCGACCTGGCGGTCGAAGACCCCAGCCCCGTGGTGCGCCACGCGCTCAAGGGGCTCGCGCTGGCCCCGTAACGGGGAGCGCGGCTCAGCGACCGACGTCCGAGCGGCGTGCGAGGTGCTGCTCGGCGAGCGCCATCAGGGCGCGCGTGGCCGGTGAGAGCCTGGCGTTGCGCCGGCTGATGAAGGCGAAGGCCTCGTGCAACGGCGGGTCGAGCGGCACGACGGCGAGCCGGTCGCCGTAGCCGAGGCCGTCGACGAGCGCGCGGGTGACGAGCGTGTCGCCGAGCCCGCGGGCGGCGAGCTCGAGAGCGGCGTAGGCGTGCTGGACCTCGATGCGCGGCCGGATCGTGACCCCCGCCCGCTGGGCGCGCTCGGCGAGCTGGCGGCGCGTGGGGTCCTCGTCGCCCCAGCGGGCTTCCGGGAGCACGAGGACGGCGGCGCCGAGCTGCTCGATGGTCACGGGCCCGTCGAGCCGGTCGGGCCGGGCGCTGGCGAAGACGACCTCGAACTGCGCCACCGCCGGGCTGACCTCGAGCCCTTCGTCGTCGATCGGCAGCGCCACCAGGCCGGCTTCCAGGCGCCCGGCGCGGACGGCGTCGGCGAGCTCGCTGGAGTTCTCGACGACGACGCGGATCGCCACCTCCGGATGCGCCTGCGCGAAGTCCTCGACGAGGCCCGGCAGCAGCAGGTGCTCGGCGGTGCTGAACGTGCCCAGCGAGGCGGTGCCGCCGGCCAGCGTCCGCGCCCGCCGCACGACGTCGGCCGCTTCGCCGGCCGCCGCGAGGGTGCGCTCGGCCTCGGGCCGCAGCAGCCGGCCGGCGTCCGTCAGCTCGAGGCGGCGGCCGGCGCGCACGAAGAGCGCGACGCCCAGCTCGGCCTCGAGGTGGGCGATCTGCTCGGACACGCTCGGGCGGGCGAGGCGCAGGACGTCCGCCGCGGCGGTGAACGAGCCGTGCTGCGCGGCGGCGAGGAAGTACGTCAGCTGCTGGAGCGTCATGGCGTACCGTCGGCGTTGCCTACGGGAAGCGCAGTCAATCAGCTCTCGCTCGCACGGGCGTGAATCCAGATACTCCGGCGCATGAACTACTGCGTGATCGGCGCCGGCGCCGCGGGGCTCGGCGCGCTCCAGGTGCTGCTTGACGAAGGATTCTCCGTCGACTGCTTCGAGCGCCACGACCGCGTCGGCGGGCACTGGCACACCGACTACGAGTGCCTGCACCTGATCACTCCGCGCGACTCGTCGGGCTTCGAGGGCTTCCCGATGCCGCCGGAGTATCCGCTGTTCCCCAGCCGCGACCAGATGCGCGACTACATCCTGGGGTTCGCCGCGCACCACGGGCTGGGAGCCCACATCCGGTTCAACACGGCGGTCACGGCGGCGCGTCCGCTCGGCGCGAGGGGGCTCGGCGGCTGGGAGGTCACGACCTCGGACGGCGAGTGCCGCGTCTACGACGGCCTGATCGTCGCCAACGGGCATCTCTGGGACCCGTTCGTGCCGGACTACCCGGGGACGTTCGACGGACGCGTGCTGCACTCCGGCCGCTACCGGAACACCGGCGACCTCGAGGGCGGGCGCGTGCTCGTCGTCGGCGCCGGCAACTCCGGCTGCGACGTCGCCGTCGACGCCGCGCAGGCGGGCCGCCGCACCACGGTCTCGGTGCGCAACGGGCTCGTCTTCCAGCCCAAGACCCTGTTCGGGCGCCCGCGCTCGGAGCTGCCGCTGCTCGCCCGCCTGCCGGTCCGCGCCCAGGAGCGCGTGACGCGCGCGCTCATCGACGTCGCGCTCGGCCGCCCCGAGCGCTACGGGCTGCCGGCGCCGGCGACGCGCAACCTGCACCGCAACCGCCCGGTCGTCAACGGCCAGCTCCTGCACTTCATCCACCACGGGCGCGTCGACGTCGCAGCGGGCATCGAGCGCTTCGACGGCCACGACGTCCACTTCACGGACGGCACGAGCCGGGCCTTCGACACGATCGTCTACGCGACCGGCTTCAAGGTGACGCTCCCGTTCCTCGCGCCGGCGTCACTCCGGTGGGCGGACGGCGTCCCGCTGCGCGTGGCCGGGATGACGGTTCCCGTCGGCCTCGAGCGGCTGTACTTCGTCGGTCTCGCCGCCCCTCGCGGCCCGCAGCTTCCCGTCTACTCGGCCCAGGCGCGCCTCATCGCCAGGTTCCTCACCGCCCAGGAGCGCGACGGGGACTTCGCGCCGTCCGCGCTCCCGTCGCGGCCCGAGTCCCGCATCGACATCCCGCGACACGAGTGGCAGCGCGACATGGACCGCACGCACCAGCGCATGGCCCGCGTCCTGCGCCGCACACGCGTCCCCTCCGCTCCCCGCCCCGAGCCGCTCGCGATCCATGGATGAGCGTCGCCTCGGCGGGCGCGTCGCCATCGTCACCGGCGGCGCGCGCGGCCAGGGCGCGTCCCACGCCGAGCGGCTCGCCCGCGAAGGCGCGAGCGTGATCGGCGTCGACGTCCTCGACGCCGCCGGCGAGGAGACCGCCGCCCGCCTCCGCGCCGACGGCCTGGACGTCACCTACCGGCACCTCGACGTCACCGACCCTGGCGGCTGGAAGGCGACTGGTGGCGGACTGCGACCGCCTGGACGTGCTCGTGAACAACGCGGGAATCATCCACGTCGCGCCGCTGATCGAGGAGACGCTCGAGGCGTGGAACCGGCTGCTGGCGGTCAACGCCACCGGCACGCTGCTCGGCATGCAGGCCGCGATCCCGGCGATGCGGGCGGCCGGCGCCGGCTCGATCGTCAACGTCGCGAGCATCTTCGGCGTCACCGGCTCGGAGGGCTACGTCGCCTACACGGCGAGCAAGGCGGCCATCATCGCCATGACCAAGACCGCGGCGCTCGAGCACGCCGCCGACGGGATCCGCGTCAACGCGATCTGCCCGGCGGCGTCTCGACGCCGATGAACGAGAGCGAGCCCGAGGGCGGCGTCGTCCCGCTCACCCCGCTCGGCCGCCGAGCCCACGTCAGCGAGATCTCAGGCGCCGTCGCCTACCTCGCGAGCGACGACGCGAGCTTCGTCACCGGGACCGAGCTCGTCGTCGACGGCGGCTACCTCGCGCGCTGACCGGCGGCCGCGCGCTCGACCAGCTCGGGCGTGATCTCGCCGGCGCCGGCCACCGACACCGCCGCCAGCGCCAGGGCGTCCGGGGCGGGCGGATAGTGCGGGTTGGGGACCGCGATCACCGCCATGCCGGCCGCATGGGCCGACCGCAGGCCGTTGCTGGAGTCCTCGATCGCGACGCAGCCGCCGGCCTCGACGCCGAGCCGGCGCGCAGTCTCCAGGTAGACGTCGGGAGCGGGCTTGCCACGCTCGACCTCCTCGGACGAGACCGTCACGCCGAACGCGTCGCCAAAGCCCGCGAGCTCGAGCACCAGGTCGATGACCTCGCGGTTCGAGGACGACGCGAGACCGAGCGGCCAGCGCTCCGCGAGCGCGCGCACGGCCTCCGCGGCCCCGGGCAGCAGCGGGAGCGACCGCCGGTAGCCCTCCTCCATGCGGCGCACGACGTCGCGGCTGATCGCGTCGACGTCCATCGGGACGCCGAGGCTGTCACGCAGGTACGCGGACCACTCCGGCGAGCTCATGCCCATCATCACCGAGGGGGCCTCGTCGCGCCACCGTCCGCCGGACTCGCGGACCAGCTCCTCCTTGGCGCCGTTCCAGCGCTGCTCGGAGTCCATCAGGACCCCGTCCAGATCGAAGATCACGGCGGCCGGCACGGCCCGCGATCCTAGTTCACCGAGCGAGAAAAGTCGGAAAACGTACAAAAGTCCGTCTAGTTACGTTGCCGACCCTCTAGCTTTTGCTGAGAAGTCGGCCTACACTGCCGCGGCGCTCGACGGCGTCGAGCGGTGACGGAGACCACATGGAGAGACCGCCCCGGGGGCGGCAAGGAGGAGTAAGTGGCAACGCATCAGAACCTGAGCCGACGTCGGTTCCTGGGCGCTTCGGTCAGCGCCGCCGCGGGCGCCGTGGCGCTCGGCACCGGCTTCACCAGCGTGGCTCGCGGCGGCAAGGGCCTGCTGGTCCCGCCCGGCAAGCGCAGCATCATCCTGTACACGGTCCGCGACCGCATCAGCGCGGCGCCCGACACCACCGGCGTCCCGTACGGCTTCGCGCAGGTGCTCGAGCGGCTGTCCGAGATCGGCTACCACGGGATCGAGTTCGCCGGCTACAACCAGAGCACGCAGATCCTCGGCCGCCAGATCACGGCGGCGGAGATCCGCAAGATCCTCGACGACAACGGCCTGATCGCGGTCGGCAGCCACGGGACCATCCCGGGCACGATCACCGACGCGACGCTCGCGGCGTTCGACACCTACATGGACACGGCGCAGACGCTCGGGCAGAAGTACATCGGCACCGGCGGCGACCCGACCGGCAGCAACTTCAAGGCCGACTGGGACGCGGCGATCGAGCGCTGGAACATCCTCGGCGAGCGCGCGGCGGCGCGCGGGCTGAAGCTGTACACGCACAACCACGATGCGGCGTACAACTTCCTGCTCGACAGCGGTCCGGCCGACGCCCTCGGGCGCCCGACCCGCTCGTCCGGCATCCGCAAGCTGGAGTACTTCCTCCAGAACACGAACCCCGCGTACGTCCACCTCGAGATGGACATCTACTGGGCGCACGTGGCCCAGCACCGCTTCCGGACGTACACCGCGCCGGACGGCAGCACGCAGACCAACGTGTTCGACCCGGGCGCGCTGGTGAGCGCGAACACCAAGCGCTACCCGCTGTTCCACGCGAAGGACGGCTCCCGCACGGGCGACGCTCCGGGCGTCGGCTCGGGCTACACCATGGTCCCGCTGGGCCAGGGCGACATCGACTTCACGATGTTCTTCGCCAACATGGGGGCCAAGGGCTTCCACTACCCCATGTACGAGCAGGACAACGCCCCGGGCGGCGCCACGGACCCCGGGCGGTCGCTGCGCTTCGCCGCCGAGAGCTACGCGGCGATGGATGCGCTTCGCGCGTAACCCACGACGCGGCGGGCGCCTGCGGGCGCCCGCCACGATGGTGCTCGCCGCCGTCCTGGTGCTGACGTACGTCGGCTTCCAGGGCGGCGGCCTGGCGCTCGGCCCGCAGCGCGGGATCGAGTTCCGTTGCAACGCCGCCGAGTACGGCGTCATCCCCTACGAGGTCACGCACCCGGGCAGCCAGCTCACCGACCCGTGGTGCCAGCCGCAGCCCGAGTCGCACAATCATGCGGAGGAGGCGGGTCACGAGCCCCCGCCAGCCGATCCGGGCACCGTGGCCGACGCGCCGACCGCGGTGACCGTCCTGACCTCGATGTTCATGCACGGGGGCCTGCTGCCGCTCGCCGCCAGCGTCGCCTTCCTCCTGATCTTCGGCCCGCGGCTCGAGCGCCGGATCCGCGCGGCGGGCCTGCTCGCCGTCTTCCTGCTCGGCGGCCTGCTCACGACCGCCGCGCTGGTCGCCGTCGCACCGAACCTGCCGATCGCGACGATCGGCTCGGCCGGAGCCGTCACCGCCGTCATCGGGGCGCACCTCGCGCTCGTGCGCGGCACGCGGCTCACACCGCTGGACCTTCCGGCCCCGGCGCTGCTGGCCGCCTGGGCCCTGCTGCAGGTCGCCGCCGCCAACCTCGACGCCGCCCAGCCGGTGGCGGGCGACGGCGGCGACATCGTCTACCTCGTCCCCGTCATCGCGCTGATCATCGGCCTGCTCTTGGCCGTCCGCGCCCATCCACGTCTGACACCGGAGCCCCTCCATGCCCAACATTGGCCCCACTGAGCTGATCATCGTCCTCGCCCTCGCGCTGCTCATCCTCGGCCCGAAGCGCCTGCCGGCAGCCGGCCGCTCGCTCGGCCAGAGCATGCGGGAGTTCAAGCACTCCCTGACCGGCGCCACGAGCACAGCCGAGGAGGCGGAGGTGCCCGAGCGCGCTAGCGCCGCCTAGGTGTTGACGGCGGCAATCTGGATCAGGTTGCCGCACGTGTCGTCGAGGACGGCCGTCGTGACCGGGCCGGCCTCCACCGGCTCCTGAGTGAACCGTACGCCCAGCGCGGACAGCCGCTCGTACTCGCGCTGGACGTCCTCCACCGCGAACGACGTGAACGGGATGCCGTCCTCGACGAGCGCGTCCTTGAAGGGCTTGACCGCGGGATGCTCGTCGGGCTCGAGCACGAGCTCGACGCCGTCCGGGTCCTCGGGCGAGACGACCGTGAGCCACCGGTGCGCGCCGAGCGGGACCTCGGTCTTCTTCGTGAAGCCCAGCACCTCGGTGTAGAAGCGCAGCGCCTTGTCCTGATCGTCGACGAGCACGCTGGCCAGGTTGATCCTCATGAGCTCTCCGTTCGGTCGCGCCTGAGCCAGCGGTCCGTCAGCGTCGCCAGGGGCGCCGTCTCGAGGTCGTGGAACTTGTAACGGCCCTCGCGCCGGGTCCTCACGAGCCCGGCGTCCTCGAGGACGTCCAGATGCTGCGAGATGGCCTGCCGCGTCATCGCGAGTCGATGCTTCGTGGCCAACCGTGAGCACAGCTCGAACAGCGTCTGTCCCTCCCGCTCTGCGAGCTCGTCGAGGATCGTGCGTCGCGTGGGATCGGCCAGGGCCTTGAAGACGTCACCCACGACCGGAAGCATAGGCAAGTGACCGCTTGCCTGTCAACGCCATGCCTCCGGCCGGTGACGACCGCTCGCAGCGAGTCGCTCAGGCGGCTGCGCGCTCACGCTCGGCGGCCCTCAGGACGCCGACGCGGTTCTTGTGGCTGCGCTCGTAGGAGCGGACCTGCTCGGCGCGATCGTCGTCGCCGTCGGCGAGGGCGGCCTGCACCTCGTCGGCGGTCAGCTCGTCATAGCCGGCCCACGGCTCGTTGCCGCGGAGGGTGTCGACGCGGCTGAGCACGGTGGCGCGATTCTGGTTCTTGCGCTCGTAGGCGTCGACCTTGGCGAGGTCGATCTGCGACAGAGCGGCCAGCTTGCCGATGATCTCCTCGGCGGTGAGGGAGTCGTAGCCGGCGATCGCGAGGTCGCCCTCGGCCGCGACGGCGCCCTTGATCTGCCCTTCGGCCTGGGCGACGCCCGGCACGCTGCGGGCCTGACGTGCGCGGCGCTTGGCCCGCGTGCCGGTGGTGCGCGCCGTCTCGTTGACGGCCTTGCCGGCCTCGCGGACGGCGTCGGCGGCGCCTGTCGTCGTCACGTCGAACGACGGATCGCCCTTGACCTCCGCGCGTACGACCGCATCCGTGAGCTTGGGGATCTCGCGCAGGACGCGCTCGAGCATCTTCTCCTCGTCGGTGCGGATCGACGCAGCGAGTTCGGCCGTCTCGTCGTCGCCGGCGGCGCGGGCGAGCCGCTCGATCGCGGTGTAGGTCGCGATCTCCAGCGCCTCGGAAGCGCAGGCGTCCTTGGCGTTCTTGAGGACCTTCTCCTCGCCGCCGGAGCCGCGCACGAGGTCGAACGGCGTCTTGCCCAGGGCGAGCGCCTGGCCGACGACGCTCCCCACCGCGCCGACCGCGTAGGTCAGCGGATTGCCGCCGTGGCCCAGCTCGCGGCGGCGCTGACCGACGCGATCAGCGTGCGCGCGCGTCTGGCGGAGGTGCTGCTCGAGCGCCGTGCGGTAGCCGCCGCGCGGCGTCATGGCGATCTGCGACTGCAGCACGCGCACCAGCGCGTCCTCGCTGGCCTGGGCCTCGCCGAGGTACTGGACGATCTTCTTCTGTGAAGCGTTCATCCTGCGTCCGATCGGAGTTGGGGTTCCTGCGGACAGCTGAGCCTCGCCATCACAGCCGGCGACCAAACCCTCTGTGCGCTCACACACACGCGCTGAGGCTGAACCTCAGCAGGCACACGTCGTCGTCGTGAGCCGCCGGATCGAGGAGGGCCTCGGGGAGCGTCTCGACGAGCTGCGCACCACCCGGTGGTCCTCCTCGAAGGCGGGAGCAACGAGGCGCCACATGTGCTGATCGCAACCGAAGCCGTGCGCGAAGATCATGGCGCGCGCGTCCGGGCGCCCGCTGACGTTGACGTTGTTGCGCCGGAGCACGTCCACGCGCGAGCAGTCTAGGACCGGCGAGGCCGACTGCGGGTCCTCCCGTGTGGGTAGCGCCAGTGAGAATGGCCGAGCGCGGCGCGACACCCAATGTCCCTGCCTGGCGCCGGTCGGCGTTGCGGGCGGTGCGGGCGTTCTTCACGCCGTTGCTGCCCGACGACTACCTCGAGCTGATCAACCCGCTCTGGTCCACGCAGGAGCTGCGCGGCCGCATCGAGCGGATCGAGCGCGAGACGAACGACGCCGTCACCGTCGTCATCAAGCCGGGCTGGGAGTGGGAGGGCCACAGGCCGGGCCAGTACCTGCGCGTCGGCTTCCAGGTCGACGGCAAGCACCATTGGCGCGCGTACTCGATCACCTCCGATCCGGGGCGACCGGACGGGTTCATCAGCATCACGCCGAAGCTGCTCGAGACCGGCGCCGTCACGCCGTACGTCGTCCGCGAGGCCCAGCCCGGGACGATCGTGCGCCTCGGTGGCGTCGAGGGAACCTTCGTGCTGCCGGACGAGGTCCCCGAGCGGCTGCTGTTCGTCAGCGCCGGGAGCGGCATCACGCCGATCATGAGCATGCTCCGGAGCCTCGCCCGCGACGGCGGCCTGCGCGACGCGGTGCACCTGCACTCCGCGCGCACCGAGGACGACATCATCTTCGCCGGCCAGCTGCGCTCGCTCGACCAGCGCCACGACGGCTACCGGCTCGAGAAGCGGCTCACGAGCGAGCAGGGCCGCCTCGCTCCTTCCGACCTCGACGAGCTGTGCCCCGACTGGCGCGAGCGCGAGACGTTCGCCTGCGGCCCCGCCGGCCTGCTCGACGCGCTCACCGAGCACTGGGAGCAGGCGGGCGGCGACCCGGGCCGGCTCCACATGGAGCGCTTCCAGCCGATCGTCGGCCAGGGCGAGGGCGAGCACGGCGCCGGCGGGCCCATCCGCCTCCTGCGCAGTAACGTGGAGGCCCACTCGGACGGCGACACGCCGATCCTCGTCGCCGGCGAGGAGGCCGGCGCGTCGCTCCCCTTCGGATGCCGCATGGGCATCTGCCACACCTGCGTCGGCCGGCTCTGCTCCGGCCGGATACGCGACCTGCGGAGCGGTGAGGTGCACGGCTCCGAGGGCGAGATGGTCCGTACCTGCGTCAACGCGCCCGAGGGCGCAGTGGAGATAGCCCTGTGACCGAGCACGATCGAGAGCCCGATGGCTCGCCTCAGCGCCGAGCAGATCGAGGAGATCGGCAAGGAGTTCGCCGCGATCCACGACGAGGTCTTCGCCGAGCTCGGCGATCGCGACCGCCGCTACATCGTGAGCATGATCGAGATGCACCGGCGGCTGGTCGTCCTCAGCCGGGTGGTGCTCCTGTTCTCGCGCGCGAAGCCCGCCTGGGCGGCCGGGACCGCCACCCTCTCGCTGGCCAAGGTCCTGGAGAACATGGAGATCGGCCACAACGTCATGCACGGCCAGTGGGACTGGATGAACGACCCCCAGATCAACTCCTCGACCTGGGACTGGGACTCGGCCTCGACGCCGGAGGCCTGGAAGCACTCCCACAACTACGTGCACCACACGTACACGAACATCCGCGGCAAGGACAAGGATCTCGGCTACGAGATCATGCGAATCGACCCGCACCAGAAGTGGTACCCGGTCTATCTGCTCCAGCCGGTCTACAACCTGCTGCTGGCGGCGTTCTTCGAGTGGGGCGTGGCCTTCCACGACCTCGACATGGAGGCGCTGCGCACGCGCTCGAAGCCGATGAAGCAGCTCAAGCGCGAGCTCAAGGGCATGGCCTCCAAGGCGCGCAGCCAGATCGTCAAGGACTACGTGGCGTTCCCGCTGCTCAGCGCCGCCGCGGCGGCGGCCGTGGCGGCCGTCCGCCTGCAGGGGCGGACGGCCGCGCTGGAGGCCGGCCGGCGCGCCTTCCGGGCGACGCTGGCCGCCGACTTCTCCGCCAACGTCATCCGCAACGTGTGGGCCTACATGATCATCTTCTGCGGCCACTTCCCCGACCAGACGTACACCTTCAGCGAGGAGGAGGTCGAGGACGAGACGCGCGGCGGCTTCTACGTCCGGCAGCTGCTCGGCGCCGCCAACATCGAGGGGAGCCCGCTCTTCCACGTCATCAGCGGCAACCTCGGCTACCAGGTCGAGCACCACCTCTACCCGGACATGCCGAGCACGCGCTACGGAGAGATCGCCCCGCGCGTGAGGGCGATCTGCGAGCGCTACGAGCTGCCGTACAACACCGGCCCGCTGTTCAAGCAGCTCGGCACCGTTCAGCGCACGATCCTCCGCCTCGCCTTCCCGGGCGGCAAGCCGCGGCCGAAGCCCGGCCCGTACCGCGGAGAGCCGGCCGGCGACGCGGAGACCGCCGCCTAGTAGCTGCGCAACCCCCTGGTCAAGCCCCCAAGCCGCTGACCAGTGCGGCGTGCGGCTCACCGGCCTCGCCGGCGTCGTCAGAGTCGAGCGCCTCGGCGGCGAGCACGGTGGTGCCGAACACGAACGCGACGGCGAGGATCGCTCCGACGACGCGCGGATCGGGCCCGCCGTGGATCCCGGTGCGGTGCACGGCGGCGTGGCCCTTGCCGCGGGCGATGAGCCAGCGGTTGACCGGCAGGGCGATGACGAAGGCCATGGCCAGGGCGAACGAGAGCGCGCCCCAGAAGAGCACCGAGTCGAGGCCGGCCTCCATCGCGCCCGGCACGAGCAGCATCACCGCGTTGTCGATGATCTCCATGACCGCGATCGAGAAGGTGTCGGAGGCGAGCGCGATCGGGATCACGGCGCCGATCGCCAAGCCGGCCCGCAGCAGCGGCAGGCTCGTCAACCCGTAACCGAACAGGAACGCGAGCGCGACGGCGAGGGCGACGGTCCCCCACTCCGAGAAGCCCAGCGCGGTGCCGATCGCCATGCCGAGGACCTCGCCGATCGCACAGCCGGTCAAGCAGTGCAGTGTTGCCGACACGGCGACGCCGGTCAGCGCGCGACCTGACGTCGGCAGCTCGTGGTGCTCGTGCGCCTCCATCGGACCTCCTCCAAGGTGAGAGTTCACATACCCCTGCAGGGTATCGCAGGATCGGCGGGCGGGTTAGAGTCGACCCGTGGACGCACCGTCGAGCAGCCCGGCTCTGGAAGAGCTCGTGCGCGAGCACGCGGCGCTGCGGCGCGTCGCCACGCTCGTGGCACAGGACACGTCGCCGGCGGAGGTCTTCGCCGCCGTGACGCGTGAGACGGGCGAGCTGCTGGGCGCACAGCGCTCGACCCTGTTGCGTGTCGAGACGCCCGAGTGGGCGCGCGTCGTGGCGTCATGGTCGAACGGCGAGGCCCCGCCTGTTCCGGTCGGACACCGGGGAGCCATCGACGAGGGGCGCGGGATCCTCGGCCGCATGCTGCAGTCCGCCCGGCCCGTGAGGATCGAGGACTTCGACGAGGTCGGTGGTGTCGTCGCCGCGCTGATGCGCGACCTCGGCATTCGCGGAGCGGCCGGCGGTCCCATCCTTCTCGGCGGACGGCTGTGGGGGGCGCTCACGGCGACGTGGCCTGACGCGGCGTCGATGCCGGAGGGCGCCGAGGACCGCGTCGCCGCCTTCGCGGAGCTCGTCGCGCACGCCATCGAGAACGCGGAGGGGCGCGAGGAGCTGGCGGCGTCGCGGGCGCGGCTCGTCGAGGCCGCCGACGAGGCGCGGCGGCGCATCGAGCGCGACCTGCACGACGGCGCGCAGCAGCGACTGGTGGCCGCCGCGCTCGAGCTCACGATCCTTGGCCAGCGGCTGGACCGCGATCCGGCCGGCGCCAGGACCGTCCTCGCCCGCGCGCGAGACCACCTCGATCACGGCCTGGCGGAGCTGCGCGACCTGGCGCGCGGCATCCACCCGGCGGTGCTGACCGAGCGCGGGCTCGAGGCCGCCGTCGTCGCGCTGGTCCAGCGCGCGCCGCTCCCGGTAGAGCTTCGAGTGGACGTCCCCGAACGGCTCGACGCGGGCATCGAAGCGGCCGCCTACTTCGTCGTCTCCGAGGCGCTCACCAACGTCGCCAAGTACGCCCAGGCCGAGACGGCCAGCGTGCAGGTCCGATCCAACGGCAGCTCACTGCTCGTGGACATCACCGACGACGGGGTCGGCGGCGCCGAGCTCGAGCGCGGCTCGGGTCTCCGCGGCCTGGTCGACCGTGTCCAGGCCGTCGGCGGCGTGCTGGACCTCACCAGCCCACTCGGCCGAGGGACGCGGCTCAGCGTTCAGCTGCCCGCGAAGGTCCTGGGCTCGCTCAACGGCCACCGAACCTCTGGAGATCGAGATGAGCAATGACAAGCACCGGGTGGTCATCGTCGGCGGCGGCTTCGGCGGGCTCCAGGCCGCGCAGGCACTGAAGCGGGCGCCCGTGGAGATCACGCTGATCGACCGGCGCAACTTCCACCTGTTCCAGCCGCTCACCTACCAGGTCGCGACCGGCGCGCTGTCACCGGGCGAGGTCGCCTATCCCCTGCGCGCGGTGTTCAAGCGCAACGACAACGTGCGCGTGCTGCTCGCCGAGGTCGCGCGCTTCGACCTCGAGCGGCGCGAGGTGATCCTCCGCTCGGTCGGCGACCTTCCGACACCCGAGCCGGTGCCCTACGACACGCTGATCGTCGCCGGCGGCTCGCACTACTCCTACTTCGGCCACGACGAGTGGAGCGAGCACGCGGCCGAGGTCAAGTCGCTCGAGAGCGCGCTGATCGTGCGCGGCCGCATCCTGTCGGCCTTCGAGGCCGCCGAGCTCGAGCGCGATCCCGAGCGGCGCGAGGAGTGGCTGTCGTTCGTGGTCGTCGGCGCGGGTCCCACCGGCGTCGAGATGGCGGGCCAGATCGCCGAGCTCGCCCGCGACTCCCTGCGCCGCGACTTCCGCTCCGCGGATCCCGGCAGCGGCCGCGTCCTGCTCGTCGAAGCCGCGGACCGAGTGCTCACCGGCTTCCCGCCGTCGCTGTCGGCCAAGGCCGAGCGCTCGTTGCGCCGGCTGGGCGTCACGCCCGTGCTCGGCAGCACCGTCGTCGACGTCGACGAGACCGGCGTCACGATTGAGGATCCGGACGGCACGACGCGGCGCATCGCGGCGCGCACCATCGTCTGGGCCGCCGGCGTGACCGCCTCCACCCTCGCCTCCGAGCTCGCCGAGCTCACGGGCGCCGAGCAGGACCGCGCCGGCCGCGTGACCGTCGAAGCCGACCTCACGCTGCCCGGCCATCCCGAGGTCTTCGCGCTCGGCGACATGGTCCGCGTCCGCGACGGCGACGGCTCGGCGACCACGTTCCCCGGCGTCGCGCCGGTCGCCATGCAGCAGGGGCGCTACGCGGCGAAGGCCGTTCGCGCCCGCCTCGACGGTCGCCCCGCGAAGCCGTTCCGGTACCAGGACAAGGGCAACCTGGCCACCATCGGCCGGGCCGCGGCCGTCGCGGACATCAAGGGCGTGAAGCTCAGCGGCTTCCTGGCCTGGATGACCTGGCTGGTCGTGCACCTCTTCTACCTGATCGGCTTCCAGAACCGCCTCCTCGTCCTCATCCGCTGGTCCATCGGCTTCGTGACGCGCGGCCGCGGAACGCGGCTGATCACCGAGCCCGCGAACGCACGGTCGGCCGCGCTTCTCGAGGATCGCTAGCTCAGTCGGCGATCTCCGCCGCGGCGGGATCGAGCAGCCGTGCCAGGAAGGTCCGGGTGCGCTCGTGCTTGGGGTCGCCGATCACCTGCGCCGGCGGCCCCTCCTCGACGAAGACGCCGTGATCGATGAACGCCACGCGGTCGGCGACCTCGCGCGCGAAGCTCATCTCGTGCGTGACCACGACCATCGTCATGCCGTCGCCGGCGAGGTGGCGCATGACCGCCAGCACGTCGCCGACCAGCTCGGGGTCGAGCGCCGACGTCGGCTCGTCGAACAGCATCAGCTCCGGCCCCATCGCGAGCGCGCGGGCGATCGCCACCCGCTGCTGCTGACCGCCCGACAGCTGCGCCGGGTAGGCGTCCGCCTTGTCGGTGAGGCCGACGCGCTCGAGGTTCTCCCGCGCCACGCGCTCGGCCGCGGCCTTGTCGCGCCGCAGCACGCGGCGCTGCGCGATCGTCACGTTCTCGAGCGCGGTCAGGTGCGGGAACAGGTTGAACTGCTGGAACACCATCCCGATCCGGCGGCGCGCCGCGTCGAGGTCCACGTCCGGGTCCGTGACCTCGACGCCGCCGACGAACACCTGCCCCGAGGTCGGCTGCTCGAGCAGGTTGATGCAGCGCAGGAGCGTCGACTTGCCGGAGCCCGACGGGCCGATCACGCACACGACCTCGCCCTGGGCGACGCGGAAGTCGATCCCGCGGAGCACCTCCAGCTCGCCGAACGACTTGTGCAGGTCGCGGATCTCGATCATCGCGCCTTCGCCTGCTCGGCCTCGAGCCGCCGGACGACGTAGCCGAGCGGGACCGTGATGATCAGGTAGGCCAGGCCGGCGACCAGGATCGGCGTCATGCTCACGTACTGGTTGAGGGCGTCGCGGCCGAACTTGGCGAGCTCGCGCGTCGGCAGCGTCACCCCCAGCAGGTACACGAGCGACGAGTCCTTCGTGAGGATGATCAGCTCGTTGGTGAGCGGCGGCAGGATGATCCGGAAGGCCTGCGGGATGACGATCGAGATCATCGCGCGCCCGTGCGACATCCCGAGCGAGCGAGCGGCCTCCATCTGCCCCCTGGGCACCGCCTGGATCCCGGCCCGGACCGTCTCCGCGATGTAGGCGGCCGCCACCAGGCCGAGCGCGACCGTGATCGTGCCCAGCACGCCGCCGGGCACCTCGGTGTTGAGCGCGACCGGGATGCCGTAGCCGAACGCGATCAGCACGAGCAGCGCCGGCACCCCGCGGAAGAACTCGACGTAGACGGTCGCGAGCGCGCGGTAGGCGGCCACCTGCGACAGGCGCATGAGGGCGAGCACGAGGCCGAGGACGAGGCCGAACGCGAACGCGCACACCGTGTAGATCACGGTGTTCTTGAGCGCCACCGTGATCACCTCCGGGAACAGCTCGCGGATGATCTCCGTGTCGAAGAACGCCTCGCCGATCCGGGCCCAGTCCGCCAGCGCCGCGAACGCGACGACCGCGGCGACCAGCACCGCGTACTGCGCCGCCCGGGTGGCGCGGGCGCGCTGCCGGCGCGTCAGCCGGCGCCGCTTCGCGGCTGCGGTGGTCATCGGGTGTCAGGCTTCTGGCCGAACCACTTCTCGTACAGCCGGTCGTACGTGCCGTCGCTCCTGGCCTTCTGGATCACCTCGTTGACCACGCGCTGGAGCTCCTCGCTGGTGCCCTTCTTCATGCCGAACCCGTACTGCTCGCCGGTCTCGAACGTCGCCGTGACCTCGACGTCGGGGTTCTGCTTGGCGTAGTCGAGCAGGACCGGGATGTCGTTGATCGCGGCCGGGATCTGGCCGGACTTGACGGCGCTCAGCTCGAGCGCGAGGTCCTCGTAGTCCTTGAGCTCGACGCCCGCGGGCACGGCGTTCTCCTCGGCGTACATCTTCCCGGTCGTCCCCGACTGGACGCCGAGCGTCTCGCCCTTGAGGTCGTCGAACGTCTTGATCCCGCTGCCCTTCTCGACCAGCAGCGCCTGATTGGCGTCGAAGTACGGGTCGGAGAACGCGATCTTCTCCTGGCGCTCGGGCGTGATCGTCATCGCGGCGGCCGCGATGTCGCACTTGCGGGCGTTCAGGTCCTCGCCCGACTGGATGCCCTCGAACGGGGTGTCGACGATCGCCTGCTCGACGCCCAGGCGCTTCGCCACGAGGTCGATCATGTCGACGTCGAAGCCGACGATCTCGCCGCCCTGCTCGAACTGGAACGGCCGGTAGGGCAGGTGCGTGCAGGTGGTCAGCTCCCCGCTGTTGACGAGGTCGACGCTGCTGTCTCCGCCGCCGCCGGCATTGTCGTCCTCGCCGCACGCGGCGAACACCAGCGTTGCGGCGACGATCGCCAGACCCGCCGCCAGCGGCCGCGCTCGGTTGAAGTGCTGTGACACGAGGCCTCCCGGGTCGTGTTGAAACCTGAGCACCCGACTATGGCAAACCCGATCGCCTTTTACCGGTTTCGTGGGGCGGCGCGCGGCTCGACGAGGCGCCGGCCGAGGTCACGCTGCGCTTCAGCGAGCCGGTCGAGGCCGAGTTCGGCGCCGTCCGCGTCTTCGACTCGCGCGGGCGCGAGGTCCAAGCCGGTGTTCGACGAGCACCGAGGCAACCTCAGCGTGCCGATCCGCTGACGCGGCGGCCGGTCGCAGCCGGCTCGGCGAGCGCGCGCCGGGCGCGAAGCGGCGAGCCGCGCGAGAGCGGACCCGAGGTGACGGCCCTCAGGTCAGGTCGTCGCGGATGAGCCTCCGGCCGCGCTTGAGGCTCGCGCCCTCGAGCACGTTGGCGACGGTCTCGCAGGCGTCGATCGCGGCCTCGAGCGTCTCGAGGATGTCCTTCCAGCGAATGACGACCATCGGGTCGACGCCGGCCGCGAACAGCGAGCTCACGGAGTCGCGGACGAGCACGTCGGCGTCCTTCTCGAGCCGGTGGATCGTGCTCAAGGCGGTCGAGATCTCGAGCCCGTCCCGGAACCCGCGCACCGCCCGCTCGACCTGCTCGGTCGTCTCATGCAGGATCCCGGCGAGCGCCTCGGCCGCGTCGAGCGGAGCCTCCACGCCGTAGCGAGCCAGCTCGTCGGCCGCCTCCTCGGCATGGTCGACGATGTCGTCGAGCGCCATCGTGAGGGCGTGGACGTCGGTGACGTCCATCTGCGCACGACGCGCGCCGCGCTCGGCGAGCCGCTTCAGGATCTCATGGGCGATCCGGTCGCCCTCGTGCTCCCGCTCGCGGATCTCCGAACCGAGCCCGGTCGGGTCGGGGAACACCGCCAGCAGCTCACTCAGGAGCCCGCTGGTCGCGTGCGCGTTGCGTCCGGCCTCGTCGAACAGGGCCAGCAGGACGGGATCAGGCCGGCGACGGACCCGCACGCGGCTGACCTTAGCCGTGACACGTTCAAAGCCGCCACACGATCGTCACGAATCGCTCACAACGCGATCACATCGGCGCGCGGCGGCGGCTCAGACTAGGGGCGACCACGGTCGCGCGGTCGCGGGAGAGGGGCGACCCGGTGGCGGGCCGCCCCTCTCATCAGCGCGGAGTGCTACGCCCCGTCGGTGTGCCCGTGATCGGCGCCGCCGCCGCTGCCGACGGTGCCTTCGGGACCGGCGGGCGCCGGGATCGTGAACTTGCCGGGCACCTTCGCGCCAGGCACGCCGTTCACCGTCTCGGTCGAGTACGCGTACGTCAGGACGGCGAACGCGACCGCGTCGGAGTTGATCTCGAGCGCGTGCATGCTGTTGTTGGCGAACGTGTCGCAGGCCGCGTGGTAGCACGGGTCGTACTGTGCCCCCACGGTCCCGCCCCAGATCGCCGCCTGCTCGGCGGTCTTGCGGACCTCGGCCCCCGTGAAGAGACCGCCGGCGGCGATCCCGTTGTTGATGAAGGCCTGGTAGTCGCTGCGACCGCTGAACTCGGCGTCGTCGTACGGCTCGTCCCTGAGCGTGTAGAACGACTCGAAGAGATCCTCGATGGCGATCGAGCCCGGCGGGACGGGGACCGGAGCCTCGAAGCCCGACTCGTCGCTGTCGTAGACCATCTGGATGTAGTTCGGCGAGCCGATCATGTCGAAGTTCAGGTAGAGCGCGATGCGATCCTTCTCCGCCTGGCTCAGGCCGTTGACGTAGTTCGTCGAGCCGACGAGGCCGCTCTCCTCGGCGCCCCACCACGCGAAGCGGACCGTGTTCTGCGGGTTCAGCTTCGCGAGCTGCTCGGCGACCTCGAGGATGGCGGCGCTGCCCGACCCGTTGTCGTTGATGCCCGGACCCGCGAGCACCGAGTCGAGGTGCGCGCCGGCCATCACGACGTTGTCGTCGTTCACGCCGGTCTTCTCGGCGATCACGTTGTAGGTGGGCAGGATCTGCCGCAGCGTGTTGGCGAACACCCGCATCCGGAGCCCGGGCGTGTTGGCCAGCGTCACGCCCAGCGCATAGGTGGTGCCGAGCACCGGGATGCCGCTGGTGTTGTTGGCCGTCAGCGTGACGGCCGGGATGTTGTTCCGGTCCTCAGCCGTCGTGTTGCCCTGGTTGAAGATCACGATCCCGACGGCGCCCGCTGCGGCGGCGTTCTCGGCCTTGATCTCGAACGTGCAGGTACCGCGCTGGAGCAGCGCGATGTTCCCGGCCGGGAACCCGGCGAAGTCCGACGCCTCGCATCCGCTGGTCGAGGTGTTGCCCAGGCCCAGCGCAAGGTCGACCGGCGTGACCGCCGCGGTGACGTCCCCGGGGTCGGACTGGGTGATCGCCCCGAAGTCGACGCCCTCCACATACGTGACCGCGTTGGGTGCGACCTGCTGGAGGGCCGATGGGCCGACGGGCTCATACGCGAGGTAGTCGAACGGCTGGACCTCGGGGTCGTAGCCGGCGGCCTCGAGCCTCTCGACCACGTAGTCGACCGAGGCGTCGTAGCCCGAGAAGCCTGAGAAACGGTGTCCGTCGTTCGCGTCGGCGATCGCCTGGAGCGCCGCCTGGTGCTCGCGGACCCCCTCGACGCGGACGCACTCGAGCAGCTTGTCGTAGGTGTTGTTCGTCCGGCTGTCACAGCCGGCCTGTGCGGGCGCCGCCAGCGCGCTGCCTGGCAGCGAAGCCACGGCAGCGACGGTTGCGACCCCCAGGACGCAGGCAAGTGCGCGGCGACGCGCACGCGCCGTCAATCGAGACATCAACTTCCCCCTCTCGCGGGCGGCGACCCTGTGTCGTCCGCCTCCTATGGCCCGCGACGATATTGCACCGCCATGACCTGCGCAATCGGCGCGGCGTCGGTCGTCTGACAGCCCCGGTTCGCGGGCCGGGGCCGTCGGCGGGCTCGCTGCGCGATTCGGGAGCCAGCACCGCGCGTCGGTGCGGCCTGCCCCACTAGCGGCCTCGTACAGCGTACGAATACAGTCCTTCGTACACCGTACGAGCCGTCCGAAGGAGTCGCAGATGCAGTCTCGGAACCTCGCAGCGCGCGCCGGTCGATGGAGCGCCCAGCATCGCAAGACCGCCATCATCGGCTGGATCCTGTTCGTCGTCCTCGCCGTCGTCGTCGGCGGCAAGATCGGCCTGAACGACCTCGCCGACTCGGCCGCCGGCAGCGGCGAGTCCAAGCGGGGCGACATGATCGTGGAGGCCGCCGGCTTCCCCGAGCAGGCGGGCGAGCAGGTGCTGGTGCAGGGCGAGCGGGCCGACGATCCTCAGGTGACGGCCGCCGTGCGCGACGTCGCGCGACGCCTGGAGCGGATCGACGGCGTCACGGACATCGAGGCCCCGCTCGTCTCCGAGGACGGCCGCTCGGTCCTCGTCAACTTCAAGCTGGCCGGCAGCGACGAGCAGGCCGAGAAGCTCGTCGCGGAGCCGCTCGCCGCCGTAGCCGCCGTCCAGAAGGCCCACGACGACGTGCGCGTCGAGCAGTTCGGCGAGGTCTCGGCCACGAAGGCGATCGCCGCACAGGACGCCAAGGACGGGAAGCAGGCGCAGCTGATCTCCAACGCGCTGATGCTGGTCATCCTGCTCGTCGCGTTCGGCGCCGTCGTGGCCGCTGGGCTCCCGCTCGTGCTCGGCGCCAGCGCGGTCGCGGCCACGGTCGGCCTGCTCGGGCCGGTCAGCCAGATCTACGCGCTGCCGGCCGACGTGGCCGACCTCGTGGTGATCATCGGCCTCGCCGTCGGCGTCGACTACGCCATGTTCTACTCACGCCGCGTGATGGAGGAGCGCGATCGCGGCCGCTCCGCCGAGGCGGCGGTCGAGGTGGCCGCCGGCACGTCCGGCCGCGCGGTGCTGATCTCGGGCATGACCGTGATGACCGCGATGGCCGGGCTGCTGTTCGCCGGCAACCCGATCTTCGTCGGCTTCGGCGTCGGCACGATGCTCGTCGTCGGCGTCGCCATGGTCGGCTCGCTCACCTTCCTGCCCGCGATGCTCACCTTCCTCAGCCGGAAGAACTGGCTCGAGAAGGGCCGCGTGCCCTACGTCACCAAGCGCCGCCACCAGGCCAAGGGCGAGTCGCGTGTGTGGAACGCCGTCCTCAGCCGGGTCCTCGCGCGTCCCCTCGTGTCCACGGTGGTGGCCGGCGGCCTGCTCGTCGCGCTCAGCGTGCCCGCGCTCGGCATCCAGTTCAAGAACCCCGGCTTCGACGGCTACTCGCGCAGCCAGCCGGTCATCCAGACGCACGACCGGCTCCAGGCGGCCTTCCCCGGCGGCGCCGTTCCGGCCATGACGGTGATCAAGGCCGAGGACGTCACCGCCGCGCCGGTCCAGGCGGCGATCGAGCAGCTGCACGACCAGGCCCTGGCGACCGGGCACCTCTCCGAGCCCTCGCGCGTCGAGATCAGCCCCGACAGGACCGTCGCCGTCGTCGCCCTCTCGGTCAAGGGCAGCGGCACCGACGCCGCCTCCGAGCGCTCGCTCGAGGTGCTGCGCTCCGAGGTCGTCCCGGCCACGGTCGGCAAGCTGGCCGGAGCCGAGGTCGCCGTGACCGGCGTGACCGCCGGCTCGAAGGACTTCATCGACTCCATGACCTCGCACGCGCCGCTCGTGTTCGCCTTCGTGCTCAGCCTGGCCTTCATCCTGCTGCTGGTCACGTTCCGCTCGATCGTCGTCCCGATCAAGGCGATCATCCTCAACCTGCTGTCGGTCGGCGCCGCCTACGGCATCCTGAAGCTCGTCTTCCAGGACGGCCACGGCGAGAAGCTGCTCGACTTCCAGTCGGTCGGCGGCATCGCCCCGTGGATCCCGCTGTTCCTGTTCGTGATCCTGTTCGGCCTCTCGATGGACTACCACGTGTTCATCCTCAGCCGCGTCCGCGAAGCCGTGGACCGAGGGATCGGCAACGACGACGCGGTCGCTCAGGGCCTCAAGAGCACCGCCGGCGTCGTGACGAGCGCGGCGCTGGTCATGGTCGCCGTCTTCGGCTCCTTCTCGCTCGCCAGCGACCAGCTCGCCAAGCAGATCGGCGTCGGCCTCGCGGTCGCCATCCTGATCGACGCGACGATCATCCGCGCCGTCCTGCTGCCGGCCACCATGAAGCTCCTCGGCGAGCGCAACTGGTACCTGCCGAAGAGCCTCGGCTGGCTGCCGAAGCTCGAGCACGAGCAGGCAGCGCCCGCGCCGGCCTGATCCTCGTCGAACCGCACGCCTGCGCCCGCCCCTCGAGGCGGGCGCCGTGCGTTGTCCTGCGCCCGGCGAACCCTACGACCGGTGATACTTGAGGGTCGTGAGGATCGTCCAGATGTCCGACCTCCACGTCGGCGAGGGGCTGTTTCGCCCCGAGCTGCTGAGCGCCGCCGTCGCTGAGACCAACGAGCTCGCGCCGGACCTCGTGGTGGTCGCCGGCGATCTGACGATGGAGGGCTACCGCGGCGAGTTCGAGCAGTGCCGGCGGTTCCTGGACGAGCTCGAGTGCCGCCATGTGGTCGTGACGATGGGCAATCACGATGCCCGCAACGTCGGCTACCGCCACTTCGAGGACTTCTTCGGGTCCCGCGACTCGGTCACGACCGTCGAGCTCGCGGACGGTCGCGCGAGGGTTGTGGCGATCGACTCGACCAAGCCCGACGTCGACGAAGGCGAGGTCGGGCGCGAGCACTACGGCTGGCTCGACGCCTCGCTCCGCGGCTGGACCCACGGGCCCCGGATCGTCGTCATCCACCATCACATCCTGGCCGTCCCGGGAACCGGCCGCGACGTCAACAACCTCCGTGACGCTGGAGACGTGATGGCGATCCTGCGCGAGCTCCAGGTCGACCTCGTCCTCTCCGGGCACCGACACGTGCCGTACGTGTGGAGCATCTCCGGGGTCCGCGTGGTCCATTCGGGCACCGTCTCCACGTTGCGCGTGCGCGGCACCATGCCGCCGTCCTACAACGTGATCGAGATCGATGCGGACGAGGTCCGCATCGCCATGCGGCAGCCGGGCCAGGGCGTGCAGGCCGAGGAGCCGCTCGCCCGCTTCGCCCGCCGGCCGGTGACCACCAGCGAGTTCCATCCGCCGCTCGAGCGCTTCGTGCGGTACGTGCCGGTGCCACTCCCTGACGCCGCGCCGCCCACCGCCGCGGCGGGTAGGCCGCTCCCGGTGCCGTCGGTCGAGACGACCGCCCCGGTGCGAGATTCCGGGCCGACGATCGTCGCCGTGCTCAACGGCGGCCCTCTGGCGGGACGGCGTCTCGAGGCCGAGGTCGTGGAGGGCCGCCCGCCCCGCACGATCGACGTCCAGGCCGACGACGGGAGCACATGCCGCTACTGCCTCGCCGAGTGGGCTCAGGCCGGCCCGTCCGCTGTCTACACGTACCTGTACCCCGTCTAGGGCAAGATGTCGTCGCGACCTGATTCAGACCGCTACGCGGCGATCGCCCAGCCGTCGCGGGCCTTCACCCCGTCCCAGCCGCCGACGGACACCTGCTTCACGGGGTATCCGAGGCGCATGAGCTCGGTGCAGGCACCGGCCATCCGGTTCTCCGTCACCGCCGGCCAGAACGCGATGAGGCCCGGGTTCTCCGGGTGACTCGACGCGCGCGCACGCAGTGCGCCGAGGAGGTCGGCGAGCGCCTGCTCGCTGATGCGAAAATCCGCGAGAGGGTTCGTTCGCGTGATTGCTCTGGGACTCATGGTGACTGCCTTCCGCCTCTTCTGAGGGAGCGATGCAACGCGAAGGAAGAAGAGTGGTCCCGAGCGTTCTGCTGCGGACAGGATACGCTGGCCCCGTGGACGACCAGGCGATCCGAACGCTCGTGACCCGGCTAGCCCGGGCACATCCCTCGGGCGGCAGCGTCATCGAGCGGGCGGCGATCGTCGCTGAAGGGGCCGACTCGCGAGCGGTCGTCACCTGGATCGTCGACCATGGCGGGACCCCCGAAGCCGCCGTGCCGACGGCACGCCGACGGGGCCTGCACGGCGCGCTCGTCCACGCCGGCGGCGGGTCCGAGCCCCAGAACCCGTCACGCTACGTCCTGCCCGCCGGCGTCCTCGACTGACGCGGCGCGCGCCGGCCGGTCGAACCGCACGAACCTCGAGAACGACCGCCGGTCCACCTTCGGCTCGCGCAATGCGGCCCGGTGGGCCCTGGTCAAACGCGAATCGACGACGCGGTTGTGGCGAGGCTACAGAAACGCAAGGCGAACTCAGCGGAAGCTGGCCAAAGAACGGCAAGGCGCTGAGAGCTAGCCTCAAAACGGATGACTCGACTAGAGCGCAACGTGAATATCACCGCCGTCCTGCTGCCCTTCCTCGTGGTGGCAGCCGCCGTCCCACTGCTGTGGGGCGAGCTCGTCGGCCCGTCCGACCTGATCGTGTTCGCCGTGATGTACGTCCTGTGCGGGCTCGGCGTCACGGTCGGCTTCCACCGGATGCTCACCCACCGCGCCTTCGCGACGCACCGCGCCACCCGCTACGTGTTCGCCGTCCTGGGCTCGATGGCCGTCCAGGGACCGGTGATCGAGTGGGTCGCCGACCACCGCAAGCACCACGCCCACACCGACAAGGACGGCGATCCGCATTCGCCGCACGTCGGTCACGGCGCCGGCGTCCGCGGGGCGTTGCGCGGCCTCTGGCACGCGCACGTCGGCTGGCTCTGGCGCACCAACGGGCAGGCACGCGCCTACAAGTACGCACGCGAGCTCGTCGAGGACCGCGGCATGAAGCGCATCAACCGCGCGTTCCCCCAGCTGATCCTCCTCAGCCTCGGCCTCCCGTTCCTCCTGGGCCTGGCCATCACCGGGACGTTGCGGGGCGCGCTCACCGGACTGCTGTGGGGCGGCTTTGCCCGCATCTTCATCCAGCACCACGTGACCTGGTCGGTCAACTCGATCTGCCACTTCTTCGGCACACGCCGCTTCGCCGTCGAGGACGAGTCGACCAACGTGTTCTGGCTCGCCCTGCCCTCGTTCGGCGAGTCCTGGCACCACAACCACCACGCCTTCCCCCGCTCGGCCGCGCACGGCCTGCGCTGGTGGGAGCTGGACCTCTCGGAACTCACGATCCGGCTGATGAGGCGCGTCGGCCTCGCCTGGGACGTCGTGCTCATCACGCCCGCCCGCCAGCAGCAGAAGCTCGCCGCGCCGGTCTCCAACCGCTGACGGCCGCACATCGCGTCACGGCGCCGGCTCGATCGACGCGGTGGGAGTGGCGGTCGGCGTCGGCTCGGGCGTCGGCGCGGTCGGCTCCGCTGTTGGCTCGGGCGTCGCCGTCGCGGTGGGTTCGGGCGTCGGCGCCGACCCTTCGTCAGGCGTAGCCGGCGGGGCTCGACGGCCGGCGGTTCGACGGTCGGCGGTTCGACGGCCGGCGGCTCGACGGCAGCCGACGGCGCTTCACCCGTGTCCGGCGTCGCGTCGCCGGGGTCTGGCGACGCCTGAGCTGAGTCCCAGGGCGCCGGGTCCGAAGCGGGTTCGGCCAGCGCCGTGTCGTCCGTCTCACGGCGGCCGACCGGCACGAGCTCCGTCCGGAGCACGTCTTGCAGCTCCCCGGCGCTCCGTTGAAGCTCCGCGAGGATCTGGTCGAGCGGGGCGTCGGAGTCGCGCAGCGCTAGCAGGGCCTTGCGGATCCGCTGGATCCGCACCCGCCCTTCGCCGGTGAGCCGCACATGGTGGTCGCCGCTCAGCACGAGCTGATAGGCGAAGGCCAGCGTCTCGCATGCCGTGCATTGGTCGTTGACGGCGAAGGCCACGTTCACCGGCATGACAACGGCGGCCGCGTCCATCGCGAGCACGATCTGGAAGGCGACGGCGATCGTGCGGCATCGCTCGCAGCTCGCATAGGCGACGGCGGTGTTGGACTCGTCGACCACGCTGTCCATCGTGCGGTGGAGGTCGAAGGCCAGCTCGAACACGAGGGCTTCGTCCTCCGTGTTGACGGCGGCGGCTCGGTTGTCCTGGGCGGCGGCCACGGGAGCCGCCAGCGCGGTGACGACAACGGCGATGAGGATGGTGATCAGACGGCTCGGCATAGGTTTCGTCCCGGTCGGAGTCGCGGTCATGGGGTTGCCGGTTGCGGCGTGGTCGTCGCGTCCGGCGTGGTCGTCGCATCCGGCGTGGTCGTAGCATCCGGCGTGGTCGTCGCATCCGGCGTGGTCGTGGGTTCCGGCGTCGTCGTCGGCGTGGGCGTCGCCGTCGCGTCGGGCGTCGCGGTCTCTGGGGCGGGGCTCGCGGCCGGCTCAGGGGTCGGGGTCGGCGGGCTGTCGGACGTCGGCGCGGGCGCAGGCGTTCCAGCCTCCGGCATGGGAGCCGGCGAGGGACTCCAGTCGTCCTCCGGAGGGACGTCGCGGCCGGGCTGCGGCTGCGCGGACTGCGGGAGCACGCCTTCGTCGGGTGTCTGGTCCTCGCGCGGCTGCGCGGCCGGCTCGCCCGGGCGGCCGGCTGTCGGCTCGAGCCGACCCGGTTCCGCGCCGTGCGCGGTGGTCCCCGGGAAGCTCGGCATCGGTTCGCGGCCGGCGTTTCCGTCGCGTGGGGACGTCGGCCATCTGCTCGGGATGTAGCGGAGCCCGGCGATCGCTTCCGGCACCGTGCCGCGCTCGCCCGGGCGGATCGGCTCGTACTCGCCGTCCGGCCACCACGCGACCGCGGTCGCGCCAACGACCGCCGCGGCGGCAGCGAGCGCCACAGCCGAGCGCGGCTTGCTCCCGCGAGCCCAGCGCCCCAGGCCACGACTCGCCGCGCGCCCCGTGCGTCCCATCACCAGCGCGGACGCGGCGCACGGCAGGAGCAATGCCGCCACGTGCAGCACGCCGAGCGTGGTCAGCGGCCAGTCGCCGTCGCTCACGGCGGCGTCGATCCGGTCCAGCCCCAGTCCCACGGAATCAGCAACCGTCGCCAGCAGGCGTGGCGCGCCGACGACGATCCAGGCGAGCAGCAACAGCAGCACCGGGACGAGCAGCGCGAGGTACCCGGTGACGACCGCGCGGACCCACGGCTTGAGCTCGCGCACCTCCGGCTCGGGCGAGCGAAACGGGACGAGACTGCGGAAGATCGGCCCGATCCGGGAGAGGATGTCCGGAACGCCGGTGAGGTCGCTGAGGACGTAGTAGCCGTCGAAGCGCAGCAGCGGGAGCAGCTGCTGGACGATGGTCAGGTGCTGGAAGACCGCGATGAGCAGAAGGCCCTCCTGCCCTGTCGCGAAGTAGGCGCCGCCCGCGAGCAGGGCGAAGATGGCGTTGAAGTAGACGCCGCCGAGATCGACGCGCAGGCGACCTGCCCGTCCGAGGCGATACGCGTCGGTCACGTCGCAGTAGAAAGCGGGCCAGACGAGGTAGATGCCGACTCCCATGACGCCGGGACGGGCGCCGCCGTACCGGCACGCCGCCGCGTGGCCGATCTCGTGGAACGCCGTGGCGACGATCACGGAAGCGAAGAGGCCGAGCAGGAGCACAGGGCTGTAGAGCGCGCTGCGCAGGCCGCCGGCGATGCCGTGGAACCCGAACAGCCACGCGTCGAAGCCGACCAGCACGACCAGCACGGCGGCGATCACCGGAGGCAGGAACCACGGCGCGAAGCACAGGCCGAGCGCCCCGACGACGCGCTCGGAGACCAGCGGCCGGCGGTGCCGGAGCGCCAGTAGAGGCGCGCGCTTCGAGAGCGTCGGCGTCGACCCGTCCGGCGCCGTGAGAACGCCGAGCGGCCGCAGCTTCCGCTCGATCAGGAAGCGGACGTTTCCACCGCTCATTCGTCGGCCGAGCAGCCGGCTGACCGCCGCCGCGATCGTCTCGGCGTCGCGCCGCCCGTCGGCCGCGTGGGCGATGACGTAGAGCAACGGCGACAGCCGGATGATCTGCCCGTCCGAGCGGCGGGCGAGATACGGCTGCTGCCTGAACCCCGAGCCCTCGAACCGCCCGAGAAGCTCCAGGCCGGCGGCCCTTCGCGGAACGTCGCCATCGGCCGCCGGGGGCGGGTCCGCGGCTACCGTCGTGGCCGTCGAGGCGCTCATCGCCGCCTGCTCCGGTCAGGACGCACCGCCGCCTGCGTGGCGCCGATCGGCGCCACGCAGGCGATCTCGAGCACCGGTCGACGCCGGAGCAGGGTCACGGGGTCGTGCCTCCGCTGCCCACAGCCGACAGCTCGCCCTGCTCGATCAGGGACGACTGGTCGGTCGTCGCGTGGGCGACGCCCTGGGAGCGTCTGGACGATCACCGAGTCCTGGTCCGCGATCGCGATCGACGTCGAGCCCGGCGACAGGATGTTCGCGCTGACGGCCGCGTCGATCGGGGCCGCGATGTTGGCGTTCAACGCGATCGCGGCGTCGATGGGCGCCGCCAGGTCCAGCGCGAGGTCCAAGTCGATGTCGAGGTCCAGCAGCGATGCCGCCGCCTCGAGCGGATCGCCGACGTCGGCCGCCTGCGGGATCGTCTCTTCCGCGATCTCGCCCTGGTTGATGGCCGAATCCTGCGTCGCGTCCGCGAGGGCCTCGCCCACCAGCGTCTGCTGGAGCGCGGAGTCCTGATCGGCGGTGCCCATTGACGTGGCGTCCGGCGACAGCGCGTTCGCGCTGACGGCGGCGTCGATCGGGATGGCGGCATTGGCGTTCGCCGCCACGGACGCGGCGATCGGCGCCGCGAGGTCCAGATCGGCGGCCAGGTCGACGTCGAGGTCGAGCAGCGACGTGTCCTCGAGCGCGCCGAGGAGGTCGGTCACCGTGTCCCCGAGGGTGTCCACCGTGTCGTTGACGGCCGGCAGGGCATCCGCGACCGAGTCGACCGTGTCGCCGACCACGCCACCCACGGTCTCCAGCGTGTCATTGACCGCCGGCAGCGCATCCGCGACCGAGTCGACCGTGTCGCCGACCACGCCACCCACCGTCTCCAGCGTGTCATTGACCGCCGGCAGCGCGTCCGCGACCGAGTCGACCGTGTCGCCGACCACGCCACCCACCGTCTCCAGCGTGTCATTGACCACCGGCACCGTCTCGTTGACCACGCCGCCGACGGTCTCGACCGTATCGCCGAGGAGATCGCCAACCGGAGGCACGGTCTCGGCGACGAGGCCGCCGACGGTCTCGACCGTGTCGTTCACGACCGGCAGGTGCTGTCGACGACATCGCCGACGCCCTGGAGGGTGTCGCTCACGACACCGCTGACCGCAGGAACGGTCGTGCCGACCACGTCTCCGACGGTGCTGACCGTCCCGTCGACCGGCGGAATGCTCCCGTCGACCGGCGGAATGCTCGTCTGAGAGGTGTCGAGCGGCTGGCCGACCGTGGCCGCGGTCGCGGTCGCGTCGAGCGGCAGGCTCGAGATCGTCTCCTCCGCGGGGATACCGGCAGCCGCGGTCGTGGCCGAGGCCGCCGCCTCCTCGACCGGCGGGGGGCCCGCGACCGAACGCGCCGTCTGCTCGGCCGTCGTTGCCGCGGCGGTCGCCGAAGGCGCCTCGCCGCCTGCGGTCGGCACCGTCGCCCCGGTGGAGCCGGTCGGCTCGACCGCCGCCTGAACGGCATCGCTCGGCGCCGCTGTCGTGGCCGACGGCACGTGCTGCGCCGCGGTGGCGCTGTGCTCGGCCGCCTTGGTGGTGTGCTCAGCAGCGGTCGCAGTCGGATTCTCTGGCGCGCCGCCTCGATCACTGGCCGCCGTCGGCTCGGCTGCCGGCGTCTCCGCCTCCGCAGCCGGGTCCGTGGGAGCGGTCGCCACGCCGGCGCCGCCCGGGTCGGCGGTCGCGGTCGTCGCAGCCGTGGCGCTGTCCACGGCCGGGGCCGGCTCAGCAGCCGGAGCGGCGTCTGCCGCGCCGGCGACCGGCTCGGCGGGGGCCGGGACGGCGGCAGTGACATCGCCGACGGCGTCGACGGCGCCGCTCGAAGGATCCAGCGCCGCAAGGGTGACCGTGGACATCACGGCCCGCTCGGGCAGGCTCTCGGCCGCCTGGGCCTCGAGCTCAGCAAGCGTCAGCTCCTCGATTGCGCGCTTCTCATGAGAAATCACGGTTCATCCTCCAGGGATCGCGGGGGGACGACCCCGACGCGCCGCGTCGGGTGACGGGCGCGTCGGGGTCTGGGACGCCGACACCCCGGTCGGGAGGGCGTACGGGGGTGTCGGGCTTGGGGGGAGATGCGTAGCGGCAGCGACCCAGCCTTTGCACTTTCGTGCCTCAGGCCGCAACATGTATTCGTCATCGCTGGACACTGATTCTCTCCTCTAAGATCCACGTACCACATACTGAGGCGCCAGAAACTCTAAATGAGACAGTGATGTCCAAGAGGCAGACAACGCTTCACTCTCGGGTGAGCGCCGCGATCTTGGAGGCGGCTGCGGCAGTGCTCGCCGAGCGCGGCGAGCAGGCGAGCATGGCCGACGTCGCCGCGGCCGCCGGAATGGCGCGCGCCACCGTGTACCGCTACTTCCCGAACCGGGAGGCTCTGTTCGAAGCTCTCGGGCGGCTCGCGGTCGAGGAGGCCGGCGAGCGACTCCAGGCGGGCAGGCTCCAGGACGTCCCCGTGCCGGAGGCGTTCGAGCGTGCGGTGCGCGCCCTCGTCGCCGTCGGCGATTATCTCGTCGTCGTCTCTCGCGACAGCGCGCGACCCGACCCGGCGGAGTTCGAGCGGCAAGTCGCCTCGCCCCTGCGCGGGCTGATCGAGCGAGCCCAGTCCCTGGGAGAGGTGAGGGACGACCTTCCGGCGTCGTGGCTCATGGAGTCGCTCATCGGGATCGTCGTGAGCGGGCTCCAGACGCGACCGTCGCTCGGCGTCGATGACACGGTCGCTGGGATCACTTCCCTCTTCCTGGACGGCGCCCGACTGCAAGCGCGATGAACGAGAGGATTCCGGGGTAGAACGAGTGCGATCGCGCTCCCGCAAGGAGGTACGGACGATGGAGGGGGTTCGGCACCCCGCGGCCGGCGTGGCGGGGCAGCCATCGGAGGTCGAGAGCAAGCTGTTGAGGGGGCTTGTGGACTACCTGCGCCAGAAGCGGCCCGAGCTGCGCCAGGAGTGGGCCTCGCGGATCACCCATGCCCAGCTCTTGCGGGTCATGCGTGCCGACGAGATCTTCTCCGAGGTCACCGCGGTGTACGACAACTACGTCAACGCGCTCGAGACGGGAAGCGTCGAGGCGTTGCGGGCCTACGCGCGCGACCTGTCTGAACGGATCGTCCCGCGCGGCGTGGAGACGGACGAGGTGCTCGGCACCGTGTTGCTCCTGCGCGACGTGCTGGCACGCGCGCTGTTCGTCCGCCACCAAGGCGATCCGGAGCTTCTCGGCCGCGTCCTCGACGTCTACGAGCCGGCCGCGAACCGGATCGCCGTGATCGTCGGCGTGAGCTTCGTCGAGGAACGCGAGCGCGTGATTCGCGAGCAGCAGGCGGCGATCCGCGAGCGCGCGGAGATGCTGCACCGCCTGTCCACCTTCCTGACCGACGCCTCGCTCGCGCTCGACGCCCCCGGGTCGCTCGAGGAGGTGCTCCAGCTCGTCGCCGAGCACGCTCGCGAGCTTGTCGCCGCCGAGCGCTGCCGCGCGGAGATCCGGCTCCCTGATGGCATCACGATCGAAGCCCATGCAGAGGCTGAGCCGGGAACCGAACCGGTCTCCGTGCCACCGGACGACGTGGCGGCGCTCTACGCCGCGGTCGCACCCGGCCGCCGGTCGCTGCGGATGAGCTCGGCCGAGCTCGCCGCGGAGCCGGCGCGCCGCACGCTCGAGGGAGCGTCGCACCGCGTGCGCTCGATGCGCAGCTGGCTCGTGGCGTCCCTCGTCGCTCCCGACGGCAAGGAGATCGGTCTGATCCAGGCGTTCGACAAGCGCGAGGGCGAGTTCAGCCACCTCGACGAGGAGGTGCTCGTGCAACTTGCCCAGATGGCGGCGGCAGCGGTGGAGCGGGCCCAGCGCTACGCGCACGGGACGCGTTCGTAGCCGCTTCTCAGAGCAGCCGGCCGAGCGGCCCGAGATCCAGATTGAGGTCCTCGTCCGCGAGCCCGAACGTCTCCTTGAGCTCCTCCATCCGCGATTCGAGCGCCATCAGCGTGCGGCCGAGCCGCTCGACGGTCTCGTCGTCGAGCTGGCCGGCCTCGACCCGCCTCAGCGCCTGGCGTTCCATGAGCTGCCGGAGGAGCTCGACGATGGTCAGCACGAGCTGCGCCAGCCCTCGCTCCACGTTCTCGGGATCCGCGTCGAGGCGGCGGGACAGGGCGTCGTCGAGGCGCCGCAGATCGCGGGCGAAGGGATCGAGGTCGAGCGGGGCGGCCAGGAGCTTCTCGCCAGGGGAATCGGTCATGCGACACCTCCGGCGGCCGGCTCGGCCGCGTTCGCGACGAAGGAGTACGGCGGCCACGGGCCCGTGCACAGGATCGCGGCCGAGGGGTACGTCCGCTGCAGCCGCTCGACCGTCGCCCGGAACCGGGCGAGCACCGGTGCCTCGATCAGGTAGGACGCCCTGAGCAGCTCGTCAGGACCACGGGCCGGCTGGCGGCTCACCGCGACGGCGAGGCTTGCCAGCGGCTCGTGAAGTGCTGCCGCCTCACGCTCCACCCGCCGGCCGTCACGCAGTTTTCCCTCCAGGTACTCGCGGCCGGTCGTCGCGACCGGCACCGGGGGTTCCGGCCTGGAGTCGTTCGACGACGGCTCCACACGAAGCGGCTGCATCGCGCGGATGCCGACCTCGACCCGTCCACGCACGCGTGCCAGCGTCGCGAGGAGCTCCCGCTGGCGCGCCGCGAGCACACCTCGCACCGCCTCCTCGTCGGGCAGCTTGGTCCCGAAGCGCATCGGCAGCACGGTCCGATCGGCCATGATCCGCTCGACGACCCGCTCGTGCACCCACAGCGCGTCGAGGGCGGGGTCGCCGGGCGGATGGGTATGCCGGCTGACCACGGCGAGGAGCTCGCCTTCGCGGATGCCGTCGAGCGGCGCCTGGGCGAGGCCTCGCCGCCGCGGCGGCGGCATGTCCGGGCGTTCGCAGATGGCGTACACCCAGATCACGCGAACGGACGCCCCCGCGCCGGCGGCAGCGACATGCCCATCTCCTCGGCGGTGGCGACGGAGGTGATCAGGGCACGGAGCCCGACGTAGACCAGGTCGACGTCGGCGATGGACAGCGTGATGTCGCCGCCGATCACCACACCGCCGGCGAGGAGCCGGTCGACCAGGTCGACGAGCGCCACCTCGCGCTGACGAGCGATGTCGTCACGCGCCGTGGTCACTGCTCAGCGTCTCGACGAAGTGGTACGGAGGCCACGGGCCGGTGAGCTCGAGCTCGACATCCTCCGCCTCGTGACGCCGTGCCAGGTTCTCGGCGATCGCCCGGAACGCGGCGACCCCCTCCGCGGGGACGAGGTACGCGGCGTTCAGCACCATCTCCGTGTCGCGGCCCGACAGCCGGCGATCGTGTGGGCGGCTCAGCGTCGACGCCGTCGCACACTCGCTGAGCGTGGCGTGGGTCTGCGCCACGGCGGTCTCCGTCGCCTCGCGGCCGGCGACCGCCGCGTCGCGCCGCTCTCGCTTCCTCGCGAGGTACTCGGTCCCCGATGCCGCCTCCACCGCCGCAGACGCTGCGACCGGCGCACGCAGGAACCCCTTCACGCCCCACTCCTGCATGCCGTCGAGCCGGTCGAGCGCCGCCGACAGCGCGAGGCCCTCGCGAGCGAGCATCGTGTCGAGCGCTTCGAGCGACGAGTAGACCGTGCACAGCCGGAAGGGCACGACCGTGACCGTCGCCAGGGCCGCCTCCAGCACGGCGTCGTGGGCCCGCGCGAGCCTCTCGACGCTCTCGAGATCCTCCAGGCGTTCCGTGAGCGCCTGCTCGTTGAAGCGCTCGCGCGGGACCTCGCTGACGAGCGCGCTCAAGCCGGCGTGCCGGTGGACCAGCACCGGATGCCCGTCCACGCCCGAAGCGACCGGGGGCTCGGGCGCGTCGGCGACGACCCCGTAGACCCAGACGAGGTCGGCATCACTCACGGCGATCGGCTCCCTCCCGAGCCTGCTCGCCGTTCGACATCAGCTCCAGCCTTTCCTCCAGGCGGCTCAGGCGCTCCTTCAGCTCCTGGTTCTCGCTCTCTAGCTCACGCGAATCGCTGGTCAGTCCGGGGTCCGACTCCCACCAGTCGATCCCCATCTCCTTGGCCTTGTCGACCGAGGCGACGAGCAGCCGGAGCTTGATCGTCAACAGCTCGATGTCGAGCAGGTTGATCTGGATGTCGCCGGCGATGACGATGCCCTTGTCGAGTACGCGCTCGAGGATGTCGGCAAGCGTCGCGCCTTCGGGCGGCTGGGTGATGCCGCTCGGCGATCGGCGCATCGGTGCGTACGGTCCCTCGCTCATCAGCCCTCCGCGTGGCCGCGCTCGAAGCGGCGCTCTCGCTTATAGCCGAGCAGGCGGCCCTGATCGTCGAGCTGCACGATGTAGGTGGCCATCACGTCGGTGGTGTTCGGCACGCGCTCGAGCTCGCACACGTCCACCGAGACGAGCCACGTCTCGCCGTCCCATTGGAAGCCGCTCACCGCCTCGGGCGTGTAGCCGGTCAGCTCCTCGATGGTCTCCTTGGCCGCGAGCGTCAGGTCACGTGCCGACAGGCGGCCGTCCGAGCTTTCGTTGCGCGTCGACTCAGCCATGGCACCTTCGTCCCCTCTAACCGCGCGCGGCAATCAGCCGCTCCAGCAGGATGTCCTCGGCCTCCGCGGCCGTGGCCTCGTCGATCTCGCCGGCTTCGCGCGCCTCCTGGATCTCCATCAGCTGTGCTCGGATCGTACGCTCGTCGTAGAACTCCGCCTCGGCCTGCTCGTAGATGCGCTCGGCGATCCACACCGTGCCCCGGATCGGAGCCAGTGGAAGCGTGAGGAGCCCGGTGATCAGCCCCATGCGCTCGACCCCGAGGCCGCCGTGTCGCCGGTGAAGCTGTACGGCGGGAGTGGACCGACGTACCGCAGGCGTATCCGGCCGGCGAGCTCGTGGCTGAGTGCGCGCACGGCCTCGCTGAACTCGGCGACGCGGTCCTCCTCCACCAGGAACGCGGCGTTGACGGCGCCGTCGGCTGTCGACGGAGGCTCCAGGCGCGCCTCGAGGGCGAGCGGCTCGAGGCGCTCGAGCACGTCGTGCGCGTCGCGTTCGCGCACGCGCTCGACCTCGGCGGCGACCCGCTGGCCGAGCTCGATGCGCTTGTAGTACGCCGCGGCGTCGGGGAGGTGACGCACCTGCTCGCGCAGCCTGGCGATCACCGGCGATCCCTGGACGATCCCGGCCATCAGCGCGTCCTCCTCGTAGACGCCCTTGACGGTGAGCTGCACCTTCCCGGCGAGGTCCGCGAGAGCCGCGGCGATCTCGTCGTACGACGGCTCGAGGAAGTCCTCGACCACCGCTCCGTCACTGGACATCACCGTCCCGAAGCGGACGGGCAGAACGGTCGTGCTCGTGCTCACGGCCTCGAGGACGCGCCAGTGCCTGCGGAGCACCCGCGTCGCTTTCAGGTCGTGACCGTCGAGGTCGCTGACGAGCGCCGCGATGTCGCGATGGGCGATCAGCCTGACGCTCTCCTCCTCGGAGAGCTCGACCTCCGCCGCCGCCGGAACGACTCCGTAGACGTGGACCTCACTCATCGTCTTCGTCGCGCCGCGAGCGCGCCGGGCGCTTGCGGACGCGGCTCTTCTCCCGCCGGTCGCCGTCGTCGTCATCGTCATCGAGGCCGAGCTTGTCCTTGACGCCCTCGAGCGCGCCCTTGGTCTTGGACTTCGCGCCGCTCTCCGTCATGCCCTCGACGAGCTCCGGCAGCCCCTGAGAGTTGTCGCTCTCGGCGAGGTTGAGCCTTCCGACCGCCTCCGCGAACCGCAGGTACGTGTCGACGCTGGCGATGACGATCCGCGCGTCGATGGTGAGGATCTCGATGCCGATCAGCGACACCCGGACATAGGCGTCGATGACGAGCCCCTTGTCGAGGATGATGTCGATGACATCGGCGAGCCCGCTTGGGCGCGGACGCTCCAGGTAGCCGCCGGACTGGCTTACGGCCATGTCGTCGTTCTCCTTCCGGTCATGCCTCGTCGGTTTCCTGGGCCGGGACGGGCTGCTCGGCCCTGTGCATCAGCTGCGTCCGGATCTGCGAACGGTTCCTCGCCAGCGCGCGCGAGATCTCGGTCTTCCGGATCCCGTGGAGGTATCCGATGCACCAGTCGAGCTGCTGGAGCGCGTCCTCGGCGGCCCGCCGGTAGCGCTCCAGCTCGTCGTGGTCGTCGTCTCGATCGTTGTCGTCTCGGGCCATCGTGAAGGTCCTGCGCTACGCGCGGACGATCGGCCGCCGGGACCGGCTCGGCCGGCTCGGCAATTCGATGTCCGGCACGTCATCGGGGTCCCGCTTGGCGTGGGCCGGCGGACGGCGGCTCGGCGATCGGCGACGCGGCTTCTCCTCCTCGGGCTCCGACTCCTCGTAGTCGTCGTCCTCTTCTTCCTCCGCGCGGGGCTCGTCGTCCTCTTCTTCCTCCGCGCGGGGCTCGTCGTCCTCTTCTTCCTCCGCGCGAGGCTCGTCGTCCTCGTCCTCCTCGGCCTGAGGCTCCTCGTCCTCCTCGTCCTCGTACTCCTCGTCCTCCTCCTCAGCCCGAGGCTCCTCGTACTCCTCGTCGTCCTCGTACTCCTCTTCCTCCTCGGCCTGAGGCTCCTCGTCCTCCTCGGCCCGAGGCTCCTCGTCCTCCTCGTCCTCGTACTCCTCGTCCTCCTCCTCAGCCCGAGGCTCCTCGTACTCCTCGTCGTCGGCCTCGTCGTCGTGCTCGCGGGCCTCGCCATCGGAGCCGAAGTGGTTTCGCACGAATCGACGACCGGTGAAGGCCGCCCGGCCGGCCGTGTAGATCACGGCGCCGGTCGCCACCGCACGAACGCCGGTGAGACCGGGCTTCTTCTTCGCCTCTTCCTTGCGGTCCTCGAGCGCGGTAGCCAGCGCGGCGAGCGCTACGCGGCGGACGTCGTCAGCGTTGGGCTTGTTCTTCATGGGCAAGCGCACTTCTGCCTCCTCTCAACTTCGCATCAGTCGGTACGTGACCACCGCGGCTGCGGCGCCCGCCACAAGAGCGGCGAGCGTCGCTTGCACCGCCGAAGGCCGGTCGCCCTGAACTCGTTTCGCGAACGCGCTCTTCAAGACTCCGGACATCGAGGACGATCAGCTGCGGCTGCTCGACTGGCGGCTCCGCGAGCTGCCGGACCGAGGCTTGCTGCCGGACGACGAGCGGCGCGACGAGCTCGAGCCGCCGCTCGCCGCTCGCTCCCGGCCGCCGCGCGTGCGCTCGGCCTGCCGCTTGAAGCGGTCGGTGCGCTCGCGGCCGCCGCCGTTGCCGTTCTCGTGCTGCTGGTCCTCGTCCTCTTCCGACTTCTCGTCCTCTTCCGACTTCTCGTCCTCGTCCTGCTCCACGATGTCCTCGATGTCCGAGTAGTCGCGCTCCTCGTCGTACGACTCGTCGTGCGGCTCGACCAGGTCACCGTCTTCGATGACACCGCGCCAGGCGCCCGTCTCCATCTCCTGCATCTCGATGAACGCCTTGAAGCGATGGAGGTCCGCCCGTGCGGCGCGCTTGACGTGGCGCATGCCGCGGGCCGCCTTCTCGATCAGCGATCCAGGGTCGACGTCCATCGTCAGCTCGATGCGGGTCAGGCGCGGCGCCAGCTCGTGGAAGGTCACGACACCGGTGTGCGTGATCCCCTGCGAGACGCGCCACTTGATCCGCTCGTCGGGACGCTGGGTCTCGATCTTGGCGCTGAACTCCTTGGTCTTGCCCCAGATCTTCGTGGCGAAGCTGACCGTGCAGTCGTCCTCCTGCGTGACGCGAGTGACGCGATGCATGAAGTTCGGCCAGTCCTCGAACTGCGTCCACTGGTTGTAGGCCGTCTCGATCGGCACCGCGACGTCGACGGACTGCTGCACCGGCATGCGCCGGCCCTTGCCGACGCCGGGCGCGCCGCCCTTGCCACCGCCGCCGCTGTCGCCGCCGAAGCCGGGCAGCAGGCCTCCCGCTGCCTCCTTGACCAGGCCGCCCGCCCCGCCCGCCTCGTCGACCTTCTCGCTCACGGTCTCCTTCAGCTTCGCGCCGACGCTGTCGCCGGCCTTCGACGCAGCGTTGCTCGCCAGCTTCGTCGGGCCGCCGATCGGCTTGCCGTTGCCGCGCACGGCGTCGAAGCCCTTCTTGGCCATGTACGGAGCAGCGGCTGCGAGGCCCATGCCTGCAGCGATGCCCTTCGCGCCGGAGAGGGGCCCCGACTTGCTCTTCGTCGGAGCTGCCTGGCCAGCGTTCTTGATGGCCTCCCGCACCGCGCTTCCTAGTGCGTCGCGGACAGTCTCGGTTACATCACGAGCCATCTTGTCTCCCTTCCCCAAATTCGTGTTCTTGTTAGCTGTCGCTACCCAACGCTGTCGCCTCCCGAAACCGCACGAGCGGCCTGGTCGGCGCCGTGCAGTTTGCGGCGCTCCAGGACCCAGAAAAAGTGACCGACGCTGCGCTGGTTCCGTTCCTCACGGTTGGGGAAGGACCCTCGCAACCCCATGTAAGGAGTGCTGGCAATGAGCGCAAGCGGTCAGTTGCGAAGTCCTATGGCTCTGCCGCGAGACTCGTGGAGCCAAACGCTCAAGCGCACCGTCGCGGAGTTCCGGGAGGACAAGCTCCAGCATTGGGCGGCGGCGCTGACGTACTACGCGGTGCTGTCGATCTTCCCGGCCTTGATCGTGATGGTGTCGCTCATCGGGCTGTTCGCCGATCCCGAGCGCGTGACGCGGGTGCTGACGGACACGGCTGGACAGCTGGGCCCGTCGACGGCGGCCGCGACCTTCCAAGGACCGATCGAGTCGATCACGTCCAACCGCGGCGCGGCGGGCATCCTGTTCGTGGTCGGCGTGATCGCCGCCCTTTGGTCGGCGTCGGGGTACGTGAGCGCCTTCGGCGACGCGTGCAACACGATCTACGAGGTACGTGAGGGGCGGCCGTTCTGGAAGCTCAAGCCGCTGCAGCTCGCGGTCACGCTCGTGCTGATCATGCTCGTCGCCTTCGTCGCGCTCGCGCTCGTCCTCAGCGGACCGATCGTCGGCGCGCTCGGCTCCGCGTTGGGCGTCGGCGACACGGCGTTGACGGCGTGGGGGCTCGCCAAGTGGCCCGCGATGATCGTGCTCGTCCTGCTCATCTTCGGGGTCCTCTACTACACGGCTCCGAACGCGCGCGTCAACGGCGTCCGGTGGGTCACGCTGGGCGCGATCATGGCCCTGCTCGTGTGGGTCGTCGCCTCGGCCGTCTTCGCCCTCTACGTCGCGAACTTCGGCTCGTACGACAAGACCTACGGCGCGCTCGGCGGCATGGTCGTGTTCCTCCTCTGGCTGTGGCTCACCAACATGGCCGTGCTCTTCGGCGCCGAGCTCAACGCCGAGACGGAGAGAGCGCGTCAGCTCCACACGGGCGTACGCGGCGCGGACAGCAGGCTGCGCATGCGAGAGCGCGAGCCCGCGGAGGCGTGACGGCCATGCCGATTCGCAGGAAGTCGCATCGACGCGACAAGGCCGAAGGGATGCTCGAGCGTGTGGCTGGTCGCGCGTTGGAAGCGTTCTCGAAGCTCACCGGAAAGCGTTCGACCGCGGCCAAAGGCAAGGCCGCTCGCGCTCGTGGCCGCGGAAAGTCCACCCGCGGCGGCGTCAAGAAGCGCGCGGGCCGGTGAGCCGCAGTCCTCGATGAGCCGGCGAGTCGTCGGGCGCCCGGACCACCGGGCGCCCGACGTGTTGGCCGGATCGTCAGGCTCTCGCCGCCGGCGGTGCCGCGGTCCGGTCGCGTCCGCCCGCGGTCGTCGTCGCCGGGGCACGCCGCTCACGGATCTCGGCCCGCCGCTCGCGACCCTGCTGGTAGGCGTCGTCGAGCAGTCGCGCTGCCACGTCGCGGCCGCCCAGCCCGAAGGCGATCGCCATACCCAGCGCGACCGAACCGAGCAGGGCGATGTACGTCACCTCGACGATCGTGGGAGCGATGTTGAGCTCGTCGAGGATCATGAACGTCGCTATGCCCATGATGAGCACCGGCGCCGCGGCGCCGGCGATCCTGCCTGTCGCCGTGTCGCCCAGCGTGCGCGAGACGAGACCGCTGACTGCGGCGGCGAGCGCTCCGGCCACGACGAAGATGAGGATGGCGACCACCACGTTCGGGAGATACGCCGCGATCGACTGCACGAAGTTGTCCAGGGCGTCGATGCCGAGCTGCGAGACGGCGATGGCGATCGCGCCAAGGAACAGGAACCAGAACGCGAGCGTGCCGATGAGCTCGCTGGGGCGGGCGTTCGGCATCACACGAGCGACGTACGGGCCGGCAGACCCGCCGCTGAGCGCCCGATCGATGCCCACACTCTGCAACGCCTTGACGACCAGCGCCTTGACCAGGCGCGCGATCAGCCAGCCGATGAGCAGGATGATCAGAAAGCCGATCAGCCGCGGCAGGAACGCGATGGACTCGTCCAGGCCGCGCTGCAGCGAGTCGCTGATCTCGACAGCGCCGATGAACTGCATGAGGATCACTCCTTGAAGCTGGGAACTGGATGTGATCGAACGGGCCCGTCCAGTCGGCGAGGGACTTCCAACCTGCACCGATCTCCAAACCGGGCGGCCCGGCGAATCCGTGTAACCCGCAGCCCTTGGAGGGCGTCATGGGCGTCATGAGCCAAGATCTCGCTCCCGAGGAAGAGGCGCTTGACGACGCCGGGCTCGTGCAGCGAGCGAGGGGCGGCGACCTGAGCGCCTTCGAGCGCCTCGTCGATCGCCACAGACCAGTGGTCATCCGTGTTGCTGCGCGGATCGTCGGCTCAGGCGAGGCCGAGGACGTCAGTCAAGACGCCTTCCTGCGCGCGTTCCACCGCCTCGACCACTTCCGCGGCGACGCGCCGTTCCGGTCGTGGCTGTTGCGCATCACTCACAACGCCGCGCTCGATCACGTGAGGCGACGGCGCGCCGAGCCGGTGGACCCGGAGGCGCTCGACACCGGCGAGCCCAGCAGCGCGCGACCGCCGGCCGATCGCCTCGAGGTCCGCGAGCGGATCGAACGCCTCGAACGCAAGTTGCGCGGACTCAACCCGCAGCACCGCGTCGTCCTCGTGCTGCGCGACGCCGAGGGCCTGAGCTACGAGGAGATCGCGGACATCACCGACACGCCGCTCGGCAGCGTCAAGGCCAGGCTGCACCGCGCGCGGGGCGAGTTCGTCGAGATGCTCCGCGCAAACACCTACGACTGGGAGCTGCCGCAATGAGCGACGCGCATGAACCTCCGCCCGGGCCGGCCGAGTCTCGCGCGATCGAGCTGATACGCCTCGTCGGGACCCGGGCGCCGACGATCAGCTCGCACTTCAACGCAGATCTCATCGCGCGGGCGCGCGCGCAGCGGGCGATCGCCGGGCCTTTGCGCGCGCTCGGGGGCCTCGTCGCGGCGATCGCCACCGCAGTCGCCGCCGCGGCCCGCGGCAGCTCTGGGGAGCGGCGCCGATGATCGCCACCGTCATCGAGCAGGCGGGCGACCAGCTCGGTCAGTTCCTCCCGCGGTTGGCCGGGGCGCTCCTGCTCCTCATCCTCGGTCTCCTGGCGGCGATCGTCATCGGACGCCTGACACGCCGCGTGCTGGTCCGCGTGGGCCTCGATCGCTTCGCCGCCCGCTCGGGAGCCGGCGAGCTGCTCGCGCAGGCAGGGCTGGGCGACTCGCTCGCGGCTCTCGTCGGCACGGCGGTCCGGCTGACGATCGTCATCGTGGTGTCGTTCGCCGCGCTGACGCTGCTCGGGCTCGAGTTCGTGAGCGACTCGCTCAACGAAGGCATCCTGTTCATCCCCCGGCTCCTGGCGGCGTTGGCGCTCATCCTGTTCGGCGTCGTGCTGGGCGCCTTCGCGCGCGCGTGGATCGAGCGCACGTCCGCACAGCTCGACTTCCCGGTCGCCCTGGGCCCTGTGGTCCAAGTGCTGATCATCGTCGTGTTCGGGCTGTGCGCCGCCGCGCAGGCCGGCGTCGCCGTGACGCCGCTCACGGCGATCGCCATCGTCCTGCTCGGAGCCATCGCCATCACGCTCGCGCTCGCGTTCGGACTGGGCGCCCGCGAGATCGCGCGGTCGCTCACCAGCGGACGCTACGCGCGAGCGGATTTCGAGATCGGTCAGACGATCCGCGTCGGTGACATGCGAGGCGAGATCGTCCGCATCGATGGAGCCGCCACGACGCTCAAGGCTGGAGACGAGACGATTCGCATCCCCAACAGCGTCCTGGTCGAGCGGATCGTCGTCATCGAGACGACCGGGCCGCAAGCGATGTAACTCCTGGGCCCGCTGCGCCGTCCGGAGCGGCGTGGACCCGAACATCAAGTACGAGGAGCGAATGCTCTTCACGCGGCTCCGGGCGCACGGCAGTGCCGAGCAGCGCGAGCATCTGTTCCGACGCTTCCTGCCGCTTGCCCGCAGCCTCGCCGCACGTTACCGGGGATCCGGCGAACCCCTCGACGACCTCGAGCAGGTGGCGAGCATCGGGCTGTTGAATGCGATCGATCGCTACGAGCCGGAGCGCGGCGCCGCATTCAGCAGCTTTGCGGTGCCGACGATCCTCGGCGAGCTGCGCCGGCACTTCCGCGACCGGACATGGGCGCTGCACGTACCGCGCCGGCTCCAGGAGCTGGGCGGGCAGATCGAGCGCGTGCGCGACGAGCTCACGTCGTCGCTCGGTCGCCAGCCGACGGTGCATGAGCTCGCCGATCGGTTGCAGACCGACGCCGAGACGATCCTCCAGGCGCTCGAGCTGAACGTCGCGCGCGCGGCGGTTCCACTCGCCGGCCCGCCCGGACTCGGTGACACGGAGACATACGCCGTGCCCGGCGCCGTCGACGGCGGTTACGAGCGAGCCGAGGACCGTGCGGTCCTTGCCCCGCTGCTCGCCACACTCAGCGCCCGGGATGCCGAGATCGTGCTCCTCCGGTTCCGCGAGGACCTCACGCAGGACGAGATCGCGCGCCGTGTCGGCGTCTCGCAGATGCACGTCTCCCGGGTTCTGCACCGCAGCGTCGCCCATTTGCGCGACGCCGCGGACGAGGTGGCGTCCGCCACCGGCGCTGAGGCGTCAACGGGCTGACGCGCGGGATCCCTTCTTGGCGGGCCGAGGGGAGGTCAGCTGCTTGCGCGAGTCAGCGCGCTGCGCGCCTGTGGTCGCAGCCTTCAGGTCTCGTCGCAGCGCCTGCGCCGCCTCGGGCGCCACCTCCCCCAGGCGCTTGAGCGCCGCGTCCGCCAGTGCCCCGGCGCCCGCTCCGTACAGGGCGGCGACCATCAATGCGCCGCGCGCGGGACGCCGGCCGAGGAGGGCGATCAGCCCGGCGGTGAGCGCACCGAACGCCCCCACGCCGAGAACGCCGGCCCCGCCGAGCAGGGCCGCGCTGCCTCCGACACGGCGGCCCTGCGCCGTGAGGTCGGCACCGATCAGGCGCAGCTCTTCGCGGATCAGCCCGGACGACTCTTCCGAGAGTTCAGCGAGGAGCTCCGCGATCGACGTTCGGCGTTCATCCACGCTAGCTCGACCGGCCACCGCGCTCGTTGAGCAGCGCGACCGCCTCGACGAGCACCGCGGCGTCCGGCGCCTCGATGCGTTGGGTTCCGTCGTCCTTCTCGGCGGTCAGCCAGCCGTCGTCGCCCTGGACGGAGAAGCGCAGGATCCAGTCTTCGCCGAGCTCCGCCTGGAGCTCGCGCATGTCCGCCTCGAAGTCGGGCGGCGGCTCGCTCTCGGCGCTCTCCTCGTCCTCGCCTTCCGCGCTCGGCTCGTCCTCACCTTCATCGCCGCCCTCGGCGGTCGACTCGTCCTCGCCCTCCGCGGTCGACTCGTCCTCGCCCTCCGCGATCGACTCGTCCTCGCCCTCGGCCTTCGACTCGTCCTCTGCCTCGGCCTTCGACTCGTCCTCGCCCTCGGCCTTCGACTTGTCCTTCGACTCGTCCTCTGCCTCGGCCTTCGACCCGTCCTCGGGCGTTCCGCCGTTCGGATGCTCGCGATGAGCGATGTCCTTGGCGATGGACCGGGCCAGGAGCGGGATGGCGCCGCTGTTGAGGCCGGGCTTGATCCGTTGTTGCAGGTAGGACGCGAGCTCTTGCTCGTACTTGGCGACATCGTCCTCTGGCGGCTTTTCGCGCTTGGACCGCGATCGCTTACGGGCGGCGGTTTGCTGCTCGGCCATCGCTCTCCTCCTTGCGTCGGGACCCGAGGTCTACCCTGCCGACTCGGCCCGTCAAACGCGTGGCGTCCTGCCCACGACAGCGCCCACCACTACAGGAAAAACGTAGATCGGCGAGCCGATCGAGTAGCTGTTTTGTTCCGGCGACTCGGACTGCCGGTTGACAGACCTCTACGGCGCGGAAGAAGATGCGCTGGACAGCTGGACGCCGGGGAACGGAGGGGGATATGTCTTCGCCAGTGCGGAAGGTGCTGCGGCTTACGCTGGTGGTCGCGGTGTTGGCGGTCGGTCTCATCGCCGCGCCGCTGAGCGCGGCGGCACCGCGCGTCTCGGTCGTGGACGACTGGGCCATCACGCCCAACCTGACCGCGCTGAGCTTCTCTGAACGCAGCGTGCCGACCTCCGGACCGGAGTCGAACTTCATCAACTCCGACCTCGCCTTCTGGGGCGACATGGTGGTCCAGGGCCACTACAACGGCTTCCGGCTCGTCGACCTCGCGCAGCCGAAGAAGCCGGACGAGATCATCGACTACGAGGAGTGCGCGCCCAAGAACCCGACCGGCGCCGTTCCCGGCAACCAGGGCGACATCGCCATCTACGGGAACATCCTCAGCCGGTCCTGGAACTCGAACACCGGACCGCTCGGCGCCTCATGCGACGGCGACTTCGTACCGCCGGGCTTCGAGGGCCTCCACATCTTCGACATCTCGAACAAGCGGAACCCCGACCTGATCGCCTCGGTGGACCTTGTCTGCGGCTCGCACACCCAGACGATGGTCCCCGATCTCGCCAACCGCCGGCTGCTCGTGTACGTCGGCAGCTCGAGCGCGACGTGCACGAACTTCGACATCGTCGAGATCCCGATCGCGAACCCCGCGGGAGCGCGGCTCCTTCGGCAGATCCCGACCACCGGCCACCCGTGCCATGACATCGGCGTCATCCTGGGAAGCGCGATGAAGCTCGCCTGCGCGGGCGGCAACAGCCTCACCATCTACGGCCTGGGCGGGCCGGACGGCGGCTCGCTCGACTTCCCGGAGGAGATGCACCACATGCTCCCGGGCATCCCCTCCTCCGGACACTCGGCCGCCTTCACGTACGACGGCAAGGTCGTCGTCTTCGGCTGGGAGCCGGGAGGCGGCGTCCGCCCCGCCTGCCAGCGGACGGGCTCGCCGCTCGTCCCGCCGATCGCCGGCTCCGCGACTCAGACGGATGACATGAAGTCCTACTTCTTCTTCTCGGTCGAGACGGGCGAGCTGCTGGGCAAGTTCGTGCTGCCCCGCGACCAGGGTGCGGACGAGGCGTGCACGATCCACAACTACAACGTCATCCCGCTCAGGAAGCGCGGCGGTGAGATGCGCTACGTGCTCGTCTCCGGCAACTACATGTCCGGCATCAGCGTCGTCGACTTCACCGACCCGGCGAACGCGAAGGAGATCGCCTACGCCGATCCGCCGGCGTTCCCGGACGGCTTCGCGGGCGGCGACTGGTCGACCTACTGGTACAACGGCCACATCTACGAGTCCGACCTCGTGCGCGGCCTGCTCACGTGGCGCATCAACGATCCGCGCGTCACGGCGTACTTCCGGACGCCGTACTCGAACCCCCAGACCCAGGAGTTCACGATCGAGTAGCCGGGAGTACGATCCGGATCGGGGTCGCTTACAGCGGCCGAGAAGGGAGGGGCGAGCGTGCTCAGTTGCGTCGCCAGCCGGTTGATGTTCGTGGTCGTGGTAGGAGCGCTCGGCCTGGCGACGCTTGCCGCGACAGCCTTCGCACACGCCGAGCTGCTTCGCGTGTCGCCGCGCGACGGTCAGGTCCTCAAGCGCTCGCCGCAGGCGATCGTGCTGACGTTCGACGAGGGCGTCGACGCGGCGTTCGTCCGGCTGCAGGTGCAGGCTGCGGACGGTCGCCCGGTGACACGCGGCGAGCCCTACCACCCGGACGGCCAGGAGGAGCAGCTCGCCATCCGGCTCCAGCCGGGGCTCGACGGCAGGTACTCCGCGAGCTACCGCGTGATCTCCGAGGACGGCCACCCGGTGAGGCAGCGGACGACGTTCGCCGTGCGCCCGCCGGCTCCCCCCAAGGAGGAGAAGCGCGACGATGACGAGGGCGCGATGCCGCCCGCGGAGGACGGCGAGATCATGCCGCCCGCTGCCGAAGCGGCCGGCCACGAGGACGGCGAGAGCGGTTCGATCACCGCCGCGGCCTTCGCGGTCGCGCGCGGACTCGGGTACCTCGCGATGGCGCTCGCGGTGGGCGGCATCGTGTTCCTGCTCGTCGTCTGGCTCCCCGCGGTCCGACTCGTGGCCGGCCCGGGCACGGAGTGGCGTCGGCTGTCGGAGCGCTTCGCTCGCCGCGCACGCGGCACGGTGCTCGCCGCGATCCTGCTCGGCGTGGTCTCCACGGTGCTCGCGATCGTGCTGGAGGCGGCGACGGCCGCGGGGGTCTCCTTCTGGGCCGCGCTCGACCCGGATGCACTCGAGCTCGTGTCCGAGACCCGCGTGGTCCAGGCGTGGAGCGTGCGTCTGCTCGTGTGGCTCGTACTGGCCGGGCTCGTCGTGGTGATCATGCGCCCGAGCCGGATGCCGGTGCTCCGGCGCGCCGCGCTCGGCGCCGACGGCACGGCGCTGGGCTCGGGCCCGTCGCGGGCGCAGGCGCTCGTCCTCTTCACGGCGATCGGTGCGCTGGCGATCACCGCGCCGCTCGCCGGGCACGCCGCATCGCACTCCCCGCGCGGGCTGCTCGCCGGCTCCGACACGGTGCACGTGCTGTGCATGTGCACGTGGCTCGGCGGCCTCGTGATGCTCGTCATCGCCATCCCGCTCGGGGTTCGCGCGCTCGTGCCACAGGACGCGACGCCGCTCCTGGCGACGGCGGTCGGACGCTTCTCGCGCATGGCGATGATCGCCGTCACGCTGCTCCTGCTCTCCGGGATCGTCAACTCCGTCGTGCTCGTCGCATCGTTCGAGGCGCTGGTCGAGACGGCCTACGGCAGGCTCGTGCTGGCCAAGATCGCGCTCATCGGCGTGCTGATCGCCCTCGGAGCGTTCAACCAGCGCCGGATGCTGCCCCGGCTCCGGGCGGCCGCCGCCCGCGGCGATCCGCCCGGCGAGACGGCCAGCCTGCTCCGAAGATCAGTGGCCCTCGAGATCGCCTTCGCGGTGGTCGTCCTCGGCGTGACCTCCGTGCTCGTGGCCACGCAGCCCCCGGCGTCCTAGCCGCACGCGCCGGCCCTGCGGTGAAGCAGAGCCGGCGCGCTCCCTGTGAGGTGGAGGGACGGAGTGCGGAACGTTACGCCGGCGTCGGAACGGCGTTCCGCGCCTCGATCGCCTTCCGGTGTCGACGTGGTCGTCTCGTTGAAATGAATGGTGGCCATGTCTGCTCCTTGACGGGGTTGTTGACAGGGCGACTGTCCTCCGGAGCGCCGCCGCTCGCGCCTGTCGCTTTCCCTGGTTCGGAGTCCTGCTCACCCTGGACCTGTTCGGCGGCCGGCGGGACTGAATGGCATCGTGACCAAGAGGCGGGCGTGGGTTAGAGTCGTGGCTCGGCCCCTACGAGAGGTTCTCGATGCTTATCCGTTGGGCGCCACCAGGGCTCGAAGTGGCCCAGCTGAGCAGCAGGACCGGCACTCGTCCCATCGCCCGTCTCGTTCCGACGACCCCGGACGGGCCGCTGTGGATCGCGCTCTGGATCGCCGTCGTGGCCGCGGAGGCCCTCGCGCTCAGGCCCGTGCTGTTCGACCGGGAAGCGCCGATCCAGGGCATCGAGGTCGTCTTCACGCTCGTCGGCGGCTCGTTCGCGGCGTGCGGCCTGCTCGCGTGGCGCCGGCGTCCGGACAGCCGCAGCGGGCCGCTGATGGTCGCGACGGGCTTCCTGTTCTTCGTCTCCCCGCTGCTCGGCCAGCTTCAGGGCGAGCTCGCCCACACGCTGCGCGTCATGTTCGTCGACTACTGGATCTTCCCGTTCGTCACGGTGATGCTGACGCTGCTGACGAGCGGGCGGCTCCAGACGCGCTTCGACCGCCTGCTCGTGGCCTCGTACGCGATCCCGCTGGGGATCGGGCAGCTCGCGTGGATGATGACCGACCCCGAGGAGGGCCACCTCCTGCTCGCGTTCCCCGACGCGGATCTCGCTCACGCGATCGACCGGGTGCAGCGCGGAATGCTCGTCGTCTGCGCCGTGGTCACCGTCGTCGTGGTCGTCGCCAGATGGTGGGCGTCGACACGGCCGCGCCGCCGCGCGCTGCTGCCGAGCGTGGCCGGCGCCTTCGCGCTGCTGTGCTTCGCGACGCTCCTCGTCAACGACCTCGTCTCGGGAACGCGCTCGCAGACGCTGCTGTGGATCGCGGCCTGCTCGCTCGTGACCGTACCGCTGGCGTTCCTGGCCGGGCTGCTGCGCTCGCGGCTGGCCCGCGGCGGCCTCGCCGACCTGTTCCGCGGGCTCGGAGCGACGAGCGCCGCAGATCTGCAGACGGCGCTCCGGCGAGCGCTCGGCGATCCGAGCCTGGAGCTCGCGCTGGAGGGTTTCCCGGACGCCGGTCCCGGCCGTGCCGTCGCGCCGGTCGAGCGCAACGGGCGCCAGGTCGCCGCTCTCGTGCACGACGCCTCGCTCGACGAGGATCCCGAGCTGCTCGAGGCCGCCTGCACGGCAACGGCCTTCGCGCTGGAGAACCAGCGCCTCCTCGCCGAGGCCGACGTGCGGCTCGACGAGCTGAAGGCATCGCGCGAGCGGATCGTCGCCGCCGGTGACGCCGAGCGCCGGCGGCTCGAGCGCAACCTGCACGACGGCGCGCAGCAGCGGCTGGTGGCGATCGCCCTGCATCTGCGCCTGCTGCAGAACCGGGTCGGAGACGACCCCGACGCCGCGGAGCTGGTGACGACGGCGAGCGCCGAGCTCGCCGAGTCGCTGGCTGAGCTGCGCGAGCTCGCGCGCGGGATGCACCCGGCGGTCCTCGAGCACGGGCTCGCGGCGGCGCTCGACGCGCTCGCGAACCGCTCGACGGTCGCGACCACGGTGTCGTGCGAGACGCGCGAGCGGTTCTCCGGTCCGGTCGAGCTCACCGCCTACTTCGTCGCGAGCGAGGCGCTCGCGAACGTCGCGAAGTACTCGGGCGCGACTCAGGCCCAGGTGCGCCTGTGGCGCGCCGGGCCGCTCGCCAAGATCCAGATCGCCGACGACGGCGTCGGCGGCGCGGACAACAGCCGCGGCTCCGGCCTGCGCGGGCTGGCCGACCGCGTCGAGGCGCTCGACGGCAGGCTGTACGTCACCAGCCCGCCGGGTGCGGGGACGACGATCACGGCGGAGCTGCCATGCGGGTCGTGATCGCCGACGACAACCTGCTCGTCCGCAAGGGGATCGCGGCGCTGCTCGAGGAATCAGGGGTCGAGGTGACCGGGCAGGCCGGCACGGCGGAGGAGCTGCTGAGCGAGGTCGACGCGCACGATCCGGAGGTCGCGATCGTCGACATCCGGATGCCGCCGACGCACACCGACGAAGGACTGCGCGCGGCGCACGAGATCCGCGCCCGGCGCCCCGGCACCGCGATCGTGATCCTCTCGCAGCACCTCGAGTCCGGAGTGGCCGCGCGCGTGCTGGCCGAGCACCCGGAGCGGCTCGGCTACCTGCTCAAGGACCGCGTGACCGATCCGGACGAGTTCGTGCACACGCTCCACCGGGTCGCCGCCGGCGGCACGGCGCTCGACGCCCAGGTCGTGGGACGGCTGCTGGCCAAGGACGACGGCGGTCCACTCGCGGCCCTCACGGAGCGCGAGCGCGAGGTGCTCCAGCTCGTGGGCGAGGGCCTGTCGAACCCGGCGATCGCCGAGCGGCTCGGCATCGCCCTGCGCAGCACCGAGAAGCACATCTCGAGCGTCTTCTCGAAGCTCGGGCTGCCCGACACCGGCAACGAGAACCGGCGCGTGCTCGCGGTGCTCGAGCTCCTGCGCGGCTGAGAGCCGAACCGGCGCACCCCCGGAACACCGCCCCCCGATCCACAGGCGAGCCCGTTGGCCGGCTCACATGGCTCCCGGGAACCTCGTGGCATGACCCTCCAGATGCCAGATCTCCAGACGACCGCGGTCGTGTCCGCGCGCAACCTCGTGCGCCGCTACGGCGAGGGCGACGCCGCCGTCGATGCGCTGCGCGGCGTCTCCGTCGACATCGACGAAGGCCGCCTCACAGCGGTCATGGGCCCGTCGGGCTCGGGCAAGTCGACGCTGATGCACATCCTCGCCGGGCTCGACAAGCCGACGTCGGGCGAGGTCCACGTCGCCGGCGTCGACGTCATGAGCCTGAGCGACGACGAGCTGACGAGGCTGCGCCGCGACCACATCGGCTTCATCTTCCAGTTCTTCAACCTGCTCCCGATGCTGACGGCGGCCGAGAACATCGCGCTGCCGCTCAAGCTCGCCGGAGGCGCGCCGGATCCGGAGTGGCTCGACGAGCTCGTCGCCACCGTCGGCCTCGGCGACCGTCTCTCGCACCGCCCGTCGGAGCTGTCCGGCGGCCAGCAGCAGCGCGTCGCGGTCGCCCGCGCGCTCGTCTCGCGCCCGAGCGTCATGTTCGCCGACGAGCCGACCGGCAACCTCGACTCCACCACGAGCGGCGAGATCCTCACCCTGCTGCGCGACTCGGTCGACACGCTCGGCCAGACCACCGTCATGGTCACCCACGACGCCCACGCGGCGGCGATCGCCGATCGCGTGCTGTTCCTCGCCGACGGCGACATCGTCCGCGACCTCGGGCCGTCAACGGCGCACCAGATCCTCGAGACGCTCGAGAGCGTGACCGAGCGATGATCGCCGTCGCGCTCAAGGGCCTCGCGGCGCGCAAGCTCCGCGCACTGCTGACCGCGTTCGCCGTCGTCATCGGCGTCTCGATGGTCAGCGGCACCTTCATCCTCACCGACACGATGCAGAAGACCTTCGACGGTCTCTTCGCCGCGTCGTACGAGGACACCGACGCCGTGATCGCCGGCAAGCAGATCGTCGAGTCGTCGATGAGCGGCTCCACGACGATCCCCGAGTCCCTGCTCACGGAGGTCCGGGCGCTGCCCGAGGTCGGGGCCGCGGGCGGCATCGTCTCGCCCGCCGAGGGCAACGCCGCCGACATCATCGGCCGCGACGGCAAGCCCGTCGCCAACGAGAGCCTCGGCGTCAGCGTCGACGCCGCCAACCCGCAGTTCAGCCCGCTGAAGCTCAAGACCGGCGAGTGGCCGGCAGGGCCGCGCGAGGTCGTGGTCGACGCCGGCACCGCCGAGAAGGAGCATTACGCGGCCGGCGACTCGATCGACGTCTCCGCGTCGGGCGAGACCAACTCCTACAGCGTCACGGGCACCGTGTCCTACGGCGAGGTCGACTCGCTCGGCTTCGGCAGCATCGTGGCCTGGGACGTGGAGACCGCCCAGGCGGTGCTCGACCGCGACGGCCTCTACGACCAGATCTCCATCGCCGCCGAGGACGGCACCTCTCCCGCCGAGCTCGTCCGCGCCGTGCGTCCGCTGCTCCCGGACACGCTCGAGGTCAAGGACAGCGCCAAGCAGGCCGACGAGGCCTCGGCCGAGATCGACGAGGGGATGGCGTACATCCGCTACTTCCTGCTCGGCTTCGGCGCCATCGCGCTGTTCGTGGGCGCGTTCGTGATCTTCAACACGCTGTCGATCACGGTCGCCCAGCGCACGCGCGAGTTCGCCACGCTCCGCACCCTCGGGGCATCGCGCAAGCAGGTGCTGCGCTCGGTGCGGCTCGAGGGCCTCGTGATCGGCCTCGTGGCCTCCACGATCGGGCTCTTCCTCGGGTTCGGGATCGCGAAGGGCATGCTCGTCCTGTTCAGCGCGATGGGCGTCGACCTTCCGGAGGCCTCGGCGGTCTTCGGGCTGCGGACCGTGATCGTCTCGCTGCTGCTCGGCACCGGGATCACCCTGCTCGCGACGATCGTCCCGGCGCGCCGGGCGACGCGCGTGCCGCCGATCGCCGCGGTCCGCGAGGGCTCGACGCTGCCGCCGTCGCGCTTCGCCGCACACTCGCTCAAGGCGGGGCTCGGCGTGACGCTCTCGTCGCTCGCCGCCATCTCGGCCGGCGTGTTCGCGAGCGGGCTCGGCGGCGCGGCCGTCGGCCTGCTCCTCGGGCTCGGCGTGATCGGGCTGTTCCTGGGCATCGCGCTGCTCGCCCCGCGGATGGTCAAGCCGCTGGCGAGGCTCGTCGGCTGGCCCGCGCGCCGCGCGGGCGGCGTCGCCGGTGAGCTGGCCGGCTCCAACGCATTGCGCAACCCGGGCCGGACGGCCTCGACCGCCGCCGCGCTGATGATCGGCATCACGCTCGTCACGGTCGTGGCGGTGCTCGGAGCCGGCATGGGCAAGGCGACCGAGAACGCGGTGACCGACCAGGTCCGCGCGAGCTACGTCGTCGACGGCCAGGACGGCCTGACGTTCGACGCCGAGGACGGCGACGAGCTGGCACAGGTGGCCGGCGTGAAGGCCACCTCGCACGTGCGTGCCGACAAGGCGCTCGTGAGCGGCGAGGAGATCGACGTCACCGGCATCGACGCCGCGACGATCGAGCGCTTCTACCGCTTCGAGTGGACCGCGGGGTCGCTCGCCGGGCTCGGCGAGGACGGCGCGCTCGTGACGAAGGACTACGCGGACGACCACGGCCTCGCGGTCGGCAAGCGGCTCGCGCTGCAGACGCCGTCGGGCGAGAAGCTCGCGCTCGTCGTGCGCGGGGTCTACGACCCGCCGCAGGCCAGGCAGATGCTGAAGAGCATCAGCATCGCCCAGGCGACGTTCGACCGCTCGTTCCCGACCCCGAAGAACGCCTACACGTTCCTCGACGCCGATGCGTCGGCCGGCGCCGGCCTCGAGGCCGCGGTGAAGGACTCCGGCGATGCCGTGCTGCACACCGGCGACGCGTACGCGAAGGACGCCACGAAGGACATGGCGACCTTCCTGGCGATGCTCTACGTGCTGCTCGGCTTCTCGGTCATCGTGAGCCTGTTCGGCATGGTCAACACGCTCGTGCTGTCGGTCTTCGAGCGCACGCGCGAGCTGGGCATGCTGCGGGCGATCGGGATGACGCGCCGCCAGGCGCGGCGGATGATCCGGCACGAGAGCGTCATCACGGCGCTGATCGGCGCCGTGATGGGCCTCGGGCTCGGCGTGCTCCTGTCGGCGCTCGTGACCCGCGCGCTGTCGGACTACGGCGTCCCGATGTCGCTGCCCCTGCCGACGCTGATCGGCTTCACGCTGGTCGCCGTGCTCGCGGGCATCGGCGCGGCGATCATGCCGGCGCGCCGGGCGTCCCGGCTGAACGTCCTCGACGCGCTGCACTACGAGTGATGTCGGCCACCATGACCGCCCCCGCCCCGCCGCGCACGCGGCGGGGCGGGTGGACCACCGAGACCGTCCTGTTCCTGCTCGGGATCGCCGTGCTCGCGCTGCACGTGCTCGACGACAGCTTCGTGCAGCCGGAGCCCGGCATCTCGCCCGGCGACCACCTCGTCAGCGGGCTCGTCCCGCTCGCCCTCCTGGGCCTTGCCGCGTGGGCCTATCCCCGCCTGCGCGGCGGACGGCGCGGCGCGCTCGCGATCATCCTCGGGGTGCTCGGCATCGCCGGCGGGGTCGAGGGCTACCACTACGCCACGGAGGTCGGCGCCTCGGGCGACGACTACACGAGCCTGTTGTGCTTCCCCGCCGCCGTCCTGCTGCTCGGGATCGGCGCCGTCACGCTGTGGCGGACGCGGCGGACCGACGGCAGCCTCGGCCGGCGAGTCGGGCGTCGCACGCTGCTCGCCGTCGCCGCCTTCTTCGCGGCGCCGGTGATCGCTGCCGCCGCCTACGGCTACGCGACCACGCACGTGGCCCGCGCCGTCGTGCCGCCGAACCACCTCGGCGTCGCCTACGACGACGTCAAGTTCACGACCGCCGACGGGCTCGAGCTCGAGGGCTGGTACATCCCCTCGCGCAACGGCGCGGCCGTGATCTCCTTCCCCGGCCGCAGCGGCCCCCAGCGGCCGGCGCGCATGCTCGCACGGCACGGCTACGGCGTGCTGCTCTTCGACCGCCGCGGCGAGGGCCGCAGCGAGGGCGAGCCGAACGCGTGGGGCTGGGGCGGTGACGCGGACGTGAAGGCCGCGATCGCGTATCTCCAGCGCCGGCCCGACGTCGACCCCGACCGCATCGGCGGCATCGGGCTCTCCGTCGGCGGCGAGATGATGATCGAGGCCGCCGCCGAGACCGACGACCTCGCGGCCGTCGTGTCCGAGGGCGCGGGCGCGCGCATGTACGCCGAGGACATGGACCACGAGCTCAGCACGCTCGAGCACGTGCTCAGCGCGCCGCCCGTGATCGTCAAGAGCGCCGCGGTCGCGGTGTTCGCCAACCAGCCGCCGCCTCGGCACCTCACGGACCTGGCGGCCGAGATCGAGCAGCCGCTGCTGCTGATCGCCGCGCCCGTGAAGGGCGTCGGCGAGGACCTCAACCGCGACTACCACGCCGCGGCAGGCGAGAACAGCACGCTGTGGGAGATCCCCGAGTCGACCCACACCGGCGGCATCGAGGCGCGGCCGGAGGAGTACGAGCGGCGCGTGGTCGGCTTCTTCGACGAGGCGCTGGGCCGATGAGCCGCTACCGCACCGGCGAGCCGCTCGTGTTCGCCCTCGCGACGCTGCTCGTGCTCGCGCACGCGCTCGACGACGCGTTCCTGCACCGCGGCGCGGGGCTCGGCCTCGGCCAGCATGCGCTGGCCGGGGCGATCGCGCTCGCGGCGTCGATCGCCGGGCTGCTCGCGTTCCCGTCGCTCCGCCCCGGCCTGCGCGCCGCGCTCGCGTTCTCGTTCGGCGTCCTCGCGGTCGTCAACGGCACGCTCCACCTCATCCACATCGAGAAGTACGGCGCGAGCGGGAGCGACGTCAGCGGCGCGCTCGCCGTCGCCGGCGGCGTCGTGCTCGTCGGCCTGGCGGTCGCGATCCCGTGGCGTCACCGCGGCGCCGGTTCCCGGCCCTGGCTCGGGCGCGCCGTCGCCGTGCCCGCGTTCCTGATCGGCGCGCTCTTCGTGCTCGCCCCGGTCGGCGCGGGCATCGTCGCGTCGCATAAGTGGCGCGAGCCGGTTGGCGAACCGCCGAGCTCCGCGTACCGCGACGTCTCGTTCGCCGCGAGCGACGGGCTCGACATCAAGGGCTGGTACCGCCCGTCTCAGAACGGCGCCACGGTGCTCGTCGTCCACGGCGGCAGCAGCGACCGCAAGGGCTCCGTCGCCCACGCCGAGCTGCTCGCGCGCCACGGCTATGGCGTCCTGCTCCACGACGCCCGCGGGCGCGGCGAGAGCGACGGCAGCGAGAACAACTACGGCTGGGACTGGGCCAAGGACATCGCCGGCGCACTCGCGTTCCTCAAGCGGCAGGACGGCGTCGACCCCGGGCGGATCGGCGCGCTCGGCCTCTCCACCGGCGCCGACGTGCTCATCGAGGTCGCCGCCCGGGGCGACGACGTCAAGGCCCTGGTCGCCGACGGCGCCGCCGCCGGATCGTTCGAGGACGGGCAGCGCCTCAATGGCGTAAGCCCCGTCACGGCACCGTCCTGGCTGATGTTCAGCACGATCCGCGTGCTGTCGGGCGACCCGCCCGGGCCGCCGCTGGAGGACCTCATCGCGCGCGTGCGGACGCCGACCCTGCTCGTCTCGGCCGGCACCGCGATCGAGCGCGACTTCAACGTCCTCTACGACCAGGCGGCACGCGGACCGGTCGAGCACTGGAACATGCCCGACGCCCGCCACACCGACGGCATCCGCGACCGGCCGGCCGACTACGAGCGGCGAGTCGTCGCCTTCTTCGACCGAGCGCTGCGGTGACCGCGCTGTCCGTCAAGCCTCCAGCGAGAAGGGCGGGTAGCGATCGGTGACCAACAGGAACGCGTACGCGCTCACGCGTGTGGTCCAACGTCCGACGCCGACGACGAAATCGAACAGCCCGCGCGGGTAGCGGCCGGTGAACAGGATCGCGAACCAGGCGATCACGATGCACACGATCGCCCCGATCCAGAGGAAGAAGAGCACGATGTAGTGCGGGATCGCCAACAGCCACTTCACCAGCGGCAGCCACCGGTTGAGGTCCGTGCGCGCATCGGGATACGGCATGTCCAAGCGCAGTGACTGAGCCTCGTCGGTCGACGGGTAGCGGTCATCCAGCAACGCGGCGTACAGCGAGACCCGCGACGAGAACCGCGTCAGCTCGAGGTTCCAGTCGAACCACCACCGCGGGTACTTCTCGCGGAAGAGGATCATCAGCAGCGGCCCGGCGAAGAGCAGGCCACCGGCGCCAACCACGACCGTCATCGTCGTCTCGGTCGCGCCGCTGCCCGTGGTCCACCTCCAGGCCTCGCCGCCGGAGACCGTCCCGAGCAGGATCGCGATGGGGATGATCGTGAACGCCCGGAAGAACGTCGTCAGGCGGTTCAGGGGACGGTCGGGATACTCGATATCCAGCTGAACGGGATGGCCATCGGTCATGCGCGCACGTTACGGCTCGCGACGGCTGTGCGCCAGGGGCCATTCGCGCCGCAGGCGAGCGCGGAGCGGTGTGGGAACCTCCAGCCATGACAGAGGAGCCCACGGACACGACCGCTCTCACCGACACAGAGGTGAAGGCGATCGACGCTTGGTGGCGGGCGGCGAACTACCTGTCCGTCGGCCAGATCTACCTGCTCGACAACCCGCTGTTGCGGGAGCCGCTCCGGCCTGAGCACGTCAAGCCGCGGCTGCTCGGGCACTGGGGGACGACCCCGGGCCTGAACTTCCTCTACGCCCACATGAACCGCGCGATCCGCGACCGCGACGTCGACGCGATCTTCATCGCCGGGCCGGGCCACGGCGGCCCGGCCGTGGTGGCGAGCACGTGGCTGGAAGGCACCTACAGCGAGGTCTACCCGCACGTGAGCCGGGACGAGGCGGGGATGAAAGAGCTGTTCCGGCAGTTCTCGTTCCCCGGCGGCATCCCCAGTCACGTCGCGCCCGAGACGCCGGGCTCGATCCACGAGGGCGGTGAGCTCGGCTACGCGCTCACCCATGCCTACGGCGCCGCGTTCGACAACCCGGACCTCGTGGTGATGTGCGTGGTCGGCGACGGCGAGGCGGAGACCGGCCCGCTGGCCGCGAGCTGGCACTCGAACAAGTTCCTCGACCCCGTGAACGACGGGGCCGTGCTGCCGGTGCTGCACCTGAACGGCTTCAAGATCGCCAACCCGACGCTTCTCGCCCGCATCCCACACCGGGAGCTCGCCGCGCTGCTGGAGGGCTACGGCCACCGGCCGATCTTCGTCGAGGGCGAGGACCCTGCCGAGATGCATCAGGAGATGGCCGCGGCACTCGACGAGGCGCTCGACGGCATCGCGGAGATCCGGCGCCTCGCCCGGGAGGAGGGCCGGCGCGAGCGGCCTGCGTGGCCGATGATCGTGCTCCGCACCCCGAAGGGCTGGACCGGACCCGGCGAGGGGACCCCGGCGTCGCACCAGGTTCCCCTGTCCGGCATGCGCGAGCGCCCCGACCACCTCGCCGAGCTCGAGCGCTGGCTGCGGTCGTACCGGCCCGAGGAGCTCTTCGACGAGCAGGGGACGCCACGTGCCGACGTGCTGGCGCCCCCGCCGGAGGGGCAGCGGCGGATGAGCGCCAATCCGCACACGAACGGGGGGCTGGTGCTGCAGCCGCTGCGGATTCCGGACTTCCGCGACTACGCGGTCGACGTCCCGGCGCCGGCGAAGAGCAGCAGCGAGGCGACGCGCGTGCTCGGCGCCTTCCTGCGCGACCTGACGAGCGCGAACCCGAGCACCTTCCGCCTCTTCGGGCCCGACGAGACGGCGTCGAACCGCCTCGGCGCCGTGCTGGAGGTGACCGATCGCGTCTGGGAGGCCGAGGTGTGGCCGGCTGACGATCACCTGGGTCCGCACGGCCGGGTGGTCGAGGTGCTGAGCGAGCACCTGTGCCAGGGCTGGCTCGAGGGCTACCTGCTCACCGGCCGCCATGGCCTCTTCAACTGCTACGAGGCGTTCATCCACATCGTCGACTCGATGTTCAACCAGCACGCCAAGTGGCTGAAGGTCACGCGCGACATCCCGTGGCGGCGCCCGCTCGCCTCGCTCAACTACCTGCTCACCTCGCACGTCTGGCGCCAGGACCACAACGGCTTCTCACACCAGGATCCCGGCTTCATCGACCACGTGGTCAACAAGAAGGCGGAGATCGTCCGCGTCTACCTCCCCCCGGACGCCAACTGCCTGCTCTCGGTGGCCGACCACTGCCTGCGCAGCCGCGACTACGTCAACGTGATCGTCGCCGGCAAGCAGCCGGCGCTCGACTACCTGAGCATGGACGAGGCGATCGCCCACTGCACGCGCGGCATCGGCATCTGGGACTGGGCGAGCAGCGACGCCGGCGACGAGCCCGACGTGGTGATGGCGTGTGCCGGCGACATCCCGACGCTCGAGACGCTGTCAGCTGTGGCACTGCTCCGCAAGCACCTGCCCGATCTCAAGGTGCGGGTGGTCAACGTCGTCGACCTCATGCGCCTGCAGCCGGCGAGCGAGCACCCGCACGGCATGCCGGACGCCGCCTTCGACGCCCTGTTCACCGCCGACCGGCCGGTCATCTTCGCCTACCACGGCTATCCCTGGCTGATCCACCGCCTGACCTACCGCCGCACCAACCACGCCAACCTGCACGTACGCGGCTACAAGGAGGAGGGCACGACCACGACCCCGTTCGACATGGTCATGCTCAACGACATGGACCGCTACCACCTGGTCATGGACGTGATCGACCGCGTCCCCGGCCTCGGCATCCGGCACGCCGCGCTGCGCCAGCAGATGGCGGACGAGCGGTTGCGCCACCGCGCCTACACGCGCGAGCACGGCGACGACCCGGCCGACGTGCGCGACTGGACCTGGCCAGGCTGAGTGGAAAGGCGATCCTCAGGCGACGCTCGCGAGCAGACGACTTGGTGGACGTCTGACCCGTCAGTCGGCATCGTTGCCGCGATGCTCGGCGCGTGACGCCACGCGGTCGATGAGCGGCTCGTCGCCGAGCGCGACGGGACGCGCCGTCGCGAGATACGGGGCGAGGTAGCGCCCCGCCACCTTGCCCGGCGGCCACCACAGCGCACGCGACGAGACCTCGCCGGCGGGGCGCGCGCGGCTCGCAGTACCCGAACGGCGTGTCCCATGGAGATCGAGCTCGGCGCGGAGGTAGAGCGGCGCGCCACCGGTGAGCAGCAGGCCGCGCAGCACGGGCTTGAAGGGCCGGGCCTCGACGGGTGCGCCGAGATCGTGGGCGATGGTCTCAGCCGCTGCGTCGGCCTGCTGGGTCGCGAGCCCGCCCTGCTTGATCGGGAACGTCGTGGCATCGCCGGCGGCGAGCACGCCATCGGCGCCCATGACGCACCCGTGGGCGTCCGTGGGCAGGAAGCCCTGCGCATCGGAAGGTAGGCCGGCGATCGACGGCCCGACGAGCCGCGGCACGCTGATGACCGTGTCCGCCATCAGTGCCTCGCCCGACTCCAGCCACAGCACATCGCCGGTCACGTGCGCCGCCCGCGCCGAGGTCCGCAACTCGACGCCGCGATCGGCGAGCAGCTCGCGCAGGGCGGTGCCGGCGGCCGCGCCGAAGATCCAGAGCGGCTCCGGCTCGGCGGTCACGAGCGTGACCGGCACGTCGGTGATTCTCAGCTCCGCTGCCGCCATGATCGCCAGCTCGTAGGCCGGCAGCGTCCACGTCGCGTCCCGCGGCACGACGACGACGACTTCCTCACGATGGCCGCGCTTGAGCTCGGCGAGGACCCACTCGACCATCGGGATGTCCGCCGGACCGCGGAACACGAGGGAGCCGGGCACCGCCGACTCGGGCCGGGCGCCGACGGCGACCAGCAGATGGCCATAGGCGCGCGCCTGGCCGGACGAGAGGTGCGCCTCGCGCGCTTCGACGTTCACGGCGGCGAGCTCACCCTCGACGAGGGTCACGTCGTAGCGACGAGCGAGCTCGTGGAGGTCGAGCGGCGCCGGCGCGCCGAGGCCGAAGGGGGCGGCCACCGAGGCGGGCCGATGCTCCAGCGCGTGCGTGGGCGCCACGAGATCGATGTCGAAGCGCCGGCCCGCGAGGTGACGCAGGGCCAGGATCGCCTCGACGGCAGCCACTCCGGAGCCGGCGATGATGACGCGATGTGTCATAGGTCGTCCCTCTCGATCGGGCAGGACATGCATCGCGGGCCGCCGCGGCCGCGGCCGAGCTCGGAGCCGGCGATCGTGATCACCTCGATGCCGGCGCGGCGCAGCCGCGTGTTGGTGTCGACGTTCCGCTCGTAGGCGAGGACGACGCCGGGCGCGATGGCGAGGACGTTGTTGCCGTCGTCCCACTGCTCGCGCTCGGACTCGTAGGCGTCGCCGCCGGTCTCGAACAGCCGCAGGGCGGAGACGTCGAGGGCGTGCGCGATGGCGGCGAACAGGTCCTCCTCGCGCCGCGGCGGCTCATCCGGCCGCAGCGTGTAGCCGACCAGCTCGCCTCGGACCTGCGGGTAGATCGTGAACGCGTCGCGGTCGACCATCGTCATGACCGTGTCGAGATGCATGGTCGAGCGCTGCGCCGGCATCTCGACCGCGATCACGCAGCTCGCCGAGCCCGCCTCGAAGAGGCGGCGGGCGAGCCATTCGACGCCGGCCGGCCGCGTGCGCTCCCCCATGCCGACGAGCAGGCAGCCGTTGCCGATCACGAGTACGTCACCGCCCTCGAGCTGAGCGGCGCCGCCGAGGCCGTCCGACCAGATCGTCGAGCCGGCCAACCGCGGGTGATGGCGATAGATGGCGTCGTAGTGGATCGTCTCGCGCCGGCGGGCGGGCTTGGCCATCGTGTTGATCGACACGCCGTCGTAGATCCACGCCGACGTGTCGCGCGTGAACAGGTGGTTGGGCAGCGGGGCCAGCACGAAGCCGTCCAGCGCCGGCACCTGCGCGCTGAGCGCTCGGCTCGTGAACGGCAGCTCGTCGTAGGTGATGCCGCCGATCAGGCGATCCGCCAGCTCGGCGGCGGAGATGTCGGCCAGCCACCGCGTGACCTCCGGTCCGAGGTCGGGGCCGAGGTCCACCGCCGTCAGCGTGCGCGCGATCACCTGGTCGCGCACGGCGGGCGGCTCGAGGACGTCGGCGAGCAGCTCCTCGAGGTAGAGCACCTCGACGCCGCGGTCGGAGAGCGCATCGGCGAACGCGTCGTGCTCCTGGCGGGCGCGCTTGACCCACAGGACGTCGTCGAACAGCAGCGCGTCCTTGTTGCGAGGTGTCAGGCGCTTGAGCTCGAGGTCGGGCCGGTGGAGGACGACACGCCGCAGCGTGCCGACCTCCGACCCGACATAGAGCCGCGCGGCGACCTCAGCGCGCACCGGCGATCACCCTCTCAGGCTCCGGCACCGTGAGATGCTCGAGCTTGCGCCGCTCCCACCACCGCATCCCGACGTAGACCGGGATGCCGGCCAGCAGCAGCACGAAGCCCTTGGTCACGATGTCGTCGCCCGCGCCGGCGATCGCCCACACGCTGTAGGCGAAGGCGAGCACGGCGACGACGGTGTCGCGAACCAGGTGCTTGGCCTTGAACGACTCCGGCTCGACCAGCCACAGCCACGCCTGCGCCGCGGCCGAGAAGGCGTACGGCACCAAGGTCGTGAGCGTGGCCAGCAGGATCACGAACTCGAAGGCGCCCAGCAGGCCCTTCGTGTAGTTCATGAGCATCAGGCCCGTGACCAGCACGGACGAGACGACGAGGCCGAACACCGGCGTCCGGCGCTCGCCGTGCACGCGCGCGAACGGCGCCGGGAACATCCCGTCCTCGGCGGCCGCCAGCGGCACGCGGCCCTGGAGCATGATCCAGCCGTTCAGCGCGCCGAACGTGGAGACCAGCGCCACCAGCGCGATCACCTTGTCCCAGCCGCCCCCGAACACCTCGCCGGCCGCGTCCGCGAACGGGCTCGCCGACGCCGCGAGCTGATCGGTCGGGATGATCCCCATGATCGAGACCGTCGCGACGATGTAGAGCGTCGTCGCGAGGATCGTGCCGATGATCGTTGCGCGCGGGATCGTGCGCTCGGGATCCTTGACCTCCTCGGCCGGCACCGTTGCCGACTCGAGCCCGATGAAGGCCCATAACGTGAGCGCCGCGGTGGTCGAGAGCAAGCTCAGGCTCGCACCGTTGGGCGAGAACGGCTCGTAGTTACCGCCGTCGATGAAGAACAGCCCGACGATGCCGATGACGGCGAGCGGCACGAACTTCAGCACCGTCGTCACCAGCTGCAGAAGGCCGCTCTCACGAACGCCGGCGATGTTGGTCAGGGTGAGCAGCCAGATCAGCGCGATCCCGACGAGGGCACCGAGCAGCTTCTCGTCGCCGACCTCGGGCCAGAAGACCGTGAGGTAGCTGACGAACGCGACGGCGATGGCGGCGTTGCCCGCCCAGACCGCGATCCAGTAGCCCCAGGCCGTCTGGAAGCCGATGAAATCACCGAACGCGCGCTTGGCGTACGCGTACGGCCCGCCGGTGCGCGGCAGCGCGCGGCCGAGGTTGGCGAACACGAGCGCCAGCAGCACGGCGCCGGCGCCGGTGAACAGCCAGCCGACCATGGAGACGGGACCCGCCGCCCCCGCGAGCGTGGCCGGAAGCAGGAACACGCCCGAGCCCACCATGTTGCCGACCACGAGGGCGGTGGCCATCCACAGCCCCATGGAGCGCTTGAGCTTCGGGCTCTCCTTCCGATGGAGCGGACATCGAAGACCTCCTGTCGCGATATGTGACGGTGTCTTCGATCGTCCCGCCGGCGCCGCACGCCGTCATCGGGGACGCGCCGGATCCGCGCTGCGGGAAGTTACGGGTTCTCGGCCCGGGACGGGGGTTCGTGGGGAGTGCTCACGGCTCGGGCGCGGGCCCGACGGGCGGCAGCCCGATCCGAACGCGCCGGTACGACAGCCACTCCCGCAGCACGACCTGCAACAGGGCGACGACCGGCACGGCGACCAGCGCGCCGACCGGTCCCAGCAGCGCGACCCCGAAGACGACGGAGATGACGGCGCCGAGCGGACTCACGGTGACCGGGCGGGTCCACATCAGGCGATTCGTCGCCCACAGGTAGGCGATCGAGAAGAGCGCCCAGACGACCGTCGACGTCGGGAAGCCGTCGACCAGCGTCACGAGCCCGACCAGCGGCGTCGAGATGAACGGGCCGATGCGCGGGATCAGATCGAGCACGAAGACGACGAGCGCAAGAAGATCTGCGTAGGCGACGCCCGCCAGCCGCAGGGCCAGGTACGACGCCAGCCCCGCGACGATCGCCTGCGCGAAGGCACCCAAGAGGTAGTGCTGCAGCGTTCGGTTGATGCGCTCCAGGGTCCGCGAGATCGCCTGAGCACGCTCGGGCTCCCATTCGCGCACCCAGGCGTCGACCCACCGCGGGCCGCTGTTCAGCAGCATGCCGGCGAGGAGCGGGATGACCAGCAACGGCAGCACGGCGTTCAGCGGGCCCACACCCCCTTCGGCCAGCGCGGCGGTCGTGTCGGTGATGGTGCCGGGAAGCTCCGTTTCCGCGTCCTCGAGCCTCCCCGTCAGGTCGTAGGTCCCGTCGAGGTCCGAAGCGAGCTCGTGCGTCCGCACGTAGCTGGTCGCGTCTCGTGCGTACGCAGGAACGTTCCGCGCAAGCTCATCGGCGCTGGTCGCCAGCGATGGGACGACGAGCCCACCGATCACCAGCACGACGACGACCAGACTCGAGTAGACGACCGCGAGCGCCGCCGGCCGCCGCATGTAGCGGCTCAATGTTCCAACCAGGCCTGACAGAGCGACCGCGAGGCCCGCCGCGATGAGCAGCCAGCCCGTCGGCTCCCGCAGGATGTTGATCAGGTAGAGCGCGGCGGCCGCCGCGAGACCCGAGAGGGCCGAGAGGATGAGCGTCCGCGCCGTGAATCCCTGTGAGCCTTCCACCACCGATGAGTCTGCGCCCCGCCCCGGACACCACGCGCACGCACGCGCTCACGGTGTCCGGTCGCGCGCGAGCAGCTCGAGGTCGCGCTCGACGGGCTGGGCGCCCTCGGGTCGGATCTTCAGCAGCTCCGCGTCCTCGCGGCGCATGAGGTAGGGGGCGAGGTAGCGCGTGGCGATCTTGCTCGGCGGCCACCAGAGCGACCGCAGCGCCACCTGAGAGTGCCCGGGCGTCGCTCCGGCGGGCGCCCGCAGCCAGCGGCGCCGGCCGCCCGTCATCAGCATGCCGCGCAAGATCGGGCGGAATGGCTGCGGATCGAGGTCGGCGCCGTGGCGGGCGAGGATCGCCTCCGCCGCCGCCACCGCCTGCTGCGCGGCGAGGCCGCCCTGCTTGATCGGGAACGTCGTGGCATCGCCGGCGGCGTAGACGTCCTCCACGCCCTCCACGCGGCCGTGCTCGTCGACCGGGACGAAGCCGGCCGCGTCGGCGGGCAGCCCGGCGATCGCCGGGCCCCCGGGCACCGGGAGCGCGATCGTCCGGTTGACCTCGATCCGCCGGTCGCCGGCGAGCACGAAGCCGTGCCCGACCTCGGCCCCGACCGACCCGATGAACTCGACCCCTTCCTCGGCCAGGAGCTCGGCGACCATGGCGGACGCCTCCGGCCCGAAGGCCTCGAGGGGCCGGTCCTCGGGCGTGACGACCACGATCTCGAGCCCTTCGATGCCGGCGCTCCAGACGTCGCGGGCGGTCATGATGGCCAGCTCGTAGAGCGGCAGGCTCCACGCCACCGTGCTCGGCACGACGAACGCGACGCGCTTGGCGTAGCCGAGCTCGAGGTCGGAGAGCAACCCGGCGAGCAGCCCGGGAGCGCCCTCGGCGCCGAACGTGATCGCATGGCGGTAGACGGCCTGCTGGCGTGCTCCGACCGCGACGAGCAGCGAGTCGTAGGCGATCGTGTCGCCGCCGCCGGTAGTCACCGTCCGGGCGTCGGCGTCGACCGCGGCGAGGCCGTCGCGAACGAAGTCGGCGCCGAGCTCTCGCGCGATCACCGCAAGCGGATGCCGCTCGGCGTGCCCGAGGCAGAACGGCTCGGCGACGGACATCGGCCGGTAGACGAAGTCGGGCTCGGGCGCGAGCAGCGTGACGCGTGGGTCGTCGCCCCCCAGGTGTCGCAGGGCGATGAGGGCCTCGAGGGCGGCCACGCCGCCTCCGGCGATGAGGATGTGCGGCGATGGGGAGCTCATGCGGCGAGGCTAGGTCGGCGCCGCGCGTCCGCCATCGGCGCCCGACCGAGCCCTCGATCCGTAGTTCCCCGCAGCCTCGAATCGTGGGAGGACCCGATGTGGCGGCTCCCGATCGGCGGGACCCTCACCACATGGCCGTCACCGCCCCCACACACGCCGAGCCCGTCACCGCTGCCGTCGTCCGGGGCCACCAGCTCACCAAGCGCTACGGCGAGGGTGACGCGGCCGTCGACGCCCTCCGCGGCGTCGACGTGGAGTTCGCGCCCGGCACCTTCACCGCGATCATGGGTCCGTCGGGCTCGGGCAAGTCGACGCTCATGCACATCCTCGCCGGCCTCGACCGTCCGACCGGCGGCTGGTGCGAGATCGACGGAACCCGGCTCGACAAGCTCTCCGACCGCGCGCTCACGCTGCTCCGCCGGCGCCGCGTCGGCTTCATCTTCCAGAGCTACAACCTGCTCCCGGTCCTCGACGCCGAGGAGAACATCGTCCTGCCGCTGCGCATCGGCGGCCGTGAGCCGGATCGCGGCTGGCTCGACACGCTCGTCGACGCCGTCGGTCTCCGTGACCGCCTGACGCACCGCCCCTCCGAGATGTCCGGCGGCCAGCAGCAGCGCGTCGCCGTCGCGCGCGCGCTCGTCACGCGGCCTGCCGTCGTCTTCGCCGACGAGCCGACCGGCAACCTCGACTCGGTGTCCAGCCGCGAGGTGCTGGAGCTCCTGCGCCGCGCGGTCGACGAGTTCGGCCAGACGATCGTCATGGTCACGCACGACGCGAATGCGGCGGCCGTCGCCGACCGCCTGCTGTTCCTCGCGGACGGCCAGATCGTCGATGACCGCGGCGCGATGGGCGTCGACGCCATCCTCGACCACCTGAAGGCACTGCAATGATCGCCCTGGTGCTGCGCGGCCTGGCCCAGCGCCGGCTCCGCTCGGCGCTGACGGCCTTGGCCATCCTGCTCGGCGTCGCCATGATCGCCGGGACCTACGTCCTGACGGACCAGATCCGCACGGCGTTCGAGGACATCGAGCAGACCGCCAACCAGGGCGTGGATGCCGTGGTCAAGCCGAAGGTCGAGTTCGGGGCGAGCTTCGGCGGCACCCGGCCGTTGCCCGAGTCGCTCGTCGAGCAGGTCGGCGCCGTGCCCGGAGTCGAGCGTGCGGTCGGCCAGCTGTGGGAGAGCGGCGCGCTCGTCGTCGACGGCGAGCGCATCGCGAGCCAGTACGCGCCCGAGCGCGGTCCTGTCGACGGTCGGAGAGCCGTTCGAGGCGACCAAGCCGGTCGCCGGCCGCCACCCCTCGGCGCCGGGCGAGGTCGGCGTGGTCAGCAAGACCGCCGAGGACGAGGGCCTGCACGTCGGGCAGAGCGTCGGCCTCGCCACCCGCACCGGCGTGGAGCAGGTCAGGATCGTCGGCATCTTCGAGTACGGCGACGTCGACTCCGTCGGCGGCGCGAGCCTGATCACGGCCACGCTGCCGCAGATGCAGGAGTGGTTCGACCGCGAGGGCGAGGTGATGAGCGTCGTCGCCGCCGCCGAGGCTGGCGTGTCGCCTGAGACGCTCGCCGCCCGCATCCGCGAGGTCACCACCCCCGACCTCGAGGTGAGGACGGGCGCAGACGACGCACAGAAGACGGCCGACGACATCAACCAGGCGATCGGCGGCTTCATGACGCCGATGCTGTTCGCGCTCGCCGGCGCCGCGCTGCTCGTCGGCGCGTTCATCATCTTCAACACGTTCTCGATCACGGTCGCCCAGCGCACGCGCGAGTTCGCGCTGCTGCGGGCCCTGGGATCGACGCGGCGGCAGATCATCGGGGCAGTCGCGGGCGAGGCGCTGATCCTGGGCGTCACCGCGTCGGCGCTCGGCCTGCTCGGCGGCCTGGGGTTCGCCAAGGGGCTCGGCGGCCTGTTCGACGCCGCGGGCTTCGGCATCCCGCTCGCCGGCATGGAGCTCGCGCCTCGCACGGTCGCCGTCTCGCTCGGCGTGGGCGTCGGAGTGACGCTGCTCGCAGCGCTCGCTCCGGCCATGCGCGCCACCCGCGTGGCGCCCGTACAGGCACTGGCGGGCACCGCGCAGCCGTCCCGTCGTGCCCGGAGGCTCGCGCCCTGGATCGCCGCGATCGTCTCCGCCGGCGGGCTCGCGCTGCTGCTCTCCGGTCTGTTCGGCGACGGACCCGCGACCACCCGTATGGCCGCGATGGCCGGCGGCGCGGTGCTCGTGTTCGTCGGCATCGCGCTGACGGCGCGGCATATCGTGCGGCCGGTCGCGGCGCTCGCCGGCTGGCCGATCGAGCGCGCCTTCCACACCCCCGGCCGGCTGGCGCGCGAGAACGCGATGCGCAACCCCGGCCGGACGGCGACGACGTCATCGGCCCTCATGGTCGGGCTCGGGCTCGTCGTCTTCGTGGCCGTCTTCGCCGCCGGCATGAAGGCCACCGTCAACGACTCGTTCGACCGCCTGCTGAAGAGCGATCTGATCGTGACCAACGAGAGCTTCGAGCCGCTGCCCAACCAGGCGGGCGACGCGATCGCCGGCGTCCCCGGCATCCGCGCGCTGACGCCACAGTTCGTCGACCCGATCCAGGTCAACGGCGAGCCCGTGGACGCCAACGTCGACGTCCTCAACGGTGTCGAGCCTGCTCAACTCGCCCCCGTCTACGGGTTCGAGTGGCGCCATGGCGGCACCGATCAGCTGCTCGTGCAACTCGCCCGGTCGCTGGCGCCGGCCGCGCTCGTCGAGGAGCAGTTCGCCAAGACGCACGGCATCGACCTCGGGGACGACTTCATCGTGCGGACCGCGACCGGCGCCCGCGTGCACCTGAAGGCGATCGGCGAGTACCGCGACCCCATGCTCATGCAGGGCGTCGTCGTCGATCAGAAGACGTTCGCCCGGATCTCCTCGATCCGCGATCCCTTCACGTACCTGATCCGCATCTCCGACCGCGTCGACCCTGTCGCCGTCCGGCGCGCGGTCACGGACGCGGTGGCCGACTTCCCGGCCGCCAACGTGCAGACGACCGAGCAGTACCGCGACGAGATCGGCGCGCAGCTCGACCAGACCGTGTACATGCTCTACGCGCTGCTCGCCATGAGCGTGATCATCTCGCTCTTCGGGATCGCCAACTCGCTCTTCCTGTCGATCCATGAGCGCACGCGCGAGTTCGGCCTGCTGCGCGCGATCGGCGCCACGCGCGCGCAAGTGCGCCGCGTCGTCCGCTACGAGAGCGTCATCACCGCGCTGATCGGCGGCCTGCTCGGGATCGCCATCGGCCTGTTGTTCGGCTACCTGATGACCGCTGCACTGGCCGACCTCGGACTCACGTTCAGCGTCCCGGTCGCACAGCTCGCCGGCTTCCTCCTCCTTGCCATGGTCGTCGGGGTCCTCGCCGCCGTCGTCCCGGCACGCCGCGGCGCGCGCGTCGACGTGCTCGACGCGCTGCACCAGGAGTAGACCTACCGCTCGCGCGCCCCGAGGGGGAGCTGGACATCCACCTTTGGGGCATATCCAGGTGAGTCGCCTGCCGGGACGGTGGAGGGGTCCTGACCACTCACCGAAGGAGCACCGTGTCCGTTCCCCTCGTTCTGCGGCGCGCGCCGGCGTTGTCGCTGGCGGCGCTCGCCGCCGTCGCGCTCGCCGCGCAGCCGCCCGCAGCCACCGCCGCCTGGCCCGGCGTAAACGGCCGCATCTCGCTCACCCAGCGCGTGCCCGCCCAGGACGGCGTGCGGGCGAACCGCGACATCTTCGCCTACGCCCGCGATGGCACGCGTACGCGAGTGACGCATCAGCACCGACAACGAGCAGCAGTCGAGCTGGTCGCCCGATGGCCGCTGGATGGCGCATACGCGCCGTGACGCGGTCTACGTGGCCCCATGGGACGCCGGCGCGCCGGCGGTACCGCTGACCACGCCCAACGACGGCCAGACCAACAACACGCAGCCGGCCTGGAGTCCGGACCAGACGCGGATCGTGTTCCGCACCAACCGCTCGGATCCCTCCCGCAACGTCGCCGACATCTGGGTCATGGACTCACCGTTCGGCGTCCTGCCGGGCGAGCCGAGCGCGCGCCCGCTGGTGGTTCGCGCCGGCGACGAGCGCTATCCGACCTTCTCGCCCGACGGCACCCGGTTGCTGTTCCGCGGCGACGAGGACGGCATCGCACCCAGCGGGGACGAGGAGATCTACGTCGCGCGCGCGGACGGCTCGGACATCGTTGCCCTGACCGACGACGACGCGCTCGACAGCGCGCCGGCCTGGTCCCCCGACGGCACGCGTATCGCCTGGGAGTCGACCCGCGACGGGGTCGACCGCGAGATCTACGTCATGGACGCCGACGGCACCGACGTCGAGCAACTGACCGACAACGACGTCCACGACGAAGGCCCGGCCTGGTCGCCGGACGGCCGGCTGATCGCGTTCACCCGCGCCGACACGGAAGCCGCGCCGGGTGACACCTGGATCATGGACGCCGACGGCAGCGACGCCGCGCCGCTGACGAACACGCCGGTGATCGAGGAGTCCCCGGATTGGCAGCCGCTGCCGGTCACGATCGGCTCGCCGAACGAGCCTCGCACCGCGTGCGGCGACCTCTCGCTCATCCCCGGCGGCGTCGCGTCGGTCGTCGCGATCAAGTCCACATGCGAGGTCGCGCTCGGGGGCGCAGAGGACTGGCTCGCCGAAGCCGCGTCCTCGCTGCGCATCCGGAGCTACGACTGCGCCTCCGGCCTGCACTCGTTCGACCAGGTGCTCGTCCAGTGCGATCACCGCGGCGCCAAGAAGGCGACCGCCTTCGTCTACCGCGAGCCGGCGGCCGCCGCCGGCTAGCGCGCCCCCGGGCCCTGTCGCCGGCACGGAGGCCGGCGGCGAGGTCCGTGCCGAGGCCGTCGCCGGGGTTCTCCGGATCGCGCGAGAAGGCGATCCAGCGCCCGTCCGGCGACCACACGGGGTGTGTGTCGTAGTGGCCGTCGGTGAGCGCGCGGAGCCGCCGCCAGGTCCGCGCCTGATAGACGGCGATCCGGGCGGGACCCGCGTGCGTGTGCTCGACGACGGCGATCCGGGGGCCGTCGGGCGAGAACTCCTGCGCGCTGGCCGTGGCGTCCTCGGGCGCGTCCAGGACGATGCCCGGGCGATCGGACGCGTTGATGCGGCGCACGATGCCGGTCCAGGGCCAGTCCTGCTCGCTGATCAGCGCCCACGACCCCTCGACCGCCGAGCGCCCGGAGCAGCGAGGCGAGAGCCGACGGCGCAGCCGGGTGTAGCCCGAAGCCTGGGCTTGCCGCCTATGGGCCGGGTAGCGTCTAGCGCATGGCACCCGAGCTCCCGGCGCTTGCATCACCGTTGCTCGCGCGACACCTGTCGCTCGGCTGCTCGACCGGCTTCATGACCGAGCTCCGGAACGACTGGCCCGGGCTCGTCGACGAGGCGGCGGCGGTCTCGAGCATGGCCGTCGAGCTCTCGGCCCTCTCGTCGCAGGAGCTTCCCGGGCTGCTGGACTATCTGCGGTCTGCCCCTCGGCTGCCGTTTCTGTTCATGAGCGTTCACGCGCCCTCGAAGGACCGTGGGGACGAAGAGCGACTCGTGCGGGATCTCTGCGACATCCCGTCATGGATCGACGCGATCGTCGTGCACCCGGACACCATTTCCGACCCGGCGCTCTACCAGCAGTTGGGACGGCGCTTGGCGCTGGAGAACATGGACCTGCGGAAGGCCGACGGGCACACAGCGGACCACCTGAACCGCTACTTCGACGCGCTTCCGAACGCCAGACTCTGCCTCGACCTTGCCCACGCCAAGGATGTGGACGAGACGATGCAGACCGCAGTCGAGCTGCTGCAGCGGTTCTCGAGCCGGCTGTCACACGTGCACCTGAGCTCCCTCGACACGTCGCAGCATCACGTCCCTCTGACGCCAGAGGACGAGACGCTCTTCGGCCCTCTCCTGGCTCGCTGTCGTGACGTCCCGTGGATCCTCGAAGCGCCGCCGGCCTCGTAGACGACCCAAAGGGCTCGCTGGAGCGGCTGCAAGAGGGTTCCGGCGTGCCGTTCGCCCACCTCGCCGACGCTGCGGCCTACACCGCACGGGAGCTCAGAGCCAGGGCCGCGGCGCTGGCAGGGGGCGGCCTCTCCGCTGACATCTCGATCGTCGTGTTCGGCTCCTGGGCGCGCGACGAGTTGACGGAAGGCAGCGACGATGACTGGGCGGTGATCGTCGGTCGCGAGTTCGCGGACGACGACCAGGACGTGAAGCGAGCACTGGCGCTTGCGCAGGACCATCTCGGCGGCGACCAGCGCAAACCCGGTTCCCAGGCCGTGTTCGGCGTCCCCTTCGACATCGATCGTCTCGTCACCAACGTCGGCCTCGACGCCGACACCAACCGGAATCTCACGCGAAGGATGCTGTTGCTGCTCGAATCGCGAGAGCTGGCCGGCTCCATCCACGCCGGCTGCTGGAGCGCGGTCCTCAACCGTTACCTCCGATTCGGAATCAAGAACAACCGGCCGCCGCGCTTCCTCCTCAACGACCTCGTGCGCTACTGGCGCACCATCTGCGTCGACTTCGAGGGCAAGCACCGCGACACTGGCGGCGCGGACCCGAAATGGGTCACACGCAACGCGAAGCTGCGGACCTCTCGGAAGCTGCTGTTCGCGGGTGGCCTCATCCCGATCCTGCTCTGCCATCTCCGCCAAGAGGATGAGATGGCCGGGTTCCTCACCTCCTGGCTGACCGCCACACCGTCAGACCGGCTCGCGGCCGCATTCCTCCACTACGACGCGGTCGACGAGGGCGTGCGCACGTTTGCGGCCTACGATCGATGGATCGCCGTCATGCAAGACAGCGCGAAGCGAGCGGAGCTCAAAGAGCTGCGAGTGGCGACGCGCGACGGCTCGGAACTCTGGCAGGAGATCCGCAGCATCGGCGAGGAGCTCCAGCGCGGCCTGAACGTGCTGTTGTTCGACACGCCTCTGAGTCGCCTGGCTCGGCAATACGCGATCTTTTGAGGCCCGTCGACGACCCGGTCACACCGACTCACGCCAAGTCGGCGGCACGTCGCGCGTCGTGCGACCGCAGCCACCCCGCGAGCTCGGACGCGTCGCTGCGAATCGCCGCGTCCAGCGGCGTCAGACCGTCGTGGCCGAGCCAGTTGAGGTCAGCGCCGCTCTCGAGCAGCCGCTGCGCCGCCTCGCGCTGTCCCCCGTGGCACGCGCACCAGAAGGCGTTCGTGATCTCGTCGCGTGGAGGCGGAGGGTCGGCGGCGAGCCACGGCTCGAGGCGATCGACAAGCCCCAGCCCGGCGGCCTGCCAGGGGTGAGCTTGCGCTCCGTGGTCGATCAAGCGGGTCGCCGCGCGCCACTGCCCGAACGCGACGGCATCGGACAGCGCGCTGCCGCCATCGATCACCGACCCCGGAGCCTCGACGTCTGCTCCCGCCTCCACCAGCGCATCGAGCACCCCGACGTCGTCGCAGCTCGCCGCCCAGTGCAGCGGCGTCTCTGCGTGCGAGCCGCGGAAGGGCGCGTTGACGTCCGCGCCCGCCGCGACCAGCGCGCCCACCGTGCTGCGGCCGTTGGGGAAGTGACCCGGCCAATCCGTGACGACGTGCAGCAGCGTGCGCTCGTCGCCGCAGCTGGGATCGGTGAACCTCGCGGCCGCGAGCTCGCGGTCCTCGACGAGCAGGCGCTCGAGCGCCTGGACGTCGCCGGCATGGATCGCCTCGAACGCCGCGACGGCGCGCGGATGGTCGGCACGGATCGACACCATCGACGCCATCCTCGCAAGAGCCGGCCTGTCGACGCGAGTCGCCGTTGACGGCTCGCGCCGTCAAGTTAAGATTGACGCATGCAGGACGCTCGGCTGCCTTCGATCGACGAGCTCGCCGCGATCGTCGAGACGCGCGCCGCGAACCTGCCGCCCGCCACGCGTCTGGAGCTCGCGATCGACCTCGGCCGCGAGCTCACGGACCTCGGCGACATCCTGATCGGCCGCTTCGTCGCCGAGGCGCGCGAGGCGGGACTGTCCTGGACCGAGATCGGCCAGCTCTTCGGGACGAGCAAGCAGGCGGTCCAGCAGCGGTACGGCCCGGTACTCGCCGATCCCGGCGCTTGGCCCGGCCTCTGGACGCCCACCGCACGCAACACGCTTGATCGTGCCGCCGCGGAGGCACGGGAGCTCCGCCACGACTACCTCGGCACCGAGCACGCGCTGCTCGCACTCGTCAGCACCGGAGGCGTTGCCGCAGACGTCCTCGCCGGTCTCGGCGTGACCCGCCAGCGCGTGCTCGCGACCAGCTGCATGCGAGCCGGTCCCAGGATCGAGAGCCAGGAGGACTGCCTCTCGCTCATGCCGCGCTACAAGCAGGCGCTCGAGCACAGTCGTCGCATCGCCGACGCACTCGGAGCGCGCACAGCGGACACCGAGCACCTGCTCGCCGGCGTCATCGCCGTCCGCGACTCGATGGCCGTCGAGATCCTGCGCCGCCTCAAGGTCAGCGCCGACGACATCCTCGAAGCGCTCGCCGCACGGCTGGACGTAGAGCCCCGGCGGCTGGGCGCGCCGCGCCGGCGACGCCGGCGACTGCTCGCCGGGACTCGCTGATCGATGCTCACGCGGTGGCGGCTGCCTCGATGTCGAAGGTCGGCCGGTCGCTGCCGCAGCTCGCGGCGGGCTCGTCCGGGGACCTGGTGACGGTGCAGACGCCGGTCTCGGGCAGCACGAGCTCGACGTTGCGGGCGCTCTCCCAGTCGCCGGCGAGGGCTGCGACGACCGAGCGCACCTGCTCGTATCCGGTGCGCAGCAGGAACGTCGGTGCGCGGCCGTAGCTCTTCATGCCCACGACGTAGATGCCCGCATCGGGATGCGAGAGCTCGTCGACGCCGTGCGGCGGCACCGAGCCGCACGAGTGCAGGTTGGGATCGATGAGCGGCGCGAGCAGGCGCGGGGCCTCCACGCGGTCGTCGAGGTCGAGCCGCAGCTCCCGCAGGAGATCGAGATCGGGACGGAAGCCCGTGGCGGCGATGATCTCGTCGGCCACGATGCGACGTGAGCCGTCCTCGACGACCAGCTGCCCGCCCGTGCTGGCGATCGAGCGCGTGTGGAACCCGGCGACGACCTCCACCGAGCCGTCGGCGACGAGCCCTCGCACCATGGAGCCCAGGGCGCCGCGGGCGGGAAGCTCGTCGTCTCCCCCGCCGCCGTACGCGCGGTCCGGGGCGCCGCCGCGGATGGCCCAGACGATCTGCGTCGCGGGCTCGGAGTCGCGCAGGGTGACGAGGTCGAGGATCGCGTTGAACGCCGAGTGGCCGCTGCCGACCACGAGCACGCGGCGGCCGGCGTAGCGCTCGCGGGCGCCGTCGAGGACATCGGGGATGCCGTAGGCGATCCGGTCGGCATGCGCGCGCTCGCCGGCGGCCGGGACGCCTCCGGAGCCGAGCGGGTTCGCCCGCGTCCAGGTGCCGGACGCGTCGATCACCGCGCGCGCGAGGTACCGGTGCTCGACGCCGTCCTGGGCGACGATGAGCTGGTAGGGCGCTTCGTCGCGACCGGCGTCCTTGAGCTTGTCGACACCCAGGCGGGTGACGCTGACCACGCGCGAGCTCAGGTGCAGGCTCTCGGCGATCCCGGGCACGAGAGCCAGCGGCTCGAGGTACCGCTCGACGATCTCGTCGCCCGTCGGGTAGGCGTCCGCCGGCGGTGCGGCCCAGCCCTCAGCGGCGAGGAGCTCGGCGGCCACCGGGTCCAGGTTGAACTCCCACGGCGAGAACACGCGGACATGGCCCCACTCGCGGATGCTCGCGCCGACCCGGTCTCCGGCCTCGAACACGACCGGCTCGATCCCGCGCACGGCGAGGTGGGCGGCGGCGGCAAGGCCGACCGGGCCGGCGCCGATCACAACCACCGGAAGCTGGCTGTTGGTCATCGCTTGACGCTCCCTACAAGACATTGAAGGTTTTCGATGTGCTCCAGCATATCAAGATTCTTCGATATGATGGAAGCCGTGACCGCACTCCCCCTCGCCCAGTGCTGCGCGCCCCTCGCCGACCCGGGCCTCACCGACGACGAGGCCGGCCAGCTCGAGCGCGTGTTCAAGGCGCTCGCCGACCGCCATCGCGTGAAGATCCTCAACCGCCTGCTCCAGGCCGGCGGCGAGGCGGTCTGCGTGTGCGACCTCGAGGACCTGCTCCCGCTCAAGCAGCCGACCGTGAGCTACCACCTCAAGCAGCTGCTCGACGCGGGCATCGTCGAGCGCGAGAAGCGCGGCTCCTTCGCCTACTTCTCCGTTGCTCCGGGCGCCCTCGAGCGCGTCTCCTCGCTGCTCGGCTACGACGGCCGCTGATTCGCGGGCGATGACCGGCGACCGGCGGCTCGCGCTCGCCGTCGTGTCTGCCGGCACGGCGATGCTTCTGCTCGACGTGACCGTGGTCAACGTCGCGCCGGTCTCGGGCAGGGCCACGAACCGCGTCGCGCTACGGGTGCCGCTCGTCGCCGGCCTGATCCTGATCGCGGCGAGCCTGCTGCTCATGCTCGCCATCGGTGTGATCAGCCCGGCGCTCGCGGCGGCCATGGTCGGCGTCCTCTCGGTCGAGCGCAGCGGCCTCGCGTCCGGCGTCAACAACACCTTCCGCCAGCTCGGCATCGCCGTCGGCATCGCCGCCTTCGGGGGCCATCTTCAACCACGAGCTGGAAGCCGCCGGCACCCCGGCCGCCGGATCGGTCGCCGGGCTGAACGCGATCTTCCTCATCGCGGCGCTCGTCGTCCTCGCCGCCGCGGTCGCGGCCTGGCCGCTTCTCGGCCGCCTCGGCTCATCGACGTAGATCGGGATCCCGCTTGCCGCCGTCCAGGCCTCGGAGAGCGCCCGATCTTGCGTCCCTGAGGTACGACCTCCGTCTGAAAGGGTGAGCCCAAGACCCCAGGAGATGTGCATTGCTGGTCACTGCCCATGGTGGAAAGATCGATTTGCCGATGGCTTCCCTTGCTCCGAGCGGCACACCGGAGGCCGCGCGCCGGGAACTGCAGGCGCGCGTGCTGGCGTTCGTCATGCGCAGGGTCCGCAGTCGCGAGGACGCCGAGGACATCGCGCAGGAGGTGATGCTGCGCATTCACCGCCACAGCGACGACCTCGAGCACGCCGACCGGATGACCGCCTGGGTCTACCGCATCGCCGCCAACGCGATCGCCGACCACTACCGCCGGCCCGAGCGCCGCGAGCTGCCCTCCGGCCAGGCCACCGACGTCCCCGAGCCACGGGCGGCCGAGCCTGAAGTGGTCGAGCCCGGCCCGGACGAGCTGCGGCGGGAGCTGGCGGCCTGCCTGGCGCCGCTGATCGAGCGCCTGCCGCCGATCTACCGGCAGGCGCTCGAGCTCACGGAGTTCGAGGGGCTCAGTCAGGTCGACGCCGCCGCCGAGCTCGGCCTCTCGGTCTCGGGCATGAAGGCCCGCGTGCAGCGCGCGCGCCACCAGTTGCGGGAGCTGCTGCTGGAGTGCTGCCACGTCGACCTCGACAGGCGGCACGCCCCGACCGAGGTCCGCTCGCGCGGGACCGTCTGCGGCACCTGCGGCGCACCGGTCGGCTGACTCAGCGGTAGACCGATCGGTAGTTGCGGATCGTCAGCGGCAGGCCGATCAGCCCGAGCGCCAGGATCACGGCGAACGCCAGCCCGATCGACTCCCACTCGAAGCCGCTCAGCGTCAGGTCGCGCATCGCCCGCAGCACGTACTCGGTCGGGTTGACGCTCATGACCGCCCGCAGCACGCCGCTCGGGATCTGCTCCTCGGTCTGGTAGGCGCTCGTCAGGAAGATCAGCAGGAAGGCCATCGGGAAGATGGCCTGGACCGCCGCGGGATCCTTGCTCTTGAGCGCGAGATTGGCTGTGAGGACGCCGAAGGTGACGATCCCGAACAGCGTCCCGATCAGCAGGATGAGCAGGGCGCCGGCGAATCCGCTGGCGATCTCGGCTCCGAGCGCCATCGCGAGCAGCAGGACCGCGCCGCCCTGCACGAACAGCCGCGTCCCGTCGGCGAGCAGGCGCCCGGCCATGATCGAGCCGATCGAGACCGGCATCGTGAGCAGCTTGTAGAGGTAGCGGCTCTTGAAGTCGCCGGCGAGCCCGACGGCGGCGTTGGCGATGCCGGGAACGGTGGTCATCAGGACCGCCGCCGGGGCGAGGTACTCGAAGTAGTTGTCGGTCGGGAAGCCCGGCAGGTGCTTGACGCTCTCGAAGAGGGCGCCGAAGACCACGAACATCATCAGCACCGGCGCCACCGAGAAGCCGAGCACCATCGGGTTGCGCGGGAACTGGATCAGCGTGCGCCGCGTGAGCAGCCAGGTCGCGCTCATGCCGCCACCTCCAGGGTCCGGCCGGTCGAGTGCAGGTAGGCGTCCTCGAGGCTCATGAGCCGGCCGCGCGCTTGAGCTCGGCGGGCGTGCCCTCGACGACGATCCGGCCGTGGTCGACGATCGCGATGCGATCGCACAGCCGGTCGGCCTCCTCCATGTAGTGCGTGGTGAGCACGATGGTCATCTCGAGCGCCTCGTTGAGCCGCGCGAGCGCCTCCCAGATCGCGCTGCGACCGTGCGGGTCCAGACCCTCCGTCGGCTCGTCGAGGAAGAGGACCGGCGGCAGGTGGATCAGCGCCGAGGCAAGGTCCGCTCGCCGCTGCATCCCGCCCGAGTACTCCCCCATCCGCCTGTCAGCCGCCTCGCCGAGCCCGACCAGGTCGAGCAGGACGGCAGCGCGGCGCGCCGCCTCGCGGCGCGTGAGGCCGTGCAGCCGGCCGTGGAGCACCAACAGCTCGCGGCCCGTCGCCAGCTCATCGACGCCGACCTCCTGCATCGCGAAGCCGATGCGGCCGCGCACACCGCGCGGATCGCCGACGACATCGAGCCCGGCGACGGTCGCGCCGCCGCCCGTGGGCCGCACGAGCGTCCCCAGCATCCCCATCGTCGTGGACTTGCCGGCGCCGTTGGGCCCGAGGATCCCGAACACCTCGCCGGTGCGCACGCGGAACGAGATGCCGCGCACGGCCTCGGTGCCGTTCGGGTAGCGCTTGGCGAGGTCGTCGACGACGATCGCGTGGCCGCCGGCGGGTGCGGCGCGGTCGCGGGACACGGAGCCCAGCAGCTCCTTCAGACGAGCTTCCGGCATCGGCTGCTCCTTCGGGTCGGGGGTCACGTCCGGTAAGACGCGCGGCCCGCCGAAAGGACGCAAATCCTGCGTCCTCGCCCGGGCCCCCCGACCCCCCGGCGCGCTGCGATCACATAGGCAGAGACAACGAACCGCGAGGCTTCACATGACCCCTGGCATCGGCTCCCCGCCGCCGGTCAGGCATCGCCGCGCAGGTCGCGGAACGCTCGGAGCAGCGCCTCGCGGGTCGCGGGATCCGGCGGCGGCTCCGGAGTCTCGTGCAGCGTGCCCACGAGCCGGCGCATGTCCTCGAGATAGCCGGAGCAGCCGTCGCACCCGGCCAGGTGCGCGTCCATGCGAGCGCGCTCGACCTCGGGCAGCGTGCCCTCGAGGTAGTCGGTCACGAGCTCGACGAACTCGCGGCAGACGAGCGGGTCGGGGCGGTGCCTTCGGCGCCAGAAGCGCATCAGCCGCTCACCTCCATCAGCGGCAGGAGGGCGGTGCGCACGCGGGCGCGAGCGCGGTGCAGGAGCACGCGCTGGTTGACTTCGGTGATCTCGAGCAGGTCGCAGACGTCCATGGCGGACACGCCGACGAGGTCGCGGAGCGTGATCACCGCTCGCTGGTCACGAGACAGTGTGTCCACGGCTGCGAGCAGGTGGGCGCGAAGCTCGGCGCTGAGCAGCCCGGTCTCTGGATCGGCGTCCAGCCGAGGCGGCGCGCTGGTCCAGCGTCCATCGGCGCCGAAGGCGCTGGGCTCGACGGTCGGGGCGTCCTCCCGCTCGAGTGCGGAGAAGGGCAGGGTTCGCGCTTCGCGGACGGCGCGGGTACGGGCCTGGTTGACGAGGATGCGGAAGATCCACGTCCGCAGAGAGGATCGGCCCTCGAAGTCGGCGAGGCCCCGGACGACGCCCAGCCACGTGTCCTGGACGACGTCGTCGACCGCGGACGGCGTGCGCACGAACGTCCGGGCAACGCGGCGGAGCGCGCCGTCGTGCCGGGCGACGAGCGCCGTGAAGGCTTCCTCGTCGCCGGCGCGGAGACGGGAGAGAAGCGCCTGGTCGTCTTCCACCCGTCAGCGGTGCTCGGGGTTGGGGTAGTCGAAGCGGCAGCCGGCGTCCCACTCCGTGCGCTGGTTGCCGTGCGCGGGGATGCCGCCGGCGTCCTTGAGCATCCGCGCCGCGTGCAGCAGGTTCCAGGTCATGAAGGTGGTGTTGCGGTTGGTGAAGTCGTTGTCCGGGCCGCCCGAGCCCTCGTCCAGGTAGCTGGGCCCGGGCCCGGCCTCGCCGATCCAGCCGGCGTCGGCCTGCGGCGGGATCGTGTAGCCCAGGTGCTGGAGCGAGTAGAGGATGTTCATCGCGCAGTGCTTGATGCCGTCCTCGTTGCCGGTGACCAGGCAGCCGCCGACACGCCCGTAGTAGGCGTACTGGCCGCTCTCGTTGAGCAGGTGGCTGTTGCCGTACAGGCGCTCGATCACCTGCGTGCAGACCGACGACTTCTCGCCGAGCCAGATCGGCGTCGTCAACACGAGGATGTCGGCGGCGATCACGCGCTCGAAGATCGCCGGCCACTCGTCGCGCTCCCACCCGTGCTCGGTCATGTCCGGCCACACGCCGGTGGCGATCGCGTGGTCGATCGCCCGGAACTGCTCGACGCTGACGCCGTTGCGCTCCATGATCGCGATCGAGCGGTCGGCGAGGCCCTGGGTGTGCGACGGCGCGGGCGAGCGCTTGAGCGTGCAGTTGACGTAGACGGCGCGCAGGTCCGAGAAGTCCCAGCGCGACGTCTCGCACAGCTCTTCCTGCTTGGGCGTCAGCGCGGTCATGTCACTTGGTTGCACGAGGGGCCTCAGCGTTACAGCGTCAGGCCCGTGTAACGCCGGCGCCGGTTGCTGGACAGAAGCAGGGTCCATCCCCTGTACGACCCCTGGAGGTCCACATGCCGGTCCCTCTCCCGCGCTCGCGCGCGGTCACGCTCGTGCTCGCCTTCGTGGCCGGGCTGCTGTTGTTCTCGTCGAGCGCCATGGCCTCGGCCCCAGACGGCGTGCTGTACACGCAGACCAACGACCCCGCCGGCAACACGGTCCAGCGCTTCGACCGCGGCGACGACGGCTCGCTCACGCCGGCCGGCACGTTCGCCACCGGCGGCGTCGGACTCGCCGGCCTCGGCGGCCGGCAGGGCGCCGTTGAGCTCAGCGGCGACGGCCGCTACCTGTACGCGGTCAACGCCGGCTCCGACAGCGTCTCCGTGTTCCGCAGCAAGCACCGCCGCACGACGCTCGTCGACACCGTCGCCTCGGGCGGCGTCGCGCCCGTGAGCATCGCCGAACAGGACGGTCGCGTGTACGTCCTGAACTCCGGCGGCACCCCGAACGTCTCGGCGTTCGAGAGCGGCCCGCGCGGCTCGCTCGAGGCGATCGGCACTCGGGCGCTCGCGCCCGGTGCGCTCGGCGCCGCGCAGGTCTCCGTGACCCCGGACGGCCGCTCGCTGGTCGTGAGCGAGAGGCTCTCCAACCGGCTCGAGACGCTGCCGCTCGACGCCCAGGGCCGCCCCGGGGCACCGGTGGTGACCGCCTCCAACGGCGCCGTGCCGTTCGGGTTCGGCATCACCCAGCCGGGCACGATCGTGGTGTCCGAGGCCGGCGCGAGCACCGTCTCGTCGTACCGCCTCGGCGCCGGCGGTGCGCTTTCGTCCGTCACGGCCTCGCTGGCCGTCGGCCAGGGCGCGGCCTGCTGGGTCGCCGTCTCGCCCAACGGGCGCTTCGCCTACACGGGGAACGCGGCCGGGGGTATCACCGGCTTCGCGATCGCCCGTGACGGGTCGCTGACGCGGCTCGGCACGACCGGTCTGCTGCCGTCCCCGCGGGACCTCGACTTCGACGCGAGCGGCCGCTTCCTGATGGTCGTCAGCCAGGGCGGCCAGGTCACCTCCTACCGCGTGGGCTCGGACGGGTCGCTGACCCTCCTCGACACCGCCCCCGCGGCCGCCGGCATCACCGGCGCCGCCGCCTCCTGATCAGATCTCGTCGCGCGGCCGGCCGTCCCCGACGGCCGGCCGCCGCCACGACCGGAAGGCGGCGAGCAGCGCGCTGCGAGCGTCGTCGGACAGCGACTCCTCAGGGATCCGGCCCAGCGTGCGGATCGTCTGCCGCATCTGCTCCAGGTAGGTCGCGCAGTACTCGCACTCGGCGATGTGCGCCTCGAAGCGCGCCCGGTCGACCGCTGACAGACGATCCTCGAGGTAGTCCGTGACGAGCTCGACGAGCTCCTGGCACGGCATCTCAGGCAGCGTGCGGTCGATCACGTCGGCTCCGTCGCCTCGAAGTAGTCCTCGATCGCCCTGCGGACCCGCGAGCGCGCACGGTGCAGGAGGACGCGTTGATTTCCCTCGCTGATCGCGAGAGCGTGGCAGGTCTGCTCCGCGGGGACCCCCTCGATGTCGCGCAGGACGAGGACCTCGCGTTGAGCAGGCGGAAGCGCCGCGACGGCCGTGAGGATGACCGCCCTCGTCTCGCCGGCCAGGAGGTTCTGCTCAGGTGTCGGCCACGGCGTCGGGCCGATCGCCCAGTGTCGCGGCCAGCGATCGCCGGCGGTGCGGAACCGCCCCTCCTCGAACCCGTCGGCGGCGATGTCCGCGGGCGTGCTGCGGCGTTCTGCGCGCCCGCGCGACCGCGCCAGGTTGATGACGATCCCCTGGACCCACGTCCGCAGCGACGATCGTCCCTGGAACCGGTCGAGATCCCGGAAGAGCACGAGCCACGCCTCCTGCACGACTTCCTCGGCGATCGCTCGACTCGGCACGTGCACGAGCGCCAGCCGGAGCATCGCGGGACTCCACGCGCCCACGAGCTGCACGAACGTCGGCTCGTCGCCGTCGAGAAGTGCGCGCACCAGCGCGTCGTCGGTCTTGGCTGCGGCTTGGTGTAACGGATTCGCGCGAGGATGCACCAGACGTGTATTCGATCATCACGGCGGAGCGATATGCCCTCTTTCGAGAATCTGGTCGTCATCGCCGGCGTCGCGTTCGCCGCCCCGTTCGTGCTGGGGCTGTTCCCGCGCGTGCGCCTGCCCTCGGTCGTGCTCGAGATCGTGGCCGGGATCGTGCTCGGGCCCTCGCTCCTGGGGCTCGTCGAGGTCGACGTCGCGGTCGAGACCCTCGCGATCATCGGGCTGGGGTTCGTGCTCTTCCTCGCGGGCCTGGAGATCGAGCTCGACAAGCTCCGCGGCCGCGTCCTGCGCGTCAGCAGCGCCGGCTTCGCGCTCTCCTTCGCGATCGCCGTCGTGGTCGCGTTGGCGCTGGACGCCGCCGGGCTGGTCGACACGCCGCTGCTGGTCGCGATCATCCTCTGCTCGACGTCGCTCGGCGTGCTCGTGCCGGTGCTCAAGGACGCGGGCGAGATCGGCTCGACCTTCGGCCAGCTCATCATCGCCGCCGCCTCGATCGCCGACTTCGGCGCCATCATCCTGCTCACCCTGCTCTTCTCGGGCGAGGGCGGCGCGGGGTCGGCCGCGCTCCTGCTCGGCGCGCTCATCGCCCTCGCCGTCGCCGTGGCCGCCGCCGTCAAGGGCGCCGAGCGCTCGATGCGCATCCAAGCCGACCTGGTGCGCCTGCAGGACACCACGGCCCAGATCCGGGTGCGCGCCGCCTTCCTGCTCTTTGTCGGCTTCGCCGCCGTCGCCGAGGGGCTCGGGCTGGAGGTGATCCTCGGCACGTTCGTCGCCGGGATGCTGATCTCGGTCACCGACCGAGATCGCGTCATGACCCACCCCGACTTCCGGCGCAAGCTGGAAGCCGCCGGATTCGGCTTCTTCATCCCCGTCTTCTTCATAACCAGCGGCGTGCGCTTCGACCTCGACGCCCTCACCGCGTCGGCGTCGAACCTGCTCATGGTCCCCATCTTCCTCCTAGCGCTCCTCGCCGTCCGCGGCCTGCCCGCCGCGCTCTACCGCGAAGCCATCGGGAACCGCCGCGCCGCCATCGCCGGGCTCATGCAGTCGACGTCGCTGCCCTTCATCGTCGCGGCCACCGCCATCGGCGCCGAGCTCGGGCTCGTCGGCCCGGCCGAGAGCGCGGCGCTGATCGGCGCCGGCCTGCTGTCCGTCCTGCTCTTCCCCCTCTGCGGCCTCGTGCTGCTCCAGCGCATCCCGAAGGAGGCGCCAGCGCCTCTCAGCGCTCCCGAGACGGGCTGAGCATGTACCACTCGAGCGCGAGCAGGCAGACGAACAGACCCGCGATGCCGCCCATGAACACGTAGGCGAGCGGGTTCGACGTATCGATGTCCTCCCAGGCCCGGACGGTTCCGAGCAGGATCAGCGCAAGCCCGATCAGCTGGCTCTCGAGCGTGATCCGGATCGCCGACCAGCGGCCGTCGAGACCCATCATCAGCGCCGTCACCCCCGGTAGCGCGAACCACCCGCCGAGCGTCTGCGCCGTCAGCGGCGTCAGCTCCCACGGCCAGTGCTCGATCATCGTCGCCGGCATCAGCAACAGCACGAGCGCGACCGCCGACTGCACGGCGCCCACGGTGAGGAGCAACGGGCGCACGAAGCCGGGCAGCGGCCGCTCGCCCGGTTCCGGCGTCCCCGGGTCGGTAGCGCGGTTGCGCCACCACGCCAGCGGGACGAGGACCGGCGTGGTCACGTACAGGCCGACCCAGATCCAGAACGCGACGTGCCCCGTATCGAAGCGATCGAGATGGTTGAAGGTCCCGATCGCCATGAACAGCGTGAACGCCGTCACCGGCAGGAAGCCGACCTGGATCCGATGCCAGCGCATCTCGCGCGCGACGCGCACGAAGAAGTACGCCCCCGCGATGTACCCCGCGCCCATGACCAGCGGCGTGATCGTCGGCTGCACGTCCCACGCGAACCAGTGGCGCGTATCGTCGGGAAAGAAGTACAGCAGCGCGAAGGCGACGACCAGGAACGGCACGATCACCGCCCCCAGCCAACGGGTCTCCCGGAACACGCGATCGTCGCGCATGCCCGCTTGTACCGCAGCTCCCGGGCGCCTCATGTCGCCGCCGGCTGTCGTGTCGGTCATGCCCCTTAGTCGCGCGATCGCGCGGCGCGTTACACGCCGCTAATTCGAACGATGCCGGCCTACGGCCAGAAGCCGTCCTGCCGTTCTACCGGCGCATCCGGGAGCCTGGTCGAGAAGACGATCAGCTCGGCGTCGGCTTCGGTGTCGTTGTGGACCGAGTAGAACTCGTCCCCGGTCATCCGCACGGCGGTCTGGGGCCTGGCCTGGAAGACGTGGTCGCCGACCTTGAACGTGACCGTGCCCGAGATCACGAAGTAGACCTCCTCCTGGCCGGGATGGCGGTGACCGTAGCTGCCCCGCCCGCCGGTCCCGGGCAGCATGCGCCGCCAGCTGAACGACACCTGATCGGTCCCGAGCGCGTCGGAGTACCAGCGCTGCTCGCCGTAACCGGGCCATTGGGCCATGAAGTCCAGCGCGTCCTCGCGGCGGGCGATCGAGTAACCCGTGGACGCGTCGTTGCTCATGCCATACCTCCTCATCGTGAATTGAGCCGGCCCTCAGTGTCCCGCCCGTCTCCGCCGAGCGGGTTCCGGCCCGGGTCGGCCGGGGCGGCTAGCCGCACCACAGGTCGGCGTCGATCCGCCACGAGTCAGTCGGCTGACGCCGTTGGAAGCGCTCCGGCCGGCGGGGATTCTTCGCCTCCCAATCACGAGACCTAAGGAGTCGGCCGTTGTCCTCCGTATCCGCCGCACCGCGGCGTTGTCGGTGTTGGCGCTCGCTGCGTTCGCGGCGCCCGCCGGCGCCAAGACCTTCTGCGTCGGTTCTGCTCCCGGTTGCTTTGGCACCGTGCAGCCGGCTCTGAACGCTGCCGGCGCCGCCGCCGGCGATGACATCGTCGAGATCGCTCCGGGCACCTTTGAGGGCTTGTTCGAGTACGTCTCCGGGCTGGGGGCGGTCCACGTCCGCGGCGCCGGGGCCGGCGAGACGAAGCTGACCGCCCCCGCCTCCGGCTTGCCGGTGCTCAAGCTCACCGTGCCCGGCAGCAAGGCGTCCGAGCTGGAGATCGACAAGAAGGGGTCCGGCGCCGGCCTATGGCTCCAGTCGGCGACGGTCGAGGACGCGCGCATCGGCGGCGACTACCAGGCCGGCGGCATTTGGGCGTCCGGCGCCAGCACCATCCGGCGCACGGAGGTCGATCTCGCCGATCTCACCGACGGTATCGGCATCCAGCTCCTCGATGGTGGGGACGCCACGATCGAGTCCAGCAGCGTGCGCGCACAACTCGGCATCCTGGTCACCAAGCCGAGCGGCAAGGCGCTGGTCCGTCGGCTGCGGAGCTCGACCCGTACGGGCGCGCAGGTCAGCCTCGGGGCGCTGCGGATCGAGAACAGCCTGATGACCATAGAACCCGGCCCCGGCGCTATGGGAGGGCGGCGGTTCGGCGTCGGTGAAGCTGCGCGACAGCGTGCTCGACGGCTTTGAGACCGACGTGAAGCGCAACGCGTTCCCCGATTCCGCCGGTTCGTCGCTGGATGTCGCCTGGACGCGCGTCGATCCCAAGAGCGTGGTTGAAAACGGCGCGGGCACGATCACGCTCGCCAACACCACGGTCGCCGATCCCGGGTTCATCGATCCCGCGGCGGGCAACTACGCGCTGCGCAGCGACTCGCCGCTGGTCGATGCCGGCAACCCGGCGGGCCCCGCGCCCGGCGACCCGCTCATCGACCTCGCCGGCCAGCCCCGCTACACCCCGCACCTGGCCGGCGGCGCGCCGCGCAGCGATCTCGGCGCCTTCGAGACCGCGCCGCCGGCACCGGCTCCGAGCCCGGCCCCGACCCCGCCCCCGCTCCCGCCCGCGACCCCGGCCCCGGCCCCGCCGCATGTGCCGGCCGCGCCCGTGGTGTCCTCGCTGAAGGTCGCGCCCAAGAAGGTCGACCGCGGCGATGTGCTGCCGGCGCTCACGCGCAGCAGCAAGCGCTCGCGGATCGAGCTGGCGATCTCGAAGCCGTCCGGGCTGACGTTCCGCTTCCGCCGCCGCCTCGACGGTCGCTGGAAGTCCGTCCGTGGCCGGATCGCGATTCACGCAAGCCGCGTCGAAGGCGGCACGGTCCGCGTGCGCTTCGCCGGGCGCCTGTCCAAGACGCGCTGGCTCAAGCCCGGTGCCTACCGCGTAGGAGTCATCGCCACCGATGCCGCGGGCAACCGCTCCGAGCCCGTCAGCGCCGACTTCCGGCTCCGCCGCTAGGAGGCTCCGGCGGAACGACGATCGTCGACAGTGCGTTGCGCTTGACCTTTCGGTCAGGTGGAACGACAATCAGGCTGCGGAGGGCATACGGGCCGGACCGGCGGACTCTCTCGAATCCTTCGTCGGGCTTCAGGGACCGGGCTTTCCTACGTTCACCCCCATCCCGGCCCTCCGCTTATTGCCGCCCAACCGATGCGCGAGTTCGGCGGCTCAGCGTAAGGGGTCGCGCCGGTTGCCCCCTGCGTGCGGCGGCGTTAGCGTGCGCCTGCAGGCCATCCACCACCTTCCGAAGGGAGAGCACGGTTTCTCGACCGTCGCCGACTGAGCCGGACGCGGCGATGGGTGCGCCCCGCACGACGCGGCGCTACGACGTGTTCCTGTCGCACACCCGCCGGGACGGCGAGTTCGTCGAGCGGCTCGCGGAGAAGCTGGTGCGCGCCCAGGTCGACCCGTGGCTCGACAGCTGGTGCCTCGTCCCGGGCGAGGAGTGGCAAGACGGCATCGCCGAAGGGCTACGCGCCTCTTCGTCGTGTGCTGTCGTCGTCGGGCCCTCGGACGTCGGGGCATGGAGTCAGGAGGAGGCCGCCGTCGCCCTGGACCGGGCAGCAACTGACCCGGACTTCCGCGTGTTCCTGGTCCTCCTGCCGGGTCTGCCGGAGCCGTTCGACGCCACGGCGCTGTCCCCGTTCCTGCGCATGCGCACCTGGGTCGACTTCCGCGCCGGCCTCGATGACGGGCGGGCGCTGCAGGGCCTGATCGCCGCGATCCGCGGGCTGCCGCTGGGACCTGCGGTGCCGCTGGACGGCGATACGGGCGTCTGCCCCTACCGCGGGCTCGAGCCGTTCGACGAGGAGCACGCCGAGTTCTTCTTCGGGCGCGACGCGGAGATCCAGCGCGTGCTCGAGCAGGTCAAGGGCACGCGCTTCGTCGCCGTGCTCGGAGCCTCCGGGAGCGGCAAGTCGTCACTGGTAATGGCCGGGCTGTTGCCACAGCTTCGTGCCGGAGCGGTGGCCGGGAGCGAGACGTGGCGCATCTGCGTGATGCGACCAGGTGGGCGCCCGCTCGACGCGCTCGCCGCCCGGCTCGTCGCGCTGCTGCCGGACGGCTCCATGCAGCGCACCGTCGAGCAGCTCTCCTCCGACCCGCGGACGCTGCACCTTGCGGCGACGCTGGCACTCGCCGACGCTCCGCCGGCGGCGCGCGTGCTGCTTGTGGTCGACCAGTTCGAGGAGGTCTTCACCCAGTGTCACGATGACGAGCAGCGGGAGGCGCTCATCGCGAACCTCCTCTACGCGTCGTCGATCCCCGACGGCCGGGCCGCGGTGGTGATGACGATGCGGGCCGACTTCTATCACCGGTGCCTCGCGCATCCGGAGCTCGCCCAGCAGGTAGCGGCGCAGCAGTTCGCCGTCAGCCCGGTCGACCGGACCGGCCTGCGCCAGGCCATCGAGGAGCCCGCGCGGCTCGTCGGCCTCTCGCTCGAGCCGGGTCTGGTCGAGACGATCCTCGACGACGTCGCCGCTCAGCCAGGCGCGCTGCCGCTGCTCGAGCACGCGCTGCTCGAGCTCTGGCGGCGCCGGGCCGGCTCGGTCCTCACGCTCGCTGGCTACCAGGAGAGCGCCGGCGTGCGCGGCGCGATCGCAGCGCGCGCCGACGTCGTCTTCGGCGGGCTCACGACAGCGCAGCAGGAGATAGCCCGCCATACGCTCCTGCGCCTCACCGAGCCCGGCGAAGGGACCGAGGACACGCGGCGCCGGGCCGCCCTCCGCGAGCTCGTGACCGATGAGCGCAGCGTCGCGGACGTCGAGGAAGTCGTCCACCGGCTGGCCGAGGCGCGGCTGCTCACGCTCGGGACCGATGGCGACTCGGGGGAGGAGTGGGTCGACGTCGCGCATGAGGCCCTGATCCGCGGCTGGCCACGCCTGCAGCGGTGGGTCGACGAGGATCGCGCGGGCCTGCGCGTGCACCGCCGGCTAACGGTGGCCGCGGAGGACTGGGACGAGCACGGCCGTGACGACGGCCTGCTCTACCGCGGGCCGCGGCTCGACGAGGTGCTGGCGTGGCGCGAGCGCCACCGGGACGCGCCCAACCGCCTCGAGAGCGGCTTCATCGACGCCGGCGTTGCGCTACGCGCCCGCGAGGCTGCCGCCGCCGACGAGCAGCGCCGGCTGGAGCTCGTGCACGCGCAGGCCCTCGCCGAGGCGCGCGGACGCGCGGCACGGCGCTTCCGACTGCTCTCGATCGTGATCGCCGGCGCCGCGCTCGCGCTGACGGCGCTCGCCCTGTTCGCCTGGAACGCGCAGCGTGACGCGATCGATCAGCGCAACCGCGTGGTTCCGACCCAGCTCGCCGCCCAGTCGCAGGCGACGCTGGCCGAGCGCCCGCGGCTGGCGCTGCTGCTCGCGGTCGAGGCACGGCGCGCGATGCGCGACACGGGGACCCAAGTCGACGCCGTGGACAGCGCGCTGCGGCGCGCGGTCCAGGCCACGGGCGGGACGGTGCTGGCGCGCCACGGCTCCGAGGTCTCTGCTGTGGCCTTCGACGACGACCGGGTCGCGATCGGCGAGCGCGACGGTGCGGTGCACCTCGCGGACACGCGCACGGGTCGAACGATCTCCAGCCCGAGCACCTACTCGACCGTCGCGGACCTCCACTTCATGCCGGATGGGCGGCTGCTCGTGGGCTGGCGCGACCTGGCGACGGCCGACGAAGGCGACCGCGCGGTGCGGCTCCTCGAGCCCGGCGCGGCGGGCGACGAGCTCGACGCGTCCCGTGTCCCCGGGGTCCGCGGTCGGCTGGCGCCGGCGGTCGTCAGCGAGAATGGACGGTGGCTCGCCGGTGCGGCCGCGAGCGGCGGCGTGCTCCGCCTCTGGGATCTTGGGACTGGTCAGCCGGTGACGCTCCCCGGCAGGCCGGTCAGGCCGGGCTTGCATGGCCCTGGGGACCGGCCGATCGGCGTCGCGTTCACCCCCGACGGCCGCCGGCTGGCAGCCGTGAGCCGCGACGACGGGCGGCTGCTCGTCTGGGATCTGCCGGACGACGCGGGTGCCTCGCCGCGCCTGGCGCTCACGGGTCACGGGACGCTGCTCACGGACACCTACGACGTTGGCCCGCCATCGCGCCTCTGGGCGCTGCAGGACGCGGGCGGAGGCGCGAGCGACGTGCTCGATCTCGCCGCGGGTCGGAGCGCCCAGCCGGTTCGGTTGCCCCGCGTGCGACCGGACGAGCTCAACACGCTGACCGCCGCCCCGCGGGGCGACTGGATCGGGGGTACGGCCCCCTTCCGCGTGAATTTCTGGCGCGTTCGCGGCGGTCAAGGGAAGCCTGCACGAATGGATCCGGTCGGCGCCGACGGCTTCCGCGTCAGCTCGAGTCCGAATGGCATCTGGCTCGTGGTCGCCGGCTCCAACCAGGAGGGAAGGTCCTCTCTGATGATCTGGGACACGCGGGGGCCGCGTCCGCGGCCGATCGCGTTGCCTCGCGTGCGCACCGGCGTGGCGGCCGCCCCACCGCAACGCTGGGTCGCGCTCGGCGACGACAGCGGCGCCGTCGAGCGCTGGGACCTCGGCTCCGCGGAGCGTGGAGACCCACCGTCGATCGTGAAGCGAGGTCCGCGGGCCGATCCGGTCTCGATGCTCGTCGCTGCCGACGACCGCAGCCTCGTGACGCGCACGACGGCGACCGTCCTGGTCCAGCCGCTCGACCGCGGCCCCGACACGCCGCCGGTGGCGCTGCGCGGCCACGATGGCGTGGTCGAGGGCGCGTTCCTCAGTCCAGACGGGCGGCGGCTCGTGACGGCCGGGGAGGACCGCTCAGCGCGCCTTTGGCTGCTTCCCTACGCGCCCGCGGATGGGGCGCTCGACCCCGACCAGCAGGTTGCGCTGGCGTGCCGTACCGCCGCGCGCGACCTCACGACTGAGGAGTGGCGTACGTACCGCCCCGGCACCCCGTACCGCCGCACGTGCTGAGGGTGTAGTGCGGCCGTGGGGGTGCAAGGCCCTCGGTCGACTCGTCCAGGAACAACACGGGCGGGAGATGGATCAGCGCCGAGGCGAGGTCGGCGCGGCGCTGCATGCCGCCCGAGTACTCGCCCATCCGCCGGTCAGCCGCCTCGCTGAGCCCGACCAGGTCGAGGAGCAGGTCGGCGCGGCGGGCCGCCTCCCGACGAGCAAGGCCATGGAGCCGGCCGTTGAGGACCAGGAGCTCGCGGCCCGTGGCCAGCTCGTCGACGCCGACCTCCTGCATCGCGAAGCCGATCCGCCGTCGAACCCCGCCAGGGTGCTCGACGACGTCGAGTCCGGCGACCGTCGCCCGCCGTCCGGTCGGCCGCACGAGGGTGCCCAGCATCCCCATCGTCGTCGACTTGCCGGCGCCGTTGGGACCGAGGATCCCGAAACACCTCGCCGGTCCGCACGCGGAACGAGATGCCGCGCACCGCGTCGGTGCCGTTCGGGTGGCGCTTGGCAAGGTCTCGACGACCATCGCGTGGCCGCCGGCGGGTGCGGCGCGCTCGCGGGACGTCCTTGTGCACATGACCTGCTCCCCCTCCAGCGTCCGCATGCCCTCGATCGCCGTCCGCCTGGGGCTGACGAAGCCGGGCGCCGTCAGCCCGCGCGACGCGCGCGGATGATCGCCGAGCCCGCGTGCTCGTGGACGCGATCCGCCTCGACGATCTCCCACACGTCCGGTAAGACAGGGCGGAGGTCGACGACCCACTCGAGCCACTTCCGCCCGCACGCCGTCGGTCGGCCGCTCTGCACTCTTGTACTGAGTGACGGCGCGGGGTTCTGCCGATGACCGCGCCGTCGTCGGCTGCGACGATCAAGGCGACTTCCGAACAAGGAGGCGCACCGTGACTGACAAGAACGAGTTCAACCGGCAGGTGCGTCAGACGGCGCTCATGACTGTCGCGCTCCTGTCCGCGCTCATCTTCGGGATCATCGTGCTCGCCGGCGCAGACTGGATCCCCGGCACGCTCATCGTGGCGGCCAGCGTGATCGGATTGGCCCGCCTGGTCCCGGTCATCAACAGGCTCTGTCGGCAGGCGCCGCCCTCACCGCCGCACGGCAAACCGACCGGCTGACCGCCTGGCTTGACCGTGACCGCTCGGGTATCGGCTACGGCGCGGCGATGGGCGGCCTACTCGCAGGGGTCGAGCATCGGATCGCGGCATTCGTACTCGCGGTCGGAGATGGCGGGCTCGTGGGGCACTTCGGGCCCCGCCGCGATGCGGGCGGCTCGCTCCGCCACTTCCGGAGGATCGGCGGCGCCGCTGGCTCGACGCAATTGAGCCGGTCACGGTCGACACGTTCGTCGCCGACCTCGACGCGAGGCTCGACCAGGTGGTGCTCGAGGGCGTACCGCACGCGACGGCAACGATCGCATCATCGCGTCCCGCGATCCCGGCAACGACGTCTACAAACTCGTCGGATAGGATCGCGTCGGCGGCACGAAAGGAGGGATGACGTGGCGATCGACACGCTGCTGGTGTATGTCGGGGTGTACGACAGAGTCGCCGATGCCGAGGCTGACTATCAGCTAGTCAAGGATCTGCACACCGAGTCGGACCTGATCGATGCCTACGACGCTGCGGTCATCGAGCGCGGCGAGGGCGGCAAGACCAAGATCGTCAAGAAGCACGAGACTCCGACGCGCGCGGGCGGCGTGCTTGGCGGAGGCGTCGGGCTGGCCACGGGCCTTGTTGTCGCGTTGTTCCCGTTCGCGGCCGTCGGCGGGGGACTACTCGCGGGCACGACCGCTGGCGGGGCAATCCTCGGGGCGGTCGCCGGGCATGCAGCGGCCGGCATGAGCCGGCACGACCTCAAGGAGCTCGGCGAGCACCTGGACGCGGGCCAGGCCGGCCTTGTCGTGGTGGCCGTCGCCGACATGGGCGCCAAGGTCGAGCAAGCGATGAAGCGAGCCGAGAAGCTCGAACAGAAGCAGCTCGATGCCGACATCGCGGAACTCGAGCGAGACGCGGCCTCGGTCGAAGGCAAGCTGTACTAGCCGACTCGACGCCGTTGCGCGCTTCGTAGCCCGCGATGAGGCGGAGGCGTCACCCCGTGAACTCGTCGCTGCGGGTCAGCAGGCCGTAGAGGATGAGAAAGTCGACCGCGAGAACCGCGATCGCCCACAACGGAAAGACGAACATCACGAAGACGGTCAGGAAGGCGCTCAGGGAGGCGACGCCGATGCCGAGACCGAGTCCCCAGCCGCTGCGTTGGAGGATGAGCACGCCGGTGACCAGCTGCACTATGCCGACGATCAGCCAGAACCAGCCCCAGGCGGTGAGATCGATCCCATAGAGCACCTGGGTGGCCTGAGCGGCGATCGTGTCGTCGTCGGCCAGTGCCCCGATGCCGCTCAGCGCGTTATAGCCGCCTGCGATCAGCGCCGCGACGCCGGCGAAGGTAATCCAGCCGGAGCGCTTTGTCAGGTGTTCCGCCATAGACGTTCTCCTCGGCACGTACGACGCTTGGAACCGTTTTCGGCCCACCAGCGAGCGCGCCAACGGTTGCGGGTCCTGTGTGGAAGGTTCTGGCACCGACACCGAAGTCCTGCCCGTGGCTCAACGGTACGACCGGGCGCCGAATATCGCGAGACCTACCGCCGCGGCCTCCGTCGTACTCCTATGAGGAACTGCCTGCTCGAGATGCGCGCCGGTTGCGCGGTCGCTTCCTTGGCTACGTCATGGCCGGAGCTGCCGCTGAGGCGATTGTCTCCGGTGCCGCCACGGAGCAGGTCGCGCCCCGGTGCCGCCGCCGAGGTGCTACTTGAACCTGACGTTTGCGAGTTGGAACGTTCCATCCGCGAGCTTCAGGATGAACGGCCTGCACGTCCCCTTCCACGCATTGCTCGTCACCCACGAGTAGGTGTAGACGTCGCTGCCCGAGCTGAAGCTGAGCGGCGCCGACGAGGAGGTGGGCGCGCCACTCTCGAGCGCCGCGGTGGACGAGCAATCGATACCGGCCGACTGCGGGAACGCCGCGGCGAGAACGTCGAGCCCTTGATCGCCGCCGAGCGTGAACGTGACGCGCACCGGCTGCCCCGCCGCCACGGTCGCGAAATCGGGGACCGTCTTCAACGGCGCACGGAAGCCGTTGAAGTCCCAGATCACGGAGTAGTCGCACGACGCGGTCACGTGGTGGGCGACGCGATCGCTGACCGTCGGAGTGCTCACCGAGTGCGTTCCGATCGCCGCGGTGTCGAGCGCGACGCTGCCGGATGTCGCACCGTCGACGCCTGCGCCCCGATCACTCGCCGTCCAGTCGATCGACTGCGGGCCCGCGAGGATCACCTGCGCCGGGCATGAGCTGAAGGCGACGGCTGGAGCGTCGGCGGCGACGTTTCCGGCGTAAGCGGCCCCGGCCGAGACGTTGCCCGCGGCGTCGGTGCTGGTCCCGGCCGCGGTGAAGGGTCCCGTCGTCGTGAACTTCACGGGCTCCGTCGTGGACGCGATGCCGCCGCCGGCGGATCCGTCCGCGAGGTTGGGATCGGTGCTTGGCGTGAACGAGATCGTGACGGCGTCGGCGAAGCACCGGTCCCCGTCGCCGTCCACGTACTCGGGAGATCGGTCCGCGGCCGGCTGCGGGGCCAATGGCGCCGTCCGGTCGACGGCGATGTCGACCGAGCGCGGCCGATGGCCTGCGCCGGAACAGATCCGTCTGCCTGGGAAGTGGCAAAGCCGTCCCGAATCGCGTGAGCCCCGGTCCGTGCACTCGCCTCGGTGCCCATCGGCGAAGAAATGGACGAGCTCCGTGCCTTCGCCGAGCTCACGCTGACCCGCGGGATCAACGTCGCCGCTCTAATGGAGCTACCGCTCCTGCTGTTCTCGCCCGCTGTGCTGCGTTCCCCATTCCGGCGGTTCCCCATACGCTCGTCTTCTGCTTTGGACAGAGGCCGTCGCGCAAGTCTGCGCTGGCCGCTGTCGCCGAGAACGATGCTCCTCTGAACCGGGGGAGTTTCGGTCGGCGCGCCGGCGCGCGCGCCGGAGGCGGCTCAGGCGGCCGCTGTGGCGTGTTTGTGGAGCTTGAGGAGGTTGTGGGTGGCGGTGATCAGTCGCCATTCCGCGCGGACGGCGGCTCGGCCTCGTCGTCTGAAACGGTCGATGCCGCGGTTGAACTTGGTGTTGGCGAAGATCGGCTCGATGATCGCTTGGCGCTGGCCGTAGAGCTCGCCGCCGCGTTCGCTGGCGAGGACTCGGCGCATGAACGCGTAAAGGCCGCCGTCCCAGCCGGGCCGCGTGCCTTTTCGGCTCTTGGCGTCGGGCGGGATCAGCACCGGGATGCCGCGATCGACGATCCGCTCCATCTGCTGTTGATGCCAGTAGCCGGCGTCCGCGACGAGCACCTGCGGAACGTCCGTGACGCCAGCGGCGTCAAGCTCGCGCTGGGCGGCGTCGAGCATCGGTTCCAGATGCCCGAAGTCAGGAGCCACGGTCATCACCTCGGCGGCGATCACGATCTGGTGTTCGTTGGCGACGGCCTGCGCGTTGTAGCCCTGCAGGAACCCGCGGCCGCGTGAGCCCTTGACGACGTGCGAGTCGGGATCGGTGAGGTTGATATGGCCCTGCGGCGTCGCCGGTGGCGTGTAGGGGTCCGGCGGTCGGCTGAAGCGCCGCCCGTCCTTCATGCGCCCGCTGCGGTAGTGCTCGTAGGCGCGGTTGGCACGCACCTCAGTCCATAGCTCCTCGTCCAGGCGCCGCTTGGCCTCCTTGAGACGCTTGTCGCGGCTGCGCGGAACCGGCCGCGACTCCTTCGCGCGCTGTAGCTCGAGCTGGCGCTTGGCCTCACGCAACCACGCGCGGCGGCCCTCGCCGGTGCGCAGCTGCTCGGGCAGCTCGTCGCCGCGCGCGTCGCCATAGAGCTCGTCCTCGGCGGCGTCGACCGCCTTGGCCTCTTCGAGGATCTCGCGCGCGAGCTGCTCGTAGTCGACGTTCGCGTTGCGACTCGCGTTGCCCGCCAGCTTCGTCCCGTCGACGGCGATCACCCCGACGCTCGCCAACCCCTGCTTCGCGCACAGCGAGAGCACCTCGCCGAACAGGTCGGCGATCGCATCCTGGTGGCGCTCGAGAAACCGCGCGATCGTGGCGTGATCAGGCCGCTGCTGCGCCGCCAACACCCGAAACGCGACGTCCTCTTCGCACGCCCGCTCGATCTGCCGCGACGAGCGTGTCCCGCGCGCGTACGCGTAGAGCAACAACGCGACCATCATCGCCGGGTCATAGGCCGGTCGGCTGCGGCCGTCCCAGCGGTAGGCGCCATAGAACGCCTCCAGGTCCATCTCGCCGACAGCATCGAGCACGAACCACGCGAGGTGACCCTCTGACAGCCACTCGCGGACATCCGGCGGCATCAGAAACGACTGCTCGCGATCACACGCGACAAAGCGCTGGCCCATCACCAAATGGTCTTAAACCCGCCGGACGACACCCCGACTTACGCGACAGCCTCGACACGGGGCAGATCTCCGGCGCCCGTATCCGCATTCACTTGCGGCGATCTACCGTCCCGTCGTCGGCTGCACGGACTTCGGCTCCAAAGGCATCTCGCGTACGCGCGTGGAGCGAATATGTCGGGAGTCACCGCCCGGCCGGCGGCACCGCCGACGGTTAGTCGGGATCGGCGTCCGGCCGTTCGTCGGTGCGCTCGTTGAGCGTCTCCTCCGCCTCGGCGACGGCCGCCTGCAACAGCGCGGTCTCGATGAGTCCGGCGGTGGCGAGCGCATCGATCGCGGCGTGCGCCTCGGCCTCGTGCACGAACCCCTCGGCAACCAGGACGCGCACCACTTCGGCCGCCGCCCGTGCGGACTCCTGCGCCGATCCGCGCGGGTGACGCGTCAGGATCGAAAGCGCATCGACCAGCGCCGAGCCGCGTGCGGCGTTGGCGAGTTCGATCGCCGCCTCGGCGTCGGCGCGTGCTTGGATCTCGGCGCCGACCACCATCGTGAGCTCCGGCGTCAGGAAACCTTGACCGACCAGCCTGCCGCCCGCCTCGCGCACCGCCTCGCGCAGCCGCGCCGCCCACCGGTGCTCGATGAGAATCGCGACCGCGTGATCGCCGGGGCCGATCTCGTCGATCAGCCGGCGTAGGTCCTTCAGTGCGAAACCGGCGGTACGGGCAAACGCCTCGGGCGGCCGCAGTCCGCCGTTCCCGCCCGCCCCGTTACCGCCGGTCCCGTTGACGCCGAGCAGCCGGGCGACGGGGTTGCCGCGCTCGGCCGACCGGTCGGCCAGCAACGGGCCGAGGTCGACCTCGGTCAGCGTTTCATCTGGCGCGCGGTGAAAGAAACGCGCATCCAGCACCCGGATCATGCCGCGGCCGCGGAGATCGAGCAGCTCGCGCGCGGCATCGCCCCGGAACCGCTCGGTCGTCTCGAAGCCCACGATCACGATCTGCAGCGGGCCGAAGCTCGGGTCTTCGATGCTCACGACCCGACACTATCGCCGCGCGACGAGCCCCATTGCACAGCTCCCGCCCCCGGCCCACTGCACGACGTCGGCTTGCCTTACACGTCCTCGTGCGCGGCGCACGCGGCTGCTGAGCCGGTCCGAGTTGCTTAGCGGCCCGGCCTCGGCGCGCGGAGCGTGCGCCGCCACGCGCTCTCATCCGCCAGCGCGGCGTTGGCGGCGGCGTCACCGCACACACCGTGTACCGCCCCGCCCGGGAACGTCGCGCTTGAGCCCAGGTACAGGCCGCGCAGCGGCGTCCGGTACGGCGACAGCGACGGGGCCGGACGGAAGATCACCTGGTCGAGCCGGTAGGTGCCACCACCCACATCACCACCGACCAGGTTCGCGTTGCGCTCCTCCAGCCCGGCCGGTCCGAGCACGTGCCGGGCAAGGATCCGGTCACGGAACCCGGGCGCGTACCGCTCCACCTGCGCCTCCATGCGCTCAACGTGCCGGTCGAGCTCGACCGCCCAGTCGACACCCTCCCGGGGGCCGTGCGTGTACGCCCAGGCGGTGTGCCCGCCCTCCGGCGCGCGCGACGGGTCCGCGACCGTCTGCTGCCCGAGCAGCAGAAACGGCCGCTCGGGCAGGCCCCGCACCGACGCGGCGAGCGTGGCGACGAGCTCGGCTTCCCCGCCACCGACATGCACCGTCCCGGCGCCGCGCACTGCCTCGGCCATCCACGGAATCTGACCGTCGAGCGCCCAGTCGACCTTCACGGTCGCCGGCCCGTACGTGTAGCGGCCCAGCAGCCGCCGGTACACGCTTCCCAGGTGCTCACCGGCGAGCTGAAGCAGCGCGTGCGGCATCACGTCGGCGATCACCCTGTCGGCCGCGACCAGCTCGCCGTCGGCCAGGCGCACGCCGGTGACCCGGTCGTGCGCGGCCTCCACGCCGGTGACCAGCGCACCGGTGCGGACGCGGCCGCCGAGCTCGACCAGGTAGCCGACCAGCGCGTCAGTCAGGGCCTGTGCGCCGCCGCGCGGGCTCGGCCAGCCGACCGCGTGCCCGAGCAGGTTCAGGTAGGCGACGGCGATCGCCGACCCCGGCCCCGTGGGCGGCACGTCTCCGTGACCGGCGGCGCCGTAGAGCCACGCGCGCGCGTCGGGGCTGGCGAACAGCCGCCGTCCGAGCCGGGCCGCCGAGTCAGGCAGCAGCGCCGCGAAGCGCGCCAGACCCATCGGGCCGGCACTCCTCAGCAGCTTCACAGGCCCGGCCAACGGCGGGAACCCGGACAGCATGGTGGCGCGGACCGCGTCGAAGGAGTCCAGCAGCGGGCTCACGAACGCCCGCCACGCGTCCCCGTCACCCGGGTGGGCGGCGTCGAGCTCGGCGGCGGTCGTGTCCAGGTCGCGGTAGAGCGCGAGCGCGCGGCCGTCGGGAAGCGGATGCGCGGAGCAGGCCTGCGGGTGCACCCACTCCAGGCCGAACCGCGCCAGCGGCATGCCCGCGATCACCGGGGAGGCGGCGGTGGCCGGGTACACGGAGGAGAACGTGTCGTGACGAAACCCGGGCAGGGTCAGCTCCTGGGTGCGGACCGCCCCTCCCGGCGTGTCGGCGGCTTCCAGGACGGTCACCTCCCGGCCGGCGCGGGCGAGGGCGATGGCGGCAGCGAGCCCGTTCGGTCCGCTGCCGATCACCACGGCGTGCGCGATCACGGTTCAGGCGATCCGTAGCGCGAGCTGGTGCAGCATCGAGAGCCGCTCGACCCGTTCGGGGCTGTCCTCGCCGGAGACGACCTGCCCCCAGAACGCGTGCTGCGCATCGCGGCCGGCGACCGCGTATGCCTTGTCGACGTGCCAGGCCATCGGATCCCAGGTGCCGGCCGCCCGCACCCACGCCTGGTCGTCCTGGACGTAGAGCAGCAGCCGGTTGTGGCCTGAGCCCATGAAGTGCCCCTGATGGGTGGTCAGGTCAAACCCGACCAGCGGGGTGGCGCCCTCCGGGACCGCCCGCGGCTCGTCGTCGCCGTAGCGGTCCAGGCCGTCTTCGAGCCTGTCGAACCAATCGGCCAGCGCGGCCGGATCGTCGGGGGTTACGAGCTTGGTGATCGTCACGTAGCCGCGGGTGAAGAACGGCCGGCCGGACTCGGTGCCGGCCGCGACCTCGATCTCGAACGTCTGATCGGACAGGCCGCCGGCCCGGAGCGGCGTGAAGCGGCCGAGCTCGGAGGCGTAGTCCGGCCAGGTCTCGGGCTTGGTCAGCGCGCCGATGACCGCTTCGGCGGACGGCATGCGCACGGGCGGGTAGGTGTGCCAGACCTGCTGTTCGGCCGGGGCCCGCTCCGGCGTGAGCTCGCCGAGCTTCGCGAGCTTGAACCGGCGCTCCGGGTCGTAGGAAGCCTTCTCCTCGGCGGTCGGGAACGCGATGCCCCAGCCACGGCGCTCGTCATCGTGGTAGGCCTCCGGGAACCAGTCGCCGATCAGGCCGGTGGTTCCCTGCAGGAGCTGCTCGCGGCTCACGAGCCCCCGCCCCGCATCCGTCTTGTCGAAGCGACGGGCGCCATACGCGCCGTGGAAGGCGGGCAGGTCGGTTATGCGCAGACGACCGCGCCCCTTGCGATACCAGTACGTCGTCAGGACCGAGAACGCCAACCGCAAATCGTCGACCTGGCGCTCGGCGACCGGCCGCCGGTAGTAGGCGGCGTTAAGGAAGTCGGTCACCCACGCGGCGGCGTCACGGCCAGCGATCGACGAGCCGGTCATGCGCGCGAACCGCAGCGGACCGCCGGCGGGGGCCGCGGCCTCGTCGTCGTCGAGCTGCTCGGGCAGGTCGAGCTCCTCGGCGAGGTTGCGGGGTTCCTCGTGGCGGGTGTCCATGAGCGGCTCCTCTGTCGGCGACGTCGCCATCGGACGCCGGGCGTCTGCCCAATGAAGCATCCCGCATGCGCAGCTCGGGCGCGGTCTGAACGGACCCACGTCAGCACGGATCTGGGAGAACCATGACTGCTCCCCGCCCCGCGGGATGATCCTCGCCCCGCGATCGCGGGGCAGGGGCGAGTCACGATTACCGTCAAGTACTCGTTCGCAGTCTCCAGCAACTCCGCGTCGCCGCCGCGGCGGCTGGCGGCGAGGCTGCTAGGCCTGTGTGCACCGACTCCTTGGCGTGCAGCCGCCAGGCCTCATGTTGAGCCGTCGTGACCAGCCACGAGCGCCAGTTGCGATCCCGGTCCGGCTGGCATCGAAGGAACTCCGTCCAGGCGAAGTTGCACGCGTCGTCGACGATGTCCGGTGACGTGCTGACGAGCCGCTGGACCAATCGGGTGAGTCGGCGGTGGAAGGCTTGGAAGAGCTCGGCTCGTCGCCGAGCAGCCGTGGTCGTGGTAGGGCGTCGTCAGACCCCTCGCCAGCCCCCTGTTCAGAACTTGAATTGGATCCCGTCGGCTGCTGAGCCGACTCCCGCGGGCGACCGATTGGCCGCTTGCACGGAGTTATTTATCGGCCGGGCGAGATCGTTCAGTTCGATGTCTGGCGGCCGCGCGCGGAGGTGCCGGTCGGGCATGGCCAGACGCGCCGCGGCTGGGTCGTTGTCGCGTGTTTGGGCTACTCGCGCGCGGGCGCGGGCGTGCTGGTGTTCTCGACAAGACGGTCGTCGATGACTACTTGCGCGAGGTCCGGTCGTTGTTCGCGCCGCCGGCACGAACCTTCCAGCGGACCGTCTTCGTCGCCATCGTTGTCGACGACGAGGCTCGGGATCACCCCGGACGTCTCCGCCGACCGCCCGAGGGGGGTCAGTTTTCGCGCGGCGGAGGGGGTCAGTTTTCACGCGGCGCCGACACCGCCGGGACCACAACCCGGCAAATCTGGTTGCGTAGGCGCCTCATTTGGCTCTGCAGCAAGGTTTGAGTCGTCGTCAGTTGTGTCCACTGGCCCTCACTTTGGAGCCCGAATTGGAGCCCGCCGGCCTGACCACTCGTCACACCATGCCGCCGACCGGCGGGCTCCGGCCACTCGGTCCGAAGCGCAGGGTCGGAGCCCCGGCAACGGGATCGTCAGGTGCCCGGGCTTGCTATGTAAGTCCTGCCGCTGGACTGCGGGCGAGGGCCAGTCATCTCGGGGCCTCACCGCCGCCCCTGCCACTACGCTCAGCGCTGTAGTGAGCCGGAGACGACGTCGGCGTAGCGATTGAGGTAGAGCGGCCAGCCGTCGGGCGACTCGACGCCGGCGCGCAGGCCCTCCCAGCCCTCGCCGTGACGGTCGAGATGGCGGTGCTCGAGCTCGACCCGCGTGCGCTCGGGCGTCTCCGCAACGAATCGCACCTCCACTTCGCTCGCCCGCTCCGGATCGTCCTCCAGCCGCCAGTGGGGGCTGATGTCCCAGGTGAAGACCACCCGGTCCGGAGGCTCGTAGGCGAGCACGCGGGCCCAGCGGCACTCGCTGCCGTCGACTCCGCGGTCGTAGATATGGCCGCCGGCTCGCGGCTCGAACACCGTCTCGGCGATGTCGGCGCCGAGCATGTTGTGCTCGCGCGGCTTGACGCGGTCGAAGTCCTCGACGAACACGGCGAAGGCGCGCTCGATCGGGGCCTCGACGGTGATCGACGTGCGGATCGCCGTCTGCTCTGCCTGCGTGCTCATGACTGCTCCTCGGTTCGTTGCTCCACCACAGCCTTGTAATTGGCCAGCGCCTGTCCCCAGAACCGCTCGAGGTCAGCGCGCAGGGTGTCAAGTCCGGTGGGATCAACCTGGTAGATGCGCCGGTTGCCCGCCGGCCGGTCGATGACCAGCCGCGCATCCTTGAGCACCTTCAGGTGCTGCGAGACCGCCGGGCGGCTGACCGGGAACTCACCGGCCAGCTCGACCACGGCCTGGGGACGCTCGACGAGGCGCTCGAAGATCGCCCGCCGCGTCGGGTCGCCGAGCGCGGTCCAGACATCGGCTTGGTAAGTCGGCACTGACGGTAAGTTTCCACTTACGCGAACGCTTGTCAAGCCCCGCCAAGAGCTGCGCGGCCGAGGACGCGCGGGTCGGGCGCATCCAGGACGGGCCGATGGCGAACGTCCGACCCGACCCTCCAGCCGGCGGGCTCGGGGGCGACGGTGTCCCGTCCGCAGTGAGGTGATGGCCCCACGGGCAGTCCGATGGCGCGCATCTCTACGTCCTCCTCATGCTGCTCTGGTTGCTGAGGACCGGCTCGCCAGCCGCCACTCCGGCCAGCCGACCTCGAGCCTGCGGGCGGACCGACCAGCGGCGTCCAGCCGGCGGACCGCCTCGTGGGCGTACGCGCAGAATGGACCGCGGCAGTACGCCACGACGTCGGCGTCGGCCGGCAGCTCCGTCAGCCGGCGCTCGAGCTCCTCCAGCGGGATCGACCTGGCGCCCTCGATGTGCCCGGCCTCGTACTCGGCTTCGGGCCGGACGTCGACGAGCACGACGTCGCCGCGGGCGAGCCGCTCCAACAGGTCCTCGCGTCCGATCGTGTCGACGTCCTCGCCCAGGTACTCGCGGCCGGCGCGCTCGACCTCGGCCAGGCGCGCCGCCGACGCGTCGCGCAGCGCGAGCCACAGCTGGAGCGCCTCGTCGCCGGCGAGGGCGTAGCGCACGCGGGTGCCCTCTCGCGCGCGCGTGACCATGCCGGCGGCGCGCAGCGCCTGCAGGTGCTGCGAAGTGTTGGCCGTCGACTGCCCGCTCAGCCGCGCGAGCTCCTCGACGCTGCGCGGCGCCTGCGCCAGCAGGTCGAGCAGTTCCAGCCGCACCGGGCTCGCGAACGCCTTGCCCATCAGCGCGATCGCCTCGAACAGGCCGTCCTTCGCTGCGCGGGAGCTCATCCGTTGCTATTCAATCGATCGCTTGATAACTTGTCAAGCGTAGCCGCCTGACGACAGGAGACGACGTGTTCTTCCGCCAACTGCTCAACGACGACACGGCTTGCGCCTCGTACCTGTTCGGCTGCGCCACGTATGGGCAATTCGCGGTCGTCGACCCGCACGTCGACCTCGTCGACGAGTACATGGCAATCGCCGAGGCGCAGGGCGTCCCGATCGTCGCCGTCCTCGAGACCCACGTCCAAGCCGATCACGTCTCCGGCCTTCCCGACCTGGTACGGCGCACCGGCGCGACGGCATATCTCCCGGCGGGCGCCGGCGTCGACTTCGACCACCATGCGCTCGACGACGGCGAGCGTGTTCGCCTCGGCAACACGGAGATCGAGGCCCTGGCCACGCCGGGCCACGCGCTCGCCCACCACGCTTACGTGGTGACGGACCACCGCCGCGCCGACGAGCCATGGCTGGTCCTGACCGGCGACGCCCTGCTGGTGGGCGACGCCGGGCGGCCCGATCTGCACGCCCACGGCGACCACAGCGTCGAGGAGCTGGCGCGGACGCTCTACCGCTCGCTGACCGAGCGGCTGCTGACCCTGCCCGATCACCTCGCGCTCTTCCCCGCCCACTCCTCGGGCTCGGTGTGCGGACGCGGCCTGTCGGCTACTCCCCTCTCCACGATCGGCTTCGAGCGGCGCCACAACCGCGCGCTGCAGTTCGACTCCGAGGACGCCTTCGTCGAGGCGCTGCTCAAGGGCCTCCCGCCGGCGCCGGCCGACCAGGCCGCGATCGTCGCCGCCAACCGCTCCGGCTGCCCGCTCGTGCCCAGCACGTGAGCGAGCGCGTGCAGCTCGGGCTGCGCGAGAACCGCGCGCAGTTCGCGCTACTGGTTGCCGTCAACGCCTTCGTCGGCGCCATGGTCGGGCTCGAGCGCTCGACTCTGCCGCTCGTCGGACGGGAGGAGTTCGCCCTCACCTCGAGCGCCGCCGTCCTCGCGTTCATCGTCGCCTTCGGACTGGCCAAGGCATTCACCAATCTCGGCGCCGGGGCCCTCGCCGAGCGTGCCGGCCGGCGGCGGCTGCTGATCGCCGGCTGGGCTCTCGCCCTCCCGGTCCCGGTCCTGATCGCCGTGGCGCCCAGCTGGGAATGGATCGTGGCCGCCAACGTGCTGCTCGGCATCAACCAGGGCCTGGCCTGGTCCATGACCGTCGTGATGAAGATCGACCTCGTCGGCCCCCGCCGGCGCGGCCTGGCCCTCGGCCTCAACGAAGCGGCCGGCTACGGCGGCGTCGCCCTCACCGCGGGACTGACCGGCTGGCTCGCCGCCGAGTTCGCGGCCCGCGACGTGCTCGTCGTCGTCGGCGCCGTCATCGCCATCTCGGGCTTCCTCATCTCCGTCCTCTTCGTGCGCGACACCGCCGCCCACGTCGCGCTCGAGCAGGCGCGCCACCACGACGACGAGCCGCCGCCGACCTTGCGCGAGGCCTTTGCCCGCGCCAGCTACCGCGTGCCCGCGCTGCGCTCCAGCTCCCAGGCGGGGCTCGTGAACAACCTCAACGACGGGCTGGCCTGGGGACTGGTGCCGCTCTTCCTCGCCGCCCACGGCGCAGGCGCCGCCGAGATCGGCATGGTCGCCGCCATCTACCCGGGCGTCTGGAGCGTCGGCCAGATCGCCACCGGCCACTGGTCCGACAGCGTCGGCCGCAAGCCGCTGATCGTCGCCGGCATGCTCCTCCAAGCACTCGCGCTCGCGCTGCTCGCCGTCAGCGACGGCGACGTCGCGCTCGCCGCCGCCACCGCTGCGCTGCTCGGCGTCGGCACCGCGCTCGTCTACCCCACGCTGATCGCCGCCATCTCCGACGCCGTGTCGCCTGTCGCCCGCGCGCCCGTGGTCGGCGTGTACCGCTTCTGGCGCGACATCGGCTATGCACTCGGCGCCGTCATCGCCGGCGCGACCGCCGACGCGCTCACCTACGGCGGGGCGATCGGCCTCGTGGCCGCGCTCACTGCCGCCTCAGGCCTCTGGGTGCTTGCCGACATGCCCGGCGAGCGCAGACCGGCTGCCCGGGACGATGGCGTACCTCGAGCGCCCGAGCGATCGTCATCGAGGATCTGGTAGGTCCGCGAGCGCCTCGTCGGCCTTCTCGACCGCGCGCGCGATCTCGACCCGTGAGTTGGCATCGAGCTCGACCGTCTCCGTGCTCAGGAACAGGTCCCTCGCGATCTCACCGTTGGTCTTGCGGTCGACGATCAGCCGGGCGATCTCGAGCTCACGCGCCGTCAGGGTCGCGATGCCAGTCTGATCGGTGTCCCCGTGCGTCCGCCCGGCAGCGGTCGTCCGCGCAGCCGTCGTCGGCGAAGCCCGCGCCGTCCAGCGGCGAGCTCACGCAGCAGCCCTCGCCGTGCCAGGCCTCGACGCCTTCCTTGACTGCGACGCCCGCGATCAGCAGGCCGACGGCCGGGTCCAGCCACCAGGCGCCCACGAGCGCGTTGCCGAGCAGCCCCACGAGCAGCGCGCCGGCGAGGTACGCGCAGAGCATGTTCTGGCTTCGGCAGCAGCGCGGAGGGTGAGCCGCCGCTCGTGCTAGTCGATCCCGATCGACCAGGCGCTTGTTCAGCGTCGACGCAGACTTCACCGCGGCCGAGCTCGACCGCTACGCGGACCATGCCGTCCGGTACTTCCTCGCCGCCTGTGGCCGCGTGTGATACGCGCTCGGTCTAAGGTCAGACCGGGTTCGTGTTGGCCCGGCGCGACGCACTTCTTGGCGTTGGCCCATGGCTCCGACCGTGCACACCTACCGCTCGGGCGAGACCGGGCTGTTCGTCAACTCCTACCTGATCGAGAGCGCTGACGGCGTGGTCGCGATCGATGCCCCGCTGCTGCTGTCAGACGGCCGCGCCTTTCGCGCACGTTACGAGGCGCTCAAGAAGCCGCTGCTCGGCGTGCTCGTCACGCACCCGCACCCCGATCACTACAACACGATCACCCAGCTGCTCGCCGGCGACGACGTCCCGGTCGTCGCGCATGCCGACGTCGACCGCGAGATCCGCGCGAAGGACGACGCCAAGCGCGCCCAGTGGGGGCCCCTGTTCGGGGCCGAGTGGCCGGCGGGCGCCACGTTCCCGAACCGGACGGTCGCCGACGAGGAGACGGTGCAGCTCGGCGACCTGCGCTTCACCGCCTGGGACTTCGGGCCGTGCGAGAGCGAGAGCGAGACCGTCTGGCTGCTCGGCGACGGCGACGTCGCCTTCGTGGGTGACCTGGCCTTCAACGGCACGCACGCCTACGTGGCCGACGGGCACACCCACGCGTGGCTCGACGCGCTCGACCGGGCAGAAGAAACGCTTGCCGGCGTGCGCAGGCTCTACGTCGGCCACGGGCCGCCCGCGGCGCCCACCGTCCTTGCCGACCAGCGGCGCTACCTGCTGATGGCACGCGAGGCGGTCGCGCGCACCGCGGACGGCCGCCCGGAGCTGAGCGAGGACGAGGCGAATCGCGTCGCGAGCCTGATGGAGCGCTACCTGCCCGGCGCACCGCTCGGCTGGCTCGTCGCCGCCGGCGCCTCGGGGGTGGCTGCAGAGCTCGCCCAGGAGGCCACGGCCGCATGATCGTCGAGTACATCCGCTACCAGATCCCCGACGACGACGCGCAGGCGTTCGAGGATGCCTGCCGCGCCGCGGCCGAGTCGCTCGAGGCGTCGGCGCACTGCGAGCGGTACGAGGTCGCGCGCTGCACCGAGGACCCGCCGCCCCTACGTCGAGAGAATCCAGGAGATGCGCCACTACGAGGTCAAGGCCGGCGGCCCGCGCTAGCGGTCCGCGGCGATCGACGATGCGAGCGGTGGTCCTCCGAGCCGCCGGCGGGCCTGTGGTCTGCGAACAGGTCGGGACCCCGACGCCCGGTCCCGGCGAGGCGCTCGTGCGCGTCCACGCCGCCGCGCTGACGCGCGACGAGCTCGAGTGGCCCGTCGACCGGCTTCCGGCGATCCCGTCCTACGAGGTGTCCGGCGTCGTGGCTGCCCTCGCACGCGGCGCCGACGACGTGGCCGTCGGTGACGAGGTGTTCGGGATGACTCCGTTCGACCGCGACGGAGTCGCCGCCGACTACGCCGCGATCCCGACCGAATCGCTCGCGCCTAAGCCGCGTGCGCTCAGCCACGCCGAAGCGGCCGCGGTGCCCTTGGCGGCACTCAGCGCCTGGCAGGGGCTCTTCGACCACGGCGGCTTGACCAAGGGCGAGCGCGTGCTGATCCATGGGGCGACCGGAGGGGTCGGCCAGTTCGCGACGCAGCTCGCGCACCACCACGGAGCCCATGTCATCGCCACCACGTCGACTCACGGCATCGCGCGAGCGCGCGAGCTCGGCGCCGAGATCGTCATCGACCACACCGCCGGGCCATGGGACGCCGGCATCGAACCGGTCGATCTCGTCTTCGACACCGCCGGCGGCGAGCGACTGGCGCGTTCCCCCGGCGTGCTCCGCGAGGGCGGCCGGCTCGTCTCGGTGGCCGAGGAGCCGCCGCAGGCGACCGGGATCAGCGTCGTGTACTTCATCGTCGAGCCGGAACGCCACCAGCTGGCGCAGATCGCGGGCCTGCTCGACGGCGGCTGGCCGCCCCCGGCCATCGACTCCGTGTTCCCGCTCGAGGAGGCTGCGAGCGCGTTTGAGCGCAGCATGGCGGCCGACAAGCGCGGGAAGGTCGTGCTCGAGGTGGCTGGTCAGCGACTCACCGGCTGACCGATGCCGAGCATGTTGCCCTCGCTGTCCCGGAACCAGGCGCCGCGCTCGCCGGTGCCCTTGCTCGGGTAGTTGCCCTCGATGTCCGCGATCCCGTCGACGGTCTCGAGGCCGGGGAGGTCGTACTCCTCGAACACGACGCCACGGGATCGCAGCTCCCGGACCGTCGCCTCGATGTCGTCGACCTCCCACCCCATCTGCGTGTGGTCGCCGGACGCCGCGCCGGCCGATTCGAAGAGCGCGAACTCGCCCGCCGCGCAGATGTAGCGCAGACCCCCCTCCCGCTCCTCGACCGGCTCGAGCCCGAGCTTCTCGGCGTAGAACGCCCTCGCGCGTTCGAGGTCCTGTGCGGGGAGCCGGGTGGCGACCCTTCCGTGCTCGAGCATCTCGTTCCTCCTTGCTATGCGGACGCCTGCTCGACCGTGAGCTTCGAGATCAGGTGCGGCTGCGGCTTCCGGTCGCGCGTCAAGAGCCTGGCGACGAGGATCGCGGCGGCGAGCACGAGCACCCCGCTGACCGTCGCTGCCGCCTCGAGCGCGTGCGTGAACGCCGCGCGGGCGCTCTCGAGCAGCTCGCCGGCGGCGGTCTGCGGGAGCCGGTCGGCGACCTCGACGGCCCCGACCAGCGTGTCGCTCGCCGTCGCCTTCGCCTCGGGCGGGAGCTCGGCCGGCATCCCGTCGCCGGCCTGTGCGCGGTAGACGGCCGTCCCTATGGTCCCGAGGATCGCGAGGCCGAGCGCCCCGCCCAGCTCGGAGCTGGTCTCCGAGATCCCGGACGCCGCGCCGGCACGCTCCGGGGGAGCGGCGCCGATCGCGAGGTCGGCGGCCAGCGTGAACAGCGGGGCGAGCCCGAGCGAGAGGATGACGATCCCGGCCACGAGCAGTCCCGGCCCGCCGGCTGCTCCGACCTGGGTGAGGAGTGCGACGCCTGCGAGTGCGACGACGATGCCGCCGAGCATCGCCACCGGGGGCCGGACGCGTGCGGCGAGCGGGGGCGTGAGCTGCGAGCCGACGACGAAGGCGACCGCCCCGGGAGCGCTCCACAGCCCCGCCTCGAAGGGCCCGTAGCCGAGCACGAGCTGGAAGTACTGTGCGACGAAGACCTCGATCCCGAACACGACCGCGAAGGCGAGCGTGTTCGCCCCGAGCGCGAGGCGTGAACGCCGGCCGCCGGAACAGCCCGAGGTCGATCATCGGGTCCGCGAGCCGGCGCTGGCGATCGACGAACACCGCGCCGACGGCGAGCCCGGCGAGCACCGGCGCCACGCTCGCGAAGCCGGGTCCGTCCTTGGCGAGGGCCTTGATCCCGTAGATGGCGGCGAGGACGGCGATCAGCGAGAGCGCCGCGCTGACCAGGTCGAGCCGGCCCGGGCTCGGATCCTTGTACTCGGGTAGGAGCCGCGGGCCGATCGCGAGCAGCAGCACCATCACCGGAACGGCGAGCAGGAAGACCGAGCCCCAGGCGAAGCTCTCGAGCAGCACGCCGCCCATGAGCGGGCCGATCGCCGCGCCCGTGGAGAAGCTGGCGACCCAGATCCCGATCGCGACCGTCCGCTGCTGGTCGTCCTCGAACATGTTGCGGATCAGCGAAAGCGTCGATGGCGCCAGCGTCGCGCCGGCGATCCCGAGCGCCGCGCGGGAGGCGATCAGCATCTCGGGGCTCGACGAGAACGCCGCGAAGACAGAGGCGGCACCGAACGCGGCGGCGCCGATCAGCAGCAGCCGGCGACGGCCGATGCGGTCGCCGAGCGTGCCCATCGTGATCAGGAAGCCGGCGACCAGGAAGCCGTAGATGTCGACTATCCACAGCAGCTCGGTGCTGCTCGGATGCAGGTCGGCGCTCAGCGAGGGAAGCGCGAGCGTGAGGACCGTCAGGTCCATGGCGTACAGCAGGCACGGCAGCGCGATGACCGCGAGCCCGATCCATTCCCGACGGGTCGCACGCGCTGGCGGAGCGGGGTTCGTGTCCATGACCCTGCTGTTACAGCGGCGCCGCTAGGCGTTACGCAGGTCGCGGAACGCGGCGATCAGGCCGTCGCGCGTCTCGGCCGGGAGCTCGCAGCCCGCGCCGAGGCCTCCGAGCGACGCCGCGATCGTGCGCATCTGGTCGAGGTACTCGCTGCAGCCGGGGCAGGTCTCGAGGTGCTGCTCGAACCGCCTCGACTCCGCTTCGGGCAGCGCACCCTCGAGGTAGTCGGTGATGTTCTCGACCACCTCGGTGCAGGCGAGATCCTCGAGTCATGCCCTTCTCCAGTGTCGCCCGTGAGCGCCGTCGTTACGTCCTCCACGGCGCCGTAGTAGTCCTCGATCGCGTTGCGAACGCGGCTCCGGGCGCGGTGCAGGAGGACCCGCTGGTTGCCGGCCGTGATCTCGAGCGCTTCGCTGACCTCCTCCGAGCTCCAGCCCTCGATGTCGCGCAGCCCGATCACGGTCCGCTGCGCGACCGGCAGCTCGGCGATCGCCGCCGCGATCATCGCACGCGTCTCGCCGGCCAGCAGCCCCTCCTCGGGTGCCGGCCAGCGCGTCGGCATGATCGCCCAGTGGCCGGGAAAGCGCTCGTGGTCGGCCGGCAGGAAGCGCGCGGGGTCGACCGACGGCTCGTCTGTGTCCTCGGCCTCGGCCAGCGCCGAGAACGGCACGCTGCGGCGCTCTCGCGCGCCGGCTCGCCTCGCCACGTTGGCGAGGATGCGGAAGATCCAGGTCTTGAGCGACGCGCGGCCCTCGAACCCGTCGATGCCGCGCAGGACGGCGATCCAGGTCTCCTGCACGACCTCCTCGGCGGTCGCGCGGCTCGGCACGTAGGCCATCGCGACGCGGATCATCGCGCGGCTGTGGCGGTCGACGAGCGTCGCGAACGCGTCGGCGTCGCCGCGGCAGAGCGCCGCGATCAGCCGGTTGTCTTCGTCGTGCGTGTCGTTCATCGGCGGTCTCGAGTGTCCCTCTTAGGACCCCAGAGACCGGCCAGACTCATCGGCGAGCCCGCGGCGGATCTAGCGGACGGCTCAGCTTGGCATGAACGGAAGGATCGGCTCGGGCTCCGAGCTCGCCCGGCTCGGGCAGTGGCACCCGATGCGGCTCGACGTCGGCGGCCTTACGGAGCACGCCGACGAGCGGCCGCCGCGTCGAGCGGATCCGTGCCGTGCGGCATCAACGGCACCGCCGGACCGACCGAGCCCATGTCGAGCTTCGGGCCGCCGAAGCGCGGCAAGGCGAAAGGCGCACCTCCGGAGCGGGCACGCTCCTTGAGGGCATCACCCTCGGCCTTCGTGAGGTCGCCGGCGGCGACCGCGGCGTCGATACCTGCGATCGTCTCGTCCTCGATCGCCGCCTTGAGCCGGTCCTGGCTGATGCCGAGACGCTTCGCCACGTCCCCGAGGAATTCGGAGGCGTGGTCGCCGTCCGCACCCTTTCAGCGGCGGAGCAAGCGAACGTAAGACGGTGCTGAGAGTCCGCTAAGAAGGGAGTCCTCATGGTCGACGCGTTCTTGGGCACCACCGACGGCTTGCTTCGGCTCCGCGACGGAGCGTTGGAGCCCTTGGGGCTCGACGGCCACGGCGTCACGGCGCTGCACGCAACCGCCGACGCGCTGCTGGCCGGCACGTACGGCGACGGGCTGTTCCGCAGCGCCGACGGCGGGCGGACGTGGGAGCGGATCGAGGCGGGCCTCACCGCATCGACGTTCCGCTTCCTGACCGCCGAGCTCGCCGGCACGGAGCCGGCGCGCGTCTACTGCACCCCGGACGGCGGCCGGCGCTGGGAGGAGCTCGAGGGCATCACCCGCATCCCCGGCCACGAGCAGTGGTTCCTGCCGTACTCGCCGCGGGCCGGCGCCGCGCGCAACGCCTATGTCTCAGGTGAGCGATGGCTGGTGGCGGCCGAAGTCGCGGGACTGCTGCGGAGCGACGACGGCGGCGAGACGTGGATCTGCGAGCCGGTCGCCGGCGACGAGGACGTCCACCACGTCACGGGACATCCGGACGATCCCGATCTCGTCTACGTGTCCCTCGGCAGTGCCTCACTCACCCAGCCGCGCGGGCAGCACGGCGGCATCGCGCGCTCGCGCGACGGCGGCCGCACGTGGGAGAAGGTCGAGACCGACTACACGCGCGCGACGATCGTGCCGCCCGCGCGTCCGGATCTCGTCCTCGCCGGCCCGGCGCCACGGGTGGGCCGGGGCGGGCGCATCGTCGTCTCACGCGATGCCGGCGAGACCTGGGAGCCGGCCGGGCACGGCATCGACGTGCCGATGCCCGACATGGTGGAGCTGTTCGTCGCCGCGCCCGACGGCTCGGTGTGGGCGATCTGCTCCGGCGGCCGATTGCTGCGCGCGGCGCCGGATGAGTGGTCGTGGTCGTCCGTGCTCGCGCCCAACGCGGTTGTCACCGTCAAGTCGGTCGCGTTCCCGGTCGGATCTGCCGGCGCATGACGCGGGGTCAGATCACCTCGAGCCCGTTGCCGGTCACGGTCAGCAGCGTGGCTTCGCGGTGCGCCTCGCCGGAGGCGATCGTGAGGATGGCACGGGCGACGCCCTCGGGACCGAGCGGCGCCGCCTCACCGACATCGCGCCCATAGGCGGCGGCCGCGGCCTCGCCGATCGCGGTGCAGGGAGGCGGGATCGAGGCTCTCGCGAAACGCTTGGCGCTTTGACGTCGCATATCGACGTCAAAGCGCCAAGGACCGCCGACGCGGCCCATCGCCCAGCTCCCCTACCCAGCCGAAGTTCGTCCCGCCGCTACCAACGAGGAACTGCCGTGGGGCCAGGGCGACGAACCGGATGCCGAGCTCGCGGGCGTCGGCGGCGCGCTGGAGGTAGCCGGCCAGCAACATCTGCATCCGCTTGGCGCCCGCGTAGCCGCCCGACAGCGGCGAGCCGGCGAGGGCGGCGCCGCTCGAGACGATCAGCGAGCAGCGCGGCCACGTGTGCGGGATCGGTGGCGTCGCGCTCGCGGCCGGCGGCGACGACGCCGGCTCCGGCGGCCGCAAGGGCGTTGGCGGTGGCGTGCCCGAGGCCGCCGCCGGCGCCGATGACGAGGGCTCTGTGGATGGTCATGACGGTTCCTCCGCGTGTCGTTTCGAAAGGAGATCCACGGAGGCGCCGCGATCCATCGGCGCCAGCGACGGATCTGGGCCGCGGTCACCGCGACCGAACAGCGATCGACGAAGGAGACGGACGTGAGATCCGGCGCAACACAGACAGAGAGGTGACATCCGCGGGCTCGTCCTGATCAGCGGCGGTGCGCTCGCGCTCGTGTGGGGCTTGGTGCGCGGCAATCAGAGCGGCTGGGACAGCGTCGAGGTGATCGGCACCCTTGCCGCCGGCGCGCGCTCATCGCGAGCTTCGTCGGCTGGGAGCTGCGGGCGCGCGAGCCGATGCTGCCGATGCGGTTCTTCCGCAACCGAGCGTTCGCGGCCGGCAACGCCGCGATCTTCTTGACATTCGCATCGCTGTTCGCCGCAGTGTTCTTCTACGCTCAGTTGCTCCAGGTCGGGCTCGGGTACGGGCCACTGGGCACCGGCCTGCGGCTGATCCCGTGGACGGCGACGTTCATCACGGTGGCTCCCGTGGCCTGGCTCGCGGCGATCGCCGAGCCGGGCATCGCGTACCCCGAGCTCCTGGCGCCGTTCATCCTCGCGGGCGTCGGGGTCGCGCTGGCCATCCCGGCCGCCCAGAACTCCGTCGTCGGCTCCTTGACGATCGACGCGATCGGCAAGGCGGCGGGCGCCAACAGCATGATGCGCGAGCTCGGCGGCGTGTTCGGAGCATGCGGTAGCAATGTGCCCGCAGCTCGGCACGGTACGGCTCAACGCGCCGATCGTACGCGCGCTCGTCGAGGGCCTGGCCCATGACGCGCCCTACGCGGCGCCGACCTCGGTGTCCGCCGGCCTGCCGATGTGCTTGTTCTCGAGCACGAACTGGCTGGCGATGAACGTCGCCCCCTGCGGGTCGCTGAGGATCGTCAGCCGGGACCACGGAGCGTCGAACGGCGGAACGATCACCCTGCCGCCGAGCTCGGCGGCCTTCGCCGCCGCGGCGTCGGCGTCGTCGACCGCGAAGGTCACGGTCCAATGCGGCGGCGTGTCGGGCTGATCGCCGGGGATCGGGTTGATGCTGGCGACGACGTCCTCGAAGCCCGCCGGTCCGCCCATCTCCGCCATCATCTTTCGCAGGTCCGGGTTGTCGCGCTCGAGATCGTCACCGTAGCCCGGCAGCGTCCACATCTCCCCCGCGCCGACGTCCACGTCGTCCAGCCGAACACCGCGCCGTAGAAGGCCTTGGCGCCCTCGACGTCGCGGGTGTTGAGCCCGTTGAAGTTCAACGCGCCCTGCTCGTTGACGACCTGCGCGCCGATGTTCTCGCCGGCCTGCCAGACGCAGAACGCGGCGCCCTCGGGATCCGTGCAGACCGCCATGTGCCCGGCGCCCATGACGTCGAACGGCTCCGTGACGACGGTCCCGCCCGCGTCGCGGACCTTCGCCGCCGTCTCGTCGGCGCTCGCGACGGCCACGTAGGTGTTCCACATCGCAGCCTGCGGCATCCCGTCCGGGATCGACCCGACCGCGGCGACGTCGCCGCCGCGCACGCGGGCCATGAAGTACTTGGCCGGTGCCTCGGCGGGCATCACGTCCTCGAAGTCCCAGCCGAACAGCCCGCTGTAGAAGCCCAGCGACGCCTCGGGGTCGGGCTGGCTCGTGTCCACCCAGCACGGGACGCCGGGGATGTAGTGGTCGCGCTCGGGCATAGCGCTCCTTCCGGGGGTTTGGGTCGCCCTCACGCTACGGCGAATTGAGGTCAGGAACTGTCCCCAAAGACGCGCGCGTAGGTAAGGACGGCGACGCCGTCACCGAGCGCCCGGGCGTCGACGAGGCGCATGGGCCGCTTGTCGCTGACCTCGCCGAACAGGCGCTCGCCGGCCCCGAGCACGACCGGGAAGATCTTCAGCCGCAGCTCGTCGACGAGGTCGTGCTCCATCAGCGTGCGCACGAGCTGGAAGCTGGCGGGGACGACGATCTCCACGCCGAGCTCGTGCTTGAGCTTCGAGACCTCGTGTACGACGTCCCCATTCAGGACCGTCGAGTTGTTCCAGCTCGGATCCTCGAGGGTCGAGGACACGACGTACTTGGGCAGCCCGTTCAACCTGTCCGCCAACTCGCCACTCCGGGATGGCCACCGCGCGGCGAGCCACTCGTAGCTCCGCCGGCCCAGCAGCAGGGCGTCGGCGCCCAGCGCCTCGTCGAGCGCGAGCTTGCCGAGCTCCGGGCGGTCCTTGAGCAGGCCGACCCAGCCGCCGTGCCGGAAGCCTTCGTCACCGGCCGGGTCCTGGACGACGCCGTCGAGCGAGACGTTGTCGCTGATCACGATCTTTCCCATATGCATGGAGGCGTCCGCTCGCACGGAGATTGAGCGACGACTTTCGGGCCGCATCGACGTCCTTACCTGTGATGAGTGAGCCGTTGAGAGGATGGGAGCGTGACCGAGCAGACGCTCGCCCGCGCGCGGGCCGGCGACGAGGACGCGTTCCGCGAGCTGACGAACCCCTACCGGCGTGAGCTCGAGCTGCACGTCTACCGGATCGTCGGCTCCGTGCAGGACGCCGAGGACTTGCTCCAGGAGACGCTGCTCGCGGCATGGCGCGGCCTCGGGCGGTTCGAGGAGCGCGCGTCGGTCCGTGCCTGGCTGTACCGGATCGCGACCAACCGCGCGCTGGATTCCCTGCGTGCGAGCCGGCGCCGCCCAGAAGGCGCGCGGCGGATGACCGAGGTGCCCGAGCCGACGCGCCGAGCCGAGCCGATCTGGCTCGAGCCTTACCCGGACGTCCTGCTCGAGGGCATCCCTGACCACGCTCCCGGACCCGAGGCGCGCTACGAGACCAAGGAGGCGATCGCGCTGGCGTTCATCGTCGGCCTCCAACATCTCCCGCCGCAGCAGCGCGCGGTGCTCGTGCTGCGCGACGTGCTCGGCTTCCGCGCCGGCGAGGTCGCCGAGATGCTCGAGACCACCGAGACGTCGGTGCACAGCCTGCTGCGCCGCGCGCGTGCGGCGTTCGAGTCGCGCCTGCCCGCCGCCGGACGCGACCGCGCGCCGCTCCCGAACTCCAGGCTCGAGCGCGACGTCCTCGGCAGGTTCGCCGACGCGGTCGAGGCCGGCGACGTCGACGGCATGGTCGCCCTGCTCACCGACGACGCCTGGGTCACCATGCCCCCCGAGCCTTTCGAGTACCAGGGCCCGAGCGTGATCGCCGCGTTCCTGCGCGACCGCGAAGCCAGGCGCGGCGCCCACCTGCGTCTGGTCGCCACACGTGCGAACGGCCAGCCCGCCTTCGCGAGCTACCTGCCGTCCGCACAGAGCGACGTCGCGCGCGCGTACGCCTTGTTCGTCCTCACGCTGGAGGGTCGCCGGATCTCCGCGATCACCTGGTTCGGGGACAGCAGCGTCTTCCCGCACTTCGGGCTGCCGCGGTCGCTGCGGTAGCGAGGACCACGTGTAACCCGGGGGTTGCATCTCGTCGGATGATGTGTAACCCTGCGGTGACACATCGATCCCAATGGAGGTTCCCGTGGTTCCCGACCAGATCGAACGAGAGACCGTCATCGACGCCCCTGTCCAGCGCGTTTGGCAGCTGATCACCGAAGCCGAGCACCTCGGTCGCTGGTTCGGCGACGCCGGGGCCGAGATCGATCTGCGCCCCGGCGGCGCGATCGTGCTGCGCTGGACCGACCACGGCACCAGCCGCGGCCGCGTCGTCGCCGTCGAGCCGCAGCGCCGCTTCGCCTACCGGTGGGCACCCTTCAAGGACCCGGGCGGCGAGGAGCCGCGTCGAGGGCAACTCGACGCTCGTCGAGTTCACGCTGAGCCCCGAGGGCGACGGCACGCGGCTGCGCGTCGTCGAGAGCGGCTTCGCCTCGCTCGCCACGTCGGACGAGCAGCGCGCCAAGAACCTCGATGGCAACAGCCGCGGCTGGGCGCACGAGACCGACGAGCTGCGCGAGTACGCGGCAAAGGTCGCCGCCTGATGAGCGCGCCGGCGGACGGGCTGTTCGTCGCGCTGGCGGACCCGACCCGCTGGCGCGTGCTCAGCCTGCTCGCCGAGCGCGGCGAGGGCACCGCCACGTCGCTGGCCGGTGAGCTGCCGGTCAGCCGCGTGGCGGTGGTCAAGCACCTCGCGGTCCTCGACCGCGCCGGGCTGGTCGAGGCCCGACGCGAAGGCCGCGAGGTCCGTTACACCGTCCGAACCGAACCCCTCGGCGAGGCCGCCCGCTGGATGGCGGGCCTCGCGTCGCAGTGGGACGCCCGCCTGGCGGCCATCAAGCGGCTCGCCGAGGAAGACCCGAACACACAGGAGATCCCGAGATGAATACGCCCCCGATCGTCTCCCCGCACGAATGGCAGGCCGCGTGGGAGAAGCTGCTGGTCAAGGAGAAGCAGGTCACCCGCGCCCGCGACGCGCTCGCCGCCGAGCGCCGGCGGATGCCGTGGCTGCCCGTCGAGAAGGAGTACGTGTTCGACGGGCCCGAGGGCAGGCTGAGCCTGCCGGACCTGTTCGGCGGCCGGCGTCAGCTGATCGTCTACCGCGCCTTCTTCGAGCCCGGCGTGCGCGGCTGGCCCGAGCATGCGTGCGTCGGCTGCTCCAACGTCGCCGACCAGGTCGCCCATCCCGCCCACCTGAACGCCCGCGACACGAGCCTCGCGTTCGTCTCGCGCGCGCCGCAGGAGAACATCGAACGCGTGAAGGCGCGCATGGGCTGGGAGCACATCCCGTGGTACACGCTCACCGACGACTTCGACAAGGACTTCGGCGTCGACGAGTGGCACGGCACCAACGCCTTCATCCGCGACGGCGAGCGCGTCTACCGCACCTACCTCATCAACAACCGCGGCGACGAGCTGATGGGCAACACCTGGACGTACCTCGACATCACCGCGCTCGGGCGCCAGGAGGAGTGGGAGGACTCGCCGGAGGGCTACCCGCAAACGCCGACGTACGAGTGGCAGAACTGGCACGACGCCTACAGCGATGCGGAGCCGTCCGAGGACTGGAAGCAGCAGGTCGCGCGCGGCGTGGCGGCCTTCGAGCGCGACAAGGCCGCCACGTGATCGCTCACGTCGGCGGCCTGCCGGTGGAGGAGGCCCTCCTGCCGATGGCGAGCTGGATGGGCGCCGGGCTGGTCCTGGCGCGCGCCTGGCTCGCCTCGCGGCGGCGGTGACGTCGGGCGCGTATATACGCTGCGTGCAGGATGGTCGAGCTGCGCCACCTGCGCTACTTCATCGCCGTGGCGGAGGAGCTGAACTTCAGTCGCGCCGCGCAGCGCATGCACATGGCGCAGCCTCCGCTCAGCGCCGCGATCCGGCAGCTCGAACGCGACCTCGGCGTCGACCTCTTCGTCCGCACGACGCGGGAGGTCAGGCTCACCGACGCCGGCCGCGCGTTCCTCCGAGGGGCGCGGCGAACGCTGGCGGACGCCGACCGCGCCGCCGAGGATGCCAAGCGCGCCGCGGCCGGCGGGCTCGGGCGGCTGCGGCTCGCCTATTCCTGGAGCACCCGGTTCGAGACACTGCCGACGCTCGGCCGGGCGTTTTGTCGAGGTCTTCCGGCCGCCCAGCGCGACCGCCGGGGAGTACCGGACCGTCTACCGGTTCGACAGCGACGAGCACCTGCACGCGTGGCTCGACTCCGACGAGCACGCGGCCTGGCGCGAGCGCGCCGAGCCGCACGTCGTCGGCCCGCTGCGCAGGACCTTCGTGACCGGTCTGGAGCACGCTGCCGGACCGGCCCAGAGCGGCGCCGCCACGCCTGTGGAAGATGGCGCTCGTCACCTGGCTCACCATCTTTCCGCTGATCACCGCCATCGTGGGGATCACCGGCCCGCTGCTCGAGGACCTGCCCGTGGTCGCCAGGCTAGGGATCACGACCGGGCTCGCCGTCCCGCTGATGACGTGGGTCGTCATGCCGCGCGTCACCCGACTGCTGCGCGGATGGCTCTTCCGTCGGCCGCATCACCCGGCCGCAACGGACGCCTGATCGCCCCCGGCGCCCTCAGGGGACAGGACTCGCCAGCCTTGCAGCGCGCGCCTCGAGGTACCGCCGCTCGGGAAGACTCGTCGTGCGCCGCGCGGCGGTCCGGTAGCTCGCGCAGGCGGCGGCGCGATCACCGGCGAGCTCGAGCAGGTGAGCGCGGACCGCCTCGAGTCGGTGGTGCTTCGCGACCCGCTCGTCGGCGTCGAGGGTGGCGAGCACGTCGAGGCCGGCACGGGGGCCGTCGACCATGGCGACCGCGACGGCGGAGTTGAGCGTGACCATGGGGTTCGGCGCGACGCGCCCGAGCAGGCGGTAAAGCCCGACGATCTGCGGCCAGTCGGTGTCCTCGGCGCGGGCCGCCTCGGCGTGCACGGCGGCGATCGCCGCCTGCAGCTGGTACGGGCCGACCGGCCCGCGCGCCAGCGCCTCGGTGATCAGGCCGATGCCTTCGCGGATCGAGTCGGCGTTCCAGCGCCGGCGGTCCTGCTCCGCGAGGGGGACCAGCTCACCGCCCGGTCGCGTGCGCGCCGCGCGGCGAGCGTCGGTGAGGAGCATCAGTGCGAGCAGACCCGCGACCTCGCCGTCGCCGGGTGCCCGTGCCTGGACCATGCGCGCCAGCCGGATCGCCTCCACGGTCAGCTCCGCGCGCTGCAGGTGGGGACCCGAGCTGGCCGTGTACCCCTCGTTGAAGATCAGGTAGAGGACGTGGAGGACCGCCCGCAGCCGCTCCGCTCGCTCGGGGTCCGCGGGCATCTCGAAGCCGGCGCCGGCGGCCCTGATCTGCTGCTTGGCGCGACTGATGCGCTGGGCCATCGTCGCCTCCGGCACGAGAAACGCGCGTGCGATCTCGGCAGTGGTCAAGCCGCCGACGGCGCGCAGCGTGAGCGCGATCTGCGAGGCGGGCGACAGCGCCGGATGGCAGCACAGCAGGAGCAGCGTCAGGGTGTCGGCGTCGTCGAGCGCTGTGTCCTCGCCCAGCGGCGGCGCGACGGCCTCGTAGGCCGGCGCCGACGCCGCGACGGTTTCCTCGCGGCGCCGCCGTGCTGCATCGCTGCGCACCTGGTCGGCGAGGCGGCGCGACGCGACCGTGATCAGCCACCCTCGCGGGCTCTCCGGCACCCCGTTCTCCCGCCACTGGACCGCGGCCGCCAGCAGCGCCTCCTGCACGGCGTCCTCGCAGGCGTCGAAGTTGCGATAGCGGCGCACGAGCACGCCGAGAACCTGCGGCGCGAGGCCGCGCAGCAGGTCCTCGAGGTGCCCCTGGGTGCTCACATCTCCAGCCCGACCTCGTCCATGATCGGCCGGACCTCGACCGCCCAGAACCGCGCGGCGGGGTCTTGGGCGGCGATCTCGGTCGCGCGCTCGATGCCTTCGCAGTCCACAACGTAGTAGCCGGCGAGCTGCTCCTTGGCCTCCGCGAACGGCCCGTCGGTGGTGGCGGCGACGCCCTCGCGCACACGCACGGTCCTGCTGTTCTCGACGTCGGCGAGCGCAGCGCCGCTGACCAGCTCGCCTGACGCGGCGAGCTCGTCGGTATGGCGGCGACCCTCGCTCATCATGACTTCGCGGTCCTCCTCGGACAGCGCCTCGAACGCTCCTGGAGCCGTGTAGATCAGCATGAGGTACTTCATGTCGTCCCTTCCGGTCGATGGGCGGTTCTCGTGGATGGATCGGAGCCGGCGCGCGCGCCTCGACATGCATGTCGAAGCCGCGCGGACGGCTCCGATCCATCCACATGACACTCGAAGCGACAGCATCAACGACCGCCAACCGCTGGCTCGCCCTCTACGTGCTCTGCGCCGGGGTGCTGATGATCGTCCTGGACATCACGATCGTGAACGTCGCGCTGCCGTCGATCCAGGAGGACCTCGGCTTCTCGCAGAGCAGCCTCGCATGGGTCGTCAACGCGTACCTGATCGCCTTCGGCGGCCTGCTGCTGCTCGCCGGACGGCTCGGCGACCTGCTCGGCCAGCGACGCGTCTTCCTGTTCGGCGTGGCCCTGTTCACGCTCGCCTCACTGCTGTGCGCACTCGCCCAGAGCGCCGGCATGTTGATCGCGGCGCGCTTCGTCCAGGGCGTCGGCGGCGCGCTCACCTCGGCCGTCGTCCTCGGCATCGTCGTGACGATGTTCCCGGAGCCGCGTGAGCAGGCCAAGGCGATCGGCGTCTACAGCTTCGTCGCTTCGGCCGGAGGCTCGATCGGCCTGCTCGCCGGCGGCGCGCTGACCGAGGCGATCAACTGGCACTGGATCTTCTTCGTCAACGTGCCGGTCGGCGTCGTCACCGCGCTGCTCGCGCGCAGGCTCGTCGAGGCTCGGCCCGGCATCGGCTTCGGCGCGGGCGCGGACCTGCCGGGCGCCGTCGTGCTCACCGCCGGCCTGATGGTCGGCGTGTACACGATCCTCGAGGTCGATCAGGAGGGCTGGGGATCGGCGCAGACGCTCGCCCTGGGCGGCGTGTCGATGGCGCTGCTGGCCGGGTTCGTCGCGCGCCAGGCGCAGATCGCCAACCCGCTGATGCCGCTGCGCCTGTTCCGCTCCCGCAAGGTGGCCGGCGCGAACGCGGTGATGGCTCTCTGGAGCGTCGGCATGTTCGGGATGTTCTTCCTGGGCGCCCTCTACATGCAGCAGGTCCTCGGCTACGAACCGCTGGCGGTCGGGCTCGCGTTCCTGCCGGTCACCGCGGTGATGGGCGTGCTCTCGCTGCGCTACGCGGAGCCGCTCATCACCCGCTACGGCCCGCGCACGGTGCTGATCCCCGGCCTGGCCTGCATCGCCGGCGGGCTCCTGCTGTTCACCCAGGCGCCGACCGACGCCGCCTACGCCGTCGACATCCTGCCGGTGATGACGCTGCTCGGCCTCGGCGCCGGTCTCGCCGCGCCTTCGCTCATGACTCTCGCCATGTCCGGCGCCACACCCGGCGACTCCGGACTCGCCTCGGGCCTCGTCAACACGACCGTGCAGGTCGGCGGGGCGATCGGCCTCGCCGTGCTGGCGACGCTCGCGAGCGAGCGCACCGAGGGCCTCCGCGCCGCGGGAGAGCCTGCCGCCTCCGCGCTCAACGCCGGCTTCCAGGTCGCCTACCTCGTCGGCGCCACGCTCGTGCTCGTCGCGATCGTCATCGCGGTCACGGTGCTCCGCAGCGACGAGGGCGAGCTCGACACCGCGCCCGAGGAGCATCGATCAGGAATCGAGAAGCGCCGATCCCCGGCTGCACCGAACATGAGGGCATGACCTCCATCGAGTTCGTCACCCTCGAAGCGGACGATCCCGCGGCCGCCGAACGCTTCTACGCCGCCGCCTTCGGGTTGGGAACGCAGGTGCGCCTGCGGGCCTCGGATCAACCGACGACCGGCTTCCGTGGGTTCACGCTGTCGCTCCTCGTGTCGCAGCCGGCCACCGTCAACGGCTTCATCGATGCCGCCGTCGAGGCGGGCGCCACGCTGCTGAAGCCGGCCAAGAAGTCGTTCTGGGGCTCCGGCGGCGTCGTCCAAGCGCCGGACGGGACGATCTGCAAGGTCGCGACCTCGGCGAAGAAGGACGTCGGTCCGGCCACGCGGCAGATCGACCAGATCGTGCTCCTGCTGGGAGCCGCGGACGTGGCCGCGAGCAAGCGGTTCTACGTCGACCGAGGTCTTGCCGTGAAGAGGAGCTTCGGTCGCAAGTACGTCGAGTTCGAGACTCCGCCGGGTTCCATCGGGTTCGGGCTCTACGGGCGCGGGGCCCTCGCCAAGGACGCCGGTGTTTCATCCGACGGTTCCGGATCGCACCGGCTGGAGATCGGCAGCGACGCCGGGCCGTTCGCCGACCCAGACGGGTTCGCGTGGGCGCCCGCACCGGTTTCCGCCGGGCGCGGCAGCAGCGCCGCGACCTTGCCGATCGGCTGAAGTACGGAAACGGCGGCACAGATCAGATGAACGCAACGCCAACGCTGTACGAGTGGGCCGGAGGCGAGGCGGCGATCCGGCGGCTGATGGATTGCTTCTATGACCGTGTCGAGCGTGACGAGCTCCTCTCGCCGTACTTTCCCGGCGCTGTGAGCGAGGAGCACCGAGCGCACGTCAGCATCTGGTGGTCGGAGGTGCTGGGCGGCCCCGCCCGCTACACCGAGGACCTGGGCGGCTACGAGAAGATGCTCGCTCACCATCGCGGCCTCGCGATTGCGCCCGGAGAGCGGCATCGCTTCGTCTCGCTGCTCAGCCTCGCGGCCGACGACGCCGGCCTTCCCGACGACCCCGAGTTCCGCTCCGCGCTCGTCGCATACGCCGAGTGGGGATCGCGCCTTGCTGAGCACAACTCCCAGCCGGACGCCGACGTCGTCGAGCGCGCACCAGTCCCTCGCTGGGGCTGGGGCGAGGCGCCCCCCTTTCAGCCATGACGGGCGCGAGCGAGGGGCGAGGAAAGCGGGACGCCCGAGGCCGGGTGGGTCGGCGGAGGAGAGAGGTACCGAGCCAGTGGCCCCGGGCGGCGAGCCGGCCGTGCCGGCCGCCGCGGCACACGAAGTTGACCACGGCGGGCGTGCGGTCTGGTGACCGCTGTGTCAACGCGCCACGGCGCGCGCCGAGCCACAGGATCGTCACAGGACGCTGACATCGGGGTGACACCAGGGATCGGGGGCGCGTGGTCGGATGCGCCGCGTTGCTGATCGCTACCTGGAGTGACCGATGAGACCGCCGTGGTTCGGCGGCGCCGAGACGCCCGCCCAGCGCGACGAGCGACTCGCCGAGGTCGAGGCCCGCGAGGCCGCCGCCCTGGAATGGATCGACGACGCCTTCGACGCCGCCGAGCGTGAGCGCTCGCGCGGCGTGGTCATCGGCATGCAGGCCGACACCGTTCCCGGCAGCACGGCGTTCGACCGCATCAACGCGCGCCTCCAAGCCCGCGCAGCCGAGTACGGCCGTCCCGTCCTGCTCCTGCAGGGCGACACGCACGTCTACAGGACGGACAGGCCGCTTCCCGGCGCGCCGAACGTCACCCGGATCGTCGTCCAGGGCGAGACAGCCGGCTAGAGCGCCGTCGCGATCGCGGGCAGACCTGGACCGGCCCGGTGGACGAGCTCGGGCGGTCGGAGATGCTGAGCTGGATGGAGCGCAACGGCCCGGCGCTTAGGGCCGCGGGCTGCGGTTGTCGCGTAGCAGCTCGCAGAACGGCTGCGCCGCGAAGTCACGTCCCTGCCTCTCGCACCTCCCGGCGGGGAGCCCCTTCGAAGTCACCGTATCGGTCGGCGTCCCGACGCTCAGGCGTATGCTGACGACATGTGCGTCCAGTGCATGGCCGGAGCCATGACGGTGGCTGTAGGCGCCACTGGAGCGCGAGCCTGGCTCGCCACCCACGCCGGCCGATGGCTGACGCCTCCGCGCAAGCGAGCGATCACGGGCGTCATGATCGTCGCTGGCCTGCTCGGTGCCGGTCTGGTCGGGCCCACTCCGTAGCTCGCATGCCGGATGCGTTCAGGGCGCGGCTCGAGTTGCCGGTACGTTGCACCGGGTTGACGAGCCGCTTGCCAGGGTGGCTAGCCGACTCATGTGACCCGGCGGACCCTGGAGCAACGCCTGCCACGGTACGCACGATCGCCCTGACGCTTGCGGTCCACGCAGCGCCTTGACCTCGCGCCGCCGCTCCGGAACCGTCGCGAAGATCTCGAGCGCTGCCCGGAGCTCGGCCCGCAGCGCGACGACGTCTCGGGTATCTGCCGGCTCGCGCACCAGATCCTCGTGGCCCCCGACCTCCAAGCCGGTGTGCGCCGACTCGCATGTTGAGCCGTCGTGACCAGCCACGAGCGCGAGTTGCGATCCCAGGCCGGCTGACACCGAAGGAACTCCGTCCAAGCGAAGTTGCACGCGTCGTCGACGATGTCCGGCGACGTGCCGGACGAGCCGCTGGACCACTCGGGTGTGCCGGCGGTGGAAGGCCTGGAAAAGCTCGGCCTCATCGCCGAGCAGCCGCGCTCTTGGTGGGGGATCGTCGGACCCCTCGTCGGAACCCTTTCCCGAACTTGAACTGGATCCCGTCGGCTGCTGAGCCGACTCCCGCAGCCGGTCCGATCAGAAGCCGTTCAGAGGGGTGAGCGACGGGATTCGAACCCGCGACCGCCGGGACCACAACCCGGAGCTCTACCAGCTGAGCTACGCCCACCAAGCGCGGCGCCGAGTCTAGCGCTCGCGCGACCGTCTCAGAGGCCGTGCCGATATCGCGTGTTCGCCACGCGAAAACCTGTACGGATGGGCTGGTGCGAGGACCCCAGGACTTTGGGATGGTGAGCGGGTGCAGGCCCTCGCCCGTCGACCCGTCGCGATGCTCACGCGTCGCCGCTTCCCGCTGCTCGCCGCGGTCGCGGCCGTCGCGGCCGGAGCGGCCGTCGCGCTGGCCGTGATGCTGGTCTCCGGTGGCGACGCGTCGGTGGTGTGGGTGGCGGTCGCCGGGGGTGCCGCGTGCGCGTGTGGGCTGGTGGTCGGCTCGACGGCCCGTGTGCTTCCCGCGATGGTGCTGGCGATGCTCGCCGCGGCCGCGCTGGTGCTCGCGGTCCAAGGCGCGGAGGACGAGCCGCCGGCGCGCTCGTTCGATTCAGTGGAGTCGCCCGGCCGCGAATAGACTTCGCGGATGGAGTTCCTCCAGCCCGCGACGTGGGACGAGGCGCTCGAGGCCAAGGCCGCGCGCCCTGACGCGATGCCGCTGTGGGGCGGGACCGACGTGATGGTGGAGATGAACTTCGGCCGCGCGAGGCCGGAGGCGATCCTCGACCTGACGCGGGTCGAAGCGCTGACCGACCACGACCGCGACGACGGCATGCTGCGGGTCGGCGCCGGCGTCACGTACACGCGCGCGATCGCCGAGCTCGGCGAAGCGCTGCCGGGGCTCGCGATCGCTTCGCGGACGGTCGGCTCGCCGCAGATCCGCAACCGCGGCACCATCGGCGGCAACCTCGGCTCCTCCTCCCCCGCCGGCGACGCGCTGCCGCCGCTGTATGCCTCCAACGCCGAGATCGAGCTCGCCTCCACACGAGGCACGCGCAAGATCGCGATCGAGGACTTCATCACCGGCCCGAAGCGCAACACGCTCGAGCCGGACGAGCTGATCGCCGCCTTCCACATCCCGGCCGCGAACGGCGCCCAGCAGTTCTCCAAGATCGGCACCCGCAACGCGATGGTCATCGCCGTCTGCTCGTTCGCGCTCGCCCTCGACGACCAACAGCGCACCGTCGGCACCTGCATCGGCTCGGCCGCCCCCACCCCCCGCCGCGCGCACGAGGCGGAGGCGATGATCAACGACGCGCTCGACTGGGACACCCGCGCGCCGATCCCCACCGACGCCCTCGAAAGGTTCGGTGAGCTGGTGGCAGCGGCCGCGTCCCCGATCGACGACCAGCGCGGCACCGCCGCCTACCGCCGCCACGCGCTCGCGGTGATGGCCAAGAGAACCCTGAAGTGGGCGTGGAGCGCGTGAGGCTGACCTGCACGATCAACGGCGAGCCGCGCGAGGTGGACGGCCTGTGGGAGGGCGAGAGCCTGCTGCACGTGTTGCGCGAGCGGCTCGCCCTGCCCGGCTCGAAGAACGCCTGCGAGCAGGGTGAGTGCGGCTCCTGCTCGGTCTACCTCGACGGTGAGCTGGTGTGCTCGTGCCTCGTCATGGCCGGGCAGGCCGAGGGGCGCGAGATCGTCACCGTCGAGGGCCTGGCCCCGAGCGAGGACGAGCTGCACCCGATCCAGGCGGCGTTCCTGGAGGCCGGCGCCGTCCAGTGCGGGTTCTGCACGCCCGGGCTGATCGTCGCCACCCACGACCTGCTCGCCCGCAAGCCGCAGCCGACCGAGCCGGAGATCCGCGAGGCGCTCGCCGGCAACCTGTGCCGCTGCACGGGCTACGAGAAGATCCTCGACGCCGTGAGGCTGGCGGCGCAGCGATGAGGACGGTCATCGAGGGCTGCGCGATCGCGACGGTCGACGCGGCCGGGACGGAGCACGCCGACGGCCACGTCGTCATCGAGGACGACCGCATCGTCGCCGTCGGCGAGGGCGGGACCGACGAGCCCGGCACCCGCATCGACGGCCGCGGCATGCTCGCCACCCCGGGCCTCGTCAACTGCCACCACCACCTCTACCAGTGGGCCACGCGCGGCATGTCGCAGCAGGCGACGCTGTTCGAGTGGCTGCAGGACCTCTACCCCGTGTGGGCGCGGGTCGACGGCGAGATCGAGCGCGCCGCGGCCCGCGCCGGCCTGGCCGCGCTGGCCCGCTCCGGCTGCAGCACGAGCACCGACCACCACTATGTGTTCCCGCGCGGCGCGGGCGACCTGCTGGCCATCGAGGTCGAGGCCGCGCGCGACCTGCACGTGCGCTTCCACCCATGCCGCGGGAGCATGGACCTCGGCAAGTCGCAGGGCGGCCTGCCGCCCGACGAGATCACCGAGGACCGCGACGCGATCCTCCAGGCCTGCGCCGACGCGATCGACCGCTTCCACGACCCGGCGCCCAACAGCATGACCCGGCTCGCCCTCGCCCCGTGCTCGCCGTTCAGCGTCACCAAGGAGCTGATGGCGGAGACCGCCGAGTTCGCCCGCCGGCGGAACGTCCGCCTCCACACCCACATGGCCGAGACGCTCGACGAGGAGGAGTTCTGCCTCGAGCTCTTCGGCGTGCGCCCGGTGGAGTACCTCGAGCAGGTCGGCTGGCTCGGGGACGACGTCTGGCTCGCCCACTGCGTGCACCTCGACGAGCGCGAGGTCCGGCGCTTCGGCGAGACCGGCACCGGCGTCGCCCACTGCCCGTCCTCGAACGCGCGGCTCGGCGCCGGCATCGCGCCGGTGGCCGCGCTCACCGCGGCGGGCGCGCCGGTCGGCCTCGGCGTCGACGGCCCGGCGTCCAACGAGGCCGGCGAGCTGGCCGGTGAGCTGCGCGAGGCGCTGCTGGTGGCACGCATCAAGGGCGGCCCGCAGGCGCTGACCGCCCGCGAGGCGCTGGCGCTCGGCACCATCCACGGCGCCCGCTGCCTCGGCCGTGAGCAGGAGATCGGCTCGCTCGAGCCCGGCAAGCTGGCCGACGTCGCGCTGTGGCGGCTCGACGACGTCGACCACGCCGGGATCGCCGACCCCGTCGCCGCGCTGGTGTTCGGGCCGCGCCCGCTCGCGGACACGCTGCTCGTCGGCGGCCGGGCCGTGATCCAGCACGGTCGCCTGATCACCGCCGACGAGGACGAGATCGCCCGCGACATCGCCAACGCGAGCCGCAGGATGCAGGAGGTGGTCGTGTGAGCGTCGAGACGACGGTCCGCGGCGGGATCGGCGAGAGCCTGCGCCGCCCGGACGGGATCCCGAAGGTCAAGGGCGACTTCGCGTACTCGTCCGACCTGTGGGCCGACGGGATGCTGTGGGGCTCGACCCTGCGCAGCCCGCACCCGCGCGCCCGCATCCGCGAGATCAACCTGGCGCCGGCGCTGGCCCTCACCGGCGTCCACGCCGTCCTCACCCATGAGGACGTGCCCGGCCGCAAGGTGTACGGGCTCGAGATCCCCGACCAGCCGGTGCTCGCCTTCGACCAGGTCCGCTACCAGGGCGAGGCGGTGGCGATCGTGGCCGCCGACCACCCGGAGACCGCTCGCCGCGCCGCCGCCGCCATCGAGGTCGACTACGAGGTCCTCACGCCGGTCACCGATCCCGAGAAGGCCTTCGATGCCGAGCCGCTGCACCCGTCCGGCAACCTGCTGCGGCACGTGCGCATCGAGCACGGCGACCCGGGCGCCACCGCCGAGGTCGTGGTGACCGGCGAGTACACGGTCGGCATGCAGGACCAGGCCTTCCTGGGCCCGGAGTCGGGCCTCGCGGTGCCGGCCGAGGACGGCGGCGTCGACCTCTTCGTCGCCACCCAGTGGCTGCACGTCGATCGCGACCAGGTCGCCACGGCGCTCGATCTGCCGCCGGAGAAGCTGCGGATCAGCCTCGGCGGCGTGGGCGGGGCGTTCGGCGGCCGCGAGGACCTCTCGATGCAGATCCACGCCTGCATGCTCGCGCTCCACACCGGCAAGCCGGTGAAGATGATGTACGGCCGCGAGGAGTCGTTCTTCGGCCACATCCACCGCCACCCCGCGCGGATGCGCTACGAGCACGGGGCCACGCGCGAAGGCGACCTCGTCTACGTCAGGTGCCGCATCCTCCTGGACGGGGGCGCCTATGCGTCGAGCTCGACCGCCGTGTGCAGCAACGCCGCCTGCTTCGCCGCCGGGCCCTACGAGGTGCCGAACGCGCTGATCGACTCCTACGTCGTCTACACCGACAACCCGCCGTGCGGGGCGATGCGCGGCTTCGGCGCCGTCCAGACCTGCTTCGCCTACGAGGCGCAGATGGACAAGCTGGCGGCGGCGCTCGGCATGGACCCGGTCGAGCTGCGGCGGCGCAACGCGGCATCGGAGGGCACCGTCATCCCGACCGGCGCGCCGATCCGCTCGCCCGCCCCGGTCGCCCGGCTGCTCGACAGCGTCTCGAACCGGCCGCTCCCCGGGCCGTCCGAGATCCTGCCCGGCGGCCACTCCAACACCACGCACGGCGAGGGTGTGCGACGCGGGATCGGCTACGCGGTCGGCTACAAGAACGTCGGCTACTCCGAGGGCTTCGACGACTACTCGACCGCCCGCGTCCGGCTCTCCATGGTGGGCGGCGAGCCGCTTGCCGAGGTCCACACCGCGGCCGCCGAGGTCGGCCAGGGGCTCGTGACCGTGCAGGAGCAGATCGCGCGCCACGAGCTCGGCGTCGAGCGGGTGATCGTGCTGCCCGCCGACACGCAGGTCGGCTCGGCCGGCTCCTCGTCGGCCTCGCGCCAGACATACATGACCGGCGGCGCGGTCAAGCTCGCGTGCGAGGCGGTCCGCGAGGAGCTCGATCGGCGAGGTGGCTCGCTCGACGAGCCGATCGACATCACGCGCGAGCACCACCACCGGCCGACCTTCCCGCTCGACGAGAAGGGCCAGGGTGACGCGCACGTGACCTTCGCCTTCGCCGCACACCGCGCAGTGGTCGACGTCGACACCGAGCTCGGCCTCGTGCGGGTCGTCGAGATCGCCACCGCGCAGGACGTCGGGAAGGCGATCAACCCGCTGGCCGTCGAAGGGCAGATCGAGGGCGGCATCGCCCAGGGCCTCGGGCTGGCGCTGATGGAGGAGATCCAGGTCGTCGACGGCGAGGTGCGCAATGCCTCGTTCACCGACTACCTGATCCCGACGGTGCTCGACATGCCGCCGGTCGAGCTCGACGTGCTCGAGCTGGCCGACCCCGGGGCCCCCTACGGCCTGCGCGGCGTCGGCGAGCCGCCGACCATCTCCTCCACCCCGGCCATCGTCGCCGCCCTGCGCGCCGCCACCGGCGCCGAGCTGCCGCGCGTGCCGGTGCGGCCGGACGACATCGTGGGCGTCTGATGCCGGTCCCGCCGGCCGAGCTGACCGCCGAGTACCGGATCGACGGGCCCGACGAAGCGGTCACCGCCGCGCTCGACGCCGCCGGGCCGACGGGCCTCGCCCGCGAGGCCGGCCCCGGCGTGACGGCGCTGAGCGGCAGCCGCGAGGCGGTGCTCGGAGCGCTCGACGACGTGGTAATGGCGGCGCTCGACGCCGGCGCCCACGAGATCGAGGTCCGCCTGGTGCGGGGTCTGACGCCGTGAGCCTCATCGCCGTGGCGCGCGGCGACGAACCGCCGGATCTCGTGATCGAGGGCGCGCATGTGCTCTCGGTCTTCACGCGCGAGTGGCTGGAGCTCGACGTCGCGGTCTTCGGCGGCCGGATCGCCGGGCTGGGTGAGTACGACGGCGGCGAGCGGGTCGACGCACGCGGCCAGTACCTCGTGCCCGGCTTCCTCGACGCCCACGTCCACATCGAGTCCTCCAAGCTCACCCCGGGCGAGTTCGCCCGCTGTGTGGTGCCGCACGGCACCACCGCCGTCGTCACCGACCCGCACGAGGTGGCCAACGTGCTCGGCCGCGAGGGCGTCGAGTGGATGCTCGAGGCGTCCGAAGGGCTGCCGCTCGACGTGTTCGTGATGGCGCCCTCGTGTGTGCCGGCGAGCGACTTCGAGTCGCCGCTGGGCCCGCTCGAGCCGGCCGACATGGAGGCGATCCTCCGCCATCCAAGGGCTTTGGGGGTGGCCGAGATGATGAACTTCCCGGGCGTGATCGCCGGGGTGCCCGAGGTGCTCGCGCGGCTCGAGCTCAGCGATCACGCGGACGGTCACGCGCCCGGAGTGATGGGCCGTGCGCTCGACGCGTACATCGCCGCGGGCATCCGCTCCGACCACGAGGCGACCACCTTCGACGAGGCGCTCGAGAAGCGCCGGCGCGGCATGTGGGTGCTGATCCGCGAGGCCTCGAACGCCCGTAACCTGCGTGACCTGCTGCCGCTGGTCGGCCAGTACGGGCCCGAGCACTGCGCGTTCTGCACCGACGACCGCGAGCCCGACCTGCTCTATCGCGAGGGCCACATCGACCAGATGTGCCGCATCGCCGTCGAGGAGGGCTGCTCGCCGGAGGCGGCGCTGCTGATGGCGACGCTGCACCCGGCGCGCTGCCACGGGCTGCTCGACCGAGGCGCCGTGGCGCCCGGCCTGCGCGCCGACCTGGTCCTGCTCGACGATCTCGAGACCTTCCGCCCCGCGCGCGTGTACAAGGACGGCCGGCTGGTGGCGGTCGACGGCCGCGCGCTGGAGTTCGACCGCCCGCCGATCCCGGACCGGGTGCGCAGCACGATGCGGGCGGCTCCGCTGGCTCCTGGTGCGTTCGCGATCGAGGCGGTGGAGCGCGTGCGCGTGATCGAGACGATCCCCGGCCAGCTCATCACGCACGCGCGCGAGGAGGAGCCCGCCGTGCTCGACGGCCACGTCGTCGCCGATCCGGCGCGCGACCTGGCCAAGATCGCCGTGATCGAGCGCCACCACGCGACCGGCCGCATCGGCCTCGGCCTGGTGCGCGGCTTTGGCCTGCGGACGGGCGGCTTCGCCTCGACCGTCGCCCACGACGCGCACAACCTCGTCGTCGTCGGCACCACCGACGAGGACATGACGGCCTGCGCCGAGCGCCTGCAGGAGATCGGCGGCGGCATCGTCGTCTCGCGCGACGGCGCGGTCCGCGGCGAGCTCCCGCTGCCGGTCGCCGGCCTCATGTCCGACGAGCCGGTCGAGGCCGTCGCCGAGCGGCTCGAGCAGCTGCAGGAGATGCTGCGCGAGCAGGGCGTCGGCGACGAGGCGCCGTTCATGACGCTCTCGTTCCTCGCCCTCTCGGTGATCCCCGCGCTGAAGATCACCGACCGAGGGCTCGTCGACGTCGACCGCTTCGAGCTCGTCCCGCTCGCCGTGAACTGAGCCGGCCCGGTCTTAGGGCTGGACCGGTTGAATCCCGTCCCTGGAGCCGCGGACGTCTATGTGGTACCGGGCGGCGATGGAGCCGGTCGGATGGACCGTCTCGTGGGAACCGCGCCCGTAGCCGTCCGCGAACCCGTGGCGTATCGGCAGGCTGGAGTCGATCGTCAGCCCGACGGCCGTGGCGTGGCGCGGCGACGCCGGCGCGCGGAACACCGGCAACGCGAACACCCCGAGCTCCGGCGGCACCGGAGTCCACTGGCCGTCCCGCGGCACGCTGAGCGTGCGGGTGTCGCCGGCGCGCTCGCGGGGATACCGCGACAGCGTCATCGCGATGTTCCTCGACTGACCGACGCCGACCGCCGTCAACCTGATGGCGTCGATCGTCACCGTGACCTCCCGGAACGGCGCGCTTGGCTGGTCGGGGACGATCGCCCGCCCGAGCAGGCGGGCGTACGCGCGGTGCCCGAGGCGATTCGGGTGCGCGGTCCCAGGCCGGGCGTTTGTCTCACCGCCATCCTGCCGAAGGAGGAAGGTGCGGCCTCCAGGTGCTTTTCAATCCAAGCGATCGACGCCGCCGATGCATGGATGGAGCTGACCCCGCAGATGGTCATCGGCCTCGCCCGCGACGGCGTGGACCGCGTGATCTTCGACACGGGCGCCAGAACGCGCGAGCGATTCTCGCTCACTCGGAGGTGTCAGCCTGGTGCGTTGTCGGGGCGGGTCAGGTCTGCGCGATCACGAGCACGACGGTCATGACGGCGAGCACGACGGCGCCGGCGGTGAACAGCCCGACGGTGCGGAAGCGCAGCGGCACGTGCCCGCCGGTCCGCAGCGCGCGCTCCAGCTCGCGCTGGCGTTGCGCGCCGACGAAGAGGAGCCCGACTGCCAGGGATGCGTAGCCGCAGCCGAGCAGCACGTACGGCCACGGAGCGACGTCGAGCAGCTCCGGGGCGAGCCGGCCGACGGCGAGCGCGCCGGCACTGGCCGCCAGCGCGGTGCGCCACCACGCCAGCCAGGTGCGTTCTGCGGCCATCGACGTGCGCCTCGCCTGATCGAGATCCGACGGCGGCGTCGGTGCCGCGGGCAGTTCGGTCCCGGCGTCGGCGTGCTCTGGAGCTGGCGGCTGCGACTGTGCCATAGCGGCATCTAACACCGATCGTCCGGTGGGCGGGAGGGGGACGTGTCCCCCTCCCGGGCGTGAGGCGGTTCCGGCTCACCGTGCCGGGCGAGTATCCGGTCCGCGTTCCCATCGGTCCTCGGTTGCCGTCAGCACGCGCGCGGCCGAGAGCACGGCAAGCGCGAGCATGCAGCCGGCCGAGGCCACGCACCAGATGCAGATCGCCTCCAGCTCGAACACCTCGACGTAGGTCAGCCAGGCCGAGAACCCGGCGCCGGCGAGTGCCAGGAACGCAGTGGCGGTGCGCCCCTGCGGGTCGTCGCGCAGCAGCGTGAGCAGGATCCCGGCATAGCCGATCAGGCCGAGCAGCGCGACCGGTATGCCGGCGAGCTCGGCGTAGTCGGACTGCTGCACCGTCGCGCATCCGTGCGAGACCGCGCACACCGGCGCCCCGCCGTCGTAGTGCACGGCCGTCAGGTAGCCGGCGATGCCGAGGCCGATCGCGCCCACGACCGCGGAGCTGACCCGTAGCGCGGCGGCACTCACCGGGCCAGCTCCGCGTCGAGCGCCGCGGCAACCGAGCTCGGGTCCAGGCCGCCGGCGTCCAGCACGTGCGCAGCGCCGTTCCCCTTGGCCACGGTGAACGTCGGCGTGGAGTCGATGCCCAGCCGCCGGGCGTCCGCGTTGGCGCGGTCGAGCCGCCGCTGGGCGAACTGGGAGTCGGCGCCCGCGAACGCGGCGTCCGCGTTGACCCCGGCCGCGGTGGCGACGCGACGCAGGAACGCGTCGGTCACATAGCCCGAGTTCTCCTGCCCCTGGTTGGCGTAGAACACCTCGAGGAACGGCCACAGCCGCCCCTGGCGCTCCGCGGCCGCCGCCACCTTCGCGGCGCGGGTGGAGTCCGGGCCGATGAAGTGCAGGGTGCGGGCGGCGAGCTTGACCTTGCCGGTGCGCACGTAATCGTCGACGATCGTGGGAAGGGTCTGCTTGGAGGCTGCCGCGCAGACCGGGCACTGGAGGTCGACGTACTCGGTCAGCGTGACCGGCGCGTTCGGGTCGCCGAGCACCCCGTCGTGCTCGGGGATGCCGGCGAACAAGGCCGCGGCCTCGGCACCGCCGGTGGCGGCGCCGCTCGGCTGATCGCCTCCGCCGGCCGAGGACACGGCTATCGCGATCACGACCGCGACGACGGCAACGCCGGCGACCGCGGCGAGCCGCCACGCGCGGCGGCGGCGGGCTTCACGCGCGGCCTGCGCGCGCTCGGCATCGCGGCGGACTGCGCGGCGCTGCTCGCGCAGCTCGCGCTTGGTTGGGGCGGTTGACATGAGAGCTCCTTTTGACGCTGTGGATACGGGCGCGGTGGCTGAGCGCCCGTGGGCGCTCAGCGGAGCGTCAGCGGAGGAGCACGGCCGGCGGCCGCGGTGGCGAGCGGCGCAATGACGCGCCGGGCGACCGGTGTTGGAGCGGCGACCGCGAAGATCGCGATCGGCCGCAGGCGAGGCGCGGTCGGCCGCAGCGACTGGACGATGGCGGGCGCCACCCGGAGCGCGAGCGCGATCACGCCGCCCGCGGCGACGCACATCGCGAGCAGCTCGAGCCACCCGCCGCCGAGCGCTCCGGCATCGCCGATCGTGCCCGCCAACAGCGCCTGGCCGGCGCACACGGCGGCGACCGCGGCGGCGCCGATCAGCCAGCGCTCCAGCACCCGCTGCTGGCGCACGAGCAGCCGCCCAACGCCGAACGCGAGCACGAGCGCGCACAGCACGAGCACGACCACGCCGGCAACGCCGAGCGAGCCCTGGCCCGCGGTCTCCAGGCAGCTCTGGGCGCCCGGCGCGCACGCGAGCGTGACGCGCGCCTGGTCGGCGAGCACCGCGAGCAGCGGGACGAGCATCAGCGCGCGAAGTGTGAGTGGCAGGCGGCGCACGGCAGTCACATCAGAACATCGGCACCTGAACGCAACCATAAATCCGTAGGAAACCGCAACGTCGCGCCGATCCGCGCCGGGGCCGTCCGAAGCTGCAGGAGCACATCCGTGCGCTGCTGATGCTGGCGCTTTAGGGTCGTGTTGTAGAGCTCTGCGCAATGAAGCACCCTCCATTGCGGCACCGCTCCTGGACGCTGCATGGCGCCGGGTGATGAGCTTTCGGGCCGCCCGCCGTCACACACACCATGAGCTCCATCACTGACGATCTCCGGCCGCTCGACGAGCAGGCCTTCGGCGCCCGCGTCGAGCCGCACCGCCGCGAGCTGCACGTCCACTGCTACCGCCTGCTCGGGTCGTTCGAGGAGGCCGAAGACCTCGTCCAGGAGGCGTTCCTGCGCGCGTGGCGCCGGCGCGAGACGTACGAGGGCCGCGCGTCGGTTCGCGCGTGGCTGTACCGGATCGCGACGAACGCCTGCCTCGACGCGCTCGACAAGCGCCCGCGGCGGCCGAGCGCGAGCGGCGAGATCGCGTGGCTGCAGCCCTATCCCGACGAGCTCCTCGAGCAGCTGCCCGACCGGCGCGAGGGCCCGGAGGACGTGGCGCTCGCCAAGGAGACCGTCGAGCTGGCGTTCATCGCCGCGATCCAGCACCTGGCGCCGCTGCCGCGGGCCGTGCTCGTACTGCGCGACGTCCTCGGCTGCTCGGCGAAGGAGACCGCGCGGCTGCTCGAGACGACCGAGGCGTCGGTGAACTCCGCGCTGCAGCGCGCGCGGGCTGGGCTGCGCGAGAGCCTGCCCGAGGACCGCGAGGCGTGGCAACACGCCGCCGAGCCGACCGCCGCCGAGCGAGAGCTGCTCGCCCGCTACGTCGAGTGCAGCGAGCGCGCCGACGCCGAGGGCCTGGCCGCCCTCATGCACGAGGACGTCCGCTTCTCGATGCCGCCGACGCCCGGCGTCTGGACCGGCCGAAGCACGGTCGTGCAGGGCTGGATCGACGGCGGGTTCGGATCGGAGGCGTTCGGCAGCCTGCGGTGCGTGGTCACGCGCGCCAACGGTCAGCCCGCGGTCGCGGGCTACGTGCGCAAGCCGGGCGACGCCGCGTACGAACCGCTGGCGATCGACGTCCTGCGGGTGCAGGACGGGGTCGTCACCGAGATCGTCACCTTCGACGGCGCGGTGTTCGCGCACTTCGACCTGCCGGCCACGCTCAGCGCGGCGGTCGGTCCGAGATGAACGCCCCCGCCTCGATCACCGTCACGCCCGTCCGCGTCGCCGACCTGCTCGCCGAGGGCGAGCCGATGCCGCTCTACGTGCACGTCATCGACCATCCCGATGCGCGCGTGCTGGTCGACACCGGCATGACGGAGCTGCACCCGGCGCTGGCCGACCTCGATCCCCGCCTCCGGCCACTGAGCGAGCAGGACTTCGATCTCGCCGGCATCGACATCGTCGTCAACACACACCTGCACGCCGATCACTGCGGCGGCAACCACCTCTTCGCCGGCAGGCCGATCTACGTCCAGCGTCGGGAGCTCGACGACGCGCGCAGCGAGGACGGCTACACCATTCGCGAGTGGGTCGAGGCGCCCGGCGTGCGGTACGTGCCGGTCGACGGCGAGCTCGAGCTGCTTCCCGGGCTCCGACTCGTCCCGGCTCCGGGCCACACACGCGGCCTGCAGGTGGTCGTCGTCGAGACTGGCGGGCGTCCGCTCGTCGTCGGCGGCGACGTCGCGGTTTGGTTCGGCGAGCTCGACGAGCCGCACACCGAAGGCCAGCTGCGGGTGCATGCGCTCGACCCCGAGCTGGTGTGGCTCGCGCACGAGCACGAGCCATGGCGACCCCGCACCGTCTGAGGCATCACGCCGGCGGGAGGGCATGACGCGGACCGACCCCAGCAAACGCCGGCGACGGCGACCAGCCGACGGGCGTCCGTCGGTTCTCCGTCAGCACGTCGGCGGGTCGTCCCCTGGTTGCGACAGCGGCACTCGGGCACGGTGGGGCGATGCTCAAGCGACACACCTCCGGACTCTCTCTGCGCATCGTCCTCGGCGCGCTCGTGACCATGGCGATCATCGCGCCGGCCGCCTCGGCGGACACGCAGCGCTACGCCAGCCCGAGCGGCGCGGACGCGGCGGTGTGCTCGCCCGCGAACCCTTGCAGCCTCACCAAGGCGGTGACCGGCGCCAGTGCCGGTGACGAGGTGATCGTCAGCCCGGGCGATTACCAGCTGACGAAGACGCTCGGGACTCCGGCGCAGATCACGATCCGCGGTGTCGCCGGCGAGCCGCGGCCGCGCCTGCGGTTCAGCGGTGCGGGCCAGTTCGGGATGGCGCTCGGCTACGACTCCCTGCTGCGCTACGTCGAAATCGACCAAGCGGAGCCGACGGCGGCGCTCTACAGCTCCCCGGGGAAGATCGACCAGGTGATCGTGACCGGGCCTAGCGGAGCGCTGTGCACGGCAAACGTCAGCAACAGCCTTGTCCGGGACAGCATCTTCGTGGCAGAAGGGGCCAACGGGCGGGCTCTCTGCACGCTCGCGTTTCTCGGCTTTCAGAGCACGAGCTCGGTACGTAACGTCACCGCGATCGCGACCGGCGGCAACGGCGTGGCGATCTACGCGGACGCGTCGGGCACGAGCGTGGCGACCATCAACCTCGTCAACGTGATCGCCCGCGGTGGGCAGGGCGGCGCCGACCTCAAGACCACCACCTTCGGCGCCGGAGCGGCGACGATCTCGGCCAGGCACTCCAACTACGGGACCGAATCGGTGAACGGCGGGAACATCGCCGACGGCGGCGGGAACCAGCTCTTCAAGGACCCGCTGTTCGTCAACGCGGCCGCGGGCGACTACCGGCAGGCGGCCGGCTCACCCACGATCGACGCCGGCGTCAACGAGCCCCTCAACGGCGCGTTCGACTTCGAGGGCGACCCGCGGAGGATCGGCACGATGGACATCGGCGCCGACGAGCTCCTGGTCGCCCCGGCGGCCACGACCGGCCCGGCCGGTGCGGTCACCGGCACGTCGGCAACCGTCAGCGGCAGCGTCACCGCCAAGGGCATCCCGACCTCGTACCACTTCGAGTACGGCCGCACTGCCGCCTACGGCAACACCACCCCCACGATCGACGTCGGCCCCGGGCTCAGCCCCGTGGCGGCGACGGCGACGCTCGGCGAACTGAGCCCCGCGACCACATACCACTACCGCATCGTGGCCACCAACGAGGGCGGCATCACCACAGGCGCCGATCACACCTTCTCCACTGCGAGCCCGCCGGCGGTGACGCCGCCCCAGACGCCGCCGTCGGCCGTGCCGTTCGCGGGCGTGCGCCTGGTGTCCACCCGGCTCACGACGGCGGGACGGCTCATCACGCTGAAGCTTCGCTGCCCCGCGACGACCGTCGGTCGCTGCTCGGGACAGACCAAGCTGAACGCGCCGCGGCGGACCGGCGCGCGCGCTGCCGCCGGCGTTGCCCTGGGCCAGGTCGGGTTCTCGATCGCGTCGGGCGAACAGGCGACGCTGCGCCTGCGCGTCTCACGCCCGGGCCGCCGGCTCTTCAGCCGCACGTCCCGGCTGCGCGGCCGCGCGACCAACACCGCGCACGACGCGGCGGGACAGGCCAAGACGACCGTGGCCGCCGTCACGATCCGCCGCCGAGCGCTGCGTTGAGCTGGCTGCGCGCGGTGACGCCGAGCTTGGGGAAGACGCGGTAGAGGTGGGTCGCGATCGTGCGGTGAGAGAGGTAGAGGCGCGCGCCGATCTCGCGGTTGGTGAGGCCCACGGCGGCGAGCTGGGCGATCTGGAGCTCTTGTGCGGTGAGCCGGTCTCGGGCCTCGGGGTCGCGGCGCCGGCTCGATTCGCCCGATGCGCGCAGCTCGCGACGAGCCCGGTCGCTCCACGATGCGCATCCAAGGGCGTCGAACGTGTCGCGGGCGGCACGTAGCGGGGCGCGCGAGTCGGCGACGCGCCGTTGTCGTCGCAGCCATTGGCCGTGCGCGAGAAGGAGGCGGGCGCGCTGGAACGGCCACCGGTCGAGGTCGGTCGAGAGTGCCTCGTCGAACCGCTGAGCCGCCTCGTCGTGGTCGGTGGCCAGCAGCGCGCGGGCGTGGCGCAGGCCGAGCGCGATCCAGCTCGCGGCGGCGTCGCCGGCTGTCGCCTCGGCGGCTGCGAGTCGCGCGCGGGCGTCGCTGACGCGGTCGCTGTGCAGCCCGGCCTCGGCTAGCTCGCCGATGATCCACGTGGAGATCACCGGGTGGTAGGCGGGATCGTCGGGCTCGAACAGGCGCATGGCCGACTCGTACGCATCGACGTGCCGGCCCTCGCCGAGGGCGGCGAGGATCCGGCCGACCTGGGCGAGCGCGACCGTCGTGTGCGCGCCGGCGGCGAGTCCTTGACGCTCAGCTCGGGCAGCCGCGGTCTCGGCCGCCTCGGTGTCGCCGCGCATCCCCGCGATCGCGGCCGCCACCGTGTCCGCTCCCGCTTCCCACATCGGCTCGCCGAACTCGATGGCCAGCCGGCGGCCCTCGTCGGCCGCCGGGATCGCGACCTCCCAGTCGGCGAGCCGGGCGGCCACCGTCCCGTACAGCATGAGTCCCCGGGGGAGATGGCCGAGCCGTCCCTCCTCGCGCAGGCCCTCGACCGCCGTGCGCAGGATCGGCAACGCGAGATCGAACGCGCCCACGATGAACGCCGCCGCACCGAAGTGCCGGGCCTCCTCGGGCGTGTAGTCCTCGCTCGCGGCGGAGGCTTGGAGGCGAGCGACGACCTCCGGGGCGTTGCCGAGCGGGTCGGCGTAGGCGTGGATGGCGACGACGCGCGGATCGTCGGCGTGGGCGTCGCCGAGTCGGGCGGCAGCCTCGATGACGAGTTGCCGGATGGCCGGCCCCGGGTCCGTCCACATCGCGCGCACGGCGACGAGCCACACCAGGTCGACGTGCAGGTCGCTGTCGCCGGCCTCGCCCGCGTGCTCGGCGGCGTCGATGAGCGCGCGCGTCCGGTCGTCGCTGTCGAGCGGCCGCGGGTCGAGGATCGCTTCGATCGCGGTGGCCCGCGCCCGGTCGAGGGCGGCCGGTCGTGAGCGGCGGATCTGGTGGAGCAACGTGGCGGCCGCGTCGCCCTGACCGAGCTCGGCAGCAAGGCCGGCCGCGGCGAGCAGCCGGCCGGTCGCGTGCGCCGGGTCGCTGAGCTCGGCTGCGCGCCGCAGCGCAGCGGCGGCGACGTCGACCGCGCCGCGCCGGCGTGCGCGCTGCGCGGCCGCTTCGAGATCGACGGCGACGTCCTCGTGGACGCCGGCGAGCACGGCCGCGCGATGCCAGATCGCACGGTCGGGCTCCTCCTGGAGCGCCGCGGCCAGCGCCTCGTGGACGCGGCGGCGCTGTGCCGCGGTCGCGCCCTGGAGCACGGCCGCGCGCACCAGAGGATGGCCGAAGCGCATGGTCTGCAGGTCGAGGTCGACGATGGCCGCGTCGGCGGCTGGCTGAAGGTCGTCCGCGTCGAGCTCGGCTCCGGCGGCGAGGCTTCCGGCACGCAAGATCTCGCTGACGTGCTGCTCGTTGTCGACCGCCGCGACGAGCAGCAGCCACTGCGTCCTGTGCGGCAGGTCGGCGACGCGCGCGGCGAACGCCCGCACGAGGCGATCGGTGAGTGGCAGCGTGCCGGAGGACGCCGGCCCGGCGCCGACGGCGAGCGGCAGCTCGATGAGCGCCAGCGGGTTGCCGGCAGCCTCTCGGAGGAGCCGGCTGCGCGCGGCGGCCGACAGATGCGAGCCGCACGTGTCGAGCAGCGCGGTCGCGGTCGCGGGGTCGAGCGCACCGATGCGGTGCTCGGGCAGTCCGGCGTCTGCGAAGGGCGAGGGGTATCCCTCGCGGCTGGCGATGAGCACGACGATCCGATCGGACTCGATGCGGCGGGCGACGAACGCCACGACGTCGGCGGAGGGGCGATCGAGCCGGTGCGCGTCATCGACGGTGACGAGCAGAGGCGCGTCCGTGGCGACGTCGGAGAGCAGATCCAGCAGCGCCATGGCGATCCGGAACTGCTCGGGCGGCCCGTCGTCCCCGATGCCGAACGCCGCGTCGAGCGCCGCGCGGTGCGCGGAGGCGAGGTTGGCGGCGCGCGCACGGACCGGGCGTACCAACTGATGCAGACCGGCGAAGGGAAGATGAGCCTCGGCCTCCACGCCGGTCGTCTGCACCACGGCGATGCCTCGCTCGCCGGCAAGGCGGACCGCCTCGGCGAGCAGACGCGACTTGCCGATCCCGGGGTCGCCGCGGAGGACCAGCGTGCTTCCCGCGGCGTCGACGCCGTCGAGCATCGTGGTCACGAGCTCCACCTCGGCGTGCCGGCCGAGCAGGGGTCCACCGGCTGCGCGCACCGTGCCGGACACGATGCGATCGTCGCAGAAGCCGCCGCCCGGCTCGGTTGCCCGGGCCGGGCGGCAGGCTTCCGTCACGCGGTGACGGTCTCGCTCGACACCGCGGCGACCGCGGTGCGAATCAGGTCGGCGACCGCCGACGGCTGCGACAGCGCGATCGAATGCGAGGCGTCCACCTCGATGGTCTGCGCGCCGGCCCGGGCGGCCATCTGGCGCTCGGCATCCGGCGGGATCGCGTTGTCGGCCGTCGCGACGACCGCCCACGAGGGCAGGGACTTCCAGGCGGCGGCCTGCGCCCGGTCGTCGAAGATCGCGGCGAACGGGCGCTGCGAGACGGCGAGGACCTCGGTGAGGTCGCTCGGCAGGTCGGCCGCGAACGCGGATCGGTACAGCTCCGGCGCGATCGACAGCTCGACCGCCGTCTCGCCGTCGGGAAGCGGGTAGCTGCTCGGGCGAACCGCGCCGACGAGCGGCGTCTCCCCGAACCGCTGGAAGATCTCGCCGAACGACTCGCCCTCATCGAGCACGAACGCCGCGACGTAGACCAGGCCGACGACGTTGTCCGCGGCCGCGCCCGCGACCGAGATCACCGCGCCGCCGTACGAGTGCCCGACCAGGAGCACGGGCCCGTCGATCTGGTTGACGACGCTCGCGACGTACTCGGCGTCGCTCGCCAGCCCGCGCAGCGGGTTGGCGGGAGCGAGGACCGGCAGGTCGCTCGCCTGCAGCTCCCGGATCACCGGGCCCCAGAACGACGCGTCGGCGAACCCGCCGTGAACGAGCACAACGGTCGGGACGTTGGCAGTGGTTGTCATCGCCTCTCCTTCCGAGAGATGAGAATGGACAGGACGGGTCGAACCTTCGCCGGGTCCCACGTACCTCGCGTGCGCCGCATGACTGATCTTCAGACGGCGATGACTTACGTCACGACTGACCGCGCGCGCGACAGGTAGACCTGGGTGGTCGACGAGCCGATCCGTCGTGCACGGGAGGCCGGCCGCTCTACGACTCAGGGATCGACGCCACGGCGGGCGGGTCCTGGCGCCCAGGAGCCCGAGGGCGATCACGCCGAGCAGGCTCGCGGCGCCGATGCCAGCGTCGCGCCAGTCGATGCCGTCGTCGACGCGGACCGGCGCGGGGTGCGGCGGTTTGACGGCCGTGATCGCCTCGCGCAGCGCCTGCTGATACGACGGCGAGCGCTTGAAGCGCGTCACGACCACCCGCTGTCGGTCGGTGAACATTTGTGGCGAGCTCACGTCGCGGCTGGTGAAGGTGCCGCGGCCCGCCGCGGCGTCGCGTGCGTCCGGGGAACTCAGGTCCTGCTGCGACGCGCTCGCCGCGGCCGCGCCGGTCATCGCCAGCGCGAGCAGCACGCAGGCGATGGTGGGGCAGCAGATGCGTCGGGCGGTGGACAGGGTGGCCGCCTGGCCGGTGGTGGGGGACGGCCCGGGCACTGGACCTGCTCGGTCTACGCCGGCGCCGTGTGTCTGGTCAGTCGGCGCCGTAGACGGCGTCGTAGACCGGGCGTAGAGCGGCCTTTGGCAGGGTATGGACCCCCCGCCCGCTGGCCCTTGCCGGGGGTTCGGGGATGTGGTTGGGTTGGCCGTGGACGAGCACCCGAACACGTGGAGCCGTATGCGGCTCAGCATCCTTGGACCCGTCGAGGCTAGCGTTGGCGGCCGCCCCGTCGCGCTTGGCGACGCGAAGCAGCGCGCCGTTCTGGCGATGCTGGGGCTCGAGGCGAATCGTGCGGTGACGGCCGATCGGCTGATCGAGGGGTTGTGGGGTGAGCGGCCACCGCCGAGCGCCGCGAGCATGGTCGACGACTACGTCTGGCGACTGCGCCGCGTGTTGGGCGGGGACGGCGGCGCCGAGCTCCTCACGCGCGAGCGTGGGTATGAGCTGCGGATCGACCGCGAGCTCGTGGACGTCTGCCGTCTCGAACGGCTGGTCTCCGAAGCGGCCGAGGCGGGCGAGCCCGCGAACGGGGCGGCGCGCGAGGCGCTGGCGCTGTTTCGCGGTATTCCGCTGGCAGACGTGGCGGACGAGCCGTTCGCGGCCGCGGAGATCCGTCGGCTCGAGGAGCTGCGCCTGACCGCCGCGGAGCTGGCGATCGACGCGGATCTGGCCGCGGGCCGGCATGACGAGGTCGTCGGCGAGATCGACGCGCTGCTGGCCGAGCACCCGCAGCGTGAGCGGCTGTACGCGCGGCAGATGCTCGCGCTCTACCGGTGCGGGCGTCAGGTCGACGCGCTTGAGGCCTATCGCCACGCCAGGCAGACGCTGGTCGAGGAGATCGGCGTCGAGCAGGCGCCGGAGCTGCGGCGCCTGCACGACGCGATCCTGCGCCAGGACCTGTCGTTGGACGTCGAGCCGGTGGCGGCGGAGCTTCCGCGCGAGCTCGACGCGGCCGCGTCGCCGCCGCTGATCGGGCGCGAGCGCGAGCTGCACGGGCTGCGGGCGCGCTGGACGCGCGCGGCGGCTGGTGCGGGCGCGCTGGTGACCATTGCCGGCGCGTATGGGATGGGCAAGACGCGTCTGGCCGCGGAGATTGCGGGCGAGGCGCATCTCCAGGCCGCGGGACTCATTTACGCCGCCGGGAGCGGTCCGCCGGAGGCTGCGCTGGCGGCGATCGCCCGGGCGAGCGAGCCGCGGCGGCCGGTGCTGGTCGTGGTCGACGATGCCGACCGCGCGCCCGCCGTGGTGCGGGCGGCGCTGCGCGATCTCGCGCCGGCGCTCCGTCGCCTGCCGGTGCTCGTGCTGGCCACGGGGCAGGAGACCGCCACACTCGCACGACTGGAGCCGGATGAGGCGCTCGTGCTCGAGCCGCTCGACGCCGCCAGCGTCGGGGCGATCGCCGCCTGTTATGCCCCGGCCGACGCGGAGGCGGTGCCCGTCGAGACGTTGCTGGCCACGAGCCGCGGGATCGCACGGAAGGTTCACGAGGCCGCCGCGGAGTGGGCGCGAGGCGAGGCCACACGCGGCGTCGACGCGGTGGCCGGGCGCGCAGCGGCCGACCGCGGCGAGGCGCGCGCGCTGGAGGAGGAGCTCGCAGGCAGGCTCGTCGAGCTCCAGGCGGCTCGCGAGCGCGCCGGCCTGGTCCGCACCGACGGCGACATCGCCCCGGCGGTCTGCCCGTACAAGGGCGTCGCGACGTTCGACGCCGCCGACGCCGAGTACTTCTTCGGGCGCGAGCGGCTGGTCGCCGAGCTGATCGCGCGCGTGGCCGACGCACCGCTGCTCGCCGTCGTCGGACCGTCCGGGAGCGGCAAGTCGTCGGTGCTGAGGGCTGGGCTGTTGCCCGCCCTCGCGGGCGGCGTGCTGCCGGGGAGCGATGGCTGGACGCAGGCGCTGATCCGGCCGGGCGAGCGGCCGCTGCGCGAGCTTGGCCGCGCAACCCGCCGGCTCGCGCGCGAATGGCGCCGTGTCCTGGCGGTCGACCAGTTCGAGGAGCTGTTCACCGCCTGCCCGGACGAGGCGGAGCGAGCCGAGTTCGTCGCCGGGCTTGTGCGTGTCGCGCGCGATAAAGACAGCGTCGTGGTGCTGGCCGTGCGCGCCGACTTCTACGGCCGCTGCGCCGCCTACCCGGAGCTCTCGCGCCTGCTCGGCGCCAACCACGTGCTCGTCGGAGCGATGTCGCGCGACGAGCTGCGGCGCGCGATCGAGCGCCCCGCGCAAAGGGTCGGCCTGAGCGTCGAGCCCGAGCTCGTCGAGGCGCTGCTGACCGACGTCGAGGGCCGGCCGGGCGCCCTGCCGCTGCTGTCCACGGCGCTGCTGGAGCTCTGGCGCAGGCGCGACGGGTCGCGCCTGCGCCTGGCCGCGTATGCGCGCAGCGGCGGCGTCCAGGGCGCGGTCGCGCGGCTGGCCGACGACGCGTTCCTCGAGCTCGATCCCGGCCAGCAGGCAACGGCGCGCAGGCTGCTGCTGCGCCTCACCGACGAGGACCAGAGCGGCGCGATCGTGCGCCGCCGGATCGGGCTGGCAGAGCTCGAGGGCGAGCAGGTCGCCGAGGTCGTCGCCCGGCTCACCGATCGCCGGCTGCTGACGGTCGGCGACGGCGCGGTCGAGGTCGGGCACGAGGCGCTGCTGCGCGAATGGCCGCGGCTGCGATCCTGGCTCGAGGAGGACGTGCAGGGACGCCGGCTGCATCGCCGGCTCGGCGCCGCGGCGCGCGCCTGGGACGCCGACGGTCGCGACCCGGACGGGCTCTACCGCGGCGCGCGCCTCGCGTCCGCGCTCGAGTGGGCGGCCGGGCACCAGCCCGAGCTCAGCGCGACCGAGCGCGCGCTCCTGGACGACAGCCGGCGCGCGAGCGGGCGCGAGCAGCGCCGGCGGCGCCTGGTGCTCGCGGGCGTGGCCTCGCTGCTGGTCATCGCGGTGATCGCCGGTCTGGTCGCGCTCGACCAGCGCGGCAATGCGCGCGCCGAAGCGACCGCGGCCGCGGCGGAGCGGCTCGGGGCGCAGGCGCTCGCGGAGGACGACCTCGACCGCGCCCTGCTGCTCGCCAGTCAGGGCGTGGCGCTGCACGACTCGCCGCAGACGCGCAGCAGCCTGCTGGCGGCGCTGCTCAAGAGCCCGGCGGCCGTCGGTGTGCTGCGCGGCGACGGCGACAGCCTGGCCGCCGTCGCCCTCAGCCCCGACGACCGCACGCTCGCCGTCCTCGACAACGACGGCACGCTCAGGCTCCTCGACACCGCAACCCGGCGTCCGGTGGCCCGGCCACTGACCGTTTCCGTCATCTGGCGCGACGGCGCCTGGGAGGGCCTGAGCTTCAGCGAAGACGGCTCGCGCGTCGCGGTCGGCGGCTCGCAGCCGGTCGTCCTGGACGCTCGCACGCACCGCGTCGTGGCTCGGCTACCCGCCATGGACGGTCGGACCATCGAACCCCTGCGCCTGTCCGCGGACGGGCGCACGCTGTTCGCCGCGGTCTATGTCCCACCGGACTACACGGCGGTCCGGCGCTTTGACGCGACCACCGGCCGGCCGCTCGGCGCGCTGCGCTTCGTCGGTCGCGGCATCGCTCCCTCGGCGCTGAAGTTCACGAGCGATGGGCGAGTCGTGACGAGCCGCGCAGGTGGCCCGACGACGGTCCGTAACGCCCGGACGCTAGCGCGCGCTCGTGCGGCTCCCCGCCGGCGGGGACCAGACGGCCCTGAGCCCGGACGATCGCACGCTGGTGCTCGGCGGCCGCGACGGCTCCGTGCGCTTTCTCGACCTGGCGACCGGCAAGGTCCGCGCCGCCCGCGAACGCCACGACGGCGCGGTCGTGCGCGCCTCGATCAGCGCCGACGGACGCACCGCCGTCACGGCCGGCGAGGACCGGCGCGTGATCGTCTGGAACGTCGAGCGGGCCGTGGCACGCGAGACGCTCGCAGGCCACGCCGGGCAGATAACCGGACTCGCGATCAGCCACGACGCCGAGACGCTCTACAGCGCCGCCCAGGACGGCACGGTCCTGATCTGGGATCTCGCCGGAGACCGCCGCCTCGGCCGCCCGTTCGACGCGCGACCGCCCAGCGACGGCGACGCGCTGAGTCGCCTTCCGTACTACGGCCCTTGGAACAACGTCCTCGCCTATGCCCTGCGCCCCGACAGCGAGGTCCTCGCCGTCGGGCAACGCGACGGGACCGTCTCGCTGATCGACGCCGAGACGCTAAAGGAGCGCTCGCGGTTCCGCGCGGTTCCGAACGCGCCGGTCGGTGGCATGGCGTACGTGCCGGGCGGACGGTCGCTCGTCGTCGGCGGCGACGACGGGTTCCTCGCCATCTTCGACCCGGCCCGCGGCCGTCTCCTCACGCCGCTGCAGGGCCACAGCGGCCCCCCGCTGCTGACGCCCACCTTCAGCGCCGACGGACGGCTCATGGCCACTGCCGGCGCCAGCGATGCTGTGCTGCTGTGGAGGCTGCGGTCCGAACGACCGGTGGGACGACCTCGGCGCTATTCACCCTCGCTGGGTGCCTGGGACCTCTCGCTCAGCCCCGACGGACGGACCCTGGCCGTCGTCGCGGCCGACGTGGGCATCGAGATCGTCGACGTCGCCTCGCTGCGCCGCCGCGCGATCCTCCCCGGGACCGAGAAAGTCCGGCTGGCACGCTTCACGCCAGACGGCCGCTTCCTCGTCGCAGTCAGCTACAAGGGCTGGGCGAGACTGTGGTCCACCGACACCTGGCGGCCCGCCACCCGCAAGCTGGCCGGCCACACCGGAGAGCAGACCTTGGGGTCCGTCAGCCCCGATGGTCGCCTGCTGGCAACCGGCAGCACCGACGGCACCACCCGCTTGTTCGACCTGGCCACCCAGCGGCCCGTCGGTGCGCCGCTGCCCGGCCCTCGCGACCGCCAGATCGCGCCGGTGTTCACGCCCGACGGTGCCTACCTCTTCGTGATCACCGACGCCCGGCGCGGCTATCGCTGGGACATCCGCCCGTCCTCGTGGGCGCGTCACGCCTGCAAGATCGCTGGCCGCCGGCTCACCCGAACCGAGTGGAACGACGTCCTGCCCGAGCGCGACTACGCGCCCGCCTGCTAGCGCGTGCAAGAACGGGTCGTCTCGCCACCAGCCCATCCACGTCACGCTCTCTGGCCATCCGCCGCGGCAACGCCCATGATTGAGGCGCCGCGGCCCGCGACGACCTCGTCGAGGACCTCGCGGTCGCAACTCGCCGCCGCCCTGCCGACGTCAACTCCCGGTCGCGAACAGTCACTCACACCGGCGCATCCGGTGGAAACGCTCTCGCGATGCGGGAGCAGCAGCGCTCTGCCTCAGCATGAGCTTGCTCTCGGAAAGGACGACGACCAGGAGCGCACGGCGAGACTCCTGCTCCTTGGCAAAGGAGCAGTCCTGGCACACCGCTTGGCGCGCCCGCTCGCTGCTGA
>CAWJNZ010000011.1:0-29048 GCA_963844405.1 uncultured Solirubrobacteraceae bacterium | reverse complement strand
CCGGCGCGCGGCGATGCGGGCGCCATTCCAGGACGGCGAGTTCCCGGGGCCGGTCAAGTACGGGTATCTGAACGTCGGCGCGGTCGAGCACGGCCCGCCGTTGCCTGTATCTGCCTGCGGTACGGCGGCCTCTGACACACGACTACACGCCGTTCGGCATCGAGGGCGTCGACGTGCCTCTCATGTCCATCAGCGAGCAACTGGCCGAGAAGATCATCGGCTGGGCGGTCAGCGGCCTGCTCAAGCACTACCTCGACGCCGATCGCCTGATCCCAAGGTGCTGGTGCCCTGGCTCTTCGATACGGATCTCGGGTGAGGCGGCCGCCGGGGCTCCTGAGAGGATGCGGGCGTGACGGGCCCGCGTGGAGGTGAGGTACCGGGCGGCGTTGCGATGGCCAAGGCGCTCTCGCATCCGCTGCGGTTCCGGCTGCTGCAGCACTACAGCCAGCAGGTGACCAGTCCGAGCGAGGTGTCGCGGGCGCTCGGGGTTCGGCTCGGTGACGTGACCTACCACACGCGCGTGCTGCGCGACCTCGGTTTCGTCGAGCTCGTGCGCACCGCGCAGGTCCGCGGGGCGAAGCAGCACTTCTATCGGGCGACGGTGCGTCCGTGGCTGGACGACGAGGCCGCGGCCGCGGTGCCGGACGAGGCTCGCGGGGCGATCCTCAGCGGGGTCGTGGCGGACGTCTGGGCGGATCTCAACGCGTCGGCCACGGCCGGGGTGCTCAACCGCGCCGACGTCCACGTCAGCCGCACGCTCCTCCGCCTGGACCGGAAGGCCTGGGCCGAGCTGTCCGCCCGGTTGACCGCGCTCATCGAGGATGCGCTGCGGATGGAGGGCGAGAGCGCGGCGAGGCTCGACCGCCAGCCCGCGACAGCCGAGCCGCCGTCTGAGCTCGCGCTGTTCCACTTCGCCCGGCCAGAGCGGCCGGACGGAGCCGCCTAGCCCCAGAGGCCGGGAAGGGCGACCGCCGAGGCGGCGCGGGCCTCGGCCTCCGCCGCGGCTTCGAGCCGCGCCGCGTGCTCCTCCGCGAGGTCCGCGACGCGCCCGAGGAAACGCTCGACCGCGGCGCGCTCCTCGTCCGCGAGGCCGGCGGCCAGGCGGTCGAGGTCCGCGACGAGCGGCGCGAGCGCCAGCCCCACGGCGCGCACGGTCTCCGGGGTCAGGTGCAGCAGGTTGCTGCGGCCGTCCTGCGGGTTGTCGGCGCGCTCGACGTGACCGGCGCGCTCGAGCCGCTGGACGAGCGAGGTGGCGCCACCGGACGACAGGCCGAGCAGGCGACCGAGCGCGCTCGGCGTCAGCTCACCGTGGCGCGCGAGGTGCGCGAGCGCGAGGACCTCGTTCTCGGCGAGCCCGAGCCGCCGGCCCAGCGCGATGCGCTGACGGGCGCTTGCCAGGTCCTTGCGGCTGAGCAGCTGCCGCAGGTGCTCGTCGCCGTGGTGGTGGGGGGCAGGCATCAGGGACTCTGGCAACTTGAGCAATTGGCTCAGGGGAGCGTACCGCACGCTCCGGCCGTCCTGGCGGGGGCGGAACTTCGGATGCCTGGTCTATGCAAGGGCAGCAGCAGAGGCCGACGGAAGGAGCACGAACATGCAGAGGCGAGCGAGGGTCCGGGTGCCGGCGATGCTCTCCGCAGAGCTCGAGGAGCTCGTCGCGACGCTGCGCTCGGTCAAGGAGGAGTCCGCCGCCGCGGAGCCGCTCGACGACGACGCGCGGGCGCAACTGCGATCGGCGTCGGACCTCCTGGAGCAGATCACCGGGCAGGCGGGGTCCGGGGCGCCCGTCGAGATCGCCGGCCCCGCGGCGCTCGTGCGCGACGCGCTCTACGGGCTGCTCCTGGACGGCGCCGACGCGCTCGCGGAGGCCTGCCGCGCCTACGAGGCGGGCGCGATCTCGCTCGAGCGACTGTGCGCGGCGGGCACTTCCACCGACGCGCGCGTGACGCTGTTCGCCCACTTCGAGCGCGAGGACGCCGGGGCCTAGGCGGCGCCCAGGATCGCCACGCACCGTCGCACGCGCTCGGCCACGAGATCGACGAGCCGGCCGGGAAGCGGCCGCCCGAGCGCAGTCACGTCCGGCGCCGATGCGGCATCGGCCAGTGCATCCGGCGCACGCGCGGCGAGCTCGGCCACGCGGTCGATCGTGCGTTCAGGGTCGAGGCCGAGATCCTCGGCGGCCTTCGGCCAGGCGTCGCGCCACGGGAAGACGCGGTAGTCGCCGCCGATCTTCATCGCGAGGCGCAGCTTCTTCTCGTGCAGGTCGTAGGGGAGCGCCGAGGCGACGTCGTAGAGGGGAGCGAGGCGCACCTGCCCGTTCGCGAGCAGCAGCGAGTAGTTCTTCGCGTGAGCATCGGTCCCGGCGATCAGCCAGTTCCATGCGAGCGCGTCGAGGAAGCGCCAGATCGCCTCTTCGGCGACACGAGCCGGCATCACCGCCCGGAACAGACGGGCGATGTCATCCGCACCGGGTCCTCCCTCGTTCTGGTACTTCCGCGAAGGCGGCACGCCCAGCGCCTGGCAGACGTCCTCTTGGTGGATCCTCGCCAGTTCGCCGTCCACGGGGCGCCGGTCGTAGCGGTCGACGACGATCGCGCTCTCGCCGGCGAAGCGGGCCACCCGCGTCCGCGCGACCACGAGGCCTGCCCGACGCGCCGCGTCGAGGCAGAGGTGCTCGTTGAGGTCGTGGTCATCGAGGCCGGCCACCGCGGGCTTCAGGATGTGGCTGGTGGCAACGGCGCCGGAAGGGACGCCCCACCGGCCGTCTCTCTGCAGCAAGGCGGTCTTGGCCTGCGCGCCGGCGAGGCTGAACTGGCCGGTGAACTCGCGACCCAGCCACGCCGTGGAGTCCTCGCGCAGCTCCCGCAGGCGCCCGGCGACCTCCTCCTCCGTGAGCCAAGTCACCTCGCCGCGTCGCGCGAGCACGTCGTCCACCTCATCCGGCCGCGCGAAGCGGACCGCTCCCGCGCAGTCGTGGCCGACCGGCGTCGCCAGCAGCGAGAACGGGGACGTCGCGGACGCGTGGAAGGTGCGCGCCCAACGTGCGAGCACCGCCTCGTTGTCAGGAAGAAGGCCTGAGAGCCACGGCGCTACGACGCTGCCCGGATGGGAGCGAACCTGGGGCCGCATGGTGACGGAGAGCGGCGTCGGATCCGCTCCGCGCCGATACTCGTCCGTGTAGTCGAACCGAAGTCGTCCGCCGGCGAGCCGTGTGAGGATCCCGGCGACCCGGTCCTCGAGGACCACGGCGAGGCTGTCGGTCATCGGGCGCGATGCTCGTCCAGGAGCGCGTCGAGGTCGACGGACGGCCCCTGCGAGCGCGCAGCCTCGGCGGCCAGGGTCACATCGACGGCGAGACCGAGCACGTCGAGGACGCGCAGGATCAAGCCGAGCTGTGCCGTCGCCTTCCCGGCCTCGAAGTCATAGATCCACTTGCGCGAGACTCCGGCCCTCCGTGCCAGCTCCTCCTGGCTCCATCGGAGGTCCTTGCGGCGTCCGCGCACGATGGCCGCCAGGTCTGTGATCGAGCGAATCTTCATGCTGTCTCCTCTGACACCGATCGGTAGCAAATATAGCATGAAACCGATCGGTCGCAAAGGAAGTTTGATACCGCTCGGTAGCAAGCCCGCAATTGCAACCGTTCGGTGGCAGAGCCGTCAGGTCACGACGGTGAGGCGAGGGCGGCGCCGAGGGCCTGCTCCGCGACTTCGAGGGCGTGGTCGACGTCGTCCTCGGTGTGCGCGGCGCTGATGTGGCTGCGCCCGAGGTTCTCCGGCATCTCGAAGACCCCGCGGCGGATCAGCTCGCGGCGGTAGCGCAGGAAGAGCGCGGTGTCGTTGCGCAGCGCGTCCTCGTAGGTCTCGAGCGGTCCGTCCATGAAGCAGAGCACGAACAGCGACCCGAAGCCGCCGACCGTGCCGGCGACCCCGGCGCGCTCGGTGATCTCCGCCAGCCCGGTCCGCATCCGCTCGCCGAGCGCGAAGACGTGCTCGTGGACCGTGCCGTCCTCGAGTTGCTCGATCGTCGCGAGGCCGGCCTCCACGGCGACGGCGTTCCCGTTGTACGTGCCTCCGAAGTGCACGTCGCCGTCGGGGTTGGTCGTGAAGCGCCGCATCAGCTCGCGCTTGCCGGCGATCGCCGCGAGCGGGAACCCGTTGGCGATCGCCTTGCCGAGCGTGGTGAGGTCCGGCGTCACGCCGGCGATCGCCTGATAGCCGCCGAGGTGATGCCGGAACCCGGTGATCACCTCGTCGAAGATGAGCACGATGCCCTCGCGGTCGCAGATCGCGCGCAGGCCTTCGAGGAAGCCGGGGCGCGGCACGAGTCCGGGCGCGTTGTGGGCGACCGGCTCGACGATGATCGCCGCGAACTGCTCCGGGTGCCGCGACACGGTCGCCTCGACGTCCTCGAGGTCGTTGAAGCGGCACACCGAGGTGGCGTCGATCGCGGCCTCGAGCATGCCCTTCGACTGCGGGTCGCGGCGCCCGACGAGCTCGGCCGGGCTCAGGACGTTGCGCAGCACGTAGTCGTGGAAGCCGTTGTAACAACCCTGGAACTTGACGATCCGCTCGCGCCCCGTCACGCCCCGTGCCAGGCGGATGGCGTGATAGGTGGCCTCCGAGCCCGAGTTGCAGACCACGACCTGCTCGGCCGACGGCACGTGCTCGACGATCTTGCGGGCGAGCTCGACCTCGGCCTCCGTGACGCCCACGCCGAACAGCACGCGCTCCTCGATCGCCCGGGCGACGCGACCGACCACCGCCGGGTGCGAGTGGCCGAGCAGGATCGCGCCGTAAGCGGCATGGAAGTCCAGGTAAGTGCGGCCGTCGACGTCCTCCAGGCGGGCGCCGGCCGCCCGGCGGATGCACAGCCGCGGCTCGCTGCGCCTGCGACAGGTGTTCACCCCGCCGGGGATGACCTCCGACGCGATCTCCAGCAGCTCGGCCGAGCTCCGGGCGGGTTCGGTGAGTGGCGACACGGGACCTCCCAAAGAGTAAGTGATCTAATCACTCTACGGATTGCAGGCATCATCCGCAAACCGGGATCCCGCAGGCGTCGAGCGCCGCCGCGACCTCGTCCTCGGTCACGTCGTCGGCGATCAGCGTCGTGCCGAGCTCGAGCGGGAGGACGAAGCGCAGGCTGCCGGCCCGGATCAGGCGCACCTTCTCCATCGCGCGCACGACCGCGGGCCCGTCGATCTCCGCGGGCAGCTCGCCGGCGTGCGTGGGCAGGCCGCAGCGGCGCAGCAGCCGGACGAGCCGGTCGAGGAGCTCGGGCGCCATCAGGCCGCGGCCGACCGCGATCCGCGACTCGGCCACCATCCCGAACGCCACCGCCTCCCCGTGGAGCAGCGCCCCGTAGCCGCTGACCGTCTCGAGCGGATGCCCGATCGTGTGGCCGAAGTTCAGCGGGCGCCGCAGGTCGTCCTCGTAGGGATCGCGCGCGATCAGCGCCGTCTTGATCGCCGAGGCGCCCGCGACGAGGCGCTCGAGCAGCACCTCGTCGCGCGCGAGCAGCTCTTCCGCGTGGGCGTCGATGAGCTCCCAGTAGGCGGGCGAGGCGATGACCGCCTTCTTGATCGCCTCCGCGAGCCCGGCGCGCAGATGGCGCGGCGCCAGCGAGCGCAGGTAGCTGACGTCGGTGACGACCCCGGCCGGCTGATGGAACGCGCCGAGCAGGTTCTTGGCCACCGGGTGATTGGCCGCCACCTTGCCGCCGAGCGCGCCGTCGACCTGCGCCAGCAGCGTGGTCGGGACGTTCACGTACGCCAGCCCGCGCATGTACGCGCTGGCCACCCACCCGCCGAGGTCGCACACCACGCCCCCGCCGAGGCAGACCAGCACGTCGCGGCGGCCGAGCGGCCCGTCCGCCAGCCAGTTCCACAGGGCGATCGCCTGCTCGACGCTCTTGCTGGGCTCGCCGGGCGGGATCGTGGCCACGTGGACGTCGCGGCCGCCGTCGCGCAGCAGCTCCACCATCTCCGTGCCGTACAGGGACTCGACGGTCTCGTCGGTGATCACGCCGACGGCGGCGTCGCCGACCAGCTCGCGCAGGCGGGCCGCCGTCTGCTCGGCCGTGCGGGTCACGTGCACGGGGTAGCTGTCCGTGCGCTGGGCCCGCGCGATCACCGGGTCGCCGCCGGCGGGCAGGTCGATCGCATCGCGGATGACGTGGGGCGTCATGACGGCGTCGGGTCGCATCGGCACCTCCGGGTAGGGAGCGCCGAGCATCGGCGGCCCGCGGGGCGGGCACATCGGCCGGATGGCCGGTCGGCGGTCCGATGGCCCGTCGTCAGCGGCCGCCGCGGCGCCGTCCGGTCGGCGCGACGGCCGCGGCCGTCGCGGCGACGTCGGCCTCCACGGCCTCGCGGGCGCCGTCGGCGTCGCCCGCGCAGACCGCGGACAGGATCTTCTCGTAGCGCTCGACCAGGCCGCGACGGCCGCTGCGCGGCAGCTCGCGCACGACCGCGGCGCTGACGGCGTCGAGCGGCGCCAGCATCCGGCCGAGCGGGCGGTTGCCCGAGAGCCTGGCCAGGACGGCGCGGAACGCCGCGGCCGCGGCCGCGAGGTCGTCCGCGGCCCGCGGCTCGTCGGCGGCGGCTCGCAGGTGCGCGAGCGCCTCGGTGAGCTCGCGCGCCCCGTCGGGCCGGATCCGGCGCGCAGCCTCGGCCGCGGCCTCACCCTCCAGCAGGCGCCGGCACTCCAGCGCCTCGCGTATGACCTCCTCGGCGCGCCCGCCCGCCAGCAGCGCGCCGAGCACGCGCTCGTCGAGCAGGTCCCAGTCCTCGAGCGGGAGCACCCGCGCGCCCCGCCCGTGACGGACGGCGACCACCCCGCGCTCCTCCAGCGCCCGGATCGTCTCGCGGGCGACCCCGCGGCTGACCCCGAAGCGGCCGGCGAGGTCGACCTCGCGCGGAAGCCAGTCGCCCGGGGCGATCCGGCCGCGCGCGATGTCCTCGACCAGCGCGGTCATCGTCGATTCGTGGAGGCGGGTCACCGGGTGATCGAATCATCGCTCACCCGTCAAGGCTTCCGCGGGCAGCGCGATTGCGCAAATTTCCTTGTGCATTCAGCAAACATGCCAGACAATGCCTTGCTGAGTGAAGGAGATGACTGCCGACAGCGCGAGGGTGATGAGCCGAGATGGCCAGGTCGGCGTGGTGATCGCCGACGCGCAGCCGCTCTTCCGCGACGCCGTCGCCCGCGCGATCAGCCTGCACGTCGCCCTCCGCCTGATGGCCGCCGCGGCCGACGGGCGCGAGGCGCTGTCCGCGATCCGGCGGCTGCGCCCGGATGTCGCCGTGCTCGACCTCGAGCTGCCGGCCCTCGACGGGCGGCGCGTGCTCGACGCCATCGAGAGCGACGGGCTCCCGACTCGCGTCGTGATGCTGTCGGCGGCGATCGGCGCCGACGCGACGTTCGGGGCGCTCGGTGCCGGCGCTGCGGGGTACTTGTCGAAGACGGTCGATCGCGACGGCCTGTGCCGTGCGATCCAGGCCGCCGCGGTGGGGGAGAGCCTGTTCGATCCTCCCGTGCAGACCGTCGTCGCGCGCGAGATCAGGCTTCGGCATCGGGTCGAGCGCCCGTTGCTGAGCGTCCGCGAGCGCGAGATCCTCGGCCTGATCGCGACGGGGCGGACCGGGCCGGAGATCGGGCGGGCGCTGCACCTCTCCAGCTCCACGGTGAAGACCCACATCGCCCACCTCTTCGAGAAGCTCCAGGTCTCCGACCGGGCGTCGGCGGTGGCCACCGCGATGCGCCGCGGGCTGCTCGACTGACGACGGTGTCCCTCGTCGGTTGAGGTATTGGCTCTGGACCGGTTGGCCCAGCTCGCCGAGCATGGCCGCCGGTGCAGCCAGAGGAGCAGTTCGCGGCCAACCTCCGCAGAGCACGGAACGAGGCGGGCCTGTCGCAGGAGCAGCTCTCGGACCTGTGCGGCCTGCACTCGACGGAGATCTCGCGTCTCGAGCGCGGCGTGAGGGAGCCGAGGCTCGGGACGATCGTGCGCCTCGCCCGCGGACTCGGGCTGCGTCCGGCCGACCTTCTCGCCGGCATCCGCTGACGGCGCCTCGGGCCCGTCATCGGCCGTTCGCCCGATGGCATGCGCGGCTGCAGCCGAGAGGCTCGGCGCCATGGCGGAGGCGATCGAGGTCGAGGTGGGGGAGGCACGCTCGTCCGAGCTGGCAGCGGGCACGCAGCTGCTGGCCGACGCGCTGGGGTTCTCACCCCGGGACGCGCTCCCGGCGTGGCTCGCCCAGGACGCTCTGGAGGCCGGCGCCCTCGTTCTGGCGGCGCGGGCGCGCGGCGGGCTCGCCGGCTTCTCGGTGGCACTGCCCGCGTTCTCGGGCGACGAGCGCTGGTACTTCTCGTGCGGGCTCGCCGTCGCGGCCGGCCTCCGCTCGCGCGGGATCGGGAGGCTGCTGAAGCTCGCCCAGCGCGACCGGGCGCTCGCGCGGGGCGTGGACGTCATCCGCTGGCGGGCCGATCCGCTGAACGCCGCGGGCCTGCGCCTCTATCTCGACGGTCTCGGGGCCCGGCTGACCGGCTATCGCGCCGATCTGTACGCCGGCGTGCGTGACGACCCGGCCGGCCCGCACGACGACGTCGACGTCGAGTGGCGGCTCCGCGGCGCCGTGACGCGCAACGGCGACGGCCCGCGGGTGGAGCTGCCCTGGGACGCCGCGGCGCTGCCGGCGGGTGACGCGCGGCGCTGGAGGCTCGCCGTCCGGGCGGGCGTGCGAGAGGCGCTCGCGGGCGAGCGGATCGGCGTCGGCGTCGAGCGCGATCCCGCCGCCCGCCGCGCCTGGCTGCGCTTCGGAGCGCGATGAGCTGGCCGGGCGGCGCCACGTTCGCGGTCTCGATCACGGTCGACGTCGACGGCTGCTACGGCCTCCCGCACGGCGGGAGCGGCTCGGAGCACCGGCTCAGCTCGCGCTCCGAGCGGCTCTACGGGATCACCCACGGGCTTCCGCGGATCCTGGCGCTGCTCGCGCGCGCCGGCGTCCTGGGCACGTTCTACGTCCCAGGCGCCGTCGCCGCCGAAGACGCCGACGCGATCGCCGCCATCGCCGCCGGCGGCCACGAGATCGGTCATCACGGACATCGGCATCTCGTTCCCGCCGAGATCGAGGAGTCCGAACAGCGGCAAGAGCTGGAGGCCGGGCTCGAGGCGCTGAACGGCTATTCCCCGGCGGGCTACCGGGCGCCCGGCTGGGAGCTCGCCCCGGCCACGCTGCGCGGGCTCGGCGAGCTCGGCTTCACGCACGACTCGAGCTTGATGGGCGATCTGTCGCCCTACGGCGTGCGGGCGGGCTCGCGCACCCTGTGGGAGCTCCCCGTGCACTGGACGCTCGACGACGCGCCGCACTTCGCGCTCGGCGGCGATCCGGCCGTCCTGGGGGAGATCTGGCGGGCCGAGCTCCTGTGCGCGGAGGCCGAGGGGCGCCACCTCACGTACACGCTGCACCCCGAGATCCTCGGCCGGCCACACCGCGCCGTGATCTTGGAGCAGCTGCTCGTGGAGGCCGCCTCGCGCGGCGCCTGGATGGCTCCTCACGCCGAGGTCGTCGAGCATCTCTCGGCGCCGGCGCCGGCGCCATGAGCGGGCGGCTGGCCTTGTGCTGCGCCCCGCAGTTCCTGATCGCCCTCGACTTCAGCGTGATGACCGTCGCGATCGCGCCACTTGCGCGCGAGCTCGGGTTCGAAGGCGAGCGCACGGCGCTGGTCCTGGCCGCCTACAGCCTGCCGTTCGGCAGCCTGCTCGTCGGCAGCGGGCTGCTCGTCGATCGCGCCGGGCCGCGGCGCTGCCTGTTGGCGGGCTTCGCGCTGTTCGCGTGCGGCGGGCTCGGCGCCGTCGCCGCGCAGGCGGGTCCGGCGCTGCTCGCGTGCCGGGCGCTCCAGGGCGCGGGCGCGGCGGTGATCGTGCCCGCGGGGCTCGCGATCACCACCGCCGGCCACCTGGCCGCGCCCGCGCGGGAGCGGGCGCTGGCCTGGTACGCGGCGTCGATCTCGCTCGGCTTCGTGTCAGGCGCGCTGGCGTCGGGTGCCGTGACCGAGCTCCTCGGCTGGCGCGCGGCGGTGGGCGTGCCGGTGCTCGTGGCGCTGCTCGCCCTGGCGGGCTGGAGCCTCGCCGGGACCGTCGCCGCGGCTCCGGCGGCGGCCGACCGGATCGCAGCGAGGCCGGCGGTGCTCGCGACGGCCGCTGCGCTCGCCGGGTCGTGCGCGGTGTGCCTCGCCACCGGGGGCTACGGCGGGGCGCCCGCGCTGGCGGGAGCCGTGGCCGTCACGGTCGCGCTCGGCGCGGCCGCGCACCGGCGCCGGGCCGCGTTCCTGTCACTCGGGCTCGCGCGCGACCGGGGGTTCCGGCTCGTGGTCGCCGGCGGGGCGATCGTGACGGCGACGGGCGTCTCCGGCTCGCTGCTGCTCTCCCTGCACCTCCAGGAGGCGCTCGGCTACAGCCCGCTCGAGACGGCGGCCGTCTTCGCCGGCTTCGGCCTCGTCGCGCTCGCCGGCCGGCGCTGCACCGCCGCGCTGGGGCGCCGTGGCGGTGATGTGCTCGGACGCGGGCTCGCGCTTCAGGGGCTCGGCCTCGCGGCGCTGGCGGCGACCCTCATCGTCCTCCCGGTCCCGGCCGCCCTCGTGCTCGTCACGTCCCTGTTCGGCCTGGGCCACGTCGTCGGCAACGCGGGCGTCGCGCTCGGAACTGCCGCGACGCCGGCGGGCTCGCACGGCCTCGCGGCCGCGCTCGTCGCCTCTGCCCAGTACGTGAGCGGAGCACTCGGCTCGCTCGCGCTCGTCGATGATCGCTCGGGCCCGGCGCGGCTCGCGGTCGTCGCCATCGTCGCGCTGCTCGGCGGGCTCGCCCTCGACCGCCGGAGATGCCTCGGGAAATTCGTGGCATCCGCGCGCTCGGATCGGGTAGCTGAACGGTGACGGACACTCGACCGAACGGGAGTGACATGCCACAGACCAAGGCAGACCGGCAGGAAGCGGCCAAGAAGGCCGCGGCGACGCGCGAGCGCAACCGCAAGCGCGAGGAGTCCAAGCAGCGCGGCACCAAGGCCGCGGCGACCCGCCAGGGCAACGCGGCGACGGCGAGCGTCGATCAGGCGAAGCAGTCGGCCCGCTCGGCCGGCGGCGGCCTCAAGTCGGCCGTCCGGTCCGTCGGCGAGGCGGCCAAGCAGGCCGGCAAGTCGGTCTCCACCCGCTCGCGCGCGGAGAAGAAGGGCTGACGAGAAGGCCTGGCTCTCACGTCTAATCGCTCGGGCCGGATGGGTAGAACCGGGTCATGACCAAGGACCACGGCCCGAGCGTGAAGGACGACAAGCAGTACGAAGGCCTGCGCAAGAAGGGCATGAGCAAGAGCCGTGCGGCCGCGATCGCCAACTCCGAGGGCGCCTCCAGCCGGGGCGGCAAGAAGTCCGGCTCGGGCTCCGCGAGCAAGAGCGACAGCAGCCAGGGCGGCACCACACAGCAGAAGAAGGCCGCCGGCCGCAAGGGCGGCAAGGCCGCCGCGAACAAGTCGTAAGACGGCGGTTCGTAGCGCGAACGGTCGATTGTTCAGGCTCAGCCTGAAGAACTGACCGCTCGAGTGAAACTGCGGCGCTCGTCATGCTTGTGGCATGACTGCCCCCGCCCGACAGCAGGAGGTCGTCCTCGACGGTCGCACGCTCACGCCGGCCGGGGTCGTGGCGATCGCCCGCGGGCGGGCGCAGGCCCGGATGAGCGCCGAGGCGCGCGAGCGCAACGCGGCGGCCGAGCGGCTCGTGAGGAGCCTGCTCGACCGCGGCGAGCTGCTCTACGGCACGAGCACCGGCGTCGGGGTCCTTCGGGCCTCGCCATCGGCGCTCGAGGATCCCGGCGAGCACCAGTGGCGGCTCGTGCGCAGCCACGCGGGCGGCGGCGGCGCGGCGCTCACGGTCGAGATCGTGCGCGCGGCGATGGCGGTGCGCGCCAATCAGATCGGCGCCGGCGGCGCGGGGATCGGCGAGCAGCTCCTCGACGGCCTGCTCGGCATGCTGCGCACCGGCGTGACCCCGCTCGCGCGCGAGCTCGGATCGCTGGGCACGGGCGATCTGACGGTGCTGGCCGAGATCGGCGTCGCGCTCGGCGGCGAGGGGCAGTGCTGGGTGGGGGACCGGATCGTGCCGAGCGCCGAGGCGCTCGCCGAGCACGGACTCGCGCCGGTCGGCTACGGGCCGCGCGACGGCATCGGCTTCATGAGCTCCAACGCCGTCAGCATCGGCCAGGCCGCGCTGGTGTTCCACGACGCGAGCCGCCTGCTGGACTCCGCGCTTGCGGTGGCCGCCCTCTCCTACGAGGCCGTCAACGCCGATCTCGCCGTGCTCGACCCGCGCGTGCACGCGGTGCGCCCGCACCACGGCCAGCATGAGGTGGCGCGCCGCCTGCGCGACCTGCTCGGCGACTTCGAGCCGCGCGAGCGCTCCGACCGCCGCCGGGTCCACGACTCGTTCGTCTTCCGCTGCGTGCCGCAGGTCGAGGGCCCGCTGCTCGACGCGCTCGACCGCCTCGCGACCGTGCTCGCGATCGAGCTCAACGTCGCCGGCGAGAACGCGCTGATGCTGCCGCGCGACGGCGTGGCGCTCCCGAACGGCAACTTCCACGCCGGGGTCCTGACGCTGGCGCTCGACGCCGTGCGCGGCGCGATGGCCCAGTCGGCCTCGCTCGTGGCGGCGCGGGTCAGCGCGCTGCTGGACCCGGAGGTCACCGGCCTCGCGCCGCAGCTCGCGCAGGACCCGGGCCCCGACTCCGGGGCGATGATCATGGAGTACACGGCGCACGCCGCGGCCGCGGAGGTCCGCTCGCTCGCCGCGACCGCGGCGTCGCAGACCACGACCGTGCAGTCGGGCATCGAGTCGCACGCGAACTTCGCCGGGCACTCGTCGCGGCGGACGTCGGACGCGCTCGGGCGGATGGCCGTCGCCGTCTCGGCCGAGCTCGTGCTCGCCGTGCGGGCGCTGCGCCTGCGCGGCGCCGTGCCGCGGGGAGCCGGCGTGCGGGCGCTGTTCGAGGCCGCCGACGCCCGCCTGGACCGCGACCTGGCCGACCGGCCGCTGTCCGGCGACCTCGAGGCGGCGCGGCTGCTGCTCTTCGACGACGCGCTGTGGATGAAGTCCGAGCGCGTAGCCTGAGGCCATGCTCCAGCACGTGTCGATCGAGGTGCGCCCGGACCAGGTGGAGGCGTGCGTGGCGTTCTGGGCGCTGCTCGGGTTCGAGCAGGTGGAGCCGCCGGAGTCGCTGCGGCGGTTCACGTGGGTGGAGCGGGCCGGCACGCAGATCCACCTGATGCCCTTCGACGACCCGGTGACGACGGTGCGCGGGCACGCGGCGGTGGTCGTCGAGGACTACGACGCCGCGCTGGAGCGGTTGCAGGCGAGCGGGTTCGAGACGCGGCCCGGCTCCGACGCGTGGGGGGCGCCGCGGTCGTTCGTGCGGGACCCCGCGGGCAACCACGTCGAAGTCATGTCCGCGCCGCCTCCCAGTCACTGAAAAGCGGCCGTTCGGCGTCGGGTCGACGGCCCATAGCGCTCAGATCTGGATCGGTTCCAGATCTGTGACAGACTGCGGGGCATGCCGCCGACCGCGGAGCTCGAGAGCATGCTGCGCGATGCCTCCCTGCACGTCACGCGTCCCCGCGTGGCGGTGCTGGGCGCCGTGCACGCGCATCCGCACGCCGACACCACCTCGATCATCGCCCGGGTGCGAGAGGACCTCGGCGGGGTGTCCCAGCAGGCCGTCTACGACGTGCTGCGGGCCCTGACCGACGCGGGGCTGGTGCGGCGCATCGCGCCGGCCGGCTCCGTGGCGCGCTACGAGTCGCGGGTCGGCGACAACCACCACCACGTCGTGTGCCGGTCGTGCGGCGTCATCGCCGACGTCGACTGCGCCGTCGGCGTCGCGCCCTGCCTGACCGCGGCCGAGGACCACGGCTTCGTGATCGACGAGGCCGAGGTCATCTACCGGGGCCTGTGCTCCGACTGCTCGATCAACAGCACCATCTGAGACCGAAAGGGTTCCCCGTGTCCGACACCCAGAAGCCCGACGCCGAAGTCGGCGAGATGAACGAGCCGGAGGACCGCGGCGGCTGCCCTGTCGCGCACGACCGCGCTCCCCATCCGACCCAGGGCGGTGGCAACCGCGGCTGGTGGCCCGACCGGCTGAACATGCGGATCCTCGCCAAGAACCCGGCCGTGGGCAATCCGCTCGGGGAGGACTTCGACTACGCCGCGGCGTTCCAGAGCCTCGACCTCGACGCGGTCAAGCAGGACATCGCCGAGGTGCTCACGACCTCCCAGGACTGGTGGCCGGCCGACTTCGGCCACTACGGCCCGTTCATGATCCGGATGGCCTGGCACAGCGCCGGCACGTACCGCATCAGCGACGGCCGCGGCGGCGCCGGCGCCGGCCAGCAGCGCTTCGCGCCGCTCAACTCCTGGCCCGACAACGGCAACCTCGACAAGGCCCGGCGGCTGCTGTGGCCGGTCAAGAAGAAGTACGGCCAGTCGCTCTCCTGGGCCGACCTGATCGTGCTCACCGGCAACGTCGCGCTGGAGTCGATGGGCTTCGAGACGTTCGGCTTCGCCGGCGGCCGCGAGGACGTCTGGGAGCCGGACGAGGACGTCTACTGGGGCCCGGAGACCGAGTGGCTCGGCGACGAGCGCTACAGCGGCGAGCGCGAGCTCGAGCAGCCGCTCGGCGCCGTCCAGATGGGCCTGATCTACGTCAACCCGGAGGGCCCGAACGGCAACCCGGACCCGCTCGCCTCGGCGGTCGACATCCGCGAGACGTTCGGCCGCATGGCGATGAACGATGAGGAGACCGTCGCGCTGATCGCCGGCGGCCACACGTTCGGCAAGACGCACGGCGCGGCCGACCCGCTGGAGTACGTCGGACCCGAGCCCGAGGCCGCGCCGCTGGAGGCGCAGGGCCTCGGCTGGAAGCAGGGGTACGGCACCGGCAAGGGCGCGGACACGATCACCAGCGGGCTCGAGGTCACCTGGACCGGCACGCCGACGCAGTGGAGCAACGCCTTCTTCGACAACCTGTTCGGCTTCGAGTGGGAGCTGACCAAGAGCCCCGCCGGCGCCAACCAGTGGCAGCCGAAGGACGGCGCCGGGGCGGGCACCGTGCCCGGGCCGATGGAGGACTCCGACCGGCGGCCGCCGACGATGCTCACGACCGACCTCGCGCTGCGGTTCGACCCGGTCTACGGGCCGATCTCCAAGCGCTTCCACGAGAACCCGGCCGAGTTCGCCGACGCCTTCGCGCGCGCGTGGTTCAAGCTCACGCACCGCGACATGGGGCCGATCGACCGCTACCTCGGCCCGGAGGTCCCGTCCGAGACGCTGATCTGGCAGGACCCGGTCCCCGAGGTCGACCACGAGCTGATCGGGGCCGACGACGCCGCGGAGCTCAAGCGGCAGATCCTCGACTCCGACCTCACCGTCTCGCAGCTCGTCTCGACCGCGTGGGCGTCGGCGTCGACGTTCCGCGGCAGCGACAAGCGCGGCGGCGCCAACGGGGCGCGCATCCGGCTCGAGCCGCAGCGCAGCTGGGAGGTCAACGACCCCGCCCAGCTCGCGACCGTGCTCAGCACGCTGGAGGGGATCCGCGACGGCTTCGGCAAGCCGGTCTCGCTCGCCGACCTGATCGTGCTCGCCGGCTGCGCCGGCGTCGAGCAGGCGGCCCGCAACGCCGGCTTCGAGGTCGAGGTCCCGTTCACGCCGGGGCGCACGGACGCCACGGAGGAGATGACCGACGCCGACTCGTTCGCCGCGCTCGAGCCGACCGCGGACGGCTTCCGCAACTACCTGCGGGGCGAGCACCGGCTGTCGGCCGAGTACCTGCTGCTCGACCGGGCCAACCTGCTGACGCTCAGCGCGCCCGAGATGACCGTGCTCGTGGGCGGCCTGCGCGTCCTGGGCGCCAACGCCGGAGGGTCGTCGCTGGGCGTGCTCACCACCACGCCGGGGTCGCTGACCAACGACTTCTTCGTGAACCTGCTCGAGCTGGGCACGGAGTGGACCGCGACGGCGGACGGCCAGTACGAGGGCCGCGACATCGCCACGGGCGACCTGCGCTGGACCGGCACCCGCGCCGACCTCGTGTTCGGCTCCAACTCCGAGCTGCGCGCGCTCGCCGAGGTCTACGCGTGCGACGACGCGCGCGAGAAGTTCGTGCACGAGTTCGTGGCGGCGTGGACCAAGGTCATGGACCTGGACCGGTTCGACCTGCGCTGAGCGCCGCCGGGCGGGAGGGCCTTCGGGCCCTCCCGACGGCCGCCGCCCCGAGCAGGAGCAGCAGCGCGCCGCTCGGGACGACGAGCAGGACCATCGCCTCCCCGACGCTCAGCAGGGGCGTCCCGGCCAGCGCGCCCATCGCGAGCGGCGTGAGCAGGCCCGCGAGGCGGTTGCCGACGAACATCGCCGTGAAGGCGGAGCCCGGGGTGCGGCCGGCCGCCTCCGTGAGCAGCGGCGAGACGACGGAGATCCCGAGGCCCGCGAGCAGGAACCCGGCGGTCACCACGGGCCGGGCGGGGACCGACGCCGCCAGCACGAGGCCGGCGACCGAGACGAGCACCGAGCCGCGCAGCAGGCGGGCGGCGCCCAGCCGCGCGGTCGCGCGGTCGCCGGCGAGCCGGCCGGCGGTCATGCCGATCGTGAAGGCCACGAACGCGAGCGCGGCCTGCGAGCCGCTCCCGCCGAGGTCGTCGGAGACGCGGAACGTGGCCCACTCGCCCGGCACCACGTCCAGCGGGACGGCCAGGGCGCTGGCGAGCCCGAGCACGGCGATCGCGACCCAGGTGCGCGAGCCGCCCACCGCGGGCTCGCGCCGATCGCCGGGCGGCTCGTCGGCGGGCAGCAGCCCCGGGCTCACGAACACGAGCGCCACGGCGAGCGCGACGGCGAGCAGCAACAGGTGCAGCGTGACGTCGAAGCCGGCCGCCACGATCGCCGCCGCGAGCGCGCCGCCGCCGACCGTGCCGAGGCTGTAGAGGCCGGAGAGGCGGCTCATCGCGGGGTGGTGGCGGCCGGCGCTGAAGGCGGCCGACTGCATCGCCACCGCGACGTCCACGAGCGCGTTGGTGACCATCATCGCCACGACCGCGGCCACGAGCATCGGCGCCGAGTTGGAGCTCCCGAGGACGGGGAGCGTGAGCACGTAGGCCACGCTCGCGACCACCATCACGCGCTTGCTGCCCCAGCGGCGGATGACGGCCGCGCTCGGGAACATCGCGGCGAGCCCCGCGAGGTTGCCGACCGTCATGACGAGGCCCATCGTGGCGATCGAGAGCCCCGCGGCGTCGCGGATGTCGGGCAGGCGCGCGACGTAGGTCGAGTAGACGAACGCGTTGACGACGCACTGCAGGCCCAGCGAGGCGAACGTCCGCCGGTCCGACGGCCACGGCAGCTTGCGGGACGGGCTCACGCCGGCGCCTGCCCCGAGCTCTCGCGCACCACGAGCTCGGTCTCGAGCAGCACGTGGGAGGGCAGCGCGCGCTCGCCCTCGCGCGCGGCGTCCATCGCGCCGAACAGCGCGGCGGCGGCGGCGCGGCCCTTGGCGTCGAGGTCCTGGCGCACCGTGGTCAGCGCCGGCTGGCCGGCGGCGGCCAGCGGGTCGTCGTCGAACCCGACCACGGAGAGCTCGCCGGGGACCGACAGCACCGGCGACGTTCGCGGCCTCGATCACGCCGCGGGCGATCAGGTCGCTGAAGCACAGGATCGCCGTCGGGCGCTCGGGCGCCGCCAGCAGCCGCTCGCCCAGCAGCATCGCGTCGGCGTGGTCGAGCTCCTTCGGCAGCCCGGCGACGCGGTAGCGGATCCCGGCCTGCCGGAGCAGCTCGCACCAGCCCTCCAGGCGGGCGCGCAGCTTGCCCTCCCGCAGCGTCCGCGGATCGAAGCCGGCGACGCCGTGCGGCGCGTCGAGCCACGGCACGACGATCGCGACCTCGCGATGCCCGAGCTCGACGACGTGGCGGGCGGCGCGGGCGGCGCCGGCCTCGTCCTCGATGTTGACGGAGCTGATCCCGGGCAGGGCCGGCTGGTCGACGAGCACCATCGGCAGCCGGCGGGCGATCAGCGCCCGGCTCGTGTCGTCCTCGCCCAGGCACGAGTACACGACGAGCCCGTCCATGGCGATGTCCGTGGCGGGCACCAGGTCGCCGGCCTCGTGGCCGGACAGGAGCGCGAGCGACAGCGAGCGCGGCGCCAGCGCGCGTGCGATCGAGCTGACGAACCGCAGCGCGACGAGGTTCTCGAACGCCTCGTCGGGCGTGCTGGTGAGCAGCACGCCCACGAGCCCGGTGCGGCGCCGCGCGAGCGCCCGCGCCGATGCGTCCGGGCCGCCGTAGCCCAGCTCCTCGGCCACCGCGAAGATCCGCTCGCGCAGCTCGGGGGAGACGTGCCGCGGCCTCGAGTACGCGTTCGAGACCGTCATCTTGCCCACGCCGACGACGTCGGCGATCGTCTGCATCGTCACCCGGGCCATACCGTGTGTATACCGGTATACACAATCGCCAAACGAAAACGTGCCCCGGCCGCCATCCATGGCGGCGCGGGGCACGCGGGCGCGAAGTCGGCGGCGCCGAACCGGCGCCACCGCCATCCTCGGAAGATCAGCGGCCGCTGCGGCCCTGATCGTCGTCGACGTCGATCTGCTCGGAGCGGACGGTCTCGTTGACCTGCTCCTCTTCGACGTGCGTGTCCTTGTCGAGGCGGATGCGCTCCTTCGGCACGGCCTGCTTGTCGACGACGGCCTGCTCCTCGTGGAGCACGACCTCGTGCTCCTCCTCGGAGATGGCCGGTCCGTCGGTGGCCGCGCCGGCGTTGGCGTCCGTGATCGGCTCGCGCTCGATGCGGACTTCCTCGCGCTTGACGGGGACGGTCTCGGTGACCTCGTCCTCGACGACGTACTTGCGCAGGCGCACGCGGCCGGACTCCTGCTCGGTCTTGCCGACGCGCAGCTCCTCCTCGGAGCGCGTCATCGCGTTGTCCGTGGTCGGGCCCGACGTGTCGTGGCCGACCGGCGGAGCGCCGGCGGAGGTGTCCGTCGTGTCGGTGGTGTCAGTGGTGCCGGTGCTCGTGCCGGAGCCGCCCTCGGGCAGGCCCGAGTCGGAGCGCGACTCGCCGTACTGGAGGCCGTAGTGGCTGTAGAGCGCGGACTCGTCCTCCTGGGAGAGCTCGCCGTCGGCGTCCATCTGCGGCGCGTCCTTGACCTGGGCCTTCTCGTACGGGACGCGCAGGGCGCCCTCGCTCTCACCGGCCTCCTGGAGCGGCACGAAGGTCGACTTGGTGCCGAACAGCCCCGTGTTGACCAGGGCCCACTCGGGCTCGCCGCTCTGCGCGTCGAGGTAGATCTCCTCGATCGTGCCGATCTTGTCGCCGTCGCGGTCGTAGAGGTCCTGGCCGCGCTGCTGGAGCAGTGCTTCCTTCTGCATGGTGCTCATGTTCAGACTCCCGTTCTGTCGATCTTGCGGTGGTAGTGGGTGCCCTGCTTGCCGCCCAGTACGGCGGCCAGGAGGGTCACGAGGACGATCGCCACGAGGGCGATCAGCCCGCCTGTGGTGAGGCTTCCCTCGTCCACGGGGATGCGCGGGAGGTTGAGCTGGGAGAGCACGTTGTACTTCGCGCCCAGCACCACCCCCGCGACGGCGAGGACGACGGTGACGATCAGGCCGATGAGCCAGGTGGCGACGCCCTGGCGGGGGCCGTCGAAGCGCGACATGCGCCCCGCGACGTAGCCGCCCGCGTAGTAGGCGAGCCCCAGGATCGCCAGCAGGATGATCCCGCCGACGATGCCGACCGTTCCGGCGTTGCTCTCGGCCTGGCCCGAAGCCTGCGACGGGCTCGACTCGGTGAGCCCGATCGCGGCGCCGGCGGCGCTGAGGATCGCGGTCAGCAATGCCGCGACGCCGATAGCCACGAGCCAGCCGAAGAAGGCCGCGCCCCAGTTGATCCCGCCGTACTCCTCGCGCTGGCGTGCGTGCACGTCCCGCGGGATCGGCGCCGGAGCGCCGTTCCCACGGGTCGTCGTCCGCGTGCGGGTCGCCCCGCGCTCGGTCGTGCGCGCCATCAGAGCCGCCGGGCGCCCGTCGGACCGTCGGAGCCGGTGGTGCCGGTGCCGATCGGCCGGGTCTCTGTCTGGCCGTTGCCGGCGCGCTTCTGCGCCTCGTCCTTGGCGCGCTGCGCGTCCTGCTTGCCGCGCTCCTTGCCGACCTCCATGTCATGGCGGACCTGGCCGCGCTGCTCCTGGCCCTTGTCGTAGGCGTCGGAGAGCATCCGGCCGGCGACCTCGCGGCCGCCGAGGCCGAAGGCGAGCGCCATCGCGAGGAACACGCCGCCGATCAGCGCGGCGTAGGTGATCGTCACGATCTCGGACGCGATCTTGAGCTGGTTGAGGATCATGAACGTCGCGATCGCCATCACCAGCACGGGCACGACGGAGCCGACGACCTTGCCGGTCGGCGTGTCGCCCATCGTGCGGGCGACCAGACCACCGACGGCGGCGGCGACGACGCCGGCGATCACGAAGATCAGGACCGCGGCGATGATGTTGGGGATGTAGGCGCCGATCGCGGCGACGAAGTTGTCCAGCGCGGCGATGCCCAGCTGGGAGACGGCGATCGCGACCGCGCCGAGGAAGAGGAACCAGAAGGCGAGCGAGCCGATCAGGCTCGACGGGCGCACGTCAGGGGCCACCTTGTTCACGTACTGGCCCGTTGAACCCGAGTGCAGCGCGCGATCTGCGCCGACCTTCTCGAGCAGCTTCGTGACGATGCCCTTGACGATGCGGGCGATGATGTAACCGATCAGAAGGACGATCAGGAAGCCGACGAGCTTGGGGATGAACGCGAAGAACGCGTCGAGGCCCTGCTGGATCGAGCTGCCGATGTCCACGGCGGCGAAGAACATGGGAAATCCTCCCGTTGGGGGTGTGCGTTTGAGAGCTGTCCGGTTGCTGCGCCGGTGGCGCTCCGGACGGCTGGAGTGAGTCCTGCTGTGCCATTGGGCTTCCCTCCCGGCACCGCATGCGGAATCACGCGCGGCGGCAGGGGTCGCTCTTCTGACTGGTGCGATGGCGGAAGCGATACCGCCCGCCCGATTTGGGCAGACCACGGGACATGCCCATGCGCGCGACGACGGTCCGGTTCAGCGAAGCGCTGTGGACCCTGGTCGAGCGTGAGGCCGACCAGGAGGGCGTGAGCGCGGCGCAGTACGTCCGCGACGCGACGATCCTGCGGACGGCCTACGCGATGGGCCAGCGCGGCGACGCCGAGTTCGAGGAGGCGATCGCCCGCGCGGCCGGCCGCCCGGAGCCCCCCGAGCCGGAGCCGCCCGACGACGCGCAGCGGCGGCGGGCGCTGCTGGACGCCGCCGCCGCGGTGGAGGACCAGGACCGGCTCGACGCGCTGCACGCGACGGGCCTCGTGGACTCCGACGTCACGCCGTCGTTCGACCGGCTCGCGCGACTGGCGTCGCACGTGCTGCACGCGCCCGTGGCGCTGGTCTCGCTCGTCGACCGCGACCGCCAGTTCTTCAAGAGCTGCATCGGCATGCCCGAGCCGTGGGGCTCACAGCGCGGGTCGCCGCTCTCGCACTCCTTCTGCCAGCACGCGGTCGCCTCCCGCGAGCCGCTGATCGTGACCGACTCGCGCGAGCACCCGGTGCTGCGCGACAACCTCGCGATCCGCGACATGGGGGTGATCGCCTACGCGGGCATCCCGCTGATCGACGCGGACGGCTACGCGCTCGGGACGCTGTGCGTGATCGACAGCCAGCCGCGCCACTGGACGAGCCACCAGATCCAGCTGCTGACGGACATCGCCGCCTCGGTCGTGACCGAGATCTCGCTCGCGCGGACGGCGGCGGAGGCGTGAGCCGCCGTCAGGCGGTGACGTGCGCGATCGCGTCCGCGCGCGACTCGAAGCGTGCGAGCGCCGGCGGCAGGCCGGCGATCTCGAGCACGAGCTGCGCGTAGGAGTCCGGCGAGACCACGAGCGCCAGGCGTCCCTTGCGGGAGAGCCGGGCGCGCGCGTGCAGCACGGCGGCCAGGCCGATCGAGTCCATGAACGTGACGCGGCGCAGGTCCACGACGATGCCGGTGGCGCCGTCCAGGACGATGGCGGTGAGCCGCTTGCGCAGCTCGGGGGCGGTCTCCAGGTCGAGCTCGCCGGTGACGGTGAGCACGACGCCGTTCGCCAGCGGCGCCTCGGAGAGGTCGAACGGCGGCCACTCCTCGGGGATCGCGGCGATGACGGGTTCGGAAGAGCTCATGTGGAGATCACCGGCGCGAACCGCCCGGAGCTTGAACGCGCGAGCACGAGCCTGGCGATATGTACGGCGCGACGTCAGTCCTCGAACCCGACGCCGTGCGGCGTCAGTTCGACTGCGCGTGCGCGCCCGCGGGCTGCGCCCCGGGGTCCCAGGCCGGCTGCCCGGCCGGTGCGTCGCGCCGCCGGCGCGCGCGCTCGGCGCGCAGGTCGAGCCCCGTGAGCGCGCGCGCGAGCACGAGCGCGAGCACTCCCATCGCCACGCCGGCGATGTCGTCGACGAAGTAGTGCCAGCCCAGGTACACGGTCCCGACCGTGGTGATGGCGAGCCAGACCCAGAGCGCGATCCGCAGCCGCCGGCCGAGCCCGAGCAGGTGCGCGGCGAGCGCGGCCGTGAAGCTCATCGAGATGTGCAGCGAGGCGAACGCCGCGATGCTCTGCGGCGTCGCCAGCGCCGGGTCGGCGAGGAAGTCGACCCGCTGCTCGAGCAGCACTCCCTGCAGCCGGGTGACCTCGGAGTTGGACAGGTTGCTGAAGGCGCCGGGGTCGAAGTAGATCGGGCCGAGCGAGGGCAGCAGGAAGTAGCTGATGTTGCCGAGCCCCCAGTTGATCGACTGCGCCGTCACGTAGAAGAGCGCGGGCCGCAGGTCGGTCGCGAAGACGAGCGCGACGCCGATCGTCAACGGCAGGACGACGATCCAGGCGACGTAGAAGGCCGACAGGACGTGCGTGACCACGTCGCTGCCCAGCAGCGTGTGCAGCAGCGCCGCGGGGTCGTGGCCGGCGAACAGGTTGCGGTCCAGGTCGGCCAGCTGGGCGTCGTAGTTGTCGCCCGGCCGCACCAGCGGCACGATCGCCTTCAGGTTGCGGTAGGCCATGTAGCTGGCGTAGAAGCCGACCAGGGCGGCGCCCGCGGCCAGGCAGCGCGCGGGCGTCCAGCGCTCGCGCCGGACGGCGGCCATCGCCTCGCGCGTCGGCCGCCGGCCGCCCGAGCGCGCCCGGGCGCGCAGCGCCACGTCGACGCCGACGAGCAGCGCGACCCCGAACCCGACGAGCACCAGATAGAGGGCCGCGACGTGGTCCGGATCGCGCAGCGGCAGGTCGACCGACTGCGTCGCGAGCACGCCGGCGACGACGGTGGCCGCCGCGACCAGCCCGCCGGCCCACACGCCGCGCCAGAGCCGCGGCGGCGTCATCGGCCCCGCTGCCTGACCGCGCGCAGGTCTACGCCGGTCAGCGCGCGGGCGAGGGCGAGCGCGAGGACGGCGATCACGACTCCGCCGAGGTCGTCGACGACGTAGTGCCACCCGAGGTGGATCGTCGCTCCGACGGTCAGCGCGACGAGGATCCACGCGACCACCTTGACCGAGCGGCGGAGCCCGAGCAGGTGCGCGGCGAGCGCGGCCGTCAGGAAGATCGACACGTGCAGCGACGCGAAGGCGCCGATGCTCTGCGCCGTCCCGAACACCGGGTCGTGGAGGAACTCGGTGCGCTGCTCGAGCAGGATGGCCTGCAGCCGGCCGGCGTCGGTGCCCGCCAGCGCCGAGAAGGCTCCGGGCTCGGCGTAGACCGGCCCGAGCGACGGCAGAAGGAAGTAGCTCACCGCGCCCAGCAGCCAGTTGAGCGACAGCGCGGTGGCGTAGAAGAGCCCCCCGCGCAGGTTGCGCGAGAACACCACCGCGACGGCGAGCGTCCCGGGGATGAAGAGGAAGAACAGCATGTAGACGCCCGAGAACACGTGCGTGGCGAGCCCGGTGCCGACCGCGTCGTGCAGCAGTGCGGCGGGGTCGTGGCCGAAGAACAGCCCGCGGTCGAGGTCGGCGAGCTGGCGGTCGAAGAGGTCGCTGGGCCGCAGCAGCGGCACGACGCTCTTGAGGTTGCGGTACGCGAGGTACGTGACGTAGAAGGCGATGATCGCGCCGCCGACGGCCAGCCCGCGGCCGAGCGGCCAGTGCTCGCGCCGCACGGCGGCCAGCGCCGCGCGCGTCGGCAACCGCCCCTCCGAGCGGCGCCAGGCGCGGACGAGCATGTCCATGCCGAACAGCGCGAGGATCAGCGAGACCGCGATCACGAGCCGGTTGCCGGTGACGTTGTCGGGGTCTCGCAGGGGGATGCCGGCGTCGCTCGTCGCGAGCAGCGCGGCCGCCATCGTGAGCGCCGCCACCACCGGCCCGGCGAGCAGCGGGCGCCATCCGGGCAGCGCGAAGCCGCCCCGATCCTGCTCCGCGGTGCGGGCCGGGCGGGACGCCGAACGGGTCTCTGCGTGGATGTCGACCGTCATCGTGGCGACGATCCAGCCTACTTCTGAAGGCGGTTAACCCCGGTTAGGAAGCGTGTTCCTTCCTGTGACCGCCGCTCCGGGAACAGGCCCTCGGGGCGCAGGAGCATCAGGACCACGAGCAGCACGCCGTAGATGCCGGCCGAGACCTGCGAGAGGTCGAAGTCCAGGCCGATGCGGCCGGGCACGTCGTACAGGACGTCCGGCAGCAGCCAGCTGTTGAGCGCCGACAGCACGATCGCGCCCGCGACGACGCCCCAGGGCGAGCCGAGGCCGCCGAGCACGACCATCGCGAGGATGAAGATCGAGAACGAGTAGGTGAACTGGGTCGGGTTGACCGTCCCGAGGAACGAGGCGAGGAAGGCGCCGGACACGCCGCCCAGCGCGCCGCCGACCGCGTAGGCGAGCAGCTTCGTGCGCACGATCGGGACGCCGGCGCTCGCGGCCGCCCCCTCGTCGTCGCGGACGGCGATCCACGCGCGGCCGACGCGCGAGTCGCGCAGCGCGAGGCTGACGGCCAGCATCAGCGCGACGAGCGCGAGCGCGAACCACGCCCACGGCCGCAGGTCGAGCGCGCTGAAGGGCGCCAGCAGCGGGAGGTCGATCCGGTCGACGGCCGAGATGCCCTGCGGCCCGCCCGTGAGCGTCCCGCCGAAGAGCCGGATCTCGCGGCCGTTGGAGGTGATCTGGCCGATGATCTCGCCGAACGCGAGCGTCACGATGCCGACGTAGTCGCCGCGCAGGCGCAGCGTGGGCAGCCCGATCAGCACGCCGGCGGCCGTCGTGGCCACGACCGCGATCACGAGGACGGCGAGGAAGTCGAGGTGGATGCCCCAGAACGCCGAGCCGAAGTACGCGGCCGTGTGCGCGCCGATCGCGAAGAAGGCGACGTAGCCGAGGTCGAGCAGGCCGGCGAAGCCGACGACGATGTTCAGGCCGAGCGCCATGACCACGTAGGCCGCCGCGAGCACCGCGTGCTCGAGCACGGCGCTGTCGCCGCCGAGCACCAGGGGCAGCACCGCGGCGGCCGCGAAGGCGCCCGCGGCGGACACGCGCCCGGGCGTGATCACGTCTTCGCGCGGCGCCGGTAGTACGCCCGGTTCTTGGTCCGGTTCCCGCAGATCGACATCGCGCACCAGGCCGCCGAGCGGTTCTTCGAGCGGTCGTAGAACGCGTAGCCGCACTGCCGGCAGCCCTTCATGCGCCGCCAGTCGCCCGTGAGCTGCGCCTCGTGGAGGATCCCGAGCAGCGCCGCCACCGCGCCGTCGGCGCCGCCCGCCGCGGGCTCGAGCGCCGTGCGCCCGGCGTCGTCGACGCCGACGGTCAGCCGCGCCGCGCCGGCCGCGCGGCGCACGACCTCCGCCGCGGCGGCGTCGGGCTCGCCGCCGTGGTTGGCGATCACCAGCGCGCGGATCGCCTCCCGCAGCTCGCGCAGGCGCGCCGCGTCGGCGCCCGTGATGCGCTCGCCCGGCGCCAGCAGGTCCTTCTCGCGCAGCCACCCTTGTGCCTTGGCCGCGGTGCCGATCCGGTCCCAGTCGGGCGGGAGGTCGTGGTTGTGGGTGTTCACGAAGCGCTGCAGCAGCCCGAGCCGGCCGGGGGCCTTCGGCCTTCCGCCGGGCTCGACCTGCTCGCCGATCCGCCGCTTGTCGCGCTCGTCCATCCCAGACCAGCATAAGCCGAATGCAGGTCTGGCGACTCGCGGCCCCCCGTCGGCGGGTAGGCCGTGGGCATGGACGTCGAGGTCCGCGTGGAGAAGGTCGATGCCGTCCAGACCCGGGGCGGCAACACCCGCTACGTCGTCCGTGACGACCAGGGCCGGGAGTACACGACGTTCCGCCCCTCGATCGGGACCGAGGCGCAGAAGCTCGAGGGCCGCCGTGTGCGGCTCGAGTTCCACGAGGACGAGCGCAACGGCTTCAAGAACGTCTGGCTCGACAAGGTCTCGGAGGTCGCCGAGCCGGAGCGGGCCGGTGGGGAGGGGTCGTCGAGCACCGACCCCGACGAGTCCGCGTGGAACACCGCGATCGAGGCGGCCCCGTGGGTGCTGGGGACCAACGAGCCCGACCGCGAGGTCCCGCCGGAGGAGCTCTTCGAGAAGCTCGAGCCCTTCAAGCGCCTCGTCGCCGAGGACATCCGGCAGGGCGGCGAGGAGGAAGAGGACTGACGACCGCGCCGGAGCCGCGGGTGCGGCTCCGGCGCGGGTCGAGCAGGCCTGACTAGAACTTCGAGACGCCCTGCTTGAGCTTGGCGAGCTTCGCGCGCGGGAGCTTGTGCTTCTCGCCGCCGCGCTTGAGGACGGTCTTGCCGCGGACGGTCGTTGGCGTGCTTGCGCAGCCACTTCGTCCCGACGACGGAGGCGGAGCTGACCTTGTTGGCCGCCGCGATGTCGAGCACGACGTCGCTGCCCGGCGCGCCGTCGAGCACGTCGATGCCCGGGCCGCCGATCAGGACGTCGTCGCCGGCGTTGCCGGACAGGGTGTCGTTGCCGGCGCCGCCGATCAGCACGTCGTCGTTCTCGCCGCCGTTGACGGTGAGGGCGATGGCGCTCGCGGCCAGCGCGGACGCGTCGACCACGTCGTCGCCCGCCAGGGCGTTGACGGTCAGGCGGTCGGTCGCGGACTGCGCGCCGGAGATCTCGACGCGGGAGGCGAGACCGAGCACCGACGCGGACGTGCCGGAGCCGGCCACGGTGATCACGTCGTCGCCGTTGGTGCCGTTGACGATGACGTCGTCGGCCGCGGCGTCGTCGGCGCCGCCGGGGGCGGCGAGGTTCGGCGCCACCTTGTCGAGGTCGGTGCCCGACATGTCGTTGACCGTGACGGTGTCCGTGCCGGCCAGCGCGTTCGCGTCGATCGTCTCGACGTCGTTGAGGTCCATGACGATGTTGGCGACGTCGCGGGTGAAGCGGACGCGGCCGCCGTTCGCCGTGACCTCCATGCGCTCGTTCGCGGCGGAGCCGTTGAAGCGCATGTCGTCCGTGCCGTCCTGGCCCTCGACGACGTCGCTGCCGTCGCCGGGATCCCACTGGAACGTGTCGTTGTCGGCGCCGAGGAAGGCGACGTCGTTGCCCTGCTGGCCGTCGACGAAGTCGTTGCCGGCGCCGCCGAGGATGATGTCGATGCCGTTGCTGCCGAGCAGCGTGTCGTTGCCGGTGCCGCCGTCGACCGTCATCGCGATCAGCGCGGCGAGGTTGCCGGTCGCGGAGGACTGGTCGTCACCGCCGTTGGCGTTGAGGACGAGCTTCTCCGAGGTCCCGATGTCGATCGAGAACGGGGCGGGGTTGAGGCGGTCGAAGCGCACGCGGGTGCCGTTGGCGGTCGTCGTGAACTGCTCCGTGCCGTTGCCGCCGTTGACCTCGACGGTGTCGGTGTTCTCGCCGCCCTCGTTGAGGTCGGTGTCATCACCGGGGTTCCAGATCATGCGGTCGTCGCCGCTCTGGCCGAACGACTGGTCGTCGGCGTCGCCGCCGGTGATCGTGTCGTTCTCGCTGCCGCCGAAGAGCAGGTCGAAGCCGCCCTTGCCGAGCAGCGTGTCGTTGCCGGCCTGGCCGAACAGCTGGTCGTTGCCCGAGCCGCCCGTGAGCGTGTCGTTGCCGGCGCCGCCGAACAGGTTGGCCACGGGCAGCGCGCCGTTGGTCTCGCTGATGGTGACGACGTCGTTGCCGCCGAGGCCGAAGACCTGGATCTTCGCGGTGTTGGCGACGGTCGGGGTGCCGCCGATGACGTTGACGGCGCCGCCGTTGACGAGGATGTTGCCGGCCGCGTTGCGGCTGATCGTGATGTTGTTGTCCAGGCTGTCGCCGTTGATGCTCAGGGTGCCGGCGCTGAACGTGGAGGTGACGGCCGCGTTCGCCGGTGCGGCGATCGCGGCGGCGATACCGGTGGCCAGCGCGGCGCTTGCGACAGCTCGCCGCGCCGCGCGTGTCCTACTCGACTTCATGATTGCTCCTTGGAGGGGTGGGGGTCACGGCCCGTAAACGCCGGACCCCTGCCGCCTATTCCACGCCGGTCGCAAGCCGCCGCAGCGTGAAGGACGCGGGGCTTGGGCATCGACCGCCCTTGAGTGAGGGATCCCACTCAGCGATGTAGAAGACGCTGTGGCTCAGCCGCTGCGCTCGAGGACGAGCCGCATCACGCGCTCGAGCGCCGGCAGCTCGCCGTCCAGGGCCTGCACGGTCTCGACCGTCAGGCCCTCGTCGCTGGTGCGCAGCGTCCAGCGGCGGAGCACGGTGCCCGCGTCGCTGAGCTCGAACAGCGTGACCGTCGCGTCCGCGAGCGGCAGCCGCACGAACCGCAGGCCGCGGCGGCCCGCCTCGGCGGCGGACTCGATCCGGAACAGGTGCCGGCCGGCGACGGCCAGGATCTGCGGCTCCCGGCCGGCCGCGCCGAGTGGGCGCAGCGCCCACGCGTCCACGTCGGGCACCGAGTGGGACAGGAAGGCGCGGACGGCCTCCGGGGCGACGGAGTGGGCCGGCCACGCGGCCGCG
>CAWJNZ010000010.1:0-147583 GCA_963844405.1 uncultured Solirubrobacteraceae bacterium | reverse complement strand
CATCTCCGAGCGGCTGCTCGTGACCGGCGAGGAGCCCGACAGCCCGCTCGCCTACCGCGAGGCCGCCCAGCTGCGGCGCGATCTCGAGCTCGTCCGCGACGCGTCGGGCGCCCCGGCGGTCGCCGACGGCGCGGTCAAGGACCTGCTGCGGCAGGTCTGCGCGTTCGGCCTGCACCTCGCGCGCCTCGACGTCCGCCTGGCCGCCGACGCCATCGCCGAGTCGGTCCGCCGCGACGAGCCCCACCTCGACCACGCCGACGAGCCCGAGCGCCGCCACATCCTGGCCACCCGCATCGCGGCCGCCGAGCCCGACCGCTTCGGGCCCACGTGCCAGCCGACCGAGGCGCTGCACGCGCTCAGCGCCGCCGCCCGCCGCTACGGCAGCACGGCGGCCGACACGCTGGTCATCTCGATGGTCCACGAGGTCTCCGACGTGCTCGGCGCGCTGTGGCTCGCGCGTCGCGCCGGCCTGGGCGGCGCGGGCGAGCCGCCGCTCCACGTCACGCCGCTGTTCGAGACGCTCGACGCGCTCGAGCGGGCGCCCGAGACGATGGCCGCCCTTTACGCCGATCCCGTGTACCGCGACCACCTGCACCGCCACGGCGAGCGGCAGGAGATCATGCTCGGCTACTCGGACTCGGCCAAGGACGCCGGCTTCCTCACCAGCCAGTGGGCGATCTACCGCGCGCAGGAGCTGCTCGTCGCCCAGGGGCCGGAGCACGGCGTCGAGGTGACGTTCTTCCACGGCCGCGGCGGCTCCCCCTCACGCGGCGGCGCGCCCGCCCACCAGGCGATCCTCGCCCAGCCGCCCGGCACGCTCGAGGGCGGCGTGCGGATCACCGAGCAGGGCGAGGTCGTCTCGGCCAAGTACGCCGACCCGGAGCTCGCCGGCCGCTCGCTGGAGCAGCAGCTCTCGGCGCTCCTGCTCAGCCGCGCCGCGCCCGCCGGCCGCGCGCCCGACGCGTTCCGCGCCGAGATCGACCGCGCCGCCACCCGCTCGTGCGAGGTCTACCGCGGGCTCGTCACCGGCGAGCACTTCGCGCCCTTCTTCCGGCAAGTGTCGCCGGTCGACGAGCTGGCCGAGCTGACGATCGGCTCGCGTCCGGCCTCGCGCCGCACGGGCGGCCGGCTCGAGGACCTGCGGGCGATCCCGTGGGTGTTCGCGTGGACCCAGAACCGGATCCTGCTGCCTTCGTGGTACGGCGCCGGCACGGCGCTGGAGGAGGGGGACCTCGAGCGCCAGCGCGAGATGTGGCGCTCGTGGCCGTTCTTCCGGATGGCGTGCTCGACCCTCGAGATGGCGCTCTTCAAGGTCGACCTCGACGTCGGCCGCCGCTACCTCGCGCTGGTCGACGACGAGCTGGCGGAGCGCTACTGGCCGCTGCTCGAGGCCGAGCACGCCCGCGTCGTCGGGCGCCTGCTGGCCATCCGCGACGGCGAGTCGCTGCTCGACAGCGCGCCCGCGCTGCGCGAGCGGCTCTCGCACCGCAACCACTGGGTCGACCCGCTCTCGCACCTGCAGGTGGCCCTGCTGGCGCGCTTGCGGGCGGGCGACGCGGCGGTCGGCGGCGCGCTGATGGCGACGATCACGGGGATCGCCGCCGGGCTGCGCAATACGGGCTGATCCGATCGGTAGGGCTGGCCGTACCAGAGGTCGTGGACGGCCGAACGACAAGACGCCGGACAGCGCGATGGAGCCCGTATCCGCCGAATGGGAGAGTGCCGCCTATGAGCCCGACCGTCACCCCCCGCCCCCCGGTCTCGGCCCAGCACGCGTTCTCGACGCCCGTCGTCCGCGAGCTGCCGCCGGTCTCCCGCCCGGGCACGTTCGACTCGACCTGGTAGGTCAGCCGACCGCCAGCCGCCGCCCCGAGGCCACGGCCTCGTGGTCGAGCAGCCAGCGCTTGCGCTCGAGCCCGCCGCCGTACCCGACCAGGGTCCCGTCGGCTCCGATGACGCGGTGGCAGGGAACGACGATCGACACGGGATTGCGGCCGTTGGCCAGGCCGACGGCGCGGACGAGCTTGAGATCGCCGAGCCGGAGGGCGAGCTCCTTGTAGGAGATCGTCTCGGCGAAGGGGATGCGCGCGAGCTCCTCCCACACGCGGCGCTGGAACTCGGTGCCGTGCAGGGCGAGGGGCAGGTCGAACTCCTGGAGCTCGCCGGCGAAGTACGCGTCGAGCTGTTCACGGGCGGCCTCGAACGGGCCGTCGCCGCCGGCTCCGTCGTGCCGCAGGTAGAGGCCGGTCAGCCGGCCCTCGGCGTCGGCATGGAGCTGGATGTCGCCGACCGGGCTGGGGTGAAGGGTTCTGTACACGCCCCTACAACGTCCCGCGCGCGCCGGACGTGATCATCCGTAGGGGTACCACCAGTCCTTGACCTCGAGCTTCGTCTCGATGTGGACGTGCTTGGTCTCCTGGAAGGCGTCGAGCCCCTCCTGGCCGAGCTCGCGGCCGAGGCCGGAGCGCTTCATGCCGCCGAACGGGCCGGCGTCGTTGTCGGTCAGCGGGTCGTTGATCCAGACGGTGCCGGCGCGCAGCTCGCGAGCGCAGCGGATCGCCGTCTCGAGGTCGCGCGTGTAGACGTTGGCGCCGAGCCCGTACGAAGAGCGGTTGGCGAGCTCGATCGCCTCGTCGAGGCTCGCCACCGGCACGATCGGCGCGACCGGTCCGAACGTCTCCTCTCGCAGCAGCTCGGTCTCCTGCGGCGCGCCGATGACCACGGCCGGGGAGAAGTAGTGGCCGCGCTCGTGGCCGGCGCCGTCGCCGCCGGTCAGCAGCTCGGCGCCCGCGCCGACCGCCGCCTCCACCTGCCGCGCCACCTTCTCGCGCTGGGCGGCGCTGACCATCGGGCCGATGTCGGTGGCCGGGTCCATCGGATCGCCGACCCGGAGGCTGTTCGTGTGCTCGACGAAGGCGCTGAGGAAGTCGTCGTAGACCTCGCGCTGCACGTAGAAGCGCTCGGCCGAGGTGCAGACCTGGCCGGCGTTGAGGAACGCGGCCCAGGCGCCGCCGCGGGCGGCGATCTCGATCTCGCCCGCGACGTCCGCGCAGACGATGAACGGGTCCTTGCCGCCGAGCTCGAGGTTGACGCGAGCGATGCGGCGCGCGGCGTGCTCGGCGATCCGGGTGCCGGTGGCGACGCTCCCGGTGAAGGCGATGCCGTCGACGCGCTCGTCGTCGACCAGCCGCTCGCCGACCTCGCCGCCGCCCGCCAGCAGGGCGACGAGCCCCGCCGGCAGGTGCTCGAGGCAGGGGGCGAGCGCGAGCGTGGAGAGCGGCGTCAGCTCCGACGGCTTGCAGAGCGCGGCGTTGCCGGCGGCCAGGACCGGGGCGAGCTTCCACGCGAGCAGCAGCAGCGGGTAGTTCCACGGCACGATGCAGGCCACCAGCCCTAACGGCTCCTTGAGCACCATGGCGAGCTGCGACGTCTCCACGGGCGGGATCACGCGGCCCGCGGACGTGCGCGCCAGCTCGGCGTAGAAGTCGAAGGCGCTCGCCGTCCAGCCGACCTCGTCGCGGTTCTCCACCAGCGGCTTGCCGCCCTCGCGCGTCATCAGCTCGGCGAGCTCGTCGGTGCGCTCGCGCATCCGCGCCGCCAGCTCGTGCAGCGCCTCGGCACGCTCGGCGGCCGGAGTGCCGGCCCACTCGCGCTGGGCGCGCCGGGCCGCCTCGACGGCGGCGTCGAGCTGGTCCGGGTCGGGCGTGCCGACCTCGGCGATCGTCTCCTCGCGGGCGGGGTCCTCGACGGCGAGAGCCGGGCCCTGGCCGGCCACCAGCTCACCGCCGATCAGCAGTCGGGTCTCCATGGCGGGAGATCCTGTCAGCCCACGCGCAGCGTCACGGTCCCGGCGTAGCGGCTCTTCAGCCCGCGGCGTGCGGAGATCCGCAGCTTCCATTCGCCGGGGAGCGGGAGGTACGCGCGGCCGACCGAGAAGGAGCCGAGGTCGGTCCCCTGGATGCCCGTGAAGCGCAGCGGCCCCAGCCCCGCGGCGGGCAGCGTGGCCACCACGCGGACCTCGAAGTAGCCGCCCTCGGTCCCCGTCGGCTGGGGGAGCGCGAGGTCGATCCGGTTCGGCCCGGTCCGCGCGGGCGCGATGAAGACCCGGCTCGCCAGCTCGCCCATGCGGACATCGGCGGCGAACGGCTGGCCGCGCTGCGCGGCGCCGGTCGGCTCGCCGCCGCCCGTCGCCACCACCGCGAGCGCCGCGGCCGCCAGCGCGCCGCCGGCCACCGGGACGAGCCGCAGCCGCGGGTGGCCGCGGAGCGCGAAGCCCGCGCCGGCGGCAGCGAGCAGGAGGGCGGCGGGCACGGCCAGCGCGATCGCTCCGGGCCCGTCCCCGCCGCCGGCCGCCGCGCCGCCGCCGGCGTCCGCCGGCCTGCCGGCGCCGACGTGGAAGACGAAGAAGCCGTTGGCGGGGTCGAGGTCGACGGAGATGACGCGCCAGACGACGGTGTACGAGCCGCGCTCGAGGCCGGGCGGGAGCGGGACCACGATCTGCAGCGGGTCCGGCTGGCTGGGCTTGCCGATCGCCACGGGCTCGGCGACGCCGTCGAACACCTTCACGTCGCCCGGCTGCACGCGCACCGGCTCGCTGAAGCGCATGACGAGCCGGCTCGGCGAGGACTCGACGACGCCCTCGTGGGCCGGCGTCGTCGATATCAGGGTCGCGTGGCCGGCGGCGGACGACGGCAGCGCGAGCGCGACCACGGCCGCGGCGAACATGACCCAGCGCAAGGCGATAGGACGATCAGACCATCGGACCGCGGCGGCTGTCAAGCCGACCCGGGCGAGCGGCCCAGGCCCGCGGCGCGCGCCTGCGCGGCAGCCTCCTGGACGCGCTGCACGTGGCCGTGCATCCGCCGGCGCGCCTCCTCGGGCTCGCGCCGGGCGACCGCTTCGAGGATCGCCCGGTGCGTCTCGATCGCGTGCTCGGGCAGCCCGTCGACATGGAAGCACGCGAGCAGGGACCGCTGGAGCTGACCGCGGATCGCCTGCGTGAGGTGGACGAGCAGGCGGTTGCGGGATGCCTGCGCGAGCGCGATGTGGAACCGCAGGTCGGCGGTGATGAATCCCTGCTCGGAGCCGCGGGCGGCCTCCATCGCGTCGTTCTCGTGCGCCATGCGGGCGATGTCGGCCTCGGCGTGCCGCAAAGCCGCCAGCGCTGCGGCCTCGCCCTCGATCGTGCGGCGGATCTCGAACAGCTCCGCGACGTCGGCCTGGTCGACGCTGACGAGGAAGCCGAGCGAGTGGTCGAGCGCGTTGCCGAACTCCGCCACCGTGAACGCCCCGTTGCCCGAGCAGCGGATCACGCCCTTGGACTCGAGCATCCGCAGCGCCTCGCGGATCGACGACCGGCCGACGGAGTAGAGCTGCGCCAGCTCGCGCTCGGCGGGCATCGCGTCGCCCGGCTGCAGCCGCCCGCCGGAGATCAGCGAGAGCAGCCGCTCCTCGACCAGCTCGTACGTCTTCTGGCGAGCGATGGGGACGTAGAGCGGGTCGGACACGAGCGGCGACTATACGCGGGGCGCCCCTTGACAGCGGCAGCTCGACCCGAAGATACTCGCGTGGTCTGACAGTCTGATCGTCCGCCGGAGGAGAGAGGGGTTGCGATGCTGTCTTGGCTCGCCCGGAGCTGCAAACGTTTGCAGTCCAACGCATTCGTCGTAGTGGTCGCAACGCTCGCGGCGGTGGCATCGACCACGGTGCTCGCGAGCGCGGGCGGCGACAAGGACCGCGGCGACCGCGGCTTGAACATCGGCGCGCTCGGGACGCCCGATCTGATCCTCTACGACGGCAAGATCTCGACGGTCGACAGCCGCAACTCGACCGTCGAGGCGATCGCCATCCGCGACGGCGAGATCATGGCGACGGGCGACGACAACAAGATCAAGAAGCTCGCCGCGCGCGGCACCGAGAGGATCGACCTGAACGGCCGGCGCGTGCTGCCCGGCCTGATCGAAGGCCACATCCACGGCATGCGCGAGGGCTACCACTGCTGGACCCAGGTGGTGCGCCTCGACCTCATCACCAGGCGCGCCGAGGCGCTGGCGATGTACAAGGCCAAGGCTGACCAGATCCCGGACGGCAAGTGGATCTGGACCACGGCCGGCGGGTGGAACCTCAACCAGCTCGACGACCCGCGGATCTTCACCTTCGACGAGCTGACGGCGGCGGCGCCGAACAACCCGCTGTGGATCACCGGCAGTGGCTTCACCGGCCCGCGCGTCAACCAGGCGGCGCTCGACCTGCTCGGGCTCGCGGCCGGCTCGCCCGGCGTCGAGCTCGGTCCCGACGGCCGGCCGACGGGCCGCCTCACCGCGCCCGCCACGACGCTGGCCAACACGTCGATCCTCGCCGAGCTCGACGCCCTCGGCATCGACCGCGAGGCGGAGTGCCTGGCCGACTTCATCGCCGAGGCCAACAACCGCGGGCTGACCGCCTGGAAGGACGCCGGCGGCAACACCGCGCCGTGGGGCACCTCGGGCGCCATCAACGACGGCCTCCACGTCGAAGAGGGCGCGATGCATCTCTACCGCACGAAGGGGCTGAACGCCCGCATCGCCTACAACGCGATGAGCGGGTACGCCGGCTTCCCGCGCCAGCTCGAGGACACGCGCAACGCGGTCGGCTTCCTCGGCGACGACATGTTCCGGTACATGGGCCCGGGCGAGGACATGATGCCCAACGATCCCGACTACAGCGACTTCACGCGCCACAGCGCGGCGAAGCGGCTGAGCGTCGAGACCCACGTCGGCGTCCTCAACCCGCTGCTCGACGGCTTCGAGGCCGCGAACGAGGTCTACCCGGTCGCCAAGCTCAAGTGGCGGATCGCGCACCCGAACGACGGGGAGCCCAACGACCAGCAGCTCGCCCGCGCGAACGCCCTCGGCATCGGCTGGGCGCTGACCTTCTCGTCGGTCCGCAACGGCGGCACCGGCCCGCGCTACCGCACCGTCATGAACAGCGCGGACCACATGTGCCTGGCGTCCGACGCGATGAACGTCGCGCCGTGGGCCCCGTTCCAGACGATCTGGTACGTGGTGAGCGGCCAGACGATGCTGCCCGGCGTCCAGGGCGTTCCGGCCGAGCAGCGGCTCAGCCGGACCGAGGCGCTGCGCCACATGACCGTCGAGTGCGGCTGGTTCATCGACCAGGAGGGACGGGTCGGCTCGCTGCAGCCCGGCTGGCACGCGGACCTGATCGTCCTCAGCGACGACTACTTCCGCGTCGCCGACAACGCGATCAAGGACATCAAGTCGAACCTGACGATCGTCGACGGGCGGATCGTGCACGCCGACGGCGCCTTCCAGCGCTACGGGAACGATTAGCGTGTTCGAGCGCAGCATGTGGCGCGGGCTCACCGTCGTCGCCGCCTCGCTGGCCGCCGTCGCCTCGACGACGGTGCTCGCGAGCGCGGGCGGCGACAAGGACCGCGGCGACCGCGGCCTGCACATCGGCCTCCTCGGGACCCCCGATCTGATCCTCTACGACGGCAAGATCTCGACGGTCGACAAGCGCAACTCGACCGTCGAGGCGATCGCCATCCGCGACGGCGAGGTCATGGCGACCGGCGACGACAACAAGGTCAGAAAGCTCGCCGGCGGCGGCACGAAGGTGATCGACCTCAACGGCCGCCGCGTGCTGCCGGGGCTGATCGACGGCCACCTGCACGGCATGCGCGAGGGCTACCACTGCTGGACGCAGGGCGTGCGGTTCGACCTGGTGACCAGGCGCGCGACGACCCTGGCCATGCTGGCGGCCAAGGCCGACCAGCTCGCCGACGGCCGCTGGATCTGGGCCAACGGGGGCGGCTGGAACATCAACCAGCTCGACGATCCGACGCCGTTCACGTTCGCCGAGCTGAGCGCCGTGGCGCCGAACAACCCCGTCTGGATCGCCGGCCCCGCCGCCGGCGGCGGCACGGGGATGCCCGGCCCGCGCGTCAACCAGGCGGCGCTCGACGCGGTCGGGCTCGCGGCCGGATCGCCCGGTGTGCAGCTCGGACCGGACGGCAAGCCGACCGGCCTGATCTCGGGCGCGGCGAACACGCTCGTCAACGCCGCGATCCGGGCGCAGTTCGACACGCTCGGCATCGAGGGCGAGGCCAACTGCCTGGAGGACTTCATCAAGGAGGCCAACAGCCGCGGCCTCACGGGCTGGAAGGACGCGGGCGGCAACACCGCGCCGTTCGGCACGACCGGGGCGATCAACGACGGCCTGCGCGTCGAAGAGGGCGCGATGCACCTGTACCGCACCAAGGGGCTGAACGCCCGCATCGCCTACAACGCGATGAGCGGCTACGCCGGCTTCCCGCGCCAGCTCGAGGACACGCGCAACGCGGTCGGGTTCCTGGGCGACGACATGTTCCGCTACCTGGGGCCGGGCGAGGACATGATGCCCAACGACCCCGACTACGACGACTTCACGCGCTATGCGGCCGCCAAGCGGCTGAGCGTGGAGACGCACATCGGCGTCCTCGACCCGCTGCTCGACGGCTTCGAGGCCGCGAACGAGGTCTATCCCATCGGCGACCTCAAGTGGAAGATCGCGCATCCGAACGCCGGCGAGCCGACCGACGAGCAGATCGCCCGCGCGGACGCCCTGAACGTCGGCTGGGCGCTGACCACGCTGCCGGTCCGCAACGGCGGCCCCGGCCCGCGGTACCGCACGGTGATGGAGGAGGCCGACCACATGTGCCTCGGGTCGGACGCCATGAACGGCTCGCCGTGGGCTCCGTTCCAGCGCATGTGGTACGTCATCTCGGGCAACACGATGCTGCCGGGCGTCGCCGGGGTGCCGCCCGAGCAGCGGCTCTCGCGGACCGAGATGCTGCGCCACGAGACGGTGGAGTGCGGCTGGTTCATGGACCAGGAGGGCCAGGTCGGCTCGCTCCAGCCGGGCTGGCACGCGGACCTGATCGTCCTCGACAAGGACTACTTCACCGTCCCCGTCGACCAGATCAAGGACCTCAAGTCCAACCTCACGATCGTGGACGGCCGGATCGTCCACGCGGACGGTGCCTTCAAGGACGTCGACTAAGAGGTGGCTGGTCGTCGCCGCCGCGTGCATCCTGCTCGCGGCGGCGGCGGCGGCCGGCGTCGCCCTCGGCACGGGCGGGCCCGAGGCAGAGCGCGTGTCCGAGGTGCCGGACACGATCGTCCACAACGGCCGCATCAGCACGCTCGACGAGCGCGGTTCGACGGTGGAGGCGCTCGCCATCCGCGACGGCGTGATCGTCGCGTCGGGCAGCGACGACGCCGTGCGCGACCTTGCGGGGGAGGGCACGCGCGAGATCGACCTCGCCGGCCGCCGCGTCGTCCCCGGCCTGATCGACGCGAACCTGCACGGCGTGCGGATGGGCTCGGACCTCTGCTCCTCGCGATCGCCGCGCTTCGACGCGATCTTCAAGCGCACCGAGGCGCTGATGGACGTCGCCGACCGCGCCCAGCGCACTCCGGCCGGCCAGTGGCTGTTCCAGCTCGGCACCGGCTGGCACGTCGAGCAGCTCGACGTGGCCGGCATGCTCACGCGCCAGGAGCTCGACTCGCTCGCGCCGAGCCACCCGGTCTACCTCCAGGCGGCCGGGTTCGAGGGCGGCCAGCTCAACTCCCGCGGGCTGCGCGTGCTGGGGCTGCGCGCCGGCGAGGAGGGCGTCGAGCGCGGGCCGACCGGCAGGCCGTCCGGCCAGGTGACCGGGGCGGCCGACGCGCGCGCCCGCGCGGCCATCCAGGCGCAGGCCGGCGCGCTCTCGCTCGAGGAGCAGGAGGCGTGCACGCGGCACCTGATCCGGGAGCTCAACCGCCGCGGGCTGACGGCCTGGGACGACCCGGGCGGCGGCGACTACGCCGCCGCCGGGCGCCTGCGCCGCGCCGGCGAGCTGAACGCGCGCATCCGGCTCAACTTCGGCTGTCCCGCCGACGAGCTCGGGACGGCCTGCGTCGAGCGCCTGACCGCACGGCAGATCGGCGAGGTGGGCGACGACGAGCTGCGCGTGGGCGGCATCGGCGAGGACGTGCTCGCACCCGGTCCCAAGGGCGTCTACCCGCCGGGCGAGTACCGCCGGATCCTCGCCGCGCTCGCCCGCGACGGCTGGGCCTTCGAGCACGGCGCCACCCGCGCCACCACGCAGCAGGGGATGATCCGCGAGTGGGAGCTCGTCAACGCCCGCCGCCCGATCACCGGGCTGCGCTGGCGCATGCTCCACCCGGGCGGCGGTCCGACCGAGCCGAACCCCGACCTGCTGACGCGTCTGCGGGACCTCGACGCGGGCGTCGTGCCGACCGCCACGGGCGTGCTCGGGGGCAACGACCACCCGCCCTACAGGCGCATCTACGGCAGCGGCACGCGCGCGTGCCTCGGCAGCGGCGCTCCCGGCGCGCCGTTCGCGCCGTTCGCGGGACTCTGGTACGCGGTGAGCGGCAAGACGTACGACCCCACGCAGAGCGGCGTGCCGGAGGGCGAGCGGCTGGACCGGGCGCAGGCGCTCGAGCTGGCGACCCGCCGCTGCGACTGGTTCATGAGCCTCGACGGCCGCGTCGGCTCGCTCGAGGTCGGCCGGCTCGCCGACCTCGTCGTCCTGAGCGACGACTACTTCCGCGTGCCGGTCGACGAGATCCGGACGCTCCGGTCGGTGCTGACCATGGTCGGCGGCCGCGTGGTCTACGGCGAGGGCCGCTTCGCCGAGCTGGAGAGCACGGCCTCGACCATGGCGCGGTAGCCGGTGCAGCGGCAGAGGTTGCCGGCCAGCGCCTCGCGGACCTCGTCCTCGCTGACGTGATCGCGGTCGCGCAGGAACGCCTCCATCGACATCAGGATCCCGGCGGTGCAGAACCCGCACTGGAGCGCGTGCGCCTCGTGGAACGCCTGCTGCAGCGGGTGCAGCTCCTCTCCTGCCAGCGCCTCGATCGTGCGGACGGAGCGGCCGCGCGCCTGCACCGCGAGCATCAGGCACGAGCGCACCGGCTCGCCGTCGACCTGCACCGTGCACGCCCCGCAGACCCCGTGCTCGCAGCCGACCTTGGTGCCGGTGAGGCCGAGCTCGTGGCGTATGAGGTCGGACAGCAGCGTGCGTGGCTCGACGTCGACCTCGTACGCGCGGCGGTTGACCTCGAGCGAGAACCTCATCGGGCAGCCTCGATCGCGCGCGCCGTGAGTGCGGTCAGCAGCGCCCGGCGGTAGGGATCGTCGACGCCGGCGGCCGCGAGCTCGGCGGCCTCGGCGGCGGTCGCGCCGCCGGCCAGCGCGGCCTCCGCCTCGGGCGCCCGCACCGGCACCGGCTCGGCGCCCAGCAGCGCGATCGCCGCCGCGGCGGGCGCGCGGACGACCGCCGCGCCCGCGACGGCGAAGTCCCCGTGCGTGCGCGCGTGCTCGACGAACGCCGTGCGGGCGCCGGCGGGCGGCGCGGGCACCTCGATCTCCACCAGCAGCTCGTCCGGCTCGAGCGCGGTCATCAGCGGCCCGAGGAACAGCGCGTCGGCGCCGAGCGTGCGCGCGCCCGCCGCCGAGCGGACGTGGAAGCGGGCGCCGAGCGCGGCCAGCGCCACCGGCAGCTCGGCCTTCGGATCGGCGTGGGCGACCGAGCCGCCGACGGTCCCGCGGGCGCGGATCGGCGGGTGGCCGACGAGCCGCAGCGCCTGCCGCAGCAGCGGCCAGCGCTCGGCGACGAGCTGCGACCGCTCGACGGCCGCCTGGCGCGCCATCGCGCCGATCCGCAGCACGTCGCCGTCGACGCGCAGGTGATCGAGCCCGGCCACCCGCTCGAGGTCGACCAGCCGCGCCGGGCGGGCGAGGCGGAAGTTCAGCATCGGCACCAGGCTCTGGCCGCCGGCCAGCGGGCGCGAGTCCTCGTCGAGCAGCGCGAGCGCCTCGGGCACGGTCGCCGGCGACGCGTACTCGAACGGCGCCGGCTTCACCGCAGCGCGCTCCACAGCTTCTCGGGCGTGTACGGGGGATCCACGTGGCGCCCGCCGAGCGCCGCCGCCACCGCGTTGCCGATCGCCGCCGGTGTCCCGATCGCGCCGCCTTCGCCGATCCCCTTGGCCCCGAGCGGGTTGCGCGGCGACGGCGACTGCACGAACGCGGCGCGGATCTCCGGCACCTCGGCGACGGTGAGCAGCCCGTAGTCGAGGAACGAGGCGGTGGTCGGCTGGCCGTCCTCGTCGTGGACCATCTCCTCGGTCAGGCTCGCGCCGAGCCCGTGCACGGTGCCGCCGATCACCTGGCCCTCGGCGAGCAGCGGGTTGACGATCGTGCCGGCGTCGTCGACGGCGGCGATCCGCCGCACGCGCAGCACGCCGGTCGCGCGGTCGATGGCGACCGTCGCCGCGTAGGCCCCCGAGCCGAACACGAGGTCGGAGCTGAAGCGCGCGAGCTCCTCCATGGGCTCGGCAGGCGGCACGAGCGCGCCCGCCGCGCCGCCGGGCGACGGCGCGGCGGCATCGAGCCGTTCGCGCAGCCGGCGGGCGGCGAGCAGCAGCGCCGAGCCGGCCATCGCCGTCGTGCGGCTCGCGAACGTGCCGATCCCGTCGGGCGTCTCGGCCGAGTCGCCGAGCCGGACGGTGACCGCGTCCGGCTCGACCCCGAGCGCGTCGGCGACGATCTGCGCGAACGTCGTCGCGTGGCCCTGGCCGTGCGGTCCGGCGCCGGCGATGGCCGTCACCCGGCCGTCGGGCTCGATCGCCACGCGCGCCTCCTCGAACTGGCCGCCCGCGCGCTCGACGTAGAGCGCGACGCCGGTCCCGACGGCGAGGTCGTCGGGCGCGGCGACGAGCTCGGACGCGGCGGCGCCGACCAGCTCCGCCGCGAGGTCCATGCAGCGCTCGTAGTCGCCCGAGTCGTACGACCAGCCCAGCGGCGTCTCGTGCGGGAACTCGCGCACGAGGTTGCGGCGCCGCAGCTCGAGCGGGTCGAGGCCGAGCTCGCGCGCCGCCCGGTCGACGGTCAGCTCGAGGAACGCCGCCGCCTCCGGCCGCCCGGCCCCGCGGCACGGCCCGGTCGGCACCTTGTCCGTGCGTGCGCCGACCACGCTCACCGCGGCGGCGGGGATCGTGTAGCAGCCGCACATCAGCATCGCCGTCGTGTGCGGCGGCGCGGCGGTGTTGGCGTAGAGGTAGGCGCCGAGGTCGGCGAGGATCCGCGCCCGCACGGCGAGCATGCGGCCGTCCGCGTCGAGCGCCAGCTCCACCTCGGCCTCCATGCCGCGGCCCTGGTAGGCGCCGAGGAAGTTCTCGAACCGGTCCTCGGCCCACTTGACCGGGCGGCGGAGCCGGAGCGCGGCCGCCGCCGCGGCGGCCGCCTCGGGCGCCGGCGTGCCCTTCGAGCCGAACGCGCCGCCGACCTCGGGGAGGATCACGCGGATCGCCGCGGCGTCGAGCCCGAGCGCGTGCGCGAGCCCGCTGCGCGTGCGGTGCACGTCCTGCGCCGACACCCACGCGAGCAGGCCGTCGCCGTCGGGCTCGGCGACGATCCCGCGCGGCTCCATGGGCGCCGCCACCACGCGCGGGATCGCATGCCGCGCGCGCACGACGTGGGCGGCCGCCGCGAACGCGCCGTCGACGTCGCCGCTCGCGTGCTCGAAGCGCAGCAGCGCCTCGGGCGCCGACCGTGGATCGACGACCGGGTCGAGCGGCTCGTAGTCGACCTCGACCAGCTCGGCCGCGTCCTCGGCCAGCGCGCGCGAGGACGCCAGCACGATCGCCACCGGCTGGCCGACGTAGCGCGCCTCGTCACCGGCCAGCAGCGGATGGGGAGCGTCGAGGTGGTCGACGCCGGGCGGCGACTGCACCGGCAGCGTGCCCACGAGATCACCGGCGGTGAACATCGTGACGCCCTCCGGCGCGGCGACGCCGCCGATCCGCGCCCGCGCGAACGGGCTCCGCACGAACGCGGCGTGGAGCATCCCGGGGCGCTCGAGGTCGTCGACGTAGCGCCCGTCGCCGCGCAGGATCCGCTCGTCCTCCCGACGGGGCATCGCCCGCCCGATCCAGGTCATGCCCCGACCAGCCGGGCGATCGAGGTCATTGACCGACGGCCTCCAGGATCACCCGCAGGGCGGCCATGCCCTCGGCGGCGCCGGTCTCCACCACCGCCTCGCCGCGCGTCGCGAGCGCCCACTCGCGCAGCTCCTCGGCGAGCATGTCGCGCGGCTCGAACGCCACGGGCTCGCCTCCCGCCAGCACCGTCGAGACCTCGTCGACGCGCTCGGCGTCCGGCCACACCGCGCCGAGGTCGGCGCGGTAGTCGAGCACGGCGTCGGTGCCCTGCAGGCGGATGGCGAAGGTGTGCGGCGAGACGTACGAGCCGGTGAGCACGCCGACGCCGCCCGCCTCGAGCTCGAACGCCGCCACCCCCACGTCGTCGATGTCGGCCTCGGTCTGGACGTGGGCCATCACGCCCGTCGTGCGCCGCGCCGGCCCGAGCCACCCCAGCAGCGTGTCGACGTGGTGGATGCCGAGCTGCATCAGCGGCCCGCCCGGGTTCCGCAAGCGGTGCGCCCGCCACGCCTGCGGCCCGAGCTTGCCTGGGAGCGAGAACGTCGCCTCGGCCAGCACCACCCGGCCGAGCCGCCCCTCGGCGACCAGCTCGCCGACGCGGCGCGCCGCCCCCAGCCGCCGGAACGAGTGACCGACCATGAGCACCACGCCGGCGGCCACGCAGGCGTCGCGGATCCGCGCCCCGGCCTCGAGCGTGTCGGCGATCGGCTTCTCGACGAACACGTGCCGCCCGCGGCCGGCGCACGCCACCGCCTGCTCGGAATGGACGTCGTTCGGGGTCGCGAGGATCACGCCATCGACCCGCGGGTCCTCGATCGCCGCCTCGAAGCTCTCCGCCACCGCCACGCCGAGCCGCTCCGCCTTCGACCGGTCGCGCGCGAAGCACGTCACGACGTCGAGCTCTGCGCGCCGCGCGGCGGCGACGAGCCGCGGCGCCCACATGCCCGCGCCGATCACGGCGACGCCGATCAAGAGGGCGCTCCGAGCAGCGCGACGCCGGTCATCCGAGGTGCTCGCGCAGCCAGTCGGCCACCAGCGGGCGCGAGAGGTACGGCACGTTCGCGCACACGTGGTTGCCGTCCTCGAGCACGACCATCGTCCCCTGCGGCGCCGCGTCCGCCTGCCGCTCGGTCGACTCGACGGGGATCAGCCGGTCGTGCCGGCCGGTGACGAACAGCGCCGGGCGGTCGAGCTGCTCGAGCACGCCGCCGAGGTCGAAGGTCAGCGCGATCTCCCGCGCCTCTTCCTGGTCGGCGGCGAACGCCTTATGGGTGAAGGTCTCGCGCGTGAGCTCGGGGATGTGGTCCCAGATGGCGCCGAAGCTGAAGGCGCCGCTGATGCCCGCCACCGCCTTGACCCGCGGCTCGAACGTCGCCGCGCGCGGCGCGAAGTAGCCGCCGAGGCTCACGCCGAGGGCGCCGATCCGGTCGAGGTCGAGGTCCGCACGGCCGTCGAGCATGTCGAGCGCCGCGGCCACGGCCACCTCGTAGTCGTGGCGCAGCGGCAGCACGTAGCCGCACTCGCCCTGGCCCGGGCCGTCGATCGACAGCGTCGCCATCCCGCGCCGCAGGAAGACCTGCTCGAGCGTGAAGAACTCCTCCTTGGTGGAGTCCAGCCCGGGGACGATCACCACGAGCGGCGGCCGGTCGACCTGCGCGGGGCGGCGCAGGTTGCCCACCACCTTCCCGTCCTCGAGCGGCGCCTCGATCCGCTCGGCCGTCGGGTCGAGCGTCCGGTGCGCGGCGTACTGCGCCTCGACCGCGAGGTCGGCCACCTCGCGGCTGCGGTCACCGTCCACCACCCAGACGAACTTGCCGAAGTGGTAGGAGACGGTGGCGCGCAGCCAGGCGTCTCCGGCCGTCACGTTGCGCGCGGCGGTCTCCGCCTCGCGCGCCAGCTCGGCGTGCGAGTCGCCCAGTGCGCGCCAGGCGTCGAGCCACTCGTCCCAGCGCTCGATCCGCGCGACCGTGCGCTGGAAGTCGTTGAAGTCGACGCCGCCCTGCACGAAGCGCGGCGCCCAATGGTCAATCGCCGACTGCACCCGCGAGTCCGGCACCGCGCACCACCTCCTCGATGTCGAGCCCGAGGTCGGACAGCAGGACGATCGCGGCGTTGCGGCCCGGCGCGCCCGTGATCGAGCCGCCGGGGTGCGTAGTCCCGCCGGTCTGGTAGAGGCCGGGGATCGGCATCCGGTGCGCGGCCCAGCCCGGCGCCGGGCGCAGCGTCCCGCTCTGCGGGTAGGTCCGGTTACCGCCGTGGAAGGTGCCGTGGATCATGTGCTCGTTGGCGGCCTCGATGTCCTCCGGCGCCTTCACCAGCCGCTCCCCGATGATCTCGCGCGTGAAGTTGGGCGCCGCCTTCTGCACGCGCTCGAGCTGGCGGTCGGCCTGCCAGGTCGCCCGCTCGGGGAAGCCGTAGGTCTGCGCGGAGAGGAACTTGACCGTGTGGCGGCCCTCGGGCGCGCGCGAGGGGTCGACCAGCGTCGGCGTCGCCACCAGCAGCCACGCCGGGTCCTCGACGTAGCGGCCGTCGCGCAGCGCGCGGCCGTACTCGAGCACCTCGTGCGGCCACGCGGCGAGGCCGGCTGAGACGGCGCTGCGCGGGCCGTCCGGCGTCTCGAACACCGGCGGCTCCGTGGTCCCCATGTAGACGGCCATGGCGGAGACCCCGATGTCGAACGTGTCGACGCCGTAGCGGAAGTCCTCCGGCCACAGCTCCGGCGGCGCCATGTCGAGCAGGTGCTTGACGTGGATCGTGGAGACGACCGCCTCGCCTGCCGTGTAGCGGTCGCCGTCCTCGGTCTCGACGCCGACGCAGCGGCCCTCGTCGAGCAGCAGCCGCGTGACCCGCTTGTCGCAGACCACGCTGCCGCCGTGGTCGGTGATGCAGGAGACGATCGCGTCGGTCAGCGCGCCGGAGCCGCCGCGCGGGATCGTCCACGAGCGCCGCTGGCGGCCGTACACGAGCGAATACGCGAGCTGGCCGGAGCCGTCGGACTCCACGGGCACCAGTGTCTGGTACGCCTGCCAGAGCAGGAAGGCCTGCGTGTGCGGGTCCTGGAACTCGTGGCGGATCACGTCCCAGGCGCTCATCGCCCGCCGTCGCAGCCAGACGTTGCCGCGCGGGTGCTCGCCGAGCATCTGCTCGACGGACGGGCCGAGGCCGGGCGGCGTGAACTGGCCCGCCGAGAAGATGTGCTTGATCTCGTCGTACTCGTCGATCAGGCGGCCGTACGCGGCGGCGTCGTGCGCCGAGAAGCGCGCGATCTCCTCGACGGTGCGCTCGCGGTCGAGCCACGCGGTCAGGTGCGTGCCGTCCGGGAAGGCCACGTGGGCGAACGGGTCCGGCTTGAGGTACTCGAGCCCGTAGCGGCCGAGCAGCCCGAGCTCGTCCTCGATCAGCAGCGGGTTGGTCTGGATCAGCGTGTGGCCGGTCGAGCAGGAGTCGATCGTGTAGCCCGGCCCGAGCAGCTCCTCGGACGCGGCGCCGCCGCCGGGGATGGGCCGAGAGTCGAGGACGAGGACCTCGTAACCGGCGACGGCGAGGTAGGCGGCGGTGATCAGGCTGTTGTGGCCCGCCCCGGCCACGACGATCTGCGCTTGCGCGCTCATCCCACCAGCCTTTCGAGGTTGCCTTCGAGAATCGCCGCCTCGGCCTCGCTGCCGAGTCCGGCGGCCCGGACGGTCGCCGCCGGGTCGGGGTCGCCCATGTCGAACGGGTGGTCCGAGCCGGCGACCACGCGCTCGGCGCCCACGAAGCCGACCAGCTCGCGCAGCACCGCCGGGTCGTGGGTCACGGTGTCGTAGTAGAAGCGCCGCAGCGAGTCCGCGACCGGGTCGCGCAAGGAGCCCTGCGCTCCCGCCACGTGCTCGTGCGCGTGCCGCAAGCGCCCGCGCAGCGCGAGCACCGCGCCGCCGCCGTGCGCGAGCAGGACCTTCAGGCCCGGATGGCGCTCCATCGCGCCGGCCATCACCAGGTGCGCCGCGGTCACCGTGGTCTCCAGCGGGTTGCCGACCGTGTTCCACAGGTAGTGGTCGTCGGGCCCGCCGAAGCCTCGGGTGCTGGGGTGGATGAAGACGAGCGCGCCGGTCTCCTCGGCCGCCGCCCACAACGGCTCGAACCGCGGGTCGCCGAGATACGACCCCTCGAGCTTGGCCGTCACCTCGACGCCGGCGAGCCCGCGCGACATCGCGCGGCGCAGCGCCTCGGGATCGCCGGCCGCGCCCAGCACGGCGACGCGGTCGCCGACAAGCCCCGCCAGCGCGTCGTTCAGGCGCTCGTCGTCGATGCCGAGCACTCTCACCCATGGCGCCAGCAGCACGCGGTCGGCGCGCGTCTGCTCGAGGATGCGGTCGACGTCGCGGAACTCGCCGACCGCCGCGGGCGGCGGGTCCGGCCAGTCGCCAGGCGGGATCACGTGGACGTGGGCGTCGTGCATCAGGCGGCCAGGAGCAGGGTCAGCGCGCCGCCGACCACCAGCCCCGCGCCGAGCCACACCTTGCGCGTGACGTGCTCGAGGTGGCGGCCGACGAGGAGCGGCGACAGGAACAGCACGATGGGGACGGAGACGAGCGCGAGGGCGAGCACGACGGCGACCTCCGCGCCGTCGATGGCCAGCCAGCGGAACCACGTGGCGAGCGCGACGGCGATCCCGGCGAGCACCTTGAAGACGACCGTGTCGCGGGCGATCGCGTCGCGTCGCAGCGGTCGCCCGATCAGGAAGACGCCGTAGGCGGCCATCGAGGCGACCATCCCGAAGGTGACGCCGAGCAGCGGCGAGTCGAGCCCTCCGAGCCCCTCGAGCGTGAACACGGGGCTGATCGCCCACATCATCGCGCAGGCCAGACCGGGCAGCGCGTCGGCGCCGCGCGCCTCCTGGCCGCCGCCGGACACGAGGTACGCGCCCAGCACCATCGGCACGATCGCGAGCAGCGCGCCCGGGCCGGGCATCTGCCCGATGGCGATCACGCCGACGACGAGCGCGAACAGCGGCGCCATGGTCAGCAGGGGCGAGGTGCGCGCGGCGCCGATCCGGCGCTGGCTGAGGTTGAGGAAAGTCCAGCCGAGCAGGAAGTGCGTGATCCCGGCCAGCGCGAAGGCGATCAGCGGCCACGCTCCGGCGTCGAGCAGCCGGCCGACGTCCTCGGTCGCGAGCGCCACGCCGACCAGCGCCACCGCCGCGATCAGCAGGTTGAGGAAGGTGGAGACGTAGGCGTCCTCGATGTCGACGAGCGCGCGCCGGTTGAGGCTCTGGAACAGCCCGAACCCGACGCCCGAGGCCACCGCCCAGAGCGCGGCCGTCACGCGGGCGACGAGGTCGCTTGAACGGCGTTCTTGACCGAGCCGCCGAAGTACAGGTCGGCCATCTCGGGATTGGCGAGCACCTCGCTCGCGCGGCCATCGAGCAGCACGCGCCCGCTCTCCATCACGATCCCCTGCGTCGCGAGCTTGAGCCCGAAGCGCACGTTCTGCTCCACGAGCAGGACCGTCTTCCCCGCCTCCACCATCCGCGCGACGCTCTCGCCGACGTGCTTGAGCGCCTTCGGGTCCAGCCCCAGCGACGGCTCGTCGAGCAGCACGAGCTTCGGGTCGAGCATCAGCGCGCGGGCGAACTCGATCATCCGCCGCTGGCCGCCGCTCAGGTTGCCCGCCTTGTCGCCGGCGCGCTCCTTGACGACCGGGAACAGGGCCTCGACCTCGTCGTAGCGGCGCCGGACCAGGGCGCGGTCGCGGCGGATGATGTACGCGCCCATGAGGACGTTCTCGCGCACGGTGATGTTCGGGAACAACGCGTCGGACTGCGGCACCTGCGAGACGCCGGCGGCCAGGATCTGCGCCGGCTTGAGGCGGTGCAGCTCGACGTCGTCGAGCACGACCTCGCCCTCGCGCGGGCGGAGCAGGCCGCTGACCGTCCGCAGCACCGTCGACTTGCCGGCGCCGTTCGGCCCGACGATGCACGCGATCGACCCCTTGCGGATCTCGAGGTCGACGCCCTGGAGGACGTCGCCGCCGCCGTAGCCGGCGATCACCTTGCGCAGCGTGAGGATCATGAGGCTCCCGCCGGGACCGGCACGTCGAGGGCGAAGTCGTCGCCGAGGTAGGCGTCGAGCACCTTCGGGTCGCGCTGGATGTCGGCCGGGCGGCCGGACGCGATCGTCTTCCCGCGCGCGAGCACGAGGACCGGGTCGCAGAGGCCGAGCACGAACGGCATGTTGTGCTCGACGATCAGGAACGTCTTCCCATCGGCGTTGAGCTCGCGGATGATGTCGCCCATCCGCTCGATCAGCGTCGGGTTGATGCCGCCCGCGGGCTCGTCGAGCAGGATCAGCTTCGGGTCGAGCATGAGGATCTGCGCGAGCTCGACGAGCTTCAGCTGCCCGAACGAGAGCGACCCGGCGCGCGCGCCGGCGTAGCGCTTCATCCCGACGAAGTCGAGCAGCTCCTCGGCGCGCTCCGCCTCCGAGCCGCTGACGCCGTCGGCGTTGAGCTGGCCCCAGCGGAAGCCGCGCAGCGGGGCGACGACGTTCTCGAGCACGGTCATGTCCCGGAACAGACGGGTGATCTGGAACGTGCGGCCGAGGCCGGCGTACGCGCGCTCCCACGGCTTGAGGTTGTCGATCCGCCGGCCGTCGAACCAGACCTCGCCGGCGTTGGACGCCATCGTGCCGCCGATCAGGTTGAAGACCGTGGTCTTGCCCGAGCCGTTGGGGCCGATCAGCGCGGTGATCGAGCCCTCGGGCACGGAGAACGAGGCGCCGTCGACCGCGCGCAGGCCGCCGAAGCGCTTCTCCAGGCCCTTGACCTCGAGCAGCGGCGGGCCGGTCGGCTCCGGCCGCGGCGGCAGCTTCGGCCGCTCGCGCAGCTCGAGCCGTGCGCCGACGAGCCCGGCCTTGCCGCGCTGGCGGCGCGCCTCGATCAGGTCGCGCAGCGTCGGGATGATGCCGCGCGGCAGGAACAGCACCACCAGCGCCATCAGGCCGCCGAAGATCAGCAGGCGGGAGTTCCCGCCGCCGAGGTTGTTGTTCGACCACTCGTTCAGCGGCTCGATCAGGAACGCGCCGAGGACCGGGCCGAACAGCGTCCCGCGCCCGCCCAGCAGCATCGACAGCAGGATCTGGACGCTGAGCAGGATGTTGAACATCCCGCTCGGGTCGACGAAGGCGAGGTAGTAGCCGTAGACGGCGCCGGCCATGCCGACGAACACGGCGCTGGCCACGAAGCCGAGCAGCTTGTACGTCGGCGTGGCGACGCCGACCGTGCCCGCCTTGTCCTCGTCCTCGCGCATGGCGACCAGGCCCATGCCGAACTTGGTGCGCCGGATCCGCCAGCTCATCAGCAGCGACACGGCCAGCAGCGCGCAGAGCGAGTAGTAGAAGGGCCAGTTCTGGATGTCGATGCTCCAGGCCGGCAGCGGGAGCGTGATGCCCGCGGTGCCGCCCGTGAGCGACGACCAGTTGGTCGCCACGATCTGGAGCAGGAAGAGGAAGGCGATCGTCATGATCACGAACGACGGCCCGCGGGTCCGCAGCGCGATCGCCCCCAGCCCCGCCGCGAACAGGCCGGCCACCACACCCGCGACCGGGACCCAGATCCACACCGACACGTCGACGCGCGGGGAGAGGATCGCCAGCGTGTACGCCCCCAGGCCGAGGAACGCGCCCTGGCCGAGCGAGATGTAGCCGCCGTAGCCGGAGATCACGTTCAGGCCGACCGCCCCGATCGCGAAGACCAGGGACAGGATGATCATGTTCTCGTAGTAGAGGTTGACCGAGTCCAGACCACGCGAGACCGCCGGGTACAGCAGCAGCAGGAGGGCCGCGACCGTGACGAGCGCGCGGGTCGGCGTGAGGACGGCTCTCATGCCGTCGCCACGTCCTCGCGCAGTCGCGTGCCCATCAGACCCTGCGGGCGGACCAGCAGCACGACGAAGATCACCACGTAGGGCACCGCGGTCGCCCACGACGGCGAGATGTACGTCACCGTGGCCGCCTCGGCGATCCCGAGGATGAGGGCGCCGACGGCGGCGCCGGGGAGGCTGCCGAGCCCGCCCAGCACCACGATGCTCAGCAGGCGGGCGATCCACTGGTAGTGCGACCCGGGCAGGAAGGGGTAGAGCACGGCGGCGATCGACCCGCCGGCGCCCGCCGCCGCCACGCCGACGGCGAACGTCATGGCCGCCACGCCGCTCACGTTGACGCCGACGAGCGCGGCGCCCTGCGGGTTGACGGCGCTGGCCCGGATCGCCCGCCCCAGCCAGGTGCGCGTGAGGATGATGTACAGCGAGCCGAGCACGATCGCCGCGACCGCGAAGCCGTAGACCTGGGCCTTCGGCAGGAACAGGTCGCCGACCGAGTACGACTCGTTGAAGTAGTCCGGCCGGACCGCGTGCGAGGTGTTGCCCCAGACGAGGCCCATGACGCCCTCGAGCACGAGCGCGATCGCGAAGGTCAGCAGCACCGACGACGACATGTGCGCGCCGCGGATGCGCCGGATCGTCGCGAGGTACAGCAGCCACCCGAAGCCGAACATGGCCGGCGTCGTGATCAGGATGGTCAGCAGCGGGTCGAGCTCGATCGAGGTCCAGATCGAGTAGGTCAGGAACGCGGCGAGGATCAGGAACGCGCCGTGCGCGATGTTGATGACCCGCATTACGCCGAAGATGAGCGTCAGCCCCGAGGCGAGGAGCGCGTACACCCCTCCGATGAGGACCCCGAGGATGAGCGTCTGGGCGAACTGGGTCATAAGACGGCCAGGCGACGGCGGCGCCCGTCCGGGGCGCCGCCGTGAGTATCTCGCCTAGTTGCCCCCTCCGGGCTTGTAACCCTCGACGATCGTGTCGGTCGTGGCCGCCTCCTCGGGCAGCACGATCTCGGCCTTGCCGTTCTGCCACTGGCCGATCAGGAACTCGCCGGTCGGCGCGCCCGTCTCGTCCCAGCTCAGCGGACCGAGGATGGTCTCCACCTCGTTCTCGCGCAGCCAGTCGGCCAGCTTGAGCTGGTCCTCCTTCTCCACGGTCTCGTTCGCCTCGACGGTGGCCTTCAGGACCTCGCCGGCCGCGTACGCGTCGGCCGCGTCCTCGGGCACGGTCTCGCCGCCGAACATCTCCTGGTACTTGGCCACGAACTCCTCGTTGCCGGGCGTGCTCGCCTCCTGGCTGTGGCTGACCGCGTAGAAGACGCCCTCGGTGTTCTCGACCCCGACGCCATCGGCGTACTGGTCGCCGAAGGACGGCGCGTTGCTCTGGTAGAGCCACTTCGGCGTGAAGTTCACCTTGCGCAGCGCGCGCAGGAGGCCGATGCCGTCCTCGAACTGGGTGCCCAGGACGACGAGGTCGGGCTTGCTGTTCTTGACGGCGTTGGCGATCGAGTCGAAGTTCGTCGTGTCGGCGGTGTACGTCTCGCGGTAGACGGTCTCGACGCCGCCGCCCTTGAGGATCGCCTCGATGCCCTCCGAGCTCGGCATCGCGAACGGATCGTCGAGCGTCGGGTAGGCCGCGGTCTTCGGCCGCTTGCCCTCCGGCAGCGACAGGATCCAGTTCGCCCAGACGTCGCCCTGGTGGTCGGCGGTCGCCTGCTGCGAGAAGAAGATCGTCTTGAACCCCCGGTTGAAGATGTCGGGGTTGCCGCCTGCCGGCTCGATGTAGAGCATCTGGTTGCGCTCGGCGACCGCGGAGGCGGGCAGGTTCAGCAGCGAGGAGAACGTGCCGAGCAGCAGGTCCACCTTGTCGCCGCTGATGAGCGCGTTGTAGTCGGAGACGACCGTGTTCTGGTTCGAGGCGTCGTCCTTGATGACGAGCTCGACCTGGCGGCCGAGCAGGCCGCCGTCCGCGTTGACCATCTCCGCCCAGACCTCGTAGCCCTCCTTCGCCGCCTTGCCCGGCTCGGAGAACTCGCCGGTCAGCGGAAGCGAGGCGCCGATCTTCAGCGGCGGCTGATCACCCTCGGCGGCCGACCCGCCGCCGTCGTCGTCGCCGCCGCAGGCGCCGACCGTCAGTGCCAGCGCCCCGGCGATCGCGAGGACCGCCCGGCGTTTGCTCCAAAGACCCATCCGCGTCCTCCTCCTCATCGCGCGTTTGCAAACGATTGCAGCAAACGTGTGCACCGTAGCGGTCGATGATCGCCGTTGTCAAGGCCGAGCGGTCGAGCCACGCACCACGAGCCGGGGTGGGAGCGTGACCTCGCGCGCGACCGCGCCTGCGTCCTGCATCCGCTCGAGCAGGAGCTCGGCCGCGGCGGCGCCCATCTCGTACTGGGGGACGCCGATCGTGGTCAGCGGCGGGTTGAAGCGCTCGGCGAACGGCATGTCGTTGAACCCGACGACCGACATGTCCCCCGGGCAGCCGATGCCGCGCGCGGCCAGGCCGTCGTAGCAGCCGAGCGCCATCAGGTCGTTGCCCGCCACGATCGCGGTCGCCTCGGCCCCGGACGCGAGCAGCTCGTCGCACAGCCGTCGCCCCTCGGGCTCGGTGAACGCCGCCCCGAAGCGCACGAGGTCGCGATCGACCTGCAGGCCGGCGCGCGCCATGGCCGCTACGAACCCCTCGTGGCGCTCACGGCCGGTCGAGATCCCGGGCGGGCCGCCGAGGTGGGCGATCCGGGTGTGGCCGAGCCCGACCAGGTGCTCGACCGCCAGCTCGCAGCCGCGGCGGTCGTCGGCCGTGGCCGCCGGCACGGCGCCCGCGACGTGGCGGCGCAGGACGTAGACCAGCGGCAGGGCGCCCTCCGACAGCTCGTCCTCCGGGTCGAGGCGCGCGGTGGCGGCGATCACGCCGTCGACCTGGCGGGCGCGCATCGCGTCGAAGTCGTTGCGCTCGCGCTCGGGATCGTTGTCGGTGTTGGCGATCAGCGGCGTGTAGCCGGCCTGCTCGAGCCGGTCCTGGATCCCGCGCACGATCGGCGGGAACAGCGGGTTCTGGAGGTCGGGGACGAGCACGCCGACCGTGAACGAGCGGTTGGTCTTGAGACCGCGGGCGATCGGGTTCGGCCGGTAGCCGAGCTCCTCGGCCGCCTCGATCACGCGGCGCGCCGTGTCCTCGTTGACCAGGCGGCGCGTGTCGGGGTTGAGCGCGCGCGACACCGTGCCGGGGTGCACCTGGGCGAGGCGGGCGACATCGCGGAGCGTCGCCGGGGCGGGGCGTCCGGCCACGCGCGCCATTATGCCCGCGGTGCCAGCGGCTCCCTCACCGCACCGTTGACCGCCGGCGTCGCGATCTGGTTGTCGGCGTCGAGGGACGTGTTCCTGTCGGACGTGACCTCGCGCTCCAGCGGCAGCGTCCCGCCGGCCGTGTAGTACGGCTTCCCGGCGATCACCAGGTCCTCGGCAGGGAACCGCGTGATGACCTCGCAGCCGTCCTTCGTCACCACCAGCTGCTCCTCGATCCGGGCCGCGGACCAGCCGTCGCTCGCCGGCCAGAACGTCTCGAGCGCGAAGACCATGCCCTCCTTGATCTCCTCGGGGTGGTCGAGCGAGACGAGCCGGCTGAACACCGGCTTCTCCCAGATCGAGAGGCCGACGCCGTGGCCGAACTGGAGCGCGAAGGCGGACTCCTCGTCCGGGAAGCCGAACTCCTTGGCCTCCGGCCAGACCTCGACGACCTCGCCGGTGGTGACGCCGGGGCGGATCCGCTCGATCGCGGCGTCGAGGTAGTAGCGGCAGCGCTTGTAGGCGTCCACCAGCGCGGGGCTGGCGCTGGCCACCGCGAAGGTGCGGTAGTAGCACGTGCGGTAGCCGTTGAACGAGTGCAGGATGTCGAAGTAGGCGGGGTCGCCCGGGCGCAATGCGCGATCGGTGAAGACGTGCGGGTGCGGAGAGCAGCGCTCGCCCGAGATGGCGTTCACGCCCTCGACGAACTCCGACCCCATCTCGTACAGCGCGCGGTTGACGAGCGCCACGCACTCGTTCTCCCGGATGCCGGGGCGCATCGCCCGGTAGAGCTCCTCGTAGGCGGCGTCGACCATCATGCAGGCTGTGTTCAGGAGCGTGATCTCGTCCTGGGTCTTGATCACGCGGGCCTGCTGCATGAGCTGCTGGCCGTCGACGATCCGGATGCCCTCGTTCTGCAGCGCGAACAGCACGGCGGGCTCGATGGCGTCGACGCCGACCGGCTCGCCGAGCAGCCCGCGCTCCTCCAGCTCGACGCGGATCTTGCTCGCGACGCTCTCGGCCCGGCCGGACTCGGGCGACATCGCGCCCCTGAGGGTGCTGATGCCGGCGCGCGAGCGCCCCTCGCCGAGCCACGGGCAGTAGAGCTGGTGGTGCCGGGCGGCGCTGCCGAAGTCCCACATGATCGGGTCGTCGCCGCGGGGGAGCAGGCAGAAGCGGTTGAGCTTGTCCTGCGCCCACGTGCCGATATGGGTGGCCGTGACGTAGCGGATGTTGGTCATGTCGAAGCACAGCAGCGCTCCGACCTCGGACGCCTCGAGCTCGGCCTTGATGCGGGCGAGGCGCTCCTCGCGCAGACGGTCGAAGCGGACCCGCTCCTCCCAGTCCACGCCCATCGTCCCGTAGGTGTGCAGCGCCATGTCCACCCTCCAGCGTCGTTGCAAACGATTGCACCGTAGCCGAACCGGGCGCTGACGGCAAGAGGGCCGCGGCGACGAGCCTGCCCGCGCCTCGTCCCCACGAAGAGGCTGCCGGTGTGCAGTGGCACTTGACAGCGACTGATCGGGCCTGATAGTCGTTGCAAACGATTGCACCTGGAGGAGAGGGGAAGCGATGTCTCGGTCGGGTAGCGACGGACTGACACGCCGGGGGCTGGCGAAGGGCGCGCTGCTCGCCGCCGGAGGGATGGCGCTGGGCTCTGAGACGGCAGCCGCCGCCGGCGGCGGCGGAGGACAGGGGTGGCCGCACGACGACGCCGATCTCGCGCTCGTCAACGGCAACTTCATCACGCTCGACCCCGAGCAGCCACGCGCCGAGTCGGTCCTCGATCCGCGCGGGCCGGATCGCCGAGGTGGCGCAACGCGGCCGCGCGGTTCAAGGCGTCAAGCGGGTCATCGACCTCAAGGGCGCGACGGTCATCCCCGGCCTGATCGACTCGCACCAGCACTTCGTCCGCGGCACGCACAACCCCGGCTACGAGACGCGCTTCATCGAGTCGGCGACCTCGATCGCCGACCTCCAGGCGGCGCTCGCCGCGCGCGCCCTGACCGCCCCCGCCGGCGCCTTCCTCACCTGCATCGGCGGCTGGAACCGGAACGGCCTCGCCGAGCGGCGGCTCCCGACGCCCGCCGAGCTCGACGCCGCAGCCCCTCTCCACGGCGTCTACCTGTCCGAGACCGGCGGCGGCGGTCAGGCGGTCACCAACACGCTCGGCCGTGCGTTCTTCACGGCCGCCGGCGTGGCCGTCGACGCCACGACCGGCGTGCTCGCCGCCGGCGCCGGCCGGGCTGCGCTCGTCGCGGTCCAGACGATCGACGACAAGCGCCGCGGCACGCGCGAGGGCATCGCGCACGTCGCCGGCCTCGGGCAGACCGGGGTGGCCGACGTCGGTGGCGTGCTGTATCCCGACTACGGGATCGTCGGCGACCTCTGGCGCGCGGGCGAGCTCGACATCCGCTTCCGGCAGTTCTTCACGGGCTTCGACTTCCCGAACCTCGACGGCGTCAAGAACTTCGTCACCTACAACCACAACCGGCTCGGCGACGACCTCTTGCGCCTCGTCGGCATCGGCGAGCGGATCACGGCCGGCAACCCGAGCGCGGCGACGGTCGCCGACGTCGCCCAGTTCCTCGGCGAGCGCGGGTGGACGCTGATCCTGCACTCGCTGAGCGCGACCGAGAACCAGGTGCACGTCAACGCCTACAAGACCGCCGCGCAGTCGTTCGACGTCGCCGCGCTGCGCTGGCAGCTGCACCACATCAACGACATCGCGCCGGCGCTGCTGGACGAGATCGCCGCGCTCGGCACCGCGGTCGGCCTCCAGAGCTGGCGCTACACGTCCAACAGCGGCGGCGCGCCCTTCCGCGCGGTCCTCGACCGCGGGATCCCGGCCGGCGGCGGCAGCGACGCCACCAACGTGGCGGCCCAGAACCCGTGGCTGATGATCTACCACATGGTCTCGGGCCGGAACAACGCGGGCACGCTCACCAACGCCGGCCAGCAGATCACGCGCCTGGAGGCGCTGCGGCTGTACACCGAGGGCAGCGCCTACCTGACCTTCGACGAGCACCAGCTCGGGACGATCGAGCAGGGCAAGCTCGCCGACCTCGCCGTGCTCAGCGACCACTACCTCGACGTCCCGGAGGAGCAGATCAAGAAGCTCACGTCCGACCTCACCGTCAACGGCGGGCGGATCGTGCACGCGGCCGGGCGGTTCAACGACCTAAGCTGAGGTCATGCCGCGGATCAGCTACTTCCCCGTCGAGCAGCTCCAGGACCCGGAGCTGCGCGGCTATCTCGAGCACGCGGCGCGCCACGGCACGCCGCGGCCCGAGAGCCAGGCGGTGCGGGCGCACGTGCCGGCCGTGCTGCGGTCGTTCTCGCGCAACTGGCAGGACGCCTTCCGCACCGGCGTTACGGAGCATCGGATCAAGGAGCTCTGTCGCGGCTACGTCTCCGCGACGATCCAGTGCCATTACTGAGGGAGCCAACGGTCTCTCCCGGGTGGAGAGCAAGGGCTGACGGAGGAGCACTACGCGGAGGTCCTCGACTTCGAGGCCTCTGACCGCTACGGGCCGGCCGAGAAGGCCGCGCTGCGCTACACGAGCATGCTCGTGTGGGACCCCGAGGGCGCCGACGAGGAGGTCTGGGCCGGCCTGCGCGAGCACTTCAGCGAGGAGCAGATCGTCGAGCTCGGCTACTTCGTGGCGCTGACCTACGGGCAGCAGCGCTGGATCAAGACGCTCGCCATCGGGCACGGCGAGGTGCTCAACCTGGGCCGCGCCGGGCTGGCGCCCGACGAGGCCCGGCGATGAGCGGTCCGCGCGAGCTGCGGCCGCCGATCGCGGCGGCCTACGCGGAGACCGTCGCGACCGTGCTCGAGGGCGGGCTCGTGGACCGCGAGCTCAAGGCGCTCTGCTTCCGCGCCGTCGCCGGCGAGGACGTCGAGCCCGCAGACGAGCGCGAGCGGGCGGCGCTCGACTGGGCGTACGCGATCGAGTGGGACGCCGACGAGGCGGGCGACGAGCTCTGGACCCGCCTCCACGCCCACTTCAGCGAGCCGGAGCTCGTCGAGCTGGGCTACGCGATCGCGTTCCAGCTCGGCCAGCGCCACTGGGAGCGGACCTTCAGGTCGCCATCGCCACGTACTTGAGGGCGAGGTACTCCTCGATTCCCTCGGGCCCGCCCTCGCGGCCGAAGCCCGAGCCTTGACACCCGCCGAACGGCGCCGCGGCGTTCGACACGATTCCCTGGTTGAGCCCGAGCATGCCGGTCTCCAGCCGCTCGACTCACCCGCAGCGCGCGCCTGACGTCCTGCGTGAAGACATAGGCCACGAGCCCGTACTCGGTCGCGTTGGCGGCCGCGACCGCCTCGTCCTCGTCGGCGAACGTCTGCAGCGGCGCGACCGGGCCGAAGATCTCCTCGCGCAGCACGCGCGCGCGGTCGGGCACCGTAGGCGAGCACCGTCGGCATGTAGAACGCGCCCGGCCCGTCGACGGCGTCGCCGCCGATCAGCGCCTCGGCGCCGAGCCCGACGGCGTCGCCGACGAGCGCGGCCACCTTGTCGCGCTCGCCGCGTCGATGAGCGGCCCGACGTCCACGCCGGGCTCGGTCCGCCGTCCGACTCGCAGTGACCCCATGCGCTCCGCCAGCCTGCGCCGCGAACTCGCGCGCGACGCCCTCCTGCACGAGGAAGCGGTTGGCCGCCGTGCAGGCCTCGCCGCCGTTGCGCATCTTGGCCAGCATCGCGCCCTCGACGGCGGCGTCGAGGTCGGCGTCGTCGAAGACCAGGAACGGGGCGTTGCCGCCGAGCTCCATCGACACCCGCAGCAGCGCTTGGCCGACCTGCTCGACCAGCGTGCGGCCGACCTCGGTCGAGCCGGTGAAGGACAGCTTGCGCGACCGCGGGTCGTCGATCAGCGGCTCCATGACGCGGCTCGCCGAGGACGAGGTGACGATGTTGCAGCACGCCCGGCGGGCAAGCCGGCGCGCTCGAGGATCTCGGCCAGCGCGAGCATCGACAGCGGCGTCTGCTTGGCCGGCTTGACGACCATCGTGCAGCCGGCCGCGACCGCCGGTCCGATCTTGCGCGTGCCCATCGCCATCGGGAAGTTCCACGGAGTGATCAGCAGGCACGGGCCGACCGGCTGCTTCATGACGATCAGCCGCCCGGCGCCCGTCGGCGCGACGCCGTAGCGCCCCTCGATCCGCACGGCCTCCTCGGAGAACCAGCGGAAGAACTCGGCGGCGTAGGCGATCTCGCCCGCGACTCGGCGAGCGGCTTGCCCATCTCGAGCGTCATCAGCAGCGCCAGCTCGTCCTGGCGCTCCATCAGCTCCTCGAACGCCCGCCGCAGGATCTCGCCGCGCTCGCGCGGCGGGTGGGCGGCCCACTCGTCCTGCACGGCGACCGCGGCGTCGAGCGCCGCGATCGCGTCCTCGGCCGTCGCGTCGGCGACCTCGGCCAGCACCTCGCCCGTGGCCGGGTCCTCGACCGGGACCGAGCCGCCGGTCTCTCGCCACTCGCCACCGATCCACAGCCCTCGCGGAACGGCGGCGACGACGTCCCGCTCTGCCAGCGCGGCCACGGTCAGACGGCCGCGCGCCGAGGCGCGGCCGCGGACCTCGGCCACGATCGCGTCCGGGCTCGGCATGAACGCGTCCTCGAGCGTCGGGCGAGTACGGGATCGGCGTCTCGCTCGGTGGCGACGATCCAGGCGTCGTCGAGGTCGTGCAGCGCCGCCTCGGCGACCGCGCCGAGCAGGCCGGTCGCCCAGCCGCCGGTGCGCGGGCCCTCCTCGACGGCGAGTAGCCGGTTCGTCTTCTCGACCGACGCGAGCACGGTCGCCAGGTCGAGCGGGCGCAGCGTGCGCAGGTCGACCACCTCGGCGCTCGACGCCGTCGCCGGCGAGCTGCTCGGCGGCGGCCAGCGCGTCGCGCACGCCCTTCCCGATCGAGACGATCGTCAGGTCGTCGCCCTCGCGCGCGATCCGCGCCTGGCCGAGCGGGATCGACGTCGATCGTCTCGGGCACCTCGTCCTTGACCGAGTACAGCCGCTTGTGCTCGAGGAAGATGACCGGGTTGGGGTCGCGGATCGCGCCCTTGAGCAGGCCCTTCGCCTCGGCGGCTGTTCGACGGCATCGCGATCTTCAGCCCCGGGATGCCCTGGAACCAGGTCCCGTGCGTCTGCGAGTGGATCGGCGCCGAAGCGGCCGCCGCCGCCGACCGCCGAGCGGACGACGAGCGGGATGCTCGCCTGCTCGTTCGTGATGTACCAGTACTTGGCGGCCTGGTTGACGAGCGAGTCCATGGGCAGCGCCATGAAGTCGCCGAACATGATCTCGAAGATCGGCCGCAGGCCGGTGACGGCGGCGCCGAAGGCGGCGCCGGCCAGGGCCAGCTCGGAGATCGGCGTGTCGATCACGCGCTGGCCGCCGAAGCGCTCGTGCAGCCCGGGCGTGGCCTTGAAGACGCCGCCGGCGACGGCGATGTCCTCGCCCATGAAGATCACGCGCTCGTCGCGCTCCATCTCCTCGGCGATGGCGTCGCGGATCGCGACGCGGAACTCCAGCGTGCTCATGCGGCGAACTCCGTCGCGGCGTCGGCCTCGGGATCGGGGTACGGCGCGGCGAGCGCGGCCTCGACGGCGCGGTCGAGCGTCGCCCGCACCTCGCGCTCGGTGGCCTCGATGTCCTCCTCGCCGATGCCCGAGCTCGAGCAGCCTGGCGCGGGCGATCGAGAGCGGGTCGCGCTCCATCCAGCGCTCGACCTCCTCCTTCGGCCGGTACGTCGCGGGGTCGGACTTCGAGTGGCCGTAGTGGCGGTAGGTCTGGGCCTCGAGCAGCGTCGGGCCGTCGCCGCCGCGGGCGCGCTCGACCGCCTCGCCCGCGGCCTCGCTGACCGCCCACAGGTCGTTGCCGTCGACGAGCGCGGACCGGCATCCCGTACGCGGCCGCGCGCCCGGCGATGTCGGCCCCGGCGGTGACCTTCTGCATCGGCGTGAACTCGCCGTAGAAGTTGTTCTCGCAGACGAAGACGGCCGGCAGGTTCGCCACCTGGGCGAAGTTCAGGCACTCGTGGAAGTAGGCCTGGTTCGTGGCGCCGTCGCCGAAGAAGGCGACCGCGACGTTGCCGGTGCGGCTCGCCGACATGCGCGGCGCCGGTGGCAGCGCCGATCGACCCGCCGACGATCCCGAAGCAGCCGACGAGGCCGTGCTCGAGGTCGGCGACGTTCATCGAGCCGGCGCGGCCGCCGCAGACGCCGGTCGCCCGCCCGAGCATCTCGGCCACGAGCCGCTCGGGGTCGGTGCCGGCCGCCAGCGCGTGGCCGTGGCCGCGGTAGGTGCCGGCGATCCAGTCGCCCGGTTGGAGCGCCGAGCAGACGCCGACCGCGACGGCCTCCTGGCCCGCGTAGAGGTGGGTCGTGCCGTGCACCTCGCCTCGCAGGAACAGCCGGTGGATCTCGCCCTCGAACAGCCGGATCAGCAGCATCCGGCCGTAGTGCTCGAGCACGCCGCGTTCGGCGCGCGTGTCGGTGGCTGCGGTGTCGCTCATGCGGCCGGGGCGGTCGAGGCGAGGCGCTCGTCGCGCAGTCCGTCGGTCACGGGCGCGTCCTCGGACACCAGCTCGAGGTCGGACGCGCGGGCCTGGAGCTCGAGCAGCGCCGCGAAGTCGATGTCGCGGTAGCCGCTGCCGATCAGCGCCTGGACGACCTGCTGGGCGGCGCTCGAGACCGGCAGCGGGACCTCGTGCTCGCGGGCCGCGTCCGCGCCGAGCAGGAAGTCCTTGAGCAGCAGCTCGGGCGTGAACGTCGGCTTGAAGTCGAGGTTCACGTAGGCGGGCGTCTTGTAGCGGGTGAACATGGAGCCCATCACGCTGTCGTTGAGGAAGTCGAAGAAGTCGGCGCGCGAGACGCCGCCCTTCTCGGCCAGGACCGTGATCTCGGCGAGCGTCTGCGCGACGACGCCGAGCATCAGGTTGTGGCAGATCTTCACCAGCCGCGCGCGGTCGCCCTCGCCGACGTAGGTGACGCGGGCGGCGAGCAGCTCGAGCAGCGTCCGCGCCTCCCGGTAGCTGTCCTCGGGACCGGAGACGACCATCGTCAGCTTGCCGGCGGCCACGACCTTGGCGTTGCCGGACACGGGCGCGGCGAGGACGCCGATGCCGCGCTCGGCGGCCGCGGCGCGGACCTCGTCGGAAGCGGCCTGCGAGATCGTCGTGGAGTCGATGAGCATGCGGGGCGCCGCATCGGCGCGCGAGAGGACGCCGTTCGAGCCGATCACGACCTCCTTGAAGTCGTCGGACCCGCCGACCATGGTGAAGACGATGTCGCGGTCGGCGAGCGCGGCCGGCGAGTCGACGACGGTGGCGCCCGCGTCCTCGAGAGCCTCGGCCTTGCTGCGCGTGCGGTTGTAGACGGCCACGTCATGCCCGGCGACGAGCAGGCGCCGGGCGAGAGCCGCCCCCATGCGGCCGGTTCCCACCCAGCCGATCTTCGTCCCGTTGTCCTTGGTCATGGGCTCCTCGTCGGTGTTGCAAACGTTTGCAACACGTTAGCCAAGGCTCCCGTCAGCGTCAAGCGGCTGCGACCACCGGTGCCTGTCCCCCAACCTAAAGGGCCTGTCCCTCAATGTTGAGTGCCTGTCCCTCAATGTTGAGTGCCTGTCCCTATGGGGTCAGGGTCACCGTGAGCGAGCCGAGCGGCTCGATCTCCGCGGTGACGGTCTCGCCCGGCGCCACCTGCACGGGTGGGACGATCGAGCCGGTGATCACCACGTCGCCCGCCCGGAGGCGCTCGCCGTTCGCCGCCAGCAGCTCGGCGGTCAGCCTGACGACCTCGGCGAGCTCGCCCGTGGCCGCCTCGGGCGCGTCGGTCGCGGCGATCTCGTCGCCGTCGCGCACCAGCCGCCCGTGGACTCCCTCAGCGGTCGTGCGGCTTTCGTCGACCGGGCCGAGCAGCACGTGGCGGTGGAAGATGTTGCCGGCGAGGATCGCCTCGGGGTCGGCCGGCGGGGTGTCGACGTCGGCCAGCTCGATCGCCGCCGACAGCCCGCCGATCGCGGCTCGGACGTCGTCGCGCGTGGCGTCGCCGGCGACGTCGCGGGCGAGGTGCACCGCGATCTCCGGCTCGAGCATCGGCTGCGTCCAGCCGGCCAGCGACACGGCCGCGCCGTCGTCGACCAGCCCGCGGTCGGTGAGGAAGCCGACGAGCGGCCGGTCCGTCCCGAGCAGCTCGAAGGCGGCCGGAGAGCCGAAGCCGATCTTCCAGCCGACCGGCCGGTCGCCCTCGTCGAGGCGTGAGCGGCGCAGCTCCAGCATCGCCGCCGTCCCACGCGCGATCCGCGCGTCGTCGCTCATTCGTCGAACTCCTGGTCGGGGTCGGGGATCGCGTAGCCGGCCGCCTCGAGCGAGCCCGCGCCGCACCAGCCCCAGATCAGCAGGACGTCCTCGTCCCCGGTGTTGTCGAAGCCGTGCCAGTTGCCGCGCGGCGTGAAGATCACGTCGCCGGCCTTGGATGGCTCGCGCCCCGTGTTGGTGTGGATCTCGCCGCTGCCGCTCATGACCACGAGGAACTCGTCGCAGTTGGGGTGCAGGTGCCGCTCGTGCCGCGCGCCCGGCTTGAGGACCGTGCGGCCGACGACGAGCTGGTCGGACCCGGCGCGCGCGTCGATCAGGAACTGGACCTGCATGTCGACCCAGCCTTCGTCCTCACGCAGGCCCTGCTCGAGCGGGACGTCGTCGACGGTCGTGCGGTACGGCGGGTGCGGCATCGTCACTCCAGCCCCGCCATCCGCCGGTACGCGTCATGGACGCTGACGAGGAAGTCGCGGTCGCGCACCGGCGTGCTGCGCGCTGTGTTGAGCATCTCGCTGGTCGCCGCGCACGTCGGCACCGAGGCGCCGAGCTTGCGGGCCAGCTCCTGGGCGAAGACGAGGTCCTTCTGTTGGAGGTCGACGTCGGCGAACACCGCGTCGTCGTCGACCAGGAGCGGCGCCCGATAGTTGATGACCGGGGAGGCGATCACGCTCTTGAGCGCCGCGTCCACGACCGCCTCGCGGCGCACGCCCGCCTTCTCCACGAGCGCGACGGCCTCCGCGAACGCGGTGACCGACACGACGAGCGTGAGGTTGATCGCGAGCTTGGTGAGGATCGCGTGGCCGTTGGGGCCGATGTAGGTGACCTTCGGTCCGATCGCGTGCAGGAGGCCCTCGACGTGGTCGAAGGCCGCTCGGTCGCCGCCCACCATCACCGACATCTGCCCGGCCGCCAGCGTGGCCGGGCTGCCGGAGACCGGGCAGTCGAGGAAGAACGCGCCACGCTCGCTCGCGCGCTCGGCGACCTGGAGGCTCACGTCGGGCGCGATCGTGCTGAGGTCCGCCCACACGGTCCCGGGGCGCAGGCCCGCGAGGATGCCGTCGTCGCCGTCGGCGGTGGCGAGGATCGCCCGGCTGTCCGTGAGCATGGTGAAGAGGACGTCCGACGAGGCGGCCAGCTCGCGCGCGGTGCCGGACCAGCCGAGGCCGGCCTCGATCAGCGGCTGCGCCTTCGCCTGCGTGCGGTTCCAGACGCTGACCTCGTGGCCCGCGGAAGCGATCCGCTCGGCGATCCCGGCCCCCATCGCGCCGAGGCCCGCGAAGCCAATACGTTCAATGGCATTGAACATGGGCGGAGTCTACACATGCGCGCGCAGGTTCAGCCAGACCGCCGTCACCGGCTCGTCGCCGAGCGCGCGGAAGCGGTGCGGGGTGTCGGATCCGAAGGCGACGGCGTCGCCCGGCCCGAGCTCCAGCCTCTGATCGCCGACCTCGATCCCGAGCCTGCCGCTGATCACGTAGCCGTACTCGCGGCCCTGGTGCGTGGTCGGCGGGTCGTCGGCGCCCGAGTCGGCGCCCGGCGGGTACGTGACGAAGGCGAAGTCGGCGTCGGGGTCCGCCTTTGCGGTCAGCCGCTCCCACACGACCCCGCCGCCGAGCTCGAGCGCGGGCCTCGACGCCGCGCGCTGGACCACGGCGGGCCGCTTCTCGTCGTCGCCGGCCTTCGCGTCGTCGGGGCCGGCGAACAGGCTGTCGAGCGACAGGCCGAGCTCGGTGACCACCGCCCACAGCGTCCCGACCGACGGCTGCGCCAGCCCGCGCTCGACCTGCGAGAGGAGGCTCGGCGACACCCCGATCCGCCGCGCGAGCTCGCGGACGGACACGCCGGCGCGCTCGCGGCCGGCGCGCAGCTGCGGGCCGAGGTCGCGCCTCATGCTCCCGGATTCGGTCGCCACGGTGCAGAGCGTACGAGGCCGCGCGGCGAGCGCTCCGACGTCGCTCGGGCCAACGGCCGCCGGCTCGGATGCGGATCAGCGGCTGCTCGGGTCCGGCCGGTGGGCGAGCAGCGCGCGGGCGGCGGCCTCGGCGGCGGCCGCCTTGCGGAAAGCAGGGGCGGTACCGCGGCGCACCCGCTCGCAGTCTGCGGCCGCGGTGTCGGCCTCGTCGAGCCACACCACGTCCCAGCCGGAGCCGCAGATGACGGTGTCGGGCGCGGTCGCGGCGCCGCCCTGGAGGTCGGCGACGTCGTTGCCCGGGCCGGCGTCGACGGTGCCGCCGCCGGCGTGGCTGGAGAGGAAGTCGTTGTCGTCCCCGCCGGCCAGCCGGACGGGGCCCTGGGCCGCGACCACGACCAGCTGATCCTGGCCGTCGCCGCCGGCGAGGCGGACGTCGAAGCCGCGCAGGGCCACGACCTGGTCGTCGCCGCCGGCGCCCACGCCGTCGTTGCTGATCGCCCCGTCCGGGACGACGAGGTCGGGGCCGCCGCCGCCGCCGAGGATCGCCGCGGCGGCCCCGAGCCCTCCGGCCAGGCGGTCGCGCCCAGCGCCGCCTTCGCCGCGCGCCTCGTTGTTGGCGGCCACGAGGACCGTGTCATTGCCGGAGCCGCCGTCGGCCGTCGCGTCGATGCCGCCCGCGAGCACGTCGTCGTCGCCGCTGCCTGCGTCGAGCGCGAGGACGTCGGTCAAGCTGTTGACGTTCGCCACGTCGCCGCGGTCGCCGAGCGAGACCTCGACCGGGAAGGCGCGGTCGACCGCGCCGCACAGGACCGGGAAGCCCGCCACGCACCCCGGTCCGGCGGACAGCCGGGCCGCGTACTCGAAGAACGCCATGCGCAGGTCGGACCCTCCGTCGACCGTGCCGACCATCTCCAGCGCGTTGAGCTCGCCCGTCCTCGCCTCGTAGGCGATCACCTGGTCCGTGGTCACCTCGATGGAGGCGGCGGAGGCGCTGGCGGGTGCGGCGGCGAGAGCGAGGGCAGCGAGGATGAGGCGCGTCATGGCCGCCACGCTCGCCGATCGGCACGCAGGATGCCCTGACCGTTCGAATAGGTGTGACCGTCAGAGTGGCGACGTGGCGCCGGCGACGATCGCGTCGCGAAGCTGGCGCAACGCCGCCTCCCGGGCGCCGGCCAGCGCCGGCTCGCCGTCCGCGGCGGCCTCGACCGGGACGTGGCGCGGCGCGCGGGCCAGCGCGCGCGCGAGCGGCTCGAGCACGGCCGGGCCCCAGGGCCCGCCGAGCAGCACGACCGCCGGATCGGCGAGCGCCACCGCCGCCGACACGACGCCGCCGACCGCCCGCGCGAGGTCGTCCGCGACGCCCGCCTCGCGCTCGACCGCCCGCAGCAGCGCCGGCACGTCGATCGCCGTCGAGCCCGGGCGGCGGAGGCCGAGGGCCGCGAAGACCTCCGTGAACCGCAGCGCCGCGCCGCCGGGCCCGGCCGTCAGCACGTGCGCGATCTCGCCGGCCACGCCGCCGTGGCCGCGCAGGACCTCGCCGTCGCTGACCACCGCGCAGCCGACGCCTTCGCCGAGGAACACGTAGACGAAGTCGCGGACGCCGCGGCCGAGCTCGGCGCGGGCCATCCAGTTGACGTCGTTGTCGACGGTGACCGGGCCCTCGACCAGCTCGCCCAGCACGGCCGGCGCGTCGAGCGCCCCGACCAGGAACGGGGCGTCCGGCAGCTCGACGAGGCGGCCCGTCGCGCGGTCGACCGGGTCGGCGGCGCTGACGACGGCGAGCCGGAGCCGCCCGGCGCAGCCCTCGGCCACCTCGGCCGCGACGCGCTCGAGCGTGCGGGCGACCTGCCCGGCCCCGGGCGCACGGCTCACCTCGGCGCGCGACTCCGCCACGACCTTGCCGTAGACGTCGACGGCCACGGCGACGATGCCCTCGGGGGCGATGCCGACGACCAGCGCGCAGCCGGTCGCGCCCGGCAGCCCGTAGTAGGTGCCGATCCGGCCGCGGCCGGTGGTGCGCTCGCCGGTGTCGACGACGGCGCCGGCGACGCTCAGCCGCCGGACGCTCTCCGAGACGGTCGGCTTGGACAGCCCGGTGGCGGCGGCGATCTCGGCGCGCGTGGCCTGCCGGCGCGCCATCAGGGCGCGCAGGACGTGCTCGTCCGAGAGCGAGCGGAGCAGCTCGAGCGAGGGCTTCGTGGGCAACACGCGACCATTCTAGTCAGGACTCTTGCCTAGAAGCGTGACGTGTGCTAGCTTGCGGGTCCAGTAAGGAGTCCTTCTTATGGGAGAGAGGCGATGACCGCGCATCCGACCGTCCAGGCGCTGCCGCACTGGGAGACCACCCCGCCGGACCTGAAGTCGGCGACCCGCGAGATCAAGGCGGCGATCCGAGCCCGCATCGAGGCCTCCGGCCGCACGGTCGAGGAGGTGTTCGCGGTCGTCGAGGCGAGGGTGGCCGAGCGGGTCGCCGAGATCGAGGCCGCCAAGGCTCGCGGCGAGAGCGTCTGGCCGGCCGTCGACTACGCCGACATCGCGGCCGGCACGGTGCCCGCCGAGACCGTCGAGCTCATCCACCGCCGCGGCTGCGCCGTCATCCGCGGCCACTTCGAGCGCGAGCAGGCGCTCGCCTGGGACCAGGCGATCCTCGACTACGTCGAGCGCAACGAGTTCTTCGAGAACTACCGCGGCGCCGGCGACGACTTCTTCGGCAGCGTCGGCTCGAAGCCCGAGATCTATCCCGTGTACTGGTCGAGCGCCCAGATGGGGGCGCGCCAGAGCGATCGCATGGCCCGCGTGCAGTCGTTCCTCAACCACCAATGGACCTACGAGTCCGACGGCGTGCAGTGGTTCGACCCCGACCGCGACTCCCTGTACCCGGACCGCATCCGCCGCCGCCCGCCCGGTGCCAGCTCCGGCGGCCTGGGCGCCCACATCGACGCCGGCACGCTCGACCTGTGGATGACGGAGGCCTACCAGCGGACCTTCCGGCACCTGTTCGACGGGTCGATCGAGCAGTACGACCCGTGGGACGCGTCCTACCGGACCTCCGGCCCGCAGTACCCCGGGACGACCATGTGCTCGGCCTTCCGCACCTTCCAGGGCTGGACCGCGCTGTCGGACATGGCGCACGACCAGGGCGTGCTCTTCACGGTGCCGATCCCCGAGGCGATGGCGTACATGATGCTGCGCCCGCTGCTGCCCGACGTCCCCGAGGACGACATGTGCGGCGTCACCGTCAACCAGGTCTATCCCGTGAACGAGAAGTGGCACCCGCTGCTCGTCCGCGCCTTCGCCGGCATCCCGGACATCCAGGCCGGCGACAGCGTGTGGTGGCACTGCGACGTGGTCCACGGCGTGGCGCCGGTCGAGGACCAGCAGGGCTGGGGCAACGTGATGTACATCCCCGCCGCCCCCTGGTGCCCGCGCAACGAGGAGTACGCGCCGCACGTCCGCGAGGCCTTCCTCGCCGGCGAGAGCCCGAGCGACTTCCCGGAGGAGCACTACGAGCGCAGCTGGCCCGACCGCTTCCAGGCCGAGCAGCTCAACGAGACGGGCAGGCGCGGCCTCGGGATGTGACAGCTCGCGCAGGGCCCGCCGCGTGGGCGGGCCCCGCAGACGCGGTCGGGCGGCGGATCAGCCGCAGCCGGTGTTGTTGCCGCAGCTCGAGCACGTGTAGCACGAGCCCGTGCGCTGCATCATGCCGCCGCACTGGTTGCAGGCGGGCCCGAGGTCGAGCCCCAGCATGCGGGCGGGGACGACGGGTGGCGTGTCGGTCATCGCGGACGCCGGGGGCGTAACGGCGGTAACGGGTGTCACGGGTTCTGAGGAGTCGCCCTTGCCGCCGTTCGACGGGCCGGCGCTGCCGCCGGACGTGCCGGTCGTGATGTCCTCGGCCGTCTTGCGGGCGCGGACCTCGGGCGTGAGGATGCCGAGCTCCTCCTGGACGTCGGCGTCCAGGAACCGCGAGGCGAGCCAGCGCATGATGTAGTCGGGCATCGACTTGGCGAACGGGATCTCCGGGTTGGTGGTGATCCCCTCCGGCTCGAAGCGCATGTAGGCGAACTTGCTCACCAGCGTCTCGAGCGGCACCCCGTACTGGAGCGCGATCGAGATCGCGGTGGCGAACGAGTTCATCATGCCGCGGAGCGTCGAGCCCTCCTTGCCGATGTCGGTCAGGAAGATCTCGCCGACCGTCCCGTCGTCGTACATCCCGGCCGTGATGTAGCCCTCGTGGCCGCCGAGCGAGAACTTGTGGGTGAGCGACTTGCGCTCGCGCGGCATCCGCTTGCGGGCCGGAGCGTCGCCCGAGGAAGCCTGCTTGAGCGCGCGCGCGACGGCCTCCTCCACCCGCGCCTCGACCTCGGCGCCGGTGAAGACCTCCTCGCCGGCCGAGATCGCGGCCTCGGCCTTCGCCTTGACCTGCTTGACCTCCTGCGCGTCGGTGCGCAGCGCCTGGGCGGTCTTCGAGCCGTCGCGGTAGATGGCCAGCGCCTTGACGCCGAGCTTCCAGGCCTGCACGTAGGCCTCCGCGATGTCCTCCACCGTGGCGGTCTGCGGCAGGTTGACCGTCTTCGAGATGGCGCCCGAGAGGAACGGCTGCGCGGCGCCCATCATCTTGATGTGGCCGGCGTGCGAGATCGCCCGCGAGCCGACCGCCACGTCGAACACCGGCTGGTGCTCGTCGCTCAGCCCGGGCGCCCCGACGATCGTGCCCTGCTCGTTGACGTAGGCCTCGATCTGCTCGACCTGCGCGTCGCTGTACCCGAGCGTCCGCAGCGCCATCGGCACCGTGCGGTTGACGATCGTCATCGTCCCGCCGCCGACGAGCTCCTTGTACTTGACGAGCGAGAAGTCGGGCTCGATGCCGGTGGTGTCGCAGTCCATCAGGAACGAGATCGTCCCCGTGGGTGCGAGCACCGTCGCCTGCGCGTTGCGGTAGCCGTAGCGCTCGCCTGCGGCGACCGCCTCGTTCCAGGTCTCGCGCGCGGCCGCGAGCAGCGGCTTGTCGGCCACCGCGACGTCCGGCACCGCGTACGACGCGTCGCGGTGCATCCGCATCACGTTGTTGTGCTCCTCGCGGTTCTCCCCGTAGCGGTCGTACGGGCCGATCGCCGCGGCGATCTTCGCCGACTGCAGGTACGCGCGGCCGGTCATCAGCGCGGTGATGGCCGCCGCCGCGCCGCGCCCCTCGTCGGAGTCGTAGGCGAAGCCGTTGGACATCAGGAAGGCGCCGAGGTTGGCGTAGCCGAGCCCGAGCTGGCGGAAGGCGCGCGCGTTGCGGCCGATCTCCTCCGTCGGATAGCTCGATGGGCCGACGACGATCTCCTGCGCGAGGAACACGATGTCGACGGCGTGGCAGAAGCGATCGGTGTCGAACGACCCGTCCGGCCGGCGGAACTTCATGAGGTTCAGCGAGGCGAGGTTGCACGCGCTGTCGTCCACGTGCATGTACTCGCTGCACGGGTTCGAGGCGTTGATGCGACCCGAGTTCGGGGACGTGTGCCACTGATTGATCGTCGTGTCGTACTGCACGCCCGGGTCGGCGCAGCGCCACGCGGCCTCGGAGATCTCGCGCATGAGCTCGCGCGCGGACACCGACTCGGTCGGCTCGCCAGTCTCGCGGGCGATCAGCTGCCACTCCTCGTCGTTCTCGACGGCGTGCATGAACTCGTCGGTCACGCGCACGGAGTTGTTGGCGTTCTGGTACTGGATCGAGTGGAAGCCGTCGCCGTCGATCGACATGTCGAACCCGGCGTCGCGCAGCGCGGCCGCCTTGTCCTCCTCGAGCGCCTTGCACCAGATGAAGTCGCGGATGTCGGGGTGGTCGACGTCGAGCACCACCATCTTGGCCGCCCGACGCGTCTTGCCGCCGGACTTGATCGTGCCCGCCCACGCGTCGGCCCCGCGCATGAACGAGACCGGCCCGGACGCGGTGCCGCCCTTGGACAGCGGCTCCATCGACCCGCGGATCCTCGACAGGTTGATGCCCGAGCCGCTGCCGCCGCGGAAGATCCGGCCCTCCTTGGTGTTCCACTCGAGGATCGACTCCATCGAGTCTTCCACCGAGAGGATGAAGCAGGCACTGCACTGCGGCTGCTCCTCGAACCCGACGTTGAACCAGACCGGCGAGTTGAACGCCGCCAGCTGGTGGAGCAGGATGTAGGTGAGCTCCGCCTCGAAGGCGTCGCCGTCCTCGACCGAGGCGAAGTAGCCGCGCTCACGCCCCCAGTCGGCGATCGTGCCCGCCACGCGGCCGATCATCTGCTTGACCGAGCGCTCGCGCGCCGGCGACTCGAGCTGCCCGCGGAAGTACTTCTGGGCGACGATGTTCGTGGCGTTCTGCGACCAGGTCGACGGGAACTCGACGCCCTCCTGCCGGAACGAGCCGACCGCCGCCGTGCGGATCTCCCACTCGACGCTCTCGAACGGATGGACGCCGGCCTTCGTGAAGAGGCGCCGCACGCCAAGGGCCTCGCCGGAGCGCGGGTCCTTCGTGAGTGTTGTCTGCGGCGTCTGCTCCATCGATCCGACTCCTTCCGCCGCCCCTGCGGCCTGTCGCAAAAAGTTGGGGCGGTGATGGTTCCGCGCGGGTCGGACGTAATGCCGGAGGGCGGGGCGGAACTAGCGGATATTTTACCGCCCCAGGCGGAGCCAGTCGCCGAAGTCGCCCCACGCGCCGGTGGCGCGGTAGGCGGCCTCGCGCCAGGCGTGGCCCCAGCCGGCGAAGCGGCCGCGGCGGGCGGCGACCACCGACGCGGCGAGCGCGGCGAGGCCGAGCAGGGCGGCGGCGAGCAGGAGCGCCGGGAGCATCAGGTCGCGGTCGCCGTCCGGGCGCGTGACGGCGAGCTGCGGCGCGGCGGGCGGGGGCGCCGCGGTGGGCGAGGGCGTCGCGCTGGGCTGCACCGGCAGGACGTCGCTCTCCGTCGGCGGCGCCGGCTGCGGCGTCGCGGGGGGCGGATTGGCGTTGCCGCCGCCGCCACCGCCGCCGCCGAAGTCGGGCAGGTCACCGTCGTCGGTGGCCGGGGGCGGCGGAGGTGTGGTGGGGGCCGGCGTGGGTACCGGGGTGGTCGACGGCGACGGCGACGGCGTGGGCGTGGGCGCCGCCGCCTCTTGATCGCAGCGCTCCTTGTCGTGGTCCTTGATCGCCGCGCGGACCGCCTCGCGGAAGTCCGGGAAGTCGGCGTCGAACTCGTCGGTGATCGACTGCAGCGTGCGCTTGAGCGCGAGGCGCGAGTGGTCGCAGTTGTCGATCCGGCCGTCGCGGCGGAAGTCGGCGTAGACGCGGCGCACGACCTTGCGCTTGCGCAGCTTGGCCTTGCGCTCGGCCTCCTCCTGCTCCTCGATCTCCTCGGGCGTCGGGGTCGGCGTCGCGGTCGGGGTCGGCGTCGCGGTCTCCGTCGGCGTAGGCGTCGGCGCGGCCGGGTCCTGCGCCCAGGCGGGCGCAGCGACCACGAAAGCCACGAGGGCGAGCACGATCGCCGGAGAGCGCATCAGGGCAGAGGGTAGCTGCCATCATGCCGCCGCCATGAAGCTCCTCGTGACCGGCGGCGCCGGCTACATCGGGTCGATCGTGGCCCAGCAGCTGATCGAGGCCGGCCACGAGGTGGTCGTGCTCGACAGCCTCGCGCGCGGCCACCGCGCCGCCGTCCCCGAGGGCGCCGAGCTGCTCGAGGTCGACCTGCTCGACGAGGCCGCCACGCGCGAGGCGCTCACGCGCGGCTTCGACGGCGTCCTCCACTTCGCGGCGCTGGCGCTGGTCGCCGAGTCGGTCGCCCACCCCGAGCGCTACCACCGCGGGAACCACGTCGGCTCGCTCAACCTGCTCGACGCCATGCGCGACGCCGGCGTGCGGCGGCTCGTGTTCTCCTCGACGTGCGCCGTCTACGGCGAGCCGGAGACGGTCCCGATGCACGAGGACATCCCCGCCGCGCCGGTCAACGCCTACGGCAACTCCAAGCTCGCGGTCGACCGCATGATCGCCGACGAGTGCCGCGCTCACGGGCTGGCCGCCGCCTCGCTCCGGTACTTCAACGTGGCCGGCGCGCGCGGCCATCTCGGCGAGGACCACGAGCCGGAGACGCACCTGATCCCGCTCGTGCTGCGCGCCGCGGCCGGCGTGACCGACCACGTGAAGTTGTTCGGCACCGACTACCCGACCCGCGACGGCACCGCCGTGCGCGACTACATCCACATCGAGGACCTCGGCCGCGCCCACATCCTCGCCCTCGAGGCCGCCGAGCCCGGGCGCCACGCCGTCTACAACCTCGGCACCGGGCACGGCTACACGGTCCAGGAGGTCGTCGAGAGCGCCCGGCGTGTCACCGGCCGCGAGATCCGCGCGCGCGAGGAGCCGCGCCGGCCCGGCGACCCACCGGAGCTGGTGGCCGCGAGCGACCGCATCCGCGACGAGCTCGGGTGGGAGCCGACCAAGGGCCTCGACGAGATGATCGCCGACGCCTGGGCCTGGCACCAGGCCCACCCGGACGGCTACCGGACCTGATCGGCTGCCGGAGCCGCGGTCCCCTCCGCGGCGCTGAACGCGTCCTTGGCGAACCGCTCGCTGAAGCCGGCGAAGAACGCGATGGCGACGAAGAAGAAGCGCCTCACCGTCGGGTCGTCCGGGACGACGAGCGCGAGGTCGGCCTCGACGATCACGTAGAGGGCGAGCGCGGACAGGACGCCGACCACGGGGCGGGTGATCCCGCCGGTCACCAGGTTGCGCCAGCGGGCCTCGATCTCGACCTCCAGCTTCCCCGTCGTGAGACGCTGGAGCACGCTGAGAATGGCTCCGAGGGCGCCGGCCGCCATCACCGGCACCCACGGCCAGGCACCGTCCGTCCCCAGGACGTACCAGACTATGCCGACCACGGCGGCCACGGGGACGAGACCGAGCATGGTGCCGACGAGGTAGACGTGGTGGGCCTGCGCTCGCACGAACCCGAGGTAGCGCTGTTCCAGGGCGTCGCGTTGCTGGGCGAGCAGCGACAGCTGCTGACCGAAGCGCTCGCTCGGTGTCCGGTCGCCGCGATACGCGTGCCACTCGCGGACCATGGCGGCGATCGCGCCTGCGAACAGATCGAAGACGCCGCGGAGGCACGTCGGGCGGCCGGGATGGTCGCTCGGGAGGTTGAGCTCGACGCGGTCGCGCAGCCACCGAAGGTCGCCCCAGAGGCGGGCGGCGTCGGTCGTGTCGTAAGCGAGCCGGTTGAACCAGATCCCGTCGTGCAGGCTTCCGTCGCCGGTGAGCGCCACGCCGGCTGGGAACTCGTCGGCGTACCAGGAGCGCTCCACGCCGTCCGCGCTCTTGTCGAAGCACGCGAGCGCTTCGGTGTAGATCGCGGCTCGGCGCCGGCGCTCCTCGTCGCTGATGTGCTTCTCGTACTGGTCGTAGAGCGCGGCGAACTGCTGGGCGAAGGAGACGTCCTCGCGGTCGATCGCGGCCTCGATCGCCTGCGTCGAGTCTCGTGGCTGGTGCTCGGCCACGATTGCGAGCTTCTCCGGACCAGTCAGGTGCTGTCAAGTGCCGCCAGCGCGTCGGCCAGCACGCGCTCCGGCGGCTGCGACGCGTCGATGACGGCGAAGCGCTCGGGCTCGGCGGCGGCCAGCTCGTCGTACGCGCGCGCGATGGCGGCGAAGAACGCGCCGTCCTCCTGCTCGAGCCGGTCGGCGGGGCGGTCGGAGATCCGCCGCAAGCCGACGTCGGGATCCACGCGCAGCAACAGCGTCCGGTCGGGCCGCAATCCGCCCGTGGCGAACTCGTTCAAGGCCCGGATCTCGTCCACGCCGAGCGAGCGGCCCGCCCCCTGGTAGGCGAGCGAGGAGTCGACGAAGCGGTCGAGCAGCACCGTCTCGCCTGCCTCGAGCCGTGGGCGCAGCTGCTCGGCGACCAGCTGCGCCCGGGCGGCCGCGTAGAGCAGCGCCTCCGCCCGCGGATCGATCTCCAGCGCCGGGTCGGCGAGCAGCGAGCGGATGCGCTCGGACACCTCGACGCCGCCCGGCTCGCGCAGCACGGTCACCGGCCGCAAGGCCTGCGCGAGCCCCGCTATGAGCGTCGACTTGCCGGCCCCGTCCACGCCCTCGACCGTGATCAGCACGCCAGGGGGTTCTCCGGGATGAACACGCCTAGGATTCAAGCGGATGCTCGACCAGCACCCGCACGCGGCGGCGGTCCTCGGCGCCGCGCTCGAAGGCCGTCCCGCGCACGCCTACCTCCTGCACGGCCCGGCCGGGACCGGCAAGCGCGCTGCCGCGCGCGACTTCGCGGCGTCGCTGTTGGCGGGCGATTCGGAGGCGGCCCGCACGCGCGTCCTGCACGGCACCCACCCCGACCTCACCTGGGTCGCCCCGAGCGGCGCGCACGAGATGCTGCGGCGCGACGTCCAGGAGACCGTCGTGGCCGCCGCCTCGCACACGCCGTTCGAGTCCACCCACCGCGTGTTCGTGCTGGAGCGCGCCGACACCATGAACGACGAGGCGGCCAACGCCCTGCTCAAGACGCTCGAGGAGCCGCCGTCCTACGTCGTGCTGCTGCTGCTGACCGACAACCCGTCGCAGGTGCTGCCGACGATCAGCTCGCGCTGCCAGCCCGTGCGCTTCGACCCGCTGCCGGCCGCCGCCCTCGCCGACCGGCTGCAGTCGCGCGGGATCGACCCCGAGACCGCGACCGCCTGCGCCCGCCTCTCGCTCGGCGACGGCGAGCGGGCGCTGACGCTCGCCCTCACCCCCGAGCTGCGCGCCCGCACCGAGGCGTTCGCCCGCGCCCCGCTCCACGGCCGCGCGCATCAGGAGCAGGCGTGGCGCCCGCTGCTCGACCAGGCGCGCAGCGCGGGCGCCGCCGCCAAGCGCGAGGTCGAGGCCGCGCTCGCCGAGGAGCTCGAGTACCTGCCCAAGAAGGAGCACCGGCGGCGCGAGACCGAGTTCACCGAGCGCGCGCGCCGCGCCGAGCGCCGCGCCTCGACCGGCGCGCTCGAGCACGCGCTCCAGCTCGTGGGCCTCTGGTACCGCGACCTCGCCTGCATCGCCGCCGGCGCCGAGGAGCTGGTCCACCACAGCGACCGGATGCAGCAGCTGCGCGAGGACGCGCCGAAGCGCCCCGAGTGGCTCACCGCCGTCGCGCACGTCGACGACGCCCGCGCCGCGCTGCTGCTCAACGTCAGCGAGGAGCTCGCGCTCGAGGCGCTCGCCTATCGCCTCGAGAGCTGATCGAGCTCCTCGGCGGCGAACTTCTCCAGGTCCTCCTCCGGCTCCGGCCAGCACGGGTCCATCCCGTCGAGCGTCGCCGCCACGATCCGCGCCACCGCGAGGTTGCGGAACCACTTGTGGTCGGAGGGGATCACGTGCCACGGCGCCCACTCGGTGCTCGTGTTGCAGAGCGCCTCCTCGTAGGCCTCCTGGTAGGCGTCCCAGTTGCGCCGCTCGCGCACGTCGTTGGCCGAGAACTTGTAGTGCTTGTCCTCGCGGTCGAGCCGCTCCTGGAAGCGCTCGAGCTGCGCGTCCTTCGAGATGTGCAGGAAGAACTTGAGGATCGTGGTGCGCTCGCGGTCGAGCATGCGCTCGAAGTCGTTGATCGACTCGTAGCGGGAGCGCCAGCGCTCCTCCTCCACCAGGCTCTTCACGCGCACGACGAGCACGTCCTCGTAGTGCGAGCGGTTGAAGACGTGGATCATCCCGTAGGCGGGGGTGTGGAGGTGGTAGCGCCACAGGAAGTCGTGCCCCAGCTCCTCGTTGGACGGCTCCTTGAAGGTGAAGACGCGCACGCCCTGCGGGTTCGTGCCCCGGAACACGTGGGCGACGGTCGAGTCCTTGCCCGCGGCGTCGATGCCCTGCAGCACGACGAGCACCGCCCGCTGCTCCTCGGCGTACAGCCGCGCCTGCAGCTCGGCGATCTGCTCGACGAGCGAGGCGAGCTCCTCGTGCGCCTCGTCGGGATCGGTGTACGAGGCGGTGTCGGCGGGATCGACGTCGGCGAGCGAGGGCCGCTCGCCGGGCTCGACGCGGTAGCGGGCGAAGTCCGGCGGCATACGATTGCGCTTACCCGCCATGACCGAAGTCCACGTCCACGGAGCTCACGCCACGGTCCGCGCGCCCGGCCTCGAGGACGAGGTCGCGGTCGAGGAGCCGCTCGAGGTGCGCGTCGACGGCCGCCCGCTGGTCGTGACCATGCGCACGCCCGGGAACGACGAGGAGCTGGCGCTCGGCTTCCTCTACGGCGAGGGGCTGATCGACGGGCCGCACGCCGTCGGCCCGCCCGAGGACCTGGCGGGGAACACGGTGGACGTCCAGGGCCCGCTGCGGCGCGACCCGAGCGCCCGGAGCTTCTTCACCAGCTCCTCGTGCGGGGTGTGCGGGAAGGGGGCGATCGAGGAGGTCGCGGTGGTGAGCGAGCCGGTGCCGGGCGGGCCGGTGTTCGACCGCGCCTGGCTGGCGGGGCTCCCGGACCTGCTCACCCAGCCGACCTTCGAGCGCACCGGCGGCCTGCACGCGACCGGGCTGTTCACCCCCGGGCTGGCGTGCGTGCGCGAGGACGTCGGGCGCCACAACGCGATGGACAAGGTCGTCGGCTGGGCGCTCGGCCAGGGCATGGTGCCGCTGTGGCCGCACGTGCTCTGCGTGTCGGGCCGGCTGTCGTTCGAGCTCGTCCAGAAGGCCGCCGTCGCGGGCGCGCCGGTGCTGGTCGGCGTGGGCGCGCCGACCTCGCTCGCCGTCCGGCTCGCCGTCGACCGCAACATGACCCTGTGCGGCTTCGCCCGCGGCGGGCGCGTCAACGTCTACACGGGTGGAGAGCGGGTGCGATGAGGTTCGAGGCGCAGGTGCAGACCGAGGACGAGGGCGTGTTCGTCGAGGTGCCGGCGGACTCCGAGCTCGCACGCGCCCGCGCGCCCGTCACGGTCACGATCAACGGGCAGTCCTGGGAGTCGTCGGTGGCCGACTACGGCGGGCGCTTCTACCTGCCGCTGCGGAAGGGGATCCGCCAGCTGGCGCGCATCGAGCCGGGCGACACCGTCACCGTCGAGCTCGCTCCCCGATAGGGCCGAGGTTCGGCTCCAGCCCGTAGAGGTCGAACGCCAGGAAGGCGTTGAAGCGCTCGTGCTCGGGACCGTGGAAGTCGGCCGAGCCGGTGGTGAGCAGGCCGTGGCGCTGGGCCGCCTCGTGGAGCACGCGGGTCTCCTCCGGCCCGTGGGTGGCGTAGAAGGCCTCGACGCCGTCGAGCCCCGCGTCCACGAAGCTCGCGAGCGTGGCGAGCGCCTCGTCGACGCGGTCGAGGTCCCAGAACGGGTGCGCCCAGACGGCGACGCCGCCGGCCGCGTGGATGACCTCGACGGCCTGCGCGACGGTCGGGCGGCTGCGCGCCACGTACGCCGCCGCGCCCGGCACCAGGTACGGCGGGAAGAGGGCGTCGCGGCCGTGGATGCCCTCCTGGGCGAGGCGGGCGGCGTTGGCGGGGTGGGCGAGCACGGCGTCGGCCAGGTGCGGGCGGCCGATCGGCTTGCCGGCGGCGCGGCGGGCCTCCAGCGGGGCGTCGTCGAGCTCGAAGCCCAGCTCGCGCAGCCGGTCCGCCATCTCGCCGATGCGCCGCGCCCGGTCGCCGCGATAGTCGTGCAGGATCGCCTCCAAGTCCTCGTCGCCGTCGTCGAGCTCGTAGCCGAGGATGTGCAGGTCCTCGTGCTCGCCGTGGACGGCGGACAGCTCGGCGGCGGGCGAGAACGCCAGGCCGTGGCGGACGGCGGCCTCGCGCGCCTCCGGCACGCCGTCGATCGTGTCGTGGTCGGTCAGCGCGACCAGCTCGGCGCCCGCGGACGCGGCGTGGGCGATCACGTCCGACGGCGGCAGGGCGCCGTCTGAATGGATTGAGTGCGACTGCAGATCGAAGGTCGGCGGCATGGGACGGCAGTCTGGCGGGAAGGCTCAGGGAGTACCCGATAGGAGGTCAGGGATGTCCACTGGACTGATCATCGCGATCGTCGTGATCGCCCTCATCCTGCTCGTGCTGTTCGCGTTCGTCCTGCCACGCGCCCGTCGCACGGCGCAGGTCAAGGCTCGTGAGCGCGAGCTCCACCAGCGGCGCGAGCACCGAGCCGACGAGCATCGTCAGGAGGCCATGGAACGCCGCAACGAGGCCGAGATGGCCGAGCAGCGGGCTCGCATGGCCGAGAGCGAGGCCCAGCGCGAGCGCGCCGAGGCCGACATGCGCGAGCAGCGCGCCGAGATGCACGAGCGCGGGATGGCCGACCACGAGCTGATCGACGAGCACGAGCGCGACAAGTTCGCGGGCACGTCAGCCATGAGCGACGAGCCGGCGGCGATGCGGGAGGACGACGACCGGCCCATGCACGAGCCGGCGAGCGACTACGAGAAGGGCCGGGTCGACGAGCGCGAGGAGGAGCAGAGCCGCTTCACGCGTCAGCCCGAGACCGAGCGCACCGACGACCGGACGCGCTCCGCGTAAGACGGATCCCGCAGCAGCGCCGTTGCGTCCTCGGGGCGCAGCGGCGCGCTGATGTGGAAGCCCTGGGCGAACTCGCAGCCCAGCAGCTTCAGGTGATCCAGCTGGGCGGCGGTCTCGACGCCCTCGGCGATCACCTCGAGCCCGAGGTTGTGCGCGAGGCCCACGAGCGCCTTGACGATCTCGAAGGCGCCCGCCTCGCGCCCCATCCCCAGCACCAGCGCGCGGTGGATCTTCACGGCGTCGCCGGGGAAGCGGTGCAGGAGCCGGAGCGATGACGCGCCGGTCCCGAAGTCGTCGATGTGCGAGCGCACGCCGTGCACCTCGAGCGCGTGCTGGAGCGAGCGCTGGACCCCCTCCGGCAGGGCGCTCTCCTTGACCTCGAGGCGCAGCGCGCGCGGGTCGAGCCCGGTGTCGGCGAGCGTCCGGGCGAGGGTGGGCGAGAACTCGCTGTCGACGAGCTGGCGGTGCGAGACGTTGACGCCCACGATCAGGCCGGCGCCGGCGGGCAGCCGGCGCCACTCGGCGAGCTGGGCGCACGCGGCGCGCAGCACCCACTCGCCCAGCGGGACGATGAGTCCGGTCTCCTCGGCGATCGGGACGAACTCGGCGGGCTCCTGGCCGGCCCAGCGGCAGAGCGCCTCGAAGCCGACGATGCGGCCGGTCGCCGCCTGAACGATCGGCTGGTAGGCGACCTCGAGCCGGCACTCCTCGATCGCCCGGCGCAGCTCGGCCTCCATGTCGAGCCGGCGCATGACCTGCTCGTGCATGCGGCCGTCGAACACGGCGTGGCGGCCCTTGCCGTCCGCCTTGGCGCGGTACATCGCGACGTCGGCGTCGCGGAGCACGGTGTCGGGTTCGGCGTCGGCGTCGGCGAGCGCGATGCCGATGCTGGCGTCGACGTGCAGCTCGCGCTCGTCGATGTCGAACGGCTCGCGCAGGGTGTGGTGGATGCGCTCGGCGACGGCGGCGGCCTCGTGCACGTCGGACACGCCGTCGAGCAGGACGGTGAACTCGTCGCCGCCGAGACGGGCCACGGTGTCGGGCGGGCGGACGGCCGACTCGAGCCGCTGGGCGACCGCGATCAGCAGCCGGTCGCCGACCTGGTGGCCGAGCGAGTCGTTGACGAGCTTGAAGCGGTCGAGGTCGAGGAACAGGACGGCGGCGGCGGTCTTGGGCGTGGCGCGCTGGGCGCGGCGGATCGCCTGGTCGAGGCGGTCGAGGAAGAGGACGCGGTTGGGCAGGCCCGTCAGGGCGTCGTGCATCGCGTCGTGCTGGAGGCGCTGCTCGGCCTGCTTGCGGTCCGTGACGTCGGTCTGGCTGCCGACGACGCGAACGGCGCGGCCGTGCGCGTCGCGCACCGCCATCCCGCGCGCGAGCATCCAGCGGTAGGTGCCGTCGCGGTGCTGGATGCGGTGCTCGTGCTCGAAGTGGTGGCTGGCGCCGCTGAGGTGGGCGTCGAGCGCCTGCGTGAGCGCGGCGCGGTCGTCGGGGTGAACGCGGCCGAGCCACTCGCCGGGGGCGTCGCCCAGCTCGGTCTCCGCGTAGCCCAGCATCTGGTTCCAGCGGGGCGAGAAGAACAGGCGGTTCTCCGGCACGTTCCAGTCCCACAGGCCGTCGTTGGCGCCCTGCATGGCGAGCGCGTAGCGCTGCTCGGAGTCGGCCAGCCGGGCGAGCGCGTGCTGGTGGCTGATGGCGTAGCGCAGCGCGCGCTCGAGCAGGTCGAGGTCGGTCACGTACTCGGCCACGCCGGCCTCGGCCGCGGCGAGGTCGGTGTCGCGGTCGGGGGTGTCGTCGAGCAGGAGGACGGGCGCGTGCGGCGTGTGGGCGAGGATCCGGCACGCCAGCTCGAGGCCGCCGGGCTCCGCGTCGATGAGGAAGGCGTCGTGGGGGTGCTCGTCGAGCGCGGCGAGGGCGGCCCCTGCCGTGGTGACCCAGTGGATCTCGTAGCGCGGGCGCTCGATCGCGTTGAGGGCCTGGCGGACGGGCGCGTGGGCCGGCTCGTCGGCCTGGACGACGAGGACCACCACGATGTCGGGCAGCGCGCTCACTCGGCCGGGTGGGGGAGGGCGGCCGCCTCGAGCCAGTAGGCCGTGAAGACCTTCATGAGCTTGACGAGGGCGAGGAAGGTCACGGGCTTCGGGATCACGGTGTTGGCGCCGGCGTCGTAGGCCGCTTCGACCTGGTCGGGGTCCGGCCGGCGCGCGATCACGACCACGGGGACTCGGCGCAGGCCGGGATTGCACTTGATGGCCCGGACGGCATCGAGCCCGCCGGAACTCGTGTCCGGCAGGTCGAGGTCGATCAGGATCAGGCACGGCGACGGGGTCGTGACGTCCTCGCGGGGCGCCTCGAGGTACTCCTCGAGCTCGCGCACCGTGGCCACCGTGCGCAGGTCGCACGGCCCGGTGCCCTCGAGCAGCGCGTCGCGCAGCATCTCCCGCGCGTCCGCGTCGGCGTCCGCGAGCAGCACCGTGGGCACCAGGGGCATGGGAATTCGTCCCTGCCCCGCCGTTCCGGAGACCGTCCGTGGCCGCCGCGTCATGTGTTCCGTCCTAGCTCCTGTCCGTCTCGCGGGCAGCATCGGTGCCGCCCTGTGCTGGGCGAGCCTATGCCGACTTCTGGGCGGGCGGTGCCCCCAATCGGCGGATGTTCGACGGAACTGGCCTTCCGGAGGGGGCGAGGTGACCCCTCTCACCCGCCCGCGCGGCGCTACCCTTCCCGACGCCCCTCGCCGACGTAGCTCAGCTGGTAGAGCACTTCACTCGTAATGAAGGGGTCGCCGGTTCGAGTCCGGCCGTCGGCTTCAGCGGTTTGCAGGGCTTTCTCGATTCGCGTTCGGCGCGCGCCCTGCTCGGAGGTACCTGACGGGTACGGATTCCGGCTCCGCGCGCGGGTTCGCGGACGGGACGAGAGGGGGCCAGTTCGGGCGCTTTCCCCTCCTCAGGAGCAGAGAGCCCATGCCTGTCGAGCCCATCTTCCTGTCGCCCGCGCGAGGCGGCCGCGCTGGCCGGTCTGTCCACCAGGGCGATCTACGGCGCCATCAATCGCGGCGAGCTGCGTGCGGTGCGCCTGTGCTCGCGGCTGCGCATCCCGCGCGAGGCGTTCGACGCGTGGGTCGCGGCGTCGGCCGTTCGCCGTGAGCCTCCCTTTGTGGCCGTGCCGCCGCCCGTTCCGCCGCCGGTGCGCGGCAGCTTCCGTCGGCTGTTCGACGGCGGGTCGGCGTCATGAGCGTCGAGCGCGTGGTGCGCAAGGACGGCAGCGCCGTCTGGCGCGTGCGCTGGCGCCAGGCCGGCCGCAACCGTTCCAAGGTCCTGGGCCGCAAGCGCGACGCCGACGCCTTCGACGCCGAGATCGTGCGGCGCAAGCGCACCGGCGAGCTCGCGCGGCTGGACGCCGGCAAGGAGCCGCTCGCCGACTTCGGCGAGGAGTGGTGGCGGCTGCACGCGGAGCCGAACCTCGCCCGGTCGACGCTCAAGGGCTACGCGTCGATCTGGGACGCACACGTGCTTCCGCGGCTGGGCTCTGTGCCGCTGCGCGAGCTGACGCCGGATGTGGTCAACCGGTTCCGGCTCGAGCTCGAGGCCGACGGCGTGGGCCCGGCGTCGATCCGCAAGTCGCTTGTGCTGCTCCAGGGCGTGCTGCAGCGCGCCTGCGAGTGGGGCCGCCTGGCGTCGAACCCGGCCGCGATCGTGCGCAAGCCGGTCCCGCCGCGGAAGCGGACGATCGTGCCGCTCGCGCCCGAGCGCGTCGAGGCGATCCGGTTCGTGCTGCTCGGCTGCGGGCGCATCCGGGATGCGACGCTCGTCTCCGTCCTCGCGTACGCCGGCCTGCGGCCGGGCGAGGCGCTGGCGCTGCGGTGGATGCACGTGCGCGACCGCACGCTGCTCGTCGAGGGCGCCGTCTCGCTCGGCGCCATCGAGGGGACCAAGACCGGTCGTACGCGCACGGTGCGCGTGCTCGGGCCGCTGGCGCAGGACCTCGCCGAGTGGCGGCTGCACGTGGGACGGCCGCCGGCCGAGGCGCTGCTCTTCCCGGGTTACGACGGCGAGCCGTGGACCGCCACCGCCTACCGGAACTGGCGCCGCCGCATCTACGTGCCGGCGGCCGAGGCGGCGGGCGTCGAGCGGCCCCGTCCCTACGACCTGCGCCACTCGTTCGTGTCGCTCCTGATCGCCGAGGGACGCAACGTGGTCGACGTCGCGCGCCAGGCCGGCCACTCGCCGACCGTGGCGCTCGACACGTACGCGCACGTGTTCGAGGAGTTCGACCCGGCCGAGCGCGTCAACGCCGCCGACCGCATCCGCAAGGCCCGCGAGGAGCTGCGCTTCCGCCTCGCAGCAGCCGACGCTCTTCGACGTCGCGTGACCGCCGCGCTCGACACGTACGCCGAGCTGCGCCTCGCCGAGGGCAAGCTCCTGCGCTGGGGCGAGCGCGCGGCCAAGGCCGCGTGCGCGCTCCAGCCGCGCGACCTGGAGATCCTGGTCGCGCTCGCTCGCTACCGCTTCCTCACGACTGGCCAGATCGCCGAGCTGTGGTGGGAGGGCCGCGGGCTGCGTGCGGTGCGCCGGCGGATGACGCGCCTCTTCGATGCCGGCTTCGTCGAGCGCTTCCGCCCGCAGACCCTGCGCGGCTCCTACCAGTGGACGTACTGCCTCGCGCGCGACGGCTTCCGCGCGGCGCAGCAGACCGGCGAGCTCGCGCCGAGTCTCAAGTTCGCGCCGCGCCGCGAGTCGATCTTCGACTACCGCTACGTGATCCACGACCTGCGCGTGAACGAGTGGGTGCTGCGCTACCGCGAGCTGCTCGGCGATCGCCTGCTCGACTGGGCCGGCCCCGACGAATCGCTGATCGCGCCGCCGCGGCGACGCGACGGTGGCGACCTCGGCGACGCCGACCACAACGTCTACGGCGTCGACGACGACGCCGTCCGTCCCGTCCAACCGGACGCGCTGCTGCGCGTGGCCGGCGCACAGGACGACCTGGCGCTGTTCGTGGAGTACGACCGCACGCGGCGCGTGGACAAGAACTACGACAAGTTCCGCCGCTACGAGGCGCTGCTGGCCGGCTGGTGGAAGCACGCGCTGCCTGCCGAGACGCAGCGGCCGGCGGTCGTCTTCATCTGCCAGGACGACGAGCACCGCGAGCGGTTCCTCGCCGCCGCGGACTGGCAGCTGACCGCGCACCAGACCCGCTGGGCGGACCTGAACCCTGAGCGCGAGTACCCGGTCCGCGACCGCTTCGTCTTCGCCCTCGAGCCGACATCCGCGACGGACGCGCCGAAGCCGTCCGCCTACCGCGCCAGCCGCCGGCAGTCGCGAACCGCGACAACCGCGTGCGCGGCCTCCGGCTACCGGCAGGACCCAGCGAGTGCTGAGATCAACACGCGTGCCGCCCGGCATGTTCCCTCCGACGTGTTCCGCTGTGCCGTTCCGCCCCGAGCGGAACACGCGCCCCGACCCGCCGACGCCCGAAATCCTCGATCCCGCCTGTGCTGAGCGAGGAAGGGGGTCCACCGCTTCGCGCTGGACCCCCTTCCTCGACGTGCCAGGTAAACAGGGCCGGGGAAGCACAGGCGGAAGGCGGACGGGCGTCGGCGGGTCGGGGCGAAGCGGGCGAGCGTCGGGCTAGAGGAGTCGGAGCGAGATCAGGGAGCGGAGTCGACGGGAGGGCGGCGGACGGAAGTGGAGCGGTTGGCGATGAGGGAGTTGGAGTTGCGAGTTCGGATGGGAAGCGGAATTCGGGAGGCGAGCGGAGCAGCGGCGGGGTCATCGAGTGAGTGCGTCGATCGATGCCATCGACGCTCGCTCATCGTTGCGGTCTCTCCGCTCGTCACCGCACCAGTCCGGTCCGCGCCGGCGGCTACGGGCCGCCGCCTGATGGCCACGCGCCGCACCCGCCGAACCCGCGTAACGCTGCGCTGCGTCCGCGACGACCTGGAACTCGGCATCCCGCCAGTCGAGGTCGACCTTGGCGCGCTGGACCACCCGCTCGTCGCCGAGGCGCGCCGCGTCGCGCCGACGGCGCCGCGCGGGCAGAAGCGGATCCTCGCGATCGAGCACCCGCTCGTCTACCGGCTCCGTCACGGCCGCTGGCGCGGCGCGACATGGCTCGAGACCGACGAGGGCCGCTTCTGGCTCTGCGCCGGCGCGCAACGGGCGGCAGGGTCCGCCGAGGACGCCTACGAGCACTTCATCGCTCTCCACGACGCCGGCCGGCTCCTGCCCGATGACGACGACCGCCTCCGCGACGCGCTCGAGCGCAACGCCCGCATCATCGACGCCGCGGCGGCCGTCATCCCGGAGGCGCTCGCCGATGCGCTCGCGCGCCGCGGCCGCGACGTCGCGCTCCGCTTCGGCGAACTCGTCGACGCTCGCCTGCACGCGACCGCCGCCGGCGACGAGATCTGGGTCGCGATCGCGACTCAGGCGGCCGACGGCCGCTTCGTCGACGAGCGACTCCGCGACGTGCTCTTCCGCCTCGTCTTCGACGCGGCCGAGGCCGAGCTCTGGGAACCACGCGCGGACTGGCCTTCTGGCGAGCTGGCCTGGTTCGAGGTCGCCCGCTTGGGCTTGCGCGAGCCGACCTGATCTGACGCGACGCCGCCGACGCGCGCAACGTCGTCCTCGCTCACGCCGGTCGCATACGCAAGGGTCGAGGCCTTCCCGCCGAGCAGCGCCTCCTGAGCCCGCTCCATGCGCCGCTGGAACTCCTCACGATGTCGCTCGACGTACTCGTCGATCGCACGCTCGACGAGTTCGGACTGCTTGAGCCCGGCCATCAACGCGGCGTAGCGGACCTTCTCCTTGGTGGACTCGTGGACCTTGATGGGAGACTGAGCGCGTGCCATGCGGTACCTCGGTACCAAAATGTAGCGGTCACCGGGTGCGGTCCGGCCGTCGGTCACCGAAGCGTGCGCCATCGCTCTCATTGCGGTTGCGCCAGCGCAATGCAGCAGTTAGCTCGGCGGCCGTGCTGCCCCCTCGAAGCGGCCGGGCGAACGCCAGCGAGCTGCGGATGCCGGGAGCCTGAGCAAGCGACGCGTGGTCTCGGAATCGGGCGACTGACGGCGTTGCGACTACCGGCCTGTGGTCCCCTCCGGGTGGCTCAGACGCGACGTGAGCCCGGCGCCCCGAGATCGGCACGGACTGCCTCGATGTACGCGCGCCTGGCTTCGTTGCGCTCGTTCCAACTGACCGTCTCTGGCGTGAGGTTTGCCCCGAACTGGCTTCGCGCGCCGAAGTACGCGTGGTCGAGCCGTCGGGCCATCGCAACGGTTTCGGCGGACCCGGAGATAATTACCCCGTTTACGCACTCGCGGAAGCGGTCCTTGACCTCTTCCCACCCGGTGTCCGCTGGCGGCCGTTGCCCCTCGCGCAGAATCGCGTGCATCATGCGCTCGGCGTTCAAGAGGTTGTGGTAGTTGGCCTGTCGGTGGCTGTAATGCAGTTCGTCACGCTCGGCACGCAGGCGCCGAATCTCGCCGTTGGTCTTCCACAGCGTCGTGAAGTAGGCGACCGTGCCGGCCACCACGGTCGAGACGCCGGCTTGCGCGACGAGATCAACGACTTCGACCGCCACGTCAGATCACGTCCGTCACGTCGTCGTCGGTCGCGCAGGCGTTGCACACGTCGATGATGCGACCGTCATTGCTCCGAACGCGCCACCAATGGGTCACGCTGTCGCCCGACGGTTGCCCGCAGCGCCCGCATTGCAGGGTGAGGGGTTCCGCCAGCACGCCGCGCGCCTTGCGGTCCGCGCACGCAGCGCACAGGTCGGCGTTGGGCGGTCGTTGCCCGTGATCTGTTCCCACGCCGCGAGCTTGGGCGAGTCGTCGGGCACGGTCGCGTTGCAGCCCGGCGCGTCGCAAACCACGTGGCCGTGCAGCTTCACGGCCGCTGAGCGTACGCTCGCCCTCGGACGATCAACGCTCGCCCGGATCGGAGCGCCCGGACAGCAATGCGATCGTGGCCGACGACTTCGGGTCGGGTTCGGCCATCGATTGCGGCCGCAGCCGACCGGCTGGCGTCAGGCCGAGCTCGTCGAGCAGCGCCGAGTCGATCCCGCGCTCCCCACGCGCGGCGTCGTCCACCGGATGGACCGCGCGCCGCAACGCCACGGCGGCTTCGATCCCAACCGTCGCCATCGGCGAGCGCCACCACCTGCCCCACGGCCCATACAGGGAAGCGTAGGCGCCGCGCGCGCTAGCCGGAACATGCAAGCCTTGTTCCGTGGCCGTGGAGTTCCAGCCTGCCGACGAGGATGCGATCTACCGCCAGATCGGGCGCTTCGTCGTCTTCTTCCAGTCGCTGGAATCCGAACTGATCTCGCTCACCAGCCTTGCGCTAGACCCGGAGAGCGCGGGTTGGAACGCGCGTCCAAGGCTGGCTCGCTTGAGATTCCAGGAGTTGGTCGACAAGACCGCGCCTGCCGTTCTCGCATTCACCAAGGAACATCGCGGCGACGTGCCCGAGTTCCAGCGGCGTCTTGAGGACCTACTAGCTCGATGCCGAGAACTCGCGCGATATCGAAACGGCGTCATCCACTCGGCCTACGTCCACTTCGAGGCGAGCGACAAAGTCGTCGCTGTCGTGCGTTCCGACGCGCGGGCTCCCGACGAACACGAATACCTGGACGGCGAGAGCTTCAACGACGCGCTGCTTGCAGTCGCCCACGTCGGGTTCGCACTGGCCCAATGCCGAGTCCAGCTCTTGCAGTGGCACGGACGCCGGGCGAGGGCCGAGTAGTCGCCCGACTTCGTCCAGAAACTCCGCGCCTGCCAGTGCGCTGCCTACCGCCTGCCTGTAGGGCTGCGACTCCTCCGCCTCAGCCGACGCGCAGGCATCACCTTAGTCGGGGCCCTCGGGAACGCTGATCGCCGGCGGATCGGCTTTCTCGTCGTCCGGGATATCGTCCGCATCACGCCCGAAATAAAACGCCAGCTTTCTTCGGAGTTTCACGCGGTGCTCATGGTCCAGCTCGGCCCGCTTCAAGGCATGGCAGTTACCGACCGCCTTCATCGGAAACGACGTCATGGAGGCGAAATCAATCTGCATGGCATCAGCCAGCACTCCGGGTATCGCATCGACCACGAAGGTGTTGAGAACGGCGTATATAGGCCCCTCAGCCCCCTCCAAGGCATCGTTCGCAGCGCGCAGCTCTTGGCGCTGCGCTTCTGTGAGGTTGGCGTTCAGGTTGATCAAGCGAGCTACAAGAAAGCTAACCCGCTTTCCCTCATTGAACTCGCAGTCGTGCGATAGGACTGCGATGAAGCGCGAACCTGCGGGAATCTGAAGTTCTTCAACTTCGGCGCCAGGCTTGGCTTCGAACGCGGCGCGAGTCACGGGCCGCGCCGTGGCCTTTATGTACGGGAACGGGAACGGGCCGAATACATCGCCCTGTCGAAGCCCTGGGCTCCACTTCCCGGAGTACATCGACTAAGCGTCTTCGGGGAAGTACTCGAATCCCAAGTCGTCAGTGAAAGGAACGGCGAGGAGCTCGTTGAGGCTGCGAACCTGATCGGGCGTGATCAGCTCCGGCGAGTAGAACCATTCATCATCGGTCGGCCATGCGATCCGGATGGTCTGCGTTTCGGTGGTCCTGCCTATCTCCTGGCCGACTTCCTCAACGAGGGAGCCGGAGGTTCCGAGGAACGCTGCCGCGACCGCCACTGGCAACAGATATGCCTGGAAACGGTTCTGCTGGAAGAGCGACTGCGTGGCGGTCATGGAGGCGCGAACCAGCTGCGGATCAGTCGCACCTTGCAGGGTGGCCTTGACCTTGTAACTACTGTGCGGCTGCTCTAGACCGACGAACTCATGAGCAGGCGTCGATGCGGTGCCGCCTCTCATCCTGAAGCCCCAGCGGTGATCGCATCAAGGTCCAATTGCGCGTTCTGGACATAGGCAGGTCCTACTGATAGCGCGATCTTCTCAAGAAGCCGGACGACTGCCGCCATGCCGTTCTCCGTCACGGTCGGGTCAGCCTCAAGTGACCTGGCCTCCAAGCCGTTGTTAATATCGACCGCCAACTCGACTCCGGTATCGTCGATCGTGCCCTCCCAGGCCTTCACGGCGATGGCGTGCTGCATGCCCGGTATCAGTGTCCGAGAGAACACCCGAGATTCGTAGTTGCTAGCCGTCAGGTTCAGAAAGTACTTGTCGTCCACCTTGACGGCCACCCTCGCAACGGCGTCCTGCACGCTTGCGGGGTCAACCTGCGTCTTGAGGTGCGTGGCAAGTATGTGTTCGGCCGGGCGAATCTCAAGATCGCGGAAGCTGAACCAGAGCGTCGTGATGAGTCCGACCGTGGCCGGCACGCGGTCGGTCGCCGCGAAGCCCGCGAGCATTGCGTTCAGCTTTCGCGCAATGTAGTCGAGGCACTTACTAAGGTCGCCGAGGTAATCACCGTAGAACCGGACTTCGAAGTCGGCCTGCATGCCAGAAAGCACCAACTGCGACGAAGTGCTCGCGAGCGTGAGATGCGGCGTGTTCGGCGGTGCCTCAGGCGGGAGAACCTGCCGGTGCGTCACGTTGGCGAACTCGTGCCGTACGGCGTCGATGAACCTCTCGTCCAGATCGGGCCTCCGAGACGGGGTCGGCAGCGCCAGGACGCCGTGGGCCATGACGAATCTAGGAGCCGGGAGGTCCACCACCGCGAAACTGTATCTCGAACGGATGAGGGAACGCTAAGCGTCGCATGCCCGCCGGTGCCGGGCATCCTCGGGCTTCGCGCATGGCGTTCTCAGCGTCCATGGCCAGGCACCGGGACCACGAGCGGCGGAATCGCGACGCTGAGAACTGGACCCTTAACCAAGCTCTGCGTCCACCCCCGGGTAGACCGAGCTCTTGCTGTTTCGCGTGGGTTGCGGTCGTCTCCGCCGTCGGCCCCGGACGACAATGGATCGTGACGCCGTGTTCCGCCTTCCGAGGGCGTGAGTTCAAACGAGCGCGCCGTTGGCGACTGCCGCGCAGTACGAGACGGGTACATCGACCCGACCACGTGGAACGAACCCGCGTCGCGCTCTGGCTCCCACAACTGCTCGTGAGCAGGTACTTTATGCCGGTCCATGCCCGTGACGGCCACCACGTCTCGGGCCCTGCAGACGCTCGTAATGAAGGGGTCGCCGGTTCGAGTCCGGCCGTCGGCTTCCTCTCCGAGCGCCCCATTCCCAAGCCTGGGTCCAGTTCTCCCAAGGCAGCAGAGGGGGAAGGCACATCACCGCGTCGTCGGGTGCACGTCGCTGCGCGGCGTCGCGGCCGCGTGACGATCGTCGGGGTGGACAGATGTTGCGTTTCGCGGCGGCCCGCGGCCGCTACCTTGATCGGCCTGGGTGGCCACTCCGCGGCACTCTCCTAAACGGTCGGCAAGAAGGAGGCGTGAATGGCTGCGCAGCGCATCAAGCGGCTGAAGGATCTGGTGGACCAGCTCGAGCGGCTCCCCCCGTCGTCGGACCGGGATCGGGTGCTGAGCGAGGTCCGTTCTCGAGCGGTGGACCTGGACACGGGCGTGACGCCGCGCGCGATGCTCCCGGTGCGAGAGCCCTCGCCGCCGCCGGCCGTGCGGAAGCCGCCGAACTGCGATCGCGCGAGCAGCATCACGCGGAGGGCCGCACCGCCGTCTCCTGCGGCGCAGCCCGTCCGCTCCGGCTTGGCGACTGCCGCATCGACGGACCTCGAGCAAGCGTTGTGTCTGGATGAGCACCTGTCGCTGGAGGACTCGCCGCTGCCGTACGTCCGGGAGCAAGGCGACCGAGGTGTCCCTCCGTGGAGGTTCGGTCTGCGCGCGTAGTTGTCGCATCGGGGACGGTCGCTCGCACCGACCCCGATGAGAGTAGAGTGGGGTTCGAGGCTGGCCCTGCGGCCAACAATCCCGGCCCGAGAGCGGTTCTACGCCGATACGCGCGCCAGCGCGACGAGGCAACGCACCCTCGCGGCAAACGGGATCGACTGCGGGGCCGGTCCCGTTTCTGGCTTGCGCTCAGGCCATCGCGTGCGCGAGCGCCGAGGGGCTCCGGCGGCTGACGATCGCGGGGGCCTCGTGCACGAGGTCGTCACTCTCGATCGCCTCGACCATGAAAAGGGCGAAGTCGACGCGGCGCGTGATGTCGCTCTCGAGGATGGCGTCGCCCACGTGCCGGCTCCACACGGGCAGGCCTTCGCTGTCGCCCTCCTCCAGGCTGCTGCCACGGACGACGGTCCAACGGGTGTCGCTGGCGAAGATCCGCCGGCACGCCTCAACCTGGTCGTCCAGGTCGACGACGCGGGCGAGGCGTGCGACTCGGCCGGCGACGTTGACGAGTGCCTTGACCTTCCACGAGTAGACGTCCTGGCCGTCGCGCGTGATGTGCCACCCGCACGAGAACACCAGCCGTGCGCCTGGCTGCGCGTAGTCGAGCACCGCCTGAGCGGTTCCCGACGAGTAGCCATGGACGCCGCGCGGGACGAGCACGACGAGCACCGCGTCGCAGCCGGCGACCGCCCGCTCTATGACCTCGCGATCGTCGGTCGCGCCCGGCACGACGTCGATCCGGTCCTCGAACTCGGCGAGCTTGCCCACGCTCCGTTCCCGGCACACGGCGACCACCTCGTACCCCCGGTCGAGCGCGTGTCGGACCATGTGCTGCCCGAGCTTCCCGGACGCGCCGACGATGCAGACCCGCATCGCGCCCTCCGTCATCCCGTGCCCGCGACGGCGGGCGCGTCGGACTCGAAGCTGCCGCCGTCGTTCAGCCAGCGGTCCGCGGCGAGGTGCGCTTCGGTCGCGCCGCCGGCCACCACCCGCAGCCTTGTCGGCGGTTCGTCCTCGGACGTCCATCGGGTGCCGCAGTGCCAGCACGTGTCCTCCTGGCGTGCCATTGGGGACTGGCACGCAGGGCAGACGCGTGGGAAGTGTCGTTCGCGCATGTAGGCGACCTCCTGAGCATGGACGACCGATCGCGGCGTCCAGGTGCTCGATTGTGGGACGGCTCTTCCGTCGCTGGGGACGATGCAGCCCGCGAGGTCGTCGTTCGGCGTGTGGCCCGGCCGGTGATCGACGCGAAGTGGCTTCGCAGAAGCGGTGAAGTGGCCTTCGCATCACTCTACTCCTCGCCTATGCCCTCGAAGAACTCGCCGACGTCGTTCACGACCGCGTACTTCGAGACGCCGAACGCGCCGCCGAGCGCGTCGACGATCGTGTCGACCGCCGACGAGGTCGTGCGCTTCGTCGATCCGGTCGTCGCGAGCGACGCTTGATTCGCCCCAGGCTCCGCTCAGCGGATTGCCCGACCGTCAGCGCGCCGCGGGCTGCGGCGCGCTGGGGCCTGAGGGCTTAGAGCTCGCTGTCCTCGACCTCGACCGGCGGGTTCGTCTTGTCGACGAGCTTGCGCGCCGGCAGCGCCTCGACCTCGGCTTCGACCTCGGTCGCCTCGGCCTCGGCCCCGACCTCGACCTCGACCTCGGTCGCGGCGGCGGCGAACTCGGTCCGCTTGGGGAGGCGCGCCTGGACGAGCACGAGGTCGCCGTCCTTGACGTCGGTGACGTCGAGCGCCAGGTCGCCGTTCGTGTCGGCGACGACCACCTTGGCGGTGGCGAAGTCGAACGTGACGGTCTGGCCGACGAAGCCGCCCTTGCGGGCGTGGGCGTTACCGGCGAGGACCTGGACGGTCCCGGGCGCGGTGAACGTCCCCTTGAAGACGAACGTGACCTTCTTGGCCTTCTTGGCCTTGCCGGAGACCCGCTCCTTCTTCGCGTGACCCTTGCCGTGGCTCGGCTGGGCCGCGGCCGCCGTCGGGACGGCGAGCGCCGCAGCGGCGAGCGCGGCGATGACGATGCGCATGTTCATGCGTGTTTCATCGGCCACCAGGCGCCGCGAGGTGAGCGCCGAGGTCACGATCTGGACGCATGCTTCAGCCGCCGATCACCTCCAGCGTGTGCTCGCCGGGCCGCGTCGAGACGGTCACCTCGAGGCCGCGGTTGGTCAGTCGCTGCTCGTAGTCCGCGACTGCCGTGCCGTCGAGCCTGACGGACTGGACCGTCGCGGCGCGCGGCAGCGTGTGGCCGATCCGCAGGCGCGTCACGGGCGCGGTGCCGGTCGCCACGGTGGTGGTGTGCCGTGCGCCGTCGCGTGCCGCGGAGACGCGCGCCAATGCGCCGCCGCCGAGCCGGATGTTGGTGCCGGCGATCGGCGCTGACGTCGGCGGCTGCGGCACGACCTCGAGCCGGCCACGCCCGAGGTCCGGGCGCACGCCGAGCTGCTGGTGGACGACCGCCCACGCGGTGCCGTAGTTGCCCCACGCCTGCATCACCATCGAGCGGCAGATCGTGCAGCGGTCGATGTTGCGGTCCTCGTCGCCCGCGGGGTCGAAGCCGGGCGACGGCGCGATCTCCGGCATCGCGCCGGGCTGCTCGTCCGGGACCGGCAGCATCGTCTCGGCGTTCGCGTCCGTGTAGCGGCGCTGCTGCCCGGCGCCGAGCCGCCCGTAGTTGCCCTCGCCGACCGCCTGGATGGCGGTGTTGAGGGTGAAGATGCTCGTCTCGCCGGTGCTTGCCTCCGGCCAGCCGTCGCAGCCCGAGCGGCCGGTGTGGAAGAGGCCGAGGTTGTACGGCCTACTTCCGCTGTAGCACTCGGTCTCGCGGAGCACCAGCGCCTGCGTGCCGTGCCCGTACGTCGTCAGGCCGGGCACTGCGCGTTGGTCGACGGTGAGCTCGGCCTCCATCGGCGTCACGCCGATCCAGTGACGGTCCTGCTGCTGGACGTTGCCGGGCCCGTCGAGCGAGTCGGCGTGCTGGGGCACCTGCGGCATCCACCAGGCGCCCTCGAAGCGCGCGCTCAGTGACGCGGCCCTGCTGCGCGCCCATCCCAGCGTCGCGCCGTCGCGACGGGCGTGCGCCATGTCGGCGAGGTCGTAGAGCCCGCGGATCGCGTAGACGGTGTTGTCGAGCTTCTCCGCTCCCATGCCGGCGCGCTCGACGTTGCCGAGGCCCTCCGGCCAGCCGTCGCCGTCGTCGTCGAGCTCGGTGAAGATGTACTCGAGGTTGCGCTTGGCGAACGGGTACAGGTCGCGCATGAAGGCGTCGTCGCCCGTCCAGCGCCAGATCAGCGCGACCAGGCTCGGGAACTTCGCGGTCTCGTCGGTGTTGCCCGCGTGGCGGAGCGCGCCGAAGTACACCGAGCCGTCGGTCATCACCTCGTGGACGACCTTCCCCGAGTTGCCGTTGAGGATCAGCGATGCGTCGCGCAGCGCGCGTGCGTGGTCCTTGATCGCCTCGAACTGGCCGAGGCTGACGCTGGCGAACGCGGTGTACTCGCCGTCGGTCGCGAACATCCACGGGTAGTCCGGGAAGCCGGCGCCGACGAAGCGCATCCGGCCCATCGTCCCCGCCGGGGGCGGATACGCCCGCCCCTCGTCGACGTCGCGGATCTCGAGATCGCTCGCGGTCTGCGTGAGGTCGAGGATGTTCTGCTTGCCCCAGTCGATCCCCGCCGCGAGCCGCGGGTCGCCGGGCAGCGAAAGCCGCGTCCAGCTCGCCGCCTGCTCCCTGGCGGCGACCTTGGCGGCGAGCGCGGTGTCGGGATCGGCCAGCGCGCGGGTGAGCTCCGTGCGCGCCGCGGCGAGGCCGTCGTCGGAGCCGGCGACGGCCACCCAGAGCGTCCGCGAGCCGCCCGCCGGCAGCGCGATCCGGTAGCTGAGGCGCCCGCTCGTCCCCTTGCCGAATGGGCCGTCGTCGCAGAAGCGCACGGTCGGGCCGCTGCCGCACTCGGGCAGGTCCTCCTGCGAGGGCGGGCCGCGGAAGCCGTCTCCGGCGACGCCGCCGGTCGGCGTCGCGTTCGCCGCCACGACCGCCGCCCAGTGGTGCTCGGCGGCGTTCGCATGCGGCTTGCCGTCCTCGCGGAACACGAGCGCCTGGCCGTCGAACGATCCGCTGTCAGGGAGGTTGAACTCGCCGGAGTTCGGGGTCGTCCACGCCCACGGGTACACGCTCAGCAGCTCGGAGGCGGCCTCGACGTCGACCGCCACGGTGCGGGCGGCGCCGGGGTTGGCGATCCGCAGCCCGAAGAGCACGGCGCGGCCGCCGTCGGGAGCGAAGTCGGTGCGCTGCAGGCTCAGGCCCGACGCGGTGTCCGGCAGCTCCATCCGCGTGTAGCCGAAGCCGCTCGTGAAGCGCCCGGCCGGCCCGACCCACTGCCCGTCGACCGAGAACCAGACCCCGTCGACGAGCTTGATCGGCGGCGTCCACACGCCGCCCATCTCGCCCGTGACGTGCCAGCCCTGGCCGTAGAAGTTGCCGTCCTCGAAGCCGACGACGTACGCCCGCTCCGACGACGCGACGTGTCGGCGGTCCTTGAGCCGGTCGGTGACCGACAGCTCGGGCGCGGCCTGCGCCACGCCCGCTCCCAACCCGCTGAGCAGGACGAGCCCGGCGGTGATCGCTCCGATGATGCGCATGACGTTCCTCCCCCGACGCAGCGTGCGCCAACGTGCCTGCACCGCTCGTACCCGTTTCCGTGCGCCTACTGGACCTCCACTTTCGGTGGCGCCGCGGGCGCGGCGGCGCGGCCGGCCTGGCGGTCGGAGAGATGGCCGGCCCGATGCAGCCAGCGGAGCATGTCTGCCACCGACTCCTCCGCCGGTCGGAAGTGCACGCCGAGGTCCCGCTCCGTCGCCGATGCATCGGTCGGAGCTCCGCGCGTGATGACCCACACGGCGCCGAAGTTGACGGGCAGCCGGAACGGGAGTACGCGTTGAACGACGTCTCCCGCCGCCGCAATGCCCAGCACGGGCGGTGCCGGCGTCTTGACCCTCACGAGGCGCCGGCCTGTGACCCGCCGGATGAGGTCGATCAGATCGGCGAGCGAGGCCATGTCGCCCGCCAGCATGTAGCGCCCTGAGCCCTGCCCGGAGGTCAGGCTCGCGGCGTGTGCCGCGGCCACGTCGCGCACGTCCACGACGGGCAGGAGCCCGGGCGGAACCATGGGAACCAGCCCCCGCAGGACCGATCGCGCGAAGGTCGCCGCCTCACCCAGGTGCGGGTCGTGCGGTCCCCAGACCATTCCGGGATACGTGATGACGACCGGCGCACCGTCATCCTGAAGCTCTCGCGCCATCTGCTCGGTCTCGGCCTTCGAGCGCGCGTAGACGCCGCGAGGCTCGCCGACCGGCGAATCGCCGCTGAGCGCCCCGGTCGACGGCAGCAGCGCCACATAGCTCGACACGTGCACGATCGGGTCGAGCCCGGCGTCGCGTGCGGCGCCGAGCACCACCTCGGTCGCCCGCGCGTTCACGCGCTGCATCTCGTGCGCGTCGCGCGCGTCATACGAGAAGATCGCCGCGGCGTGGACGACGGCGTCGCATCCGTCCATCGCCCGGCGCACCGGCTCGGCGTCCGTGGCGTCGCCCACGACGTGCTCGAGGCCGCGCACGTCGAGCGGCTCGAGCGCGGGCGCCAGCCGGTTCGGCGAGCGTACGAGCAGCCGGACGTCGTGGCCGGCATCGACGATCGCCTTCACGCTGTGGGAGCCGACAAAACCCGTTCCGCCGGTGACCAGCACCCTCATGCGCGCGCTCCTTGGCCGTTGTTCTTACGTCCGACGCCCGACGACCCTACTGAGCCGCGAAGGCGTCTCCGAGTTGCCGGTCGCCGCGCCGGCGGCCACGGCGAGCAGGGTGAGGAACACGAAGAGGATCGGGGGGACGCCGCCGGGGCCCGAGGCGTCGCCGTCCTGCCGGGGCGTGGAGACGCGCGTGACGACCTCGGTGGTCGCAGGGCGCGGGACCGCCGCCACGCCCCCGGCCAGCACGGCCTCCGCGCGCCGGAGCCCCGCGGCCGCGGACGCGAACCGAACGCGCGAGGCGCCGTCCGCGGCGCGGGCGAGCTCGCGGTAGCCGTCGGAGACGGTGGTGAGGTCGCCGACCAACGGCGCGGCGGCCGCACCGCCCCGCCGGCGCAGGGACCGGGCAGCGGCGCGGTGGTCCTCGGCGAGCCGCTTTGCCGCGAGCGCCTGCGCCTCGTTGGTGCGCGCGGACCGCAGCCGCGCGCGATCCTGGGACCGCGCGCGGTTGAGCTCGTCGAGCGCCGTCGGGAGATGGACGGCCAGCGCCAGCGACTCGGAGGGGATGAGCGCCGCGGCGCCCGAGACGGTCACGGAGTCGATGTCCGACGCGCAGTCCGGATCCGCCTCCAGCCCGGTCACGGTCGTGCACGCCACGCCGAGGACCCCGGCCGTCGTCGCCAGCCCGGTCACACTGCCGCCGCGCCCCACCGCCCGGCCGAACTCGGCCGGGTAGGTCCACGCCGGCCATCCGCCGACGCGCGTGAGCGTCGGCGCCGGTACCCCGGCGAGGACCGCCGAATGCAGCGCATCGGGGACGAGCGACGGCCGGACGGTCGGATCGAACGCCGCGAGGACGCGCATCCATGGGCGCGATGCCGACTGGAAGACGGCGGCGCGCCTGCCGTCGAGCAGAGCGAGGTCGGCCTTCGAAGGCGAGACGGCGCGCCAGTCCGCGGGGACGACGAGCCGCGCGGGGCCGACGCTCACCATGCGGCCGGCGGGCGCGGCGGGCTCCGCGGGCTTGACGACGTCCGCCGCCCGCGACCCGGCCAGCGCCGCGAGCGCGGCGGCGACGGCGGCGAAGCCCGCCACGGCCGGCAGCCATCGAGGCGCCACGCTCATCCCTCCGAGTCGAAGACGGGCCCGCGCTCCGGCGGCTGCGGCGCCGGCGGGGCCGGGGCGACCGGTGCCGGCGCAGGCGCCGGCACCGCGGGAGCGACGGGCGGAGGCGCGACGGGCGAAGGCGCGACGGGCGCCGGCGCGGCGGCGACCACCGGCGTCGGCGTCACGCCTTCCACGGGGGCGGGAGGCACGCGGAGCGCGGGAAGGGCGGCCACCGGGCGCAGCCCACCCCGGTCGGAGACCAGCGCCCCGCCGGCCGGGACCCGCACGACCGTCGTCTGCGGCCGCTGGTCGCGTGGTGGCGAAGCAAGCCCCACGGCGAAGGCCACGCTGAAGCTGACGGCGACGATCGCCGCAAGCCCGCCGGCCGTCCAGCGGGTCATCCGGCCGGACATGGCGTGGGGCGTCGAGCGCCGGGGAGGACACAGCGATCGGCACGGCGCGGCGGGCGGCCCGCTCGGATGACGATGGTCGTCCACTTGCCGATGTAGCCGGCCTTCCTGACCGTGATGTCGAGCCGCGTGCCCGCCCGCAGGTGGCGCTGGAGCGCGCGCAGGCGGATCAACGACGCGGTCCGCGCGAGCCGACGGACCGGGCAGCTCCGGCCCTGGCAGCGCGCGGCGATCCGTGCGCCGCGCGGGGCCCGCACGGTGAGGAGCGTGACCCGGGCGCCGGTGCGCGTGAGCCAGCCGCGGATGCGGACGATCGGGAACGGATCGAGCAGGGGCGGGCGCTCCCCGCCGGACGGCGCCGGCGCCGGCGCCGGCTCGACGATCGGGTTCGCAGGCGCGTCGAAGGTCGCCGGCGGCGGCGCACTCGGTTGCGGCTCCGGCTCCGGCTCGGGCTCCGTCTTCGGGGCGGGCTCGACGACGGCGGTGGCCTCCGAGCGCGCGTCGGCCAGCCCCGCGGTGCTCTCGAGCGCCACGCGGACCCGGAGCCTCGAGCCCACGTCGTCGGCCGCGATCCGATAGGTCGACGACGTCGCCTCGGCGATCGGCTGGCACCTCGAGCTCCTGGCCTCCTCGCAACGCAGCCACTGCCAGGCGACCGTCGGCGCCGGGTCGCCCGTCCAGGAGGCCGTCGCCGTCAGGTCCTCGGACTCACGCGGGGTACCGGCGACCGCCGGCCGTTCCGTGAACGCCGGTGCCGTCTGGGCAGCCGCGGCCGCAGGCGCGAACAGCACGATGACGGCGACGACAGCCGCCGAGCACACCCCCTTCATGGCGGCGATCCTCGGCCAAGTCGTCCAGGAGTGACCTAGACGAACGGCCGGGATCGTGCGATCTGGCACTACTCGGTGTTCCCGCCGCAAACATGTTGGCGCGCACGGCTTCGGCCGTCCGCCGTTTGGGTAGTCCCGCCCTGACATCTGGCAAGGGGGAAACCATGGAGAGATCCATTCGCGCGTTCCTGGCGGCCGCGATCGCCGCGCTCATCCTCGTCCCGATGGCGCCGGCGGTCGCCGACAAGGGGCCGGGCGATCGGGGCAAACAGGCCGAGAACCGGCAGGGCCGCGGGGGCGACCAGGCGACCAAGCGCGGGAAGGGCCAACTTCCGAACCAGGCCCGCAAGCCGCGCTTCCGCGCCCTGATCTTCTCGCGGACGGCTGCCTTCCGGCACACCGAGTGCATCCCGCAGGGCACGGTCGCGATCGCGCAGATGGCCATGCGCAAGCGGTTCCACGTCGACGCGACGGAGAACGCCGCCGCGTTCACCGACGCGAACCTGGCCCAGTACGACGTCGTCATCTTCCTGTGCACGACCGGAGACGTGCTCAACGCGAGCCAGCAGGCCGCGTTCGAGCGCTTCATCCAGGCCGGCGGCGGCTACGCCGGCATCCACTCCGCGTCGGACACGGAGTACGACTGGCCGTGGTACGGCGGGCTCGTCGGGGCGTACTTCCGCGACCATCCGGGCGTCCCCGGGGTCAACGCCCAGTTCCAGGTCGCCTCGATCGACGTCGAGGATCGCCGCAGCGCGGCGACCCGGCATCTGCCGGACCCCTGGGTCCGCGAGGAGGAGTGGTACAACTTCCGCACCAATCCGCGGGAGACCGTGCACGTGCTCCTCTCGGTCGACGAGAGCACCTACGACCCGCGCGGCTACAGCGTCCCCGGCGGTTCGCCGCCGATGGGCGACCACCCCATCGCGTGGTGCCAGCCGTACGACGGGGGCCGGTCGTTCTACACCGCCCTGGGTCATAAGGGTGTGTACTGGACCGAGCCGCTGCTGCTGAGGCACGTGCTCGGCGGCATCGAGATGGCGGCCGGCGCCGCCAAGTTCAACTGCGGCACCGAGGACGACTGACGGGTTCGAACGGGCGGGATCCCCGTGGTCCCGCCCGTTTTGACCATTGGCGCGCAAAAGTCCCTTGCCTTTTCGGCCGAACTCTGAGATAAATAGGCCGGGCGGCCAACAAATAGGCCGGTGCTCGAGATGAGGAGGAAGGGATGGGGAGGACGTTCGCCGCGACGGCAGTCGCGTGCGCAGGACTGCTCGGGGTCGTATCGCCCGCATTGGCGGCCGACACGTCGCCGCCCGTCGGCACGGCGGCGTTCTCGTCGGCGCCGGACGGCAACAACAACTGGCGGATCACCGTTCCGCAGACGCTCGCCCTCGGGGCGACCGACGACGTCGCGGTGGAGAAGCTGCAGTACTCGGTCGACGCCGGCGCCACGTGGATCGACGCATCGATCACCCCCGGCACCTCGGTCTCGGCCAACGTCCCGCTCTCGCTCGAGGGCAACACCACGCTGCGCTACCGCGCGATCGACAGCTCCGGCAACGTCTCGCGCGGCGCCACCACGACCACGACGCTCAACCAGGCCGCGGCGGCGGGCGCGACGGCGATCCGGCTCCAGAGCACGGCCGGCCGCTCCGCGGGCGACGAGCTCGTCATCGGCACCGGGGCGGCCCGTGAGACCGCGACGATCGACACGATCGTGACGCCGGCCCCGGGCGCGCCCGCGCCGAACGTGACGCTCAAGGCGCCGCTCGCCAACGCGCACGCGGCCGGCACGTCGGTCGCCGGCACGGCCTTGTACAACACCATCGCGCTGCTGATCGACAGCCAGGGCCCAGTCGCCACGTGGGCGACCCAGGCCACGACGCTGAACCAGGCCGCCGCTCCCGGCGCCACGGGCGTGCGCCTGGCCAGCACCGCGGGGCGCGCGGTCGGTGACGTCCTGGTCCTCGACCAGGCCGGCAACGCCGAGACCGTGAGGATCGCGGCCATCGTCGATCCGGCGCCGCCGTCGCCGGCGGCGAACGTGCAGCTCGCCGCGCCGGTCCAGAAGACGCACCTCGCCGGCTCGGCCGTCTACGTGCCGTCGATCGTCGACGGCATGGTCCTCCAGTCCAAGACGCTCACGCCGCTGCGCACGGATCCCCGCCGCCGCGACGTGACCGACACGGTGGCCAACGGCGCCGGCGGCGCCGCGATCCGGCGGATGGTCGTCGACGGCGAGCAGATGATCCCGTTCCCGCTCGCGCTCAACCAGCTGACCATCGGCCAGCACACGCAGTCGGTCGCGCTCCAGGACGTCGCGGGCAGCGTCGCCAAGTACACGAACACGTTCGTGGTCACGACGTCCTTTGACGACCTGACCACCGTGATCGACCAGTACGCCGACAACGCGCTGCGCACGACGCTCAACGGCGCGTCGGCGGTGGGCGCGACCAGCCTGCGGCTGCAGACGCCGTTCGGCTTCCGGGCCGGGCAGACGATCGTGATCGACTCCGGCGACGCGCAGGAGACGGTCGAGATCGAGAAGGCCCTCAGCCCGCCGCCCACGCTCAACACCACCCTCGGCGCCGCGGCGTCGGCGGGGGCGAGCGAGATCCGCCTGTCCAGCTACACGACCAGCGACGAGGGCGGCGTCAACGCGCCGAGCAACAACGGCCCGATCGCCGGCCAGCCGATCCTGCTCGACACGGGCGCGAACCTCGAGCTCATCCGGGTCGAGCGCCACATCACGCCCGCCCCGGCGGCGCCCGCGCCCAACGTGGTCCTGAGCGCCCCGCTGGCGAAGGACCATGCCGCGGGCACGGCGACGAACCTCTCGAACGTCATCCTCAGCAAGCCGCTGGAGAAGGCGCACGCCGGCGGCGTCGCGGTCGTCAACCCGCGGCCGCTCATCCCCGCGGCGCTCGCGACCGAGCTCAAGGGCCTGCTCGCGCAGGCCAAGGCCGCGGCCGACGCCGGCAATGAGAACCGCGCCGTGGCGACGCTCAACCGCTTCAACGCGACCGTCCTCGGTCGCCTGACGCCGGCGGACGAGAAGTCCGCCGAGCGCGCGGCGCTGAGCAGCGCGGCGAAGGCGCTGATCGACCAGGTCAACGGCGTGCCGGTCGACACGAGCGGCACCGGCGTCGAGGTCGGCGCGGCCGACGCGGGCGACCAGGTCATCCGCGCGTTCTGGAACCCCTCGCCCCTGATGGCGACCCCTGGCGCGAAGTACAAGGTGCTCGTCAACGGGCGAGCCGGCGGCTTCCGTCACCAGTCGATCGTCGACTTCGAGGCGCTGTTCCAGGACCTCGGCCTCGAGAACGGGTTCGACGTCGACGTCTGGGACCCGAACATCGGCGCGTCGCCGGGCCGCCAGGCCCCGATCGACGTGTCGCTGCCCACGAGCCCGTTCACGAACCTGGAGACGCTCAGGCAGTACAAGACGGTCATCTTCAACTCGACCGTCGGCCGCGGCGCTCAGGCGCTCACGGCCATCGAGTTCGCCAACCTGCAGCAGTACATCCGCGAGGGCGGCGGCTTCGTGGCCATCCACGGCGCCACGGACATGATGCAGAACGTCCCGTGGTACATGGACCTCGTCGGCGCGGGCTTCACGAACCACGGCGGCAACGCCGGCGGCATCCTGATAGACACGGAGTCGGGCGGCCACGTCGAGCTCGTGAACGCCGACCCGAGCCACCCCGCGACGAGCGCCACACCCGAGCGGTTCGTCACGGTCGAGGAGGTCTACAACACCAACCGCGACCCGGTCGACCTGGGCATCGTCCATCCGCTCGTGTACGAGAACGAGGACACGCTGGTGGGCCAGATCGGCTACAGCACCGGCGCCCTGCTGAACACCGACCGGCACGCCATGGCGTGGTGCCGGAACTTCGACGGCGGACGCTCGTTCACGACGAACCTCGGCCACAGCTGGCAGTTCGCGCTGGAGCCGTGGTACCGGCAGCTGCTGCTGAACGCGGTCGAGTGGACGGCCGGCGAGGCGTACGCGAACTGCGTCAGCTTCAGCGACGTCGCCGACCTGATCGACGCCGCCGACCTCGACGGCGCCGGCATCGCCCGGCTCGAGGCGCTGCTCGCCAAGGGCCGCGCGGAGTTCGACGCCGAGGAGTACGTGACGGCCGCGAGCACCTTCGGTGAGCTGGTGCGCGCCGTCCGCAGCGACGCGGCCGCGTCGGAGCAGCTCGCCGTCAGGGCCCAGGAGCTCGTCGACTGGGCGAAGGGTATGCACTGACGGCCTGAAGGCGGGACCCGGTGGCGACCTGTCGCCACCGGGTCCCGCCGTCTACCGGCCGAGGCGTCCGTTGCGGAAGAGCCACACCGGATGCGGGTCGCCGTACCACCCGTGCGGGCCGGCGAGGATGTCCACGTCCCCGTCGCCCTCGACGTCGCCGAGCGCGACGTTGTGCGAGGCGCTCGTCGTCAGGACCTGCTCGACGAACGCCCCGTTGCCGTCGTTGTAGAAGACGCCCAGGCGCCGGTGGGCCGACTGGTCCTGCTCGCCGGCCACGACGTCGATCGCCCCGTTGCCGTCGACGTCGCCGACACCGAGGTTGTGCGTGTTCTTGTACCCCGCGTGGATGTCGTGCGGCGTCCACGGCGCGGTGCGGTCGGCGGGCGCCTCGTACCACCTGAGGCCGCCCGGCGCGAGCTCGTGCTCCGACTGCCCGCTGACCACGTCGACGCGCCCGTCGCCGTTGATCTCGGCGGTCGCGAGCGTGGCCACGGAGCCTTCCGGACACTGGGACGTCCCGCCCGTGCACAGGTAGCCGGGGCCGATCGTCCGCTTCGTCCACGTGCCGGTGCGGGCGTCGCCGCCGTGCTCGCGGGGGTTCTCGAACCAGACGATCGAGGTGTGCGAGGGGCCGTTGTTGGCGACGAGGTTGATCGGCCCGCGGCCCGACCCGATGTCCAGGAGCGCGATCCCGCCGTGGGTGCTGTTGTACGGCACCGTCGTCCAGCTGTACGGCCCGTTCTGGAAGAACATCGCGCTGTTGGTGACGACGTCGGGCCTGCCGTCGCCGTCCAGGTCGCCGATCCTCATCGTGTTCTCGCGGTAGCCGTTGCCGATCAGGTTCTGCTGCCAGGTCCCGACGCCGGCGCCGGGGTTGCGGAACCACCAGATCCGGTTGTCCACGCTCGCCACGACGTCGACGTGCCCGTCCGCGTCGACGTCGAGCGGAGCTGCGTCTTCGTAGGCGCGGCCCGACGGCAGGATGGTGCGCTTGACCCACGGCTCCGCCAGGTTCCCCGAGCTCGGCTGCTGGTACCAGAAGACGCCGCCTGATCCACCCTGCGACGAGGCCTGCATCCCGATGACGGCGTCGAGCCTGCCGTCGCCATTGAGGTCGGCCAGCGTCTTCTCGATCACCGATCCGATCGGGTTCGCGTCGACGGTGAGCTGCTCGAAGGGCTGGACCGTCGCGCCGACCGGCGCCTCGACGACGGCGGTCCGGCTTGACTCCGCCTCGGTCCGGCCTGCCCGGTTCGTCGCGCCGACGACCACGAGCAGCGACGACCCTTCGTCGGCGGCGGTCAGCGTGTACGTCGTGCCGGTCGCGCCGGAGATCGGCGTGCAGGCCTGGTCCTGGCAGCGCTGCCATTCATGGTCGTAGCTCGTCGGGGTGTTCGCCCAGGTGCCGTTGGTCGCCGTGAGCGTCTTCCCGACGTGCGGGGATCCGGTGATCGCGGGAGGTGTCTCGTTGACGGGCGGTGCGGGCGTGCCGGCGGTCTCGTAGGTGACGTGGAACGACCAGCGCTTGCCCTCGGTGTTGATGGCGCCCCACGTGGCGGAGGGCTCGGGGTAGCCGTTGAGGTTCCACCACCCCGTCATGGTGGACGTCGGGTCGTTGTAGACGTAGGCGGCCTGGTGGTTCGGGCCGGGGACGAGGGCGAGCAGGTAGTCGCCGGGCTGCATGCGCACGCCGGCGGTCAGCGGGGCGCTGTGCCACGCCGGCGCCGAGCCGGCGCGGACCGTGACCGGGGGCGCCTTGGCGAGGAGCGTGCTGGGGCGGCCGGCGCTGGTGGCGTAGACGGCGGGCACGAACGCCTGGTCCCAGGTGCCGCCACGGGCGTAGAAGCGGAACTCGCCGAGCGTGGCGTCGTCCTGGAGGCGGTAGACGCTGCCGAGCTTGTAGCCGTGTCCGGTGTGGTCGCCGACCGAGCCGGGCACGTCGGTCCCGAACAGGCCGGCCACCTCGGGCTCGGGCTCGGGGTCGGGGGCGGTGACGGTGGCCGTCGGCGGCGACGTGGCGTTCGCGGTGCCGGCGCTGTTGGTCGCCGTCACCGCGACCACCAGCGTCTTGCCGACGTCGTCCGACCGGACCGTGTACGTGTTCCCGGTCGCGCCCGCGATGTCGACGCAGTCGCCGGCCTGGCACGCCCGCCACTGCTCCGAGAGCTCGGGCGGCGGCTCGCCGTCCCAGGTTCCGGACGACGCGGTCAGCGTCTCGCCCGCCTGCGCGACGCCGCTGATGCTCGGCGGCGCGGAGCTCGTGGGCGCGCTCGATTCCGCGGCCGCGGGCGTGTAGGTCACGTAGAAGCTCCAGGACATGCCCTCGCGGTTGATCTGGCCCCAGGTGCTCGAAGGCGAGCCGTACGCATTGGCGTTCCAGAAGCCGGCGTTGAAGGTTGGCTGGTAGTAGTTGGCCGCCTGGCTGGAGTCCGGCCCGGAGGTCAGCGCGAGCAGGTAGTCGCCGGCGGCGAGGGAGGTGGGTGGAAGCGCCGAGGTCACCCAACCGGGCGCCTGCCCGGCGGCGACGCGGACCTCGGTGCCCGTGGCCACCAGCGACGACGGCATCCCGAGTGAGTCGACCCGGTAGATCACGGGTGTCAGCCTCTGCTGACCGACGCCACCCCGCGTGTACCAGCTGAACGACTCCACGGTGCCGGTCTGCGGCAGCCGGTAGATCGTCCCGAACTTGTAACCGGCTGCAGGCACCGCGGACGCCGTGCCGACCGCCGTGTTGCCGAAGGTCTCGGCGCGTGCGCCGTCGGCGAAGAACGCCAAGTGCGCCAGCGCGGCGAGCACAGCCGCCCACTCCCTGCTGCCGGGCGCGCGCTTGGGCGCCGCGGTGCGAGACATCGCCTCTCCCCTTGTCGTTAGGCCGAGTGCCCGCCTCACACTGGGACGCGGGCGGCCTACCCGGAAACTCGCGGGGGCAAGCAGGGGCGGAATTGCATGAATCTCGCCCGGCTTTGACCGAGTTTCTATTCTCTCTGGCATGACGTACGTGATCGTGGGGAGTTGCGTCAAGGACGACTCGTGCATCGAGGTCTGTCCCGTCGACTGCATCCACCCCAAGCCCGGGGACCCGGACTTCGAGACGGCCGAGCAGCTGTACATCGACCCGGCGCTGTGCATCGACTGCGACGCGTGCGTGGAGGCGTGCCCGGTCGACGCCATCTACTCCGACTTCGAGCTGCCCGAGCGGTTCGCCTACGCGCTCGAGCTCAACGAGGAGTTCTTCGCCGGCGACGGCTCGACGGTCGAGCGGACGGCGGCCTGATGGCGCGGCCGCGGGTGGCGATCGTCGGCGCCGGGCCGGCCGGGGCGTTCGCGGCCGCCGCGGTGCTGCGGCACGTCGGCGACGCGGAGATCGACCTGTTCGAGCGGCTGCCGACGCCGTGGGGGCTCCTGCGCGGCGGCGTGGCGCCCGACCACCAGGAGATCAAGCGCCTCCAGGACACCTTCGACCGCGAGAGCTTCCAGCAGGGCGCGCGCTTCCTCGGGAACGTCGAGGTCGGCCGCGACCTCACGCACGAGGAGCTCGCCCGCCACTACACGGCCGTCGTCTACGCGACCGGCGCGCAGACCGACAAGTCGCTCGGGATCGCCGGCGAGGACCTGCCCGGGAGCTGGGCCGCCACCGAGTTCGTGGCCTGGTACAACGGCCACCCCGACTACCGCGACCTCGAGTTCGACCTCTCGTGCGAGCGCGCCGTGGTGATCGGCAACGGCAACGTCGCGGCCGACGTCACGCGCCTGCTCACGCGCGGCACGGACGAGCTCGCCCGCACGGACGTCGCCGACCACGCCCTCGAGGCGCTGCGCGCCAGCCGGGTCAAGGAGGTCGTCGTGCTCGGCCGGCGCGGGCCCGCGCAGGCCGCGTTCACGAGCGCCGAGCTGCGCGAGCTGGGCCACCTGGAGGGCGTCGACCTTCGCGTCGATCGCGCCGACGTCGAGCTCGACGGCCTGTCGCGCGAGTGGCTCGCCGAGCAGGGCACCTTCACAGCGCGCAAGAACCTCCAGCTGCTGCGCGAGTTCGCCGCCCGCCCGCCGCGGGTCGACGCCCCGCGGCGCATCCACCTGCGCTTCCTCGTCTCGCCCGTCGAGATCACGCCGGAGGCGGTCGTCGTCCGCCGCAACGAGATCGTCCGCACCGACGACGGCCTGCTGCGCGCCCGCCCCGTCGACGGCCCGGTCGAGACGATCGAGTGCGGGCTCGTCCTGCGCTCGGTCGGCTACCAGGCGGTCCCGCTGCCGGGCGTGCCGTTCGACGAGCGTGCCTTCGTGCTGCCGAACGAGCGCGGGCGCGTGCGCGACACGCCGGGCGTCTACACCGTCGGCTGGATCAAGCGCGGGCCGACCGGCATCCTCGGCACCAACAAGCGCGACGCCGAGGAGACCGTCGCCTGCCTCGCCGAGGACCTGCGCAGCGGCGTCCTGCCCGAGCCCGGCGAGCGGATCGACGCGCTGCTCGCCGAGCGCGGGATCGAGCCGGTGACCGTCGAGGGCTGGCGCGCGATCGACGCGCACGAGCGCGAGGCCGGCCGCAGCAGGAGCCGCCCGCGGGTGAAGCTCGCGGCGCGCGACGAGCTGCTGGCCGCCGCCACCCTCACACAGCGTGGGCGATGACGATCTTGCCGCGGAACTCGCCGGTCGCGAACCGCGCGAACGCGCTCGGGGCGTCCTCGAGGGGGTAGGTGCTGTCGATCACCGGCGCGATCGTGCCCGCCTCCAGCGCCCGCGACAGGGCCTCGAGCGGCTCGCGGCCGGGCCGGTGGATGACGACCCCCGCCGTCCGGCCGCGCAGCGCGCGGCCGACCGCGGCGGTCTGGGCGATCCGCGGCAGCGAGCCGCCGATGACGGCGTAGACGCCGTCCGCGCGCAGGGCGCGGCTGCGCGCGACGATCGAGCCGCGGAGCACGACGTCGACGATGCGGTCGTAGCGACCGCGGCGGTCCGCGAAGCGCTCGGCGCGGTAGTCGACGACGTCGTCGGCGCCCAGCGAGCGCAACATGTCGAGCTTCCCCGCGCTGTCCACGCCCGTGACCGCCGCGCCCGCGGCCTTGGCGAGCTGCACCGCGATCGTGCCCACGCCCCCGCCCGCACCGTTGATGAGCACGGACTCGCCGACGTCGCCGCGGTAGTGCAGCCCCTGCAGCGCCAGCACGCCGGCCTGCGGCACGGCCGCCGCCTGCTCGAACGTCAGGCCGGCCGGCATCGCCGCGAGCTGGTCCGCCGGCGCCCGCACGTACTCGCCCAGCCCGCCCCAGCCGCAGCCCGACACGTCCCCGAAGACCGCGTCGCCCGGCCGGAACCCCTCCACGCCGCCGCCCACCGCCTCGACGCGCCCTGCGACGTCCGCCCCCAGCACGGGGTGGCGCGGCCGGCGCGGCGCGACGAGACGGAAGGCGTACGGCGTCCCCCGGAGCAGGTCGTGGTCCCACGAGTTCAACGACGTCGCGTGGACCCTGACCAGCACGTCCTCGTCGCGCTCCACGCGCGGCGCCGGGACGTCCTCGAGCCGCAGCTCCCCGTACCGGTGGCAGACGATCGCCCTCACACGAGGGTTATCGCACGTCCACCTCGACCGGGACGCCGTTGGTGACCATGTCGAAGACGGCCGAGCGGGCCTTGGCGCGCTCGACGACCTCGCGCAGCTTCTCGGGCGGCGCGTCGCCCTTGACCGTGAAGCTGACGCGGATGCGGCTGAAGCCGTTGCGGACCTCGTTGGAGATGCCGAGCGCGCCGCGCACGTCCATGTCGCCCTCCAGGACCGACTCGACCTCGGTCAGCCGCACCTTGCGCGCCGCCGCGACGTAGATGAGCGACGTCGTGAGGCACGCCGCCAGCGCGTGCAGCAGGTGCTCGGCGGGGTTCGGGCCGGTGTCGAAGCCGAGCAGGATCCCCGGCTCGCCCGCGTCGAGCGTGAAGGCCGACTCGCGCGTGGCGTCCTCCTGCCCGGCGCCGTAGAACACCTGGATGGTCGAGCGGTTGTGGGCGCCGTCGAGCCACTGGTTGCGGGCACGGAACTGGAAGACGCCCAGCTCGGGCTGGGCCTTGATGGCGTCGAGCGTGCCATACAGCTGCTCGGTGTCGACGCCGTTGCGGATGCGATCGAGAACCTGGGTCATGGCGGCGAATCTGCCGCCCGCGCCGGCCGGCCGCAACCGGAGACTTTTCGCGCTCCGACCCTAGGACGACTACACGCGGCCGATCAGCACGTGGAGGTACGGCTGGAGCCCGTACCGCTCGTAGAAGCGCATCGCGCCGTCGTTGCCGTCGAGCACGTAGAGCATGACCTCGGTGGCGCCCAGCTCGCGGATCACGTCGTAGGCCGCGTCCATCAGGGCGCGGCCGACGCCGCGGCCGCGCTCGGCGCCGATCACCGACAGCGTCTCGAGCTCGGCGACCCGCTCGCCGGTGACGAGCGTGGCCTGCCCGCCCCGCACCGCCACCATGGCGTAGCCGATCGCGCGGCCGTCCTCCTCCTCGGCGAGCAGGAGCGTGCCGCGGCCGGACTCGAGCAGCGTCTCGTAGTACGGCCGGCGGCGCACCCACGCCTCCTCGCCCGAGCGGAAGGGGAGCACGTCCGGGCCGACCGCCCGGTGGTGCTCGTGCATCGCCTTGAACAGCGGGCCGACGTCGTCGATTCGCGAGGCGTCGCCGCGGACGATCCTCATGGCACGTCGCCGCAGACGATCTTCATGGCGGGCGATTGTAAGTTCGGGGCATGGGCTATCGCGCGCTCCCCGCCGCCGACGCGTTCTGGCGGCCCTCGAACCAGATGCAGGTGCTCAACACGGACCTGGCCAAGCAGCTCGGCGCCGAGATACTGGGCGCCCGGCTGTGGCGGCTGAGGCCGGGCCAGGCCTCGACCCGGCACCGCCACAGGAACGAGACCGAGCTCTACGTCGTGCTCGAGGGGACGGGGCGGATCCGGGTGGACGGCGACCTGCTGACGCTCGAGCCGCTGTCGGCGCTGCTCGTCGAGCCGCGCACGATCCGCCAGGTCTTCAACGACACCGACGCCGACGCGCTGTGGCTGGTCGTCGGCGCGCCGCCGGAGCTCGCCAACACGCTGGAGATGACGCCCGAGCAGCTCGGCGACCTGTACCCCGACGGGCCCAAGGCGCTGCCCGAGGAGCTGGCTGGGTAGGACCGGCCGCATGCCGCGCATCCGGACGCTGGTCATCGTGCTCGCCGGCGGCGCCGGCGGCCGGCTCGAGCTGCTCACGCGCGAGCGGGCCAAGCCCGCGGTGCCGTACGCCGGCACGCACCGGCTGATCGACTTCCCGCTCAGCAACTGCCACAACGCGGGGCTGTCCGACGTGTGGATCTCGCAGCAGTTCAACCCGATCTCGCTGTCCGACCACCTCGCCAACGGCCGCCCGTGGGACCTCGACCGGACGGTCGGCGGGCTGCTCATCCTGCAGCCGCGGCTTGACCACGGCGACCGCGGCGGCTTCCAGCGCGGCACCGCCGACGCGCTGTGGCGCAACGCGCCGCTGATCCGCGAGTTCGACCCCGAGGCGCTGGTGGTGGTGAGCGCCGACGCCGCGTACGTGCAGGACTACGGGGCGCTGGTCGAGGAGCACATGGAGACCGGCGCCGCGGTCACGATGGTCACCACCGAGGTCGACCCCGGCGACGCCGGCCGCTACGGCGTGGTCTCGGTGCGCGACGGCAAGGTGGTCGACTACGCCTACAAGCCCGACGAGCCGGACGGCAACCTGGTCGCCAACGAGGTCTTCGTGTTCCGGCCGCGGCCGCTGCTCGACACGCTGGACGCGCTGGCCGACGAGGCGGGCGACGACGAGCTCGAGGACCTCGGGCACGGGCTGCTCCCGCGGCTGGTGGAGGACGGCGGCGCCCGCGAGTCGCGCTTCGCGGGCTACTGGCGCGACGTGGGGACGGTCGACGCGTACTGGGAGAGCCACCAGGACCTGCTCTGCGACGAGCCGCCGGTCGACCTCGACGACCCCGGCTGGCCCGTGCTCACCCAGTCCGCGCTGCTCCGGGCGCCCGCGCTCGTGCGCGGCGCCGACATCGAGGACTCGCTGATCGCGCCGGCCTCACGGGTGGCCGGCCGCGTGGAGCGCTCGGTGATCGGCCGCGGCGCGGTGGTCGAGGCCGGCGCCGTGGTGCGCGAGTCGGTGCTGCTGCCGGGCGCGGTCGTGCGGGCGGGGGCGACGGTCGTGCGCGCCGTGCTCGACGACGCGGTGGAGATCTGCCCCAAGGTCAGCGTGGGTGAGGAGGGCGGCGACATCGCGTTGATCGGGCTGCGCGCCTCCGTGCGCGAGGACCTCCCCGCCGGCGGACGTCACCCAGAAATCGACTAGCGCATCGCCTCGAGCGGCGTGCTCGGCTCGTGCGCGGCCCCGTGCTTGCGGCGCGCCACGCCGCTCGCCACCGCCGCGGCCGCGACGGCGTCGGCCACCGACTCGGCCACCCGCCGGTTGAAGACGCTGGGGACGATGTAGTCGGCGTGCAGCTCGTCCTCGGGGATGACCGCCGCGATCGCCTGGGCGGCGGCGAGCTTCATCTCCTCGTTGATGGTCCGCGCGCGCACGTCCAGCGCGCCCTTGAAGACGCCTGGGAAGGCCAGCACGTTGTTGATCTGGTTCGGGTAGTCGGACCGGCCCGTGGCCATGACCGCCACGTCGGCGCCGACGTCCTCGGGCTGCACCTCCGGCACCGGGTTCGCCATCGCGAAGACGATCGCGCCGTCGGCCATCGTGCGCACGGCGGCCGGCGTGATCGCCCCCGGGCCGGCCAGCCCGAGCACGATGTCGGCGCCCGCGAGCACCTCGTCGGCTGTGCCGCGGACGTTGCGCTTGTTCGTGCGCTCGGCCAGCGACGCGCGCACGGCATCCAGGTCCGGCTGGCCGGCGTGGAGCGCGCCGTCGCGGTTGCAGACGATCACGTCGCCGAAGCCCTGGGCGAGCATGATCTCGGTGCAGGCGACACCGGCGGCGCCGGCGCCCACCACCACGGCCGTGACGTCCTCAGGGCGCTTGCCGACGAGCTTGAGCGCGTTGAGCAGCCCGGCGAGGGCGACGATCGCCGTCCCGTGCTGGTCGTCGTGGAAGACCGGGATGTCGAGCTCCTCGCGCAGCCGCCGCTCGATCTCGAAGCAGCGCGGGGCCGAGATGTCCTCGAGGTTGATGCCGCCGAAGGTCGGCGCCGCGGCCTTCACGAAGGCGACGATCTCGTCGACGTCCTTCGTGTCGACGCACAGCGGGAAGGCGTCGACGCCGGCGAACTCCTTGAACAGCATCGCCTTGCCCTCCATCACGGGCATGGCCGCCTCGGGCCCGATGTCACCGAGCCCGAGCACCGCGGTCCCGTCGGAGACGACGGCGACCGTGTTGCCCTTGATGGTCAGCGCCCACGCCTTCGACACGTCCTGGTTGATCGCCATCGAGACGCGGGCGACGCCGGGCGTGTAGGCCATCGAGAGGTCGTCGCGCGTCCTCAGCGGGAGCTTGCCGTTGACCTCGATCTTGCCGCCCTTGTGCATGAGGAACGTGCGGTCGGAGACGCTGTCGACCGTCACGCCCTCGAGGTCGCGCACCGCGCGCACGACGGCCTCGGCGTGGTCGCCGTCGCCGCACGCCACCGTCACGTCGCGCACCACCTGGTTGGACTCCACGCGCACGAGGTCGATCGCGCCGAGCATCGCGTCGGTCTCGGCGATCGCGTGGGCGACGCCGGCGAACGTCGAGCCGTGCTGCGGCATCCGTAGGCGCATGGTGAAGCTGTACGACGCGGACGGCTGCAGGCGTCGCGGAGTCTCGTCGGGCATGGCCCCGATTGTCTCAGGCGGGCGCGAAGCGGACCTGGCGGCGCGCGGGGTCGGCCTCGACGAGGCGGACGGTCAGCTCGACCCCCGGCTCGAGGTCGCCGTCGCAGCGCGCCCGCACCGCGGGCTCCGCGAGCTGGACCTCGTGGTCGTCGATCACCGTCGCCGGGAACCGCTCGCCGACGTGCGGGGCGAGCACGAGCGCCTCGACGAGGTCGACGCACGCGCGCTCGACGGCGTTGGCGGCGCGGCCGCCGGCCGCCATCTCGGCGGGGACGGCCTCGAGGCCGGGCGCCTCCTCGCCCAGGCACGCCAGCGTCGCGTAGCGGTCGGCCAGCCGGCGCAGCGGCGCGGTCACGTGCGCGTACGGGGCCGCCACGCCGGCGTGCCCGGCCTCGGCCGGCGCGGGCTGCGTGCCGTCGAAGGCGAGGTAGCCCGCGCCCCGCAGCAGCGTGGCCGCCTCCTCGAGCAGAGCGGCGTCGCGCGGCCGGCGCGGGTCGAGCCCGCGGATGAGGTCGCCCAGCGGCTCGCGCCACTCGATCCCCAGCGCCTCGGCGACCCGCCGCAGCCGCTCGACCTGCTTCGCGTCGGCGGCGGGCAGGGTGCGCAGCAGCCCGCGGCCGCGCTCCAGCATCAGGGCGGCGCCCGCCATCCCGGTGAGCAGCGAGATCTGGGCGTTCGCCTCCTCGATCGGCAGCGGGCCGCGGTAGGCGAGCTCGTAGGTGCCGTCGCGCACCACGATCTCCTGCTCGGGGATCGGCAGGTTGATCGCGCCGCGCGCCCGCTCGCGCGCCTGCAGCAGCGCGCCGATCTCCGCCAGCAGCCGCAGGCGCTCGTCCTCGAGCGGCGCCGTGGCGTACACGAACCGCTCGCGGCTGCGCACCAGCGCCCGCTCCAGGCCGACGAGCCGCGACTCGCCGGAGGCCTCGAGCTCGAACGACCAGACGACGGCGAGCCGGTCGACGCCCGGCAGCAGGCTGGCCGCGCCCTCCGACAGCACGCGCGGGTGCAGCGGCGCGTTGCCGTCCGGCAGGTAGCGCGTGACGACGCGCCGGTGCGCCTCGGCGTCCAGGGCGCTCCCGTGACGCACGAACGCCGCCACGTCGGCGATCGCGTAGTCGATCCGGTAGCCGCCGTCCTGGCGCGACAGCGCCATCGCCTGGTCGAGGTCCATCGAGCCCGGCGGGTCGATCGTGAACAGCTCGAGGTCGCGCCGGTCCTCGCGCTGGGGCAGCGGCGCGCGCGCCGCCTCCTCCGCCTCGCGCAGCGCGGCCGGAGGGAACTCGCCCGGCACGTCTAGCTCCTCGCGGATCGCCGCCAGGCCGGAGGCGAGGTCGGGCGGCACGGCGGGTGCGGTCAGCCGGGGCACGGTCCTAGGATGCCCGCGCCGACGGCGACCGGATCCCCGGCCGGTTGATGACCTCGCGCGGGGGAGGGCGTAGAGTTGTCCTGAGGCAACTCAGGCATGACCGCGCTCGCCGTCGCGCTGCTCGTCACCGGCGCCGCCCTGCTCGTCGCAGAGGCGCACCTGGCGTCGTACGGCGTGCTCGGGGTGGCCGGCGCGCTCGCCCTCCTGGCCGGCGGAGTCCTGGCCATCAGCGAGGCCGGCGGCAGCGCCGTGCTGGCGCTCGCGATCGTCCTCCCGGTGGCCGTCGTCCTGGCCTCGCTGGCGCTGATCGCCACGCGCAAGGCGCTCGCCACCCGGAGGCTGCGGCCGAGGAGCGGCGCCGCCGGGCTGATCGGGCGCGTCGGCGTCGTACGCCACGTCCCGGCGCCGGTCGGCGACGTGGTGGTCGAGGGCGAGCTGTGGCGCGCTCGCGCCTCGTGGGCCGACGAGCCCACGCTGTGCGAGGGCGAGCACGTAGTGATCGAGCAGGTGCACGGGCTGACGCTGTCCGTCCGTCGCGCCGAGGAGTGGGAGGTAATGCCATGACGGCCGTCGTTGTCTTCCTATTGGTGCTGCTGGTGGTGGCGGCGACCCTGGCCGGCATGTCCATCCGGATCCTGCGCGAGTACGAGCGCGCGGTCGTGTTCCGGCTCGGACGCCTGCTGGGTGAGAAGGGTCCCGGGCTGGTCCTGCTGATCCCGGCCATCGACCGGATGGTGCGCGTCGACCTGCGCACCGTCACGCTCGACGTCCAGACGCAGAACCTGATCACGCGCGACAACGTCCCCGCCAAGGTCAACGCCGTCTGCTACTTCCGCGTGATCGACGCCCAGCGCGCGATCGTCGACGTCCAGCGCTACCTGGTCGCCACCGCGCAGATCGCCCAGACGACGCTGCGCTCGGTGCTCGGCAAGGCCGAGCTCGACATGCTGCTGGCCGAGCGCGAGCAGCTCAACGAGGCGCTCCAGCACATCATCGACGAGCACACCCACCCGTGGGGGATCAAGGTCACGACCGTCGAGATCAAGGACGTCGAGATCCCGACCGCCATGCAGCGCGCGATGGCGCTCGGCGCCGAGGCCGAGCGCGAGCGGCGGGCCAAGATCATCCACGCCGAGGGCGAGTTCCAGGCCTCGCAGCGCCTGCGCGACGCCGCCGACGTGATCGCCGGCAACCCCGCCGCGCTCCAGCTGCGCTACATGCAGACGCTGACCGAGATCGGCGCCACCCAGAACTCGACGGTCGTCTTCCCGCTGCCCATGGACGTGCTCAAGCCGTTCCTCGCCGCCGCGGCCGAACACGACCAGAACGGACGTGAGATGGTCCGCGGATGATCCTGCGCACCGTCGTCCTCGCCGTTCTCGCCGGCCTGCTCGCGACCACGCCGGCTGCCGCCGCGTCGCAGAAGGTCCGGACCTACCGCGTCAGCGAGGTGCGCGACCTGCTCGACCGGTCGAAGGTGACGGTGGCGGGCGCCGCCATCGTCGAGGTCGACCACGCCGAGGTGGTCGCGACCGCGAATCGGCGCACGGCGCGGCGGCTGCGCCGCGCGGGCTTCACGGTCGAGGCCATGGCGACCGTCCGCAAGCGGCTACGCGCCCGCGCGGCGGACTTCCCGCCGGCCGATTCCGCGTACCACAACTACAACGAGATGCTCGTCGCGACCGCGAACGACGCCGCCGACCACCCCTCGATCGTCTCGCGCTTCACGCTCGGCACGTCGTATGAGGGGCGGCAGATCTGGGCGCTCAAGGTCTCCGACAACGTCACCATCGACGAGAACGAGCCCGAGGTGCTGTTCACCGCCAACCAGCACGCGCGCGAGCACCTGACGGTCGAGATGGCGCTCTACATCCTCGACCAGCTCACCGACAACTACGCGACCGACGTCCGCATCAAGGGCCTCGTCGACAGCCGCGAGATCTGGATCGTCCCGATGGTCAACCCCGACGGCGTCGAGTGGGACATCGTCACCGGGTCCTACCGGATGTGGCGCAAGAACCGCCAGCCCAACGCCGGCTCGTCCGCCATCGGCACCGACCTCAACCGCAACTGGAGCTTCCAGTGGGGCTGCTGCGGCGGCTCGTCGGGATCGCCGAGCTCCGAGACCTACCGCGGCCCGTTCGCGTTCTCGGCGCCCGAGACGCAGCGTGTGCGCGACTTCGTCAACTCGCGCGTGGTCGGCGGCGTCCAGCAGATCAAGGCGGCGATCGACTGGCATACGTACTCGGAGCTGGTCCTGTGGCCGTACGGCTACACGACGGCCGACACGACGCAGACGCTCCTCCGGACCGACCGGGACGCCCACGCGGAGCTCGGGCGGCAGATGGCGGCGACCAACGGGTACGTCCCCGAGCAGGCGTCCGACCTCTACATCGCCGACGGCACGATCAACGACTGGGAGTGGGGCACCCACAAGATCTTCAACTACACGTTCGAGATGTACCCGCGCACCTCGAGCCCGGGCTTCTACCCGCCCGACGAGGTGATCGGGCGCGAGACGTCGCGCAACCGCGAGGCCTTCCTGAAGCTGCTCGAGTACGCGGACTGCGTGCCGCGGGTGATCGGCGGGAGCTGCGGTGGCCCCCCGCCGGCGACGGTCTGGTCCGACGACTTCGAGACCAACCGCGGCTGGACTTTGAGCACGGCCGACACCGCCACCACCGGGCGGTGGGAGCGCGGCGACCCGGAGCCGACGTCGAGCGGCGGCGCCAAGCAGCTCGGGACGACCGTGAGCGGAGTCAACGACCTCGTCACCGGGCGGCTGGCCGGCGCGGCGGCGGGTGACCACGACGTCGACGGCGGCGTCACCACCATCACCTCGCAGCCGATCACGCTCACGGGTCACAACATCTACGACCTGCTGTTCATGCAGTATCTCGCGCACGGGACCAACTCGAGCAGCGCCGACTACCTGCGGGTCGGCGTGCGGACGGCGAGCGGCGCGACGACGTGGGTCTGGACCCGCCCGGGCGCGGCGGTGAACCTGAACGGCGCGTGGGGAGTCGGCAGCGCCTCGCTCACGCAGTGGGCGGGTCAGACGATCCAGCTCGTCGTGCAGGCCGCCGACGCGTCGACCGCCAGCCTCGTCGAGGCCGGGGTCGACAACGTGCAGATCAGAGGTAGCTAGCGACTAGCGACGACCATGGCGGCCATCGCCTGCATCCCGCGCAGGTTGGGGTGCAGCGGGGCCGCCGCGTTCGTCGGGACATAGGGCTCGACCCAGCGCATGGTCGAGCTCGCGCACGCGTCACGGCCCACGCTGGCGCCGTAGACGTCGACCAGCCCGACCTCGTTGGCCGTCGCCTGCCTGGCGAGCATGGCGTTGAGCTCCTCGTGCTTGGCGCGCAGCCAGGCGACGTCACGCGGCGTGACCGGCATCCGCGGCCAGCAGCCGCTGCTCGGCGCGTGCGGGAAGATCGCCGAGTAGTTGAGGACGAGCACGCGGGCGCCGGGCGAGCGGGCGCGGATGCCGTCGAGCACCGCGTCGACCTTCGGCTCCGTGGCGGCGATGCGGGCGCTGATCTGATCGCCGTTGCGGGTGTACCGATCGCGGCACGGCGAGCCGAACGGCAGGATCGACACGCAGTTCTGGGCGAGCTCCGAGAACCCGATGTCGTTGCCGCCGATGTTGATGGTCACGAGCGCCGTCTCGCCCGACAGCGAGTCGAGCTGCGGCGGGTTCGGGCCGGGCGAGACGTTCTGGGCCACGAACATGTGGTCGGTCCGCGCGCCGCTGCAGGTGGCGTCGCGGTACTCCGCGTAGAGCAGCGTCCGCTGCGCGATGCGACCGTAGTTGCTGCTCGACTTCAGGCACCCCAGCGGGCTGAGCGGCAGGGGGATCAACGGTCCGGCGGCGAACGAGTCGCCGAGCGCCGTGTAGCGCGGCGCCGCCTCCGCCGTGCCTGCGAGGACCGCGGCCACCGCGATGGCTGCGAGAACGACCCGAGCGCGCATGCTCCCCTCCCCTTCGGTGACGTGTGGCACGAGCGTACGCCATGCTTCTCGCGTGCGCGACACCGTCGTGTTCATCCCGGCTTGGAACGAGGCGCCGTCGCTCCCGGCCCTGCTCGAGGAGGCGGGGCGGGAGCTGCCCGACGCCGATCTGCTCGTCATCGACGACGGCTCGACCGACGACACGGCGGCCGTCGCACGGGCGGGCGGCGCGCACGTCGTCAGCTTCCCGGAGAACCACGGCCTGCGGTACGGCATCGCCGAGGGCTACCGGCAGGCCGCCACGCGCGGGTACACGTACTGCGGCCGGCTCGACGCCGACGGCCAGCACCCGCCGGCCGAGCTGCGGCGCATGCTGCAGATGGTCCGCGACGACGAGTGCGACGTCGCCGTCGGCTCGCGCTTCCTGGCGGGGTCCGGCGAGTACAAGCCGGCGCCGGAGCGGGTCTTCGGCACCGCGCTGCTGCGGCTGCTCATGCGGCTGCGGCTCGGCCAGGCGATCTCCGACGGCACCAGCGGGATGTACGCCGTGAACGAGCGGGCGCTCGGCCTGCTGAGCGACCCCTACGTCTGCGAGGCGCCCGAGGTCGAGGCGCTGATGCGGATCACCGACGCCAAGCTCCGGCTGGTCGAGGTGCCCGTGAACATGCGCCAGCGCGAGCACGGCGAGTCGTCGTTCCGCGGCCGCCGCGCCGTCGAGCTCGTGGTCACGATCGGGCTCACGCTGTTCGCGGGGGAGGTGTTCCGGCGGCGCGTGCTGAGGCGCGGCTGAGGGCGAGCGACGCGAGCGCCAGCGCGGCGATGCCCGCGGCCGCCCGCCTGCGGCCGATCTGACGGGGCGGCCGGAGCGGCCACAGCAGCGGCGTGGGGGCGGCGTCGTCGCTGGCGTCGCGGAGCAGGTGCGAGGCGAGGCCCGCGAAGGCGGCCCAGCCGTGGACCGGGCCGCCGGCCGCCGTGCCGAGCGCGGCGGCGGCGAGCGTGGCGAGCAGCGCGTGGCTGCGCGGGCGGGTGCGCAGGCCGAGCATCGCGGCCGGGCGAGCGGAGCGGGCGGCGACCACGTGGTCGACGTCGATCAGCGTCCCCGCCACGACCGCGGTCCGGATCGCGCGGCCGCCGAGCGGCGCGACGACGGCCGCGGCCAGCAACGCGTGCGCCGGCACGTCGGCGGCGGCGACGAGGTGGCGGCGGGTCACGCGGGCGCGGACGCGCGCGCGACGAGCAGCGAGGCGCCGATCGCGCCGCCGAGGTCGCCGAGCGCGGCCAGCTCGACTGCCGGCGGTCGCTCGTCGGCGAACAGGTGCGGCGTCATCGCCTCGCGGATCCGCTCGACGTACGGCTCGCCGAGCCGGAGCCCGAGGCCGCCGCCGATGATGATCGCCTCGACGTCGAGCACGTTCTGGGTGGAGGCGACGCCGGCGCCGAGCGCCCGCACCGCGCGGTCGAGCAGGTTGCGCGCCATCGGGTCGCCCTTGTCGAGAGCGCGCGCCCACACGCCGCTGGTCAGCCGCGTGCGGCCGCGCTCCTCCATGATCTTGAAGAGCACGGTCCGCTCGCCGCGGTTGGCGCGCCGCCGCGCGCGCGCCTCCATCGAGGCGCGGCCGGCGTAGGCCTCCATGCAGCCGCGGCGGCCGCAGCCGCACAGGGCGCCGCCGACGCGCACGACGACGTGGCCGATCTCGCCGGCGGCGTCGCGGCCGATCCACGGCTTGCCGTCGAGCACGATGCCGCCGCCGACGCCCGTGCCCCAGAAGACGCCGAGCAGCGAGTTGTACTCCCGTCCGGCGCCCATCTCGAACTCGGCGTCGGTCGCGACCTGGACGTCGTTGCCGAGCGAGACCCGCGCGCCGCACTTCTTCTCGAGCGCCCGCCGCAGGTCGTAGGTCCCGTCCCAGCCGGGCAGGTTGCGGGCGCCGGACACGGTGCCCGCGTCGTCGTCGACCGCGCCGGGCGAGCCGATGCCGATCCCCTCGAGCGACGACGTCTCGAGGCCGGCCTGCGCGGCGGCGTCCTTCAGCGCGCCTGCGATCTCGCTCGCCACATCGGCCGGCCCGCCCGCGGTGGGGGTGGGCCGGCGCGACTGGCCGGCGACCTCGCCGCCCTCGTCGAGGACGACGGTCTGGATCTTGGTGCCGCCGAGATCAACGCCCGCGGTGTATGCCATGGGGAAGGTGTACCCGATCCAGCTCGCCGTCGGCCACCGCCTCCTCCAGCTCGGTCAGCCACCGGTCGAGCCGCGTACGGGCGACGGGGCCGAGCATGTGCGCGAACCGGTCGCGAAGCCAGGTGAGGGTCGCGACGTCGCCGCGCAGGGCGGCGCCGCGGCCGGCGCGGGCGTCTTCGCGGGCCCGGCGTGCCCAGTTCGCGAAGCGCCTGCGGTCGACGTCGTCCGACGCCCGGTACCGCAGCTGCCGGTCGAGCTTCGCGTCGGCCGCCGCGAACGAGTCGCGGGCGCGCACCTTCAGCCTCGGCGGCATCCGCCCGGGCCTTGCGTCGATGGGGACGGCGAGCGCCATCTGCTCGAGGTCGGTGTCGTCGGCGGAGCGGAACTCCCCGTAGCCGCGCGCGAACACCTTCCGCTCACGGCCGCCGCCCTGGTGCAGCTCGCTCACCACGAGCTTGTCGCCGGTCCGCTTGACGGTGACCTCCTCGAACACGAGGCCGGGGATGTTCTCCGGCCGGTACACCATGCCGACCGCGGGCCGGGCCGGCATGATCATCGCCGCCGGCCCGTCCTTGCCGGCGAGCCACGTGCCGGTCGTGTCGTCCACCACGCCGCGGCGGTAGTTGAAGACGTCCTCGCCGAAGTACCAGACCGAGCCGTCGTCGGCCTGCGCGTAGAAGTCGAGCGCGACCTCCTGGATCCGGCCCGCCTTGTAGGCGACGAACTGGGAGACGAGCGTACGCACGCAGTAGCCCGGGCTCCACTCGATCACGCGCGTATCCGGGAGCAGCGTGGTCTCGATCTTGAGCGGCCGGCCGTCGACGTGGCCGGTGAGGACGGCGGACTTCAGGTTGGCGATCGGGAACAGCGGATTGGTGACGGCGGTCGAGTTCGAGAACGGCGGCGCCACGAGGTCGACGCGCCGCTCGACGGGCGCCAGCGGCAGGCGCCCGAGGCCGCCGGCGGCGAGTTGGGCGCCGCTCGGCTGCGGGACGGCCAGCGCGGCGACGGCGGCGAAGCAGCTGAGGTGTCTCATGCCCGCGACCGTACGGCCGGGACATGAGACACCCCTGAGGCGGCGCTATCGCTTCAGCGTCACCGACAGCGTCGTGCTCGCCGACTTGAACGCGACCTTGACGCGGAGCTTGACGCTGCGCGCGTTGTCGAGCGCGTTGCGCGGGCCGCGGGAGAAGCGCAGCCTGACCGTGGAGGTGCCGGCCTTCACGCGCTTGCTGCCGGACGCGACCTTGAGGCCGCGGTCGGTCGCCGTGGCCTTCACGCGGCCGGCCGACGGCACGGTGACCTTGACGCCGAAGCCCGTGCGCAGCGCCTGGCCGAGCTTCGTGCGCACCGCCTTGGCCGTCACGGATCCTCCGCCGGACGCGCGGCCGGCGGGCACGTCGGCCGGGCCCCAGTCGGGCTGCTTGCCGCCGGGGATGACGAGCGGGGCGGACGGCGTCGCGCCGTCGACCGTGCAGCCGCCGGCGAAGCTCGGCACGGTGACGACCTTGATGCCGTCTTCCTCGGCCCACGCGAGCCGGCCGCCGTCGGGCGAGAAGGTCGGCGTCGAGTACTGGCCGTTGGGCCCGCTGTAGCGGTAGCAGATGCTCGGGCGCGTCGAGACCGGGGCGTCGCCGTCGCGGAAGGTGGTCGGGAACTGCGGCACCGCGGAGACCGTGAGCGTGCTGTCGCTGAAGCCGGTGGCGAACGCGAGCTTCGTCAGGTCGCGCGTGATGTCGCCGCCGCTCGTATGCGGGTTGCCGCCGACCGTGTCGCTGAACCAGCCGTGGACGAGGTTGCCGAAGTCGCCGTCGCTCAGCGTGTCGAGGATCACGTCGTAGTTCGGCATGTGGGTCGGGTCGCTGAGCATCGTCGTGTCCTCGTCGACCCACACCGCGTTGCGCCAGCCGGAGTGCTTGCCGAGCGCGGGGTCGTCCCAGCCGGTCTGGCGGTCGGCCCACGAGTAGCCGGTGCCGCCCTCGTTGATGCCGACGAAGCACGTCGGCGGGAAGCAGGTCGGGCTCTGGCTCTGCGTCATGTAGTGGTACGTGTAGGCGACCTTCGTGCCGTCGGGGGAGATGGCCGGGTCGAAGGGGCCGTAGAAGGTCTTGGCGGGAGCGGGCCGGGTGTCGCTGACCGGGGTGTCGAAGTCGGCGAGCACTTTGCCCTGGCGGTCGAGGCGGTGCAGGCGGACGCCGGTGAGGGCGATCATCGTGCCGTCGTCGGCCTGCGAGACGTCGGCGTACTGGCCGGTGGTCGTCACGCGGTACGAGCGAGAGCCGTCGCCGGTGGACAGCCACACGTCGCCGTCCTTGACGTAGGCGATCGAGTCGGCGCTCGCGGCCGGCGCCGCCACCGCGAGGATGACGAGCGCACCGCACAGCGCGAGGAGGCGGGAGGGGGAGGACATGACGGAGATCGTGCACTGCGCAACGACCGCCGGCATCGGGGGAACCCCTAATGTCCAGCGCATGAAGGTCGTGCACACCTGCATCCGCGTCCGCGACGTCGACGCGTCGGTCCGCTTCTACGAGGCGCTCGGCTTCGAGCGCCGGGGCAGGCTCCAGTTCGAGACGGCCTACAACGTCTACATGGGCCTGCCGGGCGACGGCGACACGCTCGAGCTGACCGTCAACGAGGGCCGCGAGGAGCCGTACGACATCGGCGACGGCTACAACCACATGGCGATGACGGTCGGCGACATCCACGCCGTCGTCGCCCGCCTCGCCGAGCAGGGGATCGAGCCGGAGAAGCCGCCGTACCACCCCGGCGGCCGCAACGAGCTCGGCCCGATCTGCTTCGTCGCCGACCCCGACGGCTACCGCGTGGAGCTGATCGCCGGCGAGGAGTTCCCGACGCCGCAGGACGGCTAGCTGTAGGACCAGATCGTCAACGGCTCTTGACTGCATTAGACCGAGAAGGCGCCAATCTCGGACGCGGCCTCGGAATTCGGCTTGACAGCCCGACATCGACCAATAAGCTCCGGCCCAACTAACCGGAGCCGCCGATGTCTCGGTGTGCCTGGCAGAGCGCATCGGGAGAACCGGCGGCGCCTCGCATCTACTAGGGGGGAACCATGCGAGGAGTTCGCATAGCCGTACTGGTCGCGTGCGCGATCGGAGTCCTCACGCTGCCTGCAACGGCAGCGGCCAATCACGGGACGCGTCCGCACACGCAGAACATGCACGCGCTCGGCCACAGCCCCGACTTCGGGAGCTTCCTGCTCCCGGACGGCCAGCGCGATGCCAACTCCGACCTCGCCTTCTGGGGCAACCTCGTCTTCCACGGCGACTACGACGGCTTCCGGATCCTGCGCGACTCGCCCGGGAACCCGAAGCTCGTCTCGCGGACGCGCTGCAACGGCGACCAGGGCGACATCGTCGTCTGGGACAACATCCTGGTCCGCGCGTGGAACGCGCCCAAGACCGAGGCGCGCTCCTGCGACGGGACGACGGTCCCGGCCGGCTTCGAGGGCATGCACATCTGGGACATCAGCAACCTGGCCGATCCGGTGCTCGTCGGTGACGTCGAGCTGAGCGCGCGGCCGCAGGCCGACTCGCCCGGATGCGGCACGCACACGCTGACGCTCGTCAAGGATCCGGACGCCAACCGCGTGATCATCTACAACGCGACGTCCGGCGGGAACGCGGCGCTGCCGAATCCCGCGGATCGGGAGTGCGACTGGATCGACATCGTCCAGGTGCCGCTCGGCAACCCCGGGGCCGCCAGCCACGTCCGCCGCGAGCCGCTGATGGGCGGCCACGCCGCGCACGACAACGGCGTGATCCTCGGCGACGTGAACATGCTCGCCACGGCCTCCGGCCACATGAGCAACGTGTTCTCCATCGAGAACAGCCTCACGGACCCGCAGCACCTCTACACGATCGAGGAGCCCGGCGTCTGCAACACCGGCGGCCCGCTGTGCAACGGCAACTGGCACTCCGCCGCCTTCACCTGGGACGGCGAGGTGATCATCCTCGGCTGGGAGCCCGGTGGCGGCTCGCTGCCCGAGTGCGAGGCGACCGATCCGCCGGTGAAGAAGAGCGCCTTCTTCTACGACGCGGACACCGGCGCCAAGCTCGGCCAATGGACGCTGCCGCGACCGCAATCCGCGGCCGAGAACTGCACGATCCACAACTACAACACGGTGCCGCTGCGGAATGGCCGCTACGTGCTCGTGGGCGGCCACTACCAGGCGGGAACGTGGGTCGCCGACTTCACGAACCCGGCGAATCCCGTGACCGTCGGCTGGTCGGACCCGCCGCCCGCCGTGCCGACCCAGCTGGGCGGCGCGTGGGCGTCGTACTGGTACAACGGCTTCATCTACGAGTCCGAGATCCAGGTGGGGCTGAACGTCTTCCGCCTGAGCGGGCCGACCACCGCCGGCGCGATCCGGCTCCCGCACCTCAACCCGCAGACGCAGGAGTTCTCGATCGGCGGCTGACCGCCGTCAACAGGAGAGGGGATAGGCGTGGTTCGACTCATCGTCGCGCTGTTCGTGGTGTCCGCAGTGGCCGCGGCGCCGGCGCTCGCCGGCCCGGCGAAGGTCCGCGGCACGTTCCAGACACTGCCCGACGGGGCCGCCATGGGCCTCGAGATCGAGGGGTTCGCGGAGCTGACCCGCAGCGCCGACGGCACGACGGCCAAGGTCGTCGTCCGCGGCCTCGAGCCGGCGACGACGTACGCGGCGCATCTCCACGACGCGCCGTGCTCGGCCGCGAATCCGGGCGGCGCGCACTACAAGAACGATCCCGCCGGTCCCGCGATGCCGCCCAACGAGCTCTGGCTGTCGTCGCAGCCCGATCCGATGGCCGGCATCAGGTCCAACTCGGGCGGCACGGCCCACGGGCGCGGCAGCGCCGAGTGGGTCGCCCGCCCGGAGGCCCAGTCGATCGTGATCCATTACATCCCGCCCGGCGGCAACACCGCGGGCGGCCCGAAGATCGCATGCGCCGATCTGGCATGAGGATCGGGAGGAGGAATTGACGTGCTTCGACTCATCGCCGCGCTCGTCGTGGCGGCTGCGCTGGCCGTCGTCGCGGCCCCCGCCGGAGCGCAGGGGCCCGCCGTCGGCGTGCGGCTCGTCGCCGACGGCCTGACCGCACCCCTGACGCTCGTCCCGCTGAACGACGGCACCGGCCGCCGCTTCGTCGTCGACCAGATCGGCACGATCCGCGTGCTGACGGCCGACGGACGGCTGCTGCCGGCGCCGTTCCTCGACCTCCGCAGCCGGATCGTCCCGCTGATGCCGGACTTCGACGAGCGCGGGGTCCTCGGCCTCGCGTTCCATCCCGGCTACGCGACCAACGGGCGCTTCTTCGTCTACTACAGCGCACCGCTGCGCCCGGGGGCACCCCCCGGCTACGACCACACCGCCCGCTTCTCCGAGTTCCGGGTCTCGGCCGCGGATCCGAACCGGGCCGATCCGGCCTCCGAGCGGGTGCTGCTCGAGATCGACAAGCCGCAGTTCAACCACAACGGCGGCACGCTCGCGTTCGGGCCCCGCGACGGCTACCTCTACATCTCGATCGGCGACGGCGGCGGCGCCGACGACGTCGGCCTCGGCCACGTCGAGGATTGGTACGCGGCCAACGAGGGCGGCAACGGGCAGGACATCCAGCAGAACCTGCTGGGGAACATCCTGCGGATCGACGTCGATCGCGGCGCTCCGTACGCGATCCCGGCCGGCAACCCGTTCGCGGGCGCGCCCGGCTGCGCGGACGGGTGCGACGAGATCTGGGCGTACGGACTCCGCAACCCCTACCGCATGTCGTTCGACATGGGCGGGAGCCGCGATCTGTTCGTCGCCGACGCCGGTCAGGAGCTGTGGGAGGAGGTCGACATCGCCGTCAGCGGCGGCAACTTCGGCTGGAACGTCAAGGAGGGCGCGCACTGCTTCTCCACCGACGATCCCGCGGAGACGCCTGAGGAATGTCCCGACGTCGTGGGCGCGCCGCACCCGCGGGCCGGCGATCCGCTGCTCGACCCGGCGATCGAGTACCAGAACGAGCACAACCCGCTGGGCGGCGGCCTCGGCCACGCGGTCGTGGGCGGTCACGTGTACCGCGGCGCCGAGCTGCCCCAGTTCTCGGGTGACTACATCTTCGGGGACTGGAGCCGCGAGGAGGAGGAGCCCGACGGCTCGCTGTTCGCGGCGAAGCCGCGCAAGGCGGGCCTGTGGAAGCTGCAGCAGCTGCAGGTCACCGGGTCGCCGGAACGCCGGCTCGGCCACTTCGTCCTGGGCTTCGGCCAGGACCTGGCGGGCGAGATGTACGTGCTCACGTCCGACTCGCCCGGCCCCTCGGGCACCAGCGGGCGGGTCTACCGGCTCGTGAGTCCGCGCGGGTGACGGGCATGGGCCTGGATTCACAACACCATCAAGGAGGAGAGATGCGCATGAGATGTGCGCTCCGCTTGCTCACGGTCGCTGTCGTGGCCGTCGGGCTGCTACCTGGCACGGCGTCCGCCACGCACCTGCCGGATCAGAGCTTCAAGATGACGGAGCTCTTCACCTCGCCCAACCAGGCGACCAACTCGGACTTCGCGTTCTGGGGCAACCACGTGTTCTCCGGCTACTACACCGGCGACACGGGATCCCCGGCTGGGACCGGGCCCCGCGGCGGGGTGCGGATCTTCGACATCTCCAATCCGGCCAGTCCGCGGCTGGTGAGGGACTTCGCGTGTGACGCGAACCAGAACGATCCGATCGTGTGGGACCGGAACGGGAATGGCGTGGCCGACCTCATGCTCGTCGCCGTGGACCGGACGATGGCGAACCCGAACTGCGGCTCGCCACGGTCGGCTCACGACGACCGCAACGGCTGGGAAGGCGTCCGGATCTTCACGATGAGCGACAACCCGGCGAATCCGTTCCAGACGATCACGCCGGTGAAGATGCAGTACACCGACTGCGGCGCGCACACGATCACCGCGTGGACCGGATTCGCGGAGGATGCGACGAACCCGCGGCTGATCGTCTATGTGGCGTCGTACCCGCTGCGCGCGGGGCCGACCTGCGGTCAGGCCAACTTCAACAACGTCACCAACCCCTACGACCCGGACAAGGTCGTCAACGATCCGCTGCATCGCCAGATCCAGGTTCTGTCGGTGCCGCTGAACAACCCGGCGGCCACGACCGAGATCGCCGCGCCGCGGATCAGCTACCCCGGTGATCCCGACGGCAGGATCGACTGGTGCGAGCGCAACCTCTGCGGCCTCGAGCCGGCTGCGGTCGCCTGCCACGACATCGTCACCCACATGGAGCACAACCTCGCCGGCGCGGCCTGCGCGGAGCAGGGGCAGGTGTGGGAGGTCGACCCGAGCACGGGGATCCCGGACACCGAGGACCCGATGATGATCGGCGACGACAAGGTCACCTCCGGCGGCACGGGCCAGTTCCCAGGGGCGGTCGACTTCTTCCACTCGGTGATGTTCAACAACGACGGAGACGTCGTGAACTGGGTGGACGAGTCGTTCGGCTCGGGCTGCCCGACGATGACGCCGTACCAGCCGCGGCCCTGGAACCCCGCCGGCGGGACGCACAAGACCGGCAAGATGTTCTTCTCCGACATGGAGGGGAACTTCCTGAGCGAGTTCCACGTCGGTGACCTGCGGCCAGACCCCGGGGCGACCGAGTACTGCTCGGCGCACATGGGCATGGCGGTCATGGGCATCAAGCGCGACCTGCTGGTCAACGCCTGGTACACGGGCGGTACCGACATCATCGACTTCAGCAAGCCGACACGGCTGAAGGAGATCGCGTACTACGACGAGCAGGACGACTCGGGTACGTGGTCGGCCTACCCGTACACCGGACCGCTGTTCAAGAACGGGCCGGGGCTCCCCGTCTACACCTCCGACGGCGTCGAGAACAACGCCATCGCGAAGGGGATGGTCGTCTACCGGGCGATCGTCGAGAAGCCAGGGAAGGCGAAGCTCGTCGACCACCTGAACCCGCAGACGATGGAGATGGAGGACTAGCCGCGACGTCGGGGAGAGGGCGGCCACCTGCCGTCCTCTCCCCCGCGGGGCTTCTAGCCCACCGCCAGGTACCGCAGCCCGTTGATGCCGGGCGCGAAGTAGTACTCGCCGCCGCGCATCGTCACCACGCGCGAGAGCGGGCCGAAGAAGAACGGCGGCCGCCCGGGGACGGTCATCTTGTTGATGCCCTCGTTGTCCATCGGGCCGATGATCGGGTCCTGGTCGTCGCCGAGCCGGAACGGGTTGCCGGTGTTCGCCCACTGCGCCTGCACGAACTCGAACTGGCGGGCGAGGTTGGCCTGGACGGTCATGAAGATCACGCCGCGGTCCTTGCCGTCGTCCTCGGTGACGCCCTCGGGCAGCAGCTCGCCGTACGTGATCCCGCGCCGGATGATCCGGTGGCGGTTCACGAGCTTGCCCTCGAACGGCATGCTCAGCCGCGGGTTCATGCGGCGGATGTGCGAGCCGATCGGGCACCGCAGGCCGTCGGGGTCGCGGCCGTAGTCGAACGCGTTGTTGCGAGACCTGTCGGCCACCAGCGACGGGTCCTCGCCGTGCGGCGACGCGTCGAGCGGCGTGCCGTCGCGCCAGCGGCCGACGAGCTTGGCCGCCAGCAGCTCCTCGCCGCCGGGGTAGAGCTCGGCCGCCGCCGCCAGCTGGCGGCGGAACTCCGCCACGTCCTGGCGCAGCTTGCGATAGACGACGTAGGAGCCGTTGCGGCTCAGCTCGTCGGGCGGCGGGGCGGCGGGCAGCGAGTCCTGCTCGTCGGGGTAGCCGAGGATGAACTCGCCGGCGGCGATCGGCCGCCAGTCGCCCTTCTCGGACGGCGCGCCGGCGCCGGGGTGGTCGCGGAACCGGCTGCCCTCGATCGCCGGCTGCGAGAAGCCGTCGGCGTAGCCGAAGTGCTCGCGGCGCGTCGGCAGGACGCCGCCGACCTCGGTGACGACCACGCTCGCGCCGCCACGGCTCGCCACCACCTCGCGGATCCGGTCGTCGCGGGCCTTCAGCGCGGCGGGGTCCTTGGCGCTGATCATCACCAGGGCGTGGGCGGCGCCGCTCTTGAAGCAGTCCTCCCAGTGCTCGGGGTCGCTGTCGCCGAGGTCGCCCAGGAGCCGCTTGCGCGAGGCCATGCCCTCGCGGAACTCGACCGGGAAGGCGTCGAGCGAGGCGTCGCCGACCCCGAGCGCCCGCAGGCCCTCGAAGCTGAAGGCGACGTTGATGCCCGACTCGGGCTTGACGTCCCAGCGCTCGGCGGTGATGACCTGCGGGATGAAGTCGCCGAGGAAGTCGCGCGCCTTGGCGGCGTCCTCGATCTTCAGGAACAGGTAGCCGGCCGACGGCAGCCGGTAGCCGCGCACCACGAAGCCCTGGATGTTGGGGAAGTCGAGGGTGCTCAAAAGCGCTCCAGGAAGCGGGTACGGAGGTCGTCGGGCGACAGCCCCTGGGCCTCGAGCGCGAACTCGATCAGCCGCGTGCGCTTGTCGACGTTCGCGTGGACCTGCTCGAGCGTCTGCGCGCCGTAGGCGGCGAAGAAGAGCGCCGCCTCGAGCTGGTGGGCCTTCAGCCAGGGGGCGAAGTCCGCCCCGCGCCCGGGGTAGCCGCGGCAGTGACCCCAGACGGCGTCGGCGTCCTCGCCGAGCCCGTCCTCCAGAAGCCGGAGGTAGCGGTCGAGGTCGCCGTCGAAGTTGCTCGTGAACAGCAGCCGCGGGGTCTTCAGCTTGTCGCGATGCCGCTGGCCGTGGCCCATGTACTTGACGTCGTCGATCACCACCCAGCGCCCGAGGTGGGTGCCGGGCACGCGCGCGAGCGGGCTGGCCTCGCCCTCGGGCAGAGCGTCGAGGTGGGCGGTCAGCTCCGTCGCGTGGCCGTCGAGGATCGGGGTCAGCACCGTCAGCGCGTACGCCTGGCCGGAGACGTTGCGGCTCATAGGTCGTGCTGGATCGCGGTCAGCATGTCCTCGTACGCGGCCTTGAACGCCGCGGCGTCCAGCGACGGCGCCCGCCGGCGCAGCTCGTCGACCGCCTCGGCGACCTTGGCGGCCGAGATGATCTCGGTGGTCGTCGAGCCCGGGTACGCGTTGTAGTAGTGGTTCGCGACGTACTCGTTGGCGCGGATGTAGTCCTTGAACGGCTCGACCGGGATCGGGCCCGGGAAGCCGTACGACGTCCCCCAGATGCCCTTCATCCGGGCGGGGACGACCTCGGAGAACGCGTCGATGTACTGGTCCCAGCTCCCGTTGAAGTTGCTCTCGAACAGCAGGTACGGGTAGTTGAGGCGCTCGCCGCTCCCGCCGTCGGGGAACTGCTTGACCATCACCCACCGCGCGTAGTGGATGAACGACAGCATCTGGAGCTTCTTCAGCGTCGCCGTCACGTGCCGCCCGACCCAGAACACGATCGGCAGCAGGATGCGCCCGGAGCGCTTGTACGGGCTTATGACGGTGATCGCCGTCGCCCTGCCCTCGACGTTGGCCATCGAGGCGACCCTATCCCGGTGAGCGATCCCCGTCCAGTGCGGAGGGCCGCCCGATGCGGGCGGCCCTCCATTGGTCAGCGTCTCAGACGGTGCCGGTGATCGACCACTGGCCGGTGCGGCCGGCGACCGAGATGTCGGGCCCGGTCGAGCCCTGGCCCCAGAAGTGGTCGCCGATGTTGGTGACCCCGCCGGAGCCGATGTTGCCCATCGAGCGGTAGACGACGCCGCTGGGCTCCTTGTCGATCGCCATCTGCGCCCAGGCGTTGCGGACCGTGAGGGCCGGCAGCGTGATCCACAGGATCTGGCGCGGGAACAGGTAGCTCGCGAACGTGCCGCCCGTGCCGCCGCCGACGCAGTACGCGTTGGTGTGGAAGCCGTTCAGCATGTGCAGGCCGTCCACGGCGCCGCCCCAGCGGCCGAAGTAGTTGTGGAAGCCGTTGGTGTCGCGCAGCACCTGGCAGGACTCGAGCTGCATCCACTCGAGGTCGCGGTCGCCCCAGCGGGCGTCAGCCGGCGTGATCTCCGTGTCGTCGACCGCGCTCTTGAACGTGAAGCCGCCGGACCAGCCGTGGCCGGTGTACCACTGGGCGTCGACGTTGTCGACGTAGAGGTGATCCCAGCCGCCGAGCGCCTGGCTCTTGAAGTCCTTCTCGAAGGCGGCGAAGCCGCGCCAGTCGAAGGCGGTCGGGATGCTGTGCGCGGCCATCACGTTCTTGAAGCCGATGGCGCTGTCCTGCGCGCACTGCCACTCGTCGACGGTCTGCTCGATGCCGACGTCGGTGGGGCCGACGGCCAGCTTGCCGAAGCCGCCGCCGCCCGCGGTGGTCGCCGCGGTGTCGGAGCCGTCCTGCTCGAGCGTCACGGAGGCGGTGGCCGAGAGGCCGTTGCGGTCGGTGACCTCGAGGGTGAGGGTCTCGGCGGAGGTCGTCTTGCCGCGCGCGAGGCGCTCGTAGGCGATCTGCTCGCCCTCGTTCTCGCTCAGCACGGTGCTGGACGACGACCACTTGTAGACGGAGCCGTCACCGGCCGCCTCGACGACGCGGCCGAGCAGCTTCTCGCCGCTGCGCTCGACGCTGATCGCCGCCTTCGGGCCGACGCCCTCGACGGCCGGCACCTGACGGTGCGCCTGGTCGCCGCGCTCGCTGTCGGGGTTGCAGGTGTAGACGGGGTAGATCGTCTCCACGGCGCCGAGCGCGGGCAGCAGGTAGCCGAGCGTCGGCTCGCCCTGGCGCACGCCGTCGTCGTAGAGCTTCTCGCAGGCCTCGCGGGCCTGGTCGGAGGGGATGACCGGCGCGTCGCCGGCGGGCTCGAGCTTGCGCAGCGTGCTCGAGAGCTGGGTCACCTTGCCGTCAGGACCGAACGTGATCCGGAGCTTGGCGCCCTGGCCGGTGGCGGGGAGGCCGGCCAGCTTGACCTCGTGCGACACCGTCGTGTCGAGCGCGTGCTGGCTCGTGACGTTGCCGGCGCGGTCGGAGAGCGTGAGCTTCGCGTGCGAGACCTTCGGGTTCAGCTCGAGGTTGGTCAGGCCCAGCAGCTCGGTCAGCTTCGAGGCCCGCTCGAGCGCGTCGGTCGCGCCGATCGGCTTGAGCAGCGACAGCGCTCGCCGGTCGAGGCCCTCGGAGGTGGTCGGGCGGCCGGACTCGTCCTTGCTGGTGCCGAGGTCCACCGTCGGCACGTGGGCGAGGTCCTCGCCGACGTAGCCGAAGGCGCCGTCCTCGTGCAGCGCGTTCGGGATCCGGTACGCCTCGGAGAGCTTCGCGCTCTCCTGGGCGGTCATGCCTTCCTGCGTGACCCGATAGAGCGGGGCCGTCTCGGCGGCCACGGCGGGCTGCGCGAGGAACAGTGCGGCGCCGGACCCGATGAGGGCGGCGACGGTGGTTCGGTTCATTCTCTCTCCTGGAGGTGGGTGCGGGGCGCACCACCTTGCGGCCAGGGCTTTGGCCGAACCTTGGCGTGACTTTGGCGTCCTGGTCAGGCGTGACTCTGGCGTCGTGGTCAGGCGGCGAGCGCCTGGCGAGCCCGGAACAGACGGCTCATGATCGTCCCGGTGGGGACGTCGAGGTGCGCGGCGGCCTCCTTGTAGGAGAGGCCGAGCAGGTCGACGGCGACGAGCGCGTCGCGCTGGTGCTCGGGCAGCTCGGCGATCTTCGCGTACAGCTCGCTGGCCTCGAGCGCGCGCTCGGGGTCGGAGCCGTTGCGGGCCTCGAAGCGCTCCATGTCCTCGGGCGCCGTCGCGATCGCCGGCCGGCGGGAGGAGGCGCGGTAGTTCGAGACGAAGGTGTTGCGGAGGACGCGCAGGAGGTAGCCGAGGTCGTCGCCGTTGGTGACCAGGCGCGGCTTGGCCAGCACGCGCACGCAGACGTCCTGGACGAGGTCCTCTGCGTCGGCCGGCGAGCCGGTCATGCCGAGGGCGGCTCGGTACAGGCGGTCGAGGTGGTCGCCGAGGCGGTTGGCGTCGAGGACGTGGGGGGCGGCCGCGGGGGCGCTCTCGAGGCGGGCGGAGAGGCCGTATCGGGGAGCGGCGAGAGCAAGCGTCGTCATGGAGCCGCAAGCTCCCAGCGCCATCCCCCCGCAACTACGGGGGGACCCCCTGGACCACCCCCTCGAAACCCTCAACCCCCCTCACAAAGGGGACAGGCCCTTCACGTTGAGGGACAGGCCCTTCACGTTGAGGGACAGTCCCTTCACATTGAGGGACAGGCCCTTCACGTTGAGGGACAGGCCCTTCACATTGAGGGACAGGCCCTCAACATTGAGGGACTGTCCCTTTAGGTGGTGGCGCGGGCTCGGCCGATGGCCTCGGCGACCTCGACCCGGGAGGTGACGCCGAGCTTGGCGAAGATGCGGGTGAGGTGGCCCTCGACGGTCTTCTCGGACAGGAAGACCTGCTCGCCGATCTCGCGGTTCGTGCGGCCCTCGGCCACGAGCTCGGCGATCTCGCGCTCGCGGCCGGACAGGGCGTCGAGGCCCTCGCCGCCACCGCGGCGCTGGCGCGCGGAGACGCGCTCGCCGAGCCGGCGCAGCTCGCGCGCGGCCTCGTCGCGGTGGCGGGCCGCGCCGAGCTGGGAGAGCTCGGCCTCGGCGCGGGTGAGCTCGCGCACGCCCTCGTCGCGCCGCCCCGCGGCGGCCAGGGCGACGCCGGCCAGCGTCCGGCAGCGCGCGGCCGGGAGCAGCGCGTCGACGGACTCGGCTCGCGCCGCGGCGTCGAGCGCGAGGGCGGCGGCCGCGTCAGCCTCGCCGCCGTCGAGCGCGATCGCGGCACGCGCGTGCAGGAGCCAGGCCTCGGCCAACGGCAGCCCGAGGACGCGGACGGTCTCCTCGCTGCGGTCCGCCCACGCGGCAGCGGCCGCGCGGTCGCCGCGCGCCAGCTCGGCGCGCGCCAGCGCCGCGTACAGCCACGCCCGCCGGCCCGGCTCGATCGACGGGAAGTCGGGCAGGCCGACGGCGCGGAAGGCGGCCAGGCAGCGATCGACCTCGCCGAGGTCGGACCACATGACGCCGAGGTGGGCGTGGGTCCCGCGCGTGAGGACGCTGTCGTCGAGCCCGTCGAGCAGCGCGACCGCCTCGTCGCCCGCCACCCGCGCGCGCTCGCTGTCGCCGAGCGCGGCCGCCGTCCACGCCTCCGCCACGAGCGCGAAGCCCACGAGCTGGCGGTTGCCGGCTCAGCCGCGCCGCCTCGACGGCGGCGTCGGCGGTCTCGGCCGCCTCCTCGAGCGCCCCGCGCGTCTCCAGCGCGTGGGCGAGCCCGACCATCATCGGGATCACGAACTGGCCCTGCCCGATCGCCCGCGAGAGGTTGATGCCGCGCCGCAGGTGCTGGATCGCCAGGTCGTAGCGCTCGCAGAAGTACGCCGCGAAGCCGAAGTAGTACGGCGCGTCGAGCCGCAGCATCAGCTGGTCGTCGGGCAGCGCGTCGATCAGCGCCGCGGCGCGGTCGCCCGCAGCCGCGGCGGCCTCGGCGTGGCCGAGGTTGTACTCGGCGAAGCACAGGAGCGCCGTGGCGAGCGCCTCGAGGCCGCGGTCGTCGAGCGCCCGCGCCGTCTCGCCGGCGCGGCTCGCCCACCGGTGCATCGCCTCGAAGTCGCTGTCGTAGAGCGCGTCGGCGGCGAGCTCGGCGTGGAGGGCGGCGGCGGCCGCGCTGCGCGGGTCTTCGAGCGCCTCGAGCGCGGCGAGCAGGCGAGCGTGGGCGGCGGCGTGGCGGCCGAGCAGGTTCTCGCACGCCGCGCACGCCGCGATCAGGCGGACGCGCAGGTCGGGCAGCGCGACGAGCGCGAGCGCCTCGACCAGCGTCTCCAACGCCCGCTCGAGGCGGCCGGTGGCGGCGAGCGCGCCCGCGAGCGGGACGAGCAACGCGAGCCGGCGACCGGGGTCGACGTCGACGGGGCCGGGCGGGGCGAGACCGGCGGGGCCGGGCGGGGCGAGACCGACGGGGCCGGGCAGGCCGGGGGGCACGAGGCCGGCGGGACCGGCTGCATCGACGGGCGCGCCGAGCAACCGCAGGGCGGCCTCGAACCAGCGCGCGGCGACGGCCGGTGCGCGGGCGGCGGCCTGGTGGCCGGCCTGCTCGAGCACCGCGGCGGCGGCCTCGTCGCCGACGCGGGCCGAGCGCTCCACGTGATGCGCTCGCGCGGACAGCGTGCCCGGCCGGTCGGCCAGCGCCGCCGCCGCGCGCGCGTGCGCCTCGAGCCGCCACGCCTCGCCGGCGCCGTCGTAGACCGCGCGGCGGACCAGGGGGTGGCGGAAGCGGTAGCGGCGCGCGACCTCGGTGGGGCCGGCGAGGTTGGCGGCCAGCAGCTGGTCGATCGCCGCCAGCGCCGAGCGCTCGTCCATCCCGGCCGCCGCGGCGGCGAGGTCCAGGTCGAACGGCTCGCCCGCCACCGCGGCGCCCCACCCGAGCCGCCGGGCGCCCTCCGGCAGCCCGCGGATCTCCTGCCCCATGGCGGCGGCCACCGCGGGCGGGACGCCCACCTGATCCGAGCCCGGCACGGCGGCGGCCACCACGGGCGCCCGCGCCAGCTCTTCGAGGTAGAACGGGTTCCCGCCGCTCTGGCGATAGAGCGCCGGCTGCGCGACGCCCAGCAGCGCGTCGGCCTCCGCCTCGCTCAGCGGCCCGAGCCCGATCTCGCCCACGAGCCCGTCGCGTGAGGCGGCATCCAGGCGGCCAGCAGGCTGTTCGGCACCTGCCCCGCGCGGAACGCGAGCACGATCAGCACCTGCGCCGGCGGCGGCCGCCGCAGCAGGTGGGCGATCAGCTCGAGCGAGGCGTCGTCGGCCCAGTGGACGTCGTCGAGCATCAGGACGATCGGATGGCCCATGGCGAGCCGCGTCAACAGCGCCCGCACCGCCCGGTAGGCGTGGAAGCGCTCGTCCTGCAGCCCGCCCGCGCCGAAGGACGCCGCCCCGGGCGCCGCCGACGGCAGCACCCGCGCCAGCTCGCCCACCCGCTCGCCGACCAGGGCCTCGAGCTTGCGCTCGCCCAGCCCGGCCACGTGGTCGTCCAAAGCGTCGACCCAGATCGCGAACGGCAGCTCGCGCTCGAGCTCGGCGCCGCGCCCCACGAAGACCGGGAACCGCCGCTCGCCCGCCCGCTCGGCGAGCTGCCCGAGCAGCCGCGTCTTGCCGATCCCCGGCTCGCCGCTCACCACCAGCCAGCGCGCGCGGCCGGAGCGCAGGCCGTCGAGCGTCTCGTCGACCGCCGCGAGCTCCGAGCGGCGCCCTATGAATCGCTTCTGCACCTGCGTTACGGTCGCCACTTCCCGCTCGACCCTAATCGACCCCCTGCGCCGTGAACAGCGTGCCAACCGCACAATCGACCGACCTCCTCACGCGGGCCGTGGCGGGCTTCCTGGTGCTGATCCTCATCGACGCGGCGCAGCTGCTCGCGTTCTATCCCGACCGCACCGACACGCTGTGGGCGTGGACGATCCAGCCGCCGGTGACGGCGATGGTGCTGGGGTCGATCTACGCGGCCGGCGCGTACTTCTTCGCGCGCGTGCTGTTCGGCGCGCCATGGGAGCGGGTGGCGGCCGGCTTCGCGCCGATCGCGCTCTTCGTCTGGATGGCCGCCGTCGCCACGGTCATCCACCTCGACCGCTTCCACGAGGACAGCCTCCCGTTCGCCGCGTGGGCGGCGCTCTACGTCGTCACGCCGATCGCCGTCCCGCTGCTCTACCTGCGCAACCGCGGCCCGATCGGCGGGCTGCCGCTGCCGCGCGCCGTGAGGATCGTGCTCGGCGCCGCCGGTGCGGCGATCGTGGCGGCCGGCTTCGTGGTCTTCGTCGTCCCGGACCTGGCGATCGACGCGTGGCCGTACTCGCTCACCCCGCTGACCGCCCGGATCACGGCCGCCGTGTTCGCCGTCTACGGCGGCGTGTGGCTGTCGGTGGCGCTCTACGACAGCCGGCGGGCGGCGCGGATCCCGCTCGAGGCCCACGTGATCGGCCTCGTGGTGCTGATCGTCGGACTGGCCCGCGCGGAGGAGGCGCTGCTGCTCGCCGCCGTCGCCGCGGTCATGGCCGCGATCAGCGCCATGCTCGTGTGGAGGGCCGCGTAGGCTGCGCGACGTGCATGACCTGAGCCCCGAAGAGCTGCGCGTCCTCGGCTCCCTGCTCGAGAAGCAGCGCACGACGCCCGACACCTATCCGCTGACCCTCAACGCCCTGCGGGCGGCGACCAACCAGAGCACCAACCGCGACCCGGTCGTCGCCTACGACGAGGCGACGATCCGCGACGCCCTCGAGCGCCTCCGCCGCCGCGGCTTCACGCGGCTGACCAGCTACCACGGCAGCCGCGCCTCCAAGTACCGCCACCTGCTCGACGAGGCGCTGCAGATCGGCCCCGAGGAGCAGGCCCTGCTGGCGGTGATGATGCTGCGCGGGCCGCAGACGCCCGGCGAGCTGCTCCAGCGCACCGAGCGCCTGCACCACTTCCCGGACTCGGGCGCGCTGCACGCCGTGATCGAGCGGCTGATGGAGCGTGAGCTGGTGGCCCGCTACGACCGCCGGCCCGGCCAGCGCGAGGACCGCTACGGGCACCTGCTCGGCGCCGAGGGTGAGGAACCGGCCCCCGGCCCCGCCCCCGCCCCCGCGGCGCCGCCCCCCGGTGACGACCGCCTCGACCGGCTCGAGCGCGAGGTCGCCGAGCTGCGCGCCGAGGTGGCCGCGCTGCGGCAGGAGCTGGGAGCGTGATCCGCTCGCGCACCGTCGACACGGGACGGCTGCGCACCCACTTCATCGAGTCCGGGCCCGACGACGGCATCCCCGTCGCGCTGCTCCACGGCAACCTCTCGACCGGCCGCTTCTTCGAGCACCTGATGCCCGGCGCGCCCGACCGCTACCGCCTGATCGCCCCCGACATGCGCGGCTTCGGCGACAGCGAGCGCAAGCCGGTCGACGCCACGCGCGGCCTGCGCGACTGGTCCGACGACACCCATGCGCTGCTCCAGACGCTGGGGATCGACCGCCCGCCGCACCTGGCCGGCTGGTCGACCGGCGGCGCCGCCATCGCCCACTACGCGATCGATCATCGAGCTGCCTCGCTCACGCTGATCGACCCGGTCTCGCCCTACGGCTTCGGCGGCACGCGCGCCGACGGCACGCCCTGCTCGCCCGACTACGCGGGCTCGGGCGGCGGCGTCGCCAGCCCCGACTTCGTGCAGCGCCTCGCCGCCGGCGACCGCAGCAGCGAGGCGAGCACCTCGCCGCGCAACGTGATGACGAGCTCCTACTGGTCGCCGACCCACCACGAGCCGCGCGAGGAGGAGCTGCTCGACGAGGTGCTCAAGTCGGCCACCGGCGACGACTTCTACCCCGGCGACATGACGCCGTGCGAGCACTGGCCGGGCGTCGCTCCCGGAACGCGCGGCATCCTCAACGCGCTCTCGCCGAAGTACTGCGACTGGTCGGGCCTGGCCGACATCGAGCCCAAGCCGCCGATCCTGTGGACCTACGGCACCGACGACGTGGTCATCGCCGACGGCTCGGCGTGGGACATGGGGACGCTCGGCCAGGCCGGGCACGTCCCCGGCTGGCCGGGCGAGGACGCCCACCCGCCGCAGCCGATGGTCGCCCAGACGGCGGCGCTGCTCGAGCGCTACGGCAACGTGCGGATCGAGCGCTTCGAGGGCTCCGGGCACTTCCCGCCGATCGACGCCGCCGAGCGCTGGAGCCAGGTCTTCTTCGGCTTCCTCGCGAACGCCGAGCGGTAGTAAGCCAGGCTCAACCTTTCGACAAGCGGGGTGTGGGAGAGTCGGGCCATGTTCCCGCGGATGCTCGGAGCCGACACGGAGGTCGACTGCTACGACGGCCGGAAGCTGCGCTACGCCAACCTCGACAACGCCGCCAGCACGCCGGTCATGGCCGAGGTGTGGGAGGCCGTCGAGGCCTTCATGCCGTGGTACAGCAGCGTGCACCGCGGCACCGGTGCCAAGTCGCAGGTCGCGACCGCGGAGTACGAGGGCGCGCGCGAGGTCGTCGCCCGCTTCGTCGGCGCCCGGCCCACCGACAGCGTCGTCTTCGTCCGCAACACGACCGAGGCCACGAACCTGCTCGCGGCCTTGCTGCCGCCCGGCACCCGCGTGCTCTCCAGCCTGGCCGAGCACCACGCCAACATGCTCCCGTGGCGGCAGCACGACGTCCGCCTGCTGCCGATCACCCGCACGCCCGACGAGCTGCTCGAGGCCTGCGAACGCGCGCTGCGCGCCGAGCGCATCGACCTCGTCGCCGTCACCGGCGCGTCGAACGTGACCGGCGAGGTGTGGCCGGTCGATGAGCTGGCGGCCCTCGCTCACCGCCACGGCGCCGAGCTGTTCGTCGACGCCGCCCAGCTCGCGCCGCATCGCGCGATCGACATGGCACGCCAGGGCATCGACATGCTCGCCTTCTCCGGCCACAAGCTGTACGCGCCATTCGGAGCGGGCGCGCTCGTCGGCCGCCTGCACGATGGCGAGCCGCTGCTGGCCGGCGGCGGCGCGATCCGGCTCGTGACGAGCGACGACGTCATCTGGGCCGACGCCCCCGACCGCTTCGAGGCCGGCTCGCCGAACGTCGTCGGCGTCGTCGCGCTGGCCGCCGCCTGCCGCGCCCTGCTCGCGCTCGGCATGGACGCCGTGGCCGCGCACGAGCGCTCGCTCGCCGTCCGGCTGTGGACGGCGCTCGAGCGCATCCCCGGCCTGGAGATGCTGACCCAGTGGCCGCGCGGGACGGTCGACCGCGTCGGCGTCGCCACCTTCAACCTGAGCGGCTACCGCGATCCGCTGCTGGCCGCGATCCTCAGCGCCGAGCACGCGATCGGCGTCCGCCACGGCTGCTTCTGCGCGCACCCGCTGATGACGCACCTGCTCGGCCTCCCCGAGGCCGATGCGGCGCGCCTGCACGCCGAGCTGCGCGCCGGCCGCCAGCCGCTCCTGCCGGGCGCCGTGCGCGCGAGCCTCGGGCTCGGCTCCACGACCGAGGACGTCGACCGCCTCGTGGCGGCGCTGCGCGAGATCGCGGCCCACGGGCCGCGCACGAGCTACGTGCACATGCCCGAGCACGACGAGTACCTGCCGGCCGAGGCCGGTAGGTTCGCGGCATGAGCGATCACGTCTACAAGTCCGTCGAGGTCACCGGCTCGTCGCCCGAGGGCGTCACCCAGGCCGTCGACCGCGCCATCGCCAAGGCGTCCGAGACGCTGCGCAACCTCGACTGGTTCGAGCTGGTCTCCGTCCGCGGCTACATCGACGACGGCAAGGTGGCCCACTACCAGGCCACCCTCAAGATCGGCTTCCGGCTCGACGACTAGACGAACGCGAGGACGCGGGACGGGCTGCCCGTCCCGTCGACGAGCTTGAGCGGGGCGACGACGATCACCGCGCCGGTCGGCGGCAGCTCGGCGAGGTTGGCGAGCTGGGTGATCCCGTACCGGCCCGCTCCCAGCATGTAGTGGTGGACCGGGAACGGCGGGTCGAAGCCGTGCGCGATGCCGGCGTCGGTCCCGACGGTCTCGACGCCGACGCCCACGATCGGCGCCTCTTCGGCGAGCCAGCGCGCGCACTCGGCGTCCGGCCCGGGCGTGTGCCCGCCGTTGAGGAAGGCCTCCTGGTCGCCCGCGCGTGCGTCCCAGCCCGTCCGCAGCAGCAGCCAGCCGCCCTCGGGCAGCGGCCCGTGCTCGGCCTCGAAGGCGCGGACGTCGTCGAGCGTGAGCAGGAAATCGGCGTCCTCGGCGGCCTCGGCCGACTTGTCGATCACCGCCGCGAGGCCGACCAGCCGCTGCGGCGGCACGCTCGCGACGTCCTGGCCGTCGCGGCCGGTGATCCAGTGGATCGGCGCGTCGAAGTGCGTGCCGACGTGCTCGCCGACCTCGAGCACGTCCCACGCCCAGGCCGGCCCGGCATCGTCGTAGCGGCTGAGCGGCCGGCGGCTGAGGCCCGGCGTGTTGGCGAACGGCTCGGGGAGCTGCAGCACCGGCGTGCGCTCGCTGAGCGGCTGCGTGAGGTCGACCACCCGCACCTCGCCCGAGGCGAGCGCAGCGACGAGATCTCCGAGCAGGGCCATGGGGGTTCTCCTCTCTTCAGTGTCCGCGGAAGGCCTCTTCGAGCCACTCCGCGCAGATGTCGGGGTCGACCCGCGCGTCGAGCACGAGCGGGCGGTCGCGGTCCTCGAGCCACGTGCGCACGCCCTCGAGGTCGTCGACGCCGCGGGCCTCGAGCCCGCGGCAGCCGGCCGCCTCGGCGAGCGCGGCGAAGTCGGTGTCGGGGAACTGCGCGAGGTCGACCGCCTGGCCCATCGGCCGGAAGTGGTGGACCTCGGCCCCGTAGGCGGCGTCGTCGTAGATGACGACCAGCAGGTTGGGGCGCAGGCGGCCGAGCGTCTCGAATTCGGGCAGCGCCATCAGCGCGCCGCCGTCGCCGAGCGCGGCGACGGTCAGCCGGTCCGGGCGCGCCATCGCCGCCCCGATCGCGTTGCCGAGCCCGAGGCCGACGCACTGGAAGGCCTGCGGGAACACGAAGCCGGCGGCGTCGGGGACGCGCAGGTACATCGACGGCCAGCCCGTGAGGTGGCCGGAGTCGACCACCACGGTGCGCTCGAGCGGGAGCATGGCGTCGAGCGCCAGGGTGAGCGTGCGAGGGTCGAGGCGGCCGGGCGCGGCGGCGTCTTCAAACCGGTCGTGCTGCCAGGCGCCGGCCGCGATCTCGTCGGCGAGCGCGGCGGTGCGGCGGCCGGGCGAACGCTCGCCGAGCGCGGCGACGAGCGCCTCGGCGGTCTCGCGGGCGTCGCCCACCAGGCCGAGCTCGACCGGCCGGTGGGCGCCGATGGCGTCGGCCTCGAGGTCGACCTGCGCCACCCGGGCCTCGGCCGCGAACAGCGCGCCGTGGCGGGTCGTCCACTGGTTCAGCGCCGCGCCGAAGCTCACGACCACGTCGGCCTCGCCCAGAAGCCGCGCGGCGACCGGCGACGAGAACCCGCCGGCGATCCCGACCGCGAACGGGTCGCCCGCGAACAGCCCGTTGGCGACCGCCGACGTGGCGAGCACCGCTCCGGTCAGCTCGCCGAGCCGCCGCAGCGCCGGGCCGGCCCCGGCGAGCACCGCTCCGCGGCCCGCGACGATGGCCGGCCGCTCCGCCGCCGCCAGCAGCTCGGCCAGCGCGTCGACCGACGCCGGCCGGGGCGCCGCCAGCTCCGGCGGCGACGGCGGCAGCGACGGGTCGCACTCGGCCGCCTGCACGTCGAGCGGCAGCATCAGCACCACCGGGCGCCGCTCGACCCGTGCCCGGCGGACGGCGCGCGCCACGTCGGCCATCGCCGTCGCCGGCCCGTGGACGCGCTCGGCCACCGCCCCTACCGCCTCCACCAGCCCCGCCTGGTCGATCCGGAAGTTCGACCGCAGGGCGGCGCTCGGCGTGTCGGCGGCCAGCACGATCAGCGGCGTCCGGCTCTTGGCCGCCTCGGTCAGCCCGGTCACCGTGTTGGTCAGGCCCGGTCCCTGGTGCACGCTGCAGGCCGCGAGCCGGCCGCTCACGCGCGCGTAGCCGTCGGTCATGCAGATCGCCCCGCCCTCGTGGCGCGCCGAGTGGAACGGCACGCCGGCATCGCGCAGCGCGTTGGTGACGGTCAGGTTGCCGCTGCCGAGCAGCCCGAAGACGGCCTCGACGCCGAGCGACGCCAGCGCCCTGCCGACCGCCTCCGCGACGATCAATTCACGGTGCGCCGGAAGAGCAGCGCGCAGACGACGGCGAGGATGGCGGCGAGGATCGGGATCGACCAGCCGATGATGCCGACGATCGCCAGGATCGTGCCGACGACGAAGACGAGGCCGAGCGCTCCGCCCACCAGGATGAGGTTGTAGGCACGCTGCTCGCGCTTGCGGCGGGAGGGACGGGAACCGGTCCTGCGCTCGAGATCGCTCATGCGCAGATCATGGCAAGCGTAGGCTGCGGGCATGCTCCAGCACGTCACGCTCGAGGTGCGTCCCGAACAGGTGCGCGACTGCGTCCGCTTCTGGGAGCTGCTCGGCTTCGCCGAGCTCGAGCCGCCGGAGCTGCTGCGCGGCCGCTTCATCTGGGTCGGCCGCGGCGGAACGCAGATCCACCTGCAGCCGGTCGAGGACCCCGCGGTGCCGCAGCGCGGCCACGCCGCGGTCGTGGCCGAGGACGCAGAAGCCGCCGTCTCGACCCTGCGCGAGCGCGGCTTCGATCCCCAGCCGGGCAGCGACGCCTGGGACGCGCCACGCTGGTTCGTGCGCGACCCGGCCGGCCACCGCGTGGAGGTCATGTCGGCCCCGCCGCCCTCCAACCCGGTGTAGGCGGCGAGCGCCCGACCGGCGATGTCTGCGAGTTTGCCGGGGCTCCCGAGCGGAAACGAGGAAACACATGCTCGAGCTCGTGCTCGATAGACCCGACTGGCTGAACGCGCTCGGCGTGGCGCTCACGCGCCCGCCCGGCGTGCCGGAGCGCCGTCAGGGCCAGGACCCGTGGAACCCGGCGCCGGAGGCCGAGAGCCGCCCGCGGCGCATCGCCGACGACCTGGCGTGGCTGCGCCAGGCCTACGACGAGCCGGAGGAGAACGGTCTGCGCCCGTTGCACGACACCGCCGCCGTCGCGGCCTGGGAGCCCGACGCCGCCTGCAGCGAGCGTCTGCTCCGGCTGCGCGAGCGGCGGGTGCTCGACGCCGCCGGGTTCCTGCTCCACACGACCGACGACGACGAAGCGACCGCCGCGGCCTAGCCCCGCCGGACGATCCCCAGCTCGTGCGCCCGCCGCACGAGCTCCGCGCGCTTGCGGTTCTGCGGCAGGTCGGGGACGTCGAAGGCGCGGAAGAGCTCGCGCAGGTGGCTCTTCACCGTGTCGACGCTGAGGAACAGCTCCTCGGCGAGCTCGCGGTTCGACGGCGGGGCGCCGTAGCGGTCGTCGCACAGCGCCTGCAGGACCCGCAGCTGCGCCGCCGACAGGTCGGGCGGCGTCAGGTGGGTGGTCGTCCTCGTGGTCGTCGGCACCTCGCCCGGGGGGCCGCTGCGGTAGACGATCAAGGTGCGCCCCACGGTGATCGAGTCGCCGTCCCCCAGCACGCGCCGCCCCCGGAGGCGCTCGCCGTTGACGAACGAGCCGTTGCGGGAGAGGCCGTCGTCGCACAGCGTCCACTCGCCGGAGACGCGCTCCAGCACGGCGTGCAGGCGAGACACTTCCGAGTCCCAGGTCAGCGGCACGTCGCTGGCGGCGTGGCGGCCGATGCTGAGCCGGTCGGCGTCGGCGAGCTCGACGATCCGCTGCCCGCCCTCGCCGTCGAGGTGGAGCAGGAACGGCGCGCCGCTGCGCTCCGCCCGCAGCCGGTCGGCGACCTCCGACGGCCGCACCGCTCTCAGCGCCGATGGCAGGACCCTCACAAGCGCACGATAGTCGGTTAGGGTCGAACCCGGTGACCGGTCAGCTTGTTGGCGGATACGAGATCGTCCGGCCGCTCGCGCGGGGCGGGATGTCGATGGTCTATCTCGTGCGCCAGCCGGCGCTCGACCGCCACGTCGTGCTCAAGCGGCTCGACCTTCAGAGCGACGATGCGCGGCTGGCGCAGCGCTTCGTGCAGGAGGCGCGCCTCGCCGCGCGGCTCGACCACCCCAACGTCGTCACGTTGTTCGATTTCTTTCAAGACGGCGGCGTGCCGTACATCGCGATGGAGTACGTCGCCGGCGGTTCGCTCCGGCCGCTCGTCGGCGCGCTGAGCCTGCCGCAGGTGTTCGGCGTGGCCGAGGGCATGCTGGCCGCGCTCCGCCACGCCGAGAACCGAGGGATCTCGCATCGGGACGTCAAGCCCGAGAACGTGCTCCTGACCGGGCAGGGCGGCGTCAAGATCGCCGACTTCGGCATCGCGCGCGCGTACAACGAGCTGACCGGACGGCTCACCAGCACCGGCATGGCGCTCGGCACGCCGGCGTACATGGCGCCGGAGCAGGCCCAGGACCAGTCGCTCGGCCCGTACACCGACCTCTACGCCGTCGGCATCGTCGTCTACGAGCTGCTCGCCGGCCGTCCGCCCTTCCACGCCGAGACGCCGGTGGCCGTGCTGTGGAAGCACGTGCACCAGCCGCCCCCGCCGCTCTCGCTCGCGCCCGCGGCCGTGCGCGAATGGGTCGGGTGGCTGCTCGAGAAGGCGCCCGGCGACCGGCCGCAGAGCGCCGCCGAGGCGTGGGAGGCGCTCGAGGAGATCGCCGTCGCCGAGCTCGGGGCGTACTGGCGCCGCGACAGCGCGATCCTCGCCGCGCCGGCGACGGCGGCGCTGCCGTCCGACGCCTCCACGGCCATCGCCCCGCCGGCTCGGCGCCCCACCCCCGAGCCGCGCAGCAGAAGGCGCCCGCTCGTGGTCGGCGCGGCCGTGCTGACCGCCGTGGCGGCCGGGTCGCTCGCCCTGCTCTCCAGGGACGTCGATCCTCAGCCGGCCCCTCGCGAGCCACGCGCCGCGCCCTACGACTTCGACAACGACGGCCGGCAGGAGCTCGTCGCGGCCTTCGTCGAAGGATCGCCCGCCGGCGCCGCGCCGCGCAGCGGCGCGGTCATCGTCCACGGGCCGCGCGGCTGGCAGGTCATCACGCAGGACATCGCCGGCGTCCCTGGCGTGCCTGCGCGCGAAGATGCGTTCGGATCGGGCATCACCAGCGGCGACTTCGACGACGACGGCTTGGCCCGATCTGGCCATCGGCACGCCCGGGAAGGACCACGTGTCGGTGATGTACGGGTCCAGGACACGGGTTGCTGCGAGGACGCCGCGAGCAACTGGCGGCACCCGATCTCGGGCGCGAGGCGGGCCGCTACGGGTGGGCGTTGATCGCCCGCGACCTCGACGGGGACGAGCACGACGACCTGCTGGTCGCCGCGCCGGGGGGTACGGTCAGGGATCCGCGAGCAGGCGCCGTGCATGTCCTCTTCGGCGGCGCGCGAGAGCTCGAGGACCGCGACCTGGTGCTGCGGCCGCCCGACGACGACATGCGCGCGTTCGGCACGCGCCTGCGCATGGGCGACGTCGACGCCGACGGTCACGCCGACCTCGTCGAAGGCTCGCCGACCGGGGCTCGCGTCGCCGGCCACGGGAGCTACTGCGCGGGCTCGCCCGACGGTCCGGACCAATGCCGCCGCCTGGGCGACGGCGGAACGTCGAGCCTGGCCGTCGCCGACGTCGACGGCGACGGCCGCGCCGACATCGTGCAGGGCGACGCCGGCCCGCGCGACCCCGACACGGGGTTGCCGTCCACCGCCGGCGAGGTCCGGCTCTGGCTCGGCGGGCCGGAGGGCCCGGTCGAGCCGCGCACGATCACGCAGGACACGCCGGGCCTGGACGCCGTGAGCGAGGTCGGTGACCAGTTCGGCGGGGTGGTCGAGGCCGCCGAACTGGACGGCGACGACTACGCCGACATGATCGTGGCCGCCGCCGGCGAGGACGAGGCCGCCGGTCTCATCATGGTGATCCGCGGCGGGAGCGACGGCATCGCCGCAACCGGGCACAGCCAGTTCGACCAGGATCACGTAGACGTGCCGGGCCAGGCTCGGGCCGGCCGCGAGTTCGGCTCGACGCTCGCCGCGCTCGAGCTCTCCGGGGACGGCAGGCTCGACCTGGCCGTCGCGATCCGTGGCGAGCGCAGCCGCGCGGAGCGGATCATGCTCATCGAAGGCGGGCGGGGCGTCTTCGACCCGGGCGAGACGGACACGTCGACGCTGCCGGAGATGCCGCCGAGCGTCCGCGCCCGTCGCGGCGCCGCGATCCGCCTGGCGCGGACCAGCGGCGGCTGAGCCTGAGGGCTGAGCTTCTTCACACCGGTGGGGGATGTGACGGACGCCTCGGCGGACGGACACTCGCCGCGGACGGCGCCGACCGGCGCCGCGAGGTGAAGGAGGACCGATGAACGGCACACGAAGGCTCGGCTGCACCCTGGCGGCCGTCGCCGCGGCCGGCGCGCTGGCGACGCCCGTGGGGGCGTCGACGGCGCGCGGCCCGAGCACGCCCGTAGACCCGTACGTGCTGCCCGCGGCGGACGGCGTCGACATCGTCTCGCTGATGACCGTCGACGCCACGGGCCGCGAGGGCGGCTCTGCGACGAACGGCTACGAGATGGTCGGCATCCCCGACGGGCTGGGCGTGATCGGCGGCCCGGGACACGACTTCACGGTCTTCATGAACCACGAGATCGGCGCCGCGCAGGGCGTGGTGCGGGCCCACGGCCAGGCCGGGGCCTTCGTCTCCGGCTGGGAGATCGACTCCCGCACGTGGGAGGTCGAGCGCGGCTACGACCTGATCCGCCCGGGCGTGAAGTACTGGAACTACGTCACCCAGCAGTACCAGGACACCCCGTCGCCCGGCGGTGACAACCCGCGCGTGTTCGGCTCCGAGCAGCCGAACCTGCCGAACGACGACTTCGTCGCCCAGCCGGCCGCGTTCGGCCGGTTCTGCTCGGGGACGCTCGACCGAGCTCGGCCGGCTCTACAACCCGCGCACCGGCCGCGGGTACTTCGGCCGGGTGTACTTCGCCAACGAGGAGACCGGCATCGAGGGCCGCGACTTCGGCGTGCTCGAGGACGGGACGGCCAAGCAGCTGCCGCGCCTCGGGCTGTTCTCCTACGAGAACACGATCCCGGCCGCGAACCGCTCGGACCGGACGCTGGTGATCGGCTCCGAGGACATGACGGAGGGCCAGATCTGGGTTTACGTCGGGGCCAAGCGGCGAGGCGGCGACGCCTTCGACCGTGCCGGCCTGACCAACGGCGTCAACCACGTCATCGACCTCGTCGACGAGACGGTGTCCACCCAGGCCGAGTTCCGGGGCAAGTACGGGAAGGGCACGCCGGTCGAGTTCGACCTCTCGACCGTCGACTGGGACCAGTCCGGCGTGGCGATGAACCAGGAGGCGAGGGCCGACGGCATGACGCTGGCGCGCCCGGAGGACGGCGTCTGGGACCCGCGCCGCCCGAACGACTTCTACTTCGCGACCACGGACGGCGGCGACACCCGTCCGGGCCTGGAGGGAGGGGCCCGGGACGCCGGAGGGATCTGGCGGCTCTCGTTCCACGACATCGAACGCCCCGAGCGCGGCGGCACGCTCACGCTCCTGCTCGACGGCGTGGGCGGCGAGGAGGACGAGCTCCTGATCAACTCACCCGACAACCTGGACATGGACCGGCGCGGCAACCTCCTGATCCAGGAGGACCCGGGCAACAGCCGCAACTTCGCGCGGATCATCGCCTACCAGGTGCACACCGGCGAGCTGGGCGTCGTCGCCAGGGTCGATCCGGCGCTGTTCTCGTTCCCCGACACGGTGCTGACCATCAACGAGGAGACGAGCGGCCTCGTCGACGCCTCCAAGGCGATCGGCCACGGCTGGTGGGTCTTCGACGTCCAGGTCCACCGCGCCAACGCCAACCCGGCGCTCGTGAGCGAGGGCCAGCTGCTGGCGATGCGCATCAAGCGCTGGGACGAGGTGTACGGCTAGTCGATCTCGGTCCACCACCCCATTTCCTGCTGGGAGTCGGGGACGCCAGGGGCTCCGAACGCGAGCACGTCCATGCCGTCCGGGCCGGCCTCGAGGCCGCGCGTGACCTCGGGGTCGACCCGCACGGCGTCCCACTGGCCGACGTCGACGATGTCGTCCTCGAGCTTGAAGCGCCCGCTGCCGGCGACGATCACGTAGACCTCCTCTTGCGTCTCGTGACGGTGGCCGAAGGGCAACCGCTGGTTCGGCTTGAGCCGCTGGAGGCTCAAGCCGAACTGCTTCGCCTCGATGTCCTTGCGGGCGAAGTGGGCGGCGAGGACGTCGCCCATGCCGAACTTCTCGGCGCTGTTCTCGACGTCCTCGACCAGGTTGAGCTTGGTATAGCCGCTCACGCCGGCACGTCCATCCCGTGCAGGCGGGCGAGGTTGCCGCCGAGGATCTTGCGCTTGGCCTGCTCGGTCAGCTGCGGATAGCCGCGCTCGGTGACGATGTCCTCGGGCAGCTCGAAGTTCCAGAACTCCTCCAGCGCCCATTGCGGGTGCCAGATCGGCGCCTCGCCGCCGTAGATGATCTTGTCCTCACCGCACCACCACATCATCTTGCCGAGCATCTCCGCGAACACCCGCGGCTGGCGCGAGATGAAGTTCACCGTGGCGGCGATCGAGGCGTACAGGTTCGGGAAGCGCACGATCTGCCACAGCACCTCGTCCAGCCACGGCAGCCCGACGTGGAAGATCACGAAGTTGATGTCCGGGAAGTTCGCCGCCGCGCCGTCCATGTCGAACGTGCGCGTGTGCTCGACCGGCTGCGGTCCCAGCGGCACGCCCTTGTGCACGCCGATCAGGTTGATGCCCAGCTCCTGCGCGCGCTCGAACACCGGGAACGCCACGCGCGGGTCGTCCATCCGCCACGGGAACGGCTGCCCGTAGTCGTAGCGCACGTTGTAGAACTTGAACGCCTTCGCGCCGTAGTCCTCGACCTGGCGGGTCATCAGGTCCAGCGCCTTCTTGCCCTCCAGCGGGTTCACCGAGCCCCAGAACACCGCCTTGTCAGGGTGCTTGTTGGCCATCTCCGCGCACTTCTCCCAGGCGGAAAGCCCGTCGTGGAAGAGGTCGGTGAGCGGGAGCGGCTGGGCGACGATCATGTCGGTGTCCGAGCCCTCGATGACCATCTCGTAGATCTCGTCGACGCTCCACTCGCGGAAGAACTCCTCGCGCGAGAGGATCGGCTCGCCCTCTCTGGTGAGCAGCTGGTGGAAGGCGTAGAGGTGCTCGTCGAACAGCTCGCCGGGCGGGCCGATCGCGTTCTTCTTGTCGAAGTTGAAGATGTGGCAGACGCAGTCGAAGACGAACGCGTCGACCTTCGACTTGCCGGCCTGCTCCGGGCGTTCCTCGGTGATGGCCATCAGGCTGCGCTCCTCGCTGCTCGGTACGGCTCCAGTTGCTCGAGCGGCATCGCGAGCTTCTCGCGCGCCGACTCCGACAGGCGATCCATCGTCCAGACCGGGTCCCAGACGACCTTCACCTCCACGCTCTCGACCCCCTCGATCTGCTTGAGCGCCTCCGGGATGGCCGTCGACATCGACACCACGAACGGGCACCAGCCGGTGGTGAGGACGAGGTCGACGTCGACGTGGCCGTCGTTCTCGCGCACGTCCTCGACCACCCCCATGTCGACGATCGAGATCCCGCGATCCGCGCAGCAGGGGTCGTAGACCTCGCGTAGCGCGTCCATCAGAACTGCTCTGGCCATGGCCCTCCGATCGCGATTCGGAAACCGGTCGTGTTGGTCGCCCGCTCGGGGTCGGCGGGCTGGACGCGCGAGGCGCGCAGGCCCCACGCGGTGTCGAGGTACGAGCCGCCGCGGACGACGCCCCAGCCGTCCGGCACATTGTCTGAGACCCACTCCCAGACGTTGCCGGCCTGCTGCTCGGTGCCGAACGGCCCGGCGCCGCCGGGGTGGGCGCCGACCGGCACCGTCCAGCCCCACCCGCTGTCGGCGCAGTTGCAGTGCTCGGGGTGGAACGTCTCGCCCCACGGGTAGGGGCGGCCGTCCGTCCCGCGGGCGGCGGCCTCCCACTCGGCGCCGGTCGGGAGGCGCGCACCCGCCCAGGCGCAGTACGCCTCGGCCTGCTCGCGCGTGAGGCCGGTGGCGGGATGGTCGGCGAGCGCGTCGGCCGCCTGCGCCGGCGTGGGCTCGAGCCCGGTGGCCTCGAGGAAGCGGCGGACCTCAGCGTTGGTGACCGGCCAGCGGCCGATGCGCACGGCAGCCAGCTCGTGCACGCGGGTCTCGCCAGGCTCACCGAGCTCGTACCGCCCGGCCGGGACTTCGACCAGGGTCGCCCCCATCAAGGGGCGAGACTACGTCAGCACCAGTCGTCGCGCAACGCGGCGACGCGGCCGTCGGCGAGCGTGACCGCGATGGTCACCGGGCCGCACGTCGTATCGCTGGAGGTGTGGGCGCCGAGCGCCACCGTCGCCGCCGTCGCGCCGAAGCCGGCGCCCACCGTCGCGCCGGTCACCGAGCACGCCAGCCCACCGGTGCCGATCGAGTACACGCAGTCCTGCGGCATGGCCGACGGCTTGAACCAGACGCCGGTCACCGGACCGCAACCGCTCACCTCGACGGCCGGGAAGCGGGGATCGTTGTTCACGTTGCCGCCGCCGACGGTGCAGCCGGCGGGGAGGGCGACCTCCGAGTCCTCGCTGCCGTCCGACGTGCTCGAGCAGCCGGGGTCGGGATCGAGGGGGTGGGTGGGGACGGTGTCCCGCGAGTCGGCCATGCCGTCGCCGTCGTCGTCGCGGCCGTTCGAGCACGCGGGAGCGGCCTGGCCGCAGCGCGCGATCGGGGTGACCAGCTCGGCGACCTCGAGGGTGGGGCGCGTGAGGACGATCGTCGCCGGGACGGTGCAGTCGGCGGGTCCGTTGAGGCCGATGGTGAGGTCGGCCATCTCCGCGGCGGCGGTGCGCGTCTCGGCGAACGGGTGGCCGTGGGCGATCACGCAGACCCAGTTGCCGGCCGAGGCGGCGACGTCGCAGACGAAGGCGCTGGGCGCCGCGTAGACGGCGACCTCCACGAACGAGCCGCAGCCGTCGTTGATGCCGATCTGGAGCTGTGACGGGCCCTCGCCGACCCCCGCGCCCGCGTTGCAGGTCAGCGGTACCTCGCCGGCCTCGGTGCTGTCGTTGGCGTTCATACAGCCGGGGTCGGGGCGAAGCTTGCGCTCGCTCGGCGCATCGATCTGGCCGTCGCCGTCGTCGTCGACGCCGTTCGAGCACTGGTTGGTTGAGCCGCCGCCGCCACCGCCGCCCCCGGGCGACGACGGGCGCGGCGTGACGAGGCCGCCGCTGGTCGGCGGCGGCGCGCCGAGGCCCAGCCGGTCGAGGAGCGCCTGCGAGAACGGCTTCCCGCACGCCTTGGCGGCGGCCGCCGCTCCGAGCGCCCGCACGTCGCCCTTCGTCAGTCCCCCGCTCTGCAGCGGCCTGGTCAGCAGCGCCGCGAGGCTCTTGCACGCGGAGCCGGGCACGGCGCCGATCGTCAGCCCGCGCACCTTGCCCTTCACGCTCAGCTTCACCTCGCCGCCGGCGACCACCCCGCGCCGGTGCATCACCGCCACCCCGAGCCGGCCCTTCTTCGCCGAGCCCGTCACGACTATCCCGTCCGGAGCGCCCGCCTTCACCGACGCCGTCTTGCCGACCTTCGCGACGGCGACTGCGATCTGCCCCTCGGCCGGCACCAGCACCTTCACGGTCGCCGCTTGCGCGGGGGCGGCGAAGAGCAGCAGGAGCAGCGCGACGGGGAGGATGCGGAGCATGGCCGCGACGGTACGGCCGGTGGGCGTGCCGCCGCATCGGGGGAGTCCCTAGTCCCGGTGCGGCATCAAGCCCGCCTCCTTGCCTAGACTTTTCTCGGCTACCAATTCCAGGGAAGGAGGTGATCGGATGCGAAAGTACCGCGGTCGGCTGACCGAGCCGCTGGTGCGCGAAAACGGAGTGCTTCGGCCCGCGGGCTGGGACGAGGCGCTCGATGTCGCGGCTGCCGGCCTGGCCCGCGCCAGGACGCAGGACGCGACGCGCTCCTTCGGCATGTTCAGCTGCTCCAAGGCATCGAACGAAGTGAACTTCCTCGCTCAGAAGTTCGTTCGCTCAGTGATGGGGTCGAACAACATCGACTCGTGCAACCGCACTTGACACGCCCCCAGCGTCGTCGGTCTGGCGACGGTGTTCGGCGCGGGCGGCGGCACGTCGTCCTACAAGGAGGTCGACGAGACGGATCTGGTGATCCTGTGGGGCTCGAACGCCCGCGAGACGCATCCGATCTTCTTCCACCGCGTTCTCAAGGCCGTGCACAACGGCGCGAAGCTGTACGTCCTCGACCCGCGGCGCACCAGCTCGGCGCAATGGGCGGACACCTGGATGGGGCTCGACGTCGGCACCGACATCGCCATGTCCAACGCGATCGCTCGCGAGATCATCCACGCCGGGCTGACCAACGAACGCTTCATCGAGCGCTCGACGACGGGCTTCGAGGAGTACCGCGCCTCCGTCGAGCCGTGGACGCTCGAGGAGGGCGAGCGCGTGACCGGCGTCCCGGCGCAGGTCATCCGCGAGCTCGCCCACGCCTACGCGCGTGCCGACCGCGCGATCCTGTGCTGGACGCTCGGGATCACGGAGCACGTCACCGCCGTCGACAACGTCCTCTCGCTGATCAACCTCGCGCTGCTGACCGGCCACGTCGGGCGCTACGGGTCGGGCCTGAACCCGCTGCGCGGGCAGAACAACGTCCAGGGCGGCGGTGACATGGGCGCGATCCCCAACAAGCTCCCCGGCTTCCAGGACGTGCAGGACGACATGGAGGCGCGCGCCCGCTTCGAGGCGGCGTGGGACCGCAAGCTCCCGCCCGAGCGCGGCTGGCACCTGTCGCAGATGTTCGACGGCATGGAGCGCGGCGAGCTCAACACGCTGTACGTCCTCGGTGAGAACCCCGCGCAGTCGGAGGCCGACTCCCAGCGCGCGCTGAGCCTGCTCGAGGGCCTCGACTTCCTGATCGCCCAGGACATCCTGATGACCAGGACGTGCGAGATGGCCGACGTGGTGCTGCCGTCGTCGGCCTCGTGGTGCGAGTCCGAGGGCGGGACGGTGACCAACTCCGAGCGCCGCGTGCAGCTGATGCGCAAGGCGATCGACCCGCCCGGCGACGCGCGCGACGACCAGTGGATCATCTGCGAGCTCGCCAAGCGCCTCGGCCACGACTGGGGCCAGCCGACGCCCGAGCAGGCGTGGGACGAGCTGCGCTCGCTGAGCCCGATGCACCGCGGCATGAGCTACACGCGGCTGGAGGAGTTGGGCGGGATCCAGTGGCCGTGCCCGAGCGAGGACCATCCCGGCTCGCCGTTCCTGCACGGGCGCCTGTGGGCCGAGCCGGTCGAGGGCCCGCTCGCGCCGTTCTCGGTCACCGAGTGGATGCCGCCGATCGACGAGCTCGACGACGACTTCCCGATCCGCCTGACCACCGGCCGGCGGCTGGACTCCTTCAACACCGGCGTGCAGTCGGGCCTCTACAGCTCGCCGCTGCGCCGCGGCGAGACGCTCGACCTGTCGCCGGAGGACGCCGAGTCGCTGGGCGTCGAGCCCGGAGAGGTCGTGCAGATCACCTCGCGCCGCGGCTCGATCCAGGCGCCGGTGCGGCTCGATCCCGGCCTGCGTCCGGGCCTCGCGTTCATGACCATGCACTTCCCCGACGACATCGACGTCAACATCCTCACGATCGATGCGACCGACCCGAAGTCGGGCACCGCGGAGTTCAAGGCGACGGCCGTGCGGGTGGAGAAGGTCCGCGAGCGTCAAACTGCCGGTGTGACGAGCACCGAGGCCGGCAAGTAGCGATGGACGTACGGCTGCTCGACGCCGAGCCGTCGGCGGCGGAGCGCGACGCCGTCGATGCCTTCCTGGGCCCGTCGCCGGCGATCTGGACCGGCACCGACGCGATCGACGACGGCCACGCCGCGCACGGCGGCCACTCGGTGCGCTCGCAGCGCCACCTGCTGCTGCCGACGCTGCACGCGCTGCACGAGCGCGCCGGCTGGATCAGTCCCGGCGGGCTGAACTACGTCTCGCGGCGCCTCACCGTGCCGCCCGCCGACGTCTACGGCGTGGCCACGTTCTACGCGCTGTTCTCGGTCGAGGAGCGCCCGCCGCGCGTCGTGCACGTCTGCGACGACATCGCCTGCCGCTGCGCCGGCTCGGAGGAGCTGATCGCGCAGCTCGGTCCCGAGGGCGAGGCGGTGGACGGCGCCACCTGGCTGCGCGCTCCGTGCCTGGGCCAGTGCGACCGCGCGCCGGCGGCGATGCTCAGCGAGGCCGGCGATGACCCGCTCGAGCGTGAGCTGACCGAGATCGACGCGGACGGCGTCAAGGCGATCCTCGGCGGCGCCACGCCCCCGCCGCCGGTCTCCACCACACCGCCGCAACTCGGCGAGCCGGGGCTGCGGCTGCTCCGCCGGATCGGCCACGTCGACCCGGAGAGCCTCGACGACTACCGCGCCCACGGCGGCTACGACGCGCTACGGCGGGCGATCGACCTCGGCCCCGAGGGCGTGATCCGCGAGGTGATCGACTCGAACCTCGTCGGGCGCGGCGGCGCCGCGTTCCCGATGGGCCGCAAGTGGGACGCGGTCGCCCGCCAGCCGCGTCGCCCGCACTACCTGATCTGCAACGCCGACGAGTCCGAGCCCGGCACGTTCAAGGACCGCGTGATCATGGAGGGCGACCCGTTCGCCGTGATCGAGGCGATGACGATCGCCGCGTACGCGACCGGCTGCGAGCGCGGCTACCTGTACATCCGTGGCGAGTACCCGCTCGCCCAGCACCGCATCGAGCACGCGATCGAGGAGGCGTACGAGCGCCGCTTCCTCGGCAAGGACGTGCTCGGAGGACGGCTTTGCGTTCGACATCGAGGTGCGCAAGGGCGCCGGCGCGTACATCTGCGGCGAGGAGACCGCGATCTTCGGCTCGATCGAGGGCTACCGCGGCGAGCCGCGCAACAAGCCGCCGTTCCCCGTCGTCGAGGGCCTGTTCCGGCTGCCGACGGTGGTCAACAACGTCGAGACGCTCGTCAACGTGATGGCGATCGTGCTCGAGGGCGGCCCGGCGTTCGCCGAGATCGGGACCGAGAAGTCGACCGGGCCGAAGCTGTTCTGCGTAAGCGGCGCGGTCGACCGGCCGGGGACGTACGAGGTCCCGTTCGGCACGACGCTGCGGGAGCTGTTCGAGCTCGCCGGCGGCGTCCCGCCCAACCTGCGCACGGTGCTGCTCGGCGGCGCGGCCGGCATGTTCATCACGCCGGACGAGCTCGACATGCCCCTCACGTTCGAGGACGCGCGCGGGTCCGGCGTCACGCTCGGCTCCGGCGTGGTGCTCGCGATCGACGACCAGATGGACCTCGGCCGGCTCCTGATGGTGATCGCCGCCTTCTTCCGCAACGAGAGCTGCGGCCAGTGCGTGCCGTGCCGCGTCGGGACGGTGCGCCAGCAGGAGGCGCTCGCGCGGCTGCTGTCCGGGCGAACGCGCGGCACGGTGCAGGACGAGCGCGCGCTGATCGCCGAGATCGGGGAGGCGATGCGCGACGCGTCGATCTGCGGCCTCGGGCAGACCGCCTCGTCGGCGATCGAGTCGGCCATCGGCAAGCTGGGGGTGTTCGCATGACGCAGCGCATGGTCGGCCTCACGATCGACGACCGGCAGGTCGAGGTTCCCGAGGGCTCGACGATCATGGAGGCCTGCGCGCAGATCGGCATCGACACGCCGACGCTCTGCTACGGGGAGACGCTGCAGCCCGCCAACGCGTGCCGCGTGTGCGTGGTCGAGCTCGAGGGGGCGCGCGTGCTGGCGCCGGCCTGCGCGCGCACGGTCGAGCCGGACATGGTCGTGAAGACCGACTCCGAGCGCGTGCGGCATTCGCGCAAGATGGTCATGGAGTTCCTGGCGTCGTCGGTGGATCTCTCGACGACACCCGTGGCCGAGGGCTATCTCGAGCGCTATGACGCGCATCCCGAGCGCTACGGGCCGCCCGCGCCGCCGGATCCAGACCGCGACCGCCGGCGGACCGGGGTCCACGAGGAGCCCGACGGTCAGACCGCGGCGACCGTGCATACCCCGATCAAGGTCGACAACGACCTCTACGTGCGCGACTACTCGAAGTGCATCCTCTGTTACAAGTGCGTCGACGCCTGCGGCTCGCAGTGGCAGAACACGTTCGCGATCACCGTGGCGGGGCGGGGATTCGACGCGCGGATCTCGACCGAGTTCGCGAACCCGCTGCCGGACTCGGCGTGCGTGTACTGCGGCAACTGCATCGCGGTCTGCCCCACGGGTGCGCTGATGTTCGCCTCCGAGCACGAGCTGCGCGAGGCCGGCCAGTGGGACGAGTCGCGCCAGGCGACGACGGACACGATCTGCCCGTACTGCGGCGTCGGCTGCAACCTCACGCTGCACGTGCAGGACAACGAGATCGTCAAGGTCACCTCGCCCGACGATCACGACATCACGCGCGGCAACCTCTGCATCAAGGGCCGCTTCGGCTTCCAGCACGTCCGGCCGCGCGAGTAGAGCGCGCTCGGGTGCGGCAGGCCGCACCTGCATGCTGGTGATATCCCTGATGCGAACGCCGGGGCACGTCCGGATACTGGTTCTCATGCCCGCCGAGGACGTAGCGCTCCCCACGTTCGACTTTCGCGTGCTGGCGCGCCGGGCCGCTCTGCCCGCCGCCGGCGCCGCCGCGCTCGTCGCCGCCGTGCTCGTCCTCGGCGGGCCACTCGAGACGCTGGCCGACGCGATCCGGCGGGCGTTCGACGCCGATCCCGCGTGGGTGGCGGCCGCCGCCGCCTTCGAGCTGCTCTCGTTCGGCGGCTACATCCTGCTGCTGTGGCTGGTCGGCAGCGGCCGGTCCTCGCGGCTGGGGCTGCGCGAGAGCGCCGAGATCACCTTGGGCGGTGCCGCCGCCACGCGGCTGCTGCCGACGGCGGGCGTCGGCGGGGCGGCCATGACCCTGTGGGCGCTGCGCCGCTCCGGCCTCGGCACCCGCGGCGCGGCCGGCACGCTGCTCACCTTCCTCGTGCTCGTCTACGCGGTCTTCCTCGGCGCGCTCGCGGTCAGCGGGTCGATCCTGACGCTGTACGGCATCGGCCCGGCCCCGCTCACGGCGATCCCCGCGGCGCTCGCCGCGCTCGCCATCGCCCTGGCGGTCGGCGCCTCGTGGTGGATGCCCGCCGAGGGCACGGGCCGCATCCGCACCACGGGCGCCGTGCTCGGCGGCGCCGTGCGCGCCGCGCTGGCGCACGTGCGCTCGGCCGATCCGCGGCTGCTCGGCGCCTTCGCCTGGTGGGGCTTCGACATGGCGGTCCTGTACGGGATGCTGAACGCGTTCGGCGCACCGCCCGCGTTCGCGGTCGTCGTGCTCGTCTACTTCCTCGGCCAGGTGGCCAACACGATCCCGGTGCCGGGCGCCGCCAGCGGCGGCCTGGTCGGCGTGCTGCTGGCCTTCGGCGTCGAGGCCGACCTGGCGATCGTCTCCGTGCTCGCCTACCGTGCGCTGGCGATCTGGATCCCGGCGCCGATCGGCCTCGTGGCGCTGGGCAAGCTGCGCCGCACGATGGCGCGCTGGGAGGCCGAGGACGCTCCGGAGCCGGCGGACGCTCCGGAGCCGGAGGTCATCCGCCCGCGGGCCGCGTTCCGCCCGCGCGAGGTCGTCGCGGCGGCGGCATGAGCCGCCCGCCCTTGCTCCTGCTGGCGATCGCGGCGATCGCCCTGGCGGGGTTCGTCCTCACGACGGCGGGCGTCATCCCGCTGCCGGACCTCGAGGCCGCGCTGACCGACCTCTCGGACACGCTCGGCACCTGGACCTACGCCCTCGTCGGCGGGCTCGCGTTCCTGGAGACCGGCGCGTTCGTCGGCCTGGTGGCGCCCGGCGAGACGGCGGTCGTGCTCGGCGGGGTGGTGGCGGCGCACGGTGAGGTCTCGCTGGGGTTGATGCTCGCGCTCGTGTGGCTCGCGGCGGCGCTCGGCGATCTCGCGAGCTTCGCGCTCGGCCGGCGGCTGGGTCGGCGCTTCCTCGTCGCGCGCGGCCCGCGCATCGGCGTGACCGCGCCGCGGCTGGCGCGGGTCGAGGGCTTCTTCGACCGTCACGGGCCGAAGGCGATCCTCGTGGGCCGCTTCGTCGGCATCGTGCGGGCGGTGGCGCCGTTCCTGGCCGGCGCCTCAGGCATGCGGGTGCGGGCCTTCGTGCCGTGGAGCCTGCTCGGGACGCTGGCGTGGGCGGCGACCTTCACGCTGGTGGGCTACGTCTTCCACCGCTCCTTCAGCGTCGCCGCCGATTACGTCGCCCACGGCGCGTTCGGCTTGGCGGTGGTCGCCGCGGTCGTGCTCGCGTGGCGGGCGCACCGCGTGCAACGATCTGTCGCGTGACGACACCTGCCGAGCTCGCCCGCGACACCGACGAGCGCGGCGAGGAGATCGTTCGCGTCCTGGCCGACGCCTTCGGTGACCTGATCGAGGCCGACGAGCGCGCCTTCCGGCGCAAGTTCCGCAAGATGGCGGCGTCGCCGTTCGCGTTCTACCGCGGCAGCGCGGCGCTGTTCTACAGCGACGTCGTCCGCCTGGAGGATCCGTGGGCGGACTCGCGCACGAGCCGCGTGTGGATCCAGGGCGACCTGCACGCCGAGAACTTCGGCACCTACATGGACGCGGCCGGGATCCTGGTGTTCGACGTCAACGACTTCGACGAGGCCTACCTCGGCCACTTCACCTGGGACCTGCGGCGGATGGCGGCGTCGTTGGCGTTGCTGGGCTTCGCCAAGGCCCTGTCGGACGACGCGATCGAGCGCATGATCGCCACGTACGCGCGCGCGTACGTGGGTCAGGTGCGGGCGTTCTCGACCGGCGACCGCGACAGCGAGTTCCGGCTGACGCTGGAGAACACCGAGGGCGTGCTGCAGTCCGTGCTGCGGGGCGCGCGGCTGGAGACGCGCGTGGGGCTGCTCGACGCGGCGACGACCGTAGAGGGCGCCGAGCGGCACTTCTCCGGGGGGGCCGGCGTGCGGCGGCTGGAGGAGGACGAGCGCGCCTCGGTCGAGGAGGCCTACGAGGCCTACCTGGAGACGATTCCGGAGATCAAGCGCCAGCACAGCGTCTCCTACGCGGTCAAGGACGTGATCGGGCGGGCGGGGTTCGGGATCGGCTCGGCGGGCCTGCCGGCCTACAGCCTGCTGGTCGAGGGGCGCACGCAGGCGCTGGAGAACGACGTCGTGCTGTCCATGAAGCAGGGGAACGTGGCCGCCGCCTCGCGCGTGGTCGACGACGAGGCGATCGGCTCGTACTTCGAGCATGCCGGGCCACCGGACGGCGGTGTCCCAGCGCGCGCTGCAGGCGCACGCCGACCCGTGGCTGGGGTGGTGCTCGCTCCGCGGGGTGGGGCAGGTGGTCAAGGAGGTCTCGCCGTACGAGGCGGACATCGACTGGGATCACGTCTCGGATCTCGACGAGATGCTCGAGTTGCTCGAGTACCTCGGCGAGGCGACGGCCAAGGTGCACTGCGTGTCGGACGCGGGGTCCGAGCAGACGCTGGTGGAGTTCCAGACCGAGGCGGCGATCATGGCCGTGGTCGACGGCCGCGAGGACGAGTTCGCGGACGACCTCGTGCGCTTCGGCCGCGCCTACGGCGATCTCGCGCGCGACGACCACCGCCGGTTCGTCGACGCCTTCCGCAACGGCCGGATCCCGGGGGTGCCGGCGGACTGATGCTGGTGGGGGCGGTCGTCGTGTTCGCGCTGCTCGGGGCGGCGGCGGTCGTCGCCGTGGTCGAGGGGGCGGGCGGGGACCTCTCGGAGTGGCCGCTGTGGCAGGCCATCGCGGTGCCGGCCGCGCTGTTCGCGGTGCCGGCGCTGCTGGTCGCCGCGTGGGCGTTCCGGCGGCGGGGGCCGGTGGAGGCGCTGCTCTGGGTGATCGCCTGCGGCGCCCTGCAGCTCGCGCTCGTCCTCGGCGTCGGCTTCCTCGCCCTCGGCTACGGGCCGAGCTGAGCTGGTCACGCCTCGGACCACGTGTTGACACGGTGTCGTGGGCCGGAGAAGCTTGCTCTGCCCTACGGTCCACGGACGCGGCCAGGGCATGCCGGCGCGTTCGCGCCGGCCCCCCCATCCAAATCCCCCGGATGATGCCGGCGTGACGGGCGCCGCCCCTCGTGGCGCTGGTTGCGCCGGCCAATCCGAGCCGGATGGCGGGGCGCCGCTCCCCAACGACGCCCCGCGCGACCCGGTTGCTCCTCCAGCCTACGGAGCCGCGACCCCCCCGGTCGCAGCCACCGAAGCGTCGGCGACCGGCGCCGCGGCGGTAGCCGCCGCCTCGACCGGCGCGGCCTCAGCGGGCGCCGCCGGGGCGGCCTCGACGGGAGCCGGAGCGGGCTCGACGGGCGCCGCCACCTCGGCGGTCGCCGCCGGAGCGGCCTCGACGGGAGCCGGAGCGGCCTCGACCGGCGCGGGCTCGGCGGGCGCGGCGCCTCGACCGGCGCGGGCGCCGGCTCGACCGGCGCGGGCTCGACGGGCGCCGCCTCGACGGGCGCGGGCGCCGGCTCAACCGGCGCGGGCTCGGCGGGCGCGGCCTCGACGGGCGCTGCCGCCTCGGCCGACGCCTCAACCGGCGCGGCCTCGGCGGGCGCGGCCTCGACGGGCGCTGTCGCCTCAACCGGCGCGGCCTCAACCGGCGCGGCCTCGACGGGCGCGGCCTCGGCGGGCGCGGCCTCGACGGGCGCCGCGGCCTCGACCGACGCCTCAACCGGCGCGGCCTCGGCCGGCGCGGTCGCCGTGGCCGCCGGGTCGGTGGTCGTCGTGGCCGGCGCCTCGGTGGTGGCCGTGGCGGTCGTCTCGGTCGTCGTCGCGGCCGGGGCCTCGGCGCCGCCGGTGCTGCCGAAGACCATCTCCTGCTCGGCCGGGGTCGGGCCGCCGATCGCGGCGCTGGACTCGGCGGAGGCCACCGCGCGGCTCCCGCTCAGGTACGAGGAGGGATCCTGGGCCTCGCCGTTCTGGCGGACCTCGAAGTGCACGTGGGGGCCGGTGCAGCTGCCGGTGCAGCCGACCTCGCCGATCTTCTGGCCGGCCTTCACGTACTCGTTCACCGCCACGCTGCGCTCGGAGAGGTGGGCGTAGCACGTGGTCGTCTCGCCCGCGTGGCGGACGCAGACCATCGAGCCGTAGCCGCTCTCCGTCCCCGACACGCTGACGGTGCCGCACTCGGCGGCACGGACGGTCGTGCCCGTCGGGGCGGCGATGTCGGTGCCGCTGTGGGCGTGATCGCCGCGGTCCTCGCCGAACGTGCCGGTGACGGTGCCGTTGACCGGCGCCACCATCTGGCCGTCGGAGGTGCAGCCGTCGCCGGTCGAGACCGGGACCGCCTTGGCCACCGGCTCAGGCGCCGCCTCGGGGGCGGGCGCCGGCTCCGGCGCCGGAGCGGGCGCCGTCGACGACGACGAGTCCTCGATCTCCGTCCGCAGCTCGACGCGGTCCTCGAGGTCCGGGCCGCCGACCGACTCAGATGAGGCCGACTCGTCCGAAGCGCCTTCCCAGACGACCTGCACCGACTCGCCGGTGCTCGACGAAGCGGAGGCGTCGGCGTCGCCGTAGAACAGCACCTTGGAGCCGAAGATCTCGGCCCATGTCTTGGCGTCCACGATCCCCGTCGCCGCCAGCCCGTGGTTGGTCTGGAACGTCTTGACGGCGCCCTCGGTGATCGGGCCGAAGATCCCGTCGGAGGTGACCCGCAGCTGCGTCTGGACGGCAGCCACGGCCTCGCCGGTGTCGCCGTACGAGAGCAGCCAGGTCTTCTCGCCGCTGACCGCGGCCTTCTGGGCGACCTCCGCCTTCGTGACGCCCGGCCGCGACGACGCCGCGGTGGCGGCACCCGTCAGCGGGCTCAGGACAGGGGAGGCGAGGATGGCCGCGCCGGCGGCCAGCGTCGCGCCCTTCTGGCGCGGGGCGTTGCGGCGGGCGTCGCGCTGACGGATGCGCCGCCGGTGGGACCGGTGCAGCGACCGCTGCCACAGCACGGCAGAACCGAGATCGCGCTCGGCCCGCGGATACGGATCCAGCTCGGATGGACGTACGTCCACGCTTGGTACTCCCTTCCTTCTCTCTCGGTGCCTCCGAGGTGAGCTGACGGGCTCGCGCGGAGAGATCGCGCTACGCCGTCCCCCGACGGCGATTCGCCCCTGCGACCACCTGCGGTCGCTTTGGGTCCCCCGGCCCGCGCCCTCGAGGAGGGGGCGGGTTCGGCCTGACGGCACATAAGAATGCACGATCGGCCCGACAGTTGCGGTCCGACGTGTTCCGAGACGGACCGTAGGTGACGTCCGTCACACAGGTCCGAAGCCCGACGTCGGGCTACAGACCCGCGGCGCGCTGCCGAATCCCGGGGGAGATGCGCGTCGCCGCGACCACGATCCTGCTCTGCCTGCTGCTCGCCGGCCAGGCCCACGCCGCCACCGTCAGCGTGAGCGGCTCGACCCTGCGCGTCGACGCCGCGCCCGGCGAGGCCAACCAGCTCGCCGTCGCGCCCGGAAGCGGCGTCGTCACGGTCACCGACGCCGGCGCTGCCCTCACCGCGGGCGACGGCTGCACCGCCGCCGGGGCAGCCGTCGAGTGCGCGAGCACCGCGCTGCTCAGCGCGGTCGTCGAGCTCGGCGACGGCGACGACACCTTCACCTCCAGCGCCTCCCTGCCGCTCGTCGTCACCGACGGCGACGGCGCCGACCGGGTCACCGGCGGCCCGGCGGCCGACCTCTTCTTCGCCTCGCCCGGCGCCGACGTCTACGCGGGCGGCGGCGGCTCGGACGGCGTCTCCTACGCGAGCCGCGCGGGCGCCGTGGCGGTCGACGTCGACAACGCCGCCGACGACGGCGCGGCCGGCGAGAGCGACGACGTCCGCAGCGACGTCGAGAGCCTCTTCGGCGGCGCGGGCGACGACACGCTGACCGGCGACTCCAGCGCCGAGCTGCTGATCGGCGGCCCCGGCGCCGACACCCTGACCGGCGGCAGCGGCGACGACCGCTTCGACGGCGCGGGCGCCGACGTCCTCAGCGGCGGCAGCGGCACCGACACCGTCGACTACGCCGCGCGCACCGACGCGCTCGTCGTCGACCTCGCGACGCTGCCGTCGATCGAGAACGTCGTCGGCGGCTCCGGCGACGACCGCCTGGTCGGCACCACGGGAACCAACCAGCTGATCGGCGGCGCCGGCGACGACGTGCTCGACGGCCGCACCGGCTCCGACCGGCTCGAGGGCGGCGCCGGCACCGACACCGCCGACTACACGAGCCGCACCAGCGCCGTGACCGCCGACCTCGACGGCAACGCCGACGACGGCGTCTCCAACGAGCGCGACCGCATCACCACCGACGTCGAGCGCCTGCTCGGCGGCACCGGCAGCGACACGCTGACGGGCGACGACGCGGTGAACGCGCTGATCGGCGGCGCCGGCAACGACCGGCTCGACGGCAACGGCGGCGACGACGCCCTCGACGGCGGCGACGGCGACGACCGCGCCTGGGGCGACGCCGGGACCGACACCTTCACCCTCGGCGCCGGGGCCGACCAGGCCTGGGGCGGCGACGGCAACGACGCCTTCACCGGCGGCACCGGCAACGACACCGAGTACGGCGAGCGCGGCGACGACCGCCTGACCGCCGACGACGGCAACGACGTCCTCTCGGGCGGCGACGGCAACGACACGGTCACCGGCGAGGCCGGCGACGACAACCTCAAGGGTGACGCCGGCACGGACACGGTCGCCGGCGGCATCGGCCACGATTCGGTCAACGGCGGCGAGGGGAACGATGTGTTGTCGGCCGACGCCGGCAATGACTCCCTCTTCGGCGGCGACGGGAACGACGCGCTGTCCGGCGGCGCCGGCGACGACGGCCTGCAAGGCGACGGCGGCGACGATGCCGTCTCGGCGGGTGAGGGCAACGACAGGCTGTGGGGCGGCGCCGGCAACGACGCGCTGTACGGCGAGGCGGGCGGTGACTCGATCCTCGGGGATGCTGGGGAGGACCTGCTCGACGGGTCGTCGGGCGCCGACCAGCTCACCGGCGGCGACGGCAACGACCGCCTGCTCGGCGGCGACGACGGCGACGTGCTCGACGGCGCGGCCGGCGACGACGCCCTCGAGGGCGGGGCGGGCAACGACCAGCTCCAGGGCGGCGTGGGGGCTGACGCCCTGGCCGGCGATGCCGGCGACGACTCCCTGCAGGGCTACGTCGGGGTCGACCGCCTCAGCGGCGGCGACGGTGCCGACACGCTCTCCGGCGGCTTCGAGGACGACGTCCTTGCCGGAGGCCCCGGCGGCGACGACATCCACGGCGACGAGGGCTGGGACACGGCCGACTACGGCGGCCGTCCCGAGGCGCTCACCATCGACCTCGACGACCAGCGCGACGACGGCGCGAGCGGCGAGGGCGACAACGTCCGCGCCACCGTCGAGACCGTCATCGGCGGCGCCGGCAAGGACCGCATCACCGGCAACGCCCAGTCCAACTACCTCTACGGCGAGGGCGGCGCCGACCGGCTCGACGGCGGCGGCGCCAGCGACCGCATCTTCGGCGGCGCGGGCGGCGACACGATCCGGGGCGGCTCCGGCCCCGACTCGCTGGACGGCGGCGACGGCGCCGATCGCATCTCGGCGCGCGACAACAGCCGCGAGGGCGTCCGCTGCGGCGCCGGTCGCGACCGCGCCACCACCGACACGATCGACATGCTGTTCGGCTGTGAGAAGCGCACCGGCGGCACCGCCAACTGGTCCGACCCCGGTCCGGGCGGCGCCGGCCGCGTGAAGGGCGTTCACGCCCGGACGGGCGGAGGCCGCATCGTCGACATCCCCGGCTTCCCCGGCGAGCGGATCGACCACCGCCTGCTGGCCGACATCGCCTACCTCCAGCGCCGCTACCGCGTCCACGTCACCGACGGCTACGCGCGCGGCGGCCACGCCTTCAGCGGCGAGCACCCGATCGGCCTGGCCGTCGACATCGTGCCCGGCCCCGGGGGCTCGTGGGACGACGTCGACCGGCTCGCCAAGTGGGCCGAGCCGCGCCAGAACCGCCCCCGCTCGCCCTTCCGCTGGGTCGGCTACAACGGCGACCGCAAGCACGGCCGCGGCCACCACCTGCACCTCAGCTGGCAGCACTCGGCGGCGAAGCCCGGGCGCACCGCCCGCACGGTGTGGACGCTGTCCCTAGCCCGCTGAGTCGAGCGCCGCGCGCAGGCCGTCGAGGTCGGCCGCCCCGAACACCACGCGGTTGCGCGTGGCGACGTACACGAGGTCGAGGTCGACGCCGGCCTTCGCGATCCGGCGCGTGAGGTCGGCCAGCACGCCGGGCCGGTCCTCCACGTCGACGACCACGACCTCGCGCTCGCGCGTGACCGCCACGTGCGAGATCGCCAGCGAGTGCCGCGCCGCCCCGGCGTGCTTGACGAGGATGTGCAGCTCGGCGCGGTCGCCCGTGCCCAAGCAGGTCGCCGCCGCGATGTTCACGCCCGCGTCGCTGATCGCGGCCGCCACCTCGGCCAGCGCGCCAGGGGTGTTCGCCAGATCGATCGTGAGGTCGAAGGCCATCAGTTCATGGAGGGGTCGAGCGGCATGGTCGAGAGCAGCGCGTAGCGGCGCCCCTTGCGCCGCAGGATCGAGGCCCACAGGCCCTCGGCGTCCTCGGTGAAGATCTCCTCGCGCCGCGGCGGTTCCACGATCCACGCCTCCTCCTCGATCTCGCCTTCGAGCTGGCCGGGGCCCCAGCCGGCGTGCCCGGCGAACACGCGCGCGCGCCTGATGGCGCCGTCCAGCGCCTCGGGGTCGTCGGCGTCCGTACCCACGAAGCCGAGGTCGTCGTCCACGAGCGCGCCCGCCGCCTCCGGGCGGTCGAACTCGGCCAGCACGATGACCGCCGTCTCGGCAACCGGCCCGCCGACGTAGACCCGCTCCTCGTCGCCGGTCAGCCACGCGAGGTCGGGGACCGCCTCGACCACGCTCGACGCGGCCGGGCGGTTGAGCACCAGCCCCATCGCCCCCTCGTCGGTGTGCTCGGCGATCAGGACGACCGTCCGCACGAAGTTCGGGTCCAGCAGCGTGGGCGACGCCAGCAGCAGCTTTCCGCGCAGCGACTCGTCCATACCCGACCATTGTGCAGGAGTAGGGTTCAGCGCGTGCGCATCCGCGTCCGCCTGGGGGCCGGGCTGAACCGCTTCGCGGAGGCGCCGCTGCTGTCGATCGACCTCGCCGACGGCGCCAGCGTGGACGACCTGCTCGCCGCGCTCGGCACCCAGCAGCCCCAGCTCGAGCCCGCCCTGCGGTCGGCGCTGCCGGTGGTCGCCGGCACGCACGCCGAGCGCGAGCAGCGGCTGCACGCCGGCGACGAAGTCGCACTTTTGATCCCTGTTGCAGGAGGAGCGTGAACCGTGGCCACGATCGAGACCCGCCAGTCCCGCCAGACCGTCTTCGTCGACACGTTCACGGACGGCACGCTCGGCCCGGACCTGCAGATGCTGGGGCCGGTCGCCGACGGCGGCCACATCGTCGTCAACACCACGCCCGGTTGCTGGGGGCCGATGATCACGCCGTCGATCCGCGGCGGCCACGAGGTCTGCATGCCGGTGGCGGTCGAGGGCGCGCAGGTCGGCGACGCGATCGCCATCCGCATCCGCGACATCGAGGTCACCTCACTGGCGACCGCGAGCGGCAACGACCGGACGATGGAGGGCCGCTTCAACGGCGACCCGTACTGCGCGCCGGTGTGCGCCGAGTGCGGCACCGAGTGGCCGGAGACGCGCGTCGAGGGCATCGGCCCGGAGTCGATCCGCTGCGCCAACTGCGGCGCCGACGCCACCCCGTTCACCTTCACCAACGGCTACACGATCGCGTTCGACCCGACGCACACGGTCGGCGTGACCGTCGACCAGCAGGCCGCCGAGACGTTCGCCAACGCCGCCGCGCGGATGGCCGCGCTGCCCGACAACTCGCGCCAGAACCCGATCCTCCTGTTCGCGCCGCACGACATCGTCGGCATGGCCACGCGGCTGCGCCCGTTCCTCGGCCAGCTCGGCACCACGCCCTCGACGACGATGCCCGACTCGCACAACGCGGGCGACTTCGGCTCGTTCCTCGTCGGCGCCCCGCACCGCTTCGCGCTCAGCCCGAGCGAGCTCGCGCAGCACAAGACCGACGGGCACATGGACATCGACGCGGTGCGCCCCGGGCGCCATCCTCGTCTGCCCGGTCAAGGTCGACGGCGGCGGCGTCTACCTGGGCGACATGCACGCCATGCAGGGCGACGGCGAGATCGCCGGCCACACGTGCGACGTCTCCGGCACGGTCACGCTCGAGGTCGAGGTCATCAAGGGCCTCGGCATCGACGGGCCGGTGCTGTTCCCGGTGACGGAGGACCTGCCGTTCCTGGCCAGGCCGCTGACCGAGGAGGAGCGCCTGCGCGCGCTCACGCTGGCCCGCCGGCACGGGGTCGAGGAGCTCGAGGAGACCGTCCCGGTGTCGGTGGTCGGCACCGGCCCGGACCTCAACTCGGCGACCGACAACGGGCTGGCGCGGGCGGCCGAGCTGCTCGGCATGAGCGTGCCCGAGGTCATGAACCGGGCGACGGTTACGGGGGCGATCGAGATCGGCCGCCACCCCGGCGTCGTCCACGTGACGTTCCGCGCGCCGGCCGACCGGCTCGAGGCCCGCGGCCTGCTCACCTACGCGCGCGAGCAGTACCCCGCTTAGACGTACAGCGGCGCTTGGAGCACTGCGAGCTGGTGAACGTCTGGGCACGGCCGATCATGCGATCGGCCACCCGGGCGCTCGGGGCGGAGACGGCCGACGCGCTGCCGTCCGGGTTGGTGGCGACGACCTGGACGCGCAGCCGGTGCCCGCGGTCTCGCTTGGTGGGGACGTAGCCCTCGCGGGTCGCGCCGGCGATCGCGCGCCAGCGGCCGCCCTGGTGGCGCTGCCAGCGGTAGCCGAAGCTGAGCGGGCCGTTGCGCCAGGCGCCCGCCAGCGCGCCGACGCTGGCGCCGCGGCGCGGCGCGCCGGACAGCTCGGGGGCGCTGGTGGCGACGGGCGGGGTGGGAGCCAGCCCGTCGGTGCCGCCGCCGCAGGCCGGGGCGATCTCCGCGCACGCGGCGAGGAACACGCTGTCGTAGACGTTCCAGTGCTCGGCCAGGTAGCTGCCGGCGGGCGGGGCGGGGTTGAAGTAGTCGTCGCGGCCGCAGTCGTAGGCCTGGGGGATCGCGCCGCCGACGCGCGGGCAGTCGTACTGCATCGGGTTGGAGGCCCCGGCGTCCTCGACGTAGCACATGACGTCGGCGCCCTGCCAGCAGTGGCCGTAGCGGGGGAGCTGGAAGCCGGGCGGCTGCGTGCTGTGCGGGGCCGACCACTGGACGGCGCCGAGGTTGTGGCTCATCTCGTGCAGGAAGCCTTCCGGCCACCAGCCGCGCGCACCGGCGCCGGGGGCGGCGATCCCGTCGCGCGAGAACAGCACGGACGCGAAGCCGCCCGAGTTGTGGATGTTGCCCGCCCCGCGGCGGTCGCCGGACGCGCCGAGCACGTTCTCGCCGAGGCCGTAGTCGTAGCCGCCGCCGTTGAGCGTGTCGGCGAGGACGATCACGTTGCGCGGGCCGGCGGCCTTGCCGAGGCGCGGCTCGACTTCGCGGACGATCGCGCTGAAGTTGTCGACGTACTGGGCCCGCGGCCCGCTCAGGTGGACGACCTGGAGGTCCACGTACTGCGGGCCGCAGCTCGTCCCCATGTCGACCCGCAGGCCTTTGGCCCCGCCGCTCTGGGAGGCCATGAAGCGCTGGATCAGCGCGACGTTGCCCTGGAGGGCGTCGCGCCACTCGGGGAAGCGATCGGGGCGGTCGGCCGGGTGGGCGTAGACGAGCTTGAAGCGCGGCGAGCCGGCGGCCAGCGGGTCGTTCGCGGTGTCGTCGGTCGTCCGGGCCTCGCCGCACCACTCGTACGGCAGCGCGTCGGGCGCGTCGGCGGCCGCCGCGGTGGCGGCGACGTCCACGAGCGCGAGCTCTGCCCGCGTGTCGCGGTGCGTGATCGCGCCCTCGACGCCGTGCGCGGCGGCCTGTGCGCACGAGAGCACGAGGGCGAGGAGCGTGACGGCGATGGCCAGAGTGGGACGCACGTCCCGGTGATTCGGCAGGTACGGTCACGTTTTGAACTCCAGGGGGCCGGCGGTCAGCGATCACGAGTACTAGACCGGTCGAATGTTCGTCCACCGGTTGCCCCGGCTGCCTGTGCCCGGTTAGGTTTGCCCCATGTTGAGGAGGGTGGGGATGGCGGCGGCGCTGGTGACCCTTGGAGTGGTCGCCCCGACCGCGAGCGCGCAGGGCCTCGAGGATCCCGCGGACCAGTGGCTGCCGCGCTCTGACGGCGCCTCCTGGACCTACTCCTGGTCCAACAGCACGTACTCGTCGGCCCCGCGGACCGAGCAGTACACGCTCCAGGCGCGCGTGGACACCACGTTCCGTGTGCGCTGGCAGGAGGTCGGCGCCCCGGCCCAGAGCGTGCCGAGCGCCGGCACGATGGACTTCCAGCACACCGAGGGCGGCCTGGTGAACCTCAACTACCAGAGCACGCCGCCGCCGACGCAGTACCCGATCCTCTGCGCGGTCGCGAGCGAGTGCGGGAACAGCATGGCGGGCGCGCTGTACCTCGCGATCTGGGGCACCCGCGCTCCCGTGCTCGCGGAGCCGCTGCTCCGCGGCACGCGCTGGGGCGCGCAGGGCGGCGCGGGCAACGACGTCGTCAGCGACAACCGCTACGGCGGCCGCGAGCGCGTCGCGGTTCCCGCGTTCCCGGGCGGCATCCAGGCGGCGAAGGTCGAGTCGCAGGTCACGCAGGCCGGGGCGCTCGGGGATCCGTTCGGCAGCGGGATCCGCAAGGTCTGGTGGGTGCGCGGCGTCGGCCCCGTGCGGATCGAGTTCCGCCACGCCGGCGGCGAGATCAGCCGGGCGGATCTGCAGACCACGAACCTGTCGCCGAAGCCGCTGCCGACCGACGTCAACCTGCTTCCGCTCAATCGCGGCGACCGCGCGGTCTTCCGCTGGCGCAACACCCGGCATATGAAGAGGTGGTCCAGACAGCAGATCGACGTCGCGCAGGTGGTCAACAACACGGCCCAGGTCGACGTCAAGCACCTCTCGGGCCCGATCGCGGTGGTCGCCAGCTACCTGTTCGCCACCCGGTTGAGCGGCGTGACGCTGCTGTCGAGCTCCACGCGGGCCGGGACCCGCTCGAAGTTCCCGCGGCTCGGGCCGCGGGGTGACCGCCGCCACTTCTTCACGCCGTACGACCTCATGACGTTCGGCTTCGGCCCGGTGGTCCCGATCGGCGCCAGCAAGGGCATGAGCTGGCGAAGCGCCCGCGACGGCCGCGACTGGGAGCTCTTCCGCGTGACCGGAGCGTCGAAGGTGGTCAGCACCGACACGGGGGTCAAGACGCCGGCCGGGAGGTTCCGGACGACCGTCGTGCGGTCGACGCTGGCCCAACGCGGGCACCGGTTCGGGAGCGGCACGCGGACGAGCTACTTCGCGGCCGGCAGGGGCCTCGTGAAGCTGCGGTTCAAGCACCGGGACGGCAGCGTCTCGATCGTCGAGCGCGAGCGCTGAGCCGTCCGATGCGGGGGGTCAAGCTGCGGTCGAGGGTCACACTTGCGGCGGCCCTCGCCGCGCTCCTGGCCGCCGCGCCGCCGGCGGGCGCTCAATCCTTCCCGGCGCCGAGCCTCACCCTCGACACGGCGTTCGCGCCGCCCTCGGGGATCGTCAAGACGGACTTTCCTCCACCGGGGAGCGCGGGCACGTTCCGCGACGTCCCGGCCGCCGTGGCCGTCCACGGGGACCGCATCTACACCGTCGGCGTGGCCGGAACCGGGGACGGCCAGGAGGTCGCCATCGCGGCCCGGCGTCCGGACGGCACGCCCGACACCGGGTTCGCGGGTGACGGGACGCTGACCCTGGGGGTCGGCGCCGAGGCCGACGTCGGCACGGGGATGACCGTGCTCCCGGACGGGCGGCTCCGCGTCATCGTCGCGACGGACCTGAGCGCGGCCTCGGACACGGCGTTCGACGTCGCCGTGGTCGGTCTGACCGACAAGGGCTTGGCGGATGACACGTTCGGCGATCTCGTCGGCGGCGTCCGCCGGGTGGTCCTCCAGCCCGGACCCAACAGCGACGTCGCCACCCGCATCGAGCCGGGGCCGGACGGCCGTCTGGCCATCACCGGATCGCGCAGCGACGGGACCCGCGACGATCTCTTCGTCGCCCTGCTGGAGGCGAACGGCACCCCCGTCGCCGGCTTCGGCACCGGCGGCATCAGCTTCACCCCCACCACCACGATCAGCGACCAGCGGGTGGACGTCGTCTTCCGGCCCGGAGGCGGGCTGATCGCGTGGGCCTCCGTCGACCCGCCCGTGACGGCCAACGACGCCGCAGCCGTCCTGCGCGCCTTCAAGTTCGACGGGACCCCCGACGCGGCGTTCGGCAGCGGAGGGGAGCTCGTGGTCGGCAGCATCGACACCGTGCCGGGCGGCCTCATCGTCCACGGCGGGCGGCTCTGGGTGTCCGGCACCACCAAGATCGGGTCCGACACCGACGCGTTCATCGCGCGCGCGAACGCCGACGGCACCGGCCTCCAGGTCCGGCGCTTCGACGTGCGTGGACGGCTCCTCCCGGCGAGCCAGGCGGTGGTGAGCGAGGCGCACGAGCTCGTCGCGGTGCCCGGCACTCCCGAGCTGCTGGTGGCGGTCGGATCCGTGACCTACACGGTCGAAGGCCAGTCCTTCACCGACTGGGCGGCCGCCGCCTTCAACGGCCTCGACGGCGATCTCCAGAGCGCCGGCTTCGGCGACGTCATCGTCCAGGCGCCGGGGAACGGCGAGCTGCTGTCGGCGGCGCCCGGCTCGCAGGGATGGCTCGCCGTCGCGGGCACGTACGTCGAGAACTCCGACAACAGCTTCGGCAACGCCCGCCTGCTGATCGACGCCGAGAAGGCGTGCGACCTCGCGGTCGCGGCCGGTGAGCCTGGGGAGATCGTGTTCCGGGGCTCGAGCCCGGCGGCGCTCACCGTCCGGGTCCAGAACGTCGGCTCGCGGTCGTGCTCCGGCACGCTCAGCCTCCCGGCGCCCTACGGCATGACCCCGATCGCGACCGGTGTCCTGGCGCCCGGCGCCACGTTCGTCGCGCCCGCGGTCCCGGTCACCTATCGCGGCCCCCGACGCGCCGACGACGTCCTGCTGATCGACCTGGCCGCACCGGCGGACGCGAACACGAGCAACAACCGCACGGCGGTGCACGTCGTGTTCAGCTACTGCGACCTGTCGGTCCAGCGGGTCGGCCCCGCCGGCACGATCCCGACCGAGGGCACGCGGCGGTTCGAGCTCTCGCTCCGGAACCTGGGGACGGCCACCTGCCGCGTGCGCGTCGGGTCCAAGGCGCCGTATCCGCTTGCCCGAGGCAGGTCGGCGTCGGATGCCGTGGCGGTCGCGGCGCCGGCCCGGGCGCGGCCGGGGACGCGCGTGCGGGTTGCGCTGCGGGCGAGCGCCCGGGATGACGTCGAGCCGCGCAACAACGCGGTCACGGCCTCGCCGAAGGTGGTGGGGGTCGGCGACAGCGATGTCTCCTCGTGGGGCTCCCGCCGGTTCGCGGGCACGGCCAGCAGGGGCGCGGGAGACCTGCCCTCGAGCCGGCTCCGGCCCGCTCGCGTCGACGTTGCGATCCTGCGCGAAGACGGCCGGCGGTGCTCCTGGCTCAGCTCGACGCGGGGAAGGTTCAGGGACGGGCGATGCGGGCGACGTCACTGGCTCCGCGCGGACGGCACCGCGAACTGGCGGCTCGCGCTGCGCAGGTCCCTCGCCCCGGGACGCTACGTCGTGTTCTCGCGAACCACGATCCGCGCGGGCTTCCCCGAGGCGCGCTTCTCGCCGAAGGATCGCAACCGCGTCGAGTTCACCGTCGGGTGACGCCTCGCCGTCACCGTTCGGTGCCAGTGAATTTCGCCTGCAATCGGCCTAATTCGACCTCAGCGCTGAAAATAAATCACCCGCGCCGAGTTGTTTCTGCATAGGGTCGGCACTCGAAGTCTGGCTCGGTAGTAAGCCCTCCACGTAGGGAGGGCGCAGCGCGGTCGTACTCCCCATGACACGCTCCCCAAGCACCCGTCGCCACGGATTGGTCTTCGCCCGGAGAAGCCGGCTCGCGCGCTCGATCGCGACGCTGGGGCTGGCGTCGCTCCTGGTCACCTACGTGGTGCCGGTCGCGGCGGCGGCCACGACCGCGGAGGTCGAGAAGCCGCTCGCGTCGGTGACGGTGCCGACCTTCGCGTACCCGCAGTTCGAGAAGCAACGGGCCGCCAAGGGCGACCGTCCGGCTGCGAGCGACAAGGCCGAGCGAGCCCGCGACCGCGCCGCGGAGCGGCGCCGCCGACACCGCGTCCTCGACTCGACTCGGCCGCCGCGGCGCCCGAGGCCGCCGCCGCGCCCGACGAGGCCGCGGCCGCCCCGAGCTCGCCGGCCGCCGAGGCCGAGGCGCCGGCCGCTCCGGCGCCCGCCGCGGGCGGCGAGGTCGCGCCGCCGCTGGACATCGTCGAGGACAGCCTCGACCTCGCGCCGGTACCGGCGGCCGGCGGCGAGGAGGAGGACCCGTTCGTCGGCCTGCCCGTGACCGACACCGACACTGGGCCGATGCCGGTGATGGGCGGCGACCCCAGCTCCGTCGGCCAGGCTCAGAACGCGGTCGATCCGCTCGACCCGTCGGCCCTGCCGCCGTTGCCGCGCGACGACAGCGCCGTCATCCAGGACGACAAGTCATACGACGCGGGAGGAGCCAAGGCGGGGAGCACGACCAAGGGCAAGTCCGCCGCGAAGCGCGCGGCGGGCAAGGCCGAGGCGAAGGGCGCGGGCAAGTCCGAGGCGAAGGGTGCGGCGGGCAAGTCGGGCGCGGGGTCGTCCAAGAAGGCGCCCGCCGCCTCGGCGCGCACGCTCACCGACGTCGAGGTCGACAAGGTGATCCACGACGTCATCGCCGCCGGGCGGGTTTCCGCGGCGGCCGCGACCGTCACGACCGCGACGACCGCGACGGCCGCCACGACCGTCACGACCGCTCCGGTGGCGGCGCCGGCGGCCGAGGTCGAGGCCGCGGCGCCGACCGCCGTCGCCGAAGCCGCTCCGGCCGAGGCCGAGGCCGCGGCGCCGGTGGCCGTCGAGGTCGCCCCGGCGGCGGCCGAGATCGAGGCGGGGACGCCGGTGGCCGAGCTCGAGGCCGTGGCGCCGGCGGTTGCCGAAGCGCCGGCGGCGCCCGAGGCGGCCGCCGCCCCGGCGCCCGTCGAGGCCGCGCCGGCCGAGGCGGCTCCCGCGCCGGAGCAGGCGCCCGCGGAGGCGCCGGCCGCTGCCGCCGCCGACGCCGCGGACGAGCCCGCGCCGGCGCCCGTCGCTGCGCAGCCCACGGCCGCGATCGCCCCCGCCGCCATCTCGACCCCGACCTACACCGCGGTCGTCTCGGCGGCGCCGGTCGTCACCGTCGCGCCGGTGGTCGTGTACACGCCTCCGCCGCCGCCGGTCACGACCGCGCTGCTGCAGGCCGCCGCGACGACGCTGTCGGCGGCCGCGTTCGCGAGCGACCTCGAGCTCGACGCGGCACCCCTGGCCGCGCCGGTCGTCAGCAGCGACGCCGCCGGCGCCGCCTCGGCCGGCGCCGACGTCGACGTCTCGTCGGCCGACCTCGCGCTGCTCGCCTTCAACGGCCTGGACCACCCGTCCATCGCCGCCGTGACGCCGGCCGAGGACCCGTCGGCGCCCGGCGCCGGGCAGACGCCCGCCACCTCCGGGAGCGGCGCCACGACGAGCGCCGGGCCCGCCG
>CAWJNZ010000009.1:0-89171 GCA_963844405.1 uncultured Solirubrobacteraceae bacterium | reverse complement strand
TGTCGCGTAAGTCCCGCGACCGTTGGCGTTGCCCGGCAAGGGGTGAGATTTCGACCGGCGCGAACGGGTGCCGGCCCGGCGGCCGCCGTTAGGCGGCCGCGAGAGCGTGGCGGTGGAGCTTGAGGAGATTGTGGGTGGCCGTGATCAGTCGCCATTCGGTGCGGACGGCGCCGCGTCCTCGGCGTCGGAAGCGGTCCAGACCGCGGTTGAACTTCATCTGCGCGAAGACGGGCTCGATCATCGGTTGGCGCTTGCGGTAGAGCTCGCCGCCGCGATCGGTGGCCAGGACCTGGCGCATCTCGTCGTAGCGGCCGCCGTCCCAGTTGCGCCGCGTGGTCCGGCGGCGGCTGGTGTCGGGTGGGATGAGAACCTCGATGCCGCGCTCGGCGATGCGTTGCATCTGCTCGCCGTGCCAGTAGCCGGCGTCGGCGAGAAGCACTTCGGGCAGCTCGTGGATGCCGGCGGCGGCGAGCTCGCGTTGGGTGGCGTCGAGCATCGGCTCCAGGTGCCCGAAGTCGGCGCCGACGGTCTCGATCTCGGCGGCCAACACGACCTGGTGCTCGTTGGTGACCGCCTGCGCGTTGTAGCCCTGCAAGAAGCCGCGCAGGCCCTTGACGACGCGTGAGTCGGGGTCGGTGAGGTTGATGCGACCCTCCGGCGTGGCCGGCGGCCGATAAGGGTCCGGTGGGCGGCCGAAGCGCCGGCCGTCCTTCATCCGCCCGCGCGCCCGGTAGGCCTCGTAGGCGCGGTTGGCGCGCACCTCGGTCCACAGCTCCTCCTCGAGGCGGCGCTTGGCCTCGCGCAGTCGTTTCGGGCGGCTGCGCGGCACCGGCTGCGGGCTCGCCGCGCGCTCGGCCTCCAGGCGCTGCTTGGCCTCGCGCAACCACCCGCGACGACCTTGGGCGGTGGCGAACTCCTCCGGCGGCGGCTCGTCACCGCGCGCCTCGCCGTAGAGCTCGTCCTCGGCCGCGTCGACCGCCTTGGCCTCCTTGAGGATCTCGCGCGCCAGTTGCTCGTAGTCGAGGTTCTCGTTGCGCGACGCGTTCGCGTGCACCTTCGTGCCGTCGACGGCGATCACCCCGACCTTGACGAGCCCGCTGCGCGCGCACAGCGTCAGCACCTCGCCGAACAGGCCGGCGATCGCCTCCTGATGGCGCTCGAGGAACCGCGCCAGCGTCGCGTGATCCGGGCGCTGCTGGGCCGCCAGCACCCGAAACGCGACGTCCTCCTCGCACGCGCGCTCGATCACCCGCGAGGACCGGATCCCACGCGCGTACGCGTACAGCACCAGCGCCACCATCATCGCCGGGTCATAGGGCGGCCGACAGCGCCCATCGACGCGATAGGCCGCATAGAACGCCTCCAGATCCATCTCCACGACGGCGTCGATCACAAACCACGCGAGGTGCCGCGGCGGCAACCACTCACGGACGTCGGGCGGCATCAAGAACGACTGCTCGCGATCACACGCGACAAAGCGCTGGCCCATCACCAAATGGTCTTAAACCCGCCGGACGACACCCCGATATACGCGACAGCCACAGGCGAAACCACAAGCCGCCGCGGGTCGCGATGGCGGCGTACGAGTTTCTCGGTTGATTGGATCGATACCGTCGATGCGTGGTCACCGTCGTCTCGCCGCAGCTCGTTGCCGTCGGCGCCGCGTGGGACGACGGACCCGACGCCGGTGGCTGGATCGCGGACCGGCTTGGGCCGTTCGGGGCCAGCGTCGGGCACGCCGTGCCGCTCGGCTACCCGGCGTACGCCGTCGTGCCCGTACCGCCCGACGACGACCGGCAGACCGATGGCGGATACCTCACTGTTCTTGAGGCCGTGCTCGACGTGCTTGGCCCCTTCACCGGCGACCAGCCCGTGCATTCCGGGATGTGGGAGGGCTGGGGCTGGTGGTACGACACGGGCGCCGACCCGCGCACGGCACCCGGCATGGGGGTTGTGGTCTCGTGGCCCGAGGGCGACGATCGACCTGTTCCGGAGCAGATCGACCGCGCACTCGCCGACGCCCGCGACGAGCTCGCGGCGGAGCGCGTCGAGCGCCCCGACGTCGAGCCGCTCGACCTCCCCTATCGGCGCTACTACCTGTGGACCGGCCCGCTGGCGTCGGCGACAGCGTTCCGCCACCAGCCGCAAGCCCCGCCGTCGCTGATCTGGCCCGAGGATCGCTCGTGGTTCGTCGGCGTGCCGATCTACAGCAACGAGATCGCGGTTGCAGGCACGACGGTGGTGGTCGACGCAGTTCTCGCCGACCCCCGGCTCACCGCCCGCCGCGCGATGCCCGACGACGTCCTGGACATCGACGACTGAACCCACCCGGCAAGGAAGAGGAGCCGCGGCAGGCCGGTGAACTGACGCTTATCCGTGCGGAGAACGAAGCTGTCCTTCGACGGCATACGGGCATTCGCAAGCGCGTCCCGAACGCCCACACGCGCCGCCGCGTTCAGGCGAAGCGGTAGCTCCGGGGCGCGCTCGCGGCCGGATGCCCGTGACCCAGCGACGCGCTGGCTCCCCCGGGCTGCGCGTACACGGGACTAGGAACGCCGTAGCGGCCAATCGGGCAGATGCGCAGCTCAGCATCGCGAGCGCGGCGCGGCCGACGATCCGCTTCGGTCGCTCTTGGCGGGCGGGTGCTCCATTGCCTCCAAGCACCAGCGATCTTCTTCGCAAGGCCTGCTCTCACCACGATGGCGTCGACGCTCGCCTTCGACTTGGAGCCGTTCGAGGAGGACGACTCGGTCTTCACGGTTGTTCCAGTCATCCGATGGCGACCGGCTCACGGACTTGATACATCGCTTCGAGCGCGGCGTCGGCATGGAGAAGCGAGACACGTCGTATGCGGGACTGATCCCGGCTTTCTTCCGGTTCGGGACCGCGCCAGAGCACTACCTGTCGACGGAGAAGAAGATTCCGATCCTCGGGTGCGAGTGCGGGGAGTGGGGCTGCTGGCCGCTGATGGCCCGGGTTCACGCTGACGATGAGCGAGTGGTCTGGACCGGCTTCGCGCAGCCGCATGGAGCCACGCGCGACTACTCGGCGTTCGGGTCCTTCAGTTTCGAACGATCGGCGTTTGACGAAGCTCTGCGCGCGCTCGCGCCGCGCTGGGGACCGGGCCGTGGCGTTGCGGTAAGCGCCACCGTCGCTCTTGACCTAGCACGGTGGGACTTGGGTCCGCGTTCTGACAATTCTTCACGGACGATGGCGCGTACCAACATCCGGTGAAACCTCGGGCGCCGCGGACCTGCAGCAGCTACCGGCGCCGTCCGGAGGATCGCCTGGGGCGCACCGGTTCGATCCTGCGAGCATCGGACACGGCACACGCTCCGTGCCACGCGACTCCAACGACGAGGAGGTGGGCATGTCCTCAGGTGCGCGAGAACGCCTGCGTGAGAAGGCCCCAACGCGCAAGCCGGCGCGCGTCACCGCGCCGGAAGAGCAGCTCAGCAGCGATGGCGGCGACTCGGGCGCACTGCATGCCCGAGACGTGCTGGGGCTCCAACGGCGGGCCGGCAACCAGGCGGTCGCGCGCATGCTCACCCAGGTTCACCAACGGCAGATCCAGCGTGTGCCCATCAGCGGCGTCAATGTCGAAAGCGAGGGCGGGTTTCCGTCCTGGACGTGGGGTGGCACCGCGTACCACCTCAACATGCGGAACCCGGGCAGCTTTCATATCACCGAGGAAATGGCTCGGACGCACTACTACTTCACGGCCGAACAGGTCCACAAGAGGGGACTTTGGGTTACCGAGATCAGCGACCTGGGGGGAGTCGGGCACCTGGTGAAGGGCATGGGGAAGAAAAAGGGGGGGAAGGGCGAGCACAAGGAAACACGCAAGAGGTTCTCGGATCTTCAACCCGCCGCACTGCGGCAGTGGTTTGAGGCGAACTATGACCACATAATCCGGGTTTAGTGACATCCACGAGGAGCTGCTCGAACTGGTCGCCGTCACCCGAGAGCCGCTCAGGGGGCGCGTCCCTGTTGGGCTTGATGTAGTGCTCGCCCCCGCCGGTCGCCCTGCCCGAAACATCAGCAACGGACGCGAGGCTGGCCCGACTTGCTTCGGACATCGCGACAGTCGCCGAGCGGCCGAGCTGTCGCCTCCAGGCGACTCCAGCAGTCTGCGACACGGTCGGCCGCTGCCGCCGGCACGGACGAAATTCGGTGGCGTAGAGCGCGGGGGTGTTGACCGGACCGCGCTGGCGAACGCTCGGGTGAAACGGGCACGTGCGAGACGACAGTCACGAACCCCCGGACCGGCGAGCATCTTGGTGAGCGAGAAGCTCGAGGGAGCGATGACCAACGAAGCCGTGCTCGAAGCACTCGATTGGTTACAGGCCCACCGTGGCAAGCCAGTGACTGGGGCCTGGTATGTCGCGCGTGACGCCAAGATCGTCGAGGCCGTGCCGCCGAAGCCCGCCAAGGTTGAGCCGGGCGCGAGGGAAGGTGGCTCGTGGTCTACGGCAACGGCATGACGCACATAATCAATCGCAGGGAATTCGCGCTGTTTACTGTCGTCGTGGACAGGGAGCGCCTTGTGATCGACTACGGCATGAGGCACGGCAACAGGCGGTTCGTCCTTGAGGCGAGCGAGGGCTAAGCTAAGAACGGAGAGCAGCCTCCTGCCGACCAGGCGTAGAAGCGCGCCGATTTTCTCGGCTTCGGCAAGAACGGCACAACGGCGCGCTAGTGCCGCAATCGTTCTCAAACTCGCCACGCGTTGCCAATATGCCGTGCCCCTTCCAGGCGATAGCAGCAGCGCCTCAGCGGATGCGACCCGCATTTGAGCACGGCGCTCACGTCACCAGCGGTCCGAGCATCGAGGCGGAGCCGGTCTCACGCGCGGTGACGGTTCAGCACCCGGCGCCCCGCCGTCGCGCCGTGGAGGGCGTACGGGCGACACGCGCGGACGGGGCGCCACGCCAACAATCGCCCAAACGACGGCCCGCGTCCTCGCCCCCGGACTGATTCCTGACAGCGTCGCCTCATGAGTTCGAACCTTCCATACGGTCTTGCGTTCTCAAGCTGGGACGGTGCGCGCCGCGACGGAAGCTCCAGACGATCCAGGGAGGGAAGCTCTGCGCGCGCCGTCCTCCGATCCCGCCGGCCCGGATATGGACTGTTGGATCAACGCGGCAGTTGTCCGAATCTAGCGTGACCCCGTCCGACGCCGCACACCAGCTACGAGCGCGCAGATTGCCGCTCCCTTCAGGCGTGACTGTCGGGAAAAGGTTCGGCGGTCTGCAAACCTCCAATGGCGATTCGCGACCCTGGCCTGGCAGCCGCAGTCGGCCGTCGCGCGGCGTCTTGGGACGGTCCGTGCATTGGAGATTTCCACCGCCGCCACGCGCCACGCCGGAATTACCCGACAGCCTCAGGGGTAAGCAGCACTCGCCATGAGCCGCACGGCGGCCGCTGGGGCTTGATCGCCTGGAGTCGTCGGGTCCGAAACGTGAGATGGTTGAACGATGAGGGTCCCAACGGCGTGCGTGGTGGCAGTGTGTGCCTGGTTGGCGGCAGCCAGCGAGGCGAAGTCGGCGACCGTGACCATGACGCTCGATGCCGATGGCTACGAGAACGTGGTCCGTTACATCGCCGCGCCGGGCGAGCGCAACATGCTGCACGTCGACCACGCGGGGGCGAGCGTGACGCTGACCGATGCCGGAGCGACACTCGTGGCAGGAACGACGGACGGAGCGCGCGGCGCGTGCGAGCCTCTAGGCCCGCACGCCGCGATTTGCCGGGTGACTTACAGCTTCGACCCGACCGTCCCGGCATCGCCGTATGTTGGTGGGCTGGTCGCCGTGCTCCGGGATGGGAACGACAGGATCAGCTCGACGGGCCTTCCCGTCGTCCTCGAGGTCGACGGGGGCCCAGGGCGGGATCGGCTCAGCGGCGATGCGGGCGCCGACACGCTCGAGGGCGGGGCGGGACGGGACCGGATCGACGGCCGCGGCGGTTGGGATGTCGTGCGTGGCGGTCGGGGGCGTGACGTTCTCAATGGAGGGGCTGAGTTCGAGCAGTTTTCATTCGATGAGCTTTCCTACAGCGAGCGGGGGCGGGCGGTGTTCGTTGACTTGTCCGACGGCACCGGCGGCGCTCCGGGAGAGCGCGACCGTGTGCGCGGCTTCGAGGGCGTCACCGGTGGCAGGGGCGACGACCGGCTAGCGGGTGACACCGGTGACAACCGTCTCGACGGTGGCCCGGGCCGCAACCTGCTGGTCGGACGTGGTGGGCATGACTTCCTGATCAATGCCTCCGGCTCGGATGTGTCATGCGGGGGCGGGAGTGATGACTTGTCGCGCCCCCGGAGTTCGACGTTCGTCCCGCGCACATGCGAGCGCCTGGGGATCGTGCCGCCGGCCAATTACGTATCCGACCAGGACGCCTCGCTGACGCCGAACCCCGTCCGCAATGACGGCCGGCTCGGCATCTGGGTCAAGTGTCCTGAAACCGACGGGTACCCGCAGCCCTGCTCGGCGCTGGTGCGCGTGCGCGACGCGGCGGGGGGCCTACTCGCGAGTGCCCGTGCCCACGTGGTGTATTCCGAGAACCCCGAAGACCGCTTCCTCCCGCTAAGACTCACACAGCTGGGCCGACAGCAACTAGATGCGGCCGGCCGCGTCCGCGCCACGGTCACCATCCGGGGCCAGCTGCTGACGCCGACCGCGTGGACGATCCGCTTCTAACGGAGCAAGCTCTCCGTCGCATAGCTGCACACCGATACATGCGAAGACGCACCGCCGCCATCCTCGCCACTGGCGGAGTCCAAGACGGCATCTCACGAGCGACGCCCCTCGCTCCCAAGCGAACAAATTCCGGTGGCGCACCCGAGACACTCGGCTACGACGACACCCGTCAAAGCGCGGCGCGCGCCCCCGCGCTGTCAGCGCGGCTGTCGCATCGAGGCGAGGCTGTCGCGTAAGTCGGCGTGTCGTCCGGCGGGTTTAAGACCATTTCGCGATGGGCCAGCGCTTTGTCGCATGTGATCGCGAGCAGTCGTTTCTGATGCCGCCGGATGTTCGTGAGTGGCTCCCGCCGCGGTCACCTCCTCGGGGATCGCGTGGTCGGGTTCGTGATATCTGGCGCGGTTGAGCCGTTGGCGGTCGAGCTCGGTGAACCTGATGCCGTTGGTCTGGTGAGTGATCAGGAGATCGAGGACGGCCCAGACCAGCGTCAGGCAGCTGTCCTCGCCGGGGAACCGGCCCATCACCTTCGTCCGCCGTTTGACCTCGCCGAGTGAGCGCTCGAGCAGGTTCGTTGACCGCCACCGGCGGCGGTGCCGGGGCGGGTAGCGCAGGTGCACGACGAGCGCGTCGAGATCGTCGGCCAGGCACTTCGCCGCGGCGGTGAAGCCGCCGTTGTCGAGCTCGTCGACGAGCGCCTGCAGTCGTTGCTTGGCGTCGTTGGCGTTGATCGCGTCATCGAGCGCTTGCCAGTAGGCGTGCTTGACCCGTTCGCGCTCGCGTTCGGGCAGCTTGGCGTACAGGTTGCGGGCGCGGTGCACGCAGCAGCGTTGCCGGTCAGACGCCGGCCAGCACTGCTCGATCGCCTTGATCAGCCCGGGGGCGCCGTCGGCGACGATCAGCATCGGCGCGCCGAGCCCGCGGGCGATCAGGTCGCGGCCGAGCGCCTGCCAGTCCTCGTAGGACTCGCGCATCCCGAGCATCACCTCAAGCAGCACGCGCTCGCCTTCTTCGGTGAATCCCCAGGCGACCAGCACGCCCTCCTTGGGGCCGCTGGGACGAACGGAGATGAAGGTCGCGTCCAGGAACAGCGCCACCAGGTGGGTGTCGTAGAGGCTGCGGCGCTTGAACGCCTCGTAGCGCTCTCTGAGCTCCTCGCAGATCCGCGAGGCGGTCGACTTCGACAGCTTGCCGAGTCCGGCCTGCTCGCACAGCGACTCGACGTCGCGCATCGACAGGCCGCGCACGAACGCGCCGATCACCAGCGCCTTCAGCGGCTCGGTCCGCAACAGCTTCGGAGTCCTGGGAAACAGCTTCGACGCGAACGTCTCCGCCGCCTCGCGGACCTGCGGGATCTCGACCTCAAGCTCGCCCTCGGCGGTCTGCACCCTGCGCGCGCGAAACCCGTTGCGCAGCCCGCTGTCGTAGTTGCGCAGCCCGCGCTGATACTCGGGCCGGCGCTCATAGCGCGCCCGACCGAGCCAGGCGTCGAACTCGTCCTCGACCGCGCGCTGGATGATCAACCGGGCGCCGAGCTTCGCGAGCTCAGACAACGACTCGCGCGGGTTCTCGCCGACCCCCACGGCCAGCAGCTGATCGATCCGCGCTTCGATCTCCGCCGACGGCGGTACGGTACGTCTCACGGCGTAGGTCCTCCTTCGATGTCTTGCAGGACTTGAGGGAACCTACGCCGTCGCCTTGACGGCGCCGGGGCTATTTACAGCAGTTCTGAGACGCCACCGATTTGCCAGTCCTACGCTCGCTGGTCGTCCGAGACATGAGCGTCGAGTTGGAGGTCCGGCGCGCTGCCATTCAGGAGAGAGCTCTTGGTGGGGCTTGCCCGCTCGACGTCGTGGTCGATGGTCGCGGCGCCGAGCGCGTCCGGGCGGCCCAACCGAGGAATGCGCTCGGCCGTCACGGCGTCCTCGGTGTCGACGTTCTCCGCAGGCTTTGACTTTGAGGCTCGGAGCGCGTCGTGTTCGAGCTCACGCGACGCCACGAAAGGCAAGCCGAATGCCGCATGAGGGCTGGGGGGCGGCATGCACCCACTCGCAACCAACGACGCAAGGCAACCCTGATGCCGATCATCACGCTCAAGCGCTCCGCTGTCACCCTCGCAGTCGTTGCGGGACTGCTGGGGGGAGCGGCACCGGCCAATGCCGCGGGACCCGCCGGCACCTCCGGCACGGCAGGTTTGAACGACGCTCTCACCGCCGCCAGATTCAGCCTGACGGTCGACGGCGTCGAGATCGGCCGGTTCTCCGAGCTGGCTGACATCAACAGCGAGGTCGAGCCGGTCGAGCGGAGGCCGCCGAGCGTCACCCTCAAGCGGGGCGAGAGCAACGACCTGAGTCTGTTCGCTTGGCACCAGTCGGTGGCCGAGGGGCAGCTGGCGGCGGCCCGCAAGAGCTGCACCTTGACCACGTACGCCACCGACGGCACCGCCACCGCCAAGTACTACCTGGAATCGGCATGGCCGTCGAAGGTTGAGATCAGCGCCCTCAAGGCCGGCGCGAGCGAGGTCCTACGAGACGGTCACCTTGACCTTTGACGACATCCACAGAATGGCGCTGTGATGGCCATGCCGGCAGCGTGACTTCTCACGGCTGACAAGTGCTCGGCGAGCAACCGGTGCGCGCTGCGCGGACGACGACGCGGCGGCGCGTGTCGCGCAGCGCCCGCGTGCGGTCGCTCGCGCGCACGCTCAGCCGGGCCCGTCCGCGCCGCTCGAGCCGGCGCAGCGCGCGGTGTGCCATGCGGACGCGTACGACGGCCTGGGACCCCCGACGAAGGCGGTACGCTCGCGCCGGCCCGCGCCCGATCCGCACCGCTCCGCCGCATGGCCGGACGCGTGCCGCGGGGCAGTGAAGGCGCACGCGGACGCGCCCCCCGCGGTCGGCGCGGAGAGCGGTCGAGAGGACCGTCACGGCGGCGCCGAGGACCGCCACGGCGCTCTCCGCGTCGGAGGTGACATAGATGTTGCGGCCGTCGGAAGTCGCCGCGAGCGCGTTCACGCCCAAGGTGGCGCGGACCTCGAGGCACGACTCGGAGGACTGGTCCTCCTCGGCGCACCCCAGCTGCGTCAGCCTGCCGGTGTCCGGATCGCGGCGGTACGAGGTGATCGTGTCGAGTCCGCCGGCGAACACGGTGCGGCCGTCGGCGCTCACCACGATCTCCCGCGGCTCCCAGAGCGCCGTCGCCAGACGGCAGGGCCCGTCGCGGCGCGGGCCCGACGGCTGTCGCTGCACGCATCCGGTCTGCCGCAATGCACCGTCCGACTCGACGCGGAAACTCGCCAGGGTCTCGCTGTCGGGCGCGGCCACGTAGACGTCGCGGCCGTCCGGGCTCACGGCCACGCCGGCGGCTCCGCCAATGCCGGTGGCGTGTTCGCAGGGCCCAGGTCTGGGCGGATTGGCGAGGAGGCAGCCCCTTTCGGTCAGCCGGCCGGTTGCCGCGTCGCGGGAGAACGCGGTCACCGCTCCCGACCCACCGGCGGCGTACACAGCGCGGCCGTCCGGCGAGACGGCGATGTCGCTGACCTCCTGCAGGCCCGCGGCGGGCTCGCACGCGCCGTCGAGGCCGGTCTCGGCGAGGCACTGCACCGGGACGGGGGCCGTGGTACCGGCCGCTCGGCGCAGCGCATGGACGGACGCGGTCACGGGTGAGGCGACGTAGACGTCGAGTCCGTCGGGTGACACGGCTACTGACGTGGCGCCCGAGAGATGCGGGGCGTGGCCGCAGCGGTCGCCGCGTGGGAAGTCCTTCACGCAGCCGGCGGGCGTGAGGGCGCCGGACGCGGCGTCGCGGGCGAACCATGCGAGCCCGCCGGCGCCCGCCGCGGCGACGTACGCCGTGCCGCCGTCGGGGCTGATGACGATGTCGGCCGCGCCGAGCAGCGCGTCGCCGTGCACGCACGCCCCCTCGGAGCCGACCCGGCCGTCGCCGCCGTTGGCTGTCACGCAGCCGAGCCACGTGAGCGCGCCGGTGGTGCCGTTCCGCAGCAGGGTGACGACGCCGTTGCTGCCGGTGGTCATCGAGCCGCCGCTGGCGACGTACAGGAACCGGTCGTCCGGCGAGAGCGCGACGCTCCGGGCGCGCGCAAGGCCGCCCACGCGCAGGCAGCCGTGGTCGACGTCGTGCTCGATCTGCATCAGGCATCCGTCGGATCCGGAGAGTTGGGTGAACGCGGACGGATCGACCGCCCACGCCCGCGCCGGGCCGGCGCCTGCGGATGCAGTGACCAGTGCCGCTCCCGCTGCCACCAATCGACCGAGCCGAGCCCGCATGCTCCTCCTTCGAAATCCGGTGAGACGCCGCGCCGGCCGCTGGCGGTCCACCGTGCGGTCGGGCGAGCCTCTCGCACTCGACGCGCCAGATCAACGGGCGCAGTCCGAAATCGGCGCGTCGAGGCGAACCGCAGCCGGTCGCCCCTCCGGCGGAACCGCCCGGGGATTCGACCGTGTGTCGCACCGACCTGCGCACTGCTCCGTTCGCTGCCAGGAACACTCCCGCGGCTTGGGCTTGGAGTTGCGCTCTGCGCGAATGCCGACGCTCCACGTTCCCGCGGGAACGTTTTGGCGATCGTTCGCGACGCGATTCGCGCGCGTCGCTCAAGGAGTTACCCGAGACCAGCTAACGGGGAGCGCCGCGTGCGTCAAGATCGCGGCAGGACGTGACGTACGACGTGGGAGGACTCGGATGGCGCGCTATGCGGCCGCACGACTGGAAGAGATCGAAGAGCTGACCGACGGGCGCGAGCCCTTTCGACCCGTCAGGCACCACTTCGGCATCACGTCGTTCGGTGTCAACGCTTGGACGGCCCCGGAGGTGGGAGAGCGGATCATCAACGAGCACGACGAGTCCGAGCCCGACGCCCACGAGGAGCTTTACCTCGTTCTGCGAGGGCGAGCGTTCCTTCGAGCTCGACGGCGACCGGGTGGCTGCGCCCACGGGGACTTTCGTCTTTGTGCCTCCCGGCGCAAAGCGGACGGCGTTTGCCGAGGAGCCCGAGACGACGGTCATCGCGCTCGGCGGCACCCCGGGGAAGGCGTACGAGCCCGATGGCTGGGAACTGTGGGCCCCGCTGAACCCGCTCTATGAGGCAGGCCAGTACGCCGAGGCGGCCGATCGCGGACGCGAACTGGTCGAGGCCCATCCGCAGTACGCCGGGCTGCTCTACAACCTCGCCTGTTGCGAAAGCCTCGCGGGCCGGACGGCTGACGCGGTCGAGCACCTCGGACTCGCGATCGACCGCTCGGAGCGGTCTCGCTCGTTCGCAAAGGATGATTCGGACTTCGATCCGATCCGCGATGAGCCCGCGTTCAAGGAGTTGATCGAGCGCAACGGATAGTGCGACGCGGGTGGGGTGGGCGCTTGGACTGGTCGTCGGCCGGCGAGTGCTTCCAGCCCGGCCCGGCACGCCTGCAGCGTGGGGTGTTGCGGGGCCGCGGCGGGCTCGAGCACAGCGATCGCCCGTCGGTAGAGGGCGGCGGCGCGGTCGTGGTGGCCGCGCTCGGCGGCGAGAACGGCGAGGTTGTTGAGCAGGATCGCGAGTTCGGGGTGGTGGTCGCCGAGGAGGTGCTGCTTGGTCGCCAGCGCGCGTTGGTACAACGCCTCGGCTTCGGTGGTGCGGCCGCGGCGGTAGGCGATCGCGGCGAGGTTGGTGAGCGTGCAGGCGACCTCGTGGTGCTCGGGTCCCAGTGCGCGCTCGAAGGTGCGCAGGGCGGCGTGCAGAAGCGCCTCGGCTTCGTCGTGGCGGCCGAGCCCGTCGAGGATCGCCGCGAGCGCCGCGCGGTCGGCGGCCACGTCGACGTGGTCTTCGGCCGTGGTGCGCAGGCGGATCTCCACGGCGCGGCGCGCCGGCGCCTCGGCGCCGGCGAAGTCGCCGCGCGCGTGGCGGTTCCCGCCGAGGTTGTGGTGCAGGGTGGCCGCCTCGGGAGTGATCGGCCCCAGGCGGGCGCTGACGATGCCCAGCGCGCGGGTGTAGTGGCGCTCGGCCTCGTCGAACCCGCCGCGGTACTTGAGCGTCACGCCGAGCTCGCTGAGCGCCTGCGCGACCTCCCATGCGTCGGGGCCGGAGGCTGCCTCGGCGTGCGCGAGCGCGCGCCGGAAGCACGCCTCGGCGCCGGCCCAGTCCCCGGCCGCGCGGCGAGCGAGGCCGTTCTCGAGCGCGTCGCTCATGACGCGAGCGGGATCGCGTCGAGGGCCGCCGGCAGATGGCGGCGAAGACGCCGGGCGGCGAGCGCGGCGAGCCCGCAGGTCGCGGCGAGCGCCGCGGGCAGCGCGGCTCCGAGTCCGGACCCGATCGCGGCGGCGGCCAGCAGCGGCCCGGCGATGAACCCGGTGTAACGCGAGCGCCAGCGCGCCGTTGTAGCGGCCGCGCAGCGCATCGGGCGCAAGCTCGTTGACGAGCGCCGGCACGGTCGGAGCCAGCGCGGTCTCGCCCGCGGCCAGCAGGACCATCGTGACGGTGAGCAGCGCCGGCGCCGCCGCCCCGGCCGCCAGCGCACCGGCGGCGAGCGCCACGCTCCAGGCCATCGCCCACAGCAGGGAGACGAGCACGAGCGCGCTGCTGCGGCGCCGCCCCGCCAGTAGGCGGAGGGTGAGCAGCTGGGCGCCGACCACCGTGATCGTGTTGGCCGCCAGCGTGAGGCTCAGCCAGCTCGCATCGAGCCCCGCGACCTCGGTCGCGTAGGCGGGAAACGCGGCGGCGTACTGGGCGACGCCCGCGGCGACGAGCAGCGCCGTCAGCGCCCACACGCAGCACGACCGCAAACGCCGCGAACGAGACCGCGTCCAGGACATAGATCAGGGCCAACGCCGCCGGCGAGGCGCCGACGACGAGCAGCGCCGCCACCAGCGCGCCGAGGCCGAGGCCGGCGTTCATCGTCGCGTGGCGCAACGCGAACGCGCTCGCGCGCTGCGCAGGGGTCACGAGCGCGGCCAGCAGCGCGTCCAGCGCCGGCCACGCGACCGCGGCGCCGACGCCCAGCAGCGCGGACGCCGCGAACGCGTGCCACGAAGATGAGACGGCGGCCAGCGCCAGCGAGCCGGCCGCCGCGGTGGCCAGCCCAGCGGCCAAAGCCGCGCGCGGGCCGACGCGATCGCTCAGCGCCCCGCCGAGCGGGTTGCCCGCCAGCCCCGCGATCGCGACCATCGCGACCGCGAGGCTCGCGGGCCCCAGATCGAGCCCGCGAGCCTGATGCAAATAGACCAGCAGGAACGGCAGCGTCAACCCACTCCCCAGTGCCGACACGGCGTCGCCTGCCAGGACGACCCAGGCGGCACGCGGCAGGACCGGCACCAGCGAACGGACACGCGACACCGCCGCCGCCTCCCGCGACCGCGCGCCTCAGGCGCCCGCCGGCGCGAACACCGCGGGCGTCAGCAGCGTCTCGTTGTGGTTGTTGGTGATGCCGCGCGCGATCGGCGCCAGCAGCGTCTCGTTGTGGTTCCCGGTGATGCCGCGCGCGATCGGCGTCAGCAGCGTCTCGTTGTGGTTCGTGGTGAGGGCGTGCGCGATCGGCGCCAGCGGCGTCCCGCTGTGGTTGTTGGTGAGGCTCACGGTGTGACTCCCAAGGAGTGGATGGGTTGACGATGAACTGCTCGCGGCGCACGCTCTCAGCAGCGGGCCGCGACCGCCAGGAGGAGCGTCGCCAACTCGCGACGGGAAACCGACGAACTCGCGGCGGCGAACCACGGGCGGTAACCGGCGGACGCTCGCGACGTCGCCGGCACGACGTTCGTCTTCGCCGACCAGGGCCGCGCAAGCACGGACGAACACGTCGTGGTTGATCTGCATCCGGCTCGCGTCGGGCGCTATTACGAGACCTTCTGGGACCGCCTCGGGTTGCGACGAGAGATGCCGCTCATTGCGCGCTCGGTTGCCGAGGCGCTCACGTCGCCGTTGGAGACGCGCGGCCAAAGGTGCCGAAGCCGCCCTCGCTAAGCGCCCGCCGCTGGGCGACGCCTACGACTGACACTCCGCGCGTTCGCCAGCTGCGACTGCGCTTCGTCCGATGGTTGACGACCATTCCGAGGATGGCGCAGAACTTCATCGTCGCGCTTCGTCGAGCGCCATGAGCCGGCTGCAAGAGGAGCTGGCGTGGGTGCGCCACGCCAACGAGCGGCCAGCCTACCGCATGCACGGCCCCCGCGCCGCCTCGAGAACTACGGGCGGCCGTCGCCGGCCCTAGCCTCGGGCCCTGCCCTGTGCAGCGCCGCGTGAGCCCGGAACCGGATCCGCGCACACCGTTCGGTGTCCTCGGGCGGAGCATCCGGTCCGCACTCGCAGTGAGAACCAAGCCACCGCAGATCGTCGGGATCGAGCCACAGCGCGATCCGCCCGAGTTCCTTCTCCTGGCCGGGAACAGTTGGCCCGACTGCTTTGCGCACACCTGACCGCTTGCGCCGCGCGGGCGCGAAAGGATGGTGTCCATCGTGCCGAAGACCCGACCTGCCTACCCGGAGGAGTTCCGCCGTGAGGCGGTGCAGATGCTGCGCGCCGGCCGCACGCCGCGCGAGCTGGCCGAGAGCCTCGGCGTGTCCGCAGCAGACGCTCAGGAACTGGCGCCGCCAGGACCAGCTCGATCGCCACGAGCGCGACGACGGCCTGACCAGCGACGAGCGTGAGGAGCTGCGCCGGCTGCGGCGCGAGAACGCGCGGCTGAAGCAGGAGCGCGACCTGCTCAAACGAGCCGCGGCCTTCTTCGCGAGGGAGACCGAGACCCGGTGAGCGTCTACCGGATGATCTCGGCGGAGAAGGCCCGCACCCCGGTCTCCGTGGCCTGCGGGCTGCTCGGCGTCTGCCGCTCGGGCTACTACGACTGGGCGCGCCGCGCGCCGTCGGACCGGGCGCTCACCGACGCGTGGCTGATCGAGAAGATCCGCGCGATCCACGCGGCGCACCGCGGCGTCTACGGCTCGCCGCGCGATCCACGCCGAGCTGCGGCTCGCGCACGGCATCCGGTCGCGCGCAAGCGCGTGGAGCGGCTGATGCGCGCAGGCCGGGCATCTCGGGCCTGGTGCGCCGCAAGCGCGGCCGCACGACGATCCGCGTGCCGGGCGTCCGCGTCGCCGACGACCTGGTCGAGCGCCAGTTCCGCCCGCGAGCGCCGAACGTGCTCTGGATCGCCGACATCACCTACCTGCGGACCTGGGAGGGCTGGCTCTACCTCGCCGCCGTCCAGGACGCCTACTCGCGGCCGGATCGTCGGCTGGAGCATGGCCGACCACATGCGCTCAGAGCTCGTCGTCGACGCGCTGCAGATGGCCGTCGCGCCGCCGGCGGCCCGCGCCCGGACTGATCCACCACTCCGACCAGGGCATCGCAATACGTCTCGCTGGCCTTCGGCCAGGCCGCCCGCGACGCCGGCATCGCGCGCTCGATGGGCTCCAAGGGCGACGCCTACGACAACGCCGTCGCCGAGAGCTTCTTCGCCACGCTCAAGAAGGAGCTCGTGCACCGCCGCTCCTGGCCGACCCGCGCGCGAGCTGATCGGCGAGGTCTTCGAGTACATCGAAGCCTTCTACAACCGCGACCCGCCGGCACTCCACGCTCGGCTACCTCTCGCCCGCGGACTACGAGAACAGAACCCTCAGCGACCCCGGTTCCAGCCTCGCCGCTTCGCGGCGCAGCGTAGGGGAAGCGGCGACCTTGGCTCGCCTGGCGCAGGGACTGGGCGGAGATTTCGGCGCGGCGGCGTCGGGCGCCGCGCGACCCGGTCCCGAGAGTTGCCTCTCGCGTGGTCGAGTGCCTGACCGTCGCGGGCGGCTCGCTCGCATGACTTGCGCTTCAGCGCGAATGCCGACGCTCCGCGTTCCCGCGGGAACGTTCCGGAGGTCGTTCGCGACCGTGTCAACGCCACAGCGCGGCTCAGTTGCCTGGCGGGCGGCGCCCTCGTGTCGCGCGTGAATCGCCCTCTAAGCCCTCGACGCGATTCGCGCGCGTCGCTGAAGGAGTTACCCTCGCCGACCTCCCACGGAGTTGCCTGAACCGGGCGTCCACAGAGCAGACGCCTGAGGACCGACCACGATGAGGGCGGAGGGTGCGACGGCCCTCCCCAAACACATCCCTGCCCTTGCGCGAAGCGCGTGTTTGGGGAGGGTCGGCGACACCCTCCGCCCAACGCCGACGCTCGCGTCCATGCCGCGACAATGCGGCGACCCCTAGGGTTGCCGCGTACCTCAAAGAAGGAGCTGGCATTGCCTCGCCTCAAACTCACAGCCGTCCTCCTGGCCATGAGCGCCTTAGTCGTCTTCCCCTCTGCGGCCGCGGCACAACTCAGCGTCGGGTCCAGCGGCCTCGGAGACGAGTACTTCCCGCTGGCCGGCAACGGCGGCTATGACGTCGACCACTACATCCTTCGCCTGGACTACGCGCCTGCGACGGACGTGCTCGAGGGCCATGTCACGGTCCGCGCCAGGGCGACGGAGTCGCTGAGCCGCTTCAATCTCGACTTCCGCGGGTTCGACATCGACGCGCTGTCCGTCGACGATCGCGCGGCGACGTTCGTGCGCGACGGCCAGGAGCTGGTCGTCACGCCGCAGCGGCCGCTGCTCGCCGGACGCGAGTTCACCGTCGACGTCACCTACGAGGGCGTGCCCGAGATCGTCGTCGATCCCGACGACTCGATCGAGGGCTGGATCCCCACGGACGACGGCGCCTTCGTCGTCAACGAGCCTCAGGGCTCGCCCGGCTGGTACCCGGCGAACGACAACCCGCGCGACAAGGCGACCTTCGACTTCCGCGTGAGCGTGCCCCGTGGCAACGTCGCGCTCGCCAACGGCGTCCTGACGGGGTCCCGCACGGTCGGGAACGAGACGACCTGGCGGTGGCGCCAGGACGAGCCGATGGCCCCCTACCTGGCCACGGCCACGAACGGCGAGTTCGAGACGAACTTCTTCGAGCTCGAGGACGGGCTGCCCGTCTACATCGCCGTCGATCGTCCCCAGCGGACGGGTGCGAACTTCTCGCGCATCCCGCAGGCGATCGAGCTCTTCAGCGAGACCTATGGGCCGTATCCGTTCTCGGCCGCCGGCGGGATCGCCGACAACGCCGGTTTCGTCGGCTACGCGCTGGAGACGCAGACCAAGGCGAACTACGCGAACGAGCCGGGAGCGAGCACCGTCGTGCACGAGGTTGCGCACGAGTGGTTCGGGAACGCGGTCACGCCCGTCGAGTGGCGCGACATCTGGCTCAACGAGGGCTTCGCGCGCTGGTCGGAGTGGTACTTCACCGAGCGGACCGGCGGGGCGACCGCCGCTGCGACGTTCCGGTCCAACTACGCGAGCCGGACGACCTCGTACTGGACACGGCCGCCCGCCGATCTCGGCGGCCCCGCGTTCCTGTTCGCGGACCCCGCCTATCGACGCGGGGCGATGACGCTCCAGGCGCTCCGCGAGACGATCGGCGAGGCCGACTTCTTCGCGCTGCTCCGGACGTGGTACGCCGAGAACCGATACGGCAACGTGACGACGGCCGGCTTCATCGAGACCGCCGAGCGGGTCTCCGGCGACGAGCTCAGCCCGTTCTTCCAGGCCTGGCTGTACGGGACGACGCGTCCGCCGCTGCCCGGCTCCTGACACCTCCGCGGCGCCGCCCGGTCCCGCCGGGCGGCGCCGCGGGAAATCCGCATGAACGCCAAACACGAGACCGAGTTCGCCGCCCTCGCCGAACGCCACAGTCGCGAGCTCCACGTCCACTGCTACCGGATGCTCGGCTCCTTCGACGACGCCGAGGATGCCGTCCAGGAGACGCTGCTGCGGGCGTGGCGGGCGCGAACGACGCTCGAGCGGCCCGAGAACCTGCGCGCCTGGCTCTACAAGATCGCCACCAACACGTGCCTCGACTCGCTCAGGCGGAAGGACCGGCGCGCCGACTCGATCACCGACGTCACGTGGCTGCAGCCGTACCCCGACCACCTGCTCGAGGCAGCAGAAGAGCCGGGCGAGGCGCTGGTGGAGCGGGAGACGATCGAGCTCACCTTCCTCGCCGTGATCCAGCTGCTGCCGGCCCCGCAGCGCGCGACCCTGATCCTGCGCGAGGTGCTCGGCTGGTCGGCGAAGGAGACCTCCGAGCTGCTCGAGCTCAGCGTCGCCGCCGTGAACAGCGCCCTGCAGCGAGCGCGGGCGACGCTGCGCGAGCAGCTGCCCTCGGAGGGCCGGGAGCTGTGGACCTCGCCGGAGGCGAGCGAGGCCGAGCGGCGCGCTCTCGAGGGGTTCATCGACGCGCATGAGCGCGGCGACACCGACGCCGCGCTCGCGCTGATCGCCGACGACGTGCGCGTGACCATGCCGCCCCAGGGAGCCCTCTTCGACGGTCGCGCCGCGGTCAGGCCGCTGATCGAGCGTGCCCACTCCGGCGCCGACGGGGAATGGCGCCTGGTCCCGACCGCGGCCAACCGCCAGCCGGCGGCGGCGAGCTACCTGCGCGCGCCCGGGGACGACACCTTCCGCGCCTTCAAGCTCGACGTCCTGCGCATCGCCGACGGCAAGATCGCCGAGGTGACCACGTTCGGCGCCGACCGCTTCGATGCGTTCGGCCTGCCGCCGACGCTGCGATGAGTTTTCCGCCCGCGGTCGTCTGACGGGCAAACGAACGACGCCCAGCGGGCAGAAGGAGCAGGAACGATGGACTTCAAGTACGAGCTGACCGTGATCCCCGTCTCCGACGTCGACCGGTCGAAGGAGTTCTATGCCGAGAAGCTCGGCTTCAACGTCGACGTCGACCACGGCGCCGGCGACGCCTTCCGCGTCGTGCAGCTGACGCCGCCGGGCTCGGCCGCCTCGATCACGATCGGCAAGGGCCTGCCCCAGGCCGAGCCCGGCACCTACAAGGGCATGCACCTGGTCGTCGAGGACCTGCCCGCCGCGCGGGAGCTCCTGGTCGAGCGCGAGGTCGAGGTCAGTGAGCCGTTCCACTTCGGGCCCGAGGGCCAGGCCGAGGGCATGCATCCGGAGCGCGAGAGCTACGGCAGCTTCGTGACCTTCAGCGATCCCGACGGCAACATCTGGCTGATCCAGGAGGTCACCGAGCGGGCGCCAGGGCGCTGAAATCGCGTGTGGTCAGCGTCCGTGACGGGTATCTTCGCGCCCGGAGATGCGGCTCGGGACGCTCGCCGTCGTCGCAGCGCTCGGACTCCTCGCCGAGCCGGGCGCAGCGCGCGCCGGGGACCAGACGCTCCAGTACCGGGTCGACCCGCAGCACTCGAACGCCGTCCCCGACAGCCCGCTGCAGCCGCCGCTCAAGCTGCGCTGGCAGGCGAACCTCGGCGGGGTGGCGTCGAACGTGGTCGTCGCGGAGGGTCGCGTGTTCTACGTGCGCAATCCCGGCACGGGCCTCGAGATCACGGGACTGAGCGCGAGCGACGGCTCACTGCTGTGGAGCCGCACGTGGCCGGCGAAGACCTGGGGGCTGAACGGGCTCGCCTACGACGGCGGCCGGCTCTTCTGGGTCCGCAACCACGGCGTGGACTACCCGTACGACGTGCACGTGGAGGCGATCCACCCGGCCACCGGCGCGACGCTCTGGAACAGCAACCTCCATGCGGGCTACGGCGCGGGCGCGTATCCGACCGTGGCCGACGGCGAGCTGTACGTCCTCGGCAACTCGCCCGGCAGCCTGCTGTACGCGCTGAAGCAGTCCGACGGCACGGAGCGCTGGCCCGTGCGGTCGCTCCACAGCGGGGACAACAGCACGCCGACCCTGGACGGCTCGACCGTCTACGTGTCGCTCGCCGGGCCGCAGACGTATGCCTTCGATCGCGCCACCGGCGCGGAGCGCTGGCATTACCGCGGCTGCTGCACGGGCGGCGGCGGGTCGACGACGATGCTCTTCGACGGCCGCTTGTACGCCCAGGACGGCCTGATCCACCGCGCGACCGACGGGCTCGTGGTCGGCAACTACTCGCAGGGAGGGGTGCCGAGCTGGTCCGGCGCCCAGGGCGTCGCCTACGGCTACAACGGGCTGCGCGGGTTCGGGCCGGGGTTCGACGCGACGCGCTGGACGTTCCGGATCGACGAGTACACGTCGCTGGCGCCGCCGCTGATCGCGGGTGCCTACGCCTACACGGCGACCACCGACTTCTCGCCGTACGCGCTCCTGGCCCTGCGGCTGAGCGACGGTGCGCCCGCCTGGTGCCTGCCGATCACCGAGCAGCCGCCGGGCACCCAGTCGAGCTCGCCGCCGTATCCGGTCGCAGCCGGCAACGGGCTCCTGCTCGTCGTCAACGGATACGGGCTGGCCGCCTTCGAGTCCGGGGGCCCGCCCTCGGACTGCTCTGCGCCGGGCACGGCGCCGGCGGGCTCCGGGCAACCGTCGACGTCGCAGCCGGCGGGGCCTGCGCTGCGGCTGACCGCCCGCCGCCGCGACCTGCGCCGCGGCGAGCGCACGCGGGTCGTCGCGCGGCTTTCGGGCCTCGGCGACGTGAGCGGCCGCAAGGTCGTTCTCGACATCGACCGCTGGCCGCTCGACGGCAGGTTCGAGCGGGCCGCGCGCGGGACGACCGGGCGCGAAGGGAAGGCGGCATTTGCGTACGCACCGAGCCGCAACGCGCAGCTGCGCGCGCGCCTGGTCGGCGCGCCCAGGCTGGTCAGCGGGCCGCTGACCGTCTACGCCGACTTCCCGGTCACCGTGCGCAAGCGCGGCGCGGGCGGGCGCCACCCGCGGCTGCGGGTGAAGCTGCTCGCGCCGGCGCGCGCGCGGGTTGTTCAGCGCCCGGTCTTCGCCTACCTCGCGCGCGGGAGCGAGCCGTGGGCGCGCGTCGACCGCGGGCGCTGGCGGCTCGCGCGGCGCGCGGCCACCGTGACGCTGCGCTTCCCGCGCGGCACGCTGCGGCGCGGCGACCACTGGCTGGTCTGCACGCGCGAGCGCAAGCCCGACGCGTTCGGCCGCCCGAGGCCGCTCGACCCGCTCTGCGGGCAGCCGACGCTCGCACGCTGAGGCGGCGCTCGCGAGCTTCAGCCGGGCGCGCCGTCGAGCCGCTCGGCGAGCTCGAAGATCAGGCCCTTCGGGTCCGCGGACGTAGCAGAGGAGGAAGGTGCTCTCGCTGTTCGACTGGTTGGGCAACGGCGATGTCGCCTGGAGCTTCCCGGGCTCCGACGGCGAGGCCCGGACCACCCAGGCGTCGGCCGACTTCATGCTGGACGTGTACGGCGACATGGCGGCGAACGTCATCGGACGGCGGGTGTTCGACATGACCAACGGCTGGAACGGCAAGCCGGCCGCCGGCGAGCACGTCTTCGTCGTCACCCACCGGCCGCCGACGGACTGGGAGTACGCCGACACCGCGCCGTTCACGTTCGTCGACGGCGTCGAGGAGGCGATTGCCGCCGCCATCGGCATGCCGGTGCCGTCCGGCCCCGCTGTCACCGCCCCGGCGCTGGCACGCTGGCCGGACACCGACGTGGGCCGCTTCGAGCCCGACTACCCGGTGACGCTGATCGCCTCCCACGCGGACGTGGCGGTGGCGGGCGCCTCGCTCACCGGCGCACACGCCGGGGACTTCTCCATCGCCGATGATCAGTGCCGCGGCCGCACCGTGCAAAAGGGCGGCGCATGCTTCGTGTGGGTCACGTTCGCGCCCCGCTCGCCGGGGACGAAGACCGCGACGCTCGAGATCGACGAGGTCGGCGGACGCCGTCACGCGGTCCCCCTCCAGGGCTTCGCGCACGGGGGACGCACGCGCATGCTCACGCACTGGAAGCGCGGCTATCCCACCTACGACGAGCTCGACTTCTCGCTCGACCTCACCAACATGGCCAGCCTGTGGGCGCGCGGCACGCCCGGGCACGTTGACGGGATCACCCGCAGCCTGCCGTGGGACCGGAGCTGGCGCGCCGACTTCGGCGCCGACCCGCTCACCCCCGGCGCCTTCCCGAACGCCGACGACGACCAGGACACGCCCGGCCCGTACCTGCAGGTCAATGCGCCGGACGGCTGCACCGATCCCCAGCGCGGCTCGTTCACCGTGCACGAGGCCGCGTTCTCGCCGTTCCGGGACAGCGTGCGGCGCTTCGGAGCGAGCTTCGAGCGCACGTGCGACGACGACTTCATCAGCGGTACGTTCGAGTTCAGGGCCGGAGACACCACGCCGCCGCCGCCGTGGCTCGTGCGCACCAAGTACCGCGACCTCGCGATCCTGTCGGCGGCCGGGATCCCATCGCCTCCTCCGGAGGGCCAGCCCCCGGCGGCGGCGGCCGATGGGTCGCAGCGCGGACCGTGCGACATCCCCCGGTTCGAGGCGCGCCGGCTGGTGGCCGGCACCGCGCAAGCCGACCGGCTGCGCGGTGGTCGCCGCAGCGAGCGGATCGTCGCGGGTCCCGGCAACGACCGCGTGGTCGCGGGCGCGGGAGCGGACTGCGTCGACGGCGGCCGCGGCCGGGATCGGATCGAAGGCGGTCGCGGGCGCGACCTCGTCATCGGCGGCGCGGGGCGCGACGTGCTCGACTGCGGCCGCGGGCGCGACGTGGCATACGTCACCCGCGGCGACCGCGTGCGGCGCTGCGAGCGCCGGCTACGGAGCCCGGCGGCGGCGCAGCGGTCGATCCACTGGGGCGCCGGCGATCAGGACTAGGCTTGCGCCGTGCCGTTCACGCTCAGGAACCTCAAGGAGGACCTGGAGGATGTCGGGTCCAACTTCGACGGCGCGCCGGACCTGGAGTTCCGGATGGCGACCAAGGCGCTCGAGCTCGAGAAATCCGGCCTGAGCTACCAGCGCGTCCCACCCGGCTATCGCTTTCCGTACGGCCACACGCACAAGACGCAGGAGGAGGTGTACGTGGTCGTGCGCGGAAGCGGGAGGATGAAGGTCGACGACGAGATCGTCGACGTCGCGGAATGGGACGCGGTGCGCGTCTCGCCCGGTGCGTGGCGAGGCTACGAGGCCGGACCGGAGGGCCTCGAGATCCTCGTCATCGGCGCGCCCAATCTCGGCGACGCTCCGCGCGAAGACGTCGAGGGCCAGCGCGACTGGTGGGCTGACTAGCGCCAGGTAGGTATCCGTAGAGGTCAATGGCGGGTGGGTCGGTAGATGAGCTCCTGGATGTGACCGTCGAGCGTCCGGTTCTCGACCAGCTCCAGGTCGAAGTCGGCCGCGCCCTGGAAGATCGGGTCCAGCCCGGTCTGACCGGTGATGACAGGGAAGAGCGTCACCTGCAGGCGGTCGACCAGGCCGGCGGCCATCAGCGCCCGGTTCAACGACAGGCTGCCGTGCGAGCGCAACGGCACCTCGGACTCCTCCTTCAGCCGGGCGACGACGTCGACGGCGTCACCGCTCACGAGGGTCGCGTTCGGCCAGTCGAGGGGGCCCTCCAGGGTGGTCGACACCACCGTTGCCGGCAGGCTCCTCATCCGAGTGACCCATGGGTCACGCACTTCGGACTCCTCGGTGCTCGAGGCCAGCATCCGCGCGAATGCCCGATACGTGTTGGCGCCGAAGACCATCCGCTGCTCCGCGCCGTACAAGGCAAGGCGGTGGTCGAGCAACTCCGGGCCCTGCTTACCCCAGTAGCCGGTCCAGTCGCCGCTGGCGGCGCCGTAGCCGTCGAGGCTGGAAAAGACGTCGAAGGTGTAGGTCGCGGTCATGTCGATCTCCTCGGGTGCGGTTGATTTCGATAGGACCGGACCGCCGCCCCGATCTCATCGGTCGGAGCAGAGTCCGTCCGAGAACGCACCTCCGACCACGAAACCGACGACCACCACGAGGGTCGACGCTACCGTGCCGACGTGGTCACTCGCAGGGTTGAGCGCTATGTGCAGAAGCGTTTCGAGGCGTCGGAGGCGGAGTTGGTGCTCGCGGTGCTCGGCGAATGGCGGATCTCGTACGTGGAGGAGCCGCCGAGCGAGCGGTTGATCGCTGCCGTCGTCCTGGCCGCCGACGGGTGCTTGGACGGTGTGGATGATGCGTTCCGAACGGCGGAGCAAGACTGGCGGGACCTCCTCGTCGGAGCCGGGCTGGCAAACGGCGACTGGCCCGCGGTCCTGGACGCGCGGCTCGGTCCGGCTGTCGACTGACGACTGCCGCTTTGGACGGGCGGAGGGTCGGCGACACCCTCCGCCGACGCTCACTCCCCGAGATATGACATGACGTGCTTGATGCGGGTGTAGTCCTCGAGGCCGTACACCGACAGGTCCTTGCCGTAGCCGGACTTCTTGAACCCGCCGTGCGGCATCTCGGCGACCAGCGGGATGTGGCAGTTGATCCAGACGCAACCGAAGTCGAGCCGTCGTGACATCCGCATCGCGCGCCCGTGGTCCTGCGTCCAGACGCTCGAGGCGAGGGCGAAGTCGACGCCGTTGGCCCACTCGACGGCCTTGTCCTCGTCGTCGAAGGTCTGGACGGTGATGACCGGGCCGAAGATCTCGTTCTGGATCATGTCGTCGTCCTGCCGCAGGCCGTCGACCACGGTCGGCTCGTAGAAGAAGCCCTTGTCGCCCTGGCGCTGGCCGCCGGCCACCACGCTCGCGTGGTCCGGCGCGCGGTCGATGAAGCCGCTCACCTGCGCGAGCTGGCTCTCGTTGTTGAGCGGCCCGTAGAGCACGTCGCCGTTCGACGGCGGGCCGGTCTGCGTGTTCTTGGCCTGCTCGGCGAGCGCGGCGACGAAGTCGTCGTGGATGCCGGGGCCGGCCAGCACGCGGGTGGCCGCCGTGCAGTCCTGGCCGGCGTTGAAGTAGCCCGCGATCGCGATGTTCTCGGCCGCCAGCTCGAGGTCGGCGTCGTCGAACACGATCACCGGCGCCTTGCCGCCGAGCTCGAGGTGGACGCGCTTGACGTCGTCGGCCGCCGCCTTGGCCACCGCCATGCCGGCGCGGACGCTGCCGGTGATCGAGACCATCTGCGGGATCGGGTGCCCGACCAGCGCGGCGCCGGTGTCGCGGTCGCCGCAGACCACGTTGAGGACGCCCTCGGGCAGGAACTCGGCCATCACCTCGGCCATCCACACCGTGCTCGCCGGCGTGGTGTCGGACGGCTTGAGGACCATCGTGTTGCCGGCCGCCAGCGCGGGCGCCCACTTCCAGACCGCCATCATCGCCGGGTAGTTCCACGGCGTGACGGCGGCACAGACGCCGACCGGCTCGCGCCGGATGAACGACGTGTAGCCGCTCATGTACTCGCCGGCCGACTTGCCGTCCAGCACGCGCGCCGCGCCCGCGAAGAAGCGGATCTGGTCGCACATCGGAGGCACTTCCTCCTCCATCGTGAGCTGCTTCGGCTTGCCGGTGTTCTGGGACTCGACGTCCACGAGCTCCTCGGCGCGCTCCTCGATGGCGTCGGCGATCCGCAACAACGCCCGCTGGCGCTCGCTCGGCGTCGTGTCGCGCCAGCCCTCGAACGCGCGCGCCGCGTCCTGGAAGGCGGCGTCGACGTCCGCCTCGCGCGAGAGCGGCGCGGTGGCGAAGACGTCGCCCGTGCTGGGGTCGACGAGATCGGTCGTCTCACCGCTCGCCGCAGCGACCTTCTTGCCGTGGATGAAGTTTGCGATCTCCATGGTCTCTCCTCCGGTGTCAGTGGGTCGGCGGCACGTCGAGGGCGGGGTTGCGGTCGAAGAACCCGGTCGGCTTGAGCCAGAACGAGACCTTGTCGACCGACATCACAGGCCACTCCTCGGGTCGCGTGATGTGGTGGATCCCGAACACGTACCAGAGGACGATGTCCGTGTCCTCAATCGGGCGGTCCTGGGCGGTCCAGACGGGCAGCCCGCGATCCTCCTCGCTCTGGACCACGAACTCGCCGCACGGCCACCGCTCCTCCTCGTGGAACGGCGTGACCCAGAGCGTGTGCCCGATGGCCTGGGCGCGCCTGAGCACGGGGGAGTCGGGGTCGAGCATCGGCGGGAAGCAGCCGCCGGGCACGAGCTTGTAGCCGACCGGCGTGCCGTGGCCGTTGGTCGAGCGCGGGTTGACGACCTTCCAGGCCCGCTGGGTGGCCCAGTCGTAGTCCTGACCGCCCTCGCGCTCGAGCGGGACGCTGCGCTGGACGAGGGCGAGGCCGTACGGGTTGCCGTCGTCGGTCGGGAGCGCCTCGGACTCGGTCATGTGGACGGTGTTGGCCTCGCCGTCGACGTCGAGGTCGAGGCGGGCGACGAGGAAGTGCTGGTGGAACGGCGCGTACGTGCGGTCGTCGACCAGCGTCCCGTACGGGGGCTGCTCGTCGGCGAAGTGGGTGGTGACCATGATCCCGGTCGCCCGCACCTCGCACTCGATGTTGCCGTCCTGGTAGAAGCGCCAGTAGACGAGGTACTCGTAGTTGGCGACCGTGGCGTGGAAGGAGAGGACCAGCCGCCTCGCCCGCCGCGTCTCGGCGCCCGTCCGGGCGTCTACGTGCTTCCAGAGCACGCCGTCGTCCTCCTCGTGGATGCAGATCGCGTTGCCGATCCGCTGGGGCTCGCCGCGGGTGTCGTGGACCGTGGCGTCGAGGTAGCGGATCTCGCCCAGGCAGTCGCAGCCGAGCTCCAGCGAGGTGGTCATGAAGCCGAGCCCCCACTCGCCGATGTCGAACGCCGTGCGGCGGTAGTGGTCGGTCGTGGGGTCGCGGTAGGGGACGACCATCTCGGCGAAGCTGATGCGGTGGGCGATCGAGCGGCCGTCGTAGGCGATGGTGTGGAGCACCATGCCCTCGCGCGGGTTGAAGCCGACCCGTAGCGTCCACTTCTGCCAGCTCAGGGCGTTGCCGTCGAGCGTGAAGGACGGTCCGTCGGGCTGGTGGATGTGGAGGGCGGCGATGTCGTCGCGCAGGCGCTGGCCGGGGACGAGGTCGGGGACGTACTCGCCCATCGTCTGCGGCTCGTCGACGCGGTGGGTGTCCTCGATCTCGAGCAGCTCCATGCGGTTGAGGTCGACGACGAAGTGCAGCCCGGTCACCGGGTTCGCGTACGGGCTGGAGTCGGGCGTCGTGCGGTACCAGACGTCGGCCCAGCCGATGCGGCCGCCGCGATGCTGCTCGGGCACCAGGTGGGCGCCGTAGGCCCAGGTGTCGATCAGGACGTTGTCGATCTCCGTGATGCCGCGGGCGGCCAGCGCCTCGATCACCCGCGGGTCCTTGCGCAGGGTCTCGTTGCACTCGTTGAACTCGTCGACGGTCATGTTCGGCTGGCCGTCGGGGACGTGGTCCCATCGTTCGACGGCATCGCCGGTGAGCGAGACGACGGCCTTGTACACGCGCCCGTCGTCGCGGTTCCAGCAGACGACGGTGGCTTTGCGGTCCGTGGCGCCACCCTGCTTCGGGGGCTCCTTGAGCTCGATCGTGGCGAAGCGCCAGCGATCGGTGACCTCGCGATCGCGTCTGAGGATGGCGGCGGCCTGCCGGATCTCGTCGGCCGACAGAGGGTCGAGCGGATGCGGGGTCATCGGACGTTCCTCGCCAGCAGGTCGTCGAAGGTCTCGCGCCGCACCGCGAGGGTCGCCTCGCCGTCCTTGCAGAGGACGACCGGCGGGCGGCGCGCGCCGTTGTAGTTGTTCGAGAGCGAGTAGCAGTAGGCGCCGGTCACGGGCACGACGACGTGGTCGCCGGTCTCGGGCGTCGCCAGCTCGACGTCCCGTTCCAGCACGTCGCCGCTCTCGCAGTGGTGGCCGACGAGCTCGCAGGCCTCCGCCGGGCGCTGCTCGTCGAGCACGAAGGGGGCGAAGCGCTGGCCGTAGAGCATCGGCTCGAGGTTGTCGCCCATGCCGCCGTTGACGGCGACGTGGGTGAGCCGGCCGCGCTTGACGGTGATGACCTCGTAAAGGGTGACCATCGAGCGGCCGACCACGGAGCGGCCGGGCTCGACGATCAGGTCGGCCTCCGGGTCGAGGTGCTCGTGCAGTGCTGTGACCGTAGCCTGGGCGTAGTCGGCGATCGACGGAGCGTTCTCCTCTGGCCGGTACGCGATGCCGAGCCCGCCGCCGAGGTCGTAGACCGGGAAGCGGCCGAGCGCGGCGAGCGCCTCGGCGGCCTTGCCGAAGCCTTCGAGCTCGAGCAGCTGGGAGCCGATGTGGACGTGCAGGCCGCGCAGGTCGAGCTTCGGCGCGCTCTGGATGCGCTCGATGAGGCGCGGCGCCTCGTCGAGCGAGACCCCGAACTTGGCCTCCGGGCTGCCGGTGTCCATGGCCGCGTGCGTCTCGCCGGGGACGGCGGGGTTGACCCGCAGCAGCACCGGCTGGGTGGCGGCCGCGAGCCGCTCGAGGCGGTCGACGTCGTCCGTGTTGTCGACGACGATCAGTCCGACGCCGGCGTCGAGCGCCGTCTGGATGTCGAGGTCGCTCTTGGCGTTGCCGTGCAGGAGGAGGTGTTCGGGGTCGAAGCCGGCCGCGAGCGCGATCTTCAGCTCGCCGGCGCTCGCGACGTCGCAGCCCAGCCCCTCCTCGGCGAGGATCCGCGTCACGGGGGCGCAGGGGAGCGCCTTGGACGCGAAGTGCACGTCGGTGCGCCGGTGCCGGCTCGTGAACGCCTCGAGGTACTCGCGCGCCGTCTCGCGCAGCCCCTGCTCGTCGACCACGAAGGCCGGCGTGCCGAACTCCGCCGCCACGTCGGCCAGCGCGACGCCGCCGATCGTCAGCCGGCCGTCCCTCGTCTCGGCGGTGCGCGGAAGCACGTCGAAGATGCCCACAGGCGCCGAGTATTCCTGTGCGCGCCGTCCGCTGCCAATTGGAAGATCGACGGAAGTCGCCTCGCCGCGATGGTTCTCCGCCCAATGAGGGACCTGTGAGATGCTGACTTCATCGTGAAGACGCTCCCGACGGCCGAGCCTCCGGGATGGTTCATCGACGGTACGAGAGCGGGTTCGAGGGCTCAGCGCCGCTGGTCGGCTTCGCGCCACGAAAGGCCGGCCTCGTCGTTGCGCCCACGCAGGTTTCGTCCGGTGACCGGGGAATACTCTCGTACACGTGGGCGCCGCGAAGGAGCGCCCGCGGGATGAGGGAGACGCTCTCGTGAACACCCGGACCATCGCTGTCATTGCGCTGATCATCGCCGTCATCGTGCTGCTGCTGCTCCTGCTCTAGGAACAGGACACGAGAGGCCCCGCTCCTGGGGCCTCGCCCTAGTGCGCGACGAAGTTGCCCTCGAAGCAGGCCCGGGCGCCCGCCTTCCGGACCGTGCGGAAGCTGCCGCGCGTGTGGTCGTTGTGGAACAGCGTCGTCGTGCCGCCGATGCGTGCGAGCGTGGGATCGGCGGGCGGCGGCGTCCACCAGAACCCGCGCTCGGGGTGGTAGCAGGCGGACAGCTCCTTCGTGGGCCGGGGCGTGAACAGCTACTCCACGGTGAGGGAGCCCTCCATGCCGGACTCGCGATGCCCGACGACCGAGCAGAAGAAGACGTAGTCGCCGGGCCGGAGCTCGAGTCGCAGCGTGTCAGCCGACTCGGTGATCGTGTCGGTCGCCCCGAGGGTCCGTGAGCCCTGCGCGATCGTCACGTTGTGCTCGACCGACGAGTCGTTGGTCAGCCTGACCGTGACGCGGCCGGCGAGCACCGCGGCCCGGGTCTTGTCGAAGCGCAGCGCGCCGCCGGGGTCGGCGGCGAGCGCGAGCGTGCGCCCCGTCGCCTTCGGCGTCGCGCCCTCCCCGGCCGCGTGCTCCTCGCCGCCGCCGGTGAGCACCGCCGCCGTGATCGTCGCGGCGACGAGCATGAAGCTGGTGAGCATCACGAGCCGCCCGCGGCCCTCCGACCCCGGGAACTCGGCGTGCGTGATGCCCCACCCTGCGAGAAGCACCGCCCAGGCGGCCAGCAGGCCGCCCGCGATGTAGAACGGGAGCTTGCTCGGTGCGGCGGCGAACATCGCACGACCTCACGTCGTGACCGGATTGTCGCGCACCCGAGGGCAGGCGTCCAGCCACGCCGCCGCCGGATCTGAACTTCACGCGCCGAGCGCGAGGTGGGCGGCGATCGCGAGGACGCCGATGCGTCCGCCGATCGCCAGGCCGCGCCGCACCCGCGGGGTCAGCCAGCGCCCGCCGTGGCCGACGGCCAGCGTGAGCACGAGGTGCCAGGCCGCCGAGGCGAGGCCGACGCCGGCCACGAACGCGATCGCCGGCACGCCGCCGCCGACCGCGTGCGCCGGCTCCGCCAGGCCGGGGTCATCACGGGGTTCACCGCCCTCGTCGACCCCGCCGCGGGCGGTCGTCGCCTCGAGGCGATCGTGGGCGTGACGCTGACCCACGGAGTCGACTCCGATCGCTTCGCCACCGAAGCCGAGCGGCTGGCGCCGGTCACCGAGGTCCTCCACCTCGCCGGCGCCCCGGACTACCTGCTCCGCGTCTCCTGCCACGACACCGCCGAGCTCGACATCCTCCTGCGCACGCTGCGCATCAGGCTCGGCGCCTCCGACACGGAGACGAAGATCGTCCTCCGCTCCGGGGCACCGCCGGCATGAGGACGCCGGTATGGTGCGACTCCGCGCGAGAGGGGTGCGGCGGCGATGGGTCGGAACCGGATCGGCACCCACTGAATCGGCCCGTCGCTCCGCCACTGTGCCGATCGCGCGGGCACCGCCCGGCATCCACGCTACGCGGCCATGCGGGCACGCGGGCCGCGGAATCAATCATCTAGGCGGCCGACTTGACGCTCTCCACGTAGCCGCGCACGTCGGCCGCCGGCTCCGAGTACGCCTCGCCGAGCTCGGACTCCATCGCGCTCATGAACTCCTCGGCCCAGTCCGGGAACGGGTAGTCGATCGCGCGCAGGAACTCGAGCGTCGCCGCCAGCCGGATGTCGGCGATCGACGGGTGGTCGCCGCCGATGAACCGCCCGCCGTCCATGAAGAACGAGCGGAACACGTCGAGCGGCTCCGCCAGCGCCGCCTCGGCGTCCTTGGCCGCCTTCGCCTTCATGTCGTCGCCGGCGTCCGAGGTGGCCACCTCGCCCGGGTACTGGGGAAAGCCGAGCGTCGGGTACGTGGCCCGCGCCAGCAGCGGATAGAACGTCCCGATCAAATAGAACATCGCGTTGTCGACCATCGCCCGCCGGCCGGGGTCGGTCGGGTAGAACCGGTCGAGCCCGTGCTTGTTGCACAGGTAGGCCATGATCGCGCAGCTCTCGCCGAGGTAGCCGCGCGGCAGGCCCTCCTCCTCGAGCATCGGCGTCAGGTGCGCCGGGTACTTGGCCAGGTACTCCGGCTCGGTCGTCTTGCCCCAGACGTCGACCTCCGCGAAGTCGAGTCCCGCCGCTCGCACGAAGATCCGGACCGTGAGGTTGTTGACGCTCGGGGTCAGGATGTTGAGCGTGTTCGCTGCCATGCGCTCCTCCTAGCGGTGATAGGGGTCCTTCGGTGACCGGTCGTCGGAAAGCGACGCGCGCGACCGCTCGACCAGCCGCTCGATCGCGTCGGCCACGTGGATGCGGTCGATGTGGTGGTCGCCGCGCTCGACGCGCAGCTTGTGGGCCTCCAGCAGCACCTCCCCGTGCTGGACGCCGAACGGCGGCTCGAACCGGTACGACGCGAGCTCGATCAGGAGGCCGAGCGGATCCTCGAAGTAGATCGAGTCCATGAAGCCGCGGTCCTTGACGCCGCTGTGGCGGATCCCGCGCTCGTCGAGCCGCTCGACCGTCTGCCCGAAGCTGGCCTGCGAGAGCGAGAAGGCGACGTGGTGCACGCAGCCAGGGTCGGTCGCCGTGCGCGTCGGGTCCGGCGTGCGCTCCTCGCTGGTGAAGATCGTGATCAGGCGTCCGTCGCCCGGGTCGAAGTAGAGGTGGCTCTCGGACGGGTTGTCGAGGTTGGGCTGCTCGAACACGAAGGGCATGCCGAGCAGGCCCTCCCAGAAGTCGATCGACGTCTGCCGGTCGGCGCCCACGATGGTGATGTGGTGGACGCCCTGGGTCTGGAGCTTGCGCATGTGCCTCGAACCTAGTCGCTCGACCAGCTTCGACTTGTACTCGCTGCGCTGCAGCGTCCCCACGGCACGAGCTCGACCTGCGTCTGCACGACGAGCATCGCGCGCAGCCGCTCGCGGATCGACTCCGCGAGGGCGCTGGTCGCGCTCGCGTCGGGCGCCAGCTCGACGCTGACCGGGAGCGGCGGCTCCTGCTTGACGCCGGAGGCCTGCGGCCTGACGAGGATGTGGCCGCTGACGGCCGGGACGAAGCCGCTGACCACCTCGCGGACGGCGGAGGGGAAGACGTTGACGCCGCGCACGATCAGCATGTCGTCGGTGCGGCCGATGCAGCGGATGCGCGGGCCGGGGCGCCCGCACGGGCACGGCTTCGCACGGACCTCGACGTGGTCGCGCGTGCGGAAGCGCAGCAGCGGCGCGGCGCGGTGGCGCAGGTGGGTGAGGACGAGCTCGCCGGTCGCGCCGTCCTCCATCGGCAGCGCCTGCTCGGTCTCCGGGTCGATCAGCTCCGGGTGGACGAAGCCGTGGGCGCCCAGGTGCATGCCGTCCTGGTGCTCGCACTCGCCCCACAGCGAGACGCCGATGTCGCCGATCCCCATCGCCTCGGTCACGCGCGCGCCCCAGCCGGCCTCGAGCATGGCGCGGAACTCCGGCTCGCCGCCGCCGGGCTCGCCGGCGACCAGCACGTGCTCGACGCTGGAGCGGTCGAAGTCGCTTCTCCACGAGGTAGGCCGCGTACGACGGGGTCAGCACCACCGCCTCGGGCCGCAGCAGCTCGATCGCGTTGAGCAGCCGCTCGGTGTTGCCGGTGCCGACCGGGATGTGGCTCAGCCCGAGCCGTTCGAAGGAGCCGAGCGCCGCGCCGGCCACGAACGGCCCGGCGTTGTAGGTGCTGACGATCCGCTGGCCGGCGCTTGATGCCCGAGGCCGCGTAGCTGCGCGCCGAGCAGGTGATCCAGTTCTCCAGGTCACCCGCCGTCAGCGGGATGAAGCTCGGCGTGCCGGTGGTCCCGCTCGTGGAGTAGATGCGGACGATCTCCTCGCGGGTCGGCGCACAGGTGGGCGCCGAACGGGTTCTCCGGCGTGACGGTGGCCCGCACCTCGCGCTTGTCGGTCGAGCGGCAGCGCGGCGATGTCGTCGAGCCCGCCGACGTCGCGGCCGGCGAGCTTCTCGCGGTAGAACGGCGAGCGCTCGAGCAGGTAGGCGACCTGATCGCGGTAACGCGGCGGCGTCGCTCATTCGGCCTGGTACTCGACCGCGTGCTCGGCGGCCGCCGGCCATCCGGAAGCCGATCGGGTTCTCGCGCTCCTCGGCCAGGTGGGCGAGCAGGCTCGCCGTGCGCGCGAGGATCGGCACCGCCTTGACGACGTTGGCGGGGAAGCCGAGGTCGAGCATCACCGCGGCGATCGGCATCGAGACGTTCATCGTCAGCGGCCGGCCCCACGCCTCGGCGACCGCGTCGCGGACCTCGCGCGCGAGCGCGACGTGCCTCCCGCTCACCCCGCGCTCGTCGGCGAGCTCGAGGATGCGCTCGGCGCGGGGGTCGAGCGGCTTGTGCACCGGATGGCCGAAGCCGGGCACCTTCCCGCCGCGCCGCGCGCGAGCCGGTGGACCTCGCGCGACGGCGCCCTCCTCGCTGCTCGAGCAGCCGCGCGCACTCCTCCGACGTCCCGAGCAGCACCGGGCCGCAGCCGAGAATGCCGGCCGCCACCGCGCCCTGCAGGGCGCCGGGGTCGGCCGAGAGCGTCATCCGCGCGGCGACGTTCGTCGGCATCATCCCGTGCTCGGCGATCGCCACCAGCAGCAGGTCGAGGAAGAAGCGCTGGTCGTCGGTCGGCTCGCGGCCCGTGAGCAGCAGATGGAAGTACTCGGTGAAGCTCAGTCGAGCCCATCAGGTCGACGGTCAGGTCGCGGCCCCGGACCTCGATGCGGTCGGGGTAGGCCTGGCTGATGTGGCTGACCGGAGCCTCGCCTCCCATCGCGAGCGCGAAGGTATCAAGTTGTCGCGTCAACTTGGAGTGGCCAACGGCGGGGCCGCCGGAACGGCGGCCCCGCCCGGTGTCCGGCTAGCGCGCGACGCGGACCGTGCCGGCAGCGCGCTCGAGCTGACGGCTCCCGTCGCGGTCGCTGGCCTCGACGTCGAGCCGGAGCGTGCGGCCGGCCAGGCTCTCGTCGAGCTTCAGGGCCAGCTGCGCGGCGACCGCCTTGCCCGCGGGCGTCATCCGGCTCGCCTTGCGGACGAGGGTGACCGCGCCGTCGGCCGCCATCTTCCTGCCGGCCGGGCGCAGGACGACCTCGCCGACCGGCAGATCGCCGTCGAAGAGGCGCAGCTCGATCTTGGCCAGCTTGCGCCAGCTCTCGGGGTGGCGCCAGCGCAGCTCCACGGGGGCCACCTCGCCGGCCTTCGCCCGCACCGCCTTCGAGGCGAGGCGGAGGGTGCCGACCGGCTTGTTCTCGCAATTGCCGGAGACGTCGATGCCCTGGTCGAGCTCCGCGGTGTCGTCGAGGCCCGAGCCGCAGCCGACGAGGTCGAACTCGCCGTCGCGGGCGAAGATGCGGTCGTTGCCCTCACGGCTGACCAGGGTGTCCCCGCCCGGGCCGCCGTCGAGGTTGTCGCCGCCCTTGCCGCCCGTCAGCTCGTCGATGCCGGGACCGCCGACCAGCGAGATGAACGCGTCCGACTCGGGATTCTGGGTCAGCGTGTCGCCGCCGCGGCCGCCGATCAGGTGGTCGACGCCGGCGCGGATGTCGTCGCCCTCGCCCGCGGCGCCGTCGTCGCGCGTGCCGTGGCCGACGGTCACCTCGACGGGCAGGGCGCGCCCGCCGTAGTCGACGATCGTGAAGTTCGGGCCCGCGAGGATCGTGTCGGCGCCGTCGGCGCCGCCGCCCATGAAGAACTGGTCCATGTTCGTGCCGCCGCGCAGCGTGTCGTCGCCGAGCCCGCCGGTGAAGCGCTGCGGCACCGTCGTACCGCTGCACCCGATGCACAGCACCAGACCGGTCCGGCTGCCCTCGAGCCGGTCGCCGAACGGGGAGCCGATGAAGTTCTCGATGTCGCGGCGCACGTTGTCGCGATCGCCCAGGCTCGGGCGGCCGTCGCCGGCCAGCTCGTCCTGGAGCATCACCGCGCCGGCCGACGCGCTCGCGTAGCTGAGCGTGTCGAAGTTGTGGCCGCCGCGATACTCGACCGCGCTGGCGGAGGGCGACATGCCCGCGAAGAACAGATCGTCGCCGGTGCCGCCGTCGACCAGGGCCGGGCGGGTGGTGCGGATGCTGGCCGAGTCGTTGCGGTCGCCGAGGGTCACCTCGCTGAGCCGGAGCCCGAGAGCACAGCGCACCTTCGTGGCGGTGATCTCCGCGCAGAGGCCGGTGCCGGCGGTGACGCCGGCCTGATCATTCAGCTCGACGCCGAGGCTCTGCTCGGTCACGAGGACGGCGTTGGTCTCGCCGCTGGGGGCGCGGTACTTCAGCGTGCCGTCCACGGCCTCGTCGATGACGCCCGCCTGCGCGGCCGCCGGTAGCGCGCACAGGGCCAGCGCCGTGGCCAGCACGGCGCGCGTCGTGCGCCCGCGTGGGCGCGTGAGGGAGAGGTGCATGGGGTGGCTCCTTGGGGGTGGGGTGGCCCGGAGCGTGCGGGCGCGCCCCTACCGCTCTCCTACCGCGCGATTACGAGACAGACCAAACGTTGCATTTGGTCCGGGTTCTGGTACGTTCCGCGACGGTGTACGAGTACGGCTTCTTCTCGTATGAGTCCAAGGCGGACTTCCTCCGCCGCTCCGAGGAGTTCTGGAACCCGGACAAGACGCGCTTCTGGCAGGACGCCGGCGTCGACCTCGTGATCGACCGCCGCGAGGGCTACTGCTTCTGGGACATGGCGGGGCGGCGGCTGATCGACCTGCACCTCAACGGCGGGACGTACAACCTCGGGCACCGCAACCCGGAGCTGATCGCCACGCTCGAGCAGGCCATGGGCCGGTTCGACATCGGCAACCACCACTTCCCGGCGCTGGCCCGCACGGCGCTGGCCGAGGCGCTGGTGGCCACGTGCCCGCCGAACATGAAGCGCGTCATCTACGGGTCGGGCGGGGGCGAGGCGACCGACATCGCGATCAAGACCGCCCGGCACACGCGCCAGCGCCGCAAGATCGTCTCGATCCGCAAGGGCTACCACGGCCACACCGGCCTGGCGGTGGCGACCGGCGACGAGCGCTTCAGCCAGCTCTTCCTGAGCGACCGCCCGGAGGAGTTCGCGCAGGTGCCGTTCAACGACCTCGGGGCGATGGAGGAGGCGCTGGCGCCGGGCGACGTGGCGGGCGTCGTGATCGAGACGATCCCAGCGACCTACGGGTTCCCGCTGCCCGAGCCCGGCTACCTGCTGGCCGTCAAGCGGCTGTGCGAGCGCTACGGCGCGCTCTACATCGCCGACGAGGTGCAGACCGGGCTGATGCGCACGGGCGAGATGTGGGGCATCGCCAAGGCCGGCATCGAGCCCGACATCATGATCGTCGGCAAGGGGATCACCGGCGGCATGTACCCGATCGCCTGCTGCGTGGTGAGCGAGGAGTGCAGCGCCTGGCTGAAGGAGGACGGCTTCGGCCACATCTCCACCGGCGGCGGCGCCGAGCTCGGCTGCATCGTGGCGCTGAAGGTGCTCGAGATCTGCGGGCGGCCCGAGGTGCGCTCGATGGTCCACTACATCGCCGACCGCTTCCGGGCCGGGCTGCGCGAGATCCAGGAGCTCTATCCGGACTGGTTCGTCGGCATCCGCCAGGACGGGGTGGTCATGGGGCTGGAGTTCGACCACCCGCAGGGCGCCAAGCTCGTCATGCGCCGGCTGTACGAGAACGGCGTGTGGGCGATCTTCTCGACGCTCGACCCGCGGGTGCTGCAGTTCAAGCCCGGCATCCTGCTCGGCCCGGACATGGTCGACGAGGTGCTCGACCGCGCGCGCGTGGGCATCGGGCTCGCGCTGGCCGACGTGGCGGTGGCCGCGTGATCGACCGGGCGATGATGATGCTGCAGCGGGCGCGCTGGGCGGCCACCGCGTTCGCCGGATATGACCGCGAGCGGACGCGGCGGGTGGTCGAGGCGGTGGCCGAGATGGCGTACCAAAACGCGGAAAGGTTCGCCGTGGCCGCGGTGGAGGAGACCGGCATGGGGGTGCCCGAGCACAAGCGGCGCAAGAACGAGGCGTGCTCGCGCGCGGTGCTGGAGCGCTACGCCGGCGACGACTTCGTCGGCGTGCAGATCGACGCCGGGGCGAAGATCGTGGCGGTGCCCAAGCCGGCGGGCGTAGTGCTGGCGCTGACGCCGTCGACCAACCCGATCGCGACCGTCTACTTCAAGGTCCTGCTGTCGCTGATGACGCGCAACGCGGTGGTGGTCTCGCCGCACCCGCTCGCGAAGCGGACGTCCGCCGAGGCGGTGCACCTGCTGGCGCGCGCGGCGGTGGCGGCCGGCGCGCCCGACGGCTGCCTGCAGGTGGTCGAGGAGCCGACGATCCCGCTGATCGAGGCGCTGATGAGCGACGACGGCGTCGACGTCATCGTCGCCACGGGCGGGACGGCGGTCGTGCGGGCGGCGTACCGGTCGGGCAACCCGTCGCTCGGCGTCGGGCCCGGCAACGTGCCCGCGCTCGTCGACGCGACGGCCGACGTCGCGGCGGCCGCCCACTGCCTCGCGGACTCGAAGGCGTTCGACAACTCGATCCTGTGCACGAACGAGTCGGTGGCGATCGTGGAGGAGCGGGTCGCCGACGCGCTCGAGCGCGAGTTCGAGCGCTGCGGCGCCCACGTGCTCGACGCCGAGGAGAGCGACAAGGTCCGCAACGCGCTGTACCCGGAGGGTCGCATCGACACGGCGCTGGCCGGCAAGGACGCGGCCGCGCTGGCGGCGGCGGCCGAGATCGAGCTGCCCCGCGGCACGCGCGTGCTCGTGGCGCCGTTCCCGCTGGTCGTCCCAGAGGAGCCGCTGGCGCTGGAGAAGCTGTTCCCGCTGCTCGGGCTCGTCCGCGTGCCGGACGCCGCGCGCGGGATCGACGCCGCACGCGCGCTGCTGCGGATCGGCGGCGCCGGCCACTCCGCCGTCATCCACTCGACCGACCCGAAGACGATCCTCGCCTACGGTGCCGCCGTGCGAGTGCTGCGCGTGTCGGTCAACGCGCCGGGCAGCACGGGGGGCGCGGGGCTGGACACCAACCTGGCGCCGACGATGACGATCGGCACCGGCTTCTTCGGCCGCTCGAGCCTGACCGAGAACCTCGAGCCGCGGCACCTCACGCAGTGGACGCGCGTGGCCTACGCGACCGACGCGCCGTTCGGCGACTTCGCCGGCCTGCAGCCGTGGGAGGCGCGGCCCGAGCCCGCCCCGGTCGCCAAGCCGCCCGACAACGGGTTAAGTCGCCGCGAGCTGCGCGCGCTGATCCTCGAGGAGCTCAAGGAGCTCGTCCATGGCTGAGCTCAGATCGGCGATCTTCATCGACCAGCTCCAGCCGCAGACCATGTGCTACCTCGGCACCTGGATCCGCGGCCGGCTGCCGCGCACCGGGATGGCGGCGGCGGTCATCGAGGTGGCGCCGGGGCTCGACATCGAGCCGCTGACCGACATCGCGATCAAGCACACACGCCTCGAGCCGGGGATCCTCGTGGTCGAGCGCCAGTACGGCTACCTGGAGTTCCACTCGCGCTCGACCTCGGCGGTGCGCAGCGCGAGCGACGCGGTGCTGGCGCAGCTCGGTGCGACCTACGCCGACGCCACTAAGCCGGCGATCCTCGCCTCCACGCTCGTCTCGCGGCTCGACCACCAGCACACCTTCCTCATCAACCGCAACAAGCTCGGCTCGATGGCGCTGCCCGGCGAGTCGCTGTTCGTGCTCGAGATGCAGCCGGCCTCGTACGCGATCCTGGCCGTCAACGAGGCCGAGAAGGCGGCGCGGATCAAGGTCGTCGACTACCGCATGATCGGCGCCACCGGCCGGGTCTACATCACCGGCGAGGAGTCGGACGTGCGGGCGGCCGGCGAGGCGGCCACCGAGGCGCTGGAGGCGGTCGGATGAGCGACGCGGCGCGCGACCTGCTGCGCGAGCTGCTCGCCGAGGCGCTGGCCAACGGCAACGGCCAGCCGGCGACCGTGCCGCCGCCGCCCGTGGCCGCCGTCCACCGCCCGTCGACCTGGTCGCAGCCCGCCGTGCCGGGCGAGGTGATCGGCGACCGCCCCGCCGTAACGCCGGACGATCGTGGCGGGGCGCCGCACGAGGTCGTCGCGGTCACGATCGCGTCCGACGCCGACCTCGACCGCTTTGTGCGCTCGGCGCTGGATCGTGCCGACGACATTCGTGCAGGCCGGCTGCGGTTCACGCTCGGTCGCGCGGCGGGCTCGTCGCCGGGCGTCGTTCGCGTCGCGCACGGCGCGGTGACCGAGCGGAAGGTCAAGCAGGCGGCCGACGCGGGGGCGCGGCTCGTGCTCGGCCCGGGCGCCGTGCTGACCCCGCTGGCACGGGAGAAGGCGCGGGCGTTGGGCATCGACATCGAACGGGAGCGCTGATGCTGAGAGCCACGGTGACCGGATCGGTATGGGCGACGAGGCGCCTCGACGAGCTCCCCAGCGGCGCCCTGCTCGAGGTGCAGACCGACGACGGCGCGACGCTGATCGCGTTCGACGTCCTGGGCAGCGGCGTCGGCGAGCGCGTGCTGGTGGCCACGGGCTCCGTGGCCTCGGGCTACTTCAGCCCCGAGCACCCGCCGCTCGACGCGTTGATCATCGGCTCGCTCGACGAGCCAGGAGAGGAGCAGCCATGAACGAAGCGCTCGGCATGATCGAGACGAAGGGTTACGTGGCCGCGCTGGCCGCGGCCGACGCGATGGTGAAGGCGGCCAACGTCACCATCGTCTCGCGCGAGGAGGTGGGCGACGGGCTCGTGTCCGTGGTCGTGCGCGGGGACGTCGGCGCCGTCAAGGCGGCGACCGAGGCCGGCGCCGAGACCGCGGGGTCGGTCGGCGAGCTGGTGTCCGTCCACGTGATCCCGCGCCCGCACAACGAGCTCGGGAAGCACTTCACGGCCACCGCCGCGTGAACGTTGAACTCCGCGTCTACCTGCCGATCCCCGACCTGGGCCGGCAGTTCGCGGCGTACCTCGGCACGCCGATGCGGGCGCGCGGCTACCCGCCGGCGGAGGGGGACCACGCGCTGATCGTCGAGGTCGCGCCCGCGCTCGCGATCGAGCGGATCATCGACCTGGCGCTCAAGGCGGTGCCCGAGGTCGAGCCCGGCATCCACTTCGTCGAGCGCCAGTTCGGGGTGCTCGAGGTCCACTCGCGCGACCCCGCCGACGTCGAGCGCGCGGGCCGCGCGATCCTCGACGGCATCGAGGCGAAGGCCGAGGACGGGCTGCGCCCGCGCGTCCTCTACACCGACGTCATCGAGGACGTGACCGACCAGCACGCGGTGATCCTCAACCGCAACCGCGAGGCCTCGATGCTGCTGCCCGGGCAGACGCTGCTCGTCGTCGAGATGGTGCCGGCGCTGTTCGCCGCCTTCGCCGCCAATGCCGCCGAGCGCGTGGCGCCGGAGCTCACGCTCGTCACGGTCTCGATGATCGGTGCGGCCGGAAGGGTCTATCTCGCGGGCGCGACCGCGGATATCGTCCGCGCACGAGAGGAGATCGCGCGCGTCTTGGATGACGTCGCGGGACGGGAGCACTGATGACCGCAACGGGGATCGACGACCTGGCCGCGGCCGCGCTCGGCCACTACGGGCTGAGCGGGACGGCCGAGCTCTGCAACGTCTCCGAGAACCACACGTACCGGGTCGAGGACCCCGAGAAGGGGACCTTCGCGCTGCGCGTCCACCGCCCCGGCTACCGGACGGCGCTCCAGATCGAGAGCGAGCTCCAGTGGCTCGACGCCCTGCGCCGCGACGGCGCCGTCGACACCTGCGTGCCGGTGCCCGCGCTCAACGGCGACCTGGTCGTCGACGCCGGCACCCACAACGTCGTGCTGTGGGAGTGGCTGCCCGGCGCCGAGCCCGATCCCGAGGGCGACGAGGTGTTCGACGGCTTCAGGATCCTCGGCGCCATCTCCGCCCGGATGCATGCGCACGCGCGTGCGTGGACGCTGCCGCGCGGCTTCGACCGCCCCGTCTGGGACCACGAGCACACGCTCGGCGCCTCGGGGTACTGGGGTCGCTGGCAGGACGGGCTCGGCATGGGGACCGAGGAGCTGGCGCTGCTCACGCGGCTCGACGAGACGATCGAGCGCCGCCTGCGCGCCTACGGCCGGTCCGGCGACCGCTTCGGGCTCGTCCACGCCGACATCCGGCTCGCCAACCTGCTCGTCGACGACGGCAACGTCTGGGTGATCGACTTCGACGACTCCGGCTTCGCCTGGTTCATGTACGACTTCGCGACCACGGTCTCGTTCATGGAGGAGCACCCGCGGGTCCCGGAGCTGCGCGACGCCTGGCTGGAGGGCTATCGCTCCGTGGCGCCGCTCGGCGCGGAGGACGAGGCGGAGCTCGACACCTTCGTCATGCTGCGCCGGCTGCTGCTCGTGGCCTGGATCGGCTCGCACCACACCTTCGCCACGGAGGCCGCGGAGCTCGGCGCGGGCTTCACCTCGGTCACGTGCGAGCTCGCCGAGCGCTATCTCTCGACTCACTAGGAGGCCGCAGTTGTTCACACCGCTCACCGGCCGCGTCGTCCTCGTCACCGGCGGCACCAAGGGCATCGGCAAGGGCATCGCGCGCGTGTTCGCGTCCGTCGGAGCGAACGTCGTGGTCGTCGGCCGCGGCGCCGAGGCCGGGGAGGCCGCCGCCGAGGAGCTGGGCGGCACGTATGTGCAGGCGGACGTCGGCGTGGCGGCCGACTGCGAGCGGATGGCGGCGGAGACCGTCGAGCGGCATGGGAGCATCGACGTCCTGTGCGCCAACGCCGGCGTGTTCCCCGACGCCAAGCTCGAGGACATGACCGAGGCGGACATCGACGCGATCTTCGCCACCAACGTCAAGGGCACGATGCTGTCGGTGAAGGCGTGCATGGGGGCGCTGCAGGAGAGCGGGCACGGGCGCGTGATCCTCACCTCCTCGATCACCGGGCCGATCACCGGCTACCCGGGCTGGTGTCACTACGGGGCGACCAAGGCGGCGCAGCTGGGGTTCCTGCGCACGGCGGCGATCGAGCTCGCGCCGAAGGGCATCACCATCAACGCCGTCATGCCCGGCAACATCGAGACCGAGGGGCTCGACGAGCTGGGGCCGGAGTACCGCGAGAAGATGGAGTCCTCGATCCCGCAGCGCAAGCTCGGCAAGGTCGAGGACATCGGCCACGCGGCGCTGTTCCTGGCCACCGACGAGGCGGCCTACATCACCGGCCAGACGATCGTGGTCGACGGGGGGCAGGTCCTGCCCGAGTCGATGATGGCGATGGAAGCGATGTGAGCGACTTTGCGCTCGGCCCGACGGCACGGGCGGCCCGCGACCGGCTGCAGGCCGAGGTGGAGGCGGCCCGGCCGGGCGAGCGTCTGGGGACCGAGCGCGAGCTGGCCGAGCGCCTGGGCGTGGCGCGCTCGACGATCCGCGCGGCGCTGGCGGACCTCGAGCGCAACGGCGCCGTGCGGCGCGCGCGGGGGCGGGCGGGCGGCATCTTCGTCGCCGAGCGCAAGGTCGAGCGCGACCTGACGAGCCTCACGAGCCTGCCGTACTACCTGCGTCGCCAGGGGTTCCAGTCGGACGCCCGCGTGCTCTCGACGGCGACGATCGCGGCCGACGCGGAGACCGCCGCGGCGCTCGGCGTGGAGCTCGTGCTCGAGGTCGTGCGCGTCCGCCTCGCCGACGGCGAGCCGATCTCGCTCGAGCGGGCGAGCTTCCCGGCCGAGCGGTTCCCGGGGCTGCTCGACCGCTCGCTCGCCGGCTCGCTGTACGAGCTGCTCCAGGGCGAGTATGGCCTGCAGCCGGGCGAGGCGGAGGAGCGGATCGAGGTCGTGGCCGCCGGCGTGGACGAGGCGCGGCTGCTCGGCGTGCCGCGCGGCGCGCCGCTGCTGACGGTCGCCCGCACGACCTGGGACGCCGACGGCCGGCCCTTCGAGCGCTCGCACGACCTGTTCCGCGCCGACCGCGCCCGGATCGTCGTCAGGGCCCGTTCCGTGGGCGCCTCGGTCCAGGTCCTGTGACTCTTGCCACAGCGCCCCCGCAGATGGTTCAATGAGCAAGCTGTCGGACAACTTTCCGAGGATGAGGGAACGAGAGGGGAGCTGATGTCCACCACCCAGCCGGAGCCTCGCGTCGAGGCACGCCACGAAGGCATGGTCGAGTCGGTCCTGGTCGCCGACTCTGGAGTCGACCGCCTCAAGCCGGGGGCCATCGGCCTGCTGGGCGTGATCTTCATCGCGGTCACGGGCGCTGCGCCCATCTCCGCGATGCTGTTCAACGTCCCGTTCGCCACCGGCTTCGGCACCGGCCTCTATACGCCGGCCGCGTTCCTGTTCGCGACGATCATCCTCACGATCTTCTCGATCGGCTACGTCGCGATGGCGCGCAAGATCCGCGCCACGGGCGGCTTCTACACGCTCATCTCGCACGGCCTCGGTCGTGAGCTCGGGCTCGCGACCGGCATCTGCGGCGCGCTGGCCTACACCCTCTTCGAGGTCTCGCTCCTCGGCGGGTTCTCGTACTTCGCGGTGACGAACTTCAACTCGTGGTTCGGCTGGGAGGTGCCGTGGATCGTCTTCGCGCTCGGCGCCGCGCTGCTGATCAGCGTGCTGTGCTGGTTCGACGTCGAGCTGTCCGTGAAGGTGCTCGGGACAGCGTTGATCGGCGAGCTCATCATCCTCGCGATCTTCGACGCCGTGGTCTTCGGCTCGGGCGGCAGCGAGGCCGACGGCATCCAGTGGGAAGCCCTGAACATGTTCCAGCTGACCGACCCGGGCGTCGGCCTGGCCGCGGGGGTCGGCCTCTTCCTCGCCTTCTGGTCCTGGGTCGGCTTCGAGGCGGTGCCCAACTACGCGGAGGAGTCGCGCGACCCGAAGCGGCTCATCGTCAGCGCCACGCTGATCTCGGTCATCGGCCTCGGGATCCTCTACGTGATCACGTCGCTGGCCTTCGTCTCCGCCTACCCGGAGTCGTCGCTGATCCAGGACGCGCAGAACCCGGACGGCCCCTTCTTCCTCGCCATGGGCGAGTACGGCAACCAGTTCTTCGTCCACGTGATGGAGGTCTTCATCCTCACCGGCTCGTTCGCGTGCGCGATGGCCTTCCACAACGCGGCCATGCGCTACTACTACGCGATGGGGCGGGAGACGATCCTGCCCAAGGCGCTCGGCAGGACCCATGCGACGCACAAGTCGCCGCACGTCGCCAGCGTGTTCCAGACGGTCTTCGCGCTGGTGCTCGTGCTGGCCTGGGGGATCGGCTCCGGGTTCGGCTTCGGCGACGGGTTCGACACCGCCTACGTCCGCATCTACACGATGATGGCCGTGCAGGGCGTGGTCTGGCTGATGGCCATCCAGACCGTCTGCGCGCTCGCCGTGATCGTGCTGGCACCGGCGCCACAAGCACCCCGACTCGTTCTTGGTCGTCGTGGTCGCCCCGGTCATCGCGATCGCCGGCCAGGTCTTCGCGCTCTACCTGCTGTTCAAGAACATCGACGTGCTGGCCGGCACGATCGGCTACGTCGACCTCATCGCCCCGTTCGCCGTCATCGGCGTGCTCATCGCGCTCGGGTACGCGTTCTGGCTCAAGCGGACGAACCGCAAGAAGTTCGACATGATCGGCCGGATGATCGACGAGGGGGTCACGGCGCCGTAGCCGCAGCGCGAACTTCTCGCTTGTAGGGAGGCGGGTTCGGCGTGCGCGCGGTTCGTTCGACGGTCGAGTGGTCAGTTAGTCGGCCTGAGACCGATTAACCGACCACTCGACCCGCGCGGACCTCGATCTCGCCTCCCTCAATGCCGAAGTTCGTGCCTGCGAGCGGTCAGCCCGCCGCCGCGCCGGCGCCACCCGCGTCCAGCGCCGCCTCCAGCTCGGCGGCGAGCGGGCCTCCGACGAGCTTCCCGTCCAGCGCCGCCGTGCCGATCGTGAACCCCCACGCCCCACACGCGTCCAGCGCCCGGATCCGCTCCACCGAATCGACCGAGCCGGCGCAGATGACCGGCAGGTCGCAGGCGTCCACCACCGCGCGCACCAAGGCCTCCACGTCGCCGTCGTAGCGATAGGCGAGGAGGTTGATCCCGTCGACCCCCGACGCGGCGGCGCGCTCGGTGTCGCCGACGATCTCGGCAACGGAGCCGCGCAGCAGGCACGGGTGGCCGACGATCTGGCCGACGTAGGGCCAGAACTTCACCCCCGTGCCGGCCAGGATCTCCTGGACGGGCTCGATCAGCGTGCCGCCGATCAGATGATCCGGCCGGATCTCGGCGGCCACGCGCGCCGACTCGAGCGTGGCCTCCTCCGTCTCGGAGACGACCTCGAGGTAGGTCTCGCACCCGCCCGCACGGATGTCGTCCATCAGCGCGGCGAGCTCGTCGCGCGGGAGCCCGACGTCCTTGCAGCCGACGTGGCGGAGGCCGGTGTCCGCGACCGAGGCGTAGACGTCCCGCGCGTCGGCGAGCGTGACGTCGTCGCGCGTGAGCATGAAGATGAACTCGATCACTCCCGGCCTCCGCTCTCCCTTAGTTGTCTGACAACTGGTACGCTACCAGCGGTCCGAATACCGGAGGAGGGAAGGATGCGCGCAGCCATCTGGAACGGGCCGGGCAGCATGGAGATCGGTACCGCTCCCGACGCCGTCTGCCCGGATGACGGCGTGCTCCTACAGGTGCTCGCCTGCGGCGTCTGCGGCACCGACGTGCGCTCCTTCTACAACGGCGACCGCCGCATCGAGGCGCCGTGGGTCCTCGGGCACGAGATCTCCGGCGAGGTGATCGAGATCGGCCCGCGCGCCGAGACCGAGGTCCAGGCGAGCGGCATCTCGATCGGCGACGCCGTGCACTGCATCTCGACGCTCTGGTGCGGCCGCTGCCGGATGTGCCGCAGCGGCGCCGAGAACCTGTGCCTGAACGGCGAGCTGATGGGCTTCGACCACCCGGGCGCCTACGCCGACCGCGTCGCCATCCCCAGCATCGCGCTGAAGAACCTGTTCCGGATCCCGGACGGCCTGAGCCCGGCCCACGCCACCTTCGCCGACCCGCTGTCGGACGTGATCTGCGGCCACAAGGACATCGCCATCGGGCTCGACGACAGCGTCGTGGTGATCGGCGCCGGCCCGGTCGGCACCGCCCACGCGGCGCTGGCCCGGCTCCAGGGCGCCGGCCAGGTGCTGATGCTCGAGCGCGCCGCCCGCCGGCTCGAGCTCGCCCGCGACATCCTCGGCGACGACCGGCTCCAGTACGTCGACACCGACGACAAGGACGGGGTCGCGGCGGTCTCGCGCGCCACCGGCGGCTTCGGCGCCGACGTGGTGATCGTCGCCTGCTCGAGCGACGTCGCGCAGCAGGACGCGATGGAGATGGCCGCCCCGCGGGGCCGTGTGCTGTTCTTCGGGGGCCTTCCCAAGGGCACGACGCACATCCAGTTCCCGTCGAACGTCCTGCACTACAAGGAGGTCCAGGTACACGGCTCGTACGCCTCGCGCCACCGCGACCAGGTCGCGGCGCTCGACATGCTGGCGAGCGACGCGGGCGGGATCCGGTCCGTGGTCTCGGACATCATCGGCCTCGACGAGACGCCCGACGCCTTCCCCCGGATCCGCGCGGGGGAGGCGCTGAAGGTCGTCATCGCGCCGTGAGCACCGGCCGCCGCTCGCTCCGTCACAGCCTCGCCGAGGAGCTTCGCAAGCGCATCCTCGCCGGCGAGTGGCGCCCGGGCGAGCGGCTGCCGTCGGAGCCGGAGCTCGCCCGCCGGCGCTTCGTGTCGCGCTCGTCGATGCGCGCGGCCATCACCGTGCTCGAGGAGGACGGCTACGTCAGCCGCCGCCACGGCTCCGGCACCTACGTCACGCACCGGCCGGCGCTGCCGAGCGACCTGGGGCGCAACTTCGGCGTGACCTCGATGATCGCTCGCAGCGGCATGCAGCCGGGCTCGGCGGCGGAGAACGCCGCCGCCGTGCCGGCTCCGCCCGCCGTGGCCGACGCGTTCGGCATCGAGGAGGGCCGCCTGGTCAGCATGCTCTCCCGCGTCCGCACGGCGGACGGGCGGCGCGTGGTCGACGTCACCGACTGGTGCCGGATCGAGCACCTCTCCGCCGACGACATGGCCGAGCTCGGCGAGGGCTCGATCTACGCGGCGCTGGCGGAGCGCGGCCTGGCCGTCGACCACGGCGTCGCCCAGCTGTCGCCGCGCAACGCCGACGAGCCGATCTGCAGGCGGCTCGACGTGCCGCTCGGCACGCTGCTGATCACGATCGACCAGGTGGACAGCACGGCCGACGGCGTCGCCGTCCTCGTCTCGCGCGAGCACCACGTGGCCGACGCCTTCACCTTCACGCTGCTCCGCCGCGGACCGGGGGAGGAGGAGAGCTGACCGCTCCGCTCGTGGTCGGCGTCGACGTCGGCTCGCAGGGCACCTGCGCGCAGGCGCTCGAGCCGGACGGGACGCTGGTCGCGACGAGCTACGAGCCGCACGCGCTGTCGTATCCCGAGGCCGGCTGGGCGGAGCAGGACCCGGCCGAGTGGACCGCCGCCCTGGTGCGGACGCTGGCGCGCGTGCGCGAGGCGACGCCGGGGCGCGAGATCGTCGCGGTCTCGTTCGGGTCCCAGCTCGACGGGCTGGTCGCCGCCGGGGCGGACGGGACGCCGCTGCGTCCGGCGCTGATCTGGTGCGACCGGCGGGCCGGGGAGGAGTGCGCGTCGGCGCGCATCGAGCCGTCGCGCCTGCGCGAGCTGACCGGATGCAACCTCGACCCCGGCCACGTGGCGCCGAAGATCGCCTGGCTGGCGCGCCACGAGCCGGCGGCCTACGACGCGGCGGCGGTGTTCGCGCTCCCCGGCTCGTGGGTCGCGTGGCAGGCGTCCGGCGAGCTCGCGGTCGATCCGTCGAACGCGTCGTCGACCGGCGTGCTCGACCCGCGCTCGCGGGCGTGGTCCGAGGAGGCGTCCGAGGCGTTCGGCGTGGACGTCGCGCGGCTGGCGCCGGTGCGCGAGGCGCACGCCGTGCTCGGGCCGATCCGCGACTGGCTGCGCGACGCCACCGGGCTCGACGGCTCGACTCTGGTGGTCCTCGGCGCCGGCGACGAGATGGCCGCGACGCTCGGTGCCGGCGTCGTCGAGCCGGGCGTGGTGTGCGACGTCATGGGCACCGCCGAGCCGGTCTGCGCGGTGGTGGCGGAGCCGGCGTTCGACCCGACGGGCATCGTCGAGCTCCATCCCCACGCCGACCCGGATACGTGGCTGCTGGAGAACCCCGGCTGGCTCTCGGGCGGCGCCTACCGCTGGTTCCGCGACGAGCTCGGCGGGCCGGAGGCGGCCGCCGCCAAGGAGAGCGGCGCCGACGTCTACGAGCTCCTCAACGCGCTCGCCCAGGGCGCGCCGCCGGGCGCGGGCGGCGTGACGTGGCTGCCGGCGCTGGCGGGCGCGATGGCGCCGGAGTGGAACGCCGACGCGCGTGCGGCCTGGTTCGGGATGACCGCCGCCCACGGGCGCGCCCACCTGGCGCGCGCCCTGCTGGAGGGCAACGCCCTGGCGCTGCGCGACGTGATCGAGGCGATCGCCGCCGCCGGCCACCCGCCGCGCGACGTGGTCTGCGTCGGCGGCGGTGCCAAGGGTCACCTCCTGCTCGAGCTGCGCGCCCACATCACCGGCCTGCCGGTGTGCCGGCCGGAGGACGTCGAGACCACCGCCCGCGGCGCCGCGATGCTGGCGGCGGCCGGCGCGGGCCTGCACGCCACGGTGGGCGAGGCGGCGCGCGCCATGGCCGGCGACCGCCACGAGCCGGTCCAGCCCGACGCCGACCTGCGCGAGGTCTACGACGACCTGCACCGCCGCCACCTGGCGCTCTACGACGCGCTGCGGCCGTTGTTCAACGGGGCGCCGGCATGAGGCTCGACGACGCGGCACGCCGGCGCGCCATCGAGGCGGCGACGTCGGGCGACCTCGACGTGCTCGTCGTCGGCGGCGGCATCACCGGCGCGGGCGCGGCGCTCGACGCCGCCACGCGCGGCCTGCGCGTCGCGCTCGTCGAGGCGCGCGACCTCGCGTCCGGCACCTCGAGCGCGTCGAGCAAGCTCATCCACGGCGGCCTGCGGTACCTCGAGATGGGCGACCTCGGGCTCGTGCGCGAGGCGCTGCGCGAGCGCGAGCTGCTGCTGACCCGCCTGGCGCCGCACCTCGTCGCCCCGGTCCCGTTCCTGTGGCCGCTGCGCGGCCGCGGCTGGGAGCGCGCGTACCTCGGCGCCGGACTGATCCTCTACGACACCCTCGGCGGCGCCCGCTCGGTCCCGCGCCATCGCCACCTCACCCGGCGCGGCGCGCTGGAGATCGCCCCCGGCCTGCGCCACGACGCCCTGGTCGGCGCGGTCCAGTTCCACGACGCCGCCGAGGACGACGCGCGGATGGTGGTCGCCGTCGCGCGCACGGCGGCCGCCCACGGGGCGCACGTCGCCACCCGCGTGCGGGTCACCGGCTTCCGCGGCCCCGGCCAGGTCGAGGCGGTCGACGAGGAGACCGGCGAGCCGCTGCTGCTGCGGGCGCGGCACGTCGCCGGCGCCGCCGGGGTGTGGACCGACCGCCTGCGGGAGATGGCGGGCGGCACCTCGACGCACCGGATCGTGCCCTCCAAGGGCATCCACATCTTCGTGGCGCGCGAGCGGCTGCGGCTCGACACCGGCATCCTCGCCCGCACCGAGAAGAGCGTGCTGTTCGTGATCCCGTGGCAGGGCGGCTGGCTGATCGGCGACACGGACACGCCATGGCGCCACGGCCGCGACGCGCCGGTCGCCACCGGGGCCGACGTCGACTACCTGCTCGCGAAGACCAACGCCCTGATCGCCGAGCCGCTGACCCGCGACGACGTGCACGGCGTCACCGTCGGCCTGCGCCCGCTCGTGGCCGACGCGGCGCGCAGCGACACGACGCGCATCAGCCGCAACCACGTCGTCGAGTCGCCGGCCCCGGGGCTGACGACGATCGCCGGCGGCAAGTACACGACCTACCGCGTGATGGCCGCCGACCTGATCGACGCGGTCGCCCCCGGCACGCGCTCGGTGACCCGCGACGTCCCGCTGCTCGGCGCCGACCGCCCGGACCGGTGGGAAGCCCAGGTCGTCCACGCGTGCACGCACGAGGGCGCGCTGCACCTCGATGACGTGCTCGAGCGCCGCACCCGCCTCGCGCTCACGAGCCCCGACCGCGGCCTCGCCGCCGCCCGCCCGGCCGCCCAGCTGATGGCCGGACCGCTCGGCTGGGACAGCGCGCGCGTGCGCGAGGAGGTCGAGGCCTGGCACGCCCGCGTCGCCGCCGCCCGGGCGGGCGAGGCGGAGCGCGGCGACGACGCGGCGCTGCGCGCCTACCGCGCGGCGATGGCGGAGCGTCTCGCAGCCGCATGACCCTCGTCGCCGGGCTCGACCAGGGCACGTCGAGCACGCGCTGCGTGGTCCTGGACGAGGAGCTCCACGAGCGCGGCTCCGCCTCGGTGCCGGTCGAGTGCTCCTTCCCCGGCCCCGGGCTGGTCGAGCAGGACGCCGAGGCGCTCGTGGCCTCGGCGCTCGAGGCGATCGAGCGTGCGGGGGCGGGCGAGGTCGAAGCGCTCGGGATCGCCAATCAGACCGAGACCTTCGTGGTCTGGGACCGCGCCACCGGCAACCCAGTCCACCCGGCCATCGTGTGGCAGGACCGCCGCACCGACGAGGCGTGCGCCGCGCTCCGCGAGCACGAAGGGCTCGTCCGCGAGCGCACCGGGCTCGAGCTCGACGCCACGTTCCCGGCCACCAAGCTGCGCTGGGTGCTCGACCGCGCCGACGGCGACCTCGCGTACGGCGACGTCGCGTCGTGGCTGCTCCAGCGGCTCGCCGGCGTCCACGTCACCGACGCCGGCAACGCCGGGCGCTCGCTCCTCTGCCCGCTCGGCGGCAGCGACTGGGACGACGAGCTGCTCGGGCTGTTCGGCATCCCACGCGCGCTGATGCCGCCGATCGTCGACTCCGATGCGATCGACGCCACCGTGCACGGCATCCCTGTCCGGGCGGCGGCCGGCGACCAGCAGGCGTCGCTCTTCGGCCTGCGCTGCTGGGAGCCCGGCACGGCCAAGGTCACCCTCGGCACCGGCGCCTTCGTGCTCGCCCAGGCCGGTACCGCCGCGCCCCGCCCTCCCGACGGCATCCTCGCCTCCTGTGCGTGGCGGCGCGCGGAGACCACCAGCTACGCGCTCGAGGGCTTCATCCCGGCGGCCGGCGCGGCGGTCGACTGGTTCGCGCGCATCGGCGCCCTGCCGCCGGCCAAGGAGCTCGAGCCGCTGCTCCAGAGCAGCCGCCCCGGACCGATCTGCGTCCCCGTCCCTCGACCGCCCGGCGCCCGCGGCGCGCTGCTCGGCCTCGACCTCGGCACCACGCGCGCCGACCTCGCCCGTGCCGTCGTCGACGGCGTCCTGCACCAGGTCGCCGACGCCGTCGAGGCGATCGGCACGCTGACCACCCTGCGCGTCGACGGCGGCCTCTCGCGCTCGGACTGGATCTCCCGGCGGCTGGCCGACCTCGCAGGCGTCCGCGTCGAGCGCGCCGGCCGCGCCGACTCCACGGCGATCGGCGCGGCCACCATGGCCGGCCTCGCCGCCGGCGTCTGGAAGCACCCGGCCGACCTCCCGGAGATCCCCGCCGACCTCGTGGCGGAGCCGGAAGGAGACCGGGCCGCCGAGCGCGAGCGCTGGGCCGAGGCGCGCGACCTCGTTGCCACCCGGCAATAGGCTTGCACCCATGCCGCCCGCCCTCGTCATCGTCGACGTCCAGCGCGCCTTCGCCGAGCCGGTGTGGGGCCGCCGCAACAACCCCGACTGCGAGCGCAACATCGAAGCGCTGCTCGACCGCTGGCGCGAGCAGGAGCGCCCGGTCGTCTTCGTCCGCCACGACTCCGACGAGCCCGACTCGTCGCTCAGGCCCGACCGGCCCGGCAACGCGTTCCAGGACGTGATCACCGGCGAGCCCGACCTGCTCGTCACCAAGTCCGTCAACTCCTCGTTCCACGGCGAGCCCGACCTCCAGGCGTGGCTCGACGGCGAGGGCATCGACACGATCTACGTCTGCGGCATCACGACCAACCACTGCTGCGAGACGACCGCCCGGGTCGGCGGCAACCTCGGCTACGACGTGCGCTTCGTGCTCGACGCGACGCACACCTTCGACCGCCCGGACCCGCGGGAGAGATCGTCAGCGCCGACGAGCTCGCCCGCGCGACGGCGACGAACCTCCACGGCGAGTTCGCCACCGTGATCGACACCGCCACCGCCCTGCGCGAGTGATGGCGGACGGCGGCCGGATCGACCAGCTCGAGCGCGACCTGACGGAGGCGCGCGAGTGCCAGACGGCCGCCGACAAGGTGCTCGAGGTCATCGGGCGCTCGAGCTCCGAGCTCGAGCCCGTGTTCGAGACCGTGCTGGGGCAGGCCGTCCGCCTGTGCAACGCCGACGCCGGCCAGGTCTACGTGCTCGACGGCGACGTCTACCGCCTCGCGCTCGCCATCGGCGGCTCGCCGGCCTACCGCGACTACCTCGCGGGCGTGGCGATCGTCCGCGGCGCCGGGACGCTCGTCGGCCGCGTCGGGCTCGAGCGGCGGCCGGTGCAGATCCACGACGTCCTCGCCGACCCCGACTACGAGATGCACCGCGCGCGCGAGCTCGGCGGCTTCCGCACGATGCTCGGCGTCCCGATGCTGGCCGGCGAAAAGGTGATCGGCGTCATCGCGCTGTGGCGCGACCAGGTCGAGGCCTTCGGCGAGCGCACGCTCGAGCTCATCACGACCTTCGCGGCCCAGGGCGCGATCGCCATCCAGAACGTCCAGCTCGTCGGCGAGCTCGAGGTCGCCGGCCGCCACAAGTCGGAGTTCCTGGCCAGCATGTCGCACGAGCTGCGCACGCCGCTCAACGCCGTGATCGGGTTCTCCGACGTCCTGCTCGAGCGCATGTTCGGCGAGCTCAACGAGCGCCAGGAGGCGTACGTCCGCGACATCCGCGACTCCGGGCGCCATCTGCTCGAGCTGATCAACGAGATCCTCGACCTCTCGAAGGTCGAGGCCGGCCGCATGGAGCTCGAGCCGGGCCCGCTGTCGCTGTCCGGCCTGCTCGAGCACGGGCTCGCCATGGTGCGCGAGCGCGCCGCGCGTCACGACATCGCCATCTCGCTCGACGTCGCGCCGGAGGTGGGCGTGATCTGGGCCGACGAGCTCAAGCTCAAGCAGGTCGTCCTCAACCTGCTCACCAACGCCGTCAAGTTCACGCCCGACGGCGGGTCGGTCGACGTCAGCGCCCGCGTCGCCGGGGAGGAGGCCGAGGTCGTCGTGCGCGACACCGGCATCGGCATCGACCCGGCCGACCACGAGCGGATCTTCGAGGCCTTCCAGCGCGGCGGCCGCGAGGCGCGCAGCGAGGGCACCGGGCTCGGCCTCACGCTGTCGAGGCGGATCGTCGAGCTGCACGGCGGCCGCATCTGGGTGTCCAGTCGCCCCGGCGCCGGCAGCACGTTCGGCTTCGCGGTGCCGGTCCGCCAGGGCGCGGCGAATGAAGTAGCCGTCGACAAGGGCCCGGCATGAGCGCGACCGTGCTCGTCGTCGACGACCACGCCCTCAACCGCAAGCTGGTGCGCGACGTGCTCGGCCACGCCGGCTACCGCGTGCTCGAGGCGGGCGACGCCGAGCGCGGCATCGCGCTCGCCCGCGAGCACGCGCCCGACCTCATCCTCATGGACGTCCAGCTGCCGGGCATCGACGGCGTCGAGGCGCTAGGCCACCTGCGCGACGATCCCGTGACGGCGGGGATCCCCGTCGTCGCCCTCACGGCGCTGGCCATGAAGGAGGACCGCGAGCGCTGCCTCGCCGCCGGCTTCGACGGCTACTTCGAGAAGCCGATCAGCGTGCCCTCGCTGCCGGGCCAGGTCGCCGACCTGATCGGGCGATGACGGCGACGATCCTCGTCGTCGACGACGTGCCGCAGAACCTGCGGCTCCTGCAGGCCGTGCTCGAGCCGCGCGGCTACACCGTGGTGACCGCCGGCTCGGGCGAGGAGGCGCTCGAGCGGCTGGCGGGCGTCGACCTCGTCCTGCTCGACGTCGTGATGCCGGGGCTCGACGGCTACGAGGTGTGCCGGCACATCCGCGCCGACTCCGCCACCGGCTTCCTGCCCGTGGTGATGGTCACGGCCAGCGGCGAGCAGGAGAAGCGCCGGGCGATCGAGGCCGGCGCCGACGACTTCATCGCCAAGCCGTTCGACCACGACGAGCTGCTCGCGCGCGTGCGCTCGCTGCTGCGCATCAAGCGCTACCACGACACGATCGCGACGTTCCTCTCGCCGCAGGTGGCCGGCCTCGTGTCGAGCGACGCCACCGCGCTCGAGAGCCACCGTGCCGAGATCACGCTGCTGGCCTGCGAGCTGCGCGACTTCGCGGCGTTCGCCGAGGCGGTCGAGCCCGAGGAGCTGATGGCCGTCCTGCGCGCCTACCACGCCGCGGCGGGCGAGGAGATCCACCGCTCCGAGGGCACGCTCGAGCGCTTCGCCGGCAGCCGCCTGATGGTGATGTTCAACGACCCCGTGCCGTGCGCGGACGCCCCCGAGCGCGCGGTCCGGCTCGCGGTCGCGCTGCGCAACCGCGTGTGGGAGCTGGCCGAGGGCTGGAGCCGGCAGGGCTACGACCTGCACCCGGCCGTCGGCGTCGCCCAGGGGCACGCGACGCTCGGCCGCGTCGGCTTCGAGGGCCGCTCGGACTACGCGGCGATCGGCAGCGTGACGATCCTCGCCGAGCGCCTGTGCGAGGCGGCCGGGCCGGGGGAGATCCTCGTCAGCCGGCGCGTGCACGCGGCCACCGAGGGGCTCGTGATCGCACGGGCGCTCGGCGAGCTCGGCCTGCGCGGGCTCGCCCGCCCGGCGCAGGCGTTCGACGTCGTCGGCCTCGAGGCCCAGGCTTAGCCCCCGCCGCCGCAGCCGCCACCGCCGCAGCCGCCGCCGCTGCTGCAGCCGCCTCCTCCTCCCACGTGGGCACCGGCGCCGCCGAAGTCGGCGTAGTGGTGGTTCGGCGGGAAGGCCCGCAGCTGATGGATCTGCTGCTCGTCCCAGTCGTAGCCGCCCTCGATGCCGAGCTCGCCGTCGATCGCGAACAGCAGCGGCACGCCGGCGATCGCGGCCCGGCCGTCGACCGCGGCGAGCGTCCGCGCCAGGCTGTCGCGCATCGGCTCGTCCATGATCGCCTCCGGGCTGTGGTGCAGGTAGTGGCCGAAGGCGCGCTCGCAGAACGCGTGGTAGGTGCGCGTCATGAGGATCATCTCGTGCCACGCCACGTCGACGGCGCGCGACGGCATGCCGAGCGTCTCACCGCCGGCGTGCAGGCAGGCCAGGTACCACTCGCGCAGGCCCTCGAGGGCCACCGCGACCTGGTGCTCGTTGTCGAGCCGCTGGCGCAGCTTGGCCCTCAGGGCGACCGGGAACTCGTAGCTCTCGACGAACGCGCGGCGGCGCTTGCGGGTCATGGGCTTCATGGCGCCATGGTCCGCGCGCGCGCCCGCGCCCGCCAGCCACCCCGGGTGGCGCGTTCCACACCCGACTTAATCCCGCTGCGTCACGATGCCCTGCAGCAGCGCGATGGCGGCCAGCCGGGCGCGCTTCTGGTTCTGCGGGAGCTCCTCGAGCCCGAAGCGCTCGAACAGCGTCCGCAGGTGCGCCTTCACGGCGTCGACGCTGAGCGAGACCTCGTCGGCGATCTCCTTGTTGGTCAGCGGCGTGGCGAAGGCCGAGTCGCGCACCGGGCGGCAGAGCGCGACGAGGATCCGGCGCTGGGTGGGGGTGAGGTTGACGGCCGCCGGGCTCATGGTGACGCCGATCGTCGAGCTCGCGCCGGCGGTCGCCGGTGCTCGGTAGCTCACGGGCGTCTCGCCGAACACCAGGCGGTCGCCGTCCTTGAGCACGCGGCGCCCGACGACGCGCTCGCCGTTGACGAACGAGCCGTTGCGCGACAGCCCGTCGTCGACCAGCACCCAGTGCGCGCCGACCGTCTCGAGCTGCGCGTGCACGCGCGAGACCTCGCGGTCCCAGCCGAGGGCGATGTCGCAGTCCGCGCCGCGGCCGACGGTGATCGGCTCGCCGAGCTCGTGCATCACCTGGCGGCCGGCGCCGTCGAAGTAGAGCAGGAACGGCGCGCCGCGCCGCTCGGCCTCGAGGCGCGCCTTGAGCTCGGCGGGGGTCGAGCGGTGCGGGGCGCTCACGACTCGCCCGCCCGCCGGAGGTCCGCGAGCTGCCGCGCGAGCTGCTCGACGATCTGCACCTTGCCGGGGATCTGCTGCCGGCGCACGTCGATCAGCCGCCGCTCGACCTCCGCGAGCTCGTCGGCCGTCCCCACGACGGGGCCGTCGCCCACGGCCTCGTGGAGCGCGGCGGCCAGCGCAGGGGCGCTCTGGAACCGCTCGCGCGGGTCCTTGGCCAGCGCGCGCGCCACGACCGCGTCCACGGCCGGGCTCACCGCGGCGGCGGGCGGCGGCTCGCTGATGTGCGCCCACAGCTTGCGCTCCGGCTCCTCGAACGGGAACACGACGCGGCCGGTGAGCGCGAAGAACAGCATGCAGCCGAGCGCGTAGACGTCGCTCCACGGGCCGGTCTCGCCGCCCTGGATCCGCTCCGGGGCGACGTAGTCGAGCGTCCCGAGCACCTCGCCGGTGCGGGTGACGGCGCTCGTCGCCGCCAGGTCCTTGACCAGCCCGAAGTCGGTCAGGTAGCAGTGGTCCGTCGGCGGTGACGAGCACGTTGGCGGGCTTGACGTCGCGGTGCACGAGGTCGCGGGCGTGGGCGGCGGCCAGCGCGGCCGCCACCTGGGCGACGACGGCGGCGGCGTGGACGGGCGCCAGCGGCCCGTCGCGCTCGACCAGCGTGCGCAGGTCGGCGCCGGTGACGAAGCGCATGGCCAGGAACAGCTGCCCGTCCTCCTCCCCGGCGCCGTAGATCGGGACCACGTTCGGGTGGTCGAGCGAGGCGGCGATCCGCGACTCGGCCATGAACCGCCCGCGGAAGCCCGGCTCGGCGGCAAGCTCGGGCGCGATCAGCTTGAGCGCCACCGTGCGGTCGAGCGCCTCGTCGACGGCCTCGTAGACGACGCCCATGCCGCCGCGGCCGACCAGCCTCCGCAGGCGATGGCCGCCGATGACCGAGCCGATCTGCACGGACTCAGTGTGACGCTTGACGAGCCGCTTACGGATTGGAAGGGTGGCGGCCATGACGACGATCGAGAACGGCCGCCCGGTGGTCTTCCGGCGCGGCACCGTGCTGACCATGAACGACGCACACGACGTCCTGCACGACGCGGACGTCCTCGTGGTCGACGACAAGATCGCCGGAGTGGGAGGAGACCTCGAGGTGCCCGAGGGCGCCCACGAGATCGACGCCTCGCGCGGCATCGTCATGCCCGGGATGGTCGACACCCACCGCCACATGTGGCAGACGGCCATGCGCGGCTACGGCGCCGACTGGACGCTCACCCAGTACTTCGTCTTCTACTACCTCGAGTGGGGCAAGATCTTCCGCCCGCAGGACATCCACGCCGGCAACCTGCTGTCGGCGATCGAGTCGCTCGACGCCGGGGTCACCACGACGGTCGACTGGTCGCACGGCCTGCAGAGCGTCGACCACGCCGACGCGGCCGTCGATGCCCTGCAGGCGGTCCCCGGCCGCTTCGTCCTCGCCTACGGCAACATCCAGCAGGGCCCCTGGGAGTGGGCGACGTCGGCCGACTTCCGCAGCTTCGTCGACCGCCGGTTCGGCTCGCGCGACGACATGCTGGGCTTCCAGATGGCCTTCGACGTGACCGGCGACCCGGAGTTCCCGGAGCAGGAGGCGTTCAAGGTCGCGCGCGAGCTCGGCGTGCCGGTCACCACGCACGCCGGCGTGTGGGGTGCCACCAACGACGACGGCATCCGGCTCATGCACGAGCACGGCTTCATGACGCCGGAGAACATCTACGTCCATGCCGCGACGCTGACCGAGGACTCCTACCACCGGATCGCGGCCACCGGCGGCTCGGTGTCGGTCTCCACCGAGAGCGAGCAGAGCGCCGGCCAGGGCTACCCGCCGACCTGGCAGCTGCGCCAGCACGACATCCCGGTCTCGCTGTCGATGGACACCAGCGTGTGGTGGAGCGGCGACCTGTTCTGCGCCATGCGGGCGACGATGGGCGCCGACCGCTCGCGCGAGCACCTCGAGGCGCACGCCAAGCAGGAGACCGTGACCAACCACCACCTGCGCGCCGAGCAGGTCGTCGACTGGGCGACGCGCGGCGGCAGCAGGGCGCTGGGGATGGACGCCCTGATCGGCAGCCTCGAGCCCGGCAAGAAGGCGGACGTCGTGCTCGTCAAGAACGACCACTCGCCGGTCATGTTCCCGGTGCTGCACCCGTACGGGCACGTGGCGTTCCAGGCGCAGCGGGCCGACGTCCACACCGTGGTCGTGAACGGCCGCGTGGTCAAGCAGGACGGCCGGCTCGTCGGCATCGACCTCGGGCGCGCGCGGCAGGCGGTCGAGGAGACCGTCGAGTTCGCGATGAGCACGCTCGGGGAGGAGGCGTGGACGGCCGGGATGCACCCCGAGATCCCCGAGCGGGCGGTCAAGGAGAACCCGTACCAGTACACCGAGTGGGGGAAGACGCTCGTGAGCGACCGCGTGAGAGAGGTCGTGCCGGACCTGCTGGCGGCGATCCACGAAGTGCTGGAGCGACACCATGTCACCGAGGAGGAGTGGTTCGGGGCGCTGGCGTTCCTGGGCGAGGTGGCCAAGGCCGACGAGCTGGTGCTGCTCTCGGACGTCACCGCACCTCGGTGCTGATCGACGCGCTGTCCCATGACGGCGACGGCTCGGAAGCGACCGCCAGCGACGTCGAGGGGCCGATGTACACCGTCGAGCCGCCGTTCCGCAAGAAGATCTACGAGGAGTACGAAGGGGTCTCGCCCGACGACGACGTGCTGTTCGTGCGCGGGCGCGTGACCTCGACGACCGGCGAGCCCCTTCCCGAGGCGGTCGTCGACGTGTGGCAGACCGGGCCTGCCGGTGGCTACGACGTCTGGGACGAGCGCCAGCCGGAGGGGAACTTCCGCGGCCGCATCAAGGCCGAGAGCGACGGCGCCTACGAGCTCCAGACGATGCTGCCGAAGCCCTACACCGTGCCGACCGACGGGCCGACGGGCCGCTACCTGGAGGCGATCGGCCAGCACCCGTGGCGGCCGGCGCACATCCACTTCAAGGTCGACGCGCCCGGGCACCGGCGGCTCGTGACGCAGGTCTTCTTCCCCGGCGACCCGTACCTGGAGAACGACACGATCGGCGCCGTCAAGCCGGCGCTCGTGCGGCCGGTCGAGCGGGAGGGCGACCACCTCACGTGCACGTTCGACATCGTGCTGGCCCCGCTGTCAGCCTGACGTTCGACAACCTCGGCGAGGTGGCCGAGCTGCACCGCGGGCGAGTGGCCCGCGGACGCGCCGCTCGGCCGCCACGCGTCGGTCACCCGCACGCTGCCGCGGATCCTGTCGCTGCTCGGCGAGGCCGGCGTGCGGGCGACGTTCTTCGTCGAGGGGCTGAACGCCGAGCTGTACCCCGACGCGCTGCGCGAGATCGACGCGGCCGGCCACGAGGTCGCCTTCCATGGGTGGCAGCACGAGCGCTGGGCCGACCTCGATCCTGCCGCCGAGCTCGCCTCGCTGGAGCGCGGCGCTACGGCGTTGGACGCGCTCGGGCTGCGCCCCGTCGGCTTCCGCCCGCCCGGCGGCCAGCTCACGCCGGCTTCGATCGGGCTGTTGCGCGAGTACGGCTTCGAGTACGTGTCACCCGAGGGGGAGGAGGTCGAGGTCCACGACGGGCTCGTCGTGCTCCCGTTCCGCTGGGAGCTGGTCGACGCCTTCTACTACCTGCCCCACTTCGGCGAGCTTCGTGGCGCGGGGGAGCCGCTGCCGCCGTCACGGCTGCGCGAGGCGATCGCCGGCGACGACTACGTCACGCTGATCTTCCACCCGTTCCTGCTCGAGGACGAGGAGCGGTTCGACGTCCTGCGGTGGGCGGTCGAGCGGCTGCGCGGGCGGTCGGCCCCGTGCCGCGAGGTGGCGCGGGCGCTGCTTCCGCCTGGGTAGGAGCGGGGAAACTGGATTCCTCGACGCGTCCTGTCCTAGTGGGGTTCAGCACCACTTAGGCAGGACGCTTCCACGAAATCCCACGCGCAGCTGTCTCCCGGCGCCGGCGCTCTAGGCCGAGCCGCTCGCGGACCAGGCGCGCGCCCTCGACCAGGGCGCGTAGCTTCGCGAAGGCCAGCTCGCGCGAGAGGTACTTCATCCCGCAGTCCGGGCCGACCTGGAGCCTCTCGGGCGGGATGACCTGCAGGGCGGCGTCGATGCGCGCGGCGACGACCTCCGGCGTCTCGGCCTCCGGGTCCGAGAGGTCGAGCACGCCGACGATGACGGTCTTGCCGGCCAGCGGCTCGAGCACGGACACGTCGAGCTTGGGCTGGGCGGCCTCGATCGCCAGGATGTCGGCCGCGCACCCCGCCAGCTCGGCGAGGAACGGGTAGCCGGGCGGGCGGTCGTGGACGACGTGGGCGTAGCCGAAGCAGGTGTGCAGGGCGGTCGTGCCCGGCACGCCGTCCAGCGCCCGGTTGATCGCCGGCAGCGCGAACTCGCGCGCCTTGTCGGCGCGCGACTGCAGCCACGGCTCGTCGATCTGCACGATGTCGGCGCCCGCCGCGAACAGGTCGCGGACCTCCTCGTTGACCGCGGTCGCCAGGTCCATCGCCAGCTCGGCCTCGTCGTCGTAGGCCTCGTTGTACGCCTGCTGGCTCATCGTGAACGGCCCGGGGAGCGTGATCTTCACGAGCCGGTCGGTCCGCGAGCGGAGGAACCGCAGGTCGTCGACCTCGACGGGCCGGGCGCGCCGGATCCGCCCCACCACGCGCGGCACCGCGTTGGTGCCGCCGGCCCGCCCCGGGACCATCGCCGGGTTGTCGGCGTCGAACCCCTCGAGCGCCGTGGCGAAGCGGTTCGAGTAGCTCTCGCGCCGGATCTCTCCGTCGGTGAGGATGTCGAGTCCCGCGCGCTCCTGGTCGGCGATCGCCAGCGCCGTCGCGTCGTCCTGGGCCTGCGCCAGGAACGGCTCGTCGACCCGCCACAGCTCCCGCGCCCGCACGCGCGGTGGCAGCGAGGCGCGCAGCTTCTCGCGGTCGATCAGCCAGTCGGGCTGCGGGTAGCTCCCGATGACGGTGGTGGCGATCACGGGGGCGAGGCTATAACGTTGCGCTCCTCACGACGCCACGGGGAACCCGGTGCGAATCCGGGGCTGACGCGCAGCGGTGTGGGTGACGATCGAGCTGCAGTTCCACTGAGCCGGACGGCTTGGGAAGGAAGCTCGAGAGGCTGATCCCGAGCCCGAATATCCGGTCGTGAGGTCTATCCCGTCTCGCGCTCGGACGGCCGGCCTCAGCGCTCCAAGGGTGCTGCGAGTGGCCTCCGCGGCACAACCGAAGGAGCAGTGACATGAAGGTGCCCCGTCTCGTCGTGGCGTTCGCGGCCATGATGGCGCTTGCGCCGTCCGCGGCCTCAGCCGCCGCCACGCAACAGGAGATCGACGCCGGCGTGGCTGCCGGAGCGGCGTGGATCCGCACGCAGCAGAACCCCGCCACCGGCCAGCTCGCCGGCTTCGGCGGCGACTACGCGCTCTCGGCGCTCGCCGCCGCCGGCGTCCACCCGGCCGACGTCGGCGCCCCGTCGGCCCAGGACCACTACGCCGGCCTCTGGGCGGGCCAGACGACGCCGAGCTCCACGACGATCCTGTTCGGCCACGCCGCCGGGCTCGACGTCCAGCGGCTGTCGGAGTCGACGAACCTCGTCGCGCAGCTCGCGGCCACCTACAACGCGGGCGGCGAGCTCGACGGCTCGCTCGGCAACGGCGCCACGAACCTCACCGCCTTCAGCGGCCTGGCGCTCGCGCGCGTCGGCGCGCCCGCCGGCGTGCTCGCCAAGGTCAACGCCTACCTGCGTCGCCAGCAGCATCTCGACGGCGGTTGGAACTTCGGCCGCGTCGCCACCGACGCCCAGCGCGCCGCCGCGAGCGGCGTCGACATGACCGGCGCGGCGCTGGCCGCCCTCTGCGAGACCGGGGCGACGGCGAGCGATCCCGAGGTCCGCGCCGGGCTCTCCTTCCTCGAGGGCCGGCAGGACCCCGTCACGGGCGCGTTCGGGAACGTCGACTCGAGCTCGTGGGCGCTGTCCGGCCTGAACGCGTGCGGCGTGAACCCGCAGGGCGGGCGCTTCACGACCTCGGCGAGCCGGACGCCGGTCGACTATCTGCTCTCGCAACAGGATCCGAACGGCGCGTTCCTGTTCGGCGGCTCGCCCAACCTCTACTCGACTCAGAACGCGGTCCGGGCGCTGGCCGGCGAGACGTTCTCCGCTGACCCGCCGCGCCGAGCGACCGCCGCCGACCCGCGGTTCCGCGCCGTCCCTGCCGTCGCCGACGGCACGCCGACGCCGCACGTGCTGGCCGTCGACGACGGCGCCGGGGACGTGCGCCTGTGCAGCGCGACCGCGCCGGCCGGCGCGCCGCTGACGGCCGTCCTCGCCGCCGCGCCGTGCGTCACCTCGTTCACCACGTCCGCCGGGCTCGTCTCCGCGGTCGATGACCGCGAGGGCACGTGGCGGCTGCGACTGAACCGCACCCCCGAGCAGCCGGCCGCCGCCGACCGCCCCGTGGCGTTCGGCGACATGGTCGGCCTGCGCCGCGTCACCCCGACGCCGGCGGCCGGGCCGGCGGGCCCGACGGGGCCCACGGGCGCGACCGGCCCGGCGGGCGCGACCGGGCCGGCGGGCGCGACCGGACCCGCGGGCGCGACCGGCGCGACCGGCCCTGTCGGCCCCGCTGGTCCCGCCGGCGAACGCGGCCCGCGCGGCCCGCGCGGCCGCGTCTCGTGCACCATCCGCTCGCGCCGGCGCGTCGCGTGCCGCCTCGTGGGAGCCGGGCAGTCTCGCGTGCGCCTCGTGCGCGCGGGGCGCGTCTACGCCTCCGGCACCGCGAGGAACCTGCGCGCCCGCCGTCCGCTGCGGCCCGGCCGCTACACGCTGCGCGTCGGCGGCCGTCGCCTGCCCGCGACGCTCGGCTGATCCGAAGCCTCCACGCGACCGGCTACGGTGCGCACATGAAGCCCAAGGTGGGCGACGTGGCGCGCCGCAGCCGGCGCGTCCAGGCGCGCGACATCGAGCTCTTCACCGAGATCACCGGCGACCGCAACCCGCTCCACTACGACGAGGCCGCCGCCACCCGCTCGCGCTTCGGCGGCCTGATCGTGCAGGGCGGCGTGACCTCCGGCCTCCTCAACGCGGTCGTGGCCGAGGACCTGCCCGGGCCCGGCAGCGTCTTCCTGCATGTCGACTGGAGCTTCAAGGCCCCGGTCCGGCCAGGCGACGAGATCACCGCCGAGGTCGAGGCGCTCGAGGTCCGCGAGGACAAGCCGCTCACGAAGCTGCGCACCACGATCGTCAACCAGGACGGCACCGTCGTGCTCGACGGCACCGCCCTCGTCTGGACCGAGCCGCTCTAGGGGCCGGTCCCTAGCCGCCGCCCGTCCCGGACACGTCCATGTGCTCGCGGTCCGGCTCGCCGGCGCCCGGGAAGCCGGCGTGCTCGCCCGCCTCCGGCCCCGGCGGGGGTGTCGGCTGCGGTGCGCCGATCAGGGCTTCGACCTCCGCACGCCGGGCGGCCGACCGCAGGGGCCACTCGGGCTCGTAGCCGAAGACCTCGGACAGCGGCGCCGAGCCGTAGCGCTCGGACACGATCTCGATCCGGGCGGGGTCGATGAGCGCCGGGTGGCGCGCGCCGCACGCGCGCCCGAGCGCGAGCAGCTCGGCCCGCAGGGCGACGATGTAGTTGGCGGCGCGCGCGGACTTGAGCTCCGGGTCGAGCCCGCGCATGAGCCACGGGCTCTGGGTGGCGACGCCGGTCGGGCACTTGCCGGTGTGGCAGCGCAGCGCCTGGATGCAGCCGATGGCCAGCATCGCCTCGCGGCCGACGTTGACCATGTCACACCCCAAAGCGAGGGCGTGCAGCGCGGCGTCGGGGAAGCCGAGCCGGCCGGCGCCGACGAACACGACGTCCTCGGCCAGCCCCTCGCGCGCGAACAGCGGGTAGACGCGCGCGATCGCGAGCTTGAACGGCAGCGCCACGTGGTCGCTGAAGGTCAGCGGCGCCGCGCCCGTCCCGCCCTCGCCGCCGTCGATCGTCACGAAGTCCGGGCCGGCGCCCGTGGCCGCCATGCGCGAGGCCAGCCGCTCCCAGAAGCCGACGTCGCCGACCGCCGACTTGACGCCCACCGGCAGCCCCGTCGCGTCGGCGATCCGCTCGACGAACTCGATCAGCCCGTCCACGTCGGAGAACGCGGTGTGCGCCGCCGGGCTCGCGCAGTCGCGGCCGGCCGGCACGCCGCGGATGCGCGCGATCTCCTCCGTCACCTTCGGCGCCGGCAGGAGCCCGCCGAGCCCGGGCTTGGCGCCCTGCGAGAGCTTGATCTCGATCGCCCGCACGGGCGCCTCCTCCACGCGCTCCAGCAGGCGCGGGAGCGAGAAGCGCCCCTCCTCGTCGCGGCAGCCGAAGTAGCCGGTGCCGATCTGGAAGATCAGCTCGCCGCCGTGCTCGTGCGCGGGCGCCAGGCCGCCCTCGCCGGTGTTCTGCAGGCAGCCCGCCAGCGCGGCGCCCCGGTTCAGGGCCTCGACGGCCACCGGCGACAGCGAGCCGTAGCTCATGCCCGAGACGTTCACCAGCGAGCTGGGCCGGAAGGCGCGGGCCCGCCCGCGCCGGCCGCCGAGCACCTTGCCGGCGGGCAGGCGGTAGTCGGGCGCCGCCCCCGGCTGCCCCTTGGCCGGCGCCGCCACCGGGAACGGCGAGTGCTTGAACACGACGAGGCTGCCGACCTGCTCCATCTCGTTGTCGCTGCCGAACCCGAACGTGTTGATCTCGCGCTTCGACGACGCGTAGACCCACCGCCGCTGGTCGCGCGAGAACGGCCGCTCCTCGTCGTTCGAGGTGACGATGTACTGACGCAGCTCGGGACCGACCGACTCGAGCAGGTAGCGGACGTGGCCGACGACCGGGAAGTTGCGCAGGATGGCGTGGTGGCGCTGGCGCAGGTCGTGCGCGGCGACGCCGGCCAGCGCGGCGCCGACCAGGGCGGGGATTCGGGCCATGTCCCGGGGTTACCCGGTCAGGCGGTCACCTCAGGCGGGGACGTACCCGCGGCCCTTCTTGCGGATCCGGCCCTCGCGCTCGAGCCGCGGCAGCAGCCGGTACAGGTAGGTCGTCCCGATGCCCAGCGCCTCGGCCGCCGCGGCGACGGTGATGCCCGGCTGCTCGCGGATGAGGTTCAGCGCGTCCTCCGACCGCTGGCCCTTGGCGCGGCGGGAGCTGGCGCTGGCCGCCATCGCACGACGCGGCGTGCTCCGGCCTCGAGATTTGGGCGACCCGGCGTCCGTCGGCGCCGCGAGGAGGTCCGCCACCTGCCGCAGACGCTCGTACTCGTCGACGAGGGGCTGGAGCTCCTTGAGCCGCTCCTCGACCTGCTTCCGGACGTCGTGGGTCACCGACACGCTCTACCTCCTGGGTCTGGTCCGAGCCTCGCGCGTCGCGCGCTGGAAGTGCAGGACGACGAGCTCGGCGGGGATGGTGCTCTCCGACTCGCCGCGGGTGACGCGGTCGACGCTGTCGGCGTGGATGTCCATGACCTCCTCGAGCACGCCGGCGAGCAGATCCGCGACCTCGTCCCATCCCTGGTGGTCGAGGTCGATCCGCGTCAGGCTCACGTGCGTCTTCGGGTCGTCGAAGCCGTCGTCGGCCAGCGCCGGCGCCAGGTGCTCGACGATCTGGCGGATGTTCTGCGCGAACAGCGCACGCCTGACGTCGACGGGCAGCTCCGCCCAGTGCGCGTCGTCGAGGAACGGCCGGATCGTGGCTCGGTACGTCTTGTCGTCGTCCGGGTCGCCGTCGCTGGCCTCGATGGCGTCGTTCTCGAGCAGCACGTCGAGATGCGAGACGACCTCGCGCTCGGGGATGTCGAGCTCGCCGGAGATCTGCGCTGCCGTGGCCACGCGCTCGTTGAGCAGGGTCAACACACGCTGCCGCGCCGGATCGCCGAGCGCGAGCAGCAGTCGCTTATCAACCTGTGGCATGGTCACGGCGTCGAGGGAAGCGTAGAGCGAAGCTTGGCCCTCGCGCGGTGCAGCCTGACCTTGACCGCTCCCTCGGACGTGTCCAGCACCTGCGCCATCGACGCGACGCTCAGGTCGAGCTCGTAGTGCATCCGGAGGATCGCGCGGTCCGGCTCGGGCAGGCTGCCGATCATCGACTCGAGCGCCAGCCGGTCGCTGACGCCGCCCTCGCAGCTGTCATCACCCACCTCCTCGCCGACTGACACGGTGTCAGGCGCGCCCGCCAGGTAGCGCATCGCCTCGTTGTGCAGGATCCGCGCCAGCCACGGCCACGGGTGCTGTGGCTGCCGGCACGTGTGCCGTCTTCGCCAGGCGCGGATCAGCGTCTCGTGTGCCACGTCCTCGGCTGCTGTGGGCTCGACGTACCGACGGGCCGCGCGCACGCACCAGACCCGGACGTCCTCCCAATTCCATTCATGTGTAACCACATGGGACCACTCGCAGGTCTAGAGGGGCATGACCGACTGCGGAGTACATGCGCGCGTCGCCTACGAGCAGCTCGCACCGTTCTACGACGACTTCACGGCGCATCACGACTACGACAGCTGGACCGCCGACCTCGAGGCCCTCGCGCGCGACGGTGGATTGACCGGATCGCGACTGCTCGACGTCGGATGTGGCACCGGCAAGAGCTTCCTGCCGTTCCTGCGGCGCGGCTGGACGGTCACCGCCTGTGACCTGTCGCCGGGCATGGTCGGACTCGCGCGCGCCAAGGCGCCCGAGGCCCGCGTCGAGGTGTGTGACATGCGCACGCTGCCGTCACTCGGCGCCTTCGACCTCGTCTGCTGCATCGACGACGGGCTGAACTACCTCACCGAGCCGGGCGACGTGTCGTCGGCGCTCGCCGGCATGCGGCGCAACCTCGCGCCGGGCGGGCTGGCGCTCTTCGACGTCAACACGGTCGCCACCTACCGAGGCTTCTTCGCTTCCTCGACGGTCGTCTCGGGCGACGACCGCGTCTTCGTGTGGCGAGGCGAGACGCCCGCCGACGCGCGCGCGGGCGTGCTGGCCGAGGCGACGCTGATGGCGTTCACGCGCGGCGGCGGAGACGCGTGGCGGCGCACCGACTCGCGGCACCGGCAGCGGCACCACCCGCCCGCCCGGCTGCGCGAGGCGCTGGAGGGCGCCGATTTCCAGACCGTGGCGGTCTACGGACAGGGGCTCGACGGTCGCCCCCGCCCGGGGCTCGACGAGCGCCGCCACACCAAGGCCGTCTTCCTGGCCCGTGCCGTATGACCGAGAGAGGAGGTGTTGCACGTGATCCGCATCGAGCGCCTGGAGAAGCCGGTCGAGCCGGCCCCCGCGATCCAGAAGGGCAACTGATTGCCGCGCGCCGCCGTCTGCGTCCGCTCGTCGAGCCCCTCCACGGGGCCGACGGGCACCTGTACCTGCTGCAGGGCGAGGCAGGCGGCGACTGCGTGATCCGCGACCCGGCGCCGGAGGTGCGGGCGGCTGTCGACGCCCTGCGCGACGGCGCCGTGGTCGCGGACGAGCTCGTCGCCGCGCTGGAGGCGATGGACCTGCTCGAGCCCGAGCCCGCCGGCCCGCCGCTCGACCCGGTCGACGCCGTGCGGTTCGACCGTCAGTTGCTCTACCTGCGGCAGGTCGGGACCGGCGCCGAGCTCCAGCGGCGGCTGCGATCAGCGAGCGTGGTGGTGCTCGGCTGCGGCGGGCTCGGCAGCTGGGCGGCGTGGTCGCTGGCGACGATCGGCGTCGGCCGGCTCGTCCTCGTCGACCCCGATACCGTCGACGCGACCAACCTCAACCGGCAGCTGCTGTTCGAGGCCGCCGACATCGGCCGCTCCAAGGCCGCGCTGACCGCCCGCCGCCTGGCCGCCTTCGATCCGCGGCTCGAGGTCACCGCGCTCGAGCAGCGCATCGAGGGCCCCGGGGACGTGGCCCGACTCGCCGAGGGCGCCTCGCTGGTCGTCGCCTGCGCCGACACGCCCGCGTACGACATCGCCCGCTGGATCGACACGGGCTGCGCGGCCGCCGGCGTGCCGCATGTGTCGGCGGGCCAGATCCCGCCGACGATCCGCGTCGGCCCCTTCGTGCAGCCGGGTGCGACGCCGTGCCTGCGCTGCCTCGAGGCCCAGCTGCGCCGCGACAACCCGCTGGCCGCCGAGCTCGAAGCGGTGCGCAAGGCCGACCCCCGCCCGGCCGCCACCCTCGGCCCCGCATGCGGCCTCATCGGCGCCCTGATCGCGCTCGACGCGCTGCACTGGCTGACCGGCCTGGCACGGCCGGCCACGTGGGGGACGGTGCTGACCATGGACCTCCGCACGCTGACCACCGAGCGCACGCCGGTGGTCCGCGCCGACTGCTGTCTCAGTCGGGGATGAGCCCGATGGCGGCGGCGAGCCCGCGCTGCGTGCGCCCGGTCGCCTCGTCGCCGGCCGCCTCGGCCAGGGTGGGCCAGACGATCGGCCGCGGTAGCGGGGCCGCGAGCTCGGTGAGCCGCTCGTGGACCTCCGCGGGCGTGGTGGTCTCCGGCACGGCGACCCAGCCGTAGAGGCCGCCGCACGCCTCGCCCTCGAAGGTCAGCTCGACATGCTCGGCGTAGCCGAAGGTGTTGATCAGCCAGCCTTCGGCCTCGACCTGGACGCGGAAGGCGTCCCATGCCTCGTCACCCGGATCGACGGCGTCGAACGCGTGCGATCGCATGGCCGACGGCTCGAGCTCCTCGCGCACCCGCAGGACGGGCATCTCCTCGTCGCCCGCGTCCGGGTTGAGCGGCGCGGGCTCGAACAGCACGACGGCGCCGGCGCGCTGCGGCGAGCCGGGCGGGGCGATGTGGACGACGCGGGCGGTCGCGGGCCCGGTGCGGACGGCGGTGAGCACCTCCCGCGGCCCGAACGAGAGCTTGACGAGCGCCCAGGGCTCGTCGATCGGCTCGCTGCCGGGCTCGACGTCCATCCCGAGCGCCGCGGCCGACTCGCGGACGACGTCCCACGCCCCGAGCGGCGTGGCGACGACGAGGCGGGCCCAGTGCAGCTCCTGCACCTCCTCGCCGTCCACGCGCTCGAGCAGGACCTCGACGTGCTCGAGCGCCGTCGCCCAGTCGCCCGCCTCCTCGGCGGCGTGGACGAGCAGGCGGCGGGCGTTCATGGCGCCGTCGTCGAGCTCGACGACGCGCCGCGCCTCGGCCGCGGCGGCCCCGTGGTCGCCGAGCTCGTTGGCCTGCAGCGCCCGAAGCCAGGCGGCGTCCACGGCCGAGCACGCCTCGAGGCGCTCGATCGCCTCCTCCACCGCGCCTCGGTCGCGGGCGGCGATGGCGATCTGGCCGGCGGCGCTCCAGGCCTCGACGTCGTCCGGGTGGCGGTCGGCGTACTCCCGCACGGCCGCGCTCGCCTCGGCCTCGCGGCCGAGCGCGGCCAGCGCGCCCGCGAGCTCCTCGACCAGCTGCAGCGAGTCGGGCCAGCGCCGGCAGGCCTCGGTCAGCAGCTCGGCGTGGCGCTCCGGGTCGGGATCGTCCTCGCCGGTGAGCTGCTCGAGCAGCGCCTCCGGCGCCTCGGGGAGCTCCGCGCGGCCGTCCGCGGCGCTGCTCAGGCGCCGCTCGAGGTCGGCCAGCGCCGCGCGCCCGCGGTCCGGTTCGCGCAGCCGCTCTGCCTGCTCGCGGCCGACGGCGGCGGCGCGCTCGGCGGTGACGCGGGCGCCGCGGTCGAGCGCCAGCCGCCCGTGGACGCCGGCCACCTGCACGGCGTCCCACACGCGTCCGCGCTCGGTGAGGATGCCCAGGAGACGCTCGAGGGTGGACCCTGTGCGCCAGTCGTTGGCGAACTGCCCGGCGTCGACCAGGCCGGCGACGCCGCGCACCCACGGCACCGCGTACGCCGGCCTGCGGGCGACGAGGTCGAACGGGAGCAGCTCCTCGCGCGCCTCCGCGGCGCGGCCGAGGGCGAGCAGCGCCAGCGTGCGCCACAGCCGCCGCCGGCGGCCGAAGGTGTCCTCCGGCCGCGGGTGGCGGCGGTCCGCCGCGTCGAGCCGCTCGAGCGCCTCCTCGGGCCGCCCGAGGGCGAGCAGCGCCTCGGCCTCGTCCTCGTCGGCCGCTTCGACGTCGGCCCGGGCGCGCGAATGCTCGATGAACTCGACCGCCTCCTCGTGGCGCTCCAGGTCGTTCAATGCCGACGCGCGCTCGCTGACCATGCAGCTGAAGCACGGCCACGTGTGATCGATGCGGCCGAGCGCTTGCGAGGAGACGTCGAGACGCTCCTGCCCGAAGCCGGGGCCGTCGGCGCCCGCGTAGGCGATCGCGAGGTCCTGGACCGTGCAGACCGACTGCGGGCAGGCGACGTGCTCCTCGCGGTGGCTGAACTCGAGCAGCTCGACGGCGTCGTCGAGCGACCAGTAGCCGCCACTGCGGCCCTGGAGGTGCCAGTGGCGCACGAAGATCTCGACCCACGGCAGGTTCAGCGCACGGGCGAGGCCGAGGGCCTCGGGGACGATCGCCTCCGCCTCGTCGCGGTCGTCGGCGATGACGGCGCGCGGGAGCGCGTCCATGAGGTCGGCCAGGCGGCCGTGCCCGGCCTCGCGCAGCTCCTGCTCGGTGCGGTAGACCCAGGCCCAGATGTCCACGGTCAGGCCTCGCAGAGCCGGCGGACCGCCGACGTGATGTCGCCCAGCGCAGCCTCGAGGTCCACGCCGCCGTTGCCGCGCTCGCCGGCGGCGATCAGCGCGAGCACGGCCCGCAGCAGCCCCGTCGCCTCATCGGTGTCGGCGCCGCGGCGGCGCGCCTCGAGCAGCGCGGTGACGGCCGGCGCGTCGACGTTGACGTAGAGCCGGGCGGTCCGCTCGCCGTCGATCGTCTCGGTGTGCATGCGCGCGAGGCGCAGCGCGGCCGAGGCGATCCGCTCCTCGGCCTCGTCGGCCTCGATCAGCCGCTTGAGCTCGGCCTCGCGGTCCGGGACGAGCACGAACGGCATCTCGGCCGGCTCGAAGGACGCCGGGATCAGCTCGTGACCCGGGCCGGCGAGCTGGGAGGCGAGCCAGCCCGCTTCCTCGCCTGACAGCTCGACGTGCCGGAACAGCGCGCGGTCGCCCCTCGCGGTTCCGATCTCCACCAGCTCGACGCCGCGGTCCTGGCACCAGCGGCGCAGGAACGGCAGGACCGCGTAGCGCGTGCCGAGCGCGATCGGGACCTTGAGCGCGCGGAAGCGCATCTCCTCGAAGCCGCCGTCGCCGAGCCCGACGTGCGCGCGCCCGCCGCCGGCGGCGACCAGCTCGCGCACCGTCAGGTCGCCGTCGCTGGTGGGGATGTGGAGGTCCTCGGCCACCAGCGCTTCGATCCGCTCGTCGCTCAGCGCCGCGCCGAGCAGCGCCTCGTTGTGGCGGCGGAGGACGCGCGCCCACGCCTCGGGCTGCTCGCGCGCCACGGCGGCGAGGCCCGAGACGAGCGCCTCGTGGACGTGCGCGCGCACGGCGTCGTAGGTCGCGTCGCGCTGGAGGTCCTCGCGGCTGGCCGTGGGCGTCAGCGACCGCGACTCGATGACGCCGGTCACGAAGCCGGCCCAGCGCGGCAGCAGGTCGCGCGCGTCGTCGTCGACGAGCATGCCGCGCACGTAGACGGCGAGCCGGCGGTTGTCCGAGCCGCCGTAGGTGGAGACGTCCTGCACCCAGAGCAGGCCCCGGGCGTCGCTCTCGCCCTCCGGCGCGACGTCGACGAAGCAGACCGGCGCGAAGAAGCGGTCCATCGCCTCGGCGAACTCGCGCCGCCGCCGGTGCCGCTGGGCGGGATGCTCGGCGGCCGCGCCGCCGGCGTCGCGCCACGGCGGCGGCTCGGCGTTGACGGGCTCGCCGCCGTTCACGCTCACCGGCACGTCGAGCAGCGTGCAGTAGCGGGCGACGGTCGCCGCCAGCGTGCCGGGGTCGGCGAGGAGGCGGTGCTCGTCGTCGAGCTGGAGCTCGACCTCGGTGCCCACGGGCCGCGACGGGCCCGCCTCGAGCGCGTAGCGCTCGCCGGTCGTGCTGCGGTACTCGACCGTCTCGCCCGGCGACTGGTACGAGGTGGTCCGGACCGTCGTGCGGGCGGCGATGATGAAGGCCGACAGGAAGCCGAGGCCGAACATCCCGATCAGCTCCTCGGCGTCGCTGCGCTCGCGCAGGTCGCGCGTGTAGCCGACGCCGATCGTGGCCAGGAACCGCTGGACCTCCTCGCGCGTCATCCCGGCGCCGTCGTCGCGGACGACCAGCACGCCGCGGGCCGGGTCGGCGTGGAGCTCGATGGCGCCGTCGCCGTCGCCGAACTCGGGATCCTCGATCCGCCGCCGCGCGATGGAGTCGTGCGCGTTCTGCACCAGCTCCCGGATCGCCACGGACGGCGTCGAGTACAGGTGCGACCCGAGCACGGTCATCAGCCCGCCGAGGTCGACCTCCGTGGTGTGGATGTCGGTGGCCACGGCCTTCATGTCGCCAGACGGCCGGGCTTCGAAACGCTCAGATCCTCAGCCGGCCCTCCCTGACCCGCCGGGCGAGGTCGGCCGACTCCTCGCGAAGCATCGTCCCGTCCTCGAGCTCGAGCACGGGCAGGGCGCGCTGGCCCGTCCGCCGCTCGATCTCCTTGCGGTTCCAGCGCAGGGCCGGCTGCTTGACGACCTCGTAGTCGACGCCGGCCTCGTCGAGCGCCGACTGCACCCGCCAGCACGGGTGGCCGGACAGCTTGTTGAACATGAAGGGGCAGCGGTGGAGCTTGAGGGCCATGGCATGGAAGAATGGCGGCTTGACCACCCGATTGTTCGGCGAGCGCGTGGAGCGGCGGGAGGACGACCGCCTGCTGCGCGGCCGGGGACGCTACACCGACGACTTCGAGCCGGACGCCGCGCACGCGGCGTTCGTGCGCTCCGACTACGCCCACGCGCGGATCGTCGACGTCGACGTGTCCGGGGCGCTCGACGTGGACGGCGTGCACGCGGTGTACACCTACGACGACCTCGAGGGGCGGTTCGCCGATCCGCTGCCGCTGATCATCCCGCACGAGGCGATCGCCGACGGGCGCACGCAGTACGCGCTGGCGCGCGACGAGGTCCGCTACGTCGGCGAGACGATCGCCATGGTCGTGGCGCGCGACCGCTACGTCGCCGAGGACGCGGCGGGGGCGATCCGCGTCGAGTACGAGCCGCTGCCCGTGGCCGCGGAGCTCGAGCCGGACGGGCCGCTCGTCCACCTCGACCGCGCCGACAACGTCGTCGCCCGCGTGTCCGAGGAGCACGGCGACGTCGACGCCGGCTTCGCGCGCGCGGCCCACGTCTTCGACTGGCGGTTCGAGATCGAGCGCAGCGCCGCCACGCCGCTCGAGGGGCGTGCCGTCGTGGCCCGCTTCGGCGACGACGGCAGCCTGCTCGTGCACGACGCCACGCAGGCGCCGACCGGCATCCGCGCCGGCCTCAGCCGCCTGTTCGACCTCGACATCGACCGCGTCGACGTCGTGGCGCCGGACGTCGGCGGCGGCTTCGGCGTCAAGGTCATCCAGTTCTATCCCGAGGAGGTGCTCGTCCCGCTGGCGGCGCGCAACCTCGCGATGCCGGTCAAGTGGACGGAGGACCGGCGCGAGCACTTCGTCGGCTCGACCCACGAGCGCAAGCAGATCCACCACGTCCGCGTCGGCGCGGACGACGAGGGGAGGATCCTCGCGCTCGAGACGACGTTCCTCCACGACAGCGGCGCCTACTGCCCGTACGGCCTCATCATCCCGGTGATCAGCGCGGCGCAGCTGCCCGGCCCCTACCGGCTCGACAACTACCGCTACGCCTTCACGGCGCTGTTCACCAACCGCGTGCCGACCTCGCCCTACCGCGGCGCCGGCCGCCCGCACGGCGCGTTCGTGATGGAGCGCGTGATGGACCGCCTGGCCGCCGAGCTCGGCATCGACCGCGCCGAGATCCGGCGCCGGAACTTCATCCAGCCCGACGAGTTCCCGTACGACGTCGGCGTGACCTTCCAGGACGGCGGGCCGACGGTCTACGACTCCGGCGACTACCCCGCCCAGTTCGACCTGCTGCTCGAGAAGGTCGGGTACGCGGACTTCGAGGCGCGCCGCGGCGACGGGCGGAAGATCGGCATCGGCTTCGCGTGCTACGTCGAGGGCACCGGCATCGGGCCCTACGAGGGCGCCGCCATCAACGTCCAGGTCGACGGGACGGTCACGGTGGCCACGGGCCTGGCCAGCCAGGGCCAGGGCCACGAGACGATCCTCGCCCAGATCGTCGCCGACGAGCTCGGCGTGCCGATGGAGCGCATCAACGTCACCACGGGCGACACGCGGAAGATCGGCTACGGCGTCGGCACCTTCGCCAGCCGCACGGCGGTCGTCTCCGGCAACGCCGTGCAGAAGGCCGCGACGGAGGTGCGCCGGCAGGCCGCCGAGCTCGCCGCCCGCATGTTCGAGGCCGACCCGCAGGACATCGAGCTCGCCGACGGCGTCGTGCGCGTCGTCGGCTCGCCGCAGCACGAGCTCCAGCTCGGCCAGCTCGCCGCGATCGCCAACCCGCTGCGCTACGCGTTCGGCGACGAGTCGGCGGCCGCGGCGCTCTACACGCGGCGGGTCTACGCCTCCCAGGAGGTCCCGCTGCCCGATGGCACGACGCCGGGCCTGAACGCGACCGAGTACTACAGCCCCGCCTCCGGCGTCTTCGGGTTCGGGATGCACGCGGCCGTCGTCGAGGTCGACGAGGCGACGTGCGACGTCCGCATCCTCGACTACGTCGTCGGCCACGACTGCGGGCGCATCATCAACCCGGCGATCGTCGACGGCCAGATGCACGGCGGCATCGCGCAGGGGATCGGCGGCGCCCTCTACGAGCGGATGGCGTACGACGAGCACGGCCAGCTGCTCAACGCCAGCTTCATGGACTTCCTGATGCCGTACGCGACCGAGCTCCCCGAGCCGACGCTCTTCCACACCGAGACGCCGTCGCCCAACAACGTCCTCGGCATCAAGGGCGTGGGGGAGGCGGGGACGATCCCGGTCGCGGGGGCGATCGCCAACGCGCTCTCCGACGCGCTCGGGGTACAGATCGACACGATGCCCATCTCGCCGCTGCAGATCTACGAGCTCGTCCACGGCGAGTGACGGTCCGCATCGGCATCGACACCGGTGGGACGTTCACCGACGTCGTCGCCGTGCACCCCGACGGCCGCGTGATGACCACCAAGGTCCCGTCCACGCCCAGCGACCCGTCCGCCGCCTTCATGCGTGCCGTCGAGAAGGCGGGCGCGGGCGAGGTCGTCCACGGGACGACCGTCGCCACGAACGCGCTGCTGGAGGACGACTTCTCGGGCCTCGCGTTCGTCACGACCCGGGGCTTCCGGGGGCTGCTCGAGATCGGGCGCCAGAGCGTGCCCGACAGCTACGGCAACTCGTACTTCTGGGTGAAGCCGGACCGGATCGTGCCGCTGGACCTCGTCCAGGAGGTCGACGAGCGGCTCGACCGCACCGGGGCCGTGGTCCGCGGGTTCGACGAGGACGGGGCGCGCGAGGTGGCGCGCCGGCTCCGCGAGCAGGGGATCGCCGCCGTCGGCGTCTGCTTCCTGCACGCCTACATGAACCCCGAGCACGAGCGACGCATGCGGGAGGTGCTCGCCGACGAGCATCCGGAGTGCGCGGTCTCGCTCAGCTCGGACGTCCTGAGCGAGTACCGCGAGTACGAGCGCGCGGTCACCACCCTCGTCGACGCGTTCGTCAAGCCGCGCGTCGCCGCCTACGTCGGCTCGATCGAGGCCCGGCTCGGTCAGCCGTTCTACATCATGAAGAGCAACGGCGGCGTGAGCGGCGCGCGCGAGGTGGGAGGGAAGCCGATCACCACGATCCTGTCGGGGCCGGCGGCGGGCACGCTGGGCGCGGCGCTCGTCGCGCAGCAGACGGGCTTCGACAAGGTGATCACGCTCGACGGCGGCGGCACCTCGACCGACGTGGCGGTCATCACCGGCGGCCGGCCGAGCCTGACCACCGAGGGGTCGGTCGGGCGCTTCACGGTCAAGGTCCCGATGGTCGACGTCATCACCGTCGGCACCGGCGGCGGCTCGATCGCCTGGGTCTCGCCGGAGGGCACGCTGAAGGTCGGCCCGCGGTCGGCGGGGGCCGATCCCGGACCGGTCTGCTACGGCCGCGGCGGGAGCGAGCCGACGACGACCGACGCCTTCCTGCTGCTCGGCCACATCCCCGAGCACCTGCTGGGCGGCGAGATCCCGCTCGACCGCGGCGCCGCGGAGGCGGTGTACGCGCGGCTGGCCGAGCGCGTCGGCCTCGGCGTCGAGGCGTGCGCGGCCGGCGTGCTCGAGATCGCCGCCTGGAACCAGGCCAACGCGATCCGCCAGGTCACGGTCAAGCGCGGGCTCGACGTGCGCGACTTCGACCTCTGCGCCTTCGGCGGCTCCGGCCCGCTCACGGCCTGCCGGCTGATCGACATCCTCGGCCTGCGGACCGCCTTCGTCCCGCGCGACCCCGGCAACCTCAGCGCCTTCGGGCTGCTCGCCACCGACCTGCGCAGCGACCATGTGCAGACGCTGGTGCGGCGCCACGACCAGCTCGACGCCCGCGAGCTGGCCACGGTGTTCGCGCGGATGGAGGGCGACGATCGCTCGGCCGACCTCAGGTACTACGGGCAGGCCTTCGAGATCACCGTGCCCGCGCCTGACGGGCCGATCGGGGAAGACTTCGTCGCCGAGGTGGAGGCTCGCTTCCACGATGCCCACGAGCGGCTGTACGGCTACTGCTACCGCGACGACCCGGGGCACCTCGTCGAATGGGTGAACCTGCGCGCGACGGTGATCGGCGCGATGCCGCGCCCGCCATTGCGGCGGGTACGGCCGGAGGGCGACGCCCGCGAAGGGACGAGGCGGGCGTACTTCGACGGCTGGCACGACACGCCGGTCTACCGCCGCGACGCGCTGGCCGGCGAGATCGCGGGCCCGGCCGTCATCCAGGAGTTCGGCTCGACGCTGCCCATCCACCCGGGCTTCACGGCCCGCGTGGACGACCTCGGCAACCTGGTGGTGCGCCGTGCTTGACCCCGTGCTGGTGGAGATCGTCCAGGGCACGCTCGCCTCGATCGAGGCGGAGGTCGAGGAGGCGATCGGGCGCACCGCCCGCTCGCCGATGATCCGCGACCAGCACGACTTCCGCGCCGGCATCCACGACCGCCGGTTGCGCAAGCTGACCGGCCGCTCGTACTCGGCGCTCGTGCACCCGGTCGTGCGCGACTTCCCGCTCGAGACGATGCGCCCGGGCGACGTCTACTTCCACAACGACGTCTATCTCTCCGAGGGCGGGGTCGGGCACCTGCCCGACCTCTGCGTCACCGTGCCGGTCTTCTGCGACGGCGACGTCGTGGCCTTCGTGCAGGCCTTCGGCCACCACGACGACATCGGCGGCATGGTCCCCGGCTCGATGCCGAGCAACGCCACCTCCGCCTTCCAGGAGGGCCTGATGGTCCCGCCGGTCAAGCTGTTCGACGCCGGCGTGCCGAACGACGGCGTCCTGCGGATCGTGGCCCGCAACTCGCGCATGCCGGAGTCGCTGGCCGGCGACATCGACGCCGAGACCGCGGCCACGCGGATGGGCGCCCGCCGCGTCGAGGAGCTGTTCGAGCGCTACGGCCGCGAGGCGGTCGAGGCGTGCTTCGATGCGATCCTCGCGAGCACGACCGAGACGTTCCGGCGCGAGGTGCTCGCCAAGATCCCCGACGGCGTCTACCGCTGGGAGGACTACGCCGAGCACGACGGCGTCGACCCGCCGCGGCTGCACGCGCAGCGGATGACGCTGACCAAGCAGGGCGACAGGCTGCTGATCGACTTCACGGGCACCGACCCGCAGGCCAAGGGGCCGATCAACCACGCCGGCGACTACGCCGACGGCAACTTCCTCAAGAAGTGGCTGGCGCCGATCCTGCGCAACCTCGCCGACACGCCCGAGCGGATGGCCGAGCTCGACGTCAACGAGGGCGTCGTGGAGCTGATCGACATGCGCTTCCCACCGCCGGGCACGCTGCTGACGCCGATTTTCCCGGCGCCGACCAACGCGCGCACGTTCGTGATCCTGCGGCTGCTCGGCGTCTTCGCGGGCGCGCTGGCCCAGGCCGTCGGCGGCCGCATGCCCGCCGACCAGGAGACGATCCGCTACACGGGAATCACCGGCCGCGACTCGGATGGCGAGTGGTACCTGTACCGCGAGATCCTCGGCGGCGGCTCGGGCGGCCGCCACTACGCCGACGGCTCGGACACCATCCACATCGTCCCGGACTCCAAGAACCTCCCGGTCGAGTTCGTCGAGTCGCGCTACCCCGTGCGCGTCGAGCAGCTCGGCCTGCGCATCGACTCGGGGGGCGCCGGCGAGTTCCGCGGCGGGCTCGGCTACCGCAAGGACATCCGCGTGCTCGAGGACGCGAGCTTCATGTCGGTCGCCGACCGCTCGATCCTCGCCTGCTGGGGGGTCAAGGGCGGCCGCGCCGGCCTGCCGTTCCGCGTGACGATCGACCCCGGCGGCCCGAACGAGCGCGTCCTCTCCGGCCTGTGCGACGACGAGCCGATCGCCGCCGGCGAGCTCGTCCGCATCGAGACGACGGGCGGAGGCGGCTGGGGAGACCCGCTCGACCGCGACCCCGAGCTGGTGGCGATCGACGTGCTGCAGGGGAAGGTGTCCGTGCGTGCCGCGCGGGAGGACTACGGCGTGGTGGTGGGGGACTTGGAGGCGACGCGCGCGCTGCGCGAGGAGCTGCGGGCAGCGCGGGGCGAGCCGCCGTTCTTCGACCGCGGGCCGGGGTACGAGCGGCTGGCGGCGGGTCGAACTTCGGGCTTGTAGGGAGGCAGGATCGAGGCCCGCGCGGTTCGTTCGACCCTCGCGAGCCTCGATCTCGCCTCCCTCAATGCCCGAAGTTCGAGCTACAGCAACTCTGCGATCAGCTCCGCCGCGCGCCTGGCGCCGCCGGTGTCGACCGGCCGGTAGTCGACCTCGCGGCCGATCTCCTCGGCGATCGCGGCGGCGATCTCGGACGGACCGTCGGTCTCGAAGTCCATCCGGCGGCCGGCCCCGTAGCGCTCGAGCCGGTGGCGGACGTGGAAGTTCTGCTCGAAGTGGTGGCGGAGCGGGAAGTAGAGGAACGGCCGGCGGTTGGCGGTCAGCTCCATCGACGTCGTGAGCCCGCCCTGGACGATCGCGAGGTCGCAGGCGGCGAGGTGGCGGTAGAGGTCGTGGACGTAGGTGCGGATCTCGAGCCCGTCGCGGTTGCGCAGGGTCGCCGGGTCGATCCGCGGGCCGGCGACGACGATCATCCGCAGGTCCGGCACGCGCTGCTTGGCCTCGGGGAAGGCGTCGATGACGCGCCGCAGCAGATGGGCGCCGACGCCCGAGCCGCCGACCGTCACGATGCACACGCGCTCGTCGTCGCGGTACCCGAGCGCGGCGCGGTCGCCGAGCCGCGCCGGGTCGAAGCCGGTCACGTAGCCGGCGAAGTCGTAATGCTCCTCGGTCCAGTCGCGGATCAGCGGCAGGTCGGGGCCGAAGGCGTCGGGCACGATGTCGTCGGCGTCGCCGACGAACACCGCGCGGTCGCGCACGCGCGGGTACCGGGCGATCTGCTCGATCATCTCGGCGTTGTAGTCGGCGGTGACGAACGCCTCGCGCGCGCCGCCGTCGTCCATCGGCAGCCAGCCCACGAAGTCGGTCAGCCACACGTACGCCGCGCGCTTGCGCTCTGGGTTCTCGTGCAGGTAGTAGTCGAGCTCCCACGCTTCGTCTCCGATCCAGACGTCGTACTGCTCCTCGCGCACGAGGTCGTCGAGGACCATGAAGTTCGCGAGCAGGATCTCGTCCATCCGGCGGATGGCCTGGAAGCAGTGGAGGTCGTGCTCGGCCGACTCGCTCTCGATGTGGCCGGACTCGTTGGCGAGGTAGGCGCTCGCCGGGTGGATGCGCTCGCCGCGCGCCTCGAGCACCGCGGTGACGGGGTGCTGGGCGAGCCAGTCGATCTCGAGGTCGGGGTGGAGCCGGCGCAGCTCGTCGGCGATCGCCGCGTCGCGCTGCGCGTGGCCGAGGCCGATCGGCGACGAGACGTAGAGCGCCCGCTTGCGCCGCGACCGGCCGCGGATCCAGCGCCGCGGCAGCGGCGGCGGCGCCACGGCGTCGCGCAGCAGCAGGTTGACCTTGACGGGGTCGCGCACGTGCGGGGCATGGCCCGAGCCGTCGAGCAGGACGAGCTCGCCGCCGGTCGCCTCGGCCAGGGCGATGCCGCGGCCGGCGCCGGTGATCCGGTCGGCGGTCCCCTGGATGACGAGCACCGGGCAGCGCACGCGCCCGCACAGCTCGCGCACGGCCGCCTCGTCGAGCTCCTCCGCGTGCTTGGTGGCGATGAGCGTCTCGGGCGTCGTCTCCAGGCCCCAGCCGACGCAGTCCTCGACCGGCTTGGTCGAGTGCGGCTCCGGGAACATCTGCGCGAAGAAGAACTCGAGGAAGCCGCGGTAGTCCTTGAGCCAGTAGTGGCGGTTGTACTTGGCCCAGCCCTCGTCGGTGGCGAGCGGCTCGTCGAACGGGATCCCCATCCGCGGCGCGAGCGGCGTGCCGAGCGGCACCGCGGGCGCGATGAAGACCGCGCTCTCGACCCGCTCGGGGTGCTCGGCGGCGAGCAGCAGAGCGCGTTGCGCGCCCATGGACAGCGAGACGAGCACGGCGCGCTCGGTCGCCGTCGCCTCCATGACGGCGAGCGCGTCCCCGGCGAACTCGCGCTCCTCGTAGCCGCTCTCCGGGCGGTCCGAGCGGCCGTTGCCGCGCCCGTCGAAGGTCACCACCCGGCAGTGGCGCGCCAGGTACGGGATCTGCATCTTCCAGTGGCGCGAGTGCATGATCGACCACGTCGGCAGCAGCAGGACGGTCGGCTCGCCGGCGCCGTAGACCTCGTAGTGCAGCCGCACGCCGTCGCGCTCGACGAAGCCCGACGTGTCGGGGTAGCGCGCCCGCGTCTGCTCGCGGGCCGGCGCCGTCAGGTTCGCAGCCATGAGTCGATCCACTCCAGGAGCTCGGCATGGCCGGTGTCGACGCCGCCCAGGCGCTCGACCATGATGCCGAGGTTGAAGGTCATCACCAGCGAGACGAGGGCGTCCAGCGGGATCGGCAGCCCGAGCTCGCGATGCGGTGCCGCGAACGCATCGGTGAGCACCGCGCGCCACTCGGCGTTCACCTGCACGAGCCGCTCGCGCAGCGCCTGGTCGTTCCACCCCAGCGCCTGCAGCTCGAGCCAGATCTTCTCGTACGTGGCGTCCTCGCTCATCAGGTAGCGCATCGCCGTCCGCCACTTCTCCGCGAACGGGAGGTCTGCGGCGTAGAGCTCGCGCTGGCGGGAGACGAGCCGCTCGGTGAAGCGCTCCAGCGCGCGAACGAGCAGGTTCTCGTTCGAGCCGAAGTAGTAGTGCACCAGCCCGTGGTTGACGCCCGCCTGCTCGGCGAGCCGGCGCGTCGTGATGCCGGCGTGCCCGACGTCGACCAGCAGCCGCTCGGCGGCGTCGAGCAGCGCCTCTTCCGCGGTCGCGCGAGCTGTCTTAGTCATCTGACTAAGGCATTTGACCAAGAACGCCCCGTGATGTCAATGGAAACGGCGCCCCCGGGTCACTGCATCGCGAACGCGCTGCGGATGCGGTCGACGATCGCCACCCGCGCGCGCTCGGCGTCGTAGGCGTCGAGCCGCCGACGGCGCTCCTGCAGCCGCTTGGCCATCAGCGCCGCCAGGTCGGTCACGATCTCGGGGTGCCGTCGCAGGCAGGGCGCGTACTGGCGGGCGCCGATCTCGTAGGCGACGGCGCCCTCGAGCGCCCGCACGGTGGCGCTGCGCGGCTGCCCGGTGAGCAGCGACATCTCGCCGACGACCTCGCCCTTGCCCATGATGTCGACGATCAGATCCTCGCCGCCCTCGCGGCGCACCACGACCTCGACCTCGCCCTCGGCCACGATGAACAGCGAGCCGCCCTCCTGGTCCTGGACGACCATCCGCTCGGTCGGCCCGAGCGTGAGCGGCCGCGCCGTGCGGGCCAGCGTGTGCACCTCGTCGGCGCCGAGCAGCGCGAACAGCGGCACGTCGGCGAGCAGGCTCTCGATCTCGGCCGCCGGCCGCTGGAACGCCGCGGGGAGCTCCGCCGGGACGTCGAGGTCGGGGCCGTACCCGTCACTCCGCTGCAGGACGTCGACCCGGTCGGGCTGGTTGACGCGCGCCTCGAGCAGGCTCACCTGGCGCGACACGCACTCGAGGCCGGTGTGGTCCATCAGGCCGTGCTGCTTCGCCCACTCGGCCACCTCGTTCATCGACGCCCGGTACTGCGTGCATGCGAATCCGAAGAGCCCGTCCTGGTCGGCGACCAGCGTGCTGATCGGGCGCGGGAGGCGGAACGTGCGGCCGAGCTCGAAGCGGCCGCGGCGATGCCACAGCAGGAACTGGCGCATCTGCTCGTTCAGGAAGGCGAGCTCCGGGAACGCCGCGGGCGTGCGCGAGAGGACCGCGCGCTCGGCGTCGCGGAAGACGCGCTGCCACGTCTCCTGGGCGTTGTGGTGGTTGCGGCCCGCGAGCTCGATCGCGTGCCGGAGGTCGGCGTGGTGGACGTCGAGGAAGCGCAGCGTCGCCCGCTTCTTGGCGAGCAGGTTGGCGGCGGCGACCGGGCCCGTCCGCGGCAGCCCGCGCCGCGCGAAGGCGATCTCGCGCAGTCTCCACACCTCCCGCCACGCCCGGCCGTCGACGCGCGAGCGGATCTCCGCCAGCTCTTCCGAGCCCTCGAACGCCGCTCGCTCCGCGGGCGAGAGCAGCTCGTCCTCGACCGCCTCGCTGATGCCGAGGAAGGTCAGGAACTCGAGGTTGAGGCCGACCCGCAGGAGCCAGCCCGGGTCGCTGAGGTGCTGCCCGTCGCCGGTGATGTCGGCGATCAGCGCGCGCATATAGAGCGCCGCCTTCTCGGAGCCGATGAGGAGCACCGGATACCACGGGTGGTAGGCGGGCCCCGGGTTCTCGACGCCGGCGCGGGCGGCCTGGCGCGCCGTGTCCGGGACCACGACGTCGTCGATCAGGCGCTGGTAGAGCGATCCGCTGCGGCGCAGGTCGCAGACCAGCACGCCGGTCTGCGCGGAGGCGACGGGCACGCCCTGCCAGCACGCCTGGAGGCGGACGTCGACCTGCCGCGAGTAGCGCTGCTCGAACGTGAACAGCTCGTCGCCGAGCTCGCGCGCCGGATGCAGCACGAACACGAAGCGCTCGTCGCCGATCCGCTCGGGCACGATCTCGCGGCGGTCCCATCCCGGCAGCGGCTCGTCCGGCCCGTGCAGCGACAGCGTGGCCTCGACGGTGACGCCCGGCTGCCCGGCGCCGGGCAGCGTGTAGAGGATGCAGGCGGAGTCCTCGCCCCCGTCGCCGAGGATGACCGCCACCTCCTCGCTCGAGCCCAGCCCCGGATGTGCCGCCTCGTGCCCCGGACGGTGGCCGGGCACGAAGGGAACGATGCGGATCGCGAGCTGCCGCTCGAGGGCCGAGGCGTCCATCGCGTGGCGACTCTATGCCGGTGCCGCAGCCGTGGGCAAGGGCGGCCCGGTGAGATTTCCCCACCGGTGCGGCCTCCGCCGGTAGAGTCGGCAGATGGCGACCGAAGTCCCCGTACAGCAGACGGAACAGCAACAGGCGGCGGAGCAGCGCGTTGCCGAGCGCGCCGAGGAGCGGGAGCGCAACCGCGCCGCCGGCATCGCCGCCGACACCCCCGAGCGGGTGCTCAAGCGGCTGGATCGACTGCGCGAGTACTACGCCGGCCAGGCGACCGAGGCCGCCGCGACGAAGCTCCGCGAGATCGACGAGTCGCAAGCGCTGATCGAGGCCGCCGAGGCACCCGAGGCGGCCGGGGAGATCCTCGAGAAGATCATCAACACCAAGGACTTCGTCGACTTCCGGTACCTCGAGCTCGGGCTCGCCGCCGGCCGCGCCGTCGCGCGCGTGAACATCCGCGACGAGAACCGGCGGCTCGGCTTCGGCACCGGCTCGATGGTCTCACCGGCGCTGTTGCTGACCAACCATCACGTGCTGCCGGACGCCGCCATCGCCCGCACGAGCCGCGTGGAGTTCGACTTCCAGGAGGACGCCGCGGGACAGCTCATGACGCCGCGCGTGTTCGGCCTCGACCCGGCGACCTTCTTCCTCGCCGACGAGGAGCTCGACTTCGCGCTGGTCGCCGTCGCCCGCTCGCCCCAGCTGGCGCAGTTCGGCTTCAACCGCCTCGTCGAGGCCCAGGGCAAGGTGATCGTCGGCGAGTACGTGACGATCATCCAGCACCCGTCCGGGCTGCCGAAGCAGGTGGCGCTGCGCGAGAACCAGGTCGTCGACCTGCTGCCGCGGTTCCTCCACTACGAGACCGACACCGAGCCGGGCTCGTCGGGATCGCCGGTGTTCAACGACCAGTGGCAGGTCGTCGGCCTGCACCACGCCGCCGTCCCGCGCGGCGGCGGGCGGTTCATCAACGAGGGCGTCCGCATCTCCCAGATCGTGAGCTTCGTGCGCGGCGCCCGGCTCTCCGGCGCGCGCCGCAGCCTCGTCGACCAGATCGGCAGCGAGAGCATCCGCCTCGTCACGCAGACGGCGCCTGCGCAAGCGGGCAAGACGAACGGCCATGGCGACGCGCCGCAACAGCCGGCGCCGGCGCTCGCCGTCGGCGTCTCCGAGGCGCGGCTGACGATCCCGGTCGAGATCACGGTCCGGATCGCGCCGGACGCCCTGACCGCCACGGTCGAGGCGCCGACGAGGACTGAGCCGACGGAGCCGGAGCCGGAGCGACCGGAACCGGAGGAGCCGGAACCGGAGCCGGGCGACGACGCGTCCGAGGCGATCACGATCGACCCCAACTACGCGACACGCCGCGGCTACGACCCGCGGTTCCTCGGCGCGCGCAGCGTGCCGCTGCCGCGGCTGTCGCCGGCGCAGAGGGCGCAGGCCGCCTCGCGCACGAGCGGGCCCTCGCCGCGCAACGTGCTGACCTACCACAACTTCAGCGTCGTCATGAACGCGCAGCGGCGGCTCGCCTACTTCACCGCCGTGAACATCGACGGCAAGCTGACCCGCCGCCTGACGCGCGAGGACGACCGCTGGTTCAGCAATTGGCAATGGCCAGCAGGCGGACACTTACTCGTTCGCGGTTGCGGGTCTGCCTCAATCTCTATAAAACTGCCACGATCGATACCGATGCGCTGGGTGATGTTCTCGACAATGCCGTCCTCATCCGCCTGCGAATAGACCTTGAATCCGTACGCGGCCGGGTTCTCCGGCATGGATGTGCGCATCTCCGCCTGCAATCGCGCCAGTTCTTTTGACAACTCAAGTTGCAGAAGCGCGTCGAGCGAAGGTGTCGCGGAGTTCGAAGCAAATCTCAGCGCTTCGCGTGCGGTGTTCTTCAGGCGCTCGAGTATGCCCATCGCTCAGCGCGGTGAGTTGCGGTCGCGCCTACGTGTTGCCCCGCGCTTCGTCCACAGCTCGGTAGCGGAGGACAGCCGCTGGAGCAACTGTTTCTCCTCTGGCGACAGCGTGGCGACGATAGCCCGCACTAGATAAAAGCTAGCCCACGCGGCCGCGCCGAGAGCGAGTAGCCCGAGCCAGCCGGCAACGCGCGGACCGAGTGCTGCGATCAGCGCCCATTGCGCAGCGCAGCCGAGTGCAAGCCCTGAGCCAGAATCGAACCCGATGCTCGGCCGGTGGTATCCCCAGCGCGCGCCGCGCGTTGGCTGCGAACAGAAGCGACGTCGAATAGCCGAGGAGCATCGCTCCGGCAGCTCCGACCAACCCGAACCGTGGCACTGCGAAGTACATTGTGCAGAGCACGACGCCGGCCGTGAGCCAAGCGTAGCGGGCAGACATCCCCGACTTGCCGCCGGCAACGAATACGTTACTGATCGGGATCGCAAAGGCGAGGATGGCAAACGCGATCAGCAGAATTCGGAAAGTGGCGGCCAGTTGCGGTGTAGCGAAGTCGCCGAGCCACAAATTTAGAAAGATCGCCGCCAGCAGTAGCCCCGGCACCAACACCGGAACGAGCAATACGGCGACCGCTCGGTCCAGCGCATGCACGAGACCGCCCGTCGCCGCATCTTGTCCAGTCGAACTGCAGGCCGGCGACATGCGGAAACACGAACGAGGTGATGGCGACGACCGCTGCAACAGACTTGTTCGCGATGTTGACGCATAACGCGTACAGGCCTGCCATCGCCGGCGAGCCGACCGCAGCGACCAGCATGCGATCGCCCTGGTTGACCAGCGTGCCTGCCAATTGCGCGGCGAACATACCGGCGGAAAATTGTGCGTCCTTGGATATCAGCTGGGGTGCGAAGCGCATCGGACCGCTCCAGTCGATCAGGTGACGCAGCGCCACCATTGTCGCGCTTCCAGCGAAGATCGTAATTGCGAGACCCAACCCGACGATGCTGACCAGCAGCGCGCCCTGTCGCAACAGCATCCACGCACCGAGCCACAGCATCAGTGTGGTTGCTGTCTGCACGATCGAGATAAGAATCAAAGCCTGCGCTCCCCGTGCCACGATGCCCGGTGTCAACGTAGCCAGACTCATCGCAAGCCAAACGGCGCATGCCTGGACCAGATGTAGTGCCTGCGACGGCCCAAGTGTTTCGTCAAAGCCAAGGCCCGCACTTAGCGGGCGTGCTGCAGCCCAGACAACGGCACCCAAGGCCAAGCCAGTGATCAACAGGGCGATAGACAGAGTAAACAGCTCGGTTCCAGCGTCTATGCGCCCGACGCTTAGGCGCCCGGCGAGCCGCCGTACCGCCGCCGAAGTGATGCCGAAATCGAGCTGGCTGGCTATGAGCGGCGTCACGAGCACGATCATCAGCACGCCGAATCGATCCGCGCCCAGCAGGTGCAGGAGCTTCGGCGAAACGACGAAGACCACACCCAGCGGCAACGCCCAACTCGCGAGGCCCCAAAAGGCGCGTGCCGACAATCGTCTCGGAGGACGCAAGGCAACTCCCGCTAGCGCGGGTCGCGAACGCGAGAGAGAAACAAAGTCGTAGAGCGTTCGTGCTCAAACGCGATCGCGATGGCCTTGCCGCCCCAGCGGGCGACAAGCGCGGCTTCGGGGATCACGTTCATGTCGTAGTCGCCACCCTTAACGTAGATGTCCGGACGAATGATCTCCAACGGCACCAGCGGCACAGATTCGTCAAAGATCGTTACAAGGGTCACGGCTTCGAGCGCGGCAAGTAACGCTGCACGATCTGCCTGGCTGTTGAGCGGACGGTCCGGCCCTTTACCCAATGATTGGGCAGACCGGTCGCTGTTGACGGCAATCACCAGCGATGCACCGAGCGCTCTCGCCTGCGCCAAATAGGTGACGTGGCCGCGATGCAGGATGTCAAAAACGCCGTTCGTGAAAACAAGCGGCCTACCCAAGACTTGAACGCGCTGTGCAAGTGAATCGCTGGCGACAATCTTGGACTCGAACTGCGGTGCGGGAAGCTTCATCCGATGATTGTGTTCGGTGCTAATAAGCTTTGAGCGCAGCGCCGGGTCCATCAGTGCATCATCGAGGCGCCTGAATGCGGCGCTCGCTAAACCTGGCACGGGCGGCATCGGCGGCACGTCGCGGCCATCGGTGCCCAGCAAAACGCGCAGTGCGACGCCGGCAGCCTGTGCCGCGTGGAGATCAGACACACTATCCCCAAACATGATTGAAGCGGAAAGGTCAAGGTTCAGATCTCTGGCGGCGGCCGTTAGCATTCCAGGTGCAGGCTTGCGGCAATCGCAGGAGCACCGATACGGGCCCAAACCTTCGCTGGGGTGATGAGGGCAAAAATAGACGCCGGACAATGGGGCCTTAGCGGCGAGGAACTCTGCCTTCATCCACGCAGTTAGAGTATCGAAATCGCCTGTGGTGTATAGCCCTCGGCCAATTCCAGACTGATTGGTAGCGACGACGAGCAAGTAGCCGAGTTCGGACAACTCACGGGCTCCTTTGAGCACACCGGGTACGAACTCGAAGTCCTCGCGGCGGTAGACATAACCACGGTCGAAATTGATGACGCCATCTCGATCGAGAAACGCAGCACGCCGCCGGTTCGTCTTGCCGAGCATCAAGGCGTCTGGGCAAGCAGCCAACGCACGTAGCTTGCCGTCGCCTGCTCTACTGGCTGGAAGGTGACGTCACAACCACTTGCCCGCAAGTTTCGCAAATCGGCCTCTGTGTAAGCCTGATACTTGTGTTTCAACTCGACCGGGAACGCGCAATATTCGATAAGCCCCTGCGCTACCGCATCCTCGAGGGACAGCGGCGTTGCGCTCGCGCGTAGGCTGTTG
>CAWJNZ010000008.1:0-392014 GCA_963844405.1 uncultured Solirubrobacteraceae bacterium | reverse complement strand
GCTGACCTTCGTGGGGCGTACCCCCGAGGTCACGATGCAGACGCAACTTACCGCGGCGGTGAAGAAGGCTCCCGGCAACCCTTTCGTTCGAGTCAAACCAGGGACCTTCGGGCTTCTCCGCTACCCCGAGGCCATGCCCGAAACCGAGCCACCCCCCCACGGGCCAGCACGTCGGGCGAGAGGACCGAGCGGGGCGAGACACCGAGCGGGGCGAGAGGACCGAGCGGGGCGAGAGGACCGAGCGGGGCGAGAGGACCGAGCGGGGCGAGAGGACCGAGCGGTCCCGGGCGTCGGCGGCCTCCACGGCGGAGGGGCGCAGCCGCCGCCGACGCAGGGGTGGTCGAGGGCGCGGCCGGCGCGACGAGGGCAGATCCGCCCCCGCCACGGAAAACGGCGCCGCGGTCGGCCCGGCAGCGGGCCCAGCTCACGAGGTGACCATGGCAGAGGACGACGACAACCCGGCCGAAGGTCCGGACGAGCTCGCCATCGACACGCTCTCGCCCGAGGCGCGGGCGGCGGCCCTGGCCGAGTCCGGCGTCCTCGAGGGCGACGACGAGCTGCATGGCGACGACGACGACGACGAGCTCGGACGAGCCCGATGAGGACGTGCGCCGAGGCCTCGGCCGACGAAGGTTCGGAAGAGAGGGCAGAGCCCGGCGCCGAAGGCGAAGGCGACGAGCTCGCCGCCGGCGCCGAGGAAAAGTCCGAGCGGGAGGCAGGAGGAGCAAGGAGGGCAGCGCGGGCGAGCAGGAGTCGACGAGGAAGAGGACGAGGCCATCGACTCGGAGGAGCTCGCCGCCCGACCTGCCGCGTCGGCCGGGCGCCGGAGGCGGCGCCGTCGGCTTCGAAGAGGGCGCCAGGGGGTCGGCGCGCCGGCGCCGCCGACGCCGGCGCGGGGGCGGCGAAACCTTCGGCGAAGATGGCACGCTTGATGGCCGAGGCTCCCTGGGCGACACCGCGGGCGAGCCCGAGGAGGGGCGATGCCCCCTCCGGTCGACGCTGGCGCGGGCGAGCCGGGGCGGCCGCGGAGGTCCGCGGCGGGGGCGAGGCCGACAGCGGGGCCGGCCGCCGGATCATGTCGCCCATCGATGCGGCCATCGAGATTTTGCGCGGCCAATCCCCGGGCCGGGGCATGCACGTCCGGCAGCTCGCCGACGCGGGCACCCGGCGCAGGCTGGTCCACGGCGAGCCCAGCGAGGCCTGGCGGGTGATGCGGGCGGCGCTGGCCGCCGAGCCGCGCGAGCGGCTGCGGGCCGGGCTGCGCCCGCGTGTGCGGGCGGCCGGCAGCGGGCTGTTCGCGCTGGCGCGGCGGCCGCCCGACCTGGACCTGGAACGCGCCGAGCACGTCTTCGGGAGGCCCGCCGCGCGCTGCGGGAGCGCACGCTGGCCGCGCTGGAGCTGCGGTCTGGCCGAGCTGACGCCCGCCGCCTTCGAGGCCATCGCGCGGGTGCTCCTGCAGCGCGAGGGCTTCGGACCGGCCACCTTCGTCAAGCGGGTCGAGGGGACCATCTACCTCGAGGCGCTGCGCGGCCGGGGCGCCCGGCCCTCCCGCTGCCTCGTGGCGCTGCGCTCGGGGAGCGCCTCCGCCGGCCGGCGCGCGATCGGGGAGCTGCGGGCGGGCATCCGCGCCCGCAACCAGGACGAGGGCGTGCTCCTGCTGGCAGGCCGGCTGGCCGAAGACGCCATCGCCGAGTGGAAGCAGCCTGGTCCTCCCCTGGAGGTGGCGGACGGCGCCGCCATGGCCGAGACCTGCGTCCGGCACGGAGTCGGCGTCATCAACGCGATGGTCAGCGTGGACTTCGTCGACGCCGACTTCTTCGCGGAGCTGCAAGAGTGCGGTTGAGTGCCGGCCGTGCCCGGTCTGGTCCGTCGGGTCACCACCGCCGTCTGCGAGGGCTGGCTGACGGCGGCGGCGGCCTGGACCTGGCTCGGCCGGCAGCCGTTCGACCGGACGGCCGCCCTGCAGGAGCGGCTGCGCGAGCAGATCCTGGCGGGACGGGGCCCGCGAGACCCTGTTGCTCTGCGAGCACGATCCGGTCATCACGCTGGGACGTCGTGCGCGGCCCGATCACCTGCTTCACCCTCCGGCCGAGCTGGCGCGCGGCGGATCCAGATACTGCGGGGCCAGCCGGGGCGGCGAGGTCACCTACCACGGCCCTGGACAGCTCGTCTGCTATCCCGTCGTGCGGTTGCGACGAGGCGTGCTGGCCCACGTGGAAGGCATGGCGCAAGCCGTGATCGCCTTGCTCGCGGAGCTCGACATCGCCGGGGAGTGGCGTCGCACCTCGCCCGGGGTGTGGGTTGGGGCATCCAAGATCTGCGCCTTCGGGGTCCAGGTGCGGCACGGTGTCTCCGTCCATGGCCTCGCGTTGAACGTCAGCACCGATCTGGCGGCCTTCTCCGCCATCGTGCCCTGCGGGATGCCTGGTGCCAGCGTCACGTCCGTGGCGCAGCTCCGTCACGGAAACGCGCCTTCCCTGCCCAGCCTGGCGCCTTTGCTCGCCAGGTTTCTGGCCCGGGCGTTCGGTCTGGAGCTGGAGCCGGACCCTCTCAACCGGTCTCGCCCTAGGCTCGCCCGAAAACGTCCGCGGCTTCCAATTGCAAATCGGAAAAGCGGACCGATAATATGCAGGAGCGTGAAGACACGAACGCAGCCGCGGGTCGCGGTCGTCTTCAATCGAGACTTCGAAGACGCTGGCGCTGATCCCGAAAATCGGGCCCGCGAAGACATCCAGGAGGTGGCTGTCGACATCACCCAGGTCCTGCGTCAGGCGGGTCTGGATGTCATGAGCGTGGGGCTCCGGGAGGAGCTGTTCGGCTCGATCCGCGCGCTGGGGCAGGCGGCCCCGGCCGTGGTGTTCAACCTGTGCGAGTCCCTGCGGAGCGACAACCGGTTCGAGGCGCTCCTGCCGATGCTCCTCGAATACGAGGGGCTCGTGTACACCGGTTCGCCGCCGCAGACGCTGCTCGCGGCCCTGCACAAGGACCGGGCCAAGAAGCTGCTCGTCGCCTGCGGCGTGCCCACCCCTCCCGCCGCGGTGCTGGACACGCCCGATACCAGCGCCGTCGATCTCGGCTTCCCCCTCATCGTCAAGCCCACGCGGGAGGACGCGTCGGTGGGCATCGCCAGCCTCGTCGGTCGTGCGCACGCGCGAGGAGCTGGATCAGCCGCGTGCGCTTCATCCTGGCCCACTACCGTCAGCCGGTCCTGGTCGAGGGTTACGTCGAGGGGCGGGAGATCAACGTGTCGGTGCTCGAATCCGCCGACGGGGGACCACCCACGGTCCTGCCCCTGCACGAGATTGATTTTTCCGACATGCCGGACGACCGGCCCAAGATCGTCTCCTTCGAGGGCAAGTGGGTGGAGGATTCGGTGGACTACCGCGGCACGCGCCCCGTCCGCTGCAACTTGCCCGGCCCCGTGGAGCAGCGGGTGCGGCAGGTGGCCCTGGCCGCCTTCTCCGCGCTGGAGCTTCGGGACTACGGTCGCGTCGACGTTCGTCTAGCGGCCGACGGGACCCCCTGGGTCATCGACGTCAACCCGAACTGTGATCTGTCGCGGCAGGGTGCCGGCTTCTCCCGGGCGGCACAGGCCGTGGGCCTGAGCTACGACGATCTCATCCTCCGTTTGCTCGCCCTGGCGATGAAGAGACGACAAGATGCGGATACGATCCCCCTCGACCTCCAGATCGCGCACGCCTCGTCGAGATCATCGCGCCTCCGGCGGCAAGCCCGACGGAGAACCCCTTTCGACCGGAGGAAGTGGCCTGCGCCATCGAGCTCCTCGAGGCGGTGCTGGATCCGCCTGAGGGCAACACCTACGAGGCGCGCATCGGCGTCGACGAGGCGGACCTGGCCGTCTGCTACGCCTGCTTCGGGCAGACGCCCATGACCGACGCCACCTTCGATCTCTACTGGCTCGTGACCTCGGCTGCCGTGCGCGGACGGGGCCTCGGCCGGGAGCTGCTCGAGGGCCTGGAATCCGAGCTGCGCGGGCGCAGGGCCCGCAACCTCCGGGTCGAGACCTCGAGCCTGGAGGGGCAGGGCGGTGCGCTGCGATTTTACGAGCGCGCCGGCTATGCCCTCACGGGGCGAATCGCCGACTTCTACCGGCCCGGGGACGACCTGATCACGCTGGTGAAACGCCTCTCTTGAGCCGCGGCCGGATCCCGGCAAGAGTCACGACCGCCGAGGTACGCCTGTCATGCAAGCCGGACTCAAGCTGTTCTGTTGGACGATCGCCCTCTCGATCGCGGCGCCCGCCGCCTGCAAGCGTTCCGCCGCCCCCACCGGGGAGCCGAAACGGCCGACCCCCGCGCTGGGTCCGGTCACCGTCCAGGACTTCACCCCGGATCCGCTCCGCCCCGAGGGGGTCAAGATCGATACCGCCGCCCTCGAGCAGCGGGTGCGAAAGTCCCTGATCGACTCCGGGCTCTTCGCCGGCCTGGCCAACGATGGGGGGACTGCCGTGGCCGCCCGCGTGCGTATCGAGATGGGGCTCGAAGACGTCGTCGCCGACACCAAGGGCGCCGCCCGGGCGGCGCTGCGGTTGCGCATCGACACCCGCCCCAGCGACGTGGCCGCGGTGCACTGGAACGAAGACGTCCAGGCGGGGGCCGAGACCGCAATACGAGGCCAGCGCCAAGCCCGACCGTCGCGAGCTCTTCAACAAGCTCGTCCGCCGAAGCGTCGACGATCTGCTGGCCGGGTACCTCGCCCGCCAGAAGATCTGGGCCGGCGATCCTTCGGCCCTGCGCCAGGTCCTGCAGGCCGACGCCGGCGAGCTGCAGATCGAAGCCATCCGGGCCGTGGGCGAGCGCAAGCTGACCAGCGAGGCGCCGGCCCTGCTCAAGCTGCTCGAGCACTCCGACGAGTCGGTGCGCGACGCCGCGCTGGGCGCGCTGGTCGAGCTCAAGGATCGGCGGGCGGTGGCGGTGCTGGCGAGCCAGCGCTCCATGCGCGACCGGCGGGAGATGCGGAAGATCCTCGATGCCATCGCCACGCTCGGCGGCAAGGAGGCCGCGGACTACCTCTCGTTCGTGGCCGATGGCCACGACGATCCCGAGATCCGGGAGCTGGCCACCGCGGCCAAGGCCCGCATGCAGCGGCGCAACGGAAAGTAGCGACGGATCAGGGCCGGCGCAGGAGGCGCGCCGAGACCACGACGATCATCGCCCGATTTTTCAGGTTGCTCGTCACCATGACGACCTTTTCGTCTTCGCGCAGGGTCAGTCCGGTCGACACCTCGGCCTCGCCCAGGGTGCCGCTCTCGAGCGAGACCTTGAGCTTCTTGACCGCGATGAGGTGCGTGGCGGCCGTGCCCGCCTGCGGGAGCGAGACCTTGTCGACGCTGTAGTGGAGCTGGCCGTTGGTACTTTCGTCGGTGGCGGGCTGGGCCAGGAGCACCTGACCCTTGCCGTTGGCCCCCGAGCCGGCCCGCACCCGCTGGGAGACCGTGGCGACGAGATGGTAGCTCTTGTACTGGAGGGTGCCGCTCAGCTGCTTGACCACCGGCTCCAGCTCGGAGGGATATTGCCCGGGGCCGGGCAGGGGGATCCCAGCAGGACGCGGATCTTCATCTCCACGTCGGGCTGGGGAGGCGTGGGCACGTCGAGCCGCTTGAGCGCCTGCTCGACGGCGGCCAGGTTCTCGGGGAAGTCGCGGACCGTCACCGTGTTGAACTGATCGCTCGGCTGGAACATGGCGCCGGTGGCCCCGCTCGACAGCGGCCGCAAGGCGTTGACCAGGTCTCCCGCATTCTGGTGCTTGACGTTGAACACCCGGGCCCGCATTCCGGGCGCCGGCCGCTCCTGCCGATCGTCTTGCCGGTCTTGCTGCCGGTCCTGTGCGCGTTCACCCCGGTCGGCGCGCGCCGGCTGCGCCGCGATCGTGCCCAGGGCCAGGGCGACGAACAGCGTGGCAGAGGCCTGCCGCACTCAGGGCCCCCGGTCCGTGTTGGAAGCGAACCAGATGATGCGAACGTTGGGATCCCGCGTCTGCATCTCGATGCGCAGGCCGCTGGGGTCGGAGGCGGGATCTTCGTCGTGGCCATCCAGACCGAGCAGGGGCTCGTCGGCCGCCTCCTCGCTTTCTCCCTCGGCCTCGTCCGGCTCCTCGGAGACGGCGTGGGTGGCCGCCGGCCGGGCGTCGGTCGCCGGCTGCATCGATGAGAAAGGTCCGGGCTGGAGCAGCCGGCCGTTGAGGCTGGGGAGCGCTCCCAGCGCGCCCACGATCAGCAGGGCCGCCACCGCCGGTCCGCGCACCGGCTGCCAGCCCAGGTTCCGCCAGGACAGCCAGGCGCGCCCCAGGATGGCCAGCAACCAGGGAAATGGACGCTCGCGCTCCAGGTTGCCCACGACGCGTCGGCGCAGCTCGGCCAGCACGTCGGCGTCCACCACCGGCAGGTTGAGCCGGACCCAGTCCCTCGTGTCCCGCAGCTCGACCAGCGTCTGGCGGCAGTGATCACAGCGGTCGAGGTGCCGGCGCAGCAGCGCCGCCTCCCGGGGCGTGACGTCGCCGCCGGCCTGGAGCGCCAGCAGGCTCGCATTCTGCGGGCAGCTCGCGCTCTGGTCCGATCCCGCCTCCCGGAACGCGCCTCTCCCGTCGTTCATTCCCCTTCCCCCCCGACCCTCCGGTGGGCCCGATCGCGAAACGCCCGCAGCTTGGCCCGCGCGGTGCTGATTCTGCGACCGCACCGTGGTCGGGCTGGATCCCAGGATCTCGGCGACCTGCTGCGTGGACAGGCCCTCGAGATCGCGCAACACGAGGGCTGCCCGCTCCTTTTCGGAGAGGGTGGCCAGGGCCTGCGACACCAGCCGCTCGTCTTCGAGGACGACCGCGCTGGCCTCCACATCGTCGGAGCTGCGCAGGTGATCGAGGGCTCCCCGATCCCGCTCCCGTTCGAAGGAGAGGTGAACGCTGCGGCGCCGACGGATGTCGTGGCAGGCGTTGACGATGAGGCGGTAGAGCCAGGCGGAGAACTCCTGGTCGGGCCGAAACGAGCGCAGGTAACGATGCAGGCGCAGGAACACCTCCTGGGCCGCGTCGAGCGCGTCGGCCTGACTGCCGAGGATGCGCCAGGCCGTGGAGATCACGCGCCGCTGATACCAGGTCAAGAGCTCGACGAAGGCTGCCGTCTCTCCGCGCTGCGCCCGCTCCACCACGGCGCGCAGGGGTGCCACTCCGGGCTCGCCGGCGGCGTCGGTCCCCTCGAATTGCGTGGCGTCAGCGAACTCGCTCACCAACGTTCCTTACTGTCCCGGGCGACAGAATGTTGAAGGCCTCGAGCGCGGCCTGCGCCGCGGGACGCTACACGCGCCCGGCCGAGGGCGGCGGCGTGTGGTTCGACTCGACCGGCTTCGACCCGCCGCCGGCCAGGGCGCCAGGCATGCGCCGGATCTCATCCCGGGCGAGCCGCCAGGCCGCCTGGATGATCCAGGAAACGGATCGATCCTGCCGCAGGGCCTCTTTCTGCGTCTCCGCGAGCATTGCGGCGTTAAAGTACAGCGTTACTTTCTTTTTCTGCGGCGCCATCGTGGTGACTTCCGGTGCGGTCGCGGCTGGTCGACTCACTCGCTGACGGGGGCCCGGGGGGGCAAGAAGAAGGTCAGGTTGATTCCGACCATGTACGTCGAGTCCCAGCTCAAGATCCTGGTCGTCGGCGACCCGGTCACCGGTCTCGTCCCGGCCCGCGGGGTTGTTGCGCAGAAGCAGATCCCGGACCTCGATGTCCATCGAGAAGAAGTGGTTGAAGTAGCTGCGCATGCCGACCCCGAAGTTGCCTCCGATTTTCAACCCGGTGACCGGGCAGGAGTTCTGGGCCTGGGTGCAGGCCGCGCCGTCGGCCACGAAGTTGATGAAGCCGGGGCCGCCGAAAGCGTAAAAGTCGTAGCTCGCGAAGATTTTCCCGAACAGCGAATATTTTCCGGAGAACGGCACCAGCTCGGCCTGAGCCGCGAACACCTGGCCGATCTGGTTCATCCCGGCACGCGCCTCGGTCTGGGTGGGGGCCCGGTCCATCGGACGCGGCGGCGGCGGCAGCACCTGCTCGAGCCGCTCGTGGAAGGACGTCTTGAACCCGCGGGTCAGGTTGTGGGCGGCGTAGCCGCCGATGGCGAGCCAGTCGGCGAGGAAGAAGTTGATTTTCGCCGCCCACCATGACCGCGTGGTAGAAGTCCTGCCCGACGGTGGTCGCAGCGCCAGGGCCGATCTCGAAGCGCAGCCGGCGCAGTTCCTGACGGTGTCGAACCGCTGGCGCGTCGGCGAGCGGGCTCCTCCGCTCGGGAAGCTGCGCCTGGGCCGTGCCCTGGATCAGGCGGGGACGCCGCCAGGGCCGACAGGAGAACGAGGGTGGATTCGGATGATCCGCTTCATGTTGGGTCCTCCCTCAGCGGGGCGTGCGGTAGGTGAACGAGGTGGGCAGATACAGCCCCAGCCCGGCGTAGAGCATGATGTTGTGAACGAATTGCCCCTGCGCCCGCGACTTGACGGCGTCGATGTTCTCGTTGGGCATGCGATTGGTCGGTTCGAACAGGTCGTTGAAGACGTAGTCCTTCACCGCGACGTTGAAGGTCAGCCAGTTGCTGAGAAACAGGTGCGTCCCGATGCCGAGGTTCGGCGCGATCCGGTTGTTCTTGAAGGTTGTGTCGCCCACGACCCGGGGAATGATCTCGGTCTGGATGAGGCCGACCCCGCCCTGGACCCAGACATCCCAGTGGATGATGTATCGGTTGAACAGCGAGAACTTGCCGTAGCCCGGCACGTAGCCGAAGTTGAGCGAGCCCGAATACAGGTACCGGTTGAGCGTCGCGATCCGGTTGTACTGGAGGCCGACGATCGATTCGCGGTCGGTCCGCTCCTTGACGTAGTACTGCCCCTCGAGGCCGATCGAGAAGACGTCGGTGAGGTAGTAGTTGAGGTTGCCCCCGAACGAGTAGTGGCGGATGAGCACGTCGTTGAGCGAGACGCCGGTGAACGGGAACAGCTCGAGCCGCCCGCCCTTGAGGAAGGCCTTGCGAGGCACGACCACGACGTCTTGCCAGCTCCGCTGAGCCGCGGCTCCCGGGCTGGCCGGTGCGGTCTGACGGGTCACGCCCGCTTCGAGGTCGGTGGCCCCTTCAGCCGGAGCGACCGGCTCCGTGTCGGGCGCCGGCGCCGGTTCGGGCTCCGCCGGAGGAGCAGGCGCCGGCTCCTGGGCCGGTGCCTGAGCCTGTGCGAAGCCGGCGTTCGCCACCGTGAGCAGCGTGACCAACGAAAGACCGGCTAGCAGCCGGACATCCAGTCGGACTTCCTGCCGGGCTGGCGACAGGACATCCAAAGAGAATTGGGTTCGCCTGGAACGTGTCCCTGCGAGCGATCGGTGCATTTCGCCTCCGTGACGCCCGCCTGAATTCCTTTGTAATTTCGGGCGCTTGGAACGCGGCGGGAAGGTCCGGCGAATGTAGCACGCGCTTTTCTTTGAGATCAACAAAAAACCCGTCGACTCGGGCGGTTGCGCGCGATCAGCGAGCCGCGCGAGCGCACCTTATCCGCGCTTCGTCTTCAGGTGCTGGCTTCGCGTAGCCCGCGCGATCGGCCCGCCGGCTCGGGCCCGGGGTTCTGGCCCTCGAACAGCGCCTCCACGAACTCCTCGGGCATCGAACTCGCGCAGGTCCTCGACCCGCTCGCCGACGCCCGATGTAGCGCACCGGAATCCGGAGCTGGTCGGCGATGCCGAGGATCACGCCGCCCTTGGCGGTGCCGTCGAGCTTGGTGAGCACGATGCCGCGTGACGGCCATGGCCTCGGTGAAGATCTGCGCCTGGGCGATGGCGTTCTGCCCGCGTGGTCGCGTCGATGACCAGCCAGGTCTCGTGGGGCGCGCCCGTCCTCGCCTTGCTCAGCACGCCGCGCGCGACCTTCTGGAGCTCCTGCATCAGGTCGGCCTTCGTGTGCAGCCGGCCCGCGGTGTCGGCGATCACCACGTCGATGCCCTCTGCCTTGGCGCGCTTGACGGCGTCGAAGATCACCGACGAGGGGTCCGCGCCCTCCTTGCCCCTGACCACGGCGACGCCGACCCGCTTGCCCCAGACCTCGAGCTGCTCGGTGGCGGCCGCCCGGAACGTGTCGCCCGGCGGCGAGCAACACGTTCTTGCCCCGGCCGCCGTAGCTTGGCCGCCAGCTTGCCGATGGTGGTGGTCTTCCCGCTGCCGTTGACCCCGATGACCAGCAGGACGAAGGGGTTGCGCGCGCCGAAGTCGACCGGCGCGGCGCCGACGCTGAGCATCTCCCGGCAGCGCCGCCGCAGGAAGTGCCCAGACCGCGCTCGGCTCGGCGAGCTCCTTCGTGTCGAGCGAGCTGCGCACGTCGGCGAGCAGCTTCTGGCTCGTGCGCACGCCGATGTCCGCGGTCAGCAGGACCTTCTCGAGCTCCTCGACCAGGGCGGGGTCGATCTGCTTGCGGGCCGAGAAGATCTGACCCAGCCGCGAGACCCAGCCGGCGCGCGTCCTGGCCAGCCCCGGCGACAGCGCCTGGGGGTCCCGCCGCTTGACGCGCCCGATGGCCGAATCCGGTGGGGCCGGCTTGTCGACCGGCATCGCCGGGTGGGGACCGCCGCCTTGGGGAAGGGCAAAACCTGGGCGCTCGGCCGGTCGGTGCCGGGGGCCGGCGCCGGGGGCTCGGCCGCGCCCTCCCCGGTGCCGGGCTCGACGTCCTCGAGGGAGAGCTTTCTGCGCGCGGGCGGCTGGATGCGGGGGTCGTCAGCCGCCTCGATCTGGCGACGCCGCGCGGCACGGGCCCTGCTTGGCGGCGACCACGGCGAGGCTACCGGCCCCGCCGAGCACCGCCCAGGGTGATCAGCACGGGGACGAGATCTGCAGGAAAGCCGGTCTCCATCGGCCGGCACGCATAACAAACCGGTCCGGTTCTGGCCCGCCGTTCCGAGGCCTTCCGCTGCAAAACCGGGGGGCACAGGAATTCGCCCTCGGGCCTGCTGACCTTTACAATGTGGTCCAGCGGGTGCTACGTAGATGGTCATGGCGTGACGTCGCCATGCACGTATGGTCATTGTTGCCGTCCCCGGTGTCGGTTGCGGTAAGCAGACCGAAGACCTTCGGCCCCATGAAGATCAAGCGGCTCGACATTCACGGCTTCAAGTCGTTCGTCGACCGGACGGTCTTGACGTTCCCGGATCCCATCACCGCCGTCGTCGGGCCCAACGGCTGCGGCAAGTCCAACATCGTGGACGCCATCCGCTGGGCCATGGGCGAGCAGTCGGCCAAGCACCTGCGCGGCCGGGCCATGGAGGACGTCATCTTCGCCGGCTCCGAGAGCCGCGGCCCGGCGGGCTTCGCCGAGGTGCGCTCACCTTCGACGCCCGGGCCATGCCCGGAAACGCCTGCGCCCGGCGGCGTCCCCTGGGGCGCGGCCGGCCCGGAGGAGGTGGTCGTCACCCGCCGGCTGCACCGCGACGGCACCAGCGAGTACCTGCTCAGCGGCGTGCCCGCCCGGCTGCGCGACATCGTCGACTTCTTCCTGGGCACGGGCGTCGGCACCAAGGCCTACTCGATCATCGAGCAGGGCCGCATCGGCTTCATCGTGTCGTCCCGGCCCGAAGACCGCCGCGGCCTGATCGACGAGGCCGCCGGGCATCACCAAGTACAAGGCCAAGAAGAAGCTGGCCGAGCGGAGGATGGACTCGACCCGGCAGCACCTGCTGCGCGTCTCGGACATCCTCGGCGAGCTCGAGAGCCGCCTGCGCTCGCTGCGCCTGCCAGGCCCAGAAGGCCGAGCGCTACAAGCGGTACAAGGCCGAGCTGCGCGACCTCGAGCTGTGGAGCGCGGCCCAGCGCTACCTCGGGCTGCTGGCCGAGGAGAAGTCTCTCCAGGCGGCCGGCGCGGGCCGAGCCAGCGAGCACGAAGACGCGCTCGCGCCGCGTCTCGCGCGAGGAGACCTCGCTCGAGGCCGAGCGGCTGGCCGCTCACCGAGGAGCTCAGCGAGCTGAGCGCGGCCAAGGACGAGCTGTTCTCGCTGAGCAACCGGGCTGACCTGGGCGCCCAGCGCGGCCAGCACTACGCCGACGAGGCGCGCGGGCTCAGCGAGCGGTCGACGGCGGCAGCCTTCGAGATCGAGGAGCTGGGCCGGCCGGATCGAATCGGCCACGCTGGAGCTCGAGGTCCTGCAGTCGAGCGTGATCGCGCTCGACGAGGAGGCGTCCGATCGGCGGCAGGCCTATCAGGCCCTCGACGCCAGCCACGAGGAGCTGCGCGGCCGGTTGCTCGAGACGCGGGCCCGCCTCGACCGGACGCACCGCCGTCGGCGGTACCGCCCTGCAGCAGAGTGGCCCGGCTGGAGACCGAGATCGAGGCCGCGGCCGCCCGCCGCGACGAGCTGGGCCAGCGCCTGGCGGGTGGAGCCGAGCAGGACGCCACTCTGGCCGCCGCGCTGGCCGACAAGGAGGCCGAGCTGGCCGCCGCCCAGGGGCGGCTCTCGGGCCTGCGCGACCGCGATCGAGAGCTTCGAGGCACGCCGCGAGGAGGCCGAGGCCCGCTCGGCCACGCTCAAGCAGGATCTGGCCCGCGGCGAGATCGAGCTCGATACCTTGCGGGAGGAGGCCCACCGCCGGCGCTCGCGCCTGGAGTCGTTCGGGAGATCCAGACCCGCTACGAGAGCTTCCAGCGCGGCGTCCGGGCCATCATGAAGCAGTACCGGGCGCCGCCGGCCCGCGGACGCAGCCGCCCAGGACGCGATGCCGGCGCGGACGGCCAGACCGGGAAGGACGCCGGGCAGGACAGGGTGGGGGAGCTGCGGCCCTGGGCCTCGGAGGGCGCCATCCGCGGCCTGGTGGCCGACATCGTACAACCGCCCCCCGAGCTGGAGACTGCGGTCGAGGCGGTGCTCGGCGACCGCCTCGGCAACATCATCGTGGAGTCGCACGAGGTGGGCGTCGACGCCATCGAGTTCCTGAAGCGCCGGAGCGAAGGCCGCTCGAGCTTCATCCCGCTCACGCTGCGCACGCCCGCCCCACCGGGCACCGTGCTCTACGACGCCAGCGGGGCGACCGGCGAGGCCCCGGCGACCGGCGGGGCGGCCGTACCCATGGCGGGGCCGCCGGTGGAGGCGGTGTGGCCCGATGGCAACGGGGTGCGCGGCCCCATGCTCGAGCTGATCGGCTACGATCGATCCTACCACCGCGTCGCCGTGTACCTGCTGGGCGACGTCGTGGTCTGCGAGGACCTCAAGACGGCCCTGCGCCTCTGGCGCCAGGGGCAGACCGACAAGACCATCGTCACCCTGGAGGGGGAGGTCATCGATCCGCACGGGGTGGTCACGGGCGGCTCGCGCGAGTCGGCGGTGGCCGGGATCCTGAGCCAGCGCCGCGAGATCCGCGAGCTCGAGGAGGTGGTGGCCCGCATCGAGTCCGACCTCGACGCCTCCCGCGGCCGGCAGGTGACGCTCAAGCAGGCCCTGGCCGACGCTGGCAACCTGCTGATCGAGATTGGCGCGGTCCTGCGCCAGGACGAGGTGGCCGTCGTGGGCGTGGACAAGGACGTCGAGCGGGTGCGGCGCGAGCAGGTCGAGCTGCAGGGCCGTCGCAACCGGCTGGCGGCCGAGCGGCGACGAGCTGGCGCGCGCCCTCAACCAGACCGAGCAGCGGCTGGGCGAGGCCCGGGCGGCGCTCGACGACCAGCGGCGGATGTCGCTCGACTCCGAGACGCTCGGCGGCGAGCTCGCGCCAGGAGACCCTGTCGCTCTCCGATCGGCTCGACGCCCTGGTGGCCGAGCTGGGGACGGTGCGGGTGGCTGCCTCCCAGGCCGAAGAGCGGCGGGCGAACGCCCGGGCCACGCTCGAGCGGCTGGGCCGCGAACGGGAGGAACACCGGGCGCGGCGGTCGCGTCTGGAGGCCACCTCGGGCGAGGAGACCGCCCGCGCCGACGAGCTGCAAGCGGAGTCGGCCCGCCTCCAGGAGCAGGCCGCCTTCGACCGGGCCGAGGCCGAGGAGCGCGCCCGCGTGCAGGCCGACCGGGAAGCGGACGCCAACGAGCGCAACGCCGCGCTCTCCCGCCGGGAGGCGGAGCTGCGTTCGGCCGCGCGAACGGGTCTCGAGGCTCGCCACCGAGCTGGGCTCGCTGCAGCTCCGTTGCCAGGAGGCGAGCTTGCGCCGCAGCTCGCTCGACGAGCAGGTCGGGCGACCGCTACCGGGGCGTGCGCCTCGGCGAGGTGGTGTTCGACTACCACCTGCGGCATCCGGTGGCGGCCCGAAGAAGAGGCGCGCATGACCGAGCTGCGCGGGCTCATCGAGCGCATGGGGGAGATCAACCTCACCGCCATCGAGGAGTCCGCGGAGCTGCAGAAGCGCTTCGACTTCCTCACCAGCCAGAAGCAGGACCTCGAGTCGGCGATCGCCCAGCTCGAGGCGGCGATCGAGAAGATCAACAAGGCCTCCAAGCGCCGCTTCCGCGAGACCTTCGACGCGGTCAACGAGAAGTTCCAGGAGATCTTCCCGCGCTGTTCCGCGGCGGCAAGGCCGAGCTGGCGCTCACCGACGAGAACGACCTGCTCGAGACCGGGCGTCGAGATCGTCGCGCAGCCCGCCGGGCAAGAAGAACTGCAGAACATCGAGCTGCTCTCGGGCGGCGAGAAGGCGCTGACCGCGGTCGCGCTGCTCTTCGCGATCTTCCTGGTCAAGCCCTCGCCGTTCTGCATCCTCGACGAGGTCGACGCCCCGCTCGACGAGGCCAACGTCGATCCGCCACAACGAGATGGTCCGCGAGATGACCGACCGGTCGCAGTTCATCGTCATCACCCACAACAAGCGGACCATGGAGAACGCCGACCGCCTCTACGGCGTCACCATGGAGGAGCCCGGCGTCTCCAGGCTGGTGGCGGTCAACTTGCGCGGCGCCCGCAAGCCAGGTGGCAGCGGGGGCACGCCGCCCTCCGGTGCCGAGCCCGCGACCAAGCCGGGACCACGACGGCAGCGGCGCGCACCGCATGAGCCAGCGACACACGCCGTGTCAGTTGACCGCGTGTCAGTTGACCGCGCGTCGGGCAACCTCTAGACTCCGGCCTCGTTCTGGTCGGGGCGATATGTCAGACTACATCGCTCTCTGGCGGAGCAACGAATGGCGACCTACATCACCGAAGAGTGCATCAACTGCGGGGCCTGCGAGCCCGAGTGCCCGAACGAGGCCATCAGCGAGGGCGATGACATCTACGTCATCGACCCGAATCTGTGCACCGAGTGCGTCGGCTTCCACGACCACGAGGCCTGCCAGGCCGTTTGCCCCGTCGAGTGCTGCCTCCCCGACCCGAAGAACGTCGAGACCGAAGACGCGCTCTTCGCCCGGGCCAAGAAGCTCCACCCGGACAAGACGTTCCCGGAGCTGGACGTCCTGCCCGCCAACCTCTCGCCGCTTCCGCAAAGCCGGCTGACCATCTGGCTCGAACGTCGGGCTCAAGCGTCGGCCAGAGCCCGGGCCGAGGACGCTGGCTGGACCGAGCGCTCAGCGCGCCGGCGCCTCCCCCAGCACCCGTTCGAAGTAGCGTTCGATCTGGTGCCCATCGACTAGATTCCGGGCGAACCGCTCGAACTTCTCCCGCCGCCAGCGCGGGTAATATTCGCGCCGGACCTCCTCGCGCGCCTGCTCGAACGCGACATTCTTGGCCGCCGTCTCCTCGATGTATCGAGCGATGTGATAGGCGCCCTTGTCCTCGAGCAAGGGCGTCGTGTCGCCCGGCTTGCGCAGACGCGCGATGGCGGCCCCCTGCGCCGCCCGCAGAGGCCCGAAGGCCTCGTCCGGTCCTTGCCAGACCCGGGAAAAGCCGATGTTGCGCGAAGAAAAGGTCGGTTCCTGCTGGAGCTTGGCCAGGGCCTCGTCGCTCCTGTCGGGCAGCCGCGAGAGCCGATCGGAGAGCTCCTGCGCGGTGGTGCGGGCATTGGCGTAGCCGACGTCTCTGGGCAGGCCCCGCTCGGGGTACACGCTCAGCAGCGCCACCCGCACGATCCGCGGATGTACGAACCGGGTCTTGAACCGGTCGTAGACGGCGCGCAGCTCCTGATCCGTGATGTCGCTCTCCTCGACCGAAGGCTCGAACTCCCGCTCGACGAACCGCTGCACGAGCAGCCCCCGGGGCACCTCCGCCCTGCCGACGTCGCCGGCCAGCCCGCGCTCGCGCGCCCGTTCGGCCAGCAGGTGGAAGTTGACCACCTCCGCGAGGGCTTCGCGCGGGGGCTTACCGCTCCGTTCGGCCTGGGCCCGGACCTCCTCGGCGAAGATCGGGTTGCCCGCGACGCGCGCCACCACCGGGCCGAGGTCGCTGACGGTGTCGGCCAACCATGTCCCCGCGGGGCCCGTCGGCGGGGCATGGGTGTGGGAACCACAGGACATCCCCGCCAGCGACACCACCACGAGCCATCTCCCGTCCACGGATCCATTTTATCAGAGGCCCTCGTGGGGCGAGAGGCCCGTGATACCGTGGGCCGCGCATGAGCTCGAAACCCGGTGATACGCCCCCAGCCACGGTCGAGGGCCAGGCCTTCACTGGCTTCGTGGTGGCGATAGACGGGCCGGCGGGGGCCGGCAAGTCGACCACCGCCCGGCAACTCGCCGCCCGCCTTTCCTTCAGCTTTCTCGATACCGGAGCCCTCTACCGGGCAGTCGCCCTCTGCGCGCGACAGCGCGGGATCGACTGGTCCGACGCGCCCGGGCTGGCGGCGCTGGCAACGGCGCTGGATTTGCGCTTCGAGGGCAGCGGCGCCTCATCCCGGGTCATCGTGGGCCAGCAAGACGTGACCAGCGGCATCCGGGCCCCCGAGATCTGGAGGGGGCCTCGCGGGTTTCGGCCTTCCCCGAGGTGAGAGGGGCCCTGCTCGAGCTGCAGCGGGCAATCGGCGCCCGCGGCCGCATCGTGGCCGAAGGCCGGGACACGGGCACCGTGGTGTTCCCCTCGGCCCCGGCCAAGTTCTTCCTGACCGCGCCGGTCCAGGTGCGCGCCGACCGCCGGACCCGGGAGCTCCGGGCCGCCGGCCGGCACGGTGGACCCGGCCGAGGTGCTCCGCGAGATGGAGCTGCGGGACGAGCGGGATCGCACCCGGGCCGTCTCCCCGCTGCGCAAGGCCGAAGACGCCGTCGAGATCGACACCACCGCCCTATCCGCCGAGGAGGTCGTCGACCTCATGGAGGCGGTTGTGCGCACGCGCGGGGGGTAAAGGTCGATGTGGGGACCGTGGGCGAGCAGGATGACGGAGCATGCCGGAGGACTCGCCAAGCACTGGCGACAATATCTGGCCTCGGGTGGCACTCCAAATCCGCGAAAACCGGACGCCGGGTTGACATTGACACGGGCCGTCCGGGGCGTTAGCTTTTCCCGCCTTTCGTGCTTCCGGTGGTCGGAAGCCACGAATTCCAAACCCCACCGTCGAGACCGGCCCGTGGCGAGCCCGGTCGCGACCGCCCGGGGCATTCATTGCCGCCGGTTTGCACGCGCCAAAGGATCCTTCATGAATTCGATGTCGATGTCCGTGACCAATACACCTTCCGAGGGCGAGGAGAGCTTCGCCGCTCTCTTCGAAGAATCTCTCAAGCGGGAAGACCTCAAAGAAGGCGACATCGTCAAAGGCACGGTCATCGCGTGTCGGCAACGACAACGTCATCGTCGACATCGGCTACAAGACCGAAGGCGTCATCCCGCTGCACGAGTTCGTCGACGCGACGGGCAAGGTCAGCGTCAAGGCCGGCGACGTGGTCGACGTCTTCCTCGAGAGCCGCGAGAACGACGACGGCCTCGTGCGTCCTCTCCAAGGAGAAGGCCGACAAGATCAAGGTGTGGGACGAGATCTCGCGCCGCGTGCGAGCGCGACGAGCTCATCGAAGGCACCATCACCGCAGCGCGTGAAGGGCGGCCTCTCGGTCACCATCCGCGGCGGCGTGAAGGCGTTCCTGCCCGGCTCGCAGGTCGACCTGCGCCCGGTCCGCAACCTCGACAAGCTGCATCGGCCAGACCTACGAGTTCAAGGTCATCAAGTTCAACAAGAAGCGCGGCAACATCGTGCTGTCGCGCCGCGTGCTCCTCGAGAAGGAGCGCGACGAGCTCAAGGAGCAGACGCTCGAGACGCCTCAAGGAGGGCAAGGTCGTCGAGGGCATCATCAAGAACATCACCGAGTACGGCGCGTTCGTCGACCTCGGCGGCATCGACGGCCTGCTGCACATCACCGACATGAGCTGGGGCCGGGTCAACCACCCGAGCGAGCTGTTCCAGGTCGGCGACGAGGTCACGCGTCAAGGTCCTCAAGTACAACGCCGAGACCGAGCGCGTCTCGCTCGGCCTCAAGCAGACCAGGAAGATCCGTGGAGCCACGCCGCAGAGAAGTACCCGCCCGGCAAGATGCGTCCGCGGCAAGGTCGTCTCGCTCACGGACTACGGCGCCTTCGTCGAGCTCGAGCAGGGCATCGAGGGCCTCATCCACGTCAGCGAGATGTCGCTGGACCCGAAGCGTCAAGCACCCGTCGAAGATGCTCGCAGTCGGCGACGAGGTCGAGTGCGGTCGTGCTCGAGGTCGACGTCGCGCCAGAACCGCATCTCGCTCGGCTGAAGCAGCTCGAGCCCGAACCCGTGCGACGCAGCTTCACCGAGAAGTACCCGCCGGGCGACGGTCGTCAAGGGCAACGTCCGCACCATCGCCGACTACGGCGTCTTCGTCGAGATCGAAGAAGGCATCGACGGCCTGGTCCACATCAGCGACCTGTCGCTGGACCCAGCGGGTCAAGCACCCCGCGCGACCTCTACCAGAAGGGCGACGAGGTCGAGGCCATCATCCTCAACATCGAACCACGACGGCGAGAAGAAGTCTCGCTCGGCATCAAGCAGCTGTTCGCCGATCCGTGGGATCGCATCCCCTACGACTACCCGGCCGGCAAGATCGTCGACGCCAAGGTCATCAAGGTCCTCGACTTCGGCGCGTTCGTCGAGCTCGAGAAGGGCGTCGAGGGTCTCGTCCACGTCTCCGAGATCTCCGAGGAGCACGTCGAGGATCCGCGCACGGTGCTCAAGCCGGGCCAGGCGGTCAAGGCCGAGATCATCAGCGTCGACACCGCCGAGCGCAAGATCGGCCTGTCGATCCAGGGCGCGGCCCGCGCCAAGGAGATGGCCGACGCGCAGGGCTTCTCGGGCGGCGCACCCACCGCGCACGCTGGGCGACGTGATGCGCGAGAAGCTGGCAGCGATCACGACCAAGAAGAAGAAGGACGAGGAAGTCAGCCTCGCTCCTTCGGAGGTCCGCGGGTGGCGGATAGCATGGGGGAGGGAGGCCTCGCCGAGGGTCTGGACGAGATCGCGGCCCCCGACTCGAAGCGTGCGCCTGTTCGGCTGGTTCAGGCGCTTCGCCAAGCTCTGGGGCTTCGCCCTCTTCTGCATCTTCGTCGTCTACGTCTTCCGGGACGTCGCGCTCCCCTTCGTCTTTGCGATCCTGGTGGCCTACATCCTGGCGCCGCTGGTCGACCGGATGGCGCGGCTGCGCGTGGCCGGCCGCCCGTTGCCCCGCGGTCTGGCGGTCATCTTCCTCTACATCAACATCCTGCTCGGCCTGGGCCTCTTCGTCGGGTACTTCCTGCCCAAGCTGTCGGGCGACATCGCCCGCGTCTTCCGGGAAGCGCCCGAGCTGTTCCAGAAGCTCAACGGCGAGGTGCTGCCCCGGGTGGGCTCCTGGATCGACGACCGCTTCGGGGCGGGCGTGCAGCCGGCCCAGGGGCCGCCCCAGCCGGCCCCCCGGCACCGCCGAGCAACGGGCTGGTGCTCGAGCCGCTCGGCGACGGCCGGTTTCGCGTCGACCTCGACGATCTGAACCTGGAGGTCCGGCCGGGCCGCGACGGGAGCGGCTACGTCATCTCCCGGCCCCGCCTGGAAGAGCCGGTGGTCCAGGGCGAAGGCCGCTGGGAGCGCTCGCTCAAGGAGTGGATCTCCGACCGGGTCAAGACCACCGAGTCGCAGAGCCGGCGGGCGCTCGAGTACGGGCAGAAGTTCGTCACCGGGGTGCTCACCGGCATCGCCCGCCTGATCCTGGTGTTGATGGTGGCGGCCTTCATCCTCATCGATCTGCAGCGCATCCGCGGGTTCATCCGATCGCTGGTGCCAGCGGCCTACCGGGCGGACTACGACCACCTGGCCCGCGGCATCGACCGCGGCCTGTCGGGCGTCGATCCGCGGGCAGCTGCTGATCTGCCTCATCAACGGCGTGCTCACCTACATCGGCCTGCTGATCTTCGACGTGAAGTACCCGCTGCTGCTGGCGGGGATCGCCGCGGTCATGAGCCTGATCCCCATCTTCGGCTCGATCCTCTCGTCGATTCCGATCGTGGCGATCGCGCTGGTCTCGTCAGGGCGCTTCGACCTCGCCCCGTGGCCTCAAGGTGACCGCATGGATCGCCTTCATCCATCTTGTCGAGGCCAACTTCCTCAACCCCAAGATCATGGGCGACGCGGCCAAGATCCACCCGGTGGTGGTGGTGTTCGCGCTGATCGCGGGCGAGCACAGCTACGGCCTCGTGGGGGCGCTGTTCGCGGTCCCGGTGGCCTCGATCATCCAGACGCTGTTCCTCGTATTTCCGGCGCAAGGAGCGCTGGCACGTCCTGACCGGGGCCGAGTAGCGGCGGACTCCCTAGGGAGTCGAGTCTTCGAGGCGCGGAACCTGATCGGCGCCTACGAGCAGCCCGCCCCGGGCGGGGACCAGGGCCCAGCCGGGACGCAGGGGCGCGGCGCTGTCGGCTTCGACCACGACCGCGCGCAGGGCCTCGTGGGAGATGCGCCGGTCGTCGTCGCTGTGGGCGGCGTTGCGGTGCCGGCAGACCGTGCAGTCCATGATCCCGGAGATGGGCAGGAACTGAACCGGGCAGCCGTTGGAGCGGGCCACCAGGCAACGGCCGTTGGTGGCCACCAGGGCCATCCGCAGCGACGGCGCGCCCACCGAAGCGAGCAAGCGATCGACGAAGGCGATGCTCTCGCGCAGGGCCCGGCCCACAGGGACCGGATCGGTCGCCAGCGTCTCGAGCAACCCGGCATCGTGGAGGAAGGCCAGGAACAGATGAAAGATGTGCTCGCTGGCCGACCTGCCCCGGATGTTGCGGCGGAGGAAGTCCGGCACGCTGGCGAGCAGCCGTTCCCGCACCTGCGCGAATCCCTCCGAGGTACCGACCGAGCCGAACAGCCACCAGCGGAAACGGAAGGGGTCGGCGTTGTCTGCCGACACGCGGGCATCTTCGTCGAGCCCGCCGCGGGCGATGAGCGCGTTGGCGTGCAGATCGCGGGCGAGGTTGAAGAAGTCGACCTCGCTGCTCTCCGAGCGAGGCCGCTTCTGCAGCAACACCTCGCCGCCCTGGATGAAGCCGAGGCCCCACCCGTTTGGCTGCGAGGGCGTTTGCGAATAGAGCGCGGCCCGCGCCGGCACCAGCGCGCACTCGAGGCGATCTGGCTCGTTTCCGAGATAGGCGATGAGGTGGCTCACGACCCTGAGAGAAGTATAGGGGAGAAATCGCGAAGCGAATCCCCTGCCGCGCTGGTATCCGCGCGCCGGGTGCGAGAAAAAGACGGAGCGGCACGGACCTGTGACGGGCCGCGAGCCGCGACCGGGGCCATTCGCCACAGTGGCAGCCGCCCGAGCGCGCCCGGCCTGTGCAGGAGCGGTGCCGTCACCCCCGGGCGTCACGCCCCTCGACGCCCGGTCCGGCAAGCGTTGCGGAGCCGATCCGCCGGCCAGTTGAGCCAACCCGGCCGGACCGGCAAGACCCGCGGCCCGAGCAACCGGGTGGCCCAGACCGGCCAACCCAGACGGCCAAGATGGCGGCCAGGACCAGGGTGGCCGGGTGGCCAGGATGAGTTGGGTAGACCAGACAGGCGGCGACAGAGCTGGCACGACGGTGGTCCGGACCGGGCACCTGGCCCGAGCCAGATTCCCGACGACCAGCGGCCCGGAAGCGGCGGCCAATCTCCGGGGCCGCCGCCAGGCCCAAGCTCAACTGATGGAATAAGTCCTGGAAAGCGTTGGGCTCGGCGATTGACAGGCAGCTCCCGAAGCTGTTAAGCTGATCTCGCTAGATAACCGAACGAAATCATTCGGAAAACCGTAAGGGGGACGAGCATTTACCGGCGTTGTCGAATGGGGGTAGGGGGGGCGGTCTGCCTCTGGCTGGCCGCTGGATCGCTCAGCTGGCTGGCATGCGCGTCGCGTCCGAAACGAGATCCCGACCAGTCGCTGGTCCGCTATCAGCTCGGCGTGGAGTACTTCCGCGCACGTCGCGTAGAGGCTGCCGTCGAGGAGCTGCGCAAGGCGCTCGAAGCCGACCCGGAGAACGCCGAGGCATACAACATGCTTGGGATCATCGCGCTCAACCAGGGCGCGGACTACGTGTCTCGCAGGCCGAAGCGGCCGATTGCCTGCTCGGCAAGGACGGCGAGCTGGTGCGCGAGGACGCCGCCCGCAGGTTCCGGGAAGCGGAACAGCAGTTCCGGCGCGCCGTGGCGCTGCGGCCCGAGTTCGCCAACGCGTGGAACAACCTGTCGGTGGCGGCCTTGCATCTGCAGGATTGGAACGGAGCTGTGACCGCCGCCAACGAGGCGCTCAAGGACTCGACCTACGCAGAGCCCGAGTTCGCCCGCGCCAACCTGGGGTGGGCTTACCTGCAGATGAAACAGACCCAGCGGGCCTGGAAGGAGCTGCATGAGGCGGTATCCCGTGCTCCACGCTTCTGTGTGGGCCGGTACCGCCTGGCAAAGGTCTATTTCGAGCGGGGCGACATGGCGCAAGCCGCCGAAAACGTGGACGCTGTCGTGGAGGACGCGCGTTGCCCCATCCAGGAGGCCTACCTCCTGGGCGGGCTCGTGCACCAGCGGCATCGAAACCGCGAGCGGGCCCGCGTGTTGTTCCGGCGCTGCACGGACCTGGCGCCGCGTTCCTGTGTCGCCGGGGAGTGCCGGCGTTACTCCGAGCTTCTGCGCTGAGGCGGTCGTATGAGCACTGAAGCCGACAGCACCTCCACCGACTTCGGCCCCCACCTGCGGCAGCTCCGCGAGCGGTCGGGCCTCACGCTAGGCGAGCTGAGCCGGCGCACACGGATTCCCGAGCAAACCCTGGAGGCCCTGGAGTCCGAGCGGCTGGAACGGCTGCCCCCCGAGACCTACGTCCGGGGCTTCATCCGTTGCTATGCCCGGGCGGTGCGAACGCCGGAGGGCGAGCCGCTCGAGCGGTACGACCGGGTGGTGGCGGCGGCGCGGGCCAAGGCCGAGGCGGCGTCGGGGTCGATGGCCGGTGGTCCGGCCACCGCCGGCCGGCGGCGCCGGGTGGTGGCCGTCTTGGCGATGGTGCTCGCCATCTCGGCCGCCGTGATCGCCTTGTGGCGGGCGTGATCGAGCCCGGATGCTAACGTCCGGCCGGTGGGCGCGCCCCTCGTCACGTCGGCCATCCTCCTGCGCTCGGTCGCGTATGGCGAATCCGACCGGGTGGTGACGCTGCTCGGGCGGGACACCGGGCGCCTGTCGGCGATGGCCCGGGGGGCCCGCAAGAGCACCCGCCGCTTCGGGGGCGGGCTGGGGCTGGGCGCACGGGGGGAGGCCACCCTCCGGGAGCCGCCGCACGCCGATCTGCTGTCGCTCGAGAGCTTCGAGGTACTGGACGGGCGGGCAGGGCTGGGCCTCGACCTGGGCCGGACGGCCCACGCCGGATACGCCACCGAGCTCTGCGACCGCCTGTGCCCGGTCCGGCAGCCCGAGCCCGAGGTCTTCGACTGGCTGGACCGCTTCCTGAGCTTGCTGGAGACCCGGGGCACCAGCGCCGAGCGGGCGCGCGCCTTCGAGCTCGGGCTCTTCGTCCGGCTGGGTCTGGGCCCGAGCCTGGCGGCCTGCGTGGCCTGCCGCCGCCAGGACCTGGGCGAGGAGGTGGTGCGCTTCGATCCCGAACGGGGTGGGGTCGTGTGCGGCGCCTGCGCGCAGCGGGGCGCCCTCCTGTTTCCGGCCGCCCGGCGCGCCCTGCACCGGCTGGCGGCCGGCCCGCTCGAAGACGCCGACGGCGCCCCGCTCGATCGGGACCTGAACGCCGCCTGTCGCACCGCCATGCAGGAGCTGGTCGCCTTCCACGTGCCGGGACCCCTCAAATCCCTGGAGTTCCTGGCCAAGCTCCAGCGCCGTCCGCAGCGTAGCTGACAGCCGGAGCGGCGGAGCCTGATCTGATAAAGTGACGGGTTCCATGCCTGCCGCTTCCCTCGAGCTCATCGTCAGCCTGGCCAAACGCAGAGGATTCGTCTTCCCGTCATCGTCCGTCTACGGCGGTCTGGCGAGCACCTGGGATTACGGACCTCTGGGCGTGGAGCTCAAGAACAACGTCAAGCGGGCGTGGTGGCGCAAGGTGGTGCACGAGCGCGAGGACATGGAAGGGCTGGATGCCGCCATCCTCATGAACCGGCTGGTCTGGAAGTACTCCGGTCACGAGGCGACCTTCTCCGACCCGATGTCCGACTGCCGCGCCTGCAAGAGCCGCCCCCGGGCCGATCACCTGTTCAAGGCCCAGAAAGGCCGCGAACCAGCCGGCCTGCCCGAGATCAACGCGGCCATCGAGGCCAAGGAGCTGGTCTGTGCCAAGTGCGGCTCCAAGGATCTCGACACCCGCCCGGCCCTTCAACTTGATGTTCCGGACGACCATGGGACCGGTCGACACCGGCGACGAGACCGGACTGGTCTATCTCCGGCCGGAGACCGCGCAGGGGATCTTCGTCAACTTCCAGAATGTGCTCGATACCATGCGGCGCAAGCTGCCCTTCGGGATCGCGCAGATCGGCAAGGCGTTCCGCAACGAGGTGACGCCCGGCAACTTCACCTTCCGGACGCGCGAGTTCGAGCAGATGGAGATCGAGTATTTCGTCAAGCCGGGCGAAGACGAAGCCGCGCACCAGATGTGGATCGACGCCCGGACGCGCTGGTACCACGACCTCGGCCTGCGGGCGGACAACCTCATGGCCAGCGCGAGCAGACCAGGGAGGAGCTGGCCCACTACGCCAAGCGCTGCGTCGACCTGGAGTACCGCTTCCCCATGGGATTTTCCGAGCTGGAAGGGATCGCCAACCGCACCGACTTCGACCTGAAGGCCCACAGCCGCAGCCCGGAGAACCCGGATTCGGTGAGCGAGCTGCGCTACTTCGATCAGGAGGCCAAGCAGCACATCGTCCCCTACGTCATCGAGCCCTCGGCGGGCGCCGACCGGGCCACCCTGGCCTTCCTTTGCGACGCCTACGAGGACGCCCTGGTCAAGGCGCCCCCGGCCGAGGAGACGGCCAAGCTACAAGGAGCTGGTCGAGAGCTTCGTCAAGTCGACCGCCAAGCGCGAAACCTGACCGGTCGACGTCAAGGAGCGCCTGGTCGCCGAGGGCGAGGCCATCGCCAAGGGACTGCCCGAGACCCTGCCCCGGCTGCTGGCGCTGGCCGACGACCCCGACGCCAGCCGCATCGAGGTGATGAAGAAGGTCCGCGGGGTGGCGGAGCGCGTAGCAGAAGAGCACACCCGCACGGTGTTGCGGCTGCACCCCCGGCTCGCGCCCATCAAGGTGGCGGTGTTCCCCCTCAAGAAGAACGAGCCCCGACTGGTGGAGATGGCCCGGGGTCTGAAGACGGAGCTGCAGTCGGCCGGGATCCGGGCCGTTTATGACGACACCGGGCGCCATCGGCAAGCTCTACCGGCGCCAGGACGAGGTGGGCACCCCCTGGTGCGTCACGGTCGACTTCAAGAGCCTGGAGGACGGCACGGTGACGGTTCGCGACCGCGACACCATGGCCCAGGATCGGGTCATGGCGGCCAGGACATCGAGGGCACGATCGCCGCCCGGCTGCGCGAGCTAGCCGGCCGAGCGAGCGGGACGGGCACCCGCTCTTGGTGTCGCACGCGGCTTTCCAGGGCGAGCCGTCCATAGTAAACAGTCCGCTCGCCATGGCTCCCGTCACGAAGACGTAAGCAAGTCGAAGAAGAAGCCGTCGCCAAGGCTCAAGTCGCCGCGGGTCCGCCAGCCCGGCGTCAAGCTGGCGAAGCCCGGCCAAGGCGTGGGCAACGGCGTCCGCGCCGCGGGCTCAAGGCCAAGGCCGACCAACGGCGTGCAGCGGCCAAGGTCCGCCGCGCAAAGGCGGCAAGCGCATCTACTTCTTCGGCGGCGGCAAGGCCGAGGGAACAAGGACATGAAGAACCTGCTCGGCGGCAAGGGCGCCAACCTCGCCGAGATGGCCAACATCGGCGTCCCGGTGCCCGCCCGGCTTCACCATCACCACCGACGTCTGCACCGAGTTCTACCGGAACGGCCGCAAGCTCCCCAAGAGCCTGGACGAGGAGATCGCGGGCCGCCGTCGCCCGCATGGAGAAGATCGTGGGCGCCAAGTTCGGCGACTCGAACAACCCGCTGCTGGTCTCGGTCCGCTCGGGCGCCCGCGCCTCGATGCCGGGCATGATGGACACCATCCTCAACCTCGGCCTCAACGACGAGACCGCCGCCGGGCTGGCCGAGAAGTCGGGCAACGAGCGCTTCGCCTACGACAGCTACCGCCGCTTCGTGGCCATGTACGGCGACGTCGTGCTGGGCATGAAGCCCGAGAGCAAGGAGGACCACGACCCGTTCGAGGTCATCCTCGCGCGCAAGAAGAAGGAGAAGGGGCGTCGAGCAACGACTCCGACCTCGACGCCGAGGCCCTCAAGGAGCTGGTCGAGCGAGTTCAAGGCGGCGATCAAGGAGCAGAAGGGCATCGACTTCCCCGAGCGACCCTTACGAGCAGCTGCGCGGGGCCATCATGGCCGTGTTCAACTCCTGGGAGAACGACCGGGCCATCGCTCTACCGGCGGCTCAACAACATCCCGGTCGAGTGGGGCACGGCCGTCAACATCCAGGCCATGGTGTTCGGCAACAAGGGCGACGACTCGGCCACCGGCGTCTGCTTCACCCGCAACCCGGCCACCGGCGAGAACGTCTTCTACGGCGAGTTCCTGATCAACGCCCAGGGCGAGGACGTCGTCGCCGGCACCCGCACGCCCGCAGAAGATCGACGAGCTCGAGGCGGTCTTCCCCAAGGCCTACAAGCAGCTGCTACGACATCCGCAAGAAGCTCGAGAAGCACTACCGGGAGATGCAGGACATCGAGTTCACCATCGAGGACGAGAAGCTCTACATGCTCCAGTGCCGCAACGGCAAGCGGACCGGCTTCGCCGGCGTGCGCATCGCCGTCGAGATGGTGGACGAGAAGCTCATCACCAAGGAAGAGGCCCTGCGCCGGGTGGAGCCCGAGGCGCTAACCAGCTCCTGCGACCGGTGTTCGAGCCGCGGCCAAGGCCGAGGCCGCGACCGCGGCGGTCGAGCTGCTGGCCAAGGGGCTGCCCGCCGGCCCCGGCGCCGCCACCGGCAAGATCGTGTTCTTCGCCGACGACGCCGAGGCGCCGGCCGCCCGGGGCGAGAAGCTCATCCTCGTGCCGCCACGAGACCAGCCCCGAGGACATCCGGGGCATGAACGCCTCCGAGGGCTTCCTCACCGCCTTCGGCGGCATGACCTCCCACGCCGCCCTGGTGGCGCGGCAGATGGGCAAGGTCTGCATCGTCGGCTGCGACGCGCGTCAGCTTCGACTACCACGCGCGCACCATGACGGTGAACACCGGCGCGCGGATCCAAGGTCTTCAAGGAGGGCGACTGGATCTCGCTCGACGGCTTCACCGGTGAGGTCATCGAGGGCCGGGTCGAGACCACCCCCTCGGAGGTCATCCGGGTGCTCATCGAGAAGAACCTCGAGCCCGAGCGAGGCGCCGGTCTACCAGGACTACGCCAAGCTGATGAGCTGGGCCGACGGCATCCGCCGGCTGCGCGTGCGCGCCAACGCCGACCAGCCGGATCAGGCGGCCGCGGCGGTGGCCTTCGGGGCCGAGGGCATCGGGCTGTGCCGGACCGAGCACATGTTCTTCGGCGAGGGCAAGATTGGCCCCATGCGCGAGATGATCGTCGCCAGCAACGAGCAGGAGCGGCGAGCGGCGCTGGCCAAGCTGCTGCCCCTGCAGCGCGAGGACTTCGCCGGGATCTTCCGGGCCATGGGCGGGCGGCCGGTCACGATCCGGACCCTGGATCCCCCGCTGCACGAGTTCCTGCCCCACGACGAGGCGGGCATCGCAGGAGCTGGCCCGCTCGACCGGCAAGTCGGTCGGAGGCGATCAAGGCGCGCATCGCCGATCTGCACGAGTCCAACCCCATGCTCGGTCACCGGGGCTGCCGCCTCGGGCATCAGCTACCCCGAGATCACCGAGATGCAGGCCCGGGCCATCTTCGAGGCGGCCTGCGACGTGGCCGAGCGACGGCATGGCGGTCGAGCCCGAGGTGATGATCCCGCTCGTGGGCACCAAGAAGGAGCTCGACCTGCAGGCCGAGATCGTGCGCGACGACGGCCGAGCAGGTCTTCGCCGAGCGGAGCCAGCGGGTCAAGTACCTGGTGGGCACGATGATCGAGGTGCCGCGCGCCGCGGTCACGGCCGGGGCCATCGCCGAGACGGCCGAGTTCTTCTCCTTCGGCACCAACGACCTCACCCAGACCACCTTCGGGCTGTCCCGCGACGACGTGCCCAAGGTGCTGGCCTCCTACATCGAGCAGGAGGTCTATCACCGTCGATCCCTTCGTCAGCATCGACCGCGAGGGCGTGGGCAGCCTGATGAAGACCGCCGTCGCGACCGGCCGCGGCGACCCGGGCCAAGCTCAAGCTCGGCATCTGCGGCGAGCACGGCGGCGATCCGGCCTCGGTGGAGTTCTGCCACGAGATCGGGCTCGACTACGTCTCCTGCTCGCCGTACCGGCTGCCAATCGCCCGCCTGGCGGCGGCCCAGGCGGTCCTGCGCTCAGGCAAGTGATCGCTCGCTGCGCTCGGGCCCGACTGGCTCGCCCCGGACCGGGCGGGAGTGGTAAAACAGGCCGGTGATGAAATTTTCGGCGAGAGCCTCGGCGGTCGCTGTGCTCGGGTGCACGGTAGCCGCCGGGTGCTCGTTCGGTGAGAGCGGCGTTCCCCCTCCGCTCGATGCCTTGTTCCTGCCCAGCGGGCTGGCCGTCGACCCGAGCGGCGACTGGCTCTACGTCGTCAACTCCAACTCCGACCTGCGCTACAACGCCGGGACGGTCGTCGCCCTGGACGCACGCAAGGCGGCCGAGGACCGGGTGCGGCCCTGGGGAGCGTGTCCTTCGCCGGGATACCGCCCCGGAGGCCCCTCGGGGCATCCGCTCCTGCTGCTCCGACTTCTACGATTCGGTGACGCTCAACTGCGACGAGCGCGGCTACGTCGCGACGGCGTCCACCGTCCGGGTCGGCAGCTTCGGGAGCGGAATCGTGGTCAGCGGCGCCGCTGAATCATCGGACCGACGGCTGTTCGTCGCTGTCCGGGCCGAACCCTCGGTCACGTACATCGACGCGCGGCTCGACGGTCCCGAGATCAGTTTCCGCTGCCAGGCCGCCGGCACGCAGGAGCCCAATCCGCTGTGCGACGAATCTCACAAGGTCAGAACCGGCACCGACGCGCTGGGAACCTTCAACCTGCCCGAGGAGCCATACAGCCTGGCGCTGGACGAGCGCCTGGGCGTTCTCTACGCGACCCACGGCATCCACGGCATCTCGCTCATCGACGCGTGTGCGCCCGACAAGCCGACGTTGGTCTCCGTGACCTGGCCTGCGTTCGCGCAGGAGATGTGCACCATCCGGGATCCGTTCCGCTGCCAGGCGGTCAACGCGTTGGTGCTCGGCGAGCCGGGCAATCCTGCCGGGCCGCTCTACGCCCTGGGGCGCTACCTGGGTCCGCAGGCCGCGGAGGTCCAGACCCTGTTTTTGCGGGGGGCCGATCAGCCCTGTGGCGGCTCGGCCGCGCGCCCGCTGGAACTGGTGCCGGGGCCGAGCTTCTTTCCGTCTGCCTTCTTTCCCAATGGCATGGACATCCGAGGGTTCGCGGTGGTCCCCGGCGATCCGCGCGCCTACGTGCTCTATCGAAATGGGCGCGATCCGAGGGGTGTCGACTATTCCAGGGACAATCCGCCTGCGCTGGTCGCGATCGATCGCTCGCCCGATGCGCAGGGACGGCCCCTCAATCGGACGGTGGACGTGATGGAGGTTTGTTCGGGCGCGACCGAGCTTCACCGCCACGACGCCGGCCGGGGCCCCCGGCTGTATGTGGTCTGTTTCGAATCCGGCCAGGTCTACGTCCTCGATCCCGAGTTGATGGAGGTCTCGGCGGTGGTCAACGTGGGCCGCGGCCCTGCCACCCTCGGGTTTTCTCCGCGCGATCCGACGATCGCCTACCTGGCGGGTTTCAGCGACAACAACATCTCGGTGATCGACCTCAAGCCGATCCGACGTACTCCGAGGGCACCGAGCCGAACCGGCACCTCGTCGTCGCCCCGCTCTAAGCCCGGATCCAGGCGGTGCCGGGACGAGCTTCGGGCATTGACAGTAGCTCGGGTGCGGGCTGGTTTCGCATCGTGGAAGCCGGCGACGCTGTCGCGGGGCTGGTTGTTTAGTCGCGCCCGCCTCTCTCAATGCCAGAGGTTCGCCCCGCCGCCGCGATGGCCGGCGCTCCAGGCTAGGTTTCACGTTCTACACCCCGGTGAAACACGTTTCACGTGTTGCTACCCGGTGAAACACATGGATCCGCGTGACGAGGGCATCGTGGTCGGCCTCCTGGTCGGGGAGGGCCACTTCGGCGGCGACGGGCGCCAGCCCCAGGTCACCCTGCGGATGCACGTGCGCCACGAGGCTTTGATGCGCTGGCTGGTCGCGCGCTTCCCGCGCTCGAAGCTCTACGGCCCGTACCACCACGGCAACCGCCACTACTTCCAGTGGATGGCACGCGGGGAGGCGCTGGTGCTCGATCTGCTGCCCATCCTCGAGCGTCACGTCACGCCCTCGCTCGACGGCCACGCCTTCGAGCGGCTGACGGCGATGACCGACGACTACGCCGACGCGATCGCCAAGCTGCGCGCCCGCGCGGCGCTGTGATGACCCGCCTGGAGGAGCTCGGCCGCCGCCACGGCGTCCCGCCGGCGGGGCTGCGGGCGCTGGAGGCGATCCTGGAGCTGCAGGCCTCGGATCCGGCGGCCTTTACGAAGGTGCGCGCGGTGAACGAGGCGGTCGACCGGCACGTCGCCGACTCGCTGGTGGCGCTCGATCTGCCCGCAGCGCGGGAGGCTCGCCGGGTCGCCGACCTCGGCTCGGGCGCGGGCTGGCCGGGCCTGGCGCTGGCCGCGGCGCTGCCGGACGCCCGGGTGGCGCTGGTGGAGAGCGCGGTGCGGCACTGCCGCTACCTCGAGCGGGCGGTGGCGGCGGGGCGGCTGGAGAACGCCGACGTGGTTCACGCGCGCGCGGAGGAGTGGGAGGCCGGGTTGGGGGCACACGACCTCGTCACCGCCCGCGCGCTCGCGGCGCTGCCGGTGCTGTGCGAGTACGCCGCGCCGCTGCTCGCCGACGGCGGGGTGCTGGTCGCGTGGAAGGGGGCTGTTCCTCGGGACGAATCGGCGGCGGGCGCGGCGGCGGCCGCCGTGCTGGGGTTGGAGCCGGTCGAGGTGGTGCCGGTCGACCCGTATCCGGAGGCCGAGCGCCGCACCCTGCACGTGTTCCGCAAGATCGCGCCCACGCCGGAGCGTTTCCCGCGCCGTGCGGGGATGGCGGTCAAGCGGCCGCTGGCGTAGCTTCGAACTGCGCAAGTCCCCACGTTGCGGGCGGGGGCCTGCCGGATGGGGAGAGATGCACTGCCGTCCGCCGGTCCGGTCGCTAGCGTCGTGGGCCGCCATGGGGATCGTGTACGCCATCGCCAACCAGAAGGGCGGAGTGGGGAAGACCACCACCGCGGTCAACGTCGCCGCCTGCATCGCCGAAGCCGGCTATGAGACGCTGCTCGTCGACGTCGATCCGCAGGGCAACGCCACCACCGGCCTCGGGATCGCCCGCAACGGCCGGCCCGGGCTCTACGGCGTGCTCGGCGGCGAGCTGCCGGCGCTCGAGGCCGTGCAGCCGACCGCGATCGACCACCTGTCGCTGCTCGCCTCCACGCCGGACCTCGCGGGCGCCACCATGGAACTGCCCCGCCTGGCCGGCTCGGAGACCCGGCTGCGCGACGCGCTGGAGGGCGTGCGCGAGCGGTTCGCCTACACGCTGCTCGACTGCCCGCCGTCGCTCGGGCCGTTGACCGTCAACGCGCTCGTGGCTGCTGACCGGGTGATCGTGCCGGTCCAGACCGAGTACTTCGCGCTCGAGGGCCTTGCCGGGCTGCTCGACACGCTGTCGCTCGTCCAGCGCGAGATGAATCCGCGACTGACCGTGGCGGGCATGCTGCTGACCATGCACGACGGCCGCACGAAGCTCGCCCAGGACGTCGAGCAGGAGGTGCGCCGGCACTTCCCGTCGCTGGTCTTCGACACGGTGATCCCGCGCAACATCCGGCTCGGCGAGGCGCCCAGCTTCGGCCGTCCGGTCATCCATCACGACCCGCACTGCGCCGGCTCGGAGGCCTACTTCGCGCTGGCCAAGGAGGTGGCCTCTCGTGGCTGAGCGAGGCATGGGCCGCGGGCTCTCGGCCCTGCTGGAGCCCACGCACGAGAACGGCGCGGCGCGCGAGAGCGAGCTGCGCGAGATCCCGGTCGAGCTGATCGCGCCGAACCCGCACCAGCCGCGACGCGACTTCGACGAGGCGAGCCTCGTCGCCCTGGCCGACTCGCTGCGCGAGCGCGGGGTGCTCCAGCCCGTGCTCCTGCGCCCCGTCGCGGGCGGCACCTATGAGCTGATCGCCGGCGAGCGCCGCTGGCGAGCCGCCCAGCTGGCGGGCTTCGAGACGGTTCCCGCGCTCGTGCGCGCGCACGACGACGCCGATTCGCTCGAGCTGGCGCTGATCGAGAACATGGCGCGCGAGGACCTCAACCCGGTCGAGGAGGCGCGCGCCTGCGCGCTGCTCGTCGACGAGCTCGGTCTCACGCGCGAGGACGTCGGCCGCCGCGTCGGCCGCTCGCGGGTGGCGGTCTCGAACCTCCTGCGGCTGCTCGACCTGCCCGACGAGGTGCTCGACCTGCTTGCCGCCGGCCACCTCACCGAGGGCCACGGCCGCGCGCTGCTCACCGCCCCCGACCACGACGCCCGCCGCTCGCTCGCCCGCACCGCCGTCCAGGAGGGCTGGAGCGTCCGCCAGACCGAGGCGCGCGCCCGCGAGACCGGCCGCCGCGCCGCGTCGCGGACCGGCGGTGCGCGCGCCGCCGCCGGGCAGCCGCACCCCGACCAGGTCGAGGCCGCCCGCCGGCTCGGCGACGCCCTCGGCCGAGCGCTTGGAACCGAGGTCCACGTCGCCCCCCGCGGGCACGGCTATCGCGTCGTGCTCGAGCTCGACGACCCGGCCGCGGCCGAGCTCCTCGCCGAGCGCCTCGGCGCCTCCCAGACCGCCTGACGCCGCCGATTCCGGCCGCTATGATTGGCCGCCGCACGGGCGATTAGCTCAGTCGGTTAGAGCGCTTCTCTGATAAGGAAGAGGTCCCAGGTTCGAGTCCTGGATCGCCCACCTGCGAGGAAGCCCGCTACGGCGGGCTTTCTGCTTTCTCGGACCCTTCCCCCGTATGTTCCTCTCGGCGGCCGTGGTAGCGATCTGGAAGCGGATGCTCGCCTGTCCGTGCACGATGCGCCTGATCTAGTCCTCCGGCTTGGCCTGCTTCGGACCCTTCTGCGTGATGCTGCCCGTCCCGAGGCAGTCGCGGCACGCGCGCCATATGAGCGGTTGTGACGGGATCGTCATTTCCTGCCGCCAGCCGGTCCCGTCGCAGGCCGGGCAGGGGTGCTCTGGGGTGGTCATGGCGGGGGAGGCTACGCCGCACTTTGGGAGTCGCGAGGCGACCCCTACCGCCAATAGGTGGACATACGAACGCACGTTCGCTAGGTTCCGCGTATGGAGGGACAAGCACCGGGCGGCGAGCCATAGAGCGATTCGGCTACTCGGGGGCGCGGCCGAATACGTCGCCGGTGGTCGCTCCGAACAGACCTTCGAGGCTGTCCACCCGTAGCGCGTACTGGATGCGAAGCAACGAGTCCAGACGCGGGATGTGCGCCCCGCGCTCGATTCGCGACCAGGTATCCCTGCTCATGCCTGCACGCGTGGCTGCCTCCAGCTGCGACAAACTTGTCGCCTCTCGTAGCTCGGTCATACGAACCGCCAGACGCTGACGTGCCACGGCAAGATTGGTGTCGTTTGGCGGTATACGGGACATTCCGTCCGAACATTGTCTTACGCTGACGGGTTGATGCGCAAGTCGAACGGCCTGAGATCTCTAAGACAAGCATGTCGCAAGCGAGTCGATGTGCGCTTCGGCACGGTGCGTGTCAGCGCGAGCCGGAATTTCCGGTTCGCCGTACTGCAAACAAGGGCTTGGGCGGCTATGGATACGCATATGTCGCTGGGAGAGCCAGTCGCGTGGGTATCCCAGGAGGAGGGGTTGTTGTGACGCGGAGCGAGGACATTTACGGGCGCCATCTGCGGAAGGTCGCCGAACACGTCAGCAGGCTGCCGTCCTCTGAGCAGCCCTCTGGCGGCACGGCGAGCCGCAAGCCCGCTCGGGCGAACGCCAGCGCAACCCGGAGCCAGATCAGGCGCAAGCGCCGCCCGCCGTAGCCAGGGCCGCAAGCCCACCTAGGTCGCTCAGGGTTCTTCAGCAAGATCCCTTGCGAGGCCACAAACCAGAACATTGACGGCCACAATGGTCGTGTCGATGCCTGGGCAGCGGTCGCCTCAGACCGAACTAGTGATCGGTCTCGTCGGTGCCGTAGGCATCGACTTGAAGACCGTGGCGACGGATCTCCGCTACGTGCTGAGCGGTTTCGACTACCACGCGCACTACATCCATCTCACCGAGCAGTTGCCGTATCTCAGGTGGAAGTACCTGCGGAAGCTTCGAGACGACCCGTACGACGAGCGGGTCTGGTCATACATGTCGGCAGGAAACCGGCTTCGCGAGCCTTGGAAGCGACCGTTGCAGCCCTGGCGGTCAACGCGATCACTCTCCAGCGCGAAAAGGCGACGGGCGATATATCTCTCCCCGCCGATCGGCACGCCTACATTCTTCACTCCCTGAAGCGCCGCGAAGAGGCCGATCTGTTGCGAGAGATCTATGGCTCGCGATTCATCCTGCTCTCGATCTACGCGCCGTTGAAATCGCGGCGGCGCTACCTCGAAAAGCGAATTCGCGAGTCGCGCGTCTTCCCGCACAAGCCCCGGCCGGTCTACTCGGCAAAGCAGCTCATGGCGCGAGATGAGATGGAGGCGGTCGAGCTAGGACAAGATGTTCGTGGGATCTTCCACCGCGGCGACTTCTTTGTGAACGCCGCGGGCGACACGCAGGCTGAGTTGAAGCGCGTCATGGAGATCCTGTTCGGCCACCCCAATCGCACTCCAACGCGCGACGAGTTTGGAATGTTTCAGGCGATTGGAGCGATGCGGAGATCAGCCGAGTTGGGCAGGCAGGTTGGAGCTGCGATCTGCACCCGCGAAGGCGCAGTGGTCGCAGTGGGGACGAACGAGGTTCCGCGCGCTGGTGGGGGTCTCTACTGGGAAGGCGATAAGGACGACGCGAGGGAGTTCACGACCGGCCGGGACAACAGCGACATGCGCAAGAAACGGATCGCGAAGACCGTCGCCCGAGACCTCGCCGCGCAAGGATTGCTAAGCAAGGGGGTCAGCAGAAAGGAGATCGCACGCCGTGTCGAGCAAACCGACATCGACGACCTCATCGAGTTCATCCGTGCGGTTCATGCCGAGATGGCTGCCTTGACAGACGCGGCGCGGCGCGGCATCGCCGTCGCCGACACGGTTCTTTACGCCACTACGTTCCCGTGCCACCACTGTGCCCGGCACATCGTCGCTTCCGGCATCAAGCGCGTGGTGTACGTCTCGCCGTACCCGAAAAGCCTCGCGGGCGGCCTCCATGACGACTCGATCCTTATCGACCCGCCCCACCGCCAGCGGCCGCGTCGCCGAGTCACGTTCGAGCCCTTCGTGGGTGTCGGTCCTGCCCGCTACCTCGAACTTTTCGAGGCCCCGAAACGGAAGAACAACAAGACGGGCAAGGTCATAGAGTTCGACCCCAAGAGGGCGCAGCCTCGCATCGCAGAGATCGAAGGTCCAGAGGTTGTGTCGGAACCGTTGCAGTACGTTCGACGCGAGTTGCGAGTCCTAGCTCGGTTCGCGCGCATCCAGAAAAAGCGCGGGCCACGGTTCGAGGCGCTCAAGCCAAAGAAGAAGCGCACAAAGTAGCGGGCGGAAAGGACCTTAGGACCGGGACCTCGCCCGCCACGGTCCGCATGAGATCGAGGTGCTGAACGTTGTAGAGGTTCGCGGGCGAGGGATCGAGTGGCCCGACAATTCCGGCCCACTGAGCGCCTTCCTCGATGCGACCGCGACCGAAATTGACCGAATCGATCTGATCGATGGCGTTGGGGGTGACGCACCCCCGGCCGTCGCCGTAGGTGATGCCGACTGGCCTCGGCACGACGACGTTGAGAATCACCGCTCGGCCACCCTGTCGCCAGTGCTGCGAAGCCCAATCCGCAGTCCAACTGCTGCGGCGGCCCGCCCTCCCGGAACACGCCTCTCTCGGCGTACTCAAGCGTGACCTCGATCTCCGCTCGCCGCGCCGCCTCGGCGCGAGCCGCCTCAACCAGCTCGCGCGTGAGCGCGGCCTCCATCCTCGGCCGCTGTTGCTGTCCGCCCTGCTGCCGCCGCCGTATGACCGGGGTGAGGGCGACCACTTCGAGGTGGACATGACCCGCCAGTTCAGTTTCACCGACGCAGACGGCGAGTACGACCACATGTGCAGCTGACCGCATTTCGCTTTGATCATCGGACGAGCTGCGGCGGTTGGCGCCGGCGACCTGTGGTCGTTCGGCCTCCCGCTTGATGAGTTCTTCGAGCAGGCGCTGCGGCTCCCAGGGTTCGCGGCGGTTCGAGATGCGCGGCTCGCTCCCGTCAGCCTCGTCATCGACTGCGGCGAGGTCTAGCGCGTCTTCCGGTCCTCACGGCCCGCGCCCGAGACGGCGAGACGGGTACATCCCGCGCACGTCCAACTTCTCCCTCCTCGGCGCCGCTCGAGCAATTCGGATTCGGCCGCCCGGCGGTCGCCGTGCTCGGCGGCCGTGCGCTTGTCTTCGGTGCCGAACCCGTCGCGCAGCTGCTTCGAACGTCGTGCTCGCCACAGCAGGAGAGCTTCCCGGGGGGATCGCCCTACTCGGCCGATGGGGCATCGACTCCCTCACAGCTCTGTTTGCGGCGGGCCGTCATGATCTCGGCCGTGGACGATCAGGCGCCCGGCTGGGACGCGATCGATGCGGCCATGAAGGCCGTGCACGGCGACGTGGAGCCGGCGCACAAAGGCCTCGCCCCGGGAGTCGCATTCGGTTCGACGCTCCAGGGCATCAGCGCCTACGCGGAGGCCGACCACTGGCACTTCGTCACCTACGGTCTCACCGAGCTGTTCGCCAAGGAGTCGGATGTCGCCGAGATCAGCGGCCTCGGATACGAGCTCACTTTGCGCGTTCCGCGGGCCGGAGAGGACTCGCCGCCCGACTGGCCGTTCGCGCTGCTGGCGAACGTGGCCGCCGCTGCGCGGGCGGGCAACGACTTCGCCGCCGGCCACCGGCTACAGGTCGGCGGGCCGATCACAGGCGACTCAGACACCGTGATGGAGGCCGTCGCCTTCGTCTCCGATCCCTCGCTGCCCGTCTGGACGAGCAGTCCTAACGGCAGCTTCGAGTTCTATGAGCTGGTCGGCATCACGCCGGACGAGCTCGCGGAGATGCAGGCGTCCTCGACGGCGGCAGTGCTCGCTCGCCTGGCTGGCAGGAACCCCGTGCTCATCACGGACCCAGCCCGGCGCTGACTGCTCATTCGGGCTCGCCGCGTGACCGTCTCCAAGGCGCGATCATCGCACGCAGAGGCCGGATTTCGGCCCGCCACGTGGCGTACTCCGACGCTCTCGGAGCAGTGCTTGGTACCGCTAGACTTGGCCGCCACGGCCCCTATCGAGGAGCGCCTCGCTTGCAGGAGATGGTCATCTACGGCGTGAGCTTCGACATGGTCGGCAAGCAGCCGATCGTCCTGCTCAAGGCTGTCGACACGAACAAGTTCCTGCCGATCTGGATCGGCCATCCAGAGGCGGCGGCGATCCTGATGAAGCTCCAGGGAGCGTCCACGCCTCGGCCGATGACGCACGACCTGCTCTTCGACATGCTCGGGGAGCTCGACGTCGCATGCACGCGGGTGTCGGTGACCGAGCTGCGCGAGAACACGTTCTACGCCTCGATCACGCTCGCCGTGAACGGCCGCGAGGTGGAGATCGACTCGCGGCCCTCCGACGCCCTCGCCCTCGCCGTCCGCTCCGGCGCGCCGATCTTCGCCGCCGAGGACGTCATCGCCGAGTCGGCGATCGAATTCGAGCACGAGGTCGAGGACACCGAGGAGGTCGTGGACAAGTTCAAGGAGTTCCTCGACCAGGTGACCCCGGAGGACTTCAAGGGAGACCAGTAGGCGCCCGGTCGACCGCCAGGTCGACGATCCGCGCGATCAGGTCCTCGAACGAGATGCCGGCGGCCTCCGCGGCCAGCGGCAGCAGCGACGTGTCGGTCAACCCCGGGATCGCGTTGATCTCGAGCACCCACAGCTCGCCGCCGCGGTCGAGCATGAGGTCGACGCGGGCGAAGCCCTCGCAGCCGAGCGTCCGGTAGGCGGCGAGCGCCAGCTCCTGGGCGCGCGCGGTGGTCTCGTCGCCGATCAGCGCCGGGCAGATGAACGCGGTGCGCCCGATCTCGTAGCGCGCCTCAAAGTCGTAGAAGTCCTCGTCCTGCGGCACCGCTTCGACCACCGGCAGGGCCTCGCCGTCGAGCACGGAGACGGCCAGGTCGCGGCCCTCGACGTAGCGCTCCAGAAGCACCTTGGTGTCGTAGGAGAAGGCGGCGACGATGGCGCCCGGCACATCGACCGCCGTGCGCGCGAACTTGATCCCGAGCGCCGACCCCTGGGCGGCCGGCTTGACGACGATCGGGAAGTCGAGCCGCTCCTCCAATGCCGGCAGGGCCCGCGCCGCGCCCAGCTCCTCAAACGCGGCCTGGGAGAACGCGTAGAAGTCGGGGGTCGGCAGCCCGGCGGCACGCAGCTCGTGCTTGGCCACCACCTTGTCCATGCAGCGGATGCAGGCCGACGGCCCGGAAGCGGTGTACGGCACGCCGACGAGCTCGAGCAGCTCCTGCACCGTGCCGTCCTCGCCGCCGCGCCCGTGCAGCGCCACGAAGGCCACGTCCGGCCGTACCTCACCAAGCCGGTCGACCAGGTCGGGTCCGACGTCGATCGGCACCACGTCGTGCCCGAGCCGGTGCAGCGCGTCCTCGACCCGCGCCCCGGACCGCAGCGAGACATTCCGCTCCAGGGAGCGCCCACCCTTGAGCACCGCGACCCTCATCCGGCCCTCCGGCGCAGCTCGACCACGTTCTCCGGCTCGCCCGGCGACCGCGAAGCAGGCCCCGCCGGCTTGATCCCCGTCAGCGTCGAGTACAGGTCGACCTGCTCGCGCACGACCTTGCCGATCCGCCGCACGCCTTCGCGGATGTCGTCGTCGCCGACGCCCGAGAAGTTCAGCCGCATCTCCGACCCGCCGCGCCCGTCCAGGTACGCCGCACGCCCAGGCACGAACGCGACGTTCTCCCGCAGCGCCCGCGCGAGCAGGTCGGTCGTGTCGATGTAGTCGGGCAGCCGCGCCCAGATGAAGAGGCCGCCGTCGGGCTCCGTCCACGTCGCCTCGGGCGGCAGGTGCTCGGCCAGCGCGGCGAGCATGACCTCGCGCCGCCGCCGGTACAGCTCCACCAACGTCCCTAGGTACGCCCGCCAGTCCCGCTCGGCGAAGTACGTGGCCACGAACTGCTGCGACAGCGTTGCGGAGCAGAGGTCGGTGCCGCCCTTGGCGAGGTTGAGCTTGTCGAGCACCGGCCGCGGCGCGGCGGTCCAGCCCAGCCGCAGGCCGGGCGAGAGGATCTTCGAGAAGGTCCCGAGGTAGATCACGTACTCGGCGCCGTCGAGCGAGTAGAGCGTCGGGAGCGGGTCGCCCTCGTAGCGCAGCAGCCCGTACGGGTTGTCCTCGAGCACCAGCAGCTCGCGCTCGTGCGCGATCCGCACCAGCTCGCGCCGGCGCTCCAGCGAGAGCGTCACACCGGCCGGGTTCTGGAACGACGGCACGGTGTAGATGAACTTCGGCACGCGCCCCTCGCGGTCGAGCCGGTCCAGCTCGGCCTCGAGCACGTCGATCCGCATGCCGTCGTCGTCCATCTCGATCTGGACGACGTCGGCCTGGTAGGAGACGAACACTGGGACCGCGCCCGGGTAGGTCGGCGCCTCGGCCACGACGACGTCGCCCGGGTCGATCAGCGTCTTGCACACGAGGTCGATCACCTGCTGGCCGCCGGTCGTGATCAGGAGGTCCTCGGGCTCGACCTCCATGCCCTCGGCCGCCATGACCTCGACGATGCAGTCCTTGACCTCGTCGAGGCCCTCGGTGGGCCCGTACTGGAGCGCACGAGCGGAAGAGTCGACCGCCACGCGCGCCATCAGCGCCGCGAAGTCCTCGGCCGGGAAGGTCGACGTGTCGGGCAGGCCGCCGGCCAGCGAGATGATCTCGGGCCGCGCGGTGACGGCCATGAGGTCGCGCATGGCGGAGGACTTCATGGCCTGCGTGCGCTGCGCGAACAGCCGCGCGTAGCGCTCGAGGTCCCGCGCGCCCGAGCGCTTCGGTGTCTCGTCTCGCGCCATCCGCCCGCTATCGTCGCACGCCGCAAGTGGAATTCGTTCTCGACCTCCTGCAGGGCGCCGGGATCGGCGCCGCGATCGGTATCCGGCCCTTCCTTCCCGTCCTGCTCGTCGGGGCGCTCGCCTCGGCGAACCTCGGCGTCGACTTCGACGGCACGAGCTTCGCCTTCCTGGAGGGGTGGCCGTTCCTGCTCGGGGTGGTGATCGCGGTGATGCTGATCGAGCTCGTGGCGCGGCGCCGCACCGACGTCGACACCGACCCGCTGGTCTGGGTCCTGCTGGCCGTCGCGGTCGGGCTCGGGGCGCTCGAGGCGGCGGGGTCGCTCGCCGACCACGACCACCCGATCGTCCCGGGCATCGTCGCCGGCGCGCTCACCGCGACGCTCGGCTTCTACGCGGCGCGCTCGCTGTTCGGCCGCGTGCGCCGCCGGCTCGACCCCGACGCCCAGTCCGTGCTGCCGCTCTACGGGGAGGGCGTGGCGCTGGCCGCCGCCGGGCTCTCGGTCCTCTTCCCGCCGCTCGCGATCCTCGTGGTCGCGACCCTGGCCTGGCTGCTCGCCGGCGGGCGCCGGCGCGCCGGCGAGAAGTACGCAGGACTAAGAATTCTGCGGTGAGCAAGAAGCTCGTCCTCGTCGTCATCGACGCGATGAAGCCCGCGATGCTCGAGCGGGCGGTGGCGCGCGGGCGCGCGCCGATCCTGAAGCTCCTGCTAGAGGAGGGCCAGCACGTCGACGACTGCGTGGCCGCCTTCCCGTCGGTGACGCCGGTGTGCGCGGCGTCGATCGCCACCGGCACCGGCCCGGACGAGCACGACATCCCGGGCATGAACTGGTACCACCGCGTCGAGGGCCGCTACATCGAATACGGGACGAGCTTCCGCGCCTCGCAGTCGTTCGGGATCCGCCAGTCGCTCACCGACACGATCTACAACATGAACCTCGAGCACCTGTCGAAGGACGTGCCGACGGTGTTCGAGCGGCTCGACGACGCCGAGGTCCGCACGGCCGGGACCACCTACCTCATGTACCGCGGCCGCCACCGCCACGAGGTCTCCGGCGACACCGCGCTCACCCGCATCGCCTCGACCGTCTTCCGCCACGCGGTGTACGGCCCGAAGGAGCTCTTCTACGCGGACCTCTTCGCGTCGCGGCGCACCCCCTGCCGGTCGCAGATGGGGCTGCCCGGCATCCGCGACCAGCACTCCGGCTGCGTCGCCGAGTTCCTCGTCGAGAACGACCTCTTCGACTTCCTGCTGCTCTCGCTCCCCGACAACGACACCCACTCGCACAAGAACGGGCCGTTCGCGCAGGTCGACTCGCTCGCTGGCGCCGACCGCCAGCTCGAGCGCATGATGGAGGCCGCGGGCGGCCCGCAGCCGTTCCTCGAGGACCACGCGGTGATCGTGTGCAGCGACCACTCGCAGTCGCGCGTGGAGAAGGAGACCGACCTCTTCAAGGCCTTCGACGGCTTCGGCGTGCTGCCGGCCTCGCGGATGCGCTCCGAGGACTCGGAGATCGCGCTGTGCCCGAACTCGCGCGCCGCGCAGGTCTACGTCCTCGACCGCGACAAGCGCGCCTCGCTGGTGCCGCGGATCGAGCGCACGCTGCTCGCCCTCGACGGCGTCGACCTCGTGCTGCGGATGACCGACCACCCCGACGGCGAGGCGGCGATCCGGGGCCGCCGCGGCGGGCTCGACAAGGAGCTGCGCTTCATGCCCGGCGGCGACCTCGAGGACGCCCGCGGCGGGCGCTGGCACGTGGAGGGGGACAAAGAGCTCGTCGGCCTGCAGGTCCGCGAGGGCCGGGTCGGCTCGATCACCTACCCCGACGCGCTGGCGCGGGCGTGGTCGGCCCTGCGCGCCCGCACGTCCGGCGAGGTGCTCGCCTCCGCCAAGCCGGGCTTCGAGTTCCTCGACTGGGGCGGCGCCCACCACGTCGGCGGCGGCTCGCACGGCTCGCTGCACGCCAACGACTCGCTCGGGTCGCTGATCTGGTGCGGCACCGGGCCCGACTCGGCCGACGAGCGCGAGCAGTGGTCGCTGAAGGACGTCGTCCCGATGATCATGGAGCACTTCGAAGGATCTGCTCGATCGCCTCGGCGCGGCGGCCGCTCGCGCGGATGAGGACGGCGTTGAGCCACGGGTCCTCGTCCGACGGCTCGTAGCGCTGCGGCATGTGGCTGCGCATGACGGCGATCGACTGCTCGCGCCGCACCCCGATCACGCCGCCGCGCGCGCCGGTCATCCCCACGTCGGTGATGTAGGCGGTGCCGCCCGGGAGCACGCGGGCGTCGGCGGTCGGCACGTGGGTGTGGGTACCGACCACCGCGGTCACGCGCCCGTCGAGGTGCCAGCCGAGCGCGACCTTCTCGCTCGTGGCCTCGGCGTGCATGTCGACCAGCACGTGGTCGGCGTCCGCGACCTCGCGCAGCGCCTCGTCGACGGTGACGAGCGCCGGGCTGCCCGCCTGCATGAAGAGGTTGCCGCTGAGGTTGACGACGCCGAGCGAGCTGCCGTCGCGCTCGAAGACCGTCGTGCCATGGCCAGGCTGGGTCGGCAGGAAGTTGGCCGGGCGCAGGATGTTCGGCTGCTGGTCGAGGTACGGCCAGACCTCGCGGTGGCGGTAGGTGTGATTGCCGAGGGTGATGACGTCGACGCCGGCGCGGTAGAGGTCCTCGGCCTCCTTCGGCGTGATGCCGATGCCGCCGGCGGCGTTCTCGCCGTTGGCGACCACGAAGTCGAGCTCGAACTCCTCCCGGAGGGTGGGCAGGAGCTCGCGGACGACCCGCCGGCCCGCCTTCGCCACGACGTCGCCGATGAAGAGGATCGCGGTCACAAGGCCCGTAGCATGACCATATGGACCAGCGGCTGCTCATCCCCAGATGGGTCCAGCTCGTCCTGCTCCCGCTGGCCGTCCTCGGTCTCTGGGTGGTCCTCCAGGCCGCCGGCCCGGTCCTGCTCCTCTTCATCATCGGCGCGCTCGTCGCGCTGCTGCTGAACCCGTTCGTCACCCTCCTGCGCCGCGTCGGCCTGCCGCGCGGCCTGGCGGTGCTGATCGTGATGCTCGGAGTCGTCGCGGCGCTCACGACCGTGGTGCTGCTCGTCGCCAACCCGGTCGCCGACCAGGTCTCGGCCTTCCGCGACAACGTCCCGGACCTGATCGACGACGCCAACGCCACGCTGGCCGACGTCCAGTCGTGGCTCGACGACAACGGGGTCGACATCCAGATCGCCGACGAGGGCCAGACGGCGGTCGGCACGCTCGGCCGGAACCTGTCCGAGGGCTCGGGCGAGCTCGTCGCCTTCACGCAGGACGCCCTGCGGACCGCGGTCGAGGCCTCGCTGGCGCTGATCCTGATCATCGTGATCAGCGTCTACATGCTGCTCTACGGCGAGCGGATCGGCGCCGGGGTGCGGTCGGTGATCCACAGCGCGGACGGCGACGACTACCCGACGCGGATCCAGCGCGCGGTCTTCGGCTACGTCCGCGGCCAGGTGCTCTTCTCGCTGATCATGGGCACGAGCGCGGGCCTCCTGCTGTGGGTGCTCGGCTCGCTCGGGATCTTCCCGGACGGCAAGACGTACGCCCTCTTCTTCGGCGCCTGGTACGGCTTCGCCGAGCTGATCCCGTACGTCGGCCCGGCGATCGGCGCCGCGCCGCCGGTGCTCATCGCCCTGTTCAGCGGCGAGCCGCTCGACGCGCTGTGGCTGACGATCGCCTTCACCGCCCTGCAGCAGATCGAGGGCCACGTCGTGGCGCCGACGGTCTTCTCGCAGGCGCTGCGGATCAACCCGCTGCTGGTGATCTTCGCGCTGCTGCTCGGCGGGCAGGTCTACGGCTTCATCGGCGCGTTCATCTCGCTGCCGCTGGCGGCGATCGCGCGCGAGACCGTCGACTACTTCCGCCGCCACTACCGGGTCGAGCCGTGGGACCTGCAGTCGGCGACCGACGCACCGGCTAGACGCTGCCCGGAGTGCGGCGCACCGTGTCCGGAGCGGGCGATCGAGTGCCCGGCCTGCGGGACCGAGCTCGGCGGGCCGGACGCCGAGGCGGCCGCGGCATCGAGCGCACCTGGCTAGTGCGGGCCGACGCCATCTCCAAGCGCTACGGCGAGCGCGACGCCTTACGAGACGTCACCTTCGAGGTCTCAGGCGGCGAGCGCGTCGCGGTGATCGGCCCGAACGGCGCCGGCAAGACGACGCTGCTGCAGATCCTCGCCGGCGCGCTGGAGCCGACCTCCGGCACGGTGACGGCCGAGCGCGTCGGCTGGGTGCCGCAGCAGCCGGCGCTGTACTCGAAGCTGTCGGTGGCGGAGAACCTGCGGCTGTTCGCGCGGCTGGAGAAGGTGGCCGATGTGGAGCGCGCCGTGACCGGCATGCTCGAGCAGACCGCGCTCGGCGACCGCGCCGGCGACGAGGTCGGCAAGCTGTCCGGCGGCAACAAGCAGCGCGTCAACATCGCCATCGGCCTGCTCGGCGACCCGGCGGTCGTGCTGCTCGACGAGCCCTCCGCCGCGCTCGACCCGCGGCAGCGCGAGCGCCTATGGGAGTTCATCGGCGGCCTCGGCACCACCGTGGTCTTCTCCACACACGACATCGGGGAGGCCGAGCGCTTCGCCGACCGCGTGCTCGTGCTGGCCGACGGCGAGCTCCTGTTCACCGGCGCGCCCGACGAGCTCGTGGGCCACGACCACGACTTCGAGGTGGCGTTCATGCGCTTCCTCCACGAGCGAGGCCACTGATGCGCTGGCTGCTGCTCAAGGACCTCCAGATCCTGCGCCGCTCGCCGCTGCTCGTCGCGCTGCTCGTGATCTACCCGATCGTCATCGCCGTCCTCTTCGGGTTCGCCGTGTCGGGCGGGCCGGACAAGCCTCGGGTGGCGGTCGCCAACCTCGTGCCGCCGGGCGAGAGCGAGTTCAGCATCGGCGGCCGCACGCTCGACGCCTCCGACTACGCCGACCGGCTCTTCCAGTCGATCGACCCGATCGAGGTCGACACGCGCGAGCAGGCGATCGAGCGGGTGCGCACCGGCGAGGCGCTCGGCGCGCTCGTGCTCCCGGAGGACGCCACCCAGCGGCTGAGGGCGACGCTCGGGCTCGGCGGCGGCGAGCCGCCCACCGTCGAGGTCTACTACAACGCCGAGGACCCCGTGAAGCGCCGCTTCGTCGAGTCGACGATCGAGGCGCGGCTGGCCGAGGCCAACGCGGCGCTCTCCGAGGCCGTGCTGCGCGAGGCGGCGGGCTACATCGACGTGATCGTGCGCGGCGGCGAGATCCCCCTGCCGCTGCTGGGCGCCGTCCAGATCCTCGGCCTCGAGCGCTCGAAGCAGATCATCGACAGCGTCGCCGAGGGGCTGCCGGAGCGGGACCGCGCTGCGCTCGAGCAGGTCTCGCGCTTCGCCGGGCTCGCGGCCGAGAACCTCGACGTCTCGCAGCCGATCCTCGCCTCGATCGGCTCGCCCGTGCGCGTCGAGCAGACGATCGTGGAGGGCGAGCGCACGCCGCTCGACGCCTTCGCCGTCGCCCTCGCCGTGACCGTCTCGCTGATGTTCGTCACGCTGCTGCTGGCCGCCGGCCTGCTGGCGCTCGAGCGCGAGGAGCAGGCCTACGGCCGACTCGTGCGCGGGCTCGTCTCGCGCACGGAGCTGCTCGCCGAGAAGGTCGTCCTGAGCGGGCTCTGCGCGGTCGCCGTGACGCTGCTGATGCTGGTCGGGCTGGCCGCGTTCGTCGGGCTCGAGTGGTCACGCGTGCCGGCCTGGCTCGCCGCGCTCCTCGGGGGCGCGATCGGGTTCGCGGCGATGGGCGTGGCCATCGGCGGCCTGGCCCGCGAGGTCCGCGTCGCCACCCTGCTGGCGATCCTGCTGTCGCTGCCGATCGTCTTCCTCGCGCTGGTGCCGTCGGGCAGCGTCGCGCCCGGGCTCTACGACGCCGTCAACGCCGTCTCGGCCCTGTTCCCGTTCAAGCCGGCGCTGCGCGCGCTCGACGGGGCGATCAACGGCGGCGAGCTGCTCGTGCCGCTCCTGCACCTGCTCGCGCTGGCCCTCGCCTACGGCGCGATAGCCCGGATTGCGCTGAGACGCTTCGCCTAGACTCGCCGTGTGTCTTTCCCCGCCACCCGTCTCCGGCGGCTCCGCAGCACCGGCACCCTGCGCGGCCTGGTGCGCGAGACCGAGCTGTCGGTCGAGCATCTCATCTACCCGATGTTCGTCGTCGCGGGCGGGAAGCGGCGGACTCCGATCCCCTCGATGCCGGGCATCGACCACCTCTCGATCGACGGCGCCGTCGAGGAGGCGGGCGTCGCCGCCGCGCTCGGCATCCCGGGCGTGCTGCTCTTCGGCCTGCCCGCGGACAAGGACGAGCAGGGCTCGGGGGCGTGGGACGACGAGGGCGTGATCCAGCTAGCCACGCGCGCGATCAAGGCCGCCCACCCGGACCTGCTGGTGATCGCCGACCTGTGCCTGTGCGAGTACACGAGCCACGGCCACTGCGGCGTGCTGCGGCCGGACGGGGTCGTCGACAACGACCAGACGCTGGAACTGCTCGCCCGCACCGCCGTGTCGCAGGCCGAAGCCGGCGCCGACGCCGTGGCGCCGAGCGACATGATGGACGGCCGCGTCGGCGCCCTGCGGGCGGCGCTCGACGACCACGGCCTCGCCGAGACGCCGATCATCGCCTATAGCGCCAAGTTCGCCTCCGCGTTCTACGGCCCGTTCCGCGAGGCGGCCGACAGCGCGCCCGCGATGGGCGACCGCCGCGGCTACCAGATGGACCCCGCCAACGCCCGCGAGGCGCTGAGAGAGGTCGCGCTCGACGCCCAGGAGGGCGCCGACGTCGTCATGGTCAAGCCCGCGCTGCCGTACCTCGACGTCATCCGCCGCGTCCGCGAGGCCACCGACCTGCCGGTCGCCGCCTACAACGTCAGCGGCGAGTACGCGATGGTCAAGGCGGCCGCCGGCCAGGGGCTGCTCGACGAGCGCGCCGCCGTGCTCGAGGCCCTGACGGGGATCCGCCGCGCGGGCGCCGACATCGTCATCACCTACCACGCCAAGGACGTCGCCCGATGGCTTCAGTGAAGATCCGCTCGCGCCGGGACGGCGCCGCGATCCCGCTCGACGAGACCGACAAGAAGCTCCTGAACCTCATGCAGGGCAGCTTCGCGCTCACCCGGCGGCCGTTCGAGCACGTCGCCGGCCTCGCGGACCTGACCGAGGCCGAGGTCATGAAGCGCGTCCAGCGGCTGCTCGACAAGAGGATCATCCGCGAGATCACGCCGATCTTCGACACGCGGGCGCTCGGCTACCAGTCGATGCTCGTCGCCGCGAAGGTCGACTCCGAGCACCCGCACCGCGCCGCGAAGGTCATCAACTCGCACCCGGGCGTCACCCACAACTACCTGCGCAGCCACGACTTCAACCTCTGGTTCACGATCGCCGTCGAGCCGGACTCCAGGCTCGGGCTCCAGGGCACGCTCGACGTGCTGGCCGCCGAGACCGGAGCGCAGTCGATCCGCCAGCTGCCGACGCTGAAGCTCTTCAAGATCCGCATGGACCTCGAGATGGAGCAGGGCACCGACGCGCTGGCCGCCGCCGGCGAAGCGGTCGAGCCGCACGAGCTCGACCCGATCGAGCTGTCGGAGGAGGACGTCGCGACGATCCGCGCCACCCAGGGGCCGATGCCGGTCGTGCCGGAGCCGTACGCGCCGGCGGCCGAGCGCCTGGGCGTCTCCCAGGAGGACGTGCTGGAGCGGCTCGGGTCGCTGCGCGCGCGCGCCGGGCTGCGGCGCGTGGCGGCGATCCTCTACCACCGGCGGGCCGGCTTCTCGGCCAACGGCATGGGCGTCTGGAAGGTCCCGGAGGACCAGATCCTCGACACCGGCAGGCGGATGGCCGCCTTCCGCGGCATCTCCCACTGCTACCAGCGCCCGACCTACCCGGACTGGCCGTACTCGGTGTTCACGATGGCCCACGGGCGCTCGAAGGAGGAGTGCGACGCGATCCTCGACTCGATCGCCGAGGCGACCGGCATCGACGGGAGGGCGACGCTCTACTCGTCGACCGAGTTCAAGAAGGTCCGGATGCTCTACTTCACCGACGACTTCCGGCGTTGGGAGGAGGAGCGGGCCTGAGCACCTCGCTCTCCGACGTCCGCTCGGCCGAGCTGTACCGCCGCGCGCGGCACGTGCTCCCGGGCGGCGTCAACTCGCCCGTGCGGGCCATGCGCTCGATCGGCCGCGAGCCGCTCTTCATCGAGCGCGCCGACGGCGCCGAGATCACCGACGTCGACGGCAACACCTACGTCGACTACGTCTGCTCGTGGGGGCCGCTGATTCTCGGCCACGCGCATCCCGACGTGATCGACGCCGTGACCGACGCCGCCGCGCGCGGCACGACGTTCGGAGCGCCGACGGCGGCCGAGGTCGAGCTCGCCGAGCTCGTCTGCGCGCGGATGCCGGCGGTCGACATGCTGCGCATGACCTCGTCGGGCACCGAGGCGACGATGAGCGCGCTGCGGCTCGCGCGCGCCGTCACGGGCCGCGACAAGGTGCTGAAGTTCGCCGGCGCCTACCACGGGCACGTCGACGGGCTGCTGGCCGACGCCGGCTCCGGCCTGGCCACCCAGGGCATCCCCGCCTCGCCGGGCGTGCCGGAGGCGGCCGCCGCCCAGACCGTGATCGTGCCGTGGAACGACGAGGAGGCGCTGCGCAAGGCCTTCGCCGAGCACGAGCTGGCGGCCGCGATCTGCGAGCCGTACGCCGCCAACATGGGCCTCGTGCCGCCGCGCTGCGGCTTCCTCGAGCTGCTGCGCGAGCTGTGCACGGACACGCTGCTGATCTTCGACGAGGTGATCACGGGCTTCCGGATCGCCCCCGGCGGCGCCCAGGAGCTGACCGGTGTCCTGCCCGACCTGACGGTGATGGGCAAGGTCCTCGGCGGCGGGCTGCCGGCGGCCGCCTACGGCGGCTCGGAGGCGCTGATGAGCCGGATCGCGCCGGCCGGCGACGTCTACCAGGCCGGCACGTTGAGCGGCAACCCGCTGGCCATGGCCGCGGGCCGCGCCGCGCTCGAGCGGCTCGACGAGGAGGCATACCTGGCGCTCTCCTCGACGACCGCCGCGCTCGCCGAGGGCCTGCGCGAGGCGGCCGGCGACCGTCCGGTGTCCGTCGTCCACACCACCGGCCTGCTGACCGTCTTCTTCGCCGCCGAGCCGCCGCGCGACTACGCCGGCGCCACGGCCTGCGACACCGACGCCTACGGCGCCTGGTGCCGCGCCCTGCTCGCGCGCGGCGTCTACCCGCCGCCGTCGCAGTTCGAGGCGTGGTTCCCGTCGCTCGCCCACACCTCCGAGCACGTGACGCGCACCCTCGAGGCCGCGGCGGCCGCCTTCGCCGAGGTGGCGTGAGCCTCGACCGCCTCGCCCGCGAGGTGCGCGACGGCGGCGGCCTGCTCGCCGGCTCCGTCGCGCAGCCCTCCCAGGACGGCCGCTACGGAGTGCTGGCCGCCGCGGGCGAGCGCGCCGCGGGCCGCGAGGACGACTACGCGCTGCTCGTCGAGGCCATCCACGAGGGCTATCTCCTGCACTACGCCGTGGGCCGGGTGGTGCAGCCGGACGACCCCGACCTGTCGCTGCTGGCCGGCGACCGCCTGTACGCGCTGGGGCTGGCCCGGCTGGCCGAGCTCGGCGACCTCGAGGCGGTGGCCGAGCTCGCCGACGTGATCTCGCTCGTGGCCCAGGCGCACGCCGAGGGCGACCCCGAGCGCGCGGCCGCCGTCTGGGAGGCGGGGGTGCAGGCGGTCGGCAACGGTCGGACACCCGACCACGAAGCCGCCAAGGCGAGCTGGCGTAGCGCCCGCTAGGGCCGCGTCGATAATCTTCGGCAGGCTCGTGCCGCAGCCCCGCCGTACCCCACCGAAGTCCAAGTACACCGCGGACCGTCTGATCCCCGGCTCGTTCGAAGGCGAGACCGTCACCCGTCGCCGCATGATGAGCCTCGCGGTCCACGCCGGCGGCGGGATCGCCGTCGCGACCTTCACGCTGCCGGCGCTCGGCTTCGCGATCGGCTCGGCCGTCTTCGAGCGCCCGCCGGTCACCTGGGAGCCCGTCGGCGCGCCCGGCGACTTCCCGAACGACACCTACGTGCCGAAGGTCGTCACCACCGTGCAGGGGATCGGCGAGGTCGGCAAGACCACCGTCTACGTGCGGGCGTTCAACGAGGAGATCGACGGCGAGAAGGACCCGAGCATCCCGGGCGGCGGCGACTTCATCGCGCTGTCGACCCGCTGCATGCACCTCGGCTGCCCGGTCCGCTTCGTCCCCGCCTCCGAGCGCTTCATCTGCCCATGCCACGGCGGCGTCTACGACTTCACCGGCCGCGTCTCCGGCGGCCCGCCCGTGCGTCCGCTCGACCGCTTCTACACGCGGGTCGAGAACGACCAGGTCGAGGTCGGGCCGCGCTACTCGGTCAACTCGGAGTTCCGCCGTCATCCGAGCTACCGCGATCCGGGGCAGGACCTCGACGGCATCGGCCAGTACATCTACCCCGGCCGCTTCTCGACGCCCAAGTTGGACTGACGGATGCCGAAACTCCCGCTCCCACCACTGCCGCCCGCGCTCCAGCCGCGGCCGCGCCGCCCGGGCGAGACCGAGAAGGTCAAGCCGCTCGACCAGGCCAAGGAGGCCGGCATCCATGCCGCCGACTGGATCGACGAGCGGACGTCGCTGTCGGGCGCCCTGCGGTGGGTGATGTTCCGCAAGGTGCCCAAGGGCACGAACTGGTTCTACACGCTGGGGTCGGCGACCATGTTCGCCTTCCTCTCGCAGGCCGTGACCGGCGTGTTCCTGGCCATGTACTACGTGCCGTCGGTCACCGACGCCTACGAGTCGACGCGCCGGATCACCAACGAGGTGTTCCTCGGCGAGTTCGTGCGCGGCATGCACAAGTGGGGCTCGACCGTGATGGTCATCCTCATCTTCCTGCACATGGGGCGCGTGTTCTTCTTCGGCGCCTACAAGTACCCGCGCGAGATGAACTGGATCATCGGGTTCGTCCTGCTCGTCCTGACCTTCGTGATGTCGCTGACCGGCTACCTGCTGCCGTTCGACCAGCGCTCCTACTGGGCGACCATCGTGGCCGCCAACATCACGGCCTCCGGCCCCATCGTCGGCCCGTTCCTGGGCGACTTCATGCGAGGAGGAGCCGAGTTCGGGGCGACGACGCTGGCGCGCTTCTACTCGATCCACATGCTGCTCGTGCCCGGGCTGATCGCCGCGATGATCGGCGCCCACATCTACCTCGTGACCCGTCTCGGCACCACGGCGCCGCCGTGGCTGAAGCCGGACGTCGACGAGAAGCTGCGCGAGGACCAGGTCTGAGATGAACCAGGCCGAGAAGGAGCAGTACCTCCGCGAGTACGCGATCATGAAGGCCAAGGGGAAGCCGTTCTTCCCCTACGCGGTCGCCAAGGACAGCATCATGGCGGCGATCGTCGTCCTGATCATCGCCGCCATGTCGCTCATCTTCGGCGCCGAGCTCGGCCCGAAGGCCGACCCGACGACGACGACCTACGTGCCGCGGCCTGAGTGGTACTTCTTCTTCCTCTTCGAGCTCCTGCGGGTCATCAAGCCGCCGGAGCTCACGCCGCTGGCCACGATCGGCATCCCGACGATCTGCATGATCCTGATCGTCCTGCTGCCGTTCATCGACCGCTCGCCCGAGCGGCGGCCGGAGCGGCGCCCGGTCGCCACCACGGCCGGCATCTTCGTCATCGCCGCGATGGCCTATCTGACCTGGCTCGGCGCGGCGGCGGGCTCGCCGAACGAGATCGAGTACGCCGTGGCGCCCGAGTACGAGGCGGGCAAGCTCGTGGCCGCGCAGTCGGGCTGCCTGGCCTGCCACAAGATCGGCCACAACGGCAACGACGGGCCCGGCCCCGAGCTGACGGAGATCGGCAACGTGCTGCCGATGGCCGCGATCGAGCGGACGCTCGAGAACCCGACGCCGCCGATGCCGTCGTACCGCGAGCTGCCGGAGGAGAAGAAGCAGGCGCTGGTCGAGTTCCTGGCCCAGCTCAAGGGCGAGCCCGAGGGTGACACCGAGGAGGGGGGCAGCGCCGAGGGTGGCGGGCCCTAGCGCCCGCAGCGGCACCCTCGAGGAGGGGCAGGTCCGCGCGATGTTCGACCGCATCGCGGGGGTCTACGACGTCATGAACTCGGTCATGACGGCGGGATTGCACCATCGCTGGCGCTCGCGCGCGGTGGACCTCGCGCGGGTCGGACCGGGGTCGCGGGCGCCTGGATGTGGCGACGGGGACGGGCGACCTGGCGATCGCGCTGGCGGCGCGGGGCGGCTTCGGTGGTCGGCTCGGACTTCTCCGAGGGGATGCTCGAGCGCGCGCGGGCGAAGAGCTCGGCGGTCACGTGGGAGCACGGGAACGCGCTGGCGCTGCCGTACGAGGATGCGTCGTTCGACGCGGCGACGGTCGGCTTCGGGGCGCGCAACTTCTCGGACCTCGAGGTCGGCCTGCGCGAGATGACGCGGGTGGTGCGTCCGGGCGGCCGCATCGTGGTGCTCGAGATCACGACGCCGACACGTCCCCCCTTGTCGACCTTCTTCTCGCTCTGGTTCGATCGCATCGTGCCGCTGCTCGGACGCCTGTCGGGAGAGGACCAGGCCTACACCTACCTGCCGAGCTCGGTGAAGCGCTTCCCGGGCCCGCGCGAGCTGGGCGCCGTGATGGCCGGCGCGGGGCTGACCGACGTGCGCTGGATCCTCACCGCCGGCGGCATCATCGCCCTGCACTCGGGGACGGTCGCGTGATGGCGTCGGCCGAGGCCGTGGCGGCCGTGATCGCGGCCGGCGGGGCGCACGTGCCCGGCCTGATGGACGAGCTCGAGGACCGCCTGCAGGAGCTGGCCCGCTCGCACGGGGCGGTGCTGGCCGAGCACGCGTCGGCAACGATCGCCGCCGGCGGCAAGCGCCTGCGGCCGCTGCTGGTGCTCCTGGCCGCCGGGCCGGCGCCGGCGCATCCGGAGCGCGTGCTGCGGGCGATGGTGGCGGTCGAGCTCATTCATTCTGCGACGCTCGTGCACGACGACGTCCTCGACGCCGCCGAGCTGCGCCGCGGGCGCCCGACCGTGGTGGCGGCCGCCGGCCGGGCGATCGCCACCGCCACCGGCGACCTGCTGTTCTCGCGCGCGTTCGCCGAGCTGGCGATGAACGGGCGGCCGGAGTCGGTGCGGGTGCTCTCCGACGCCTCGTCGGCGCTGGCCGAGGGGGAGCTGCTGCAGCGCGAGGATGCCTGGAACGTCGGCGTTTCGCGTGCGCGCTACGAGCAGCGGTGCGATCTGAAGACCGCGCGGCTGTTCCAGGGGGCCTGCGAGCTGGGGGCGCTGGAGGGGACGGCGCCGGTCGACGTGCTGGGGCGGTTCGGGCGCCGGATCGGGCTGGCGTTCCAGATGCTCGACGACGTGCTCGACGTGTCGGGACCGGCCGAGCGCACCGGCAAGCACCGCGGCACCGACCTCCTGGACGGCACCGTCACGCTGCCATTGATCCTCGCGCGCGAGCGCGATCCGGCCCTGCGGTCATTGGACCTGCGCGCGGTGCGGACGCCCGCGCAGGCCGAAACGGTCTGCGATGCGATCGAGGCGACGGGCGTGCTGGACGACGCACGTACTGACGCTCTGGCGATCGTCGCCGCCGCGAAGGCCGATCTGCCGGTGCTCCCAGAGGCCCAGCAGGGGGCCTTGGAGCTGGTGGCCGACGGCGTCGTCGACAGGTATAGCTAGCCCCTGCCGGCATCCAGCCGGCATCGGACGTCGCCGTCCGGGCGACGGTAACTAGAAATCCTCGGGGAGGATCGCGTCCGCGTTCACCGCGGACACGAAGCGGTCGATCTCCTCCTCCATGTTCGCCTGCTGGAGGCGCTTCAGGTCTCCCAAGAGGATCTCGGTGCCGATGTCGAGCTGCTCGTCGAAGCGATCGACGGTCGGCTGGTCGAACGTGCCGACCTCGCCCCACTCGCAGTTCGGGCAGCGCAGGAGCACCTCCCAATGCGTGGGGGAGACCTCCTCCCACTCGACCGGGTACACGAGGTCGCGGTCGCAGCAGGGGCAGAGGTGGAGGTCGCGCAGGGCGCCGTCGGCCGGGAGCGCCGCGGCGGCCTCGTCGGCCAGCGTCTCGAAGTACACGACCTCGATCGCGCGGCCGGAGGGCAGCACCACGCGGCGCACGTACTGGCCGTTGTTGGTGTGCTCGCTCATCGTGGCCCTAAGATCGGCGTCCCTCCGGCGAACTTGACCCGAAACGACCCGATTCGCCAGGATTGGACGAATGGTCGTCTCGCTACCCTTCGCACCAACCCTCTGAAGGGATCAACACCGTGAGCCTCGCCGTCTTCCAGAGCATCGGCCCGACCGAGCTCATCATCGTCCTCGTCATCGTCCTCGTGATCTTCGGTCCCAAGCGCCTGCCCGGCCTCGGGCGGTCACTCGGCTCGGGGATGAAGGAGTTCCGTGACTCGGTGACCGGCAAGGCGGATCGCGACTTCGACGACGACGACGACGACGGCGGCGGCGGCGGCCGCAAGCAGGCCAACGCGGCGCTTGGCCGCGCCGAAGGCGACGCTCCCCTCGAGGGCGAGGTCGTCTCCGACCGCGAGCGCACGCGCAGCTAAGAACCTGGCCGGGGCCGCGACGGGCATGGCCACCGCACTGCGGCCGATCCAGCACGACGACCGCCTGAGCCTCGTCGAGCACCTCGACGAGCTCCGCAAGCGGCTCATCATCTGCCTGGTCGGCTTCCTGGCGGCGTTCGCCGTGTGCTTCTGGCAGAACGACGCGGTCCTGGAGATCATCGACCGGCCGCTCGAGAAGTCGGCCTTCACGGAGGGCAGCGAGGACCCGCTCGAGCGGACGGCGGCGTTCCAGCAGGCCGAGAAGCGCTACTACCTCCAGCAGGAGGCGATCTCCCGCGAGCTGGCTCGCTCGGACGACTTCAGCGCCGCCACGCAGGAGCACTTCGAGCAGCTCGCCACGTCGGCGGCCACCGCCGCGGCGGCCGCGCCCGAGGCGAGCGGGCGAAGACCGGTCACGCTCGGCGTCGGCGAGCCGTTCACGGCCACCTTCCGCGTGGTCGGCTACGCGGCCATGTTGCTCGCGCTGCCGCTGATCCTCTATCAGGCGTACGCGTTCGTCCTGCCCGCCTTCTCGCCGCGCGAGCGCCAGGTCGCCATGCCGTTGATGGCGCTCGTGCCGTTCCTGTTCGCGGCCGGCGTGGTGTTCGCCTACTACTTCGTGCTGCCGAACGCGATCGACTTCCTGCAGAACTTCAACGACGACAACTTCGACATCCTCCTGCAGGCGCGGGACTACTACAAGTTCTCGATCATGGTCCTGATGGTGATGGGGATCCTGTTCCAGATCCCGATCGGCATCCTGGCCGTCACGCGCGTCGGCATCGTCACGCCGCGGCAGCTGCGCAAGAACCGCCGCTACGCCATCCTCGTCATCGCCATCCTCGCGATGCTCCTGCCGGGCCAGGACCCCGTGACGATGCTCCTGATGATGGCCCCGCTCATAGTCCTGTTCGAAGGCTCTATCCTTCTGGCTGCACTTGCCGACCGTCGCGCAGAGCGAGCGGCCGCCCGCCAGGAGAAGGCGGAGCAGGCCGCCACCGACGACGGCGACCGCCCGCACGACCCCGACTCGGAAGACTGAACCACCCATGCTGTTCGATCTCAGAGGCTCCGGCCGCCGCACGACCATCAAGGCCGTGTACCTCACCCTCGCGCTGCTCATGGGCGGCGGTCTCGTGCTCTTCGGCATCGGCGGCGACGTCTCCGGCGGCCTCGTCGACGCGCTCACGCAGAGCGACGGCAGCCTCTCGAGCACCGACAGCCGCTTCCGCGACCGCGCCCGGCAGGCCCAGCGCGAGGCGGAGGCCAACCCGACCGACGCGGCCGCCTGGGCCGACCTCGCCCGCGCCCGCTACCAGTACGCGAGCGCCGGCGACTTCTTCGACCAGAGCGCCGGCACGTTCACCGCCGAGGGCCGCGCGCAACTGACCGCGGCCGGCGCCGCCTGGGAGAAGCACCTCGAGCTGGCGAAGGCGAAGCCCGACGACCGCGTGGCGACGCTGATGGTCCAGGCCTACAGCCCCGCGGGGCTGAACGACCCGAAGAAGGCCGTCGCGGCGCAGGAGATCATCACCGAGGTCCGGCCGAAGGACTCCACCTTCGCGACCCTGGCGGTCCTGGCGTACCAGGCCGGCCAGACCCGCAAGGGCGACCTCGCTACCAAGGAAGCCCTCGCCCTCTCCGACAAGGACGACCGCAACACGCTCAAGTCCGAGCTCGAGCAGGCGAAGCAGCAGGCCCTCCAAGCGCAGATCCAGGAATCGGTCGGCTCCGCAACGCCGACCCCGGCCGGCGGCTCCGGCAACGGCACCGACGGGAACTAGCCACCCCCGATCCCTCGCTAGAGTGATGCGTCGCTCTACGCGCCCCTGTAGCTCAACTGGCAGAGCAGCGGACTCTTAATCCGAAGGTTCCAGGTTCGATTCCTGGCGGGGGCATGAAGAAAGGCCTGCATTCGCGGGCCTTTCGTGTTTCCGGATGCGCAACCGCGAGGTTTCGGGGTACCAAAAAGGTCCCGAAACGGGGGCGAGTTTCGGGGGCTCGTCGCTAGATCGGCCATGCCACCGATCTCAGGACACGTCTTCCGCTACGAGGGTCGTCGCCGGCCCGCTGTGGCGAGCGAAGTACCGCCTCCCGGACGGGCGCCAGGTCAAGCGCGCGATCGGCCCGGCCTGGACCGGGCCGCGGCCGCCCACCGGCCGGCTACTACACGAAGCGCACGGCGCAGGTCTGGCTCGACGACGTCCTCGCGCAGGCGCGCGCGGGAACGCTGCCCGGCATGGTCCGGACCGGCGTCACGTTCGCCGACGCCTGCGACGAGTACCTGCGCTACGTCGAGTTCGACCTCGACCGCAAGCCGTCCACGGTGGTCGACTACCGCTCGATCATCCGGGCGCACCTGCTGCCCGCGTTCGGCTCGCTTGCGCCTCGAGGACCTCACGACCGATCGCATCGAGGCCTGGAAGACGACGCTGACGGTCTGCAACCGCTCGAAGTCCAAGATCCTCACGGTCCTCAACGGCGTCCTCAAGCGAGCCCGCCGGGTCCACAAGCTCCGCTACAACCCGATGGCCGACGTCGAGAAGCCCCGCTTCCGCGAGACGACGACCATCGAGGTGTTCTCGCCCGAGGAGATCTGGGCCCTCGTCCGAGCGGCCGAGTCCGAGCAGGACGCGGCGATCTTCCTCACCGCCGCCTTCACCGGCCTGCGCCGAGGCGAGCTCATCGCCCTCCGCTGGCGCGACATCGACTTCACCGCCTCGCGCGTGCGCGTCTGCGGCTCCTTCGCCGGCGGCCGCCTCACGTCACCCAAGAGCGGCCACGTCCGCTCGATCCCGATGGCACCCGACGTCGCCACCGCCCTCGCCCGCCTCGCCGACCGCGAGCACTGGACCGGCCACGACGACCTCGTCTTCCCGGGCGTCGCCGGCGGCTACCTCGACGGTTCGGCCCTTTCCCGCCGGTACAAGGCGGCACTCGCGCGCGCCGCGCTCCGCCCGCTCCGCTTCCACGACCTCCGCCACACGTTCGGCACCCGCATGATCGCCAAGGCCGACATCCTCAAGGTCCAGGCGTGGATGGGCCACGCCCAGATCTCCACGACCCAGCGCTACCTCCACTACGTCGAGCGCCCCGACGAGGTCGCCCTCGTCGCCGACGCCTTCGCCGTCGAGCCGCGCATCACTGCCGAGGCGTGACGCGGTTCGCGACGACCCACGCGTCGAGGTCGACGCGCACGAACAGCGTCCGGCGCCCGACCTTCACGAAGGGCAGGCGCCGGCTGCGCGTGAGCTCGTAGACCGTCGAGCGAGGAACGCGCAGCAGGGCGGCAACCTCGTCGGCGGTCAGCAGCGGCTCGGACAGGTGGGTCATCGCGATCCTCTCAGCGGTCGAGTCCGACATCACGCACGCCTTTCGGCGAGCGGCCGCTCGCGCTGTCGCCTTGCCTCGCGCACCGGGCGCCGCTCGGCCAGTGCCGCCACTCGCGTACGAAGCTCCGCGGCACGCTTCGCCGCCCGCGCCTCGGCGGTCCGCGCCGCGTCGAGCGCCTCCTGGTGCCGGGCCCGCGCGCCGACCCGGAGTGCCGCCGGCCGCTGGCCCTCGAGCCGCGCGCGGACACCGACCGCCCGGTGGTACGCCCGGTCGGCCAGCTCCAGCTCGCCGACATGCACGCTCGCGCGGTCTGCAACGTCGCTCGCCAAGGTCTGCGCCGACCGGCGCCCGAACGCGGCGGCGACCGGATCCCGCCGCCACGTCGCTCGGCGCGAACTCCGCACGGTCGTCGGGCTCCCGCGCGACCGCATAGAGCCGGTTCTCGTGCCGGCCACGGCTCAGCGCCGTGTAGCACCACTCGCGCGAGGCCTCGCTCGTCACGAGCACGAACGTCCGGTCGCAGGTCAGCCCCTGCGCACTGTGCCCGGTGATCGCGTAGCCGTGAGCGAGCGCCGGACCATGACGGCCGTCCCGCTCGAGGTAGTCAGCGTCCAGCCGCACCCGACGATCGCCGAGCTCGACCTCCATGCTGCCGACCGCTCGGCTCCACGGCGGCGACCACGCCACGCTCACCGTTGGCCACGCCGAGCCGGCGGTCGTTCCGCCGCAGCACCACGCGATCACCGACGGCGAACGCACCGCCGGCCAGCGCCAGCTCCTGCTCGCCGAGCGCACCGGCCGCCCGCATCAGCGCGCGAGCACGACCGTTGAGGTCCGCGACATCCACGCGCCGGAAGGCGATCATCACCGCGCGATCCGGATCGCGCTCGTCCCACCAGTCGGCCACGACCCGGCGCCGCAGCTCGTCCGCGCTCTCCCCGGTGACCACTCGCCCGTGGTCCTCGTACGCGCCGCAGCGCCACTCCGCGCATCGCCATCGCGCAGCAGCTCGAGCGCATCACGCTCCCACCGATCCACCTGCCGGCGGTTCTCCTTCAGCTCGATCACGGGCAGCCGCGCGGCCAGAGCCCGGAACGCCCCACCCGCCTCGATCTCGGAGAGCTGCCGGTAATCGCCGACCAGCACCAGCTTCGCCCGCCGGCGAGCGGCATGGTCGACCAGCTCGGCCAGCTGCCGAGTGGAGACCATCCCCGCCTCATCGACCACGACCACCGCCCGCCGCGGCAGCGCGCGTGTACGGCCGCCGCCGAAGCCTCCTCGAGCAACGCGGCCACGCTCGTGCTCGGGATCCCGGCGTCCTCCTCGAGCTCCTGGGCGGCCCGCCGAGCAAGCGCCGCGCCGAGGACGACATGCCCACCCGCCTCCCACGCCTCGCGCGCGGCCGCGAGCGCGAACGTCTTCCCGGTCCCCGCCTGGCCGACCACGACCGCGACGCCCGCACCGTCGCCGGTGAGCCGCCGCACCATCTCGGCCTGCTCGCCCGCGATCGTCGGCCGCCGCGCGATCGCCCGCTCGACCCACGTCGACCGCACGACGCCGAGCCCCGCATCCTGGCTCCCGACGGCCTGGTCCAGCAGCCGCCGCTCCAGCGCGAGCAGCTCGGGCGTCGAGTACACCCGCTCGTCGCGCACCAGCGGCACCACGGACCCATCCCGCCGCCGCAGGACACCCGATCGCTCCCCACCGCGAGCACGACCACGCGTTCCGACGCCGAGGAACCGATCCGCGACCGCCTCGATCTCCGCCGCCGTCACGTCAGCGCCGGCGGGCAGCTCCGCACACAGCGCCTGGATCACGTCGCGGCGAGTGAACGTCGAGCGCCGATGCGTGAGCCCGTCCGGAGCCGCGAGCCGCGCCGCCAAGCGCTCCACGTCATCGACATGCAGCCGCCGCGCTCGCGCGCGGCCGACCAACGACCGGACGCAGCTCGGGCGTCAGGCCAAGACCCGCCGCCCGCTCGCGCCACTCGGGCACGAGCTGCTCGGGCGTGACGCCGTAGTCCTTCCGCCGCCGAGTCTCGAGCGCCGCGACCTGCGCCGCCGCGGCGGACCGCGTCCCATGCCGCTTCAGCTCGGCCTCGATCTCCGCACGCCGGCGACTGAACGCCCGCAGCACCGGAGCCGGCACTCCGGCGACGTCGGCGATCCCGTTCCGAACCGGACCCCACTCGAGCCCGAGCTCGCGCGTCAGCTCGGCCCGCAGCCGAGCCTCGTACAGGTAGCCGGCGGTCTTGGCGTGCGCATACAGCCGCCGCCCGTCGAGCGCCGACCAGCGCCCATCGGCGCCGAGCGTGAGGTTGGCGACCAGGACGTGCGTGTGCAGCTGCGGATCGCCGGCCCGCGACGTCCGATGCCGGAACGCCGCCGCGACCAGCCCGCGCCCGGGCACGGCATGAACGCCACCGGCACCGCGGCGCGTCACCGCGGCATGCCGCTCCACATAGCCGAACGCATCCGCGACGGCGCAGGTCGTGCGCGCGCCGGATCGCACCACGCATCCGGTCGTCGCCGACCCCGAACAGCACGCTCACGCTCTTCGGCGCCGAGAACGTCAGATCGAAGCCCGGCACCCGAGCCTGCGCGCTGCCGACCGAGCAGCTCGCCCGTCCCCGGATGCTCGCCGGCGAGCACCCGCCGCAGCGCATCGTCGCCGACCGTCCCGCCGAGACCCAGCAGCCGCACGCGCCGACGCCGATCCACTCGCCAGCCGCCTCCGGCCCGCCCAGGTAGTAGTCCTCGACGCCCGAGCCGACCGCACGAGCGCGCGTCACGCGCCCCTGCGCCTGCTCGAGGTAGTAGTCGGCCTGGCCGGCCGCGAGCTTGCCGATCGAGAGCATCGTCACCGACTAAGCCGCTGAGCCGCACGGTTGGTCCATCGACTTCGTCGGACAACTCACCGCCGACCGGTGATCTTTCGCTCACGCCGGCGCGGCGCGCGCTCACAGGAGCTATGAGCCGGTCGGCATCGGATCGATCTCGAACTTGGACCACTCGATCGCCTCGCACTCGACGTACGTCTCCACCCACGCCCGGCCGCCAGCGGCGACTCGCACAAGCCTCGCTCGCGCGTCCGCATCGCCTCGAGGCGGCTGCTCCAAGAGCTCGTTCAGCGTCATGGCCGCGCGGCGCGTGGTCTCGCGCACCAGCTCGGCGACGATCCGCGACGGCCCGACGATCGTCGTGACTGCTCGGCGTCTCGCCGTCCGCGCAGCTGGCCGCGGATGACGTCGAGCGCTCGCAGAGTCGAACCGACTTGCGTCGAGATCCTTCGCCACCTCGATGACGCTCGCCGGCCGGATCTCCCGCTGGAACTCCGGGATCGCCTCCCACTCGCGCTTCCTCCCGGACGACCGCGTCCTCGTAGAGGCGCACGCTTCACGGCGAGCTGCTCGACGAGCGACGGAATCTGGACCGGCTCGAGCTCGACGCGCAGAAGATCGGTGACGCCAAGCCCGAGGACCCTGCCGGTCCACGGACCGGCCGGCGACGACTGCACGGGCGGCGAGCCCGCGGTACGGTGCGACTGCATAGGAGTCCACTCTCCTGTGCCGGCCCCGGGGCGCTCCAACGCCGCCGGGGCACTTCTTGACGTATCTACGGAACGTAAAGGCCGCCCGCCCAGGAATCGCCGACTCGACGCCTGAAGTCACAAAGTTGTTACGAAGTTGGCGCTGATCCGTGGCACGGCGCTGCCCCCAGTCCGCAGTTCTCGCCGCGGAGGCGTCGCACAAAGACCGAACATCAAGAGCGGCACGCACTTGCACTTCATGCGAAGGTGCCAGGGGTCGTTGCGGGTGGTCCCGCTCGATGGCCGGGTTAGGCTCGGCGCGGCGGGCTGACCCGGCATTTGCATGTCGCCGGTGTTGGCTGACCGCAACGCGGTCGTGTCGCCCGCCGCGTCCGAGGATCCCAGCGTGACCTAGTAGGAGCCTGGCTAGAGGCCCCCATGAAGTGCTGTCCACTGGCGATCCGCCCAACGTCGGCGAAGGGGGATCAGCGGTGATCGTAGTGGGGATCGACGCGCACAAGTTCACGCACACCGCGGCGATCGTCGAGCAGGCGAGCGGGCGCGTGCTGGCGGACGTGACGGTCGACGACGGCGAGGACGGGCATCGACGGCTGCTTGACCAGGCGCGCCGCCGCGGCGAGGAGCGGGTGTGGGCGATCGAGGACTGCCGCAACGTGTCCGGCGCGCTGGAGCGCTTTCTGCTGCGGGCGGGGGAGCGGGTGATGCGGGTGCATCCGAAGCTGATGGCGGGCGAGCGCACGCTCGCGCGCCGGCCGGGCAAGTGGGATGTGATCGATGCCACCGCGGTCGCGCGGGCGGCGATCCGCAAGGACGATCTGCCGGTTGCCTACCTGGCCGGCCCGGAGCGCGAGATCGCGTGGCTGGTCGACCACCGCGCCCAGCTGGTCGCCGAGCGCACGCGGGTGGCGTGCCGACTGCGCTGGCTGCTGCACGACCTCGATCCCGCGCTGCAGCCGCCCAGGCGTGGCCTGGGCAACGCCAACGCGCTCGCCCGGCTCGATCGCCGGCTTGGCGGGCTCGAGCAGAGCGCGCTGGTCCGATCGGCCGGCGGCTGGTCGAGCGGCTGGGGCAGCTCAACCCGCAGATCGCCGAGCTTCGGCGCGAGCTCGCCCCGTTGGTCAGGCGCCATCACGCGATGCTGCTGGCGATCCCCGGCTGCGGCGTGATCACCGCCGCCCGTCTGATCGTCGTCGCCCCACCGACGCCAAGCTGGCCAGCTACGCCGGCGTCGCCCCGCTGGACGCCTCCTCTGGACGCCAGCAGCGCCACCGGCTCAACCGCGCCGGCAACTGCCAGCTCAACGGCGCCCTGCACGTGATCGCGCTCACCCAGGCCAGCATCCACGCGCCCGCGCGCGAGTACCTCGCTCGCTACCTCGCCAACGGCAAGAGCCCGAAGGAGGGCCTGCGCGCGCTCAAGCGCCACCTCGCCCGCCTCGTCTACCGGCTCTTCACCAGCATCCACGCCCGCGAAGACGCGGCCGCCGTTGGAGGTGACCAGCGCGCCTTCGGCGCCCTGCTTGACATAGGAGCCGACTCTCTTCGAGTGCATGACCCGGAGTGCTCTGTTGGGACGTCGCCGGCGACGTCCGTTGACCGCCATTGCTGCTGTGCGGCATAGGCCTTCGTCGGCAGCTCACCGATAGGGTCTCCCAAATGGTGGCCGAGCTCTATCTACAAAATCTAGAAAAACTGGTCCTTGACGGGCGCCCCTCGGAGAATGTGCCCTCGGTCGGCCGGCTCAGGTCCGTGGTCTTCTTCGACTTGGTGGGATCGACCGCCCGAAAGCTCGAGCTCGGTCATGCCGCCGGCGTTGCTGCCGCAATGCAGCACAATTCCGTTTGTCGCGAGGTGGTCGCCGCGAAAGGCGGCGAGGTGCTCAAGGAACTGGGCGATGGCTGTCTTGCGGTTTTTGACGATCCCATGGCCGCGCTGCTAGCTGCCGAGAACGTTCGGACGGGTCTCATGTTGCATAGCGACCTAACCACCAAGGTCGGTATGACGGTTGGCCTGGTGCAGGACGTCGCAATCGGTGGCCAGCCTGACGTGCTTGGCGCCACCGTGGACCGGGCTGCCCGCATTCAAGCGGCCGCCGCCCCCGGCCAGGTGCTTCTTGACCGCGCGCATGTGGACGCTGTCGGCGACTACTTTGCCGATGTGGAGGCTCTCGCCCTCGACGGTCCGAGCAGGATCCACCTTCGGGGTGTCGGTGAGATCGAGCTTTGGGCGCTTCGCTCGGCGGCGGTGGCAGGCGTCACGCCGGCCCCGCCGGCAAGCGTCCGGATACACGGTGCGGGCCGACTGCCAGTCGCTGACAAGCTGAGGCTGATGGAAACTGCAGAAGACGAGATCATCGAATTCGGCATTGGCTTGTCCACGTTTACCTCGTATTTCACGGGACTCAATCCCGGGCTCTGGAGGGAACCTGTCCGCGACCTCCTTGCGCGCGGCGTGAGCCTCAGATGCTACGCCCTCGATCCGGATAGTCCTGCCGCCTCCACCTATCTTGAATCGCGCAACGAGGCAACGTACAAAGACCGCATTCGGCAGAGTCTCGAGGCGCTTGGCGGAATCCGGCAAGAGTTTCGTGATGAGGACCTCGCCGGATCGCTTGAACTCTTCACCTACGGTACGTTGCCAGCGTTCTATGCGCTCGGCATCGACGTAGGAAGTAATCGCAGCGGCGCTGCGATGCACTTTTCGCCTTACCTGCCAGGGCTCCGAAGGGCTGAGTGCCCTGTAATCGAGTTGTCACGTGTCGCGGATCCAGACATGTTCGATCGTGTTGCGCGCTCGATTCGAGCGCAGATCGACTCTGCGGTGCCCGTCGAGTAGCCAGCGGTTGACGGCCGTGCAAACCTCCTTGTGGCCGCTTGGGAGGTCCGCAGCTGTGTGTTGACTGTGCGCAGCTCAAGGGCGGCACCGTCCGCGTTTCGTTAGGCTAGGCTCCGCGACAATGCGATGAACCACGTAATCCTTTGCAGCGGTGGAATTGACTCCGCAACGCTAGTCGGGGAGGTGGCGGCGACCGGAGAGACGGTTGACCTCTGCTTCATCGACTACGGCCAACCCGCTCGACGGGCGGAGCGGCGCAGCGCGCGTGCGCTGACCGCCGCGTTCGCAGCCGAGTTCATCGAGGCCACCGTGAGCGGGCTTGCGGTGCCCAGCGCTGGAGAGATCCCAGGTAGAAACGCTCTGTTGATCTCGGTGGCGATGACTCTTCGCCCTGATGCCGACATTCTTTACCTCGGTATCCACGCTGGGACCGGGTACAACGATTGCTCGCCAGCATTTGTTCAGCTCATGCAGCAGGTCCTTGACTTCCATACGGCCGGCACTATGCGCCTGCTCGCGCCGTTCATTGAGTGGAGTAAAGCCGACGTCTATGCGCTCGCCCAACAGCTTGATGTTCCAGTCGCTGTGACCCACAGCTGTGAGGCATCCGACGTCGCTTGCGACGTGTGTCGCTCGTGCAGAGATCGCGAGGCGCTTCTTGCGAGCTGAGCCGAGATCTCTCCGGCTGCCCTCGGGACAGGTCGTGGGAACGCCGCTCCTAGTGCCGTCGTTCTCGTCCCGAGGATTCGGCGTCGTACAGCAGGCTGGCCAGCCGGAACGCTCCGAAGTGTCTCGTCTGCTCGAGTTCTTCGCCGATCGGCTAAACGAAAGTTTCCTCGTTTCGGCTTACGACCTTTACCACCGCCTGCTTGAGGCGGGAGACGCGCTTGACAACCCCGACTGGACGGCTAGTCCGCTGTCGCAGCCGGAAGTCCTGCTAATTGATAGCGGCGGCTACGAGGTTCGGCAAGGCGTCGACGTCGGCGAACTCGTACAAGACCTACGCGAGCCGAAACCATGGTCGGAGACCGCTTACGGCGAGCTTCTCGCCCGTTTGCCCGAGTCCGCGGTCAATTGCGCGGCGATCGCCTGGGACCGTCCGGGCGAGTCGTACGCCAGACAGATAGAGGCTGCGCATGAGTTTCTCAGGCAGAGCCCGGCATTGGCTCCAGTTGTCCTGCTCAAGCCACCTCCTGACCGGGCAACGCATAGCTTTGCGCAGCTGGAATCCGACGCCGATGCCCTCGCCGACTTCTCGATCGTCGGCGTCACCGAGCACGAGCTTGGGAGCTCCCTCCAGGAACGGGTTGTCGCGGTTATGGAACTGCGCGACCTGCTCAGCCGCGCAGAGCTCGCGACGCCGCTTCACGTCTTCGGCGCTCTGGACCCTCTTTTCGTGCCGCTCTATTTCGCTGCAGGAGCCGACGTCTTCGATGGCCTCACGTGGCTGCGCTATGCGTACTGGCGCGGGTTGGCCGTCCACCGCGAGCAAGGGCCACTGCTCGACGGGCGTCTCGAACAGGACGATGATCGCCGCCGCTACGGAGTGCTGGCCGGCAATCTCACCTTTCTCGTCGAGTTGCAGGCGCGACTGCACAGCTTCGCCGACGAGGAAGGCGATTGGACGGTCTACAACGACGGCATGCTCGGCCGACGGGACGAGCAAGTGGGCGACATCCTGACACAGGCGTATCGTTCGGCCATGGATAGGAGAGGCTGATGGGCGGCAGTGGAAGCGGAAGTTTCTCGAGCCGCCGGACTCCCGAGGAGCTCAGGGCGGAGGTCCAGCGCGATCTCCAGCAGACCAAGCTGGAAAGCGAAGTCAATGCGCTACTCGACGGGCAGCTCTCGCAGATCAATCAACGAGACACGAGTCTCATCAACGAGCGGCTTGACGAGATTATCGACGCGCTCGGGGAGCGGGTTGCCGACGTTGATCGGCTGCTCTACGGCGGCTCCGTTGCGAAGCATACTTACGTCGATGGCATCAGCGATGTGGACTCGCTAGTGATCGTCAAACCCGAGAGCCTGGACGCGGACACTCCCCAGAGCCTACGAACGGCCATGGAGCGGGGTCTGAAACAGGGACTAGACATGGCCAAAGTCGACAGAATCGACACGGGGTTCGCCATTACGGTGAAGTACAAGGATGGCAACGAGATCCAGCTGTTGCCAGCTGTAGAGCGCGGCGGGCGCGTCGCGATTTCCGACAAGACCGGCGCCGGATGGTCGTTCATCCGGCCGAAGGTATTCGCGGATCGGCTTACGACCGTTAACCGTCAGCAAGGCGGGCGTGTCGTACCTACCATCAAGCTGGCCAAGGCTATTGTCGACGCGTCGCTGAGCGATGCGGATAGGCCTGGCGGCTATCACATGGAGGCCCTTGCTGTCGATGCCTTCCGGGGCTACAGCGGGCCACGGACGAACCGCGCCATGCTGTTGCACTTCTTCAGGCGAGCTGCCGACCGCATCAAGCAGCCCATTGCAGACATCACGGGACAGTCAGGGCGCATCGACGAAGGCTTCGGCGCCCCGAATTCACCGCAGCGACAGCGCATCTCGGCGGCGCTACGGCGGATCGCTTCACGGATGGACACCGCCGCAGCCGCGACCGAGTGGCGGCGCCTCTTCGACTAATGGACGCAGACGAGTACAACAGGCGCCGACGAGTCATGAAGTGGATGCTCACAGCGCACTCGACTCTTCGTGATCGGTACACGCGCCGCTCTTCGTTGCTCACGCTGGCCGTCATGGCCCTATCGATCGTCGGGCTGATGTTGGCGTTGGCTAACGGCGATCAGCAGGTGCGCGTATTGGGCCTTGAGGGAAAGCTCCAAGTCTTTTTGGGCGGGCTAGCTGCTGTGACGTTCCTAGTCTCCCTGGTTGACCTCGTCGTCGACTGGCGCCGGCGAGCATGGGCCCACGGCGACGCTGCCCGACGCCTAGGCGAGCTGAGTAGCCTCTACGCGCGGGCCGTTGCGGAAAATGGTCGGTGGATTGTCGAAGGAGTCGACCTCACGGTCGAGTACGACCGTGCCATGTCCTCCATCGTGCCAATCCCCGACAAGAAGGCGGCTGCGCTCAAGGCTCTGCACAACCGGAAGGAAGAGGTCTTTCGCCGCGCCGACCGAAAGCGAGGGGCGCCCGCCTGGTTGCTCCGTCTAGAGGTTCTGATTGACGGCGTCTTTGGTCGGCTGCCTTCGGAGGAGTCGCCTAAATCGCAAGAGGTTGGTAAGTGAGCCGAATGCCTGGCCGGCGCTACGCGGTGAAGTCGATCTTCCTAACCCTTCAGGGCGAGGGCTACAACGCTGGGCGACTGGCGGTGTTCTGTCGCTTCACCGGCTGCAACCTGTGGAACGGGCTCGAGCGAGACCGTGGCCGCGCGGTCTGCCGATTCTGCGACACCGATTTCGTCGGCACTGACGGAGAGGGCGGCGGCCGGTATGGCAGCGCCGAGCAACTGGCTGAAGCAATTCTGCGCCGTTGGCCTAAGCCGACGACGCCTTTCGTAGTATTCACAGGCGGGGAGCCGACGCTACAACTGGACCGCGTTCTGCTTGACGAGCTCCACGGCGCTGGCGCTGAAGTCGCAGTCGAGACAAACGGAACACGACCGGCTCCCGCAGGGCTTGACTGGATCTGCGTCAGTCCTAAAGCCGCCGCTCCGCTCCTACAACGCACAGGCGACGAGATCAAGATCGCCTGGCCACAGCCTGGCATCAACCTTGACGAGATGGAACGTCTGGCGTTCCGACATCGCTTCTTGCAGCCGATCGATGGACCTGATCTGGAGCGCAATACGGCCCAGACGATCACGACGTGCCGGGACCGGCCGGCTTGGCGCCTGAGCCTGCAGATCCACAAGGCCATAGGGATCCCGTGAGTTGGGAGATCAGCCGATCGTTTCGCTTCGAGGCCGCGCACCTGCTGCCCTACGCACCCGAGGGCCACAAGTGCCGAAGGCTGCATGGACATTCGTTCTCGATAGAGGTGACCGTGGCGGGCCGGCTCGTCGAGCCAGAGGGTTGGGTTTGCGACTTTGGCGACATCGCCGGCGCCTGGGCGCCGCTACACGAGGAGCTCGATCATCGGTACCTAAATGACGTCGCCGGTCTTGAGAACCCGACGAGCGAGATCCTTGCCACTTGGATCTGGGAGCGGCTCCAGCCGAAGCTTCCCGGATTAAGCGCGGTGAAGGTCGCCGAGACCTGCACCTCTTCCTGCGTCTACCGCGCGCCGTAGTGTCCGGCCCGCGTGGAAGATTCAGAGGTCGAGTCTGTCACGCGTGCGACGCTCAATGGAGGAGCCTAGGCGCGCGAGCGAAAGACGACAGGAGATGACGAGCTCAGCCACCGTCCAAGTCCTGCCCAACCCAGCAGTTGAGCCGTGGTGGCGTCCGGTGTGGGACCGACATCACTCTCGGTATTGCGTGCCTGCTTCCGCAAAACCGGCCGACGAATCCGGGCTGCGCCGAGAGCTCGTTTTCTGTCTGTTGGGCGGCCACGGTGTCACGTACGAGTTGGCGAGCTCGGCTACAGAAGCCGTGATGGCTTTGCATCCTTTTGGCACGCTCTGGACCCGAGCAAAGCTCCGTCGATCGATCCACCACGAGCTGACGCGACCACAGTTTGAGCCGCGCCGCAGCAACGGAACTCCGCGTCGATACCGTTACCCCAGCCGGAAAGCCACGCTGCTTTCCGATGCCGTCTTCTGGGTCCACGATCAAGGTGGCCTCCTGAAGGGCCTCTCGGTCCGGCTGACTGAGTCCGAACGCCGCGAGTGGCTATGTACTTGCCCGGGCGTCGGGCTAAAGACGGCCAGCTGGCTACTTCGCAACTGCGGATGGGCGCGAGAACTCGCCATTCTGGATGTCCATCTGGTTCGGGCACTCAGCGAGGCCGGCGTGATCATCGATGCGCAACTCCCGCGCGACTACCTGCGCATTGAGCGCGCATACCTGGACTGGGCCGAACACTTAGGGGCATGTCCTGCAGCGCTGGACCTCTTTCTCTGGGACGTGCAACGCACGTCCCGCACTGCGCGATGAGTCCCTGCGTGGGCCGTGCAGGGTACGAGACGTGCGACTGAGAATGCCAATGAGCCGTAGCGTCGCGGCTGAGCTACGATCCCGCCTGAGTCAACGGGGTCCCGAACGCGGTCCCCAACTCAGCCGAAGTGACCCGACGTCGGACCCACTCTATCCCCCCTGATTTGGCTCTACAAAGCCAAATCAGAGGTCTTGGGGACGACTCTTAATCCGAAGGTTCCAGGTTCGATTCCTGGCGGGGGCATGTAGAAAGGCCTGGATTTGCAGGCCTTTCGTGTCCTGCGTGGGTAACCGGGCGGTCACGGAGTCCAGACACTCGCAGGCGCGATTCTTCTGCTTCTGCGACATGGCGGCAGTTCGTCCCCCGCTCGACGGTCACGTCATCGCCGCTCTGGCGCTCACCCCTGCTCGGGTTCGCAGCTGCCCGAGGCCTGCAAGGTTGATGCGTCGCTCGGCTTGGCCTCCGCCGCTGCCGGTCGTTGGAACTGCGGCCTTGTCTGCTAGTCGCGGCTCTCGGGGTCGAGGTCGACTCGCACGGTGAGCAGGTCCGTGCCCATGAGGCGGACGACGGCCGCATTTACCGTTGGCATCGCGCGCTGGCGCGCTCGTGGGTCGTCGTCCGGCGACACGTGGGCGGTTCCGGTGCGCCACCGGTGGCCGATCTTGATCCGCACGGCCGGGTCGGCCTCGATGTTGCGCACGTAGCCGGCGTGGCGGCCGTGCTCAGCGACGATCCAGACGGTGTCGCCGTCGAGCGAACGTCCGACGGGCGTGCGCCGCGGCCGGCCACTCTTGCGTCCCGTCGTCTCGAGGATCGCAATCCCAGGCAACGCCAGCCCGGCGTTCGTGGCGGCCTTGACCAGCGGATTGAACAGCCGTGTGCTCACGAGGGTCGAGACCCGCCGACGGTCCACTATCCGAAGGCTACGGCCTCGCGCGAGCACCGCCGCGCTCACGCGCGCCCGCGCTCGCTTCCTCCAGTCCAGGCGGCTCAGGCTCAGATGGGGCGCACGTTGGCGGCGTTCGGGCCCTTGGGGCCCTGCTCCTCCTCGTACTCGACCTTCGCTCCCTCGGTCAGCGACTTGAAGCCGCTCCCGGCGATCGCGCTGTGGTGTACGAACAGATCCTTGTCGCCGTCGTCGGGCGTGATGAAGCCGTAGCCCTTGTCGTCGCTGAACCACTTCACGGTTCCCGTGGCCATCGGTGGACCTCCGGTTGATCGTGCTGCGAGACGCGGAGGATGCTCGGCAACGACTGCGAACCGCTCGCACTGCTTCCGCTGAGCGGGGAGCCCAGCGCCTGTCGTCATGCTAGGCGCAAATCCGGGCGGGAGCCAGCGCGCAGCCGATCGGCGCGTCGCGTCGCACTCGCCCAAGAGCTTCGCGCGCTCGACTGAGCCGGCCGCGTCGAGGTTTGAGACGGAACTCGCGCGCCGTCAGCGGCGGCCCTGCTCGCGCAGCTGCTCGGTGATGCGGCGCATCTCAGCCGCCACCGCGTCCTCGCCCGGCGCAGCTGGCAGTTCCGCTGCCGATGACGATGGCGGCTTCACGCCGCGATGACGCTTGGCGGACTTGAGTGTCGACCGCGCCCACGCCCCGCCGCCACCAACGCCGCGACCACGAGGATCCACAAGACGGCTGAAATGACGCCGACCACGAGCCCGACGACGAGCCTGATCGCCACGACCGCGACGAGCACGAGCACCAGGACGGCCAGCACGCGTCTAGCCATCACTCCATTACACCACCCTGGTGTCGTCGGCTTGGGCGCGGCGAGGGTCGTGCCCGCAGAGCGCCCGATCGTTGCTCATATCAAGCGCTCCGAGCGCGGGCCGGGGAGGCTTGTGGCAACCGGGTCGGACGTCGCGGTGATCGCGGCCGGGGCGGGCTGGCTGGCGGCCTGCGCGGTCGCGGGTCGCGGCGCCGTAGAATCGGCGGGCCGTGACGCCGCGGGGCACCGATTGGGGACTGGCGCTGCTGGTGGCGCTCGGTCTGGTGAGCGGCCTGGCGACCTGGTTTGCCGGTTCCCCGGGCGGTGCCTGGGTGTTCGGCGCGCACGCGCTGGCGGGCACCGCGCTCGCGCTGCTGCTCGTGTTCAAGCTGCGCCGGGTGCTCCCGCGCGTCGGCGCGCGGGCGCGCCGCGACCCGCGGACGCTGCGCGGTCTGCTGGCACTCGGCCTCGTGCTGGCCGTGCTGGTCAGCGGCGCGGTGTGGTCGACCGCCGGCAGGGTCGGGGTCGCGGGCTACACGGTGCTGTTCTGGCACGGCGCGCTCGGCGCGCTCTTGGCGGTGGTCGTGCTCGCTCACGCGCGGGTGCGGGCCAAACGCCCACGCGGGCGCGACCTCAGCGACCGGCGCCAGTTCCTCACGGCAGCTGCGCTCGGCGCCGGCGCGTTGGCCGCATGGCAGCTCCAGCGTCCGGTCCAGCGGGCGGTCGGCGTGCCCGGCGCCCAGCGGCGCTTCACCGGCTCCTACGACGCCGGCTCGTTCACGGGTAACGCGTTCCCGACGACGTCGTGGGTCGCCGACCGACCGCGGCCGCTCGCGGGCGACTATCGGCTCACCGTCGCCGGACGCGTGCGGCGGCCGCTCGCCCTCACCGCCGCCGAGCTCGACCGCGGCGACGCGCTGACCGCAACGCTGGACTGCACAGGCGGCTTCTTCTCGACCCAGCACTGGCGTGGCGCCTCGCTCGGTCGCCTGCTCGATGACGCCGGCGTCGAGTCCGGCGCTCGCCACGTGCGCGTGATCTCGCGCACCGGTTACCGCTGGAGCTTCGGCCTCCGCGACGCGCGCGCCCTGCTGCTCGCCACGCACGTCGGCGGGGAGCCGCTAGCCCACGGCCACGGCGCGCCGTGCCGCCTTGTCGCCCCGGGGCGACGCGGGTTTCAGTGGGTCAAGTGGGTCGAGCGCGTAGAGGTCCATGAGAATCCCGACCCGGGCGCTGTCGCCTCGACACTCTGGAGCAGCTTCACGGCCGCGGGGCGCGGCGCCGCGTGAAGGCGGCACGCTCGTGGTCGCCGCCGAGCAAGTACGTGTCGGACCCCCTGGTGCGCCTCGCGCGCCAACGGCGTTTCCGCGTGATCAGTCGACGCTGCGCAGCAGCTCCGTGCCGCCCCGTACGCCCTTGGCCACCGCGACGTCATAGAACTCGCGCGACGGGCGCTCCGCGAGCTTGCCGGCGAACTTGGCGACCTGCGTCTGATAGAAGCCGTTGCGTTGGTTGGCGCGCATGTGCTCGAGGGTGTCACACAGGTCGACGACAAGCGCGCGCCCATCGTCGCGCGTGAGCAGCAGCGCCCCCATGAACCCCTCCTCCTGAGCAGCTGCAGGGACCACGGACTCGCCGAATAGGCGCACGGCCTCCTCGACATCCTCCGGACCGAGCTTGACGCGCGTGACGCGCGCCACCATCTGAGGCTCCTCTCTGCGCTCCGCGTATCCGCTCACTCTGCCAGCCCGCGGCCGCCAAGCACAAGCCCAGAGCGTTGCGACGCCGAACACGGCGCTGGAGCGCAGCGCTGGACGCCTCGAGCGCGCGCCGCCCCGGGTTTCCCGGGGCGGCGTAGTGTCCATTAGTGCATGTCCTACGAAGATCCCCTCGATCGGCTCTCCTCGGCCGAGCTCCACGACCTTGCGGTGCGCCGGGCACGCCGCCACGTCGACGTCCGCTTCTTTTGGCACTTGATGCAAGTGCTCCCGGCCGCCGAGGCCGGCGCCGGAGAACTGGATGAGGCAGCGGCTGACGTGCAGAGGATGAGCGCGCACGTCGACGACGTCACCGAGTCCGGTCGCGGTGAGGTCGCCGAACTCCTGCGACCGTTCTACCTCGACTACCTGAAGCGTCACGGCGTCAAGGCGCCCTGAGCTCCCGGCGACAAGCCGGACGCGGGGTCAAAGCGAGTGCGCAACGGACGAACCTGAATGACCCGACGAGCGCACCCCGCAACCTCGCTGAACTACGAGCCCGCCCGAGCAATGGTGTACCGAACGAGGTCCCCGACTCAGCAGAAGTGACCCGACCTGGGACTCCACTCCACCGCCCGTATCTGGCTCTATAGAGCCAAACCAGGCCCTACTCGAGCCGCTCTAATCCGAAGGTTCCAGGTTCGATTCCTGGCGGGAGCACTCACCGCTAACGCCGTCACGAGACAGCCGTCGCCGAGGCGGGACGGGGCGGTAGCAGCCGGCCCATCCAGCGCGGGAGCCACCAGTTCGCGTCGCCGAGCAGCTGCATGATCGCCGGGACGAGGACGAGCCGGACGAGCGTGGCGTCGATGAGGATCGCGGTGGCCAGGCCGAGGCCGAACATCTTGATGCGGGGGTCTTCGTCGAAGACGAAGCCGCCGAACACGGCGATCATGATCAGGGCGGCCGCGGTGATGACCCGGGCCGTGCCGGCGATGCCCTGGATCACGGAAGCCCGGTTGTCACCCGTCCGGAGGTAGTGCTCACGCACGCGCGAGAGCAGGAAGACCTCGTAGTCCATCGACAGCCCGAACAGGACGGCGAACATGACGACCGGGATGAACGGGACGATCGGAACGGTCGACTCGAGGCCGATCAGGCCGGCCGCCCAGCCCCACTGGAAGACGACGACGATGACGCCGTAGGCGGCGCCCACGCTGAGCAGGTTCAACACGGCGGCCTTCAGCGGCACGAGCACCGAGCGGAACACGATGGTGAGCAGCAGGAAGGACAGCAGGATGACGGCGCCGAGGAAGTAGGGCAGGCGCTGCTCGAGGCGGTCGCCCGCGTCGGCCCAGTCCGCGGTGTTGCCGCCGACGTGCGCGTCGATCGTCGCCCGCAGGCGCCGCATGGTGGCGACGGTCGCGTCGTCCTGCGGAGCGGTGGTCGGAAACGCGAGCAGGGTGGCCACGCCGCCGTGAAACTCCGGCGGCGCGACTGCGGCGATGCCCGGATCGGCCGCCACCTCGGAGCGAACCCGCGAGGCCTCGTCCGCGCGAGCGACCACTACGAGCGGGCCGTTGATCCCCGGCCCGAAGCCCTGGGCGACGAGGTCGTAGGCGCGGCGCTCGGTGCGGTTGGTCGGCAGGTTGCCCTCGTCCGGCGATCCCAGACGCAGGTCGAGCGCCGGCGCGGCGAGCGCCACCAGCAACACCATCGCGCCGACGGCGTATGGCGCGGCGTGGCGCGAAACGTGGTCGCCCCAGCGTTGCCAGCGCACGCCGGAGCCCGCACGCCGCCCGCCGATCCTCGGCCCGGCCAAAGACAGGAACGCCGGGAGCAGCGTGATCGAGGCGAGCACCATGATCAGGACGACGAGCGAGATGCCGACGCCGGCCGCGGTCAGGAACGGGATGCCGGCCACGACCAGGCCGAGGATCGCGATGACGACGGTGCCGCCGGCGAAGACGACCGCGCGCCCCGCGGTCGCGACGGAGCGTGCCGCCGCTTCCTCGACCGCGAGCCCGTGCGCCAGACCCTCGCGGTGGCGGGTCACGAGCAACAACGCGTAGTCGATGCCGACGCCGAGCCCGATCATGCTGGCCAGCTGTGGCGCGAAGCCGGGGATCGCGATCAGGTAGGTGAGGAGCGACATCGCGCTGATCCCGAGCACCAGCCCGAAGAGCGCGATCCCGATCGGCAGGCCCATCGCGATCACGGATCCGAACGCCACGAGCAGGATCACGATCGCCGCGCCGACGCCGATCAGCTCGCTGATCCCGACCGCGGACTCCTCGAAGGCGTAGAAGAGGTCGCCGCCGAGCTCGACCTGGAGCGGCGACCCGGCACGCTGGCCGGCGGCGAACGCCTTCAGGCGCTCGAGGTCGGCGCGGCTCAGCTCCTCGACCACCGGGTACTGGACGCGGATCACTCCCACGCGGCCGTCGGGCGAGACCTCGCGGCGGGCGTCCAGCACGTGGGGCAGTGCGACCAAGCCCGCCTGCAGCTCGGCGAGCGCACCGTCGCGCAGCTTCGCGCCGGCGGCCCGCGGCGTGACGACCACCTGGGCGGTGAGGCCGGCCCGCTCCGAGCCGGCCGCGCTGAGCACGGCGCGGGCGCGCGCGGAGTCGGCCCCGGGCACGTCGAACGAGGAGTCCTTCAGCTCACGGCCGAAGCCCGCGGAGGCGGCGACCACGAGCACGGCGATCGCGAGCCACGCGCCGACGGTGGCGTATGGACGGCGGGCCGCGAGGCGGCCGAGGCGGTAGAGGGCGGTCGACATGCCATCGATCGTGGCGGCGGACGGCCGCCGTGACCATCGGGCACAAGGACACACTTGACCCGGCCACATGGCCGATGCGCGGTCCGCACTTCCGGCCCATGGCGGTACTCGCGCCGCCGGTTTACCGTGGTGGCGTGGCGAGCAGCGCCGTCCGATCGTTCCTGGCCGAGCCTCCGGCTCCCGATCCTCCTGCCCGCGTCTGGCGCGACTGGGCGCTGCTCGGCGTGATCGCCATGTCTGCGGTGCTCGAGACGATCTTCCGCGAGGACCTGGTCTGGCGGCCGGCGGGCCTCGTCGTCTGCCTGGGACTTTCGGTCACGCTCCTCTGGCGCCGCACGCGCCCGCTGCCGATGACGGCGATCGCGTTCGGCGGCACCACGCTGCTCGACACCGCCGCGCGCCTGTTCGCCGACGAGCCGACGGCGGTCCTGATCAGCACCGCGTACGTGCTCCTGTTCCCCTACGCACTCCTCCGCTGGGGGTCCGGACGCGACGCGGCGATCGGCATGGGGCTGGTCCTGGGCCTCCAGCTCGTCACGGAGGTCGCGGCCGGCAACTTCGGCGACCTGATCGCCGGCGTGACGGGCTTCCTGCTCTCCGCCACGCTCGGGGCCGCCATGCGCTACCGGACCGGTTCGCGGCTGCGCGAGCGCGACCAGGTCAGGCTGCGCGAGCGTGAGCAGCTCGCGCGCGAGCTGCACGACACGGTCGCCCACCACGTCTCGGCGATCGCCGTCCGCGCCCAGGCCGGCCGCACGCTCGCCGCCACCGAGCCGGCAGCCGCCGTCGACGCGCTCGAGGTCATCGAGGAGGCGGCGTCGCGCACGCTCACCGAGTTGCGCGCGATCGTCGGCGCGCTGCGCGACGGCGACGAGGCCGACCTCGCGCCGCAGCGTGGCGTCGCCGACATCGCCCGGCTCGCAGCGGCCACGGACGGGCCGCGCGTGGATGTCGAGCTCGCGGGCGACCTCGAGGGCCTCCAGCCGATGGTCGGCGCCGCCGTCTATCGGATCGCGCAGGAGTCGATCACGAACGCGGTCCGGCATGCCCGCCACGCGACCCGGATCGCCGTTCGCGTCACCGGCGAGCGCGACTGCGTGCGTCTCATCGTGCTCGACGACGGCGAGCACGGCACCGTGTCGCCGCCGGGCTACGGGCTCGCGGGCATGACCGAGCGGGCCGCCCTGCTCGGCGGCACGCTGCAGGCCGGCCCGAGCGCCGGCCGCGGCTGGCTCGTGACGGCGACGCTGCCGAGGAACGGCGCATGATCCGCGTGGTCGTCGCCGACGACCAGGAGATCGTCCGGACGGGACTGAGGATGATCCTCGACGCCCAACCCGGCATCGAGGTCGTGGGCGAGGCCGCCGACGGCCGCGCCGCGGTCGCCCTCGCCCGCTCGCTGCGGCCCGACGTCTGCCTGTTCGACGTCCGCATGCCGGAGCTCGACGGCATCGAGGCGACGCGGCAGCTCGCCGGCCCGGAGGTCGAGGACCCGCTGGCCATCGTGGTCATCACCACGTTCGACCTGGACGAGTACGTACACGGAGCGCTGAAGGCCGGCGCCCGGGGCTTCCTCTTGAAGGACGCCGGGCCCGAGCTGCTGGTCCAGGCGATCCACTCGGCGGCGAACGGCGACGCCCTGATCGCCCCGAGCGTGACCGCGCGCCTGCTCGCCGCGTTCACCGACGCCTCCCCGGCGACGCCGCCGGTCCAGCCGAGCGAACCCTTGACCGCCCGCGAGGAAGAGGTGCTCGTGCGGGTCGCGCGCGGCCGCACCAACGCCGAGATCGCCGACGAGCTGTACATCAGCCTCAGCACGACCAAGACCCACCTCGCCAGCCTGATGGGCAAGCTCGGCGCCCGTAACCGGGTCGAGCTGGCGATGTGGGCCTACGAGACGGCCCGCGTCAACCGCTGAAGCTGGCACACTGAGCTCGGTGGGACCGGACGAGGGGTACTTCGGCGAGCGCGTGGCGGCCGCGTACGACGAGCGCTCGGCGGACATGTTCGATCCGGCGGTCGTCGAGCCCGCGGTGGACCTGCTCGCCGAGCTGGCCGGCGACGGTCGGGCGCTGGAGTTCGCCATCGGCACCGGGCGGATCGCGGTGCCGCTCGCCGCGCGGGGCGTCGAGGTCGCGGGCATCGACAACTCGGAGGCGATGCTGGACCGGCTGCGGGAGAAGCCCGGCGCCGAGCGGATCGAGGCGATCGCCGGCGACATGGCCGCCACGAGACTCGACGGCGAGTTCAGCGTCGTCTACCTCGTCTTCAACACCATCTTCAACCTGGTCACGCAGGACGGCCAGGTCGCGTGCTTCGAGAACGCGGCCGCGCATCTCCAGTCCGGCGGACGGTTCGTGATCGAGGCTCGCGTGCCGGAGCTGCAGCGGCTGCCGCTCGGGCAGACCGTGCTCCCGTGGCGGGCGGAACCGGGCGGCATCTCCGCCTACGTCTACGACGTGGTCACGCAGCGGCTCAGCGGCCAGCACTACCACTTCGCGGACGGCACGGTGGAGGCCTCACCCACCGAGATGCGGTACGCGTGGCCCGCCGAGCTGGACCTGATGGCGCGCCTCGCGGGCATGCGGCTGGAGGACCGCTGGGCCGGCTGGCGCCGCGAGCCGTTCACGGCGCTCAGCCCGAGCCACGTCTCCGTCTACCTGAAATCTGAGAGGGTTGGCGCACCGTGAAGATCACCTACTTCGTCAGCGCCGGCACCGGCGACGCCACGCGCGCCTCGATCCCACTGCACCTCGCGGCCAACGGTTCGGTCGAGGTGGGCCAGGAGGCGTCGATCGTCCTCGGCGGCGACGCGACCGAGCTGCTGCTCGACGACAACGTCGAGCGCACGGAGGGCCTCGGCGTCCCTCCGGTGCGAGACCTGCTCGCCAAGCTGCGGGACCACGAGGTCCCCGTCTTCGTCTGAAAGGGCTGCGCGGTCGCCCGTGGGGCGACCGACGAGGACCTGGAGAAGGTCAACGGACGCTGGGTCACGCCGCCGGAGGTCGCGACGCTGTTCGCGGAGAGCGACCGCGTCGTGAGCCTCTAGCCACGTAGGATCCGGCGATGGCACTCGTGCGGCTGCGAGGCCCGCTCAAGCGCCTCGCCGGCGACCGGTCGGAGCACACGATCGAGGGTGGATCGGTCGGCGAGCTGCTGACCGAGCTCGAGCGGGCGAACCCGGCGGCGCGGGGCTGGATCCTCGACGAGCGGGGCGTGCTGCGCCGCCACATCAACGTCTTCGTGAACGGCGAGCTCGTCAGCCAGGAGACGCCCGTCGAAGCCGACGACGAGGTCGAGGTCCTCCCGGCGATCTCGGGCGGTAGCCTCCCGCGCATGCTCGCGAGCGTCGACGGGATCATCGGGCCGATCGAGGAGGCGCGGATCTCCGTCGCCGACGAGGGGCTGACGCGCGGGGACGGCGGCTTCGAGGTGATGCGCCTGTACCAGGGCCGCCCGTTCGCGCTGGACGACCACCTGGCGCGGCTCGGCCGCACGTGCGCCGGGCTGCGACTGCCCTACGACGCGGAGGCGCTCCAGGCCGAGATCGCCGCGCTGCTCGACGCGGCCGGCCCCGTCGACGACCTCATGCGCGTCGTCCTCACGCGCGGCGGCCGCCGGATCCTGACCATCGAGCCGATGCCGGCCAGGCTCGCCCAGGCGCGGGTGGCGACCGTCACCTACTCCCCCACGCGCGTGCTCGACGGCCTCAAGACGCTCTCGTATGGCGGCAACATGCTCGCCGGGCGTCTCGCGCGCGAGCGCGGGTTCGACGAGGCGCTGCTCGTGACGCCGCATGGCCGCGTGCTCGAGGGCCCGACGTGGACCTTCTTCTGGGTCGCCGGCGGCCGCCTGCTGACGCCGCCGCTCGAGGACCACATCCTCGACTCGATCACCCGCCGCTACGTGCTCGAGGAGTCCGACGGCGAAGAGCAGCCCTGCACGCTCGACGACATCGCAGCGGCCGAGGAGGCCTTCATCGCCTCGACCGTGCGCGAGGTCATGGCTATCTCCGTGGTCGACGACATCACCCTGCCCGCGGCTCCCGGGCCGGTCACACAGGAGGCGGGGGAACGGCTCGCGCGGCGGATCGAGAGCGAGCTGGTTACGGCCTGACGCGGCTCTTGCCGCCGGTGTGCCAGTCCACGTACCAGAGGACGTGGCCGAGGACGCCCTGTACGGTGCCAAGGATCGTCGACATGTCTAGACAGCCTCTTTCCCGGTAGCCCGTGCGCGTATTCACGGTGATCGGGAACCGGCCGCAGTTCGTCAAGGCCGCCGCGGTGTCGGACCGCCTGCGCGAGGGGGCGAGCGAGGTGCTCGTGCACACGGGCCAGCACTACGACGACGAGCTGTCGCGCATCTTCTTCGACGAGCTCGGGCTGCCGCGGCCCGACCACCACCTCGACCTGGGCGGCGGGAGCAACACGGCGCAGACCGCGCGGATGCTCGCGGCGCTGGAGCCGCTGCTGGCCGCCGAGACCCCCGACGTGCTGCTCGTCTACGGGGACACGAACTCGACGCTGGCCGGCGCGCTGGCCGGTGCCCAGGCGCAGGTGCCGGTCGCGCACGTCGAGGCCGGGATGCGGTCCTACGACCGCACGATGCCCGAGGAGATCAACCGGGTGATGGCCGACCATGCCGCCTCGTTGCTGCTGTGCTCGTCCGAGCACTCGGCGCAGACGCTGCGCGGCGAGAAGGTGTACGGCGAGGTCGTCGTGGTCGGGGACGTCATGGTCGACGTCGCGCTCATGCTGGCGCCGAAGGCGCGCGAGCGTTCGCTCGACGCCTGGGGCGCTCGGGCCGGCGAGTACCTGCTCGTCACGGCGCATCGGGCCGGCAACGTCGACGACCCGGGGCGGCTCGAGCGGCTGGTCGAGCTGCTGCTCGCCGTGCCCGGCCCGGTCGTCCTGCCCCTGCATCCCCGGACGCGCGCGCGGCTGCAGGCCGCCGGGCTGTACGAGCGGCTGGCGGACGGCGTGCGGGTCGTGCCGCCGCTCGGGTACCTCGACTTCACGGCGCTGCTGCTGCACGCGCGTGCGGTCGTGACCGACTCGGGCGGCGTGCAGAAGGAGGCCTATCTCGCCGGCGTGCCGTGCGTGACCCTGCGGTCCACCACCGAGTGGACGGAGACCGTCGACGTCGGCTGGAACACGCTCGTCGACCTCGACGCCGCGGCCGCCGTGGCCGCCCTGGAGCGCCCGGCGCCGTCCGAGCGGCCGCCGCTCTACGGCGACGGTCGTGCCGGCGAACGGGTGGTGGCCGCGCTGCGGGCGACGGTAGAGTCGGGAGCATGAGAGAGCCGACCCGCCCCGAGACCCCCGGCTACGTCACGACGCCGCCACCGGGAGCGGGCGGGCCGCCGGTGGCGTCGGCGCCCGGTGCGCTGGCCGGGCGGCACGTGCTCGCCGGCTGGTGGTCGCGCGCCGGCGCGCAGGTGATCGACGGCCTGATCGTCGGCATCGGCGGCATCCTGCTGGCGATCGCGATCATGGCGCCGTTCTCGATCCTCTGGTTCGCCGACGACGGCGTCGGGCTCGTCGGCACGATCGTCGGGGCGATGCTCGCGGTGCTCTGCGTCTCGGCCGCCGCCCTGCTCTACGCGCCGGCGATGATGGCGCGCACCAACGGGCAGACGCTCGGCCGCATGGCCACCGGCATCCGGGTGGTGCGGGCGAACGGCGAGCCGATGACGTTCGGGTTCGCGGTGCTTCGCGAGGTGGTGGTCAAGGGGCTGCTGTTCGGCATCGCCGGCAGCCTCACGGGCGGGCTGGCCAACCTCGCGGACTACCTGTGGCCGCTGTGGGACGAGGAGAACCGCGCGCTCCACGACTTCGTCGTGGACACCCGCACGATCAAGGTCTAGGCGGGCGTGAAGGCGCGGGCGGCGGCGCTGTCGCGCCCCGCCTCCGTGAAGAAGGTCTGCTCGCGGCCGGGGCCGACCCCGACGAGGCCGACCGGCACCCCCACGAAGTCGGCGACGTAGGCGAGGTAATCGCGGGCGGCCTGCGGCAGGTCGCGCTCGTCGCGGCAGTCGCCGAGGTCCTCGTCCCAGCCGGGCAGGCGCTCGTAGTCGCCCGACGCCTGGTGCATCACGGTCTGGTGGTAGGGATAGGCGTCGAAGCTCGCCTCCTCGACGCCGCGGTAGCGCGTGCAGACGTTGAGGCTGCCGAGGCCGGTCAGGACGTCGAGCTTGGTGATGGCCAGGTGGTCGAGGCCGTTGATGCGGGCGGCGTAGCGGAGGGCGACGAGGTCGATCCAGCCGACGCGGCGGGCGCGGCCCGTGGTGGTCCCGTACTCGCCGCCGGCCTCCCGCATGGCGTGGCCGAGCTCGTCGTCGAGCTCGGTCGGGAACGGGCCGGCGCCGACGCGGGTGGCGTAGGCCTTGGCCACGCCCCAGACCTCGTCGATGTCCTTCGGCCCGACGCCGGCGCCCGCGCAGGCGCTGCCGGCCACGACGTTCGAGCTGGTCACGAAGGGATAGGTGCCGTGATCGATGTCGAGCAGCGTGCCCTGGGCGCCCTCGTACACGACGGTCCCGCCGCTGTCGAGCACGTCCCAGGTGAGGCGCGCGGTGTCGGCGATGTACTGCTCGATCCGGTGGCCGTAGGTGAGGTAGTCCTCGGTCATCGACTGGAGGTCGAGCTCGGGCGACTTGGCGTAGGGACGCAGCTGGAGGCGCTTGGGCTCCATCGCCGCGGCGATCTTCTTGCGCAGGATCTTCACGTCCAGCAGGTCCTGCACGCGGATGCCGAGGCGCGCCGCCTTGTCGGCATAGCAGGGGCCGATGCCTCGCCTCGTGGTGCCGATCTGGAGCTTGCCGAGCTTCGCCTCGCCCGCGTGGTCGAGCAGCGTGTGGTACGGCATGATCAGGTGCGCGTTGGCGCTGATGCGCAGGCCGCCGAGGTCGACGCCCTTGCTGCGCAGCTCGTCCAGCTCACCCGTGAGCACCTTGGGGTCGATCACGACGCCGTTGCCGATCGCGCACAGGCGGCCGGGGTAGAGGATGCCGCTCGGGATCAGGTGGAACTTCCACTTCGTGCCCTCGCGGACGATCGTGTGGCCGGCGTTGTTGCCGCCCTGGAAGCGGATCACCATGTCCGCGTGCTCGGCGAAGAGGTCGGTGATCTTCCCCTTGCCCTCGTCGCCCCATTGGGCGCCCACGATGACGATGCCGGCCATTGCGGGAGTTCAGTCTAGGGGCCGTCGTCCGTAGCGCGACGGCGAGGCGCCTTCCCACATCGAGTCCTCGTCCTCTACGGGATCCTGCAGGCGGACGTGCTGCGGGAGCCGGTGATCGTCGCCCCACATGGGGAGCGGTTCGCCGCCGCAGATCTCGTAGATCCGCGAGACGGTCCGCGGACCGATCTGCTGCTCGAGCTTCTCGCGATCGAGGTTGGTCGTCAGGAGGATCGCGCGGCCGTCCTCATAGCGCGTGTTGACGATCGTGTAGAGCTGCTCGAGCACCCACGGCGAGCTCTGCTCGGCGCCGACGTCGTCGATGTGCAGGAGGTCGACCGAGCACAGCCGGTCGATCAGCTCGGTCAGCGAGAACTGCGGCGTCGTCGTCGTAGGTGTCGCGCAGCAGGCCGAGCAGCCTCGGCAGCGAGTAGATCGCAACCGTCCGGTCGGCCTCCATCGCGGCCCTCGAGATCAGCATGGCGAGGGTCGTCTTGCCGGTCCCGACGCCGCCCACGAACCAGATGCCGCGACCCTCGTCGAGCCGCTCGGCGATGCTGCGGACGTAGCTCCGGACCTCGCGGATCAGCGCTGGGTTCATCGAAGCCACGGGCTCGCGGTCGAACGACACGCCCTGGAAGCGCTTCGGCAGCCGGCCGGCGACCGCCGCCGCCCGCTTGCGCGCCATCCGCGCCGGCCGGCAGCTGCACGGCCGCGCCCGGCGGCCGTCGTCGTCGAACAGGAAGCCGGAGCCGTCGCAGCGGTTGTCGGGGCAGGCGTTCAATATCCGTCGTCGCCGGCGTAGGACATGAACCGGGGGAACTCCTTCTGGAACGCGAGCTCGACCACCCCGAGACCGCCGTTGCGGTGCTTGGAGATGATCAGGTCCGCGATCCCCTCCTTCTCGGATTCCTCGTTGTAGTACTCGTCGCGGTAGATGAACATCACGAGATCGGCGTCCTGCTCGATGCTGTTGTGACTGATCACTCCGTTACCTACGAAGTTGTGATGCCGATCGACCGTGAGGTCATAGACCTCGGCTTCACCATCAGCCTCGATCGCGTCGATCCGATCCCAGTACACGTCGCTCATCGCGAGCCGTCGCAGCTCCTCTGAGCCGACGATCTCGGCGACGCGGGCTGCCCGCTCGCGACCGAGGTTGTGCTTGTAGAGCGTCGAACCGCAGTACGAAGTCTCGAGTCCCGCCTGCAGCTTCCTCGCGGTGACGCCCGCCACCGTCCGGGCCGGCTCGACGATCGACCGCCAGACGACCGCAGGCAGGACATCGCCGGTTCGTGCGAGCACGGGTGACACCCAAACGATCCGCCAGACGCAGTGCCTGCAGCTCGCGCCGGTCCCCGACCGCCCAGACGCGGAGGATGAACTCCTTCTGATCCGGCGTCCCCGTCACGTCGACGTGGTGCTGTGGCCGCCCGCCGCGCTGCGGCACGAGGCGGATCGTCGCGCAGATACCGAGGCGGAGGAGCAGGTCCTGGACGTCGCGCGCGAGCTCCTCGCTGCTGGTGGCGTAGTACACGCGCGACCGCGTGGCGGTCGACCAGATGCACCCGTCGGTGGCCCACAAGTGTCGGAGGAACACCTCGATCGCGTCAGCGGGCTGGCGGAACACGGCATCGGGCACGCGCTTCTGGTGCGAGCGCAGACCGAAGATGCCGAGACCATCGAGCCAGGCGGCGATCGGGTTCCGGCGCCCGTGGGTCAGCCGCTCTGCGGCGCTCAGGTGCACCTGGTACCAGTCGCGCTCAGCCTGGACTCGGGGCCGGACGGCATCGCCGAAGAGGCGTGTCGCAAGGTCGGACACGATCTCGGCCAGCTCCCGCTCGCGCGTCGTGTACTGGATGGCATGGCGGGGAAGCGTGCAGCCGTCGCCGATCAGGTGGCCGAGCAGGGCGAGCTCGTCGACGCTAATCGTCCGCTGCGTGGGGCTTGGCAGCGTGCGGGGCAGCGCGATGTGCGTACCGGGCGTCAGCTCATCGAGCCGCCGCCAGCCCTCGACCGTGAGGAAGCGGTGGTTCGCGGTCGCCCGGAGCCGCCGTCCAAGTCGCGTGCGCATCTCGAACACGGGCTTCCGACCGGTCGAGAACGCGTTCGAAACGCGGCAGGGCTCGAGCTTCCAGGTCTCCGTGTTCAGGGCCGTCACGCGGAAGTCTCGCATCCCGACGAGCTCGTCGATCCGCCGGTACTCGCCCGCGTCGGGCAGGTATACGCGCGTCTCGCCGGCCAGGCAGCCCGACTCGCGAAGGTCCGAGAGCACCGGACGCTTGTCCGTCCGCTGCTCGACGCCGCGGTTGAGCTGCGAGAGCGCGATGACCGGCACGTCGAGCTCACGGGCGAGCGTTTTGAGCCCGCGCGAGATCTGGCCGATCTGCTCGACGCGGTTGTCCACCGTGCCGCTCGCCCGCATGAGCTGGAGGTAGTCGATGAGGATGAGCCCGAGGCCGTCGGCGTTCTGCTGCGCGAGCCGGCGCGCCTTGGCGCGCACGTCAAGCACCGACAGGTCGGACGAGTCGTCGATGTAGAGCGGCGACTCCGCGAGCCGGTTGGAGGCCTGGAGGATCTTCGGCCAGCGCGACGGCGGCACCTTGCCCTTGCGCAGGTCGTCGCCGCGGATCGACGCCTGGGAGGCGATGAAGCGCTGCGCGAGCTCCGATTCCGACATCTCGAGCGAGAACAGCGCGACGGCCTTGTTGGACCCCAGCGCCGCGTTCTCGGCGAAGTTCGCCATCAACGCGCTGTTGTGGACGACGATGTCGTCAGCGACGAAGTTGTGGTCACCTGGAACCGTCAGGTCGTAGGTCTCGACGGCGCCGACCGGCTCGATGGTCGCGACCTCGTCCCACCAGAGATCGGACGCGGCCGGCTCGTGAGTACTTCGCTGTTGGTCGCAGCGGCGAGCGCCGCCAGTTGGATGCGCGAGAGCCCACGCGAGCCGACGTGCCAGTTGTGGATTCTCGGATGCCCAGCCCCGACGCTGACCTCCGCCCACGACCGGTCGCCCTTCGCTTCGCGGATCTGATCCCAGACCTCGACGGGGAGGGTGTCGCTGATCGCCTTGGGCCGTCGCGTCGACCCCATCGCCGCGACGCGGTCCAAGCGCGCTTGCCTTCCCACGACCGCCACCGTGCGCGCGAACCGGTCGAGGCCCTCGCGCGAGGTGATTCGAACCTCGCGGGCGACGGTCTCCGTCCCCTCGTAGACAGCGCGGCGGAGCGTCCGGATCGTGGCGACGATGCCGAGGCGCAGCAGCAGGTGCTGGACATCTCGCGCGAGCCGCTCGCTGATCGTCGTGTAGCCGATCTGGCTGTACCGGTCGCCTGCGTGCGCATGACCGTCGCAGGCGTAGAGGACGCCGAGGAACCGCGCGATCTGGTCGTCGGACAGGCCGAAGATCGGGTCCGGGACGAACTTGTCCGCAGAGCGGCGGCCCCAGAGGCCGTGGTCTCTGCAGAGCTGTGTCAGCGGGTTCGCCCGGGCTCCCCGGCCGGCACTGATGCAGGCCGTGCCGTGCTTGGACGGCGAGACTCTCAGGCCTAGCGCCCGGGCGGCCTTCTCCACCTCGGGCAACACCCGGGAGCCATCGCCGAAGCAGAACCTGGGCGTTCGCTGCGTCAAATTGCCATCGGCGATCAGCGCTGCGAGCAGGACGATCTCGTGATCGGGTAACGGCACGACAGGCGCAACGCGGGGGAGGCGACGCGGGACGGCGATGCGCGTGCCAGGCGTGATATCTCGCAGCTCCTGCCAGCCGTCGAAGGTCAAGAGCGGGTGGTTCGCCGTAGCGGTGATGTTGCGCCCGAGGCGGGTGGTGAGCCGGAAGACGCGCTGCCGGCCGCTCCGCATCGCGGCGCCAACACGCGCCGGGCGCAGCTTGAGATCGGGGCCGACAGACGCGACAAAGGCTTCCTCGCCGGCCTCGATCGCTGCCACGACCTCGTCGATGCGCCGGCGGGCGCCCGTGCGCGGGTCGTAGACGAGGGCTGAGCCCGCGAGGCACTTCCCCATCGATGGCCTTGCGGCGAGGATGATGAGGTTGCCGCCCTGGAAGCCGCCGGTGATGCTGTCGAGGTCGTCGAAGCCCGAGGCGGTGCCGGTGATCGCCTTGCCCTCGCGGGACAGGCGCTCGAGCTTGTCGAGCTCGCTGTGGAGGAGGTCGTGGATCGCCCGGAAGTCCTTGCGGCTGTCCTCATGGGCGACCTCGAGGATGGCCCGCTCCGCCATGTCCACGAGGTCGCGTGGGAGGGCCTCGTGCGAGTGGACTCGCGCCTGGATCTCGTAGGAGGCGCGGAGCAGGCGGCGGAGCATCGCGTTGTCGCGCACGATGCGGGCGTACTGGCGGACGTTGCCGACCGCGGGGACGGAGCCGGCGAGGAGGTCGATCGCCGCGCGGCCGCCGACGGCTTCGAGGTCGCCCGCCTGCTTGAGGTGCTCGACGAGCGTGAGCGCGTCGACCGGCTCGCCGAGCGTATGCAGGTCGAGCATCGCCTGGTAGATGCGGGCGTGGCCCTCGCGGTAGAAGTCGGCCGGATGGAGCCGCTCGTCGATGATCAGGGCGGGCAGCGCGGTGTCCGACAGGAGCACGGCTCCCAGCACGGACTGCTCGGCCTCGAGGTTCTGGGGTGGGGCGATCGGGCCGTCGAACGCCCGCTGGTGGCCGCCGTCGGACGCGGAGAAGCTGTGGCCGTTGGTCCGATCGGGGGCGCTCATCGGACGGTCGAGTCTAGGTCGGCCGCCGGTCGCTCTGGGCCCGGTCGAAGGGGTTCGCCCGCTCGCTCCGCAGAATTGTCACGGAGCTGTTGCGGAGTTGGAACGAAGGCGCGCGTGGGCGCGCCGGCGCTACTTCTGCTCGGTGACCATGGTCTTGACGGTCGCGATCACGCCGGGCGTGACCTCGACCTCGACCATGCGCGTGCCGACCGTCTTGATCGGCTCGTCGAGCCGGATGTCGCGGCGGTCGATCGTGATGCCGCGGGCCTCCTTGATGGCGTCCGAGATGTCCTGCGACGTCACGGAGCCGAAGAGGCGGCCGTCCTCGCCCGCTTGGTGCGGGATCGTGAGCACGGTCTTGTTGAGGAGCTCGGCGGACTCGCGCGCCTTGGTCTCGGCGTCGGCGACCGCGCGGTCGGCGGCCTCGCGGCGGCGGCGGGCGGCCTCGATCGAGCCCTTGGTGGCGGGCTCGGCGAGCTTGCGCGGCATCAGGAAGTTGCGCAGGTAGCCCTTCGAGACGTCGATGACCTCGCCGCGCTCGCCGAGCTGCTCCACGTCCTGGAGGAGAATCGCCTGGGGCATCGGAACCGCCTAGCGATCGCGATCGCGGTCGCGGTCGCGGTCGTCGCGACGTGGACGGTCGTCGCGCGACTCCCGCGTGTCACCCACGTAGGGGAGCAGCGCGAGCTCGCGCGCCCGCTTGACCGCCGTGGCGATCTGGTTCTGGTGCCGGCGGCACGCGCCCGTGATGCGGCGCGAGCGGATCTTCCCGCGGTCGGAGATGAACTTCCGCAGGGACACGATGTCCTTGTAGTCGACGAACTCGACCTTGTCGCGGCAGTAGGGGCAGGACTTGCGGCGCCCGCCGCCGGGCCCGCCCTTGCGATCTCGCCGGCGCGTCGGCCGGCTGCGCTGCTTCGCCACGTTCGAAAACCTCTCTTGGTGCCTTCAGAAAGCTCGGCGGCCGCGCCGCGCATGGGCGACGGCCGCCGAACAGGGTAGCGGAGCGCGCTTGGAAGGCGGCTAGAAGGGGATGTCGTCGTCGCCGGCGTTCGAGCCGCCGCCGGCGGCGGGCGCGCCGGCGGGCGCGAAGTCGCTCGTGTCGGCCGGCACGTCGGACCGCGGGGTGAAGCCGTTGCTGCCCCCGCCGTTGTCGTCGCGGCCGCCGAGGAACTGCACCGCGTCGGCGATGATGTCGATCGCCTGGCGGTTGTTGCCCTCCTTGTCCTGCCACTCCCGCCACTCGAGCCGGCCGTCGATCGCCACGGGGCGGCCCTTGGAGAGGAACCGGGCGCAATTCTCGCCCTGGGCGCCCCAGACCGTCACGTCGAAGAAGTTCGGCTTGTCGACCCACTCGCCGGACGACTGGTCCTTGCGCCGGGTGTTGCAGGCCACGCGCAGCGAGCACACGGACAGGCCGCTCCCGGTCGAGCGCAGCTCGGGATCGCGCGTGAGGTTGCCGGTGATGATGACCCGGTTGATGTTGGTGGCGGCCACGGAGGCTCCTTTCGACTTCTCTAAAGCTCGGTGGCCGAGTCTAGGGGTGGGTCCGGAGCGAACCCGCGAATGGCGCGCAGATTGGGACGAATTCTTGGCGGAGTCGTGACGAACTCCGAAGAGTTGTGACTACTCGGACTCGTCGACGTCCGGCGCAGGCGCGGCAGCGGCCATGGCGGCGGGACGCAGATCCGGCGGCGCCGGGGTGCCGGGGCGGAGCTTGATGATCCGGAAGCGAAGGATGCCGTCCGTGATCTTCAGGTTGTGGTCGAGCTGCTCGAGCAGCGTCGACGGGCCCCGGAACTGGATCAGGTGGTAGTCCGCCTCGCCGTGCTTGCGGACCTCGTAGACCGTGTGGCGGTTGCCCCAGTCGTGCCGGCCGACGATCTCGCCCGCGCGATCGATGGCGTCCTCGACGTTGGCGAGGATCGTGTCGCGCCGTTCCTGCTCGATCGTGGTGTCGAGGAGCAGGACCAGGTCGTAGACGGGTGCTTCGGTGGCCATGCGGCGGCGCATGGTAGCAGTGCGGGGCGAAGCCGCTGCGGTCTGCGCCTACTGGAGACATGCGTCGTCGCGTGCGGTGGGGCAACGTGATCCGGGTCGCCGCGACGGTCCTGCTGGCGGCGATCGTCGTCGCCTGGCCCCGCCTCGCCCCGCCCGCGCCCGAGGTGCCGCCGCCCGAGCCCGCGCCGCTCGGAGAAGAGGAGCCCGTGAGCGAGCCGGAGCCGCGCTGGCGGGAGCCGAGAGACCGGTCGGAACGAGTCCGGCGGGGGCGCGAGCGGACGAGGCGACCGGTCGGGCGGGACGAGCGGCCGCGAGCGAGGCGGGTGGTGAAGCGGGGCGGACGCGGCCCGGCGACGAGCGGGGTCGAGACGGGCGGGCAGCGGCCCACGAAGGAGCCGGGGGCGAGCGGCGGTGAGCCGGGGGCGAGTCGCGGTGAGCCGGGGGCGACGGGCGGCGGTGGGTCGCCGCCGGTGGCGAGTGGCGGTGAGACGGGCGGGGGTGGGCCGGCGCCCAGGACGGGCGGGGGTGGGCCGGCGCCGAGGGCGGACGAGGATCGGCCGGCGACGCGCGGGGTCCCGCCGGGCGAGGCCGCCGAGGCGGAGTTCGGCTTCGAGGCGGGTGGGTGAAGGCTTACCGCGCGCTCGCCGCCGCCCCGCGCGCCTTGGCCCGGATGTCGGCGATCTGCTCGTCGATCCAGTCGCCCGGATCTCGCGAGGTCACGATCTCCTTCAACCCGCGCGCCCGCCGGGCGCGCGACTCGGCCGACATCGTCAACGCCGAGTAGATCGCGTCGGCGAGCTCCTGCACGTCGAACGGGTTCACCGACAAGGCGAACTCGCCGAGCTCCTCATGGGCGCCGGTGTTCTCGCTCAAGATCGAGACGCCGTGGCGCTCGTTCACCAGCGGCCCCTCCTTGGCCACGAGGTTCATGCCGTCGAACATAGCGTTGACCATCATCACGTCGTAGTGCTTGTAGGAGGCCACCGCCTCCTCCAGGTCGTCGCGCAGCTTGAGGTGGATCGGCATCCAGTCCGGCGTCCCGTGCCGGTGGTTGACGACCGCCACCAGCGCCTCGATCTTCTCCAGGTACTCGGCGTACTCCGGCACGTCGGTCCGCGACGGCATCAGCTGCGCCGTGAAGGTGATCCGCTCGGCGAACTCCGGGTGCTGCTCCAGGAAGATGTCGAACGCGGTGAACCCGCGCAGCACGTTCTTAGACAGATCGGCCCGGTCCACCCGCAAGATCGAGAACTCGCGCCGGCGCCGCAGCAGCTCCTCCTCGAACTGCGCCACGCCGTCGCGACCCGCCACCCCCTGAGTCGCGCGGTAGTCGATCGGCAGCGGATACGCGCGCACCCACACCTCGCGGTCCTCGCACACGACCACGCCGCGGTCCATGTCCACCTCCAGATCCAACAGGTCGCGGCAGCACTGCAGGAAGTTGCGCCGGTAGGACCGCGTGTGGAAGCCGATGATGTCGTTGGCCAGCAGCCCGTGGAAGATCTCGTCGCGGATCCACCCCGGGAGCACGCGCCAGGCGTCGGACTGCGTCCACGGGATGTGCACGAAGTGGTGCAGGAAGACGTCCGGCCGCTCCGCCCGCACCATCGCCGGCAGCGTGTACAGCTGGTAGTCGTGCACCATGACGACCGGCTCGTCCTGGCCGTCGATCTCCTCCAGCACGGCGGTCGCCAGATCCCGGTTGACGGCCTGGTAGCCGTTCTCGTAGGCGTCGACCTCGTGCTTGCGGATGTCCGGCGCGTTGCTCAGGTCCCACAGGTAGTGCTGGATGAACCAGAGCATCGGGTTGGCGAAGATGTTGTAGAAGCGGTCGTAGGCCTCGGGGTCGGAGGCCACGAACCGCACGTGGTAGGTCCCGCCCTCCGGCGCATCGACCGAGAACGGCCGGCCGCCCGACCGCTCCGCCTGCTCCACGTCCTGGTCGGTCATCGCCGAGGCGATCCAGATCGCGTCGCGGTGCGAGGCCAGGCCCGTCAAGGCGGTCACCAGCCCGCCCGTGCCGCGCTTGATCGACCCGTCCTCCTGGTACGTGACGGGCCCCCGGTTGGACACCAACACCAACGGCTGAGCCATCACAGCACCTCGTGGAAGATCCGTAGGTAGTCGCGCAGGTAGCGAGGGGTCAGGAAATGCGTGCGGACGTGTTCCTTGCCGCGCAGTCCGAGCGACCTACCCAATTCCGGGTCATCGAGAATCGCGCCGATCCGGGCGGCGCACTCCTCGACCGTGTCGACCAGATAGCCGGTCTCGCCGTCGGAGACCTGGAGCGGGATGCCGCCGACGTTGCCGCCGATGAACGGCCGCCCCTTCCACAGCGCCTCGCTCACCGTCAGGCCGAACCCCTCGCGCGTGGACTTCTGGATCACGACCTGCGACAGCGACTGGAACGCGTTGACCTCGATGGCTCCGACGTTGTTGAAGTTGTTCAGGATGTGGATGTCCGGGTCCCCCTCGGCGTGGGCGAGCGTCGAGTTGTAGAAGTCCCAGCCCTCCGGGTCGTCCGACGCCATCGAGCCCACCAGCGCGAGCTGCACCTCGGGTCGCGACTCCTTCACGATCCGGTACGCGTCGATCACCCCCAGCGGGTCCTTCCAGGGATCGAACCGCGAGACCTGGCAGATCATCGGGCGGTCGGTGTCGATGCCGAACTGCCGGCACACGAACGTAGCGTCCTCGAAGGAGAGGGCCATGTTCTTCGGGGCCAGGGGGTCGATCGCCGGCGGCACGATGTTCACGTTCCCGTTCATGCCGCGCGGTACGTACGCGTCCACGTGGAAGAGCGTCTGCGGATAGCCCTCGATGAACGGCAGCAGCCGCTCCATCGTGTCGGGGTTCGGCGTCGAGACGTCGATGTGGCAACGCCAGATCCAGCCGTCCGCCTTCTCCGGGGCGAGCGAGAACAGCGCCGCGGGCTGCGGGTCGTGGACGATGCAGACGTCCCACCCGCGGGCGAGCTCGCGCGCGTTCATCTCGTTGTACTGCGACCAGGTCGCCCACTGGTCCTCGGTGAGGTCCTGCGGGTTGCCCTGGAGCGCGTTGTGCATGATCTTGGTCGCGTTGAAGAACTCCTCGCGCCCGTAGATCACCTGCCACTCGGCCTCGAGGCCGATGTCGCGCATCAGCGGCACCAGCGTGTAGAGGATCTCGGACACCCCGCCGCCGAACGCCGTCGCGCTGAGGTGGACGACGCGACGGCCCTTCAGCGGCTCCGCCAGCTCACGGATCTCCTCGACGAGCGGGCGTCCGACGAGGTGCGTGTAGTCGGCGAGGCTCTTGGTGGCCAGCGCGACGGGTTGGAGCACGAGGGAAAGTTACCTCCGCGGGGCATCGAGCCCCGCGTTCGGACGACGAACTTCGGCGTCCGGCCTCAGTTGACCGTTCGCTGCGCTCACTCTTACCCGGCGACGTCGCCGAGCGGACGCTCGCCGAGCTTGACCTCGATCTCGCGCGTATCGCCGTCCCGGTGGATCTCCAGCGGGATCTCCTCGCCCGGCCGGTACCCCGCGATCGCCTCGGCGAGCTGGGACGAGCTCTCGACCGGCTTGCCGTCGACCTTGGTGATGACGTCGCCGCCGGGGCGGTACGCCTCGGCCTGGAAGGCGACCGGCGAGCCGCCGCCGCGGACGCCGGCCTCCTCGGCGGGCCCGCCCGGGTTGACGGTCTGGACCCAGGCGCCCTCTTCGACGTCGAGCTTGAAGCGCTCGACGAGCTGCGGGTAGAGCTCCACCGACGACACGCCGAGGTACGCATAGTGCGCCTCGCCGCCGTCGCGCAGCATCTCCAGCGACCGCTTGACGACGTCGACCGGCACGGCGAAACCGACGCCCTCGCCGCCCCCGGAGGTCGACTTGATCTGCTGGTTGATGCCGATCACCTTCCCCTCGGCGTCGACCAGCGGGCCGCCGGAGTTGCCCGGGTTGATGGCGGCGTCGGTCTGGATGGCGCCGGAGATCGCGAAGTCGGTCAGCGACTCGATCGAGCGGTCGACGGCCGAGACGACGCCGATCGAGAGCGACTGCTGCTCGCCGAACGGCGACCCGATGGCCGCCACCGGCTCGCCGACCTCCACGCTCGAGCTATCGCCGAGCGGCAGCGGGCGCAGCTTCAGCCCGTCGGGATCGATCTTGAGCAGCGCGATGTCGGCGTTCGGGTCGGCCCCCAGGATCTTGGCCTCGACGGTGTTGCCGTCGGCGAACTCGACGTAGACCTCGCGCGCGCGCCGCGCCGCCTCGCCCTCACCGGTGGTCACCACGTGGGCGTTGGTCGCCACCTCGCCCTCGTCGTTGAGCACGAAGCCGGAGCCGACGCCGCCCCCACCGCCCTGCCCGAGGGCGTCCAGGCCGCCTGCCTCGAACAGCGAGATGACGGTCACCACGCCGGGCGCCTCGTTCTCGTAGATCGCCTTCGGGTCGAAGCCGCCCTCCTGGCCGCTGTCCTCGACGACCTCGACGCGCGTGGTGTCGGACTTGCCGGAGTCGCTCGACGACGACGCGGAGTCGTCGTCGCCGCCGCCGCAGCCTGCGAACGTGACCAGCGCGAGGACAGCCGCCAGCCGCCTCATCCCGGCAGCACCAGCGAGAAGGTCGTCGAGCCCGGGACCGAGCGCACGGTCAGGCGGCCCTGCATGCGCTCAGCCAGCTCGCGGGCGATGGCCAGGCCGAGGCCGGCGCCCTGGGCCTCCTCATTGGAGGTGAAGAACGGTTCGAAGATGTGGGGCATGTTCTGTCGCTTGATGCCGAGGCCGAGGTCGGAGACTTCGAGTCGCACGTGCCCGTTCCGCCGGTCCGCCGAAACCCGCACTCCGGTGCCCACGGGGGTGTGCACGAGCGCGTTGTCGAGCAGGATACGAAGCACCTGCGCAACCCGCTCGGGGTCGCAGTCGAGCTCGATCGGCTCGTCGGGGAGGTCGAGCCGCACGCGTGAGGAGTGGCGCTGCGCGGCGGGCGTGAACTCGCCGGCCACCTCGCGCGCCAGCTGACCGACGTCCGTCTGCTCCGGCCGCAGCTCCAGCGCGCCGGCCTCCAGCCGCGACAGGTCGAGCAGCTCGGTGGCCAGCGTGCGCATGCGGTCGACCTGGCCGCGCAGCTGGTCGAGGAACTGCCGCCGCGTCTCCTCGTCGAGCTCCTCGTCGGCCAGCAGCTCGAGGAAGCCGCCGAGCGAGAAGATCGGCGTGCGCAGCTCGTGCGAGGCGGACGCGATGAACTGCTTGCGCGCCCGGTCGAGCCGGGCGAGCTGGTTCTGCATGTCGTCGAAGGCGGCCGCGAGCTGGCCCAGCTCGTCGTCGGAGTCGGCGCGGATCGGATTGGAGAAGTCGCCCGCCGCGACCTTGCGGGCCGCCTGCTCGAGGCGGCCGACGCGCTGGGACAGCGCGCGCGCCACGAGGTAGCCGGCCAGCAGCGCGACGGCCAGCGCGATGCCGCCCGAGAAAGGATCTGGCGGCGGATCAGCGCCACGTTGGCCTCCACCTCGTCGAGCCCGTCGGCGAACACGGCGACGCCCACGACCTTCTTGTCCTGGATCAGCGGATGGGCGACGACGGCCTGCTGGCCGGCGCCCGTCGACAGCGTCGCCGACGCGGGGCGCCCGGTGGAGACGGCGTCGAGCGCCAGCGGGCGGACGTCGGGCTCGCTCACGCCGACGTCGGGTGCCGAGTCGATCGTCCCGATCAGCGACGACGGCCCGCTGCTCAGCGCGTCGAGGATCAGGACCTCGGCGCTGATGGCGCCCGCCGCCAGGCGGACGCGCGTGTCGGGGAGCACTGCGTCGTTTCTGGGGTCGTACGACTGCGCCCACCCGGTCTTGCCGTCCACGTAGCCCCGCGCGTCGACCTGCAGGCGCTCGAGCTTCTGGTCCTCCAGCCGCTCCTCGAGGCGCGGCGTGACGGTCAGGTAGATCGTGCCGATGGCGCCGAGCACGATCAGCCCGAACGCGACCGCCAGGCGATTGCGCAGCGACCGCAGCCCTAACATGAGGTACCTAGTCCTCGTCGTCCCGGAACCGGTAGCCGACCCCGCGCACCGTGAACAGGTACTCGGGCTCCTTGGGGTCGACCTCGATCTTCTCGCGCAGGTGCCGGATGTGGACGTCGATCGTCCGCGGGTCGCGATACGCGGAGTCGCCCCACACGCGCGCGAGCAGCATGTCGCGCGTGAACACGCGGCCGGGCGAGCGCGCCAGCGCGGCGAGGATCTCGAACTCGACGAAGGTGGTCGCCACGTTGTCGCCGTTGCGGGTCACCGTGCGCTTCGTCGGGTCGATGCGCAGGCCGCGCACGTCGACCGGCTGCTCGTCGTCGGTCTCCGGGTGCGCCATGCCGGCGCGCCGCAATGCGGCCTTCACGCGCGAGCGGAACTCGCGCATCGAGAACGGCTTGGTGATGTAGTCGTCGGCCCCGAGCTCGAGGCCGAGCACCTTGTCGATCTCCTCCGACTTGGCCGTGAGCATGATGATCGGCACCGTCGAGCCCTTCGCGCGCAGGCGCTTGCAGACCTCGAGGCCGTCCATCTTCGGGAGCATGAGGTCGAGCACGACCAGGTCGAACTGCTGCTCGCCGAAGCGCGTGAGCGCCTCGCGCCCGTCCGACGCCTGCACGACCTCGTAGCCGTCGCGCTGCAGCGGGAACGAGAGCAGCGTCTGAATCGGCTGCTCGTCGTCGACCAGCAGGATGCGGGGTGCGCGATCGGCCATGACCCTTCTGGGTCGAGGATAGTGAGAGGTACTCTCGCCTGGTGCTCGACGTTCGGGTATACCGGGCCGCTTTCCTCCCGGCGCTCGTCGCGCTGTTCATCGCCGCGTTCTCGCTCGCCGACCGCCCGGCGCCCGCGACCACCCCGCTGGCCGCCGACGCGTTCGACGGCGAGCGCGCCTTCGGCGGGCGCGCGCCGCTGCGCAACTCGCTGAACGAGCTCGGGCGCGCGTTCCCGGACCGCCGCGTCGGCACGGCCGGCGACACGCGGCTCGCCGACCGCGTGGCGCAGACGCTCGAGCGGCCCGACCGCACCGCCGGCCCGGGCTTCCGCGTGAGCCGCGAGCGGGTCGGCGACGTCGAGACCGTGATCGGGGTCCGCCCCGGCCTCTCGAGCCGCCGCATCGTGGTCCTCGCCCACCGCGACTCGCTCAACCGACCCGGCCTGGCCGAGCTGTCGGCGACCGCCGCGCTGCTCGAGCTGGCGCGCGTGTTCCGCGGGCGCGAGCTGCGCAAGACGCTCGTGCTCGTCTCCACCAGCGGCGCCACCGACGGGTTCACGGGCGCGCGGGCGTGGGCGGAGGAGGCGGAGGGCGTCGACGCCGTCCTCGTGCTCGGCGACATGGCGTCCACGCGCGTGCGCAAGCCGTGGGTCGTGCCGTGGTCGCTCGGGGCCGACTCGCCGCCGCTCGCGCTCCAGCGCACGGTCGAGAACGCGGTGCGGGCCGAGGCCGGCCGGCCCGGCGGCAGCCGCGCGACCGCGCAGTGGATCCGCCGCGCGCTGCCCTTCACGGTGTCCGAGCAGGGCGTGATCGCCGACGCGTCGCTGCCCGCCGTCATGATCGGGGCCACCGGGGAGCGCGGGCCCGCCGCCGCCGCGCCGGTCAGCGAGCGGCGGCTGGAGCGGTTCGGCCGCGCCGCGCTGCGCGCGGTGAGCGCGATCGACACCGCCGGCCCGGCGCAGGACGACCGGACCCCCGCGGCGCCCGCCTTCGACGACGGCCCGCACGGCGTCGTCACCATGCGCAACGTGCTGCCCGATTGGTCGGTGCGCCTGCTCGTCGGCACGCTGCTGCTGCCCGCTTTCCTGACCGCGCTCGACGGCTTCTTCCGCGTCCGCCGCCGCCGGCTCGCCGTGCGGCCGTGGCTGATCTGGCTCGCCGCCGCCGGCCTGCCCGTCCTGCTCGCCTGGCTGTGGGCGCGCGCGCTCGGGGTGACCGGCGCGCTGGACCCGCCCGAGGCGCCGATCCTGCCGCTGCCGCCGATCGAGGCCGTCGCGGTCGGCTCGATCGTCTTCGTGCTGGTGCTCGGATGGTTCGGCGTCCGGCCCCTGCTGCTGACGCGCGCGCGAGATCGGGGGAGCCCGGCCGCCGGCAGCCTCGCGGCCACCGCCGGGGCCGTCCTCTGCGTGCTCGCCGCGCTCGTGTGGGCCGCCAACCCGTACGCCGCGGCGCTGCTGCTCCCGGCCGCGCACCTGTGGCTGTTCGCCGCCGCGCCGCAGACCCGCCTCGTCGGCTGGTGGGGGGTCGCGGCGATCGTCGCCGGCCTGGTGCCGTTCCTGCTCGTCGCGGTCTACTTCCTGCGCGCGTTCGGGCTCGACCCGCTGGAGCTGACGTGGATGGCGCTCCTCAGCGCCGCCTCCGGCGAGCTCTCGGTCTGGGTCGCGATCGTCGCGGCCGTCCTGCTCGCCTGTCTGGCGGCCCTCATCGCCGTCATGCGCACCCGCCGGCGCGTGGCCGCCAACGTCGAGCCGGAGCCGTTGCGCACGCGCGGGCCGGTCACGTACGCCGGCCCCGGGTCGCTCGGCGGCACGGAGTCGGCCCTGCGGCGATGACCGTCGCGGCGCCACGCAGCCGCCGCTCCCTGCGCGCCGTGTCGACCGCGCTGATCGTCGCCGGCGCGATCCTGCTCGCCGACGCGGGCCTGACCCTGCTGTGGCAGGAGCCGGTCTCCGCCGTCTACGCGCACTTCCAGCAGGGGCAGCTGAGCGATGAGCTGGAGCAGCTCGAGCAGGCCCCGCTCGCTCCGGCCGAGCGGCGCGCGCTCGAGCGGATCCCCGATCCCGCGCGGCGCCTCGCCTTCCGCGCCCGCGCCCTCGGCCGCCGGCTCGAGCCCGGGGATCCGATGGGCCGGATCGTTATGCCGGCGATCGGCGTCTCCGAGGTCTTCGTCGAGGGCACCGGAGGCGCCGATCTGCGCAAGGGCCCCGGCCACTACCCGGCCACCCCGCTGCCGGGCCAGCGCGGCACCGTCGCCATCGCCGGCCATCGCACGACCTACGGCGCGCCGTTCCGGCGCGTCGACCAGCTCGAGCGCGGCGACCGGATCGAGCTGCGGATGCCGTACGGGCGCTTCGTCTACCGCGTCGAGCGCACGCGCATCGTGCCGCCCACCGAGGTCTCGGTGACCGACCGCGTCGCCTACGACCGGCTGGTCCTCTCCGCCTGCCATCCGCTGTACTCGGCCGCCCAGCGCATCATCGTCTTCGCGCGGCTGGAGCGGCCATGAGGAAGGTTCGGGTGAGCACCCCATCAACCGTGCGCCGACCCGTGACGAGATACGTTCACATGACCGCTCTAGCAGTCCGATACGAATCGGGACGGAAGCGCCGATTCGAAAGACGCGACGAGGCAAGGATGGTCCGGATGCAGCAGTTGCGGGAGCGCATCGAGCACGGCGAGTACGTGGTCGACGCGCACAAGGTGGCGGACGCCATCCTCCGCAAGCTGCTCGCTCAGCGTCAGGCCTAGATGAGCCGCGAAATCGATCATCTAATGCTCGTAGCCGCGCCAGCGCGCGGCTGACGGATCCCCTCGCCACCCCACACCGGGCACGCCGGCCGTGGCGAGGCCGATCCACGTCACGTCGAGACCCTCGACGGCACCTTCCGGCGCGCAGAAGAGCAGCTCGTAGTCCTCGCCGCCCGTGGCGGCCAGCTCGGCCGGTGAGACGCCGAGCTGACGGGCAACGTCCGCGGTCTCCGCCGCGACCGGGAGCGCCGCCGTGTCGAGCTCGAGGCGCACGCCGCTCGCCTCGGCCAGCCGCCGGGCGTCGAGCGCCAGGCCGTCCGAGAGGTCGAGCATCGCGTGCACGCTGGCGGCGGCCAGCGCGCGACCCTCGGCCAGTCGGGGCCGCGGGCGCAGGTGGCGCTCGACCGGGCCCTCGGCGCGACCGTCGAGGACCGCCAGGCCGGCCGCCGCGGCGCCGAGGTCGCCGGTGACGCCCACGAGGTCGCCGGGCTGCGCGCCGTCGCGGCCGACGAGCCGGGACTCGTCCTCGGCCCAGCCCATGACCGTGACCGCGATCGTCAGCGCCGGCCCCGCCACGAGGTCGCCGCCCGCGATCGTCACCCCGCACCCGGCGGCCAGCGCCTCGGCGGCCGCGTGCAGCTCGAGCACGCCGGCCTCGCCGAGCCCCGGCGGCACGACCACCGAGAGGTAGGCCTCACCCGGCTCGGCGCCCATCGCCGCGAGGTCCGACAGCGCGCCGGCCAGCGCGCGGTGGCCGGCGTCGCCCGCCGTCCACCCGTCGCCGAGCCGGAAGTGCGTCCCGTCGACCATCACGTCGACCGACACGGCGGCGACGCCGCCCGCGCGCACGACCGCGCAGTCGTCCCCGATCCAGCGCAGCACCCGCGAGCCGGGCCGGCGCTCGAGCGCGCCGGCGATCGCCTCGATCAGTTGCAGCTCAGCGATGCCGGTAGACGATCCGCGCGCGGTTCAGGTCGTAGGGCGAGACCTCCACGCGGACGCGGTCGCCGGGCAGGATGCGGATCCGGAAGCGGCGCATCTTGCCGGCCACGTGGCCGAGCACCTCGTGCCCGTTGTCGAGCTGCACCCGGAACATGGCGTTCGGCAGCGCCTCGACCACCTCGCCCTCGAACTCGACCTTCTCTTCCTTCGCCAAAAGCTCAGATCACCCGTACGTTCGTCGCCTGTGGGCCCTTGGGGCCCTCCCCGAGCTCGTACTCGACCCGCGCGCCCTCCACGAGCGTGCGGAAGCCGTCGCCCTGAATCGCGGAGAAGTGGACGAACGCGTCCTGGCCGCCTTCATCGGGGGTGATGAAGCCGAAGCCCTTCTCGTCGCTGAACCACTTCACGACACCCGTTGCCATCTCCTGCACGACCTCCACTGCTGTGAGCTCGGAACGGGCGGTTTATACCAGTCCTAGGGCGGGGGAGCCTCGGTCTCGGGCTCGCCCTGGGGCGCGGATTCGTACTGCTCGGGGTCGAACTCGGTCCCGCCGCTGGGCGCCTCCTCGGTCCCGGTGTCCTCCTCGGGGACCGGCTCGGGGGCCGGCACGGCGTCGTCCGTCGAGGAATCGTCGTCGCCCTCGCCGGAGTAGCCGAGCTTGTTGCTGCCGCTGCTCGAGTACTCGCCGAAGAACGGCTGCGAGACGAACGGCTCCTTCGGGAGCGGGAACGAGCCGCAGAAACCGCCGATGATCGACTTCATGTAGACGCCCCAGATGGCGGCGGGGAACGTGCCGCCGTCAACCGGCCCGCCGTAGAACAGCGTGTGCATCTCGGTGCGGTCGTTGGGATAGCCGACCCAGACGGCGGTCGCCAGGCGCGGCGTGAAGCCGGCGAACCAGGCGTCGGTGTTGCGGTCGGTCGTCCCGGTCTTGCCGGCCGCCGGGCAGCCGGTGGCGGCGCGCCCGCCGGTGCCGCGCTGGATGTTCTGCTCGAGGATCTTGGTCGCCTCGTAGGTCTGGCCGTCGGTGAAGATCTTCGTGCGCTTGACCTTCCAGCGGCGCGGGAGCTCGGACTTGCGGTCCGGGAACTCGACCTTGGTGATCGCGGTCGGGCGGTTGCGGTAGCCGCCGGAGGCGATCGTCCCGTAGGCGGTGGCCATCTCGAGCGGCGAGACGCCCTCCTCGAGCCCGCCGAGCGACTCCGCCGGGTAGCCCTTGACGTGCTCGCGCTTGATGCCCATGTCGACGGCGGTGTCGGCGACGTTCTCGGGCCCGAGGTCGAGCGCGAGCTGGATGAAGACCGAGTTGTCCGACCGGATCGTGCCCTCGACGAGGTTCATGTTGCCGCCGCTCGTGCCGCCGTAGGTCTTGATCTCGAACGGCGGCCCGTACTTCGGGTCGTTGATCCGCGTCGGCGAGATCGACGTGTAGCGGGTGGCGTTGGGGTCGACGCCGTTGCGCAGCGCCGTCATCAGCGCCATCGTCTTGAACGAGGAGCCCGGCTGGCGCTCGCCCTGGGCGGCGAGGTTGAACTTCGAGTCGGCGTAGTCGGCCGACGACGCCATGGCGAGGATGTAGCCGTTGCGCGGGTTCATCGTCACCAGCGCCGACGACGGCCCGATGTCACCGAGCTGGCTGGCGATCGCCTCGCGCGCCTTGCGCTGCTTGTCGAGGTCGATCGTCGTGTGGACCACGAGGCCGCCGAGCTTCACCTGGCGGGCGCCGTACTCCTTGATCAGCTCGTCCTTGACGTAGTCGAAGAAGTAGCTCTCGCGGCGGCGGCTGAAGTAGTCGGAGGGGTTGAGGTCGAGCCCGCGCCGCATCGCCGCCCGCGCCTGCTGCTGCGTGATCATGCCGAGCTCGGCCATCTTGCCCAGCACCGCGTTGCGCCGGCGCTTGGCCGCCGGCCCGTTCTGGATCGGCGAGTAGCTCGTCGGCGCCTGCGGCAGCCCCGCGAGCAGCGCCGCCTCGTGCAGGTCGAGTCGCTTGGCGCGCTTGTCGAAGTAGATGCGCGCGGCCGCCTCGGCGCCGATCGCCGTCTGGCCGCCGACCGTCCCGTACGGCGTGGTGTTGAGGTACTTCTCGAGGATCCACTCCTTCGAGTGCTCGTTCTCGAGCTCCTCGGCCAGCTTGGCCTCGCGGATCTTGCGCTGGTACCCCGCTAGCCCCGCGCGCGTGCGGTCGGCGGTGTAGAGGTTCTTGACCAGCTGCATGGTCAGCGTCGAGCCGCCCTCGACCGTCTCGCGGTTCATGAAGTTCTTGACCGCGGCGCGGACGATGCCCTCGTAGTCGACGCCCTCGTGCTTGTAGAAGCGCTCGTCCTCGATCGCGATCGTCGCGTCCTTGAGGATCTGCGGGAGGGCGTCGCCCGCCACCGGGCGGCTCAGCTCGTCGGCCGAGATGAAGCCCAGCCGCGTCCCGTCGGCGGCGAGGACCTCGGTGTTGGAGCCGGGGTTGCGCTCCTTGAGCGTCGTGATGGCGGGAGCGGAGGCGGCGGTCGAGACGACCCAGCCCACGACGGAGAGGCCGGCGATGCCGACCGTCACCACCACGACCATGACGGCGAGGAGGGCTTGAGAGCGATGTCGGCCGCGGTAACGGCGGCGTCGCCTGTAGCGTTGCGAGCGGCTCATGAGGGCGTTCGCCGGGGCGGCGCGAACCACCCAGTGTAGTCGTTGGTCAGCTTCGTTCCGGGGCCCCGAAACCCTCCAGCAACCCTTCCTCGCGCAGGCGCGCGTGGCAGCGCGCGCGCAGGGCGGTCTCGCCGGGGCCGCGCTCGGGCGGCGGGACCATGCCACCGGCCACGACCAGGCGGACGCCCCACGGGAGCGTCTCGGCGACGGCCACGTCGCCCTCGGCGTTCAGCACCTCGACGGCCCGCGCGGCGTCGGCCGCGGGCGGGATCCAGACGTCGACCTCGATCCCGACGGCGTCGACCTTCAGCGTGTCGTTCTTCATCACGCCGGCCGCGAGCTTCTCGTTCGGGATCAGGACCCGCTGCTCGCCGGCCGCGCGGATGACCGTGTAGTTGAGCCGGACGTCCTCGACCACGCCGTACTCGCCTTCGACGGTCACCCAGTCGCCGACGCGGATCGGCTGCGTGACCGCGAGCATGATCCCGGCGACGAAGTTGGCGAGCGTCTGGCGGGCCGCGAAGCCGATGATGGCGGCGGCCACGACGCCCGAGGCCAGCAGGCTGGCGGCGATCCGGTTGACGCCGTCGAACTGCGACAGCGCGGCGACCACGCCGATCATGAGGATCACCGCGTAGATCACGCGGCGCACGAAGCGCAGGCGCGTCTCGCCCTCTCGCGACAGCCGCGAGCTGAGGACGGGCTCGGCGCGGCGGCTCAGCGCGCGGTCGACGAGGTGGGCCACGACCAGCGCGACGACGATGGCCACGCCGGCGAAGACCACGGAGTCGCCGTTGTCACTCCACCAGGTGCCTACATTCATGCGGCCGTGCAGCCTATCCGGGCCATCCTGCTCGACGCCATGGGGACGCTGCTCACGTTCGAGCCGCCCGCGCCCCACCTGCGCGCCGCGCTGCGGGAACGCGGCCTCGACGTGGCGCCCGAGGCGGCCGAGGCGGCGATCCGCGACGAGATCAGCTACTACCGCGCCCACCTGCACGAGGGCCGCGATCCCGACTCGCTGGCCGACCTGCGCCGGAGGGCGGCCGAGGCCATGCGCCCAGCGCTCGGCGTCGACGGCGACCTGACCGAGCCGCTGCTCGCCTCGCTGCGCTTCCGCGCCTACCCCGACGCCGCGCCGGCGCTCACGACCCTGCGCGAGCGCGGGCTGGCCATCGTGGTGGTCTCGAACTGGGACCACTCGCTGCGCGAGCGCCTCGAGGAGACCGGCCTGGCGCCGCTGGTCGACGGCGCGGTGGTGTCGGCCGAGCTCGGCCACGCCAAGCCGGACCGCGCGATCTTCGAGCACGCGCTCGGGCTCGCCGGCGTGCCGGCCGCGGCGGCGCTGCACGCCGGCGACTCGCTGCGCGAGGACGTCGAGGGGGCGCTGGCGGCGGGCCTGCGGGCCGTGCTCGTGGCGCGCGACGGGCGCCCGGCGGCCGCCCGCGTCCCTGTCGTCCGGTCGCTGGCCGAACTCCCCCAATACGCTTGAAGGGCCCGATGAACGGCGTCCCGCCCTCTTACCAGCACCCTGGGTCGCCGCCGTCGCGGCCCGAGCTGCCCGACGGCGTCGCGCCGCCGGCGCCGCCGGAGCAGGGCCTGCCGCCGCTCGGCGTCCCCGTCTGGTCGCCCTTCCTCGTCGTGCTGGCCGCCTTCGTCGCCGTGCTGGCGGTCCAGGTCCTGGCCGTCACCGTCGTCGAGCTCGGCGGCGGCGACGTCGACGCGGTGACCGAATCCGACGCCGCGACGATCGGCTTCACCGTCGTGCTCGACCTCTCGCTGGTCGCCTTCACCGTGGCGGTCGTGCGCTGGCTCGGCGGCCGCCCGTCGCCGGCCGCCTTCGGCCTGCGCATGCCGCCCTGGGCCCTGGCGCTCGGCTGGACGCTGGCGGCCTACGCGGCGTTCTGGGTCGTCGCGATCATCGTCGGCATCGCGTTCGGCGAGCCCGAGGAGCAGGACATCGTCGGCGACCTCAAGAACGAGGACTCCCTGCTGATCCTCGCGGGCTTCGGGGTCATGGTCTGCCTGCTCGCGCCGCTGGCCGAGGAGTTCTTCTTCCGCGGCTTCCTGCTGCGCGTCCTGCACGAGCGGACCAACGCGGTGATCGCCGTCGTGGTCACCGGGATCGCCTTCGGCCTGGTGCACCTCCCGAGCGGCGACTGGATCGGCACGATCGTGCTCAGCCTGTTCGGCATGGCGCTCTGCGTGCTCTTCCTCCTGACGTCGTCGTTGGTTCCGTGCATCATGTTGCATGCGTTCCACAACTCGATCTCATTCGGCTTCACGAAGGAGCTGCCCTGGTGGGGATTCCTGCTGCTGACCGTCGCAAGCGTCACGACGACGTACTTCATCGCCCGGCTCGCCTCGCGCATGTCGGTCTCGGGGGTGCCCGACGGGACATCGCACTACACGGAATGGCCCGTCGGGCGGGGCCCCCCGCTTAATCGCGGTAGCGGCTGTTCTGCTGCTGCCCGCGGGCGCGCTCGCGCAGGACCCGATCCCGGCCCCGGAGGCCACGCCGACGCCGACGCCGACCCCGGTGCCGGTCCAGGGCAAACTGAAGCTGCAGGCGCAGAAGGTGCACCGCGACGGCGAGCGCAAGGTCGCGCTCACGCGGACCGCCTGGCGCGTGCGCGGCGTGCTGACCCCCTACGTCGCCGGCCAGACGGTGGTCGTGCGCTTCTTCCGCGACGGCCGCAAGATCCACGAGCAGGTCGAGCAGCTCAAGCCGATCCGCGGCGGCACGGCGGGCGAGTTCCGCACGCCGTTCAAGAGCAACCGCGTCGGCCGGGTCGCCGTCGAGGCCGTCCACCTGGCCACGCCGGAGATGGAGACGGCGCGCAGCGAGCGCGTCCGGGTCAACGTGATGACGCCGAGCCTCGGCCAGCGGACGATCGTGCGGCTGCTCCAGCGCGGGCTCAACAAGCTGCGTTACGCGGTCTCGCGCAGCGGCGTCTATGACGACTCGACGGCCCGCGCCGTGATGGCCTGGCGCAAGGTCAACGGCCAGGCCGCGCACGTACACGGCGTCCGAGGGACTGGTGCGCGACGTGCTGGCCGGCAAGGGCGCCTTCAAGCCCAAATACAGGTCGCGGGGCCGCCACGTGGAGGCCGACATCTCGCGCCAGGTGCTCGCCCTCGTCAACAGGGGCGGGAAGGTCCACCGCGTCTACCACACGTCGACCGGCGCGCCGGCCACGCCGACGGTCATCGGGCGCTTCAAGACCTACCGCAAGTCGCCCGGCACCAACGCCAAGGGCATGGTCCACTCGAGCTACTTCATCCGCGGCTACGCGATCCACGGCTACGCGTCGGTGCCGCCGTGGAACGCCAGCCACGGCTGCCTGCGGGTGCCGATTCCCAACGCCTGGTCGATCTACAACTGGGTGCGGATGGGGACGGTCGTCCGCGTGTACCCGTAGATGGGCGCCCGTGAGACGCTGATCGAGGAGCTGCGCCGCCACGCCCTCGTGCTCGGCGAGGTCACGCTGAGCTCGGGAGCGGTGGCGCAGTACTACGTGGACGCCAAGCGCGCGATCCTGCGGCCCGCGGGCTTCGGCGCGCTGGCCGAGCTGGTCGCGGCGTACGCGCGCCGCTGGGAGGCGACGGCGGTCGGCGGCCTCACGATGGGCGCCGACGCGCCGGCGTGCGCGGCGCTCGCCGGCGGCGCCGACGTGAAGGCCTTCTTCGTCCGCAAGGAGACCAAGCAGCACGGGCTCCAGCGCCGGGTCGAGGGCCCGCCGCTCGGGCCCGGCGAGCGCTGCCTGATCGTGGAGGACGTGGTGACCACCGGCGGCTCGACGCTGCAGGCGATCGAGGCCGTGGAGGCGGAGGGCCACGAGGTCTGCGGCGTGCTCACGGTCCTCGACCGGCTGGCCGGCGGCGGCGAGGCGATCCGCGGCGCGGCCCCCGGAGCGCCGTACGAACCGCTGGCCACGATCGACGACATCTACCCCGATAGACCAGATCGCGGCTAGATCACGCCGCTGATGCCCCGGACGCGATCGCCTGGTCGATCGCGTCCGGGCTCAGCACCGCCTCGGTGACCATGACCGCCGCGCCGAGGATGCCGGCGCGGTCGTCGAGCGTGGAGCGGGCGATGCGGATGCTGCGGGTGGCGAGCGCGGTCGAGCGGCGGTAGACGACCTCGCGGACGCCGGCCAGCAGGTGCTCGTCGGCGTGCGCGATGTCGCCGCCGATGACGATCACGCCGGGGTTGAAGAAGTTCACCGCGCTGGCGAGGACGCCCCCGAGCTCGCGGCCGGCCTGGCGGACGAGGCGCATCGCCTCGGGGCGGCCGGCGCGGACGTGGCGCACGACGTCGCGGCTGTTCTGCGCTTCGATGCCCAGCTCGCGCATCCGGGCGGCCATGGCGCCGCCGCCGGCGATCGCCTCGAGGCAGCCGAGGTTGCCGCAGCGGCAGATCACGTCGTCGTGGTCGGGGACGTGGATGTGGCCGATGTCACCCGCCGCGCCCTGCGCTCCGCGGTGGATGCGGCCGTCGGTGATGACGCCGCAGCCGATGCCGGTGCCGACCTTCACGAAGAGCATGTGCTCGGTGTCGCGCCAGCGGGCCCAGTACTCGCCGAGGGCCATGATGTTCACGTCGTTGTCGACCAGCACCGGGGCGCCGTAGCTGTCGCGCAGGTGGGCGGCGACGCCGTAGCCGTCCCAGCCGGGCATGATCGGCGGCGCCACCGGCGTGCCGGTGACGAACTCGACGGGCCCGGGCACGCCGACGCCGACGCCGCGCACGTCGTCGCGCTCGCGCTCCGCCTCGGCGAGCAGGCCGTCGAGCGCCTCCTCGAGCCAGGCGAGCACGACCTCCGGCCCCTGGGCGATCGGGATGTCCTCGCGCGTCTCGGTCAGCACGTCGCCGACCAGGTCGGTCACCGCGACACGCGAGTGCGTGGCGCCGAGGTCGGCCGCCAGCACCACGCCGGCGTCGCGGTTGAAGGCGAAGGTCCGCGGCGGGCGGCCGCCGCGCGACGCGCCCGGCTCGGCCGGCACGACGAGCCGGCGCGAGAGCAGCGCGTCGACCCGCTGGGCGACCGTCGAGCGCGACAGCCCCGTCAGCTCCACGAGCTCGGCGTGCGTCTTCGCGCGGCCGTCGCGGATGAGGCGCAGCATCGCCCCCGCACCGTTGGGAGACGAGCCTGCAAAACCGGCCATATTGCTCAGTCTGTCAAAGCGCGAGGACACGCTGCGACAGCGGGAGGCGCCCCGAGCTGGATTCGAACCAGCGGCCTACTCCTTAGGAGGGAGTCGCTCTATCCGGCTGAGCTATCGGGGCGAGAACGAATGCGGCTTACTCGCATTCGCAAGCTCATGCGAGCGCCTTGACTACAGCTTAATCCGGAACCAACCGGGCAACGAGGTCGAACTGGCTATCCTCCGGCGCAGATAGGCCTCTCGGGCGGGGGCAGGGAACACCGATGTGACCTGCGTACTGCCCGGTACGGCAGGCGGGATGAGCCCAGCCGGGGACCTTGTAGGTTTTCCGGCCCTAAAGGGGAATGTGTATGTGGCGGCCGTGCGCCCGGAGGCGCGCGCGCCGTTATGGAGGATCCAACTGAACATCGCAGCACGTAGCCGAGGGGCGCTCGCATGAGCACGGGTGCCGGCGCAAGCGACCTCCTGCACGCGGAGGACAGCGGTCTCGATCAGATGGTGCGGGGGGAGCAGGCGGTTGCCGCCCGCTCGCCGCTGCAGCTGTTCTGGCGCCGCTTCCGGCGCGACAAGGTCGCCATGACCGCGCTGGGGTTCATCGTCGTCCTGATCGCCGTCGCGATCCTGGCGGGGCCGATCACCAAGCTGCTCGGGGCTCCGCCCCCGAACGAGCAGCAGACCTCGGCGCTCGACGACTTCGGGCTCCCCGAGGGCCCGAGCAGCGAGCACCTGTTCGGCGTCGACCCGATCGGGCGCGACGTCTTCTCGCGCGTCCTCTACGGCGCGCAGGTCTCGCTGACCGTGGCCTTCGTCGGCACCGGCCTGTCGGTCATGTTCGGCGTCATTCTCGGCACCGTGGCGGCGTATTACCGCCGCTGGGCCGACACGATCATCGCGCGCACGCTCGACGTGATGCTCGCGTTCCCGGTGCTGCTGCTCGGCCTCGGCCTGGCCACCGCGTGCTCGGGCGAGAACGGCTGCCTTGGCGGGCTGATCCAGCCCGGCCTGTCGGTCGTGATCTTCATCATCGTCCTCGCGAACACCCCATACGTGGCCCGGATCATCCGCGGCCAGGTGCTCTCGCTGCGCGAGAAGGAGTTCGTCGAGGCGTCCCGCTCGCTCGGAGCCTCCAACCGGCGGATCATGTTCCGCGACATCCTCCCCAACCTCGTGGCTCCGATCATCGTCTACGCCACGCTCTTCATCCCGGCGAACATCCTGCTGGAGGCCGCGCTGTCGTTCCTCGGGGTCGGCGTCCAGCCGCCCCGCGCCTCCTGGGGGGACATGCTGTCCGACGCCGTCTCGATCTTCGACGTCGCCTGGTGGTTCATGTTCTTCCCGGGGATCGCGCTGCTGCTCACCGTCCTCGCCTTCAACCTCGTCGGCGACGGCCTGCAGGACGCTCTCAACCCCAAGAGCACCAAGTCCTCCTGACCAAGCGAAACCAGTCGTTCCGGTAACACTCATGAAAGGACGCTTCATGCGACGGTCCCTCCAGTGGACCCTCATCCTGGGCCTCCTGCTCACCCTCAGCTTCGGCGTGGCCGCCTGCGGCGGCGACGACGATGGTGGCGAGGAGGGCACGAGCCAGGGCACCCCCGCCGAGGGCAAGAAGGGCGGGAAGCTGACGGTCCTCTGGACCGACGACGTCGACAACATCGACCCGGGCATCACCTACTACCAGATGGGCTTCTTCGTCCATGAAGCGATCTCGAGGCCGCTCTACGGCTACGAGGCCGACGACGGCGTCAACGCGGTGCCGGACCTCGCGGAGAGCGATCCGCAGATCTCCGAGGACGCCAAGACCGTCACGGTGACGATCAAGAAGGGCATCAAGTTCTCGCCGCCGGTCGACCGCGAGGTCACCTCGAAGGACGTCAAGTACGCGATCGAGCGCGGCTTCTTCAACTCGGTCAACAACGGCTATGCCGGCGCCTACTTCGGGGACCTCGAGGGCGCGAAGGTCGGCGCCAAGCCCGGCACGACGATCTCCGGCATCGAGACGCCCGACGACCAGACGATCGTCTTCAAGCTCACCAAGCCGACGGCCGGCGTGCTCGCGGGCGCGCTCGCGATGCCGCTGACAGCCCCGGTGCCGGCGGAGTACGCGGCCGAGTTCGACAAGGAGGCCACGTCGACCTACGGCCAGCACCAGGTCGCGACCGGCCCGTACATGATCGAGAACGACGCCGAGGGCAACGCGGTCGGCTACGAGGCCGGCCGTCGCATCCGCCTCGTGCGCAACCCGAACTGGGTCGCCGACACGGACTTCCGCCCCGCCTACGTCGACGAGATCGAGATGCCCCAGGGCAACGACGACACCACGGTGGCGGCGCGCAAGATCCTCGAGGGCGAGAGCATGATCAACGGCGACTTCTCGCCCGAGCCCGCGGTCCTCAAGCAGGCGCTCACGCGCCAGAAGGACCAGCTGCAGCTCGTGCCGAGCGGCGGCGGCCGCTGGGTGGCGATGAACACCACGATCAAGCCGTTCGACAACGCGGACGTGCGCCGCGCCGTCGTGGCCGGCTTCGACCGCGAGGCGATGCGCCTGACGCGCGGCGGCGAGGTGATCGGCGACATCCCGACCCACTACATCCCGCCGGAGCTCCCCGGCTTCGAGGAGGCCGGCGGCCTGGAGGGCCCGGGCGTCGACTTCATGTCGAACCCCGCGGGCGATCCCGACCTCTCGGCCGAGTACTTCAAGAAGGCGGGCTACGCCTCCGGCAAGTACGAGGGCGACGACGAGCTGCTGATGGTCGGCACCTCCGAGGGCGTCGCGCAGAAGGCGGCCGAGGTGGCCAAGGAGAACTTCGAGAAGATGGGCTTCAAGGTCAACCTGAAGCTCGTCACGCAGGACGCGATGTACACGAAGTTCTGCAACTCGCCGCCGGCCAAGGTGGCGATCTGCCCGAACGTCGGCTGGCTGAAGGACTTCTCGGACGCCCAGACCTACCTGGACCCGACCTTCAACGGCGACAACATCCTCCAGACCGGCAACTCGAACTGGTCCCAGATCGACGACCCGGAGCTGAACAAGCTGATGAACGACGCCAAGCTCCTCACCGACCCGCAGGAGCGGGCCGACGCGTGGGCTGAGGTCGACAAGAAGCTCACCGAGCTCGCCCCCGCGGTGAACTGGGTGTGGGACAAGACCCCGCTGATCCGCTCGGCGAACGTGAACGCGGTCGCCAGCTCGTTCAACGGCCAGTGGCACCTGGCCTACACCTCCGTCAACTAACGCACCGGAGGGGCCCCGCCGCGGCGGGGCCCCTCCGCCTCTACCGACCTCCGCACGAGAGCCGCAATGGCCGCCTACATCGTCCGCCGACTCCTCTGGGTGATCTTCCTGCTGTTCGTGGTCACCCTGGTCACGTTCATCGTCTTCACCGTGCTCCCGGCCGCCGACCCGGCGGTGCTGCGCGCCGGCCGTCAGCCGTCGCCCGAGCTGGTGGCGTCGATCCGCGAGCAGTTCGGGCTCGACGACCCGATGATCGTGCAGTTCTTCCGCTACATCGCCGACATCCTGCCGTTCATCGGCGGTGACGGCGTCAACTTCGGCTACTCGTACCAGTCGAACCAGGAGGTGCTGCCGCAGATCCTCGACCGCCTGCCCGCGACGATCTTCCTGACCGCGGGCGCCGTCGTCCTGTGGCTGGCGATCGGCATCCCGGTCGGCATGATCTCGGCCGTCAAGACCGGCTCCTGGCTCGACCGGCTGGCCATGAGCCTGGCGCTGGTGGCGATCTCGGCGCCGGTCTACTTCCTCGGGCTCGTCGCGCTCTTCCTGTTCGACGACAGCATCGGGCGCTTCCCGCTCCTGCCCGGGAGCGGCGCCTACCAGGACGCCACCACCGTCTTCGGGAAGGCCGAGGCGCTGCTCATGCCGTGGTGCGTGCTCGCGGCCGCCTTCGCCGCGATCTACGCGCGCTTCCTGCGCGGCAACCTGATCGACACCATGCAGGAGGACTACATCCGCACCGCGCGGGCCAAGGGGCTCTCCGAGCGGCGCGTGGTCTTCCGCCACGGCGTCCGGTCGGCCATCACGCCGATCGTGACGCTTCTAGGCTTGGACATCGGCATCCTGCTCGGCGGGGCCATCCTCACCGAGACGGTCTTCAACATCCAGGGGATCGGCCGCTTCGCCTACGAGGCGATCGTGCGGTTTGACCTCCCGGTCATCCAGGGCACCGTGCTCTTCGGCGCCTTCTTCATCGTCATCATGAGCCTCATCGTGGACATCCTCTACGCCTTCATCGATCCGCGGGTCAGGTACTGATGCCGGCCCTGCTGGAGGTCGAGGACCTCCGCGTCCACTTCGAGACCGAGGACGGCCTGGTCAAGGCGGTCGACGGCATCTCCTACACGGTCGACCGCGGCGAGACGCTCGGGATCGTCGGCGAGTCCGGCTCCGGCAAGTCGGTCTCCTCGCTCACGGTCATGGGCCTCACGCGCGCGAAGAACGCCCGCATCTCGGGGGCGGTGCGGTTCGGCGGCAAGGACCTGCTCGGCGCCTCCGACGAGGACCTGCGCGCGGTCCGCGGCAACGACATCGCGATGATCTTCCAGGACCCGCTGTCGTCGCTGCACCCCTTCTATAAGGTCGGCAACCAGATCGTCGAGGCGGTCCTCGCCCACAAGGACGTCTCGAAGGCGCAGGCCTACGACCGGGCGGTCGAGATGCTCGGGCTGGTCGGCATCCCGGAGCCGCGCCGGCGTGCCGACTCGTATCCGCACGAGTTCTCGGGCGGCATGCGCCAGCGCGCGATGATCGCCATGGCGCTGGCCAACGACCCCAAGCTGCTGATCGCCGACGAGCCGACCACGGCGCTCGACGTCACGGTCCAGGCGCAGATCCTCGAGCTGATCGAGCGGCTGCAGAGCGAGTTCGACACCGCGGTCGTGGTCATCACCCACGACCTCGGCGTGGTCGCCGAGATGGCCGACGAGATCGCGGTCATGTACGCCGGCAGGATCGTCGAGCAGGGGACCGCCGACACGATCTTCAACGGGCCCGAGCACCCGTACACCTGGGGGCTGCTGAGCTCGATCCCGCGCATGGACGCCCCGCGTGGCGACGAGCTGGTGCCGATCCCGGGCCGCCCGCCGTCGCTGATCAACCTGCCGAGCGGCTGCTCCTTCCACCCGCGCTGCCCGTACGTGCGCGACGCGCACCGGCGCGTGGAGCCGACGCTCGAGCCCCTGCCCGGCGACCCCAACCACAAGGTCGCCTGCCTGCTCGACTCGGGCACGCGGCACAAGCTGTGGGAGGAGCTGCAGGCGGGCGTCAAGCCCGACGAGGCGCGCAAGGACGTCATCGGGGTAGGCCGGCCGGATGCGGACGCGGGCCTGGATGGCCCGGCGGAGGTAATCCCATGAGCGGCGAGGTGCTGGTCGAGGTCCACGATCTCGTCAAGCACTTCCCGATCCGCCAGGGCCTGCTCCAGCGCCAGGTCGGCGCCGTGCGCGCGGTCGACGGCGTGTCGTTCGACGTGCTGCGCGGCGAGACGCTCGGCCTGGTCGGCGAGTCGGGCTGCGGGAAGTCGACCACCGCGCGGCTCCTGCTGCGGCTGATGGAGCCGACGAGCGGCTCGATCCGGTTCGGAGGCGAGGAGATCGCGGGCATCAAGGGCAAGCCGCTGAAGGAGCTGCGGCGCAGCATGCAGATGATCTTCCAGGACCCGTACTCGTCGCTGAACCCGCGCAAGACGGTCGGCTCGATCATCGCCGAGCCGTTCGTGATCCACGACATGGCCAAGGGCGAGGGCGAGCGCAAGCGGACGGTGCAGGACCTGATGGACCGGGTCGGGCTCAACCCCGAGCACTACAACCGCTACCCGCACGAGTTCTCGGGCGGCCAGCGGCAGCGCATCGGCGTCGCGCGGGCGCTGGCCCTCAAGCCGAAGATCATCGTCGCCGACGAGCCGGTCTCCGCGCTCGACGTCTCGATCCAGGCGCAGATCCTCAACCTGCTGCGCGAGCTCCAGCGCGAGATGGGGATCACCCTGATCTTCATCGCCCACGATCTCTCGGTAGTGCGCCACATGTGCGACCGGATCGCGGTCATGTACCTCGGCAAGATCGTCGAGCTGGCCACCAACGACCAGCTCTACAGCCACCCGCGGATGCCCTACACGGGCGCGCTGATGTCGGCCGTGCCGGTGCCGCAGCCGCGGCTCGCCGCCTCCAAGAAGCGCCAGGTCCTGGCGGGCGACGTGCCGTCGCCGGCCAACCCGCCGCCCGCCTGCCGCTTCCATACACGCTGCTGGAAGGCGCAGGAGATCTGCCGCGAGGAGGACCCGGCGCTGGTCGAGAAGGAGGGCGGCAACCTCGCCGCCTGCCACTTCCCGCTCACGGACTCCGAGGTCCTCGAGCGCGTCCCGACTGCGCGGACCGCCTGAGCTTCTCGAGCCGCTCGTCCCACTCCGCGCCCACCTCGGTCATCCACCGCATCGCGTCTGCCAGCGGCGCCGGCGTGATCGTGTAGCGCGTCTCGCGGCCCTCGCGGCGTGCCGTGACGAGGCCGGCGCCTGACAGGGCGTGGAGGTGCTTCGAAACCGCCTGGCGCGTCATCGGCAGCTCGCCGGCGAGGCGCGACGCGGTCAGGCCCGGCTGCTCGGCGAGCGAGCGCAGGACCTCGCGGCGCGTCGGGTCGGCGAGCGCGCCGAAGACCTCGTTCAGGCCGGGCACAGCATGGATGCGGAGGCCAGCGCGGCGAGCTTCGGGCCCCACACGCGGTCCTGGCGCTCCTCGGTGACCACGAAGCGCGTGCCCTGATCGTGGTCCTCGAGCTCCCAGACCACGCGCGAGCCCTCCCAGCGGAACTCGATCCGCTCGCCGGGCTCGACGCGCTCGACCACGCCCTCGCGGTCGTCGAAGCGCAGCGGCGCGCCCTCCTCGGCCTCGAACTCGACCTCGTCGGCGAGCCACTCGCGCAGCTCGTCCTCCTCGGTGACCAGCTCCCATGCCCGCTCGCGCGGCACGGGGAGGACGATCTCGCGGGTTACGCAACTCATAGGTTGCGCATAGTACCATGGGCGAAAACGTGCAACCAAGGAGTTGCGTATGCCCCTCGTGCCCGTCGTCATCCAGCAGGACGCTCGCGGAGAGCGCTCGTTCGACATCTACTCGCGCCTGCTGCGCGAGCGCGTGGTCTTCGTCGGCACGCCGATCGACGACCAGATCGCCAACGTGGTCGTCGCCCAGCTCCTGCACCTCGAGGCCGAGGACCCCGACAAGGACATCGCGATGTACGTCAACTGCCCGGGCGGGGTCGTCTACTCAGGACTGGCGATCTACGACACGATGCAGTTCATCAAGCCCGACGTGGCCACCGTGTGCTGCGGCGTGGCGATGTCGATGGGCTCGCTGCTGCTCGCCGGCGGCGCGCCCGGCAAGCGCTCGGCGCTGCCCAACTCGCGCATCCTCGTCCACCAGCCGAGCGGCGGCTTCCAGGGCGTCGCGAGCGACATCCAGATCCACGCCAAGGAGGCGCTCGAGCTGCGGCAGCGGCTCGAGGAGATCTACGCCCAGCACACCGGCAAGGCGGTGGAGGAGATCTCAGAGGCGCTCGAGCGCGACCGCTTCTTCACGCCCGAGCAGGCGAACGAGTTCGGCCTCGTCGACCAGGTGATGGCCTACCGCAGCAACGGCCGGACGACCGATTCCACGACCCACGCACCCGCCTGACGTGGTCAGGCGGGCACGTGGGTCGCGAAATCGATCGTCAGTCGCCGTCGTCTTCGTAGAGCGACTCGCGTGCCAGCTCGTTGCCGGACATGCCCCAGAGCGCGATCTCCAGGTAGTCGCCGCGGTAGGCGTCGGGGGCGATCAGCGTGTAGCGGTTGGTCGTCAGCAGGCACTGGTCGACGGTCAGGCCGGCCAGCTCGGCGGTCGCGATGGCGCCGCCGCGCACGATCGGCACGCCCCACACCAGCGTCATCGCGGCGACCTCGCCGTTCTCCCCCGCCAGCCGCCGATGACCTCCTCGCAGAGGTCCATCTCCCAGTCGGGGTTGCGCTCGGACGTCTCGTCGGTGAAGTCGGCCCACGAGTAGAAGTCGCCCGGCTCCGCGCCGTCCTCGCCCGGCACGAACGACACGTAGCCGAAGAGGTCGAGCCCGTTGGCCGTGCGCGAGGTGACGGGGATGAACGTGCGCCCGGCCCACGTGCGGTCCGGGAACCAGTTGAGCTCGCCCGGGTCGCCCAGCTCGGTGCCCTCGGTGTCGATCCGCAGGGCGGCGGCCAGGAACTCGGCCTGCAGCGTCTCGGCCCAGCGCCCGGAGGCGATCGGCTCCTGCGGGGGCTCGGCGGCGAAGCGGCAGACGAAGCGGTCCTCGGGCGGCATGCGCGGCGCAGACTACGGAACTTCGATCAGCAGCGTCACCGGGCCGTCGTTGACGAGCTCGACGTCCATGTGCGCGCCGAACACGCCGCGCTGCGCGTCCAGGCGAGCGCAGAACCGCTCGTACAGCGGCTCGGCGTGCTCCGGCCGCGCGGCGGCGACGTAGGCCGGCCGGTTGCCCTTGCGGGCGTCGCCGTAGAGCGTGAACTGGGACACGCAGAGCACCTCGCGGTCGCCCAGCGGCTCGTTCATCCGCCCGTCGGCGTCGGGGAAGATCCGCAGCGCCCGCACCTTGTCGGCGAGCCTGTCGGCGTCCGCCTCGGTGTCGTCGTGCGTGACCCCGAGCAGCACGAGCAGCCCGGGGCCGATCCCGGCCACCCGCTCGCCGCCGGCGTCGACCGACGCCCGGCTCACCCGCTGCACCAGTGCCCGCAAGGGCTCACACGATGACGGAGACGGCCAGCAGGACGGGGACCGACACCGTCGTCGTCCACGCGATCGCGCTCGCCGCGAACGGCAGGTCGAGGCCGTAGATGTGCGCGAGGGCGACGATGTGGAGGCCGGCGGGCATCGTCGCGGAGAGCAGGAACGCGGCCGGCAGGTCGATGACCGGCGCGGCCAGCGCCAGCAGCAGCGCCGGGGCGACGAGGCTGCGCAGGAGGATCGCGGCGCCGATCGGCGCGGTGAACGGCGGCGGGAACGCCAGCGCGCCGTCCTCGGCCTCCTCGGCGAGCGTGACGCCGACGGCGAAGAAGCCCAGCACCGGCACGCACAGGACGAGGATGCGCGAAGCGTCGACGAGCACGTCGGGCGCCAGCGCGTCGGGAGCGATCAGCGCCAGCGCCACGGCGGCGAGCGGCGGGTTGCGCACGAAGAACGCGCGCACCCGCTGGGCCACCGTCTCGCCGGCCCGCGTGCCGGTGGCGGCGGCGATCGCGAACGAGCCGATGAAGAACACCGGCTGCTGGACGAGCGCGTCGTAGGCGACGGCCTCCGAGACGTGGTCGAAGCCGAGGATCGCGCCCGCGACGGCGACCCCCATCAGCCCCGTGTTGGCCTGCAGGCCGACGATGGCGAGCACGCCGGCCGACGGCGCCTCGAGGTGCAGAAGCCGCCGGCCGACGATCCAGCCGACGAGCGCGGTCAGCGCCAGCGCCGCCCAGCCCAGCACGATGCCGATCCCCACGTCGGCATTGACCTCCAGCCGCGCGATGTTGAAGAACGCGACCAGCGGCATGACCACGTAGAGCAGGAGCTTGAGGATCGCGCGCGCCCAGACGCCGGCGCGCGCGCCCGCCCGCCGCTCCGCCTCCACCCCCGCCGCGATCGACACGGCGATGGCGAGGGCGATGTAGATCACCGCGCGGAGCTTAGGGGGTGCCCGTGGCGGGCGGCCGGCATCACCGCGCGGAAGCTAGCGGCCGCCCGTGGCGGTCGGCCGGCTTGCGCTCGACCAGCCAGAGGGCGAGCGGGGCGGGCTTGCCGATGTGGAAGCCCTGGACGTAGTCGACGCCGAGGTCGCGCACGAGGTTGAGCGTCTCCTCGTCGCCGACCATCTCCGCGACTGTGCGCTTGCCGAGGCCGCGCGCGATGTCGACGACGGCCTTGATGACGAGCTGGTCGGTGCGGTCGGTGACGCAGCCGCGCACGAACTCGCCGTCGATCTTCAGATAGTCGAACGGCAGGTGCTTGAGGTAGTAGAAGGAGGCGAAGGCCGCGCCGAAGTCGTCGAGCGCGAAGCGGCAGCCGAGCGCGGCGAGCCGGTGCGCGAACTCCTGCGCGCGCGGGATGTCGGCCACCGCGGTCGTCTCGGTGATCTCGAAGATGATCTGCGCCGGGTCGACCTCGTTGGCCCGCAGCTCGCCCTCGATCAGCGCGAGCAGGTCGTCGTCGCCGGCCGAGCGACCGGAGATGTTGACCTCGAAGGTCAGCCTGCGGCCGCGGCGCTTCTCCTCGGCCAGCATGGCGATCGAGCGCTTGACGACCCAGCGGTCGATGGCGCCCATCAGGTCATAGCGCTCGGCGGCGGGCAGGAAGGCGGCGGGCGAGATCAGCTCGCCGAGCGGGTCGCGCAGGCGGAGCAGGAGCTCGAACTGGCCGGTGTCGCCGGTGGCGAGGTCCATGATCGGCTGCGCCTGGAGGACGAAGCGCTCCTCGTCGAGCCCGTCGCGGATGACGTCGGGCCACGAGACGCGGCCGTGCGCCGAGCCGCGGTTGACCCGGCGGTAGGCGACGGCGCGGTCGCGGCCGCCGTCCTTGGCCTCGTACATGGCGAGGTCGGCGTTGGCGAGCACGGCGTCGGCGTCGAGGTCGGCTTCGTCGAAGCCGGCGATGCCGACGCTGGCGCTGACCGACCGGAGGCGGCCGGACGGGCTCGAGACGCGCTGCGCGCGGACGACCTCCAGCACCTCGGCTGCGGCCTCCTCGCCGTCGCCGTCCGGCACCAGGATCGCCAGCTCGTCGCCGCCGAGCCGGCCGATCGCCACGCGCTCGCCGAGCCGGTCGCGCAGTGCGGTGGCGAGCGTGACGATCAGCTCGTCGCCCATGCCGTGGCCCAGCGTGTCGTTGATGTTCTTGAAGTGGTCGAGGTCGAGCACGAGGGCGGCGCCGCCCGGGCCGTAGCGGCGGACGTGGTCGAGGTGGGACTCCAGCTCGCGCGTGAAGGCGCGGCGGTTGAGGAGGCCGGTGAGCGGGTCGCGGTCGGCGAGGTAGCGCAGCTCGGCCTCGTAGCGCCGGCGCTCGGTGACGTCCTGCACCTGGAGCAGTACGTGCTCGTCGCGCACGCGGGTGGCGTTGACGGCGCCCCACACGATCGACCCGGCGGCGTGCATGAAGCGGTGCTCGCCGCGCTCCAGGCGCGCCTCGGCCCGCTCGTCGGGGTGGAGCAGGCGGGCGATCTCGGTGCCCTCGAGCTCCTCCGGCGTGCGCCCGGTGAACGCGCACAGGGCGCGGTTGACCTGCAGGAAGCGGCCGTCGGCGGTGGCGATGGCCATGCCGATCGGCGCCTCCTCGAAGGCGGTGCGGAAGCGCGCCTCGGCCTCGGCCTGCGCGCGCTCGGCCTCGGTCTGCGCGTGGATGTCGCGGACCGTGGCGTGGACCTCGGCGAGGCGGTCGCCCTCGCGGGCGGCGAGCAGGTGCGTCTCCGCCCAGCGATAGCCGCCGTCGGCGCGATGGAGGCGGACGGTGAGCGAGACCTCGTCCTCGCCGGCGGCCAGCCGGCGCATCGCGTCGACCGTGTTGGCGGCGTCGCCGGGGTGCACGAGCTCGGTGCCGCGCTTGCCGACCAGCGAGCCCGGCGCGAGGTCGAGCAGCTCGCGGGAGCCGTCGGAGACCTCGCGCACGGCGCCGTCGGGGCCGAAGGTGGCCAGCACGTCGCCGGTGTGGTGGGCGAGCTCGCGCGAGCGAGCGTCGGCGGCGCGGCGCGCGGACTCGGCGCGGTCGCGCGCCGCCAGGGCGGCGCCCTCTCGGCGCTCGCGGCGGCCGGCGTCGACGCCGAGCCAGAGGATCGCGAGGCCCGTGAGCACGAGCCAGGCGGACAGCGGCGCGGGCGCGCCGGCGAGCGGCCCGACGCCGAGCACGAGCAGCAGGCCGGCCAGCGCCGTCAAGGCGCCGAGGGCGGCAGCACTGCGGCTGTGGCTCGGGGTCACCCTCTTCTTGTCGGCTTCTAGCCCCCGCGGCTCAAGTCCCTCGTAGCTCCGCCGCCGCGTGCTCCGGCGCGGTGATGCAGAGGTTGACGCCGCTGCCGAGCTCGAGCCCGGCCAGATGGGTCAGGCGCGGCAGGATGTCGATCCGCCAGCAGAAGTGCTCGGCGCCCGACGGCGCCGTGCGGACCCACAGGTTGAGCGGCGGGCTGGCGCCGAGGCGGGCGGCGAGGCGGGAGAGCACGTCGTGCAGGAGCCTCGCGCCGAGCGGGCCGTCGTCCTCGAACCGCGCGCGCGGCCGGCGCGGGGCGATCATGAGCTGGAACGGGACGCGCGAGGCGTACGGCGCCATCGCCACGGCCTCGTCGTCGATCGCCACGATCCGCTCGCGCCGGCGGACCTCCTCCTGCACGACGTCGGCCAGCAGGTTGCCGCCCATCGTGCGGGTGGCGTAGGCGGTGAAGCGCTCGCGCTCGCGGGCGATGGCGGCCGGCACGAAGGGCAGCGCGTAGAGCTGGGCGTGGGTGTGGGGGAGCGACGCGCCGGCCTCGCGGCGCTCGTTGACGATCAGGTGCCGGCAGGCGGCGTCGGCGTGGGCGCGCATGCGCTCCCGCCAGGCCTCCATCGCCGTCTCGACCTGGTCGGCGGTCAGCTCGGCCAGCGAGTTGACGCCGTCGGGCGCGTTGACGATGACCTCGTGCCGGCCGGAGGCGGGCTGGGCGGTGAAGAGGTCGGGGTCGGCCTCCGCGGGCGGCACGTGCGCGTCGTCGGTGAGCGCGGGATAGAGGTTGGGCACGGCGCGGACGACCCAGCCCGGCGTGTCCGGGCCGCCGCCGTTCGGGCGCAGGGCGTAGACCTCCGGCGGCGTGCGGTCCTCGTGGCCGGGCGCGAAGGGGTCGCGCTCGCGGTCGATCGGCGGGCAGGGGTCGATCTCGAAGCCGCCGCCGGGGCGGTCGGCGCGGGCGGCCGCGATGATGCTCCGCAGGCCCGTGAGCGGGTCGACCCGGAGCTCGTTCACCCGAGGTACTTGTCGATGTCGGCTTCGAGCTCGGCCTTGGAGGCGTACTCGCCGGCCTTCGTGAAGGCGGTCTTCCCCTGCTCGTCGACGAACACGGTCATCGGGAAGTACTTGGAGACCTTCAAGTCGCGCGCGATGTCCTCGTCGGGATCCTCGAAGCTCGGGTAGGGGAGCGGGCGCTCGCGCAGGAACTCCTCGGCGGCGGGCCGCTTGTCGGCGGCGTTGACGCCGAGGAAGGCGACCTCCTTGCCGCGCTCGGTCGCCACCTGCTGGAAGATCGGGAACTCGGCCCGGCACGGGCGGCACCACGACGCCCACTTGTTGATGACGACCGGGTGGCCCTTCAGGTCCTCGAGCTGCGCCTCGAAGCCGCTGTCGCGGATCGTGCTGGCGTCGGCGTACAGCGCGGCGAGCGGCGGGGGAGCTCCGGCGAGCTGCTGCTTCGCCTGCTCGAGGTCGAAGGTCTGCGCCGCCTCCCCGCCGTCCTCGCGGCCCGCCTGGCCGACGCCGATGACGACGACGGCCACGAGGGCGACGGCGGCGAGCAGGTAGAGAACGCGGCGCATGACTTTCCAGACTGGCAGAAACCGTATGCGGCTTACTCGCACTCGCAAGCTCGCGCGAGCGCCTTAGGTTGTTTCTGCTGTAATAGGTACCGCCTCGCAGGGACGACCGCTTCGAGGGCCGTCTGGCAGCGCCACGGTACCTCCGAGCCCCGAGATCCCCGCCGCACGCTAGACCGCGCTCACCGGACCGCGGTCTTTACCCCGAATGCACGCCGCACATGGCTGAGACCACGCCAGTGGCCACTCCGGTCACGCTTCCTTCACCTGACGACATCGAGCGGGCGTCGAAGTTCACCCGCGAGCCGTTCCTCGCCGAGGGCGAGGACGCCGCCGCCGTGCTCGTCCCCGGGACCCCGCACCGGCGGGCGTTCGACGCGGCGATGGCCGAGCTCGAGGCGGGCGCGGAGGTGCCGTCGGTCGCGTGGCGGCGGCAGTTCTCGCTGCTCCTGGGGCTCGAGCGCCTGCTGAGCCAGGACGAGCCGGCGCTGGTCGACGGGACCGTGCTGTCGGCCCACCAGGTCGACGCCCTGTCGGGCACGCTGACGGCGCTGTACGCCGAGGCGCAGCGCAACGGCAGCGGCAACGGCGCCGTCGCCGACGCGGAGGTCGTGCTCGCGCCGTCCGGCATCCCGGGCGAGGAGGAGCTCGAGGACGAGGACGAGCCGGAGGAGCCGCAGGACTGGGACGAGCTGCCGAGCGACGACGATGGGCAGCTCCCCGAGGCGCCCGAGGACCCGCACGCCGGCAAGCGCTTCTGGTTCGAGCACGCCACCGGCGCCGGCAAGACGGTCGCCGCGCTCGGGTTCGTCGAGGGCTCGCGCACCGGCGGTGTTCTCATCCTGACCCATCGCCGCAACCTCGTCGACCAGTTCCACGGCGAGCTGCGCGACCGCGGCTACGCCAAGCGGATCTCCCCGGCGCTGCTCAAGGGCCAGGACCGCGCCGACGGCCCGGTGACGGTCGAGACCTACCAGTGGTTCGTCCGCAACGCCGGCAAGATCTCCGACGCCTACACGATCGTCATCTGCGACGAGGCGCACACGGCGCTCGGCGAGAAGACGTCGACGTCGATCCGCCAGTGGGCGGGCCCGATCTTCATCGGCATGACGGCGACGGGCGCGCTGATCGCCCGCCACGTCACCGACCTCTTCCCGACCCAGACCTCGCGCTTCGACCTCGCGCAGGCCGCGCGGCGCGGCGTCATCTCTCCCTTGCGGTGCGTGCGCATCCCGCCGGGGCCGGGCGTGCGGACGATCGCCAAGGTGCCGCTGCGGCGCGGCGAAGTGGACACCGAGTTCGACCAGGAGATGCTGGCCGAGCTGCTGGACCAGCTGCCGTTCAACCTGGCCATCGCCGACCTCTACAAGACGCGCTTCAGCGGCGTGCCGGGGGTCGTCTATGCCGCGGGCGTGCGGCACGCCTACAACGTCGCCCAGGCGTTCCGCGACCTCGGGCTGAAGGCGCAGGCCGTCTCCGGCGAGACGCCGAAGCGCGAGCTGGCCACCATCCTGGCTCGCTACGAGAGCGGCGCGATCGACGTGCTGGTCAACGCGCAGCTGCTCGCCGAGGGCTGGAACTCGCCGCGGGCGACGGTCTGCATGCACCTCGCGCCGACCGCCTCCCGGCGCATCTACCAGCAGCGCGTCGGCCGCGTCACGCGCCGGCAGCCGGGCAAGGAGGCGGGCATCGTCGTCGACTTCGTGCATCCGGCGACCAAGCACGACGACCCCGTGGTCACGCTCCATTCGCTGCTCGACCGCGACGTCTACCGCGGGGGCGCGATCGTCGTCGGCCCGGTGCGGCGCGGCCGTGGCCGCCGGCTGCGGGTCGAGCGCCGCGTGCTCCCGGTGACCGCAGACGAGAACCGCCGGATCGAGGTCTTCGAGCGCGAGCTGTGGCGGATCGCCGTCGAGCACCTCGACTACGGCGAGCAGGTCCAGTGGGCGGCGCTGGCCGGCGCGCGGGTGGCGCCCAACGGCTGGCGGCGCGCGCGGGCGATGCTGCACTTCGACCAGGGCGGCGAGCTCAAGCGCACGTTCCTGACGACCGCGGTCGAGCGCAACAAGAACCCGCAGCTGCGGCTGAAGGCGCTGCAGGAGATCGCCTCCGGGAAGGACGCCGAGGCGTTCGACCGGGCGCTGGACTTCGTCGAGACGTGGCCGCGCGACGACAAGCGCGAGGGCGTCAAGGTCGTCCTGCAGGCGCTGGCCGAGAAGAAGATCGGCCGCCGCGACCAGGCCAACAACTGGATCTGGCGCTGCGCGAACATGACGCGCGACGTCCACGAGGAGTACGCCGTCCAGCGCTGGCCGGAGACCAAGCGGCTGCTCGGGCTGCTCGTCAACTCGTCGGGCGGCGCGCACGCGCGCAACGCCCGCCGATTGGTGCACGCGGCGCGGCAGCAGGACCGGCGGCTGGCCGCGGCGCTGCTCGCGGCGGCGCTCCCGCACACCGCGGAGGCCGGCGAGGTGATCAACGGCGCGCGCACGCGGATGTCGCGCAAGCCGGCGGCGCTGGCCCGCGAGCTGCTGCGCAACTTCCCGAAGGGCCGCGGCAAGTCCAAGCGCCGGCGGCGCAAGAAGCAGCCGGGCGAGGCCGTGGCGCCGGAGGTCGCGGCGGCGGCGGAGGAGGCCGTGGTCGCGATCGACGAGGCGGAGGAGGAGGCGCCGCCGCCGAAGAGGCCGGCCAGGCCCGCCAAGCGGGCGAAGGCCAAGGCGAAGGCGAAGGCCAAGCCGCGGACGAAGCGCGCGAAGCCGGCCCCCGAGCCGGTCGCCGCTTCCGATCCGTCCGCCGCGCCCCCCGAATCGGTCGTCGCCGCGCCCGAGGTGCCGGCGAAGCCGGCCAAGCGGGCGAAGGCCAAGGCCAAGGCGAAACCCAAGCCGCGCGCCAAGCGGGCGCCCGAGCTGCCCGAAGGGGTCGCGCCGCCCAAGAAGCCGCGCGCCAAGCGGGCCAAGAAGGCGCCCGAGCCGAACCTGCTCGAGGCGGCCAGCGAGCGGGTCCGGGCGGCCGTCCGCGAGGCGACCGAGCGTTCGGCGGGCGACGAAGCCGCCTGATTTCCGGGTAGTCCCGCCCTGTGAAATGGCAGAGACGCTCCGGCAACAGCCCTGATGTCATCGACCAGCGCGGTCGTCGCGCCGGCCCGGCCGTGGCCGTTCCCGGCGGTCTGGGCCTGGTCGGAGTGCTCGTCTTCCTCGCCGTCCAGCTGCTCGGCGGCGGCAGCGCGTTCAGCGTCCCGCCGGGCTTCGAGGACGGCACGACGGCGCCCGCCGACGAGGACATCCCGCCGTCCCAGGACCCGGATCGCGACCTCGCCGACTTCAGCAAGTACGTGTTCCTCGACGCGCAGGACATGTGGGCGCGGACCTTCGCCGAGCAGGGCCACCGGTACCGGCGCGCAAAGCTCGTCCTCTTCCGCAGCGCCGTGCGGACGGGCTGCGGCTCGGCCAGCTCGGCCGTCGGGCCGTTCTACTGCCCCGGCGACGGCCGCGTCTACCTCGACCTCTCCTTCTACCGCGACATGGAGCGCCAGCTCGGCGCGGGCGGCGACTTCGCGTGGGCCTACGTGATCGCCCACGAGCTCGGTCACCACATCCAGCGCGAGCTCGGCACGAGCGACGAGGTGCGCAACCTCCAGCGCGAGTCGCCCGACGAGGCGAATCCGCTCTCGGTCCGTCTCGAGCTGCAGGCCGACTGCTACGGGGGCGTGTGGGCGCGCACGGTGTACGACCAGCTGGATCCCGGCGACATCGAGGAGGCGATCGCCGCGTCGGAGGCGGTGGGCGACGACCGCCTCCAGAGCCGCGCGCGCGGCTCCGTCGACCCGGACTCGTTCACCCACGGCACGTCGGAGCAGCGCGCCCGCTGGTTCAACACCGGACGCGAGAGCGGCCAGCCCGCCGCCTGCGACACGTTCTCGCCCGACGAGCTCTGAGGCTCGTGGCGTCCGAGCTCTTCGCCGGCATCTGCGTCAGCGACTACGCGGCGGCGAGACCCTGGTACGAGCGCCTGCTCGGCTCCGAGCCGAGCTTCCTCGCGCACGAGACCGAGGCCGTCTGGGAGCTGGGCGAGGGGCGCTGGATCTTCATCGTGGAGGATGCGGCGCGCGCCGGCCACGCGCTCCACACGATCTTCGTGGACGACCTCGACCGGGTCGTCGCCGAGATCGCATCCCGGGGGATCACCCCGACCGAGCGCGAGACCTACTCGAACGGGGTCCGCAAGGCGATCTACCGCGACGCCGAGGGCAACGAGATCGGCTTCGGGGGGCCGCCGAGCTCAGCCTGAGAGATGGACCTCGCCGGCGGCCACGGTGATCTCGCCGCCGTCCGCCAGCCGCACGCGCAGCGCTCCGTGTTCGTCGATCCCCGCGCCGATCCCCTCGCCGCCGTTCCACGACACCGCCCGGTCGAGCAGGGCGTCGCGCTCGCGCAGGGCGGCCAGCGCGTCGGCGACGGGTTCGTCGAGGCGCCGCGCGAGGTGGCCGAGCAGCGCGGCCAGCGTCGTCTCCAGCTCGGCCGGCCGGCGCCCCAGCGAACCCGCGGTCGCGCGCAGCTCCTCCGGCAGGTCGTTCAGGTCGAGGGCCGCGTTGACGCCGATCCCCACCACGGTCCAGCCCTCCTGCGGCCGGCTTTCGACGAGCACGCCGGCCACCTTGCGGCCGTCGACGAGCACGTCGTTGGGCCACTTCACGCGCGCTCGGTCGCCGGCGAGGTCCGCCACCGCGAGCCCGGCGCGCAGCGGCAGCAGCGGGTCGATGCGGCGGACCACGAGCGAGAGCAGGAGCGCCTGGCCGGGCGGCGCCGTCCACGCGCGGCCCTGGCGGCCGCGTCCGGCGGTCTGGTGGCCGGTGGTGACAAGCGTGCCGTGCGGTGCGCCGGCGACCGCGAGGGCGCGGGCGTGCTCGTTGGTGGACGTCGTCTCGCGCAGGTGCCGGCGCGGGCGGCCGAGCGTCATTCGGCCTCCAGCCGCACCTCGTCGCCGGCCCGCAGGCCGAGCAGCGCGGCCGCGTCGCCGCCGTTGACGGCCAGCGCGAGCGAGCCGCCGGCGTCCTCGTAGAGCAGCAGCGCGCCGCGCGTCACGTCGGAGAACGTGCGGGCCACCACGCCGCGTACGCGCCGCCCGCCGGCGCGCGCCGCCACCGCGTCGCCGAGCTTGAGCTCGGTCGCGACGAGGTCCTCGTGGCCGGCGTCGAGCACGGCGTTGCCGAAGCCGTCGACGCCGACCACGTGGGCGACGATCGCTCCCGCCTCGCGGCGCGGACGCGTCTGCTCGATGGTGACCAGCGCGGCCGGGTCGAGCGGCGTGCCCGCGCTCGCCAGCGGCGCCCCGCCGGCCAGCCGCGCGGCGACCGGCGCGAAGATGTCGCGGCCGTGGAAAGTGGCCGAGACGGGCTCCAGCCGCCACGGCGAGGCCGAGATCTCGACCGCCTCGTCGACGCCGCCGAACTGCTCGGCGGCGGGGATGAGCAGGCCGTTGTCCGGCCCGACGAGCAGGCGGCCCTCTTGTGTTGTCCGCAGCGCCAGTGCGCGCCGCCGCGCGCCGACGTCGGGATCGACGACCGCGAGGTGCACCCCGGCCGGGGCGTAGGGGAGGGCGCGCGCGAGGACCGCGGCGCCGGAGCGGACGTCCTGCCGCGGGATGCCGTGCGTGAGGTCGATGATGCGCGCCTCCGGGCAGATCCCGGCGATCACGCCGTGGACGACGCCGACGAACTCGTCGGCGAGGCCGTAGTCGGACAGGAAGGTGAGGGGACGGGTCATCGCAGCACCGCGTCGATCAGGCCGTCGGGCGTGTGGGGGTCGGCCTCGACGTCGGGCTCGGCGCCGTGGGCGCGCAGCTCGGCGCTCGTGGCCGGGCCGATCGAGACGAGCCGCGGACCGTCGAGCGAGCCCCCGGCGGCGACGTAGAAGCGCACGCCCGAGGCCGACGTGAAGAGCAGCTCGTCGGCTTTCGCGGCCGCGTCACGGGTCGCCGGGGCGAGCGGCTCGGGGACCGTCTCGTAGAGCGCGACGACGTCGACCTCGACGCCGCGCTCACGCAGCGCGTCGGGCAGCACGTCGCGCCCCTCGGCTGCGCGGGCGATCAACGCGCGGCGGGCGGGGACGTCGCGCAGCGCCTCGACGAGCCCCTCGGCGACGGCCCGCTCGGGCAGGACGTCGGGCTCGATGCCGCGGTCGCGGAGTGTCCTGGCCGTCCCCGGGCCGATCGCCGCGACCGTGATGCCGGCCAGGTCGCGGGCGTCGCGCAGGCGGTCGAGCAGGAGGTCGGCGCCGTTGGGCGAGGTCACGCACACGAGGTCGTACCCGTCGAGCGGCGGCAGCGGCGTGTCGAGCGGCGCGATCCGGATGGCCGGCGCCTCGACGACGGCGGCGCCGAGCGTGCGCAGGCGGGCGGCGAGCGCGCTCGCCTGCGCGCGCGCGCGGGTGACGGCGACGGTGCGGCCGTGCAGCGGGCGCGACTCCAGCCACGCGAGCTGCTCGCGCAGGCGCGCGACCTCGCCGACGAGCGTGATGGCCGGCGCGCGGATGCCCTCCTGCCGGGCTCGGTTCGCGACGGTGTCGAGCGTGGCGAGCAGCGTGCGCTGGCCGGGCAGCGTGCCGCGCTCGACGATCGCCACCGGCTCCTGCGGCGGGCGGCCCTCCGCGGTCAGCCGCTCGGCGATCTTGGGCAGCGAGCGGACGCCCATGTAGAAGACGAGCGTGCCCGGGAAGCGGGCCAGCGCCGCCCAGTCGATCGCCGACCCGGGCTTGGCCGGATCCTCGTGGCCGGTGACGAAGGCCACGCCGCTCGCCACGTCGCGATGGGTGACCGGGATGCCGGCGTAGGCGGGGGCGGCCACACCCGCCGTCACGCCCGGCACGACCTCGAACGGGACGCCCGCCTCCTGCAGGACCAGCGCCTCCTCGCCGCCGCGGCCGAACACGAACGGGTCGCCGCCCTTCAGCCGCACGACCCTCTTGCCCGCGCGCGCGTGCTCGAGCAGCAGCCGGTGCGTCTCGTCCTGCGGGAACTGCGGCCCCTCGCCCTCCTTGCCGACGTAGACGATCTCGGCATCGCGCCGCGCGTGGGCGAGCGCCTCCGGCGGGATCAGCCGGTCGTAGAGGACGACGTCGGCCTGCCCGAGCAGCTCGACCGCGCGCACGGTGAGCAGCCCGGGGTCGCCCGGCCCGGCGCCGACGAGGTGCACGATGCCCGCCGCTGCGCCACCGCTCATCGCCGCCCCACGGCTCATCGCGCCGCCAACCCCTCCGCCGCGCGAAGGAGCTCGCTCGCGCCGGCCGCCTTCATCCGCCGCGCGAGCTCGCGCCCCGCGGCTTCGAACCGCCCTGGTTCGTGGCCGCCCGCGACGGTCTCGTCGCCCCCAAGCGCGACCTCGTCGACGATCCACTCGGACCCGTCGGGCAGGCCCGCGAAGCCCCGAATCGTCACGCCATTGGCATGAACTCCCACAGGGGTGTGACAACTTGCGGCCAATTCACGCACGGCGGCTCTCTCGGCCCGCAGGCATGCCATGGTGCGGCCATGGTTCACGGCAGCGGCGGCATCGGACGCGGAGCTCCCCTCGCGGGCCTGGACCGCGATCACGCCCTGCCCGGGGGCGGGCACGAACACGTCCCCGAACAGCGTCCCGCCGGCCTCGCGGCGGCGGTCGAGCCGGTCGAGGCCGGCTGCGGCCAGCACCAGGACGTCGACCTCGCCCGCGGCCAGCTTGCGCAGCCGCGTGTCGACGTTCCCGCGCAGCTCCACCACCTCGAGGTCCGGCCGCACGGCCAGCAGCTGGGCCCGCCGCCGCAGCGCGCTCGTCCCCACCCGCGCGGCCTCGCGCACGTCGTCCAGCAGCCGCTCGCCGACGAGCACGTCGAACGGGTCGGCCCGCCGCGGCGCGGCCGCGATCGCCGTCCCCGGCGCGAGCTCGGCCGGCACGTCCTTGGCCGAGTGCACCGCGAGGTCGATGTCGCCCGCCGTCAGCGCCGTCTCGAGCGCGCCGACCCAGCGCGACTTGTCCCCGCGCGCGCGGTCGACGTCGCCGGCGGTGGTGATGGTCACGAGCTCGACCGGGTCGGGCAGCTGCCGCGCGACGGCGCGCGCCTGGGCGAGCGCCAGGGCGCTGCCGCGCGTCCCGATCCGCAGCGGGGCCGGCGTCAAGGCCGGTGCAGCGCGCGGACCTCGGCGGGCTGCTCCGCCGCCTCGGTCTGCTGCGGCTCGTCCAGCCCGAACAGCTCGCGCAGGAGCTGGAGGCGCGCGTGACGATGGCCGCTGTCCAGGCCCTTCACGTGCGCTGTCGGCATGTGCAGCAGGCGCTTCGCGATCGCGCGCGCGAGCGCCTCCACGCGCTGGCGGTCGCGCTCGCTCAGCGCCTCCCAGCGGCCCTCGTTCTCGGCCAGCACCGCGGCGACCACGTCGTCGCCGAGCGTGCGCAGGGCGGTCAGCGTCGGCAGCATCTCGAGCGACCCGAGCCAGCCCGCGAAGCCCTGGATCTCCTCCTCCACGATGCCCTCGGCGCGCCGCGCCTCGGCCTTGCGGACCGACTGGTGGCGGGCGACCTGCTGCTGCAGCCCGTCGATGTCGATCACCGTCACGCCGGGCAGGTCGCCGCACTCGTGCTCGATGTCGCGCGGCACCGCGAGGTCGATCAGGAGCAGCGGCCGCCCGTCCCGCTCGCCGAGCACCTGCTCGAGGTCCTCGGCCTCGAGCAGCGTGTGCGGGGACGAGGTCGAGGAGATGACGATGTCCGCGCGCGCCAGCTCGGCCGGCAGGGCGTCGAACGCCGCCGTCTCGCCGCCGAAGCGCTTGGCCAGCGCGGTCGCCCGCTCGCGCCGCCGGTTGGCGATGAACATCGTCGAGACGCCATGGTCGTGGAGCGCCTTGGCGGTCAGCTCGGCGGTCTCGCCGGCGCCGATGATCAGCACGTGCCGGTCGGCGAGCGCGCCGATCGCCTCGTGCGCGGCGTCGACGGCCACGGACGCGACGCTCGCCCGACCCTTCGAGATCGCCGTCTCCGTGCGCACGCGCTTGCCGGTGGCGAGCGCCGCGCGGAAGAGCTTGTTGGTCATCGGGCCGGTGGTGCGGGCGGACAGCGCGGCCTCGTACGCGCGCTTGACCTGGCCCTGGACCTCCGCCTCGCCCACGATCATCGACTCGAGGCCGCTGCTCACCCGGTACAGATGGCGCGCGGCGTCGCAGTTGCGGAGCGAGTAGATGCCGCCGAGCAGCTCGGTCGGGCGGATCCCGGCGCGCCGCGCGAGCAGCGCCAGCGCCTCCGACTCGCCCTCGACGGGATCGCGCACGACGAGGTAGAGCTCGGTCCGGTTGCACGTGGAGACGACGACGGCCTCGCCGATCGCCGGGTGCTCGGTCAGCTCGTGGAGCAGCGGCGCCGCCGCGCCCTCGGTGAGCGCGATCCGCTCGCGCAGCGCGAGCGGCGCGGTCTTGTGCGAGGCGCCGAGCGCCAGCAGCTCGGTCATCGCGAGACCGGCTCCTCGGCCGCGTCCTCGTGGCGGTCGCGGTCGCGCCGGCGTACGAGCTGCTCCAGCTCTCCGAGCTCGCGGGCGATGCGTACCAGCTTGCCCGCCATGATCGCGACGTATATCAGGATCAGGGCGAGGAAGACCAGGTACGCGGCGGCCACGTACGGGCCGGCGTCGTCGAGCGGAAGGGCGGGCATCAGAGCTGCTGCGGCGCCGCGCTGCGGCGGGTCGGGAGCCACTCGTCCTCCTCGTCTGCCAGCCGCCGCCGGAGCGCGCGCAGCTGCATCGACGCCTGCTTGGACGTCAGCTCGTACTTGCACAGCGTCACGAACAGCACGGCCATGCCGGCGAGCGCGACGAGGAACGTCAGCCGCATGGAGCCGGGCATCGAGCCGCCGGTCGCGCTCAGGACGCGAGGATGCGTGAGCTCCTCGGCCATCCGCACCGCGAGGAAGTTGAGCGGCACGAAGGCGCCGCCCACGATCGCGAAGACCGCGGCCGTGCGCGCCTGCCGCTCGGGGTCCTCGATCGAGAACCGCAGCGGCGTGTAGCAGGCGTAGAGCAGGAACACGATCAGGAAGGAGACCAGCGTCGGCTCGTCCCACAGCCACCAGTGGCCCCACGAGGCCTTGGCCCAGATCGCGCCGGTGACCAGCACGGCCACGCCGAAGATCAGCGACAGGTGGATCGCGACGTACGAGCGCAGGTCGTGCGCGCGGTCGCCGTCGCGCAGGTAGCGGATCGCCCACACGCCGCCGGCCACGAACCCGGAGAGCGCGACGATCGCCAGCGGCACGTGCAGGTAGAAGATCTTCTGGATGAAGCCCTGGTCGGCGTCGTTGGGCGCGTAGAAGAACACCAGCGCGAAGGCGCCGATGACGAGGACGACCGAGGCGATGGAGAGGGGCACGAGCCCCCGGGCGAACACGTTGTGGCTACTCCTCGAGGAGAAAGTCGAAGACCGCGAAGGCGAGCAGGCCGAACACCAGATCATAGAGGCCGAGCACCAGCAGCCAGCGACCGGGAAGCGCCTCGGCGCCCGCCTCCAGCAGCAGCGGCGAGGTGGCGCGCGCGGCGGCGATCGCCAGCGGGATCATCAGCGGCAGCGCGAGGATCGGCACGATCAGCTCGCGCGCGCGGGTCTGGATGCCCAGCGCGCCGACCAGCGTGCCGAGCACCGCCACCCCCGCGTCCGCCAGCAGCAGGACGGCGATCAGCTCGGGCAGCGCCTGCCACGGGTCCGGCCCGAGCAGGAGGATCGCGAACGCCGGGACGGCGGCCAGCTCGACCGCGACGAGGAAGCAGAACAGCACGACGGCCTTGGCAACGAACAGCGACGTGCGGTCGACCGGGGCGAGCAGGAACCCGTCGAACCCGCCCTGCTCGCGCTCGGCCACGAACAGCCGCGTGATGCCGAGGACGGCCGCGAACAGCAGCGTCACCCACAGCACGCCCGCCGCCAGGTCGCCCTCGACCGAGCGGCGGTCGAGCGCGAAGTGGAAGAGCACGAAGGTCGAGACGCTGAACAGCAGCATCGCCGGCACCGCCTCGCCCGTCCGGAGCTCGACTCGCAGGTCCTTGCGCACGAGCGCCCCCACCGCGCGCCTCATGGCCGCAGGCCTCCGTCGTCGCGTCCCACCGCGGGGCTCATGCGTAGAGCCTTCGCACGTCGTCGGCTCCGACCGCCTTCGCCGGCGCGAGCAGCGCGGGCCGGCCCCCGCGCAGGCCGAGCACGAGGTCGGCCTCCTCCAGTCCCTGTTCGACGTCGTGCGAGATGAGCACGCGCGTGGCGCCGCCGGCCCGGCCGATCAGCGGCGCGACGGCGCCGGCCGCGCCCGGGTCGAGGTTGGCGAGCGGCTCGTCGAGCAGCAGCAGCTCCGGCTCGTGCAGCAGCGCGCGGCAGATCGCGACGCGCTGGGCCATGCCGCGCGACAGCGAGCGCACCGGCTCGTCGGCGCGGCGCGCCATGCCCACGCGCTCGAGCAGCTCCTCGCCGCGCGCGGGGGCGACGTCGTGCAGCCGCGCGTGGAAGCGCAGGTTCTCGCGCGCGGTCAGGTCGCGGTAGAGCAGCGGCTCGTGGGCCACGAGCCCGATCCGGCCGCGCACCGCCCATCCCTCGCGCGGCAGCGCCCGGCCGAACACGCGCGCCTCGCCGGTGTGCGGCCGCAACAGCGTCGCCAGCACGCGCAGCAGCGTCGTCTTGCCGGCGCCGTTGGCGCCGAACACCGCGAGCGTGGCCCCGCGCGGCAGCTCCAGCGTCACCCCGGTCAGCGCGACGCGGTCCCCGTAGGCCCGCCCGAGCTCGCGCAGCGCGACGGCCGGCGCGCCGTCAGCGGCCGCGGCCATGGTGCGACGAGTCGCCGCGCAGCGTCTGCACCACGTGGCCGAGCGTCGGCGCCAGTACGCCGAACAGCTGGTCGATCGCCTTGGGAGAGCCGGGGAAGTTGACGATCAGCGTCCGCCCGGCGATGCCCGAGACGCCGCGCGTGAGGATGCCGTGCGGCGTGTGCTTGGCGCCCTCGAGGCGCATCGCCTCGGCGAAGCCGGGGGCGTCGCGGTCGATCACGACGCGCGTCGCCTCGGGCGTGACGTCGTCGGGCGTCAGCCCGGTGCCGCCGGTGGTGAAGATGAGGTCGCAGCCCACATCGACGAAGTGGTGGAGCCGGTCCTCGATCAGCGCGAAGTCGTCGGGCACGACCTCCATGGCCACGACGTCGCAGCCGGCCGCCTCGGCCGCCGCGGCGAGCCGCGGGCCGGAGAGGTCCTCCGCCTCCCGGCGCGAGACGGACGTGGACACTGTGAGCACAGCGGTGCGGATGGCGCGGAGCTTAGTGCTCGCCGTCAGGGCGCCGATGCCGAGCGCTTAGTCTGCGCCCGTGGAGCTCCGGCAGCTCGAGTACTTCGTCGCGGTGGCGCAGCACCGGCACTTCGGCCGCGCCGCCGAGGCGATCTACGTCACCCAGCCGGCGCTGTCCCAGCAGATCCGGCGGCTCGAGGCCGAGCTCGGCGTGGCGCTGCTGCGCCGCACCAGCCGCGGGGTCGAGCTCACGCCCGCGGGCGACGACCTGCTCGGCCGGGCGGAGGCGATCCTGGCCGAGGCCGCGACCGCCCGCGCCGAGATGGACGAGCACGCCGGCGTCGTCCGCGGCGCGGTCCGCCTCGCGGCCACGGCCGCCGACGCGCTGCACCTCCCGGAGGCGCTGGCCGCCTTCCACCGCGATCACCCGGGCGTCCGGATCGCGCTGCGCCAGGCGTCGGCCGCCGAGGCGCTGGAGCTCGTCCGCCGCGGCGCCGTCGACCTCGCCGTGCTCTCGCTGGCCGGCGACGCCGGCGGGCTGGCCGTCACGCCGCTGGCCGAGGAGGCGCTGCGGCTGATCGTCGAGCCGGGAGACGCGCTCGCCGGCGCCCGCGTCGGCCTCGGCGACCTCCGCGGCCGGCCGTTCGTCCTCGCCGAGCCGGGCAGCGCGCTGCGCGAGACCGTGATGGCCGCGTGCCAGGCCGAGGGCTTCAGCCCGGTGCCGCAGATCGAGGTCGGCGACCCGTCGGCGGTCCGCTACCTCGTCGCCGCCGGCCTCGGGCTGGCGCCTGGTGCCGGCCTCGTGGCTCGAGGTGCCGGGGCCGGAGGTGGGCGTCGCCGTCGTTCGACGCCGCGCCCGTGCATCGCGTCTGCCTGGTGGCCGGCGGCGAGTTGCCGCCGGCCGGCGCGATGCTGGCCGAGCGGCTGAAGGCGGGCGGTTAGATGACGGCTTCGAGCTCGGCGACGAGGCGCCGCTTCGGGCGCGCGCCGACGAGCTTCAGCACCGGCTCGCCGCCGCGGAAGACCATGAACGTCGGCATCGACATGACCCCGTAGCGGACCGCGGTCTCGGTGTTCTCGTCGACGTCGACCTTGACGAAGCGGACGTCCGGCCGCTCGGCGGCCAGCTCGGCGAGGATCGGGCTCATGACGCGGCAGGGCGGGCACCAGGCGGCGTGGAAGTCGACGACCACAGGGGCGTCGGACTCGATCACGTCGGCGGTGAAGCGGGCGTCGGAGGTGTCGGTGGGCATGCGACGACGGTGGCAGCCGGAGGCCGGCGACCCAAGTGCGATTCGTTATCGGGCCGATCAGGGCAGGCGGCGACGGGGCCGTCAGGCGGCGGCCGTCGCGTGCTCGCGCATCGCGGCTGCGATCAGCTCGCGGACCGCGGCCTCGTCGCCCGCGCGCAGCAGCTCCACCGGGTCGGGCGACCCGTTGACGATGCCCTCGAAGAAGGCCTTGCGGTCCTGGTAGGTGGGCAGCGTGCCCTTCGCCCACCCGCGCACCTCGTTCAGCAGCACGGCCAGCCGCGCGTACGGCTCGCCGAACTCCTCCGCGATCTGCGCCTTGATCCGCTTCGCCAAGGCGGGCGAAGCGCCCGCGGTCGAGATCGCGATGGCCAGCGGACCCGTCCGCACGATCGCCGGGAGGATGAAGTTGCACAGCGGCGGGACGTCGACGACGTTGACGAGCATCGCCCGCCGCTCGGCGTCCTCGAACACGCGGATGTTGACGTCGGTGTCGTCGGTCGCCGCGATGGCGATGAAGGTGTTCTCGACGTCGCCCGGCCGGTACTCGCGCCGGAGCCACTCGATCGAGCCCTCCTCGGCGAGCGCGACGAGCTCGGGCACGGCGTCGGGCGCCACCAGCACGACGCGGCCGTCACACGCCAGCAGGCCCTCGACCTTCTCGAGGCCGATCTCGCCGCCGCCGACCACCACGCAGCGGCGCCCGGTCAGCCGCAGGCAGGCGATGTAGAACGGCGTCTCGAGCATGCCCTGCACGCACGTCTGATCGCAGATCCCCTTGCGGAACTGGCAGACGCACTCCTTGCCGCTGTAGGCCTGAGCCGGCATCACGCACAACGTTAGCCGCTGCGCTTCAGCTTCCCGTGACGCTTGGCGTACCGCTCGCCGAGCCTGAACACCGCCAGGCCGGCCGGGATCGAAACCACGCCCAGGACGGCCAGCGGCCACAGCTCGTCGCCGATCCCGGCGCCGTCCAACACCGACGCGCGGATGCCCTCCAGCGCGTACGTCGCCGGCGACACCGCCGCCAGCGACTCCATCCAGCCGGGCATGACCTCGACCGGGTAGTAGACGCCGGACACGACGAGCAGCAGGCCCTGCGCGATGAAGCCGAGCTGGGCGCCCTTCTCGGGCGAGATCAGCGGCAGCACCGCGGTCATCATCCCGATCCCCACGAACGAGATCGAGGCGACGCCCAGCAGCACCAGCGCGGCGGCGAAGTTCGCGTCCGGGAAGTCGAGCCCGAAGAACAGCGCGACGACCGCGAACAGCAGCGCCGTCCGCACCACGCCGTAGAGCACCGCGAACGCGCCCATCCCGAGCAGGTGCACCGCGCGCGACAGCGGCGCCATGAACGTGTACTCGATCGTGCCCTCCCAGCGCTCCCACGCGACCGTCTCGGTGAGGATCTCGAAGATGATCCCGAGGTAGGCCCAGATCACCGCGCCGATCAGCAGGATCGTCGTCTGGCGCTCGACGTCCAGCGTGCCGCCCGCCGCCTCGACGCCGTCGGCGATGAACACGATCGTCAGCGTGTTGGCGACCGTCCAGACGAAGAAGGCCAGCTCCCACCAGCCGTAGCGCTTGACCAGGTAGGCGTTGCGCTCGACCACCCCGCCGAGCGCGATCGCCTGCAGCCGCACGGCGCCCATCACGCCGCCTCCTCTTCGACGAACTCGCGACCGGTCGCGACCAGGAACGCGCCCTCGAGCGTGTCGGCGCGGTAGCGGCGCTTCAACGAGCGCGCCTCCTCCAGCGCCAGCAGCCGCCCACCGTCCAGGATCCCGACGCGGTCGGCCAGCGTCTCGGCCTCGGCCATGTCGTGCGTGCACAGCAGCGTCGTGGTGTCTTGCGACCGCCGCACCTCGCGGATGAAGTCCTGCACCTCGAGCTTGGCCCGCGGGTCGAGGCCGGTGGTCGGCTCGTCGAGCAGCAGCAGCGTCGGCGACGTCAGCAGCGCCCGCGCCAGCGCGACCTTCTGCTGCATGCCGCGCGAGAGGTCCTCCATCGGCGCCGACGACCGCGCCGTGGGGAACCCGACCCGCTCGAGGATCTCCGGGATCCGCCGCCGTGTCAGCGACGGCCCGAGCCCGTAGAACCGCGCGGCGTACGAGAGGTTCTCGGCCGCCGACATCCGCTTGAAGAACGACGCCTCGACCGACACGCGGTTGACCACGGCGCGCACGGCGCGGTCGTCGCGCACGACGTCGTGGCCGAACACGCGCGCGCTGCCGCCGTCGGGCAGCAGCAGCGTCGACAGCAGTCGCACGAGCGTCGACTTGCCGGAGCCGTTCTGGCCGAGCACGGCCACGCACTCGCCGCGCGCGACGGTGAACGAGATCTCATGGAGCGCGACGACGGCGGGACGTCTTCGGCGCGAGAACTCCTTGCGGAGCTGTACTACCTGCACTGCGGACACGACGACTCCTCTCGAGGGAAGTTGACCAGGGGCAACCGACCGAGGCGGGGCTCGGCCGTGCGGGGCGGTGGGTCAACCTCGAGGTGTCACGTGACGAATGCTACTGGTCGCTCAGCGGGATTCGAACCCGCCGTCGACGCGCCGGCGGATGCCGAGCGGGTTGTCCTCGAGCAGCTCCGGCGGGAGCACGTCCGCGGGCGCGTCCTGGAGCGCGACGGGCCGCGTGAAGCGTCGCGCCGCGGTCATGCCGACCGACGTGTGCAGCGGGCTCGTGGTGGCCGGGAACGGGCCGCCGTGGTGCATGCCGAAGGTCACGGCGACGCCGGTCGGGAAGCCGTTGAAGATCACCCGGCCGGCGCGCTCTTCAAGCGCCGCGGCGACGTCGGCCACGTCCTCGCCCGCCTCGGCGTGCAGCGTGCCCGTGAGCTGACCCTCGATGCGCCCGAGCGCAGACAGCAGCTCCGCGCGCGATCCGTGGCGCAGCAGGAGCACGACCGGTCCGAAGTGCTCCTCGAGCAGCGCGCCGCCCGCCGCCGAGGCCGGCGCCTCGTAGGCGGCCGGCTGGTAGCGGAAGCCGGGCCCGTCCGGCTCGGGGGCGGACCCGAGCGGCCGCGCCTCGCCCTCCAGCCGTCCGACCGCCTCGCGCAGCGCGTCGCGCAGGCGCTCGTTGAGCAGCACCTGCGGGTCGGCGGCGTCGAGTCGCGCCGCCAGGTCGGCGACGAAGGCGTCGCCCGCCTCGCCCGCCGGGACGAAGACCACGCCGGGCTTGGTGCAGAGCTGGCCACCGAAGCTCGCGACCGAGGCGGTGAGGCCGTCGGCGATCGCGTCCGCGCGCGCCCGCAGCGCCGCCTCGGTGACCACGATCGGGTTCACCGAGCCCATCTCGGCGTAGACGGGGATCGGCGCCGGCCGCCGTGCGGCGCGGTCGAAGATCGCCTTGCCGCCGGCGAACGAGCCGGTGAACCCGACCGCCGCGGTCTCCGGCGCGTCGACCAGCGCCTCGCCGACCTCGATCCCCGCCGCCGGCAGGTGCGCGAACGTGCCCTCGGGCAGCCCCGCCTCCGCCACCGCGGCGCGCAGCTCGCGCGCGACGAGCTCGCCGGTTCCCGGATGCGACGGATGGCCCTTGACGATCACCGGGCAGCCGGCCGCCAGCGCGCTGGCGGTGTCGCCGCCCGCGGTCGAGAAGGCGAGCGGGAAGTTGGACGCGCCGAACACGGCGACCGGTCCGATCGGGACCAGCATGCGGCGGACGTCGGGCTTCGGGATCGGCTTCGCGTCGGGGTCGGCGTGGTCGATGATCGCCTCGCAGTCGTCGCCCGCGTCGACCATCGCGGCGAACGCCTCGAGTTGCCCGCAGGTGCGCTCGAGCTCCGAGCGCAGCCGCGGCACCACCGGCAGCCCGGTCTCGGCCTCGCACACCGTCACGATCTCGTCGCCGGCCGCCCGCAGGCGCGCGGCGGCGCCCCGCAGCAGGGCGGCGCGCCTGGCGCGGTCGCGCATCGCGCCGGACCGGTGGACCGCCGCCGCGGCTTCCACCGCGGCGCGCACGTCGTCCGCCGTCGCCTCCTCGTAGCTGGGCCCGGGCTCGCCGGTTCGTGGATCGACGGAGTTGAAAGTCAGCGCCATGGCGTGTACCTTACCGGTTCGGTAACCGAACCAATGCTGTCCGATCAACAAACCACTTTCCGTCCTCGTCAGCGCTATGAGCAGGTCGCGGACCTGCTGGCCGCCGACATCCGCGCCGGCCGGCTCACGCCCGGCGAGCGGTTGCCTTCGGAGCGCGATCTCGCTCGGCGTCTGGACGTCGGGCGCGCCTCGGTCCGCGAGGCGATCGCCGCCCTCCAGGTCGCCGGGCTCGTCGAGACGCGGCCGGGCTCGGGCACGTTCGTGGCCGCCACGCCGGACGAGGTCCGCGAGGTGCACGACTCCAGCCCGTCGGACCTCCTCGAGGCGCGTGCGCTGCTCGAGCCGGCGGTCGCGCGCCTGGCCGCCCAGCGCGCCGGCTCGGACGACGAGATCGAACGCCTGCTCGCGACGATGGAAGACGCCACGGGCGACGTCTGGAACGACTGCGACCGCCGCTTCCACCAGCGGATCGCCGCGCTGACCGGCAACCCCGTCCTCACCGACCTCGCCGATCGCATCGCCGCCGTCATGGACGAGCCGCTGTGGCAGCGGCTGCGCGACGACTCGATCGCGGTCCCCGGCCGCACCACCCTGCACCTGGCCGAGCACCGGATGATCTACGAGGCGATCGCCGAGGGCGACGGCGACGCCGCCGAGCTCTTCGCCGCCCAGCACATCCGCCGCGTCCGCCGCTACATGACCCTCGACTGAAAGGCCCCCATGCGCTTCCCCGGCATCATCCCCGCCGTCACCACCCCGTTCGACGCCTCCGGCGCCATCGACTTCGAGGGCCTCGCCGCCAACGTCCAGGCGCTGCTCGACGCCGGCGTGCACGGGATCGTCGCCACCGGGACGATGGGCGAAGCCGCCAGCCTCTCGACCGCCGAGCGCCGCCAGGTGGTCGAGGCCGTCGCGAGCGCGGTCGACGGCCGCGTTCCGGTGATCGCCGGCGTCTCCGCGGGAACGCCCGCCGCCGCCATCGCCCTCGCCGCCGACGCGGCCGAGGCCGGCGCCGTGGCGCTGATGATGCTCCCGCCGCTCGGCTACCGCGGCGACGACGACGAGATCGTCGCCTACTACCGCTCGGTCGCCGAGGCCGCCGGCCTGCCGCTGATGGCCTACAACAACCCGGACGCGAGCGGCATCGACATGGGCGTCGCCCTGCTGGCCCGCCTGTACGAGGAGATCGACCGCGTCGTGGCCTTCAAGGAGTGCTCGGGCGACGCGCGCCGGATCCCGGCGCTGATCGACGCGGTGCCCGGCGCCGAGGTGCTCGTGGGCGGCGACGACTGGGCGCTCGAGGGCTTCTCCGCCGGGGCCACCGGCTGGGTCAGCGGCGTGGCCGACGTCGCGCCGCGCGACTGCGTCGCCCTATACGAGGCGTGCCGCGCCGGCGACCTCGACACCGCGCGCGGGATCTACCGCCGCCTGCTGCCGCTCGCGCGCTTCGACATGACGCCCAAGCTCGTCCAGTACTTCAAGGCCGCCATGGACGAGGCGGGCTTCGTCGGCGGACCGACGCGGCCGCCGCGCATGCCGCTCAACGAGGCCGAGCGCGTCGCGCTCACCGACGCGCTGGCTGTCCTGCGGGAGGGCGCCGCGGTATGACGACCGTCGAGGCCGTCGACTCGCACACGGAGGGCATGCCCACGCGCGTGGTGACGGCCGGGGTCGACGCGATCCCCGGCGCCACCATGCTCGAGCGCAAGCTGCACTTCGAGCGCGAGATGGACGACCTGCGGCTGCTGCTCATGCGCGAGCCGCGCGGGCACTCGGCGATGTCGGGCGCCATCCTGCAGCCGCCGACCCGCGACGACGCCGACTGGGGCGTGCTGTTCATCGAGGTCAGCGGCTGCCTGCCGATGTGCGGGCACGGGACGATCGGCGTGGCCACGGTCCTGGTGGAGACCGGCCGCGTCGAGGTGCGCGAGCCCGAGACCGTGGTGCGGCTCGACACGCCGGCCGGGCTGGTGGAGGCGCGCGTGGCGGTCTCCGAGGGCCGGGCACGCTCGGTCACGATCCGCAACGTCTCCTCGTTTCTCTACGAGCGCGAGCGCCGCGTCGGCGACGTGGTGTGCGACATCGCCTTCGGCGGCAACTTCTACGCGCTCGTGCCGGTGGAATCGGTCGATCCGGCGCGGGCCGACGAGTACGTCGCGCGCGGGCTCGGCCTGATGGCGGCGGTGAACGAGAACCCGCCGGTGCACCCGCTCGACGAGCGCATCGCCGGCTGCCACCACGTCGTCTTCCACGCGCCGGGTGCCGACGGCGCGCACGCCCGCAGCGCGACCTCGATCCATCCCGGCTGGCTCGACCGCTCGCCGTGCGGCACGGGCACCTCGGCACGCATGGCCCAGCTGCACGCCCGTGGAGAGCTGGCGCTCGGCGAGCCTTTCGTCAACGAGTCGCCGATCGGCACGCGCTTCACCGGCCGCCTGGTGGAGGAGACGAAGGTGGGCTCGTACGACGCCGTCGTGCCGGAGATCACCGGCCGCGCGTGGGTGACCGGCAGCGGCACCTACGTGCTCGAGCCCGACGACCCCTTCCCCGCCGGCTTCGCCCTGTGAGGTCGCGCGAGGTCGCGGTCGTCGGCGCGGGGATCGTCGGCACGGCGACGGCGCGAGAGCTCGCCGTGCGCGGCGTCGACGTCGTGCTGCTCGACGCCGGCGAGGTCTCCGGCGGCACCACCGGCCTCGGCGAGGGCAACGTGCTGTGCTCGGACAAGGACGTCGGCCCGGAGCTCGACCTGTGCCTGCACGGGCTCCAGATGTTCGACGAGCTCGAGGAGCGGCTCGGCGACGAGGCGCGGATCCGCCGCAAGGGCGCGCTGATCGCGCACCCGGAAGAGGAGACGTGGGCGGCCGAGCCCGCGCGCCTGGAGCGGCTGCGCGAGGCGGGGGTGGGCGGCGAGCTCGTGGAGGACGTCCGTGCGCTGGAGCCGGAGCTGACCGGCGAGGTCCGCGGCGCGAGCTACTTCGAGGCCGACCTCCAGTGCGACCCGCGCGCCATCGCCCGCGCGCTGGCACGCGAGGCCGAGGCGGCCGGCGCCGAGGTCCGCACCGGCGCGCGCGTGGTGGAGATCGACGGCGGCGTCGTGCTGCAGGGCGGCGAGCGGATCCCGGCCGGCGCGGTCGTCATCGCCGCCGGACCGTGGAGCGCGCCGCTCGCCGAGCACGCCGGCGTGCGGCTCCCGCTCGAGCCGCGCAAGGGCCAGCTCGTCAAGCTCGCGCCGGCCGAGGTCCGGCACAAGGTCGTCGACGGCTCGTACCTCGCCTCGGTGCAGAGCGCCGACGCCGCGCTCCAGGTGACCACCGTGGTCGAGACGACGTGGGACGGCGACGTCCTCGTCGGCTCGAGCCGCGAGCGGCGCGGGTTCGACACGGAGGTCGACGACGCCGTGTCGGAGGCGATGGTCGCCCGCGCGGCGCGGCTCTTCCCGCGACTCGCCTCGCTCCCGCGGCGCGCGGCGTGGGCCGGCCTGCGGCCCTGGCTGCCCGACCACCTGCCGGCCATCGGACTGTCGAAGGCGGTCGAGGGCCTGTGGCTGGCGACCGGCCACGAGGGCGCCGGCGTCGCGCTCGGCCCGGTCACCGGCCGCCTGGTCGCCCAGGCCTACTGCGGCGAGCCCTCGCCGATCGACCTCGACCCCTTCGACCCCGACCGGTTCGGGGGCTGAGTCGGCCGGCGGGCCGCCGCCGGATCGTTTCCGACCGCCGTCGATCCGTGCGGGCGGCGGGCCGCCGAGCGCGCCGCGCGCCACGCCAGCCGCGCGACCGGCAGCGCGCCGGCGCGCAGCGCCGCCGCGCGCTCGCTCTCGCGCCCGTGCAGCAGCCGGGCCGCCGCGGTGCGGGCGGCGACGAGCGCGGGGTCGTAGGGCAGCCAGCGCGCGCTGCGGACGCGGGCGGGCTGGGAAGCGAGCCGGTGCGGTGCCGTATGGCGGGCCAGCCGTACGGGCACGCTCGGCACCGTCTGGCCGTGCTCGTTGACCCAGGCGAGCTCGGCGCCCAGCGCTCGCGCGACGCGCTCCCCGTGGCGGCGGTTGTCGGTCCACACCGACACCGGCGCGTCCGCGTGCTCGGCGGCGAGCCCGATCGCCTCACGCTCGGAGGCGGCCTCGAGGACGGCCAGCACCGGGCCGGGCGGCAGCTCGCGCAGGAGCCGCGCGTCGTGCGGCACGCCGCGGAGCACGATCGGCGCGCAGAATGCGCCCTCGAGCCCGGGCAGCGTCAGCGGGCCGCCGCACAGCCGCTCGGCCCCGCCCGCCTCCGCCTCGGCGACCAGCCGCTCGACCGCCTCGAGGTCGGCGTGCGAGGCGAGCGGCCCGACCTCGGTGTCGGCGTGCCGCGGATCGCCGACGCGCAGCCGCAGCGCGCCGGCCACCAGCCGCTCGAGCAACGGCTCGGCCGGTCCGGGCGCCACGACGAGCCGTCCGACCGCGGCCGGGTGCCCGCCCGCGCCGGCGAACGCCGCCCACAGCGCGCCGGAGACCGTCGCGTCGAGCGGCGCGCGGTCGAGGACCAGCATCGTGGCCTTGACGTCGTCCTCGCCCAGGTCCACGACCCGATCGACCCGCATCTCGTCCCCGGCGGCCGACGGGTCGTCGGGCGCGACGGCGTCGGGGCCGTGCAGCACGGCGATCAGCTCGCCGGGCACGCCCGCGCGGATGAAGGCGGCGGCGATCCGCTCACCCACGAGGGAGGCCGTGGGAGCGAGCAGCACGCCGTTGCCGGCCAGCAGCGACGTCGCGGACTCGAGCAGCGGCTCGGCCCAGGGCGAGGCGCTGCGACCGCAGACCGCCACGACGCCGACGGGCGCCTGCACGAGCACGGCGCGGCGGCCGGCGCGCAGCAGCGGCGGGCGGCCGAGCCGCTGGTCGGCCAGCGCGCGCGGGCCGTCGTCGGCCAGCGAGTGCAGCGCGCTGACCGACGGCAGGAGCTCGGCGAGCAGCGCCTCGCTGCGCGGCCGGCCCGTCTCGCGGGCGATCAGGAGCGCCAGCCGGTCGAGCTCGTCGAGCACCGCCTGCGCCGCGCGCCGCAGGTAGGCGGCCCGGGCGGCCGGCGGGACCGCCGCCCACAGCGGCTGGACCACGCGCGCGGCGGCGACCGCCTCGGCGGCGTCGCGCGCCGCCACCGTGCCGAGGACGTCGCCGGTGACCGGCGAGCGGACCTCGATCGTCATCGCCCGCGGGCGCGGCGCACCTGCTCCAGCCGCTCGCGCAGGTCGGCCTCGGCGTCGTCGGGCTCGTAGAACCGCGGGTCGCCGACGCCCTCCGGGAAGTGGTCCTGGTCGTTGACGTGGCCGGGGTGGCGGTGCGGGTAGTCGTAGCCCGCGCCGCGGCCGAGCACCTTCGCCCCCGGATACGCCGCCGACTGCAGCGCTGCCGGCGGGCGGCCCGCGCCGTGCTCGCGAACGTGCTCGCGCACCGCGCCGATGGCGCGCTTGACGGCGTCGGACTTCGGGGCGAGCGACAGGTAGATCGCCGCCTGCGCGAGCGGAAACCAGCCCTCGGGCAGGCCGACGTGCTCGACGGCATGGGCGGCGGCGACGGCGAGCGGCAGGGCCTGCGGGTCGGCGTTCCCGATGTCCTCCGAGGCGAGGATGATCATCCGCCGGGCGATGAAGCGCGGGTCCTCGCCGCCCTCGAGCATCGCGGCCAGGTAGTAGAGCGACGCGTCGGGATCCGAGCCGCGCGTGGACTTGATCCAGGCCGAGATGTAGTCGTAGTGCTGGTCGCCGCCCTTGTCGTAGAGGACGGCCTTGCGCTGCATGGCGTCCTCGGCGTCGGCCAGCGTGACGGCCTCGCCGGTCGCGGTCGTGCAGGCGAGCTCGAGCGCGTTGAGCGCCGCGCGGGCGTCGCCGGCAGCCCGCACCGCCAGGAAGGCGACGACGTCGTCGGGCACGTCGACCTTCGGGCACTCGCCGCGCTCGATCGCCCGCCGCAGCAGCGTCTCGATGTGCTCGGCCGACAGCTGCTCGAGCTCGTAGATCTGGGTGCGCGAGAGGAGCGCGCTGTTGACCTCGAAGTACGGGTTCTCGGTCGTGGCGCCGATCAGCGTCACCAGCCCCTCCTCGACCGCCGGCAGCAGCGCGTCCTGCTGCGCCTTGTTGAAGCGGTGGATCTCGTCGAGGAAGAAGATCGTCGCGCGGCCGGCGCTCCTCCGCTCGCGCGCCCGGGCGATGACCTCGCGCACCTCCGCGCGCCCCGCCTGCACCGCGGACAGCTCCTCGAAGGCGGCGTCGGCGTGCTCGGCGGCCAGCCGCGCCAGCGTCGTCTTACCGGTGCCCGGCGGGCCGTAGAGGACCATCGAGTGCGGGCGGCCGGACTCCAGCGCCGCTCGCAGCGCCGACCCCTCGCCCAGCAGGTGCTCCTGGCCGACGAACTCCGCGAGCGTGCGCGGGCGAATGCGCGCCGCGAGCGGCCCGTCGGGCGGCGGCCGGTCGTCGGGGCGCTTCTCGGGCGGATCGAACAGCCGCTCCATCGAGACGATTATGCGGCTTACTCGCACTCGCAAGCTCGCGCGAGGCCTTGAGTAGCTTTCGCGCGGTGCGGCACCACGTCCCTGTCAGCACGGTCGTCCGCGAGTGGGGACGCATGGGAGCGCTCAGCTTCGGCGGCCCGCCGGCGCAGGTCGCGCTGCTCCGCGACCTCGTCGTGGAGCGCCGCGGCTGGCTCGACGCGCGCGAGTTCGAGGACGCCAACGCGGCCACCCAGCTGATCCCCGGCCCGGGCTCGACGCAGCTGGCGATCTTCTGCGCGATGCGCGCCGGCGGCGTGGCCGGCGCGATCGCGGGCGGCCTCGCGTTCATCCTGCCGGGGCTGCTGCTCGTGCTCGCCATCTCGGCGATCGCGCTGGCCGACGAGCCGCCCGAGTGGATCGTGGGGATCGGCGCCGGAGCGGCGGCCGCGGTCGTCGCCGTGGTCGTCCAGGCCGGCCTCCTGCTCGTCCTGGCCAGCCTCGAGCACCGGCGCGACGGGCCGCTGCTGCGCGCGGTCGCCTACGTGGCGATCGGAGCGGCGGCCACCGTCCTCGCCGGCGCCGGGCTCGTGCTCGCGCTGCTGGCCTGCGGGCTCGTCGAGCTCGCGTGGCGGCGGCGACCGGGCGCCGCCGCGCACGCCTGGCCGGTCGCGCTGCTGCTCGCCGTCACCGGCGCGGCCGCCCTGCCCGCGCTGGCCTGGACCGCGTTCAAGGTCGGCGCACTCTCCTACGGCGGCGGCTTCGTGATCATCCCGCTGATGCAGGAGGACGCCGTCGAGACGTACGGCTGGATGACCTCCGCGGAGTTCGCCAACGCCGTCGCCTACGGGCAGCTCACGCCCGGCCCGGTCGTGCAGACGGTCGCGATCGTCGGCTGGGCGGCGGCCGGGCTCGGCGGCGCGCTGCTCGCCTCCTTCGTCGCCTTCGCGCCGTCGTTCCTCGTCATCGCGCTCACCGCCGAGCGCTTCGAGCGCCTGCGGGGGTCGGGCGCCGCGCGAGCGTTCCTCGACGGCGCGGGTCCGGCCGCGGCCGGGGCCATTCTCGGCGCGGCCGTCCCGCTGTTCGAGGCGCTCGAGGCGTGGTGGCAGTACGGCGTGCTGGCCGGGGCGGCCGTGCTGCTGGCACTGGGGCGGCCGCCGATCTGGGCGCTGGCGGGGGGCGCGGTTGCCGGGTTGGTCGCGGCCGCGTGGTGACGCCGGCGAACTGCGGCTGGGTAGGGAGGCTGGTGAGCCGGCGGAGCGCCGGATCTCGAGGCGGTTGGCGCCTTGACGTCGCTATTCGACGTCAAAGCGCCAGGGACCGCCGCCGCGGCCGGCTCCCTCGCTCCCTTACCCAGCCGCAGTTCGCGCCCGCGCCATCGCCGGCGCCCGCACCGGCGCCGGCCCGAGCAGCAGCGCCGCCCCCGCCGCCAGCGTGACCGCGATGGCGCACAGCGCGAAGCCGGCGTCGTAGGCGGCGAGGGCGTCGCCCGGCGCCGGGGTGCCGACCACGGCGACGAGCAGGGCGACGCCGAGCACGGCGCCGAGCTGGCGCGCAGTGGTGGCCAGCGCCATGCCCGTCGCGAACCGGCCGGCCGGGAGGCCGGAGGCCGTGGCGCCGATCAGGGTCGGCAGCCCGAGGCCGATGCCGACGCCGGCGACGACCTGGTATGGCAGCCAGACGCCGAGGAAGTCCGGCTGCTCGCCGGCTGCGACCACGAGCCAGGCCAATGCCGCCGCGAAGAGGGCGCTGCCGGCCACGGCGACCGGCCGCGGGCCGCTCTTCGTCGCCCAGCGGCCGCCGAGCGGCGCGGCGACGGCGGACATGAACGCGCCCGGCACGGCGGCGATCCCGGTCTCGAGCGCCGTCCAGCCCCACACGCTCGTGGCGAACAGCACCGCGCACAGGTTGGCCGCGAAGAGGGCGGCGCCGAAAGCCATCGTCCCGAGGTTGGCCGCCCGGACCCAGCGCGTGCGCAGCAGCGCCGGCTCGAGCACGGGGGCGGCGATCCGGCGCGTGCGGGCGACGAGCAGCGCGCCGACCACGAGCGCCACGCCGAACGACCCGAGCGTGGCCGCCGACGCCCAGCCCCAGCTCTCGCCCTGCACCAGCGCCAGCGCGACGGCGGCCGTGGCGCCGGCCAGCAGGACGGCGCCCGGCAGGTCGGGCGGCGCCGTCTCGGTGGCGCGCGACTCGCGCAGCCGGCGCAGGCCGAGCCACACGGTGACGATGCCGACGGGCACGTTGATGACGAAGATCCAGCGCCAGCTCCCGGCCTCGACCAGCAGGCCGCCGAGCGGCGGGCCCACGCCCGCGGCCACCGCGCTGACGGCGCCCCACGCCGCGATCGCCGCCGCCCACTTCTCGGGCGGGAACGCGGCCAGCAGGAGCGCCAGAGCGGCGGGGATCATCGCCGCGGCCGCCGCCCCCTGAAGCGCGCGGGCGGCGACGAGCAGCTCCGGCGAGGTGGCGGCCGCACAGGCGGCCGAGGCCACAGCGAAGACGGCAACACCGGCCAGGTAGACCCGCCGGCGGCCGAGCCGGTCGGCGGCCCGGCCCAGCACCACGAGCAACGCGGCGAAGGCCAGCGCGTACGCGTTGACGATCCACGACAGCGCGCCCAACCCCGAGCCCTCGAAGTCGCTGCGGATGTCGGGGAACGCGATGTTGACGATCGTCACGTCGAGATAGGCGAGGAACGTCCCGAGGACGGCGACCCAGAACGCGGGCCACGGCCCGGCGCGCTCCGGCGGCGGGGCGGAGAGGGCGAGCCCGTAGGCGGGCGAGCCGGGGAGCTGGGACATTGGGAGCGACTCCTGGGGAGGAAGGGAGTACGAACGATCGTGCGGATTTCTAGCAAAGAACGAACGATCGTGCTACCTTCTGAACCACATGGACGCTCCAGCGCTGCTGGACGGCCGCCGGGAACGCGGCCGTCGCACCCGCGAGTCGATCCTCGACACCGCGGTCCAACTCGCCACCGTCGAGGGCCTCGACGGCATCACCATCGGCCGGCTCGCCAACGAGCTCGGCATGAGCAAGAGCGGCCTCTTCGCCCACTTCGGCTCCAAGGAGGAGCTGCAGCTGGCGACGATCGACAAGGCGCGCGAGATCTTCGTCGAGACCGTGATCACGCCCGTCCGCGAGGCCGAGCGCGGGCTGCCGCGGCTCGAGGCGCTGATGGAGAACTGGCTCGGCTACATGCGGCGCGAGGTGTTCACCGGCGGCTGCTTCTTCGACGCCGTGCGCGGCGAGTACAACAGCCGCCCGGCCGGCCCCGTGCGCGACGCGGTGTGGAACGACTTCGCGGACTGGTCGCAGATCCTCGTCAACCGCGTCATGTCGGCCCAGGCCCAGGGCCATCTCGACCCGCAGGCCGACCCCCGCCAGGTCGCCTACGAGCTCGACGCGCTGGGCGGCGCGGCCAACACGCGCTTCCAGCTCGACCGCGACGAGGCATGGTTCGACCGCGCCCGCACCGCGATCCGGGCGCGCCTCGAGGAACTGACGGTCGACTAGCATCGTCGGCCACATGGCCGCGCTGCAGCAGGAGACCGCCGACGTCCTGGCGCGGCTGATCCGCTTCAAGACCGTCAACCCCCCGGGCCACGAGCGCGAGTGCCAGGAGTGGCTGGCCGGCTACCTGCGCGAGGCGGGGCTCGATGTCGAGCTCCTCGGCGCCGACCCCGAGCGCCCGAACCTCGTCGCCACCCTCGAGGGGGACGAGCCCGGGCCCGTCCTGGGCTATCTGTCGCACGTGGACACCGTGCTCGCCGATCCCGACGACTGGACGCACGACCCCTGGTCGGGCGAGGTCCACGACGGCCACCTGTGGGGTCGCGGGGCGCTCGACATGAAGTCGCAGACCGCCGCCGAGGCGGTCGCCGCCGCCACGCTCGCCCGCGAGGGCTGGCGGCCGAGCCGAGGCGCGCTGAAGGTGATCGCGGTCGTCGACGAGGAGACCGGCGGCCGGCTCGGCGCCCAGTGGCTGACCGAGGAGCACCCCGACATCGCCCGCGTCGACTGGCTGGTCAACGAGGGCGGCGGCTCGGTGATGCCGTACGGCGACCGCCGGATCTACCCGGCGTGTGCTCGCCGAGAAGGGCACCTTCCGCTTCAAGGTCACCGCGCGCGGCGTGGCCGGCCACGCCTCGATCCCCGGCACCGGCGACAACGCGCTGCTCAAGCTCGCGCCCGTGCTGGCCCGGCTCGGCGAGCGCCAGCCCGACTTCGACGTCATCGACGAGCCGCGCGCGCTGCTCGAGGCGCTCGGCGAGGACCCCGGCGACCCGCAGGCGGCGATCGACCGCATCAGCGCCGATCGAGCCGAAGCTGGCCGCCATGGTCGAGCCGACCCTGCGCGTGACCGCCGTCCCCACCCGCATCTTCGGCTCCGAGAAGATCAACGTCATCCCGGCCCGCGCCGAGCTGCACGTCGACTGCCGCGTGCCGCCGGGGATGGACGGCGAGGCGACGATGCGGCGCATCCGCGAGCTCGTCCACGAGGACGGGCTGGAGATCTCCTTCCTGGAGGAGGTCGTCGGCAACCGCTCGCCGATCGACACGCCGCTGATGGACGCCATCAAGGACTGGCTGGAGGAGAACGACCCCGGCGCCGAGGCGGTCCCCGGCGTGCTGCCGGCCTTCACCGACTCGCGCTGGTTCCGCGCCGCGTTCCCCGACTGCGCGGCCTACGGCTTCTTCCCCCTCCGTCACATGAACTTCTACGAGGCCTGGTCCCTGATCCACTCCAACGACGAGCGGATCGACGTCCGCGACCTGGAGTTCGCGGCCTCGTTCTTCGTCGATCTCCCGAGGAGGCTCCTTTGAGTCCGGTCGCAGAGGGCAAGCTCCGGCTGGGCGGCATGGCCCTGCGCAACGGCCTGCTCGTCCACGGCCCCACCCACTGGGCCGCCGCCGTGCGCGACGACGCCGGCGAGGTTCGCACGGCCTCGGGCCGCAAGCCGCGCGTGCGTGCGGTCGACGACGTGCCGGGCGTGCGCGGCGTCGTGCGGCTCGGCGAGGCGTTCGCCGTCATCCCGCTGGTCAAGCGCGCGCTGCCGGCGGCCAGGCTGCCGTTCGAGTCGCCGAGCGTGCTGGCCGTCGCCGGCGCCGCGTCGCTCACCGGCGCGATCCTGCGCCGCCGGCTGCGCGGCCCGGTCGGCGAGGCGGCCGCCGCCTCGCTGTCGCTCGCGCCCGCCGTCCTCGCCCTGCGCGGCGGCGAGCTGGCCGCCTACCACGGCGTCGAGCACAAGGCGATCGCCGCCTACGAGTCGGAGGACGAGGGCGCGGACGCGGCGGACGCCGCCAAGGAGCACGACCGCTGCGGCTCGCACCTGGTGACGCCGCTGCTCGCGTCCAACGTCGCCGGCGCGCTGCTCGTGCGGCGCGTGCTGGAGAAGCCCGGGCCGGTGGCCGGCGCGGGCGTGGCGGTCGCGTCCACGGCCGCCGCCGTCGAGGTGTTCGCCTGGTGCGAGCGCAACGCCGGCACGCCGGTCGCGCGCGCCCTGCGCCGGCCGGGCTTCGAGCTGCAGCGGCTGCTCGGGACGCGCGAGCCCGACGAGCGCCAGCTCGAGGTCGGGCGCGCGGCGCTCGCCGAGATCCTCCGCGTCGAAGGCGCAGATGGGGTCTAGACCCTAGTCTCGATTCGTTCGGCCGGCGGAGATACTGGCCGCGATGCTCCTCGACGGACAGCCGCTGGACGGACCACTGCCGGGCACGACCGGCTGGATGGCCGCCGACCAGACGATCGCCGTCCAGCCGCCCCCGCCTCTGCCGGAGATCTCGCTCTGGGACCACGTCCAGGGCTACATCCTGACCTGGGCGCCGATCCTCTTCATGCGCATCATCGTCATCGTCCTGTGGCGGACGATGAAGCTGATGCCGCGGACCAAGCCGCAGCAGATCAAGCCGGAGTCCAAGGGGTCGGTCGGCTGGGACCAGGTCGCGGGGGCCGACGAGGCGAAGGCCGAGCTGCAGGAGGTCGTCGAGTTCCTGCGCGACCCCAAGCGCTTCGAGAAGCTGGGCGCGAAGGTGCCGAAGGGCATCCTCCTGCACGGCCCGCCCGGCACCGGCAAGACGCTGCTGGCCAAGGCGGTCGCCAAGGAGTCGGGCGCCGAGTTCTTCTCCCAGTCGGCCGCCTCGTTCGTCGAGATGTTCGCCGGCCTCGGCGCCGCCCGCATCCGGCGCCTGTTCTCCGAGGCGCGCGACCACCGCCCGGCGGTCATCTTCATCGACGAGATCGACGCGGTGGGCGGCCAGCGCGGCTCCGACAACAACTCCGAGCGCGAGCAGACGCTCAACCAGCTGCTCGTGGAGATGGACGGCTTCAACACGAGCGGCGACCTCGTGGTGATCGCCGCGTCCAACCTGCTCGACAAGCTCGACCCGGCGCTGCTGCGCCCCGGCCGCTTCGACCGCCAGGTCTTCGTCTCGCCACCCGACGTCACGGGGCGCGCCGCGATCCTGCGCGTCCACACGCGCGACAAGCCGCTGCGCGAGGTCGACCTCGAGCTGACCGCCCGCCAGACCGCGGGGCTGACCGGCGCCGACCTCGCCAACCTCGCCAACGAGGCCGCCATCTTCGCCGCGCGCGAGTACTCCGAGGCGATCGAGCAGCGCCACTTCGACGCCGCGCTCGAGCGCGTCGTGGCCGGCATGCAGTCGCGCCGCACGCTCAACGAGCACGAGCGCCGCGTGGTCGCCTTCCACGAGGCCGGCCACGCCCTCTGCGCCGAGCTGCTCCCCGGCGTCAACCGCGTCCACAAGATCTCGATCGTCCCGCGCGGCCGCGCCCTCGGCTACACGCTGAACCTGCCGGAGGAGGACCGCTACCTCAAGACGCGCGAGGAGCTCCTCGACTACATGACGGTGCTCCTGGGCGGCCGCGCGGCCGAGCAGATCGTCTTCGGCGAGATCACCACCGGCGCCTCCGACGACCTCAAGCGCGTCGCCGAGATCTCGCGCTCGATGGTGCACGAGTACGCGATGGGCACCTCGATCACCTCGCTCCAGGTCTCGGCCGAGGGCGGCGCGGTCTCCGACCGTACGCGCCAGCTGCGCGACGAGGAGCAGCAGCACCTGAGCGACGAGTCGATGCGCGGCGCCGTCCGGCTGATCAACGAGCACCGCGACAAGCTCGACGCGCTGGCCTCGGCGCTGCTGCGCAACGAAGTGCTCGAACGGGCCGACATCGACCGCATCATGGAGGGCGTCCCGCGGCTGTACCGCTCACCGGGGCACGGCCTGCGCGTGGTCGCCAGCCGGCGCCGCGACCCGCGCTGACTCAAGCTCCCTGACCGCGAAGCCGATGCCCCAGAAGATGGGGCAGCTGGACTCTCTGTCGCGCGCGAGCGCCGACCGCGCCGCCGACTTCCGCGGGCTGCTCGAGCCCGGCGCGATCAGCGCTGTCTTCCAGCCGATCGTCCGGCTCTCCGACCTCGAGCCGATCGGCTACGAGGGCCTCGCCCGCTTCCCGTCGCCGCCCGGCCTCGTCGCCCTGCCCCCGGACGTGACGCTCGCCGCCGCCGCCCGCAGCGGCCTGCGCGACGACCTCGAGGTCGCCTGCTGGGCGGCCATGACGAGCGCCGGCGAGCCGCCGCACAGCCGGCTGCTGTTCGTCAACGTCGCGCCCGACGCGCTCGGCCACCCCGGCCTCGAACGGCTCGCCGAGCAGCTCCCGTCGCGGCTCGTCATCGAGCTCACCGAGCAGGACGCCGTGCAGGACATCAAGCGCATCCGCGAGCGCCTGCGGCCGTGGATCTCGCGCGGCGCGCTGATCGCCGTCGACGACGCCGGCGCCGGGTTCACCTCGCTCGAGTACGTCGCCGAGATCCGCCCCGACTTCCTCAAGCTGTGCCGTGGCATGGTCACCGGCGTCGACCTCGACGCCTCGCGCCAGGCCGTCCTGCGCGCCACCGTCGCCTTCGCCCGCGAGGTCGGCGCGCGCGTCGTCGCCGAGGGCGTCGAGCGCCCCGAGGAGCTCGAGGTGCTGCGCGGCGCCGAGGTCGACTTCGGCCAGGGCTGGCTGTTCGGCCGCCCGAGCGCCGCCTGGCCGCCGGAGCCGGAGACGCCGACCCGGCGACTGCTCGCCTCCGCCCCGGCCGGCGGGCGCCTGGAGCGCGCCCTGGCCTCCGCCTCCACCGTGCGCGACGCCTCCGTCGTGGTCGTCGACCACCTCGCCCGCAGCGGCCTGCTGCCCAGCGTCTACCTCGAGCAGGGCGGCCGGCTGCGCTGCCAGTCCTCGCGCGGCTACTGGCAGGTCTACGACGGGATGCCGAGCTCGAAGGGCGTCCTCGGCCGCGTGTTCCGCACCGGCGAGACGGTCGAGCTCACCGACACGAGCGCCGACGGCGAGTTCATCGTCTCGATCCCTTCCGTCGTCGCCGAGCTGTGCGTGCCGCTGCACGCTTCGGGCCGGGTCGTCGGCGCGCTCAACGCCGAGTCGCCGACCACGCTGGGGCCGGACGCGCGCTGGGAGGTCGAGCGCTGCGCCGACCTGCTCGGCCGCCGCATCGAGGCGCTCGGCGGCCCTGAGGCGTCGGTCAACCCCGCCCAGCGGCTGGCCCGCGCCGTCGCGCGCCTGGCCGCGCTCGAGGACCCCGAGGACCTCGTGCGCGAGACCGTCCGGTCGGCGCTCCAGCTCGCGGGCTTCGAGTCGGCCATGCTGGCGTTCTCCTCCGGCGGCGACGACCTCTACGTGCACCACGCCGAGGGACCGTTCGCGGTCGCCTTCTCCGACCTGGCGCCGGAGGACCTCGCGGCGATCGGCGGGTGGGTCACCCACGGCACCTCCTCCTACACGGTCAACGAGACCGCCGGCCGCGGCTTCGCGGGCCACGAGGGCCTGCGCCGGGCCGGCGCCGCCTCGCTCGCCGTGCTGCCGCTGGCCGCCGGCGGCGCGCGGCTCGGCGTCCTCGTGCTGGCCGACCGCACGCCGCACAACCTTTCGACCGAGCACGTCGAGCTGCTCGAGCTGCTCGCCTTCCAGGCCGCCTCGGGCCTGCGCATGGCGGCCGCCGTGCTGGAGCTGCGCGAGCGCGCCGCGCGCGACCCGCTGACCGGGCTCGGCCACCACGCCGCGTTCTACGAGGCGCTGCCCGCGCTGCGCGAGACCGGGCGGTTCGCCGTGCTGCTGGCCGACCTCGACGGCTTCAAGAGCCTCAACGACGCGCGCGGGCACGCGGCGGGCGACGACGCGCTGCGCGCCATGGCGGCCCTCCTGCGCTCGGCGTCGCCGGCCGGCGGCCGCGCCTTCCGCGTCGGCGGCGACGAGTTCGCGCTCGTCTTCGAGTGCGGCGGCCCGGCGGACGCCGAGCGGATCGGCTGGGAGCTGCGCTCGCAGGCACCCGACCGGATCGGCTCGACGCTGTCCGTCGGCCTCGCGCTGGCCGAGGACGGGGAGAGCGACGAGGCGATGGTCGCGCGCGCGGACGCCGCGCTCTACGAGGTCAAGCGTCGCGGTCGCGACGGCGTGATGGTTGCTCCGCCGGGCATCCTGCCGGCGGTCTGACCGGGCCGGACGCCGTCCATGGCGTCCGTAACCGGGCTTCGCCCTATCGCACCACCAAGCTGAACGCCCGCGGCTCCACCGTCACCCGCTCGAGGCCGCCGCTGCGGATCTCGCCGTCGACGTTGATCTCGCTGCCGTCCGGCAGGTGCACCTCGATGACGCGGCCGCGCTCGTGCGGCACGTCGTGCTGCTGGGCGATCGTGCGCTGGCGCAGGCCCCAGGCGCGGCGGGCGAGGCCGGCGCGCGAGCCGGCGGGGAGGACGACGACGTCGAGCACGCCGTCGTCCGGGTCGGCCTCGGCGACCCCCGAGCCGCCGCCGAAGGCGCCGCTGACCGCGACGATCACCTGCCAGGCGCCGCCCTCGAAGACCGTGCGGTCGTCGGTGCGCACGCTCACCGGCAGCGGGTGCTCGCGCGCGGCGGCGCGCAGGGCGCCGACGCCGTAGGCGAGCGGTCCCAGCCGCGGCTTGAGCGGCTGGGCGTTGCGGGCGGCGACCGAGGCCAGACCGGCGCTGGCGACGTTGACGAACGGCCGCCCGTCGGCCAGCCGGCCGAGCTCGAGCGGCCGCGTGACCTGGCCCTCGGCGGCCAGCGCCGCCGCCTCCAGCGGGTCCGCGGGCAGGCCGTAGGCGCGCGCGAAGTCGTTGGCGGTGCCGGTCGGGAGGGCGGCCAGCGGCACGTCGAGCCGGCCGGCCAGCTCGGCGACCGAGCCGATCGTCCCGTCGCCGCCGGCCACCGCCAGGCGGTCCGGCTCCCAGGCCGCGGCGCGCTCCAGGCCCTCGTCGTCGCAGCCGAAGACGGCGACCTCCGCGCCGCCCGAGCGCATCGCGTCGGCCAGCGGCTCGGGGTCCAGTCCGCCGCCGGAGGCGTGGTTGGCGGCGAGGGCGATGCGCACGGGCGCTGAGGGTACACTCGCCCCCGTGTTCGGCAGCATCGACCACATCGGGGTCGCCGTCGAGGACCTCGACGCCGCGATCGCCGTCCACCGCGACACCTACGGCATGCCGCTCGTCCATCGCGAGACGGTCGCCGACCAGGGCGTCGAGGCCGCGCTGCTCGACGTCGGCGACGGTCACGTGGAGCTGCTCGCGCCGCTGGGGGACGACACGCCGGTCGGCCGCTTCCTCGCCAAGCGCGGGCCGGGGCTGCATCACGTCGCCTACCGCGTGGACGACGTGGCCGCCACGCTGGAGTCGTTGCGATCGGCGGGCGTGCGGCTGATCGACGAGGCGCCGCGCACGGGTATACGCGGCTCGCAGGTGGCCTTCCTCCATCCCTCCGCCTCGAGTGGAGTGCTGACTGAACTGGTGCATGTATGACTGATCCGACGTCCACTCCTCCCAGCTTCCGGCGCGCCGCGCTCGGCTTCACCGGCAGCGGCCAGATCCTGTCGCTGCGGATCGCGGACGAGCAGCTCGCGGCCCTGCGCCAGGCGCTCCAGGAGGGCCGGGAGCGCTGGTACGAGGTCGAGGCGACCGACGGCGCCGTGCTGGTCGACCTCGGGCAGGTCGCCTACCTGCGCGTCGAGTCGGGCGAGCACCGCGTCGGCTTCTAGCCGGTGCAGCGCCTCCGCGTCGCCTTCAACGCCGCCGACCTCGCGGTCTATCGGCGGATCCGGTCGCTCGCCCACGCGCCGCAGCGCGTGCGCTGGGTGCGGCGCTACTCGCGGCTGGGCGAGCACGGGGCGGTGTGGCTCGTGCTCGGCCTGCTCGGTTGCGCGGCCGACGCGGAGCGGCGCAGGCGCTGGCTGCGGGCCACGGTGTGCGTGGGCGCGGCGTACCTCATCTCGACCTCGATCAAGCTGGCGATCGGGCGCAAGCGGCCGGTGATCGAGGACCTGCCGCACCTGATGGCGACGCCGACCGGCCTCTCGTTCCCCTCGTCGCACTCGACGTCGTCGTTCGCCGCCGCGCAGGCCTACGGGCGGCTGCTGCCGCGCGGGCCGCTGCTGGGGGCGGCCGCCGCGATGGCCTTCTCGCGGTTGTACCTGGGCGTGCACTACCCGTCGGACGTGGCGGCGGGGGCGGCGCTCGGCACGGCTCTGGGAAGCCTGGGGCGATGAAGGTCGGCATCGTCGGCATGCCCAACGCGGGCAAGTCCTCGCTCTTCAACGCCCTCTCGCGGGCGGGCGCGGAGGCGGCGAACTACCCGTTCACGACGATCGAGCCGAACGTGGCGGTCGTGCCGGTGGCCGACGAGCGGCTCGACGCGGTGGCGGCGACCGTGGGGGCATCGAACATCGTGCCGGACACGATCGAGTTCCACGACATCGCGGGGTTGGTCGCGGGCGCCCACAAGGGCGAGGGGCTGGGCAACAAGTTCCTCGCCAACATCCGCGAGACCGACGCGCTGCTGCACGTGGTGCGTGCGCACGGGGACGAGAACGTCATCCATCCCGAGGGGCGGGTCGATCCGGCGGCCGACATCGAGACGATCGAGACCGAGCTGCTGTACGCCGACCTCGAGCAGGCCGAGCGGCGGATGCAGCGGGTGGTGCGGACGGCGCGCAGCGGCGACAAGGTGGCGATCGCCGAGCAGGCCTGGCTCGAGCGCGTGATCGAGGCGCTGAACGCCGGCCAGCCGGTGCGCACGGTGCCGGTCCCGGAGGCGGCGCCGAACGCGCTGCGCGACCTGACGCCGCTGACCGGCAAGCCCGTGCTGTTCGTGGCCAATGTGGATGAAGGTGATGACGCAGTGCCGTCGGCGATCGCCGACCATGCTGCCGCCCACGGCGCCGCGGCGGTCGCCGTCTCCTCGCGGATCGAGGCCGAGCTGTCCGAGCTCGACGACGAGGAGGGGGCGATCATGCGCGAGGAGATGGGCGTCGGCGAGTCAGGGCTGACGCGGGTGGTGCGCGGCGCCTTCGGCCTGCTCGACCTGCTCGCCTTCTTCACCGCCGGCGAGGGCAAGCCGGCGCAGTCGTGGCACATCCGGCGCGGCTCGACGGCCTGGCAGGCTGCGGGCGAGATCCACTCCGACATCCAGCGCGGGTTCGTGCGCGCCGAGGTGATCGCGTGGAGCGAGCTCGTCGACGCCGGCGGCTACGCCGCGGCCCGCGACCGCGGCACGCTCCGGCTCGAGGGCCGCGACTACCCGATGGCCGACGGCGACGTCGTGACCGTCAAGTTCACCCCGTGAGCGCCCCGAATACGAATCACGCGCCAACGCGGTCAAGTTCGAGGCCTGACTTGCCGTTGATAGAGGCGTGGACCTCGACGATCTGATCGGCCCGCTCCCCGCGCCGCTCGGCCGCTGGCTGCTCCGGCGCATGGTGGCCGCGGGCGTGCGCTACGGGCACGAGTTCGTGGTGCTGCTCGTGCGCGGCGCCGACCCCGACGCGCTCGCCGGCGTGCTCCGCGGCGCCGACATCTTCGCCCACTGGGACGGCGGCGACCTGCTCGCCCTGCTGCCCGACACCGACCGCACCGGCGGCGCCCGCGTCGTCCAGCGCGTCCGCGAGGCGACCGGCGCCTCCGTCGGCGTCGCCCACTGGGGCGGCGACCTCGCCGAGGACCTGATCGAGCGCGCCGAGCGCGCGCTCGTGGCGGACCTCGCTCAGGCCTGAGCCGCGTCCGCGAGCCGCTTCGACAGCCTCCCCATGCCGTAGCGGGCGGCGAGCTCGGCGCCGCGGGCGTAGTCGGTCGGCCGGTCCGGCGGCAGCTCGACCGGCACCGTCCGCAGCGTGGCGATGTCCTTGAACGAGCGCAGCTCGTCGGCCTGCTCGATCAGCGCGCGGCGGACCGACGGCTTCTCGCGGATGGCGCCGAGGATGACGTGGTCGAGATCGCCCTTGCGGCGCAGCAGGTCGGCCGCCGTCTTGGGCCCGATGCCCTTGGCGCCCGGCAGCCCGTCCGACGGGTCGCCGCGCAGGGCGATGAAGTCCGGCACCTGCTCGGGGTCGATCCCGTACCACTCGCGCACGCCGTCGGCGTCGACCTCCTGCGGCCCCTCGCCGCCCGTGCGCTGCATGAGCACCGTGACGCTCTCGCTCGCGCACTGGAACATGTCGCGGTCGCCGGTGAGGATCAGCGTCTTCCCGCCGGCCGCCGTCTCCGCCTCGGCCAGCGAGTGCAGCAGGTCGTCGGCCTCCAGCTGCTCGTTGGAGAGCAGCGACCAGCCGAGCGCCTCGTAGAGCTCGCCCGCGCGCTCCCACTGCCACTCGAGCGGGTCGGGCATCGGCGGGCGGTCGGCGTGGTAGGCGGGGAAGGCCTCCACCCGGTAGTCGGCCGCCTCGGCGCCGAAGCACCACACCACGGCGCGCGGGTCGTACTTCTCGACGCACCACAGCGTCTGGTTGACCGAGCCGAGCAGGGCGTTGACCGGGTGGCCCTCGTCGTCGGTGATCGAGTCGGGAAGGGCGAAGAACGCGCGGTATAGGACCGCCGGGCCGTCGATCGCCAACAGGGGTCGCGTCATCGGCCCTCAGGATATGGTCCGGCCGCATGAAGACGATCACCGGGCTGGACGAGCTGAAGGCGGCCGAGGGCGAGCTCCTCGGGACCTCCGAGTGGCACGAGGTCACGCAGGACGCGATCGACGACTTCGCCGACGTGACCGGTGACCACCAGTGGATCCACGTCGACGTCGAGCGCGCCAAGGACACGCCGTTCGGCGGCACGATCGCGCACGGCTACTACACGCTCTCGCTCGCCCCGATGCTCACCGAGCAGGTGATGTCGCTCGAGGGCTTCGCGTTCGCGATCAACTACGGCCTCAACAAGGTCCGCTTCCCGGCGCCGGTGCCGGTCGGCTCGCGCGTCCGCGCACACGTCAAGCTCGCCTCGCTGGAGGAGATCCCCGGCGGGGCGCAGATCATGCTCGAGCTCACCTTCGAGGTCGAGGGTGGCGAGAAGCCCGCCTGCGTCGCGCAGACGCTGGCTCGGGTCTACACCGCGGGCTGAGGGTGCGAACTTCGGCATTGAGGGCAGCGGGATCGGCCGATCGGACAGGTTCGTGGCGCTTTGACGTCGAATAGCGACGTGAAGGCGCCACGCGCCCGCGTGGCGCGCCGATCCGGCGCCGCCCTACCCAGCCGCAGTTCAGCGCACCCGCACGGCCGGGCCCGCGTCGCCCGAGAAGACCGCGCGGTAGGTGCCGGCGCTCGGCACGGCGGCGCGGTAGGTGCCGCCCGCCCGCACGGCCGTGGAGGCGACGCGCGTCCAGCGGCCGTTGTCGAGCCGCTGGATCTGGACCTCGGCGCCCTCGCGGGCCGGGATCACGGAGCCGGCGAGCGCCGCGTGGGGGCGCGGGCCGGCGGTGAGGGTGGGCGTCGCGCCGCCGGTCGGCGACGTCTTGCGGGTGGCGATCGAGGTGAAGTAGGCCCAGGTGTCGAGCAGGCCGAGCCGCGCGCGGAGCGTGGCGCCGTCGACCGTCGTGCGACCGCCGCTGCCGATGATGTCGGCGCTGACGATCCGCGGCGAGCGGCCGCGCTTGGTGACCTCGATGCCCTTGAAGCGGCCCTTGACCAGCCCGCTCAGCTTGGCGCCCGCGGCGCTCAGAGTGAGCTTGGTCGGCGCCCAGCGGTGCTTGGGCGAGATGTCGTCGTACGGGTCGGAGACCGACTTCAGCCACGGCCGCGGCCCGGCGCCGACGTTCGTGTTCTCGACGCTCTCGGTCCGCCCGCCGGAGGTGGAGAAGAAGAAGGTGACGACAGGCTCCCCGTCGTAGGTCACGACCTGGCCGCGCGTGGCGGCGACCGCCGCGTTCGTCGACTCGGTCTCCGCGGACACGCCGCCGTAGACCTGCGAGCGCGTGTCGGCGTAGTGCTCGAAGCCGGCGCCCGCCTTGGACGTGGTGATCGCGTACGTTCGGGCGGCCACGGCCTGCGCCTTCAAAGCCTCGGCCGGCCACGAGGAGGGCGACTCGAGCGCGACGACGCCGGCGACGTAGTCCTCCAGCGCGACGGCGTTGATCACGTTGACGCCGCCGAAGGTGTCGGGCCGGAGCTCGAGCACGCCGCGGTAGGAGCCGACGCCGCCGAGCGCGACCACGTCGCCGGAGACCTGCAGCGGCGCCGAGAAGGTGGCGATCCGCCTGCCGGTCGCCGACAGCAGGTCGACCTGCGTGGCCCCGTGGCGGCGCACCTGGTACGAGCGCGAGGGGTCGAGCGAGCGCGTCCCCGCCCGCGAAGCGCCGCTGAACGTCGCCGTCCCCGTCGACTGGACCAGCACGCGCACGGTCTTGTCGGCGGTCGTGCCGAGCTGCGTGCCGCTGTAGTAGTGGCCCAGGATCTGGTCGTAGGTCCGGCCCTGCTTGGCGAAGCCGTAGGCCCCGTACTGGCTCATGCCCACGCCGTGCCCGAAGCCCGCCCCACGGATCGTGAAGCGGTCCTTCGCGGCGAGCGAAGGCGCGGCGAGCAGCGCAAAGGCCGCCAGGGTGACGGATACGAGCCGGAGCAAGGGGTTCAGGGTAGCCCGACACCGGTACTGGTATGAAGTTGCGGAGATGAGCAAGCGCAAGGCGTCAGATCTGTTCGTCGAGTGCCTCGAGGCCGAGGGCGTCGAGTACGTATTCGGCATCCCGGGCGAGGAGACGCTGGATCTCAATGAAAGTCTCGCTGCATCGAGCATCGAGTTCATCCCGGTCCGCCACGAGCAGGGTGGCGCGTACATGGCCGACATGTACGGCCGCCTCACCCGTTCGGCGGGGGTCTGCCTGGGCACGCTCGGGCCGGGCGCGACGAACCTGATGACCGGCATCGCCGACGCCTGGCTCGACCGCTCGCCGATGGTCGCCCTCACCGGCCAGGCCGACCTCCAGCGCATGCACAAGGAGTCGCACCAGTACATCGACGTCGTCGACATGCTGCGGCCCGTCACCAAGTTCAACGCCCGGCTCAACTCGGCACGCGTGATCCCCGAGATCGTCCGTAAGGCGTTCAAGGTCGCCCAGGCGCAGAAGCCCGGTCCGACGCACATCGAGCTGCCCGAGGACGTCATGGCCGACGAGGTCGACGCCGAGCCGCTGCCCGTGCGGACGGCGCGCCGCCGGCCGGAGCCGAGCCCGGATGAGCTGCGGGCGGCCCAGAGCGCGATCCGCGAGGCCGAGAACCCGATCGTGCTGGCCGGCAACGGCGTCGTCCGCACCGGCGCCGCCGCCGCGCTGCGCGCCTTCGCCTACGCGACCGGCATCGGCGTGGCGGAGACGTTCATGGGCAAGGGCGCGCTCGACTACGAGGACCCGCGAGCGCTCGGCACCGTCGGCCTCCAGTCGCGCGACTACGCGCTGGCCGGCTTCGAGGACGCCGACGTGGTCATCACCGTCGGCTACGACCTCGTCGAGCACTCGCCGGCCAACTGGAACCCGAAGCGCGACAAGCGGATCGTCTGCATCGACACGGTGGCGCCCGAGGTCGACGAGCACTTCATGACCGAGGTCGACCTGGTCGGCGACCTCGCCTACATCCTCACGTGGCTCGCCGAGGCGCTGTCCGACCGGCGCTTACCGGCCGAGGACTCGCGGCTGAACGAGATCGTGCTCGGGCGCTTCGAGGCGGCGCGCGACGACGACGCCTTCCCGATGCAGCCGCCGCGCGTGCTGTGGGAGATCCGCCAGGCGCTCGGCCCGCGCGACATCCTCATCTCCGACGTCGGGCTGCACAAGCTGTGGATCGCCCGCATGTTCCCCGCCCACGAGCCGGAGACGGTGTTCATCGCCAACGGCCTCGCCGGCATGGGGATCGCGCTGCCGACGGCGATCGCCGCCAAGCTCGTCCACCGCGACCGCCACGTCGTGACGGTCAGCGGCGACGGCGGCTTCCTCATGAACGTCCAGGAGCTCGAGACCGCCGTGCGGCTGCGCACGCCGGTGGTCAACATCGTCTGGGAGAACGGCCAGTACGGCTCGATCGTCTGGAAGCAGGAGAAGCGCTTCGGGCGCCACTTCGGCACCGACTTCACCAACCCCGACTTCGTGCGCCTCGCCGACGCCTTCGGCATGCCGGCCTGGCGTTGCGAGGCCGTCGAGGACCTCGGCCGCCACCTGCGGCACGCGCTGACCCTCGACCTGCCCTCGCTGATCGTCGTCCCGATCGACTACTCGATCGACGTAGCCATCTCGGAAGAGCTAGGAACGGAGACCGTGGCTGCGTAGCGCCACGATGCCGTTGCCGTTGACTGGAGAGGAGTCGTTCTGTGATCACCGCCGACAAGGAGAGCGCCGTCGTCGAGCAGGCCCCCGCGCAGCTGTACATCGGCGGCGAGTGGCGGGACGCCTCGGGCGGCGGGACGCTCGCCGTCGAGGACCCGTCGACGGGCGAGACGCTGGTCGAGGTCGCCGACGCGACGGCCGACGACGGCAAGGCCGCCCTCGACGCGGCGGTCGCCGTGCAGGAGGACTGGGCTCAGCACCCTCCGCGCGAGCGCGGCGAGATCCTGCGCCGCGTGTTCGAGGCCATGACGGAGCGCGCCGACGACCTGGCGCTGCTGATGACCTTGGAGATGGGCAAGCCGATCGCCGAATCGAAGGCCGAGATCGCCTACGCCGCCGAGTTCCTGCGCTGGTTCTCCGAGGAGGCGGTGCGGATCGAGGGGCGCTACGCGAAGGCGCCCAACGGCGTCGGGCGGCTGATCACGATGAAGCAGCCGGTCGGGCCCACGTACGCGATCACGCCGTGGAACTTCCCGGCCGCCATGGGCACGCGCAAGATCGGCCCGGCCGTCGCCGCCGGCTGCACGATGGTCATCAAGCCGGCCCAGCAGACGCCGCTGTCGATGCTGGCGCTGGCCGAGCTGTTCGAGAAGGCCGGGCTGCCGGCCGGCGTGCTCAACGTCATCACCTCGAGCTCGAGCTCGGAGGTCTCGAAGCCGATCATCTCCGACCCGCGGCTGCGCAAGCTCACCTTCACGGGCTCGACCGAGGTGGGCAAGAAGCTCGTCGAGCAGTCGGCGGCGAACCTGCTGCGGACCTCGATGGAGCTCGGCGGCAACGCGCCGTTCATCGTCTTCCCCGACGCCGACGTGGACGCCGCGGTCGAGGGCGCGGTGATCGCCAAGATGCGCAACATCGGCGAGGCCTGCACGGCGGCCAACCGCTTCCACGTCGCCGACAAGGTGGCCGAGGAGTTCGCCGAGAAGCTGGCCGGCAAGCTCGGCGAGATGAAGGTCGGGCGCGGCACCGAGGAGGACGTCAAGGTCGGTCCGCTGATCGACGCGACGCAGCGCGGCAAGGTCGCCGAGCTGGTCGAGGACGCGACCGGCAAGGGCGCGCAGGTGCTGGTCGGCGGCCGCGAGGGCGCCGGCGCCGGCTACTTCTACGAGCCGACGGTGCTCGGCGGCGTGTCCTCCGACGCCAACCTCTTGAAGGAGGAGATCTTCGGGCCGGTCGCCCCGGTCATCGGCTTCGACGACGAGGACGCGGCGATCGCCGCCGCCAACGACACCGAGTACGGGCTGGTCGCGTACGTCTACACGCGCGACATCAAGCGCGCCTTCCGCGTGGTCGAGAAGCTCGACACCGGCATGGTCGGCCTGAACCAGGGCATGGTGTCCAATCCGGCGGCGCCGTTCGGGGGCGTCAAGCAGTCCGGCTTCGGCCGCGAGGGCGGCCCCGAGGGCATCGAGGAGTACCTGGACATCAAGTACGTCGCGATGGCGATGTGAGGAGTCCCCTCCTTCAGGTCCGCGAGTGGTTCGAGGAGGCGGCCGCGTCCGGGATCATCGAGGCCGAGCGGATGGCCCTCGCCACCGCCACGCCCGACGGCCGCCCCTCGGTCCGGATCGTGCTGCTGAAGGGCATCGACGAGGACGGGATCCGCTTCTTCACCAACTACGAGTCGCGCAAGGGCCGCGAGCTCGACGCCAACCCGCGCGCGGCGGCGACCCTGTACTGGCAGCCGCTGTACCGCGCCGCGCGGCTCGAAGGCCCGGTCGAGCGGCTGACCGCGGAGGAGTCCGACGCCTACTTCGCCAGCCGTCCGCGCGGCGCCCAGGTCGGCGCCTGGGCCTCCGCCCAGGGGTCCGTCCTGCAATCGCGCGCGGAGCTCGACGAGCGCGTCGCGGAGATCGAGGCCCGCTTCCCGGACCGCGTCCCGCGCCCGGACCACTGGGGCGGCTACCGCCTCCGCCCCGACGCCGTCGAGCTCTGGCAGGGCCGGCCGGACCGCCTGCACGACCGCGAGCACTTCCTGCTGCAGGACGACGGCACCTGGCGGTCCGAGCGGTTGTCGCCCTAGGGGCGGCGGCGCAGGCCGCCGCCCCTGGCGGAATCACGTCGCTACGGCGACCCGAGCGTGAACTCGGAGCTCTGCGGGTTCAGGTACGGCAGATGCCTGGCCCCCGCGTCCCACTTGCCGGACAGGTTCCAGATCAGGAGCCCGCGCGTGATGTCGGACTCGTATATGCGGCCGTTGTAGTAGTACGTCGACCAGTCGCCGCCGAGCTGGGTCGGCACGAGCGGGGCCGGGTCGGCGAACGCGACCTCGAAGGCGTTCGCCGGATCCGTGAAGTCGACGACGCTGATGCCGGCCTGGTAGTTGCCGCCCACGAGCAGGTAGCGCTTGTCGGTGGGCACGACGTTGTAGTTGTGGACCGTGCAGTTCTCCGCCGAGGTCTGCGGCCGCGGCAGCGTGAACTGGCCGAGCTTCTCGCCCGTCTTGGCGTCATAGAAGAACCAGCTCTTCTTGAGGGCCGGGTCGCTCGCCTCACACTCAGGCAGCGAGCCGCCACCCGGCTCCCAGCCCAGGATCAGCACCTCGCCGTCCCACGTGAACGCGGCGGAGTGCCAGTTGCCGCCGGTGCCCACGCACAGCGCACCTTCGCACTCCTCGACCGTGTACAGGAACTCGGGCTCCGTGAGGCTTCCTCCCGGGAACTCGTTGTCGCCGATGTCGAACACGTTCGTGTGCGAATGGCTGGCGCACGCGAGCAGGTTGGCGTCGCCGAGGACGACGCCGGAGTCGTGGCAGCCCTCCGCGTCGGTCAGATCGATCGTCTGCGGCGTGGTCGGGCTCGCCGGGTCGTCGAGCGGGATCTCGAAGACGTGGAACGCCTCCTGCTCGCCGGTCGCACACATGCCCGCGGACTGGTTGTAGACGACGAGCGTGCCGGCGTCGAGGTCCGGGACAGCGGTGATCGTATGCGAGCCGCAGCCTGTCACCGTGGGATCGGGTCGGGTCGGCCGGTTGCTGATCTCGACGCTGCCGACCAGGACCGGATTGCGGAGGTTGCTGATGTCGAAGATGTGCACGCCTTCGAACCCCTGGGGCACCGGCACGCCGTCACAGCTCGCCCCGGCCGGGGCCGCCGAGTTCCACGCCCGCACGAGGATGTCCTCGTAGACGACGATGTCGCCCTGGTTGCCCACGCATTCCGTGAACGAGATCTCGCGCGGATTCGCGGGCGAGGCGATGTTGATGATGCGGAAGCCGTCGTAGTGGCCCTGGAACGCCAGGTTGCCCCAGAAGGCGAGGTCCGAGTTCGCCGTGAAGGTGAGCCCCGGCAGATTCGGCGTGTTGCCCTGCGGTGAGTAGCCCTGCGGATGCAAGTTCTTCGTGTACGTGAACGAGTCGACGGGTGGAGCTGCGCGCTTCTGCGCGACGGCAGTCCCAAGTCCGGCGACGGTCAGCGCACACATGGTCGCGACGACGAGGCGGATTGCTCGCATCGGTCCCCCCTGAAGGACGCGAGACGCCGGAACCCATCGCTAGAGCCGGTACACCACGCCGGCCACATCCGGCGACTCCGGTTTTGTGGGCCGGAGTTTGTCGGTGCAGGCTTCCGGAGTCAAGGCTCCCGCGGGCACGTCAAGGCGTGCTGACGCGGCGCCGCCCCGTCCGGATCATTACGCGGTCGTATCGTGTGTGTGCGGGGGGCCGGGTAGAGGGCATGACGCCTGACAGCAAGAGCCGGCGAGCACGCCGGGACACCGAGGGAGGGGCCTGATGAGGGCAATCAGATGGAGTTTGTGCCTGGTCGTGGCCGCGAGCATCTGCCTGGCGACGGCGGGGACCGCCGCCGCTCAGTCGCCGGATTGCGCCGGTCGCGGCGTGCCGACGAACAAGATCTCGATCCAGTTGTGGACGTTCGCGGAGTACATCGGGTTCGGGACCGACGCGGCGACGATCGCGCGGACCGAGGAGGTCTTGCGGCGGCTCAGTGAGATGGGCTATCGCAACGTGGAGCCGTTCACGCTGAGCGGCCTGAGCGCGGAGCAGTACCGGGCGCTGTTGGAGAAGTACGACCTGAAGGCGTCGGCGCGGCATGTCGATGTGGGGCGGCCGGAGAGCCCGGTCGATTTCGATCAGATCCTGGCCGATAACAAGGTGCTGGGGATCAAGTACTTCGGGTCGGGCGCGACGCCGATCTTCCCGGAGGTCTATACGACCGAGGCGCAGTGGGTGGCGTATGCGCAGTATCTGAACGAGCTGGGCGCGCGGGCGCGGCAGGCGGGCCAGACGTTGATGGTCCACAACCACGACATCGAGTTCGAGCGCACGTTCGGGGGTCGGACGGTGTTCGACATCCTGATGGCCAATACCGATCCCAAGAATGTGGTGTTCCAGTTGGACATCTACTGGGCGACCAACGGCGGCGGGCTCGACAATCCGGTGGATGTGCTCGAGCGGTATGGCAACCGGATTCAGCTGTTCCATGTCAAGGACATGGCGGCGGGGCCGTTCCCGGGGCCGATCGAGATCGTCGGTGAGGGGATCATCGACTTCCCGGAGGTCTTCGCGGCGGCGCAGGGGCCGGTGCGCTACTACGTGGTCGAGCACGATCCGCGTTTCGGCGATCCGACGTTCGATCCGTTCGAGGCGGCCCAGAAGGGCTTCACCTACCTGGACTGCGTGACGTTCTGAGAGAGCAGGTGCCCGCATGCGGGTAGCCCTTGCCCAGACGGAAAGGAGATCCAGATGGGCACTGCAAGGGCGAATCGCTATGCGGGCACCGCGCTTGCCCGCGCGTCGTTGGCGCGAGCCGTCATCATCGCCGCGACCGTGGTCGCGCTGATCCTGGTCGCCGGCATCGCGCTGGTCGCGCTCGAGGCGAACCGGTCGAACGACCTCGTGCAGGTCGTCCGCGACGCCGCCGCCTTCCTGGCCGGTCCGTTCAACGGCCTCTTCACGCTTGACAACAACAAGGTCGAGAAGGCCGTCAACTGGGGGCTCGCCGCCATCGTCTGGTACGCGCTCGGCCGGCTGATCGCCCGTCTGCTGATGCGCCGTTGAGCGTGTTCAGCGAGGCCGAGCGCCGCTACCTGGCGGGTGGGCGGCAGCTCGGCCGGATCGCGACGGTCGGCGCGGACGGCACGCCGCACGTGGTGCCGGTCGCGTGGATCTACAACGCGGTGCGCGAAACGATCGACATCGGCGGCAGCGAGCTCGAGCGGACGAAGAAGTTCCGCGACGTGGCCCGGACGGGGCGAGCGGCGATCGTCATCGACGATCTGGCGAGCACCGATCCGTGGCATCCGCGGGGGATCGAGGTCCGCGGGCGCGGCGAGGCGATCGCGTTGCCGACGCCGCTGATCCGGATCCATCCCGAGCGGATCGTGAGCTGGGGGCTCGAAGGGCGGCGCAGCGCGCGTACAGTTCGGGGGCGATGAGTCGAGATCCCGCGCTCGAGCCGTTCGAGGCGCTGATCGGCACGTGGGCCACCGAGGCCACCCATCCGCTGTTCGACGGCGTCGTGCCGGGCACCACCACGTTCGAGTGGCTCGAGGGCGGCCATTTCATCGTCCAGCGCACGCGCAACGACCACGAGCTGTTCCCGGACGCGATCTGCCTGATCGGACCCCGTGAGTCGGGCGAGGGTCTCGTCATGGAGTACTTCGACTCGCGCGGCGTGCGCCGGACGTACGGCATCTCGCTCGAGGACGGCGTGCTGCGCAGCTGGCGCGACGACCCCGCGTTCGCCCAGCGCCTCTCCGCCACGATCGGGGACGACGCCTTCGAGGCCGTGTGGCAGCTCGCCGAGACGCCCGGCGAGTGGAAGGACGACGTGAAGGTCACGTACCGCCGCCGCGGTGGTCCTTCTCTTTGACCCGCACCTCATGCCTGATCGACAGGCGGATCCCGTAGATGCCGAGGCCGACGGCCACGAGCGCGGCCACATAGCCGACGAAGAGCACGGCCGACATCGGAGCGTCGGGGTGCACGAGGGCGCCGGCCAGTGCCAAGGAGACCGCCATCAACCCGACGGCGAGGACGACCGGCGCGCTGGACACCAGGATCGCCACCGGAAACCACCGTCGCCGCGGCACCTCCTCCTCCTCGCCACGGAAGAACAGGTCCTTCGCATGCAGGTTCTCCCACTCGAGAAGAATCCCGTCTCCGGCGAGCTCCCAAGCCCTCACGGCGATGTGGTCTCTGATGTAGAGGGCGGCTCGCCGGATGCGGGTCAGCGCCATGATCTCGAGCAGGAGCAGGACGGTGAGGCCCCACGCCGACGCGCTCAGGACCGTCGCCTCCGCCTTCGGGCCGCCCTCGAGCACCGCGACGACGCTGGCCACCGCGGACAGGAGCAGCGCCGACGCCCCGACGACGGTCAGCTCGACCTGCCGGTAGAACGGCAGCAGGCCGCTGGCCCACTGGTACTCGGCGATGAGGAAGTCGATCGCCTCTCGGTTCGGCGCGTCACGAGTCATCGCAGCCTCCACGTCGTCGGGTCCCTAGGTCGCGGGACCGCTCGGCTACAGTAGACCGTTCGGGAGGAAGCTATCGGTCTACCCGTGCGGGGGCTCGGGGGGACCGGGGAGGAAGAGCAGAATGCCTCGTAAAGGGCTGCTTCTGGCGTGCGCGTTCGCGCTGCTGATGCCTGCAACCGCGCAGGCCCAGACCACCGTCGGCCGTGCTTGTGAGAAGGCGAAACAGGGGCGTGTGCTCCTGTTCTCCGAGACCACGGGCTTCCGGCACGACTCGATTCCCACGGGCCGAGACGCCATCTGCCGGGCGGCCGGAGGCGAGGGGATCGCCGTCGACTGGAGCGAGGACTCGGCGGTCTTCACGCCGGACACGCTCGCCCGCTACGACGCGGTCGTCTTCCTCTCCACCACCGGCGACCCGCTCGACGCCACGCAGCAGGCCGCGTTCGAGGACTACATCGGCAAGGGCGGCGGCTTCGCGGGGATCCACGCCGCGTCCGACACCGAGTACAACTGGCCCTGGTACGGCGGCCTCGTCGGCGCGTACTTCCGGGGCCATCCGCCCGTCCAGGAGGCGACGGTCAAGGTGTCGGATGCCAAGCACCCGTCCACGGCCCGCCTGCCGCAGCGCTGGCGCCGCACGGACGAGTGGTACTCCTTCCGCAGCAACCCGCGCGGAAACGTCCACGTCCTCGCCACGCTCGAGAACGGCGCCATGGGCGCCGACCACCCGACCGCGTGGTGCCACAACTACAAGGGCGGGCGCGCCTGGTACACCGGCGGCGGCCACACCAACGAGGCCTACGGCGAGCAGCGGTTCATGGCCCACGTGCTCGGCGGCATCAAGTGGGCGGCGAACCTCGTCCCCGGCGAGTGCGGCGCCACCCAGTGGAGCAACTTCGAGCGCGTGACCCTCGCCAAGGGCGCCGAGGAGACCGGCGAGCCGATCGGGCTCGCCGTGCTGCCCGACAAGAGCGTGCTGCACACCTCGCGCGACGGCGTCGTCCGCTACACCGACGCGGCCGGAGCCACGAAGGTGGCGGCCACGATCCCCGTCTACAGCCACGACGAGGACGGCCTGCAGGCCATCACGCTCGACCCGGGCTTCGCGAGCAACCGCTGGGTCTACGTCTACTACGCCCCGCCGCTGAGCACCCCCGCCGGCGACGCGCCCTTCGACGGCACGCCGGAGCAGTTCGCCGCGTTCAAGGGCGTCAACCGGCTCTCGCGGTTCAAGTGGAACCCGGCGGCCAAGGAGCTCGACCTCAGCAGCGAGCAGAAGCTGCTCGAGGTCGACCAGGATCGCGGCATCTGCTGCCACAACGGCGGCGACTTCGCCTGGGACGCGGCCGGCAACCTGTACCTGTCGACGGGTGACGACACGAACCCGTTCGAGTCGCAGGGCTCCGCGCCCATCGACGAGCGGCCGACGCGCAACCCGGCCTTCGACGCCCAGCGCTCCTCCGCCAACACGAACGACCTGCGCGGCAAGATCCTGCGCATCAAGCCGGATCCGGCGGCGGCGCGCTACTCCGTCCCGGGCGGCAACCTGTTCAAGTCCGGCGGCCGCCGCGAGATCTACGCGATGGGCTTCCGCAACCCGTTCCGGATCGCGGTCGACAAGGAGACCGGCCACGTCTACGTCGGCGACTACGGCCCCGACGGCGGCGCCGACCCGGCGCGCGGGCCCGACGGCCAGGTCGAGTTCGACGTCGTGCGGCAACCGGGCAACTACGGCTGGCCCTACTGCATCGGCGCCAACGAGGCCTACCGCGACTACGACTTCGCCACCGGCGCCTCCGGCCCGGCGTTCGACTGCGCCGCGCCGGTCAACGCGTCGCCCAGGAACACCGGCGCCCGCGCGCTCCCGCCCGCCGTCGCGGCCGACATCTGGTACGGCACCGACGGCCCGTGGGAGGAGGAGATGCGGCCCGGCTTCTCCGAGTCGCCGATGGCGGGGCCCGTCTACCACTACGACGCGCGCAACCCGTCGACGACCAAGTTCCCCGCCTACTACGACGACCATTGGTTCCCGTACGAGTGGGGGCGTGACTGGATCAAGGAGACGGCGCTCGAACCGAACGGCGGCCCGCTCGAGGTGAGCGCCTTCCTCGACGACGCCGCGCTCAGGTGGCAGAACCCGATGGACATGGAGTTCGGCCCTGAGGGCTCGCTCTACGTGCTGGACTACGGCAGCAACTGGTTCGGCGGCGGCCCGGACTCGGCGCTCTACCGCGTCGACTACGTCAAGGGCGGCCGGCGCCCGCTCGTGGAGACGAGCGCCGACCCGGCGACCAGCAGCGCCGCGACCCAGACCGTCCAGTTCTCCAGCGAGGGCACGCGCGACCCGGACGGCGACGCGATCACCTACGACTGGGACTTCGGCGACGGCACGGCGCACTCGACCGAGCCGAACCCGAGCCACACCTACGCCGCGGTCGGCACCTACCGCGCGACGCTGACCGTCACCGACAGCACCGGTGCCACCGGGACGGACGACGTCACCGTCGTCGTCGGCAACGCAGCGCCGCACGTGGAGATCACCTCGCCGGCCGAGGGCGGCTTCTTCTCGTTCGGCGACACGATCCCGTTCGACGTGACCGTCACCGACGACGAGGACGGCACGGTCTCGGGCGACCACGCGGCCTGCGCGCGGATGGAGGTCTCGTACCTGCTCGGGCACGACGAGCACTCGCACCCGATCACCAAGACCACCGGCTGCCGCGGCACGCTCCAGGCCGGCGGAGACGCCGATCACGGCGACAACGCCAATCTCTTCGGCCTGATCTCCGCCAACTACACGGACGGCGGCGGCCGGCCCGGCGCGCCGACATTGAGCGGCCAGGACGGCCTGCGGATCTGGCCCAAGCTCCTGCAGGCCGAGCACTACGTCGAGCAGCGCGGGGTCGTGGTCTACCAGCTCCCGGGCGCGGCCGGCGGCGCGCAGGTCGGCTCGACGGAGGACGACGGGACCGACGGCGGCGTCAACTACATCGCCTGGGAGCCCGTGAACCTGACGGGCATCACCTCGCTGATGCTGACCGTCGCCGCGGGCGGCGACGGCGGGCCGGTCGAGGTCCGGCTCGACGATCCGGTCAACGGGGACCTGGTCGGGAAGATCGACGTCACCAACACCGGCGGCTGGGAGACCTACAAGGACTTCGAGCTGGCCATCACGCCGCCCGCCGGGAAGCACAAGCTGGTCTTCGCGTTCCCGACGGGCGGCATGGACGTCGATCAGATCCGCTTCAACGGACCGGGGATCACCAACTGACGGTGCTCAGGTAGTCGATACCGGCCTTCGCGGTCTTGAACTCGGCCTCCTCGTCGCCGGGGTGGCTGAGCTGGGGCTCGTCGTGCTCGACGAAGAAGTGCTTGTCGCCCTTCGCGCCGGCGCGGAACACGTCGGGGAAGTCGAGCATGCCGGGCCCCAGGTCCTCGACGGGGTTCCCCGCCGTGCCGTCGGCGTTGCGGCGGGTGCCCCAGACGTGGTCCTTGACGTGGTAGCCCATGAAGCGCGCGGGGTCGCGGCTCAGGTACCGCATCGGGCTCTCGCCGCCGACGACGATCCAGAGGATGTCGAGCTCGAGCATCACCAGCTCGCGGTCCGTCTGCTCGAAGTAGATGTCGTAGAGCGGCGAGCCGTCGGCCCGGCGGAAGCGGAACTCGAAGTCGTGGTTGTGGTAGAAGAACTGCAGGCCGTACTCCTGCGCCATCGCCCCCGCCTCGTTCATGCGCTGGGCGATGAACTTGAAGCGCTCCTCGGTGTACGGCTCCGGGTACCAGGCCAGGCCGGTGTACCTCTGGCCGAGCGCGGCGGCGTACTCGAGGTTCTGCCGGTAGCCGGCCTTCCAGCCGTTGCCGACCGTGTCGACGTCGAGCCCGTCATGGCTGGCGAACACCTTCAAGCCGGCCGCGTCGAGCTCGCGCCTGAACTGCTGCGGCGTCCACTCGAAGCGCCAGTAGGGCTCGACCTCGGTGTAGCCCGCGGCGCCGAGCCAGCGCAGCACCCTGCGCGCGTCCGCCTGCGAGTTGTCCATGACGCGGCGCATCGTGTAGAGCTGGATCCCCCGCCGGTTGCGCGGCACGCTGCCGCCCGCGGCCTGCGCGGATCCCGTGACTGCGAGCGACCCGGCCCCTGCCATCGTCGCTCCGGTCCCGATCGCGGCGCCGAGGAAGCGGCGCCGATTGAGCGCATAGTCCATAACTGCCTCCCAACAGTTCGGATTTCGCTCCACACGACGATAGCCGGATCGCCATGATGCGCAGGATGGAACGGACGATCGTCCTCCTCGGCCCGCCCGGCTGCGGCAAGGGCACACAGGCGGCGCGCCTGAGTGAATTCGGCTTCGCGCCGCTCGCCACCGGCGACCTCCTGCGCGCGGCGCGCGAGCTGGACACGGAGCTCGGCCGCCGCGCCGCGCAGTACATGGACCGCGGCGAGCTCGTGCCCGACGATGTGGTCGTGGCCGCGCTGGAGGCGGCGCTCGCCGTGCTCGGCGACCGGCCCGTCGTGCTCGACGGCTTCCCGCGCACCGTCGCCCAGGCCGAGGCGCTCGGGCGCGACCTCGACGCGGCGGTCCTGATCGACGTGCCCGACGACGTCGTCGTCCGGCGCATCGCCGGCCGCGGCGAGGGCCGCGCCGACGACGACCCCGAGACGGTGCGCGAGCGGCTGCGCGTCTACCACCGCGAGACGGAGCCGCTGATCGACTACTACGAAGCCCGCGGCATCCTCCGGCGCGTCGACGGCGCCGGCGAGCCCGACGCGGTCCACGCGGCGCTGCTAGACGGGCTCGGCCAGCGGCCGGCGTGACGGGTCGCGCCGCAGCGCGACCGACACCAGCCCCGCGAGGATGCAGGCGACGCCCGCTAGCTGCAGCGCGCTCGGGTCCTCGCCCAGGAGCACGACGCCGAGCAGCACCGAGGCGACCGGCTGGATCGTGAGCGTCACCGAGGTCAGCGCGGCCGGAAGGCGCGGCAGCGAGACGGTGATCAGCAGCCAGCCGAGCACCTGCGAGCTGAGCGCGAGCAGGAGGAGCCAGCCGTGGGCGGGCCAGGACGGCACGAGGTCGATGTCGCCGATCGCGAAGCCCGCGAGCACTGCGAACCCCGTGGCGACCGCCGTCGTGTCGAACAGCGGGCCGGCCGGACGGCGCAGGTCGGCGCTGCCCTGGCGCAGGACGAGCAGGAAGCCCGCGTAGGCGAGGCCGGTGAGGATGCCGAACAGGACGCCGCGCGTCGGGTCGTCGCCGTAGGCGCCGGTCTCGAGCACGCCCGAGATGAGGACGATGCCGCTGCACACGAGCGGCAGCGCGGCGAGCAGCCGCGCGTGCGGCCGCTCGCCCAGGACCAGCCACGCGACGAAGGGCACGACGACCACCTGGAGGTTGCCGAGCACCGTGGACAGGCCCGCGCCGACGTCGGCGATCGCGTAGTGCCAGAAGACGAGGTCGGCGGCGAAGAAGAAGCCGGCCGGGATCGCGAGCCGGCGCGACTCGCGCGGCCCGTACCGGCGGTCCTCCAGCCAGGCGAGCAGCCCCAGCACGGGCAGCGCGTAGAAGCAGCGGAAGACCGCCGCCGTCGCCGGCTCGACGTCGGCGAGCGCGACGAGGATCGCCGAGAAGGCGATCGTGAGCGCACCGGCCACGGCGGCCACGGCCGGCCGCCGGTGGAGCAGTGCGGCTATGCCTGCGACCCCGCGGCGATCTTGCGCAGGTCGAGCGCCTCGTCGAGCGTCGCCTCGTCGACCCCGTGCTCGCGCGCGACCTCGCGCAGCGTGCGGCCGCTGGCGGCGGCGTCCTTGACGATGTCGGCCGCCTTGTCGTAGCCGATGTACGGGTTGAGCGCGGTGGCGACGGCCAGCGTGCCCTCGGCCGACGCCTCGCAGCCGGCGAGGTTCGCCTCGATCCCCTCGACGCACTTCTCCGCGAACAGCTCGCTCGTCGTCGTCAGCAGGTGGATCGACTGCAGCAGGTTGCGCGCCATCAGCGGGATCCGCACGTTGAGCTCGAACTGGCCCTGCAGGCCGCCGACCGTGATGGCGGTGTCGTTGCCGATCACCTGCGCGCTGACCTGGAGCACGACCTCGGGGAGGACCGGGTTGACCTTGCCGGGCATGATCGACGAGCCCTTCTGGAGCTCGGGCAGGAAGATCTCGCCGATCCCGGCGCGCGGCCCGGAGCCCATCAGCGCGAGGTCGTTGGCGATCTTGGTGAGCGAGACGGCGATCACCTTCAGCGCGCCCGACAGCTCGACGAGCGCGTCGCGGTTGCCCTGCGCCTCGAACGGGTCCTCGGGCGCGCGGATCTCCAGGCCGGTCTCACCCGAGAGCGTCTCGCGCACCTTGGCCGCGAAGTCCCGGTGGGTGTTGAGCCCGGTGCCGGTGGCGGTGCCGCCGAGCGGGATCTGCGCCACGTGCGGGAGTGCGTTCCCGACGCGCTGGCGGCCGAGCCGGATCTGCGCCGCGTAGCCCGCGAACTCCTGGCCGAGCGTGACCGGCACGGCGTCCATCAGGTGCGTGCGGCCGGACTTGACGATGTCCTTGAACGCCTCCGCCTTGCCGGCGAACGCCTTCTCGAGCCGCTCGAGCGCCGGCAGCAGCCGGTTTGTCGCCTCGTCGAGCGCGGCGAGGTGGACGGCGCTCGGGAACACGTCGTTCGACGACTGGCCCATGTTGACGTGGTCGTTGGGATGCGCGCCCTCGCCGGCCAGCGTGGCGATCACCTCGTTGGCGTTCATGTTCGACGACGTGCCGGAGCCGGTCTGGAAGACGTCGATCGGGAACTGGTCGTCGTGGCGGCCCTGGGCGATCTCGTCGGCCCCCGCCGCGATCCGCTGCGCGAGCTCGCCGTCGAGTAGCCCGAGCTCGGCGTTCGCGCGCGCCGCCGCGCCCTTGATCCGCCCCAGCCAGCGCACGACGGCGACCGGCACCCGCTCGCCGGACACGGGGAAGTTCGCGACCGCCTTGCGGGTCTCCCCGCCCCACAGCTCCTCTGACGTCTCAACGCTCATTCCGGGACCTCGCTTCATGTGTTCGAGGCCCACAACGCTAGCGCTGACTCACGCGAACAGCGCCACGGCGTCCGGCACGTCGCCGTGGCCGAGCTCGCGGCCGAGCTGCGGATCCTCGACGCGCGCGCCGGTCTGCGCGGCCAGCTCGAGCACGACGGCCAGCAGCGCCTCGAAGTCGCGCGCACGGTCGGCCCGCGGCGCGTCGTTGCCGCTGACGCCGACCCCGATCTCCGCCGGCGTCAGGAGGAACGTCGCCGTCAGCGCCTCGCGGTCCCAGTACAGCTCGTCGCCGGCCGCCTCGGCGCCCGCCAGCACGGCACGTGCCCGGTCGAGGTCGAGCTCGCCGTCGGCCAGGACGCGGAGGTCGTAGCTCACGCGCCAGTCCAGGCGCGGAACGCCCGCAGCAGCGCCTCGTCGTCGGTGTCGCGGCCGACGAGCGTGCGCATCGCCAGGTTGTAGGCGACCTGCAGCACGTCGATGTCGTAGCCGCCGGCCTTCAGCACCGGCCGGTTCTGCGACACGTACCGGCGCCGCGGGGGCTCGTGCCCGATCCCCCAGTCGAGGCCGCCGAGCGCCCGCCGGAACGCGAGCGCGAGGTAGAGCGCGATCCCGTCCACGTCGCGCAGCGCACCCGCCGGCAGGCGCTCGGCGGCGACGTCCGGCGGATCCGGCTCGTACCACGGCGGCAGCTCGCCGTCCGCGGCGTGGGGGCGCGCGACGAACCAGCCCCACAGCGGCACGAGGCTCTCCGGCGACCCGTCGAGCTCCGGGCCGCCCGAAGCGGAGACCTCGGCCCGGAACTCGTCCAGCCGGGGCTCCGCGCGCGCGACGTACGCCTCGAAGAAGGCTTCAGCCTCGGCGTCGCCGAGGCTGAAGAAGTCCTTGGGCGGCATGGCCGTCAGGGTAGATGGATTACGTAGTCGATCCCCTTGGCGGTGAGCTCGTCGAGCAGCTCGCGCGACGGGCCGAGCGTCTCGGACGCCGAGCTCGGATAGAAGTGCCACTCGAGCCGGCTGACCCGGCCCTGGGCGAGCAGGACGACGTCCTTGTCGATCTGCCGCTGCACGAACGCCGACAGCCGCGTGAAGCCCGTCTTCGCCTCGGCCGCCACGCCGGTCGCCTCGTTGTAGGAGTCGACGTAGCGGAAGCCGCGCGTGCCGCCCTGCGACGGGATCGGCGGGAAGCCGCGCTTCACGCCGCCCGTCGCCGTCTGGAGCGAGGTCTCCGCCGCGCGCCACCCGATGTAGCCGTTGCCGCTGGTCGTGCGCCATGCGGCTCCCACCGCGTCGTCCAGCAGCCGGATGTCGACGCCCTTGGCCGCGAGCTTGATCGCGTCGTCGTCGGCCAGGCCGCTGGTGCGGAGCCGGCCCAGCCCGCCGTCGATCGCGTCGTCGAGCAGCTGGACCTTGGCCCACTGCGGCATGTCGTCGATCTTCATGAACATCCGCAGCGTCTCGCCGGCCTTCTCGGAGACGCGCCCGGTGAACTTGACTGTCTTGGCGACGGCCGAGCCGGCGTCGCCGGCGATCGGGACGACGCTGAGAACGTTGATGCCGGCGCCGACGAAGTCGCCACGGAACAGGTTCCCGATGGCGTCGCGGATGTCGGTGATGACGAAGAAGCCGCCCGCGATGTTGCCCGACAGCCAGGCCAGCGAGTCCTTCTCGCAGAGGCCGCCGAGCAGCTCGCCGCAGGTCGCGCCGAGCACGAAGTGCCCGGCGTAATCCAACGCGCTCATCTCCTCCGTCGGCACGAGCGGGTCGAAGCCGCCATCGCGGCTGAAGTGCTCGAAGCCGTCGTCGCGCTTGTCGCCGTCGGTGTTCGTGTTCGTGGGATCGGTCCCGAGCTCCATCTCGTCGAGGTCGCTCAGGCCGTCGCCGTCGGTCTCGTTCGAGCGCGCGCGGGAGCCGAAGTCGGCCTCCTCGGCGTCGGTGAGCCCGTCGCCGTCGGTGTCGGGCATGCGCGGGTCGGAGAAGACGAAGTACACCTTGCCGTCGCCGAGCTGCGAGAGGTCGAAGCCGAAGATCGTCGGCAGGTCCTCGAAGGAGAATCCCTCGCCGATCTCCTGCCCGTCGGACAGCCCGTCGCCGTCGGTGTCGTAGAGCCGCGGGTCCGACGTGAACTCGAGGTAGCCCGCGGCGTCGACCATCGGGCGCTCCTCCTCGCAGTCGGTCAGCCCATCGCCGTCGGTGTCGGTGCCGTCGTCGCCCTGGTCCTCCTCGATCTCGCGGAAGACCTCGGGCAGGTCGGACGCGTCGTCGACCTGCTGGTAGGAGCCTCCGGTCTGCTGGGCGATCGAACGCAGCAGCGGCTCGTCGATGTCCGTGCCGAGGCCGATCGTGTAGACGGTCACGCCGGCGTTCCCGGCCTGGACCGTCAGCAGCGGGTCGTAGGAGCCGACGCCGTCGGTCAGCAGGATCATGATCTGCGCGCGGTCGGGGTCGGGCGTGCGCGCGAGCTCCTGAAGCCCGAGGCGGACGCCGGCGCCGATGTTGGTGCCGCCGATGCTGTCGATCCGGTCGATCGCGGCCTTCAGCGCCGGCTTGCTGCTGGTCAGGCTCTGGAGCAGCCGCGCCCCGTCGTCGAAGTCGACGACCGTGCCCTGGTCCTGGTCGAGCATCGCGTCGACGAAGTTCTTGGCCGCGGCGCGCCGGAAGCCCTGCGGGTCGTTCCAGCTCATCGAGCCCGACGAGTCGAGCACGAACGCCACGTCGAGGTACACGGTGTCGCCGGTGCCGCCGCGCGGGTCGCACGAGCCGCCCAGCGCCGTCCACGTCTCCCGCCAGTTGCGGATGTTGAAGACCGCGTAGATCGAGAAGTGGTCGACGGTCGCGGTGACCGTGTTCGCGTCCGCGTCGACGGACTGCTGCGCCGACGACGGGACCCACAGCCCGTGCTCCTCGTCGAACGTGAACAGCCGCAGGTCGGACTCGTTCCCGCCCGCGTTCGACGGGTCGTACTCGAAGGTGACCTCGGCCGAGTCGAAGCCCGCGCGCGCGCTGTCGGGGAGGTCGAGCTCGACCGGCGCGCCGACCTGGCCGGGCGCCCCGTTGAGCAGGCCGTCGAGCGGTCGTGGCGAGATCGTGAAGTCCTTCGTGAGGTCACCCGTGCCCGTGAGCTCGACGCGCACGCCGCTCCGCTCGACCGTCGCGGTGAGCGTGTCCTCGCCGTCCGGGATGCCGTCGCCGTCGCTGTCGGCGCGCAGCGGGTCGGTGCCGAGGCGCACCTCGGCGCCGTCGTCGAGCCCGTCGCCGTCGGTGTCGCGCTTGCGCGGATCGGTGCCGTGCGTGTGGACCTCGGCGCCGTCCGCGAGCTCGTCACGGTCCGTGTCGGTCACGAGCGGCAGCGTGCGCCTGGCCTGCTCGCCCAGCGCGGCGAGGCCGTCGCCGTCGACGTCCTCGGCGGCGTCGCCCGCGCCGTCGCCGTCCGTGTCGGCGTCGTCCGGGCGGTGGAAGGGCAGGCCGTCGGCGATCTCGAAGCGGTCGCCGAGGCCGTCGTCGTCGGTGTCGGCCAGCCGCGGGTCGCTCCCGGCGCGCAGCTCGAGGACGTCGGGCACGCCGTCGCCGTCGCGGTCGGCGTCCGGGTCGTAGGAGACGCCGTAGCGCTGGAGGACGTCCCAAGCCCGGTCGGCGGCGGTGCCGAAGTGGGCCACGGCGGAGACCGGCTGGCCGTCGCGCCAGGCGCGCAGCGCGGCCCCGGCGGCGTCGTCGCCCTGCTCGAGCGAGCGGCGGTCCGCGTCCGTGCGCGCGAGCAGCCGCCCGTCGGCCAGCATCGCGGCGGCGGTGCGCCGGTCGGCCTGCAGGAGATCGGCGGCGGCGCCCACGAGCGGCGCGCGGTCCTCGCCGCGCAGCAGCAGCGCCTGCACGCCGGTGGCGAGGTCGTGGTCGTGGTCGAGCATCCGGCGCGCCGCAGCGTCGCTGCGCGGCCGGTCGCCGTCGGCGTAGCCCGTGGCGGCGTCGGCCGCCACGGCGTCGAGCACCGCGCTCGTGAGCGGAGTGCCGGCGTGCGGGCGCAGCGGCGCGTCGAGCCGCCGCTTGTGCTCCGCCGCGGAAGCCCGGGACGCGTCGGCTGCAGTGGCGCCGAGGTCGCTGCGCCAGTCAGACGCACGGGCGCCGGCGGGGAGCAGCAGGAGCGCCAGCGCGGTCGCGATCAGCCAGGACAGCATGGGGTGCCCGCCCATCCGTGTCTCGCTCATCCGGCCCATCCCTTCGTCCGAGGCCCCACCGGTCAACGCCGGCCGACGGGTACGAGTCTCGGCCGCGCGCGGGGCGCCGGTCAACCCGGTCATCCGTCCAAGCGTCACCGATCGGCTGCCGAGGCCGGGTCACCTCCACCGGAGCGATCCTGCCGGGCCGCACGGGCGAAGTGATGGTGGCGATCCGCGGCGGCGTCGAGGCGTTCCTGGCCCGCGACGTCGACGGCCGCTCGATCGAGCCGTACACGGAGGTCGTCGTCGTCGAGTACGAGCCCCCGCGGCTCGTGCTGGTGAGCCGCATCTATCCCGAGGAGCACTCGTGAGCACCACCCTGATCGTCGTCCTGGCGGCCGTCGTCGTCGTGCCGCTGTTCCTGGCCATCCTCTTCAAGGTCCTCTGGAAGGTGCCCGCCGCCGACGAGGCGCTGATCGTCACCGGCTTCGCCGCCAGTCGCAGCGGCTCCGAGGGCAAGACGTTCAAGATCGTCACCGGCGGCACGCGCGCATCGCGCAGGCGCAGGCCGACCGCGAGGCGACCGAGCGCGAGCAGGAGGCGGAGGCGCTGAAGGCCGCCGCCCGGCGCGACTCGGAGATCAAGCGCGCCGCCTACCAGGCCGAGATCGACCGCCAGACGGCGCAGTCCGCGCAGGCCGGTCCGCTGGCCGACGCCGAGGCGCGCAAGCACGTCGTCGTGCAGGAGACCGAGGTCGCGAACCTCGAGGCCCAGCGCGAGGAGAAGCGGCTCGACACGCAGGTCCGCAAGCCGGCCGACGCGGCGGCCTACGAGAAGCAGGTCCAGGCCGAGGCGGAGCGCGCCGCGCGCATCTCACTGGCCGAGGCCGAGGCGCGCGAGGTCGAGCTCTCGGCCGCCGCGCAGGCGAAGAAGATCGAGCAGATCGGCAACTCGGAGGCGGCGGTGACCACCACGCGCGGTCGCGCCGAGGGCGAGGCGACGAAGGCGCGCGGCCTCGCGGAGGGCGAGGCGATCCGCGCCAAGGGCCTCGCCGAGGCCGAGGCGATCGCCAAGCGCGCCGACGCGCTCGAGAAGGAGGCCGACGCCGTCATCGGCCAGCAGATCGCCGAGAAGCTGCCCGAGATCGTGGCCGCGGCGGCCGAGTCGTTCAAGCACGTCGACAACCTCACGGTCCTCAACGGCGCGCAGGGCATCTCCGAGATCATCTCGCAGGTGATCGGGCAGGCCGGCCCGGCGCTCAAGATGGCCCAGGAGGCGCTCGGCCGCCAGAACGGCGCTCCGCCGTCGCCGGCGAAGAAGAAGGTGGAACCGCCGAGCTAGTGTCCCGATTCGGAAGTTCGATGGCAGTCTGCGACCGAACTTACGAATCGAGACACTAGGCGGCGGTCGGCGTGTGGACCTTGGCGCCCGGGCCCGGCTCGGGCGTCACGTCGTGCGGGTGCAGCGGCTCGCGGCAGTGGCTGCAGACGAGCACGGGGTCGGCCTCCTCGCCGCACGAGTGGCGCAGCACGACCGGCGGGCCGGTGTCGCCGGACAGGTGCGCGTCGCCCCACTTCATGATCGCGATCACGGCGGGGTAGAGGTCGCGCCCGGCCTGCGTGAGCCGGTACTCGTAGCGCTCGGGCTCCTCCTGGTAGCGGCGGCGCTCGAGGATCCCGGAGCGGACGAGCGTCTGCAGCCGGGTCGAGAGGATGTTGCGCGCGATGCCGAGGTTGCGCTGCATGTCGGAGAAGCGCCGCACTCCGTAGAAGGCCTCGCGCATGATCAGCAGCGTCCAGCGCTCGCCGAGGATGTCCATCGCCCGCCCGACACTGCAGAACTCCGGGCGTTCCAACTCATACATGAGTGCAGACGGTAGCGCCCCGGGGGTGCCCAACGGGACATCGCTCCACACCGAATGGCCCGTTGGGCGGGGCCCCCGAGACTTACCCGCAGAAGGCGGCCAGCTCTCTGGCCAGGCCGACGGGGTCGTCGTAGGCCATCAGGAAGCCGGTCCCCTCGAGCACGCGGAGTTGGGCGTCGGGGAGCAGGTCGAGCGCCTCCTCGGCCACCGCCAGCGGGTGCAGCGGATCCTCGTCCGCCCACAGGAGCAGGGTCGGCACCTCGATCAGCCGGTAGACCTCGAGCAGGTCGCCCTGGGCGCCCTTCGGCCAGCGCCGCGCGGCGCGGGCCCACGAGCGCGCGCGGTTGGCGTTGCCGCCGAGGCTGCCGAAGGCGTGGCGGACGAGGTCGCGCGCGGCGGGGTTGCCGCGCGCGGTCAGCCGCTCGCCCCAGGCCGGCCGGAAGGCGAGCCGGGCGCCGTGCGAGACCGCGCGGTCGAGCCCCGGCACCGCGGCGACCCGCACGCCGCGCGCGAGCACGCGCTCGAGCGGGGACCGCTCGGGGAGGCTGTGCATGACGTTCGGCATCAGCACGAGCTTGCCGGGCGTGAGCTGGCGGGTGGCGATCGCGTGCAGGAGGATCTGCGCGCCGGCGTCGTGGCCGCCGACCAGCGGCCGCGGGCCGCACGTCTCGCGGATGAAGCCCGACATCACCTCGGCCAGCCAGTCCGGCGTGTACGGGTGGCGCGGCCGGTCCTCGGAGTCGCCGTGCAGCGGCAGGTCCGGGAGCACGAGCCGGTAGCGGTGGGCCAGCTCCTCCACTACCGGCTCCCACTCGCGGTGCGAGAGCAGCCGCGAGTGCAGCAGCGCCAGCGGCCGCCCGGTCCCCGCCTCGCGGTAGGCCACGCGCGCGCCGTCGTGGTGGTGGTAGAGGCGGAGCTTCATCTTCTCGGACGCCACGGACGGCGTCCGTCGTGGTCGAGGGGACGGCCGGACGAAGTCCCGGGCAACATGATCGTATGCGTCGCGCCCTGGACCGGGAGATCTTCGCCCTCGCCTGGCCGGCGCTGGGCGCGCTCGCGGCCGAGCCGCTCTACGTGCTCGTCGACACGGCGATCGTCGGCCACCTCGGCACCACGCAGCTCGCGTCGCTCGCCATCGCCGCCACCGTCCTCTCCACCGGCTTCGCGATCCTGAACTTCCTCACCTACGGCACCACCGCGCAGGTCGCGCGCCTGCACGGCGCCGGCCGCGACCACGACGCCGCCGCGCTCGGCTCGCAGGCGCTGTGGCTGGCGCTGATCATCGGCGGGCTCTTCCTGGCGCTGACCGTGTGGCTCGCGCCGAACGCGGTCAAGCTGATGGGCGGCGAGGACGAGGTCGCCGACGGCGCGGTCCTCTACCTGCGCATCGCCGCCCTCGGCGCGCCGTTCTTCATGATGGCCGCCGCCGGCCAGGGGTTCCTGCGCGGGATGGGCGACCTGCGCACGCCGCTGGTGATCCTCGTCGCCGCCCACGCGGTCAACGTCGTGCTCGAGCTGCTGTTCGTCTACGGCTTCGGGTGGGGCCTGGCCGGCAGCGCCTGGGGCACGTTGATCGCGCAGGCGGGCATGGGCCTGGCCTTCGTCGAGGTCCAGCGGCGCGCCGGCTTCGAGCCCCCGCTGCTCTCGCGCATGCGCCCGCTGATCCGGATCGGGACCGAGATCGCCGTCCGCACCGGCGCGCTGCTCGGCTCGTTCCTCGTCGCCTCGGCGGTCCTCGCCCGCATCGGCGCCGCCTCGCTCGCCGCCCACCAGATCGCCTTCCAGCTGTTCGTCTTCGTCGCCCTCGTCCTCGACGCGCTGGCGATCGCCGCGCAGGTCATGATCGGCCGGCTGCTCGGCGCCGGCGAAGCCGCACGCGCCCGCGCGGCGGCCACGCGGGTGATCCTGTGGTCGGCGATCGTGGGCGCCGGCTTCGGCCTGGTCCTCTTCGCGCTCGGCGACGTCATCCCGCACGCCTTCACCGACGACGCGCGCGTCGTCGAGCAGGCGCAGGAGATCTGGTGGCTGTTCGCGGCGATGATGCCGCTCAACGGCGTCGTCTTCGCGCTCGACGGCATCCTCATCGGCGCCGGCGACACCCGCTTCCTGATGTGGGGGATGCTGCTGTCGGCCGCCGTCTACGTCCCCGTCGCGCTGCTCGCGCTCGACCAGGGCTGGGGGATCATGGGCGTCTGGTGGGGGCTCGCCGGCCTGATCGGAATGCGCGCCCTGACCACCGGATTGCGCTTCCTGGGCTCCAGGTGGGTTCTCACCGGCGCGCCCGCGTAGTACCTTGCGCGACCGCATGTACCGACGCACGCTCGTCGTCGCCCTCCTGCTGGCGCTGCTGGTGCCGGCCGCCGCGGCGGCGCAGACCAACCAGAACCAGAACCAGCCCCCGACCACGCAGCCGTCGGAGCCGTTCTCGCCGCTCCCGCCTGCCCAACCGACCCCGGCGCCGACGCCCGAGCCCGAGGACGACGGGTTCCTCGACACCGAGATCGGCGGCTCGGCGACGCTCTACATCATCGCCGGCGTGCTGCTCGTCGCCTTCGTCTTCATCGGCATGTTCATCTCGCGTGACGCGAAGCGCTCGCTCCCGAAGGCGCACCGGCCGGACCGCGGGCGCCTGCGCGAGGAGGGGCCGCACAAGCACAAGCGCGAGGCGAAGTCCAAGGCCCGGGCTCGCGGCAAGGCGCAGAAGGCCGCACGGCGGCGCAACCGCTGAGCCGACCTAGAATCAGCGGGCCGTGACGCCGCTGCGCCCGCTGCCCGCCAAGCCCGACTTCCCCAAGCTCGAGGAGGAGGTCCTCGAGCGCTGGCGCGAGCGCGACGTCTTCCGCGAGTCGATCCGCCGCCGCCAGGGCGCCGAGCCGTACGTCTTCTACGAGGGTCCGCCGACCGCCAACGGGCGCCCCGGCTCCCACCACGTGATCGCCCGCGCGTTCAAGGACATCTTCCCGCGCTACCAGACCATGCGCGGGCGCTACGTCGAGCGCAAGGGCGGCTGGGACTGCCACGGCCTGCCGGTCGAGATCGCCGTCGAGCAGCAGCTCGGCTTCAAGTCCAAGGACGACATCGAGCGCTACGGCATCGCCGAGTTCAACGCCAAGTGCCGCGAGTCGGTCTTCGAGTTCCTCGAGGACTGGGACCGCCTGACCGAGCGGATCGGCTACTGGGTCGACATCGACCATCCGTACCGCACGCTGGAGCCGAGCTACATCGAGTCGGTCTGGTGGGCGCTCAAGACGATGTGGGAGCGCGACCTGCTCTACGAGGGCCACAAGGTCGTGCCCTACTGCGCCCGCTGCGGCACGGCGCTGTCCTCGCACGAGGTGTCCGAGGGCTACAAGGACGTCGAGGACCCGAGCGTCTACGTCACCTTCCCGGTCGTCGACGGCGCCGGTGCGCTGAAGCCGGGCGACCGCATCCTCGCCTGGACCACGACGCCCTGGACGCTGCTCTCCAACGCGGCGCTGGCCGTCTCGCCCGACCTCGCCTACGTGCGCAGCGAGGACGGTCACGTGATCGCCGAGGCGCGCGCCGAGGCCGTGCTCGGCGAGGGCACCAGGATCGCCGATCGCTTCCACGGCCGCGACATGCTCGGCGCCCGCTACGAGCCGCCGTTCACCTTCATCGCCACCGAGGAGTTCGGCGAGCGCGGCCACACCGTCGTGCCCGCCGACTTCGTCAGCGCCGAGGACGGCACCGGCGTCGTGCACACGTCGATCTCCTTCGGCGAGGACGATTTCCGGATCGGCCAGGAGCAGGGCATCGCCGTCATCAACCCCGTGAAGCTCAACGGCACGTTCGAGGAGCGGATGGGGCAGTTCGCCGGCCTCTGGGTCAAGGACGCCGACCCGAAGATCGTCGAGGATCTGCGCGAGCGCGGGCGGCTGCTCAAAGAGGAGGCGTACCTGCACGCCTACCCCCACTGCTGGCGCTGCGGGACGCCGCTGCTCTACTACGCCAAGCCGTCCTGGTACATCGCCACCTCGTCCCTGCGCGACCGGCTGCTGGCCACGAACGAGTCGGTCGACTGGCACCCGGAGCACATCAAGCACGGCCGCATGGGCAAGTGGCTGGAGAACAACGTCGACTGGGCGATCTCGCGCGAGCGGTACTGGGGCACGCCGCTGCCGATCTGGCGCAACGAGGCCGGCGAGACGATGGCGATCGGCTCGCTCACCGAGCTCGAGCAGCTCAGCGGCGTCAAGCTCGAGGACCCGCACCGCCCGTACGTCGACGACGTCGAGATCCCGTCGCCGAGCGGCGGCGAGCCGCTGCGCCGGGTGCCCGAGGTGATCGACGTCTGGTTCGACTCGGGGGCGATGCCGTTCGCCCAGTGGCATGCCCCGCACGAGAACGAGGAGCGCTTCAGGGAGCGCTTCCCGGCCGACTACATCTGCGAGGCGATCGACCAGACGCGCGGCTGGTTCTACTCGCTGCTGGCGATCTCGACGCTGCTCTTCGACCAGTCGCCCTATCGGACGTGCCTCGTCCTCGGCCACATCGCCGACGAGCAGGGCCGCAAGATGTCGAAGTCGCTCGGCAACGTCGTCGCCCCCTGGGACGTCATCGACAAGCACGGCGCCGACGCCTTCCGCTGGTACTTCTTCACCTCGAAGTTCCCGTGGGACGGCTACATGTTCTCCGTCAACACGGTCGGCGAGTCGCTGCGGCAGTTCCTCCTGCAGCTCTGGAACACCTACGGCTTCCTCGTCCTCTACACGAACGTCAACGACGTGCACGAGCACGCGGGGGCGGCCACCGACCTCGACCGCTGGGCGCTCTCGCGCCTGCACGCGACGACCGAGGTCGTGCGCGACCGGCTCGACGCGTATGACGCCACCCGGGCGGGCCACGCGATCGCCGCGTTCGTCGACGAGCTGTCGAACTGGTACGTGCGCCGCTCGCGCGCGCGCTTCTGGGACGGCGACCCGGCCGCCTTCGGCACGCTCCACACGTGCCTGGTCACGGTGTCCAAGCTGCTGGCGCCGTTCTGCCCGTTCATCGCCGACGAGATCTACGACAACCTCGACGGCTCCGAGCCCAGCGTCCACCTGACCGACTTCCCGGAGGTCGGCCCCCGCGACGCGGAGCTCGAGGTGGCGATGGGCGTCGTGCGCGAGAGCGTGCGGCTCGGCCTCGCCGCCCGCGGGCAGGCCAAGCTCGGCGTCCGCCAGCCGCTGCGCGCCGCCGTGGTGGTGGCCGCCGGCGCCGAGCGCGAGGCGATCGAGCGGCTCGAGGACATCGTCAAGGCCGAGCTGAACGTCAAGGCGCTGCGCTTCGTCTCACAGGCCGACGAGCTCGGCTCCTACGAGGTCAAGCCCAACTACCGCTCGCTCGGCCCGCGCTTCGGCAGGCACATGCCGCAGGTGGCGGCCGCCGTGGCGGCGCTCGACCCCACGCACGTCGCCGACGCGCTGCGCGAGGGCCGCGGCGTCGGCATCAACGTCGACGGGCACGACCACGAGCTCGGCGGCGACGACCTGCTGCTGGCCATGCAGCCGCTCGAGGGCTACCAGCTCGAGCGCGAGGGCTCGCACGCGGTCGCGCTCGAGCTCGAGCTCGACGATGAGCTGGTCCGCGAGGGCCTCGCGCGCGAGATCGTCCACGCGGTCCAGCACGCGCGCAAGACGGCCGGCCTGGAGGTGGCCGACCGGATCGAGCTGACGCTCGGGGGCGACGCCGAGCTGCTCGACGCGGCGCGCGCGTTCGAGGACTACCTCACGGGCGAGACCCTCGCCGTCGCCGTCTCCTACGACGGCGCCACGGGGGAGCCTGCGACCGTCAAGGGACGCCCGCTCCACATCGCCGTGCGCCGGGCTTAGGCCAGGGCGGGCTCGAGCTCGGCCTCGAGCCGCTTGCGCGGCATCTGGCCGGTGATCCGCTTGGCCTCGGCGCCGTTGCGGAAGAGGATCATCGTCGGGATCGCCATGATCCCGAGGCCGACCGGGGTCTCCTGGTTCTCGTCGATGTTGAGCTTGACGATCCGCAGGTCGTCGCGCTCGCCGGCGATCTCCTCGAGGATCGGGGCGATCACGCGGCACGGCCCGCACCACGGGGCCCAGAAGTCCACGAGCACGGGCTTCTCGGACTCCAGGACCTCGGCCTGGAAGGTGGTGTCGGTGACGTCGATGATGTTCCCGGCCATCCGGTTCAGGGCTCCTCTCAGCGGTTCTTACGCTTCAGAAAGTATAGCGAGGAGGTCCGGCGTCACCCACGTCTCGATCGCGGCTGCCACGACCAGCACGGGGACGGCCACGGCGACGGTGACGATGGTCGCCGCGAGCAGCTCGTCCCACCGCTTGCGGCGCGAGGCGATCGTCCAGGCGGCGAGCGGCAGGAAGAGCGCGGTGAGCTCCGGCAGCGCGTGCGGGAGCAGACCGAGCAGCAGCACCAGCGGCGAGACGCCGAGCTGGAAGGACAGGTCGCCGGCCGCCCGGCCGAGCGCGTACCCCTGGGTCCCGAGCGAGAAGAGCGTGGCGGCGATCACGAAGGCGATCGCCAGCGGGCCGGCGCGGTCGTGCACCCTGCGCCAGCGCCCGGAGTAGCCGGTCGCCGCGGCGGGCAGCGACGAGCCGGCGATGAAGCCGGCCACGCAGGCCATCGCGTGGAGGGCGAGCACGAGCCCGTTGCGGTAGAGGATGAAGCCGAAGTCGCTCAGCTCGGCCGGCGCGAAGATGCCCGGGAAGAAGCCGGCCGTCGGGTCCGGCGTCGACTGGGTCGCGACCAGCCAGACGGTCGTGAGCAGCAGCACGGCGACGGCGAGCGCCCCGCGCGTCCACGGCCACAGGACCCGCACGGGATCGCGCCGCCAGCGCGCGAGCGCGCCCCGCGTGTCCGCCCAGCCTTGGACCAGGGCAAGCTCTTCGGCCTTCATCGCCTCTGTCATCGGCACGGCGGTGCGAACCCCCGAATCGCGCTCACCCGACCGGGGCCCGGGCGGGCTCGCCGGAGCTCTCCCACCGCCGGCGACCGAACCGCAGGCGCGGGACGAGCCACGCCGCCTCGAGCGCGATCAGCGCCGACATCTTCGACTCGCCGCGCTCGCGCTCGCGGAAGACGACCGGCACCTCCACGACCTCCAGGCCCTGGCGCAGCGCGCGATAGGTGAGCTCCACCTGGAAGGCGTAGCCCTGCGAGCGGACGCTGGCGTAGTCGATCGCCTCGAGCGCGTCGGCGCGGAAGGCCTTGAAGCCGCCGGTGAGGTCGCGGACCGGGACGCCGAGCACGCGCCGGGCGTAGCCGCAGCCGAAGCGGGAGATCCCGCGGCGCACCGCATCCCAGTCGCGGATCCCCCCACCCGGCACGTAGCGCGAGCCGAGGGCGAGGTCGGCGCCCGCGGCCAGCGGCTCGAGCAGGCGCGGGAGGTCGGCTGGGTCGTGCGAGAGGTCGGCGTCCATCTCCACGACGCTGCCGGCGCCGGCGCGCAGCGCGTGGGCGAAGCCGGCCACGTAGGCGCGCCCGAGGCCGGACTTGCGCGGCCGGTGCAGGACCTCGACGCCGCCGAGCCCGTCGGCGATGGCGCCCGTGCCGTCCGGCGAGCTGTCGTCGACCACGAGCACGCGCGCCTCGGGCAGCGAGGCCCGCACGGCCGCCACGACCGTCTCGAGGTTCTCGGCCTCGTTGTAGGTCGGCAGGATCACCCAGACCGGCGCCGGCATGAAGGGCGCGTAGCCTACGCGAGACCGTGGCCGACCTCACCAATGCCCAGATCGCCGCCGCGCTCGAGGAGCTCGGGGACCTGTACGAGCTCGACGGCGCGGTCCAGTACCGCGTGATCGCCTACCGCAACGCGGCCCGCACGGTGCGCGACTCGTCGGTGTCGGTGATCCAGCTCGCGCGCGAGGGTCGCGTGACCGAGCTGCCGGGGATCGGCAAGACGCTCGAGGAGAAGCTGATCGCGCTCGACGAGACCGGCGACATCCCGGCCGCCGTCAAGCTGCGCGAGCGGGTGCCCGTCGGCCTGATCTCGGTCATGCAGCTGCCGGGCTTCGGCCCCAAGCGCGCCAAGCGGCTCTACGACGAGATCGGGATCGACTCGCTCGACGCGTTGCGGGCGGCGATCGAGGACGGGCGGCTGCGCGGGCTGCGCGGGTTCGGGGCCAAGGCTGAGGAGAACCTCCGGAAGGTGCTGGCGGAGCACGCAGGAGAACGGGCCCGCGCGGCGGGTCGTGCTCTCGCGCGCGCTGGAGACCGCCGAGCAGGTGGTGGCGGCGCTCCGCGAGCACACGGCGGCCGACCGGGTCGAGGCCGCGGGCTCGCTGCGCCGCTGGGGCGACTCGGTCAAGGACATCGACGTCATCGCCACCGCCTCCGATCCCGCGGCGCTCTCCACGGCGCTGACCGAGCTGGAGATCGTCGAGTCGGTCGGCAACACCGGCACGGCCGGCGCCCGCGTGAGCACCCACTCGGGCCTGAAGATCGACCTCAAGGTCGTCGAGCCCGACCAGTTCGGCAACGTCCTCCAGCACTTCACCGGCTCGAAGGCCCACAACGTGGCGCTGCGCGAGTCGGCGGTGCGGCGCGGGCTGCACGTATCCGAGTACGGGATCCTCGACGACGCCACCGGCGAGACCCTGCGCTGCCCGACCGAGGAGGAGGTCTACGCCGCGCTCGGGCTGGAGTGGATCCCGCCCGAGCTGCGCGAGGGCCGCGGTGAGCTCGAGGCGGCGGCCCGCGGCGCGCTGCCCGACCTGATCGAGCTCCGCGACGTGCGCGGTGAGCTGCACTCCCACACGACGACGTCGGACGGCACGGAGACGGCCGAGACGATGGCGCGCGCGGCGCAGGAGCTCGGCCTCGAGTACCTCGCCATCACCGACCACTCCGCCACCCACGGCTTCGGCAACCACGTGACCGCCGACCAGCTGCGCGCGCGGATCGAGGAGATCCGGGCGCTCGACGCGCAGCTCGACGGCTTCGACCTGCTGATCGGGACCGAGACCAACATCCTCACCGACGGCGCGCCCGACTACCCCGACGAGGTGCTGGCCGAGCTCGACTGGGTGATCGCCTCCATCCACACGTCGTTCGCGATGGAGCGCGAAGCGATGACCGACCGGCTGGTGGCGGCGATCGAGCACCCGCTGGTGGACGCGATCGGTCACCCGACCGGCCGCAAGATCGAGCGCCGGCCGCCCTACGAGCTCGACATGGACCGCGTGATCGAGGCCGCCGCGCGCACGGGCACGATGATCGAGATCAACTCGTCGCCCGACCGGCGCGACCTCAACGACGTCCACGCCCGCGCGGCCGCCGAGGCCGGCGTGCGCATCCTCGTCAACACCGACGCCCACTCGCTGCGCGACATCCGCGAGTTCCGCCGCTACGGCATCGCCACCGCCCGGCGGGCGTGGCTGACGAAGGAGCACGTGGCCAACACGCTCCCGTGGAAGGAGTTCGCGCCGCTGCGGAAGCGAGCGAGATGACTGATTCCACGACCCGCGGGCCGCGGAATCAATCATCTAGGTGAGCTGGCGGAGGAACACGCCGCCGAAGCCGGGGGTGCGGACGAGCCGGATCGGGTGGAAGGGCGACGTGCGGTCGACGTAGAAGCGCGCCCCGTCGCGCTCCTCGATCGCCGACACGGCGGACTCCTGCCGCCGCAGCGTGAGCGCGAGGATGATCGTTGAAGCCGGCGGCCACGGCGGCCACCTGCGGCACGAAGACGCTCGCGATCGCCGACGCGAGCGTCATGAAGAGCAGCGACCACAGGCGGTTGAGCAGCGTCACGCCCGGCCGCAGCTCGGGCAGCGTGGTCTGGGTGCGGGCGGTGGTCAGCAGGCGGGCGATCGGCGGGCTCGCCTCGGCGCGGCGGCCGAACCAGATGCCGATCAGCACGGCGCCCGCCCACCAGACGGCGCAGAAGATCGCCAGCGTGCCGTCGCCCTCGCGGGCGAGGCCGATGACCGTGAGGGCGGCCAGCAGCGTGGCGGCGCCGGCGTTCAGCAGGACCGTCGCCTTGAGGAAGTCCCCGAAACGCACCGGGTCAGTCGAGCAGAGCCTGGAGCAGCTGGCGGACGCCGTCGGTCCCGTCGACCATCACGTCGGCCTCGCGCGCCAGCGCCGACGGCCCCTCGTCCGACCGCACGCCGACCCGCACGGCTGTGCCCAGGCCGCCCCGCCTCGACGAGCTCGGTGAGGCCGCGGAACGCGTCGAGGTCGGTGGTGTCGTCGCCCACGTAGAGCCCGGCGGCGAGCTGGCGGTCGCGCAGCAGGCTGACGATCGCCCGCGCCCTTGTCGATCCGCACGGGCGGCCGGATCTCGAGCACCTTGCGGCCCCAGTGGGCGGTGAAGCCGGCCTTCTCGGCCGCCGCGGCGACGTCCTCCATCGCGGCCTGCGCCTCCTCCTCGTCGGGCACGCCGCGCCAGTGGAGCGCGGCGATCGCCTCCTTGTCCTCGAGCCGCACGCGCAGCTTCCGCAGGCGGTCGTCGAACGCCTCGTCGGCGAACCGCTGGACGCGTCGCGTCCACGCCTGCAGCTCGCGGTCGAGCTCCGGCGCGATCGAGCCGGGGAGCAGGACCTCGCTGCCGTGGGAGCCGAGGTAGGCGATCGAGCCGAGCGAGACGATCCGGCGGGCGTCGGACGCCCGGCGGCCGGACACGCAGGCGACGACGCCGTAGCGCTTCGCCACCTCGATCAGCGGCCGGCGCGTGCTCTCCGGCATGTGCGCGTCGTCCGGGTGCTGCACGATCGGGGCCAGCACGCCGTCGACGTCGAGCAGGATCGCCGAGCGCTGAGGGTCGGCCTTCAGGGGCCGGAGCAGCTCCTCGAGAGTTCCTGTCGGGCCCGGCACTGGGGTTAGTATGGCGGCCGATGCCGAAGGACCCGGTAAAGGGGAATGGCTGGGCGGTCGCCTCCATCGACGACCTCGGCGAAGGCCCCGGATTCCGCAAGGTGCGCCGGGCGCTCGACGTCACGGAGTTCGGCGTGAACGCCGTCGTGCTGCCGGCCGGCTTCGAGTCGCGCCGCCACTTCCACGACCGCCAGCAGGAGCTGTACGTGGTCATGGCGGGCGAGATCGAGTTCGACTTCGACGGCGCCAGGCAGACGCTCGGCCCGGGCGGCCTGGCGCGCGTCGACGCGCCCGTCGTCCGCTCCCTGCGCAACCTCTCGGACTCCGAGGAGGCCGTCTACATGTGCGTGGGCGGCGAGGGCGGCTACGTGGGCCGCGACGGCCGGCCCCCTACGGCCTGACCTTCAGCAGGTCGCGGATCTCGCTCAGCAGCACCACGTCGGCCGGCAGGGCCTCGGGCTCCGGCTCCTCGCCGGCCTTCAGCCGCGCCATCAGCGTGTTGACCGGCTTGATGACGAGGAAGAAGACCGCCGCGGCGATCGTCAGGAACGAGAAGACGGCGTTCAGGAACTCGCCGTAGCGGAAGACCGACCCGTTGATCGTGAAGGTGAGGCGGCTGAAGTCGGGCTCGCCGAGGAAGGCGGCGATCAGCGGCGTGAGCAGGTCCTCGACGACCGAGGTCACCACGGCGCCGAACGCGGCGCCGATCACGACCGCCACCGCCAGGTCGACGACGTTCCCGCGCAGCAGGAACTCGCGGAACTCCTTCATCATCGGGCACCTCCGTCTCCCATGGGTATGCTCGCCCGGCCCATGGCCGGCGAGCCCGTCAACTGCCTGGTCGAGATCCCGAAAGGATCGCGGAACAAGTACACCTGGGACGAGGAGCTCGGTGCGATCAAGCTCGATCGCTTCCTCTTCTCCTCGGTCGTCTATCCCACCGACTACGGCTTCATCCCGGGCACGCGCTCGCCCAAGGGCACGCCGCTCGACGCCCTGGTGTGCGTCTCGGCGCCGACCTTCCCCGGCTGCGTGATCCCGGTCCGCGTGATCGCCGTCCTCCGCACCACGGACGAAGCCGGGCAGGACGACAAGCTGCTCTGCGTCCCCTACGAGGACCCGAACTGGAGCCACATGGAGGAGCTCGACGACCTCCCGAGCCAGCTCCGCGGCGAGATCGAGCACTTCTTCTCGATCTACAAGGTGCCGGAGGGCAAGGAGGTCGAGATCCAGGGCTGGGAGCCGCGCGAGGTCGCCGAGCGGCTGCTCGACGAGTCGCGGTCTCAGTAACCGGCGCCGGGGTCGATCGGCGAGAGCAGCGGCTCGCCGGCCGCCAGCCGCCGCACCTGCTCGCCCACGAGCTCCGCGAGGTCGCGCCGCAGCGTGGCATCGGGGTTGGCGACGTGCGCGGTGATGAGCGCGCGCGGCTGCGACCACAGCGGGTGGTCGTCGGGCAGCGGCTCGGGGTCCGTGACGTCGAGCGCCGCGCCCGCGATCGAGCCGGCCTCCAGCGCCGCCACGAGGGCGTCGGTGTCGACCAGCGCGCCGCGCGAGACGTTCACGAGCCAGGCGTCCTCGCGCATGGCGGCCAGCTCCTCGGCGCCGATCAGGTGGCGGGTGGCCGGCGTGGCCGGCGCGGCGATCACGACGAAGTGGGCGCGCGGCAGCACCTCGCCGAGACGCTCCACCGGCAGCGTGCCGTCGCGGCCGCGCCGGGTCAGCGCCAGCACCTCCACCTCGAACGGCTCGAGCAGCCCGATCAGCGCCCGCCCGATCGCGCCGGTGCCGACGATCGCCACCGTCGAGCGGGCGAGCTGGCCGATCTCCGGCCGCGTCCACGTGCGGGCGCGCGCGAACTCGTGCAGCCGGCGCACCCCCGCCAGCATCAGCGCGAGCGCGTGCTCGGCGACCGATCGCCCGAACGCCGGAGCCGCCGAGGTCCACTGCCGGTCGCCGTCGATCCGGTCCAGCCAGCGCTCGACCCCCGCCGACGGCAGCTGCACCCAGCCGACGCCGCTCCGGGAGCTCCGCCGGGAAGCCGTCGGGGCTCGAATCCACCCAGACCAGCCCGTCGGCCTGCTCGAGCGGCCCGATCTCCCCGCCCGCCGCGCGCACGGCGGCCTCCACCCCGGGATCGGCCTCGGGCGCGACGTGGACGGTCGGTGGCATGCCTGCGAACCTACCCGGCCCGATGGCCACCGTCCCGCTCCTCTCCGCCCGCGGCATCGCCAAGTCGTTCGGCGGGCGCCGGATCCTCGACGGGCTCGACCTCGAGCTCGCCGACGGCATGCGCATCGGCGTGCTGGGCCCCAACGGCGGCGGCAAGTCGACGCTGCTGGCCATCCTCGCCGGCCTCGAGCACCCCGACGCCGGCACCGTGACCCGCCGCCGCGGGCTCGTCCACGCCTTCCTGCCCCAGCACGTGCCCGGCGACGAGCGCACGCCGCCGGCGTGGGTGCGAGCGGCCCGGCCGGAGCTGGCCGAGCTCGAGCAGGAGCTGGCGGCGGTCGAGCGCCGGCTCGCCGACCCGAAGCTCGCCGCCGACCTCGACGCGATGGCGCGCGCGCTGGCGCACCAGGAGCGCCTGCTCGCCCGCTGGCAGGAGCACGGCGGCGACCGCGCGGAGGGCGAGGCGCGCGCCCTGCTCGACGAGCTCGACGTGCCCGGCGACGTCCCGACCGCCGAGCTGAGCGGCGGCCAGCGCAAGCTCGCCGCCCTCGCCGCCTGCCTGGCCCGCCGCCCGCAGGTGCTGATGCTCGACGAGCCGGAGGCGCACCTCGACATGCGGCGCCGCGACCAGCTCGAGCGTGTCGTCGACGACTTCGACGGCGCGGTGCTGATGGTCTCGCACGACCGCCACCTGCTCGACGCCTGCGTCGGCGCCATCGCCGAGCTCGACCGCGGCCGCATCCGGATCTGGCCCGGCGACTACAGCGCCTACGCCGTCGCCCGCCAGCTCGAGCTCGAGCGCCAGCGGCAGCAGTACGTCACCCAGCAGAAGGAGATCGCGCGGCTGGAGGAGGCCGTCCGCCGCTTCCGCCACTGGGCGCACATCCGCGTGAACGAGCGCGCCGCGCGCCAGGCCCGCGTGAAGCAGATGCAGATCGACAGGATGGAGAAGGTCGAGCGGCCGGTGTTCGAGCGCCGCAAGATGGCGCTGGGCTTCCGCAGCGCGGTGCGCGGCGGCCAGCGCGTGCTCGCGCTCGAGGACGTCGACGTGGCCTTCGACCCCGACGACCCCGTCCTGCTCGACGTCGACCTGGTCGTCGCGCGCGGCGAGCGCGTCGGCGTCGTGGGGCCGAACGGGGCCGGCAAGACCGCGCTGCTGCGGACGCTCGGCGGCGGCCTGGCGCCGGCGGGCGGCGAGCGCTGGATCGGCTCCGGCATCGAGGTCGGCTACCTGTCGCAGGCCGCCGCCGGGCTCCCGGAGGAAGCGGCGGTGATCGACGTCCTGCGGGCCGGCCGCTCGATGGCCGAGGACGCGGCGGTCCGCCGGCTGATGGCTTTCCTCTTCGACTACGAGCAGACCCGGCGCCCGGTCAGCACGCTGAGCGGCGGCGAGCGCACGCGGCTCGCCTTCCTGCTGCTGATGGAGGACGCTCCGAACTGCCTCCTGCTCGACGAGCCGACCAACCATCTCGACATCGACTCGATCGAGGTGCTCGAAGACGCGCTCGAGCACTACGACGGCACGGTGGTGGCGGTCTCCCACGACCGCTACTTCCTCGACCGCATCGCCGACCGCATCGTGGTCGTCGCCGACGGCGCCGCCCACGCCTATGAAGGCGGCTGGTCGGCCAACTTGGCGCGCGTCTGAAGGTTCGGAGCGCCGGAACGGGGGGAACCTTCGCCCTATGAAGGCCCCAGACAGCCCCACCGATCTCGGCAAGCGCTCCTGGTTCGGCACGCTAAAGCGCGTCGTCGCCGGGTTCCGGAACGACAACCTCACCGACTGGGCCGCCGCGCTCACCTACTACGCGGTCCTCTCGCTCTTCCCGGCGTTCATCGCGATGATCTCCATCCTCGGGCTCGTCGTCGACCCGGCGACGATCACGCGCGTCATGACCGACGTCGTGTCGCCAGCTCGGTCCGGCGGACGCCGTCGACACGTTCGCGGGCCCGATCGAGCAGATCTCGGCGAACCGGTCGACCGCGCTCTTCGGCCTGATCTTCGGTGTCGCGGTGGCGCTCTGGACCGCCTCGAACTACGTCGGCGCCTTCATGCGCGCCTCGAACGCCGATCTACGAGCGCGACGAGGGCCGCCCGTTCTGGAAGCTCGACCGCTCCAGCTGCTCGTGACGCTCACGCTCGTGCTGATGGCGGCGCTCGTCGTCCTCTCCCTGATCGTGACCGGGCCGGTGGCCCAGGCCGTCGGCGACGCGGTCGGCCTCGGCGACGCGGCGGTCACGGCGTGGAACATCGCCAAGTGGCCGGTGATGCTCTTCGTCGTGATGCTGATGCTGGCGATCCTCTACTGGTCGGCGCCGAACGCGAAGCCCGCGGGCTTCCGCTGGATCTCGCCGGGCAGCGTCGTGGCCGTGCTCGTGTGGATCGCGGCCTCCGCCGCCTTCGCCTTCTACGTCGCCAACTTCGGCTCCTACAACAAGACCTACGGCGCGCTGGCCGGCGTGATCGTGTTCCTGGTCTGGATGTGGATCACCAACATCGCGGTCCTGCTCGGCGCCGAGATCAACGCCGAGACCGAGCGGGCGCGCGAGATCGAGGCCGGCGTCCCCGGCGCCGAGGAGGAGATCCAGGCGCCCTTACCGCGGTGTGCCGAAGGAGCAGCGCGAGAAGGAGGAGCGCGAGAAGGCGGGGCGTCACTGACGCTCAGCTTTGTGGCGCGGCGGGCCGATGTAGTCCGCGACATGCTGCGCGCGCTGCTGGTCATCGCCGTCTGGGCGGTCGTCGCCGTCGTCGCCGTCAAGAGCTGGCCGGACGCGCGGGGCGGCGGCCACCGGCAGCCGCGAGATCAGCGCCGAGACGCGCGCCGCCGGCCTGCGCTTCGCTCCGGCGGTCACGCCGCAGGACCGCGCGTGGATCCTCGCCGCGATCGCCAGGGCCCGGCCCGAGGCGCAGCGGCTGATCGCCGAGATCGACGGGCTGGTGGTGGTCCGCACCGACCTCCGCGACCGGCGACGCGATCGGCCTCGCGCGAGATGACGATCGACGACGCGGTGGTCAACTTCGACGTGCGGTCGCTCAACGGCGAGCGCGCGATCGACCGCGACGTCGTGGTCCTGCACGAGCTCGGCCACGTGATCGACTTCCAGCTGATCCACGGACGACCTCGTCGCGGCAGCTCGACGCCGGCATCCCGCGCGTCGGCTCGTGCGGCGACTCGGCCCTGCTCCCGACCGGCGCCTGCACCGCGGTCGAGGAGCGCTTCGCCGACACGTTCGCCAAGTGGGCGCTGCGCGGGCGGATCTCGCTCGCCGGCTCCGGCTACGGCATCCCCGCCCCAGCCTCCATCGAGGACTGGGGCGCGCCGCTCGGCCTGATCGCCGGGCGGCTCAGCGCGCGCTGAAGGGCGGCGGCGAGCGCCGCCGTCGTCGAGCCGTCCTCGGCGCCGTGCGCCGGGTTGTGCTCGGTCACGGTCAGGCCGGCGAAGCCGTCGCCGGCGACGAGGACATCGAGCGCCACGACCGCGGTGTCGAAGGGCAGGCCGATGCCGTGGCCGGTGTTCTCGGACAGCGGCATGTCGGTGAAGTCGACGACGTCGACGTCGAAGTGCACGAGGTAGCGGTCGAAGTGCGCCGCGGCCCGCTGGGCGCCGCCGGCGACGTCCTCCACGGGGATCGAAGCGATCCCGAGCCGCTCGATCGCCTCGCGCTCGCCGGGCTGCGTCTGGTCGTCCTGGCGGCCGAAGAACAGCACCTCGTGCGGTTCGAGCCGGACGAGCTCGGCGAGCGGCGTGTCGGCCAGGCCGAGCATGTGGGCGACGCCCATCCAGTCGAGCGTGCCCGGTGACGACCGTGTCAGGCGTGTTGAGGTCGGGGTGCAGGTCGAAGTCGACGAGCCCGACCCGCTCTCCGGCGCGGAACGCCGTACATCCGCGCGGAGGCACGAACTTCGGCTGGGTGGGGGGAGCAGGGAGCCGACCGCGCTGGTCGTCCGTGGCGCCTTGAGGTCGATATGCGACGTCAAGGCGCGCAGGCGCCCCGATGGATGGCGCTTTGACCGGACTGTTCCGGTTAGGCGCCCGGGACCGCCGACCAGCGCCGGCTCCCTCGCCAGCCCTACCCGAGCCGCGGTTGACGTTCGTTCGCGCTACCCGCGCGCGGGTGCGTCCGCGGACGCGGCCTCACCAGCGTTCGCGCCCCGATCACCGGGCCGAGCACGGCGAGCACCCACAACCAGGAGCTGCCCCACGGGTCGATCGAGCTCCTGGCCGGCGGCGATCACGATCGCCGCCGAGAGCAGCGGGTAGGCGAGCAGCGGCAGCGCCCAGCGGTTGATCCCGGCGCGGCGGGCGCCGACGATGATGCCCAGCCAGCCGCGCCGCGGCGACCAGAGCCCGCCGTTCTCCTGCACGATCTCGCGCTCGAGCAGCACGACCGCCCAGGCGATCGCGAGCCCGCGCCAGATCCAGGTGGCCACCGAGCCGCGCCAGATCAGCACGGCGCCGGCCAGCGCGGTGGCGAGGACGAGCACGAACCACGCGCGTCCCCGCCAGCGCGCCGGCGAGCAGCCAGGCGGCGAGCGCGACCACCGTCCCGATCAGGCCGCCCTTGGCGGCGGCCTCGGCCACGGCGGCGGCGCGGGCGCGGCGGGTGCGGGTCGGGCGGGGTCGGGCGGCGGCCTGGACGCTCATCGGTCTCCTGTACAAGCTACTGCCTCATGGAACGCCTTCTGGAACGCCTGCGGGCGGTCGACACCACCACGCTGAGCGACGTCGGCAAGCACCTGCCGGTCATGGACCCCGGGCTGCGGCCGCTGCGGACCGGGTTGAAGCTGGTGGGGCGCGCGGTGACCGTCGCCGCCCACGACGACCTGATGCCGGTGCTCGACGGCCTGGCCCGCGCGGGGACCGGCGACGTGCTGGTGGTCGACGGCGGGTCGACCGCGCGCTGGCCGGCGAGCTGTTCGGCAACGAGGCGCGGCGCCGCGGCATGGCCGGCATCGTCATCGACGGCTTCTGCCGCGGCACCAATGAGCTGCGCGAGCTCGAGCTGCCGTTCTACGCGCGCGGCTCGCGCCCGAGCGCGGCGCCCGCCCAGGCCGTTCCGGGCGAGCCAGGGCCGGTGCGGTGCGGGGGCGTGGAGGTCGCGCCGGGCGACATCCTGGTCGGCGACGACGACGGGATCGTGGTGGGCAGCGCGGAGGCGCTGGCCGCGGTGCTCGACGCCGCGGAGGCGCTCCAGCGCACCGAGGCGGACATGCTCGCCACGATCCGCTCCGGCACGAGCCTGTTCGAGCGGCTCGACTTCGAGGAGCACCTGGGCCGGCTGCGCGCCGGCGAGGAGAGCAGGCTGAGCTTCCTCTAGCGCGGCTCGTCCCAGCCGCCGACCGCGTCGGTGTAGAGCACGCCGCCCTCGACGAGGTCGCCCTGCCGCAGGTGGGCGGCGACCTCGCTCAGCGCGTCGTCCCACCCCTGCATCCACTCCTCCGGGCGGTCCGGCTGGTCCTGGGCCAGTGTCCGCTCCCGCCAGCCCTCGATCCAGCGGGCGACCACGAGCTGGGAGCGGTAGGCGTCGCCGTTGCCTGAGGCGAGCAGCTCGCGCGCCTTGCCCTCGTCGTAGGTGGCGTAGCGGCTGGCGTCGAAGTCGAGCAGCTGATCGTCGGTGAGTGCCATGCGCGGATGCTTACAGCACGACGCGGTCGCGACCGGCCCGCTTGGCCTCGTACAGGCGGTGGTCGGCGAGCTCGGTGAGCGACTGCAGATCGCCGGCGTCGTCCGCGGTCGCCAGGCCGACACTGGCCGTGACCGTCAGGCCTGGGACGACGCCGGTCCCACGCCTCCTCGCGGATCAGCCGCCGCACGCGCTCGCAACAGGCGGCGGCCGCGCCGCGCTCGGTCTCCGGCATCAGCAGGAGGAACTCCTCGCCGCCCGTGCGGACCACCAGGTCGTGGCCGCGCACGCCGCCGAGCAGCAGGGCGGCGACCCGCATGAGCACGCGGTCGCCGACCTCGTGGCCGAAGCGGTCGTTGACGCCCTTGAAGTCGTCGAGGTCGACGACGGCGACGCTGAGCGGTGCCCACAGGTGCCGGTCGACCTCGCGCGCCAGGTAGCGGCGGTTGTGGAGGCCGGTCAGGTAGTCGCGGTCGGCCTGCTCGCGCAGCAGGGCGCGCGCCTCGTCGAGCTGGCGGACGACCGCCTCGAGCTCGCGGTTCTTGGCCGCCAGCGCGTCGCGCTGGTCGCGCGCGGCGCGGGTCTCCGCCGTGGCGCGCTCGAGGCCGCGCTGGAGGCCGGGGAGCTCCTGGAAGGCGCGCCGCTCGATCTCGACGCTGCGGCTGAGCACGCGGTACGCCTCCGCGGCGCGGCCGGCCTCGTGCAGCGCCTCGGCGACGGTCGAGAGGATCATGCTGCGCGCCTGCGGGACGCGCTCGCCCAGGCGCTCGACGGTGCGCTGGCCGGCGCGCTCGGCCTCGTCGAGGCGGCCGAGCGCGAGCAGGGCCTGGACCTCGATGACCACGCTCATCGCGAGCAGGTAGGGGTTGGGCTCGCCCATTGCGGCGAGCAGCTCGACGGCGTGGCGGGCGTCGGCGAGGCCGTCGTCGGCGCGGCCGGCGCGCAGGCGGACCTCCGCGCGGGTGACGTGCAGGACGGCGGTGGCGAAGCCGTTGCGGGGGGCCAGCGGCGCGGCGGCCGCGAGCCCGGCGCCGATCTCCCGCTCGGCGCCCTCGAGGTCGCCCTGCTCCATCGTGAAGTGGGCGAGGTCGTTGCGCGACATCGCCTCCTCCCACGGGTCGCAGGCCTCGATCGCCAGGGCGAGGACGTCGTCGAGCCGCTGCGGCCAGTCCTCGACACCGAGGTTGCCGAAGACCACGCAGGCGTAGCGGCGGGCGAAGACGCGGAGGCCGAGGTCGCCGGTACGGTCGGCGAGCTCGATGCCGCGCTGGGCGTGCTGGAGCGACTCGGGGTAGGAGCCGGCGAAGAAGTTCAGCTGCGACTTGACGGCCGCGAGCTCGGCGCGCACGGCGTCGCCCTCGGCGAACGGGGTCGCCTCGGTGGTGAGCGTCACGGCGCCGTGCAGGTCTCCGCGCTGGAGCATCACGGCGGCCTGGAGCACGAGCGCGCGGCAGCGCAGCGGTCCGTCGTCGAGCGTGTCGGCGATCTCGTGGGAGCGCACGGCCTCGTCGAGGGCCGCCTGGTGGTCCTCGTAGTGGTAGCCGCGGGCGGCGTCCAGAGCCCGGTGCGCCTCTCGCACGCTCATCAGACTGGTGCTCGGCTGCGAGCGGGTCGAGCTTGAGCGCTCAGCAGCTTCGGAACGACCTGCCGACGACCTCGGTCCCGACCCGTGCCTTGAAGCGCATGGCCTCGACGCGCACGAACCGGCGCCCCGCGGCGCGGTAGGTCGTGCGCGTGACCTTCCAGTGCGAGTCGGGCTGCGCGGGCTGCGAGACCGTGACCACGATGGTGCCCGGCGTCTGCGTGCAGTCGACGCTCGCGGGGAACTCGTCGGCGAGCGGCATCAGCGCGGGCCGCATCCGTACCAGGCGACCGTTTCGGATGGTGAAGACGGCGCCCGGGCGGTAGACGGCCGCGGGCGAGAGCGTCACGACCGGCTCGAGGCCCGCGCGGCCGTCGATCTCGGCGAGCAGCAGGAGCCGCGGGTCGGTGCCCGGCCAGGGGAACGGCCTGACCGGCGCGGTGGCGTCATCCACCGCGAGCAGGTATCGACAGCGCGGCGGACGCCGCCGGTCCACGCGCAGGCTGACGCGGTCCGCCGCGCCGTCGCCGTCGACGTCCCCGCGCAGCACCCGCCCCCGCACGCGGTACCCGTCGGCGGACCCGTCGCAGCCCGGCTTCGCCGCGGCGGCCGGCGCGGGAGCCGACGTGCCGGATCCTCCACAACCGACGAGCGCGAGCGCGACGACCAGGGCGGCGAGCCGCATGGTCAGGCCAGCGTAGTCCTTTGGTCGGGGGCGGAAAGGACGCGCTGGTGCGTGGGGCAGACGACCAGCGGTCGGGCGGTTCGGCGGAGCAGCCACGTCGACGCCGAGCCCGTCAGGGCCGAGCCCACGCGCCCGTATCGCGGGGCCCCGATGACGAGGATGGCCGCGTCGCGCTCAGCGGCCTCGTGAGCGAGTGTCCGGCCGGCGGGTCCATGCGCGACCCGCCGCGCCGGCGCCGCGGCGACGGCCTGGCCGACGGCGTCCAGGAGGCGGTCGGCGGCAATGTCGTCCCAGGGCGGCTCGAACAGGCCGACGTCGGGTACCGGCGCTCGCCAGCCTGAGCCGACTGGCGTGGGGAGGACGTGGACGAGCGTGAGCTCCAGGCCGAGGCCGAGCGCGAGCGACGCGCCGACCTCGGCCGTGGCGACGTCCGCCCAGTCGCGGATGCCGCACACCACCTCGGCGCCGCCGAGCCTGGGCACCGGCGGCACGACCAGCAGGGGACACGGCGCTCGCCTGGCGACGGCGGCGCGGACCCGGCCGCCGAGCCAGGGGGACGGCGCGCCGCCAACGGCCAGGAGCGCGGCATTCTCGGCAGCCTCCAGCAGCAGGCGGGCGATGTCGCGGTCCGATCGCATGCTCGCCGCGTGGACGAGCTCGAGCGACAGGCCGAGGCGGCCGGCGAGCGCCGCGCTCAGGCGCGCGGCGGCCCGCGCGGCGCTCGATCCGTCGACGCCGCAGACGATCGGCGCCGGCGCGCTCGCTAGATGACGATCAACAGGATCGCGGCGATCACTACCGCGAGCAGCACCATCGCCACCAGTCCGATGCCGAGCCTGTCCGATTTCGGGTGCCGGCTGCTCGTCGCCGGCTGCTCGCCGCTGACCTCCCAGCCGGACTCGTCGTGCTCGGTGCGGGGCGGGACCGACATGTCGAACCTCCGTGGTCGGGAACATTCGCTCCCAGCCTGCTCCGCCTATCGCCGCCCGACCATTGGGGCGGCTCCCCATCTCAGGGCTCGACGAGCCCGCGCCTGATCGCCCAGCGCGTGAGCTCGACCCGGTCCCGCATGCCGAGCTTGGCGAGGACGTTCTCGCGGTGGCGCTCGACGGTCTTCGGGCTGATCGTGAGCAGCTCGGCGATGCGGGCGGTGGGGTGGGCCTCGGCGACCAGCTTGACGACCTCCTGCTCGCGCGGCGTGAGCGGGTTCTCGCGCGCCGAGGCCGGATCGGCGAGGTAGGCGCGCATCAGCGCCCGGACCGTCGGCGGCGACAGGAACGGCTCGCCGCGCATGGCGGCGCGGCAGGCCTCGACCAGCTCACGGTCGGCGACGGTCTTGAGCACGTAGCCCGACGCGCCGGCCTTCAGCGCCTGGAAGCAGTACTCCTCCAGGTCGTGCATCGAGAGCATGAGGATGCGCAGGTCGGGCCGCCGCCGGATCAGCTCGGCGGCGGCCTGCAGGCCGGTCCGCAGCGGCATCGCCACGTCGAGCACGGCGAGGTCGATGTCGTCGCGCAACGCGCGCTCGGTGGCCTCGATCCCGTTCGCCGCCTCCGCGACGACCTGGAGGTCGGGCGCGGCGTCCAGCACCATGCGCAGTCCGTGGCGGACGACCGTGTGGTCGTCCGCCAGCAGGATCCGCGTCACCAGTGGGACGGTCACGTCCGCCCCACGGGCAGTTCCAGGCGGACCTCGGTCCCGGACGGGCGCAGCCGCTCGACGACGAGGCGGCCGCCGATCAGCATCGCCCGCTCGCGCATGCCGCCGAGGCCGCCGGCGTTGTGCGCCGCGTGCTCGTCGATCCCGCGCCCGTCGTCCCGCACGCGCAGCACGACGGTCCCGTCCCCGGCGTGGAGGGCGAGCAGCACGCCGGTCGCCTCGGCGTGCCGCGCGACGTTGGTCAGACCCTCCTGGGCGACGCGGTAGATCGCCAGCTCCTGCTCGGAGGTCAGGCTCGGCACCACGGCCGCGAGCTCGTGGCGCACCGCCAGGCCGCTGTGCTCCCCGAAGCCCGCGGCCAGCGTGCTCAGGGCGCTGCGCAGGCCGAACTCGTCCAGCGCCTGCGGGCGCAGCCCGCGGGCGATGTCGCGCACGTCCTCGGCGCTCTCCCGTGCGGCCTCCTGCACCTGCGCAACGGCGGCCTGGAGCTCCGGCGGCGCGCTGCGCGCCAGCCCGTCGAGCTGCAGGACGACGCCGGTCAGCGTCTGGCCCAGCTCGTCGTGGAGCTCGCGCGCCAGCCGGCGCCGCTCGCGTTCCTGCGCGGCGAGCGCCCGCTGGGCACTCTGCCGCCGCTCGCGCTCGAGCCGGTCGAGCATGTCGTTGAAGGCGTCGAGCAGCTCGTCCACCTCGGCGGTCGCACCCTCGACGGCGATCCGCCGACCCGGCGCCATCGGGTCCACCCGGCGCATCAGCCGGGCGAGGCGCTCGAGCGGCCCGAACACCCGCCGCAGCAGCACGAAGTTCACGGACATCACGACGAGCAGGCCGCCGAACAGCACCGCGACCTCGGCGGCGGCCACCGACGCGCTGACCGTCGCCGGAGAGAAGACCAGGATCAAGGCCGCCGTCAGCAGGACAGCGCCGTTGATCGTCAGCACGCGCCAGAACAGCGACACGGACCTAGGGTGGCAGCCGGCCCGCCCGCAGCCATGGGTGGCGCTCCCCATTGCCCGCCCGGACCGGCCACGCCAGGCTCGCTGGCGTGTCGAGCGAGCTGGCGGTTCTCGGAGCGGCCCTCCTGATCGCCGGACTGTTCGCTCGCATCGGCCGGCGGCTCGGCCTTCCGACGATCCCCTTCTTCATCGTCGCGGGGATCGTCTTCGGCCCGCAGACGCCCGGGGTCGTCGTGCTCGAGGATCCGGAGGAGATCCACCTGCTCGCGATGCTCGGGCTGGTCCTGCTGCTCTTCCACCTCGGGATCGAGTTCTCGGTGACCGAGCTCCTCGCCGGAGGGCGACGGCTGTTCTGGGCGGGCGGCTCCTACATCGCGCTCAACTTCGGCGCCGGCCTCGTGCTCGGCTGGGCGCTCGGCTGGGGCACGAGGGAGATCTTCGTCATCGCGGGGATGATCGGGACGTCGTCGACGGCGATCGTCACGAAGCTCATCCTCGACCTGCGGCGGGTGGCCAATCCCGAGACCGGGATGATCCTCGGCATCATCGTCGTCGAGGACGTCTTCCTGGCGTTCTACCTCGCCCTGCTGCAGCCGGTCCTCGGCGAGCAGGACGGAGTGGCGGAGGTGTTGGTGTCGGCGACGACGGCCTTCGCGTTCCTGCTCGGCCTCTTCGCGTTGGCGAGATGGGGTGCGCGCCTCGTCCGTCCCGTCATCTCGACCGGCGACGCGGAGCTCAACGTCATCCTCGTCGTCGGCTTCGGCGTGTTCGTCGCCGGGTTCGCCGAGACCGCGGGGGCCTCGGACGCGGTCGGAGCGCTGCTCGCGGGGATGGTCGTGGCCGGCACGGGGATCGGGCCGCGCGTCGAGCGGCTGCTCGTCCCGCTGCGCGACACGTTCGCCGCGATCTTCTTCTTCTGGTTCGGCCTCACCATCGCTCCCAGCGACATGGGCGCGATCGCCCCGACCGTCGCTGTCGCGGTCGTCGTCACGCTCGCGTTCAACGTCATCGCCGGCATCGTGGCCGCGCGGATCTACGGCTACGGCCGGTCCGCGGCGGCCAACACCGCCCTCATGCTCGTCAGCCGCGGCGAGTTCGAGCTCATCCTCGCCTCCCTCGCCGTGGCCGCCGGGCTCGACAGCAGGGTCGCTCCGTTCGCCGCGCTCTACGTCCTCGTCCTCTCGATCCTGTCGCCGCTGTTCTCGGCGAGGTCGTTCGTTCTCGCGCGCTGGCTGCCACGCCGCCTGTTCCCGCCCGAGCACGGGGTCGAGACGGTCCCTGAACCCGCCGCGTCCGAGCCGATCATCGAGGTCGGAGTGATCCGCCGGCTCGGTGCCGAGACCGTCGAGCACCCGGTTCGCCGCGGGGATGCCGTCGTCGGCGCCCACGTCCGCGATCTCGGCCTGCCGCGCGACGCGCTCGTGAGCGTGATCGTCCGCGGCGACGAAGCGATCGCCCCGCGCGGGTCCACGCGGATCCGCGCCGGCGACCGGCTCCACATCCTCGTCCGCCGCGAGGTCGCGCAAGCACGCCGACGCTTTGCAGGAGCGATGGCGCCACGGCCCGATGGGAGCGCCGCCCCGGCCGCGCCGCAAGCTCCGCGGCTCGTCACCGATCTTCACGGTCCGCCCGTTCGCCGAGGACGCGGTCACCGGCGAGCTCGACGACCCGGAGCGCGTCCTCGGCCAAGCCGTCGTCGCCCGCCTGCGCATCCGCCGAGATCGACCCGGAGCGCTCGTCGCCCTCGAGGACGGCCGCTACGCCGTCACCGGACCGCTCCTCATCATCGGGTCACGCGACGACGTCACGACCTACGCCCGCCGCCGAGCCGAGAACGCCGACCCCGACGCCCGCGCCTGGCTCCAGACCGTCGTGGGAGCACTCGCGATCGACATCTTCGACGCAGCACCCGCACAGGTGCAGCGGAGCGGCGCAGGAATCGAACCTACCAACGACCGGGCTACGGCCGCCTGCCGGTTTTGAAGACCGGATGGGGCACCAGCCCCGTGCCGCTCCGCTGCTGAACGCTACGACTCAGGCGGCGGCGAGCGCGTAGCGCTCGTCGTGCCCGCGCCGGCTCGCCATCCAGGCCAGCGGCGCCATGACCACGCGGACCATCCAGGCCGGCGGGAACGGGGCGCGGACCTCGCGGGCGAAGCGGCGGGTGAAGAGCGCGAGGTGGAGGGGCTTGGGCATGCCGTTGCGGGTGGTGTTGCCCTCGATCGCCAGCTCGACCGCGGTCTCGAAGAGCTGCTCCATGTCGAGCGCGGGGGCGACCTCGACGCGGCAGCGCGCGACCTCGTCGCCGCCGTTGGAGAACCGGTGCACGCGACCGGCCGGCACGACGACGGTCTCGCCGGCACGCGCCACGATCCGCCGCAGTCCCATGCGGAACTTCATCGTGCCCTCGAGCACGTGGAAGGTCTCGGTCTGCTCGGGATGGACGTGCGCGCCCGGCACGTGGCCGTCGGGGGAGAGCTCGAGCTCGATTTCCAGCTTCTCGCCGCCGGTGTCGCGGGCGGTCTGGAGGAAGGTGATCCGCTCGCCGCTGACGGGGTTCTCGATGGTCTGTCCGGTGTAGGCCATTCGTGGCTCCTTGGATTGACTTGATCCGATGCCGAGGAGCCTCGCCGTCGCGACGTCGATCGTCATCGGCCGCGATGGCGATCCTGGGGTGGCCGTGCGGACGATCCCGTCTCATCCCCCAGGACGACGATCGAACCGTCGCGTGCGCCTCGCGTAGAACAGCCCGACCACCTACGGGAGGAGGAACCATGCAGAGGCTCGCCGCGGCGGCCGCCGCCGCCGTCGCCGTCGCCGTCGCCGTGCTGGCCGGGAGCGCCGCCATCGGGGGCCACGAACCGCGCTACCAGCCGCTCCCGGACGACGCGTCCTGGACGACCGTGCTGACGACGACGGTCGGGCTCGAGGGCCTGACCAGCGATCGCCACGGCAACCTCTACACGCCCGCGCGCGCCGGCGGCGCCCCCTGCGAGGTCCTACGCACCACGACCCGCGGCGGCGCGGCCGCCGTCGTCGGCGTCATCCCCGCTCCGTGCAACCCGGCCGGCCTCGCCTTCGACCGCGACGGCGACCTCTTCATCGCCGACGGCGGCCGCATCGTCACGCTGCGGCCCGACAGCGCCTCACCGCCGACCGCCACCGTCTACGCCACCGACGTCCCCGGCGCCAACGGCGTCGCCTTCGACCGCGCCGGCCGCCTGTGGGTGTCGGACGGCGGGACGGCGCAGGGCCGCGTGTGGAGGATCGGCGACGATCGCGTCCCCGTCGAGGTCTTCCGCGTCCAGCCGCTGGCCAACGACGTCAACCTCGTCGCCGGCGTGGGCGGCGTCGGGCGCGACAACCGCGGCCTCCCGCCCGGCACGATCACGATCACGCCGACCGGCCGCCAGGCCGCCAACACGCTCGGCTCCCAGCACCTAGTTGCCAACGGGCTCGCGTTCGCCAAGGACGGCACGCTCTACGTCGCCGACACCGCGCGCGGCGCCATCTGGCGCGCGGCGATCGACCGCAACGGCGACATCGAGAGCCCGACCGGCTGCGACACCACGTTCACGAGCAACACGCTGTGCCTCGACAACGTGCTGGTCGCCCATCCCTACCTCGAGGGCGTCGACGGCATCACGCTCGACCGGGCCGGCAACATCGTCGGCGCCGTCAACGAGCGCAACGCGATCGTCGTCGTCACGACGAAGGACCGCACGGTGGAGCTCTTCCGCAACCCCGTCGCCTCGACGCGGCTGCGCAACGAGGGGCCGCTGGAGTTCCCGACCAGCCCCGTCGTCGTGGGACGCAGGTTGTGCGTGACGAGCTCGGATGGCGCGCGCCGCGACAACTTCCCGAACGCGCCTGGCGACGGCGCGAAGGTCTCGTGCCTCGACGAGGAGCTGCCGGTGAGGTGAGATCATCGGCGCATGCGCCGATGGCGACGAGCCCTGGCCTTCCAGGCCGCCCTGTCGGGGCTCGTCGCCTTCATGATGGGCGCCCTCTGGCTGGTCACCGGAGCCGGCACCTTCTGGCCGAAGTGGGTCTGGTACGGGCTCGCCATCCCCTTCGGCCTCAGCGCCGCGCTCTACGGCGCGTCACAGGTCCGCCGCCGCCGCTGGCGGATCTTCGCCATCCACGCCGCCCTCTTCGCCTGGGTCACGGCGACGCTGACGCTCACGTGGGCGATGGCGGGGAGCGACGAGTTCTGGCCGCTGATCCCCGTCATCTGCCTCTCGATGCTGCTCGGCGTGCACGCGATCGTCGCCGGCATGACGAGCGGCGACCCCGAGCTGGTCGAGCGCGTCGACGAGCTCACCCGCACCCGCCGCGGCGCGCTCGACGTGCAGGCGCACGAGCTCAGGCGGATCGAGCGCGACCTGCACGACGGCGCGCAGGCGCGGCTCGTCGCGCTGACCATGCAGCTCGGCCGGGCCGAGGCGCGGCTGACCGGCAACCCCGAGGCCGCCGAGCTGGTGCGCGAGGCGCGCGGCGAGGCGAAGGAGGCGATCGCCGAGCTGCGCGACCTGGCGCGCGGCATCGCGCCGCCCGTGCTGGCCGACCGCGGCCTCCCCGCGGCCGCCGAGGCGATCGCCGGCCGCTCGGCGATCCGCGCGAGCGTCGACGCCAAGATCGGCGACCGGCCGCCGCCGGTCGTGGAGACCGCCGCCTACTTCGTGATCGCCGAGTCGCTCACCAACGCCGCCAAGCACGCGGGCCCGGGCGCCCATGCCCACGTGAGCATCCGCGACGGGCACGATCGCCTGACGCTGGAGATCGCCGACGACGGTCGCGGCGGCGCGGACCCGGCCGGCAGCGGCCTGACCGGGCTGCGCCATCGCGTCGAGGCGCTCGACGGCGTGCTCACCGTCACGAGCCCCGAGGGGCACGGCACGGTGGTCCGTGCCGTGCTCCCCTATGGCACCGAGCTAGCTACCTGACGCCTGGTTGTAGAGGCCCTGCGCCACCGAGCCCTGGTAGGGCCCGAACATCACGTTGCGCAGCGTCTTGTAGCCGTACGAGTTGACCGAGACGACCGAACCGCTGGTCGAGATCCAGCCGCCGCCGCTCGAGCCGCCGGTCATGTCGCAGCTGATGCCCAGCGTGGCCGGGCTCTGGTTCGTGTCGCTGTAGGACAGCGGCGCGTTGCAGACCCACAGCCGCTGGCCGTTGAACGGCGAGGCCGCCGGGTAGCCGTGCGCGGCGTACTGCTGCTGCCGCGCCGTGTTGAAGGCGATGTTGCGGCCGCCGACCACGTCGGTCAGCGCCTGGCCGCCGTTGGTCGAGACCACGGCCGCGCCGTTGTCGTACGAGAAGTCGCCGCTGTCGGCCCAGCCGTTGGTCGTGAGCAGCGTGCGAGCGGCCCACGTGCCGTACGGGCGGTTGCCGTCCGCGTACGCGGGCACGAACGCCCAGTTCGTGTGGAAGTCGTTCGCGCCGTCGTGCACGCAGTGGCCGGCCGTCCACACGACGCTGCGGTTGCCGCTCAGCAAGGCGGTGCCGGAGCAGACGTAGTTGAGACCGCCGTCGCTGAAGAAGACCTTGCCGTTCGTCCGCGTGGGCGCCGAGGTGTAGGGCGGCGCGATCTGCGTCGCGGACGTGTTCCTCACCGGCTTGGCCTTGGGGGCGGCCTGGCTCGAGCGCGCCTTGTCGGCCGGGATCGCGTCGCGCATCCGCTCCGCTGTCCAGTAGCCCTGCACCGCGGCCTTGTCCTGCGCGACGGTCTTGGTCTTGACCTTCGCCTGAGCGGCGGGGACCGCGACCAACGCGCACGCCAAGACGGCGAGCACCAGCACTTGAAGACGTCGCATCCAATCCTCCCGTGATTCGTCGGGACGTCGTCGTCGCGACCGCTGACACCCCTGCCAGGGCGCGAACGGTCAGGACTGTAGCGCGAGCAATTCCCGCTGACGCGAGGGGCTCATCGGCCGCGGTCGGTGCTCTGAGCGCCACTCGTCGAGCTCCGCCTCGCCGCCGTCGCGCAGCCACGCCCAGACGTCGGCGACCGTCTCGGCCACCGGGCGGCAGCGCAGCCCAGCCTCCTGCGCGCGCTCCGTCCCGACGGCCCAGGTGCCTCGCGCGGGCAGCCACAGCGGCAGCTCCATCCACGGCTCGACGCCCGCCTCGAGCAGCCGCTCGTCCGGGATCCAGGCCAGCTCGGCGCCGGAGCCGGTGGCCTCGACCGCGGCCTCCAGCACCTCGCCCATCGTGGTACGGCCGCGCGGCGCGGTGCCGTTGAAGGCGCCGGCGATGCGCCGCTCGCCGAGGTCGAGCATCCAGGCGGCGAGGTCGCGCGCGTCGATCAGCTGCACCGGCTGCTCGGGGTCGCCCGGCGCGGGCACGCGCCCGCCGGCGGCGATCCGGCGCACCCACCACGGCAGGCGGAACACGTTGTCGTGCGGGCCGCAGATCAGCCCCGCCCGCACGGACGCCACGCGGCCCGGCATCGCCGCCTCCGCCACGCGCTCGCAGGCGGCCTTCTGCTGACCGTAGTCGTCGCCCTCGTGCCAGACCGGCGAGTCCTCGTCGACCGCCTCCTCCGGCCACGCCGGGTAGACGTTGATGCTGGAGACGAACACTAGGTGCGCACCGCTCCCGGCGAGGACGGCGCACGAGCGCGCGACGTGCTCGGCCTCGTAGCCGGACGTGTCGACCACGACGTCCCACTCGCGGCCCTCGAGCGCCGAGAGGTCGCCCGTCCGGTCGCCGACCAGGTGCTCGGCGCCCTCGATCGCGCCGTGCAGCCCGCGCGTGAGCACCGTCAGCTCGTGGCCGCGCGCGAGCGCCTCGGCGGCGACGTGGCGGCCGAGGAAGACGGTCCCGCCGAGGATGAGCGTGCGCATCAGCCCAGGCCGTGCTCGAGCGCGCCCTTGACGCTCGCGTCGAGCGCGTTGAGGCGGTGGAGCGCGAGCGCCTCCGGCGACCCGAAGCGGCGGTCGGCGCCGTGGTGGGAGAGCACGCAGTGCAGGAGGGCGAGGCGCCGCTCGGCGTCGAGCCCGGTCATGTACGGCTCGAGCAGCTGCTGGCCGAGCGCGAGGTGGCCGAGCAGCCGGCCCTCCTCCGACTGCTCGATCGCCGCGCCGTAGGTGAACTCGCGCGTCTTGCCGAGGTCGTGCACGAGCGCGGCGCAGATCAGCAGGTCGGAGTTCAGCCTGACGTGCAGCTGGCAGGTCTCGACGGCGAGCGTGGCGACCGCGACGGTGTGCTCGAGCAGGCCGCCGAGGTAGGCGTGGTGGCCGCCGATCGTGCACGGCGCGCGCCGCCACGCCTCGCGCAGCTCGCCGTCGCCCAGCAGGCGCTCGAGCAGCCCCGCGTAGCCGGGGTCGTGGACCTCGCGGGCGAGGTGCTCGAGGAAGCCGTCGAGCTCCTCGAGGTCGCGATAGGCGACGGGCAGGAAGGCCGCCGGGTCGGCCGCCTCGGCGCGCGCGACGTCGCGCACCTCGAGCTGCAGCTCGTCGCGGAACCGCTCCACGCGCCCGCGCACGCGCACGAGGTCGCCGCGGTCGAAGCGACCGGCGAGCAGGTCGGCGTCGCGGAACGCGCGGCCCTGGATCGTCCCGCTGCGGTCGCGCAGCTCGAGCGCGAGGTACGGCAGCCCCGAGCGCGCCTGCAGGCGGTCCTTGCGCGCGCAGGCGAACACGGCGTCGACCTCGTCGCCGGCTCTGAGCGTCGCGATGGTGGGGGCGTCGACGATCGCCACGGCCCCGATGATGGCTACAGGCCCGGACGGCGACTCGCTACGGTGGACCGGTGCAGCCATTGCGCTGGGAACGCCGACCGGACGGACTGCGGGCTCCAGCCCTCGTGTGCGCCTTCAAGGGGTGGAACGACGCGGGCGAGGCGGCGACCTCCGCCGCCGCGTTCATGGGCGCCAGCCTCGACGCGGCCCGCTTCGCGACCATCGATCCCGAGGACTTCGTCGACTTCCAGGCGACGCGGCCGCAGGTCAAGCTCGTCGAGGGCCGCACGCGCAAGATCGAGTGGCCGGAGTGGGAGGTCTACGAGGCCCGCGTGCCGCGCGCGCCGCGCGACCTGGTGATCCTCACCGGGCCCGAGCCGTCCTACCGCTGGCACACCTTCTGCCAGCAGGTGGTGGAGCTGGCCGAGGCGCTCGGGGTCCAGATGGTGGTCACGCTCGGCGCGCTGCTGGCCGACGTCCCGCACTCGCGACCGGTCGGCGTGACGGCCCATGCCTCCGATCCCGCGCTCGTCGAGCGCCTGAGCCTGCAGGCACCGAGCTACGAGGGCCCGACGGGGATCGTCGGCGTGTTGCAGTCGGCCTGCGCGGCCGCCGGCATGCCCGCCGCCTCGTTGTGGGCGGCCGTGCCGCACTACGTCGCCGTCGCGCCCAACCCGAAGGGGGCGCTGGCCATCCTGCGGCGGCTGGAGAGCCTCGTCGGCGTGACCGTCGACGCCTCCGACCTCGAGTCCGCGGCGGTCGACTACGAGCGCCAGGTCACGCGCGCCGTCGAGCTCGACCCCGAGGTCCAGGCGTTCGTCGAGCGGCTCGAGCGCGCGGCCGACGCCGAGGAGGGCCCACCCGACCTCTCCCAGCTCCCGTCGGGAGACGTCCTCGCGCGCGAGTTCCAGCGCTTCCTCCGCCAGCGCGGCGGCGGCCAGCAGGGCGGCTAGCCCGGCGCCGGCGAACGTCAACGGCGGCTGGGTAGGGCGGCCGGGAATCGGCCGAGTGCTCACTTAATCGGCCTCAGCCCGACTAACCGACCACTCGACCGCCGAACGCTCGTTTGTTGCCTCCACGGGCACAAACCGAGCACTCGGCTCGCGGACGAGATCGCCGCCCTCCCGCCGATCGACGACGCGGTCGAGCTGCTTCAGCGCTCCGCGGCCGGACAGGCGATCCGGTAGTCGCACATCGAGCAGGCGGCGAACGAGGGCGTCGGCTCGAAGCCCTGGCCGAGGATGCCCTCGGCCACCTCGAAGACCGTCTCGGTGATCCAGTCGCGGTCCTCGTCCGAGCGCGGGACGGGCACCTTGGCGTCGTCGAGCACGTAGTAGTAGGCCTGCTGCGGCGCCTCGAGCTGCCACGCCTCGCGTGCTCCGACCGCGTACAGCGAGAGCTGCACGTCCTCGCGCAGCTGGGCGGCGCTCTTGGGGCGCCCGGTCTTGTAGTCGATCAGCTCGTAGCCGCCCTCCGGGAGCCGGTCCACGCGGTCGACGCGCCCCCGCAGCAGATGCGGCCCCATCCGGAACTGGAACGAGCGCTCGAACCACACTGGCTCGGCCTCGTCGTCGCGGAAGCGGTCGTGGTAGCGGACGAGCGCCTGCGTGGCCTTGGCACGGAACTGGCGCTCCTCCTCGGAGTCGCCGAACCCGCCGCGCCGCCAGCCCGCCTCCAGCAGGTTGAGCATCGTCGGCAGGCCGGGCGACTCGGCCGCGTGGTAGCGCTCCAGCACCTGGTGGACGAGGATCCCGAAGCGCTGGTTCATCGTCGGCTCGCTCGGGATCCGGAAGACGCGCGCGAACTTGTACTTGAGCGGGCAGGTCCGGTAGGTCTCGATGTCGGAGGCCGACAGCGCGAGCCCCTCGCCGCGCTTGGGCAGGAAGGTCTCCAGCGACGGCTCGGATCGCTGGGCGACGGCGCGGGCGCGCAGCTTCTCGTCGCGCTCGGCGTCGAGCAGGTACTCGTCGAGCGCCGAGGTCTCGAAGATCTCGCGCTGCTCGGCGGTGACCGCCTGCAGGAGCCGCGCGTTGATCTCGGGGAGCAGGTCGCCGACCTCCTGCTCCGAGCTGCGGGTGCGCTCCATCAGCGCCGCGAGCTTGAGCAGCTCGAGGTAGCGGACGACGGCGTGCGAGACGTCGAGGTCGGTGTCGAACCGCAGCTCGCCGAGCCGGCCGCCGACCTGCGCCACCGTCGTGAGCAGCTCGTCGCGCAGCATCCGGAACGTCGACTGGAGCGTCTCGGCTGGCCCGAACAGCTCCTCCTCGCGCGTCTCCCACTCGCCGCCGACGGCGAGCCGCGCCTCCTCGGCGAACGGCGACGGCTGCTGCAAGGCGCCGCGCTCGGAGCGCTCCGGGAAGGCGAGCACGAGCCGGCTCCGGGCGCGGGTCATCGCCACGTGGAGGAGCCGCCGCATGCCGGCGACGTGCGTCGCCTTGTCGTCGGGCGGAACCGCCTCCTTGATCAGCGCGTCGGGAATCGGCTCCAGCGCCCGCCGGCGCGGACCGGGCATCCTCGCGGCCATCAGCCCGAGCACGTAGACGTGGTCGAACTCGAGCCCCTTGGCGGCGTGCATCGACATCACCTGAACGCCGTGCGCCGGCTCGGCCGCCTCGTCCTCGCGCAGCCCCGCCTCGGCGACGGCGGCGATCGAGCGGGCGAAGTCGCGCGCCGTCGACTGCGGCGACCGCCGCACGTAGTCGGCGGCCAGCTCGGCGAACTTGGCGAGGTTCTGCAGCCGCTCGACGACCTCGGTCGAGGCCGCGAACAGCAGCTGGCGCCGCAGCCCGAGCCGCTCGACCAGCCGGTGCACGTAGAGGTCGGGGCGCGTCGAGTCGATCGCCGAGGCGGCGGCGCGGTGCAGGCGCAGGAAGTGGGTGATGCGCTCGCGCGCCTCCGGCGGGATCTGCGGCGACTCCAGAGCCGCGTGGAGCGCGGCCACCATGTCGAGCTTGCGGCGGCGGGCGATCTGGGTCACGCGCGCGAGGTCGATCGCCCGCAGCTCGACCGGCGGGCGGGCCAGCGCGCGCACCACGGCGCCGGCGTCGCCGGGATCGACGAGCAGCCGCAGCCAGGCCAGCAGGTCGCGCACCTCGGCGCGCTGGAAGAACGCCGCCGCGCCGGACAGCCGGTACGGCACGGCGCGCTCCTCGAACGCCACGGCGACCGCCTGGCCCTCGCCGCGCACGGACCGCACGAGCACGCAGACGTCCTCGGGCGCGACGTCCTCGCGCGCGATCAGCCGCTCGACCTCGGCCGCCACCGCCTGCGCCTGCGCGCGCTCGGAGGTGCAGCGCCAGAACGCCACCTCGCCGCCGGACTCGCCGTGGAGCGGCTTCTCGATCGAGCCGGGGGCGATCGCGCGCGCCGCCGCCAGGATCGTCTCGCGCGAGCGGTGGGAGGTCTCGAGCCGCACGACCGTCGCCGCCGGCCACTCGGCGCGGAAGTCGTGGATGTTCTTGGTCGCGGCGCCGCGGAAGCGGAAGATCGACTGGTCGTCGTCGGCCGCCGCGGTGATGTTGCCGCCCGCCGCCAAGAGGCGCAGCAGGAGCCCCTGGGCGAAGCTGGCGTCCTGCAGCTCGTCGACCAGCACGTGGCGGTGGCGCTCGGCCAGCCGCGCGCGCACGCGCGGCGTCGTGCGCAGGAGCCGGAAGCTGTGCAGCACGAGGTCGCCGGCGTCGAGCACGCCCGCCTCCTCGAGCAGCCGCTCGTGGGCGCCGTAGAGCGCGGCGAACTCGCGGTCGCGCGCGCGGCCCTCGGGCAGCGCGTCGGCCCAGGCGGCGTAGTCGGCGGCCGAGACGAGCTCGTCCTTGAGGCGGTCGATGCGCTGGACGATGGCGCCGAGCGCCGCGCTCGGGTTGCCGCGCAGGTCGTGGTGGCGCAGCGGCAGATCGTCGATCCGCTCGAGCAGCATGGCCAGCCGGTCGGCGGCGCTGACCGGCGTGACGAACGGGTCGAGGCCGGCCTCCAGCGCCTCGTCGCGCAGGAGTCGCGCGCAGACGCCGTGGAAGGTGGTGACGGCGAGCTCCTCGTAGGCGCCGGGGAGGCGGTCCTCGAGCCGCTCGCGCATGGCGTCGGCCGCCGGCGTCGAGTGGCAGAGCACGAGCAGCGACTCGGGCGCCGCCCCGCGCTCGACCAGGTGCAGGAAGCGCTCCGCCAGCACCGTCGTCTTGCCGGTCCCGGCGCCGCCGAGGATCAGCAACGGACCGCCGGGATGCTCGACGGCGGCGCGGTGCTCCGGGCTCAGCGCGACCACCTTCGTAGGATACGCCCGCGATGAGCCCCGACTGGCTGGGAGCGTCTCGCAGGGCGGCGTCGGCGCTGCGCCTGATGCTGGCCGGGCGGGCGACGATCGCCGAGCGCGTGATCGAGACCGGCACGCGCGGGGAGGGCGGCGACCGCACGCTGGAGATCGACGCGCTGGCCGAGCAGGCGGTGCTGGCCGAGCTCGAGGGCCTGCACCGGGCGGGCGCGCGCTTCACCGTGCTGAGCGAGGAGGCGGGCACCGTCTACTTCGGCGGCGACGACGTGCTCGTGGTGGTCGACCCGATCGACGGCTCGCTGAACGCCAAGCGCGGGCTGCCGCACCACTGCGTGTCGATCGCCGTCGCCGAGGGGCCGACGATGGCCGACGTCGTGTTCGGCTTCGTGCAGGACTTCGGGCCGGACGAGGAGTGGGTGGCGACCCGCGGCGGCGGCGCGTTCCTCAACGGGGTCCCGCTCGACCCGTCGGTGGGCGAGCGGCGCTGGGCGTCCGACGGCAAGCTCGAGGTGGTCGGCTTCGAGTCGGCCGACCCGCGCTGGGTCCTGCAGTCGGCGGAGGGCCTCGAGCGGGTCGCGCACCGGCTCCGCGCCATCGGCACGATCGCCGCCGCGCTTTGCCAGGTGGCGGCCGGTCGCTTCGACGGGATGCTGACGCTGAAGGGCTGCCGCGCGGTGGACGCCGCCGCCGCGCAGCTGATCGTGCGGGAGGCCGGCGGTCACGTCGCCTTCACGGCGTTCGAGGACCCGCTCGCCGCGCCGCTGGACCTCCTTCCCCACTCCCCCGTGGTGGCCGCGCGCTCCGAGGCCGGACTGGCGGATCTCGCGACCGTGCCATCCTGGGAGTCGTGATCGACTGGAACCTCGCCGGGCAGGTAGCCCGCGGCCTCGCCGGCCTTCAGCCCGCGGGTGACCCGCGGCCGTTCGAGCAGCTGTCCGCGCCGTCCGCCGAGAGCGAGCGGCTCGTCTCCGCCTACACCGGCCTCGTGCCGCAGCAGCCGCTGCCCGTGGCCGAGGCCGTCGACCGCGACGGGTGGATCGACGCCAACCTGCGCTCGCTCAGCGGCGTCCTCGATCCGGTGTCGGACCGGCTCGGCTCGAAGCTCGGCCCGCTGGGCGGGGCGGCCGGCGCGCTGCTGGCGCTCGAGGCGGGCGCCGTCTCCGGCTTCCTCGGCGGCCGCGTGCTCGGCCAGTACGAGTTCCCGCCGCTCGACCCGTCGGCGCCGCCGCGGCTGCTGTTCGTCGCGCCGAACCTGGCCCACGCCGCCACCACGCTCGAGGCCGAGCCCGACCAGCTGCTGCGCTGGGTCGCCCTGCACGAGACCACGCACGCGCTCCAGTTCGGCGGCGTGCCGTGGCTGCGCGACCACCTGGCCGGACTCGTCCGCCAGCTGCTCGGATCGCTCGACGTCGATCCCGGCGGGCTGCTGCGGCTGCCCGACCTCGGCGACCTGCGCGGCCTGCTCGACCGTGTCCGCGACGAGGGCATCGTCTTCATCGTCGTCGGCGAGGAGCGGCGGGGCCAGCTCGAGTCCGCCCAGGCCTTCATGGCGCTGCTGGAGGGCTACGCCGAGCACGTGATGGACGCCGTGGGGGCCAGCATGCTGGCCGACCTCGACACCATGCGCGCGGCCATGGACCGCCGCCGCCACGAGCGGTCCGGCCTGCTGCGCGTGCTCGAGAAGCTGATCGGGATGGACCTCAAGCTGCGCCAGTACAAGCAGGGGAAGGCGTTCTGCGACGGGGTCGTGGCGTACGGCGGGATCTCCGCTCTGAACCGCGCATGGGCAGGCCCGGAGACGCTTCCCACGTTCGCCGAGCTCGACGATCCGCTCGGCTGGCTGGCGCGCACCGAGCGGCTCGGGCTGGGCCGCGGCGCCGCGTGAGACACCTCACACAACCGCCGAACCCACGTTCGTTCTGTTACAAAGTCAGAGCCGTTTTCCCGCGTATTTACAAAGTCCTTACGACTCCGGCGCACAAAGTCGTGTAGGCTGTGTAACCAGCTCGCAGGAGGGGTTTACAAACAAGTGTTCGATGGGTACGCCCGTTCCTCGAACTCTGTACGACCACCTTTGACCGGGCCACGACCAAGGGGCTGATACCAGCTATGGCCGAGACGACCACGACCACCACCACCAACACGACTGCTCGCAAGCCCGCCAAGCGCCGCAGCACGACGCGCCGCACGACGACGCGTCGCACGGCCGCCGCGAAGGCGCCGAGCACCGCGACCGCTCGTCGCCAGCGCACGATCGCGCGCAACGAGACGCGTGACGCCGCGCAGGCGCAGGTGAAGGCCGCGAAGACGACCGCCGCCCAGGGCCGCAACGTCGCCGAGCGCGCCGCGCTCGTGTACGTGGGCGCCACCCTCGAAGTGCGCGACCGCGTCGTGGGCCTGGCCGGCGACCTCGTCAACCGCTTCGGCACGCGCGCGTCCGCCGAGCGCGAGGTCGGCAAGGACATCCGTCGCTTCGAGCGTCGCGGCACCACCGCGCGCAACCAGCTGGAGCGCGACGTCAAGAAGGCCCGCACGCGGCTGGAGCGCGAGCTGCGCACCCGCCGTCGCGACGCCGGGCGCATCATCAAGCGCAACGGCCGGGCCGCGAAGGACCGCGTGACCGCGCTGGTCTAGCGCAACGAACTTCCCCCGGGCGCCGCGGAGAGGCGGCTGCACCGGGTAAGCCTGCCGGCCTCATATTCCGCCGGTGGGATTCGCCGGCCTCATACCTCGCCGGCGGATGTAGCACCCTCTCCTCCCTCAACCGTCGACCCGCCCTTGTGGCGGGTCGTCGGTCCTTAAAGGCGGGATTCTCAGCCGGCTCTCATGTGGCGCGGGATGATTCGTCCCGTGCGGCTGCTCGTGGTCGAGGACGACGTCCGGATGGCGGCGGCGCTGCTGCGCGGCCTGCGCTACGAGGGCATCGTGGCCGACGCGTGCGGGCGCGGCGAGGAGGCGGTCGGGCTCGCCCGTGCCACCGACTACGACGCGATCGTGCTCGACGTCATGCTGCCGGACATCGACGGCTTCGAGACCTGCCGCCGGCTGCGCGCGGAGCGTCGCTGGGCGCCGGTGATCATGCTCACCGCTCGCGACGCCGTCGAGGACCGCGTGCGCGGGCTCGACCAGGGGGCCGACGACTACCTGACCAAGCCGTTCTCGCTCGCCGAGCTGCTGGCGCGGCTGCGCGCGCTCGTGCGCCGCGGGCCGGTCGAGCGGCCGGTCGTCTACGAGGTCGGCGACCTGCGGCTCGACCCCGCCACCCGGCAGGTCTTCCGCGGCGACACCGAGATCGCGCTGTCGGCGCGCGAGTTCGCCCTGCTCGAGGCGTTCATGCGCCGGCCCGGCCAGGTGCTGAGCCAGATGCAGCTGCTCGACGCGGCCTGGGACCTCGGCTACGAGCAGCGCTCGAACGTGGTCGAGGTCTACGTCCGCTACCTGCGCGAGAAGATCGACCGGCCGTTCGGCGCGGCCTCGCTCGAGACCGTCCGTGGGGCCGGGTACCGGCTGCGGCGATGAGCCGGCTGCCGATCCGCGTGCGCCTGACCGTCGCCTTCGCGGCGGCGATGGCGCTCGTGCTGGCCGCGGCCGGCCTGTTCGTCTACGTCTGGGTGCGCGCCGACCTCGACGAGTCGGTCGACGACGCGCTCGCCGCCCGCGCCGCCGCCGTCGTGCGCACGGGCGACGCCGCCGCGGGCCTGACCGGCGACGACGAGGACGGCTTCGCCCTCGTCATCGGCCGCGACCGCGCCGGCGGGGCCCGTGGACCGGTCGAGCCGGTCAGCGGCGAGCGCGAGGTCGCCGGCATCGACGGAACGACCCGTGTGCTGGTGCGCGGCGACGTGGTCGTCGGCCAGTCGCTCGAGGACCGCGACGAGGTCCTGGCCGGTCTCGTCGCCGCCTTCGCGCTCGGCGGGCCGCTGGCCATCGCCCTCGCCTCGCTGCTCGGGTACGCGCTCGCCGGCAGCGCGATGCGCCCCGTCGAGACGATGCGGCGGCGCGCCGCGGCCGGCGACGAGCGGCTGCCGCTGCCCGCGGCGCACGACGAGATCCACCGGCTCGGCGAGACGCTGAACGCGCTGCTGGCCCGGCTGCGCGGCTCGCTCGAGCGCGAGCGCCGCTTCGTCGCCGACGCCAGCCACGAGCTGCGCACCCCGCTCGCCGTGCTCAAGACCGAGCTCGAGGCGGCCCTGCGCGCGCCGGACCCCGACGAGGCGATCTCCTCCGCCATCGAGGAGGTCGACCGGCTGTCCCAGCTCGCCGAGGACCTGCTGGTGATCGCGCGCAGCTCCGAGGGCGAGCTGCCCGTGCGGTGCGAGCCGGTGGCGGCGCGGCCGCTGCTCGAGGGCGTCCGCGACCGCTTCGCCGACCGCGCGGCGCGGGCCGGCCGCGCCATCGAGGTCGTCGACGGCGACATGACCGTCGAGGCGGACCCCATGCGCCTGCGGCAGGCGCTCGGCAACCTCGTCGACAACGCCCTGCGCCACGGCGAGGGCGACGTCGTGCTGCGGGCGCGGACCGACGACGGCGGCGTCAGCCTCGAGGTGTCCGACGGCGGGGGCGGCTTCGCGCCCGACATCGCCGAGCGCGCGTTCGAGCGCTTCGCCCGCGGCGACCGGGCACGGACGCGCGGCGGCAGCGGCCTCGGCCTCGCGATCGTGCGCGCGATCGCCGAGGCGCACGGCGGCCGCGCCACGCTAGACGGCGCTACCGTGCGTGTCTGGATGCCCTCTCAGGGCCGTCTCAGCGGGGTCGGCAACCATCCGGAGCCATGAAGAAGCGCACCGTCATCACCCTCACCACCGTCGCGGCGCTGGCCGCCGCCGGCGGGACCGCGATCGCCGCCGGCGCGGGCGACGACGACGCCACCGACCGGCCGATCTCCGGCAGCGCGCTGGAGAAGGCCAAGGCCGCCGCGCTGGCTGAGGAGCCGGGCAAGGTCACCGAGACCGAGGTCGGCGACGAGGAGAGCTACTACGAGGTCGAGGTCACCCGGCCGGACGGCTCCCAGGTCGACGTCCAGCTCGACCGCGACTTCAACGTCGTCAGCTCGGCGACGGACTCCGAGCAAGAGGATTAGCGCCTGCCACAATGGATGGCGCATGCCGACGCGAGAGCAGATCACCGAAGCCCTGAAGTCCGTCATCGACCCCGAGCTCCGAAAGGACATCGTCGAGCTCGAGATGGTCCGGGCCATCGACATCAAGGACGGCGGCGTCGTCGACGTCACGGTGTCGCTGACCACGCCGGGCTGTCCGATCAAGGGCCACTTCCAGACGGCGGTGGCCAAGCACGTGAGCGCCGTGGAGGGCGTCTCGCGCGTGAACGTCGGCTTCGACGTGCTGACGGCCCAGGAGAAGTCCGGCCTGCAGCGCAAGCTCGGCCGCCCCGGTGGGCTGCCCGAGGGCTCGCTCGCGCAGGTCGCGAACATCCTCTGCGTCGGCTCCGGCAAGGGCGGCGTCGGCAAGTCGTCGCTGACCGTCAACCTGGCGGCCGCGCTGGTGGCCGACGGCAAGAAGGTCGGCATCCTCGACGCCGACGTCTGGGGCTACTCGATCCCGCGCATGCTCGGCCTCGGCGGGCAGCGCCCGAAGGTCTCGGGCGAGCGCAAGATCCTGCCGCTCGAGTCGCACGGCATCAAGGTCATGTCGATCGGCTTCTTCATCGCCGAGGACGAGGCCGTCGTGTGGCGCGGCCCGATGCTCCACAAGGCGCTCACCCAGTTCCTCGAGGACGTCAACTGGGGCGAGCTGGATTTCCTGCTGATCGACCTGCCGCCCGGCACCGGCGACGTGTCGATGACGCTCGCGCAGCTGCTGCCGCAGGCCAAGTTCCTGCTCGTCACCACGCCGCAGGCGGCCGCCCAGAAGGTGGCGCGGCGCGCGGCCGAGATGGCCGACAAGGTCAAGCTCGAGATCGGTGGCGTGATCGAGAACATGTCCGGCTTCACGACGCCGGCGGGCGAGCGGTTCCCGATCTTCGGCGAGGGCGGCGGCCAGCTGCTCGCCGACGAGCTCGAGGTCCCGCTGCTCGGCAAGGTGCCGCTGACCATGCCGCTGCGCGAGACCGCGGACGGCGGCGTGCCGCTGATCGAGGTCGATCCCGACGACGCGGCGGCGCAGGCGATCCGCCAGGCCGCCCGCGGGATCGTCGCGATCACGCCGGTGTCGCTGCCGATCATGGCCGACCCGGTGCCGCCGGCGCCCGTGGGCATGTCGTTGCCCATGGCCGGCTAGGTGGATTTCGCCCACTTCGACACGCGCGGCTACCGCACGGTCGACGTGCGGACCGGCTACGCCGAGTGGGTTCCGACCTACGAGGAGACGGTCCAGGACGCGATGGACATCGCGCTGCTCGACGAGCTGGGCAGCGTCGACTGGACCGGCCGCGCGGCCGACCTCGGCTGCGGCACCGGCCGCACCGCCGCCTGGCTGCGCGCACACGGCGTCGAGGCGATCGACGGCGTCGACCTGGTGCCCGAGATGCTCGCGGTGGCACGCGAGCGCGGCGCGCACGACAGCCTGCGCGAGGGCGACGTCGCCGACACCGGCCTCGAGGACGGCGCCTACGACCTCGTCGTCGCCTCGCTCGTCGACGAGCACCTCGAGTCGCTCCAGCCGCTCTACCGAGAGGCGTTCCGCCTCGCGCGGCCGGCCGGGGCCTTCGTGCTCGTCGCCTTCCACCCGCACTTCATCATGGCCACCGGCATGCCGACCCACTTCACCGGCGCGTCCGGCGAGCCGCTCGCCATCTCCACCCACGTGCACCTGCTGAGCGACCACGTGACGGCCGGCCTGGCAGCCGGCTGGACGCTGGCCGAGATGCGCGAGGGCGTGATCGACGACCGCTGGATCGCGGCCAAGCCCAAGTGGGAGCGGTTCCGCCACCATCCGATCTCGGTGGCCTTCGCGTGGCGCAAGAGCTAGCGGTCTTCGACGCGCACCTGCACGTCATCGACCCGCGCTTCCCGCTGACCCCGAACCAGGGCTACGTGCCGGAGCCCTTCACGGCCGACGACTACCGCGCCCGCACGGCCGGCTTGAACGTCATCGGGGGAGCCGTCGTCGCTGGCTCGTTCCAACCTAAAGTGCCTGTCCCTCAACATGAAGGGCCTGTCCCTCAACATGAAGGGCCTGTCCCTCAACATGAAGGGCCTGTCCCTCAACAGTGGCTCGTCGACGCGCTCGAGCGGCTCGGGCTGGGCTTCGTGGGCGTCGCCGAGCTCGACCCCGCCGTGGGCGACGACGACATCGTGGCGCTCGACGCCGCCGGCGTGCGGGCGGTGCGGTTCAACCTGCACCGCGGCGGGTCGCTGGACCTCGAGCTTGCGCTGCGCGTGCACGAGCTAGCCGGCTGGCACGCCGAGGTCTACGCCGACGGCGCCACGCTGGCCGCGCACGAGGCCCGCCTGCGCGAGCTGCCGCGGCTGAGCGTCGACCACCTGGGGCTCGACGCCGAGGCGCTCCCGGTGCTCCAGCGGCTCGGCTGCATGGTCAAGGCGACCGGCTTCGGCCGCGTGCGGCTCGACGTCGAGGCCACGCTGCGCGCGCTCGACCCCGACAAGCTCCTCTTCGGCACCGACCTTCCCGGCACCCGCGCCCGCCGCCCCTTCGAGCGCCAAGACCTCGAGCTCGTGGCGGAGATCGCTCCGCAGGCGCTATCGGACAACGCGCGGGCGCTCTACCGGCCCGCGTAGTAGTCCGCGTTGATCTTGGTGTACTGCTGCCACTCCTCCGGCAGCTGGTCCTCGGCGAAGCAGGCGTCGACGGGGCAGGCTTCGACGCAGGCGTCGCAGTCGATGCACTCCTCCGGATCGATGTACAGCATCTCGACGCTGTCGTAGTCGGGCTCGTCGGGCGTCGGGTGGATGCAGTCGACGGGGCAGACCTCGACGCACGAGTTGTCCTTGGTCCCGATGCAGGGTTCAGCGATCACGTAGGCCATCAGGCAGGGATTCTAGGCTCCTAGTCGTGCTGCTGCTCACAGGTGCCACCGGGCTGGTCGGGTCGGCCGTGCTGCGCCGCCTGACTGCGCGCGGGGAGCAGGTGCGGTGCCTGGTGCGCGACCCCCGCCGGCTCGGTGCGCAGCGGGTTCGAGTCCAGCTCGCGCTCGGCGACCTCTCCGATCCCGCGTCGTGGCGGCACGCGCTGCGCGGCGTGAAGACCGTCGTCCACCTGGCCGCCACCGAGCGCGACCAGCCGCGCGCGACGATCGAGGAGATCGACGGCCTCGCCGCGCTGCGGCTGCTGCACGCCGCCGAGCGGGCCGGGGCGGAGCGCTTCCTGTGGCTGACGCCGCTCGGCGCCGCACCCCACCACCACGCCCGCGTCCACCGCGCGAAGGCGCTCGCCGAACGGGCGGTCCAGACCTCGGGACTGAGCACCACGACGCTCGCCAGCTCGCTCGTCTACGCGCCCGGCGACCGCCGCCTGCAGCGGCTCGAGCGGCTGGCGCTCCTGCCCGCCGTCCCGCTGCTCGGCGACGGGGCGGCGCGCACGCAGCCGATCTGGGCCGACGACGTCGCCCGCTGCGTCCTCGGAGCGCTCGAGGACGGAGGCGGCCGCTACGAGCTCGCGGGGCCGGAGGTCCTCACCCACCGCCAGGTCGTCCAGCTCGCCCTCCGGGCCGCCCACCGGCGGCGGCGCCTGGTCCCCGTCCCGCTCACCGTCGCACGGTCGCTGCTGCGCGCGCACGAGACGCTCGCCGGCCCGACCGCCGTCGCCACGTGGGACGAGGCCGAGCTCCTCACCGTGCCGATGCTCACCGACCGTGGCACGCAGGACGCCGAGCGGCTCGGCGTCACGCCCCGACACATGACTGACGTGCTCTAGAGCGGCAGCATCGGCTGGGGGCGGCCGAGCGCCGCCTCCATCTGGGCGGCGACCTGCAGCAGCGTGTCCTCGCCGAGCGGCTTGGCCACGAGCTGGGCAGCGGTCGGGAGACCATCGTCGCCGAAGCCGAGCGGCACCGCGATGGCCGGCTGGCCGGTCACGTTGAACAGCGAGGTGAACGGCGTGAACCGCCCCGAGCGCAGGAGGTCCTCCATCGGGTCGTCGCCGCAGCCGTGGATCTCGCCGATCGGCACCGGCCGCTCGGCCAGGGCCGGCGTCAGCAGCAGGTCGTACTCCGCGAAGAAGGCGACGATCCCGCGCGCCACCGCCTGCAGCTGGGCCAACGCCCCGAGATACCCCACGGACGAGAGCTGCTGCGCCCGCTCGAAGATCATGCGCGACAGGGGCTCGATCTCGTCGTCGTCCGGCGCCCGCCCGGCCAGGAGCTCGCCGTACATGATCCCGAGGCTGACCTGCGGCCCGAAGACCTCGAGGAAGAGCGGCAGCGCGTCCCCGCCCGGCAGCGCGGGCGAAGCGGTCTCGACCTCGTGGCCGAGGGAGGCGAGCAGCTCGCCGGCCGCGTGCATGCCGCGCACGCACTCGGGGTCGACGTCGACGTCGAGCGGGTTGTTGGCGGTCATCGCCACGCGCAGGCGGCCCGGATCGCGCCGCACGGCGGTCACGTACGGCTCGACCGGCCGCGGCGCCCACGTCGCGTCGCCCACCTCGTAGCCGGCCAGCACGTCCAGCAGCGCCGCCGTCTCGCCGACCGTGCGCGTGAGCACGCCGTCGCTGGCCAGCACCGAGTCGCCGAGGTCGGGGCCGCGCGAGACCCGCCCGCGGCTCGGCTTCAGCCCCACCAGCCCGCAGCAGGCGGCCGGGATCCGCAGCGAGCCGCCGCCGTCGTTGCCGTGCGCCACCGGCAGCATGCCCGCCGCCACCGCCGCGGCCGAGCCGCCGGACGAGCCGCCGGACGTGCGCTCGAGGTCCCACGGGTTGCGCGTGGGACCGCTGTGGCGCGGCTCGGTGGTGGGCAGGATCCCGAACTCCGGCATGTTCGTCGTCCCGACGATCACGAAGCCGGCCTCGCGCAGGCGCCGCACGAGGTAGGCGTTGTGCCCCGGCCGGTGGCCGGACAGGAAGTTCGAGCCGAAGTTCATGCACAGCCCGGCCACGGGGACGTTCGACTTGATCGCGATCGGCACGCCGGCGTAGGGACGCTCGTCGCCGGGCTCGATGGCGTCGGCGGCCGCCAGGGCGCGCTCGGCGTCGACCTCGACGAACGCGTTGACGCGGTCGTCGAGGTCGTCGATCCGCTTGAGCGCCGCGGAGACGACCTCGCGCGCCGCGATCTCGCCGCCGCGCACGAGCGCGGCGAGCTCCTGGACCGGCTTGAGCATGAGATCGGTCGCGCTCATGCGGCGGCGGCAGCCTACGCGAATTCGCGGGGTGGCGGGACGTTCCCACGCTCAATAACCGCTTGAGGACGTAGCATCCGGTTATGAACCTCTCGCTGCCTCCCGGAGCGCCGCGTTCCGGGATGGCGCACTGGTACTGGCAGGGAGGCCGCCCCGCGCTCGACTTCGTCAACACGCGCCGCGAGCGGTGGCGCCGCGATGTCGAGTGCCTGCTCTCGGTCGAGGAGGTCGTGATCTGGCTCGTGCGGGCGAGGCTGCTGCCGCAGACCATGAAGGCGCCCGCCTCCGTGCTGGCCGAGGCGCGCGAGCTGCGCGAGGCGATCGACGAGGGCGTGTGCGCCGCCGTCGAGCGCCGGCTGCCGGACCCGGCGGCGGTCGGGCTGATCGACGGCTGGCTGGCGCTGGCGGGCTCGCGCCCCGCCCTGCTGACCGACCAGACCGGCCGGCCGGTGCTCGCCGAGCGCCCGATGGCCGACTCGCCGCGCCGCGCGCTGGGGATGGTCGCCTACGACGCCGCGCGCATGCTCGGGATCGAGGCCGAGCGGGCGCGCGTGCGCATCTGCGGCTCGGACACCTGCTCGGTCCGCTTCTACGACCGCTCGCCCGCCGCGGGCCGCCGCTGGTGCTCGATGGCGGTGTGCGGCAACCAGAACAAGGCGCGCCGCTTCAGAGAAAAGGCCCGTTAGACCATTTCCCGGAGGCCGGTACGCTTGCCAGAGCATGGAGTTCAGGATCCTCGGACCGTTGGAGCTGATTGGTAACCGAGGAGCGGTGCGCTTAGGTGGAAGCAAGCCGGGCTCGCTACTGACCATGTTGCTGTTACACGCCAACGAGGCGGTGAGTGCGGAACGACTGGCACTCGCACTGTGGGGCGACGAGGCGACCAGCGGTGCGGTGAGAAACGTGCACGTGTACGTCTCGCGGTTGCGCAAGGCACTCGCCGACGAGGATGTGCTGACGACGACTCCGGTCGGTTACCGGTTGCGGGTGGATGAGGGGGAGCTGGATGCCGACCGGTTCCAGAGGCTCGTCGAGGATGGACGGCGCGCGCTGTCCGCAGGCGAGCCCGTGCGGGCGGCGGCGCTACTGCGCGAGGCGTTGGGCCTGTGGCGAGGGCCGCCGCTCGAGGACGTGGCGTATGAGGTGTTCGCGCAGGCCGAGATCGCGCGCCTCGAGGAGCAGCGACTCGCAGCGCTGGAGCTCAGGGTGGAAGCCGACCTCGCCGTCGGCCGCCACGATGAGCTCATCCCAGAGCTGCAGTGGCTCGTGACGGCGTACCCGGCCCGAGAGCGCCTCACCGGACAGTTCATGCTCGCGCTGTACCGCTGCGGGCGCCAGGGCGATGCGCTCGAGGCGTACACACGCACGCGCACGTACCTGTCCGAAGAGCTCGGCCTCGAGCCGAGCGCGACGCTGAAGGCGTTGCAGCGCAACATCCTCGAGCAAGCCGCGAAGCTCGACCTCGACATCGCGGCAGCGAACGGCCCGAAGCGCACGAGCGCGAGAGGAGACGGCGCACGGCGCGCCCTGCCCGCGCCTCTAGTTGCTGCCACCGGGACCGAGAGCACGTTCGTGGGTCGCGCCGCGGACATCGAGGCGCTGACCGGCGTCTACGCCGACGTCGCCAGTGGCGGCCGCCGGCTCATGCTTGTGTCCGGCGAGCCCGGCATCGGCAAGACCAGGCTCGCGGCGGAGTTCGCCCGCCGCGCGCACGAACAGGGGGCGATCGTGCTCTACGGGCGCTGCGACGAGGAGGCCCTGCTCGCGCAGCAGCCGTTCGTCGAGGCGTTGCGCCATTACGTGCGGGGGTCCTCGGCAAGCGACCTCGCCGCCCGGCTGCCCGCTACCGGCGGCGAGCTGCGACGCCTGGTGCCCGAGATCGGCGACCTGATCCCCACGCTGCCCGCGCCGATGGCCGGCGACCCCGAAGGCGCGCGCTCGCGGCTCTTCGAGGCGGTCGGTTCGCTGCTCCACGACGCGGCGCAGACGACGCCGGTGGTGCTCGTCCTCGACGACCTGCACTGGGCGGACAGGGCGACGCTGTTGCTACTGAAGCACCTGGTCCGGGATCCGGGCGACGCCCGGCTGATGGTGCTCGGTCTCTACCGCGACACCGAGCTCGACGCGGATCACCCGCTCCTGGCCGCGCTTGCCGGGCTCGGTCGACAGCCCAACCTCAAGCGCCGGGCGCTCGCCCTCCTCGACGAGACGGCCGTGTCCGAGCTCGTCGACGCCCACGTCGGAGAACACGCACCCGCCGAACTGGGGCGGATCGTCTACGAAGGGACCGAAGGCAACGCCTTCTTCGTCGTCGAGATGCTGCGCGACATCAACGAGTCCGGGCCGCTCGACGTCGAAGACCCGGGCCTGCAGCCCGGACGGCTCGCCGTCCCCGAGAACGTCAAGGACGTCATCGCCCATCGGGTCGCGCGCCTAGGACGCGAGGCCAACCGCCTCCTCGCCGCGGGGGCCGTGCTCGGGAGCGAGTTCGAGCTGCATGTGCTCCAACGCGTGGGCGTCCAAGAGGAGGACGAGCTGGTCGACGCGATCGACTCGGCGGTGCGTGCGCAGGTGATCGAGGAGCTCGCCGGCCCCGCAGGCCGCTACATGTTCTCGCATCGGCTGATCCGCGACACCGTCTACGACGCGTTGAGCGCGACGCGGCGCGCGTTGCTGCACCGTCGCGCCGGCGAGGCGATCGAGCAGGCCCACGGCGGGAACCTGGAGCCGTATCTCTCCGAGGTCGCGCACCATTTTGCCCAGGCCGGCCTCGGCGGCGACATCGACAAGGCGATCGAGTACGGGCGGCGCGCGGGTGAGCACGCGCTCGTACAGTCCGCCTACGAGCAGGCCGCGGCGCACTTCCGCGGGACGGTCGAGCTGATCGACGCATCGGATCCCGCAGGGCGCCTGGCCGAGCGCTGCGATCTCATCGTCGCCCAGGGCGAAGCCGAGCGCCAGGCCGGCGACCCCGCCTACCGGCAGACGCTCCTCGATGCCGCGAGATCAGCTGTCGACTTGGGCGATGCGGACCGGCTCGCGAGCGCCGCGCTCGCCAACAACCGCGGCATCTACAGCTCGGGCTACGGCATCGACCGGGAGCGCGTGGAAGTGCTGCGGGCAGCACTCGACGCATATGACCCGGCCGACAGCCCTGTCCGCGCGACCCTGTTGGCCCTGCTGGCCCTCGAGCTGACGAACGATCGCGATCCCCATGTGCGCGAGCGGCTCAATGACGAGGCGGTCGCGATGGCCCGGCGTCTGGGCGATCCACGGACGCTAGCCCAGGTCCTCACCCAGCGTTGCGTCTCTCAGTGGAATCGTTCACGGACGCCCAAGGAGCGTCGGGTGAATCTCCATGAAGCCGCCGTGCTCGCCGACCAGCTGAACGACCAGGTGCTGATCGGTCACGTCGCCTATCTCGGCGCACAGGCCGCGATGAACGTCGGAGAGCTCGACGAGTGCGACCGACTGCTGGCACGGCTGAGCGAGGTCGCCAAGAAACTCCGCCAGCCCTACATGCGCTGGCACGAGAGCATCGTGCGCGCCAAGCGCTGCGTGATCAGCGGACCGCCGGACGAGGCTGAACGGCTCGCTGTCGCCGCCTTCGAGCTCGGCCGGCGGGCCGGACAACCCGATAGCGAGCTTTGGTACCTCGGCCAGCTCATCGCCGCCCGCTTCGTGCAGGGTGCGCTCGACCGTCGCCATCCGTACCTCCCGAATTACGTTCGAGCCCCTGGTTCCTCGCTCGAGGCGGGGCCCGACGTCATCCCGATCCCACACCTGCAGCTGCTGAGCGCTGCCGCGATGTGCATGATCCTCGCCGAGGTGGGGCGGCTCGGCGATGCGCGCCAGTTCCTGGACCTGCTGATGAGCAATGACCTCGATCGTCTGCCGCCCGACTACACGTCGTTGCTGATCCCCGTCTACGCGAGCGTCGCCGCCGCGCGGCTCGGCGACGTCCGCGCCGCCGAGCGGCTGCACGCGATCCTGGAGCCTCGCAGCGAGCGGCTCGTCACCACCGTCGCCTCGTGGCTCGGCGCGGTGAACCACCACCTCGGGGTGCTCGCGACGACCCTCGGCCGGCCGGACGAAGCCGAGGCCCGGTTCGCAGAAGCCGAGCGGACGTACGAGTCCCTCGAGGCCGAGCCGTGGCTCGTGCGCCTGCGGCGCGACCGCGCCGCGACGCTCGTCGCCGTAGCGCGGCCGCGCAACGGCCGTGGCGCGTCTACACCCGCTTGAAGTCGCGTCGCGTGAAGCTCACGAAGTGCTCGGAGCCGCCAGGCACGTTCCGGTTCACGATGTCGGACAGTCGGCTGTTCTGCTGGATGATCTCCCAGCCGGCGTCGGAGAACGTCTCCGGGGTGAAGACCCGGGGGGCGAGCAGCGGGTTCGTCAGGGCCTGGGAGAACGCGTCGAACGCCACCATCGTGTTCATGAGCCAGGGCAGGACGCCGTTGGGCTGGGTGTCCCCGGCGAAGAGCCCGACGTAGAGCTCGACGTCGTCGATCCGGTCGCCGTACACCTTCTTCAGCCGCTCCTGGATCTTCGGGTTGGAGGAGATCTCCGACCAGTCCGTGACCGGCGGGTAGCGGCACAACCTGAGGTAGTCGTTGTAGGAGCACAGGTCCGCATGCCGGGCCTGTCGGATGCTCGGCACCTCGACCTGGTCGATGAACCACTCGTCCGTGTTGAACAGGCCGATGCGACCTGCCGGCTGGTTCGACGCGGCGGCCATGAGCCGGCCGAGACCCGCGGCCGTCAGCGGCTTCGTGTCGAACAGCGTGTCCTTGACCGAGAGCGCGGCGCCGTTGAGGCAAAAGCTCGACGGCGCGAGGGTATGCCAGCGGTACAGCAGGTTGAACTCGATCGTCATCCAGTTCGGCCGGTACCACGGCTCGTTCGGGAAGCTCTCCGGCGCCAGTCGGGGCCGGAAGTGCGCAGCCGAGATGTGGTGGATGTACTCCTCGACCACGATCTTGAGCAGGACGACGGTCAGCACGTTGCGCGCCGTCTGGAATACCTGCTCATCGTTCCAGCGGGGGTTCGCATCGCTCAGTTCTCGAGCGATGCGGTTGTGCTCCCGGAGGAAGAGCACGTTGCACGCCACGAAGCCGAGGTTCGTGACGTCGGTGCCCATGGCGAAGAGTCCGTCCTTGGGGCCCCTTGATAGCCGATCGAACCCCGCCGGCGTCGGCAGCGCGCTGAACCTCGGCTTGCGCCGGCCGCACCAACAGAGGTAGAGAGGATACTCCTCGCCCCGGATGCACTGGCTCCTGAGCAGGCCGCCGGAGTGGGCGCGGAGCTGGTCGGTGACCTCGGCGGTGGCCCCATACAGCTGCGAGAGGTCGATGTCGTGGTTCGTCTCGTTCCTGAGCGTATCCCGGACCCCGTCGGGTCGGCGCTGGCGACTCGTGCGCAGGAACCCGTCCGTGAACCACTGCGCGAACCACCCGAACAGGACCGTCGACTTTGGACATTCGATCATGTCGCCGTCGCGCCGGAAGAGCTCCGCGACGCGCTGTTCGAGGGGCGGGCCCGCGGGCGGCTTCGCGCTCCCCTGCGAAGACGCCGGCGGCAGATGGCGTCCGCTGTAGCTGCGATCGGTGAGCGAAGGCCAGCAGGGATAGGGGGTCCTCGTGCTCAACGGGTTCGGCCGCGGTTCGATGACGGAGATCGCGTAATTGATCGCATAGCGGTTCACCCACCGCGCGACCGGCCCGATCCGCTCGACGCGCTTCCAGAACCTCGGGAAATGCGTGAAGAAGAAGAAGCGGACATCCCGCTGAAGCGGCGGCTTCCAGCGAGGGTCGCGCGGGAGGCGGAGGTCGCGCGCCATGATCTCCCGGCCGAGCATCCCGATCAGGGCGAAGTGCTCGATGAGCAGACCGCCGGCCAGCGCGGCGCCGGCCAGCACGTACTGTCCATCTTCGATCAGCGCCAGGCAGGCCACGGCGCCGCCGACCTCCATGGCGCTCGCGATCATGCCGTCCAGGGAGAACAGGTCCTTCCGGAACGGAAGATCACGGAGCGCGGCGCTCTCGACGTGGTGCTTGAGGTGCATGAGCACGAGCAGGACAGCGCCGGCCGCGGCGATCTGGTACGGCCGCGAAAGGTCCGAAGCGTCATCCAGCCACTGGACTAGGGCGAACCAGAGCAGCCAGATGCCGACCTCGAGGTTGCCCGCCGCCGAAACGATCCGGCGCACCTTCTGGAAGTGCGGCGTGTCCGCATCCCCCTTGTCCCATCGCTTGGACGCTGCGCGCCTGATTCCGATCTGGAGGAACGCCGTCTCGACGACCTCGCCGGCGACCAGGGCCGCCAACGCCCACCACCAATTTCCGTCTTCAGCCCACCGCAGCCACCAGTAGAGGGAAAGGCCCTCGAGCAGGGTTGCGCCGATGCTCTTCGCCAGACGGACTCGCGTGCGATCGCGTCCGGCCCGCGCTCGGTCTGGTGCGGTAAGCGCCGCGATGCGAGCTGTCAGTCGAGAAACGTTCCCGTTGCTACCAGATCTCGGCAAGATCGTTCCGATTTCCCCGTTGCCGTCGACGCGCACAGGCGCGTCGTCTCGAGTCGTTCACCAGAAAGCCTCCTCAAGCGGCGATCGCCACGTCAAGGGGACGCCGGTCCTGAAAGCGGCTCACATCACTGAGAGCGTCGTCGCGCAGCCGGTGATACGCCTGTGGCGCGCGGCCCGCGGGGTCAGTTCTCGAGCGCGCGGGCGAGGATGTCGCGCAGCTGCACGGCGTCCTCCTCCGACAGCCTGGCCAGCCGTGGCGGCGGCTGGCCGGCGCGGCGCTCGATCTCGACCCGCGTCCACTCGCCCTTCTCGGTGAGGACGACGGCCTTCACGCGGCGGTCGCGCTCGCTCGGCTGCCGCGCGGCGAGGCCGGCCGCCTCGAGCCGGTCGACGATGCCCGTGACGTTCGAGTTGTCACAGTGCATCGCCTCGGCGAGCGCGCTCATGGGCATCGGCTCGCCGGGCTGGAGCGTGCTGAGGGCCATCGCCTGCTGCGGCGCCAGCCCCATCTCGGAGAGGAGCGCCCAGCGGCGCCGCTTGTCCTCCATGAAGATCCGCCAGAAGAGGCCCCACGCCTCGCGTGCGGCAGTGGTCGTGGAGGGCTCCGCTGGGATCACGTATCAGAAAGGTAGCAAACATAAAAGATTGAACTTGCCAAATATCTTCGCTAGAAAGTACCTCCATGACGATCCTCCCCAACGGCATCGAGGTCGAAGGCCTCGTCCGTGAATTCAAGGGCGGCATCCGTGCGGTGGACGGGATCGACCTGACGGTCGAGCCCGGCGAGATCTACGGCTTCCTCGGCCCCAACGGCGCCGGCAAGTCGACGACGGTCCTCATGCTCACGACGCTGCTGCCGCCGACCGCCGGCAGGGCGCGCGTGGCGGGCTACGACATCGTCAAGGAGGGCGCCGCCGTGCGCCAGGCGATCGGCGCGGCGCTCCAGGAGGCCGCGCTCGACGGGCTGCTCACCGGCCGCGAGCACATGCGACTCCAGACCGCGCTCCAGGGCGTGCCGAAGGCCGAGCGCCGCGCGCGCGGCGACGCGCTGCTCGAGCGCGTCGGGCTCGCCGACGCGGCCGACCGCAAGGTCAGGGAGTACTCCGGCGGCATGAAGCGGCGGCTGGACCTCGCGCTCGCGCTCGTGCACCACCCGCGGATCCTGTTCCTCGACGAGCCGACCACCGGCCTCGATCCTCAGAGCCGGTCCGACATGTGGCAGGAGGTGGCGCGGCTCGCGCACGAGGACGGGGTGACCGTCTTCCTCACCACGCAGTACCTCGAGGAGGCGGACGCGCTCGCCGACCGGATCGCGATCATCGACCACGGGCGGATCGTCGCCCGCGGCACGCCGGACGAGCTCAAGGCCGAGATCGGCCGCCCGTCGCTCGAGGTCGAGCCCGCGGAGGGAGATCACCTCGACCAGGTCGCCGGTGTCCTCGCGCGCTTCGGCACGCCGGTGACCGCGCGCCCCGGCGCGGTGGCCGTGCGCTTGCGCGGCAGCGTCGACCAGCTCCCCGAGATCGTCCGCGCGATCGACGCCGAGGACATCGCGCTGGCCGACTTCCGGCTGCACGCGCCCACGCTCGACGACGTCTTCCTCGCCAAGACCGGGCGCAAGCTCGAGGGCGGCGAGCCGGCGGCCGAGCCGGAGGTGGTCCCGGCGTGATCGAGCAGATCCTCGAGATGGCGCGCCGGTCGGTGCTCCAGACGCTGCGCCAGCCCGCCCTGGTGATCCCGCCGGTGATCTTCCCGCTGCTGATGATGGCCATCAACACGGGCGGGCTGGACGCGGCGAGCAACCTGCCCGGCTTCCCCGCCGACAGCTACCTCGACTTCGCGATCGCCGTCCCCTTCATCCAGGGCTCGCTGTTCGCGTGCCTCAACGCCGGCTCGGCGCTCGCCCGCGACGTCGAGAGCGGCTTCATGAAGCGCCTCGCGATGACGCCGATGCAGCGCGCCGCGCTGCTGATCGGACACCTGGGCGGGGTGATGCTCGTGGCACTGGGCTCGGCGGTGATCTACCTCGTCGTCGGCTTCGCGGTCGGGATGGACTTCCCGGCCGGCGCGCTCGGCGTGCCGGCGATCCTCGCGCTCGCGGTGCTGGTCGCGCTCGCGTTCGCCGGCCTGGGCGCGTTCGTCGGCCTGCGCTCGGGCTCCGGCGAGGCCGTACAGGGCTTCTTCCCGCTGTTCTTCGTCTTCCTCTTCCTGTCGTCGATGAGCCTCCCGCGTCCGCTGATCGAGCAGGACTGGTTCCGGACGATCGCCACCTACAACCCGGTCTCCTACCTGATCGAGGGCATCCGCTCGTTCATCATCACGGGCTGGGACGGCGAGGCGCTCGCGCTCGCGTTCGGCATCGCGACGGCGATCGCCGTCGGCGGCGTCGCGGCCGCCTCGCGCGCACTGCGGACGAGGCTGGTGCGGACATGAGGCGCTTCGCGCAGGTCGCGGGCGCCGTCGCGTGGCGCTCGATCCACAACGTCGCCACCAACCCGGCGTTCCTGCTGCCGTCGATCATCTTCCCGATGTTCTTCTTCGTCGCCTTCGCGGGCGGCCTGTCGAACGTCGGCAACGTCCCGGGCTTCGACTTCCCGTCGGGCTACACCGCCTTCCAGTTCGTGTTCGTGCTGCTCCAGGCGTCCGCGTTCGGCGGCGTGTTCACGGGCTTCGGCATCGCGGCGGACTTCGAGCGCGGGTTCTCGCGGCGGCTGTTCCTGGCCGCGCCGAGCCGCACCGGCATCATCGCCGGCTACGCGCTCGCCGCCTGGGCGCGGGCGACGGTGGTCGGCGCGCTGCTGTTCGCCGTCGGGCTCGCGACCGGCATGCAGGTCGGCGGCGACGGCGTCGACATCGCCGGGCTGATCCTGCTCGCCTACCTCGTATCGCTCTCCGCGACGCTGTTCGCGGCCGGCGTGGCGATGCGCCTGCGGACGATGCAGGCCGGCCCGGCCATGCAGATGCCGGTGTTCCTCGTGCTCTTCCTGGCTCCGGTCTACGTGCCGCTCGACCTGCTCGCGGGCTGGGTCCACGGAGTCGCCACGGTCAACCCGTTCACGCCGCTGATCGAGACGGGCCGCGACTTCATCTCCGGCACCGGCGCGCCGGTCGCCGGGGCCTACGCGATCGCCGTCGCGCTCGTCGCGGCGTTCGCGTGGTGGGCCGTGCGCGGGCTGCGCAGCGCCGAGGCGGCGGGCGGCTAGGGGGTGCCCAACGGGACATCGCTCCACACGGAATGACCCGTTGGGCGGGGCCCCCTACTAAGTCCCTTCCACGACCCAGATGTCCGTGTCCGACGCGCTCCTGCGCAGCTCGCGCAGGGGCGCGTAGTCGTCGGACTCGTACCAGCCCTTCGCCGCGTCGAGGTCGGGGAACTCGATGAGGACCGTGCGCTTGGGCTCGTAGTCGCCTTCGAGGATCTCCTGCCGTCCGCCGCGGGCCGCGAAGCGGCCGCGGTGCTCGGCGACGGCGTCGGTGTTGCGCTCGCGGTACTCGGCGAGCTTCTCCTGGTCCCAGGCGTCCTTCACGCAGGCGATCACATAGGCGGGCATGAACCGGCAGCCTACGGGTACCCCCGCCCGCATGGCCGCCGTCGGCATCCACGCCTCGCACGAGCAGATCGCGCCGAGCGCGCTGCTGGACGCCATGCGCGAGGCCGAGGCGGCCGGCTTCGAGCGCGCGTGGTCGTCGGACCACTTCTCGCCGTGGAGCGAGCGCCAGGGCGAGTCCGGCTTCGCCTGGTCGTGGCTCGGCGCCGCGATGCAGGCGACCGCGATGCCGTACGGCGTCGTCAACGCGCCGGGACAGCGCTACCACCCGGCGATCGTCGCGCAGGCGGCGGCCACGCTGTGCGAGCTGTTCCCCGGGCGGCTGCAGGTCGCGCTCGGCACCGGCGAGTTCTCCAACGAGCACATCACGGGCGCCCCGTGGCCCGACAAGAAGGTCCGCAACGCCCGGCTGCGCGAGTGCGTCGACGTCATGCGCGCGCTGTTCGCCGGCGAGGTCGTCGACCACGACGGGCTCGTCCGCGTCGACCGGGCGAAGCTGTGGACGCTGCCGGCCGAGCCGCCGCCGCTGCTGGCCACGGCGGTGAGCGTCGAGACCGCCGCCTGGGCGTCGGACTGGGCGGACGGGCTGATCACCATCAACCAGCCGCACGAGCACCTGCGGCGGATGCTCGACGCCTTCGACGGGCCGGCGTCGATCCAGGTGCACGTGTCGTGGGCGCCGACCGAGCAGGAGGCGCTGCGGATCGCCCACGACCAGTGGCGCACCAACGTCTTCGCGCCGCCGCTGTGCTGGGACCTCGCGACCGTCGAGCAGTTCGACGAGGCCGCGAAGCACGTGCGGCCGGAGGACGTGCGCAATGCCGTGCTGGTCTCCTCCGACCTGGCGCAGCATGCCGAATGGCTGCACGAGTACGCAGAGCTGGGGTTCGACGCGATCTACCTGCACCACGTCGGCCAGGAGCAGCGGGCGTTCATCGACGCGTTCGGCGAGCATGTCCTGCCGCGGCTATGAGACGCAAGGCGACCAGCGACCTGTGGTGGAAGAACGCGGTGATCTACTGCGCCGACGTCGAGACGTTCCTCGACTCCGACGGCGACGGCTGCGGCGACCTGGTGGGCATGACCGATCGCCTCGACTACCTGGCCGGGATCGGCGTCTCGTGCCTGTGGCTGATGCCGTTCTACCCGTCGGTCGAGCGCGACGACGGCTACGACATCACCGACTTCTTCGGGATCGACGGGCGGCTCGGCACGCCGGGCGACTTCGTCGAGTTGATCCGCACGGCCGGCGACCGCGGCATCCGCGTGATCGCCGACCTCGTCGTCAACCACACCTCCGACCAGCACCCGTGGTTCCAGGCCGGCCGCGACCGCGAGTCGCCGTACCACGACTTCTACGTGTGGGCGGACGAGAAGCCCGAGGAGAAGCCCGGCGACGTCGTGTTCCCCGACCAGGAGGACTCGAACTGGGAGTACGACCGCAAGGCGAAGCAGTGGTACCTGCACCGCTTCTACTCCCACCAGCCCGACCTCAACGTGGCCAACCCGGAGGTCCGCGACGAGATCGCCCAGATCGTCGGCTACTGGCTCCAGCAGGGGCTGGCCGGCTTCCGGGTCGACGCCGTGCCGTTCCTGATCGAGCCGATCGGGACGCCGGAGGGCGCGATCCCCGACCCGCACGAGCTGCTGCGGGAGATCCGGCGCGCGATGGGCCGCCGCAGCGGCTCGGCGATCCTCATGGGCGAGGTCAACCTGCCGCCCGAGCAGCAGCGCGAGTTCTTCGGCGACGAGGACGGCGACGAGCTGCACATGGTGCTGAGCTTCACCGTCAACCAGGCGCTGTACCTGTCGCTGGCGCGCGGGGAGGCGGAGCCGCTGGCGCGGGCGTTGGAGGCGCTGCCGGAGATCCCGCCGGACTCGCAGTGGGCGAACTTCGTCCGCAACCACGACGAGCTGACCCTCGACAAGCTGTCGGAGGAGGAGCGCGCGGAGGTGTTCGCGGCGTTCGGGCCAAAGCCGGAGCACCAGCTCTACGGGCGCGGGCTGCGGCGCCGGCTGCCGTCGATGCTCGACGGTGACGAGGACCGCATCCGGCTGGTGTACTCGCTCGCCTTCTCGCTGCCCGGCACGCCGGTGCTGTTCTACGGCGAGGAGGTCGCGATGGTCGAGGACCTCGCCATCCCGGGGCGGCTGAGCGTGCGGACGCCCCCGCGATGGAGTGGGACCGCGTGGCGGAGCAGCGGCGTGATCACGAGTCGCTGCTGATGTGGATGGAGCGGCTGATCCGCCGCCGCCGCGAGTGCCCCGAGCTCGGCTGGGGACGGGCGACGCTGCTCGACGCCGGCGATCCGGCGGTCTTCGCCCACCGCGCCGACTGGCAGGAGAGCGCCGTCGTCGCCGTCCACTCGCTCGGGGAGGAGCCGCGGACGGTCCGGGTCGAGGTCGGCGACGCCGAGGCGGCCGTCGACCTGTTCGGCTCCGAGGAGCTCGAGCCGTCGGGCGGCCGGATCGAGGTGGAGCTCGGCCGCTACGGCCACCGCTGGTTCCGGCTCCGCCGGCCCGGTCAGCGCGTGGCGCCGTAGCCTGCGGGCGTGCTCTTCAAGCGCGCGCAGCTCGACGGCATCGCCGCCGGCACGATCGACCTGCAGTTCCGGCGCTGGGACCGGCCGCGGGCGCGCGCCGGTTCGAAGCAGATGACCGCCGTCGGAGTGATCCGGATCGACGACGTGCGGGTGGTCCGCACGATCTCGAGGCGCGACGCCCGTCGGGCGGGGTTCGCCACGCCGGACGAGCGTCGTCGCGCGCGCTGCGGCCGGACGGCGACCTCTACCGGATCGCCCTGCACCTCGAGGGCCCGGACCCGCGGATCGCGCTGCGCGAGACGATCCCGGACGACTTCACGGAGCTGCGCGCCAAGGTCGAGCGGCTGCCGTGGGGCTACGAGTACCTCCGGGCGATCCGCGACAACCCGGAGGTGCGCGCGGAGGAGCTGGCGGCCTCGTTCGGGCTGGAGAAGCGCGTGTTCAAGCCGCGCGTGCGGCGGCTGAAGGAGCTCGGGCTGACGATCTCGCTGAGCCCGGGCTACCGCCTGTCGCCGCGTGGAGAGGCGTTGCTCGCCTGGAACGACGAAGGGCCCGCCGGAGCGGGCCCTTCGGAACATCAGCCGTAGCGGCTGGGACTACATCATCCCGCCCATGTCGGGCATGCCGCCGCCGTGGCCGGCGCCGTTCTCCTCCGGCACCTCGGCGACGATCGCCTCGGTGGTGAGGATGTTCTTGGCGATCGACGCGGCGTTCTGGAGCGCCGAGCGCGTCACCATCGCCGGGTCGATGACGCCGGCCTGGACGAGGTCGACGATCTCGCCGGTCGCGGCGTTCAGGCCCTGGCCGGTGCCGCGACTTGCGGACGTCGTTGACCACGACGGAGCCCTCGAAGCCGGCGTTCTCCGCGATCTGGCGGGTCGGCTCCTCGAGCGCGCGGTGCACGATGCGCGCGCCGGTCTTCTCGTCGTCGATCTCGATGACGTCGAGGTTGATGGCGTCCTGCGCCTCGAGCAGCGCCACGCCGCCGCCCGCCACGATGCCCTCCTCGAGGGCCGCGCGGGTGGCCTGCAGCGCGTCCTCGACGCGGTGCTTCTTCTCCTTCATCTCGGTCTCGGTGGCCGCGCCGACCTTCACGACGGCGACACCGCCCGAGAGCTTCGCGAGGCGCTCCTGGAGCTTCTCGCGATCGAAGTCGGAGTCGGTGTTCTCGATCTCCGTCTTGATCTGGTTGATGCGGCCCTTGATGGCGTCCGCGTCACCGGCGCCGTCGACGATCGTGGTGGTGTCCTTCGCCACGACCACGCGGCGCGCGCGGCCGAGCTGCGAGAGCTGCGTGTTCTCGAGCTTGAGGCCCATCTCCTCGGTGATGACCTCGCCGCCGGTGAGGGTCGCGATGTCCTCGAGCATGCGCTTGCGGCGATCGCCGAAGCCCGGGGCCTTCACGGAGACGCCGGTGAAGGTGCCGCGCAGCTTGTTCACCACGAGCGTGGCGAGGGCCTCGCCCTCGACGTCCTCGGCGATGATCAGCAGCGGGCGGCCGGACTGGATGACCTGCTCGAGCACGGGCAGGAGATCGCGGACCGAGCCGATCTTCTGGTTGGCGATGAGGATGTAGGGATCCTCGAGGACCGCCTCCATCCGCTCCTGGTCCGTGACCATGTAGGGCGAGATGTAGCCCTTGTCGAACTGCATGCCCTCGGTGAACTCGAGGTCCATGCCGAAGGTCTGGCCCTCCTCGACGTTCACGACGCCGTCCTTGCCGACCTTCTCGATCGCGTCGGCGATCACGTCGCCGATCTCCTCGTCGCCGGCGGAGATCGTCGCCACGCGGGCGATCTGGTCCTTGCCGGAGATCTCCTTGGCCTGCGACTTGATGAACTCGACCACCTGGTCGACCGCGATCTCGATGCCGCGCTTGAGGCCGAGCGGGTTGGCGCCGGCCGCGACGTTCTTGAGGCCCTGGCGGACGATCGCCTGGGCGAGGACGGTCGCCGTGGTCGTGCCGTCGCCGGCGACGTCGTTGGTCGCCGTGGCGACCTCCCGCACGAGCTGCGCGCCCTGGTTCTGGAAGACGTCCTTGACCTCGATCTCACGAGCGATGGTCACGCCGTCGTTCGTGATCGTCGGAGCGCCGAACTTCTTGTCGAGGACCACGTAGCGGCCGCGGGGGCCGAGCGTCACCTTGACGGCGTTCGCGACGGCGTCGACGCCGGCCTCGAGCGACTGGCGGGCGTCGGCTTCGTACTTGATTTCCTTGTGAGCCATGTGTGTCTGGTCTCCCGCTTCCTAGGACTGGACCTTGGCCAGCACGTCGGACTCGCGGAGCACGAGGAGATCCTCGCCCTCCACCTTGATCTCCGTGCCGCCGTACTTGGAGTAGAGGACCTCGTCGCCCTCCGCCACATCCAGCGGGATGCGCTTCCCGTCGTCGTCGAGCTTGCCGTCGCCGACGGCGAGGACCTTGCCCTTCTGCGGCTTCTCCTTGGCGGTGTCCGGCAGGACGATGCCTGAGGCCGTCGTCTCGTCCTCCTCGACCGCCTTGACGATCAGCCGGTCGCCTAGTGGCTTGAGCTTCATCTAAGTGCCCTCCGCTGAGATTCGTACGTCTGGCACTCCTAACCCGAGAGTGCCAACGGCTGGGGATGATAGGACGGACAAGCGCGAAGTACAAGGGAGGATTGGCACTCTCGTCACAAGAGTGCCAAGCGGCTGGGCGTCCACTTCGGGGGACAAGTCCTTCAGTCGCGCCGCGCTGCTGCCGACATTCCAGCCACCATGCGCACCCTCGGATTCCGCACGCACGCCCTGCTCGCCCTCGCCGCCGCGGTCGGCGTCATCGCCGCTCTCGGCCGCCCGTGGTACGCGCCGGCACCGACGCCCGTCGACGGTGAGCCGGTCCCGGGGCCGATCGAGGGGCTCACGGCGGGCGTCGAACGCTGGATCAGCGCGACGACCGGGACGCACCGGCTGGGATGCGCTCGGCGTCTGGGGCACCGCGCTGGCCGCGCTGGCCGCGGTGACCGCCGTCGCCGCCCTCGGCTGCCTCGTGCCGGCCCTCCAGGGCATGGCGCGCGACGCGCTCCGGTACGCCGCGCTCGGGTGCTTCGGGATCGCGGCGTGGAAACTGGTCGACTCGCCGGGCCCGAACACGGAGCTCGAGCTGCGCTTCGGCGCGTTCGTGGCCGTCGCCGCGGCGCTGATCGCCGTCAGCTCGGGCTCGGCCGTGGCCGCGGCGCCGCTGCAGCGCCGCCCCGCGCGCACCGCCTACACGCCGCCCGCCGCGCCCTCGAGTTACGAGACGGCGGGCTCCGCGCCGCCGCCCCGCGCCTCGTAGCGAACTCCCGAAGGGTGGGTATGAGAGGGGCGGATGACCGCCCGGACTCTCCTGCTCGGCGACTGGAACCCGTGGATCCGCGATCCGATCGACGTGCTGCGCGTGCTGCTCGTGGTCGCCGCGGTCGGCTTCGCGGTGGCCGGCGACACGAACGGCGCGGTCCTGCTCGGCGGCGCGGCCGCGCTGGCGTGGGTCGTGCGCCCGGTGCAGCTCCCGCGCGCGTATGACGCGGCGTTCGTCGTCGCGCTCACGTTCCAGGCCGGCGGGGAGGCGCTCGGCGCCTACGACTCGATCCCCTGGTTCGACAACGTGGTCCACTTCACGCTGCCGTTCTTCCTCGCTCCGACGCTCTACATCGCGCTCGCCCGCGCCGACGTGGTGCCGGACCCGAAGGACGACACGCACCTGCGGCACTACGTCGGCATCTTCGTGGTCGCCTTCGCCCTCGGCGTCGCGCTCGGCGGGCTGTGGGAGATCTGGGAGTGGGTCTCCGACCGCAGCTTCGGCTCGAGCCTCCAGCTCGGCAACGACGACACCGTCGGCGACCTCGTGGCCGACACGCTCGGCTCGCTGTGCGGCGCCCTCCTTCTCGTCTGCTGGTCCCGCTATGGATGGGGGTCCGTGCGCCGCATCCCAGGAGAGAACCGCTTTGAGGACACCGAGGCCGGCTGAGCTCCGACTCCTCCGGCACGGCGAGACGGCCGGCTACGAGGGCGACCTCGGGCTGTCGGAGCGCGGCGAGGCGCAGGCGCGCGAGGCGGCCGCCGCCCTGGCCGCCGAGGCGCACGGCGCCGTCCGCGTGCTGTACGCGCCCGAGCGTCCGCGCGCGGCTCACCGCCGAGGCGCTGGCCGCCGAGCTCGGCACCACCGCCGCGCCCGAGCGCGGCTTCGCCAACTTCAAGGTCGCGGCCGGGGGCGAGGTGCGCGAGCAGGCCGAGGTGTTCGGCGAGTACGCGGCCGAGCGGCGGTCGCTCGACGAGCTGCCCGGCTGGCTGGCCGACCTGGCGCGCTTCCGCGAGATCCACGTCTCCGGCGGCGATCCGATCGCGTTCTGGCTCACGACGCCGCTGCTCGGCTTCGAGCCGCCGGCCGTGGTCGTGCGCCGCTACTGGCGGGCCATCCTCGCCCACGCCGACGACACGCTGACCGTCGTCGCGGCCCACTCCGGCCCGATGCGCGCGCTCGTCGCCCACGCGTTCCACGAGGACCTCGGCGAGCCCGAGAACCTCGAAGCCGTCGCGATCCACCTCGAAGGCGCCCGCGCGCGCGTCGACTACCGCGGCCGCACGGCCGACATCGCGGTGCCCGAGCTCGGCGAACCCTCTTGGCGGCCGCTAGTTTTGAGCGCCGCCGACGCCGCGGAGCCGGTCCTGGAAGTCCGGCGGGTTCTCGACGATCTGGGAGAAGCGCACGACGGTGACGGTGTCGTCGAGCCCGACCTCGCGGCCGTAGATCTGCTCGAGGAAGTGCACCATCTCCTCGGTCCGGCGGAACTCGGGGTTGTCGTGCTCGATGTCGCGCGGCGAGAGGTCCTTGATCCGCTTGACCTCGACGTTGTCGATCACCGCGTGGAAGAGCTTCTCGCGCGGTGAGTACTGGTAGCCGACCGTGACCAGCACCACCTGGTTCTTGCGGTACTTGTGGCGCTTGTCGCCGAGGCGGATGGTCGCCGTCTTGCGGCCGCGCTTCATCTGGTCGGCGAAGACCGTCGAGTAGAAGTTAAGGACCTGCACGGAGCGGCAGACTAGCGACCGGGGGTCGACTTGGACAGCGCCCGTTCGATCAGGGCCCGCTCACCGGGATAGCTGAGGCTGCGCACGGCCTCGGCCAGCGGGATCCAGCGTGCCTCCTCGACCTCGTGGTCGTGGTCCTCGGTCGACCCGGAGACGTAGTCGAAGAGGTAGAAGTGCACGGTCTTGTAGACGCGACGGCCCCCGCGCCGGTACCAGTAGTTCACGTCGCCGAGGAACTCGCGCACCGTCGCCGTAACCCCGGTCTCCTCGCGCACCTCGCGCGCCGCCGTCTCCTCCGGCCGCTCCCCGGGGTTGGGCCCGCCCTTCGGCAGGCCCGTCACGCGCCGCTTGCCGATCGGCGTGATCACGAGCACCTCGTCGCCCCGCACGACGACGCCGCCGTACGAGGTCTCGCGCAAGGGTCGCTGATCAGTAGACATAGCCCTGGAGCGCCGCGGGGTCGTGGACGGTCAAGCGCCCGCGCCCCTGCGAGATGACTCCTGCCCGCTCGAGCACGGCCAGGAACCGGCTCGCGGACTCCCGCGAGGAGCCGGCGAGCTTGGCGAGGTCGGCCTGCGTGGCGACGACCGGGATGTCGCGCTCGCCCGCCCCCTCGCTCTGAGCCTGCTCGACGAGCTGGGCGAGCACCGCCGCCACGCGGCTCTGGACGGTCTGGAAGGACTGCCGCGCGAGCCGCTCGTTGGCCGCCCGCAGCCGCCGCCCCAGCGAGATCACGAGCTTGACCGCCATGTCGGGATGCTCGCGCAGCAGGCGCCGCATGTCAGGGCCGAGGATCCCGAGCACCTCGAGGTCGTCGGTGGCCTCCACCGTGGCCGACCGGCGCTCGTCGTCGAACATGGCGAGCTCGCCGAAGATGTCGCCGGGGCCGAACGTGGCGAGCGTGATCTGCCGGCCGTCGGGGTGCTCGCGGATGGCGCGCGCGTGGCCGCCGTGGACGACGTAGCAGGTGTCCGAGTCGTCGCCCTCGCGGAACACGAACTCGCCGGACCCGAAGCGCCGCGGGACCGTGACGTCGGCGACGCGGCGCAGGTCGTCCGGCGCGAGCTCGTCGAACACGGGCACGCGACCGAGCAACGCAGCCGTCTCCTCAGCGCTCGCGGGCATCCCGCCGCGCAGGATGCCACAGGTCCGACCCTCGCCCGCGCCCGGGCCCCGTGGGGCGGCCCGGGTCAGGCCATGTCCAGCGCGCGCTCCCTCCCCCTGCGGGTGAGGCCGCGGCGGGCGAGCCAGATCAGCAGCCAGAGCAGGGCGAGCGGGAGCAGGACCGACGCGGCGATCAGCAGCACGCCGGCCGCCACTTCGAGGACGCGCAGGGCGTCGCGCCAGGCGTCGGCCGGCGTCCACGCGCCCTCGTCGTCCGCGTCGGCGGCGCCGCGGACGGCCAGCGTCACCCACAGGTCGGCGAAGTTGGCGCGGTTGTTGACCCGCGCGAGCCGGCGGCGGGCGGCGGAGATCTCGCGCGCCACGATGTCGCAGCCGCTCGCGGATGCTCTCGGTCTCGTTGACGGTCGTCGCGGTGGCGAGCTGGGCGAGCAGCGCCTTGCGCTCCGCCCGCGCGTCGCGCAGCCGGTCGCGTGCGGAGACCACGCTCGACGTGATGTCGACGGACCGGCGCGAGAGCTCGCGCACGCGCCCGATGTCCGACAGCCGCCGGATGGCGTCGTCGAGCCGGCCCGAGGGGACGCGCAGCTGCAGGTCGCCGCCGCCGTTGCTGGAGATGCTCGAGCTGGCCACGAAGCCGCCGAGCTCGGCGGTGACCTGGCCGACCCGGCTCGCCGCGCGGTCGACCTCGCGCCGCGGGACGGCGAGCGTGAGCGTCGCCGAGCGCTGCTGGTCGCGGGCGGGCCGGCGGTCAGAGCCGGGATCGCCCGGCTGGACGGCCGAGTCGCGCGACAGCGTCTCCCCGCCGCCGCCCGAGGCGGACTCGGCGCTGCTCCCGGTCTCGGGAACGGCAATGCCCACGCTGCCACCGCCGGCGCCGCCTTCGTCGTCGTCGCCGCTCTGGGGCAGCGCCGCGACGCCGACGATCACCAGCACCACGGCCGTCGCGAGCCCGAGGCCGGGCGCGGCGTTGCGCGTCCACACCCAGAACTTGCGCTCGCGGCGCGGCCGGGCTGGAAAGCCGGCGTCCACGCGGCGGTCGAGGCGCGTCGCCCAGGCCGTCGTGGGCTGAGGCCGGTCGTCGCGCAGCAGGAGCGCGAGGTCGGCCAGCTCGGCCTGCTCGGGCGCCACGTAGCGCCCGGCGAGCGCGGCGTCGACCGCCTCGAGCTCGAGGGTCTCAAGACTGGTCATCGAGGATCTCCCGGAGCTTGGTCAGGGCGCGGTGCAGGCGGGTGCCGGCGTTCGACACGCTCACGCCGAGCACCTCCGCCAGCTCGCTGTTGTCGAGCCCCGCGTGGAATTTCAGTGCGATCAGCTCGCGGTCGCGCGCGGGCAGTTCGACCAGCGCGGTGCGCACGGCGGCGCGACGGAGCGCGCGGTCGAGGTCGTCCTCCGGCGCCACCGGCTCGACCTCGAGCGGGGCCGTGCGCTTCTGCCGCCGCAGCTCGTCGAGCGCCGCGTTGCGGGCGATGCCGAACAGCCAGGCCCGCTGGCTCCCGCGCCCCGGGTTGAAGCTCTTGCGCTTGCGGAAGGCCCGCTCGAAGGCGAGCGCGGTCACGTCCTCGGCGGCGCCGCGGTCGTGCAGCATGGTCGCGACGTAGCCGAACACGTCGTCGCGCGCCGCCCGATAGAGCGCGTCGAAGTCGAGCGCGATGGTGCCCGGTGCGGCGGCGGGAAGGGTCATCGCAGGGTTCACGCCGGTACTACGACCGACCCACCCACTTCATCACGGGACGGCCGCACCGGGGGGTGCGCGGCCCGACGAGGTCGTCGGACGTCCGCACCGAGGGGGTGCGCGGCCCGACGAGGTCGTCGGACGTCCGCACCGAGGGGGTGCGCGATGTCAGTCGAACAGCCGGGGGTCGTTCGTGATCACGCCCGTGACGCCCATCGCCTCGAGCGCGCGGATGCGCGCCGCGTCGTCGACCGTCCACACGTAGAGCTCGCCGCGGGCGCCCGCCACCGCCTCCACGAGTGCGGGCGAGACGAGCCGCCAGTGGGCCATGACGGCGTCGCACCGACCGGCCTCGAGGTGCTCGCGCGCGGCGGCCGGCAGGCGGCGCCGGATGCGCGCGACCATCGCGTAGGCGGGGAGCATCCACAGCCGCGAGGCGGTGTAGTCGCGCCGCGCGCGCGGGACCGACCAGCCGAGCCGCAGCCGCGGCTCCAGCGCCCGCACGGCGACGAGGCTGCGCATGAACGTGCTCGACACGAGCGCCCGCTCGACGAGCCGGTACGACCGCAGCGCCTCGACCACGCGCGCCTCGTAGCCGGGCAGCTTGAGGTCGACGTCGAGCTCGACGTCGGTGAACGGCGACGAGGCGAGGTGGGCGAGGCCCTGCTCCAGGGTGAGCGCCGCCGAGAGGTCGTGGTCGTAGTCGTGCGACAGCAGCAGCCGGCTGCCCTCGCGGTCGTCGATGTCCTCGGGCAGCACGTCGAACTCGATCATGTCGACGCCATGCTCGAGCGCGGCGTCGAACGACGCGGCGGTGTTGCCGGGTGCGATGTGGTCGGCGCCCTTGTGGCCGACGCGTCTCAGTGCTGACAGCTCGGACACCAGAAGGTGGGTCGGTTGTCGTCGCCCTGGCCGCGGCCGCGGATCAGCGCCGGCGGGCCGCAGCGCGGGCACGGGCGTCCGGCGGCGTTGTAGATCTGGCGCCAGCGGTCCTGCCTGCCGTCGGTCGCGGACGCCTGCATGCGCGGCCGGCACTCGCGGACGATCGCGAGCGCCTCCTCGTCGCTGACCCGGCCGACCGGCCGCCACGGGTCGATGCGGGCCGCGAAGCAGCCTTCGCTCTTCCACATGTTGCCGATGCCGGCGATCGTCCGCTGGTCGAGCAGCGCGTCGCCGATCCCGCGCGTCGGGTCCTCGTGGCGCAGCCGCCGCAGGAATTCGGCCTCGTCGAGCTCCGGGGCCAGGATGTCCGGGCCGAGCTGGGCGAGCCGCTGGTCGAAGCGCGTGCGAGATTCCGTCATCAGCTCGAGCACCGGGCCACGAAGCTGCACTACGTCCTGCTCGCCGCGGCGGATCACCAACCAGGCCGAGCGCGGCGGCGGGCCGGCCTCCCGCACCTTCCACGACCCCGTCATCCGCAGGTGCGAGTGGATGACCAGGCCGCCCTCGAAGCGCAGGAAGAGGTGCTTGCCGTGGGCGTCGACCGACCGCACCGCGCGTCCCTCGAGCCGCTCCGGCCAGCGGTCGCGGCCGAACCGCGGGTGCGGCGTCTCGATCACGTCCGGCACGTACCCCTCGAGGACCGCTCGGATCCGGCTGGCCGCGTAATGGATCGTGTCGCCCTCGGGCACGGGCTTCAGGGTAAGGCCACGGAAGCCGATCAAAGCGGAGATGCGGCCGTCGCTGACACGCGTGTCCCTGCTCGGACGGTTCACCGTCATGGGCCTCGTCGTCGTGGCCGCGCTCGGGCTGGCCATCGGGGCCGTCCTCAAGAAGCAGATCGAGGAGCGCGCGCACGCGCACGCGGTCAACAACGCCGAGGTCGTCGCGCAGGTCGGGCTGCAGGCGGACCTCGAGCGGGCCGACCTGAGGTACCCGAACACGCTCGAGCGCCTGACCGTGCTCGACCGCGAGGTCGGCACCGGCTACTTCCGGGAGAACGGGATCCTCCGCATGAAGCTGTTCAACCGGGACCGGCGGCTCGTCTACTCCGACGATCGCACGATCATCGGCGACTACGCGATCAGCACCGGCGCGGTCGCTGAGGCGCTCGACGGGAACGTCGTCAGCAAGCTCGCCCAGGGGGTCAATCACGATCGCACCGGCCCGCGGACGCTCGAGGTGTTCGTGCCCGTGCGCCTCATCGCGTCCGGCGAGCCGGTCGGCGTGCTCGAGCTCTACCTGAGCTACGAGCCGGTCGCGAACGAGATCCGCGAGGGCGTGCTCGTGCTCGTCCTACTGCTCGGCGGCGGCCTGGCCCTGCTCTTCGGCACGCTGTTCCGGATCGTGGCCGGCGCCTCGCGGCAGCTGCGCGCCCAGGCGCTGCACGATGCGCTCACCGGCCTGCCCAACCGCTCGCTGCTGCACCGCCGCGCCGAGCGAGCGCTGCGCGGCGACGGTCTCGCCGCGATGCTGCTGATCGACCTCGACCGCTTCAAGGAGGTCAACGACACGCTCGGCCACGACTACGGCGACGCGCTGCTGGTCGAGGTCGCCGGGCGCCTGCAAGCCGTCCTGCGCCGCGGCGACACGCTGGCGCGCATGGGCGGCGACGAGTTCGCCGTGCTGCTCGACGGCCTGCCCGACCGCGCCGCCGTCGGCGAGCTCGCCGGCCGGCTCCAGGACGCGCTGCGGCGCCCGTTCGCGCTCCGCGGCGTCGCCGTCGAGCTCGAGGCGAGCATCGGCGCCGCCCTCTACCCCGAGCACGGCGGCACGCTCGGCGAGCTGCTCCAGCGGGCCGACGTGGCGATGTACGACGCCAAGCGCGGACGCCACGGGATCGCCACCTACTGCCCCGAGCGCGACCCCTACTCGGCCGACCGCCTCGGCCTGCTGGCCGAGCTGCGCCAGGCGCTCGAGCGCGACGAGCTCGTCCTGCACTACCAGCCGAAGATCTGCCTGCACAGCGGCGAGCTCACCGGCGTCGAGGCGCTCGTGCGCTGGCAGCACCCGATCCGCGGGCTGATCGGCCCGCACGAGTTCGTGCCGTTCGCCGAGCGCACCGGCGTGGTCGCCGACCTCACCCGCTGGGTGGTCGACCGCGCGCTCGCCCAGTGCCGCGCCTGGCGCGACCAGGGGATCGACGTGCCGGTCGCCGTCAACCTGGCGGCCGCCAACATCCTCGACGTCACGCTGCCCGCGGCGATCGGCAGCGCGCTCGAGCGCCACGGGCTGCCCGCCGACCGGCTGGAGTGCGAGATCTCCGAGCACACCGTCATGGGCGACCCGGTCCGGGCCTCCGACGTGCTCGCCGGCCTGCGCGCGCTCGGCGTCGGCCTGTCGCTCGACGACTTCGGGACCGGCCACTCGTCGCTCGCCTACCTCAAGCGGCTGCCGCTCGACGAGGTCAAGATCGACCGCTCGTTCGTGGCCGGCATGACCGAGGACGAGAACGACGCGGTCATCGTGCGCTCGACCATCGACCTCGCGCGCAACCTCGGCCTGCGCGTGGTCGCGGAGGGCGTGGAGACCGCCGAGATCATGGACGTCCTCGCCGGGCTGCGCTGCGACGTCGCGCAGGGCTACTACATCTCGCGGCCGCTGCCGGCCGACGACCTCGACCTTCAGGCGCTCAAGGTGAGCTTGCGCGGGCCGGCCCGGAAGCCGAGCCCGAGCAGGACGCTCTCGTAGGGCGAGCCGACCACTGGCTCGCCGTTGACGCGCTCGATCGCCAGCCGCCGCACGCGGCCGCGCTGGACGGCCTCGACCAGCGCCTCGAGACCGGGCGCGACGCGGGGATCGTCCTCGGCGACGAGGAACTGCAGGCCCTTGCCGCTGCGCTCGACGTAGAGCACGGGCTCGGCGCCGGCCAGCACGACGTAGGCGCCCGCCGTGCGGGCGGGTGAGCGGGCGGTTTGGGGGTGGGTGGGTGGGACAGATCGCGGCCACTTCAAAGCGGCGCCGTACGGCTGCGCCGGGTCGGTGGCGGCGAGCACGAGCGGCGGCGCCGCGTCGTCGTCGCGCTGCGAGCGCAGCCGCTCGACCGCGCCGGGGAGCGCGAACTGGGCCCCGCCGAGGCCCTCGATGAAGTAGCCGCGGCGGGCGACGCCGATCGTCTCCAGCGCCGCCAGCGAGTCGTACAGCGACGAGAAGCCGCCGGGGATGCCCTCGGCCAGCACCTGCTCGCGGGTGACGATGCCGTAGCGCTCGAGCAGGAGCTCGGCCTGCGCACGGCGGCGCGCCCCCGGGTCGTCGAAGGTGAAGAGCGCCTCGGTGAGCGACCAGCGGCCCTGGACGGTCGGCTGGGCACCGCGCCGCCGGGCGGAGAAGCTGCGGCGGCGCTCGGCGCGCGCCTTCTGCGACCACGGGGCGGCGGCCGCGAGCTTGGGCGAGCGCAGCGGCGCCCACGCGTCGTTGGTCACCTCGCCCGCCCACACCAGGTCCCACAGCGCCTCGACCAGCTCCTCGGTCGGCATACCGGGGACGTCGCTCAGCAGGTCGGTGAAGAAGCAGGCCCCCTGAGCGAGCCGGGCGCGCAGCGCGTCGTGGACGCCGCCCTCCGGCGCCGCGGGAGCCGGCGGCGCGCCGAGCAGCGGCGCGTCCTCGCGGAAGTAGATCGCCACGCGGCCGGAGCGCCGCCCGAGCGCGCCCGCGCCGACCCACACGATCTCGCCGGACGCGCACAGCTGGTCGAGCCACGCCGGCGAGTAGGCGCCGACCCGGCGCGGCAGCACGTCGCGCTCCCAGACGTCGAGCGGGAGCGCCAGCCCCTGGAGCGGGACGAGCACGTCGCGCAGGCGGTCGATGCCGGCGCCCGAGGCCGGGTGGCGGTCGACGCCCTGCCAGCTCGGCATGAAGCGCGCGAGCGCCCGCTGGTCGGCCGGCTCGATCTCCTTTCGCAGGGCGGCCAGCGAGGCGCGCCGCAGCCGCCGCAGCACCTCGGGGTCGCACCACTCGCGCTGCGTCCCGCCGGGCCGCAGCTCGCCGCGTACCAGCTCGCCGGCGCGCTCCAGGCCGGCCAGCACCGGCGTCAGGTCGAGGCCGTAGCGCTGCTTGAGCACGCCGCCCTCGAATGGCCCGTGGGTGCGGGCGAAGCGGCGGACGAGCCTCTCCATGGCGTCGGGCACGTCGGCGAGGAAGACTTCGGGCAGGCCGGAGGGCGGGACCGAGCCGAGCGCGTCGCGGTAGAGGCCGGCGTCCTCGGCGGCGATCCAGCGCGGCTCGGCGCCGACCCGCAGCCGCACGGCGCGGCGCTCGCCGGCCAGCGCCTCCAGCCACTCCGCCGTGCCGCCGCGGGCCAGCACCTCGTCCTCGGTCAGGTCGCCGACGCGGCGCAGGACGTCGTGCAGGGCGTCGACGCTGTCGGCGCGGGTGCGCGCCGACAGCCGCTGCAGGTCGGCCTCGACCTGCTCGAGCGCGGCCGGGTCGATCAGCTCGCGCAGCTCGTCCTGGCCGAGCAGCTCGCGCAGCAGGTCGCGGTCGAGCGCGAGGGCGGCGGCGCGGCGCTCCGCGTTCGGCGTGTCGCCCTCGTACATGTAGGTGGCGACGTAGTCGAAGAGCAGCGAGGAGGCGAACGGGCTGGCGGTCGGCGTCTCGACCTCGACGAGGTTGAGCTCGCGCGAGTGCAGCGCCCGCAGCAGGTCGTGCAGGCCGGGGACGTCGAGCACGTCGCGCAGGCACTCGCGGTAGGTCTCGAGCACGATCGGGAACTGGCCGTAGCGCTTGGCGACCTCGAGCAGCGACTGGCTCTTGAGCCGCTGCTGCCACAGCGGCGTGCGCTTGCCGGGGTAGGCGCGCGGGATCAGCAGCGCGCGGCCGGCGTTCTCGCGGAAGCGGGCGCCGAACAGGGCGCTGCCGCCCAGCTCGCCGACGACGAGGTCCTCGAGCTCGTCCGGCTCGATCATCACCAGGTCGGCGCCCGGCGGCTCGTCGGCGTCGGGCAGGTGGACGATGATCCCGTCGTCGGACCAGATGGCGTCCGACTCGAGGCCGAACTGCTCGCGGATGCGGGCGCTGAGCGCGAGGCCCCAGGTGGCGTGCACGCGGCCGCCGTAGGGCGAGAGGATGCACAGCCGCCAGTCGCCGATCTCGTCGCGGAAGCGCTCGATGACGACCGTGCGGTCGCTCGGCACGACGCGCGTAGCTGCCTGCTGCTCGCGCAGGAACTCGACGAGGTTGCCCGCCGCCAGCTCGTCGAGGTGGTACTCGTCGCGCAGCTTCGCGGGCTCCTGGTCGACCGCCCAGCGGGCGAAGGCGCCGATCGCCTGGCCGAGCTCCTTCGGCCGCCCGAGGCCGTCGCCCTTCCAGAACGGCACCGCGGCGGGCACGCCGGGGGCGGGGCTGACGATCACGCGGTCGCGGGTGATCTCCTCGATCCGCCAGCTCGACGCGCCGAGCAGGAAGGTCTGGCCCGGCCGCGCCTCGTAGACCATCTCCTCGTCCAGCTCGCCGACGCGGCGGCCGTCGGGCAGGTTGACCGAGTACAGGCCGCGGTCCGGGATCGTGCCGGCGTTCGTGATGGCGAGCGCGCGGGCGCCCTTGCGGGCCCGGAGGGTGCCCGCCACGCGGTCCCAGACGATGCGCGCCCGCAGCTCGCCGAACTCCTCGCTCGGGTAGCGGCCGTCGAGCATGTCGAGCACGTTCTCGAGCTGCTCGCGCGACAGCTCGGCGTAGGAGTGGGTGCGGGTGACGAGCGCGGACAGGTCGTCGACGGACAGGCCGTCGTCGCCCGCCGCGGCGGCCATGGCGACGATCTGCTGGGCCAGCACGTCGAGCGCGTTGCGCGGCACGACGGTCGTCTCGATCTTCCCCTCGCGCATGCGCTGGGCGACCACCGCGCACTCGAGCAGGTCGGCGCGGAACTTGGGGAAGATGCGGCCTTTGCTGACGTCGCCGACGTTGTGTCCGGCGCGGCCGATCCGCTGCAGCCCGGCGGTGACCGACTTCGGCGACTCGACCTGGAGCACGAGGTCGATCGCGCCCATGTCGATGCCCAGCTCGAGGCTCGAAGTGGCGACCAGGCACGGCAGCTCGCCGGCCTTCAGCAGGTCCTCGACCACCAGCCGCTCCTCGCGCGCCAGCGAGCCGTGGTGGGCGCGGGCGATCGGCTCGTCGGCGAGCTCGTTCAGGCGCAGGGCGAGCCGCTCGGCGCCGCGGCGGTTGTTGACGAAGATCAGCGTGCTGCGGTGCTGGCGGACGAGCTCGAGCAGCTTGGGGTAGATCGCCGGCCAGATCGACTTGCGGGCGGCCTCCATGCCGGTGCCCTCGAAGGGGTCGAGCTCGATCGTGGCGTCGGGCTCGACCATCGACTCCACGGGCACGTGGATCTGCAGGTCCAGCGGCTTGCGGACGCCGGTGTCGACGATCGTGCACGTGCGCTTCGGGCCGACGAGGAAGCGGCCGACCTCCTCGAGCGGGTTCTGGGTGGCGGACAGCCCGATCCGCTGCACGTCGCGGCCGGCGGCCTCTGCCAGCCGCTCGAGCGTCAGGGCGAGGTGGGCGCCGCGCTTGGTCTGGGCGACGGCGTGGATCTCGTCCACGATCACCTGCTCCGTCCCCTCGAATATCCTCGCCGCCTGACTGGTCAGCATCAGGTAGAGGGACTCCGGCGTGGTGATGAGGATGTCCGGCGGCCTGCGGACCATCGCCTGCCGTTCCTTCTGCGGCGTGTCGCCGGTGCGGATGCCGACCTTGACGTCGGCGCCGATGCCGCGCAGCGGGGCGCGCAGGTTCTTCTCCACGTCGTAGGAGAGCGCCTTCAGCGGCGAGACGTAGACGAGGCGCGTGCGGTCGGCGCTCGGCTCGGCGACGAGGCGGTCGAGCGCCCACAGGAACGCGGCCAGCGTCTTGCCGGAGCCGGTGGGGGCGGAGATCAGGGTGTGCTGGCCGGTGGCGATCGCCGGCCAGGCCTGCGCCTGGGCGGGCGTCGGGGCGGCGAAGGCGCGCTCGAACCACTCCCTGACCTGCGGAGTGAACGGTGAGAGCGGCACTACGGAGAGGGTACGAGTAGGGCGTGCTCGTGCCCGTCGTGCTAGCCGCACTGTTGGGACCCGTCTGCCACGGGCAGCTCGCGCCGCCGACGCCGGTCGAGCGGGCGATGTCGTACCGGCGCCAGTTCGGGCTGCCGTCGGCCCGTTCCCACGTGCGGCGGGTGCAGCGGTCGGGCGCGCGCCGCGACGACCAGGGCTTCGCCTTCACGCGGCGCGAGTGGCGCTACTGGAACCAGCGCTCCCGGGTCGAGCTCAGCGACACGCGCGCCGTGGACCGCTACCTCGCGCGCCGCCCCGGCCTCTCCGGCGGCCTGTCGATCGAGGACGACTGGCCGCGGCGACCGTACCTGCAGGTCCGGCTGACCCGTGAGCAGGCGCTCCACGCGGCGGCCCTGCGGCGGATCTACCGCCATCGCCTGCGCACCGTCGCCGTCCGGTTCTCCGAGGCGGACCTGCGCGCGCTCCAGGACCGCATCTCGGCCGACGGCGACGCGCTCGAGGCGGAGGGCTTCGACGTCCGCGGCCTGTGGGTGGACGGCGACGACAACCGCGTGATGGTCCAGATGGTGAGCGCGCGCACCGACCACGAGGCGTACTTCCAGGCGCGCTACGGCCCGGCGGTCACGACGTTCGCGACCGCCGAGGCGACGCGGCTCGAGTGCACGAAGCTCCAGCGCGTGCGGGTCTCGAGCACCGGGCGCAGCCTGCGCCTCGACTGGTTCTACAGCCGCGGCGACGCCTTCGAGGGGGTCGAGCTGGTCGAGCACGACGACCGCGTCGAGATCGGGATCGTCCTGCGTGTCGACTTCTTCTTCGGCTTCGACGACGCGCGGCCGGCGCGCACGCGCGTGCAGCTGTCGCAGCCGCTCGGCGACCGCCGCGTGATCGACGCCGCGACCGGGCGGGAGCCGTGATGCTGGCGGCCGCCGCCCTCGCCTCGCTCGCGCTCGTCTGCCACGGGCAGTACGCGCCGCTGACGCCCGAGCAGGAGCGGCAGGCGGCGCTGGAGGACTACGCCGAGCAGCGCGCGAGCTTCGGGTTCCGCAGCGACATCCCGTACATCGAGGAGCTGATCCGGCGCGGGGTGTGGGAGTACGACGTGGGCTACATCCCCGTCACCCCGGCCGAGAACCGTTACCTGCGGCTGCACGACCGGCTCGAGCTCGGCGGGCGGGCCTCTCGGTACCTGCACCGGCGGCCCGACCTGTCCGGCGGGGTGTCGATCGAGGAGGCCTGGCCGGGTGAGCCGTACCTGCTCGTGCGCCTCACGCGCGACCGCGCCGTGCACGAGCGCATCCTGCGACGGCTCGCGCGCTTCCCCCGCAACCTGCGGACCGTCGAGGTGAGGTACAGCGAGCGGCAGCTGAACCGCGTGGCGAACCGCGTCGGCCGCGACTGGCGCAAGCTGAAGGCCGAGGGCTTCGACCTCCAGGGCTGGGGCGCCGACATCGTCGCGAACACCGCCGAGGTCGAGCTGATCACGCGCCGGACCGACCACGCGGAGTACTTCGCCCAGCGCTACGGGCCGGTGACGACCAAGGTGATCGCCACCGAGCCGACGAGGCTCGACTGCGCGTCGGCCGGCAACTACGGGGTCTCCGGCACCGGCCGCAGCCTCGTCCTGCGCTGGGGTACGGGCGGCGGCGCCGAGATCGAGACCGTCGAGCTGGCCGAGCACGCCGACCGCGTCGAGGTCGGCATCGTCGAGCGTGTGCCCAACGGGGCGCGCACGCTCGAGCTGCGCTTCATGTCGCGCCGCGTGGCGCTGAGCGCGCCGCTCGGCGACCGCGCGGTGATCGACGCGGCGACCGGCCTGCGGCTCCGCCAGATCGGCCCCAGCCCCGGGGAGCCGCCGTGCCCGCGGCCGGCGCGCTGGACGGTGCTCGAGGCCGAGATCGCCGAGCGCCGGCGGAACGGGCTGCCGCACGGCCGCGCGTACGTGCGCCGCATGATCCGCCGCGAGAGCCCGCTGGTCGTGCGGGTCGCGCGCCGGCGGGCGTTCCACGAGCGCAACCTCGAGCGGCTGGTGGACGGCCGGCTGCGGCTGGTCGAGTCGCGGTACACGCTGGCCGAGCTCGAGAGGGTCGAGCAGCGGGTCGAGCAGGCGTACGAGGAGGCGCGCGGGTTCGTCGACGGCTGGAGCGATGACGGCATCCTCATCCGCACCACGCGGGTTGCGGCTGGCCGCGTGATCGTCGAGCTCGTCAGCGCACGCGACGACTACGCAGCCGTCCTCCGCGAGCTGTACGGGCCGGCGGTCAAGGCGGTGCGCGTGGGGCGGCGGCACGAGTGCGTGCCGCCGCCGTTCTAGTGTCTAGGCGGCGACGGGCTCGGTCAGGGTGTGCCGGCGGAGGGCGACGATCAGCGTCCCGACCGCCGCCACGGCGGCAGCCACGAGGAACGCGGTCTGCCAGCCGGGGCCCTCGACGAGCGCGCCGGCGACGGCCGAGCCGACGGCGATGCCGCCGACGAACGCGGTCACCGGCCAGGTGTAGGCCTCGGTGCGGGCGCCCTCGGGCGCGACCCAGCCGACGAGCTCGTTGCGCGTGGCGAGCAGCGGGGCGATGAACATGCCGGCCGGGATCACGAGCAGCGCCATGACGGCGACCGACGGCGCCAGCGCCATCGGCAGCAGGCCGAGCGGGAGCAGCGCGGCGACCATGAGGTGCACGCGGCCGAGCGGCGGGCGGTTCGGGAGGGCGCCGTAGACGAGGCCGCCGGCGGCGCTGCCGAGCGACCAGACCGCGAGCAGCACGCCGGCCGTCGCCGCGCTGCCCTCGGCGTCGCTGAAGGCCGGCAGCGCGACCTCGCAGATGCCGACGCCGATGCCGGCCGGGACCGAGGTCAGCACCAGCGTGCGCACGCCGGGCGAGGCGAGCGCGCCGAGCGCGCCGGCGGTGCGGCGGTCGCGCTCCGGCTGGAAGGCGCGCGAGGGCGGCAGGGCCGTGAAGGCGACGGTGCCGGCCACCACGCTGACCGCCGAGACGGCGAGCGCCACCGGCGGGGAGAGCGCGCTGGCGATCACGGCGGTCAGGAGCGGCCCGAGCACGAAGATCAGCTCGATCAGCACCGAGTCGAGCGCGTAGGCGGGCTGGAGGAGCTGCGGCCGCTCGCGCAGGAGCTCCGGCCACATCGAGCGCAGGACCGACGAGGTCGGCGGGATGGCGAACCCGGCCACGAACGCGAAGAAGGCCAGGACGGCGGCGGGCGCGCCCGCCTCGGTCGAGGCCACGACCGCCCCGAGCGCGGCGGCGTGGACGATGCCGAGCGGCACGAGCACGCGGCGCTGGCCGAAGGCGTCGACCAGCCGGCCCTGGACCGGCGCGCCGATGCCGCTGCCGGCGGCGAGCGCGCCGGCCACCGCGCCGGCGACGGCGAACGACCCGCGCTCGGCGCGCAGGTAGAGCACGATCGCGAGCGCGTTGATCCCGATCGGGAAGCGCGCCAGCAGCGTCGCCGCGATCAGGGCCGCCACGTGCGGCACGCCCAGAACCGCCCTATACGCCCTCACGACCCGACGACCTCGTCGCGGGCGACGACGTCCCCGACGATCTCATCGCCGGCCACGGCCTCGTCGGCGAGCTCGCGGGCGCGGCGCAGCACGGCCTCCATCATCGGGGCGGTCAGCTTGCCGGTGAAGGTGTTCTGCTGGCTCGGGTGGAAGCAGGCGAGGATCGCGTAGCGGCCGTTGCGGGTCTCGGCCCCGTGGCCGAAGCGCGGCCGCGGCCGCGGCGCCACGATGTTCCACGCGAACTGCCCGAGGCAGACGATCACCCGCGCGCGGGGCAGCAGGGCCAGCTCGCGCTCGAGCCAGTCGGCGCAGTTGTCGCGCTCGGAGGGCAGCGGCTTGTTGGCCGGCGGGGCGCATCGCACCGCGGCGGTGATGAAGCAGTCGCGCAACGCCAGCCCGTCGCCGCGCGCCACCGAGGTCGGCTGGTTCGCGTAGCCGGTGGCGTGCAACGCGGCGAACAGGAAGTCGCCCGAGCGATCGCCGGTGAACACGCGCCCGGTCCGGTTGGCGCCGTGCGCCGCCGGCGCCAGCCCGAGCAGGACGACGCGCGCCGCGGGATCGCCGAAGCCCGGGATCGGGCGTCCCCAGTAGTCCCAGTCGCGGAAGGCCGCGCGCTTCTCCGCCGCCACCTGCTCGCGCCACGCGACGAGCCGCGGGCACCTCCGGCACTCGACGATCTCGCCCTCGAGCGCCGCGAGGGCGCTCACGGCCGCTCGCCGGCGGCCATCAGCCCGAGGCTCAGCCGCTCGACCACGGGCTCGAGCTCGCGGATGTCGCCCGGCACGCCGGTCCGGATCTGGCGCGACGCGAGCTCGACGACGGCGCCGACGATGGCGAACGCGTCGTCGGGCGACGCGAACTGCAGGGTGACGCCGCGCGCGGCGTCCTCCGCGTTCAGCTCGACCAGGTACTGCGCGACCGTCTCCAGCGCACGGTCGCGCCGCTCCATCGCGCGCGGGCCCGCGCCGACGATCTCCACCAGCAGCGTCTGCGACTCGTCGGGGTAGTGCGCGAGCGTCTCGAGGAAGGCGCCGAGCGTCGTGCGCACCCGCGACTGCGGATCGGTCGCCTGGTCGCGCGCCGCCGCGTCGCGCATCGCCTCGAGCACGATCTCGGTCGCCGTGTCGAACAGCGCGACGATGCAGTCCTCCTTGTTGCCGAAGTGCTCGTAGAACGTGGCCTTCGACATCCCGGCCTCGCGGGCGATCGACTCGGCGGTCGCCTCGGCGTAGCCGACGCGGGCGAACACGGCGGCCGCGGCCGCGAACAGCCGGCCGCGCTGGCGGCTCTGGCGCACCTCGAGCGGTGGGGCGTGGCGACCCCGCGGGACGGTGGCACGTTCCTGCACCGCCGCGATGGTAACCGCACACTAGGATCACAGCCGCCGATGAAGCGCCGCCTGGCCATCCTCCCGCTGCTCCTGCTCGCGGGCTGCGGAGCCTCCTCCCAGCCGTCGTCCGTCGACGACTTCAAGGGCGACGAGCGCGCCGTGGCGCAGAAGGTCGAGGACCTCCAGAAGGCGGGCGAGCGCCAGGAGCCGGAGACGATCTGCAGCGACATCCTCGCCCGCTCGCTCGTCCAACAGCTCGAGGCCGCCGGCTCCGACTGCACGCAGGAGATGGAGAAGGCGATCGAGGACGCCGACGACTACGCGCTCGACGTGACCGACGTGAGCATCAGCGGCTCCACCGCCACGGCCAAGGTCCGCCGCGGCGAGGACGGGCCGACGGAGACGATGGAGTTCACGAAGGAGGGCGGCCAGTGGCGGGCCACCTCCCTCAGCGGCTCTTGACCGCCGCCAGCAGCGCGAGGAACTCCTCGTCGGAGAGGTCGGACGGCACGCCGCCGACGCGCGGGCGCAGCCGCGCGGCCAGCTCGCCGCCGATCGCCCGGCGCGACTCGGGGCGCAGGTCGTAGCGCCGCTCGAGGAAGCTGCGCACCGTGGCCACGTCCTCGGCCGAGATCGCCGTGACGTCCCAGGTGCGGCGCGGGCGTGGGGTCGACCTGAGGCCGCGCGGTGTAGCGATCGGTGCGGGGCTGATCGCCGTGACGGTCGCGCACGACGTAGGTGCCCGCCGCCAGGTCGCCGACCCGCTGGTTGCGGGGGCTGATGAACATCACGGTCATGCCGACCGCGTACACGCCGGGCAGGATGTCGATCAGCCGCAGGATGTTGCGCAGGGCGCTGCGCGAGAACGTGATCGGCCGCCCGCCGGAGCGGACCACGCGCAGGCCGTTGACCCGCTTGCCGGGGGTGCGGCCCCCGCCCAGCACCTCGAAGAGCACGTCGTAGAAGAAGATCATCGCGAACGAGGCGGAGGTGAAGATCGCGGCCCCCGCGCCGCCCGCGGGCCGCAGGATCAGCGCCATCGACACGATGACGGTGAGCTGGATCATGTAGTCGAGCCCGCCCGCCATGAAGCGCGAGCCGATGCCGGCCAGCGTGAGCTCGACCTCCACCCCTTCGGGCGTTGCGATCGCCATCCGGTCCTCGAGCGCCACGGGGGTGGCGCGGGGATCGTCGTCGCTGCTCATACTTCCCTCCGGCGATGGACGTCGATCGCTTCACGCGGGATCGCGAGGCGGGGTGGAAGGAGCTCGCCGAGCTCGTCCGCGCGGCAGGCTCCAAGCCCCAGCGGCTGGGGTCCGAGGCGGTGCTCCAGCTCGGACGACGCTACCGCGCCGCGGCCGCCGACCTCGCCCTGGCCCGCCGCCTCTTCCCAGGCCGGCCGATCACGCGCCGGCTCGAGCGCCTGGTCACCGACGCGCGCCAGAGCGTCTACGCCACCGAGGCCCGGCGCCGCTCCGTGTGGGGGTTCCTGGCCACCGGCTACTGGCAGCGGATCCGCGAGCGGCCGCTGCTCCTGGCGCTCGGCCTCGGGTTCCTCTTCGTGCCGCTGGCGCTGGCCGCCGTCTGGGCGCTCGACGACCCCGCGGCCGCGCTCGGGATCGTGCCGGCCGAGTTCCAGGGCGCGATCGAGCCGGGCGCCCGCGACGACCTGACGGCGGAGGAGGAGGCCGAGTTCGCCAGCGCGATCTACACCAACAACCTCCAGGTGACGTTCCTCGCCGTGGCGGCCGGCATCCTGCTCGGCATCGGCAGCGCGGCGCTGACGATCTTCAACGGCGGCTTCATCGGCGCGATCGTCGGGCTGACGATCGAGAACGGCTCGATCGGCGACCTGCTGCGGTTCGTGCTCCCGCACGGCCTGCTCGAGCTGAGCTGCATCGCGGTCAGCTGCATGGCCGGGCTGCGGCTCGGGTGGGCGATCGTCGACCCCGGGCCGCTCACGCGCGGCGCCTCGCTGCGCCGCGAGGCGCGCGTCGCGATCGAGATCGTGCTCGGCACGATGCCGTGGGTGGTGCTGGCGGGCCTGATCGAGGGCTTCGTCAGCCCGCGCCATCCGCCGCTGCCGGTGGCGGCGGCGGTCGGGATCGCCGCCGCGAGCGCGTACTGGACGCTGCTGCTGTGGCGCGGCGCGCCCGATCACGCGCGCCCCCGCGTCTTGGCGCGCAGATAGGCGCCCACGCAGGCGGCCGACAGCTGCCCGGCCGGCGCCTCGACGACCTGGGCGCCGGCTCGCCGAAGCATGTGGGCGACGCGCGTGCGGGCGCCGAGCACGTCGAGCGCCACGGCCTGCGCGCCGACTCCGTGGCGGTCGTCCGGCGGCGTGGCGAGCACGGCGTCGAGGTCGGGATCGCGCACGGTGGCCACCGTGACCGCGTGGCGGCGGCTGAGCACGGGGACCGCGTCGGCCAGCGGCCGCGCCGCCGTCTCCTCCAGCAGGTCGCAGAAGATCATCATCAGCGACCGCTTGGCGCCCTCGACGCTGCGGAAGGCGAGCTCGTAGTCGGGCTCCTCGGCGCGCGGCTCGAGGTCGAGCAGCGCGCGGATGACGCCGTGGCCGCCGCCGCGGCGCGGGGAGAGCTGGCGCCGGACCTGGCGGTCGAAGGCCAGCGTGCCGGCGCGGTCGCCGAGGACGTCGGCCACCAGCGCGACGGCCACCGCGGCGTCGACCGCCACGTCGAGCCGCGTGCGATCGCCGAGCGGAGACGCCATCAGGCGGCCGGCGTCGATCAGCAGCATGACCTCGCGGTCCTGCTCGACGCGGTACTGGTTGCTCATCGGCCGCTGCATGCGCTCGGTGGCGCGCCAGTTGACCTGGCGGATGTCGTCGTCGGGCTCGTAGTCGCGGATCGACTCGAACTCGGTGCCGAGGCCGAGCGGCCCGCGCGTGAGGCGGCCGGCGGCGCGGAAGCGGCCCTGGCGGACGGCCAGCGCGAGCCGGCGCGCGGCGGGCACGTCGGGATAGACGGTGATCTCCTGCTCGTCGGCTCCTTCGTGGCGCCAGCGGCCGAGGCCGAGCGGCCCCTCGCTGCGCACGGCGACCGCCTTCAGCGTATGCCGCCCGCGCCGCCGCGGCACGACCGTCGCCTCGAGCCGCCCCTCCGCCTCGCGCGGCGCGATGTCGAGCGCCGCGGGCGCGGGCTGGCGCACCCGGACGCGGCCCGGCCCCTCGGCGTCGACGCGGAGCGGCGTGGCGACGCCGCGGGCGAGGTGCGAGCGGACCCGGCGGACGACCTCGGGCGCGCGGCGGACGGCGATCGCGTCGGCCACGATCGCCCCGGCGAGGGCGAGGGCGGCGAGTGCGCCGAAGAGCGGCGACGTGAGCGCCGTGACGACCGCGATCGCGGCGAGCACGGCGGCGGCCCGCGGCGCGACGCTCATCGCGGCACCGGCACCTCCCCCAGCGCCGTGCGCACCGCATCGGCGCCCTCGTAGCGCTCGAGCTCGGCCTCCGGGGTGAGCACGAGCCGGTGCGAGAGCACGGCGGTGGCCATGCCGCTGACATCGTCGGGCGTCACGTAGTCGCGGTCCGCGAGCCGCGCCGCCGCCTTGGCCGCGCCGAGCAGGTGCACCGCCGCACGCGGGCTGGCGCCGAGCTGGACGCTCGGGAGGTCGCGCGTGCGCCGCACGACGGCGATCACGTAGCGCGCGACCTCGTCGTCCACGCGCGTCGCGTCGACCGCCGCGCGCGCCTCGCGCAGCGCCTCCGCGCCCACCACCGGCTGCACGGCGTCGAGGTCGCCGGGGCCGACGCCGCGGCGCTCGAGGCCGAGCATCCGCAGCTCGGCGTCCTCGTCCGGGTAGCTCACCTCGAGCCGCACGAGGAAGCGGTCGAGCTGCGCCTCGGGCAGCGCGTAGGTGCCCTCGTACTCGATCGGGTTCTGCGTGGCGAGCACGAGGAACGGGTCGGGCAGCGGCTCCGGCCGGCCCTCGACCGACACCTGGCGCTCCTGCATCGCCTCGAGCAGCGCGGCCTGCGTCTTCGGCGGCGTGCGGTTGATCTCGTCGGCGAGCAGCACGTTCGTGAACACCGGGCCGCGGCGGAAGACGAGCTCGCCGCCGCGCAGGGCGACGTTGCCGGTCACGTCCGACGGCAGCATGTCGGGCGTGAACTGGATGCGCCGGAAGTCGAGCCCGAGCGCGCGCGACAGGGCCGCCGCCAGCAGCGTCTTGGCCACCCCGGGCGGGCCCTCGAGCAGCACGTGCCCGCCGAGCGAGACCGCCGCGAGCGCGGTCGCGGTCATCTGGTCCTGGCCCACGACGACCTTCGACACCTCGCCCGAGACCGCCTCGTACAGCTCACGCATGCGCTCGCCGGCCTTCGCCCACCGTGTCGTCCCCGTCACGCACGTGCCCGCTCCTTTCCGCCGCTCAGGTGGGCCAGCGCGCGCCCCGCGGCGATCCCGTCGTCGTGTCCCTCGACCAGTGCCCTCGCCTCCTCGTGGTCCAGCCCCGCCGCGCGCGCGGCGTCGAACCATGCCTCGTCGTCCGCCTCGCGCGCGAGGGCGGCTCGGCGCGCCAGCCGCTCGCGAGCCGCGGAGCGTACGGACTCGATCGCGGCGCCGCGATCTCGGCTCTTGGCGAGCGTGGCGGCGAGGGCGTCGACGTACGCGCGGCGCGGCGGGAAGCGCGGCTCCTCGGGCGGCTCCGGCGGGCCCATGCGCGGCCAGCGGGCGGCGATCAGGAGCAGCCCGCTGAGCCCGAGCAGGATCAGCGCCCACGCGAAGCGCGCGGGCAGCGCGGCCAGCCCGGTGGCGGTCGTGTAGCCGTGCACGCTCTCCACGAAGACGACCGGGCCCTCGCCCGCGAGGGCGACGGCGAGAGCGGCGTTGTCGGCCTCGCCGAGCAGGCGGTTCTGGAGCGGCGAGGGGTCGGCGACGTAGGCGATGCGGCCGTCGCCCACCGTCTCGGTCAGCACGATCGAGTCCACGAGCGGCAGCATGTCGCTCGCCGTCTCCCAGCGACCGGCCTCGGCCGTGCGCACGCTCGTGGCGCTCCCCGTCTCCGGCGCCGGCACGAGGACGCGGGCGTCCGGGGCGCCGCCGCGCTCCCAGCGCGGCGCCGCGCCGCCCGCCAGGGCGGCCAGCCAGTCGCCGCCGGGACCCGCCACCACGCGGCCGCCGCGCTCGGCGAACCGCCGCAGCGCCTGCGCCTGGCCGCGGGTGAAGCTCTCCGGCTCGAGCATGACGACCGTCCCCTCGGCCGGCAGCGTGTCGTCCGACAGGCGCTCGCGCAGGCGCCGCACCTCCGTCCCGGAACGGTCGAGCAGCTCGGCCCACGCCGCCATGCCCTGCGGCGAGGTCGAGAACGACGACGAGTGCGGGCCCTCCGGGCTCGGCACGAGCGCGTCGACGGCGGCGGTGACGGCGTAGACGGCCAGGATCACGGCCACCACGCCCGCCGCCAGCCGGCCCTCGCGGCTGCGGGGGACGAGGCTCGTCACGCGAGCACCTCCGCCCAGCCCCGACGCGCGTGCTCGGCGTCGTCGCGCTCCGCCGGCCGGCCGCCGTAGGCGATCGCGTCGAAGCGGTCGCCGACCTCGCGGAACGCCGGTGAGCCGATCGCGCGGGCGATCTCGCCGGTGGTCAGCGAGGGCCGGTAGACGATCACGCGGCGGCGGTCGAGCCGCAGGAGGCCCGCCCGGAAGCGCAGGCGCACGGCGCGCTCCCAGTCGCCGTCGCGCTCAGCGCGCTCGGCCTCGCGCTCGAGCGCACGCGGATCCTCGGTGGCCGGCAGCGCGGCCGCCCGGGCGCGCTCGATGGCCAGCGCGCGGCGCCGGATCGTCACGCTCGTGAACCCCGTGGCGAACAGCAGGATGGCGGCGGCCAGCAGCGTCCACAGCACGGGCGGCCCGCCCGGTACCCCCGCGCCGCGCGCGCCGATCCAGTCGGTCACCCGCCGGAGCTGGTCGCCGATCCACTCGGCCACGCCCGCGAACGGCCGCGGGAGGTCGGCGCCGTGGAAGCGCCGCTGCTCGAGCACGTCGCGCGCCTGCCGCCGGTGCTCCCCCGCGGGCGTCGCCTCGCCGGCCGCCGCGACGCTCTCCACCACCAGCCGCGCACGCCGCTCGAGCTGCTCGCCGCGCGCTCCCGCCAGCGCCTCGCGCAGCGCGACCGGCTGCCCGTCGACGGTCTCGACGGAGAGCAGCCGCTCGCGCGCGGCGCCGTCGGTCGCCGCGCGCTCGGCGAGGGCGGTCAGCTCGGCGCTGGTGACCGCCTGGGCCGCCGCGTCCGGCGGGGCCGCCAACGTGAGCGCCGCGAGCAGCGTCGCGGCGAGCCTTCTCACGAGGAGGTGGCGGCCTCCCCCGGCGGGCGGAAGCCACCCCCGGCGTCCGGCGGCGGAGGAGTGGTCGGACGCTCCGGCGAGCGCTCGAAGCGCGGCTCGTCGGTGCCCACGTCACGCGTCATCAGCTCGAGGTCGAAGCCCTCGTTGCGGACGCGCGTGTCGTAGTACGCGACGCCGAGGACGGACGCGGTCAGCGGGTCGACGATGACGCCGATGGCGAGCAGCGTGAGCACCCACAGCACGGCGAAGGCGGTCTCGCTGATCGCCAGCGCGCCGGCGACGAGCCCGAACACGAACCCGATCGCGAGCTGGATCACGAGGCTGATGAGGAAGAGGACCACGAGCGTGCCGAACAGGCGCCACCAGTTGTCGCGCGTGAGGCTCCAGGACCGGCTGATGGCCCGGAACGGCCCCGTCCGCTCGATGACCGCGGCGGGCACGACCAGCGACAGTCGCACGAAGAGCCAGATGTCGACGAGCAGGAGCAGGAACAGCACCGGCATCACGGCGACCACGACCACCGCCGGGATCATCGCGAGGAAGACCAGGATGCCGGCGACGATCACGATCGGGAGCCGCACGAGTCCGAAACGCAGCGAGGCGCCGGCGCCGACGCGCTCGCCGACGTACGCGGCGCTGACGATCCGCAGGCAGGCGACGATCGCGATCGTCGCGGCGATGCCGAGCGAGAAGTTCACGACGCTCTCGCCGGCGCGCTGATCCGAGCTTCCCGTGACCGGCGCGTTGATGTCGAAGGCGGATTCGTCGATCGACCCCTGCAGCATCACGGCGAGGATCACGAGCGGCACGAGCGGCACCAGCGCGGCGAGCACGAGCGCCCCGAACCGCTGGCGGTACAGACGGAAGCCGCCGTCGAGGATCTCGCCGATCGATAGCGGTCGCAGCTGCGGCGTGTGGACCTGCTCGGACACGACGTTCCTCCTCGCACTCGAAAGCGACGGCGGCAGCCTAGTACCCGCCCGCGCCGGACCCAAATCCAGCGCGCAGGGACCTTCAGTGATCGGCCGGTCAGCCCAGCGCGCGACCGTACTGGCGCTCGTAGTACGCGCGGTAGTCGCCGGAGCGGATCGGCTCCCACCAGGCGCGGTTCTCTCGGTACCAGTCGACCGTCAGCTCGAGCCCCTGGGCGAAGCGCACCCGCGCCTCCCAGCCGAGGCTCCTGGCCTTCTCGGACCCGAGCGAGTAGCGGCGGTCGTGGCCGGGGCGGTCCGTGACGTACTCGATCAGCTCGTCGCCGGCGCCCGTGTACTCGACGATCTTCTTGACGACCTCGATGTTGGGCGCCTCGTCGGGCCCGCCGACGTTGTAGACCTCGCCCGGCTCGCCGCGCTCGAGCACGGTCCCGATCCCGCGCGCGAAGTCCTCGACGTAGATCCAGTTGCGGACCTGCATGCCGTCGCCGTAGACCGGCAGCTTGTCGCCGTGCATGGCGTTGAGGACCATCAGCGGGATCAGCTTCTCGGGGTACTGGTACGGCCCGTAGTTGTTGGAGCCGCGGCAGATCAGCGTCTCCATGCCGTAGGTGTGGTGATAGGAGGCGACGAGCAGGTCGGCGCCCGCCTTGGTGGCCGAGTAGGGGGAGGAGGGCTGGAGCGGCGACTCCTCGGTGAACGAGCCCTCCTCGATCGAGCCGTAGACCTCGTCGGTGGAGACCTGGACGTAGCGCAGGCCGTGCTCGCGGGCCGCCTCCAGCAGCGTGTAGGTGCCGACCGAGTGGGTCGTGACGAAGGCGTCGGGCTCGGTGATCGAGCGGTCGACGTGCGTCTCGGCGGCGAAGTTGACGACGGCGTCGGCGTCGTCCATCGCCTCGGCGACCTTGTCGGGGTCCTCGATGCCGCCGACGACCAGGCGGACGTCGAGCCCCTCGAGGTTCTCGCGCCGGCCGGCGTAGGTCAGCTTGTCCAGGACCGTGATCTCGTCCCGGTCCTCGGCGAGCCGCTGACGGACGAAGTTGGAGCCGATGAAGCCGGCTCCGCCGGCGACCAGCAGTCTCATGCGGTGACCTCCACGCGGGCGAGATGGGCGCGCAGTCCCTCGCGCCAGGGGGGCAGGACGGGGGCGTCGTCGCGGGTTGATGCGAGCGCCGAGAAGGCGGGGCGGGGCGCCGGGCGGCGGAACTCGTCGCTGGTGGTCGGCCGCACGCGCGTGGGCAGGCCGGCCTCCTCGAAGGTGGCCACGGCGAGCTCGAACCATGAGCAGTGACCGCCGCCGGCCACGTGCAGAACGCCGGTCAGCCCGCGCTCGGCGATCGTGACGAGGGCGGTCGCGAGGTGGCCGGTGTAGGTCGGGCAGCCGACCTGGTCGGTCACGACGGCGACCTCGTCGCGCTCGGCGCCGAGCCCGCGCATGGTGTCGACGAAGTTGCGCCCGTGCGGGCCGAACAGCCACGAGGCGCGGACGATCGCCGCACGCTCGCGTCCCACCGCCAGCTCGCCCGCGAGCTTCGAGCGCCCGTAGGCCGAGCGGGGCGCGGTGGCGGCGTCCTCGCGGTACGGCTCGTGCGCTTCGCCGTCGAAGACGTAGTCGCTCGAGACGTGCACCAGATACGGGGCCGCGGCGGCGAGGTTGCCCGCGCCGGCGCCGTTGACGGCGGTGGCTGCCTCCTCGTTCGCCTCGGCACCGTCGACGTCGGTCCAGGCGGCGCAGTTGATCACCGCGTCGGGGCGTGCGTCGCGGACGGCGGTGCGGACGGCGTCGGCGTCGGTGATGTCGAGCTCGGCCCGGGCGAGCGGCACGACCTCGTGGCCGGCGTCCGCTGCGGCCGCCACGACGTCGCGGCCAAGCATGCCCGCGGCCCCCGTCACGAGGAGTCGCATGGCGGACATGAATAGCGCACGGGCCGTGCGCTCAGCCCACCCGAAGGGCCAGAGACAGCTCGAAGCGCGCCTCCGGATCCTCGAGGCGGGTGCCGAAGAGCTCGCGCAGCTGCCTCAGCCGGTAGCGCACGGTCTGGGGGTGGACGCCGAGGTCGGCGGCGACCGCCTGGACCTGGCCGGGGCGGTCGAGCCACGCCCGCAGCGTCTCGGTCAGCCGCGCCCGCGGGCCGGGCGCGAGCTGCGCGAGCGGCGCCAGGCGCGAGGCCGCGAGGTCGGCGGCGAGGCCGCGGTCGGCGGTCAGCAGCAGCGTGGCGAGGTGGTCCTCGGCGACGACGAGCGGCTCGCCGGGCACTTCGAGCCGGAACGCCGCCGCCGCCCGGCGCAGGCTGGCCGCGGCCGCGTCCCACGGGACGGTGGGGCCGAGCGCGACGTGGGCCGCCCCGTCGTCGCGCGTGCCGCCGGCGTCGTCGCGGCGCGTGCCGCCGGCCTCGTCGCGCCGCGATCCGCCGGCCTCGTCGCGGTGGTCTCCACCCCGGCCCTCGTCCACGGCGGCCACGATCTGGCGGCGCCGTCCAGGGGCGTCGGGGTCGGGCAGGATCACGCACGCCAGCCCGCTCGCCGCCCCGCCGATCGCGCCGCTGCCGAGCCGCCGCGCCAGCCGCGTGGCGATCGCCTCCACGATCTCCTCGCCGGGGACCGGGTCGCCGCCGCCGGGCGGCGCGCCGCCGGCCTCGGCCCCCGCCGCGGTCTCGGCCTCCGCGGCCACGAGCACGGCGAGCTTGCGCGGCAGCGGCCAGGCGGCGGCCTGGGCCGCCGTGCGGATGGCCTCCTGCGAGGCGGGCGGGTCCTGCGCGAGCAGCCGGATCAGGCGCCGCCGGCGCCGCTGGCTCTCGCCCGCCGCCGCCGACTGCTCCTCGGCGTAGCCGTCGGCCGACTCGGCGGAGATCTCGTCGATGTAGGCGAACATCGCCTCGCCGAGCGAGTAGAGCGCCTCGGGCGGCAGGTCCGCCGTCGTGCCCGCCTCCACGAACCGCCGCCAGGCGAGCCGGGCGCCGACGCGGTAGGCGGCCATCAGGGCGTCGAGGCTGCGGCCGGCGTGGAACTCGCCGCGGCCGAGGTTGACGTAGGTGTCACGCGCGCGGGTGACGTCGGCGGCCGGGTCGGCCACCATGTCCATGAAGCGGTTGAGAGCGACCTCGACGCCCATGCGGACGAGCTGGCCGAACGTCCCCTCCATGGCGCGGGCGTAGTCCGGCACCTCGAGCGAGATGGCGGCGATCATCTCGTCGGCCAGCGCCGGGAGCACCGGCCGCAGGACCTCGGCGGCCTCGGGCGGGACCGCGGCGAACGTCGTGCGGGCGGCCGGCGTCGCCATTTGTCACGAGGCTACAGCAAAGGGGGCGCGATTCTGGCGGTTGGCGCCATGCGCGCCGCCAACCCTATGGGTAGGACTCAAGCATGTCCGCCCTTCACCGCTGGCTCAACCTCTCGGGGGTGCTGCTCCCGTTCGTCGGGTTCGTCGTGGCCGTCGTCCTGCTCTGGCAGACGCTCGTCGACTGGAGCGACCTTGCGGTGATGCTGATCATGTACGTGATCAGCGGCTACGGGGTCACGCTCGGCTTCCACCGGCTGCTCACGCACCGCTCTTTCCAGACCTACAAGCCGGTCGAGTACCTCCTCGCCATCTTCGGCTCGCTCGCCGTCCAGGGGCCGGTCATGTCCTGGGTGGCCGACCACCGCAAGCACCACGCGCACACCGACCAGGACGGCGACCCGCACTCGCCGCACGGCCACGGCGGCGGTGTGAAGGGCGCCGTCGCCGGCCTCTGGTACGCCCACATGGGGTGGCTGTTCGAGGTCTCCGGCACCTCCGAGCACGCGCGCTACGCGCGCGACCTCTATGAGGACCGGGGCATGCGCGTCATCCACCGCACGTTCGGGCTCTGGGTGTTGGTTGGCCTCCTGATGCCGTTCGGCCTCGGCTACCTGATCGACGGCACCCTGGCGGGAGCGCTGACCGCGGCGCTGTGGGGCGGGCCGGTGCGCATCTTCGCGCTCCACCACGTCACCTGGTCGATCAACTCCGTCTGCCACTTCTTCGGCACCCGCCGCTTCGCGGTCGACGACCACTCCACCAACGTGTTCTGGCTGGCGTTGCTGTCCTTCGGCGAGAGCTGGCACCACAACCACCACACGTTCCCGCGCTCGGCGAAGCACGGGCTGCGGTGGTGGGAGGTGGATCCGACGGCGTGGCTGATCCGCGGGATGCGGGCGGTGCGGCTGGCGTGGAACGTGGTCGAGATCTCGCCTGAGCGGCAGCAGCAGAAGTTGGCCACGTAGGGACGAACTTCGGGCTTGTAGGGAGGCGGGTTCGGCCGGCGCGCGCGGGCCGAGTGCTCAGTTAATCGGCCTGAGGCGTATTAACCGAGCACTCGAGCCTCGCAAGCCTCGATCTCGCCTCCCTCAATGCCGAAGTTCATCCCGCCAACCAGGCAGAAACCCGCAAAACCGTGCTATAACGCGCACGCAAAGTGCTCACCGCCGAACGCCGCCAAGAGATCCTCACCCGCCTCAACCGCGACGGCAAGGTCGTCGCCTCCCAGCTCGTAACCGAGCTCGGCGTATCCGAGGACACCGTCCGCCGCGACCTCCGCGAGCTCGCCGCCGGCGGCCTCGTGCAGCGCGTGCACGGCGGGGCGCTCCCGCCCTCGTCGGCCGGCGGCAGCTTCGCGCAGCGCCTCCAGGTCGCCCCCGAGGCCAAGGCGCATCTCGCCGAGGCTGCGCTCCCGCTCCTCGCCACCGCCGACGTGCTCCTGCTCGACGGCGGAACATCCGTGCTCGAGCTGGCAAGAAGGCTCCCGCCCGACCGCGAGTGCACGGTGCTGACCAACGCGCTGCCGGTCGCCGAGGCGCTCGCCGCGCACCCGCGGGCCGAGGTCGTCCTCATCGGCGGCCGGCTGCTCAAGTCCGCCCAGGTGACCGTCGGCTCGGCGACCGTCGACGCGCTCCGGCAGGTCCGCGCCGACGCCTGCGTGCTCGGCATCTGCAGCCTGCACCCGGAGCTCGGCGTGACGGCCAACGACCACGACGAGGCGCACGTGAAGCGGGCGATGGTCGCCGCCGCGGCCGAGGTCATCGCCCTCGCCACCGCCGACAAGCTGCGCACGGCCAGCCCGTGGATCGTCGCCCCGCTGGCCGACGTCACGTACCTGGTGACCGACGCCGACGAGGAGCTGACCGCCGACTACGCGGCCGCGGGCGTCAGCGTGGTGCGCGCATGAGCGCCCGCCTCGCCACCACCGGCGTCTTCTTCATCAACGGCGCCGTGATCGGCACCTGGGTCGCCCACATCCCGTGGGTCCAGGGGCGCTTCGACTTCTCCAAGAGCACGCTCGGCCTCGTGATCCTCGCCATGGCGATCGGCGTGATCGTCGCGCTGCCGATCATGGGCCAGGCCATCGTGCGGCTCGGCAGCGTGCGCTCCACCCAGCTGGCGGGGACGCTGTGCGTGCTCGTGCTCCCGCTCCCGCTGCTCGCGCCCGAGCCCTGGCTGCTGCCGATCGCGCTCATCGTCCTCGGCGCCTCGAGCGGCGCCATGGACGTCTCGATGAACGCGCACGGCGTGGCGGTCGAGCGGATCAACCACCGCCCGATCATGTCCTCGCTGCACGCCGGCTGGAGCTTCGGCGGCCTCGCCGGAGCGGCGCTGGTGGCCGCCGCCGGCGGCGCCGGGATCGACCCGCGCGTGGAGACGCTGATGGCCGCCGGCCTGTTCCTGCTGCTGCTCGTCGCGTGCCTGCGCCGGCTCGGCCCCGGCTCGGCGACCGCGGAGGCCCCGTCCGGCTTCGTGAAGCCCACGCGCGGCGTCGTCGTGCTCGCCGTGCTGTGCCTGATCATCATGGTCACCGAGGGCGCGATGGCCGACTGGGGCGGGATCTACCTCACGCGCGACCTCGGCACCAGCACGTCCGTCGCCGCGCTCGCCTTCGCCGCCTTCTCCGGCGGCATGACCGCGGCCCGCGTGTTCGGCGACTGGCTCAACCGCCGCCTGGGTGCCGCGACGCTGTTCCAGGGCGGCAGCGCGCTGGCCGCGCTCGCGCTCGGCGCCATGCTCCTGGCCGGCGACCCCGCGCTCGCCATCGCCGGCTTCTTCCTCGTCGGCATCGGCGTCGCCAACGGCGTCCCGCTCGCCTTCAGCGCCGCCGGGCACGCGCCCGGCGAGTCGGGGCCGAACATCGCCGCCGTCAGCTCGATGGGCTCGCTGGGCTTCCTCGCCGGGCCGCCGTTCATCGGCTTCCTCGCCGAGGCGACCTCCCTCCCGCTCGCCCTCTCGACGCTCTGCCTCGCGCTCGCCGGCGTGACCATCGCGGGGCGGCGGATCGGGGCCGGCGCCGTCCCTGGAGTGCCCGCCTTGGAGGGCGCGCGATGAGGTACGTCCTCTCCGACCTCGACGGCGTGCTCGTCGACTCCGGCGACGCCGTCGAGCGCGTCTGGCGCGAGTGGGCGGTCGACCGCGGCGTCGACCCCGACCTCGTCGCGCGCGCCAGCCACGGCGTGCCGGCGCACGGCGTGCTGAGCCGCGTCGCCCCGCACCTCAACACGCCGGAGGAGATCGACCGCATCGAGCGCCTCCACGCCGCGACCGGCGGCCGCGCGCTGCCCGGCGCGGCGGAGCTGCTGGAGCGAGCGCATGCCGTCGTGACCTCGTGCAGCCCGCAGCTCGCCCGCGCGCGCTTCGAGGCCGCCGGGCTGCCGGCGCCGGAGGTCCTGATCACCTCGGACCTCACCGACCGCGGCAAGCCGCACCCCGACCCCTACCTGGCCGGCGCCGCCGCGCTTCAGGCCGACCCCGGCGACTGCCTCGTCATCGAGGACGCGCCGGCCGGCATCGAGGCGGCTCGCGCCGCCGGCATGACGGTATGGGCGGTGACGACGACGCACAGCGCGGCCGAGCTGGCGCAGGCCGACCGCGTCGTGGCCGACCTGCGCGAGCTCCTGTAGCGGCTCAGCCGGAGGCCGCGGCTCCCTTCGGCTGCAGGATCCACAGGCCGCTGCGCATGTCGCTGCCGTAGATCGTGCCGGTCTCGTAGCCGATCGCGACGCCCCCGAAGTTCGTCGGCCCGGCGCCGAGGCCCGCGGTGTATCGCCGGCTGGTGTCGGGGACGAACTGGCCGACCTTCCTGGGGTTGGTCGGGTTGCTGTGGATCGTCCACGTGCCGGGCGGCGGGTTGCCGGTGCCGCGGACGTACGGCAGGTTCGCGAGCTCGCCGACCTGCTGGTAGTCGGGCAGCGCGTCTCCGTCGGTGTTCGCGTTGCCCTCGCGGAACACGCGCAGGTGGCCGAACTCGAACGGGCCCGGCGTCAGCGTGATGGTCCGGCTCGCGGGCGGGGCGGCGCGCAGTCGCTGGACCATCTCGTCGATGTCGGCGATCTGCACCACCGGCGCGGCAGGGTTCGTCACGTCGACGATCCGCAGCTCGCCGCCGAGCTCGACTCCGAAGATGTCGAAGGTCTCGTTGTGCGGCGTCGCGAGGAGCGCGAGCGCCGTCCCGTCCGCGCGCACGACCATGTCGAGCTCGTGCACGTGGTACTGATCGCCCCTGAGGAGGGAGAGCGTCCGCGGCTTGGCGGGATTCGTGACGTCGATCAGCGCCGCCGAGCGGGTGGTAGCCGAGAACGTCGAAGTTCTCCGCCACGCGCACGGAGCCCGGCCCTCCCGGGAACGTGTGGTCGGGCAGGTCCGTGGCCCATGGCCGCGGCAAGTCGCGCTGAGCGGTCGAGCCCGTTGAGGATCTAGCGACCCAGGCTGAGGGCGTCGGCGGCGCCCACGACGTCGCCCTCGCCGACGAAGTCCACGCCCAGCAGGTTGACCGCCTGCCCGCGGTTTCGCGCGCAGGTGCGCGCGCGCCCGACCAGCACGTCGCGACGGTTGACGAGGCCGGCATTCGACGGCAGCGGGCGGGGGTCGGTGTTGACCCAGTGGTTGACGAGCAGCAGCGGCGCCGTGTCGGTCCCGCGGTTGGGCGCACAGGAGGCCGCCCAGTTCGTGCGGTCGGTCAGCAGCCCGGGCTCCTTGAAGGTGTAGGGCGTCTCCTCGATCGCCCGCTCGAAGCCGGCCGTGTACCACGGCGCGCCGCCCCCGTGATTCTCGGCGTAGACGACGACCTGCTGCTCCGAGTCGATCATCTCGCGCAGCGTCGGGAACGGCCCCGCCGGCGGCCCGCGGTAGACGCGCTCGTCCAGCCCTGACCGCTCGAACGCGGAGACGATGTCGGCCGGCAGCACGTAGTCCTGGATCACGATCACCAGCACCTCGTCCGGCCGCTCCACCAGGAACTCGCGGACCTCGCGCAGCGCGCCGGTCAGCTCCGTCGCGCCGAGCTCGCAGAAGCGGTGGCACAGGAACACCCCCGGGGCGCCCTCGCCCTCCACGATCCGGTCGCGGATGCGCTGGATCGCCGCCAGCCCCGCCGGCCCGAGCGTCCTCAGGTAGAGGGCCCGGTCGGCGTTGCCGGCGCGCTCCGCGCGCTGCGAGAGGTCGGTGCGCACGTCCTTGCCGGCCTGCAGGCCGTAGTGGGCGTCGATCAGCAGCGCGCGCACGCCGGCGCGCAGCTGGTCGCGGATCGTCAGCGTCTGGGTCGCCGCGTACCAGTTCCCCGCGAGCGAGGCCGCCATCGCGTTGTGCGTGGCCGGCAGCGTCACCTGGTCGAGCTGCCGGTCGCACAGCTCGACGTGGCCGTTGCAGGCGGCGGTGCGGACGACGGCCGGCGCCGTCGTCCCGCCTGAGCGCAGGAACACGAAGAGCGCGCCGACGGCGAGCACGCCCACGCCGATCGGGGCGAGCGAGGCGACGAGGTCGCGGTGGCCGATCTCGGCCCGAGCGACGCGGCGCGCACGGGCCAAGGCGAGGAACTCGGCGATGCCGACGTACAGCACGAACAGCCCGATCGCCAGCGCCAGCACGCGCAGCGCCACCAGCGGCTCGGCGAGGATCAGCACGCCCACCACGACGAAGCCGAGCGCCCGCGCGACGCGCCAGACCGTACGGCGCGGAGGCCGCGAGACCACGCGCCAGCCGTCGGCCAGCGCGGGCAGGAGGCTCGGCAGCGACACCCGTGTGGCGACCGCCGCGGCAACGATCGTCGCGAAGGCCGCGACCAGCACGAGCAGGGTGAGGAGGTCGCCGAGGAAGGCGTCCCACACCGCGCCGGCCGCCTGGCGGTCGAGCTCCTCCTCGCTCACGAGGAAGACGACTCCGACCCGCACGACGGCCAGCACCGTCGCCGCCGCCAGCGCCATGCCGGTGACCGAGAAGCCGAGGATCTGCAGCGCGTGCCGCCGGTCCGGGCTCAGCAGAACGGCGCCGAGCGCCGACAGGATCGCCAGCGCGATCAGCACGTAGGCGGCGATGCGGAGGTTCTCGGCGGTCCGCGCGGCGGTGCGCGTGACGTCGTTGACGAAGGCGAGCTGGACCGCCACGTCGTGCTGGATGCGGTCGAGGCCGCGGACGGGAAGCCGGCCGAGCGTCGACTCCACCAGGACGCCCACGTCCTGCAGGTCGAGCCGCACGCGCGAGTCGCCGGACAGCAGCGCATGGTGGGCGCGGCCGATCCCGTCCTCGAACACGTTGAGGAACGGCTCGGAGCCCGCGATGCCGGCCACGGCGGCCTCGATCAGCGGCTTGGCGGCGACGAGATCGGGCTCCGTGCGCAGGACGACCCGGTCGGTGATCTCGCGCGCCAGCACGGCGCGCACGTCGTCGTCCTCGAGCGCGGCCACGGCGCGGTCGGAGAACTCGTCGCGCGACAGCAGCTCGTAGCGGACGTACCCCGCCGCGACGGCGGCGACGATCAGCAGCGACGACAGGGCGAGCAGGAGGCGGGCGAGCACCTCGCCACTCTCTACAGGATCCCGATCTCCGACTTGTCGCCGACCATGAAGCGGTAGGCGCGCGGCTGGCGCTGCCCGCGCGAGATCGCCACGTCACGCCCGAGCAGCGAGGACTCCATGCGCCCGTCGAGCCCGCGCACCGACGAGCCTTCGAGCAGGATCGAGTGCTCGACCTCGGCGCCCTCGATCACGCAGTTGCGGCCGACCGCAGTGTACGGCCCGATGTAGGCGTCGCGCACCACGGCGCCGGCGCCGATGATCGCCGGCCCGCGCACGGTCGCCCGCTCGAGCACGGCGCCGCTCTCGACCACCACGCGGCCGTCGACCTGCGCGTCGGTCAGCTCGCCGTCGATCTGCCGCAGCAGCGTGTCGAGGATCAGCCGGTTGGCCTCGAGCATGTCCTCGAGCCGCCCCGTGTCCTTCCACCAGCCGCGCACGATGTGCGGCTCGACCCGCCTGCCGTTGTCGACGAGCCACTGGATGGCGTCGGTGATCTCGAGCTCGCCGCGCGCCGACGGCTCGATCGCCCGCGCGGCGTCGTGGATCGTCGGCTGGAACATGTAGACGCCGACCAGCGCGAGGTCGGTCGCCGGCTCGGACGGCTTCTCCACCAGCCGCCGGACCGCCCCGTCGTCCCCCAGCTCGGCGACGCCGTAGTTCTGCGGGTCGGGCACGGGGGTGAGCAGGATCAGCGCCTGCGGCTCGTGCTCGCGGAACTCCTGCACGAGCTCCTCCATGCCGCCCTGGAGCAGGTTGTCGCCGAGGTACATGACGAACGGCGAGCGGCCGAGGAACGGCTCGGCGGTGAGGACGGCGTGGGCCAGGCCGGCCGGCTCGTCCTGCAGGATGTAGGTGATCTCGACGCCGAACTGCGAGCCGTCGCCCGTGACCGCGCGGATCTCGTCGCCGGTCTCGGGGGCGATGATGATGCCGACCTCGCGGATGCCGGCCGCGGCCATCGCCTCGATGCCGTAGAAGAGCACCGGCTTGTTGGCCACCGGGACCAGCTGCTTGGCCGAGGTGAAGGTGATCGGGCGTAGCCGCGTGCCGCGTCCGCCGGACAGGATCAGGCCCTTGAGGTCCTCCATCGCGCCCGCAGCCTAGAGGAATCGTGCGAGGGCGCCGATGTAGGACACAACGTGTCAGCACCTCCCGCGACCGGCCGCGAGGCCGGCACCCTCTCCAGCCTGCGTGCGCTGCTCGACGTCGCGGCCGTCGTGCGCTCGCGCGACGACCTCGCCCGGCTGCTGGAGGCGACCGCCGCCACGATCGCGCAGGAGCTGGGCTTCGGGGCCGTCGTGGTGAACCTGTACCGGCCCGCCTGGGACGACTACGAGGTCGTGGTCGCCGAGGACCGCGACGAGGAGGCGCGGCGCGCGCTGCTCGGCCGCCGCGTCGCCCCGGGCGAGCTCGACAAGCTGCTCGACGAGCGCTTCCGCCGCCACGGCGCCTACCTCGTCCCGCACGACGAGTTCGACTTCGGCAGCCTCGACATGACGTGGATCACCGGCACCGTGGCGGGGAACGGCCCCGATGCCTGGCACCCGGACGACGCCCTGCTCGTGCCGCTGGCCGCCTCCGACGGCCGCCGGCTCGCCTTCCTCTCGCTCGACGAGCCGCTGGACGGCCGCCGTCCCGGCGACGCGGCCCTCGAGGTCCTGTCCGCCGTGGCCGCGATCGCCGCGAGCGTGATCGAGCACGCCCAGCTAGCCGCCGAGGCCGCGCGGCACCGCGCCGCCGTCGAGCACCTGCTGCGCGTCTCCTCGGAGCTGAACTCGAGCCGCTCGCGCGGCGACATGCTGCGGGCGGTCTGCGAGGCGATCCGCGACGCGCTCGGCTTCGAGATGGCCGGCGTCTTCCTCGACGAGGCGGGCGACGGCCGCCTGCTGCCGGTCGCCGGCGTCGGCTTCGACTTCGTCGAGGGGCTCGGCGGCTTCACCACCGCCTCGGTCGAGCGGATGATCGCCCCCGAGCTCGTGCGCGAGGGCTGCCTGCTGCTCGACGTGGCGACCGGCCGCGCGCTGGCCGCCGAGGTCGGGATGCCGACCGTCTACGCCTCGCGCAACAACGGCCACGGCCCGCACGCCTGGGACCACCACTGGCTGATGGTGCCGCTGCGCGACCGCTCCGGCGCGCTGCTCGGCTTCCTGTGGGCCGACGACCCGGTCGACCGCCTGCTCCCCGGCGTCGACGGGCTGCGCGCGCTGCGCGCCTTCGCCAACCACGCCGTCGGCGCGATCGAGATGGCGCACCACGTCGAGCGGCTGCGCGAGCTGGCCGAGCTCGACCCGCTGACCGGCCTCCAGAACCGCCGCGGCTTCGAGCACGGGCTCGAGCACCGGCGCGAGCCGCTGGCGCTGGTGATCTGCGACCTCGACCACTTCAAGCGCGTCAACGACACGCTGGGCCACCCGGCCGGCGACGACGTCCTGCGCCGCTTCGCCGACCTCCTGCGCGAGTGCACGCGGGAGGGCGACGCCGCGATCCGGCTCGGCGGCGAGGAGTTCGCGCTCGTGCTGTCAGGCGTCGGCGAGCGCGAGGCGCTGGCCGTGGCCGAGCGGCTGCGGCGCGAGGTGGCGAACGAGTTCCGGGGCTTCCCGGTGCCGATATCGGTGTCGGTCGGCATCGCCGACTCGCGGCCGTGCGAGAACGCCGAGTCGCTCGTGCGGGCGGCCAACCGCGCGCTGTACGCGGCCAAGCGGCTCGGCCGCGACCGCTGCGTCGTCCACCACGCCGAGACGCTGGCCATGCTCGACGCGCTGGCCGACGACCGCGCCGGCGAGCAGCTCGAGGCGGCCATGCTGCTGGCCGAGACGCTCGACCTGCGCGACGTCGCCACCGCCCGCCACTCCGAGACGGTCGGCCGTTACGCCGAGCGGATCGCCGAGGAGCTGGGCCTGGCCGCCGACCAGGTCGAGCGTGTCCGCGTGGCCGGCGTGCTCCACGACATCGGCAAGCTCGGCATCTCCGACGCCGTGCTGCTCAAGACCGGCAGCCTGGAGGCGGCCGAGTGGGCCGAGATCCGCCGCCACCCCGAGCTCGGCGCCCGCATCCTCGAGCACGCCAACCTGCGCGACGTGGCGAGCTGGGTGCTCGCCCACCACGAGCGCGTCGACGGCGGCGGCTACCCGCACGGCCTGGCCGGCGACGAGATCCCGCTCGAGGGCCGCATCCTCGCCGTCGCCGACGCCTACGAGGCCATGACCGCCGACCGCCCCTACCGCCGGGCGTTGGGCGCGGACGAGGCGCGGGCGGAGCTGCGGCGTGGTGCCGGCGCGCAGTTCGACGTGCGGGTGGTCGAGGCCTTTCTCCGCGTGTTGGACCGGTAGGACGGAAACCCCGCTTGTAGAGGGAGAGGGATCGAGGCCGCCGTGATCACTGGTGGTGACATAGCCATCACGAGTGATCACGCGTAGTACACGCCCCCGAGCTTGCGGTGGTCGAAGCTGGCGACCGAGCGCGCCACGAACTGCAGCCCGACCCGCTTCGCCGCCTGCGGCCGCAACCCCTCCGGGTCCACGGGCCCGCCCGTGTAGCGCTCGAAGATCTCGACGCCGAGCTCGAGCACGCCTTCGCGGTGGATGACCGCCTCGGCCTTCAGCATCACCCCGCGCAGCTGGTCGTACGACTCGCCTGCCTCGACCAGCACCGTGCAGCGCGGGTCGCGCTCGAGGTTGCGGACCTTCTGCGACTTCGCGTACGTCCACGCCCACACTTCGCCGTCGCGCAGGACGTACCAGAGCGGCATCAGGTGCGGCCAGCCGTCGCGGCCGAGCGTGGCGCAGGTGACGACGCGCTGCTCGGCGAGGAAGCCCGCGACCTCCTCGGGCGCCATGACGATCTGCGCGCGCCGGCTCACGCCGTGCTGGCGAGCAGGCTCTCGGCGGCGTGCAGCACCGCCTGGCGCGCCTCGGCCGGCTCGAGCACCGCGGCGTCGCCGGCCTCCTTGAGGATCTCCTTCACGAGCCAGTCGATGCCCTGGAACGGCAGCTCGACGACGATCGAGCCGTCCTCGTTCTCGGCGACGACCGTCCGCTTCTCGCGGGCCCAGCGCGCCTGCTCGGGCGAGATCAGCACGCGGGCGATCTGGGAGCCCTCGATCTCGCCGGTGCGCGGCCAGCCGCCGATGTCGGCGAGCGGGGCCAGCTCGGGGCGGCGCTCGAAGCGCTCGTCGAGGGCGACGGCGCGCTTGATGCGGTCGAGCCGGAAGTGCTTGAGCTTGTCCTCGAACGCGGCGACGTACCAGGCCTCGGTGCCGTTGAAGAGCGCGTACGGCTCCACGCGCCGCTGCGAGAACTCGCCTTCGGCGTTCCAGTACTCGATCTCGAGCAGACGGCTCTCGTGCACCGCCCGCTCGACGGTGTGGGCGACGTCGTCGGCCACCGTGGGCGAGGTGATCTGCAGGCCCTCCTCGACCGGGTCGTGGCCGAGCGCGGCGACGACCTTCTCGCGCGCGGTGCCGAGCTCGGGCTGGGCGAGGTTGAGCAGGTCGATCGCCGCCACCAGCGCCTTGGCCTCGATCGGCAGCAGCCGCGCGGGGCGGTCGAAGGTGTCCGAGTACGGCTCGGGGTCGACCTCGATCTCGCCGCTCGGCAGCACCTCGGCGTAGATGACGTAGGCGCCGCCGCCGAAGTTGACGACGTTGAGCACCGAGATGTCCTCGCGCAGCTCCTGCGGCGACATCTTGAGCTGGTCGCAGACCTCGGCCATCGGGAGCCGGCGGCCCTCGCGGCCGGCGGCGATGAGCACCGAGGCGAGCGTGACAAGACGGGCGAAGCGCTCGGGGCGGATCGTGCCCTCGCCGCCGCGGGCGCGGCCGTTGGCGTCGGCGTCCGCGGGGGCGGCGGGCGGCGCCGCGGTCAGGGCCGGCGGCTCGCCGCGGTGCAGCTCGACGATCCGGTCGATCCGCTCGCGCGCCTCCTCGGCCAGCTCCGGCGGGCCCTCGACGCGGGCGTGCCGGCGCAGGCCGAGCGCCCACGAGATGAGCAGCCGCGGCACCGCGTAGGCGGTGCGGAAGACGTTGTCGCGCAGCTCGCCGTAGGCGCCGAACTGGCGCTCGACGTACCACGCCACGTCGTCGGAGACCCAGACCTCCGCGGTGTCGACCGGATCGCCGAGCTGCCACGGGATGCGGCCGGCGTACTCGCGCGGGTCGAAGTCGGCGGGGCGCTGGAAGTCGTGCTCGGCCTTCGTCGCGTAGGCGACCTTGCCGCGGATGCGCGAGAGCCGGAACATGCGCACGCCGTCGCGCTCGTGCGAGTAGCCGACGAGGTAGAACTGGCCGCCCTCGAACAGCAGGTGGTAGGGGTCGACCTTGCGCAGCGCCGTCGCGTCGGACTGCATCGTGTAGTACTCGAACTCGATCCGCTTGCGGCGGTAGATCGCGGTGTCGATCTTCGCGAGGCGGGCCGAGAGCTCGGCCCCGCCGGCCGACGCCGTGATGCCGAGCCCGATCGTCTGCCGCAGGTTCGAGCCGAGCGGGCTCGGGCGGCCCCAGGTGATCTGCTGGAGCGCCAGGCGCAGCGGCTCGGCGTAGGCGAACTCGCCGTCGAGCAGGGTGAGGGCGGTGTGAAGGGCGGCGCGCTCGTCGTCGGTGAACTCGATCGCCGGCAGGTGGAAGGCCTCGGGGGCGAGCGAGTAGTTCTCCTGCTCGGAGAAGCCGTCGGCCGGCTTGTCGACGGTCAGGTGGATGCCGAGCGCATCGAGCTCCGCGCGGTCGGCGTAGAAGCGGCGGGCGAAGGCGTCCTCGGTCATGTCCGAGTACCCCTCCACGTCGCGCCGGATCTCCGTGGCGGTGACCGGCCGGCGCTCGGCCATCAGATACGAGATCAGCGAGAGCTGCCTGATCAGCTTTTCGGTGTCCTTCGCCACGGCTCGCCTCCACCTTAGAGGGGACCACCCGGCTCCGATCCCCCTACCCTGTGCGCCAGCGGTCTTTGCGGGAGTTTGAGACACAGATGCGCCTTGTCCTCATCGAAGATCATCAGGCCCTGCGGGAGGGTCTCGAGCTGCTGCTCGGACGCGAGGGTTGGGAGGTCGTCGGGACGGCCGGGACGGCCGGCGAGGGGCGCTCGCTGATCGAGCGGCTCGAGCCCGACGTCTCGCTTGTGGACATCCGGCTGGGCGACGAGTCGGGCATCGACATGGCGCGCTCGGTGCTCGACGCCGACCCCGGACGGCGCATCGTCCTCTACACCGGCTCGAGCGACGTCGAGCTGCTGATCAGCGGGCTCGACTCCGGCGCGCGCGGCTACGCCCTCAAGGAGGGGACGCCGAGCGAGCTGACCGGCGCGCTCGAGACGGTGGCGAACGGCGGCACGTACGTGGACCCGCGGCTGCGGCCCGCGCTGCTCTCGCGGCAGACGACCCAGCGGATGCCCTCGCTCTCCAAGCGCGAGCGCGAGATCATGGACCTGCTCGCCCAGGGCCTCACCGGTGAGGATGTCGCCGAACGGCTCGTGCTGTCGAGCGAGACGGTCAAGACCCACATCCGCAACGCCATGACCAAGCTCGAAGCCCACACGCGCGTGCACGCCGTCGCGATCGCGCTGCGCGAGGGCTACATCTCGGGGCCGGACGCGTGACCGAGGAGGAGCGCCGCCGGCTGCGGCACGACATGAACACGCCGCTCACGATCGTCAGCGGATTCTCGGAGGTGCTGGCCGCCGACAAGCCGATCTCCGACGAGGCGCGGCGCGACTACGCGGCCCGCATCCACGCGGCCGCCGAGGAGCTGCGCGAGATGATCGACCAGCTGCTGGAAGCGGCCTAGCGGCGTCGCCCGACGGTCAGCAGGTACTCGACCGGCAGCTCGGCGTCGTCGTCGCCGGTGTCCCAGCGCTCGACGAACGCCAGGAACGTCCGGTTGAGCTCCGCGCGGGCGTCCTCGTCGAGCGCCGCGTAGGCCGCCACCACCGGCCCGAAGGTCCGCTTGTAGTAGTCGACGAAGCCCTGCGGACCGCCGGAGGCGCGCTCGACGTAGGTGTCGCGTATGAAGGTCGGCTCCACGCGGTCGCGGAACAGCCTGCGGACATGCTGCTCGTCGCCCCACAGGGTCGGCGGCTCGGCGCCGAAGGTCCGGAAGAAGTCGCCGGCCATGCCCTCGGGCGTGAAGGTGATCAGGCCGATCGTGCCACCGGGGCGGCAGACGCGCACGAGCTCATCGGCGGCCGCCTGGTGGTCGGGGGCGAACATGACGCCGGCCGAGGAGGTGACGACGTCGAACTCGCCGTCGGCGAACGGCAGCGCGACGGCGTCCGCCTGCACCCACTCCACGTGGGGTGCCTCGATGCGGCCGACTTCGAGCTGCGCGGGCTCGAGGTCGGAGGCGACGACGTCTGCGCCGGCCTGCGCCGCGCGGATCGCCACATTGCCGGTGCCGGCGGCCACGTCGAGCACGCGCTGACCGGGACCGATCCCGCACGCCGCCACGAGCCGGGGGCCGAAGTTCCAGATCATGTCCTTGGCGAAGCGGTCGTAGTCACCGAGCGCCCACGGGGTGGTCGTCGTCTCCATGCCGCGACGGTACGGTCCCGCGCCCGGCGCGTCTTCGCCCGCACCGGCCATCTTCCGCGGTGTCGCGTATAGCCAGATCTGGCTACAGCCCCGAGCGCACCGCGAGGGTGGCCGCGGCCGTGCGCGAGGGGAGGTCGAGCTTGCGCAGGATGCTTGTCACGTGACGGTGGACGGTGTGCTCGCTGACCACGAGCCGCTCGGCGATGCCGCGGTTGGTGAGGCCTTCGGCCAGCAGTGCGAGCACTTCGCGCTCGCGCGTGGTCAGCTGCGGGAGCGGCGGGGCGGTGGTGGCGCCGAGCTGGCGCAGCCGGTCGTGCGCGGCCGCCGCTTCGCGCTCGGCCGCCTCGGGACGGTCGAGCGCCGTCAGGCTGGCGGCGAGGGCCAGCCGCGCCTGGGCTGCTTCGAACGGGGCGCCGTCGCGCGTGAAGCAGTCCACGGCATCCTCGAGCAGGACGCGCGCGCGGTCGTGCTCGCCGCGTGCGGCGGCGACCATCGCCTCCGCGACGTCGGCGGACGCACCGAGCGGCGCGGTCCCGACCTCGCGGGCCACCTCTCGCAGCGCGGCCAGCGCCGCTTCGGCACCGGCGAGGTCGCCGCTCGCCGCGCGCGCCCGCACGAGCAGCTCGAGCGCCGGCGCACGCGACAGCCGGCGGTGCTCGGGCACACCGCGCAGGAGCCGCTCGACGAGCTCGGCGGCCTCCTGCGCGGCGCCCCGGTCGAGCGCCATCCGCGCCAGGCACAGCCGGCTGCTGGAGGATCCCTCGGCCTGCTCACACAGTTGGGCGGCGTCGGCCGCCCGTCCCTGGCGCCGCCGCAGTTCGGCCAGCCCGGCGCGGGCGCCGCCGACCATCCCCGGCCGCGACCCGAGAAAGTCCTCGATCGCGGCCTCGAGCATCGTCTCGGCGTCACTCCAGCGCCCGCGCCACAGATGCACCGCGCCGTACTCGGCGCGGCAGTAGGCGAGCATCATGCGGCTGCCGTAGCGCTCGGCGAAAGCGGCGATGCGGTCGCACCACTGCGCGGCGCGCGCATAGTCGAGCACCGCGGTGCAGGCGGAGACGAGGAAGCAGAAGGTCCAAGCGCCCGACATCGGGTTCTCGGCGCGGCCCTGGAGCGCCGTGACCGTCGCCTCGTCGAGCCGGCGCATGCCCTCCTCGACCTGGGCGCAGGCCACCAGGGTCGCCCCCTCGAGGGCGAGGCCGAGCATCTCGAGGTCCGGTACGCCGAGCCGGCGTCCGAGGACGGTCGCGCTGCGCGCGAGCTCGGCGGCGCGCTCCGTTTCGCCGCTCGCGTGGGCGAGGTAGCCCTCGTGGAAGGCGAGCCAGCCGTGCTCAGGGCTCGGCTCGACGCCGTCCAGCAGCCGCTCGGCGCACTGCAGCCAGCCGCTGGCCACGGCCCACGAGGAGCGGAAGTCGAGCTCGTCGACCGCCAGCCACACCGCCATCCTGGCCGCGCCGCGCGCGTCGCCGGCGTCGCGGTAGAGCGTGTATGCCCGCTCACGGGCAGCGAAGACGGCGGGCCCGTCGTCGAGCCACCAGGCAGCCCAGCTCAGACCTTCGTGCGCTGCGGCCGTCTCCGCTTCGGCGAGCGCAGCCTCGAACGCGGCCCTCGCCTCGGGCCAGCGAGCCTGCTCGAGCTCGCGCCAGCCGTCCACGGTTGGATTCTCCCGCGCTCCTCAGGCGCGCCGCTAGGCCGCCGCCTACGCGGCCTGCCGGGCGGCGAAGTAGGCGCCGCCGCCTAGCGCGCGGTCGTAGGCCGACCAGGAGGAGCCGTGGGGCAGGGCCTTCTCCAGCCGGTCGAACGAGCCGAGCTTGCCGCCCAGGTTGTCGATCATGTGCACGAGCGTCGCCTCGCGCGTGCACGGCACCACCGGCGAGCCGTGCTCGAGCTGGCCGTGGTGGCTGAGGATGATGTGGAGGACCGCCGCGGCGAGCTCCTCCGGGAAGCCGTGGATGGCCTCGATCTCGGTCCGGATCCGGAAGTAGCCGAGCGCGATCTCGCCGTGCAGCTTGCCGAGGTCCGTGAGGTCGATGGCCAGGGGATCCGACGTATAGGCGTCGAGCTTCCCGATGTCGTGCAGCAGGGCGCCGGTGATCGCCACGTCGCGGTCGATGTGCGGGAAGGTCGTCGAGATCACGGCCACCGCCTCGCCGACGCTCAGCGTGTGCTCGAGCAGGCCGTGCCGGTAGGCCTGGTGGTAGCGCTTGGCCGCGGGGGCGTCGCGGAACGCGGGCCAGGTCGGCGCGTCGGGGCCGAGCACGCGGGCGAGCAGCTCGCGCAGGTGCGGGCTGCGGACCTGGGCGATCAGGTCGCGCAGCGCCTGCTCCATCTGGCGCACCGGCCGCGGCGGGCCGTCCATGAGGTCGGCCAGGTCGTACTCGTGGGACTCGGGGCGGCGCAGCGTGGAGACCTTGAGCTCGGCGGCCGCGTAACGCCCCTCGACGGCCACCGGCGCGCCCGCCTCGCACAGCGGCGCGACCTCGGGCACGTGCTCCTTCACGACGGCGGGGACCGCCCCCGTGCGGTCGCCGAGCAGGAGCCGCAGGTACTCCCCGCCCTCCCCGTTCACGCGCAGATCGCGCTCGCGCACGAGCAGCACCTGCGCGATGTCCTGGCCGTCGACGAGCTCGCGGACGAACATGGTGCGCAACGCTAGAGCGGGCAGCGGACGGCTCCATGGCAACATCCATGCCATGCCCACCGTGCTGATCACCGGCGGCACCGGCGGCCTCGGCGTCTCAGTCGTGCAGGCGTTCCTCGACGCCGGCTGGCGGACCGTCGTCACCTACGTCGTCGAGGGCGAGCAGGAGCGGCTGCCCGAGGCGGCCGAGCCCGTGCTCGCCGATCTCTCCGATCCGGACGACGTCGGCCGCGCCGTGCGGCTGGCGGCCGGCGACGCCGAGGCGCCGCTGAAGGCGGTCGCCAACCTCGTCGGCGGCTTCAAGGACGGCCAGCCGGTGGCCGACACGCCGTACGACGAGTTCGAGGCCCAGTTCGAGCTCAACGTGCGGCCCACCTACCTCGTCACCCAGTGCGCGCTGCCGCGGCTGGTCTCCGCGGGTGGCGGCGCGATCGTCTGCGTCTCCTCGAAGGCGGCGCTCGAGCCGTGGGCCGGCGGCTCGGGCTACGCGGCCTCGAAGGCGGCGGTCGCCGTGTTCGCCCGCGCCGTCGCCAAGGAGCACGCCGGCGACGGCGTGCGCTGCAATGTGGTCGTCCCGACGATGATCGACACGCCCGCCAACCGCGCGGCCAACCCGAAGGCGAAGATGACCCCGCCGGAGGACGTCGCGAGCGTGGTCCGCTTCCTCTGCAGCGACGAGTCGGCGGCGCTCAACGGCGCCCTGGTGCCCGTGTAGGAGGGACGAACAGCGCCAACCACCCGCTCGATGGCGCTTTGACGTCGCATATCGACGTCAAAGCGCCAAGGGACCGCCCGCGGGGCGGACTCTGCCGCCGCCCTACCCAGCCGCCGTTGACGTTCGCCCCGTTGCCCTGCCTCACCCCCCGTAGAACCGGATCGCCTTGTCGGCCAGCGCGCGGGTGTCGCGCTCGTTGGCGATCGCGTTGAACGCGATGGCGACCCCCGGGATCAGCCGGCGGGCGGCGCGCGTGGCGGTGCGCTTGCCGACGAAGAGCAGGAGCCGTGACAGCATCGCCTGCTCGCGGCCGCGCTCGATCGTCGAGCCCACATACGCCTCGGCGACCGTCTTGCCGATCCCGTCGAGCGCGTGGCGGGCGGTCTGGGGGTCGGGGTAGAGGTTGCGCAGGACGAGCAGCTCGGCCGGACGCATGGGGTCGTGCGGGTCGAAGCCGTATGCGGCGGCGACGAAGAACACCAGGCGCGACTGGATCCAGGCCAGCAGGACGATGTCGGGGACGGCGGTGAAGATGCCGCCGACGCCCGTCGCCGCGCCCTCGAAGCGCGCGAGCGTCGCGTGCCGGCGCTTGGCCATGCGCGCGAGCTCGGGACCGCCGACGGCCAGCCGGCCGCGCTTCTCGGCCGCCCACGCGGCGGCCGCCGGGGCGTGCTTCTCGGAGGCCGCCAGCGCCACGTGCTCGGGCGCCCGCACGGGATCGGCGCGCAGCCGGTCCCACAGGCTGTCGGGGACCGGCGGCGGCGTCGTCATTCCTTCGAATCTAGGGGTCCGTTGAAGAATGGTCGGTGCATCTGATGTGGTGCAGCCGTGGATGCATCGGGCCGCACGCGATAGCGATGCGTGCCTCTGGCACGTGAGCATCGCGGGTGGCGCGAGGCGCCGCGGATGCGCCGCAGCAGGTTGTACCGGAATTCTTCAACGGGCCCCTAGAGCGCGGCCTCCAGGAACGTGGCCACGCGCGCCTCGTACTCGCGCGGGCGCGCCGCGAGCCCGGACGTGTGGCCCGCCTCGGGGATCTCGTACAGCTCGGCCGAGGGCCCGGCGTCGCGGTACGCGCGGTTGGTGGGGATCTCGTTCGGGTCGCCGCCCGACGCGATCAGCAGCACCGGCCTCGTGATGCGAGGCATCAGGTCGATCAGCGACGGGGCCGGGCGCTCGCCGGCGATCACGCGCGGCGCGTGCCGGAAGAGCCACCCGGGGAGGTTGTCGCCGTTGACCTCGGCCTGGTCCTCCGGCCGCGCGGCGCCGTCCGAGACCACCGCCTTGATCCGCGGCTCGCGCGCGGCCGCCTCGAGCAGCACCTCGCCGCCGAGCGAGGAGCCGAAGGCGGCGATCCGCTCGGGATCGACGCGGCCGGCCAGGTAGTCGAGCGCGGCGTCGACGGCCGGCTGCGCGTTGTCGCCGAGCCCGTTCGAGTGCCCGGAGCTCTCGCCGTTGCCGAACAGGTCGAAGGCGAGCACGCCGTAGCCGTGGCGGGCGAGCAGCTCGATCTCCTCGAGCACGCGCTCGCGGCTGCCGCCCGACCCGTGGCCGACGAGCACGCCGGCGCCGTTGCGCGAGGGCACGTACCAGGCCGAGAGCGTCCGGCCGCCCGAGGCGTCGATCCGGACCTCCTCGTGCGGGATCTCCAGCGACGCCTCCTGGATCTCCCAGCGCGGGGCGTGGGTGACCATCAGGGCGCCGGCGTACGGCATCACGGCGAAGACCGCCAGCACGAGCGTGCCGGCGAGCCAGCCCGCGCCATGCAGGACCCGGCGGCGGCCGGCCGGGCGCCGGGGCGCCGCCGCGGCCACGACGGCGGCCGCCACCAGCAGCAGGCCGCCGGCGATCATCCCGAGGCCGGTGACGTCGTAGCGATCGAGGCCGGAGTTGACGGCGTGCAGTCCGTGCGAGGCGATGCCGAAGCCCGCGCTCAGCAGCCCGACCACGACGCCGAGCACGACCCGCGTCGGGCGCGTCACGCGCGGCTGCGCGGCGACCCAGGCGAGCGGCGCGGCGAGGATGAGCAGCACGCTCAGCGGCGACGTGTGCGAGCCGGAGAGCGTGAGGTCGAGCAGGTGGAGGGCGACGAGCGCGAGGCCGGCGGCGAGCAGGGGGCGCTCCAGCCGGGCGATCCGCGTCCGCCGCCCCAGTGGGGCGCGGGCTTCTTCAAGGAGGGCGGTCATTGCACCCAAGCTTCCGGGGAAACGACCGCGCCCGACAGGGAGTCTCCAGGCGTCCGGCCAGGGGCCAGCAGGCCGGGCGGGAGGGCCGGTCCCGCCCCGGAAGTGTGCGGGTGCCCGAACGGCGGGTAGCCCGAGACAATGGAGCCGCTCGTCGAGCACAGCATGGAGGTGGCGGGGCATCGCACGCGCGTCCTGGAGCTCGACGGCGCCGGGCCGGGGATCGTCCTGCTCCACGGCTGGGGCGACTCCGCCGACACCTGGCGCCCGCTGCTCGCCGAGCTCGCCGTGATCGGGCGCCGCGCGATCGCCGTCGACCTCCCGGGCTTCGGGCAGGCCACGAAGCTCGCGCCCGGCGCCATCCTGCCCCAGCTCGACGACTTCGCCGTCGGCCTGGTGCTCGAGTGGGCCGGCGGCGAGCCGGTGGTGGTGGCCGGCAACTCGCTCGGCGGCGCCGTCGCGCTGCGGCTCGGCGAGCGCGACGACCTGCCGCTCGCCGGCGTCGTCCCCGTCGCCCCCGCCGGGCTGGAGATGCCGGGCTGGTTCGACCTCGTCGAGCGCGACCCGATCATCCGCCGCCTGCTCGACATCCCGATGCCGGTGCCCGGCGCGCTCATCCGCTCGCTGGTCGGCACGGCGCACCGGCAACACGCCTTCTCGAGCCCGCGCTCCGCCCAGCGCGAGGTCGTGGACGCCTTCGCGGGCCCCCACGGCTCGCGCGCCAACGTGGCCGCGCTGCTCGAGTCCGGCCGCGGCCTGCTCCCCGAGCTCGCGGTCGCGCCGTTCGACCTCGCCGCCATCGAGTGCCCGGTGCTGCTCGTGTGGGGGACGCGCGACCGCATGGTCCCGCACAGCGGCGCCCGCGTGGTGCTCGACGCGCTGCCGGCGACCCGCGTCGAGCTGATCGAAGGCTGCGGCCACTGCCCGCAGCTCGAGGCCACCGGGGAGCTGCTCGAGCTCCTGCTCGCCTTCCCCGCGTGAGGCCGAATCGGTGGATTCGGCCTAAGCTCGCAGCCTGATCGACGCGGTCACCAACCTCTACGGCGCCGTGCGCGGCGGCATCGCCGACCTGCGGCGGATGCCCGCCGAGGTGATCGACAGCGGCCCGCAGCGCACGGTCTCGCGCTACGAGGGGTCGCGGCGGCGCAACCCGGTGCTGCTGGTCCCGCCGCTCGCCGCGCCCGCGATCTGCTTCGACCTGCGGCGCGGGTGCTCGCTGGCCGAGCACCTCGTCGAGGCCGGCCGCCGTGCCTACCTGCTCGAGTACGGCGGCATCCAGTTCGCCGACCGCGACCTCGGCCTCGAGCACTGGGTCGAGGAGGTCATCCCGGCCGCCGTCCGCGCCGTCTCGGCCGACGCCGGGGGCCGGCCGGTGCGGGTGATCGGCTGGTGCCTGGGCGGGATCATGACCCTGCTCGCGCACGCCCGCGACCCCGACCTGCCGATCGACGCCGCCGCGCTGGTGGCCAGCCCGTGGGACTTCTCGAAGGTGCCGCTGGTCGCGCCCCTGCGACCGGTCGCGGCCGTGACCCGCGGCCACGGCGTGACTCAGCTGTACCGCGCGCTGGGCGGCGCGCCGGCGCCGCTCGTGAAGCGCGGCTACCAGCTCGCGGGCGTCGACAAGTACGTGATGAAGCCGTGGACCGTGCTGTCGAACCTCGACGACCGCGACCTGCTCGCCCAGATCGAGGCCGTCGACGTGTTCATGAGCCGCATGCACGCCTACCCTGGCCGCACCTTCGGGCAGCTCTACCACCGCTTCTTCCGGACGAACGACCTGGCCGACGGGCGGCTCGCGCTGACCGACACGACGATCGACCTCGCCGACGCCCGCGTCCCGCTGCTGGCGATCGCCGGCCGCGGCGACGGCATCGCGCCGGTCGCGGCCTGCCACCACGTCACCGATCTCGTCACCAACGCGCCGCTGGCGCTCGACACGGCGCCCGGCGGCCACCTCGGCGTGCTCACCGGCCGCGCGGCGCGCGGCACGACGTGGCGGCGGCTGGACGCGTTCCTCGACGCCTCCGCACGCCGTCTTGCAACCCATCCGGAGGGGTGAAACTACCCTCGGCCCATGCGCCCGCTGATCGTCGCTCTCGCCCTCCTCGTGCTGCTTCCCGCGGGTGCCGCCGCGCAGGAGCCCGAGCCGGTCATCCCGCCCGGCGCGAGCGCCGCCGGGCTCGACCTCTCCAACCAGACGCTCTCGCAGGCCGCGGCCAATCTCGAGGCTGCGTTCGGCGCTGCGGTCGCGCAGCCGTTCGAGGTCCGGGTCGCCGGCCACCGCTTCACGCTCCAGCCCGCCCGGATCGACTTCGGCTTCGACCCAGCTCGCACGGCTCGGCGCGCTTACGACGCCGCGGTCGCGGCCGCCGGCCAGCCGGTCGACGTCCCGCTGCACGTCACCTACGACGGCGAGAAGCTGGCGCGCTTCACGACCTACGCCGACCGCAACTCGGACATCCGCCCGCGCAGCGCGCGCCTGAAGATGACGATCCGGCGCATGAAGGTGCGCCGCGCGCGGATGGGCTGGTCGATCGACGAGCGGGCGCTGGCCGTCGCGCTCGACCCGCTGCTCGCCGACCCGCACGCCGTCCGCGTCCTGCGCGTGGAGCGCGAGCGCGTGCACCCGAAGCGCAACGTCATCGACCTCCGGCGCGAGAACCGCGCGGTCCTCACCATCGACCGCGCGAACTTCAAGCTGCGCTACTTCAAGAACCTCAAGCTGCGCCGCACGTACGGGATCGCGGTCGGCGCCCCCGGCTACGAGACGCCGACGGGCCGCTTCTCGATCCGGAACAAGGCCGTCAACCCGGCCTGGAGCGCGCCGGACGAGCCGTGGGCCGGCGCCTACCGCAACGAGGTGGTGGCGGGCGGCTCGCCCGAGAACCCTCTGAAGGCCCGCTGGATGGGTATCGTCGGCGGCGTGGGCATCCACGGCACGGCCGCGGAGTACTCGATCGGGACCGCCGCCTCGCACGGCTGCATCCGGATGCGGGTGGCCGACGTGATCCGCCTGTACCGCCACGTGCCCGTCGGCACCGCCGTCCTGATCCGCTGACATGGCCTCGCGCGCGGTCCTGGTGACGGGCTGCTCGTCGGGCATCGGCGCCGCGACGGCCGCCCGTTTGGCGAGCGCCGGGTGGACCGTCTACGCCACCGCGCGGCGTCCGGAAACGCTTGCCGAGCTCGAGGCGCAGGGGTGCCGGACGCTGGCCCTCGACGTGGCCGACGAGGCGTCCAGGCGCGCGGCCGTCGAGGCCGTCGAGGCGGAGCACGGCGCGGTCGGCGTTCTCGTCAACAACGCCGGGTACAGCCAGTCCGGGGCGGTCGAGTCGGTGCCCGATGAGCGCGTGCGCGCCCAGTTCGAGACCAACGTCTTCGGCCCGCTGGCCCTCTGCCGGCTGGTCCTCCCGGCCATGCGCGAGCAGGGCTGGGGGAGGATCGTGAACGTTTCCTCGATGGGCGGGCGCTTCACCTTCCCGGGCGGCGGGATCTACCACGCCTCGAAGCACGCGCTCGAGGCGCTGTCGGACGCGCTGCGGTTCGAGGTGCGCGGCTTCGGGGTCGACGTCATCGTGATCGAGCCGGGGCTGATCCGGACGCGGTTCGACAGCGCCGCGACGCGCGAATTGGGCGGTGCCACGGCGGTCGAAGGTCCGTACGCGAACTTCAACCGGGCGGTTGGTGAGGCCACCAGCGGGGCCTACGAGAAGGGGCCGCTGGCCCGTCTCGGGGGTCCGCCCGAGGCGGTCGCGGAGGTCATCGAAAAGGCCCTGGGCTCGCAGCGGCCGCGGGCCCGGTATACGGTCACACCGTCGGCGCGGGTGCTGCTCACGCTGCGTTCGGTGCTGCCCGACGCCGGTTGGGACCGGATGCTGCGCGGCTCGTTCCCGAGTCCGGGGAATCGCTGAGCACTTCGGGGTTCACTACGGTCCGGCGCGCGGGTAGGGTCGGACGCCATGCCGCCCAGAGTCAGGCCACCGTCGGAGGGCGAGGCGCCGTGCGTCCTGCAGGTGATCGTCGCGCGCGACGTCGCCGACCTCGGCGCGCCCGACTTCACGCTCGAGGACCTGGAGGCCGACTGGTCCTCGCCCGGCCTGGCGCTCGAGGACGACGTGCGGGTCGCCGCGTCGGGCGACGAGATCCGCGGCTACGCGATCCTGCTCGGCGACGACGCCGTCGTCGTGGTCCACCCCGACGCCGAGGGCGAGGGGACCGGCACCGTGCTGCGGCGCTGGGCGGAGGCGCGCGCGGGCGAGCGCGGGACGGCCGTGCTGCGCCAGTTCGCCTACGGCTCCAACGACACCGCGCGCCGGCACCTGCACGAGGCCGGCTACGCCCCGGCCCAGCACTACTTCCGCCTGCGCGCTGACCTCGACACGGTGCCACCGCCGTCCGACGTCCCGCTGCGCACCTTTGAAGGGGACGACGCCGCGGCCGTACACCGGCTGATCGAGGAGGCGTTCACGGAGATCGAGGGCCACACGCCGCTGACGCTCGCGCAGTGGCGCGCGAAGGGCATCGAGAAGGCGGGCCACGACCCGTCGCTGTGGCTCGTGGCCGAGGACGAGGACGGCGTGGCGGGCGCCGCGCTCGGCGAGCGCTGGGAGGCGCGGCACCGGCTACGTGGCCGAGCTCGCGGTGGCTCGGCGCGCACGCGGGCGCGGGCTGGGGCGGGCGCTCCTGCTCGGCGTGTTCGCGGCGTTCCGCGCGGCTGGATTCGAGTCCGCCGAGCTCAGCGTCCACGGCCGCAACCGCGGGGCGCTGGCCCTCTACGAGTCCGTCGGCATGGCCCCGACCTGGTCGGCCGAGCGCTGGGAGAAGGCCCTTGGCCAGGCCTGACGTCGCGGCGATCGCGGAGCGGGCGCGCGCGGCTGGGCGACTCGGGCTCGACACGGAGTTCATGCCGGAGGGCCGGTACCGGCCGCTCCTGTGCCTCGTCCAGGTGGTGGTCGAGGACGAGGTCTGGGTGCTCGACCCGCTGGAGGGGTTCGACCCGGCGCCGCTGGCGGCGGTCCTGGCCGAGCCCGCGGTCGAGGTCGTCGTCCACGCCGGCCGCCAGGACGTCGCGATCCTGCGGCGCGAGTGGTCGACCGACGTCTCCACCGTGTTCGACACGCAGGTGGCGGCCGGCTTCGCGGGCTTCTCCGCGCAGGCCGGCTACAACGGCCTGCTCCACGACGTCCTCAAGATCCGGCTGCCGAAGACGGCCAGCTTCACGCGCTGGGACGCGCGGCCGCTGACCGACGAGCAGCTGCGCTACGCGCGCGGCGACGTCGAGCACCTGTTGCCGCTGGCCGACGACATCCGCGGCCGGCTCGAGACGTCCGGGCGGGTCGAGTGGGCGCGCGAGGAGTGCCGCGCGGTGGCCTTGGCGTCGGACGAGCGGGACCCGGAAGAAGTGTGGCGCCGGCTCCCGCGCGCGACGGGGCTCGATCCGCGCGAGCGGGCGGTCGCGCGCGAGATCGCGGCGTGGCGGGAGCGGACCGCCGAGCGCGAGAACCGCCCGGTCGGCGCCGTGCTGCGCGACCCGACGGTCATCGAGCTGGCCAAGCGCACGCCGCCCGGGCGGAAGGAGCTCGCCCAGATCCGCGGGATCAGCCCGGACGTGGTGCGGCGGCGGGGCGACGATCTGCTGGCCGCGATCCGGCGCGGGCGCGCCGCCGAGCCGTTGCGGCTCGACGAGGGGGAGCGGCTCTCGACCGAGCCCCAGGACGGGCCGGTCATCGCCCTCGCCGAGGCTCTGGTGCGCGGCCGGGCGCAGGAGGCGGGGCTCGCCTACGAGCTGATCGCCGCGCGCGCCGACCTCGCCCCGATCGTGGTCGCCGCGCGGCGCGGCCAGGAGGAGCCCGACGTCCGCACGCTGCGCGGCTGGCGCCGCGCGCTGGTGGGCACGGAGCTGCTCGAGCTGCTGGGCGGGCGCCGGAAGCTGTGCGTGGGGCCCGGCGGGCGGATCACCGTCGACGAGCGCTGATCGCCTCGACCGCGGTGTCCGTGTTGTCGGTGAACAGGCCGTCGACGCCGAGGTCGAGGTACCGGTCGTAGTCGGCGAAGGCGTCGCCGTAGGCGGCCGGGTCGTCGGAGCTGCGCAGCTCGTCCGGCAGGAACGCGTTCTCGTTGCGGAACGTCCACGGGTGGACGGCGAGGCCGGCGTCGTGGGCCGCGTCCACGAAGGCGCGGTCGACGATCTCCTTGCGCGGCCCGACCGCGTGGGCGTACGTCGCGATCTCGCCGGGCTCGGCCGGCTGGGCGAGCAGCTGCACGAGCGGGACGTCGAGGCGCTCGCCGACCCGCCGGAGGCTGCCGCCCTCGAAGGACTGGACGAACACCGGCAGCTCGAAGCCCTCGAGCGCCGCGATCAGCGGCTCCTCGAGCGCGAGCCCGAGCTCGCGGAAGTAGGTCGGGTGCTTGGTCTCGGGGTAGATGCCGACGCCGAGGCGGTTGGCGAGCGCGATGACCTCGTCGAGCGTGGGTACGAGGTAGCGCCCGTCGTACAGCGCGTTTCGCGGCCGCAGCTCGGGGATGCGCTCCTTGGCGCGCAGCGTCTTGAGCTCGGCCAGCGTGAAGTCCTCGGTGAACCAGCCGGTGTACTCGCGGTCGTCGATCGTCTTCGTCGTGCGGCGATCCGCGAACTCCGGGTGGTCGGCCACGTCGGTCGACCCCGAGATCTCGTTCTCGTGCCGGGCGACGAGCACGCCGTCGCTGGTGATGACCAGGTCCTGCTCGATGTAGTCGGCGCCCATGCGGGCGGCCAGCGTGTAGCCCTCGAGCGTGTGCTCCGGCCGGTAGCCGGACGCGCCGCGGTGGGCGATCACCACAGGAGCCATGGCCGCGGCAGGATAAGCGAACGTCAACTACGGCTGGGTGGGGGAGCTGGGGAGGCCGGCGTGGCCGATTTCTGTGACGGGTCCTGCCCTGGTGGCGCATAGCCCCACCTAGGCAGGACGCTACGCCGAAATTCGACCGCGCCGCCCTACCCAGCCGCAGTTGACTTTCGCCCCGCGCAACTGGTACAACCAGTCCCAATGACTGGTTCAACCAGTACCGTCTCGTCCCGTGTCTACGAGAGCCTCCGCACCGCGATCCTGGCGGGCGAGTGCGACGACGCGCTGCCCTCGGAGCGGCGCCTGAGCGAGGAGCTCGGCGCGAGCCGGCACGCCGTCCGCGAGGCGCTGAAGCGCCTCCAGCAGTCCGGCCTGATCCGGATCAGCCAGGGCGGGGCGACGCGGGTGCGCGACTGGCGGCGGCACGGCGGCCTCGAGCTCCTGCTCGAGCTCGACGAGGTGCCCGCCGGGCTGGAGGTCGGGCGGCCGGTGATGGAGATGCGGGCGAGCGTGGGCGCCGACGCCGCGCGCCGCTGCGCGGATCGCGCGACGGCGGTCATGCGGGCCGAGCTGGAGGCGCGGGCCGAGATGCTCGCGGCCGAGGACGACCTCGACGCCCGCAACACGATCTACGAGGCGTTCTGGGACCTGATCGTCGAGGGCGCGGACAACCTGGCATACCGGCTCGCGCTCAACACGCTGGTCAAGCAGCAGGCGGTGTGCCTCGACTGCGCGCGGGTCGGCGCCGAGCTGCGCGACCCCGCCGCCATCCGCGCGCTGGCGGCGGCGATCGCCGCGGGCCGGGCGGACGAGGCGCACGAGCGAGCGCGGGAGCTGCTGGAGCGGTCGGCCTGATGGTCGAGGTCCTGTACTACGCGATCCCGTTCTTCGTGCTGCTGCTCGCGGTCGAGGCGCTGTCGTTCCGGCACTACCACGAGGACGACCTCGTCGGCTACGAGCTCGGCGACACCCGCACGAGCATCACGATGGGGCTCGGCAACGTGATCGTCAACGTCGGCTGGAAGGCCGTCGTCCTCGTCGTCTATGCCGCGCTCTACGAGCTCACGCCGCTGCGCATCCCCGAGGGCGCCTGGTGGGCGTGGGTGCTGCTCTTCTTCCTCGATGACCTCGCCTACTACTGGTTCCACCGCATCTCGCACGTGAGCCGGTTCTTCTGGGCCAGCCACGTCGTCCACCACTCGAGCCGCCACTTCAACCTCTCCACGGCGCTGCGGCAGACCTGGGTGCCGATGACCTACCTGCCGTTCTGGCTCCCGCTGCTCCTGCTCGGCTTCCCGCCGTGGATGGTGCTGCTGGCGCAGTCGTGGAGCCTGATCTACCAGTTCGGCCTGCACACCGAGCGGATCGGGCGGCTGCCGCGGCCGCTCGAGGCGGTCCTCAACACGCCGAGCCACCATCGCGTCCACCACGGCGCCAACGAGCAGTACCTGGACCGCAACTACGGCGGCATCCTCATCGTCTGGGACCGGCTGTTCGGCAGCTTCATCCCCGAGGACGAGCGCGTCCGCTACGGGCTCACCAAGAACATCGAGACCTTCAACCCGGTAAGGGTGGCGTTCGGCGAGTACGGCTCGCTGCTCCGCGACATCCGAGCGGCGCGCGGCTGGCGCACGAAGCTCCAGGTCGCCCTGCGCAGGCCGGGCTGGCTACCGGCCGGTGTCGACGACCTCGAAGTCGCGCCCGCTCAGCCCGCCCAGCGCGTGTAGCTGGTCGTTGTCCCAGCGGCGGTCGGGCGTTCCCGAGATGTACCAGTCCGAGCCGTTGTCGGCCACGATCAGCCCGTAGGTCTTCAGCGCACGGGCCACCTGCCGCGCCTGGCGCGGGAGCCCCGAGATGTCGACGCTCGCCTTCAGCCGCAGCCGCTCGCCCGTCCGCGGCAGCGACGGATCGTCGTCGTCAGACGCGAAGTGGCGCGCCGCCGCCCTCGATCCTCACCCCGCGCGGATCGGATACCGCACGCGGTCGCTCTCGTCGGCGTAGTCGAACCGCACGCGCGAGCGCTTCGTCCGCCGCCCGACGATCGTGTAGGGGATGCCGATCGGCCGGCCCTCCCAGAGGCCGGAGCCGAAGTCGGGGTGCACGCGATCGTCGAGGCCGATCGAGCGCACGATGGCGTCGGAGTCGGCCGCCACGGGCAGGTCGTCGACCCGCTGGTTGATCGGGAAGGCGGGCGGGAACAGCGGGCAGCCGGCGAGCGCCGCCGCGGTCAGGGCGACCGGGAGCACGGCCTCAGCCCGGATCCACCGATCCCCGCGGCGCCTCGCCACCGTGGCCGTTCGCCAGAGCCGATCGGCCGCGACCCAAGTGGTCCACCACGAGGATGCGCGGCCGATCGTCTCTGACTCGGCCCACGGCGCCGAGGCATCCACGGATCATCGGTCGATCCAGGCTCAGCGGGCGAAGTCGGCGGCGTCGATGAGCCCGCGCCGCAGCGCCTGGATCATCGTCTCCACCTCGATGGCCATCGCGCGGGCGTCGATCTTCTCGAGCGCGCGGGCCAGGATGTCCATCCGGCGGTCCAGCTCCAGGTCGAAGCGGGCGGCCACCGCGTTGGTCACCGTCGCCTCGCGCCAGGTGTCGCAGGCGCCGCAGCGCATCAGCATCCACCAGTGGGTGTCGCCGACGGGCTCCCAGTCGACGGGGTTCACGAAGTCCGTGCCGCACATCGCGCAGGTCTCCAGGTGCACGTCCGGGTCGACGCGATCCGGGGTGCTGCGGAGACGGTTGAGGGCGCGGTAGAACATCGTGAACAAGTATTCGGATAGAGGCGCGAGAACTTCAGCCGGATACCACCAGTCCTGGGGTGGGGTGGACCGTACGTTTGACCACGGCTCCGGCTCGCACATAGCGTTCCTACCAGGTAATGGAGGTCCTTGCCAGGATCGTCACGGGCCGCCGGTCCAAATGGCTGGTCGTGCTCGCCTGGGTTCTGGCCACCGTCCCGTTCGGCGCGCTCGGCGGGCGGCTGGCGGACGCCACCGACAACCGGACGGAGAGCTTCCTCCCCGACGAGGCGGAATCCACCGACGCGCTGCGCGTCCAGGAGCGGCGCTTCGCGGGCGGCGAGACGGTCACCGGCCTGATCGTCTACCGGCGCGCGGGCGGGCTGACCGACGCCGACCAGGCCGAGATCGCCGCCGGCGCCGGGCGTGCCGCCGACGCCCTGCCGCTCGTCGGCCCGCCGATCGTCCCGTTCGCGGACGGCGCGCCGCCCGGGCTCGTGTCCCCCGCCGGCGACCTCGCCTACGCGATCGTGGCGCTGCCCGACGACAACGACAAGATGCCGCTGTGGGGCGGCGAGCTGCGCGACGTCGTCCACGAGCAGACGCCCGAGGGCCTGGACGTCTACGTCACCGGCGGCCTCGGCTTCAACGCCGACTTCGAGGAGGTCTTCGGCGACATCGACGTCAAGGTCCTCTTCGCCACCACGGGGCTCGTGCTGGTCCTCCTCGGCCTGATCTACCGCTCGCCGCTGATCGCGCTGATCCCGCTCGTGGTGGTCGGCATCGCGTACTCGATCGCGCGCGGGCTCGTGTACCTCTACGCCGAGTCCGGCGCGACGGTCTCCGACAACGGCACGAGCATCCTCGTCGTCCTGATGTTCGGGGTGGGGACGGACTACTGCCTGCTGCTGGTCGCCCGCTACCGCGAGGAGCTGCGCCGGCACGAGGACAAGCACGAGGCGATGTCGGTGGCGATCCGGCGCGCCGGCCCGGCGATCCTGGCCAGCGGCCTGACCGTGGCCCTCACGATGCTCGTGCTGCTGGTCGCCGACATCGGCAGCACCAACTCGCTCGGCCCCGTGTCGGCGATCGGCGTGACGGTGGCGTTCATGGCCGGCCTCAGCCTCCTGCCGGCGCTGCTGACCGTCGCCGGCCGCCGCGGCTTCTGGCCGCGCCGCCACATCGTCGAGTTCCGGCCCGAGGGCGGCGGCGAGGAGCGGGCCGGCATCTGGCGCCGCGTGGGCCAGCGCGTCCTCCAGCGACCGGGGCTGGCGCTGGCCGGGACGCTCGTCCTCTTCGGGCTCGGCGCCCTCGGGCTGCTCGCCTACAAGGAGGACTACAGCGTCCAGAACTTCTTCAAGTCGCCGACCGAGAGCGCGGACGGCTTCGCGGTCATGCAGCGGGCCTTCCCCGCCGGCGCGCTCGTGCCGACGACCGTGCTGGTCGAGCGCCGCGACGGCCCGGTGACGGAGGCCGACGTGGCCGCGGTCCGCGACGCGGCGCAGCGGGTGGAGGGCGTGGCCGCGGTGGACGCGGGCCGCGACCGGTCGACCGACGGCCGCGTCGCCCGCCTCACGGTCGTGTTCGCCGACGACCCGTTCGAGGCCGAGGCGCTCGAGCGGGTCCCGGTCCTGCGCGACGCCGTCCACGGGGCCGCGCCCGACGGCGTGCAGGTGCTGGTCGGCGACGGCAGCGCCGTGCAGGCCGACTTCAATGACGCGGCGGCGCGCGACCTGCGCCTGATCGTCCCGCTGGCCCTGCTGGCGATCTTCGTGATCCTCGCCGTGCTGCTGCAGGCGCTGGTGGCGCCGGTGCTGCTGATCGCCTCGGTCGTCGTCGGGTTCCTCGGGACGCTCGGCCTCTCGGTCGCGTTCTTCATCTACGTGATCGGCGACACCGGGGTCGACAACTCGCTGCCGACCTACGCCTTCATCTTCCTCGTGGCCCTGGGGATCGACTACACGATCTTCCTGATGAGCCGCGTGCGCGAGGAGGCGCGCCACAGCGGCACGCGCGAGGGGACGCTGCGCGCGCTGGCCGCCACCGGTCCGGTCATCACGAGCGCGGGGATCATCCTCGCCGGCACGTTCTCGGTGCTGATGACGCTGCCGGTCACCTTCATCTTCGACCTCGGCTTCATGGTCGCGGTCGGCATCCTGCTCGACACCTTCGTCGTCCGGACGATCATGGTCCCGGCGCTCATCGAGCTGGTCGGCGACCGCGTGTGGTGGCCGTCGACCGCGACCGGCGGCGGGCATGCGCTGCACGAGGCGACCGAGGTCGCCCGCGTGTGATCAGTACCTGAGCTCGGAGGAGCGGCGCTCGCGGCCGCCGTGGCGCTTGCCCTTCTCGCAGTCGCGGCCCTTGCGGAGCTCGGGCTTCGACGGCACGGCGACGTCGCCGTTCGGGGCGGGAGCGCGCGGCGGCTCTCCGCCGGTCAGCGCCGAGGCGCCGGCCGCGAGGGCGCCGGCGGCGAGCACGGCCGCGACGGGCGCGAGCATCCAGCGGCGCAGGCGCGGCCGCGGCGGAGGCTCGGGCTGCTCGAGCATCGTGTACTCGACGTCGTCGAACCGGTCCGGTCCCACGCCGCTGATGGTACTCCTCAGCGGGGGGTCATGACGGCCCAGCGCATCGGGCCCGGGCGGTACTCCGAGAGGGCGAGCGCGACGGCGTCGCCGCGCGGCGGCGGCTGGGGTGCCGTGGGCACGAGCGCGACGTCGTGGGTGGCCTCGAAGCGCGCCACGATCGGGTCGCCGGGGGTGACGAAGTCGTGCAGCTCGGCGATGACCGTGGCCGTGCGCAGGCCGTCGGGCTGCAGCAGCGCCGCCTCGCAGCCTTCGCAGTCCATCACCACGAGCATCCGGCCCTGCGGCAATGCCTCCAGCGCCTCGCGGCCGGCCGCGCCTCTTACGTTCAGCGCGACGCCGTTGGCTGCCGCCACGCGCTCGAGCAGCGCGCGCTGGCCGGCGTCCGCCTCGAAGGCGTGCACCGTCGCGGACGGGCAGCGGCGGGCGAGGCCGACCGCGTAGTAGCCGTCGGCCGCCCCGACGTTGACGATCAGCTCGGGCTCGGCGCGGACCGCCGCCTCGACGGCGTCGTGCAGCTCGCGCTCGTAGACGCCGAGCAGCTTGGGGACGAGCGAGGTCGCCGCCGCGTCGGGGTACGTCAGCCCGGCGAACGGGCCGCCGCTCACGCGCAGACCGTGCCAGCCCACGAACGCCCGAGTGAGCGCCGCGACGCGCCGGCGCCGGTGCGCGGCCTGGAGGCTGCGCCAGCGGCGCAGCGCCGCCGGGTGGGCGGGCCCGAGCGTCCGCCGGGCCAGCCGCTGCGCCTGCCTCCGAAAGGGCATGCGCGCGGAGCCTAGACTCTGCGCCCGTGTCGCGGCTGACCGCAGGCGGACCGCACTACTACACGTTGCGGGCCGACTCGACGGTCGGGGGCGAGGTGTACGAGCGGATGCTGCTCGAGCGGCTGCCCGCGCACGGCATCGACCTCGAGCTGGGCCTGCCGCGCGACCACCGCGTCGCCACGCCGCCCGACGGGTGGCGGATCACCGTCCTGCGCCACCGGCTCGGGCTGCACTGGGTCCTTGCGCCGCTCGTCTTCACGCCCTACGCGATGCGGCTGGCGCGGCGCGTCGACCTGCTGCGCGGGCACTCGGTCCGTCACACCGGGCCCGCGCTGCTACTCGGCCGCGCGCTGGCCCGCTCGCGCGTGCCGGTCGTCCTCCACCACCACCACCTGTACCCGCGCTGGGCGCGCCTGGAGGCGGCGATCGCGCGGGGCGCCGACGCGGTGATCACCGTCTCGGAGCACTCGCGCGACGAGCTCGTGGCCGCCGGCGTGCCGGCCGAGCGGGTCCACGTAATCCGCGAGGGCGTCGCCGCGCCGCCCGCGACCGGCGGCGCGCCCGAGGCGTGGCCGGGCGACGGCCTGCGGCTCCTCCACGTCGGCCGGCTCGAACCGCGCAAGCGCCCCCACCTGGCCATCGACACGTTGGCGGCCCTGCGCCGCGACGGCGTCGAGGCCTCGCTCGTCCTCGCCGGCGAAGGCCCGCAGGACGAGCTGGCCGCGCGCGCCGCGGGCGAGCCGGTGCGCTTCGCGGGCCGCGTGTCCGAGGCGGAGAAGTGGCGGCTCTTCGACAGCGCCGACGTGCTGCTGTTCGGCTCGACGCTCGAGGGCTTCGGGCTGGTGGTGGCCGAGGCCCAGTCGCGCGGCGTGCCCGTCGTGGTGGCGGCCGGGACGGCGACCGCCGAGGCCTTCGAGCCCGGCCGCAGCGGGCTGCTCGCCGCGCCCGAGCCGGAGGCGTTCGCGGCCGCCGTGCGCGAGCTGGCCGACCCCGAGCTCCGGGCCGCGATGGGTGCCTACGGCCGTGCGTTCGCGCGCCGGTTCGACTGGGACGCGTGCGCCGCCGGCGTGGCCGACCTCTACCGCTCGCTCGTCCGGTGAGGAAGGCGCTCTGCTCGATCGGCGCCGGCCCGCACGCGCCGCTGCTCGAGCTCTCGCGGCCGACGTTCGCGGCGTTCGCGGAGCGGCATGGCTACGAGCTGATCACCTCGACCGACAGCGACCCCGGCCGCCCGCCCGCGTGGGCAAAGGTGCCGATGCTGCGCGAGGCGCTCGACGCCCACGACCTCGTGCTGTGGATCGACGCCGACGCGGTGATCGTCGACCCGGAGCACGACATCGCCGGCGAGCTCGAGCGCGACGTCGGCCTCGTGCGCCACCGCCGCGGCGGGGCGCTGGTCCCCAACACCGGCGTCATGGTGATGCGCAGCGGCGCCTTCGCACGCGCCCTGCTCGACGAGCTGTGGGCGGCGAAGCGCTTCATCCACCACCCGTGGTGGGAGAACGCCGCGCTGCTCGACGCGCTCGGCTACGACCTGCCCGAGGCGTACGAGCCGGGGCTGCGCGGCCGGGCTCGCCGCATCGCGACCCGCCTGCGCCGGCGACCGCCGCGGATGCTCGCCCAGGTACGGCCGTCGCCGTACCTGGAGGGCATCCAGTTCCTGCCTGACGAGTGGAACAGCGTCTATCCCGACCGCCCCGAGCACCTGCGGATCGTGCACTTCCCCGGAGTCCCGCTCGAGGAGCGGATGCGCGAGATGAGGGCGGCGCTCGGCGGCTAGGCGCCGCGGGGATCGGTGGATCCAGGCTGACTAGGACCGCGGCGGTCCCGCGGTCTGCTCGAGGCGCTCGACCGCCACCGTCGTCTGGACGTCGGCGGCGATGCGCCAGCCGCCGATGGCGCCGGGGCCGCGGAACAGCTCGTCGACGAGCGTGGTCGGCCCGGGCACGCCGCCCTCGCCGGGAAGGCCCTCGCCGCCGGGCTTGCCCATGCGGGCGTCGTGGAACACGACCATGCCGCCGGGCTTCACCCAGGGGCTGAACAGCTCCCAGTCCTCGCGGCAGCTCTCGAGCGCGTGGTCGCCGTCGATGAACACGAGGTCGATCGGCTCCGCCCAGCCGCGGCCGACGTCCTGGCTGCGCGCGACGTGCCAGCGCACGGTCGGGCCGCCGCGCTCACGCAGCGCGCGGTCGACGACGCGTCTCGACGCCCAGGCGTTGCCGCGCCAGCCGGCGCGCAGCCCGCGGCTGTCGACGAACGGGTCGATCAGGTGCAGGACGCCGTCGACCGGCAGTTGGTGGGCGAGCACGAGCGCGGACGAGCCCTCGTAGACGCCGATCTCGACCGCCACGCGGCGGCCGGCGGCGAGCTCGCCGAGCAGGTCCGCCTCGGTCTTGGTGTGCATCAGCCGCGGCGGGATCAGCCCGGTGCCGACGCTGAACGCGCGCAGGCGCACGTCCTGGCGGATGCGGTCCGGCGTGAGCAGCCGGAGGGCCTTGGGCAGCGGCATGGGGCGCCAGGTTAACCTGGCGGGCCTGTCCGCTCGCGTCGACGTCGCCCTCCTCTCGCTCGGCACCACGATGGGCCTTCGCAATGCCGACGCCGCGCTCGCCGGGCTGCTGGAGGACGCCGGGCTGAGCTGCCGCGTGGTGCGCGTGCGGTTCGGCGCCACGGCGCGGCTGCGGCGCCAGATCACGGTGATCGACCTCGTCGAGGGGCTGGCCGCGCGGCGGGCGGCGAGGGCCACGCGCGACGCGCGCGCGGTGATCGTCTCGAGCGCGACGACCGCGCTGCTGATCGAGCGCCCCACGGTGCCCTGGGCGGTGCGCTTCGACTCGCCGACGGCGCTGAACCGGCCCGGCGTGACCGGCCTCTGGCAGCGCACCCGCGAGCGGCGCGTGTTCGCGGCCGCCGACGTCCTGCTGCCCTACGGGCGGGCGGCGGCGGAGGCGGCGCCGCCGACCCGCGGTGAGGTGATCCCGCTGCCGGTGCCGATCGACGCGCTCGACGACATCGTGCGGCCGACCGACGAGATCGTGGCCTACGGCGGCTGGCTGTGGAAGCGCGGCATCGACGACCTCTGCGCCTCCTGGGACGTGGTGCTGCCGCGGGGCCGTCTCGTGATCGGCGGGACGAGCCGCGAGGCGGGCCTCGCCTGGCTCGACCGCTGCGGCGTGCCGGAGCCGCCGAACGTCGAATGGGCCGGCGACGTCCCGCACGAGCAGTGGCTCCGGCGCGTGGCGCGGGCACGGGCGTTCGTCAACGCCTCGCGCCGCGAGGACTACGGGCAGTCGCAGCTCGAGGCGCTGGCGGCGGGGACGCCGCTCGTCACCGTCCCGTCGCCGGGCGCCTACGAGGCGCTGCCGATCGCCCGCCGCCTGGCGCCCGAGCTGGTGTCGCCCGACCTCGTCACCGCGCTGCGCGCGCTCGACGGGATCGACCGCGACGCGTACGCCCGCCGGGCGCGGGCGGAGATGGCGCCCTACCGCCGCGAGGCGGTCCTCGAGGTCGTCCGCGACCAGGTGACGAGAGCGCTGCGGCTCGGCTGAACGCAGCCGGTAGGCTCGTCCCCTGACGCTGCAGCACGACACGAGGCCGGCCCGGCTGCTCGAGCGTGACGCCGAGCTCGAGGCCGTCGGCCGCGCGGTGCAGCAGGCGGCGGAGGGCGCGGGCGGCCTGGTGGTGATCGATGGCCCTGCCGGCGTCGGGAAGACGACGCTGCTGGAGGCGGCCCGGGCGGCGGCGCTCGACGCCCGGCTGCTGACGCTGCGCGCCCGTGGCGCGGAGCTCGAGCGCGAGTTCGCGTTCGGGGTCGTCCGACAGCTGTTCGAGGAGGTCGCTCGCGAGGCCGCAGGCGACGCGTTCGCCGGGGCGGCGCGCCAGGCGGCGGCGGTGCTCGGCCTCGAGGGCGCGGCCCTCCCCGACGACCCGTTCGCCGTCCGCCACGCGCTCTATTGGCTGACCGCCAACCTCGCCGCCGACCGCCCGCTCGCCCTGCTCGTCGACGACGGCCACTGGGCCGACAGCGCCTCGCTCGGCGTGATCGCCCACATCGCGCACCGGCTCGACGGCATCGCCGTCGCGCTCGTCTTCGCGAGCCGGACCGAGGAGTCGCTGCCGACGCTCGACCTCCTCCGCCGCCACGCCCGTGGCCACGGCACCCTGCTGCGGCCGGCACCGCTGGGCGAGGGCGCCGCGGCGGCGATCATCCGCTCCGTCGCGCCGAACGCCGACGACGCGCAGTGCCGCGCCTGCCACGTCGCCACCGGCGGCAACCCGTTCCTGCTGCACGAGCTCGCCCGCTGGGCGGTCGCCGACGGCGGCAGCCTCGACAGCGGCCGCATCGCCGAGCAGAGCCCCGAGCGCGTGACCAGGAGATCGACGCCCGGCTGGCGCGCCTGCCGGAGAGCGCCGTCAAGCTCGCGCGCGCCGCGGCCATCCTCGGCGGCGACGTCGTCCTGCGGCCGGCGGCGATGCTGGCGGAGCTCGACTCGCGCTCCGCGGCCGACGCCGCCGACGCGCTGGTCGCTGCCGGCATCCTGCGCGGCGCGCACCCGCTCGAGTTCCAGCACCCGCTCGTGCGCGCGGCGGTCTACGCCGGCCTCGGGCCGGCGGGTCGCTCGCACGACCACGCGCGCGCCGCCCGCCTGCTCGACGAGGCGGGAGCGGCGCCGGAGCGGATCGCCGCTCAGGTGCTGCGCTGCCAGCCCGCCAGGGACCCGTGGGCCTTCGAGCACCTCGTGGCCGCCGCCCGCGTCGCCGGCGCCCGCGGTGCCGCCGACGCCGCCGCCACCTACCTGCGGCGCGCGCTCGAGGAGCCGCCGCCCGCGGGCCGCCGCGCCGAGCTCCTGCTCGAGCTCGCCGCCGCCGAGTCGGCGGCCTCGGACCCCGACGCCGCGATCGCCTGCCTGCGCGAGGCGCTGCCCGCCGACCTCGACAGCGAGCAGCGCTTCCGCGCGACGATGCTGCTGGCCGGCCTGCTCGGGCACACCGGCCGCGTCGCCGACGCCGTCGACGTCATCGAGGAGCAGCTCGAGGCGCTCGGCGACCGCCCCGACCTGCGGGCGGCGGCCGAGGCGGGGCTGGTGAACGTCACCCGCGTCGACCCGACCACGCGCGCCCGGGCCGCCGGCGTGATCGCGCGCCTGCGCCGGCGCGTCGAGGAGGAGGACGAGAGCGACCCCGCGGTGCTGGGCACGATCGCTGCCGAGATGGGGATGGCGGGCGAGCCGGTCGACGCCATGGCGGAGATCGCCGTCCGCACGCTCCGGCGGTTCGAGGCGTCCGCGGGGGCCGCCTCGGGCTGGTCCTGGTACAACGCGGCCCGCAGCCTCGTGATGGCCGAGCGCTACGACGACGCGCAGCGCATCATGGACGAGGCGCTGGCCGCCGCGCGCGGCCGCGGGGCGCTGCTCGACGTCGGCGGCATCTTCATCTTCCGCTGCGAGCTCTCGCTCCACACGGGCGACCTGGCCGCCGCCGAGGTCGACGCGCGCAGCCTGCGCGAGCTGTCCGACGACTACGGCTGGACGATGGGCACCGGCTTCGCGGCGGCCTGGCTGGGAGCCGTGCTCGTCGAGCGCGGGGAACTGGACGAGGCCGAGCAGGTCCTGCCCCAGGGGCCGTCTGCCGCCGGACTACCCGATGATCTGGGTGCTGCTCGCGCGCGGCCTCCTGCGGCTCGCGCAGGACCGCGCGCAGGACGCGGTCGAGGAGCTGCGCGAGAGCGGGCGGCGGGCGCTCGCCCTCGACCACGTCGGGCCGACCGTCTCGGCCTGGCGCTCGGAGCTCGCCCGCGCGCTGGTGCGGCTCGGCCAGACCGCCGAGGCGCGGCGGCTGGCGGCGGAGGAGCTCGAGCTCGCCCGCGCCTGCGGCTCGCGGCGCGCGATCGGGATCGCGCTGCGGGCGCTCGCCGAGGTCGAGGGCGGCGACACGCGCCTGCTGCGGGAGGCCGTCGCCACGCTCGAGGCCTCGGGCGCCGCGCTCGAGCGCGCCCGCGCGCACGCCGACCTGGGCGCCGCGCTGCGCGCCGCGGGCGCCGGCGAGCCCGCCCGCGAGCAGTTGCGGCTGGCGGTCGACCTCGCCCATCGCTGCGGCGCCCAGGCGCTCGAGGACCGCGCGCTCGCCGAGCTGCGCGCGACCGGCGCCCGCCCGCGCCGCCGGGCGACGAGCGGCGCCGACGCGCTGACCCCGAGCGAGCGCCGGATCGCGGAGCTCGCCGCTGCGGGCCGCCAGAACCGCGAGATCGCCCAGGCGCTGTTCGTCACGACCGCCACGGTCGAGTTCCACCTCCGCAACGCCTACCGGAAGCTGGGGATCAGCGGCCGGCCCGGCCTCGCCGGCGCGCTCCGCTGATCGCGGGCTCGGCCGATCGCCGGACCCGGGCGGCCCGCCCGGGCCGGGCGGCGCTACTCGTCGAACTCGTGCTCGTAGCCCTGCCCGGTGCGAGGCTTGGAGCCGAAGCCGCGCTGCAGCCCGCCCGTGCTCACGCCCGGCGGCGGGCCGCCGGGCTGCGGGTCGCCGGCGCGGCCGCGCTGCTTCGGGCGGTCGCGGTCGCGGCTCGGCTGCACGCGCTTGGGCTCGCCGCGCTGCTTCGGGAAGTGCGGCGGCCACGGGGCGTCGCCGATGCCCTCCTCCTCGTCGCGCCGCGCGAGCTCGAGCAGCGCGTCGAGCGAGCCCGCGTTCAGATCGATGTCGGCGGACGGGTCGCCGACGGTTCGCAGCCGCTCCGGCACGGTGTCGATCCGGAAGTCGCCTGGCTCGGCGTCGGGCACCTCGTCCCACTCGAGGCAGCACGACACCCGCGCGTCGGGCGTCGGCCGCACCGAGTACCCAGAGGCCACGGTGCGGTCGCGCGCGTTCTGGTTGTAGTCGACGAACACGCCGTGACGCTCCTCCTTCCACCACTTCGTGGTGGCCAGGTCGGGCGCCCGCCGCTCGACCTCGCGCGCCATCGCCAGCGCCGCGCGGCGCACCTCGAGGAAGTCCCACTCCGGCTCGATCCGCACGTTGACGTGGATGCCCTTCGAGCCCGACGTCTTCGGGTAGCCGCGCAGCCCGTGCTCGGCCAGCACGTCGCGCACCACCATCGCCGTCCGCCGCACGGCGTCCCACGTGATGCCGGGCGTCGGGTCGAGGTCCACGCGCAGCTCGTCGGGAGAATCGAGATCGCCGCGGCGCGCCGGCCACGGGTTGAAGTCGATCACCCCGAGGTTGACCGCCCACACGAGGTGCGCCTCGTCGTTGGCCACCAGCTCCTCGGCGGTGCGCCCGGACGGGAAGTCGACGGTCGCGGTCTGCAGCCAGTCGGGCACCTTCTGCGGCACCCGCTTCTGCCAGATCGGCTCCTCCATGATCCCGCTGACGAAGCGCTTGAGCACCGTCGGGCGCTCGCGCAGGTGCACGAGCACGGCGTCGGCGGCGGTGACGTAGTACTCGGCGAGGTCGAGCTTCGTCCAGCCGGGCCTGGGGAAGTAGACCTTCGACGGGTTGGAGAGCCGGACCTCCTGCCCCGCCAGCTCGAGCAGCGTGTACTCGGTCTTCGCCACTGCGACGGAGCGTACCTGTGCGGTCTTGGAGCTAGGCCTCGAGCGCCTCGCGGAGGTCCGGCAGCCCGTGCGCGAGGTTCTGGCGCAGCAGGTGCGCGGCCTCGGGGTGGTCGCCGCGTGCCAGCGCCTCGATGATCGCGTCGTGCTGGGCGGCGGAGCGCTCCACGCGCACCGGCTCGCGCATGTAGACGCGCTCGTAGCGCAGCAGCTCGCGCCGGATCGGGTCGAGCGCGGCCAGCAGGTGCTGGTTGCCGCAGCCTGCGGTGAGCCGGCGGTGGAACTCGTCGTCCGCGAGGATCGCCGTGGCAGGATCGTCGGCTGCGGCGAGCAGCCGGGCGTTGGCGGCCCGGAGGTCGGCGATCCCCGTCGTGTCGAACGGCGGCGTCTGGCTGACGGCCAGGCTCTCGAGTACGACGACCGACGGGTAGAGGCGGCGCGCCTCCGCCACGGCGAGGCCGCCGTCGCTCGAGTGTCCGGCCAGCTCGGTGGCCCAGGCGAGGACGGACGGCAGCGCGATGCCGGTGAGCTCCTCCGCGTCGGGGACCTGGGCCCACAGCGCGAGGACGCGCTCCACGTGCTTGAGCGCCTCGGTCAGGCCCGACACCGCCTCCGCGTCGCGCGCCGCGTGCAGGGAGGCGGCCAGCGCCTCGACCGGCCGGCCGGCGGAGGCCCAGTGCTGGGCGGCCTCGGCCGCGGCCGCGCAGCTCGCCGCCAGCCGCGGCTCCTCGGTCAGGGCGCGCGCCAACCGCTCGTGCAGGCGCTCGCGCTCGCCCGGCAGCAGCGTGCCGTAGATCGCTTCGGCGAAGAGGGCGTGGCGGAAGCGGAAGCTGCCGTCGGCGACCAGGATGTCCAGCTCGACGGCCTGGCGCAGCGCGCCCGCGAGCGCCAGCTCGTCCAGCGGCATCACCGCGTCGAGCAGGCTGTAGGAGACGTCGCAGCACGCCGTCGCCAGCACGCGCAGGACGGCCTGGCCGTCGGCACCGAGGCGGGCTACGTGGGCGAGCAGGAGGTCCCGCAGGGCGGGCGGGAGATCCGTCTCGTGCCGGACGGCCGCGGCGAGCAGCTCGCGCGCGAACAGCGGGTTGCCCTCCGACCGGACCGCGATCGCCGCGGTCAGCTCGGCCGGAAGCCGCTCGTGGCTGCCGGCGGCCAGCAGCGCCTCGACGTCGCCGGGAACGAGCGGCTGGAGCGCCATCGGCACGGCGGTGCCGGTGGCCGCGAGCCCGCCGGCGAGGCGCTGCAACGGGTCGCCCGGGCGCACCTCGTCGCTGCGATACGTGCCGACCACGAGGACGCGGCGGCCGCGGATCGCGTGGGCGAGGTACGCGAGCAGGTCGAGCGTGGACTCGTCGGCCCACTGGAGGTCCTCGAGCACGAAGAGCACGGGCTGCTCGACGCTGAGGTACGCGAGCACCGTCACGACCTCCTCGAAGAGCGTGACGCGGGCCTCCAGGCGCGGGCCGGCCGGATCCGGCGCGGCGCCGCGGACGGCCAGCTCGGGGCTCAGCCGCTGCAGCTCCTGCAGGTCGTCGACGATCGGTGCGAGCGCTTTCGCGCCGCAGAGCGGCCGGAAGGCGTCGACCAGCGGGAGGTACGACACGCCGCTGCCGACGAGCTGGATGCAGCGCCCCGTGAGCACGGTGGCGCCGCGGGCGCGCACGCGCGCGGCCAGCTCCTCGGCCAGCCGCGTCTTGCCGATGCCGGCGGTGCCGGACAGGAGCACCGTCGTCCCTTCGGCCGCCGCGAACGCGCGCTCGAGCTCGGCGAGCTCGCGATCACGGCCGACGAAGCCGTTGCGCCTCCGCGGCCCGGCGACGCCGTTGACCGGGCGCGCGGGCTCGTCGAGGTCGAGGCTCGGATGCTGGGTGAGGATGCGGTGCTGGAGCGCCTTCAGCGACGCGGAGGGCTCGATCCCGAGCTCCTCGTCGAGCCGGCGCCGGAACCGCTCGTAGGCGGCGAGCGCGTCGGCCTGCCGACCCGTCCGGTAGTGGGCGAGGATCAGCTGGGCGTGGAGCGACTCGCGCAGCGGATGGCGGGCGGCGAGCGCCTCGAGCTCCGCCGCGACGTCGGCATGGAGCCCGTATGCGAGGTCCGCGTCGATGCGCTCCTCGAGGCAGACGAGCCGCAGCTCCTCGAGGTGCGCCGCCTCGACGCGCGCGAAGGGCTCCGAGAACTCCGCCAGCGCCGGCCCGCGCCAGAGCGACAGCGCCTCGCGCAGGCGTTCGCCGGCGGTCCTCGGGTCGCCCGCCGCCAGCGCCGCCCGGCCCTCGCCGTGGAGCGCGCGGAAGCGGGTCAGGTCGACCGCCTCCGGATCGAGATCGATCACGTAGCCGGGCGCCTGCGTGCGCAGGACGCCCTGCGGCAGCACCTTGCGCAGCTGCGAGACGTAGATCTGCACCATCTTGGCCGCCGACTCGGGGACGCGGTCGCCCCACAGGTCGTCGATCAGGCGCTGGACCGCGACGGTCCGGTTGGCGTCCAGCGCCAAGCGGGCCAGCAGCGCGCGCGCCTTGGGCCCGCCGAGGGCGAGCGGGGCGGTGTCGTCGGTTGCCTCGAGCGGGCCGAGGACGCTCAGCTCCATAGCGACTCACGGCAACGCTAACCGCCCCGTCAGCATCAGCGCAGTACGGGCATCCGATCAATGCAGTACGGGCACCCGCCCAAGCGCGACGTCGGCGACCAGCTCGTACGCGCGGTTGGCGCCGAGCGGGTGCATGAACGAGCCGGCCCGGACGTCGCGATAGGCGCGCGCCAGCGGGTGCCCGTTGCGGTAGCCGGCTCCGCCGGACAGCGCGAGCGCGCGGTCGACGACGCGCACGGCCGCCTCGCTGATGAACACCTTGGCGCTCTGCGCCTCGGTGAACAGCGCGGTCAGCCGCTCGGGGCCGCCGTCCTCGCCCGGATGCGCGGCGTAGTGGTCGTCGATCAGCCCGCCCGCGCGGGAGAGCACCGCCCGGCACGCCGTGAGCTCGACGGCGCCCTCGGCGAGCAGGCTGCGGGCGCGGCCGTCGGCGTGCGCCCGCAGGCCGCCCGCGGCGATCTGGAGCGCCGCCTCGGCGATGCCGAGCGAGGCGGACGCGTGGAAGAGCCCGGCGGTCAGGTTGGCCTCCATGTACGGGACCGGGTCGCCGCTCGGGAAGCCGCCGCGCAGCGCCGACTCCGGCAGCGCCACGTCGCTGAAGCTGACCGAGTGGCTGCCCGAGGCGCGCATGCCGAGCGCGTCCCAGTCGTCGTGGATCCGCACGCCGGGGGCGTTGGCGGGCACGCGCGCGTAGCCGTAGCGCTCGCTGCCGTCCTCGCCGTGGAAGGTCACGGCCGTGTAGAGGATGGTCGCGGCGGGCGACATCGTGCAGAACGCCTTGCGGCCGTCGATCTGCCAGCCGTCCTCGGTGCGCATGGCGACCGTGGCCGGCCGGGTGAGGTCCTGCCCGAGCTCGCTGACGGCGGTGGCGATCACCTCGCCGTCGCGCGCGACGGCCTCCATCGTGGCCACCCAGGCGCCGGCGCGGCGCTCCTGGCCCCGGGCGACCGCCGTCTCCCAGCGCCGCACGACGTTGCGCAGGACGACGACGTGCATGTTGGCGCCGATCGCCACCGAGGCGTCGCCGCGCGCGAGGCGCGCGGCGGCCACCAGCAGGTCGTGCACGGAGCTGACGCCCATGCCGCCGTGCCGCTCGGGCACGGGCGCGGCGAGGTAGCCGGCGTCGCGCAACCGGTGCACGCTCTCGTACGGGTACGTGCCCTCGCGGTCGTGCGCGTCGGCGCGCGCGGCGAGGTCGGCGGCGAGGTCCTCGGCGAGCGCGACCAGCCGCCGGCCGGGCTCCGTCTTCGCGGTCAGCTCAAGCATCGACGGCGACGGTCACGGGGACGCCGTTGGTGACCATGTCGAAGACGGCCGAGCGGGCCTTGGCGCGCTCGACGACCTCGCGCAGCTTCTCCGGCGGCGCGTCGCCCTTGACCGTGAAGCTGACGCGGATGCGGCTGAAGCCGTTGCGGACCTCGTTGGAGATGCCGAGCGCGCCGCGGACGTCCATGTCGCCCTCCAGGACCGACTCGACCTCGGTGAGGTGGACCTTGCGCGCCGCGGCGACGTAGACGAGCGAGGTTGTCAGACATGCTGCCAGCGCGTGCAGGAGGTGCTCAGCCGGGTTGGCGCCGGTGTCGGTGCCCAGCAGGACGGCCGGCTCGCCCGCGTCGAGCGTGAAGGCCGAGTCGCGCGTGGTGTCCTCCTGGCCGGCGCCGTAGAAGCCCTGGATCGTGGTGCGGTTGTGGGCGCCGTCGACCCAGCGGTTGCTGGCGCGGAACTGGAAAATCCCCAGCTCAGACTGGCTTTTTATGGCGTCGAGAGTGCCGTAGAGCTGCTCTGTGTCGACGCCGTTGCGGTGGCGCTCGATGACCTGGGACATGGCGTGGCCTCCTAGGGGGGATCGGGGGGTCGCCGTGCAGCACACGCCCGTGCGGTTGGCGTCGGGTAGGCGCCCGGTAAACGTCGCGCGTTTACCCGACGACTACCGGATGTTGGGCCGATTCGCGTGAAGTTGTCTGATGACTCAGACCTCGTTCGTCTCGGCGATGGGCGCCGCCGTCGCCTCCGTCAACGTGGTGACGACCGACGGCGCGGGGGGCCGCTTCGGCCTCACCGTCAGCTCGATGGCGTCGGTCTCCGCCTCCCCGCCCATGCTCCTGGTCTGCATCGACCGCCGGTCCCCGCTCGTGCGCGCGATCACCGCCAACCGCGCCTTCGCCGTCAACGCGCTCGGCGTCCGCCAGGCCGCCGTCGCCGACACGTTCGCCGGGCGGGCGCCCGCGGGCGAGCCGTACGACTTCGCGGTGGCGAGCTGGGAGCGCGGCGGCACCGGCGTCCCGCTGCTGATCGGCGCCGCGGCACGCTTCGAGTGCCTCGTGGCCTCGACCATGGACGCCGGCTCGCACACGATCGTGATCGGCGACGTCATGGCCTCCGACCGCCACGGCGTGCGCGCGCTCGCGTACACGCGCCGCGAGTACGCGCGCCCGGTGTCGCTGCGGCCGGGCGTGGCGGTCAAGCGGCCGGAGCGGCGCCTTCAAGCGGTGACCGGCCGCGCCGCGTGACGCCGGCGAACTTCAACTGCGGCATTGAGGGGGGCGGGATCGAGCGGCGCGCGGTTCGAGTGGTCACTTAATCGGTCTGAGGCCGATCAACCGACCACTCGGCAGATCGACGCGGTCGGCTCCCCAGCCGCCCTACCCAGCCGCAGTTGACGTTCGCCCGCGTCACCAATCCTGCACCGCAAACCACCCTAGGGAATCCCCTGATGCGGGCGCCCGGCGCCCGATCTAGCTTGCCGCCTCGAGATCGGCAGACACACGGACGACCACGGAGGGATCGAGGCGATGATCGCAAGGCTTGCGAAGTGCGTGCTGGTGGCGGCGCTGGCGCTGACGGTGGTGGCGGGCGGTGCTCAGGCGAGCCCGGTGCGCGACGCCACGGCGGGTGCTGCGGCGCTGCCGAAGAAGTGCAAGCCGATCCAGAAGAAGCTCACGAAGGCGAAGGGCAAGCTCAAGCGCGCGAAGGGCGCCAAGGCCCGCAAGCAGGCGCGCAAGCGCGTCAAGACGCTCAACCGCCAGCTCTCCAAGTGCCTCCGCCCGCCGGCCCCCCCGGCTCCCGCGCCGGCGCCGGCGCCGCAGCCGTCGCCCCCCGGCACGCCCACGACTCCCGGCGCGCCGGGCGGCGACCCCGTCGTCCCGCCGCCGCCGCCCGCCGAGCCGAACCCCGACCTCGCGGCGCCGGCGCTCGACCCGACCGTCCCGACGACCGTCGCCGGCTCGGCGAAGTTCCTGTACGACCGGCCCCGGCGCCGTGCAGACCGGCGTCGCCGAGGGCGCCATCGAGGAGCGCCGGACCGGCATCCTCCGCGGCCGCGTCCTCGCCGAGGACGGCAGCCCGCTGGCCGGCGTGACGGTGACGGTCCTCGACCATCCCGAGCTCGGCCGCACGGTCAGCCGCGAGGGCGGGGGCTACGACCTCGCCGTCAACGGCGGCGCCGCGGTGGTCGTCGACTTCCACAAGGACGGCTACATCGACAGCCAGCGCACGGTCGACGTCGGCTGGCAGGAGTACGCCGCGGTCGAGGACGTCGCGCTCGTCGCCTACGACGCCAAGGTCACGGAGATCGACCTCGGCTCCGACGAGCCGATCCAGGTCGCGCGCGGCACCACGCGCACGGACCGCGACGGCAGCCGCACGGCCACGATGATGTTCCGCCAGGGCACGAAGGCGCGCATGCAGCTGCCCGACGGCTCCGAGCGCGAGCTCGACGAGCTGCACATCCGCGCCACCGAGTACACGGTCGGCGAGCACGGCGACGAGCGCATGCCCGCCGCCCTGCCTCCCACGTCGGCCTACACCTACGCCGTCGAGCTGTCCGCCGACGAGGCCGTGGCCGCCGACGCGACGACCATCAAGTTCGACAAGCCGGTCGCCTTCTACGTCGAGAACTTCCTCGAGTTCAACGTCGGCAGCGCGGTGCCGGTCGGCTGGTACGACCGCTCGCGCGGCGTCTGGGTGCCCGAGCCCAACGGGCGCGTCGTCGAGGTCGTGAGCGAGACCGGCGGCCTCGCCGACGTCAACCTCGACCGCGACCCGCAGGCCGACCCGGACCGCTACGCGGAGTTCGGCCTCACCGACGCCGAGCGCGAGGAGGTCGCGGCGCTGTACGAGCCCGGCAAGACGCTGTGGCGCGTCCAGCTCAGCCACTTCTCCCCGATCGACTGCAACTGGCTCGGCCGCCGGCTCGGCCCCGACGCCAACCCCGACCCGCGCGACACGCCGCAGCCCCCGGTCCCGGACCCCGACCGCGACGACCCCGACCCCGACGACGACTGCAAGCGCAGCGGCTCGATCATCGGCTGCGAGAACCGCACGCTCGGCGAGATGGTGGCGATCCAGGGCACGCCGTACGCGCTCCACTACGAGAGCGACCGCGTACCGGGCCGCAAGAGCGACCGCCTGCTGCACATCCCCGTCACGCCGGCGGAGCTCCCCGAAGGGCTCAAGCGCGTCGAGGTCAGGGTCTCGATCGCCGGCCGCTTCGAGAGCCGCACGTTCGAGGCCGAGCCGAACCGCACGTGGCTGTACGAGTGGGACGGCAAGGACGCCTACGGGCGGCCGTTCAACGGCTCCGCCCACGCCCGCGTCGAGCTGCGCTACACGTACAGCGCCTACCGGCAGCAGGAGATCGACGACGCCGTCGCCGAGGCCGGCGTGGTCCGCGGCGAGCTGAACATGTTCGCCAAGATGATCTCGCCCAAGCTCTACCAGGACCTCGACAAGGGGCTCGACGACTGGATCTCGCGCACGCGCGAGCTCGCCCGCGTCGAGGCGACGTACACCAAGAGCTGGGAGGCGACCGTCGCGAGCGACGGCGAGGGGCGCATGGGGACGTGGGACGCCCGCGGCGCCGGCCTCGGCGGCTGGACGCTCGACGCCCACCACACCTTCGACCCGGCCTCGCACCTGATCTACCAGGGCGACGGCGACCGCCGCAGCCCGGTCGGCATCCGCCAGGTGCTGGCGACGGTCGCCGGCGACGGCTGGTGCGGCGACGAGGGCGAGGGCGGTCCGGCCGAGGACGCGCGCGTCTGCTCGCCCGAGAAGATCGCCGCGGCGCCCGACGGCAGCCTCTTCTTCACCGAGGGCATGGTCGTCCGCCGGATCGACGCGAAGGGCATCCTCACGCGCTACGCGGGCACGGGCGTCTGCGGCGGCAACGTCAAGGACGGGACCCCGCGGCTCGAGGCCAGCCTCTGCTACATCGATGACCTCGAGGTCGGGCCCGACGGCGCCGTCTACATCACCCAGCGCCAGCACATCCTGCGCATCGACCCGAACGGCGCCATCACGCGCGTGGCGGGCGGCGGCCGGCAGTGGGCCGACGTCGGCAAGGCCACCGCGGTCGAGGTGTGCTGGGCGACCGGCCTCGCCCTCTCGGCCCAGGGCGGTCTCTACTTCGTCGACCGCGAGGTCGGGGTGGTCCGCTACGTCGGCACCGACGGCCAGATCTCGACGGTGGCGGGCAAGAACCCAGAGCGCTGCCCGGTCAACCAGATCAACGCCGCGGCGCCGGCGACCGCCGCCGACGACCCCACGACGCCGGAGGACCTCACGGTCGGCACCGACGTCGCCGAGGGCCCGGACGGCAGCCTCTACGTCCCCGACGCCGATTTCGACCAGGTGTTCCGGCTGTACCCCGACGGCCAGGTCGTGCACGCGGCCGGCCGCGCCTTCAACGCCGAGCCGCCCGCCCAGGACAAGGACGGGATCCCCGCGCTCGACGCCGAGCTCGCGCTCCAGGGCGACCTCGAGGTGGCGGCCGACGGCTCGCTCTACCTGCTCGAGCAGATCAGCTCCGCCGTCATGCGGCTGCGGCGGGTCGGGCCGGACGGCATCGTCACGACCGTGGCCGGCGTCCCGCCGGGAGGCGAGGGCGGGGAGGGCTCCGGCAAGGTGGCCACGGCGTCCGAGTACGAGAGCTACGGCTTCGCGCTCTCGCCCGACGGGTCGATCGCGATCGCCGACGCCGGCCACCGGATCGCGCGCGTGACCAGCCCGCTGCCGGGCGGCCTCGCCGACCGGCCGGTCAGCATCCCGTCCGGCGACGGCTCCGAGGTCTGGCAGTTCACCGCCGAGGGCCGCCACCTGCGCACGTACGACGCCCTCACCGGCACCGTGAAGTTCGAGTTCGGCTACGACGACGCCGGGCTGCTGACGACCGTGACCGGCCGCCACGGCGAGGTCACGCGGATCGAGCGCGGCGCCGGCGGCCGGCCGCTGGCGATCGTCGCCCCGGGCGGCCAGCGCACCGAGCTGGGGCTCGACGGCAACGGCTGGCTGAACCGGATCGAGAATCCCGCCGACGAGGCGTTCGCGGCCACCTACACGGCCGACGGCCTGATGAAGAGCTTCGCCGAGCCGACGGGCCACGAGGCGACGCTGGAGTACGACGAGATGGGTCGCCTGCGCCGCGACGCGGGCCCCGGCGGCGTCAAGACGCTCACGAGCCAGGACATCCCGTTCGGCTCGCGCGTCACGCTGCGCACCGGCCTCGGGCGCACCGAGGTGTACGAGATCACCGAGCGCCCCAACGGCGACGTGGTGCGCAAGCAGATCGGCCCGACCGGCGCGGAGACCACCGTGACCGCCCGCCGGGACGGCAGGCTGCACTCGACGTACCCGGACGGGACCGAGGTCACGCTGGAGGCCGGCCCCGACCCGCGCTGGGGCCTGCTCGCGCCGGCGATCGAGAAGCTGACCGTCAAGACGCCGGGCGGCCGGACGAAGGTCACCACCGAGAAGCGGCGGGCGACCTTCTCCTCCGACGACCCGGTCACCGGGCTCGCGACCCTGACCAACGAGATCACGATCAACGGCAAGACGCGGACGCGGACCTACGACGCGGCGACGCGCACGCTCACCGACCGCACGGCCGCGGGGCGCGAGACGAGCACGACGTTCAACGCGCTCGGCCGCGTCGAGCGCTGGTCGCCCGGCCAGGGGCTGGAGCCGGTCACGCTCACCTACGACGCGCGCGGGCGGGTCACCGACACGGTCCAGGGCACGCGCACCGAGCACCTCGACTACGACGAGCGCAACCGCGTGATCATGAAGCGCGACCCGCTCGGCAAGGAGACGCGGTACACGTACGACGACGCCGACCGGCTCGAGACGACGACGCTGCCCTCGGGCCGCCGCCTCGAGTTCGGCCACGACGGCAACGGCAACCGCACCCACGTGAAGATGCCGACGGGCAAGGTCCACGCGCTCGGCAACACGCACGACGACCTCGTCGAGCGCTACACCCCGCCGGGCAACGGCTCCTACGAGTGGAGCTACGACGCCGACCGCGCGCTCCAGCAGCTCAAGCTGCCGAGCGGCCGCACGGTGACGCCGGCCTACGATGCCGCCAATGGCCGCGTGACCGGCGAGACGACGCCGGAGGCGCAGACCGCGTTCACGTACGCCGACGCCACCGACCGCGTGGACACGATCACGCGGACGGAGGCGGGCAGCGCCGAAGGGCTCGACTTCGGCTACGACAGCGACATGGTCACCGGGATGGCGATGACCGGGTCGGCCCCGGGCGCCTACACGTTCACGTACGACAACGCCCTCCAGCTCACGTCGGCGAAGCTCGAGACTCCCTCCGGCACCGTGACGACCGGGCTCGGGCGCGACGACGACGGGCTGCTCACGCAGCTCGGTCCGTTCACGCTCGTGCGCGACCTGACCGGAGCGGTGACCGACGTCAAGGACGGCGGGGCGACGGTGGTCCAGTTCGGCCACGACACGCTGGCGCGCGGCACCAGCCGGCGCGTGACGGTCGGCGGCGGCGAGAAGTACGCCTCCGAGCTGGGCTACGACGCGGCCGGGTCGCCTGGAGACGAAGACCGAGCGCGTCGCCGGCGTGGAGCGCGTCTACCGGTACTCCTACGACGACGACGGCCAGCTGCGCGAGGTGCAGGACGGCGGCGGCGCCGTGCTCGAGCGCTACGAGTACGACGACAACGGCAACCGGCGGCTGCGCCAGCTCGGCGCCGAGCCCGCGCAGGTCGCCGAGTTCGACGACCAGGACCGGCTGGAGAGGATCGGCGAGAAGGCTTACGCCTTCGACGCCGACGGCTTCCTGACGGCGCGCGGCGGCGACAGCTTCCGCTACGGCGCGCGCGGCGAGCTGCTGGGCGCGACCGTCGGCGGCAAGGAGGTCCGCTACGCCAACGACGGCCTCGGCCGGCGCGTCGCCCGCACCGTCGACGGGCAGACCACGCGCTACTACTACGGCGACCTCGGCAACCCGTTCCAGGTCACCGCCTCGCGCAGCCACTCCGGCGTCCTGACCACGTACTACTACGACGACGGGGGCGCGCTGTTCGCGTTCCAGCGCGGCGGTGCGCGGTTCTACGTCGGCAGCGACCAGGTCGGCACGCCGCGCGTTGTGACCAGCGCGGCGGGCGCCGTCGTCAGGACGCTGGGCTACGACAGCTTCGGCGCCGTGACGGCGGACAGCGACCCGGCGTTCGAGCTCCCGGTCGGCTACGCCGGCGGCCTCCCCGACCCGCTGACCGGGCTGGTGCGCTTCGGCTACCGCGACTACGACCCGGCGGCGGGCCGCTGGACGGCGCGCGACCCGGTGTTCTACTCCGGCGGGCAGTCGAACCTCTACGTCTACGTCTCCAACAACCCGCTGACGCTGAAGGACCCGACGGGCCTCTGGTGCATCGAGGCCGTCGGCTACAGCGGCGTCGGCGGCGGCGGCAAGCTCTGCTTCGGCGAGGAGGGCACGTCGCTGTGCCTGGAGGTCGGCTTCGGCCTCGGCGGCTCGCTCGGTCTCGACACCGGCGAGATGGAGCAGCCGGGCTCGGAGATCGAGGCCGAGGTGAAGGCCAAGTGCGGACCGATCGGCGCCGGCGGCAAGTGCAAGTTCGACGAGTGCGGGCTGAACTGCAAGCCGAAGGGCGAGATCGGGCCGTACAAGATGGAGCCCGACAAGCACGGCGTGAACGTGAAGAAGCTGAGCGGCGCCAAGGCGGTGCTCTCGGGCACCAAGTGCAGTCTCGGCGGCAAGCTCGCCGGCCGCGTCTGCCGCGCCTGGCGCAACTACGGCGGCTGACGCTTGGGAGGAGGGCGGACCGCCGGCGCTCGAGCGCCGGCGGTCCGCTGAGGGTTGACTAGGCCACCGCGGGGAACCTGCCGGCGCGGTGCAGTTGCCCCGGCAGCGGCCGCCCGAGCTTCCCCTCGAGCCATTCAGCCACGCCGATCAGCGCGTCGAGGTCGATCCCCGTCTCGACGCCGGAGCCGTGCAGGAGGTAGACGAGGTCCTCGGTGGCGATGTTGCCGGTGGCGCGCGGCGCGAACGGGCAGCCGCCGATCCCGCCGACCGACGCGTCGAGGACGGTCGCGCCCGCCTCGATCGCCGCCCACGCGTTGGCGTAGCCGGTGTTGCGGGTGTTGTGGAGGTGGACGCCGACCGGCGGTCCGAGGCGCGCCGCGTCGGCGACGAGGCGGCCCACCTGCGGGGGGACCGCGACGCCGATGGTGTCGGCCAGCACGATCTCGTCCGCGCCGCCGGCGACCGCCGCCTCGGCGTGGGCGAGGACGACGCCGGGGTCGACCGCGCCCTCGAACGGGCAGCCGAAGGCGGTGCCGATGGTGACCGTGAGGCGCCGTCCGCCGGCCCGCGCGCGCTCGGCGAGCGCGGCGGCGACGGCGAGCGACTCCGCCGGGCTCGCGTTCTGGTTGCGGCGGTTGAACGTCTCCGTGGCGGCGAAGGCGAAGTGCGCCTCCGGCAGCCCGGTGGCCGCCAGGCGGTCGTAGCCGCGCTCGTTGAGCACGAGGCCCGCGAGGACGGTCTCCGGCCGGCCGGCCGCGCGCGCGACGACCGCCTCGGCGCCGGCCATGGCCGGGACGCGGACGGGGTCGACGAACGACACCGCCTCGACCCGCGGCAGGCCGGTCGCGGCCAGGCGGTCTACCAGCTCGGCGCGGACGGTCGGCTCGAGGACGACGTCCTCGTTCTGGAGGCCGTCGCGCGGGCCGACGTCGCAGATGGTGATCACAGCGACCGAATTGTGACCGAACCGCTTGAACCTCCCGGCTCCATCGTGCGTACGTGCCCGCATGAGGGGGACACGATGGATGTTCGCCGCGTCATGCGCGGCTCTCGGGCTGGTCGTCGGTGCACAGCCCGCCACGGCTCACCCGCCGGGCGTCACCGAGCGGGTCAGCGTGGGTCCCGGCGGCGCCGCCGGTGACAACGACTCGGAGCAGCCCGCCATCAGCGGGGACGGCCGCTACGTCGCGTTCCGGTCGTCGGCGTCGACGCTGGTCGCCGGCGACACGAACGCCACGAGCGACGTGTTCGTGCACGACCGCGCCACCGGCATCACGGAGCGCGTCAGCGTGGACAGCAGGGAGCGCCAGTCCGAGGGCGGCGAGGCCGACGGCGTCCTCGACGTCAACTTCGGCCGGCCGGCGATCACGCCGGACGGCCGCTACGTGGCCTTCGCCTCGTCGGCGACCAACCTCGTCAAGGGCGACAAGAACAACGCGGTCGACATCTTCCTGCGCGACCGGCTGCTCGGCACCACCGAGCGGGTCACCCAAGTGGGGCGCAAGACCGTGGCCAACGCCGAGAGCTCGCATCCCGCGATCAGCCCGGACGGCCGGTTCGTCGCGTTCCAGTCCTTCGCGAACAACCTGGTGCCCGGCGACACGAACTTCACCAGCCACGTGTACGTGGTCGACCGGCAGCTGGCCACCGTCGAGCGTGTGAGCGTCAACAGCGCGGAGGAGCCGGCGACCAACACGAGCGGCAGCGCCGCGATCAGCGCCGACGGCCGGTTCGTGGTCTTCGAGTCCAGCGCCGTGCTGGTCGAGGGGGAGGCGGAGGACTTCGCCAACGACATCTACCTGCGCGACCGCCAGGCCGGCACCACGGTCGGGATCGGCACGTCCGGGAGCGAGTCCGTCGGGCACAGCGGGGCGCCGACGATCACGCCCGACGGCCGGTTCGTCGCCTTCCAGTCCTGGGACGACGGCCTCGTCGCCGGGGACGACAACAACAGCTACGACATCTTCGTGCAGGACCGGACCACCGGCGTGCTCGAGCGGGTCAGCCTGAGCAGCGCGGGAGTGCAGGGCAACGACTGGAGCCTCGCTCCCGCGATCAGCGACGACGGCCGCTTCGTGGCGTTCCAGTCGTTCGCCGACAACCTCGTCGCCGGCGACACGAACTTCGACTACGACGTCTTCATCCGGGACCGGCAGGCCGCGACCACGGTGCGGGCCAGCGTGCGCACGGACGGCAGCCAGGGCGGTCTCTCGCTCGCCAGCTTCGGCCCGTCACTTGAGCGCCGACGGCTCGGTCGTCGCGTTCGCGTCCGAGGCCGACCTCGTGGCCGGGGACGACGGCTTCCCGGTCGACGTGTACGTCCACGACGAACTGCCGTAATCAGCCGCCCGGGCCGGGCCGCGTCTGCGCGGCCCGGCGCCGCAGCCAGTGCGGCACCGCCTGGGCGAGGAGGGCGACGGTCGGTATCAGGAATGCGAGCCAACCGAGCAGCCAGGCGGTCTCGCGCGCGTCTTCCTCACCCTGGCGGCCTGACTCGACCAGCTCGGCGCCGGTCGCGCCCGCCTCGCGCTCGAGCGAGGATGCCGTCCGCTCCGCCGCGTCCCGCAGGCCGGCGCTGAGCTGCGCTCCGACGATCGGCAGCTGATCGGCTGCGTCGGCCGCCTCGCCGACGCTGGTGCGCACCTCGCGCGCGGCGGTCGCGCCCGAGCGCTGGAGCGACGTACCGGTGTCCTGCATGCCCTGCGCCATGTCGGCGAGCCCGGCGATCGAGTCGTGCACGCGGACCCCGAGCCACGCGAACAGGGCGATCAGGCAGACGACGGCGACATCGCCCGGACGCACGCGCTCGATCATCCCGCGGCCGCCTCCAAGGGCAGTTCCTCTCGCGCCGCGGCGCGCTCGCCCACGAGCGGCCGGTAGTCCGCCGACAGCGCCGCACGCACGTAGTCGAGCTCGGTTGCGGGGACGGCCTCGGCGAGCGTCGCGAACACGGCGCGGACGTCGGCGCCCGCCACGTCCGTCGCCGTACCCGTGCGCTCCGCGACGCGGCGAACGAACTCCTCGCTGGTGAACGGCTCGCCCGCGCCCGCGTCCTGGCCCATGGCGGCCGCCAGCCCGGGCGGCAGGTGCGGTGCGAGCTCGCGCGCCTGTGACCGATTGAGCCGCTCGCCCAGCGTGCAGAACGTCGCGTCGGCGATGCGCCGTGCGTCGCGTCGCGAGCGGCCGGTCCGCTGCGCCACCCGGCGCACGAACGCCTTGGTCGCCGGCGCCCGCGTCGGCCGCCCCGGCCACCAGGCCCGCCTGCCGGTGAGCGCGACGAGCGACGGGATCAGCAAGGGGCGGACCAGCAGCGCGTCCACGAGCACGCCGATCGCCATCAGGAGCGCCAGCTCGGTGAACGGCCGCAACGGCACGAGCGCCAGCAGCGCGAAGGTGCCGGCCAGCGTGAAGCCCGCCGCCGTGATCGCCCGCGAGGCCGCCGGCGCCGCCACCGCGACCGCCTCGCGAGTCCTCCGCCGGCTCGCCTCCTCGCGGATGCGCGCCGCGATGAAGACGTTGTAGTCGGAGCCGAGCGCGACGAGCAGCACGATCGCGACGAGCGGCACGTAGTAGATGTAGTCGCTGCCGCCGACCGTCGCCGGAAGCGCCAGCGTGGTGAGGCCGAAGGAGGCGACGACGGCGAGCGCGCTGGCGAACAGCAGCAGCAGCGGCGCGACGAGCGCGCGCAGGAAGAGGGCGAGGAGCACGAACGTGATGAGCAGTGCCGCGACGGCGATCCTTCCGACGTCGGCCTCGATCGCCTCGACGACCTCCGTGGCCAGCGCCGCGTCGCCGCTGTAGGACGCGCGCACGCCCGGCGGCAGGCCGGCTTCGCGCATGAGCGCCGGCATGCGGTCTCGCAACGACTGGAAGTCGGCGATCCCGCGGGCGCCGGTCGCGTCCTCGCGGAGGACGACCACGAGGCGAGCGGCGCCGCCGCCGTCGGCCACGGCGAACCTCGCGGACCGGATCGCCGCCTGCTCGCGCGGCCCGAGCGCGAGCTCGACCCCTCGCTCGCGAGCCACGAGGGCCTGCAGGCGGACGAGCGCCGGCAGCCGGTCGCCGATGCCCCGCTGCTCGAGCACGACGTCGGTCGGGGAGACGATGCCGGGCACGAACCCGCGCGCCGCGTCGTCGGCGGCGCGCCGCGGCTCGCTGTCCTCGGGCAGGGAGCCGAGGTAGGAGACCGCGAGATCGCTGGAGCGGGCGGCGCCGGCGGCGAGTACGAGCGCGACGATGCACGCCGCGGCCAGGACGAGGGCGGCCGGCCGGGTGGTGAGCAGCCGGACGCCGAGCAACGGCAGCACCGCGCGATCCTGCTCGCGCGCCAGGCGCCGGCTCGCCCGGTGGGCGCCGAGCAGGCCCGCGGTCCGCAGGCGCAGCCGCCTCCGGATGCCGCCCTCGCGCCCGGGCGCGTCGGCGTTCCGCAGCGGGCTCGCGCGGCGGCGGCGCCGCGGCTCCTCGGACGTCATGGTGCGCCTGAACAGGCGCGGCCCGAACAGGCCCAGCAGCGCGGGCACGAGCGTGACGCACACGATCGTGACGACGATCGCCGTGACCGCCAGGCCGGGACCGAAGACGCGGAAGAACTCCAGCTCGCCCGCCATGAGCGCGAGCGCGCCGCCGGCGACGAGGGTGCCGGCCGCCAGCACGATCGGGACGATCCGCTTCGTGGCCCCGCGGGCCGCCTCCAGCCGCGACTGTCCGAGCGCGAGCCGCCGCTGCCCCTCGGACATGAAGAAGAGCGTGTAGTCCGTCACCACGCCGAGGAGCAGCACCACGAGGATCGGCTCGATCTCGCGCGGCACGATCACGCCCGCACGCTCGCTGCTCCACGCGAGGACCCGGACGGCGACGACGTAGGCGAGGGCGGCGGTGAAGAGCGTCACCAGCGGTGCCCCCAGCGACCGGAAGTACAGCGCGACGACCAAGAGGATCACCGCGACGGTCGCCGCCTCCACCCAGGGGAGCCTGGACTCGATCTCCTCGTATTGCGCCAGCCGTGCCGGCCCGGCGCCGGTGACGGCGACCGACGTCCCCGGTGCCGCCCGGCCGTAGCGTTCGACGAAGCCCTTCGCCGTGGCGGCCCGCTCCAGGAGGTTGAGCTCCGGCGCCAGGAAGAGGAACGTCACCGCGGTCGTGCCCTGCTCGCGCCACCGGACGCCGGGGACGGGGACGTTCACGAGCGGGACCGCTCCGCGGACGCCCGCGAGGTCGCGCGGCTGCCGGCGCCGCGCGACGTCCACCGCCCCGCGGGCGAGGCCCTCGGCCGCGCTCAGCCCGAGGCCGTCGGCGTTGCGCTGGACGACCAGCGTGTCCGTGGACGCCGTGCTCCCGAACAGGCGCAGGGCCCGCTCCTGCGCGGCCAGAGCGGCCGACTGCCGCGGCACGACGTCCTGGAGCGGCGACTCGCTCGAGCCGCCCGGTGCGGGCAGCCAGATCCAGGCGAGCACCGCGGCGACGATCCAGGCCGCGAGAACGGGGACGCGCAGCGCCACCAGCGTCCAGGCATAGGCCGCGACGGCTCGATCCGTCCAGGTGACCACGCGCACAACCGCCCTGCTACCCGGATCGCTTCGCGGTGCGTCATGGCGGCTCCACGCTGCGAGCTTGGCGGCTTTCCGCCAGCCGGGGTGAGGCCCGCCGTATCTTCGCCGCGGCGGGTCTCGGAGATACTCGCCGCGCTCGACTCCTCCCCCCTTCCTCCCCCCAAGGAGCTCCATGTCAGCTGTCACCGGCGACCGTACGCGGTCGCTCCTCTTGGCCTGTGCGCTCGCGCTGATCGCGATGCTCGCGATCAGCGCGCAGTCGGCGCAGGCGTGGAAGCCGTACACCCACAACTTCACCGGCGATCGCGCATGGGAGGACGTCACCGACGACGGCCACGTCACGATCGACGGCCGCGAGTACGCGGTGCGCCCCGCGGTGGTCGCCGCGCTCACCAACCACCGCCCCTCCTACAACGCCGGCGTCGTCGGGCCGGACGGCTTTCCCGACCTGACCTACGGCCAGGGAGTCATCCACCCCGAGCAGACGGGCAAGTGGCTGCGCCACATCCTGAGGAAGGCCTGGGAGGCGCAGGACGACCCGTCCTACAGCGCCGCGCAGAAGAGCCAGATCCTCGCCTTCGCGTACGGCTACCTCACGCACGCCGCGGGCGACATGTGGGCGCACACGCTCATCAACGACGTGGCCCAGGGCGTGTTCCCGTCCATCGGCGAGATCCTCTCCGACAAGGAGTCGGCCGAGATCGCCATCCGTCACGTGATCGCCGAGGGCTACATCGGCGACGCGACGCCCGGCTACGACGGGAACGAGGATCGCACCCTGATCCCCGGCGAGGTCAACGAGGACGGCAACCCCGAGGTCAGCAACAACGGCTCGCCGCACATCCCGTACGCCGCCCCCAAGCGCTTCCTCTACGAGACGCTGATCGATCCGCACAACCCGCTGCCGGTGGGCACCTGCGGCGACGGCAAGGACGACGACAAGGATGGGACGGCGGACGACGGCTGCCCCGGTGGTCCGGCCCCGGTCGACGGCGGCCCGGACGAGAACGGCGACGGCGAGCCGGACGGTGACGGCGCCGAGCCCAAGCGCGGGCCGCTGCTCGACTTCTTCATCGACATGCGGGCGAAGCTCCAGCTGGCCAGGGCGCGCTACCTGGACGACGCGAAGACCCTCGACTGCCTGATCGGATCGCCGGGCTGCGTGCCCGTCGACGAGGAGCTGACCGTCCAGACCATCCGCGGCGAGCAGAAGACCTCCTACAAGCGGTGGAAGTGCCTCATCGTCCTGTGCCCGCCCGACATCGTCCTGGACGGCCCGAGCGACACGATCATCAACCTGCTCGTCACGGCCTACCTCGACGCGTGGATCGACGACATCGACTCCGGCATGAAGAACTGGAGCGACCTCGGCCTCGCCTCCACCAAGGCGCTGTTCGATCCGCGCTCGATGCGCGAGGCGCAGGATCACATCTGCCGCAACAAGCCCGACGACGAGAACTCAGCCTCGCGCACCGAGTGCGAGGACGGCGTCGGCTACATCGACACCCTCGTCAGCTACGAGGCCGACGCCTTCATCAAGAACCACCTGATCTCGATGCTCGGCGCGCCGGACGCCGTCGGCGACGCCGCCACGCTGCTCGGCGAGCTCTCCGACACGATCTCGGACATCTTCGGGCCCGCGCTGAACCCGCTCGACGAGGCGATCGACAAGGTCGAGCAGTTCGCCAAGGACAAGATCCAGGAGGCGATCGAGGAGGAGCTGCACATCGACCTGGACCAGCTCAAGAGCTTCGCGACCTCGCCGACGCACTGGATCGGCGTGCAGTCCGTGTCGCTCTCGCTGCCCGGCATCGGGACGCAGCAGGTCGATCTCTTCCAGCCCGGCACGCACGAGAAGCTCGACGCGCTGATGAACCTGCCGGCCGATCACCACGAGAACCAGCAGGTCACGCTGCCGGGCGTCGGGACGATCCCGAGCACCGGCCTCAAGGACGATGCCGTCTTCGACCAGGAGAACTTCGCCCCGTACCGCAACACGGTCCAGAACGCGAAGCTCCTGCTGCTCGACGGTGAAGGCCTCAACGCCGCGCTCGGTGACATGCTCGCGGCCCGCGGCGACATCAAGGGCGGCGTGTCGACCTACCAGGACGGCGCGACCGCGCCGGCCAACCTGATGGTCGATCAGCTCTCGGGCGACAAGCCGTGGCTGCGCTCGATCGACTCCGACCACTCGTGGCGCTCGGACGGCCGGCCGCGCTTCTGCTCGAAGGACGACGCGGCCTGCCCGGGCGGCTCGGGCGCCACGCCGCGCCTGGAGAAGTTCGACGCCGGCAACGACACGTTCCCGATCTGGGAGTCGTGCCTGCTGCGCCCGACGTTCTCCACGCTCTACAAGGACTGGGAGAACGGCGCGGCGCAGTTCCCGGCGCTCGGCGACTCCCCGTCTTCGGACCCGACCGACCCGGACGCTCCGACGGCGACGCTGTCGCTCGGCGGAACGACGTTCACGAAGAACGGCGTGACGTACGTCGCCGCGAACCACAAGTTCACGGCCGGCGCGACCGACGCCGTCTTCACGGACGCCCGCATCCAGGCCCAGTACCGGATCTTCAAGTCCGGTCAGGGCGCCGGCGCGTGGGTCGACATCGCTCCCGGCGGGACGTTCTCGATCCCCGCCGACGCGGGTGACGGCCTGTACAAGGTCCAGATGCGCACGGCGGACCCGTGCCACACGTTCGAGACGGGCGACTCGCTCGAGGCCGGTACCCCGGTGACGCGCGAGGTCTTCCTCGACACCACGCCGCCGGAGATCACGTTCACCAAGCCGTCGCCCGAGGGCGTCCTGTTCGACTCGGACGACTTCAGCGCGATCGAGTACACGGTCACGGACGCCGGCTCGGGCGTGGACGACGCCACGGTCAAGCCGACGCTGGACGGCGCCGCCGCGACCAACGGGCAGGTGCTCGACATGTTCCTGCTCGCGCCGGGCATGCACGCGATCAACGTGGCCGCCGCCGACAACCTCGGCAACGCCACCGACAAGACGCGCAAGTTCGAGCTGCACGCGACGGCGGTGAGCCTGCGGAACAACATCGACCGCGCGCTCAACGAGGGCCTGATCACCAAGCAGAGCACGCACAAGGTGCTCTCGATCACGCTCGACCTCTCGGTCGGCAACCACGCGAGTGGCCGCCATGACCTCGAGCACAACACCATCGACGCGTTCGCCGAGCAGGTCGACGGCCAGCTCGGCAAGACGATCGACACCGCGACGGGCCTGCGCCTGATCGCGTTCGCCGACGACCTGGTCGCCACCAACGGCTAGGTCCCTGGACGGTGCGAGGCCGGACGTCGTCCGGCCTCGCACCACGGTCTTACGGTGCTCGGTAGAACAGCCAGGCGTCGCGCATCCGCTGCGCCTGGCCGGCCGTGAACTCCGTGTAGCACTGGTCGTACGAGTAATCCATGTAGTTGTGGATCGGGTCGAGGCCCGGCGCGGTGCACGTGTCCTTGCCCGCCGGGCACCCGCTCGTCGGCGTCTTCTCGGCCGGCGTGTCGGCGACGAAGTCGCCCTTCGCGCTGCAGCCGCCGTAGAAGGTGTGCTCGAGGTTGAGCCAGTGGCCGACCTCGTGCGTTCCCGTCTCGCCCTGGTCATACCGGCCCGCGTAGGTGTCCGACACCCGCCGCCCCGACTCCCAGTCGACGACGACGCCGTCGAGGTAGGCCTGGCCCCGCTTCTCGACGATGTCCGGCAGGTAGGCCCAGCCAAGGAAGTCGCCCGCCGTCGTCGAGTAGAAGTTGAGCGCATCGGGACCGCCCTGGCGCAGCGTCCGCTTCATCGTGTGCTCGTTGACGCCGCCCGGGTTGGCGTAGAACCACCCCGGGTTGTTCGTCCGCGTGACGCCGGCCAGCACGAACGAGAAGCCGGTGTTGAACCCGCCCTCGCCCCCGGCGAACGTGTTGTTGAGCACCCGGATCTGGTCGGCGATCTGGCTGTCGCGCAGGTTGCCCTTCGCGCCATCGGTGACGACGTGGAAGTACACCGGCACCGTCACGGCGAAGTCCGCCGCGGCCTGGCCCTTGGCCGAGGCCGGGAGGTCCTCATGCGTCTGGCCCAGATCGGGCTCGCGCGGACCGCCGCCGCCGCGGGCCGCGAACGTGCTCCCAGCCTCGCCGTCGAGCAGCGACACGCCGGCCACCGGCTCGCAGATCGAGAAGCCCGCGCTCACGCCCGCCGTGCCGGCGCCCTGCGCCGGCGCCGCCACCACCGCGGCGCACAGCGCCAGCGCGATGGCAACAACTCTCACCTGCTTCATCGCTCCCCCTCCGTCCTTCTGCCGCCGGACGCTCCGGCCGCCCTTCGGGAGACTGTAGACCCTCCGTTTGTAGGCCTGCTGACATAAGAAGTCCGTTTTCCAGTGCGTCCAGTCCGAGCGGGGGTTGCCGGGATCGGCGGGGGCTGGTAGGCACCCACGTCATGAAGCGTCCCGGCCGGCTGCCGTGGCTCGCGGCGGCCCTGGCGGCGGCCGGATGCCTGCTGCCCGCATCCGCGGTCGCCGCCCGCCTCGCTCCGGATCTGGGGGTCCGGAGCGTGTCCGGCGCGCCGGCGACGATCGCGCCCGGCGGCGCCCTGACCTTGCGCTTCACGGTGGTGAACGACGGGCGGCGGGGCGCGCCCGCCTCGCGGGTGGGCTTCCATCTCTCGCGTGACGCTCGGCTCGGTCCGGGCGACGTCGCGCTGACGGGGTCCGGCCGCGCCAAGAAGCTGCGACCCCGCGCTCGCGGCACGGCCCGCGCGCGCGTGCACGTTCCCGCGGGAACGCCTCCGGGCACGTACCGGCTGCTCGCGTGCGCCGACGCGGCGCGGCGGATCCGCGAGGCCAGCGAGCGCGACAACTGCCGCGCCGCGGCGGGGCGGGTCGTCGTGCCTGCGCCGCCGGCTCCGCAGCCGCTGCCCGCTCCGCCGTCGCCGCAGCCGTCCCCGTCGCCGTCGCCGTCCCCGTCGCCATCGCCATCGCCATCGGCGCTCTCGTACTCGCCGCCGCCGGCGCCCGCAGCGCCGCCGCCGCTGACCGCCGTTGCCGTCACCGCCACGGCCCCGCAGCACGTCGTGCGGTTCCGTGTCGACGCGCCGGAGACGCTGCTGAGCGACGTGCCCGTGACGGGCCTGGAAGCGGGCGAGCTGGTGCTCGGCCTCGACCACGACCACGCCGACGGCAGCCTGCTGGCGCCGACCAGCGCCGGCCGCCTGGTCGAGCTCGACCCGGCGACCGGCGCAGTCGACTCCGTCGGCGCTCTGGCGCTCGGTACCGGACCGCTGGGCTTCTCCGCCGATCCGGTCGACGGGCGCCTGCGCGCCACCGACTCCACCGGCCGCCACGTCGCGGTCGCTCCCGCCGGGAGCGCCACCGAGCTGGCGCCGCTCGCCTACCTGCCGGGCGACGCCGGCGCGGGTGAAGCGCCGCAGCTCGCCGCGCTCGCGCACGCGAACGCGTTCCACGCAGCGTTCCACGCGCGCCTCTACGGCATCGACACGGCGCGCGACGCCCTCGTCGAGGTCACCGACGAAGCGCTCGGTCTCGTCCGTACCTTGGGCGCAACCCCTGCCACCGACTCCGAGGCGGCGCTCGACATCGCCGCCGGCGAGGCGTACGCACTGCTCTCGCCGCCGGCGACGGCCCGCTCGAGCCTCTACCGCGTCGACCTCGCGACGGGCGCGGCGGAGCTCGTCGGCGGCGTCGGTCCTGCCGGGCACTACCGCGGGCTGGCCTTGATCGCGACCGCGCGGCTCGCGCGCCCGCCGGTCCAGGCCCTCTCCGACGACTGGCCCGACGTCGACCCGCAGTTCCTCTTCCTCCCGCTCGAGCGGAACCGCATCTGCCCGCCGGACGCCGCCTACCGGGAGCTCACGCTCGCGCAGGCGCTGGACTCGGCGCGCGGCTTCCTGCGAGCGCGAGCCGGTCAGGGCGCGCTCGACGCCTTCGCCGCGTCACCGGAGAGCGCGACCGCGATCGCGGCGGTGCGCGCGGCCGCCCTCGCGGCCAGTCGCGGCGAGCCGGGCGCCGCGCTGGCCGCGCTGCTTCGTGCGCACGAGCTCGAGCCCGGCCAATCGGCGACGCTGCTCAACACCGCCGCCGTCGCCGGCAGCGTCGGGCTGCCCAGCGAGGCGCTGGCGATGATCGACGCCGCCGAGGCGCTCGGTGCTCCCGCGCGCTCGCCGATGGGACTCGACTGGACCGGCCGCCTCGCCCTCGCCCGCGCGCACGCCTTCGCGTCGCTGTCGGAGTGGGGCCACGCCGACGGCGCCGCCGCGGCAGCCGCCGCGCACGAGCCCGACCTCACGCAGGAGGCCGCCGGCATCCGTGCCGCCGCGGCGCTCTGCCGCGGCCTCGACGGGACCGCCCTCCGCGCCCGCAACCGCAAGCGGAACGACCCCTCGCCGGACCCGGGCGAGCAGGGCGAGGAGCACCACCTGCGCAACCTGCCGATCCCGGCGCTGCCGAAGAACGGCGCGGGGGAGGCGCCGTTCTGGCGGTCCTTCGCCGACGATCTCACGCCTGAGCTGCTCGACAACCTGCAGGCGCAGAACCAGCGCGTGGCGGCGATCAACGCGAGCCGCGCCGCGGCCCAGCCTGCCGCCAGGCGCAAGCGTCAGGGGCTCGAGGCGCGTGTCGTGAACGCGTCGCAGGCGTCCGATGTCGAGGCGTTGCGCCAGGCGTCGCGGGAGCGGCTCGACGAGTCGCTCGACGTCTTCTTCGACTTCTTCGGCGACGCGGGCGAGACGCGCTACACGCAGTTCCTGGCGGAGGCCGAGGAGCTCTGCGACGGCAGCGACGAGTACACCGAGTGCGTCAACGCCGCGATGGCCGAGCGCTGCGTGCCGGCGACTCGCGACGCCCACACCGCCTGGGGCAACGCGCTCGCCGCGGCCTACGACCTCGCCAAGCGCCGCCACCGCCTGCTGTCGCGCCGCATGAGCGGCATCGCGGCCAACTTCTCCGACCTCGACGAGCACGCCTACGCGCTGAAGCTGATCGAGCACGAGGAGATCGGCACGGTCACCGGCCTCGTGCAGTCGCTCGAGTACTGGACGACCGCGCTCGAGCGCCACAAGGACCACTGCGTCGAGCCGCCCGAGCCGGTCACGCCGGACGCCGGGACCGCCGCGCCCGCGCCCGGCACCCCGTGCCCCGAGGCCCTCAAGCGGCTCAACGTCAAGATGGAGCTCGCCTCCGGCAAGACCGCCGGCGGCCACGACTGGTCCGCGGGCGTGAAGGCCAACTGCAGCGAGGTCGAGGTGGAGGGCTCGATCGAGGCGATCCCGTGGGTGTTCGGCTTCGGCTCGGTCAACCACGCCCCCAAGTCCGGCGAGACCACGATCCTGCTCGGCTCGCGGCTGACAGTCGGCGGGCCGGGGACCGTCGACTTCACATCGGCCGCCTATGTCAAGACCGACCGCGACGGCAATGTCACCGACGTCGGCTGGCGCGTCGGCCCCGGCGTCGCGGTCGGCTCGCCGGTGGCCGAGTACGGCGGCGGCGACACGATGGACATCAGCTTCGTCGAAGGCGTGCAGTACCTGCTCGGCGACTGACGATCATCCGCCGATCGGCACGTAGCGACGGTGCAGGATGAGGACGTTGCCGTCGGCGTCTCGAACTCGTCCGGGTTGTGGGGGCTCGGCGGCAGGCCGAGGATCTCCCCGTAGAAGCCGCGCGCCGCCTGCGCATCGCGGGTCGGCACCGAGACGAAGTCGACCTTCTGTACGTCGATCACGTCCGGCCGAGCATGGCACGCCGCGGCGGGTTCGGGTAGAAGGTGGTCGCACCGGCGATGGAGGTGGTCGCGTGGCTCGGATCGAGCCGATTCCGATGGAGCAGGCGCAGGGCACGGCGCGCGAGCTGCTGGACGAGGTGGTCCAGCGAGGCGGCGACACCGGTCCGATGGTCCGCACGATGGCGAACGCCCCGGCGTTGCTGCGCGGCTATCTCGACCTGTCGCGAGCGATGAAGAGCGTCCGCATCGACCGCCGCATCACGGAGCGGATCAACCTCGCCGTACATGAGCGGCAGCGGTGCGACTACTGCCTGGTGGCGCACACGCGCGCCGCCCGCCGGCTCGGGGTCTCGGACCGCGAGATCCAGCTCGCACGCGAGGGGACATCCAGCGATCCGGCGATCGCGGCGATCCTCGCCTTCGCGCAGCAGATTCTCGCCGCGCCGGCCGAGATCGGCGACGCCGACCTCGAGCGGCTCCGCGCACACGGCTACGGCGACGAGCAGATCGCCGAAGTGCCCGGGCTCGTCGCCCTTCAGCTGCTGACCGGCGCCTTCAACCTGATCGCGGGCATCCACGCGCCCGCGGAGGCGCTGGCCGAGCTCACGTCGCCCGCCGACGGCTCGTAGCCGAACGCCCTTCTCAGCGCCAACTCACGAGGTTAGAGTCCTGACGATCGCCGGCTGAGGAAACGGCGCAACGGAGGAAAGGAGTTCCACTTCATGTCATTGCGCATTCGCGCGTCTGCGGCCTTGGCCGCCGTCGCGCTCGTCGCGGCGGTCGCTGCGGCGCCGGCGGGCGCGGCACCGAACAACAACACGGTCCGGAAGCTCACCGATGCCGTCACGCCGGACGGCGTGCTCAACCACCTCGAGGCGCTGCAGGCGATCGCTGATGCCAACGGCGGGGACCGGGCGGCGGGGCGGCCGGGCTACCGCGCGTCGGTGGACTACATCGTCGACCAGCTCGAGGGCGCCGGATACGCGCCCACGGTCCAGGAGTTCCAGTTCGCGTACACGGAGGAGAACTCGGAGCTGGTCCGCCTCTCGCCGAATGCGCTGACGTTCGTGAACGGGACCGACTTCGTCCGCAACCGGTTCGACTCGGGCACGCCTGAAGGCGAAGCCACCGGCGCGCTGGTCAACGTCGACCTCGTACTGAACCCGTCCGGGCCTGCGAACACCAGCAACAGCGGCTGCGAAGCGGCGGACTTCGCCGGGTTCCCGGCCGGGGCTGTCGCACTCGTGCAGCGCGGCACCTGCGGCTTCAACGTGAAGGTCCTCAACGCCCAGGCGGCGGGCGCGAGCGCGGTCATCGTCATGAACGAGGGCCAACCCGGCCGCACGGGCCTCGTCAACATGATCGGTGACGCGACCGGCCTGACCATCCCCGCGGTGTTCACCACGTTCAACGCGGGCCTGAACCTCGCGACGACGGTGGGCTCCATCGTGAGGGTCAAGGTCGACTTCACCGCCGAGCAGCGGACGGCCTACAACGTGCTGGCGGAGACGGCGGGGGGCAATCCCGACAACGTCGTGATGGCGGGCGCGCACCTCGACAGCGTCCAGGCCGGCGCTGGCATCAACGACAACGGCTCGGGGAGCGCCGCGGTGCTCGAGACCGCGATCCAGATGGCCAGGGTGAACCCGGCCAACAAGGTCCGGTTCGCATGGTGGGGCGCCGAGGAGTCGGGCCTGCTCGGCTCGACGTTCTACGTCAGCCAGTTGAGCGAGGAAGAGGCGGACGACGTCGCCCTCTACCTGAACTTCGACATGATCGCCTCGCCGAACTACACGTTCGGCATCTACGACGGCGACAACTCGGGCGGCACGGCGGCACCCGGTTTCATCCCGCCCGGCTCCGCCCAGATCGAGGATCAGTTCGAGTCGTTCTTCGCCTCCCGCGGCGAGCCCTTCAAGGACACCGAGTTCTCGGGCCGGTCGGACTATGGCCCGTTCATCGCCATCGGCATCCCCGCCGGCGGCCTGTTCACCGGTGCCGAGGTCCCGAAGACGGCGGCGGAGGCCCTGATCTGGGGCGGCGTCGCCGGTGCGCAGCTGGACCCGTGCTACCACCAGTTCTGCGACAACCTGCGTGGCGACGGGCAGAACGCGGCCCTGTTCGCGCAACTGCGGCAGGACTACGACCTCGTCGGGAACGTCAACGTCCACGCGCTGGACGTCAACTCCGACGCGATCGCCGCGTCCGTCCTCACGTTCGCCTACGACTCGTCGTCGGTGAACGCGGTGGCCGGCAAGCCCGGCAACAGCAACGGGCTGTTCAAGAACGGGGACACCCGCTGACCTGACGCGAGCTCGGAGGGCCCGCCACGCGGCGGGCCCTCCGCCGGTCGGCGAGATGCGACCTGTAAGCTCGCTGACATGGCCGCGCGTCGCCCGCCGGTGTTGCTGGGCCGGACAAGCGAGCGCCAGATGCTCGACCGGCTGGTGAAGAACGTGCGCGGCGGCCAGAGCGCGGTGCTCGTCGTCCGCGGGGAGGCGGGCGTCGGCAAGACGTCGCTCCTGCGCTACTGCGCTCGGCAGGCGTCGGGCGTGCGCGTCGCGCACATCGCGGGCGTCGAGGCCGAGATGGAGCTGCCGTTCGCGGCGCTGCATCAGCTCTGCGCACCGATGTCCGCTCGGCTCGACGCCCTTCCGGAGCCGCAGCAGAACGCTCTGCGTGTCGCGTTCGGCATGTCCTCCGGGGCGGCTCCCGACCGGTTCCTGGTCGCGCTGGCCGTGCTCAGCCTGTTGTCCGCGGTCGCCGAGGAGCAACCGCTGCTGTGTCTCGTCGAGGACGCCCAGTGGCTCGATGCCGCCTCAGGCCAGGTCCTCGGGTTCGTCGGGCGGCGGCTGCTGGCGGAGTCGGTTGGGCTCGTGCTCGCCGTTCGCGAGCCGGACAGCAAGCCCGAGTTCGAGGGCCTGCCCGAGCTACCGCTCGGCGGGCTGGACGAGGAGGCCGCGCGCGCCCTGCTGGCGAGGGCCGTCCCGGGCCGCCTCGACGACCGCGTCCGCGACCGGATCGTCAGAGAGACACGAGGCAACCCGCTGGCCCTCACCGAGCTGCCGCGCGGCTTGACGACGGCCGAGCTTGCCGGCGGCTTCAGGTTGCCGAACGGGGTCGCGCTCGAGGGCCGCATCGAGGAGAGCTTCCAGCGCCGGCTGGACGCGCTTCCGGGCGACAGTCGACGCCTGCTGCTGCTCGCCGCGGCGGAGCCGGTCGGCGACGCCGCGCTGCTCTGGCGCGCGGCAGCACGGTTGGGAATCGGAGCAGACGCCGCGGAGGCCGCCGAGGCGGCGGGCCTGTTCGCGCTCGGCGGGCGAATGTGGTTCCGCCATCCGGTCGTGCGTTCGGTGGTCTACCGGTCGGCCTCGCCGGCGGAGCGACAGACGGTGCACGGCGCGCTCGCCGACGTCACCGATCCCGAGACGGATCCCGATCGGCGCGCCTGGCATCGCGCCGCGGCTGCGCCCGGACCTGAAGACAGCATCGCCGAGGAGCTCGAGCGCTCGGCCGGCCGAGCACAGGCGCGCGGCGGGATCGCGGCCGCTGCCGCCTTCCTGGAACGAGCCGCCGCGCTGACGCGCGACCCCGCACTGCGGCCACAGCGCGTCCTGGCGGCGGCCCAGGCCAAGTTCCAGGCGGGCGCCCTGGATGCCGCCCGCAAGCTGCTCGCCGCACCGGAGATCGGGCGACTCGACGACCTCCAGGGCGCCCAGGCCGACCGCCTGCACGCCCAGATCGCCTTCGCTCTCGGCCAGGGCCACGACGTTCCCGCGGTCCTGCTCAAGGCGGCAAAGCGGCTCGAGCCTCTTGACGCAGCCCTCGCCGGCGACACGTACCTGGATGCGCTGAGCGCAGCGATGTTCGTCGGCCACCTCGCGGTCACGACGAGCACGTCGGATGTCGCCGAGGCAGCACGCACGGCGCCACGCTCGGCTCATCCGTCGCGCCCACCCGATCTCCTGCTCGACGGCCTCGCGACGCTGTACACCGCGGGCTACCCCGCCGGAGCGCCGAGGCTGAGACGCGCGCTGGACGCGTTCCGCAGCGAGCATCTCTCCACCGGGGACGCGCTGCGCTGGCTCTGGCTCGCCTCCCACAGCGCCACCTTCCTGTGGGACGACGAGAGCTGGCATGCGCTCTCGGCACGCCAGCTCCGGCTCGCGCGCGACGCCGGCGCTCTCTCCGTCCTCCCGATGGCCCTCAGTACGGAGATCGGCGTCCAGGTGCACATCGGAAACCTTGCGGCCGCCACGTCGCTGATCGACGAGCTCGACATGGTAAGCGAGGCGATCGGCGTCCGGTTCGCACCGTACGGCGCCCTCGCGCTCGCCGCATGGCGCGGTCGAGAGGCGGACGCCCGCGACCTCATCGACGCCATCAGCACGGAGGTGACGCGCCGCAGCGAGGGCATGGGGCTCACCGTCGTCCACTGGGCGACCGCGGTGCTCTACAACGGCCTCGGGCGCTACGACGAGGCACTGACGGCGGCGCTGCGCGGCAGCGCGGCCACGAATGAGCTCGGTCCCGCCGCCGGGTCCCTGATCGAGGTCGTCGAAGCGGCCGTGCGCAACGACAACCCCGAACCGGCCGCCGAAGCGCTGGACCGGCTCACGGGCATGACGCGCGTCAGCGGGACCGACTGGGCGCTCGGGGTCGAAGCCGGCGCCCGTGCCCTCCTCAGTGACGGGCACGCTGCCGAGGGCCTCTACCAGGAGGCGATCGAGCGGCTCGGCCGCTCCCGCGTCCGGCCCCTCCTCGCGCGCGCCCATCTCGTCTACGGCGAGTGGCTGCGCCGCGAGCATCGCCGAGTCGACGCGCGCGCCCAGCTCCGCGCCGCGCACGACCAGTTCACGTCGATGGGGATGGACGCGTTCGCCGAGCGCGCACGCACCGAGCTCCTGGCCACGGGCGAGCGAGCGCGCAAGCGGACGCTGGAGACGCGCGACGACCTGACCGCGCAGGAGCGGCAGATCGCGCGGCTGGCCCGCGATGGGCTGTCGAACCCGGAGATCGGCACGCGGCTGTTCCTCAGCTCCCGCACGGTCGAGTGGCACCTGCACAAGGTGTTCACCAAGCTCGACATCCGGTCCCGCCACGAGCTGTTACGCGCGCTGCCGAGCTCCGAGTCCGAGCTGGCGCCGGCCTGATCTCGACTATCCGAACGTGAACGCGTATGCCTCGGCGCCGGGCTCGAGGAACGTGATCTCCAGCGTCCGCGCACGGACGGCGTCGTGCTGGCGCACGAGCTGGTACATGCGGGCCTCCACCAGCAGGCCGGTCCCGTCCTCGTCGACGTCGACGCCGTGCGACGGGCCCGGCGGCTCACCGTCGAGCAGCACGCGGAAGGGAATCGGCCCTCGCGTCCCGGGCGAGAGCACGAGGTGCGCGTCGCGCGCGTGGAACCGGCAGCTGATGCTCCCGCCGGCGCGGTCGAGCACGATGTTCTCGGGCTCGATCGTCCACTCGCCGTCGAGCATCCAGTGGTTCGAGCGCCCGCTGCGTCCGTAGCCCAGATACGTCTCGAGCGTGTAGAGGTGGTCCCAATCGGCCGCCGCCTCCACGCCGACGCCTTCGACCGAGGCCGGCTCGCGCTCGAGGTCGAGCAGGCGCTGGATGACCCGTTCCAGCTTCTCGTAGCGTCCTTCGCCGAAGTGGCTGTCGCGGATGAGGCCGTCCTGGTCGACGAAGTACAGCGCCGGCCAGTAGCGGTTCGCGAAGGCACTCCAGACCTCGTAGTCGTTGTCGACCGCGACCGGGTAGTCGATCTCGCGCTCCTTCGCCGCGCGTCGCACGCCGTCGATGTCGTGCTCGAAGGAGAACTCGGGCGTGTGGACGCCGATGACCACCAGGCCGTCGTCTCGGTAGGCCCGCGACCAGGCGCGCACGTACGGCTCCTGGCGCAGCCAGTTGATGCACGTCCACGTCCAGAAGTTGACGAGGACGACATGGCCCCGCAGCTCGGCGGGGCCGAGTGGCTCGGAGTTGAGCCACTCGGTCGCGCCGCCGAACGAGGGTAGGTGCACGCGCGCCAGCATCTCCACGCGTGGTCAGCGCAGTGAGCTGAATACAGCCCGCAGCTCGGTGGAGAAGAGCTCCGGCTCCTCCCAGGCGGCGAAGTGGCCGCCACGGTCGACCTCGTTGAAGTACGCGAGGCCCGGGTACGCCGTCTCGACCCAGCTTCGCGGGGCAGCCCAGATCTCGCCGGGGAACGTCGTGAAGCCGACCGGGACGGAGACCGGCGGAGGGGCCTGGCCGGACGCACCGGCTGCGGCCAGGAACCGCCCGAACTCCCAGTACCACCGGGCGGCCGAGGCCCCGGTTCCCGTGAGCCAGTACAGCGTGATGTTGTCGAGGATGCTGTCCCGGGTGAGGCTGCCCACGGGCTCGCCGTCGACGAACGCGCGGGAGATCTTGTAGTAGCTGTCCGTGTCGTGGTCGAGCATCCAGGCCGCCAGCCCGACGGGGGAATCCAGCACGGAGTAGCCGATCGTCTGCGGCCGGGTGGTCTGCTCCAGGAAGTAGCCGAAGCCGTCCGTCGTGAACGTCTCGAGCGCTTGGTGCGCCGCGCGTTCCTGCTCGGAGTCCGCCGGCAGGTGGTCCTTGAGGGCGATCGCCAGAGCGAGCAGGTTCACGTGGATGCCGAGCAGCCCTTCGGGTCCTCGGCGGCCCATGGCGTCGGTGACGGCCGCGCCCACGTCGCCGCCCTGGGCGACGTAGCGCGTGTAGCCGAGGCGGTTCATCAGCTCCGCCCACGCGCCTGCGATGCGGCCGTTCTCCCAGCCGAGCTCGGTCGGCGCGCCCGAGAAGCCGTAGCCGGGCAGGGACGGCAGCACGAGGTGGAACGCGTCCTCGGGGGTGCCGCCGTGAGCGGTCGGGTCGGTCAGCGGGCCGACGGTGTCCAGCAGCTCGATCACCGAGCCGGGCCAGCCGTGCGTCATGATCAGCGGCAGCGCGTTCTCGTGCCGCGACCGGACGTGGATGAAGTGGATCTCGACCCCGTCGATCTCGGTGATGAACTGGGGCAGCGCGTTCAGCCGCGCCTCGCACCTGCGCCAGTCGTACTCGGTCGTCCAGTAGCCGGCGAGCGCCTGCAGCGTCGCCAGCTGCACGCCCTGGGAGCGGTCTGCGACGAGCTCCTTCGAAGGCCAGCGCGTCGCCGCGATCCGGCGTCGCAGCTCAGCGAGCTCCGCTTCGGGAACCTCGACCTGGAAAGGACGTACGTCGGTGCCCACCTCGCCGGTGAAGATGCTCATGGGGCTCCTTTCAAGACGTCACTGGGATGGATGACGTCGAGTCTGCTCGGCTCGTCTGCGCGTCGCGCCCGTGGGTCACGGGTCGACACACTGGTCGTTCCGGAGGCGAGACCCGGATTCGTCCGCCGACATAAGATCGGTGGGATGACGTATGGCTGACGTCCTCGGAGATGGCAGCGACCGTCAGGCGATGATCACCGCCGACGAGCTCATCCCCAACCCACACGAGCTCGTCCTCCGGCACGGGACGCCGGACACGATCGCCGGGTGGAAGGCGCTGGCCGACGGTCTCCTGACCGACCAGTCCTGCGTCTTCCACCGCAACCTGGAGATCTCGTCACGCTACGCCTGGATCTACAAGTTCCTGCCCGCGTGCTTCAAGTGGGCCGGGATGGCCGCGTTCGCGTCGCACCACGCCCGGCTGGCCCTCTTTCCGCTCCGGCTGGACAGAGATCGCACGGGCTACGTGGACATCCCGCACAGCCTGGGCCGCCGGAAATTGCTGCTGATGACGGACGTGAACACGATCCGCGAGACGAACAACGCCATCTTCGACGACATCTTCTGGGTGCACCTCGCCTATGCCACGGCCGAGGACGGGATCGAATGTCTCCGCGCTCTCCTGCGAGCGGAGCGCCACTACGCTCCCGTCCTCTCCGGCTTCGAGGCGATCGACCGTGGACGCCTCCTCTTGGAGGACCGGACGGCGCCGGCGGAGGCTCGACGGGCAGCCGAGGATCTCATCTGGGAGGGCAACGTCCAGCTCCTCGAGCACGAGCAGCGCGCCTTGGTGCAACCCAACCTCGATGGCCTCTCGTGCGCATTCGCCAGGCTCTTCTCCATCGGCTCGGCCCTGAGCTTCGAGGTGCGTGGACTGCGCGACGAGGTCTCCTACTTCACCTCGTTCTACTACTACGCGCTCACACGGGGCATCCGGCAAGTCCTGCATGCGCAGGCGTGGCCGCGGATCACCCGCTTCGACGACCGCTGGCGCTGGATCGTGACGTGCATCGTCCCCCGCTTCCGGAGACTCGACGTCCACACCCACTTGGTCGACGCCAGCCTGCGCCGCGTCTTCGCCGAAGCGCGCGACTACGCGTCGAACCCGTGCGTTCTCCCGCGATAGGCTCGCCTGCCGCCAATCTGCTGGAGAGCGGAGGATCGCGCCATGAAGGTCCGTTGCGCCACAGTCGCAGTCCTGATCGCCGTCTGCGGCGCCGCTCCCGCGAGCGCGGCGCCCTGGAAGCGGGTGACGACTCCGGACGGCTCGAGCACCGGCCAGGTCGGGCTCGCACGCACCGGCGACGGCGTGCTCCACGTCGCGTGGCACCGCCCGACGGGGCCGAACACGGAGGACCTAAACCACACGGTGATCACGCGCGCCGGAGGGATCGGCGCCACCAGCCCGATCCAGACGGGCTGGACAGGCTTCACGAACACCGCGCTCGTGGTCGATCCGGGCGGCCTGCGCGCGTTCTGGGGCGGATTTCGCACGACGGACTCGAGCGATCCCCAGCGTGAGACGAACACCGCGCTCTCGCTCGACGGCGGCGCGTCCTGGGGGCTTCAGCCGGGGCAGGTCAACCCGAGCGGCGCCCAGTCGTATGCGAGCTCGCACGCCGCGACGGTCCGCGGGGACGGGTCGACGCTGCAGGCCTTCGCGGGGACGCTCGGCACGTGGGTCCATGCCGGCCTCTCGCCGGCGACGCCCAACCACAACTTCATGGCGGGGCACCAGTACGGCAACGACCCGAACCTCGCGACGGACGCGACGAACCGGACGGTCATGGCGTGGTACTCGAACGCCACCGGCCGGCTCGGCGCGCTCGCGCAGGACGTCAACGCGGACGGCAGCCCCGGTCCCGGCCCGCTGACGATGCCGGGAACGGGCGCGATGAACATCGGCATGCTCGGCCGCACGCCGTTGGTGGCGCGCAGCGGCGGTGGGTTCTACGTCGCCTACCCGACGCCCAGCGGCGTGCGGGTATGGCGCGTAGGAGCAGGTAGCGCGCCGGCCGTCGCCGGCATCGACAACAGCCCGGCCGTGGCCATCGCGGCCGCCGCCGACGGGCGGATCTGGGTGCTGTGGACGAAGGGATTCGGCGACCCGGACGTGCTCGCGCGGCGCTCCAACAGGGGCGCGACGAGGTTCGGCGCGACCGTGAACGCCGGCCACCCGAAGGACGCGCTGCAGGCTTACAAGCTCGATGCCAACGCCGCAGGAAACGCGCTCGACGTGCTCGCCAACTTCAACATCGGCACCACGTCCGACGCGGCCACGTCCTACCGCCGGCTGCTGCCCGGCCTCACACTCCAGGCCAGCCCGGGCAGGGTGCGCAAGGGCGAGCAGACCGAGGTGCGCTTCACGGTGCGCGACGCGGGCGACGCCGTGAGCGGCGCGCGAGTCACGGTCGCCGGCCGGTCCGGCACCACCGACAGCAGGGGCCGCGTGACCCTGACCCTGAGATCGCGCACGGCCGTCAAAGCACGAGCGACGCGCACCGGCTACACGGCCGCGACCAAGCGGCTCGGAGTGCGCCGCTGAGCGGCCAGCCGGCCCACGGTCCGGCGACTGTGCCGGCTTGCCCGATGCAAGACGCTTCGTCTGAGTCTCAGCTCCCTGTAGCGACCGCGCGATTCGCCGTGGGAGCATGCAGGACGGCTTGTCGGTGTGAGCCGCGGACGGCGAGGCGAGGAGCGGCGTATGGCCGAGTATCAAGAGCGGCGATCATGGTCGGTCATCAGGTGGTGGGCGGTGACCGTCCTCGGCCTCCTGGCTCTCGCCTACCTGCTCGCGGTCCCCCTCGGGCTCGTCGGGCCAGAAGAGCGTCTGTCGACGGCCGAGGTCGTCCTCGGGGGCGCGTTGCTCGCTGCGCTTGCGTTCGCCGACCGGCTGGACGAGGTCAAGTTCGGCTCCTTGGCACTCAACCTGCGTCGAGTTGAGGAACGGCAGACGAAGCTCGAGTCAGAGGTCGAGGCCTTCAGCGACCGCGTAACCGCGCTCTTCCTGAACACGATGGCCCCCTCGATGTACGACAACCTCGTCGCCCTCAGCGGCGGAGGACGGCCCTACAGCCAGGATCACCGTGAGGATCTGATCAGGGAGGTGACGCTGCTGCGGGATCTCGGCTACGTCGATGACTTCAACCGTCATGAGATCGAGCCGTCGGGCGACCTCGCCCATCAGGTCCACGTGACCGAACGCGGACGGGAGTTCATCGAACTGCGTCGCGAGCTCGCCTCCTCCCGGCGGTGAGATGGCCGAGTGAGCCACGGGACGACCGATCCACTGGGCGAGAACATCCCGATCGTCCACACCTGCACCTCGCACGTGCCGGTGGCCAGCGGCGCGTCGCTGACGGCCGCCGGCGCCGGCGGCTTTCTCGGACGCGGCGACCAACTCACGGCGCCCCCCCAGCCGACGTGCGGCAACGCCGGCTTCTCGATCGAGGTCACGCCCGCCGACGGCCCGCAGCCTCCCACCGGCCCGACCGACGCCGCCCCGAGTCCCGGCTCGTCGCCCAGCCCTACCGGCCCGGCCGCGCCCGGGCACGGCCCCGGCGCCCCGCTGTGTCCGGTCGCCACCGACCGAACGCCCCCGCGCGTCACGCTCTCCGTTCGCCGCAGGCGCGGCCGGTACCTCGTGACGCTAAGCGCGACTGACCGAGCGGGCATCCGGCGCCTCGAGTACCGCCTCACCACCAAGGGCGCCTTCCACCGCTACCGCCAGCCGCTGCGGCTGAGGCGCAAGCAGCTCACGGCGGTGCGCGTGCACGCCACCGACAAGGCCGGCAACACGACCAGCTCGGCACGTGCCAACGAGTGCAACCTCACTAGCGGCGGGGCGCCCGCCGTGCAAGGCTCCCGCGGATAGTGAGCCGTACTCGCTCCGCCTCGGATCGACATCGGCCGTGAGCGCTGGGGACCTCGCGGCAATCGTCACTGCGGTCGTCGCGGTAGTCGCGCTCGCCGGTGGTTACTTCCAGTTCGTGCTCAGACGCTCGGGCCCGGGATACGTCGAGTTCGAGGTTGAGTTCACAAGCCATCACCGCGGACGAGCCCAACTGATCGGTGAGCTCGCGTTCGTGATCAGGAACGCGGGATCGAGCATGGTGATAGTGACCAACGTGCAGTGTCGCGCAAAATACCGGCTGGATGGCGACTCCGAAGACAGCACGGACGGGGTCGAGCCGAGATTCGAGCACGGCATCGTGCCTGCTACGCGGGCCGGGGGCGCTTCGCTAGGTGAGGAGTGGTTCTTCGTTTGGGAACCGAGGACGTTCGTTCAGCCTGGAGTAACTCTCCTCTACCGCAAACCGATCGTGATGCCGATCGATGCACGAGTTCTCCATGTCTGGGGATCATTCGACTACCGGATCGAGGCGAAAAGACTCACACGCGCCCTGATCGGGCTGGCCGCGCAACCACCGCCTGACATGGACTGGCGTGAAGGCATCCGCCACACCGTTCGGCGCACCTTCTCTCTCTCGGCCTAGCCCGCGGCTCGTAGCTCGCCGGCCTCGTCGCCGTGCGGGCATCTCGCACGTCGGCCGACAGCCCAGACGCCCGCGCGGGACGACGAGCGCGAGCGCCGACGATTAACAGACCGACGTTTGCTCGCGTGCGCGCGAGGCGGGAGCGCCGGGGGCGCTCCCGCCTGCCGATCCACCGGTGCGGCTACGTGCCGCTCGGCCGCACCAGCTTCAGGACCCGTCCGGTCGTCCCGGTCGGGCCGGTGTTGTTCGTTGTCAGGACGTACAGCTCGCCTGCGGCGTCTTCACCGAAGCCGAGCAGGCGGGCGTTGAGCCGGCCGGTCGGGCTGGTGGCGACGCGCAGCTCCCGCATCTCCCACAACCCGCGCGTGCGTGACTTGGCCACGAACAGCGATCCGTCCGGCTGGGCGAAGCCGCGGCTCCAGTCGCCGAAGACGTAGCGGCCGCGGAACTGGGGCAGGCCCGAGCCACGGTAGACGTGGCCGCCGACCACGGCGACCCCCGGGCCGCCGAGGCGCGCCTGCGGGTACTCGATGATCGGATCGATCAACGGATCGCCGGTCCGCGGATGTCCGGTGCCGACGACGTCCGGGCAGCTCGCCGGCTCCTGGTTCGGGGCCTCGGCGTCGAAGCAGTGGGTTGCCTCCTTGACGTTCCAGCCGTAGTTACCGCCGGCGGTGACGATGTTGACCTCCTCGAACCTGTTCTGTCCGACGTCGGCGACGAACAGCTGGTGGCTGCCGCCGCTGTCGAAGGACATCCGGTACGGGTTGCGGAGGCCGTACGCCCAGACCTCGTCGAGGCCGGCCGTCGTCGCGAACGGGTTGTCGGGCGGGATTCCGTACGGGCTGCCGCTGTCGACGTCGATCCGCAGGATGCTGCCGAGCAGGTTCTGGGTCACGTCCTGGCCGTTGCCGCCGGCGTTATCCGCGTACCAGTCGGCGACGTGGCCGAGGCCGACGTCGTTGGCGCCGCCGCCGTCGCCGAGCGAGATGTAGAGGTCACCGTCGTCCGGGCCGATGAGCAGAGTGCCGCCGTTGTGGTTGAACTGCGGCTTGTCGACTTGGAGCAGGATCCGCTCCGACGCGGGGTCGGCACGGTTCGGATCGCCGGACACCCGGAACTCGGAGAACGTGGCCGTGTTGTTGAACCCGGCCGGGGCGCCGGCCCGCAGCGGCGCGCTGTAGTACACGAAGAAGCGGCCGTTGACGGAGTACTGCGCATGGAACGCGAGCCCGAGCAGCCCGCGCTCGTCGAACCCCGGCATCAGCGCCACCATCCGGCTGCGCAGATCCAGGAACGGCTCGGGTCGGAGCGTTCCGTCGGGCATCAGGACCCGGATCAGGCCGACCTGGTCGACCACGAACAGCCGGCCCGAGCCGTCTCCGGGCGACGTGAGCGTGACCGGCGAGGTCAACCCCGCGGCGATCGTCTGCAGACCCACGGCGGGCGGCTCCTCGACCTGGGCCGCCGCGGCCGACGGCAGCGCTGCGGTCGCCACGACGGCGACCACGGCAAGCGCCTTACCGACGCGATGTGGCGTCATGGTGTGACTCCTTCCTCCCCTCGCGGCCGCGGCCCCGTTCGGGCCGCGTTACCCGTTCAGGAGAGGTACGTAGGCCGGCCCGAAGGGTTCGATTCCAGGTCGCCCGCGGCGATCCGCTCGCGGCGGCTCATCCGCTTCGTGGGGCATCCCACGCAGGGACGCCACGGCGCGTATAGCGTGCGGACCATGGCCGACCTGGTGCCTGTCGAGGAGATCCGCGCGGCGGCCCGCGCGATCGCGGATCACGTGGAACGGACGCCGACGGTCGCCAGCGCCGGCATGACGGGGTTGCTCGGCGTCCGGACGACGCTCAAGCTCGAGCTGCTCCAGCGGTCGGGCTCCTTCAAGCCGCGCGGCGTAGCGAACAAGCTCCTCGCCCTCAGCGCGACTGAGCGCGACGCGGGCGTCGTCGCGGTGAGCGGCGGCAACCACGGCATCGCGGTCGCAGAGGTGGCACGCGGGATGGACGTCCGGGCGACGGTGGTGATGGCACGCTCGGCGCCGCCGCGATCGATCGAGCGTATCCGCGCGGCCGGCGCCGATCTGCGGCTGACCGGGGACATGAGCAGCGCGTTCGTGCTGCTCGGAGAGCTCGTGGACGAGGGGATGACGCTCGTGCACCCGTTCGACGATCCGGTCGTGGTCGCCGGCCAGGGGACCGTCGGCCTTGAGCTTGCCGACGACGCGCCGCATCTCACCGACGTGCTCGTGAGCATCGGCGGCGGCGCGCTGATCGCAGGCGTCGCCGTCGCACTCAAGGCGGCGTTGCCCGACGTCCGGGTCTGGGGCGTGGAGACCGAGGGCGCCGACGCGATGGCGCGCGCGCTCGCTGCCGGCGAACCGGTCGCGATCGCGCCGAGTTCGATCGCGAGCACGCTCAGCGCGCCGCACGTCTCCCGGCTCACCCTCGAGCACGTCCGGCAGCTCGTCGAGGACGTCTTTGTGGTCTCGGATGCTGACGCGATGCGCGGCGTGGTCGGTTTCGCCGAGGAGGCGAAGCTGTGGGTCGAACCGGCAACGGGCTGCCTGGTTCCCGCGGCGCGACAGGTGATCGAACGCGTGGACGACGACGTGTCACTCGGGTTCGTCGTCTGTGGCGGCAACGTCACCCACAGCGACGTGCGCGCGTGGGTCGACCGCCTGCTGTGACGAGCGGTTCCGTCTGGGATCGCGGCGATGGAGCTAGCCGGACTCGCACCGGCGACCTGCTGGGTGCGATGCATCTGCAGCGCTCGCGGCTCGCGCGCCGGGACCCGTGTGTCCATGGTGTGCACGTCTGGCAGCGGCTCCGAGAGCAAGTGCTCCGAGCTTCGTTGATTCCTCCTTGCCGGGTCGCATGGGAGTATCGCGCGATGACCGCGGAGGAGCAGCCCGGGCAGAAGCGCGGGACGGCGGGCGTGATCGCCCCTCCGCCGTTCATCTACCTGGCGTCTCTGGGGCTCGGGTTCGCGTTCGAGTGGCTGATGCCGGGAGCCGAGCTTCCGGGGTGGGCCCAGTGGATTGGAGCCGTCGCGATCGTCGCCGGCGTCGCGCTGATGATCTCGTTCGAGCTCGCGTTCAAGCGGGCCGGCACCGAGGCCAATCCGTATAGGCCCTCGACGGGTCTGGCTACGGACGGGCCGTACCGGTTCAGTCGCAACCCCGCCTATCTTGGCATGGCGATCACCTACGTCGGGATCACGCTTGCGGCGGAAGCGCCGTGGGCGCTCTTGATGCTGGCGCCGGCGACGCTGGTGATCCAGTACGGAGTGATCGCGCGCGAGGAGCGGTACCTCGAGCGGCTCTTCGGCGAGGACTACCTGACCTACAAGCGGACCACTCGGCGCTGGATCTGACGTGATCGTCCTGGTGGACCCGTGGTCCGCACTCCCGGCGGAGCCGGCCGTGGGGGTGGACTACGAGGCGACGAGGAGTGCTCCCTTCAGAAAGTGGTGCGGAGCACGTCTGCGTCGTGGCACGCGCGAGGGCGTGGCGAGTTGAGAGGCGATCAAGACCTGCGTCTACGGACGCTCATCATGGAAGCCACCGCGTCCGGCTGGCCGCGTGCATCGTGGATTAGCCTGGTCGCGCCGTGATCACCATCCGCCCGCGAGAGCCGGCCGAGGAGGAGGAGGTGGCCCACTTCCTGCGCGCGAACCACTCCGAGCGGGTCGCGCGGCTCGAGCATCTCGTGCGCCCGCTCGACCATCCCGCGCTGATCGCAGAGGAAGGCGAGCGGCTCGCCGGCGTGCTGACTTATGTGCTCGGCGACCGCGAGTGCGAGATTCTCACGCTGCACACCGTTGCGCAGTGGCGCGGCGTCGGCACGGCACTTCTCGGGGCGGTGGAGCGGGTCGCTCGCGACGCGGGTTGCGCGCGTCTGTGGGTGCTGACCACCAACGACAACGTGGACGCGCTGCGCTTCTACCAGCGCCGCGGCTTCCGGCTCGCTGCGTTGAACGCGGGCGCGGTCGACCGCTCGCGGGCGCAGCTGAAGCCGGAAATCCCTGAGCACGGCGAGTACGGGATCCCGATCCGCGACGAGCTCGTGCTCGACCGCCGACTGGACGGCTGATCAGCAACTTCGCGGAAGTCGTGCCTGGTCGCGAAGGCGGCCGAGGAAGTAGGCCCATCCGCGCTCGTGGTCCTCGACGGCGGCGGGCGGCAGGCCGCGGTGGGTGAGGCGCAGGGTGGTGACGCCGGCCTCCTCGGAAAGCTCGATCTCGACTGTGGTGCTGGCCGGTGGGACGCCCATTCGGCCGTCCTCCCAGCCGTAGGTGAGGACGAGACGACGGTGGGGGACGAGCTCGACGAAGCGGCCGACGACGGTGGCGCCGTTGGGATGGACCCAGCGCAGACCCCCGCCGGGAACCGGGTCGGCGGTCGCCTCCGGGCCGACCCAGCGCATCAGCCCGTCGGCTGTCGTGAGGTGCCGCCACACAACCTCGGCGGGCGCATCGATAGCGATCTCGTACGAGGCGAGCTTCACGGCGTCTCGGCCGCGTCCTTGAGCGCGGCGAGGGCCGGTCCCCAATAGGCGTCGAGCTCGCGCCGCAGGCGCTCGAGCCCGTCCACGTCCACCCGGTAGAGGCGCCGCCGCCCGTCCACGCGCCCGCGCACCAGGCCCGCGTCGCGCAGCACCTTGAGGTGCTGACTCGCCGTGGGCTGGCTGAGACCGACGCGCTCCGCGAGCTCGCCGACGCCCAGCTCGCGGTCCAGCACGAGGCGGAGGATGGCCCGGCGGCCCGGGTGCGCGATGGCCTCGATCGCCTCCTGCACGTTCGACATATTAGGCAAATCGCATATAAGATGCGGCGCAGATGAGCGACGCCGAACAGGTCGCGTGGAGCAGCTCATGGTGCGCGACGGGCTGATCGCCGGCTCGGCGTTCGTCGCCGACATGGGGGCGTTCGCGGCGTGCGCGGCGCCATGAGCCGCAACCGGGAGGTGGACCGCTGGCTCGACGCGGCGGCGCATCCGCTCGACCCGATGCTCCGGCGCACGCGTGAGATCATTCTGGGCGCCGACGACCGCGTGACCGAGTCGATCAAGTGGAAGACGCCCACCTTCGAGTTTCGCGGGAACATCGCGAGCTTCAACCCGTCCAAGCGCTTCGTCAGCCTGCTCTTTCACCGCGGCGCCGAGATCCCCGGCGACCACCCGCGGCTCGAGGGCGACGGGCGGCTCGCGCGCACCATGCGCTTCGCCGACCCCGACGAGCTCGAGGCCGGCCGCGCCGACCTGGAGGCCGTCATCCGCGCCTGGTGCGACTGGAAGGCCGGGTGACGCTCGGGGAGGTTCAGGCCTCCAGCTTCGCGGCCAGCCGGTCGAACGACGAGTTCCAGCCCGTCTCGGCGTGCGAGGATCCTTCGGGGTAGAGGCCGTCGATCAGCTCCATGCGCGTGCGGCCGTCGCCGAGGTCATGAAGCTCCACGCGCGTGATCACGGGCTCGGGCATGCCGTATTGGGGCATCGGGTCAGAGCGCAGCACGAGCAGCGAGGGCGGCGCGAGCTCGAGGATCTCGTAGCCGGCGGGCATCTCGTCGCCGGTATCGCGACGAACCATCGTGAGCTCGTAGCGGCCGCCGACTCGCAGGTCGATGTGGATCTTCTCCTCCGGCGTGTCGAACTGCGCGGGGCCGTACCACGCCGCGAGCTCGGCAGGCACGGTCCACGAGCGGAAGACGGTCTCGATCGGTGCCTCGAACTCACGGGTGATGCGGACCTCGAGCGTCTGGGGCGGGGCGGTCACGAGGGCTCTCCTCTCCGGCGCAGGTGCGCGTCGAGCCGGTCCATGCGGGCCTCCCAGGTCTGCTTGCGCGCCTGCATCCACTCCATCGCGTCGTCGAGCGGCTGGGCCTGCAGGCGGCTCGGCCGCCACTGCGCCTCGCGGCTGCGGACGATCAACCCCGCGCCCTCGAGCACCTTCAGGTGCCGTGAGATCGCGGGCAGGCTCATGGTGAACGGCTCCGCTAGCTCGTTCACGGTCGCCTCGCCCTCGGCGAGGTGGGTGAGGATGGAGCGCCGCGTCGGATCGGCGAGCGCGGCGAACGTGAGGCTGAGCTGGTCGGGGGGCATCTAACGGATCGGTTAATTAACGAATCCATTAAACATCGCGTGTCAAGTCCGGGCGCGCATCCGGTTGTTGCTCGTACTCCACGGGCCGGCCCAGTCCGAGATCGGTCGCCAGCGAACGATCGCGAGACGCACAACGGTCGGCCACTACGACGCCGGCGATGAGTTTCAGGCGTCTCGCGGATTAGGGGAGGTGCAGAGTCAACTCCGACCGGTAGGAGGCACGATGGCCGACGTCACGCTTGCCACGTTCGATGAGATGGAGCCGATCTATGACGGTGTCGCGCGGAGGGCGCGTGCGGCGCTGGGTGTGACGGCCTGGGGCATGCAGCTGTTCGCGCTGCCGCCGCATTGGGACGGCTATCCCGATCACGTGCACGACGGCACGGTGGAGGACGCCAACCAGGAGGAGGTCTACATCCCGCTGGAGGGCTCGGCCGAGTTGTGGGCGGGCGCGGAGCGCTTCGAGCTGCGCCCCGGGGTGATGGTGCGCGTCGGGCCCGAGCAGCGCCGGCGGATCGTGCCCGGCGAGGACGGGATCCGCTTCATCGCGCTCGGCGGGGTCCCGGGCGCGTTCAGCCCGTCGCCGTGGACGGAGATCGGCGGTCCCTGGCCGGTCCCGCAGTAGGCTCGCGCCGCGATGCTCGAGGTCGTCGGTCCCGGGGATGAGGCTTCGTTCGTCCGCCTCACGGCGCCGTATCGTCCGGAGCTGCATCGGCACTGCTACCGGATGCTCGGATCGCTGCACGACGCCGATGATGCAATGCAGGAGACGATGCTGCGCGCCTGGCGGGCGATCGCGCGGTTCGAGCCGCGCCCGTCGCTCGCCGCCTGGCTGTACCGGATCGCGACGAACGTGTGCCTGCGGACGCTCGAGCAGCGGTCGCGGCGTGCGGCGCACGAGATCGGCCGCGAGCTGCAGCCGTACCCGGACCGCCTGATCGAGGACCTCCCCGCCGGCGATCCGGGTCCGGCGGCTCAGGCCGAGGAGCGCGAGGCCATCGGGCTCGCGTTCGTCGCCGCGCTCCAGTTCCTCCCGCCCAAGCAACGGGCCGTGCTCGTGTTGCGTGACGTCCTCGGCTGGTCGGCCGTCGAGGCGGCCGACGTGCTGGGTGACACCACTGCGGCGGTCAACAGCGCCCTGCAGCGGGCACGCGAACGGCTGCGTCGCGAGCAGGCGGCAGGGGCCCTGGCCAGGGTGCACGCGCCGCCCGAGCCGTCGGTCGAGGCCGACCTGATGCGGCGCTTCCAGGAGGCATGGGCGTCCGTCGACATCGAGGCGATGATGCGCCTGCTCGCACCTGACGCCTTGCTCACGATGCCGCCCGAGGGCGCTCGCTTCGCCGGCGCGGCGGCGATCGGCGCGTTCTTCGGCAGCGTGCCCTTGGACGGCCGGCTCGATCGCATCACGCTCGTCTCGAGTCGCGCGAACGGCCAGCCGGCACTCGCCGCCTACGCCGAGAACCCCGCGGACGGGATCCGGCGGCCGTATGGCGTGATGGTCTTCGCCTGCGCCGGGGATCGCATCGCCGGCATCACCGGATTCCCGCAGCCCGAGCTGTTCGAACGACTCGGGCTGCCCGAGGTCGCGCCGCCCTGACTTGACTAGCCGCCGCCGAGCTGAATTTGGTGACATCGTTGCTCACCGCGACGTAGGAGTCGCCACCAGGCTGCGGCCGGTAGTAAGCGCCGCCGTCGTCTCGCGGTAGGCGACGGCCGCGGTAGCTATCGCGGGTGGAGCTAGGTCTCATGCGGGTCCCGATAGCGACCGCCTTGCTACTCGGCGCCGGCGCCGCCGGTGTGTTCGGCGGGTGTGTCAGCGATGCGGCCGACGATCCGGTTGCGCTCCCCTCGTCCGGGACGGCGTATCGCGCTATGGACGAGGGCGAACGACTCGCGGTCGCGACCAGTTGCCGCGACCGCGCCGCCGCCCGGGCACACGGGGTGGCAGCGGACGAGCTCGGGCGCGTGGACGCTCGCGCGCTGCGTGAGCAGCTCGACGTGGCGTTCAGGCTGACTTCCGAGCAGCATCGCCCGGTTGCTGAGTTGTGCGCCGAGCGCCTGCCGTTCGTGATTCCCGGCCTGCGCCTGAGCTTCGAAGGGGCCAAGCGAGGCGGGGACGAGTTCACCTACCCGACCACGTCGGAAAAGCCGTTGACGATGCGGGGCGCCGTAGCGCCCACTCCTGAACGAGGCGTCGTGGTCGTACGGCGCGCGTACGAGAGATCAAGGACCTACAGGGCCCGGATCGGCGCCGACGGGAGCTTCACGATTCCGACCTTGCGCCTGCGGAAGCTGGCCAACAACACGTTCGTCGTCGCCATCCACGCGCCGCCGAGCGCCGTCCGCAAGGTGTACTTCAGCGCGCTCTGTCTCGATTGTCTTGCCGGCGGTCCGCCGCCCGGCTCGTAGCCGTCGACGACGCCTGCTCGTTTAATGGAGGCGCGCTCGATTCCGGCGCTGGCGCCGTTCCGTCACGAGCCCTACCCGGCGCTGATCGTCGACGGGCGATTCACGGTCGTCGACGAGGCGTTCTTCAAGCGCTGCGTTCGAGGATCGCGCTGAGCCGCTCGAGGTCCTTGGTCATCGCACGTCGCATCGCGGCGGCCATGACCGGGGCCGCGATCTTCTTGAAGCCCGAGGGCGCGCCGCGGTTGCACAGCGTCATGCGCGTGGCGCCCTCGCCGGCGTCCTCCCACGTGTAGGTGGTCTCCATCGGGAATGGGCCCTGCGCGGTGCTCATCACCAGGCGCTCGCCGGGAACCAGCTCGCGGATCTCGTACGTGTAGGAGAGCCGGCGCCCCAGGAAGGTCGCGATGAACGCGAGGCGCGACCCGACGGCCAGGGGCCGGGGCGTCTCCCACTCGACGGCCTTTATGTTGGCGTACCACGAGGTCGTGTTGTCCGGATCGGCGGCATAGGCGGCGACCTCGCTCCGCGGACGCGGGATCGTGCGCTCGACCACGACATCGACGGCCACGAGCTCAGCCCTTCGCCGGGAGTGACCGGGCGTAGTCCACGCCGTGAGACACCCACGCTGAAAGGTCGCGCTCCTCGGCGACGCCCTCCGGGGCTACGAGGATCCATCCCTTCATCGGACGGCCGGTCATGTCGAACGGTCTCGTGTGCGGACGCGCGAGCGCGTCGTCGGACGCGTCCGGGCCGACGCGGACCATCAGTTCGTCGCCGGAGAGGCCCACGGCCATGTTGCCCTCGAGCAGGAACGCGAGGCCGCCGAACATCGCCTTCTCCGTGACCGCGGGCTCGGAGGCGAGCTGCTCGCGTACGCGGTCGGCGAGATCTTCGTCGTACGCCATGCCAGGCTTCTATCACAGTTCGGCAAGGACATACTTGCGCAAGTGTATACTTGCGCTCGGTGGCTGACGTCTTCCAGGTGCTCGCCGAGCCGCGGCGTCGCGACATGCTCGTGCTACTGGCCGAGGACGAGCGAACGGCGGGGGACATCGCACGGCGCTTCGACGTCACGCGCCAGGCCGTCTCGCAGCACCTGCGGATCCTGCTCGAGGCAGGCCTGATCCGCGAGCGCCGCGAGGGCACGCGGCGCTGGTACAGCGCACGGCCGGAGGGCCTGACGGAGGTCCGCACGTACGTCGAGGCGATGTGGCCGACCGCTCTCGGCGATCTCAAAGCGGCGGCCGAGCACGAGCACGCGTCCACGCGGGACGATGCCCGGCGGAATTGAGCCCGTCCGCTGCGAGGTGCGGATCGAGGCGCCGCCGGAGGTGGTGTTCCCGTTCTTCACCGACCCCGCGCGCATGGTGAGCTGGATGGGCGTCGCCGCGCTGCTCGATCCGCGGCCAGGTGGCACCTTCCGCGTCGAGCCCAACGGTCGCGACGTCGTGATCGGCGAGTACGTCGAGGTCGACCCGCCCAACCGCGTCGTCTTCACCTGGGGCTTCGAGGGCACCGAGCCGTTCGTAGAGCCGGGATCCACGCGCGTCGAGGTCACCCTCGAGCAAGACGGCGACGGAACTCTGGTGACGCTGGCCCACCACGGCCTCGCGGACGTCGCGCGCGATCCCCATGCCGAGGGCTGGTCGCACTACCTAGCGCGGCTTACTCCCGTCGCCGAGGGCCGCCCGAGCGAGCCCGACCCGTGGATCGTCGACAACTGAAGGAGCGACTGTGCCCTCCATCCACTTCCGCACGACCGTCGACGCGCCGCCCGAGGAGGTCTACGCCGCGCTTGCGACGCAGGACGGGCTGGCCGGCAACTGGACCGACCAGCTCGAGGTTCCCGAGCAGACGGGCGGCGTGGCCAGGTTCGGCTTCGGCCCCGACTGGGCCCGCACGCTCGAGGTCCGGATCGACGCGCTGGAGCCCGGTCGCCGCGTCCAGTGGACACCCGTGGGCGGGTTCCCGGGCTGGATCGGCACCTCGATCACTTGGACGCTGGAGCCTGCCGACGACGGCGGGACGGTCGTGCACTTCACCCACGGAGGCTGGCCGGATGAGGCGGCCGAGGGCGAGATGGCGATGTGCGGCTACACCTGGGCCATGATCATCGACCGCCTCGGCCGTCAGGTCGCCGGCGGCGCGCGCGCGCCCTACTTCCGCGCCGGGGAACCGCTGCCACGGTAGCCCCGAAGGTGCGGGCCCCGGACCGGCGTGGGACACTCGAGGACCGTGCCGCCCACCGGCCTGCCCGCTCGCACCGTCTCGATCTGCCCGCATTGCCGTACGGTGCTCGACGCTGAGCTGCACGAGCGCGCAGGCCGTGTGTATCTACGGCGCGAGTGCCCCGAGCACGGCCAGATCGAGGCGCTAGCGTACGGCGATGCCGACCGCTGGCGGGCCGTCCAGCGGTTCGACAAGCCGGGCTCGTCACCGCTGCGGCGGCAGACCGAGATCGTCGACGGATGCCCGAGCGACTGCGGCATCTGCCCGGCGCATGCCCAGCACACGTGCCTGGGCGTGATCGAGGTCAACACCGCCTGCAACCTGGACTGCCCGGTCTGCTTCGCCGAGTCCGGCACCGGACCGCGCGGGCACGGCTTCTCCCTGACGCTCGAGCAGGTCGAGCCGATGCTCGACGCGTTCGTCGCGGCCGAAGGGGAACCGGAGGCGGTTCAGTTCTCCGGGGGCGAGCCGTCGATCCACCCGGACATCATCGGGATGCTCGGCGCCGCCAAGGCCCGCGGGATCCCACTGGTGATGCTCAACACCAACGGCATCCGCCTCGCGCGGGATCCCCGCTTCGCGCCGGCGCTGGCCGAGATCGGCGTCCACGTCTACCTGCAGTTCGACGGCTTCGACGACGCCACGCACCTGGCGATCCGCGGGCGGCGCCTGCAGGAGATCAAGCGCCAGGCGCTCGACCGCTGCGCACGGGCGGGCGTGGGGGTCTCACTGGCGGCGGCCATCGAGCGCGGCGTCAACGAGCACGAGGTCGGCACGATCGTGCGCTTCGGCGTCGAGCATCCCGCCGTCACGGGTGTGTTCTTCCAGCCCGTCACGCACGCGGGCCGCCACCCCGAGTTCGACCCGCTGGACCGCCTGACCAACGTCGAGGTCATCCGTGCGGTCTGCGAGCAGCTCCCGGAGTGGTTCCGCGAGGACGACTTCGTCGCCGTCCCGTGCTGCTCCCCCACCTGCCGCTCGGCCACCTACGCGCTCTACGACGGCGAGGACCTCGTGCCGCTGCCGCGCCTGGTCGACATCGAGCGCTACCTGGACTACGTCACCAACCGCGCTGTCCCGGACCTCGAGGTCAAGGCGGCGCTCGAGGGTCTGTTCTCGGCTTCGGCCGCCGGCGGGACTGAACGCACCGGCGAGCGGCTGGACTGTGTCGCGTGTGGGGTCGGCCTGCCCGCGGAGCTGCGCGAGGTCGCGGCCCGCGGGTTCATGATCGTCGTCCAGGACTTTCAAGACCCGTGGACGCTCGACGTCGACAAGCTGCGGAAGTGCTGCGTGTCGCAGATCGTGCCCGACGGCCGCCTGATCCCGTTCTGCGCCTACAACTCGGTCGGCTACCGCGAGCAGGTCCGCGCCGCCCAGGCGGCCGTATGAGCGCTCTGCCCCCGATCCCGGCGCTGGACGTCGCGGGAGACGTGAAGGCCTGCTGCGCCGACCTCTACGCGAGCGACGCCGTGCGCTGGCTGCTGGGCGACGAGCTGCACCCCGGCGGCGAGCGAACCACGCTGCGCCTGGCGGAGCTGGCCGGTCTCGAGCCGGGGGAGCGCGTCGTCGACATCGCCGCCGGCCCGGGCGCGAGCGCCAGGCTGCTGGCGCGCACCTTCGGCGTCCAGGTCGTCGGGGTCGAGCTTGCGGCGGCCACCGTCGAGCGCGCGCGCCGCGAGACGGCCGACGACCGCGTGCGGTTCGCGTGCGGCGACGCCGAGGCGCTGCCCCTGCCCGACGCGACCTTCGATGTCGCGATGTCGGAGTGCTCGCTTTGCACGCTTCCGGACAAGCCACAGGCCGTCGCCGAAATGGCTCGCGTCGTGCGTTCCGGCGGCCGGATCGCGATCGCCGACGTGACCGCCGACACCGGATCGCTGCCGGAACGCTTGCGTACCGCGGCGGCCGCCGTCGCGTGCGTCGCCGACGCGCGCGAGGAGCAAGGCTACGTGGAGCTGCTCGAGGCGGCGGGCTGCGAGCTCGTCGCGCGCGAGCGCCGCGGCGATGACCTGCTGGCGATGCTCGACCGCGTCGAGGCGCGCCTGCGCGTCGCGCGGATGCTGGCGACGCCCGGCGAGCAGTCCGAGCGCGTCCGCGAGGCGGTCGAGCTCGTGCGGCTCGCGCAGGCCGAGGCTCGCCGGGGGGCGATCGGATACGTGCTGCTCGTCGCCCGCGCCGCCCGCCCATGACGCCTTCCCGGCGCGCCGCGATCGCCGGATCGCTGCTCGTCGCCGGCGGTGTCCTCGTCACGCGTGCCGGCCTGACGCTCGACATCGGCATCGGCCGCCGGATCCGGCCGCTGGGTCCGATCGCGCTCGAGATCGCGGCGCCGCCCGAGGTCGTGTTCGACGTGATCGCGGCGCCCTACCTCGGCCGGACGCCGCGCGCGCTGAGCGGCAAGCTCGAGGTGATCGAGCGCGGCGCCGATCTCGTGCTGGCCGCGCACTTCACGCGCGTCGCGCCCGGGCTCACGGTGACGACGGTGGAGACCGTTCGCTTCGAGCGGCCGCATCGCGTCTCGTTCCGGCTCGTGAAGGGGCCGGTGCCGCACGTGCTCGAACGCTACGAGCTCCGCGCGAGCGCAACGGGTACGGCGTTCGAGTACCGCGGGGAGCTCGGCACCGACCTGTGGGCACTTGGCAGCGTCTGGGCTGACATCGTCGCGCCGTCCTGGGAGGGAACCGTCGGACAGTCGCTCGAGAGCGTTCGTACGGAGGCCGAGCGGCGCGCTCGCGGTCGCTCGGGAGCATGAGGTGTCACCTAGGGGCGGGCGTGATCTCGACGGCGGCCGTGCCGAGGACGCGGCCGTTGACCTGGATGGTCGACTGCAGCGGGGAAGCTGAGAAGCGTCGTCCGTGATGAACGCCACTCGGCGCTTCCGCCGACCGCGGGCCGAGATGACGTCGCGTCGGCCGGTCACCGGAGGCGCCGGTTCGGGTTACGCTCGTGTTCGAGAACGCGCGGCTGGCCTGGCTCGTCGTTGTTCCCGAAACTGGAGACCTGGTAAGGCCGTCCAAGAAACGATGCGTGCAGTCGAGGCCCACACCCCCGGACGCGCCGTCGAACCGTCGTCGTCCGGCTCGTAACGATGCCGGCTCCCCCAGCGCGAACTCGAGCGCTGAGCGCGAAGACCCTCGGGGTCTTCGCGGTCGTCGGTCTGGTCATCGCTTTCTCGCTCAGTTCAACCCTCGTGAAGCGCGCTGAGTCTCCGGGGGTCCTCGTCGCGTTCTGGCGGATGATCACGGTCAGTGTCGTCTGGAACCTATTGCTCTGGAGCACGGGCCGGCGGGTCACGCTTGCGAATGTGCGTCAGGTGCTCGTGCCCGGTGTCTTCTTCGGTCTGAACCTGGCCGTCTTCTTCGCGGGGGCGACGCACAACAGCGTCGCCAACGCTGCGTTGATTGGTTCGCTCGCCCCGTTTCTGATCGTGCCGGCGGGCGCGTGGCTGTTCAAGGAGTACATCGATCCGCGGGCGCTTCTGTTCGCACTCGTCGCGTTCGGCGGCGTGACCCTCGTGTTGTTCAGCGCGCCTCGCAACGGTGACGCCTCGCTGGAGGGAAACGTGTTCGGCTTTACCGCGATGCTGCTGCTGGTGGCGTACGTCGTGGCGACGAAGCACTTTCGCCAGGAAATGGATGTCACGACGTTCATGGCGACGATCTGTCCGATCGCGGCGGTGGCGGTGCTACCGCTGGCGCTCGCCCACGGCGACGTATTCGGGATGAGCGGCACGGGGTGGACGTACATGCTCATCCTCACCTTCACCAGCGGGGTCGTCGCCCAGGGGCTGGTGGTGTTCGCGCAGAAGTCGATCCAGATCGGGACGATCGGGATCGCCCAAGTGGCTCAACCTGGCCTTGCGGTCGTGTGGTCGTTCCTGTTGCTGGGCGAGGTCGTCAATCACCGGCAGATCGCCGGCATCGCCATCGTCGTGGGCGGGTTGCTGGTGTTCGTCGTGTTGAACCAGCGGGGCGATCGCACCCGCCGGATCCTCGACGAACAGCGGGAGAAGGTTGTCGCGAGCCAGGGGTCCGGCGTGGCGGTGTGATCCGAAGACCTGGCCTGCTCAGGCGATCTGCCTGACCGCGTGGGCGTCGGTTCGGTCGAGGTCGGCGATGAAGTGCGACGCGGATTCCATGCGCCGATTGGCTGCTTCACACAGGTCCCGTGCGGTGGTGACGTTGCCACCTTGGGCCGCGATGCGGGCGAGCGCGTCGAGGGCGAGGACCTCGACGGGGGCGTCGTCCTCGCGTCGCGCCTCCTCGAGGATCGCCACGAGCCGTTGCTCGGCGCCGGAGACCTGATCCTCGGCGTCAAGTGCCGCCAGCAGGCACTCGCCGAGCGCGGCCTGTTCTCCACCGCCGGTGGCGCGGTGCCAGGCGGTCGCCGCTTCGACCGCCGCCCGCGCTGGTGCGACCTGTCCGATCGCACGCAGGACGCGCCCCAGGTGAACCCGGGCGAGCGCCGCCAGGCGTACGTCACCCGCGGCCTCGGCCTTCTCGACCGAGAGCGCCAGCGTGGCGGCACCAGCCGCGTAGTCACCCGCCTGGCACTGCGCACGTCCGAGGCTGGAGAGCTGGTAGGCCTCCGTTTGCCGAAAGCCGAGACGTCCCGACGTTTCCGCTGCGCGGCCGATGTGGATCACCGCGTCGTCGAAGCGGTGCTCGATCCGGGCCAGCTCGCCGAGGATCGCGTCGTGGCGGACGTGGAGCCACGGGTCGTCGACCCTTCGCAGCCAGCGCTCGACCTGGTCGCGGGCCTCAACGGCGCGCGCGTGGTCACCGGCGGAGATGGCGGCTCTGGCGGCGAAGAGCCAGGTCGCGGCTTGATCCCACGGTCGGTCGAGCCCGTCGTAGAGCGCGCTGCTGCGATTGGTCAACTCCATTGCCCGACCGAACTCACCGTCATGCGACACGACGTAGGCAAGGTAGTAAGAGCAGCGCGCCCGCAGGTCGACGTCATCGACCGCGTCCGCCAGTTCGGCGGCCGCCGCGATGTGCTCACGAGCGACGTCGAGGCGGCCCGTCGACGCTTCGATCCATGCCGCGAGCAGCAGGGCGCCGGCCCGGTCTCGGATCGGGGCCGCGTCGCCGGCGGCATCGAGTGCCGCCATGATCCGCTGCGCCCCGCGGCTGTCCCCGAGGACGATCCAGGCCCAGCCGAACCCATTGACGATGCCGAGCGCGAGTACCGGGTCATGCGTCGCGCTCCAGGCCAACGCGGCGTCGAGGTTCGCGCGCTCGGCCCGAGCGAAGGCGAGATGCTCGGCCTGGCGGCTGCTGCGTACACCCTGCGTGGACGATCCGGCTGCATCCGCGAACCACGCGGCGTGAGCGGCCACGGCGCGCTCGGTCAGCCCGCTCCCGTTCATCGCGTCGAGTGCGAACGCGCGGATGCTGTCGAGCAGCCGGTAACGAACGGCCGGACCTTCGTCGTCGACGATCACAAGCGAACGACTCGCGAGTCGCCCCACGACGTCGATCGCCGCTGAAGCGGGAACGTCGAGCGCCTCGAGGACGAACTCGACCGCGGGGAGCGGCGCGCCACCGGAGAACGTGGCCAGCGCCCACAGGCCCCGCTGGTCGTCGGGGAAGAGCAGCTCGTAGCTCCACTGGATGGTGGCCTTCAATGCGCGGCGGCGCTCCGATCTGCGGCTCGTAGGGTCGCTCAGCACGCTGAATCGATCCTCGAGGCGCCGGCTGATCTCCTTGATCGACAGGGTCTTCGTACGTGCCGCGGCGAGCTCGATCGCCAGCGGCAGACCGTCGAGTGAGCGGCACAGGTCGTGCACCGCATCGTCGGCGTCGCCGGCGGGCAGATCGCGGTGGCGTGCGGCGGCGCGGCGGGTGAACAGCTCGACGGCTTCGGGGAGTGCAAGGGGCGCGAGCTCGAGCACCGCCTCACCCTCGACATCGAGCGCAACTTGGCTGGTGCACAGGATCCGCAGCGGCGGGGCGGCATCGAGAAGGTGGACCGCGAGCGCCGCGGCAGCGTCGAGCACGTGCTCGCAGTTGTCGAGGATCACTAGCGCCGCGGAGGCCTTGAGTCGCTCGAGCAACGCCGCCTCGCCGCCCGTGACGTGGAGTGCGGTGATCACCGCGTCGAGCACGTCGTCCGCGGTCATCGCGGTTTCGAGCCTGGCCAACCAGATCCCGCTTGGCGCGGCGCCATCCGACTCGGCCAGCCGACGACCGGTGGCGATGGCGACGGCGGTCTTCCCGATCCCGCCCGGTCCGACGATCTCGACCAGCCGCTGGGCTTGGAGGAGGTCCGACACGGCGGCGATCTCCGTTTCGCGGCCGACGAGCTCCGCCGAGAGCGACGGCAGGTTCCCGGCTCGCGCGTGGTCTTCAAGCGCTCGTGCTGCACGCTCGCCGATGCCGAGGGCCGAGTCGTGGACCAGGATCCGTCGCTCGAGTTCTTGTAGTCGGGGTCCGGGAGCGAGACCGAGTTCGTCCGTGAGCAGGGCCCGGACGCGCTGGTAGGTCGCCAGCGCTTCGGTCTGGCGTCCCGCCCGGTATTGCGCGGTGATCAGCAGCTCCCACAGACCTTCCTGAAAGGGATACGTCGCCACAGCGGACTCCAGGTCGCCGATCAGGTCGCCCGCACCTCCGAGCCGCAAGCGCGCCGCGAACTGCGTCTCAGTCAGCTCGATGCGCGCCTCGTCCAACCGCGCCCGGTACGGAGCGGCCCACTCCCCCGTGCCGGCGCCCTGGAGGAGCTCGCCTCGGTACCGCTCCAACGCCGCCGCGCTGAGGGCGGCGGCGCCGCCATCATCCTCGGCGTCGAGCAGTTCAGCTGCGCTGGCGCTGTCGCGCAACACAGCGACCGCGTCGACCTCGGACGGCTCGACGGCGAGCGTGTACCCGCCCTCGCCGCTCACGATCACCTGCGGATCGCCGAACGCGCGCCGGAGCTTGGCGATCTTCGACTGCAGCGTGTTGCGGCGCGTGTTGACCGCATCCTCGGCCCACACGTCCTCGATGAGGCGGTCCGCGCGCACGAACGTCCCGGCTTCGAGCGCGAGGCGCACCAGCAACTCCGAGGTCTTACCGCCCGGCACCGGCACGGGCTCGCCGTCGCGCCTGACCTCGACGGGGCCCAGCACCGAGATATGGAACACATCGAAAGTGTACGGCCGGCCGCATGGTGTCAGCGCACTGTCAGCGCCTCTCTAGATGCTGGCCCCATGCCCCCGATCCTCGCCGAGAAACTGCTTCACCAACTCGTGGTCGGTAACGCGGCCGCGATCGCAGCGATCGTCGAGGCGTCACGCACCAGCGACGACCCGACGATCCTGGTCGCGGCGGCGCTCTTCGCACCCGACGGAGACGGTCTCATGGCCCGGGCCGGGCGAATCGCGGCAACGACCCGCGACCGTCAGCTCGTGGCCATCGCCACCGCGCACCTGCGCGGCGAGCGCGACCTCGTCGACGCCCTCGCTCGCGACCACCTCGTCGACCACCCCGACAACGTCCTCGTCGCCTGGATCGCGGGCGCGAGCCACCGCACCAACCCAAACCCTCAGGAGCTGAACATGCCCAGTCTCTCGCAGAAGAGCTCACGATCCAGGTTCGGCCCGCGACGGCTCGCAGAGGTCGCCACCCGGCGTCCCGGGCGGATGCTCGCTCTATGGGGCGCGATCGTCGTCGTGTCGCTCGGATTGATCGGGACGCTGCTGGGCTCAGCGCTGACGTCGGACTCGAGCCTGACCAACCATCCCGACTCGGTCGCGGCGCAGGAACTGGTCGACGCGCGGCTTCCGAATCAAGAGTCGGTGGACGAGTTCATCGTCCTGCGCTCCGAGGAGCTCGTCGTATCGGATGCCGCCTTCCAGGCGCGCGTGCGCGCGCTGGCGGCCGACATCCGTCACAGCGGCGGGGTGCAGCGAATCTCCAGCTACCTGGATCCAGGCGGCAAGACCCTCGTGTCGGCCGACCGCCACGCCACAGTGTTGCCGGTCGTCCTCGCCGAGCCGAAGGACGCGCGGATCGCCGACGTCATCTCGACAGTCGAGCGATCGAACGGAGGCTCGGGATTCGCAGCGCACGTCACCGGTAGCTACACGCTCGACCGTGACCTCGAGAAGCTCTCCGCAAGCGACCTGAGCAAGGGCGAGCTGCAGTTCGGCCTTCCGGCCGCACTCGTCGTCCTGCTGTTGGTGGTCGGCACGCTCTTCGGGGTGGCGATCCCGATGCTGATGGCGATCATCTCCATCGTCGTCGCGCTCGCCGTCACCGCGGTCGTCGGACAGGCGTTCCAGCTCAATCTGTTCGTCGTGAACATGGTCGTCGCGATGGGCCTCGCGCTCGGCATCGACTACTCACTGTTCATCGTCTCCCGCCTGCGCGAGGAACGCCACCGCGGCAGCGGGACACGCGAAGCGATCCTGACCGTTGCCGGCACGGCCACGCGCGCGGTGGTCTTCAGCGGGACCGCCTTCGCGCTGGCCATGCTCGCGATGCTGCTCGTACCCGACACCACCCTGCGCAGCCTCGGCCTGGGTGCCGTGATCGTCGGTGTCGTGTCCGTCCTGGTCGCCTTGACCTTCCACCCGGCGCTGCTGATGGTCCTCGGCGATCGCGTCGATCGCCTCCGGGTGCCTTGGCTCGGACGCCGTATCGCGGCGTCGGCCGGCGAAGAGGGACCCATCTGGCGACGCGCCGTCCTCGCGGTCATGCGCCGTCCCACGATCAGCCTGATCGCCACCACGGCGGTGCTGCTGGCGCTCGCCTCCCCCGTGCTCGACCTGCGCATGGGCGACGGCGGGACCACGGCGCTGCCGAACAGCACCACCGCCAAGCAGGGCCTACTCGCGCTGCAACGCGACTTCCCGAGCGGCGCGACCGACCCCGTGACGATCGTCGTCGACGACCCCGCAAAGGACCCCGCCACGCCGCAGGGCCTAACGCGCCTGCGCGCCGAGCTCGCGACCGACCGCGACTTCGCCGCCGGCGCGCTTACGATCGAAACCGGACCGCGCATCGCCGTGGCCTCCCTGCCGCTCGGCGTCGAACCGACCAGCGAACGCGCGTCGGCCGCCATCGACCGACTCCGCGAGGAATACGTCCCGCGCGCGTTCGGCGCGGCGGCGGACCGCGTCCTCGTCGGCGGCGCGCCCGCCGAGGCGCGCGACAACTTCGCCGTCAACAGCAGCTGGCTGCCGATCGTGATCGCCTTCGTCCTGACTCTGAGCTTCGTGCTCCTGATGCTCGCCTTCCGGTCGATTGCCATCCCGCTGACGGCGATAGCCGTCAACCTGCTGTCGGTCGGCGCCGCCTACGGGATCCTCGTGCTCGTCTTCCAGAAGGGCGTCGGGGCCGATCTGCTGGGCTTCACGCAGGTCGAACGCATCGACGCGTGGATCCCCGTCTTCCTGTTCAGCGTCCTGTTCGGGCTCTCGATGGACTACCAGGTGTTCCTGCTCAGCCGCATCCACGAGCGGTGGAGCGCCACCGGCGACACCGCCGGCGCGATCGTCCACGGCGTGGCCTCGACCGCACGTCTGATCACCGGCGCCGCGGCGATCATCATCGTCGTCTTCACCGGCTTCGCCACGGGCCAGCTCGTCGCCTTCCAGGAGATGGGCTTCGGGATCGCCATCGCGCTCGCGCTCGACGCGACCCTCGTGCGCCTGCTGCTCATCCCCGCCGCCATGCGCCTGCTCGGCGAGCGCAACTGGTACCTGCCGCGCTGGCTCGAGTGGCTACCCAACCTGCAAATCGAAGGCCCTCCGCCTACGACCACACCGACCGACGCGTCACATGACGACGCGCCCAAGCTGCCGCCCGCGATCCCCGTGGGCGCATGACCAAAGGACTCCACATGCCCTACGACTCTCCCTCAGCCACATCGCAACCGCGACGCTTCCCAGGCTGGCCCTGGGTCGCGGTAGCACTCGCGTTCCCCGTCGCCGGGTACATCGGCTGGATCGTCGGCGGACGCGTCGACGCCGTCGACGCCGCGCTGGTCGGCGGCGCGCTCACCGGAGCCGGCCTCGGCGCCGTCCAGTGGTGGGCCGCCAAGGGCGCGCTCGGACGCCCAGCGGCATGGATCGGCGCCAGCGCGGTCGGCTACGCCGCCGGGCTGGCGGCCGGCGCCGCGCTCGTCGGGTACGACACCGACCTCGGCGCGCTCGCCCTGATGGGCCTCGTCAGTGGCGCGGGGCTCGGCGCCGCTCAGGGGCTCGTCCTCGCCCGGCACGGACGCCGCGCGCTCGCGCTGCCGTGGGCGGCGGCGATGCCGGTGCTCTTCGCGCTCGGCTGGTCGGTGGCGTCGGTCACCGGCATCGGCGTCGACGACCAGTTCACGGTCTTCGGTGCCGGCGGCGCGCTGCTGTTCACGCTGCTCAGCGGCCTCCTCCTCGCGCGCTTCACGCCCGCGCCCGCGCAGGTGGCGTGATGGGCGTCGGGCTCAACCGCCACGAAGTGATCATCATCGGAGGTGGCCAGGCCGGGCTCGCGCTCGGCCACCACCTCGCCCACCAGCGACGCCGGTTCACCATCCTCGACGCCGGCGACTCCCCAGCAGCCGTGTGGCGCTCGCGCTGGGACTCGCTGACGCTCTTCACCCCCGCGCGGTACGACAGCCTCCCCGGCCGACCGTTCCCGGGCGATCCCGACCACTACCCCACCCGTGACGAGGTCGTCGAATACCTCACCGACTACGCACGCGACTTCGAACTACCCGTCGAACTCAACACGCGGGTGCGAGCCGTGCAGGCACGCGAGCGCGACTACCTCGTAGAAACCGCCGACCGCACATACGAGGCCGACCAGGTCGTGATCGCCACCGGCCCGTTTCAGACGCGTCGCATTCCCTCGATCGCGCACGACCTGGCTGCTGAGGTCCACCAGCTCCACAGCAGCGACTACCACCAACCTGACGAGATCGCAGACGGGCCCGTGCTCGTGGTCGGGGGCGGCAACACCGGCTTTCAGATCGCGCACGAGCTCGCCGCAACCAACGAGGTCCACCTCGCCATCGGCTCACGACAGGCACCGCTCCCGCAGCAGCTCTTCGGACGCGACCTCTTCACGATCCTGACCGCGACCGGACTGATGGGCAAGACCGTCGACTCGAGGATCGGGCGCCGGCTCAGTGGCCGTGACGCGCTCATCGGCTCCAGCCCCCGAGCGATCCGCCGGCGCGGGGTCCACGTCCGACCGCGGGCGACCGGCGCCGCTGGATCGACGATCACGTTTGCCGACGACTCGACGCTCGACGCCCGGACCGTGATCTGGGCGACGGGTTTCGGCGTCGACTACTCCTACGTCGACGCGCCCATCTTCAGCGATGACGGAGCCGTCAGCCACACGCGCGGCGTGACGGCTGCACCCGGCCTCTACTTCCTCGGCATGCCCTGGCAGCACACCCGAGGCTCCGCCCTGCTGGGCTGGGTCAAAGACGACGCGCAACACATCGCCGACGAGATCTCGAAGCTCGCCATCGTCCGGGTTGACGCGCCCACCAGCCGCGTCCGACCAGTAGCAGGCCTCGGAGCCTGAGATCGCCATGAGCACGGCGACGGTCGCCGGACTGCTGCTGATCGTGGTGTCGATCGCCTTCAACTCCGCGTTCGCATCGCTGGCTGCGCGCTTCGACTACCCCGACATCCTGCGCGAGCCCACAGCCGACGTCCTCGCGAAATTCCGCGCCGGCGGCACCTCCCTCGTGCTGCTGTGGTGGGCGTTCGCGCTGACCGCAGTGGTCATGGTCCCGCTCGTCGTGCTGCTCTCCAGCGCGATCAGCGACGCCGACCCGACGCTCCTCGCCGTCGCAACGACCGTGGGTGTCCTCGCCGCGGTCGTGCAGTTCCTAGGGCTCATCCGCTGGCCATTCCTCGTCCCCTACCTCGCCCGGACGGCCGCCGATCCCGACGCGAGCCCGGCCCGCCGCGAGGCGGTCGACATCGTGTTCCAGTCCTTCAACCGCTACCTCGGCGTCGCTGTCGGCGAGCACCTGGGCTATCTCCTCACCGGAGCATGGACCACGCTGATCGGCGTCGCCCTCACCCAGACCACCGCCGCCCCGAGCTGGGTCGGCGTACTCGGCATCGTCATCGGCCCCGTGCTCATGCTCTGCTCGCTCGAGTTCGTGGGAAGCCACGAGCCCGCCGGATCGAAGCTCGCCGAACGGCTCACTCCCATCGCCTACATCGTCTGGTCGCTGTGGCTCATCGCTACCGGCGTTGCACTGCTCGTGTAGCCACGCTGGCTCGAACTGGGCACACCACGATTCGCGCAAGGCTGCTGATCGAGTTCGAGACAGCGCCAAGCGACGGCTCCGCCAAGGAATAGGGAATCGGGCGATTCCGCGATTGTGAAGCACGTGGGCGCGACGCCGATCGAGGCAGTGACGAGGAGATAGTGGTCTGGGCGCTCGCGTCCGAGGCTGATCGCGCCGGTATCACGCCGGGCAGAGCCGCGCTCAAAGTCGGTATGACCAGACCCATTCGAAGCTACGTGGCCATCGGCGACAGCTTCTCTTCCCCCGTCGGTTCGTGGTGCGATCTGCTCGCGCAGCACCTCCGACAGCGCGCGCCGGGGCTCGAATACCGCAAGTTCGCGGCTGATGGCGCGAGGCTGCCCGAGGCCGCAGGGCAGGTGGAGCGGGCGCTCGCACTGCGCCCGGATCTTGTCACGGTCACCTGCGGCGTCGCCGACGTGATGGGAGCGACCGAGCCGCCACCGTTCGGGTTCGTCGCCGCGAGGCTCGGCCGGCTGCTGTCCGGGCTGCGCGAGGCAGCTCCATCGGCGCTCGTCGTCACCGCGACTTATCCCGACCCGTCGCCGTTCGTTCCCGCCTGCCTGAAGGTCCGCGGGCGGATCCACGTGGCGGTCTGGTACGCCAACGAGATCATCCGCGTCGCCGCCCGCGAGAACGGCGTGCGCTGCGTGGACCTTGCCGCCCACCGCGACGCCGGCCGGCGCGAGAACTTCGACGAGGCGGGGCTGCAGGCCTCCGCCGCCGGCCACCGCCGCGCGGCGCGCGAGGTCGCGGGCGCGCTCACGGCCGCCGCCTGAGCCACCGCCACCGCTACCACGAGCGGCGGCTTGTGGCTGATCGAGACCATGATCGGATCGAGTCCCTGGGCCGCGGCGGTTGCAGCGGCTCGGCGGTGCAGCACCACGACGGGCGCGCCCGCGGCGTCAGCCAGGATCTCGACGTCGCGCCACCAGAGGTCGCGCACGAAGCCGGTACCGAGCACCTTGACGACCGCTTCCTTGGCGGAGAAGCGGCCGGCGAGGAACTCGAGCCGGCGCGCGTCGCCGTAGCCGTCCGCCCGGGCGAGCTCTGCGGCGGTGAACACGGTGCGGCGGTAGCGCTGGTGCCGCGCGATGCGCGCCAGCGAGCCGACGTCGGTGATGTCGACGCCGATCCTCACGCCGCTCTCGCGAGAGCCCCGAGGCGCCGGACCCGGCGCAGGCCGACTGGCAGGACGATCGGCACGCCGACGATCGCGGTGGTCGCCAGCGTGCCGTACAGTGCGAGTGGGCTGTCGTAGCGATCGACGAGCGCGGCGCCCGCGGCGCACGAAGCCGCGACGTAGACGAGGTTCAGCGCGAGCGCCACGCCGCCCGCCCCGATCTGCTCCATGAGCGTGAGCATGACGAGGATCAGGCCGAGCCCCGTCAGCGAGGGGCCGACGACGAGTAGGTACTCGCGCGCCGCGCCGGCGGCGCCGGGATCGCCGGTGATAAGCCCGGGGGCGATCAGCGCGAGCGCGGTCGTCAGCGCCGCCAGGCTCGCGTAGAGGCCCGCCGCCACGCGCAGCAGCGCCGCCGCTGCGGGCCGGGCCTCGCTCGCGCGTCCGGCGCCGTGCAGGCGGTTGAGATGGATCCCGGCCGCCGAGCCGAGCGCGATCGCGGGGACGACGGCTAGCGCCTGCAGGCTGTAGGCGACGCTGAAGCCTGTAACGACGTCGGTCCCGAAGGGCTGGACGATGCGGATCAGCACGACGCCCAGCACGAACAGTGCGCAGTAGGAGCCGAGGATCGGCAGCGCGATGCGCCGCAGCAGCCGCAGCGGCTCGTGCCACCCGCCGTCGCCGCTCGTGCGGGCGGGGGTCCCCAGCCGAGCGCGGGCGATAAAAAGCGCGCCCAGCGCGCCCGCGGCCAGTGCGGCCGCTACGGCCGACCAGGCTAGGCTCATCACGCCGAGCCCGAGACCGAGCCCGAGGAGGCCGACGCCCGCGAGGTTGACGGCGACGTATGTGCCAGTGACGGCCGCGCCGGCGCCGGCGCGGCCGAACCCGCGCAGCGTCGCCGCGGTCACGAGCGGCAGCACGAGCAGCACGCTCGCCGCCGACATCCAGCGCGTAAAGCGCGTGAACTCGTCGGCGGCCCAGGTCGGCGCGCCGACGAAGCGCGCGAACTCGGGTGCCGCGACACATACGGCGGCCGCCACCAGCGCGAACGCCGCGAAGCCGAGCGCGAGCAGCCGCGCGGCCGCGCGCATGCCTGCCGCCGCGTCCTCGCGACCGTGCGCGCTCGCACACGCGACGTGCGCGCTCGCGGCGAGCCCCTCGCCGAGCGCCAAGAAGACGAACACGAGCGGCGTGTACGCCGCGCGGACGTACAGCGCGCCACCGCCGAGCCGGCCGAGCATGCCGAGCACGACGAGCTGCGAGAGCCCCGTGACCAGCGCCGCGAGCATCATCGGCACGCCGAGGCGCAGGATCGGCCGCGCCACGGGATCGATGCTGATCATCGCGCGGCCTCCGGCAGGGCCATGACGTCGAGCAGCGCGTATGACACGCGGCGCAGGCCGCCGGTGGCGACGATCAGCACGCGGTCGCCGGCTCCGATCTCGCCGGCCCGCAAGCGCTCGTCCAGCCGGTGCCACACGTCACCGCACGCGAAGTCGACGTCGACGCACCAGCCGGCGCCATCCTGCGCGCCGAACAGGTTCTGCACGATCACGTGATTGCCGGTCCACCCGAACCCGGCGCCGCGGATGCGCTCGAGGTCGGCGGCCAGCTCGCGCTCGAAGACGGCGCGCGACGCAAACGCCTCGCGCGACCATACGGCGTGGCCGGTGGCCGCCAGCTCGATCGGTCCGTGGCCTGCGCGCACGCGCAGGCCCACGCTGCCGTCGCCGGTAGGAAGCTGCGCGCCGGCGGCGTCGTCGCGCGCGACAACCTGTTGGTGGGTGAGCACGAGCAGCGCCAGCTCGCCGGGCGAGAGGAGCCACGACAGCAGCGCGAGGCCGTCGACGGCGGCGTTCGCGTGCAGGTGCGTCAGGCCGAAGTGCTCGTCGCAGGGCACCTGAGCGAGGTGGTCGACCTTTGCAAGCGGGGGCAGCGTGGGGTTGCGGTCGCCTTCGCTCTGGGCGAGCAGCATCCGGACGCAGGACTCGCCCGGATCCAGCAGCCCGCCGAGCGCCCGGACGCTCAGCTCGACGCTCGTGTCGCCTTCCGCGGAACGGATCAGCGGGACGTCCGCCCGCCCGTAGGCGCGCGCGATATCCAGATAGCCGACGACCTGCGTCGCATCCGGCAGCAGATAGGGCTCGACGAACGCCGCCGTCGGCTGTGTCGCCCGGCTGATGCGCTCGACGGCCAGCGGCGCGACGACGTGTTCAAGCATGGTCGAGTTGGTCCTTCCGAAGTCCTTGGAAGACATTCAGCTTCTGAATCGCGGTGGCGCCCTCCATGAATTCGAAGCCGCGCGCGTCCCGCAGCCACTTCTCCACGAGCGGGTGCTCGAGCAGCGCGCCTGATCCCAGCAGGCGGGCCGCCGTGCGCGTCGAGCGCTCCGCCAGCGCGACGGCGTGCACCTTCGCGGCCGAGGCGAGGTGGCCGTTCGCCGGCGCCGCGTCGACCTCCAGCGCTGACCGGTACGTCAGCCGCCGCACGCCGGCGATGTCCTGGGCGAGCGCGTCCAGCTCGTCGCGCTCCGCGGTCGTGAAGCGGCGGCGCGCCGCGCGCACGTAGTCGTGCGCCGCGGCCGCGACGCCGAGCGCCGCGGCCGCGATCCCCGGCCGCAGCCGGTTGAAGGTCACGACCGCGCCCCACAGGCCGCGACGCGTCGCCGGCAGGTGGCGGCCGAGGATCTGATCCGCCCTGACCTCGACGCCGTCGAACGCGAGCGCTGCGGGCCGCGCGCCGCGGAGCCCGAGCATCTCCAGCGGCTCGGCGCTGAAGGCCGGGTCGGCGGCCTCGACGAGCACGGCTTCGATGCCGAGCGGCCCGGGGCGCGTACGGGCGAAGACGACCCCGAGGGCAGCGCGCGTGCCGTTGCCGATGTAACGCTTTCGGCCGTGCAGGCGCAGCGTCTCGCCGTCGCCGGTGAGCGTCGTCTCGAGCCCGCCCGCGTCCGAGCCCTTGGCGGGCTCGGTGAGCGCGAAGAACGTCCACGTCGGCTCGCTCAGCATGCGCGCGTAGTAGCGCTCCATCTGCGTCGGGCTCGCGAGCTCGTCGATGAGGATGCCCGACATCGATGGGCCGGGCGCGGCAAGCACCATGCCGGCATCGCCGTAGGCCAGCTGCTCGAAGGCGACGACGCGGTCCATGCACGTCAGCCCGTCGTAGGTGTACGGCCCGATGCGCAGCGGATCACCGCTGTACGCCGGCGGCACGAGCATGCGCGACAGCCAGCGGAAACCTTCGAGGCCGAGGTGGCGCGCGACGTCGTCGGGACGCGCGTCGAGCGTCAGTGCGTGCGCGCGGAACTCCGCGCCGTGCTCGCGTGTCAGCGCCTGCAGTGCGAGCCGGCGGTCGTCGTGCGCGATCATGCCATCACCTTCTCGATGATCAGGGCGTTCTCGAGCAGTTCGGAGTGGTGGGCGATGCTGCCCGGTCCGCCGGCCACGAAGCTGCTCGCCCCGAGCAGCCCGAGCAGTGTGCGGCCGGCGTCGGTGATGCGCCCGTGGGCACGCGCGCTCGCGGCCGCCGACGGCTCGCCCTCGTCGAGTTGGGCGCGCGCGAGCAGCAGGTCGAGCGTGGCGTCGGCGAGCGAGCCCTTGACCATCTGCTGTTGTAGCAGCGGCACCTCGCCCGCCGTGCGGCCGGCGAGGTACTCCTGCGCGGCGTCGCGGAGGCCCATCGCGAGCCCGAGCCGGACGTAGCCGAGCGCGCGCGCGACCGCGGCGCGCCGGCCTGCCGGCGCGGGCTGACCGGGAACGCCGGGCAGCGCCACGGCGCGCACCGCGACGAGTGGCCCGGCCGCGAGCGGGCGGCAGGTGACGGCCACGTCGGCGCGCGCGTAGACGCGGTCGCCGACGACCACGCCGCCGGCGCGCTCGACGGCGGCGGCCGTCGCGACGCCCCACCCGCCCGGGCCGCACAGCAGCGTCGCGGGAGCCATCCGGTCGAGCGCCACCGCAAGGCCCTCGCGGCGCGCCGTCGCGACCAGCTCCGCCTCGTGCGCAACCGCCGGCGCGCTCATGCCGTCCCCCGTTCGGGCATGACCTCGAGCGTGCAGGCCGCGAAGTAGCAACCGGTGCCGACGGCGACGAGCAGGCACCGGTCGCCGGCGTCGAGGCGCCCGCCGCGGTCGGCCGTGTCGAGGTTGAGGAACGCGTCCGTGGTCATCGTGTGGCCCAACTCTCCGACCAGGTCGAGGAAGATCTGCTCGCGCGGGAAGCCGGTCTCCTGCGCGAAGCGCGACCAGGTCAGCTCGTTGACGTTGTGCGGGAGGATGTGGTCGAGGTCGCCGAGCCGCATCCCGCTCGCCGCGAGGCAGTCGGCGATCACACCCACCAGCAGGTCCATGTAGATGGGCGTGAACTCCTTCAGCTCGGCCGCGCCCATCAGAACGCCGCGGTGGAAGCGCGAGTCCTGTCGCCAGGCGCCGGCCACGTAGCGATAGCGCGATCCGCCGGCCGTGACCAGGAACGCCGCGGCGGCGTCGCCCATGGAGGCGACGCCGGGCACGAGGCGCGACTCGGGGCTAACCGAGGCGTGGTCGCCGCCCATCACCAACACCGCGCGCTCGGGGAAGTGCTCGACGTAGCGGCACGCGAGCTCGGTCGCCTTCAGCAGCGCGGCGCAGTTGACGTGCGAGATGCCGTACACCGGCACGTGCGCGAGATCGAAGCGCTCGAGCACGCGGCCGAGGAGGTCGTCGCCCCAGGGCACCTGCGGGACCGCCGTGTGCGCGTAGAGCACGAGCCCGACCGCGCCGAGGTCCTCGATCTCCGCGAGCTCGGCGACCGCGCGCACCAGCAGGTCCTCGACCAGCTCGCCCTCGAGGACCGGCACCTGCCGCAGTCCGAACAGACGCTCGTACCGCCGGATCTCGCGGTCCGGCCGCCCGAGGTCGTCGAGCAGCGCGCCGACGGCTTCGCGGCCGCCAGGCACGTAGGTGCCGATCCGGCTCAGTCCGGGCACGCCGCGCTCCGCATGCCGATCAGCGCGCCGTGGAGCTGGCGCAGCTGCTGGTCCTGCTCGACGACGAGCACCTGGTCATAGCTCGCGCGCCACCGCGCGAGGTGCTCGGAGAGCTCCACCCACACCGCCGTGCAGAGATGGCGCGGCGACGCGCGGTGCACCGGCAGTCCCCAGGAGCGCACGGCGGCCGGATCGAGCGTTGGGCCGAGCAGCAGGAGCGTACGACCGTCGACCCGGCCGGCCATCCGCTCCACGAAGCCGGCGAGCGCCTCCGGGGTTGCGCCCTCGCTGCGCGTGAGCGCCGCGACCGGGCTTCCACCGTGGCCGATCACGATCGCCACCGCGCTGTCCTCGACCTCTTCAGGTCCGGCGTGAATGCGCGCGTCGAAGTTCGGCAACGTCGTCTGCTCGAGCACGACCAGCAGCGCGTTCCGGAAGTCCGGCGAGCGCAGGTGCGCGCCGATCAGGTGCAGCGCGGCGAACGGCGCCCCGACGCCCTGATCGGAGACGGCGAAGGCCCGCGGCTCGCCTGGGCACACGTGCGCCAGGTGCGAGGCCGCGGACACCATCGGATCGGAGTCGGGCGTTGCGTAGGCGAGCACGATCAGATCCAGCTCGGCCAGCCCGTCGAGCTCGCGCACGAGCGTGTCGCTCATCTTCGCGTAGCTGTTGCGCCGCCCGCGCGCGAGCGCCTCCTCGTCCAGCGGAACGCCGAACGGCGTGAGCAGGTCCCGGTGGTGCCGCAGGTGCCGCGAGTCGCTGACGTACGGGCGCCGGCCGCCGGCGAACACGCGGTGCGAGACGCGCGTGATGTCGAACTCGCCGCTGCTCGCGGCGCCCACGGACGCCATGTCAGGCCGCCGCCGCCGGCCGCTGGCTGTCGATGTAGTCGGCGAGTGCCCCGACCGTCGTGAAGTGCTCCGGCTGCAGCGTCTCCGGGTCGACGAGGACGCCGAACACGTCCTCCAGGACCATCAGCAGCTCGATCACGGTCGTGGAGTCGAGGTTGAGGTCCTCGAACAGGCGCGTGTCCTCGCCGACGACGTCCAGCTCGCGCTTGAGGACCTCGGCGATCGCGACGGCGATGGAGTTGAGGGTGTCTTGACGGCTCATGCTGGCCTTCCGTTGGTGGTGGCGACGCGGCGGACACCGGCGTCCGGGTCGAGGTGGAGCAGGCGCTGCTTGCGCAGCAGGTCGGCGGGCTCGTCGCGCTCGCGCACCAGGTGCGCGCCGCCGTTGTGGACGAGCGCCTCGGCGGGGTAGCCGTGGCTGAGGAACTGCACGGGCGAGGCGGTGGGCCCGTAGGCGCCGCTGCGCTCGATTCCGAGCAGGTCGCCCGGCCGGACGTGGGGCAGCCGGACATCCTTGGCGAGCGTGTCGTTGGGCGTGCAGAGCGGCCCAGTGATCGTGTACTCGCGCTCGGCATCCGCCGGGTCGCGATCCTCTAGCAGGCGGACCGGGAAGTTGCGCTTGACGAACGAGCCGATGCCGACCGCGGCCATGTGGTGGTTCGTGCCGCCGTCGGCGACGATGAACTCCTGGCCCAGCGAGTGCTTGACGTAGCGCGCCCGCACGACGTAGAGACCGGCTGGCGCCGTGAGCGCGCGCCCGAGCTCCATGATCAGGCGCGTCCGCGGGTGGCGAGCGACGAACCCCTTGATCACGGGATTGATGAGCTCACCGAGCTGCGCAACGTCCGGGTCCTCCTCGCCCTGGAAGTACGCCACGCCGAGCCCGCCGCCGATGTCGACCGCGAGCAGGTCGAAGTCGAGCGCACCGGCCACGCGCTCGGCCAACGCGAGTATCCGCTCGGTGTTCTGCGCGACGACTGCCGGGTCGAGGATGCGCGTGCCGAGGTAGGCGTGCACGCCGATCAGCCGCACATTGGCGAGCCCGACGACGAAGCCCTTGGCGCTCAGTACCTGCTGTTCATCGATCCCGAACTGGCGCGGCTTGCCGCCCATCGTCAGTCCCGAGCCCTTGACCGAGAACGCGGGGTTGACGCGCAGCATCACCGGCGCGGGGCGGCCGCGAGCCGCGGCCAGCCGGTCGATGATCGTCAGCTCGTCGAGCGATTCGGCGACGATCGCGAAGACTCCCTCGTCGAGGCACGCCGCGATCTCCTGCTCGCTCTTGCCAGGTCCGAGGAACACGATGTCCTCGGCGGCGACGCCGGCCCAGCGCGCCGTGATCAACTCGGCGAGCGACGAGATTTCGGCGCGCGCGCCGGCTGCTGCCAGCACCGCGCAGACGCTGACGTTCGGGTTGGCCTTGAGCGAGAAGAAGAGCTCGAGCTTCGCGTGCAGCGACGCGCGAAGGTCCGCGTAGGTCGACTCGAGGGTCGCCCCGTCGTAGACGAACAGCGGCGTGCCGAAGCGCTGCGCGAGTTCGCTGATCGGGATGCCCTGGATCCGTGCCTGGGTGCTCACGCGCGGCCCTTTCGATCGATGGTGTGCAGCCGCTCGTCGAGCTTGCGCTCGAGGTCGGCGAGCGAGCCGTCCGAGTCTGCGATCAGCAGCCCGTAGAGGCGGCCGTCGAACGCCGCGCCGTTCGTGCGGGCGGCGTTGAGCGCGCCGAAGTTGTTGACGAGGAAGCCACTGCCGGACTCTGGGTCGAACATCGCCGGGCCGAGCCGCGCCGACAGCTCCTCGAAGCAGAGCGGGCGCTCGAGCCGCACTGGGTACTGCCGCGCGACGGCGACCTTGTCGGGCCCGATCCAACGGTCCGCGACGTCGGTCTGGAACGTCGACATGTTGAAGCGGGCATTGATCTCGAGCAGCGGGTAGAGCGTCTCGTCGACGTCGAGGATCGCGTCCACGCCGACGACGCCGTGGTAGCCGTCGCCGTACAGTCGCGCGCCGATCCGCTCAGCGCAGTCGCGCAGCTCCTCGACCTGGGCGTCGGTCAACCGTGCCGGCATCCGGTGGCCCTTGTGCACGCCGGCTTCGGTCACGGCCTCCTTCACGAAGTCGAACGTGACGGTGCCGTCGCGGGCGACGACGAACTGGTAGTTGAGGTCACAGCGCTTGTCGATCCAGGTCTCGACCACGAGGTCCAGCCGAGTGTCGCCCGAGCGCTGCGCCCGTCGATCCAGCAGACCGGTCAGTTGCTCCAGGCGCCGGCTGCTGTCGACCCGCACGAGGCCCTTGCCCGAGACGCCGAGCGCCTCCTTGACGACGAGCCGCTCGCCGCGATCGAGCGCTCCGAGCAGGGCACGGTCGAGCCGTCGCAGCTCAGCGACGTCGCTGACCGCCTGGCCGGGGATCGAGCGCAGGCCGAGCCGCTCGCCCAGCGCGCGGCTGTAGATCTTGCTGTTGACGCGCTTGAAGACGACCGCGCGCGGGACGGCGAGCGGCAGCCCGGTGACGGCCGCCAGGCGCTCCTCGAGATGGCTCACACCGACCGGCAGCAGGTGGGTGTTGCGGCCCGCCGCGAGGCTGCGCAACCGCTTGATCAGCAGCGGCGAGCGCAGCGCATCCTCGGTGACGGTCGACTCGGGGCGGTTCTCATCGACATGCAGGACGCGCGCTCCGCCGAGTCCGCGCTCGGCGAGGTACGCGGCGTAGTGCGGGTCGACCTTGTCCTTCAGCAGCACGTAGTCGGCCGGCGTCGCGAGCGAAAGCGCGAATTCCTCCATGCGGTTGACGACGGCGGCGGAGGACTTCACCGCGAAGCCGGGCAGGCGCCCGTAGGGCGCGGCCCAGTGTTCCTCGACCTCGAAGTTGCCGAGGAACACGAAGCGCACGTCGTCGTCGCCGACCAGTGATCGCCGCAGACGATCGGTGAAGCTGAGTGTGCGAGTGTCCACGCGGTTCTCCTGTCTTTAATGGCGGGCGACGACGGCGGTGAAAGTGGCGCCGAGGCCGACGGCGGCCATCACATACAGGTCGCCTCGGGAGAGGCGGCCGGCATCGCGCGCCGCCACGAGATTCAAGAACGGGTCGGCGCAGTAACAGTGACCCAGCCGTGGCACGTTGTCGAGGAACAGCCGCTCGAGCGGCAGTCCAGTTTCACGCGCGTACCGCGTCCACGACGAACGGTTCACATTGTGGGGCAGCACAAGCGTCGCATCCGCGAGCGTGGCGCCGGCGCGCTCGAGCGCGCGCTCGATCACCGCGGCCAGCGTCGAGGTGTAGCGGTGCTCGAAGCTGCGCAGCGCCTCGGCATCGAGCGCGATTCCAGCGCTGTACTCGCCCAGCGTCTGCGACGCGTAGGACAGCACGCGATCGCGGTCCCCGCCGGGTGCGACCAGGCACGCGGCGGCGGCCTCCCCCATGATGGTCGTGTTGTCGATCAGCTGCGCCGACGGGGTGTACGGCTTCTCGCCCATCAGCACCAGCGCGAGTCCGTCGTCGTCGCCGGCCGCCTCGAGCAGCTTGTCCGCGATGTCGATCGCCAGCAGGCCCGAGGCACAATTCTGCTGTGTGATGGAGAACGCCATCGCCGCGTGCAGCCCGAGCCGCTCGCGCACCTCGTGAATCACATTGACGGTGGACGGGGCCACCTCCTGCAATGTGTGAGCGTGCAGCAGGTAACGGATCCGGCCGCTGTCGCCGACGCTGCGCACGATCGGGGCGGCCGCCTCGATCAGCCCGTCGATGACACTCGCATCAGGATCGAGTCGCACCGTATCCAACCCGTGGATGCGAGTGAACACCTTCACCTGGGCGTTGCTCAGCTCGAGGTGCTCCTGCAGGTCGGCCACGCGGACCGAGCGCTCCGGCAACCAGGTCTCAATCTGCGAGAGCGTGGCCATCGAGCACCTCATGGCGGATGAGAGAAGTGTGGACCGATTGTGCGGGCACGATGTCTAGGAGGGGGTAGGCCGCGGTTCTGATACGGCCCGGCGCGGAAATCAACCGCCGGCGCGCGGTGCTCTCCGGTACTGATGACCTCCACTGTCGATCTGGAGTCGTTCCGCGTGCTGACCGAGACGCTCAAGCGACTCGAGCCGCGTCTTCGATGAGTGCCAGCTGCGCTGGGCGACGGCCGAGGTGCTTGGCTTCGAGGCGCTCGACCTCGGTTCGCATGAACCACGTGGCCGTGCGGGTGGGCCTTGGACCGTCGAGCTCGGCGAGATTGAGCGAGTCCACCTCAAGCGTCGCCTCGCCCCTGATCTGCGGCGGATCCACCCGAACTCAGGCAGGGCGTCGGCGATCGTCATCTCGACCGCGGCGGCGGTGAGCGCTGCTGGCCGGTTGGGCCCCTTCGGAGTCGGGTTACGCAATCCCCCACCGGAGGACGCCCGCGCCCCAGGTGAATCCCGCACCGACGGCGGCCACGAGCACGCGCTGGCCGGCACGCAGGCATCCGTCCGCCCGCAGGAGGTCCAGAGTCACCGGGATCGAGGCGGCCGACGTGTTGCCGAGGTCGCCGATGTAGTCCGCGACCTTCGTCGCGGGCAGCTTCAGGCGCTCGCGGAGCGCCTTTAGGATGCGGCCATTGGCCTGGTGATAGACGAACAGGTCGATGTCGCGCAGCTTGAGGCCAGCGCCGGCGACCGCCGACAGCGTCGACTCCGACAGGCGGGCCACGGCGTACTGGAACGTGTCGTGGCCGTCCATGCGGATCTTTCGGTCGGCGTGCGTCGCCACGATCGTGGACGCCTGGCCGCCGTCGCTGCGCAGTGCGATCGGCCCGATCGAGCCGTTGCCGCCGGGCCCCAGGACGACGGCGCCAGCCGCGTCCCCGAACAGGGCCGCGGTCTTGTGATCGTCGAAGTCGGTGAGCCGTGAGAGCAACTCGGCCCCGATCACGAGCACGTGCTCGGCCCGGCCCGCGTCAATCAGGCCGGCGCCGAGCGACAGCGCCGAGAGCCAGCCGGTGCAGGCGGCGCCGACGTCGATCCCGCCGGCGCCGTGCGCCCCGAGTTCGTGGGCCACGAGCGGGGCGGCGTTGGGCGTTATCTCGTCCGGGCTCATCGTCGCGACGAGCACCAAGTCCACATCGGCGGGATCGACGCTGGCATCGGCCAGCGCAGCGCGAGCCGCGAGCACGGCGAGGTCGGTCAATCGTTCGTCGGGGCCTGCGTGTCGGCGCGAGCGGATCCCCGTGCGCCGGGCGATCCACGCGTCATCGACGCCGAGCCGCGCTGCGATCGCGCCGTTGGGCACCACCGTCCCTGGCATGTGGTGGCCGAGGCCGAGGATCGACGCCGTGGACGTGGGCATAACCTCTAGAGGCCCTCGCGCGTGCCCTGAATACCGGCGCTCGGGCTCGCCAAGGCGACGGTCAACTGGCACGCGCGCCGGCTCGGAGTCGAAGGAACGCGGTACGCCGGCCGTGCGTTCGTCGTCCGCATGCTCGGCTACAGCGGCGTGCGCAACACCGAACTCTGCGATCTCCGCATTCGCCACGTGCGGCTGCACGAGCCGGGCGGCGCCCTGTTCCACATCCCGGACGCCAAGACCGAGACGGGTATCCGGGTCGTCGAGTGAGCCCTGACCTGGCGGAGGCGTTCGTCGATCACCTGGACCGCCTGCGCCGGGCGGGCAACTCGACCGGGCCGGACGACTTCGTCGTGCAGAACATGCGGGGTGGCCGAATCAGCCGCCAGCGCGTGGCGGAGGTCGTCCGAGAGGCCGCACAACTCGCAACCGAGAAGCGAGCGGTTCAGGGACTCCCACCTCTGCCGCGGACCACACCGCACAGCCTCCGCCGGAGGTACATCTCGATCGCGCTCCTGGCCAACCGTTTCGACGTGAAATGGGTCATGAGCCAGGTTGGCCACGCTGACTCCAACATGACGCTCGACGTCTAGGCGCAGCTCGAACAGCGCGCCAAGGGGGAGCACGGCGTGCGATTCGACACGCTCGTGCGCAACGCACGCGTGCAGTTCACGGTGCTCAGATGCAGCCGCGGAAGGGCCGGCGGTCGCGCCGCGCGAAGGCGCCTGACACGGACGACCCGGACGTCTGACCGCGTCCGTCGACGGCCATCGGATCGCCACGGGGAGTGGCAGCTCGGAGGCCTCGATGAGGCCTCGAAAAGGCGACGGCGCGGTGCAGCGGCCCAAACCGCCGCGCGTCACGCGCGCTTAGCTACGGAAAAACCGCCTGATAGCAGGCGGTTTCGGAATGGCGAGACCCGGACTCGAACCGGGGACACCACGATTTTCAGTCGTGGAGCAGAATCCCTCTAACAGCGGCGGAATCCCTGCAAATCCGCTTGTTCGCGCCGAGCGATTGCGGAGGCTGGATCATCGTAAATTGCGGTCATTTCTCGGCGATTTGGGCACCAAGACGCACTTCCAGTGCCCAATCAGCCCGCACTCTCGCGCTAGGTGCCGTGCCGGCAATCCGCTGCTGGCGGTCGCGCCCGAGGTCTACGTCGCCCGGCTTCTGGGCGTCGCGATCCCGCGCCATCGCAAGGTCCGCTGCCCGTTCCACGCCGACCGCAACCCGAGCCTGCACGTCTACGTGCCTCCGGCGAGCGACTGGTACTGCTTTGGCCGCTGCCGGCGCGGCCGGCACCATCTACGACCTCGCCGCCCCGTGGTACGGCTACGACCCGCGCGGCGAAGACTTCCTCCGACTCCGCGCCGATCTCGGCCGGCTCTTCGGCCTCGAGGCGATTAGGCAGAGCGCGAAGGAGCGGATCGCCGATCTCGCGGCCCGAGGCGATGCATCGGCGATCTTCGGCTTGCGGCCGGTCCGGCGCGCGCGGGCAGGAGATCGTCCACCGCCCCGTAGAGTGCGGTGAGAAGGGCATCGAGTTCGGCGAGCACGATGGCCACCTCCGTGGTCGGCCCTGCCCTAGCAACGCCGAACTTCGACGCCCTCGTTATGTCCCCTCGGCCCGAACCGCCCGCAGCGGCATGTGACGGCTCCGCCAAGGAATAGGGGATCGAGCGCGCGGCCGAACCGGCTCGCCGCGGGGCGACGCGGCTGCTGACCTCGCCGGTCGCAGCGCACCGGCGACGCGTCGTGACTGACGGTGGGGCGTCCGTGTGGCCAGACGACGCGTCGTTTGCCTACCGGATCTCGACCACGCCGTAGCGGAGGGCAAAGACGAGAGCCTGGAGCTGGGAGTGCACGCCGAGCTTGACCAGGATGTTGGCCGCGTGGTTGCGCTCGGTGCGGAGAGATATATGCAGGCGGTCGGCGATCGCCTGGCTGTCGAGTCCCCCGGCGAGCGCCTGCAGCACCTCGCGCTCGCGGGGCGTGAGTTGCGCGATCGCCTGGCGATCCTGGTACTCGCGCTCGCGCTCGTGGCTGGCGTAGCGGAGCAGCTCGACGACCTCATCGAGCGGGAGCAGGGTCTCGCCCCTTCGCAGACGGCGCACTGCGTCGACGAGCTCGTCGAGGTGGACTGTCTTGTTCAGCGTCCCGGCGGCGCCGCTCTCGACGGCACGCGCGATGTCGGCGCGGTCCAGGCTTCCGCTCAATACGAGTGCCTGAGCGTGCCTGTTGACCGCCCGTAGCTCCTTGATCAGATCGCCGCCGTAGCCGTCGGGGAGTCCGAGGTCGAGCACCGCGACGTCCACGTTGTCGAGCAGGTCGCGCGCGTCCGCCAGCGAGGCCGCCTGCGCCGTGACCTCGAAATCCGGCTCACGTTCGAACATCGCCGCGATGGCCTCGCGGACGGCCGCGTGATCCTCCACGAGCAGCACGCGGATCCGCTCCGGACGGTCGTCGTCGACGAGCGCGAGCCGGACACGCACACGGCTCCCAGCGTCCGGTTCGCTTGTGATCGTCAGGTCCGCGCCGATCAGGGCCGCCCGCTCGCCCATTCCCTTAATGCCTGTCCCGCCCTCCCGGGGCGGGGCTGCGGCCGGGTCGAACCCGACGCCGTCGTCCGCGACCTCGACGCGAACCTCTTGCTCGGATGCCCACGTCTTGACGCGGACGTGGCCGGCGCCGGAGTGACGGCGCGCGTTGGTGAGCGCCTCGCCGACGATCCGGAGCAGCTCGACGCCTGGGCGGCCGAGCGAAGTGGTTGGAGTCCCCTCGAGCATGTCCAGCTCGATGTCGCAGTCGGCTGCCATAGCGTCGTGGAGCGCGACCAACGCCTCGAGCTGCGCGCGAAGCGGCCGGCCTTCCTGTTCCTCAAGGCGCAGGTCGTAGATGGCGCCGCGCACCTGTCCGCCAACGCGCTTGAGCGCGCGAACGAGCGCGTCGGCCCCGTCGGACGAGCCAGCGCCTTGCGCCAACGCGAGGGCGTGGGTCAGGTCCTGGAGGGCCTCGTCGTGAAGGTCGCGGGCGATTCGCCGGCGCTCTATGTCGCGGACCTCCTCAAGCCGTGCCTCCGCCTGCCCTCGCTCGACCGCGGTTGCCAGCACGTTGGCCACCGCCTGCAGGAAGTCGAGGTCGTGCCCGGAGAAGGTGCGGCGCTCTCGTGAGAACACCCCGAGGGAGCCGAACGGCTCGTCGCGGCCTGCGATCACCACGGTCGCCCCGCTGACCGCACCGGTCCCGGCCAAGATCGGCGAGACCTCGAAGCGCTCGTCCGCGGAAAGGTCCTCCGACACGACGGGCTCGCCGGAGACGATCGTGTAGTGGATCAGCGAGCCAGGGCCCGCCACCGCGGTCACTTCGCCGACTTCGCACTCCGTCCACCCAACGCCCGCGCGCAGCAACATCCGGTCCCTGCCCGGAAGGATCTCGACGATGCCGACGAGCTCGACGTCGAGCGTATGCGCCACATGGCCGACCGCGTGGTCGAGCAGCGGCTGGAGGTCGTCGCTCCCGAGCGCCTGTAGGCCGAGGGTGGCCACGAGTGCCTGCTGGTCCGCCCGACGGCTCGTCTCCTCCTCAGCCCGCTTGCGCTCGGTGATGGTCCGGAAATAGATCGACAAGCCGCTCTCGGACGGATACACGTGCGTCTCGAACCAACGGTCCTTGGCAGCGAAGTAGGTCTCGAACTCCACCGACCGCCCCTCCCGAACCGCCTGGTGGTACTTGACGTAGGGCACAGCGCCCACGGTCTCCGGAAAGACCTCCCAAAGGCTGCGCCCGAGCAGCTCCTCGCGGCTGATCGGCCGCCCCAACCATTCCTGAGTGCTGCGCAACGCTCGGTCGTTGATATAGGTGTAGCGCCAGTCACAGTCCACTGCGACGAAGTCATCAGTGATGCTCTCCAGGATCGCCTCAGTCCGCCGCTGGGCCTCCCTCAGCCTCCGCTCGGCCCGCTTGCGCTCGCTGATGTCGCGATGGATGCCGAGATAGCCCGTGACGTCGCCGTGCTCCCCCCGCAGCGCGACGGCGCTTACCTCCACCTCGGCCGTCGTGCCGTCCTCGCGGGTGACGGCCACTTCACCACGCCAGCGGCCATTCTCCGCAAGCTGCCGGCGCAACTCGGTTCGCTGCTCCGCACTCAGGTTCGCTGGAGCCACCTCGTCGGTGTGCAGCCCCACCGCCTCCGCCGCGTTCCGGCCGTAAAGGCGCTCGGCGCCCTTGTTCCAGACGGTGACGCAATACCGCTCGTCCGTCGCGACGACCGCGTCCTCGCTGTTCTCGAGAAGGGCGCTGAGGTACGTGAGGCGTTCATGCCGGCGCGTCTGCTCGGTGACGTCGCGGGTGACCGCGACAGCCGCGACGATTCGGCCGCCGTCGCCATACACCGGCCAGCAGCTGCACCGCCAGCGGACACGACCCCCGTCGCTGCCGGGGCCAAAGAAGTCTTCCTCGAGAATCTGCTCACCCGAGCTGATCGCCCGCGGGACCTGGCGCTCCGCAAACGAATACGGCCGACCATCGAGGTGGAACATCGGAAAGTCGTCGGCGATGTCCGACAGCCGGCGACCCACGACGCGTTCCGCGTACTTGCTGCTGAAGATGATCTCACCAGAACGGGCGTCGACGACGAAGACGGAATCCGGCTGCAAGGCGTCCGTCATGCGCTCCACGATCGCCTCACTCGCCTGTCCGCCTGGTGTGGAGCCTCGCCCGCCGACGCCGCTGCCCGGCGTGTGCCGCTCGGCGTAGATACCCACTAGCGCGTCGGTGAGGACAAACGTCACGACGCGTGCGACGTAGCCGGCGACGCCCAGATCCACGTCCCCGGCCGCTTGCCCAGAGAACCAGCAGTGCGGTTGCTACTCCGGCCCCTGAGAGCCCCGCCATCGCGCCGAAGTGCAGCGCCAATAGCGCGATAGGGAACACGAACATGAAGCCGAGCCCCGCCTCCGGTTCGGTGATCGCCAGGCGAAGAACGAATACGGACGCGAAGAGCAGCGCCGCTGTTACGAGAATGCTCGCCTTGGGCGGCCGATCGGCTCGGGTCGTCAGAGACAGTGGGACCAGCGCGTCATCTCGGTGGGGATGTGGCGCCCCCCGGGGCCGCGCGCACGAGTCAACCCTACTCCTCCTGGGCGGGGAGTCGGCCGTGGGGCAATTGCCCCAGCCGAAGATGGAGCGACATCCCCATGTCGCGTCCGGGTCGATGCGCGAGCATCCAATCGGTCCCGCCCGGGGCGCCCCTCCAGGTCAGGCAGGAGCCGGGGAAGGGGCGCCCGGCCAGCATCCAGGCTAATCGTGCTCCACACCGACCACAAGGAAGCGTCCGTAACGGTGCCGCGTGCTCCGGGGAATGTGTCGGCAACCTGCGCGACAGCAGGCCGATTCAGACCAAGCAGGAGCTGATGCATGCCGGGTTTCGAGTTTCGCTACCGATTGAGCGGCAACACGCCGACGTTCAAGGACTTGGCGTTCACGGACGTCGGGCTACTCAGCCGGGGCGACATGCTGGCCATGACTGACGGTAAGGTCGGCCTCGCCGCTACGGGCGATACCACGCTCGTCGGGGCAGCCGTCGAGACGCTCGACGGCAGCGCGTCGACCAGGTTCATCCGCGCGATCGTCGACGCCGACGCCGTCTACGGTGTCGAAGATCCTCGGATCCGCCGCAAAGGCGCCACTCTCGACCTGGCAGGCGCAACCGGCGCGCAAACGCTTAACGCAAGCGCCAACGCGGACTTCATCATCGACGTCGACAGCCCCGCGGTCGAGGAGACGCTGGTTCGCTTCAACGAGGGCAGGCACTACGACAAGTCGGCCCCCCAGATCAGCGACGAGCGTCCGGCCGGGGGAACACTCAACGCTGCCGTCGCTCGCGCGATCGTGCGCTATAGCGCGCGCCAGTTCGGGCGCGGACCCACCAAGGCGCAGGCGTTCTACCACGACAACATCATGGTCATCGTGCTCGAGGACCTGCTGACTCAGGCCGAGCGCAGCCTGCTGACCGGTGGCCAGGCGGACGCGGTCGAACGCACGAGGCGGGCCTTTCAGGAGCTTATGCGGCCATACCTGAGATCGACGATTGAGCGGCTCACCGGCTGCACAGTCCGCGCATTCCTGAGCGCCAATCACCTCGATCCAGACGTCGGCGCCGAGCTGCTCGTCCTCGACCGTCCCATAGCCAAGCCGCCACCAGAGACCCCGACCGGTACGCCGTAACCGCCGCGAATAGGATCACGGAACTCGACGTGTCTGGTCGCGTGACGGCGAGGTCCGGCGAGGGGCGCTCCTCGAGAGCGATCGAGGAGCTGGCCCAGGTCGATACGCGGACCGCGCGCCGCATCCTGAAGACGCTGATGACGGAACGTGCAAGACGACATTCGACTTGCCGGAGGGCTCCGCGAGTGGGCCGCTCGTAACACCGGTCTGCCGGGCAGCGGCGAAGGGTGCAGCGGCCGATTGGGTACTCGATCGGGTACTCGCGCCCGAAACCCACTCACTGCCAGCTGCGCTGACCGCCGCCCGGCGACGCCAGAACCGCCTGTTACCAGGCGGTTCTCAAATGGCGAGACCCGGACTCGAACCGGGGACACCACGATTTCAGTCGTGCGGTCTGGGGTACCCCGAAGCGCGCAATCCCTGGAAATCAAGCACTTCTCCGCTGACCCGAGTTCCACGAGTGACGCCGGGAGCCCAATAGTGCAGCGCTTCTAGGAAGCGAAAAGTGCAGCACTGTCCGTGATCGCGGGTGGTGTTGCGCGGTGTCCGCCTTCACGGTCGACGTTGTCGTCGATCGAGTGGAGGCCTGCCCTGCACCCCGGCTCCGTGTTGACAGCTTCTGATTGATCTCCTTGATGGGGATGCGAGCCGGCGAAGCCGGCGAGGCTCCGTCCGGAGCTCATCAGAGGATCGGCCGCTCAACGACGAGGAGAGCACGTTGAGCGAGACACGACGCAAGTACCGCAAGTTCAGCGGGCAGCAGAAGCTCGAGCTGGTGATGGCGAGCCTGCGCGGCGAGCGCAGCATCGCCGAGCTGTGCCGCGAGCACGAGATCTCCGAGACGCTGCTGCGGCGCTGGCGCGAGCAGGCGCTGGAGGCGGCTGGCGAGCGGTTGGCGGGCGGTCAGGAGCGCTCGCAGGCGAGTGAGCAGCGGCGGCGGATCGCCGAGCTCGAGCGGGCGCTGGGCAAGAAGACCTATGAGCTGGAGATCCTGGGAAACGGCTTTCGGGCGTGGGAGTGAGCGAGCGCGTCACCTACGCCCGCGAGCTGGTGGCGGCCGGGCACCGTCCGGCCGTCGTGGCGCGCATCCTGCAGATCAGCCGCCAGGCGATTTACCGCGTCCCGAGGCCGCGGCGGGCACCGGCGCTAATCCCAGCGGCCTGACCTGCCAACGCGGCCGGGGAGCACGTC
>CAWJNZ010000007.1:0-1433960 GCA_963844405.1 uncultured Solirubrobacteraceae bacterium | reverse complement strand
ATGGGCAGCGTCGTGGTCGGGGGCGGTGAGCAGCGCGCGGCCGTGGCCCTCGGTGAGGTGGCCGGCGGCAAGCAGGTCGAGCACCTCGTCGGGCAGGTCGAGCAGCCGCAGGAGGTTCGAGACCGCCACCCGCGAGCGGCCGACGCGGCGGCCGACGTCCTCGCGCGTGAGACCGAGCTCGTCGACGAGCAGCGCGCAGGCGCGCGCCTCCTCGACCGGGTTGAGGTCCTCGCGCGCCATGTTCTCGATCAGCGCCAGCTCGAGCGAATCGGCGTCGTCGTGCGCGCGCACGAGCGCGGGAACCGTCTCGAAGCCCGCCAGCTGGGCGGCTCGCCAGCGGCGCTCGCCGGCGATCAGCTCGTAGGTGCCGCCCGCGACGGGGCGCAGGAGCACGGGCTGGAGCACCCCGCGCTCGCGCAGCGAGTCGGCCAGGGCGACGAGGCTCGCCTCGTCGAAGTCGCGTCGCGGCTGGTGCGGGTTCGGCGCGATCAGCTCGACCGGGATCTCGCGCAGCTCGCTCTCGCGCGCCGCGCCGTTCTCGTGCGTGGGCTCCAGCAGGGCCGAGAGCCCGCGGCCCATGCCTCGCTCAGCCACGAGAGGCCACCTCCTTGGCCAGCGCGAAGTAGGCCTCCGAGCCGGCGCAGTGCGGGTCGTGATGGATGACCGGACGGCCGAAGCTGGGCGCCTCGCCGAGCCGGATGTTGCGCGGGATCACCGTGTCGAAGACCAGCGACGGGAAGTGCCGGCGCACCTCCTGCTCGACGTCCTGGGCGAGCTTCGTGCGGCCGTCGTGCATGGTCAGCAGCATGCCCGCCACGGTCAGTCGCGGATTCATCTCGCGCTGGACGAGCGACAGCGTGTCGAGCAGCCCGGCAAGGCCCTCGAGCGCGAAGTACTCGGTCTGGACCGGCACGATCACCCGGTCAGCAGCCACGAGCGCGTTGACGGTCAACGGCCCGAGCGACGGCGGGCAGTCGAGCAGCGTGTAGGCGAACCGCTCGCGCACGCCCTCCAGCGCGTCGCGCAGCCGGGTCTCCGAGCCGGCCAGGCGGGGCAGTTCCATGGTGGCGCCGGCGAGGTCCGGCGTGGAGGCGAGCAGCGACAGGTGGTCGATCGCGGTCGGCTGCACGGCCTCGAGCGCCGGCAGCTCGCCGCCGAGCACGCCGTAGAGCCCCGGCCGGCCGTTGCGGGCGATCCCGAGGCCGGTGGTGGCGTTGCCCTGCGGATCGACGTCGACGAGCAGCGTCTCATAGCCGGCTTCGGCGATGCAGGCGGCGACGTTGACCGCGGTGGTGGTCTTCCCCACCCCGCCCTTCTGGTTGGCGATGGCGTACACGATCCCCATGGCGGCCCACGACGCTAGCGACCGGACCGGCGGACGGCGGTGCATCTCTCCCCATCCGGCAGGCCCCCGCCCGCAACGTGGGGACTTGCGCAGTTCGAAGCTACGCCAGCGGCCGCTTGACCGCCATCCCCGCACGGCGCGGGAAACGCTCCGGCGTGGGCGCGATCTTGCGGAACACGTGCAGGGTGCGGCGCTCGGCCTCCGGATACGGGTCGACCGGCACCACCTCGACCGGCTCCAACCCCAGCACGGCGGCCGCCGCCGCGCCCGCCGCCGATTCGGCCTGAGGAACAGCCCCCTTCCACGCCACCAGCACCCCGCCGTCGGCGAGCAGCGGCGCGGCGTACTCGCACAGCACCGGCAGCGCCGCGAGCGCCCGGGCGGTGACGAGGTCGTGGGCCACCGATCCGGCCTCCCACTCCTCCGCGCGCGCGTGAACCACGTCGGCGTTCTCCAGTCGCCCCGCCGCCACCGCCCGCTCGAGGTAGCGGCAGTGCCGCACCGCGCTCTCCACCAGCGCCACCCGCGCGTCCGGCAGCGCCGCGGCCAGCGCCAGGCCGGGCCAGCCCGCGCCCGAGCCGAGGTCGGCGACCCGGCGCGCCTCCCGCACGGCCGGCAGATCGAGCGCCACCAGCGAGTCGGCGACGTGCCGGTCGACCGCCTCGTCCGACCGCGCGCACCTTCGTAAAGGCCGCCGGATCCGAGGCCTGCAGCTCCAGGATCGCCTCCAGCGCCCGCAGCCCCGCCGGCGGGACGCCGTGGCGGCGGCCGAGCTCCTCCAGGCGGGTCATCACAGCGCCGCGCGGGCGCGCAGCTTGGCGATCGCGTCGGCGTAGTCGTCGGTCATCGCCGTCAGCCGCTCGAAGGCGTGGCCGTCGAGCGAGGGCGTGACGTGACGCTCGAGGATGGGCAGCAGATCGAGCACCAGCGCCTCCCCGCGGGCCATCCACTGGAAGTAGTGGCGGTTGCCGTGGTGGTACGGGCCGTAGAGCTTCGAGCGCGGGAAGCGCGCGACCAGCCAGCGCATCAAAGCCTCGTGGCGCACGTGCATCCGCAGGGTGACCTGGGGCTGGCGCCCGTCGCCGCCGAAGTGGCCCTCCCCGACCAGGAGGCCGACCACGATGCCCTCGTCACGCGGATCCATGTGTTTCACCGGGTAGCAACACGTGAAACGTGTTTCACCGGGGTGTAGAACGTGAAACCTAGCCTGGAGCGCCGGCCATCGCGGCGGCGGGGCGAACCTCTGGCATTGAGAGAGGCGGGCGCGACTGAACAACCCCAGCCCCGCGACAGCGTCGCCGGCTTCCACGATGCGAAACCAGCCCGCACCCGAGCCTCTGTCAATGCCCGAAGCTCGTCCCGGCACCGCCTGGATCCGGGCTTAGAGCGGGGCGACGACGAGGTGCCGGTTCGGCTCGGTGCCCTCGGAGTACGTCTCGACGTCGTCGCGGTCCTTGAGGTACTCGTGCACGACCTTGCGCTCGGTCGCGCTCATGGCGTCCAGCGCCACCGGCCGGCGGGAGCGCGCCGCGCGCGCGGCCGCCTGGTCGGCCTGGCGGTGCAGCATCTCCTCGCGCCGCTCGCGATAGCCGGCGGCGTCCACCGTCACGCGCACCGCGGCATCCCGCCCGGCGTCCCGGTTGGCGACCTTGAAGGCGAGGTGCTGCACGGCGTCGATCGTGGTGCCGTGGCGCCCGATGAACAGCCCCAGGTCGTCGCCCTCGAGCGTCGCCCGGATGCCCTCACCGTCCTCCTCGACCGCCACGTCGGCGTCGAGCCCGAGCGCATCGGAGACCTTCCCGAGCAGCTCCTCGACGCGGTCGGAGGCCTCGCTCATCGCCGCCGTCCCGAGCGCTTCTTCTTGCGGCGCGGTGGAGCCGGCGGCGGGCCGCTGGGGCGGCCCTTCGGTGGGTTGCCGTCGCTCCCGCTCGCCGCTGCCGCGGCCGGCGCCGTCGAGGCGCCGCCGCCTCTCAAGAGCTCACCCAACCCCATACCGCCCTCCTGTCCCGGTGGCCGCATCGGCCCGAGGCGCTTCCGGATGATCGCCTGCTGCACGATCGTCCACAGGTTCGTGGTGATCCAGTAGACGAGCAGGCCCGCCGGGAAGTTGATGATGAAGATGACGAAGACGAACGGGAGCGCCAGGAAGATCATCCGCTGCGTCCGGTCCGTCGTCGTCGACATCAGCAGCGTGGACAGCAGCTGCGAGCCGACGTAGAGGATGATCAGCGTGATGAGGACGCCGCCCGTGGCCTTGTCGGTCAGGTCCGGGATGAACCAGAAGCTCGCGTCGCCGCCCGCGCCGCACGGCACCGCGTCGGCGGGCGGAGGCGGCTGCTTCTCGGGGCAGATGTCGTGCCGCAGATCGGCCTGCAGCATGTAGAAGAGCGACAGGAAGACCGGGAGCTGCGCCAGGAGCGGGAGACAGGACGCGAACGGGTTGATCTTGTTCTCCCGGTAGAACTTCATCATCTCCTGGTTGAGCCGCTCCTTGTCGTGCTTGTAGCGGTCCTGGAGCTTCTTCATCTCAGGCGCGTGGGAGGCCAGCGCCTGCATCGACTTGAACTGCTTGAAGGTGAGCGGCAGCAGGGCGGCGCGCACGACGACGGTCATGGCGATGATCGACATGCCCCAGCTCAGGCCGAGATCGTGGAACCAGAGCAGGATCTGCTCGAAGAAGTCGATCAGCGGCTGGAAGATGTTCGCGATGAAGATCACGAGAGCTGGGTGTGAGAGGGCCGGAACAGGGTCTGCGCCGACACGGGGTCATAGCCGCCGTGGCTGAAGGGATTGCACCGCAGCAGGCGCCAGCCCGCGAGGACGGAGCCGCGCAGTATGCCGTAGGACTCGATGGCCTGCACCGCGTAGGCGGAGCACGTCGGGTGGTACTTGCAGCGCCGCGGCAGCAGCGGCGAGACGAAGCGCTGGTACACGCGGATCAGGGCGATCACGCCGCCTCCCCCACCGCGTCGACGAGCTCGGCCAGAGCGGCGCGGATGCCCGGCTCGCCCTCCCGCTCGGCGAGCCCGAGCGCCTCGGGGCGCGCGACGACGACGTAGTCGGCGCCGGCGGGCAGGCGCTCGGCCTCCTCCCAGAACGCCTCGCGCAGCACGCGCTTCACGCGCGTGCGCTCGACGGCGCCGCCGACGCGGCGGCCGACCGACAGCCCCAGACGGGGCCCATCGTCCTCCTCGCGCGGGAAGCTGTAGAGCACCAGGAAGCGGTTGCCCTTCGAGCGGCCCTGGCGGTACACGCGCTCGAACTCGGCGCTCCGCGAAAGGCGGCGACGCTTCGGGCTACGCCCACCGCCCACGAGCTCAGACGGTCAGGCGCTTGCGGCCCTTGTCACGGCGGCGCTTGAGCACGAGGCGGCCCGCGCGAGTGCTCATGCGCGCGCGGAACCCGTGGGTGCGGGCGCGCTTGCGCTTCTTGGGCTGGTAGGTGCGCTTCACGTTCAGGCTCCTTCGCCGCGGGCCTGGGGAAGACCCCCGCGGGCAACGGCGCCAAAGGATACCGACGCGCGTTCGCACAGGCCCGCGCACACGCCGTGAACAGCCATGCACAGGCTCCGTGGGGCGAACTGTGCGCGATTTGCGAGGTCGCTCCGAGACCCGGCGTTCAGGCCTCCGGACCTCTGCTATGTTCGCGACTCCGGGGCGCTGCGAGGCCCCTCTTCCATCGCTCGAACCACGACCTCTCCGGTTGGAGGAGGCCCTTCCGCGCGCACGTGTCCGACGTCGACGTACAGCATGCCTGGAGGCGCATTCGCGACGAGATGCGCCGGGCGGTCGGCGACTCCACCTGGCAGCTCTGGCTCGAGCCGCTCGACGCGCGGCGCCTGGAGGGGGACACGCTGGTCATCGAAGCGCCGGCCGAGAGCCGCGCCTGGGTCGAGGCCAGTTTCGCGCGCCTGCTCGCCGGCTGCGCCAAGGCGGTGCTCGGCTCGCAGACGTGCGTGAAGCTCGTCGCGGCGGGGAGCGAGCCGGCGCGGCCGAAGGCGCCGCGCGTCTTCACCGGCGCCGAGCTGAACCCGCGCTTCACGTTCGACCAGTTCGTGATCGGCGACGCGAACCGGCTCGCCCACGGCGCCGCGCTGGCCGTCGCCGAGGCGCCCAGCCTGAACTTCAACCCGCTCTTCATCTGCGGTCCGCCGGGGCTGGGCAAGACCCACCTCCTGCACTCGATCGGCAACTACCTGGCCGCGCACGGTGAGGGGCTGACCGTCGTGTACACGACGGTCGAGGCGTTCACCGACCACTTCGTCGGCGCGCTCCATACCGGCGCGCTCGAGGCCTTCAAGGCGACCTACCGCGGCGTCGACGTCCTGCTCGTCGACGACGTCCAGTTCCTCCAGAGCAAGGCGCGAACCGAGCAGGAGTTCTTCCACACCTTCAACGCCCTCCACGGTGCCGGCGCCCAGCTCGTGCTGACCTCCGACCGCCTCCCGCGCGACCTCGACGCGCTCGAGGACCGCCTGCGCGAGCGCTTCGAGGCCGGGCTCGTCGCCGACGTCCGCCCGCCCGACCTCACCACCCGCCGCACGATCCTCCGCAAGCGCGTCCAGCAGGACGGCCTCGAGGGTGTCGATCCGGCTGCGGTCGAGGTGATCGCCGAGCGCGTCGAGACCCACATCCGGGCGCTCGAGGGGGCGCTGATCCGCGTCGCGGCCTATGCGTCGCTCACCGGCCGCGCCGTTCACCGCCGAGCTCACCTCCGAGGTGCTCGACGGGCTCTATCCCGGCACGCGCCCGCACCGCCACACGGTGCGCGACATCCAGCAGCGCACCTGCGATGCGTTCGGGCTCTCGATGGACGAGATGCTCTCCACCAGCCGCGCCGCGCCCGTCGCCTGGCCGCGGCAGGTCGCCATGTACCTCGCGCGCGAGCTGACCGACCAGACGCTGCCGGCGATCGGCCGTGCCTTCGGCGGTCGCAACCACACGACGGTCATGCACGCCTGCCGGCGGACCGCCGAGCGGATGGCGACCGATCGGGAGGCCTACGACACCGTGCGGCGCCTGACGTCAGAGCTTGGGGGACGCGGATGAGGTCCGGGGCGCCTGAAAGACTGCGGGGTTCATGCACAGCCGCCTGTGCGCGCCGAAACCACGGCGCAGCGCCGATCGAGTGAGCTGTGCACACCATCTACAGCCCCGATGACCACGACTCTCACTTGTTCATCTTCATCGTGAATCCGAGGCGATCCATTTGAAGCTCTCCACCCGGCGCGACGCGCTCTTCCACCAGCTCCAGACCGTCACCCGTGCCGCCTCCACCCGCAGCGCCGTCCAGGCGCTCTCCGGCGTGCAGCTTCAGGCGACGGCCGACGGAGTCGAGCTGCGCGCCACCGACATGGAGATCGGCCTCCGCGTCCCACTCGAGGGCGAGGTCGTGCGCGAAGGCGCCGTCGTCCTCCCCGCGCGGCTGCTCGTCGACGTCGTGCGGGCGCTGCCGGCCAACGAGCTGACGCTCGAGCTCCGCGCCGCCGAGCAGGACGTCGAGCTCACGTCGGGCTCGGCCACCTTCCACATCCGCACGCTCCGGCTCGAGGACTTCCCGCCCCTGCCCGAGCCCGGCGGCGACGAACAGCTCGACGTCCCGGGCCCCGCGCTCGTCGAGACGGTGCTCAAGGTGGCGCGCGCCGCCTCGCGCGACGAGACGCGGCCGGTGCTCACCGGCATCCTCGTCTCGGCGACCGAGCAGGAGCTGCGCATGGCGGCGACCGACTCCTATCGCCTGGCCGTCAAGGACACGCGGCTGGAGGCGCCGCTCGCGCGGACCTTCGAGGCCAATGTGCCGGCGCGCGCGCTTCAAGAGCTGACGCGGATCGTCCAGCACGGCGAGGCCGACCGCATCGCCGTGTCGCTGCGCTCGAACCAGGTCGTGTTCGAGGCCGCGGGCGTCGTGCTCTCCTCGCGGCTGATCGACGGCCAGTTCCCGAACGTGCGGACGCTGCTGCCCGAGGCCTACGAGCACGAGCTTCAGCTGTCCGGGACCGAGATCGCCGACGTCGTGCGCCGGATCTCGCTGCTCGCGCAGAAGAACGCGCCGCTGCGGCTCAGCTTCGCGGAGGGCGAGCTGACGGTGTCGGCGCGGACGCCCGACGTCGGCGAAGCGCGCGAGACGGTCCCGGTGCCGTTCGCCGGCGAGCCGCTGGAGATCGGCTTCAACCCCGAGTTCCTGCGCGACGGGCTGGAGGCGCTCGAGGGCGGCGACCTCGTGCTCAAGCTCATCTCGCCGCTGCGGCCGGGGCTGATCGAGGCGGCCGACGGCAGCGGGTTCCAGTACCTGCTCATGCCAATCCGACTAAATGTGTAGCCCGGGCCTCCATCCCGCCGGCCCTTTGATGGGGACGGTCGCCGTCCATGGCGCCCGTGACCGGGGCCTTCGGCCCCTCTCATGATCGTTCGCAGGCTCAGCCTGCGGGACTTCCGGTCCTACGAAGCGGCTGAGCTGCGGCCGGGTCCCGGCCTCACCGTCATCGCCGGGCGCAACGGCGCCGGCAAGACCAACCTGCTGGAGGCGCTGTACTTCGCGTGCACCGGGCGGTCGTGCCGGACGGCGAACGAGCGGGAGGTAGTGCGCTTCGGCGCGTCGCTGACCCGCCTCGAGCTGGAGGCCGAGGACGACCAGGGCCGCCACGAGGTCAGCGTCGGCTTCCAGCCCGGCGAGCCGAAGCGCCTGCGGGCCGACGGGGCGCCGGTCGAGCGGCTGACCGACTCGCCGGCGCGGCCGCTGGTGGCCGTCTTCCTGCCCGACCGCCTCGACCTCGTGCTCGGCGCGCCGGCGCTGCGGCGGTCGCACCTCGATCAAGTGGTGGCCGCGCTGTGGCCGTCGCGGGCGGCCGCCCGGCGGGAGTACTCGGCGGCGCTCGCGCAGCGCAACGCGCTGATCGCCGCCATCCGCGCCGGCCGGGCCGGGCGCGGCTCGCTGCCGGCGTGGGACGCCGCCCTGGCGCGCCACGGCATCGAGCTGATGCGCGATCGCGGCGAGGTCGTCGGGCGGCTGAGGGGGCGGTTCGCCGAGCACGCCGGCGCGCTGGGGCTGGAGGGCGAGGTGGAGCTGGCCTACCGGCCGCGCTCGCGGGCCGAGACGCCGGAGGAGCTGGCCGCCGAGCTGGCCGAGCGCACGGACGGCGACCTCGAGCGCGGCTTCACCGGCCACGGCCCGCACCGCGACGACCTGGCGCTGCGCCGCGCCGGCCGCGAGCTGCGCTCCTACGGCTCGCGCGGCCAGGTCCGGCTCGGCCTGTTGGCCCTGCTCCTGGCCGAGCGCGAGGAGCTGGCGGCGGAGCGGGGCGCGCCGCCCCTGCTCCTGCTCGACGACGTGATGAGCGAGCTCGACGCCACCCGCCGGGCGCAGCTCGTCGAGGTGCTGCGGGCGAGTGGCCAGAGCGTGATCACCGCCACCGAGCTCGCCCACGTGCCCGGCGCCGACGACCCGGGCGTGGTCCGCGTGGCGATCGCCGAAGGCCGCGTGCTGCAGGCCGCCGACGAGCGAGCGGGCGACGAGGCCGCATGAGGCGCCGCAGCCTTGCGCCGATTTCCGGTGCGCTGGACGCGCTGACCGGCCGCCTGGCACCGGCGACGCTGCTCGCGGAGGTCCAGCGGGCGTGGCCGGAGGCGGCCGGGGAGGCCTTCGCGCCGCACAGCGAGCCGTGGGCGGAGCGCGACGGGGAGGTGGTCGTCGCCTGCCCCGAGGCGGTCCGCGCGCAGGAGCTCGACCTCATGTCCGAGCTCGTGGTCGAGCGGCTCAACCGGGCGCTCGGGAGGCCCGCGGTCCGCCGCCTGCGGGTACAAGCCCGGAAGGCCCCGACGCGGGAGCGCTGAGCGCGCTGCGATTCTTGCGAATTTGCAGCACTTTTGTAACTCCCAGAGTGGGCTGGGCGGCAGGGCCGCCTGCTAGAATGTTGACCACGAAATGGCCACGCCCCGGCCCTGGGGGACTCGGTCCTCCCGCCGGGGCGTCGCTTGTGTAGACGAAAGGCACCGTGGCTTCCAACGAAGGCAACAGCGACCAGCAGCGCTCCGGGTACGACGCCCAGGACATCACCGTCCTCGAGGGCCTCGAGGCCGTCCGCAAGCGACCGGGCATGTACATCGGGTCGACGGGCGTGCGCGGCCTGCACCATCTCGTCTACGAGGTGGTCGACAACTCGGTCGACGAGGCGCTCGCCGGTCACTGCGACAGCGTCCAGGTGACGATCCACCCGGACAACTCGGTCACGGTGTCGGACAACGGTCGCGGCATCCCCGTCGCCACGATGGAGAAGGAGGGCCGGCCCGCGGTCGAGGTCGTCCTCACCGTCCTGCACGCCGGCGGGAAGTTCGGCGAGGGCGGCGGCTACAAGGTCTCAGGCGGCCTCCACGGCGTCGGCGTCTCGGTCGTCAACGCGCTCTCCGAGTTGCTCCACGTCGATGTCCGGCGCGACGGCTTCAAGTGGACGCAGGACTACGTCCGCGGCGCGCCGCAGGGCGACCTCCAGAAGGGCGAGCCGACGAAGGAGACCGGCACCACGATCACCTTCCTGCCGGACGCCGAGGTCTTCGAGACGCTGGACTTCGACTTCGCGACGCTCGAGCAGCGCCTGCGCGAGACCGCGTTCCTCACGCGCGGGCTGCGGATCGGCATCGACGACGAGCGCGGCGACGGCCACCGCAAGGCGAGCTTCCACTACGAGGGCGGGATCGAGGACTTCGTCGCCTTCCTGAACGAGAACAAGGACCCGATCCAGAAGAAGGTCGTCTTCTTCGCCGGCGACTCCGACGAGGGGGCGGTCGAGGTCGCCCTGCAGTGGAACGCCTCCTACCAGGAGTCCGTCTTCTCGTTCGCCAACAACATCAACACGCACGAGGGCGGCTCCCACCTGTCCGGCTTCCGCTCCGCGCTGACCCGCACGCTGAACAAGTACGCGCGCGACATCGGCGAGCTCAAGGAGAAGGACGAGAACCTCTCCGGCGAGGACGTCCGTGAGGGCCTGACCGCGGTGATCAGCGTCAAGCTGACCGACCCGCAGTTCGAGGGCCAGACCAAGACCAAGCTCGGCAACCCGGGCATGGAGGGCTTCGTCGCCTCCGTCGTCAACCAGAAGCTCGGCCAGTTCTTCGAGGAGAACGCGGCCGAGGCGCGAGCCGTCATCCGCAAGGCCGTGTCGGCCGCGCAGGCGCGCGCCGCCGCGCGCAAGGCGCGCGACCTCACGCGCAAGTCCGCGCTCGAGCGGACCGCGCTGCCCGGCAAGCTGGCCGACTGCACGGTCAAGGACCCGGCGCTCACCGAGCTCTTCATCGTGGAGGGCGACTCCGCGGGCGGCTCGGCCAAGCAGGGGCGCGACCGCGCCACGCAGGCCGTCCTCCCGCTGCGCGGCAAGATCCTCAACGTCGAGAAGGCGCGGATCGACAAGGTGCTCCAGAACCAGGAGATCACCGCGCTGATCACGGCGCTCGGCACCGGGGTGCGCGACGAGTTCGACCTCGGGAAGGCGCGCTACCACAAGATCATCCTGATGACGGACGCCGACGTCGACGGCGCCCACATCCGCACGCTGATCCTCACACTGCTCTTCCGCGAGATGCAGGAGCTGGTCGAGGCCGGCTACGTCTACATCGCCAAGCCGCCGCTCTACAAGCTCACCCAGGGCAAGCGCGAGCGCTACATCGAGAAGGACTCCGAGCTCGAGGCGACCCTGCTCGGCGACAAGCTCGAGCGCTTCGAGATCACGGACGCCGACGGCAATGCCTTCAAGCTCACCGACACCCGCTGGCAGCGCTACACGCGCCTGCTCAAGCAGTACGAGGGCTGGGCGAGCGCCCTGCGGGCCGACCACGGGAACGAGGTCGTCACCTTCCTCGAGGAGTCCCAGATCCTCGACGAGCAGGTCGCGACCGTCGACCAGCTGCTGGCGCTGATCGAGCGGGAGGACCCGGAGAGCGAGCCCTACACCACCGAGCTGATCGCGGCCGACGACGGCCTGATCCGCGTGCGGGCGACCGAGCGACAGACCAACCTGGCGCGCACGCACCGCCTGCGCCGCAGCATGTTCGACGCCAACGAGTACCGCCAGCTCGCGCGCGTGCACGGCGAGCTGGTGAAGATGGCCGGCACCCCGCCGTTCGACGTCCGGCTCGGCGAGGAGCAGGAGCAGGCACTGTCCTTCGAGGACCTGCGCCGCAAGGTCATGGACGTGGCGGCCAAGGGCGTCAAGATGCAGCGCTTCAAGGGGCTCGGCGAGATGAACGCCGACCAGCTGCGCGAGACGACGATGGACCCGACGACGCGCACCCTCATGCAGGTCACGATGGACGACGCCTCGCTGGCCGACCGCCTGTTCACCATGCTGATGGGGGACAAGGTCGAGCCCAGGCGTGAGTTCATCGAGGAGAACGCCCGCGTCGCGACCCTCGACGTCTGATGGCCGGCACCGATCTCATCTCCGGCGGCAACATCGAGCCCCGCGGGCTCGAGGAGGAGATGCGCTCGTCGTATCTCGACTACGCGATGTCGGTCATCGTCGGGCGCGCGCTGCCCGACGTCCGCGACGGCCTGAAGCCCGTCCACCGCCGCGTGCTGTTCTCGATGAGCGAGAACGGCCTGCAGCCGAACCGCGCGCACGCGAAGTCCGCCCGCATCGTCGGCGACGTGATGGGCAAGTACCACCCGCACGGCGACAGCGCGATCTACGACACGCTCGTCCGCATGGCGCAGGACTTCTCGATGCGCTACATGCTCGTCGACGGGCAGGGCAACTTCGGCTCGATCGACGAGGACCCGGCGGCCGCCATGCGGTACACCGAGGCCCGGCTGGCGCCGATCGCGCGCGAGATGCTGCGCGACCTCGACGCCGACACGGTCGACTTCCAGCCCAACTACGACGGCCAGAACCAGGAGCCGGTCGTCCTGCCGGCGCGCTTCCCGAACCTGCTCGTCAACGGGTCGAGCGGCATCGCGGTCGGCATGGCCACGAACATCCCGCCGCACAACCTGCGTCGAGACGATCAACGCGACGATCGCCTACATCGACGACCCGGACATCGACACCGTGGGCCTGATGCAGCACATCAAGGGCCCGGACTTCCCGACCGGCGGCCTGATCCTCGGCCTCAGCGGCATCAAGGAGGCCTACGAGACCGGCCGCGGGCGGATCCGCGTGCGCGCCAAGGCGCACATCGAGGAGGGCAAGCAGGGCAAGGACCACATCGTGATCACCGAGCTGCCCTACATGGTCAAGAAGGGCGGCGAGGGCGGCCTGATCCGCAAGATCGCCGACCTGCACGCCGAGAAGAAGCTCACCGAGATCACGAACATCGAGGACCACTCGGATCGCCGCGGCATGCGCGTGGTGATCGAGCTCAAGCGCGACGCGAACCCGAAGGTCGTCCTCAACAAGCTCTACAAGCACACCCAGCTGCAGACGACGTTCGGCGTGAACATGGTCGCGCTGGTCGACAACGTGCCGCGGACGCTGCCGCTGCGCTCGGTCATCCACAACTACGTCCAGCACCAGCGCGAGGTCATCGTCCGCCGCTCGAAGCACGAGCTGCGCACGCTCGAGGCGCGCGTCCACCGGCTCGAGGGCCTGCTGATCGCGCTCGAGCACCTCGACGACGTGATCGCCCTGATCCGCGGCTCGCGCGACCGCGACGTCGCGCGAACGGGGCTGATGGAGACCTACGGGCTGACGCAGATCCAGGCCCAGGCGATCCTCGACCTGCGCCTCCAGCAGCTGACCGCGCTCGAGGCCGACGCCATCAAGCGCGAGCACGCCGACCTGGTGGAGCGCATCAAGGAGCTGCGCGCGCTGCTCGGCGACGAGGACAAGGTCTTCGGACTGATCAAGGAGGAGCTGCAGGAGATCGCCGACCGCTACGGCGACGAGCGGCGCACGGTGATCGCCCCCAGCGAGGACGACATCGACATCGAGGACCTGATCGCCGACCAGCAGATGGTCATCTCGATCTCGCACTCGGGCTACATCAAGTCGCTGCCGCTGGCCACCTACCGCCAGCAGCGCCGCGGCGGGGTCGGCATCATCGGGATGGACCTCAAGGAAGACGACTACATCGAGCACCTCTTCGTGTGCTCGACGCACGACTACCTCCTCTTCTTCACCAACCGCGGCAAGGTCTACCGCTCGAAGGTCTACGACCTGCCGGAGGCGGGCCGCACGTCCAAGGGCCGCCACCTGAGCAACATCCTGCCGCTGCGGGACGGCGAGCGCGTGCAGTCGGTGCTCGCCACGCGCGACTTCTCGGAGACGAGTTCCTCGCTTTCGCCACCCGCGAGGGCATGGTCAAGAAGACGGAGTTCCAGCTCTACAACACGCCGATCAAGGCCGACGGCATCATCGCGATCAACATCCGCGACGACGACGAGCTGGTCGCCGTCCGGCGCGTCGACCAGGGCGACGAGATCCTGATGGTCTCGCACGAGGGCCTAGCCGTCCGCTTCCGCGACGACGACGCCGCGCGCGATGCGGCCGCGACACCAGCGGCGTGCGCGGCATGGACGTCTCCGGCAAGGACAACTACGTGCTGGCCATGGACGTCGCGCGGCCCGGTCAGGACCTCCTCGTGGTCACCGAGGCCGGCTACGGCAAGCGCACGCGCGGTCGACGAGTACCGGCTCACCTCGCGCGGCACGAAGGGCGTCAAGACGATCTCGTTCACCGAGGCCAAGGGCCTGCTCGCCGCGGCGCTGGTCGTGCGCGAGCACGAGGACCTCGTCTTCATCTCCCAGAACGGCATGGTCCAGCGGACCGGCGTGCGCGGCATCAACCGCTACGGCCGCGCCTCCCAGGGCGTGCGCGTGATGAACCTGCGCGACGGCGACGAGGTGTCCGCGGTCGCGCTCGTGATCGAGACCGAGGCGCCGGCGAGGGCGTGCCGGCCGGCCAGCCGGCGTCGCTCGACGCGTCGGGCATGGCCGACGACGCGGTGGCCCAGGGCGACGTCGAAGGCGTCGTCGACCGACCCGGCCGACGAGCCGGACATCGTCCCGGACGAGGCCGAGCCGCACGAGGATGACATCGGGCCGGCCGACCCGGACGAGGACTGATCGGCGGGCCCGACGGGGCAGATCGGCGGCCGGCGACGGTCGCCGATCAGACTCCCCGGCCGACCAGTGATGGTCCGCCTCCAGGTTCGCTACTCTGAGCGAACCAGAGAAAGGGGGTGGTCCAAAGTTGAGTGACAGTTCTTGTGGGACCCTGGAGGTGTCCGGCCGCTAGCCAGCCGGTGCTGGACCCCGCTGGAGCGGAATCCACACCGTGACACCGTCGTCAGGGGCGCCGGAGTTGGTCCCCCCGGCCTCGTAAGGCCCTGGCGACACTGAGATCCAGCGAGTTGTGCGAAGGCCCGGAGCGTCGACTCCGGGCCTTCGTTCGTTCAGGCCGCCTGGCGCGTCGCGGCGCGTCGGCGCAACGGCAGGTCGGCGATCCCGAGGCCGGCGGCGCGCTCGCGCCACTCGTCGGCCGCCGCGGTGTCCTGCCGCAGCTTGCCCACCACCTCGTACGGGTCGACGCTCTCGTCGCCGCGGCAGGCGGTGACCGGCTCGGCCAGCCCCGCGTCGACCGTCCAGCCGGCGTCGGCGAGCGCCACGAGCAGCGCCTCGGCGAGCAGGGTGGCGGCGAAGTCGGCCGCGGCCTCCGGCGGCAGCTCCGGCTCGCGCTGCTGGAGCCGCCCGGCGAGCGGCCCGAGCTCCTGGGCGCGATCGCCGAGCTCGGCGACCGTCGCGTCGCCCAGCACCTCGCCGTGCTCGCCGGTCAGCGCGCGCGCCCGCTCGAGGTAGATCTCGCGGCCGACGTCGTCCCACGCGAGGGCCGGCAGATCGGCCGCCTCGGGGTGGACCAGCGCGGCGAGCAGCTCGCGCTCGAGCGTTTCGGGATCGCGCACGAGGTCGAGCGCCGGCGGCGAGTCGTCGGCGTCGCCGGGCGCGCAGTCCTCCAGCGCCGCCAGCCGCTCGCTCAGCGACGGATGCGAGTCGTAGGGATCCGTCTTCTCCTTCATCTGGTCGTCGAGGAAGCTGCTCGCCGCCTGGTCGATCGCACTGGTGCGCAGGAAGGCGGCGAAGCCGGCCACCACCGGCGGCCGCCGGCCTGCTCCGAGGACGGCCGCCACCTCGTGCTCCCAGTAGGCGTCGAACGCCGGGGCGTAGGCGTGGCTGCGGCGCAGCGCCTCGGCGTAGGTGTCGCGGCCGGCGCGGTTGGCGGCCATGCGGTCGGCGGCGAACTCCTGCCGGCGCTTGATGCCGGCGGTGATCCGCATGAACGCGCGGCCGTACCAGATGAACGGGAGCCGGACCGCCTTCTGCGTCCAGCCCTCGTCGCCGTCCTCGTCGCTGAGGTGGTCGATCGTGCGCGCGACGCCGTCGTAGGTGCGCCAGATCCACGGCCCCAGCCGCGTGTCGCCGCCAGCGTAGTGGCCGAACTCGTGGGCGATGATCCCGCGCAGGCCGCGCTCGGAGAGCACGTGCAGCAGCGGCAGGCCGACGATCATCACCCGCCGCCCGCGCGTCTGGGCGACGGCGGCGTTGACCTCGAGCGTGCCGTAGACCTCGTCGGGCGCTCGTGCGCCGGTCCCGCGCGCCTCCTCGTCGATCATCGCGAGCAGCCGCGGCTGCTTCTCGGCCGTCAGGCGGACGCCCTGCGGCTCGTACTTCTGGCGGCGCGGGAAGATCGCGACGAGGATCGTCACGCCGAGGACGAAGCACGTCAGCGTCACCCACACGTTGCTGCTCTCGCCCAGCACCCACGGGAGGATGGCCACCGCGAGCAGCGCCGCGGCGATCGCGATCGCGAGCGTGTAGAAGCCGATCGTCAGCGCGATCGCCGCCGCCAGGCGCCACGCGAGCGACGGTCCCGTCCGATCCGCCATGCCTACCTCCCTTGTGCCACGCCGGCTTCCCCAACCGGTCCGCACGCGGAGATACCCGCAGAGGGCCGACGGCACGCAGAAAAATCGAGCGAAGGGCTCAAGCCTGGATCCACCGATCCCCACGGCGCCTCGCCACCGTGGCCGTTCGCCAGAGCCGATCGGCCGCGAACCAAGTGATCCACCACGAGGATGCGCGGCCGATCGTCTCGACTCGGCCCACGGCGCCGAGTCATCCACGGATCATCGGTGGATCCAGGCTATGCGGCCTGCGGGAGGTACTGCCGCCAGGTCGCCGGGATCGTCGGCGACGCGAGCTGGATGAAGATGTGCGCGGCCGGCGTGCGCGGCTTCACGCGCGGGTGCATGTTCACCTGGTGGGGCAGGCGGTCGCCCTTGCGCCGGTTGCACGGCGCGCAGGAGGCGACGATGTTGTCCCAGCCCGAGCCGCCGCCCTTCGAGCGCGGGATCACGTGGTCGACGGTCAGGCTCGTCCTGGCGCCGCAGTACTGGCACTCCCAGCCGTCGCGCGCGAAGACGGCGCGGCGGGTGATCTTGCGCTTGTGGCTGTCACGCGGGACGCGGACGTAGGTGACGAGGCGGATGACGACCGGCTTCGGCAGCGAGCCGGTCGCCCAGTGCAGGTCGGTCGGCCCGATCTCGATGACCTCGGCCTTCTCCTTGAGCAGGAGCACCGTCGCGCGGCGCACGGTGCAGACGTTGATGGGCTCGTACGTCGCGTTGAGCACCAGCACACGACCACCCGACCAACGGCCTGTGCCGTTGGTATTGGATCCGCGCCACTGGTGATCGTCGTGCGGCGCGGACCCCAGTGGTGGTACTGGGGTGTGGGATCCCATCTGAAAGCGGAGTGTAGCCAGTGACGCAGACCCACCCACCCACCTCATGCCGCCGGGAAAGAGCCGAGGACGCGGACCACGTCGGCGTGGGCGCGCAGGCCGGCGACGGCCGCGGCCACCGCCGAGTCCTCGACGCGGCCGTCGAGGTCGACGAAGAACATGTACTCGCCCAGCCGCTGGCGCCGCGGCCGCGACTCGATCCGGGTGAGGTTGACGTCGCGCACGGCGAACTCGGCCAGGCAGCGGACCAGCCAGCCCGGGCCGGAGGATCCGGCGCCCCAGAACACGAGCGCCGTCTTGAAGCGCTGGAGTGGGTGGGGATGGGCAATTGGGGCGCTGCCGGCGCGGGCGATCCAGACGAAGCGCGTCTCGCTGCCGGGGTCGTCCTCGACGTCCTCGCGCAGCACCGTGCAGCCGTACCGGTCGGCCGCGCCGCGCGTGCCGATCGCCGCCGCGCCGGACTCGAACCCGTCGGCGACCTGGCGCACGGCGTCGGCCGTCGAGCGCGCGGCCACCACCGGCACGCCGGGCAGGACCTCGCGCAGGAAGCGGCCGGACTGGCCGCTCGCCTGCGGGTGGGAGACCACGGCGCGGATCTCGCTCGAGCTCGAGCGGGCCGGCGGCCACCAGGTGCAGGTGCACCGGGTGGCGCAGCTCCCCCACGATCACGACGTCCTCGGTCTCGAAGGCGATCGCGTCGAGCGTCGGGTTGACCGAGCCCTCGAGCGAGTTCTCGATCGGCACCAGCGCGCGGTCGACCGCCCCGTCGTGGACGGCGATCACCGCCTCGTGGAGCGTCGGCTGGGGCGCCAGCTCGAACGCCTCGGCGCCCGGCGCGGTCATCAGGGCCTCGTGGCTGACCGTCCCGTCCGGACCCAGGTAACCGACCCGCATCAGTCGAGCGTGACCGTGCGCGGGGCGCTGTCGGTCAGCGCGAGCCGGATCGCCTCGTCCTCCTCCGGCGACAACTCGTGCTCGCCTCGCCCGTCGTGCACCTGCTTGCAGTACAGGCGGGCGTTGTCGCGGTGGGCGATGCAGGAGAGCACCACGCCGTTGCGGGCGGCATCGAGCAGCGCCAGCGACGTGGACTGGTGGCCGGACAGCTCGCCGTAGGCGTCGTAGCGCACGAGCGCGCGGTGGGCGATCGCCCCGTCGAGCCGGCGCTCGCCGGCGCTCATCCGGGCGTCGAGCCGCTCCGCCACCTCCTCGACCCGCCCGTGGAGCGACTCGAAGGCGGTCTGGAGCGCGCTCGCGTGGGCGACGAGGTCGTCACGCCCGGCCGGCCCGAGCACGACCTCCTGGGCAACGCGCATCCGGCGCAGCTTGACCGCGAGCACGAGCGCCATGACGAGCGCGAGCAGCCCGACGGCCCCCGCCGCGAGCGCGGCGATGCCCGCCGGTTCGGTCAGCTCGTTCACGCCGCGAGAGTGTACGAACGGGGGTGCCCAACGGGACATCGCACATGACGGAATGGCCCGTTGGGCGGGGCCCCCGCGATCTCGTTATCCGCGCGAGAAGAGCGCCGGATACCGCGAGCTGTTGTTGTCGACCTTCTGCTCGCCGGGCACCTTCGCGACGTTGACGCGGACCTCGACCGCGGTGTCGAGCGGCGGCTGTTCGTCGAGCGGGAGCTCGACGCTGGCGCTCTCGCCCGTCGCCACCCGCGGCACCGTGTCCGACAGCGTGATCGGGTCGCCGCCCTCGCGCGTGATCCGCAGCGTCACCTTGACGTCGAACTCGTCGTTCTCGCCCTGGTTGGTGAAGTTCACGACGAACGGCGTGCTCGGCTCGTAGGTCACCCGGTTGGTCACGCCCGGCTGCAGCGTGACGTCGCCGTAGTTCGTCGAGTCCAGGCCGGAGCCGTGCAGGCCCGGGCCGGTCGGCTCGCCGCCCTCGTCGCCGCTGGTGAGCTGCTGGTCGAGCGCTTCGGCGACCGTCTGGGCCTCCAGCCACTGGCTGCTGGGCAGGAACGGCGATTCGCTGGTCTCCTGCCCGCCGATCTCCTGCTCCTCGAGCGCGTTCTGGATGAACGGGATCACGCGCGTCTCCCACGCCACGTCCGAGGCCATGAACACCGCCATCTGGCCGGCGATGTCCTCGATCGCCTGGTCGGCCTGCTCGCTCTCGTCGCCGAGCGCCGGACGGATCGCCTGGGCGATCTTGTCCAGCCCGTCGCGCCGCCACTCGAGCGCGATCAGCGCCGACTCCTGGGCTCCGCGCATCTCGCTCGGCACGTCGAGCCGGCGGGCCTGCTCGTACTGCTGCTCGGCCTGCACCCGGTAGCCGGAGATCTGGGTCTGCAGGTCCTGCGGCTGGCTGCCGCCGCCCTCGGAAAGCAGGTCGAAGAACGGCGCGCCGACCTGGCGCGACGAGTCGGTCGCGATCGTCGAGAGCTGGCGGTTGTAGTCCTTCAGCGCGTTCTCGCGCGCGCTGTCGCGGCACGAGTCGACGAAGAACAGCAGCAGGAGCAGGATCAGGATGCCGCCGACGACGGCGACGGCGCGCCGGATCAAGAGCGTCTGGTTGTCTGCGGTGGCGACGCCGCCGCCGGCCGGACGCGCTCGGCGCGGCCGTGGGGTCCTGCGCGGCTCGTCGTCCTCGTCGAAGAAGGACAAGGTGGACCCAGTAATACCAACCCGCCCGGCGTATCGCGGGAAGGGGCCGGCCCGACCCCGTCGAAGGGGGTTCGGATGGACGCCACCGAGGTCGCCGGCCACGCGCTCGTCGCCGGGCGGTACCGGCTGGGCCACAGGCTGGGCTCCGGCGGCTTCGGGACGGTCTACGCGGCGCACGACGAGCGGCTCGACCGGGTGGTGGCGCTGAAGCTGATCCCGGCCGCCGGACCGGCGCCGGAGCGGTCCCAGCGCGAGGCGCTGGCCGCCGCCCGCCTGCACCACCCCGGCATTGTGGCCGTCTACGACGCCGGCGAGGATGCGGGCGGCCGCTACCTGGTCTCCGAGCTCGTCCGCGGGCGCACCCTCGACGTGCTCGAGCGTGAGGGCGCGCTCAGCGACCGCGACGTCCTGCGGGTGGGCCTGGGCCTGGCCGAGGCGCTCGCCCACGCCCACGAGCGCGGCGTCATCCACCGCGACGTCAAGCCGCAGAACGTGATCGTGCCGGACGAGCCCGACGGGGCGGCGGCGAAGCTCACCGACTTCGGCGTCGCGCATCTGGCGGGCGACGAGCCGCTCACCCGCACCGGCGACGTCGTCGGCACGCTGGCCTACATGGCGCCCGAGCAGGCGGCCGGCGACCGCGTCGACGAGCGCGCCGACCTCTACGCGCTGGCGCTCGTGCTCTACGAGGCGCTGGCCGGCGCCAACCCGGTGCGCGGGGCCTCGCCCGCCGCCACCGCGCGCCTGGTCGGCACCGTGCTGCCCTCGCTGCGCGCCAAGCGGCGCGACCTGCCGGCGCCGCTGTGCGCGGCGCTCGACCGCGCGCTGGCACCCGACCCGGACGCGCGCGGGACCGTCGACGAGCTGGCCGACGAGCTCGCCGACGCGCTCCCCGAGGTCGCCGACGAGGGCGGCACGATCGCCCCGCACCCGCTCGAGCGCGCGGACCGCCTGTCGCCGCTAGGCCGCGTGGCCGCCGGCGCGGCCGCCGCCGCGCTGGTCGCGCTGGCGGTGAGGGAGGCGGGCGAAGAGCCGGCGATGGCGGCGGCCGCCGCCTTCGTGATCGTCGCGCTCTTCCCGCGGGCGGGGTGGCTGGTCGCCGCCGCCGGCTGTGTTGCCGCGCTCGCCGAGCCGTGGCCGGCCGCCGCCGGCCTCGTCGCCGCCGCGGCCGTCGTGCCGCCGCTGCTCCTGCGTCATCGTGGGCTGACGTGGTCGCTGCCGGCGGCCGCCCCCGTGCTGGGCCTCGCCGGCCTCGCGGGCGCCTACCCCGCCGTCGCCGGTCGCGCCGGCGGCCTGTGGACCCGCGCCGCGCTCGGCGCGACGGGCCTGTGGTGGCTGCTGCTCGCCGAGCCGCTGCTCGACCGCCACCTCGCGCTCGGCACCAGGCCCGGCACGGCGACCGACTCGCTCGAGACGGTCGCGACCTCGGGCGCGCTCCTTCTCGCGCCGCTCTGGGCGATCGCGGCGGTCACGCTGCCGTGGCTCGTCCGCGGCCGCTCGCTCGCGCTCGACGTCGCCGGCGCGGCCGCGTGGGCCGCCGCGCTGGGCGCCGGGACGGCAGCCGTGACCGGCTGGGCGGGCCTGCCCGAGCCGCGCGGCATGGCGGCCGGCGCCGTGGCGGCGGCCGCGCTGGCGCTGATCGGCGCGCAGGCGCGGAATACTCTTGGACGCCGAGCATGAACTTCCTTCAGCGGGTACCACGGGCCTCCTGCCGCCCATGAGCGTGCTGCGATCCCTCGAATCCAAGCTCGCCGGCCTCGTCGAAGGCACGTTCTCGCGTGCCTTCCGGTCCGAGGTGCGCCCGGTCGAGATCGCGCGCAAGCTGGCGCGCGAGATGGACGAGCACCGCGTCCAGTCGCTGTCGCGCGTCTACGCGCCGAACGAGTACGCCGTCTGGCTCTCGCCCGAGGACCGCAAGCAGTTCGAGGGCTACGAGGACGAGCTCAAGCGCGAGCTGGCCGGCTACCTGCTCGAGCACGCCCGCCGCGAGAAGATCTCGCTCGCGACCCGCCCGCAGATCGAGTTCCGCACCGACGACGAGCTCAAGCTGGGCGAGTTCGGCATCCAGGCGCGGCTCGTAAAGGCGCCCGAGCGCGCCGAGGAGCCGCCCAGCCAGGGCGACCACGGGCACACGATGGTCTACACGGTCTCCGACCGCCTCAGCGAGCCGCTCCGAGAGCCCGACCCCCGCCGTGGGAGCGCCCGCCTGCGCGTCGGCGCCCGCACGGAGCTGCTCGGCTCCGGCGGCGCCGTCCTCGGCCGCTCGCGCGAGGCCGACGTCGTGATCGACGACCCGAACGTCTCGCGCCGCCACGCCGAGGTCCGGCCCTCCGGCGGCTCGTGGATCGTGCGCGACCTCGGCTCCACCAACGGGGTCAAGGTCAACGGTCGGCGGGTGGATCCATCGCGCCCGCAGTCGCTCAAGCCCGGCGACACGATCGAGCTCGGCACCGCCCGCGTCACGTTCGAGCTGGAGTAGCGGCGTGGCCCTCGACCCGGTGGCGGTGGCGCTCAAGTTCGGCTTCCTGGCCGTCCTCTACCTGTTCCTCTTCTGGATGGCCCGCTCGGTGCTCAAGGACCTGCGGCGCGGCACCAGGGAGCCGGCGTACGAGGAGGCGACCGGCATGCACCACGCCACCGCCGGCCTCAGCGAGGGCAGCGAGGGCGTGCCGCGGCTGCGCGTGGCGAACGCCGCCGGCCTGCGCGCCGGCTCGGCCTACGACCTCTCCGACGGCGCAGTGCTCGGGCGCGGCGACTCGGCGGACATCCGGCTCCAGGACACGTTCGCCTCGACGGCCCACGCCCGCCTGGTGCCCCAGGGCGAGGTGATCGTGCTCGAGGACCTCGGCTCGACCAACGGCACCTACCTCAACGGCGAGCCGTTGCGAGGCCCGCAGCCCCTGCACGTCGGCGACAACATCCGCATCGGGGACTCGGAGTTCATGTTCGAGCGGGGCTGATGCTGCGCATCTCCGAGCACTTCCACGCGTCCGATCTCGGCCGCCAGCGGCAGGGCAACGAGGACAACTACTTCGTCCGCGCGCCGCTGTTCGTCGTCGCCGACGGCATGGGCGGCGCCCAGGCCGGCGAGGTGGCGTCCGAGATGGCCGTCGAGTCGTTCGACGGCGGCCTGCCCGACGGCGCGCCCGCCGACGGCCTCGTGCACGTCATCGAGGAGGCGAACCGCCGCATCCACGAGCGCTCGCGCGCCGAGGCGCAGCGCGCCGGGATGGGGACCACGGTCACCGCCGCCTACGTCGGCGAGCGCGAGGTCACGATCGCCCACGTCGGCGACTCGCGCGCCTACGTGCTGCGCGACGGCGAGCTCGAGCGGCTGACGCGCGACCACTCGCTGGTCGGCGAGCTCGTGGCGCGCGGCAAGCTGACCGAGGAGCAGGCCGAGACGCACCCGCAGCGCTCGGTGATCACCCGCGCGCTCGGCCCCGAGCCCGACGTCCAGGTCGACGTGCAGGTCTACCAGGCGCGGGCCGGCGACGTCTTCATGGTCTGCTCGGACGGCCTGACCTCGATGGTGCCGGAGAGCCGCGTGCGCGAGATCCTCCAGGACGCCGGGTCGCTCGACGAGGCCGGCCGCGAGCTGATCGCCGCCGCCAACGACGCCGGCGGGCGCGACAACATCACGGTCATCCTCTTCCGCCTCGAGGAGGTCGACGCCGACGAGCCGGCCGAGGTGGGCGCCACCTCCGAGCGGCCCGCGGTGAGCGACCACGGCGAGTCGGCGCAGGCGACCACGACGCTGCCGCGGGTGCAGGAAGCGCAGCCGATCGAGGAGGCCCCGCCGCGCGCCGCGCCGCCGCCGGAGCGCAAGCGCCGCCGAAGACGCGTGCCCACCGGCCTGATCGCCTTCGTCGTCGTCGCGGCAATCGTCGCCGCCGGCCTCTGGACCGCATCGCGCGCCGTCTACTTCCTCGGCGTCAACGACACCGGCACGGTCACGGTCTACCGCGGCGTGCCGTACGAGCTGCCGCTCGGCATCGAGCTCTACCAGCCCGAGTACGTCTCCGGCGTCCGGCTCGCCCAGGTGCCGGAGGCGCGCCGCTCCACCTTCACCGACCACCAGTGGCGGTCCGAGCAGGACGCCAAGGACCTCGTGAGCGAGCTCGAGCGAGGCCGCATCCAGTGAGTGCTCGCAACCGCGAGCTGCTCGCCCTGATCCCCGCCTCGCTCCTGCTGACGGCGGGCTTCGCGGCGATCTTCATCCAGCAGTCCGAGGTGGTCTCGGACCTGTCGCTGACCTACGGCCTGCGGTTCCTCGGCCTGTGCTTCGCGGGCCACCTGTTCCTGCGCTTCACGCTGCCGTACGCCGACCCGTACATGTTCCCGCTGGTCGCCGTGCTCGCCTGCTTCGGCCTCGTCGTCATCTACCGGATCGACGAGGAGCTGGCGCGCGAGCAGGCGCAGTGGTTCGTCGTCGGCCTCGTGCTGTTCGCGGCGACGATCCTGCTGCTGCGCGACCTGCGCGTGCTCGAGCGCTACCGCTACACGATCGCCCTCGCCGGCCTGCTGCTGCTCTTCCTGCCGCGCGTGCCGGGCATCGGCCAGCAGGTCAACGGCGCCTACCTGGGCGTCGAGCTCGGGCCGATCTCCTTCCAGCCGGCCGAGTTCGGCAAGATCGCGATCATCGTCTTCCTCGCCGCCTACCTGCGCGACACGCGGCAGGTGCTGGTGCAGGGCGCGACGCGGATCCTCGGCGTGACGATCCCGCCGCTCAAGCACTTCGGGCCGCTGCTCGTGGTCTGGGGCGCGGCGATGCTGATGCTCGTCTTCATCCGCGACCTCGGGTCGTCGCTGATGTACTTCGGCGGCTTCCTGGCGCTGCTCTACGTCGCCACCAACCGGCTCTCGTTCGTGGCGATCGGCATGGGCCTGTTCGCCGTCGGCGCGTGGTTCTTCGCCTCCACGGTCAGCCACGTCCAGGACCGCGTGAACATCTGGCTCGACCCGTTCAACCCCGACTGGGTCGAGCGCGAGGGCTACCAGATCGCGCAGTCGCTGTTCGCGCAGGCCGACGGCGGGCTGTTCGGCACCGGGCTGGGGGCGTCGCTGCTGAGCGCGCCGGGCGGCGGCTCGCTGATCCCCGCGCCGCACACCGACCTCATCTACGCGGTGATCACGAGCGAGCTCGGGCTCGTCGGCGCCTGCGGGCTGATCCTCGTCTACATGCTGCTGGCCGAGCGCGGCTTCCGCACCGCGACGCTCGCCACCGACACGTTCTCGAAGCTGCTGGCGGCCGGGCCTGAGCGCGGTGTTCGCGCTCCAGGTGTTCGTGATCGTCGGCGGCGTCACGCGCGTGATCCCGCTCACCGGCGTCACGCTGCCGTTCGTCTCCTACGGCGGCTCGTCGATCCTCGCCAACTTCGTGCTGCTGGCGCTGCTGCTCCTGGTCTCCGACCGCGCGCGCCGTCCGGCCGGCGCCATGGGGCGGAGGGGGCTGCGGTGAACACGCCGATCATCCGCCTCTTCGGGCTCGTCCTGATCCTCTTCGCCGTGCTCGTGGCGTTCACGTCGCGCTGGACGGTGTTCGAGGCCGAGGCGCTGCGCGAGAACCCGAACAACCGCCGCGTGCTGTTCGCCGAGCAGCGGATCAAGCGCGGCATCATCCGCGCCGCCGACGGCCGCGTCCTGGCCGCCAACCGCGCGCTCTCGCGGCGAGCGCTTCGCGCGCCGCTACCCCACCGGCGAGCTGTTCGCGCACCCGATCGGCTTCACGTCGCTCGACCGCGGGCGGATCGGGCTCGAGGAGTACTACAACGACCCGCTGACCGGCCGCCGCACCGACCCGATCGGCGCGCTCGAGCGCCTGCTCGGCCCGCGCGACGTCGGCGACGACCTGCGCACGACGCTCCACGCGAAGGCCCAGGAGGTCGCGTACCAGCAGCTCGGCGGCCGGCAACGGCGCCGTCGTGGCGCTCGACGTCGAGACCGGCGCGGTGCGCGTGCTGGCCGCCGACGCCGACGCTTCGACCCGAGCGAGCCCGACGAACGCCAAGACCTTCAACCGCGCCACCCAGGGCCGCTTCCCGCCCGGCTCGACGATGAAGGTCGTCACCGCCGCGGCGGCGCTCGACAGCGGCGCGCTTCACGCCGGACTCCCGGGTCAGCGGCGAGAACGGCAAGGTGATCTCCGGCACGCCGCTGGACAACTTCGGCGGCGAGGACTTCGGCCAGATCGACGCTGACCGACGGCGCTCACCAACTCGGTCAACACGGCGTGGGCGGAGATCGCCGAGAAGCTCGGCAAGGAGACGATGGCCGAGTACATGGAGAGGTTCGGCTTCTTCGAGGACCCGCCGATGGACTACCCCGACGAGCAGATGGTCCCGAGCGGCGAGTACGGCCCGCGCGGCCGGCTGCTGGCGCCGACCTCGGACCAGATCGACGTCGGGCGCATGGCGATCGGGCAGGACAAGCTGCTGGTCACGCCGCTGCAGATGGCGACGGTGGCGCAGACGGTCGCCAACGGCGGCGTGCGCATGGAGCCGCGGCTGGTCGAGAAGATCGTCGACCCCGACGGCCGCACGATCGACGAGCCGCTGCCCGAGGAGGCCGAGCGCGTGATGTCCGAGGAGAACGCGAACGCGCTCGCCGACATGATGCGCAACGTCGTCGAGCAGGGCACCGGGCACGGCGGCGCAGCTCGAGGGCGTCGACGTGTCGGGCAAGACCGGCACCGCGGAGGTCGGCGACGGGACCGACAACCTGTGGTTCATCGGCTTCACCGACCAGGTCGCGGTCGGCGCGATGCTCGAGCGCCAGACGGGCGGCACCGGCGGCGGCAACGCGGCGCCGATCGCCGGCCGAGGTCCTCAAGGCGCTGGGGGAGTAGGTGCAGCGCGTCGAGCCCGACACGATCATCGACGGCCGCTACCGCGTCCTCAGGAAGCTCGGCTCCGGCGGGATGGCCGACGTGTACTGCGCCGAGGACCAGCAGCTCGGCCGCCGCGTCGCGCTCAAGCTCCTCCACCGCCGGTTCGCCGAGGACGAGCAGTTCGTCGAGCGCTTCCGGCGCGAGGCGTCGAGCGCCGGCGGGCCTCCAGCACCCGAACATCGTCGGCATCTTCGACCGCGGCGAGTGGGACGGCACCTACTACATCGCGATGGAGCTCGTCGAGCGGCCGGACGCTCAAGGACATCATCCGCGAGAAGGGCCCGGCGCCGGCCGAGGCGGCGATCGACATCACGCTCCAGATCCTGCGCGCCGCGCGCTACGCCCACAAGCGCGGCGTCGTCCACCGCGACATCAAGCCGCACAACGTCCTGATCGACGAGGACGGCCGCGTCAGGGTCACCGACTTCGGGATCGCGCGCGCCGGCGCGTCCGACATGACGGAGACCGGCTCGGTCGATGGGCACCGCGCAGTACCTGTCGCCGGAGCAGGCGCAGGGCCAGCCGGTCGACGCGCGCTCCGACCTGTACTCGATCGGCATCGTGCTCTACGAGCTGCTGACCGGCCGCGTGCCGTTCGACGCCGAGTCGCCGGTCACGGTGGCGCTCAAGCAGGTCTCCGAGCCGCCGCGTGCCGCCGCGCGAGCTCAACCCCGCGCATCCCGCCGGCGCTCGAGGCCGTCGTGCTGCGGGCGCTGGAGAAGGACCCGGCCCGGCGCTTCCAGACGCCGACGAGTTCATCGCGGCGCTCGAGGCGCCCGCTGCGCGATCCGAGCGCGGTGCTCGCCGCCGCCGGCGCCGCCGGTCGAGGAGATCCTCGAGGAGGAGGACCGCAGGTCGCGCCGCTGGTGGCTGTGGCTGCTGATCCTGCTCGCGCTGGCGGCGATCGCCTTCGGCCTGTACCTGACGCTGCGGCCCGAGCAGCTGACGGTGCCGAACGTGATCGGCCGCGAGTCGGCGACCGCCTCGCAGATCCTGCAGAACCGCGGCTTCGAGGTCGACATCGTGCCGGTCGTCAACGCCGACGTCGAGCGCGACCACGTGGCGGCGCAGGACCCGCGGCCGGACACCGAGGCGCCCGAGGGGTCGACGGTGACGATCACCGTCTCCACCGGGCCGGGCGAGGCGGCCGTGCCCGCGCGTGGCGGCATGCCGGCGACGAGGCCGAGCAGCAGCTGCAGGACGCCGGCTTCGAGTCCGAGGTCGAGCGCGCGTTCTCCGACGACGTGCCGCAAGGGCCGCGTGGTCGAGACCTCGCCGCCGGCGGGCACGACGATCGAGCGCGGCAGCACGGTCACGCTGCAGCGTCTCGCGCGGGCCGCGAGCAGGTCGAGGTGCCGGACGTGACCGGCGAGACCGAGGAGAACGCCCGCAGCGCGCTCGAGGGCGCCGGGCTGCGGGTCGGCGAGGTCACCGAGGAGGAGTCCGACGAGGAGCCCGGCACCGTGATCGAGCAGAGCCCGGGGGCCGGCGAGCAGGTCGACCGCGACGCGGCCGTCGACCTCGCCGTCGCCAGGCCGCCGACGCCGGTCCCCGACGTGGTCGACATGACCGAGGAGGAGGCGCGCGCGGCGCTCGAGGACGCCGGCTTCGAGGTGCGGGTGCGCGAGGAGGCCGTCGACCGACGCCGCGCAGGACGGCGTCGTGCTCGACCAGAACCCGGCCGCCGACGAGGAGCGCCGCCAGGGCAGCCGCGTGACGATCGTCGTCGGCCGCGTCGGCCGCGGCGACCCCGACGCCGACGCCGACGCCCACGACGGTGCCATGAGGGTCGCCGTCCTGGCCGGCGGCCGCTCGTCCGAGCACGAGGTGTCGCTGCAACTCGGCCGCGTTCGTGCGCGAGGCGCGTGGCCGAGGCGGGCCACGAGGTGCTGCCGGTGACGATCGAGCGCTCCGGCGCGTGGGTCGCACGACGGCGAGGCGCTGGCGCTCGTGCCCGGCGGCGGGCTGCTGGACGCCGACGCCGTGTTCCCGGTCCTGCACGGCCCGTTCGGCGAGGACGGCACCGTGCAGGGGCTGCTCGAGCTGCTCGACGTGCCGTACGTCGGCGCCGGCGTGCTCGCCTCGTCGCTGTGCATGGACAAGGTCGTGTTCAAGGAGGTGCTGGCGGCCGCCGAGCGTGCCGCAGGTGGCGTACGCTGGCCGTGCGCGAGCACCGCTGGCGGTCGCGAGCCGGACGCCGTGCGCAACGAGCTCTCGGTGCTCGGCACGCCGGTGTTCGTCAAGCCGGCGCGGCTCGGCTCCTCGGTCGGGATCGGCAAGGTGTGGTCCGAGGCGGACCTGGGCGCCGGCGCTCGACGAGGCGTTCGCGCACGACAGCCTCGTCATCGTCGAGGCGTTCTCGGACGGCATGGAGGTCGAGTGCTCGGTGATGGGGCTCGACCAGCCGGAGGCCTCGGTGCCCGGCGAGATCGTGATCCTCAAGGGCGACTGGTACGACTACGAGGCCAAGTACGACGACGGCGGGATGGAGCTCGTGGTGCCGGCGCGGCTGCCCGACGGCCGTGCGCCGAGGAGGTCCGGCGGCTGGCCGTCGACACCTTCGTGCGCGTCGGCTGCGCGGGGCTGGCGCGGGTCGACTTCTTCGTCGAGGCCGACCGCGTGCTGGTGAACGAGCTCAACACGATGCCGGGCTTCACCGAGACGAGCGCGTTCCCGAAGCTGTGGGAGGCGAGCGGGGTCGCCGCCGCCGAGCTCGTGCGACCGCCTGATCGGCTTCGCGCTCGAGCGCTTCGAGCGCGAGCGCTCGGGCCACGAGTTCTAAAATCGGTCGCCAAGGACGGTGACCGTCGGCGTCAGTGGGCCGGCCGGACGAAGGCCCTGGCTACCTTCTTGCGGCCGTGCGCTGGAGCAGCGCGATCTCGCGGATCTCGACGCGCTGGGCGTCGGGCGGCAGCTCGGTGATCCAGACGAGGTAGTAGCGGTAGCGCTCGCCTGAGGCGGCGAGCCGGAAGCGCTGGTGGTCGGACTTCACGACGCCGCCGCCGAGCCGCTTCCAGCCGCTGTCGATGCTCTCCGGGCACGCGGTTGCCGCCGGCGCCGAGGATCTCCGCCTTCCAGCCGGTCTCGGGGCTCTGGATCTCCATGCGCACGGCCTCGACGCCCGGCTTGGCGTCGACGTAGATGCCGACGCCGTCCTTGCCCGCGCCCTGGAGCCCGCCGCTGTAGCTCTCGGTGATCCAGGTCGTGCCGGTCTGACGGTCGACCACGTAGGACGCGCGCTCCGGATGCTCCTCGCCGTCGCCCAGCGGGTCGTAGTCCTTGGCCGAGGTCCGGCTCGACGGAGACCACCCGCTCGCCGGCCGGCGCCTCGATGCCGCCGGCGCCGGTCCCGCGCTGCGTGCGCTCGACGCCCTCCTTGGCGAGCAGGACGACGATCGCCGCGCCGACCGCCAGCAGCAGCACCGTCGCGAGCACGGGGAGCGGGTGGCGCATCCGGAACGGCAGCCGCCGCCGGGCGGAGGGCGGCAGGGTGCGCAGCACGGCGGTCGCCTCGCCGGTCGAGCGGCCCGAGCGCGCCGCCTCGATGGCCAGCGCCTCCTCGAGGTCGGCCACCAGCGTCTCGATGTCCGGGTAGCGGCGCTTGAGGTCCTTGTCGGTCATGCGGTCGAGCACCGAGGCCAGCGTGGCCGAGGCCTCGGGACGCCGCGCCTGCAGGTCCGGCATGTCCTCGCGGACGTGCTTCATCGCCACCGAGACCTGGTTCTCGCCGTGGAACGGCACGTCGCCGGTCAGCATCTCGTAGAGCACGACGCCGAGCGAGTAGATGTCCGACTGCCCGTTGACGTCGTGGCCCAGCGCCTGCTCGGGCGACACGTAGTCGGTCGTCCCGAGCACGCGTCCGTCGGCTGTGAGCCCCGCCTCGTCGAGCGTGCGGGCGATGCCGAAGTCGGTCACCTTGGCGGAGCCCTCGGCGTCGATCAGCACGTTCTGCGGCTTGACGTCGCGGTGGACGATGTGGTGCGAGTGCGCGCAGCCGAGCGCGCGGGAGATCTCGATCGCGTAGGCGATCGCCTCGTCCATCGGCAGGCGGCCCATGCGGCGGATCCGCTCCTTGAGCGTCTCGCCCTCGACGTACTCGAAGACGATGTAGGGGCGGCCTTCGTCCTCGCCGGCGTCGATCACGCCGACGATGTGCGGGTGGCTGAGCTGGGCGACGGCGCGGGCCTCGCGGCGGAAGCGCTCGAGCTGGTCGGAGTCCGAGGCGATCTCGCGGTGCATGAGCTTGATCGCCACGCGCCGCTCGAGTGTCTGGTCGAGCGCGCGGTAGACCGTGGACATGCCACCGGACCCGATCTGGGCGTCGAGCCGATAGCGGCCGCTGAGCTGCATCCCTACGAGCGTGCTCATCGAGTCGGTCCTATTGTGGCCGATGTGCCTGCGGTGCCGGCGGCGGTCTTAACGGATCCCTATTTCGGCGCGAGGCTGGAGTTCACCTTCGTGATCGTCGGTGTGAAACGGCTGATCCAGCCGGCCTACGGGTTCACCGACCGGCCGGACCACGTCCGCCAGTCCGACCCGCCCTCGTCGTCCTTGTCCCGCTCGTCCTCGTCGGGCCGCACGGCGGGCTGCTCCTGCGTCGGCGGCTCGTACTGCTCCGGCGCGCTCGGCTCCTGCGGCGCGGAGGCCGGCGCCGGCGCATCGGTCCGCTCCGGCACAGGCGGGCTCCAGCCTGACGATTCGGTGGGGGCCGGCGATTCGGGCGGCGGCTCGAGCGGCGCCGACTGGGTCGGGGCGACCGGCTCGGCGTCGCGGGCCGTGTCGTCGGGCGACGGGAGCGGCTCGACCTGCTCGCCGGCCAGCGGGTTGGCGGCCTGGTCGATGGCCTCGTCGATCTGGCGCTGCTCGTCGGACATGCCGTCCGGCGGCTCGGCCGCCCCGCGCAGCTCGTCCTCGGTCTGCTCCTGGCCCTCGGACTCGCCCTCGCCGGCCTCGGCCAGCGGGCGGAAGGACTCGTCGGCGCGCTCGTCCATCGCGGGGCCGGCGTAGTCGCTCACCGCGCCGCCGATGTTGGCGGCCTCGGCCGCGGCGGCGGCCTCCTCGTGCGCCTCGTCGATCGGGCCGGGGTCCTGGCCCTCGGGCATCGGCACCGGCGTGGCGGTGTTGGCCGGCGGCCCCGGAGCGTCGTAGTTGGCCGGGGGCGGGGGGGTCGGCGGGGCCGCGGGCGACGGGGGCGGCGGCTCGTAGGTCTGGCCGCGAGAGGGGAGCAGCCCGGCGACCTTGTCGCGCTTGAGCAGGACGCCGGCGGCGACGACCGCGGCTCCGAAGAGCAGCAGCTTGCGGGACATGGGTTGGCTCCTTGAGGTCCGGTGGCGAAGTCTTCACCCTGGACCGTACCCGTCGATGGCGGGGCGGCGAACCCCGAGCGAAACGAAACCGCCGGGGCCCCTCGGCCCCGGCGGTCAGGTCTTGTTCTCGGTGGGGACCGGGAGGTCCGTGGGCGCGCTGTCGGCGGCGGCGCGGTTCTCGTCGCGCACGGCGTTCCAGATCTCCTCGCGGTAGACCGGGACCGAGCGCGGCGCCTGGATGCCGACGCGGACCGAGTTGCCGACGATCTCCATCACGTGGACGACGACGTCGTCGCCGAGCATGATCTTCTCGCCGGGGCGGCGGGTGATGATGAGCATGAAGATTCCTCCTTGGAATGCTTCGGGAAGTCGTGAAATCTAGAAGATCGCGGCGGAACGCCGCGCCGACGGCGACCGCTAGGCGGCCGCCGTCTCGGCCTCGACCTGGGGGAAGAGGGCGGCGCGCACCGGCGCGTGCTCGGTCTCGTTGATCACCTGGTGGCCACGGCCGCCGGAGACCACGATCGGGGCGCGCAGGTTGGCGCTGAAGTCGGCCAGCTCGGCACCGGCGCGGACGGTCACGAACACGGCCGTGTCGGCACCGGCGGCGACGCGCTCGGTGTCGTCGTCCGACAGCGCGACCTCGTAGTCGGTGAAGAACGCCCACGGGCTGGTCACCGGCAGGGCGAGGTCCGGGTCGTCGACCGAGTGCAGCCACTGGAAGGGGCCGTCGGTGATCTCGCCGACGATCGTCCAGCGACGGCTGTCGAGGCCGATCAGGCCGGTGGGGAACTCGATGATCGCGTCGGCCTCGATCTCGAGGGTGCCGAAGCGCGAGCTCTCGACGGTCACGGTGGACATTTCGGGTTACTCCTTGGTTCCGAGGGACGAGGGGAAGGACGGATGCGCCGGATCAGCGCAGGAAATCCATGAGGGAGGACTGGACGATGCTGGCCCCCGCGCGGAGGGCGGCCTGGTAGGCGGCGGTCTGGGAGTTGAGGTCGATCAGCGTCTCGGCGATGTCGGCGTCCTCGGTCTTCGAGAGCTGGCCGAGCACCGACTCCTCGAGCTGGCTGAGCCGGCCGAGGGCCGCTTCGAGGCGGTTGGTCTTGGCGCCGTTGGCGGCGCGCACCTCGAGCAGGGCGTCGAAGTTGGTGTCGAGGCGCTCGAGGTCGGTGTTGCGCAGCGAGTTGCCGTCGCCCGCCGTCAGGTGGTCGACGGCGTCGCGTAGGACGTCCAGCAGCTTGTCGTCGTTCAGGCCCTGGCCGTCGCCGAGGAACTCGCGGCCGACGATGTTGATCGTCATCTGCACGTTCGGCCCGATCTCGCGGATGATCCCCGGCACCGTGGGATCCCAGCCGGCCTCGTCGCCCAGGAAGGCGTCGTCGGCGGGGACGTACGGGTTGCTCGTCGGCGCGTAGGGGCGCTGCGACGTCTCCGTGCCGGCGAACAGGAACGAGCCGCGGTAGTTCGTGTTCGCGCTCTGCTTGATGCCCTCGATGATCTGCGTGAGCTCGGACGCGATCGCCTTGCGCGAGGTCTCGTCGGAGGAGTCGGTGGCGCCCTGCACGATCAGGTTGCGGGCACGCTCGACGGACTCCGTGATGTCGATCAGCGCCTGCTCGGTCGCGTTCTGCCAGCCGATGGCGTCGTCGACGTTGGCCTGGTGCTGGCGGTTGGCGCTCAGGGCCTGGCGCAGCTGCATGGCCTGCGACGTGCCGAACGGGTCGTCGGACGGCCGCGTGATCTCCTTGTTGGAGGCGGCCTTCATCTGCGTCTTCGTGAGCTTGGACGAGATGCTGTTGAGGTCCGCGAGGATGTTGCGCTGGACCATCGAGGTGGTGATGCGCATCGCCATTACAGGCCGACCCTTCCGGTCCGGTTGATCAGGACGTCGAGCATCTCGTCCATCGTGCTCATGGCACGCGAGGACGCCTGGTAGGAGCGCTGGAAGCGGACGAGGTTGGACATCTCCTCGTCCATCGACACGCCGGAGACGCTCTGGCGCCGGTTCTCCACCGCATCGGTGAGCACCTGGGCGTTGGCCTCCTGGCGGATCGACTCGCGCACGTCGGAGCCGACCTTGGCGACGAAGGCGTGATACGCCGGGTCGACGCCGCTGAGCGGCTTGTTCTGGATGGCGGCGATGGCGCGGGCGACGTCGTTCGAGCCCTCGGCGCCGGTGCCGCCGACGATCAGCGTCGGGTTGCCGGCGAGCGTCGGGTCGACGCGGAGCGTCGAGGCCGCGGGGCCGGGGCCGGTCACGAAGAAGTCGCCGGGGTACGCGTTGTTGACGACGGTCGCCAGGTTGCCGGCGATGACGTCGAGGTCGGCCAGGTAGCCGTCGAGCGTGCCGCCCGGGCGCGAGGCCTCGAGCAGGCCGCCGAGGCGGCCGCCGGGGGACCAGGCGTTGAGCGCGGGCGGGCCGGCCCACGTGGCTGTGGCGCCGGTCACGACGGCGTAGGTGGCGCCGGCCGTCACCTTGTCGACGAACGAGACGTTGAGCATGCCGTCGGGCTGCTCCTCGACCGAGATCTGGCCGAACTCGGACAGCGAGTCGAGCAGGGCGTCGCGGCGGTCGAGCAGGTCGTTCGGCATGTCGCCGCCGGTGACGAAGCGCCGGATCGTGTCGTTGAGCTCGGCGATGTCCTTCGCGATCTGCGCGACCTCACCGCCGGGATCGGCCGGCGTGTTGGCGGGGCGCGCGAGGTCGGCGTACTCGGCCGCGGCCTGGTCGCGCGTGAGGACGATCTGGTCGTAGACGGTGTTGAACGCGCCGGTGAGCGAGCCCGCCGTCTCGGCCAGGTTCTGCTTGAGCGCCGGGTTCTTGGCGTCGCCGGCGAGCTGCGACCAGGCGTCCCAGAAGCGTGCGAGCTGCTCGTTGAGGCCGTTCTCGCCGGGCTCGTTGAGCGCGAGCTCGGCGCGGTCGAGCGTCTTGGTGCGCGCCGCCCACTCGCCCAGGTTGGTGTTCTGGGCGCGGTACTGGAGGTCGACGAACTGGTCGCGGATGCGGCGGTAGCTGACGATGTCGACGCCCGAGCCGAGGTGCGCGCCGGAGCCGCCGACGATGCCGCCCGCGGGGATCTCCAGCGCGGGCGCGGCCTGGAGGTCGACCTGCTGGCGCGAGTAGCCCTTGGTCGACGCGTTGGCGATGTTGTGGCCGGCCGTGTCGAGCAGGCGCTGGTGGGCCAGCAGGCCGCGCAGCGAGGTCTGGAGACCGTAGAAGGAGGAGATCGACACGGACTACGCCTTCAGGTCGAGGACGCGGTGCATTGACCCCACCCGCCCGCTCGGCTGGGCGGCGCCGGTGGTGGGATGCGTGTAGCCGCTCTCCGGCTCGTTGCCGATGAGGCGGGTCAGGTGCGCGAGGAAGGCGAGCTCCTGCCGCATCAGCGCGCGGTTGATGCCGTGCTCGCGGGCGATCTCGGCCAGCAGGCCGCGCAGCTCGGCCGAGCGGTCGCGCGCCGCCTGGGCGGCGGCGGGGGAGACCAGGGTGCAGAGATGCTCGAGCGTCACGGCGGCAGCCTGGACGCCGAGCGCGGCGCCGGCGCGCTGCAGCAGCCCGGCACGGTCCTGCTCGAGCGCTGCCGCGGCGGCCCATCTCGGTCTGGATGTCGGTGAGGCGGGCGAGCACGGCGTCGACGTCGCGGGCGCGGATCGCCTTGCCCTGCTCGAGCACGAAGCCGAGCAGGCGGCGGGCGGACGCGATCTGGGCGTCGAGGTGCACGAGCAGCTCGGCTTCGAGGGCACCGCTCATCGGGCGTCCTTCCGCAGGGAGGGATAGAGCTGGGCGGCGAGGCCGATGCCGCCGTCGGCGATCAGGCCGGTGGCGAAGGCCTCCTGGACGTGGGCGGCATACGGGCCCTCCGTCTGGGGCATGAGCTCGCCGACGAGCTGGCCGAGCAGCATCTGCTCGAACCCCAGCGCGGCGGTGTAGGCCTGGCGGTCGGCCTTCGAGCCGTTGCGGACGTCGGCAGGTAGCGCGCTGGCCGGCACCTGCGGAGGGGTGGGCGGGGATGACATCATCATCGCTTCACCTGGTTGGCGATGCCCATCATCTCGTCGGCCGTGGTGATGGCCTTGGAGGCGAGCTGGAACGCGCGCTGGGACTCGATCATCGCGACCATGGCGTTGGCCATGTCGGTGTTCGAGGACTCGAGCGCGCCCTGGGTGAGCACGGTGGCTCCCGGCGCGGCCGCGGTCGGGCCGGACTCGGGGCTCGTGACGAAGGCGTTGTCGCCGACCGAGATCAGGCCCTGGAGCGAGCGCACGGTGACGAGGTCGAGCTTGCCGATCGCCTGGCGGTCGGCGAGCACGGTGCCGTCGGGGCCGATCGAGATCTGGCTCTCGGAGATCCCCGCCGGGACGGTGACGTCGGGCTGCAGGTACGCGCCGGTGTTGGTCACCAGGCGGCGGGCGCCGTCGATGTGCAGGCCGCCGTCGCGCGTGAGGGCGTCGCGGCCGTCGGCGAGCCGGATGCGCAGGAAGCCCTCGCCCTGGATGGCGACGTCGAGCGGCCGGTCGGTGCGCTGGAGCACGCCCTGCGCGAACGCGCGGCCGGCGTCGACCGCCGCGGCGCCGGAGCCGGTGCGCACGCCCTGGGCAGACGAGCGTCCCGTCTGCTGGTAGACGAGGTCGCGGAACCCGACGCGCTGGTGCTTGTAGCCCGTCGTGTTCGCGTTGGCGAGATCGTTGGCGACAGCGTCCATGCGCTGCTGCTGCGCTGCCATGCCGGCAGCCGCGGTATTCAGACCCGAGAGCATCTGTCCTCAGTCTTCGGCCTTGCGGCCGAGTTCTTGAGGCTGCGCCGGAAGTGCCTGCGTCGCCGTCCTGGCAACTAAGGGGGCCTGGCCCCCTTAGTTCGTTGCGCGCGCGCACCAACTAAGGGGGCCTGGCCCCCTTACGCGGCTAGCCGCTGACGGCGCCGACCTTGCTGACAGCCTGGCCCAGGGTCTCGTCGATCGCCTGGATGACCTTCTGGCCCGCCTCGAAGGCGCGCATGGAGGCGATCATGTCGACCATCGAGCGGGCGGCGTCGGCGCCGGAGCTCTCGAGCGCGCCGGAGCGGGCGGTGCCGGTGGCGGCGCCCGCGGGCGTGCCGGAGACGAGCGAGTCGCCCTCCTTGCGCGGGTTGGTGAGCGCCACGACGCCGAGCCGGCGCGGGTCGACGGTGCCGTCGGCGGCCACGATGGCGCGGCCGTTGCGGTCGAGCACCGGGTCGCCCTGTGCGGTCACGAGCCGGCCCTGGGGGTCGAGCGCGAACTGGCCGTTGCGCGTGTAGCGCACGCCCTGGGCGGTCTGGACGGCGAAGAAGCCCTCGCCGGTGATCGCGAAGTCGAGCGGCTCGCCGGTGTCGCGCGCCGGGCGCGGCGTGAAGTCGGTCACGATCTCGTCGACCTGCACGGCCGTGCTCTGCGGCCCCACGACGGCGCCGCTCTTCGTGTTGGCGAGCAGCAGGTCGCCGAACGAGCGCTGCGCCGTTCGGTCGCCCTTGTAGCCGGGCGTCGAGGCGTTGGCCAGGTCGTTGGCGATCTGGTCCTGCCGGATCTGCTCGGCGAGCATCCCGGAGGCGGCGATGTAGAGACCGCGGTCCATTCGCAAGGGTGATCGGCAGGCGCTCGGCTACCTTGACCGCGTGGTCGATCCGGTCGTCGCCGTCAAGACGCTGCTGCTCCAGACGCAGCTGCCCGACGTCCAGCTGCGGCCCGGCACCTCGGTCGTCGCGCGCGTCCTCTCGCGCGGCGAGCAGCACGGCGTGCTCGTCATCGCCGGCATCCCGCTGACCGCCGAGCTCCCGAAGGAGGTCGGCAAGACGGGCGAGACGCTGCGCCTCAGCGTCGCCGACGTCACGCCCGAGCGCGTCGAGCTCAAGCTCGAGCAGGTCGTCGCCACGCCGCTCCAGCCTCCGGTCCCGCATCAGACGCGCGCCCGCGTACAGGTGGAGGAGCAACCGCGCACGGTGCGCGAGGGCGGCGAGGAGCGCAGCAGCGTGGCGCTGAGCTTCCACTCGGAGGCGCTCGGCAGGCTCGACCTGCGGCTCGAGCTGGTGGCGGGCTCGCGCGTGAGGGCGGCGGTCGAGGCGCCCGCGGGCCGCTCCTTCGACCTCGCCGACGCCGCCTCGAACCGCCTGCACGACGGCCTGCACGCCCGTACGGGGCTCGAAGCCGAGGTCGACATAAGACCGCGCCGGGAGCCGCTCGACGTCTATGCCTGAGCGCGACGTCACCGCCGCCCTGCGCTACACCGGCACCGGCGCGCCGCGGGTGGTCGCCGCCGGCCGCGGCCACGTGGCGGCGACGATCCTGGAGGCGGCGCGCGACGCCGGCGTGCCCGTGCACAAGGACCCCGAGCTGGCCGACGCGCTCGCCGGGCTGGCGCTCGGCGCCGAGGTCCCCGAGGAGCTGTGGGCGGCCGTCGCCGAGGCCCTGGCGTGGGCCTACTCGGTGAGTGACTCGGCAATTACCCCGAACCGGTGATCAAGGGAATCGGGTCTGGGCCCGATACAGGTCCGGTCCGCCAGATCGTTTCCTTCGCAAGGAGCCCCGTCCGACATGAAGTCCGCCTCGACCAACAGCCGCCGCCGCGTCTCAGCGGACGAGGCGCATGCTCTGTGGAGCGAGTACAAGCGCACGGGCGACATGCAGGTCCGGAACCGCCTCGTGATGACCTTCGCCCCGCTGGTGAAGTACATCGTCTTCAAGAAGGTCCGTGAGCTCCCCGCTCGCTGCGAGGTCGAGGACTTCATCTCCTGCGGGCTCGAGGCCCTGATCGCCTCGATCGACCGCTACGACCCGGCCAAGGGCGCCACGCTCGAGCAGTTCGCGTGGACCCGGATCCACGGCGCCGTGCTCGACGAGCTGCGCCGCCAGGACTGGGCCCCGCGCTCGCTGCGCCGCTGGGAGCGCGACATCGCCAGGGCGCGCGACCAGTTCACCGCCCTCCACGGCCGCCGCCCGAGCAAGGGCGAGCTCGCCGACTCGCTCGCCATCTCGGTCGACGACCTGCGCCGCCGCGAGGACGACATCTCCGTCTCCGACGTCACCTCGCTCAACACGCTGGTGATCTCCGACGACGAGACGACGGTCGAGCGCATCGACACGCTGGCCGCCGGCGACGAGCGGCTCGACCCCGAGCACGCCACCGCGACCGACGAGGCCAAGGCCAAGTTCCGCTCGGCCTTCGAGAAGCTGCCCCAGCGCGAGCGCGAGGTGGCCGTCCTCCTCTACGTCAAGAACCTCACCCTGCGCGAGATCGGCGACATCCTCGGCGTGTCCGAGAGCCGCGTCTGCCAGATCCACTCGCAGCTCAAGCGCACGCTGAAGCAGCAGCTCGCCGAGGACTCGGTGCTGTTCTCGGCCGTCGGATAAACGTCCAAGCCTTTCAAGGCGGGCGCGGAGCGGCCGACAACCGAGGCAGATGAGCTTCGAGATCGGACCTCTGCCTCCCGTGACCCCCGGCGTCGCCGTGCGACGTCCGGCGGCCACGCCCGCGCCCACCGCGGACTTCGCGGCCACGCTGGCCTCCGTCGGCGTGCCGAAGGGCGACGTCGCGGTGATCTCGCTGCCGCCCTCGCCCCCGCCGGAGCTGCTCGACGAGGTGGCCGCCGCGCGTGACCGCGCGGCCGAGCTGGCGGCCAACAACCGCGAGCTGCACTTCAGCACCGATCAGGACACCGGCCGCGTGATCGTCCAGGTCCGTGACCTCCAGGGCAACGTGATCCGCACGATCCCGCCGTCGCATGCGCTGCATGTGATGTCGGGCGGGGCGCTCTAGCGATGGCCGGGCTCAGCCTCTCAGGGCTCGCCTCGGGCGTCGACACCGCCTCGATCGTCGAGCAGCTGATGGCGCTCGAGCGCCAGAGCCTGACCAAGATCGGCTACCGCAAGGCCGCCGCGGGAGGACAGCAGGACGCGCTCAAGGAGGTCGCCTCCAAGCTCGCCGCGTTCAAGGACGCCGCGCTCGCGCTCAGCGCCGACAGCACCTGGGCCCAGAAGCAGTCGGTCGAGAGCTCGGACGCCACGCGCGTCACCGCCACGATGATCGGCGGCGCCGGCATCGGCGGCCAGTCGATCACCGTCGAGCGCCTCGCCTCGTCGGCACAGCGTCGCTTCGAGTTCGGAGCCGGGAGCTTCGACGCCGACGGCAAGACGACCGTCGCCACGACGCTGTCGCTCGCCTACGCCGACGGGACCTCCAACGTCAGCATCGACGTCGCGGCGGGCGCGACCAAGCAGCAGATCGCCGACGCCATCAACGCCAGGACCACCGGACCGGCCGTGGCCGCCGTGGTCAAGGGCCCGGACGGCGAGCACCTCGTCGTCTCCTCCCGCAAGACCGGCGAGAAGTCCGAGTTCACGATGTCCTCGTCGAGCGCCGTGCTCGCGGAGGACCCCGCCTTCGTCCGCGCGGACCCGCTCGACCTGCGGGCCGCCTTCAAGGTCGGCGCGGGGGCCACGCAGTACTGGGACTCGAACGTCGTCGAGCACGCCATCCCCGGCGTCCGGCTGACCTTCAAGGGCGTCACGTCGTCGCCCGTCGCCGTCAACGTGAGCGAGAACACGCTCGACCGCGACGGCATCAAGGGCAAGGTCAAGGCCTTCGTCGACGCCTACAACGGGCTCGTCACGACCACGCGCGGCAAGCTGACCGAGCAGGTCGCCCGCAACCCCACCAGCGACTTCCAGGCCGCGCGCGGCCAGCTGTTCGGCGACTCCTCGCTGACCGCGATGCTCTCCAAGCTGCGGCAGGACATGGCCGACGTGGTCCAGGCCGTCGGCATCAACGACCTCGGCGACATCGGCATCGGGATCCCGAAGGCCACCGGCGCCCAGGCGAGCGCGGACGCCAAGGCCGGCAAGATCGTGCTCGACGAGGCCAAGCTGACGGCCGCGCTCGAGAGCGACTTCACCGCGGTCAAGAGCTTCCTCGGCACCTTCTCCAAGGGCGTCGAGGACTTCGTCAAGACGCAGACGGGCGGCTCGGGCATCATCGACGAGCGGATCAAGAGCGGCGACCGGCAGTCGAAGCGCGTCCAGGACCAGATCGACCGCGCCAACGAGCGCCTCGAGGCCCGTGAGAAGCGCCTCAAGGCCCAGTTCGCGGCGATGGAGACGGCGCTCCAGAACTCCCAGACCCAGGGCGCCTGGCTGCAGGGCCAGCTCGCCGGTCTGAACGCCGGCCGATAGCTCAAGCGCCGTCGGTTCAAGCCGACTACCGGAGCATGTCCGTCTACTCGCCTTCACGTGCCGTTGCCTACAAGGAGCAGAGCATCCTCACGGCCACTCCCGGCCAGCTCGTAGTCATGCTCTACGACGGCTGCCTCCGCTTCCTCCACCAGGCCACGTACGCGATGCGCGACGATGACATGGCCGTGGCCGGCAACCGCCTGTCGCGCGCCGAGGCGATCATCGACGAGCTGCTCACCACGCTCGACCTCGAGCAGGGCGGCGAGATCGCCAGCCGCCTCCAGGGCATCTACGTCTTCTGCAACCGCCACCTGCTCGAGGCGCGCACCCAGCGCGACCCCGCGATGATCGAGAAGGTCTCCGAGCTCCTCGGCGAGCTGCGCGAGTCCTGGGCCCAGGTGGCCAACGCCTAGTCCGATGGACGGCTGGACGGCACTCCTAGCCCGGGCCACGGCCGAGCGCCAGCTCGCCGCCGAGGGCCGCTGGGAGGAGCTCGCCGAGTCCACCGCCGAGCGCGTCCGCATGGCGGCCGCGCTCGGGCCCGCCCCCGTGGGGGCCAAGCTCGTCCTCGAGGCGCTCGCCGTCGTCCAGGGCCAGCTCAACGCCACGCTGGCCGCCGCTCGCGCCGAGCTGGCGCGCGAGATCGCCGCGCTGCCGAACGCGCGCGGCGCCGTCGCCGGCTACGCCGCCGCCCAGACCGCGCCCATGCGGCACTGGGTCAACGACACCGCCTGACATTCGCCCCGCACTAAAGGTCGGCGGCGCCAGGCCGATCACGGGACTGGCTGCCTCAGGGATGGGGCCTCAGGTGTCCAGGGACGGACGTAGCCACCTTCTTCCAAGGAGATTCCGTCCCGATGCTCTTCGACATCACGCAGCTTGCCCTCGAGCGCGCCATCGAGGGCGCCGGCAAGCGCCACGAGGCGCTGGCGGCCAACCTCGCGAACGCCAACACCCCGGGCTACCAGCGCGTCGATGTGGACTTCCACGGTGCCCTCTCCGCCGCCATCGGCTCGCGCGAGACGCTGGACTCGATCTCCTTCAGCCCGGCCCGCGACGCCTCGGCCGGCGCCGTCCGCGCCGACGGCTCGACCGTCGACGTCGACACCGAGTCGGCCAAGCTCGCCGCCAACGCGCTCGAGCACCAGGCCGCCGTGCAGGTCGCCCACGCCCGTATCGGGATCCTGAAGGCCGCGATGGGGACGGGCGTCTGATGAGCCTGTTCGGCGGTCTCGAGATCTCCGCCTCGGCGCTCACCGCCGAGCGCCTGCGGATGGACGTGGTGGCCGAGAACCTGGCCAACGCCCAGACCACGCGCGGCGCCGACGGCCAGCCGTACCGCCGCAAGGAGGTCATCCTCCAGGAGCGCGCCGGCTCGTTCGGCGCGACCCTCTCCGCCGCCATGGGCGGCGGCGCCGACGGCCGCGGCGTCGAGGTGGCCGGCGTGGTCCAGGACCAGACGCCGCTCAAGCAGGTCTACGACCCCGGCCACCCGGACGCCGACGAGAACGGCTACGTCGCGATGCCGAACGTCGACACCGTCACCGAGATGGTCGACCTGATCGGCGCCCAGCGCGCCTATGAGGCCAACGTGACCGCCATGCAGGCGGCCAAGCAGATGTTCTCCCGCACCCTCGACCTCCTCCGCTGATGCCGACGATCCCGATCGATCCCGCCTTCGCCGTCACCGGCCCCGAGTTCCGGGTCGACGGCCTGCCGCTCGCCGGCGAGGCCGGCACGCAGGAGGCCACCGGCGCCGGCTTCGGCGACGTGCTCGGCAAGTCGCTGCAGTCGCTCGCCACCACCCAGGACGAGGCGGCCGAGGCCGCGCAGGCGCTGGCCACCGGCCAGGCGTCCGACCCGACCGCCGTGGTCATGGCCGTCGAGCGCGCCCAGCTCGCCATGCAGCTCGCGTCGCAGATCCGTTCGAAGGCCGTCGAGGCGGCCCAGGACATCTTCCACACCCAGGTGTAAGCCATGCCGCCTTTCGTCGAGACCTTCCGCGCCCTCCCCACCCGCTCCAAGGCGATCATCGCCGTCGCGGCCGTCGCCATCCTGGCGATCGCGTTCCTCATGCTGCGGATCGCGGGCGCGCCGTCGTACACGATGCTCGCCTCCGGCCTCGACCCGGCCAAGACCGGCGAGATCACCGCGGCGCTCGACGAGCAGGGCATCGCCTACGAGCTGCGCAACAACGGCACCGGCCTCGCGGTCGACAAGAGCCAGGCCGCCCAGGCGCGCGTCACGCTGGCGGGCGCCGGCGTGAACGTCGGCAGCAGCGGCGAGGGCTTCGAGCTGTTCGACGAGCAGAAGCTCGGCGCCTCGGAGTTCCAGCAGCAGGTCACGTACCAGCGCGCGCTCGAGGGCGAGATCGCCCGCACGATCGGCGGCGTCGAGGGCGTCAGCAACCCGTCCGTGCAGCTCGTGCTGCCCGAGGACGACCTGTTCGCCGACGAGGCGACGCCGGCCACCGCCGCCGTCATGCTCGGCAACTCCGCGGACAGCATGGACCCCGGCGCGGTGCGCGGCATCGCGCAGCTCGTCTCCTCCTCCGTCAAGGGCCTCAAGACCGACAACGTCACGATCACCGACGCCGCGGGCACGCTGCTGTGGCCCGAGGGCGACGGCACCGGCGGCGCGGGCATGGTGGCCGGCAAGCAGGCGCTCGAGGCGCGCTTCGCCCGCGCCATGGAGGCCGACCTCAACGCGCTGCTCACCCGCACGCTCGGCCCGGGCAAGGGGCAGGTCTCCGTCACCGCCGACCTCAACGCCGACAAGACCACGCGCGACGCGGTCACCTACGACCGCCGCAGCCGCGTGCCGCTCAAGACCCAGACCGAGACCGAGCGCCTGCGCGGCGGGGGGACGACCACAGGCGGCACCGCCGGCACCGGCAGCAACATCCCGCAGTACGCCGCGGGCACCGGCGGTGGCGGTGCCAACTCGAACTACCAGCGCGAGACCGAGAACACCGAGTTCGCCGTCAACAAGCAGGTCGACCGCACCCAGGTCGCCCCCGGCGCCGTCAACAAGCTCAACGTCGCGCTGCTGGTCGACCAGTCCGTCCCGCCCGCGGTCTTCGCCTCGCTCGAGCAGACGATCTCCAGCGCCGCCGGCATCGACACCGCGCGCGGTGACACGATCCAGGCCGCCCAGGTGCCGTTCGCCAAGGTGGAGACGCCGAAGGCCGGCCCGGTCCCGACGACGCTGCTCGGCCCGCTCAAGTGGGTCGGCATCGGCCTCGCCTCGCTGCTGTTCCTGTTCTTCATGAGCCGCGCTCTGCGCAAGCGCGAGGGTGAGGCCCTGACCCCGGCGTGGCTGACCCAGATCGAGGAGCCGGTCTCGCTGGCCGAGCTCGAGCAGCAGACCCAGATCATGGCGCCGCCGGCGCCGACCATCACGCTGCCCCCGCGCGCGCCCGACGCCAACCTGCAGGCGCTCGACCAGCTGATGGAGCGCGAGCCCGAGCGCGTCGCCGCCCAGGTCAAGAACTGGATGGCCGAGGACTAGTCCGTGGCCGCCGAGCTTGCCACACGCGCCGTCGCGGACGTCTCCGCCGCGAGCCTGAAGGGGATCGAGAAGGCCGCTGTGCTGCTCGTCGCCGTCGGCGAAGAGCGCGCCAGCGAGATCTTCCGTCACCTCGGCGACAGCGAGGTCGAGGCGCTCTCGCTCGAGATCGCCAAGTCGCGCAAGGTGCCGACCGGCGTCTCGCGCGACATCATCGCCGAGGCGGTCGAGACCGTCCTGGCCGAGGAGTACATCTCCGAGGGCGGCGTCGAGTACGCGCGCAGCATCCTCGAGCGCTCGCTCGGGTCGGCCCGTGCCGAGGAGCTGATCGGCCGCCTGTCGGCGACGATCGAGCGCCGCCCGTTCGAGTTCCTGCGCCGCACGCCGCCGGAGCAGATCCACGTCTTCCTCCGCAACGAGGCGCCGCAGACGATCGCCCTGGTGATCGCCAACCTGCACACCACGCTGGCCGCCCAGGTCCTCTCGTTCCTGGGGCCGGAGGAGCAGGCCGAGGTGGCCCGCCGCGTCGCCAAGATGGCCGAGACGCGGCCGGAGGTCGTCTCGCACGTCGAGAACGTCATGCGCCAGAAGCTCTCCAACGTGATCGCGCAGGAGTACGCGGCCGCCGGCGGCGTCAAGTCGCTCGCCGACATCCTCAACCACTCCGACCGCACGACCGAGCGCAACGTCCTCGACGAGCTCGCCAAGACCGAGTCCGAGCTGGCCGAGGAGGTCCGCCTGCTCCTGTTCACCTTCGAGGACGTCGTCAAGCTCGACGACCGCTCGATCCAGATGGTGCTCAAGGAGGTCGACCAGAAGGACCTCGCGATCGCGCTGCGCGGCGTCAGCAACGAGGTGCGCGACCGGATCTTCTCCAACATGTCCGAGCGCGGCGCCGAGCTCCTCAAGGAGGAGATCGAGTTCCAGCCGCCGCAGCGCAAGCGGGTCATCGAGGAGGCGCAGGGCCGCATCGTCGGCGTCGTGCGCCGGCTCGAGGAGGCAGGCGCCGTCGTGCTCTCGCGCGGCGGCGGCGGCGGCGACGACGAGCTGCTGTGATGACGTCCGCCGAGTTCTCCTTCGAGGCGCTCGAGGCGCCCGTCGAGCCCCCTCCGGGCTCCCACGCCGAGGCCGACGCGGTCATGGCCGCGCTGGCGCAGGCCGAGGCCGACGCCGACGCGCTGCGCATGACGGCGCGCGAGGAGGGCCTGCGCGAGGGCCGCGAGGAGGCGCTCGCCGCCCTCACGCCGGCGCTCGAGGCGCTCGCCCAGGCCGCCGAGGCCGTGCGGGAGTCCCAGCACGAGCGCGCCGACCGGCTCGAGGCCCATGCCGTCGACCTGGCGCTGTTCCTCGCCGAGAAGGTCCTCGGCGGGGCGGTGGCCGTCGAGCCCGACCGCGTGGTCGAGGCCGTCCGCGGCGCCCTGCGCGGGATCGTCGAGCGCGAGCGGATCACCGTGCTCGTGCACCCCGAGGACCTCGAGCTGGTGCGCGACGCGATGGACGGCCTGCGGACCACGCTCGGCGGCATCGAGCACTGCGAGGTCCAGGCCGAGCGGCGCGTGTCGCGCGGCGGGGCCGTCGTCCGCACGCCCGATGGCGACGTCGACGCGCGGGTCGAGACCAAGCTGCTGCGCGCCCGCGAGGTCGTCGAGGCCGCGCTCTCGACGGGCCCATGACCTTCCAGCTCGAGCAGGCCACCGCGGCGCTCCGCGACGCCGACCTGCACCGCCGCCACGGCCGCGTACGCGACCTGATCGGCCTGATCGTCGAGGCGACCGGTCTCGAGGCCGAGGTCGGCGAGGTCTGCACGATCGAGACCGGCCGCGGCCGCTCCGCCGTGCCCGCCGAGGTCGTCGGCTTCCGGGCCGGTCGCACGCTGCTGATGGCGCTCGGCGAGGCGGCCGGCATCGGCCCGGGCGCGCGCGTGAGCGCCTCCGGCCGCGCGCTGCGCGTCGACGTCTCCGACGACCTGCTCGGCCGCACGCTCGACGGCCTCGGCCGCCCGCTCGACGACTTCGGGCCGATGGCGGCCGGCAGGTCCCGTCCCGTCGAGGCGCCGCCGCCGGACCCCCTGACCCGTCCGCGCATCCACGAGCGCGTCTCGCTCGGCGTGCGCGCGCTCGACGCGCTGGTGCCGTGCGGCCGCGGCCAGCGGCTCGGCATCTTCGCCGGCTCGGGCGTCGGCAAGTCGTCGCTGCTCGGCATGATCGCCCGCTCCACGTCGGCCGACGTCAACGTCATCTGCCTGGTCGGCGAGCGAGGGCGCGAGGTGCGTGAGTTCATCGAGCGCGACCTGGGCCCCGAGGGCATGGCGCGCTCGGTGGTCGTGGTCGCCACCTCCGACCAGCCCGCGCTGGTGCGTATCAAGGCCGCCTTCACGGCCACCACGATCGCCGAGCACTTCCGCGACCAGGGCCGCGACGTGATGCTGATGATGGACTCGGTCACGCGCTTCGCCATGGCCCAGCGCGAGGTCGGCCTGGCGATCGGCGAGCCGCCGGCCACGCGCGGCTACACGCCGAGCGTCTTCGCGCTGCTCCCGAAGCTGCTCGAGCGCTCGGGCACCTCGCCGCGCGGCTCGATCACCGGCCTCTACACCGTGCTCGTCGACGGCGACGACATGAACGAGCCGATCGCCGATGCCGTGCGCTCGATCCTCGACGGCCACGTCGTCCTCTCGCGCCACCTGGCGCACGCCGGCCACTACCCGGCGGTCGACGTCCTGGCCTCCGTCTCACGGCTGGTCGGCGAGGTCGTGACCGGCGACGTGCGCTCGGCGGGCGACGACATCCGCCGCCTGATGGCCGCCTACCGCGACAAGGCCGACCTGATCGCGATCGGCGCCTACCAGCTCGGCGCCGACCCGCTGACCGACGCCGCGATCTCCGCGCGCGACCCGATCGACGGCTTCCTGCGCCAGAGGCCCGACGAGGTCAGCTCGGCCGAGGAGGCGGACTCGGCGCTCACCCAGCTCGCGCTGCTCTCGACGGTGCCCGATCCGGCGCCACCGGCTCAGGCCGAGCCGGCGCCGCCGGCCCCGGTAGGGACGCCGCTGCACTCGGCGATCCCGCCGCTTCACCTCGCGGCATAGCGGGTACTGCTGCCGCCATGCGTTGCGCGGCGATCATGATCACTCTGGCGTTCTTCGCGGCGGCCGGCTGCGGCACGCCCGGGCGCGAGACGCTCTCGGCCCCGCCCGAGTGCCCCGAGGGCACGTCGACGCTGAAGGCGAGCGAGGTGATCGGTCCCGTGCCGCGCGGTTACACCGTCGAGCCGCCGGTCGACGACGAGCCGATCGACGAGTTCGTGGGCGAGCTGCGGAAGGAGGTCGGCGAGGGCTATCGCAGCCACGACGCCAGCGTCATCTTCCGCCGCAGGGCGCAGCAGGGCACGGTGGTCATCGTCGTCAACACCAACGAGGGCCGGCCGGAGGACGTGGTGCTGGGCGCCAAGGACGCCGAGAGCGACGGCAAGGTGACCGGCGAACGGCTCGACGTCGACGGCCGCGAGGGCCGGCTCCAGAGTGCCCCCGACGGCTCGTACATCGCCATGGCGCCGACGGGTGAGTGCTCGATCCTCATCCTCGTCGACACGAGCGCGGCCAGGCTCAAGGACTCCGCCTCGGTGATCGGCGCGCGAAACTGACCGGCCCCGCCGCCGGTCAGCCTCCGCATCCTCAGGACGTCAGGGCGCCGAGCTCGCAGCCGAGCACGGTCTCGACGGCCACGCAGGCGTCGATGCCGTCCTCGCCGTCGGCCAGGTCGAAGCCGGGCCCGCCGTCGAGCTGGTCGTCGCCGGGGCCGCCGTTCAGGCTGTCGTCGCCCTCGTCGCCGTACAGCTCGTCGTTCCCGCCGCCGCTCGAGGTCACGAAGTCGTCGCCGGGACCGCCGCGGACGAGGTCCGGCTCGTTCTCGAACAGCACGCCGGAGCCGAGCACGGCGTCGGTGCCGGCGCCGCCGAGCACGACGTCGCGGCCACGGCCGCCGCCGATGTCGTCGTTGCCGTCGCCGCCCTCGACCCAGTCGTCGCCGTCGAGGCCGGTGGCGTTGTCGTTGCCGGGGCCGCCGTAGAAGCGGTCGGCCTCGTCGTTGGTGCGCTTGCCGGCCTCCGAGCGGTAGCTCGCCGGGTCGTCGGCGCCGTCCATCAGGTCGTTGCCCTCGCCGCCGACGATCAGGTCGCCGCCGGCGGCCCCGCAGAGGATGTTTTCGCCGCCGAGGCCATGGATCTCGTCGTCGCCGCCGGCGGCGTAGATGACGTCGGGCCCGGAGGTGCCGACGAGCACCTCCGACTTGCCGGTGCCGACGATCGTGTAGTCGTTGTAGGTGCCCCCCAGGCCGGCGAAGCAGCTGGGGGTCGCGGCCGCGGAGGCCGTGGTGGGGAGTGCCAGCGCGGCTGCGAGCAGCACGCCGACGAGGAGTGGGGAGGTCCGCATGGTCCCGACGGTAAGCGCGCCAGGGGCCGGTTTCCTGAGGAACGATGAGCCGTTCCTGAGGCGGACGCCTACAGGTTCGTGCGGACCGGTCGATGACAGCGGACGTGGAGATTCCGTCCTTCACGTTCCGCCTCGAGCGCGTCAAGACGCTCCGAGAGCGCGCGGAAGCGCGTGCTCAGGAGGACCTGGCGCGCGAGCTGAGCCTGCGCCTGCGCGGCGAGGCGATGCTGCGCGAGGCGACGTACGCCGCTTCCGCCGCGACCGACGCCGGCCGCGAGACCGCGCAGACCCGCGCGACGGGCATGGACCTGATCGCCGCCCAGGCGTTCATCGAGCGCGCCGAGCGCGACCGCCGCGAGGCGGCGCTGGACCTCGACCGCCAGGACGCCGAGGTCGCCGCGCGCCGCACCGCGCTGCAGACCGCCGCCCGCGACCGCCAGGTCATGGACAAGCTCGAGGCCCGCCAGCGCGCCGACCACGACGCCCACTGGGCGCGCGTGGCCCAGGGCGAGCTCGACGAGGTCGCTCTGACCATGCACCGCCGCGGAGCCGCTGCATGAGCGTCGACGCCGTCGTCGCCCGCGTCGCCGAGCTGCAGGCCCTGATGGGCGCTGCCTCGCCGGCCCCGGCACCCGCGCCGACCGCCTTCGCTTCCCAGCTGGCCACCGCCACGGCCGCCACCGCCCCCGCCGCCACCACCGCTTCGGCCTCGCCGATGAGCGTCGGCGCCTCCGCGCTCCCGGCCGACGTGCCGTTCGGCGCCGAGATCACCGCCGCCGCCAAGAAGCACGGCATCGACCCGGCGCTGCTCGCCGGGCTCGTCAAGCAGGAGTCGGGCTTCAACCCGAACGCCGGCTCGCCCGCCGGCGCCCGCGGCCTCACCCAGCTGATGCCGGGCACCGCCGCCGGCCTCGGCGTCACGAACGTGCTCGACCCGATCCAGAACCTCGACGGCGGCGCCAAGTACCTGCGCCAGCAGCTCGACGCCTTCGGCGGCGACGTGACGCGCGCCCTGGCCGCCTACAACGCCGGCCCCGGCGCGGTCCAGCGCTACGGCGGCGTCCCGCCCTACGCCGAGACCCAGAACTACGTCCGCATCGTCCAGGCCAACGCCGCGCAGTACCGCGCGGCGGGTGGCGGCACCCCCTCGATCCTGTGATGAACACCGACCGCACCCAGCCCACGCGCCCCGCCGCGCTGAATGACCGCTCCTCGGCCGCCCCGGCCGAGCGTCGCGACGGGAGCGCCTTCGCGGCGCTGCTCGACGCGCATGCCCCCGCCCCCCGTGCCGAGCAGTCGCGCCGCGACGAGCGCGCGGGCGGCCGGGCCTCCGACTCCCGCGACGCGCGCCATGACCGGCCGCGCGACGGCGGCGTCGGCCACGACGGGCCTCAGGGCCGCGCCCTCGGTCACGACGGGCCGCGCGACGGCGACAACCGGGCGCACGCGTCCGAGCTCTCGCGCGACGCCGCCCGCCTCGACCTCCACGCCGTCGGCCCGCAGGCTCCCTTCGTGGCTCCGGCGGCCGAGAACGTCGTCATGCCCCCGGTCGAGGGCCTCGTCGCCGGCCAGCCGGTCGCCGTGCCGTTCGTCGCGACCATCCCGGCCGAGGCGCCGGCCGCCGCGCCGGCGCTCCCCGTCGCCCCGCCCTTCATGCTCGCCCCGGAGGCCGTCGCCGCCGCGGTCGTGGCCGCGACGCCGCAGCCGGCCGCCGTGCCCGCCGGCGCCGCCGTTGCGCTCGCTCCGCAGCCCGCCGCTCCGGCCGTCCCGGCCGCCGGCCAGCCGGTCGCGACCGTGCCCGCCCCGGCGGCCGCGCAGCCGCAGGACGCCGCGCCGGCTCCGGCTCAGCCCGCTGTCCCGCAGGCCCAGGTCCCGGTCGCCGCGCCGGAGGCCGAGCTGCCCGCCGAGCCGGTGGCTGCCCCGGTGGCCGAGGCACCCGCCGCGCCCGTGCCGCACGCCGCGACCCCGGCGCGCGCCGCCGAGCCGGCCCCGGCTGCCGCCGCGCCCGCCCAGGGCCCGGCCACCGAGCCCGTCGCCCCCGCGCCGGTCTCCACGCCGCTGTCCGGTCCCGTCGCGCCGCAGCGCGCCGTGCCGCTGCACCGTGCCCCGGCCGCGGTCTCCACGCTCCTGCACGTCGCCGTCGAGCGCGGCATCAGCCGCGCCAAGATGGCGCTCAAGCCGGCCGAGCTCGGCGGCATCGAGATCCGCCTGCAGGCCACGGCCGGCGGCGTCGCCGCCCAGGTGGTCGCCGACTCGCCCGAGGCCGCCCGCCTGCTGGCCCAGGCCGGCGAGGACCTGCGCCGCGCCCTCGAGGCGCGCGACGTGACGCTGATCTCGCTCGAGGTCTCCACCTCGGCCGACCAGCAGCAGCGGCAGAGCGCCCGCGGCGAGTGGAGCGATGCCCTCGACGACCGCCTGACCTCCCCCGGCCGTTCGGCCCGCGACGCCGACGGCGACGCCGAGCCGGCTCCGTCCACCCAGACCGTCATCGAGCTGCCCGGTGGGCTGCTGGTTGACGTGCTCGCCTGATCCCGACCCCCTTCGAGCCCAATGACCAGCATCAACAGCACGACCGAGATCATCAAGGTCGAGGACATGCCGAAGAACGCCGCCAACGGTTCGCTCGGCAAGGACCAGTTCCTCAAGCTCTTCGTGGCCCAGCTGCAGCACCAGGACCCGATGAACCCCATGAACGACAGCGAGTTCATGGCTCAGATGGCGTCCTTCTCCACGCTGGAGCAGGTCACCAACCTGGCGGCGGCCAACCAGCAGATGGCCGCCTCCATGTCGTCCACCAACGCGGTCGGCCTGATCGGCCGCACCGTCAGCTACGTGGACGCCGACGACCAGATTCAAACCGGCAAGGTCGACAAGGTCACCACCGCGGGCGGCAAGCCGCTGCTCACGGTGAACGGCGTCGACGGAGTCGATCCCTCAACCATCACGCAGGTCGCTTAGGCGACGGAAGGAGTTGATGCCCCGATGATGCGAGGCATGTTCGCCGCCATCAGCGGCCTCAGGACCCACCAGGTGATGCTCGACGTCACCTCCAACGACATCGCGAACGTCAACACGATCGGCTACAAGTCGGCGCGCACGACGTTCAAGGACTCGCTGACCCAGCTGCAGCGCGGCGCCTCCGGGCCCGGCGGCGGCACGGGCGGCGCCAACGCGGCGCAGGTCGGCCTCGGCACCCAGCTGTCGTCGATCGACAACCTGATGACCTCCGGCGCCCTCCAGTCGACGGGCAACCCGCTCGACGTCGCCATCCAGGGCCCGGGCATGTTCCGGGTCGCCGCGAGCACCGCGACGCCGCCGGCCGCCGCCGCCACCGGCTTCGAGTACACACGCGCGGGCAACTTCACCACCAACCGCGACGGCTACCTGGTGACCCAGGACGGCTACTACGTCCAGGGCCGCGACGCCGGCGGCGCCCCCGCGCTGCTCCGGATCCCGCCCGGGTCGACCAACGTGGCCATCGGCCAGAACGGCGACGTCAGCTACGTCGACACCGCCGGCGTGCGCCAGACGGGCCAGCAGTTCATCACGCTCGCCACCTTCGCGAACTCGGCCGGCCTGCAGCGCTCCGGCTCGAACCGCTGGGTCGAGACCGCGAACTCGGGCACCGAGGACGTGGGCACGCCGGGCGCGCAGTACGGCTTCACGACCGCGGGCGCGATCGAGATGTCCAACGTGGACCTCGCCCAGTCGTTCACGAACATGATCACCGCCCAGCGCGGCTTCCAGGCCAACTCGCGCGTCATCTCGACCTCGGACGAGATGCTCAGCGATCTGGTGAACCTCAAGCGCTAACCCCTAGCGCCGTGACGTGAAAGGGCCCGCTCCGGCGGGCCCTTTTCGTTCAACTCCCGGCGCCCGCGGCCGATGACCCGGCCAGGACCCCTCCGTCTCTCGGTCCCTCCCCTCCCATGATCCGTCTTCACAAACTCGGGCGAACTCCCCAGCCGTTCCACCTGAACCCGGACCTGATCCTCACCGTCGAGGCCAACCCGGACACCGTCGTCGTGCTCACGACCGGCTCGCGCCTGGTCGTGGTCGAGACGCCGGACCAGGTCACCGATGCCGTCCGCGCCTGGCGCGCGTCGGTCCTCGACGCGATGAGCCGCGTCCCGCGCCGCTCCTCCAGCCTCGCGCTCGTGCGCGGCACCGCCGGCGACGGCGCCATCGTGGCGCTCAACGCCGAGCACGCCCGCCAGGAGAGCGAGCTGCCGACCAAGGGGCCGCGGTCATGAAGTTCGGCACCGCCATCGGCATCGTCATCGCCTGCGTCGGCATCGCAATGGGCGCGATCATGGAGGGCTCGAACCCCATGGTCGTCCTCAACGTGCCGGCGGCCCTCATCGTGCTCGTCGGCACGCTCGGCGCGACCATCGCCGCCTGTGGCCTGCCCGTCCACATCGCGCTCCCCAAGCTCTACATGAAGGCGATCATGCCGCCGGACCTCGACCTGGTCGGCCGCGTCAACCAGCTCGTCGGCTTCGCCGACCAAGCGCGCCGCGACGGCCTGCTGGCGCTCGACGAGGCCGTCAAGAGCATCGACGATCCCTTCACCCGCAAGGGCATCCAGCTCGTCGTCGACGGCACGGACCCGGACCTCGTGGCCGCCGTGCTCGACGCCGAGAACGAGGCGATGCGCAAGCGCCACTCCGCCGGTCGCGCGCCGTTCATGCAGGCGGGCGCGCTGGCCCCGACGATGGGCATCGTCGGCACCGTGTTCGGTCTCGTCAACGTGATGAACAACCTGAACGCGCCGTCGACGCTCGGCCCGCTGATCGCCGCCGCGTTCCTCGCGACGCTGATGGGCGTCGGCTCCGCCAACGTGGTCTTCCTGCCGATCGCCAACCGCCTGAAGGAGCTCTCGGAGGCCGAGATGCACTTCCGCGAGATGACGCTCGAGGGCATCCTCGCGATCCAGGCGGGCGACAACCCGCGCGTGGTGGCCGAGAAGCTGATGGCCTACGTGCCGCCGAAGGACCGCCCCTCCGAGGAGGAGCAGATCGCCAAGGGCGCCGAGCAGAAGCAGGCGGCCTGAGGTGAGCCATGAGCGCGGCGCGTCGGCATAAGAAGCACCATCACGAGGAGCACGAGAACCACGAGCGCTGGCTCGTCTCGGGCTACGACATGATGACGCTGCTGTTCGCGCTGTTCGTGGTCCTGTTCGCGATCTCGTCGACGAACATCAGCAAGGTCAAGGAGCTGCAGCAGTCGCTCCAGGAGGCCTTCTCCGGGCCCGTCCTCACGGGCGGGCGGGCGATGATGCAGACCGGCGACGCGTCGGAGGCCGAGGCGGCCCCGCCGAACCCGCCGCTGCCGACGCTCACCCCGGCGCAGGCCATCGCCCAGGCGATGAGCCCGCAGGACGCCGAGGAGGCGGCCAAGCAGGCGCGGGCCGAGGAGCGCAGCTTCCAGGACCTCAAGAAGCGCATCGACAAGCTGGCCAAGGAGGCCGGGCTTGCCGAGAAGATGTCGACGACCGTCACCCCGGACGGGCTGAAGATCCGCCTGGTGACCGACGGCGTGCTGTTCGACTCGGGCAGCGCCGTGGTCAAGTCCGGCGGCCGGCCCACGCTGGCCGAGATCGGCCGCATCATCGACCACGAGGGGAAGCATCCCGTCCAGGTCGAGGGGCACACCGACGATCGCCCGATCGCCACTTCGCAGTACCCGTCCAACTGGCAGCTCTCCGGCGCCCGCGCGGCGGCGGTGGTGCAGCAGCTGGGCGACTCGGGCGTGTCCGGCCGGCGCATGTCGCTGTCCGGCTATGCCGCCCAGCACCCGATCGCCGGCAACGCGACGCCGGCCGGCCGGGCGAAGAACCGGCGGGTCGAGATCATCCTGACCCGCCTGCATGGAGCAAATCCGTCGCAAGGAGGCGACAAATGAACAAGAAGATCATCATCATCGTCGTAGCGGCACTCGTGCTCGCCGGCGGCGCCTACAAGACCGTTCTCGCCAAGCCGGCCGAGAAGCCCCCTGAGCCCAAGGTCCACGGCACGGTCTACGTCCTGCCGAAGGAGTTCCTGGTCAACCTGGCCGACGGCCGGTACGCCAAGGTCTCGGTCGCGCTCGTCGTCGAGGCCGCCGAGGCGGCCGGCGGCCACGGTGGCGGCCACGGCGCCCCCACCCCGCCCGACGGCTACGGCTCCGAACCGCAGGAGGCGATCGTCCGCGACCTGATCACGGACGTGCTGACGAACGCGGCCGACCACGACCTGATCCAGGGCGAGGGCCGCGAGAAGATCAAGAAGAAGATCCTCAAGTCGATCAAGGAGCACACGGACGTCCACGTCGAGGAGGTCCTCTTCCCCGACGTCACCGTGCAGTGAGGAACCCATGAGCGATCCCGTCGACTACGTCCCCTTCGAGACCACCGTCAGCACGCCGGCCGCCGCCGGCGACGGCCCGCCCGAGCTCGAGCGGCTCTACGACGTCCCTGTGGAGCTCGCCGTCGAGATCGGCCGGACCCAGATGACGATCCGCGAGACGCTCGCGCTCGGCCCGGGCTCGATCGTGACCCTCAACCGGCTCGCCGGCGAGCCCGTCGACCTGCTGGTCAACGGCAAGCCGATCGCGCGCGGCGAGGTCGTGGTCATCGACGAGGAGTTCGGCCTGCGCGTGACCGAGGTCGTGGCGTCCGAGAGCGCCCCGGCCGAGGAGCCGGCGCCCGCCGAGGACGTCGACTTCCCGGCCGTCCTGGCCGAAGTTCAGATCGCTCCCAGCGCGTAGCCCCGATCCACCGATCGGGGCTTAGCGATCGCGCGGCGCGGATACTCCCCGGCAGATGGGGAGAGTCCGCGCCGCCGTCGCGAGCTTCTGGGGCAAGGCCTACGAGGACAACCTCACGGGCCTCGCCTCGATGGTGGCGTACAACCTGCTGCTGTCGATCTTCCCGGTCGCGCTCGTCGCGCTGTTCATCGCGGGCCGCATCCTGCGCTCGGAGGAGGTCCAGGCGTCCGTGCTGCTCGACCTCGAGCAGCTCTTCCCCACGGCCGCGGAGAGCACGCTGAGCGAGGCCGTGCGCCGGCTGCAGGACTCCTCGACCACCACCGGCATCGTCGCCATCGTGGCGTCGATCTGGTTCGCCACCTCGTTCTGGGGCGCGCTCGACACCGCGTTCTGCCAGATCTACCACCGGCCGTGCCGCAGCTGGGTGCGCCAGAAGCTGTTCGCGCTCGGCATGTTCGCCGTCGTGCTGCTCTTCATCGTGGCCAGCGTCGCCGTGCCCGCGCTCCAAAGCCTGCTCGTGACGGGCACCGAGGACCTGCCGCTCGGGCTGTCCGACGTCCGCGGCCTGGTCTACGGGATGACGCTGGCGGCAGGCGTGGTGGTCCTGTTCTGCGCGCTGTGCGCCACCTACCGCCTCGTGCCCAGCGGGGCGGTGCCGTGGCACAGCGTCTGGCCGGGAGCGGTGGCCGCCACGCTGGCCATGGGCGTCGTCGACTACGGCTTCCCGCTCTACCTCCAGAACGTGACGACGCTGCGCGCGGGGACCACCTTCGTCTTCGTCCTCATCGCGCTCGTGTGGTTCTACGCGCTCGCGCTGATCCTGCTGGCGGGCGGCGTCATCAACGCGCTCCGTTACGAGCGCCACGAACGCCGGTCGCCTTCAGCGCGAACAGCAGGAACTGCGTGAACTGCGCGCCGGCGAAGTTGTTGTCGCTGACCAGCACGAGCGAGCGATAGCCGCCGCGCAGCGGTGCGCCCAGCGTCATGCCCTCGACGTTGTCGAGCGGGATGCCGAGGGCGTCGAGGTCGAGCAGGAGCCGCTTGCCGGCGGTGTCCTCGCCCAGCCGGACGTCGTAGAGGCGGATGGTGTTGCCGGTGCCGGGCGCGCCGACCGAGAACGATCGCTCCATCGCGATCAGGCGGTCGTCGTCGAGCGGGAGGAGCTCGACCAGCCCGTTGACCGAGAAGGCGTTCGCCGGCACGGGCGGCTCGGCCACGGGGTCGGTGACGTAGATCCACTGGCGCTCGACGCGGCCCGTCCGCAGGTCGTAGCGCAGGATCCGCGCCGGGCTCCCGCCGGCCAGCGTCGCGGGCGGGCCGTCCTGGTAGAGCGCGTTCTCGGCGCCCACGAAGAGGTCGCGGCCGAGCACGCCGGCGCTCTCGAAGCCGAGGTTCGGCCGCACGCCGCTCGACTGGTCGGCCGTGACGTGGAAGGCCGAGGGCACCGAAAGGTCGCCGAGATACGTTCCGTCCAGCGCGTGCCGGCGCACGAACGGGTCGATCAGGCGGGCGGGCAGGCCCTCGGAGGTGAGGATCAGCTCGCGGTCGTTCGTCAGCGCCAGCCCCTCGGGGTCGAGGCTCATCGCCTCCTGCGGAGCGCCGTCGGGGCCGAGCAGCGTCGTGACGTCCTCGAAGCGCACGTCGCCGGCGGTCAGCCGCCCGTCCCGGATGTCCAGCGCCACGGTGTAGAAGCGCGCGCCGACCTGGTCGTCGGACACGGCGTAGTAGACGTCGCGCCGGTCGTACGTGATCGACGACAGCCCGCCGACCGTCGTCCCCGCGAACGTCGTACCGCTCGGCACGATCGCCTGGCCGCGGAACTCGAGGTCGATCGGCCGCTCGCGGGCGGCCGCGGGCGCCGCCGCCGCTGCCAGGAGCAGGGCGACCGCGACGGTGGCTCGTCTGATCATGGCCGGGATTAAAGACCCTTTCGCACCGGCCGATGAAGAGTTCGAGCCCTATCCAGGCTCGCCCCCTCGGTGATGCGGATCTCCCCTGCCCTCAAGTCAGCGGGAACGGCCGTCCTCGGCCTTTTCCTGCTCGCACCCGCCGCGCTCGCGGCGGACGGTGAGCGCACGCGCCTGAAGCTGTCCGACGGCAGCGCCGCGCCCGCGCAGGCCGCCGGGTCGACCGGCGGCGGGCTGGTGCGGACGATCGTCGGCCTGGCGATCGTGATCGGCGTCATCTACGGGCTCTACTGGGTCCTAAAGCAGGTCAGGGCGGCGCGCGAGGAGACCGCGTCCGGCGACGGCCTGAAGACCCTCGCCACGCTGCCGCTCGGCGCCAACCGCAGCATCCACCTGGTCCGCGCGGGCGAGGAGATCGTCCTCGTGGGCGCCGGCGAGCACGGCGTCACGCCGATCCGCACCTACAGCGAGGCCGAAGCGCGCGCGCTCGGGCTGCTGGCGGACGAGATCGAGTCGGCGCCGGCCGCCGACGAGCCACGTCGCGCCGGCTCGTTCCTGGACAACCTGCGGCGCCTGACGGTGATCCGGTGAAGGCGGACGGATCGAACGCGATCCAGCTGCTGCTGCTGATCGCGGGCATCTCGCTGGTGCCGGCGCTGCTCTTCACGGTCACCGGCTTCACCCGCATCCTCATCGTCCTCGGCTTCATCCGCTCCGGCCTCGGCACGCCGACCGCGCCGCCCAACCAGGTGCTGGTCGGCATCGCGCTGTTCCTGACCATCTTCGTGATGGCGCCGACCTTCACGAAGATCAAGGACGACGCCTTCGTCCCGCTCTCCAAGGGCAAGATCACCCAGCAGCAGGCCTACAAGCGCGCCGAGGGCCCGATGCGCGAGTTCATGTTCGACCAGACGCGCAGCAAGGACCTCGCGCTCTTCGCCAAGCTCGGCAAGATCTCCAGCCCGGACACGCGGGCGGACATCCCGACCCACGTCCTCATCCCCGCGTTCATCATCTCCGAGCTCAAGACGGCGTTCCAGATCGGGTTCCTGATCTTCCTGCCGTTCCTGATCATCGACCTCGTCGTCGGCGCCACGCTGATGTCGATGGGCATGGTGATGCTGCCGCCCGTCTTCATCTCGCTGCCGTTCAAGATCCTGCTCTTCGTCCTGGTCGACGGCTGGAACCTCGTCACCCGCTCGCTCGTGGAGAGCTTCCACTGATGACCCAGGACAGCGTCGTCAGCATCTGCGTCTCCGCGATGGAGCTGGCCCTGAAGATCGGGATGCCGCTCCTGCTCGTCGGGCTCGTGCTCGGCCTCGTCGTGTCCGTCTTCCAGGCGGTCACGCAGATCCAGGAGCAGACGCTCAGCTTCATCCCGAAGATCGTCGGCATGGTCGTCGTCCTCGTGGTCGCCGGCCCGTGGATGCTCGGCCAGATCATCACCTGGACGCAGGACCTCTACGGCCAGATCCCCAGCCTGGTGGGCGCATGAGCCCCGAGGCGATCCTGGCCCAGTTCGGCCAGCAGCAGGCGATCGCGTTCATGCTCGTGCTGGCGCGCATCTCGCCGCTCTTCCTGCTCGCCCCGCTCTTCTCGTCGAAGATGCTGCCCGCCCGCGCGAAGGGCATCGTGGCCGTCGGACTGGCGCTCGGCATCGCGCCGATCGCCGCCAACGCCGGCGACGGCGCGGTCCTGCCCACCGGCGTCCTCGAGCTCGGCGGCCTCGTCGTCAAGGAGATGCTCGTCGGGATGGGCTTCGCCTTCGCGCTGGCCGCCCTCTTCGCCGCCATCCAGGTGGCCGGCAACCTGATCGACACGCTGATCGGCTTCAGCTTCGGCGCCCTCGTCGACCCGGTGAGCGGCACCAACGGCGGCGTCCTCAACCAGCTCTACGCGCTCGTCGGCGTGATGATCTTCGTGGTCATCGGAGGCGACGCCTGGGTCATCCAGGGCATCGCCCGCAGCTACGAGCAGATCCCGCTCGCCGACGCGCCGGCCATCGGCAGCCTCGTCGAGGGCGCCCAGGTGGCGTTCAGCGGCATCTTCGCCTCCGCGATCCAGGTCTGCGCGCCGGTGCTGATCGCCGTCGTGCTGTGCGACGTCGCCTTCGGCCTGGTCAACAAGGTCGTCCCGCAGCTCAACGTCTTCGCCGTCGGCTTCCCGGCCAAGGTCACGATCGGGCTCATCCTGGTCGGCGCCTCGCTGCCGTTCGTGGCCGGCTGGCTCTCCGACGAGATGCAGGCCTCGGTCTCCGCGGCGCTCCGGACCCTGAGGGTCGAGGGCTAGCGATGGCCGAGAACAAGACCGAGAAGGCCACACCCAAGAAGCGCCAAGAGGCGCGCGAGAAGGGCCAGGTCGCCCGGTCGATGGACGCCAACGGCGCGATCGTGCTGCTGGCCTCGGTGCTCGCCCTCTCGGCCTTCGGCCCGGGCATGCTCCACCGGATGCAGGAGGCCATGGTCGGCGTGCTCGCCTGGATCGAGTCGCCGGACGTGGTGTCCCGCAAGGGCGTGGGCGAGCTCTTCGCGACCGTCGGCATGCACGTCGCGGTCGCCGTCGTCCCGATCGTCGCCGTGGCCATGCTGGCCGGCGTCGTGGCCAGCGTCGGCCAGGTCGGCTTCAAGCCGTCGCCGAAGGCGCTGGCCCCGGACTTCAAGAAGCTCAACCCGCTGACCGGCGCCAAGAACATCTTCGGCGTCAACGCGGTCTTCGAGTCGGTCAAGAACTCGCTCAAGATCGGCGCCGTCGCCGGCGTCGTCGCCCTCGCCGTCTTCCCGAGGCTCGACGAGATGGCCGCGCTGGTCGGCATGCCCGCCCAGGCGCTGCTCCCGCACCTCGCCTCGCTCATCCTCCGCGTCGGCCAGTGGGCCGCGCTCGCCTACCTGGTGATCGCGGTCGCCGACTACATCTACCAGCGCCATCGGTTCGAGAAGAACCTCAAGATGGACAAGGAGGAGGTCAAGCGGGAGTTCAAGCAGCAGGAGCTGCCGTCCGAGGTCAAGGGCGCCCAGCGCCGCCGCGCGATGGAGCTCGCCCGCGCCCGCATGATGGACGCGGTGCCGACCGCCGACGTGGTCGTCACCAACCCGACCCACTTCTCGGTCGCCCTCAGGTACGACGGCGACAACCCGGCCCCCGTGGTCGTCGCCAAGGGCACCGACCACCTGGCGCTGCGCATCCGCCGCGAGGCCGCCGCCCACGGCGTCGCCGTGGTGCCCGACCCGCCGCTCGCTCGCGCCCTGTACGCGAGCGTCGACATCGGCCGCATGATCCCCGAGGAGCTCTTCCAGGGCGTCGCCCAGCTGCTCGCCTACGTCTACCGAGTCGCCGGTCAGAGGGCCGCCGCCGCATGAACCTCCTGAAGAAGGCCTCGCGCCACTCCGACCTCGTCGCCGCCGCCGCCGTCGTGCTGGTCGTGGCGATGATGGTCATCCCGCTGCCGCCGTTCATCCTCGACCTGCTCATCACGCTGAACATCTCGGCGGCGCTGATGATCGTCGTGGCCACCCTCTACGTGCCGCGGGCGCTCGACTTCAGCTCGTTCCCGAGCCTCCTGCTGCTCACCACCCTGCTGCGGCTGGCCATCAACATCTCGGTGACCCGCCTGATCCTGCTGCACGGCGACGCCGGCCACGTGGTCAGCGCCTTCGGCGAGTTCGTCGTCGGCGGCAACGTGGTCGTCGGCCTCGTGATCTTCCTGATCCTGATCGTCATCCAGTTCGTGGTGATCACGAACGGCGCCGGCCGCGTCGCCGAGGTGGGCGCGCGCTTCACGCTCGACGCCATGCCGGGCAAGCAGATGGCGATCGACGCCGACCTGAACACCGGCCAGATCACCGACGAGGAGGCGCGCAAGCGCCGCGCGGAGATCGCCCAGGAGGCGGACTTCTACGGCGCGATGGACGGCGCCTCGAAGTTCGTCAAGGGCGACGCCATGGCCGGCATCCTCATCACGATCATCAACCTGATCGGCGGCGTGATCATCGGCGTCATGCAGATGGGCATGCCGTTCGGCGAGGCGATCCAGCACTTCTCGCTGCTGACGATCGGCGACGGCCTGTGCGCGCAGATCCCGGCGCTGCTGATCTCGGTCGCGACCGGCATCCTCGTCACCCGCTCGGCCTCCGACGCCGACCTCGGCTCCGACGTTGCGAACCAGATCCTCGAGCAGCGCAAGGCGCCGCTCGTGGCCGGCGTCGTGATCATGGCCTTCGCGCTCGTCCCCGCCCTGCCGAAGATCCCGTTCCTGATCATCGGCGGTCTGTTCTTCGCCGTCGGCTGGTCGCTCCGCAACGCGCCGACCAAGGCCGAGCGCGCGGCGGCCGAGGCCGCCAGCGCGGCGACCGCGGCCGCCACCGGCGCGCTGCCCGCCCCGCGCGACGCGGCGCTCGACGCGCTCACGCTCGACCCGCTCGAGCTGGCGATCGGCTTCGGCCTCGTGCCGATGGTCGACCAGCAGGCGGGCGGCACGCTGCTCCAGCGCGTCGGCACGATCCGCCGCCAGATCGCCGCCGAGCTCGGCATGGTCATCCCTTCGGTCCGCATCCGCGACGACGTCGGGCTCGACTCGCACGAGTACGTGATGCGCGTGCGCGGCACCGAGGTCGCCCGCGGCGGCGTCATGCCCGGCCACCACCTGGCCATGGACCCGGGCGACGCGATGGGCCAGCTGCCCGGCATCCCCACCACCGAGCCGGCCTTCGGCCTGCCCGCCGTGTGGATTCCGGAGAGCGGCCGCGCCGAGGCCGAGGCGCTCGGCTGGACCGTCGTCGACCCCGAGTCGGTCGTCGTCACCCACCTCACCGAGAGCATCCGCGCCAACGCCGCCGATCTGCTCACCCGCCAGGAGACCCGCCAGCTCCTCGACCAGCTGAAGGAGGTCAACCAGGCCGTGGTCGACGAGGTCGTGCCCGACGTGCTGTCGGTGGGCGAGATCCAGCGCGTCCTGCAGGCGCTGCTGCGCGAGGGCGTCTCCGTGCGCGACCTCGGCGCCGTGGTCGAGGCGATCGGCGACAAGGCGCGCCTCACGCGCGACGTCGCGATGCTCGCCGAGTACGCCCGCCAGGCGCTCGGCCGCACGATCGTGGCCCCGTACCTGGATGCCGAGAGCACGCTGCGCGCGATCGCGCTCGACCCCGCGCTCGAGCAGGAGATCGCCGAGGCGCTCGTGCAGACCGCCGACGGCGAGTTCCTGGCCATGGACCCGATGCGCGCCCACGCGCTCGTCGACTCCAGCGCGGAGGTCGTCGAGCAGGCGCTCGCCCGCGGCGGCCGGCCGGTGCTGCTGTGCTCGGCGCGCGTGCGCCGCCACCTGCGGCGCCTGTGCGAGCAGCGGCTGCCGCAACTCGCGGTCTGCTCCTACAACGAGATCGCGCCCGGGGTCAGCGTCGAGACGATCGGTGTCCTGGATCCGACATCGCTCGGCGCCCGCGCCGGCGTCAACGCTGTTGCCATGGCGACTTAGTGCCGATGGAGAACCTGGACATGGATACGACGCTCGAGAACGACATCCAGACCTTCCGCGGCCGCACCCTCGAGGAGCTGCTGCCGAAGATCCGCGCCGAGCTCGGCGCCGACGCCATCGTGCTCCGCCGCCGCGAGGGCCTCGCGGGCGGTGTGGGCGGGTTCTTCCAGAAGTCGTACGTCGAGGTCGACGCCCGCGCGGCGCTGCCCGACGAGAAGCCGCTCGAAGCCCGCAACGACCGCGCGACCGCGGAGGGCCTCTCCTCGCCGGCCATCCAGGCGCTGGTCGAGCAGGCGTCGCCGTTCGCCGACGCGCTCACGCGCGCGGAGAGCAGCGTGGGCGAGCGCGCGCACGAGGTGATGGTCGCCGCCGCCTCCGCGTCCGTCGACGCCGGCCTCTACGGCCCGCAGCCCAACCGCACGGCGATCGAAGAGGCTGTGCCGGTGGCTGACGGGTACGTCTCCGGTTTCGAGCCCGACGAGGAGCCCGCCGTTCCCGCGACCCGCCAGGGCCCGGGCACGCCGCGCCCGGCGACGGCCGACACGGCCGAGCAGCGCCTCGTGGCCGCCGGCCTGAGCCCCGCCCTGGCCGCCGACGTCGTGGCCGAGGCCGTCGCCCACGGCCTGCCCTTCGCGCAGCCGCGCGCCCTCAAGAAGCTGATCCGCACCGCGCTCGCCCGTCGCCTGCCGGTCATCGCGGACCTCGGCGGCGAGGCTCGCACGCTCGCCTTCGTCGGCGCCGGCGGCGCCGGCAAGAGCTCGGCGACCGAGCGCCTGGCCGCCGCCTACGCGGGCGCCGACGCCGACGTGGTCGTCGTGGCCCTGCGCTCGATCGACGGCGGCAGCTCGCTCGCCTCGCGTGTCGAGCCGCTCGGCGTCTCGGTTATCGCCGCCGACACGGCCGCCGAGGCGGTCCGCCGCCTGCGTGGCCGCGAGGCCGCGCTGACGATCGTCGACGCCCCGGCCGCCGGCCCGGCCGACCGCGCCGCCGTCACCCGCATCGCCGAGGACCTCAAGGCGCTCGACGTCGACGAGGTGCACCTGGCGCTGCCGGCCACGCTCAGCGCCGCCGCGGCCGACGAGCTCGCCGCGGCGCTGGCGCCGCTCGGCATCACCCACATCGCGCTCACGCACGCCGACCAGACCGCTCGACCGGGCGCGCCGGTCGAGCTGGCCGTCACCGGCCGCCGTGCCCTGTCCTACGTCTGCACGCGCGAGGAGATCGCGCCGCTCGACGCCCACGAGCTTGCCAAGCAGCTGCTGCCCTGACCGATAATGGCCGCGACCATGTCGTCCCCCTCGATCCCCGCCGGTGAGCACGTGCAGGTCAGCCTGCCGCACATCGGGCACCTGCCGGCGACGGTCGAGTCGACCGAGCCGGGCGCCGTGGTGCTGGTCCTGGCGGTGGGCGACACGCGCGTCCAGCGGCTGGCCGGGGCCGAGGTGTCGGTCGAGCACGCGACCGGCCGCGGCATCAACCGCTTCGCCGGCACCCTCCAGCTCGACGATCGCCGGCCCGAGCAGCTGCGCATCGTCCTCTCGGGCGACAGCGAGCGCATCCAGCGCCGCGAATGGGCGCGCGTGGAGGCGACGCTGCCGATCACCGTCAAGGGCGTCGACGAGCCCGTCGGCGGCGACACCGTGACGCTCAACATCTCGGGCGGCGGCGTGCTGGTGAAGGACCCGTGGCGGATGCCGCTCGGCATCGACGTCCGCATCGAGCTCGAGGTCGAGGCCGGCAACACGATCCACGCGCTCGGCCGCGTCGTGCGCGAGCCGGCGGCCGACCAGAAGGGCATCCGCATCGACAGCATCGCCCGCGACGACTCCGAGCGGCTAGTGCGGCTCGTGCGCGAGCGCGAGCTGGCCGCCCTGCGCATGTCGAGGAACCGCTGACCGTGAGCAAGAAGGACAAGAAGAAGGGCGAGGACGCCGAGGCGCCCAAGTCCGTCTCCGTGGCGGCGCACCCGCGTGCCCGCGCATCGATCCGGCGCACGCGCGCCCGCGCGGCCCTGATCGTCTTCGCTCTCGTCCTCTTCCTGTGCCTGAACGCCGGCGTGCCGGGGCAGGAGGCCGCGGTACGCGCCTTGGTGGCCGGGCTGGTCGCCAACCTCGTCGCGTGGGCGTGCGCCCTCGCCGTCTGGCGCCCGCTCGTGGTCGCCGAGCTCAAGGTGGCCACCGAGCGCTACAACCAGCGCGTCCGGGCGGTCAACGACGCCGCCGCGGAGAAGGCGGCCGCCGAGGCCGCCGCCAAGGCCGCCGCTTAGCCATGGAGCGCATCGAGCCCATCCGCAGCGACCGGTCGGTCCCGCGGGTGGACCTGCCGCGGCTCACGCCGCTCGAGCGCGAGCAGGAGCGCCGGCGCCGCGAGCAGGCGCGCAAGCGCCGCCCGCCGAAGCCCGGTCCGCCCCCCGAAGAGGGGCGCGGCGGTATCGACGTCCGCGTGTAGAGAACTTCCTCAAGCCATCGCGCGAGCTGCCGATGAATGTGCTTGCAAGGAGGGGCGACATGGAGTCGCCCCGGCTCAAATCCACGTCATCAAGGAGAGATGATCAATGGGCCTTCGTATCCAGAACAACGTTGAGGCGTTCAACGCCCATCGTCAGCTGACCGGGACCGCTTCCAAGGCCGCCAAGGCCATGGAGAAGCTCGCTTCCGGCTACCGCGTCAACCGTGCCGCCGACGACGCCGCCGGCCTCGCCATCTCCGAGAAGATGCGCGGCCAGATCGGTGGTCTCGCCCAGGCGCAGCGCAACGCTCAGGACGCCATCTCGCTCGTCCAGACCGGCGAGGGCGCGCTGAACGAGGTCCACTCGATGCTCCAGCGCATCCGTGACCTGAAGGTGCAGTACGCGAACGGCACCCTCGAGGCGACGGACCGTCAGTCGATCTCGGCCGAGGTCCAGCAGCTCGGCAAGGAGATCTCGGACATCACGTCCAAGACCGAGTTCAACGGCATCAAGCTGCTGACCGCGGGCTCCGTGGACTTCCAGGTCGGCGCCGAGTCGGCCGACACGATCACGCTGACCAAGACCGACATGGCTGCCGCCATCGGCACCGCCGGCACCGGCGGCCTCTCGGGCATCACCGACATCGGTGCCGCCACCTCCGTGGCCGCGGCCGACACGGCGTTCTCCGCCCTGACGATCGACACGATCGACGAGGCCATCAAGAACGTCTCCAACGCCCGGTCGACCTTCGGCGCGGTCCAGAACCGCCTCGAGCACCGCCTCAACAACCTCTCGACCTACCAGGAGAACCTGGTCGCGTCGGAGAGCCGGATCCGCGACGTGGACATGGCCAGCGAGATGGTCAACTTCACGAAGCTGGGGATCCTGCAGCAGGCCGGCACGAGCATGCTCGCGCAGGCCAACCAGTCCCCGCAGAACGTGCTGTCGCTGCTGCGCTAAGCACCCCAGGACTGAACAACCACATAACCCCACCGAGGGACGGATCGGTGACGGGCGGCCTCGCGGCCGCCCGTCGCCGTTAAGGTCCTCGGGCGGAGCGGTCGATTCCCCGGTCGATCCGTCTTACGACAAGGAGTCATCCGTCCCCATGGGTCTTCGAATCCAGAACAACGTCGAGGCCTTCAACGCCCATCGCAATCTCTCGGCCACCGCCTCCAAGGCGGCCCGTGCGATGGAGAAGCTGTCCTCGGGCTATCGCGTGAACCGCGCTGCTGACGACGCCGCGGGCCTCGCCATCTCCGAGAAGATGCGCGGCCAGATCGGCGGTCTCGCGCAGGCCCAGCGCAACGCGCAGGACGCCATCTCGCTGGTGCAGACCGGCGAAGGCGCGCTGAACGAGGTCCACTCGATGCTTCAGCGCATCCGCGATCTGAAGGTGCAGTACTCGAACGGCACCCTCGAGGCCGGCGACAAGCTCGCCATCTCCTCGGAGGTCCAGGAGCTCGGCAAGGAGATCGCCGACATCACGTCCAAGACCGAGTTCAACGGCATCAAGCTGCTGACCGCGGGCACCGTGATCTTCCAGGTCGGCGCCGAGTCGGCCGACACGATCACGCTGACCAAGACCGAGATGTCCGGGGCCATCGGCTCGGCCGGCACCGGCGGTCTCGACGAGATCATCGACATCGGCTGCCGCCGCCGGCGTCAGCGCCGCGGACGCCCTGTTCGGCGCCACGGCGATGTCGATCGACGTCATCGACGAGGCGATCAAGAACGTCTCGAACGCGCGGTCGCGTTCGGCGCGGTGCAGAACCGCCTCGAGCACCGCCTCAACAACCTCGCCACCTACCAGGAGAACCTGGTGGCGTCCGAGAGCCGGATCCGCGACGTGGACATGGCCAGCGAGATGGTCAACTTCACGAAGCTGGGGATCCTGCAGCAGGCCGGCACGAGCATGCTCGCGCAGGCCAACCAGGCGCCGCAGGGCGTCCTGTCCCTGCTCCGCGGCTAGTCCTTCCCGACACCACCTGATGAGCGCGGGCGGCCCCGTGGCCGCCCGTCCGCTTCGGCAGAACTCGCTAAAGCCGGTGCGAGGCCTGCCGATGAATGTGCTTGCAAGGAGGGGCGACATGGAGTCGCCCCGGCCTCAATACACCAAGTCATCAAGGAGAGATGATCAATGGGCCTTCGTATCCAGAACAACGTTGAGGCGTTCAACGCCCATCGTCAGCTGACCGGCACCGCGTCCAAGGCCGCCAAGGCCATGGAGAAGCTGTCTTCCGGCTACCGCGTCAACCGTGCCGCCGACGACGCCGCCGGCCTCGCCATCTCGGAGAAGATGCGCGCCCAGATCGGTGGTCTCGCCCAGGCGCAGCGCAACGCTCAGGACGCCGTCTCGCTCGTCCAGACGGGTGAGGGCGCCCTCAACGAGGTGCACTCGATGCTGCAGCGTGTCCGTGACCTGAAGGTCCAGTACTCGAACGGCACCCTCGACGACCGAGCGACAAGAAGGCCATCGTCGGCCGAGGTCCAGCAGCTCGGCAAGGAGATCAGCGACATCACCACGCAAGACCGAGTTCAACGGCATCAAGCTGCTGACCGGTCGGGCTCCACGTTCAAGGTCGGCGCCAACTCGGCCGACACGATCGCGCTGACCACGGCCACGCTGTCGGGCCATCGTCGGCCAGCGCCGGCGGTCGCGACGAGCTCATCGACGTCGGCTCGGCGTCGCGCCTACGACGCCGACGCCTGTCCGGCGCCGCGTTCGAGGCTCGCTCGACGACATCGACACGATGATCAAGAACGTGTCGAACGCGCGTTCGACGTTCGGCGCGGTGCAGAACCGCCTCGAGCACCGCCTTAACAACCTCGCCACGTACCAGGAGAACCTGGTGGCGTCGGAGAGCCGGATCCGCGACGTGGACATGGCCACGGAGATGGTCAACTTCACGAAGCTCCAGATCCTGCAGCAGGCCGGCACGAGCATGCTCGCGCAGGCCAACCAGGCCCCGCAGGGCGTCCTGTCGCTCCTGCGCATCGGCACTCGCGGAACTGACAGGCACCACATAACCCCACCGAGGGACGGATCGACGGCGGGCGGCCTTCATGGGCCGCCCGTCGTCGTTAAAGGCCCGCCGGCGCGCTGCCGAATAACGGGACGTGAGCACCATCCGTCCCACGCTCTGCGTCATTCCCGCGTTCATGCGCAGCGCGCGACGAGCTCGACGTCCTCGCTGCGCTGCCTCGTCTCCCTGCAGGCCACGGCGCCCGACGCCGACGTCCTCGTGCGTCGACGACGCGAGCCCCGCCCCGAGCTCGTGGCCGGCTCGAGCTCGCCTGCGAGGAGCTCGGCGTCGGCTCATCGTCTCCAACGACGAGAACTCCGGCTTCTCCGCGACCGTCAACGTCGGCCTCGAGCTCGCGCTCGCACATGGGCCGCGACGCCGTCCTCGTCAACGCCGACATCGAGTTCCTCGAGCCCGGCTGGCTCGACCGCATGCGCGAGCGCGCACCGACACGGAGGGCCGCCCGGCCGCCGTGGTCGGCGCCCGCCTGCTCTACCCCAACGGCCTCATCCAGCACGCCGGCATCTTCTTCTCGCTGCTGCACCGCGACTGGCTGCACCGCTTCCACTTCGGGCCCGCCGACCTGCCCGAGGCGCTCACTCCCGACCCGCTGCCCCGTGACCGCCGCGCTCCAGCTCATCCGCTGCGAGACGCTCGAGCAGATCGGCCTCTACGACGAGGGCTACCGCATCTGCTTCGAGGACCTCGACTACTGCCTGCGGGTGTTCGAGGCCGGCCTCGACTGCATCTACGAGCCGTCCGTCGCTCGCCATCGCACCGCGAGAAGCTCTTCCGCCGCAAGGCCGACCCCCGAGATCGAGCGCTGGACCCGCGAGTCCACGCGCCCGCATGCAGCATGCTGGGGCACCGACGACCTGTCGCCGCTGGGTCCCGGAGACGCTGTGACCGAGATTCCGAAGACGCTCTTCATGTCGCGCGGCAACAACGCCGTCGCCTGGTACCGCTGCGCGCTGCCCGCCCTCGCGCTGGGCGCCGACTGGACCTGCTACGTCGGCGAGCCGCCGCAACGCCCACTTCGTCTATGGCCGCATCGAGCGCGCGCTGTCGATCGAGGACGTCACCGACTACGAGGTCGTCGTCGTCCAGCAGCCGCGCGGCGCCGGCTGGCTCGAGCGCGATCCGCGACTGGCAGGCGCCGCGGCGTCGTCGTCCTCGCCGAGTCGACGACTGGCTGCGCGGCATCGCGCAAGACGCGACCACGACTTCAGCCAGATGTTCGGCCGCAAGGCGGTCGAGGAATTCGAGCTCTGCATGCGGGCCGTCGACGGCATCATCTGCTCGACGCCGTGGCTCGCCGAGCGCTACGTGTCGCTCAACCCGCGGACCTACGTGTGCCGCAACGGGATCGACCTCAAGCGCTACGCGCTGACGACGCCCGAGCGCGACTACGTCGGCATCGGCTGGGCCGGGCGCGACCGGCCACAAGCAACGGCGTGCTGCCGTGGATCGCCGAGGTCACGGACGTCATGCGCGCAGCGCGACGACGCGCACTTCGTCAGCGTCGGCCAGCGCTTCGCGCCAGGATCTGCAGCCGGAGTTCGGCCCGAGCGTCGCGCCGTCGCCGTCCCCTTGCGCCGCGCTCGACACCTACCCCGCGTCGATGACGCTGTATCGACATCGCGCTGGCCCCGGCCGGCGACAGCAGCTTCTACCGCGGCAAGAGCGACCTGCGCTGGCTCGAGGCGAGCGCCCTCGGACATCCCGCTGGTCGCCGACCCGGTCGTGTACCCCGACATCGAGCACGGCGTCACGGGCTTCCATGCCTCGACGCCGGCCGAGATGGGCGAGCTGCGTGCGCGAGCTGGTCGACGACCGCGACCTGCGCCTGCGCGTGGGCGCCGCCGCCAAGGCGTACGTCACCGAGCACCGCAGCGCCCAGGTGGCCGCGCAGCAGTGGGTGGACGTGCTGCGCGAGGTCGCTTCGCCCGCTCTCGCCGCCTGACGCACGCCATGAGCCTCGAGGCCACGCTCAGCCGCATCGCGCAGCTGCAGTCGCTGCTCGCGCCGCCGCCGCCCGTGGCCACGCCGGCGCCGGCGACGACGGCGACCGCGTTCGCCTCCGCCCTGCAGGGCGCCGCCGCCGACGACCGCCGCCGCGCCCGTGGCGCCCGGCGGCACGGCCGCCGGCCAGGCGATCCTCGACCGCGGTGCGGCCGGAGGTCGGCCAGGCCGAGCAGCCGCCCGGCTCCAACGACTCGCCGCGCATCGCCCAGTACCGCCAGGCCACCGCCGGCTCCGGCGTCGGCCCGTGGTGCGCCTACTTCGTCTCCTGGGCCGCCCGCCAGGCCGGCGTGCCGATCGGCGACAGCGGGCAGGGCTACGGCCGCGTCGACGACGTGTATGGCGTGGGGCGAGCGCACCGGCAAGGCGCTGCCCGCCGGCTCGACGCCGCAGCCCGGCGACCTGATCGTCTGGGACGAGCACATCGGCATCGTCGAGTCGGTCGGCGCCGACGGCGCGATCAACACCATCGAGGGCAACTCCTCGAACATGGTCGTCCCGGCGCACCTACGGGTCCGACGGCGGCGGCGCCGTCGGCTACGTGCGCCTCGGCTGAGCGTAGTCTTCGCGGGCAGATGCCCGATCCGAAGACCGAGGAGCTGCAGCTCGAGCAGCTCCAGCGCGAGCGCAAGGAGCGCGACCAGGCGGACGAGGCCACCGAGGGCGCCGAGGAGCGCACGCATGAGCGGCGCGCCGACCGGGCGGCGTACCTCAAGCGCAAGCTCGAGGAGCGTGCGCGATCGGAGGACGAGGCGGACGGGTAGGACGACGGGCGATGACCGAAGAACGTGACCTCGAGCGCGAGCTCGACGAGATGGACGAGCGCTCGGACAAGCTCGAGGACGATATCTCCGACGCCCGCGACGACTGGGACCGCAAGAAGGCCGACTCGAGCGTCCCCGGCGCCGCCGGCGATCCGGACGCGGCGGAAGACGGCCCGCAGCCCGAGACGAACTACCCGTCGAAGGGCGACGAAGAGGACCTATAGCCCGGATCTCCGATCGGCCGGCTGGTGATCCGAAGTTGCAGGGCGGCTACCTAGTTCCGCAGCCGCCGGCACATCGGCTGAGTCGCGACGGCGTCGATGTACGCCTGATGCGCACCCATGTCGGGCCCTTCCACGCCCGCGCCGCCGACGGTGAAGGAACCGGCGCACGAACGGCAACGCGTTGCTCCCGCCCCCGGGAGGTTCGTGAGGTGCCCCAGCACCGCCGAGTCGGCGGGCAGCCCACCGTCGGCGGGCAAGCAGCCTCTCGACAGCTGGGTGCAAGCCACGTGCACGTCGGGGTCGAAGTCGAGAACGCCGCGCACGATCGCCTCGGAGGGCCGTGTTCGGGCGGTACGCCCGATCGAGAACAGCACGGTGCTCGGGCGGACCGCCTGCATCACCGCCGACGCGAAAGCGCGCTCGTCGGCGACGGCGCTCTGAGACCCGTGGTGGGGGAAGACCAAGATGTCCGCCTCAAGGTCGATTCCTCGCTCCAGAAGCTCCCTGAGCGCGATGTCGTCGATGTCGCCGGGCAGCAAGACACGGATACCGCTCGGGAGGGTCAAGCGCAGCACCGCCGAGACGGTGTTGCTGGTCATCACACCCCCCGCCGGACTCTTGCCGCGCGGACCGGTCATCGCGGTCGCGAACGTCGGCGCGAGCACGTCGATGGCGAGGCCGCCGCCGCTGAGCCGGCCCGGCGGCAGCGCCTCGTCGAGGTCGCGGCTGACTACGCAGCGGCCCGTGGTCTTGGCGTCCCCCAGTGCGGCGAGCAACAGGGCCGTGTCCGGCGCCGTCGGGTCCTTGGCGGCGTCGGCCGAGATGAACACCGTGTCGATCTCGAGCTCGTCTCGGGCCAGGACTGGGACGATGCCGCGCGCGTGATCGGCGTCGCGGTGCGAGATGACGACCCGGTCAAGCCGACGCACGCCGAGGTGCTCGAGCGCCTCGAGCACCGCCGGACTGGGTGCTGCGTCGACAAGTACGGTCCAGCCGTCGCCCAGCGCGATCGCGCTGTTGCCATGGCCCACGTCGAGAACGTGGACGGCCGCCGTCATCCGCCATCCTGGCCGAAGTGCAGCTCGAGGCCTCGCGGATCCAGGAGCTCCCGTTCTACGTCCTCGAGAAACAAGTCAGACTCGCGCTCAGCCCCAAGGTTGACGCGCGCGAAGAAAACTTTGCCGACCAGTCCTCCATCGGCGGGCGGCGCGGCACGCTCCGGCCCGAGCATGCTGGCGGGGAACCGCATCGGCGTCTTGTGCGCCCAACCGCCGACACGGACATCGAGCGCGGCGCCGTGCTCAGTCATGCCCGTCCGCTCGATAAAGAGCGGCACCCGCCATGTGCGGCGCTCGTCCCCGCGGCCGTCCCGGATCTCAGCGGCGCAGCGATGCAGCCCCCCGACGAGGGCGTCGGGATCCTCGGTCTCCTCGCGTCCCAATAGGACCGGGACGTGCGCACGATAGGGCCGGACCAGCATGCCCAGGTCGGCGCCGAATCCGGTCGTCAGGACGCACGGCAGGCGATGCTCCTCCACGACGCGGGAGACAAGCTGTGCGCCTTGGAACTGCATACCGCGCTGGAGGTTGTTGAGCTGCACGTCGCAGATGAGGCCCGCGAGTTCGCGCTCGAGGATCCAGGCTATTGCGGACTCCAGGGTGGGCACATCGTCGAGGTCGGCGATGACTGGCTCGACGCCGACGTCCTCGAGCTGGAAGCCCACCGTTTTCGCCTGGCCGTCGTCGTCGTCTAGAACGCCGACGTTCCGAAACACCGTTCCGGCCCGGGTAATGTCCGCCACCGCCACGCGCGTCAGTCCTCCGCGCGGGGAATAACCACGGTGAACTGCGCGCCACCGAGATCGCCTTTCGCGACGGCGGAGGCCTGCCCTTCAAGGTCCTTGACGATGTCGCGCACAATGGTGAGTCCGAGACCTACGCCCCGATTCGTCGTGCCGCGACCAGGCAGCCAGATCTCATCGAGACCGATGTTGCGGATGCCAGGCCCATTGTCCGCGACGTCGAGGACGATCATGCCGTTGTCAGCGGTGGTCTGCACCCGGATGAGCCGGTCCCCCGAACTACTGCCGTCCAGCGCGCTCACTGCGTTGAGGACGAGGTTGGTCACGACGGATTCCATCGAGGCGATCGTGCCCATGTACACCGGGTGCTCGGCGTCAAGGTCGCGCTCCACGACGATCTTGTGGTCGTCGAGGAGCGGACTGAGCAGGGCGAGGGTGCCCTCGACGACCTCGTTGGTGGAATGTGCGCCGCGCCGGCGCTTACCGCGGTCCAGTAGCTGGCGGGGCAGATTCACGAGGGTGCTGAGCCGCCGGGCATTGGCCTCGATGAGATCGACCTGCTCCTCGATGCGGGTGTAGTTATCTCCAAGGAGTGGCTTCGCGCGGCGGCGGATGCTGCCGACGAGCTTCACGATGGTGTTCGGGGGGTTGAACGACTCGTGCGCCATAACGGCGGTCGTCGTACCGATTGTGGCGAGCGTCCGATAGAGCTCAAGGTCGCTGGTCAGCGTGCCCACGCGCCGGCTCACCGCGCGCCGCACCTCACGATCCGCCTTGACGAGCTCGTGACGAGCTTCCGGCGGGGCCGACTTGATGACCTGCTGCAGGCGCACCTGCGCGGTCTCGAGCGTCGTGCGGGACCGCTCGCGCTCGACCTGCCGGCGCTCCTCGGCCTCCTTCAGCCGGAAGCGGGCGACCCACTCCAGCACGTCCTGGGCGAAGCGCCGCAGGTCGTCGAACTCCAGCGTCTCGATGAACCCCGAGCGGTCGGTCTTCTGCTGCAGGACCGCATCCTCGTCGAGGACTACGATGCGGCCGACGCTGTTGTTCGTCGAGGGGCGCTCCTCAGGCGACGCGGCGCGACGGAGGTTCATGTCCAGCCAGTCATGGCCTGGGTCCCCATACGGGTAGACGCGCAGCCCCCGGTGGTAGAGGTGCACACCCCCGATCTGCATAAGCCACTCGCGGAGGGCCCCGAGGGACGCGCCCCTGGTCCGCCCTCGCGTGGAGGAGTCGCCGGTCAGGCGGAACACGGTCAGGCGGAAGTCCGCCGCCGGAGCCGCGTACGGTGGCCTGTCCTGTGCCTTGTCCTTGGTGCGACGGATGTGCTTATGCTCGGCCTCGACTACCCTGTCACCCCGCTCGTGGTCGGTCATCCGCGCCCAACCCCGCCCATCCGCCCCTAGGCCGGCCCGGATGTCATAGGCCGCTTGGTCCCAGTAGCCGCGCTGGACGAGCTTCTCGAGCTCCCGGAACTCGGGCGCGGCCAGCTTGGGCTTGAACGACGACTGCGACTCGAACGGGCTCGCGAGCAGGACGAGCGCCCGCGCAAGCCGCTTGACCTCGGGTTTGGTGAAGCGTCGGTGCAGGCGGCTGACCGCGATGGAGGTACCGGGCTTCTCGTCGGTCTCGCGACGCTCGATGTCGAGCGCCACCTCGTCGACCGTTTTCGCGTTGTCGAAGCGCGACCACTCGAACGTGACGCAGAACTCCGTGCCGGGGTGCGCCGCGGGCCGGGTGCGGATTTCGGCGGTCGCGCCAAGGCGCAGGGCGGCGAGGCGTCCGAGGCCCTTTGAACCCACCTGCAGCCGGTCGAAGCGCTCGGTGCGCTCACGGTTATCCTTCGACGAACGCCCGAGCACCAGCCAGGCGTCGCGCAGGCCGGTACGGTCCATGCCGATCCCGTCGTCGGCGATGGTGAGGGTCCCGCCCGCCCTGGCGACGCGTGTGAGCTTCACCGTACATTGCGAAGCGTCGGCGTCGTACGCGTTGCGCACGAGCTCGAGGATGCCCTGCTCGGGGCTCGGGTTCAGCTCCTCGCCGAGACGTCGTAGAACGTCTGGCGCGAAGCGCAGATGGGAACTCACCGCGGGATGTCTCGCAACGCCTGCACAGTCAGGTGGCGGCAGCGCAGCCGCTCGTTGAGGAACTCCGCTGCCTCCTTGGATTCTACGACCCTGACCACCTGCTGACAGCCCCTCACGGTGTGGTCGTGCGGCACCAGGACGAGGAGGTGATTCTCTACGGCCACTGGTTCGTCGGCGCGGACGATGGTGGCGCGCAGTCCAGCGCGCTCGCGCTCCTCCGGACGGCTCGTGCGCGCCACGACGACGAACGGCGGCTCCACTACGCGCTTGTCGAAACACCGGCGTGCGACGGGGCGCACCTCGCGGGCGTTCCCCCGCCTGCGCGCGTCGAGATAGACGCGCGAAGGACCTCGGTGCGCGTCCCGGTTTGCCACGACCGAGCCCACGGAGACCGAGCACACGTCCTGGAGCCGGTCACCCGTCGCCGCCGGCACCCACTCCGCGGCGCGGGCCGGGTCCAGCTGCCTGCCTCGGATCCGGCCGGCGAGCAGGAAGACGTGAACATCGGTCAGCGCATCGAACAGGCCAGCCGACTCGATTGCCCGGATCGAGAGCCGCGCGTCTACCGCGGTCCGGAACGGCGCGTACCGTGAGCCGCCGCGCAGCACCTCGGGCAGGACCGCTGCGATGTCCACCCCGGGGCCGCACCGATCTAGCATCCGGTCCAGGAACACCGCCGCGGCGGTCGTCGCGCCTGACGACCATCGGCAGTCCGCCGGCGCCAGGACGAGGCCGTACGGCGGGTTGAGCAGGACGGCGTCACCGCGCTGAGGGGCGAGGGCGAGCCCGTCCCCGACGGCGATGTTCGTCAGCAAGTCGGTCGGGCGCTCCAGGTCGCCTCGGGGTCGCGCGCCACGGACCAACGCCGCGAGTGCCAACCGCACCCTCGCGGCGTGAACGAACTCCGGGATCAGATCCCGACCGGCCAGCTGCCGGTTCCAGTCGGCGAGGGTGTCCTCGAGCGATCCCCCCACGGGCAACCGCCTGCTCGCGCCCAGCAACAGATCACCGCAACCACAGGCCGCGTCGAGGTACCGCGCGCGACGCACCGGGACGAGGTCAATGACCCGGCGCGCGAGGGTCTCGCCGGTGAAGAACGCACCGAGGCGCCGGAGCTCCTCAAGCGGCACCACGGTGCGCAGGCGGCGCCCGGCCTCGCCGTCGAGATGAGCGGCCAACTGCTCGGTGTCGCGTGGCGGCGCTGCGATAAGCCCATCGAGCTCGGCGAGATACGGTTGAAAGGCGGCGAGCACTTCCGGCGAAGATTGCCATCCGGACCGGTTGGCTCCCCGGCGGCGCCAATCCCCGGCTACGCCGCCGCCCGCGCTTGTCTCGTGCGGGGTCACGAAGTGACGGCTGGCCACGCAACGCGATTGCCCTAGGAGCGATCGGCCGTGAAGACTTTCTCTACGTCCTCAAGGGCGGCTCGCTTCCCTCGCCGCCGCCGGCTGCGGGCGGCCGCAAGCGGCCGTCCTCGCCGGCGCGATCCTTCGCGGGCGTCTTGAGTCATCCTCGATACGCCCGCCCTGGACTTGGCACCACGCCTGGCGCTCTAAGTTGCCGCAACGCTCTCTGCGACCAAGGTCAGTCTTGGCCATCGTCGCGCCGCGCGTCACCATTCTCGGCGGCATCGTCGAACAACGGCCGGATGAAGTCGAGGGTCGGCTCATCGGTCTCCTGGAGCGCCATGTCAATTCGGGCTCCGAGGTATCGCTCCAGCTCGGGCCGGATCGAGGCGAGCGCAGCTTTCAGGCTGGGCGAACCCCCGAGCTTGTCGATCAACGCGTCCATCGCCTGTCGGTGCCCCAGGAACTCCAGCCACCCACAGATGGCGACGGCGGCGTAGATCATTTGGCGTTCGACCCCAGCTGCAGCTGACCCGTGGCGGAACGGGTGGCCGCTGCCGCCATAGACCCTCCGCTGCAAGAACCGCTCGTAGTAGCTCGGAACCCCTAGCGACTTGTAGATCTTCTCGACGCCCGGGCGCGAGCCCTGCATCTGACCGCCAGCGTCGATAACGCCCTGCCGCTCCGCGTAGCTTCGGATGTGGCCCTCAAGGCCAACCAGAAGCGGAGGCCAGGCATGGACGTACTCACCACGGCCGAGGTGCTCCAAGCCATGGGCCATGTGTTCGCACGGGTATTCGGCCGCATCATCGAGGCACGCCAATGCCTCGCGGATCACGTCCGCCGCCCCTTCATCAACCATCACCGATTCCAGGACACCGACGAACCTCTCTTCATGCTCGCCAGCGAGGAAGAGCGTCGCCATCCACCGCTCTTCCTCCCACCTGTCCATGAGGTCGTCGAGCAGAAACCACAATGGATTCTCGGCCTGCTGCGCCTCGATCCAGTCGAGCTGAGGACGAATCACCACGTCAAACGCGACCAGCTGACGTAGCACGTCCATCACCTGCTCACTCCCGCCACTGTCGAGCCACCGCCGGAACCTTTGAAGCTGGTCCCAGATCGATGGACTGCCGGCCGATTCGCTCATTGCCACCAGGCTAGGGTAGGCAGCGGTACTTGCGAACGGCTAGCTCCGGACGTCCGCCGGCGTCAAGAGGACTGCTACGCAGCTCGCTGCGCTCGGCCCTGACGGGCTCCTCTTGACCCCGCCGGCCGCCTCCGCTGATGAGCCGGTCAATCCGGCCGCGCCGGAGACTGGAGAAAGTCTCTCCGCGCGCACAAAACGCGCACACAACCCCACGAGCCCAAGGGCCAGCGACGCCCACCGCGGGCGCCTCGATACGACGGCGTAGAGGCAAGGCCGGCCCCTCTCGCGCCCCTTGGATCCCGCGATTTTGCATTGCTCCCGGGTCTCCTAAGGAGTAGGCCGCTCGTTCGAATCCAGCTCGGGGCGCCTTGGTCGCGTAAGTCGCAGCGTGGGCGTTCCCGCGGAGACGTTCGGCGTAGCGGCGATGAGGGGCCGGCCTGCCCTGCACCCCGGCTTCGTGTTGACAGCTTCTGATTGATCTCCTTGATGGGGATGCGAGCCGGCGAAGCCGGCGAGGCTCCGTCCGGAGCTCATCAGAGGATCGGCCGCTCAACGACGAGGAGAGCACGTTGAGCGAGACACGACGCAGTACCGCAAGTTCAGCGGGCAGCAGAAGCTCGAGCTGGTGATGGCGAGTCTGCGCGGCGAGCGCAGCATCGCCGAGCTGTGCCGCGAGCACGAGATCTCCGAGACGCTGCTGCGGCGCTGGCGCGAGCAGGCGCTGGAGGCGGCTGGCGAGCGGTTGGCGGGCGGTCAGGAGCGCTCGCAGGCGAGTGAGCAGCGGCGGCGGATCGCCGAGCTCGAGCGGGCGCTGGGCAAGAAGACCTATGAGCTGGAGAATCCTGGGAAACGGCTTTCGGGCGTGGGAGTGAGCGAGCGCGTCACCTACGCCCGCGAGCTGGTGGCGGCCGGGCACCGTCCGGCCGTCGTGGCGCGCATCCTGCAGATCAGCCGCCAGGCGATCTACCGCATCCCGAAGCCGCGGCGGCCGCCGGCGTCACCATCGCGGCCGCCGGCCGACGAGGTGGAGGCGGCGATCGTCGCCGAGGCCGAGGCCAACCCGACCGACGGCTACCGGCTGGTCTGCGCGTGGGTGCGCCGGCGGCTCGGGCAGCCGGTCAACCGCAAGCGCGTGCTGCGCGTGATGCGCGAGCGCCGGCTCATCCAGCGCCGCCGCCCGCTTCAGCGGCGCCGGCGGCCGGGGTTCTTCCGCGTCGAGCGGCCCGATCAGCTCTGGCACCTGGACATGACCTCGATCTGGGTGGCCGAGCACGGCTGGGTCTACCTGATGGCCGCGACCTGGCTGCTGCACGCGCGAGATCTCGCCTGGCACCTCGAGACCCGCTCCCGCGCCCGCGAAGCGATCGCCCTGATCGAGCGCGCCGCGCTCGAGCGCGGCATCCCGCCCGGCAGCCTGACACTCGGCACCGACAACGGCTCGGCGTTCACCGCCCGCGCGTTCAAGGCGACCCTGGCCGCGCTCGGAGTCGCGCACCGCCGCGGCGGCTACCGCGACCCCGAGAGCCAGGCGTTCATCGAGAGCTGGTTCGGCAAGCTCAAACAGCGCTGCGTCTGGCGGCACGAGTTCGAAACCCTCGACCAGGCCCGAGAGGTGATCGGCGCCTACGTGATCCACTACCACCACCGGCCGCACTCACGGCTGGACTACCGCACGCCGCTCGAAGTCGCGGCGACCTGGAACGATGAACAAGACCACCTAATCCCAGCGGCCTGAACCTGTCAACACGGCCGGGGAGCACGTCAGGGCCGAGTTGCGCTGGTGTGCCGCCAGAGCTTGAGCAGGTTGTGGGCGGCGTTGTGAGGCGCCATTCGGATCTGGCGGCGGATCTGCCGCGGCGGAGGAAGCGATCGATGCGGCGGTTGAACTTGGTGCCGGCGAAGATCGGCTCGATCATCGTCTGGCGCTTGGCGTAGAGCTCCGCCTTAAGTTAACCGCCCCGGACGGACCCGACCTTGCGCAACAGCCTCCATGCCAGGCAGCGGCGAGGTAGCCGGCGGACTGGCGCTCCAAGCCGCTATCGCTTCTGCCTGACACCAGCGGTGCCGGTTTCGGCTTCCTGGCGGCACTGCCCCTCCTGTCTGTGGCTGCCGGGCAAACCCGCCGTGGCGCGAGTTCGCTATGGACAACTCCAACGACCCGTGGGGTGACGCGGGAGGGCGCACGGAGGAGAGCCAAGTCGCCACCAGCTCGCCGGCCTCGCCCGAGCCGTCGTTGGACTTTTCTCCAACGCGTTTGGTTTCCCGACACCCGCGTCTCCAAGCAGCACTGGGCGACCCACAGCCGCTCCCCGCTGCTATTAGCGGTTCGCCAGCGTCTGCGCGTGGGAGACGGCCATGGTCATCGCCTAAGCCCGAATCGATCCCCGCGGCGCCTCGCCACCGTGGCCGTTGGCCATAGCCGATCGGCCGCGACCCCGAGTGACCCGCCACGAGGAGACGCGGCCGCTCGGCTCTGACTCGGCCCACGGCGCCGAGTCATCCACGGGTCATCGGTGGACCCGGGGTAGCGTGACGCCGGGCAGCTCGACGCTGCCCGCGCGGTCCGTCACCGTCCCGATCCGCCGCGCGCCCGGGTGGTACGCGGCGAGCAGCGCCGTGGCGGCGTCGGCGGTGGCCTCCGGGACCACGACGCAGAAGCCGCAGCCCATGTTGAAGACCTCCCACATCTCGGCGTCGGTCACGCCGCCGAGGTCGCGCACGAGCTCCATCACCGGCGGGACCGGCAGCGGGTCGGCGATGTGGAAGCCGACGCCGTCGCTGAGCCGGGTGAGGTTGAGCACGCCGCCTCCGGTGATGTGGGCGAGGCCGTGGACCCGCAGGCCCGAGGCCAGCAGCTCGAGCACCGCGCGCACATAGATGACGGTCGGCTCGAGCAGGGCGTCGGCGACGGTGGCGCCCCGCAGCGTGTCCGGCCGGTCGTCGAGCTCGAGGCCGGAGAGGGCGCGGCGGGCGAGCGAGTAGCCGTTCGAGTGCAGCCCGGAGGACGGCAGGCCGATCAGCGCGTCGCCGGCCCGGCACTCGGCGCCGCTGACGATGCGGTCGAGCGCGACCGTGCCGACGCAGGCGGCCGTGAGGTCGAAGCCGCTGGGCGACGGGTGGCCGCGGATCAGCTCCGGCAGCACCGCCACCTCGCCGCCGGGGATCTCCACGCCGGCCTGCTCGGCGCCGCGCTTGAGGCCGGCGCCGATCTGGCGCATCACCGCCGGGTCGACGCGCTCGACGGCGAGGTAGTCGAGCAGCGCGAGCGGCTCGGCGCCGACGCACACGACGTCGTTCACGTTCATGGCGACGCAGTCGATGCCGACGGTGTCGTAGCGCCCGGCCTGCTCGGCCACGATCAGCTTGGAGCCGACGCCGTCGGTGGCCAGCGCTAGCCCCAGGCCGGGCGCGACCTTCATCACGGCCGCGAAGTGCCCGGGCAGCGGGACGACGCGCGACGGCCGCCCGAGGTCGATCGAGCGCAGGACCTCGACGAGCGCGGCGACCCCACGGTCCGCCGCCGCGGTGTCGACGCCGGACCGGGCGTACGCGTCGCTCATGATTGCGCCCGATCGTGCCACACGGTCCGGCGACGAGGCCGTCAGCAGCGGCCGCGCCGCCGCGACGCCACGAGGATCGCCATCGCAAGCGCCGTGCGGTACGCCGCCCACGCGGCGAGCGGGATCTCCGCGCGCTCGAGCCGCCGCGCCGCGCGGGTCGAGACGGCGGCGGCCAGCGCGCCGGCCGCGAGCGCCCGCACCGTCGTCGCCGGCGGTCGGCGGCGGACGAGGCGGACCGCCTTCAGGGCGGCCGCGCCGGCGAGCACCGGCAGCGCGGTCTCGCGCGCCAGCGCCGCGGCCTCCCCCCGCCCGAACCCCCGCGCCCGCGCCGCGGTCAGCACGGCGCCGCTGCGCGAGACGCCGGGGATCAGCGCCAATGCCTGGGCGGCGCCGAGCCAGGCCCCGTCGGCTGCCGTCGCCTCGGCGGCGGTCCGGCGACCGGGCCGGCGGTCGGCGAGCGCCATCGCGACCCCGCCCGCCACCAGGCCGGCCGCGATGCTCGGCGGCGTGCCGAGCCGCGCCTCGATCGGCCGCTCGAGCAGCAGCCCCGCGATCGCCGGCGGCGCGCTGGCGGCCGCCAGCAGCGCGAGCCGTGGCCGCGACCGATCCAGCAGCGCCAGCGCGGTGCCGGCGTGCAGCGCGACCTCGACCTCCTTGCGCTCGGCCCCGGGAAGCGACGCGTGGTCCCACCGCAGCATCCACGGGAGCAGCCCCACGTGGGCCGACGAGGAGACCGGCAGCAGCTCGGCGGGACCCTGCAGCAGTCCCAGGGCGACGGTCTCGTCAGCGCGAGGCATCGGCGGCCGGCTCGCCGGACGCCTGGACCGCGCCGTTGCGCCGCCGGCGCCAGCGGACGAACAGCCACACCGCCGCGAGGACGATCGTCGCCGCCACCGCGTAGTCCACGTAGTGGAGGTAGTCCTTCCAGTCCTCCCAGCGGTCGCCCACCTGCTTGCCGAGGAAGGTGAGCATGAAGATCCACGGTATGCAGCCGAGCGTCGTCAGCACGGTGAAGCGCCAGAACGGCATCCGCGCCACCCCCGCCGGCAGCGAGATGAAGGTCCGGATGATCGGCAGCATGCGAGAGAAGAAGACCGTCGCGTCGCCGTAGCGCTCGAACCAGCGGTCGGCCCACGCGAGGTGCGACGGCTTGATGTGCAGCTTGCGACCGTGCTTCTCGAGGATGTCGATCCGGCCGAAGTAGCCGACCGCGTAGGCGAGCCAGGAGCCGACGACGTTGGCGAACGTGCCGACGGCGACGACGGCGAACATCGAGTACTCGCCGCGCGAGACGTTGAAGCCCGCGAACAGGAACGTCGTCTCCGACGGGATCGGGATGCAGGCGCTCTCGGCGACCATGAGGATGAAGATCCCCGGCAACCCCATCGCGTCGATGACGTCGACCGCGAACTCGACCAGCGGGTCGGTGATGGAGGCGATCAGCACGCCCGGGTCAGGCTAGCGACGCCCGCCACGGCGGCGCGCACACGAGGTGCGGGCCGGCCGGCGGATCGTCGCCCGGCTGCACGAGCAGCAGGGCCCCCGCGGGCCGCGCGCTCGCGGGCTCGGGCGCGAGCACGAGGTTCAGCTCGAACTCGCCGCCGTCGGCCAGCGCGGCCTCCAGGACCGGGACGGCCGCGTCGGCGTCCTCGGGGCGCAGGGCCATCACGCACGACTGCACGACCTGGCCGGTCAGCAGCTCGCGCATGTCGGCGACCACCGCGCGCAGCGCGTCGGCGTCGGCGGGCGGCGCCGCGAAGGCGGCGGACATGCTGCGCAGCGGGCCGATGCCCAGCTCGAGGCCGGGCGCGAAGTTGCGTCGCAGGGCGGGGCTGCGGCCGGCGAGCTCCATCCACGAGGCGATCCGCTCGATCGCCTCCAGCGGCTTGCGGCCGGTGTGGATCTCGTCGATGAAGTCGACCAGGACGTCGACCGGCCGCGGCGCGTCCTCGATGCCGTCGAGCTCGGCCGCGCTCGCGGGCTCGCTCGCCAGGGCACGGCGGTAGACGTCCTCGACGCCGGGCTCCCACGCCGCGTCGGCGGCGACCACGGCGGCGCGGGCCAGCGCGCCGGCCTCGGCGCGTGCCTGCGCGTCCTCGATCAGGCGGCCGAGCGTCTCGCGATGCTCGCCGGCGCCCACGATCGTCGTCGCGCCGTACTCGGCGGGCGTGGTCAGCAGCTGGGCCTCGAGCTCGGTGGCGGCGAAGCTCACCACCGGCAGGCCGTGCGAGGCGGCCTCGGCGGCCGCGCTCGTGCCGCCGAACGGGCGGCTCTCGACGTAGAGGTCGGTGGCGGTGAGGATGTCGCGCACGCCGGAGCGGGCGCCGACGGCGACGACCCGCCCGCCCGTGGCCTTGCGGGCACGGCTCCAGGCGCCGTCGTCGGCGGGGCCGACGGCGAGCAGCCGGGCGCGCGGATGCTCGCGCAGCACCGGCTCGACGAGGTCGAGCAGCGTCCCGCCCTCGGGACCGTCGTACTTGAAGGCGGCGCCGACGGTGGCGACGAGGACGGTGTCGGCCGGCCAGCCCAGCTCGCGCAGCAGCTTGCGCCGCGCCGCCGTCCGCTCCTGCGCGGTGACGGGCGCGTCGGGGTCGCGGCCGTTGCCGTCGGGGCCGGAGACCGGGAAGGGCAGGAGCACGCTGCGCTCGGCGGCGATGCCGCGGCCCTCGGTGGCGACGGGGATGCTGCCGGGGCGGATGTTGTGGAGCACGTCGACGACCGACGCGCCCATCCAGAAGAGGTGGTCGCCGTGGTTGAAGAGCACGACGGGCGGCCGGTCCGGGTCGGCCAGGGCGACGGCGGGGATCGGGTCGTGCGGGTGGACGTGGAGGACGATCACGTCGGCCTCGTGCGCCAGCCGCCGCACCGCGGCGGCGCGCTCGAGCCCCGGCGCGGTGGCCGGCAGCGACGTCACGGCGCCGCCCGAAGCGCGGACGACGGCAGCGAGGCCGTCGGGCATGGCGGCCCGCTGCGTGGTGAGGACGAGGTCGTGGCGGCGGCCGGGGTCGCGCGCGATCCAGCGCCAGATGACCCGCGAGTGGCCGCCGACGCGGTAGGTCTCGGTGGCGACGTGCAGGACGCGCTGGACCGTCGCGGCGCGCGGGCGGCTCGGAATGGGCGGCAGATGCTCGCGGCCGATCTGCTCGAGCACGCGCTCCATCCGCACGCTGGCGTGGACGCCGGGGTGCTTGATGCCGGCGAGGATGGCGCCGTTGCGGACGGCGCTCAGGGCGTCCTCCGGCGCGCCGGCGGCGAGGAAGCGCTCGGCGGCATCCTCGTGGCGCGCGAGCACGCGGCGGTGGCGGCCGAGGCGCTCGGCGTCGTGGCCGATCGCGGTCGCCGCGCGCAGCAGCGAGTCGGCAGGGGTCGACGGACTGAGGAGGGACGGCATCCTGCCCCGTTCATCGGCCTAGGGCGGGAGCGCTTGAGCCGGCGACTCGCGCAGCGCGACCTCGGTGGCGGCCGCGACGTCGAGGCCGGCCAGCCGCGCGCGCGCCGCCACCTCGCCGACCTTCAATCCCGCGGCGGTGAGCTCGAGCACCGGCCGCGCCCCGAGCACGGCCGGCGAGTACGACATCGTGCCCGGCGGCGCGATGATGTCGGGGAAGACGCGGACGCCGGCCGCGCGCAACGCGTCGGCGTCGATGTTGCCCGCCACGACCCCCACGGGCGGCCCGGGCTCGATCGTCAGCCGGTCGCGGAGCGCGTGCTCGGCCACGATCACGGCGTCGTAGCGCCCCCCGGGATACGGCCCGCCGCCGTCCACCCACGTCACCTCCGCGCCCGCCGCGCGCAGGCCCGTCTCGATCGCGCCGCCGATCAGCGGCTGGCGCCCGAGCACGAGCACGGCGGCGCCGCGCGGCTCGACGCCGAGCTCGGCCATCAGCCGCAGCCCCAGCTCGGCCATGTAGGGCCGCATGTCGAACCACGCCGTGCGCTCGTCGGTGCCGAGCACGAGCACGCCCGCCCGGCGGCAGGCGTCCACGTCCACCTCCCCGGGCCGCAGCTCCCACGTCTCCCACATCAGCGGGACGACCGCGGTCGGCTTCAGGCGCGCCACCGTCGCCGCGTCGATCGGCCGCACGGCGCCGGTGTTGGTGACGATGTCGGCCTCCGCCAGCGCCGCCGGCTCCTTCGCGCGCGCGAGGACGAGGCCGCCGAGCCCGAGCGCGTCGGCCGCCTCGCGGGTCGCGGCGAGCACGTCGCCGGCGCGGTGCCAGCGGCTGTCGGCGGCCACCGCGTGCACGCCCCGCGCGCCGGCCGCCGCAGCCAGCAGCGGCACGCCCAGATACGGCCCTGAGGCCGCCTCGGTGAGCACCACGAGGCCGCTGAGGTCGAGCCGCATGCGCGCCACGACCTCCTGGATCAGCGGACCAAGATCCGTCAAACCACCGCACCGGTGAGAGTCACGTGCGTATCCTGCCCGCCCGTATGGGAGAGCTCGCCGATTCCAGGGTGCTCGTGGTGGGCGGGGCCGGCTTCATCGGCTCGCACATCGTGGACCAGCTGCTCGCGCAGTCCGTCCGGCGCGTGACCGTGCTCGACTCGTTCGTGCGCGGCTCGCGCGAGAACCTGCGCGCGGCGTCCGCCGACCCGCGGCTCGAGGTCGTCGAGGGCTCGATCCTCGACACGGCGCTGCTCGAGCGGCTGTGCGGCGAGGCCGACTCGATCGTCCACCTCGCCGCCCTGTGGCTGCACGAGTGCGTGCACGAGCCGCGGCTCGCCGTCGAGCACAACATCACCGGCACCTTCAACGTCGTCGAGGCGGCGCAGCAGGCCGGCGTCGAGCGGCTGGTGTTCTCGTCCTCCGCGTCGGTGTACGGCGACGCCCTGACCACGCCCATGACCGAGGAGCACCCGTTCAACAACCGCACGCTGTACGGCGCCACCAAGATCGCCGGCGAGCAGATGCTGCGGGCCGTGCACGAGCAGCACGGATTGCCGTACGTCGCGTTGAGATACATGAACGTCTACGGGCCGCGGATGGACGATCGCGGCGCCTACGTGAGCGTGATCATGAAGGTCCTCGCGCGCATCGACGCCGGTGAGCGGCCCGTCATCCACGGCGACGGCACGCAGGCCTACGACTTCGTCCACGTCGAGGACGTCGCGCGCGCCAACGTGCTCGCGCTCACCGCCGACGCGACCGACAGCGCGTACAACATCGGCACCGGCGTCGAGACCACCATCGCCGAGCTCGTCGACGCCCTGATCGAGGAGACCGGCTCGGAGCTCGAGCCCGAGTACCTGCCGGGTGAGCAGATGTTCGTCACGCGCCGGGTCGGCAGCACGGAGGCGGCGGAGCGCGACCTCGGCTTCCGCGCCGAGATCCCCTGGCGCGACGGGCTGAGGACCGTCGTGGAGTGGCGCCGGGCGGCGCTCGCAGGCGCGGGATGACGATCCCGATCGCGCGCCCGCTGCTGGGGGACGCCGAGCTGGCGGAGATCGGGCGGGCGCTGGAGAGCGGCTGGGTCGCGCAGGGCCCCCGCGTCGCCGAGTTCGAGCGGCGCTTCGCCGGCTTCTGCGGCGCGGCCCACGGCGTGGCGACGACGTCATGCACCACCGCCATGCACCTGGCCGTCACCCTGCTGGGGGCCGGCCCGGGCGACGAGGTGCTGGTCCCGGCCTTCACGTGGGTGGCGACGCCGAACGTCGTCGAGTACGTGGGCGCCACGCCGGTGTTCTGCGACATCGAGCTGGAGTCGTTCAACGTCGACCCCGCGGCGCTGGAGGCGGCGGTCACCCCGCGCACGGTCGGCATCCTGCCCGTGCACCTGTTCGGCCGCTGCGCCGACATGGAGGCGGTCGGCGTGCTCGCGCGCCGGCACGGGCTGTGGGTGCTCGAGGACGCCGCCTGCGGGTTCGGCGCCCACACCGCCTCCGGGGCGCACGCCGGCACGCTCGGCGAGGCGGGCTGCTTCTCCTTCCACCCGCGCAAGGCGCTGACCACGGGCGAGGGCGGGATGCTCGTGACGGACGACGACAAGCTCGCGGAGCGGGCGCGCGTCCTGCGCGACCACGGCGCCTCGCGGACCGACCTCGAGCGCCACGGCACGCGGGGCGGCTTCCTGCTCCCGGAGTACGCGGAGCTCGGCTTCAACTACCGGATGACCGACCTCCAGGGAGCGCTCGGCTGCGCGCAGATGGACCGCGCGGAGGCGATCCTCGCCGAGCGCCGGCGGCTCGCCGCGCGCTACGACGAGGCGCTCGCCGGCCTCGACTGGCTGCGCCTGCCGGTGGTCCCGGAGGGCGAGGAGCACGGGTACCAGGCCTACGTCTGCCTCTACGAGCGGGACGACCGCGACGCGCTGATGGCGGCGCTCGAGGCGGAGGGCATCGCCACGCGCCCCGGCACCCACGCCCCCGTGGAGACCGCGCTCTACCGCGACCGGTACGACCTGCCCGACTTCCCCAACGCGCGCAGGGCGGAGCGGCAGAGCCTGGCGCTGCCCCTGTTCGCCGGCATGACCGACGGCGAGCAGGACCGCGTGGTCGACGCCCTGCTGCGGCACGGAGCCTGAGCCGTGTGCGGGATCGCGGGGGTGCTCGACCGGTCCGGGGCCCAGGTCGGCGTCGACGAGCTGCGCCGGATGGGCGACGCCGTCGTCCACCGCGGGCCTGACGGCGCCGGCGAGCTGGCCGAAGGGCCGGTCGGCCTCGCCAACCGCCGGCTCGCGGTGCGCGACCCGCACCCGCGCGGCGACATGCCGATGGTCGATTCGTCCGGCCGCTACGTCATCACCTACAACGGCGAGCTGTACGGCTACGAGGAGCTGGTCCGCGAGCTCGAGGCCCGCGGGCACCGCTTCGCCACCGGCACCGACACCGAGGTCGCGCTGGCCGCCTACGCCGAGTGGGGCGCGGCGTGCGTCGAGCGCTTCAACGGCATGTTCGCGCTGGCGATCTGGGACCGCCGCAGGCACGAGCTGTTCCTCGCCCGCGACCGCTACGGCATCAAGCCGCTCTACTACGCGGAGGCGGGCCCGCTGGTGCTGTTCGGCTCCGAGGTCAAGGCGCTGCTCGCGCACGGCGCGGTCCGCGCGCGGCTGAGCGCGCCGCACCTGCTCGAGTACTTCACGTTCCAGAACATCTTCACGGACGGCACGCTGTTCGACGGCGTCAAGCTGCTGCCGCCGGGCCACCGGCTGACCGTCTCGGCCGAGCGGCCGGCGGTCCGGCCCGAGCGCTATTGGGACTTCAGCTTCGCCGAGTCGCCCGACGGGCTGCCCGACGCCGAGTACGCCGAGGAGCTCGACCGCCTGTTCCGCCAGGCCGTGCAGCGCCAGCTGGTCGCCGACGTCCCGCTCGGCGCGCACCTGAGCGGCGGGCTCGACTCGGGCTCGATCACCGCCGTGGCCGCCGAGGCGCTGCCCTGGCTGCCCACCTTCACCGTCGGCTTCGACATGCGCTCCTCCAGCGGCCTCGAGTCGGGCTACGACGAGCGCGAGAAGGCGGAGGCGCTCTCCTACCTCCTGCGCACCGAGCACTACCAGGTCGTGCTCAAGGCCGGCGACATGGAGCGCTGCATGCCGGCGCTGATCTGGCACCTCGAGGACCCGCGCGTCGGCCAGAGCTACCCCAACCACTACCTCGCGCGCCTGGCCAGCCGCTTCGTGAAGGTCGTGCTCAGCGGCTCCGGCGGCGACGAGCTGTTCGCCGGCTACCCGTGGCGGTACTACCGCGCCGTCGTCAACCACGACGTCGACGACTACATCGCCAAGTACTACCGCTTCTGGCACCGCATGGTCCCGAACGGCAAGATCGCCCGCTTCTTCGCCCCGGGGACGTGGAGCGAGGTGCGCGACATCGGCACCGTCGACCTCTTCCGCGCCGCGCTCCCGGAGGGCCCGCCGCCGGAGACCCCGGAGCAGTACGTCAACCACTCGCTCTACCTCGAGGCGCGCACGTTCCTGCACGGCCTCTTCCTCGTCGAGGACAAGCTGTCGATGGCGCACTCGCTCGAGAGCCGCGTGCCGATGATGGACAACGACCTCGTCGACTTCGCGCAGCGCGTCCCGATCCGCCTCAAGCTGCGCGACCTCCAGCAGGTCGTGGAGCTCAACGAGAACGAGCCGGGGCCGAAGACGCAGCGCTACTTCCAGCGCACGCGCGACGGCAAGCTGCTGCTGCGCGAGGTGTTCGCACGCTACGTGCCCGAGGACGTCGCCAACCAGGTCAAGCAGGGGTTCTCGGGCCCCGACGCGAGCTGGTTCCGCGGCGACAGCATCGCCTACGTCGAGCGCGAGCTGCTCGGCCGCGAGGCCCGGATCTACGAGTACCTCGACGCCGACTGCGTGCGCCCGCTCGTGCGCGACCACGTCGAGGGCCGCGAGAACCGGCGGCTGCTGCTGTGGTCGCTCATGTGCCTCGAGCACTGGTGCCGGACGTTCCTGTGAACCGCGCCCGCAGCGACCGGATCGCCTCGGCGGCGGGCATGCGGCGGACGGCGGTCTCCACCTCCTCGAGCACGAGCCGGCCGTCGCCGGTCAGCACGTCGACCTCGCCGGAGTCCGGCCGCCGCGCGATGACCTGGCCGGGGATCCCGACGCTCGGCTCGCGCAGCGGCTCGGCGCGGGCGCGCCAGACGGTCATCGGCTCCTCCTCGAGCCGGCCGAAGGCGCCGGCGAACGGCTCGGCGCTGGCCCGGACGAGCCGGGCGAGGGCGACGGCGTCGAGGCGCCAGTCGAGCTCGCCGTCCTCGGGCCGGCGCGGGTAGCAGCGCAGCGGCTCGCCGGCCTGCGGCCGCGGGGTGAGCGTGCCCGCCTCGAGCCCGTCCAGCGCCTCCGCGAACAAGGTCGGGAAGGTCCGCTCGAGGAAGTCGTACACGTCCCCGATGTAGGTCGACTCGTCGATCTCCAGGGCCCGCTGGACGAGGATCGGGCCGGCGTCGAGCTCGTCCGCCATCTCGTGCACGGTGGCGACGACGCGCGGCTCGCCGAGCAGGATCGCCCAGTTGGGCGCGGCGTTCCCGCGGAAGCGCGGCAGGTCGCCCGCGTGGCCGTTGAGGATCCCGCGCGGGAAGCGGTCGCGGACGCCTGAGGGGATCAGCGTCGGCCAGTTGACGCTGATGGCGATCTCGGCCCCGGCGGGCTCGATCTCGCCGTAGCTCGCGCCGAGCCGCCGGGCGAGCGCGGCGAAGTCCTCCGGCCCGACGCCGTACTCGGGCGCGGCCGGCGCGGAGGCGACGTGGACGCACTCGTGGCCGGCCTCCACGCAGGCGGCGATCGCGTCGAGCAGCATCCGCGTCCGCCCGGCCGCGGCGAACCTCATCGGCCGGCCCGCACGCTGATGCCGCTGTCGCCGACGTCGAGGTGCAGGACCTCCAGCCCGGCCTCCGCGCACCAGCCGCGGACCTCCTCCTCGGTGTGGCGGGAGGCATGCACGGGGTGGTACCAGTCGAAGTTCGTCAGCACGCTCTGCCGCTCGCCGGCCTCCTCGTTCCACCAGCACTTGAGGAAGTGCCAGTACAGGAGTCGCTGCACGTCGTGCTCGCCCGGCGGGATGCCGAGCAGCGGGATGCCCTCGGGCAGCGTGACCGTGGCGTTCACGCGCGAGAGCTCGCGGCCGAGCGCGGTGACCTGGCGGCTGAAGGCCATGCACTCCTCGACCGACATGGCCGTCGTCCGCGCCCGCACGTGGTCGTCGGCGAGCTCGCGCAGCACCCCCTTGCGGCGGTACACGTAGACCGAGATCTGCCCGCCGGGCGCGACGAGCGCGGCGAGGCGTGCGAAGGCCGCGGCGGCGTCGGGCGTGTGGTGGATGACCTGGTCGGAGACGACGAAGTCGAAGCTGGCCGGCGCGAACGGCGGGGCCATGATGTCCGCTTGCAGGAAGGCCAGGTTCGGCCGGTCGCCGAAGTCGCGCTGCGCGAGCGCGACGCTGTCCGAGAGGTCGAAGCCCACGACCTCGGCGTGCGGGGCCAGGCGCGCGTAGCGGTCGGCGTCGTAGCCGAGGCCGCAGCCCGCGTCGAGGATCGCCGAGCAGTCCGCGAGGTGCTCTGCCAGCCGAGCTTCGTCGCCCCAGCCGAAGCGCTGGTCGTACCACTCGAACTGGAACGCGCTCAGCCAGGCACGTTCGGCGGCGGGCGTCGCCTCCCACTTGATGCCGAACGTCTCCGCCGTCGCCTCCTGGTCTCCCAGCCCGAAGCGCGGGATGCCGTCCACGACGGGAAAGGTGTGGCCCGCCGGGCACGCCCACCCATCGAGCGGCTCACCGTCGATCGGGCAGCGGAGACGCTCCTCCCGGCTCATGACCGGGCGCAGCGTACCGTCGAACTACGGAGCCCTAGGGTGTAGCCCCGCATGCCGGTCCCCCTGTTCGACACCCGCACGCCGCTGGAGCCGCTGCGCGACGCGATCGCCGCGCGGATGGCCGACGTCGTCGACGGCGGGCGCTTCATCCTCGGCCCGGAGGTCGGGGCGTTCGAGTCCGAGCTCGCGTCCTACATCGGCGCCCGCCACGCCGTCGGCGTCGCCAACGGGACCGACGCGATCACGCTCACGCTCCGGGCGATGGGCGTCGGGCCGGGCGACGAGGTCGTGGTGCCCTCGTTCACCTTCTACGCCTCCGCCGAGGCGATTCCGCTCACGGGCGCGCGGCCGGTGTTCTGCGACGTCGATCCGGAGACGTTCTGCGTGACGCCCGAGACGGTGCGCGCGGCGCTGACCGAGCGCACGAAGGCGGTCGTCGTCGTCCACCTGTTCGGCAACGTCGCGCCGGTGGCCGAGATCGAGGCGCTCGGCGTGCCGGTGCTCGAGGACGCGGCGCAGGCCGCGGGGTCGAACGGGTCGGCGGGCCGGCCGGGCGCGCTGGGCACGGCGGCGACGTTCTCGTTCTTCCCCTCCAAGAACCTCGGCGCGTTCGGCGACGGCGGTGCGGTCACGACGCGCGACGACGCGATCGCCGAGCGCGTGCGGATGCTGCGCTTCCACGGCTCGCGCGACAAGCAGACGTTCGAGCTCGTCGGCCACAACTCGCGGCTCGACGAGCTGCAGGCGGCGATCCTGCGCGTGCAGCTCCCGCGGCTCGACGCATGGGCGGAAGGCCGCCGCCGCGCGGCCGCGCACTACGAGGCCGCCGGGCTCGGCGAGCTGGTCGACCTCCCGCGCGCGCTGGGTGAGCCGGCCTGGCACCTGTACGTGGTCCGGCACGGGCGCTCGGACGAGCTGGCGGCGGCCTTGAAGGCCGCGGGGGTCGGCCACAAGGCCTACTACCGCGTCCCCACCCACCGGCAGCCGGCCATGCGCGAGTACGCGCCGGGTGGCGAGCTCCCCGGCACCGACGAGGCGGCGCGCACCCACCTCGCGATCCCCATGAGCCCGGTCCTGTCGGCCGAGCAGGCCGCCGAGGTCGTCGCCGCGGTCCGCGATGCGGGTCTGGGTCGACCTCACTAACTCGCCGCACGTGCTCGTCCTGCGCCCGATCGTGCGGGCGCTCGAGCGACACGGCGCCGAGGTGCTGATCACGGCGCGCGACTTCGCCCAGACGCTCGAGCTGTGCGAGCGCCACGGGCTGGCCTACGAGGCGATCGGCCGCCACCGCGGCGGGCGCCTGGCGGCCAAGGGGCTGGGCCTGGTCTCGCGCTCGACCGCGCTGCTGCGGTGGGCCCGTGGCCGCCGGATCGACGTCGCGCTCGGGCACGGGTCCAACGACGTCACGGTGGCCGCGAGGCTGCTCGGCATCCCGTCGTCGACGGCCTTCGACTACGAGTGGGCGAAGGTGCAGCACACCGTGAACTGCCGGCTCGCGAAGGCGGTGGTCGTGCCGGAGGCGATCCCGCTCGAGCGGCTGCGCCCGTACGGGACGACGGCGGCCAAGCACCGCCCGTACGCGGGGCTGAAGGAGGAGTACTACCTGGCCGACTTCGAGCCCGACCCCGCGGTGCTCGACGAGCTGGGGCTGGATCCCTCGCGCCCGATCGCGGTCGTGCGCACGCCGCCCGCGGTCTCGCTCTACCACCGCTTCGAGAACCCGCTGTTCGCCCGGGTGCTCGAGCGCCTGCGCGGCGAGCAGACGGTGGTGCTCCCGCGCACGCCCGAGCAGCGCGCCGAACTGAGCGGCTTCGTCGTCCCCGAGCGGGCGGTCGACGCGCAGTCGCTCGTGGCGTACGCCGACCTGGTCGTCTCCGCGGGCGGCACCATGAACCGCGAGGCGGTGGCGCTCGGCACGCCGGTGTGGACGACCTTCGAGGGCCGCCTCGGAGCCGTCGACGAGGCGCTGATCGCCGCCGGCCGGCTGCGCCGCCTGACCCGCGCGGACGACCTCGTGCTCGAGAAGCGCCCGCCCTCGCAGGCGGAGCGGACGCGCCGCGATCCGGCCGTGCTCGCCGATCTGCTGCTGTCCCCGGTAGGAGGCCTCGCGGCTACCGGCCGCGCGCGCCAATAGAATCCTGCGGATGCGCCGCCGGATCCGCGCCGCGGACTTTCCGGTCCATCGACACGCCCTCCCACAGGTCGCGCTGGACGCGGGGCTGGTCGCGCTGGCCTATTACCTGGCCTACCGCCTTCGCTTCGACGGCGGCCTCCCCGAGCGCTATGAGGACCTCTTCGGGCGCACGATCACGTTCGCGATCTGCGGCAGCGTCTTCATCTTCGCGCTGTTCGGGCTCTACCGGCACTGGATGCGCTACTCGTCGCAGCGCGAGTACCTGCAGATCGCCCAGGCGGTCGCGGCCTCGGTATTGGCGCTCGTCGGCTACGTCGCGGTCGTCCAGCCGAAGGTGATCTCCAGCGTCGAGGGCGACGTCTCGCTCGACGTGCCGACCGGCGTGCTCGTGCTGTGGGGGCTGCTGATGCTCGTCTTCACGGGCGCCGTGCGGTACGTGACCCACCTCGTCTACGAGCGGCCGCTGCGCGGCTGGCGCGCGCCGCGCGACGCGCGCTCGGTCCTGATCGTGGGCGCCGGCGACGGCGGCCGGCTGCTGCTGCGCGAGATCCTGCGCAACCCCGACCTCGGCTTCCGGCCGGTCGGCTTCGTCGACGACGACGAGCGCAAGCTGCGCGCGCGCATCGACCGCGGGCTGGAGGTGCTCGGCACGACCTACGAGCTCGGCCGCGTGCTCGAGGACGTCGAGCCCGACGAGGTGCTGATCGCCATCCCCTCGGCGCCCGGCACGCTGCGCGCTCGCGTGGTGAGCGCGTGCCGCGCCCGCGGCGTCCCCGTGCGCACGATGCCGACGGTCTTCGAGCTGCTCCAGAACGGCTCGCAGCTCGTCCGCCAGGTGCGCGAGGTGCGGGTGGAGGACGTGCTCGGCCGCGAGCCGGTGCGGATGGAGACCGAGCTCACCGGCGGCTACCTGACCGGGCGATGCGTGCTCGTCACCGGCGCCGGCGGCTCGATCGGCGCCGAGCTCTGCCGCCAGATCTCGCGCGTCGGCCCGAGCAAGCTCGTCATGCTCGACCACGCCGAGGACAACCTGTTCGAGATCGAGCGCGAGCTGCGGGACGACCGGCACGCGCGCATGACCGTCGCGGTGCTCGCCGACTGCAAGGAGGAGGAGCGCATGCGGGAGGTGTTCGCCGAGCACCGCCCGACCGTCGTCTTCCATGCCGCCGCCTACAAGCACGTCGGCCTGATGGAGCTCAACCCGGTGGAGGCGGTGCGCAACAACGCGCTCGCCACCCGCGTGATGGCCCGCGTGGCCGGCGACATCGGGACCAAGGTCTTCGTGCTCGTCTCGACCGACAAGGCCGTCGCCCCGGCGACCGTCATGGGCGCCTCGAAGGCGCTGGCCGAGTGGGCGTGCGAGGCCGCCGACCGGCGCTATCCGGACACCGCCTTCACCGCCGTGCGGTTCGGCAACGTGCTCGGCTCGTCGGGCTCGGTGGTGCCGATCTTCCGCCGCCAGATCGCCAACGGCGGGCCGGTCACGGTCACCGACCCGGAGATGACGCGCTTCTTCATGACGATCCCGGAGGCGATCCAGCTCGTGGTCCGTGCAGGGTCGCTGGCCCGGGGCGGCGAAGTGTTCGTCCTGGAGATGGGCGACCCCGTGAAGATCATCGACCTCGCGCGCGACATGATCCGCTTCTCCAAGCTGGAGCCGGACAAGGACATCGCGATCGAGATCATCGGCCCGCGACCGGGCGAGAAGCTTCACGAGGAGCTCTTCAACCCGTACGAGCGGCCCGAGCAGACGCCGGCGGCCAAGATCCTGCGCGCCGCGCGCCCGGCGGTCGACCCGGCGTGGGTCGGGGAGACGTTCGACGAGATCTCGCTGCTCGTGCTCGAGGGCGACGCCGCGCGGCTGGCCGCCAAGGTGGCCGAGCTGGGCGCCCTGCGCGCCGGCGCGGCGGCCGCGGCGGCGGCGGCCGAGGAGGAGGTCGCCGCCCCGTCCGAGACGGCCGAGACGGCCGGCGGCCGGTTGGCCTCCTAGAATCGACGCTTCTTTGGCCCTATGGATCTGATCCTCGCGTTCTCGCTCCAGGAGCAGGTCGAGAAGTACGGCGCCTACGTCGGGCTCGCCGCGTTCATCGGCCTGGCCGTGCTGTCCCTGCTCTATTTCGCCCAGGCGCGCGAGCTCAAGCGCCTGCGCGATTGGGCGGGGCGTGCGCCCGAGCGCGCGGCCGAGCTGCAGGCGCGCGTGGTCGCGCAGGCCGAGGAGTCGCTGCAGGTCACCGAGGAGCCGGAGGTCGAGCGCTCCGGCACCGTCGGCCCGGCCCAGCCGATCGCCCAGCCGGCCGCCGCGCCGGCCACCGGCAACGGGCACCAGGCCGGCACGCCGATCCCGATCGGCCCGCGCCCGGCCGTGGCGATGGCCGCCGCGGTCGCCGCCCGCGAGGCCGCCGCACCCGAGACCGGCGAGGCCGAGCTCGTCGAGGGCGAGCCGGGGCCCGACGTCGTCGCCGCCGGCCCGGCGACGGACGGCGCGCCGCCGGCGCGCGACGACGCCTTGCCCGCCGACGAGGCGGCCGCGCCGGCCCCCGCGGACGATTCGCCGGCCGACGAGGAGCCCCCGTCGACCGCCGACGATCTCGCCGCGGCCGAGGCCTCGGGGGACGGGACGGTGTCGCGGCCGGAGCGCTCGGGGAACGGGGTTCCCGACAAGCCGCCGACCGAGATCCCGCGTGCCACGCCGCGGCCGCAGCCGAAGCCGCGCCCCGCACCCGCCGCCGCGCCGCTGCGCGCCTCCACCACGCGCTCGACCACCCTTCCCCCCTCTCGGCGCTCCCGGCGCGCGCAGCGCGAGGGCCGGTCGCGCGCCGGGCTCTACACGCTGATCGGGATCGTCGTGCTGGCCGTGGCGATCGCCGTGCCGGTCTACTTCATGGTGCTCGCGGGCGACGACCCCGCGCCGCCGCCGAACACGACCGCCGATCCGGGCGGCACGCCGACCGCCGACGGCGGCGCCGGCGAGGACGCGGCCGCGGCGCGGCCCGAGAAGGTCGTCGTCGTGCTCAACGGCACGGCCATCGACGGCCTCGCCTCGGGCGAGCGCGACAAGCTCGTCGACGCCGGCTACGTCGACGGCATGATCCGGATCGACAACAGCGACGACCAGTCGCGCCAGGACTCCATCGTCCTCTACGCCGAGGGCGAGCGCCGCCAGGCCCGCGACGTCGCGCGGCTGCTCGACATCTCGCGGATCGAGGAGATCGACGAGGAGACCCAGGCCCTGGCCGACAGCTCGGATGAGACCGGCACGCTGCCGGCCAACGTCGTCGTCAACCTCGGCAGCGACAAAGCGCCTTGATGGCTGATCCCACGAAGTGACGACCCTCGCGCGCGCGGTCTTCGTGCTGCTCGTCGGCGCGACGTTCGCCGCGTTCTTCGCCGCCCAGCGCATCAAGGGCGAGCCGGCGGTGGCCCAGGTCGTGAGCCTCGGGCGCGTGTTCTCCCCCAACGGCGACGGCCGCAAGGACCGCAACCGCTTCGAGGTCGTGCTGCGCGAGCGGAGCGAGATCTCGGTCGACGTGGTCGACTCGTCGGGCGAGTCGGTGCGGCGGCTCAGCGAGGAGGCCACCGTCGCTCCCGACCGGCCGCTCCGCCTCGTCTGGGACGGCCGCGACGCCGCCGGTGAGCGGGTGGCCGACGGCCGCTACCGCGTCCGCGTCACGCTCCGGCGCGAGGGCCGCTCGGTGATCGTCCCGCGCACGACCTTGGTCGACACGAAGGCCCCGCGCCCGCGCGTCAAGCAGATCACGCCCGGCCCGATCGTCGGCCCCGAGGCGGTGCCGGTGCAGATCGAGGTCGGCTCGGTGTCGCGGCGCCTGACCAAGCGCGGCCGCGTGTACCGCACCGACGACGGCGAGCCGCGCGTGGTGGCCGAGCTCGGGCCGGTGCGCGACAGCCGCACGCTCGTCTGGGACGGCCGCGCCGACGGCGGGCCGGCCCCGCCCGGCACCTATCTCGTCGAGGTCACGGCGCTCGACCGCGCGGCCAACGTCGGCACCGCGCCGCGGCTCGTCCCGCCACAGGGGCCGCCGCGCGGCCGCCCGGGCCTCACCATCCGCGCCCTCGCCGCCGAGGCGCCGCTGCGGCCGGTGACGTCGGGCCGGCCGCTGCGCGTGAACGTCGACGCGCGCGGGCGCCCCTACCGCTGGCGGCTGCGCCGGGCCGGCACCACCAAGCCCGTCAAGAACGGACGCGAGGGCCCGCGCGAGCCGGTCGAGCTGACGGCGCCCGGCGGCGACTCCGGCCTCTACGTGCTCGAGCTCTTCGCCGGCCGCAACAAGTCCGCGGTCCCGGTGCTCGTCCAGTCGCGCGAGCGCGCGGTGATGCTGGTCGCCGTCCCGGCCCTCACCTGGGCGGCCACGGCGTCGGAGGACCAGGACCACGACGGCATGGCCGACACGCTCGACGCGCTCGGGCGGGTGAGCTGGCCGCGCGTGTTCGAGAAGGGCCTGCCCGCGGACCTGCTGGAGAACGTCGCGCCGCTGCTCGTGTTCCTCGACCGGGCGAAGATCCGCTACGACCTCACGAGCGACCTCGACCTCGCGCTCGCGCGCGCCGGCGCGCCGCGGGCGTCCGACCGCAAGGCCGTCCTGCTCGCGGGCTCCGAGCGCTGGATCACGCGCGCCTACGGCCGCCGCCTCCGCCGCTACGTCCTCGAGGGCGGCCGGCTCGCCAGCTTCGGCGTCGAGAGCCTGCGCCGCGGCGTCACCATCCAACGCAACGCCGCCGGCACGGCCGGCCGCTTCGTCCGGCCCACCCAGCCCTCCGTCCAGGACCCGTTCGGCACGCGCTTCGAGGACGTCCGCACGACGCCCTCGGCGACGGTCCTCTCGCTGATCGAGGGCGACGCCGCCTACGGGCTGCTGACCGGCTTCGACGGCGCCCTGGGCGGCTTCAGCGTGCTCGAGGAGAGCGACCTGCCGTCGGGGGGCCGCGGCGAGATCCTCGCCGCGCTCGGGGTCGAGACCGCGATCGAGGAGACGCCCGAGGTGCCCGACGAGCTGCCGCCGGCGCCGCTGCCGGCGCTCGCCGCCACCGAGGTCGGCGAGGGGCTGGTGATCCGCGTCGGGCTGCCGCAGTGGTCGGGGCGGCTCGAGGACCGGCAGGTGGCCCAGATCACCCGCAACATCGTCGACCTCCTGCGCGGGACCGAGCCGAAGATCCGCAGCCTGCCGCGCTGACGCCCCTACTCGACGTCCGGGCGCTCGGAGCCGAGCCGGCCGCTTTCGATCCCCAGCGCCTCCATCCGCTCCCACAGCGGCAGGTTGGCCTCGTGGGCCGACCCACCCACGGCCTCGAAGCGCATCGCCGCCCGCTTCGCCGCCAGCTCGTGCAGCTCGCGCTCGCGGTCGGAGGCCGGCTCGCGCACGGGCCCGTACCAGAGCTCGGCGTCGGGATACAGGCCGGCCAGCGCGCGGGCGAGCGGGTACTGCAGCGGGTCGAAGACCGCGAAGGCGCGCGGGCGGCCGGGCAGCCGCATGCGCCGCGCCTGCACGACCGTCAGCGCGTCGGCGAACGACTCGCCGAGCCGCGCCGCGGCCGCGTAGGTCAGCCGCGGCGGGTCGACGGCGGCCACGCCCGGGGCGGTCAGCAGGTCCTCGGCGCGCTCGCGCAGCGAGAAGGCCTCCAGCCGCGCCGGCAGGAGCAGCAGGCACAGCGGCCGGTCCTGCCCGAGCAGCTCGGCCTGCTCGGCGATCCGCCCCAGCCCCAGGATCCCGCCGCGCCGCCGGGGCAGGTGCCGCGCGGTGCGCCAGCCGTAGCCGCCGCCGGGGTCGGTCATCGCCGGTCGTGGTGGACGGCGCGCGCCTCCGGCACGTAAAGCACGCGCCAGCCGCCGGCGCGCAGCCGCCGGCAGAAGGCCACCTCGTCGCCGTCGCGCCAGTCGACGCCGGCCGCCGCCTCGCGCCGCACGAGCAGCGCCGCGGCCGGCGCCCAGTCGACGTCGCGGACGCGGTCGCCGTGGCTCTGGATCACGAAGCGCCGCAGGCCGGCCAGCGAGAGCAGGGCCGTCCACGGGCTGGGGAAGCGCCAGGCCGACGGCTGCCGCACGCCGGCCGGGCACACCAGCGTCGCCCCGGCGGCCGCGGCGTCCGCGACGCCCGACAGCGCCGCGTGCAGCGCCACCGTCGCCCCCGGCTCGAGCTCGGAGTCCTCGTTGAGGATCAGGCAGAAGCGCCCGCGGGCGCGCGCGATCAGCTCGGCGGCGTTCTCGCCGCGGCCGCGGCGCACGCGGCGCGCGATCACCTCGGTCGTCACCGCGTGGGCGCGCGCCGTGTCGGCCGAGCCGTCCTGCGAGGCGTTGTCGAGCACCAGCGTCTCCGTCTCGAACGTCACCGTCGCCCGTTCGCGAGCGATCGCGTCCAGGCAGTAGCTCAGGAGCTGGCGATGCTCGGTGTTGACGACGCAGTAGCTGAGCTCGACCGGCACGAGCGGCATACTGCCAGCGCGCCGGTCACGAGGCGGCGAGCACGTACACCGCGTACACCGGCTCCTCGACTTCGCCGCGCGGCGGCGCCGTGAGCGCGCCGGTGTCGCGGAAGCCGGCCTTCTCGGCGACCCGGCGTGACGCCATGTTGTCCTTGTGCGGAAGGATCTCGATCCGGGTGAGGCCGAGCTCCTCGCGCGCCCAGCCCGCAAGCAGGCGTACGGCCCGAGTGGCGACGCCGCGCCCGCGCGCTTCGGCCGCCACCCAGTAGCCGATCTCGGTGAAGCCGGGCTCGCGGTCGAGCCCCATCACGCTGAAGGACCCGAGCAGCCGGTCGGCCGGGTCGACGGCGAGGAAGTGGGCCGCCTGGCCGGCCGCCTGCTCCTCGGCGCTGATCCTCAGGAAGGCCTCGGCATCCTCGCGCGTGTACGGCGACGGCACCAGCGTCCAGCGTGGGATCTCCGGGTCCTGGCAGGCGGCGGTGATGGCGTCGATGTCCTGGTAGCGCTTGGGACGCAGGATCAGATCGCCGTCGCGCAGGGTCGGCAGGACCATGCCTCCAGTCTGCCACCATGCGCCGCCGTGCGCGCCCTGTTCTGGATCCCCGTCGCCCTGCTCGCGTGGGCCCAGGCGGGCTACGGTCTCTTCCTCGCCGCGCTGCGGCGGGCGGGCGCGCCGGCCTGGACGCCGCCGGCGCCGTCGCAGGAGCAACCGAGCGTGTCGCTCGTGATCGCGGCCTACCGGGAGGAGGCGGTGATCGCCGGCAAGGTCGCCAACGCGCTCGCGCTCGACTGGCCGCGCGACCGCCTGCAGGTCGTCGTGGCCGTCGACGGCGGTGCCGAGGCGGGCGCCGACGCCACCGCCGACCGAGCGCGCGAGGCGGGTGCCGACGTCGTGCTCGAGCTGGCCCGCGGCGGCAAGTACCGCGCCCAGGCCGCCGCCGCCGGCTACGCGACCGGCGAGCTGCTGGCGTTCTCGGACGCCAACGCGATCTGGGAGCCCGACGCGCTCGGCCACCTGGCGGGCGCCTTCGCCGACCCCGAGGTCGCCTACGCCTGCGGCCAGGTGCGCTTCGTCAACGAGTCCGGCACCAACCAGGAGGGGCTCTACTGGCGCTACGAGATGTGGCTGCGCGAGCACGAGTCGGCGCTCGCGTCGGTGACGGCCGGCAACGGGGCGATCTACGCCGTGCGCCCGGACGCCTTCCTGGCGATCGAGGGGCATGACCTCGCGCTGCCCTTCAACGTCGTCAAGGGCGGGCGGCGAGCGGTCTACGTGCCGCTCGCGAAGGCGACCGAGAAGATGGTGCCGACGGTCGAGGGCGAGTGGGAGCGCAAGCGGCGGATGATGCGCTACGCCTGGCCGATCGTCCTCCAGGGCGGCCTGGGCGACCCGCGCGGCTACCCGCCGCTGTACGCGTTGATGATCGCCTCGCACCGCCTGCTGCGCTACGCCTCGCCGTTCCTGCACGTGCTCGCCGCGCTCGCCACGCTCGCCCTGCTCGGCCGCGGCCGCGCCTACGCGGCGGCGGCGGCCGTCCAGGCGGCCACGGTGGCCGCCGCGCTCGCGGGCGGCCGGTCGCGCTCGCGCCCGCTGCTCGTGGCCCGCTACTACGTCCTCACCACCGCGGCGCTCGCCGCCGGGCTGTTCGACTGGCTGCGCCACGGCACGCCGGTCGGCTGGGAAGCGCCGGAAGGCACGCGGTGAGGAACTCGCGCTACCTGGCGTCGCGCCGCAAGCGCGCGCTCGACGTCGTCGTGGCCGCGTGCGCGCTGCTGCTCAGCTCGCCGGTGCTCGTCGTCGCGCTGGTCGCGATCCGGCTCGAGACCCACGGCCATCCGGTCTACCGCCAGCGCCGCGTGGGCCGCGACGGCCGGCCGTTCGAGCTCTACAAGCTCCGCACGATGGTCAGCGGCGCGGAGACCATGGGCAAGGGCCTCGCCGTCGACGAGGGCGACGAGCGGATCACGCGGCTCGGCGCCTGGCTGCGCCGCATGTCCTTCGACGAGGTGCCGAACCTCGTCAACGTCCTGCGCGGCGAGATGTCGCTGGTCGGCCCGCGGCCGACCGTGCAGGTCCAGGTCGACCGCTACGACGATCGCCAGCGCCACCGGCTAGACGCGCTGCCCGGCATCACCGGCTGGGCGCAGGTCAACGGCCGCGCCTCGCTCCCGTGGCACGAGCGGATCGAGCTCGACCTCTGGTACGTCGAGCACGCGTCGCTGCGGCTGGACCTGCGGATCCTCGTCCGCACCGCCCACCTCGCATTCAGCGGGTCGGGGCTGTACCGCGGCGAGACCGGGGGGTGGCGTGAGCCGCCCCGGATCAAGTAGAACGGGTGGGTGGGTAACCGGGTGACGTTGAAGACGATCGCCGAGGCCGTCGGCGTGTCGCGCACCACCGTCTCCAACGCCTACAACCGCCCCGACCAGCTCGCGCCGGAGCTGCGCGAGCGGATCCTCCAGACGGCCCGCGGCCTCGGCTACTCGGGCCCCGATGCCGCCGCCCGCCGGCTGCGCTCGGGCCGCCGCGACGCCGTCGGGCTGCTGCTCGCCGGCGGGCTCTCGCGGGCGGTCGCCGATCCGGCCGCGGTGCAGCTCCTGGGAGGCATCGCGCGGGCCACCGAGGCGGCCGGCCTGGCCATGCTCGTCATCCCGGAGCGCGGCGACAGCGTGCGCGACGCGGTGGTCGACGCCTTCTGCCTGTGCGCGATGGCGGCCGACCACCCGAGCGTGGCGGCGGCGCAGGGGCGCGGCCTGCCGCTCGTCGTCGTCGACGCGCCGCGCCTCGACGGCCACGCCTTCGTCACCTGCGAGGATCGCCACGGCGCGCGGCTGGCCGCCGAGCACCTGCTCGCGCTCGGGCACCGGCGCTTCTCCGTGCTGACCGAGCGGGGCGACGGCGAGCGCCTCGCGGGCTACCGCGACGCGCTGTCCGCGGCCGGCGCCGAGTGGACCGAGGCGCCGAGCTTCGAGCCGGGCTCGACCGCGGTGCTGGCCGCCACCGACTGCCTGGCGCTGGGCGTCCTCGAAGCCGGGGTGCGCGTGCCGGAGGAGGTCTCCGTCGTCGGGTTCGACGACATCCCGGCCGCCGCGGCGGCGGGTCTCACCACTGTCCGCCAGCCGCTGTTCGAGAAGGGCGAGATCGCCGGCCGGCTCCTCAGCGAGGGCACGGTCGACGAGGTGGTCCTGCCCGTCGAGCTGGTGGTGCGAGGGTCGACGAACGTCCCGGCCTAGGGGACGTTCTCGGGGCCCTGATCGATGTACTCGGCGCGGAAGGTGCGCAGGGCGTCGAAGACCTTGTCGTTCATCTCCGGGCACGTCACCGAGTGGCCCCACGTCGTGGCCGCGACCTGCGCGTCCATGTTCGTGGTGTTCTCGTACAGCAGCATGTGGTAGCCCTCGCTCTGCTCGGCGAGCAGCGCCTCGAGCTGCTTCACGGTCTCCTCGGGCGTGCCGGCCTTGTACTGGACGTTGATGCGTCCGTGCTCGAGCGTGTGCACGAGCATGCCCAGCTGCGGGACGGAGCCCGGCGCGTACACGCCGTCCTCGTACCACTGCGGGAAGTGCTGGCCGGAGGTCGGCGGGTTGGTCTTGTAGTCGGACTCCGTGAACTCGCGCTCCTCGTGCCCGGCGCCCTCGATCTCGGGGTTCGTCAGCTTGCAGCCCGCGGCCTTGGCGGCCTCCTGGACGTCGCCGCTCTCCTGCTCGGGGAGGTTGACGTTGGCGGCCGTCTCGGGATCCGAGGCAGAGCCCTCCTCGGCGCTGCTCGAGTCACCGCCGACGGTGCCCGTCACCAGCAGCACGACCGCGGCGATGGCGGCCACGGCCACCAGGGCACCGATCGCGAGCTGCAGCCGCTGGCGGCGAGCCGCCTTGGCCTTCTCCGACTGCTCGCGCGCGAGGCGCTCCTCGCGGCGGCGCTGCTTTTCCTCCTGCCGGTGGGACATCGGCGGAAGAATTTAGCGCGTCCTGAAACCCCATGGGGGTATACTCCCGCCTCATGCAGGCTGACACGAAGGCCGTCCACAACCGGCTGCGGCGGATCGAGGGCCAGGTGCGCGGGCTCCAGCGCATGGTCGAGGAGGACGCCTACTGCGTCGACATCCTGACCCAGGTGGCGGCCGTCCAGACCGCGCTCGAGCAGGTCGCGGTCAACGTGCTGGACGCCCACGTGCGCCATTGCGTGGCGGACGCGGTGGCGGCCGACGGGCCGGACTCGGAGGAGAAGCTCGACGAGCTGATGATCGCCGTCAGGCGGTTCGCGAAGGTCCGGTAGCTACGCGGCCCTCGCCGCCCGCGGCCGCCAGCATTCGTCGAGGAACGCGGCGATCTCATCGGTGAGCCGGTCGGGCGCCAGCCGCAGCTCGACGATCGAGTTCGCCTGCAGCAGGCGGCCGTTCGGCAGCTCGTCGGCGAGCATCCCGGCGTCCGAGAACGGGTGGATGATGTCGTGCCGGTGGCCGATCACGAGCGTCGGCGCCTCGAACGTCCGCCGCTCGCTCCGGTGCGGCGCCGTGCGGCCGAAGAACAGGCCCTGGATGACGGCGGCGCTGGGTTCGGGGTCCTGGCGGATCCAGTCGACGAGGATCTCGACCTGCCACGGCAGCCTGCGGGCCGGGACGAGCCGGGCGGCGCGGGCCAGCGTGCGCGCCACCGGCGCGCCGAAGGTCAGTCCGAGCATCAGCGGCGTGAACGCGACCGCGCAGCCGAGCAGCGCGTTGTCGAGCACCGGCATCTCGATCACCATCCCGCGCAGCCGCTCCGGGGCCAGCGAGGCGACCTCGAGCGTGGTGTTGGCGCCGAGCGACGTGCCCATCACCGCCGCCTCGTCGACGTCGAGGTGGTCGAGCAGCGCCACGACCTCGCGGCCGAACTCGGTCATCGAGTAGCGCCACATGTCGGTCGGCCGGTCCGACTCGCCGTGCCCCAGCAGGTCGAGCGTGAGCACGCGGTGGCCGCGCTCGGCCAGCGCGCGCGCCAGCGCGTCGTGCATGTAGCGGCTGAAGAGCAGGCCGTGCAGGAGGACGACGGCGCGCGGGCCGGCGCCGTAGTCGCTGTAGGCGAGCTGGAGGCCGTCGTGGCGGAAGCTGCCGTCGGTGCGCGACACGCCGGGCATCTTAGGACGGGCCCGCACGGTCTATTGTCGCGCGGTGCCCGGCCCGTCAGTCCGCCCGCTCGAAGCCTCCGACATCGACGCCGTCCATGCGGTCAGCGTCGACGCGTTCCAGGACCTCAACCGCCGCTTCGGCGAGCCGCCCGAGCCGGTCGGCCCGGTGGCCGCCGCCCGCCTGCGGGTCGGCCGGCTGCTGGCCACCGATCCCGGCGGCGCGTGGGTGGCCGAGCACCGCGGCGAGGTCGTCGGCTGCTCGCTCGGCATTCTGCGGGAGGGCGTGTGGGGGCTGTCGCTGCTCGTCGTGAGCCCGTCGGCGCAGTCGAGCGGCGTCGGGCGCGAGCTCCTGCGGCTGGCGTACGAGTACGGGGCGGGGGCGCGCGGCTGGATCGTGCTCGCCTCGCGCGACCCGCGGGCGCTGCGCAGCTACGCCCGCCTCGGGCTCGACCTGCACCCGGCCGTGGCGGCGCGCGGGCGCCCGCTCCGCATCGCCGCGCCGCCCGAGGTGCGGGCCGGCACGCCCGACGACCTGCCGCTCACCGAGGAGGTCGACCGCGCGGTGCGCGGCGCCGCCCACGGCGAGGACCTGCTCACGCTGCTCGAGGCCGGCGGCGATCTGCTCGTGTTGCCCGGGGAGGGCTACGCCGTCGTGCGCGATGGCGTGGTCCGGCTGCTCGCGGCGCGCCGCGCGAACGGCGCGGTCACGCTCCTGCGCGCCTGTCTGGCCGCCGCGGGCGCCCGTGAGGCCTCGGTCGAGTGGATCACCAGCGCCCAGAACTGGGCGGTCGCACCCTGCCTCGAGGCGGGCCTCCAGCTGCGCGCCGACCTCGGCGGCGTCTTCCTGGGCGGCGACGTGGGGCCGTTCGAACCGTACCTCCCGAGCGGGGCCTATCTATAACGTTCTCCCGCATGGCCACGGAACCCCGTTCGTTGACCGGCAAGGTCGTCGCCATCACCGGCGGCGGTCGCGGCATCGGCCGCGCGATCGCGCAGGCGCTGGCGCGCGAGGGCGCGCGCGTCGCCGTCGGCGACCTCGACCGCGCCTCTGCCGAGCAGACCGCAGCCGAGCTCGGCGGCGAAGCGCTCGGGCTGCCGCTCGACGTGACCGACCACGCCGCCCTGATCGCGTTCCTCGACGAGGTCGAGCAGCGGCTCGGCCCGCTCGACGTGCTCGTCAACAACGCGGGGATCATGCCGGTGACGCCGCTGGCCGAGGAGAGCGCCGACAGCATCGCCCGCCAGCTCGACCTCAACCTGCGCGCCGTCATCCACGGCACGCAGGAGGCGATGCGGCGGATGGTCCCGCGGCGGACCGGCCACATCGTCAACGTGTCGTCGATCACCGGCCGCAGCGGGTTCCCGCACCTGGCGACCTACTGCGCCACCAAGCACGGCGTGGTCGGCCTCTCCGACGCGGTGCGGCAGGAGCTGCGCGGCACCGGCGTCGAGGTCTCGGTCGTCATGCCGAGCGTCGTCAGGACCGAGCTCACCACCGGCCTCGCCGCCTCGCGCGTGAAGGCCGTCGAGCCCGAGGACGTGGCGAACGAGGTCCTCGCCGCGCTCCGCAAGCCGCGCTTCGACGTCTTCGTCCCGCGCTCCAACGGCCTGCTCATCCAGGTCACGAGCCCGCTCCCGCGCACCTGGCGCGAGGCGATCGGCCGCTGGATCAAGGCCGACCGCTCACTCCTCGACGCCGACCGCTCGGCGCGAGCCGCGTATGAGGCGCGAGCGGCGGCCAGCGCGCCGGCGGCCGACGACGAGCGGACGACGGTCTAGAGGAAGGCGAGATCGGCCGAGTGCTCACTTAGTCGGTCTCAGGCCGAGTAACCGACCACTCGACCGCGAAGTTCATCCCGCCAACCACTCGGCGATCAGCGCGCCGACCTCCTCCCCCTGATCCTCCTGCAAGAAGTGGCCTGAGCGCTCGAGGACCCGCGGAGCCGGACGCCCGAGCGCAGACGCGAACGCCTCCCCCACGGCCGGCGGGAGCGCCGGGTCGTGGCGGCCCCACAGGAAGAGCATCGGCCGGTCGTCGTCGCGGAGAGCCTGCAAGGTGCGCTGCCCAGCCTCGGCGCCCGCCATCGCCGGACCGGCGAGGATGAGCTCCGGGAAGACCCGCGCGCCGGCCTTGGACGCCTCGTTCGGGAACGGCGCGTCGTAGGCGGCCGCCACCTCGTCGCCGGGATCGACGTGGCAGCCGCGGCGGACGAGGAACCCGACCGGCAGCTCCTCGGCGCGGCGGACGAAGTCGGCGAACCGGTGCCAGGCGTCGCTCATCACCTGGCGGCCGGTGACCAGCCCGGTGTCCATGATCACGAGCCGATCCACGCGCTCGCGGTGCTCGACGGCCAGCCGGAGGCCGATCGGGCCGCCCCAGTCGTGGACCACGAACGTGGCGCCCCGCAGGTCGAGGTCCTCCAGCAGGGTCGCCGCCATCGCCGTGTGGCGGTCGTACGTGTACCAGTCCGGGTCGATCGGCTTGTCGGAGCGCCCGAAGCCGGGGAGGTCGGGCAGGATCACGCGGTGGCCGGCCTCCAGCACGGCGGGGGCGACCTTCCGCCACAGGTAGCCCCAGGTCGGCTCGCCGTGCCACATGACCACCGGCGCGCCGTCGCCCTCGTCGACGTGGGCCAGCCGCAGCCCGTCGAGGAGGCGGTAGCGCGGCGCCCACGGGAAGCCGGGCAGGTCGGCGAGCAGCTCGTCCGGCGTGCGGATCGCGTCGGTCATGGCTCGATGTTCACACGCTCGAGCAGCGGCAGCAGCACCTCGGCGTCCGGCCCGGCCGTGATGTGGATGGCGCGCGGCTCGCGCACCCACGAGATCGCGTTCAAAGAGCGGAGCCGGTCGAGCACGAACTGGAAGGCCAGCGCGTGGCGGCGTGAGCCGTAGTCGCGCAGCACGTCGAACGCCCAGCCGGTCGTGTGCAGCGAGTAGCGGCGGGTGGCCTCGCCGTTGCGCTGGATCAGCGCGCCCTGGTACGCGCCGTCGCGCACCGTCGAGGTGACGATCAGCGGCGCCTGCCCGCCGCTCAGCTCGCGCACCTGCGCGCCGATGTAGAGCGCCATGGCGAGCGCGGAGCGGCGCAGGCCGCGGTAGCGCTCGGGCGGCTGGTCGATCCGCCGCGCCAGCTCGCCCATGCGCCGGTCGCGCCGCAGGCCGGTGACCGCCTCGTCCTCCGGGAACGGCACGATCACCCCCTCGTCCCAGGCGCGCGCGAGATCCTCGGGCGACGCGTAGACCTCGGTCTCGTCAGGCGGATGGAGCACCTCCTCGGCCGACCCCTTGGCGCTGTGCAGGGCGGCGAGCCGCACGAGCTCGGCCCGGTCCTCGCGCCACAGCCGCATGATGTCGCGCGCCGCGAGCACCTTCCACCAGTAGTTCGAGGAGTCGTCGCCGAGCGCGGCCAGCCGCCGGTAGGCGCCTGCGTGGCGCCGCGGCGTCGAGTCGAAGTACAGCTGCACGTAGGGCGGCGCGTCCTCGCCGTACGCGCTCAGCACGCCCTCGAGGTTGCCGACGCCCATGTGGTAGGAGACGAAGGCGAGGTCCTCGCGCTCGAGCCGGTCGCGGGCGAACTGCAGGTAGCGCGCGGTGCCGGCCAGCGCCTTCTCGGGGTCGAAGCGCTCGTCCACGCGCGCCCGCGCGTTCTGCAGCCGCGCCGCCCGCTCGCGGTCGCCGCGCCGCTCGGCCCGCGCCAGCCGGCGCGTGTAGCGCTCGCTGGCGGCCAGGTCGACGCGCATCCCGAGCAGATTCGCGCCCGTCTCGGCGAGGATCTGGGTCAGCCCGGCGGCGGACTCCAGCCCGCCGGGCGCGCGGGCGTCGGGGCGGCCCGCGCTCTCCAGGAAGACGAGGCCCTCCAGCGTGTCGGCGTCGACGCCCGCCTGGTCGGCGGCGTGCTCGACCAGCGGCCGCCAGCGCGCCGTCCGCGCCGCGCTCTCCACGGCCCCGCCGGGCGAGAGCGCGTACAGCAGGTGGCTGTTGCCGGCCGCCGCGCGGCGGGTGAACTCGTCGGCCCGCTCGGGATCCCAGGCGTACGGGTCGGGCAGCGGCTCGCTCTCCTCGCCGACCTCGCCGGGCGGCGTGGGGACGACCGGGATGTCGGCGGGCAGGTCGTCGGAGCGCGTGAGGAAGCCGGCGATGCCGGCGGCGGCCAGCACGACCACCGCCGCGAGCAGAACGAGCCGAGGCACCCCTATGAGGCTAGATGGCTGATTCCGCGCCCCACACGACCGCGCGGGACCGGAATCAACCACCTAGGCGGGCGACCTGCGCACGCGCACGGGCGCGGACCTCGTCGGTCGGCTCCAGCTCGGCCAGACGGTGCAGCGCGAGCTCGACGGGCATGCCCCACTCGCCCGGCTCGGTCTGCTCGAGCGCCCGCAGGGCGCCGTTGCGGATGTAGATCACCGGGCTCATCAGGGCGGTGGCGACGAGCGGCGCCGACCAGCGTCCCGGCCGCATCTCCTGCACGAGACCGGCCAGCGCGTGGGCGGCCTCGCCCTCGGGCGCGCTCGGCAGCAGGCGGTCCTCCGGCCCGGCGCCGAGCGCGTCGAGCGGCAGCGCCCGCTCGGCGTGGCGCACCAGCCGCGCGAAGCGCCCGCCGTGCGGCGTGCGGGCGAGCATCGCGTAGAGGTGCGGGTCGGCCCCGCGGGCGTCGAGCTGCCGCCAGCCGGCCTCCCACGGGTCGAGCCCCAGCGACTCGGCGATGCCCCACACGCGCAGCGCGTCCTCCGGCCGCTCGAGCCGGGCGGCCACGAAGCGGCGCGCCTCGGGGCGGCCGAGCAGGCGGTTGCAGCGCTCGGCGATCGCCACGTGCTGCTCATAGTCCTCGGCCCAGTTGCGCAGGTCCACGATCGCCCACATGCGCACGAGGTTCGGCGGGCGGTCCGCGAGCAGGTCGAGCACCGTCGCGGCCACGCGCGGGCCCGGCTCGTAGTCGTCCATGTCGGTCTCGGGGCCGCCGCCGACCAGCGCGCTGAGGATCGCGCAGGCGCCGTCGAGCAGCTCGTCGTCGACCAGGCCGCCGAGCGCGGGCTCCAGCCGGCCGGCCGTCGCGCACTCGTAGGCCACGTGGTCGGGCAGCTCGGCGGTCCGGCAGGCGTGGCGGAGCAGCCAGCCGCGCGCGTCGTCGGGCAGCTCGTCGGCGAGCTCGCCGAGCCGGCCGACCGCCTCGACGCGGCCCCAGCCGGTCGCCAGGCAGCCGACGCGCCACCAGGCCTGGACCGGGTCGTCGAGCACGCTCGCCAGCGCGACGCCGGCCACGAGGCTGAACTCGTCGTGGCGGGCGAGCGTCTCCAGCAGCTCCACGTCGCGCTCGTCGCCGGCGCGCCCCAGCAGCGAGATGGCGAGCTTCAGCGGCTCGCGGTGGTGCGCCTCGGCGGCCAGCTCGCGGGCGAGCTCGGCGACGGGCTGGGCGGCGACGCCCGCCTCGGCCAGCGCCTGCAGCGCCGGATCGAGCGCGAAGACGATGCCGTCGGCGCGCGCCGCCACGTAGAGCGCATCGCGGGCCTGCGGATCGCCCTCGGCGGCGTACCGGATCAGCTCGGCCAGCTGCGTGCCGCGCTCGGTCTCCTCGGCGGCGTCGCCGTGCCGGGCCACCACGCCGTCGAGCGCGCCCGCGCTCCAGCGGATCGTGCGGCCGTCGTCGGGCGGCTCGTCGGGCAGCTCGGGCGGTGGGCCGTCGGTCCAGGTGGAGATCACCTCGACGATCGGCGGACGGCGGCGACGGAAGCGCATCCGTCCGCGATGGTAATCCGCGTGGATCGCGCCATGCGCGGGTAGCCCCGTGGACATGAAGCTAAGACGCAGCAAGACCAAGAAGGCCCAGGCTGCCGACGCGCTGGGCACATACCTCAAGTTCAAGGCCGCCGGCAAGGCGGCCAAGGGCGCCAAGAAGGCCGCCAAGGGCACCGCGGCCTACCACGTCGCCAAGCGCACGCCGTTCGTCAAGCGCGTGCCGCTGATCCTGGCCGGCGCGGCCGCGGCGGCGTTCGTCGCCGTGAAGGTGCGCGGCGGAGGCGGTCAGCCCGCCGCGACGTAGGCGCCGCGAACACGAGCTTGTCAGAGGGCCCCGCTCAGGCGGGGCCTTCTTCGTCTCTGCGGCTGGAGATGAGGCCGAAGACCGCGCCCTGCGGGTCGCGGACGCGGGCGTAGCGGCCGAACGGCGAGTCGACGATGTCGCCCACCAGCTCTCCGCCGAGCTCGCGCGCACGGTCGAAGCCGGCGTCGACCTCGTCGTGCATGAAGTAGGTCAGCCAGTGCGGCGGCAGCTCGCCGCCCATGCCCGACACGCCCGCCACGACGTCGTCGCCGGCCCGGGCGAGCTTGTAGTCGGCATCGGGCAGGTCCTCGAACGTGAGGCCGAAGACCGAGCCGTAGAAGCGGGCCGCACCCTCGGCGTCGCGGCCGATCAGCTCGTTCCACGAGAACGCCGCGTGCTCGTTGACGAGCTGGGCCCCCGCGTGCGCGCGCGGCTCCCAGACGCCGAACATCGCGCCGGCCGGGTCCTGACCGACCACCATCCGGCCCTGGTCCATCACGTCCATCGGGCCGAACGAGACCGTGCCACCGGCGTCCGTGATCGCCTTGGCGTGGGCGTCCACGTCCGAGCCGGAGAAGTAGGTGCTCCAGAACGCCATCGGCGGTGACTCCGGCGGGTTCGGCCCGATGCCGGCCACCCGCTTGCCGCGCAGCAGCGCCTGGTGGTAGTGGCCGGCCTGCTCGCCGGCATCCTCGAACTCCCAGCCGAACAGGCCGCCGTAGAAGCGCAGGGCCTCCTGCAGGTCCGGCGTCGTGAGGTCGACCCACGACGGGGTCCCGGGCGCGTAGCTCGTTCTCTCGGCCATCGCGACAACGTAGCGCCCTCTTATCGGGCTCTCAGCTTGCCGGGGCACGATCCGGACGTGCGCATCCTGGTTGTCGACGACGAGCCGGCGGTGCGCGACGCGGTCGACCGCGCGCTGCGGCTGCAGGGCTACGAGACCGAGCTGGCCGCGGACGGCGCGGAGGCGCTCGACGCGCTCGCCGTGCGGGCGCCCGACGCGCTCGTGCTCGACGTGCTGATGCCTCGCGTCGACGGCATCGAGGTGTGCCGGCGGCTCCGCGCGGCGGGCGACCGGACGCCGGTGCTCGTCCTCACCGCGCGCGACGCCGTGCCCGACCGCGTGCGCGGGCTCGACGCGGGCGCCGACGACTACCTGGTCAAGCCGTTCGCGCTGGAGGAGCTGCTGGCGCGCCTGCGCGCGCTGCTGCGCCGCGCCGGCCCCGGCCAGGGCGAGGTGCTCCGCTTCGCCGACCTCGAGCTCGAGCCGGAGGCGCACGAGGCCCGCCGCGGCCGCCGGGCGATCGAGCTCACGCGCACGGAGTTCCTGCTGCTCGAGCTGCTGCTGCGCCACCCACGCCAGGTCCTCACGCGCTCGCAGATCTTCGAGCGCGTCTGGGGCTACGACTTCGGGCCGGCCTCCAACTCGCTCGAGGTCTACGTCGGCTACTTGCGTCGCAAGCTCGGCGAGCCGCGCCTTATCCAGACCGTGCGCGGCGTCGGTTACGTTCTGCGCGAGCCATGAGCCTCCGCCGCCGGATCGCCTTCACCGCCGCGGGCGCCGTCGCGGTCGCCGTCGTGCTGGGGTCGATCGTCGCCTACGTCGTCGTGCGGGACACGCTGCGTGGCCAGATCGACGCCTCGCTGCGCCGGGTGCCCGCGCCCGAGATCGGCGAGCGGTTGACGGCCCCCGTGCCGCCCGGCCTGGAGGCGAGCATGGATCCGCTCGAGCAGACCATCGTCTTCGCACAGCTCGTCGAGGGCGACCGCCTGATCGCGTCGGCCGGTGAGCAGCGCCGGCTCGGCGATCCCGACGAGGTCCAGGCGGTGGCCGACGGCCGGCGCGTGGCGTTCTTCTCGGACGAGGACGTCGCGGGGACGCACGTGCGCGTCCTGACCCGCCGGGCAGGTCCGAACCTCGCGGTGCAGCTCGCGCGACCGCTGACCGAGGTCGACAACGCGCTCGCGAACCTCCGCCTCGCCCTCGCGCTCGGCTCCTTGGCCGTCATCGCGCTCGCCGCCTTCCTCGCCCGCTACGCCACGCGCCATGCCGTGCGGCCGGTGACCGATCTCACCGAGACGGCCGAGCACGTGGCCCGCACGCGCGACCTGTCGCGCCGCATCGAGGCGCAGGGCGGCGACGAGCTGGCGCGCCTGGCCGCCACGTTCAACACCATGCTGGAGGCGCTCGACGGCTCGCAGCGCGCACAGCGCCGGCTCGTGGCCGACGCCTCGCACGAGCTGCGCACGCCGCTGACCTCGCTGCGCACCAACCTCGAGGTGCTGGCCACTCCGGGCGCGCTGCCCGAGGCCGATCGCGAGCGCCTGCGCGCCGACCTCGTGGCCCAGATCGAGGAGCTCGGCGAGCTCGTCGGCGACCTGATCGAGCTCGCGCGCGACGGCGAGCCGAACGGCGAGCCGGACGAGGAGCTGCGGCTCGACGAGCTGGTCGCCACGGCCGTCGAGCGCGCGCGGCGCCACGCGCCCGCCGTGGCGTTCACGACCGAGCTCGAGCCGTGCGTGACGACCGGTGCGCGCGGGCGCCTCGATCGTGCGGTGGCCAACCTGCTCGACAACGCGGCGAAGTGGTCGCCGCCCGGCGGCACGGTCGAGGTCGCGCTGCGCGACGGCGACCTGACGGTGCGCGACCACGGGCCCGGCATCGCGCCCGGCGACCTCCCGCACGTCTTCGACCGCTTCTACCGCGCCACCGGCGCTCGCGGGCGGGCAGGATCAGGCCTCGGCCTCGCGATCGTGAGGCACGTCGCCGAGGGCCACGGCGGCAGCGTGCGCGCCGAGGCGGCGCCCGGCGGAGGCGCCTTGCTGCGCCTCGCGCTCCCCGTCTCTCATCTGATTCCTATCTGAGCGCGAACCGCCTCTCAGGGCGCTGCGGCTCGATACGGGCATGCAGATACCGATCATCGCCGCAGCGCTCGCCTGCGGCCTCGTCCTGACCGCCTGCGGGGCGGAGGAGCCAGCCGCCGGCGATCGCCGCACCGAGGGCCGCGAGGCCGCTCTTGCCTTCGCGAAGTGCATGCGCGACCAGGGCATCGACATGCCCGACCCGCAGTTCGACGGCGGGCGCGTCATGCAGCGCGGCCCGGACGAGCGCGTCGCGCCCGAGAAGATGCGGAAGGCCGACGAGGCGTGCCGCAAGCACATGGAGGGCCTCGAGCCGCCCGAGCTGTCGCCCGAGCAGCAGGAGGAGATGAAGGAGGGCGCGCTCGCCCATGCGCGGTGCATGCGCGAGCACGGGCTCGAGAACTTCCCCGATCCCACCTTCGACGAGGACGGCGGCGCCCAGATCCGGATCGGCCCGGGCACCGGCCTCGACCCCGACGACCCGGACTTCAAGGCGGCCGAGCAGGCCTGCCGCGACGAGCTCCCCGACCTCGAGGAGGCGTCGCCGTGAAGTGGGCCGCAGCCGCGGCGGGCGGTGCCGCCGCGGTCGTGGCGGCGGTGGTCCTGCTGCCCGGCGGCGACGAGGCGCCGCCGGTGCGCGCCGCCGCGGCCACGACCACCGCCCCGGTCGAGCGTCGCGACCTCGTCGACCGCGAGAGCGTCGACGGGACGCTCGGCTACGCCGGCGCCGCCCCCCTGCTCGCGGGCGCGAGCGGCGTGGTCACCGGCCTGCCTGAGCCGGGCAGCGTGATCCGGCGCGGCGAGCCGCTCTACCGGCTCGACGACGAGCCGGCCGCCTGGCTGCTGTACGGCTCGCTGCCGGCGTGGCGCGACTTCTCCTCCGCCATGACCGACGGCGAGGACGTCCGCCAGCTCGAGCGCAACCTCCGCGCGCTCGGCGACGACCCCGACGGTGACATGACGGTCGACGACGACTGGGACCGGGCCACCACCGCGGCCGTCCTGCGCTTCCAGGACGAGCGCGGGCTGAGCGAGGACGGCACGCTCGCGCGCGGCGAGGTCTCCTTCCGCGACGGGGCGGCGCGCGTCGGCGAGCTGCGGGCGGCGCTCGGCCAATCGGTGGCTGCCGGCGCGCAGGTCGCCGAGCTCTCGACCACCCGGCGCGTCGTGACGGTGGACCTCGAGGCGACGCGCCGGTCGCTGGCCCGCGAGGGCGCGACGGTGACCGTCGACATGCCCGGCGGGCGCACGGTCCGCGGGCGGATCACCGAGGTCGGGAAGGTCGCCGAGCGGGCGTCCGAGGACGCCGAGGCGACCATCGAGGTGAAGATCGCCATGGGCCGCGGCCGCGGCTTCGACCAGGCGCCCGTCGACGTCGGCTTCGAGGCGGACCGCCGCCGCGACGTCCTCGTCGTCCCCGTGACGGCGCTCCTGGCCCGCGCCGGCGGCGGCTTCGCGGTCGAGACGGCCGACGGCGGCCTGATCGACGTCGAACCCGGCGCCTACGCCGACGACCACGTCGAGGTCACCGGCGACGGCCTGCGAGAGGGCCTGCGGGTGGTGACCGCGGGATGACGGTCCTCGCCCTCGACGACGTCCGCAAGGTCTACCCCGGCGGGGTCGCGGCCCTCCGCGGGCGTCTCGCTCCACGTGCGGGCCGGCGAGCTGCTCGCCGTCGTCGGCCCGTCGGGCTCCGGCAAGTCGACGCTGCTGCACATCATGGGCACGCTCGAGCGCCCGACCACGGGCTCGGTGGCGGTGGCCGGCGAGGACGTCTCGCGGCTCGGCGACCGCGCGCTCGCGGCGCTGCGGGCGCGCCGGATCGGCTTCGTCTTCCAGCAGTTCTTCCTGCTCGACGGGATGAGCGCGCTGGAGAACGTCGCCACCGGGCTGCTCTACACGGGCACCGCGGCCGGCGAGCGGCGCGCGCGGGCGCGCGAGGTGCTCGAGCGGGTCGGGCTCGGCCACCGGCTGGCGCACCACCCGGCGCAGCTCTCCGGCGGCGAGCGCCAGCGCGTCGCGATCGCCCGCGCGCTCGTGGCCCGGCCGGCCATCGTGTTCGCCGACGAGCCGACCGGCAACCTCGACAGCCGGGCCGGCGCCGACATCGTGGCGCTCCTGCGCGAGCTGCACGCGGAGGGCGCGACGATCCTGGTGATCACCCACGACCGCGAGATCGCCGCGCAGATGCCGCGGCGCGTCGAGGTCCGCGACGGTCGGGTGGTGGCGGACGCATGACGGCCCCGGACCTGCTGCGCACCGGCTCGCTCGGCCTGCGCGCGCGCCGCACACGGGCCGTGCTCTCGGCCCTCGGCGTGGCCATCGGCATCGCCTCGATGGTCGCCGTCCTGGGGATCTCGGAGTCCTCGCGTGCCGACCTCATCGCCCAGCTCGACCAGCTCGGCACCAACCTCCTGCGGGTGGCGCCCGGCCAGTCGTTCACCGGCGAGGAGCCGGAGCTGCCGGAGACGGCGGCGGCGATGATCCGCCGCGTCGCCGGCGTGCAGGCGACCGCCTCGACGAAGGTGATCGCCGACGCCACCGTCCGCCGCAGCCACCTGATCGACGAGGTGGAGACCGGCGGCATCGCCGTCGCCGCGGCCGAGCCGAGCTTGCTTTCCACGCTCGGCGCCAAGCTGGCCCGCGGGACGTTCCTGACGCAGGCGAACGGGCGCTACCCCGTCGTGGTGCTCGGCGCCGAAGCCGCCGACCGGCTCGGCGTGCGGCGCACCGGCGTGCGCGTCTGGATCGGCGAGCGCTGGTTCCAGGTGATCGGCATCCTCGAGCCGGTCGCGCTCGCCCCCGCGATCGACTCGGCGGCGCTGATCGGCTTCGCCTCCGCCGAGAAGCTCCTCGGCGCCGACGCCTCCGCCTCCACGATCTACGTGCGCGCCGAGCCGGACGACATCGCCGCCGTGCGCGAGCTGCTGGGCCGCACGGCCAGCCCCGCGCGGCCGGAGGAGGTCGAGGTCTCGCGGCCGTCCGACGCGCTCGAGGCGCGGGCGGCGGCCAAGACGGCGTTCACCTCGCTGTTCCTCGGGCTCGGTGCCGTGGCGCTGCTCGTGGGCGGCGTGGGGATCGCCAACGTGATGGTGATCTCGGTGCTCGAGCGCCGCTCGGAGGTCGGGCTGCGGCGCGCGCTGGGCGCCACCCGCCGGAACGTCGGAGCCCAGTTCCTCGCCGAGTCGCTGCTGCTGGCGGCGGGCGGTGGGCTGGCCGGCGTCGCCCTCGGCGCGCTGGTCACCGCCGGCTACGCGGCCAGCCAGGGCTGGCAGACGGTCGTCCCGCCCGTCGCCCTGGCCGGCGGCCTCGTCGCGGCGTCGGCGATCGGCGCCGTCGCCGGGCTCTACCCCGCCCTGCGCGCCGCGCGGCTGTCGCCCACGGAGGCACTCAGAAGCGTCTAATCGTCGTCGCCGCCGTGCTCGCCGCCGCCGCCCGAGCGCTCGACCTCGATCGCGACCCAGCGGCCGTCGCGGCGCTTGGCCACGACCTCGATGTTGCGCATGCCGGCGCGCAGGGCGGCGAAGCCGCCGATGCGCTCGAAGCGCGTGTTGCGCGTGACCTTGATGCGCTTGGTGCCGAGCTCGGAGTCGTGCAGGCGGAAGGTGCGGTTGTCGCGGTTGACGGAGCGGACGGTGCCCTCGAACTCGGCGGCCGCGGCGGCGGCCGGCGCGGCGGCGACGGCGAAGGTGACCATGACGGGGAGGGCGAGGCGTGAGATCTTCATGGCGGAGAGCCTGCCCGCCGGCTCGGGAAGCGCCCGCCAACGGCAGGTGAAGATCCGGCAAAGGAGATGGGGATGAGGATCGGAGTGCTGGGCACCGGCATGGTCGGCCGCGCGATCTCCGGCAAGCTCGCCGAGCTCGGCCACGACGTGGAGGTCGGCTCGCGCACCGAGGGCGACGGCGCGGTGGTGTTCGCCGACGCCGCCGCCCACGGCGAGCTGGTCTTCAACTGCACGAGCGGCGCCGCGTCGCTCGACGCGCTGGCCGCCGCCGGCGCCGAGAACCTGGCCGGCAAGACGCTGATCGACGTCTCGAACCCGCTCGACTTCTCGGGCGGCGGCCCGGCGCTGTTCACCGACACGACCGACAGCCTCGGCGAGCGGATCCAGGCGGCGTTCCCCGACGCCCGCGTCGTAAAGGCGTTCAACACGATGAACTGCAACCTGATGGTGGACCCGTCGCTCGTCGCGGGTGACCACGTCGTCTTCGTGGCCGGCAACGAGGACGCGGCCAAGGAGCAGACGGCGGCGCTCGCGGGCGAGTTCGGCTGGCCGCCCGAGCGCGTGATCGACCTCGGCGACATCACCGCCGCCCGCGGCACGGAGCACTACTTGATCTTCTGGCTACGGTTGATGGGGGCGGTCGGAGGGCCGCAGTTCAACATCGCCGTGAATCGATAGGGGGACGGATGACGAGGATCGCTCTCGTCGCGCTGGTCGCGCTCTTGGCGCTGCCGGCCGTGGCGCACGCACAGAAGGAACGCGACACGGAGGTCCGCCTGTTGGCGATCAACGACTTCCACGGCAACCTGCAGCCGCCGACCGGCTCGTCGGGCCGGATCGCCACCGGGCCGACCACGACCGTCGACGCCGGCGGCGCGGAGTACCTCGCCACCCACTTCGAGCGCCTGCGGGCCGGCCACCGCCACACCTTCTCGGTCGCCGCCGGCGACAACATCGGCGGCACGCCGCTGCTCTCCGGCCTCTTCCACGACGAGCCGACGATCGAGTCGCTCAACGCGATGGGCCTCGACGTCTCCGGCGTCGGCAACCACGAGTTCGACGAGGGCTGGCGCGAGCTGCGGCGCATGCAGGACGGCGGCTGCCACCCGGTCGACGGCTGCCAGGACGGCGACCCCTTCACCGGCGCCTTCTTCCAGTACCTCGCCGCCAACGTGTTCTTCACCGGCACGAAGCGGACCGTCCTGCCGCCGTACGAGATCGAGCGCGCGGGCCGCGAGGACGTCGCCTTCATCGGCCTCACGCTCGAGGGCACGCCGCTGATCGTCACTCCCGCGGGCGTCGAAGGCCTCGAGTTCCGCGACGAGGTCGTCACCACCAACGCGCTCGTGGCCAAGCTCCGCCGCGATGGGATCGAGACGATCGTCGTCCTCATCCACGAAGGCGGCCAGCAGACCGCGCCGTTCGCGAACGGCTTCATGGACATCAACCGCTGCGACAACTTCACGGGCGCGATCAAGCCGATCGTCGAGGCGCTCGACAGCGAGGTCGACGCGGTGGTCTCCGCCCACACGCACCAGCCGTACGTCTGCAACTTCAACGGCATCCCGACGACGAGCGCGGCCTCGTTCGGTCGCCTCATCACGGCCATCGACATGCGGATCGACGGGGGCAGCGGCGACGTCGAGCTCGTGCAGGCGAAGAACCACATCGTCACGCGCGACGTGCCCAAGAACGAGGCGCAGACGCGCCTGATCGCCGAGTACGACGAGCTCTCGGCCCCGATCGCGAACCGCGTGGTCGGCTCTGCGAGCGCCGACATCACGCGCGCCGCCAACCGCGCCGGCGAGTCCGCCCTCGGCGACGTGATCGCCGACGCCCAGCTGGCCGCCACCGCGCCGAGCGACTTCGGCGGGGCCGTCGTGGCGTTCATGAACCCCGGCGGCATCCGCGCCGACGTCCTGGCCGGCGAGGTCACCTACGGCGAGCTCTTCACGGTCCAGCCGTTCAACAACGTGATGACGGTGAAGACCATGACCGGCGACATGATCCGCCGCCTGCTCGAGCAGCAGTTCAACAACCCGACGCCGGGGGCCCTGCGCATCCTCCAGGTCTCGGAGGGCTTCACCTACAGCTACGACGCGACGCAGCCCGCGGGCAGCCGCGTGTCGAACATCGCGATCGGCGGCACCCCGATCAGCCCGACGGCGTCGTACCGCGTGGCCATGAACAACTTCCTCGCCGAGGGCGGGGACGGGTTCAGCGTGTTCCGCGAGGGCACCGACCAGCTGGGCGGCGAGATCGACCTCGACGCGCTCGTGCGCTACTTCATGGAGAACTCGCCGGTCGCCCCCGGCCCGCAGGACCGGATCACGCGCTTGGACTAGATGACCGATCCGCGGAACCGACCATCAATCCCGCACCACGTGCAGCTTGGCGCGCTGCTCGAGCTTGAAGCCACCGCGGTCGGCGAAGTACTCGTCGACCGCGGTCCGGCAGCCTGACCAGGCGTAGTAGTCGTCGAGCACGATGCGGCCGCCGGGCACGAGCAGCGGCGCGATCCGCTCCAGGCACGTCATGGTCGACTCGTACCAGTCGCCGTCGAGGTGCGCGAACGCGACGGGCTCGTCGAGGTCGATCGTGTCCTCGAACAGCCCGCGGATCAGGTCGACGTGGTGCTCGGCGACCGGGAAGCCGAGGCGGGCGAACGACTCCGTCACCTCGTCGTAGAGGTCGTCGCGGTAGCCGTAGTAGGTGTCGCCGCCGACGCCCTTGGCCTCGCCGGCGCTGATCGCGGCGTACCGCTCGTGCACGTCGGGGCCGTCGTGCGGGCTCGGCGGCGGGATCATCCCGAAGACGTCGTAGACCTTCATCGGCCGCTCGGGCGACTTGGCGGCCGCCATCACGATCGCCGAGCCGCCGCGCGCCGTGCCGGCCTCGATGATGAGCCCGGGGATCCCGCGCCGCTCGGCGTCGGCCACGACGGCGGCGAGCGAGCGCAGGTGCTCGGCCTTGAGGTAGGTCAGGTGCTCCTTGCGCGCCCGCGCGATCGTCCGCTCGACGGCCGGCGGCAGGTCCTGCTGCGCGGCGAGCTGCGCCCGCGCGCGCTTGAGCTTGGCGCGCGTCGCCTTCAGCTCGCTGTCGAGCTCCGGATCCAGCCAGCGGGCGAGCCGGCGCCTCAGTCGCTTCGTCTTGCCCATGCGGGCGGGGCAGTCTAGTTCAGCGATCGACGATGACGACCTCGTACTGGTCCGCGATCGGCGGGAGCCCGGTGTCGAACTTGGCGTTCACGGTGGCCAGACGGTCTCCGAACCGGGCGACCGTGGTCGGGACCTGGAACAGATCGCTGGTGACGACCCTCTCGACGGTTCCGGACTCGAGGTCCGGGCTGAGCCGGACCACGGCGATCTGGTCGAGGAAGTTCTGGACCGCGTACAGCTCACCGCCCTCGAGCAGGATGCCGTCGACGAACGGGACGCTGACGCCGGCGATCGTGCGGCTGGCACCGGTCGCCGGGTCGACGACGTTGAGCGCGCTCAGGCCGCTGTGCGCCACGATCAGCGTCCTGCCGTCCGGCGTCGCCTGGATGCCGTTGCTGTTGAAGTCGCCGGCGATGACCGCCGCCGGTCCTCGTGTCGTAGACGTGCGCGGTTCCGTCTAACCCTCCGGCGACGAACAGCAGTCCGTGCCGGACATCGACGGCCATGCCGACGGCCATCCGACCCGCGGGCGCATCGACGAACAGCTCAGCGGTCCCGCGCTGGAGATTCCCGCGGTAGAGGTCGCCCGCGAAGAGGTCGCCCGCGAAGAACGTCGCGCCGGCGCCCTTCGCGATCTCCTCTCGTGCACCGGGAGATCCACCTGACGCATGTGCGGGCCGTGCGTCAAATGCCTGGATCGTTGCGCCATGATCCTCCAGTGGGAGGTCTCGCACGACGCATCGCCTTCGCCCCTGTCGTCCTGGTAGCTGTGGCCGTCGTGATCTACGGCGGGCTGCGGATCCTGCGGCCGGATCTCTATCCACCCGGCGACCCGCTGCTGGGCGGGATCGTGCACGACCTAGACCGCGCTCTGCTGCACCTCGACTTCGGCTGTGCGCCGCCCGGCGGAACCGGGTCCGGCGCCAGGCCCAGCGGCGATTGCACGCCCCTCCGGGTCGTGTGGCAGCGCGGCATGGCGGCCGACATCTGGTTGCTGGCCGGGTCGATGGTCATCGGCGTCGTCGTCGGCGTCCTGGGTGGGCTGTGGTGCGCCGGGAACCCGCGGACGCTGCGGGCCCGCGCGCTGCGGACAGGAGCCGTACTGGCCTACTGCGCGCCCGTGTACTTCGTGGGCCTGGGGCTGCTGTACCTCTTCAATCCCGTGTTCGGGATCTTCCCCGTCCCGCTCTTCTTCGACGCCGTGTCGCGCTGGGCCTCGCCGTTGACGGATCCGTGGATGTGGCTGCGCACGCTGCTCGTCCCGTGGCTGGTCCTGGCCGCGCCGCTGGCCGGCATGTGCCTGCGGATGACGCTGGCCCAGGCCCGCGAGATCACCCAGGAGGACTACGTCCGGACCGCGGTCGCGAAGGGCCTGCCCCACGGCAGGGTCATGCGCCGCCACGTCGGCCTACCGACGTTCGGCGCGACGGTCTCCTTCGCACCCGTCACGCTGCCGCTGTTCCTCACCAACGTCATGCTCGTCGAGATGGTGTTCTCGGTCCCCGGGTTCTTCTACTACGTGTGGGCTGCGATCGGCCACAACGGCGAGAACGCCATCAACCTTCCGATCGTCATCGCGGCCGCGCTGTGGACGACGGTGCTCCTGATCGTCCTCGGGCTGCTGGCCGACGCGATCCTCGGGCGGCTCGACCCGCGTGTGCGCGGCGCCTTCTAGATGGAGCTAGCCGGGCTCGAACCGGCGACCTCCTGGGTGCGATCCAGGCGCTCTCCCAACTGAGCTATAGCCCCGATGACGGCAGGGTTTCGTGGCCGCGCCGTGAACGAGCGATTGTAGCTGCCACGATGTCGTCTGCAGCGACCTAGCCTTAGGGCACCCGCAATGCGCCCCCTCACGCTCCGCACCCCGAGCTTCCGGAGCCGTCTCCGGCTCTTCTTCGTGGTCATCGTCGTGCTGCCGATGATCACGATCGCCGTGGTCCTGTTCCAGCTCATCGTGGCCACGGAGCGCAGTCAGACCGACGCTCGGCTGGCGGAGTCGCAGACCGTGTCGCAGGAGATCCTGCGCGAGCTGGAGGCCGACGCCGGCGTCGTGGCCACCCGGATCGGCGGCGATCAGAAGCTGGCCGACGCGATGGAAGCCCCGAACGAACGGCGCGCGATCCAGCGGCGTCTCGACCAGCTGACCCGGCAGGCCGGGGCGCACTACGTCGACCTGGAGCTCGACGGCGTCGGCCGGTTCCAGACCGGCTCGCCGCCGGGTGTGGCTCCGGCCGAGCGCCGGCTGGTCGACGAGGACGAGAACCCGACCGGCCGGCTGACGGTCGCGATGCTGTCACCCGAGGCGTATGCGACCCGCATCGCGAAGCTGACGGGCGCCCACGTGGTCGTCGAGGGCGATGACCAGCGGTTCGCCTCCACGCACCCGACCGCCCCGGCCGAGCTGCCCGACAAGGGTGGCGCCGCCGTCGACGGCGCCGACTACCGGGTGCGGTCGTTCACCGCACCCGGCACCGGCGGCCAGGTCAGGGTCCGCCTGCTGATGCCCGGCCAGGACACGGCCGACCCGACAGGCAGAGAGTCGCTCGAGGCGGCCATCCCCTTCGTCGCGTTCCTGATCCTCGCCTTCGTCTTCGCCGTCGCGGTCTCGCGCAGCCTGCAGGCGGAGATCCAGCGCCTGCTGGTGGCCGCCCAGCGGCTCGGCCGCGGGGACTTCTCGGTCACCGTGCCGCCCGCGGGCAACGACGAGTTCGGCGCCCTCGGCAAGGAGTTCAACTCGATGGCCCGCCAGCTCGAGGCGCGCCTGGAGGACCTCCAGCGCGAGCGCGCGCGGCTGCAGGAGGCCATCCGGCGCGTCGGCGAGTCGTTCGCCGCCGGCCTCGACCGCGTCGGCCTCATGGAGATCGTCGTGCAGACCGCGGTCGACGGCATCGGCGCCTCGGCCGGGCGCGCGACCATCCGCGACGCCGAGGGCAAGCTGCAGGAGGTCGCCCGCACCGGCGAGCCCGAGGCCTTCCGGCGCGCGCTGCACGCCGCCGAGGCGGCGGTGATCGACGCCGGCCAGATCGCGGAGATCCAGGTCGGCGGCGCCAGCGCGCTCGCCGCCCCGCTCGGCGCCAACGAGAACGGCGACCAGGTGATCGGCATCGTCTCCGTCGCCCGCGGCGACCGCGCCTTCACGCACGGCGAGCGCGAGCTCTTCGCCTACCTCACGAACCAGGCCTCCGTGTCGGTCGAGAACGTCGACCTGCACGAGACCGTGCAGAAGCAGGCGGTCACCGACGAGCTCACCGGCCTCTTCAACCACCGGCGTTTCCAGGAGGTCATGACGGCCGAGGTCGAGCGCGCCCGCCGCTACGGCCACGAGCTCGGGCTGATCATGCTCGACATCGACAACTTCAAGGCGGTCAACGACACCTACGGCCACCTGACGGGCGACAACGTGCTGCGGGCGGTCGCGCGCGTGCTGCGCCAGTCCTCGCGCGACGTCGACGAGCCGGCCCGCTACGGCGGCGAGGAGATGGCGGTTGCGCTGCCGCTGACCGACCTCGAGGGCGCCTACCAGTTCGCCGAGCGCGTCCGCGGGCGGATCGAGGCGCTCGAGATGCCGCTGCCGAACGGCGAGGGCACCCTGAAGGTCACCGCGTCGTTCGGGGTCGCGTCGCTGGCCACCGCGGACGACGCCTCCAAGGGCGCGCTCGTGGCCGCCGCCGACGCCGCGCTCTACGAGGCGAAACGGTCCGGCAAGAACCGCACCGTGCGGGCGGCCGGCGCGGCGCGCCCCCCGCGCAGCGTTCACGGCGTCGCGTCCGGCGAGTAGCCTTTACGGAGAGGCATGGGACTGCTCGACGACGCCATCCGGGAGCACCTCGAGCTCAAGCGGCGCCACGGCGCCGATCCGGGCGAGGTGGAGCGCCAGGAGCGCGAGGTGCTGGGCGGGGTGCCGCAGGCCGGCGAGTTCGCGCAGCCGGAGGCCGACGAGCCGCCGGCCGACGAGCCGGTCGCGGAGACCGACCTCGAGCCGGTCGCCGAGGCCGCCGAGCCGGTCGACGCCGGCGAGGAGCGCGAGCCCTTCGACATCGAGGCGCTGGAGCCGGAGACACGGGTCGCCGAGTCCGATGCGCGGCTCGAGGAGGAGCGCGACGAGGTGCCGGCCGAGGAGTCGCTCGCGCCGCCGCCGCCCGAGGACCCGCTCGGCGAGCAGCCGGCCGAGGCGTCGCCGGAGGAGCCCGCGGAGGACGTGCTGGAGGACACGCCGGACTTCCTCCAGGAGACGCCGGAGCACGACCGGCTGTGGTTCGAGCAGCGCCCGCCGCGCGACTTCGACTGGGACAAGTAGCGCCCCGGACACCCGTCCACGGCGGTCAAGGACTGTCCGCCGGCGGCCGATGGAGGGTCTGAGACCGCCTGCACGGCGGTCCGCCTCGTCAACTCGACAGAGGCAGCCGGAGCACATGGGCGGGTCTGCTTTCCTGCCCCGGAGCGACTCCGTCCTCCGGCCGGCTCGCTCGACACGGGCCGCGCGGTTGCCGCCGCGCGGCCCGGAGCCGAGCGTCGCTAGACGGCCACGAGCGCTTCGCCGTCCAGCACCGGCGCGCCGCCGGCGGCGAGCCGCTCGAGCAGGTCCGCCGCGTGCTCGGCGCCCGCGTAACGGGCCATCTCCGCCTGCATCGCCGCGGCCCGCGCCGCGTGCTCGGGCTCTGACAGCACCGTCCGCACCGCCGTGCGCACCTGCAGCGGCGTGGGCCGCTGCGTCCGCATGCCGACGCCGACGCCGCTCCAGTTCACGCGCGCCACCAGCTCGGGCTTCTCCTCGGTGGCGCCGGCCACCACGAGCGGGAGGCCGTGGGCGAGCGCGAAGTGCAGCCCGCCGTAGCCGCCGTTGGTGACCAGGACGGCCACCTGCGGCATCAGCGCCGCGAACGGCACGAAGCGCTCGACGCGGGCGTTCGGCGGCGCGGCCGGCAGGTCGGCCGGATCCGGCCCGCCGGTGACGGCGATGACCTGGACCGGCTCGTGGCGCAGCGCCTCGAGCGCCGGCAGCAGCAGTTCCTGCGGGTCGGTGGCCACCGTGCCCTGGGTGACCAGCACGACCGGCCGCGCGTCGGCGACCATCTCCTCCCACCAGACCGGCAGCGCATAGCCGGCCGGCGCCGGCGGCAGCAGCGGGCCGACGAAGTGGACCTGCGGAGCGAGGTCGCCGCGCGGGTACTCGAACGACGGGACGGTCGGCTGCAGGTACAGGTACGGCGAGAGCGTCTCGTCGAAGAGCCCGGCCGCCGGCCCCTCCAGGCCCAGCTCGTGCCGCATCGCGCGGTAGTGGCGGTCGAGCGAGCGGAAGACCGTCTGGTGGACGAACGCGTTGAGCGCGCGGTCGCGCAGCCGGCCGAGGCGGCCCGGCCGCGGCTGCAGGCCGAGGCCGAACGGCGCGGTGTCGGCGCTGCGCATCGAGAACGCGCTGATGTTGCAGGTCGCCCACGGGACGCCGTGGCGCTGCTCGATCACCCTGGCGGCGGCGGCCACGCCCGGTTCGGCGACGATCACGTCGGGCCGCACTTCGTCGAGCAGCGCCTCGAGGTCCGCGACCTGGCCGGGGACGGCCTTGATGAACACCTCGCGGACGTCGAACTTGAACTTCGCGATCCCCTTGAGCTCGGCGCGCTCGGGGAACTGGGCGTCCATCTGGCTGACGTCGCGGTCGGGCGCGTGGACCAGCGGGTGGAACGCCGCGCCGGTCGCCTCGACCTTGTCGCGGTAGCCCTCGCCGGTGTACCAGGCCACGAAGTGCCCGCGCTCGACGAGCTCGCGGGCGAGCGGGACGAGCGGCCCGACGTGGCCGGCGGCCGGCATGGTGGCGAAGAGGAAGCGCGTCATGCCGCCAGCGTCGCCGAGCCGGCGACCCCGCCGCATCAGGGGATTCCCTGGTCGAGTGGAGGCGAGGGGAATCGAACCCCTACTTCAGCCTTGCAAAGGCCGCGTGCTCCCATTACCACTACGCCCCCGCTGCGCCTGACAGCTTAGGGGCGCCGCCGCTCCGGGGGTGTCGGAGCGGCGGCGGTGGGTGAGGGGGTCAGTCGGGCCGGCGGAGCGTGCCCTGGATCGCGCCGCCCGGGTAGGGCGTCGTGTGCACGTTCACGTAGAAGCGGCGCGGGCGGCGGAGGATCCGCCGGATCTGGCTCCTGGCGACGTCCTCCGTGCAGCCGGTGAAGCGGTTGCCGGACGCCGGGGCGGTGATGAGGTCGACCGCGATGCCGCCGTCGCTGCGGCGGTGGATGTGGGCGGCCACTACGTCGTCGATGTTACGCACGGTGATCGTGAAGCAGACCCGCCTGCGCTCCCGGTTCAGGCGCAGCTTGGCGGTCCCGCGGCCGTCCGCGTCGGTGGCCGCGCTCCCGCGCAGGTTCGTCTCCAGGCGTTTGACCGCGGCGCCGGCGGGAGCGGCGAGCACGAGCGCGGCGACCAGCACCGCGATGATGGGCAGCGTGCGCATGTGACCTTCCTCCAGGAGACGACAGAGGGGTTAACGCGCGCCGGAGGCCTGCGGTTCGACGCGCCGGGCGACGGCGGCGACCGTCGCGGCGTGGATGTCGACGGTGTCGCGCACGTCCTCGGCGTAGCCGCCGGCGAGCACCACGCAGACGGGGACGCCGGCCAGCCGGTCGAGCACGAGCTCGTCGCGCGCCAGCAGGCCCGCCTTCGTCAAGGACAGCCGCCCCAGGCGGTCGCCCTCCCACGGGTCGGCGCCGGCCAGGTAGAAGGCCAGCTCGGGCTCGGCGCGCGCCACCGCATCGTCCAGGGCCGGGGCCAGCGCAGCGAGGTACGGCTCGTCGCCGGTGCCGCTCGGGAGGTCGACGTCGAGGTCGGAGGTGTAACGTCGTCCGACGTCCGAGCCTGCGAGGACGGAGGACGAAACCGATTTCCACGGGTAGTTGCGCGCGCCGTGCACCGACAGCGTGAAGGCGTCGCCGTCGTCGCCCAGCAGGTCGGCGGTGCCGTCCCCCTGATGGACGTCGCAGTCCACGACGAGCACGCGCCGTACGCCCGTGACCGTCCGCGCGACGACGACGTCGTTGAACAGGCAGTAGCCGCGCGCGAACGCGCGGCCTGCGTGGTGGGTGCCGCCGCCGAGGTTCATGCCCAGCCCGCGCTCGAGCGCCAGCCGCGCCGCGGCGACGGTCCCGCCGACCGACCGCCGCCCGCGCTCGACGAGCTGCGGCGACCACGGCAGCCCGAGGCCGCGCTCCTCGCGCACGCTCAGCCCGCCGGTGCGGATGCGCTCGAGCAGCGCGCGATCGTGGACGGCCTCCAGCCACGCCCACGGCACCGGCTCGGCGTCGCGCACCTCGACGCCGTCGGCCTCCACGCGCTCGCGCAGCAGCGTGTACTTGTCGATCGGGAAGCGGTGGCGCTCCGGCAGCGGGAAGCGCCAGCGGTCATGGGTCCAGGCGATCACGCCGCCGCGCGGAACAGCTCGTCGGCCACCCGCCCGGAGGCGCCGGCCGTGCCGCCCAGCAGCCGGCGCGAGAGCTGCGCGCGCCGGAAGTAGAGCGGCGCGTCGTGCTCCCAGGTGGCGCCGATGCCGCCGTGGACCGAGATCAGCGCCCGCGTCGCGTGGTCGACCGCGCCGCCGGCCGCCGTCCGGAAGGCGGCGCTGGCGAGCGCCAGCTCGTCCGGCCGGTCCTGCCACGCCCAGCCCGCGTAGAACATCAGCGACCGCGCGTTCTCGAGCCGCCGGAGGATCTCCACGAGCTCGTGCTTGACCGCCTGGTAGGAGCCGATCGCGCGGCCGAAGGTGTGGCGCTCCTTGGCGTACGCGACCGCCGTCTCGAGCGCGACCTCGACCGCTCCGACCGACTCGGCGGCGATCAGCGCCTGCACCAGGTGCCACGCGGCGGCGCCGTCGGCGTCGACCCGCGACGCCGGAGAGCCGTGGAAGCGCACGTGCCCGAGCGAGCGCGTGGCGTCGTAGCGGCGCACCGGCTCGACCTCGGCGTCCTCGGTCATCACGACCTGGCCGCCCTGGCAGACCACCAGGAACATGTCGGCGCCCGGAGCGTCGGGCACCCAGGCGACCTCGCCGGTCAGCGCCCCGTCCTCGAACCGGGGAGCGGGCGCCCGCCGCAGGCCCTCGCGCGGATCGGTCGTCCAGTCCGCCGGGTCGGCGGCCACGAACGCCGCGCGCAGCGTGCCGTCGGCCAGCGCCTCGTCGGGATACAGCAGCGTGGCCGGCAGATGCCCGAGCAGCGGCACCGAGGCGAGCACGCGGCCGAGCTCGACGAAGACGAGCATCGCCTCGATGGCGCCGAGGCCGGCGCCGCCGGCCTCCTCCGGCATCAGCATGCCCGTCCAGCCGGCCTCGACCGCGGTCGGCCACAGGTCCGGCAGCTCGGCGCCGTCGAGCGCCTCGCGCGCCGCCTCGACGGTCTTGACGCGGCCGAGCGCGCCGCGCGCCGCGTCCTGGAGGAACTGCTGCTCGTCGGACAGCGCGAAGTTCACGACGGCACCCCCTCGCGCGCGCGCAGCTCGCTGAACGGCACGCCCTTGTCGAGCCGCGGCTCCGGCGGCAGGCCCAGCACCCGCTCGCCGACCATCGAGCGCAGGATCTCCTCGGTCCCGCCGGCCGACTTCAAGCCGGGCATGTCCGACACCAGCGTGGCGAAGCGCTCGTCGGCCAGCGCCTCCGGCCCGAGCACGTCGCAGATCAGCTCGCCGGCGGCGATCGCCGCGCGGATCGTCGTCACCTTGGCCAAGGCCGCCTCCGGCCCCGGCACGCGGCCCTGCTGGAGCGTGGTCAGCGTGCGGTAGCCGAGGAAGCGCAGGGCCAGGAACTCGGCCGCGATCTCGCCGAAGCGGTGGCGGACCTCGCCGTCGCGCACGGCCGTCTCGTCGCCGACCAGCGCGTGGGCGAAGCGGTCGGCGCGCCAGCCGAAGCCCTCACCGCCGAGGCCGATCGCCACGCGCTCGAACATCAGCGTGGTCATCGCCACGCCCCAGCCGCCGTCGACCGGCCCCACCTCGCTGCCCGGCGGCAGCCGCACGTCGTCGAAGAACACCTCGTTGAAGTGCGCCTCGCCGGAGATCTGCCGCAGCGGGCGGACGCTGATGCCCTCGGCGTCCATCGGCACGACGAGCATCGTCAGGCCCTTGTGCTTGGGCACGTCGGCGTCGGTGCGCGCGAGCAGGAGGCCGAACGCCGCGTACTGGGCGTTGGTCGTCCACACCTTCTGGCCGGAGAGCCGCCAGCCGCCGTCCTCCTCGCGCCGCGCGCGCGACTGGATGCCGGCCAGGTCCGATCCCGCCGCCGGCTCGGAGAACAGCTGGCACCACACCTCGTCGGCCGCCAGCATCGGGCCCAGGTGGCGCTGCTTCTGGTCCTCGTCGCCGTGGGCGATGATCGTCGGCCCGAGCATGCCGACGCCGATCAGGTCGAAGATCCCCGGCACGCCGGCGCGGCCGATCTCCTGGTTGACGACTACCTGGTGCAGCGGCCCCAGGCCCTGGCCGCCGTACTCGGCCGGCCACGTAACGGCCGCCAGACCGGCCTCCGCCAGCTTGCGCTGCCACTCGCGTCGCGCGGGGACGTCGTCGACCGGCGGCGCCTCGCCGGCGTGCTCCTCGAGCCACGAGCGGACCCGGCCGCGGTAGTCAGCCAGCTCGGGCGTGTCGTTCAGGTCCATGCGCGAACCGTAATCGACCTGGGGGCCCGCCCACCGCCGGAGAACGTGTGGAGCGTCCGCCGGTGGGCACCCCTACTCGTAGACGATCAGCGAGGGACGCGGTCGCATGCGCAGCACCTGGCGCGGCGACATGAGGTCGGTGTCCTCCTCGTAGAAGAGCTTGAAGCCGTGGTGGAAGTCCTTGGCCTCGCGCGCGAAGTTGCGGTACTTGGCCTTCTTGATCTCCTGCCCGCCGAAGCCGTCGACGTTGAGCACGATGTCGAGCCCCTCGCGCAGCTTGAGCTCCGTGTGGTCGACCATGTCGTCGGTGAACTGGTGGATGACGAACAGCTTCTCCGGGAGGTCGTGCTCCTCCACGAGCTGCGCCAGCCAGGCCGACGTGGCGTTGACCTCGCGCGAGCCCACCTGGCCGATCACCTGGCCGGGCACCTGGCCCGCGGTCACGCGCCATTCGGGGTCGAGCGCGAGTCCGACGTCGGGCTCGCGGAGCCACTTGCGCAGCCGCGTCGTCTCCGTGAAGAAGTCCGAGCGGCCGGGCTGGATGTCGAGCAGCAGCAGCGCCTTGGCGCGCCGGGCGGCGCGCAGGTAGCGCCGGATCACCTTGTCCTCCTGGCGCGTGCGGTACATGCCGTCGTCGCCGGGATGGGCGTTGGCGATGACCGTGATGAGCTCGAGCGCGGGCAGCTCGGCGCGCTCCTTGCGGCGGTAGCGGCGCGCCTCGCGCTCCAGCCGGCGGACCGCCCCGCGCGGGCTGCCGATGCCCAGCGCCCCCAGCGCGCGGGCCTGGGGAGCGCCGTAGAAGGCGACGACGCGGTGCTCCGGGAACACGCTGCGCCCGCCGCGCGGCAGCTCCGGCGGCGGCGGCTCCTGGACCGCCGCGGCGGGCCCCGGCGGGTCGGCGTCGCTGCCGCCGTTGCCGGCGAGCAGCAGGACGACCAGCACGGCGGCGGCCAGCACGCCGAGCACCGCCAGCCGGCGGCGCCAGTAGATGTGCGCGGGCGCTCTCAAGATGTCAAATCCCCGCCCACCCAGGCATTATGGCCGCCGTGGACGGAAATGCGCTGGAAACGTTCGCCATGCGCCTGGTCGGCACCGCGAGCCCGTCCGGGCAGGAGGGCGCCGTGGCCGCGCTCGTGCGCGAGGAGCTCGAGCGGCTCGGCTACGCCGTCGAGGTCGACGCGCTGGGCACGGTGACCGGCACGCTCGACGCCGGGCCCGGCCCCTGCGTCCTGCTCGACGCGCACATGGACACCGTCGGCGTCACCGATCCGGGCGCGTGGTCGGCCGACCCCGCCGGCGAGCTGCGCGACGGCCGCCTCTACGGCCGCGGGTCGGTCGACATGAAGGGGCCGCTCGCGGCGCTCGTGCACGGGGCCGCCGCCGCGGAGCTGCGACGCGGCCGCGTGGTGGTCTCCGCCTCGATCGCCGAGGAGATGATCGAGGGCTACGCCACCGTCGAGGTCGCGCGGCGCGTGCGGCCCGACGTGGCGGTGATCTGCGAGCCGTCGCACCGGACGGTCGTCGTCGGCCAGCGCGGGCGGGCGGAGCTGATCGTCGACGTGCACGGGCGCTCCGCGCACTCCTCGCGGCCCGACCTCGGCGTCAACGCCGTCGAGGCGATGGCCGACGCGCTGCGGGCGGCGCGCGAGGTCGCGCTGCCGCCGCCGCATCCGGCGCTCGGGCCGGCGATCCTCGTCGTCACCGACGTGATCTCGCGGCCCTATCCGGCGCTCTCCGTCCTACCCGATCGCTGCACCGCGACCTTCGACCGGCGCACCCTGCCCGGCGAGCAGGCCGACGACGCGCTGGAGCCCGTGCGCGCCGCGGTCGAAGCCGCGGTGGCTCCGCACGGCGCGCGCGCCGAGGTGACGCTCGGCGTCGACCGCTTCGACGCCTACACGGGCACGCCGATCGAGGCTCCCAACTTCGCGCCCGCCTGGTACACGGGCGCGGACTCCCCGGCGGCCCGTGCTGCCTTGCAGGCGGTCGGCGGCGAGCCCGGCCACTGGCTGTTCTGCACCAACGGCAGCGGGACGGCGGCGCTCGGCATCGCGACGATCGGCTTCGGGCCGGGGGACGAGACGCTCGCCCACCGCGTCGACGAGCACATCGAGCTGGCCGAGCTCCAAGCCGGGGCCCGCGACTACGCCGCGCTCGTGGAGGCGCTGACCGCGTGAGCGAGCGGCTCGTCTGGAACCCGCTCGCCGGGCCGCTCGAGCGCGAGCCCGCGACCACGCTCGCCTTCCACGCCTCGCTGCCCGGCTACGCGCCGACGCCGCTCGTCGACGCCGGCGCGGCGGCCGAGGCGCTGGGCGTGGCGCGGGTGTGGGTCAAGGACGAGTCGAGCCGGTTCGGGCTGCCCGCGTTCAAGATCCTCGGCGCCTCGTGGGCGATCCACCGTGCGCTCGAGGAGCGCGGCGACCGCCCGCGGCTCGCCTGCGCGACCGACGGCAACCACGGCCGCGCCGTGGCCCGGGTGGCGCGCGAGCGCGGCCTGGAGGCGACGGTCTTCGTGCCCGCCGACATGATCCCCGCCCGGCGCGAGGCGATCGCCGCCGAGGGCGCGCGCGTCGAGGTCGTCGAGGGCTCCTACGACGCGGCGGTCGAGCGCGCAGCGCAGGCGGGCGCGCTCATGATCCAGGACACCGGCGACGACCAGGTGCCGCGCTGGATCGTCGAGGGCTACGGGACGATCGGCGCGGAGATCGACGTCGAGCCGGACCTCGTGGCGGTGCAGGTCGGCGTCGGCTCGTTCGCGGCCGCGATGGTCCGGCGCTTCGCGGGGACGCCGATGGTCGGCGTCGAGCCGGTCACGGCGGCGTGCGCGCTCGCCTCGATCGAGGCCGGCGAGCCCGTCGAGGTGCCCGGGCCGCACGACTCCGTCATGGCCGGCCTCAACTGCGGCCGCGTCTCGCCCGGGGCCTGGCCGGTGATCAGCCGCGGGATCGGGGCCTTCGCCGCGGTGTCCGACGACCGCGCCCGCGAGGCCGTGGAGCTGCTCGCGCGCGACGGCGTGACGGCCGGCGAGAGCGGCGCCGCGGGGCTGGCCGGGCTGCTCGCGTTCCGCGACGAGCTGGGCCTCACGGCGGACACCACCGTGCTGGTCGTCAACACCGAGGGCGACACGACCGTCAGTTGAGCGCGCGATCGAACAGCCGCATCGCCTGCCGTCCGGGGTCGGGCGAGCCCAGCAGCACGACCCCGAGCCGGCGCCCACGGCGCCGGACGCTCGCCACCAGGCAGCGGCCCGCCGCCTCCGTGTAGCCGGTCTTGACCCCGGTCGTGCCGCGGTAGCCGGCCCGGATGAGCGGGTTGTTGTTGTAGAGGTAGAGCTTGCCGCCCTTGACCGGGAACGGGAGCACGGCCGAGCGCCGGCGCACGATCCGCGCCAGCCGCGGCTCGCGCAGCACCGCGCGCGCGAGCGCCGCGAGGTCGGGCGCGCACGAGTGGTTGCCGGCGTCGCGGATGCCGCTGACCGTCGAGAAGCGCGTGCAGGCGAGGCCCATGGCGCGGGCCCGCGCGTTCATCAGCCTTATGAAGGCGCGCACGGAGCCGGCCGCCTGCTGGGCGATGGCGATCGCCGCGTCGTTGCCGGACGGCAGCATCAGGCCGTGCAGCATCGTGCCGGTCGCGATCCGCCGGCCCTTCTTGAACAACCCGACGCCCGACCCGGTGTAGGCGAGCGCCTCCTTCGTGATGAGGACGCGGCTGCGCTCGGGCAGCCGGTCGACCGCCACCAGCGCGGTCATCATCTTCGTCAGCGAGGCGATCGGCAGCACGCGCTCGGGGCGCTGGCGCCACAGCACGCGGCCGCTGTCGAGGTCGAACAGGAGGCCCGAGCGCGGCGGGCGCTTGAAGCGCAGCGTGATGGCGTCGCGGGGGTCGTCGAGCGCCACGGCGAGCGGCGACGGCGCGGTGCCGCCGCCGGCCAGCGGGGCGGTCCCGGAGTCGAGCAGCGGGCCGGGGGCTGGCGACCCGGCGGCGCCCTGCGGCGGGTCGGGGTCGCCCGCCCGGCCCGCCAGGAGTAGCAGCGCCGCCACCGAGAGGGCCACGACCGCCGCAACCGGCTTCCTTCGCCGGCGGCGACGGCGTTGTCCTCCCTGCAGCAGCGTGTACGGCACTCAGCGTTTCTTGTCGGGCGGCTCCGTGAGCGCGCCGAGGATCCCGAAGGCCAGCAGCGCAAGGATGATGAAGGACAGGCCGGTCAGCAGATCGGGGCCGCTCGTGATCATCACGTAGACGGTCAGGAACCCGAAGAGACAGCAGAACAGCAGCGCACCGACGGTGATCGCCGACCTCACCGCATCCTCGCCCGCTCCAGCTGGCGCTGCCGCCGCTCCTCGCTGGCGAACAGCCGGATGGCGGCGAGGCCGAAGACGAACCCGCCGATGTGCGCGAAGTACGCGACGCCGCCTCCCTGGCCGGAGGGCTGCAGCAGGTCGAAGTACGCGAACAGGGCCTGCTGGAGGATCCAGATGCCGAGGAACAGGATCGCCGGCAGCTCGAGGATCGTGAAGAAGAAGATGATGAAGATGACGGTCACGACGCGGGCGCGCGGGAAGAGCAGGAGGTAGCTGCCGAGCACGGCCGAGACGGCGCCGGACGCGCCGAGCGTCGCGACGTTCGAGCCGAGGTCCATGACGATGTGCGCCACGTCCGCCGCCAGGCCTCCGAGCAGGTAGAAGACGAGGAACTTGACCGGGCCCATGGAGTCCTCGACGTTGTTGCCGAAGATCCACAGGAAGAGCATGTTCCCGCCCAGGTGGAGGATGCTGCCGTGCATGAACATGCTCGTGAAGGCGGTGAGCAGCGTCGGCACGTCGCCGGTGGCCGTGCACTGGTTGGTGAACTCGCACGGGATGGCGGCGTAGTCCGAGATCGGCCAGTCCCCGCCCAGGCCGCCGCTCGGGAGCCCGAGGAACCCGTCCTGAAGGAAGAAGTAGATGAAGACGTTCGCGAGGATCAGCGCGACGGTGACGACCGGGAAGTGCTCGGTCGGGATGTTGTCCCGAAGGGGAAACATGTTGCCCGGGCCGGCGTCCGGCCGGCCCCCTTACCGGACGCCGGCCATCCGGGCCGTCGATGGGGTGGTGTCGGCGACGGGTCCGAGGCCGGGCAGCTCTTGCTTGACGTGCTCGTCGGCGTGGTACGACGAGCGGACGAGCGGGCCGGCGGCGACGTGCTCGAAGCCCAGCGCGTACGCGGCCGCCTCGAGCGCGGCGAACTCCTCGGGCTCCCAGTAGCGCACGACCGGCAGGTGGCGCTCGGTCGGCCGCAGGTACTGGCCGACCGTGAGCACCTGGACGCCCTGCTCGCGCAGCTGCCCGAACGCGTCCACCATCTCCTCGTGCGTCTCGCCGAGCCCGACCATCAGGCCCGACTTCGTGGTCACCTCGCCCTCGCCCATCTCCAGCGCGTTCCGGAGGACGCGCAGCGAGCGCTCCCAGCGCGAGCCGCGGCGGGCCACCGGGTAGAGCCGCGGCGCGACCTCGACGTTGTGGTTGAAGACGTCCGGCCGCTCGGCGATCACCTTGGCCAGCGGCATCTCCTCGCCGCGGAAGTCGGGCGTCAGGCACTCGATCTTGCACCACGGCGCCTGCATGCGGATCGAGCGGATCACGCCGACCCAGGCCTGGGCCCCGTAGTCGGGCAGGTCGTCGCGGTCGACGCTCGTCACCACCGCGTGCCGGAGGCCCATCTTCGCCACCGAGCGCGCGACGCGCAGCGGCTCGAGCGGGTCGTTGAAGGTCGGCTTGCCGGTCTTGACGTTGCAGAAGCCGCAGCGGCGCGTGCAGGTGTCGCCCAGCATCATGAAGGTCGCCGTGCCGCGCTCCCAGCAGTCGCCGACGTTCGGGCAGGCGGCCTCCTGGCAGACCGTGTGGAGGCCCTCGTCGCGGATCATGCGGTCGAGCTCGCGGTAGCGCTCGCCGCCGGGCGCGGGGACCTTGAACCAGCGCGGCTTGCGGCTCCGGAAGGGGAGCGTCTCCGGCCCGAGCACCTTCAGCACGTCCATGCCGCCCGGGTTGGCTCGAGAGCGGGTGCTCACGCCTGAGAGGGTATCCAGGAGCGCCACCGCTCCGGCGTGATGGCGATCACCGGGCCGGCGGGCCGGTCGGCCCGGTACTGGGCGTACTTCTCGGCCAGGGCGTCGACCGCCGGTTCGGACTTGATCACCGCGGCCACGCCGTCGACGCGCACCCACCACAACTCCGACCAGTCCTCCTCGTAGTGGTCGACGAGCAGGCTGGCGCGGCCCGTCGCCTGCACGTTCGCCAGCCGCGCGAGCTCCCGCGTCTGCTTCGGCTTGCCGTCGACGGCGGTCACGACGCGGCCGAGGTGCAGCGCGAAGCAGACGGGGACGAGGTGCGGACGTCCTGTGGCCGTGACGGTGGCGAGCCGTCCTATTCGCGCGAGCGCGAACCGCTCCTCAGCGATGGCGGGCGGCAAGCTGGGCATAGCGCTCCACCAGCGGGAGCACCGTGTCGGCGCCCTCGGAGGGGACGTCGAGCAGCGCGCGGTCGACGCCCGCCGCGGCCAGGCGCTCGATGAAGGCGTCCTCGGGCGGCGCGGCGTAGTAGCTGACCGGCACGTGGCGGCCGGCCCGCTCGCGCAGCTCGGCGATGCGGGGAGCGAGCTCCTCGGGCTCGGCGCGGTTCGGCGTCCACTCGTCGGCGTACTCGAGCACGCGATCGAGCACCTTCGGGCCGAGGCCGCCCATGAGGATCGGCGGGTGCGGCTTCTGGACCGGCTTCGGCCACGACCAGAGCGGGTCGAAGTCGACGTGCTCGCCGTGGAACTCCGCCTCGTCCTGCGTCCAGATCTCCTTCATGGCGAGCACGCGCTCGCGCATGATCGCGAAGCGCCGCTTGGGGTCGGTGCCGTGGTTGAGCATCTCCTCGCGGTTCCAGCCGCCGCCGACGCCGAAGTCGAGCCGGCCGCCGGACAGGACGTCGAGCGACGCGACCTCCTTGGCGGTCACGATCGGGTCGCGCTCGATGACCAGGCAGATGCCGGTCCCGAACCGCAGCGTGGTCGTCGCCTGCGCGACGGTGGCCAGCGCCACGAACGGGTCGTGCGTGTGCCAGTACTTCTCCGGCAGCTCGCCGCCGCGCGGGTTCGGCGTGTCGCGGCTGACGGGGATGTGCGTGTGCTCGGCGAACAGCAGCGTCTCGAACCCGGCGTCCTCCGCCGCCCGCCCCAGCTCCGCCGGCGCGATCGAGAAGTCCGTCGGGAACGTCATCAGCCCGAACCTCATGCGGCGCCGACGACCTCCGTCGTGCCGAGACGGCGCGGCGTGACGATCCGCTGGCGGCGGCCGAGCTCGCGGGCGAAGGCGTGGGCGGCTCGCTTGCGGAAGCAGTCGATCGTCTCCGGCGAGCCCTCCTCGCGCAGGGACGTCATGCGGACGCCCGGGAGCCCGCAGGCGATGACGTTGCCGAACGGCGCCAGGTCGTTGTCGACGTTGACCGCGAAGCCGTGCATGGAGACGCGGCGCGAGACGTGGATGCCGATCGAGGCGATCTTGCGGTCCTCGACCCAGACGCCGGTGAGCTCGCGGCCGTCGCGCGTTCCCGCGCCAACGCCGGCGTCGCCGATCGCGGTCACGAGCGCGCGCTCCATCGTCTGCACGAACTCGCGCACGTTCGGGACGTGCATGATCGGATAGCCGACCAGCTGGCCCGGGCCGTGGTAGGTGAGCTTCCCGCCGCGCTCGGTCTCGACCACCGGGATGTCGCCGCTGACGGGCAGCTCGCCGGGCTCCGAGCGGCGGCCGAGCGTGTAGACGGGCGGGTGCTGGAGCAGGAGCAGCAGGTCGGGCAGCTCTCCCGCCTGGACCCGCTCGCGCAGGCGCTCCTGGATCTCGACCGCCTCGCGGTACTCGACCACGCCCAGGTGGCAGGTCCACAACTCCATGGTCTGATGGTAAGGGTCCGCCCCGCCCCGGGCCGCTCGACCGCGACCCGGGGCGGGTGTCCGTCAGACCTGTCCTACGTAGTCGGCCAGTTCTCCAGCTTCTTTCGCAATCCGCTCAGGAACTGCGCGGCGACCGCGCCGTCGAGCGCCCGGTGGTCCCACGACATGCAGAGGTAGGTCATGGGGCGGATGGCGATCGAGTCGTTGCCGAGCTCGTCGGTGACCACGACCGGCCGCTTGACCACGGCCTCGGTGTCGAGGATCGCCACCTGCGGCTGGTTGATCACGGGCGTGGCGATGATCGACCCGTAGCCGCCGGGGTTGGTGATCGTGAACGAGCCGCCGCGGACCTCGTCGGGCGTGAGCGCGTTCTCCCGCGCCCGCCGCGCCAGGTCCTTGATCCGCTTCGCCAGTCCCTCGACCGACAGCTCCTGCGCGTCGCGGATGACCGGCACGATCAGCCCTCCCTCGCCGAGCGACACCGCGATCCCGAGGTGCACGCCGTCGTAGGTCGTCAGCGTCTCGCCGTCGAGCGTGGCGTTGAGCTGCGGGAAGTCGCGCAGCGTCTCGATCGTGGCGCGGGCGATGTACGGCAGGTACGTGAAGCCGCTCTGCTTGCGGGCCGCCTCGATCCGCACGAGGTCGGCCTCGACCACGGTCGTGCAGGTGGCGGCCGTCTGCAGCGAGTGCAGCATGTGCGCGCCGATCGACTGGCGCATGCGCGACAGCGGCGCGCTCGTCCCGCCCGACGGCGCCGGCGCCCTGCCGGCTCGGGCGCGGCGGCGGCCGGCTCGGGCGCCGGCGCCTCGAAGCGCGGCTTGCGGCTCTTGGCGGGCGACGGCTCGTCGGGCCGGTACGGGCTCTCGATGTGCATCGGCGCCTCGGCCGGCCCGCCGTCCTCGATGAAGGCCAGCACGTCCTGCTTGCGCACCCGCCCGCCGCGGCCCGTGCCCTCGACCTGGTCGAGGTCGACGCCGTGCTCGGACGCGATCCGCATCACGACCGGCGAGTAGCGCCGCGGGCCGGAGCGGCGCGCGGCCGTCGAGCCCTGCTGGGCCGTGCCCGCGTGCTCCTCCGAGGTGTCGCCCTGCAGCTCGCCGGCGTCGCCCGGCGAATCGAGCGCCGCCGCGGCCTCGCTGGTGCCCTCCGATGACGACGACGCCGCGGAGTCGGACTCGCTGCGGTGCGGCTCGCCCGGCTTCGCGTCGGTGGCGATCCGCGCCAGCACGGTCCCCACCTCGACGGTGGTCCCGACGTCGACCAGCAGCTCCTGCACCCGCCCCGTGGCCGGCGCCTCGACGTCGGTGTCGATCTTGTCGGTCGAGATCGAGGCGATGATCTCGTCGGCCTGCACCCAGTCGCCGGGCTGCTTCTTCCACTCGACGACCGTGCCCTCGGCCACCGACACCCCCATCTGGGGCATCGTCACATCGACGAGCGTCTCAGTACTCGAGGAGCTCACGGCAGGCCTCCCTCACGTCGTCGACCTGGGGCAGGACGGCCTGCTCCAAGGTGGGCGAGAACGGGATCGGCACGTCGGGCGTCGCGACGCGCACGACCGGGCCGTCGAGGTCCTCCCAGCCCTTCTCGGCGATCAGCGCCGCCACCTGCGCGCCCGCCGCGCACATCTGGTTGGCCTCGTCGACGATGACCACCTTCGAGCACTTGCGCACCGAGGCGAGGATCGCCTCCTCGTCCAGCGGCACCAGCGACCTCAGGTCCAGCACCTCGACCGAGGCGCCGTCGAGGTCGTCGGTCGCCTCGAGGGCGGTGTGGACCATGGCGCCGTAGGTGATGACGACGAGGTCGGTCCCCTCGCGCGCCACGCGCGCGGCGAACGGCGTCTCGTACGTCCCCTCGGGCACCTCGCCCTTCACGCGCCGGTAGAGGTGCTTGTGCTCCATGTAGACGACCGGGTTGGGGTCGCGCACGGCCTTGATCAGCAGGCCCTTGGCGTCCTCGGCCGTCGACGGCGCGACGACCTTCAGCCCCGGCGAGTGCATGAACCACGCCTCGGGGTTCTGCGAGTGGAACGGCCCGCCGGAGAAGCCGCCGCCCGAGGGCAGCCGGACGGTGATGTTCACCGACAGCCCCTGGCGGTAGTACATCTTCCCCGCCACGTTGACGAGCTGGTCGAAGCCGCACGAGATGAAGTCGGAGAACTGCATCTCGGCGATCGGCCGCATGCCCTCGACGGCGGCGCCGATCGCGGTGCCGACGATGCCCGACTCGGCCAGCGGCGTGTCCATCACGCGCATCGGGCCGAACTCGTCGATGAAGCCGTCGGTCACCTTGAAGGCGCCGCCGAAGGTGCCGATGTCCTCGCCCATCAGGAACACGCGCTCGTCGTCCCGCATCTCCTGGCGCATGGCGTCCGAGATCGCCTGCAGGTAGGTCATGGTCGGCATCGTCAACCCGGTGGTTCGGGGGTGGGCGGGTGGGAATCGAATCCGGACCAGGGTGCCTGGCCGTCCTCGAGCAACGCCGGCTCGTCCGCGAAGAGCTGATCGGTCGCCGTGTCCGGGTCCGGCATCGGCATCTTCAGCGCCTCCTCGACGGCGGCCTCGATCTCGGCCTTGACCTCGTCGCGCAGCGCCTGCACGTCGACCCCGAGCGCCTCGACGCGCCGCACCTGGCGGTCGATCGGGTCCTTGGCGCGCCACTCCTCGACCTGCTCCTTCGGCACGTACTTCATGTCGTCGTGCGCGGCGTGGCCGTGCATGCGCATGGTCACCGCCTCGATCAGCGTCGGGCCCTCGCCGGCCAGCGCGCGCTCGCGCGCCTTGCGGGTGGCCTCGAACATCGCCTCCGGGTCGTTGCCGTCGACCGACTCGCCCGGGAAGCCGTAGGCCGCCGCGCGCTCGACCGGGTTGACGGCGAACTGCTGGTCGGTCGGCGTCGAGTACGCGTACTGGTTGTTCTCGAGGATGAAGATCACGGGCAGGCGCTGCACGCCGGCCCAGTTCATGGCCTCGTGGAAGTCGCCGCGCGAGGTCGAGCCGTCGCCGAACCAGGTCATCGCCACGCGCTGCTCGCCGCGCATCTTGAAGGCCATCGCCATGCCGGTCGCCACGAGCATCATGTCGGGCAGCATCGAGACCATGCCGACGCAGCCGACCGTCCGGTCGCCGAAGTGCACGTTGCCCTCGCGCCCGCGCGTGACGCCGCCTTCGCGGCCCATGTACTGGCCGAAGATCCGCACGAGCGGCACGCCGCGGATCACGTGGGCGGCGAGGTCGCGGTGGAGGATGCAGAGACGGTCGCGTGCGCCCATCGCCCACGTCGGACCGGCCGAGACGGCCTCCTGGCCGAAGCCGTCGTAGAAGGAGCCGGGCACCTTGCCCTGGCGGTAGAGCATCATCGCCCGCGCCTCGATCCCGCGCATCATGAGCATCGCGCGCAGGAGCCCGACCCGATCCTCGGTGGTCAGGTGCTCCGATACGTCGGGGGGTACAGCCTGCTGAGCCGTTTCGGTCGCCATCTGGCGTGCATCACCTTTCCTCGTCGGCACGTTGCCGGGATCGCCGGTCCTGCGCCCTTGGCGCCGCCGGCCGGGATCACCGGTCGCAGGCGGCGGGAACACGGCAAGAGCGTACCGTCAGAGGGGTACGCTGCGGTCATGGAGGGTGTGGAGCGGGTGTGGCACCGGCGGCTGCGGTGGCGCCTCCGGGGCGCGTGGCAGTGGCCCGCCTTCATCGCGCTCACGCTGCTCGACGGGGTGCTCCTGGTCGTGCTCCCGCCGTACTTCGGGGCGCCTGACAACGTGTTCCCGGGCGTGCTGCTGGCCGGCTCCGCGAACCTGCTCGCGATCGTGATCCTGGCGCCGCCGCTCGGCCTCTGGCTGCGGCGCCGGCGGCCCGAGCTTCCGCGCCTCGTGGCGTCCAACTACGCCGGCGCCTCGCTCGTCGTCGCGCTCACGGCGGGGCTGCTGACCGCCGGGGTCGTGCACCGGTCGGACGTGCGCGCGGAGGAGGCGCGCGAGCACGCGGTGGCCGCGGCCATGCATGCCTACGTGGTCGAGCAGGCGCCCGAGCACCGCGACGCCCTCGCCACGATCGACGCGATCCGGCTCGAGCCGGACTACTACCGCGCCTGCGTCCCGCGCGACGAGGCCGACCGCTTCTTCTGCCTCTTCGTGAGCACCGACCAGAGCCCGCCGGGCGTGACGCGCGACACCGACGAGAGCCCGAACCGCGACTACCGGCCCTACGGCGGCTTCGACTGAAAACCACGGCGCGAAGTTCGCGCTGTGACTCATACGTTCGGCTAGTTTCCGGTGAAGAGGCGGAGCGGTCCATTACGGTGGCCTCCGCAGTCGTGAACTTGCGCGGATTCGTGACCAGTCTGGGCGCCGGCGGATCGCTCATCGCAGCCGCCGTGTGCGCCCTCGCGCTCTTCGGCGGCCTGCTCGTCTTCCGCGGGGCGGTCGACGACCCGGCCGAGGCCCGGAGCGGCGACGTCACGATGCCCGGCGCCACGGCGTCCGCGGACGCGAGCAGCCGGGCCGAGCCGGCGTCGACGCCGGATCGTGCCCGCCCGGCCGCGACCGAGCGGCGCGCACGGCCTCCGCGCACGCCGGCCGAGCGGCGCGTGCGGCGCCCGTCGCCCGCCGCGCCCGTGGGCGAAGCCCCGGCCACCGGCGGCGGCCCGACCACGACTTCGGGGGAAGGCGCGGGCGGCGGCAGCGACGCACCGGTGACGGGCGCGGGCGACGCGCCGGCCGGCACCGTCAAGCGCACCGTCCAGCAGGTGCGCGAGACCGCCGCGTCGGTCGTCGAGGCCGCGCCCGAGCCGGTCCAGCCGGTCGTCGACGAGGTCGCCGACACCGTCGAGCAGATCGGCGGGACGGTCGACGAGACGCTCGCGCCCGTGACCGGCCCGCTGCCGCGCTAGAGCGCGAGCTGGAGCGGGTTCTCGAGCCGCTCGCGGATGCGGCCGAGGAACTCGGCGGCGTCGGCCCCGTAGAGGATGCGGTGGTCGCACGCGAGCGTGAGCCGCATGATGTTGCGGACGACGACCTCGCCGTCGCGCACCACGGCGGTCGGCTGCATCGCGCCCACGGCCAGGATCGCCGCCTGCGGCGGGTTGATGACCGCCACGAAGCTCTGGATGCCGAACATGCCGAGGTTGGACACCGTGAAGGTGCCCGAGGAGAGCTCCGGCGGCGTGATCGCCCCTGCCCGCACGCGCTCGGCGAGCGCGCGCGACTCCTTGGCGATCTGGCCGAGCGACTTGCTGTCGGCGTCGAACACCGTCGGCACGACCAGCGCGTCCTGGCCCGCCACCGCGACGCCGACGTTGACGCGCGAGTACAGCTCGAACTTGCCGTCGCGGTACGCGCCGTTCGCGCGCGGGAAGTCGCGCAGCGCGAGCGCGGAGGCCTTGACCACGAAGTCGTTGAACGACGGCACGGGCTGGCCCTCGCTCGCGGCCGCCTTGAGCCGCTTGCGCAGGTCGACGGCCTCCTCCATGTCGACGTCGATGTTGAGGACGAACTCCGGCGCCGTGGCCTTCGACTCGGCCATCCGCCGCGCCACGGTCTGCTGGAGGCGGCTGAGGTCCTGCGTCGTCGTCTCGCCCTTGCCGGTCTGGGCCTCGCCCGACACGACGGCCGGCGGCGGCGCCGGCTTCTCCTCGCGCTCCGGCTCGGCCGCCGGCGCCTCGGGCGCGGCTGCCTCCGCCTTCGCGCCGTCGCCCTTGGCGGCGGCCTCGACGTCGGCCTTGACGATCCGGCCGCCCGGCCCGGTGCCCTGGAGCGAACCGAGCTCGAGCCCGAGCTCGCGCGCCATCCGCCGCGCCACCGGCGAGGCCTTGGTGCGGCCCTCGGCCTGGGCCGGCGGGCCGCCGTTGCCGCCGCGCGCGGCGGGCTCGGCCTCCGCCGTCGCGGTCTGGCGCTCGGCCGGCTCCTCCTCGGCCGCGTCGTCGCCCGCGGGCTCCTCGCGCTCGCCCTCCGGCTCCTCGCGCTCGCCTTCGGGCTCCTCCTGCTCCTGCGACTCCTCCTTGGGCGCCGTCTCGGCCGACGCGCCGTTGCTGCCGCCGCCGATCTGGGCGATCGTCTCGCCCACGGCCAGCGTGTCGCCCTCCTGGGCCACGATCTTCAGCGTCCCGGCCTGGTCGGCCTCGTACGTCATGTTGGCCTTGTCGGTCTCGATCTCCACGAGCTCCTCGCCCTTGGAGACCTCGTCGCCCTCCGACTTGAGCCACTTGAGGATCGTGCCCTCCTCCATGGAGTCGGACAGGCGGGGCATCGCGACATCGGCCATGCGGCGGAGGGTACCGATCAGGCGGTGACCAGGCGGGTCAGGTCGAACCCCTCCGGCAGCTCGAGGTCGTGCTCGGCCAGCAGCGCCTCATCGGCCAGGACGTCCGCGCACGGCCCGTCGGCGACGATGCGCCCGCCGGAGAGGATCACCGCCCGCTCGCACAGCCGCGCGGCGAACGGCAGGTCGTGGGTGACGACGAGCATCGTGCGGTCGATCGGGTCGAGGATCTCCAGCAGCTCGCGCCGCGCGCGCGGGTCGAGGTTGGCGGACGGCTCGTCGAGCACCAGCACCCGCGGGTCCATGGCCAGCACGGTGGCGATCGCCACGCGCCGCCGCTGGCCGAGCGAGAGCTGGTGCGGCGCGCGGCCGGCCACGTGCTCCATCCGCACGGCGGCCAGCGCGCTCGCCACCCGCTCGCGCACGTCGTCGACGCCGAGGTTGAGCGGCCCGAAGGCGACGTCCTCGATGACGGTGGGCATGAAGAGCTGGTCGTCGGGGTCCTGGAACACGAGCCCGACGGCGGCGCGCAGCTCGCGCGGGCCGGCCGCGCCGGCCACCTCGAGCTCGCCCTCGCCGTGCAGCAGCCCGTTGAGGTGCAGCATCAGCGTCGTCTTGCCGGCGCCGTTCGGGCCGAGCACGGCCACGCGCTCGCCCTCCTCCACCTCGAGGTCGACGCCGTCGAGCGCGGCCACGCCGTTGGGGTAGCGGAACCGCAGTCCGCGGGCGGCGATCATGCCGCCACCACCCGCAGCGGCACGAGCCCGAGCGCGAGCGACGCCAGGAAGACCGTGTCGGCGCGGCCGAAGCTCAGCGCCGCCAGGCGCGGCATCGTGCCGGCGTAACCGCGCGCGAGCATGGCCACGTAGACGCGCTCGCCGCGCTCGTAGCTGCGCAGGAACAGCGCCGTGACCATGCGGCCGAGCGCGGCGACCTGGCCGAGGTGGCGCGGCCGGTACCCGCGTGCCGCCAGCGCGGCGCGCATGCGGCGCGTCTCGTCGGCGATCACGAACACGTAGCGGTACATGAAGGCCGCGATCACGATCAGCAGCCGCGGCGCCCGCAGCCGCTCGAGCCCGTGCAGGATCTCGGGAAAGCTCGTCGTCGCCCCGAGCACGACGGCGCTGACGGCCCCGATGCCCGCCTTGACGCTCACGATCAGGAACGTCGCGAGCCCCGCCTCCGAGAGCGCCAGCGGCCCGAGCTCCACCGCCGGGCCGCCGCGGACGAACGGGACGAAGGCTGCGGCCCCGACGAGCGGGACGATCACGCGGACGCGCGACCAGACCAGCCGCGGGCCGAGCCCCGCCGCGACCGCCACCGCGGTCAGCGCCAGCGCGCAGGCGGCGAAGGCGGGCCATGCGCCGAGCGGCGTCGAGACGCCGACGAGCGTGATCCCGCCGAGCCCGCCGATCTTCGCCCGCGGGTCGAGGCGATGGATCCGGCTCGCCGGGTTCCCCGCCACGCCGGTGCCGTGCAGCGAGCCGCTCATGCCGCACGACGGGAGACGAGGGCGACGCCGGAGCCGGCGACGAACACGAGCAGCGTGCCGGCGAAGCCTGCGAAGCCGGTGGCCAGCCGCTCGTCGGGCACGCCGGGGACGGCGTAGTCGGAGAGCGCCGAGGTCTCCTGGGCCTCGCCGCGGTCGAGGAACGCCTGATCGGACGCGACCCGCTCGAGCCCGTCGGGCGACGAGGAGGCGAACGGCGAGGCGGCGGTGGCGAGGCCGATCGCGACGGCCAGGGCGAGGATCGTGAAGCGCTTCATGCCGTGGCGGGGACGAGGTGGGCGGGTCCGTGCACGAGGTCCGGTCGCGTGACCAGGACGGCGCTGACCGCCGTGACGGTGATCGCAGCCTCGCCGAGGCCGATGACCGCGTGCACGCCGAGCATCGCCGGCAGCACGGTGGCGAGCGGGACGGTGCCCGAGAGCGCGAGCTCGACGGCGCAGGCGGCGGCGCCGGCCACCACGGCCAGCCAGGCGCCGGCGGCCGCCACGCCCAGGAGGACGGCGCGCGTGTTGGGCAGCGCGCGGCGGGCGGCGACCATCAGCCCGCCGACGACCACACCGCCGACCACGCCCATGTTGAGCACGTTCGCGCCCAGCGCCGTGAGGCCGCCGTCCGCGAACACGAAGGCCTGCGCGATCAGCACCACGGCGAGCACGAGGCCGGCGAGCCACGGCCCGAGCAGCAGGGCGGCCAGGGCGGCGCCGAGGAAGTGGCCGCTCGTGCCGCCGGCGACCGGGAAGTTGAGCATCTGCGCGGCGAAGACGAAGGCGGCGGTGACGCCGAGCAGCGGGATGCGGCGGTCGTCGAGGTCGACGTCGGCGCGCCGCAGGCCGTAGGCGACCGCCGCCACGGCCGGGACCGCGCACGCCAGCGCCACGTCGTTGGCCAGGAAGCCGTCAGGGATGTGCATGGGTGTGCTCCTCGCTGCAGGCGGCGCAGGTACCGACGATGGGGAAGTGGGAGAAGCGGACGCGATAGCCGAGCGCGCGCTCGATCTCGGCGCGGACGCCGTCGAGCCGGCCCGCGGGCACGGCCTCGAGCGCGCCGCACCGCTCGCACGTGGCGAACTCCGGCTCGCCCGCGACGGCGAGCGCGTAGAGGCCGGCGCCGTGCCCGACGTGGAAGTGGCGGACGAGGCCGATCTGCTCGAGCGTGTCGAGGTTGCGGTAGACCGAGGCGAGGTCGGAGGCCGGCAGCCAGCCCTCGAGGCCGGCGGCGATCTGCTCGGCGGTCAGCGGGCGCTCGGCGGCGAACAGCGCCTCGATGACGAGCCGCCGGGCGGCCGAGACGCGCAGCCCGCGCGCGCGGAGCACGTGGACCGCGGTCTCGACCGAGGCGGTGGCGATGGGGGACGTGTGGTGGGGGACGGTCACGATGTCCGCCATTGCGCACGAGCCGCAACTGCGGATCACTCACGCGACCTGCGGGACCGCCTGGACGGTGAGGACGATGCCGACGGCGACGATCAGGAGCGCGGAGACGGTCGGCAGCGCGAGCGTCACGCGTGCCGGGATCGGCGCCCGGGTGAGCGCCTTGCCGGCGTAGACCACCGCGAGCCCGAGCGCCGTGAGCGTGGCCGCCAGACCGAGGCTGAAGGCGACGATCAGCAGCATGCCGAGCGCGATCTCGCCCTGCGCGACGGCGCCGAGCAGCACGACGAGGGCGGACGGGCACGGGATGATCCCCGCGGCCGCGCCCATCGCCAGGAGCCCCCGCCATGAGAACGTCTCGGGGGGCCCGTGATGATGGTGGTGGTGGTGATGATCGTGCCGGTGCTTTCGAAGCCGCGAGCGCAGCACGGCGCCGCCGACGACCAGCACCAGCGCGCCCGACACCAGGTTCAACCAGGGGTAGAGCTGCTCCGGGAGGACGTACTGCGACAGCAGCAGCGTCACTGCCCCGAGCGCGAACACGCCGATGGTATGCGTGACGGTCACGGTCGCCCCGAGCGCGACGGCGTGGCGGGGCGTCCCGCGCGTGCCGACGAGGTAGGCGGCCACCATCGCCTTGCCGTGGCCGGGCGAGAGGGCGTGCAGGGCGCCCCACGTGAACGCCGAGAGCAGCAGCACGACGAGGATGCCCTCGCCGAGCGGCGCGTGGTCGGGTGCGTCGGCCGCCGCGTGCTCGCCGCCGTCCGGCGCGTCCACCGTGCCGCTTCCCGGCCGCACGGTCAGCGTGGCGCTGCGCACGTCGGACGGGCTCTCCAGCAGGTCCTCGGGATAGCGGCGCAGACCGTTCGTCGGGTCGCCGGCCGGCATGCTCGAGCGGACGGCCGTGCCCTCGCCGGGCGCGACCACGATCGCCTTCCAGCCGACGCGGCCCGGGAACGTGGCGTCGCGCAGCTCCACCCGCCGCGGCCGGTCGACGCGCGCGGTGAGCGGGAGCTCGATCCGCGTCGTCCGTAGGCCGCCCTGCCCCTCGGGATGGTCGATCGTCGCCTGCCCGGGCACGAGCGTCAGCCGCCGGCCGTCGACGGTCAGCGCGAGCCGCCGCCCGACCTCGGCCCGCTTGCGCCGCAGCACCTCGGCGTCGGACAGCCCGCGCTGCTGGAACGTCGGGATCTCGGCCTCGTCGAGGATGTAGCGCACGTCGACGCGGTCCGAGGAGACCGACACTCGGCTGAGGTGGTTGACGGAGAAGTTGCCGAGCGGGTGCGCGCTCGCCGCCGCCGGGAGCACGGCAAGCGCGACCAGCGTCGCCACGAGGATGCGGATCATCGGTCCTCCAGCGCCCGGCGGGCGCGATCGGCATGGTAGGGGTGAGCGGCGAGCCCGTGCCGCAGCGCCAGCCGCAGATTCCGCCGGCCAGCTGATCGTGCGGCAGCGAGGGCGGCCATTCCTGCGTGGTAGCGGAAGGTGGGGTCGAGCGAGCCGAGCTTCAGTGCGCGGCGGGCCCAGCGCAGCCCGGCCTCAGGCCGTCCCGCGCGCGTCAGCGCCCAGCCGAGCGCGTCGGCGGAGCGGACGCTGGGGGCGTTGGCCCAGGCGTCGCGGGCCAGCGCCACCGCACGCGAGCGGTCGCCGTGGTCGGCCTCGTAGATCGCCACCTCGACGTCGGTGTTCACGCCCGCGCCGGCCAGCAACCGCTCCTGGGCGCGCACGAGCGCGAGGGTGCGGCGGCCCGCCGAACGACGGCCGGCCGCCAGCTCAGCCTCGCCGAGCCCGATCACGTACTCGGGCAGCGGCCGCCGCGCCACCAGCGCCCGCCAGCGCGCGATCGCGCCGCGGAGGTCGCCGCGCGTCGCCGCGAGCCGCGCGCGGCCGGCCAGCGCCGGCGCGTAGCCCGGCACGGCCGCCAGCGCGGCCGCGAACGCCCGCCGCGCCGCGACCGGCCGGCCGCGGCTGCGCTCGAGCGCGCCGAGCAGGCTCTGCACGGATGCGATGTTCTCGGGCACCGGGCCGCCTGCGGCGATCGCGAGCCCGAGCGCCTCCGCGGCGCCGTCGAGGTCGCCGTAGAGCTCGCGCACGTAGGCCACGCGCGCGTAGCCGGCCAGGTTGGGCTTGAGGTCGACCAGCGCCTGCAGCGTCCGCTCGGCCTCGCGGTAGCGGCCGAGCTCGACCAGCGCGTCGACGAGCACGGGCAAGGCGCCGAGCGAGCCGGGCTCCAGCGCCCGGGCGCGGCGCGCCAGCCGCGCCGCCGAGCGGAAGTCGTGCCGGCCGGCGGCCAAAGCGGCCGCCTCGGTGAGCTCGGCCGGATCGGCCGGCCCGCGCGCCAGGGCGCGCTCCAGCACGCCCTCGGCACGCACGTAGAAACTGGGGTCGCCGGACTCGCGCGCCTTCTGGACGTAGGCGGCGGCCAGCTCGGCCTCGCGTGGCGCGCCGCGGCGCACGGCGGCCTGGAGGCGGCGCAGCGAGGCGTCGGTGTCGCCGTCGGGCCGCACGCTCGGGGCGGAGACCATGGGCGGGCCCGCCGCCGCCCGCTCGTCGCCCCGCGTCGCCGCGAACACGGCGAGCGCGAGGAAGAACGCGAGGGCGACGGCGGACAGGCGGCGGGCTCGCATCGTCACGGCGTCGGGGGCTGCGGGACCGGCGAGTGCGCCGGCTCCGTCCGCTTGACGACGCCGGTGAAGCCGTCCGTGGGCAGCGCCACGTACGGGAACGCGGCCCGGAACGGCTTGTCGTTGCGGTCGACGCCGTCGCCGAGCGGGATCTGCTTGCCGCCCTGGTCGGCGGGCAGCAGCGCGCCGGCGATCACGCGCAGCTCGATGTCGGTGACGTCGTCGGCCAGCCGGCGGCCGTTCGGGAAGCCGGCCACGTCGCCCGCGAGGACGCCGAAGCGGTTCTCGGTGGCGGCCGGCGGCACGCCCAGGTTGAGCTTGAGCGTGTCGGCGGGGGCCGGGTTCGAGCCGATCTGGGTCAGCCCGGGGACGCCGGTCAGGAGCGCCTGGACGATGTCCGTGCGGCCGGTCTCCTTGACGCCGAGGCCGAACAGCGCGTTCAGGAGGCGAGCCGGCTCGGGGTTGAGCGCGTACTTGCCGAAGTTCGACAGGTCGTCGGCGGGCGACGTCCGGTTGAACTTGTCCTTCTGGCCGATCGGGATGATCACCTCGTTGATCAGCGGGTTGCCGAGCCGCGAGACCTGCACCCAGTGAGCGCTGGGGCCGCCACGGCGCACGGAGATCGTCCTGCGCTCGGTCGTCGCCCAGACGCCGATGACGGCGTTCGCGGACTTCGCGTCAGCCACGGGCTTGCCGTCGCGCGTGACCTGCGCTTCGGGCACCTGCAGCACGAACGAGTGCGTGTTGTACGACGACACGTCGTCCTTGCCGCCGCCCTGGTTGCCGAAGCCGATGTTCGGACGGCCGGGCATGTCGATGTTGATGCCGTCGAAGATCGTCGCCAGGTCGACGAAGAACGCGTCGTCGGCCGGGCCGACGAACGTCTTGCCGCCGCCCTTGACCGGCTTCACGGCGCCGTTCGAGACGGCCTCGTAGTTCGGGATCGTCTTCGGGCCGACGTTGTCGGGCGCGACCGGGACGTCGTCCGCGACGAGCTTGGAGTGCCGCATCCGGCCCTTGCGGCCGTACGTCTCGCGGTAGAGGTCGTACGTCTGGACGAAGTTGATGTCCGGATCGTCGACCGACGTGACCTGCGGCGCCGCGTAGAGGAACGACTCGGGGTTGCGGAACCGCTGCTTGAACTGCCAGCGGTAGGCCACGTCCTCGCGACCGTCGCCGGTGTTGTCGATCTTCACGTAGTAGCGGGCCCGCGGGTCGAGCTTGCCGAAGTACGGGCCGCCGGCCGGCTCCTCGAACGGGATCCAGTTGGCGACGACGGTCAGGCTGCCCGGGGCGTCCTTCGCCGTGAAGGCGTAGACGTCGGTGTTGTCGGCCGTCGGGTCGGTGAGGATCTTGGGAGCCTCACGGTGACTCGAGCCGAAGCCGCCGGAGACGGCGAGAGAGCCCGCGACGAGCGCGGCCACCGAGGCCGCGCCGAGGGCTTTGGATCTGCGCATGCGCGCTCCTTGTGAGAGGGGGACAAGCCGCTCCCCTCTACGGGCCTCCCTCCGGATCGGATGCGCCGCGGTCTCGCAGCTGCGAACGAGTCGCAGCTAGAGGTCGCGGAAGGTCGCCAGCACGGCCTCGACGATCTGCGGCTCGTGCGGGTAGGCGATCTGCTCGAGCGGCTTCGAGTACGGCATCGGCAGGTCGGCGCCGGTCACGCGCGCGACCGGGGCGTCGAGGTCGTCGAACGCCTGCTCCTGGATCAGCGCCGCGAGGTTGGCGCCGACGCCGCCGTGCGGCCAGCCCTCCTCGACGATCACCGCGCGGTTGGTCTTGGCGACCGACTCGAGGATCGTGTCGAGGTCGAGCGGGCGGAGCGTGCGCGGGTCGATCACCTCGGCCTCGATCTCGTGCTCCTTGGCCAGGATGTCCGCCGCCTTCTGTGCCGTCAGCGCCATCCGCGAGATGCCGACGATCGTCACGTCGGCGCCCTCGCGGCGGATCGCCGCCTGCCCGAAGTGCGTCACGTGGTCGTCGTCGTCCGGGACGTCGCCGCGCTGGCCGTACAGGTACTCGTGCTCGATGAAGACGACCGGGTTGTCGTCGCGGATCGCCGCCTTCAGCAGGCCCTTGGCGTCGGCCGGCGTGGACGGCACGGCGAGCAGCATCCCGGGCACGTGCAGGTACATCGCCTCCAGGCAGTGCGAGTGGGTGGGCCCGAGCTGGTGGCCGGCGCCCTGCGGCATCCGCACGACCATCGGGACCTTGGCCTGGCCGCCGAACATGTAGTGGACCGTCGCCATGTGGTTGACGATCTGGTCCATCGCCAGCAGCGAGAAGTTGATCGTCATGAGCTCGACGACCGGGCGCAGCCCGGTCATGGCGGCGCCGACGCCCATGCCGACGATCGTGTTCTCGGAGATCGGCGTGTCGCGCACGCGCTTCTCGCCAAATTCCTCCAGCAAGCCCTGCGTGACCTTGAAGGCGCCGTTGAAGACGCCGATGTCCTCGCCCATCAGGAAGACCCGCTCGTCGCGCTGCATCTCCTCGCGCAGGGCCTGGTTGAGCGCCTCGCGGTAGCGCACGACGCCCACTAGGACTCGTCCTCCTCGTCCTCGGCCGGCTCGTCGTGGGCCTCCTCGGCCTCCTCGTCCTCGGCCTGCGCCTCGTCGGTCGGCTTCTCCTCGCCCACGTCCTCGCGGTTCGCCGCCTCGACCGCCTCGTGGTAGTGCGCCAGCGGCCCGCGGTCGGCCTCGGCCAGCGACCGCTCGTGCTCGCCGCGGTGCACGCCGGCCGACCGCTCGTCGACCGAGTACCAGCCCTGGACCTGGTCGCCGAGCACGTAGATGTGGTCGTAGAGCGACTCGGGCGGCGGGAACGGCGCGTTGTCGGCGAACTTCACGGCCTCGTCGATGCGCGCGGTCGTCGCCTCGTCCATCTTCTCGGGCTCGCCCTCGTCGAGCACGCCGTCGCGCAGCAGGCGCTCGGCGAAGATGTTGATCGGATCGCGCTTGCGCCACTCGGCGACCTGCTCCTTGGTGCGGTACTCCTCGGGATCGGCCATCGAGTGCCCGCGGAAGCGGTAGGTGACGGCCTCGACGAGGATCGGCTGGCGATCCTCGCGCGCGCGCCGGATCGCCTCGCGCATGACCGTGTAGGTCTCGAGCACGTCCATGCCGTCGCAGCGCAGGCCGGGCACGCCGAAGCCCTCGCCGCGCCGGTGCAGGTCGGTCACCGCGGAGTGGCGCTCGATCGCCGTGCCCATGCCGAACTGGTTGTTGGTGACCATGAAGACGACCGGCAGCTTCCAGAGCGCGGCGAGGTTGAGCGTCTCGCCGAAGGTGCCCTGATTGGCGGCGCCGTCGCCGAACACGCAGACGGTGATCTCGTCGAGCCCCTGGTAGTCGGAGGACAGCGCCATGCCGGCGGCCAGCGGCAGGTTGCCGCCGACGATCCCGTAGCCGCCCATGAAGCGGTTCTCGAGGTCGAACATGTGCATCGAGCCGCCGCGACCGTGCGACACGCCTTCCTCGCGCCCGAACAGCTCGGCCATCACGCGGTCGGGGTCCGATCCGCGGGCCAGCGCGTGGCCGTGAGAGCGGTACGTCGAGATCAGGTAGTCGTCGTCCTGCATGGCGCGGCAGGCGCCGACGATCGTCGCCTCCTCGCCGATCGCCAGGTGCAGGAAGCCGCCGACCTTGGCCTTCGCGTACATCTCCCCGGCGCGCTCCTCGAAGCGCCGGATGAGCATCATCGTCTCCAGCCACTCCCGCGCCGCCTCGCGGTCCGGCAGATCCCGGGTTACTCCCGCCTCCTCGGTGACGTCGGCCACGGGCCGGACAGTAGCGCCTACTCCACGGGGCGGCCGTTCTCGGCGGGCTGGAAGTACACCAGCCTCTGGATCACGTCGCCGAGGTGCGGCTGGCGCGCGAGCAATTCGGCCGCCTCTGGCGTCAGCTCGCCGTGCCCGTCGGCGGCCTCGAGCTCCGCCAGCCGCTGCGGCTCGAGGGCGATCGCGCGGCCCAGGGCGGGCCATTGCTCGCGGAAGACGAGCCACTTCGCGAGGTGCGCGGGCGTCAGCACCGGGTCGCCGCCGAACATGTGGCGGGCGCGCGCGATCTCGGTGAGCAGCTGCGCGTGGTTGAAGCTGCGCTTCGCCTCGCGCGGAAGCGCCGGCGGGTGCTCGGCGATGAAGGTCTCGACGTCGCGGAACTCATCGCTGTCGAGGAACGAGCTGGAGATGAGGTCGTTGATCAGTCCCGGGTCGGCCTCCGGTAGCGCGGACGTTCGCTGCACCTCGCGTTTGATCTCCTCCGGCGACAGCTGCTGGCCCTTCAGTTCCTCGATCTGCTCGACGAGGTCGCTGCGCAGCTGCTCGCGCTTGCGCTTGCGCAGCCGGCGCGACCAGTAGCCGATCGCGACCGTCGCAATGAAGACGAAGCCGAGGGCCGGGTTGTCCTCGTCGGACTCGAGCCAGGCCGGATCGATGGCGCCGTAGACGACGACCCCGGCGAACATCAGGCCCACCGGCCACCAGCGCGCCCGCTCGACGACCCGCTTGATCGTCCGCCACAGCCCGGCGAGCCGGAGCTCCGAGGCGTTGAGCTCGCGGCCGAGCGACGCGACGCGGCGGCGCCCTGCGCGAATCGTGCAGAGCAACGCGTCGGGCGCCAACGCCTGCCGGACCCGGCCCAAGGACGTGAGGCGCTGTGTCTGCGCGACGCCCTCCCGCAGTGACGGCCCGTACCCGCGGATGACGCGCCGCATGTCGTCCGGCGACGGCGGCGGCAAGGCGATCTCGAGCTGGACGATCTTCGCCAGGTAGCGCCGTCCGATCTCCTCTGGATCGACGGCCTCCTCGGCGGACATCGAGACGGCGTAGCGCGCCCCGGCCGAGCGGGCGATCGGCTCCAGGTCGGCGAGGAGGATGGTGACGACGCCCGGTTGCGCCAGCAGCTGGCTGGCGACCTGGCAGACCTCGAGGGCGCGATCGGCGCCGCAGCGCTCGAGGTCGTCGACCACGATGACCAGCCGGCCGCGATGGGTCGCGTGCTCGATCAGCCGCCCGAACTGGTACTTGACCTCGGTCATCGTCCCCCGCGCCGCCGCTGAGCGCGGGTCGTCCAGGAAGCGCGCCGCCTCGCGCGCGGTGGTGAACATGCGGCGGGCGATGAAGACCGCGAAGAAGACCACGCCGAGCACGCCGGCGCCCGAGGCCGCGCGCTCGTCGCCGCCGAAGATCGACTGGATCCACCCGCTCGGCGCGAGCACGGCGACGAGCAGGCCGACCAAGCCGCTGATGGCCGCGATCGCCACAGTCTGGCGCGACCGCTCGCCGGCCTGCAGCATCGCGCTCGGCAGCGGCGCCAGCACGCGCCGCCACCAGTGCCGGTTGCGGTCGGCCGCGCGTACGACCGACGCCGCGAGCGCGGCCCCGAGGTGCGGGGCGTCGTCGTGCTCCCAGGCGTTGAACCAGACGACGAGCCGCGGGTCGTCGCCGTGGCGGTTGCGGACCCGTCGCTCGAGCATCGTCTGCACCATGCAGCCGAGCGAGCTCTTGCCGCCGCCCCACGGCGCGCTCACGGCGATGGTCAGCGGCGTCGCGGTGCCCTCGTCGTCGACGATCAGGCAGAGCGCGTTCGCGAAGTCGGCGAAGCCGAAGCGATCGAGCGCGGGATCGTCGAGCGGCGCGTCGGCGAGCAGGGGCACCCGCCGCCCAGGAGCGCTGTGGACCTCAGGTGTGATGGGTGCCGTCGTCGCCATTGCCGCTCCCGGCTGTGACGACTGTCTCCGCCCCTGCGGCTCGTGTCAAGCTCACTGGTGAGCGTCGTAGCGCCGCCAGCGGGTCATGAACTCGTCCGCTTCGAGGCCGGCGAGGTCGGCCTTCAGCGCGCGCGCGAGGCGGCCGGTCTGCGCCGGCGTGGTGTTCCAGAAGAGGACCACCTCGCCGGAGTCGATCTCGACGACCTCGACGTGGTCGACCTCGGTGGACGAGCGCAGCAGCGCGGGCCCGCGGCCGCCGCGGCGGACGATCAGCTCGTACGCTCGGTTGGCCCTCACGCCGGCACCTCGATCACCTCGCCGCCCGCCGTCACCACCGCGGGCGTGTCGGTCACCCCCGCCGCGCGCGCCTCCTCGGTCGCGCGGTCGAGCTTCTCGCGCGTGCCGCGCAGCTCGGCGCCCTTGACGACCGCGAGCGGGTGCATCTCGCACGCCGCCGCCGCGATCAGCACGTTGTCGCGCTCGGACAGGTCGCGGCCGGCGGCGAACGCCTGGCGGAAGGCAGCGAGGCTGAAGGCGACGGCGCGGCCGATCTGCTTCGCGTAGGTGGCGACCAGCATCGCCCACTCGCTGTCGGACGGGAACGGCTCCGGCCACACGACCGGCTGCACGCCCTGCGCGCGCGCCGCGCGCTCGACGTCCTCGCGGTAGGCGGCGACCTCCTCGGCGCAGCGGAACGGGCCAGGCTCGCCGAGCCGCACGGGCACCCACTCGGGCACCTCGCCGAGCACGTGGTTGACGCGCTCGGCAGCGAGATAGGCGACCGGCGACGAAAGGTCGAAGAAGAACCGCGCCTGCGCGTTGATGGCCGGGGCGTCGCTAACCGTGGATCAGCCAGCCGTCGGCGGCCCTCGCGGCCTCCATCACGGCCTCCGACAGGGTCGGGTGGCCGTGGATGATGCGGGCGACCTCGGGGAAGCCGCCCTCCAGCAGCTTGGCGTTCACGAGCTCCTGGATCAGCTCGGTCGCGCGCGAGCCGATGATGTGCCCGCCGACCATCTCGCCGTACTTCTTGTCGCCGATGATCTTCACGACGCCGCTGCGGTCGCCGTAGACGGTGCCGCCGCCGACGGCGCCGTACTGGACCTTGCCGACCACGACGTCGAGGCCCTGCTCGCGCGCCTGCTCCTCGGTCAGCCCGAAGGAGCCGACGTTGGGCGTGCAGAAGGTGGCCCGCGGGATGTCGATGTACTCGATCGGGTGCGTCTCCAGACCGGAGGCGTCCTCGACGGCGATCACGCCCTCGTCGGAGGCCTTGTGGGCGAGCGCCGGGCCCGGCACGAGGTCGCCGATCGCGTAGACGCCCTTGACCGACGTGCGCAGCGCGCCGTCGACCTCGATGAGGCCGCGGTCGTCGAGCTTCACGCCCGCCTCGTCGAGCCCGAGGCCCTCGACGTCGGGGCCGCGGCCGGCGGCGATGACGAACCACTCGACCTCGGCGCTCTGGTCGCCGAACGAGAACGACACCTTGTCGCCTGAGCCCTCGACGTTCTCCACCAGCGTCCCGGTGTGGATCGTCATGTTCTGCTTGGCGAGCGCGCGGGCGGCGACCTTGGAGATGTCGGCGTCCTCGGTCGGCAGCACGCGGTCGAGCGCCTCGAACAGCAGCACCTCGGTGCCGAGGCGGCCGTACGCGGAGGCGATCTCGGCGCCCGAGGCGCCCGCGCCGACGACGGCGATCCTGCCCGGCAGCTCGGAGAGGGCCCATGCCTCCTCGGTGCCGATGATGCGGCCGCCGAACTGCGTCCCGGGCAGCGGCTTGGGCACCGAGCCGGTGGCGAGGATCACGCACTTGGCGGCCTCGATCTCCGTGCCGTCGAAGTTGCCGCCGACCTTCACGTTGCCCTCGGCGGTGACCGACCCGAAGCCCTCGATGTACTCGATCTTGTTCTTCTTGAAGAGACCCGCCACGCCGCCGGTCAGCGTCTTGATGACCTTCTGGCGGCGCTTCATGACGGCGCCGAAGTCGACGCTGTGGTTCTCGACGGTGATGCCGAAGTCGCCCGCCTCCTCGATCTCGGTGAGGATGTCCGCCGTGCGCAGGACCGCCTTCGCCGGGATGCACGCGTAGTTCAGGCAGCGGCCGCCGACGGTGTCCTTCTCGATCACCGCGGTCTTCATCCCGAGCTGGGCGGCGCGGATCGCGGCGACGTACCCGCCGGGCCCCGAGCCGATGACGATGCAGTCGTAGGAGGATTCGGGCATGGGCGCCGCAGGCTAGCGGAGGCGGTCTTTCAGCGCCCTCAGCGTCCCGGCCGCTTGGGCATCTGCAGGCGCGCCATCGCCCGCACGAGCTTCCAGAACAGGGTGCCGGTCAGGCCGAGGATCACGAGGGCGTAGGCGACGGCCAGCAGGTTGGCCGCGAACATCAGCGAGACGGCCGCGAAGACGAGCGTGAGGCCGAGGAAGAACTCGAAGCCGAGCACCGCCCAGTACTGCGCCTTCCACATGCCGGCGGCGGCGACGAACATCACCGCCGCGAACAGCAGCAGTGCGCGCGGCTCGAGGTCGGCGTCGTCGACCGCGATCACCTGGACGATCAGCAGCAGGCCGAGCACGGCGGCGACGACCGCCGCCACGGTCACCGCCCCCGGCCGCTCGCCGGGCGCGAGCGGCTCGAGCGAGGCGCGCGCCGCCTCGTCGCGCTCGCGGGCACGGGCGTAGCCGCGGCTCATGCGGTCGTCAGGCACAGTCCTCCCACGAGCTCGCGGGCCGCCGCCTCGGGGTCGGAGGCCTCGCCGATCGCGCGGACGACGACGATGCGGCGCGCGCCGCGCTCGACCACGGCCGCGAGGTTGGCGGGGGCGATGCCGCCGATCGCGAACCACGGCTTGGTGACCGTGCGGGCCGCGTACTCGACGTACTCGAGCCCGGCCGCCGGGCGGCCGAGCTTGGTGGGCGTCTCCCACACGGGCCCGACGGCGAGGTAGTCGACGTCGGGGTCGGCCTCCGCGGCGTCGGCCTGCTCGGGCGCGTGCGTCGAGCGGCCGACGATCCGGTCGGGACCGACGAGCGCGCGGGCCTCGGCCGGCGTGGCGTCGTCCTGGCCGACGTGGACGCCGTCGGCGCCGCACGCCGCCACGAGGTCCGGCCGGTCGTTGAGGACGAACAGCGCACCGAGCTCGCGGAAGTCCTGCGCGGCGACCGCGAGGCCGTCGTCGTCGAGCGCCTTGTCGCGCAGCTGCACGATGTCGACGCCGCCGCGCACGGCCGCGGCCAGCCAGTCGCGCGGCCGGGCGTCGCAGACCAGGTACAGGCGGGCCGTCGCGAGGCGCTCGCGAGGATTCATCGGGCTACCATGTAAGCACTACGGGAGCCCGCGACCACCGGGCTGAGAGGGCGGCAGTGGGCCGCCGACCGTCGAACCTGATCCGGGTAGTGCCGGCGTAGGGAGGGAATGTCCAGCAGTGACCTCGAGCACGTATGACCTCGCCGTAGCCGGCGGCGGGGCGATCGGCCTGGCCTGCGCGTGGCGCGCCGCGGCGCGCGGGCTGCGCACGGTCGTGCTCGACGCCGGCGATCCCGGCGCCTGGCAGGTCGCCGCCGGCATGCTCGCGCCGGTCAGCGAGACCGAGCCCGGCGAGTCGGCCTCGGTGGAGCTCGGGCTGCGCGCCGCGAGCGGCTTCGCGGACTTCTGTTACGAGCTGGCCGCCGCCTCGGGCGAGGACCCCGGCCACCGCGCCACCGGCACGCTGCTCGTGGCGCGCGACCGCGACGAGGCGGAGGCGCTCGAGCGCTCGCTCGCCTTCCGCCGCGAGCTCGGCCTCGAGGTCGAGCGCCTGCGCCCGAGCCAGGCGCGCCGTGTCGAGTCCGCGCTGGCGCCGACGGTCCGCCTCGCGCTCGACGTGCCGGGCGACCACTCCGTCGACCCCCGCCGGATGGTCGCCGCGCTGGCGGTCGCCTTCGAGCGCGCCGGCGGCGAGTACCGCCGCGCGCGCGTGGCCGCGGTCGACATCCACGATCATCGTGCGGCGGGGCTGCGGCTCGCCACCGGCGAGATCGTCCGGGCCGACAAGGTGCTGCTGGCGACCGGCACTGGCTCGGTCGAGGCGCCCGACGCGGTGCCCGTGCGGCCGGTCAAGGGCCAGGTCCTGCGCCTGCGCGACCCCCGCGGGCCAGGACTGATCGAGCGCACCGTGCGCGGACCGCAGGCCTACCTCGTGCCGCGCGCCGACGGCGGCTACGTCCTCGGCGCCACGATGGAGGAGCGCGCCGACAGCGCGCCGACGGCGGGCGGCGTCTACGAGCTGCTGCGCGACATGAGCGAGGTCGTCCCCGGCGTGCTCGAGCTCGAGATCGAGGAGCTGCTCGCGGGCCACCGGCCGGCCACGCCCGACAACCTGCCGGCCATCGGCCACGGCACCGCCGACGGCCTCCTGTGGGCGACCGGCCACTTCCGCAACGGCATCCTGCTCGCGCCGCTGACCGCCGACCTGATCGCCGCCGCCGCGACCGGCGAGCCGCTGCCCGAGTGGGCGGCCGCCGCCGACCCGCGCCGCTTCGCGGGGGTGCCGGCGTGAAGGTGGTCCTCAACGGCGAGCCGGCCGAGCTGGCCGCCGGCGCGACCGTGCAGGCGGCCGTCGAGTCGCTCGCCCTGCCCGCCGCCGGCCGCGGCGTCGCGGTGGCGGTCGACGCCGAGGTCGTGCCGCGCACGCAATGGCCGACGCACGAGCTGACCGAGGGCGCGCGGGTCGAGGTCCTGCGCGCGATCCAGGGGGGTTGAACGACATCGCCACGACGGACGTAACGGCCGATCCATTCACCATCGCCGGCACCGAGCTGCGCTCGCGGCTGCTGCTCGGGACCGGCGGCTTCCGGTCGCTCGACACGCTGGCCGCCGCCGTCGAGGCGTCGGGCGCGGAGCTCGTCACCGTCGCGCTGCGGCGCATCGACCCCGGCCGGCGCGGCTCGATCGTCGACGTGCTCGACGGCGCCGGCGTGCGGCTGCTGCCCAACACCGCCGGCTGCTTCACGGCGCGCGACGCGGTGCTCACGGCCAAGCTCGCCCGCGAGGCGTTCGAGACCGACTGGGTGAAGCTCGAGGTGATCGGCGACGAGCGCACGCTGCTGCCCGACGCCCCGGCGCTGCTCGAGGCGGCCGAGGAGCTGGTGGACGACGGCTTCACCGTCCTGCCGTACACCAACGACGACCCGATCCTCGCCCGCCGGCTCGAGGACGTCGGCTGCGCCGCGGTCATGCCGCTCGGCTCGCCGATCGGCTCCGGCATGGGCCTGCTCAACACGTACAACCTGCGCCTCATCCGCGAGCGCGTCGAGGTGCCGGTGATCCTCGACGCCGGCGTCGGCACCGCCTCGGACGCGGCGCTGGCGATGGAGCTCGGCTACGACGCGGTGCTGTGCGCGAGCGCGATCTCGCGCGCCGAGGACCCGGTCTCCATGGCGCGCGCCATCCGGCTCGGCACCGAGGGCGGCCGGCTCGCCTACCGCTCCGGCCGCATCCCACGACGGCTGTACGCGCAGGCCTCCACCCCCGAAGACGGCGTCGCGGAGTTTTGAGCCCTTGAGCACGCACCCGTACACGGTGCTCGACGTCTTCACCGACCAGCCGCTGGTCGGCAACGGCCTCGCGGTCGTGCACGACGCCGACGGCGTCGCCGACGACGTCATGCTCGCTTTCGCGAAGGAGACGCGGCTGGTCGAGACGACGTTCGTGCAGTCGTCCGACGTCGCCGACTACCGCAACCGCATCTGGACGCCGGCCGAGGAGCTCCCGTTCGCCGGTCATCCGTCGCTCGGCACCGCCGTGGCCGTCGCCATCGAACGCGGCGAGGACGAGATCGAGTACCGCCAGCAGACGCACGCGGGCGTCCAGCCCGTCCGGGTCGAGCGCGACGGCGACCGCGCCCACGCCTCGATCCTGCAGGAGCCCGCGCAGTTCGGCGACGAGCTCGACGCAGACACGGTCCTCGCCGCCGTCGGCCTCGGCCCCGAGGACGCGCACCCGACGCTGCGCCCGCAGTTCGTCAGCACCGGCCTCGCGACGCTCGTCGCGCCCGTCGCGAGCGCCGACGCGGTGAGCCGCGCGCGCATGGACCCACCCGCCGTCGCCGCGCTGGCCGACCGCACGTTCAACCTCTACCTGTGCGCGATCGACGGCGAGACCGCTCGTGCACGATCCTTCATGAGCGAGCTCGCGGACGAGGACCCCGCCACCGGCTCGGCCGCGGGCCCGCTGCTCGCCTACGCCAACGCGCGGCTCGGCACCGAGCGCCTCACCGTCACCCAGGGCGTCGAGATGGGCCGCCCCAGCCGCCTGCTGGCCCAGATGGAGGACGGCCGTCCCCGCGTGGGTGGCGACGTCGTCGTGCTCGTCACCGGGAGCCTGCGACTGCCGTAGCGGTGAGCCGCCGCACCTCGCGCGAGGTGAAGGTGAGCGCCAGCGCGGTGAGCGCGAGGCCGCTGCCGGCGGCGAGCACCTCGGTGGCGCCCAGCGCCTCGCCGAGCGGCCCCGCCAGGACGTAGCCGATCGGCAGCAGCGCGAGCGAACCCATCCAGTCGTAGGACGTCACGCGCGAGAGCATGTGCGGCGGCACTCGTTCCGCGAGCGCGGTGTGCCACCAGATGTCGAACAGCGCGATCCCGGTGCCCGCGAACACGAAGAGCGGGAACAGCGCGGCGGGGGGCAGCCCGAGCGCGAAGGCCCCGAACACGGCCGGGAACGGCAGCGCCAGCAGCATGCCGGTCCGCATCGGGTGCCGCGGACGCCAGCGGAAGCCGATCAGCGCCCCCACGATCGTTCCGCCTCCCATGGCCGAGACGAGGATGCCGTAGATCGCCGCGGTGTCGTAGCGCTCGATCGAGACCGTCGGCCCGAGCGTCATCCACGGCCCGAAGGACATCAGGAGGGCGAACGAGAACGCGCCGACGATGACCAGGATCCACGTGCGCGAGCGGATCTCGCCCCAGCCCTCGCGCAGCTCGCTGACGACCGTCGTGCGCTCCCCGACGTCGCCGCGCTCGCGCGGCCGCAGCCGGATCAGGACCGCCGCCGAGACGAGGAAGGTCGCCGCGTCGAGCGCGAAGGCGTAGCCGGGGCCGACGCCGAGCACGAGCGCGGTGGCGAGCGCCGGGCCGGCGAACTCGGCGACCGTCTCCAGCGTCCCGACGGCGGCGCGGGCCGGCTGGATCTCCTCCTCCGGCACGGTCTGCGGGACGAGCCCCGTGAGCGCGGGCCGGAAGAACGCCTCGGCGGTGCCGAAGCAGGCCTCGATCACGGCGATGTGCCAGATCTCGACGTTGCCGGTGAAGATGAGGACGGCGAGCAGGGTGTGCAGGCCGAAGCGGATGAGGTCCGTGGTCACCACCACGAGGTGGCGCGGCAGCCGGTCCGCCCACACGCCGCCGATCAGCAGGAAGCCGATGAGCGGGACCGCGTGGCAGGCGAGGACGATGCCGACGTCGCTCGGCGTGCCGATGTCCGTGACGTAGAGCGCGAGCGCGACGAACACCAGCCGGTCGCCGATCGTGCTCGCGCCCTGGCCGGCCAGCAGGAGGCGGAACTCGCGGTGGCGGAACAGGCTGCGCATCACCCGGCATGATGGCTGCGTGCACATGGACGAGCTGTTCGACGCCTGGGAGCGAGCGTGGTCCGGCCGCGATCCGGCCGCCTTCGAGCTCGTGTGCGCCGAGGACTTCGCGTACGAGGACCCGCTCACCCCCGAGCCGCTGCAGGGCGTCCCCGCGCTCGCCGCCCACGCCCGCTCCCTGTGGAAGGCGTTCCCCGACGCTCGCGTCAACGCGACCGGCGAGCGGCTCAGCGACGGCCGCTACGCGTGCGCCCCCTGCAAGATCCTCGGCACCCACCAGGGCCGGATCGGCGGCGTCACCCCGACCGGTCGCTTCGTCGTCGTCCACGCGCTCGTCTACGCCGAGCTGCACGAGGGGCGGCTGCTGCGAGCCCGAACGTTCTTCGACGCCTTCGGCGCGGCGACCGACCTCGGCGTCATGCCCAAGCCCGGCACCATGGGCGAGAAGGCGCTGCTGCTGCTCCGCGGCTTCGGCCTGCGGGCCTAGCGCCTAACGCTCGACCGTCAGCGTCGCCGTCATGCCGGGGTGCACCGTGCAGACGTAGTTGATCTTGCCCGGCGCGTCGATCGTGGCCGTGAAGGTCTCACCCTTGTCGAAGAGCTCGGACTTGAACTTCCCCGTCTCCTCGTCGACCACGTCGTGGGCGATCGTGTCCTCGTTGACCCAGCAGACCTCCTGGCCGACGCCGGCCGTCGCGTCCTTGGGGTCGAACTGGATGTCGGCCATCTTGATGACCGCCGCGCCGCTCGGGCAGGCCTCGGACGAGGCGCTCCCGGCGCCGCCGCCGTCGTCGCCGCCGCAGGCGGCCAGGCCGAGCACCACGAGCGCGAGGGGGAGCAGGCGTCGCATGGGGCCGATCATTCAATCAGGCGAGCGTCACGGCGACCGGCGGATGGTCCGACAGCGTGCCGCGGTCGAGCACCTCGCGCTTGCCGGCGGCCGGCCGGCCGTCGGTGTAGAGGTGGTCGACGTGGTTGCCCCCGAGGTGGACGAGGCCGGGGAACGCCGGCGGGCGCTTGAGGTTGACGTCGCCGCCGAAGATCAGCGGGGCACCCGCCGCCCAGCCGCGCGCCGCCTCGATCGCCATCTGCGTGTCGGCCAGCGCCAGCGGCTCCGGGTGGTTGTGCGAGTGCACGTTGACGACCCAGGCGCCGTCGGCGAGCCGGACGCCGTGCACCCAGCGCGCCTCGGGCATCCGCCGCAGCCGCAGCGCGCGGTGCTCGAGGATCTGCCCGCGTACGAGGATCGCGTTGGCGCCGCCGCCGTTGGACTTGAGGATGTCCGGGTTGCGCGTCGAGATCGCCCGCCGCAGCGGCAGCAGCCAGTTGCGCGAGGTCAGCTGCGTCCGCTCCTGCGCCCCCGCCCCGCGGGCCAGCAGCGGCGGCCACCACGGCGGCACCTCCTGGAGCAGCGCGACGTCCCACGCCCAGCCGTCGAGCGCGGCGACGAACTCGTTGAGCAGCGAGCGACCGGCGGGCGGGACCGACCGGCCGTGATAGAGGTTCCAGGTGACGACGCGCATCCACTGACCTTATGCACTTCCTCGACGGCACCGAACTCTCGTCCGGCCAGCTCACCTCGCTGCTCGACCGCGCGCTCGCGCTCAAGGACGCCCCGAACGCCTCGCGCGCGCTCGACGGCCGGACCGTCGCCTTGCTGTTCGAGAAGCCCTCGACGCGGACGCGCGTCTCGTTCGAGGCGGGGATCGTCGAGCTCGGCGGGCACCCGATGGTCCTGCGCGCCGGCGAGCTCCAGCTCACGCGCGGCGAGTCGCTGCGCGACACGGCGCTCGTCCTCTCCCGGCACGTCGCCGCCCTCGGCGTGCGCACCGGCGACGAGGACCAGCTGCGCGGGCTGGCCGAGCACGCCAGCGTGCCGGTGATCAACATGCTCTCGCCGCTGCACCACCCGTGCCAGGCGCTGGCCGACCTGATGACGCTGCGCCAGGCGTTCGGCTCGATCGAGGGCCGCGTGCTCGCCTACGTCGGCGACGGCAACAACGTGGCGCGGTCGCTCGCGCTCGTGGGCGCGCTCGCCGGCGTCGAGGTGCGGGTGGCGGCGCCCGACGGCTTCCAGCTCGAGCCGGAGGCGGGGGCGAAGCTGTTCGACGACCCGGCGGCGGCGGTGGAGGGTGCCGACGCGCTCTACACCGACGTCTGGGTCTCGATGAGCGACGACGAGTCGGCGGCGGCCGAGCGTCGCGAGGCGCTGGCGCCGTACCGGCTCGACGAGGCGCTGCTCGAGCAGGCGGCCCCGCACGCGATCGCCCTGCACTGCCTGCCCGCCCACCCGGGCGAGGAGATCACCGAGGGCGTCCTGTACGGCGACCGCCAGCGGATCTGGGACCAGGCCGAGAACCGCCGTCATGCCCAGAAGGCGCTGCTCGAGCTCCTCGTTTCGGACGCGGCGCGGCCGGGGTAGGGCGTTCGCCGCGATGGTTCAGGCTCGGCGCAAGCGACCGTTCGACGCCCTCGTGCTCACGCGCGAGCGCATCCAGGAGGTGCTCGACGACGCCGTGCGGCGCGGCCGCATGACCGGCGACGACGCCGCCGAGCTGCTCGCCGAGCTCGTCCGCCGCGGCACCGGCGGGCTCGCCGCCGCCCGCCGCGTCACCGGCCTCGGGCCGGCCTTGCCGATCCGCGAGTACGAGGAGCTGACGGCGGCGCAGGTCGTCGAGCGGCTCGACGGGCTGTCCGCCGACCAGCTGCGCCAGGTGCACGACCACGAGCGCCGCAACGCGAACCGCAAGACGGTCCTGGCCGCGATCGAGCGCAAGCTACCGTAGGACGGGTGCCCGGCACCGCCCCACAGGTTCGCCCGTCGCGCGGCGACGAGCTCGAGCTGACCGTCGACTCGCTCGCGCACGGCGGCAACGGCGTCGCCCGGCTCGACGGCTACGTCGTCTTCGTGGCGGGCGCCGTGCCCGGCGACCGCGTGCGCGCCGTGGTCGGCAAGGCCAAGCGCGCCTACGCCGAGGCGCGGGCGGTCGAGATCGTCGAGCCGTCGCCCGACCGCATCCCGCCGCTCGCCGACCACCCCGGCGCGCCGTGGCAGGTGCTGCCCTACGAGCGCCAGCTCGAGGTCAAGGCCGCGCAGGTGAGGGAGGCGCTCGAGCGGATCGGCAGGCTGACCGACTTCGAGCTCGAGCCGATCGTGCCGGCGGTCGAGGAGTGGCGGTACCGCAACAAGCTCGAGTACTCGTTCGGCACCGGCGAGGGCGGCGAGCTCGTGCTCGGCTTCCACGCCCCCGGCCGCTGGGACGAGATCGTGCCGATGGACGACTGCCTGCTCGCCTCCGAGCGCTCGAACGAGCTGCGCGAGCAGGTGCTCGCCTGGGCGCGCGCGGAGGGCCTGGGCGCCTGGGACCGGCGCGAGCAGCGCGGCCTGCTGCGCAACCTCGTCATCCGCGAGGGGCGTCGCACCGGCGAGCTGCAGGCGCGGCTCGTGACGTCGCCGGGCAGGATCGACACCGACTCGCTGATCGACGCGGTGCGCTGCGACGGCCTGTTCTGGACCCAGCAGGAGCAGCTCGGGGAGTCGACCGCCGGGGGCGAGACCGTCCTGCTCAACGGCACGCCGCAGCTGCGTGAGCGCGTCGGCGGGCTCGACTTCCTGGTCAGCCCCGAGGCCTTCTTCCAGACGAATACCGAGATGGCCGAGCGGCTGTACGAGGTCGCCGCCGACATGGCGCAGCTGCGCGGCCACGAGCGCGTCTTCGACCTGTATTGCGGGATCGGGACGATCGGCCTCACGCTGGCCGCCCGCGCCCGTGAGGTGATCGGCGTCGAGATCGTCGAGCCGGCTGTGGCGGACGCGATCGAGAACGCTCGCGTCAACGAGATCCTCAACGCACGCTTCTACGCGGGCGACATCCGGCTCGCCATGCGCGAGCTCGTCGAGCAGGCCGGGCGGCCGGACGTCGCGGTCGTCGACCCGCCGCGCGCCGGGCTGTCGCAGAAGGTCGTCCGCCGGATCGTCGAGGCGCAGCCGTCGCGGATCGTCTACGTCTCCTGCAACCCGACCACGCTGGCGCCCAACGCGGCCCAGATGGTCGAGGCCGGCTACCGGCTGGTGCGGGTTCGCCCCGTGGACATGTTCCCGCAGACGCCGCACATCGAGTCCGTGGCGCTGCTCGAACGGGCGTAGCACATGGAGGCGGACCTCGGCGGCGAGGAGTGGCTCAAGACCGACGACCCGCCGACCAGCACGATGAAGCCGGACGAGTTCGTCAGGCACCTGGGCGAGTCACAGGGCGCGCTTCAGGGGGCCGCTCGACCTCGAGAAGCTCGTCCAGGCGTCGGGCGAGAACGAGGTGATCGAGCGGCTCAGGCAGACGCCGGACGCGAAGAGCTACGACATCCTCGAGTACGAACGTGCCGGTCGACGCCGAGGCGCCGCTCGCCGGCAAGGTCGCCACCTTCGCCGACCTCCAGGGCGGTTAGGCGGCGCGCGGCAGCTGCTCGTCGGCCAACGCGGCGAGCGCGCGGGCGACCTGCTCGTAGACGCCCTCGTTGACCGCCATCCCGCAGTGCGAGGCGCGGATCTCGACGTGCTCGTCCGCCGCCCCGTCGAGGCAGGCGCGCCAGTCGACGATCCCGTCGGTGCGCGAATAGAGGGCGACGTAGCGCACCTCGGGCGGGAACGGCCCGAGCAGGTCGTCGCGGAAGGCCTCGCAGCAGGCGCCGCGCCAGCAGCTCATGCGGAACAGGCCCGGCACGCGGCCGGTGCCGAGCGCGCCCACGAGCCCGACCTGGAGCAGCACGAGCGGGTGCACGCGGAGCATGCCGACGGTCGGGGCGCCGAGCGTGACGATGCCGGAGACGAGGTCGGGCCGCCGCGCGGCGACCACGCGGGCGAGCACGCCGCCGCGGCTCTGGCCGACGATCGCCACCCGCGACCCGGTCCGCTCGGCGAGCGCCTCGAGGCGCTCCTCCAGCCGCTCGCACGCGTGCTGCGAGCAGCCGACGTTGGTGCCGATCCCCGCCCGCCGGGTCCAGTAGCCGTTCGCGCGCAGCCACTTGGCCATCGTCGCCAGCGTCCCGTCGCCGGCCATGAAGCCCGGGACCAGCAGCACCGGCCGGCCCTCGCCGGGCGTGACGCCCACCCCGCGCCAGACCGGGCTGCGCAGCAGCCGCGCCGCCTCGAAGCCGATGCGCGACTCGCGCCACAGCGGCGGCACGTAGGGCGTCATTCCGCAGTCTTACCCCCGAATCCGGACGTCAACCACGGCCAAACGGTCAGTGTGAGTAGCATCGCGGCCGATGCGAGCCGCGACCATCCGCGACGGCCGGATCGCCGTCGAAGAGCACCCAGACCCGCGTCCGCAGACCGGCGAGCTGCTGGTGCGGGTCCGCGCCGCCGGACTCAACGGCGCCGACATGATGCAGCTCGCCGGCCGCTATCCCGCCCCGCCCGGTGCCCCGCAGGACATCCCAGGGCTCGAGCTGGCGGGCGAGGTGGTCGAGATGGGCGACGGCGTCGAGCGCTTCGAGCCGGGCGACCGCGTGATGTCGATCGTCGCCGGCGGCGGGCAGGCGGAGCTGGCCGTCGTGAACGAGCGGGTCGCCATGCCGGTCCCCGACGAGCTCGACTGGGTCGCCGCCGGCGGGACGCCCGAGGTCTTCTTCACCGCCCACGACGCCCTCTTCACGCAGGCGGGCCTGATCGTCGGCGAGCGGCTGCTCGTCCACGGGGCGGCGGGCGGCGTCGGGACGGCGGCCGTGCAGCTCGGCACCATGGCCGGCGCGCGCGTCACCGCCACCGTGCGCAACGAGCACTGCCGCGAGCAGGTCGCCGCGCTCGGCGTCAACGCGATCGCGCCCGAGGAGTTCGCCGAGGCGGGGCCGTTCGACGTCATCCTCGAGCTCGTCGGCGCGCCCAACTGGCCCGGCAACCTCGAGGCGCTCGCCCTGCGCGGCCGGATCATCGTCATCGGCGTCGGCGCGGGCGCGCACACGGAGCTCGACCTGCGGGCCCTGATGATGAAGCGCGCGACGATCCTCGCCTCCACCATGCGCGCCCGCTCGCTCGAGGAGAAGGCGATCGCCACGCGCCTGGTCGAGAAGGCGGTGCTGCCCGGCTTCGTCTCCGGCGACCTGTCGGTGCCGGTGGCGGCGACGTACCCGCTAGACGAGGTCGCCGAGGCCTACGAGCGCTTCAAGGCCGGCGGCAAGCTCGGCAAGATCGTCCTCGAAATCTAGTCCTCGGCCAGCAGCGCCACGGCCGGGATCCGGCGCCACTAGGCGACGGTGATGCCGCCGCTGATACCGGCGAGGAAGTTCGGCTGCACCAGGCCGCTGCGCCGCTCGGCCGCGGTCCGCGCGCCGCGCGGGCGGACGAGCACGTCATAGGAGCCGCGGAAGCTCTCCAGCCACGGTCCCGCGCGCCTCGAGCCGCTGCGTGCGCGAGGAGCCGGTGAGGACGGTGAAGCTCGTCGTCGCGACGAGGATGCCGGCGAGCAGCGCCAGCGTGCGGCCGCGGCGGTGCAGCAGCTCGCCGGCGACGACCCGCAGCATCAGCCGCTGCGGCCGAGCCGCCGGCGCGTGGCCTCGAGGTCGGCCGCCGCGCGCACGTCGGTGTCGTCGGCGACGCGGCCGTCGAGCAGGCGGACGACGCGATCGCAGCGGGCGGCGACCTGGTGGTCGTGGGTGGCGATGACGATCGTCATCGCGTGCTCGGCGCGCAGCTCGAGCAGGAGGTCGACGATCGCCGGCCGGTTGATCAGCGCCCGGGCGATCGCCACGCGCTGCTGCTGGCCGCCGGAGAGCTCCGCGGGCAGCGCGGTCTCGCGGTCGCCGAGGCCGACCGCGTCGAGCAGCTCGCGCGCCCGCGCCCGCTTGTCGAAGGCGACGCGGTAGAGGAGCACCGGCGCCAGCACGTTGTCGAGGATGGTCAGCGCGGGCAGCAGGTTGAAGCGCTGGAAGACGAAGCCGATCCGGCGCCGGTGGGCGGCCAGCTCGCCGCGCGAGAGGCCGCCGAGCAGGACGCCGGCGCGCTCGTCGCCTCAGGCCAGGTGGGCAAGCTTGTCGGGGTTGACGACGCCGTGGATCGCCTGGATCGCGCCGTCTGAGAGCTCGAAGGCCCACACCGCCACCAGTCGCCCGTCCTCGAAGACGACCAGGCCCGGGCCGCCGTTGACGTCGACGGGCTCTGCGGTGACGTCGCGCCGGCGGCCTGCGCGCGAGAAGCCGGCGAGCAGGCGCGCCACCGCCTCGGCGCCGCGCATCGGACGGCCGACGGCCGGCGCCTTGCCGCCGCCGTCGCCGGAGAACTCGACGTCGGCGGCCAGCAGCTCCACGAGCGGCTGGGTCTCGCCCTGGTGGAGCGCGTCGACGAAGCGCCGCACGAGGTCGCGCGGGGCCTCGAAGCGCCGCTTCCGCTCGCCCACGTGGCGCCGGGCGCGGCTCGCGAGCTGGCGGCAGTTGGCCTCGCTCTTGCCGACGATCTCGGCGATCTCGTCGTAGCCGTAGTCGAGCGCCTCGCGCAGGACGAAGACCGCGCGCTCGACGGGCGAGAGGCGCTCGAGCAGCACGAGCACGGCGTACGAGAGCGTCTCGGCGCGGATCGCGGCGTCGGGCGCCGGGTCGGCCAGCACGGGCTCGGGCAGCCAGGTGCCGGGGTACTGCTCCCGCCGCACGCGGGCCGAGCGCAGGTGGTCGATCGCGAGGCGCGTGGTGACGGTCGTGAGCCACGCCCGCGGGTTCTCCACGGCGTCCTCCTGGTGCAGGCGCAGGAAGGCCTCCTGCACGAGGTCCTCCGCCTCGCTGATGCTGCCGACCATGCGGTAGGCGATCGAGACCATCAGCGGCCGCAGGTCTGTCACAGCCTGCCTGGCTGTCTCGTCTACAGCCATATGGACACCCTACGCATCTTCCTCGCGGGCGCCACGGGCGCCCTCGGCCGCCGACTCGTTCCCCTGCTCGTCGAGCGCGGCCACCACGTCGCCGGGACCACGCGGAGCCGTCCGGAGGTCGTCCGCGATCTCGGCGGCGAGGCCGTCGTGCTCGACCCGCTCGACGCCGCGGCGGTGCGCGAGGCCGTGCTGAGCGCCCGGCCCGACGTCGTCGTCCACCAGCTCACCGCGCTGTCGGGGCTGAAGCCCGGCCGCAACTTCGACAAGCAGTTCGCGACGACCAACCGCCTGCGCACGGAGGGCACCGACCACCTGCTCGCGGCCGCGCGCGAGGCCGGCGTGGAGCGGCTCGTGTGGCAGAGCTACGCGGGCTGGCCGGTCGCCCGCGACGGCGCGGCGGTCAAGGGCGAGGACGCGCCGCTCGACCCCGACCCGCCCGCCGACGTGCGCGAGACGCTCGCCGCCATCAAGCATCTGGAGGCGGTCGTCACCGAGGCCGGCGGCACCGTGCTGCGCTACGGCGGCTTCTACGGGCCCGGGACCGGCCTCGTCGACGGCGGCGAGCACGCCGAGCTGCTCCACCGGCGGCGCTTCCCGATCGGCGGGAGCGGCGCCGGCGTGTGGTCGCTCGTCCACATCGACGACGCGGCGGCGGCGACCGTCTCGGCGATCGAGAGCGGCACGCCGGGCATCTTCAACGTCGTCGACGACGCCCCGGCACCGATCGCCGAGATCCTGCCGGCGCTGGCCGAGGCGTTCGGCGCGCCGCCGCCGCGCCACCTGCCCGGCTGGCTCGTGCGGCTCGCCGGCGGTCCGCAGGCGTACTCGATGATGACCCGCGTCCGCGGCGCCTCGAACGCGAAGGCCAAGCGCGAGCTCGGCTGGGCGCCGACGCAGTCGTGGCGCGACCTGCGCCGGCACGACTCGTCGGGCGCCGCCCCACGAAACTCGTCGCGCGCCGCCTAATAGGGCGGGAAGTCCGAGTACCAGTCGCCGAGCACGCGGAAGGCCTTCCAGAACGCCCGCTTGGCGTGCTCCTCGTCCAGCGCCGCGTCGATGCTCGGCGTGTACAGCGCGTCGATCGACGGGGTCAGCGTCTGGACCTCCCCCGGCGCCGCGAGCACCTCGCGCGCCAGGGGGAGCTGGAGCTCGTTGAGCACCTCGAGCGACTCCGGGCCCATCACCACGACGAGCTTGGGCTGCACGATGGCGATCTCCTCGACCAGCCGGGCCACGCACTCGGGCGCCGCGAGCGCGGTGTCCGGCACTGGGCACTTCACGCACAGCGTCCCGTAGACGGCGAGCGGATCGATGTCGAGCCTTTTGAGGGACTTCATCAAGGCCGTGCCCGCGCGGCCGTAGAAGGCGACGCCCTCCTCGATCTCGGCGGGCGTCGGGTGGTGCTTGATGAGCATGATGTCGGCCTGCGGGTGCCCGGAGCCGAGCACGGGCATCAGGCTGCCGCGCGGGCAGCGGTCGCAGGCCTGCAGGTCGCGGGTGAAGTGGTTGAGCTCGCGGATGGCGCGCTCGAGGTACTTCTCGCGGATCTCGTCGTCGGTCGCGGGCATTCCGCCGACCGATTTAGGCGTGCTGCGCGGTTCTCCTTGCCCCTGCATCGGTCATTGCGCGTCGCGACCCGCCACCGCACGGCGCACGCGGCGGCGGCGGGTGGCGCGCCTGGCGGCCGGCGGGGTGGCCCGCGTCTCGAGGAACTTGAGCGCCTGGACCTGGGCATATCGCAGCGACGACGGCCGCCCGAGGATGTCGGTGTCGCGCAGCGACTCGAGGAACTCCTCCGGCCCGTCGAAGTCGCGCATGCGGATGCGGACCGAGCCCAGGCCCTGGGCCACGTGGGCGTCGCTGCCCGCGCCGCCGGGGATGCGGTACTTGCCCGCGAAGCGGACCGCCTCCTCGTTCCAGGCGGCGATCGCGATCCGCGGGTTGAAGATCTCGATGGCGTCGACGTCGCGGACCACGGCGAGCAGGTGCTCGTAGTCCGGGACGCTGTGCAGGCGGTCGAACGGATGCGGCACGTAGACGACCCCGCCCTGGCGGCGGATCTCGGCGATCGTCTCCTCCAGGCTCATGCCGCGCGGGATCTTCTCCTCGATGAAGAGGCCGATCACCTCGCCCTGGTCCTTGGTCTTGACCTCCTCGCCGACGATGACCTTGACGCCGAACTCGGCGGCCTTCGCGCGGGCCGCGTGGGCGCCGGAGATCTCGTTGTGGTCGGTCACCGCGATGGCTCCGAGGCCGCGCTCGGCGGCGGTGGACAGCAGCACTTCGACCGGCGTGACGCAGTCGTTGGAGTGGTCGGTGTGCATGTGGAGGTCGACGTCGATCAGCGGCCGCTTCGCGAGCCGTGCGCGGACCTCCGGCTTGAGCGGCTCGACCGGGCGGCGCAGGGCGGCGAGCTCCTGGTAGATCGTCTCGGCCTCGTCGGCGACGCGGCTCCAGGCCAGGTCCGGCCGCGGCTCGCGCAGCTCCTCGACGAGCCCCGGCTCGCGGATCAGCCGCTCGAGCTGGCCGGCCAGCACGTCGACGTCGCCGGGCTCGAACAGCAGCCCGTCGCCGACGACCTCCTCGTAGGCGGGCAGACGGGGCGCGACCGGGACCGCGCCGGCGCCCAGCGCGCGGACCAGCAGGCCGGGGGCGGGCACCTGCCCGAGGCTCGCCGCGACGGCGACGTCGGCGTTGGCCAGCACCTCGTTCTCGCTCGTGTCGTCGGCGCTGAGCACGGTCAGGCGGTTCCGCAGCCGGCTCCGCAGCGCGCCGGTGGGCGCCGCGCCGGTGGGAGAGAAGACCGTGGCCTGCCACTCGAGGTCGTCCGGCAGCCGCCGCAGCGCGCGCAGGAAGAGCCGCAGCGCCTGGCGCTCCTCCTGGGCGCAGAAGGCGAGCCGGAGCGGCCCGTCGTAGGGCGGGCGCTCGACGGTCACCGCTCCCGGCCGCAGCAGCTCGTAGCTGGCGGGGAAGAAGCGCTCCATCACCTCGCGCGTGGCCTGGAACGAGGCCGTGCGGCCGTCCAGCCGGCCGAAGAACAGCTCCACGAACCGGCGTGCGACCTGGGTGGAGAGCACGCGCTCCGTCGGCGCGTGGAAGGAGCCGACGTTGAGCGCGCGCGAGTGCCGGAGGGCGACCGACGACGCGCTCGGCGCGAACGGCTCGTGCACGTGCACGAAGTCGAGCGGCGCCAGCGTCAGCACCTCCTCGATCGTGCGCGCGATGTCGACCGGCGGCGACGGCAGGCCCCCCCGCCGCTGCAGCGGCAGCAGCTCCCCCACGCCCAGCACCCGAACCCCGCCGTCGGGATCGAATAGCGCCTCGGGCCGCTCGCGCGCCGACCGGATCAGCTTCCGCGACTCCCGCACGAGCTGCGGCGAGCGCGACGGCGCCAGCACGAGCAGCCGGTGCCCGCGCTCGGCGAGCTCGCGCGCCAGCTCGCCGGCGAACGCATTGACCTCGTGCTCGTCCTCCCACGGATGGGGAGTGACTTGGGCGATCGCGAACCGCTCCGGCACCGCGGGGGAGCTTAGTGGGCGGCCCGCTCGGCGCGGACCGCCCAAAGCCGATTCAGTCGACGACCGCGGACTTCTCGTCCGCCGCCTTCTCCGCGGCGGCGCGCGCGGCCTCGGCGGCGGCGCGGGTGCGGGAGTGGACGGAGATGAACTCCTCGGTCGCCTCGCGGGCCAGGTGGTCCGGGCGCTGCGAGTACGGGGACTTCATGAGGTAGGACGATGGCCCGTCGAGCTGCCCGCCGACCCCGTGGTTCAAGGCAAGCTTGCAGCACCGCACCGCGTCGATGACGATGCCGGCCGAGTTGGGCGAGTCCCAGACCTCGAGCTTGAGCTCGGCGGTCAGCGGCACGTCGCCGAACGCCTGGGCCTCGAGCCGGATGTGCGCCCACTTGCGGTCGGTGAGCCACGGCACGTAGTCCGACGGCCCGACGTGGACGTTCTCGGGCTCGAGCGAGTCCTCGAGGATCGAGGTGACGGCGTTGGTCTTGGAGATCTTCTTGGACTCCAGCCGCTCGCGCTCGAGCATGTTGTAGAAGTCCATGTTGCCGCCCACGTTGAGCTGCGACGTGCGCAGCAGCTTCACGCCGCGGTCGCCGAACAGCCGCGCCAGCGTGCGGTGGACGATCGTGGCGCCGACCTGCGACTTGATGTCGTCGCCGATGATCGGCAGGCCGGCCTTCACGAAGCGCCGGTTCCAGTAGTCCTCGCGTGCGATGAAGACCGGGATGCAGTTCACCATCGCGCAGCCCGCCTCGAGGATCTGCTCGACGTACCACTTGGTCGCCTGCTCGGAGCCGACCGGCAGGTAGGAGACCACCACGTCGGTCTTCGTGTCCTTGAGCACCTGCGCGATGTCGACCGTCGAGCCCTCGGCCTTCGTGATCTTCTCCGACAGGTACTTGCCGAGGCCGTCGTGGGTCATGCCGCGCATGACCGGCACGCCCAGGTTCGGGATGTCCTCGCGCACGAACTTGATCGTGTTGTTCTGGCCGGCCCAGATCGCCTCCGAGAGGTCCTTGCCGACCTTGTCCGCGTCGATGTCGAAGGCCGCCGAGAACTCGATGTCGCGGACGTGGTAGCCGCCGAGGTCGACGTGCATGAGCCCCGGCACGCGCGAGTCCGGATCGGCGTCGCGGTAGTACTGGACGCCCTGCACGAAGGCGCTGGCGCAGTTGCCCGCGCCGATGATCGCCACCCGCACCTTCTCGTTCTGATAACGGCCGCCACCGTTCGTCGAAGGCAGGGGTCGGATGTTCTCGGTCAAGTGTTCCTCCGTTTTGGACCGGCTACTAGCACTTCTAACCCACGTTCGAGTGGGGCGTTACAAATCCGTGGCGGGTCGTGTCAGCTCGCTGCGCACGTGCCAGATGCGCTGGAAGACGGTGATCGTGGAGAGCCCGGCCAGCACGTACACGGCCGGAGCCAGAGCTCCGAGGTCCGCGAACACGAGGCCGGCGGAGAGGATCACGACCCGGACCGTCCGGTCCGCGATGCCGACCTTGCACTCCACGCCGAGCGCCTCGGCCCGGGCACGAGTGTAGGAGACCATCAGCGAGGCGAGGACGGCGACGACGACGGCGGCGACCGCGAGGTGGTCCCCCTCGCGGGAGAAGTGCGCGGCGACGGCGGCCAGCACGACGCCCTCCTCGATGCGGTCGAGCGTCGAGTCCAGGAACGCCCCGAACGGCGAGCCCTTGCCGGACATCCGCGAATAGCGGCCGTCGAGCGTGTCGCACACCGAGCCGACGATGAACGCGATCCCGCCGAGCAGGAACAGCTCCTCCCACACGAGCACGGCGGCCACCACGCAGAGGAGGAAGCCCGTGAGCGAGATGGCGTTCGGCGTCAGCCGCGACTCGATCAGGCGGTTGCGCATCAGCGCCTGGTACTCGCGACCGCGCGTAGGGCGCGGCCCGCGCTCGACCGGTGGGGTCGTCATCGCGCCAAGACTATGGCAGCGCGGGCTTCCAGGCCCAGACCGCCGGCCGGGCACGCGCGAAGACGCCGTGGGCGCAGACCGCCGAGACGAGGGCCACCACCGCGCCGAGGAAGCCGTCGATCCACCAGTGGTTGGCGGTGACCACGACGACGAAGCTCACCAGCGGCGGATAGGCCAGCCACAGCACCTGTGCCCAGCGCCGCCGCGTCAGCCGCGCCATCGCGACGCCGAGCATCAGCGCGAAGGCCACATGCATCGACGGGACCGCCGCGAACGGGTTGAAGAGCAGGTCGGCCGACCCCGAGTCGGCCTTCACGCCGGTGAACGCGGCCACCGAGTCCGTGAAGCCCCACTCGGGCATGAACCGCGGCGGCGCCGTCGGCAGCGCCACGTAGCCGACCAGCGCGATGCCCATGGAGACCATGAACATGTTCCGCACGAAGTAGAAGCGCTCGTTGCGCCGGAGGTAGATCCACGCCAGCGCGACCGTCGTCACCACGAAGTGCGAGTTGAGGTACATCCAGCTCGAGGCGTCGATGATCAGCGCGTGGCTCGTCGCCCACGCGTGCACGGCGGGCTCGAAGAAGAGCCCGAGGCCGCGCTCGACGTCGATCACCGCCCGCGCGTTGTCGAACGCCTCGGCCGCGCGCGAGTCGACCATCCCGCGGGCGATCCGGTAGAGCCAGTAGGCGCCGCAGAAGAGGACGATCTGCCGCAGCAGGTCGAGCGGACCCTTGGGGAGCACGCGGGCGAGCATCGACCCACGATGTTAAGGGGGCCCGGCAAGCGCCTTGCCGCAGTCCGGCCCGTCGGTCATGGGAAAGCCGGCGTGAACGCGGATCCGCGCCCCGGACACCGGCGTCACGCGCGTCCAGTCGCCGGGCGCGCGGCTCACGCACGCCGCCTCCGAGCTCCACCAGCGCGTGTAGCGCTGGCGCACTACCGTCGGCCCGCCGGCCTCGACCTCGAAGCCCCCGGGGTCGACGGCGGTCACGCGCGCGCCGTTGGACGCGGGCGGCGCCGCGTCGCGCACCTCCCAGATCCGCCAGCCCGGCGACTCGTGCACCGGTCGCAGGTACGGCATGCCGGCCTCGAGCAGCCGCGCCTCGGCCTCGGCCGAGTAGTCGAGCGGCGCGTCCGGGAGCGCGACCCAGCGCACGGCCGACTCCCGCAGCCAGCGGTGGTAGCGCTCGGGCGTGAGCGGCCGGCCGTCGTAGAACAGCGGGTTGGCCTTCTCGTCGACCTGGCGCTCCCAGCCGCGCGCCAGCGGCACGGCGGTCGCCAGGTGGGCGGCCTCCCAGTGGTTGTGCGTGAACGCCACCTCGACCCGCTCGCCCGGCTCGACGACGTCCTCCAGGAACGCGCGCGGCGCCGCGAAGAAGGCCGCCTCGGTGGCGGGGTCGTCCTGCGCCTCGGCCACCGCGCGGACGGCCGGCAGCCACTGCAGGTACACCAGCGCGACGAGCACGACGGCCAGCGCGGCGCGCGGCGCCGCCGTGCGCGGGGCGAGCAGGAGCAGCGCGGGGCCGAGCAGGACGGGGAGGCGGAGGGCGTTCTGCCCGAACGGGTTCGGGATCGCGAAGGCGGCGACCAGCACGGCGAGGTAGAGCACGGCGCCCACCCGCAGGGAGCGCCGGTCGGGGGCGAGCAGCGCCGCGGCGGCGACCGAGACGGCGAGCATCGGCCAGAAGGCGGTCGCGACGAAGCGGTCGTCGCCGCCCTCGGGGAAGAGCAGCGCCATCGTGGCGCCGCCGACCGCCACGGGCAGCGCGAGCACCGCAGCGCGCCCCAGCTCGGGCCGGCCGCGGGCAGCGGCCCGCGCCGCCGCCGCGAGCGCCAGGAAGGCGCCGGCCACCGGGCTCGCCAGCACGCACGCGAGCGCCAGCACCGCCGCGCCCACCCGCCACGACCGGGCCGGCCGCTCGGCGCACAGCCAGGCCCCTACCGCGAGCGCGATCCCGAGCGTGAACGGCATCCGCCCGATGACGACGTTCGCCAGCACGCCGCCGGCGAACAGCCACGTCGCGGCCGCCGCCGCACCGTCCGAGGGCGCCGCGGCGCGGGCCAGCGGGGTGAACGCGGCCACCGCCGCCACCGCGCTCAGCGCGCCCACCCACGCCGGGCCGGGCCAGGCGGCGAGCGGCGCGAACAGCATCGAGTAGCCCAGCACGTGATGGCCGCCGTACCACTGGGCGTTCCAGACGGTCATCCCCTCCGTGTCGAACAGCCAGGCACGGAAGGCGTGCGCCGCCATGTCCGCCGTCGGCGGCTGGACGAGCAGGTAGAGGACGGCGACGAGCGCCGTGCCCAGGACAGGCGCCAGGGGACGCTTCACGCGCTAGATCATGCTAAGGCGCTCGCAGGAGCTTGCGACTGCGAGTAAGCCGCATAGGTTTTCCGGTCTACTTCTTGGAGCCGAAGTCAGCCGTCACCAGGCAGGCGCGGCTGCCGCCCAGGCTGCCCGTGCGCTTGCCGATGCCGACGCGGCGGTAGCTCGACGAGAGCAGGATCGCGCGGTGGGGAGGGGAGTTCATCCACATGCGCACGACCTTGCCGGCGGACTTGCCGCCGCAGCTGCCGAGCATGGCGAGGGTCTCGCCCACCGCGCGGTGGGCGGCGAAGCGCCGGACGCGCCGGTCGAACGGGCCGCCGTCGCGCGACTCATGGGCGAAGTAGTTCGCGTCGAGCATCTCCCACGAGTGGAAGTCGGCGGCGCGGGCCAGGCGGGCGCTCGAGCGGACCTTGGCGAGCCCGTTCCTGGAGCGCTTGCGGTTGATGGCCCGCACGATGGCGCGCTCCTTGCCGTCGAGGCTCGGCGCCGCGGCGGCGGTGCCGGTGATCGGCGTGGCGATGAAGACTGCGAGCACGCAGCAGAAAGCAAGCGTCAGCGATGCGACGGTACGCATGGAATCCCCCAAACGACCGAGGCTCCCCCGAGCCTCGAATCGACGTAGTCCGAGCCAGTCCGTGCGAGTTCGAGTGCTGCTACCGAAATGCAGTCCGTCGCGGCCGTGCGACCCTACAACGGCTAACGGCACCTCTTGAGGAGGACCTGAGCCGATTCCCCCGAAGAGGGGACCCCATACTGTCAGGTAGTTGACAGCTCGAGGTGGCCGGCCACGAGTTGCAACGCTTCTTGCCGGTCCATCCACGGCCAATGGCCGGCCCCCGGGACGAGCTCCACGCGCGCCTCACCGGCGAGCGCGGCGGCGACGCGGTCCGCCCAACCGTGGTCGAGGTAGCGGTCCCGCTCGCCCCAGACGACCAGCGCGGGCGCGGTGACCTCGTGCAGCGGCGCCACGTTCTCGCGCGCCGACCGGTAGAGCCGCAGGATCGCCCGCTGCGTGCCGTGGTCGAAGTGGCGGAGGACCTGGTCGGCGTGTCCGGCCGAGAGCCCGCCCGGGCGCCGCAGCAGCGTCCGCCCGGTGAACCCCATCGCCAGCTCGCCCAGCGCCGGCGTCCGCCACATGCGCGCGACCCAGTGCCAGCGATGGCCGGGCAGCAGCGGCACCACGTCGATGGCCACGAGCCGCTCGATCCGGGCGCCCAGCGTGAGCGCGACGGCGCCCCAGTCGTGCGCCACGAGCCGCACGCGGTCGAGCCCGAGGTGGTCGAGGAACGCGGGCAGGAACGCCGCGTAGCCCGCGAGCGAGTACGGCCACGAGCCCGGCTTCCCCGACTGCCCGAAGCCCGGCAGGTCGACGGCGATGCCGCCGGTGCGCTCGAGGAACGGCGTCCACATCTCGGCCGAGTCCGGCACGCCGTGGACATAGAGGATCGGGGGGTCGTCGCACGGCACCCGCAGCCAGCTGACCAGCGTCCCGTCGATCACCGCCGTCTGCCGCATCGCGTCAAAGTGTGCTCGATGGTCTCCCGAGCGCGCGTACGGCGCATCCGCGACAGGCTGCGCGAGGTCTACGGCCGCCCGGCCGCGCCGCCGCACGGCCACGGGCTCGACGAGCTGATCCTCACCGTCCTCTCGCAGTCGACCAACGACCGCAACCGCGACGTCGCCTTCCTGCGCCTGCGCGCGCGCTTCGGCAGCTGGGAGGCCGTCCGCGACGCGCCCAACGAGGAGGTCGAGGAGGCGATCCGGCCGGGCGGCATCTCGAAGGTCAAGTCGGTCCGCATCCAGCAGATCCTGCGCGCGTTGCCGGATCCGCTCGACGGACCTCACCTGCGCGACCAGGACTTCCTCACCTCGCTGCCCGGCGTCGGCCGCAAGACCGCGGCCTGCGTGCGCCTGTTCGCCTACGGCGAGCGCGACGTGCCGGTCGACACCCACGTCAGCCGGGTCGGCACCCGCCTGGGCCTGTTCCGCGAGGGCGCGCCGTTCGCAGAGATGCACGACGAGATGCTGGCCATGACCCCGCGCGGGCAGGAGCTCGAGCTCCACGTGAACCTGCTCCGCCACGGCCGCCGGACCTGCCACGCGCGGCGCCCCAAGTGTGACGAGTGCCCACTTCTGAGGATGTGCCCGACCGGCTACAATCTGCGTCACGCAGACTGAGATCTTGTAGAGGAGCACGTCACATGGCAAAGACCATCGGGATCGACCTCGGCACCACGAACTCGTGTATGGCCGTCCTCGAGGGCGGCGAGCCGACGGTCATCGAGAACGCGGAGGGCGGCCGCACTACTCCGTCCGTGGTGGCCTTCGCGCAGAGCGGCGAGCGCCTCGTGGGGACCGTCGCCAAGCGGCAGGCCGTCACCAACCCCACCAACACCGTCTTCTCGATCAAGCGCTTCATGGGCCGCAAGGAGGCCGAGGTGCGCGAGGAGGAGGCGATCGTGCCGTACGACGTCATCTCCGGCTCGGGCGGCGACGCGCGGGTGAAGGCCGGTGGCAAGGAGTACTCGCCGCCTGAGATCTCCGCGATGATCCTGCAGAAGCTGAAGGCCGACGCCGAGGCCTATCTCGGCGAGTCCGTCGACTCCGCGGTCATCACCGTCCCGGCCTACTTCAACGACGATCAGCGCCAGGCCACCAAGGACGCCGGCCGCATCGCGGGCCTCGACGTCAAGCGCATCATCAACGAGCCGACCGCGGCCTCGCTCGCGTACGGGCTCGACAAGGAGTCCGACCAGACGATCCTCGTCTTCGACCTCGGCGGCGGCACCTTCGACGTGTCGGTGCTCGAGATCGGCGACGGCGTGTTCGAGGTCAAGTCGACGGCGGGCGACAACCACCTCGGCGGCGACAACTTCGACAAGGCGATCGTCGACTGGCTCGCGGCCGAGTTCAAGCGCGACCAGGGCATCGACCTGACGCAGGACAAGATGGCCCTCCAGCGCCTCTACGAGGCCGCCGAGAAGGCCAAGATCGAGCTCTCGTCCGCCCAGGAGACGCAGATCAACCTGCCGTTCATCACCGCCGACGCGTCGGGCCCGAAGCACCTCGACGTCCGGCTCACCCGCTCCAAGCTCAACGAGCTGGCCTCGGCGCTGATCGAGCGCGTCGTCGCGCCGGTCCGCCAGGCGATGGACGACGCCAAGGACAAGGGCGTCAAGGAGATCCAGCACGTCGTCCTCGTCGGCGGCATGACCCGCATGCCGGCCGTCCAGGAGAAGGTCAAGGAGCTCACCGGCAAGGAGCCGCACCGCGGCGTCAACCCGGACGAGGTCGTGGCCGTCGGCGCCGCCATCCAGGCGGGCGTCCTGGCCGGCGACGTCAAGGACGTCCTGCTGCTCGACGTCACCCCGCTCACCCTCGGCATCGAGACCAAGGGCGGCGTGATGACGAAGCTGATCGAGCGCAACACCACCATCCCGACCCGCAAGTCGGAGGTCTTCTCGACCGCTGAGGACAACCAGTCGAGCGTCGAGATCCACGTGCTCCAGGGCGAGCGCGAGATGGCGATGTACAACAAGTCGCTCGGCAAGTTCCAGCTCACCGGCATCCCGCCGGCCCCGCGCGGCATCCCGCAGATCGAGGTGGCGTTCGACATCGACGCCAACGGCATCCTGCACGTGTCGGCGAAGGACCTCGGGACCGGCAAGGAGCAGCGGATCGAGATCAAGGCGGGCTCCGGCCTCTCCCCCGAGGAGATCAAGCGCATGATGTCCGACGCCGAGTCGCACGCCGAGGAGGACAAGCGGGCGCGCGAGCTCGCCGAGGCGCGCAACGCCGGCGAGTCCGCCGCCTACCAGGCCGAGAAGCAGCTCAAGGACCTCGCCGACAACGTCGACGAGGCGTCCAAGCGCGAGATCGAGGACGCGATCAAGGACGTCAATGACGCCGTCAAGGGCGACGACGCCGCGGACATCCGCGCCAAGACCGAGCGCCTGAACACCGCGTTCCACAAGGTCTCCGAGGCCATGTACGAGCGCGCGCAGGCCGCGCAGCAGCAGGAGCCCGCCTCGACCAACGGCGCCTCGTCCGAGGGCGACACCCCCGCCGACGAGGAGGTCGTCGACGCCGAGGTCGTCGACGAGCAGAAGTGATGGAGACGGACGAGTTCACCGCTGCCGCGCCGCCCGACCCGGACGCGAAGGGCACCGGCGAGACCTCGTTCTCCGACGCCGACGCGCCGCCCGCCTCCCAGCGGACGGTCGCGGAGGCCGAGGACGAGCGCGACAAGTACCTCGCCCTCGCCCAGCGCACGCAGGCCGACTTCGAGAACTACCGCAAGCGGATGGCGCGCGAGAACGCCGCCGCCGTCGATCGTGGCGTCGCGAAGGTGGCCAAGGAGCTGCTGCCGGCGATCGACCACCTGGAGATCGCGCTCAAGGCCGCGGAAGGTCACGAGGACGTGGTGAAGGGCTTCGCGATGGTCGCCGAAGAGCTCCGCACGGCGCTGGCACGCGCGGGCATCGAGGCGTTCTCGCCGCACGGCGAGCCGTTCGACCCCAACGAGCACGAGGCGATGGCCTCGCAGCCCTCCGAGGAGGCGGAGTCCGGGACCGTGATCGAGGTCTACCAGCAGGGCTACCGGCTCAACGGCGCGGTGCTGCGGCCGGCGCGCGTGGTGGTGGCGGCGTAGGAGGCAGCTGATGGCGCGCGCCGACGACTACTACAAGACCCTGGGGGTCGACAGGAAGGCCTCCCAGGAGGACATCAAGAAGGCCTACCGCAAGCTCGCGCGCCAGTACCACCCCGACACCAACAACGAGGCCGGGGCGGAGGAGCGCTTCAAGCGGATCTCCGAGGCCTACGACGTGCTCGGTGATCCCGAGAAGCGCAAGAAGTACGACCGCGGGCAGTCGGTCTTCGGCTCGCCCTTCGGCGGCGGGGCCGGCGGGCCGGGCGGGGCCGGGAGCGCCGACTTCGGCTCGTTCTCGGACATCCTGTCCAACATCTTCAACACCACCGCGGGCCGCGGCGGCGCTCGCACGCGCCCGGCCGCCGAGCGCGGGCGCGACCTCGAGACGACGGTCTCGCTGTCCTTCGACCAGGCGGTCGAGGGCGCGCAGGTCCCGGTCTCCGTCGCCACCCACGCGGCCTGCAACACGTGCCGCGGGACCGGCGCCAAGCCGGGGACGTCGCCGATCGTCTGCCCCGTCTGCCAGGGTCGCGGCGTGGAGTCGCAGGGCCAGGGCGTCTTCTCGATCACCCGGCCGTGCTCGCGCTGCGGCGGCTCCGGCACGATCATCGAGGACCCGTGCCCGACCTGCCACGGGCAGGGCCGGCTGCGCGAGCTCAAGAAGTACCGCGTCAACATCCCGGCCGGGGTGAAGGACGGCTCGAAGATCCGCCTGCCCGGCAAGGGCGAGGCCGGCCTGCGCGGCGGCCCGCCCGGCGACCTCTACGTGGTCACGCGCGTGAGCGAGTCGCCGGTCTTCAAGCGCAAGGGCGACCACTTCGAGGTCGAGGTGCCGATCACCGTGACCGAGGCGCTGCGCGGCGCCGACGTCGAGGTGCCCACGTTGCACGGCACGAAGAAGCTGCGCGTCCCCGGCGGGACGAAGCACGGCACGGTGCAGCGCCTGCGCGGCGAGGGGCCGCCGGCCGCGGGGGCGGGCAACGCCCGCGGCGACATCCACTACCGCTTCGTGATCGACGTGCCGCGCGAGCTCACCGACGAGCAGCGCGACGCGGTCGAGGCCCTGTCCCGGACGATGAACGGCCGCAACCCGCGCGAGTCGCTGCTGCGCGACGCCGAAGGGCGCACCTGATGCCCCAGCGGCGCACGCGCGTGACCGCGCGCGTGGAGCACGACCGCGGCGTGTTCATGATCTCGGTCGCCGCCGAGCTGGCCGACATGCACCCGCAGACGCTGCGCATGTACGAGCAGCGCGGCCTGATCGAGCCGAAGCGGTCGCCGAAGGGCACGCGGCTGTACTCGCACGACGACGTCGACCGGCTGCGGCGGATCCAGGAGATGACCTCCGAGCTGGGGATGAACCTGGCCGGCGTCGAGCGCATCTTCGAGATGGAGGACAAGATGGCGCGCCTCCAGCGCAAGGTCGACGCGCTGGAGCGGCGCGCCGCCTCGCTCCAGGAGGAGATCGGGCGGCTCGAGCAGATCCGCCGGTCGGTGAAGGCCGAGATCGTGCGCTATGAGGCGCCGGGCACCGCGCTCATCCCGATCCGGCACGTGAGGCGGCGGGCCGAGGCGGACTGACCGGCGCCGGCAGCGCGCGCAGGATCCCGAGGTAGAGGATCGGCGCCCCGGTGGCGATCAGGACCATCGTCATCCACGGCGTTCCGGCGTCGCTGCCCGAGCCGAGGGTGTGGATCACGCCGAGCACGTACACGACCGGCGTCAGGCGGTGCAGGTTGCGCCAGCGGCGGGTGCCGATCCGGCGCCGCACGTAGAACGTGAGGCCGAGGATGGCGGCCAGGTAGCCGCCGATGATCCCGAGCCCGGTGAAGACCGGCTCGTGGTCGATGACGAACGGCACGGTGATGCCGAGGATGCCGGGGTCCAGCCAGTGGTCGCCGAGCAGCGTGATGCCATGGACCGCGATCGCCACCAGCGCCGCCAGAGCGGCGTGCTCATGGATCACGATCAGGATCTTCGGCAGGCCGGGCTTGCGGAACGCCTTGGCGGCCATGGCGAGGCCGATGGCCACGGACAGCGCGATCAGGACGAGCGCGACGATCCCCGACGCGCGGCTCGCAAGCCACCAGGCGTACTCCATCGGGTCCCTCACGCCTGCGCCTCAACGTCGGGGGACAGGCACTTCATGTTGAGGGACAGTCCCTCAACATTTGGGGACAGTTGGGGTGCCCTGCGGGCGTGCGCGGATCCATGAAATGGGCGAGGATCGTGGGGTCGCCCGTTGACGCCGCGTAGTTCCTGGTGCCTGTGTGCCCGTTGACAGTTTGGCGCAGGAGCCTCCCCCGGTGTACCGGATTGTTGCCCTTGAGCACGCCCATCAGACTCGTCTGCCATGGAGGCCCGCCGGGCGACGCAACGGCGGTGTCGATCGGAGGGGGTGGGGTTGCGAACGGTGTTTGAGCGCGTGAGCGCGCTGGACGTGCACAAGGCGACGGTGACCGCGTGCGTGCGGGTGCCCGGCCCGGCCGGCCGCGACGAGCAGGTGGCTGAATTCGCCACGACCGTGGCGGGGCTGTTGGCGCTGGCGGACTGGCTGAAGGCGTTCGCCGTCACGCACGTGGCGATGGAGGCCACCGGCGTGTACTGGCAACCGGTCTGGCACATCCTTGAGGACGACTTCGAGCTGATGCTCGTCAACGCCCGGCACGTCAAGAACGTTCCGGGCCGCAAGACCGACGTGACCGACGCGCAATGGCTGTGCCAGCTCATGGAGGCCGGGCTGCTGCGCTCCAATTTCGTGCCGCCCAAGCCCCAGCGCGCGCTGCGGATGCTGACCAGGTATCGCAAGACCCAGATCGCCGAGCGCCAGCGCGAGGCCAACCGGCTGCACAAGGCGCTCGAGGACACCGGCATCAAACTCGACTGCGTCGCGACCGACATCCTGGGCAAGTCCGGCCGTGCGATGCTCGACGCGCTGGTCGCCGGGGCTACGGACCCGGCGGTCCTGGCCGAGCTCGCGCAGGGCAAGCTGCGGCGCAAGATCCCGCAGCTGCGTGAGGCACTCGCCGGCCGCTTTGAGGCCCACCACCAGCTCGTGATCGGCGCGATCCTCGCCCACCTGGACTTCCTGGACGAGCACATCAACAGCCTCTCGGCCGCGATCGAGGAGCAGCTCGGCCCTTTCGAGGCCGGCGTCCAGCTGGCCTGCACGATGACCGGCATCGCCCGCCGCACCGGCGAGGTCATGGTCGCTGAGATCGGCACCGACATGAGCGTCTTCCCCACCGCCAGGCACCTGGCCTCGTGGGCCGGGCGCTGCCCAGCCAACAACCAGTCGGCCGGCAAACACCGTCGCGGCGGCGGCCGCAAGGGCTCCAAGTGGCTCGGGATCGCGCTCGAAGAAGCCGCGCTGGCCGCGATCCGCGCCAAAGACGGCTACCTCGCCGCGCAATACCGGCGCCTAAAACCGCGCCTCGGCCACGGCCGCGCGCTCGGGGCCGTCAAGCACTCGATGCTGATCGCCTACTGGCACATGTTCACCACCGGCGAGACCTACACCGACCTCGGCGGCGACTACTTCACCCGCCGCGACCCCGAACGCGCCACCAAGCGCCTCGTCGCCCAGCTCGAACGACTCGGACACTGCGTCACGCTCGAACCAGCCGCCGCCTGATCCCAACGCAATTTCCCATCAGGCACTTCATGTTGGGGGACAGGCACTTCATGTTGGGGGACAGGCACTTCATGTTGAGGGACAGGCCCTCAAGGTTCGCGCTCATCACGGCGCCGCCCCAGGTGATCAGCAGGCCTCCGTACCGGCTGAGGATCTCGCGGCCGGCGTGCGGCCCGGCCAGGATCGCCGCCTTTGCGAGCGCTTCGGCGAGCGCGGCGGTCGGAGCCTTGGCGGTGGCGCTCAGGACGCCGGTCCACGCGGGCCGGCCCGTCGCCGGGTCGAGCAGGTGGTGCGCGGGGCGGTTCGCCGCGTCCCACCAGAGCCGCTTGTCGATGCCCGAGGTCGCGACCGCGTCGTCGTCGAGCTCGAGCACCTCGGCGAGCATGCCGGTGACGGGGTTCGGCACGAGCACCTCGTGGACGCCGCTCACGCGCAGGTCGCCGCCGAGGTCGGCGGCGCACGGGCCGTGCGGGGCGAGCAGCTCCGCGGCGAGATCGGCGGCCAGGCCCTTGGCGCTGCCGCCGAGGTCGAGCTGGACGCCGGGCGGGCGGGCGATCGTGCCGGCGGCGTCGTCGACGTGCACGCGGCGCCACGCGGCGTGCGGCGAGGGCGCGGCAGGGCGCGGCTCGGGCGCCGCGGCGAGCGCCTCCGCGAGGTCCGCGCGCGGGTGGCCGACGAGCGAGCGGTCGTAGCCGGCCTTGACCACGGCGCCGAGGAGCGTCGGGTCGGCGAGGCCGTCCGTGGCCGCCGCGCCGGCGATCGCCGACCTGACCGCCACGCGCAGCGCGCGCGAGGCCGGGACGACGTCGCGCCGATCGGCGTTGAGCCGGCACAGCTCGCTGCGAGGGTCGAAGCGCGTGAGCCGCGCCTCGAGGTCCTCGATCAGGCAGCGCGCATCGTCCAGCGGCGCGCCCGGGGCGGCGAGCAGGCGGACGGACGTGCCCATGGCGGGGAAGGCGAGCTCGGTGAGGGGCATGGGTTCGGGGGTCATGACGACTGCGTGGTGAGCGGGGCGGGGAGCGGGGGCGGGCGCCGGGGCGGGCGCCGGCGCCGGAGCGGGCGCCGAGGCCGTGGCCGGCGCCGAGGTCTGGACGGGTGCCGAGCCGCCGGAGGTCACGGGAGCCGCGCCGCCGGAGCTCGGCGGCGGGTGGTGGATGACCACGCGCTTGATGACCTTGCGGATCAGGACGCGCCGCGGCTTCGGCTTCTGGACCTGCGCGACCGGCTGCGGAGCGCCGAGCGCCGGGTCCTCGCCCGCGCGGAGCTGGAAGGCCAGGAGCGTGAGCGCCGCGAAGAACGCGCCGAGCGCCGCGCCGAACACCCACCCGGCCCGCGGCTTCGAGGGCCGCCGGGGCGCCGCCTCGTTGCGCGCCGGCAGCGGCTGCGTGGGCGGCTCGCGGTCAGTCATCGTCGTCGTCCCCGCCGCGGCCCCGACCGCGGCCGTGGCCGCCGTCGTCATCGTCGTCCGAGTCGTCCCAGTCGTCGTCCGAGTCGTCCGAGTCGTCGTCGGACCCCTGGTCGTCGTCCCAGTCGTCGTCGTGCGAGGCGGGCGTACCCGGCGCGTCGCCGGAGCCCTGGTCGGCCGTCCCGTCGTCGCCGCCGCTCGAGGCGGCGCGGGCCGGGGCCGGCGCCGGCGGAGGGGGTGCCGGCGCCGGCGCCGCGGCCGCGGAGGCCGAGACGGGCTTGGCCTTCGGCCTGCGGTGGACGGTGCGGCGGATCACCTTGGTCCGGACCTCGACCGGGGGGTCGGTCTCGGCGGTGGGGGCGGGTGCGGTGGTGGTCGGCGTCTCGCCCCCGCCCGCGGCCAGCGCGACGGCGGCCAGCAGGCCGAGCGCGAAGACGGTGACGGCGGCGGCGATGCTCGTGCGGCTGAAGGTCATGCCCTCACCGTCGTCAGCGACCCCCAAAGGGTCCGGCAAACGCGAGTTAAGGCTTGGGAAAACCGCGCCGACGTTGTCCGAAGTGACCCGAGGGATCGAGACACGTCGCCGCGACGCTCGCGGTCGCGGTCGGCGTGTCCGCTCGACCACCTGCCGGGAGAGGGGCCGCTGATCTGCGAAGACGCGGGGTTAAGGCTTGGGAAAGACCGCGCAGACGCGGCTACAACTTGCGCAGAGTGCCGCCATCGCGACCCCGAGTCCTGTTCGTCGAGGACGAGCCCAGCATCTATGAGCCGTTCTCCAAGGCGCTCTCGCGCGAGGGCTTCGAGCCCATCGTCGCCCGCACCGCGGCCCGCGCGCTCGAGCTCGCCGAGGGCGACTTCGCGATCGTGCTGCTCGACCTCACGCTGCCGGACGGCGACGGCCGCGACATCTGCCGCGCCATCCGCCGCACGAGCTCGGTGCCGATCCTCATGCTCACCGCGCGCGGGACCGAGGCCGACCGCATCGTCGGCCTCGAGCTCGGCGCCGACGACTACGTCGTCAAGCCGTTCAGCGGCGCCGAGGTGATCGCCCGCATCCGCGCCATCCTCCGGCGCAGCGCCCAGCAGCCGGCGGAGCTGGATCCCGCGCCGCCCGGGCCGATCCGGGTCGGCGGTCTCGAGGTCGACATCGCGGCCCGCCGCGCCCGCCTCGACGACGCCGAGCTCCAGCTCAGCCGAAAGGAGTTCGACCTGCTGGCCGAGCTGATCCGCAACGCCGGCCGCGTCGTCACGCGCGAGCAGCTGATGGATCGCGTGTGGGACGAGAACTGGTTCGGCTCGACGAAGACGCTCGACGTACACGTGCGCTGGCTGCGCCAGAAGCTCGGCGACGACCCCGCCGACCCGCGCTTCCTGCACACCGTGCGCGGCGTCGGCTTCCGCTTCACCGCACCCGAGGAGCGCTCGTAAGCCTCCGACTCCGTCTCCTGCTCGCGCTGGCCTACGTGCTGGTGCTCGCGGTGATCGCCCTCGAGGTGCCGCTGATCATCAGCTTGCGCGACCGCGTCGACGCCGAGGTCAAGTCGCAGGCGCTCAGCCAGGCCGAGATCGTGGCCATCAGCGTCGAGGACGAGCTGGGATCGGACCTCGAGGAGGTCACCTGGCGCGCGGCGCGTCAGGTGCGCGGCCGCGTGATCGTCGTCGGCCCCGGCGGCCGCCTGCTGGCCGACTCCGCCGGCGAGGAGCGGCTCGGCGTCGACTACTCGTCGCGCCCGGAGATCAGGCGCGCGCTCGCGGGCGACCCCCACCAGCAGCAGCGGCGCAGCGACACGCTCGACGAGACGATCCTCGCCACGGCGGTTCCCGTGCGGCGCGCCGGCGAGCGCGACCCGGTCGGCGCCGTCCGCATCACCCAGAGCGTCGACGCCGTCAACCGCGCGACCTGGCGTGCGACGCTCGGCCTCGTCGCCATCGGCCTTCTCGTGCTGGTGCTCGGCCTCGCCGCCGGCGCGGTGATCGCCGGCCAGGTCGCGCGGCCGATCGGCCGGCTGGACCATGCCGCGCGCCGGATCGCCGAGGGCGACCTGTCGGCGCGCGCCAAGGTCGAGGGCAGCGCCGAGCAGCAGCGGCTCGCGCGTACGTTCAATCACATGGCCGAGCGCCTCGAGCGGCTGCTGGCCGGCCAGCGCGAGTTCGTGGCCGACGCCTCGCACCAGCTCCGCACGCCGCTCAGCGGCCTGCGCCTGCGGCTCGAGGAGGCTCACGCCGCGACGAGCGATCCCGGCGCGCAAGAGGAGATCGACGCCGCCCTGCGCGAGCTCGACCGCCTGTCGGCGATGGTCACCGAGCTGCTCGTGCTCTCCCAGGCCGGCGAGGTCGACGCTCCGCCCGAGCGCGTCGACCTCGAGGACGCGGCGCGCCGCGCCGAGGCGCGCTGGGACGGCGCCGCGGGCGGCCGCGTGCGCTCGGACGGCAAGCCCGCCGAGGGCTTCTGCCCGCCCGCCGACCTCGACCGCGCGCTCGACGCGCTGATCGAGAACGCCATCCACTACGGCAACGGCGAGGTCGAGGTGCGCTCGCGGCCGGGCGCCGTCGAGGTGCTCGACCGCGGTCCCGGGCTCTCCCAGGAGGACCTCGACGCCGTGTTCGAGCGCTTCCACCGCGGCGCCTCCGGCCGTGCCGGCCCCAACGGGACCGGCCTCGGGCTGCCGATCGCGCGCGAGCTGGCGCGGCGTTGGGGCGGCGACGTCACGCTCGCCAACCGGAACGGCGGCGGCGCCCGCGCGACGCTGACCGTCCCACCTTTTCCCGGGCCTTAACCGAACGCGGGCTACGGTGACCGCATGCGCCGAGCCACGCTGCTCTGGGTCCTCCTCGCCGTCAGCGGCGTGCTGCTCGTGGCCGGGGTCACGCTCGCGGCCTCGACGCTCTCGACGCAGGCGGTCGGACTCTCCTCGGAGCCGCCGAGCGCCGGCGATGCCCTGTCGCCGCAGGAGACGGCGACTCCCGCGCCCACCGCTGACCCGCAGGCCGCCGCACGGCGCGAGCGGGCCCGGCGCGCGCGGGCAAGACGTGAGCGCGCTCGTCGCGAGCGCGCGCGCCGCGAGTCGCGGCGGGCGGCCACCTCGACCCCCCGGCCGCCCGCCGCTACCGCGACTCCGTTGCCGCCGGTGGCGACGATCGACAGCGACGACGACAACTCGGGGCCGGGCTCCGACGACTCCGGCAGCGACGACAGCGGCCACGGACGTGGTCGCGGCCGCGGGCGCGGCGGCGACGACGACTAGGAGGGGGACCCGCCCGACGCGCCATTACGTGTCGAGCGATGTCCCGTCGGGCACCCCCTAGTCGATCAGCCCGCTGCGCAGCGCGTGGGCCACGGCGGCGGCGCGGTCGCCGACGCCGAGCTTCTCGTAGATGTGCTCGAAGTGGGTCTTGACCGTGGCGATGCTGACGACGAGCTGCTCGGCGACCCGCGGGCCGGAGTGGCCGTCGGCGGCGAGGCGCAACACGTCGAGCTCGCGCTTCGACAGCCGGCGGCCCGACAGGTCGGCGCGGCGGCGGCTGAGGAGGCGCCGAGCTGGCGCCCGATGCCGGTCAGCGTCCGGATCAGCCGGTCGCTGGGCTGGTGGCTGTCGGTGCCGTAGAAGCCGAGCACGGCCAGCGGCGCGTCCTTGCCCAGCGCGGGAAGCGCGACGGCCGAGCGCAGGCCGATCGCGGCCGCGGCCTCGCGGCGCAGGAAGTCCGGGTCGCTCTCGGAGGCGATCACCGGCCGCCGCTGCTCCCAGGCGCGGCCGGGCATACCCTCCCCGGGCCGGAACGTCCGGTCGAGGGTCACCACCTCGAAGGCGTCGGCGTCGACCTCGGAGGTCGACCAGAAGGCGCGGCACCTCAGCACCTGCTCGTCGTCGTCCCAGGTCCACAGCTCGCCGACCTGGACGTCGAGCGCGGTCGCCAGCCGGCGCAGGAGGCCGACGACGCCCTCCTCGAAGGCCTGCCAGTCGCGCAGGGCCTGGCCGATGGCGTAGTGGGCGCGCAGCTCGCGCTCGGTCAGCCGCTGCTCGGTCACGTCCAGGGCGGCTCCGACCCAGCGGCACGGCCGGTGCTCGTCGCCCGGCTCGATGCGCCCGTGGCTGCGGGCCTCGCGCACCGTGCCGTCGGGCCGCACGGCTCGGTACTCCGTCGCAAGCCCGTCGGCGGGGAAGTTCTCGGGATCCTCGATGACCGAGCGCAGCAAGGCGCTGAGCGCGGGCCGATCCTCGGGGTGGACGTGGTCGAGCAGCATCTCGGGGTCCGGCACGAGCGACCCCGGCTCGAGCCCGTGGATGCGGTACATGCCGTCGGACCAGACGACGCGCAGCGACGGCAGCTCGAGCGCCCAGCTGCCGAGCTGCGCCAGCTCCTCGGCGGAGGTCAGCAGGCGCCGCATCTGCGCGCGCCGTGCCTCGGCCTCGCGCTGCTCGGACACATCGCGGACGAAGGCGGTGAACGTCGCGTCGCCGGTCCGCGTGACCGTCAGCTCGATCGGGAACCGCTCGCCGTCCCGGCGCACGCCACACATCTCGAGGCGATGGTCGAGGTACGGCGCGGAGCCGCCCGCGACGACCTGCAGCAGATCCTCGGCGTACTCGTCGCGCCGGCCGGGCGGGACGATGAGCTCGGCCAGCGGGCGGCCGACCGCTTCGGCGCGCTCGTACCCGAACATCGCCTCGGCCGAGGCGTTCAGGTAGACCACGACGCCGTCGGCGTCGACGGTCACGATCGCGTCGAGCGCCGCCTCCACCGCATGCGCCGCCCAGCCACGGCCCTGTCACTCCCGCCAGCTCCACCGCGCTACACAGTATTGAGCACTCATGGCCCCGAGTCCAATCAATCGGCCGGTCGGGGGATGGGGGCGTGATTGTGGGTTGCGTGCCGGGCGGCTAAAATCTCAGTCAACGCGACTGAGATCTAGGAACCGCCTGACATGCAACTGGAACGCTTCACCATCAAATCGCAGGAGGCCCTGCAGCAGGCCATCCGGCTCGCCGCCGACCGCAGCAACACCGAGACGGCGCCCGAGCACCTGCTGATCGCCCTGCTCGACCAGCAGGAGGGGATCGTCAATCCCGTCCTGCGCAAGGTCGGCGCCGACCCGGCCGCGGTGCGCAGCGCCGTCGGCGGCGCGCTCGACCGCCTCCCCACGATCACCGCCGGCGCCCGCGAGCCCGCGACGTCGCGCGAGCTGCTCGACGTGCTGCGCGCCGCCGAGCGCGAGGCCGGCAAGCTCCAGGACGAGTACATCTCGACCGAGCACCTGCTGCTCGCGCTGACCGAGGCCGTCGACGGCCTGCCCAGGCGCGACGACGTCGCCGAGGCGATCAAGCAGGTCCGCGGCCCGCACCGCGTGACCGACCAGAGCCCGGAGGAGAAGTACCAGGCGCTGAAGCGGTTCGGCCGCGACCTCACCGACGAGGCCGAGGACGGCAAGCTCGACCCGGTGATCGGGCGCGACGACGAGATCCGCCGCGTCATCCAGGTGCTCTCCCGCCGCACGAAGAACAACCCGGTCCTGATCGGCGAGCCCGGCGTCGGCAAGACCGCGATCGTCGAGGGCCTCGCCCAGCGCATCGTGTCCGGCGACGTGCCGGACTCGCTGCGCGACCGCCGCGTGATCGCGCTCGACATCGGGGCCCTGCTCGCCGGCTCCAAGTACCGCGGCGAGTTCGAGGAGCGCCTGAAGGCCGTCCTCAAGGAGATCCAGGAGGCCGAGGGCTCGGTCATCCTCTTCATGGACGAGCTGCACACGATCGTCGGCGCCGGCGCCGCCGAAGGCGCCGTCGACGCCGCCAACCTGCTCAAGCCGATGCTCGCCCGCGGCGAGCTGCGCGCGGTCGGCGCCACCACGCTCGACGAGTACAAGAAGCACGTCGAGAAGGACGCGGCGCTCGAGCGGCGCTTCCAGCCGATCTACGTCGGCGAGCCGTCGGTCGAGGACACGATCGCGATCCTGCGCGGCCTGAAGGAGCGGTACGAGGCGCACCACAAGGTCACGATCACCGACGCGGCGCTGATCGCCGCGGCCACCCTCAGCCACCGCTACATCGCCGACCGCTTCCTGCCCGACAAGGCGATCGACCTCGTCGACGAGGCCGCCTCGCGCGTGTCGATCGAGCTCTCAAGCGTCCCGACCGAGATCGACGAGGTCGAGCGCCGGATCAAGCAGCTCGAGATCGAGCACGTCGCCGTCGCGCAGGACCAGACGGCCGCCGACCGTCGCCAGGAGATCGAGCGCGAGCTCGCCGAGCTGCGCGAGCAGGCGGCCGGCATGCGCGCCCAGTGGGAGCGCGAGAAGGAGCAGGCCGAGGGCCACGGCAAGCTGCGCGAGCGGCTCGACCAGGCGCGCGTGGAGCTCGAGCGCGCCGAGCGCGAGCTCGACTACCAGCACGCCGCCGAGCTGCGCCACGGCGAGATCCCGCAGCTCGAGGCCCAGCTCGCCGCGGCCGAGGAGTCGCCGGAGGAGCTCGAGCCCGCCGTCTACCTGTCCGAGAAGGTCGACGTCGACGAGATCGCCGAGGTCGTCGGCAAGTGGACCGGCATCCCGGTCACGCGCCTGATGGAGGGCGAGGTCGAGAAGCTCATCCACATGGAGGAGCGCCTGCACCGGCGCGTCGTGGGCCAGGAGGAGGCCGTCTCGGCGGTGTCGGACGCGCTGCGCCGCTCACGCGCGGGCCTGAGCGACCCCGACCGGCCGATCGGCACCTTCCTGTTCCTCGGGCCGACCGGCGTCGGCAAGACCGAGCTGGCGCGCGCGCTGGCCGAGTTCATGTTCGACTCGCAGGACGCCATGGTGCGGATCGACATGTCGGAGTACATGGAGAAGCATTCGGTGTCGCGGCTCGTCGGCGCGCCTCCCGGCTACGTCGGCTACGAGGAGGGCGGCCAGCTCACCGAGTCAGTGCGCCGGCGGCCGTACAGCGTCGTCCTGCTCGACGAGATCGAGAAGGCGCACGCCGACGTCTTCAACGTGCTCCTCCAGGTGATGGACGACGGCCGCCTGACCGACGGTCAGGGCCGCACGGTCGACTTCAAGAACACCGTGCTGATCATGACCTCGAACCTCCCGGGCGGCCGCGAGGCCGCGGTGGCGACCTTCAAGCCGGAGTTCATCAACCGGCTCGACGACATCGTCGAGTTCGACGCGCTGTCGCGTGAGCAGCTGCGCGAGATCGTCGACCTCCAGGTGGCGCGGCTGATCGTCCGCGTGGCCGAGCGCGGCGTCGAGATCACGCTGACCGACGCGGCGCGCGACCTGCTCGGCGACATCGGCTACGACCCGACCTACGGCGCGCGGCCGCTCAAGCGCGTGATCTCGAAGCGGCTGGTCGACCCGCTCGCGCTCGGCCTGCTCAAGGGCGAGTTCGCCGCCGGAGACCGGATCGAGGTCGACGCCGCCGACGGCGAGCTGACCTTCACGCGCGCCAGCGCGGAAGCGCTCGTCTGAGCTAGGGCTTGATCTCGGTCACGTCGATCGGACGCCGGACCCACACCGGGTCCGGCTCCGGCGAGTAGCGGCGCCGCTGGTCCACCTGCAGGATCCAGCGGCCGCTGCGCGCATCGTCGACCGGGATCAGCCGCCGCTTGGCGGTGAAGGTCCCGCACGGCCCGCCAGGGCGGCGTCCGAGGCGCACGGTCTTCTGCTCGACGCCGCCGAAGAGGTAGTGCGCGTAGATCGGCGCGTCGCGCGTGAACCCGCGGCCGCGGAAGCGGACCCGCCGGCGCGGCGACGCCTTGCGAGGGTTCACGATCACCCCGAGGTTCGTGACGCGCGGCGTCTGCGAGAGCTGGGTCAGGGGGTCGCGGACGGTGACCGTGAAGGCGCGCTCGAGGGCGGCCTGGTGCGGGGCCGGCGCGCGGAACTCGAACTCACCGAGGGAGCCGGTCATCGCGCCGCCGACGCCCAGGCCGTCGAACAGCACCTCCACGTTGGACTCCGGCGCGAAGCCCTCGCCGCGGACCACGACCGTCTCGCGCTCGGCGTCGGTCGGACCGGCCGAGATGTAGCACGGCTTGAGCGGCTCCAGCGTGGCCGCCGCCGCGGGCGAGGCGGCCAGGGCGAGCAGGAGCGCGGGGAGGAGGAGGGCGGCCCGGCGCATGGCGTGGCAAGTATGTCCTTCCCGACAACACTGCACCTGTACGGAAGGATCGGATACAACGACCCGATGCCCACCTACATCATGCTCTCCACGCTGACGCCCGAGGGCGTACAGACGGTCAAGAACAACCCCTCGCGCATCCGCGAGGTCAACCAGGAGGTCGAGCAGCTGGGCGCCACCGTGAAGGCCCAGTGGGCGACCCTGGGCCACTTCGACTTCATCAACATCGTCGAGGCGCCGGACGAGAAGACGATGGCGCGCGTCTCGCTCGAGCTCGGCTCGCGCGGGACGGCCCACTACGAGTCGCTGGCCGCGATCCCGATCGACGACTTCATCGCCGCTCTCTGACATAGGGTCCCGTCCCGTGAGGAAGGTCGTCGTGCCGTGACGAAGGTCCTCGTGGTCGGGGCGGGTGGTCGCGAGCACGCGATCGTGCGGGCGCTGCAGCGTTCGCCGCAGCGCCCGGAGGTCTTCGCCTCGCCGGGCAACGCCGGCATCGCGCGCGACGCGACGATCGTCCCCGAGGGCGAGATCGCGGGGGTGGACCTCGTCGTGGTCGGCCCCGAGGCGCCGCTCGTGGCGGGCCTGGCCGACGAGTGCACGACCGCCGGCGTGCCGTGCTTCGGCCCGACGGCCGCGGCCGCCCGCCTGGAGGGCTCGAAGGCGTTCGCCAAGGAGGTGATGGCGGCCGCGGGCGTGCCGACCGGCGGCTACGCGGTCGTCTCCTCCGTGGACGACGGGCTGGCGGCGATCGACGGCTACCCGGCCGTGATCAAGGCCGACGGGCTGGCCGCCGGCAAGGGCGTGGTGATCGCCGCGGACGAGGACGAGGCGCGCGGGGCGCTGGAGGCGATGCTGGTCGAGCGGCGGTTCGGCGACGCGCCGGTCGTGGTCGAGGAGTTCCTGGAGGGCGACGAGCTGTCGCTGCTGGCGATCTGCGACGGCGAGACGGCGGTCCCGCTCGCCCCCGCGCGCGACTACAAGCGGATCGGCGAGGGCGACACCGGGCCCAACACCGGCGGCATGGGCTGCTTCTCGCCGGTGCCGGAGATCGACGCGGCGCTCGTCGAGCGGATCCGCGCCGAGGTCCATCAGCCGGTCGTCGACGAGCTCGCCCGCCGCGGCACGCCGTTCCACGGCGTGCTGTACGCGGGGCTGATGCTCACCGCCGGCGGCTTCAAGGTGCTCGAGTTCAACGTGCGCTTCGGCGACCCCGAGACGCAGGCGGTGCTGCCGCGGCTGCGCTCGGACCTGCTCGACCTCCTGGAGCGGGCGACGCGGCCGGGCGGCCTGGCCGGCGCCGCGCTCGAGTGGGACGCGCGCGCGGCGGTGACCGTCGTGCTCGCCTCGCGCGGCTATCCCGCCTCCTCCTCGTCCGGTGACGCCATCACCGGGCTCGACCGCGTGCCGGAGGGCGTGGAGGTCACGCACGCCGGGACGGCGGCCCGGGACGGCGACGTCGTGACGGCCGGCGGCCGCGTGCTCAACGTGACCGCGCTCGGGGACGACACGCGCTCCGCCCGCGAGCGTGCGTATGCTGCCGCGGACGTGATCGCCTTCGACGGCCGGCAGCTGCGCCGGGACATCGCCGCATGACGCAGGAGCCGGTGACCGAGACCTCGGTGGAGGCCGAGCTCGAGGGGCTGGAGGTCGACGCTCCCGTCGTCGGCATCGTGATGGGCTCCAAGAGCGACATGCCGGCCATGGAGGCGGCCGCCGAGGAGCTCAAGAAGCTCGGCATCGGCCACGAGGTGCGCGTCATGTCGGCCCACCGCGAGCCCGACACGGTCGCGGACTACGCCAAGAACGCCCAGATGCGCGGGCTGCGCGCGATCATCGCCGGCGCCGGGCTGTCGGCCGCCCTGCCGGGCGTGGTCGCCGCCCACACCCAGCTGCCCGTGATCGGCGTGCCGCTGACCTCCTCGAAGTCGGTGGCCGGCGGGCTCGACGCGCTGCTCTCGATCGCCCAGATGCCGCCCGGCGTCCCGGTTGCCTGCGTCGGCGTGGACAACGCGCGCAACGCCGCGGTGCTCGCCGCGCGCATACTGAACGCGTGATCGCCCGCTACACGCGGCCTGAGCTGGGCGCGCTCTGGACCGACGAGGCGCGCATGACCGCGTGGCGCGACGTCGAGGTCGCCGCCGCCGAGGCGCTCGACGGGCCGGCCGAGGAGGAGCTCGAGGCGATCCGCGGTGCCACCTTCACGGTCGAGGCGGTCAAGGAGCGCGAGCGGGTCACCGACCACGACGTCGCCGCCTTCGTCGACGTGCTGAGCGCGTCGGCCGGTCCCGCGGGGCGCTGGATCCACTTCGGCCTCACGTCGTCGGACGTGCTCGACACCGCGCTCGCCCTGCAGCTGCGGCGCGCCGGCGAGATCGTCGTCGCGGGCGCGCGCGAGCTGGCCGGCGCGCTCGCCGAGCGCGCCCGCGAGCACGCCGACACGCTGTGCGTGGGCCGCACCCACGGCGTCCACGCCGAGCCGACCTCGTTCGGACTGAAGCTCGCCGGCTTCGCGATGGAGGCGCACCGCAACGCCGAGCGGCTGGAGCGGGCGTTCGCGCAGGCCGCGACCGGCGCGATCTCGGGCGCGGTCGGCACCTACGCGTCGTTGGGCCCGGAGTACGAGGCGCGGGTGCTGGAGCGGCTCGGGCTGGCCGCCGAGCCGGTCTCCACCCAGGTCGTCCCGCGCGACCGCCACGCCGAGCTGCTGAGCGCGATCGCGCTCGCCGGCGCGGGGCTCGAGCGCTTCGCGCAGGAGATCCGCCACCTGCAGCGGACCGAGGTGCGCGAGGTCGAGGAGCCGTTCAAGGCCGGCCAGAAGGGCTCGAGCGCGATGCCCCACAAGCGCAACCCGATCACCACCGAGCGGATCTGCGGCCTGGCGCGGGTGCTGCGAGGCTACGGCCAGACGGGCCTCGAGAACGTGGCGCTGTGGCACGAGCGCGACATCTCGCACTCGGGCGCCGAGCGCGTCGTGCTGCCCGACGCGACGATCCTGCTCGACTACATGCAGTCGCTGGCGCTGCGGGTGGCGCGCGGGATGGTCGTGCACGAGGACCGCATGCGCGCCAACCTGGAGATCACGAGCGGCGCGCTGTTCTCCCAGCGCGTGCTCCTGGCCCTGGTACAGCAGGGCATGCAGCGCGACGACGCGTACCGGATCGTGCAGCGCCTGGCCCAGCAGGCGTGGGACACCGGCACGCCTCTGCGAACATTGCTGGAGCGGGAGCCCGGCGTGGAGCTCGACCTCGACGCCGTGTTCGACTACGGCCACTACATCCGTCATGTGCCCACGATCCTCGATCGTCTGAAGGTCGTGACGTCGGCCGTAGGTTCGAGCTTGCGAGAACCGGAGGACGAAACGTGACATCCAATTTGCTCATCTACGGCGCGCCGGAGACCTCGCCGGACCTGTTCCACGAGATCCCGACGGGCATCATCGACCCGTTCCTCTACGTCGAGGCCGACGGCCGCCGCGCCGCGACGGTCACGGTGCTCGACGCGCACAAGGTCGAGTCCATGGGCATCGAGGTCCTCGACCTCTACGACCTCGGCGCCGACGAGCTGCTGTCCCGCGGGATCAGCCGCTACGAGGTCGACATCGAGCTGTCGCGGCGCGCCTGCGAGAAGCTGGGCGTGGGCCGCGCGCTGGTGCCGCCCGAGTTCCCGGTCGGCCTCGCCGACCACCTGCGGGCGAGCGGGATCGAGCTGGCCGTCGACCCCGAGGTGTTCGTCACCAGGCGGCGCGTGAAGACCGAGGCGGAGATCGAGGGGATCCGCCGCGCCCAGCGCGCCGCCGACGAGGCGATGGCCGTCGGCGCCCGGATGATCCGCGACGGCGGAACCACCAGCGAGGCGGTCCGCGAGGCCATGCAGGCCGTCTGCGACTCGCACGGCTGCGACCTGCCCGACGACGTGATCGTCTCGCACGGCACGCAGTCGGCGATCGGCCACGAGGCGGGGCACGGCCCGATCGGCGAGGGCGAGGTCGTGATCGTCGACATCTGGCCGCGCGACCGCGAGTCGCGCTGCTGGGCCGACATGACGCGCACCTTCATCGCCTCCGGCATGCAGCCGCCGGAGGAGCTGCTCGAGTTCTGGCGGCTCACCCGCGAGTCGCTCGACCGCTCGTTCGCCGAGGTGCGCGCCGGCGCCGACTGCCGCCACATCTTCGACATCTCGTGCGAGCCGTTCGAGAACGCCGGCTACCCGACTCAGCGGACGAAGCCCGCGGGCGCCACGCTCGACGAGGGCTACTACCACTCGCTCGGTCACGGGGTCGGACTCGAGGTCCACGAGCGGCCCAACCTCGGGCGCACGCCCGACACGCTGGTGGCGGGCGACGTGATCACGCTCGAGCCCGGCTGCTACAGCAAGCAGCTCGGCGGCGTCCGGCTCGAGGACCTCGTCCTCGTCCTCGACGACGGCGCCGAGCTGCTCACCGACTTCCCCTACGACCTCTGATCAGCAGAGGTCCGGGTTGACGACGGTGGTCACCGTGGCGGGGTTGCTCGGCGCCGAGCGGTTGCCCGCGCGGTCGACCGCCACGACGGTCCAGGTGTTCGTGCCGGCCGGCGAGTAGAGGCCCCTCCACGATGAGCCGGGCGCCGCGAGCAGGAAGAACTGGCCGTTGAGGTAGATCTCGTACTCGATCTCCGACTGGGCGTCGACGTTGTCGGTCGACTGCGTCCACCTGAGGATCACGCTGCCGCAGTTGTCGTTGAAGTCCTCGGCGGTGAGGTCGGTCGGCGCGCTCGGAGGCGTCGAGTCCCCGTTTCCGGCCAGCGTGACGGCGACCTCGTTGCTCAGCCCGGAGAGGTTGCCCGCCGTGTCGCGCGCGCGGACCTGGAACCTGTGCGTGCCGGGCGGGATCGTGCGCACCATGGTGGTCGGGGTCCCGGTGAACGGGTGCTGCAGGGTGGCGACCACCTGGCCGTCCATCAGCACGTCGTAGACGAACGACCAGCGGTCGCTCGAGCGGTCCCAGGCGAGCGACACCTTCGAGATGTCGGTCGCGGTCACCCGCAGGTTGGTGGGCGTCGTCGGCGCCGTCGTGTCCGGCAAGGTGGTGGCCGTGACCGGCTCGCTGACCCCCGACATGTTGCCCGACGGGTCGATCGCCTGGACGTAGTACGTCCGCGTCGTGTTCGGGACCAGCGAGCCGTGGGTCTTGGTCGTGCTGTCGCCGGGGTGGTAGATGCCGCCCGCGATGTAGGCGTAGATCGTGCCGGAGTTGTCCGTCGACGCGTCCCAGGCGATCGTGATCGAGTCCTCGGTGACGCCGACGACCCGCACGTTGGTCGGCGTTGTACGGCGGTGTGTTGTCGCGTCGCGGCTTTCCGGCCGCGGACGCGGATGGGGCGAGGACGGCGAATACGACGAGCACGGCACAGCAGGCGAGGCTGAACCTCATGACGACCCCCCGAGCGTGGGAATTTCTCCGGTATACGCGGGGTTACCGGTCCCGGTTCTGGCGGGTCCTGCGACTAGCCTGTGGAGGGTGACCGGCCTGACCCTGCTGGCCTCCGGCAAGGTCCGCGAGCTGTACGAGCTCGGGGACGACCTGCTGATGGTGGCCTCCGACCGCATCTCCACCTACGACGTCGTGCACCCGACCCCGATCCCGGACAAGGGGAAGGTGCTGACGGCGCTCTCCGTGCTGTGGTTCGACCTCACGCGCGAGCTCGTCCCCAACCACCTGATCTCCGCCACCGAGGGCGTGCCGGACGAGTTCCGCGGCCGCGCGCTGCGCGTCAAGCGGCTGCAGATGCTGCCGGTCGAGTGCGTCGTGCGCGGGTACCTGTCGGGCTCCGGCTGGAAGGACTACCAGGCCACCGGGCGCGTCTCGGGGATCGAGCTGCCGCCGGGCCTGCAGGAGTCCGAGCAGCTCGCCGAGCCGATCTTCACGCCGTCGACGAAGGCCGAGGAGGGCCACGACGAGGCGATCGACTTCGAGCAGGCCGCCGAGCTGGCCGGCTCGCGCGAGCTGGGCGAGCGGCTGCGCGAGGCCTCGCTCGAGGTCTACTCGACGATCGCCGCCTACGCGCGCCGGCGGGGCATCATCCTGGCCGACACGAAGTTCGAGTTCGGCCTCGACGAGGACGGCACGCTGACGCTCGCCGACGAGGTCTGCACGCCGGACTCGTCGCGCTTCTGGCCCGCCGACCAGTACGAGGTCGGCCGCGGCCAGCCGAGCTTCGACAAGCAGTACGTGCGCGACTGGGCGTCCGGCACGGGCTGGGACAAGACGCCGCCCGCGCCCGCGATCCCGGACGACGTGGTGGAGCAGACCCGCGAGCGCTACGTGGCAGCGTACGAGCGGCTGTCCGGCGAGCCGTTCTCGGCATGGCTGGAGCGCACGGCGCCTTGAGGGTGCGGGTCCTGATCCGGCCCAAGGCCGGGATCCTGGACCCGCAGGGCCAGGCGGTCGAGCGCGCCCTGCCCGCGCTCGGCTTCGAGGGCGTGGGCAACGTGCACGTCGGCCGCCTGGTCGAGCTCGACGTCGACGACCCGTCGCGGGTCGGGGAGATGTGCGAGCGCCTGCTGGCCAACCCGCTGATCGAGGACTACGAGATCCAGGCCTCATGAGGTTCGGCGTCGTCCAGTTCCCGGGCTCGTGCGACGAGCGCGATGCGCTCGCCGCCGCCCGCCGGGTCGGCGACGCCGAGCTGCTGTGGCACGCCGACGCCGACCTCAAGGGGGTCGACGCGGTGATCGTCCCCGGCGGCTTCTCCTACGGCGACTACCTGCGGGTCGGGGCGATCGCTCGCTTCTCGCCGGTCATGGGCGAGGTCGAGCGCTTCGCGCGCGAGGGCGGGCTCGTGCTCGGCATCTGCAACGGCTTCCAGGTCCTGTGCGAGGCCGGCCTGCTGCCGGGCGCGCTGCTGCCCAACACGTCGCTGCGCTTCGTCTGCCGCCAGGTCGAGCTCGAGGTGGTCAACACCTCGATCCCGTGGACGCGCGGGCTGGAGCCCGGGCAGCGGCTGTCGATCCCCGCCAAGCACACCAGCGGCCGCTACTGGGCCGACGCGCTGCCCGAGGAGCAGGTCGTGCTGCGCTACGCGCCCGGCCACAACTTCAACGGCTCGCTGGACGACGTCGCCGGCGTCTGCAACGAGGGAGGGAACGTGCTCGGGCTGATGCCGCACCCCGAGCACGCGGTCGACGTCCTCACCGGCTCCGTCGACGGGCTGGCGCTGATCGGGGCCCCGGCGTGATCGCCACCCGCCATCGCGAGCTGGGGCTGACCGACGCCGAGTACGACCTGATCGTCGAGAAGCTGGACCGCGAGCCGAACGAGGTCGAGCTCGCCGTCTTCAGCCTCATGTGGTCCGAGCACTGCGGCTACAAGCACTCGCGACGGCTGCTGAAGACGCTGCCGGTCGAGGGCGGGCGGCTCGTGCTCGGCCCCGGCGAGAACGCCGGGGCGGTCGACGTCGGGAACGGGATGGCGTGCGCGTTCAAGGTCGAGTCGCACAACCACCCGAGCGCGGTCGAGCCGTTCCAGGGCGCCGCCACCGGCGTCGGCGGCATCCTGCGCGACGTCTTCGCGATCGGCGCGCGGCCGATCGCCATCCTCGACTCGCTGCGCTTCGGCGAGCCGTCGTCGGCGCGCTCGCGCTACCTGCTCGAGCACGCGGTGGCGGGCATCGGCCACTACGGCAACTCGATCGGCGTGGCGACCGTCGGCGGCGAGATCTACTTCGAGGGCCCGTACGAGCAGAACTGCCTGATCAACGCCATGTGCGTGGGCCTGATCGAGACCGACAAGCTGATCAAGAGCGCCGCCGCCGGCGTCGGCAACGTGGTGGTCCTGTTCGGCGCCCGCACGGGGCGCGACGGCATCGGCGGCGCCTCGGTGCTGGCCAGCGCCGAGCTCGGCGACGAGGACGGCGCCAAGCGCCCGACGGTCCAGATCGGCGACCCGTTCGAGGAGAGCAAGCTGCTCGAGTGCTCGCTCGAGCTGCTCGACGCCGGGCTGCTCGTCGCCCTCCAGGACCTCGGCGCGGCCGGGCTCACCTCGTCCTCGTCGGAGATGGCGGCCAAGGGCGGCCTCGGCATCGACCTCGACGTCCGCCGCGTCCCGCTGCGCGAGGCCGACATGGAGCCGTTCGAGATCATGATCTCGGAGTCGCAGGAGCGGATGCTGTGCGTGGTCGAGCCCGAGAAGGTCGACGACGTGCTGGCGCTGTGCGCGAAGTGGGAGGTCAACGCCACCGCCATCGGCGAGGTCACCGCTACCGACCGGCTGCGCGTCTTCGACGGCGACGCGCTGGTGGGCGACCTGCCGGTCACCGCGCTGGTCGACGAGTGCCCGGCGTACGACCTCGAGCCGCTCGAGGCCGCGCGGCCGATCTACCCGTCGCCGCCCCGCACGCTGCCGGACGGGCTCGACGCCGGCGGCACGCTGCTCGCGCTGCTCGGCAGCGCCAACCTCGCCTCGCGGCGCTGGGCGTTCGAGCAGTACGACTGCGTGGTCGGCTCGCGCACGGTCCGCCGGCCGGAGCAGGCCGACGCGGCGGTGCTGATGCTCGACCACGGCGGCGCCGATCGCCGTCTCGATCGACGGCAACGGCCGGCGCGTGGCGGTCGACCCCTACCGCGGCGCGGTCGAGGCCGTGCTCGAGTGCTCGGCCAACCTCGCCTGCGTCGGCGCCGAGCCGCTCGGCCTCACCAACTGCCTCAACTTCGGCAACCCCGAGAAGCCGCACATCGCCTTCCAGCTCACGCGCGCGGTGGCCGGGCTCGGCGACGCCTGCCGCGCGCTCGGCGTGCCGGTCGTCGGCGGCAACGTCTCGCTCTACAACGAGGGCGGCGAGGGCCCGATCTACCCGACGCCCGGTGGTCGGCATGGTCGGCGAGCTGCCCGACCCGGCGCGCGCCGGCCGCCTCGGCTTCGCTGCCGAGGGCGACGCCGTGGCGCTCATCACGGCTCCTGGGCGCCCTCGGAGACCGGCTCGGAGCTCGCCAAGCTGCGCGGCGAGCCACTCGAGGGCGCGCTGCCGGCCGCCGACCTCGGCGCGCTGAAGGCGCTGCACGCGGCGGTCCGCCAGGGGGTGCGCTCGGGCGCGCTGCGCTCGGCGCACGACGTCGCCGAGGGCGGCGTCGCCGTCGCGCTGGCCGAGTGCTGCATCGCCGGCGGGCTCGGCGCCCGCGTGGCGCTTCGACGGCCCGCTGTTCGCCGAGGGCCCGGGCGCGTTCGTCGTCTCCGGCCCGGCCGAGGCGCTCGCGCGCTTCGGCGCGGCGGCGCGGGTGATCGGCGAGGTCGGCGGCGCCGCGCTGGTCGTCGACGGCGAGCTGGACCTGCCGGTCGCCGAGCTCGCGCGCGTGCACCGCGAGGGGCTCAGCCGCCTGCTGGCCTGAGGATCCGCAGCGTCCCGAGGCCGTCGTCGCGGGCGGCGCGCGTGTCGAACAACTTCGTCGGCGGGCCGCCGAGCCGGCGCTCGGCGTCGCGGTAGCGGCGCGTGTCGCCGAGCTCCTGCCCGGAGCCGCCGAGAGCCTCGTCCGTCTCGATGACCAAGCGCTCGCCGACCTCGACGAGGAAGCCTGGAAGCTCGCCCGTCGAGAGGTCGGCGGGGACGACCGCCGACGGCGCGTCGCCGCCGCACCCGGCGAGCAGGACCAGGCGAGGGCCGCGAGCCGTCGCATGCCCTCAAGGTAGGGTCCCGCGGGTGCCCACGGTACTGCTGATCGGCGAGGGCGACCTCGCCGAGGAGACGCGGCAGGCGCTCGACGCCGCGGACGCCGACGTCTACCGGCATGAAGGCGCCCGAGGAGCGCGAGGTGCGCCACGCGCTCGAGGGCGACGGCATCGACCGCGTGGTCGTCGTGTCGCGCGACGACGCGTTCGTGCTGCGGATCGCGCTGATGGTGCGCCACGTCGATCGACGACGTGCCGATGCTGGTGACGATCTTCGACCCGACGATGGCCGGGCAGGTGGACCGCGAGCATCGAGCACTGCGAGGTGACCTCGATGGCCGACATCGTGGCGCCGTCGCTGGCCGGGCCCTGCCTGGGCGAGGACCTGATCGCCGTCCGCGACGACCGCGACCCGCCGGTCGGCATCGTCGAGCCCGGCGAGGAGGTGCCGATCGAGGTGCCCGGCCGCCGCCGGCTCTCCGCCTTGACGTCGGCCGTGTTCGCGCCCTACGACAAGAGCGCCGCGCTGCTGCTGTGGGGCGCGCTCGGGCTGGTCGTGGTCCTGCTGCTGGAGACGATCGCCTGCATGATCGTGCTCGGGCAGGGCGTGATCGACGCCGCTCTACGGCTCCGCCAAGACGCTGGTGACGGTCGACCCCAACGACGAGGTGGCGGACGGGCCCGCGGGCCTGAAGGCCTTCCTCACGGTCTCGATGCTCGTCACGCTCGTGCTCGAGGCCTCTTCACCGCCGGCCTGGTGAACCGGCTGATCAACCGCCGCCTCACCGGCCTCTTCGGCCGCCGCGCGGTGCCGCGGCGCGACCACGTGGTCGTCGTCGGGCTCGGCCAGGTCGGGCTGCGGCTGTGCGTGCTGCTGCGCCGCTGCGGGATCGGCATCGTGGCGGTCGACAACCGCGAGAGCGGCGAGAACGTCGGGCTCGGCGCGCGAGCTCGGCTTCCCGGTGGTGATCGGCCGCGGCGCCGACCTGTCGCTGCTGCGCCGGCTCTCGCTCGGCCGCGCGTGCGCGCTCGCGGCGGTGACCGACGACGACCTGCAGAACATCTCGATCGCGATGGCCGCGCGGGCGGTCAACGAGGACCTGCGCGTGGTGATGCGGGCCGGCGACGGCCGCGTCGCCAACGAGACGCGCTCGCTGTTCAGGATCGGCCTCGTGCGCGACGTGCACCGCATCGCGGCGGCGCTGATCGCCGCGCGCGCGACGGGCTCGCAGGCGGAGCGCGTCGTCTGCGTCGGCGACGACGCGCACCTGCTGCACGACGACGGCCGCCTCGAGGAGGCGGCCGTCTCGGCGTCAGCGCGTCAGCTCCTCCGCCATCGCGTCGAACACCTGCACGTAGGTGTCCACCGACGCGTCGTCGTGGGTGACCGACAGCGTCCACTCCTCCTCGCGGCCCGGGGTCATGAAGATCCCACGGTTCATGTTGAAGAGCCAGGCCAGCTCCGCCATGTCGGCGTCCTGGTTCGCCTTGAAGGTCTCGTAGTCGACGATCTCGACCTGCGAGAACGTGACGCACCCCTTGGAGCCGACGCCGACCGAGTAGCCGGACAGGTTGTACCTCTCGATGACGTCCTCGCAGCCCTTGAGGATCCGGTCGTTGAGGTGGTCGAGCTGCTTGTAGGCGTCGGGGGTGAGCACCTCGAGCAGGTTCGCGCGCGTTGCCGCCATGCCGAGGGGGTTGCCGTTGTAGGTGCCGACCTGGAAGACGGAGCCGTCCTCGACGACCGACATGACCTCGTCGGTGCCGCCGATGGCGCCGGTCGGCACGCCGCCGCCGAGCGCCTTGGCGAGCGTGACCATGTCGGGCTTGACGTTCCACTTCTCGGTCGCGCCGCCGGCGGCGATCGCCAGGCCGGTCTTGACCTCGTCGAAGATCAGCACGATGCCGTGCTTGCGGGTGATCTCGCGGACCGCCTCGAGGTAGCCGGGCTTCGGCAGCACGACCCCGAGGTTCATCATCGCCGCCTCCATGATCACCACGGCGGGCAGGCGGCCCTCCTCGGCCAGCCGCTCGATCCGCCGCTCCATGGCGGGCGCGTCGTTGAAGGGGACGGCCACCGTGTTGTCGACGGTCGCCTGCGGGATGCCGGCGCCGTAGGGCAGCGACGCGAGGTTGTCGCGGTCGCCGATCTTGTCGTACTCGACCCCGATCGAGACCATCACCGTGTCATGGTGGCCGTGGTAGGAGCCGAAGATCTTCATCACGGTGTCGCGGCCCGTGTACGCGCGCGCGATCCGGATGGCGTCCATCGTCGACTCGGAGCCCGAGTTCGTATAGCGCCAGCGCGACAGGCCCCAGCGGCGTTGCAGCTCCTCGGCGACGACGATGGCGTCCTCGGTCGGCGCCGCGAAGTGGGTGCCGCTGTCGTAGCGGTCCTGGATCGCCTTGCCGATCGCCGGGTGGGCGTGCCCCTGGACCATCGAGCCGAAGCCGTTGTGGAAGTCGTACATCTCGTTGCCGTCGACGTCCCAGACCTTCGGCCCCTTGCCGCGCTCGAGGTAGATCGGCCACGGGTCGCGCAGCTGGTAGGAGGACGCGACCCCGCCCGACAGCACGGCATGGGCGCGCTTGTACATCTGCTCCGACTTGCGCGTGGCCTCGTTGAGCGCCTTCTCCTCGCGCTCGATCAGCTCCTTGATGCGTTGGCGGTCGATCTGGACGGGGGCGTGGATCGCCATGTGCTGTCTCTCCTGGGGACGCTTGGCCTCGGAGGGTACTCGGGGGCGGGTGCGCCGCAGCGGCGCAGCAGCGCGGCGCCGTTCGACCGCGGCGGCAGGCGCCGGAGCCGTTGCTAGTCTGGCTCCGCGGTGGAGCTCCCCGACTTTCGCGACGGGCCGCGCGACGAGTGCGGTGTGTTCGGCATCTGCGCGCCCGGTCGTGACGTCGCCCGCCTCGCCTACTTCGCGCTGTACGCGCTCCAGCACCGCGGGCAGGAGTCCGCGGGCATCGCGACCTCGCAGGGCGGCCACATCATGGCGATGCGCGACCAGGGGCTGGTCAACCAGGTCTTCGACGAGCAGCGGCTGCGAGCGCTGCAGGGCGAGATGGCGGTCGGCCACGTCCGGTACTCGACGACCGGCGCGTCCTCGTGGGAGAACTCGCAGCCGGTCTGGCGGGCCGATCGGCGCGAGATCGCGTTCGCCCACAACGGCAACCTGATCAACGCGGTCGAGCTGCATTCCGAGCTGCGCGCCCGGGGCGTCTCGTTCCGCTCGACGTCCGACTCGGAGATCATCGCCGCCCTGCTCTCCACCCACGAGGCCGACTCGGTCGAGGACGCGCTGGTCGACGTGATGGGCCGGATCGAGGGCGCGTACTCGACCGTCGTGATGGCGAAGGACCGCGTGGTGGCGTTCCGCGATCCGGCCGGGCTGCGCCCGCTGTCGCTCGGGATGCTCGGCGACCAGTACGTCGTCGCCTCGGAGACCTGCGCCTTCGACATCATCGGCGGGACGTTCCTGCGCGACGTCCAGCCGGGCGAGATCGTGTCGCTGACGCCGTCCGGGCTGCAGACGCGGATGGGCGTGGTCGGGGAGCGCCGGGCGCTGTGCGTCTTCGAGCACATCTACTTCGCGAGGCCGGACTCCCGGCTGGGCGGCCAGGTGCTGCAGGTGGCGCGCGGGCGGATGGGCGAGATCCTCGCGAGCGAGGCCCCTGTGGCCGCCGATCTGGTCATCCCGGTGCCGGACTCCGGCAACCCCGCCGCGCGCGGCTTCGCCCGTGCCTCGGGCCTGCCGCAGGACGACGGGCTGATCAAGAACCGCTACGTCGCGCGGACGTTCATCCAGCCCGGCCAGGAGCTGCGTCGCCACGGCCTGCGGATGAAGTTCAACCCGCTGCCCGAGGTGGTGTCCGGCAGGCGGCTGGTGGTGGTCGACGACTCGATCGTGCGCGGCAACACGACCCGCCAGATCGTCTCGATGCTGCGGGACGCGGGCGCTTCGGAGGTCCACATGCGGATCAGCGCGCCCCCGATCCGCCACCCCTGCCATTACGGGATCGACATGTCGACCCGCGAGGAGATGATCGCCCACGGGCGGACCGAGGCCGAGGTGGCCGCCGAGCTGGGGGCGGACTCGCTGGCCTACCTGTCTCTGCGCGGGGTCTACGAGGCGATCCGCGGTGAGCGCGGGACGCACTGCGACGCCTGCTTCTCGGGCGAGTACCCGCTCGACGGGACGGCGTCGGCGCAGCGCAAGGACGCGTTCGAGCTGCCGCTCGTGCGCGCGTAACAACTTCGTTCCAATTCACTTTTGCCCTCCGACCCCGGCGGTATGGTCGCCCGTCCATGTCGCTGGCCGTCGAGAACGTCGCTCTTCCGGGGCTCGGCCCGCCGCCGCCCGAGCCGGTGGCGCGCGCCCGCGACCCCGAGGGGGCGCTGCACGAGCTGTTCGGCTTCCCCGAGTTCCGTCCTGGCCAGCGCGAGGCGGTCTCGGCGGCCGTCGCCGGCCGCGACGTCCTGGTGGTGATGCCCACCGGCTCGGGCAAGTCGCTCTGCTACCAGCTGCCGGCGCTGATGCGGGACGACCTGACGGTTGTCGTCTCCCCGCTCGTCTCGCTGATGCAGGACCAGGTGGAGGCGGTCGAGCGGGTGGCGCCGGGCTACGTCGGCCTCGTGAACGCCCAGCAGGACAGCGCGACCAACCGCCGCGTGATCGAGCGCGCGGCGCGCGGTGACCTGCGGCTGCTCTACGTCGCCCCGGAGCGGTTCTCCTCGCCGGGGTTCCTCGAGCGCATCCGCCACGCCCGCATCGGGCTCTTCGTGGTCGACGAGGCGCACTGCGTGTCCCAGTGGGGGCACGACTTCCGGCCCGACTACTTCCGGCTGGCCGACGCCGCGCGCTGGCTCGGCGCGCGGGCGATCCTGGCCTCGACGGCGACCGCGACGCCCCAGGTGGCGGCGGACATCGTGGCGCGGCTCGGGCTGCGCGATCCGGTCCGCGTGGCCACCGGGTTCGACCGCCCGAACCTCTCGTTCGCCGTCGTGCGGTGCGCGAACAAGCAGGCCGTCCATCGCGGGATCGCCGCGGCGCTGGCGGCGCCCGGCGCCCTGCCCGGGATCGTCTACGCGGGCACGCGCGCGGACTGCGAGCGGCTGGCGGAGCGGCTGGGGCACGACCTCGGCGTCGAGGCGATCGCCTATCACGCCGGCCTGCCGCGCGAGGCGCGCGCCGAGGCCCAGCGCCGCTTCATGGCCGGCGAGGCGCCGGTGGTCGTCGCCACCAACGCCTTCGGCATGGGGGTCGACAAGGCGGACGTGCGGACGGTCTGCCACGAGAGCGTCCCGAGCTCGCTCGAGGCCTACTACCAGGAGGCCGGCCGCGCGGGCCGCGACGGCCGCCCGGCCCGCTGCCTGCTCTTCGCCACGAGCAAGGACAAGGGGCTGCACGTCTTCTTCATCGAGCGTTCGGCGGTCGGGGATGACGCGCTGAAGGCGGTCGCTCAGCGCATCGTGGCCGCCGCCGAGGCTCCGGCTCCCGCCACCGGCTCGCCCGCCTCCAACGGCTCGCCCGCCCCCAACGGCTCGCCGGGCGCGGCGCCCCGCTTCGATCTCGCGATCGGGGAGCTCCTGCCCCTGGCGGGCGGGGAGGAGGAGGTGGTGCGCGCGATCGTGGGCCACCTCGCGCGCGCGGGCGTCGTCCAGCCCTCGCCCTCGGCGCCCGACCGCGTGACAGGGCGGCTCGTCGGCGCCTGGGACGGTCGGGCGGCCGCGCTCTGCCGCACCTCGGCGCAGGAGGGCACGAAGGTCCGCTGGCGCCAGTACCGCTCCGTCTGGGCGTGGGTCGAGGGCTCGCGCTGCCGGCGCGAGGGCATCCTGCGCCACTTCGGCGACCGCGCCGCGCCAGCCCCGGTCGGCCCGTGCTGCGACGTCTGCGCGCCCGAGCTGGCGCCCGCGCCGCCGCCACCGCCGCGCCGCCAGGCCCCGGCCGCGCGGCCGGTCCAGCTCGCCCACCGCCCGCTCGACGGCGACGCGCTCGACGAGGCGATCCTCGACGTCGTGGCCTCGGCGCAGCCGGAGGTGGGCCGGACGCGGGCGGTGGAGATCCTGCGCGGCGGGCGCTCGAAGGTCGTCGTCAAGTACTCGTACGACGGCCTGCCGCACTACGGCGCCTGGTCGCACGTCCCCGGGCCCGCCGTGCTCGAGCGCGTCGACGCCCTGCTCGCCGCCGGCACCCTGCGCTCCACCGGCGGGCGCTTCCCGAAGCTGGAGGTGGTGTGAGGGTCGGCGTGCTGGCCTCGGGCGCCGGAACGAACCTCCAGGCGATCCTCGACCGGGTGCACGGCCGCCACGGCGTCGAAGTCGTCGCCGTGGTGTCGGACCAGCCGGGCGCGCAGGCGCTCGAGCGCGCCCGGCGGGCCGGCGTCGAGACCGCGGAGTTCCCGCTCGGCGACGATCGCGCCGGCCGCGACGCCGCCATCGCCGGCTGGCTCGAAGACCGCGAAGTCGAGCTCGTCGTCCTCGCCGGCTACATGGCGCTGCTCGATCCCGCCTTCCTCAAGCGCTTCCCCCAGCGCGTCATCAACGTCCACCCCGCGCTCCTGCCGGCCTTCCCCGGCCTGCACGCGATCGAGCAGGCGCTCGCCTACGGCGTGAAGGTGTTCGGCGTGACCGTCCACTTCGTCGACGAGGGCGTCGACACCGGCCCGGTCATCGCCCAGCGCGCGGTCGAGCTCTCAGACGTCACCAGCGCGGCCGCCGTCCGCGAGGCGCTGCGGCCGCTGGAGCACGACCTGTTGTGCGAGTCCGTCGAGCTGATCGCCCGCGGCGCGGTCGGCATCGATCCCGACCAGCCGCGACGGGTGGTGATCAGGCGGTGACGAGCCCCGCGCAGGTATCGTCCACGGCCCATGCAGGGTGGCCGATGACGCAGCCCGGCGAGGTCCGGATCCAGCGCGCGGTCCTCTCGGTGTCGGACAAGACGGGCATCGTCGAGTTCGCGCGCGGCCTGGCGGAGCTCGACGTCGAGCTGATCTCCACCGGCGGCACCGCGTCGGCCCTGCGCGAGGCCGGCCTCCAGGTCCGCGACATCCAGGCCTTCACCGGCTTCCCGGAGATCATGGGCGGCCGCGTCAAGACGCTCCACCCGAAGCTCTACGCCGGCCTGCTCGCCCTGCGCGACGACCCCGCCCACACCGCCGCCGCCCGCGAGCACGAGGTCGAGTACGTCGACCTCGTGTGCGTGAACCTGTACCCGTTCGAGGCCTGGGCCGGGCGCCGCGGGGTCACCGACCACGAGGTGCTCGAGCACATCGACATCGGCGGCCCGACGATGATCCGCGCGGCAGCCAAGAACTTCGGCTTCACGGCCGTCGTGGTCAAACCCGAGAGCTACGACGCCGTCCTGCAGGAGCTGCGCGAGGGCGAGGCCAAGCTCTCGCTGCCCACGCGCGAGTCGCTGGCCGCCGAGGCGTTCGCCTACACCGCCCGCTACGACACCGCGATCTCGCGCTGGTTCGCCGAGAAGCAGGGCGACTTCCCCGAGGTGATGATGTCGGCCTACGAGAAGGTCACCGACCTTTCGTACGGCGAGAACCCGCACCAGCGCGCGGCCTACTACTCGCAGGTCGGCGCCCGCATGCACGTGCTCTCGCAGGTGCGCCAGCTCGGCGGCAAGGAGCTGTCGTTCAACAACGTGCTCGACATCAACGCGGGCCGGCTGCTCGTGCAGGAGTTCGAGGTCCCGGCCTGCGCGATCATCAAGCACAACAACCCGTGCGGGGTGGCGGTCGGCAGCTCGGCGCTCGAGGCCTACCGGCGGGCCTTCGCGTGCGACCCGCAGTCGGCCTTCGGCGGCGTCATCTGCTTCAACCGGCCGGTCGACGCCGAGCTCGCCCAGGCGCTCACCGGCCAGTTCGTCGAGGTGGTGCTGGCGCCGGGCTTCAGCGGCGACGCGGTCGACATCCTGTGCACCAAGCCGAATCTGCGCATCCTCGAGGACGGCGAGCGGCGGCGGGTCAACATCTCGGAGTGGGACGTCAAGCGCGTGATGGGCGGCCTGCTGGTGCAGGACCGCGACCTCGACCTCGAGGACCGCTCGGCGATGGAGGTCGTCACCGAGCGCAAGCCGTCGGAGGCCGATTGGGGCGAGATGCTGTTCGCCTGGCGCGTCTGCAAGCACGTCCGCTCGAACGCGATCGTGCTTGCCCGTGACCTGGCCTCGGTGGGGATCGGCGCGGGGCAGATGAGCCGCGTCGACTCCGTGAAGCTCGCGATCGACAAGGCGCGCGCAACCGGGACCGACCTGACGGGCGGCGCGCTGGCCTCGGACGCCTTCTTCCCGTTCTCAGACGGGCCGCAGCTGGCGGTCGACGCCGGCGTGACGGCGATCATCCAACCGGGCGGCTCGGTGCGCGACCACGAGGTCGTCGAGGCCGCCGACGCGGCCGGCATCTCGATGGTCTTCACGCACCGGCGGCACTTCCGGCACTGACGCCGTACAGGACGCGGGTCCAGATCGTCGCCAGCGTGTCGGCCACCGCCTCGCGCGGCGCGCCCTCCTCGTGGCCGAAGCTGAGGTTCAGGTAGCGCTCCATCATCCACACGAGCGCCTTGGCCGTCTCGTGCGAGTCGACGGGCAGGATGCGGCCGACCGCGATCTCCTCCTCGATGTGGCGGGCGGTGGCGCGGACGAAGTTCTCGACGATCGCGTTGTACGCCTCCTCGACGCCGGGGTCGTCGGCGGCCGCGTCGGCCAGGGCGCGCATCACCGGCCCGTGCTCGGCGTAGACCGCCACGATCCCCTCGAGCGCCTCGCGCGCCAGCTGCGGGCCCTCGCCGGTGCCGCGCAGCCAGCGCTCGGACATCGCGAAGAGCTCGGAGCCGAGATGCTCGACCACCCGCAGCACGAGATGGTGGCGGTCGCGGAAGTAGACGTAGAAGGACGGCCGGGAGAGCTCCGTCCGCCGCATGACCTCGTCGACGGTCAGCGCACGGAAGGGCTGTTCGCGCAGGAACGCCTCCGCTGCTGCGATGATCTCTCGCTCCGCGACCTCCGGGGTCCTCCTGCGCCGACGTGCGGGGACCCCGGGACCCTCATCCCCCGGGTGCACGGATCCAGCTTAGCCCGGCGATTTACCATCTTGGAGCCCTCGTAGCTCAGCGGTTAGAGCGGCGGACTTTTAATCCGCGCGACGCAGGTTCGATTCCTGCCGGGGGCATTGGCATGGCAGAGCTGATCTGGAGCATCATCGGAGTGGCCGGAGGCATCCTCCTCATCGTCGTCATCCTCTGGGCCCTGGCCACCGGGCGTCAGGACCGCGACCACGAGGAAGAGGCCCGCCGCTTCTACGACGAGCACGGCCACTGGCCCGACGAGGCCTGACGGCACGAGCGCGTACACTCGGATTCCGCGCCCCCATGGTCTAGAGGCCTAGGACGCCGCCCTTTCACGGCGGAGATCGTCGGTTCGAATCCGACTGGGGGTACTGTCCGATCGCGCTGCGAACATGTGTTCGTGAAACTGGCGGAACGGGAGCGCGCACGGCGCCTGCGGCGGGAGCGCGGCATGCCGATCAAGACGATCGCGCGGTTGGTCGGCGTCTCGTCGAGCAGCGTCAGCCGCTGGGTTCGCGACGTGGAGCTCACGGCTGCACAGGAGGCGGCGCTGCGCGACGCGAATCCGATCTACAACCGCCAGCGCAGCGGCACGGCGCAATCGAGCGCCAACGCGCGGGCTCGGCGGCTCGAGGCCCAGCAGCACGGCAAGGCGCTCGCGTGGCAGGGCGATCCCCTGCACCAGATGGGCTGCATGCTCTACTGGGCCGAGGGCTCGCGTAACCGCAACCAGCTCGTCTTCACGAACTCGGATCCGGAGATGGTGGACCTGTTCGTCCACTTCCTGCGGCGGTGCTACGGCATCACCGATGAGCGAATCGCCCTCACGATCAACGTCCACCTCGGTAACGGCCTCGCGCTCGAGGAGATCGAAGGCTGGTGGCTCAGGCGACTCGGGCTTCCGGCGACCAGCCTGCGGCAGTCGATGGTCAACCGGCCGTCACGAGCCTCACAGCGCAAGCGCCGGACGTTGCCCTACGGGACCGCGCGGATCGCCGTGTCGTCGACCGCCCTCGTCCAGAGCGTCCTCGGCGCGATCCAGGCGTACGCCGCCCTGCAGAAGCCCGAGTGGTTGGGCTGACCGTCAGCTGAAGCTGCGGGTGAGGCCGCCGTCGACGAGCAGCGACGTGCCGGTGATGTAGCCGGCGGGGGCCGAGCAGAGGAAGACCGCGGCGGCGGCGAGCTCCTCGACGGTTCCGAGGCGGCCGGCGGGGATGCTCTCGCGTGCCTTCTCCTGCGCCGCCTCGAGCGAGCCCTCGGTGCCGATCATGCGATCGGTGGCGATCCGGCCCGGGTGGACGTGGTTGAGGGTGACGCCGTCGCGGGCGTAGCGGCGGGCGAGGACCTTGAAGGCGGCCACGAGGCCGGGACGGTGGGCGTTGGAGAGCTGGAGGTTGTCGACCGGCTCGAGGACGGCCATCGAGCCGACGGCGACGACGCGGCCGAAGCCGCGCGAGGCCATGTCCGGCAGGAGCCGCTCGAGGAAGGCCATCGGCGTGACCACCAGCGAACGGTGCGCGGCCTCCCACTGCTCGCGGGTGAAGGCCAGCGGGTCCGCGCCGGCCGGCGGCCCGCCGGTGTTGGCGACGTAGACGTCGACCAGCCCGAGGTCGGCCTGCACCTGGTCGAGCAGTCCGGGGACGGCGTCCGGGTCGTCGGCGTCGAACACGTAGCCGCGGGCGCCGATCTCGGCGGCGGTCGCCTCGATCCGCTCGCGCGACCGCGAGGCGATCGCCACGCGCGCGCCCTCGGCGACCAGCCCGGCGGCGATGCCGCGGCCGAGCCCCTTCGAGGCGCCCGTCACCAGGGCGACGCGGCCTTCGAGCCCGAGGTCCATCAGACCGCCACCGCCCGGCGCTGCGGCCAGCCACGCGCACCAGGCGCCGAACACGGCCAGGCCCAGCGGCGCGCCGAGCCAGTGCACGCCGACGGCGACGCCGAGCAGCATCGGCAGCCCCGACAGCGCGGCGCCCACGAGCACCAGGCCGAGCGGCAATCGCAGCACCGCTCCCGCCACCAGCGCGCACCCGCCCCACGCGGCCGGGCCGGCCAGCCAGCCCCAGTCCTCGAAGAACGATCGCGGCAGGGCAGCCGCCAACGCGACCGCCACGGCGGCGATCAGCAGAGCCTGGAGCAAGGCGGCCCGCCATCCCATGGGCCGAGATGCTAGTCCGCCCGCGCGGGCTCGACGTCCGCGAACCGGCTGAGCCCGAGCGTCGACAGCGTGTGCACGAGCTGGCTCGGCCCCTCGACCGAGATCAGGCCCGCGTGCATCGCCTGCCCGAGCGAGATCCGGCCCATGTGCCACTTCGCCAGCCATTCGCAGTTCGTCGTCACCACCAGGTCCTCGTCGTAGCCCGGCGGCTTGACGCACACCTCCGAGTCCGGCGGGCAGAGGACGACCCACAGGTTTCGCCTGGCGCCGTCGCTGAGGGCGAAGCGGATCACGAGCCGCCGGCACGGGAGGGCTTCGGGATCCGTCATCCGGCAGAGCGACCACAGGACCGTGTGAGCATCGAAGTGCTCGGGCGCGACCTCGAGCCAGCGCGCCCCCCAGATGCCGAGCGCATCGATCACCGGGTCCAGCTCGCGACCCGCCTCGGTGAGCACGTAGCGCGGCCCGGGCCGCCGCTCGATCACCCCGTACCGCTCGAGCAGCTCGAGCCGGTTGCTGAGCAGCGACCGCGAGATGCCCGGCGCGCCCTCGCGCAGCTCGCCGAACGTCTCGCAACCGAGCAGGAGGTTCCGCACGATGATCGGCGTCCAGCGCATGGCGAGGATCTCCGTCGCCCGCGCGATCGGGCAGTACTGGCCGTAGGAGTGGACCTCCACGCGGCCAGTCTCCCACCGCACGGCGCGTAGGGAAGTCCATTTCCTGGACTTGCTCCGCCGCACACACCCGTGGGACCTTCAACCCCATGGCGACCACGCAACTCGAGCTGATCGAACCCGGCGACGCGCTCTACGACGAGGCGCGCAAGGTCTGGAACGGGGCGATCGACCGCCGCCCCGCGTTGATCGCGCGCTGCGCGACGCCCGGCGACGTCGCCGCCGCTCTCCGGCTCGGCTGCGAGCGCGACCTGCCGATCGCGGTCCGCGGCGGCGGCCACAGCATCGCGGGCCTCTCGGTCAACGACGGCGGCCTGGTCATCGACCTCTCGCCGATGCGCGCCGTCGCCGTCGACCCGGACGCCCGCACCGCCCGCGCCGGCGCCGGCGTCCTGTGGGGCGAGCTCGACGCCGCCACGCAGGCCCACGGTCTCGCCACGGTCGGCGGCATCGTCACCCACACGGGCATCGCCGGCCTCACGCTCGGCGGCGGCATCGGCTGGCTGATGCGCAAGCACGGCGCGACGGTCGACAACCTGCTCGCCGCCGACCTCGTCACCGTCGACGGCGACCGCGTCCACACCGGCGAGGACCCGGAGCTGCTCTGGGGCGTGCGCGGCGGCGGCGGCAACTTCGGGATCGTCACCGAGTTCGAGTACCGCCTGCACCCGATCGGCCCGACCGTCCTCGCCGGCCCGCTCTACTACGCCCTCGAGGACGGCCCCGAGGTTCTGCGCCACTACCGCGACTTCGTGGCCGACGCCCCCGACGAGCTGACGACGATCCTCAACCTGCGGCAGGCGCCGCCACTGGCCTTCCTGCCCGAGGAGCTGCACGGCCGGCCCGTCGTCTCCATCGCCGTCTGCTACGCCGGCCCGGTCGAGCAGGGCGAGCGGCTGCTCGCGCCGCTGCGCCACTACGGCCGCCCGCTCGCCGACGCCATCTCCGCCCGCCCGTACACCGAGCTCCAGCGGCTCTTCGACCCCAGCGTCCCGCACGGCTGGCACTACCGCTGGCGCTCCTGGGAGCTCCCGCGGCTGACCGACGCCGCGATCGACACGCTGGTCGAGCAGGCCGCCCGCATCACCTCCCCGCGCTCCTACACGATCATCTTCCAGCTCGGCGGCGCCGTCGCCCGCGGGGGCGACACGGCCTTCAGCCAGCGCGCAGCCGCCCACGACGTGAACATCAACGCCGTCTGGCTCGAGGACGACCCGGACGCCGACCGCCACGTCCAGTGGGTCCGCGACGGCTACGCCGCGCTCGAGCCCCACACCCGCGGCCGCGCCTACGTGAACTTCCTCGAAGACGAGGGTCAGGACCGGGTCCGAGCCGCCTACGGCGCCGCCACCCACGACCGCCTCGTCGCGCTCAAGCGCCGCTACGACCCGCAGAACATCCTGCGCGGCAACCAGAACATCGTTCCTGGATGACCGATTCCACGACCCACGCACCCGCCTGACCACGTCCCGCGGCGCCGGATCGGCACCCACTGAATCGGCCCGTGGCTCCGCCACTGTGCCGATCGCGCGGGCACCGCCCGGCATCCACGGTACGCGGCCATGCGGGCACGCGGGCCGCGAAATCAATCATCTGGCCCTCTACGATCACCGCTCGAGGGGCGGTTAGCTCAGCTGGTCAGAGCGCCTGCCTTACAAGCAGGAGGTCCGCGGTTCGAGCCCGCGACCGCCCACTCGCAAGGAACCGCGCCACAGCGCGGAATCGGTCCATGAGGCGCGTCATGCCGCCGACGCCTCAGGCACCGTCGCGGACGCGTTGGTGCCCGCTGGTGCCCATTCGCGGCCCTCGACGAGAGCCTTCAGGTGCGCGCGCTCGTCGTCGGAGAAGCGCATCGCGTGGGCGTAGACCGCCCAGAGCGCCTTGCCGGCGCCCGTGACGGTGCGGTCCACGATCCCGGCCACTCGGCGTCGCTCGAGCTTCTCTTGCGTTGCGATGAGGTTGCGCTTGCCTTCGCCGTGGCCTGTCGCCACGGCGATTTCGCGCGTGCTCCGCCTCTCGCCGGAAAGCGCCTTGGTGTTCGCCGCCGGTGTCACGCGAACTCGCCGAACGGGTCGTATGCCGAGGGAGCGGGTGCCGGTGCCGTCGGCTCGGCCACCAGTGATACGAGCGGACCTGGCGGCGCCTCGTCGGGCAACGCACGGCTCGAATCCGCCCTGGGCGGCTGGACGCTGGCCGCCGGCTCATGGCCTTCATCCGGTACGTCCCGGCCCGCGGGGGCGGCGGGACACGCCTCCCAGAGGCCATGTACCTCCTGCGCCCGCCCGTCGCGGGCGAGTCCGGGCAGCGCCGCGTCGATTGACACGCCGCGTCCCTTCACTCCCCCCCGCACGCCGTTCTTCGAGACCGGACCGTGGGCCGCGACGGCCTTGACGGGTTCGCTCGTCGCATACGGCAGCGCCCGCGCGACACCCTCCGTGAGCAGGAGCCGGATGTAGACATCGATCTGCTCGGCGATGAGCTGCGCCTTCTTCGGCGCGTGACCCGGCAGCGGTCCGAGCTGCCACGGCCCGAGCTCGTCGTCGCTGATCTCTCCGGCCTCGTAGAGCGCGAGAAGCTGCCGCACGAGGGGCATCTCTTGACCAGGACCAGGACCCCTAACGGCGCTCGTGGGAGAGGCTGGACGGTTGGAGTTGTCGCTCCTCGCGTGAGCGCAGCCGTCGCAGAGCGTTACCGCGGCGTGCTCGTAGCGTGTCTCGACCTCGCGGTCTTCGCAGTGGCAGTCGTGACACCGGCCGCGCCAGCGGGGCGAGCCGCGCATCACGACTCACCGCCCAGGCGCCGTAGGTCCGCGTCGACGTCGCCGAGCATCCCGAGCGCTGCGCGGGCGTGCTCGACGCGCTCCGCGCAGTCGCCGACGCGGGCGACGTGCCGTAGCTCGCTCGCGAGCAACTCCAAGCGCGCCGCCCAAGACGGCTGCGGTCCTACCGGGGTAGAACGGCCACGGCCGCGAACGACCTCGCGAACCTGCTGCGCGGTCGGCTCCTGTCCGTGGCGCTTGACGGTCTCCTCCCACGCCTCTCGAACCGCGTCACCGCCGTTGCGCAGGACCGGCGCGAGTTCCCGCGCGGTCTTTTCGCTCAACGCGGGTGACCCCGGGGTCCCTTCGCCTCGAAACCCGGCAGGCTCAAGCTCCTCCAGCACGCGCGCAGCCGCCAGCAACCGCTTGCCGTGACGCTCGCTGCCGCCAAACTCCGCCTCGTAGTACGCACCCCACGACCTAAAGCCGAGCGCCGTGTGGGCTTTGCCCTCGTAGAGCCGTACGCGCGAAGGGCCTGACGGAAGCGGGCGCTTTGGACCTCGCGGTCGTCTCGCGCCTGCTCGCGAGTCCGCAGTCCGGCGCGGGCTCTGAGGTGATCGCGGACTGACTCCTGCACGCCCGCGTCGCTGACCCGAACGTCCTCGGGGAGCAGGTCCCCGGCCTTGACCGCCTGCGCTAGCTCCTCGCTCAGCGCCGGAGCGATGAAGTCTTCGGCGTCGAAGACGTGCCCGCGGAGCACATCAGTGATGGGGCTAGGGCTACGTCGCTGGTCCGGCCGCATGATCCACCGTCGCTCTTTCCACAGTGACCCTCCCATTGGGTCGTCTACTGGACGTGACCCGTTCCGGTGGACACGTTGATCTGACCCGGCTCCACCGAGACCGGGTCAGATCAGAGTGTCCACGAAGCCGGGTCAAGTCCACGGTGGCCGGGGGCGCGCAGCGGGAGCCTGATGTTTCTGGCGGACTCCGGGTAAAGGACCTCGACATCCGCTGTGGCTCGTCCCCGAGGTGACGCCATGAACCATGTTGAGGCCCGCGCAATGTTCGTCCGAACCCTGCTGGAGAGAGTGCGCCAGGATCGTCACCCCAGCGCGACGCATATGGCGATGCTCGAGCAGGCCCTGCCCCCTGAGTGGACGTCCGCTTACGTCGAGGTCCTCCTCGAGAAGGTCGCGGATGACCCGAACCCGAGCATCCCGATGCTCCGCCGAATCGCGGGAGTGATCGACGGGATGCGGGTGAGTTCGCTAGATCCTCCTAAGGGCGATTCCCGCGGTCGGCGTCCGTAGTGGGGGGCATGAGCGCCGCTTCGAGATGTTCGAGGCGGGCGCCGAGGGCGTCGAGTTTCGCGTGCAGGTCGAGTTCGTTCGATTCGATCCGCTCCTCGCTCGGTGCGATGAAGCGCTGCGCGATTGCGCCGGTCAGGCGCCGAAGCCGATGCCGACGAGCATCACCGCGACGGCGATTCGCGCGCCCGGTGGCCGTCTCGGCGGTGACGTCGCCGTAGCCGACGGTGGTCATCGTCGAGAGCGCCCAGTAGAACGCTTCAGAGTCGGGGACGTCTTCGGCTACCGCGAAGGCGTGCGCGCCCGCGAACGCGGTCAGCACGGCGAGGAGCGCGGCGTAGCGGACGCCGGCGAGCGAGAACGCGCCGCGCGCAAGCTGCGCCACTCGCAGCAGTCGTACGAGCCGCGCGAGCCGCAGCAGGCGGATTGAGGTCAGCAGCCCGGTCACGAAGGGCGGGGTGAGCACGACGATCGCGACGCCGAGCGGATGCCTGGCGAGCCACCGTCGACGGTTCGGCACAACGGCGAGCATGAGCACGAGCTCGGCGAGAAAGACGAGCCAGGTGACCCAGTCGCCCACGTTGGCGATCGTGCGCCACGGCTCGACGGCGTCGGAGCCCTGCAAGAGAAGCACCGGCACGACGAGCAGCGTCGCGACGATCACGAAGGGTTCGAGGCGTCGCTCGATGCGTTCGCTGCGTGCGTCCATGACGCGACGCCGCCTCGACGGCGAGCGCGACCTTCCCTGCACCGGTCCAACAGCGCATTGCGATACGAACACACGTTCGCCTAGAATCCCCCCATGACCGAACACGACCTAGCCCAACGCGCCGTGCTCGATGTGCTGTTGAAGGCGCATCCGAGAATGCTCGCTGCCAACGAACTCACCGCCCAACTCGAGGACGTCCCGCGCGCGCGAGAGGCACTCCGCGTGCTCGTTGACGACGGCCTCGCGACGCGACTCGGCGAGCTCGTCGGCGCTTCGCGCGCTGTCGTGCGTTTCGCTGCGCTCTCGAGCTAGTGTCCTGAGGCGTTAAATCGGTGGCAGCGGGGCATGAGCTGGTTATGCCGCCGAATGTTGCTGTTGCGATCGAGTTGTCTGATGACGAGCGCGTCCAGCTTGAGGCGTGGACGCGCCGGCGCACGAGCGCGCAGGCGCTCGCGCAGCGGTCGCGGATCGTGCTGGCCGCGGCCGAGGGCCTGAAGAACACCGAGATCGCCGAGCGGCTGGGCATCAACCGGGCGATGGCGGCGAAGTGGCGCGCGCGGTTTGCCGAGCACCGGCTCGACGGGCTGACCGATGAGCCGCGGCCGGGCCGGCCGCGGACGATCACCGACGAGCAGGTCGATGCGGTGATCACCAAGACGCTTGAGAGCACGCCCAAGGACGCGACGCACTGGTCGACGCGGTCGATGGCCACGGAGGTCGGGCTCACGCAGACCGCGGTGTCGCGGATCTGGCGGGCGTTCGGGCTGCAGCCGCATCGCCAGGACACCTTCAAGCTCTCCAAGGACCCGCTGTTCGTCGACAAGGTCCATGACGTCGTCGGGCTCTATCTCAACCCGCCCGAGCGCGCGGTCGTGCTGTGCGTCGATGAGAAGTCCCAGATCCAGGCGCTCGATCGCACGGCGCCGATCCTGCCGATGCTGCCCGGCGTCGCCCGAGCGCGCCACCCACGACTATCGGCGCGCGGGCACCTCGAGCCTCTACGCCGCGCTGGATCTCACCACCGGCAAGGTCATCGGCGCCCTGCACACCCGCCACCGCGCGATCGAGTTCAAGCAGTTCCTGCAGGCCATCGACCGCGAGGTCCCGGCCGAACTCGACGTCCACATCGTGCTCGACAACAGCAGCACCCACAAGACGCCGGCGATCCAGCGCTGGCTGCTCGCACACCCGCGCTTCGAGCTGCACTTCACCCCGACCTAGCTCGCTGGCTGAACCTCGTCGAGCGCTGGTTCGCAGAACTCACCGCGAAGCTGCTCAAGCGCGGCACGCACCGCTCCGTCCGCGCCCTCAACACCGACATCCGCGCCTGGATCCAGACCTGGAACGACGATCCCCGCCCCTACGTCTGGACCAAGACCGCCGACCAGATCCTCGACTCCATCCGCCGCTACTGCGACCGAATCAACGACTCACGACACTAGCCGGCCGCTGACAGCGCTCGGCACCGATTGATGACGGGGGTAGCGCCTCGCCCGTAATCGCACGAGACTTTCGAAGCCCCCGGGTGCGGCCGCCCGACTCGTTCGAGCTCTACGTCTGCCGAACCTGTGGCGCCTGGGACCTCGCGCCGGAGGAAATCACCCCAACGGCTACTGCCCCGGACGCACCGATGCAGCCCACATCGATTACGTCGTCGCCGAGCCGGCAAGGTCGAGCCGTACGTCCGTGATCGACGCTGACGGCGCCGCGGCGACGACAAGCCCCATGTCGAAGACGGAACGCGCTTCCGATACGTCCTCGGTTGGCGGGGTCGCGATGAAGAGAGAATTTTTCCGCGATCGGCTTGCTCGCCCCGCCGTGCGTCCGGGGCCTGGATCGGGTCCGGCTATAGGCCGACCTGACCATCCTCGCCAAGCTCGCCTGCACGCTCAGTCTGAGCGCGAGCCGTACCCGCTCGCGGCGTAGCTGCCGCCTCTGCCTCGAAGCGAAAGCCGTGGCGCCCGAAAGCGCGTTGTCCGCGCTGCTTGGTCGGCGTCAGTCGTGCTGGTCAGACCGAAAACTGGTTGCGTACGTGCGGCTGTCGCGGTAGCTTCGAGTGCCGCTCGTCAGGAGGCTGGACATCGCCAGGAGGGCCGTTCGGGTAGCGCGAATCGCATGCCTCGGCATCGCGATGCTGTCGGTTGCTGCAGCTCCGGCCGTAGCGGCGAGCGTTTCTGTCAGCGGTTCTGTGCTGATCGTGCGAGCCGATGCCGGAGACTCCGGCACGTTCAATTTCCCCTCCGGCTACCTTCAGCGCGACGGTTTCTTGACGCTGGTCACGGGGTCTGCGCCGCTCACGCTCGGTCCTGGATGCGCGCCGCCCGCCTTGCCGAGTCCGGGCATGGCCGCAGGGCAGGCGCAGTGCGTCGGGGCAACGACGGCTCGCATGGAGCTCGACGCCGCCGCGGGCACGTCGGTTCTGCCGCCGCCGGTGCCGACGACCATCATCGGAAGCCCTCTGACGGACGCGCTGCTTACTTCTTACACCGAGGCTCCCGTGACGGTGTACGGCATGGCCGGCGATGACCATCTGCAAGGAGCCAACGGCCCGGATCTCCTCGACGGCGGTGACGGGAACGACACGCTGACCACCGGTTTAGGTGCTGGGGACACCCTCGTCGGCGGTCCAGGCGACGACGACTTCTGGAGCTCGCAAGATCTGCCGGGCCACCGCTTCGTGTGCGACACGGGGCACGACGAACTGTTCATCGACTGGCGACCGGGTCAGTTCTCCGTCGATACCGCCTCGTGCCCGCCCTTCCTGCTCGAGCCATTCGATCCGCCGACGCTGCGCGTGAAGCGCGACCGCAGCGTCCGGGTGCCGGTCACCTTCAGCGAACCGGCCCGCGGCCGCGTGAACATATCCAGAGGCGACCTCCTCGGCTCCACCCGCGTCAGGCGCAACCGCACGACGGCCACGGTCGAACTTCGCGTCAACCGCGCGACGTATCGTACGGTGCGTAGGCGAGGCAGGCGAGGCCTGATCGTGCTCGTCACCGCCACCCCGCTCATCGATCGCGAGGGCGAGCCAACGAGCTTCTCACCCGAGAGCATGGCTCGAATCGGTGGCTACCGCGCGCGACTCCGGGGTTAGATCCTCCCCCACGAGGAACGGTCAGTCGACCGGAACCGTCGCTTGAGGCTCTTGCACGTCCGGCCGAGGCACGCGGTGCTGCTTTCGCCCTCCAAGCGATAGCGCGGCCAAGGAGAGTCCGCAGGCTCGCACCGAATCCTCGGTGACGCCATGCGCCTTTCCTCAAGCGCCCGGTTAGGCTCCGCGCGACCCGCTGCCGGCCACCGCGCTCACAGGCCGCCGCCGGGGTCACCGCCGCTCTCGCCGCCCCAGGCGTTGGGAGGGATGCCGCCTGTCTCGCCGTGCATCTCGCCGCCGGAGGTCGCGGCGGCTAGCAGCATGGTGAAGGCGCCGAGCGCGAGCAGGACGACGCGAACGATGGGCGCGTCCGAGAAGTACATGAGATAGCCGCCGACCGCTCCCGCGACGGCGCCGCCCGCCGCAACGCGGCCGCGGACGGCGGCGAGGAGCCTCCCTTCGACGATGCGCAGGCCCACCGCACTCGCGACGCTGACGAGAGCGATCGTGACGAGCCAGTCAACGAGGCTGCCCATGCTCCGTGGACCAGGCGGCCCCTTAGCGACCGCTGCCCTCGGGAGGGCGCGCCCCTCCCAGGCCGAAGTCGCCGACATTGGCGCCGGCAGCTCCCACGAGCAGCATCGCGTCCTCGCGTGACATCCTGGGCGCTGTCGGGACGATCGCCGTCACCGGCAATCCCAACCCTTCGACGCGCCGGATCAGATCTCGCCTGAGCCACTTCGACACTCGTCTGGGCAGCGTCGAGATGATGACCTCGTCGAAAGTTTCCTGCTGGACAGCCTCTCGGACCGACTCGAACGGGTCGGGGCCGCCCACGAGTCCTTCAATCCTCCCTCGCGCGGCCGGCCGCAGCAGCCGTTGCGCTGTCTCCAGCGTCCAGTCGGCCGCCTTGCGATCGGTGACGTCCGGAACCAGCAAGGCGAACTCGCACGGACTGGCTTCGGCGCGGCGGCGGACAGCCTCTATGAGCCGCGGCGTGGACGCCGTCCGGTTCGCCACTATCAACACGCGGGATCTCGCTCGGGGTTCCATTCCTACTCCCTCGGTGCTGGCGTCATCTATGTGACCGGATGACGCTCTCGCCTCCTGACGCGCAACGCAAGCGGCCAGGCGGCCAGCGCGCTGCTCCGTTCGCCTGACACGAGCGGTCCTGAGGGCGACGTGCGCGCTGCACCTCGCCAGACGTCGGAGTCCGTGATCCGAAAGCGCCTCTCGCGCGGGCTCGCGACGGTGCGCCCGGCGCAGCCGGGTCGAACCGGGGAACACGGTATATGTGGCGCGTCGCGTGCCCCCCGATTCTGACATGCAGCTGCGCGCCGCCGGCGTCGCGCGACTGAGCCGAGTCCATCCACCGGGGGCGAGGCAGTCTTCCGCCGCTCTCCGCGCGGCCTCGCCGCCGCGGTGGCGGGAGGTCGCGGCGCCTCCGGCGGTCGGGCTCGCCATGCTCGTCGCGGCGCTGATCGCCACGGATGCCGCTGACGTCCGCTTTCGCGACCCCGACAACGTCGCCGCCGGATACTTCGTCCTGGTCGGCTCCGCCGTCGCGCTGCTCGTCGGCCTGGACGTCGCGATCAGAGCCGCTCGCATGACCGGCACCCGGCGGCCGTCGCGCGCCTTGATGCGCGAGGTTCGCGGCGCTCGCTGGACATGGCAGCGGATGGCGGCGGCCGGCAGTGGGCTCCTGAGCTTCTACGTGAGCTACTTGGCCTATCGGAACCTCAAGGGCCTGCTGCCCATACTGCGCCCGGGAGACCTCTTCGACCGCCAGCTGGCCTCGGTGGACCGCGCCCTGTTCGGCGGCCACGATCCGGGCGCGCTCTTGCACTCCCTGCTCGGCGTGGGGCCGATCCCCACCCATCTCCTCGCCTGGCTGTACGCCGCGTTCATAGTGTTTCTGCCGCTGTCGCTGGCGGTGGCCCTCGTCTTCTCGCCCGACCTGTCGACGAGCCTGTTCTTCGTGACCGCCCTGTCGATCAATTGGCTGATCGGGATCGCCAGCTATTTCCTTCTGCCGTCGCTCGGACCCGCGTTCGCTGATCCGGGGGCGTTCGCGGCGCTTCCGGACTCCCAGGTCACCACCCTGCAGCAGATGCTGCTCGACGACCGGAGCGGGTTCCTGCGCAACACCGAGACGGGGACCCCGCAAGCGATCGCCGCGTTCGCGTCGCTGCACATAGCCATGAGCTTCTCGGCGGCGGTCGTGGCGCATTGGCTGCGCTTGAACCGACGCCTCAGGGTCGCCTTGTGGACGTGGCTCGTCCTCACCGCGGTGACGACGATCTACCATGGCTGGCACTACGTCGTGGACGACCTCGCCGGCCTGCTCATTGGGCTGATCTCCCTCGCTGTGGCGCGGCTGCTGACGGGCTACGACGTCCCCCGACGCGCCTCGCGTCGGCCAGGTGAGCGAGCGGCGCGAAACCGGCCCCCAGCTCGCCATCGCCCGCGCCGGCGGCGAGCGTGATTGGACATCGGGCCGCCCGCTGATCGATCACCACACGGGGGTGATGCTGACGGCGATCAGCGGCTACTGGACCGGCCGCTTCTAGCGCTGCGGCCCAGACCTGGCGGCGCTCCCCGACGCGGTGCGGGCTGCGGCTCTCGTCTTCCACAACGGCGAGGTCGCGGGCCGAATGAACATGCGGAACGCGCGATCAACACGCTAGCCGACCGGCAACGTGACCTTGGCCCTCGACGCGCGGCAAGTTGTTCCCGACGGCGGCGTGATGGAGATTTCCCTGAGCGCCTGGGAGCACTCGAAGCAATGAGGACGGCTACCCACGCATTCGACCACGCGAGGTACCGAGTGGGTGATTCGAGAGCGTTACTTCAGTCGCAACACTCGTCAGCACTGCCAGACCCCCGACGCGTCCGATGGTGCGAGCCGACAGGCGAGGGGGCTCGCTGCTGCTTTGCGCGAGAAGCGCGCGTCGTATGTGAACGCGACGCCGCGCTCTTCGTTTGCCGAACCTCTCGAAGGGAGCCGGATGGGCGACCCACGGCTTGTCGCCATTCGCGCGTGTGTCGTCGCCGCTGTCGTTCTCGCCATCGGCGTCGACAGGATCGTTGTGCGTAGGGGTGGGTGCGTCTGAGCCGCGCTCGCAGTTGGGGTCGCGGCTGTCGTCGCGTTCGAGTCCGAGGTCTGCTTGCGCGAGGGATAGGCGCCCGTCGGATCAGAGGACGGCGAGCTCCTCGCGCGACATGCCGTCCAGGCCGAGCGTGCTCATGGTCCGCATCCCCTCGCCTCGAAAGTCGCGCGCGAGAACGACCGAAGCGATCGCAATGACGGCGTCCATGATCGGAGTGGGTACGTCCAGGCGCGCGGCTAGATCGGTCAGGAAGATCAACGAGTAGCCGACGTCTTCTGTCAGATAGCGGTGGTCGAGCTGGCTCTGCGCTGCGATCCCCAGGAAGCCGGGGGCGGTGCTGTAGCCCGTCGAGTAGTTCTCTTCGCGCATGTACCCCTGCCTGACCCCAAGGGCAGGATCGGACAGGATCGTGACGCTCAGCGCGCTGGCGATCGCCAGCCTCTCCTTGTCGACCGCCTCGATCAGCCGCCCGACGCCCTCGGTCACGCCCTCCTCGTAGAACAGGAAGTCGCCGCCGGTTCGCTCGAGCAGACCGGCGTTGAGCAGTGTGACCGCCGGATGGATCACCGGGTTGCCGTTCTGGAGGGTGGTCTGGAAGACGCTTTCGGCCTTCTCGACCGCCGGCCAGACATCGCTCACGAGGCCGTACAGCCGGTCCGTCCCCGCTCGCGGCAGCGCCGCGAGGTACACCCCGGTCGTCAGCTTGAGGAAGACGTTGACGACGCCCGGCTCGGTGACCCGCACCGCGTACGGCAGCGTGCTGGTCTCGCCGACGATGCAGCGCTGGTCGTCGAGTTCGAGCCCGACCGCGCGCTTGAACGCGATCGCGCCGGCGCACGACCCGGGGCAGATCAGAACCGCCATGCCCTCGGTCAGGTGGCGCGCGGCCACGGCGGCCAGCGGCTCGGTGCCGTACGCCGGACCCACGAGCACCACGAGTTCGGCACCGGCCATGGCCTCCGCGGCGTCGTGCCCGGCGTATCGGATCGGGGCAAAGCCCTGGAGATCCCCGCTCGCGGTGATGCCGCCGGCCTTGTCCACCGCGACCACGTTCGCGCCGAACTCCGGCGGGGCGTACAGCGACACCTCATGGCCGTGCTGTGCGAAGTCGAACGCCGATGCAACCCCTCCGTTACCCGCTCCGAGCACTGCCACGCGCATCCCGACCTCCCGATGTCCAACGTCCGCGTTGGTCTGAGCTCCGCGGACCATAAGTGCGCCCCCCGGCGGCGCGCAAGCGACGCCACTGCCCAGAATCCAGCCACCGCTTCGCGCGATGGGCGACACCGAGCTGGTCCGCTCGCCCGCTGCGCCGGGCACGCGAAGGGATGGCGCAAGAACGGTCGTCCCGAGTCGTGATCGGCTCGGCCAGTCCGGGCTCCGGCAGATCGGCTCGAGCCGAAACGAGCCGGATCAGGGGTGGGCGGGCTCGAGGATCTCGGCGGAGACTCGGGAAACCATCGCGTCGCCGCCGATGACGCCGACGCGCGTCACGTTGAAGTCCGCCAGCTCCTCAGCGACCCATTGCGCCGCCAGCTCGCTGGAGGCCTCCGCCCGTTCGCGGTCGTGGAACAGGCTGATCGTCACGACCATGGCATTGCCGGTATCGACGGCGTGGTAGGCGACGAACCCGGGTTCTTGCGACAACGCCTCGGCGACCTCGCGGTCGACGCGGCGCATGACGGCGTCGACCGAGCCCGATCCGATGCTGTAGGTCCGCAGGCTGGCATACATCCCCGTTCTCCCCGTGATCGTGCCGAACGCCACTCACGCTCCGCCCGACGCGTGGGGCCACAAGCGGGCGGTTTCCCCGGGAGATCACGGCGCGCGCGATCGGCATCGACCGGGTCGCCGACGGCCGGACCGCCTGAGCGCAATTACGCATGCGACGCGTTGACCTACTTCAGCTGGCTGGGAGAGACCCGTCTCAACGAACGGCCAGGGGACCGACGGCCAGGGGACCGACGGACGCGAACGGCGTCCCCGCCTGGTTCCGTGCGAGCGCGCAGCCGTGCGCGAACCACGCCCGAGCAGCGGCGGCGCGCGACGCGGGCCGGAGTGCTGCTCCCGCGAGTAGCGCAAGCGCGCCCAGCGCCGGCGGGAGTGTCCCTTGTGCTTCAAGGCGCCACTCTTGGTGAGTGAGCGCGCACGGTGCCGGGCGCTCCGCTGATCGGGCGCGCGGAAGCACCGCCTTGTGCCGCGCGAAGCGGCAGATGGGCCGTTAGCGCCGTGTCGGAGCCCATGCCTGGACGGCGAAACGGGGCAGCCGGTGCACCCTGCCGCCATCCAGTCTGAACACGCCCGAGCCGCGAAAACGGCCCAATCCCAGCCAGGCGGTGATGAACCGGCCGTCGGGTGCCATCCATGCGAACCTCGCGTTGCCGAGCAAGACCTTTCCAGGCAGAGAGGACGACAAGGGAGAAAGCAGCACATCGACCCTCTCGGGCTCGTCGTAACTGTGCTCCGGAGCCTCGAGATAGACGCCGCTCAGCGCAAGGATCGCGCTCCCGTCCGCCGTCCAAGCCACGTAGTTGGGCTCGTTGGGACCGTAACTGGGGAACGTGCTGACGCAGCCGAACGCCGACGAACATGGCGGCGGTCGGGGATAGAAGTTGGTCGCGGGCCCGCCGTCGCTCCCGACCACGGCAACGCCGGCGTCCTCAGAGTTGAAACCCGAACCGTCGTCGGTGCGGAACCGTGCAATCGCCGCAAAGCAACGGCCGTTCGGAGACCAGCTCCCGGACAGCAACTGATAGCCATCGGCGTCGAGGACTCGGCGCCCGGTTCCATCAGGATGAATAACCGTGGCATCCCGCCTGAAGGAGCCACCCGGCAGAGTGGTCTGCACGGTTCCGGAGGTGATCCACTTGCCGTCGGGAGACCACGCCGGCGCAAACAACTGAACGAAGTCAGATGTGAGAAAGCGTGTCCTGTGGGTCCGGAGGTTCACGACCATCAGGCGTTTCGGACGAGCGTCCGCGTTCGCGCGGAACATCCGCAGAAACGCGATCGACCGCCCGTCGCGGGACGCAGCCGGATAGAAGTCGTTGAACCCGCGCGGAGGCTTCGTCTCACGGCGCAACCCCGAGCCGTTCGGTCGGATGCTGAAGAGTCCGGTCGTACGCCTGATGTGCCCGATCAGGCGGCCGTTCTTCGGCGGGTCGACGCCACGGCCATGGCACACGCTCGCGTCGAAGCCCGCAGACGGCGGCGGCTCCTGCGCTCGCGCGCCCGTCGCCGCAGCTCCCACGAGCGCGACTCCCGCGACGGCAACGCGAACCGTCAACACGCCAGACCGCGAACGTGACATCGCGCGACACTACCAGGCAAAAACTTGGGCGCAAGACGACACTTCGCTCATGCGCGCGGCACACGGAGCCGTGCGCGACTGCCGCTTCCGGCCTGGAAGGGTGACGAGCGGTCGGACCGAGCGGCGCCACGGCCTCACAGCGAGCTAGTGATCGCCGTGGCGGGGTCGCAACCGTCACGGCGGGTGGGCGCGTGCCCGTGGGCGGGGGGAGCGTGGCCGCGAGGTCTTCCAATGCCCGCGGCCGATTCCGGCCACGGGAGGATCGGGCGAGTCGTCAGATGCCGCCGCCTCCGAGGGGTCCGCCCTTATCGTCAAAGCGCTCGTGGCGTAGCCGCTGCGCTTTCGCCTCGTTTTCCGGAGTGTCCGCTCGCCGCGAGTGGCGCGTTGGTCCGCGCGGCTCTTGGCGAGGCGATCCAGGATCTGCCTCAGCCGTTTGACCATTTCGGACCTCTTGTGAGTGGGCAACTGGACCTACGCCGGGTCGTGCCGTCCGTCAAACCAGCGTTCGACGAGGCCCGGTTGCTTGATTCCCGTTGACAGCCGCGTCACGGACAGACCCGAACCACGAAGCCGAGAACCGATCGCGTCGGCCGGCCAGGCACCGGCGATCGCGCAGCCGGTGGAGTTCTTTACCGGGCGTGGCTGCGCTAGCCGCGCAGACTTGCGCTGCTCGTTTCGCCTGGTAGCACGCGTGACCCGGCGAACGGGCCGACACCGCTCCATATGCCTCGAAACAGCACCGTGGTTACGTCTGCCGATAGTTGTGGGTCCACCGAGAGCGCGGGAGAGTAGGTTGCGCGGCGTGGCCGAGGGACACGATCCGCTCGCCGAGCTCTCGATCACGGACGTCGTCGTGATCCCCGCGAGCAGCAACGACGGCGACTGGGCGGACGGCGGACCGGCCGGCGATCCGCCTGTCCAGCTTCTCCCCGATCTCCGCCTGATGCGGCTCCCGATGAAAGAAGCGCTCGCCTACCAGAAGGCATGCGAGCCCAGGCACATGAACTTCGACGCGATCGATCTCGAGGGCGGCGGGCACCGCTACGCGCTCGTCCGGCATCCGGCTCCGGCGACGTGGAAGCAGCTACATCAGTTCGACGCAGACGACGCGCTCCATCAGGCGCTCGCGATATCCCGCTACCTCGTTCTCAACGCGCTCTGCACCGAGGTCGCAGCTCGTCGCATCCAAGGCCTGCGCCCGCACCCCGACCAGATCGTCGCCGTCGGCCCGGGGAATCGGTTCTACGCGTGGCGCGTGCTCGACGGCTCCCGCGCCTACCTCACGCAGGATGACGCTCGGCAGCTCGGCGTTCTCCTGACGGCGCTCCGGCGCGACCGAGATCGCTTGCCCCCACGCATCTGGAATGCGATCTGGTACTGCGAATCGAGCTTTCGCACGTACTACATGGAGATCGCGTCCGTGCACGTCGTCACGGCGCTGGAATCGTTGCTCAAGGTGAAACGCGGCGACGCCACGGCGCAGTTCGCCACCCGGGTTCCAGAGCTCGCGCGCGCGGTCGGCATCGCCGGCATGACGCGTCGGCGGGCCGAGGCGTTCTACGGCCGGCGCTCGCGCTCGGTCCACGGACGCGGGGTCCGCGTCGATACGTTTAGCCCGGCGACGCGTGAGCTTGCGGCGATGCAGCGCCTAATGACCACCGCGCTGCGCAAGGCGATCGAGGATCGCGAATTCCGCGCTCTGTTCACCGGACCGAAGCTTGAGGCTCGCTGGCCCGCGCGACGTCGTCGCCCGCGGAAAAAGCGGAGTCCCGGCCACCGGAAAGGGCCGTGACGAGCGGCAAGACGGGTGTCTACATCGGGCGCGGCTTGAGGTCGGAGCAGCCAGCCGGCCATGCCTCGCTACCCGACTTCCCCTGACGGCAAGCCCGCGCATGACCAACGCGCAGCCGTTCCTCCCGACTGATCGGCGCCGCCCCAGGCGGCTCAGCGCGTTCAGCATTGGGCACCAGGCCCACGCCGGTGCCCACATCGGCAGACATCCGCGCAAATCGAAGGCAGTTTGCACCGACATCCGGAGGCCCGTGGGGGCGGCCGATCCCGCGCCGTAACGCGGGAACGGAGCCGTTAGTCGCCTAGCGGGCGCCCGGCCTTACAAGCAGGAGGTCCGCGGTTCGAGCCCGCGACCGCCCATCACCCGCCGGCGACCTCCGCTCCCGACAGCAGAGCGAGCACGAGCATCGCACCGCGGTCATGCCGCCAGCCGCATCGTCGACTGCAGGTAGACGTCCTCGAGCGTCGCCGAGCCCGGCGGCGGCCTTCAGATCGCGCGGGGTGCCCTCGAGCACGATCCGCCCGCGATCGACGATCGCGATGCGATCGCAGAGCCGGTCCGCCTCCTCCATGTAGTGCGTGGTGAGGAGGACCGTCATGCCCAGTCGCCTCCTTGAGCCGCTCGACCGTGTCCCAGACGGCGCTGCGGCCATGCGGATCGAGGCCCTCGGTCGGCTCGTCCAGGAACAGCACGTGCGGCAGGTGGATGACGGCCGAGGCGAGGTCCACGCGGCGCTTCATCCCGCCCGAGTACTCACCCATGCGGCGCCCGGCGGCGTCGGCGATGCCGAACAGGTCGAGCAGGAGCGCGGCCCGCCTGCAGGCCTCCCGGCGCGAGAGCCCGTGCAGGCGCGCGTGCAGCTGGAGCAGCTCGCGCCCGGTGGCCAGATCGTCGACCCCGACCTCCTGCATCGCGAACCCGATCCGGCGCCGCACCTCGAGCGACTGCGTCTTGACGTCGAAGCCGGCGACCGTCGCGCGGCCCGCCGTCGGGTACACGAGCGTCCCGAGCATGCCCATCGTCGTCGACTTGCCGGCTCCGTTGGGCCCGAGCAGGCCGAAGACCTCGCCGGCTTGCACGCGGAAGGAGATGCCGCGCACCGCGTCCGTGCCGTTCGGATAGCGCTTCGCGAGGTCCTCGACGACGATCGCGTCGCGGTCGCTCCGCGTGCGCGAGCCGGAGCGGAGCAGGTCATGGATGGGCATCCGTATAGGAGACGGCACGCCGCCCAACGCGCGGTAGGTCGCCGGTAAACGCCGGCGACGGGGCCCCGTCGACACCCTGGCGACGGAACCCCGGACCGGCCCTTGCCCCTTCCCCCGGAGCGCCATTGGACCGGAGTTCGGGACCCGGGCGCAAGGGCCCAGGCGTTGATTCTGCTCAACGGGCTAGCCGAAGAAGACCTCCGCAGTCTTGAAGAACGCGGGGTCGAGCAGCTTGGGCTCGGCGAGCGCCTCGTCGAGCGGCACGCGCACGATCTCGGTGCCGCGCAGGGCGACCATCTTCCCGAAGTCGCCGTCGGTGGCGGCGTCGATGGCGGCCACGCCGAAGCGGGTGCCCAGCACGCGGTCGTAGGCCACCGGCGTGCCGCCGCGCTGCACGTGGCCGAGGATCGTCATGCGCGACTCGTAGCCGGTCCGGTCCTCGATCGCCTTCTCGAGCGCGACGGCGATGCCGCCCAGGCGCACGTGCCCGAACGAGTCGGTCGCGCCGCCGAACTCCGACACGATGTCGCCGTCCTTCGGCGTGGCTCCCTCGGCGACGACCACGATCGAGAACGTGGCGCCCTTGGAGTGGCGGCGCTGGATCAGCGAGCACACCTCGTCGATGTCGAAGGGCTGCTCGGGCACCAGGATCACGTCGGCGCCCCCCGCCAGCCCCGAGTAGGCGGCGATCCACCCGGCGTGGCGCCCCATGACCTCGACGATGATCACGCGGTTGTGCGACTCGGCCGTCGTGTGCAGGCGGTCGATCGCGTCGGTGGCGATCTGCACGGCGGTCTGGAAGCCGAACGTGAAGTCGGTGCCCGCGAGGTCGTTGTCGATCGTCTTCGGGACGCCGACGACGTTGACCCCTTCGTCGACCAGCCTGCGCGCCACGCCCAGCGTGTCCTCGCCGCCGATCGGGATCAGCGCGTCGAGCTGGTTCGCCTGCACCGTCTCGCGAACCTGGTCGACGCCGCCCTCGACCTTGAAGACGTTCGTCCGCGAGGAGCCGAGGATCGTGCCGCCGCGGTGGAGGATGCCCCGCGTGTTGGCGTTCGTCAGCTCGACCGAGTTGTTCTCGAGCACGCCCGCCCACCCGTAGCGGAACCCGACGAACTCGTGGTCGAGATGGTTGATGCCCTTGCGGACGATGCCGCGGATCACCGCGTTGAGTCCGGGGCAGTCTCCGCCGCCGGTGAGGAGCCCGATGCGCATAGTGCGCGCATCAAAGCGCAAACGGCTCGGGGCCGCCTTGCGGCGGCCCCGAGCGGTTCACATCAGGCGTTGGCGGGCTCGGGGAGCGGACCCTCGTGCGAGATCTTCGGCAGCCAGTTGAGCCGCTTGGGCAGGTACCAGTTCCAGTCGCCCAGCAGCTTCATCGCCGCCGGGAGCAGGACGCCGCGGACGATCGTCGCGTCGATCAGGACGGCGACCGCGAGGCCGACGCCCATCTGCTTGAACTCGATCATGCTCAGCGAGCCGAAGATCGAGAACACCGCGACCATCACGATCGCCGCGCTGGTCACCACGCCGGCCGTCTGCTTGATGCCGTGCGCGACCGCCTCGTCGGTCGTCATCCCGCGGTCGACCGCCTCGCGGATCCGGCTGATGATGAACACGTGGTAGTCCATCGAGAGGCCGAAGAGGATCACGAAGAGGAAGAGCGGGAGCCAGGCGGTGATGCCGCCGATCGACTCGAACCCGAGGATGCTCTCGCCGTGCCCGTCCTGGAAGACGAGCTTCAGCACGCCGTACGAGGCGCCGACGGAGAGCAGGTTCAGGACGATCGCCTTGGCCGGCACGACGATCGAGCGGAAGCTGACGAGCAGCAGCACGAACGCCAGGCCGAGCACGAACGCGAACACGTACGGCAGGTGGGACTTCATCGAGTCGTTGAAGTCCTTCGAGCCGGCCGTCATGCCGGTCACGTTGGCCTCGACGCCGTCGACCTTCCCGACCGTCGCCGGGATGACGCTGTCGCGCAGCGACGCGAGCGCCGCCTCCGAGACCTCGTCGGTGCCGTTGCCGTCCATCGGGATCGAGATCACGGCGACCGACTTGTCGGGGCTGATCGTGGTGTTGATCGGCTCCGACATCCGGCCCGTGCCCAGCGCCTCGGCGGCCATCGCCTCGATGCCGGCCTGGACCTCGGGCTTCGTCACGTCGTCCGCCTGCACGGCGACGATCGCGGGCAGCGGCCCGCCCGGGAAGGCGGCCTGGATGCGGTCGTAGACCTGGGTCGCCTCGAGGTCCTTCGGCAGGCCCGAGGCGCCGGCGTTGACGGTCTTCATCGACAGCGCGGGGATCGAGAGCGCGAGCAGCAGCGAGCCGGCGACCACGAGCGCCACCACCGGACGGGCGAGCACGCGGTCGAGGACCCAGCCCCACACGCGCGACTCGCCGTGGTTGCGATGGCGCATGCGGCCGATGACGGGCACGCGGCCCCACTCGACCTTGTCGCCGAGCTTGGACAGCATGGCCGGGAGCACGGTGACGGAGCCGAGCACGGCCACGGCGACCACGAGGATGGTCCCGACCGCGAAGCCGGTGAACACGATGCTGCCGGCGAGGAACATGCCGGCCATGGCGATCATCACCGTCAGGCCGGAGATGACCACCGCCTGTCCTGACGTGGCGGCGGCGAACTCCAATGCCGCCTCGCTGGAGCGCCCGGCGTCGCGCTCCTCCATCTTGCGGCGCAGATAGAACATCGAGTAGTCGACGCCGACCGCGAGGCCGACGAGCAGCACCACCGAGCTGGCCGCCTCGTCGAGCGCGACGAGCTGGCTGATCGGCGCCATCAGGCCGAGCGTGATCATCACGGCTGTGAGGCCGAGGAAGAGCGGGACCAGGGCGGCGAGGACCGCGCCGAAGGCCACGACGAGGATGATCAGCGTGATCGGGAGGGAGAGGAACTCGGCCTTCTGGAAGTCGTCCTCGAAGGCCTTCGAGATCGCCTCCTCGGCGCTGGCGTCGCCGAACTGGCCGACGAAGACGCCGGGGTTGGCCTTCTGCGCGGCGGCGGTGGCGGCGAGGGCTGGATCGACGCGGTCGGGCAGCGTGTCGTCATCACCCGCGATCTCGAAGGTGACCAGGCCGGACCGGCCGTCCTCGGACAGCTGGCCCTCGCTGCCCTTGGCGAGCGGCGACTCGATCTCGTCAACGTGCGGCACCGCCTCGAGGCGCGTGATGACGTCCTCGACGGCGGCGTTGAACGCGGGATCGCCGATCTTGACCGAGCCCTTGCCCTGCACGAGCACCTGCTCGTCCGAGGACTCGGGGAAGTCGGCGGCGGCGATCGCGCGGTCGGCGACCTTGGACGAGCCGTTGCCGTAGTCCTCGTCGGCGATCGAGCTCTGGCCGATGGCGCCGCCGAGGATGAAGGCGATGACGACGAACGCGAGCCAGCCGAAGACCGCCGTCTTGCGGTGCTTGGCGCTCCAGCGGCCCGCGCGGGCCGCGATGTTCGTGGATTGCACGGGGTGAAGTCCTCCGGGGAGCAGGGGGAGCAGTCTCCGGAGAGCTTCGTCGTGCGCCGCCTCCGCGGCATTGGAGGGGACCGGTGTACGCCGGTGCGGACAGCCTCACCCGAGTCGGTGAGGCTTCCGCACGGCTTGCCTGAGGCCTACAGAACGAGGATCAGGATGATGATGATGACGAGTAGTGCGCCTAGTCCGATGTACATGTGACCGGGCGTACCCACCTCAGCGCGTTTGCATTCTGACCATCTCGCAGTCGGCCGCCACCGAGTCGCTCGAATCGGCCCTCACGCGGTCGATTCCGGGCCCGCACGTCACCACGTCGCGGTGCCCGTCGCGAACGATGATCCGGTCGTCGCCCTCGTCGCCTGACACGGTGTCGACGCTCGTGTCGCGGCGGGCGGCGGCGAACAGGCGGTCGTTGCCGAGGCCGCCCGAGACCTGGTCCGCGCCGCGCCCTCCGCGCAGGACGTCGAACCCTTCGCCGCCGGCGATCGTGTCGTCGCCGCGGCGGCCGCGGACACGGTCGAAGCCGGGCCCGGCGTCGACGGTGTCGTCGCCGGCGCCGGCGATGATCCGGTCGTCACCCGCGCCACCGTCGACGCGGTCGTCGCCCGCCAGCGCGAACACGCGGTCAGGCCCGCCGAGCGCCCGGATCGTGTCGACGCCGCGGCTGCCGATGATGCGGTCCCGGCCCTCGGTGCCGGCGATGTCGAGCGCCCAGGCCGTGCCCGCCGCGGCCACGGTGATCGCGCCCGCGACGACGGGGGCCGCCCACAGGCGCTTGCGATAATCGGACACAGGGCCCCACCTCCTGGCTGATCGGTTGACGCCCCGGAAACCCTCGGCCGACCGCCGAGTTGCGGCCCCCCAAGGGCTCCGGTCGCAGTCCGGAGGTGAGGGCCCGTTTCGCGTGCCATACTGGCCTCGACAACGCTCACGGGGGGCGTAGCTCAGTTGGTTAGAGCGCCGGCCTGTCACGCCGGAGGTCGCGGGTTCGAGTCCCGTCGCTCCCGCTCCCCGAAGCCGCCGGAGACGGCGGCTTTTTCGTTGTCTTGGAAGGCGTCGTTCCGGGACCCGGACGGCCGCGGGTACCACTCGCGGGTACCAAAGCGCGCTCGAACGGCGCCGCTGCTACTTCGGCGGGGGCGAATTTCGCCCGCAGATCTCTCGCTTCTGGCAAAGGCATTTCAAGGTGCCCCGGGCGACGCTGGAACGTCCCCGGGGCCGGCACAGGAGGAGGTTCTCCTATGCGGGACCAAGGTATCGCCGGGGACGCGCGCGCGTCGGTGTCCGGACTGGGCGTATGCGACGTCTGGCGCCTGGAACTCCGGTGGCCCAGCTGCCGTCGCTGGTCGATGAGCTCGAGGCGTTTGACCGACGCCTGGAGGAGGACGCCCGGCGGGCCTGGGCTGCCGAGGCCGCAGATCCGAGCGAGGACGCGTTCAACGACGTGTGGACGCGCGAGTACGAGCTACGCCTGCTGCGCAAGATGCGCGCTCAGCTGCCGGCGCCCGACCCTGCCGAGAGTGTCGTGCTCGTCGGTCCCTCGGAGCTGATGCGCGAGCTCGTCCGCGGAGCCCTGCGCCGCGTCGTCGACGCGCTCAGCGACTACGTCGACGCGAACCGGCCGTCGGAACACGAGACCCGCACGCGGCTCGTGGCGACCGCGCGGGCGGCGTACGCGTGGGCGCAAACATGGTCCGATTGCGAGGAGCTCGAACTGTTCAGGTTCGATCCGCCCGCGGATCCCTTCCCGCTCCGATAGGCCGATCACTCAAGGAGTTGCATCCGATGCCGGCAGTCGGCTAGGTTCCGGTCTGATGGCGCAGGACGGGCACCCGGACGGCTGGCATCCAGCGCGGCTGATCCCAGCGATGGGGATCCGCGGCCAGGAGGAGCAGGAGAAGCGCGCGACGACCTCGCTGCTGGCGGTGATGCGGGCAGTGCCCGAGTTCGGCCACGCGCTCGTCGGTCCGCTCGGGGCGCCGAAGGGACGGATCGCGACCTACGCCGAGATCCAGCTCAAGGACACGGCTGGCAAGACGCACATCCCCGACGGTGCCGTCGTGGTCGAGCGGGGCAAGAAGCTCTGGCGCTGCCTGGTCGAGGTCAAGACGGGCGGCGCCGACCTCAAGGCAGAGCAGGTCAACCGCTACCTCGACATGGCCCGCGAGCACCGCTTCGACGCGGTGCTGACGATCTCCAACCAGATCACCAGCGCCCAGACCGACTCACCGGTCGACGTCGACCGGCGCAAGCTCCGCAGCGTCGGGCTGGTGCACCTGTCGTGGTGGCGGATCCTCACCGAGGCGATCGTTCAGCACCGTCACCGCGGCGTCGCCGACCCCGACCAGGCGTGGATCCTCGGCGAGCTGATCGCCTACCTCGACGACGAGCGCTCGGGCGCCAGCGGCTTCCAGGACATGGGCGAGAACTGGGTCAAGGTCCGCAACGGCGCCGGCGACGGCACGCTGCGCGCCGCCGACGCCGAGGTCCGCGACGTCGCCAGCCGATGGGACCAGTTCATCGAGTACCTCTGCCTCGGGCTCGGTCAGGACCTCGGTCGCGACGTTCGCCCCGTCCGCCCCCGCAAGCAGACGAGCGCCGCGCGCCTTGACGCGAACTGCGCCATGCTCGCCAACCAGGGCGCGCTCGAAGCCGCGATCCGCGTTCCCGACGCCGTCGGCCCGCTCGTCGTCCAAGCCGACCTGCGCACCCGCAAGGTGATCACGAGCGTGACCGTCGAGGCGCCGGGGGACGGACGGTCCACCACGCGTGTCAACTGGCTCCTGCGCCAGCTCAAGGACGCGCCCGACGGCTTGGTCATCGAGGCCAGCTTCGCGAACTCCAAGGCAACCTCCGCGGCGCTGCTCAGCGCCGCCCGCGAAGACCCCTCAGCGCTCCTGCTCGCGAACGACCCCAAGCGCCCGCCCCGCGCATTCCGGCTCGCGCTCTCGCGGCCGATGGGCACGAAGCGCGGCAAGGGTGAGCGCTCGTTCGTGCTGGAGACGCGCAAGCAGGCGATCGACTTCTACCGCGAACTGGTCCAGAACCTTCGCGGCTGGCGACCATCGGCCCCGAAGCTCCCCGAGGAGCCCGAGGAACACACGAGTGCGCCCGATCCCGAACCGCCGGCATTCAGCTCTCCCGGACGCGAGCCGACCGAAGCGCACGGAATCCCTGTCGGCAGCGGGTGACCGCAGAGCTCATGCACGGCCCGGTCATCGACACGCGCACGCTGCCGACCACGAGCGAGAACCGCAAGATCCCCTGGCGCGAAAATCGGATCAGCTTCCTGCTCGTGCATGCGGACGGTCAGCTGGAGCAGTCGCACCTGCTCGCCGAGAAGCGCCGGCTTGCAGACGCATGTGGTCCCGATGATCGGCTGCTGGCAGTTAGAAGGATGCGCTTCCATTCCTAGGTGCTGTGGGTCGATGACCTCGATGAGCCACGGTCTGCGCTTGCGAACCCGTAGGCATGGAACGCGAGACCACGCCTTCAGATGCCGTAGAGGAAGATCGTCGCGGGGCGAAAAAGCCCAGCAAAACGAGAAATCCAGTTGAATAACCGCGGTGCCAGATTTCCGCACTTTCCGTACATCGGGCCTGATCTGGTACGACACCACGCTCGTGACCCAGCTCAACCTACGGGTCTCGACCTTGTCGTGGCGGACCTGCGGCGGCCGGATGCCAACAACGAGGTCGCAAAGTGGCCTTCTGGCGCCGACGCAGGGACGAGTCTGTCCGAACGGCATGCGAACGTATGTTCGCATGCCCGATCCGGCACGAAACCTAGGCTCGAAGCGACTCCTCATTTGCGAGACGCACCGTGAGGGCCACCCATGCGTCCGCTTCGGGCGTTCGATCCTCATGCAAGACGTCTTCCCAGACGAACGGTTCGGCGAGGGCGTCGACCGCAGCGAAGAGCTCATCGCGCTCGCTGGGTCGATGCAACAGAACGCAAATCACATCACGACGCGATCGGGTGACGATGAGCTGTCGTAGCGCCTGCGTTGCGCGCAGCCCCGCGACGAGTCTCGGTCGTGCACGCCCACGACCGGGGAAGACGACGAGGACCCTGTGGAGCGTGATGGGGATCGTGTTCTCGTCGACAAGGACCCATGGCTTCATCGATTCGCGCGTCCGGGGCGCGGCACGATCGATTCCGTTGCTGCGGAGCTTGAGGCCGAGTTCGTCCCCAAGCCAAGCGTCACGTGTTGCGCGGTCGGAGCCCAACCCGGCTAGACGTGCAGCGATCAGCGCCGCGACCGCAGTGGCGGCGAGAGGTTGGGGTCTGGTTCCGACCGGAGTCCGTGCCATCGTATCGGCGATATTGAGAGGAACTCCTCATTATGCCGTCTACGCCTAGGATCTGTGATATGAGTTCGCCCGGCTCAGAACCGACAAATGCTCGCCAAGCGGCTATATCGGCGACCGCTACGGGCCGGTTTCACGACGTCGTTATCGGGGCGAGCAAGGTTCTTCACGAGGTCGACTTAGATGACCGTGATCGCGATGCACTGCGCTGGGCGCTCGCGATGCTCAACAGCGCCGTGTCGGCCAACGTCATCTTCGCGATGCCGTCCTCGCAGCAGCTCGCGACGTCAGGGACTACGGTCTTGGCCCTTCGCCGTGCCGCTCGCTCGACCGACGGAGACGCAGACGTTGCTCTTGCCAGGGTCCGTGATGGTCTCGATGCCGCGCTCGGTGGGCAGCGGGACGCCGCGACGATGGACGCAGTCAAGGCGCTGCGTGCGCTTTTCTCGATCGTGTCGCGGGTGGCCTTGCAGTCGGAGGTCGTGGCGTACGGCGAGCGTCGAGTTGATCCGGCATGGCCGGCATCGACGACGACTTTGCATTCGTAGCGGCTAGCGCTCGTCGCGCTGCGAGGCTGCAGCGCGCCGCTTGCGTGACGGTGCTCGAGGATGAGGCTCTCAGTCGAACCCATGGTCTGGCCAGGCACCTCGAGCTTGCATACGCTGCCATCGAGGCCCGCGTCGATGTGCGGTGTGCCGACTTCGGGTTGGCCCTGGACGACACCGTCAAGGAGGACGCCGTAGTCGAGATGCGGCGGCTGACGCTAGGAACCAGGAACCTCCAGTCCAACCTCGCTTGGCTCGATGCGGCCAAGCGTCCTCCACTCGACCTCGGTACGAGGTACTACGTCGAAGACGCGGCTCGTGCGCTGGTTGGCGTTGACGCAGAGGTAACCGTCGTGGCTGCAGAAAATCTGTCTTATGCGACGACTTCAAACCCGTACGAGCCCTGGATCACGGACTGGGGCGACGGAATGCCAAGCGATGCGCCGCTTGTTGTGATTGTGTTACATCCCTCGTCGTGAAGAGCACAGCGGACTCCTACATCCGCTGATCGTCCACGAGCTGGGACACGCCGCCGACAGCGCGCATGCGATCGTCGACGCCATCTGGGCTGCGGCGCCGGGGGCGCAAGCGGTTGGCGCGGCGCTTCTCGGCCGCGGCCAGTGCCTTCGCCACGGCCGAGAACGCCGATCCACACGAAGCGACGGAGCACATCGCGGAGCGCTTGCGCTCTTGGATCGCGGAGTGCCTATGTGATGCGATAGCCGCGCACCACCTAGGACCGACCTATCTCTACTCGTTCATCGCCGAGGTACTAGCTGGCAGCCTTGACGAGCCTGGCCCGAGACATCCTCCGCCGCGCCAGAGAATCCGACATCTCGTCGCGCAACTTGATCGACTTGGCTGGTCACCCGTCCTCACTGACGTTGACGCTGAACTCGACGTATGGGTGCGCAGTCTCGTTACGGAAAAGCCCGCATACCAGGGCCTAGCCGCTTTTCTGGGTTGGGCGATTGACGACCTCCGCGCCGTGATCCGTGATGCCGCCGGTCGGCTAGTCGGCTCCCGTGTGTTCCGGCCGGATCCCGAGGAGCTCGCCGAGGTCGCAGCGCTCCTCTCAGCGAAGATCCCGCCGGCTCAGCGCCATTCGGGGCTGGCCGTGTCACGGGAGTCGATCATGTTGTGCTGCTGGCAGGCGGCTCTTCTTCGCGAAGGTGGGGGTCCAGGAGCACTGGCCACGGCGCCGGATGCCGAGGAACTCGCAGAGATTCTCCCTGCGGCGCTCGAACTTAGTGCGCTCGTCAACACGTGGACCTGATATGGCGCTACTTCGGCATGAGGACCTCACGACCGCACTTGATGAGGAGCATCTCGACCGACGACTCGTGGTGATGCCGCTGTTGGATCGCAAGACGCAGATCGGCTCCGCCTCTCTCGACGTGCGGCTTGGAACGCAGTTCAGGATCTTGCGACGCAGTGAGACCGCCGGGCTCGACCCCGGTCGTCAGTTGCACGCGCTGTTGGAACGGAGCCAAGAGCACGTTGCGGTCGCGTTCGGGGAGCCGCTCTGGCTACACCCCGGGCAGTTCGTCCTTGGCGCCACGCTGGAGTACCTGAAGTTTCCCCGACACCTGGGCGCCTACGTAGTAGGACGTTCTTCGTCGGGTCGGGTCGGTCTCTTGGTCGCCACAGCCATCATGGTCCAGCCGGGATTCGCTGGTTGCCTCACTCTCGAACTCGTCAACCACGGCGAGAGTCCGATCGCCCTGTACGCGGGTAGTCGGATCGCTCAGCTCGCTGTCCACACGCTCGACGGAGAAACCGCACACGCATACGCGGGCAAGTACGTTGGACCTACGGGTCCGCAAGTGTCCCGCCTCACGGGCGAACAAGCCGAGATTGCGGCGCTGCGAGCGGTCGCTCGACGGCTCGCCGGGCGGTAGGTCGCCGTCGGGCTAGCGGTATGACGTGTCGGGCTTGGAGGTCTGCGACCTTGGCGGCTCGGTGTTGGGTTGCCGATGGCAATGCTCGACGAGCTGAGACGTCGTAGGCCCGCACAGCGCGTCCGGGTGTACGGCTCAGGACGGCTCAGGACGGCAACACGTGCACGCCAATCCAATGGCTCCTACGACAAGGCGCTGAATCCATAACGGCCCATAGCTCTTGCGCGGACGGCGCACCTGCGTGAGTCCACATCCGGACGGCGAGCCGTAGACAGACCTCAAAGCAACAGACCGCGCACACCTTTGCACTGAATCAGTGCACCAGATGGGCCACGGATGTCCGACACGGGCTTAAGCGCCGGAGTCGGATCACTTGCTCTCGATCGGAAAGCTCGCCGTGGGCCAGGCCCGCTACTACCTCGAACAGGCGGCGGGGCGGGTCGACGTCGTGCAGAGCATCGGCACCGGCATCGAGGACTACTACGCCGGCGGCGCCGAGGCCCGCGGTGTGTGGCTCGGCGTGGCGGCGCGGGAGCTCGGCTTGTACGGCACGGTCGATGGCGATCAGCTGCGGCGTCTGCTCGCCGGCCAGGAGCCGTGGTTCGGTGCTCCGCTTCGTGACGCCGCGAGCCGCGCCCGGGTTGCCGGTTTCGATCTGACGTTCTCAGCTCCGAAGAGCGTCAGCGTCATCTTCGGGCTCGGCCGGCCGGAAGTGCAGGCGGCTGTGCGGGAGGCGCACGATGCCGCGGTGGCGCAAGCCCTCGGGTACCTGGAGCGGTCGGCCGCTGCGGTTCGCCGTGGGCGGGGCGGGGCCGTGGTCGAGTCGGCAGATGGCCCTTGTGGCGGCGGCGTTCCGGCATCGGACGTCGCGGGCCGGCGATCCGCAGCTGCATACGCATGTGCTGATCGCCAACCTCGGGCGAGGTCCTGACGGACGGTGGTCGGCGCTCGACGGCCGGCGCCTGTACACGCACGCGCGCACGGCGAGCTTTCTCTACCAGGCGGTGCTTCGCGGAGAGCTGAGCCGATCGCTGCGAGTCCGGTGGACGCCGGTCCGCGACGGGATCGCGGAGATCAACGGCGTGCCGCGCGAGGTGCTGCGGGCGTTCAATCGTCGACGGGCGGATATCGAGGCGGCGCTGAAGCAGCGCGGCCTGTCGGGTGGGCGGGCGGCCGAGGCGGCGGCGCTGGCGACCCGCCGGGCCAAGAGCGCGACGATCCCCGCGGAGCGGATCACGGGCGAGTGGCGGCGGCGAGGTGACGCGCTCGGTTTCGACCGTGTGGCACTCGACCGGGTGCTCGGACGAGAGAGCCGTCCCTCGCATCGATTCCGTGGTGCTGACGCGGATCGCGGACGAACTGGCGGAACCGGACGGGCTCACGCGTCAGCGGTCGAGCTTCGCCCGGAGAGATGTGCTCCGTGCGCTGGCGGAACGTGTGCCGCCGGGATCGACCGTCACGGTCGAGCAACTCGAGCGCGCAGCGGACGCGTTCCTGGAGTCGGCGCGAGTCGTTCCTCTCGTCAACCGCGCGATTCCGGGACCGCGAGGACGCGATGCGACTCCGTGACGGCCGTCCGGCGCCGACCGGTCTCGATAAGCGCCGGTACTCGACGCCGGAGCTGCTGCGGACGGAGCAGCGGATCGTCGAGCACGCGCTCGGCGCACGGCGACACGCGACGCAGCAGCCGACGCCGGCGGTCGAGGCGGCGCTAGCGGCGCGTCCTTCGCTCTCGGCCGAGCAGCGCGAGATGGTGCGCGAGGTCTGCCGGACCGATGCCGAGATCGCGGTGGTGGCCGGTCGGGCCGGCACGGGCAAGACGTTCGCCCTCGCCGCGGCGCGCGAAGCGTGGGAGGCGACGGGGCTCCGGTCCGCGGCGCGGCGGTCGCGCGCCGGGCGGCGACCGAGCTCGAGATCGACGCCGGAATTCCGAGCACGAGCGTCGCGGCATTGCTCGCGGGCGGACCGCTTCCGGACCGTGTGCTGCTCGTGCTCGATGAGGCGGGGATGGTCGGCACTCGCCAGCTCGCGGCGGTCGTCGAGCGCGTACGAGCGGCTGATGGCAAGCTGGTTCTCGTCGGCGACCACCGCCAGCTCCCGGAGATCGATGCGGGCGGCGCGTTCCGCGGACTGGTGCAGCGCGGTGCGGCGATCGAGCTGACCGAGAACCGCCGCCAGCGCCATGCATGGGAGCGCACCGCGCTCGAGCATCTACGTGACGGCCGGGCAGTCCAAGCCGTGGCGCTCTATCGCCGCCACGGCCGGCTCGTTGTCGAGGCTGAGCCCGATCAAGCGCGTCGCCAGCTGGTGTCTCACGCTCTCGCCGACGACGGTCTCATGATCGCGGCGAGACGCGTCGACGTCGCCGAGCTCAACCGTCTCGCGCGCGAGCGGCTCAAGGACATGGGCCTGCTTCGCGGGCCGGAGATCGATCTGCCGGGCGGGTCGTTCGCGGTCGGCGATCGCGTCGTCGTTCGCCGCAACGATCGGGGCTCGGGCCTGAACAACGGCGACCGGGGGATCGTGACGGCGATCGAGCGCGACCTGCTCGAGCTCGAGTGCAGTGGTCGTCGCGTGCGCCTCGGATCCGACTTCCTTCTCGCGCGGACCGCGCACGGCGACCCGACGCTGATGCACGGCTACGCGGTCACCGTCCACGTCGCGCAGGGCATCACGGTCGATCGTGCCCACGTCCTCGGGCAGGGCCTTACCCGCGAGTCCGGGTACACGGCGATGAGCCGCGGACGCGAGGCGAACCACCTTTACGTTGCGGAGGAGGTTCCAGCGCGCGAGCAGTTCGCGCCCGCCGACCTGACGCGCCCGACCGCGGTCGGGCGGCTGGTGAACGACCTGCAGCGCAGCGACGCCCAAGAGTTGGCCATCGACACGGGTGTCTCCGGCCTCGCCCAGCAGCGCGAACGACTCGTGGCAGAGGCCGCGGCGGCTGCCGCGCGGGCACGGAGGATCGACGTCGAGCGCTCGCCCTGGAGGCCGGGGAAGCGGCATCCCGTCGAAGCGGCGCAGCGTGAGGAACGCCTCACGAGCACCCGGGCAGCGGAACTCCGCGATTTGGAGAAGCTGAGTCGGCCCGCGGTCTCACGCGAACCCGTGGCGCGCCGGCCCAGGCCCGAGCGCACCGTTGATCGTGACTTCGGGATCGACCGATGAGCGACTCTCTGCTCACTGAGCTGATGACGGCCGACCAGGTCGCGGAGCTGTTGCAGCTGCGTCGCTCCACGGCCGAGGACTATGCGCGCCGCGGCCTGCTGCCGTCGCTCAAGCTCGGCCGGCACCGGCGCTTCGTGCGATCCGACGTCGAAGCCGCTCTCGCTCGCCTACGCGAGGGACCGGATGGCTGAGGGAGGAGCCAGGCCGCTCGGGACCTAGGTGAGACGGGTGCCGGTCAAGGTCCAAGACGCGATCAAGCACGTCGAGGCGGCAGGCTGGACGCTCAGTCGCACGAGCGGCAGCCATCGGCAGTACCGTCACCCGGACCGGCCAGGGCTGGTGACGATCGCCGGCAAGCCGTCGGACACCTTGCACCCCAAGACGTGGGCGAACATCATGAGGCAGGCGGGTACGAAGGACGATTGATGACCGAACGCCGCTATCTGATCGTGATCGAGGGCGCCCAGGGCGAGAACTTCTCGGCGTACGCCCCTGACCTGCCTGGAGTGCGTCGCGACTGGTGCCACTGCGGCCGAGTGCGAGCGCGAGATGCGGGACGCCATCGAATTTCATCTCGAAGGGCTGCGCGCGAGCGGTCAGGCGATCCCCGAGCCTTCGCATCTGACGACCGCGTACGTGAAGGTCGCCGCGTAGCCGGCTAGGGCTGAGCTGCCCGCTGCCCCGGTGTCGCACAGAGGCGTGATGGCGAGACTCGCGGGTCCGCGACTCGCTGTTCCCTTCGGGCGAATGCAGCGGCGCGGGAGCGTCGCTCGCCGGCGCTTGTCCCACCGCACAGATGCATGGAAACATGAGTGCGGGTGATGCGGCCCTACTGCTTCGCGACTGCACCGCGGACCCAGGCCCGATCGCGTCGGGCCGCAGGGCCCACGGCGCGTCCATTTCAACGACCGCCGCGACGGCGGGCCGCCCGGCCGCTAGCGTGTCGTGCAGGATGCGCGACCCCCCAATGATCCGCGGAGAACTCGGTCCCGGACCCGTCGCACAGTCCGATCGCGAGCTCTTTGAGGAGCTTTACCGCAGTCAGTGGCGCCGCGTGCGTAGTTTTGCCCTGTCAGTACTCGGGCCACAGCGCGAACACCTCGCCGACGACGTGGCGGCCGAAACGTTTGTCAGACTCTACCGCCAGCTACCGAGCATCCGAGATCGTTCGTCGCTGGTCGGCTACCTGCAGGTGACCGCGCGCAGGCTCGCGATCGACGTCATGCGCAAGGAACAGTGGGCAGCACGCGCTGCTGCGGCACCCGCGGAGCTCGCGGACGACCCCGAGGCCGATCCGGCGCAATCCGTGGAGGTCAGCGAGCGTCGCGCGGAGGTCAGACGGGCGCTCGATAACTTGGGCGCACAGGAGCGAGCTGTGCTCGTGCTGCTCGCCAACGGCATGAGCACGCCTGAGATCGCCGATGCCTGCAACATCGCGCGAGCATCAGTCCTGCAGATCATCTCGCGGACGCGCCGCCAGCTGCGACAGGCAATAGACGAAGGTGCCGACCCCGCGCCTCTAGTCGCGAGCCGGCGCCCGCGCGCACCGACCGTTAGCCGGCGCCGGGACGGCTCGAGCGCAAGGCTCTCCGGGCGCGTCCTGGAAGTCGAGAGGGCGGAGTTCGTCGCCGTCGCCGGCGAGCTCCCCGGCGAGCCGGACCTCGTCGTGCGGCTTCCGACCGCCGCGGTGGCAAAGAGAGAACGGAGGCGGCTGCGGCCGGGTGTGCTCTTCCAGTGGGAGCTTGAGACCTGGAGCGAGTCCGACGGCGCGATGGTGTCGAGCAGCCGCATCACGCTCGATGTCGAGCAGGTGTTCTCGCCCGAACAGCAGTTGCAGATCGCGCGCCGCGCCGAGGAGATCGCCGCGCAGCTCGCAGGCTTCTCGCCGCCGGATGAGTGCTGAAGCCGTCCCGTCCGACGCCGCGCTGGAAGTCGTGGTGCTCGGACGGTCGATCGGCGAAAGCATTCTTGTCCGGCTTGACGACGGATCCTGGCTGATCGTCGACTCCTTCATGTCGAGGCGCCGCCCCGCTGCGTTGCGTTACCTCGAGCATGCCGGCGTGCGTTCGCAGAATGTCGGCCATGTCGTCGCGACGCACTGGGACGGCGATCACGTCCGCGGCATGGCCGAGATCCTCGCCGCCGCTCCGCAGGCCAAGTTCTTCTCGCCGGCGGTGACCGACATCGACCGCCTGGCCACTCTGATTGCGACCGCGGAGGTGGCGAGCGCGGAGACCGGCGACGATCACGGCGCCGACGCCTACGGACGGGTGCTGCACGTGCTGGCCGCGCGCCGCGAGCCAGGCGCGCTGATCGCCTCGCGCACGCAGATTCTGCGCACCGAGCGTGTCATCGTGATCGCGCTTTCGCCGACCGACTGGGCGATTCGCCGCGGCATGGCCGCGGTCGGCCGCGAACTCCACACCGACGCGGCACTCGACAGCGCGGCGTCCGCGCTGACCCCGAATCTGACCTCGGCGGCGATCTGGATTGAGTCGCCCACGCATACGGTGCTCTTGGGCGCGGATCTCGAGTGCCATCCGGAGTACGGCTGGGAGCGGGCGATCAGCGAGACGCAGTCGGCTCGCGGTAGCGGCCGGGCCACGTTGTTGAAGGTCCCGCATCACGGCAGCGTCGACGCCGACGACCCGACGATGTGGGACGCGCTTATGGATCCAGAGCCCGACGCCGTCCTGACGCCCTTCGGCCTCAACCTGCCGCGCGACTCCGACCTCAAGCGGCTGTCGGAGCAAGCGGGCCGCGTCCAGATCGCCGCTGGGCCGACCTGGAGCCGCTGGACGACGGTCGTCGGGATGATCGCTTCCGCGATCCCAAACGCGCGCGTTGACGGCCGCACAGAGATCGGCTACGTCCGCTACCGCGCGGTCAAGACTGGCTGGGCCGCCGAGACCGGAACCCTGTAGGCGCGCCCACGTCCTTGGAACGCGTAAGAGGTTGTCAGCCGTTAGGCGCGAGCGTTGGCACGGCCTCCTCGTCGGGGAAAGCGGAAGTCGGCGAGCGGCTTCTCTCACGCCGCATCTGGCAGCTCTTCCGTGCGCCCCACCCGGAGAGTCAGAAACGGCTCTACACCACCCATCAACTTCTTGACAAAGGAGCAGCAAAAGCACGCCGTGCGACACCAGCATGCCGCAAGTTCGGGATGTCGTTCGCCCGGCTTGGCTCCCGTGCCCGCCGGGGATCGTCGTACCCGGCAAAGCGCTCGACGCCGACGCTTACTGTTCGATCTCGCGGACCGGCAGGTCGCCGACGCTGGCATCGAACACCTTCGTCATCCGGGCGGCGTCGTCGTCCCGCCGCGGCCGCGCGTGCAGATTCGGGTACCACTTGGGTACCAAACCAGCCTCATCGGGCCCTCGGAACGTGACCGAACACACCCCGTAGAGCCGCATTCCTGCGTTATTCGCCCCCCGCGCGAGCCTCTGTCACGCCGGAGGTCGCGGGTTCGAGTCCCGTCGCTCCCGCTCTCCGAAGCCGCCGGAGACGGCGGCTTTTTCGTGAAGCAGGCGGGCACCAAGGACGACTCGTGACCGAACGCCGCTACCTGATCGTTGTCGAGGGCGCCGAGGGCGAGAACTTCTCGGCGTACGCGCCGGATCTGCCCCGGCGTCGTCGCCACCGGCGCCACCGAGGCAGAGTGCGAGCGCGAGATGCGCGACGCGATCGCGTTCCATCTCGAAGGGCTGCGCGAGAGCGCCAGCCGATCCCCGAGCCTTCGCATCTGACGACCGCCTACGTGAAGGTCGCCGCGTAGCCGCTTCGCTCCCTTGGGGCGAAACCAGCAGTCGTCACGACAGGCCAAGCCGACGGAGCGCAGGCTCGGCGTCGTCGGCGAGCCGGCTCCACCAGGTCACCAAGCCGCCGACCCGTTCGGATGGTGAATCGACGACACCATGAGCCACGACTTCGACGTCGGCGGGGAGGAGCTCAGGGTTGGGGCCACCGTTGAAGGCGATGAAGAACGGCTGCGTCTCGAAGAGCTCCTCGTGCGTTGCCGCTCCTGCCGCCTCGCGCACCACCGACGAGTCGGCCGGCAGGTTGTCGAGAAACCGGAGGAGCTTGACGACGGCGGCCCGGCCGCCCCTGTCGACGTGGAAGTCGACGACCGCGAAGAAGATGCGGCCGTGGCCGCGGGCGACAGCGACCACGTCTCCGAGTCTGAGCGTCGTGTCCTCCAGCTTCCGCCGGGGGATGCGCACCGGGTCGCGCGACGGGGTCCGCAGCTGCCGGGCGAGCCTGTCAAGGGCGCGCCGCCGCTTCCTCTGCTCGCTGGGCGGCGCGTCCTCCCAGCGCTCCATCCCTCGACCGGCGTCGAGGGCCGCGACGGCCTCGCTGATGATCGAAGAAACGACATGGCCCGTCTTCCACTGCGTCGCCGCCAGGGCGAACAGGAACACAGGCCCTTCGTCCGGGTCCTGAAGCGTGTCCGCGTATTCAGCCTCGAGTCGCTCGCTGGCTTCTTGTGCCGTCAGCCCGTCGCCGATGAGATCGCGGAACTCCTCCCGCACGTCGGCCGCCAAGTCGTCGGAAAAGATCGCCGGACCCCACGCACCCATTCGCTGAAGCCAACCATGACGCGGCTCTGGCTGCTGGGTTGTTCGCCAGCTTGTCACTTACCGGCGCAGCCCCTTCCCGTTACGGCGCGCGCGAGGTCGATCCGGCCGGCGCCGAATTGCGGGTCATGGCCGGCCGCGCCGAGGTCGTCGCTGCAGGCCGCCAGGCGGGCGGCGATCTGCTCGGCGGTGAGATCGGGAGCGGAGCCCGCGAGCACCGCCGCCGCACCCGCGGCGAACGGCGCCGCCATCGAGGTCCCGCTCGACCAGGAGTAGCCGCCGGCGAGGCCCGTGGAGACGATGTCGACGCCCGGCGCGGCCACGTCGACGGCGGCGTTCGCGGTCGAGAACGGCGCGTGGCGATCGGCGCGATCCGTGGCCGCCACGGAGAGGACCTCAGGGTAGGCCGCCGGGTACGCGAGGCTAGTGTCGCCGGTGTTGCCCGCCGACGCCACGACGAGCGCCCCCGCGCCCTCGTTCCAGGCGTACTGGATCGCGTCGCGCAGCGTCGCCGAGTCGGGCGCGGTCAGGCTCAGCGAGATCACGCGCGCGCCCTGGTCTCGCGTGTGCACGACGCAGGCCGCCACGTCGGCCACCGTGCCCGTGCGGTCAGGGCCCGAGAGCGCCTTGCAGACGTGCAGCCTCGAGGCGAAGGCGACACCGGCGACGCCGGTCGCGTTGTTGGTCCTCGCCGCGATCGTGCCCGCCACGTGCGTACCGTGCCCGCTGTCGTCGGCGCACACGCCGGTCTTGACCCTGATGCGCGTCGCCTTCTTGGTGTTCGAGGTCACGCAGCTCGCGATCGCGCCCGCGAGGTCGGGATGGTCGGGGACCACCCCGGTGTCCACGACTCCGACCGCCACGCCACCGGACGCCGGAAAGCCGCCGAGGCGGGCGGCGTCCCAGCCCGCGTCGGCCTCGATGTCCGCGGTCGCGAGATCGCCGTTGCGCAGTCCCCACTGGTCCGTGAACAACGGGTCGTCCGGGACGGCGGTGGCCCGCGCCGTCGCGTCGACCTCGGCGTAGCGGACGTCGGCCCGGCGCGCGAGCCGCGCGGCGGTCGCGCGGGGGTCCGGCGCACGCAGTATGCGCACTCCGATGGACGGGATCTCGCCGACCATGGAGCCGCCGGCCCCGGCCTCGATGGCCGCGGGGTCACCCACCGTCGCCCCGAAGGCGACGAGCACGTGACCTTCGGCGCCGTGCGCGAGGGCGGGCGTCAGTGCCGCGCCGGCGCAGATGACCGCGACGCCGCAGAGAAGGCGTGATGTGACCATTGTGTCTCTCCTACGTCATGGCGGCGTACGCACTCACACGGTGGAGCACCCGACGCCTAAGCACCGGTTTACTGTCAGTACATCGAAGGTGGGGGTCATGTGACCCCCACCCTCGGCCCTGCTCGCTGCGGGCCGGCTGGCTCAGCCGCCCGTGTCGCCCGACACCCCGCCGGTGGGAGTGACCCGCATGTCGATCCACGGGTACTTGTTCTGGACGCACGAGAAGTACTCGGCCAGGCAGAAGTGACCCTGAGTCCAGCTCCGGACGTAGCTCGATCCGTTGCCTCCGGTCACCTGGGAGCCGATGTTGCCCTTGAAGGCCCAGCCCGGCGCGCTGGCCGTGCCGTAGCGGTTCCGCGACCACGACGTGATCCGCCCGGAGGACCCGCACCAGTCCATGCGCTGGTAGTAGGTCACGAGGCGCATCCCGAAGATGTTGTTGTACCAGCGGCTCCAGGTGACGTACCAGCAGCCCGCCGCCGCCACCATGTCTCCGCTGTTCTTGACCGGGCGGTCGACCTTCTTGCCGTTGATGAGCTCGGTGAAGCCGCTCTCGACGATCTCAGATCCCGACTTTGCCACCAGGGACGCATCCCTGTCTGCCGCAGAAGCGGGTGAGGCGCCGAAGCCGAAGAAGGCAACGGCAACTGTCACCAGCAGTCGTCTGCTCGTCATTACTGCTCCCTTCGAACTGTGTAGATCCTAACTGGACGTGCGGGGACGGCACGCGCACACTCGACATGAGTGTCGCGCGCTCACTTCACTCCTCCTTCCGCTCAGTCTTTTTGTGACTGTCGCCGCCGCGCCGGAGACGCTACATCAGGCCCGTGAGTGCTCGGGGAAATTTTTTTGCTTGCGCTTCTGTTGCGCAATGTGTTAAGGGGATTGCCATCCGCTGCCGATGCTGGGAGCATCGGCGATGTCGATGATGCGAAATCTCGGCTCCCGACATGAGCAAGGCAGAGCCATGTCCACGGCACCCGCCCCCTCAGCCTCCACCCACCGCGGCGACGCCGAGCTGTGGCGCGCGGCGTCGTCCGACGCGGACGCCTTCGGCGACCTCTGCGCGCGGCACATCGTCGCCGTCCACGCCGCGATCCGCCGCCGCGTCGGCTCAGAGCCTGCGGCGGACCTCACCGCGGAGACCTTCGCGCAGGCTTGGCGCGGCCGCCGCCGCCTGCGTCCGCAGGCCGACGACGAGGTGATCGCCTGGCTGCATGGGATAGCCCGGAATCTCGCCTACGCCTACCTGCGCACGCAGGTCGTCGAGACGAAGGCCAGGCGGCGCCTCGGCATGCAGCTCGACATCGCCGGCGAGGACGCGTACTCCGCGCTCGACGACAGCCTCGACGCCGCGGCCGCCGAGCCACAGCTCAGAGCTGCCCTTCGCCGCCTCCCGGCGTCCCAGCGGGAGGCCGTGACGCTGCGCGTCGTCTACGAGCTGGCCTACGCCGAGATCGGCCAGACGCTCGGTTGCAGCGAGCCGGTCGCCCGCATGAAGGTCGCCCGCGGCCTGCGGGCTCTTCGCGCCGAACTCCACCAGCTGGGAGCGACGTCATGACCGATCAGCTCGACGCCATTGTTCGAGATGTCAGATTGGCGACACGTCGTGATGTCGTCCGGCGGGCACGGAGGCGCCGCCGCGCAGGTCGGACGCTCGCCGGAGTCGTGGCCGCGGTCACGCTGTCCGGCGGGGTGGCCGCCGCCACCGGCAACCTGCCCACACTCGCCGACCTGTTCGATCGCGACGACCGGTCGCTCCGCACGACGACGGCCGCGGACGGCACGCAGCGCGCCGTGCTCGACCTCGTGAACCAGGTCGCCGGCGGGGGGAGCCTGCAGGCGAAGGTCACGGATCTCGGCGCCACGGGGCGCGCACGGACCGTCCCGGGGGCGTCGGTCTGCGAGACGGACGGCGCCGGTGTCCTGAGCTGTGGGGGCGCCGTGGCAGGCAACGCGGCCAGCGCCGGCGCCGCGCCGACGATCCCGGCCGGAACGCGGGTCTACCGCATCGAGCCCGAGGGCGCCTCCGGATCGGCCGAGCAGATCATCCACATCCCCTCCCGGCGCCTGGAGCTCATCATCGTCGGGCAGGTTGCGGGCGCGCCGGAGGCGGTGCCGTCGCCTCCCCCGGGCTCGACGGAGCGGGGCTGGTGAGCGATCACGCCACGGACGCCGTGTCGCCCGTCCTGATCACGGTCCTGACGGCGATCCTCGCGCTCGTGCTCCTCGGAGCGTCGATCCCGTTCCCGGGCGGCCCGCTGGTCGTCGCCCTTCTGTTCCTCGCCGCCCGCGGCTGGGTGCGGCGCCGCCCGGGTGGGACCGGCGCCGCACGCGTCCTGCTCGCGGCCGCCGTCCTCGCGCTTGTCATCCAGGCCGCGATCGTTGCGAGCTACGCCGTCACGAGCGGCTCGGACGAGGGCGAGCCCGTTTCGGTCCCGAGCGCCCGGATCGGCTGAGGCTGACGCACGACGCCCGCGGTCCGTAGGGCGTCCGTAGGCCGGCCGTAGGTCATGTCCGGGACGCTGCCGGACATGACCCCCACCGCCTCCATCGATCGCGCCGACGCGCTCGCCGAGCGCCTGTTCGGCGCCACGCTCGGTGCGCTCGAGCTCTTCTCCGTGTACCTCGGCGTGGAGCTCGGGCTCTACCGGGCGCTCGAGCGCCACGGCGCGCTCACTCCGCAGGAGCTGGCCGAGCATGCCGGCATCGACCCGCGCTATGCGCGCGAGTGGCTCGAGCAGCAGGCCGTGGCCGGGCTGCTCGACGTGGTCGACGCCGAGGCGCGCCGCTGTGCGCTCGCCGAAGACCAGGCCCGCGTCCTCTGCCACGAGGACGACCCCGCCCACATCGCGCCGTTCGCGCACATGCTGGCCGGCATCGGCGGCGTGCTCCCGCGCGTGGCCGAGGCGTACCGCACCGGGGGCGGCGTGCCGTACGAGGCGTACGGCGTCGAGTTCCGCCACGGCCAGGGCCACATCAACCGGCCCGCGTTCACCAACGAGCTGCCGGCCGAGTGGCTCGAGGCGATGCCGGACGTCGTCGCCCGGCTCAACGCGCCCGGTGCCCGCGTCGCCGACGTCGGCTGCGGCCAGGGCTGGTCGAGCATCGCGGTGGCGCGCGCCTTCCCGCTCGCGCGGGTCGACGGCGTCGACGCCGATCCGGGCTCGATCGCCGACTCCCGACGCCATGCCGCCGAGGCGGGCATCCACGCAAGGTTCGTCGAAGGCGACGCCGCGGCGCTCACAGGCGGCCCGTACGACCTCGTGATGATCCTCGAGGCGCTGCACGACATGGCGCAGCCGGTCGAGGCGTTGCGCGCGGCCCGCGCCGCGACCGGGCCGGGCGGCGCCGTGCTGGTGGTAGACGAGCGCGTCGCCGACCGCTTCACGGCGCCCGGCGACGAGGTCGAGCGGGCGATGTACGGCTGGAGCGTCACGCACTGCCTGCCGACGCAGATGGTCGAGGAGCCGTCGGCCGCCATCGGCACCGTCATCCGCGAGGACGTCGTGCGGGAGCTCGCCCACGAGGCCGGCTACGCGAGCGTCGAGGTGCTGCCGGTCGAGAACGACTTCTTCCGCCTCTACCGCATGAACCCCTGATGTTCGCCAGGTCGATCTCCACGTCCATGCGGCCGTACCTGGACGGCTCGGAGCAGCTGCTCGGCGCCGTGATGGCCCAGAACGCCGGCGCCAACGCCGCGATGATGGTCTCCGCGCTGCGCGGGCCGCTCGCCACCGGCAAGGCCTACGACCACGCCGACCGCCGCCATGCTGACGCGCTCGACGCCGCCGGCGAGGCGGACATGACGGTCGACCGCGGGATGGTGATCGCCGTGACGAGCCGGCGGCTGCTCGTCTTCCGCATGGGCGGCGCGTTCACGCCCAAGGTGCGCGAGCTGCTCGGCGAGGCGCCGATGGGCGACGTCGAGGGCATCGACGTCAAGCCGGCGGGGCTCTCCAAGGCCGTCACGCTGCGCGTTCGCGGCGCCGCGATCGGCGTCGAGACCGCCCGCGGCCAGCCGGCCGAGGACCTCCCCCGCGCGCTCGAGCTGGCCCGCGCCGCGTGACCAGGCTGGGGGGATGACACCGGGGGTCAGCCGCGCGCGGGGGCCGGGGCCGCGCGCGGCCGGTGTCGCTTATAGCTTGCGGCCGGCGGACGAGCGGCCGTTGCTCGCGGCCACGAGCGGGTCGAGCCCGGTCAGGCCGTCGATGCTCTCGGCGTTGTTGGTGCTCACGTACTCCCGCACCGCGTCGTCGCCGAGCTTCCGCACGCGGTTCTCGGCGTAGCGGTAGAGCTGGTCGCGCTCGGCGACGTAGTCCATCCGCGGCACCACGAAGCCGCACGAGTCGGCCACCCGCGTGACCTCGACCGTGATCACCGACCGGACGGCGCGCACCTGCTCGTCGCTCAGCGAGAACGAGCCGAGCAGCTCGGCGAAGCCCTCGTCGTTCTGCTGCACCGGCCGGCCGACCCCGTGCAGGCGGACGATCTTGGGCGGCCCGTCGAAGGCGCAGAACATGACCACGATGCGGCCGTTCTCGCGCAGGTGGGCGATCGTCTCGATGCCGCTGCCCATGAGGTCGACATAGGCGAACCCGAGCGGGCCGGTCACGCGGAACAGGTTGCGCCCGCCCTTGGGCGACAGGTTCACGTGCCCGCCGTCGCCGCTCGGCGCCGTGCCCACGAAGAACATCGGCTGCGCCTCGATGAACGAGCGCAGCTTGTCGTCGATCTCTTCGAAGAGCTTGGCCATCAGCTGATCGCTCCGGTCGCCACGAGGACGAGAACGGTAGCGCCCAGCAGGATCCGGTAGACGACGAAGAGCCGGACCGAGTGGTGGGCCAGGTAGCGCAGGAACCACGCGATCGCCGAGTAGCCGACCACGAACGAGATCAGCGTCGCGATCGCCACGTAGGCCAGCGGCTCGTCCCCGCCCTCCTCGCCGGAGATGATCCCCTCGAGCTGGAACACGCCGCTGATGACCACCGCGGGCACGGCCAGCAGGAAGCCGAACTTGGCCGCCGCCGGCCGCTGGAGCCCGAGCAGCAGGCCCGCGCTCATCGTCGCCCCCGAGCGCGAGACGCCCGGGACCAGGGCCAGCGACTGCGCCAGCCCGATCAGCACGCCGTCGCGCACCGAGAGCTGCTCGATCGTGCGCTCGTGGCGGCCGCGCCGGTCCGCCCACCCCAGCACCAGCGCGAAGACGATCAGCGTCGTCCCGATCAGCCACAGGTTCCGCGCTCCCGTCTCGATCTGGTTCTCGAAGGCGAGGCCGAAGATCCCGATCGGGATCGTGGCCACGATCAGGTACCAGCCGAGCCGCGCGTCGGAGTGCGAGCGCAGCCGCGGATCGCGCAGGGAACGCAGCCACGTCGTGGCGATCGCCCACAGGTCGTGCCGGAAGTAGATGAGCACCGCCGCCTCGGTGCCGAGCTGCGTCACGGCCGTGAACGCCGCGCCCGGATCCTCCCAGCCGAAGAGAGCGGGCACGATCCGCTGGTGCGCGCTCGAGGAGATCGGCAGGAACTCGGTCAGCCCCTGCACGATCCCGAGGACGATGGCCTCGATCAGGCTCACGGCGGCGAGAGGCTAGTGCCTGCACAGGCCATACTGCTGATGCATGGCCCTGGCCGATCGGCAGCGACTGTCCCCGGCGACGTTCCGGCTGCCCGTCGAGAAGATCCGCGACGGCTACTACTCGGACGCCTACTTCAACCACACGAAGGCCCTGCTCGAGTCTGACGGCCACCACCCCCACGTCGTGATGCAGGTCTTCCAGCGCAAGGAGTCGGTGCTGGGCGGGATCGACGAGGCGATCGCGGTGCTCAAGCAGTGCAGCGGCCATCGCGGGCCGGACGGCCGCTGGGTCAACACCTTCAAGGGCCTCGAGGTCCAGGCGCTCTACGAGGGCGACGAGATCTCCCCGTGGGAGACGGTCATGACGATCGAGGGCGACTACGCGGAGTTCGCCCACCTGGAGACCGTCTACCTCGGCGTCATGGCGCGGCGCACGCTGATCATGCGCAACGTCCACGAGGTCGTCGAGGCGGCCAACGGCAAGCCGATCCTGTACTTCCCCGCGCGCCACGACCACTGGCTCGTGCAGACCGGCGACGGCTGGGCGGCGCACGTGGCGGGTGCGATCGGCGTCTCCACCGACGCGCAGGCGTCGTGGTGGGGCGGTCGCGGCGTCGGCACCGTCCCGCACGGGCTGATCGCGGCCTACGGCGGCGACACGACGCTCGCCGCCGTCAAGTTCGCCGAGCGCTTCGGGCACGAGATGAACGTCACCGTGCTCGTCGACTTCGCCAACCACTCGCTCGGCACCGCGCTCGAGGTCGCCGACGCGCTCGGCCCGCAGCTGTGGGGCATCCGGCTCGACACGTCGGACAAGCTGGCCGACCTCTCCCTGCACGAGCGCTACGGCGACGCCGCGCCCAAGGGCGTCAGCCCCGAGCTCGTGCGCGTCGTCCGCGAGGGCCTCGACGCCCGCGGGTGTCGCGACGTCAAGATCGTCGCCTCCGGCGGCTTCAACGCCGAGCGCATCCGCGCCTTCGAGGCCGCCGACGTGCCGGTCGACGCCTACGGCGTCGGCTCGTCGCTGATCCGCGGCTCGAACGACTTCACGGCCGACGTCGTGATGGTCGACGGGCGCCCGGGCGGCAAGATCGGCCGCGAGCACCGGCCGAACCCGCGGCTCAGTCGCGTCGACTGACCAGCGGCACGAAGCGCACGCGCTCGAGCTCGGTGAGCGTCACGCCGTCGTCCGTGCGCCGCGCCACCACGAGCCGCTGGTCGCCGGCCTCCACCGGCGCCACCAGCCGGCCGCCCGGGGCGAGCTGCTCGGCCAGGGCCGGCGGGATCGCGCCGCCCGCCGCGGCGGCCACGTTGATCGCCTCGTAGGGCGCGTGCCGCGGCAGCCCGCGCGAGCCGTCGCCGACCTCCAGCGTCACGTTCTCCACGCCGGCCGCGCGCAGGTTCTCCGCCGCCTGGCGCGACAGCGAGGCATGGACCTCGATCGAGTGGACGTGCCGCGCCAGCCGCGCCAGCAGCGCCGCGTGGTAGCCGGAGCCGGTGCCGACGTCGAGCACCGTCTCGTCGCCGGTCAGCTCGAGCAGCTCGCACATGCGCGCCACCACGAGCGGCTGCGAGATCGTCTGGCCGGAGCCGATCGGGAGCGGGATGTTCTCCCACGCCTGGTCGAGGAGGTCGGGCGGCACGAAGCGGTCGCGCGGCACCTCGGCGATCGCCGCGAGCACGCGCTCGTCGTCCACGTAGCGCCGTAGCGTCTGCAGCAGCCGCTCCGGCGCGGCGCGCATCAGGCCACGCTCGCTCCCGCGGTCCGGACGGCCTCCAGCGCCCGCACCGAGTCGTCGGGCTCGACGTCGACGCCGCGCGTCGCCGTGCTGTCGACCGTGACGGAGAAGCCCTCCTGCAGCGCGTCGAGCGCCGTGTTCTTGACGCAGTAGTCGGTGGCGAGGCCGACGACGGTCACGTGCTCGACCCCGTGCTCGCGGAGCAGCGAGGCGAGCTCCGTGCCGGCGAAGCCCGAGTAGCCGTCGGTCTCGCGGTCCTGTCCCTTGTCGACCACCGCGTCGATCGGCGTCGGGTCGAGCGCCTCGTGCAGCTCGGCGCCCGGCGTGCCGGCCACGCAGTGCACCGGCCACGGCCCGCCCTGCTCGGCGAACGACGAGTGGTCGGGCGGATGCCAGTCGCGCGTGGCCACCACGAGGTCGAACTCGCCCGAGCCGGCGAGCTCGTTGACGGGCCCGGCGATCGCGTCGCCGTCGGGCACGGCCAGCGCACCGCCCGGACAGAAGTCGTTCTGGAAGTCGACGATGACGAGCGCGCGGCTCACACCACGTAGCGAAGCACAGCGCCGATTCCGCCGAGCGGCCCGAGGTCGTCGTGGTGGCGCACCTTGATCACCTTGGCCGACTGCTCGATCGCCTTCTCGATCGCGAGCTCGACGATGTTGTCGCAGCGCTCGAGCTGCCGGCCGTCGGGCCCGTGGTCGCCGGGGTAGAGCATGCCGGTCGTCTCGTCGCGCCCGCCGGGGGAGCGCAACCCGTCGCCGACCAGGAGGATCTCGACCCGCTGCTCGTTGAGCGCGTCTGAGCACCGACGCGAGCCCGGCCGCCCCGCGCGTGCCGCGCCCGACGCCCTCGGCCAGCCGGTCGAGCGCCTCGCGCTCGCACTTGCGGCTCCACTCCTCCATCGCCCGCGAGGCGGCGCCCCGGACGTCCTCGAGCGACGAGTTCTCGACGTCGAGGTGCAGCCGGCCGACGATCCGCTTCTGGAGGTACGGGTGCAGCTTCTGCTCGGCCTCGTTCGCGAGCTCGCCCGGGGCCGAGAGCAGCAGCCGGTCGAAGCGGCCTTCCTTGTGGCGCTCGAAGGCCACCTCGGCGACGTGGACGAGGTGATCGTCCTTCTCCTTCTCGACGCCGCGCTGGAAGCGCGCCTGCGACCAGCCGCCCTGGTCGTGCTGGCTGTGCACGTCGTCCTCGACGCGGTCGGTCTCCTCGAGCCCGCCGCCGTCGCCGATGAAGAAGCGCGCGTTGCGGCGGTTCACCAGCAGCACGCACCAGTGCTCCTCGCCGGCCTGGGCGACGAGCGGCTCGAGGTAGGGCGAGCGGTCGAGCACGACGGCGAAGTCGACCGGCCGGTTGAGCCGGACGACCTCGAGCAGGTCGGCCGGCTGGCAGGCGTACACGGCCACCGCGCGCGTGCCGTTCTGAGCGATGTCGGTGGCCATCAGCGTCTCCCGCACGCGGTCGACGTCCGCCCTCAGCGCCTGACGCTCCTCGTGATCGAGCCCCTCGGCCTGGTCGACGCGGTGGGCGGCCTCCGTCATGACGGAGGTGATCGCCGTCGAGCGGGCGGCGGGCGTGGCGAACTCGGTGGGATCGAGGTTGAGGAAGACGGACAGGACGCGGCCGCGGTCCGGCTTGACGTCGGCGAGCCGACGCAGGCGGTCGCGGGTGATCGTGTTGGCTGCCATGTCGGTCGCCTACCCTCCCTGTGTCGCGGGGGAACTCTGCGGTGTGACGACGCGGACTGTAGTTCCTGACCGGTGAGGCTGAGCCGATGGCAGGATCTCCAGGCCTTCGAGCAGCACGAAGAAGGCGCGCGCGAACGGGGAGGAGTCCGTGCGCGTGCGGACCGCCGCCCAGTCGATCTGCTCGCGCAGCGCGCGGGCGATCTGCAGCAGCCCCTCATAGCGCAGCGAGTGCTCCGTGAGGGCCATCAGCTTCGTCGCCATCACGTCCTCGAGCGCCATCACGCGGATCTCCATGCCGAGCACCGAGAGCTGCTCGCCGCGGGCGATCACGTCGTCGTCCATCGGCAGGCCCTTGGGACAATAGATGAGGTCGACGAGCGTGTCTCCGTCCCATGCCTTGACGAGCCAATCCTCGGGCGGGCGCTCGGGCCGCATGCCGGCCTCTTTCAGCGCGTCGAGCGCGCGGTCGACGTCCTCCGGCTTGAGCATCAGGTCGAGGTCGTGGCGCGTCTCGGGCCCGCCGCGCGCCCAGCTGGCGAGGCTGCCGCCGAGCAGGAACGGGATGCCGGCGTGGTTGAGCGCGGCCGCCGCCCGCTTCAGCGCATGCTCGATCTGGGCGAACGGCTGCTCGTCTATGGCCATGGCCTGCTGGGTACCCGCCACCAGGGATGACGATAAACACCACGAACCGCCCGGCCGTCGACGAGGAGTGCCGGATCCGCATCGCGGCGGCCGGCGACGTGCACTTCGGTCGCGAGAGTGACCGTGAGCGCGCGCACGAGGCGTTCTCGTCGCTCGAGGACCGCGTCGACCTGATCCTGCTGGCCGGCGACCTCACGACCCACGGCGAGCCCGAGCAGGCGGCGATCCTCGCCGACGCCGTGCGCGAGATCGACGTCCCGGTGCTCACCGTGCTCGGCAACCACGACCACCACTCGGCGCGCGCCGGCGAGGTCGACGGCCGTGCTCGAGGAGGCGGGCCTCGTCGTGCTCGACCGCTCGCACCATGTCCTCGAGATCTGCGACACGGAGATCGGCGTGGTCGGGACCAAGGGGTTCGTCGGCGGCTTCACCGGCTCGCACATCCCCGACTTCGGCGAGCCGCTGCTGCGGCAGGTCTACGCCGAGGCGAGCGCCGAGGTCGAGGCTCTCGACGAGGGGCTGCGCGCCGTCGCGCTGTGCCCGTTCCGGATCGTGCTGCTGCACTACTCGCCGTCGGGCCAGACGCTCGAGGGCGAGCGGCGCGACATCTGGGCGTTCCTCGGCACCGACCGGCTGGCCACGCCGATCCTCGAGCACAACCCCGACCTCGTGCTGCACGGCCACGCGCACGCCGGCACGTTCGAGGGCCGCGTCGGCGAGGTCCCCGTCTACAACGTCTCGGTCCCGGTCATGGGCGAGGACTTCTGGGTGTTCGAGATGACCGGATCGAAGCGCGCGCCCAGCGAAGTGCACTGAAGGCCGTCGCCCACGATTCGTGGGGGTGGAACCACTCGCGCGTGGTCGGCGTAAAGTCGGCACATGAGCGGGCTGACGCGCAAGCAGCTGCTCGCGGGCGCGGCCGCCGCCGGCGTGGTGGCCGGCTGTGGTGGGTCGTCGGCCAAGCCCGCCCCGTACGACCCGGAGGACTGGGCGTCGGTCAAGGCCCAGTTCGCCCTCTCGCGCGGCGTCCGGCACTTCGACGCGTTCGTGCTCGCCACCCACCCGAAGCCCGTCCGCGACGCGATCGAGCGCCACCGCCGCGGGCTCGACGCCGACCCGGCCGGCTACCTCCACGCCCACGAGGAAGAGCTCGACCAGCGCGTGCTCGACGCGGCGGCGCGCTACCTGGAGGTCCCGCCGAGCTTCGCCTTCACCGACTCGACGACGATGGGCCTCGGCCTCGTCTACGGCGGCATCCGCATCGAGGGCCGGCCGGTGGCCACCGAGCACGACTTCTACTCCACGCACGAGTCGCTGCGCCTGCGCTTCGGCGACTTCCGGACGATCCGCCTCTACGACGACCCGGCGCAGGCCACGGTCAGCGGGATGGTGGAGGCGGCACGTGGGGTCGAGGCCGGGCTGCTCGCGCTCACCTGGGTGCACTCGGGCACCGGGGTCAAGATCCCCGCCCAGGAGATCGCCGAGGCGGTACGGCCCGCGGTCGTGGTGCTCGACGGCGTGCACGGGCTCGCCGCCGACGACCTCCCGGTCGACTCGGTCGACGTCCTCGTCGCCGGCACCCACAAGTGGCTCGGCGGCCCGCGCGGCACCGGTCTGGTGTGGAGCCGCTCCTGGGACCGCCTGCGCCCGATCATCCCGCCGTTCCACCCCGGCACGCCGGCCGGAGACTGGAGCCCCGGCGGCTTCCACACCTTCGAGCACCGCTGGGCGCTCGCCGAGGCCTTCGACTTCCACCACCGGATCGGCCGCACCGCGGTCACGAAGCGGATCCAGAGCCTCGCGACGCGGCTCAAGCAGGGGCTGGCCGAGCTGCGCGACGTGCGGCTGGTGACGCCGATGGCCGAGGAGGTCTCGGCCGGCATCGTCTGCTTCGAAGTGCGCGGGCTCGACCCCGGGAGCGCCGTGCAGCGGCTGCACGAGCGCAAGGTCGCCGCCAGCGTCACCCCGTACGCCCAGCAGTACGTGCGCCTCGGCACCGGGCTGTGGGTCGACGAGGCGGACGTCGACGCCGCGCTGGGCGCCATCGCGAAGCTCTGACCGCCAGTTTCGCGGCGCGACCTCGTTGCAGACCGCATGAAGTCGCTCGTCACCGCTCTCGCACTCCTGGCCCTCGCGGCCCCGGCGGCGCTCGCGCATCCCGAGCGCCAGGCCCACTTCCCGGACGGCAGCGTCGGCGCCGTACCGGAGTACCGCACGACGGCCGAGCAGGTCCTCACCGTCTGCAAGCCCGACTCGGCGGAGCGGATCCGCGGCGTCTTCGACGGCGAGCTCGAGGAGCAGCGCCTGCGCGAGCTCGAGCAGTGCGGCTTCGAGCACATCCAGGCCGCCGTGGACGCCGCCCGCAGCGGGGCGATCATCCGGATCATGCCGGGCGTCTACCGGGAGGAGCCGAGCCGGCTCAATCCCGAGCCCGACCCGCGCTGCGCCGACGACTACGACGAGATCGGCAGCTCCCTGCTCGCCTCCGGCGTCCCCGGTCAGGGCGGCGGTGCCAAGGTCGCCAACTACGAGTACCAGCGCAAGTGCCCGAACGCGCAGAACCTGATCGCCGTCATCGGCGACGGGCCCGACGAGGACCGCGTCTGCGACAGCAAGTGCAACCTCCAGATCGAGGGCATGGGAAGCACGCGCGAGGACGTGCTCATCTCCGGCCAGCGGACCAAGCTCAACGTCATCCGCGCCGACCGCGCCGACGGCATCTACCTCAAGAACTTCACCGTCGAGTTCTCCGACTTCAACAACGTCTACGTCCTCGAGACCAACGGCTTCCGGATGGAGGACATCCAGTCGCGCTACTCGCGCGAGTACGGCTTCCTCTCCTTCACCTCCGACCACGGCCTCTACAACCGGCTCGAGGCCTTCGGCGCGGGCGACTCCGGCATCTACCCCGGCTCCGGCCCCGAGGGCCACTGCCAGCGGTACGGGATCGAGATCCGCGACTCGGACTCGCACCACAACACGATCGGCTACTCGGGCACGGCCGGCAACGGCGTGTGGGCGCACGACAACCGCTTCCACCACAACGCCACCGGCATGACGACCGACTCGTTCGCCTCCGGCCACCCGGGCATGCCGCAGGACTGCGCCAAGTGGGAGCGCAACCTCATCTACTCCAACAACGAGGACTACTTCAACGACGAACGCGACGCCTACTGCCGCGAGACGCCGCCCGAGGAGCGCGACCCGACGGTCGTGTGCCCGACCTTCCAGGTGCCGGTCGGCACCGGCATCGGGATCTTCGGCGGCAACGGCGACATCGTCCGCGACAACTACATCTACGACAACTGGCGCGACGGCGTGAAGCTGCTGTTCGTGCCGGCCGCGTTCCGCGGCGAGCCCGAGAAGGGCATCGACACGTCGTTCGACAACACGTTCGCCGACAACAAGATGGGCGTGCGGCCGGACGGCGTGCGCGACCCCAACGGCAACGACTTCTGGTGGGACGAGGAGGGCAGCGGCAACTGCTGGAGCGGCAACGTGGGACCGGCCGGCGGGACGCCGTCCTCGAACGTGCTGACCGGCCTGCCGGGCTGCCCGGGCTCGTCCGTCTTCAGCCCCGGCGTGCCGACCAAGACGGCCAGCCAGGCCACGTGCGCGACCTGGGACCCGTACGAGAACCCCGACCCGCCGGGCTGCGACTGGTTCACCCGGCCGGAGGAGCCCCGATGAGCACCTACGCCGGTCGCACGGCCGCGCCGCCCCTCGGCGTCGCGCCGAACTTCGTCCGCCGCCGCCTCGTGGCCGCGGCCGTCGCGGCGGCGATCGCCGGGGCGGGCTTCGTGGGGCTCTCGAGCGTGGGCGGCGAGCGCGTGGGCCCGCTCGACTGGTCGGGCGACGCCGACGTCTTCGTGCACCCGACGCTGCCGGGCGACCGCGTGCTCACCGCCAGGCTGCGCAACGACGGCCTGCATCCGCTGCGGGTCGACATCGGCGACGTGCGCCTGCTCGACGCCGACGGCCACGAGGTCGCCTCCGCGCCGGTGTTCCTGCAGGCGTTCGGCAAGTCGCTGTGGGCGGCCGGCCGCGGGCCCGTGCAGGAGCCGGACACCGAGCTCCAGCGCACCGGCCGCATCGCGCTGCTCGAGCCGGGCGAGGAGGTGCCGCTCACGGTGGCGTGGCGCACCCGCGACGGCGAGCCGGCGCGGCTCGACTACGGGAGGGGATCGCTGAGTCTTCCGGGGTAGTCTCAATTGAGACTTCTGACACCGGAGAGACCATGTCCGAGAACTCCTTCGACGCCCGTGCCGAGCTCGAGGTCGGCGGGCGGAGCTATGACATCTATCGCCTCGACGCGCTGCAGTCGAAGTACGACGTCGCGCGGCTGCCGTTCTCGCTGAAGATCCTGCTCGAGAACCTGCTGCGCAACGAGGACGGCGTCGCCGTCCGCAGCGAGGACGTCGAGAACCTCGCGAGCTGGGACCACAGCGCCGAGCCGGCGACCGAGATCGCGTTCACGCCGGCCCGCGTCGTGATGCAGGACTTCACCGGCGTGCCCGCGATCGTCGACCTCGCCGCCATGCGCGACGCGATGGCCGACCTCGGCGGCGACGCCGACAAGATCAACCCGCTGGTGCCGGCCGAGCTCGTCATCGACCACTCGGTCCAGGTCGACGTCTTCGGCACGCGCGACGCTTTCCGCATCAACGCCGAGAAGGAGTTCGAGCGCAACCGCGAGCGCTACGCCTTCCTGCGCTGGGGCCAGGGCGCCTTCGAGGGCTTCAAGGTCGTCCCGCCGGACACCGGCATCGTCCACCAGGTCAACCTCGAGTACCTGGCCCGCGTCGTCTTCGACAACGAGGGGACGCTGTACCCCGACACGCTGGTCGGGACCGACTCGCACACCACGATGATCAACGGCCTCGGCGTGCTCGGCTGGGGCGTCGGCGGCATCGAGGCGGAGGCGGCCATGCTCGGCCAGCCGATGTCGATGCTGATCCCGCGCGTGGTCGGCTTCAGGCTCGTCGGCGAGCTGCCCGAGGGCTCGACGGCCACCGACCTCGTCCTCACCGTCACCCAGATGCTGCGCGAGCACGGGGTGGTCGGCAAGTTCGTCGAGTTCTACGGGCCCGGCGTGCCGAACCTGCCGCTCGCCGACCGCGCGACGATCGGCAACATGAGCCCGGAGTTCGGCTCCACCTGCGCGATGTTCCCGATCGACCAGGAGACGCTGCGCTACCTGGAGTTCTCCGGCCGCCCGAAGGAGCGGATCGAGATCGTCGAGGCCTACGCGCGCGAGCAGGGCCTGTGGCACGACGAGAGCTCGGAGGAGCCGACCTACTCCGAGACGCTCGAGCTGGACCTGGGCGAGGTCGTGCCGTCGCTGGCCGGCCCGAAGCGCCCGCAGGACCGCGTGACGCTGACCGAGTCCAAGGCGTCGTTCCGGATGTCGCTCGACGGCTTCATTCCCGAGGCCGACGAGTGCGACGAGCCGCTCGAGGAGACCTTCCCGGCGTCGGACCCGACCGCGCCGCAGGCGCCCAAGACGCCGCACGAGCACCACACCGAGGACGCGGGCGCGGGCACCGGCGGCGTCCAGGTCGCCGACCGCGTCAGCTCGCCCGCGCTGCTGCGGCTCGAGAGCGGCGAGGAGGTGGAGCTCGACCACGGCCACGTCGTCATCGCCGCGATCACCTCGTGCACCAACACCTCCAACCCGTCGGTCATGCTCGGCGCCGGCCTGCTGGCCAGGAACGCCGTCGAGCGCGGGCTCGACGTCAAACCGTGGGTGAAGACCTCGCTGGCGCCGGGCTCGAAGGTGGTCACCGAGTACTTCGAGCGCGCGGGCCTCACGCCATACCTCGAGGAGCTCGGCTTCCACCTCGTCGGCTACGGCTGCACGACCTGCATCGGCAACTCCGGCCCGCTGCCGGACGAGATCTCCGAGGCCGTCAACGCCGAGGACCTGGCGGTGGTGTCGGTGCTGAGCGGCAACCGCAACTTCGAGGGCCGCATCAACCCCGACGTGAAGATGAACTACCTCGCGTCGCCGCCGCTGGTGGTGGCCTACGCGCTGGTGGGGACGATGGACGTCGACCTGCTGGACGAGCCGCTCGGCCAGGGCAAGGACGGCGAGGACGTCTACCTCAAGGACATCTGGCCGTCCGCCGAGGAGGTCGCCCACACGGTCGAGGAGGCCGTGCAGAGCGACATGTTCACGTCGTCCTACGGCGAGGTGTTCGCCGGCGACGAGCGCTGGAACTCGCTCGACGTGCCGGAGGGCGAGCGGTTCGCGTGGGCAGATGACTCGACCTACGTGCGCCTGCCGCCGTTCTTCGACGACCTGCCGCCCGAGCCGGAGCCCGTCGGCGACATCGAGGGCGCGCGCGTCCTGGCGCTGCTGGGCGACTCGGTGACCACCGACCACATCTCGCCGGCCGGCGCGATCAAGAAGGACTCGCCGGCCGCCAGGTACCTCAACGAGCACGGCGTCGAGAACAAGGACTTCAACTCGTACGGCGCGCGGCGCGGCAACCACGAGGTGATGATGCGCGGCACGTTCGCGAACATCCGCCTGCGCAACTTCATCGCCGGTCGCGAGCTCGTCGGCGGCACGACGCTCTTCGAGGGCGAGGAGATGCCGATCTACGACGCGGCCATGAAGTACGCCGAGCAGGGCACGCCGCTCGTGGTCCTGGCCGGCAAGGAGTACGGCTCCGGGTCGTCGCGCGACTGGGCGGCCAAGGGCACGCGCCTGCTGGGCGTGCGCGCGGTCATCGCGGAGTCGTTCGAGCGCATCCACCGCTCCAACCTCGTCGGCATGGGCGTGCTGCCGCTGCAGTTCATGGACGGCGAGTCCGCGGAGTCGCTCGGGCTGACCGGCGAGGAGGAGCTCTCGATCACCGGCATCGAGGGCGGCGAGGCCAAGGAGGTCACCGTCCGGGCGGACGACAAGGAGTTCAAGACGCGGGTGCGGATCGACACGCCGAAGGAGGTCCAGTACTTCCAGCACGGCGGCATCCTCCAGTTCGTGCTGCGCGGGCTGCTGGGCAGATAACCTGCCCGGCCTCATGGCCGTCCCCGAGACCCTCCGCAGGCTGCTGACCGCGCCCGGCCCGTCGGGCTACGAGCAGGCGCCGGCCGCCGTCTTCCGCGAGGCGGCGGCCGAGTTCGCGGAGATCGCGTACGACTCGGTGGGCTCGACCGTGGCCCGGGTGAAAGGCACGGGCGACGGGCCGTTCGTCGCGATCATCGGCCACATCGACGAGATCGGGCTGATCGTCCACCACATCGACGACGACGGCTTCCTGTGGTTCACCGGCGTCGGCGGCTGGGACCCGGTGATCCTCGTCGGCCAGCGGGTGGAGATCGCGACGCGCGACGGGCGGGTCACGGGCGTCGTGGGCAAGAAGCCGCTCCACCTGCTCAAGGACGAGGAGCGCAAGAAGGCGCCCGAGCTCAAGAACCTGCACATCGACATCGGGGCCGAGGACGGCGACGAGGCGCGCTCGCGCGTGCGGATCGGCGACGTCGGGGTCATCGCCGGCGAGCCCGTCGAGCTCCCCAACCAGCGCGTCATCGCGCGCTCGATGGACAACCGGCTCGGTTGCTACGTGGCGCTCGAGGCGGCGCGGCTGGTGGCCGAGGCGGGCGGCGCGCCGGGCGACGTGGCGGCCGTCGCGGTCGCCCAGGAGGAGATCACCTTCGGCGGCGCGCGCACGACCGCCTACTCGCTGCAGCCGGACATCGCCGTGGTGGTCGACGTGACGTTCGCCACCGACGCGCCGGGCAGCGACGAGAAGGAGCTCGGCAAGCACCGGTTCGGCTCCGGCCCGGTGATCCAGCGCGGCTCGACGCTCGACCCGACGGTCTTCGAGCTCATGCACGCGGCCGCCGAGGCCGAGGGCATCCCGTTCACGGTCACCGCCTCGGCGCGCTACACGGGCACCGACGCCGACGCCTTCCACATCTCGCGCGGCGGCATCCCGTCGACGGTCGTCTCGATCCCGCTGCGGTACATGCACTCGCCGGTGGAGATGGTCCAGCTCGACGACGTCGAGAACACCGCCAAGCTGATCGCGGCGTTCGCGCGCCGGCTCGAGCCCGGCCTGGACCTCCGGCGCTGAGCCTCCTACTGCTGTTCGACATCGACGGCACGCTCGTGCAGCGGGCCTCGGTCGAGCACGGCCGCGCGCTGCGCGAGGCGGCGGCGCGCGTGCACGGGATCGCGCCGCTCGACGGGCTGCGGGTCGAGTTCGCGGGCCGGACCGACGCGGCGATCGTCCGCGACCTGTTGGTGCTCGCCGGCGTCGAAGGCGAGGAGGCCGACGCGCGCTGGCCCGCGGTCATGGACGCCGCGGCGGCGGCCTACGAGGAGCTGTGCCCGCCCGACCTGTCGGCGGCGGTGGCGCCGGGCGTGCCCGAGCTGCTGGCGGCGTTGGCCGAGCGTCCCGGCGAGTTCCGGCTCTCGCTCGTCACCGGCAATCTGCAGCCGATCGCCCGCCGCAAGCTGGCCAGCGCCGGCATCGGCGCCTACTTCGAGCCGGGCCAGGGCGGCTTCGGCTCCGACCACCTCGACCGCGACGAGCTGCCGCCGATCGCCCGCGCGCGTGCCGGCGACTGGCCGCGCGAGCGGACGGTGGTCATCGGCGACACGCCGCGCGACATCGCGTGCGCGCGCGCCGACGGCCTGCGCGTGGCAGCCGTGGCCACCGGCCCGTTCGCGATCGAGGAGCTGGCCGACGCGGACGCCGTCGTCGACGACGCCCGCGCCCTGCTGCCGGTCCTCGAGGACTTCGCCCGCGGGGTCTGACCCCCCCACGGGGTCAGACTCCACTGCTTCGTCAGCGGTCTTTGCGCACGACCGCCGCGCTGCCTCCGCCGCGTCTCGTGGGCTCCGCCGCCGCCCGGAAGCGGTCGCGGCCGAGGAACTCGATGCCGGTCACCGCGCCGATCTCGTTCTGCGAGCCGAAGATGTGGCCGCGCGCCGTGAGACCCGTCCGGTCGAAGTCGGGCTCGGCGATCGTCGTGGGGGTCGGGCTCGTGTTGCGCTGTGAGGCGCGCGGGCTGACGATCGCCTGCGGCAGGTCCTTGCCGAGCTCGAGCCGCTCGAGCAGGACCTGCAGCACGGTGGTGATGATCATCGAGCCGCCCGGCGAGCCGACCGCCAGCACCGGCCGCCCCTCGCGGGTGATGATCGTCGGCGCCATCGAGCTGCGCGGGCGCTTTCCGCCGTCGGCGCGGTTCGGATGCGTGGTCGAGTTGAAGTCGAAGTCGGTCAGCTCGTTGTTGAGCATCAGGCCCCAGCCCGGGACGACGATGCCGTTGCCGCCGGTCGACTCGATCGTGAACGTGTACGACACGACGAAGCCGCGCTTGTCGGCGACCGTGAGATGCGTCGTCGACGGGCCTTCGCCCGCCGTCGAGATATGGCCCCGCGTCGGGCAGTTGCCCGGGGCGACCGGGCTGGTGGCCGCCGTCTCCGTGATCAGCGCGCGCCGCTCGGCCGCGAAGCTGTCCGAGAGCAGGCAGCTCAGCGGCACGTCGAAGTAGTCGGGATCGGCCAGGTACGCGCCGCGGTCGGCGAACGCGTAGCGCGACGCCTCCAGGAAGTAGTGCAGCGAGCGCGTGCGGTTGCCGGCCGACAGCGGCAGCCCCTCGAGGATGTTCAGCGCCTCGCCGACGGTCGAGCCGCCGCTCGACGGCGGGCCCATGCCCCAGACGTCGAGGCCCTTGTAGCCGATCCGCGTCGGCGCGCGCCACACGGCGTCGTAGTCGCGCAGGTCGTCCTCGGTCATCAGGCCGGGCCGCCAGACGTGGTTGGCGTCGGCCGCCACCGGCGGGTCGGAAGCCGCCTCGGCGATCGCGCGGGCCAGCGGCCCGCGGTAGAACGCGTCCGCGCCGTCGCGGGCGATGAGCTCGTACGCGCGCGCGAGGTCGGGGTTGCGCAGCGTGGTGCCGACGTCGCGCGGCGTGCCGTCCGGGTCGAGGTAGATCTCCTCGGTCGACGGGATGTCGTCGAAGAAGTCGATGTTCGGCGTCGTCTGGTCGAAGAAGGTCTGGTCGACGACGAACCCGCGGCGGGCCACGTCGATCGCCGGCTGGAGCAGCTTGCGCAGCGACTTGCTGCCGTAGCGGTCGAGCGCCAGCTCCCACTGCGCGACGGTGCCGGGCACGCCGGCCGAGAGCCCGCTCCAGCGGGCGTTGGCGAAGCTCAGCGGCGCGCCGTTCTCCATGAACGAGGTGGGCGTCATGGCGTCCGGTGCCTTCTCGCGGCCGTCGATCGTCGTGACGTCGCCCTTCGGCGTGCGGATGACCATGAAGCCGCCGCCGCCGATGCCGGCCGAGTACGGCTCGGTGACGCCGAGCACGCCCGCCGCCGCCACGGTGGCGTCGACGGCGTTCCCGCCCTTCTTCAGCGTGTCGATCGCCGCCTTCGTGGCGAGCACGTCGACCGTCCCCGCCGCCCCGCCGCTGCCCACGGCGGTCGGCGCCTTCACGAACTCGTCCCGGCGGTCCGCCTGGGCCACCGGCGCCGCCAGCGCCGCGGTCAACAGCGCCGCGGCCAAGAGCTTGACGTTCATCATGCCTCCCCTTGTTCGTCAGACGAAGCCGTACCCGGTGCGCTAGCGGGTCACGCGCACGATCTCGGCCACCAGCGCGCGACCGGCGATCTGCCGCAGGCGCGTCACGTAGGCGGCGTCGTCGGCCAGCGCGGTCGTCCAGAGCGTGAACGAGGCGCCGCGCGGCGGGCGCTTCCACAGCCGGTGGGGGTGGCCGTGCTGCTTGTGCACGTCGCCCGGCTCGTGCCCGGCGTCGCGGCGGCCGGTCGGCACGGTCGACCACAGCCGCCGGTCCTTGCGCGGCGAGCGGCGGGTGACGGGCCCGAGGCGCAGCTCCTGGCGCGAGTAGACCGCGCGCACGTAGAGCAGGCGCCCGCCCTGGAGCGAGGGGTTGAGGAGCAGCGCGCGGCGCTCCTGGCGCGCGGTGCGCGCGTTGCCGGAAGCGAGGTCGGCGACGATGATCCGGCTCGTACGGCCGATCACGTGGAAGGCGACGCGGCCGCCCTGGAGCGCCGGACGGCCGAGCTCGGCCGCCCGCATGATCTCGCGCGGCGCCGCGTCGGTCTCCAGCGGCACGGCGTAGATGACGTCGGTGTCGCCCTCGCGGACGCGCCAGGCGACCCACGAGGCGGAGACGGCGACGGCGTCGGCGCCGGGGGCGGGGATGCTGGCGGCGAAGCCGTCGCCGGTCGTCGACCCGATCTCGATCGTCGCGCCGGTGGTCACCGCCACGCGGCCCTGGCCGAGCGCCGGGTGGGCGCCGGCAAGCCGCTCCTCGCGCCCGTCGCGGACGAGGACCCCGGGCTGGCCAGCCTCGTGCCAGGCCAGCAGCGCCCCGTCGACGCTCGGGTCGGACGCGTTGACGGCGAGCCTCCGCGCGGCCATCAGGCGACGAGCGCGACGGCGCACGCCGCCATCGCCACGGCGTCGACGGCGCGCAGGGAGCGCAGGATCTGCGGCCGCTCGGCCATCGCGGCGTGGAAGGCGGCGCCCGTGACGGTCGCGGCGGCCGGCGCGAGCACGACGACGGGCAGCAGCCGCCCGGCGCCGAAGGCGAGGCCGACGGAGAGGCCGAGCGCCGGGTCGCCGATCGCGATGCTGACGCCGGCGAGCGCCCAGACGGCGAAGGTGAGGATGAAGGTGGTGAACCCGAGGCCGAGCAGGACGCCGTAGAGCCCCGCGGCGAGCGGCACCGGCATCCGCCGCCGCCACGACTCGGGCACCTGGCGGCGCACCTGCGGGACGATGCGGGCGCCGCGCGCCTCGCCGATCGCCGCCGCCAGCGCGACCGCGGCCGCCACCGTTAGCGCGGCCGGCCCGCCTGCGCCGAGCGCCTCGCCGAGCAGCGCGAGGCCGCCGAAGGTGACGACGCCGCCGGCCAGCGCGCCCGCGGCGAAGGTGAGGCACGCCGCCGCGGTCACCCGGAGCCGCCCGGCGTAGCCCTGCGGCGCCAGCGTCTCGACCATCGAGAAGCCGCACGGCGACCACGCGCCGGTCACGCCGGCCGCCGCGGCGGCAACGATCAGCACCGTCTCTAGCACGCCCGCCCGCCGGATGACGGCGGAACACCGTCTCTCGGGATTCGGACATGGAGGTCCGAATCCACGTCAACCGCTTGAAGTCGTCGGCTCAACACTTGATCCTCGTGTCGTAGTACATGACGCAGAAGACCTTCCGGCCGTTGTAGCAGTAGCCCGTCAGCGAGGCGTCGCCGTTGATGCGGCGCGGGCTCGGCGAGCAGCAGTCGACGAGCTTGCGGATGCGGCCGCCGCAGCAGCGGTACCAGGCGCCGTCGACCTCGGTGGAGATGTTGAAGCGGTCGGCGACCCAGTCGCACACCGCGGTGCGCGTGGCCGCCGGCAGCGGCCGGCCGTCCGCGTCGGTGAGTGGGCGGCCGTCCTCGTCGACCGCACGGCCGTCGTCGCCGATCAGCCGGCCGAGGTCGTCGATCGGGTGGCCGTCGGAGGCCCGCAGCGGGCGCCCGCGCGAGTCGATCCGCGGCAGCCCGGTCGGGTGCGGGCACGAGTCGGTCGTGTAGATGTGGCCGCAGAAGTGGTACGCCTCGGCGTCGCCGGGCGCCACGAGCCCGGCCACCGTGCCCGCTCCCGTGAGGCCCATGACCGCGCCCGATACGCGCGAGAGGAACCCGCGCCGCGACGTCCCGCTCGCCAGCCGATCGCTCAGCCGGGTCACGAACCGTCACCCCGCCGTCGTTCGCGGCCCCTAGGCACGAACCGCCCCCCGGCGCCGTTCGGCGGCCGCCAGCACGCTCTCGAGCTGGGCTCCCGTGTTGAAGGTGCCCTTGGCCAGGACGGTGCCGTCGGCGTCGAGCGCGACGGCGAAGGGGCTGCCGGGGACGTCGGCGGCCGCCCACGCGTCGGCGTCGCGAACCTCGTCGAAGCGCGCCAGCGCGACCCGCGGGTCGCGGCCGAACGCCTCGACCGCCGGCTCGAGCGCGCGGCAGAGCGCGCAGCCGTCCGAGCTGAAGACCGCCAGGCCGATCTGCCCGGGACCGACCTCGAGGTGCTCGGCGAGCGCGGTGCGCCCGCCGACCTCGGGGCCCTCGTGGGCGATCTCGAGCGCCCCGCGCGGGTCGGCCGCCAATCGGAGCATGCCGACCTCGCGCGCCAGCGCGAGGACCACGAGCGTCAGCGCCGCCAGGCCCACCAGGGCGACGGCGAGGCCGATCGCCAGCCATCCCTCGGTGCTCGGCTCGCTGCGCGGCAGCAGCGGCAGCACGGCGAGCGCGACGGCCAGCAGGCCGGTGCGCGCCAGCGAGTGCTGCGAGATGCGCCCGCGGGCGCCGAAGCACGCGCACGGCGCGCCGCCGCGGCCGCTCGCCAGCGCGACCGCCTGCGCCGCGCAGAAGGCGGCCAGCAGCGCGGCGGCCGCGTAGGCCGCGGCAGGCAGCCCCGCGCCGACGGCCACAGCGAGCGCGCCCTCGACGACCACCAGCACGCCCCACAGGAGCCGCGCGCCCGTCTCCGACCGCACGCCGTAGGTGGCCAGCGCGGCGCGCGTGCCCGCCGGGTCGGCGAGCTTGGCCGCCGCGGACGCGAGCAGCACGAGACCAAGCACCAGGGAGGCCACCACCGAGACCATCAGGGCGCCGAAGGTAGCAAGTGACGCTGACCGGTCCGCCGCTTCAGAGCGCCGGCGACCAGTAGCCGTCGGCGCCGACCGGCTCGAACCGCGCGCCGCTGCGGGCGAGGTCGGCGCGCACGTCGGGGGTCTCGCGGTCGCAGACGGCCGCCACCTCCGCGGTCGCCAGCGGATAGGGCGCCCACTCGAGCACCTCGGTCACCGACTGGGGGTCGGGCCGCCGCGAGAGCCCCGGCTCGAGGTTGGCGAGCGCCGCCTCGTAGGCCTCGATCGGGCGGAAGCCCGGCAGGTCGAGGCGCGCGCCGCCGGCGATCAGCTCGTACGACGGGCACGTGTAGCGGCGCTCCTCCGGCGGCCCGCCGAGCTTGTAGTCCTGGGCGCGGGCGGCAGGGGACGGGCTGCGCGCGGCGCGCATGTCGGCGCGCAGCGCCTCCTCGACCTCCGGCTCGGCGCAGAAGGCGGCGATCTCGGCGACCGGCAGCCCGGCCTGCTCCGCGGCGAGCTCGAGGGTGTCGGAGTCGTCGAGCAGCGCGCCCGCCATGCTCAGGACGCGCAGGCGCCGGAGCAGCAGGTCGGCGCGGTCCGGCCAGCGCAGGCGGGCGGCGACGACGGCGCGGCACGCGTGGACGGTCGCCTGGAGCCACGGCCGCTCGCGCCAGTCGATCGGCATGCCGTACTGGAGCTGCAGCCGCCGCATGCCGTCCGAGTGCGTCCACTCGCCCTTGTCCTCGCGCAGCACGACCGTGTGCAGCTCCCAGTCGATCTGGTCGCCGTACAGCCACAGCAGCCGGTGCCGCTGGCGCTCGGCGCTGAACGCGAACGGGCACGCCGGGTCGGTGAAGTGGCGGATCGTGACCGGCTGCGTCAAGCGCGCGTGAGCTTCTTGTACGTGATGCGGTGCGGGCGGTCGGCCTCGGCGCCGAGGCGCTCGTGGCGCCACTCCTCGTAGGCCTCGAAGTTGCCCTCGAACCACGTCACCTGCGAGTCGCCCTCGAACGCGAGCACGTGGGTGGCCACGCGGTCGAGGAACCAGCGATCGTGGGAGATGATCACCGCGCAGCCGGGGAAGGCGAGCAGCGCCTCCTCCAGCGCGCGCAGGGTGTCGACGTCGAGGTCGTTGGTCGGCTCGTCGAGCAGCAGCACGTTGCCGCCGCGCCGCAGGAGCTTGGCCAGGTGGACGCGGTTGCGCTCACCGCCGGACAGCGAGCCGACCTTCTTCTGCTGGTCCGAGCCCCTGAAGTTGAAGCCGGCCACGTAGGCGCGCGAGTTCATCTCGCGGTCGCCGACCTTGATGTTGTCGTAGCCCTCGGAGATCTCCTCCCAGACCGTCTTGTCCGGGTCCAGCGCGTCGCGCGACTGGTCGACGTACGCGAGATCCACCGTGTCGCCGAGCCGCACGTCGCCGCCGTCGGGCTTCTCCTCGCCGACGATCATGCGGAAGAGCGTCGTCTTGCCGGCGCCGTTGGCGCCGATCACGCCGACGATGCCGGCGGGCGGGAGGTCGAAGGAGAGGTCCTCGATCAGCAGGCGGTCGCCGAAGCCCTTGCGCACGTCGTCGGCCTCGATCACCTTCCCGCCCAGCCGCTGGCCGGCCGGGATGTGGATCTGGACCTGGTCGAGCTTGACGTTGCGCTCCTCGGCGAGCAGCCGCTCGTAGTTGGCCAGGCGGGCCTTGGACTTCGTGCGCCGGCCCTTGGGGTTGGTGCGCACCCACTCGAGCTCGCGCGCGATCGTGCGCTGGCGCGCGGACTCGGACCGCTCCTCCTGGGCGAGGCGCTCCTGCTTCTGCTCGAGCCAGCTCGAGTAGTTGCCGCGGAACGGGATCCCGTGCCCGCGGTCGAGCTCGAGGATCCAGCCCGCCACGTTGTCGAGGAAGTAGCGATCGTGGGTGACCGCCACGACGGTGCCCTCGTACTCCTCGAGGTGGCGCTCGAGCCAGGCGACCGACTCGGCGTCGAGGTGGTTGGTCGGCTCGTCGAGCAGCAGCAGATCGGGCGCTGACAGCAGCAGCCGGCAGAGCGCCACCCGGCGGCGCTCGCCGCCCGAGAGCCTCGAGACGTCGGCGTCGGCCGGGGGCAGCCGCAGGGCGTCCATCGCCTGGTCGAGCTGCGAGTCGAGGTTCCAGGCGTCCGCGGCGTCGATCTTCTCCTGCAGGCGCGCGAACTCGTCGGCCGTCTCGTCCGAGTAGTTGGCGGCCAGCTCGTTGAAGCGGTCGAGCAGCGCGCGGGTCTCCGCCACGCCGTCCTCGACGTTGCCGCGCACGTCCTTGGACTCGTCCAGGTGCGGCTCCTGCTCGAGCAGGCCGACGCTGGCGCCCGGGGCGAGCTGGGCCTCGCCACGGTACTCCTTGTCGAGCCCGGCCATGATGCGCAGGAGCGTCGACTTGCCCGACCCGTTGAGGCCGAGCACGCCGATCTTGGCGCCCGGCAGGAAGCTCAGGGAGATGTCCTTCAGCACCTGCTTGTCGGGCGGGTGCGTCCGGGACAGCTTGTACATCGTGAAGATGTATTGGCTCGACATGGGCGTCTGAGGATAGGAGTCGCCCGCGTGTCGAAGCCCAGGCGGTCGATTCCTAGCCACATGTCCATTCCAGGAACCGCCCGCTCCGGGCGATAAATGTGGGCATGAAGCCGCTGATCGGCGTCACCACCTCGGAGCTGCGGTCCAGCAGCGCCGGGACGCTGCGCCGCCACGGCGAGCCGCCGCACGCCGAGATGGCGCTCGGCATGACCTACCTGCGCGCGATCGAGGCGGCCGGCGGCATGCCGGTCGTGCTGCCGCCGCTGGGCGACGCCGCGGCCTTCGTGGAGCGGCTCGACGGCATCTGCCTGTCCGGCGGCCCGGACCTCGACCCCGACAACTACGGCGCGAGCGAGCGCCACGCCGAGCTCGGCCCCACCGAGCCGGGGCTCGACGCCTTCGAGCTCGAGCTGGCGCGCGCGGCCGACGCGAGCGGGCTGCCGCTGCTCGGCATCTGCCGCGGCGTCCAGGCCCTCAACGTCGCGCGCGGCGGCACGCTGCACCAGCACCTGCCCGGCCACCGCCAGACCGAGCCGGCCACCGCTACCACCCACACCGTGCACGTCGAGCCCGGCTCGCGGCTGGCGCGCGTGGTGGGCACCGACATCCTGCGCGTGAACTCGTTCCACCACCAGGCCGTCGACGCCCTCGGGCACGGCCTGCGCGCGGTCGCGTACGCGGCCGATGGCACCGTCGAGGCGGTCGAGGGCGGGCGGGACTCCTATCGGCTCGTGCTGGGCGTGCAGTGGCACGCCGAGGGCCTCACCTCGCACGGGCGCCATCGAGCGCTGTTCGAGGCGCTGGTGGAGGCGGCCGCCGCTCCCGCCGCGCCGCTGCGCCGCGCCGCCTAGCCAGGCTGAACCTGGGGTCACCCGCACCCGCGGACTAGGGACTCCCCCGATGCGGCACAGGCGTCGCGGCCGGGAACCTGGAGGCATGTCGCTCCTGCTTCCCTCCTCGCCCGCGATCCATCGCTTCTCCGGCACGCTGATCGGTCCCGACGACGAAGGCTACGACTCCGCCCGCCGCGTCTACAACGGGATGATCGACCGCTACCCGGCGCTGATCGCGCGCTGTGAGTCGGTCGCCGACGTGTCCGCCGCGCTGCTCCACGCGCGGCAGCACGGGATGGAGGTCTCGGTGCGCGCCGGCGGCCATGCGGCGCCCGGCTTCGCCACCAGCGAGGGCGGCCTGGTGATCGACCTCAGCCCGCTGAAGGCGGTCCACGTCGACGCGACGCGCCAGATCGCCTGGGTCCAGCCCGGCGTCCTCTGGGGCGAGCTCGACGCGGTCACGCAGGAGCACGGGCTCGCCGTCACCGGCGGCCGCGTCTCCTCGACCGGCGTGGCCGGCTTCACGCTCGGCTCCGGGAGCGGCTGGCTGGAGCGCAAGATGGGCCTGGCCGCCGACAACCTGCGCGCCGCGCGCGTGGTCACCGCCACCGGCCTCCTCGTCACGGCGTCGGCGACCGAGAACCCCGACCTCTTCTGGGCGATCCGCGGCGGCGGCGGCAACTTCGGCATCGTCGTCGAGTTCGAGTTCGCCCTGCGCGCGGTCGGCCCGATCGTGCTCGGCGGCATGCTCCTGTGGCCGCGCGAGCAGGCCGGCGAGGTCATCCGCACCTACCGCGAGTTGATGGCCGAGGCGCCCGACAACCTGTGCGGCGGCCTGGCGCTGATGACCGCCCCGCCGCTCGACTTCGTGCCCACCGGGCTGCAGGGCCGCCCGGCGGTCGGCGTGATCGTCCTCTACGCCGGCGAGCCCGCGCGCGGCGCCGAGCACATCGCGCCGCTGCGCGCGCTCGGCCCGGCGGTCGACGTCGTGCAGCCGATGCCCTACTGCGCCGTGCAGTCGCTGACGGACGGCGGCCACCCCGAGGGGCTGCGCGGCTACTTCCGCTCCGGCTTCCTCGACGAGCTGCCCGACGCAGCGATCGAGACCGTCCTCGCCGCGGCCGAGAACGCGCCGTCCACGCTGTCGACGGTCCTCCTCCAGCCGCTCGGCGGCGCCTTCGGTCGCGTCGGCGGCATGGAGACGGCGCTCGGCCACCGCGACGCCAAGTGGGCGATCCAGGTGCTGGCGCAGTGGCTCGAGCCCGAGCGCGACACCGGCAACCGCCACTGGGTCCGCGCCTTCACCGACGCCCTGTCGCCCTGGGCGCGGCCGGCCGGCTTCCCCAACTTCATCTCCGAGGCCGGCGACGCCGCCGTCGTCGTGGCCTACGGCGCCGAGCGGTACGCCCGGCTCGTCGAGGCCAAGGACCGCTGGGACCCGGAGAACGTCTTCCGCCTCAACCACAACATCAGCCCGAGCTCGGAATAGCCCATGCACACCGCCGCCCTCGTCCACGTCCGCCCGATCGGCTCCCGCGACCGCGACGCGTTCAGCGCGTGGTTCGGGCGCCTCAGCGACGAGTCGCGGCGGCGGCGGTTCCACGGCCCCAAGCCGAGGCTCAGCGACCGCGAGCTGACCTACCTGACCGACGTCGACCACGTCAGCCACACCGCCCTCGTCGCCGTCGACGGGTCCGGCGAGCTGATCGGCGAGGCCCGCTACGCCACCGCCCGCCGTCACGACCGGAGCGCCGACTTCGCCGTCACCGTCGCCGACGAGTGGCACGGCCGCGGGATCGGCACCCGGCTCGGGACGCGGGTGATCGAGGCCGCGCGCGCCAACGGCATGACCTGCCTGACCGCCATCGCCCTGTGGGAGAACGACGCGGCGATCGCGCTGCTGCGCCGGCTCGGCTTCCGGCGCACCGGCTACGAGGGCGGCGCCATCGAGTACGCGCTCGCGCTCTAGCTGGTCGGGCGGGCCCAGCACCAGCGGCTGGTCGAGCACGCCGCGCATGCGGCGCTGGATCTGCAGCTCGGTCTCGAGATCGGCGATCCGGCCCTCGTGATCGACGACCGTGCCGCGCAGGACCTGGGTGACGAACAGCCACACGAGGCGGCCGTCGAGCTGCGAGCCGGCGACGCGGCGCAGCTCGTCCTCAGCTTCGGCGGCGCCCAGCGGGATCTTGTAGGAGTCGGGCGCCGTCAACACGTCGTAGACCTCGCCGATGGCGAGGATCCGCGCCGTCATCGGGATGTCGTCGCCGGCCAGGCCGTCGGGGTAGCCGTGGCCGTCGATCCGCTCGTGGTGGGCGAGGACGGCGTTGGCGACCTCGCCGAGCCCCTCGACGCGCAGCAGGAGCCGCGCGCCGTCGGCGGGATGGCGCTCGACCAGCCGCCGCTCGGCGGCGTGCAGCTCGCTGCGCCCGAGCAGGATGTGGTCGGGCAGCGCCTCCTTGCCGATGTCATGCAGCAGGCCGGCCGTGTGGACGACGGCCTGCTCGCGCTCGGACAGGCCCGCCGCGCGCGCGAGCTGGTGGGCGTAGTGGGCGACGGCGGCGGCGTGGCGCGCGGCGGTCGGGTCGCGCAGCGCCAGCGTCTCCAGCAGCAGACCGACCATGCCCTCGTGGCGGACGTCGAGCTGGTCGGTGCGCCGCACGACCTCCTCGCCGTGCGCCTGGCCCTCGAGCAGCGCCCGCAGCAGCAGCTGGCAGACGCCGAGGGCGAGCGCGAACAGCCCGATGATGCCGGCGCCGTAGAGCTCGAAGCCGTAGACGGCCATCGCGGTCATCGACGCCGTCGCCAGCTCCCACGGCAGCACCGGGCGGTACACCGACTCGAACATCTCCAGCAGCGAGCCGCCGCGCAGGAAGACCGTGTGGCCGGCGATCATCGCGAAGTTGAGGAGGTTCGCGAGCATGAAGACGACGAAGACCGCGATCGCGAACCCGCCCTCGTCGGCGACGTCGTTCTCCAGCAGCCAGTGCAGGACGATCCCGCCGAGCAGGGGGAAGGTCGCGTACGTGACGAGGTTGTTGAGCAGGTAGGTCCGCGCGTCCGGCGCGGATCGCAGTCGATCAGCACCGCTGACGCGAGGCCGATGCGGACGGCCGGTGCCGGGCCGAGCAGCGCCATGCGAGGACGATCCCGAGGAACGAGCCGCGATCCGGAAGCGCTTCGCGTCGAGCGACGATGAAGTCGCTACCGAGCACGAGCACGACAGCAGGCCGACCATGCCGGCGGCTGCCACTGGTCCTCGTGCGAGAGCAGCGCCGCGCCGGCGATCACGACGGCCAGCAGCACCGACTGGCCGATCACCATCACGCGCCGCCGGCCGGCCGCAACGGCGCGGCACTCGGCGGCGTCGAGGGCGGTCCTCGGCGCGCGCGCCCGCGGCGATCGGCGGAGCCCGCCGCGCGCATCAGCGCAAGCGACCACGCCACGATCACGAGCCACAGGACGACTGCCAGCCAGACGATCACTGCACGGAAGGTAGTGCCCCGGAGCGCTGGACGCTACCGGCCAAACGACTGGTTTGGTGCGACACCGGACTTGCACTGGAATGGGGAGCGTTCCATAGTGCCGTGTGCAGCGACGAACCAAGGGGGGTTTGAGGCTGCGCCGGGGGCATACAGCAGGTCTGGGGACCGCACATCCGGCCGCGACCGGATGCGCTGGCCCCTGCCCCGGTCGATCCATGAGGGGAAAACGATCCGGAAGGAGACGTCATGGGCTGGCGCAACTAGCAGCACCCGAGTGGCCCCACCGACGCAGAGAGACCCGGAAACTCACGACCCCAGGAAGGCAAGAATCATGGGTTGGCGCAACTAGTTGCTGACGTCGACGTATCCCACCGCCGCCAGGCATGCGGCGAGTAGCTGTCGCAAGCGGGCGGCCCGGCGCGTATGGACGTGCTCCGGGCCCTAGCCCGACCGCTACCGTAGACAGGTCATGCCACAGGTGCTGGACATCGAGCAGGCCGTCCTGCTCCTTGAGATCGAGCCGCCGTTCGGCAAGCGCGACATCCAGCTCGCGCGGCGCCGGCTCGCGAAGGTCTGGCACCCCGACATCGCGCCTCCAGGACGCCAGCTCGAGCACGAGCGGCACCTGAAGGCGATCAACGAGGCCGCCGACACGCTCGAGCAGCTGGCCGAGGAGTCGCGCGGCGGCAAGGTCACGCGCAACGCGGTGAAGGTCGGCGCCGCGGCCGCGCGCAAGCGCCGCGCCGAGGAGGGCCAGCGCGCCTACGAGGAGGAGCAGCGCGCCCGCGAGCAGGCCGCCGACCGCGCCAAGCACGACCCGTTCGCCTCGCGCGTGCCCGACCACTCGGTCGTGCACCGCTACGCGCGCTGCCTCTCGTACCCCGAGTGGGGCGTCGGCAGCGTCAACGGCATCTACTTCACCGGCGGCGGCGACGACATCCAGCAGTGGGCGCGCGTCAGCTTCCACCTCGGCGTGCGCACGGTGCCGGCCGGCTCGCTCCAGTTCGTCGACTTCTCGAAGCCCGACCCCGGAGCCGAGCGCGTCCAGCGCTTCATGACCGCCGCCAAGCACGCGCTCGCCGAGGGCGACTTCGCGCTCGCCGCGCGCCGGCTCGTCTACGCGCGCGACGCCGAGCCGCGCAACACCGCCGTGCTGCGGCTGATGACGCTCGCCTTCTGGCAGGCCGGCGACTTCTCGGCGGCCGCGCGCGCCGTCCGCGACTGGATCCGCGCGGAGGGCGACCGGCCCGCGCCCTACCGCTACGCGGCCCGCATCTACGAGGACATGGGGTCGCTCACGCAGGCGGTCGAGGCCGCCACGCAGGAAACGGTCCGCGTGCCCGGCGACGCATCGGCCTGGGAGCGCCTCGGGCGGCTGCGCCTGCGCACCTTCGATCGCGCGGGCGCGCGCGAGGCGCTCGAGCGCGCGCGCGAGAACGGGCCGAGCGAGCAGGGGCTGCTGGACCTCGCGCTGGTCGCCAACCTGATGGGCGACCTCGGGGCGGAGGTCTCGGCCTGCGAGCAGGCCACCGCGCTCGCGCCCGACTCGCCCGACGCCTGGTCGCGCTACGCGCACGCGCTCGCGCGCACCGACCGCGTGTCCGACTGCCTGGCCGCGTGCGAGCGGGCGCTGGAGCTCGCGCCCGACCTCGAGGTCCGCGACCTGCTCGAGCGTGTGCGCGCGGCGGCGCCGCGCGAGCTGGCGGCTTAGCGTCCTATCACCGCGCGCCCGGGAACGGGAGCCGGAAGGTAGATCGAGAGGCACTCCTCCGCTGCGTCGGTCACGACCCACGGATGCGTCGGGTACGTGGACTGGCGCACCTCCTCCTGGGGCTGGAGTGACCCGTACTGGTCGCGCCGACCTCGGTAGTCGATCCAGTAGATGCGCACGACGCCGGCGGTCCGGTTCTCGAAGGTGATCGCCGTCTCCTCCGACGACTTGTACGAGCGCAGCGACTCCTCCGCGTCGCAGCCCCGGTCCTCCAACGTCGGCACCGACTCGGCCGGCGGGGCGGCTGCGCTCGGTTGTGCGGTCGAGGCGTTGGGGTTGGGGTCGTCCCCGGAGCCCGCGAGGACGACCGCGACGATCGCTGCCGCCGCTACGGCGGCGACGGCCGCGGCGGCGAGCACGAGCCGACGGCGTGGACGGTGGCCGGGCGGTGCGGCGCTCTCGCCGGCCGGCGCGGCCTCCGAATCGGCGCGAGCTGCCGGCTCGGCCCCCTCGCGCGCGAACTTCTCCTCCTCGAGCTTCTCGAGCGCCTGGATCAGGCGCCCGACGTCGTAGTGCCAGCGGGTGTCGCTGAGCTCGATCGCGTTCCTGAAGGCGAGATTCCGCAGGGCTTCGGGCAGCTCGTCAGCGCTCGGCATGTCGGCGTCGTGCACGAGCGCCGGCACGACCTGGATCTCGTGGCGTTCGAGCGCGCGCGTCAGCTCGATGCGGACCCAGTCCTCGGGCTTCTCGAGACGACGGACGCCCCGAGCGTCCGTCACCTCCAGCCACCGGCGTCCGATCAGGGCGATGAGTACGTCGCAGTTGCCGACGCTGTGATCCACGACCTTCGTGAAGTCCACGCCCGGCCCCACCGCGTCGATGTCGATGAAGACGTGGTCCTCGCCGAACCGCTCGGCCAAGGCGTCGTAGAGCCGGCCGGCGTGACCGGCCGTGTCCTCGCGGCGATAGTTGATGAACACCCGGAGCACGGGCTCACAGTCCTCGGGCGACGCTATCCCCGCCGGCCGGCGCGGTCAAGACGCGCTGTCCGGTGAGCAAGGCGGCGTCGGGCTCACCGAGGCGGCGTGACGACGCCGGCCTCGTAGGCCAACACGACGGCCTGGACGCGATCGCGCAGGCGATCTCCGCGTTGGAGAGCCCGTCGCGCTCGTCACGCGGCCTGCTCGCCCACCTCGAGGACGGGCTTGACCGCGGCCGTGCGGCGGCGCTCCCGCACCTCGAGCCGGCGTGAGAGGCGCGACAGCGTGAGGTTGATGAGGATGAACAGCAGCCCGATGAAGAGGAAGACCTGGAGCACGGGCGCCTGCACGCCGCCGAAGAAGTTGAAGCCGGTGACGATCCGGCCGTGGCGCATGACCTCTTGGATGGCGACGATGCTGACCAGGGTGGTGTCCTTGTTGAGCGTGATGAGCTGGGAGACGGTCGCGGGGACCATCCGCCGCAGGCCCTGCGGGAGCACCACCAGCCGCATGGACTGGCGGTAGGTCATGCCGAGCGCCCGGGCGGCCTCGTTCTGGCCGCGGTCGAGCGACAGGATGCCGGCGCGCATGATCTCGGCCAGGACGGCCGAGTTGTAGAGGACGAGCCCGAGGATGGCCGCCAGCACGCGGCCCGACTGCAGGCCCTCCGGGAACCAGCCTGGGATCGCGTCCTCGTAGGTGTTGCGCCACGCCCCCGGGATCGACAGCGCGAGGTAGAGGATGATGAAGATCAGCGGCAGGTTGCGCCAGACGTCGACCCATGTCCCGGCCGCCACGCTGACGGGCTTGAGCGGCACCAGGCGCAGGAGCGCCAGCGCCAGCCCCACGATCAGCGACAGGACCATGGCGATGATCGCGATCTCGAGGTTGACCGCCAGCCCCTCGAGGATGAACCGGAAGTTGTTGCCGGTGACCAGCCACTCCCAGTTGTCGGGGTTGAAGACGTAGTTCATCGGTGGATCGCGTAGCGCTTCTCGAGCGCGCGGATCGTGAGGGTCGCGGCGCCGGTCAGCAGCAGGTAGCCGACCGCCGCCCAGAAGAACGCCTCGTCGGTCTGGAAGCCGCGCGAGCCGATCACGCGCGCCGTCTTCAGCAGGTCGTCGAGCGCGAGCAGCGAGACGCCGATGATCGCCGAGTTCTTGATCATCGCGATGATCAGCGACCCGAGCGGCGAGATCACCGTGCGGAACGCCTGCGGGAAGACGACGCGCCGCAGCGTCTGGCCGTACGTGTAGCCGAGCGAGAGCGCGGCCTCGATCTGGCCCTTGCTGACCGAGAACACGCCGGACCGGAGCGCCTCGGCGACGTAGGCGGCGGTGTAGAGCCCGAGGCTGGCGATGCCCGCCTCCCACGGGCCGACCCCGGCGCCGGCCCGCCGCAGGCCGGCGAACGAGATGAACAGCAGCACGAGCAGCGGGATGTTGCGGAAGGTCTCGACGTACACCCCGCCGAGCCGCTGCAGCCACTTGTTCGGGGCGATCCTCAGGGCGGCCACCAGCGTCCCCACGACCATGGCGATCACGAACGCGAACACCACGAGGCGGACGGTCACCCAGAACCCCGACAGGAACTCGTCGAGGTTGTCGGTGAGGACGCTGATGAGGTCGCCCATGCGGCTTACGAGGTGGCTTCGATCGCCTCCTCGAGCGTCATCGTCGGCGGGTCCTGCTGCTCATCCGTGTACTGGCCGACCCACTTCTCGTAGGCCTCGGCCCAGCCCCCGCCCGACTTGTACTCCTCCAGGACGCCGTCCACGAACTCCTTGAACTCCGCGTCGCCATCCGGGAGGCCGGCGCCGTAGGGCTCGGTGGTCAGCGGCTCGCCCTCGGTGAGCTTGAGCGAGTCGTCCTGGATGATCATGCCGGTGAGGATCACGTCGTCGGTCGAGACGGCGTCGACGGCGCCGTTCTGCACCAGCTCGAGGCACTCCGAGTAGGAGTCGACGAGCCGCAGGTCGGCGTCCGGCGCCTGCTCCTTGAGCGTCTCCTCGTAGGTCGAGCCGAGCGCCGTGCAGACGCGCTTGCCGGCCAGCGAGTCGATGCCGGTGATGTCGGAGTCCTGCGGCACGAGGATCCGCCCGCGCGCGATGTAGTACGGCTCGGAGAAGTCGATCTCCTGAGTCGCGCTCGGCGTTGATCGTCATCGTCGAGAGCACCAGGTCGACCGTCCCGTCCTGCAGGAACGGGATCCGGTTGTCGGAGATCGCCTCGATGAAGTTCGGCTCCACGCCGAGCTTCTCCGCGATCGCCGTGCCGAAGTCGACGTCGAAGCCCTCGATCTGGTCGGTCTGAGGGTTCTTGAAGCCGAACGGCGGCACGTCGTACTTGACGCCGATCTTGATCTCGCCGGCCGCCTGGATGCGGCCCATCGTGGTGTCCTCGGGGAACTGCTCGGCCTCGGCGGCCGGCGTGGATTCGCCGCCGCCGCCGGCGGGCTCCTCCTCGTCCTCGCCGCACGCGGCCGCGAACAGTCCCAGCACGAGCACCAGGAGCAGTGCCCAGCACGTTCTCTTCATCTCCCGCCCTCCTCTAGTGGTGGATGATCTTGTCCACGAAATCGCGCGCTCGGTCGCTCTTCGCGGCGGCGAAGAACTCCTCGGGCGGCGCCTGCTCGACGATGTGGCCACCGTCGATGAAGACGATCCGGTCGCCGACCTCGCGCGCGAACCCCATCTCGTGCGTGACGACGGCCATGGTCATCCCGTCGCGCGCGAGGTCGCGCATGACGTCGAGCACCTCCCGGATCATCTCGGGGTCGAGCGCGGAGGTGGGCTCGTCGAAGAGCATCAGCTTCGGCTCCATGGCGAGCGCCCGGGCGATCGCCACGCGCTGCTGCTGGCCGCCCGACAGGTCGGCGGGATAGGCGTCGGCCTTCTCCGTGAGGCCGACCCGCTCCAGCAGTCGCTCGGCGCGATCGTACGCCTCGGCCTTCGGCTGCCCCTTCACCTCGATCGGGGCCATGATCAGGTTCTCCGTGACCGACTTGTGGGCGAAGAGGTTGAACTGCTGGAAGACCATCCCGATCTGCGCACGCATCCGGCTGAGCTCCCGGCCGGCCTTCACCAGCGAGCGCCCGTCGAAGCGCACGTCGCCACTGTCGATGCCCTCCAGGCCGTTGATGCAGCGCAGCATCGTCGACTTGCCCGATCCCGACGGCCCGGCGATCACGACGACCTCGCCCCGGTCGATGACCAGGTCGATCTCGTCCAGAACCAAGTTGTCGTCGAAGCTCTTGCGCACGCGCTCGAGCTCGACCAGATGCCCCGTCCCCGCACTCATCTGATTGGCGGGCACCCTACAAGGCCGATGGGCGTCGCGCCGACGGCCACGCACTGCCCGGTGCGCCCGGTCAGGCGGTCCCGGCGACCTGAGCGCGGCGCTCGTCGCTGGTTCCCGCCGGCAGCAGGACGTTCAGGAGCGAGCCGAGGTCGATGTCGCGCTGCTTGGGCAGTGCCACGGAGAGGTCGGTGCGGACGGTGTACTCGTTGCGCCGTCCGCTCCGCGCCCGGTCGACGTAGCCGGCCGCGATCAGGTCCGAGACGATCCGCTGCGCCGCGCGCTCGGTGATGCCGATCGTCGCGGCGATGTCGCGTATCCGGATCTGCGGGTCCTCGGCGAGCGACAGCAGGACGAGCCCGTGGTTGGTGAGGAAGGAGAACGGCGCCACGGCGTTCTCAAGGGTACAAGTCCAACGGCAAGGATTACACGAATCGGATTTCGTGTATTCTCGGTCGCATGCCGGTTGATGGGTTCCACGCCGGCGCGATCATCGATGGCGACTGGGCCGTGCTGGTTCTCGAGGGGGAGCTGGACTACAGAGTCCAACAGCGCGCTCATGACGCGCTCGAGCGCATCGAACACACGCGCACCCTCGTCGTCGATCTCCGAGCGGTGACCTTCATGGACTCCAGCGGCGTCCACCTGCTGATCGAGGCCCGCGGTCACTGCCGCAGGCTGGTCGTCGTGCGCGGCCCCGCGCACGTCCACCGCACGCTCGCGGCGCTCGGGCTCGAAGGCGAGTTCGAGTTCGTGGACGAGCCGCTGCTCGCGGCGTAGAGCGGCCGTCCGCCGCTGCGCCTAGAGTGCGGCGGCCATGCGGTTGATCGTCGCCCGCTGCTCCGTCGAGTACACCGGCCGCCTGTCGGCGCGGCTGCCCGAGGCGCTGCGGCTCGTGATCGTGAAGGCCGACGGCTCGGTGCTCGTGCACGCCGACGCGGGTGGATACAAGCCGCTGAACTGGATGACGCCGCCCACCGTGGTGGAAGAGGTGGATGGCCGGATCGTGGTGCGCAAGCTGAAGGGCGATGACCGGCTGGACATCGAGCTCGTGGAGGTGCTGTCCGACGTCGAGCACACGATGGACTTCGACGCGGCGAACCTGGAGAAGGACGGCGTGGAGGCCCACCTGCAGGTCTTGCTCGCCGACGCGCCGCACTGGTGCGGCGAGGGCTTCCGGCTCGTCCGGCGCGAGTGGCCGACCGACATCGGGCCCGTCGACCTGATGTGCCGCGACGACGACGACGGCTGGATCGCGGTCGAGATCAAGCGCGTGGGGACGATCGACGCCGTGGAGCAGCTCTCGCGCTACCTCGAGCGGATCCGGCTGGACCCGGCGATGGCCGACTGCCGCGGCGTGCTCGCCGCCCAGGTGGTCAAGCCGCAGGCGCGCGTGCTGGCCGGCTCGCGCGGGCTGGACTGGGTGGAGGTCGACCTCGCCGAGCTGCGCGGCGAGCGCGAGCCGGCGCTGACCCTGTTCGGATGAGCGTCCGCGCCGAGGCCGACGGCGAGGTCCTCGTCGTCACCATCGAACGCCCCGAGGCGCGCAACGCGATCAACCTCGCCGTCGCCGAGGGGATCGCGGCGGCGATGGACCGCCTCGACGACGACGACGGCCTGCGCGCGGGCATCCTCACCGGCGCCGGCGGGACGTTCTCGGCGGGCATGGACCTCAAGGCCTTCGTGGCCGGCGAGCAACCGTACGTGGGCGACCGCGGGTTCGCCGGCATCACGCAGCGGCCGCCGCGCAAGCCGGTGATCGCCGCCGTCGAGGGCTGGGCGCTGGCCGGCGGCTTCGAGGTCGCGCTGGCCTGCGACCTGATCGTCGCGGCGTCCGACGCCCGCTTCGGCATCCCCGAGGTCAAGCGCGGGCTGGTGGCCGCCGCGGGCGGCCTGCTGCGCCTGCCGCGCCGGATCCCGTACCACCTGGCCATGGAGCTCGCCCTGACCGGCGAGCCGATCGGCGCCGAGCGGGCGGCGCAGGTCGGCATCGTCTCCCGCCTCACCGAGCCGGGCGGAGCGCTGGACGGCGCCCGCGAGCTCGCCGCGCTGATCGCCGGCAACGGCCCGCTGGCGGTCATCGCGTCCAAGCGCATCGTCACGCAGGCGCACGACTGGACCGAGGCCGAGGGCTGGGAGCGCCAGCGCGAGATCGCCGGCCCCGTGTCCGCGTCCGACGACGCCCGCGAGGGAGCGACCGCGTTCGCCGAGAAGCGCCCGCCCGTCTGGCGCGGGCGCTGACCGCGCGCCCACGGCCTGATCGTCCGCGGGCGTCCAACGATTCGTTCCGGGGGGCGGGCCCTACGTCCCTGGGACGTACCGCTGGCAGTTCGAGGGGTCGCCGGTGCGGAAGCCGGCCAGCCAGGCCTCGCGGCGCTCGTCCGGCGTCCCGTGGTGCTGCGCGGTGCCGTAGTCGAAGTCGCCGGCCGCCTGCGCGGTCGAGATCGCCTGCTCGACGTCGCGGTCGTCGTAGCGGCCCGCGCGGTAGACGGCGTTGCCCCACAGCCCGGCCATGCAGTCGGCCTGCAGCTCGAACGCCTTCACGCCGTCGCCCGGGCGCTGCAGCTCGTAGAAGCCGAGCTCGAACTGCACGTTGTGGGCGTACTCGTGGGCGACGACGTAGGCGAGCCCGAACTCGCCGACGGCGTTCCCCTGACCGGCGCGCTCGCCCGGGAAGCGGTCGCCGATGCCGTTGTAGACGTCGAGGGCGAACCGCTCGGCGATGTAGATCGTGTCGTCGGCCGGGCAGTAGAACGCGGCGTCGTCGCCGGCCAGGACCCGGCACCCGGTGAGCGCGGAGCGGCCGCGCGGGACCCACGCGTAGACCACGCGCGGGTCCTGCAGCCCCGACTCGCGCAGCGTGACCGTCCAGTATTCGTCGACGCTCTGCAGCACCTCGGTCATGTACTTCGAGATCGCCGACGGCTCTTGGACCTGCGGCGCCGGCAGCGACGCCTCGGGGACCGCCTTGCGGATTTCCTCGAGCACCTGACGCACGGCGGCAGTGAACTCGCCACCCGCCTCGCGTGCCCGGTCGCGCAGGTCGTCGACCCGCGCCTGGAGGTCCTCCTCGGCCTGCTCGCGCGCCTCGCGCACGTCCTCGCTCCCGCAGCCCACGAGGGCGACCGCCACGAGCACGAGGGCGAGGCGGCGCATCACTCGCCGAACAGCGTCACGACGAGCGACCGCGGGCCGCCGTGGTCGCGGTGCTCGCACAGGTACACGCCCTGCCACGTGCCGAGCGCGAAGCGGCCGCGGTTGACCGGCAGCGTCAGCGAAGGGCCGAGCAGCGAGGCCTTGATGTGGGCCGGCATGTCGTCCGGTCCCTCGAGCGTGTGCGTCCAGTAGGGCGCGTCCTCGGGCACGGCCTCGTTGAAGTGGGACTCGAAGTCGCGGCGAACGTCCGGCGACGCGTTCTCATTGAGCGTGAGCGAGGCGGAGGTGTGACGGATGAAGAGGTGGGCGAGCCCGACGTGCACCTCCGACAGCTCGGGCAGCGCCGCCTCGATCTCCTCGGTCACGAGGTGGAAGCCGCGCGGCCGCGCGCGCAGCGTGATCTCCCGCTGGGACCACATCAGGGAGTGATCGTACGAGAGGTGCCCAGCACCCTCCCGGACGCGTCGAGCGCCCGGACCGCCACGGCGCGCGAGCGAGGAGCCGACAGCTCGGTCTCGAAGCCGCGCCGGCGGCCCGCGCTGATCGCGCCGTCGTCGCCGACGACCTCCCAGCGCGCGACCTCGGTCGCCCCGTTCCAGCTCGCCCACACCGCCACGCGCCCGCCGCGGCGCTCCGCCGCCACGGACGGCCGCGTCACCGGCTGCCCGGTCCAGCGCGCGCGCAGCGCGCGGTAGGAGCCGTCGCCGGCGCCCGCGAACCGCGCGTCGAAGACGATCCGGCCGCGCCGCGTGTACTCGGTGATGGCCGGGACCGCGCCCCAGCCGACGATCAGGTTCCCGTTCGGCAGCATTCGCGCGCCGCCCTTGTTCGGCACCGCGAACCGCCGCGGATGCTTGTAGCCGCGCAGCAGCCGGACGCGGCGGCGGCGCTCGTCGACCTCCAGCTTGATCGCCCGCGACTGCCCGGCCTCGGTGGGCGCCGCGACGCGGTTGTCGAACAGCGTCATGACGCCGTCGTCCGCCCAGCGGGCGTCGTGCTGGCGGCAGAACCGCGCGCCCTCGCCGAGCCGGAAGTCGCTGCGCCTGCCGCCGAGACGCCAGTTGATCCGGCCGGTCGTGCGGTCGATCTCGTACACCGCGCACGTGTTGCGGGCGGAGACCAGCAGGTCGCCGTCGGGCCCCACCTCGACCGAGTTGGCGTGGAAGTAGTCGAACATCTCGCCGGGCACGCGCCGGTCGTGGCTCTCGCGCAGAGCCACGTTGCCGACGCTGTGCCACTCGAACAGCAGCCGGCCGGTCGCGACGTCGATCTCCTGGATCACGTTGTCGAGCACCGGCCCGTCGCGGCGGACGAGGTTGTAGGAGAGGACGATCGCCGTGCCGGCGTCGGTGAGCCGCAGGTCGTGGATGTCGGCGCGGTTGCCGCCGCGCGCGCGGATGCGGGCGATCTGGCGGTACGTGGCGTCGAGGACGACGTAGCTGCCGTAGCCCCACCCGGCCGCGAAGCGGCCCTCCCAGTAGGTGATCACCGGCTGCCCGAGGTAGCGCTGGACGGCGACGTCGAACACCTTGTGGCCGGGGCGGCGGCTGAGGAACCAGACCGGCTCGCCGCGGTCGTCGGCGATCAACGCGCCGTCGGGCCGCGGCCGGTCGTCGTCCCAGCCCGTGTTGAGGACGAGGTAGCCGGGCGCGCGGCCCGGCCGCCGCCGCAGCACGCGCAGCCGCGGCGCGCGCAGCGACGTCGAGCGGTAGGAGCGGTAGCTGCCGCGAAGCCGCGGCAGCCGCTTCTCGGCGTTCAAGGTGCCGACCTCGAAGTCGCCGCGGGCGATCGTGAAGCGGAAGTCGCCGTCGCGGGCGCCGCGGACGGGGAGCCGCGTGCGCACGGTCACGCGCTCCCCGGGGCGGAACCGGCGGTCGGCGACGAAGCTCACGCCGCGGCCGTCGGGGTGGGGCAGGAGCGAGCCCTCGTGGCGGCCGCTGCGCGAGCCGGTCACGACGACGGGGCCGACCGCGACCGGCGCCACGCCGCGCAGGCTGATCTCCGTCGCCCGCAGCGCCGTGTCGGTCCCCGGCGCCGGGAACGCGCTGACCGACGCGGCGAGGAGCGCGGCGGCGATCATGCCGCCCCCAGCCGCGCGACGCGCATGTCCACGCGCCGGCCGCGGAACGGCACGCCCTCGGCCTCGAGCAGCGCCCGCTGGCGGGCGGGTGGGTGGGTCGCAATCGACCCGTCGGCGCGCACGATCCGGTGCCACGGCACCGTCGGGTCGTCGCACGCCGCCAGCACCGTGCCGGCGAAGCGCGGCGCGCCGGGCGACACGTCGCCGTAGGCGCGCACGAACCCGGGCGGGGTGTCGCGGATGCGGGACAGCACGAGGGCTTCGCGGTCGCTCATGCCGGATATCCTCGCGCGATGCGCCACGGGACGTACTCGATCGTCGCGCACGATCCGGAGACGGGGGAGCTCGGAGCGGCGGTGCAGTCGCACTGGTTCTCCGTCGGGTCGCTCTGCACGTGGGCGCGCCCCGGCGTCGGCGCGGTCGCGACCCAGTCCGTCGTGGAGCCCGCCTACGGGCCGAACGCGCTCGAGCTGATGGCCGGTGGAGCCTCCGCAGCGGAGGCGCTGGCGGAGCTGGTGGCCCAGGACGCGCTGGCGGCCGTCCGCCAGGTCGGGGTGGTCGACGCGCAGGGCGGCGTGGCCGTCCACACCGGCGCCGACTGCATCCCGTGCGCCGGCGACGCGGTCGGCGCGCACTGGAGCTGCCAGGCCAACATGATGGCCACCGATGCCGTGCCGGCCGCCATGTCGGCGGCGTTCGAGCGCGCCGGCGGCGAGCTCGCCGACCGCCTGATGGCGGCGCTGGAGGCCGCCGAGGGCGCGGGCGGCGACGTGCGCGGCCGCCAGTCGGCGGCGATGGTCGTGGTCGGGCCCGAGGGCGAGCCGTGGCAGAAGCGGGTGGACCTGCGCGTCGAGGACCACGCCGAGCCGGTGGCCGAGCTGCGCCGCCTGCTCGTCCTCCATCGCGCCTACGAGCTGGCCGGCCGTGCCGACGAGCTGATGGCCGCCGACCGGGCCGCGGACGCCGGCGGGCTCTACCGGCGAGCGGCCGAGATCGCGCCGGAGTCCGACGAGCTGCTGTTCTGGGCCGGCCTCGCCCTTGCCAACGGCGGCGAGCTCGAGGCCGGCGTGGACGCGGTGCGCCGCGCGATCGGCACGCATGCCGGCTGGGGTCTCCTGCTCGACCGCCTGTCGACGGACTTCGCGCCCGCCGGCCCGGAGGTACGGCAGGCGCTGGGCAGAACGTCTCTTAGAGGTTGACGAGAACTCGGACGTCCATGTCCGAGTTCCGAGAGAACGGGTTTCGCGGACATCCTGTCGCGAGTCCCGGCATCGGTCGCTGCGCGACCTCGCCGGGACGGGTGTTGCATCGCCTCGCGACCCGTCTCGCCGAGGTCGCGCAGCGACCGACGGCGAGACCCGCCGCCGGATGAAGGCGGAATACCGCATCTCGGAACTCGGACATGGATGTCCGAGTTCTCGTCAACCTCTTAGAAGTTCTGGTTACCGTTCGCCCGGGAGCTTGGCCGGGTTGACCGAGACCGGCACCCCGAGGTCGAGCGCGGTGCGGATGATGCGCGTCTGCTCGACCGTGTGGGCGGCCGGGTAGCCCTCGCCCGGCGAGGCGCGCTCGGGCCGGCCGACGTAGCCGAACTCGAGGTGCGAAGGGAGGATGTGGAGCATCCGCGGCGACATGTGGGCGCGGGCGCCCATGTTGCGCGGCTCCTCCTGCACCCACGCGACCTCGCGCAGGTTCGGGTAGCGCGCCACCTCGTCGAGGATCTGCTGCTGCGGGAACGGATACAGCAGCTCGACGCGCGAGATCGCCACGCTCTCGTTGTTCTCGCGCATCGCGTGGCCCTTGAGGTCGTAGTAGATCTTGCCCGTGCACAGCACCAGCCGCGTGACCTTGTCCTCGTCGATCCGCGGCTCGCTCAGCACCGGGAAGAAGCGCGACTCGCTCAGGTGCTCGATCCGCGACGTCGCCTGCGGCATCCGCAGCAGCGACTTCGGGGTCATGATCACCAGCGGGCGCTGCTTGGCCACGCGCGCCTGGCGGCGCAGCAGGTGGAAGTACTGGGCCGGAGTGGTGAGGTTGGCGACGCGGATGTTCCCCTCCGCCGCCAGGATGAGGAAGCGCTCGAGCCGCGCCGAGGAGTGCTCGGGCCCGGACCCCTCGTAGCCGTGCGGGAGCAGCAGCGTGAGGCGCGTCGTCTGCCCCCACTTGGACAGCGCGGAGACGATGAACTGGTCGATGATGACCTGCGCCGAGTTCACGAAGTCGCCGAACTGGGCCTCCCACAGCACGAGCGTCTCCGGTGCCTCCATCGAGTAGCCGTACTCGAAGCCGAGGCAGGCGATCTCCGACAGCGGCGAGTTGTGCAGCTCCATCGGGGCCTTGGCGTCGGGCAGCGACTGGATCGGCGAGATCCGCTGGCCGGTCTGCGCGTCGTGGAACACGAGGTGGCGCTGCGAGAAGGTGCCGCGCTCGGAGTCCTGGCCCGTGAGCCGCACCGGCGTGCCCTCGGTGAGCAGCGAGGCGAAGGCGAGCGCCTCGGCCTGCGCCCAGTCGATGCCTCCGTCCGGCCCGACGGTCTCGCGCCGCCGGTCGAGCTGCTTGACGAGCTTCGGGTGGACGGTGAAGCCGTCCGGCACCGACAGCAGGCGGTCGTTGAGCTGGTGCAGGACGTCGGCGTCGACCGCCGTCTTGACCTCCGGCGAGGGCGAGCGGTCGAGCTCGTAGCCGCCGGTCGGCTGCTCGGCGCCCGCGGTGGTCAGCTCCTCCTTGAGCGCCTTGTGGCGGCGCGCCATCGAGTCCCAGATCTCCTGCGAGACGCCTTCGGCCTCCTCCTGAGTCATCACGCCCTGCTCCACGAGCTGGGCGGCGAAGAGGTCGCGCACCGGCGTCTTCTTCTTGATGATCGCCGCCATCTCGGGCTGCGTGTAGGCCGGCTCGTCGGCCTCGTTGTGGCCGAAGCGGCGGTAGCCGATGAGGTCGAGCATCACGTCGTGGCCGAATTCCTGGCGGAAGGCGAAGGCCAGGCGGACGGCGGAGACGCAGGCCTCCACGTCGTCGGCGTTGACGTGGATGATCGGGACGTCGAAGCCCTTCGCGATATCCGACGCCCACCGCGTCGACCGCGAGTCGTCCGGGTCGGTCGTGAAGCCGACCTGGTTGTTCTGGATGATGTGGAGCGTGCCGCCGACGGTGTAGCCGTCGAGCGCCTGCAGGTTCAGGGTCTCCGACACCACGCCCTGGCCGGGCAGCGCGGCGTCGCCGTGCAGGATGATCGGGATCGCCGCGTTGGTGTCGAGCGACGCGTGCGGGCCGGTGCGCGAGGTCTGCACCGCGCGCGTGGCGCCCTCGACCACCGGCGAGACGTACTCGAGGTGGCTGGGGTTGGACTCCAGCCGGACGATGATCGAGCCGTCGTTCTCGAGCTGGTAGGTGCCCTGCGCGCCGTGGTGGTACTTGACGTCGCCGGTGCCGCCCTGCGGGATCGTGGTGACCGCCTCGATCGAGCTCGCGCCCTCGAACTCGCGGAAGATCGTCTCGTAGGCGCGGCCGAGGTTGTGGGCGAGCACGTTGAGGCGGCCGCGGTGGGCCATGCCGAGCACGACCTCGCGCGCCCCGGCGGTGGCCGCCAGCTGGATCATCTCGTCGAGCATCGGGACGGTCATGTCCAGGCCCTCGATCGAGAACTGCTTCTGGCCCAGGTAGGCCTTGTGCATGAAGCGCTCGAGCGAGTCGACCTGGGTCAGGCGGCGCAGCAGCTTGCGCTTCTCGTCGTCGCTCAGCGGCGCGCGGAAGGCGCCCGATTCGATCTTCTCGCGCAGCCACATGCGCTGGCGGTGCGAGGAGATGTGCTCGATCTCGTAGGCGATCGTGCTGCAGTAGGTGTCGCGCAGGTGCGGCAGCGCGTCGGCCAGCGTGGCGCCCGGCACGTAGGTGCGCAGGATCTTGGCCGGGATCTGCTGCATGATGTCGTCGGTCAGCCCCAGCGGCTCCGGGTCGAGCGCCGGGTCGCCCTCCGGCTCGGACCCGAGCGGGTCGAGCCGGGCGGCGAGGTGGCCGTGCGTGCGGTGCGCCTTGATCAGCGAGGTGGCGGCCTGGACGGCCTGCAGCAGCTGCTCGCTCGGGGCCTCGGCCGGCGCCGCCGCCGGCGCCTCCGCGGGCGCGGCCGCGACCGTCTTGACGGCCGGCGCTGCCGGGGCCGGGCCGAGCTGGGCTCCGAGGTCCTGGAAGACCTGCTCGTAGAAGCCGTGCTCGCCCTGCAGGTACTGCTCGACGACCTGGAGGAACTGGCCCGACTCGGCGCCCTGGATGATGCGATGGTCGTACGTCGACGTCATCGTCATCACCTTCTCGGCGCCGGCGACGTTCGCCATGCCCGGCGGGAAGCCGATCGCCCCGGTGGCGACGATCGTGCCCTGGCCCTTCATCAGCCGCGGGACCGAGGCGATGGTCCCGATGCCGCCGGGGTTGGTGAGCGAGAGGTTGGCGCCCTGGAGGTCGTCGGCGGTCAGCGCGTTCTCGCGCGCCCGCGTGATGAGGTCGTTGAAGGCGTCGAGGAACTCCGGGAAGGAGAGGCGCCCGGCGTCGCGGATGACCGGCACCATCAGCGTGCGCCCGCCGTCCTTGCGCTCGATGTCGACGGCGATGCCGAGGTTGACGGCGCCGGGGTCGAGCACGTGCGGCTTGCCGTCGACCTCCTCGAAGGCGCGGGCCATGACCGGCATCTGCTCGGTGGCGGCGCGGGCGACGGCGTAGGCGATCAGGTGCGTGAAGGAGACGCGCTGGCCGGCCTCCTTGAGCTGCTTGCGCCGCGCGTCGAGGGCGGTGACGGTGAACGTGCGGAAGGAGGTCGCGGTCGGGATCGAGCGCGACTCGTCCATGTACCGCGCGAGCATCGCGCTCGCGCCCTTGAGCAGCTTGGCCTCGGCGGGCGCCGTGGGGGCGCCGTTCTCGGCGGCGAGCACGTCGGCCTTCGAGATCCGGCCCGCCGGTCCCGAGCCCTTGACCTTGGAGAGGTCGATGCCCAGGGCGTCCGCCATCCGGGCGGCCACGGGCGTGACCTTGACCTCGTCCGGGATCCGCGGCGGGGCGCCGGCCTGCGGCCGTGGTGCTGCGGTCGGCGCTGGTGCCGTGGCGCCGTTCGAGGTCGTCATCCGAGCGATGACCTGGCCGACGGTCACCGTGTCGCCCGCCTGCGCGAGGATCTCCTCGATCGTGCCCGACGCCGGCGCCGGCACCTCGGCATCCACCTTGTCGGTCGAGATCTCGACGATCGTCTCGTCCTCGGAGACCTGGTCGCCGGGCTGCTTGGCCCACTCGAGGATCGTGCCCTCGCTGACGGACTCGCCCATAGCCGGCATCGTGATCTCGAGGGTGGAAGTGCTCCGCGGGTCGTCCGGACCCGGCGGTCTGATCGGGCACGGTCGCCATCCGGGCGCCCGTGACCGGCGCTTCGCGCCTCCTCGTCGTCGCCCCGGGAGAAATCTCCGCGAGCACGGCGCCGACCGAGATCGTGTCGCCCTCGGCGGCATGGATCTTGACCACGGTCCCGGTGGTCGGCGCGGGCACCTCGGCGTCGACCTTGTCGGTGGAGACCTCGACCAGGACCTCGTCTTCAGAGACCTGATCGCCTTCCTGCTTGTGCCATTCCAGGATCGTGCCCTCGGAGACCGAGTCACCCATCGCTGGCATGGTCACTTCCACCGTCGTGTTGACCGCCATCGCTGGCTTTAGACCATACCGCGTTCGAAAGCGCCTTCTGCCGCTGCAGCGCGCCTCTCACACACGACGAAGGAGATGCTCCCCGCGAACGGCCCGATCCCGCCCACGACGGCGACCATGACGGCCAGCCACAGCGGGATCACTCGCAACCGGACCGCGGTCAGGCACAGCAGCGACATGACGATCCAGCCGATGCCGTGCGCCCACCCCAGGATCGTCCGCACGCCGTCGGGTCCGTCCGTCAGCCAGAGGGTGAGCAGGGCCAGGTAGATCGCCGAGTGCGCGAACGAGAGGTACTTGAGGCGGGTGAAGGTGATCACGAGAGCAGCGTCGCCATGTGGCGCAGCACCGGGTCGGCCTCGTCGGGCCACTCGGCGGGCTCCGGCGGCCACCAGGCGTGGGCGTCGTGCTCGGCGTCGCGCTCGACCTCGGCGCCCTCCCGGAGCCACGCCTGGCCGACGAGCATGACGAGGCCGCTCGGCAGCGAGACCAGCGCCTCGATCACCAGCCGCTCGGCCTTCACGCTCCACTCCTCCTCGAGCTCGCGCGTGAGCGTCCGCACCGGGTCCTCGCCGACCTCGACCGAGCCGCCGGCGCCGAGCGCCCAGCGCCCGGCCCAGGACGCCACCCACGGCGCGCGGCGGCCGGCCAGCCAGCGGCCCTCGGCGTCGCGCGTCACGCACAGGACCGACAGCGAGGCGGACGCGTTGTCGCTCAGCCGCAGCGACCAGCGCATCGGCTGCAGCTCGAGCCGCAGGCCCGCGTCGTCGGCGTCGAACGCGCACAGCCGCGCCGCGAAGCCGTCGTGCGAGGGCGAGCCGCGGTCCTCCAGCTCGGCGATCGCGCGGTCGGCCTCGGCGCTCTGCTCGGGTTCGGGCTCGAACGCGTCCTCCCGCCAGCGGACGGCGATCTGACCGCTCTGCCACGGTCCACGCGCGAGGATGCCGGGCGGGAAGCTCACCGAACGAGGAGGGTACCCTTGGCTCGTGCCCAATCTGGATGCCTCCGCCAAGAACATGCAGGCCGTCTGCAAGGCGAGGGAGGTCCACGACAACTCGTGCCCGTGGGGCGGCAAGGCCAACCGCGTGCACCTCTCCTGGTTCGACCTCGAGCGGATCGGCTGGGAGGAGGGCGACGTCATCTGCGGCCTGATCGTCGTCGGCGACGAGAAGGTCTCCACGGGCCTCATGCGCGTGACCTGCGACGCCGAGCCTGACGGCAGCCGCGAGGAGGCAGAGGAGGAGGTCGTCGAGGCGGTCAGCGAGCGCGAGCTGGTGACCGTGTCGCCTTCCGAGACGCCCGGGCCTCGCTGACCTCCAGGTCGCGCCCGAACGCCCGCCGGAAGATCTCCTGCTCCTTCTGGGCCGCCCAGCGGGCGATCGACACGTCCTCGTGCGCCTCGAGCAGCAGCTCTACGCGCCCGTCCTCGACGCGCACGTCGACGCGGTCGACCGCCTGGTCGCGCGAGCGCTCGAGCTGCTCGGCCAGGCGGAGGACGGCGGCGCAGCGGCTCAGCAGGTCGTCGTCGCCCTTGCGGGCGAGCGGGCTGAACTGGCCGAGCGTCGGCACGCCCTTGCGGTGGTAGCGCGCCATCTGTCCGATCAGCGCGGCCTCGCGCGGTGAGAAGCCGGGCAGCCCCGCGTTGAGGATCAGGTAGCGGGAGTGCTTGTGGTGGTCGTCGTAGTCGACCGCCGTGCCGATGTCGTGCAGCATCGCGGCCGCCCAGAGGAGCTCGCGCTCGGCCGGATCGTCGCCGGCCAGCTCGTCCCACATGGCGAGGGCGAGCTTCGCGACGTGCTCGGTGTGCCGCGTCAGGTGACCGTACTCGGCGGCCAGGTTGCGGACCGACGCGCGGCGGACGTCGTTGAACAGCGGCGGGTCGCGGTGGCCGAGCAGCCGGCTGAGGAAGACGCCCTCGCGCAGGCCGGCCTCGCTGACCTCCATGCAGTCGAACCCGCCCGCCTCCATCACGCACTGGAGCACCATCGCGCTCGCGAGGATGAGATCGCCGCGCTCCGGCTTGATGCCCGGCACCTTCGCGCGCTCCGCCGGCGTCATCCCCGCGAAGTCGTCGACCATCTCGTCGAGGATCTTCTTGCGCAGCGGGAAGCCCTGGACGCCGAACGAGGGCATGTCCTGGCGCAGCTCGGCCGCGGCGGCGAGGTTGCGGACGGCGCCGCCGATGCCGGCGAAGTCGCCTTCGAGCCACGGGACCTCGGCGAGCGCCGCGCCGACGTGCTCGCGGAGCGCCTTGAGATGTTTGGGCTTGACGGTCTCGCGGGCGAGGAAGCGCTCGGTCATGCGGACTGCGCCGAAGGGCCACGACCGCATGTCCTTCGCCCGGCGGTCCTCCACGCGCGTGAGCTGCATCGAGCCGCCGCCGATGTCGAGCGCGACCCCGTCGCTCAGCGTCGTCGAGTTGACGGCGGCGAGGTAGCCGTAGAACGCCTCCTCCTCGCTCGACAGCACGCGCACGTCGAGCGCCGCGCGCTCGAGGAACTCGTCGCGGTTGCTCGCATCGCGGATCGCCGAGGTGGCGACGGCGAGGACGTCGTCTATGCCCGTCGCCCGGCAGAAGTGCGCGTACAGCTCGACGGTCTCGAGCGCGCGCTCCATCGGCTCCGGCGCCAGCCTGCCGGTCTCCTCGAGGCCTTCGCCGATGCGGACGGCCTGGTGGATCTCGTCCGAGAGCCGGAACCAGGAGTCCTCCACCCACGTGAAGACCACCAGCCGGAAGGAGTTGGACCCGAGGTCGATGACCGCGAGCTGCCGTTCGGTCTCGGGCGTCATGGCAGAGCGGGAGGCTACCCGCCGGACGGCTTGACGCGACCGTGTGCTTTCGGGAGGGTGCGCAGATCGCGCCGCAGACAGCTTGCGGCGAAAACGCGGAGGGGGAGTCGATGAGGAGAGTCCTCGCGTTGGCGGTCGCCGGCGCCTTGACGTTCGCAGCGCCTGCTTGGGCCGATCGCGAGCACAGCACCAACAACACGTCCAAGAAGCTCCGGCAGGCGGTGACGGTGGCCGGGATCCTGGAGCACGAGAACGCGTTCCAGGACATCGCCGACTTCGCCGGAGGCAACCGCCTCTCCGGCGCGCCCGGCTACGACGCGTCGGCGCGGTACGTGGCCGAAACGGCCGAGGCGGCCGGCCTCGAGGTCAGCCAGCACGAGTTCGAGTACGAGCTCGACCTGCTCGCCGACTACTCGGCTCCCGTGCTGAGCGTCACGTCCGGCGGCCCGGCGCGTGCGTTCGTGCCCGGCATCGCCGGCGCCCTGTTCGGGGGCGACTTCGGCTCGATGTACGCGTCCCCGTCCGGCGACATCACGAGGCCCGTGTGGGCGGCCGACCTCGACCTCGACCCGGCGACCGCGGCGAGCAACACGAGCGGTTGTCAGGGCGCGGACTACGCCGGGATGCCGCAGGGCGCGATCGTGCTGCTCCAGTACAGCGAGGCGTGCTCCCTGGGGACGAAGTTCTTCGGCGCGCAGCAGCTTGGCGCGAGCGCGATCGTCTTCTTCGACGTGGACGGGCCGATCTGGATCAACGTGACCGGTATCTCGATTCCGTCCGTGGCCTCCACGTGGGACACCGCGGTGGCGCTGGCGAACGGCGTCGAGAAGGGCGCCACCGGGCTCACCGCCCGGCTGAAGGTCGACTGGCGGCCGGGGACGTACCCGACGTCGAACGTGATCGCGGAGACGCCCGAGGGCGACCCGGACAACGTCATCGTCGTCGGCGCGCACCTCGACAGCGTCGGCGTGGGCCCGGGCATCAACGACAACGGCTCCGGCTCGGCGGCGATCCTCGAGATCGCGGAGCAGCTGCGCAAGGTCAAGCCGCGCAACAAGATCCGCTTCATCTGGTTCGGCGCCGAGGAGCACGGCCTGCTCGGCTCGGAGGCCTACGTCGACAGCCTGCCGGAGTCCGAGCGCGAGAAGATCGTGGCGATGCTGAACTTCGACATGGTCGGCTCGCCCAACTTCGTGCGGTTCGTGTACGACGGCGACCTGTCCGACTCCCCGCCGCCCGAGTGCGGAGCCCCGGCCGGGTCGGCGGAGATCGAGCAGCTGTTCAATGACTACTTCGCCGGCGAGGGGCTGGCGTTCGAGCCGACCGAGTTCAGCGGCCGCTCCGACTACGGGCCGTTCCTGTGCGCCGGCATCCCGGCGGGCGGCCTCTTCACCGGGGCGGAGGAGCTCAAGACCGCGGAGCAGGCCGCGATCTACGGCGGCACGGCCGGGGAGCAGTACGACCCCTGCTACCACCTCGGCTGCGACGACATCGGCAACCTGAGCCTGGAGGCGCTCGACCAGATGAGCGACGCGGCGGCGCACGCGACGATCACGCTGGCGCAGACGAAGCGGCTCTTCGAGTCGACCGCGACCGCCGGCTCGACGGGCAGCGGCGCCTCCGCGGGCGGCGGGCACCACGAGCTCGAGGTGCCGCCCGGCTTCTGAGATCGCATGGGGCCGGGCCTCAGTCCGAGGCCCGGCTCCGTCGCGCGAGCACGACGGCGAGCGCGATGACCGCGCAGGCGGCGAGCTGCGGCCACAGCCACTTGACGAACCCGAGCTGGGTGCGCCAGGGGTCGTACTCGTCCGCGGCCGCGTAGTAGTTGCCGGAGATCACCCAGTACAGGTCCTGGCCGGCGGTGGTCAGCATGATCGCGCCGCCGAGCGCGCCGCCGGCGAGGCCCGCCAGCGCGACGAGGGCGGCGGCCTTGCGCCCGAGCGCGAACGCGGCGCCCAGCCCGGTCGCCGCGCCGATCAGCGCGAACTGGATGATCGGGACGAGCTTCTCGGACTCGTCCTGGACACCCGTGAGCGGCGCGGTTGCGGCCGCGCCGAGGCCGACGAGCGCGGCAAGCGCCACGGCGCGCCGGTTGGCGCGCGCCGCCGCCGCGACCGCCGCCGCCATCGCGGCCCCGAGCAGGCCGCACCGCAGGACGTCGAGCAGCACGCTGTCCCCGGTGGTCCCGCGGGCAGGGAGCCAGAGGACGGTGAGTACGAGCAGCGCCGCGCCGACCGCCGCCAGCCACGGGCCGAGCCACGCCGCCGGCCTCGAGCCGGCGGGGGCCGGCTCCGGCGCGGGTGCCGCGGGGGGAGGTGGCTCGGCGGGCGGCTCAACGGTTGCCACCGCAGCCACGGGGAGGGTGTCCCCGACGAGCGCCTGCTCCGCGGCCTGGGAGACCCGGCGGCTGTCGTCGTCGACGAGGTCGGTCAACGCGAGCCGCGCGGCCTCGGCCATCGCGCGTTCGCTGCCCGCGAGCAGCCGGGCGAGCTCGGCCACGGCGCCTTCGCGCACGGTCGGCAGCCCGTTCTCGAGCGCCGCCCGCAACTCAGGCGCGAGCTCGCCGGGGGCGACCGGGGCGATGTACGAGCTGCGCGCGATGTAGAGGTCGCCCTCGAGGTGGCTGAGCAGGTTGGGTCGCTGGTTCGGCGTGATCTCCTGGACCTCGTCGCAGACGTACTCGTAGAGCTCCCGGATCGAGATCCGGTGGTCCTGGTCGCGGTCCGCCTCGCCGGTCTGAAGCCCTTTGACCACCGCGCTGGTGAAGACGGAGGGCTGCCCCTCGCCGGACAGCTCGTCGCCCTCGAACGCGTACTCCATCGCGCTCGACGCCGTCATGATCACCCGGCCCGTCCCACCCAGGTTCTCGTCGACGTCGATCTTGTCCCCGCCGCGGAAGCGCAGCCCGCGCGCGATCGCGCCGCTGTAGCAGCAGTCGAGCAGGACCACGATCTTCTGCGACCGGCTGCGGGTCATCTGGCGGCTGAGGAACTCGGCGGAGACCGCGGAGGCGTCGAGCTGCGCGACCTCGGTGTCCGCGGCCGCGAAGTAGAGCTGGCCGCTGTCGTCCTTCACGCCGTGGCACGAGAAGTGCAGGAGCAGGAGGTCCTCGCGCATCCGGTCGCCGAAGAACGTGGCGATCCGCCGCCGCAGCCGGTGCTCGGGCTCGTTGACCGAGAGGTCGACGGCGAAGCCGCCGATCGCCTCGTCGCGGAGCACCCCGGCGAGCGACTCGGCGTCCAGCGCCGGGGTCCTGAGCCGGCGGAGCTTCGGGTCCTCGTAGGTGTCGGTGGCGACGATCAGCGCGTAGCGGCCGGGCATGCGCAGGTCAACCGTCCCACACCCCCCGGCGGCCGGGCAAGCGCAGCGCTACGGGCGCTCGATCAGCTCGATGCGGTAGCCGTCCGGGTCGCGCACGAAGCAGATGCGCGAGCCGCCCTCGCGGACCTGGTAGGGCGGCTTCTCGGGCTCGATGCCCTTGCCTGCGAGGTTCTCCAGCGTGCCGTCGATGTCGTCGACGGTCAGCGCGATGTGGTTGTAGCCGGTGCCGAGCTCGTACGAGTCGACGCCGTGGTTGTAGGTCAGCTCCAGGCGGTCGCCGTCGCCCGGCAGCCCCATGAAGACGTTGATCGCCTCGTCGCGGATCGGCATCCGGCGGCGCTCCTCGAAGCCCAGCGCCTCGTAGAAGGCGACGCTGCGGTCGATGTCGCCGATGCGGTAGCAGGTATGGATGAGTTCCACGGTCCGGAGCGTACCCTCCGGCCCATGATCGTCGAACGCTCCATGGCCGATGGCTGGCTCTCCAACACCTACCTGGTCGCGGCCGAGCCCGGCGGCGACGCCTTCCTCGTCGACGCCGGCGGCCCGCTCGACCCGCTGTTCGCCAAGGCGGACGAGCACGGCCTGAATGTCACCCACATCCTGCTCACCCACCACCACCACGACCACGTCGCCGAGCTTGGGCGTGCGCTGGAGCGCTGGCCTGAGGCGACCGTCCTCTCCCATCCCGAGGAGCGCGTGCCCGGCAAGACCGGCGACCTGAACGACGGCGACGAGGTGGAGATCGGCGGCCTGACCGTGAGCACTCTGCACACGCCCGGCCACACCGCCGGGATGCTCGCGCTCGTCGCCGACGGCAACGTCTTCACCGGCGACACGCTGTTCAAGGGCTCGGTCGGCGGCGTGCGCGCGCCCGGCAGCACGAGCTACGACGACCTCAAGCACTCGATCATGGAGGTGCTGCTCCAGCTGCCGCCCGACACCACCGTGCGCCCGGGGCACACCGACCCGACGACCGTCGGCGAGGAGCTCGAGGACAACCGCTTCGTGCGGATCTGGCGCGGGCTCGACCCCGAGGGCTCGGAGCCGTGCACGGCGCTCGGCGAGCCCGCCACGCTGATCCTGCTCGGCGACGACTACGACGGCGGCCACAAGGCCTGGGTCCGCTGGCCCGACGGGCGCGACGACATCGTGCCGGGGTCGAAGGTGACCCGCTAGAACAAGACGGGTGGCCTCTGAGGAGAAGCGCAGCGGGATCTCGATCCAGACGCTGGCGATCTCGTCGCTCGCGGCGGTGGCGGCGGCGGTCGTCGTGCCGCTGGTCTGGGACCGGGGCACGCTGATCGCCACGGCGATGACGCCGGTGATCGTCGCGCTCGTGTCCGAGGCGCTGAGCAAGCCGGCCGACCGCATCAGCGCCGCGACGAAGACCGTGCGCCGGAGCGGGACCGGAGCGGCCGTCCGCGATCCCGGCTTCGATCCGCTGCCGCCCGACGAGCGCGAGGTGACCGTCCGCGGCGACGACCCGTTCGACCTCCGCGGCCGGCCTCCGATCCGGCACCACTGGAAGCTGGCGCTGGCCACCGGCGCGGCGGCCTTCGCGATCGCGGTCGTCGCGCTCACGATGTCCGAGCTGGTGTTCGGCGGGCCCGCGACGCGGGAAGGGGGCGACACGACGTTCTTCCAGCGCGAGCAGACGCCGACGCCGACCGCCACGCCCGGGGCGACCGAGACGCCGGAGGCCACCGACACGCCCGAGCCGACCCCCACCCCGACCGAGACGCCGGTCCCCACGGAGACGCCCGCGCCGCTCGAGGCGACGCCGACGCCTACCGTAAGCCCCTAGTGGCCCCTCCCGCAAGACCCGACGCCCTTGGATCGACCGCTGATCACCGCCTGGCGGCGTCCTCGACCCTTGAAATCCCAGAGGGATTCCTGCGGGTCTGCGTCCTTGCCAGACGGCGCCAGCAGCCGCCCAAGGACGCCGCGACTCACGGGAGGAACCACTGATGGCCAAGGACCGGATCCCTACTTCGCGGGTCGCGAGGACCGCGCGCGTCTCCGGCCTCGCGGCCGGCCAGGCGGCGCGCCACCTGGGCACGCGCGCGGCCAACCTCGGGCGCACCGACGAGGGCAAGCAGGCGGCGCTCGAGCGCCGCAACCTGGAGGCGGCCGAGCAGATCGTCGCCGCTCTCGGGACCATGAAGGGCGCGGCGATGAAGCTCGGGCAGGTGATGAGCTTCCTCGACGTCGGGCTCGTCCCGGAGGAGCACCGCGAGGAGTTCCAGCGCAAGCTCGGCGAGCTGCGCGACGCCGCGCCCAAGGTGCGGTTCCACGACATGAAGAAGGTCATCGAGTCCGAGCTCGGCGACCCGATCGAGGAGGTCTTCGCCGCGTTCGAGACCGAGCCGATCGCCGCCGCCTCGATCGGCCAGGTCTACCGCGCGCGGCTGCACGACGACCGCGACGTCGCGGTCAAGGTCCAGTACCCGGGCGTCGCGCAGGCCGTGCGGGCCGACATGCAGAACCTGGGGATGATCCTGCGGCTGATGAAGCGGATCGCCCCCGGGCTCGACGTCAAGAGCACGGCCGAGGAGATCCGCACGCGCATCGGCGACGAGCTCGACTACGAGCTCGAGGCGCAGAACCAGCGCACGCTGGCGCGGATCTTCCGCGGCCACCCGTTCATCCGCGTGCCCGAGGTCGTCACCTCGCTCAGCCGCGAGAAGGTGCTGGTGAGCGAGTACGTCACCGGCCTCGGCTTCGACGCCATCAAGGAGCTCGACCAGGACACGCGCGACCGCGTCGGCGAGATCGTCTTCCGCTTCTTCTTCGGCTGCATGTACCGGCACCGGCAGTTCTCCGGCGACCCGCATCCCGGCAACTTCCTGCTGCAGCCCGACGGCAGCGTGGCGTTCCTCGACTTCGGGCTGTTCAAGGTCATGCCGGCCGAGCTGATCGAGATCGAGCTCGAGTGCCAGCGCGCCGGCCACGAGCTCGACGGCGAGCGGCTGCACGAGATCTTCAGCAAGACCGGCTTCCTGCGCGAGCCCGACCGCTTCCGGCCCGACAAGCTGCTCGCCCAGTTCCTCGACGCCACGTGGTGGTACGTGCTCGACGAGGAGGTCCACCTGCAGCCCGAGATCGCCACCGAGGTGATGATCGAGATGTCGGACCCGCGGTCCTCGCACTTCGGGCAGATGCGGCACGAGACGCTGCCCGCCGACCACCTCTTCGGCCGCCGCGTCGAGCTGCTCACGCTGGCCGTCCTCTCCCAGCTCGAGGCGAAGGCCAACTGGCACCGGATCGCCCGCGAGTGGATGTACGGCGACGAGCCCGTGACCGAGCTTGGCCGGCTCGAGGCGGAGTTCTACGCCTCCTGAATCTGCAGCAACGACGTCGTGCCCGGCTTGCCCGAGGGCAGGCCGGCGGTGACGCCGACGCGCTCGCCGCGCTTGACCCACCCGAGCTCGACCGTGCGCTCGACGGCGGCCTTGATGAGCTCCTCGGTGGTCTCGAGTCGGCGCATCGAGGCGGCCTGCACGCCCCACATGAGGTTGCAGCGGCGCACGGTCTCGCGGCCGGGCGAGAGCGCGTAGATCGGCACCGCGGGGCGGTGCGCGGAGATGAGCCGCGCGGAGCGGCCGCTCAGCGTCGGGCACACGAGCGCGGCGAGGCCGAGCTCGTGGGCGGCGCGGCAGGCGGTGTAGGCGACCGTGTAGGCGGGGTCGCGGCGGTCGCGCCGCACGCGCTTCTCGTTCCACTCGCGGTAGGGGAGCGTGTTCTCGGTGCGCTCGGCGATCGAGGTCAGCATCGCCACCGACTCGACGGGGTAGTCGCCGACCGCGCTCTCCTGCGAGAGCATCACCGCGTCGGTGCCGTCGAGGATCGCGTTCGCGACGTCGGTCACCTCGGCGCGCGTCGGCCGCGGGGAGCGGACCATCGAGTCGAGCATCTGGGTCGCCGTGATCGAGGGGCGGGCGAGCGCGCCGGCGAGCGCGAGCACCTGCTTCTGGACGATCGGCACCTCCTCGATCCGCAGCTCGATGCCCAGGTCGCCGCGCGCGACCATCACGCAGTCGGCCGCGCGCACGATCTCCTCCGCCCGCTGGACGGCCTGCGGCTTCTCGATCTTGGCGATCAGCGGCAGTCGCGTGTGCTGGCGCAGGAACGCGATGTCGTCGGCGCGGCGGACGAAGCTCAGCGCCACGAGGTCGACGCCGATCTGCTCGCCGGTCTGCACGTGCGTGAGGTCCTCTTCGGGCACCGACGGCAGCGCCGCCGCCTCGCCCGGGATGTTGAGGCCCTGGCGCGAGGCGACCGCGCCGCCGACCTCCACCTCGGCGTCGATCTCGCCGTCGCCGGGTCGCGTCCCGGTCACGCGCAGCCGCACGGCGCCGTCCGCGAGGTAGAGGATCTCGCCGTCGTGAACGCTGTCGGCGAGGCCCGCCCAGGTGATCGACATCCGCTCCGCGCTGCCCTCGAAGCCGTTCGGGCCGCACACGAAGGTCAGGTGGTCGCCGGGCTTGAGCTCGGCGATGCCGTCGACGAGCGGGCCGATGCGCAGCTTCGGTCCCGGCAGGTCCTGGAGGATCGCCACCTGGCGGCCGGCCCGGCCCGCGGCGTCGCGCACGCGACGCGCGGTCTCGGCGTGCTCCTCGGCCGAGCCGTGCGAGAAGTTCAGGCGGGCGACGTCCATGCCCGCGTCGATCATGCGGACGAGCACCTCGGGGTCGCGCGAGGCGGGCCCGATCGTGGCGACGATCTTCGTGCGGCGCATGCGACGGCGCACGGTAGCGGTTGCGGCGCCCCGTCGGCCCTCAGCCGTTGAGATAGGCGACCACGGCGAGCACGCGCCGGTGGGCGCTCTCGGCCGGCGGGAGGCCGAGCTTGGCGAAGATGCTCGCCACGTGCTTCTCCACGCCGCTCGGCGTGATCTCCAGCTCGTCGGCGATGCCGTGGTTGGTGCGGCCCTCGGCCATCAGCGCGAGCACGGCGCGCTCGCGGGTGCTGAGCTGGGCCAGCGGGCCGTCCTCGTGGCCGGCCACGAGCTGGGAGACCGCCTCGGGGTCGAGCGCCATGCCGCCGCCGGCAACGCGCCGGACCGCCTCGACGAACTCGCGCACGTCGGACACGCGGTCCTTGAGCAGGTAGCCGACGCCGCCCGTCCCGTCGGCCAGCAGCTCGGCGGCGTAGGTCTGCTCGACGTACTGGGAGAGGATCAGGACCGGGAAGCCGGCCCGGCGGCGGCGCAGCTCGAGCGCGGCGCGCACGCCCTCGTCGCGGAAGGCGGGCGGGAGCCGCACGTCGACGATCGCGACGTCCGGCATGCTCTCCTCGACGGCGTCGAGCAGCGCCGGCCCGTCGGCGACCGCGGCCACGACCTCGAAGCCGCTGTCCCGCAGCAGCCGGGCCAGTCCGTCGCGCAGCAGCGCGAGGTCTTCCGCGATCACCACCCGCACGGGAGCAATGCTCGCACGACCGTCGGCCCGCCGGACGGGCTGTGGACCTCGAGCGACCCGTCGAGCGCCTCGACGCGCTGGGCGAGGCCCTTGAGGCCGCTGCCGGCGGGGTCGGCGCCGCCGTGGCCGTCATCGACGACCTCGACGTGCAGGTGGGCGTTCCGCAGCGTCACCCACACGGCGGCGCGCTCGGCGCCGCTGTGCTTGGCGGCGTTGGCGAGCGCCTCGGAGACGACGAACCAGGCGGCGGTCTCGATCGGCTGCGGCGGCTTGCGCGGCACGTCGACGGTGGCGGTGGCCGGCACCGGGCTGCGGGCGGCGAGGGCGGCGATCGCGGGGCCGAGGCCGCGCTCGGCGAGCAGCGTCGGGCGCATCCCGCGCGCAAGGTTGCGCAGCTCGGCGAGCGCGCGCTTGGCCTCCTCGCGCGCCTCGCCGACCAGCTCGCGAGCGCCCTCGGGGTCGCGCTCGAAGCGCTCCTCGGCCATGCCGAGGTCCATGGCGAGCGCGACGAGCCGCGCCTGCGCGCCGTCGTGCAGGTCGCGCTCGATCCGCTGCAGCTCGGACTGCGCGGCGTCGACCGCCCCCGCGCGGGTCTCGGTCAGCCGCTCGACGCGGGCGGCGAGCGAGGGGCCGAGCAGCCAGCGCGCGATGTAGGCCTGGGAGACGGCCAGCGGGCGCTGCACGAGCAGGACGACGGGCAGCAGCGCGACGCCGATGGCCGCGGCCCCGACCGCCTCCTCCCAGCCGTCGATCGTGAACCACAGATATGTGGCAGTGTCGGGCATCGCCCACCACCAGGCGGGGAGCGTGAGGCTGCCGAGCGTGAAGCCGGCGAGCACGAGCCAGACCATGCCCCACAAGAACCCGAGGACCCCGTGCAGGCCGATGTAGGCGAGGTCCTTCCAGCGCTGCGGGTCGTGCGCCGCGGCGCGGATCCGGGCGCCGAAGCGGCCGTCGGCCGGCGCGGGCCGGTAGACGGCGGCGAGCGGCGTGCCGAACACGAGCGCCGCGCGGTGGCGCTCGAAGTCGGCGAGCAGGCGGATGCACCAGAACGTCGCGAGCACGATCGGGAAGCCGACGATCAGCAGCCCGAGCGAGAGCGACAGCGCCACGCCGGTCACCCAGACCGTGAAGGCGACGATCGAGGTGCACAGGCCCAGCAGCAGGTACAGCGCGTCGGCCCCGAGCTGTCGCAGGCGCGCAGCCGGCGTCTGCGCAGGGGAGGACAGTGCGGCGGACGCGGCCATGCCCGAAGTGTCGATCCGCGGCCGCCGCTCGGCCAGCGCGGTGACTCCCACGCTGAGGTGGGGTCAACCGCACCACTGGGCGGCCCCCGACTCAATCCGGGAGGTCGTGCACCGCCCGGTAGCCCTCGTCGATCGCGCTGTGCGTGTAGGCGAACGCCGCCGAGTCGCTGTTGGCGACCGCGACGTTGCGGTACGGCTGGCGGCCGATCACCTGCGGCTGCTGGGCGACGGGCCCGTAGAGCGACGGGTCCCACACCGAGGTCAGCTCGTGCGCGTAGCCGTAGTTCCAGCGGTTGACCATCAGCGAGTGGATGTCGCGCTCGGGGTCGAAGTCGCCGCCGTTCTTGTTGAGCGTGCGGTCGAGCACGTCGACGAACGCGTTCTCGAGGTCGCGGAAGCTCATCTCGAGCAGCCGCTGGCGGCCGCCCTCGTAGGCGGCGAGCTGGGGCGTGGCGCGGTGGTCGGTGGCGACGACCTGGAACGTCGCGATCGCGGGCTGCGACGGGTCGTTGGGCGTCGGCCCGTAGGCCGAGCCGAAGCGCGCGCCGGCCTGGAGCGCGGTGCTGTCCCAGAACAGGCTGTTGCCGCGCGGGCTGACGTTGTTGATCCTCGCGTCGGCGAACGCCTTCCAGTTGTTGAGACCGGCGCGGCCGTAGATGAGCGGCACCTTGCGCGCATAGCAGAGGCCCTCGACCTGCTTCTTCGGCAGCCCCTCGACGACATGGGCGGTCACGCGGTTCCAGCACGCCATCACGACGTGGCGCGCCTCGACGCGGCGTGGCTTGTTGTCGAGCACGTAGTCGACCTTCGCGGTCTCGCTCCGCTTGCCGGGCTTGACGCGGAAGACGAGGCTGTTGAGGCGGATGCGGACGGCGTTGCCGGGCCGGTCGAGCTTCGTGTAGTCGGCCTGCGCCTTGACGATCGTCTCCATGGTGGGCGGGGCGCCGTCGACGTCGCCGATGCTCCCCGGGATCAGCTTGCCGACGAGCAGGCGCAGCAGCGAGGCGTTGCCGTCCGGCCACGTCGGCGACGGCTCGGCGTTCGGGCTCAGCCCGAACTGCGGCGTGCGGCCGATGCCGACGAAGAAGTCGTCGTTGAGTCCGAGCCCGCGGAAGCCGGCGTTGCCGAGCGCCCACATGTCCCCGGCCGAGACGGCCTGGGCGCCGGCACCGAGCAGGCCGTGGCCGAGCCGCTGGTACTGCAGAAGCGCCCGCTCGCTCGCGCCCATGTAGTCCATCAGCCACTGGCGGTAGGTGAGCCGGGAGAGGATCGCCTTCTTCTCCTGGTCGGTCTTCGGCCCGTGGCGGGCGACGATCGGGTCGGTCGTGGCGTCGGTCTGGATGCGGACGATCGCGTCGACGTCGGCCTGGGACTGCGACCACGGCGTGCGAGCGAGGAACGCCGCCCAGCCCGCGGCGGTGTTCGGCTCGGTGCGGTTCTGGACGACGTAGTCCTGCCCCCAGTCCTTGGCGGGGAAGAGCAGCATCTGGCGCATGCCGAAGGAGCTCGGGATGCCGGGCCCGCTGGTCGACGGGAAGTTCTCCCAGTCGACCTCGCAGAACTCGAGCATGTCGAGCGCCGGCTGGCCGTACTCGCCGGGGATGTCGAGCAGCCCGCCGGTCGTCTCGTTCCAGGTGCCGACGCTGTCGAGGTTCACGGTGCCGCCGTTGCGGAGCAGCATCACGTCGCCGCCGCTGCCGGGGATGTGGAACTCGTTGCGGTGCGAGTGGCCGCCGAAGTCGGGCAGCGGGTCGAGCAGGAGGATCTTCGAGTCCTCGCCGAAGCGGTCGCGATAGAACTTCGCGGCCGCGAGGCCGGACGCGCCGGCGCCCACGATCACGCAGTCGTAGGTGACCTCGCCGTCGTCGTGCGGGAAGGCGTGGATGCCCGGGCCGCCGCGCGTCGAGTGCACGTCCTGCGGGTTGGGCTTGCCGTCGATCTTCATGATCTGCTTGACGACGCGGTCCGGCGTCCCCGTCAGGCCCGTGTCCGTGGGCGGGTGGTAGCCGGGCGGCAGCGGAGCGGGCGGCTTGCGGCCCTTGGCCGCGAGCGCCGCCTCGGCGCCGGTCAGGTGCGGCGCCGCGGCCGCGGCCGCGAGGCCGGCGGCGCTGATGGCGACGCCGTCGAGGAAGTCCCGCCGAGTGATCCCGTCCCGCTGTGGCTTGTCCATGCCCGCGACCCTCTCCGGTCGGCGTGCGCGGCGTCAACCGACAGCGTGGAGAAGACTGCACGCGCAACCCATCCAGGGCGTCGCGCGATCTGCGCCCACGTGAAGCGGAGGACCCGCCAGCCCGCGGCGGTCAGCGTGGCATCCCGCTCGCGGTCGGCCTCGAAGCTCGACGGCGAGCGGTGGTAGGCGTAGCCGTCGACCTCGACGATCAGTCGTTCGTCCCGCCAGACGAAGTCGACCTCGTGGGTTTCGATCGTGACGTTCGTCTGTGGTCGTGGGATGCCGTGGTCGTGGCAGAGCTGGAGGAAGCGCTCCTCCAGCTCGCTGCGGGTCTCGGGTTCGTGCCGGCGGTGTAGAGGGACAACACCGCTTGTAGGGAGGGTGGGATGGGGCGGTGTCTGAGCTCGCTGAAGTCGAGCAGGCGCTGGTGCTCGGCCCGGTCGAGGGTTTGCTCGAGTGGGCGGCCGCTGAGGGTCGAGGCGAGGTCGATGATCGTGCGGGCGGGTGTCGTGATCGGGATGCCTCGGTGCGTCGTGGTGTCGTGCGGTCCGAGGGTGCGGCTGCGGTGGACCCTGAGCCCGGCTCGCCGCTTACGACCTCCGTCGCCGGCCACGGTGAGGTGGATCGCGCCGCTCGTGAGCGGCCGCAGGTCCCACGCCGCCGCCGCGCTCGCGTGGCTCAACACGCCGGCGGTCGCCAGCGTCGCCGCCATCCACCGCCCCTCGACTTTCAGCACGGTGTGGCCCACGGCGTACACCCCGCGATGAAGGCGATGGAGCCGCCCGGCCCGAACGCGGTGCTTGATCGACTCCGCACTGAGGCCGAGCGCGAGGAGCTGCGATCGCGCGACCACCCCGTATTGCCGGCCGGCAATCGTGGCGATCTCCCGGTCCGTGGCGCTTAAGGGTTCCATAGCGACCCTTAGGCGCCACGCGCGTGCTTTCGCCCCCTTACGCGACGAAGCGGCCGTCCCGGAGCACCGTCTCACCGTCAGCGGTCACACGGCCCGGGCGGCAGATGAGGTCCCAGTGGATCGCCGACTCGTTCGTGCCGCCGGTCTCCGGGTACGCGCGGCCGAGGGCGAGGTGGACGGTGCCGCCGATCTTCTCGTCGAGCAGGGTCATGCCGACGGCGCGGTCGATGCCGAAGTTCGTGCCGATGCCGATCTCGCCGAGGCGGCGGGCGCCGTCGTCGGTGGCGAGCATGGCCTGGAGGACCTCGTCGCCGCGCTCGGCCCGCGCCGCGACGACCGCGCCGTCGCGGAGCTCGAGCTCGACGCCCGCGACCTCCACGCCGCGGGGCGACGACGGGATGTCGAACCGCACGACGCCGGAAGCCGAGACGGGACCGGTGAACACCTCGCCGGAGGGCATGTTCCGCCGGCCGTCCGAGTTGATCCACGTCCGCCCCGCGACGCCTACCACGAGATCCGTTCCCTCTCCCTCGATGCGCAGTTCCGAGGCCGGCGCCAGCCTCGAGATCAGCCGGGCCTGGGAGTCGCGCAGCTCGGCCCACGCCGCCACCGGGTCGTCGCGGTCGAGGAACAGCGCGCGCTCGACGAACGCGGCGAAGTCGCCCACCGACATGCCGGCGTCCTGGGCGAGCGCCGGCGTCGGCCACAGCGAGAGGCACCAGCGCCGCGCCAGCGCCGCCTCGCGCACCGGCGCCCGCGCCCGCGCCGCGCGGGTCATCAAGGACGGGTCGACGCCGGAGAGCGCCCGCGTGTTCTCGGGCGCGTGGATGCTCACCGAGGCGTCGGTGTTCTCGGCCTCGAGCAGGTCGACGGCGGGGAAGCCGTCGAGGTGCAGCTCGCGGGCGGCCTCCCAGAAGCCCTCCTCCTGGCCGGGCAGCGAGGGCCGCAGGATCGGCCACGCCTCGCGCTCGAGCAACGCGCGCTGCAAGGCGAGCAGCAGCGGCGAGGCCAGCGTGCTGGAGCGCACGACGACCTGCTGGCCGCCCTGCACCTCGAGGCAGTAGTCGCAGAGCAGCTCGGCGAAGGCGGCGGGGTCGATCACGGCGCGGCGAGCTCCGGGAAGTGCTCGGCGAGGTGCTCGCGCAGCACGTCGCGGATCCAGCGCCGCTCGTCCTGCGACGCCATCCGGAACCGCGCGAGCAGCTCCTTCTGCCTGGTCAGCGGCTCGGTCCCCGCGATCGCCCAGCTCACCGCCAGCCGCTCGAACAGGAACTCCACGCCGCGGTGCCACGCGTCCTCGCGCGACAGCGGAGCGCCGCCCAGCGTGTCGGCATACTCGCGCCGCGTCCCCGGCGTCATCGACCCGCGCAGCACCAGCACGTCGCCGCCCGGCGACCGGTACTCGCTCGTCGGCGCCTTCAGCTTCTTGCGCGCCATCAGGCGGCGGCGGCGCGCTCGAGCTGGCCGCGCACGTCGCCGACCACCGGGTCGGCATGGCCGGGCCAGGCGGCGGCCGGATCGAGGGCCGCCAGCTTGCGCATCGACGCCCGCGCCTGCTCGGTGTCCTCGTTGAACGCGGCGTGCGGCACGCCGGGCGGCCGCTTGAGCGACGTCTCGGGGTCGATGACGTAGAAGCAGTCGCTGGTGAGCGCCAGCCGGTCGGCCTCGCGCCACAGGGCGATCAGCCCGGGCGCATGCCCCGGCAGGTGCACGACGCGGAAGCCGCTCACCTCGTCGCCCTCCTCGATGGTGCCGTCGATCCGCACCGCGCCGCCGTCCCAGAAGGTCATCAGCCGGCGGTAGACGTAGCGGGCAGGGATGCCGAGCCTGTCGAGCCGGTGGTAGGCCCGCACCGGCTCGGGGCCCTCGGCCGCCTCGCGGTCGGCCGGATGGCAGTAGACCGGGACGTGGAGGCCGGGTGCCGCCCCGCGGTGGTCGGCATCTGCGTGGCCGAGCACGATCCGGTTGATGCCGCCCAGCGGCGCCGCGGCCTCGGCCAGCGCGTGCGTCATCGAGCGGATCCCCGCGTCGTACAGCGTCACCCCGCCGCCCTCGTCCTCGAGCAGGTACACGTTCATCGTCCGCGGCACGCCGCCGCGCAGGAGCCACACGCCGTCTGCCACCCGCTCGAGCTCGCGCCTGGCCACCGCGCGCCGCTCCACCCGCGTCTTCGTGTTGAAGGCGGAGAAGAGCCGCTGCTCGGCGGTCGAGCCCGCGGGCGGGACCAGCCCGAGCTGGCGGGCGATCGAGAGCGTGTCGGCGACCGCGTCGTTGCGGACGATCTGCCCGTCGCGCACGGTCAGCAGGTCGATGCCCTCGAAGGTCACCCGCGCGCCGGTCGCCTCGACGCCCCACAGCGAGCCGAGGTGGGTCGCCGTCGCGGTCCAGTGGACGGCCGAGCGGTCGCCCTCGGTGATCGTCGACCGCACCTCGAGCGCGAAGTCCGGGAAGGCCTCGAAGAAGCCGGTGAAGTACTCGCGCACGCCGCCGGGGCCGACGGCGTCGGCCTGGCCGGAGATGTGCTCCTCGCCGTCCTCCGCCCACAGCTCCGCCATGCCCTCGACGTCGCGGCGCGCCAAAGCGTCGAAGTACTCGCTGATGACTCCCACAGCGCGGTCACGTTACCGTCCGGCGCCGTGCGCAAACCCACTCGCACCCGCGAGGTCGGCCGCGGCGAGAAGGTGCTCCCGGGCGTCTGGCGCCTGCGCCTGCCGCTGCCGTGGCCGGGCGTCCCGCACTGCAACGCCTGGGCGCTGGCCGCCGGCCCCGGCGTCGTGCTCGTCGACACCGGCATGCACGAGGCGGGCTCGATGGCCCACCTCGAGCGGGCGCTCGACCAGGCCAACCTCAAGGTCGAGCACGCGCGGCTGATCGTCTGCACGCACGCGCACGTCGACCACTGCGGGCAGGCGCCGGCCATCGCCGCCCGCGCAGGCTGCGAGGTCTGGATGCACCGCGACCACGCCCACCACACCGACGACGACCCCGAGGAGGCGCTCAAGCGGCGCGTCGTCGTTGCCCACCAGAGCGGCGTCCCGTCCGACTCGGTCGAGCGCTGGATCGAGCGCCGCCGCGGCCAGGGCACCGGCCAGGCCGGCACCCTGACCGTCGACCGCGAGCTCGCCGAGGGCGACACCGTGAGCACCGACCTCGGCGAGTGGCGGGTGATCGAGACGCCCGGCCACGCGCCCAGCCACATCTGCCTCTACCAGCCCGAGCGCCGGCTGCTCATCTCCGGCGACCACCTGCTCGGCCGGGTCAGCCTCTACTTCGACACCGGGTACACGCCCGACCCCGTCGGCGAGTTCCTCGCCTCGCTGGACAAGATCGAGCAGCTCGACGCCCGCCTGGTGCTGGCCGGGCACGCCCGCCCGTTCACCGACGTCGGCGGCCACGTGGCGGGCAACCGCGCGCTCGTGCAGGAGCGGCTGCAGGGCGTGCAGGCGGCGGTGGGCGAGCCGCGCACCGCGTACCAGATCGCCCAGCTCCTCTACGGCGAGCGCTTCACCGAGCTCACCGCCAACTGGCTGCTGAGCAAGACGCTGGCCTGGCTCACCCACCTGGAGGCGAGGGGCCTGGTCCAACGTGTAGGCGAGGGCCCTGAGCGCTGGGCGGTCCCGGCCTAGACTTTCCACATGCGCATCGACGAGCGACTCGCGTCGGCCGAGCCCTCGTTCTCGTTCGAGTTCTTCCCCCCGAAGACCGACGAGGGCGAGCGCAACCTCGGCCGCGCCCTGGCGGAGCTCTCCCGGCTCGAACCCACCTTCGTTTCGGTCACCTACGGCGCCGGCGGCAGCACGAGCCAGAAGCGCAAGACGATCGACATCGTGTCCTCGATCAAGTCGATCTACGGCCTCGAGGCCATGGCTCACTTCACGTGCGTGGGGGCCACGGTCGAGGAGCTGCGCGACATGCTCGACACGATGCGCGACGCCGGCATCCAGAACGTCCTCGCCCTGCGCGGCGACCCGCCGGTCGGCCAGAGCGAGTGGACCGCCACCGAGGGCGGCCTCGAGTACTCGCGCGAGCTGATCGAGATGATCCGCGGGGACTACGAGTTCGCGATCGGCGCCGCGTGCTTCCCGGAGGTCCACATCCACGCCTCCTCGGCGGAGAGCGACCTGCGGTACCTCAAGGAGAAGGTCGACGCGGGCGCGCGCTTCCTCATCACGCAGCTGTTCTTCGACAACGGCGCCTACTGGGACTTCGTCGCCCGCGCGCGCGACATCGGGATCGACGTGCCGATCGTGCCGGGGATCATGCCGATCACGAACTTCGACCAGATCCGGCGCTTCACGAGCATGTGCGGCGCGACGATCCCGGACCACCTGCTGCGCGAGCTCGGCCTGCGCGCCGACCAGCCCGACGCGGTCGCCGACTTCGGCGTCGCCTATGCGACGCTCCAGTGCGCCGACCTCCTGGCCAAGGGCGCTCCGGGCATCCACTTCTACACGCTGAACCGCTCCACGGCCACGCGCGCGATCCTCAGCGCGCTGCGCGTGATGGCGCCCTGGCGGGACGCCGTGCCCGCGTAGGCACGGCGCCCCACCGAAGCGCTCACATCACTGGAACAGCGGGCAGACGTAGCTGACGCTGCCGTCCGCGTTCGTCGTCCGCGCGAGGCTGCCGACCATCTTGGCCGCGTAGCGGTCGCGCGACTTCCGGCTCGGAGCCGTGACTGACTTCATCCTCGACGCGGCCGCCGCGCCGCCCTTGAGACGCAGCACCTCCACGCCGCGCGACATGTCGAAGAGGTAGATCAGGTCGCCGCGCTTCTTGCTCCAGTCGAAGAACGCCATGTCCCACGAGTTCGACGACGGGTTGCCGGGGCCGGTGCTGGTCACGCGGTAGAAGCCGACCTGGCGCAGGTCCCTCGCGTCGCTGATGTCCACCAGCCGCAGACCCTGGCCGTACCAGCCGGCGCCGAGCATCGGGCCCTCGATCTCGAAGTAGTGCGCCGAGCAGTTGCTGTTGCTCGTGTCGTTCTCCGGGGTGTCGAGGACCGGGTGGAACGTGTCCAGCGCCGTCATGCGGTACGGGTCGTCGAGCGTCGACTGCGACGCCGGCTCGCCGCCCCACGAGTCGGACAGGTCGGAGGCCACGATCCGGCCGCTCGTCGCGCAGCCGGTGAAGTCCTCTTCCGTGCCGATCAGGACGTTGCCCTTCTTGACGCCGGACGCGCTCACCGCGCCGTCGGTCGGGCGGCCCGAGTTGTGCATCAGCATCACGGGCTGCGCCGTGCCGCCCACGCCGCCGCCGGCGACGAGGATCGGGTCGAACGGCGTGGCCCTGCGATTGCGGTTCTGGTACGGGTCGCGGTGCACGCCCCTGGTGGCGTAGCCGCGGATGCCGCCGCGGCCGCTGACCCACGCGATGCCGTTCTCGTCCTCGTCGACGTCGTGCGAGTAGTCGGTGTACTTGTCGTTGCGCCAGAGGTCGATCGGCTGGTCCGAGACCTTCGGGTTCTCCGCGTCGCGCAGGTCGGTGACCCAGATCGGCCGGCCGTCACCGACGAGCCGCGGCCCGAAGGCGGACGCCATCGTCCCGTAGGGCCCGAGCCACATCTGATCGTCGCGACGGGCCGGGCCGCCGGTCCAGATGTACCTGCAGTCCTTGATGCAGGACGACGTGTGGCCCGACGGCAGCTCGACGAAGTCGCCGACCTGCTCGAGGTTGGACGGGTCGGCGTACGAGATGACGTAGAAGCCGCTCCGGCAGTTCACGTTGCGGACGCTGCCGCCGGGCGGGCAGGGCGAGCTCGCGGTCGCGCCGAGCTCGGTGTGGCGCGGATCGAGCGCGCCGATGATCAGCTTGCGCTTGGTGTCGAGCTCCATGTCCTCGTTCTGCCAGTAGCCGCCCGGGTTCAGGTCGGCCGGCAGGAACGAGTCGAGCGGCTGCGGGTTCGTCGGATCGCTCACGTCGAGCGTCTTGAAGCCGAAGCGGCCGGTCAGGACGAGCACGTCCTTGCCGCGCACGGTGTCGAACTTGCCTTCGACGACCTGGGCGGTGTCCGCCACCCTCGTGACGTACTCCAGGTTCGACGACATCTGCGATCCCGGCGGTGGGTCCGCCGCGGTCGCGGTCGCCGGAATGAGCAGCAGCGAAACCGTCGCTGCCGCGAGTACCCCTCTCCCTCTCATCAGCCCTCCGATGGACGATGGACCTATAAGGGCGCGACGCTATCAGGCGGCTTGACGTCGAGCGCGTGGGCCACGCGGGGCTGACCTCCCGCGTGCCAGGTCACGTCGATCTGGTCGTTCGTGCGGTAGGTGCCGATGCCCCAGGCGCCCCAGAACCAGCGCCAGAACCCGAGCCGGCCCTCCTTCGCGAGCGGCCGGTCGAAGACCAGCGTGCGGCCGCGGACCTCGAAGTCCTTGCCCGGCTCCTGGCGGACGCCGTTGATGAAGACCTCGTAGGGCTCGCGCACCGTCGGGGGAAGCTGCACGGTCCAGTCCGCCATCGTCGCCATCATGGCAGCGGTGACCGAGTACTCGTTACGGCGATCCTCGCGCGCCCGGCGCGTCCGCGTGAGCGTGGACGGCAGCGGCGACGTATCGGTGACGCTGCCGCGGCGGGCGCCGCTGCGGGCGGCCGACGAGGCGGTGCGCGAGCTGGCGCCGTGGATCGAGCGGCGGCGCCGCGCGCTCGCCCGGGTGGCCTCCGAGGTCGCCCGAACGCCCGGCACCGTGCCCTACCTCGACCACGAGCTCCGCCTCGTCCCGCAGCCGGGACGCACGAGGGCGCACCGGCGGGGCGACGAGCTGCTGGTCCCCGCGCACGATCATGGGGTGGCCCTGGAGCGCTGGTACCGCCGGGCGGCGCGGGCCGAGATCGCGCCGCGGCTCGACGCCGCGGTCGCCCGTGCCGGCACCTCGTACACGGGGCTGACGATCCGCGGCCAGAAGACGCGCTGGGCCTCGTGCTCGACGACCGGCGCCATGTCCTTCAACTGGCGCCTCCTGCTCGCCCCCGAGGCGGTGCTCGACTACGTGGTCGAGCACGAGGTCTGCCACCTCGAGGTCATGGACCACTCGCCGCGCTTCTGGCGGCTGCTCGAGGCCCGCGTGCCCGACTGGCGCGAGCACGCGGCGTGGCTGCGCCGCTACGGCTCGACGCTGGTGCTCTGAAGGGCGCGGCGCAGCGCCTCGAACACCGTCTCGTCCTCGCGAGGCTCGACGAGCCGTCGGCGGACGCGACCCGTCCACGCCTGCACGGCGCCGTCGCCGCGGACGTCGAAGCCGGCGCGCGCGCCCGGCCCGCGGAGCTCGACCCGCGCGGCGACCTGGTCGGCCGGCGAATAGCGCCGGAAGCGCGCGTCGACCTCGCCGCGCCGCTCGGTGTTCGACGCCACCCGCGCCTCCGTCTCCAGCAGCTCGAGCGCCTCGTCGAGAGAGGCCGCACGATGGCGCTCGACGCGCGGGCCGGTGCGCACGATCACCCGCCAGCTCACCGCGCGGCCTCGAGCAGCGCCGCCGCGTCCTCCCAGCGGGCGATCTCGCAGCCGTTGCGGCGGGCGAACTCGGCGTCGACCGGCTCGCCGCGCAGCGTCCCCTTGACCGTCGCCGTCTCCGGTCCGCCGTATTGCTGCGTGCAGGCCACGTTGCCCGGCGTCGGTTCGAAGACCGAAGGGTCGAGGGCGTCGACCGCGCGGCAGAGCTCCGAGTCCTCCGGCCGGTCGCAGCGGACGGTCGCGCGCTTGTCGCCGGGGTCGACCTCGACGGTCAGCTCGGCGAGCGCGGCGGCGGCGGTGGGCGTCGCGGCCGGCGGCTCGTCGTCCTCGCCGCAGCCGGCCAGGGACCCCAGCAGGAGCACGAGCAGGACGAGCCGCATCCCATCAAGATAGGCCGCAGGCCAGCGCCTCGACCACCTCGGCCGGCGCGGGCGCTCCGAGCAGGAACCCCTGGGCGAGCGGGCAGCCCTCGCGGGCGAGGAACTCCCGCTGGGCGTCGGTCTCCACGCCCTCCGCGACCGCCGTCCGGCCGAGGGCGTGAGCGAGCTGGAGGATCGCCTTGACGACCGACGCGGCCTCGGCGCGCTGCGGCACCTCGCGCAGGAACGCCCGGTCGATCTTGAGGATCGAGACCGGCAGCTCGCCGAGCCGCGACAGCGACGAGTAGCCGGTCCCGAAGTCGTCGAGCGCGATCCGCAGCCCGAGCGCGTGCAGCTCGCGCACCAGCGCCTCGGCCTGCGCCGGGTCCTCCAGAGTCGACGACTCCGTCAGCTCGACCGTCAGACGGCTCGGATCGACGCCGGGCGCGGCGATCCGCTCGCGCACGCGGGCCAGGAAGTCGCCTCGCCGCAGCTGGCTCGGCGAGACGTTGAAGGAGATGTGCGGCCGCAGGCCGCGCTCCGCCCACGCGACCTGCTGGGCGCAGACCGCGCCCAGCACCCAGTCGCCGATCGCGTCGATCAGCCCCGACGCCTCGGCGATCGGGATGAAGTCCGCCGGCGAGACGGGGCCGTGCACGGGGTCGTCCCAGCGCAGGAGCGCCTCGAAGGCGACGAGCGCCCCCGAGTCGAGCGCGAAGATCGGCTGGTAGTGCAGGCGCAGCTCGTCGGCGCCCAGCGCGCGTCGCAGTCGCGCCTCCAGCGAGCCCGCCGCCGGAGCCTCGCGCACCGAGCCGGTGGCCCACGCGCCGCCCTCGTACAGCGGCGCGAGCTGCCAGCTCACGAGCCGGTCGCCGTCGACCACGTGCTCGGCCCGCTCGCCGCCGAGCATGGCGGCGCGCACGGAGTCGCGCTCGGCGACCGGCACGGCGGCCTCCGCCCAGTCGGTCCCGAGCAGCTCGGCCTCCGAGCGCCCGGCCAGCGCGCACGCGTTCTGGTTGGCGAGCAGCACGCGGCCCTGGGCGTCGAGCGCGAGCAGCGGCGCCTCGGCGGCGTCGAGCCAGCGGCGCGCGCCGTCGACCGTGCCGGTGTGGCGCTCGAGGTACTGGGCGAGCTGGCCGCCGACGGTGGCGAACATGGCCGACACCTCGGGGTTGGGCTCGCTGATGCCGTGCGAGAAGAACTCGATCACGCCGGCGCAGTGGTCGGCGATGGCGATCGGGAACGCGGTGGCGGTCATCAGGCCGGCGCGCCGCGCCGTCGCCGCGCGCGGCTCGCTCGCCGCCAGATCGGCGACCCAGGCGGGGCGCCGGAACGCCCACACGCGGCCGGGCAGGCCCTGGCCGGCGGCCAGCACGGTGCGGCTCGAGGCGTCGGCCAGCGCCGCCACGTCCGGCGTCGCGGTCGCGGCGTGCCAGGTCGCCGCGCAGCGCAGCTCGCTGCCGCTCGCGGACGGCCGCCAGACCGCCCCGCAGCTCCAACCCAGCGTCTCGCCCAGCGTGGCGAGCACGCGCGCCAGCAGCTCGTCCGGCTCGAGGCCGGCGGCCACGTGGTCGGTCACGGCCTGCTGGGCGAGCAGGAACCGGTGCGCCCCCCCGACGCGGCGCCGCAGCCGCGTCGAGTCCAGCGCCCGCCGCAGCGCGCGCGGCAGCTCGGCGGGATCCGGCACCACGGCGGCGGCCCCGTCGAGCCCTCGCACGACGGCGGCGAGGTCGCCGGCGTGGACGTAGGGCGAGACGGCGAGGAAGGGCAGGTGGGGGTCGGCCAGCCGCACGAGGGCGAGCGCCTTGCGGGCCGGCACGGCGCGCGGCCCGTCGCCGCCGTAGAGCACGGCGCCCCAGCCGCGGCGCTGCAGCGCCGCGCTCAGCTCGTCCGGCCCGTCGGCGTGCGCGACGCTCAAGCGCCAGCCCGCCTCCTCCATGGCGCGCACCATCACCCGCCCGTGTGCAGGCGGAACGTCGACGAGCAGCGCACGCAGCGACCGGTAGGGCCTCACCAACCTCCCATCGGGTGTCGCGGCCCCGCGCTTGAGTCAGATCAACGTCCGCTCGCGCTTCAGCCGCTCGGTCATCGCCTCCGGCGGGAGCGCGTCGCCGAACAGCCGCCCCTGCGAGAGCGGGCAGCCCTGGGCGGCGAGGAAGTGCTGCTGGACGGGCTGCTCGACGCCCTCGGCCACCGTGGTGCGGCCGAGCGCGTCCGACAGCGCGATGATCGCGCGCACGATCGCGCCCGCCTCCGGGTTCTCGGGGATCTCGCGCAGGAACGAGCGGTCGATCTTGAGGATCTGCACGGGCAGCGAGCGCAGCCGCGACAGCGACGACCAGCCCGCGCCGAAGTCGTCGATCGCCAGCTGGAGCCCCAGGGCGCGCAGCTCGCGCAGCAGCGGCCCGATCCGCTCGGGCTCGCGCAGCGTCGCCGACTCGGTCAGCTCCATGGTCAGCAGCGACGGGTCGGCGCCGGCGCTGCGCAGCCGCTCGCCGAGGTCGGCCGCGAAGTCGGGCCGGTGCAGCTCGCGCGGCGAGACGTTGAAGGACACGCGCGGCTGGAAGCCCATCGCCCGCCACTCGACCACCTGGGCGGCGAGCGCCTCGATCACCCACGCGCCGATCGGGTCGAGCAGGCCCATCTCCTCGGCGGCCGGGATGAAGGCGTCGGGAGCGACGAGCCCGCGCTCGGGGTCGTGCCAGCGCAGCAGCGCCTCCATCGAGTGCAGGCGGCCGCTCGCCGTCCACACGATCGGCTGGTAGTGCAGGGCGAGCTCCCCGCGGGCGATCGCGCGCCGCAGCCGGCGCGACAGCGAGAGCCGCTCGAGCGGGTCGTGCGTGATGCCGGCGTAGACGGTCGACGCCGCGCGGCCGCGGCCCTTGCTCTGGTACATCGCCACGTCGGCGTGCTGGAGCAGCTCCTCGGCGCCGTCGGCGTCGCCCGGGAAGAGCGAGATGCCGATGCTGGCCGCGACGTGGAACTCCGCGCGCGAGACCGTGAACGGCTTGGAGAGCCGCGCTGCCAGCTGCTCGGCGGTCTCGCGGGCGACCCGCTCGGCGCGTTCGCGCGGGAGGTCTCCCGTCAGGAGCATGAACTCGTCGCCGCCGCTGCGGGCCAGCAGGCCGCCCTCGCCCTCGGCGCCGCGCAGGCGGCCGGCCACGCGCCGCAGCAGGCGGTCGCCGGCCGTGTGGCCGAGCGAGTCGTTGACGAGCTTGAAGTTGTCGAGGTCGACGAGCACGAGCGCGACCGCCCGCCCACGCCGCCGCGCGCGCGTGACGGCCGCGCGCAGGCGCGACTCGAGCTGCGCCCGGTTGGGCAGCCCGGTCAGCGAGTCGGAGAACGCCAGCTTGCGCAGGTCGGACTCGGCGCGGACGCGGTCGGTGACGTCCTGGCCCGAGAGGACCGCCACCATGCGGCCCTTCGCATCGGCCAGCGAGGTGGCCTGCCAGGCGATCCGGCGGCGGGCGCCATTGCGGGTCAGCAGGTCGCCGTCGTAGTGGGTGACCGTCTCCTTCTGCAAGAGCTCTTGCAGCGCCTCGCGCGCCGCCTCGCGATCCTCGGGCGGGACCACCTCGTCGATCCAGCTCGCGCCGACCAGCTTGCCATCGGGGTCGCCCAGGACCTTGCGGCCGTGACGGTTGAGCAGCGCCACCCGGCCGTCCGGCTGCAGGATCACGAGCAGCGCGTGCGCCACGTCGAGGTACGACTGCGCGCGGTCGCGCTCGACGCGCAGCACCGTGTCGATCATCGCCGCCTCTTCGGCGCTGGGCGCCCGCTCGCCGGCGTCGACCAGCACCACCGCCCAGCCGGCGCCGTCGGGCAGGTCCGAGAACGTCACCTCGCAGCGCGTGCTCGAGCCGTCGCGCCGGCGGACGGGGACGACGGAGCGGCCGGGCCGCTCGACCTCTCCAAGCGCCGTGCCCAGCAGCGCCTCCAGGCTGCGGCCGGCCGCGGCGTCCGCCGCCCAGCCCGTCAGCGCCTCGAACGCGTCGTTGACGTAGCGGACCTCGCGGTCGTCGGCGATGCAGACGGCGACGCCCAGGGCGTCGAGCATCCGGGCGCCCGCGGGCGCGCGTCGGGTGGCAACCGCAGTCATGCGCTTGGCAGGCACCGTTTCTGGCGAATAGGACGCCGGGATCGGCGCCCGGTGCTCAGAGTAGCCTGATTACGCAGCCAGCTCGACGACTGCCTCGCGGAGGCCGCCCTCGATGCGCTTCTCCTCGAGCCGGCGCGAGAAGGTCCGCATCAGCCGGCGCGCCGCCTCGTTGTCGCCCAGCATCGTGGCCGCGAAGCGCCGTATTCCGACCGCCACGGCGGCGTCGGCGAGCGCGAGCGTGAGCGCGCGGCCGAGCCCCTGGCCCTGGAACGGGTCGCCCACCACGATCGCCATCTCGGCGGTGTCCGGGCGGTCCGGGAGGCGGACGCAGCGGGCCACCGCCACCAGCTCGCCGTCGAGCTCGGCGACGAGCGCGATGTGGTTGCGCCCGTCGACCTCGGTCAGGTAGCGCAGCTCGGCGGCGGTGAAGCGCGGCTTGGCGGCCAGGAACCGCCGGCGGATGCTCTCGTCGCTCAGCCGCCGGAGGCCCTCGACGAGGGCCTCCTTGTCGCCGGGCTCGATCGGCCGGATGACGTAAGACACGGTTTCATTTTACTACCGAGTCAAGAGCGCTCGCCGATCGGCACGTAGTCGCGCACCCGGTCGCCGGTGTAGATCTGACGCGGGCGGGCGATCTTCTGCTCGGAGTCGTCGATCATCTCCAGCCACTGGGCGATCCAGCCGCTGGTGCGCGGGATCGCGAAGAGGACCGGGAACATGCCGACCGGCATCCCGAGCGCCTCGTAGATCAGGCCCGAGTAGAAGTCGACGTTCGGGTACAGCTTGCGCTTGACGAAGTAGTCGTCCTCGAGCGCGATCTTCTCGAGCTCGAGCGCGATCTCGAGCAGCGGGTTGGTGCCCGTGACCTCGAACACCTCGTCGGTCGCCTTCTTGATGATCTTGGCGCGCGGGTCGTAGTTCTTGTAGACCCGGTGGCCGAAGCCCATCAGGCGCTCCTTGCCGTCCTTCACGCCCTGCATGAAGTCGGGGATGTTCTCCTTGGACTCGATCCGCCGCAGCATCCGCAGCACGGCCTCGTTGGCGCCGCCGTGCAGCGGGCCGTAGAGCGCGGCCACGCCGGCCGCCACCGCCGAGTACGGGTCGACCTGCGAGGAGCCGACCGAGCGCACCGCCGACGTCGAGCAGTTCTGCTCGTGGTCGGCGTGGAGGATGAAGAGGATGTCGAGCGCCCGCTCCAGCCGCGGATCCGGCTGGTACTTGAGCTCGGTCATCTTGAACAGCATGTTCAGGAAGTTGCCGGGGTAGCGCAGGTCGTTGTCCGGATAGACGTAGGGCTGCCCCATGTTGTGGCGGAAGGCGAACGCCGCCAGCGTCGGCATCTTCGCGATCAGCCGGATCACGTGGGAGTAGCGGATCGCCTCGTCCTTGATCTGCGCGGCGTCCGGATAGAAGGTCGAGAGCGCGCCGACCGACGACAGCAGCATGCCCATCGGGTGGGCGTCGTAGCGGTAGCCCTCCATGAACTTCTTGACGTTCTCGTGCACGAACGTGTGGATCGTGACCTCGTGCGTCCACTCGTCGAGCTCCTGCTGGGTGGGCAGCTCGCCGTGCACGAGCAGGTACGCGACCTCGAGGTAGGTCGACTGCTCGGCCAGCTGCTCGATCGGGTACCCGCGGTACTCCAGGATGCCCTTGTCGCCGTCGATGTACGTGATCGCCGAGCGACACGAGGCCGTGTTCATGAAGGCCGGGTCGTAGGTCATGAGGCCGAAGTCGTCGTCGTCGACCTTGATCTCGCGCAGCGCGAGCGCGCGGACGGTCCCGTCCTCGATCGGCACCTCGTACGTGCGACCGGTCCGGTTGTCGGTGATCGTGAGCGTCTCGGACGCCGTGGCTACGCCGTCACCGCTCGTGGTGGTCTGCTCCTCGGTGCCCATGGCACCTATTGTGACGGGTGGGCCCCTAGCCTGTAATTACGGCCGTGGCCATCGTGGCGGCCACGAGGATGGCGCACAGCGCCATCGCCCCGCGGGCGACGCCCGGCGACGACGGCCAGTGGCCGTGGCCGCGGATGCCGATCGCCGACACGACGACCGCGAACGCGGTCAGCAGCAGGCCGGCCACGTAGAACGGCGTCTTCGAGGTCTCCTCGCCGTGTTCGGCGGCGGTCGCGAGCAGCGTCACGAGGTCCACGGGCGCGGAAGCTAGCGCATGTAGCGGCTCTCGGTCGCCGCCACCTGGCCCTGGTAGTGCGAGCCGAGCTCGGGCGAGCCGTACGGCCGCTCGGCCGGCTGGTCGAGCGCCATGAACGAGAGCTGGGCGATCGGCAGGCCGGCGTAGAGCATGATCGGCACGCGCGTGAGGTTGGTGATCTCGAGCGTGAGCGAGCCCTGGAACCCGGGGTCGACGAAGCCGGCCGTCGCGTGCACGATCAGCCCGAGCCGGCCGATGCTCGACTTGCCCTCGATCCTTGCCACCACGTCGTCCGGGATCGCGACCGCCTCGAACGTGCGGCCGAGGACGAACTCGCCGGGGTGGATCGCGAACGGCTCGCCCTCGCCGATCCGCACCTCCTCGGTCAGGTTGCGCGGCGGCTCGCGCAGGTCGATCGCCGTGACGCGGTGGTTGTGGAAGACGCGGAAGGAGTCGCCCAGCCGCAGGTCGACCGACGCGGGCTGGACGCGCGTCTCGTCCCACGGGTCGATGACGATGCGGCCCTCCTCCACGAGGCGCCGGATCGTCCCGTCGGAGAGGACGGAGGCGATCACGTGATCCGCTCGCGCGAGCGGGCGCGCACGGTGCGGACGCGTGGCGGAGCCGGCAGGGCGGCCTCGCGATGCGGGCCGCGGCGCGGCGCATGCGGCAGCTTCGGGGCCGGATGCGGCCGCCGGAAGCCTCCGCCCCCGTCGCTCTCGTCGTAGTCCGGCTCCTGCCGGACGGCCCACCAGATCAGCAGGCAGGCGGCCACGATCGGCAGCTTCAGGAAGACGAACAGGTACAGCATCGTCCAGCCCACGCGCGCATCGTAACTCTCGTGCTAGCCCCCGTGACAGCCGGGCGTCCGTGCCCGTACCGTCGCACGGTCATGGCCCAGACGCTCGGAGCCCTGCTCGCGCGGCAGGCGGGAGACATCACGGGTCGCGCGCAGGAGCGTTCGCAGCTCCGGCGCGTCCTCGAGGCCGACGGGCCCGTCGTGGCCTACGTCCACGGCCTGGCCGGCGTCGGCAAGACCACGCTCCTGCACGCCTTCGTCGCCGACGCCCGCGAGGCGGGCGCCGCCGTGCTCGAGCTCGACGGCCACGTCGTCCCCGCGACGCAGCGCGAGGTGCTGCTCGCGCTCGGCGGCTCCACGGTCGAGGAGGCCGCGGCGGCGGTCGGTGCGCGCGGCGAGCGCGTCGTGGTCGTGTTCGACACGTTCGAGCTGCTGGCGATGGTCGACTTCTGGCTCTGCCGCACGCTGATCCCGGCGCTGCCCGCGAACGTGCGCGTGGTGATCGCCGGCCGCAACGTGCCGTTCGAGCGCTGGCGCGGCTACGGGCCGCTGCTGTGCTCGGTCCCGCTCGGCAACCTGCCGCCCGAGGAGGCCGCCGAGCTGCTGAGCCGCAACGCCGTCGAGGGCATGACGGCGCATCGCATCAACGCCGTCGCGCACGGCCACCCGCTGAGCCTCCAGCTGGCGGCCTGGACGTTGCGCGACCGCCCGGGCCTGGCGATCGAGGAGATCGCCGCCGGCACGGTCGGCGAGGAGCTCGCCCGGCTCTACCTCGACGGGCTGGACGCCGCCACCCGCCGCGCGCTCAACGCGGCGGCGCTGACGCGCCGGACGACGCTCTCGCTGCTCGCCGCCATGCTGCCCGACGAGCCGGCCACCGAGGCCTTCGCCCGCCTGCGCGAGCTGCCGTTCGTCGAGCTGACCGCCGGCGGCCTGCTGGTCCACGACACCGTGCGGGAGGCGACCGCCGCGCTGCTGCGCGCCGCCGACCCCCAGGAGTACTGGCGCCTGCGCGCCGCCGCCTGGAGCTGCCTGCGCGCCGAACTGCGCGGCGCCCCCCGGCGCGAGCTCCCGCGCTACACGGCCGACCTCCTGTACCTGATCGAGGAGGAGTCGGTGCGGCGGGCGTTCTTCCCCGCCGCCACGGGCGAGCAGCTGGTCCGGCCCGCGAAGGCCGCCGACCTGCCGGCGATGGAGGCCCTGGTCCCCGACGAGCTGGAGACACTGCGCGCGTGGTGGGCCGCCGTGCCCGAGCGCTTCATCGTCGCCTGCAAGGGGACGGGCGCCGTGGCCGGCTTCGCCTGCCTGGCCCAGCCGGGCGACGTGAGCCCGCGCGTGCTCGACGGCGACCCGCTGGCGAGCCGCTGGCGCGCGCACCTGCGGAGCGACCCGATGCCGCGCGGCCAGCGGGCGCTCTACCTGCGCTGGGTCGTGCCGCTGACCGACATGGCGGCGCTGTCGGCGCTCCTGCTCGACGCCACGCGCGTCTACATGGAGATGCGGCCGGAGCTGCGGCGCGTGTACGCCCGCGCCGCCGACCTGATCGGCACCGACCCCTCGTGCGCGATGACGATCGGCTACCTGCCGCTCGAGGGCGTGCCGGAGACCGTGTGCATGGACTTCGGGCCGGCGTCGGTCGAGGGCTGGCTCGCCGAGCTCGGCGCCCGCCACCGGCTGGCGTCGGGCGAGGAGGAGGCGGACCCGTCCGGCCTGACCCCCCTGGAGGCGCAGGTCCTGGCGTACCTGCGCAGCCGGGAGGGCCAGGCGGTCGAGCGCGCCGCGCTGCTGCGCGACGTGTGGGGCTACGAGTGGACGGGCGGCTCGAACGTCGTCGAGGTGGTCATCTCGGCGCTGCGCCGCAAGCTCGGCGACGACTGCGACATCACCACCGTGCGCGGCGTCGGCTACCGCTACGGGCGGGCCTCGAGCACCATGTTGAACGGCGTCTCCGCCGCCCGCCGCACCTGAGCGAAGCCGCCGGCGCGGATCACCTCGGCCAGGCGCAGCTCGCCGGCCAGCGTGCCGAGGCCGGCGCGGCCCGGCTGGCTGAGCGAGCCGGGAGTGCAGACGAGCGTCGAGAAGCCGTAGCGGATCCGCCCGAGCGGGTTGAAGTTCTCCTCCACGGCGTCGCCGGCGCTCGGCTCGACGACCATCCACGTGCCGTCCTCGGCCAGCGCCGACCAGACGTGGCGGGCGGTGGCCGCCGGGTCGCCCATGTCGTGCAGCGCGTCGAAGCAGGCGACGAGGTCGTAGCCCCAGCCGGGGAAGTCGGTCGCGCCGGCGACCTCGAAGCGCACGCGGTCCTCGACGCCGGCCATGGCGGCGTTGTGGCGGGCCTTCTCGACCGAGGCGGCGTGGTAGTCGAAGCCCACGAAGGTGGACTGCGGGTACGCCTCGGCCATCAGGATCGTCGAGATCCCGTGGCCGCAGCCGACGTCCGCGACCAGCGCGCCGCGCTCGAGCTTGGCCTCGACGCCGTCCAGCGCCGGGATCCACTCCTGCACGAGCAGGGTGCGGTAGGCGATGCCGAACACGGCGGCGGTGCCGTCGAACAGGTCGTGGTGGTGCTCGTGCCAGCCGAGGCCGTCACCGGTCAGGAAGCGCTCGGCGACGTGATCCTGGGCGAGGATCGCCGCGCTCGCCGACTGGAACATGCCCTCCTGGTAGAGCGGGCTGCTCGCGTCGGCCAGCACGGCCGCGTGCTCGGCAGGCAGGCGGTAGGTCTCGCTCGCGGGGTCGTACTCGACGTAGCCGCCGGCGCCCTGGCCGGCCAGCCACTCGCGGACGTACCGCTCGTGCGTGCCGGTCCTCTCGGCCAGCTCGTGAGGGGTGACGGGCTCGCCGTCGGCCATCGCCTTGTAGAGGCCGAGGCGGAAGCCGATGACGGTCAGCGGCACGTTCATCGCGGCGCCGACCTCGTCGAGGATGCGGTAGACGAAAGCCTCGACCCGGCTCTCGTCGATGGAGGTCGTGAGTTCGGACATGGCACGAAGGTACGGCCGCTACGGGCCGCGATCCTGAGGGTTCCTGAGCTGAGTCTTAAGCGCGCAGCGGCACGGGCGCGGCGTCGAACCGCGTGACGCGCTGGAGCTCGGCGACCCGGGCGGCCACCTCGTCGCCGGTCAGCGTCTGCATCCGCTCGGTGCCGAACGCCTCGACGTTGAACGACGCCAGCGCCGTGCCGTAGGCGATCGCGCGGCGCAGCAGCTCGTCGGACGGCTCGTCGGCGGCGTGCGCGGCGACGTAGCCCATGAAGCCGCCGGCGAAGGTGTCGCCGGCGCCTGTCGGGTCGACGACGTCGGCGGTCGGGTAGGCGGGCAGGCCGAAGAAGCCGTCGGGCGTGTACATGCCGGCCCCGTGCTCGCCCTGCTTGGCGATGACGATCCGCGGGCCCATCTCGTGCACGGCGCGCGCGGCGCGGACGAGGTTCGGCTCGTCGGTGAGCTGCTTGACCTCCTCGTCGTTGACGACCAGGCAGTCGACGCCGGCGATCGTCTGCTCGAGCGACTCGCGCGTGATGTCGATCCACAGGTTCATCGTGTCCATCGCGACGAACCGGGCCTGGTCGCACTGCTCGTGCACGGCCCGCTGGAGGTCGGGGTGGATGTTGGCGAGGAACAGCGTCTCGGCGCCGCGCGAGGCGTCCGAGAGCTTGGGCTCGAAGTCGGCGAACACGTTGAGGTCGGTCTGGAGCGTGTGCCGCACGTTGGGGTCGCGCTCGTAGCGGCCGGCCCAGAAGAAGGTCTTGCCGCCCGGGACGTGCTCGACGTCCTCCGTGATCACGCCGCGGTCGTGGAGGACGGCGTACTCCTCTGGCCCGAAGTCGTCGCCCACCGGGCCGACGATCCGCGTCTCGGCGAGGAACGAGGAGGCGAGCGAGAAGTGGACGGCGGCGCCGCCGAGCAGGCGGTCGCGCCGGCCGGTCGGCGTCTCCACGGCATCGAAGGCGATCGAGCCCACAACGGTCAGCGACATCGCGGCGGCAGGGTAGCGGGTACCCTCCGGGCGCCGTGCGCGCCATTCGGATAGGTCAGTGGGGCGGGCCCGACGTGCTCGAGTACGTCGAGGACGCGCCGATCCCCGAGCCCGAGCCGCACGAGCTGCTCGTCAAGGTTTCGCGGGCCGGCGTCAACTTCGCCGACACGCACGCCCGCGAGAACTCCTACCTGGCGCCGTACGAGCTGCCGCTCACGCCGGGCGGCGAGGTGGCGGGGACGACCGAGGACGGGCGGCGCGTGGCGGCGATGCTCGCCCACGGCGGCTACGCCGAGTACGCCGCGGTCCCCGAGGCCGCGACGTTCGAGATCCCCGACCGCGTCACCGACGGCCAGGCGCTCGCGCTGCTCGTCCAGGGCCTTACGGCCTGGCACCTCTACCGCACGTCCGCCCACCTGGTGCCCGGTGAGACCGTGGTCGTGCACGCGGCGGCGGGCGGCGTCGGCTCGCTCGCCGTCCAGCTCGGCAAGGAGCTCGGCGCCCGCGTCATCGCCACCGCCTCGACCGAGGAGAAGCGACGGCTGGCGCTCGAGCTCGGCGCCGACGCCGCGGTCGACGTCACGCGCGAGGACTTGACCGATGCGCTGATCGCGGCCAACGACGGCCGGCGGGTCGACGTCGTGCTGGAGATGGCGGGCGGCCGCGTCTTCGACGCCTCGCTGCGCGCGCTCGCGCCGTTCGGCCGCCTGGTCACCTACGGCATGGCCTCGCGCGAGCCGAACCAGGTCGCCGCCGGCAACCTCATGCGCCACTCCTCCGCGGTCGTCGGCTTCTGGCTCGCCCACGGCTTCGCGCGGCCGCGCGAGATGCTCGCCGAGCCGCTGCAGGAGCTCTTCGAGCGCGTCGTCGCCGGGAGGCTGCGGGTGGTCGAAGGCCCCGTCTACCCGCTGTCCGAGGCGCGCCGCGCCCACGAGGATCTCCAGGCCCGCCGCACGACCGGCAAGCTGCTGCTCGACCCGGCGTCCTAAGCTCATCGGTCGGAATGAGCACATTCGCGGAACTCGGGCTGTCCGAGGACATCCTCGCGGCCCTCAAGGACGTGGGCTACGAGTCACCCAGCCCGATCCAGGAGCAGGCGATCCCCGTGCTGCTCGACGGGCGCGACGTCATCGGCCAGGCCCAGACCGGCACCGGCAAGACCGCCGCCTTCGGCCTGCCCCTGATCCAGCACGTCGACCCGAGCGACGGCGACGTCCAGGCGCTGATCCTCACCCCGACGCGCGAGCTCTGCATCCAGGTCACGCAGGCCCTGCGCGCCTATAGCAACCACCGCGGCATCGACCCCGTGGCGGTCTTCGGTGGCGCGCCGATCCGCGACCAGCAGGCGTACCTGAAGGGCGGCGCGCCGATCGTGGTCGGCACCGTCGGCCGCGTGCTCGACCTCATCTCGCGCCACTCGCTGATGCTGCACTCCTGCCGCTACGTGGTGCTCGACGAGGCCGACGAGATGCTCGACCTCGGCTTCCTCGAGGACGTCGAGAAGATCCTCAGCTACACGCCCAACGGCCGCCAGACGGCGCTCTTCAGCGCCACCATGCCGGCGCCGATCCGCGCCCTCGCCCAGCGCCACCTGTATGACCCGGAGACGATCAAGGTCAAGTCGGCGACGCTGACCATCGACACCGTCGAGCAGTTCTTCCTCGAGACCAAGCCGCAGGAGAAGGTCGCCTCGCTCGTGCGCGTGCTCGAGGCCGAGCGGCCGACGCAGGCGATCGTCTTCACCCGCACGAAGATCCGCACCGACCAGCTCTACCGCACGCTGCGCGACAAGGGCATGAACGTCAAGGCGCTGCACGGCGACATGTCGCAGGGCGCGCGCGACGGCGTGATGATCTCCTTCAAGGGCGGCCGCGTCCCGGTCCTGGTTGCGACCGACGTCGCCGCTCGCGGGCTCGACATCGCGGACGTGACCCACATCGTCAACTTCGACGTCCCGACCTCGCCCGACGTCTACGTGCACCGCATCGGGCGCACCGGCCGGGTGGGTCGCAGCGGGCGCGCGATCACGTTCATCGAGCCGCGCCAGCGCCGCGACCTCGAGGCGATCGAGAAGCACGCCGGCACCCAGGTCGCGCCGTGGGCGGAGGGCGCGCACGTCGCGCCGGTGCCGACCAAGGAGCCGCCGCGCCGCCACCGCAAGCCGCACGACGCCAACGGCCGCGGCGACTACGCGAAGCTGATCGCGTCCGGCGGCCGCGCCGCCGGCCTGGCCGAGGCCGACCTCATCCACGCCGTCACCTCGCGTGCGGGGCTCGACGGCGAGGCGGTGCGCAACGTGCGGCTGCTCGAGCGCTTCGCGCTGCTCGAGGTGCCCGCCGGCGAGGCGGCGCGTGTCGCCGACGCGGTCGACGGCGCGTCGATCCGGGGCCACACGCTCCGGATCGAGCCCGCTCGCTAGCCTCGTCGCATGTCGCAGATGACGATGACCACCAATCACGGGGACATCGTCCTCGAGCTGTTCGACGAGGACGCCCCGGAGACGGTGGGCAACTTCCGCCGCCTGGCCGAGGACGGGTTCTACGACGGGTTGATCTTCCACCGCGTGATCCCGGACTTCATGATCCAGGGCGGCTGCCCGCAGGGGACCGGCACCGGCGGGCCCGGCTACACGTTCAAGGACGAGATCAACGACCACAAGATCGTGCGCGGCGCGCTGGCGATGGCCAACGCGGGCCCGAACACCAACGGCTCGCAGTTCTTCATCGTCACGACCGCGGCGGCGCCGTGGCTCGACGGCAAGCACACGGTCTTCGGCGAGGTCGCCGGGGGCATGGACGTGGTCGACACGATCGGCGGGCTGGCGACCGACGCCCGCGACCGGCCCACGCAGGAAGCCCGGATCGAGCGGCTCGCCGCCAACGGTTAGGCACATGGCCACGATCTCCGCCGCCGACACCATCGAAGTCGAGAACCCCGCGACCGGCCAGGTGATCCGCACCCTGCCGGTCACGCCGACCGGCGAGGTCGCCGACCTCGTCGCCCGCGCCCGCGCGGCGCAACCGGCGTGGGAGGCGCTCGGCTTCGAGGGCCGCGGCCGCGTCCTGCGGCGCATGCAGAAGTGGATGATGGACAACGCCGACCGCGTCGCGCAGACGATCATCGACGAGGGCGGCAAGACGTACGAGGACGCCGCCGTCGTCGAGCTCCTCTACGGCGCCGGCGCCTGCGGCTTCTGGGCCAAGAACGCGCCCAAGTACCTCGCCGACGAGAAGGTCCGCACCACGAACCCGTTCGTCCTCGGCCGCAAGCTGCGCGTCCGCTACGCGCCGGTCGGCGTCGTCGGCGTGATCGGCCCGTGGAACTACCCGCTGACCAACAACTTCGGCGACGCGATCCCTGCCCTCGCCGCCGGCAACGCCGTCGTGCTCAAGCCCTCGCAGGTCACGCCGCTCACTTCGCTGCTGCTCGCCGAGGGGGTCCGCGAGTGCGGGCTGCCGCACGACGCGATCCAGGTGATCGTCGGCGGCGCCGACCAGGCGCAGCTGATGATCGACGAGGTCGACTTCGTGATGTTCACGGGCTCCACCGCCACCGGCAAGAAGGTGATGGCGCGGGCGGCCGAGACGCTGACGCCGGTCGGCCTCGAGCTCGGCGGCAAGGACCCGATGATCGTGCTGGCCGACGCCGACCTCGAGCGCGCCGCCAACGCCGCCACCTACTACTCGATGCAGAACGGCGGCCAGACCTGCGTGTCGGTCGAGCGCGTCTACGTCGAAGCGCCGGTCTACGACCGCTTCGTCGACGCCGTGACCGAGCGCGTGAAGGCGCTGCGCGTCGGCCCGGCGGCCGGGCCGGGCAGCGTCGAGGTCGGCGCCATCACCTTCGCCCCTCAGCTCGACGTCGTGCGCGAGCACGTCGAGCAGGCGCGCAAGGCCGGCGCTCGCATCACCGCGGGAGGCCACGCCCGCGAGGGCGCCGGCCGCTTCTTCGAGCCGACCGTGCTGGCCGACGTCGACCACACGATGACCGCCATGACCGAGGAGACGTTCGGCCCGACCGTCCCGATCATGAAGGTGGCGGACGCGGAGGAGGCGATCCGGTTGGCCAACGACTCGCCGTACGGCCTCGGCTCGTCGGTGTGGACCAAGGACCGCGCGCGCGGCGAGGCGATCGCCCGCCGGCTCGAGGCCGGCTACTCGTGCGTCAACGACGCCAACGTCAACTACTTCGCGTACGAGCTGCCGATGGGCGGCTGGAAGGAGTCGGGGCTGGGCGTCCGCCACGGCGCCGCCGGCATCCGCAAGTACACGCGCCAACAGGCGATCCTCGTGACGCGCTTCGCGATGAAGCGCGACGTCCACATGTTCCCGTACCGGGCGCGCACCACGAAGCTGATCGCGCGGCTGAGCAAGCTCCTCTACCGAGGCTAGGGGTGCCCAACCGGCGGACGCTCCGAACGTTCTCCGCCGGTTGGGCGGGCCCCCGAGCGTTTACCCCTCGAGGAGTCCAACCCGGGCAAGGCCCTCGAGGCTGCGCTCGAGCTCGTCCGCCGGGCGCTCGAGCTCGGCCAGCAGGGCGGCGCGGTCGCGCGTGCCGTCGAGCAGGCGGATCAGCCGCAGGCCGAGCTCGTCGCCGACCTCGACGCTCGTGTGCAGCAGCGTCGTCACGAGCGTGCCCTCGGCGGCCTGGAGGCGGGCGAGCGCGGTCGCGACCGGTCGCTCGGACGGCGTGTTCGCCAGCCGTGGCGCCCACACGTGGAGGTGGACGAGGTTGGCCGCATAGGCCCGCCGCAGGGTCTCGGCGACGGCGGGGTCGTCGCCCAGCGAGGCGACCGGCAGGGCCGCCGGCCAGGCCTCGCCGAGCCGCACCAAGGCGGCCTTGACCGCCTCGTGGTCGGTCCTCAGCGTCGTGCCGAGCGGCCCGCGGAACTCGTCCTCGCCGACGCGCCGCACCGGCGTCGACGCCAGCATGCCGCTCACCACGTCGAGGCCGCCCTCCCGCAGGTCCGCGCCGGCATGGCACAGCAGGGTCTGCCGGAACATCCGGCCCTTGAAGAAGTCGAGGTACTGCTCGCGCTCGATCGTGTCGCCAAGGGCGAGCTCGGGCGGGAGCGCGCCCGCGTCCATCTCGAAGGCGTCGGCCTCGGCCAGGAAGCGCAGCCGGTGGGCGCCGGCGTGGGCGACGAAGTCCGCGAACAGCACCGCCTCGTGGTGGGGCGCCAGCTCGTCGTGGAAGAGCGCCGCGTCGCCCTGCCGCAGCGCGCGCTCCACGGCCACGCGCATCTCGTCGCCCTCCGGCCGCGCGCCCGCGATGGCCGTCAGCAGCGCCCGCGCGCCGGCGATCCGCTCGCCGGGATCCTCCACGTCGCGGAGGTGCCAGCGCAGCATCTGGCGCGTGATCTCGCGCAGGTGACCGCCGGGCAGGACGTCGTAGGAGACGTAGGCGACGCCGTCCGGCGCCAAACACGAGCGGCAGGCGGCGAGCAGGGCGTCGCGCGCCTCCGGCGCGAGCCACGAGTAGACCCCGTGCGCGATGACGTAGTCGAACTCGCCGCTCGCCTCGGCCAGATCGCCGCACTCGAACCGCACGTTCCGCAGCTCGAGCACATCCGCCAGCCCGCGCGCCCGCTCGATCGCGGCGGCCGAGAGGTCGATCCCGGAGAACGCGCTGCCCGGCAGCGCGTAGGCCATCGGTACGAGGTTGCCGCCGTCGCCGCAGCCGAGCTCGAGCACGCGGCACGCGTCCGGCGGCGCCGGCCGCAGCCCGAACAGCGTCGCCACCGTGGCGAGGCGGTCGGCGTGCGTCTGAGGGAAGGGGTGCCCCGGGTACGGGACGCGGTCGTAGACGGTCAGAAGCTCTTGTTGGACTTGAGGTCCCACCCTGCGGTGATCCCCTTGTCCAGCGAGCCGTCGGCCTTCTGCAGCTTGTACTCGACCCGCACCTTGGAGAAGGCGAGCGACACGGAGTCCATCACCTCGTCGCCGCCCTGGGAGCCGCTCGTCTGGTAGCTGCTCACGAGCACGTCGCTGAACGTCCAGGTGAGGTACTCCTGCTGCATCGCACCGGCATGGACGCCGACGAGCTTGGCCTCCTTCATGTGCTGCCCGGTGGCGCAGGCCAGGAAGAGCTTCGGGCTCGCCTTGCTCATCCGGGTCATGATGTTGAGGTCCTGCATCTGGACCTTGCCCGCGCCCGCGCCGCCGCCGGGCTCGAACGAGCTCGGGTTCGACTCGCCGAACGACCACGACAGGACGTCGATCCAGTCCTTGTGCTTGGCGTCCTTGCTCTCGCCGGGGACGCCGGTGATCTGGAGGAAGTAGTCGGCCGCCATGCGCGCGACTATCTCACACTCCCGTGGCGGTCTGCCAGGCCCGCTCGGCCATCGCCGGCACGCCGTGCTCGAGCAGGTCGAAGAACGCGTCCTCGGTGGTGCCCGCGAGCCGCCGCTTGTACGAGCCCTCGAGGAACACCGCCGACTTCCAGAGGGCCAGCGTCATGTACCAGCGGACATCGGACATCGACCGGCCCGAGCGCTCCTCGTAGCGGGCGATCAGCTGCTCGCGGGTGGGGAAGCCGGGCCGCCGGGTGACGGCGCCGAGGCCGCGCAGCGCGTCCTCGGGGTCGCCCGGCTGCGACCAGGTCGCGACCATGTAGCCGACGTCGGCCAGCGGGTCGCCGATCGTGGCCAGCTCCCAGTCGAAGATCGCGTTCAGGCGCGCGGGCGCGCCCGGCGCGAACATCGTGTTGCCGAGCCGGTAGTCGCCATGCACGATGGTCGCGGTGCCCGACTCCGGCTTGTGCCGCGCCAGCCACTCGGCCACGCGGTCGAGCACCGGCAGCTCGCGCGTGCGGTTGTGCTCCCAGAGCCCGCCGAAGCGGCGCAGCTGGCGGTCCAGGTACCCGGTCGGCTTGCCGTAGCCCTCGAGCCCGCATGCCGGCCAGTCGACCGCGTGCACCTCGACCAGCGCGTCGACGAGCTCCTCGCCGATCCGCGCTCCCTCGGCCTCGAGGGCCGGCGGCAGCTCGGTGGTCAGCACGTCGCCCTCGATCAGCTCCATGACGTAGAACGGCGCGCCGATGACCGCGTCGTCGTCGCACGTCGCGAGGACGCGCGGGGTCCGCACGTCGGCGTCCTGGACGGCGCTCAGCAGGCGCGCCTCGCGCAGCACGTCGTGAGCCGACGGCGGCAGCGGCGGGCGGGGCGGGCGCCGGAGCACCCAGGCGCGGCCGCGGCGCCGGATCGTGAACGTCACGTTCGAGTGCCCCTCGCCGATCGGCTCGGCCTCCAACGGCCCTTCACCGAGGCCGCGCTCGTCGAGGAACGCCTCCAGCGGACGGCGGACGAGCAGCGGCGCGAGGTCCAGCTCGGCGGCCTGCTCCGGCGTGTCGACGATCGCCGTCATCAGCCCGGCACCGTACCCTCCAGGGGTGCCCAACGGGACATCGCTCATGACGGAATGGCCCGTTGGGCGGGCCCCCCAGGCTGTCTGACCGCAACCTGAGCCGCCGCACGCGGTTTCGGGGGGAACTCATGATGCGAACCACACTCCTGACCATCGCCCTCTTCGCCCTGCTCGCCGGGGCCGCCCAGGCATCGCCGCGCCAGGTGATGACCTTCGAGGCGCCCGAGGAGCTCTATGACGACACGCGGCGCGACGCGACGCTCGACGAGATCCGCGCGTTCGGCGTGACCCAGATCCGCCAGCTCGTCTACTGGCAGACCTTCGCGCCCCGCCCCAACCGCCGTCGCAAGCCGGACTTCAACGCGTCGGATCCCGACGCATACCCGGCGCTCGCCCGGGTCGACCGGCTGATCGCCGCCGCCGAGGCGCGCGGCATCAAGGTCATCCTCACGCCGACCGGGCCCGTCCCGCGCTGGGCGACGGCCAGCAAGAAGGGCAACCTCGACCGGCCGAGCCCGAAGGAGTTCGGCCGGTTCGTGACCGCCCTCGCGCGGCGCTACGGCGCGCAGGTCGACACGTGGTCGATCTGGAACGAGCCCAACCAGCCGCAGTTCCTGATGCCGCAGTACCGCAAGCGCCGGCCGTACTCGCCCGGGCACTACCGCAAGCTCTACCTCGCCGCCCACCGCGCCATCCGCAGTGTGCGCGAGAACCGGCGCGACAAGATCCTCATCGGCGAGACGTCGCCGCGCGGCAACGAGAACATCGTGCACCCGCTGACCTTCCTGCGCGGCATGTCGTGCCTGAACAACCGCTACCGCAAGACGCGCTCGTGCTCGCGGCTGCCGGCCGACGGCTACGCCCACCACGCCTACACGACGCGCATCGGCCCGCGCTTCGTGCCGTCCGACAAGAACGACGTGACGATCGGCGTGCTCGATCGGCTGGTCAACGCGCTCAACCGCGCCGGCCGCGCCCGCGGGCTGCCGCGCAGGCTGAAGATCTACCTGACCGAGTTCGGCATCCAGTCGGAGCCGGACCGGATCTCCGGCGTCTCCTACGAGCGCCAGCCGGCGTACTACGCGATCGCCGAGCACATGGCCTACGTGAACTCGCGCGTCGCGCTCTTCTCGCAGTACCTGATGCGCGACGACACGCCGCGCGATGAGGGCTACCGCTTCCGCGGCTTCGAGAGCGGCCTGCGCCGCCACAACGGCCAGCGCAAGCCGGCCTACCGCGCGTTCCCGAACCCGCTGGCCGTCGAGCGCTACGGGCGGACCGACGTGCTGTGGGGCCTGATCCGGCCGCAGAGCGAGGTCACGCGCGTGACGATCGAGGTGCGGCGGCCCGGCCAGCGGCGATGGCGCGTCCTGCGGCGGCTCAACACCACCTCGCGCGGCGTGTACGGGCTGCGGGCGACGCACCGCAAGGGCCAGGCCTACCGCGTGCGCTGGACCTCGACGGCCGGCAGGAACCACACCGGCCCGGCGATCGAGGCGTACAAGTTGGGGTCCTGACCCGGTAGCGGAATCCGCGCGGCCGGTCGATCTTTCCGGCATGCGAGTCACGCGGAGAAACCTGCTCGGCTACCGGGTCCTGGATTGTCACGGGGTGGAGATCGGCAAGGTCGTCGACACGTGGCCCGACGACGGCGGCTGGGAGGTCGAGCTCGTCGTCGTGCGGCTCCAGCACTTCGGTGAGCGGCGGATGCTCCCCATCGACGACGTCGTCGCCTGGGGCGGCGTCCTGCGCGCGCCGTACTCGCGCATGCAGATCGAGGACGCGCCGGCGGTCGAGGGCGGCGTGCACAAGGCGGAGGACCCCTACCGGGCCCAGGCCTACTGGCGATATGAGGAGCAGGGCGTGGCAGGTATGGTGACGCCGCCATGGCGCCGCAGCTCTGGCTTCTTCGCCACGGAGAGGCCGTTCCCCACGAATCCAAGCCCGACGACGAGCGTGAGCTGACGCCGCGCGGCGAGCGGCAGGCGATCGCCGCCGGTCAGGGGCTCGCTCGCCTCGGGGTCGAGTTCCACGCCTGCTACACGAGCCCGAAGGTGCGCGCGCGCGACACGGCGCGGCTCGCGTGCGAGTCGCTCAACGTCGAGCCGATCGAGGACGACGTGCTGGCCGACGGCTTCGACCGCGAGGACGCGCTGGAGCTGCTCATGCGCCACGGCGCCGACGCCCGCGTGCTGGTCGTCGGCCACGAGCCGTCGTTCTCCCAGGTCGTGCACGACCTCACCGGCGGGCGGATCGACTTCAAGAAGGGCGGCGTGGCCGCCGTGCGCGCCGAGCGCACGAGCGGCGAGCTGCTGGCGCTGCTGCGCCCGCGCGAGCTCGAGTCGCTCGCTATGGGCGAGCCGGCAGCTCCCTGATCTCGCGCACGGCGAACAGGACGAGGATGCTCACGAGCTGGAGCGCGAAGGCGATCCACAGCGCGGTGCTGACGCCGATGTTCTCGGCGACCGGGCCCCACAGGAGCATCCCGATCGGCACGGCGGCCAGCGAGCCGAACCAGTCGTACGAGCTCACGCGCGAGAGCAGCTCGGGCGGCACGTGCCGCTGCTGGGTCGTCTCCCAGAGGTTGTTGGCGACGGCCAGGCCGGCGCCCGCGAGCAGGCCGCCGGCGGCGGTCACCGCGGCGGGCGCGGGGATGGCGAGGAAGGCGAGCGGCAGCGTGTAGAACGTGACGGCGATGGTGGCCGCCAGGGCGGGCCGCTGCGGGTCGAAGCGCAGGAGCAGGAGCCCGCCGAGCACGAGACCGGCGCCGAAGCCGCTGACGATCAGCGCCCACGAGGCGGCGCCGTCGAGCTCGCGCTCGGCCACCAGCGGGCCGAGCACGAAGTAGGCGGCGAACATCATGTTGCCGACCGTCACGGAGGCGACGGTCGTCCACAGCCAGGTGCGCGACCGGAAGTCGTCCCAGCCCTCGCGCAGGTCCGTGATGAACGACTGCTGCTCGACCGGCGTGTGCGGCGGCAGGGCGATCATGGCGAGGAAGACGGCGCTCACGGCGAAGGTGACGGCGTCGATGCCGAGCGCCCAGCCGGGCCCGACCGCCACCACGAGCACGCCGGCCAGCGCCGGCCCGGCGATCCGCCCGACGGCCTCCGAGATGCTGCGCAGCGCGTTGGCCTGTTGCAGGCGCTCGACGCTGATGACGGCGGGCATGATGCCGGAGATCGCCGGGTTGAAGAAGGCGCTCGCGGCGCCGGCGATGGCGGCCAGGGCCGCGATCGACCAGACCTCGGCCTCGCCGGCGATCAACAGCACCGCCATCAGGCCGTGGGCGGCGAAGCGGATCAGGTCGGTGGTGACCATCAGCGCCCGTCGCGGGAGCCTGTCCGCCCACACGCCGCCGACCAGCAGGAAGAGCACGAGCGGGATCGTGCGGGCGGCGAGCACGATCCCGAGGTCGCTGGCCGAGCCGGTGAGCTCGAGCACGGCGAAGGCGAGCGCCACGCCGACCATGCCGTCGCCGAGCAGGGAGACGGACTGGCCGAGGAAGAGCAGCCGGAACGGACGCTCCTCGAGCGCCTGCAGCCGGCCGTGCATCAGAGCACGGCGCTCACAACGGCGAGGGCGACCTCGGCGCGGGGGACGAGCGCGCCCTCGTAGACGAACTCGCCCGGGTTGTGCGCCTTGCCGCCGCGCGGGCCGAGCCCGTCGATGGTGACCGGGATCGCGGCGGCGAAGTGGCTGGCGTCGCTCGCCCCGCCGCGCGAGGCGGCGCGGATCGGGCGCCCGAGCGCGGTCGCGGCGGTGGCCAGCACCGGGGCGACGGCCTTCTCGGAGTGCATGCCGGGCCAGCGGCGGATCAGCTCGCCGTGGAGCGTGACGCCGCGGAGCTCGTCGGGGATGGCGTCGAGGAGGGCCTCGATGGCGGGGAGGTCGTCGGCGCGGCAGTCGCAGAACAGCTCGCCGCGGCCGGGGACGACGTTGAAGGCGTCGCCGGAGTTGAGGATCGTCGGGACGGCCGTGAGGTGGTACGGGCCGTGCGGGTCGTGGCACGCCGCCACCGACTGGGCGGCCGAGGCGAGCGCGAGCAGCGCGTTGCGCCCGCGGTCGGGCGCCGAGCCGGAGTGCGCGGCGCGGCCGTGGGCGGTCACGCGGATCGTCCCCGCCGCCTTGCGGCGCACCACGAGCGCGTCCTCGCCGTCGCTCGTCTGCTCGCCGCCCTCGAAGCACAGGCAGGCGTCCCAGCCCTCGAAGCGGCCGACGTGGGCGAGCGGGCCGGTCCGCCACTCCTCGTCGGTGACGAGCAGCAGCGCCGCCTCGGCGTAGGCATCCGGCCGTTTCGCCAGCGCCCGCATCACGCCGATCGCGAGCACGTCGCCGCCCTTCATGTCGACCGCGCCGGAGCCGACGAGCTTGTCGCCCTGCCGGCTGAGCGGCTTGTGGTCCTGGTGGGCGATCACCGTGTCCAGGTGCCCGAGCAGCAGCACGCGCCTGTCGCCGGTGCCCTGGAGGCGGGCGAGCAGGTCGGGCGCGTGGTCGGGCGACGAGCACGGGAGCCGCTCGATCTCCGCCTCGTCGGGCAGCAGCGCGGCGCACACGGCCGCGCACTCCTCCGCGCCGTGGATGTCGCCCGATGGCGACGACACGCCCACCAGCGCCTCGAGCTCCCGCACCGCCCGCCGCCCGATCTCCGCCGCGGCCGCCTGCACCCAGGGGTCCATGGGGCGTGACGGTACTGTCTTTCGCATGATCCAAGCCGGCGAGAAGGCTCCCGATTTCACGCTTCCCGACCAGGACGGCAACGAGGTCTCGCTCAGCGACTTTGCCGGCCGCACGCTGGTCCTCTACTTCTATCCCAAGGCCGATACACCGGGCTGCACGACCCAGGCGTGCGGGATCCGCGACCATGCCGCCGAGTACGAGGCGGCCGGCGCCACCGTGGTCGGCGTCTCGCCCGACCCCGTCGCCCTCGTGAAGAAGTTCCACGGCGGCCAGTCGCTCAACTTCACCCTGCTCGCCGACGAGGACCACTCCGTCTGCGACGCCTACGGCGTCTGGGTCGAGAAGAACATGTACGGCAAGAAGTACTGGGGCGCTCAGCGCTCGACCTTCATCGTCGACGGCGACGGCACGGTCGTACACGTCATCGAGAAGGCGTCGCCGAAGACCCACGACGACGAGGTGTTGGGGGTGCTCGCGCCTGCCTGAGCTACCCGAGATGGAGATCGTCGCTCGGCGGCTCGACGCGGCGCTGCCGGGCGAGACGATCGAGTCCGCGCGCACGCCGGGGCTGAACGCGCTGAAGACCTTCGACCCGCCGTTCAGCGCGGTCGACGGCGCGACCTTCACCGGGGCGCGGCGGCGCGGGAAGCTGCTCCTGCTCGACATCGACACGCAGGCCCACGGCGAGCTGACGCTGCTCGTGCACCTGATGAGCGCGGGGCGGATCCAGATGTTCGGCAAGCGGGCGTCGATGAAGGACCGCACCTCGCGCGTGCTCTTCCGCCTGGCCGCCGACCGCGAGCTGAGGATCCGCGAGTTCGGGACCAAACAGGCGGCGTGGATCAAGCTGCTACGGCCGGATGCGGTCGAGGCCGACGAGGCGCTCGACGGGCTGGGGCCGGAGGCGTGGCCGGAGCCGCCGGGCGACCTCGCCGAGCGGCTCGCCGCCCCGCGCCCGCTGCACTCGATGCTGCGCGACCAGCGCGTGATCACGGGCATCGGCCGCACGTGGGTCGACGAGATCCTCCACGCGGCCCGGTTGTCGCCCTTCAAGCGCGGCGACGACCTCTCCGCCGACGAGGCCGATGCGCTGCGCGAGGCGATCGCCGGCGAGCTGCAGCGCGTGCTCGACGTCTACGAGGAGCACGTCGACCTCCCGCTGCCGGAGAAGTTCCCCAAGCCGACGCGCGTGCACGCGCACCAGGGCGAGCCGTGCCCGCGCTGCGAGACGGTGCTCGAGGCGGTCTTCTACGAGGACTACGTCATGACGTACTGCCCGCACTGCCAGACCGAGGACCGCGTCCTCAAGGACCGCCGGCTCAGCCGGCTGCTCAAGTAGCGGCCGCGCGGCAGGGCCGTAGTCTGGAAGGGTGCACGCCCAGCTCGTCCAGATCGCCGGCTCTCTCCTCATCCTGACCGCGTTCGCGGCCTCCCAGGCCGGGCGCCTCCCGATCGACAGCCAGCTCTACCTGATCCTCAACTTCGTCGGCTCGGCCATCCTCGCGGTCCTCGCGTGGATCGACCAGCAGTGGGGCTTCCTGCTGCTCGAGGGCGTCTGGGCGCTCGTCTCCCTCTACAGCCTCGTCCAGCTCGCGCGCGGCCGGACGCCGACCGCCCCGGGGCACTGACCCCGATGCCGTTCGCCTCGCTCGGCGACTCCTTCGAGGCGTTCTTCGACGCCGTCGGCGACTTCTTCGGCAGCGTCGCCGCGATCGAGTGGCTCGCGCTCCTGCCGGCGCTGGTCTCGTTCGTGATCTACCTGAGCCTGCGCGCCCGCGCCTCCTTCAACATCCTGCGCGCCGCGTATCCCGACGAGCGGATCCAGTTCCGCTACGTGTGGGGCGCCTACTTCGCCGGCTACGGGTTCAACAGCGTGATCCCCGCCCGCGGCGGCGACCTCGTTCGGCTCTTCCTCACCAAGACCCGCGTCCCCAACTCGAGCTACCCCGCGGTCGCCGCCGCCTTCAGCGTCGAGCTGATCTTCGACTTCTGCATGGCGATCCCGATCCTCGCCTTCGCGTTCACGCAGGGCGTGTTCCCGAAGCCGCCGGACTTCTCGAAGCTGCCGGCCTTCGACCTGGCCTTCTTCGCCTCGCACCCGCGCTTCACGCTGTTCCTGCTCACCGTGCTGGGCATCCTCACGCTGGTCGCCTTCGCGCTGCTGTCGGCGCGCGTGCGGCGCTTCTGGGAGCGCGTCCGCCAGGGCCTCAACGTCCTCTTCGACCGCCGCCGCTACTTCCGCGAGGTCTTCGCCGTCCAGTTCGTCGCCTGGCTCTTCCGCTTCACCGCCTTCTTCCTGCTGCTCGAGGCGTTCAACGTCGGCGGCTCGGTGCGCAACGTGCTGCTCGTCCTCGGCGTCAACGTCGTCGCGGCGGCCGTGCCCTTCACGCCCGGCGGCGCCGGCGTCCAGCAGGCGCTGCTGGTGAAGGTGTTCGCCGGCACGGCGGCGGGGGCGACCGTCGCCGCCTACAGCGTCGGCCAGCAGATCGCGATCGCCGCGGTCACCTTCGGCGTCGGCTTCGGCGCCCTCGTCTGGCTGTTCGGCATCCGCTCCTTCAAGGAGGTCATCGCGCAGGGGCGCGCCGCCCGTAGCGCCGAGGAGCCAAGCGCCGTCTAGCTCAGGCCCTGCCGGGCTTCGCGCACCAGCGTGACGGCCTCGGGGAAGACGGTCGCCATCACCGAGCGGACCTGCTTGGCCTGCTCCTCCGCGTTGCCCTGCAGGTTCACGCGGTTGATGGCGGCGACCGTCATGTCGACGGCGAGCTTGATCGCGTTGTCGGCCCAGGCGAGGTTCTGGGTCGACTGCATCTGCTCGGCCATCTCCTGCAGCCGCTTCTGGAAATCCGGGTCGTTGAAGAAGCCTCCGAAGCCTTCCATGACCCTGATGCTATCCGCCGCCGCGCTCGTGGAAGAAGAAGTCGGGCATGACGGCCCGCGTGACGCGCGAGGAGAGCTGGCTCGCCAGCTCCGCGTCGCCCGTCCGGGAGGCGAGGTCGTCGAGCGTGACGATCCCCGTCAGGCGCCCGTCGTCGACCACGACGAGCCGCCGGATCCCGTGGCGGACCATCAGCTCGCCGGCCTGCTCGACCTCCATGTCCGGCTCGGCCGTGATGACCGGCGAGGACGCGTGGTCGGCGACGCGGTCGCCGAAGTCGCGGCCGTCGGCGATCACCGACAGCGCGAGGTCGCGATCGGTGACGAAGCCCACCGGCAGCGAGCCGTCGATCAGCACCACCGATCCGACGTTGCGCTCCCGCATCAGCTCGGCGACCTCGCGCACCGTGCGTTGGGGCGCGGCGGTGACGACGGACTCCGTCATGACCTCGCGGATCAGCACCCGCGCGAGTCTACAATCGCCCGCCGTGGCGCACCGCACCCCAGGCCAGCTCGCCCTCCGGCGCCGGATCGAGACCCTGATCGGCCTGGCGGCGCCGGCGCTCGACCTCGTGCTGTTCGCCGGCGAGCAGGTCTCGAAGGTCGCGGGCCGCAACCAGATCGACCCCGAGCCGCCACGCCGGATCGGCGACCGCGCCGCCCGCACCCCGCTCAGCGGGCCGCCCGACGGAGCGCGCTGATGGATCCGGGCGTCGTGGGATCGGTCATCTAGGATCATCGTCGCCGTGACCGCGGTCGCCGGAGACGCTCGAGAGGACCAGCTCGCCTGGGAGGCGCGCCAGCGTCCGCGCGCCGGCGCGGCCGCGATCCTCTCCGCCATCCTCACGCTCGCCGGCTACCTCTGGCTGAGCGTCGCGCTCCGCGAGCCGCCGCGCGCCGGTTACCTCGAGTCGCTCCGGCAGGCGGCCGAGGAGGGCCCGATCGGCGAGCTGCCGAGCCTCCACACCAACGGCCTCCAGTTCTACGTCGACCAGGCGCCCGCCGTGCTCGGGTCGGGCGTCGTGCGCGCGGTGGGCATGCTCGCGCTCGCCTGGGTCGTCACGTTCCTGGCGGTCGCGACGCGGGCGCGGCGGCCGGAGTTCCCGCGCATCGCCGTCTATGTGCCGCTCGTCGGCGGCGTGCTGCTCGCGCTCTCGTACGTGATGCTCCCGCTCGCGCAGCTGAGCGCGTTCAACGACTTCCTCGACGGTCCGCGGACCGTCGACGCCGTGCGCGACGTCGACGCCGGCTCGTTCGGCGTCACCGGCCAGCTGCTCGGCTTCATCGGCCAGTTCACGGTCGCCGCCGGGCTCATGCTCGTCTCCCTCAACGCGATGCGCGCCGGCCTGCTGAGCCGCTTCCTGGGCATCCTCGGCGTGGTCGCCGGCGTGCTCGGCGTGCTGCCGCAGCTGATGCCGATGCCGATCGTGCAGTCGTTCTGGCTCGTCGCCGTCGGGCTGCTGTTGCTGGGCGCGATCCGCACCGGGCTGCCGCCGGCCTGGCGGACCGGCCGCGCCGAGCCGTGGCCGACCGCCGTCGAGGCCGCGAACCGCCGCCGCGAGGCGGAGGAGCGCCGCCAGGGCATCCGCCCCGAGCCGAAGCCGAAGAAGCAGGCCGAGCCCGTGCCGGCGGCAGCGCGCCCGCACCCGAGCTCGAAGAAGCGCAAGCGCAAGCGCCGCGATTGACCACGGGGGCCCGCCCAACGGGCCATTCCGTGTCAGAGCGATGTCCCGTTGGGCACCCCTAGTCCGCGGGGGTCTGCGGCAGCGCGTCAGCCTGCGCGTTCTGGAGCAGCCCGTCGATCGCCACGAGCAGGCCGAGCCACCCGCTGAAGGCGCGGCCGTCGCCGTCGCCGTCGCTCGCCCGACCGTCCAGCTCGTCGCCCGCCTGGCGCAGCTCCAAGGTGATCGTGACCGAGGTCATACGCACAGGATGCAGGCACGCGAGCGCGCCCGCCATCGGGGGAACCCCTAAACCGCATCCCCAGAATTAGGGGTGGTCCAGCGCCGCGGCCAGCTCGCGGCGCGAGCGGATGCCGAGCTTGCGGTAGGCGTTGCTGAGGTGGACCTCGACGGTCTTGGGCGTGACGAAGAGCGCCTGGGCGATGTCGCGGTTGCTCTGGCCGTCGGCTGCGAAGGCGGCCACGCGGCGCTCGCTGGCGGTCAAGGACTCGACGCCGCTGGCGGCCGTCGTGCGCGGGCGCGCGCCGGTCGCGTAGAGCTCCGAGCGCACGTGCTCGACGAGCCCCTCGGCCCCGCAGGCGTCGGCCAGCTCCAAAGCCCGGCGCAGTGGCTCGCGCGCCTCGGTCGGCCGCCGGTCGCGGCGCAGGGCGGAGCCGAGGTCGGCCAGCGCCTTGGCGTGCTCGAGCCGTGCCTGCGACCCCTCGAGCACCGCGGCCGCCTCCTCGAGCGGCGCCAGCGAGCCGCGCAGGTTCCCCAGGACCCGCAGCACCGGCCCGACCGTCCCCGGGGCGCCCCACCGCCGCGCGTCGGCCAGCTCGGCCTCCGCCAGCTCCAGGGCCTCGTCGCGGCGCCCGAGGCGATCCAGGGCCCGCGCCACCGTCGAGCGCGGGAACGTCGCCGCCGGCAGCACCGTCCAGCCGTGGATCGCCGCGAACGTCTCGTACGCCGCCACCGCCTCCTCGTCGCGCCCCTCAGCCACCAGCACCGCGAGGTTGGCCGCGCGCCAGAAGCGGCAGCCGTCGGCCCAGCCGTGGATGTAGGGCCGCCCGCGCTCGAGCCACGCGCGCGCCTCCGCCGAGCCGGCCGCGCTCGACCAGCGCCACGCCGAGGAAGGCGCTGGTGTAGCGCAGCGCCGTCACGCCGAAGCCCCAGACGTCGAACTCCTCCTGGGCGGTGCGCAGCGACTCCTCGGCTTCCTCGAGCTCTCCCTCCTGGAGCAGCGCGAAGCCGTGCCAGAGGTGCTGCGACGAGATGCCGAGCAGCGACCCGTGCCGGTGCGCCTCGCGCAGCGCGGCCGCCCATGCGGCGTCGGCCTCCGGGCGATCCGCCAGCACGAGCGTGTTGAACGCCGCCAACGCCAGCAGCCCGTTGTCGCGGCTGGCCAGCTCGCCGCCCTCGAGCGCGGCCAGCGCCAGCGTCACGGCCGCGTCGGCGCTGCCGCCGGTGTAGGCGTGCCACAGCCCCGCCATCGCGGCGATCCGCTTCACGCCGAGCGGCGCCCCCGCGGGCGGCGGCTCGAGGTGCTCGCCGAGCACCGCGACGTCGGCGGGCGAGCCGACCCCGAACCAGCCCATGATCATCCCGAACGCGAACAGGCCGCGGGCCTCGTCGGCGAGCTCCTCCGGCAGCTCGGCGCGCGCCCGCCGCGCGAAGGCGGCGGCCTCCTCCGTGTGGTCGGTGAAGACCAGCGCGTGGACGAGCGCGTTGGCCACCAGCGCCCGCGCGGCGGGGTCGGCGAGCGCCTCGTACGCCTCGGTCAGATGGGCGATGGCGGCCGGCCCGTCGGTGAGGATCTCGGCCAGGCCGAGCTCCATCAGCAGCTCCGGCCGCCACGCCGCCGGCGCCGGCTCCTCGAGCGCCCGCCGCAGCTGGGCGACCGCGTTCTCGGGCGCGCCGCGGCTGACCGCGGCGCGGCCGGCGTCGACCAGCAGCGCGGCCACCCACTCCTGGCCGCGCCGCGGGGCGCCGAGCAGGTGCGCGGCCACCTGCTCGGGCGGTGCGCCGGCGTCGCGCAGCACGGTCGCCGCGCGCTCGTGCTGGAGCTGGCGCTCGCCGAGCGGCAGCTCCTGGTAGACGGCGTCGCGCACGAGCGCGTGGACGAAGCCGAGCGGCGCCTCCGGGCGCAGGATCTCGGCACGGGCGAGCGCGCCGGTGGCGTCGGCCACCTCGGCCTCGCCGAGGCCGGTCAGCGAGGCCACCGCGGGCAGCGACGCGCTCTCGGCCAGCACCGCCACGGCGCGGGCGACGCCGATCGCGGCGGGCGAGAGCCGCGCCAGCCGCACGATCACCGTGCGCGACACCGCCCGCGGGCCGATCTCGAGCACGACCCCGGCGTTCGCCGCCACCGGCTTGACGCTGTCGCCCTCCAGCGCGGTCAGGAGCTGGCGCAGGAACAGCGGGTTGCCGCCGGTCGCCTCGTGGCAGGCGGAGCAGAACGGCTCGTCGGCGTCGGGGCCGAGCCGGTCGCGCACGAGGTCGCGCACCGCGTCGGCGCTCAGCGGCACCGGCCGGATGGAGATCGTGGCCGGGTCGTGGGCGATCTCGCCGAGCAGCGCGACGTCGGTCCCCGGCTCGTTGCTGCGCACGGTGGCGAGCGCGAGGATCGGCTGGTCCTCGAGCCGGCGCGCGAGGTACGCGAGGAACCGCAGGGACGCGCGGTCGCACCAGTGCAGGTCGTCGACCGCCAGCACGAGCGGGCGCTCGGCGGCGAGGTTGAGCGCCACCCAGTACAGGCCGTGGAGCGCGGCGAACGACACGTCGCCCTCGCCCTCGAGCGAGCCGAAGAAGACCGGCGCCGCGGGGGCCGCCGCCCCCGCCAGCACGTCGCCGTCGCCGGCCACGACGGCTTCGAGCAGCTGGCGGACGACGCCGAACGGGAACTCGCGCTCGAGCTCCGAGCCGCGCGCGGCCAGGACCAGGGCGCCGCCGTCGGCCGCCCGCCGCCGCGCCTGCGCGAGCAGCGCGCTCTTGCCGATGCCGGCCGGCCCCTCGATCAGCACCGCGCGCCCCTCGCCGCCTGCGACGGCGTCGACGAGCGCGTTCAGCTGCGCGACCTCGCGCTCGCGCTCGACCAGGGCTGGCGTCATGAACGCGCAATCCTAGGGCCGCCGACGACCTCGTCCTGCAGGCCGAGCCCTTCCGGTGCGTGCAGGGCGAGCAGCTGGGCGTCGGCCGCGCGGCGGCCGGCGCGGTCGCCGAGCGACACGGCGACCATCACGGCGAAGGCCACGGGCACCGAGATCACGGCCGGCTGCGTGAGCAGCGCGTTGACCGTCGGGTGCCCGCCCTCGAGTGCCAGGCCCGTGAAGATCGCCCCGGTGGCGACCAGCGCGCCGGTCACCAGCCCGGCGGCGGCGCCGCGCGCGGTCAGCCCCTCCCACCAGATGCCGAGCAGGAGCAGCGGGCAGAACGTGCTGGCGGCCAGCGCGAACGCCCAGCCGACCAGCACCGAGATGTCGAGCCCGCGCGCCACCAGGGCGAGCGCGACCGGCGCGACCACGCCGCCGAGCGCGGCGAGCCGGAAGCGCCGCCGGCGGGCGTCGACCTGTGCGGCGCCGCGGCGCCAGAGGTCGAACGAGATCGTGCCCGCCACCGAGACCATCAGCCCGGAGGCGGTCGACATGAAGGCCGCGAACGCGCCGGCCGCGACCAGCGCGCCGAGCAGCTCGCCCGGCAGGCCGGGCCACGCCGCCTCCGGCAAGGCCAGCACGACCGAGTCGGTCTCGCCGGTCAGGTACAGCTCCGGCACCATCACGCGCCCGAGCGCGCCGTAGATGACCGGGAAGCCGTAGAAGAGCGCGAGCAGCCCCAGCACGCGCACGGTCGTGCGCCGGGCGGCCGGCCCGTCCGGGTTCGTGTAGAAGCGGACGAGGATGTGCGGCAGGCCCATCGTCCCCAGGAAGGTGGCGAGCAGCAGCGAGTAGACGAACACCGGCGAGGTCGGGCCGGAGCTCTCGACCGGCCGCGCCCAGTCCTCGCCGGTCTGCGCCTCGATCCCGTCCGCCACCGGCACGACGGCCTCCGGCGGCAGCTCGACCTCGCCGGCCGGCAGCACGACCTCCTCGTCGTCAGAGGCGCGCCGCGGCTCCCCGTCGACCGTGTACGTCGTCGCCTCGGGGAACGTCACGCGCGTCGGTTCGTCGAGCTGCACCACCAGCCCGTCCGCGCCCGCCCGCGGCAGCTCCTGCCCGAACATCGCCGCCCGCTCGGGCAGCCCGCCGAGGTGGATCAGCAGCAGGCACGCCGGCAGCGCGATCGCGAACGTCTTCATCCAGTACTGGAACGCCTGCACGTACGTGATCCCGCGCATGCCGCCGGACGCCACGTTGAGCGCCACCACGGCGCCCACGGCCAGCACGCCGACCCAGTACGGGGCGCCCGTCACCTCGCCCAGCGTGAGGCCCGCGCCCTTCAGCTGCGGGACGAGGTAGAAGCCGGCGATCAGCAGCACCACGACGGCGGCCAGCACGCGGATGCGCGGCGAGCGCAGGCGCGCCTCCGCGAAGTCGGAGATCGTGTAGGCGCCGAAGCGCCGCAGCGGCGCGGCGACGAACAGCAGCAGCGCCAGGTAGCCGGCCGTGAAGCCGAGCGGCAGCCACAGCGCCCCGCTCCCCAGCTTCATCTGCAGTCCCGCGATGCCGAGGAAGGAGGCCGCCGACAGGTACTCGCCGGAGATCGCGGCGGCGTTCCACCACGGCGTGATCGCGCGCGAGGCGACGAACAGGTCCGACGTGGTGCGGGCGAGGCGGACCCCGTAGAGACCGAGCCCGATGGTGGCGCCGGTGACCGCGAGGATCGCGGCGACGGCGATCAATCCGGCGGCTCCACGAGGTCGCGGAACGACTCCTCGAGCGCGCCCGCCCGCCGCGCGTAGATGACGGCGATGGCGATGAAGAGCGGGAACGGCGGCCAGGCGATCAGGAACATCGGCAGCGGCACGCCGAGCACGAAGACGTCCTGCAGACCGGGAAGCAGGAGCAGCGCCAGCGGCAATGCACCGATCAGCGCCCCGAACGTCACCAGCGCGACGGTGCTCAACCCGAGCTGCGCGCGGATCAGCCGCCGCAGGTAGAGGCCGCCGTGGGCGGTCGCCTCCGCCAGCTCGTCGCGCGGGGTCCTTCTCACTACACGCCCAGCTTCCGCCGCAGCTCGCCGACCTGGCGGCGGGCGATCGGGACCTCGGCGCCGTCGGCCATCACGAGCACCGCCGTGCCGTTCAGCCGCGGCCGCACCTCGACGGCGCGGCGCAGGTTGACCACGAAGCCGCGGTGCACGCGCACGAAGCCGTGGGCGGCCCAGCGCTCCTCGAGGTCCGACAGCCGGGCGCGCAGGAGGAAGCGGCCCTCGCTGCTGGCCACGCGCACGTAGTCGCCGTGCGCCTGCAGGTAGAGCACCGAGGAGCGGGGGAGCAGCCGGGTGCCGCCGCCGCGCAGCGCGTCGACGGCGAGCGTCTCGTCCTCGGGCGCCGCCGGCTCGGCCGGCGTGCGGCGGACCGCGCGCTCGATCGCCTCGTCGAGCCGGCGGCGCGAGACCGGCTTGCGCAGGTAGTCGACGGCCGCGAGCTCGAAGGCGTCGACCGCCGCGTCGTCGAACGCCGAGACGAAGACGACGGCCGGCGGGTGGTCGAAGCGCCGCAGCACGCGCGCCAGCTCGAGCCCGCCGAGGCCCGGCATCCGCACGTCGAGGAACACGGCGTCGATCGCCGCGCCGCCGCCGAGCGCCACCAGCGCCTCCTCGGCCGAGGCGGCCGACTCGACGCGGTCGACGGCCGGCGAGGCCTCCAGCATGCGGACGAGGTCCTCGAGCGCCGGCAGCTCGTCGTCGACGGCCAGGACCCTCATGCCGCCCGCACCCCGGCCCGGAACTTCGGCAGCGTCATCACCACGGCGTTGGACTCGACCTCCAGCCCGTAGCCCTCGCCGAACGTCGACTGCAGCCGTCCGTGGACGTTCCCCAGCCCGATGCCCGGGCCGCGGCCGGCGAGCGCGTCGGCGGCGCGCTCCGGGTCGATGCCGGCGCCGGTGTCGGACACGCGGAGCGCGACGTCGTTGCCGAGGTCGATCCCCTCGATCGCCACCGTGCCGCCCTCGGGCTGGGACTCGACGCCGTGGCGGACGGCGTTCTCCACCAGCGGCTGGAGCGAGAGCACGGGCAGCACGGCCTGCAGCACCTCGGGGTCGACCTGCACGCGCACCTTCAGCCGCTCGCCGAAGCGCGCCTGCTCGAGCCGCAGGTACTTCTCGACGTAGCGCAGCTCGTCGGCCACCGTGACGTAGGCGCGCTGGCGGGCGAAGGCGTAGCGGATGAACTCCGCGAACTCGGTCAGCAGCTCGCGCGCCTCCTCCGGCCGCGAGTGGATGAAGGAGGCGACGGCGGCGAGCGCGTTGTAGATGAAGTGCGGCGAGATCTGGGCCCGCAGCGCGCGCAGCTCGGCGCTCGCCAGCCGCTCGCCCTGCGCCTCCATCTCGCTCAGCTCCACCATCGCCGACACCAGCGCGGCCGCCTCGCCGACCACGCGCGTCTCCTCGAGCCGCAGCCGGCCGGGGCGGTCGTAGAGCGCGACGAGCGCGCCGACGCGCCGGTCCTGGACCACGAGCGGCGCGACGATCGCCGACCGCAGCGGGCAGCCGGCGTGGTCGCAGTGCAGCCGCGGCTCGACGCGGACGCGGTCGTCGCGGATCTCGCCGACGAGGGCGGCGAGCGAGTGATCGTGGTCGTCGCCCACCCCGTCGAAGGCGAGCAGCCGATCGCTGTCGGCGACCGCGATCGCGGAGGCCCCGGTCAGCGTGAGCAGGTGGGGCGCGGCGGGGGCGCTGCCGGCCTCGAGCCCGCGCCGCAGGTGCGGGAGCAGCGAGGTGGCGGCGTGGACGGCGCCCTGCATGGCCGAGCTCGAGGGGTCCTGCACGCGCGGGGCGCGCACGAGCCGCCAGCCCGCGGCCAGCGATGCCGCGAGCGCCAACCCCAGGAGCACTCCCAGCGCGACGTCCACCCTCGAGGGCGAGCATAGCCCCGGGTGTCGGCGGACGGACCGCCGTTCGTCGTGCCCCAGACACCGTTCGTCGCGCAGATCGACCTTTGAGCGATTCCGCACAAATGGCCGCCGGAATGGGTAGTACGAACCCTCGACGCAAACCACCCGAAGGAGGCGAAGGTGGGGGAACCGGTCCACGACTGGGAGCGCATCGAGCGCTCACCGGAGTTCCAGGAGCTCGTCCGCAAGCGGCGGTCGTTCGTCGTGCCGGCGACGATCTTCTTCCTGGCCTACTACATGGGTTTCATCCTGCTCACGGGCTACGCCCACGAGTTCATGGCGGAGTCGGTCTACGAGGGCCTGACCGTCGGCTACTGCCTGGCGCTGACCCAGTTCGTCATGGTCTTCGCGCTCGGGCTCATGTACCTCAAGCGGGCGGACCGCGACTACGACCCGCTCGCGCAGAGGGTCGTCGACATGGCCGAGCGCGGCGAGCTGGCCCCCGAGCGCGGCCGGTTCGAGCGTGAGGCGGCGGAGCGGGAGGTCTCGCGATGAGCCTGATCGCGGCCATCAACGTCGAGGCGGTCGTGATCTTCGCGATCGTCCTCTCGATCACCCTCGGCATCACCTACTGGGCCTCGAAGCGGGCCGGTAGCGCGGTCGGCTTCTACGCCGCCGGCCGCCAGATCACCGGCGCCCAGAACGGCCTGGCCATCTCCGGCGACTACCTGTCGGCGGCCTCGTTCCTCGGCATCGCCGGTCTGATCTTCCTCTACGGGTTCGACGGGTTCCTGTACTCGATCGGCTTCCTCGTCGCCTTCCTCACGGTCATGTTCCTGCTGGCCGAGCGGATGCGGAACGCGGGCAAGTTCACGATCGCCGACGTGCTCGCCTTCCGCTTGCGGGAGCGGCCCGCACGCACGGCCGCGGCGATCGGCACGCTGGCCGTGGTCGCCTTCTACCTGATCGCGCAGATGGTGGGCGCGGGCGTGCTGATCCAGGCGCTGGTGGGCATCGATTTCACGCCGGCCGTGATCATGACCGGCGTCTTCATGCTCTGTTACGTCGTGTTCGGCGGCATGGTCGCCACCACGTGGGTGCAGATCATCAAGGCCGTGCTGCTCATGGCCGGCATCACCGTGATGTCGATCTTCGTGCTCGGCAAGGTCGGCTTCAACCCGATCGAGCTGTTCAACCGGGCCGACGCCAACAAGGGCCCGGAGTCGACCTTCTCGCTCGGCCCGGGCACGTTCCTGCCGATGCCGATCGACACCGTGTCGCTCGGCCTCGCGCTCGTGCTCGGCACCGCCGGCCTGCCGCACATCCTGATGCGGTTCTTCACCGTGCCGAACGCCAAGGCGGCGCGCAGCTCGGTGGTGTGGGCGATGTTCCTGATCGGCTTCTTCTACCTGCTGACCACGTTCATCGGCTTCGGGGCGCGCGCGTTCCTGGGCGAGGGCGGCGTGGCCGCGGCGGGCACCGGCGGGAACCTCGCGGCGCCGAACCTCGCGCAGTTCCTCGGTGGCGGCGAGGGCACGTTCGGCGGCGACCTGTTCCTCGCCGTGATCGCCGGGGTCGCCTTCGCGACGATCCTCGCCGTGGTCGCGGGCCTGGTGCTGTCGGCCTCGGCGGCGGTGTCGCACGACGTCTGGTCGAACATCATCCGCAAGGGCAAGGACTCCGAGCACGAGGAGGTGGTGGTCGCCAAGATCGCGGCGCTCTCCATCGGCGCCATCGCGATCACGGTCGCCGTGATCGGCGGCTCGGGCCTGAACGTGTCGTTCATGGTCGGCCTCGCCTTCGCGGTGGCGGCCAGCGCCAACTTCCCGGCGCTGCTGATGGCGCTCACATGGCGGCGCTTCAACACGACCGGCGCCGTCACCGGGGTGCTGTTCGGCGTCATCAGCTCGATCGCGCTCGTGATCGTCTCGCCGAAGGTCTGGCCGGGCGCGGACACGGTCACCGGCTCGCCGGTCGGCTGGGAGCTCGCCAACCCGGGCATCGTCTCGATCCCGCTCGGCTTCATCGGCTGCTGGCTCGGGACCGTGCTGTCGAAGGAGCGGGGCGCGGAGCGCACGTACCACGAGCTGTACGTCCGCTCGGAGAGCGGGCTGGGCGCCGAGAAGGCGCTGGTCGGGCACTAGATCGGATTAGGGGTACAACATGGGGGCGGCGGCCTGGCGGTCGCCGCCCCCATAGCCGTTCTGAGAGGAGAGAGAGATGGCTGAAGGCACGCTCGAGGCCCAGCTCGAGGAGCTGCTCGACCAGGAGACGTTCTCGCCGCCGAGCGAGTTCGTCTCGGACGCCGTCATCTCCGACGCCGAGATCCACGAGCGGGCCGCGAAGGACCCCGAGGGGTTCTGGTCCGAGCAGGCCGGCGCGCTCGACTGGGCGGAGCCGTGGGACCAGGTGCTCGACTGGTCCAACCCGCCGTTCGCCAAGTGGTTCGTGGGCGGCAAGCTCAACGTCGCCTACAACTGCGTCGACCGTCACGTCAAGGCCGGTCGCGGCGACCGCGTGGCCTTCCACTGGCGCGGCGAGGAGGGCGAGGAGCGCGACGTCACGTACGACGACCTTCACCGCGACGTGCAGAAGTTCGCCAACGCGCTCAAGGACCGGGGCATCCAACCCGGCGACGTCGTCGGGATCTTCCTGCCGATGATCCCCGAGGTCGTCGTCGCGATGCTCGCGTGCGCGCGGATCGGCGCCCCCCACAACGTCGTCTTCGGCGGCTTCTCGCCGGAGTCGGTGAAGGAGCGGATGGCGTTCTCCGAGGCGAAGGCGCTGATCACCGTCGACGGCGCGCGCCGCAAGGGCAAGACGGCGCCGATCAAGCAGCAGGTCGACGAGGTCATGGCCGGGCTCGAACACCTCGAGACGATCATCGTCGTCCAGCACACGAACGCCGACTGCTCGATGCAGGAGGGGCGCGACTTCTGGTGGCACACCGTGCTGGAGGCGGCCGCCGACGAGTGCCCGGCCGAGCCGTTCGACGCCGAGCACCCGCTCTACATCCTCTACACGAGCGGGTCGACCGCCAAGCCCAAGGGCATCCTCCACACCACCGGCGGCTACCTAACGCAGGTCGCCTGGACGCACAAGCACGTCTTCGACCTCAAGCCCGACGAGGACGTCTACTGGTGCTCGGCCGACGTCGGCTGGGTGACCGGGCACTCCTACATCGTCTACGGGCCGCTCGCCAACGGCTGTACGTCGGTCATGTACGAGGGCGCGCCCGACTACCCGGACAAGGACATCTGGTGGGAGCTGGTCGAGCGCTACAAGGTGACGCTCTTCTACACGGCGCCGACCGCGATCCGCGCCTGCATCAAGTGGGGTGCCGAGCACCCCGGCAAGCACGACATGTCGTCGCTGCGGCTGCTCGGCACCGTCGGCGAGCCGATCAACCCGAAGGCCTGGCTCTGGTACCACAAGGTGATCGGCGGCGAGCGCTGCCCGATCGTCGACACCTGGTGGCAGACCGAGACCGGCGCGATCATGATCACGACGCTGCCGGGGATCCAGGACACCAAGCCGGGCAGCGCCGGCAGGCCGCTGCCGGGCATCGAGGCCGCGGTCCTGACCCAGGAGGGCGACGACGCCGGCACCGAGCAGGGCTTCCTCGCGCTCTGCAAGCCGTGGCCGGCGATGCTGCGGACGCTCTACAAGGAGGACGACCGCTTCGTCGAGACGTACTGGTCCAAGTACGGGCAGGACGTCTACTTCGTGGGCGACGCCGCGCGGCGCGACGAGGACGGCTACTTCTGGATCATCGGGCGCGTCGACGACGTGATCAACGTGTCGGGCCACCGTCTCTCGACCGCCGAGGTCGAGTCGGCGATCGTGTCGCATGAGCGGGTCGCCGAGGCGGCGGTTATCGGCCAGCAGGACGAGGACACCGGCCAGGCGATAACGGCGTTCGTGACCCTGCAGGGGACCGACGACGGCTCCGACGAGCTCGTCGTCGACATCCGCGAGCACGTGGCGAAGCGGATCGGCAAGCTCGCGCGGCCGAAGCGCATCATCTGGGCCGACGACCTGCCCAAGACGCGCTCGGGCAAGATCATGCGCCGCCTGCTGCGCGACATCGCCGAGGGCCGCGAGCTCGGCGACGTCACCACCCTGCGCGACCCCGACGTGATGTCGCAGCTGGAGGGGAAGATCAGGGAACGGCAAGACGAGGATGGGTAACGTCGCCCGCAGGTCGCCGGGTGGGGTTTCCGGCGACCGGAGGGCGAAACTCTATTTCGAGGACACCGGCGGCGACGGGCCGCCGGTGCTCCTGATCATGGGGCTGGGGATGAACGCCACCGCGTGGTGGCGGACCGCCCCCGTGCTGGCCGGGGCCGGCCTGCGGGTGATCGCGTTCGACAACCGGGGCGTGGGGCGGTCGGAGCGGACGCCCGGCCCGTACACGGCGGCCGGCATGGCGGACGACGCGGTCTCGGTGCTCGACGGCGCCGGGGTCGAGGCCGCGCACGTGTACGGGATCTCGCTCGGCGGGATGATCGCCCAGGAGGTGGCGCTGCGGCACCCGGCGCGGGTGCGGGCGCTCGTGCTCGGCGCCACCACGGCCGGCGGCGACGACCTCGTCCCGGCGAGCGAGGACGTCAACGCCTTCGTCCGCCTGCGCGCGCAGATGAGCGCCGAGCACGCGGTCTGGGCCTCGGTGCCGATCAACTACTCGCGGCGCACGCGCCTGGAGGGCGGCGACCGGATCGCCGAGGACGTCGAGCGGCGCCTGCGGTACCCGATCGAGGCCGAGTACTACTCGGCGCAGCTGGCCGCCGCCCACGGGCACGACGCCCGAGTCGAGGAGATCCGCGCGCCCACGCTGGTCGTCCACGGCGACGAGGACGTCCTCATCCCGCCGGCCAACGGCGAGCGGCTGGCGGCGCTGATCCCGGGCGCCGAGCTCTCGATGTGGCCCGGCGCCGCCCACCTCTACTTCACCGACGAGCCCGAGGCCGACCGCTACGTCGCGCGCTGGCTAAGCCGGGATTGACCGATCCCCGCATCCACGGGTCATCGGTCAATCCCGGCTAGCGAGCGGTCCAGCCCTGGTCCATCGACACCGCCGAGCCCGTGAACGCGCGGCCGGAAGGACCGAGGAGGAAGGCGACGGTCTCCGCGACCTCGTCGGGCTCGATGAGCCGCTTGACGGCGTGCGGGGCGAGGATGACCTCCTCGAGCACGCGCTCCTCGGGCATGCCGTGCGCCTGGGCCTGGGCCGCCACCTGGTTCTCGACCAGCGGCGTGCGGACGTAGCCCGGGCAGACCGCGCAGGCGGCGATGCCTTCGCCCGCGCCCTCGAGTGCCAGCGTCTTCACCAGCCCGATCAGGCCGTGCTTGGCCGAGACGTAGGCGCTCTTGAACGGCGAGGCGACGAGGCCGTGGACGCTGGCGATGGCCACGAACCGGCCGTCGCCCGACTCGCGCAGGGCCGGCCAGGCGGCGCGGGCGAGCAGGAAGGGGCTGGTGAGCAGGAGCGCGATCATGGCGTCCCAGCGGTCCTCCGGGAACTCCTCGACCGGCGCGACGTGCTGGAAGCCGGCGTTGGGCACCACCGCGTCGAGCCGGCCGAACTCGGCGAGCGCCTTGGCGACGGCGTCGCGGTTGCCCTCGCGGGTCGTGAGGTCGGCCGCGAAGGGCACGCCCGGGCCGTCTCCCTCCAGGTCGACCGACAGGACCTGGCAGCCGTCGCGCACGAGGCGCTCGGCGATCGCCTGGCCGATCCCGCTCGCCGCCCCCGTCACCAGCACTGCCCGCTCCATACGCGCTCAGTCTCCCAGGTGGCGGAGTAGGCGGCGGACCGGCCGCGGCGCCACCCCGGTGGCCACCACCTGCGTCCCACGCCCGCCCTCGTCGACGTCGATCATCACCGCCTCGTGGCGGCGGCGCCGGAGCAGGCCGTGGCGGCGCTCGAGCTCGAACCGCAGGCGGCCGTCGGCGCGCTGGGTGATCCGGTAGCCGCGCGCCTCCATCTCGGGCGCGACGCCGGCGAGCAGCTCGGCCATCACCGTCTCGGGGTCGGCATGGGCGTGACCACGGATCGTGAAGGGCCGCACAACCCGCAGTATCGTCAGCCTGGACGTCGGAGGGAGGAGAGCGATGACGCTGGAGATCGGGTCGTACGAGGAAGCCGTCGCCGCGCACGAGTGGCGCGTCCCCGAGCACTACAACATCGCGGTCGACTGCTGCGACAAGCACCCGGCGGACAAGCTCGCGATGATCCACGAGGACTTCGAGGGCACGGTGCGCGAGGTCCGCTGGGGCGAGCTGCAGGAGCGGTCGAACCGCTTCGCCAACGTCCTGCGCGCGCACGGGGTCGAGAAGGGCGACCGCGTGGCCATGCTGCTGCCGCCCACGCCGGAGACGGCGGCTGCGTTCTTCGGGACCTACAAGGCGGGGGCGATCCTGCTCTCGATGTCGGTCCTCTATGGCGACGAGGGGATCGCGCACCGGGTGCGGGACTCCGAGCCGAAGGTGCTGGTCACCAACGAGGCCAACTCCGGCCGCGCGCAGGCCGACCAGGTGCTGATCCTCGACGAGGAGCTGCTGGCCGGCGGCGACCCGTCGTTCGAGCTCGAGGACACGCTGGCCGACGACCCGGCGCAGCTCTACTACTCGTCCGGCACCACGGGGCTCGCCAAGGGCATCCTGCACGCCCACCGCTACATCCTCGCCCACGAGGAGTTCGTCTACTGCCACGAGGTGCGCGACGGCGAGCTGTTCCACGGCATGGGCGAGTGGGCGTGGGCGGCGGGGATCGCGCCGCTGCTCGGCCCGTGGCGGCTCGGCGCCGTGCAGATGGTCTACCAGCGCCAGGGGGGCTTCGACCCGCACAAGCAGCTCGACGTGCTGTCGCGCCACGGCGTCACCAACGTCTTCACGACGCCGACGGCGATGCGCTCGATGATGGCGATCCCCGACGCGGGGACGCGCTACCCGCAGAAGTTCCGTCGCGTGTGCTCCGCCGGCGAGCCGCTGAACCCGGAGGCGATCCGCTGGTTCCGCGAGCAGTACGGCCTCACCGTGCTCGACTACTACGGGCTCACCGAGTCCTATCCGCTGGTCGCCAACTACCCGTTCATGGAGGTCCGCGAGGGCTCGATGGGCAAGCCGATGCCGGGCTGGGACGTCGCGATCCTCGACGAGGACGAGAAGCCGGTCCCGCAGGGCGAGCGCGGCGAGATCTGCCTGCGCGCGCGGTCGAACCCCCACTACCCGCTCGGCTATTGGCGCAACGACGAGGCGACGGAGGAGACCTTCGGCGGCGAGTGGTTCCACTCGAAGGACGCGGCGCGCTTCGACGAGGACGGCTACGTCTGGTACGAGGGGCGCGCCGACGACGTGATCATCGCCGCCGGCTACCGGATCGGGCCGTTCGAGGTGGAGTCGGCCTGCCTGGAGCACGAGGCCGTGGCCGAGGCGGCCGCCGTCGCGTCGCCGGACGAGCGGCGCGGCAACGTGGTCAAGGCCTTCATCGTGCTGGCCTCAGGCCACGAGCCGTCCGACGAGCTGGTGGCGGACATCCAGCGCTTCGTGCGCGAGCGGCTGTCGGCCTATGCCTACCCTCGTCGTATCGAGTTCGTGGATGAGCTGCCGAAGACGCTGACCGGCAAGATCCGGCGCATCGAGCTGCGTCAGAGGGAGACGGAATCGGCGCAGTGACGGCATCGGACGGGGACGGGCTCGCGGCGTTCCGCGAGCATCGCCCGGATGCGCTCGTCCCGGTGTGGGCGGCGCGGCTGGTCGGCTTCGCCGCGCTCGGCTCGCTGGGCGCGCTCGAATGGCAGCGGATGATCGGCGGGCTGAGCTCTGGCCGCGCGCTGCTGTGGGTGGCGGCGGCGACGGTCGCCGGCGCCTTGGTGATCGCGTGCGAACGCGTACCGCTGCGCTGGTACTTCGCGGCTCTGCCTACGGCGACGGCGGTCGGCGTGGTCGCGGCGATCGCCGTCTCCGGGATCGACCTCGAGTACCTCAAGCCGCGCCACTGGGGCACCCTGGTCGAGGGCGTGAGTGGCGGCATGCAGTCGCTCGGCACCGTGCGGATGCCGTACGAGGGCGCCGACCCGTGGCCGCGCGTTGCGCTCGAGCTCAGCGGCGGCGTGCTCCTCGCGCTGTCCGCACAGCTCGCCTGCTGGCCGCGCGTCGGCAACGGCCGCGGGTTCCAGTTCCTCGCGCTCGTCGTGCTGCTCGTGCTCGTCGTCTCGCCGGTGGTGTCTCTGGGCGGGACGCGGCCGCTCCTGCTCGGCGCGGTGATCGCCGCCCTCGTCGTCTGCTTCCTGTGGCTGGAGCGGCTGCCGCTGCGGCCTGGGATCGGCGTCGCGGCGCTGCTCGGGGTGGCGCTGGCGGGGGCTTTGCCGCTCGCTGCCGTCGCCGACCGGGGGGAGCCGTGGTTCGACTACAAGGCGTTCGCCGAGGGACTCGGGCCGGACGACCCGGTGCGCTTCAGCTGGAGCCAGGACTACGGGCCGATCGACTGGCCGCGCGACGGCAACGAGGTCATGCGCGTCACGTCCGACGAGCCGCACTACTGGAAGGCGGCCGAGCTGGCGGTGTTCGACGGGACGGGCTGGACGGCGGCGCCGCCTGACGGGGGCGAGGCCGAGGACGAGCTGCGCGAGGACTGGCGCAACAAGCCGGGCTGGCTCGACCGGATCGAGGTCTCGGTACGGCGGATGCGGATGCTCGAGGTCCCGGCTCCCGGCACGATCATGGAGGTCGAGGACGCGACGCGGCCGGTGCGCCCGTCCGGCGTGCCCGGCCGCTGGGTCGCGAGCTCGGAGCTGCGCCGCGGCGACTCCTACACCGCCGAGGTCTACGTCCCGACGCCGACCGCCGCCGAGGTGCGCGAGGCCGAAACGACCGGCCTGCGCGTCGCGCGCGACGCGGAGCTGGAGATGACGCTCGAGCTCCCGGTCGCACGCCGGCCGACCGTGCGGTCGCTGGGCGGGGTCGGGGGCGGGCGGGTGGGGACCGCGGTCGTGCACTTCCGGCCGTTCGGCAGCGAGGAAGCGGGCTACGTGTCCTATCCGGAGATCCGCCGCACGCGCTACGGCGCGCTCGAGGAGACGTTCCGCCGCTCGCGGTACGCGCGTACGTGGGAGCTGGCCAAGCAGCTGCGCGCCGACGCGGAGACGCCGTTCGAGTACATCCTCGCGGTCAACGCCTACCTGTCGAACGGGTTCGGCTACTCCGAGCGCCCGACGCCGGCGGATCCGGGGCGCGCGCCGTTGGATGCGTTCCTGATCGACACCCGCGATGGGTACTGCCAGCACTTCGCGGGGGCGATGGCGCTGCTGCTGCGGATGGGCGGCATCCCCGCGCGGGTGGCGACCGGCTTCAGCCCGGGCGGCTTCTCCAAGCGCCGCAACGCCTGGATCGTGCGCGACACCGACGCCCACGCCTGGGTCGAGGCGTGGTTCGACGAGCTCGGCTGGGTCACCTACGACCCGACGCCGGACGCCACCCCGGCGCGCTCGCAGATCGCGGCGCTCGAGGCCGCCCCGGCCCCGCTCCCGACCTCGCCGTCGGGCGAGGAGGAGGCGGGCGGCGGCGCCGGGAACGCGCTGCGGCCCGGAGGCGTGCGCCCCGACCTCCTGATGGACCCGCAGCGCAACAACCCCACGACGTCGTCGGACCTCGACGGCGCGGGGCCGGCCTGGTGGACCTGGGCTTTGTTGGCCCTTGCGCTGGCCGCCGCCGCCCTTGCCGTTTCGCGCCTGGTCCGCGCCCACCGCCGCCGAGGCGCGCTCTCACCGCTCGACCGGGCGGTCGCCGAGCTCGAGGACGCGCTCCGGCGCGCCGGCCGGCCGCTGCCGACGGGCACGACCCTGCGCCAGCTCGAGCAGCGGCTGGGAGCCTCGTCGGACGCGACGGCCTACCTGCGCGCACTGAGCGCCTCGCGCTACGGCCCGGCGCCCCAGGCCCCGACCGCCGCGCAGCGGCGGGCGTTGCGGCGCGCCTTGGCGCAGGGGCTGGGGCCGACGGGGCGGTTGCGCGCGTGGTGGGCGTTGCCGCCTAGGCCCCGGTGACGCCGGCGAACGTCTACGACCGCATTGAGGGGAGCGGGATCGAGGCCCGCGCGGGTCGAGTGCTCACTTAATACGCCTCAGGCCGATTAACCGAGCACTCGGCGGCCGAACGCTCGCTTTGTGCCCGTGGAGGGAACAAACCGACCACTCGGCAGGCCGCGCGGCCGATCCCCCCAGCCGCCCTACCCAGCCGCAGTTGACGTTCGCCGGCGCGACGACGCGCCACGAGGCGGCGGCCTACGAACGCGTCAAAGCCGCCCGCCGCTCGTGCTGGCGCATCTCGCTCAGGATGCGCTCGAGCCGCGGCTCGGACGAGCGGTCGACGTGGTCCATGGCGGCGGCGACGGCCGGGTGGACGGCGGCGATCTGGGCGTGCATCTCGTGGGCGACGGCGCGGTAGCCGGGGTGGCCCTCGCGGCCCGAGCGGAGCTCGATCAGGTGCATCGCCTCGCGGGCGTTGAGATCGAGGACGTAGCGCATCCGGTAGCCGAGGCAGAGCGCGTAGGGCGCGGCGTCGGCGAGGCCGAGGTCGGCGAGCCGCTCGTACTCGGCGCGTGAGCGCTCCAGCGCGGCCGCGTAGAGGTCGCCGCAGCCGGCGGCGCCGACCTCCTCGGGGACGTCGGCCCCCAGGTCGGGCGTCAGCGCCTGCCACTGGACGGTGAGCAGGCGGTGGCGCTGGAGGTCGCGGAACGCGCCGTAGTCGGACACGACCTCGAAGCGGTAGCGGAGCGCCTCGAAGCCGCGGCCCGGCCGGTGGCGGCGGTTGCGGCGCTCGCCCACGAGGTCGGCCAGCGCCCGCGCCCGCTCGCCTTCGCCCATCGCGCGAACCGCCTCGAGCGTCTCGTCCTCGCCGGCCGAGGCCGACTCGAAGAGGAGCGCGGCCAGCAGGCGCTCCTCGTCGCCGTCGACGTGCAGCAGCCGCACCGACGGACCGTCGCCGGCCTCGCGGCGGTCGAGCCCCAGGCGGGCGGCCCAGCGCTCGGTCGCCTCGCGGCGGCGCTCGAGGTAGGCGGCCCACTCGCCGCCGCGGTCGGGCCGCTCCACGCGCGAGACGAAGCTCGGCATCACGGCCTTCACGGCGTCGAGGATCATCTGCCCGTAGGCGCGCGCCTCGGGCAGCGGGTGGGCCATGAGATGCAGGATCAGCTGCTCGTAGGTCTGGCCGGTGGCGTAGATCCCCATGTGCGAGAGCGACGCGGCGGGCAGCAGGCCGCGCAGGAGATCGAGCGCCTTGGCGTTGACCGCCCTCCGGCGCGCCGCCTCCGGCTCGCCGTCCGCGCGCGGGAACGTCTCGTCAACCCACGCGCGAACGCGCGGGAGCGCCTCGGCGTAGGCGCCGAACAGCGCGTCCATCGCCGCCTCGTACTCCGGGCCGAGCACGTCGTCGCGGAAGTAGCGGTAGCCGCCGCCGGGCATCGGGGCGTCGTAGGCGATGTAGCGCGTCGACTGCTCGAGGTACGCGCCCAGCCGCGGGCGCTGGAGGATCTTGGTGAGGATGTTCGAGACCCACTCGCAGGCGACGTGGGTACCGCCCAGCTGGGCCACCGAGTCGTCCCCGTAGCCGACGAAGATCCGCTCGTACAGCTCCGCCGCCCGCTTGCCCTCCGCGGCCTCCCAGCCCCGCCCCTCGGGCTCGGGCAGCGAGTCGGCGAACTCGTCGAGGAACAGGCGCCGCAGCGTGCCCGGGTAGCGCGAGTAGCGAGCGAACAGCGCGCCCTTCACCGTCTCGGGCAGGTTGACGAGCGCGAACACCGGCCCGTCCAGCGACGTGACGTGAGGCGCGAGCCGAGCGCGCTCGGCGGCGGTCAGATCGTCGGACGGATAGCGCACGGGACGGCCACCCTAGCGCGGCCCCACGACGCGATCGCCGCGCCGCGGAGCCGGCGCGGCCGGCCGCCGGCGACGAGCCGGCGGTCAGCCGGCCGCGCCGCAGTCGACCCTTTCGCGTGCCCGTGAGCCGTGCGTCCAGGCGTGGGCGGCGACGAGGCGGCGGTCGACGCGGGCCTCGGACGCGTCGACCCCCACGGAGAGGCCGAGGCTGGCGCCCAGCTCGAGGCCGCGCGACCGATCCGCCACGTCGTAGACCGCGCGCTCGACGATGCCGGACCGCGCCGCGCGGGCGGCGAGCACGCGGAGCTCGCGCGCGGCGGTCGGCGGCCAGGGGAGGCGGAGCGCGAGCAGCGGCTCGGCGGCGGCGCGGTGGCCGGGGTCGCGGAGGTCGAGCCTCGCCACGGTCTCGACCACCTGGCCGCGCCCGCCGCGCTCCACGCGGCGGAAGGCGAGCTCGCGCAGGCCGGCGCCGTCGCGCGTGAGCTCGATGACAGCGTCGCCCGTCGACGGGCCTTCGACGCGGACGCTGAGGCCGGGCAGCTTGAGGCCGCCGACGACGGCGTCGACCCGCGTCCGGACGTAGTACGTCGTCAGACCGCGGCCGACCCGCGCGCCCGCCGCCGCGCGGGCGGTCGTCTCGAACTGCGTGAACGTGACCGGTCCCGCCTCCAGCTCCGTCTCGCCGGCCACGACCGAGCCGACGGCGCCGAACCGCCACGTCGGCTCGACGCCCTCGCGGTTGCGCAGGAAGCGGACGGCCGAGTCGGCATCGCGGAACTCCCACGCACGTCCCGACGTCAGCGCGTAGTCGACCTTGCCGGTCAGCTCCGCGGTGATGCCCAGCGGGCTCGCCTCTGCGCCGATCCCCACCTTGCCGCCGAGCCGGCGCTCGTCGGAGTGGGTGATGACCACCGAGCCGTCGGAGCGCCGGGCGGCCGTCCAGCGATCGTCGGCCCCGAAGCGCACGGAGGCGACGGTCAAGGTGAGCCCCTCGCCGCGGGTGTGATCGTCGAGCGTGCACGGCTGCAGGCCCGGCCGCGCGAGCGTCGGACGCCCGGCACACGTCGCCGCCCACGATGCAGATGCCCGTCCGCACCACGCCCGCCACCGCCTGCCCGACGGCGCGGGGGCCGGCCACGACCCCCGCCCCGGCGAGGGCGGCGGCGACGAGAGCGACGAGCGCGGTGTACTCGACGGACGACACGCCACCGGTAGGCGGGGGGCGACGAAGTTCGCCCCCCGCGGGGGCGACGACTCAGACGAGCGACTCGAACGCCGCGCCGGCGTCGCGGGCGATCTCGAAGATCGGGTCGGGGTAGACGCCGAGGAGGATCGTGGCCAGCGCGCAGACCACGGCGACGAAGACGAGCTCGGGCTGGCGGTGGTGGCGCCTCGGCGGCGCCGCCGGTGCGGCGACCGCCACCGTGGCCTCCTGCGAGCCGCCGGCGATCGCCGGCCGCCCGCCGGGCACGCGCCCCGGCCGCACGGCGACGGCTTCGGAGGGCGAGCGCATCCAGACCGCGGCGATCGCCCGCAGGTAGTACACGAGCGAGATCGCCGAGCCGATCACGATGGCGACGGCTAGCCAGCCGTACTCGTTGTTGACGGCCGCCTCGATCAGGTAGAGCTTGCCGAAGAACCCCGCCGTCGCCGGCATGCCGGCCAGCGCCAGCATCGCGATCGTCATCGGCCACGCCAGCAGCGGCCGGTCGGCGCCCAGCCCGTAGAGCGACGAGATGTCGTCGCCGAGCCCGGTCTCCCGCTCGCGCGCCACGATCACCGCGAAGGCGGCGAGGTTCATGACCGTGTAGGCGATCAGGTAGAAGACCGTCGCCTGCACTCCGAGCCGGGTGGAGACCACCACGCCGGCCAGCATGTAGCCCGCCTGCGCGATCGACGAGTACGCCAGCATCCGCTTCAAGGACGACTGGCCGATCGCCCCCACGTTGCCGACCACGATCGTGATCAGCGCGAGCGCGGCCAGGCCCGGGCCCCAGGTCGTCGCCGCGTCGATCAGCGCGACGTCGAAGAACCGCAGCATGACGCCGAAGGCCGCCGCCTTCGTGGCCACGGCCATGAAGCCCGTGACCGCGGTCGGCGCCCCCTCGTAGACGTCGGGCGTCCACTGGTGGAACGGCGCCACCGAGGCCTTGAAGGCGAGCCCCGCGACCACCAGCGCGATGCCGGTGTAGAGCAGGACGTCGGGCGCGACCGCCTCGGCGATCGCCGCGTAATCCGTCGCCCCCGTCGCCCCGTACACCAGCGCCAGGCCGTACAGCAAGGTCGCCGACCCGACCGACCCGACGATCAGGTACTTCAGGCCCGACTCCAGAGACGCCTCGCGGCGCATGTGCGTCGCGCACAGCACGTACAGCGGGATCGACAGCAGCTCGAACCCCAGGAACAGGACGACGAGGTTCTGGGCCGCGACCAGCACGACCATGCCCAGGATCGAGCTCAGGAGCAGCGCGTAGTACTCGCCCTCGCCCGCCTCGAACACCGCGCGCGAGCGCCACGAGAGCAGCACCGCCGCGACGCCGCCGCCGCAGAAGACCATGGTCAGCGTCAGCGTCAGGTCGTCGATCGCCAGCGACCGCTCGATGATCTCGGTGTTGACGCCCCACTGCCAGACGCCGAGCCCCGCGGTGACGAGCAGCGTCACCACGGTCAGCCCCGGCACGATGTGCCGCCGCACGAAGCCCGACCGCAGCAGGCCGACCATCAGCACCAGGCAGGCGCCCGCCGTCAGCGCGAGCAGCGGGGAGAGCGCCTCCCAGTCGATGGTCGGGCCCTTGGGCGTCACCGCGTCCCTCCCGTCACGGCCTGCGAGGCTGACTGCACGGCCGGCTCACCGGCGTCGAGAGCCCGCTGCGGGAACAGCGCGAAGGCGAGGATGGCCAGCACGAGCGGCACGATCACGAGCCCGTCGCGCCACGACATGTCGAACGACGTCACGGTCGGCCCCTGCCGGTTGTGCATCGCGCGGATGTAGAAGCGCAGCGCGTAGACCGACGCCAGGATCACGCCGGTCGACGCGATGAGCGCCACCGCGAGCTTGGACTCGAAGACCCCCAGCAGGATCAGGAACTCGCCGACGAAGTTGGCCGACCCCGGCATCGCCAGCGTGGCCAGCGTCACGATCATGAACAGCGTGGCCAGCACCGGGGCGCGGAAGGCGATCCCGCCCATGTCGCGCAGGTCCTCCGAGCCGCCGGCGCGCGCCGCCAGCAGGGCGATGATGAGGAACAGCGGCGCCACCACGAGGCCGTGGTTGACCGCCTGCAGCAGCGCCCCCTGCGCGCCCCGCGCCTCCGGGTCGAGGGCGAAGATGCCGAGCACGATGAAGCCGAGCTGGGCGATCGACGAGTAGCCGAGGATCAGCCGCACGTTGGTCACCGTGAACGCCATGATCGAGCCGTAGACGATCGAGAAGAGCGCGAAGATCAGCAGGATCATCTGCCAGTCGGCCGCCGCCTCCGGGAACAGGGGCAGCGCGATCCGCAGGAAGCCATAGGCGGCGACCTTCGAGACAACGCCCGAGAACACGGCCAGCGCCGGCAGCGGCATGTTGCGGTACGTGTCCGGCATCCAGCCGTGGAACGGGAAGGACGGCATCTTGATCAGGAAGGCGACCGCGAAGGCCGCGAACAGGAGCTTCTGCGTGCTCTCGCCGAGCAGGTTCCCCCGCAGGTACTCCAGAGAGAAGTCCGGCGTGGCGCCCGTCTGGGCCAGCACCGCCGTCGCCACGGCCGCGGCCAGCATGAGCAGCGAGCCGACCAGCGTGTAGATGACCATCTTGATCGCCGCCTGCACGCGGTCAGGTCCGCCCCACTGCCCGAGCAGGAAGTAGAACGGCACCAGCATCAGGTCGAAGAACAGGACGAACAGCGCGAGGTCCTGCGCCAGGAAGGCGCCCAGCACGGCGGTCTCGGCGATCCCGAAGTGGACGGCGAAGAGCTTCGGCCGCAGCGGCGGGCGCAGCACCAGCCACAGCGCCGAGGCCGCGAACAGCAGCGTGGTCAGCGCCACCAGCCACAGGTTCAGCCCGTCGACGCCGAGGCTGTACCTGATGCCCATCTCGTCGATCCACGCGTCGTTGGTGACGTACTGCAGCCCGTCCGCCGCGGCGTCGTAGTCCGCGATCATGATGACCGCGTAGCCGAGCGGCACCAGCGCGCCCACCAGCGCGAACAGCGGCGCCGCCGCGCGCGGCGCGAGCCCGCCGAGCAGCGCCAGCACGAGCGGCCAGAAGATCAGAAGCGAGAGGTGGATGGTCATGCGGAGATCAGGAAGTAGGCGCCGAGCCCGGTGATGCCCATCAGCAGCAGGGCCGCGTAGTAGCGCAGGTAGCCGGTCTGCACGCGGCGCACGCCGGCGGAGGCGAGCCGCACGACGCCGCTGGTCCCACCGACCAGCGCGCCGTCGACGACCACCCGCTCGAAGGTGCTGGCGGCGAAGCGCCCGAGCCACGCAACCGGCCGCACCACGAGGAAGTCGATCGCCTCGTCGAAGTACCACTTGTTGACGAAGAAGCGGTGCACGGCGGGGAAGCGCGCCTGGATCGCCCGCGGGCGCTCGGGCTGGCGCACCCACAGCGTGTAGGCGATGAAGATGCCGCTCGCGGCGACCAGCGCGCCGATCACCATGCCGACGATCACGTCCGCGCCGCTCGGCGCGAGCTCCTCGTACAGCGCCGAGTCGTGGAACGTCGGCTCGAGGAAGCCGTGCAGCCCCTCGTTGACGTGCGGGATCTGCAGGACGCCGCCGATCGTCGCCAGCACCGCCAGGCTGCCCATGGCGAGCTTCATCGGGAACTCGCGCTCGGCGATGTGGTGCTCGGGCCCGGGGAAGCCGACGTCGGTGTCCTCGATCTCGCCGGTCATCGGGTTCGTCGGGTGCTCGGCGTGGAACAGGTGGCCGTGCTCGAGCTCGCGCGCCTCCGCCGACGGCTCGCCGTGGAAGGCGCGGAAGATCATCCGGAACGTGTAGATCGCGGTCAGGAGCGCTCCGAGGTAGCCGAGCACGCCGAGCGCGACGTGCCAGTCGCCCCGCTCGAACAGCAGCGAGATGATCTCGTCCTTGGAGAAGAAGCCCGAGAACGGCGGGATGCCGGAGAGCGCGAGGCCGCCGACGATCATGCAGCCGTAGGTGAACGGCATCGCGCGCCGGAAGCCCGACATGCGGTCGAGGTCCTGGACGCCCGCCATCGCCGCGATCACCGAGCCGGCCGCCATGAAGAGCAGCGCCTTGAAGAACGCGTGCGTCATCAGGTGGAACATGCCGGCGGCGTAGGCGGCCGAGGAGACGGCCATGACCATGTAGCCGATCTGCGACATCGTCGAGTAGGCGATGACGCGCTTGAGGTCGGTCACCACCAGGCCGATCGTCGCGGCGATCAGCAGCGTCAGGCAGCCGATGATCGCGCCCACGTCGGCGGCGATCGGCGCCTGCTCGAACAGCGGGTGCATGCGCGCGATCAGGTACACGCCGGCCGTGACCATGGTGGCGGCGTGGATCAGGGCGGAGACCGGCGTCGGGCCCTCCATGGCGTCCGGGAGCCAGGTGTGGAGCGGGACCTGGGCCGACTTGGCGAAGGCGCCGACCAGCAGCAGGATGCACCCCGCCACGAGGTCGCCGTCGTTCTCGCCGAACGCCTCCGGCACCGCCTCGAAGGCCTTCAGGAAGTCGAGCGTCCCGGTGCCCTTGAAGATGAAGTAGGTCCCGAGCACGAGGCCTACGTCGCCGGCCACGTTGATCACGAACGCCTTGATGCCCGCGGCCGTCGCCGTCGTGCGGCGGTACCAGAACGAGATCAGGAAGTACGACGCGGCGCCGACGAACGCCCAGCCGACGATCAGCATCAGGAAGTTGCCCGCCAGGACGAGCAGCAGCATGCTGAACACGAAGAAGTTCAGGTAGGCGAAGAACCGCGCGTAGCCGCGGTCGCCGCCCATGTAGGCGACCGAGTACAGGTGGATCAGCGCCGACACGCCGCTGACGACGAGCATCATCAGGACGCTCAGCGGGTCGATCAGGATCGAGACCTGGGCGCCGTCCACCCCGCTGGTCACCGCGTAGTCCCAGCCGACGGCCACGACCTGGCGCTCGTCGAGCTGCGTGTAGGCGCCGACGGAGGCCAGGAAGGCGAGGAAGATCGCCAGCGTGCCGATCACGCCGTGCAGGCGGCCCAACCCCAGCTTGGAGGTCAGCGCGATGATCACCGCGCCGGCCAGCGGGAACGCGAGCACCAGCCAGCCGTAGGTCTCGAGGCTCATCCCTGGAGCTCTCTCAGCTGGTCGACGTCGATCGGCAGCCGCCGCCGGAACAGGGCCACGATCAGGCCGAGCCCGACCGCCACCTCACAGGCCGCCACGACCATCACGATCAGGGCGAACATCTGGCCGTCCATGTTCCCGTGCGCGCGCGAGAAGCCGACGAGCGCGAGGTTGGCCGCGTTGAGCATGAGCTCGATGCAGAGCAGGATCACGAGCGGGTTGCGCCGCACGAGCACGCCGCCGGCGCCGATCGCGAAGATCAGCGCGGAGACGACCAGGTACCAGGTGAGCGGCACGCCCTATCTCCGCCGCGACCCCGCGGCCTCGATCATGGTCCCCGGCTCCGCCTCGCCCGGCGTCACCTCCGGCCGCCGCATCAGGTCGCCGACCGAGACCTCGTGCGCCTCGGGCAGGCCGCTGCGGCGGCGGGCCAGGATGACCGCGCCGACCGCCGCGATCAGCAGCAGCAACGAGGCGATCTCGAAGGCGACCAGGAAGCGGGTCAGGAACAGCTCGCCGACCTGGGCGGGCGTCCCGAAGCCGGCCTCGTAGCCCGCCCCGTCGCCGTCGAGCGCGCTCAGCGAGGTGCCGATCAGCGCGATCGTCAGCTCGACGAACAGCACGAGCGCGAAGAGGATCGAGGCGAGCCGGAGCGTGGCGCCGGTCGACGCCGCGAGCGGCTCCCCCGAGCCGCCGACGTAGGCGACCACGAACACGTACAGCACCATCACGGCCCCGGCGTAGACCACGACCTGGGCGGCGGCCACGAACTCGGCGCGGAGCAGCAGGAAGAGGGCGGCCAGCGCCAGCAGGTGGCAGACTAGCGCGAGCACGGCATAGAAGGGGTTGCGGAGCGAGACCGTGCCCACAGCGCCGGCCACGGCGCCGATCGCCGCGATGAAGAACAGGACCTCCGCCATGAACGGCGGTGATGCTACGAGGTCGCGCGCCGCCACGACGTCAGGCCCCACGAGGACGGCGCTGGATGACTGATTCCACGACCCGCGCACCCGCACGCGGGCCGCGGAATCGATCATCTAGAGTCCCGCGAGAGGAGAGCCGGTGACCCAGGGTCGCGACCCGCCAGGTCCGTTTCCGCTGCCCGTGCACGGGGAGGCCGGCGCGCGGCGCGAGACCGGCCGCCGGGCGCCCGGGCGCTATTGCTACCTGCTCGACGTCGACGAGGAGCTCGCCGCCGGCCTCGACCTCCGCATGCGGCTGGTCGCCCGCCCGATGGTCACCGCCCGGGTGGAGCAGATCTCGGCCGGCGAGTTCGACCTCCTCCCGCTGCTGGCGCAGATGCGCGGCGGGCTCGGGCTCCTGCTGATCGACGGCGTGGTGGCGCTCGACGTGCAGGTCGGCGACCGCACGGCCTCCGAGCTGGTCGGATCCGGGGACCTGCTCGCGCCGTGGACGAGTGCCGACGACGTCGTCCTGCTGGCCTCGGAGACCTTCTCCCGCGCGCTCGTGCAGACGCGCATCGCGGTGCTCGACGAGGGCTTCGCCGACCGCATCCGCCCGTGGCCGCAGGTGCTGCACGCGCTGCTGCGGCGGGCGGTCCGCCGCACGATGGAGCTCAACGTCCAGCGCGCCGCCACCTGCCACCCGCGCGCCGACGCGCGGATCGCGCTCCTGCTGTGGCACCTGGCCGAGCGCTGGGGGGTCGTCGTCGCCGACGGCATCCTCGTGCCGCTGCCGCTCACGCACCGGCTGATCGGGCAGCTCGTCGGCGCCGAGCGGCCGTCCGTGTCGCACGCGCTCGGCCGCCTGTCGGCCGCGGGGCTGGTGACCCGGGAGCCGAACGGGCTCGTCCTGCACGGCACCGCCGCCCACCACATCGCCTGCCTCGTCGACCGCGACGAGCACTCGGCACGGCTATGAAGAGCCCCGAGCAGCTCACCGTCCACGTGATCTGGATGACGAGCGGGCTCGGGTGCGACGGCGACACGGTGGCGATGACGGCGGCGACCTCGCCCTCGCTCGAGGACCTGCTGCACCGGACGCTGCCCGGCACGCCCGGCGTCGCCCTCTACAACCCGCTGCTCGCCGTCGAGTCCGGCGAGGACTTCATGCAGGCCTGGTACGACGCCGAGGCGGGGCGGCTCGACCCCTTCATCCTCGTGCTCGAGGGCGCCGTCCCCAACGAGACGATCAACGGCGACGGTCACTGGGCCGCGCTCGGCGTCGACCGGCGGACCGGGCAGCCGATCGCCACGACCGAGTGGATCGACCGGCTGGCGCCGCGCGCGGCGATCCTCCTCGCCCTCGGCACGTGCGCGGCCTACGGCGGGATCCCGGCCATGCGCAACAACCCGACCGGCGCGATGGGTCTCGGCGACCACCTCGGCCACCGCTGGCGCTCGCGGCTCGGCCACCCGCTGGTGAACCTGCCCGGCTGCCCGGCCCAGCCGGACAACATCACCGAGACGCTGCTCTACCTCGTCCTCCAGCTCGCCGGAACCACGGGGCCGATCGAGCTCGACGAGCAGGGCCGGCCCGCCTGGCTGTTCCGCCGCACCGCCCACGAGGTCTGCGACCGCGCCGGCTTCGCCGAGACCAACGACTACGCCGACGAGCTCGGCAGCGACGTGCGCTGCCTGGTCAAGTTCGGCTGCAAGGGCCCGGTAGCACGCTGCAACGTGCCGGCCCGCGGATGGGTCAACGGGATCGGCGGCTGCCCCAACGTGGGCGGCATCTGCATCGCCTGCACGATGCCGGGGTTCCCCGACAAGTACCTGCCGCTGTTCGACACCGGCACCAAGGTCAAGGCGGTGGCGGCCGCGTCGCGCTTCGCTTACGGCCCGCTGCTCAAGCAGCTGCGCGAGCGGAGCATGCGCCGGCGCTACGAGGTCGAGCCCGAGTGGCGCCGTCCCGGCGCGCTCGCCAGCGGCTACGAGGCCCGCTGGTAGCGCCGGACCGTAATCCGGATTACCAGTCGGTTGTAGGACCCCGGTCCGGGGAGGAACCTTCGGCTCCTCATGTGCCTGGCCATCCCCGGCCGGATCGTCGACATCGTCGACGAGGCGAACCGGCTCGCCAAGGTGGACGTCGCGGGCGTGCAGCGCACGATCAACGTCGGGCTGCTCGACGACGCCGGGGTCGGCGACTGGGTGCTCATCCACGTCGGCTTCGCGCTGTCGAAGGTCGACGAGGAGGAGGCCGAGGCGACCGTGCGGCTGCTCGAGGGCATGGGCGCCGACTACGAGCAGGAGCTCGCGGAGCTGAGAGCGAGCGTGATCGAGTGAGCGAGTGCGAGCACGACGTCTGCATCACGTGCGGCGACCACGCCGTCCCGCTGCGGGTCGTCCGGGTCGACGCGGCGCGGGCGCTCGCGCTGTGCGAGGCCGACGACGGCGAGCGCTCCTCCGTCGAGATCGCGCTCGTCGACCCCGTGCGTGAGGGCGACCGCCTGCTCGTCCACGCCGGCACGGCGCTCCAGGTGCTGACGTGAGGTTCGTCGACGAGTACCGCGACGCCGAGCTCGGCCAGGTGCTCGCCGGGAAGATCCTCGCCACCGTCGAGCCCGGCCGCCACTACAAGGTGATGGAGGTGTGCGGCGGGCACACGCACTCGATCTACAAGTACGGGATCGACGACCTGCTGCCGGAGAACGTCGAGCTCGTGCACGGGCCCGGCTGCCCGGTCTGCGTGATCCCGATGGGCCGCGTCGACGACGGCATCGCGCTCGCCCACGAGCCCGGCGTCATCTTCACCTGCTTCGGCGACATGCTGCGGGTGCCGGGGTCGCGCGGGACGCTGCTCGAGGCCAAGGCGGCGGGCGCCGACGTGCGGATGGTCTACTCGCCGCTCGACGCGCTGCGGATCGCCAAGCAGCACCCCGACCGCGAGGTGGTCTTCTTCGCGATCGGCTTCGAGACGACCGCGCCGTCGACCGCGCTCACGCTCAAGCGCGCCAAGGCCGAGGGCGTCGCCAACTTCAGCTGCGTCTGCAACCACGTGACGATCGTGCCGCCGCTGCGGGCGCTGCTCGAGTCGCCGGACCTGCGGCTCGACGGCTTCATCGGGCCGGGCCACGTCTGCACGGTCGTCGGCGCGCGCCCGTTGGGGTTCATCCCCGCCGACTACCGGCGCCCGGTCGTCATCTCGGGCTTCGAGCCGCTCGACATCCTGCAGTCGATCGAGATGATCCTCGTGCAGCTCGCCGAGGGCCGCTGCGAGGTCGAGAACCAGTACAGGCGCATCGTCCCGCACGACGGCAACGTGCGCGCCCTCGAGGTCATGGCCGAGGTCTTCGAGCTGCGGCCGCACTTCGAGTGGCGCGGGCTCGGCTTCATCTCGCAGAGCGCGCTGAAGCTGTCGGCGGCGTATGAAGAGCTGGACGCCGAGCGGCGGTTCTCCGTGCCCGGCGTGCGGGTGGCCGATCCCAAGGCGTGCCAGTGCGGTGAGGTCCTCAAGGGCGTGATCAAGCCGTGGGAGTGCAAGGTCTTCGGCACCGCGTGCACGCCCGAGCACGCGATCGGGACGTGCATGGTGTCGCCGGAGGGCGCGTGCGCCGCCTATTACAACTACGGGAGGTTCGCGCGTGAGCGTGTCCTCACGTGAGGAGCGGATCCTCGGGATCATCGAGACCGCTCGCGCGAAGCGGCCGCGCTTCAAGGACGAGCGGATCACGATGGCCCACGGCGCCGGCGGCAAGGCGACGCAGACGCTGATCGAGGGCCTGCTGGCACCCGCCTTCGGCATGGAGGAGCTGGCCGACGCCGCGGTGGTCGGCGAGGTCGCGCTGACCACCGACTCCTTCGTGGTGAAGCCGCTGCGCTTCCCGGGCGGCTCGATCGGCGAGCTGGCCGTCAACGGCACGGTCAACGACCTCGCGATGGCCGGCGCCCGCCCGCTCGCGCTCAGCCTGGCGCTGATCCTCGAGGAGGGCCTGGACTCGGCCGTGCTGCGGGCCGAGGTCGAGGCGATCGCCGCCGCCGCCGAGGCGGCGGGCGTGCGGATCATGGCCGGCGACACCAAGGTCGTCGAGCGCGGGCACGCCGACGGGATGTACGTCTGCACGACCGGCGTCGGCGCGCGCGACCCGCGCGCCGAGCTGTCGCCGGGCGCGGTCCGGCCGGGCGACCGCATCCTCGTGTCCGGCCCGATCGGCGCGCACGGGACGGCGATCATGCTCGCGCGCGGCGAGCTCGGGCTCGACGCCGACATCGAGTCCGACACACGCTCGCTGTGGCCGGCGGTCGACGCCATCCTCGGGCCTGGGCTCCACTGCCTGCGCGACGCCACGCGCGGCGGCGTGGCGTCCGTGCTCAACGAGATCGCGCGCGCCTCCGGCGTCGCCATGGCCGTCGACGAGGCGGCGGTGCCGGTCGACCCCGCCGTGGCCGGCGCGGCGGAGCTGCTGGGGATCGACCCCATGTACGTCGCCAACGAGGGCGTCTTCGTCGCCTTCGTGGCCCCGGAGGCGGCGGACGCGACGCTCGCCGCGCTGCGCGAGGTGGACGGCTGCGGGCGCGCGGCCGCGATCGGAGAGGTGAAGACGGAGCCGCCAGGCATGGTCCTGGTGAACACGGCGTTCGGCGGCCGGCGGGTGATGGACCAGCTCGTCGGCGACCCGCTGCCGCGTATCTGCTGAGAGGGGAACGCTTATGGCCGCAACCGAGTTCGTGCCGAATCAAGCCCAGACGGAGGCGATCACCGCCCACGTGATCTGGCTCACCACGGGGCTCAGCTGCGAGGGCGACAGCGTGGCGCTGACGGGCGCCACCAACCCGAGCCTCGAGGACATCATCACCGGCGCGATCCCCGGCATGCCGCGGGTCGTCGTGCACAACACGGTGCTCGCCGTCGAGCAGGGCCAGGAGTTCATGCAGGCCTGGTACGACGCCGAGGACGGCAAGCTCGACCCGTTCGTGCTCGTGCTCGAGGGGTCGGTGCCGAACGAGAAGATCAACGGCGACGGCTACTGGACCGGCATGGGCGTGAACCCCTCCACGGGCCAGCCGATCACCACCAACGAGTGGGTCGACCGCCTGGCGCCGAAGGCGGCGGCGGTCGTGGCCGTCGGCACGTGCGCGACCTACGGCGGCATCCCGGCGATGAAGAACAACCCCACCGGCGCGATGGGGCTGTGCGACTACCTGGGCTGGAACTGGAAGTCGAAGGCCGGGATCCCGATCGTCAACATCCCCGGCTGCCCGGCGCAGGGCGACAACACGTCCGAGACGCTGATGTACCTCGTCTTCGCGCTGGCGGGCATGGCGCCGCTCCCGGAGCTCGACGACGCCCACCGGCCGACCTGGCTGTTCGGCCGCACCGTCCACGAGAGCTGCAACCGCGCCGCCTTCTACGAGTCCGGCGACTTCGCGACCGAGTACGGCTCCGACCACCGCTGCCTCGTCAAGCTCGGCTGCAAGGGTCCGGTGGTCAAGTGCAACGTGCCGCTGCGGGGGTGGATCAACGGCATCGGCGGCTGCCCCAACGTCGGCGGCATCTGCATGGCCTGCACGATGCCCGGCTTCCCCGACAAGTACATGCCGTTCATGGACGAGGACGAGTACGGCCGGCTCTCGAGCACCGCCGCGAAGTTCACCTACGGCCCGATCCTGCGCTGGGGACGCAAGGCGATGATCAAGCGCCGGTACGACAAGGAACCCGAGTGGCGGCACAACAAGCCGGAGCTGACCACCGGCTACGCGAAGCGGTGGTGAGGAGGGGACATGGCAACCGCAGAGACTCCGGTCGAGAAGAAGATCGCCGTCAAGGAGATGTCGTGGGATCCGGTGACCCGGATCGTCGGCAGCCTCGGCATCCACACGGAGATCGACTTCGCCAACCAGCAGGTCCTCAAGTGCTACAGCACCTCGATGATCTTCCGCGGCTTCGACATCTTCATGAAGGGGATCGATCCGCGCGACGCGCACTTCATCACCAGCCGCATATGCGGCATCTGCGGTGACAACCACTGCACCTGCTCCTGCCTGAACCAGAACATGGCCTACGGGGTCAAGCCGCCGCCGCTCGGCGACTACGCGTTCAACCTCGCCGAGTCGGCCGACTTCATGTTCGACCACGCGATCTTCAACGACTGCATGGCGAACGTGGACTACTCCGAGCAGGTGGTCAAGGACACCAACCCCGGCCTGCTGAAGAAGGCCGAGGAGACGAGCGCGCCGCACGCCGACATCCACGGCTACCGCACGATCGCCGACATCATGCGGGCGCTCAACGCGTTCACCGGCAGCTTCTACCTCGAGACGCTCCAGGTGGCCCGCTACACGCGCGAGATGTACTGCCTGTTCGGCGGCCGCCACACCCACCCGTCGACGATCATGCCGGGCGGCTGCAGCGCCGACATCACGCACCAGACGCTCACCGACTACTACGTGCGCCTGATGCGCTACATGGACTACTGCAAGCGCACGGTCCCGATGCACGACGACCTCTACGACTTCTTCTACGAGGCGATGCCGGGATACGAGCAGGTCGGCTACCGCGACACCGACCTGATCTGCTGGGGCGCCTTCGACGACCCGCAGTACGTCGACTACAACTACCGCAACATGACCGACTGGGGGCGGCGGCGGTTCGTCACCCCCGGCCTCGTGTTCAAGGGCGAGCTGATCACCACCGACCTCGTGGAGATCAACCTCGCGATCCGCATCCTGCTCGGCTCCTCGTACTTCGACGACTGGACGAACGAGGAGACGTTCGTCACCCAGGACCCGCTCGGCAACCCGGTCGACAAGCGGCACCCGTGGAACAAGGTGACGCTGCCCAAGCCGCAGGCGCGCGACTGGGCCGACAAGTACTCGTGGGTCGCCTCGCCGCGGATGCACGACAAGCGCAACGACGTGTTCGTGGCCAACGACACCGGCGGGGGGCCGTTCGCCCGCCAGTGGGTGACGGCGAAGGCCGGCCTCGTCGACCTCGGCTACCTGAAGGCGACCGGCGAGAGCATCCAGATGGTGCTCCCGAAGACCGGGTTCATGCCCGAGATGGAGCTCGAGTGGAAGATCCCGCCGTGGTCGAACGCGATCGAGCGCCAGCGCGCGCGGTCGTACCACCAGGCGTACTCGGCGCTCGTAGGCCTCTACAACCTCGAGCAGGCGCTCAAGGAGGTCCGGGCCGGGCGTACGAAGTCGTGGAACGACTTCACGGTGCCGGACTCGGCGATCAGCGTCGGCTTCCACGAGGCGGCGCGCGGCGTGCTGTCGCACCACATGGTCATCCGCGACGGCAAGATCGCCAACTACCAGCCGTATCCGCCGACGCCGTGGAACGGCAACCCGCGCGACGCCTACGGCACGCCCGGCCCGTACGAGGACGCGGTGCAGAACACGCCGATCTTCGAGGAGAACGGTCCCGAGAGCTTCAAGGGGATCGACATCATGCGGGCGGTCCACAGCTTCGACCCGTGCCTGCCCTGCGGGGTGCACATGTACGGGAAGGGCAAGGTCCGCAAGGTCGTCCACATGCCGACGGGGATGTGCTGACCTCGGAGGCGTTGATCGAGCGCGTCCAGGCGCTGACCGCGCAGCTCGAGGAGGTCCACGACCTCCAGGCGCGGGCGGTCGCCGACGAGCTGGTCGCCTCGATCATGCAGCTCTACGGCGAGGGGCTGGAGCGGATCATGGCGGCGGTCGGCGACGACCTCCGCGACCGGCTGGCCGAGGACGGCGTGGTGGCGAGCCTGCTCCTGATCCACGGCCTCTACCCGGTGTCGCTGGAGGATCGCGTGCGCGAGGCGCTCGACAGCGTGCGGCCGTACATGGAGTCGCACGGCGGCGACGTCGAGCTCGTCGGCGTCGAGGACGGGGTCGCGCACCTGAGGCTCGTCGGCCACTGCAAGGGGTGCCCGGCCTCGGAGGCCACTTTGGAGCTGGCCATCAAGAAGGCGCTCGAGGAGACGGCGCCCGACCTCGAGGGCCTCGAGGTCGAGGGCGTCCGCGACGAGCCGATCGGCGCCTTCGAGCTTCCGGTGATCCAGTCGAACGGCGCGCCGACGAAGGGGGCGCCGCCCGCGTGGACCGACCTCGATGTCGTGCCGCCGCCGGCCGGCCGGACGATCGTCGTCGCGGAGCTGTTCCTCGCCAACGTCGGCGGCACGCTGCTGGCCTACCGCAACGCGTGCGGCTGGTGCCGCGCCCGGCTCGACGACGCGCCGATGGCGCCCGACGGCACGCTCACGTGCCCGTCGTGCGAGCGGCGCTTCGAGCTGCGGCGTGCCGGCCGTTCGCCCGACGACGACCGGCTCCAGATCTCGCCCGTGCCGTTGCTGCGAGTCGACGGCGGCGTGCAGGTGGCGGTCGGATGATGGACCCGGCGCTCGTCAGCGGCCTGCGGCGGTTCGTGCGGCCGCCGCCCGCGCCGCCGCCTCGCGACCGGTCGCAAGGCGGCCGCTGCGAGCTGTGCCCGCTGTCGCTGCCCGAGGACCACAAGCACCTGCTCGACCTCGAGGAGCGGCGGATCGTCTGCGTCTGCGCCACCTGCTGGTCGACCCGCTCGGGCGACGCGCGCTACCGGCCGACCGGCTCGCGCACGCTGTGGCTGCGCGACCTGGATCTCCCCGACGACCTGTGGGCCGAGTTCCAGATCCCGATCGGCCTGGCCTTCTTCCTGCGCTCGAGCGAGAGCGGCCGGATCGTCGGCCTCTATCCCAGCCCGGCCGGCGCCACCGAGTGCGAGCTCGACCTCGCGGCCTGGGACCGGCTGGTGACCGCCAACCCGGTGCTCGAGGACCTCGACGCCGACGCCGAGGCGCTGCTCGTCAACCGCATGGCGACGCCGCCGCTCTATGCCGTCGCGCCGCTCGACGACTGCTACCGGCTGGTGGGGATCGTCAAGGCGACGTGGGAGGGGATCACCGGCGGCGCGGCGATGGAGGCGGCGGTCGAGCGCTACTTCGACGACCTGCGCGCCGAGGCGATCGCGCGATGACGCTGGAGTTCACGGTTCTTGCCGCCGAGCCGATCGAGCACTCCGCGAGCCCGGGCGTTCGCTTCCACCTGCACCTGTCGGAGCCTGACGGCCACGAGGTCTACACCGTCGCGCTGTCGACGCAGGTGATGATCGACCCCGCGCGGCGCTCGTACGACGACACCGAGCGCGAGCGGCTGGTCGAGCTGTTCGGGGCGCCCGAGCGCTGGGGTGCGACCACGCACCCGCTGCAGTGGGCGCGTGTCGAGTCGTTGGTGCCGTCGTTCACCGGCTCGGCGGCGTTCGCCGTCGAGGTGCCGTGCACGTATGACCTCGAGGTCGCGTCGGCGAAGTACTTCGACGCGCTGTCAGGCGGCGAGGTGCCGCTCGGCTTCCACTTCAACGGGACCGTGCTCTACCGCGGGCACGACGACCGGCTGCAGGTCGTGCTCGTGCCGTGGAGCTGCACCGCGCGCTGGCGCATGCCGGTCGAGGTGTGGCGGCGCACGATCGCCGCGCACTTCCCGGGCGGCGGCTGGATCCGCCTCGACCGCGAGACGTTGGAGGCGCTGGGGCGGCGCAAGGCCGAGCAGGGCCACCACACGTTCGACGACACGGTGCGTGAGCTGCTGTGAGCGTCCAGCGCCTGCTCTCCACGCTGCTCTACGAGGGCTACGCGCTCTACCCGTACACGCCGGGCGCCACCAAGAACGCGACGCCGACGCCGTTCGGGATCGTCTACCCGCCCGTCTACGCGGCCGGCTCCCCGCACACCTTCGACCGCGCGCGGATGCAGCTCGTGCTCGAGCCCGGCGAGACGGTGTCCGGCACGCTGGCCTTCCTGGAGGAGAGCGGCGAGCGGCGCGTCGAGGTCGAGGCCGACCAGACGGTCGAGTTCGCCTTCGAGCACGTGCGGGGCCGCGTGCGGCTGGCGACGACGCCGCTCGACGGCGGCCTCGTGCGGGTGGCGATGTGCGTCCACAACACGACCGACGTCCCCGAGGGGCTCGATCGGGCGGCGGCGCTGCGGTCGTCGCTGCGCTCCACGCACCTCCTCGCCCACGCGCCGGGCGGGCGGTTCGCCTCGCCGGTCACCCCCGGGCCGACCGCCGCCGCGGCGGTGGCGCAGTGCGAGCACGTCAACACCTTCCCGGTCCTCGCCACGCCGAACGACGACACGGTGCTGGGCGCGACGATCGTGCTGCCCGACCACCCGCAGATCGCGCCCGAGAGCCACGGCGACCTGTTCGACGCGACGGAGATCGAGGAGGCGCTGCTGCTCCACGTGCTCGCGCTCAGCGACGGCGAGCGGGCGGCGATCGCCGAGCAGGACCCGACGGTGCGCGAGATGCTGACGCGTGCCGAGGCGGAGGGTCCGGAGGCCTTGCAGCGCCTGCACGGGCGCGTCACGGTGAGCGACCTGCCGCCGGCCCATCGCCCGGGACCGGCCGACGTGGCGGGCGAGCCGGCGATCGTGGTCGGCGGCGTCACCTACACGCGCGGGGCGAAGGTGCGGCTGCGCCCGGGGTCGGGCGCCGCGCCGCAGGACGGCGTCTGGGCCGGCCGCACCGCCACCATCGAGCGGATCTACCGCGACTACGAGGACGGCGTCCACCTGGCGGTCACGGTCGACGACGACCCCGGCCAGGAGCTGATGCGCGACATCGGCCGCTACCTGTACTTCAAGCCCGCCGAGGTGGAGGTGGTCATGTGACCCCGGAGCTCGAGAAGCAGATCCTCGTCGCCGGCGTCGGCAACGCGTGGCTGCAGGACGACGCCTTCGGGGCCGAGGTGGCACGCCGGCTGGCCGAGCGCGACCTGCCGAGCGGCGTCAGCGTCATGGACGTCGGCACCAGCGGGCTCGACCTCGCCTACGAGGTCATGCGCGGCTACAGCGCGCTCGTCATCGTCGACGTGTCGCGCCAGGGCGGCGAGCCCGGCACGCTCTACGTGATCGACGTCGAGCCCGAGGACGTGCCGGCCGAGATCCAGGACGGCGAGACGATCGATCCGCACTCGATGGACCCGATGACGATGCTCCGCTTTGTGCGCGCGATCGGCGGCTGGCCCGGCCGCGTGCAGGTCATCGCCTGCGAGCCGGCCGTCGTCGAGGACGTGGGGCTGGGGCTGACGCCGGCCGTGGAGGCCGCCGTCGAGCACGCGATCGCGCTCGTGCTCGAGACCGTCGAGGAGCTGCGAACGGACGCCGCCTACCAGAGCTGATGCACGAGCTGTCGGTCTCCAGCGCGATCGTCGACACCGCCGTCAAGCACGCGGCCGGGCGGCCGGTGACGGTCGTGACCGTGCGCATCGGCCACCTGCGCCAGGTGGTGCCGGACTCGCTCGCGTTCTACTTCCAGCTGGTCTCGCGCGACACGCTGTGCGACGGCGCGCGGCTGGAGCAGGTGCCGGTGGCGGCGCGGCTGCGCTGCCGGGCGTGCGCGCGCGAGTGGGACCCGGAGGACGCGCTATTCCGCTGCCCCTGCGGCGGGGCCGGCGAGGTGATCGCCGGCGACGAGCTGGAGGTCGAGTCGATCGAGGTGGAGGAGGCTGCATGCACCGCGTGAAGGTGAGGGTCGTCGAGGACGCCCTGGACGCCAACAACACGATCGCCCGCGCCAACCGCGACGACTTCGATCGCCACGACGTCACCGTCGTGAACCTGATGAGCGCTCCGGGCGCCGGCAAGACGACGCTGCTCGAGCGCGTGCTGCACGATCTCCCCATCCGCGCCGGCGTGCTGGAGGGGGACGTCCAGGGCAGCTACGACGCCGACCGGCTCGCCAGCCTCCACGTGCCGGTCACGCAGCTCAACACCGACCCCGGCTTCGGGGGCGAGTGCCACCTCGACGCGAACATGGTCCGCAGCGCGCTGCCCGAGATCCCGCTCGACGAGCTCGACCTGCTGGTCATCGAGAACGTCGGCAACCTCGTCTGCCCCGCGGAGTTCCGGGTCGGCGAGGATGCGCGCGTGATGGTCTCGTCGGTCACCGAGGGCGAGGACAAGCCGCTCAAGTACCCGCTGATGTTCCGCACCTGCGAGCTCGTCGTGATCAACAAGATCGATCTCCTGCCGCACCTCGACTTCGACATGGAGCGGTTCCTGCGCAACCTCGAAGCCGTGCACCCCGGAGTCGACCGGATGCAGGTGAGCGCGCGCACCGGCGAGGGCGTGGAGGGGTTCCGCGACTGGCTGCTGGCCGTGAAGGTGGAGGGGTGGGTTGGGATCTAGTCGTGGAGGCGCTCGCCGTCGACCGCCGCCGCGAGGCCAACGCCGCCTGGTTCGCGGGCGAGGCCGAGCGGCTGGCGCGGCTGTGCGGCGAGATGGCGAAGCGCTTCGCGCGCGGCGGGCGGCTGCTCGCGACCGGCGACGTCTCCGACGCCCGCCACGTCGCGGTCGAGTTCGTCCACCCGGTGATCGTCGGCAAGCGGGCGCTGCCCGCCCTGTCCGTCACGCCCGCCCAGCTTGCGCTGCTGGCGGAGCCCGACGACATGGTCATCGCCTTCGGCGTCGAGGTCCCGGACACGCCGGCCCTGCGCATCGAGCTCGACCCTCCGGTGGACGATCCCTTCATCCGCCAGGAGCTGGTGGAGACGGGCTACCACGTGCTGTGGGAGCTCGTCCACGTCTTCCTCGAGCACGACGAGCGGACCGTCCACGACACCGGAGCGGCGAGCTTCCTCTATCCGTTCCTCGGCGAGCGCGAGACCGACCACGAGGCGGTCGTCGAGGACGTGCGGCGCTCGATCCTCATGAAGGCCGAGGAGATCGGCGAGCTGCGCGCGCAGACGCTCACCGAGGGGCGCGAGACGCTGCTCGCCGCGGCGGAGGCGCTGCGGAGGGCGGGGCGCGTGCTCGCGCTCGGCAACGGCGGCTCGGCCACCGACGCGACGGACCTCGCGGCCGACCTGCAGCGCGGCGGCCGGGCGGCGATCGACCTGACCGGCGACCCCGCGATCCTCACCGCGATCGCCAACGACGTCGGCGTCGAGGCGATCTTCGCGCGCCAGGTGATCGCCTACGGCCGGCCGGGTGACGCGCTGGTCGCGCTGTCGACCAGCGGCGGCTCCGCGAACGTGATCGCCGCGCTCGCCGAGGCGCGCCGCCGCGGGCTGGTCACGATCGCTCTGGTGGGGTATGACGGGGGCAGGATCGCCGCCGAGGGGCTGGCGGACCACGTCGTGATCACGCGCTCGCAGCACATCCCGCGGATCCAGGAGGCGCAGGCGAGTGCCTACCACGTCCTCTGCGAGCTGGTGACGTGAAGGAGGTCGTGCACTCCGTCGTGCGCGGCGTCATCGGCGCCATGGCGATGACGGGCGTGCGCGTCTTCGCGCAGCACGCGGGCCTGATCCGGGAGGACCCACCGTCGCGACTGGTCCGCAAGCGGAGGGGACATCAGGGGCGCTGGAAGGTCGAGCTCGTGCATTGGAGCATGGGAGGCTTCTTCGGGATCGTCTTCGGCCTGCTGCCCGACGGGCTGCGGCGGAAGTCATGGTTCGGGCCCGTCTACGGCGTGCTCGTGTGGCTGAGCTTCGACGCGTTCGTGGCTCCGGTGTTCGGTCTCAAGAAGCGCAACTGGCCGGAGGGGCGCGAGCGGGCGGTGTTCGTCGCCGACCACGTGCTCTACGGCTTCGTGCTGAACGAGATGCGTGAGCGCCCACGGGAATGACGCGCACCCGCGTGCGCGGGTGACCCCCACGATTCGTCGCGTGCGCGTGCGCGTCGAGGGCGTCGTGCAGGGCGTCGGCTTCCGTCCGTACGTGCACCGGCTGGCCGGGGAGCTCGGGCTCGGGGGCTTCGTGCGCAACGACGCCCGCGGGGCGGTGATCGAGGTCGAGGGCGAGCCTGAGGCGATCGAGGCGCTGCTCGCGCGGCTGCCCGCCGAGGCGCCGCCGGCGGCCGTCATCGAGGCCGTCGAGCACGAGCTCGTGCCCGCGCGCGGCGACCGCCGCTTCGGGATCGTCGAGAGCGCGCGCGCCGGCGCGCCCGACGCCCAGGTGTCGCCCGACATCGCGACCTGCGAGGCGTGCCTGCGCGAGCTGTTCGACCCGGCCGACCGCCGCCATCGCTACCCGTTCATCAACTGCACCGACTGCGGGCCGCGCTTCACGATCGTGCGCGGCATCCCGTACGACCGGCCGAGCACCACGATGGCCGGGTTCACGATGTGCCCGGCCTGCGCCGCCGAGTACCGCGACCCGGCGAACCGCCGCTTCCACGCCCAGCCGAACGCCTGCCCGCAGTGCGGGCCGCGGCTGTCGCACCCGCTCGAGGAGATCTTCGCGCTCCTGCGCGACGGCGGCATCGCGGCCGTCAAGGGGATCGGCGGGTACCACCTGGCCTGCCTGGCGGGCGACGAGGCCGCGGTCGCTCGGCTGCGGTCGCGCAAGCACCGCGAGGAGAAGCCGTTCGCTCTGATGGCTCCGGACCTCGACGCGGCGCGCGAGCTGGTGGAGCTCGGGCCGGTGGAGACGGCGCTGCTGCAGGGGCGCGACCGGCCGATCGTGCTCGCCCCTCGCCGGCCGGACGCGCGCGTGGCCGAGGCGGTCGCCCCGCGGTCGGCCGAGCTCGGTGTGATGCTGCCCTACAGCCCGCTGCACCACGTGCTGCTCGCCGACGTGCGCGAGCCGCTGGTGATGACGAGCGGCAACGTGTCCGACGAGCCGATCGCCTACGAGGACGACGACGCGCTCGAGCGGCTCGCGCCGATCGCCGACCTCGTCGTGACCCACGACCGCCCGATCCAGACGCGCGTCGACGACTCGGTGCTGCGGGTGGCGGGCGGCCGCCCGCTGCCGCTGCGGCGCTCGCGCGGCGCCGTTCCCAGCCTGCTCGCGCTGCCGCTGCCCGCGGCGCGCCACGTGCTGGCCTGCGGCGCCGAGCTCAAGAGCACGTTCTGCCTGGCGCGCGGCCGGCGCGCCTGGGTCTCGCACCACATCGGCGACCTCAAGACGGCCGAGACGCTCGCGGCGTTCCAGGCCGGCGTCCGCCACTTCGAGCGGCTGTTCGCGGTCACGCCCGAGGTCGTCGCCCACGACCTCCATCCCGACTACCTCTCGACCACGTACGCGCTCGCGCGCGAGGGGGTCGAGCACGTCGCCGTCCAGCACCACCACGCGCACCTGGCGGCGTGCCTGGCCGAGCACGGCGAGCGCGGGCCGGCGGTCGGCGCGATCTTCGACGGCACCGGGCTCGGCACCGACGGCACGGTCTGGGGCGGCGAGATCCTCATCGGCGACCTGCGCGACTTCGAGCGCTGCGGCCACTTGTGGCCCGTTCCCCTGCCGGGTGGCGACCAGGCCGTGCGCGAGCCGTGGCGGATGGCCTGCGCGTGGCTGCAGGCGGCCGGCGACGAGCGCCCGCTGCCGGGGATCGACCCGGAGCGCTGGCGCGCGGTGGGCCGGCTTGCCGAGAGCGGCCTGGCGGCGCCGGTCACCACGTCGGTCGGGCGGCTGTTCGACGCGGTGAGCGCGCTCTGCGGCCTGCGCCTGCGTGTCACCTACGAGGGTCAGGCGGCGATGGAGCTCGAAGCCGCCTGCGACCCGTCCGAGCGCGGCGCCTACGAGCTCGACGTGGTGGCCGGCGTGCTCGACGCCCGGCCGGTGATCCTCGCCGCCCGCCGGGACCTCACCCGCGGGGTCGATCGCGGCGTGGTCGCCGCGCGCTTCCACCACGCGCTCGCCGATGCGACCGCCGACGACTGCGCGCGCCTGGCCGGCGATCGCGGCCTCGACACGGTGGTCCTCGGCGGCGGCTCGTTCCAGAACCGGCGGCTGCTCGAGCGCACGTCGGAGCGGCTCGCCCGCGCCGGACTGCGGGTGCTGGTGCCCGCCCGCCTGCCGCCCAACGACGGCGGCGTCGCCTTCGGCCAGGCCGCGGTTGCGGCCGCCCGCTTGGAGGAGTAGCGTCGCAGTTGCAACCGTTCGCACCTGCGACAACCAGGAGTCGATCCTCGTCGGATCGAACCCGTCGCCACAGCCATGCCACGAGCACACAGCGCGGTCCCGTTGGCCGAGGCGCCCGACCTCGAGGCGGCCGCGGCGGTCGTGCGCGCCGCAGGGCTGCGGTACTCGACCGCGCGCCGGCTCGTGCTCGAGACGCTGTACGCGGCCGACGAGCCGCTGACCGCCGACCAGATCGCCGGCGAGATGGACGTCGCGTCGGTCTACCGCAACCTCGAGGCGCTCGAGGAGATCGGGCTCGTCCGCCACTTCCACCTCGGCCACGGGCCGGGCTACTACGTCCGCGCGGCGGCCGGCGTGCGCGAGTACCTGCTGTGCGAGGGGTGCGGCGCGGTCCGGGCGGTCGAGCCCGCCGCGCTGGACGGCGTCCGCGAGGCGATCCGGCGCGAGTTCGGCTATGAGGCGCGCTTCACCCACTTCCCGATCGCGGGCCTCTGCCCTGACTGCCGGAAGTCGTGATGGAGCTCGCCTTCGCCCTCGCCGCCGCCCTCGTGCTGGGACTGCGCCACGCGACCGATCCGGACCACCTCGTCGCCGTCACCTCGCTCGTGATGGCCGACGAGGGCGACGTGCGGGCGGCGCTGCGGCTCGGTGCCTGGTGGGGCGTGGGGCATGCGGCGATGCTGGTCCTGGTCGGCGTGCCGCTGATCGCGCTCGAGGGGCAGCTGCCCGCCTGGCTCGAGCACGGGGCGGAGACGGCGGTCGGGGTGGTCATCGTGGCGCTGGCCGCGCGCGTGATCGTGCGCTGGCGGCGGCCGGCGGACGAGCGGCCGGTGCGCACGCCGCAGGAGTCGCTCGGCATCGGCATGCTGCACGGCCTCGCCGGCACCGGCGCGGTGGTGCTGCTGCTGGTGGCGGCGCTCCCGGACCGGACGGAGGCGGCCGCCGCCCTGGCCGTCTTCGCCCCGATGTCGATCGTCTCGATGGCGCTGTGCACGAGCGCCTTCGCCTGGGCGCTCACGCGCGGCGAGCTCTACCGCACCGTGCTCGTCCCGGTGCTCGGCGCCTGCGGGCTGCTGTTCGGGGTCTGGTACGTCCTATGACGAGGTCGGCACGAAGCGGCCCTCGGAGGGCTGCACGAGCACCCAGCCCTGGCCGCTGAAGCCGAGCTGGAAGCTCTCGCCGGAGCCGAGGCCGATCAGCGACTTGGCCTGCACGTCGGCCTTGAGGTTGGTGGTGACGCCGCCCGACCAGGCGATCGCCGCCGAGGGGTCGGCGAAGGTCGGCGCCTCCGCGACGTCGAGCCGCAGCGGTTCCCCGTCGGAGATCAGCGCCACGAGGCCGGTCCCGTGCAGTCCGACGTTGAAGAGCCCGCCCGCCAGCATCCCGGCGGTGCCGCCCTTGACGCGCGTGATGTCCCAGTCGATGCCCTCCTCGAACGCGAGGATGTTCGCGCCGTTGACGGTCAGCGCGTCGTTCTGGAGGCGGATCACGTGGACGAGCATCGCCTGGGTGGCCAGGAACAGCTCGCCCGAACCGCGCGCCTCCATCAGCCGCAGCGACTCGCCGGTGGCGGCCTTCTTGAGCAGCCTCCCGAGCCCGCCGCCCTTGTGCGCGAACTGCACGTCGCCCTGATAGGCGACCATCGCCCCGTTGCGGGCCATCACCGACGTCTCCGACAGCTCGACCTTGAGGAGCCGCGGGTTCTGGAGCGTGAAGGCCTCTCCGGTCTCGACCTCTGCGAACTTCTCGAGCGAATCGTCCATGAGGTGACGATACCGTCACGCTCGTGCAGCGCAGCGCCCTGGAGTCGATGAGCGAGACGGTGCTGGCGATCGCCGCCGAGCGCGAGGTCGACCCGATGCTGCGGCGGCTCGTGCAGTCGGCCCGCGAGCTCGCAAGCGCGCGCTACGCGGCGCTCGGCATCCCGGACGGCGAGGGCGCCTTCGCCCAGTTCATCACCGCCGGGATGAGCGACGAGCTGATCGCGGCCATGGGCCCGCTGCCGCGCACGCACGGGCTGCTCGGGGCGATGCTCGAGTCGCCGGCCTCCTACCGCACCACCGACATCCGGCAGGACCCGCGCTTCCGCGGCTGGTGGCCGCGCGCGCACCCGCAGATGCGGTCCTTCCTCGGCGTCCCGATCACCGCTCGCGGGAGCGTGATCGCCGCGTTCTACCTGACCGACAAGGAAGGCGCCGAGGAGTTCTCGCAGGACGACCAGCGGCTGATCGAGATGCTCGCCGCGCACGCCGCGGTGGCGATCGAGAACGCGCGGCTGCTGGAGCGCAGCCGCGAGCTCAGCATCGTCGAGGAGCGCAACCGTCTCGCCCGTGAGCTGCACGACGCGGTCAGCCAGAAGCTGTTCGGCCTCGTGCTGACCGCCGAGGCGGCGGGCACGCTGCTCGACCGCGACCCGGCCGCCGCCGCCGAGCAGCTCACCCGCCTCGGCGAGCTCGCCCAGGAGGCGCTGGGCGAGCTGCGCGGGCTCATCTTCGAGCTGCGCCCTGCCTCGCTCGAGGACGAGGGGCTGGCCGCCACGCTGCGCAAGCAGGTCGACATGCTCGAGCGCGTGCACGGCCGGCCGATCGAGCTGCGGATCGCCCGCGCCGCCCGCTGCGCGCCCGAGGCCGAGGGCGAGGTCCTCCGCGTGGCCCAGGAGGCGCTCAACAACGCGCTCCGCCATGCCGAGGCCGAGCGCATCGAGCTGCGCATGGAGGCGCGAGAGGGGCGGCTGATCGTCACGGTGGCAGACGATGGGGCCGGCTTCGATCCGGGCGAGCCCGGGCTGCGCTCGCGGCGGCTCGGGCTGACCTCGATGGAGGAGCGCGCGCGTGCGCTCGGCGGCAGCCTCGCGGTCGTGTCGGCGCCGGGCCACGGCACCACGGTCACGCTCGAGGTGCCGACGTGATCCGCGTCGTGGTCGCCGACGACCACGCGGTCGTCCGCCAGGGCCTGCGCACGTTCCTCGACCTGCAGGACGACATGGAGGTGGTGGGGGAGGCCGTTGACGGCGCCGAGGCGGTCGAGCAGGCCGAGCGCACCGCGGCCGACGTCGTGCTCGTCGACCTCGTGATGCCCGGCGTCGACGGCTTGGAGGCGCTGCGCCGCCTGCGCGAGCGCGTGCCGACGGCGCGCGCCATCGTGCTCTCCAGCTTCATCGACGACGAGAAGCTCTTCCCCGCGGTCAGGGCCGGCGCGGCCGGCTACCTGCTCAAGGACGTCCAGCCGCAGGAGCTGGTGGCCGCCATCCGCACCGTCCACGCGGGCGGAGCGCTGCTGCACCCCAAGGTCGCCTCGCGGCTGCTGCAGGAGATGAGCAGCGACCCGCTGACCCCGCGCGAGCGCGAGGTGCTCGCGCTGATCGGCCGCGGCATGGCGAACAAGGCGATCGCGCTCGAGCTCGGCCTCTCCGAGAAGACGGTCAAGGCCCACGTCAGCAACATCCTCGCCAAGCTCGGTGTGACCGATCGCACCCAGGCCGCGCTGTATGCGGTGCGCTCCGGGCTCGTCGGCTCGGGTTAGCCGTACCCGCGGGGCCTTGAAGGCGGGCTAGTGTGCGCTGGCCTCCCCAGTTCGTCGTTCCCTGGAGCACCTCATGTCAGAGCTTCTCGCTCGCATCGCACGCACGCTCACGCATCGCTGGAAGCGCAGCCTCCTCGCCGCGTTCCTCGCCCTCGTCGCCATCGGCGCGGCCGCCGGTGCAGGCAGCCCGGCCGCCGACGACTTCGAGATCCCAGGCACCGAGTCGCAGCAGGCGCTCGACCTCTTCCGCGCGCACAGCCCGGCCTTCGCCGGCGCCGACTCGACGATCGTCTTCTCCGTCCAGGACGGCACGCTCGAAGAGCGCCGCGACGCGATCGAGGGCGCGCTGGACGAGATCCGCGACCTCCGCGGGGTCGAGCAGGTCGCCGACCCGTTCGCCGAGGGCGGCGCGATGTCGCAGGACGGCCGGATCGCGGCCGCCGACGTGCGCTACGACCTCGAGCCCGACGAGATCGACAAGGACGACGGCGAGGCGCTGATCGAGGCGGCCGAGACCGCCGAGCGCCGCGGCGTCCAGGTCGAGGCGCGCGGCATCCTCGTCGACCTCGCGGCCGAGCAGGAGGCGCCGGTCGGCGAGCTCGTCGGCGTCGGCATCGCGCTGATCCTGCTCACCGTGCTCTTCCGGTCGCTCGCCGCGATGGCCGCGACGCTGGTCGGCGCGCTGATCGGCGTGGCGGTGGGCCAGATGCTCCTGCTCGCCCTCGCCAAGCCGCTCGGCCTGCCGTCCTTCGCGAGCGTGATCGCCATGATGCTGGGGCTCGGCGCCGGCATCGACTACGCGCTGCTGATCATCGGCCGCTACCGCGAGCAGGCGGCGGCCGGCAACACCAACCGCGACGCCTCCGCGAAGGCCGCGGCCACGGCCGGCGCCTCGGTCGTCGCAGCCGGCCTGATCGTGATGGTGGCGATCGCCGGCCTGCTCGTGATCGGCATCCCCTTCATCGGCAAGCTGGGCCTCGCCTCGGCGATCGCCGTCGGCGCCGTGGTCGTCTCCGCCTTGACGATCCTGCCGATCATGATCGGGGCGCTCGGGCGCTGGATCAGGGCGAAGAAGCCCGAGCACGTACGGCCGTCGCGGCGGTTCGAGCGCTGGGGCGAGCTCGTCACGGCGCGTCCGTGGCTGTCGATCGCCGCCGGCGTGCTCGTGCTGCTGATCTTCGCCTTCCCGGTCATCGACATGCGGCTCGGTCAGCCGGACGACGGCAACCAGCCCGAGGAGCGCACGCAGCGCGTGGCCTACGACCTCCAGAGCGAGGCGTTCGGCCCCGGCTCCAACGGGCCGTTCCTGCTCGCGGTCGACATCCCGGCGGGCGCCTCGGAGAACGAGCAGCAGCTCGCCGCGCTCCAGCAGGCCGTCGCCGACACGCCGGGCATGGCGTCGGTCACGCCGGCGCAGCCGAGCGAGGACGGCGAGATGGCGACGATCTTCGCGATCCCGGAGACCGCCCCGCAGGACGAGCGCACGAGCGACCTGCTCTCGCGCCTTCGCGAGGACGTCATCCCGCAGGCCACCGCGGGGACGCCGCTGAAGGTCTACGTGGGCGGGAACACGGCCGGCTTCGAGGACTTCTCGGACAAGGTGGCCTCGCGGCTGCCGCTGTTCATCGGCGTCGTCATCGGCCTGTCGGTGCTGCTGCTGATCGCCGCGTTCCGCTCGCTCTGGATCCCGCTCGTCTCGGCGGTTCTCAACCTGCTGTCGATCGGCGCCGCCTACGGCATCGTGACCGCCGTCTTCCAGGAGGGGATCGGCGCTTCGCTGATCGGCGCGGACAGCGGCGTCCCCGTCGTCTCCTTCATCCCGGTGATGATGTTCGCGATCCTGTTCGGCCTGAGCATGGACTACAACGTGTTCCTGCTCTCGCGCGTGCACGAGGCGTACAACGAGGGCGACGGGCCGCGCGCGTCGGTGGTCCACGGCATGGCCCGGATCGGCAAGGTGATCCTCTTCGCCGCGCTGATCATGTCCGCCGTCTTCCTCGCCTTCGTGACGACGCCCGACATCATCAGCAAGATGTTCGGCGTCGGCCTCGGCCTGGCGATCCTGGTCGACGTCCTGATCGTCCGGCTCGTGGTCGCGCCGGCGGTGGTCACGCTGCTCGGCGACCACGCCTGGTGGCTGCCGCGCTGGCTCGACAAGCTGCTGCCGAACGTCTCGCTCGAGGGGCACCTCGTGCAGGGCGTCGACGAGCTCGCCGACCCCGACGACGAGCGCGAGCGCGAGCTCGCCGCCCGCTAGGGGGTGCCCAACGGGACCGCTCCACACGTAATGGCACGTTGGGCGGGGCCCCACCTAATCCCACGGTCCTAGGACCAATTCCCGATGTGATTCATGCCCGCCCGCGCCTAGCGTGGCGGGCATGGACACGGCACTGATCACCGGCGCGTCGCGCGGCCTCGGCCTGGCGCTTGCGCGCGAGCTCGCGCGCCGCTCTTGGCGCCTGGTCATCGACGCCCGCGGCTCCGACGCGCTGGAGGCGGCCCGCGCCGAGCTGGCCGCGATGACCGAGGTCGTCGCCGTGGCCGGCGACGTCGCCGATCCCGCCCACCGGCGCGAGCTGGTGGACGCCGCAGGTCCGCGCATCGACCTCTTGGTGAACAACGCGAGCGTGCTCGGGCCGAGCCCGCAGCCGCGGCTGGCCGACTACCCGCTCGACGTGCTCGAGCACGTCTACCGCGTCAACGTGCACGCGCCGCTGGCGCTGTTCCAGAGCGCCCTGTGGGCACTGGGGCCGGGCGCCTGCGTGATCAACGTGACCTCCGACGCGGCGGTCGAGGCCTACGAGGGCTGGGGCGGCTACGGGTCGTCGAAGGCGGCCCTGGAGCAGGTCACGCGCGTGCTGGCCGCCGAGCACCCGGATCTCCGGATCGTCGCCGTCGACCCCGGCGACATGAACACGCAGATGCACCAGGAGGCGTTCCCCGGCGAGGACATCTCCGACCGGCCGCCGCCCGAGGCCAGCGTGCCGGGCCTGCTCGCGATCGTCTACGGCGACGCCCCCAGCGGCCGCTACCAGGCCGGCACGGTGGCGCCGGCATGAGCGCGCTCGCGTTCGAGGCGCCCGCCGCCGAGCCGTCGCGCGACCAGGTCCGGATGCTGATCGCCTCGCGCGCCGGGATCCGCCACCACCGCTTCCTCGACCTCCCCGACCTCCTCGAGCCCGGCGACCTCCTCGTCGTCAACACCTCCGCGACCCTCCCCGCGGCCCTCCCCAGCTCCGGCGGCCTCCGCGTGCACCTCTCCACGCCGCTCCCCGCGCCGCCGGGGCGCGCCGCCGCGCCTTCGTGGCCGGACGACGGGCACCACCGGTGGGTCGTCGAGCTGCGCGACGGCGATGCCCGACACCGCGGCGGCCGGGCGGGGCAGCGACTCTCGTTGCCGGGAGGCGGCGAGGCCGAGCTGCTCGCGCCGTACCTCGGGGGCGACCGGCTCTGGGCCGCCCGCCTGACGCTCCCGGCGCCGCTGCTCGACTACCTCGCCGAGCACGGCGAGCCGATCCGCTACCGCCACCAGCGCGAGCCGCGCCCGCTGGCCGACTACCAGACGATCTTCGCGTCCGAGCCGGGCAGCGCCGAGATGCCGAGCGCCGGCCGCCCGTTCACCGAGCGCGTGCTCGAGGCGCTCGAGGATCGCGGCATCGCCGTCGCGACCGTCGTCCTCCACACCGGCGTCTCCTCGCTCGAGCGCGGCGAGCGCCCGTACCCGGAGCGGTTCCGCGTCCCCGCCGGCACGGCACGCGCCGTCAACGCGGCGAGCCGCGTGATCGCCGTGGGGACGACGGTCGTGCGCGCCCTGGAGACGGCGGCGGCCGACGACGCCATACCGCGTTCGTCCGCCGCGCCCGGCGATCGCCTCGTTCGGCCCGCCGAGGGCTGGACCCGCCTCGTCGTCGAGCCCGAGCGCGGCGTGCGCGTGGTGGACGGGATCCTGACCGGCTGGCACGACCCCGACGCCAGCCACCTGCTGATGCTGGAGGCGATCGCCGGCCGTAAGCTCGTCGCGCGCTCGTACGCGGCCGCGCTCGCCGACGGCTACCGCCGCCACGAGTTCGGCGACGTGCACCTGCTGCTCGCCGGTTGATGCGGGCGGTCCGCCTGCACGAGTTCGGACCGCCCGGGAACCTGCGCTACGAGGAGGTCGCCGACCCGTCGCCGGCTGAAGGCCAGGTCCGCATCGCCGTGCGCGCCGCCGGCGTGCACCTCATCGACACCGTGATCCGCTCAGGTCGGCAGTTGGGCCCGATGCCGCTGCCCACCCTCCCCGACATCCCGGGCCGCGAGGTGGCGGGCACCGTCGATGCCGTCGGCCCGGGGGTCGATCCAGCTTGGCTCGGCCGGCGCGTGGTCACCCATCTCGGGCCGGCGAGCCGCGGCTACGCCGAGCTCGCGGTGCGTGAGGTCGAGCACGCGCACGCGTTGCCGGACGGCCTGCCGGACGACGTCGCCGTCGCGATGATCGGCACGGGCCGCACGGCGATGGCGATCATCGACGTCGCGCGCATCGTCCCCGACGACGTCGTGCTCGTCACCGCGGCGGCTGGCGGGCTCGGCGCCCTGCTCAGCCAGGCGGCGCGCCACGCCGGGGCCCGCGTGATCGGGGCGGCCAGCACCGGCAAGCTCGACCGCGTGACCGCCGACGTCGTGGTCGACTACACGCGCCCGGGCTGGACCGACGAGATCGAAGACGTCACCGTCGTGCTGGACGGGGTCGGCGGCGCCGCCGGCCGCGCCGCCTTCGAGCGGCTCGCGCGCGGCGGGCGTCATGTCGTCTACGGCTGGTCGTCCGGCGAGATGACCGCGATCACGACCGGCGACATCGTCGCCCGCAGCCTCACGGTCAGCTCGGTGCTCGTGCGGCCGGGCGAGCTCCGCGCGCTCGAGGCGCGCGCGCTCTCCTCGAACCTCACACCGCTGATAACGACCTTCCCGCTCGCCGAGGCCGCCGCCGCGCACACCGCGCTCGAGCGGCGCGAGACGGTCGGCAAGGTCGTCCTCGTGCCTTGACCGGCGTATCACGTGCTGTCGGCTCGCTACCGGCTCCGGTCCGGTCCCGTGTTCGGCAGCCTGCTGCGGGCGTTCATGGAGGACCTCCGGGATTTGGCTGACGGCTCGACGGAGGTCCACGGCGACGTGCTTCCGGCGCCGGGCCCGGATTCACCCTGGGAACGCTTCGGGCGCGTCGAGGACCCAGGCAAGGAAGACTGGTGGCGGGTCCTCCTCGCGATGATGAGCGACAAGCCGGCGCGACTCGTGCTCTTCTGCGAGATCGAGGACGATCCCGGCGACCTCGACGACTGGCACCGCGCGTCCGAGGCTCTCATGTCGCTGCCGCGGAACATCACATTCGTGTTCTCGAGGGCACCGGAGGGATGGGATCTCGGGCCGATGATCGACGCGCCCGCCCCCGACGGCACACCGGGGGGCGACGTCGTGACGTTCGTCGAGGCGGCGCTTAGCGGCGATCAGCCGGCCGACGTCGACCGCCTCGGCGCCGCGCCCCTCGCGCACGCGCTGGCCACCCTGCTCATGCTGCGGCAGACGAGGCCGCTCACCGTCGGCGTGCAGGCCCCGTGGGGCTGGGGGAAGTCGTCGTTCGTCGGCTTCGTCTACGCCGCGCTCATCCGCAACGTGCCCGCCAACCGCGACTCGGCACTCCTGCGCGAGCTCGAGACCATCGAGGCGGTGCTGGCCGGGCCCGAGCGGAGCGACGCCCCGGACGAGGTCATCGCGACCGAGCGCGAAGCGCAGGCGAAACAGCGCGACAGGCTCCTGCGCGGACTCGAACGGAACGCGCAGACGCACGTCATCGGCGTGTCGTTCAACGCCTGGCGCTATGAGGGACCGGAGCAGGTCTGGGCCGGGCTCGCCCGCGAGATCACCGAGGTGCTCGAGGGCACGTTGTCGCGTACAGGGCGGATGCGCTCCCGGCTCGCCTACGCGCTGTGGAAGCACAAGCTCGGGTTCTGGATCGGCTTCGTGACGCCCGTCGCGCTCGCCGCCGTCGCGGCGCTCGCCGCGGTCCTCATTGGCCTCACGGGCACGGCCGACGAGTTCTCGGGCTGGGAGGGCTGGCCGGCCGCGCTCGTGCCGGCCGTCGCCGTCGCGCTGATCGCGTGGCGGTCGTTCCGCGTGCTCCAGCCGGTGAGCGCCCAGGTCGCCGGCTACGTGCGCGGACCGGACTACGCCTCGCACGTCGGCTACCAGAACGAGGTGATCGACGACCTGAAGTTCCTGCGCGGCCGCGTCGAGGGCAAGCCGCGGATCGTCGTGTTCGTCGACGACCTCGATCGCTGCAGCGACGAAAGCATCATGGAGACGCTGCAGGCCATCAACCTCGTGCTCGGGCAGAGCGACTTCTTCGTCGTGCTGGCGATAGACCCCACGATGGTGCACCGCGCGATCGCCCGCCAGCGCGGAATCGCTGACGACGAGGACGCAGCGGCCGGGGCCTTCGCGCAGCAGTACCTGCGCAAGATCATCCAGTTGCCGCTGCACCTTCCCGGGCGGACGGCGGAGCAGCGCTTCGGGTTCGTCGCGCAGCTCTTCAGCCCGGAGGCGCAGCGCGCCTTCGCCGACAGCCATGAGCGTCGCAACGGCGATACCGCGGAACGGACGGGCGACCGCGACGCGGACGAGGACCTGTTCCGCTTCGATCTCGCCGCCGTCATGCCCCCGCGGATGCAGACGGCGCACGCGGTACCCGACACCGAGCAGGAGCTCCAGGCGCTGCAGGACTTCCAGCAGTTCCTCGACGACAACCCGCGCGAGCTCAAGCGGCTCGTCAATGTCCACCGCTTCGTGAAGATCCTGACGCAGCGGCCCGACCTGCCGCCGACCATCGAGCGCCAGCGACGGCTCGTCGCCTGGCTCGTCTACTGCGCGCGCTGGCCAGGCCAGGTCGACGATGCGCTACGGCGCGCGGCGAGCGCGCCCGACGACCCCGCGATCGCGACGCTGGGCGCCTACCGGTTCTCGGGCCGCGACCTGCAGCCGGGCGGCCCGCTCGAGCACGCCGCGCGGATATCGCTGCTGATCAGCGACGAGGAGGACGCGGTGACTACTCGCCCGCGCTCCTGAGCGGCGTGCGGTCGAGCGGCTCGGCGAGCAGCATCTCCTTCGTGAAGATGAGGTCGCCGCGGTTGTAGTCCGACATCTCGTAGTCGTGGCCCATCGTGATCGCGTCGAACGGGCACGCGATCTCGCAGTAGCCGCAGAAGATGCAGCGCGAGAGGTTGATCTCGTAGACGGCGGCGTAGCGCTCGCCCGCCGACACGCGGTTCTCCGGCGTGTTCTCGGCGGCCACGACGCGGATGCAGTCGGCCGGGCAGGCGGCCGCGCAGAGCGAGCAGCCGACGCACTTCTCCAGCCCCGTGTCCTCGAACCGGTGCAGCTTGTGGCGGCCGCGGAAGCGCGGGTAGACCGCCACCTTCTCCTCGGGGTACTGCATCGTCTTCGGCCCCTCGACCATGCGGGCGAAGGTGGTCTTGAGCCCCCGCAGGGTCTCCCCGAAGGCGCGGTAGCTGCTCCGTACCGCGCCGTGCGCGGGCGCGCGGATCACCACGACGACGTCGTCACCGGGGTCGTAGGGCATCAGTCGATCACCACCACCAGGATCGCGGTCACGAGCGCGTTCACGGTCGCGAGCGGCAGGAACACCTTCCAGCCCAGGGACATGAGCTGGTCGTAGCGCAGCCGCGGCAGCGTCGCCCGCACCCAGATGAAGAAGAAGACGAGGAACAGCGTCTTGGCCAGCACCACGAACGGGTCGACCCACGTGGGCGGATCCCAGAACGGCAGCTGCCAGCCGCCGAGGAAGAGCGTCGCGGTGATCGCCGAGACGACGATGATGTTGAGGTACTCGGCCGCGAAGTAGCCGGCGAAGCGGCCGCCGCCGTACTCGGTGTTGTAGCCGCCGACCAGCTCGGCGTCGGCCTCCGGGAGGTCGAACGGCGGCCGGTTGGTCTCGGCGAAGCCGGCGACGAGGAAGATCACGAAGCCGACGAACTGCGGGACGATGTACCACAGCCCGGTCTGCGCCTCGACGATCTCGGTCAGCGACAGCGAGCCGGCCATCATGATCACGCCGACCAGCGAGAGACCCTGCGCCACCTCGTAGGAGATGAGCTGGGCGGCGCCGCGCATCGAGCCAAGGAACGAGTACTTGGAGCCGGACGCCCAGCCGCCGAGCATGACGCCGTAGAACGCGATGGCGCCGAAGGCGAAGGCGAAGAGGATGCCGACCGACGGGTCGACGCCGTAGAGGCCGACCTCGGTGCCGAAGATGTCGACGGTGTTCGAGAACGGGATGATCGCGATCGTCGCGACCGCGGTCATCATCGAGATCGCGGGGGCCAGCGCGAACAGCCAGGCGACCGCCGTCTTCGGCCGGAACTGCTGCTTGAAGATCAGCTTCCCGATGTCGGCCATCGGCTGCAGGATCCCGAACGGGCCTACGCGGTTGGGGCCGTAGCGGTGCTGGAAGCGCCCGAGCAGCTTGCGCTCGGCCAGCAGGACGACCGGCACGAGCTGGAAGACGACCGCGAAGATCAGGAGCCCCTTCAGGAGCTGGATCCACCAGTCCTCGTAGTAGCCGACCTCGGCGAAGACGACCATCAGCGGTCCTCCGGCAGCGGCGGCTGCGGGAGCGGGGCGGACGGCGGCATCTCCGCCAGGCCTTCGACGCCGGGCGCGACCTGGGCCGGCACGGCAGACGGCTCGGACGGGGCCGGACCGCCGACGCGCTCGACGCGCACGAGCGCCTCGGTCAGCAGGTTGGCCGGGTCCTCGTGCGTCGCCTCGGCCATGAAGACCGAGCCGGCGGGCACGGCGGCGCGCAGCTTGACCGTGCCGCGCAGGCGCGTGCCGTTGCAGCCGACCTCGACCTGGTCGCCCTCGCGGATCCCGAGCTCAACGGCGTCGGCCGGCGACAGCTCGACGACCTGGCGCGGGATCGTGAAGTGCAGGATCGGCGAGGCGTCGACCTCCTTGGCCGCCCACAGCGGGCGGTAGGTGCCGAGCCGCAGCCCCTCCTCGCTCGTGCGCGCGACGAGCGGCGGCTCGTAGCCCGCGGAATCCCACGGCTGCCACTCCGTCACACGCTCGGGCCAGCGGATCCCGCGGCCGCCGATCTCGTCGAGCGTGAGCCCGGCGTAGAACGGCACCGCGTCGAACAGCTGCTTCGAGGCCGCGGCGCCGGTGAGGACGCCGAGGTCGCCGAGCTCGGAGATGACCTGCCAGACGGGCCGCACGCCGGAGCCCGGCATCCCGCTCCGGCCCTTGGGCCGGCCGATCGCCACCCGCAGGCGCTGGACGCGGCCGTCGAGGTTGGTGACCGTGCCCTCCTTCTCGGGATAGGCCTCGCCCGGGAAGACGACGTCGGCGTGCTCGCGCACCGTCTCGGTCATCACGCTCTCGACCGCGATCACGGTCTGGGCGGTGCCGAGCGCCCGCTCCCACAGCGGGCGGTCCGGGAAGAAGCGCACGGGGTCGGCGTAGTTGAGCCAGACGGTCGACAGCTCGCCGCTCGCCAGCCCCTCGGCGATGCCGCGGGCGTCGAGGCCGGAGGTGGCCAGGGTCTCGTAGCCGGGGCCGTGGCCGGGGGCGAAGCCCGCCTCGCGCAGGCCGCGCGCGTTCGGGACGGACGGCACCTCCATCAACCCGGCGCCGGGGCGGTCGCCCAGCCCGAGCCGCGTTGCCAGGTCGAGCAGGGCCTGCGCGCCGTCGCCGGCCAGCGCGCGCTCGCCGTAGACGATCACGAGGTCGTCGCCCGCGTCGCGCAGCCAGGCCGCGAGGTCGCTCTCCCCGTCGGCGAGCAGCGCGCCCGCGCCGCCCGGGGCGAAGCGCGTCACCGAGGCGGCCTGGGCGTCGAGCGCCGTCGGCCGCGCGCTCGCCACCGCGAGCTTGACGCCGTGGCGGCGGATGCCCTTGCGGATGCGCAGGTCGAGCACCGGCGCCTCGTCGATCGGGTCGCAGTCGACGAGGAGCACCGCGTGCGCGAACTCGAGGTCCGGGATCGTGGCCTGGAGGCCCGGGTCGGCCAGCGCGCGCGCGACATCCAGCGACAGCTCCCCGCGCGGGCGCGAGGCGAGGTGGCCGGAGCCGAGCTTGTCGCGGAACAGCCGCTGGAGGAGGAAGGCCTCCTCGTTGGTGGTCTCCCCGCCGGCCAGCGCCGCCGCCTTCCCGCCCGCCTTCTCCAGCGCGCGGCGGGCGGCCGCGAGCGCCTTCTCCCACGAGGCCGGCATCAGCTCGGTGCCCTCGCGCACGAGCGGCTCGACGATCCGCTCGTCGGAGTGCACGTGCTGGTAGCCGAAGCGGCCGCGGTCGCACAGCCAGCCGTCGTCGACGCCCTCGTGGTCGCGCCCGAGCACGCGCATGACGCGGTCGTCGCGCACGGTCAGCTCGACGTTGCAGTGGGCGGCGCAGCCGGTGCAGACGGTGCCCGCGCCCTCGATGTCCCACGGCCGCGCGCGGAAGCGGTACGCGCGAGAGGTCAGCGCGCCCACCGGGCACAGCTCGATGATGTTGCCGGAGAACGGCGCCACGTACGGGTGCCCGTCGAAGGTGCCGACGTACGAGTGCGCGCCGCGCTCGAGCAGGATCAGCTGGTAGTCCTCGGACAGCTCCTGCGAGAAGCGCACGCAGCGGTAGCAGAGGATGCAGCGCTCGCGGTCGATCGCGACCAGCGGCGACAGCTCGAGCGGCTTCTTGAAGTGCCGCTTGGGCTCGATGAAGCGCGAGGTGCCGGGGCCCCAGCCGTAGGTGATGTCCTGCAGCGGGCACTCGCCGCCCTTGTCGCAGACCGGGCAGTCGAGCGGGTGGTTGATGAGCAGGAACTCGACCACGGCGCGCTGCGCCTGGTGCACGCGGTCGGTCTGCGTGTGGACGACCATGCCGTCGCGCACCGCCGTCGAGCAGCCGGTCTGGAGCTTCGGGATGCCCTCGATCTCGACCAGGCACATGCGGCAGGCGCCGACCGGCTGGCCGAGCTTGGGCTCGTAGCAGAAGACGGGGATCTCGACGTCGCCGTACTTGGCGGCGTCGACGAGCATGGCGCCCTCCGGCGCGCGCACCTCGAGCCCGTCGATCGAGAAGGTGATCCAGTTGACGGCGGGGCGCGGCACTAGAACACCGCCGGGACGGGATCGACGTCCGCCGGGTCGCGCATCGGGTACGCGCCGCCCTGACGGCCGCGGTTGACCTGCGGGATCGCGGCGCCGAGCCCGTTGCGCTCGCGCGCGGCCTCGATGTGCGCCTCGAACTCCTCGCGGAAGAGCTTGATCATCGAGCCGATCGGCATCGCCATGGCGTCGCCGAGCACGCACAGGCAGTTGCCGATGATCTGCTCCTGGACCGAGGCCATGATGTCGAGGTCCATCGGCGTCGCCTCGCCGCTCTGGACGCGCTCGAGCATCTTCACGGTCCAGTTCGTGCCCTCGCGGCACGGCGTGCACTTGCCGCACGACTCGTGGCGATAGAAGTACGCCGTCTTATACGCCACGTCGACGATCGAGACCGAGTCGTCGACCACGATGATCGCGCCGGAGCCGAGCATCGAGCCCGCCTTGGCCAGCGAGTCGAAGTCGTACGGCAGGTCGAGGTGCTCGTCGGACCCGGTGAGCACCGGCGCGCTCGAGCCGCCCGGGAACCACGCCTTGATCTTGCGGCCGTCGGGCGGGCCGCCGGCGAGGCCGTAGATGATCTCGCGCGATGGGATGCCGAGCTCGATCTCGTAGTTGCCAGGCCGCTGGACGTTGCCGCTGACCGAGACGACCTTGGTCCCGGTCGAGGTCTCGGTGCCGATCTTCGCGAACTCGCCGCCGCCCATCTGCAGGATCAGCGGCACGTTCATAAGCGTCTCGACGTTGTTGATCAGCGTCGGGCCCCTGTAGAGGCCCTGCACGGCCGGGAACGGCGGCTTCAGGCGCGGGTTGCCGCGCTTGCCCTCCAGCGCGTCGAGCAGCGCGGTCTCCTCGCCGCAGATGTAGGCGCCGGCGCCGCGGTGCACCACGAGGTCGCACGTGTGCTCGGAGCCGAGGATCCGGTCGCCCACATAGCCCGCGGCGCGGGCCTCGGCCAGCGCGGCGTCGAGCACGTCGGCCTGGTGGGAGTACTCGCCGCGGATGAAGATGAACGACCGGTTGGCGCCGATCGCATAGGCCCCGATGATCATCCCCTCGATGAGCAGATGCGGGTTCTTCTGCATCAGCTCGCGGTCCTTGAACGTGCCCGGCTCGGACTCGTCGGCGTTGCAGACGAGGTACTTGTCCATCGTCCCCTTGGGGATGAACGACATCTTCTTGCCCATCGCGAAGCCGGCGCCGCCGCGGCCGCGGACGCCGGAGTCGAGGATCTCCTGCAGCACGTCCTGCGGGTCCAACGTCAGCGCCCGGCGCAGCATCTCGTAGCCGCCGCGCTTCGCGTAGCCGTCGAGCGTCGGCAGCTCGGGGTCGTCGAGGTCCTTGTACAGAAGGGTGTCCATCACGTTTCCCGCCAGTGATCAACGGCGATCTTGCGTCGCTTGAGCTGCTTGTCCGGCAGCACCTCGCGGTCCGCCTTCACGTCGTCCACGATGCGCGCGCAGTCGGCCTCCTCGAGCGGGCCGACATACTCGCCGTCGACCGACGCCATCGGCGCGATGTCGCACGCGCCTAGGCACTCGAACTTCGTCACGTGGAAGTCGGGATCGTCGCCGGCGGCGCTCAGCATCGCGTCGTAGATCGCGTCGGCGCCGCGCAGCGAGCACGAGATGTTCGTGCACACGTAGACGTCGTGGCGGCCCTTCGGCGTCGTGGAGAACATGTCGTAGAACGTCGCCACCGCGGTCAGGTACGCGGGCGTCAGGCGCATCACGCAGGCCGCCTGCTCGATCGCCGTCGGCGAGCACCAGCCGTGCTCGCGCTGGACGATGTGCAGCGACGGGATCGCGGCCGACCGGATGTCCGGGTACTTGGCCATCTGCGCCTCGACCGCCGCGCGGATGTGGTCGGGCACCGGCGTCGTCGCCGGGTCCGGGACGACCGCCGGGTCCTTCGTCAGGTCGGCCGCCTCGTCCCAGCCGGGGACGCGCGAGCCGTGCGCGAAGCGGGGAACGGCGCTGGGATCGATCGCCACTACCGATCAATCCCCCCGAGCACCGGGTCGAGCATCGCGAGCGTCGCGATCAGGTCGGCGATGTAGAGGTCCTGCACCATCGGCTTGGTGGCCTGCAGGTTCACGAACGAGGGGTCGCGCATGTGGACGCGCGCGGGCTTCGACGAGCCGTCGGCGCGCACGAAGCAGCCGTACTCGCCGCGCGGGCCCTCGATCGGGTAGTAGACCTCGCCCGGCGGCACGCGGAAGCCCTCCGTCACGAGCTTGAAGTGGTGGATCAGCGCCTCCATCGAGGTCGCCAGCTCGTGCCGCGGCGGCAGCACGTACTTGCGGTTCTCGGAGATGTAGGGGCCCTCCGGCAGGCCGTCGAGCGCCTGCTCGATGATCCTCACCGACTCCTTGACCTCGGCGAGGCGGACGACGAAGCGGTCGTAGTTGTCGCCCATCGTGCCGACCGGGATCTTGAAGTCGAAGTGGTCGTAGCTCGAGTAGGGCTCGGCCTTGCGCAGGTCCCACGGGTTGCCGGCGGCGCGCAGCAGCGGGCCGGTGACGCCGAGGTCGAGCAATGTCTGCTCGTCGACGGCGGCCACGCCGCGCAGGCGCTGGAGCACGATCTCGTTCTTGCCGAGCAGGTCGAGGAACTGGTCGACGCGCCGCGGCATGTCGGCGCAGAACTCGCGCACCTTGGCGTCGAAGCCGGCGGGGATGTCCTCCATCACGCCGCCGACCTGGATGTAGCGCGTGTGCATCCGCTGGCCGGACGACATCTCGAACAGGTCGAGCACCGTCTCGCGGTCGCGGAAGCAGTACCAGAACATCGAGATCGCGCCGAGGTCGAGCGCGCTGGTGCCCAGCCACACCATGTGCGACATGATCCGGTTGAGCTCGAGGTGGATCACGCGCAGGTACTGGGCGCGCGGCGGGACGTCGAGCTCGAGCAGCGTCTCGACCGCCCCGCAGAAGGCCATCGCGTTGAAGTAGTACGCGAGGTAGTCCATCCGCTCGACGACGGGGATGACCTTCCAGTACGCCTTGTCCTCGGCGGTCTTCTCGATGCCGGTGTGGACGTAGCCGATGATCGGCCGGATGTCGCGCACGACCTCGCCCTCGAGCGTGGTCAGCAGCCGCAGGACGCCGTGGGTCGCCGGGTGGTGCGGGCCGATGTTGAGGGTCAGCAGCTCCTGCTCGGCGCCGTGGGCGATGTGCGAGAGCTCGTGCGAGTCCTCCATCTCCCGGTAGGGGATGTGGGGAGCTGTCGGCCGGGTCTCGAGATCGCTCATTGCGTGTACCTCGGCAGGCGCGGCTCGTTGTGGGTGAAGAAGATCGGCTCGCCGCCGATCGGGAAGTCGCGCCGCTGGGGGTGGCCCTCGTAGTCCTCGGGCATGAGGATGCGGCGGAGGTCCGGGTGGCCGTCGAAGATCACGCCGAACATGTCGTAGGCCTCGCGCTCCTGGTGGTCGGCGGTCGGCCACTCCGGCGTCACCGACGGCACGTGCGGGTCGTCGACCGGCACGCGCAGGCGCACGGTGATGCGGTCGACCTCCTTCATGTCCAGCAGCTCGTACTGGACGCCCAGGCGCGGCTCTTCGGGGTAGTAGTCGAGCCCGTGGACGCTGGCCAGGAAGGTGAAGCCGCGCCCGCGCAGGAGCTCGAGCGTCTCGCGCACGCGCGCGGGCGCGATGTCGACGGCCGCCTTGTCGCGGAAGAACAGCGTGCCGAGCACGGCGTCGTCGCCGTGCGCGGACCGCAGGTCCTGGGCGATCAGCTCGAGGCCGGTCGCGTCAGGCACTCGGCCCCTTGGCGTTCGCGCCGGGGACGCCGATCGTGTGGCCGGCGACCGGCTCGATGGCGAGCTCGGACTCCACGAACTCCTCGGTGCCGCGGCCGCCGTAGCGGGTCCGCCAGCCCTGGTCGGGGCGTTCCAGGATCATCGCGCGCAGCTTGAGGATGCCGTGCATGAGCGCCTCGGGGCGCGGCGGGCAGCCGGGGACGTGCACGTCGACCGGCATGAACTTGTCGGCCGGCACGATCGCGTAGTTGTTGAACACGCCCATCGAGGACGAGCAGGCGCCCATGGCGATCGCCCACCGCGGCTCGATCATCTGGTCGTAGATCCGCCGCACGACGGGCGCCATCTTGATCGAGATGCGGCCCGAGAGGATCAGCAGGTCGGCCTGGCGCGGGGAGGCGCGGAAGGCCTCGCCGCCGAAGCGCGCGACGTCCACGCGCGCGCCGACGATCGACATCATCTCGATCGCGCAGCAGGCGAGGCCGAAGGTGGCCGGGAAGATGGCGTTGGCGGCCGCCCAGCGGGCGGCGCGGTCGAGCGTCGTGGTGAGGACGCTGTCCTCCACGTGCTTGTCGAGCGCCGGGCCCTCGAGCTCGCCGGACAGCATCTGGCGGGCGGTCAGCTGGCGGGAGCGGAACTGTTCCATGTCGCCGGAAGTGAGCTTGCGCCGGGTCACCTCCATTCGAGCGCTCCTCTCCGCCACACGTAGACGAACGCGATGGCCAGCAGGACGATGAAGACCGCCGTCTCGATCAGCGCGAAGGTGCCGAACGCGTCGAGCTGCATCGCGACCGGGTAGAGGAAGATGACCTCGATGTCGAAGAGGATGAAGAGCATCGCGATCAGGTAGAAGCTGATCCCGAAGCGGAAGTTCTTCTTCACCTCGGAGGGGAGGCCGCACTCGTAGGGGTCGGTGGTCGACTCGCGCTGGCGTCCCTTCGGCCCGACGAGCGAGTTCAGCATGGCGAACACCAGGCCGAGGATCGTCCCCAGTCCGACGAAGACCAACGCGGGGAGATAGGACCTGATCACGCTGGCTGAGTTGTAGCAGCTTGTAACGGGTTGTTACTTAGTGTCATAGGGCACGTAGTGCGAGGGCCGTCACGACGAGCGCCGAGGCGGCCATCACGCCCATCTCGCGGCGCACGATTGCACGGACGAGCTCGCGCTGCTCGCCGGGTGGCAGCGCCTCGACGTCGGCGCGCCCCTCGAGGCCCCGCTGGGCGAGCACGGTGTCGGCCGCCGCGAGCCGCAACTGCTCGGCGAGGAAGGAGACGCCGATCGGCACGAGGCCGTAGATCAGGTGCAGCTCCGGGAGGTCGCGGCCCATCAGGATGAGGATCGCCCCGTCGACCGCCTGCAGCATCACCAGTCCCTGGCCGACGCGCAGCAGCGGCCAGAAGCCTGGGGCGTGGCGGTGGCGCCACCAGCCGTAGGCGCCCCACAGGCCTGCGGCGACGTTGACCGCGATCAGCGCCACCCCGAGGCCGATGTGGAGAGCGGTCACGTCCGGTACTCCCCGCGATGCCAGATCAGCGGCTCGCCGCCGCCGCCCGCCTCGGCGGACTCGACGGCGCCGATGCCGATCGTGTGGTCGCCGGCCGGGATCAGCCGCTCGAGCCGGCAGCCGACCCACGCCAGCACGCCCTCGATCACCGGGATGCCGTCGTGCACGGTGTGGGCGACGCCGGCGAACTTCTCCCGCTCCGGCACCTTGGACGCGAAGAGCCGCGCCAGCTCCTCCTGGCCGGCGGCGAGCACGTTGACGCCGAAGCGGCCCGTCTCCTTGACCGCGGGCAGCGTCCGCGCCTCGTTGTCGAAGGCCACGAGCAGCAGCAGCGGCTGCAGCGAGAGCGAGGTCACCGCGTTGGCGGTCATGCCGACCGGCCCCTCGCGCGTGCCCACGGTCACGACCGCGACGCCGGTCGCGAAGTGGCCCATGACCGAACGGAACCGGTCGGGGCCGACCTCCTTCATCGGACGACGATCCGGCCCGTCATGCCGAGCTGCTCGTGGTTGGCCACGGTGCACAGCATCGTGTAGCGGCCGGGCTGGAGGTCGGCCGCCTCGGTCGCCTCTTCGCCGGGCAGCAGCGTGGTGACCTCGACGATCTCGCGATCCTCGTCGCGGAGCCGGAAGTTGTGGCCGAGGCGCCCGCGGTTGGTCACCACGATCGTCAGTTCGCCGCGCCGGACGCGGACGTTCTGGGGGGCGATGAGGAAGTCGTCGAGCGTGATCTCGAGCCGGTTCTCCCGCACCTGCGTGACCGGGCCGAGGCCGCCGCAGCCGCTCAGGGCGACGGCGGCCGCCAGGGCGGCGGTGAGGCGGACGAGCGGCATCGGCGGCGGCCATTCTTCCGCAGTGGTCCCGTATGCTGTGCCACCTTCATGGCCAGCCGCCGACTCCTCGCCCTGCCCGTGATCGTCGCCGCGCTCGCGATCGGCGGCTGCGGCTCGGAGGGGATCCAGGTGGCGGAGAACGACCCGAACTACGACGGCGCCGAGCTGTTCAACCTCAACTGCTCGGGCTGCCACTCGCTGGCCGCCGCCGGCGCGAACGGCTCGGCCTCGGACGTCGGCTCGCGCGAGCGCCGCGACGGCCCGAACTTCAACGAGCGCGGCGAGTCCGTCGAGGACGTGCTGCACGCCATCCGCACCGGCGGGTTCTCGTCCGGCCCGATGCCGCAGAACATCGTCACGGGCGAGGACGCGCAGAAGGTCGCCGAGTTCGTGGCCGAGTACGCGGGTCGCGGCGGCGGCTAAGCCGCCTGATGCTCGACCTCAAGCAGATCCGGCGAGAACCCGAGCCCGTCCGCGCCGCGCTCGCGCGCCGCAACGACGGCTCCGAGGCGCGGCTCGACCGCGTGCTCGAGCTCGACGAGCGCACGCGCGCGCTGCGGCCGCAGGTGGAGTCGCTGAAGGCCGAGCAGAACGCGGCCTCGAAGGCGATCGGGGCCGCCAAGCGCGAGGGCGGCGACGCCGCCGAGGAGATCGCGGCAATGCAGGAGGTGGCCCAGCGCGTGAAGGCGCTGTCGCAGGAGCTGGCCGACGCCGACGCCGAGCTCCAGGCCGCGCTGGCCACGCTGCCGAACCCGCCCGACCCGACGGCCGCCGACGCCGACACCACGCTGCGCGAGGAGGGGGAGGCGGGGGCTGCCGGCCGCGACCACCTCGACGTGGCGGGCCCGATGATCGACATGGAGTCGGGCGCGCGCGTGGCGGGCTCGCGCTTCGCCTACCTGCGCGGCGACCTCGTGCTCGTCGAGCTCGCCCTCTTCCGATGGGCGCTGGACGTGCTCGGCGGCGAGGGCTTCGAGCCGGTGGTGCCGCCGGTGCTCGTGCGCGAGGACGCGCTGTACGGCACCGGCTTCCTGCCCGACACCGAGCAGCAGATCTACCGGCTGGCCGACGACGACCTGTACCTGGTGGGCACCTCCGAGGTGCCGCTGGCCTCGCTCCACGCGGGCGAGATCCTCGACGCCGGCTCGCTGCCGCTGCGCTACGCCGGCATGTCGCCGTGCTTCCGGCGCGAGGCGGGCGCGGCCGGGCGCGACACCCGCGGCATCCTGCGCGTGCACCAGTTCGACAAGGTCGAGATGTTCAGCTTCGTCGAGCCGGAGGCGTCGGGCGACGAGCACGAGCTGCTGCTCTCGCTCGAGGAGCGGATGCTCACGGAGCTGGGGATCCCCTACCGGGTGGTCAACATCGGCGCCGACGACCTCGGCGCCAGCGCCGCCAAGAAGTACGACCTCGAGGCGTGGATGCCCGGCCAGCAGCGCTACCGCGAGGTCACCTCGACCTCGAACACGACCGACTTCCAGTCGCGCCGGCTCGACATCCGCTACCGCGACGAGTCCGGCCGCCCGCGCCACGTCCACACGCTCAACGGCACCGCGGTCACGTGGCGGCACCTGATCGCGCTGCTCGAGAACCACCAGCGCGACGACGGCTCGGTCGCCGTCCCCGAGGTGCTGCAGCGGTGGGGCGCGCCTGAGATCCTGCGGGCATGACGGAGACGCCGATCACCCCCGACGACCCCGAGATCCCGGCCGAGCCGCCCGACCCGGACGCGATCGAGCCGGAGGTCGACGACCAGCCGCTCGGCCCACCGGACGAGCTCGACGAGGACGACGCGCCGCTCCCCGGGCTGCCGGAGAACGAGCCGCCGGCCAGCGAGTGAGATAACACGGTCTCAACCGGCCGATCTGGAATGATCGCGTTCGGTGCGGGCGGCCGGCCCGATCCTTTCTTTACGCAACCTGGAGGTCGTCTACCAGGACGTCGTGCTCGTGCTCCGGGGGGTCAGCCTCGAGCTGCCGCGCGGGGAGATCGTGGCGCTGCTCGGCGCCAACGGGGCGGGCAAGACGACGTTGCTGCGGGCGATCACCGGGCTGCTCGGCGTCCACCGCGGGCGGGTGACGAAGGGCAGCGTCGAGCTCGACGGCGAGCGCATCGGCGGCCGTGACGCTGCCGCCATCGTGCGCCGCGGCGTCGCCCAGGTTATGGAGGGCCGGCGGATCTTCGCCGAGCTGACCGTCGACGAGAACCTCCGCGCGGGCGGGTTCACGCGCACGCGCGCGGAGAACAAGGAGGCGCAGGACCGGGTCTTCGACCTGTTCCCCGTGCTGGCCGAGCGCCGCAGGGCGACGGCCGGCTACCTCTCCGGCGGCGAGCAGCAGATGCTCGCGATCGGCCGCGCGCTGATGGCCGCCCCGCGCGTGCTGCTGCTCGACGAGCCGTCGCTCGGCCTCGCCCCGCGGCTGGTCGAGCAGATCCGCGACACGATCGTCGAGCTCAACCGCCAGGGCGCCAGCGTGCTGCTGGTGGAGCAGAACGCGGCGATGGCGCTCGCCATCGCGGCCCACGGCTACGTGATGGAGACCGGCCGCGTCGTCAAGGACGGGCCGGCGCAGGAGCTGCTGGCCGACCAGGACATCCAGGAGTTCTACCTCGGCGTCGGCGAGACCGGCCGGCGCTCGTTCCGCGACGTGAAGTCCTACCGGCGGAGGAAGCGGTGGAGCGGCTGAGCGTCGCCGAGACCGCGGCCGAGCCGGCCGCGCGGGCGCCGCACGAGCCGCTCCTGGCCGTCGGCGACGTCACGCTGCGCTTCGGCGGCGTGACCGCGCTCGACGGCGTCTCGTTCGAGGTCCGGCCCGGCGAGCTGTTCGCGGTCATCGGCCCCAACGGCGCCGGCAAGACCTCGATCTTCAACTGCGTCAACGGCGTCTACCGGCCGCAGAAGGGGTCGATCCGGCTCGAAGGCGAGGAGCTCGTCGGGCGGTCGCCGGCGGCCATCGCCCGGCGGGGCGTCGCGCGCACGTTCCAGAACCTCGGGCTCTTCACGCACCTGTCGGTGATCGACAACCTGATGCTCGGCCGTCACCACCTGATGCGGACCGGCTTCGTCTCCGGCGCCGTCTGGTGGGGCCGCGCCAAGCGCGAGGAGATCGAGCACCGCGAGGCGGTCGAGGCGGTCGTCGAGCTGCTCGAGCTGGAGGCCCACCGCCACACGCCGGCCGGGCTGCTGCCGTACGGGCTCCAGAAGCGGCTCGAGCTCGGCCGCGCGCTGGCGATGGAGCCGCGCCTGCTGCTGCTCGACGAGCCGGTCGCGGGCATGAACCTCGAGGAGACCGAGGACCTCGCGCGCTACCTGATCGAGGTGCGCGAGCGGCTCGAGCTGGCGGTCATCCTCGTCGAGCACGAGATGCGGCTGGTGATGGACCTCGCCGACCGCGTGATGGCGCTCGACTTCGGCACGCCGCTGGCCACCGGCACGCCGGCCGAGGTCCAGGCCGACCCGCGCGTGATCGAGGCCTACCTGGGCGGCGGATAGTGGTCCCTCCCGCACCCCCGACACCCTTGGATCGACCGCTGATCACCGCCTGGCGGCGTCCTCGACCCTTGAAATCCCAGAGGGATTCCTGCGGGTCTGCGTCCTTGCCAGGCGGCGCCAGCGGCCGTCCAAGGGCGCCGCGGATTACGGGAGGACCACTCGTGAGCACGCTGCCCGAGCTGCTGCTGCGGCACGCCCGCGAGCGCCCCGACGCTCCCGCCCTGCGCGAGAAGCGCCGCGGTCGCTGGCACGAGTACACGTGGGGCGATTACGCGCGGCGGGTCGCGCGCGTCGCCGCCGGGCTGCGCGAGCTCGGCGTGGTGCAGGGCGACCGCGTGGCCATCCACGGCGAGAACCGGCCCGAGTGGGTGATCGCCGACCTGGCGATCCAGGGCATCGGGGCGATCAGCGTCGGCGTCTACCCGACCAGCCCGGCCGCCGAGGTCGAGTACCTGCTCGCCCACTCGGAGTCGGTCGTGCTGATCGCCGAGGACGAGGAGCAGCTCGACAAGGCGCTCGCCGTCCGCGAGCGGCTGCCGGCGCTGCGCCGCATCGTGCTCATCGACCCGCGCAACGTGAGAGAGCTGGGCGACGTCATGACGTGGGAGCAGCTCGAGGGCCACGAGCCGCTCGACGACTACGGGCAGGGGCTCGACCCGGGCGAGACCGCCGTGATCGTCTACACGTCCGGCACGACCGGCCCGCCGAAGGGCGCGATGCTCACGCACGCCAACCTCACCTGGGCGGCCGGCACCTTCCAGCGCGCCTTCCGCACCGGGCCCGACGACGAGGTGCTCTCCTACCTGCCGCTGTGCCACGTCGCCGAGCGGCTCGGCTCCGTCATCAACGGCCTCGGCACCGGCTACGTTGTCAACTTCGGCGAGGGCGGCGAGTCGTTCGCGCACGACCTGCGCGACGTCCAGCCGACGCTGTTCGCCGCCGTCCCGCGCGTGTGGGAGAAGATGCTGGCGACGGTCGAGATCCAGATGGCCGACGCCTCGCGGCTCAAGCGCTGGTCGTACCGCACGGCCCGGCGCCTCGCGCCCGGCCGCGCCGCCGACGTGCTCGCCCTGCGCGCGCTGCGCGACAAGCTCGGGCTCGGCCGCGCCGAGCGCGCGATCTGCGGCGCCGCGCCGATCGCTCCCCAGGTGCTCGAGTTCTTCTGGGGGATGGGCGTCCCGGTCTACGAGATCTACGGCCAGACCGAGAACACCGCGGTCTGCACCCTGATGCCGTTCGACGACGTGCGCATCGGCACCGTCGGCAAGCCGCTGGAGGGCGTCGAGCTGCGGATCGCCGAGGACGGCGAGATCCTCACGCGCTCGCCGGCCGTGTTCGCCGGCTACTTCAAGGACCCGGAGGCCACCGCCGCGACCGTCGACCCCGAGGGCTGGCTGCACACCGGCGACGTCGGCCGGATCGACGACCACGGCTACCTGACGATCACCGACCGCAAGAAGGACGTGATCATCACCGCGGGCGGCAAGAACGTCTCGCCGAGCGAGATCGAGAACCGGCTCAAGGTGTCGCCCTACGTGCGCGAGGCGATGGTGGTCGGCGACCGCCGCAGGTACCTCGTCGCGCTGATCGGCATCGAGGCCGACACGGTGAGCGACTGGGCCGCGCGCCAGGGGCTGGCCTTCACCACCTACGGCGACCTCTCGCGCAAGCCCGAGGTGCGCGAGCTGATCGGCGGCTGGGTCGAGGACGTCAACCGCGACCTCGCGCAGGTCGAGACGATCAAGCGCTTCGCGCTGCTCGAGAAGGAGCTCGACCACGAGGACGGCGAGCTCACCGCCACCCAGAAGGTCAAGCGGCGCGCCTTGGAACAGCGGTTCGAGAAGCAGATCGAGGAGCTCTATCTCCGGGGGCCGGACGCCCCCGGTTCGGTTCAGATCGCGGGACAGGAGGTCCCGCGGAGGTGACCGAATTCCTCCAGCTCTGCTTCAACGGGCTGGCGCTCGGGGCCCGCTACGCGCTGGTGGCGCTGGGCTTCGTGATCATCTACCGCGCCACCGGGGTCATCAACTTCGCCCAGGGCGCGCTCGTCGCACTCGGCGCGTACCTCACCTACGCGTTCGCCAACTCCGCCGGGCTCCCCTTCGTGCTCGCCGTGCTGCTGGCGGTGCTGTGCGCCTCGGCGTTCGGCGCCGGGCTCGAGCGCACCGTGCTGCGCAAGATGGTCGGCGAGCCGGTCTTCGCGGTGATCATGATCACCATCGGCCTGCTGTTCATCATCGAGCAGGCGATCACGGCGATCTGGGGCTTCGACAACCTCAACCTCGCCGACCCGTGGGGCGTCGACACCGTCGCGTGGGCGACGTGGTGATGGCGGTGCGCGACCTGTGGACGCTCGGCATCGCCGCCGCCGTGCTGGCCGGCTTCTTCGTCTTCTTCCGCGTCTCCTCGCTCGGCGTGGCCATGCGCGCGACGGCGTTCGACGCCGAGGCCGCGCTCGCCCAGGGCATCAGCGCGCGCCGCGTGTTCGCGGTCTCGTGGGCGATCAGCGCCGGCCTCGCCGCGCTCGCCGGCGTCACGCTCGCGAGCGGACCCGCCGCCCTGTCGCCGACCATCGGGGCGATCGCGCTGGTCGCCTTCCCGGCGATGATCGTGGGCGGGCTGGACTCGCCGGTCGGCGCGGTGGTCGGCGGGCTGATCATCGGCCTCACGCAGGCGCTGACCGCCGGCTACCAGCAGGACGTCGCGCCCTGGCTGGGCGAGAACTTCGGCGCCGTCATGCCGTACGTGGTGATGATCGTGATCCTGCTCGTCCGCCCGTACGGGCTGTTCGGCACCCGCGAGGTCAGGCGCGTGTAGATGGCGCGGCCGCACCGCAACCTCACGCGCCGCTACGCCGACGACCTCCGGCTCTTCCGCAGCACCGCGGCGAAGGTCGGGCTGGCCGTGCTCGCCGCCCTGTGGCTGCTGACCCCGATGTTCCTGACCGACGCGTTCTGGCTGTCGGTCCTCAACTACGCCGGCATCGCGGCGATCGGGGCGATCGGCCTCAACCTGCTCACGGGCTACACCGGCCAGGTCTCGCTCGGCCACGCGTTCTTCATCGGCGCGGGCGCCTACGTGGCGGCCGCCGTGGGCGGCGACCTCGGGCTGCCGCTCGTGCTCTGGCTGCCCGCCGCCGCGCTGTTCGGGGCCGCGGTCGGCGCGCTGATCGGCCCGTTCGCGCTGCGCCTGCGCGGCAACTACCTGGCCATCGTCACGCTCGGGCTCGTCTTCCTCGGCGAGCACATCTTCCGCAACATGGAGGGCCTGACCGGCGGCAACTCCGGCACCTCGGTGACCGCCGGGGTCACGCTCGGGCCCTTCGACTTCAACGCCGTGACCATCCTCGGCGACGAGTACATCCGCAACCAGGGCTGGTTCTGGCTCGTCTGGGGACTGGTGGCCCTGTGCGCGCTGCTGGCCAAGAACATCGTGCGCACGCGCCCGGGGCGGGCGATCCAGGCGATCCGCGACCGCGACGTCGCCGCCGAGATCATCGGCGTCGAGCTCGGGCGCTACAAGGTCGCCGCCTTCGCCGTCTCGAGCGGCTTCGCGGCGCTGGCCGGCGCGCTCTACGGCGCCTACCAGCAGTACGTCTCCCCGGAGGAGTGGACGCTGTTCCTCTCCATCCAGTACATCGCGATCATCATCGTCGGCGGCGTCGGGACGGTCTTCGGCGCCGTGCTCGGCGCGCTCTTCCTCGGCGGCCTGCCGGCCGTGATCGAGAACTACTCGGACTCGATCCCCGGCGTGGCCACCAGCGCGGGCGACGACGGCTTCATCTCCGTCTTCGCGCTCAACCAGGCCATCTTCGGCCTGCTCATCGTCCTGTTCCTGATGTTCGAGCCACGCGGGCTGGCCGCGATGTGGCTCCGTGTGAAGGCCTATTTCAAAGCGTGGCCGTTCTCGTATTGAACTTCTTTGGAGGTACACGAGACGCCGGCGTCCGTGCCGGTGTCCGAGATGGGGGTGTTTCGCCATGCCTCCGGCGGCGAGTCCGGCTTCGCCGGACGGGACCTGCTGAGGGCTCGATGGAGGAGGGACGCATGTCCGTGACGAGGTTCCTATTCGTTCTGTTTGCTCTCCTGGCGGTTGTCGGCTGTGGAGGGGCCGCCGACGAGGGAGAGGGTGAGGGCGAGGGCGCCGCCGCCGAGCTGCAGAGCGGCCCGGGCTTCGACGGGACCACGATCAAGCTGGGGATCCTGACGCCGCTCTCCGGCCCGGTGGCGGTGATCGGGCAGCCGCTCACGGCCGGCAACCAGGTGTACTTCGACTACGTCAACTCGCAGGGCGGCATCGCCGGCAAGTACAAGGTCGAGCTCGTCCAGGAGGACACGCAGTACTCGCCGCCGCGGACGGTCCAGCAGTACAACAAGATCAAGAACGACGTCGTGGCGTTCACGCAGGTGCTCGGCACGGCGCCGACGCTCGCCGTCCTGCCGCAGCTGACGCAGGACAACATCATCGCCGCGCCGGCGTCGCTCGACGCGTTCTGGGTCCGCGAGCCGAACCTGCTGCCGGTCGGCGGGCCCTACCAGGTGCAGGCGATCAACGCGCTCGACTACTACATCAACCAGGGCGACGGGAAGGGCAAGAACATCTGCTCGTTCATCCAGGACGACGCCTACGGCGAGGCGGGTCAGTCCGGCGTCGACTACGCGGCCTCCGAGCTCGGGTTCGAGGTCGCCGACACGCAGAAGTTCAAGGTCGGCGACAAGGACGTGACCGGCCAGGTCCAGCGGCTCCAGAGGTCCAAGTGCGACGCGATCTTCCTCGTCGCCACGCCGACCGACGCCGGCACGATCTGGGGCACCGCCGCCAAGCTCGGCTTCGCGCCGCGCTGGATCGGCCAGTCGCCGTCGTGGATCGACGAGCTGGGCGCCTCGCCGCTGGCCGAGTACCTCCAGCAGACGACGTGGATCGTCGCCGAGGGCACCGAGTGGGGCGACGACCAGGTCCCCGGGATGGCGGACATGATCTCGCGCGTGGAGGAGTTCAAGCCCGACCAGGAGCCGGACTACTACTTCTCCTTCGGCTACCTGCAGGGCATCGCCATGACCGCGCTGCTCGAGAAGGCGGTCGACCTCGGCGACCTCTCGCGCGAGGGGCTCATGAAGGCCTCCGAGGAGCTCGGCACGGTCAGCTTCGACGGCCTGTCGGGCGACTACCAGTACGGCCCGGCGGAACAGCGCAGCCCGTCGCGCATGTCGACGATCTACGAGGTCAAGCCGGACAACCCGTTCGGCCTCGCCACGCTCGAGTACCAGTACGAGTCCGAGGCGGCCAAGTCGTTCGAGTTCCAGAAGGCCGAGCTGTAGGCATCGAGGGGGCCGTTTGCGGGAAGGAGGGATGTAAGGAAAGGAGCATCACATGGATAGAACGAAGGGCGTTTCGCTGGCCAAGGGGCCGGTGGGGATCATCGGCATCGTGCTGCTGGCCGGCGGCATCCTCGGCTTGCTGATGGGCTCGACGGACTTCACTCAGAACGCGCCGAACGGCGACGTCTCCGGCGGCACGTTCTTCGGCATCGAGGGCAACGGCTGGACGTGGCTGCTGTTCGGGGCCTCGGGCCTGATCCTGCTCTTGAGCGCGCCGATGCACTGGAGCGCCAAGTCGATGGCCATGCTCGTCGGCCTGGTGATGGCCGCCGCCGCGATCATCGCGTTCGTCGACGGCAGCGACGTGCTGGGGATCTTCGCCGCGAACGGGATGACGATGCTGGCCTTCGCCGTCGCGGCCGCCGCGTGCCTGATCGTGGCGATGCTGCCGCGGGTCGGCCGCCGCCGCGAGCGCGACGTCGTGGTGGACCGCGATCGCGACGGCCGCTTCGAGCGCGACGGCCGGGTCACCGAGCGCGAGGAGCCCACGACCACCCGGCGCGCGTAGCGCGCGGCACTGGTAAGCATCGGCGGCATGGAAGCCGCCACCGCCGCCTCGTTCTCGCTCGAGCTCACTCAGGACCAGCGCGACATCCGCGACTGGGTGCACGGCTTCGCAGAGCAGGTCGTGCGCCCGGCCGCCGCCGAGTGGGACGAGCGCGAGGAGACGCCGTGGCCGATCATCGCCGAGGCGGCGAAGATCGGCCTCTACGGCTTCGAGGCGATGGCCCAGTTCTACTCCGACGAGACGGGGCTGACGCTGCCGATCGTCAACGAGGAGCTGTTCTGGGGCGACGCGGGGATCGGCATGGCGATCATGGGGACGTCGCTGGCCGTCGCCGCCATCTTCGGGCAGGGCACCGGCGAGCAGGCCGGGGAGTGGATCCCGCGCTGCTTCGGCACCGAGGCCGAGCCGGCCGTGGCCGCCTTCTGCGTCTCCGAGCCCGACGCCGGCTCCGACGTGTCCTCGTTGCGCACCCGCGCGGTGCCCGACGGCGGCGACTGGGTCCTCAACGGCCAGAAGGCGTGGGCCACCAACGGCGGGATCGCGGGGGTGCACGTCGTGGTCGCTTCGGTCGATCGGGATCTCGGCGCGCGCGGGCAGGCGGCGTTCGTCATCCCTCCCGGCACGCCGGGCCTGAAGATGGGCGCCAAGGTCAAGAAGCACGGCCTGCGTGCCTCGCACACGGCCGACGTCTTCCTGGACGACGTCCGGGTGCCGGACGCGTGCCTGCTCGGCGGCCGCGAGAAGCTGGAGGAGCGGCTGGCGCGGGCGCGCGAGGGCGGCGGGTCGCGCGGGCAGGCGGCGCTGCAGACCTTCGAGGCGACGCGGCCGACGGTGGCCGCCCAGGCTCTGGGGATCGCCCGCGCCGCCTACGAGTACGCGCTCGCCTACGCGCAGGAGCGCGAGCAGTTCGGCCGCCCGATCATCGACAACCAGGCGATCGCCTTCATGCTCGCCGACATGAAGATGGAGCTCGACGCGGCGCGGCTGCTCGTCTGGCGGGCGTCGTGGATGGGCCGCACCGGCCGGCCGTTCGAGAACGCCGAGGGCTCGATGTCCAAGCTCAAGGCCGGCGAGGTCGCGGTCTGGCTCACCGACCGGGCGATCCAGATCCTCGGCGGCAACGGCTACACGCGCGAGTACCCCGTCGAGCGCATGCACCGCGACGCGAAGATCTACACGATCTTCGAGGGCACGTCCGAGATCCAACGACTGGTGGTCGCGCGGGCGATCTCGGGTAGGCAGATCAGGTGAGCTCCGACGACGACGACTGGACCGGCGAGCCGCCCGAGGGGCGCCACTCGCGAGACCGCGCGCGGCCGGGCTTCTGGGAGAACCAGTGGCAGGCGGGCGCCGCGTACGCCCTGCTGGGCGTGACGATCATCGTCGCGATCCTGATCATCGTGCTGTTCTGATTCCTCACACTCCGGTGCGCTGGGCCCGTAGGGTGCGGACATGCTCAAGCGCACCCTTTTCTGCGCGGCCGCGGCCTTGGTGCTGACCGCCTCGCCCGCGCTCGCCCGCGACCACACCGTGCGGTTCGCGACCTTCAACGCGTCGCTGAACCGCGCCGACGACGGCCAGCTCCTGCCGGCCCTCGCGTCCGGCACCGACCCGCAGATCCGTAACGTCGCCGAGATCATCCAGCGCGCGCGGCCGGACGTGCTGCTGATCAACGAGTTCGACTTCGTGCCCGGCGGCGAGGCCGTGCGGCTGTTCCAGCGCAACTACCTGTCCGTGAGCCAGAACGGCGCGCAGCCGATCTCATTCCCGTACAGCTTCGTCGCGCCCTCCAACACCGGCATCCACTCCGGTAAGGACCTCAACAACGCCGGGGGGATCGTCAGCACGCCCGACACGCCCGGCTACGGTGACGACGCGTTCGGGTTCGGCGACTACCCGGGCCAGTTCGGAATGGCCGTCTACTCGCGCATGCCGATCGACTACGGGCGCGTGCGGACGTTCCAGCACTTCCGCTGGCAGGACATGCCGGGCAACCTGATCCCGCAGCCGTTCTACTCGCCCGACGAGGTGGAGATCCTGCGGCTGTCGTCGAAGAGCCACTGGGACGTGCCGATCGAGGTCTCGCGCAGCCGGACCGTGCACTTCCTGGTCAGCCACCCGACGCCGCCGGTCTTCGACGGCGGGGAGGACCGTAACGGCCGCCGCAACTTCGACGAGATCCGCTTCTGGGCCGACTACATCTCCGGCGCGCGCTACATCTACGACGACGAGGGACGCCGCGGCGGGCTGGGCGGCAAGCGCTTCGTCATCGCCGGCGACCAGAACTCGGATCCGCTCGACGGCGACAGCGTCCCCGGCGCGATCCAGCAGCTGCTCGAGCACCCGCGGGTCAACTCTGATGATGCGCCGACGAGCCCGGGCGGGCCCGAGCAGGCGGCGTTGCAGGGACGTGCGAACCTCACGCACAAGAGCGATCCGGCGTTCGACACCGCCGACTTCAACGACGCGGCGCCGGGCAACCTGCGGGCCGACTACGTGTTGCCCGACCGCCGGATGGAGATCGTGAACTCGTTCGTCTTCTGGCCGCTGATGAGCGACCCGCTGTTCCGGCTCGTCGGGCTCTTCACTCCCGGCGTGCCCAACGGCAACGGCTTCCCGTCGTCCGACCACCGGATGGTGGCCGTCGACGTCAATGTCGGCGGCGGCGGGAAGTAAGCGCCGCCACCACGATCGCCGCCGTCGTCACGTGCATGCACATGAGCGTGCCGACGGCGGCGGCGTCGCCCTCGTCGCTGACCGACAGGGGCGCCGCCAGTGAGACCACGAGCGCCACGGCGGCGACGATGATGAAGGTGCGCGTGGTTCGGATCGCCGCGTAGACGAGCGCGGCGGCGGCGACGCCGAACAGCGTCGAGAGGACGACGGCCCTGAGGGCGAGGTGCTCGAACGAGTCGGGGATGTCGAACGCGGCCTTCGCGATCGCCCGCACCAGCACGTTGACGACGACGGCGGCGACGGCGGCGACCGCCGTGCGCGCGAGGAGGTCACGCAAGGGTGCGGAGCGCCTCGCCGGCGGCCAGGGCGAGGGCCAGGACGCCGGCGGGCAGCCAGTACGAGCGCTGGCGCCGCGCCCAGCGCCGCCCGTGCCGGCGGTCGGCGGTTCTCACCCTGCTCCACCGCCGGCCGTGCCGGCGGTCGGCGGTGCTGGCGTAGATCTGCCGGGGTTGCTGCACCACGTGCGCGATGGAAGCCGCCCGGCCCGGATCGGTCAACCCTGCGAACCCGCATGCTGCGGGAATCGGCTCGGGCCTATCCCGGAAGCAGCGCGAATTGGCGCGACTGGGCGACGAGCTGCCCGCCGGAGTCCCAGATCTCGAAGTCCTCCTCGTGGTAGCCGCCGATCACGTGGCGCGTGGCCACGCGGCAGGCGAGCCAGCCGGGCTGCGGCCTCGCGCGCACGTGGACCGTGAGCTCGATCGTCGACGACCCGCGCGCGCCGATGTCGAGCACGGCGGGGGCGGCGCCGTCGACCAGGGCGGCGAGCGCCAGCGGGTCGGGGTCGCGACCGTCGCGGAAGCGCATCCAGAACTCGAGGCTCGGCGTGCCGTCGGGCTCGCCGCGCGCCCAGCCCGGCGGTTGGGGAGCGCGGTACTCGAGCTGCCCGGTGATGCTCACGCCGGGCATCGTGCCGCCGCCGAGCACGTCCGGCGTGTCCTCGGGGCGGGGGAGCTGCGGCGGGTCGTTGAGGACGAGCGTGCGGCCGTCGGCCTGGTCGAGGTCGCCGAACGTGGCGAGCAGGCGGACGATCTCCTTGCCGTCCTGCATGAGCCTGGCCTCGCCGGTCGCCACCCGGCGGCCGGAGCGCACGACCTCCGTCCGGATGTCGGCGGGACCGACGAGGCCGGGGCGCAGGAAGTGCGCGGAGGTCACGAGCGGGTCGGGCAGGGGCATGTCCTGCTGCAGCGCGCGTAGCGCCACCGCCAGCATGTAGCCGCCGTTGGGCGTGCCGCCCATCGCGCCCCAGCGGTCGGTCAGCTGCGCTGTGTACGTGCCCTCGCCGGCAGCGGCGCGGACGGCGGTGTCGGCATCGAAGACGTGCTCGGTCATGGTCGTCATCGCGCCGCTCAGGGTGCCGCGGGCGCGCAAGCATGGCAATTACCCGCGGGGTAAGGGGTACGAGCCGCAGCGGTCCCTGCGTCGCCGTCGGAGGGAGCCTCCATCCCTCCGACATTTGGCGCTCCCAGCTCTACTGCTGGTCGCCAGCCGACCCGATGAGGGGCCGCGGCGTGACGGACTCAGCCGCCGCCCTGATTGCCCGGTTGGCCCTCATACCCGAGCAGGCCCGGCGGCTGACCACCACCGCCGCCACCACCACCACCGGGATTGCCGCTGGCGCCGCCCTGGTTGCCCGGCTGGCCCTCGTAGCCGAGCTGGCCCGGCGGCTGATCGGCGAGCGCCACGCTCGGCGCGGCCGCCAAGGCGAGAGCGCATACACCGGCGACCACAACTCTCTTCTTCATGTCTTCACCTCCTTTCGCTGTCGCCGGGAACGTACGCCCGCGGGCGCCGCGCGTGGGGAAATTGTTGACGCCGCGTCAACTTTGGGTGACGCGGGAGAGTATTCGACCCTCGGGCCGGCAAGACGCGCCCAAGCCCATGTCCACCACTTACCTCAGCCGCGACCGCTGGAGATGCCGAGGACATCTCCAATCTCCTGCGCGCATCAGTCACCTTCCGCCTGGCTCGCACAGGCACGGACGCTCTCGCCGGGGTCGCGATCGGTCTCGATGGAGCGCACGGTCGCGGCCTAGAGCGGAGGGGGCGGGATTCGAACCCGCGGTCCGCGTGAACGGACTCCGGTTTTCAAGACCGGTGCATTCGACCGCTCTGCCACCCCTCCGGTGCGCGCCCCATGATGACGGGCATGTTCGAAGGGTTCATTCTCGACCGGATCGACGTCGGGGAGGCGGAGCTGCGGGTCCGGCATGGCGGCTCGGGGCCGCCGCTGGTCCTGCTCCACGGCCATCCGCGCACGCACGTGACCTGGCACCGGGTGGCGCCGCTGCTGGCCCGCGAGTTCACCGTGGTCTGCCCCGACCTGCGCGGCTACGGCGAGTCGTCGAAGCCGCCGACCACGGACGACCACGAGCCGTACTCCAAGCGCGCGATGGCGCGCGACGTGGTGGCTCTGATGCGCGCGCTGGGCCACGAGCGGTTCGCCGTGGCCGGCCACGACCGCGGCAGCTACGTGGCCTTCCGGACGGCGATGGACCACCCGGACGCGGTCACGGCGCTGGCCGTGCTCGACTCGATCCCGATGGGCGAGGCGCTCGCCCGCGCCGATGCCCGCTTCGCGAGCGCCTGGTGGCACTGGTTCTTCTTCGGCCAGACCGCGAAGCCCGCCGAGAAGATCATCAGCCGCGACCCCGACGCCTGGTACACGGCGACCGCCGACGTCATGGGGGAGGAGGCGTTCGCCGACTACCGCCGCGCGATCCACGATCCGGAGACCGTGCACGCCATGGTCGAGGACTACCGCGCCGGGCTCACGATCGACCGCGCGCACGACGACGAGGATCGCGCCGCCGGGCGCCGTCGTGCGCTGCCCGACGCTCGTCGCGTGGTCCATCCACGACGACCTCGAAGACCTCTGGGGCGATCCTGTGGCGATCTGGCGCGACTGGGCCGACGAGGTCCGCGGCGCGAGCATCGACAGCGGCCACCACATGGCCGAGGAGGCCCCGGAGCAGCTCGCGGCTTTGCTCCGCGACTTCTTCAGCGCTTCTTGACCGACTCGGCCGCCTTCCGGCGCGCGGCTGCCTCCTCCTTGAGGCGGCGCTGGACCGCGGCGGCCTCCTCGGCGCGCTGGGCGGGCGTCTTGGCCGGTGGCCGCGGCTTGCGCGGGGGTGGGGGCGGGGTCACGACAGCCGGTCGCCGCGCTCGCGCAGCCGGCGCGCTCGTGCGGCATCGTTGCGGGCGATCGTGGCGCGGACGTGGTCCGCGAGCGACGAGGCGTCGCTGGGAGGCGGGCTGACGGCTCGCAGGCCGATCAGCTCTTCGGCGCGGGCGACCGCCTCGAGCGGCCCGCCGCAACTCGGGCACACCGCCTGGGCGTCGTCGCGCCAGACTCGCACCATGCATGCCGCGCATCTCGCGTGGGCCATGCTGTCCTCCCTCGAGCTCTCGTCAGAGCGGGACCACGCGTCAGGGAGAGGCAGGAGACCCGGCGGCGGCAGGACGCGGGGCGCGTCGGCCTCACAGCATACGCCCCGCGATGGTCGGGCCCGCCGAGCGGCGGGCCCGAGCAAGCGTGCTCCTTAGAGCGTGGTGACGTTCGCGGCGTTCGGGCCCTTGGGGCCCTGCTCGGCGTCGTAGGACACCTTGGCGCCCTCGGCGAGCGACTTGAACCCCTCACCGACGATGGCGCTGTGGTGCACGAAGAGGTCCTTCGTGCCCTCGTCCGGCGTGATGAAGCCGAAGCCCTTGTCGTCGCTGAACCACTTGACGGTTCCTGTAGCCATGTTGCTTTCCTCCACGGCGTTCATGTGCACTGCGTACGCGGAGGGAAGCGAATTCGCTACGACTGCGGGCGCTGGGCACTGCGGCGCCGGATCGCTGATGATCCGGCCGGTTACGCGTAACAGACTAGCGCGCGCGAGCCGGTTCGCCCGCGAGGGCGGCGACCAGGCCGAGCGAGACGAAGACGCCGCCGCTCAGGCGGTCGACCCGCCGGCGGGCCGCGGCGGTCTCGCGCAGGCGCCGCCCCGCGCCCGCGGCCACGAGCGCGTAGGTGCCGTCGCTGAGCACCCCGAGGCCGACCAGGAGCGTGCCGAGGACGAGCATCTGCGGCGCCACGGGACCCGCGGCCGGATCGACGAACTGCGGCAGGAAGGCGAGGAAGAAGAGCGCCGTCTTCGGGTTGAAGACGTTCACGATCGCGCCCTGCCAGAACAGCCGCCGCCCCGTCGCCGGGCCGCCGAGCTCCACCTCGGCGTCCTCCTCGCCGCGGGCCAGCAGCTTGCGCAACCCGATCGCCACCAGGTAGGCGGCGCCGACGTACTTGACGATCGTGAAGGCGGTCGCCGAGGAGGCGATGATCGCCGACACCCCGAACGCCGCGGCCACCACGTGGACGAGCCCGCCGACCTGCACCCCGAGCATCGACGTCACGCCCGCGCGCCGCCCCTGGGCCAGGCTGCGGGTGACGATGTAGAAGACCGACGGCCCCGGAATGGCCAGGAACGCGAGGCTCGCCAGGGCGAAGAGCAGGAACGTCGACGCGTCGGGCATGCCCGAACCGTACTGGCGCGCCCGTATGCTGGACGGCCATGCCTTCTCGGGGAGTCTTCCGCTCGCAGCGGCGGCGACGCTGGTCGCTGGCCTCGCTGCGCTCGGTGGGCGACATGGCGATCGACCTGGGCACGGCGAACACGGTCGTCTACGTACGCGGGCGCGGGATCGTGCTCTCCGAGCCCTCCGTCGTGGCGATCGACCAGCGCACCGGCGAGGTGCACGCCGTCGGCGCCGACGCCCAGCTGATGATCGGCCGCACCCCCGCCACCATCTCGGCCGACCGCCCGCTCCGCCACGGCGTGATCGCCGACTTCGAGGTCACCGAGGCGATGTTGCGGCAGTTCGTCGACAAGGTGCTCCACAGCCGCTTCAGCCGGCCGCGGCTTGTCATGTGCGCGCCGTCCGGCGTGACCGACGTCGAGCGTCGCGCGGTCGAGGAGGCGTCGCTCTCGGCCGGGGCTCGCGAGGTGCACCTGATCGAGGAGTCGCTGGCCGCCGCCATCGGGGCCGGGCTCCCGATCGCCGAGCCGGTCGGGCGGATGGTGGTCGACGTCGGCGGCGGCACCAGCGAGGTCGCGGTCATCTCGCTCGGCGGCATCGTCGTCTCGAGGTCGCTGCGCGTGGGCGGCTACGACCTCGACGACGCCATCACCAACTACATCCGCCTCGAGCACCGGATGGCGATCGGCTCCCAGAGCGCCGAGGCGATCAAGCTCGCCGTCGGCTCCGCCTCGCGCCTGCCGCAGGAGCTCTCGACCCGCATCCGCGGACGCGATCTCCTGTCCGGCCTCCCGCGCGAGATGGAGCTCGACAGCGAGGAGGTCCGCCGCGCGATCGACCCGCCGCTGGCCGACATCATGGCCGCCGTCCACGCCACGCTGGAGGAGACCCCGCCCGAGCTGGCGGCCGACATCGCCACCCAGGGCATCGTCCTGGCGGGCGGCGGCGCGCTCCTGCGCGGCTTCGCCGACCGCGTCCACCGCGAGACCGGCATGCCGGTCCACATCGCCGACGCCCCGCTCACCTGCGTTGCCTACGGCGCCGGCCAGTCGCTCGAGGAGCTCGACACCCTCGGCCGCCGCCGCGCCTCCGCCTAGCCCCGCGGGCGCCTTCACGACCCTCGGCTCGTACCTCTACACTGGCGGCACCCGGAGAGGTGGCCGAGTGGCTGAAGGCACTCGCCTGCTAAGCGAGTATGGGGCGGCAAGCTCCATCGCGGGTTCGAATCCCGCCCTCTCCGCTGGCGGCTACCATGGACGGCCGCGCTTGCGCCCGTAGCTCAGCTGGATAGAGCGTCGGTCTACGGAACCGAAGGTCAGAGGTTCGAATCCTCTCGGGCGCGTTTAGTCGCTGGGTTTTCGGCCGGTCTGAGCGTTGATCGCGCACCGAAGGTCAAGCGCGTGAGACCACGGATTCATGCGGTCTGCGAGCCCCCGGTTTGATTTTCTGGCGACTTTCTTGGCGACGTCTGCGGCGATCGCGGATGGGGCCCGGTGTCACGAATCCGTGGCTCGCGCGGACGGCATCGGCGTTCGTGCATCCTCAGTCGCTCGCTCACGGCGTGTCGTTGGCGATGAGCCGGCCGGTCGCGCGAGCGGCGGCGTTGAGCGCGTTGTCCCACGTGGCAAGAAGAATGTCGTGGCCTTGGAGTTGCAGGGCGCACGCGAGGTGGACGGCGTCGTAGCCGCGCAGCGCGTGTTGGGCGGCGAGGTCGCCGGCCTGAAGGGCGAGCGGTTCGTCGGCCGCGATGATGCGCAGCTGGGCGTAGAGCTCCTTGAGCGTTGCGATGGCAGCGCTGTGAGTTGGCTCGTCGATGCGACGTGCGCGAGCTGCCGCGGCGAGCGCGGCGCGCGCCTCGGGGTAGACGAGCTGGCTGGAGACGAGCAGGTCCGCGGCGGTCCTGAGCCGCGCTCGTCGTCCTCGCTCTTACGCTTTGCGGCAGTGATGCTGCGCGTTCGCCTGATCGGTGGGTTCGAGGTCGATGCGGCAGTGGCGGGCGTTGACCTGCCGGCGGGGAGACCGGCACGTCTGTTGCTCGGCTGGCTTGCCGCGTCTCCGGGTGAGCATGCGCGTGCCGAGGTCGCGGCCCGGTTGTGGCCGGACGTGCGCGACTCGAGCGCTCGGGCGAGTCTGCGCACCGCGCTCAGCGAGCTGCGCGGGGCGCTCGGTCCGGCGGCCGTGCATGTGGGGGCGACGCGCGAGACGGTGGAGCTCGGCGGGGAGGGCCTGTGGGTCGACCTGCGTGCGTTCTCCGAGCTGATCGGGGCGGGCCGGCTCGAGGAGGCGCTCGGGCTGTGCCGCGGCGAGGTGCTGGAGGGTCTCGACGAGGAGTGGGTGTTCGAGCTGCGCTCCCGGCATGCGGCCGCACGAGCGGACGCGGCGGGTGCGCTCGTGCGCGCGGCGACGGCGGCGGGGGATGTCGGCTCGGCGCTGGCGTGGGCCCGCCGGCTGGCCCAGTGGGATCCGCTGGATGAGGCGGCCGAGCGCGAGCTGATGCTGGCGCTGGCGGCGTGGGGTGATCGTGCGGCCGCGCTCCGCTCGTACGCCGATTTCTCTCGGCGGCTTGCGCGCGAGCTCGGTTTTGGTCCGTCGGCGGCGACGCGCGAGCTGGCGTCACGGCTGCGGCGTGAGGAGCTCGGCACGGCTGCGGCGGCCGCGTCCGTCCTGTCGTTGTCCGAGCGCCTCGATGCGGTTCGGGGTGGTGCCTTCGTGGGGCGGGAGGCGGCGGGCGCTCGCCTGCACGAGGCGTTTGCGCGTGCGCGGAGCGGCGAGCGCTGTGTCGCGTTGGTGACCGGTGAGGCGGGGATCGGCAAGACCCGCCTGCTGGCGGAATTTGCGCATGCGGTTCAGGGGACGGGTGCGCTCGTGCTGTACGGCCGCTGCGAGGCGGAGCCAGCGACGCCGTACCAGCCCTTCGCGGAGGCGCTGGCGCCGCTCACGGTCCCTGACGTCCTCGCTGATGGCCTTGGGGAACTCACGGCAGGGCGCCCGGGCGAGCCGGCCTCCGACCCGCAGGCCGACCGTGCCCGGATGTTCGACGCCGTCGCGGAGTGGCTCGAGGAGGTCGCGGCGAGGCGGCCGCTCGTGCTCGCCCTTGACGACCTGCATTGGGCCGATCGGGCGACGCTGCTTCTCGTGCGCCGCTTGGCGACTCGGCCTCAGCGCGTACCTCTGCTTCTGGTCGCGAGCGCCCGCGACATCGGGCTAGGCCCAGGCCACCCGCTCACGGAGGCGCTCGCCGAGATCCGGCGCGACCGGCCGGTCGTCCGAGTCGCCCTGCACGGGCTCGTCGAGGCGGCCGTTGCCACGGTCGTGGAGGCGTTGACGGGGACGCGCCCGGATCCGGCCGCAGCCCATGTGCTGCGTGCAGCGAACCGGTGGGAACCCCTTCTTCGTTCGCGAGCTGGCGCAGCATGCGGAGACGGGCGATGCGGTCGCGCTACCGGACGCCGTACGCGATGCCGTCGCCGCACGTGCCGGCCGGCTCTCGGAGCGCGCACGAGGGCTGCTCGAGCTCGCCGCAGTCGCCGGCTCCGAGTTCGACGCGGAACTCGTGCGGGTGGGGACGGCCGAGCCGGAGGAGACGGTGCTGGACGCGCTCGACGACGCCTTGCGGGCGGGCTTTCTGAGGGAGCTGCCGGGGACCGAGCGTCTTGCGTTCGTGCATGCGCTGGTGCGAGACGCGCTCGTCGGGCAGCTGTCGGCCGTGCGGCGTGCCTACCTCCACCGGCGCATCGCGGAGGCTCTGGCCGAGCGGGCCGGGAGCGCGCCCGAGCAGTGGCTGGCCCCGCTCGCACATCATGCGCTCGCCGGCGCCCGTGGCGACCCCGAGCCCGCGCTCGCCTACGCGTTGGACGCCGCGCGACAGGCGCTTGAGCGGTTGGCCTGGGAGGACGCGATCGAGCTGCTCGAGCGCGCGGGAACACTGGCCCGCAGGTGGGCGGCGGCGGGACGGCTGGCCGAGGTTCTCGTGGCGCTCGGCGAGGCGCGCCTGCGAGCGGGCGAGACCGATCGCGCTCAGATCGCGTTCGAGGAGGCGGCGCGGCTCGCCCGGGCGGAGTCGCGAGACGACCTGCTCGCGCGTGCGGCGCTCGGCGCCGCGGGCCTCGGCGTGACAATCGTCGCGGTCGACGAGCCGCTCGTCGCGCTCCTTCAGGAAGCGCTCGAGCGCCTGCAGCCGGACCAGGCTTCGTTGCGGGTGCGGCTGCTCTCCAGGCTTGCCATCGCTCTTGCCTATGCGCCCGCCGAGCAGCACCGGCGTGCGTTGGCGGACGAGGCCGTCGCGACGGCGCGCGGGCTCGCCGATCCGGGTGCGCTCGCTCTCGCGCTCACCGCCTCGCACGTCGTGCACTGGGCGCCCGAGCATCTGCTTGCGCGCCTCGCCGCCGCCGAAGAGCTCGTCGCGCTCGGCGAGCGCACCGGCGACCCAGAGATCGAGCTGCATGGGCGGCACTGGCGCGTCGTCGACCTGCTCGAGCAGGGTCAGGTCGCTGCGGCGGACGATGAGATCCGGGTCTATGAGCGGGTGGCCGCCGAGGCGCGGCTGCCCGCGTTCTCTTGGTACGTGCCGGCCTGGCGCGCGGCCATCGCGGGTTACCGGGGGGAACTGGCCGCGGCGAGACGGCTCGCCGAGGATGCACACGCCCAGGCCACGCGCGTCCGGGACGACAACGCCGAACCTGTGCTCAGGTCGAACCACTACACGCTGCATGTCGTCGAAGAGGCGTGGCAGGACGTCGACCTCGACTACCTGCGAGCCCGGATCGAAACGCCGGCGGGGCGGTCCTATCGGGCCTACGTCGCGCTCTGCCTGGCCGAGCTTGGCAATGACGACGCGGCGCGCGCGCTGCTGGACGACGTGGTGGCCGAGGGCGTCGAGCGGATGCCGCGTGACGCCAACCTCGTGGGCGGGCTCGCCCAGCTCGCGGATGCGAGCGCCGCCCTCGGCCATGCAGACTGCGCCGCCGCCGTGGTTCCGCTGCTGGCGCCTTTCGCCGATCGCATGGTTGTGTTCGTGCGGTCAACCGCGCTCGCCGGCTCGGCCGCGCGACCGCTTGGCCGCGCCCTGGCGGCCGCCGGACGCATGGACGAAGCGATCGACGCTCTCGAGGCCGCGATCGCGGCCGATCGCACGCGCGCCGGGATCCCGCTCGCCGCGCAGGCCCAGCGCGACCTCGCCGAGACCCTGCTCGCCCGCGGCGCTCCCGCAGACACCACGCGGGCGACTGCGCTGCTCGAGGAGGCAGCCGCGACGGCGGACCGGCTCGGCCTCGCCGAGCCCGCCCGCCGGGCACGCGCGCTGCTCGCCGGAGCTACGGCCGCGCCTCCAGCACACGGTTGAACGGCGTCTCGGCCGCGCGACGGATCGAGGCGAAGCCCGCCGCCTCGAGCACCCCGCCGAGCACGCCCTCCCCGGCTTGGTTGCCAAGCGCGGGCGTTCCCGGCCCACCGTCGGCGATCGCGTGCGGGACGCAGATGAGCGCCGACCCCGCATAGAAGAGCCGGCCGATCGGGTTGAGGTTGTCCTCCGTCCGCTCACCCGCCTGGGGCTCGACGAGCATCAGCGTCCCCTGGGGCGCCAGCGCCTCCCGGATGTGGCGCGCCGCCCCGGCCGGGTCGCCGAGGTCGTGGAACGCATCGAAGAGGCAGACGAGGTCGTAGCCCCGGCCGGCGAACGCGTGGGCGCTCGCGACCTCGAACCGCACCCGCTCCGCGACGCCCGCCTCGCCGGCCAGCTCGCGAGCGCGCTCGATCCCGTCCGCATGCGAGTCGAAGCCCACGAACGTCGAGGCGGGGAACGCCCCGGCCATGAGGATCGTCGAGGCGCCGTGGCCGCAGCCGACATCCGCCACGCGCGCCCCCGCCTCCAGCTTTTCGACGACACCGTCGAGCGCCGGCAGCCACTCGCCCACCAGGTGCTGGCGGTAGCCGGCGCGGAAGAAGGCCTCCGTTCCCGTGAAGAGACGGTGGTCGTGCTCGTCCCAGCGCAGGCCCGCGCCACTGCGGAACACCTCTACCAAGCGGTCCTCGTCAGCGAACAGCGACGCCAGGATGTCGTACGCACCGAGCAGGTAGAACTCGCTCTGATCGTCCGCGAGAGCGACCGCCTGCTCCGGCCGGAGCGTGTACCTCCCGCTCTCGGCGTCGTAGGACATGTAGCCGCCGGCGGCCTGGTTGCCAAGCCACTCCCGCACCATCCGCGGCTCCGTCCCGGTCCGCTCCGCGAGCTCGTCCGGCGTGGCGGGACCGCCGTCGGCGAGAGCGCGGTAGAGACCGAGCCGCGCGCCGAGCCGAACGAGCGGCGCGCTGAACGCGGCGCCCAGATCCACCACGGCCTGCCCCATGAACGCCTCGAGCTGGGACTGGTCGATTGCTGTCGTCGCCATTTGGACACCTCCTGGACGTTGACTGACGAAGCGATCGTCCCGGCCGCCCGCAAATGCAGCGCAAGCCCAGCGCAAGCAATTGGGATTCCGTGGCCGCGGCGCCAGCCGCGCCCAGGCCAAGCGATGCGCGGCTGCGAGCCCTCGGGGTTGCATCCGGCGCGTGGACAGCATCGCCTGTGCAGCGCGTTCGGCCGAGGGGATCGCCCCAACGCGTGCGCTCGAAGGAGGCGTCTGCGTGGTCCTTCCACTGGCTCCCGCAGCGGACGAACCGCAGTCAGTCCGCGCCGGCGCCGAACCCGCGCTGCTCTCCGCGGAGGAGCGAGCGTGTCCACCCACCACGCCGGGCACTTCCGCCGAGCGGGAGGCAGGGACTTCGTCGCGTCGCGGCCGTTCACCACTCACAACGGCCGCGATTTCGGATTTTCTGGCGATTTTCTGGCCACCCGGTGCTCCGGATTTGGCTTGCTAGAGCCCAATCCATGCCTCGGAGCCGCGGTCTACGGAACCGAAGGTCAGAGGTTCGAATCCTCTCGGGCGCGCTTAGTTGCTGGGTTTTCGGCCGGCCTGAGCGTCGGTGGTGCACCGAAAGTCAATCGCTTGATCCCGCGCCCATTGGGGGCCGGAGCGGCTCCGCCGGTTTCTGACGACTTTCTTGGCGACGTCTTGAGGTCCCGCAGATGGTCGGCGCAGCGCGCGCCTCGCCGGTGCGGCGCCGCCCGCGTTCACGGCGAAGAACGCGCGGTTTGTTCGATTCTGGCCGTACATGTCGTCGAGCGTGGCGACTACGGCGACCTCGGTCGGGTCATCGATGCGCTCCGCGCGAGCAGCCGCTTCGCCTGCCGCGCGTGCCTCGAGGTCGACGAGCCGGTTGGCGGCCGCGATCGCTCTCCCTTTCGCACGGCCGGGGACAGGCCGAATCTTCCCGCCCAGCGCTCGCCGCGTGCTGGACGGGCTGAGCTCAGCTCCGCCGTCGGCGGCTCGGCTCGTCGTCGGCGGGGAGCAGCCGGAAGGGTTTGCGGTTAGCGCTGAGGACGCGGAAGTGGCGTTCGTCGAGTGTGAGCACGTCTCGGGTGTTGTGGCGTGCTGCGAGGACAACGAGCGACGCGTCGGCAAGGCTGATCCCGAGGTCGGCGTGGCGCTTGATCACGGCGGTGGCGTTTCGGATGTCCGATGCGGCGAACGGCTGCAGATCGTATGCGCCGCGTTCGACCTCGCCGAGCAGACTCATGCGGGCGGTTGCGCCGACGCGCGTGGCGAGCAGGTAGTCGAGCTCGGCGAGCACGAACGGCGAGAGCAGCAGCGGCGGGCTGGCGGCCGCGAGGCTCGCCGCCGACTGGCGGTGCCGGCGTTGAGCGGAGTCCAGGGCCGCGAGCAGCCCGCTGGTGTCGAGCAGGATCACTCGCCGAAACCTGCCGCAAGCGCCTCGTCGACGCGCTCAGCGAGCTTCGGGTCGCCGCTGTCGAACAGCGGCAGCCGTGGCTTCGGATACGCCTGCTCGCGGGTGGCAGCGACCAACGCTGAGCGGATGACCTCGGCTTCGCTCGTGCCCTGGGCCGATGCGGTGCGCTCGAGCGCGGCCTTCAACTCGTCCGGGAGATAGACCGTCGTCCGCCGCATGCCATACATCATGCCATACCCGCTGGACCGCGGCGAGGGACTGCGCGAACGCCGGGTAGGGCGTCATCGAGGCGGCCGACCGCGACACGGGTCTCTCCTGAACTCGGGCTCGGGGCGGGTCTGTCCGCGGAAGCGGCAATCCTGACCATCATGCCTTCATCCGCTCGGCTCGAGTACCAGTTCGCGACCCGATTGGTGGCGGTCCCGACCGTCACGCGCACCATTGCGTTGCTCGCGGATCAGACCCTTGACGATCTCCATCACGCCGTTCGCGACGCCCACGGCTGGGACGACGATCACCTTTACGCGTTCTGGCTCAAGGGCCGCTACTGGGCCGACGACGGCAGCGAGTACACGCATCCCCTCCACGCCGAGATGCCGGACGTTCTCGCGGCGTACACCGGTGCGGCCCCGAAGAAGAGCGCGGCCATCCCCCTCGCCCGGCTTCGCCTGAAGCCTGGGCAGCGGATCGCATACGTGTTCGATTTCGGGGACGAATGGCGTATCGACATCCGTCTGAGTCGGATCGCTGCTACGGGCGAAGGACCGCACCCACGGGTTGTCGAGGCGGACGGCGACGCGCCCCCGCAGTATCCACACTGGGACGACGCGGACGCCGCGTGAGCCGCCGTCGATCCGACGCGCGAACCGTGTTCAGCATCGATTCCTGCGAAGCGGTAGATCGCGGGCACGCCGAAGCAGACGACTCGAGTTCCGGGACGCTGAGCCGTCGACCCTCATCCGTCTGAGGATCGCGTCTTGACTCGAGCGGCGTCTGCTGGACCGTTGGCTGGAGGTCGGCCGCGGGCGGGCCGGCGATCTCCGCGGCCGGCGGCCTCCTGCTGATCAGATGTCCAGCGACATCACGAGTTCTCCGTGGCCCTCCTCGCCGGTGAGCCGGAAGCCGAGCGTCTCGTAGAGGCGAGTCGCGCCGATGTTCGACGGCACCACGCTGGTCCTCGCGGCCGTGGCTCCGAGCTCGCGCCAGTGCTCGATCACCTGCTGCATCGCGCGCCGGCCGATACCGCGGCGTTGGTGGCCCTCGGCGATCATGAACCGCCATAGGAAGTAGCCCTCGGACGGATCGTCGAAGGTGAGGACGAAGCCGACGGGCTGCCCGTCGGCGTAGATCGCCCGCATCCAGTGCCCGGGGGTGAAGTGGGCCTCCGCGATCGAGACCGCGTTCGGCGCGACGAACGAGCGCTGGTCGCCCGCCACCTCGAGCTCGCAGATCGCGCGAACGGTCTCGGATGTGATCGGGCGGAGCTCGACGTCCATCCGGGCGAGACTACGGCGCGCCGGAGGACGGCACCACGAAGCAGCCGCCCGCGCACGGACACGGACGACCCGGCCGAGCCAGGACTGGTCCGGCACCGGATCCCGCCCGCGGCTTGTTGATGGGAGACCCCCTGCTCAAGACGCGTAAAGGCCACGAGGCGCGCGCTCGGTAGGCAGGCGCTCGAGTTGAAACTCCTGCGCGATCAACCGTCGGGCGCACCCGCATACCGCCGCGCCTGCGGGGTATTCTCGCTTCATGTCCGCCACCACCCCTGGCAACGGCGAGGGGCAGCCCGACGTTGAGCGCGAAGCGCGGCGCGCCGCGCGCGGCGAGCGCCGCGATGCGCGTGCGGAGCGGCCGGGCGCGATGATTCCGAGCGGCCGTAAGCGGCTGCCACTGGAGGCGCCGCTCATGCGGGTCGTGGCCACCGGCGGCATCGTCGGGATCGGGGTGGTGATCGCCGCGATCATGACCTCGCAGGACTCCCAAGGGTGGCTGATCGGCTTGGTGGTGTCGATCGTGTCGGTGGTGCTGGCCGCCGTCCTGTGGTCCTCGCGGCGACTGTAAGCGCCCGCCCCGAATCGGACTCGTCTGAGGGCACCGCGGGTGACGAGATGATGCCGGGCCCCCGCCGGCTCGGTGCGGCACGTAGCGCTGCGGGTCCTCCCCGGAGCGCCTCCCGACTCGGCGCAATGGACAGTCGCCCCGGCGATGCGAAACGATTGCGACAGCACGCGGTGCGTCGCATGAGTGGCCGCGAGCGGCATGAGCGAGGACCACGGCAACGACGAACATGAACTTCGGCGGCTGCGCTCGGAGGTGGCCTCCCAGAGGCGCGACATCCACGCCCTGGATGACCTGGAGCACCGCCAAGAGGAGCTGATCGCGCGCCTGCGCGAAGAAGCCGCGGTACGCGAAGGGGACCTCGCCGCACTGCGTGAGCGCCTCGCGGCGACTGAGCATGAGCTGGAGGATCTGCGCGTGATCCGGGACGCGCTGACCCCGCCCGAGCTGCCGCGGCGCCGGACTGGAACTGGCCGCTGCGTTCCTGCCTGCGATCGCGGAACAGGTCAGCGGCGACTTCTACCTGGTGGCCGAGGGACCGCAGGAGCTGAGTTGGGCGAACACCGCCCTGATCGAGCGGGCAGGCGTCAGCGTCGAGTTCGTCACGGACGCCTGCGTCACATTCCTCCCGAGCAAGCAGATCCTGCGCGCGCTGAAGGAGCGTACGCTGATGCGTGATGCCCAGGGCGCGACGCAAGCCTGCTCCAGCAGGCATCCCGAAAGTCTTCGGCTTCCGCCGTCGCCTGCGTGCGTGGAGACAGCGCTCCCGCGACTCCGCCGTACCTTTGAACCAGCGTGTGCAGCCGGCGCCCGAGCGCGTCGAGCCGCGCGTCGGACCCGCCCGCCGGAGACCTTCGCTTCCCGACTTGGGCCAGCTCGAGGCCGAGGAGCGCTATCACCGCGAGCGCCTCGACCTCTACCGAGCTCGCTCCTACGGCTCGAAGCCGACGAGCCCGGCGCGGCTTCGCGAGCTGGAGCGGATATGGGAGGCAGCAAAGGCGCGGCTGACCCACGCCCGATCGCAACGCCGGTAATACCGCTCGGCTCCGCCGACAGCCCAGGCGGCCTGACGCTTAGCCTGGCCGATCTCGGGATTTCGGTCGTCACGAAGCCGTCGCTCAACAGACGACGTCGGCACTCGTGACGCGTCGAGCGTCGGGCTCAGGCAGTCTCGTTGGCGAGGAGCTGGCCGGTCGCGCGTGCGGCCGCGTTGAGCGCGTTGTCCCACGTGGCGAGGAGAATGTCGTCGCCGTGCAGCTGCAGGGCGCATGCGAGGTGGACGGCGTCGTAGCCGCGCAGGGCGTGTTGGGCGGCAAGGTCGCCGGCGCGGCGGGCGAGTGGTTGGTCGATCGCGACGATGCGCAGCTGGGCGTAGACATCCTCGAGCGTGGCGACGGCGCTGACGTGGGTCGATCGGTCGATGCGGCCGGCGCGAGTGGCGGCTGCGAGCGCTGCGCGTGCCTCGGGGTAGACGAGCTGGCTCGAGACGAGGAGGTCGGCGCGATCCCAGAGCTCGACGGCGAGCTCGGAGCCGGGTTCGTCGAAGATCAGCTTGATCAGCGCCGACGTATCGAAGTAGACGATCAGCGCCGTTGGTCCGCGACGAGGTCGGACACGGGCCTGGCGGCTTCAAGTCGTGCTCGTCGCGCGCGTGGAGTACGAGGCGCGGTCGGCTCGCGAACCAGGCCGCGGGCGCGCAGATCTGCCAACGGGTCGGTCTCATCGACGGGAACCAGGCGCGCGACGCGACGGCCGCGCATCGTCACGACGACCTCGGCGCCGTCCCCGACGTGCTGGACGTAGCGGCTGAGGTGGTCGTGCAGCTCGCGGACGCCAACCTCAGACTTCAGCGGTTCGGAATGTGGCGTCATGACCACCGATTGTACGCGCTACATCGACGGTTGTCACGGCGGCGCGCGAGAAGCTGAGCCACGGCGAAGCGCGGCAGTTCGTCCCTTCGACAGACGGGCTATGACCCGCAGGCCGTCACCATCGGCGTTCGCAGGACCACCACCGTCGATCCGAGGTACTCCTCGGTCTCCGGCACGAACCGATCGGGTTCGGTGAGGAAACCGAGCTCGGCCGCTTCCGCCGCGACCTCGCCGGCCGCCACCCGGTCGAGCCGCACGACGGCCTCCACGGACTCGTACGCCGTCCCCGGCCCGATGATCTCGCGCCGGCGGTGGATCGCCGCGCGGCCATCCTCTTCGACCACCGAGATCAGGTGGCTGGCGTAGCGCACGTCGGCGACCTCGCACGCGTCGGGGGGCGGCGGCAAGGCGTGCTCCTCGTCGAAGCAGTCCATCGCGTCCGCGACCGCGACGGCGAGCAGCCCACCGGGCTGGAGATGGTCGAGCGCACGGCGCAGGAAATTCACCCGCCCGAAGCGACCGCCGAGCAGCTGCAGGGTCTGCATCGGCACCAGGACCAGGGGGAACCGGCGACCGAGGTCGAAGTCCCGGGCATCGGCGACGACGGTTTTGACCGGTAGGCCGGCGGCGCGGCGCTCCAGCGCCTCCAGCAGCGCCGGGTCGTCGTCCAGGGCGACGACGGCGATGCCGTGCGTGGCGAGGTCGAGGCTGACTCGGCCGGTGCCGGCGCCGACGTCGAGCACGGGCCCGCCCGCCTCGCCGGCCAGCTCGCGCCAGAGCGGCAGATCCTCCTCGTAAGCACTGCACTCGAGGTCGTGCCAGAGCACTTCGAGCGTCATTCGTCTCGGAGCTTCCGGTGTCGCAGCTGCGGCATCGCCGGGTACGAGCACGCAGACGGGCTTGGCCTCAGCCCGCCCGGTCGGCCATCGCATCGACGGCGACCGCCACGGCCAGGACGACGATCTCGTCGTGGCCGGGCGCGATCTCGACGCCGTAGGTGTCACGCACGCGGAACCAGCGCTTGGAGATCTCCGCGATCTTTGTCCCGTCGGCCTCGATCTCGTACTCGTGATCGACGACGTTGCCCTGCACCCGCAGGTCGGGCCCGTCCTCGACCTTCACGTCAAACCGCGCGCGCAGCGGCGCGATCATCGCCTTCTTGACCATCGCGAGCCGGTCGCCGCCCGGGCCTTCGATCTCCATGCTGTCCTTCACGCGCAGCTTGCGCTCCTGGATCTTGCACAGTTCGTTGCCGTCGAGATCCTCCAGGATGAGGGTCTGGCGGACGCGCAGCGCCTTGCCATTGACCTTGAAGACATGCTCGCCGTCCGCGTTCGTGATCCAGGAGTCATCGCCGATCGAGAGCAGCTTCTCGCGCATCTGATAGCGCGCCACCTCGCCGCGAGGCCCGAACGATTGACGCTCCTCGCGCCGCTCCTGTCTGCGTCCACGCATGATCGTCTGCCTCCTCAGGCGTGCCGGTCCGCGAACGAGGTGATGCAGAACGGCGCGCGACCGATGGTCATGGACGCAGCCTCACCGCCGCCCGCGGCGCGCGCAAGCAGGCACGCAGGCCAGTGTGCGTGGCGTGCACATGCCAACCGATCCCGGCCATAACGCCGGGTGAGCCGCGCCGCGCCGATCCCGTGCGCGAAGACGCTCAGCAGCACGGTGACGGTGACGTCGAATCCTCTCGGGCGCGCTCTAGGTGTGCTTCCTGTAGTGCCCGCCCGCTTCCTGCACGAGCAGGGCGATCTGGACGCGGTTGTCGACCTCGAGCTTGTCGAGGAGGCGGGAGACATGGCCCTTGACCGTCGCGACGGAGAGGTGCAGCGTCGCGGCGATCTCGGCGTTCGCCTGGCCGCGGCCGACGGCGAGGGCGACATCGCGCTCGCGCGGGCTGAGTTGTGCCAGCCGGTCGCGGGCGTGCTCGGTGCGGGCGCCGGCGTCGGAGTCGCCGGCCACCATGGAGATGAGCCGGCGCGTCACCGACGGCGAGATCATGCCGTCGCCGGCGTGCACGAGCTCGATCGCGCGAACGATCTCCGCCGGCGGGGTCTCCTTGAGGAGGAAGCCGGCCGCGCCGGCCTGCAGGGCGCGCAGGACGAGCTCGTCGGCGTCGAAGGTGGTGAGCACGATGACGGCCGGCGGGTCGGGCTGCGTGGCGAGCAGGCGGGTGGCGGCGATTCCGTCGACGTGCGGCATGCGGATGTCCATCAGGACGACGTCGGGCCGGTGGAGGTCGACCGCGCCGAGGACTTCGCGGCCGTCGGCGGCTTCGGCCACGACCTCGAGGCTGGTCGCGGCGGCGAGCATGATCCGCAGGCCGGAGCGCACGAGCGGGTCATCGTCGACGAGCAGGACGCGGATCATCGCGGCAGGCGGGCGCGCAGGACGAAGGCGCCGTCGGGGTCGACGCCGTGCTCGAGCTCGCCGCCCGCGAGCGTGACGCGCTCGGCGAGCCCGATCAGGCCGGTCCCCGCTCCGGGCAGCGGCGGTCCCGAGGCGACGGCCACCGGCGCGAGGCTGCGGACCTCGACCTGCAGATCGCCGCCGGGCGCGTCGACGGTGAGCGTCACGGCCGCTCCCGGCGCGTGCTTGCGCGCGTTGGTCAGGCCCTCCTGCGCGATCCGGTACGCGGTGCGACCGACGGCGGCGGCCGGCGCCGCGTCGCCCGGCTCGATCCGTGCGGAGATCCGCATCCCGGCCGCCCGCGACTCCTCCACGAGCGCGGGGAGGTCGGCGAGCGTCGGCTGGGGTGGTCCGGTCAGGGTCTCGCCCGCGTCCTCGCGCAGGACGCCGATGACGCCACGCAGCTCGACGAGCGCGGCCCGTGCGCTCTCGCCGATCACGCCGGCCGCCTCGGCGACCTCCTCGGCCGAGGCGTCGGAGTTGAACTCGAGCGCGCCGGCGTGGACGGAGAGCAGCGAGAGGCGGTGGGCGAGCACGTCGTGCATCTCGCGCGCGATCCGCCGCCGCTCGGCCTCGCGCGCCTCGTCGGCGCCCCGGTCGGCCTGGTCGCGCAACGATCGCACGAGCTGCCGCCGGGCGCGCACGAAGAGCCCCCAGCCGAGCGCGGCGCCGGCGAACCCCAGGCCGGCGCCGAACTCGAGCTCGAGGCTCTGAGGGCCGCGGTAGAGCAGCGGGTTCGTGAAGCACGAGACGATCGTCAGGCCGGTGGTCACGGCCAGAGCGCGACCGGGGGCGCGGATCGCGGCGTTGAAGAGGGCGACGAACGGCGCCGTGGTGAGCAGGACCGAGACGGCCGCGACGCCGATCCCGACGGCTGCCGGATGGGTCCGCCGCCAGCGCAGCGAGACGACGGTCGCGATGACGGCGAAGACGGCCACGGGGCGCAGCCAGGGAGGGTGCAGCTCCCACGTGTCCACGAGTGTGGCGGTGCTGATCGCGAACGCGACCAGGTACATCGTCGCGTCGACGACGCGGTCGCGGCGGCCTCGCTCCTCGTCGGGGGCGTCGATGACGACGTCCGGCAGCGCGGAGCGGATCCAGCCCGACAGACCTCGGGTGCCGCGCGCTGTCGACTCGGGTGCCATCGCTCGAGGGTGAAGGCTAGGCGAGCGCCACGGTGGCGACCCCCTACCAAAGTCGTCATCTGCCACCGCCGCGGGGACCGGGGAGCGCAGCCCGACGACGCTGGTTGCAAGCGCGGCCGGCCGTGAGTCTGCAGGCATGATCGAAACCCAAGCATTGACCAAGCAGTTCGGGGACCGCACCGTCGTCTCCGATGTGTCGTTCCGGTGCGAGCCGGGCACCGTCACGGGCTTCCTCGGCCCCAACGGTGCCGGCAAGAGCACCACGATGCGGATGCTCGTCGGCCTGTCCGAGCCCGACCGCGGCGAGGCCCGGATCCTCGGCGGGCGCTACCGCGACCTCCCGAACCCCGGGCGGCGCGTCGGGATCCTGCTCGACGCGTCGGCGCAGCACGCCGGACGCCGGGGCCGCGAGGCGCTCGCCGTCTCCGCCCACACCATGGGCGTGCCGGCGCAGCGCGTCGACGCGCTGCTCGAGCTGGTCGGCCTCGACGAGACGGCGGCGCGGCGGCGGGTCGGCCAGTACTCGCTGGGCATGCGCCAGCGCCTCGGCCTCGCCCACGCGTTGCTCGGCGACCCGGAGGTGCTGATCCTCGACGAGCCAGCCAACGGCCTGGATCCGGAGGGCATGCGCTGGATGCGCGGCCTGTTGCGCGGCTTCGCCGACCGCGGCGGCACCGTGCTGCTCTCCTCGCACCTGCTCGCCGAGGTCGAGGCCGTCGCCGACCGGATGATGATCATCGGCGGCGGGCGGATCCAGGCGCAGGGCACGCGCGCCGAGCTGATGACCGGGTCCGGGACCATCGTCGAGGCGGACGACCTCGCCACGCTCGACGCCGTGCTTCACAGCTCCGGCCTGGCGATGCACGCCGCCGACGGCGATCGGCGGCTGGTCGAGGCCGAGCCCGAGGTCATCGCCCGCTTGGCGATGGCCAACGACGTCGTGCTGCGCCGGCTCGCACCGGCCGAGGGCGCGGGCCTCGAACGCCTCTTCTTCGAGCTGACCGCCTCCGGCGGAGACGCTCCGTCGCCGAAGACCCATCCGATCCACGTCGAGCTGGCAGGAGCAACCGCATGAGCGCCACCACCCTCACCGCCCCGATCCCCGTGAACACGGCCGGCGTCCATACGCGCCCCGGCATCGGCCGCCTGGTCGCCGTCGAGCTGCGCAAGATGCTCGACACCCGCGCCGGCTTCTGGCTGCAGATCGCGATGGTGGCCGTCACGGTGGTCGTCGTGGCCGTCCGCAGCGTGCTCGGCGAGGCGACCGACCACACCTTCGCCTCCGTCCTCAGCGTCGGGCTGCAGCCGGCGGCCGTGTTGCTGCCGATCGTCGGCATCCTGCTCGTCACCTCCGAGTGGTCCCAGCGCACCGGGATGATCACGTTCGCGCTGGTCCCGGTGCGCTCGCGGGTCCTCGGCGCCAAGCTCATCGCGAGCCTCGTCCTCGCGCTGGCGATGCTCGTCATGTCCGTCGCCGTCGCCGCCGCGGGTGTGCTCGTCGCATCGCCGGACGTCGACGGGACCTGGTCCCACGCCGCGACGCTGATCGGCCAGTCGGCGGTCTTCCTGACGACCGGGATGATCGTCGGCGTCGCGTTCGGCGCGATCCTGCTCGCCTCGGCGCCCGCCATCGTCGCGCTCTTCGCGCTGCCGATCGCGTGGACGGCGGTGGCCTCGCTGTCCTTCTTCGCCGAGGCGGCGCCGTGGCTGGACACGCGCCTCGCCCTCGCCCCGTTGCATCAGGAGGTCCTCAGCGCCACCCAGTGGGCGCACGCCGGCACCGCGCTCGCGGTCTGGATGCTGCTTCCGCTCCTGATCGGCATCTGGCGGATCGCGCGGCGGGAGGTCGCCGCGTGAAGGCGCTCAGACCATCAGCCAAGTACCCATCCGCCCTACTGAAACGGAGACACCGCATGTCAACCCAGACCACCACACCCCGAGACGCAGCCGGACCACAGTCGCCAGGCGTCCTGCTCGCGTTGACCAGCGGGCTGCTCGCCGCTCTGATCCTCAACCTCGTCGTGTTCGACGACCTGCGGACCGACGCGTCCGCGGACATCGCGGGCACCTTCCTGGCGCCGCAGCACCTCACAAGCATCCTCGCGGGCCTGCTGGCCGTGGGCCTCGTCGCCATGCGCCACCGATGGGCGCCCCGCGTCGCGCTGACCGTCGCCTGGATCGAGATCGTGGCCTTCGTGTTCTTCCACGGGATCCCGTTCGAGCTCGGCCCGTCGAAGCCCTATTGGGGCGACGGCATGGGCGATGCGCTCCAGTGGCTCGGGTTCGCGCTGATCCTCGCGTGGAGCGTCGCGGTGGTCAGGGTCGCCCGCCTGCGGGTCGGCAGCCGCGCCGTCAGCTAGGAACGGAGACCCGAGCCTCGTAGCTCACCTCGAGGTCGCCGACGCCGTCGATATGACCCTCGAGCCGGTCGCCCGGCTCGACCCGGCCGACGCCCTTGGGCGTCCCGGTCATGATCAGATCGCCCGGCCGCAGCGTGACCAGCGTGCTCAGATAGCTGATCGTCTCGGGCACCTTCCAGATCTGCTGGTCGAGGTCGCCCTCCTGGCGCGGCTCCCCGTTGATGCGGAGCCAGATGGCTCCCTGCGCCGGGTGGCCGATGTCGTCGACGGCGCGGATCGGCGCCGTAGGCGCGGACTGGTCGAAGCCCTTGGCCATGTCCCAGGGGCGGCCGGCCTTCTTCGCCACCGCCTGCAGGTCGCGGCGCGTCATGTCCAGCCCCACGGCGTATCCGAAGACGTGATCGAGCGCGCTGTCTACCGGGATGTCCGTGCCGCCGTGACCGAGCGCGACCACCAGCTCGATCTCGTGGTGCAGATCCTCGGTCTGCGTCGGGAACGGCAGGCGGCCGGGGGGCACGACCGCGTCGGCCGGCTTGGTGAAGAAGAACGGAGGCTCGCGCTCAGGGTCGTGTCCCATCTCAACCGCGTGCTCGGCGTAGTTGCGCCCGACGCAGAACACGCGGGCCACGGGGAAGGCCGCTTCCGTGCCCGCGACCGCGACGGTTGTGAGAGGCGGCGCCTCGATGGCGAGCCGGTCAGCGGCTGGATGCATAGAACGACACCTTTCGTTCGAAGTAGGCGACCGCCTCCGAGGCGAGGAAGGCAAACGCGAAGAGGATGAGCAGCAAGGACCAGAACTCCGGCATCAGGAAGTTCCGCGAGTAGAGCTCGAACAGGTAGCCGACGCCGACCACGGCGATCAGCAGCTGGCCGATGACGACGCCCTTCAGGCCGCGGATCAGCCCGAGCCGGATGCCGGCGAGCAGCTCGGGCAGAGCCGCCCGCAGCACGATCTGCGAGAACAGCACCCGCTTGGACGCGCCGAAGGAACGGCCCATCTCGACCAGCGAGGGATTGACCCGCTCGACTCCGACCTGCGTGTCGAGCGCGATAACCCAGACCGAGAAGAGGAAGACGGTGACGATCATCGTCGGCAGCCCGAAGCCGAGCAGCGCCATCAGCGCGGGCACGATGGCGGTCAGCGGCGCGCTCTCGAAGATGTTCACCCACATCCCCATCAGCGACCCGATCGCGCGGCTCGTGCCCATCAGGATGCCGACGACGATGCCGACGACGAAGGACAGGGCCATCCCGATCAGGAACGCCTGCAGGGTGATCCATGCCGCCTCGGGGAACGTCGACGACGAGACGACCTCGGGCAAGGCCGCGAGCACTTCCGTGAACGGCGGCAGCAGCGACACGAGCTCGAGCCGGCCGACGACCTCCCATACGGCGAACCACACGAGCAGCGAGAACGCCATCGGGACCCTGTGACCGCGCAGCTCCATGTCACCGCTCCAGGTAGCCCTGCAGCTCGTGCCAGATCTGCTCGACCCAGTCGAGGTAGGCCTGGCTGCGCCGGATGCCGTCGGAGCCGCCGCTGCGGTCGACGCCGGGGCGGATCACGTTCGACACGCGGGAGGGCCCGCGGGTCAGGATCACGATCTGGTCGGAGACGTAGACCGCCTCCTCGATCGAGTGGGTCACGAAGATCACGGTCTTGCGCTCGTCGCTGAGCAGGTGCAGCAGGTCCTCCTGGAACTGGCGGCGGATCTGCTCGTCGACCGACGCGAACGGCTCGTCCATCAGGAGGATCTCGGCGTCCACCGCGAGCGCCCGGGCGAGGCCGACGCGCTGGCGCATCCCGCCGGAGAGCTGATGCGGGTAGGCGTCCTCGAAGCCGGACAACCCCACCTTCTCGACGTACTCGCGCGCGGCCTCCTCGCGTTGCTTGCGCGGTTCGCCTCGCAGCTCGAGGCCGAAGGCCGCGTTGCGCAGCACGGTCGCCCACGGCATCAGCGCGAAGTCCTGGAACACGAACGCCCGGTCCGGCCCGGGAGCGGTGACGGGGACGCCGTTGACCTCGACCGTTCCCGACGTCGCGTCGACCAGCCCCGCGACGATCTTCAGCGTCGTGGTCTTGCCGCACCCGCTCGGGCCGATGATGCTGGTGAGCTCGCCCTTCGGGACGTCGAAGGTCACGCCGTCGAGCGCACGGATCCCGCCCGCGAACTCCTTCGCGACGTCGCTCACGCGGACGGCCGGTTTCGCCCCGCCCCGCTCCGCGGCCATGGTGGGCCCAGAAGTCGTGCTGTCGGTCATGCCGGCCTCAGTTCGGGTCGGAACAGGCGCAGCTCCAAGCGCTGCAGCAGCGTCACGGTGACGCTCGCGACGACGATGATCGAGAGGATCGACGCGAACATCCGCGGGTAGTCGGCGATCGAGCGGTAGTACGTGATCAGGTCGCCGATGCCGGTCGGGGTGATGATCAGCTCGGCCAGCACGGCGCCGGTGAAGCCTTGCGCGAGGCCGAGTCGCAGCCCGGCGAACATCAGCCCGCTGCCGGCAGGGATGACCACCTTCCAGATCCGCTGCCGGCGGCTGGCCAGGAAGGCGTCGCTCATCTCCAGCAGCGACCGCGGCGTGTTGGCGATCCCGCGATAGGAGTTGAGCACGATGACCGGAGCGCTGAGCAGGACGACCGCGAAGACCTTGGCGGTGAATCCGATGCCGTAGACGAAGGTGATCAGCGGCACGATCGCGGCCGACGGCGACGCCTGCAGCACGATGAACAGCGGCAGGCCGAGCCACTCGGCCCGCCTCGAGAGGCCCATGACCAGGCCCGCGAGCACGCCGCCGATCGCGGTCAGGAGCACCCCGACGATCAGGGGCCCGGCCGTCTCGGCGTACGCCGCGGCGAACGTGCCGTCGACCAGCATCTCCCCGAACGCGGCGAGCGTCGCGGTACACGAGGGGAAGGCCGGGTTCACCGAGACGTACGCGCCCCACTGCCACAGCCCGAGCACGAACAGGATCGACGTAGCCCGCAGGACCCACGGCCTGCCCGCCCAGGCCGGGATGCGGCCGGCGCGTCTGCGCCTGCCGACCGCGACGCGGCTCTCGACCGACGTGACCACTCAGCCGCCCGATTCCTCGACCGTGCCGAGCGCCGCCTCGGCCGGCCCGAGGCTCCAGAAGTCCTCGACCTGCAGCGACGACGGGTCGCCCTTGAGCTGCCCGGCCGCGTGGTAGAACTCGAAATCGTCCTGCGCGGCCTGCTCGCCGCCGCAGTCCTGCGTGAAGAGGCCGCCCTCGGCGCCTTCCTCGTAGTAGGGCACGAGCTCCTTCTCGAGCTCGGCCGGCATGTCCTTCAGCAGCCCGAGCCGCTCCCGCTCCTGCTGCACGAACGAAGGGTTCTCGTCGATCGCGCGCCAGACCTTGAGGACCTCCTCGAGCAGGACCTGGACGGTCTCCGGGTTCGCCTCGAGCCACTGCGTGTTGGCGAACAGCACCTCGTCGCTCGCGTTCGTCTCGGGCGTCGGGAGCTCGACGAACTTGCCGGGCGCCTCGGACATCACGTAGTTCTTGTTCGGGATGTCGAGTACCGCGGCCTTGACGTTGCCGCGCAGCAGCGCCGTCGCTCGCACCTCGGCGCCGGGCACGAAGCTGATCTCGCCGAACTCGATGCCCTCCTCCTGCTCGATGATGCGGGCGAGCGCCTCGCTGGTCGAGCCGCGCGAATGGACCGCGAACGTCCCGCCGTCGAGCGACTGCCAGTCGGGGTGCGCGGCCTTGTCGGCCACGGGGAAGAACTTCACGCTCTGGAGCTGACAGAAGATCCGCAGCGGAGCGCCGGAGCCCTCGATCAGGCCGTACGGCGCGCCGAGACCGACGTCGGACTGGCCGCCGACCACCGCCTGGTTGGCGAGGTCCTCGTCGGCGAGCTCGTTCAGCTCGACCTCGATGCCCCGCTTGCGGACGCGCTCCATCGCGATGAAGAGCGCGAGCGTCTCCACCGACTCGATGTCGCCGAGGGCGACGCGGATCTTGCCGCTGTCTGCGGCGCCGCCACCGCCCGGCGCCTCGTCTTCGCCGCCGCACGCCGCCAGAGCCAACGCGAGCGCAACGTCACAGCGAGTGCTCCCACCCTCTTCATGGCGCCTCCCCAGGAGCCGATTCAGGATTCTCGGAACATATCAGATATGTTCTGCTGCATGGCCGATCTCAAGTCGCGCGCCATCTACGTCGCCCTACGCGAACGGATCCTGTCCAACGACATCGCGCCCGGTACGCGGCTGGTGATGCGCGACGTCGCCAACCGGTACGAGGCCAGCGACATCCCCGTCCGCGAGGCGCTTCGCATGCTCGAGCGCGACGGCCTGGTCGAGACCGCTCCGTACCGGGGGGCGAGGGTCACGACGCTCACCGCCAAAGAGGTGGAGGAGACCTACTTCATCCGGTCACATCTCGAGAGCATCGCCACCGGCCTGGCCGCTGAACGCATCACCGACTCTGAGCTGGCGCAGCTCGACGGTCTCATGGCGAAGATGAGAGCGGCCGTCGACGAGCAGGACGGCCCGGTGTTCTCCGACCTCAATCGCGAGTTCCACCGGACGATCGTGACCAGCTGCGGCAACGACATGCTGTGTGACCTGATCATGGACATCTGGCAGCGCCATTCCGGCTTCCAGCGGGTGTTCCGGATGGTCCCCGCGCGGGTCGCCATGTCACAGGCGGAACACGAGGGCATCATGGCCGCGCTGCGCGACCACGACGCGGAGGCGGCTGCCAGGCTCGCGTTGCTGCACAAGCTCTCCGTGCGCGACACCGTCAGCACGCTCGTCGACCCCGTCGACGAGCGCGAATCGGCAGCGACGTCCTAGGCGGCCACGGCTTCGCCGGCGACGAGCTCGCGGCGCAGGCGCTCGAGCGCCCGACCCCGCTTCGGCCCGATCGAGCCGATCGCCACGCCCAGTGCGGCGGCGATCTCCTCGTAGCTGGGGGCCGGGTCCGCCGTGAGCATCCGCAGCAGCGCCTGGTCGCCCTCCGGCAGGCGCCGGAACGCGTCCCAAAGAGCGGCGTCCCGCTCATCGCGGAGCAGCCGCGCGTCGGCGCCGGCGACCTCCCCGTCGACGAACACGTGGAGCTCGTCCGAGGGCTGGCAGCGGGCGGCGCGGCGCAACGTCTGCAGGCACTCGCGCCGGGCGGTCGTCGCCAGCCATGCTCCGATGCCGTCGGGATTCTTGATGTTGGGCAGGTGCTCGATGAGCCGCAACCAGGTCGTCTGGACGACGTCCGCGGCATCGTTGCCGCTCAGCTGGTGAGCGCGAGTCACAGCCCACAGCAGACCGGAATACCGTTCGACGAGCTGCTGCCAGGACGCCTCGTCGCCGCGGGCGGCGGCCATGACGATGTGCGTACCGGGGGCGGCGGCGCGCGAATGCGCGGCTGGTTCTCTAAGAGCGCTGTGCATGTGATGCACAGGCTCCGGAACGGGCCTTGCGGCCGGGTTGCCCAAGGCTTGCGACGACGTTTCAGTCAGCGATGGCCGACGCGGGGCTGCCCAGGAGCTCCGTCAGGTCGGCGTCGACGGTCCGCCAGGTCAGCAGCGAACATGCCGCTTCTTGCGCCTGCGGCGGGGCCGGCTCCAACGCGGCCAGCACACGGGTGAGGCGCTCCAGTAGAGAGTCGTCCTCGTGGCGACGAGCGTTGGCACACATCTCGCTCCTCCCTCCTCCCCTCGGCTCTCGGGTGACGAGCCGGAGAGCCTCGCAATCGACCTGACATCTCTTAAGAGGCGCGAGACGCCGCCTTGATACATCCAAGGATCCGCGTCAGCTTGAACTCGTGGAATTGGCAGCCGGCTGGGAATACGCTCGCCGGGTAGGGCCACTGCTGGCCACCCTGGTGCTTGGCCTCGCGGGGTGCGGCGACGGCGGGTGGATCGAGCGGAGCGGAGGAGGCGCGGGTGAACTCGGAGCCGGGTGAGGTGCGGTGCGGGCGTCCGATCGATCTGCCGGCCCCAGGCGGGCTGCGGTTGGTCGGGCGGTTCCCGGAGAGCGTGCCGGCCGGTCAGCCGACGGTGGGCGGCATCGTCGAGGTCACGAGCCGCGAAGCGGTGCGGGGCGTGGCGACGCCGGCTGCGGACGTGTTTCTCGTTCGCGACGACCAGCTCGTGACGACGCCGATGGCGCAGGACGCGATCGGCGTCCGGTGGGAGCTGGCGGCCGGCGAGACGAGGAGGATGCCCGCAATGGCATCGTTGGTGTCATGCGAGCCGGACGGAGGGCCGCTCCCGCCGGGTCGTTACGAGCTCTATGCGCGCGTGGTGCTGACCGCGGACGATGACGGGCCGCCGCAGACGGCCTTCGGTGGACCGTGGCCGCTGCGCCTGCGGTGACCCGGACGGGCCCGCACATCGGTGTGAGTCCGATGTGCGGGCCGCTGGGCGGCGTCAGCCGGTGACGATGCTCACGCCGTACTCGGAGGCCACCGTGGTCCACGGCTGGGCCCAGCCGGTGGTGCCGTTGGTGGCGATCACGTTGCCACGGATCCAGGCGCCGCCCGAGCTGTCGAGGGCGTAGAACGCGCCGCCGGAGTCGCCGCCCTGGATCATGGTCCCGCCGGTGAACGCGATCACCGGTGACTTGCAGCCGCTCTGCGTGCACACCTGAGCGTTGGTGCTGGTCGCGGTGTGCCCGCAGTTCTCGCCGGTGGTGCGGCCGCTGTGGCAGTAGTTGGTGTAGCCCTCGAAGGCCGCGCCGGCCGCGACCACAGGTCGGCTCGTCGTGCTGACGACGCCGCCGGTGTACACCCGGCCGGCGTAGCTCTGGCCGCCGAGCAGCTCCATGTCCATCGGGTGCCCGGTGACCGTCGGCAGGCGCCGCCCGGAGACGGTGCCGTAGCTGCGCAGGCCGGATTCCACCAGAGCGTTCGCGCCGTTGGCGAAGCAGTGACCGGCGGTCACGTTGAACACGGTGCCCCACCAGTTCCGGACCGCGTAGCCGGACGAGCAGATGCCACCCGAGTTCGTGATGCCCGCGCCGCCCCAGAACGCGGGGATGTCGTCCCGCCGGTGCCAGGCGTCGGAGATGGTCGACCGGCGAAGCTGGGCCTTGCCGGCCTCGCGCCGCTTGTCAGGGTCGGACAGGTTGGTCACGTCCGACACCACCGACGCCGACGCGTCGGTCTCCAGGACGATCCGTCCCGTGTTCGCGTCCAGATAGCTGGCGAACGTGTCGCCCGTGCCGTGCTTCGCCACGTAGTTGGCGATCCGACGCTGGATCGCGGCCAACGCCTGCTCGGCCGCGGGCGATCCTTCGACGCGGCCCCGGGCCGAGCGGTCCGGTGCCTGGTCGGCTCCGACGGCGGCCTTCTGCGGGCCGGCCGAGCTCTTCGCATCGCCGGGGTCTGCGCCGGCGCGTGCCGGTGCGGTCGCCAGGGCGGCGGCGATCCCGAACACGAGCAGCGCGAGCGCCGCCACCAGGCGCGAGCGCGACGAAGTCATCCTGATGGACATCCGTCCATTCACCACGAGGAACCTCCTGTTCCACTGACCGAGCCCCATGGCTCGATCGCTATCAGGACAAAGAGGCCGCAGCCGGCGCTGTGATACAGCCACGGTCACGCTGCGTGACCGACGTCACGGTTCCGCTGTCTAGTACTTGAAGCCCATCGGGGGTTCCTTTCCTGGGGGAGGAGGGGAGCCGCCCGGTTATCGGCAGTCAGAGTGTTGACCTGAGGAACACGTCAGGCGCGCACGCCGCGGGGCCGGCGCGCGTAGTCGCGGACGCGGGGCTCGAACGCGAGCTCGGCCTCGAAGTCGGCGTCGTCGCCGTGCCCGAAGGACAGGCGCTCGGTGGCGAGGGCGCGGATGAACGCCTCGACGACCCGCGGGTCGAACTGGCTGCCGGCCGCTCCGCGCAGGATGCTGATGGCGGCCTCGGCGGGGATCGGGTGCCGGTAGGAGTCGCGCGCGGTGAGGACGTCGTAGGTGTCGGCGACCGCGATCAGGCGCGCCGGCAGCGGGATCTGCTCGCCCGCGAGCCCGCGCGGGTACCCGGCGCCGTCCCACCGCTCGTGGTGGCTGTGGACGATGTCGGCCACCGGGCCGTAGCCGTCGACGCGCTGGACGACCCGCGCCCCGTCCGCGGGATGCCGCCGGACGATCTCCCACTGCTCCTCGCTGAGCGGCTGATCGGCGAGGAGGATCGAGTCGGGGAACGCGAACTTGCCGATGTCGTGCAGCAAGCCCGCGGTGTGGGCGAGGTCCTGCTCGGCATCCGGGCGGTCGAGCGCGATGGCCGTCGCGCGGGCGTAGCGGGCCACCGCCGCCGAGTGCCGCGCCGTCATGCGGTCGCGCAGCGCGAGCGTCTCGATCATCGAGGTCAGCACGCCGATCTGCAGCCCCGCCAGCCGCTCGGCGCGGTCCTGCGAGAGCAGCAGCTCGCGCAGCAGGTACTGGAAGACGAACAGCACGATGACCAGCAGCGAGAGCGCCCCGAAGCCGCTGCGGGCATAGACGAACGCCACCAGCACGCAAAGGAGGCCCCCGACCGCGATCGAGGGGAGCACCGGCACGAAGATCGTGCGGAACTCGTGCGCCAGCGAGCCACGCGTGTGGAACACGTAGTCGCCGGCGATGCCGAGGAAGTTGAGGAGGTTGGCGACCAGGAATCCCGCGAGGATGAGCAGCGAGAACCCGAGATCGTCCTCCTGCAGCTCCAGCCCGCTCGCGGCCGCCTGGATGAGCAGGGAGCCGATCAGCGGGAACGTCGCGTAGGTGGCGAGGTTGGTGATGAACCGCGGCAGCGGGTTGCGCGAGCGCAGCTGGTCGACGATCACGGAGACGACCGCGATCGCGACCGCCGGCGCGGGGCCCAGGAGCGCCATCGCGAGCACCAGCGCCAGGAACGAGCCCGAGATCCGCTGCGCCTTGTGCCGCACCGCCAGGACGTCGCTCCCGACGGCCAGCGCGAGCAGGACCGCGACGAGCTCGGGCGGCTCCCAGTCCGCCGCCGTGGACACGCTCGCGGCGACGATGCACGCCAACACGAGGACGACGGATTCGCCCGCGATGAGCCATGTTGACCGCCTCGACACCAGGGGCCTCCACCGGTGAGCCTACGTCGCGGAGGCCCGCGCGTCCAACCGGCGATCACATGCGCGACCGCGTCGTCACGTAGATCCTCTCGCCGTTGAGGGTGACGCCGGTGACGGGCGCCGGCAGGCACGTCTCGGTCGCGACGAGCTCGAGGCGGCCGCCGATCGTGAACCAGCGCCCGTCGCGGCCGCGGAGCACCCAGGTCGTGCCGTTGGCGGGGACGACCCACTCGTCGCCGCGGTTGCTCGGCGACTTGCTCACGGCCTTGAAGACCGAGCCCAGCTTGTGCGCCTGGCCGTCGCTCGGGAGCAGCCCGACGAGGCCGGGCCTGAACCACATCCAGACGCCGTTCGGCGTGCACTGCATGGACGCCGGCGTCAGCCCGATCGGGATCTGCTTGCCGGGCTTGGACGGCTCCGCCGGATCCAGACACAGGACGCCGTGCACCGACTTGTCGGCCACCCAGAGGCGGCCGTGGCCGACGGCGAGGGCGGTCGGGGCGCCGAGGCGGTCGCTCCGTCCCGCCTCCCGGCCGTCCTTCGTGAAGCCCAGCACCCGTCGCGTCTCGCCGTCGATCGTCCACAGGTGGCCGTTGCTGACGGCCAGCGCCGAGCAGGGGGCGGAGAGGGAGATCGGGCGGCGCACCGGCCCGATCCCGTCGGCCGGCACGTGGAGGATCTCCGCCTCGTCGGTCGTCACCCAGACGCCGGCCTTGTCGGCCGCCATCGCCAGCGTGTTCCCGCCGACCGCGATCGACGTCTCCGGGCCCCCGTCGAGCGGCACGCGCACCACCGCGCCCCCGACGCCGCTGGAGATCCAGAGGCAGCCGTGCGCGACGACAGGGGCCGCGCGATCGGAGTCGAGGCGGGGCCCGATCGGACGCGGCATCGCGATCTCGGCGGCCGTGGTCGTGGCGACACCGAACCGCTGCTCGCTCTCGACCGGCGTGCGCTCGGCCCAGCGCCGCGCGAACACCTGCGGCGCGACCACCGCGACGGCGACGACGGCGAGGCCGCCGACCACGAGCTGCGCCAGCTCGGCCGCCAGGCCGGCCACGCCGACGAGCAGCAGCGTCGCCGCCACCGGCGGGAAGGCGATCACCAGGTAGGTCAGCATCTGGGGGAGCGCCTTGATCGGCTTCCGTGAGACCAGCGACTCCCTCGCCGCGCGGTCCCACCCGTTCCACACGCGCACGGTGACCGTCCAGTGGAACGTGGCGAGGACGACGACGGCGAGCGCCACGCCGAGCCAGCCGCGCAGCGTCGGCTCCTGGAGCTGCCGCTCGACGCTCTTCGCGAAGTCGTCCGACAGCCACGGCACGTCGTGGGCATAGCGGGCGATCGAGTCCGGCAGCGTGAGCGCGGTGCGCCCGACGAGGACGAGCAGGACGCCGGTCAGCCCCGCCGACCACCGGCCCAGCAGCAGCCACTTCGTGCGGCGCTGCCGCTCGGCGATGGCGCGGCGCGCACGGCTCCGGTCGTTCGCCAGCAGCGCGTCGAAGCGCGGCCAGCCCGACAGTGCCGCGAGCGAGAAGGCGATCCGCGAGGTGAACTCCTCGACGTTCTGCCAGTACGACGTGTGGTCGCGCAGCGTCGAGCGGTAGTTGGTCACCCGGACCGAGCGGCTGTGATGTCCGTCGAGGTCGAGATACCCCTCCGAGACGGGGTCGGAGGACGCGAAGAGGTCCAGCCACTTCGTGCCCTGGTTCTCGAGCGCCTTCGCGCCGAGCTTCTCGTCGGTGAGCTCCTCCACGAGGTGCTCGCGGATCCGCTTGCCACCCCAGGGCGCGAGCCATGCCAGCACCGCGAGCGGCACGACAGACCACCAGCTTCCGACCACGAGGGCCCAGGCCAGCCCTACGAGGGAGGCCGCGCCGACCGCGCGCAGCAAGAAGTACAGCCACGTCCGCCCCGGCCGGTCGGCCAGCTGGCGCACCGCGTCGAGCTTCTCGATGCCCGCCCCGAACGTCACGAAGAGCTCGATCGTGGCGCGGCCACCCTTGCGCCGGGAGAGCGCGCGGCGGGCGATTTCGGCGCCCTGGGAGTGGGCGATCACCACGATTTGCTTCCGCCCCTGGTCCTCGAGCCACTCGATGTCGCGCTCGATCTGGGCGACCATGGCATCCGCTCGCAGCGGGCTCCTCAGCAGCACGTAGGAGTCGCCCAGGCTGTTGGCGAGCTTGGACTGCAGGGTGATCACCACGCGGCGCGTCCGCGGGAAGAAGCCGAGCGGCAGCAGGAGGGCGAGGAACGCGAGCATCGCTCCCGCCAGGGCGACGCTGACGACGTTCTGCAGCCGAGCCGCCAGGGCGAGGAAGCCCACGCGCGCCCACTTGTACACCCTGACCACCGCGCGCGCATGCGCGGCCTCGCGCCACCTCCCGGCCTCGTGCACGACCTCCTGGTCCGTGATCAGGCGCGTGATCCGGTCGAAGTTCTTGACGGTGGTCGGCAGCAGCAGCCGGTAGTCGACGTGCCGGACGATGATCGGCGCCACGACGCTGAAGAGCCAGGCGAGCATCTGCCGGAAGCTGGGCACGGGGAACCGCTCGGCCCAGTGCGACTCAGCGATCAGCCACTCCATCTCGCCGTCGCTCTCCTCGTCGCCGGGTCGCCTGAGGCCGGCGCGCAGGCGCGTGTGCGAAGGCGCGCCGTCGTCGCCGGCGACCCGCCGCAGCCGCGTGTGGGTCACCCGCGCGTAGCCGTCCTCCTCCGAGGCGCCCTTCACCCAGTCCTCGCAGAACGTCTGCAGCGGCTCGGTGAAGCCGAGCAGCGTGTCGCCGACCTGCTGCTCTCCGATCCCATGAACGAGTAGGACCCCCAGAGGCCCCGTCCTGGGCGCGTTGCTCATCTGATCGCTCCTCCTGGCCCGAGTGCGGGGCCGACGCTTGGGAGGAGCCTTCGCCACCGGTGTTGGCGCGGCGTTTCCGGCCGCTTGACTCAGGCTTTCGGGGTCACGAGAACGTGACCAGCGGATCCTCCATGCGCGCGGCGCCCGCCTCGCAGGAGCGCCGGGCCTCGCCGTCCAGCTCCGCGCACTCGAACTTCCCGTCGGTGAGCACCGCCAAGGCCTTGCCGAGCCACTCGTAGCAGGCGTCCCGGCCCGCGGAGAACCGCTCGCACCCCTTGATCAGCCGAACGTACGCCTCAGGCGGCGCGTCCTGGAGGTTCGCCACCTTCGTGCCGCGCACGCAGTCGCCCGCATCCGAGCGGAGGCGCGAGCAGATCCGCAGCTGCTCGGCCGGATCCGGCGGGCCGATGACCGACGCCGCCGTCACGCACCCCGCGCGCTGCAGGCGCTCCAGGCCCTCGCACAGGTCCGTGATGTCGCGCGGGGTCTCGACCCGGAAGCCCGCGGGGCGGTTCTCGAGGAAGGCGCGGTACCAGCAGGGCCGCACGTACGCCTCCGGCTGCTCGGCGCACAGCTGGTACGGGTCGGTGACGGGATCCCCCGGCAGAGCGGCGTCGTCGGCACCCACCACGGCGAACCAGTAGTCGTGGTACGCGCCCTGCGCGCAGTCCGCCGCCGAGTCGCGGCCGAGCGCCGTGCACAGTTCGAGGGCCGGCTCCAGCTGATCCTCGTAGAGCCGCATGAACGCGTGCCCGAAGCCGTGCACGCAGCTGTAGCGCTGGAAGCGCGTGCCCGCCCCGTCGCACACCGACGCCGCCTCGGCCGGCTCGCTGACGTCGATGTCCGGCGCCACGCCGGTCACGAGCCCGTGCGCGAACCCGGCGGGGCAGCCGGGGTCGTTGTCGGCCGGCAGGTACTCCATCAGGCTCCCGAGCGACAGCCCGGCCTCGCGCGCGTAGGTGCGCCCGACGGTGTGCATGATCACGTGGCAGCTCTCGAGCAGGAACCCGCCCTCGCTGCGCGCCGCGTCGGTGATCTTCGCCACGGCCGGCCGCGGGTCGTCGACCCCGTCGACCATCGCCTGGAACTCGCGTGAGTAGCACGACCGCGCGTCCTCGTCGGTGAACTCGCGGCAGTGCTCGATCTGCAGCGCCCGCAGCTCGGGCGCCGGCTCGCTCTCCTCGCCGCGCAGGGCGAAAACCAGCCCTACGCCGACCGCCAGCAGCCCGACGGCCGCGACGGCGAAGGACAGACCCAGACGTCGGTTCACGCGAGAAGCGTAGGCACGTCAGACGAGCGGCCCGCCGGGGCGGGCCGCTCGTGACTGACGGGTACGTGCTCGATCAGCGGATGACGAACTTCTGCTCGCCGAACGAGACGTTGCCCCTCATGTCGGTCGCCATCCAGCGGATCCGCGTCGACTGCGTCAGATGGAACGTCTCACCCGGCTCGCGCGGTCCGGTCGAGTCCCACAGCGTGGACGTGCTGCTGGGCCGGCTGCCATCGGTCGTGTAGCGGATGACCGACGGCTCGTTGATCCACTCGAACGTGGTCTCGATCGGCCCGGTCGAGGACGCCGGCCCGGTCATCCTGACCTGCGGCGCCTCGTCGTCGCGGGCGTAGTCGAGCGCGGACTCGAGCAGGCCGTAGTTGCCGGCCGCGAACTCGAGCGCCTCGTGGAAGCCCTCCGTCGCGTAGTCGGGCTGGAAGCCGACGCCGGTCTGGAGCGCCGCGCCCTCGATGCGAACCGGTGCCGGATGCGTGTTCGCCAGCGGCTCCGCCCAGACCACGTTCGGCTGCGGGTTGGGCGGGTTCGGCCGCACGACCTGCGTGATCGTTCGCGTCTCGGGGTTCGGGCCACCGGCGCCGAAGGTGAGCTTGTCGCCCGCCTTCAGGTACTGGAACCCGGTGATGTTCGTGCTCAGCCGGACGCCGGTGGCGCCGGCGGCGATCGTACCGTTGTGATTGGCGAAGTACCGGTCCGCGCCCGTCTCGAACGAGTAGGCGATGACGCCGCGGTTGTACCAGTGCTCGTCGGCGCTGTTGCCGGCCGCCGAGTACAGGACGTCCGCGATCGGGCCCGTGCGCTCCGGCAGGATCGCCGTGTTGCGGTGCTCCTTGATCCGGTTGAGGATCCGGTCGCCGGCCTCGAAGAAGTACTTCTCGACGCCGATGTTGGCGTGCACCGCGTCACCCTCGCCGCGGTCCGGCTTGTAGGTGCCCGGCGCCCACATGAAGTAGCCGCCGAAGCTGTGGATGTTGTTCGAGAACTTGATGTTGCTGAACGTGTCAGCGATCCAGAACTCGTTCTGGATCTCCGGCTCGGAGCCCTCCGTCGGGCCCGCGTAGACGTCGCTGATGCACGACGTCGACGCGCCGATGTAGCCGTCGAACAGCGTCCCGAACGTGTTGTTGCGGTTCAGGTCGACACCCCACGCGGTGCGGGCCGCGGGGTCGATCGCCGTGAACGGCGTCGTGCTGCCGAACGGCGTCTGGGCGGTCCAGAAGTTCGCCGCGAACGGGTCGTCGGTCTCCTTGCCGCCCACGACGCAGTGGTTGGTCATGTTGCGCCGCATCTGCGAGAAGTTGTGCCGCGAGAAGTGCGATCCGTCGGGGTTCGACGACGGGAGGATGAAGATGTCGAGGTTGTCGACGAGCGTCTTCGTCCTCGTGTCGAGCGCGTAGTTGTAGAGGAGCTGTGACGCGGTCTCCAGGCACGTCAGCGGCGTCGCCCACTCGCGGGCGTGCTGCTGGCAGTACAGGAAGACGCCGACCTTGTGGCCTGCCGTGGCGCCCCGGTCCTTCCAGCCGCCGGTCTCGCGGGCCTTCTTGCCGATCCGCATGACCGAGTACTCGAACGGGCCTCGCTGGACATGGGCGTTGGTCGCCGTCGCCAGGAAGTCCGACAGGTTGACCCGCGCCCGCGCCTGCACGATGCCGGTGCCGGGGACGATCGACGCGTTGCTGACGCGCGTGAAGACGTTCGCCACCAGCAGCTCGCTCGCCGCGCTCGCGTTGATCGCGTTGACGACCTGCTGACCCGTGCTGGTGAGCGCGCCGTTCGCGTCGGTCGCGAGCAGCACCTCGACGTGCTTGTCGTTCCGGTTCACGATGAGCGGCGAGTTCGGGGCGCCAGGGTTGCGGAACTCGGCGCTGATGACGTTGCCGCCCTCGTGGCCCCACGCGCGCGAGGTCAGGACGACCGCGCCGGCCTGCAGCGCGTTCGCGGGCGTGCTGCCCGAGCCCGTCCCACCGGCCATCGTGGCCTGGGCGCGACGCTGGTAGCCGTTGGTCTTGTTGGGCAGCGTGATCAGCTCGGCGAGGTTCGGGAACTCCTGCTCCAGCTTCTCGAACTCCGCGTAGAGCTGCGTGGGGTCCATGTAGTCGTTGTGGAAGTCGCGGATGAAGTTGTCCGCCATCGGCGGCAGGCCGCCACCCAGCCACGTCTGGACGTCCGCCTCCTTCGAGGCGCCCGTGCTCGAGCCGATCCGGATCCGCGACGGCCGCGGCGGGTCGATAGTGCCGACCTCGCCGATGCGCACGAGCTCACGGTGCTCGATGTAGGTGTCGGGCGTCGTGTCCGGATCGATGTTCGTGCTCATGCTCCGCGGCGTGGAGTCGATCGGCGTGCTGCCGCCGCGGTTGTAGGAGAGCGACAGGTCCGGCCCGATGTACGTCGAGCCCGTCTGCGCGGCGCCACCCTGGCGCGTCTTCGCCTCGACCGAGAGGAAGCGGCCGGCGTAGTTCTCGAAGTAGTCGACGCGCAGGATCACGATCTCGTCCGTGTCCGACTGCGTGCTGACGTCACCGAGCGCCGCGGCGCCGGCGCGCCGCTCCTGCCGCTGGTTCTCCAGGGACTCCTCGGTCGCCTCCTTCCAGGTGGCGGGGCCCTCGAGCGTGGCGCCGACGTCGTAGCCCGCCTGCGCGAGCCCTGCCAACGCCTCCTCGTCGCCGAAGACGGTGACCGTCACCGACCCGTTGGCGTTGCGGCGCAGATAGTGGTCGTTGAACTCGATGCCGTACCGCTCGGCCTCGAGCTGCAGCCGCATGGCCGCGCCGCGGCTCTCCAGGTTGACCTCGACCAGGCTCAAGCCCTGGGCCGGATCGATGCCGCGTAGCTCCTGCGCCCCGGCCGGACCAGCGCCGGCCAAAGCCAGCGCGCCCAGCGTCAGGGCGACGAGCGCCTTGACTCGCATGTAGATGACCCCCCTCTTGGTAACTAGACGGCAATTCAACCCGCCGCACGGGAGCAGCGTCAACCCGCGCGCAGATATTTCCACGCCCGGCGATACGGTTGCCGTAGGCGGACATGGACACGGGGGACCTGATCGACGCCGTGCGGGCGCACCGGGTCGTCGAGCTCTGCTACGGCGGGCCCGAGGCGCGCGTGGTGCACCCGCACGCCGTCTACCGCTCCGCCTCCGGGAGCCTGTTCCTCGACGGCTTGCAGGTGAGCGGCGCGTCCCGCTCGGGTGCGCTTCCCGGCTGGCGCGAGTTCGCGCTCATGCGGATCCGCGAGGTGCGCGTGCTGGAGGCCGAGTTCGAGCCGGCGGCGGACTTCAACCGCGCCTCCGATCGCTACCAGCACGGCCTGTTGGCCTGCTGCTGAGCGGATACCCTCCGCCCACAGCCACGAGCAAGGAGGGAGCCGTGCCGCGGACGCACTACCTGCCGGACGACGAACGGGTGCACTACACGTGGGACGCCGGCCATGAGCCCGTCCTCGGCATCGACTCCGGCGACTCGGTGGTGGTCTGGACGCGCGACGTCAGCGACAACCAGATCGGTCCGCAGTCTGACGTGAGCGCGATCGACAACCTCGACTGGGACCGCGTCTACCCGCTGGCCGGGCCGATCCACGTGAGCGGCGCCGAGCCCGGCGACACGCTGGCCGTCGAGATCCTCGACATCCACACGCAGGGCTGGGGGTGGACGGCGATCCTGCGCGAGCTCGGCCTGCTGACCGAGGACTTCCCCGACCCGTACCTGCGGGTCTTCGACATCTCCGACGCGAACGTCGCCTCGTTCCGGGAGGACGTGGCGGTGCCGCTGGCGCCGTTCTTCGGGACGATGGGCGTCTGCCCGGCGGGCGCCTCCGCGCAGCCGGTCATGCCGCCCGGCAACTTCGGCGGCAACCTCGACACCCGCCAGCTCGTGCGCGGGGCCACGCTGTACCTGCCGGTCCAGGTCGAAGGCGCGCTGTTCAGCTGCGGCGACGCCCACGGCTGCCAGGGCGACGGCGAGGTGTGCGTGACGGGCCTCGAGGCGCCGATGTACGCGAGCCTGCGCTTCACGGTCGAGAAGGGGCGGTCGATCCCGTCGCCGCAGTACCGCACGCCGGCGCCGCTCACGCCGCTCGTCGACGTCGCGCCGTTCTACGGCACCACCGGCGTCGGGCCCGACCTCTACGCGGCCGCGCAGGAGGCCGTGCGCGCGATGATCGACCACATCACCGGCCGCTCGGGCCTCTCGCGCGAGGACGCGTACCTGCTCGCCAGCCTGTGCGTCGACCTCAAGATCTCCGAGATCGTCGACGCCGGGCAGTGGGTGGTCAGCGCGCTGCTGCCCGAGGCGGTGTTCCTGCCGGGCTGACATGTTCGACCACGTGGACATCCGCGTCTCGGACCGCAAGGCGTCCGAGGCGTTCTACGACACCGTGCTGCGAACGCTCGGCATCGAGCAGACCACCAACGACGACCAGATCGTCGAGTGGGACGAGTTCTCGATCGCCGACGACGGGCCGCTCACGCAGCGGCTCCACATCGGCTTCCGCGCCGCCGGCCACGCCGAGGTCGACGCGTTCTGGCAGGCCGGCATCGACGCCGGCTACCGCGACGACGGCAAGCCGGGCCCGCGCCCGCAGTACGTCGAGGACTACTACGGCGCCTTCCTGCTCGACCCCGACGGCAACAGCGTCGAGGCGGTGTGGCACGGCGAGATGCGCGGCGGCATGATCGACCATCTGTGGCTGCGCGTCGCCGACGTCGACGCGTCAGAGCGCTTCTACGAGACGATCGCGCCGCACGCGGGCTTCGAGGTCGTGCGCTACGCCCCCGACCACGTGCAGTGCGTCGGCGCGAAGGCGAGCTTCTCGATGGTGGCCGGCACGCCGACGGAGAACACGCACATCGCGTTCCCGACCGACGACGACGCGGTCGTGCAGGCCTTCCACCGCGCCGGCGTCGAGGCGGGGTACCGCGACAACGGCGGGCCGGGCGAGCGGCCGATCTACCACCCGGGCTACTACGGCGCCTTCCTGCTCGACCCCGACGGCAACAACGTCGAGGTCGTCAACCACCACCGCTGAACGTGGAGGCACTGCTCGAGCGCGACCGCGAGCTTGCGACGCTCGACCGTCTGCTCGAGCAGGCCGCGGAGGGCCGCGGGCGCGTGGTCCTGATCGAGGGCCCGGCGGGGATCGGCAAGAGCCGGCTGCTGAGCGAGCTGCGCGAGCGCGCCGGCCGGCGGATGACGGTGCTGACCGCCCGTTGCGGCGAGCTCGAGCGCGACTTCTCGTTCGGCGCCGTGCGCCAGCTGCTCGAGCCGGTCGCGTCGCGCGAGCGGCTGCTGGCCGGCGCGGCGGCGCCGGCCGAGGGCGTGCTCGCGGGCGGCACCGCCGAGGGATCGTTCGCGGTCCTCCACGGGCTCTACTGGGCCGTGCTGAACCTCGCGGAGGACCGGCCCGTGCTGCTGGCGCTCGACGACCTGCAGTGGAGCGACCGGCCGTCGCTGCGCTTCGTCGCCTACCTGGTTCGCCGGCTCGAGGGCGCGCCGGTGCTCGTGGGCGCGACGCTGCGCTCCACCGAGCCGGGGACCGACCCGGAGCTGATCGCGGAGATCGCCGCCGACCCGCTGTGCGAGGTGGTTCGCCCGGCACCGCTGGGCGAGGCGGCGGTGACCGAGCTGGTGACCGAGCGGCTCGGCGAGCCCGATCCGCGCTTCGCCGCCGCCTGCCGCGAGGCCACCGGCGGCAACCCGCTGCTCCTGCGCCACCTGCTCGCCGCGCTCGAGCAGGACGGCGTGGCGCCCGGCGCGGCCGGCGCGGCGGCCGTGCGCGAGATCGGCACGCGCGCGGTGTCGCGCACCGTCCTGCTGCGGCTCTCGCGGCTGCCCGCCGACGCGGTCGCGGTGGCGCGCGCCGTCGCCGTGCTGGGCGAGAGCTCGCGCCTGCCGGCCGTCGCGGCGCTGACCGGGCTCGAGGAGGCGGTGGTGGCCCGCGCCGCGGGCGATCTCGCACGGGCCGACATCCTGCGCGCCGAGACGCCGCTCGGCTACGTGCACCCGCTCGTGCGCGACGTCGTCTACCTCGACGTGCCGGCGGGCGAGCGCGAGCTCGAGCACGGCCGCGCCGCCGAGGTGCTGGCGAGCGCCGGCGCGGCGGCCGAGGAGGTGGCCGCCCAGCTCCTGCACGCGCCGCGCCGCGGTGACCGCGAGACCGTCGAGCTGCTGCGCGCCGCGGCGGGCGAGGCCGCTCAGCGCGGCGGGCCGGACAGCGCGCTCGCCTACCTCGAGCGCGCTCTGGAGGAGCCGCCGCCGGCCGACCTGCGGGGCGCGCTGCACTTCGAGCTCGGGGTCGCGGCCGCCGAGATGAACGCGCCGCTGGCCGTCGAGCACCTGCGCGTCGCCTTTGACGCCCTGACCGACGCCGAAGCGCGCGCCACCGCAGCCTTCGCGCTCGCGCAGTCGCTGCTCTTCACGGGCCACGCGGGGGAGGGCGGAGCGCTCGCCCGGCACGCCGCCGCCGAGGCGCCGGCGGACGCGCGGATGGCGCTCGAGGGCGTCGAGCTGATCGCCGTCTTCTTCGGCCACGACCGCGAGGCGCTCGCGCGGATCGGGCCCGCGGAGGGGACCGGGGCCGGCGCGCGCATGCTGACCGCCGCGCGCGCCTTCGCCTGTGCCACGAGCGGGGCGCCGGCCGACGAGTGCGAGGCGCTGGCGCTCGAGTCCTTCGAAGGCGGCGAGCTGCTGGCCAGCGCGAGCGGGCTGTTCTGGTCGGCGGCGCTGGTGGCGCTGACGCTCACCGGCAGCCGGCACGCCGAAGAGTGGCTCGCCGCCACGCGCCGGGCGGCCCACCGCAACGGCACCGTGTTCTCGTTCACCTCGGTCTCGCTGTGGACTGGCCTCCATCTCCTCGGCACCGGCGACCTCGAGGAGGCCGGCGAGCTGCTCGACCAGGCGAACCGGCTGCAGGAGCTCTGGGGCGCCGCGCCGACCGCCACGTCGTGGGCGCGCGGGCTGCACGCCTACCGCGCCGCCTTGGCCGGCGACGCGGCCGGCGCCCGCGCCATCCTCGGCACGGCGCCCGCGGACGACGAGGAGTCCGACGGGGCGACGCTCTGGCGCCGCACGCACGCCGAGCTGCTGCTGGCCGACGGCCGGGCCGAGGAGGCGCTCGCCGTCGCCGAGCTGATGGGTCGCACCGCCGTGCAGGTTCGCCACCCGGACTGGAAGCCGTGGCAGTCGCTGAAGGCGCGCGCGCTGGGGCGGCTCGGGCGCGCGGAGGAGGCGCTCGCGGCGATCGACGCCGAGCTCGAGCTTGCGCGCGGCTGCGGCGTGCCGGCCACGATCGGCCGCTGCCTGCGCGAGCGGGCCGAGCTCGCGCAGGACGTCGACGGGCTGCGCTCGGCGGCCGAGCTGCTGGCGGGCACCCCGGCGCGGCTCGAGCACGCCCGCGCGCTGGCGGCGCTGGGCGCGGCGCTGCGCCGCTCCCGCCGCGCCGGCGAGGCGCGCGAGCCGCTGCGCGAGGCGCTCGAGCTCGCCGAGGCCTGCGCCTGCCCGCCGCTCGTGGAGGCGGTGCGATCCGAGCTCTACGCTGCCGGCGCGCGGCCCCGCAGCGCGGCCTTGAGCGGCGTGGCCGCACTGACCGCGAGCGAGCGCCGCGTGGCGGCGCTGGCCGCCGAGGGCCGCACCAACCGCGAGATCGCCCAGGCCCTCTACGTCACGCCGAAGACCGTCGAGGTCCACCTCTCGAACGCGTACCGCAAGCTCGACATCCGGTCGCGGCGAGAGCTGCCCGCGGCGCTCGGCTAGCGCCGGTCGCGGCGGCGGCGGCGCGTCGCCGCCGCGGCGCTCGCCGCGCGGCCGGCGAGCTGCCCGAGCGTCTTCGCCTCCTCCTTCGTCAGGTTCCGCGGCCGCCCGCGCGACTTGCGCAGCAGCCGCGCCACCTCGGCGCGCTCGCTCGCGGACAGCTCGCTCCAGCCGGCCTGCAACCAGACGTAGACGATCCCGGCGCGGCGGCGCAGCTCGGGCCAGGGGATCTCGCTGCGGGTCGGCAGGCGGCGCGGCTGGGGCATCGCCCGCCAGGCTACCCACACTTTTCACACAGGCAGCCTCAGAACTGCAAGGATCTCGCCGCGATGTCGAGCCTGGACCTCGACAGCCGGCTGGCGGACCTGGCGGCGCCGAAGACGCGGCGGGGCGTGCTGGTCTCCGCGGGCTCGCTCGCGCTCGCGGCCTCGCTGAGCCGGCTCCCGCTGGACCTGGCCTACGGCGCGGCGCCGCGGCCGGACAAGGACCCGTTCGCGCTCGGCGTCGCCTCCGGCGACCCGCGCACCGACAGCATCGTCCTCTGGACGCGGCTCGCGCCCGAGCCGCTGCGTGCCGACGGCGGGATGCAGCCGCGGCCCGTCGAGGTCCGCTGGGAGATCGCCCGCGACCCGGGGATGCGGCGGCCCGTCCGCAGCGGGAGCGCCACCGCGTGGCCGGCCTTCGCCCACAGCCTTCACGTCGAGGTCGACGGGCTCGACGCCGGCCGCGAGTACTTCTACCGCTTCACGACCGGCGCGGCGGCCAGCCCGGTCGGCACCACGCGTACCGCCCCGCGCGGCCGCGTCGACGATCTCACGTTCAGCTTCTGCACCTGCCAGAAGTGGGACGACGGCTTCTATCCCGCCTACCGCGAGATCGCCCGCGAGGACCACGACTTCGTCGTCCACCTCGGCGACTACACGTACGAGTACGGGATCGCCAACGACACCGGCCCGCGCAACCCGAATCTGCCGAACACCTTCAGGACCGAGACAGAGACGCTCGATCGCTACCGGCTCCAGCACGCGCTCTACAAGACCGACCCGCACCTGCAGGCCGCCCACCGCGCACACCCGTTCATCGTCATCTGGGACGACCACGAGGTGGCCAACGACTACACCGGCGACCCCTTCTGGTTCTCGCGCCGCACCAACGCCTACCGCGCGTTCTACGAGCACCTGCCGATGCGCCAGGAGTCGATCCCGAGCGGCCCGGACATGCCGATCTACCGCAAGGTGACGTGGGGCGACCTCGCCGAGTTCAGCATGCTCGACACGCGGCAGTACCGCGACAACCCGCCGAGCGGCTTCGGCGAGGCCCAACGCACCCCGGCGGCGTTCGATCCCAGGATCACGATGCTCGGCCCGGCCCAGGAGCGCTGGCTGCTGGAGAACCTCCAACGCTCCGGCGCGCGCTGGAACATCATCGGCAACCAGGTGCTGATCGCCGAGCTCGACCACGACGGCCACGAGCCCGGCAAGAATCTGTTCTGGAACGACTCGTGGGACGGCTATCCCGCGGCCCGCACGCGGATCACGCGGTTCCTCCAGGAAGCTCGCGTCCGCAACCCCGTCGTCATCACCGGCGACTGGCACTCGACGTTCGCGAACGACGTCAAGGTCGACTACGAGGACCCGGGCTCCCCGGTGGTGGCCGCCGAGTTCGTCACCCCGTCGATCAGCTCGAACGGCGACGCCGAGGTCTACGGCCCCTACTACGGGCCGATGATCCAGTTCAACCCACACATCCGCTTCTTCGACGGCGACCGTCACGGGTCGATGAAGGCGCGGGTGCGCCGCGGCAAGATCGAGGTCGACTGGCGGATCGCCGACCGCGTCGGCGACCCGAACGCGGCGGTGCGGACGCTGCGCACCTTCGCGGTCGAGTCCGACGTTCCGGGCATCGCCCAGTAATAGTTCCGGGATGGACTACCGCCAGCTGGGCGCGTCGGGCCTCCGCGTGTCCGCCCTCACCCTCGGGACCATGACCTTCGGCGGCCGCGACAAGTTCGCCTCCGTGGGCGATACCGACGTCGCCGGCGCCTCGCGCCAGATCGACATGTGCCTCGACCGCGGCGTCAACTTCATCGACACGGCGAACGTGTACTCGGCCGGCCTGTCGGAGGAGATCGTCGGCGAGGCGATCAAAGGCCGGCGCGACGAGGTCCTGCTCGCCACCAAGGCGCGGATGGGGATGGGCTCGGGCGCGAACGACGCCGGCCTCTCCCGCCACCACCTGATCGCCGAGTGCGAGGCGAGCCTGCGCCGCCTGCAGACCGACCACATCGACCTCTACCAGGTCCACGAGTGGGACGGCCAGACGCCGCTGGAGGAGACGCTCGAGGCGCTCGACACGCTGGTGAGGTCCGGCAAGGTCCGCTACGTCGGCGCCTCCAACTACGCGGGCTGGCAGCTGATGAAGGCGCTCGGCGTCTCCGACCGCCACGGCTACCAGCGCTTCGTCACCCAGCAGATCTACTACTCGCTGCAGTCGCGCGACGCCGAGTACGAGCTCGTGCCGCTGGCCGTCGACCAGGGCGTCGGCATCCTCGTCTGGAGCCCGCTGGCCGGCGGCCTGCTGTCGGGCAAGTTCCGGCGCGGGCAGGAGGGGCCCGAGGGCTCACGCGCGCTGTCGGACTGGGGCGAGCCGCCCGTCCGCGACCGCGAGCAGCTCTACGACACGATCGAGGTCCTGGTGGAGATCGCCGAGGGCCACGGCGTATCGGCCGCCCAGGTGGCGCTCGCGTGGCTGCTCGGCCGGCCCGGCGTCGTCTCGCTGATCGTCGGCGCGCGCACCGACGAGCAGCTCGCCGACAACCTCGCGGCCGCCGAGCTGCAGCTCTCCGACGACGAGCGGGCGCGGCTGGAGGAGGTCAGCCGGCCGCCGCTGATCTACCCGTACTGGCACCAGGCGAAGACCGCGTCCGACCGCCTCGGGCCGGCCGACCTCGCGCTGCTGGAGCCCTACCTGTAGCCCGCGGGAACGAGCGGTCGGGCGGCACGGCGCGGCTCCACAGCGGGTGGCGGGGCTCGGCGGGCTTCGGTCGCTGCGGCCGGTCCATGATGGCCGCAGTCAACCGAAGCCCGGAGCCGGCGCCTATGGCCCGGCGGTCCAGGATGCCGCCGGTCCGGGTGCGCCGCGCGGTCGGGGTCAGCCGACCTCGATCGTGCCCTGCATGCCGGGGTGGAAGCTGCAGACGTAGGAGAACGTGCCGGCCTCGGAGGCCTTGAAGGCGAAGGTGTCGCCTGGGGCCATCGTGCCGGAGTCGAAGCCGTCGCCGGTGACCGTGTGGGCGATCTGGCCCTCGTTCTCGAAGGTGACGGTGTCGCCGACGGCGACCTTCACGCCGGCGGGGGAGAAGCTGTTGTCGGCGACGGCGACCGAGTTCCCGGCGCCGCCGCTCTTCGCGGCGGCCGGCTCGTCGTCGGAGCCGCCGCAGGCGGCGAGGCCGATCGCCGCGGCGGCGAGGCAGAGTGAGAGCGTGCGCTTGACCATGCCCTCCTAGACGCTCTGCCGCGCCGTCTATTCCGTCGGGTGCGCGACGCCCAGCTCCGAGCTGAGCTCGCCCAGCGTCCGCCACAGCGCCGGCTCGATCGGCACCCCGTCGCGCTCGCGGCGGGCCCGCGCCCGGTCCTCGGGGTCGCCGGGCACGAGCACCTCGTCGAAGCCGGGCGCCGGCGGGATCGCGCGCAGCTCGCCGAGCAGCCCGGCCAGGACGGCGGCGAAGCGCTCGCGGCCGACCGTCCGCTCGGGGTCGACCGCGAGGTGGAAGTGGCCGACGTCCTGCTCGACGCCGCCGCCGGTGTAGAGGCCGCCGACGCCGTGCCGCACGCCCGCCCCCGGCAGCACCCCGCACAGGACCTCGACCATCAGGCCCAGCGCGTAGCCCTTGTAGCCGCCGAGTGGCACCCCCGAGACGACCGCCGCGGCGTCGGTGGTCGGCCGCCCCTCGGCGTCGACGCCCCAGTCCTCGGGTATCGGGCGCCCTTCGTCGCGCGCGTTGAAGATGCGGTTGGCGGCGACCTGGCTGGTCGCGAGGTCGAGGTTGAACACGCCGCCGGCGGACGGGGCGGCGAGGCAGATCGGGTTGGTGCCGAGCGCCGCCTCCGCGCCGCCGTAGGGGATCACCAGCGGCTCGGTGTTGGTGAGCGAGACGGCGAGCATCCCCTGCTCGGCCGCCCGCATCGCGTAGAACGCCTGCGCGCCGTTGTGGGAGCTCCGGCGCACGGTGGCCACGCCGACCCCGTGCTCGCGCGCCAGCTCGACCGAGAGGTCGGTGGCGAACACGCTCGCGACCTGGCCGGGGCCGCGGTCGCCGTCGACCACGGCCACGGCGCCCTCGCGCCGCAGCACCGACGGCCGCGGACGGGGGTTGACCGTGCCGTCGCGCAGCCGCTCGACGTAGACCGGCACGCGCGCGATCCCGTGCGAGTCGGTCCCGCGCAGGCTCGTCCACACCAGCGTCTCGGCCACCGTGGCGGCGGCCTCCGCGTCCAGCCCCGCCGCCTCGAGCAGCGCGCCCGTCCAGCGCTCGAGCTCGCCGGCCGCGAGTGTCGCGCCCTCAGGCGTCGCTCGAGGCCTTCCAGAGGTTGATGCCCGAGTCGACTGCGTGGCGGTCGATCTCCGCCAGCTCCTCGTCGGAGAAGTCGAGCCGCCGCAGCGCGCCCAGGCTGTCCTCGAGCTGCTCGACCGTGCGCGCACCGACCAGCGACGTGGTCACGCGCGGGTCGCGCAGCGTCCAGGCGATCGCCATCTGCGCCAGCGTCTGCCCGCGCCGCTGCGCCATCTCGTTCAACGCTCGCACGTGGGCCAGAGCGCCCTCGATCATGTCGGCGCTGAGGAAGTCCGTCTCGGTCGCCCGCGTGCCCTCGGGGATGCCGTCGAGGTACTTGTCGGTCAGCAGGCCCTGGGCCAGCGGCGAGAAGACGATCGCGCCGACGCCCTCCTCGCCGAGCACGTCGAGCAGGTCCTCCTCGATCCAGCGGTTGAGCAGCGAGTACGAGGGCTGGTGGATGAGCAGCGGCGTGCCGAGCGAGCGCAGGATCTGCACGGCCTCGCGCGTGCGCGCGGCCGAGTACGACGAGATGCCGACGTAGAGCGCCTTGCCGGCGCGCACCGCGGCGTCGAGCGCGCCCATCGTCTCCTCGAGCGGCGTCTCGGGGTCGAAGCGGTGCGAGTAGAAGATGTCGACGTAGTCGAGGCCCATCCGCCGCAGGCTCTGGTCGAGGCTCGCCAGCAGGTACTTCCGCGACCCCCACTCGCCGTACGGGCCGGGCCACATGTCGTAGCCCGCCTTGGTCGAGATCACGAGCTCGTCGCGGTAGGGCGTGAGGTCCTCGCGCAGCACGCGGCCGAAGTTGACCTCGGCCGAGCCGTAGGGCGGCCCGTAGTTGTTCGCGAGGTCGAAGTGCGTGACCCCGAGGTCGAACGCCCGGCGCAGCACGGCTCGCTGGGTCTCGAGCGGCTGCGTGTCGCCGAAGTTGTGCCAGAGCCCGAGCGAGATGGCGGGCAGCAGCAGCCCGCTGCGCCCGGTCCGCCGGTACGGCATCTGCTCGTAGCGATCCTCGGCGGGGACGTAGGTCATCGCATCACGTACTGCAACAGCTCGACGACCTGCTCGGGCTCCCGGGCGACCGCCAATGCCGCGCGGTCGACCTCCTTGAGCGCGTGGTCGTGCTGCTCGGGGTGGAGGGTGACGAGCGGCTTGCCCAGCGCGGCCGCCATCCCGGCGTCGAACGCCGCGTTCCACTGCTTGTACTGCTCGCCGAAGCGGACGACGACGACGTCAGCCTGCTGCAGCAGCGTGCGCGTGCGGATGGCGTTCACGCCGGCGCCCTGGTGGTCCTTCCAGAACGGCTTGTCCTCGGCGCCGAGGATCGAGATGCCCGCGTCGTCGCTCGCCGCGTGGTCGGTCACCGGGCCGGTGAACTCGACGTCGAGCCCCGCCTTCGCGGCGCCGCGCTCGATGCGCTCGCGCCAGTCGGTGTGGATCTCGCCGGAGAGGTAGACCTGCCACGCCATGGCGGCGCATGCTATCCAGCCGGGATGGAGCGCTACGAGGTGCCGCCCGAGCGGCTCAGCCGCTGGCTCGAGCGCTGGGCGGAGCAGAACGGGCCTGTTGTCCGCACGGAGTACGCCCCCGGCCGCGTCGCCTTCCACGGCGCCACGCAGCTCGAGTGCGACCCGCCGTTCCCGCCGCTGGCCGTGACCGGCCGGCGCGAGGGTTACGAGCCCGGCCCGCTGATCGAGCACGCGGGGCGCGACCGCGTCGTCGGCGTGCTGCTCGTGCGGCTCGGCGGGCACGCGGCGGGCGTGTTCTCCGGGCGCCGGCTCGTCGAGTCGAAGGTCGGGAGCCGCAACGTCCACGGCCGCCACCGGGCCGGCGGCTCGAGCCAGCGGCGCTTCGAGCGCCGCCGCGGCGAGCAGGCGCGGGTGGCGCTGGAGGCGGCCGCCGACGTGGCGGTGCGGGTCCTGCTCCCGCACCGGCGCGACCTCGACGCCGTCGTGCTCGGCGGCGACCGCCGCGCGCTCACCGAGGTGCTCGAGGACCCGCGGCTGCGCCCGCTCGTGCCGCTCGTCACCGAGCGCGTGCTCGACGTGCCCGATCCGCGGCTGAAGGTCCTCCAGGCCACGCCGGACCGGTTCCGCGCGACGGTCATTAGGCTGCCCGCCTCATGACGCCCCTGGCCGGACACGCGAACTCCTACCACCCGTACACCGCCGAGGAGACCTACGCCGGCATCGCCGCGGCGGGCTACAAGGCCGTCGAGCTGTCGGCGGTGCCGGGCTGGACCGAGCACGTCGACGTCCACGGCGACCCTGCGGCGGTCCGCGCGCAGCTCGAGCGCCACGGCCTCGAGGCGGTGTCGATCAGCGGCCACTCAGACCTCACGACGGACGAGGGGCTCGAGCACGGGCTCGCCGTCGTCGCCTGGGCGCAGCGCTACGGGCTGCCGATCGTCAACACCGCGATCGGCGGGCACGCCCACGTGGACGAGAGCGAGAGCGCGTTCCTGGCCAACATCGACACGCTGGCCGACGCCGCGCAGGCCGCGGGGATCGTCGTCGCGCTCGAGATCCACGGCGACCTGATGGCCAGCGGCGAGCGCTCGCTCCCGCTGCTCGACCGCATCGGGCACCCGGCCGTCAAGGTCAACTACGACACCGCGAACGTCGAGCACTACAGCGGCGCGCGCGCCGTCGACGACCTGCCGCACGTCGCCGACCGCGTCGCCAACGTCCACCTGAAGGACATGCGCGGCGGCAAGGGCGACTGGGACTTCCCGGCCATCGGCGAGGGGCACGTCGACTTCGGCCGCGTGGTGGAGATCCTGCGCGGCGCCGGCTTCGAGGGCCCGTACTCGGTCGAGATCGAGTTCGACGGCACGTGGCCGCCGCTCGACGACGTGACCGCCGCCATGCGCGCGTCGCGCGAGGCGCTGGCCGCGCACGGGCTGTCGTGACCGGCATCGCGCTGCTCGGCGCCGGCTTCATGGCCGACACCCACGCCCGCTGCTACGAGGCGCTGGGCGACCGCGCCCAGGTGCGCGTCGTCTGCGGGCTGCACGCCGAGCGCGTGGCCGAGCTGGCCGGCCGGCTCGGCGCCGAGGCGACGACCGATCTCGAGACGGCGCTCGCCACGCCCGGCGTCGACGCCGTCGACGTCTGCCTGCCGACCCCGCTGCACCGGCCGACGGCCGAGCGGGCGTTCGCGCTCGGCCACCACGTGCTGCTCGAGAAGCCGGTCGCGCTCACGCTCGAGGACGCCGACGCGATCGGCGCGGCCGCGCGCGCGGCCGGCCGCGTGCTGATGGTCGGCCACGTCCTGCGGTTCATGCCCGAGATCGCCGAGCTGCGGCGGGTGCTGGCCACCGGCGAGCTCGGCCAGCCGCTCGGCGCCTCCGCGCTGCGGCTGTCGGCGCCGCCGGACTGGAACGACTGGATGCGCGACGAGGCGCGCTCCGGCGGCGCGCTCGTCGACCTCGCGATCCACGACTTCGACATCGTCGGCGCCGTGCTCGGGCCGGCCAAGCGGGTGCACGCGCGGGCGGTCGCCGGCGGCGCCCACGTGACCGCTCTGATCGAGCACGAGGGCGGCGAGGGGACGGTGGAGGGCAGCCACGCGATGCCGGTCTCCTATCCCTTCACCGCCAACCTGCGCGTGCTCTGCGAGGGCGGCGCGCTCGAGCACCGCTTCGTGGCGGGGGCGGGGGACGAGGTGGCCGCCGACGTCGTCTCCGTGCTCGGCATCCACCCGCGCGCCGGCGAGGCGCGCCGGTTCTCCGCGCCCGGCGACCCGTGGCAGCTCGAGATCGAGCACTTCCTCGACTGCGTGGCGGCCGGTCGCGAGCCCACGGACGGCAACCTCGAGCAGGCGCGCGCCGCGCTGGCCGTCGCGCTCGCCGCCCGCCGGTCGCTGGAGAGCGGCCTACCCGAGACGGTCTAGGAAAGTCTTCGCGCCGATGACGCCGGCGCCGTGCTCGCGCGCACGGGCGGCCAGCGCGCGATCCGAGGTGACGACGCAGATCGAGCCCGGATCGGGGTCGGACGCCAGCCGGCGGACGATCTCGTCGTCCGCGGCGTCGCGTCCGCGGCGCGGCGCGATCGCCACCTCCAGCGTGCCCTCGCGGCCGGCCAGCTCCGGCGGGCCCGCGTCCAGCACGACGAGGATCTCGTCGTCGAGCGCCCGGAGCTGCTCGAGCAGTCGTCTGGTGGCGCCCTCGCGGTCGCGCCACCAGCCGTCGGGCCGCGTGCCGATCACGTTCGAGGCGTCGACGATCCAGCGCGTCACGGCCGCGCTCCCGGCCACGGCCCGGGCGGGTCGTCGGTGATCGTCCGCGCCGCCGTCTGCTCGTCGTAGACCTCGAGCCCGCGAGCGCGGTAGTTGCTCAGCGCGGCCGGGCCGTCGAGCGAGCAGGTGTGCACCCACACGCGCTCCGGCCCGAGCCCCCACGCGCGCCGCAGCGCAGCGTCGAGCAGCCGCTTGCCGAGCCCGCGCCCGATGAAGGCCGGCAGCAGCCCGAACGAGACGAGCTCGACGGCCCCGTCCTGGCGCTCGAGCTCGAAGAAGCCGGCCGGCGCGCCGCGCACCCAGCCGACCCAGGTCTCGAGCTCGGGCCGCGCCAGCCAGCCGTGCCAGCGCTCCCAGCTCCAGCCGAGCCGGTCGGTCCAGTACCAGTCGCCGCCGACCGCCGTGTAGAGCATCCGCGAGAGCTCCGGCGACGGGAGCTCGACCTGGCGGACCTCCAGCTCCGGGTCCGGCTCGGGCGCCTTCGCCAGCTGCGCCGGGTCGGTCATCTGGAGGAACCAGGTCGTCACCTGGACGGATGTCATGCGCGTCCACGCTACAGATGTCACGCATACAGGCCGAATACAGGGACCGTCTATGTCCCCCAGACGGCCGATCCTGCTCATCTTGAGCGCCATCGTGGCGATGCTCGCGCTGCCCGCGGCCGCGCTCGCGGCCGTGCCGGACAACACGACGCCGGCTCCGCCGGCCGGCGGCTGGGTGAAGAGCGGCTACGTGGTCACGCCCACGGGGACCGACGCCGACGGCGACCCGATCGACCTCGTCGAGTGGGACCTGGGCGACGGCGGCGGCCCCCAGACCGGGCCCCCCGGCTCGACCGCCGCGATCCCCGCCGGGCCCGTCGTGAACCTCACGACCCGCGTCCAGGCCAACGGGGAGTGGTCGGCGCCGCGCACCGACGTCTACAACGTCGACGACCTCGAGCCCGCCGACCTCACGACCAGCAACAGCGGCTGGTACACCGGGCCCGTCGACATCCCGCTCGTCGCCGACGCCGGCAGCGGCTCGCCGATCGCCAAGTTCCAGTACCGGCTCGACGCCGGCGCCCCGATCGACACGGTGGGGCTCGGCCCCTGGGACGTGTCGGTGGTCGCCGACGGAGCCCACACCCTCTACACGCGCGTCTTCGACACCGCCGGCAACGTGTCCGCCTGGGCGCCCCACCCCGTCAACGTCGACGCAGTCGCGCCGACCGACACGACGGCCGTCACCGGCGCCTGGCACACCAGCACCCCGGTCACCGTGAGCGTCACCGGCACCGACGCGGCCTCCGGGATCCAGCGCGTGCGCTGGCGGCTCGGCACCACCGGCGCGTTCACCGAGGTACTGGGAACGACGACCAACGTCGGCGTCTCCGGCGACGGCGTGCGCACGCTACAGACCCAGATCGTCGACGCGGCCGGCCACACGAGCACGATCAAGACCCACACCGTCCGGATCGACACGACGGCGCCCGCCAACCTCACCGACGCGGCCCCGGGCACTTGGCGCGACGGCGCCTGGGCGGTCACCGTCCGCGGCGCCGACGACGGCTCCGGCATCTCGCACGTCGAGTGGAGCGTCGACGGGAGCCCCGCCACGCAGGGCAGCCCCACGACGGTGGCCACCGTCAGCGGCCACGGCACGCACACGCTGACCACGCGCGTGTTCGACGCCGCCGGCAACTCGACCGAGCGCGACGACACGATCCGGATCGACATGGTGGACCCGGTCAACACGACCGCCGTGCCGCCCGCCACGCCGCAGAACAACCCGTACACGCTTCCCGTCACCGGCACCGACTCCGGCTCCGGCGTGCTCAAGGTGGAGTGGAAGGTCGACGGCGGCGCGGTCCAGTCCGGCGCCTCCGGCGCCTCCGCCACCGTGACCGGGCACGGCGCGCACACGATCGAGACCCGGGTCGTCGACAACGTCGGCCGCAGCTCCGGCTGGCGCACGAACACCGTGACCGTGGACGCGATCACCAACGACACCGTCGACCCCGTCGACACGACGACGACCGCGCCCGCCGGCTGGCACCCCGGCGCCATCAACGTCACCGTCGCGGCCACCGACGACGGCTCCGGCGTCACCCAGCTCCGCTGGCGACTCAACGGCCAGCAGCACATCTGGCCCGGGACGAGCCCCTCCTTCACGCTGTCGGACGAGGGCGTCCACGTGCTCGAGACGCGGGCGTTCGACGCCAAGGGCAACGTCACCGACTGGCGCGTCCAGACCTTCCGCATCGACGTCAGCACGCCGGTCGACACCACCGCCGTCTCCGACGATGCGTGGCGCAACAGCCGCACCTTCACGCTGTCGGGCACCGACGCCGTGTCGGGCATCCAGGCGATCGAGTACAGCGTCGACGGCGCGCCGGTGCAGCTCGGCACCAACGGCCAGGCCGTCACCGTGCCTGCCGACGGCACCTACAGCGTCTTCACCCGCGCGCTCGACCGCGCCGACAACGCGTCGCCGTCGCGCACCGTGACGATGAAGGTCGACTCCGTCGACCCCGTCAACACGACGACGGTCCCGCTCGGAACCTGGCGGAGCACCGCGCTCTCGCACCCGCTCGCGGGCACCGACGCCCGCTCCGGCGTCGACCGCATCGAGTGGCGCGTCGACGGCGGCGACGTCCAGGCCGGGGGCCCGGCCGTGATCGACGAGGACGGCGAGCACGTGCTCGAGACGCGCGTCGTCGACCGCGCGGGCAACGACACCGACTGGCGCGCGGATCCCGTCAAGGTCGACACCACGGTGCCCACCAACACCACCCCCGCGGCGCCCGGCGGCTGGCGCGGCACCCCGTACTGGGTCGTCATCGCCGGCAACGACGGCGTGGGCTCGGGCGTCGACACGATCGAGCGCACCGTCGACGGCGGCGGGGTCTCCACCGACCCCAACGTGACGATCAGCGGCGACGGCGTGCACACGCTGAGCAGCCGGATCGTCGACGAGGTCGGCCACTCCTCGGCCTGGCGCGACGACGTCATCCGGATCGACAGCGCGGCGCCGAGCGCCGGCCTGTCCTGCAGCGCGGCCGCCGACGCCTGGAGCACGGCGCCCGTCTCCTGCACGGTGAGCGCCGACGGCGGCCTCTCCGGGCTCTCCTCGCTCACGCTCGCGGGGGCCGACGGCGGCACCGCCGCGGTGAGCTCCGGCGCGGTCGCGACCGTGAGCGCCGACGGCGTGCACGTCGTGCGGCTCGCCGCGGTCGACGGCGCGGGCAACGGCGGCGCCGCGGAGGCGGTCGTGAACGTCGATCGCACGGCGCCCGAGGCAAGCCTCAGCTGCACCGCGGCCGACGGGAAGTACACCTGCGCCGCCGTCGCCTCCGACGCCACCTCCGGCCTCGTCGAGCTCGGCTACAGCGTCGACGGCTCCTCGTACAGCTCGGTCGCCCCCGGCGCGTCGTTCACCGTCGAGGAGGGCAAGGTGCGGCTGCGCGCGGCCGACGCCGCCGGCAACGTCAACGTGACCGCCCCGCTGGCGCTCTCGGCGATCCCCGCCGGCGCCACGGCCCGGATCACCAGCGTGCCGGTCTACCTCAAGGGCCGCAAGACGACCGAGAACATGCTCGGCGCGCTCAATGCCGCCCGCAGCTCCAACGGGACCGTCTCGCTCGACCTGCGGCCGCTGGCCGTCGGCCGCGGGCGCTACCGCGTCGAGATCGCGCTCGAGTCGGGCGAGCGCTCGCGCACGGTCAAGCGCAGCTACACGGTCGGTCGCGGCGGCACGCTGCCGCGCATGAGCGCCTCGCTCAGCCGTGCCGTCGAGAAGACCACCGTCAAGCTCGTCGTGCGCAAGCGCGTCGGCGGCCGCTGGCGCAGCTACGCGAGCACGAAGCTCGTGCTGCCGAAGTAGCTCAAGGCCGTGCGGGGGATGCCGATGAACCGGGGGAGTCGATGAAGGTCCTTCCGTCCCCCATCGCCGAGAGCACGACGCGTGCCGCGAGCACGCGCGCGTCCGACAAGCGCGCCTTCCAGTCCACGCTCGAGAAGGCCGAGATCACGCTTCGCAAGGGCGAGGAGATGCAGGCCGTCGAGGGCCACGCCTACGCGGAGATCACGAAGGGCGCGCGCGCCGGGCTGTTCATCAACACCAGCGGCAACGTCCGCCACGGGCAGACGTTCACCGTCGCCCACCGCGACGGCAAGGAGTACCACATCTACGGCTCGGGCAAGGACCGTCTCGTCGTCGGGTTCCACGTCCCGAAGAGCGATGTGGAGCCTCCGAAGCCCGAGGTCGAGCCGGCCGACGACAAGCCCGAGATCAAGCTGCGCAAGAACGAGACGATCGAGCCGGTCGAGGGCCACTCCTACGCCGAGATCACCTCGGGCGCGCGCGCGGGCATGTACATCAACACGAGCGGCAACAAGCGCCACGGCGAGGCGTTCGTGCTCGTGCACAAGCTCGGCGTCGAGTACCACATCTACGGCAGCGGCGCCGACCGCGAGGTCATCGCGCTCGAGCCGCGCGACGAGAAGGACGACGAGTAGTCCTCACGGCGCGCCGAAGCGCGCCGCCCGCAGCTCCGGCGGGATGCCGTCGCTGCCCGTCATCGCGTTGACCACGAGCTGTGCCGACCCCGGCCCCAGCGTGATGCCCCACGCTCCGTGGCCGGTCACGAGGTAGAGGCTCTCGGCGACCTGGCCCAGGAGCGGGCGACCGTCGGCGGCCAGCGGCCGCGCACAGGCGCGCACGTGCTCGATCGTCGCGTCCGCCAGCTCGGGGACGTAGCGGGCGCCGCGCTCCAGCAGCCGCGGGGCGACGGCGGCGGCGTCCGGCTCGGTCGGCGTGAAGGTCGAGCCGACGGCCGAGGCGGCGCCGGTCGTGACGAGCGAGAAGAGCGACTCCGGCGCGCCGCCGGGCTCGCTCAGCGCCTCGACGCCGGCCTGCTCGAGCGCGTGCCTCGGCGGGTGCCGCAGGCGGACCTGCGCGACCACGCCCCAGCTCGGCTGCACCCACCCGGCGCCGCCCCCGATCGCCTCGGGCGTCCACGGCCCGGCCGCGGCGACGACCGCGCCGGCGGGGTGCAGCTCGCCGCCGACGATGACGCCTCCGTCTCCGACGCGCGCGGTCTCGCCGACGACGATCCTCGCTCCCGCTTCGCGGGCGCGCGCGGCCCACGCGTTCGTGGCGGCGGTCGGCCCGATCGGCCGCCCGGCGTTCACGCGGTAGGCGTAGACGTCGGGGGCGAGCGCGGGTTCCGCGGAGCGCAGGTCGTCGCCCTCCAGCCACGTGGGCTCGAGCTCGGGGAACTGCTGCGCGAGCGCTTCGTGGGCGGCGGCGAGCGACGGGTCGTCGGACACCACGAGCACGCCGGTGGGCTCCGGCAGCTCGAAGCCCTCGAGGCCCGCGTACAGCGCCAGCGACACCTCGTAGAGGTCCGCGAGCACCGGGTCCATCGGGTGCTGCACGATCCCCGAGTTGCGGCCGGACGCGCCGGCCGCGATCGCCTCCCGCTCGTACAGCGTCACCTGCGCGCCGGCCTCGGCGAGCAGCGCCGCGGTGGCGCAGCCGGCGATGCCGCCGCCGATGACCGCGACGTCGCCCGCCGTCATCGCCGCCGGCCCAAGACGACCTCGTCGGCGGCCGCGAGCTGCTCGGGCGTGTCGATGCTGCGCAGCACGGCCGCGTCCCATGCCATCGTCGCCGGTCCGAGCGCGGCGAGCGTCTCGCGCATCGGCGCCTCGCGCTCGAGCGCGGCGCGCAGGGCCGGCAGCCAGCTCGGCTCGTAGCGCGCCGGGAACGGCTCGAGGCGGCCGTCGACCTCGACCGCGGCCTCGGGCCCGTGGGCCAGCCGTGCCAGCAGCGCGCCGGGCACGAACGGCTGGTCGCAGGCGATCGCGATCACCGGCCGGCCGGCGCGCTCGAGCGCGGTGACGATGCCGACCAGCGGGTGGAACGGCTCGTCGGGCTCGCGCCACACCGTCACGCCCTCGGGCAGCGGCGTCCCCGCCTTCGCGACCACCACCGCGTCCAGGCCCGCCTCGCGGGCCGCGGCCAGCGGGCGCTCGATCAGTGGCTCGCCGCCCAGCCGTGCCAGCGGCTTCGGCGCGCCCATCCGCCGGCCGCGCCCGCCGGCGAGCACGGCGACGATCACCCGCCGATGACCTCGCTGCCGAGCAGGCGCCGCAGCTTGACCTGGAGCTGGAGCGGGGAGAACGGCGCGGTCAGCCGGTCGTCGGCGCCCGCGGCGGCGGCGTCGCGGTTCGCCTTCTCGCCGTCGGCCACCAGCAGGAGCACCTTGGCGTCGCGCGTCAGCGCGTCGTCGCGCAGCGCCCGCACGCCGGCCGCGCCCGAGCCGGACCAGTCGAGGATCACCAGGTCCGGCCGCTCCTCGCGTGCACGCTCGGCCGTTCCCTGCGCCGGCGCCTCGAGCACGTCGACGCGGTCGCCCAGCGCCACGCGCGCGACTGCGCGCGTGCGGTCGTCGAGCCCGCCGAGCAGCACGCGCGGCCGCCGCGCCGCCGCGGCCGCGTCGCGGACCTCCGGCGTGGCCGTCATGACGGAGCTGGCGCGCGGCGGGATCGTCTCGCTGAGCGGGCCGGCGAGGTCGATCACCGCGCGCGCGGCCGAGATCATGTCGCCGCAGCTCGGGAACCGCCGGTCGGGCGACTTGTCGAGCGCCTTGGCCATCACCGCGTCGAGTCCCTCGGGGAGCTCCGGCCGCAGCTCGGAGAGGCTCGGCGGCTGCTCGGAGAGGTGCGCGTAGATGACGGCGACGTCGGTCTCCAGGGCGAACGGCACCTGCCCGGCGAGGCAGTGGTAGAGCAGGCAGCCGAGCGAGTAGACGTCCGAGCGCGCGCTGACGCGGCGGCCCTCGATCTGCTCCGGCGCGACGTAGTGGATCGTCCCGACCACGTCGCCGGCGCGGGTGAGCTGGGCGTGCGTGCCGTCCAGCCGCTTGGTGAGCCCGAAGTCGGTCAGGAACGCGTTGCGGCCCTCGATGAGGACGTTCGCGGGCTTGACGTCGCGGTGGATCAGCCCCATGGCGTGGGCGGCGTCGAGGGCGCTCGCCACCTGCCGGCAGACGTCGATCGCGCGGTACGGGCGCAGGCGGCCGTCGGCGCGCAGGATCGCGGCGAGGTCCTCGCCCTCGATGTACTGCATGGCGAGGTAGAGCAGGCCGTCGACCTCGCCCGCGTCGTAGACGGTGACGATGTTCGGGTGCTGGAGCGCGGCGGCGATCCGCGCCTCGCGCGTGAAGCGCTCGCGGAAGCCCTCCGACTCGGCGAGGTCGGGCGCGATGATCTTGATGGCGGCGCGGCGCTGGAGGTTGAGGTGCTGCGCGCGGTACACGACGCCCATGCCGCCGCGGCCGATCCGCTCCTCGATCCGGTAGCCCGCGATGACCGTGCCGAGGCGCGGGTCGTCGCTCGTGTCCGCCATCATGCCCACCAGTATGGACGCCGTCGCGGGGATGAGGCTGCTGTTGGCGGGGGACGACGCCGCGACGATGGTCGAGCTGCGCGGTGCGGTGGCGGCGACCGGCGCCCTACCGACCGCCTGCCGCGCCGACCCGGGCGAGGTCGCGGCGCTCGTGGCGCACGAGCCGCCCGCCGCCGTGGTGGCCGTCGGCGGCGATGTCGCGGGCCTGCGCCACCGGCTCGATCCGCTCGGGCTCGGCAGCGGGCCCGAGGTGGTCGCGCTCGAGGAGCTCACCGGCGCGGGCGGCCGGTTCGACGCCGCCGCCGCGCGGCGGCTGCGCGCGCTCGTCGACCGGCGCGAGCTGCGGACGCGCACGACGGAGCTGGAGTCGCTGGCCGCCGACCTCGCCCTCGCGCGGCGCCGCGACGCCGACACCTCGTGCCTTGACACGCTGCGGCGGCTCGCGATGGCCGCCGAGTACCGCGACGACAACACGCGCGAGCACACCGAGCGCGTCGGCGAGCTCGCCGCCCGGCTCGCCCGCCATCTCGGTCGCGACGACCGCACGGTCTGGCTCGTCCGTCACGCGGCGCCGCTGCACGACCTCGGCAAGATCGCGATCCCCGACACCGTGCTGCTCAAGCCCGGCAAGCTGACGAGCGAGGAGTTCGAGGTCGTCAAGACGCACGCCGTGCTCGGCGCGCGCGTGCTGGCCGGCGGCGAGTCCGATCTGCTGCAGACCGCCGAGCGCGTCGCGCGCTCACACCACGAGCGCTGGGACGGCAGCGGCTACCCGGACGCCCTCGCCGGCGACGCCATCCCGCTCGAGGCTCGGCTCGTCCACGTGGCCGACGTCTTCGACGTGCTCGTGCACGAGCGGCCGTACAAGGAGTCGTGGACGGTCGAGGCGGCGGCCGAGGAGATCCGGGGCGGCGCCGGCACGCAGTTCGACCCCCAGGTCGTCGAGGCCTTCGAGGCGCTCGGCGCGGTCGCCTGGCAGCTCGCGGACGCGTAGGCGAGGCGCCGCGGGGATCGGCGGATCCGGGCCGGTTACCGGCCCGCGACCCCGCGCCGCCAGGCGCGAGGCCGCGGGGGTGTGCCGCCGTAGGACGGGGAGGGGGGAAAGGGCGCCCCCGGCGGATCACGACATAAAGGCTAAAGCGGATTGCCGACGATCATCGCACTGGCGGGGCCACCTCTGCTCGAAACTCGTCGAACTCCCTGGTTCGTGCGGCGATTTCGACCGAGTGGCACAATCGACTCGACCACCCGCGAAGGGAGTTCCGATGGAGTCGTCCGCCGCCCGGATCCTCGTGGTTGCCAACAAGACCGCCGCCACACCGGCGCTCCTCGAAGCGGTCCGCGAACGCACCGCGCGCGGGCCGTGCGAGTTCACGCTGCTCGTCCCGAACGCGACGCACGGGTTGCACAAGCTCGTCGACCCCGAGGACCAGTCGCGCAGCGAGGCCGAGACGACGATCGAGCTCGCGCTGCCGCTGCTGGAGGAGGCTGCCGGCGGGCCGGTGGACGCCATGATCGGCGTGCCGGAGCCGCTCGCGGCGATCCAGGACGCAGTGCACCTCCACGGCTTCGACGAGATCATCGTCTCGACGCTCCCGACCCGCGTGTCGAAGTGGCTCAAGCTCGACCTGCCGTCCAAGGCCGCCGGCCTCGGCCTGCCGGTGACCACGGTGACCGCGCGTTCGCGCGAGGGCGCCGAGGTCTAGCCTTGCGGCCTGCGTGCCGCGCTTCTGGCTCATCGTCCAAGCCCTCACCGTCGTGTTCGTCCTGGCGGGAATGGTCATCGCGCTGACGAAGCTGTGAACCGGCGGGCGGCGCACGCGGCACGGCTATGATCGCGCGCCATGTTCCAGTCCATCGTGGTGGGCACCGACGGGTCCCAGACGGCCGGCGAGGCGGTGCGCGAGGCGATCGAGCTGGCGAAGGCGGTCGGCGCCTCGATCGAGCTCGTGTGCGCCTACGAGCCGGTCTCCAGCCAGCGGCTGCGCGAGGAGGCGCGGCAGGCGCCGGAGGACCTGCAGTGGTCGATCAACCCGCGCGAGGACGTCGACGCGACGCTGAGCGAGGCCGCCGAGCGGATCGAGGAGGCGGGCGTCGGCGTGAACACCTACGCGCGCGAGGGCGATCCCGCCGACGCGATCCTCGACGTCGCCGAGGAGCGCGGCGCCGACCTCATCGTGGTCGGCAACAAGGGCATGACCGGAGCCAAGCGCTTCCTGCTCGGGTCGGTGCCGAACAAGGTCTCGCACCACGCACCGTGCTCGGTGCTGATCATCCGGACGACCTAACGCAGGGGATCCGTCGCGGCGGCGGCGTCGAGCCGGCCGTACCCGTACGCCTTGTCGTAGCCGGCCTCGCCGGCGTCGATCGCGGTCGCCTGCAGCCGTTGCTGCACGGCCGAGGCCTTCGGGTCGGGGCCGAGGATCCCCGACGCGATCACCAGCGCGGCGGCGGCCGACACGTGCGGGGCGGCCATCGAGGTGCCGATGAAGCCGCTCGGGAGCCCGAAGCGCTGGTAGCTCGTCCGGCCGCGCGGCGGGCTCTGGAGGCCCGCCCAGGGGAAGGTCGTCTGGTAGATGTCGCGACCGTCGGCCAAGCCCTTCGGGCACGTGGGGTCGTCGGGGTCGTCGGCCCCGCCGCCCGGGGCGACGATGTCGAGCCCGCGACCGACGTTGGAGTAGCTCGCGCGGCAGGCGTTCTCGGTGGTGGCGCCGACCGCGATCACCGTCTGCGCCCGCGCGGGGTAGGAGACCGACCGGCGCGCGAAGTTGCCGGAGGCGCCGACCACGACCACGCCGCGGCGCGAGGCGTAGCGCAGGGCGGCGAGCACGTCCGGGATGTCGGAGGCCGTGAACTGGCGGAACGTGTCGTCGAACTCGAACGAGAGGTTGATGACGTCGGCGCCGTGGCGCGCGGCGAAGCGGATGCCCGCCGTGATCGCGGCGCTCTCGCCCTCGCCGCGGGCGTCGAGCACGCGGACGGGCATGATCTTGGCGCCGTAGGCGAGGCCGGTGACGCCGCGGTCGTTGTGGGTGCTCTCGCCGATCGTGCTCGCCACGTGCGTGCCGTGGCCGTTCTCGTCGTGCGGGAAGCGGTCGTCGTCGACGAAGTCGTAGCCGCGCACGAAGTCGGCGCGCTGGAAGTCCGTCGACTTCTTGAACCGGTCGCGCGTGGAGTAGGCGACGCCGGTGTCGAGCACGGCGACGACCGTCCCGCGACCGCCCGGGCGGTCGACGTCGATCAGGTGCTGCCAGGCGTCCGGCGCGTTCACGCCGCTGCCGGGGAGGAAGTTCCACTGGAGCCGCTGCCAGCCGCCCTCCACCTGGGTGCGGCCGGGGTCCTTCGGGATGAAGCCGGCGAGCTTGGCGCGGGCGTTGGGGGCGGCGGTCGCCACCTCGGGACGGGCGCGCAGCTGGGCGATGGTCGCCTCCACGCTCTCCCCGTCGCGGATCTGGAGCAGCCGCGTGCGCGGCGCGATGGCCTGCGGGGCGCCGACGCCGACGGCGCGCTCCACGGCGCGGTGGTCGACGCCGCGCTGGTAGCGCACGACGACCTCGCCCGACGTGTACGCGGCCGTGCGCGCGGTCTGCGCGGCGGCGGACGACGGCAGCGCGAGCAGCGCGAGCGTGAGGGCGATCAGGCGGAGCGGCTTGTGCATCGGTTGGCGGCGACGGGGCCGCCGGTAGCGGTCCGCCCTCCGTACAACATTGTGGGAGCCCCGAAGTTACGGAGCAATTCAGGAAAGTGACACCGGACCGCTTCTTCGCCCGTGACGAGTACTTCATGCGGCTCGCCCTGCGCGAGGCCGAGCGCGCTCTGGAGCACGACGACGTGCCGGTCGGCGCGGTCGTCGTGCACGCCGGCGAGGTCATCGGCGCGGGCCACAACGAGCGCGAGCTGCGCGAGGACCCGACCGCCCACGCCGAGATCCTCGCCATCCGCGAGGCCGCCCGCGCGCTCGAGTCCTGGCGCCTGCTCGACACGGTGCTCTACGTCACGCTCGAGCCGTGCGCGATGTGCGCAGGCGCGATCGTCCTCGGCCGCATCCCGCGGATGGTGTACGGGGCGGTAGACCCCAAGGCGGGAGCCGCCGGCTCGGTGCTCGACATCCTCGCCGAGCCACGCTTGAACCACCGCCCCGAGGTCGCCGGAGGGCTGCTGGCGGAGGAATCCGCCGAGCTTCTGCGGGCCTTCTTCAGGTCCCGCCGCTGAGCGTCTCGCGCTACCCTGCGAGGTCGCATCCGGAGGGGTGCGAGAGTGGTTGAATCGGGCGGTCTCGAAAACCGTTGTACCGGTAACCCCGGTACCGTGGGTTCGAATCCCACCCCCTCCGCCTTGTAGCTATTTCGCGGCGGCCAGGACGGCGAGCGAGACGCAGGCAGCAACGGCCACCCACAGCAGCATGCGACCAGCATCGCCGCGGCGCTCCGCCCGGACAACCGCGATGCGGCGGTGGGACAATCCGAGCGTGACCACCGGCGACATCGAACTGCTGCGCCGGGCGTGGGACGCCTACGCCCGTGGCGATGTCGACGCCGTCGCGGCCGTCCTGCATCCGCAGGTCCGCTGGTGCGCCGCTGAGGAGCCCGACGCGGATGGCAACTGCCACGACCGCGACGAGGCCGTGTCCTTCATCCACCGCTCGCTGGCCGACGGCGTGAGCGCCGAGGCGCTGGACTTCCGCGACGCCGGCGATCGCGTGGTCGTCGTCGTGCAGACCCATCACCCGCCCGAGTGGGGCGAGCAACCCGACCCGCACGGCGAGGTCGTCACCGTCCGCGAGGGCAAGGTCGTCGAGATGCTCGTCTACCCCACCGTCGAGGCAGCCCTCTTTGCCTCCGGCATGCAATGACCGCAGTGCCGCTGCAGCTGCTGTCGTCAACCCACGCAACGATGCAGGTTTCTGGTGCATCTTTACAGAGGCGGCGCGGAGGGGCGTACGCCCGTGAGGTTGGCCCATTGCCGTCGGAGCAAGCCGCCTTGACACCTGTTCCGGGTTGCGCGGCGCTGGGCAGCACGGCACGCGAGCGCCGGTAAGGCCGCTTCCCGCGAGAGCGGATCGCGCAGCCGGCGCCCAGCCCCCATGACACATCACGAATACGTAGGCGCGTAGCGGGCGCGGCGAGCCCGCGAATGCTGCGTGCCGCGGGACCGCCAGCTGCGGTCCGTCCCGAAATCGTCCAGGGAGGTGCGGCATGCACGAGGACAAGGAACACGTACGCGACGAGCTCCCGCTCGAGGAGCTCGAAAACGAAGGCGTCGAGGCGCTCCCCGAGCGCACGGCGATGTCGACCGTCAACCTGACGGGGATCGACCCCGCGAGCGGCACGGTCGAGGCCGTCAGCGACGGCGTGACGGACTCCGCGACGGCCGCCGCCGACGCTGCGCCGGTCGAGGCGCCCACCGATCCTGCCGAGCCCGTCGCGACCGCGGCACCGGCCGAGCCGGCCATCGCAGAGGAGAACGCGCCGGGCAACGCGCCGGTCCACAGCCAGGCGGCTGAGCACAGCAACGCCCCGCAGGTCCGCCAGCCGGCCGAGGACGTCACGCCGGCCGCGGCACCCGCGACGGAGGCGACGCAGCCCATCGCGGCGACCGCGACCGACGGCACGACCGCGACCGACGCGGCCGTACCGCCGATCCCCGACGCCACCGGTTCGGTCGACGAGACCGTCGGGACCGTGGGCGACACGGTCGGCACGGTCGACGAGACCGTCGGCACGGTTGACGAGACGGTCGGCACCGTCGGCGACACGGTCGGCACGACCGGCGACACGGTCGGCGACACGGTCGGTACGGTCGGGACCGTCGGCGACACGCTGGGCACGGTCGGCGACATCCCGCCGGTGCTCGACGACACCCTCGGGACCGTGGGCGACACGGTCGAGGATCTCGGCGGCACGGTCGGCGGCGTGGTCGGCGACACGCTGGGCACCGTCGGCGACACCCTGCCGGTGGTCGACGACACGGTCGAGACCGTCGGCGGCGTCGTGAACGACACGCTCGGCACGGCCGGCGACGTCCTGACCGACACGCTCCCCGCGGTCAACGACACGGTCGGGACCGTCGGCGACGTCCTGAACGACACGCTCGGCACGGTCGGCGACACGCTGCCGGCCGTGAACGACACCGTCGAGACCGTCGGCGGCGTCGTCAACGACACGCTGGGCACCGTCGGCGACGTCCTCGACGACACCCTGCCGGAGGTCAACGACACCGTCGAGACGGTCGGCGGGACCGTGACCGACCTGCTCGGCGCGCTGGACGGCACATCGCTGCTGGACCTCGACGCCGACCTGACGGCGGACCTCGACCTGGCGGCGCCGATCGCGGCCTCGGTGGCGGCCCAGGCCAACTTGGCCGTCCCCATCGACGCGTCGGTGAGCGCCAACGCGCTCTCGCCCGACGCGACGTCGCTGGCCAACGCCGATCAGGACTCGATGCTCCAGCAGGCGCTCGTCGGCGAGGCCAACGCGACCGCGGATCAGGAGTCCGCCATCGACCAGGGCGAGATCGAGGAGGACGTCCTCCCGCCCGCCGACACCGGCGGCGACCTGCTCGAGGCGCCGGCCTCGCTGCTGGACCTCGACGTCGACCTCGACCTGGCGCTCGACCTCGCCGCGCCGATCGACGCGGCGATTGCGGCCAACCTCAACATCGCCGCCCCGATCGACGCGGCCGTGAGCGCGAACATCCTGTCGCCGGGCTCGACCTCGCTGGCCGTCGCGGACCAGGACTCCGTGATCATCCAGACGCTGCAGGGGATCGCCAACGCGACCACCGAGCAGACGTCGTCGATCGAGCAGGGCGAGACCGACCCGGGATCGGGCTCATGACGACCACGAGGCGCAGGATCGCGCTCCTGGTCGTGTTCGTCCTGGCCTGCGCGCTCCCCCCCGGCGCGCAGGCCTCGGCGCTCCACGACAACATCGCGACCGCGACGATCGAAGCGGACGACGGGCGCGCGTTCGACTTCGCGTGGGACCTCAGCAAGCAGCGTGGCGGCGACGTCGACCATCGCAACACCGCGGAGGCGGCCGCACGCTGCACCCGGTGCGAGGCGACCGCCATCGCCTTCCAGATCGTGATCGCCTCGGGGGCGGGGCGGGTGGCTCCGATCAACACCGCGGTGGCGCTCAACCACCAGTGCACGGAGTGCGTCGTCGTCGCCGAGGCCCGGCAGTTCGTCCGCGTCGTCAAGGACCCGGTGAAGCTGACCGGCGCCGGGCGAAACGAGCTGGCCGACGTGCGCCGGGACCTGGCCGCCCTCGAGGCGCAGGACCTGCCGATCGACCAGCTGCACCAGGCGATCGAGCTCCAGGAGACGCGCGTGCTGAAGGTGCTCAACACCGAGCTCGTGCGCAAGTCGGACCCCGACACCGAGGCGAAGGTGCTCAGCCGCAGCGTCGAGCAGGACACCGACCTCGGGTGACCGTCGTCGCGGCACAACGCGAGCCGCTCGTGCTCGCCGACGGCGTCGAGCTGATCGGCGAGTACGAGGGCTCCGGCTTCAAGGAGCCGCCGCTGCTCGCGCGGCGCTCCGACGGCCAGGTCGTGCAGCTCAGCCCGCTGCTCTACGACGTGGCCGCCGCCTGCGACGGACGCCGCGACGAGGCCGCCGTCGCCGAGGTCGTCGCCGAGCGCTCCGGCCAGCCCGTCAGCGCCCGCAACGTCAGCTTTCTCGTCGAGCAGCGGCTGCGTCCGGCGGGCGTCGTCGCATTGCCGGACGGGACGACGCCCGAGCTGCCCAAGCGCGAGGCGCTGCTCGCGCTGCGCCATCGCCGGCCGATCCTCTCCGAACGCGTCGTCAACGCCGTGGCCGGTGCGTTCGCCTGGCTGCACCGACCCGCGATCCAGTTGCTGGTCCTCGCGGCGATCGCGGTCTTCGACGTGTGGCTGCTGGGGATCCACGGCATCGCCGGCGGTCTGCGCAGCGTGCTCTATGAGCCGGAGCTGCTGCTCGGCGTGCTGGCCGCGATCATCGCCGCCACGATCCTCCACGAGTTCGGGCACGCCAGCGCGTGCCGCTACGCGGGAGCGCGCCCCGGCGTCATGGGAATCGGCGTCTACCTCGTCTGGCCGGCGTTCTACTGCGACGTCACGGACGCGTACCGCCTCGACCGCGCCGGCCGGCTGCGCACCGACCTCGGCGGCGTCTACTTCAACGGGATCTTCATGCTGCTCGCCGGTGGCGCCTACTTCGCGACGGGGGAGGAGGCGCTGCTGCTGGCGGCGTTCCTCCAGAACGTCATCGCGCTCCAGCAGCTGCTGCCGCTGCTGCGGTTCGACGGCTATTACGTCCTCAGCGACCTCACCGGCGTGCCGGACATCCTGTCGCGGATCAAGCCGATCTTCCGCTCGCTCGTCCGCGGCCGCCGGCGCGAGCCACAGGTGGACGAGCTCAAGCCGTGGGTGCGCGTCGTCGTCACCGCGTACCTGCTGCTGCTCGTCCCCGCGCTGATGCTCCTCGTGGCGTGGATGGTCGTCGCGGCGCCGCGGATGCTGGCGACGGCCTTCGACTCGCTCACGCTGCAGCTCGACGAGCTGCACGGAGATGCCGGGGCGGCCGAGCTCGGCGTCGCGGCGTTCCGCGTCGCCGCGCTCGTCCTGCCGCTCGCCGCCATCGCGCTCAGCCTCGGCCGCAGCGCCCGGCTCGCGGCGCGCGGCGTCGTCGGCTGGGCACGGGGCAGCGTGCTGCGCGGCGCGGTCGCGCTGGCCGCCGCCGCGTTCGCGCTCGCCTTCGCCTGCACCGCATGGTGGCCCGACGACGACTACACGCCGATCCGCCCGGACGAGCGCGGCACCGTCGGCGAGGCCGTGGAGCGGATGCCCGAGATCGCCAGCGCGGCGGCAGACGGGCGGATCGCCGAGACCGAAAGCGCCGTTAAGGAGCGCGAGCCGCGCGGCGCTCGCGGCGAGCCCGCCCGCTCCCCGGGCGCGACGCCGGAGGGCGAAAGCGCCACCACGCCGGAGGAGGGCGAGCCGCTGCCCGAGTCCTTCTGGGAGCCGGCCGACGACGCGCCCGCCGACGAGGACGCCACGACGCCCGCCCCGCCGCCGCCGACCGCAAGCCCGGCTCCCACTCCGAGCACGACCGCCGAGCCCACCCCCACCGATACACCGACGCCCACCGCGACGCCGACGCCGACGCCGACCGCGACACCCACTCCCACGCCGGCCGAGTCCGAGGCTCCATCGACCAGCTCGGTGGAGACCCCGGACGCGTCGACCACGCCTTCACCCGAACCCACTCCCACCCCGTGACCAACACCACCAAACAAGGAGGACCCATGACCGCCAAGCAGCAGTCAAGTCACCATCTCGCCGAGGCCCGGAGGCTGCTCGAGGAGCTCAAGCCCGAGACCGACGGAGCCGGTTCCGACGCCCAGACCAAGGCGACCGTCGCGGCCGCCCACGCGATCCTCGTGCTGGCCGAGCAGGTCGCGGTCGCGCGCGTCGTCATGGCGACCGACGCGGCCGACCAGATGCAGCTGCAGCAGAACTGAGCTCAGGTCTCGGGGCAGTCGCCGCCGGACGCCTCGTCGAGCGCGGCGAGCACGCCCGCCGGCGACGCCCCGAGCCGTTCCAGCATCGGCTGTCCCTCGGACCCGTCGGCCAGCGCCGCCCGCAGCAGGTGATCGACCTCGACGCAGTCGGCGTCGCGGCGGCGAGCGCATTGGACGGACTCGGCGAGCACCGCGCGGACGTCCACCTGCCTCGGAGAGGGGCCGCCGTTCGACCGGGCGGCCGCGTCGCGCCGCGCGGCCTCGAGCGTCACGCCCGCTGACGCCAGCGCGCCGGCCGCGCGACGATCGCCGTTGCGCAGGATGCCGAGGAGCATGTGCGCGGGCTCGACGATCGACGCGCCGAGCGCCTTCGCCTCCTCGCGCGCGTACTCGAAGACGAGCCGGACCTCCGGCGTCGGCGGCAGCCCACGCGAGAGCCGCCGTCGCGGTGAGAGGTCGCGGAAGCGGCGGTGGACGGCCTGGCGGGAGACGCCCATCGCCTGCGCGACGGCCGCGAACGAGCCGCCGACCGTCAGCGCGCGGGCGACCTGCTGGCGCTCGAACTCGGCCAGCTCCTCGCGCAGCCGCGTCAGCGTCTCCAGCGCGACCTCGGGGTCGGCGGCCGCGGCCGCCTGCTCCGCCAGCCGGCAGATCACCTGACCCGACGCGGACATGCACCGGTCGTACCCAAAGCCGCGCGTAGCCACCCAGGCCGAGGCCCGTCGCCCTCAGCCGGTGAGCCCCCTCAATGCGCAGTTGAAGCGGTCGGCTCCCGCTCCGGCGCGGACGCAGACGGCCGGCGCCGGCGCGTCACGACCGCGGCCAGCCCCGGCGGCAGCCGTCCGTCGGTCGAGAGCCAGGAGCCGGCCAGGATCAGCAGCAGCCCCGCCACGGCTCCCGCGCCGAGGCTCTCGCCCAGCACGGCGACGCCCAACGCGACCGCCACCACCGGCGCCACGTACGTGATGACCAGCGCACGGCCCGGCCCCGCCTCCGCCACCAGCGCGCCGTAGAACACGAACGCCGCCGCCGTGCAGAAGACGCCGAGCACGACGAGGGCGAAGATCGCCTCGGACGACGGCACCTCGGTAGGCGGGTCGACCGCCACCGCCGGGAGCAGCGCCACGGCGGCGACGGCGAGGGCGCCGCCCATCGACGCCCGCGGGTCGAGGTCGGCGAAGTGGCGCTTGAGGACCATCGGCCCGATCGCGTAGCAGAAGGCCGAGAAGAGGATGGCGAGCGCGCCGAGCAGCTCGGCGGTGTCGCCCGCCACGTCGATGCCCATCAGCGCGACCACGCCGGCCAACCCGAGCAGCAGGCCCACGAGCCGTGCGCCGGTCGCGCGCTCCTCCGCGTCGAACCGCAAGGCGAGCAGCGCCACGAACAGCGGCGCGGCGGCGACGAGGATCGCGGCCAGCGACGAGCTCACGTGCTGCTCGCCCGCCGCGATCAGCGGGAACGGGAACGTGATCTCGACCACGCCGAAGACCGCCACCCAGCGCCAGCGGCCCCGCAGCGAGCCGGCCACGCCCGCCCGCCAGGCCAGCCCCAGCAGCACAACGGCACCGAGCACGATCCGCACCCAGGCGAGGAAGGCGGGCGGCACGCCGTCGTCGACCGCGACCTTGATGAACAGGTACGGCATCCCCCAGAGGGTCGAGACGGCGGCGAACGCCAGCCAGGCCTTGGCACTCATCGCCCGTAAGTGAAGCGGACGGGCGCGCTGCTGGCCTCCGTCTCGCGCGCGCTCGTCGCGTCCGCCCACAGCGTGCCCTCGGCCGCCGTCAGCTCACCCGACGGGCACTCGAGCGCGAACCGCACGCGCCGCGACCGCTCGACCGGGACGACCCTGCCGGGTGGCAGCCAGGCCGGCCCGATCTGCGGCGGCGGGAAGTAGCGGATCAGCGGCACGACCTCGTCGCCGCACCGCAGCCGCGCCTGCAGGCTGACCCGGATGCGCGCCATGCCCTGCTTGTCGCGGCCGACGGCGACGGGCTCCAGCAGCGGCCGTTCGAGCCGGACCGGCGCGGGCGCGGCGCCGCCGGACACCGCCTCGGTGCCCGCCAGCCGCAGGACCGCCTCGGGCGCGCTGGCGTCGCTCGCCGGGACGGTGACGCGGCGCGGCTCGTCGTCGTGGCCGGCGGGCATGCCGCCGTCGGGAACCGCCGGCCGCGGCGCCGGCTCGTCGCCTCGCGGCGCCGGCTCGTCGCCCCCGCAGCCGACGAGCACGAGGATGAGAATCATGATCGCGCGGCGCATGCCACAAACCGTAAGAGCCCGATCGCCGAGGGCGAAATAGCGCTTCCTTCCGTCTCATAAGCTCCGTGCATGACCGACCCGCGGCTGCTGCGTCCGTTCGTCGCCCTCGCCGACGAGCTGCACTTCGGCCGCGCCGCCGAGCGCCTCCACGTCACCCAGCCGGCCCTCAGCCAGCAGATCGCCCGGCTGGAGCGCCAGCTCGGCGTCCGCCTCTTCGACCGCACGCGCACGCGCGTGGAGCTGACCGAGGCGGGGACCGCCATGCTGGCGCCCGCCCGCGCCGCGGTCGAGGCGGCGGCGGCCGCCGTCGAGGTCGCCCGCAGCCACGCCGCCGGCGAGTCCGGCGAGCTGCGGCTCGGCCTCTCGCCCGGCGCCCACTACGTCGCGCAGCCGCTGCTGGCCGAGTTCGCGCGCCGCCGCCCGAACGTGCGCGTTCGCGCTCACCAGGACAGCTCCGGCGCGCTCGCCGAGCAGGTGGCGGGCGGGCGGCTCGAGCTTGCGCTCGGCTTCTGCACCGAGCCGCGCGACGGCGTCGTCCGCGAGCGGCTGCGCGACGAGCCGGTCGTCGTGGCCGTCGCCGCCGGCCACCCGCTCGCCCGCCATGACCGCGTCGCGCTCGCCGACCTCGCCGACGAGACCTTCGCCCAGGTGGACGCACACGACGGCGCCGGCTACAACCGCGCCGTCGCCGAGCGCTGCCGCGCGGCCGGCTTCGAGCCGCGCACGCGGCGGGACCCGCACGGCCCGATGGCGTGGGAGACCGCCGTCCGCAGCGAGGGCTGCGTCGGCCTCACCACGCGCTCCTCCTCGCCCTCGACGGCGCGCGACGTGCGGCTGCTCGAACTCGACCCGCCGGCCACCTTCCCGCTCGAGCTGCTCCGGCCGGACGCCCCCGAGACGTCCTGGCGGCCTGCCGCCCGCGCCTTCGCGGCGCTCGCCCGCAGCGCCTGACCGCAAGCTTCGCGCGCCACGTGCGTTCAAGCACAAGCCATGCGTGCCCTCCTCCTCGCCGCCGCGCTGCTCCTCTCGCTCGCCGCGACCGCGCAAGCCGCGCCCACCCACTACGTGAACATGTCCGACGGCGCGAGCATCGCGCTCAACGTCAAGGTGCCGGAGCACTGCACCGCCGCGACGCCATGCCCGGCGACCTTCGAGATGTCGGGCTACGAGAGCGGGTCGGACGACGGCCAGACGCCGATCGGCGATGTCGCCGACGCCACCGGCATCGAGCAGCTGCCCGCCCAGACGGGCACGCGCGAGGCACACGCGAAGTACTTCGAGGACCGCTACGTGACCGTGCTCGGCAACCTGCGCGGCACCGGCTGCTCGTCGGGGGAGTTCGACCTCTTCAGCTGGCGTTCCGCGCTCGACGGCCGCGAGGTGATCGACGACTGGATCGCCGAGCAGCCGTGGTCGAACGGCGACGTGGCGATCTTCGGCCACTCGTACAGCGGCCTGACCGGGATGATGGTCGCCTCCACGCGGCCGCAGCACCTGCGCGCGGTCACCGCCTCGGGCCTGATCGGCGATCTCTACCGCGACATCGTCTACCCCGGCGGCGTCACCAACTACGGATTCCCGCTGCTGTGGACCGGCTTGGTGCGGCCGGTCTACGACGTCGGCGGCGGCACCGCCGGCGGCCTGATCCCGCCCGAGAGCACGAGCGAGCAGTGCGCTGCCAACCAGGCCGGGCGCTCGCGCACCGTGCTCGAGGACCCGCTCATCCACGGCCTCGACGACACCGACAGCGAGTGGTACCGCACGCGCTCCCTGATCACCTACGTCGAGCGCATCGAGGTGCCGGTCCACATCACCGCCGCCTACCAGGACGAGCAGACCGGCGGCCGCGGCCCGACCAACGTCTTCGACCACCTCTCGCCGGCCATCGCCAAGCGCCTCGTGCTGGTCAACGGCGAGCACGGCACGCAGACCGACCCGCACCTGATGAAGGACCGCCGCGCGTGGATCGACCACTGGCTGCTCGGCGCGAGCAACCCCGCCTTCGACGGCACCACGTCGCGCGTCCTGCTCGGCTACCAGGGCGAGGGCAAGGTGGTCGGCGAGATCGCCTCCGACGGCTTCCCGCTCGGGCAGACGCAGTTCACCGACGTCTACGTCACCAACATAAAGGGACAGTCCCTCAATATTGAGGGACTGTCCCCCGTCCCCGCCGGGCAGCGTGAGCTGGGTCAACGGGTCGCGGCGGCAGTCGTACGCGCACCTGGCCGGCCCGGACACCGGCGGCGAGCTCACGAGCCCGACCGGCCCCGACGAGGTCGAGCTCGCGATGCGCTTCGACGAGCCGACGGCGATCGCCGGCCCGATCACCGCCAACCTGTTCATCGCCTCCAGCGCGCCCGACACCGAGCTCTTCGTGCAGCTCATCGACCGCGCGCCGGACGGCTCGATGCTCTACCTCAACCGCGGCATGCTGCGGGCCAGCCACCGGCAGGTCGACGAGTCGCAGTCGCAGTTCACGGCCGACGGGCGCATCTACCGGCCGTGGCGGCCGCACACCGAGCGCGCGCTCGTCGCGCCCGGGCGAGATCGTCGACTACCTGATCGACGTCTTCCCCGTCGGCCACGTCTTCCTGCCCGGGCACGAGCTGGTGGTCAAGGTCCACGCGCCGCCGCTCGACGACAACGACTACGCCTACGTGCAGAAGACGCTGCCCGGCGTGAACACGCTGCACTTCGGGCCGGACACGCCGTCGCGGCTGATGCTGCCGATCGTCCCCATCGACCAGGTGACCGGCTTCCAGCCGCCGCCAACCCCGTGCGCGTACGCGGCGATGCGCTGCGTGGAGGAGCGCTCGGTAGGGTCGTCCTCTATGGACGACGCCACGCTCGAGCGCCTCGCCGACCTCGTCGTCGGCTTCGGCGCGAACGTTCAGCCGGGCCAGATCGTCTCCGTCGGCTGCGAGCCCGGGAAGGAGCCGCTGACCCGCGCGATCGCCGCCAGCGCGTACCGGCACGGGGCCAGGTTCGTCGACGTGGCGTGGTTCGACCCGTGGGTCAAGCGCGCGCGCATCGCAGCACGCGCGCGAGGAGACGCTCGACTTCGTGCCCGACGTGGTACGGGCAGCGCATGCTCGCGCTCGGCGACCAGCGGGCGGCCCGGATCGGCCTGTCCGGCCCGTCGGCGCCCGGCCTGCTCGAGGACCTCGATCCCGTCCGCGCCGGCAAGGACCGCCTGCCCGCGGTCAAGGAGTCCGGCAAGGTCGTCAACGACCGCACGACCAACTGGTCGATCGTCCCCGCCTCCACGCCGGTCTGGGCCTCGCTCGTCTTCCCGGACCTGCCGCCGGAGGAGGCGCAGGCGGCGCTCGACGAGCGGCTGCTGCACGTGCTGCGGCTCGACGAGGACGACCCGATCGCCGCCTGGCGCGAGCGCGCCGACACGCTGCGTGACGGCCGCCGCCCGGCTCACGCGAGCGCGCGCTTCGACGCGCTGCACTACGAGGGCCCCGGCACCGACCTGACGATCGGCCTGCTCCCCGACAGCGCCTGGGAGGCGGCTCGCTTCGACGACCGTCGACGGCATCGAGCACATGCCGAACCTCCCGACCGAGGAGGTCTTCACCACGCCCGACCCGCGAGCGGGCCGACGGCGTCGTGACCTCGAGCAAGCCGCTCGTGCTCGCCGACGGCACCGTGGTGCGCGGACTGCGCGTGCGCTTCGAGGGCGGCCGCGCCGTGCAGGTCGACGCCGACGACGGCACAGGACGACGATGCGCACGATCGTCCAGCACGACGAGGGCGCGGCCCGGCTCGGCGAGGTCGCGCTGGTCGACGACGAGGGCCGGATCGGCAAGCTCGACACCGTCTTCTACGACACGCTGATCGACGAGAACGCGGCGAGCCACATCGCGCTCGGCCAGGGCTTCCCGTTCCTGCTCCCGGAGGACCAGCGCGAGCGCTGCAACGAGAGCCAGATCCACATCGACTTCATGATCGGCTCGCCGGAGATGACCGTCACCGGCCTCACGCGCGAGGGCGAGCGCGTGCCGGTGCTCGTACGCGGCAAGTGGCAGCTGTAAGCCCGCCGTAGGGCGGCCGTAGGTCGGCACGGCGACAGTCCGCGCCATGCGACGACTCATCCCCCTCGCCGCCCTCGTGGCGGCCACCATCGCCCTGCCCGCCTCCGCGCAGGGCTCCACCGTCGAGCGGCTTCCCGACGTCAGCTCGACGCTGCTCGTCACCGGCGCTCCGACCGAGGTGAACCTGATCACCGTCGACGACGACCGGAACGCCGTCGTGATCACCGACAACGCGGTCCCGCTCGACCTCGCCGCGGCCGGCTGTGAGCGGCTCGACGAGCGCGCCGTCCGCTGCGCGATGGTCAAGCGCGTGTGGGTCGACCTCAACGACGGCAACGACGTGGCGACGATCGCCTCCAAGCGCGTGGTCGACATCAACGGCGGCGCCGGCAACGACCGCTACAACGCCGTCGGGACCGACAAGCGCTCGCAGGTCGACTTCTTCGGCGGCTTCGGCACCGACATCGCCAACTACGGGCCCTCCACCGAGGGCGTGATCGTCGGCGTCGACGGCATGCCGTTCGACGGCCGCCCCGGCGACAACGACCGGATCGACCGCACGGTCGAGACCGTCTTCGGCTCCCCGCACGACGACGTGCTGACCGGCAGCGAGCGCGAGCAGCGCCTGTTCGGCTTCGACGGCAACGACACGCTCGCCGGCGGCCCCTCGTCGGACGAGCTGTTCGGCGGTTTGGGCCAGGATGCCGTCGACGCGCGCGACGGCGAGCTCGACTCCGTCAACTGCGGCGGCCAGCTGTTCGACCGCGTGACGGCCGACCCCGCCGAGGCGTCGATCGTCGGCTGCGCCGACGTGCTGGTGGGCTGAGGCAGCCGCTACGCTGCCCCAGTCCAGGAGAGGTGCCGGAGCGGCTGAACGGGCACGACTGGAAATCGTGTGACGGGGGTCAACCTCGTCCGAGGGTTCGAATCCCTCCCTCTCCGTTTTACGCGGCTTCGAGCAGCTCGCGCGCGACCGGCGAGGCGCCGAGCGCGCGCAGCGCGCGATCCTCGACCTGGCGCACCTGGTGCGGCTTGACGCCGAGGGCGCGGGCGGTCTCGGTCGGCGTGTGCGGGGCCTCGTTGCCGAGGCCGTAGCGGAGCTCGAGCACGCGCCGCTCGATCGGGCCGAGGTAGCGGAGCGCGGCGGTCACGCCGTCGCGCTCCGCGCCGGCCAGCGCCTCCTCCTCCGGCGACGGCAGCTCGGAGGGCAGCAGGTCGCCGAGCTCGGTCTCGCCGTCGTCGGCGACCGGGGCGTCGAGCGACGCGGGGCGGCGGCCGGCGCCGCGCAGGCGCTCGACCTCCTCGAGCTCCCAGTCGAGCTCGATCGCCAGCTCCTCGTCGCGCGGGGTGCCGCCGAGCCGCGTGGCCAGCGTGCGCTCGGCGATCTCGAGCTTGCGCACGCGATCGGCGACGGGGATCGGCAGCCGCACGATCCGGCCCTTGTCGGCGAGCGCGCGGCCGATCGCCTGCCGGATCCACAGCGTCGCGTACGTGGAGAAGCGGAAGCCGCGCCGGTAGTCGAACTTCTCGACCGCGCGGACCAGCCCGATCGTGCCCTCCTGGATGAGGTCCTGCATGGTCAGCGACGAGTCCTCGCGCTGGTAGCGCTTGGCCACGTGCACGACGAGCCGCAGGTTGGCCTCGATCATGTGGTCCTTGGCGGCCAGGTCGCCGCGCTCGACGCGGCGCGCGAGCTCCTTCTCCTGGGCGGCCGTGAGGAGCGGCGTGCGCGCGATGCGACGCAGGTACAGCGCCAGTCCGTCGTCGTGTCGCTCACTCATGGTGAGTGCACTTTCGGCGCTGATGCTCAAGCGACCCTGAAGGAAGCATCAAGGCCGCCATAAGCCTTATGCGGACCTGACGCGGGCGCGCCTAGCGTCGCCGCCAGAACGACTTCAGGAGACGCCATGGAACGCCTGTGGACCGACGGGCCCCCGACCCAGACCTACACGCCCCCGCCGCCCCCGCGGCCGCCGTACGCCGAGCCGCCCGCACCGCCGCCGCCGGCGCCGCGCGACCACTCGCGCTGGCTCGCCGCCTTCGGGGGCGGCACCGTGTCCGCCGTGCTGGTGGCCGCCGTGCTGCTCGGCACCGGCATCGCCGGCGACAACGACACCACGCCGGCGAACGCCGGAACGACCACGCCCGTGAGCGTCTCCGGCGAGGACACGAAGGGCGACCTCGTGCGCACCGTCTACGCCGCGGCCAGCCCGAGCGTCGTCTCCGTGCGCACGGGCAGCGGCTCCGGCACCGGCTTCCTGGTCGACACCGACGGCACGATCGTCACCAACGCGCACGTGGTCGGCGACAACTCCCAGGTCGAGGTGCGCTTCACCGACGACGGGGACTTCCACACCGCGCGCGTGCTCGGCGTCGACGCCTCGACCGATCTCGCCGCCCTCAAGGTCGACGCGAGCGCCGCCAACGGCGTCCGCCCGCTGAAGCTGGCCGACTCCGACAAGGTCCAGGTCGGCGACAGCGCGCTGGCGATCGGCTACCCGCTCGGGCTCGACCGCACGGCGACGGCCGGGATCGTCTCCGGCCTCGAGCGCGACATCCAGGCGCCCAACGGCTTCTCGATCGACAAGGTCATCCAGACCGACGCGCCGATCAACCCCGGCAACTCCGGCGGCCCGCTGCTCAATGCGAACGGCGAGGTGATCGGCGTCAACTCGCAGATCGCCACCGCGGGCGGCGGCAACGGCAGCGTCGGCATCGGCTTCGCGGTGCCGGCGAACACCGTGCGCCAGGTGCTGCCGCAGCTCGAGCGCGGCGCCGCGCCCGAGCACCCCTACCTCGGCGTCTCGACCGCTCCCGGGCAGAGCGGCGGCGCCCAGGTGGGCGACGCGGCTGCGGGCGGCCCGGCGGCCGAGGCCGGCATCCGGCCCGGCGACGTCATCACCGAGGTCGACGGACAGAAGGTGCAGGACCCCGAGGACGTCGCGGCGGCGATCGAGGACGACAAGCCCGGCGACAAGGTCGATGTGACCGTGCAGCGCGGCGGCTCCGAGCAGACGATCCAGGTCACCCTCGGCCAGCGGCCGGACCAGGCGCCGTGAGCTTCCAGGCGCCCGCCTTCCTGATCGCCCTCGCGCTCGTGCCGCTGGCGGCGGTGGCCTACGCCGCCGCCCAGCGGCGCCGGCGCGCCGCTGCTGACGCGTTCGCCGCCCCGGCCGTCCGCGCCTCGGCGCTGCCGCGCACGCCGGGCTGGCGGCGCCATGCGCCGGTCGCGCTCTACGGCCTCGCGCTGGCGGCGCTGGCCATCGCGCTGGCACGGCCCGAGACGACCGTGGCGGTGCCCGCCGAGCAGGCGACCGTCGTCATGGCCTTCGACCGCTCGGGCTCGATGCGCGCCATCGACGTCGCGCCGTCGCGGCTGGCGGCCATGCAGTCGGCGGCGGCGCGCTTTCTCGACCGCGTGCCGGCGAAGGTGAAGGTGGGCGCCGTGGCCTTCAACGGCCGCACCGCGGTGCTCGAGGCGCCGAGCACCGACCGCGCGCCGCTGCGCGCGGCCATCGAGGCGATCGAGGCCAAGGGCGGGACCGCCAGCGGCGACGGCCTGTCGGCGGCGCTCGACCTGATCCGCCGCGGCGGCCAGGACCGCCCGCCGGCTGCGGTCGTGCTGATCTCCGACGGCAAGTCCACGCGCGGCGCCGACCCGGTCGCGGTGGCGCGCGAGGCGGCCGAGCTCGGCGTCCCCGTGTACACCGTCTCGCTCGGCACGCCGTCCGGGACGGTGACCGACGCCGAGGGCGTCACGCACGAGGCCGCGCCCGACCCCGCGACGATGCGCGCGGTGGCGGAGGCCTCCGGCGGCCGCTCGTTCACCGTCGACGACGCCGAGGGGCTGGCCGCCGTGTACGAGCGGCTCGGCTCGCAGGTGGCGACGGAGCTCGAGCCGCGCGAGGTCACCGCGGCCTTCGCCGGCGGCGCGCTCGTCTTCGTGGCCGGCGGCGCCCTGCTCTCCCTCCACTGGTTCCGGAGGCTCGTTTAAGAAGTCTCGGGTTCCGCTTACCTTGCCTTAGTGTTGGCGCGGTTGACTGGCCGCTCATGGGGAGACGTACAACCCGGTCGGTCTTCGCGGTGGCGTTGTGTTCGGGCGTGGCGATGGTCGGCGCCTCGGTCCACGGGTTGCTCGGCGTGGACGCCGAGCTGCAGCGGTCCGTCCTGGCCTCGCAGCAGACCATCCAGGAAGACTCGATCCACGTGATCGACCGCCGCGACTGCCCGGAGCCGTACACGCACAAGCTCTAGGGTCTCGGCCGTGCGTGGCGCGGCCTTCCATCCCGCCGTGGCGGCGGGGCTCGTCTTCGTCGCCTCGGGCGCGGTGCTGGTGCTCGAGATCCTCGGCATCCGGCTGCTCGCGCCGTACGTCGGGCTGACGATCGAGACGACGACGACGATCATCGGCACGGTGCTCGCGGGTATCGCGACGGGCGCCGCGCTCGGCGGCCGCGCCGCCGACCGGATCGACGAGCGCTGGCTGCTGTCCGCGCTGCTCGCCTCCGGCGGGGCGTTCGCGGTCGGGACGGTGCCGATCGCCCGCGGCCTCGGCAGCGCGCTGCAGGAGGACGGCGACGTCGCCGCCTTCCTGATCACGCTGATCGCGCTCTTCCCGCCGGCCGCGGTGCTCAGCGCCGTGACGCCGACGGTCGCGCGCGTGCAGCTCCGCGACCTCTCGACGACCGGCGCCGTCGTCGGGCGGCTGTCGGCGTGGGCGACGGCAGGCGGCCTCGTCGGCACCTTCGCCACCGGCTTCGTGATCGTGCCGCTGCTGCCGACCGACGTCGCGGTACTGGGCGTCGGCGGCCTCCTCGTCACGCTCGCCTTCGTCGTCGCGCGCAACGCGGTCACCGCCTCGGCGGCCGGGGCCGCGCTCATCCTCGGCGCCGCCACGCTGGCGGCGGGCGCGCCGTGCGACGCCGAGACGGCCTACCACTGCGCGCGCGTGGTCGAGGACCCGGAGCGGCCGTCGGGGCGCACGCCTGCAGCTCGAGCGGCTCCGTCACTCGTACGTGGACCTGGAGGACCCGACCCACCTGGAGTTCGAGTACACGCGCTGGATGGCCGGCGCCATCGACGGGATGCCGGAAGGGCCGCTCGACGCCGTCTTCGTCGGCGGCGGCGGCTTCACGCTGCCGCGCTGGCTGGCCGTCACGCGCCCGGGCTCGCGCTCGCGCGTGCTCGAGGTCGACGGCGACCTGGTCGAGCTGGCGCGCGAGCGGCTCGGACTGCGCACCGGCCAGGACCTGCGCGTCCGCGTCGGCGACGCGCGGGTGACGCTGCGCGACGAGCCCACCGACTCGGCCGACCTGGTGGTCGGCGACGCCTTCGGCGGCGTCGCGGTGCCGTGGCACCTGACGACGACCGAGTTCGCGCAGGACATCCGCCGCGTGCTGCGGCCCGGCGGGGTCTACGCGCTCAACGTCATCGACTACGCGCCGCTCGGCCTCGTCCGCGCCGAGGCCGCGACGCTGCTCGAGACCTTCGAGAACGTCTCGCTCGTCGCCCACGGCGAGGGCGGCAACCACGTCTTCCTCGCCTCCGACGCCGAGCTGCCGCCGTTCTTGGACACCCGCGGCGGGACCGAGCTCGAGCTCGCCGCGCTGGCCCACGACGCCGAGCCGCTGCGCGACGACGACGCGCCCGCCGACCAGCTCCTGACCCCCGCGGCATGAGGGACGAGGTCGAGCAGATCGCTGCGCTGCGCGACCCGGTGATCCGCAACCTGCGGATCACCGAGTGCTACTCGCGCCTTGCGGCCGCCATGGAGCTCGGCTGCTCCAACTGGTGCACGTACGCCACATGGGCGTCGCGCCAAGCAGGCCGGACGATCCGCGGCGAGGACCTGCTCGACCGGCTCGAGCGCGAGCTCGGCCGCGACGCCGAGCTGCTGCACCCGATCCGCTCCTTCTGGCGCTGGCTGCTGCGGCGCGGGCTGCTGCGACCGGACACGCGGCTCGGGCGGCTGACGGCGCGGCTGCACACGCCGTTCGATGCCTTCGGGCAGGCGAGCGACGCCGTCGCGCGCGGGAACCTGAAGGTGTTCGCCGAGATCGGCCTCGTCTTCGCGCGCTGGATCGACGACGGCGTGACGCCCGCCGAGCCGCCGCTCCTGCGCCAGGCCTTCCGGCGCTACGAGCAGGGGCGGGCGAGCCCCGAGCAGCTCATCCTCGCCAACCTCGAGATCGGCTTCCACGAGCAGACCCGCCTTCAGCCCGAGATCCGCGACGCGATGGACGCCGCGCTCTCGCCCAAGCGCCGCATCCTCGCCTGGCCGGTCCAGCGCAAGCTCACGCAGCTCAGCCGCGAGGTGATCACGGAGTCACTGATGGTGCTGACGCTGCCGGGCGTCGTGCTGTGGCTCGGCCGCCACCTGGAAGCCTCCGGCGAGGTGGTCGACCCGGAGCTGCGCGAGCTGATGGAACGCTACGAGCCGGTGCCGCCGGCCGCCGACGACTGCGGCGCCCAGGACTGGTCGGTGCTCGACCAGCGCATGCACTACCTCGTTCACCTGTTCCGCGCGTACCACGAGGAGGAGACGCTCGCCTCGCCGCCGTTCACGCCCGCCCAGGTGGAGCGGATCCTCGCCGGCGACGTGCCCGACGGCGAGCTCTGAGGGAACGACACCTCGACCTCGAGGCCACCGGCCGCGCGCGGCTGCAGGATGAGTTCGGCGCCGTGGGCGTCGGCGACCGCGCGCACGATCGAGAGGCCGAGGCCGGCGCCCGGGCCGTCGGAGTCGCGCCCGAGGCGCTCGAACGGCTCGGCCAGGCGCCGCACGTCGTCGGCGGCGATCGCCGGCCCGGTGTTCTCGACGCGCACGAGGCCCCGGCGTGTCGTCACCCGCACGCGGCCCCGGGGCTCGTTGTGGCGAACCGCGTTCTCGACCAGGTTGGCCACCAGGCGGTCGACGAGCGGCGGGTCGCCCTCGAGCGGGGCGCGCTGGAGGTCGAGCTCCACCTCGACGCCGCGTACCGCCGCCTCCGGCGCGATGGCCGCCGCGGCCGTGCGGGCGGCGTGGGCGAGGTCGACGGGCTCGCGCCGCGGCAGGGCCTGCTGGCTGCGGGCGAGCACCATCAGCGAGTCGAGCAGCGCCTGCGTGCGGTCGGCCGCCTCGAGCACCACCTCGCCCATCCGGCGCAGCTCGCCGGCGCTGGCGTCGGGGTCGGCGAGGGCGACCTCGACCTCGGCGCGGATGACGGTCAGCGGCGTGCGCAGCTCGTGGCTGGCGTTGGCCACGAAGCGGCGCTGGCCGTCGAAGGCGGCGGCCAGGCGGTCGAGCATGCCGTCGAGCGTGTCGGCGAGGTCGCGCAGCTCGTCCCGCGGGCCGTCCATCGCGATCCGCTCGTCGAGCTGCTCCTGGGTGACGCGGCGGGCGAGCCCGGTGACGCGGCGCAGCGGCGCGAGCGCCTGTCCGGCCACCAGGTAGCCGAGCGCGGCCGCCACCAGCAGCATCCCGCCGAGCGCGAGCACGTACTGGGCGTCGAGCTGCGCGAGCGCGCGCTCGCTGTACGCGGGCGCCAGCGTCCGATCCACCTGCCGGTGGACGATCCACGAGCTGAGGCCGAGCAGCAGCGCGCCGCACGCCCCGAAGAGGAGCGTGTAGAGGATCGTGAGGCGCAGGCGGAGGGTCACACGCGGTAGCCCGCGCCGCGCACGGTGTGGACCACCGGCGGGTCCCCGAGCTTGCGGCGCAGCGTCATGACGGTCATGCGGACCGTGTTCGTGAACGGGTCGGTCCCCTCGTCCCACGCCCTGTCGAGCAGCTCGTCGGGGCCGACGACGGCGCCGCCGGCCTCCATCAGGACCTGGAGGACGGCGAGCTCCTTCGGGGCCAGGTCGATCTCCTCGCCCGCCCGGGTGACGGTGCGCCGCGAGGGGTCGAGCTCGACGTCGCCGGCTTTGAGGACCGGCGGCCGGGGGGCGCCGTTGCGGCGGGCGAGCGCCCGTGTGCGGGCCACCAGCTCGGCGAAGCGGAACGGCTTGGGCAGGTAGTCGTCGGCGCCGAGGGCGAAGCCGTCGACGAGGTCGTCGACGCCGCCCGCGGCCGTCAGCATCAGCACCTTGGTCTGCGGCCGCTCGGCCGTGAGCGTGCGGCAGACGTCGTCGCCGTGCAGGGCGGGCAGGTCGCGGTCGAGCACGACGACGTCGTAGGGGGCGGCGAGCGCCTTGCGAAGGGCGGTCTCGCCGTCGCGCGCGAGGTCGACGGCCATGCCCTCGCGGCGCAGCCCGCGGGCCACTGCGTCGCCCACTCGGGGCTCGTCCTCGGCGATCAGCACGCGCATGGCGTTGACGATGGCCGCGATGCGTGAAGATGCGCCAAAGAGGGGCTAAACGCGAGCTCAGACTGTGACCGCAGACACAGTCTGGGGGCCGGAAATCGGGCATGACGAACGAGTGATCGCCAAATCGGTGAAGTCGCTGGCCGACCGGTACGACCCGTCGGCCGTCGACCCCCCGCTCGACGCCCGCGTGCGCCTGGCCTGCGGCGACGAGGCCCACGACGCCCTCGTCGACGGCTCGGGCGTGCGCATCGTGGCCGCCGACGGCGCGGAGCCGGACGCGGTCATCACGGGCCCGCCGTCGGCCTGGCAGCGGGCCGCGAACGGGCATAGCGGCCTGGCCGCGCTCGGCGACGGCATCCGGATGCGCCACAACCTGCACGTCGCCACCGGCTTCCTCGCCGCGACGGCGGGCGATCGGGGCGCCGCCCGGCTGCGGCTGGAGGCGGTCGACACGCCGCACGGCGCGATCGCCACGGCGCAGGCCGGCCGCGGCCCGGTGTTGCTCGCGCTCCACGGCCTCGGCGGCACGAAGGCGTCGTTCCTGCCGACGCTCGCCTTGCTGAGCCGGACGCACCGGGTGGTGGCGATCGACCTGCCCGGCTTCGGCGACTCGGTGAAGCCGCTGCGGGCGGCCTACGACGCCCGCTACTTCGCCGGCGTCGTGACCGACCTGCTCGACACCTTGGGGATCGACCGCGCGCACATCGCCGGCAACAGCATGGGCGGGCGGATCGCGCTCGAGACGGCGCTGCGGTCGCCCGACCGGGTCGACCGGCTGGTGCTGCTCTCGCCGGCCATGGCGTGGCTGCGCCGGCGGCGCTGGGCGCCGGTCGTGCGGCTCCTGCGTCCGGAGCTGACGATGGTGCCGATGCCGGTCGAGCGGCTCGTCCGCCGGCTGGTCGGCGACTCGGACGACTGGGCGGCGGCCGGCATCGACGAGTTCCTGCGCGCGTTCTCCACCGCGCGCGGCCGGCACGCCTTCCACGCGGTGCTGCGCAACATCTACCTCGACGCGCCGCACGGCGACGACGGCCTGTGGTCGCGCCTCGCCCGCATGCAGCACGACGCCCTGTTCGTCTGGGGGCGCCGCGACCGGCTCGTCCCGATCGCCTTCATGAAGCACGTCGAGCGCACGTTCCCGGCGGCGAAGCACCTCGAGCTCGACTGCGGGCACGTGCCGCAGGTCGAGCGCCCGTTCGAGACGCACGACGCCATGCGCGCGTTCCTCAGCTGAGCAGCTCGTCGACGAGCTTCTCGGCCTGGGTCGCCGCGGTGCGCAGGACCTCGGGGCGGCGCTCGAGTTGGCTGACCGGCGGCGTGCCGGCCGGCGGGCGGAGGCCGAGCACGTAGGGCGGCGACGGCTCGGCGGAGCGGCGGGCGATGTCCTCGACCACTCGCTCGTAGCTCTCGATGCGCCCGTGGTACAGGTCCACGAGGCGCGGGTTGAGCCGCTTGAGGTGGCGGGGGATCAGGCGGTCGGCGAGCCGGGAGCCGCTGCTGCGCGGCACGCCGTGCGGGCGGGTCTGGAGCACGAGCACGTGGGTCGCTCCGGTCCCGAGCGCGGTGGCCACCGGGATGGGGGCGGCGAGCCCGCCGTCGAGGTAGCGGCGGCCGGCGATCTCGACCGGCTCGCCGCCCACCCAGGGCATCCGGCTCGAGGCGAGGAGGGCCTTGCACAGCTCCTCGACCGTCCGCATGCCGGTGAGGTCCACAGGCTCGGCGGTCTCGACGTCGACGGCCAGGCAGTGGAGCGGGATGCCGCTCTCGAGCGTGCGCTCGTGGCGGCCGGCGTCGAGCCCCTCGTGTGCGTTGTGCACGACCCAGCCGACGTCGAGCGCCGGGCGGCCGAAGAGCAGGCGGGCGGGGTTGACGAACTCGCGGGTGGCGAGCGTGCCGTGGTAGGCGGCGGCCGAGCCGGCGGCTACGCCGGCCAGGAAGGCGGCGCCGTTGAGCGCGCCGGCCGAGGCGCCGACCACGACGTCGAAGGCGCGGCCCAGCCCGAGCCGCTCGAGCGCCGCCGTCATCGCGGCGGAGACCACCCCGCGCATGGCGCCGCCCTCGAGCACGAGCGCCACCGTGTGGTCGTCGACGCGCCCGGCGGCGCGCTCGCGGAGGACCTCGGCCACCGGGTGCATCCCGGTTGTTTAGCGCGGATCCACCGGTCATCGGTGAGATCCACGCTTATCCGAACCTGACGGCGCGGGCGCCAGGCTCGCCGGCATGACCGAAGACGAGATCCCCGTCCGCAGCGCCATCGAGGGCGCGCTCTACGAGATCAAGCGCGTCATCGTCGGCCAGGACGCCATGCTCGAGCGGCTGCTCGTGGCGCTGCTGGCCGGCGGCCACGTGCTGCTCGAGGGCGTGCCAGGGCTGGCGAAGACCCTGACCGTGCGCACGCTGGCCGACGTGCTCGGCGGCTCCTTCCGCCGCATCCAGTTCACGCCCGACCTCGTGCCGGCGGACCTGGTCGGCACCCGCATCTACCGGCCCGACTCCGGCCGCTTCGACACCGAGTTGGGGCCGGTGTTCGGCAACTTCCTGCTCGCCGACGAGATCAACCGCGCGCCGGCCAAGGTGCAGTCGGCGCTGCTCGAGGTCATGCAGGAGCGGCAGGTGACGATCGGCGGCGAGACCCATCCCGTGCCGTCGCCGTTCCTCGTGCTGGCCACCCAGAACCCGATCGAGTCCGAGGGCACGTACCCGCTGCCCGAGGCGCAGGTCGACCGCTTCCTGCTGAAGCTGCTCGTCGACTACCCGGACATGGGCGAGGAGGCGGCCGTGGTCGGGCGCTCGCTGGCGCCGAAGCCGGCGATCACCGAGCGGCTGTCGACGCGGGAGCTCGAGCGCTTCTCGGCCGAGGCCAAGCGCGTGTTCGTCGACCGCGAGGTGATCGCCTACGCCGTCCAGCTCGCCGACGCCACGCGCCACCCGGACCGCTACGGCCTGGCCGAGATCGGCAGGTACATCGAGTACGGCTCCTCGCCGCGCGGGCCGATCGGCCTGATCGGCGCCTCGCAGGCGCTGGCGCTGCTGCGCGGGCGCCGGCACGTGATCGCCGCCGACGTGCGCGACCTGGCGCCCGACGTGCTGCGCCACCGGCTCGTGCTCTCGTACGAGGCGCTGAGCGACGGCGTCTCGCCCGACGACCTGCTCGACCGCCTGCTCGCCGCCGTCGACGAGCCCGCCGAGCGGGTGCTGGCGGAGGCTGCGTGACCGCGAAAGCCGCTCGGGGGCCCGCCGCTAGCGCCTCCTGCCGGTCGCCAGGGGCCCGGGCCGATGCCGGGCGCCCTGCTGCGGGCGCTCGACCTGGCGCTCGTGCGCCGCGCGGGCGGCGTCATGCCGGGCGACCACCTGTCGCCGGGCGCGGGCGCCGGGACCGAGCTCGTGCAGCTGCGGCCGTACCAGGTCGGCGACGACGTCCGCCAGCTCGACGCGGCGGCCACCGCCCGCACCGGCGTCCCGCACGTCCGCCTCCAGGTGCCCGAGCGAGCTCTGACCACCTGGCTCGTCCTCGACGTCACGCCCTCGATGGCGTTCGGCACCGAGGCGCGCCTGAAGGCCGACGTGGCCGAGGGCGTGGCGGTCGCCGTGGCCAGGCTGGCCACCCGCCGGGGAGGCCGCGCCGCGCTCCTTCGCGCCGGCGCGGCCGAGGAGCGGATGCTGCCGCCGCGCGGCGGCCGCCACGCGCAGGTCGCGCTCGAGCGCGCGCTGGCCGAGGGCGTGGCACCGGACCACGGGGTCGTCACCGGCGCGCTCGGCCGTGCGCTCGTCCGGGCGGGCCGCGTCGCCCGCCGCCCCGGGCTCGTGGTCGTCGTCTCAGATTTCCGAGAAGAGGGATGGCGCGGGCCGCTCGCCGCCCTCTCCGCCCGCCACAGCGTCGTGGCCGTCGAGGTGCGCGATCCGCGTGAGGCCTCGTTGCCGCAGGCGGGCCACCTCTCGCTGGTCGATCCCGAGACCGGCACGCTCGTGGAGGTGGACAGCGCACGCGCGCGCGTGCGCGAACGCTATGCGGCGCTCGAAGCGGAGCGGCGCGAGGCGGTGGCCGCCGGGCTGCGCGCCGCGCGCGCTGACCACATCGTGCTCGACACCGCTCACGACTGGCTGCGCGAGCTCGGCCGCGGCCTCGATCGGAGCCGGCGGCGATGAGCTTCGCCGCGCCGCTATTCCTCCTCGGCCTGCTGGCGGTCCCCGCCGGCGTGGTCCTGCACCTGCTCGCCCAGCGCCGCCGCCGCCGCTTCGCCGTGCGCTTCCCGGGCGCACCGGTCGCCGCGCTGGCGGCTCCGGTGACGAGCCGCTGGCGCCGCCACGTCCCGTCGGCGCTGCTCGCGCTCGCCGTCGCCGGCCTCGTCACCGCGCTCGCGCGGCCGGAGACCACCGTCGCGGTGCCCGTCGAGCAGGCGTCGGTCGTCCTCGTCACCGACACGTCGCGCTCGATGACCGCCACCGACGTCGCTCCGGACCGCCTCGACGCGGCGCGTCAGGCCGCCGAGCGCTTCCTCGACGAGGCGCCGGACGAGCTGCGTGTCGGCGTCGTCGCGTTCAGCGACGTGCCGCGCACGCTCCAGCCTCCGACCACCGATCACGAGCAGGTCCGCGCCGCGCTGGCCGGGCTGGTCGCCGACGGAGGCACCGCCACCGGCGATGGGCTCGCCGCCGCGCTGGAGAGCCTCGAGACCGGCGACCGCCGCCCGCCCGCCGCGGTCGTCCTGCTCTCCGACGGCAAGCAGACCACCGGCCGCGACGCGATCGAGGTCGCGCAGGAGGCGGGCCGCCTGCGCGTGCCGGTCTACACGGTCGCGCTCGGGACGCCCGACGGCGTGGTCGACGGCAACCTGCGCGTCCCGCCCGACCCCGAGGCGCTGCGCCAGATCGCCCAGGCCTCCGGCGGCCAGGCGTTCGAGGCCGCCGACGGCGACCAGCTCACCGCGGTCTACGAGCGGCTCGGCTCCCAGCTCGGCACGCGCGAGGAGACCCGCGAGGTCACGGCCGCGTTCGCCGCCGCCGGCATCCTCCTGCTCGGCGGCGCGCTGGTCGGCTCGGTGCGCGGCTTCGGAAGGCTGCCCTAGACGGGCGGCGGGGTCGACACCGCGATCGGGTGCGGCGCGTCCTCGTCGACCAGGGCGAGCGTCTCGAGCTCGAGCACCACGACGATCTGGCGCACGGCGACGGCGAGGAACTCGTGCCGCTCGGCCGGCCGGCTGTCGTCCAGCCAGCGGATCTCGGCGTCGGTCAAGGCCAGGAACTCGCGCTCCTGGGCGTTCAGGAAGTCGGTGGTGCGGGACCGGAAGCCCTCGTTGGGCAGCTGGAGCGTGCCCTCGATCTCGTGGCGCTGGGTCTCGATCCGGACGCGCTCGCGGCGGAAATGCATGACGGTCAGTATCGGCCATCGTCGACCGCGCCTATATAGGGTCTCGCGCCCATGCAGCCCGTCGACGAGATCCTGCGCCCGTGGTGGGACCGCCTCCGCGCCGACCTCGGCGACGACGTCGCGCTCTTCGACGCCCACACCCACATCGGGAACTCGGATCCCGACGGCGCGAAACAGACCGGCGAACAGCTGCTGGCCGCGCTCGCGTCGGTCCCCGCCCGCGCCGTCGTCTTCCCGATGCACGAGCCTGACGGCTACCCGGCCGCCAACGACCACGTCATCGAGGTGGCCGCCAACGCATCAGGCCGGCTCGTCGCCTTCTGCCGGCTCGACCCGCGCCAGGACCCGCTGACCGAGGCCCGTCGCTGCCTCGACGCCGGAGCCGCCGGCATCAAGCTCCACCCGCGCGCCGAGCGCTTCACGCTCTCCGAGCCGGCCGTGCACGAGATCGTGGCCCTCGCGCACGAGCGCCGCGTCCCGGTCCTCATCCACGCCGGCCGCGGCATCCCGGCGCTGGGCCACGACACCGTGCGTCTGTCCGGCGAGTTCACCGACGCGAGTCTGATCCTCGCCCACGCCGCCATCTCCGACCTGGCGTGGCTGTGGCGCGTGCTGCCCGAGCACCCGAACCTGTTCATCGACACCGCGTGGTGGGACCCGGCCGACATGCTCGCCATGTTCGCCCTCTGCCCGCCCGGCAACCTGCTGTGGGCGAGCGACTCGCCGTACGGCCGCCCGCTCGTGTCCGCCGTCCTGCATCTGCGCCTCGCGCTCCAAGCCGGCGTCGACCACGACGGCGTCCGCGCGATCGCCGGCGCCCAGCTCGAGCGGATCCTCGACGGCGACGAGCCGATCGACGCCGGGCCCCCGCCTGGCAACACGCGGCCGTTCGACCTCCTGCTCGAGCGGACGGTCTCGCACCTCAACCAGGCGATCGCGCGCTCGTTCGACCACGGCGACCCCGAGGAGCCGGTCGCCCTGGCCCGGCTGGCCTGCGCGGTGGGGGAGGACGGCCCGCACGCCGACCTCTTCGCCGCCGTGCTCGGGCTGCTCGACCGCTACGAGGCCATGCTCGGGCCGGCGCCGCCCGGCGGCCGCTTCCCGGAGGCGCTCCGGCTGCTGGTGGCGGCGACCACGATCGCCCGCACGCCCGACGTCCCGCTCCCCGACCTGGAGGAGCCGCCGCCCACGCGGGCGCACGCGGAGTAGCTCAGGCCCCCGGCGCTACCCTGGCCGGCCGGTCGATGGCCGACTCGCTGCCCGTCTTCGCCCTCCGCCGTCTGGCGGCCGCGGCTGTGCTCGCGGTCGTGGTGAGCGCGGTGACCTTCCTCACCCTCCACGGGCTCTATCCCGAGGCGTTCGGCGACACGCGGCCGCTGCTCGTCGAGCTGTGGCACTTCCTCGTCGCCACGTTCGTCCGCTTCGACCTCGGGGAGTCCCAGGCGCGGCCGCTCGGCTCGGTCTCGGAGCTGATCGGGCGCGGCCTGGCGGCCGACTTCTCACTGCTCGTGGGCGGCCTGATCTTCGGCGTCGCGGCGGGCGCGGCGGCCGGCGCGGTGTGCGCCAGGCACCCGGGAACCTGGCGCGCCCGGATCCTCCAGCTGCTCGGCCTGCTCGGGCTGTGCACGCCGGTCTACGTGCTCGGGATGTCCGGCGCGCCGCTGGCCGCCGTCTGTATGCGCATGACGCGCGCGAGCATCGCCGAGATCCGTGGTGAGGACTTCGTCCGCACGGCTCGGGCCAAGGGCCTCGGGCCGACCGCGGTCACCGCCCGCCATGTCGTGCCCGTCGCGCTGCCGCCGGTCGTCTCGCTGGCCGGCGCCTACACGCCGCTGCTGATCGGGAACGTGATCCTGGTCGAGAAGGTCTTCGACGTCCCCGGGATCTACCGGGTCATCCCGAGCGCCATCGACGTCGGCAACTACCCGGTCATCCAGGGCGTCGTGATCGTCACCGCCGTGCTCGTGGTGATCGTCGACGGGCTGGTCGACATCGCCCTCGCCGCGCTCGACCCGCGCATCCGCCACCCACATCGAGGGACAGGCACTTCACATTGAGGGACAGGCACTTCACATTGAGGGACAGGCACTTCACATTGAGGGACAGGCGCTTAATGGTGGGGCTGGTGGCGCATCCGGTCGCGCAGCTCGGCGAAGCGCCATGTCTCGTACGCGATGACCGCCGCCAGCAGCACGCTCACGATCGTCGCCGTGAGCAGCGCGGGCAGCTCGACGGCGGCCGGCAGGAGCGCCACCAGCACTACCGCGCAGACCAGCCGCTGCCAGCTGAAGCGGTGCACGTTGCGGTAGCGGAAGGCGATGTGGGCGACGAGGTAGATCGCCACGCCACCTAGGAGCGCCGTCGCGGGGACGACCTTCAGCGGGTCGCCGACGTGCTCGAGCGTCTTCTTGAGGCCGAGTGCGACGAGCACGATCCCGGCCACCATCGGTAAGTGCAGGTAGGAGAAGGAGTCGCGCGCGATCGTGTTGCGCTCGCGCCCCGGGGCGGCGTTCGAGAGCCGCCGCTCGGCGACCAGCGCCACGAAGTCGAAGTACAGCCACCACAGCGCGGCGGCGATCGCGACGCCGACGCAGGCGGCGACCACCACGCCGGTCGTCACGCCGCCCTCGGCGCCGACGCCGATCGCGACGATCGACTCCCCGAGCGCGATGATCACGATCAGGCCGTGGCGCTCGGCGAAGTGGCCGGGCTCGAGTCGCCAGCCCGCCGGGTCGATGACCAGCGGGCCGCCCATGTCGAGCGCAAGCGCGAGCGCCCACAGCCCGCCCTGCAGCGCCCCGTCGGCGAACGACGCGGCCGTGAGGAGGCCGACGCCGATCGCCGTGCTGGCCAGCAGCCCCCACACCGCGCGCCGCAGCTCGGGGTCGTCGCGGCTGGCGAGCACGAACAGCGCGATCTGCGAGAAGCGCACGACCGCGTAGGCGCCCGCGAACAGCAGCGCCTCGTCGTTGAACGCGCCCGGCACGCACAGCGCGACGACCAGGAAGGCGGCCATCGCCACGAACATGACGAGCCGGACGGCGCCCTCCTCCGGGTTGACCACGCTCGTCAGCCACGCGTATCCGACCCACGACCACCACATCACGCCGAGCACGAGCATGCCCTTGGCGAGCCCCTCCCAGGTCGGCTCGTCGGCCATGAGCGCCGTGCACTGTGTCAGCGCGAGGACGAAGACGAGGTCGAAGAACAGCTCGAGCGGGGTGACGCGCGACTCCTCGCGCAGGACCGCCGTCAGGCGGTGCGGGCGGTCGGCGGTGGCGGTCACCGGCGACATCCTCGCAGCCCGTGGACCCTTCTCCACAGCGCGCACTGATTACTCTGGCGCCATGCGCGCCCTCATCCTCGCCGTCGCCCTCATGCTGACGGCGGCCGCGCCCGCCGCGGCCGCACCACCGCTCGACCTCGAGCGCCTGACCGTCGCCGAGCTCCAGGCGAAGATGACCGGGGGACAGCTCACCAGCGTCGGGCTGACCGAGGCCTACCTCGAGCGGATCGACGCGCTCAACAGCCGCGGACCGGGCCTCAACGCGGTGCGGCTGGTGAACCCCGACGCCCTGAGCGATGCCGCGGCGCTCGACCGCGAGCGCCGGGAGAGCGGGGCGCGCGGGCCGCTGCACGGCATCCCCGTGCTCGTGAAGGACAACCTCGACGTCGCCGGCCTGCCGACGACCGCTGGAGCGCTGGCGCTCGAGCACTCGATCGCGCCCGAGGACTCGACCGTCGTCGCGCGGCTGCGCTCGGCCGGCGCGGTGATCCTCGGCAAGACCAACCTCAGCGAGTTCGCCAACTTCATCACCAACAGCAACCCGAGCGGCTACTCCGGTCTCGGCGGCCAGGTGCTGCACGCGCTCGACGCCGACCAGAACCCGAGCGGCTCGTCGTCCGGCTCGGCCACCGCGGCGGCCGCCGCGCTCGCCTCCGCCACGATCGGCACCGAGACCTCCGGCTCGATCGTCAGCCCGTCGGCGGCGCAGGGGATCGTCGGGCTGCGGCCGACGGTCGGGCTGGTGAGCCGCTACGGCATCGTCCCGATCGCGGCGTCCCAGGACACGGCGGGCCCGATGACGCGCACGGTGGCCGACGCCGGAGCCGAGCTCGCTGCCATCGCCGGCTCCGACCCGCTCGATCCGCCCGGCGCCCTGCCGCCCGGCACGATCCTGCCGCCGCCGCCGGTGCTGCCGGACTACGTCGCCGCGCTCGACGCCGGCGCGCTGAACGGCGCCCGCCTGGGGATCGTCAACAGCAACGACCTGCAGTACCAGGCCGCCGTGGCCGCCGTCCAGGCGCTCGGCGCGCAGACCGTCCTCATCACCGCGCCGTCCGCGAACGCCGGGCCGCAGATCCTCAACTACGAGTTCAAGCGCGACCTCAACGCCTACCTCGCGCACCTCGCGCCGGACGCGCCGATGAAGACGCTCGCCGACGTGATCGCCTTCAACGAGGCGAACGCGCAGGAGGCGATCAAGTTCGGCCACACGATCCTGACCGCCAGCCAGGCGCTCGACACCAGCCCCGGCTCGGCCGACACGGCGGCCTACCTGACGGCGCTGCAGAACGGCAAGAACGCGACGCGGGCGGCGCTCGACGCCGCGTACACGCGCGGGACGCCGGACCCGGCCGACGACCTCGCCGCGATCCTCACGCCGTCCGGCACGCTGACCGGCATCGGCGCGCGGGCCGGCTACCCGCAGCTCACGGTGCCCGCCGGCTACACCGGCAACAGCCGCCGTGCCGTGAACGTCTCCTTCAACGGGCCCGCGTACAGCGAGGCGCGGCTGCTCGCCTTCGGCCACGCCTACGAGCAGGCGACGAAGCTGCGCCGGCCGGCCAGCGAGATCGTCCCGAGCCTCTACCGCTGTGCCACGCGGACCGCGTTCTCAACGCGCGGCGCGTGCGCGCCGGGCATCGAGCTGCTCAAGCGGATCGGCCGCGAGCCGGAGCTCCCGTTCTCGCTGGAGGGCGAGTCGGCGCAGTCGCTCGCCCAGCGCATCGCCTCCGGGACGCTCACCTCCGTCGAGCTGACCAAGGCGTACCTGGCGCGGATCGCGCGCACCAACACCGAGGGTCCCTCGATCAACGCCGTGCGGATGATCAGCCCGCGCGCGCTGGGCGAGGCCGCCGCGCGCGACGCGCAGCGGCCGCGCGGCCCGCTGCACGGGCTGCCGGTGCTGGTCAAGGACAACATCGACGTCGCGGGAATGCCGACCACCGCCGGGTCGGTCGCGCTCCAGCACTCCGTCCCGGACCGGGACGCCGAGCTCGTCACGCGGCTGCGCGCGGCCGGGGCGGTGATCCTCGGCAAGGCGAACCTCACCGAGTTCGCGAACTTCATGACCAACGGCATGCCCAGCGGCTACTCCTCGCTCGGCGGCCAGGTGCTCAACCCCTCCAACGCCGACCTGACGCCGAGCGGCTCGTCGTCCGGCTCCGGGGCGGCCGCCGCGGCGGGCCTGGTGGCGCTCACCGTCGGCACCGAGACGTCCGGTTCGATCATCAGCCCCGCGGCGGCCAACGGCATCGTCGGGCTGCGGCCCACGCTCGGCCGTGTCAGCCAGGAGGGCATCCTCCCGATCGCGGCGTCGCAGGACACCGCCGGGCCGATGACGCGCACGGTCTACGACGCGGCGCTGGAGCTGAGCGCGCTGTCGGGCACCGACGTCACCGCGGGGCTGGTCGCGGACGCGCTGAACGGCAAGCGGCTCGGCGTCATCGCCAGCAATGACGCTCAGTACCAGGCCGCCGTGGCAGCCGTCCAGGCGCTCGGCGCGCAGACCGTGAGCATCCCGACGCCCACCGCCGGCGGCCTCGGCGACGTCCTCACCTACGAGTTCAAGCGCGACCTCAACGCCTACCTCGCCCGCCTGCCCGAGGACGCGCCGATGGACTCGCTGGCCGACATCATCGCCTACAACCAGGCGCACCCCGAGGAGGCGCTCAAGTTCGGCCAGACCCAGCTGATCGCGAGCCAGGCGGTCGACCTCTCGCCGGGCTCACAGGACACCGCTGACTACCAGGCGGACCTCGCCGCCGGCAAGGCCGCCACGCGGGCGGCGATCGACAACGCGCTCAGCCGCGGCACCGCCGACCCGGCGGACGACCTCGAGGCGATCATGACCCCGGCCCAGTCGCTGATCGGGGTCGGCGCGCGCGCCGGCTACCCGCAGCTCACGGTGCCGGCCGGCTACGACCTCGACGGCACGAAGACCTACGACCCGGTCAACGTCTCGTTCACCGGCACGGCGGGGAGCGACGGCAAGCTGCTCGCCTTCGGCTACGCCTACGAGCAGGCCACGAAACTGCGGCGGCCGGTCAGCTTCACCAACCCGAGCCTCTGGCGCTGCGTGAGCGGGAGCGCGTTCCCGCCGCGGTCGTGCGCGCCGTGACGGGTAGGACGGCAGCATGGCAACGGAAGACGAGCTGCAGCAGCGCTACCAGCAGTGGGTCGACGCGGTCGTCGAGGGCGGCAAGGTCTGGACGGTCGGCAGCGAGGAGTTCAACACGGTCATCGAGGACCCGGACGAGGACCGCGACCTTCACCTCATGTTCAGCTCGCGCCGCGACGCGCAGGCCCACGCCGACGGCGCCGAGGTCCACGAACCGATCGAGCTCGCGGACCTGATCCCGATCCTCGAGAAGGCCGAGGGCCGCGGCGACGGCCTCGCGCTCTGGCAGGGCAAGCGCTGGATCGTCGCCGACCCCGGGCCGCTGGCCGCGGAGCTGCGGGAGCGCACCTAGGCAGGCTGTGTGCCATGGGAGCGCTCGCGGCCACCGCCCTCGCCGCCGTGCTGGCCGGCCAGACGGTGGTCCTCGATCCCGGCCACAACGGGCGCAACGGCGCCCATCCCGAGCGGATCAACCGCCAGGTGCACGTGGGCGGGGGCATGTACAAGGCGTGCAACACGACGGGTGCGGCCACGCCCTCGGGCTACTCCGAGTCGCGCTTCAACCTCGCGGTGGCGCGCGAGGCGGCGCGGATCCTCCGCCGGCGCGGCGCGCGCGTGATCCTCACGCGGCGCAACGACCGCGGCGTCGGGCCCTGCATCACGCGCCGCGCCCGCATCGCCAACCGCGCCCGGGCCGACGCGACGGTCTCCATCCACGCCGACGGCGGTCCGCCCGGCGGTCACGGGTTCCACGTCATCCGCCCGGTCCGGATCGAGGGGCTGACCGACGACATCGCCCGCCCCTCGCGGCGCCTCGGCCGGCTCCTGCGCTCCGCCTACGAGGACCGGACCGGCCTCCCGCGCGCGGGCTATGTCGGCGGCGACGGCCTCGTCGCCCGTGCCGACCTCGGCGGCCTGCGGCTGGCCGACGTTCCAGCCGTCTTCATCGAGACGCTGAACCTCCGCAACGCGGGCGACGCGGCGAAGGCGGAGTCGAGGCGCTTCCGCCGCCGCATCGGCCGCGGCATCGCCGACGGCATCACGGGCTTCCTCGCGCCCTGAAGGCCGCACATAAAGTGCCTGTCCCTCAATGTGAAGTGCCTGTCCCCTCCGGGGGGCGAAGGAGCGGCGCTGGCGCCTACCTCCTGCATGCCCCGCAAGCCGCGTCTCGAGATGGCGGACGGCGTGCATCACGTGTTCGCCCGCGGAAACGGTCGGCAGACGATCTTTCTGGACGACACCGACCGCAGCCTCTATCTCGCCCTGCTCGCGCGGGTCGTCATATGGAAGCGCTGGCGGTGCCTGGCGTACTGCCTGATGGACAACCACATCCACCTCTTGATCGAGACGCCGCTGCCCAACCTCGGGACAGGCATGCACTGGCTCCACAGCCGCTTCGCCCAGCGATTCAACGGGCGCCACAGTCGCACCGGTCATGTGTTCGAGAACCGCTTCGGCTCGGTGCTGATGGGCAGTGACGCCCAGCTCTGGACCGTTGCCGCATACATCGCGCGCAATCCCGTCAACGCCGGGCTCTGCGCGCGCCCCACCGACTGGCCATGGAGCAGCCATCGCGCGATCGTCGATCGCGTCGCGATCCCGTTCCTCGACCAGGAACGGCTGCTCTCGTTCTACGACGCCCTCGGAGGCGATCCATTGCGCCGCTACCGGGAGGTCGTGGAGCGTGGCGATCTGCCCACGATCGGCGCCCTGGGCGGGCCTGGCGCCAACGAGCCGTTGCGCGCCGGCGCGTCCTCGAAGACGCCGGCCTTCACCCTGTCCACGACGACCCAGTAGCCCTCAGCCCGTCGCGGCGCTGGATCCGCTCGACCGTCCGGCGGCCGATGACGCTCGCTGCCAGCAGGCGCAGCGTCCCGACGTCGGTCAGCATGCGCGGCTCGTGCCGCGCGATCCGGGCGACCACGCGCGCGGTCGTGCGCAGCTCGCGCGCCGGAAGGGTCGAGAGGCGCGCGCGGTTCAGCAGCTCGCGCCGGCGGCCGGCGGCCGCCAGCCGCGCCAGCTCGTCGCGCTCCGGGAAGCGCTCGGCGTAGGTGGCGAGGAAGCGCAGCTTGAGCTCGAGGAGCCGGTCGATCAGCACGAAGCCCTGGATGTAGCCGTCCCTCACGGCCTCGCCGACGCCCGGCGCGGCCGAGTGGCTCTCGCTGTGGATCCGGTACTCGGCGAGCGAGTCCGTCAGGAACGCCATGTCCCAGTCGAGCGCCATCCGCAGCCAGAGGCCGAAGTCGACGGCCGGGAAGTCGGCCGGGTCGTAGACGCCCGGCGGGAGGGCGGCCGTGCGGATCAGCGCCGTGGACCCGCAGACGCGGCAGGAGAAGAACATCGACCGGCGGATGAAGTCGCGTCCGCTTTCCACGGCGTCGCTCGTCAGGCCGTTGGTCCAGTTCCCGCCCCGGACGACGACCCTCCCGTCCCGGTCGATCGTGTCGAACCCCGCGTGGACCATCCCGGCGCGAGGATGCGCGTCGAGCACCGGCACGGTGCGCGCGAGCATGTCGGGCTTGATCCGGTCGTCGTCCGGGAGGACGACCAGGTAGTCGGTCTCCGCCGCGCGGAAGATCAGGTTGTGCGTCTCGGTGATGCCGACGTCGCGCGGCCGGCGGACGTAGCGCAGCCGCTTGTCGCGGTAGCGGGCGACGACGTCCGGCGTCGCGTCGGTCGAGGCGTTGTCGCAGACGACGAGCTCGAGGTCGCCGAAGGTCTGACCGAGCACGCTCTCGATCGCGCCGCCGAGCCACTCGCAGCGATTCCGGGTCGGTATCCCGACCGTCACTCGGGCCACGTGGCCACGTTAGCGCCGCCCGGCCCGGTGTCGCCCGATGTCCGCGCCCAGGCCCCAGACCCACGCGCCGAGCGCGGCTCGTGTCCGGACCGGGTCGAGCCGGCCGCGCGCCGCGTCCGGTATGAGCAGACGGCGCGCGTTGCGCAGGACGATGCGGGAGGCGGGGAGCGACTCCTGGGGCTCTGGCCAGGCGTCGCGATGGCGCTCCTGCACGGCCATCTCGCTGACCGCGAACGCGTTCGCCTGGCGAAGCGTGCCGGCCAGCGTGCGCCGGTGGCGGTAGCGGACCACGGCCTCGGGCACGAAGGCGAGGTCGGCCCCGGTGTCGCGGGCGGCGCGGAAGCAGAAGTCCATGTCCGCGGCGCAGCCCACCGTCTCGTCCCATCCCCCGATGGCCTCGTGCACCTCCCGCCGCGCGGCGAGGGCGTTGCCGTACGCGAACGGCCACGGCGGCCCTCCGGGCCAGCGAGGCGCGTCCGCCGTCTGCTCGATGCCGCGGAACGGCACCGTCCAGGCGGGGTTGAGCGTGTGGTGGTCGAGCCGCGCGGCGGCCATCGGATGCCGGCGCAGCGCGTCGTGGAGGGCGGCGAGGCAGCCGGGCGCCAGCACGTCGTCCGCGTGCGTGTAGACGAGGCCGCGCCCGGTCGACGCGGCCACCGCGGCGTTCATCGCCTGCGCGCTGCTGCGCGACCCCGGCACGCCGACCAGCCGCAGCCGCGGGTCGCCGGCCGCCAGAGCGTCCACGATCTCCCGCGTCCGGTCCGCCGAGCCGCCGTCGGCGACGACGACCTCGAACGGCACCGGGCAGTCCTGGCCGAGGACGGCGGCCAGCTGCGCTCGGATGTGCCGCTCCTCGTCGAGCGCCGGCACGATGACGGACAGCTCGACCGTCACGGCTGTAACCCGCCCGGGCCAACGCCCGCGAGGCGGCCGCCGAGGACGTCCGCGCCGCGCCGGCGGGCGTCCGCGGACCGGGGCGCGCCGGCGCTGCTCAGCCATCGGCCCGATGGTAGCCCGGCCGCGGCCGTCCACGTGAGCACCGGCGCGGCGGACGCTTGGAGCGGGCGACAGGGCGGGACCATCCGCCCCTGCGGTCAGCATGCGGGCATGACGGCGAACCAGCAGCGGCCTCGCCTGTTGGCCGGCCTCGGACTGCCGATCCGGGCGTTCGTCCACATGGTCCGCGATCGGGAGGAGCGCGGGCCGGCGCTGCTCGTGATCTCGCTGCTGATCGCCGGCACGATCTTCTACACGCTGGTCGAGGGTTGGAGCCTCGTCGATGCCGTCTACTTCTGCGCGATGACCCTCGCCACCGTCGGCTTCGGCGACGTGGTGCCCGAGACCGCGGCGGGGAAGATCTTCACGGTCGTCTACGTGCTCGCAGGGATCGGGATCCTCGTCTCGTTCTTCACGTCGCTGACGGCGAAGACGCTCGAGCTCCAGAGGGCCCGGCGGCGGGCTCGCGGTCTCGGCTAGCGCCCGCGATCGCGGTGACCATCGCCACGGCGGCGGCCACCAACCCGCGCCGAGGGGCGGCTCGGGATCACCCGGGCCGAGTGACCCCGCTCGGCGGCCCGTCGGCGGGCGCCTCGAGCGCGACCGTCGGCGCGGGCGCCAACGTGTCCTGTTCGCGCAGCGCGGCCATCCGCGCGCGCCGCGGCGCGCCGGCCTCGCGGAACACGACCTTGATCACGGCCGCGAACGGCACCGCGAGGATCGCCCCGACGATCCCGAGGATCGCGCTCGCGATCAGAACCGCGACGATCGTGGTGAACGCCGACAGCTCGACCGCCCGGCGGTAGACGATCGGGTACACGATGTAGTTCTCGACCTGCTGGTAGATCAGCTGGATCACGAGCATGATCACCGCGGCGGCGGTGCTCTCGGTGAGCGCGACCAAGACGAGGATGATCGACGCGATCGTGGCGCCGACCTGCGGGATCAGGTCGAGCAGGCCGGCGATCACCGCGAGCACGATCGGGAACGGCAGACCCAGGATCCAGGCCGACAGCCCGGCGACCGTCGCCGCGATGATCGAGATCGCGACGTTGCCGAGAAGCGACTGCGAGACCGCGCCGATCGACTCCTCGACCACCGGCGCCCACCGTCGCTCGACCTCCGGCGTGGCGAACCCGAACAGCCACGTGGTGATCGTCGGCCGCTCCATCAGCAGGAACAGCGCGAGGAAGGTCAGGGTGACCAGCGAGAGGAACGAGCCGAACACGCCGCCCGCGACCCCGAGCAGCGCGCTCGCCGCGTCCGGCAGCCCGGCGGCCAGCTCCTTGAGCGCGTTGCGGATCGTGTCGTCGACCCCTGCCGTGGAGACGATGTCCTGGAACACCGCCGTCTGGGTGAGCTCCTCCCAGTACTCCGGCAGCTCGTGGATGAACTCGACGATCTCGCTCCACAGCGGGCCGGCGGTGACGAGGACGAGCACGAACACGGCGACGCCCACCCCGGCGAAGACCGTGAGCGAGGCCCGGCCGCGCCCCCAGCCGCGCCGTACGAGCGCGCCGACCACCGGGTCGAGGCCGAGGGCGATCACCCCGGCCACGAAGATCGACAGCAGCGTCCCGAGCGACAGGATCGCGAGCACGACGAGACCACCGAACACGAGCACGGTGAGCATCGTCCGCACGGGTACGACGATCTCGACGCGCTGCCGGTCCATCGCCGCCCGGACGCTAACGGGCGCCCCAGACGATTCCCTCACCCTTCGCGGGTGATTCCAGATCTCCGGCGGCTCCACTGCATCTGCGGCGAGTCGTACACGGCGGTCACCGACGAGCACGATGCGCCGCTCCGGTAGGCTCGCTGACAGCTCCACCTCCCGGCGAGGAGTTACGACGCGGCAGGCCCCAGTCAAGCGCGTCGGCGTGCTGCCGGCGACGAAGTTCGCGCTGCCCGGAGAGCAGCCGGGGATCGTGGTTCGCCAGCGGCTGCACGACGCGCTGGATGCCGGGACGCGGCGCCCGCTCACCCTGATCGCGGCCCCTCCCGGCGCGGGCAAGACCGTGCTGCTCGCGAGCTGGGTCGCCGCCGGCGGGCCGGCCGGCCCGCTCGCATGGCTGTCGCTCGACACGGCCGACGCGGACCGGCGCCGGTTCTGGCGTGCGGTCCTCGAGGCGCTCCACCGGGCCGGCGTCGGCGACGCCGTGGCGACGCACCCACAGGCCCGCGTCGACCGTCTGATCGGCGCACTGGTCGCTGCCCTCGACGGCCGCGACGCGCCGGTCGTGCTCGTCCTCGACGACTTCCACGAGGTCACCGGAGCCGTCCACGCGGACCTCGACCACCTGCTGCACCGCCCGCCGGCCGCCCTGCGGCTCGTGATCTCCACGCGCGCCGACCCGCCGCTGAGGCTGGGGCGGCTGCGCGTCCAGGAGCAGCTCACCGAGATCCGCCAGCCGTCGCTGGCGCTGACGTTCGAGGAGACGGTGCAGATGCTCGAGCTGGCCGGCGCCTCGCTTCCCGAGCGCCACGCCCACCGGCTGTGGGACCACACCGAGGGCTGGGCCGGCGCCCTGCGGCTGGCCGCACTCTCCCTCCGCGACCACCCCGACCCCGGTCGCTTCGTCGACGAGTTCGCCGGCGACGACCGCGCGATCAGCGACTACTTGATCGCCGAGGTGATGTCGCGACTGTCGCCCGAGGACCGCTCCTTCGTGCTGCGCACGGCGGTCTCCAGCGTGACCTGTGGCGACCTGGCGGATGCGCTCACCGATCGCCTCGACGGCCGCCGGCGGCTGGCGGATCTGGCCCGCGGCGGCGCGCTCCTGGCTCCGATCGACCGGCGTGGCGAGTGGTACCGCTACCACGCGCTGTTCCGCGAGCTGCTCTATGCCGAGCTGCGCAGCGACTTCCCCACCGAGGTCCCGGAGCTGCATCGCCGCGCCGCCCGCTGGCTCGCCGAGCACGGGGACGAGGAGCGCGCCCTCCTGCACGCTGTCGAGGCGGGCGCTTGGGATCTCGCGGCCCGGCTGGCCGGCGACCGCTGGGTCGATCTGCTGATCCGCGGCGAGATCGGCGCGCTGGATCCGCTGATCGAGCGGCTCCCGCCCAAGTGGACCACGGAGGACCCCGAGCTTGCGCTCGCGGTGGCGAGCGCGCTGCTCGATCGCGGCGATCACGCCGGCGCCGCGCGGCTGCTCGCGTCCGCCGAGGCGACCGCCGATCGCGTGCCCGAGGAGCGGCGGCCGCGCTTCGAGGTGTCGTTCGCCGCGCTCGCGTTGCACGTCTCGCGGCTGCGCGGCGACCTCGGCGCCGCGCTCGAGACCGGTCGCGCGCTGGCGCGCGACGGCCGGCTCCAGGCGGGCGTCGTCGAGCCCGACCTGTGCGCGCTCGCGCTCGTCAACCTCGGGATCGCCGAGCTGTGGAGCGGTGAGGCGGAGGCGGCCGCCCGGCACCTCGAGCGGGCGCGCGGCGCGGCCGCCGACGCCGGCCGCGACTGGCTCGTCCTGCTGGCGATTGGGGTGCTCGCGGGCACGATCCAGGATTTCCCGCGCGCGGCGCGGCATGCGCGCGAGGCGATCGCGCTGGCCGAGCAGCATGGCTGGGAGCGCACGTGGCCGGCCGGCGCCGCCTACCTCGCGCTCGCGAACGCCGAGTTCCTCTGGGACCGCGGCGAGGACGCCGCCGAGAACGTCGAGCTCGCGCGCGAGGCCCTGCACGGAACGCAGGAGCTCCCCTTGCGCGCCGGGCTCGCGCTCCTGCGGTCCAGCGTGCTCGCCGCCCGCGGCGAGGCGGAAGCCGCGCTTGCGGTGGTCGAGTCCGGCGCGGAGGAGATCGGCGACTGGCCGCTGCTCGACCCGATGCGCGAGTACTTCGCGGTCCGCGAGGCGATGCTGCGCGCCGAGCTCGGCGACCGCGCGGGCGCCGCGCGCGCGCTCGGCGGCGACGCGTCGGGGCCGGGCTCGCTTCCCGGCGCGGTGGCGCACGCGCAGCTCCAGCTCGCCGACGGCGAGTGGGACCTCGCCCGAGCCACGGTCGCGCAGTGGTCGGCGGAGCGTGAGCGGGGGCCGACGGCGGCCGCGGTCCAGGCGTGGCTCGTCGACGCGCTGGCGCTCGACGCGCTCGCCGACCACGACGGCGCGGCCGACGCGTTGGAGCGGGCGCTCGACCTCGCCGAACCGGGCGGCCTGCGCTGGGCGCTGCTCGACTTCGGCCGCACGCTCGCGCCGGTGCTCACCCGCCAGCTGCGCCGGGGCACGGCCCATCGCGCGCTGGCAGGCGACGTCCTCGCGGCGCTGGAGGGCGCGCACGACGGCGCCCGGCGGCGCGCGCCGTTCGTGATGGAGCCGCTGAGCCCGCGCGAGCGGGCGGTGCTGCGGTACCTGCCGACGATGATGTCCAACCAGGAGATCGCGTCCGAGCTGTTCGTGTCCGTCAACACCGTCAAGACGCACCTGAAGGCGATCTACCGCAAGCTGGAGCCTGCGGACCTCGACCAGCTCCAGGCCGAGCGCCTGGATGCGGTCGATCAGCCCGTGCAGCTCCGACTGGTCGCGGACCGGCCCGTGCAGGACGGTCTCGACCGGCTCGAGGGTGCTGGACATGCCCTCGAAGCTCGAGAGCAGAGGCTCGGTGACCCGGCCGCGGATGCGGATCTCGTAGCTCGCCTCAGGCATCGCGATGCGGATGTCTTCAGGTCTCGATCGCCCCCGGGCGCGTGAGGGCCCAGATCACCCAGACGTCGAGCCCGATCACGAGCAGCGACCAGATCGGGTAGTACGGGATGAAGAAGAAGTTGATCAGCGCGCTCAGCATGCAGAGCACGATCGCGGCCACCCCGGCCCACGGCCGCCGTCCGAAGAGACCGAGGCCGGTGGCCAGGACGGCGAGGCCGACGAGCAGGTGGATCCAGCCCCACGCGCTGACGTCGAGATCGAACGTGTAGTTCTGGGCCACCACGTAGAACTCGTCGTTGAAGATCGCGACCAGTCCGGCGAGCGTCTGGAAGACCCCGATCAGGACGAGCATCGTCGCGGCGAACGCGATCCCGCCCATGGCCCATCCGGACACCTGCGGCGGTTGCTGGCGCGGCGGCGTTTGCATTGACATCGACAACCCCTTTCGTCGGCAGCGTCATCGTGGCCACGATGCGGGTGAGCGGGCATCACCCGCATCGGGTGATCTCCTCGCCTGCGACGATGATCCAGATGGCTCCCGTCGCACGGCCCGGCGCCGCCTAGTGGGCGAAGCCCTGTTCTGGGGTGCGGCGGCCAGTTCCTCACTGGTCGTCGGTGGCCTCGTGGCGCTACGCGTGCGGATCGCGTCGCTGTGGCTCGGCCTGATCATGGCCTTCGGCTCGGGTGTGCTGATCAGCGCCGTCGCCTACGAGCTCGTGCAGGAGGCGTTCGAGACCGCGCCCGGCAGCGGCGGCGTGGCACTCGGGCTTGCGTGCGGCAGCCTCGCGTTCTTCGGCGGCGACCTCGTGATCGACCGGATGGGCGGCGCGGATCGCAAGCGCTCGCACGGGGGACAGGCGACCGGCACGGCGCTCGCGATCGTCCTCGGCATCGTCCTGGACGGCATTCCGGAATCGATCGTCCTCGGCCTCACGCTGCTCACCGGCGACGGGGTCAGCGCGGCGATGCTGGCCGCCGTCTTCGTCTCGAACGTGCCCGAGTCGATCGCGGCCACGGTCGGGCTCCGCATCGCCGGCTGGTCGGCGGGTCGCATCATCGGACTGTGGGTGCTGGTGACCGCCGTCGCCGGGATCGCCTCCGTCTTCGGCTACGCACTGCTGGACGGTGCGAGCCCTCGCACGATCGCCTTCGTCCTGGCGTTCGCGGGCGGCGCGATCCTCACCATGCTGGCCGACACGATGATGCCCGAGGCGTTCGAGCACGGCGGGCGGTACGTCGGCCTCGCGGCGACCGCCGGCTTCGGCCTCGCGTTCGCCATCACCGAGCTCGAGTAGCCCGGATGAGCCGCGGCAGCGCCAGGCCGAAGGCGTAGGCGAGCCCGACGCCCAGCAGCGTCTCTCCGACGCGTTCGGTGAACCGCGATCCCGCCTCCTCCGGCTCGGAGTAGAGCAGCAGGAGGAAGACCAGGAAGGTCGTGAAGGCGGGCGTCACGTACCAGCGGCTGCGGTGCGTGGCCGCGGCAGCGGCGACGGCGGCGATCACGGCGAGGCTGTAGCCGGCCGCGGGCGGGCTGAGTCGAACCAGTCCGATCGCGAGCAGAGCGCCGACCGCGACCGCGAGGATCCTGCCCGCGCTTCTCAGTCGCTGCATGTCGGCAGCGGGTCGCATCACCATCAGCGCCGCCGCGCATGCCCACCCGACGTGCTCGAGGTCGAGCAGGAAGCCGATCGTCGCGGCGGTCGCCCCGGCGGCACCGAGGCGGATGCCGTACTCGAGCGTCGGCGGGACCGGCGTGGGCATGGAGGCCTGTCGAGCTTCAGGTTCGCGTTCGGCCCACAGCATCGAGACGAGGCAGGCGAACACCGACCCCGCCACGATGAGCCCGGCAACCGCGGCGCCCTGCCCGACATCGGTGTAGCTCAGGCCGACGCCGACCATCGGCAGCGACAGGGTCAGAGCGATCTGGCCGAGACGCGATCGCGACGCCGCGCGGCGGCGACGCCGAGCACGGCGATCGCCGCGACCGCGAGCACCGGCACGTCGGCCAGGACGGCGCCGATGAACATCGGGACGCCGGTCAGGGCGCCGAGCGCCACGACGGCGACGCGGGCTCGGCGTCTCGCGGCGAGACCGGCGATGGCGGCAGGAAGCACGCCGACCGCCAGCGCGAGCCCCAGCGGCAGATCGCCCAACACGACGACCGCCGCCGGCAGCGCGTACGCCGCGCCGAGCACCGCCGGCGACCAGTCCCAGGCCAGTCCTTGGGTTCGCCGCGGAGCCTCGACCGATCCCACCTGCGGAGTCTCCCTGGACGAGAACGAGAAAGGCCCGCAACGGAAACGGCTCATCACCGGCGCGGACCAGTACGAGGTCATGAGGGGGGCCCGTTCCCCCGTGCAAGCGTCGAGTCGTCGCGCCATCATCTTCGCGGCCATCGCATCAAGCAGGAAGGACGTCCAGATGAGTCAGGATGCCGCCGCCCACGATGCGAGCCTTTCCAATCGGGAGGAGGCTCGTGCCACGAGCCAGCGTCTCAACACCGATCGCGGCATGCGCCCACGCCTCATCGCAGTCGCCGTAGTCGTTGCGCTGAGCGTCGTAATCCTCGCAGTGCTCTTCGTCCCGGACTACTTCGTCGGCCGCGACTCGCCCGGCGCGCCGGAACGCCTAACCCCAAAGCAATTGCTGGATGCGAAGAACGACGCGCGCGCGACCGTGCTTCAAGGCATCGGCGGCATGCTCCTCGTCATTACGGCCTTGTTCTCTTGGCGGCAAGTCAGGATTGGTCACAGCCAGGTTCACCCCAATCAGGACGCGCAGAGGGCCACTGAAAGACAGCAGGCCCGAGAGCTTCATGTGACTCAAGAGGCGCAACTGACAGATCGATTCACGCGTGCAGTGGAGCAACTGGGTAGCGATATGCAGGACGTTCGAATAGGAGCGGTCTACTCGCTCGAGCGGATCGCGCGCGATTCGGCGAGCGACCGTGCGGCGATCGTAGACATCCTTGCTGCGTACGTCAGGGGCCACGCTGTAACGAACGGCGGTGACCCACCGTCCGGCGCCGGTTCGGTTCCCGGCGAGGACGAGCGGCTGCGTCGCGAACCGATTGGTGCCGACATCAACTCGGCCATGACTGTCCTTGGACGGCTTCACCCGAGGCGCAACGTCAGTGAGCTGCTTGAACTGAGCGGCGAGAGTCTGACGTTCACGTGGGCACCGCCAGGACCGGCGCTAGAGCGAGTCGATCTACGTGGCATCGCAGTCAAGAATGCCAATCTCCAAGCAGCACTGCTGCAAGCGGCCCGGTTGGACTTGGCCGTTCTTTCGGGCTCGGACCTCACGCTCGCAAACCTGAACGGCGCTTCGCTGAGTCGGGCGACCTTGCTGGGCACGAGCCTGCCGGGCGCCTTTCTCATCGGAGCACGCGCATCGAACATCGTGGCCGAGGGAGCTGACTTCGGCTGGACGAAGCTCGCCGGTTGCGATCTGACTGGCGCCAACCTGAGGGGGGTGACATTCCTTTCTGCGTATCTCGGCGGCGTTGACTTGAGCATCGAGTGGCGGGATCCCGAACTGCAGGAATACGAGGACGCCGAGGACGACGATCCCGAACGCCAACAGGAATTCTTCCGGCGCGAGACGATTCAGACGATTCGGCGCTACGCAGTCGATCCGACGTTCATGCGAGGGGTCAACGTCCAGGGCGGCCGAATCGAACCAGCCGTGCTCGACGGCGCAGATATCCGAGGCGCCGACTTCAGCCTTGCCACGCTCGACGACGCAAGTCTTGATGGCGCTATAGCTGACACTGGTACCACCTGGCCGCTTGGGTTCGATCCGCAGCGCACCGGCGTGGTATTGCTCTGACCGGCCCGTGTCCGCGCCTACGGTCGGCGCCGCTTCGCCCCGCTCGGCGGCGCCGCCGACGGCTGGATGCCTGAACGGGCCAACGAACCGCCCAATGACGTTCCCGCGGGAACGCCCATGTCACGACGAAAGCCCCGCAGATGCGGGGCTTTCGGAGGATGGGCGCGGCGGGTTTCGAACCTGCGACCTCTCGCGTGTGAAGCGAGCGCTCTCCCACTGAGCTACGCGCCCCGGGTCGATCAGTGTAACCGCGGCCGGAGGAGGCGCGCGAGGCCCTTGGGCGGCCGCGGCGGCGGGGCCGGCGGGAGCGGGTCGCCGGCGAGGATGGCGGCCGGGGCGTCGGTGACCATCCAGCGGCCGCGGCCGGGGGCGAGCCGTTCGGCGGCGCGGACGCCGGCGGTGAGGCCGGCGGGGCGGATCCCGCCGACGCCGTGGGCGTCGGAGGCGATCACGTGGGCGAGCCCTTCCCGGACGAGGGCGGTGGCGAGCCGGTGCGAGCGGGAGCGGCGGCTGCCGTCGGCGAGCGCGGCGGCCGTGACCTGCACGAGCGCGCCCCGCTCGACGAGCGCGGAGAGGCGGCGCGGGTCGCGCTGGAAGGTCGGGCTGCGCTCCGGATGCGCCAAGAGGGCGCGGAAGCCGCGCGCCTGCACCCGGAACAGCAGATCGTCGAACGCGGGCGGAAGCTCCCCGTACGGCGTCTCCACGAGCACGTCATGGCCGCGCTGGCCGTAGGACGCGAGCCGCAGATCCTCGTCGTCGGCATCAGCGGCCCAGTGCAGGTCGACCTCGCCGCCCTCGACGATGTCCACCGCCACGTCCTCGCGCGCGAGCTCCTCGCGCAGCGCCGCGACGCGGCCTGCGAGCTCCGACGGCCTGACGTCGGGGTGATCGGCGCGCAGGTGCGGCGTGGCGGCGAGGACCGTGACGCCCTCCGCGGCGGCCGCCGACGCGAGCGCGACCGCCGCGGCGGCGTCCGGCGCGCCGTCGTCCAGGCCCGGCAGGACGTGGGTGTGGAGGTCGATCACCGCGGCGGAGCGTAGACCTCGTCAGCCGCGCCAGCGGCGCCAGCCCGGACCCAGACCCGGCTCGTGCAGCCAGCGGCGGGCCAGCCGCCGCGGCAGCGCCGTCGGCTCCTCGGCCGGCGCTCCGCCGGCGGCGCGGACGGCGCTGTCGCGGGCGACGTGGCTGAGGCCGTGGTGCAGCCAGCCCGTGGTGACGAGCCGCCCGACCGCGTCCGCCTCGAGCCCGAGGTCGGCGACGGCGCGGCGGACCCACGCGAACAGCAGCGCCGACGACGGCGCGCGCCCGAGGTACACGTCGACGAGGTGCTGCTCGTGCGACTCGCGCGGGACGCGGTCGAGCGCCACGATCGCGTACGAGAGGAAGTAGACGAGGTCCCACAGCGGCAGGCCCGCGGCCCGGGCGCTCTCCCAGTCGACGGCGGTGAAGCCGCTGCCGAAGACCAGCACGTTCCACGTGCCGAGGTCGTTGTGCTGGAGCACGGCCGGGGCGCGCTCGAACCCGGCGAGCAGCTCGTCGGTGGCACCCTCGGCGCGCCATGCGGGAATCACCTCGCGCCGCAGGCGCTCGAGCTCGTCCGCGATCGCCGGCGGCGGGCCGGCGGTCTGGCGACCGAGCTCCACGATCCAGGCGGCGATCCGGTCGACGGCCACGCGCTTCGCGCGAGCGGTCGCAGGCGACTCCAGGTACGCCAGCAGCCGCTCGCCCTCGGCGGCGGTCTCGACGGTCGCCGGCAGCCCGCCGGCGTCGAGCCGCGCGAGCAGCCGCGGCGCGTGCGCCGCCGCCACGCCTCCGGCCCGGGCGGCGATCTCCAGGCCGGCCGCGTCGCGATCGAACGCCGCCGCGGCACCCGCGACGCGGCCGAACTTGATCACCCACTCCGGGACCGGGTCGCCGCGCCGGAAGACGAACAGCGCGCCGCGCGAGAGCACGTCGCTGGACCCCGTCGTCCAGAAGAACTCCTCGCCCAGCGGGACGCCCGCATCCCGCGCCGCCGCCACGAGGAACGGCGGCCCGGCCGGGCGGGAAGCGACGGCCAGCGGCGCACGGCCGGGCGGCGTGAGGCCGCGGGACAGCAGCGCCGGGGCGAGCCGGTTGCGGATCGCCTTCCCGCGCGTCGCGCGGCCGCCGAAATGCCGCACGGCGTAGCGCAGCGGCCCCCGCTGGTCGAGCGGCATGACGAACGCCGGCCGCCCGGCGTCCGGGACCGGCAGCAGCCGGCGGGGCGCAAGCCCGGCGCGGTCGAGCGCACGCGCTCCGCCCCCGCCCTCGAGCACGACCGCCGCGGCGCCGCGCGCGATCGCCTCGCGGGCGTGCGCGGCCGGCGCGAGGACGAGGTCGGCGGGCGCATCGCCGTGCACGACCTCGAGCCCGACGGTGGCGAAATCCGCGGCCGCGGCTCGCAGGTCGCCGAGCAGCGCGACCGTGCGCGGCGAGCGCGGGAGCATGAACCGCAGATCGGTTCGCTCGACGGTCACCGCTGCTCCTGCTCGCGCACGGCGCGACAGGCTACGGTTCGCGCGTGAGCCGGGGGATCGTCGTGCACGCCGTCGCCGTGCCCGGGGCGCTCCCGCCCGGCGAGCCGGTGCTGCTCGGCGGCCACCGGCCGCTCGTGGGTCCGTTCGACCCGCCGGTCGTCGAGGTCACCGGACCGGAGGCCGAGATCGCCGACGCGGCAGCGGGCCTTCCCGGCGGCGACGCGCGCGCGGAGGCGATCGCCGTGCGCCTGCGCCGGCGAGGCGTCGCGATGAGCTGGGGCGCTCCGCGGCAGCTCGACGCGCGGGCGCTGATCGACTGGAGCGAGCGGCGCGGCCGCTCGTCGGTCGCCGTCCTGCGGGCCGATCCGTCGCTGCTGCCGGAGCTGCAGCTCGGCGCGTTCCACCACGCGAGCGCGGCCCGGCGCGCCGCCCGCCGGGCGCTGATGCGTGCCCCGCGCGCGCCCGCCGGCCGCGGGCGCGCGCTCCGGGCGCTCGCCGACGCCGCGTTCTGGCGCGGCGTCCGCGCCGCGTGCGCGGCGCACGAGTGGGCGCGGCTGACCAGCGGCTACACGGCGCTGCTCTACCACCGGCTGGCCGGCGAGATGAAGCCCGGACAGGAGCGCCTCGACCTCCCGCCCGAGCAGTTCGCGTCGCAGCTGCGGCTGCTCCGCCGGCTCGGCTTCCGGCCGCTCTCGCTCACGGAGGCGATCGCCTTCCACGCGAACGGCGGTCCCCTGCCGAGGCGGGCGGTGCTGGTGACCGCCGACGACGGGTTCGCCGACGCCGCGGCGGCGCTGACGGCGCACGGGCGCTTCCGGCCCGCGCTGTTCGTCCCGACGCACGCGGTCGGCGGCGCGGCCCACTGGGCGGCGGGCGAGCCGCTCGCCGGCTGGCCGGAGCTCCACGCGCTGCGGGCGGCGGGCGGGGAGATCGGCGCCCACAGCCGCACCCACGCCGACCTTCCGCGTCTCGACGACGGCGCGCTCGAGGCGGAGGTCGGCGGCGCCCTGCGCGACCTGGCCGAGGCGGCGCCCGCCGCTCCGGCGACGTTCGCCTACCCGCACGGGCGCCACGATCTCCGCGTCCGCGAGGCGGCGCGGCGCGGCGGAGCGGCGCTGGCGTTCACGAGCGTGGTCGGGCGCAACGGCGCCGGCACCGATCCCTGGTGCCTTCGCCGCGTCGGCGTCAAGGCCTACGACAGCCTTCCCGCCGTGGCGTGGAAGGCGCTCACCGGCGAGCTGCTCCCGGTTCGCTGGGAGCGTCGCCTGCTCCGGCGGGCGCCACGAGGAGCCCGGCCGTCGTCTCCACCGGCCGCCCCCGCAGGGCCCGGCCGACCGCACGCGGAGCCAAAGCGGCCGCCGCCAGCTTGACCCGCGTCGCCGCCGGCTGCCCGGCCGAGACGGCGCCGGCGAGCGCGAGCCGCCGGGCCTGAGGCTCGCCGGCCAGGAGCGCCTCGCGCGCCCGGGCCACAGCCAGCCGGCTCCGGTGGTCGCGCAGCGAGGCGGCGACCGCCGCTCGCTCCGCGGGCGCGAGGTCCGAGCGCCGCGCGGCCTTCTCGAGCGTCTGCACGCGGCCGGCGAGCATCCGCGCCCGCTGCGACGACAGGCTGCCGCGCTGGAGCCGGTAGGTCGCGAGCGGAGCCTCGACGCAGCCGACGGCCGAGCCGTCCAGCACCAGCCGCAGCCAGCGATCCCAGTCGGTGGCGTGACGGATCGTCTCGTCGAACCCGCCCGCCTCGAGCAGCCGGCTCCGCCGGACCGCGCACAGCCCGAAGACGAAGTTGCCGCGCAGGATCTCGGTCCGCTGGCTCGTGACCGGGAACGCGAACCCGTGCTCGTAGACGCGGCGGACGCGCCGGCCGTCGAGCTCGATCCACGCGTCGGTGGTCAGGATGTCGAGGTCGGGCCGCTCGGCGAGGCAGGTCGCCATCGCCTCGAGCCGCTCGGGCGCGAACAGGTCGTCGGCGTCGAGGATCGCCACGTAGTCGCCGGAAGCCGCCCGCGCAGCGGCGTTCTTGGCCCCCGCCTCGCCGCGGTTCTCCTGACGGAGGAGGGTGATCCGCTCGGCGAACGGCGCGAGGGCGCTCGCCGGGTCGTCGGTCGAGCCGTCGTCGCAGACGATCACCTCGAGCGGCGGCAGCGTCTGCCCCAGTGCCGAGGCGACCGCGTCGGCGACCACGCCGGCGGCCTGGTGGACCGGGATGACCACCGACAGGCTCGGCGGCGCGCCCGGCTGCGCTCCGGCCGGGGGCGGCGGCGCCGCCAGCGGCCAGCGGCCGGTCACCGCCGGACGGCCTCGACGTAGAGTCCGCGTGCCGGCCCGAACGCGAGCCCGCGCCGCTCGAGCCAGACCGCCGCCGTGAGACCGGGGTGCGCGGAGAGCCGCACGCGCGTCGGCGCGGTCTTGATCCGGTCGCGCAGCTCCTGCGCCGCCTGCAGCGGGGTGCGCATCGTCGCCTGCGTCCACGTGACGCGCAGGCCGTGGTCGTCGAGCAGCTCGGCGAGCTCCTCGGGACGGAAGCCGTGGCGGACCGCCGTCGGCCACTCGTCCGGGCTGCCCGGCAGCGCGGGCTCCCAGCCGGCATCCGGCACATGGGCGATGAACAGGCCGCCCGGCCGCAGCGCACCGGCCAGCCCCGCGAGCGCTCCGTCGAGGTCCGGGATGACGGTCAGGCACTCGAGCGCGGCGACGGCGTCGTAGCCGGCGGCCGGCAGATCGGACGTGACGTCGGCGTGGCGGAAGTCGATCCGCTCGAGCCCCTGCTCGGCCGCCCACGCGCGCCCCATCGCGAGCATCTCGTCGTTGACGTCGACCGCCTCGATCGTCCACTGCGGGCAGCGCCGGGCCATCGCCACCGAGAGCAGGCCGACGTCGCACCCGGCGTCGAGGAACCGGACCGCGCGGTCGCTGCCCCACGCGGCGAGCCGCTCGGCGGCGAGCTGGGTCCGCATGCGCCGGGCAGGGGTCTGATCGCGTAGCATCCGCTCGGCTTCGCCTCGCAGGCGGTCGCGGCGGAGGGACTCGATCGGCATGGGCGAGGAATCTACGTGAGGAGCTCGGCGTACAGCGCCTCGTAACGGCGCGCCATCGCGCGCGCCGTGAAGCGTTCGAGGGCGACGGCGCGCGCGCGGCGCCCGAGGCGCTCGGCGAGGTCGCGGTGCTCGAGCACGCGCCGCAGCGCAGCGGCGAGCGCGGCGGGGTCCTCGGGCGGGACGAGCAGGCCGGTCTCGCCATCGACGACCGCCTCGCGAACGCTGCCGACGTCGGCGGCGACGATCGGCAGCTGCGCGAGCATCGCGTCGAGGATCGCCAGCGGCAGGCCCTCGTACCGCGACGGGAGCACGAACGCGTCCCAGCGTCCGAGCCAATCCCGCGCCCGCTCGGACCAGCCGGCGAACACGACGCGGTCGGCCACGCCGGCGGCGACGGCGAGGCGCTCGAGCGCCGCCCGTTCGGGCCCGTCGCCGACGATCTCGACGTCGACGCCGGGGAGCTCGGGCAGCGCCCGGAGCAGCACGTCGAGCCCCTTCTGGCGGTCGAGCCGCGCGGTGGTGCCGATCAGCGGGCGGGAGCGGGGCGCCTCGTCACGGGCCGCCCGGAACTCCTCGACCGCGAGCTCGATCGTGCGGATCGAGCCGGTCGCCAGCCCGATCTGCTCCTCGACCTCGCGCGCGGCGCGCACGCCGACGGCGACGTGCGCGTCGACCCGCCGGGCGAGCGCGCGCTTCACGCGGCGGACCTGGGCGTTGTCGGTCGGGAACGGCAGGTTCTCGACCAGGATCGTGCGCACGCCCGGCATCAGCACGCCCACGAACGTCTCGTGGCGGCACTTCCACGGCGTCGCGAGGGTGATCTGCAGCAGATGCGGCCGCGCCGCCGCCAGCACGCGCGCGAACCGCGCCATGCCCCGCACGTCGAACTTGTCGCGGATCGCCGGTACGACGGCGTAGCGGGTGCCCGGCCGGCGCTCCGCGAGCGCGCGCACGACGGTCCGATCGTCGCCGATCACCGTCACCTCGACGTGATCGGAGAGCTCGGCGAGCAGCCCGGCCAGCCCCCGCTCGGCCCCGCCGAGGATCGGCGAGTCGGTGTAGGTGACGAGGCGGATCACGTCGCCACCCGCCGCGCGAGGGCGCCGAGGCGCCCGCCGAGGTGGTGGCCGAGGTGACCGTCGAGCCACGCCGCGTCGTCGGCGGACAGGATCCGCAGCCCGAGCGCCAGCGCGGCGAACACGAGCGTGCCCGTCACGATCGCAAGCGCGACGCCACCGGCACCGCCTCCGACGAGCTCGAGCGCGCCCCAGGCGGCGACGCCGCAGCCGGCCGAGGCGAGCGCCGATCGCGCGAGCGACCCTGGGCGCCAGTCGACCTTCCCGCTGATGCGGCGCGCGCCCGCGTAGAGCGCGACCGTCGCCGCCACCTGCGCTCCGGCGTTCGCGAGCGCCGCGCCGACGGCGTCGTACGCGGGGATCAGGACGAACGCCAGCCCGAGGTTCACGACCGCCGCGAAGGCACCGGCGAGCAACGGGGTCCGCGCGTCGTCGTGGCCCGACATCAGCGACGACGAGATGCTCGAGACGGCGACGAACGGCAACGCCGGCACCAGGATGAGGAGCACCGCGCCGGCGTCGCCGTAAGCGTCGCCGTAGATCACGCGCAGCAGCTCCGGCCCGACCGCGAGCGTGCCGGCGGTGACGGGGAGGGCGACGATCACGAGCAGCCGCAGCGCCCGCCCGAAGCCGGACCGGATCCGTTCGCCGGCGTCGGCGCCGCGCAGCGTCGCGAACGCCGGGACGAGCACGCTGGCGAGCCGATCGGGCAGCGCCGCGAGCGCGGTCGTGGTCGCGAACGCGATCGAGTACAGGCCGATCTGCACGTCGCTGGAGTAGTGCGCGAGGAACAAGAACTCCGAGCGCCGCCAGACGATCAGCGAGACCAGTGCGCTCGCCGTCGTCCAGCCGGCGAACCGCGTCGCCGCCCGGCGCAGCTCGGGCACGGTCGTCAGCGACCGCGTGAGGCCGCGCATGGTCCGGCGCGCGAGCAGGTACGTCCAGCCCAGGTTCACGCTCGCCACGACGGCCTCGACGGCGAAGATGCCGACGATCCCTCCGCCGGCCGCGAGCACGGCGACCGTGGCGGGCACCATGACGGCGCCGGTCACGAGCCCGACGAGCGCCGCGCTGCGGAAGCGCTGCGTACCGAGCAGCACCGCGTTCGGAACGCTCTGCAGGATCGCGAACAGCGTGAACGCGCCGGCCAGCGCCCAGGCCGCCTCGGGCGTCGCGCCGAACGCGGCGAGGGCGACGAGGAGGCCGCCGCCGAGCACCGCCGCGAGCGACTGGATCCGCCACGCCCAGGCGATCAGGCCGCGCGCCTCGTCGGGCCGCTGCCGGCCGAGCGCCTCGGCGACGGAGCGCATCAGCGCCAGCGCGATGCCGCTCGTGAGGACGAGGTGCGCGGACAGCGCCACGAAGGCGATGAAGCTCTGGCGGCCGAAGTCCGACGGTCCCAGGAACCGCGCGGCGGCGATCGACACCGCGACCGCGTAGAGCTGCGGGAGGACGTGGCTCGCGGCCGTCCACGCCCCGCCTCGCATCACCGTGGCGCCCGTGGTCTGCGCCGCCGCGTCGGCCGCAGGCGTCATGGACGGCCATGATGGCAACCGTGACGGCGAGCGCGGTCATCATCTGCCCGGTCCTGCCACACCCGCCGGTCACCGGCGCGCGCAAGCGCACGCTGCGGCTGCTGGAGGCGATGGCAGGCGCCGGGGTGACCCCGCACCTCGTCACGGCGGACGCCGCCGGCGCGGCCGCCGCGCCGGCGCTGCGGGAGCGCGGCTGGGCCGTCGACGTGCTGGACGAGCCGCCGCAGGGGCTCCGCGATCGAGCGCGCCAGCACCTCGCCCGCCGGCCGAGCCCGTACCTGCGCAGCGTCGCGCGGCGGCTCCGCGAGCTGCCGGCCGGCGGACCCGCGTTCGTGCAGGCCGAGCACGCGATGTCGAGCTACTACGTGCAGAGCCACCCGGCGCGGCCCTGGGTGCTCAGCCTGCACAACGTCGACTCCGAGCTGCTCGCCGGCGTCGCGCGCGGCGAGCGGCCGCTCACTCCGGCGTGGCCGGCCGCCTGGAACCGCGTCCGCTCGATGCGGGCGACCGAGCGGCGCGCCGTCCCGGCCGCCGACGCGGTCCTGTGCGTGTCCGAGCACGACGCCGCCGCCTGCGAGCGCCTCGGCGGGCGGGTGCTGCACGTGCCGAACGGCGTCGACGACGAGCTGTTCGCGATCTCGCCGGAGCTGCCCGCCGGCGAGCGCGTGCTGTTCTTCGGCGACCTCTCGTACGCCCCGAACGGCCATGGCCTGCGCCGGTTCCTGCGCGAGGGCTGGCCACGCCTCGCGGCCGCGCGGCCCGGGGCCGAGCTGCGCGTGGTCGGGCCCGGCCTGGACGCCGCGCTGGCGCGCGAGCTGGACGCGACCCCGCGCGCACGCGCCGCGGGGCTGGTCGAGGACATCACGGCCGAGCTGGCCGCGAGCCGGCTCGCGATCGTCCCGATCTGGCAGGGCGGCGGCACGCGGCTCAAGGTGCTCGAGGCGCTGGCCGCGGCACGCCCGGTCGTCGGCACGCCGCTCGGCGTGGCGGGCGTGGGCTTCCGCCCCGACCGCGAGGGGCTCGTCGCCGCACGGCCGGCCGACCTCGCCGACGCGGCGGCGGCGCTGCTCGGCGACGGCGATCGGGCCGCCGCGCTCGCCGCCTCCGGCCGCCGGCTCGCCGACGGGTACCGCTGGTCGCGCGTGACGGCTCCCGCCGCCGAGCTCTACGCGCGCTGGGCCGCCTGATCGAGGAACCGGCGGAGGTCGGGGCGCTCGTCGAGCACGCGGCTCCCGAGCCGCCCGGCGGCCCGGCGGCGGCGCAGGTGGCGGCCCGCGGCGCGCGCGACCGCGAGCGGCGGGTGTCCGGCGGCGAGCCGCCGCCAGGCCGCGGCGGCGCCGAGCGGCCGGCCGGCCTTGAGCTCCTCGAGCGCCTGCTCGGCGAGCCTCGTGCCGGCCCGTGCGGCGCGGGTGCCGCCGTCGGCGGCGACGCGTGACGCGATCGCCGCCTCGTCGGCGCTCGCGCGGACCACGTCATGGCGGTTGCCGGGGTGCCGGCGATGGACGACGACGACATCCCGCACGTGGACGGGAGCGCCGAGCACGGCCAGGCGCAGCCAGAGGTCGTGGTCCTCGCTGTAGGTCAGCGTGCCGTCGAACCCGCCCACCTCGCGCACGCGCCGGACGCGGATGAGCGCGCCGGACGACGGCACGTAGTTGCGCACGTACAGCGACGCGGCGGGGTCGCGCAGCTCGCTGCGCAGCGGCGCGATCAGACCCTCGGGCACCCACCCTGCGGGCGTCTCGGCGGCGGCGAGCCCGGAGCCGTAGGCGAACGGCGCCTCCGGGTCGGCGTCGAGCGCGGCGCGGAGCGCCGCGAGCGCGTCCGGGCACAGCAGGTCGTCGGAGTCCACGAAGGCGACGAGCTCGGTCTCCACGCGCCCGAGCCCGGCGTTGCGCGCGCGGGCGGCACCCCACGCGGGGCCGTCGTTGCGCACGACGATGACGTCGTGGGCGGCCAGGACCTCGCCCGTGTGATCGGCCGACCCGTCGTCGACCACGACGACGCGAGGTGCCGGCTGCTGGGCGGCGACGGTCGCGAGCGTGCGGCGCAGCAGGTCGGCGCGGTCACGCGTCGGGATCACCACGGTGACCATGCCCGCAGCATAAGCCGGGGCTACAGACGGCCGGCCGCCTGCCGATAACGAGTCAAGGAGCGCGGGCGCTCCTCACCGACAAAGGCAAACCCGTCGCGAGGCGGGGACGCAAAGCCACGGGACCGCGGACGAGGTCAGCCGGGCCGCCGAAGGAGGCACCGCAGTGCGCAACGGGTTCCGAGCCGCGCTGGCCATCGCGCTCGTGATGGTCATGCCGGCACAAGCGAAGGCCGCCGGCGTGGCGGGGCACCTGCGCGTGGCGATCTCCTCCGCCTCCGCGACCGCCGACTTCAGCATGACGGCCGCGCGCCGGCAGTTCGTGATCCTGCACGGGTGGGAGCGGACACGCGCTCAGCAGCTCAAGGCCGCGAACCCCGCGCTGAAGGTCCTGCTCTACCAGAACCTCTCGGGGATGATGGCGCGCGACCAGTGGGGCAACGCCTCGACCGGCATCGTCACCCAGGACGCCGCCGCCCACCCGGAGTGGTACCTGCTCAACACCGACGGCCAGCGCTTCACGTTCAACTCGTACTCGTGGGTCTGGGCGGCCGACATCGGCGACGCCGGCTACCAGCGCGCCTGGGGCGACGCGGTGATCGCGCGGCTCGAGGCCGGCCCCTGGGACGGCGTGTTCGTCGACGACACCAACCCGACGATCCGCTACCACTACGACGTCGCGCGGGTGGCGAAGTACCCGTCCGACGCGGCCTACGGCTCCGCCACCGGGTCCGCGCTGGCCGCCATCGGCCCGCGCATCATGGCCCGCGGGAAGCTCGTGGTCCCGAACTTCGGCTCGTGGCGCGCGTACCGCCCCGTCATGGACGGCTGGCTCGATCATGTTTCCGGCGCGATGGACGAGATGTTCGGCAAGTGGGGGGACACCACCGCGGACGTCGGCTACATCGTCGGCGACGAGTGGAAGCGCCAGCTCGGCGAGATCGCGCTCGCCGAGAGCAAGGGCAAGTTCTTCCTCGGCGTCACGCACTCCGTGAACACCGACGCCCGGGCCGCGCGCTACGGCTGGGCGACGATGCTGCTCGCCGCCAACGGGCGCAGCGTCTTCGCGCTCCACGGCGACTACACCAACGAGACCTGGTTCCCCGAGTACGAGCTCCCCATCGGCGAGCCGGCCGGCCCTTACACGCAGGACGCGAGCGGCGTGCACCGGCGGGCGTTCTCGAACGGCCTGGTCATCGTCAACCCGACGACGGCGGCGGTCACGGTGTCCTTCGGCGGCAGCTACAGCGGCTCCGGCCTCAGCGCGGCGACCGGCGCCACGATGCCGTCGGGCTCGGCGCTGGTGCTGACCCGCGACGGCGCTGCGGCTCCCACGCCGACCCCGACTCCGACTCCGACCCCGACGCCGACTCCCACGGACCCCACGGACTCGGTCAAGGTCCGCGTCAAGTGCCGCGGGAAGCGCGACTGCCGCGAGAGCCTGCTGCTGCGCGCGCAGGACAGCGCGCGGACGCTGGGCCGCCGTACCGTCACGGTCGGCGCCGGCCGCACGACGCGCATCGCCGTGCCGCTCAACGCCTACGGCCGCCGGCTCGTCGCCCGTCGCGGGAAGCTGGCCCTGCGCGTCGTGCGGCAGGCCGGCACGCGGGCGGCGGTCGCGCCGCGGCGCGTCACGCTGCGGTCGCGCTGACCTGCGCGAAGAGCGCCGCGTAGGCGTCCGTCATCGCGGCCAGCCCGTGGCGGCCTGCCGCGAGCTCGCGGCCGGTCGCACCCATCGCGGCCCGCCGCGCGGGATCGCCGAGCAGCGCCAGGACGGCGTCCGCCAGGCTCCGCGGGTCGAACCCGCCGGCCACGATGCCCGCGCCGCCGCCGAGCAGCTCGCGCATGCCGGGCACGTCGGTCGAGACGACCGGCACGCCTGCCGCGAGCGCCTCGAGGGCGGCGACCGACATGCCCTCGGAGTCGGACGGCACGACCAGCACGTCGGCGCGCGCGGTCAGCTCGCGGGCGTCCCGCCGGAGCCCGGTGAATCGCGTCGCCTGCGCGATGCCGAGGACGCCGGCGGAACGCTCGAGCTCACCGCGCAGCGGCCCGTCGCCGACGACGAGGAAGCGCGCCGCCGGCTCCGCGGCCGCCACCAGCGCGGCCGCCTCGAGGAACCGGTGCGGCGCCTTGACGGGGGCGAGCCGGCCGACGACGGCGACGACGGGCCCGGCCCCGAGGTCGAGCTCGCGGTCGAGCTCCGCGCGCCGGGCGGCCGGCAGCGGCGGCGGGATCGGGACGGCGTTGGGGATCACCCGGATCCGCTCCGCCGGGTAGCCGGCGGCGGCCAGCCGGTCGCGCAGCTCGGCCGAGACGCACGCCGTCACGGCGGCGAGGCGCAGCACGCGCGCGGCCGGCCGGTCGTCGGCTCCGACGACCCCGTGGAACGTCGCCACGACCGGCGAGACCGCGAGGCCGAGCCGCGCGGCGGTGCCGGCGATCGCCGTCGCCTTCACGTTGTGGGCGTGCACGACGTCGGGGCGGAAGGCGCGCACGAAGCGGGCGAGCCGCACGCCGGAGAGCGCGGCGCGGGCCGGCGAGCGACCGTGGGCCGCGAACGTGACGCGGCGGACGCCGCCGGCGATCTCCGCGTCGAGGTCGCCCGCGGGGGCGGCGATCGCCACGTCGTGCCCGGCCTCCGTGAGCGCGTGGGCGAGGTCGATCGCCATCCGCTCCGCGCCGCCGGTGTCCATGGCCGCGCTGACGCTGAGGATCCGCATCAGCGGCGCCCGGCGAGCGCGTGCCGGTAGACGTCGAGCGTCCGCTCGGCCATGACGTCGGCCCCGTGCTCGCGCTCGACCCGGCGGCGTGCCGCGAGCGCCTGCCGGCGCGCGCGCTCCGGTTCGTCCAGCAGGCGCAGGATCGCCGCCGCGAGCGCGGCGGGGTCGCGCGCCGGCACGAGCTCGGCCGTGCCGTCGACCGCGATCTCGGGCACGCCTCCCACGCGCGTGGCCACCGCCGGCACGCCCGCCGCCATCGCCTCGAGCAGCGCCATCGGGCTGTTCTCGTACAGCGAGCAGAGCACGAAGACGCCAAGGCCGGCGAGCGCCTCGCGGGCCGGCCGGCGCCCGGGGAACGCCAGGCGGTCGGCGAGCCCGCGCGCCGCCGCCCGGTCGCGCAGCGCCGCCGCCTGGCTGCCGGCCCCGAAGACGGCGAACCGCCGCTCGGGATGCCGGGCGAGCACGGCGGGGGCGGCGTCGACGAGGACGTCGAGCGCCTTGACCGGCTCGAGCGCGGCCAGCGTGCCGATCGCGTCACCCGGCGCCGCCGGCGGCGCGCCCAGCTCGATGCCGTTCGGCACGACGGCGAGCCGGTCGCCCGGATAGCCGAGCCGGTCGGTCAGCACGCCGGCCACCGCGCGCGACGGCGTGATCACCGCCGCGGCGCGCCAGGCCAGCTTGGCGTCCACGCCGCGGTAGGCCAGGGTCGCGAGCAGACCGGGCCGTTCGCGGCCGGCGGGCGGCGGGAGGTACGGGTCGGGTAGCCCGTGGACGGTCTGCACGACGGCGGCGCCCCGCGGCGGGAGGGCCCGCGTCCAGAGGGCGGCGCGGCGGTCCTGGGCGTGGACGACGTCGGACCCGGAGAGCAGGCGCCGGATCCGGACCGCGTTCACGGCGTCGAGCTGGTGGCGGAGCGGGATCGCCGCGGCCGCGACTCCCGGCCCGCGGAACCGCTCGGCGAGCTCGCGCGACGCGCAGACCACGCGGACATCGAGGTTGGCGCGCGCGAGCGCGCGCGAGAGCACCAGCGTGTGCTCGAGCGGCCCGCCCTCGAGCAAGGAGGTGACCAGCGCCACCCTCACGCGTGCGGCGCGTCCCCCGCGGCCAGCACCGCGGCGAGGCCGCCGAGCAGCCAGAGAGGGATCGCGAGCTGCACGCTGAGGAAGCAGGCGGACACGGCGGCGACGACCAGCGCGGCCTGGACGGCGATCGCCAGCCGGCGGCCGTCCCGGTCGCCCGCCGCCTCGCTGCGCGCCAACGCCCGCCGGGCCAGGACCCAGCTGCCGGCCACGAAGGCCAGCAGGGCGAGGAAGGCGAACAGGCCGTTCTCGGCGAGCACCTCGAGGTAGCTGTTGTGCGCCACGGGGTCGTCGAGCCCGACCGGCTGGTCCAGCGCGTAGGCGGCGCTCTCGGCGCCGAAGCGGCCTGGCCCGACCCCGAGCACCGGGTGGTCGGCGGCCATCTCGATCGCCGCCTGCCACAGCGCCTGACGCGAGTCGACGTTCTGCGCGGCGACGCTTCCCTTGGCCTGGATGCGCTCCTCGATGAGCGGCTGCCACAGCGTCAGCGCCACGGCGAGCACGACGACCGCTGCCAGGAGCGCGGCGGCCACGCCCCCGAGCGGGACCTTGCGCGTGGCGAGCGCCCACACCACCACCGCGGCGAGCCCGACGGCGGCGCCGCGCGACAGCGTCGCCAGCATCGCGGCGATGACGACCAGCGAGCACGCGGCCCACAGCCAGCGGCGCCCGCGGTCGGCGATGGCCAGGTAGCCGGCGAGCGGCAGCACGGTCGCCATGAAGAAGGCGAAGTCGTTGGGGTCGCCGATCGGGCCCGCCGCGAGCGGCTCCTCGCGCTGCACGAACGCGGCCAGGGCCGCCACTGCGGCCACCGCGAGCGAGAGCACGAGCACCCGCAGGCACGCTTCGACGTCCCGCCGCGTGCGCACGAGCTGCACGAGGAGCGCGAAGAACACCGCGAAGAGCAGGTAGCGCAGGGCCTTGCCGACGCCGGCCGACGCGTCCTCCGCCGCGAGCAGCGAGAGCAGCACGACGACGCACAGCGCCGCCACCGCCCAGGCCGTCCCCGGCAGGCGCAGGACGGTGGGGGTGCCCAGCGCCCGCAGGGCGTACCCGGCCAGGAGCAGCGCGCCGAGGATCTTCACGACCGAGACGGTCTCCGTCGGGTACCCGAGCGCGTCCTCCCACGGAAGCGCCGCGATCAGCACGAGCAGCAGCCATTCCGGGCGCAGGACGACGAGCGAGCCCAGCACCGCCGCTCCCAGGCCGGCGAGCGCGAGGACCGGGTTCAGCGCCGCGGCATAGGCCAGGCCCGCGGCCAGCGCCGTCACCGGCACCAGCAGCCCGGCGCCGCTGGTGAGGCGCCCCACCATCTAGATGGTCTCGAGCTGGCGGTCGCCCCCGGGACGGCCGTAGTAGTAGCCGCCGGACTCCTGAGCGTCCTGGCCGGCCTTGTTGAGCACGACGCCGACGACGCGCGCGTCGACGAGCTCCAGGCGCTCCAGCGCCGCCTCGAGCGGGCCGGGCTTCTGGCTGCCCGCGCTGACGAGCAGGAGGACGCCGTCGGTGTGCCGTGCCATCACGCGCGCGTCGTTGACGGGCAGGACGGGCGGCGTGTCGATCAGCACCAGCGCGTCCATGCCGCGGAGGCGCTCGACCACCGTCGGGAAGCGGATGGTCAGCATCTCCGTGGGGTCGGGCGGCACGGGGCCGCTCGTGACGACCCACAGGCTGGGGTAGCCGGACGGCTTGAGCTCGGGCTCCTGGCCGAGCGCCATCGTCGTCGACAGCCCGGTCTCGTTGTCGAGCTCGAAGATCTCGTGCTGCCGCGGGCGCCGCAGGTCGGCGTCGACGATCACGGTCTCCACGCCGACCTGGCTGAACGCGACGGCGAGGTTGGCCACGACCGTCGACTTGCCCTGCTCCGGCTCCGGGCTCGTGACCGTCAGGACCTGCTGCGCCGACGGCAGGATGAACTGCAGGTTCGTGCGCATGCCGCGGTAGCTCTCCTGCAGCGCCGCCGCGTTCTCGCGCGTCCAGACCAGACGCGCCGCGTCGCGGGCGAGCCAGCGCTCGCGCGGCAGCCGGCCGACGACGGGCGCGGGGGTGAGCGCCGCCACGTCCGCCGGCGTCTCGATCCTCCGGCGCAGCGTCTCGAGCGCATAGGCGAGCGCGAGCCCGCCGAAGAGCCCCAGCACGGCGGCGACGAACATGATGAGCGCGGGTCGCGGCTGGACGGGGTCCTGCGGACGGGCGGCCGGGTCGACGAGCGTCGCGACGAGGAGCTGGTTCCCGCGGATGGAGTCCTGGAACGCCGCCGCCGTCGCGGAGGCGGCGACGACGGCGTCCTCCGGCGTTCCGCTCGTCGCCGAGATGCGCAGGATGCCGGTGCCCGCCTCGGTCGAGGTCTCGATGTCCCCCGGCAGCGGTCGCTCGAGCCGCGCCTCGGCGCGGCGCAGGTTGCTCGTCGACTTGGCGGTCTCGGCGTACGTCCTGAGCAGGGCCGACAGGTTGTCGGACGCGACGAACCCCTGGCCGCGGGTGACGTCGGGCGTCAGGGCTAGCGTGGCCGTCGACTCGTACCGCGGGTCCTGCAGCCAGGCGAACAGCGCGCTGAGCCCGACCGCGATCACGAGCACGCCGAGCACCGTCCAGCGACGCTTCCAGGCCATCGTGAAGACGTCCCGCAGCTCCATCAGCTGCCGTCGATCGTACGCGCTCGAGCGGGATCCGAAGCAAGCGCGCGTTCGTACGCCGCCATCCAGCCCGTGAGCATCTGGTCGGCGGACCAGCGCGACCGGCGGCTGCGCTGCTCGGCGAGCAGCCGCTCGCGGACCGCCCCATCGCGCAGCACGGCCTCGACGAGGGCGATCGCGCCGGCCTCGTCGGCGCAGACCTGACCCGGGCCCAGCACCTCGCGGTTCGCCGGGATGTCGGAGGCGACGACCACCACGTCGCGCGCGAGCGCCTCGAGGACCGCCAGCGGGAGGGCGTCCGAGCCCGACCAGTGCAGGCACACGGTGGCCCGGCCGAGCTCGGCCAGGGCGTCGTCGTGCGCGAGCCAGCCGGTGAGCGGGACGGCGGCGGCGTGGAGCGGCGCGTCCTCGCCGGCTGCCGCGCCGCCGATCCAGCGCACCTCAGCGTGCCGGGCGACGGCGCCGAGGATGCGCGCCGCCGCGGCGGGCCGCCGCTGCGAGTCGACCCGGCCGAGCGCGACGACCAGCGGCGGCTCGGCCGCGGCGCGGGGCGGCAGCCGCCCCGGGTCGAGGTCGGCGATGCCGTTCGGGACGACGGCGACACGGGGGGCCCGGAGCGCCGTGCGGGCGAGCTCGGCCTCGGTCTCCGAGACGGCGCCGACGAGGGCGCATCGGCGCGCGATGCACCACTCGGCCCAGCGGTAGGCGGCGCCGCGCAGCCGCGTCACGCCTTCGCGGCCGAACGCGTAGCCGTGCGGGGTGTAGACGCATGGCGCGCGGCCGGCGATCCATGCCGCCCCGATGGCGCCGGCGAAGGACGAGTGCAGGTGCACGAGATCGGGCTCGCGGGCGCGCACGAGCCGGCGCAGCGCGCGCGCGGCCGGCACCTGGGCGCGCAGCGACCGGGCCGCCCATGGCAGCTCGACGAGCTCGACCTCCGCGGGCAGCCCGGCGCCGGGATCCTCCGGCGTCTCCGGACGGCGGCCGTACGCCAGGATGACCTCGTGCCCCAAGCGGACCAGGCCGGCAGCCAGCGTTCGCACGATGGCGAAGGTCCCCCCGCCCGAGGCCTCGGTGACTTGGAGGATGCGCATGCGAGCCGCGAGGTCAGTACGCGCCGCGGCCCGAGATCACAGCAGGGATGGTCGCGAGCATGATCTCGACGTCGCGCGCGAGAGACCAGCCGGCGACGTACTGGTAGTCCAGCGAGATCATGTCGTGGAACGGGATGTGCGAGCGGCCCGAGACCTGCCACGGACCGGTGAGGCCGGGCCGGAGGTTCGCCCGGCGAACCTGCCATCCCTCCGTGAGCGCGTCGGCCTCGGCCATCACCAGCGGGCGCGGACCGACGAGGCTCATGTCCCCGAGCAGCACGTTGACGAGCTGAGGCGCCTCGTCGAGCGAGAAGCGGCGGATCAGCCGGCCGACGCGCGTGATGCGGAGGTCGCTGGGCGTCTTGACGATCGCGCCGTCGCTGCGGACGAGCACGGTCGCGCCGACGTGCATGGAGCGGAACTTGTAGAGCTTGAAGAAGCGGCCGTTCCGGCCCGCCCGCTGCTGCGTGAAGAGGATCGGCCCGCGCGAGTCGAGCCGGATCGCCACCGCGATCGCCGCCAGCAGCGGCGCGAGCGCGACGAGCGCCAGCGCCGCTCCGACGATGTCCAGCGTGCGCTTGGTGAAGGCGGCCAGGGGCGAGAACACGGGGACGCTGATGCTGAGCAGCGGGACCCCGCCGATCTGGTCCACCGCGCGGGCGCCGTCGAGGAACTCGAACAGGCGCGGCACGATGTCGACCGGCACGCCGGCGTCGCGCGCCGTGCGGATGCACCGCAGCAGCTCCTGGTGGCTCGCGCGCGAGAACGCGATCATGACGCGGTCGGCCCGTCCCGCCGCGAGCAGCGGCCCGAGGGCGTCGAGGGGGCCGAGGTGCGGGACGTCCGGGGTGCCGCGGTCCGGCGCCTCGTCGTCGACGAAGCCGATCGCCTCGAGGCCGACCTCCTCGTGGGTGCGCAGCCGCTGCACGAGCCGGTCCGCCACGAGGCCGGAGCCGACGATCACCGTTCGCTGGCGCAGCTCCGGCCGGCCGTGCAGCCGAAGGCGCACGGCGGTGCGCGTGAGCCCGGCCACGGCGGCGGTCATGCCGGCCGCGCCGAGCGCCCCGCCCACCGGATGCACGGCGCCGAGCAGGCCCAGCAGCCCGAACACCGGCCAGGACAGGGCGAGGCACGCGAGCGCGAGCTTCGGCGTCTCGCCGATCCCGCTGGCCCACGTGCGCAGGTCCTCGGTCGCGTAGAGGCCGCAGAGATACGCGAGGACCGGCCAGCCCGTGCCGAGTGCGAGGGCGAGCACGAGCACGCCGGACGGCGAGGTCGAGGCGAGCGTGCCGGCCGTGAGGCCCGCGACGACGCCGGCGACGACGTCGGCGCTCACGAGCTGCCGGCGGAGGATGGCGAACCGCTGAGCGGCGAGCGACCGAGAAGTGAGAAGCGGCTCCGCGATCAACTCGACGGGAAGCGCCACGCTCCCGCCAGTGTCGGCCGATGTTGCGGTTATCCGTTCCACAGCGTCCTTGCTCCGGCAAGTCTGGCCTCCGCCGTGGCCGATTACCACCGGATATCTGTCTAAATGCCGACGCGCCGACTCAGCGCGTCGTCATCCTGATACCTCTGGTACGAGCGGCCAAACCTAACGCTTGAGAACTCGACGCGTCCCCGCGCCGTTCCGGCGCCTTCACCTGCTGGTTCCCGCGCTGCTCACCGCGGCGCTCGCCTTCCGCGCCGGCGGCTTCTTCGCGGGCGCCACGGCGTTCGCGGTGTTGACGCTCGTGCTCCTGCTCGTGGTCCACGTGACCGTCGCGCGGCGGCCGTTCGCGGGGTGGAGCCCGGCGCTGGCGGTGAGCGCCGGCGGGCTGGCCGGCCTGGCGGCGTGGACGCTCGCTTCGGCCCTGTGGTCGGACGCGCCCGGCCGGGCGGTGCTCGAGTTCGACCGGATACTGCTCTACACGCTCGCGCTGGTCGTCGTGGGCGCCGTCGCGGCGCGGGCGACCGACCTCGCGATCACGCTCCGCTGGCTGCTCGCGGCCGTGCTCGTCGTGGCGGTGGCGGGCCTGCTGACGCGCGTCCTTCCCGAGACGTTCCCGATCAGCCCCAACATCGTCGACGAGCGGCTCTCGTTCCCACTTACCTACTGGAATGCGCTCGCCATGACGACGGGGTTGGGGCTGGTGCTCGCCTTCCACGTCTGCGCCGCGCCGCGGGAGCCGCTCGGCATGCGGCTCCTCGCCGCCGGGGCCGTCCCCGTGCTGGCGGTCACGCTGCTGTTGACGTTCGCGCGCGGGCCGATCGGCGTGACGGCGGGCGGCCTGGCCCTGTACCTGGTGCTCGCTCGCCCGCGCGGCGCGGTCGGGGCGCTGCTGGCGGTCGGGCCGCCGGCGGCCTTCGCGCTCCAGCGCGCGTATGGCGCCGAGCTCCTCGCGGACGTCGACTACACGAGCCCGGCGGCCGTCGCCCAGGGGCGGGACGTCGCGCTCGCGGTCGCGCTCTGTGTGCTCGCGGCGGTCGTCCTCCGGGCGGCGCTGCTTCCGGTCGACCGGCGGCTGGAGCGCATGCGCCTCCCGGCTCGCGCGCGCCGCCCGGTGCTGGCCGGCGCGGCGGTCGCCGGGTGCCTCGCCGTGGTGGCGGTGGCGGTGGCCGCGGACGTGCCCGGACGCCTGGAGTCCGCGCGCGCCGAGTTCACCAGCGGCTCGATCCTGCCGGTCACCGAGGACACGCGCGACCGGCTCACGCAGCTCGGCAACAACGGGCGCATCGCCGGCTGGCGCATCGCGCGCGACGGCTTCGAGGCGGCGCCGTGGCGGGGCACCGGCGCGGGGACGTTCCGGCTAACGTGGGAGCAGGAGCGCGAAGGGCCGTTCCAGATCGTCGACGCCCACTCGCTGTACCTCGAGGTGCTGTCGGAGCTGGGGATCCCGGGCCTCGTGCTGCTCATGCTCGCGATCGTGCCGCTGCTGGCCGGGGCGGCGCTGCGGCTGCGCGGCGACGACCGGTACGCGCACGCCGCCTTCCTCGCGGCGGGCGTGGCGCTCCTGGTCCACGCCGCGATCGACTGGGACTGGGAGATGCCGGCCGTCTTCGCCTGGTTCTTCGGCGCCGGGGCGGTCGCCGTCGCGGCGCGCGAGCGCGCCGAGCCCGCGCACGCGGGCCCGGGCCGGCTGCCGCGGGTGCTGGCCGGGCTGGCCGTGCTGCTGCTCGCGCTCACGCCGGCGGCGGTCGCCGTCTCGCAGGCCCCGCTCGATCGCAGCTACCGGGCGTTCCTGCGGGGGGACTGCGACACCGCCGTCGACGAGGCGCTCGCGAGCCTCGGGGCGCTGCGGGTGCGCGCCGAGCCGTACGAGGTGCTCGGCTACTGCAACGCGCGCGCGGGCGAGGGTGACCTGGCCGTGCGCGCCATGGAGGCGGCTCGGGCACGCGATCCCCGCAACTGGCAGTACTCCTACGGGCTCGCGATCGCGCAGGCGATCGCCGGCTCCGATCCTCGCGCCGCTGCGGAGGAGGCACGGCGGCGCAACCCGCAGGAGCCGCTCGCCGTCGAGCTCGATCGGCAGCTGAGCTCGGCCAAGAGCGAGGCCCGCCGGCGCCGGATCGCGCAGCGGGCCCGCATCCCGTTCCAGTGAGGGCCGCTTCTAGTCGCTCGCGCGGCGGCGCAGGACCAGGCCGCCGGAGAGCAGCGCGACGCCGCCGATCAGCACCGGGATCGCGGCGAACCCGGTGAAGGGCAGCTGGGACTGGGCGCCGACCTCGACCTGGCGCGCCGGCTGGACGTCCCCGTTGTCCTCCTGGCCCACCACTTCGGGACCGCCGGATTCCTCCTCGCCCGCGACGTCGCCTTCGTCCTCCTCGGGCAGCACGCCGCCGTATTGGGCCTGGCTGGCGCTGCCGCTGTCGGAGAAGCCCTGGATCGCGAGGCCCGCGCCGGTCGTGCTGAACACGATGCCGAGCACGAGCATGGCGAGGATGGCGAGGCGTGACCGCATGGACTGTCCTTTCCGTGGCGTCCGAGCGCGCTTCCGCGCGCGCTGCTTGATCTCGTCGAGCTCGAGCGCGGAGAGCTGCGGGCGCTCGTCGTGCAGGCGCCGGACGATGTCGTCGAACTCGTGCATCGCTCCCTTGTACGAAGCACGCCGCCGATTCCTGACCGAAGATGCGTCATCGAATGCGTGACGACGAGTTCGAGCGGCTCTATGCGGCCGAGGCGCAGGGGCTGTTCGCCTTCCTCGCCTACCGCACCGGCGACCGCGCGCTGGCCGAGGACCTGCTCGCGGACGCGTTCGAGCGCGCGCTGCGGGCGCGCGGCCGGTTCGACCGCCGGCGCGGCTCGGCGAAGACGTGGCTGTACGCGATCGCGCTCAACGCGCTGCGCGACCACGTCCGGCGGGCGGCGGCGGAGGGCCGGGCGCTCGAGCGCGTCGGCGACTTCGCCGTGGGCGGCGCCGACCCGGCGGTGGAGTCGCTCGGCGAGCGCGACGCGCTGCAGCGGGCGCTCGCCACGCTGGCCACGGAGGAGCGCGAGGCGATCGCCCTGCGGTACGGCGCCGACCTCACCGTGCCGGAGATCGCCCGCGTCCTGGGGGAGCCGCTGACCACCGTGGAGGGACGGGTCTACCGCGCGCTGCGCAAGCTCCGCCAGCAGCTAGGATGAGGAGCGGACCGTGCTAGGTGGGGAGGTAGCGGTGCCCTGCACCCGCAATCCGCTCTAGCGGGGCTGAATTCCCTTCCGAGGGGCCCGGCCCCCGGGCCAGCGCGACGCCCGCGGCGTCGATGGCCGGGTCCCGCCCGATGTCGACCCGCGAACCAGGTCAGGTCCGGAAGGAAGCAGCCTTAAGCGGTCATCGGCAGGCGGTGCGGGGTCGCCCGACCGGAGCTTGCGGACGTCGGCCAGCCCCCGGGGAACCGTCTCGACGAAGGGTGCACGGTCCACCTTCGCGCTTCGCGCTCGGCAGCCGTGCCGAGGGTTGCCCTTGCCGGGCATCCGGCCGGCGCTTTGATGGGAACGGTCGCCATCCGGGCGCCCGTAACCGGGCTTCGCCCTTCTAACTTCCCGGGCTTCGCCCTCTTAGACTGCTACCTCGTGCCTGCCGCTCCCGCCTCTCTCTACCGCCGTCATCGCCCGCGCACGTTCGGCGACGTCGTCGGTCAGGACCATGTCGTGCGCACGCTGCGCAACGCGATCGAGCAGGGCAAGGTCCACCACGCGTACCTGTTCGTCGGCTCGCGCGGGACCGGGAAGACGTCGATGGCCAAGATCCTCGCGGCGTCGCTGAACTGCGCGGGAGGACCGACGGTGCAGCCGTGCGGCGAGTGCGAGTCGTGCGTGGCGATCGCGAGCGCGAACTCGCTCGACGTCATCGAGATGGACGCCGCGTCCAACAACTCGGTCGACGACATCCGCGACCTGCGCGAGCGGGTGAGCTTCGCGCCGGTGTCGGGGCGCCACAAGGTCTACATCCTCGACGAGGCGCACATGCTGTCCACGGCGGCGTGGAACGCCTTCCTCAAGACGCTCGAGGAGCCGCCGCCGCACACGATCTTCGTGCTCGCCACGACGGAGGCCAACAAGGTCCTGCCGACGGTCGTCGACCGCTGCCATCGGTTCGACTTCTCGCGCCCGAGCGTGCCGCAGATCGCCGCCGTGGTGCGGCGGGTGGCGGACGCCGAGGACATCGAGATCGGCGACGAGGCGGCCGCGCTGGTGGCCCGCTCGGCGACCGGCTCGTTCCGTGACGCGCTCGGCACGCTGGAGCAGCTCGTCGCCTACTCCGGCCGCTCGGTCGCGTTCGAGGACGTGCTGGCGGTGCTGGGGGCGGCCGACGCCGACCTCGTGTTCGGCGCCGTCGACGCGGTGGCCGCCGGCGCCGCGCGCGAGGCGCTGCTCGCCTCGGCGCGCCTGGCCGAGTCGGGCCGCGACCTCGGCCGCTTCTTCGGCGACCTCGAGGCGCACGCGCGGGCATTGATGGTGGTGCAGGCGCTCGGGGAGGTGCCTGCGGAGCTGCGCGTGACGCCCGAGCAGGACGAGCGGCTCGCCGCGCAGGCCGCGGCGGTCGCGCCCGCCGACGTCATCCGGCTGCTCGACATGATCGCCGCCGCGCTGCGGGCCTTGAAGGACGGCGCCGACGCCCGGACGCAGCTCGAGCTGGCGCTGGTGAAGGCGGCCGAGCCGGCCCACGACCCGAGCGTGAAGGCGCTGCTGGCGCGGATCGAGCGGCTCGAGGCCCGTGTCAGCGGCGCTCCCGCCCCGGCCGCGCCGGCGCCCCGAGCGTCGTCCGAGGCCGCGTCGCGCGCGCCCTCCGAGCCCGCCACCGCCGCGGGCCGCACGCGGGTCGCGGTGTCGGCCCAGGTCGAGGATCAGCCGCCGGTCGCCGCCACGGCCACCGTGCCCGGCACGCCCGAGGGCGGGGCGGCCGAGGCCCAGGCCGCCGCCGAGGAGGCTGCCGCGGCCGTCTCCAAGGAGCTCGCCACCGAGGCCGACCCGGCGCCGGCCGTCGCCGCCGTCGCCGTCGTGGAGCCCGACGCCGAGGCGCCCGCGCCGTCGTTCGCCGCCGGCGTCGAGCTGTCCCTGGAGTCGTTCGCCGAGCTGTGGCCGGCGGTGCTCGAGTCGCTCGAGGGCGAGTCGCCGATGCTCGCCGCCATGCTGCGCGAGGCGCGCCCGGCCGAGCTCGCCGACGAAGGGCTGACGCTCGTGTGGCCCGAGTCGGCGGCGTTCTCGAAGCGCGCCGCCGAGGATCCCGCCAAGCGCGAGCTGATCGCCCAGTCCATCCGCGCCGTCACCGGCGCCTCGCTGCGCCTCGCGCACGAGCTGCGGGCCGACCACGAGATCGCGCCCGCCGAGGCGCCGTTGAGCGAGGACGAGCTCGTCGAACGCTTCAAGACGGAGTTCAGCGCCGTCGAGGAACCGCCGGAGGAGAAGTGATGCCCCAACCCCCGAACCTGCAGAACATGCTGCGCCAGGCGCAGGAGATGATGGCCGCTCAGCAGCAGGCCCAGGAGGCGCTCAAGGCCGAGCGCGTCGAGGCCAGCGCCGGCGGCGGCATGGTCAAGGTCGTGATGACCGGCGACATGCAGCTCCAGTCGCTCACGATCGACCCCGACGCCGTCGATCCCGAGGACGTCGAGATGCTCCAGGACATGGTCGTCGCCGCGATCAACGAGGCGCTGCGCTCGGCGCAGGAGCTGGCGGAGTCCAAGCTCGGCGGGCTGGGCGAGGGCTTCGACCCGATGAGCGCGCTCGACGCGCTCGGGATGGGCGGCTTCGGCGGCGGCGGCGGCGGTGGCGGCGGGCTCCCGCCCGGCCAGCCGAATCGCGCCGCGCGCCGCAAGAAGAAGTAGTGGGCCCGGTCGCGGACACCCGCACCGTCAGACGACCGCCGATCACCGCCTGGCGGCGTCCTCGGTCGGGGCAAGGGCTCCGCCATGCACCCGACCTGCGTCCTTGCCAGACGGCGCCGCGCCGCCTGGCCGGCGCGCGTGCCCACGACCGGAACCACTAGTTGCTCGCCCCTCCGCTCCAGCGACTCGTCACCGAGCTGGCGAAGCTCCCCGGGATCGGGCAGCGGACGGCGCAGCGGCTTGCCTTCCACATCCTCCGCGCGTCGGGAGAGGACGCGGCGGCCCTCGCCGAGGCGATCCGCGACGTGAAGGAGAAGATCACGCCGTGCGAGGTCTGCTTCAACCTCGCCGAGGGGCCGCGCTGCGCGGTCTGCCTCGACGAGCGCCGCGACCCCTCGCTGATCTGCGTGGTCGAGGAGCCGGGCGACGTGATCCCGATCGAGCGCACGCACGAGTACCGCGGCCGCTACCACGTGCTCGGCGGCGCGCTGTCGCCGATCGACGGCGTCGAGCCGGAGGATCTGAAGCTCGTGCAGCTCTACTCGCGTGTCGACGCCGGCGTGCGCGAGGTCATCCTCGCCACGAACCCGACGACCACCGGGGAGGCGACGGCGCTTCACGTGGCCGCCGCGCTGCACGAGCGAGCGCCGGACGTGGCCGTCACCCGGCTCGCCTCGGGGCTCCCGGTGGGCGGCGACCTCGAGTACGCCGACGAGGTGACGTTGGGCCGCGCCTTCGCGGGTCGGCGCGCGGTCTAGACCCGCCAGCGCTCGGCACGCAGAGCGCTCGGCGATCGTCCCGTCTGCTCCTTCACCCGCCGCGAGAAGTGGTAGACGGTCTTGAAGCCCGACCGCGCCGCCACGACCCCGACCGGCAGGCCCGTGTGCGCCAGCAGGTCGACGCCGGAGCCCACGCGACGGCGCCACAGGTAGGCCATCGGCGTGACGCCGAGCTCGGCGCGGAACCGCCGGACCAGGTGCGGCGGGCTGACGTGCGCGGCGGCGGCGAGTCGCGCGAGGTCGAGCGTCGGATCGGCGAGCTCCGCATCGACGAACCGCCGGGCGCGCTCGACCGCATCGTCGCGGCCCGGGCCGGACTCGGCGTCGGCCGCGTAGCGCCAGAACGCCGCGGCGGCCAGCGCGGCGAGCAACGGCCCGCGCGCGCCGGCGGCCTCCGAGACGAGGGTGCTGAGCGCGGCGGAGAGCGGGAGCGACCGCGGCAGCGCGCTGAACGGCTCGCCGACCTCGCCGACATGGGCCTGCACCCACGAGTGGCGGACGCCGTCGAACGCGAACGTCTCGCGATGCCCCGGCAGCAGGAGCGCCACCCGGCCGGCCTCGACGACGAACGGCGGCTCGTCGTCGATCGCGACCTCCGCGCTGCCGCGGTGGACGAGCACGAGCTCGAGGTCCTCCTGGAGTCGCGGTCCGAGCCGGCCGCCCGGCGGGTACGTCACCTCGCCCACGCTGATCCGCCGGAGATCAATCTCGGACAACAGATCGCGCATCGCAGCCATCGTACGGCGACAACGCCGCGAGTACCGTCCGCATCATGGACATCGCGACGACGACGCGGGTGACCGTCGACCAGCACCGGCACTACCGCGAGCACGGCTACCTGATCGTGCGCGCCGTGCTCGACGCCGACGAGGTCGGCGAGCTGCTCGAGCACACGGACGAGCTGACCGCCGCCGACCCCGACCTGCTCCGCGTCCACATGCTCCACCGGCGCCTCGAGATCCACGAGCGCTACCTCCTGCACCCGGCGATCGTCGACGTCGTGGCGGGGCTGGTCGGCCCCGACGTGCTCGCCCTCCAGACGATGCTCTTCGTCAAGGGCCCCGGCAGCGCCGGCCAGGGTCACCACCAGGACAGCTACCACATCGTCACCGAGCCGGACACGCTGATCGGGGCCTGGGTCGCGCTCGACCGCGCCGACACCGAGAACGGCTGCGTGTGGATCACGGCGGGCAGCCACCATGAGCCGGTCTATCCCGACGCCGACGAGCTCAGCGGCCACGGCGGCGACCGCCACCTCGCCGGCATGGTCCCCGTGACCGGCGCCGACGACCCCGACGAGGCGCGCAACGGGCTGACGCCGGTGGCCGCCCGCTACACCGGCCGCGAGGTCCCCGCCGTCCTCGAGCCCGGCGACGCCGTGCTCTTCGACGGGCATGTCCTGCACCGCTCGCACGCCAACCGCAGCGCCACCCGCTCGCGCCGCGCCTTCGTCGCCCACTACTGCAACGCCCGCTCGCACGTGCCGTGGGACGACGAGCCGCTCGCCCCCGGCGAGATGGCCAACGACCGCCACATCCTCGCGCGGGGGACGACGCACCTGCCGTACGCGCGGCCGCGGTTCGCGACCACCTAGACTGCGGCGTCTGTGTCCGGAACCGTGGTCATGAAGTTCGGTGGCACGTCGGTCGCCGACGCCGAGCGGATCAAGCGCGCCGCGCGGCGGATCGTCGCCGCTCGCGAGCAGGGCCACCGCGTCGTGGCCGTCCTCTCCGCCCGCGGGAAGACGACCGACGAGCTGATCTCGATGGCCGAGGAGGTCTCGACCACGCCGGACCCGCGCGAGATGGACATGCTGCTCTCCACCGGCGAGCGCATCAGCTGCGCGCTGTGCGCGATGGCGATCAACGACCTCGGCCACAAGGCGATCAGCCTCACCGGCTCGCAGGCGGGGATCGTCACCGACACCAGCCACACCAAGGCCCGGATCCTCGACGTGCGGGCCGACCGCATCCGCGGCACGCTCGACGACGGCCTCGTGGTGCTGGTGGCCGGCTTCCAGGGCGTCAGCACCACCAAGGACGTCACCACGCTCGGCCGCGGCGGCAGCGACACCACCGCCGTCGCCCTCGCCGCCGCCGTGCAGGCCGAGGTCTGCGAGATCTACACCGACGTGGCCGGCGTGTTCTCCGCCGACCCGCGGATCGTGCCCGACGCCCGCAAGCTCCCGGTCGTCTCCTTCGAGGAGATGCTGGAGATGTCGGCGAGCGGCGCCGGCGTGCTTCAGCTGCGCAGCGTCGAGTACGCACGCAACCACGGGGTTCGAATCCACTGTCGTTCGAGCTTCACCGAAGAGCCCGGTACCTTCGTTGTCGGAGAAGAAGAGACCATGGAACGCCCGCTGATCACCGCCGTCACCCACTCGCGCGACGAGGCGCGAGTGACGCTGCTCGGCGTCCCCGACAACCCGGGCGTCGCGGGCCGCATCTTCACGGCGCTGGCCGACGCCAACGTCAACGTCGACATGATCATCCAGAACGAGCCCGTCTCCGAGGGCGCGTCGGCCGACATGTCGTTCACCGTGCCCCGCAGCGACCTGCGCGAGGCCCACGACGCGCTTCAGCCGGTCGTCGCCGAGCAGGGCATCCGCGCCGTCGCCGAGGACCCCGAGATGGGGAAGGTGTCCGTCGTCGGCGCGGGAATGAAGACCCACCCCGGCGTCGCCGCCAAGGTGTTCTCCACCCTCGGCGACGAGGAGATCAACATCGAGATGATCTCGACCTCCCCGATCAAGATCTCGTGCGTGGTGGCCGGCGAGGCCGTCGACCGTGCCGTCCGCGCGCTCCACACCGCCTTCGAGCTGGGCGCCGACCAGGTCGAGGCCGAGCATCCCTTCGGAGCCGCCAGATGAGCTATCGCGTTGCCGTTGTCGGAGCCACCGGCGCCGTCGGGACCGTCATGCGCCGGAAGCTGCGCGAGCGCAGCTTCCCCGCCTCCGAGGTCGTGCCGTTCGCCTCCGAGCGCTCCGCCGGCCGCGAGCTCGACGGCGCGATCGTGCAGCCGCTCAACGACGACACGATCCAGGGCTTCGACCTGGCGATCTTCTCCGCCGGCGGCAGCACCTCCGGCGAGTGGGCGCCGCGCTTCGTCGACGCCGGCGCCGTCGTGGTCGACAACTCGTCCAAGTGGCGGCGCGACCCCGAGGTGCCGCTCGTGGTCGCCGAGGTCAACCCGGACGCGCTCGAGGACCACAAGGGCCTGATCGCCAACCCGAACTGCTCGACGATGCAGCTGATGGTGGCGCTCAAGCCGATCCACGACGCCGCCGGGATCGAGCGCCTGATCGTCTCCACCTACCAGTCGGTCTCCGGCACGGGGTTCAAGGCCGTCGAGGAGCTCGACACGCAGACCCACGCCGTGCTCCACGGCCAGGACCCGCCGCCGCCCCAGGTCTATCCGCACCTGATCGCGTTCAACGTGCTGGGCGGCGCCGGCAACTTCGTCGACGACCACACCGACGAAGAGCGGAAGATGATGTTCGAGACGCGCAAGATCCTCGGCGACGAGGAGATCGCGATCAACGTGACCTGCGCGCGCGTGCCCGTCCGCAACTGCCACTCGGAGTCGGTGACGCTGCAGACGCGCGAGCCGCTCGAGGTCGAGGAGGCACGCGAGCTGCTCTCCGGGATGCCCGGCCTGACGATGGTCGATCCCTATCCGACCGCGCTCAGCTCGGCCGGGCGCGACGACGTGTTCGTCGGCCGCCTGCGGCGCGACCCCTCGCACGAGCGCGGGCTGTGCCTGTGGGTGGTCTCCGACAACCTGCTCAAGGGCGCCGCCACCAACGCGGTCCAGATCGCCGAGGTCCTGCACGAGCGGAACCTCGTCAGGGTTCCAGCCCTTCGATGATCCGCCCCAGGCCGGTCTGAGCAAGAGAAGGTTTCCCGCCCCCGGGGGCGGGGAATCCAACGCCGTGCGAGTTTGCTGGGGCGGACTGGGGTACGCCGATCGAACGAGCGATAAGAGGGCCCGGGTGGGGCCCTCTTTCCTCGTTTGCGCGATCGTTCGCAACCCGGGTAGCGTCGTGCCGTGCGGCAGCGCGCGGCGGTCCTGGCGGTGGTCGCGGCACTCGGACGCGAACGATGCGGACACGGCGTTCGCCGGCGGCAGCCGCGAGACGGAGCCGGGCGACTGGGAGTTGACGACCCCTCGTCCGGCACGTCGTTCCTCACCTTCGAGCTCAACCACGACGACCGGATCTGGGACAACGGCCACGCGCGGATCCCGTGTCGCCGCACGGGCGACCTCCAGATCGCGTACGTGTCGCAGGGGACCGCCGCCGTCGTGCTCATCCGGCGCTGGACGACCACCCGAGCCGACCCGGACACCGGCTGCGCGAGGTCCGGCCGGCTCGACGGCCGGCGCGACGCGGGCGAGCGAGGCATCCCGCGGTTCCTCATCTGGGCCGACCACGACGACGACGGCCGATACGTGATCAACGACATCCGCCCGCCGGACGGCACCTACCGGCTGCGGGAGCGGCTGCTGCGCCGACGGTCGCGCGCGCTCCCGGTCGCCCTCGAATGGACATGCTCGCATCCGGCGACGACCGCGCCGGGCGTGCGCGCCGGTCGCCGGCGGCGCGAGAGCCGCGTGCGCCGCCGCGCTCAGAGCTCCCTGCGCGCCAGCTTCAGAGCCGACTCGCTCGCGCGCTGGATCGGCCCGCGGCCGGTCCAGCGGCCGGGCTCGATGCGGTCGGAGCGCTCGAGGTCGCGCTCGAACTGGTCCGTGAGCCGGCCGGCGAACTCGTCGGACATCACGCACAGCGTGGCCTCGTCGTGCAGCTGGAACGAGCGGTTGTCGAAGTTGACCGACCCGACCGAGGACCACGCGCCGTCGACGGTCATCGACTTCGCGTGCAGCATCGTCGGCTGGTACTCGTAGACCTCGACCCCGCAGTCGAGCAGCTGGTCGTAGCTCACGCGCCCCGCCACCCGCACCGGCGGCTTGTCGATGTGCGGGCCGGGCACGAGCACCCGCACGCGGACGTCGCGCCGGGCGGCGTCGCACAGCGCGTCGATGAATGCGGGGCGGGGGACGAAGTAGGCGGCCGTGAGGTCGAGCGTCTCGCGCGCGGCGGCGATCGCCAGGTAGTACAGGGCCTCGACGTTGGTGTCGCCCACCCCGGCGCTCGAGCGGACGACCATCATCGGCCCGCCCCCCTCGGACTGCGGCAGGTCCGGCAGATAGCCCTCGCCGGCCAGCACCTCGCCGGTCGCCTCGAGCCAGTTCTCGGCGAAGGCGCCGAACAGGCCGCGCACGACCGGGCCGCGGACGCGCACGTGGGTGTCGCGCCAGTGGTCGGGATCCTGGGCGTCGCCCGTCCACTCCTCGGCGATGCCGACGCCTCCCGTCAGCCCCACGCGGCCGTCGGCCACGAGGATCTTGCGGTGCGTCCGGTTGGCCACGCGGCGCGCGGCGTACGGCTTCGGCGGCCGGAACTTCGAGAGCCGCACGCCGGCGTCGGCCATCTCCTGCACGAGCGCGCGCTCGATCTTCAGCCCGCCGACGGCGTCGATGATCACGTTGACCTCGACCCCCGCGCGGGCGCGCTCGCACAGCGCCTCGGCCACGTCGCTGGCGATGTCCCCGCGCCAGTACACGTACGTGAGCAGGCAGAGCGTCCGCTCGGCGCTCCGGATCGTGTCGAGGTAGCAGGGGAAGATCGCGTCGCCGTTGATCAGCAGCTCGACGTCGTCGCCCCACGAGATCGGCGCGCCGGTCAGTGCCTCCGCCGCGCGCAGGAAGGCGGGGTCGCGGACGTCGAGCTCGTCGGTGCCGTGGAGGTCGTAGCCGTGGCCGCTCTCGCGCCGATGGCGCAGCGACTCGGTGCCGTACCGCGCGGCGAGCGCCGCGCCCAGCCCCACGGGCCAGGCGACGGCCGCGCTTACGCTGCGGCGACGCTTCCGACGACGGAGGTCGACCAATCGATGACCGAGGTCGGCCGGACGACGTGCTTGCTCATGCCCAGCTCCTTCGGGTCGAGCCCGAAGGCCAGCCCCACCAGCTGCGGCAGGTGCAGCACCGGCATGCCCAGCTCACGGCCGACGAGCCGCTCGGCGCCGGGCTGCTGGAGGTCGAGGTTGAGGTGGCAGAGCGGGCACGGCGTGACCAGGCAGTCGGCCTCGGCGTCCAGCGCGTCGCCGAGATGGCGGCCGGCCTGCTTCAACGACGCTTCCTTGTTCATGGTGATGATCGGGAAGCCGCAGCACTTGTACTGGCCCGCGTAGTCGACCACGGTGCCGCCGAGCGCGTCGATCAGCTGGTGCAGGTAGACGTCGCGCGGGTGCTCGCGCGAGATGCCCAGCCGGTCCGTCGGCCGCACGATGTAGCAGCCGTAGAACGGGCCGACGCGCAGGTCGGTCAGCGGCCGCGTGACCTTCGCGCGCACCGTGTCGAGCCCGATCTCCTCGACCATCAGCCACAGGAAGTGCTTGTTGGTGATGCCCTTCTCGTAGCGCAGCCCCTCGCCCGACAGCGTCCGGTTGACGTGCTCGCGGTACTCGCCGTTGGCGTCGAGCCGCTCCTGGCACTCGCTCTGCGCGCCCTGGCAGGTCGAGCAGATGTTCATCATCAGGTCGGCCCCGTCGACCTGCTGCGCCAAGGCGAAGGTGCGCGCGTTCAGGGTGTCCGCGAGCTCCTGGTTGTGCTCGGCGATGACGCCGGCGCCGCAGCACGCCGCGCGGTCGAGCTCGACGAGCTCGATGTCCAGCAGCGGGGCGACCTTGGCCATCGAGCCGTGCAGCTCCGGGGTGAAGCCGCGGCTCACGCACCCCGGCCAGTAGGCGACCTTCACTCCGGGCTCCTCTCTTCGTCCGCGTCGTCCTCGTAGCCGACGACGTACAGGTTGAGCTCGTAGCGGTCCGACTTCTCGTGCACCTGCTGGAAGATGCGCTTGACGTCCTTGGGCGCCTTGTGCTGGTGCAGCAGGGCCTTGGCCGGCGTCACCTTCCGGCGCTGGAGCCCCTTGAGGATCACGGGCAGCGAGTTGAGCAGCTCGGGCACCGCGCGCGGGTGGAACTTGCCGCCGTAGGAGTCGGGCAGCAGGTCGGCCTCGTGCAGCAGGCCGTTGCGCTCGATGTTCTTCACGAACGCCTTCTCGTGCCGGTGGCCGTTGTTGCGGTCCTCGATCTCGTGGTCCGCGCCTGCGATCCGCCGCAGCCGCATGATCTGGCTCATCGGGGCGACGCCCTTGGGGCACGCCTCGATGCAGTTGAAGCAGTGCGTGCAGTCGTAGATGCCCTGCGGGTCCTCCGAGAGGTCCTTCAGCCGCTCGTACTGCTTGCCGTCGCGCGGGTCGCCGACGAAGCGGTAGGCCTTGGCGAGCGCCGCCGGGCCGATGAAGCCGGGGTCGACCTCCATCGACAGGCAGTCCGACACGCAGGCGCCGCACTGGATGCAGGCCATCGTCTGCGTGACGTCGATCATCGACTCGGGCGGCACGATGTACTCGCGCTCCGGTGGCGGGCCCTCGGGCAGCAGCCACGGCGTGACGCGCTGCATCTTCTTCCAGTGCACCGCGTCCATGTCGACGATCAGGTCCTTGAGGACGGGCATGTTGCCCATCGGCTCGACGACGATCGCGCCGTCGGGCGCCGTCTCGGCCGCCTTGTCGAGGTGGGTATGGCACGCCAGCGTCGGCCGCCCGTTGATGCGGACGCCGCACGAGCCGCAGATCGCCGCCCGGCAGGAGCAGCGGATGCCGATCGACCCGTCCTGCTGGTCGCGCGCCTGGAGGATGCCGTCGAGCACGGAGCGGTGGCCGTCGAGGTCGATCGTGAAGTCGTCCCAGTAGGCCGCATCGCCGGACTCCGGCGAGTACCGGCGGATTCTCAGGGTGTATTCAGACATCGTGGTTCACTAGTACGTCCGCTCCTGGGGCTCCCACTTCGTGATCGTGACCGGCGAGTAGGACACCTTGGGCGGTCCGCCGGCGTCGACCGACAGGTCGATGTGCTTGAGCCACTCGTCGTCGTTGCGCTTCGGGAAGTCGAGGCGGAACTGGGCGCCGCGCGACTCCTTGCGCTCCAGGGCCGCGATCACGATGCACTCCGCACAGTCGAGCATGTACCCCAGCTCGATGGCGCCGAGAACGTCCTGGTTGAAGACCGTGCCGCGGTCGTCGATGCAGGCGCTGCCCGCCTCGTCCTTGAGCCGCCGGACGATCTCGAGCGCCTCGGAGAGGCCGGCCTCGTCGCGGAACACCGCGCACTTCTCGTTCATCATCGTGCCGAGCTCGTCCTTGATCTCGGAGATGCGGCGACCGCCGGACGCGGCCCGGCGCATGATCGAGTCGATCGTCCGCTGCTCGGACTGGAGCGCGGCGGCGGAGACGGTCGGCATCGCCATGCCGAGGGCGCGCTTGGCGGCGTGCTCGCCGGAGCGGCGGCCGAAGATCAGCGTGTCGAGCAGCGAGTTGGCGCCCAGGCGGTTGCCGCCGTGGACGGAGACGCAGGCGACCTCGCCGGCCGCGTACAGGCCCGGGATCGGCGTGGCGCCCCAGATGTCGGTCTTGACGCCGCCCATGATGTAGTGGCAGCCGGGGCGGATGTGGATCGGCTCGCGCGTGATGTCGACGCCCGCGAAGTCGCGCCCGATGTTGACGATCTCGCGCAGCGCCTCGAGCGTGCGCTTGCGCGGCACCTTCGTGATGTCGAGCGCCACGGTGCCGTCGGGATAGCCGCGGCCCTCGTTGATCTCGGTCTGCTCGGCGCGCGAGACGACGTCGCGCGAGGCGAGCTCCATCTTGTTGGGCGCGTACTTCTCCATGAAGCGCTCGCCCTCGGCGTTGTAGAGGTGGGCGCCCTCGCCGCGCGCGCCCTCGGTGATGAGGATCCCGTTCCCGGCCAGCGTGGTCGGGTGGTACTGGATCATCTCCATGTCCATCAGCGGGGCGCCGATGCGGTAGCTCTGGGCGATGCCGTCGCCGGTGCAGATGAGCGCGTTGGTGGTCGGCTTGAAGCACTGGCCGGCGCCGCCCGAGGCCTGGATCGTGGCCTTGGCGGCGAACAGCTCCATCGCGCCGTCGCGGATGTTGCGGGCGATCGCGCCGCAGCACTCGCCGGCGTCGTCCTGCACGAGCGCGGTGACGAACCACTCCTCGTAGCGGTCGATCTGCTCGTGGTGCTTCATCAGCTGCTCGTAGAGCACGTGCAGCAGGGCCTGGCCGGTGATGTCGGCCACGTAGTACGTGCGGGCGGCGGAGGCGCCGCCGAAGGCGCGCGTGCCGAGGTGGCCGGTCTCGCTGCGGTGGAAGGTGACGCCGGAGTGCTCGAGCCAGAGCACCTCGTCGGGCGCCTCCCGGCACATGATCTCGATCGCGTCCTGGTCGCCGAGGTAGTCGGAGCCCTTGACGGTGTCGAAGGCGTGCGACTCCCACGAGTCGTCGGGGTTGAGCGCCGCGTTGATGCCGCCGGCCGCCGCGTTGGAGTGCGAGCGGACGGGGTGGACCTTGGACATGATGGCCACCGTCGCGCCCTCGCGGGCCGCAGCGAGCGCAGCGCGCTGCCCGGCAAGGCCGGCACCGATGATCAGGACGTCGTGGGCGGGCATGGGGGGCGGAGTCTATGACCCTCGACCGCGGGAGCGTCGCGCACCGGGGTTGCAGCGCCCCGGCGCCGTGTGGGAACGTGCGCCATGGCCCCGGTGGCGCCCGGCATTCCCTCGGTGCGGGTCGCCGAACCCGGCGAGCTGCCGGACGCGCTGCGCCGCCTGGGCCTCGGCACGCCGCGGCCGGTCGTCGCGCTCGTGGGAGGGGCCGCCGGCCTCGAGGACGGCGAGCGCCTGCGCGGCGTGTTCGCCGACGAGCTCGTCCCGGTGGTGGCCCGCTCCGGCGCCGCGATCGTCGACGGGGCGACCGACGCCGGCGTCGTCGGACTCGTCGGCCGGGCGCACGCGGAGGACGACGCGGCGGCGTTCCCGCTGCTCGGCGTCGTCGTCGAGGCGCTCGTCGGGCCGGAGGCGGAGATCGAGCCACACCACACGCACCTGCTGCTGGTCCCGGGCCGCGACTGGGGCGACGAGACGCCGTGGCTGGCCGCGGCCGCCGGCGCGCTCGCCGGGTCCCGGCCGTCGGTGACCGTGCTGATCGAGGGCGGTGACATCGCGCTCACGGACGTCGAGGCGAGCGTGGCCGCGGGGCGGCGCGTCGTCGTCGTGGACGGCACCGGCCGGGCGGCCGACGCGCTGGCAGGCGGCATGCGCGGGCCGCGGCTCGACGCCTTGCGCGCGAGCGGTCTTGTCGAGGCGGTGCAGCCCGGCTCCCTGGCGCAAGCCCTCGGCCCGATCCTGGAGGGACGATGAACGTGCACGCGGAGCCCGTCGCTGCGACCACGCCGCGCCGCCGGCTGTCGCTGCGGCGCAAGAAGGCCAACGCGTATCTCGACTGGCTCAAGGGAGAGTTCGGCTCGATTGCCGACGGGCTCGAGCTCGAGCCGTTGCGCAAGCGCTACATGCGCTCGCGCTACGTCGACCAGCTCGTGTGGATGGAGGGCAAGGCCGACGAGGCGCGCCGGCACTACGTGCGCCTGCGGCTCATCACCGTCGTGGGCGCCGTGATCGTGCCGGTGCTGATCGGGCTCAGCAGCGACGACGGATGGGTGGAGGCGGCCACGGTCGGCCTCAGCCTGATCGTCGCGGTCTCCGCGGCGATCGAGCAGTTCTTCCACTTCGGCGAGCGCTGGCAGCACTACCGGCGCAACGTCGAGCGGCTCAAGGCCGAGGGCTGGCGCTACTTCGAGCTGACCGACGGCTACGGGCGGGCCGGCGCCACGCACGAGAGCGCGTTCCCGCGGTTCTCGCGCCGTATCGAGGCGATCCTGCAGGAGGAGACCGACGTCTTCATCAGCGAGGTCGCCGCCGAGCGCCAGCAGGGGCAGGGCAACCAGGAGGACTGATGGCGGCGGGCCCCGCCTACGCCGCGTTCATCTCCTACAGCCGGGCGGTCGACGGGCGGCTGGCGCCCCGCCTGAAGGGCGCGCTCGAGCGCTTCGGCAAGCCGTGGTACCGGCTGCGCGCGATCCGCGTCTTCCGCGACGACGCGAGCCTGTCGGCCAACCCGGGCCTCTGGAGCTCCCTGACCGGCGCCCTCGACCGGACCGAGTTCTTCGTCCTGCTCGCCTCCCCCGGCGCGGCCGCCTCCGAGTGGGTCGGCCGCGAGGTCGCGTACTGGCTCGAGCACCGCGAGCGCGCACGGCTGCTGCTCGTGCTCACCGAGGGCGAGATCGCCTGGGACGAGCGCGCGGGCGATTTCGACTGGGAGCGCACGACCGCGCTGCCGCGCGCGCTCGCCGGCGCGTACGCCGAGGAGCCGCGCTACACCGACCTGCGCTTCGCCGCGACGTCCGAGCACCTCTCGCTCCGGGATCCGCGCTTCCGCAACGCGGTGGCCGACGTCGCGGCGCCGCTCAACGGTCGCGCGAAGGACGACATGATCGGCGAGGAGGTCCGCCAGCACCGGCGCACGCTGCTGATCGCGCGCAGCGCCGGCGTGCTGCTCGTCGCGCTGACCGCCGCCGCGGCGGTGGCGGCCGTGCTCGCGATCCGGGCCGCCGACCGCGCCGACCGCGAGCGCGACCGCGCCGAGCAGGAGGCGCGCGTGGCGACGTCACGCCAGCTCGCCGCCCAGTCGGCGGTGGCGGTCCGCGACGGGCGGCTGGACGCCGCGCTCGGGCAGGCGGTGCGCGCGTGGCGCATCGAGCGCACGAGCCAGGCGCGCGACGCCCTGCTGGTCGGCCTGAAGGCGGCACCGAGCCTCGTCGCCATCGCGCCCAGCAGGCCCGCCGACCTCGCCCGGTTCAGCGCCGACGGAGGCCGCGTGGCCCTCGCGGACCTCGACGCCGGCACCGTCAGCGTGCACGATCTGATCGCCGGCGAGGTCGTCGTCGCCCCGACGAAGTTCGACGCCGCCGACCTGGCGCTGGATCCTTCGGGCGCGCGCATGGCGCTCGGAGGGGAGCGGGGGAGGATGGTTATCTGGGACCTGGCGAGCGGGCGCAGGCGCATCGTCGTGCGGGCGGGTCCGCGGCCGCCGCGGTACGAGTACGCCGCTCCCGTCGCGGCGGGGAGCCCGTCCTTCGCGCCTGGCGGCCGCCGGCTCGCCTGGTCCGGGCCGCGCGCCGCCGTGTCGCTGTGGGACGGGCGGCACACGACGCGGCTGCGCGCGCCGGTCGAGGCCGGCTCCGGCGGGTGGACGCTGGCGCTCGGCGCGCGGCACCTCGCCGCGGCCGGCGCGCTGTCGGGGGAGGTCGTCATCTGGCGGCTGGATCGGATCCGTGCGCGTCCGCGCGTGGTGCCCGGGCGCCCGAGCCTCAGCTTGCGGGTCGGCGGCGCCGGAAGCCACGGCGCCATCGCGATTGCAGCGGGACGTCGGCCGCTGCTGGCCGTCGGCGGTGCCGACGACGGGCGCGTGGAGATCCGCGACCCGGAGACCGGCAGACGGCTGCGAGTGCTGCGGACCGGCCGCGGCGCAGTCGCGGCGCTGGCCTTCAGCCCGAGCGGGCGCCGGCTGGCCGTCGTCGATGCGGCGGGCGTGACGGTCTGGGACGCCGCCAAAGGCCGCCGGCTGAGCCGGTTCCCCCCCGTGGGCGCCGAGCTCGGGGCCACGGTGGGCGACGACGGGCGCCTGCTCACGCTCGCCTCCGACGGCACGGTGACCGTGCGCGACGTCGACAGGCCCTGGCAGCTGGTCCGGCGCCTCCGCGGCGTGAACGATCTCGCGACGCCCGCGTTCGATCCCTCCGGCGAGCGCATCGTCGCGCTCGACGGCCGCATGCGAGCCCGGTGGTGGCGCACGGACGGCGGCCGCCCGGGCTCGCCGCTCACGCCGCCCGTGGACGCCGGCGGCTTCGTCTTCCTCGGCGACGGGCGCCTCGTGACGTGCTGCGCGCACCTCTACAGCGAGGACGAGCCCGCGCGCGTCTGGAGCGCGAACGGCAGCTCGCGTGCCGTGGCGCCCGAGCTCGGCGTGTCGGTCGACGCGGCCGTCGCGCAGGGCGACCGCCTCGTGGTCGCCGGGCAGCGCCGCAACCGGATCCGGCTCTCGGCCGGCGATCGGCTGCTCACGTTCAGGCCCAAGACGTACTACGCGGACCTCAGCCCGGACGGTCGCTTCGTGGTCGTGACGGGCGAGCACCCGACCGAGCTGTGGGACGTCGAGCGGCGCCGCCGCGTCGCCACGTTGAAGGAGACCGCGACCGCGTTCAACGCCACGGGTGACCGGCTCGGAGTGCTGAGGGCCGCTGCGATCGAGCTCCTCGACCCGCGCACCGCGCGCCGGCTCGGCGCGGTCCGCGTCGGCGAGGGCGTCGACGCGTTCGCGATCAGCGCGGACGGGCGCCGGCTCGCCACGGTCGCGTCGCGCACCGGCACCGCGGACGTCACGCGGACGGTCGTCGAGCTCTGGGACGTGCCTGCGCGACGGCGGCTGGGCGACGAGCCCCTGTTCGTCGGCAGCGAGAGCCTGTTCCCCACGGCGCAGTTCTCGCCCGACGGCCGCAGGCTCCTCGTCACCGGCGTCCTCGAGTCGGGGACGGTGGTGTTCGACACCGACCCCGACGCCTGGGCGGCGCGCGCGTGCGAGCTGGCGCCGTCGTGCCGGTCTACGCCGGACGCAGCCGCGTCTGCAGCGCGCGGGTGACCTGCTCGACGGTGACGACGCCGCGCAGGCGGCCGTCGGCGTCGACCGCCATCAGCGCCCCGACGCGCCGCAGCGGCTCAGAGCCGATCAGCGCCTCGAGCGGCGCGTCGTCGCGCACGCGGTCGTCGCGGCCTGCGGCGATGTCGCGCACCGGCACGTCCTCGTGATACGCCGCGTGCTCGACGGCGGCGCGGTGGGCCAGGCCGGCATAGCGGCCGTCGGGCTCGACGATCGCGAACCACGGCCAGCCCTGGTAGCGCAGGAAGTAGTCCTCCCAGGCGCGCGTGGCGGGGAGGTCGGCCGGGATGACCACCGGCTCCGAGTCCATGATGTCGGCCACCGTGACGCCGCGCAGCCGCTCGGTGAAGGCCGAGTGCGCGATCGCGGCGCGGGCCGACGAGCCGAGCAGGTAGCCGAGCACGATCGCCCACAGGCCGCCGACCGAGTCATCGAAAGCCACCAGCACGTAGAGGCCGTAGCCGATCAGCAGGGCGGCGAAGGCCTGGCCGAGGTAGGCGGACAGGCGCGTGGCCTTGCCGCGGTCGCCGGTGACCTTCCAGGCGGCGGCGCGGGCGATGCGCCCGCCGTCGAGCGGGAAGGCGGGGACGAGGTTGAAGAGCAGCAGCAGGACGTTGGCGCTGACCATGAACGTCAGCCACAGCTCGAACGCCCCCGGCACCTCCGACGGGTCGAGCCGGGCGGCGTCCCAGAACCCGTCGGCGCCCAGCAGCGCCATCGCGGCGAGCGCGCCGACGATCACGATCAGCAGCGTCACCAGCGGCCCGGCGACGGCCACCCGGAACTCCTGCCCGGGGGTCGAGGTGTCGCGGCTCATCTTCATGACCCCGCCGAAGAAGAAGAGGTCGATGCCGGCCACCTCGATCCCCTCGCGACGCGCCGCGAGGGCGTGCCCGAGCTCGTGCAGCAGGATCGAGCCGAAGAAGCCGAACGCGGTCAGAACGGCCACGATGAAGCCCTGCTGGTCGTCGCCCAGCTCCTCGCCAAATCGCCCCTGGAGCCAGAAGATCGCGAGGAAGAGGACCAGGAACCAGGAGACGTTGACCCCGACGCGGACGCCGAAGATCGTCGCCAGGCGGATGGAGGAGCCACCGAGCACTTGGCATCAATGGTGGCATAGCCTGATGGGATGGCTTACGACGTGACATTCATCCCCGGTGACGGGACCGGCCCTGAGCTGGCCGAGGCCACCCGCCGGGTCCTGGAGGCGACCGGCGTCGAGTTCAACTGGGACGAGCACCCCGCCGGCGAGGACGTCTACCACGACGAGGGCAACCCCTTCCCCGACCGGACGCTCGAGTCGATCAAGCGCAACCAGGTCGGCATCAAAGGCCCGACGACGACGCCCGTCGGCTCCGGCTTCCGCTCGGTCAACGTGCTGCTGCGCAAGGAGCTCGACCTCTACGCCTGCATCCGGCCCTGCAAGGCCTACAAGGGCGTGCGCACGCGGTTCCCGGAGACCGACATCGTGATCGTGCGCGAGAACACCGAGGACCTCTACGCCGGCATCGAGTTCGAGAAGGACAGCGAGGAGGCCGAGCGCCTGCGCGAGTTCATCGCCGAGCTCGACGGCTCGAAGATTCGCGACCACTCCGGCATCTCGGTCAAGCCGATCTCGGTCTTCGGCTCGGAGCGGATCGTGCGCGCGGCGTTCGACTACGCGCGCGAGAACGGCCGCCGCAAGGTGACGGCCGCCCACAAGGCCAACATCATGAAGTTCTCCGACGGGCTCTTCCTCGAGGTCGCCCGCCAGGTGGCCGAGGACTACGACGACGTCGAGTTCGAGGACCGGATCATCGACAACCTGTGCAACCAGCTGGTGTCGCGGCCCGAGGAGTACGACGTGATCGTGCTCCCCAACCTCTACGGCGACATCGTGTCCGACCTCGGGGCGGGCATGATCGGCGGGCTGGGCCTGGCGCCGGGCGGCAACATCGGCACCGAGGCGGCGATGTTCGAGGCGACCCACGGTTCGGCCCCCAAGTACAAGGGGCAGAACAAGGTGAACCCGACGGCGCTCATGCTGTCGGGCGTGCTCATGCTCCGTCACCTCGGCGAGCGCGAGGCGGGCGACCGGCTCGAGGCCGCGATCGCCGCGGTGATCGAGAAGGGGGAGAAGGTCACGTACGACCTCAAGCCCTCGCGTGACGACCCGACGGCCGTCGGAACGTCAGAGTTCGCCGACGCCGTGATCGAGGAGATGAACAGTTAGATGGCTTCATCAGTCAATGTCACAGTGACAGGCGCGGCGGGTCAGATCGGCTATGCGCTCCTGTTCAGGATCGCCGCGGGTCAGATGCTCGGGCCGGACACGCCGGTCCGCCTCAAGCTGCTGGAGATCCCCGACGCTGTCAAGGCCGCCGAGGGCACCGCGCTCGAGCTCTTCGACTGCGCCTTCCCGCTGCTGGCGGGCATCGACGTGACCGACGACCCCGCGCAGGCCTTCGACGGCACCAACGTCGCGCTGCTGGTCGGCGCCCGCCCGCGCACCAAGGGCATGGAGCGCGCCGACCTGCTGGAGGCCAACGGCGGCATCTTCAAGCCGCAGGGCCAGGCGATCGCGTCGCACGCGGCCGACGACGTGAAGGTGCTGGTGGTCGGCAACCCGGCCAACACCAACGCGTTGATCGCCATGAGAGGAGCCGACGGCGTGCCGCGCGAGCGGTTCACCGCCATGACGCGGCTCGATCACAACCGGGCGGTGGCCCAGCTGGCCGAGAAGACCGGCGCCGCCGTGTCCGAGATCACCCATATGGCGGTGTGGGGCAACCACTCGCCCACCATGTATCCCGACCTGTTCAACGCGAAGGTGCGCGGCGAGCGGGCGTGGGACGCGGTCGGCGACGAGGGCTGGGTGGCGGACGAGTTCATCCCGCGCGTGGGCAAGCGCGGCGCCGAGATCATCGACGCGCGCGGCGCGTCCTCGGCCGCCTCGGCCGCCAACGCGGCGATCGACCACGTGCGCGACTGGGTCGGCGGCACCGACGGCGACGACTGGGTCTCGATGGCTGTGCCGTCGCCGGGCGCCTACGGGGTGGAGGAGGGGATCATCTCCTCGTTCCCGTGCCGCACCCGCGACGGCGAGTGGGAGATCGTCGAGGGCCTCGACGTGCCCGACTTCTCGCGCGAGCGGATCGAGCGGACCGTGAACGAGCTGAAGGAAGAGCGCGACGCGGTGAAGGGGCTGGGGCTCGTCTGAGCCCCAGCCCCCACCGGGCTACGATCGTCGACCTGGCGCGCACGCTCGACCTCCAGGTGATCGCGGAGGGCATCGAGACTCCCGAGCAGCTTGCCGCGCTCCGGCAGGTCGGAGCCGAGTTCGGCCAGGGTTACCTGCTCGGCCGGCCCGGCGCTCCCACCCTCAGGACGAGCGCCCGGCCGGCATAGCACTCACAAGCCGAGTGCGATTCACTCTTTTTACTGTTTCACGACGCGCGCAGGTGCCATCCGCGGCCCGACTTGGTGACCTTGCCCTCCTCGGCCAGCCCCGGCATCACGCGGTAGAGGTAGTTCTGCTTGATCCCCATGGCCTCGGCCAGCGCGGGGATGGTGATGCCGGGGTTCGCCTCCACCAGCTGCAGCGCCTGCGCGGCGCGCGTGCCGGAGCCGCGCGGGCGGCCGCGGCGGCCGTTCGACGAGGATCCGGCCGAGCGCCGGCGGCGCGTGGGCGCCGGTGAGGCGGCGGCGGGCTTGGCCTCCACGCCGGACAGCGCGCGCTCGGCGGCTTCGAGGCGGTGGAACTCGTCCACCAGCGGCCGCAGCTCCTTGAGCCGGGCCTGGATCTCCTTGCGCTTCTCGTCGAGGAAGTCAGCCACCGCGTCGCCTCAGATCTGGTAGGTCAATGTGACCGTCACAACTTACCAGTGAAAGTGGCTTTGCCCGACCGCGCCTGCAAGAACGATTTCACCGCAGGCCGCGGGTCACTCCTCCAGCAGCTCTTTGAGCTTCTCGAGCGAGCGGTGCGCCTCGCGCTCGGGCACGCCGCCGATGATCATCCGGCTGGCGGCGGCGCCGAGGAAGCCGCCCGGGGCCTTGAACTCGTTCTCGTACGCGAAGCGCGTCCCGCGGCCGTCGAGATCCTGCAGGGCGTACGCGGTGCGGGCGTGCGAGTGCGCGGGCCCGCGGCCCTCCCAGGTCGCACGGTCGGGCCGGTCGGCCTCGGTCAGCGTCCAGTGGACCTTGAAGTTGGCGCCGCGCAGGCACAGGGTCTGGTCCATCTCGTAGCCCTCGCGCGGCGGCCCGGCGTCGCGCGAGTTGATCCGGCGGTGGATCGTCACCCAGTCGTCCAGGTGCCCGGGGTCCAGCACGTAGTCGTAGACCTTCTCGCGCGGCGCGTCGATGTCGATCGTCGCCCTGACCAGCGTCACTTCGCGGCTACCTCCTCGGTCGTCTCCCACTCGCGCAGGGCGCGCTCGACGGCTGCGTCGAACGAGTGCAACCTAACGCCGAAGGCCTGCGCCGCGTCGTCCTGGCGCGGCAGGAGGTCCGACGCGAGCGACTCCATGAGCGGGGTGATGAAGCCGGGGTCCTCCTCGGCGACCGCCGCGGCGACGACGCTCGCCACCGGCGTGAGCGAGAAGTTGAGCGGGATCGCGGGGCGGTCGAGCAGCATGTGGTCGCCGATGCGGGCGATCAGCTCCTGGTAGGTCATCGCCTCCGGGCCGCCGATGTCCCACGAGCGGCCGGCGAGCGCGGCGGGGGCGTCGGCGGCGCGCACGAGGAACTCGAGCACGTCGCGGCCGTCGATCGGCTGCGTGCGGTTCGTGCGCCACGCCGGGAGGGCGAGCACGGGCAGGCGCTCGATCAGGCGGACGAGGAAGCGGAAGGAGCGCGAGCGGGCGCCGATGACGATCGAGGCGCGCAGGGCGATCGGCTCGTCGGCCGCCTCCAGCAGCGCGCGCTCGACGGCCAGCCGCGAGGCGAGGTGGCGCGAGGCGACCCCCTGCTGCGGCACGAGCCCGCCGAGGTAGACGACGCGCTTGACCCCCGCCGCGCGCGCGGCGGTGGCGAAGCGGGCGGCGGAGCGCCGCTCGGCGTCCGGGAACGCGCCGTTCGGGCCCTCCATCGAGTGGATCAGGTAGTAGGCGGCGTCGACGCCGTCGAGCGCGCGGCCCAGGCCGGCGCCGCTGATCGCGTCGCCGAGCACGACGTCGTCGAGCTGGATACCGGCTGCCGCCACCCGCTCGCGCGAGCGCGCGAAGCCGCGCACGTCGTGCCCGGCGGCGAGCAGCCGCGGCACCAGCGCGGAGCCGACATAGCCCGAGACTCCCGTGACGAGGACCCGCATCCGTCACTCGCTCCCCGCAGCGGCGCCACGAAAAACGCCGTGAGAGCGGGATCGGCGTGTTCGCAGACAACGACTTTTTCATCGCTTTGGAGGGTATTTGCGGCATAGACACGAAGTCCGTGCGTTTTGCGGGGATCGCGGTTGCGGCCCGCTGCCGGAGTGCTTTGCTGTGACCGTTCTGTGACGGTTCGGTGAAGGAAGGGCCTCGGGTGGACTCACGCAGCAAGGGTCGCAAGGTGACCTGCGACGACTGCTTCTTCGGCAAGAACGGGCTGTGCGCGCTCGCGCTCGACCAGCCCTGTGCCACGTTCCGCCCGGACACGCCGGAGGGGCTCCGCCCGCCGCGCCAGATGCACTTCGTGTTCCGCCAGGAGCGCCGCCGCCAGGCCGCCTGGCAGTTCCCGACCGCGCAGGAGCAGGCGGCGCTCCACGCCTAGCGGCGCGCCCGGCACACCAGGTGGCGCGTCCGCAGGCGCACGTCGTAGCCGGCCGCGGCGAGGAACAGCCTCGTCGCTCGGCGGCCGCGACCGATGCACACGATGTCGACGCCGAGCACGCGGAGCGCTCGCCTCACGAACGCGCGGTCGCGGTGGGCGGAGCGGCCGTGGGCCTCGGATCGCTCGGGCTGCGCGAGCCCCTGGAGCCTGAGGCGCGTCCGCGCCCGCACGCCCTCCTCGGCGCGCCCCAGGGCGAGCGTGTAGAAGTCGCGCGGGTTCACCGTCGTGACCCGCGTCGAGATCGCCAGCAGGGTCTGGCTCATGCTCTGGCGTGCGAGCACGAGGTCGCCGGGCCGGGCGTGGGCGAGGATCGTGCGGGCGTCGGCGAGGTCGAGCGGCGGGCGCTTCCACGCGGGCGAGGAGGCGAGGCGGACGTCGTCCGGCGGCCCGGTGAGCGCCGCCCAGGCCAGCAGCCCGCCGCACACCGCGGCGGCCGCCAGCCGGCCGCGGCTCGCGACGGCGGCCCCGGCCAGGGCGGCGGCCGGCACGGCCCACAGCACCCGCCACAGCACCTCCCCGAGGCCGGTCATGGCCTGCAGGAGGCGCGGGGCGCCGGGCGCGAGCAGCAGCGCGGCGACGAGCGCGACGCCGGCGACGATCCGCCCGCGGCGCACGGTCGCCGGCCCGAGCAGGATCGCGGCCACGGCGACGAAGGCGAGCGCGCCGGAGCCGAGCGACTCGCGCGCGAGGTCTCCCGCCGCGAGATGGCGGACCTGGCTGACGTCGGGGTTGCGGGCGCCGAGCACCAGCGTCACGCCTCCCGCCAGCAGCGGGTACGCCGCGAGCGCGGCCGCCGCGCGCGGGATCCGCGCGAGCAGCGCGCCCGCCGCCACGATCGGGAGGACGAAGATCGCGGTCGTCGTCAGCCCCACACCGGCGACGCCGGCCGCGGCGAGCAGGGCGAGGCCGCGCCGCGTCGGGCGCTCGGCGTACTCGTGCAGGAGCGCGAACACGAGCGGCACGAGCGCCGCGACGAAGACGGCCTTGCCCTGCCACAGGCGGTCGACGAAGAAGCGTCCGGGCGTCCGCTGCTCGACGTCGAAGGCGGCGACGAGCAGGACGACGAGGGCCGTCGAGAGGGCGAGGGCGGGCGAGCGGACCTGCCAGGCGCGGAGCAGCCGCCACAGCGCCCCGACGGCGACGGCGGCGCCCAGCGGGGGCGCCGCGAGATAGACGACGGCCGCGGCGTCGACGGCGAGCAGGCGGGCGACGCAGCCGTGCAGCGCCTCGATCGACGTCCACGGCGGGAAGAACAGCGCCTCGTAGCGCTGGTCCGAGTAGACGATGTCGCGCACCGGGAACGTGCCGCGCTCGGCCACCCAGGTCGCCGTCCGCACGTACTGGGTGTCGTCCGGGTTGGGCCGCACGACGAAGAGCGAGAGCAGCGCCAGCGCGGCGGCCCAGGCGCACGCCGCGGCGGCGCCGCCGGTGGTCGGCGCCGTGGGTGACCTGTCCGGCGCCGGGAAGGTCGCCGCCGCCGCGACCACGATCCACAGCAGCCAGACCGCCGGCCACGGGGCGCCGGCGGCGGCGAGCGTCGCGGCGAAGAGCGCCGCGACGACGAGCCCCGCGCGTGGCGGGCCTGGCGCCGGTTGCGCATCGCCGGGCCGGGGCGCGGTCCGCCCGAGGGCCAGGCACGCGAGCCCCACCGCCGCTCCCGCCGCCGTCGCCCAATCCGCCGGCACCCGCAGGAGCAGGCACGCGCCGTAGACGAGCGTCCAGCCGGCGAAGGCGAGCACGAGCACGTCGAGGAGCACGTCGCAGCCGTGCGCGACGCGGCGGGACCGCATGGGCGAGACCTCCGGTCTCCGGCCCGCTCCGCCGTGCCGGCCGTCCGTGTACCGAGGTGTCCGACCGTACGGTCGCCGCGCCGTTCTGGGAGGACCCCAACGGTGTGAACCGGCTCAGCCCCGAACCATTTCGGCTCCCGCGTGTGTGAACCGGCTCAGCGCCCGAACCATCTAGGCTCCCGCGTGTGGAGCTGAGGGTGCTGGGGAAGTCCCCGGCCTGGCAGGACGCGGGCGGGGCGTGCAGCGGATATCTGGTCGTCGCCGACGGCGCCTGCGTGCTGCTCGACTGCGGCTGCGGAGTGTTCGGCAAGCTGCGCGCGGTCGTCGACTACGTCGAGGTCGACGCCGTGGTCATCTCGCACCTGCACGCCGACCACATCCTCGACCTCATCCCGTTCGCGTCCGGGCTGATCTACGCGCCGCGCCACCAACCGGTACCGGTCGACGGCTGGCCGGGGACCGAGCACCCGCCGCGGCCGCGGCTGGTCGCCCCGCCCGGCGCCGGCGAGGCGTTCCGGCGGCTGTGCGCGGCGTCCGGCATGAGCGAGGAGCACATCGAGAAGGGCTTCGCGCTGGAGGAGTACGACCCCGCCGGCGTCGTCTCGGTCGGCGAGCTCGAGCTGCGCTTCCAGCCGGTGCCGCACTTCATACCGACGCACGCCATCGCCGTCGCCGACGGCGACCGCCGGCTCACGTACGGCGCCGACTGCTCGCCCAGCGACGACCTCTGCGAGTTCGCGCGCGACACGGATCTGCTGCTGATCGAGGCCACGCTGCCGCGGCCGGAGCGCGACGGCCCGCGCGGTCACCTGACCCCCGAGGAGGCGGGCGAGCACGGCCGCCGGGCGGGCGCGCGGCGGCTCGTCCTGACCCACATCTCCGACGAGCTGGACGGCGACTGGGCGCGCCGCGAGGCCGAGCGGAGCTTCGGCGGGCCCATCGAGATCGCGCGCGAAGGCGCCGTGTATCGGGTGTAGCGGTCAAGGGCGCGGCGGTTCCCGCCGATGCTTTCCCCAAATGACGGGTGCCGAGGCCACCGCTATCGACGGGGTGCGACTGCTGTCGCACCGTCCGTCCGTGCTCTACAAGGTCGAGCACATGGCCACCGAGCCGGTCGAGGGCGACATCGCCGTCGACGGTCTCGTGGTGGCCGGGCCTGGCTGGAGCGACCGCTTGAAGGAGCTCCTGAAGGCCGTCTCGGCGTCCGAGCGGGCGTGCCTGTTCGCGCTGCGGCTGAACGACGACCAGGCGCTGCCGCTGCCGGCCGAGACGCTGCTCGACCGCTCGCGCACCGACTGGTTCCCCGACTTCCTGTCGCACGGCCAGATGAAGCCGCACTTCCAGCCGATCGTGGAGCTGGCGACCGGCCGCGCGTATGGCCGCGAGGCGCTCATGCGCGGCCGGCTCGGCGCCGTCGAGGTCCGCGGCGGTGAGCTGCTGGCCGCGGCCGAGGCCCACGACGCGCTGTTCTCGTTCGACTACCGGGCGCGCACGGCGGCGCTCGAGGTCGGTCTCCCGATGCTGCCGGAGGGCGAGGTCCTGTTCGTCAACCTCGACCCGCGGGCCGCGCTCGACGTCGAGTCGACCGTGCGGACGACCTGGCCGGTCGTGGCGCGGATGAACGCCGACCCGTCGAACATCTGCATCGAGGTCATCAAGCCCGAGCGCTGCGCCGACCGCGAGCTCCTGCGCGACATGGTCGAGGCGCACCGCAAGCGCGGCGCCCAGATCGCCCTCGACGACCTCTCGTGCGGCACCGACGCGCTGCTCTGCCTCGAGCTGCTCCGCCCCGACGTGGCGAAGATCGACAACGCGCTGACCCAGGGCATCCAGCACTCCGAGGCCCGCCGCAAGCTGGTCGCCGCGCTCGTCGAGCTGGCGCACGAGCAGGGGGCGAAGGTCGTCGCCGAGGGGATCGAGCGCGTCGACGAGTACGAGACCATGCTCGAGCTCGGCGTCGACCTCGGGCAGGGCTTCTACTTCGGCCAGCCGACCGAGCGGCCGATGGCCGTCGATCCGCGGCTGTTCCTGAAGCGCTCCTGAGGGCTCGAACTTCGGGCTTGTAGGGAGGCGGGATCGAGGCTCGCGGGGGCCGCGTGATCACTCGTGATGCCTATGTCATCACCAGCGATCAATTCGCCACCTTCCCTACCCAGCCGCAGTTCGTCAACCTTGTCCGGCCGGCTCGCCCAACGCCAGGAGCTAGCCTTCCCCTCGTGGCTCACGAGCGGGACCTGTTCGCGAACTTCGAGCGCATGCGGCGCGAGATGGACGAGCTGTTCGGCGACGTCTTCGACCGCCGGCTCGCCCCGTCGCGGCGCGGCGGGTTCTCGCCCGCCGTCGACGTCTACTACATCGCCGACCCTCCGCGGGCGGTGGTGCGGGCCGACCTCGCCGGCATCGACCCGTCGGAGGTCGAGCTCCAGATCCGCGGGCGCGAGCTCGTCCTCGCCGGGCACCGCAAGGCCGAGGGCGGGCCGGACCGCGTCTACCAGCAGCTCGAGATCGAGCACGGGGCGTTCCGCCGCGTGATCGCGCTCGGCGTGGACGTCGAGCCCGACTCCGCGCAGGCCTCGTACGAGGACGGCATCCTCACCGTCGAGCTGCCGCTCGCGCGCCCGAGCGAGGCGCGCACGGTCCCGATCCAGCAGCGCGGCGAGGTCGAGTGATCGAGGTCCTCGGCGGCGAGGTCGATGCGCCGGCGCTGGACGCCCCGCTCCCCGCCGAGCTGCCCGTCCTGCCGCTGCGCGACTCGGTCACCTTCCCCGACACGCTGACCCCGCTGGCCGTCGGCCAGGACCGCTCGGTCCGGCTCGTCAACGACGTGCTGATCGGCAACCGCATGCTCGTGATGCTGGCCAGCAAGCAGCCCGAGCTCGACCAGCCGGGCCCCGACCAGCTCTACGACGTCGGCGTCCTCGGCACCGTCGCCCGCATGCTCAAGGTGCCGGACGGGAGCCTGCGCATCCTCGTCCAGGGCGGCCAGCGCGTGAAGGTCGAGGCGTGGGTCGGCACCGATCCGTACCTGGTCGCCCGCGTCAGCGAGCTGCCCGACGTCGTCGAGGAGGGCCCCGAGCTGACCGCGCTCATGCGCAACGTCCAGCAGACGTTCAGCCAGATCATCGAGGAGGTCCCGTACCTCCCCGAGGAGCTGCAGATGGCGGTCGCCAACCTCGACGACCCGTCGTCGCTCAGCCACCTGATCGCCGGGGCGCTGCGCATCAGCAGCGAGGAGCGCCAGGCGCTGCTCGAGGAGGTCGACGTCGGCAAGCGGCTGCTCCGGCTCTCCGAGATCCTCGCCCGCGAGCTCGACATCGTCGCCATCGGCTCGAAGATCCAGAGCCAGGTCAACGCCGAGATGGACAAGGGCCAGCGCGAGTGGATCCTGCGCCAGCAGCTGAAGGCGATCCAGGACGAGCTGGGCGAGCAGGACCCGGCGGAGGCCGAGGTCGACGAGCTGCGCAGCACGCTCCAGGAGCTCGACCTTCCGCCGCAGGTCCGCACGCAGGTCGACCGCGAGCTCGGCCGGCTCGAGAAGATCCCGCAGGCGGCCGCCGAGCACGGCGTCATCCGCACCTACCTCGAGTGGATGGCCTCGCTGCCCTGGAACAAGGGCACCGAGGACAACCTCGACCTCAAGCACGCCCGCGAGGTGCTCGACGCCGACCACTACGACATCGAGAAGGTCAAGGACCGCATCCTCGAGTTCCTCGCCGTCCGCAAGCTCAAGCCGGACGCCCGCGGCAGCATCCTCTGCTTCGCCGGCCCCCCGGGGGTCGGCAAGACGAGCCTCGGCCAGTCGGTCGCCCGCGCCCTCGGCCGCAAGTTCGAGCGAATCAGCGTCGGCGGCGTGCGCGACGAGTCCGAGATCCGCGGCCACCGCCGGACCTACATCGGCGCCATGCCCGGCACGATCATGCGCGCACTGCGCGACGCCGAGTCCAACAACCCCGTCTTCATGATCGACGAGATCGACAAGATGGGCTCGGACTACCGCGGCGACCCGGCCAGCGCGATGCTCGAGGTGCTCGACCCCGAGCAGAACTCGACGTTCCGCGACCACTACCTGGACGTGCCGTTCGACCTCAGCCGCACGATGTTCATCTGCACGGCCAACGACATGGACCGCGTGCCCGGCGCCCTGCGCGACCGGATGGAGGTGATCGGGCTCGCCGGCTACACCGAGGAGGAGAAGCTCCAGATCGCCAAGCGCTATCTCGTGCCGCGCCAGATCGAGCGCAACGGGCTCAAGAAGTCGCAGGTCGCGTTCTCCGATGCCGGCCTGCGGGAGATCGTCTCCTCCTACACGCGCGAGGCGGGCGTCCGCAGCCTCGAGCGGGAGATCGGCTCGGCCTGCCGCAAGGTCGCGCTCGAGGTCGCGCTCGGCAACCACACGCGCAAGGTCTCGGTCACCGCGCCGCGCGTGCGCGAGCTGCTCGGGCGCCCGCGCTTCCAGCCCGACGTCCGCCGCCGGACGGCCGAGCCCGGCGTGGCGACGGGCCTCGCGTGGACGCCGGTGGGCGGCGACGTGCTGTTCGTGGAGGCGAGCGCGATGCCCGGCAAGGGCAAGCTCACCATCACCGGCCAGCTCGGCGACGTCATGCGCGAGTCCGCCGAGGCCGCGCTCTCGTACGTGCGCGGGCACGCCGACCTCCCCGATGACTGGTTCGCCAAGCACGACGTGCACGTCCACGTGCCGGCCGGCGCCATCCCCAAGGACGGCCCCAGCGCCGGCATCACGATGGCCACCGCGCTGATGTCGCTCGTCTCCGGCCGCCCGGTGCGCGACGACACGGCGATGACCGGGGAGCTCACGCTGACGGGCCAGGTGCTGCCGATCGGCGGCCTGAAGGAGAAGGCGCTGGCCGCCCAGCGCGCGGGCATCCACCGCGTGCTCGCCCCGCGCCGGAACGAGGTCGATCTCGAGGACCTCCCGGAGCCGCTGCGCGAGGACGTCGCCTTCGTCTGGGTGGCCGACATCGACGAGGTCTTCGCGGCCGCGCTGACGTACGACAGACGCCGCCGTTGACGCCTGCGGATGGCGGGTATGCTCGTGAAAACGCGACGTGGAGAGGTGGTATGGCTAAAGCGAAGAAGAAGGCTCAGAAGGCGCAGAGCGCGGCCATGAGTGCCCGCAACAATCCGTATGTCCGGCGCATCGCCGAGGACGAGGATCTGCGCCAGAACATCGTGGACGCCTACGAGTCGGCGCGGAAGGCGTACTCCCGGCTGAGCAACGGCAAGTCGCCCTCCAAGCAGATCTTCGACGACAAGAAGCTGCAGAAGGAGATCAAGAACGCGGCCAGCTCGGTCCGCGACGCCAGCGTCGCCCTGCGCGAGGCGCCCAAGAAGAAGCGTCGCGGCGGCATCGGGAAGCTCCTGCTCGTCGGCGTCGCCGGCGCCGGCGTGGCGCTCGCGGTGAGCGAGGGCCTGCGCAAGAAGGTGCTCGACGCCCTGTTCGGCGCCGAGGAGGAGTTCGAGTACAGCTCCACCACCACCGCCTCGTCCCCGTCCGAGACGGCCGGCACGACCACCTGACGGCCGCGCGCCGCCAGCGGGGTTCTTCGAAGGGCGCCTGCGGGCGCCCTTCTCAGTTGTCGGGGAGGATGGGTATGTCCCACCAGAGCACGGCGAGCACGCAGGCGGCGATCGCCAGCAGCGCGGCGATCACACCGAGGATCCGCTGCGTGGGCGTGGTCTGCGCCGCCTTCTCCTGGGCGATCTGCGCCTGCTCGAGCGACTTCTCGAGCAGCCGCTCGGCCCACACGAACTCCAGCGACAGCATGGCCAGGCCGATCGGGATCAGCACGAAGGCGGGCCCCGGCGTGACGAGCATGACCACGCCGCCGACGAGGATCGCGACGCCGACCACGGCGAAGGCGATGCGGTAGAAGCGGCTCCGGTCGCGGTGCGTCGCCCGGCGCGCCTCGAGCTTCTCGATCAGCTTGGGGCGCGGGCGCCGCTGCCGGTCCTCCATCGAGGAACAGTGTGCCAAACCGTACTGAAAGGCCGGTGGGGGTCCCCTAGCGTGGCCGGCATGACCGATGATGCGATCGTCGTCGAGGGGCTCGAGAAGTCGTACGGCTCGGTACGGGCCCTCAACGGCATCGATTTCGCCGCGCGCACGGGCAGCGTGCTCGGCCTGCTCGGCCCCAACGGCGCCGGCAAGACCACCGCGGTGCGGATCCTCACCACCCTGCTCGAGGCCGATGCGGGGACGGCCCGGGTCGCCGGGCTCGATGTCAAGCGCGACGCCGCCGCGCTGCGCGCCAAGATCGGCCTGGCGGGGCAGTACGCGGCCGTCGACGAGAACCTGACCGGGTTCGAGAACCTGGAGATGGTCGGGCGGCTCTACCACCTCGGCAAGGACATGTCGCGCCAGCGCGCGAACGAGCTGCTGGAGAGCTTCGAGCTCACCGAGGCGGCGAAGCGGCCCGCGAAGACCTACTCGGGCGGCATGCGGCGCCGGCTGGACCTCGCCGCGGCGCTGGTGGCGCGGCCGCCGGTGCTCTTCCTCGACGAGCCGACCACGGGGCTCGACCCGCACGGCCGCCTGGGCATGTGGGAGACGATCGAGGACCGCGTGGCCGGCGGCGCCACCGTCCTGCTCACCACCCAGTACCTCGACGAGGCGGACCGGCTGGCCGACCGCATCGTCGTCATCGACCACGGGCGCGTCATCGCCGAGGGCACCAGCGACGAGCTGAAGGCCCAGATCGGCGGCGCCCGGCTCGACGTCACGCTCGAGGACCCGGCCGACGCCGAGGCGGCGATCGCCGCCCTGGCCGAGATGTGCCTCGACCGCGCCACGGCCGACGGCACGCTGGTCCACGCGCCGGTCCAGCCGCGCACGGGCGTCATCCCCGACGCCGTGCGGCGGCTCGACGCCGTCGGCGTCGGCGTCGACGACATCGCGCTCCACCGGCCGACGCTCGACGACGTGTTCATCGCCCTCACCGGCCACGCGGCCGAGGAAGAGGTGCCCGAGGAGGAGAAGGAGGCGGCGGCGGCATGAGCGTCTCCACCACCATCGAGGACACCACCGTCCTCGCGAAGCGCAACCTGCTGCGGATCCCGCGCCAGCCGGACCTGCTGATCGCCTACACGATCCAGCCGGTGATGTTCGTGCTGCTCTTCGTGTACGTCTTCGGCGGCGCGATCCAGACGCCCGGCTTCGACTACGTCGACTTCCTGATGCCCGGCATCATCGTCCAGTCGATCGCCTTCGGCGGCTTCGTCACCGCGCTCGGCCTGTCCGAAGATGTCAAGAAGGGCCTGATCGACCGCTTCCGCTCGCTGCCGATGTCGCGCGCCGCGGTGCTGACCGCGCGCACGTCGTCCGACGTCCTGCTGAACTGCCTGTCGCTCTGCGTGCTGTTCGGCGTCGGCTTCCTCGCCGGCTTCAACTTCATCGGCGCCACGGCCGGCGAGATCGCACTCGGGATCGTCCTGCTGCTGTTCATGGGCTACGCGTTCTCGTGGATCTTCGCGCTCGTCGGGCTGTTCTCGTCCTCGCCGGAGACGGCGAACTCGATCGGCTTCACGCTGATCTTCCCGCTCACCTTCGCCTCGTCGGTGTTCGTGCCGGCCTCCACGATGCCGGACGGCCTGCGGCAGTTCGCGGAGGCGAACCCGTTCACGACGTGGTCGGACGCCGTCCGGTCGCTGTGGCTGAACACGCCGGCCAACACCGACGTCTGGATGTCGTTCATCTGGTGCGCCGGCCTGACGGTGATCTTCGCCCCGCTGGCGGTGGCGAGGTACCGCAAGGTCGCGGCGCACTAGCGCCCGCCCGGGCGCCGCCGTGTATCACGGCGGCGCCCGGAGCGCTCCTAGGAGGTCGTGAGCACCGAATCGCACGTCCTCCCCCTCAACCAGCCGCTCTACGCGACGACGCGGCAGATCGGCATCATCGCCGCGATCGCCGGCGTCGTCGGCCTCGCCCTGCTGGTCACGCTGATCGCCGTCTTCCCGGCGGCGAAGGCGGCGACCGCGGCCACCGAGCCCGGCGCGCAGCCCGTGCCGCTGCTCTTCGGGCTCCTGCGGCCGAAGCTCGACTCGGACGCGACGCTGCTCCTGCTCGTCGTCCTCGCAAGCGCGGTCGGCAGCTTCGTGCACGTGGCGACGTCGTTCGCCAACTACGCCGGCCGCAACCGCTTCGAGACCAGCTGGGTGACCTGGTACGCCCTCCGCTGTCTGATCGGCGCGGCGCTGGCGAGCGTCTTCTACTTCGTGGTGCGCGCGGGCTTCTTCAGCGGCGATGCCCCGAACTCTGCCGTGAACGCCTACGGCATCGCCGCCGTGGCGGGCTTCGTCGGCCTCTTCTCGCGCCAGGCCACCGACAAGCTGCGCGAGCTGTTCGACACGCTGTTCAAGACCGACGGCTCCGAGGACGAGGTGGACCCCGTGCTCGGCGCAGTGACGCCGAACCCCGTCACCGTGAACGGCCGGCCCGTCACGCTGACGCTCGCCGGGTCGGGCTTCGTCCGCGCCTCCGAGGTGCGGATCGACGGGCGCGGGCTGCAGCCGACGTCGACCGGACCCACGCAGATGACCGTCGAGCTCCCGCCCGCCGTACCTGCGCGGCCGCGCGGCGGTCGAGGTGACCGTGCTCAACCCCGGCCCGTGCGCGATCTCGGACCCCTACACCGTGACGGTCCAGGAGGAACCCTGACGATGGACGCCGCGCACTACTGGCTGGTCGCCAACCGGTTGCTGGAGGGCCGGGTCGTCCCGTTCCTTGGCGCGGGCGCCAACCTCTGCGGCCGCCCCCCGGACACCCGCTGGGCGATCGGGCGCTTCCTGCCCAGCGGCGCGGAGCTGGCGAAGTACCTCGCCGACAAGAGCCGCTATCCCGAGGAGGGCGACACCGACCTGCTGCGGGTCTCCCAGTACGTCGACGCCGTGCTCGGCGGGCAGGCGCTCTACGAGTACCTGCGGGCGGCGTTCGACGCCGACTACCCGCCGAACGCGCTGCACGAGCTGCTGGTCGAGGTGGCGGCGCGGCTGCGGGCGCGGCGGAAACCGTCGCTGCTCATCCTGACCACGAACTACGACGACGCGCTCGAGCGCGCGTTCGACGCGGCGGGCGAGCCCTATCAGGTGTTCTGGTACGAGGCCAAGCCGAACGCCCGCGGGCGTCTGCGTGCATCGCCACGACGGCAAGCTCGAGCAGATCCGCAAGCCGAACGAGATGCTGACCGGCAACGGCGCGCTGATCCTCAAGCTCCACGGCGCGGTCGACCGCACCGACCCACGGGGCGACAGCTACGTCGTCACCGAGGACGACTACATCGGCTACAGGGAGTCGATCCCGGTCACGGTCCGGGCGCGGATGGAGGACAGCCACTTCCTCTTCCTCGGGCTACTCGCTGCGCGACTGGAACCTGCGCGCGATCCTCCGCCGCATCTGGGACGACCGGCCGGCTGGCGTCGCGCTCGTGGGCGATCCAGCGCCGCCAACCCGGCTCGAGGCTCAGCGAGATCGAGCAGAAGCTGTGGCGTGACCGCGGCGACGTCGACCTCCTGTACGTGGAGCTCGACGAGTACGTCGCCAAGCTGCGCGCCGAGCTGCCCCGCGACGCGACGGAACTGGCGGCATGAGCGCGCGCGTCGATCCGTACGTGGGGCTGGCGCCGTACGGCGAGCGCGACGCCGAGTGGTTCTTCGGCCGCGAGCGTGAGATCGAGCTGATCGTCGCCAACCTCCGCGCGTCGCGGCTCACGCTGCTCTACGGCGAGAGCGGCGTCGGCAAGAGCTCCGTGCTGTTGGCCGGCGTGATGCCGCGCCTGAGGCGCATCCAGGACGCCGACCGCGCGCTGGCGCGCGGCCACCGAAGCGCGCGGCCACCTGGCCCTCGTCGACCCGCCGAGCCTCGCGGTCGCGATGCTGCGCGACTGGCGCGAGGCGCCGCTGCCGCGTCTGGCGGCCGCGATCCACACGGCCGTCGTCGAGGCCAGCGGCGACGACCGCGCTCGAGCCGTGGGACGGCGAGGAGCCGCTCGCCGACCGGCTGCGCGAGTACACGCGCCACGTGCGCACGATCCTCGTCGTCCTCGACCAGTTCGAGGAGTACTTCACGTACCACCAGGACGACGACGGCCCCGGGACGCTGGCCGGCGAGCTGCCCGACCTGCTCGACGAGTGCGACCTGCGCGTGAACGTCCTGCTCGGGCTGCGCGAGGACGCCCTCTCGCGGCTCGATCGCTTCAAGGGCAGCATCCCCGACCTGTTCGGCAACTACCTGCGCCTCGACTACCTCGAGCGCGAGGCCGCGCGGACGGCGATCCAGGAGCCGGTGCGAGCACTTCAACGAGACGGTCCGCGCCGGCCGCGATCCGGTCCGCGTGCACCCCGAGCTGGTCGAGCAGGTGCTGGACGGCGTGCAGGCCGGCCGCCTCGCGCTGCACGCCCCCGCGGACCTCGGCCCGAGGCACGCCGCGACCACGCGGGTCGAGACGCCGTTCCTCCAGCTCGTCATGCGCCAGCTGTGGGCGACGGGCACGGCGGGCGGCGGGCTCGAGCTGACGGCCGGGACGCTCGACCGCCTCCGCGGCGCCGCGGCCATCGTCTCCAGCCACCTCGGCCAGGCCCTCGGCCGGCTCTCGGCCGAGGACCAGGCCCTCGCCGCCGACATCTTCGACTTCCTCGTCACGCCGTCGCGCACCAAGATCGCGCACACGGCCGAGGACCTTGCGGGCTGGGCGCAACGACCGGTCGCCGACGTCAGCCGCGTGCTGCACGAGCTTGCGGCCTCGGACCGCTGGATCCTGCGCGTGGTGCCGGCGAGCTCCGCGGTGGACCGTGAGCGCTACGAGCTCTACCACGACGTCCTGGCCGAGGCCGTCCACGAGTGGTCGGCCCGCAACCAGGATCGCCGCCGCGTACTCGAGGCGCGGCGCGTGAGGCGGCGGCTTCGGCGCCGGCGCCTGGCGCTCGGCCTCGCGTGGACGTCCGGCATCGCGGCGGCGGTCGGCGGCTTCGCCCTGATGACCGGCGGCGAGGACGCCGAGCGGTCGCGGCGCGTCACGGCGGCGCAGCTCGCCGAGTCGGCGAAGGCGGCGCTCGACTCCGATCCCGAGCGCAGCCTGCTCCTGGCGCTCGAGGCGTACGAGCGCGACCGGTCGTCACCGGCGGCGAAGGTCGCGCTGAGGGATGCCGTGTCCGAGTCGCGCCTGCGCGCCGCGTACCCGCGAGGCGGGGAGCCCAGCCTCTGCCGGTTCGGCTGCTCGCCGCTGGCAGCGAACGGTGGACCCGAGCTGCCCGCGGTGTCTCTCAGGGTGGGGCCGTCCGGGGCATCGTTCTACGGATTCGAGGACCCCAGGACGCTCGTCGGCGACGACAGCTCGATGGCGGTCTCGCCGAGCGGGGAGACGGTCGCGATCGTCCGCCGCGGCCGCGTCGAGCTGTGGACGCCGGCGACGGGGCTGGCGCGCCGGATCGCCGGTGCGCGCAACGTCCAGCGCCTGGCCTTCATCGGCGCCCGCGGGCGCCTCCTGCTCATCACGCGCCGCCGCGAAGTGCTCGTGGCCGACGCGCGCAGCGCGCAGCGCACGCATCGGTTCACGGGGGCGGCGCTGGTCGCCGCCTCCACGGGCGGGCGCTACGTCGCCACCGCGCATCGCGGCGGCGTGGTGCGCGTCCGCGACCTGCGAACGGGCGAGCGCACCCGGCGCGAGCCCGGGCGCATCGTCACCAGCCTGGCGTTCGACCCCAGCGACAGCGGCCGGCTCGCGATCGGCGTCCAGGGCCCGCCCAGGGGCCAGGGCATCAGCCTCGTGGACTGGCAGTCGGGCAAGACCGAGCACATCCGCGCCCCCCGCCGCCGCTACATCGGGGCGTCGCAGGCGACGTTCCGCCCGGACGGCCGCCTCATCCTCGTCACCACCCCGGGGGACCGCCCGCGGCTGTACGGCGCCGACAGCCTGGAGCCGGTGACCGGCGGCACGAAGGACCTCGACTCCGACGTCCGCTGGCTCGGTTCGCGGCTCATGAGCGTCACCGGCAACGTCGTGAACCTCCGCTCGTGGGGGCTCGACCCGGGCGCTCGGCGGGCACCAGTACGCGATCCGCGACGTCGCCGCGGGACCCGGCGGATCCGTGGCGACGGGTGCCGACGACGGCACCGCCCGGATCTGGGACGCCGCCAGCGGCAATCAGATGCTGGTGCTCCGCGTCGCCGCCGATGACGCGGTCACCGACGTCGCGTTCACGCCCAGCGGGCGGTTCCTCGTGACCGCGACCGAGGACGGCACGGTGCGGCTCTGGGACGTGACGACGGGCTCGCCGCTGGCCGGCGGGGGGACGGAGGCCGTGGCCTTCCACGGCACGGAATCCGTGGTGGGGATCGACGGCGCCGGCCGGATCGTCACCTGGAGTGCCTTCGACGGTCGCCGGCGCAGGACAGGCCGGCGCGTGGTCCCGGATCCGATCTACGTCCGGATCGCGCCGGAGGCCGGCAAGGTCGGGTTCCTGCACTTCTTCGGCAGGCCTGGGCTCACCATCAAGTCCATCCACGGGGCGCCGCAGCGCCAGACGTTCCGCGTCAGCCCGTACGTGCTCTCGGCCGACGGCACGCGCGTCCTGCTCCTGATCGGCCAGCCGCGGCTCATCGACCTGGCCGGCGACGAAGAGCCCGTGCCGCTCGGGCGGCCCCGGTCGTACCTGGCCTTCGAGGGGGCGATCAGCGCCGACAACCGCAAGGTGTTCATCGCCGGCAAGCGGCCCGAGGTCTTCGACGTCGACCGCCCGAACCGCCCCGTGAGGATCGAGGCCGAGAGCCGCAGCGAGGAGCTGCGCGGAGCCTTCGATCTGAGTGGCGAGCGCCTGGTCACCACGGGCGTGGACGCCGTCGTGTGGGACACGGCGTCCGGCGAGCCTGCCCTGAAGAAGAAGCTGAGCGGCCACCGCGGGCCGGTGACCAGCGTGGCGTACAGCCCCGACGGTCGGTGGATCATCACCGGCGGCGCTGACCGCACGGTCCGGTTCTGGGATGCCCGGACGGGGAAGCCCGAGGGTGTCGCCGGTGGCTTCCGCGGTGCCGTCGACAGAGCCGAGCTCGACCCGACCGGCCGCTACCTGCTCGTGGAGACCGACCTCGACGGTCCGCGGGTCCTGAGCTGCACGGCGTGCCTGAGCGCCGAGGACCTCAGTGAGCGCGCGCGCCGGTACGTGACCCGCGGGCTGACGGCCGACGAGCGGCGAGACGCCGGGCTCATCCCCTGACTACGAAGCAGGTGACGATCGGCCCGGCCAAGCCGCTGGCGGGTGTCCCGCCGGTCGCTTTCGACGCCGACGCCAAGGACGCCGACGTGAACGTCGAGAAGGGGCCGGCGAAGTTCCGCTCGCCGCTCCAGGCGGGACCTACACGACCAGGAAGCTCAAGGCCGGCAGGTACGTCCTCTTCTGCTCCCAGCACCCGGAGGAGATGCGGATGACGCTGAAGGTCAAGCGGTGAAGAGGCCGCGGGCGCGCCACAGCGCCCGCGGCTTCGCCTTCGGCCGCAGCCGCCCGGTGGCCATCGCCTTGCGCGCGTCGAGCCGGCCGGCGACCACGTCGACCCAGTCGTCGAAGCGGCAGCGGAGCTCGAGGTCGACGTGCGGCGCCCGCCCGGGCGCCGCCGCGGTCGAGCCGTTCTCGAGGCGCACGTGCCACGGCTCGGCGTCGGGGAAGTCCCACTGGAGCACGAACGGGCCGTCGGGGGCGTGCCGCAGGTCGACATTGCGGCGCACGCTGTCGAACAGCATCGCCATCGCCTCGGGGTCGCGCGCGGGCGGGCCGTTGCGCTCGCCGAGGTAGCCGGCCCGCAGCATCTCGATGCCGCGGCGGGCGCGGCCGGCGGGCGGCATGTCCATCGGCATGATCTGCGGCCCGGGCAGCTCCTCGACCGGCAGCCCGGCGGCGCGGAACTTGGCCTCGAAGGACTTCGCGCCCTCCTCGTAGATCTGCTCGAGCGTGAAGCCGAAGCACTCGACGTATGCGGTGTTCCAGCCCGGCGGGACGAAGACGGCGAGCGAGATCGGCGTCACCGCGCGCAGCTGCTCGGCCACCGCCTCCGGCACCTCGGGGTCCTCGAGCGCGAGGTCGCGCAGCAGCTTGACGCCGAAGCCGATGTGGCGCTGCTCGTCGAGCGCGACCTTGTGCATGCCGGAGCGGAAGCCGGGCAGCAGGTCGCGCGCCTTCAGGTAGTCGGAGATGAAGTGCTGGCCGGGCTGCGCGAGCGTCGCCTCGACGACGAAGTGGTACATCGTCACGGCCTGGGCGAGCTTGGTCCGCGAGCGGTCGCGCCGCAGCTCGCCGACCACCTTGTCGAGCATCTCGAACGTCTTCACGAAGCCCCACGTGAGCTCGGGCTTCGTCGCCTCCAGCGCGCCCGCGATCGTCCCGTCGCCGCGCTCGACCACCTCGTGCATGAAGCGGTTGAAGAAGACCGCATGGCGGGCCTCGTCGACCTGCTGGGTGGCGAGGAAGTACTTCTGCTCCTCGCGCGGCGCGGCGTCGATGAACGGCGACAGGTTGTCCGTGACCGAGTCCTCGCCGTGGAAGAACATCGCGTAGTTCCAGAGCGCGGCGCGGCGCTCGAGCTCGCTGAAGCCCTCGCGCCACTGCGTGCGGTCCGCGGAGAAGTCGATCTCCGTGGCCCGCCAGTTGCCCGCCTCCCAGCGCCGATAGAGGTCCTCGTAGGTGACCTGGTCGACGGCGACCTTCATGTCGCAGACGCTACAAAACGCGAGCGTTCAGCGTGTGACTTCGGTCACACGGGCGACCAGCTCGTCCGCCGGGACCCGGTCCTGGCTCAGCGTGTCGCGGTCGCGCAGGGTGACGGTGTCGTCCTCGAGCGTCTGGTGGTCGATCGTGACCGCCAGCGGCGTGCCGATCTCGTCCTGCCGCCGGTAGCGCTTGCCGATGTGGCCGCCCTCGTCGTACTCGGCGCTCACGTGCCCGCGCAGCTGCTCGTAGATCTCGCGCGCGCGCTCGGGGTGGCCGTCCTTGCGCAGCAGCGGGAGCACGGCGACCTTCACGGGCGCGACCCTCGGGTGCAGTCGCAGCACGGTGCGCTTCTCGCCGCCGATCTCGTCCTCGTCGTAGGCGTCGCACAGCAGCGCCAGCATCGTGCGGCCGACGCCGGCCGCCGGCTCGATCACGTGCGGGACGTAGCGCTCCTTCGTCTGCCCGTCGAAGTACTCGAGCTTCTCGCCGGAGTGGTTGGCGTGCTGGGTGAGGTCGAAGGCGCCGCGGTTGGCGATGCCCTCGAGCTCCGACCAGCCGATCGGGTACAGGTACTCGACGTCGGCGGTCGCCGAGGAGTAGTGCGAGAGCTCGTCGGCGTCGTGGTCGCGCAGGCGCAGGCGCTCGCGATCGATGCCGAGCGCCACGTACCAGTCGAGCCGCGCCTGGCGCCAGTAGTCGTACCACTGCCCGGCCTCGTCCGGCGGGACGAAGAACTCCATCTCCATCTGCTCGAACTCGAGCGTGCGGAAGATGAAGTTGCCGGGCGTGATCTCGTTGCGGAACGACTTGCCGACCTGGGCGATGCCGAACGGCGGCTTGCGGCGCGCGTACTGGAGCGTGGTCTTGAAGTCCAGGAAGATGCCCTGGGCGGTCTCCGGCCGCAGGTACACCGTCGAGCCGGCCTCCTGCACCGGGCCGATCGTGGTCGCGAACATGAGGTTGAACTCGCGCGCCTCGGTGAGGTCGCACTCGTCGGCCTCGCCCGGGTGCTTGGACGGCTTGCGCCCGCACTGCAGCTCGTCGAGGTGGTCGGCGCGGAAGCGCTGGCCGCAGGTCTTGCAGTCGACCAGCGGGTCGGTGAAGCCCGCAAGGTGGCCCGACGCCTCCCACGTCCGCGGGTGCTGGATGATCGCGGAGTCGAGCGCGACGACGTCGTCGCGCTCCTGGATCATCGCCTTCCACCACGCGTCGACGACGTTCTTCTTCAGCAGGACGCCGTAGTGCCCGTAGTCGTAGGTGTTCGCGATGCCGCCGTAGATCTCCGACGCGGGGAAGATCAACCCCCGCCGCTTGCAGAGCGCCACGACGGCGTCCATGGTCGGAGCCGCCATGCCTCCCAGCCTATACTCGCCCGTCTCGATGCCGATCTACGAGTACCGCTGCGAGAACGGCCACCTCCTCGAGGTGATGCAGAAGATCACCGACGATCCGATGACTCACTGCGAGGTCTGCGGCGCGCCGGTCCAGCGCGTCTTCCACCCGATCGCCGTCCACTTCAAGGGCTCGGGCTTCTACAACACCGACTACGGGACCTCCAAGCGCAAGCGCGAGACCGAGAAGGCCGCCTCCTCGGGGTCCGACTCGCACGACGCCAAGGCGAAGGAGAAGAAGACCGAGTCGAAGCCGGCCTCGTCGCCGTCGGCCGATTAGCTCCGCTTATCGCGGTCACTCGCAATCGTCATTTCCGCTTGGGCCGAGTGGCTGCGACACTGGGTCCCATGTCGCCCCGCCACATCGCCTTGCTCGCCGCGCTGGCGTCCATCTGGGGCGGCTCCTACCTGCTGATCAAGTACGCGCTTGAGGACTTCAGCGCGCCGATGGTCGTGTGGCTGCGCACGGCGATCGCCGCCGTCGTGCTCGCGGTCGTCCTGCGCGGCGCCGTCCGCGGCGCGCTCGCCGACATGCGCCGGCGCCCCGGCTGGGCGGCGACGCTGGGCTTCGTCGCCGTCGCCGCCCCGTTCACCCTGATCACCTTCGGCGAGCACGAGGTGCCGTCCGGCCTGACCGCCGTCCTGATCTCCCCGGCCGCCCTGTTCGTCGCCCTCTTCGCGCCGTTCATCGACCCGTCCGAGCGGATCGATCGCCGCCAGGGCCTCGGCATGGTCATCGGCCTGGTCGGCGTGGCGATCGTGGTCGGCGTCGAGTCGATCTCCACGCTCGCGCAGTTCCTCGGCGCGCTGGCCATGGTCGGCGCCGCCGCCTTCTACGCGCTCGGCGGCTTCGTGGTCAAGCGCCGCTACGGGCGGCTGACCTCGATCCAGGCCTCGTTCGTCTCGATCTCCGCCGCCTCGCTGTGGACGCTGCCCGCCGCGGTCGCCACGGCGCCGAGCGAGACGCCGGGCCTTGGCGCCGTCGCCGCCGTGGTCGCGCTCGGCGTGGTCGCCACCGCGCTCGCCTTCGTGATCTTCTACACGCTGATCGCCGAGGTCGGCGCCGGCCGCGCCTCGCTGGTCAGCTACCTCGCCCCGGGAGTGGCCCTCTTCTACGGCGCCATCTTCCTCGACGAGGCGATAACGGTCGCCGCGATCGCGGGCCTGGTGCTCATCCTCGGCGGCGTCGCGCTGGCCTCGCGGCCCCGGCGCGAGCAGGTCCCTGAGCCGGTAGCGTGCCCGGACCATGGACCTGAGCCTGTCGCCGGCCGAGCGTGAGTTCCGTGACGCCGTCCGCGGCTGGATAGAGGCCAACCACCCCGGCCGGGAGCCGGACTCCGACCCCGAGCTGTTCGAGTTGCGCCGCGAGTGGCAGCGGGCGCTGAACGAGCGCGGCTGGGCGGGGCTGAGCTGGCCGACCGAGTACGGCGGCGCCGGCGCCACGCAGGTCGAGCAGGCGATCTTCTACGAGGAGGTGGCGCGGGCGGGCGCGCCGTCGATGGCGAACGTGCTCGGTCTCGCGATGGGCGGGCCGACGGTCATCGCCCACGGCAGCGAGGAGCAGAAGCGACGCTACCTGGCGCCGATCCTCTCGGCCGACGAGATCTGGTGCCAGGGGTTCTCCGAGCCGGAGTCGGGATCCGACCTCGCCTCGCTGAAGACGCGCGCCGTCCGGGACGGCGACGCGTGGGTGGTGACGGGCCAGAAGGTGTGGACGACGTACGCGCACGAGGCGAAGTGGTGCATGCTCGTCGCCCGCACCGACCCCGAGGCGCCGAAGCACCGCGGGCTGACCTACTTCCTGATGGACATGGAGCAGGACGGCGTGGAGGTGCGGCCGCTGGTGCAGATCACCGGCGAGTCCGAGTTCAACGAGCTCTTCCTCGAGGAGGCCCGGATCCCGGACGAGAACATCGTCGGCGGCGAGGGCAACGGCTGGGCGGTGGCCATCACGACGCTCATGCACGAGCGCGCGGGGCTGGCCTTCGCGCTCCAGGTCCGCGTGCGGGTCGCGCTGCGCGAGCTGCGCGACCGGATCCGCGAGGCCGGGCTGGACGGGGACCCGGTGATCCGCCAGCGCTTCGGCCAGCTCGTGGCCGAGGCGAACGTGCTCAGGCTGACGGCCTTTCGCGGTCTGACCCGCGACGCGCCCGGCCCGGAGGGGTCGCTCGGCAAGTGGCACTGGGCGGAGGTCAACCAGGCGCTGACCGAGCTGGCGATGGACGTGGCGCCGGACGACGCCCGCTGGCAATACCGCTTCCTGCGCGCGCGGGCCAACTCGATCGAGGGCGGCACGACCGAGATCCTCAAGAACATCGTCGCCGAGCGGGTCCTCGGATTGCCCCGGGCATGAACTTCGACCTCTCGGAGGACCAGCGGACGATCCGGTCCACCGCGCGCGAGTTCCTGGCCGCCCGCTACCCGCTGGCCGAGGTGCGGCGGCTGGCGCTCGAGGAGGAGCGCGCCTTCACCGACCCGCAGTGGGACGAGATCGTCTCGCTCGGCTGGCCCGAGATCGCCGAGCTCGGGACCGTCGAGCTCGTCGTGCTGGCCGAGGAGCTGGGGCACGCGCTGGCGCCGACGCCGCTGCCGTCGACCTGGGCCGCCGGCCTGTTCGGGGCTTCCGGCGAACGCGGCGCGCTGGTGGTCGACGGGGTCGCCGCGGACGCCGGGTACGCCGACGTGCTGGTCGACTGGGACGGGGCTCGCGTGACCGGAGCGGAGCTGACGGCGGTCGAGTCGCTCGACCCCACGCGCCGGCTCTTCCGCGTGGAGGGCGGCTCGCGCGAGCCGCTCGGCGCCGACGTCGCGCGCGCCCGCCTGCAGGTCACGGTGATGAACGCCGCCGACTCGGTCGGCGTCGCCCAGCGGGCGATGGAGATGGCGGTCGCCTACGCCAAGGAGCGCAAGCAGTTCGGCCGCCCGATCGGGACCTATCAGGCGGTCTCGCACGCCTGCGCGCAGATGCTGCTCGAGGTCGAGGGCGCGCGCTCGGCGGTCTACTGGGCGGCGTGGGCGCTCGACCACGAGGCCGAGACCGCGCCGCTCGCCGTCGCCTGCGCGAAGGCCTACGCGAGCGACGCCGGGCGGCGCGTGCCGCGCGCCGCGCTCCAGGTCCACGGCGGCATCGGGTTCACCTGGGAGCACGACCTGCACCTCTTCCTCAAGCGCGGCGAGGCCAACGCGCACCTGTACGGATCGGCCGCGGCGCACCGCGAGACGATCGCCGCGCTGAACCTGTAGCTCCGCGCGCGCGTATTCACGGACGTTCAGGCATCCAACCTGAGGGGGTAAGGGTGAGCAGACGCAAGCTCCAGTTGGTGCTGGTCGTGGGGGTGATGTCCGTGCTCGGCGCCGTCGGGGTGGCGGTCGCGACCGGCGGCAGCGGCTTCAACGAGCACCTGACCGGCTACGAGGAGACGCTGCAGTCGGTGTCCACGCCGGCCGACGGCGAGTTCAAGCTCCACGTCAATCGGTCGACGCAGGAGCTCGAGTACAGCCTCACGTACAGCGGCTTCGACACGCCGGTGCTGCAGGCGCACATCCACTTCGGAGCGCCCGCCCAGACGGGCGGCGTCAGCGTGTTCCTGTGCACGAATCTCGGCAACGGCCCCGCGGGCACGCCCGAGTGCCCGACGCCGGGAGGGACGGTGACTGGGACGCTCAGGCCGGCTGACGTCGTCGGCCCCGCCGCGCAGGGCATCGCGCCCGGCGAGTTCAACGAGCTCGTCGCCGCGATCCAGGCCGGCTACACGTACGCCAACGTGCACAGCCAGGCACGGCCCGGCGGCGAGATCCGCGCTCAGCTCGAGCACGGGCCCGTCTCCGACTGATCCTGATCGGACGAGGCGCCCCCGCTCCGGCGGGGGCGTCTAGCCTTTCGTCATAACTGCGGCATTGAGAGAGGCACGGAGGTGGGCGGTTTCGCATCGTGGAAGCCGTTGCGCCGACGGCCTCACTCCGGAAACTGGCGGGTCGGGAAAGCGTCGCTATACGACCCATAAACAACCCCACCCTCCGCGCCCACACCTCTTCGAGCCCGATCCGAGCCCGATCGTTGCGGCATGCGGAATCGCGAGGCCGAGACTGGCCAACCCCGCCTCCCTACAAGCAAGAAGTTCGCGCCCTGATCAGGTCGTCGTCCCTCCTGATCAACCCTCGAGGAACCGCTCGACGGTCCGCTGCTTGGTCGCATCGTCGACCGTAAGGCCCGCGCCGCCGTCCGGCAGCGTGGTGCCGCCGCTCGGCTCGAGCAGGTACTTCTTGCTGCTGCCGCCGGCCAGCTCGGCGCCGACGAGCCCGAGCAGCGTGGGGCCGGACATGTCGGAGCGGATCGCCTTGGGCGCCGCCCACGCGACCCACGGCAGGCGGATGAAGGTCTCGAACGAGATGACCTTCGACTTGATCGCGTTCATGATCTTCTGCTGGCGGATGGCGCGCGCCTGGTCGGTCTCCTTCGGCCGGCAGTCGTTCTTGCGCGTGCGCGCGAGGGCCAGCGCCTCCTCGCCGTTCAGCTCGTTCGTCCCGGCCTTCAGGCGCAGCGTGTAGCCGCCGTTGCGCAGGCCGCCGTTGATCTTCGAGATCACGCAGTTGCCGGTGTAGGTGATGCCGCCGAGCGAGTCGATCAGCGAGGGGAAGTTCTCGAAGTTGACCTCGACCAGGTGGTTGATCGGGATGCCGAGGTACTGCTCCACGGTCTCGATCGCGAGCGACGGGCCGCCGAACGCGTAGGCGGCGTTGATCTTGTTCTGCCCGCGGCCGGGGATGTCGACCACGGTGTCGCGCAGGATCGAGAGCTGGGCGTTGGCGCCCCCGCCGACGCGCAGGAGCATGATCGAGTCCGACCGGCTCGGCTGGCCGATCGTCTGCGCGCCAGGCTCGGCGCGGCGGCGCGTGCGGGCGTCGGAGCCGAGCACGAGGATCGTGTTCGGGCTGGTGAGCGGGTAGCCGCCGCCGCCCAGCCGGGCGTCGGCCGCGTCCGAGACCTGCGCCGACTGGACCTGGGCGCTGACCAGGAACACGATCAGCGAGACCAGCAGCCACGCCGTGACGGCCATGGCGAGGTAGCCGATCACGCGGCCGACGGTCAGCCGGCGCCGGCGGGGGTGGGTGGGGGCGGATTTCCGGCGGCGGAACGGCCACCAGTGGCGTTTCGGCCGCGGCTCGCGCGGCTCGCCGCGGTCGAGATCGTCGCCGCGCTCCCACGGGAACCGGGGCCGAGAGCGGTACTTCTTGTACTGGGGTCGATCCTCTGCCATGTATCGTGGCCCGCGTGGTCGAGCGAGGCGTCATAGGCGTCGACCTCGGCGGCACCAAGCTCCTGGCCGGCGCGGTCGACGCCGACCTCGGCATCCATCACCGTACCAACCGCCTGATCTACGGCCTCGATCAGGACGGCCTCGTGCAGATGGTCGCCGACGCGGTCGCGGAGATCCGGACCGCCGTGGGAGGCGGGATCGAGGCGGTCGGGTTCGGCATCCCCTGCACGTTCGACTCGCGCACCGGTATGGCCGTGCAGGCGGCCAACGCGCCGCTGGCCGACATCCGCTTCCACGAGGTGATGGCCGAGCGGCTCGGGCTGCCGGTGGTCGTCGACAACGACGCCAACTGCGCCGTGCTGTGCGAGGCGCGGGTGGGCGCCGCCCGGGGCTGTAGCGAGGTGGTCCTGCTCACGATCGGCACCGGGATCGGCGGTGGGCTGCTGCTCGGCGGCGAGGTCTACCGCGGGTGGATCGGCGGCGGCGCGGAGATGGGTCACATGACGGTCGACATGAACGGGCCGCCCTGCCAGTCGGACTGCCCGAACTACGGCTGCTTGGAGACTGTGTGCTCGGGGACGACGCTGGTGCGGCTCGCCTCGGTGGCGGTGGCCCGGCGGCCCGACACGGCGCTCGGTCAGGCCCTCGAGGAGGGCCGCGAGCTGACCGGGCCGCTGATCACCGAGCTCGCGCGGCAGGGCGACCCGGTGGCCTCCGACGCGATGACGACGATCGGCGAGCGGCTGGGGGTCGGCCTCGTCTCGCTCGTCAACATCTTCAACCCGCAGGTCGTGGTCATCGGCGGCGGGGTGAGCGCGGCGGGCGAGCTGCTGCTCGGGCCGGCGCGCCAGGTGGTGCGCGAGCGCGCCCTGCCGCCGGCGCGCGACGAGGTGCGGATCGAGCCCGCCGCCTTCGGCGCCGAGGCGGGGCTGGTCGGCGCCGCCCTGGCGGCGCGCGAGGCCGGCGGCGTGGCACGGGCGGGGTTCTCGTGAGCGGGCGGCTCGTCGTGTGCCCGACGCCGATCGGGAACCTCGAGGACGTCACCCTGCGGGTCTTGAGCGCGCTGCGCGACGCCGACGTCGTCGCCTGCGAGGACACGCGCCGCACGCGGGTGCTGCTCGAGCGCTACGGCGTGCAGGCTTCGCTCATCTCGTACCACGAGCACAACGAGCGCGAGCGTGCGGCCGAGCTGGTCGAGCGCATGCGCGACGGCGCGGTGGTGGCGCTGGTGTCGGACGCCGGCATGCCGCTGGTGAGCGACCCCGGCTATGTGCTCGTCCAGGGCTGCGTGGCGGCCGGGCTCGAGGTCGAGGTGCTGCCGGGGCCGTCGGCCGCGCTGGCGGCGCTGGTCGCCTCGGCGCTGCCGTCCGACGCCTGGCGCTTCGCGGGCTTCCTGCCGCGCAAGCGGACGGCCCTGCTCGAGGTGCTCTCCTCGCCCGAGACGCTGGTGGCGTTCGAGTCCCCGCGCCGCGTGGCGTCCTCGCTCGAGGTGCTGGCGTCGGTCGACCCGGAGCGGCCGGTGGCCGTCTGCCGCGAGCTCACCAAGGTCCACGAGGAGGTCGTGCGAGGGACCGCCGCCGAGCTGGCGGAGCGCTACTCGGCGGAGGCGCCGCGCGGAGAGGTCGTGCTGGTGATCGGCGGCGCCCCGCCCCGCACGGGCCTCGACCCCGCGGCGGTCGACGCCGCGCGCCGGCTGGTGGAGGCGGGCGCGCGCCCGCGCGTGGCCGCGAGCGTCGTCGCCGAGCTCACCGGAGCGCCCGCGAACGCGCTGTATCGGGCCGTGGCCGAGCGCTGAGGCCCGGCCGCCGGCGCTCCCGCGCGCCGGCACTCCGGCCTCTCAGACGAGGGCCTGCAGCCGCTCATCGCGGCGCAGCCGCGAGAGCGACCGCGCCCGGGTCGGCCCGATGCTCCCGATCGGGAGCCCGAGCCGCTGCCCGACCTGCTCGTAGCTGAGCTCCGGCTCGCCGAGCAGCAGGGTCATGAGCTCGCGCTGCCGGTCGGTCAGCTCGGACAGCGACGCGTCCAGCGCCTCGCGCTGCTCGGCCGCCAGCACCGCGGCGTCGAGCTGCGCGTCGTGGCCGCTGTCGTTCGCCGCCGGGTCCTCCCTGAGCTGCTCGCGGACGTGCGACTGGAGCGCACGCAGGCAGTACCGCCGCGCGGTGGTCACGAGCCAGCCGCTGACCGCGGCGGGCTCCCGCAGCTTGGAGCCGTGCTCCAGGAACTGCATCCAGGTGCACTGGATGACGTCGTCGACGTCCCAGCTGCTGAGCCGGTACGACCGCGCGATCGCCCGCAGCGGGCGGTCGAAGCGGGCGACGAGGCCCGCGAACGCGCGCCCGTCGCCCGCGACGGCCGCCTGGACGAGCGACACGAGGCGGGGGTCGTCCGTCGCGGCTACGGACCGGCCGCCCGCGATCGGCTGGAGCTGAACCGTGATGGCCATCAGAGGCGCTCCTCGCCGCGCGGGCAGCTCAACAGGCTCTCGCGGACCATGTCGCGCTGCGAGATGCGGGTCCTGCGCACGACGGGCCTTCGCCCGTCGTCGATGAAGGGGTCCCGGGTGACGGGCTCCAGCACGAGCGGCAGCTCGCGCACAAGCCTGACCTGGACGCGTTGGTGAAGAGGTGACATGCCGCCACACTCGGCGGCAGCGCTTTCGCGGCTGTTGCAGCTGTGCAACAGCCGCTTTCAGCGGCTATCCGGCGACGGTGGCGAGCGAGATGACCGGCTCGGCCGTACGCAGCCCCGCGCCCTGTGACGCCTCGTTGACGGCGTCATACGCGCTGCCGGGTGCCACGGCGGTGTTCGCGGCGCGCAGCGCATCCCAGCTCAGCTGCGGTGTCCGGCCGTTCGTGTCCACGACGGTCCGCAGCGAAGCGGTGCCGAATGGGTCGGCGATCATCGTCACGCTCCAGGCGTCGTTGGCCTCGACGAGCGCGAAGGGCTGCCGGCGGCTGAGTCTTCGGGTCCAGGTCGGGTGACGCCTGCGCGATCACGTCCTGGGCAAACGCTCGCTGAAGCCCGAGATGAAGCCGAGGACGGCGCAGAACGCGAGCTGCTCGCCGCGGGCCGGCGGCGAGAGCACCTGTCGTGCTGGTCGTCGGCGGCGCACCGCCGCACTCGGCGCTCGACCCCGCGGCGGTTGACGCCGCGCGCCCATGAGCTGTCCGGTAGCGGGGTGAGGCGGCGAGCGGCGATCGCGACACGCGCGTTCACCAGCTCGAGGAGCGACAAGGCCGATACCGCGACGACGCCCGCGATTGACGCGTTGAAGGCCGCGAGCGACGCGACCGCGAGCGTGGTGCGGTCGCGCGTCGGCTGGGCCGCGGCTCTCGTTCGGGTCCGCTCACTCATGGTCGCGTCTTGGCTCGAAGCGGGTCGCTGCTGAGAGCGGTTCCTGCGACAACTTCGTGCCACTTCGCGGACGACCCGTGACAACTTCGTGCCGATTTCGTGCCGCCCGGGGGTGATCCAGGTGTCGCGGGCCTAGTGTCGCGGGCGTGTTGGTTCTCGCCCTCGTCTTGATCGCCCCCGTAGCCGGCGCCGTCTCGCGCGACTTCGACCCTGGGCGTCCATTCGAGGGCGGCCGCCACCGGGGCGTCGACTTCGCGGCCGCGCCGGGCACCCCGGTCCGCGCCGCGTGCACGGGGCGAGTCGTCTTCGCGGGCCGGATCGGCGCCGCCGGCATCGTCACGCTCCGCTGCGGAGCCTGGCGCGTGACGCACATGCCGCTGGCGACGATCACCGCCCGCGGCTCGGTCCGGCGCGGCACGCCGATCGGCACCGCCGCCGCCTCGCGGCGGCACGCCGGCCTCCACCTCGGCGTCCGCCGCGACGGCACGCGCTTCGGCTACGCCGACCCCCTCCGCTTCATGGCCCACCCGAGCACCCCGGTTCCGCTCGGCCGCGCGCCCCGAGGCCGCGCCCCGACACGTCCGTTCGCCCGCCCGCCCACCGGCCCCCGCCTCGTGCCCCGCCCACGGCTCGTCCGGCCGCCGCCCGCGGGGTCGCTGCCGCCGGCCCCGTGGCCGGCGTGGGCGGGGCTGGCGCTCGTGCTCGCCGGCGCCGGCGCGGGCGGTCTCGCTCCGCGTCCGCACGCGTATTCGAACCCGTTCGCCGGCGGGGCGGCGCGGTCGCTTGGCGGCGTGACCGCGCTCCTCGTCGGCTTCGGCCTCGGGTTCCTCGTCGCCGCCCAGCTCGCGCCCCGGCTGCTCCGCGCCGTGGACGGCATCGCGGGCGCGGGTGTGCTGGGCTTCGGCGCCCTGCTCGCGTACCGCACCCTGCGCGACGACCGGAAGGAGCCCGCCGTGCCGATCGTGACCGTCCTGCAGTCGCCGCGCGACCTCGAGCGCAAGCGCCGCCTCGTGGCCGGTATCACCGAGGCGTTCATAGAGGCCTACGACGTCAGCCCCGAGCACGTCCAGGTCTACATCCACGAGGTCAGCGACGAGAACTGGGCCAAGTCAGGGAAGCTCGCCGTCGACCGCTAGTAGAGATGACTGATTCCACGAAATCGATCATCTAGCCTCTGACGCCGCGCATGGCCTACTACGTCACCACGCCGATCTACTACGTCAACGCGGCGCCCCACCTGGGGCACGCGTACACGACGATCGGCGCCGACATCCTGGCCCGCCACATGCGCCAGCGCGGGGAGGACGTGTTCTTCCTCACCGGCACCGACGAGCACGGCGAGCCGGTGGCGCAGGCGGCCGAGCGCGAGGGCGTCACCCCGAAGGAGCTGGCCGATCGCAACGCCGAGCGCTTCCTCGCGCTGCTGCCGCGCATCAACGCCTCCAACGACTACTTCATCCGCACCTCGGATCCGCGTCACCACGAGCGGGTCCAGGAGGTCATGCAGCGGATCCACGACAACGGGCACGCCTACAAGGGCCTGTACGAGGGCTGGTACTGCCCCCGCTGCGCCGACTTCAAGACCGAGAACGAGATCGGGCCGGACAACACCTGCCCGATCCACAAGACCCCGCTGGACCGCGAGCGCGAGGAGAACTGGTTCTTCCGCCTCTCCGCCTTCCAGGACCGGCTCGAGCAGCTGTACCGGGAGCGGCCCGACATCGTCGCCCCCCGCCACCGCTACAACGAGGCGCTCGCGTTCATCACCGGCGGCCTCAACGACGTCAGCCTGAGCCGCTCGAAGCGCAAGCTGAGCTGGGGCGTCCAGGTGCCGTGGGACCCGGACCACGTCTTCTACGTGTGGTTCGACGCGCTCCTCAACTACTACACGGCGCTCGGCTTCGCGCGCGACGGCGAGGACCTCACGTCCACCTTCTGGCCGGCCACGTTCCACGTGATGGCCAAGGACATCCTGAAGTTCCACGCCGTCTTCTGGCCGGCGATGCTGATGGCGGCCGAGATCGAGCTCCCTGAGCATCTCTTCATCCACGGCTACCTGCTGATGAAGGACGCCTCGGGCGCCGAGCACAAGATGTCCAAGTCGCTCGGCAACGTGCTCGACCCGTTCGAGGTGATGGACACCTTCGGCACCGACGCCCTGCGCTACTACTGCTTCCGCGAGGTCTCCTTCGGGCAGGACGGCGGCGTGTCGACGATCACCTTCGGCGAGCGGTACGAGACCGAGCTGGCGAACGAGTACGGCAACCTCGCCAGCCGCACGCTGTCGATGATCGACCGCTACCGCGGCGGAACGGTCCCGGACGTCGACGTCGACCCCGAGCTGGCCGCCGACTTCGACGGCCTGCGGGAAGAGGTCGAGCAGCTGCTCGACCGCGCCGAGATCACGCAGGCGCTCGAGCGCATCTGGCAGCGCGTCCGGCGCCTCAACCGCTACGTCGAGGAGCGCGCGCCGTGGCAGCTCGCCAAGGACGAGGCCAAGGCCGCGGAGCTCGACGCGACGCTCCGCTCGCTCGCCGAGGGCCTCCGGGTCGTCACCGTCCTGGTCGCGCCCTACATCCCCGAGACGGCGGAGAAGCTCCTGCGCGCGCTCGAGGCCGACGACCTGTCGCTCGAGGGCGCCGTGCTCGGCGCCCGGCCGGGCGGGGCGCGCGTCGAGAAGCTCCCGCCGCTCTTCCCGAAGCCGCAGTGATCGACAGCCACACCCACCTCGACCGCGGGCCGGCGCCCGAGGCCGAGCTGGTCCAGGCCGCGCGCGAGGCCGGCGTCCGCCGCATCCTCACCATCGGCATCGACCCCGACTCGCGCCGCGCCGCGCTCGCCGCGGCCGACACCTACGACGAGGTGTTCGCGGCGATCGGCCAGCACCCCAACAACGCGACCGGCTACGACGACGCCGTCACCGGGGAGCTGCGCGAGCTCGCCGCCCACCCGCGCTGCCTGGCGATCGGGGAGACCGGCCTCGACGACTACCGCGACTACGCCCCCCGCCCCGACCAGGAGCGCGCCTTCCGCGCCCACATCGAGCTCGCCCAGGAGCTCGGCAAGCCGCTCGTCATCCACACGCGCGCGGCCGAGGACGACACGATCGCCACGCTGGCGCAGCAGGCGCAGGGCCTCGAGGTGATCCTGCACTGCTTCTCGATGCCGACCCGGCTCGACGAGTGCCTCGAGCACGGCTGGTGGATCTCCTTCGCGGGCAACGTCACCTACCCCAAGGCCGAGGACCTCGCCGAGGCCGCCGAGCGCGTCCCGCTCGACCGCCTGCTGGTGGAGACCGACGCTCCGTACCTGACGCCCCAGCCGGTGCGCAAGCACCGCAACCAGCCCGCGTACGTCGTCCACACCGCGGAGTTCATCGCCGACCGCCGGGGGATCGCCTACGAGGCGCTCGAGGCGGCGGTGGAGGCCAACGCCGCCCGGCTCCTGGGCTGGTGAGCGAGCTCCCCGCGCAGCCGAGCCTGCGCCGGCTGCGCCAGTTCGGCGTCCGGCCCAACCGCGAGCTGGGGCAGAACTTCCTGATCGACTCGAACATCCTCGACGTCATCGGTCGCGCCGCCGAGCTCGACCCCGGCGACGTCGTGCTCGAGGTCGGCGGCGGGCTCGGCGTGCTGTCGGAGTACCTGGCCGAGCGCACCGCGCACGTCCACGTCATCGAGCTCGACCGCAAGCTCGAGCCGGCGCTCCGCGACGCGCTCGACCCGCACCCGAACACGACGCTCCACCTCGCCGACGCCGTCAAGCTCGACCTCGCGGCGCTCGAGCCGGAACCGACCAAGGTCGTCGCCAACCTGCCGTACGGCGTCGCGGCGGGGGTGATCCTGCGCACGATCGAGCAGCTCCCGCACGCGACGACGTGGGTGGCGATGGTGCAGAAGGAGGTCGGCGAGCGGTTCGCGGCGAAGCCCGGGACAGCCGCCTACGGCGTCCCGTCCGTGCTCGCCCAGCTGGCGGCCGACGTGAAGGTCCTCCGCCCGATCTCCCGCACCGTCTTCCACCCGGTCCCCAAAGTGGACTCCGTGCTCGTCCGCCTCACCCGCCACGGCCCCGCGCCGGAGCCCGGCCTGCGCACGCTCGTCCAGCAGGGCTTCGCCCACCGTCGCAAGGCTCTCGCCCGCTCGCTGGCCCTCGGCGGCGGCGACCGCGAGCGCGCCCGCGCCGCGCTGGAGGCGATGGGCCTGCCGGCCGACGCTCGGGCGGAGACGCTGGCGCCCGACCAGTGGCGCGACCTCCACGCGAGGCTGAGCCCGTGAGGCTCGTCGCGCTCGCGCCCGGGAAGGTGAACCTGTCGCTGTTCGTCGGCGCGCCCCGGGCCGACGGCCTGCACCCGCTCGTCTCGGTCGTCCAGGCCGTCACGCTCGCCGACGAGCTGACGCTGGAGCCGGGAGACGGGCCGGCCGACGAGGTGATCTGCCCCGGCGTCGAGGGCGAGAACCTCGCCGCCCGCGGGCTCGCCCGCTTCCGCGAGGCGACCGGCTGGGACGGACCGCCGCAGCGTCTCACCATCGCCAAGCGCATCCCGGTGGCCGCCGGGATGGGCGGCGGGTCCTCCGATGCGGCGGCCGCGCTGCGGCTCGCCGCCCACGCCGCCGGCCGCGCCGACCCGGCGCTCCTGCACGAACTGGCGTTCCAGCTCGGCGCCGACGTGCCGAGCCTGCTCCAGCCCGGCCGCGTCCTGATGACCGGCGCCGGCGAGCACGTCGAGCGGCTGCCCGACCCCGAGCCGTTCGGCCTCGTCATCGTGCCCTCGTCCGCGGCGCTCTCGACGCCGTCCGTCTACCGGGAGTTCGACCGCCGCACCCTTGCTCGCACGCCCGACGAGCTCGCCGCGCTCGAGGCCGGGGCCCGGGCGGCCGAGCCGCCTCCGCCCGTCAACGACCTCCAGGACGCGGCACGCGCGCTCTGCCCGGCGATCGACGACGCGCTCTTCCCGGGCGCGATCGTGTCCGGCTCCGGCCCGACCGTGTTCGCGACCTACGAGTCGCTCGCCGCCGCCCGCGAAGCCGCCGCGACGATCCCCGGCGCCATCGCGGTCGAGCCGGTGCCCGCGGGGTACGGCGAGGTTCGCGCGCGATGAAATGGGGCTGGCTGCTCGGCGCGCTGGCGCTGGCCGCGTTCCTGATCGTCCGCCGTCGCCGCCACGGCCGCTGGACGCTGCTTGCCGGCTGGCTCGTCGTCGCCGCCGCCGGGCTCGTCGGCGCGGGCGTGATCCCGCTGCCGAACCTCGAGGAGCTGATGCTCGACATCGGCCGCGCGCTCGGGCCCTGGACCTACCTGCTGGTCGGCGTGCTGGCCTTCCTCGAGACCGGCGCGTTCGTCGGCCTCGTCGCGCCCGGCGAGACGACGGTGATCGTTGGCGGCGTCGTCGCCGGCCAGGGCGAGATCTCGCTCTCCGTCCTCATCACCATCACCTGGATCTGCGCCGTCGCGGGCGACCTGGCGTCGTATACGGTCGGGCGCCGGCTCGGCCGCGCGTGGCTGCTCCGCCACGGCGAGCGCCTGAAGATCACCGAAGCGCGCCTCCAGCAGGTCGAGACGTTCTTCGACAAGCGCGGCGGGCTGACGATCCTGATCGGGCGCTTCATCGGCTTCGTACGCGCGCTCGCGCCCTTCATCGCCGGCACCACGCGGATGCCGCTGCGCCGCTTCCTGCCCTACGACGTGCTCGGCGCCGGCGCGTGGGCGGCGACGTTCGCCACGCTCGGCTACGTCTTCTGGCACTCGTTCGACCGGCTGACCACCTACGTCTCGCGCGGGCTGTTCGCCTTCGCGACGGTCGTCGTCGTGGTGGGGGCGCTGGTCGGCCTCGTCCAGCTGCGCCGCGACCCCGAGAAGCGCCGGCGCGTGCGCGAGTGGCTCGAGGAGCGTCGCGACCGCCCGGGCTGGGGCTGGGTCGTGCGGATCGCCGGCCCGGCGTGGCGGGTGATCGGGCGGCCGGCGTCGAAGGGCGTCGACCTGACCGCCCGCTTCGGCCTGAACCGGCTCACGCCCGGCAGGCTGGGCCTCGAGCTGACCACCCTGCTCGCCCTCTGGGTGGTGGGCACCTACGCGTTCTTCTTCATCGGCGAGATCGTCTCCCAGACGAGCGTGCCGGGGATCGACGAGATGGCCGCCGACGTCGCGCGCGAGGTGGGGGCCGACCCGCTGGTGCAGATCGCCAAGGTCGCCACCGCGATCGGGTCCTTCCCGGTGGTGTTTGCCGCGGCGATCGCGACGGCGGCCTGGGCCCTGACGAAGCGGCGCCGGATCGACGCCGCCGCGGTGATCGTCGGCACCGTGCTCACGTCGCTCGTCGTCAGCCTGGCCAAGGACGCCTACGAGCGCGACCGGCCGGACGGCGGGCTCGTCGACGCCAGCGATGCCGCCTACCCGTCGGGGCACACGGCCAACGCCGTGGCGCTCGTCGCGTGCGCCACGGTGCTCGTGCGCGGCGGGTCCGGCTGGGCCGTGCGCTTCGCGGCCGTGACGGTGGCGATCGGGCTCGTGGTGCTGGTCGGCCTCACGCGCGTCTACCTGCGCGTGCACCACTTCACCGACGTGCTCGGCGGGGCCGCGCTCGGCATCGCGGTGTGGGCGCTCGTGGGCGCGGTCGCCGTCGTCGCCGGCCACGTGCGCCACAATGGGGGCCGAGAACGATGAACGACATCCTCGACGACACCGTCTCGATGGTCGTCATCGGCGCGGTGATCGCGATCTCCCTCGCCCTCTGGATCGCGTTCGTCGCCGTGCCGGCGTGGCGCTCCTACTGGCGACTGCGGGAGCGCATCCTGGCCCTGGTCATGAGCGTCTACGTGCTCGCCGCCTTCATGCTCGCCGGCGCGCTGGCCGGCGGGGTGGTGCTCTGGTACTACGACCGGCTCTAGGGGGTGCCCGATGGGACATCGCTCCACACGTAATGGCCCATTGGGCGGGGCCCCCAGTTAGTCATGCCTGAGCCCGTCCCGATCCGGCGCGAGGCCCCGCCGGCGCACGACCTCGATGCGCTGACGGCGGTCACCGACGCCGTGGAGTCCGGCCTCGGCCTGCCCGAGGTCGTGCGGGCGGCGGCGCGGGCGCTCGACGCCTCGCTCGTGCTGATCGATCGCTCCAGCGCGGTGCTGGCGGTGGCGGCGCGCTCGTCGGCCGACGAGCGGGCGCTGATGACGGACGCCGCCGGCGTGGTGGCGCACGACCTGCGCGTCGGCGACACGGTGGTCGGCCGCCTGCGCGTGCGCGGCCGCTCGGGCGACCCGCCCGCGGCCCTGCTGCGGGTGGTGACCACGCTGATCGCCTCCGAGGTCGAGCGCGTGCGCGCGCCGGAGCGGGCGTCGGAGGCCGCGCAGGTGGCGTTCCTGACCGCCGTCCTGCGGCGCGAGGTCACCGATCGCGGCGACATCGTGGCGCGCGCCGGCGAGCTGGGGATCGACGTGGGGTCGGGCTCCGCGCTGATCGTCGTGCGCACGCACCACTACGCGCCCGCCGACGAGGACTGGCGCGGCCGCGTGCTCGCCGCCGCCGAACGCGCCGCCCGCGCCAGCGCGCCCGGCTCGCTGGCGGCGGTGGTCGAGGACGGGCACGTCGTCGTCCTGCTGCCCGCCACCGCCGACGCCGAGGTGCGACGGGTGGCCGACGCCGTGGCGCGCGAGCTCCGCTCCAGCCTGCACGGCTTCACCTTCGCGGTCGGGCACTCGCGGCTGGCCGCCGATCCCGTCGATCTCTACCGCGCCGGGAACGAGGCGTTGCTCGCGGCCAACGTCGCCGAGGCCGGCGAGGAGGAGACCGTGCTCGCGTTCGAGGACACGGGCGCGTACCGGCTGCTGCTGCCGGCCATGAGCGAGGACCCGGCCGAGCTGCAGCGCTTCTACGCCGAGACCGTCGAGCCGCTCGTGACCTACGACGAGCAGTACGAGACCGACCTCGTGCAGACGCTGGAGACGTTCCTCGACGCCGACGGCAACGTGGCCGGCACCGCCTCGCGGCTCTTCACGCACCGTCACACGATCCGCTACCGGCTCGAGCGCGTGCGCGACCTCAGCGGGCTCGACGTCTCCTCGACCGACGGGCGCGAGAAGCTCGGGCTCGGCCTGAAGGCGATGCGGGTCCTCGGCATCGCCGCCCCGCGCGGCCCGGCGACCGAGCTGGGCGCCGAGGGCGGGCGCGTGCGGCGAGAGCCGCGCGACCGGTAAACCCTCGGGGGCCCGCCCTGCCGGCGGAGAACGTTCGGAGTGTCCGCCCGCAGGGCACCCCTAGAAGATCTCGGGGCACCAGGGCGCACGCTCGCCCTGGAAGCCGCGGCTGGCGGCGGCCAGCGCGCCGCCGCGCAGCTCCTTCACCCGCCCGGCGCGCGCCAGCTGCTCGAGCGTCGGGCCGCCCAGGTAGACGCTGCCGAGCTCGGCCGCGCCCAGTTCGAGCGCCGCCGGCGTGGCGGTGCTCGCGCAGGTGGCCGTCGTGCCGTCCCAGCGCAGCGCCCAGCGGCCCTGGTTCCACGGGCACACGTCGTCGGTGACCTCGAGGACGACCTCGAACGGCTCGCGGTAGGCGCGGGCGGCGAGCGCGCGCGGGACGTCGACGACCCGGACCCACAGGTTGTCGGCCATGCGCATCCGCACGTCCTGGGCGTTGGCGACCATGTGGGGGAGCGGGTGGTCGGAGGGCGCGAGCTCCCACGTCAGCGTCGTCGTGAGGTCGAGGCCGAGCAGGAAGCCCCAGATCGCCGCTCGGCTGTCGGCGGTCGTGGCGACCACCTCGCGCACGTGGACCGCGCCGGCCGGCCGGTCCTCGATGAAGTTCGGCTTGACCGCGTAGAGCGCGTAGGCGCCGTCGGTCACGGCGGCACGCAGGGGCTCCTTGCCGTGGCGGGTGCTCTCGTGGTCGCGGAGCCGGTCCTGCCACCACGGGCCGTCGCGGTCGAGCATGCCGGGGACGCTCGCGCGGACCTGCTCGTGGAGGGGTCGCATGGCGTCGAGCGCGTCGGCGGGCGCCAGCAGCTCGACCTGCGCGTCCGACGGGGCGCGCAGGCGCAGCGTGCGCTTGTCGACCTCCAGCAGGGCGCCCTGGGTGCCCATCCCGTAGCCGAACCGGCCGTAGATCACGGGCTCGGAGGCCCACAGGGCGGCGACCGCCTCGCGGCCGCGGACGTCCTCCAGCTGGCGGCGCATCAAGGTGGTGAGCAGGCCGCGGCGGCGATGGGTCGGGCGCACGCCGACGAGCGTCACGGCGGCGACCGGCGTCTCGCCGCCCGGGATCGTCAGGCGGCGGGAGAAGACGCTGGTGCCGGCGACGATCCGGCCGCGGTCGCGCAGGACCAGCGAGCGCTCGGGCTCGAGCACGCGCTGCCAGCGCTCGTGCAGGTGCGGGGGGACGTCGTTGTGGAAGGCCGAGTAGGTGGCCTCGACGTAGTCAGCGACCTCGTCGGGTGCGATCGGCGCCGGCTCCACGGCTTCCAGCTTATGCATACTCCCGCGCCATGCCGATCGCGATCATCACCGGCTCGGGGACCTACGCGCTGCCGGGCTTCGAGTCCTCAGGGCCGGAGCTCGTGTCGACCGAGTGGGGCGACGCGCTCGTCTCGCGCGGGGTGTTCGCGGGCACCGAGGTGCTGCACGTCTCGCGCCACGGCGAGGGCCACCGGCGGCTCTCGAACCTGGTGACGCATCGGGCGAACATCGGCGCGCTGGTCGAGCTCGGGGCCGACGGCGTGATCGCGCTCACGGTCTGCGGAGCGGTCGACCCGGGGCTCGAGCTCGGCTCCGTGACGTGCTTCGACGACCTGCACTTCCTCGCCAACCGGCTCGGCGACGGGCAGCTGTGCACGTTCTACTCCGAGCCGGGCGACCGCCGGCGCGGGCACTGGATCTTCGAGTCGCCGTTCTCGGAGCCGCTGCGGCAGGTGCTGCTGGAGGCGGGGCGCGAGGCGGGGGTGCCGATCCGCGACGGCGGCGTGTACGGCCACGTCGACGGGCCGCGCTTCAACACGCGCGCCGAGATCCGCGGGCTGGCGGCCTGCGGCGTGACCCACGTCTCGCAGACCGGCGGCCCGGAGGCGGTGCTGTGCGGGGAGGCCGAGCTGCCGTACGCGCTGCTCGGCTACGCGACCGACTACGCAAACGGCGTCACCGACGAGGCGACGCCGGTGCAGACGCTGCTCGACATGATGGCCGCCAGCACGGAGACGTTCGCCTCGGTGCTGACCGCCGCCGTCCCGCGCGCCACGAGCGCCGACCTGGCGCCCGCGGGCACGGTCTACCGGTTCGAAGGACCCACTTAGCGCTTTTTGCGCTTGCCGGCCACCCGCACGCGGGTGGCGGTGCGGCCGACGACGAGCATGTCGTCGTCCTTGAACGCGCGCTTGGTCTTGCCGCCCAGCCGCATCTTCACGCCGTCCCAGCGGCCGAGCGAGCTGATCTGCTCGATCAGGTCGTTCAGGCCCGCGGGACCGGTGGGCCCCTCGTCGTCCTCGCCGAAGCCGAAGAGGAGGGCCAGGATGTCCTCCTCCGACAAGTCCTCCTCGAAGCCGGCGAGGCGGAGGGTCAGCTTGCGGCCGGGCTTCAGGCCGCCGGGGACGCGCACCTTGTAGCGCTTGGTGAAGTTGCCGCCGCGCAGGCGCTGCATGGTCACGCGCAGCGTGATCCGGCGGCCGGGCTTGACGCGGCGAGGGGCCTTGACCCGGCGCAGGAAGGCCACGCGCTCGCCGCGGCGCAGCTCGACCTCCGAGTGGACGCTGGCGACGTGCGGGGGGCGGCCCTGGAAGGCCTCGATCAGGCCGAAGGCGCCGGAGGCGTCCATCGCCGCGCTGAAGGCGATCGGGTTGCCGAGCGGGCCGAGGAAGGGATCGAAGATGCCCGACGAGACGTAGCGGTTGCAGAACCGCGCCGGCCGGTTCGGGCGCTCGGCGAAGGTGATCCGCAGGCACATGCGGCCGGTCATGCGGCCGGGCGAGCTCTTCATCGTGCCGCCCGCGGCCTGGGCGATCGCCAGCGGGCCGACGGCGCCGAGCGGCGAGAAGCCGGTCGGGTTGTCGACGTCGGTCTCGTCGGCGATGTGGGTCACGACCTCCTTCTGGACGCCCGTGTCGTGGTCGGTGCCGACGGCGCGGAACTGGGTCGTCCGCGGGAGGGCGCCGACGGTGCCGACCACCGCCGAGAAGGCGTCGTTGGAGAGCGTCCCGACGTCGTGGCCGGCGGCGGCGAGCTTGTACGAGCCGCCGGTGAAGGCGGCGTTCGGCTCGTTGATGACGCGGAAGACGTAGGCGTCCTGGAGCAGCAGGTTGCGCGCGCCGGCGCTCTCGAACGAGTGGCCGAACGACCACACCTGGCCGGCGTCGGTGTAGGCGACGGTGCCGACGGCGCCGAGCCGCAGGTCCCCGCCCGAGTAGCCGACGGCGACGGCCGAGCCGGGCCGGAGCTCCTGCACGGGGAAGCTGCCGAGCGGCCCGGCGGGGACGGCGATGATCGGCCGCCCGAGGCGCCGGCCGGCGGCCTCGATCGCCCGGCCGAGGTCCGGCGATACGCCGCTGATGGTGAGCGGGCCGGCGAGGTCCTTCGTCCCCTGGCGCTTCATGCGCCGGATGGCGGCCGCGGCCTTCGGTGAGGCGGCGGTCCCGTCACCCGCGTCGCGCGCGACCGGCGGGTTCGTGGGGTTGGCCAGGATGGACTCGATCGGCGTCGCCAGGCCGACCTTGCCGCCGTAGGAGCCGACCGACTGCGAGATCGCGCCGATGTTCCGTGCCGTCCCCGCGCCGTCGGGGCAGTAGATCGGGGAGCCGGAGAAGCCGGGGCCGACGCCCGTCGCGTCCACCGCGGGGCCTGAGACCTCGAACAGGATCTTCGGGCCCTCGGCAGAAGGATCGCCGTCGATCACGTCGAGCACCTCGACGTCGAAGGACGAGATCGTCGTCCCCTGCACGACGGAGTACCCGGTGCACTGCATGCCGGAGCTGACCTGCGACAACGGCATGATCGGGTCGCCGGCGAGGGCGGTGGATACGGGGAGGAGACAGGCCGCGAGCGTGGCGGCGGAGAGGAGGCTGAGGCGGCGCATGAAGGCGCCAGAGTAGTGCCGCTCGGCGCGTTGCGAAAGCACTGGCCGGAAATCCGATCTGAGCTCTCGACCATTCAGGCCGCCGTCTCAGAGCCGGCGGGCCCAGTGGACCTCGGTCCGGTAGCGCAGCCGGAGTCCCGCTGGTCGCCGATCAGCTCGCGCAGCTGGGCGAGGAAGCGCGTCCGCTCGCCGTCGGGAAGGTTGACGATCCAGCTCCACGAGCTGACCAGGGCGACGAAGCCGTCGGGGTCGGTGCGCTGGACGTGCTCCGCCTCGGCCGAGCGGAGCGGCTCGAACAGGCCCGTCGCCTCGAGCGGCTCCCGCCACCGCTCGGCGGGGAACTCGCCGGCCGCCTGCCGGTAGGGCCGGCTCAGCGCCACGAACTCGGAGTGCCAGGGCAGATCGTCGTCGCTCCACTGCGCCCGGTTCCACAGCAGCGCCAGCCCGCCGCCGGGCGCCAGCACCCGCGCGATCTCGCGGCCCGCGTCCCCGGTCCGGAACCAGTGGAACGCCTCGCCGACGAACACCGCGTCGACCGCCCCGTCATCCACGGGGATCGCCTCCGCCGTCCCCACGCGGGCGTCGGCCTCGGGCAGCCGGTCACGCAGCAGCTGGCGCATCGCGTCCGACGGCTCGACCGCGATCACCCGGCCGGCGAGCGCAGCCAGCAGCCGGGTCAGCTTCCCGGTCCCGGCCGCAAGGTCGAGCACCGTGCTCCCCGGCCCCAGCCCGAGCTCCCGCGCCAGCTTCGCCACCGCCTCCGGGGGATACGACGGCCGCCCCCGCTCGTACGCCGCGGCGGCATCGAAGCCCCTCACAGCCCGCGGATCGACCGTCACGCCACCTCCTCGTACAACCCAGCTGGGGGGCCGGGACTTGAACCCGGATCGCTAGGACCAAAACCTAGAGTGCTGCCAATTGCACCACCCCCCAGTATTTCGTCGCACCGAGAATCAGAGCAAAGACTCCGGTCACATCGGGGCGACGGCCCGATACTACGATGCCCGCGTGCCTGAACCCACCGTCGTGATCCTCGCCGCCGGCGAGGGGACCCGCATGCGGTCCGCCGTCCCCAAGGTGCTGCACCCGCTGTGCGGCCGGCCGCTGATCGCGTGGCCCGTGGAGGCGGCGCGCAATGCCGGGGCCGGGAGGGTGATCGTGGTGGACAACCCGAAGCGGCTGCTCGGCGAGCACCTGCCGGAGGGGGTCGAGGTCGCGGTGCAGCAGGAGCCGCGGGGGACGGGGGACGCCGTGGCGGCTGCCGCCTCGCTGCTCGACCCGACGGCCACCGTGGTGGTCATCAACGGCGACGTGGCGCTGCTCACCGCCGAGGCGATCAAGGACCTGGTCGAGGCGCACGAGGCCAACGCGGCGGCGGCGACGATGGCGACGATGGAGCTCGACGACCCCGGCGCGTACGGACGCGTCATCCGCGACGACCAGGACGGCTCGGTCCTGCGCGTGGTCGAGGCCAAGGCGGGCGCCGGTGACGCGACCCCCGAGGAGCTCGCGATCAACGAGGTCAACTCGGGCGTCTACGCCTTCGACGGCGGGGCGCTGGTCGCCGCCCTGGCCACGCTCGACGCCGACAACGCCCAGGGCGAGCTGTACCTGCCCGACGTGCTGCCGGCCATGCGCGAGGCCGGCCGCAAGATCGCCGCCCACAAGATCGACGACCCCGACCTCACCCACGGCGTCGACGACCGCGTCGACCTCGCCTACGCCCAGCAGGTCGCCCAGCGCCGCATCCTGGAAGCGCACATGCGCGACGGCGTCACGATCGTCGACCCCGGCTCGACCCGCATCGACGCCACCGTCCACATCGGCCGCGACACCGTGATCGAGCCGTTCGCGCAGCTCATCGGCGCCACGACCATCGGCAGCGACACCGTGATCGGCGCCATGAGCACGCTGATCGACAGCCAGATCGGCGACGGAGTCACGATCCTGCACTCCCACCTCACGCGGGCGCGCGTGGACCACCAGGCCACCGTCGGCCCCTTCGCCTACCTGCGCCCAGACGCCCACCTCCACGAACACTCGAAGGCCGGCACCTTCGTGGAGATCAAGAACTCCGAGATCGGCGCCGGAGCCAAGGTCCCGCACCTGTCGTACATCGGCGACGCCGACGTCGGCGAGGGCACCAACATCGGCGCCGGCAACATCACCGCCAACTACGACGGCCGCAACAAGAACCGGACGACGATCGGCGCCAACGTCAAGACGAGCGTCGACACCAGCTTCGTCGCCCCCGTCACGGTCGGCGACAACGCCTACACGGGCGCCGGCAGCGTGATCACCAAGGACGTCCCGCCGGGCGCGCTCGGCATCGCCCGCCCGCGCCAGACCAACATCGAGGGCTACGCCGACCGCAAAGACGGGTGAGCCTGGCTGACCCTCGCGACGCCGTCGTCGGCGCGTCGTACACTCCGAATCGTCGTGAGCGCGCTGGAGCCCCGGATCGCCCACCTCGGCACCTCACTCGCCGTCGAGTACGACAAACGCCTCATGGTGGTCTCGGGGCGGGCGAACCCCGCGCTCGCGGGCCGGATCGCCGAGAAGCTCGGCGTCACGCTCGGCGGCGTGACGACCCGGACCTTCTCCAACGGCGAGGTCTACTGCCGCTTCGAGGAGTCGATCCGCGGGTCCGACCTCTTTATCGTCCAGCCCACCTGCGGCAACCCGGAGACCGGGATCACGGCCAACGACGCGCTGATGGAGCTGCTGCTGATGGTGGACGCCGCGGTCGGCGCCTCTGCCCACCGCGTGATCGCCGTCACCCCCTGGTACGGCTACTCGCGGCAGGACAAGAAGTCGCTGGGCCGCGAGCCGATCTCCGCCCGCCTCGTGGCCCGCGCGCTCGAGACCGCGGGAGCGGACCGCGTGCTGGCCATGGACCTCCACGCCGGCCAGATCCAGGGCTTCTTCTCCAAGCCCGTGGACCATATGACGGCGATGTTCATGCTCAGCCAGTACTTCCGCGACATGCAGCTCGACGACCTGGTGATCGTGTCGCCGGACGCCGGCCGCGTGAAGCTGGCCAAGAAGTTCGCCGAGAAGGTCGGCGCCGAGCTGGCGATCCTCAACAAGGAGCGGCCCGCCCAGCAGGTGGCGGAGATCGCCTACGTGATCGGCGACGTCAAGGGCAAGACGGCCGTGATCCTCGACGACATCATCGACACCGCGGGCACCCTGCGGGCCGCCGCCGAGACCGTCAAGGCCGAGGGCGCCCGCCGCGTGTTCGCCGCCGCCACCCACGCCGTCCTGTCCGGCCGCGCCTTCGAGAACCTCGAGGCGGCCGGCTTCGAGCACGTCGTGGTCACCGACACCATCCCGCTCCGCCACGGCGCGCCCGACAACCTCAAGGTCCTCTCGGTGGCCGACATCCTGACGGACACCATCCGCCGCATCTTCACCGACGACTCCGTGTCCGAAGTCTTCGGCGGCGAGAACCAGCTCTTCTAGCGCTACGCTTCCCCCAACATCGGCGGACGCCTGGGGAGGCGGCTATGAGGGGGCATGTCTGCAAGCTGGCAGCGATCACGCTGGCCGGCTTCTTCATCACGGTTGGGGCCGCTCCGGCGGCTGATCCGGCCATCGTCGTCGAGAACGGGAGGACGCAACCGGCGTTCGGCTACGCCGACGCCATCCGCGAGCGCGTCTTCATCCCGCTCCCGGGCGTCGACCAGGACAGCGACGGGGTACCGGATCGCACGGCGATCGACATCATCCGGTCGCGCGCGAACGCACAGGGCCTGAAAGCGCCGGCGATCATCGACCCGAGCCCGTACTACACGACGCTCGGCCGCGGCCACGAGGGGCAGCGGATCGCCGACCTCGACGGCGACGGGCTCAACGACCGCTGGCCCCTGTTCTACGACAACTACTTCGTCCCGCGCGGCTACGCGTTCATCCACGCGCACATGAACGGGACCGGCTTCTCGACCGGCTGCCCGATGCACGGCGGGCCGGGTGACGTCGAGAGCATGAAGGCGGTCATCGACTGGCTCAACGGCCGCCGGCCGGGCGTCGACAAGGACGGCAACGCCGTCACGGCCGACTGGCACAGCGGCAAGGCCGCGATGATCGGCAAGTCCTATGACGGCACGCTGGCCAACGGCGTGGCCGCCACCGGCGTCGAGGGCCTCACCACGATCGTCCCGGTCTCGGCGATCTCGCAGTGGTACGAGTACTCGCGCACCGGCGGCATCCGGCACAACACCAACTATCCGGGCAACTCGCTCGCCAACACGGTCACCAACCCGGACCGCCGGGCGCTGTGCCTCCCGTCGCGCCTGTGGATGAACGAGAACGACGGCGACGAGCACGGCGACGTCAACCAGTTCTGGCTCGATCGCGACCACCTCAAGGACGCCGACAAGGTCAAGGCGTCCGTCTTCATCACGCACGGCTTCCAGGACGACAACGTGCGCTTCAACCACGCGACGCAGTGGTGGGACGCGCTCGAAGGGCGGGTGCCGGTCAAGATGTGGCTCACGGGCACGGGCCACGAGGACCCGTTCGACTTCCGGCGCGCCCACTGGGTCGACACGCTGCACCGCTGGTTCGATCACGAGCTCCAGGGCGTCGACAACGGGATCATGGACGAGCCGCGCGTGGACATCGAGGTCGCCAAGGACGTGTTCCAGACGGCGCACGACTGGCCGATCCCGGGCACGCTCGGCACCGACATCTACCTGCACGGCACGGCGCCCGGCTCCGCGGGAGCCCTCGGCCTGCGGTCGGGCGGGGCGACGGACACGCTGACGTGGACCGACGCCGCCCAGAACGAGAACACGATGATCAACAACCCGACCGGGTCGCAGGCGAACCGGCTGGCGTTCCTCTCGGCGCCGCTCAAGAAGCCGCTGCGGATGTCCGGCACGCCGGTGGTCGACATCCAGGCGTCGCTGAGCACGACGCAGTCGAACCTCGGCGCCGTCCTCGTCGACTACGGGCCGAGCACGCAGATCTCGCGTACGAGCGACGGCATCGTCACGGCGGAGCCGGAGACGCGGACGTGCTGGGGCGAGTCGAGCGAGAACGACAGCGCCTGTTACCTCGAGGTCACGAAGCCCACGGTCGACGTCACGCAGTGGCGCGTCTCGAAGGGGATCCTCGATTCCTCGAACCGCGAGTCGCTGCTCGCGACCATGGCGACGCCGGTGCAGATCGGGACGAAGTACCGGTTCGCGTGGCCGACGTTCCCGAACGACTTCACGTTCCGCGCCGGTCACCGGATCGGGATCGTGCTCGTCGCCAACTACACGAGCTTCGGCTCGGTGGCGGGCACCACGGGCAGCCAGGTCACGCTCGACACGCGCGTGAGCAAGGTGCGGCTGCCGATCGTGGGCGGCTACGGCGCGGCGGTCGCCTCAGGGGGGTTCGCGAGAGAGTGACGAGCGCCGCCCGGCTCCAGGAGCTGCTGGGCCTGACCGACGACGAGCTGCTGACGATCCTCGACGCGGACCCGCTCGAGGTGGTCTCCGGCGACCTCGATCACAAGCCCGAGCTGCCGATCCTGCTCAACCTGCTGGAGGAGCACGGCGACGCTCTCACGAGATGGGTACGCACCGAGGGGCCCGCGGGGAGGCCGATCGACCTCCTGCTCGAGCGGGACTTCGCCGCCTTCGAAGACGCGCTCGGCACCCTGGCCGAGCGCGGCTTCGTCATTCGTCGGGGTCAGGACGCTTCTCGCCGGGCCAGACCCCGGTGACGTAGCGCCAGCCGATCGCGCCGTAGCGATCGACCACCACGCGAACGACCTTGAAGATCACGCCCTGCACCGCGGAGGCGGCGATCAGGCGCCGCCAGGTGGTCTCCTCGGTGGTGGCCTTCGGCGGGTCCTGGTCGTCGATCTTGGTCCAGGCGAAGTTGAAGACCCGCTTCCCCAGCAGGGCGGCGACGATCCCCAGGAAGATGCCGAACGGCTTGTAGATCAGCCCCATGGTCCGCCGGACTCTACCCACGGTCGATCCGGCCCAGTCGACCGGTCGGTGTTGCATCCTCCGGTGGAGCGGTAAATATGTCGATACCGCATGGACATGGACAACCGCGAGCACGCCGACGATCTCCTTCGGCGGGCCCTCCTCGACAAGGAGGCCACCGCCGCGGTCGCCCTGCGCGTCTCCGGCCTCCCGCTGTGCGAGGAGCTGACGGTCGTCTTCCACGGGCGGCGCGACCTCGGGACGATCCAGACCTACGTCGCCCACGGCGGCCGCGGCGCCGGTAGCGCCGTGGCGCCCGGCGAGCTGCTGCGCGTGCCCTGCGACCTCGACCTCGCCGGCGCCGAGGACCGCGAGGAGGCCGAGCACCTCTACGCCGAGCAGGCCGCCGCCATGCGCGACGCCCTGAGCGCGGCCGACACCGTGCTCGCCATCTGGCGCGAGCCGCTCTCCGACCTCGCCCACAGCCACGTGCAGGTCGACCGCCGGATCGCGCTCGACGTCGAGCTGCCCGCCCACCGGCTGCTGCCCGCCGCGCTCGTCGCCCCCGAGAAGCAGATCGTGGTGACCGCCGTGTGCGGCGCGAGGCCGCTCGTCGAGGGTCGCCCGCCGATGGGGATCGTGTGCGTCCAGCAGGACGTCGCGCGTGTCTACCCGCTGCCCGACGACCCCGAGCGCTGCCTCGAGGACTTCTTCGAGATCGCCTCCGAGCACGCCCGGCGGATGGCCGAGCAGCTCAGCCACCAGGAGGCCAGCGTGCAGCGCTTCCTGGAGCTCTCGGGCGACGATTACCTCGAAGCTGGCTGAGATGACCGATTCCGCGGAATCGATCATCTAGCCTGGCGCGCCCGTGCGGCGCACCCGTGTGCTCATCGTCATCGCCTTCGCGGCCTTCCTCTTCCTCGGCGCCACCGGCCTGCTCGCCCGCGCGCTCACCGGGGCCGGGACGGAGCGCTCGAAGGTGCTCGACCTCGTCGAGGCGCAGGCGGCCGGCGACGCCGCCGGCGCCCTCGCCGCGCTTCCCGCCTGCCGCGCCCAGCCGGCCTGTGCCGACGTCGTCCGCTCGCGCGTGCGGGAGCTCGAGCGCCCGGGCGCGGTTGAGATCCTCAACTACACGCCGTCGGTCCAGATCGCGCTCACGCGCCGCACCGGGCTGGGCCGCGTGGCCTGGCGTGCCGGGAGCTCGCTGCCCGTCGTCCAGTGCGTCCGCGTGCGGCGCGACGGCCCGCTGACCGGCGCCGACGTCGAGCTGCTCTCGATCTCCGACCCGATCGGCAACGAGGAGAGCTGTGCCTAGACTGCCCGCGATGCGGCTCGCCCTGGGGGTTCTCCTGCTGCTCGTCCTGTCCGCCCCCGCCCAGGCCGCCGACGAGCCGAGCCAGCGGACGCTCTACGAGGACGGGCCCGACGGGCGCTTCCTGCTCGACGGCGACTGGAAGTTCCGGCTCGACTCGAGCGACCGCTGGCGCACCGTCCGGGTGCCGCACGCCTGGAACGTGGGCGACCACTCGATCCGCTCCTTCACCGGCACCGTCGGTTGGTACCGCAAGGACTTCGAGCTGCCCAGCGCGAGCGCGGCGCTCGACTGGGCGGTGCGCTTCGAGTCGGTCAACTACCGGTCGCGGGTCTGGCTCAACGGCCGCGCGGTCGGCTCGCACGCCGGCGCCTACCTGCCCTTCACCGTCCTGCTCGACGGTCTCAAGCGCCGCGGCACGAACCGGCTCGTCGTCCGCGTCGACTCGCGGCGCGTGGCGACCGACCTGCCGCCCGGCCGCCGCAGCCCGCGCACCGGCCTGCCGACCGGCGGCTGGTGGAACTACGGCGGCATCCTGCGCGAGGTGTACCTGCGGCGGCTCGACACGCTGCAGATCGAGTCGGCGCTCATCACTCCGCGCCTGCGCTGCGCCACGTGCGAGGCCACGACCGTCTTCCAGGCGCGCGTGCGCAACGTCAGCGGCAGCTCACGGCGCGCGACGCTCACGGGGAGGTTCGGCGATCGCACGCGTGCGGATCGGGACGCGCACGCTGCGTCCCGGCCGGACCGGCAGCTTCCGCGGCTCGCTGCGCGTCCCGAACCCGCACCTGTGGTCGCCGCGCGACCCGTTCCTCTACCCGGCAGCTGTGGAGGCGCGCGTCGGCGGCCGGGTGGTCGGCCGCTGGAGCGTGCGCACCGGCGTACGGTCGGTGGACGTGCAGGGTGGTCGCCTGCGGCTCAACGGCCGGCCGGTGCAGCTGCGCGGGGTCGGGCTGCACGAGGACAACGCGAGCCAGGGCTTCGCCGTCGACAACGCCTTCCGCCGCTGGCTGCTCGACCGCGCGAAGGAGCTCGGGGCGACGATGCTCCGCACGCACTACCCGATGCACCCCTACATCCACGAGGTCGCCGACCGCGAGGGGCTGCTGATCTGGTCCGAGATCCCGGTCTACGGGCACAAGAGCTCGCTGATCGACGACATCACGCCGCACGCGGTCGCCGAGCTCCGTCACAACGTCGAGACCAACGGCAGCCACCCGTCGGTGCTCATCTGGTCGATCGCCAACGAGCTGTCGTCGAAGCCCGGCCCGACCCAGGGCGCCTACATCCGCCGCGCCACGCGCGCCGCCCGCGAGCTCGACCCCACGCGACCCGTCGGCCTCGCCGTCGCCGGCTATCCGGGCGCCGGCTGCCAGCGCCGCTACGGCCCGCTCGACGTCGTCGGCGTCAACGACTACTTCGGCTGGTACCCGGGGCCGGGCGGCTCGCTGTTCGACCGCGAGCGGCTCTCGGCCTACCTCGACTCCCTGCGCCGCTGCTACTCGAACGACGCGATCATGGTCACCGAGTTCGGGGCGGAGGCGAACCGCGACGGCTCGGTCGAGGACAAGGGCACGTACGCGTTCCAGCAGGACTTCGTCAACTACCACCTCGGCGTGTTCGCCACCAAGCCGTGGTTGAGCGGCGCGCTCTACTGGGCGATCAACGAGTTCCGCGTGCGGCCGCTGTGGGACGGCGGCAACCCGTTCCCGGCGTCACCGATCCACCAGAAGGCGCTGCTGCACTACGACGGGACGCCCAAGCCCGCGTGGGGCGATGTGCAGCGCTGGTTCGGGTCGACTCAGCAGTTTCCGTAGGCACGAACTTCTCGCATTTCAAGGGAGCAGGATCGGCCTGGATTTCCGCATCGTGGAAGTCGGGGACGCCGACGAGATAGTCCGGAAACTGGCGGGTCGCGAAAGGGTCGCTATACGACCCCTAATCAACCCCAGGCCCTCGGCGCCCCGGCCTCGAGTATCCGGCCCTGAGGCGTCACCTGTTGCGCATCGCGGAAAACCAACCGCTCCCGAGCCTCCCCGACCCTCCCTACAAGCGGGGTTGCCTTTTCCGAACCTCAAGCCAACCCACGCGAGAACGCGTAAACAACCGCCTGCGCCCGATCGCGCACACCGGCCTTGGCGAAGATGTGGTTGACGTGGGACTTCACAGTCGCGGGTGTGACGACCAGCCGCTCGGCGATCTCCGCGTTCGTCAGTCCCTCGGCGATCAGCTGCAGCACCTCGACCTCGCGCGGCGTCAGGCCGTCGGGCAGCTCCGAGGCCACAGGCTCGGTCAGCGCCGCCAACACGTGGTGCTGGACCGCCGGATCGATCGCCGCCTCGCCGCGCGCCACCGCCTGGACGGCCGCGCGGATCTGCTCGGCGCCGGCGTCCTTGGTCAAGTAGCCGCGGGCGCCCGCGCGCAGGGCGCCGAGCACCGACGCGTCGTCGGCGTAGGTCGTCAACGCGATCGCCCGCGGCCGCTCGCCCCGGGCGGCCAGCCGGCGGATCGCCTCGACGCCGTCGACGCGCGGCATCCGCAGGTCCATCAGCACGACGTCGGGGTCGTGCTCGGCGGCCAGCGCGACGGCCTCCTCGCCGTCGGCCGCCGTCCCCACCAGCTCGATCCCGTCGAGCAGACCGAGCAGGGTGCCGAGCCCCTCGCGCACGACGCGCTGGTCGTCGGCGAGCAGGACGCGGATCATGCCGGCAGCCACAGCTCCACGCGGTAGCCGTCGGCCGTCGGCTCGGCGTCCAGCCGCCCGCCCAGCAGCTCGGCGCGCTCGCGCATCCCGGTCAGCCCGTACCCCCCGCCCGGGCTGCGAGCGCCGACCGCGACCGGCGCGCCCGGCCCGTGATCCTCCACGACGAGCCGCGTGCCGCCGTCCTCGTAGGCCAGCGACATCTCGACGCGGTCGGCGGCGCTGTGGCGGAGCACGTTGGTCAGCGCCTCCTGGGCCGTGCGGTAGATCGCCAGGCGCGCCTCGGAGGCCAGCTCGCGCGGCGTGCCGCCGACCGTCAGCCGGCAGCGGTCGCCGAACGCCGCGGCCAGCTGCTGCAGCCGCTCCGGGCCGGGCAGCTCGTCGCCGCGCAGGGCGCCGATCGCGGCACGCGCCTCCTCGAGGCCCTCGGCGGCGAGGTGGTGCGCGCGTTCCACCGCCTCGACGACCGCGGGATCCGCGCCGCGGTCGCGCGCCAGCAGGCGCGTGCCCTCGAGCTGCAGGGCGAGCGCCGACAGCGAGTGGGCCAGCACGTCGTGCAGCTCGCGCGCCACGCGGCCGCGCTCGGCGGCGGCCGCCGCCTCGGTGGCCGCGGCGCGCGACTCGCGCAGCTCCTCCACCAGTCCCTCGGCCCGCTCGCGGCCCTCGTGCATATCGCCCAGCAGCCGGATGATCAGGAACCACGGGATGACGGACAGGACGATCGAGATCACCGCGCCCGCGGGGTCGTCGGCCTCCTGCGCCACCATCGCCGCGCCCGCCGCCACCGCGGTGCCGCTGACGGCCAGCGCGGGGACCAGCTCCAGCCGCAGCGCCGACATGATCACGACGTAGTAGAGGGCGCCGAAGGCGATGCCGTCGGGCTGGACGCGGACGAGCAGGCAGGCCGCCGCCGCGACCAGGAGCAGCCCGGCGAGCGTCCGCCACCGCGGCGCGCCGCGCGGCAGGCTCACGAAGATGCCGGCCACCAGGGCGACGACGCCGACCGCGACCCACAGGTTCGCGTCGGGGCGCGGCTCGGTGACCAGCGTCACCACGACGATCAGCGTCATGGCCAGCGCGCCGAAGATCGACAGCGGCTCGCGCGGCATGTCCCAACCGTACGGGTCGTGCCCGCCGCCGTCATCGGCGCGCGGGTGGAACGCGCCTCCACCCGTGGGTGCAGGCGCAAGTTCGACCCCGGCGCCGATGACGCGAGCGGCCGGACGCGCGACCGTATCCGCCATGCTCACGGACACCGCGATACGGATCCGTGGCGTCCGCAAGGCGTACGGCGGCGTGACCGCCCTCGACGGCGTCGACCTCACGGTCCGCCGCGGCGAGGTGCTCGCCCTGCTCGGACCCAACGGCGCCGGCAAGACCACGCTGGTCGAGATCCTCGAGGGTCACCGCCGCGCCGACGCCGGTGACGTCGACGTCCTCGGCTTCGACCCCTCCCACCGCGAGCGCGCGTTCCGCGAGCGGATCGGCATCGTCCTCCAGGACGCCGCGCTCGAGCCGGAGCTCACCGTCCGCGAGGCGATCGAGCTGTTCGCCGCGCCCTACCCGGACCCGCTGCCCGCCGACGAGGTGGCCGAGCTGGTCGGCCTCGCGGACCGGCTGAACGCCCGCACGCGCACCCTGTCGGGTGGCCAGCGGCGGCGGCTCGACGTGGCCGTCGGCATCGCCGGCGACCCGGAGCTCATCTTCCTCGACGAGCCGACCACCGGCTTCGACCCGGCCGCCCGCCGGCAGTCGTGGGAGCTGATCGCCGGCCTGCGCGCCCGCGGCCGGACGATCCTCCTCACCACGCACTACATGGAGGAGGCGCAGCGGCTGGCCGACCGCGTGGCGGTGCTCGCCGACGGGCGGCTGATCGCCATCGCCGCGCCCGACGAGCTCGGCGGGGAGGAGACCGCGGTGGTGACGTTCCGGCTGCCGCCGGGAGTCGAACCGGACGACCTTCCCGTGGTCGTCGACGGCGTCGGGCCCGAGGTGTACTTGCGCACTTCCACCCCGACCCGCGACCTCGCGCCGCTGCTCTCGTGGGCGGCGGCGCGCGGCTACGAGCTCGAGGGGCTGACCGTCAGCCGCCCGAGCCTCGAGGACGTCTACCTGGAGCTGACCGGCATGACCCTCTCGCTGCTCACGCGCTGGATCGCCGCCCGCGTGCGGCTGATGCTGCGGAACCCGCGCGTGACCTTCTTCACGTTCGTGTTCCCGCTGATGTTCCTGGTGATCTTCAACGCCATCAACGGCGACGTGCAGGTGGCCGCCCCGGGCCCCGCCGGCGGCGAGGTGCGCTTCGCGCAGTTCTACGCACCCTCGATCGGCATCTTCGGGCTCACGCTCGCCTGCTACACGAACGTCATCTTCGGGCTGGCCAGCGCCCGCGACGAGCGGCTGCTCAAGCGCATGCAGGGCACGCCGCTGCCGATGCCGATCTACCTGCTCGCGTGGCTGACCGGCGCGGTGATCACTCGGCATCGCCAGCGTGGTCCTGATGTTCGTCGTCGCGGTGCCCGTGTTCGGCGTCGACATCTACCCGCGAGACTCTGCCGGCCGCGATGGTCACGCTGGTGCTCGGCGCTGCGACGCTGGCGGCGCTCGGCCTCGCGGTCACCACGCTGGTGCGCAACGCCGACCAGGCGGGCCCGGTCGCGCAGCTCACGCTCCTGCCGCTCTCCTTCATCTCCGGGATCTGGTACCCGCTCGAGGGCGCGCCGGACTGGATCTCGGCGATCGCCCACGTGTTCCCGCTCTACCACCTCGTCGACGCGTTCGACGCGTGCTTCGTCCCGCAGACCACCGGCGGCGGCTGGGCGCCGGGCCACCTCGCGGTCATCGCCGCGTGGGGCGTGGCAGGCCTGCTCGTCGCGATCCGGCGCTTCCACGCCGAACCGCACGAGGGCGAGCGACGCCGGCTGCGCGCCCGGATCAGCTACCGCCACGCGCCGGCGCGACCCGGCCGCGCCGGCTCCGGGCAGACCCGCGCTCGGCGGTAGCGCCGCGCCGTGTCGGCCAGCCGCTCGTGCGAGCGCAGGCGCTTCGACGGCGGCTCGGCGTCCGGGAGCGGGATGCCGCCGGACGGCGACGTCTTCGGCCGTCGCCGATCCGGTCGTTGCCGCCGCCTCCGCCGTCGTCGTCGTCCGGCGGCTTGAAGCCGGAGCGGTCGAGCGCAGGAACATGACGAACAGCACCAACGCCGAGACGAGTGCGACGAGGTGGAGTGCACCGAAGATGACCATGAGCTCCTGATCAGGACTCATGAACGCGAGGGTACCCTCGACGCCGATCCGCAGACCCTCGTTCGCTAGCATCGTCTGCCGCTCATGGCTACCACCGACTCCAGCACGCTCGCCCTGCACGCCCGTGATCCGGAGGGCTCGCGCTCGGCGCGCCGGCTCCGGCGCGACGGCCTCGTGCCCGGCGTCGTCTACGGCGGCGGCGAGGATCCCGCAGCACTTCGCGGTCGACGCGCGGATCCTGCGCAACACGCTCGCCCATGCGGGCCAGGTCATCCAGATCAGCCTCGACGGCGGCCGAACAGCAACGTCCTGATCAAGGACGTGCAGCGCCACCCGGTGCGCGGTGAGGCGACCCACGTCGACCTCCTGCGCGTCCGCATGGACGTCGCGATCCACGCCACCGTGCCGATCGAGTTCACCGGCTCCGAGGAGGCCCCCGGCGTGGTCGAAGGCGGCATCTTCAACCAGGAGCTGCGCGAGGTGAACATCGAGGCGCTGCCGGGCGACATCCCGGACGTCATCGAGCACGACGTGTCGGGCCTCGAGATGAACGCCACGGTCACGCTCGACGTGCTGACCGCGCCGCAGGGCGTCACGCTGCTCGACGACCCCGAGATCGTCATCGCCACCATCACCCCGCCGACGCTCGAGCCGGTCGAAGAGGAGATCGAGACCGAGACCGAGCTGGTCGGCGAGGACGGCGAGCCGATCGAGGAGCCCCAGGGCGAGGGCGACGACCGCCGAGGAGGGCCGAGCCGAGGCGTCCGACTCGGACGAGAGCTGAAGCTCTTCAGCTCAACCCCGGTCGACTGGCTGATCGTCGGGCTCGGCAACCCCGGTCCCGGCTACGCCGACAGCCCGCACAACGTCGGCTTCCGCGTCGCCGAGGCGCTCGCCGAGCGCTGGGACCTGCCCAAGGCGAAGAAGAAGTTCGCCGGCGAGCTCACCGAGGGGCGCACCGGCCCCGGCGGTCCGCGCGTGGCGGTGCTGCGCCCGCAGACCTACATGAACGAGTCGGGCCGCTCGGTCGGCCCGGCGCGCGGCTCGTTCAAGCTCGACCTCGACCGGCTCGTCGTCGTGCACGACGAGATCGACCTGCCGTTCGGCGAGGTGCGGTGCGGCTGGGCGGCGGCCTGGCCGGCCACAACGGGCCTGAAGTCGCTGCGGCGCGAGCTCGGCGGCGCCGACTTCCATCGCGTGCGGGTCGGCGTCGGCCGGCCGGACACGACCGACCCCGACATCGTCGCCGCCTACGTGCTCGGCAAGTGGCGCCAGCCGGCCGACGAGGTCGCCGCGCTCGTGTCCGCGCCGCCGACGAGGTCGAGCGGCTCGTCCTGGGATAGTCCCCGCGTGACCGACTTCGCCGATGCCGTCGCGCAGGGCTATGCGTTCGAGGGCCCGGCACTGGACCTGGGGCGCGGCGTGCACGAGGGCGCGCTCGTGCCCGGGGCCGCCGTGCGGATCCCGCTCGCGATGATGAACCGCCACGGCCTCGTGGCGGGCGCCACCGGGACGGGCAAGACGAAGACGCTCCAGGGTCTCGCCGAGGGCCTGTCGGCCGCGGGCGTGCCGGTCGTCGTCGCCGACCTCAAGGGCGACCTCTCGGGCCTGGCGGCGCCTGGCGCGCCGGGCGGGGCGGCCGAGAAGCGGATGACCGAGCTGGGCCTGCCGTTCGCCCCGTCCGCGTTCCCGGTCGAGTACGTGGCGCTCGGCGGGCTCGGCCGCGGGCGTGCCGGTGCGCGCCACGGTGTCGGACTTCGGGCCCCAGCTCCTCGCCAAGGTGCTCGACGCCAACGAGACGCAGGAGCAGAGCCTCGCGCTCGTCTTCCACTACGCCGACGCCAAGGGCCTGCCGCTCGTGGACCTCTCGGACCTGCGCGCGCTGCTCACGTTCCTCGACTCGGATGCGGGCAAGGGCGAGCTCGAGGGCATCGGCGGGCTGTCGGGCGCCACCGTCGGCGTGCTGCTGCGCGCGCTCGTCGGGCTCGAGACCGGCGGCGGCACCGAGCTCTTCGGCGAGCCGCAGTTCGACATCGGGGACCTGCTGCGCACGGCGCCCGACGGCCGCGGCCTGATCACCTGCGTCGAGCTCCCGGGCGTCCGCGACAAGCCGCGCCTGTTCTCGACGGCGCTCATGTGGCTCGTCGCCGAGCTGTTCGAGCAGCTGCCCGAGGTCGGCGACCTCGAGAAGCCCAAGCTCGTGTTCTTCTTCGACGAGGCGCACCTGCTGTTCGACGGCGCCACGCCGGCGTTCGTCGAGTCGATCGTGCAGACGGTGCGGCTGATCCGCTCGAAGGGCGTCGGCGTCTTCTTCGTCACGCAGACGCCGCGCGACGTGCCGGGCGAGGTCCTCGGCCAGCTCGGCAGCCGCATCCAGCACGCGCTGCGGGCGTTCACGCCCGAGGACGAGGCAGCGCTGAAGGCGACGGTGCGGACCTTTCCGAAGTCCGAGCACTACGACCTCGGCGAGCTGCTGACCTCGATGGCATCGGCGAGGCCGCCGTGACCGTGCTGTCGGATCGCGGCGTGCCGACGCCGGTCGTGCACACGCGGCTCGTGGCCCCGGCGTCGCGGATGGGGCCGGCCGACGATCCCGCCGCCGCCGCGAAGGCGTCGCCGCTATGGCCGAAGTACGGCACGCCGCTCGACGCGCGGAGCGCGCGCGAGATCCTCACCGAGCGGCTGGCGGCCGCCGAGGAGCCCGAACCTGAGCCCGAGCCCGCGCCGAAGCCCAAGCGCTCCCGCCGCCGCGAGCCCGCCCCCGCGCCGACGGGCAGCCTCGAGGACTTCCTCACGTCACGCGAGGGCAAGGCACTTCAGCGCAAGATCGCCCGCGGGGTCTTCGGCATGCTGCGCAAGCGGCTCTGACGGGACGAACGTCAACGGCGGCGGGGTAGGGCGGCTGGTGAGCCGGCCGCGCCGGGCTCCGCGTCACGTCACTTTGGACGTTCGAGATAACGTACATCTGTATGCCAGCCGCGCGACTGGAATGCCGCCTCGTACGAGCGCATGTCGGCTCCGCTCGAGGCGATGGGGCGGGACGTGCTCGACCGGCTGGACCTGCGCGGCGACGAGCGCGTGCTCGACGCCGGCTGCGGCACCGGGCGCGTGACGGCGGCGCTGCTCGAGCGGCTGCCGCGCGGCGAGGTGATCGCGGTCGACGGCTCGCCGGCGATGGTCGAGGCCGCGCGCGAGCGGCTCGGCGACGCCGCCGAGCTCGCGGCCGCCGACCTGTCAGCTCGAGCTCGACGAGCCGGTCGACGCCATCCTCTCGACCGCGACCTTCCACTGGATCGCCGACCACGACGCGGCTGTTCAAGCGACTCTCGAGGCGTGCTGAAGCCGGGCGGCCGGCTGGTCGCCCAGTGCGGGGGCGCCGGCAACATCGCCGCGCTCGACGGCCGCGGCCGAGCTGGTGGGCGAGCGCGAGCCCTACGCGCCCGCGCTGGCGGGCTGGCCGGGGCCGTGGAACTTCGCCGCCACGCACGAGACCGCCGAGCGGCTCAGACGGCTCGGCTGGGTCGACGTCTGGACGTGGTTCCAGCGCGTCCGCGTCGAGCCCGACGACCCGCACGAGTACCTCGGCACGGTCGCGCTCGGCTCGCATCTCGAGCGCCTCGACCGAGCCGCTGCGCGAGCCGTTCGTCGACGCGGTGATCGCCCAGCTGGACGAGCCCGTCGTCGAGTACGTGCGCCTCAACATCCTGGCCCGGCAGCCCTTCTAGACTCAGAGGGCTTTGGCCCTCAGGACGTTCCTCAACCACCTCGACAACGACCCGGCGGCGGCAAAGCTCGCCGACGAGGGCGGGTCGGCGTTCGTCTCGCAGTCGCTGCGGCCGTTCGTGATCGCCGCGCTGGCCGACCGCGACCCGCGGCGCCCGACGCGTCGTCGTGGCCGGCGACGACCGCGCCGCGCGCGACCTCGCGCAGGACCTGCGCGCCTGGCTGAAGCCGCGCGCCGTCCGCTACTACCCGAGCCGCGGCGTCGCCTACGAGTCGCACCTGACGCCGCCGCCGCACCTCGTCGGCCTGCGCGTCGCCGCGCTCGACGCGCTCACCGACACGCGCGCCGGCGAGGAGCAGCCGGTCGTGATCGTCTCCGCGGTCGCGCTGTCGGAGAAGGTCCCCGACCCCGAGCTGCGCCCGCACGGCTTCACGCTGCGCAAGGGCGACCTGCTCGACCTCGACGAGGCGGCCAACGACCTCGTCGCGGCCGGCTACGAGCGCGTCGACCAGGTCGAGGAGCGCGGCCAGTTCGCCGTCCGCGGCGGCCTGCTCGACATCTACCCGGCCACCGAGGAGCGCGCCGTCCGCGTCGACCTGTTCGACGTCGAGATCGACTCGCTGCGCTGGTTCTCCACCTTCACGCAGCGCAGCCTCGGCGAGGCCGACGCGGTGGAGATCGCGCCCGCCGCCGAGCTCGCGCCCGAGCACCGCGAGCTGGCCGAGATCGCCGCGACCGAGGAGGAGCGCCCCGACATCGCCGAGCTGCTGCCGGTCGACCGCTTCCGCGAGCTGCTCGACCTGATCCCCGACACCGCGCAGATCGTGGTCGCCGCCGACGAGGACGTCGAGCCGAGCCTGCGCGACCACTGGCAGGACGTCTGCGCCGCCTTCCACGACGAGGACGCCCACCACCTCTACGTCAAGCCCGACCGCATCCTGCAGACGCTGGACGACCGCGCCGCGATCCGGCTAGTCCTCGATCAGCGCCGACCAGCCGACCGAGATCCGCGCGCAGTCCGCCGACTTCGCCGCCCGCTCGCTCAAGGAGGCCGAGGCCGAGCTGGAGAAGCTCACGCGCTCCGGCTACACGACCGTCGTCGCCTGGCCGCAGCGCGGCGCCGCCGAGCGCGCCGCCTACAACCTCGCGCGCCTGAAGGCGACCTCAACGGCGGCACCACCGGCCTCATCTTCACCGAGGCCAACCTGCGCGACGGCTTCGTCGCGCCCGGCCTCAAGCTCGCCGCGTTCCCCGAGCACCGCCTCATCCACCGCCGCAAGGCGACCACGCGGCCGACGCGCAAGGGCCGCGGCCTGCTGCGCAGCTTCACCGACCTGCGCACCGGCGACATCGTCGTCCACGAGGACCACGGCATCGCCCGCTTCGCCGGCTTCGACACCAAGACCGTCGCCGGCGTCACGCGCGACTACCTGAACCTCGAGTACCAGGGCGACGACAAGGTCTTCCTGCCCGTCGACCAGCTGGCCAAGATCTCGCGCTACGTCGGCGCCGACGGCTCGCACCCGCCGCTGTCCAAGCTCGGCGGCAACCGCTGGGACCGCCTGAAGGCGCGCGCCCGCCGCGCCGCGCAGGAGCTGGCCGGCGAGCTGCTCAACCTGTACGCCGAGCGCAAGCGCCGCCGCGGCCACGCCTTCCCCGAGGACTCGCGACGAGCTGCGCGAGCTCGAGGCGGCCTTCCCGTACCGCGAGACGCCCGACCAGCGCGACGCGATCGAGGCCGTGATCGAGGACATGGAGACCGACCGGCCGATGGACCGCCTGATCTGCGGCGACGTCGGCTACGGCAAGACCGAGGTCGCGCTGCGGGCGGCGGTGAAGTCGGCGATCGGCCGGCAAGCAGGTGCTGATGCTCGTCCCGACGACGATCCTCGCCCAGCAGCACTTCGGCACGTTCACCGAGCGCCTGCGCGACCACCCGTTCATCATCGAGCACGTCAGCCGCTTCCGGCCGGCGGCCGAGCAGCGCGAGGCGGTCAAGCGCTTCGCCGAGGGCAAGGTCGACATCCTGATCGGCACGCACCGCGTGCTGTCGCGCGACGTGCGCGCCAAGGACCTCGGGCTGCTGATCGTCGACGAGGAGCAGCGCTTCGGCGTCAAGCAGAAGGAGCTGCTGCGCCAGCTCAAGCTCAAGGTCGACGTCATCTCGATGAGCGCGACGCCGATCCCGCGCACGCTGCAGATGAGCCTCGCCGGCCTGCGCGACATCAGCGTGATCGAGACGCCGCCCGAGGGCCGCCGGCCGGTCAAGACCTACGTCGGCGAGTACGACGAGCAGCTCGTCAAGCAGGCGCTCGAGCGCGAGCACGCGCGCGGCGGCCAGGCGTTCTTCCTGCACAACCGCGTCGAGGACATCGACGAGACCGCCGAGCGCCTGCGGGCGCTGTGCCCGGGCATGAAGTTCGCGGTCGCCCACGGCCAGATGGACGAGAAGCAGCTCGAGGAGCGCATGCTCGGCTTCCTGCGCGGCGACGCCGACGTGCTGGTGAGCACCTCGATCATCGAGTGCGGCATCGACATCCCGCAGGCCAACACGCTGATCGTCGACCGCGCCGACCTCTTCGGCCTCAGCCAGCTCTACCAGATCCGCGGCCGCGTCGGCCGCAGCCGCGAGCGCGCCTACGCGTACCTGCTCTATCCCAGCGCCGCGGCGCTCACGCAGGAGGCCGCCGACCGCCTCAGTCCGCGCTCAGCGACTACACCGAGCTCGGCGCGGGCTTCAAGGTCGCCATGCGCGACCTCGAGCTGCGCGGCGCCGGCAACCTGCTGGGCGACGAGCAGTCCGGCCACGTCGCCGCCCTCGGCTTCGAGCTCTACATGCAGATGCTCGACGAGGCGGTGCGCGAGATGGACCCGGACGGCGACGGCGCCGAGCCGTCGGAGCCCGTGCGGCTCGACGTCAACGTCGACGCCTACGTGCCGCCCGACTACATCCCGTACGAGCAGGCGAAGGTCGACGTGCACCGCCGGATCGCGGGCGCGCGCGAGGTTGCCGAGCTGCACGAGCTGCGCAAGGAACTCACCGACCGGTTCGGGGACATCCCGGAGCCCCTGAGCAACCTGATCGACGCTCCAGCAGGCCCGCATCAAGCTGGGCGAGGCGGGCGCCCGGGCGGTCAGCTTCCGCGGCGGCCGGCTGGCCGTCACGCCGATCGAGCTGGACAGCGTGCGCGCCCGTGCGCTGCGGGAAGCGCTGCCCGGCGCCATCTACGAATCGGGCCGCTCGCAGCTCTCCGTTCGCGTGCCCGACGAGCCCGGGCCAGCGGTTCCCCGCGGTGGTCAATGCGGCGGACGTACTTCTGTCCGTTGTTCGCAAGGCCGCCTAAAGACTGGCTGAATCTCGGGAACAAGCCGGGAAACGGCCGCTACCATGCGTCAGCCGAGGAGGGCTCCATGCCCCAGCCGCTGCACGCAGCACGCGGCTGACTCTATGTAAACGTCCCCCCTCCCAAGGCTTCTCATGATCAAGGTTGCTCGACTTCTCCTGGCGCTGTGCGCCCTCGCCGCCACTGCCGCTGTCGCCGTCGGATGCGGCGGCGTACCCGGCAACGCCGTCGCCTCGGTGGAGGGCGAGGCCATCGAGAAGCAGGACTTCGAACACTGGATGAACGTGGCCGCCAAGTCGAGCGGCCAGCCGAACGCGTCGGTGCCCGACGCGCCGGAGTTCACGAAGTGCGTCGCGAACAAGAAGAAGTCGGCGCCGAAGCCGGCCGAAGGCCAGCCGAAGACGACCGACGCGCAGTACAAGGAGCAGTGCAAGCAGGAGTACAACCAGCTGCGCGACCAGGTCCTCCAGCTCCTGACCTCGTTCGAGTGGATCGAGGGCGAGGCCGCAGGAGCAGGGCATCAAGGTCACCGATGCCGAGGTCAAGAAGTCCTTCGACCAGCAGAAGAAGCAGAGCTTCCCGAAGGACGCCGACTACCAGAAGTTCCTCAAGGACTACGGCCAGACCGAGGAGGACGTCATGCAGCGCGTCCGCCTCGACCTGCTGTCGAACAAGATCCGCGACAAGGTCATCAAGGGCAAGGACAAGGTCACCGACGCCCAGATCGAGGACTTCTACAACAAGAACAAGGAGCGCTTCGCGCAGCCCGAGCGGCGCGACCTCCGGATCGTCCTGACCAAGGCCGAGGCCAAGGCCAACCAGGCCAAGGCGGCGCTCGACGACGGCCAGTCGTGGGGCTCGGTGGCGAAGCAGTACTCGATCGACGAGGCCTCCAAGTCGCAGGGCGGCAAGCTGCCCGCCCAGGCCGAGGGCACGCTCGAGAAGGCGCTCGACGAGGCCGTCTTCAAGGCCGAGCGCGGTGAGGTCACCGGCCCGGTGAAGACGCAGTTCGGCCACTACGTCTTCGAGGTCGAGAAGGTCCAGAAGGCCTCGCAGCAGACGCTCGAGCAGGCCAAGGAGACGATCCGCCAGACGCTGCAGTCGCAGAACCAGCAGAAGGCGCTCGACAAGTTCGTGACCGACTTCCAGAAGAAGTGGAAGGAGCGCACGGAGTGCCGCGAGGGCTACGTGACGCAGCAGTGCAAGAACGCTCCGAAGGCGACGCCGACGCCGTCGCCGACGGTCCCGACCCAGCCGGCCCAGCCCGCGCCCGCTGAGCCCGAGAACTGATGACATCGTCGAGGCGCTCCGGCGCCTCGACGAGCTCACCCGGCGGCTGCGGCACGAGTGCCCCTGGGACCGCGAGCAGGACGAGCGCACGATCGTCCCGCACACGGTCGAGGAGGCGTACGAGCTCGCCGCGGCCGCCAATACGGGCGACGACGCCAAGCTGCTCGACGAGCTCGGCGACGTCCTCTTTCAGGTCCACTTCCTCTCGCTCCTGCTCGAGGAGCGCGGCGCGGGGTCGCTGGCCGAGGTCGCCGAGCACATCCGCCAGAAGCTGATCCGGCGCCATCCCCACGTATTCGGCGAGGTGGAGGCCGAGACGGCCGGCGAGGTCCTGCGCAACTGGGACGCCATCAAGGCGACCGAGCCGGGCCGCGAGCCGGGGATCTTCGGCGAGGTGCCGGAGAACCTGCCGGGGCCGCTCTACGCCCGCAAGGTCCAGCGCCGCGCCGCCACCAGCGGCTTCGACTTCGACCACGTGCCCTACGAAGCCGTCGAGGCCGAGCTGGAGGAGCTCAAGGCCGCCTCCGGTCGCGAGGCGGCGTTCCATGAGGTCGGCGACGTGCTGTTCGCGGCGGTCAACGTGGCGCGCAAGCTCAAGGTCGACCCCGAGCTGGCGCTGCGCGCGGCGGCCGACCGCTTCCGCGGCCGCGTCGAGGGCGCGGCCGACCTCGCCGCAGGCGACGGCAGCGATTGGCAGGATCTGCGCCCCGACGCCCAGCTCGCCTACTACGCGCGGGCGCGCCTGAACGAGGAGTCGAATTGAGCCAGATCGAAACCGTCCACGCCCGCCAGATCCTGGATTCCCGCGGGAACCCCACCGTCGAGGTCGAGCTGGGCCTGCGCTCCGGCGCCACCGGCCGCGCCGCCGTCCCCTCCGGCGCCTCGACCGGCGAGTTCGAGGCCACCGAGCTGCGCGACGGCGGCGACGCCTGGGGCGGCAAGGGCGTCGGCAAGGCCGTCGCCAACGCCAACGGCGAGATCGCCGAGGCGATCCGCGGCCTGGACGCGCTCGACCAGAAGGGGCTCGACCAGCGGCTGATCGAGCTCGACGGCACGCCCAACAAGTCGCGCCTGGGCGCCAACGCGATCCTCGGCGTCTCGCTCGCCGCCGCCCGGGCGGCGGCCGCCGAGGAGGGCCAGCCGCTGTGGCGCTATCTGGGCGGCGAGTCGGCGCGCGTGCTGCCGGTGCCGATGATGAACGTGCTCAACGGCGGCGCCCACGCCGACAACTCGGTCGACTTCCAGGAGTTCATGATCGTCCCCGTCGGCGCCGACTCGTTCGCGCGCGGGCTCCAGATGGGCACCGAGGTCTTCCACGCGCTCAAGAAGACGCTCTCGGGGCGCGGCCTCAACACCGCGGTCGGCGACGAAGGCGGCTTCGCTCCCGACCTCGAGTCCAACGAGGCGGCGCTGCAGGCGCTGATCGAGGGCATCGAGGCTGCCGGCTACACGCCGGGCGAGGATCTCGCGATCGCGCTCGACCCCGCCACCAGCGAGATCTTCGAGGGCGGCGTGTACGACCTCGCCAGCGAGGGCCGCACGCTGTCTGCCGAGGACATGGCGGCGTACTGGGCCGACGTGGCCGAGCGCTACCCGATCCTCTCGATCGAGGACGGCATGGACGAGGAGGACTGGGACGGCTGGCGCGCGCTGACCGAGCGGATCGGCGAGCGCGTGCAGCTGGTCGGCGACGACCTGTTCGTCACCAACACCGAGCGGCTGCGGCGGGGGATCGACACCGGCGTCGCCAACTCGATCCTCATCAAGGTCAACCAGATCGGCACGCTGAGCGAGACGCTGGCGGCGATCGACATGGCGCGCGAGGCCGGCTACACGGCGGTCATGTCGCACCGCTCCGGCGAGACGGAGGACACGACGATCGCGGACCTCGCGGTCGCCACCGGCTGCGGCCAGATCAAGACCGGCGCGCCGTCGCGGTCCGATCGCGTCGCCAAGTACAACCAGCTGCTGCGGATCGAGGAGGCGCTCGGCGACGACGCCGAGTACCCGGGCCGGTCCGTCTTCCGCCGCTAGGCGGTCGCCGTGACCGGCGCGGCCGCCGTCCGGGCGAGCGCCCAGTCGACGAAGGCGTCCGGCTCGAGCGGCCTTGCGAACGCATAGCCCTGGCCGTCGCTGCAGCCCATGCTGACGAGCTCGGCGACGGCCGCGCGATCCTCGATCCCCTCGGCCACGGCGCGCAGGCCGAGGTTGCGGGCGAGGTCGATGGTCGACGCCACGATCGCCGCGTCGCTCGCGTCGTCCCTCATGCCCAGCACGAAGCTCTTGTCGATCTTGATCTTGTCCACCGGGAGCCGCTTGAGGTAGGCGAGCGACGAGTAGCCCGTGCCGAAGTCGTCGATGGCGAACCGGACGCCGGTCCGGTGCAGCACGGTGAGGATCTCCGCCGCCCGCCCGGGATCGGCCATCAGCATCGTCTCCGTCAGCTCGAGCTCGAGGCAGTCGGCCGGCAGGCGCAGGTGGTCGAGCATGCCGGCGATCCGCTCCGGGAGCTGCTGGTCGAGGACGTCCTGCGACGTCACGTTGACGGACACGTCGGCGTCGATCCCGAGCGTGCGCCAGCCGCGGCAGGCTCGCAGGCTCGTCTCGAGCGCGAACGCCGTCAGCTCGCGGATCGCGCCGGTGTTCTCGGCGACGGGGATGAAGGCGTCGGGCGGGATGAGCCCGCGCGTGGGGTGCTGCCAGCGCATCAGCGCCTCGGCGGCCACCAGGCTCCCCGTCACGAGATCGACCTGGGGCTGGAAGTGCATCGCCAGCTCGTTGCGCTGGGCGACGTCGCGAAGCTCGACGGCCAGCGAGAGGCGCTCGACGCTGTTGTCGTCGTCCGACTCGTCGTAGCGGGCGATGCCGCCGTACCGGCCCTTCGCCGCGTACATCGCGACGTCGGCGCGGCGCAGCAGCAGGTCGACGTCGTCCCCGTCGTCGGGGAAGCAGGCGATGCCGACGCTCGCCCCGACGGTCAGCGTGATCCCGTTGATCGCGAAGGGCTCCTGCAGCGCGGCGAGCAGGCGCTCGGCGAGGTGCTCGGCCTCGCTCGGGTGGTCGATGTCGGGGAGGAGGACGGCGAACTCGTCGCCGCCGAAGCGCGCCACGGTGTCCACGGCGCGCAACGAGTTCCGCAGCCGCGCGGCCAGCGTCTGCAGCATGAGGTCGCCGTGGGCGTGCCCGAGCGTGTCGTTGATCTCCTTGAACCGGTCGAGGTCGACGAGCAGCACGCCGGCGTGGTGGCCGTCGGCCGCCGCCTTGGACGTGGCCGCCTCGGCGCGCCGCCGGAACAGGATGCGGTTCGGCAGCTGCGTGAGGCCGTCGTGCAGGGCCTGGTGCTCGGACTGCCGCGCGTCGCGGCCGGCGCGGTAGATCGCGAGCAGCGGGAGCACGAGGAAGGGCAGCAGCACCTCGTCGTAGTGGGCGACGGCGACGACGAGCGGCGCGAAGCCGAGCACGAGCGCTGCCGTCCAGGCCTGGAACGCGAGGTCCTGCCGGAGGTGGTCGCGGATCGAGCTGCCCTCGAGGAGGGCGTAGGCCGTGCCGGCCAGGACGTTGTTGATCGCGAAGAAGACGAACCCGCAGACGGCGACGACGAGCAGCTCGGGCGCCGTGAGCGGCGCCCCCGACAACTCCCGCGGCAGGTCCGCGAGCGCCTGCATGAGCAGCCCCGCGGCCGCCAGCGAGATCGTGTACTGGCCGACGTTGAAGAGCGTCGAGCTGAGCGACTTGCGGAGCCGCAGGTCGGCGAGCATCGAGGCGACCGCCTGCGCCAGCGCGGCGGGCGCGAGGCCGAGGCACAGCACCAGCGCGAAGCTGAAGGCGGTCGAGGTCGTCACCTCGTCGTCGTGACCCGCCAGGCGGATCGGCATGAGCTCACCGAGGACGAGGAAGCCGATGAGCACCCAGTGCGTGCCGCTGATCTCGGACGGCGACCAGCTGCCGTCGAACACGAGCAGCGCGAGGACGGCGATGCCCGCGGTGCCGACGAGCCGGAGATAGGACCTGAGCGTCATCAAGGAACGAGGTCAACCGGCGCCCCGCAGCCCGGGGCGCCGAGACCGATTACATGAACTTGCGGCCCGCTCCTGCGGCAAGCGCCAGAGCGAGGAGCGACGACGCCGTGATGGCGGCGCGAAAGGCGCGCGCCTTGACGCCGTTCGGGAGCTTCTTCACGTCTTCCTCCGGGATGATCGAGACGGACCTCATGACCGTACGTTCACTGCATCGGCAGCCGGCGGGGAGGCCTTGAGCATTCAAGGCAGCGGCCGCCGGCTCCGATCTGTGAGGTGGGATGCTCGTCGGCCTCGTCACCGTTCTCGCCCTCCTCACGGTCCTCGTCACCGGGGGACGGCTGGGCCGCCTCGCCGACCTGCGGCTGCGCCGGCCGTACCTGGTCGCGCTCGCGCTGGGCGCCCAGGTCGTCGTGATCTCGATCGTCCCGGGCGCCTTCGACGGCCTGCACGAGCCCGTCCACCTCGCCACCTATGTGCTGCTGGGCGCGTTCCTGTGGTCCAACCGGGGCATCGTGGGGATGCCCATCGTGGCCGCGGGCGCGGCGGCCAACGCCGCCGCGATCGTCGCCAACGACGGCGTGATGCCGGCGTCATCCTCGGCGCTGGCCACGGCGGGCATGCCGGCCGACAAGGCCGCCGAGTTCGCGAACTCCGCGGTCGTCGACGCGCCGCGGCTCAGCTGGCTCGGCGACGTCTTCGCCGTCCCGGCTTCGTGGCCGCTCAGCAACGTCTTCTCCATCGGCGACCTGCTGATCGCCGTCGGGGTGGCGGTGGCGCTCCACGCGCTCACCGGCACCCGCGTCGCCGCGGCCGTCGCGGGCCTGCACCGGCAGCCCGCGGCGTCGCGCTGATCGCCCGGGATTTCCGTTTCAGAGGAAGGGGGCGCGCGCCGTCGAACGAAGGCGGTGGGCATGGAGCGCCGCCGTACCCGGATCCGCTGGGACCGCCTGGGCCGCTGGGCCCTGATCGCGGTCCTCGGATTCGTCCTCTACCTCTACATCGGCCCGGCCGCCAGCTGGGTGTCCACCTATCGGGAGGCGGGGCGCAAGCGCGCCGAGGTCGCCGCCCTCAAGGCCGAGAACCAGCGCCTGCGCGAGCGCCGGCGCGAGCTGAAGGATCCCGCCGCGCTAGAGCGCGAGGCGCGCCGGCTCGGCATGGTCAAGGCCGGCGAGAAGTCGTACGTCATCGAGGACCTGCCGCAGCGCTAGCCTCGACGGGTGCCGTTCGAGAACGCGCTCATGCAGTGGCAGGACGGGCTGCGCCGGCTCAGCGAGGCGCCGCCCGAGCAGCGGCGGATGCTCGACCGCGTCACCCACGCCATCGAGGCCGAGCTGCGGCGGCGGCTGGGGGGCGCCTTCTCGTCGACGGAGCTCGCCGAGCTCTACGACCGCGGGACGGACTGGGCGACCGACCTCGCGGTCTCCGTCGCCCCCGACGACCCCTACGCCTGGGACGCCCGCACGGTCGCCGACGCCGCCTTCGCCCGCTACCTGCGCGGCGCGACCGACTTCGCGGGCGGGCGGCGGCTCCCGATTGACTAGGGCGGGCCCCCGAGCGATTACCGGGGGCGGCGGGTCAGCTCGTACTGGATCCACGCCGGCCGGAAGCCGAGGCGCTCGTACAGCCGCTTCGGGTCGCCCTCGTCGTCGGCGATGATGAACGTCTCGCTCGCCCCGCCGGCGCGGGCGGCGGCCGCCACCAGCGCGCCGCCGGTGCCGCGGCCGCGGAGCGCCGGCGTCACGTAGGCCTGCTCGACCTCGGCGGTCCCGCCGGCGGCGAGGAAGGTGACGTAGCCCGCGAGCTCGCCCTCGTCGTCGCGCGCCACGAGCGCGCGCACCCCGCGGCGGGCGGCGACGTCCTCCTCGGCGTCCGCCTGGCGCTGGAACTCCTGCTCGCTCGTCGCCAACGCATCCGTGCGCGCCCAGTCGAGCCGCAGCGGGCGCGTGGCCGCGAACGCCACCTCCTCGAAGTCGGGGCCGGGCGGCGGATCGTCCAGCGCCAGCCAGACCAGCCGCGTCACGTGCCAGCCGAGCGCCTCGAAGCCCGGCCGCAGGCGGGCGCCGGTCGCCTCGTCCTCGACGTCGAACCGCCGGTGGCGCAGGTCGGCCTGCAGGCGGTCGGCCACCCGGGCGAGCTCCTCGGCGCTCACGCCGGGGTCGGGGCCCTCCAGCTGCAGGCTGTTGTAGTCCCAGAAGCCGGGATGGTCCGTGCACCGCACGGCGGTGCCGTGCTCCCAGGGCTCGATGACGTCGCAGACGGCGGCGTGGCGCCGGTGCGCCCAGGCGATCGCCCGCCCGCGGGCGTCAGGCGTCGTCGTCGTCCTCGTCGTCGCCGGCGCCGGCGCGGCGGATCACGATCTGGTCCTCCTCGATCGTGATCTCCACCGGGCGGTGGCCGGCCCAGTGCTCGGCGTAGACGGGGTCGTCCTGAACGGCGGGGTCGAGCCACAGCCCGTAGCCCTCCTCGCCGTGGTCGAAGGTGCCCTCGAGATGTGCGGCGGTGCGGCGACGGGTGCGGGTGCCGCGGCTGCGGCGCGCGCGCGGCTTGGGCTTGGCCTCGGGCTCGGGCTCCTCCTCCTCGGCCTCGGCGGCCTTGGCGGCGGCCTCTTCGGCCTTGCGCGCTTCCTCCTCGGCCTTACGCGCCTCCTCCTCGGCCTTGCGCTGCGCCTCCTCCTCCGCCTGGCGCTGCTCCTCCTCGGCGCGCCGCTCGGCTTCCTCCTCGAGCTCGGCCGCGATCGCGGCGTCGTCCTCCGCCCGGAGGTCGACCTCTTCGACGGCCGGCTCGCTGCCGTCCGCCTCGAGATCCTGCTCGCGCTTGAATGCCTGGATCTGCTGAACGGTGACGTCCAACTGATGGGCGATCCAGGCGTCGGTACGACCCTGTCGCACCCACCCGCGGATCTGGTTAAGCTGAGGACGCAGGGACCGGCGGCTCATACGAGGGCCGGTAGGCTAGCGCAAGAGGGGTGAGGGGCTTCGGGTGCAGGCCCCATAGGAGATATGCGGAATGAGCACTAATCTCGCCCGAGCCTCGAGCAACGCCAGGGAGGCGGCACCATGCTTGTACTGACACGCAAGTCCAACCAGTCGATCATGATCGGCGACGACATCGAGGTCTCGGTGCTCTCGATCATGGGCGAGAAGGTCCGGATCGGGATCCAGGCCCCTCGGGACATCCCGGTGTTCCGGAAAGAGGTCTACCTCGAGATCCAGCAGGAGAACGTCGCTGCTGGTGCTTCGGCCCGTGCGGAGGTCGACGACGCGCTGAAGCGGCTGAGCAGCCGCAGCCCCTAGCTCATCACGATGTACAGCGTGTAGAACATCGCCCACGTCACGAGCGCGGCGGTGGCGATGAGCGTCAGCAGAACGAGCGCGAAGCGCATCGAGCCCTGGCGGTGCTGCTTGACGGCACGCCGCCGCCGGGACCGCTGCTCGGCGTGACGCCGCAGCCGCTCCTGGCGCTCGCGGTCCTCCTCGATCTCCTCGAAGAAGGCCTCTTCGATCTCGGCGATGCTCTGCCGCATCCGCATGACGTCGCAAGATTAGCGGCAGAGCGTCATAAGCCGAGCGGTCAGACCCGCGCGCCGGCCTCCGCCTCGTCGTAGACCTTGATGAAGCGCTGGTAGTTGTCGGCGATCTGCTCGGCCGCCGCCTCGCGCTCGAGGTCGCCGCCCAGGAACCCCTTCAGCGCGTCCCACCAGATCGAGCGGCCGATGGCGAAGCCGACCATGCCCTCGACGGGCGCAGCCTGGCGCAGCCAGTGGTCGACCTTCTCGTCGCTGGCGCCGCGGCCGAGCAGCACGGAGACGACGCCCTCGCGGCCCTCGCCCTTGCGGGTCTGGGCGACGAGCATCTCGACGTCCTCCTGGGTGTCGACGCCCTCGATCTTCCAGATGTCGACCTCGATCCCGACGTCCTGGATGTTCTCGATCGACTGCCGCATGAGCTCGGGGCGGACCTCGGCGTCGTAGCGGTCGTCGTCGCCTCCGACCTTCGCGAGCTGGGCCGGCTCGGCCGGGACGAGCAGCTCGAAGAGGAACTTGCGGTCGTTCTCGTGCAGCCAGTCGGCCAGGCGCTTGAGGCGGCCGAGCTGGCGCTCGTTCATCCCGGCGTCGCCCTCGGGGTTGTAGCGGACGAGCACCTTGGTGAAGTCGGGGTCGAAGCTCAGGATGTGGTCGCCGAACTCGTCGTCGTACTGGAAGTCGAACTCCTCTTGCCCGGACTTCTCGGCCGGCATCGAGAGCTTGAGGCCGTGCTCGCGCGCCAGCTTCGGCACGTCGCCGCCGAACTGCTCGTCGACGAGCACGCCGGCCGTGGAGGCGTCCAGACCGCGTTCGACCGCCTTCTCCATGCCCTCGAAGACGAGCCGCTTGGCGTCGGTGATCGTCGCGGTCTCCTCGGCCGTCGGGTCGCCCTCGATGCCGAACATCTTCTTCTGGAACGAGCCTCTGTGGTCGAAGGCGAGGATGTAGAGCTTGCCGTCGTAGCCGAGCGCCATGATGCGCCACCCCTGTTCGAAAGTCGTTTCGCCTGCCGGGCCCTTACTCTACGCGGCCGATGGAGCCGAAGTTCACCGGCCCCAGCTACACGATCGGGATCGAGGAGGAGCTCATGATCCTCGACTCTGGGAGCTTGGCGCTGGCCAACGCGATCGAGGCGGTGCTCGAGGAGCACGGCGAGGACGAGCACGTCAAGCCCGAGCTGCTGGAGCCCGTGCTCGAGATCGCCACCGCCCCGCATCCCGACACGCGGGCGGCCGGCGAGCAGCTGCGGGCGCTGCGCGCCTCGGTCCAGGAGGCGGCGCGGCGGCGCGACCTCTGCATCGGCTCGGCGGGCACGCACCCCTTCGCGATGTGGGAGGACCAGCGCGTGTCCTCCCGGCCGCGCTACCGCGAGCTGATCTCCGCCCTGCGCTTCGTGGCGCGGCAGGAGATCATCTTCGGCCTGCACGTGCACGTCGGCATGGATGACGCCGACAAGGCGATCCACGTCGTCAACGGCATGCGCGTCCACGTGCCGATCCTCTTCGCGCTGGCCGCCAACTCGCCGTACTGGCGCGCCGACGACACCGGCTTCGCCTCGACCCGGATGCCGATCTTCCGCGCCTTCCCGCGCGTCGGCATCCCGCCGTACTACGAGGACTGGGCCGACTGGAAGAGCCGGATCGGCTTCATGATCGACTCGGGCGTGATCGACGACTACACGTTCCTCTGGTACGACGTGCGGCCGCACCCGAACTTCGGCACGGTGGAGATCCGCGCCATGGACGCCCAGACGCGCGTGGAGCACACGCTGGCGCTCGCGGCGCTGATCCAGGCGATGGTCAAGGAGCTGGCCGAGCACTACGAGGCCGGCAAGAAGCTCGCCCGCTACCCGTACGAGATGCTCGACGAGAACAAGTGGCTCGCCGCCCGGCACGGGATGGACGGCGAGCTCGTCGATCTTCCGGAGCGAAGGCTGGTCCCGGCCAAGGAGCTGGCCAAGCGGCTCTACGACCGGCTGTACGACCACGCGCAGGACCTCGGCTCGGCCGCCGAGCTCGAGGCGCTCAAGGACATTCTCCAGCACGGCAACGGCGCACATCGCCAGCGAGTGGTCTATGAGGCCAACCACGATTACGGCGAGGTCATGAAAGAGATCGTGGAGGCCACGACCCCTGCGTAGAATCGACTGTCCATGGCCAGTGGCCCGGACCTGTTCGTCGTCTGCAAGAAGTGCGGGTCGGAAGTCTCCCCGTACATCACGGAGTGCCCGTACTGCGGTACGCGGCTCCGTAAGCGCGCGCCCAAGCTCGAGCGCGGCGGGGTCCCGAAGGAGCCCAAGGCGCCGCGCCGGCGGCGGCCGACGCTCGGCCGCCTGAGGCCGGGCGAGATCCCCGGCATCCGGGCCGACCGGCGCCCCTACGCGACGATCGCCATCGTCCTGGCCTCGATCGTGGTCAGCATCGCCGCCCATGCGGGCATGGCGGCCGGAGACCTCGTCCTCACGATCGACACCACGGACGAGTACTACCGCACGGTCACCACGCTCTTCTTCTACGACTCGACGGGCTACGAGCTGGTGGCGCTGGGGGCGATCTTCCTGTTCGGCTGGCTGCTCGAGCGGCGCCACGGGGCCTGGGCCACGCTGCTGGTCTTCTTCGCGTCCGGCGCCGGGGGCATGTTCCTGGCCATCGCGGGCGGCGACGTCGTGATCGCCACCGGCGGCAACGGCGCCGCCCTCGGCCTGCTGGCGGCGTGGGCGATGCGAGACATCCTCGCCCGGCGGCGCGGCGTGGAGGACGACTCCGACCTGCTCGGCGCGCTGGCCATCGCGGCGGTGCTGATCCTGCTGCCGCTGGCGACCGAGGAGGCCAGCGCGCTGGCCGGCCTCGGCGGCGGGATCATCGGCGTCGTGTTGGGCGTGATCCTCGCGCGGCTGCACGAGCGCTAACGCACCGCGATCGTCCCGGGCTCGCCGGCGACGAGCCGGCCGACCACCCAGCCCTCGATCTCGTCGGGACGCGGCACGGCGGCCAGCAGCCCGCCCGAGGTCATGGCGTCGGTCAGCAGCCGGCGACGGATCTCGGGGACGTCGCCCCAGCGGGTGAAGGTCTCGGCGTCGGCGCGATTGCGGCGCGAGCCGCCCGCCACCGCCGCGTCGGTCTCGAGCAGCTCGAGGACGCCCTCGATGGCCGGCACCGCGGCGGCGTCGATCTCCACAGCGACTCCGGAGGCGGCGGCCAGCTCGTGGACGTGCCCCAGCAACCCGAAGCCGGTGACGTCGGTCAGCGCGTGGGCGCCGGCGGCGCGCGCCTGGGCGGCCGCGCGGTCGTTGAGCGTGGTCATGACGGCGACGGCGCGCTCGACGAGCTCGGGCGAGGCGAGGCCGCGCTTGATCGCGGTGGCCACCGCTCCCGCGCCCAGCGGCTTGGTCAGCACCAGGGCGTCGCCGACCTGCCCGCCCGCGTTGGTCAGCACGTCACGCGGTGCCACCACGCCGGTCACCGCCATGCCGTACTTGGGCTCGGGATCGTCGATCGAGTGGCCTCCCACCACGGCGGCGCCCGCCGCGGCGGCCGCGTCGGCGCCGCCGCGCAGGATCTCGCGCAGCACGTCGGGCCCGAGCGTCTCGAGCGGAAACGCGACCAGGTTCAGCGCCGACACCGGCCGCGCGCCCATCGCGTAGACGTCGGACAGCGCGTTGGTGGCCGCGATCCGCCCGAAGGCGTACGGGTCGTCGACGATCGGGGTGAAGAAGTCGGCGGTCTGCACGATCGCCAGGTCGTCGCTCAGCTGCACGACGCCGGCGTCGTCGGCCGTGTCGGCGGCCACCAGGACGCGCGGGTCGTCCGGGCGCGGGAGGGAGGCGACGATCGGCCGCAGGTCGGCGGCCGACAGCTTGCAGCCGCAGCCGGCGCCGTGGGAGAGGGAGGTCAGCGGCGCGGTCATGCGCTCCTATGATGGCGAGCCGTGCCCGAGCGCCACTCCGACGAGGCCATCGACCGCGCGATCGAGGCCCTGAGCGACCCGCAGCGCCTGGAGCAGGCGCAGCAGCTGGTGGCGGCCAAGGCGCCGCAGCTGCAGCGCATCCTCGACGAGGTGCTGGGCGGCTGGCTCGACGAGGTCGAGCTCCTGCAGGCCGCCGGCCGCCCCGATCCGGAGGATCGGCTCACCGCCGTGCGCGCGCTCGTCGCCGACGAGTCGCGAGCGAGCATGCTCGTCGGCGTGGCCGTCGGGTATGAGCTGGCGCAGATGCTGACGAGAGGAGATCCCTGATGGCTGTTGACGTCCGGTTCCTGGGGCAGTCGTGCTTCGAGATCAAGTCCGGCGGGGCGACGGTGGTGACCGACCCGTTCCTGACCGGCAACCCGAAGGCCGCCATCGCGGCCGACGAGGTCGAGGCCGACGCGATCCTGCTCACCCACGGGCACGCCGACCATCTCGGCGACACCGTCGACATCGCCAAGCGCACGGGCGCCACGGTGGTGGCCATCGTCGAGCTCGCCGGCGAGATCGGCGGCAACGGCGTCGAGAACGTCGTCGACCCGAACCTCGGCGGCACCGTCCAGTTCGACTGGGGCTGGGTCAAGCTCGTGCCCGCCTGGCACACCGCGGTCACGCCGAGCGGCACGCCGCACACGCCCGCCGGGCTCCTCATCCACATCGGCGACCGCACGATCTACCACCTCGGCGACACCTGCCTGTTCAGCGACATGAAGCTGATCGCGCAGCGCGGCAACGACATCGACCTCGCGCTCGTGCCGATCGGCGGCCACTACACGATGGACCGCTACGACGCGGTGAGCGCCGTCGAGCTCATCGACCCGGCGCAGGTCATCCCCTGCCACTACGACACCTTCCCGCCGATCGAGACCGACGCGCAGGCGTTCAAGCAGGACGTGCAGAACGCCGGCTTCTCCGAGGTCATCGTGCTCGAGCCGGGCGGCACCCACACGGTCAAGTGACCCACGCGATCGTGCTCATCGAGGCCGAGCGCTCCGCGATCGAGCAGCTCGGCGGCGCGCTGGCCGACGTCGAAGGGGTGGCCGAGGCCTACTCGGTCACCGGCGAATGGGACTTCGTGGCGATGCTGCGGGTGCGCGAGCCGCAGGAGGTGGCCGAGGTCGTCACCCACCGCTTCGCGGCGCTGGAGGGCATCAAGCGCACGCACACGATGGTGGCCTTCGAGGTCTTCTCGCAGCACGACCTCGAGGCGCTCTTCTCGATCGGGACCTGAGTGGCGCGACTCCTGCTGGTCTTGCTGCTCGCCGTCGTGGCGGGTTGCGGCGACGACGACACGGTCTGGGTGGAGCCGACGCCGGAGGCGACGGCGGACGTGACGGCGACGCCGACCCCGTCGCCGACCGCCACCGAGACCCCGTCGCCGACCCCCACCGAGCAGCCGCTGCCCTCACCGGAGGAGCAGGAGGGCGGCGCCGGTGACGAGGAGGAGGCGCGCGTGCCGGCGCGCTTCGTCGTGTCGGCCGGCGGCGTCGAGCCGCCCCAGATCTCGATCCCCGCCTTCCTCGCCATCGAGCTGATCGTCGTCAACCGGCACCCGGAGGAGATCGTCGCCCGGCTGCAGGGCGCCGAGCCGCTGCCGGTGGCCTCGGGCGAGACGCGGAGCCTGCGGCTCGACGGCCGCCGGCCGGGCCGCTACCCGATCAGCTTCGGCCCCGCCGGCGAGGGCGTCCTGATGACAGGGGCCGAGGTCGGGCCCTAGCCACACATGACGGCGGCGCCGCTCGGCCGCGACATCCGCCCGGAGATCCAGTCGCTCCGCGCGATCGCGGTCGTCCTCGTCCTCGTCTATCACTGGTGGCCGGCGGCGCTGCGCGGGGGGTTCGTGGGGGTCGACGTCTTCTTCGTCATCTCGGGCTACCTGACCACCGCTCACCTGCTGCGCGAGGCGGAGGCCACCGGCCGCGTGTCGCTGCTCGGGTTCTGGGCCCGGCGCGCGCGCCGGATCCTGCCCGCCGCGCTCGTCGTCCTCCTGTTCTGCACGCTGGCCACCATCGCCGTCGTCCCGCAGCTCCATTGGGAGCCGTTCCTGACCGAGATCCGGGCCAGCACGCTCTACGTCGAGAACTGGCACCTGGCGAACACGGCGGTCGACTACCTCGCCGCCGACGACGCGCCGACGCCGGTGCGGCACTTCTGGTCGCTCTCCGCCGAGGAGCAGTTCTACCTCCTCTGGCCCGTGCTGATCCTGGTGGGCGCGGCGGTCGGGAGCCGCGCGATCGCGGTGGCCGTTCCCGGGCATCGCCGCGCTGCTGCCCGTCCTCGGCGCCCTCGCCGTCATCCAGGCGGCGGCGACGACGGCTCCGCTGAAGCCGCGGCCGGTCCAGTTCCTCGGCGACATCTCCTACTCCGTCTACCTCTGGCACTGGCCGCTGCTGGTGCTGACGCCGTTCGCGCTCGACCGCGCGATGACGACGCCGGAGAAGCTGCTGCTCCTGGCGCTCACGATCGGGCTCGGCTGGCTGACCAAGGTGGCGGTCGAGGATCCGGTCCGGCGCGGGTCGTTCCTCGTGCGGCGGCGCCCGATCTGGACGTTCGCGACGATGGCGGTGGCCACGGGGCTTGTGCTCGCACTCGGGTCGACCCGCGAGGGCGAGCTGCAGAGGACGCTCGCCGAGGCACGCGCTCCGAGGCACGCGAGATCCCCGAGCCGCGCCGGTCCGAGTGCGTGCGCTGGAGGCAGGAGGTCCTGAGGTGGCTCGCGGCGCATCCCGAGGTCACGCGGATCTTCGTGTCGCAGTCCGTCGCCGGCGCGGTGGCGACGGCGGACGGCGCATCGCAGTTGGACACCCAGGTCGAGGGGTACCGTGCCGAGTGGCGCCGCGTCCCGCCGTCGGTCAAGCGGATCTTCGTCCTGCGGGACACCCCGAGGGCGCTGCCGCACGGTGCCACGCTCGAGTGCGTCGAGGAGGCGATGCGGGACCGCCGCCGCGCGGGACGGGCCTGCGCGCTGCCGCGGTCCCAGGCGCTGCGGGCGGACCCGGCCGCCATCGCCGCCGAGTCCGAGCCGCGCGCCGTCGTGGTGGACCTGACCCGGTTCTTCTGCGACGCGCGTCGCTGCCTGGCGGTCGTCGGCGGGGCGCTCGTCCACCGCGACGTGAGCCACATGACGACCACCTTCGCGACCACGCTGGGGCCGTATCTGCTGCGCGCCCTCGCTTGACGTATTCCGATATGGGTATATGATTGCCGCCATGGCACGAGCAGCGACCACGGCGGACGCGTTCAACGCGGTGGCCGAGCCGCGGCGTCGCGAGATCCTCGACGCCCTGGCCGGCGGAGAGCGCCCGGTGAACGACCTGGTCCAGCTGCTCGGCCTGGCCCAGCCGCAGGTGTCCAAGCACCTGCGCGTGTTGCGCGAGGTGGGGGCGGTCGACGTGCGCGACGAGGGTCGCCGGCGGCTCTACCGGCTCAACGGCACGGCGCTCAAGCCCATCCACGACTGGGTGAAGGGCTACGAGCGCACGTGGACGGAGCGGTTCGAGGCGCTGGACGACGTGTTGGACGAACTGAAAGGACGGCCATGACCGCGACGATCACCCTGCCCGCCGAGACGCAGCTGCTCATCACGCGCGAGTTCGACGCGCCGCCGCACCTCGTCTACAGGGCGTGGACCACGCCCGAGCTCGTGATGCAGTGGTGGAGCGGGCGGCGCGGGAGCATGGACCTCGCGGAGATCGACCTGCGGGTCGGCGGCCGCTGGCGTTACGTGATGACCGCCACCGCGGGCTTCGAGGTCGCCTTCCACGGCGAGTACCTCGAGATCGAGCCGGACGAGCGGATCGTCTACACCGAGGTCTTCGAGGGCGCGCCCGAGCCCGACGAGGCGCCGGTCAACGTCGCGACCTTCACCGAGATCGACGGCGGGCGGACGCGGCTCGAGCTGCTGACCGAGTGCCACACGCAGGAGCTCCGCGACATCATCATGGACTCCGGGATGGAGGTCGGGATGCAGGAGCAGATGGAGCTGCTCGACGAGCTGGCCCAGACGCTGCGCTGATGTCGTAGGCTCGCTCGCACATGAGCGAGCGGACGGCGCGGACGGACTTCCAGGCCACCAGCGATCCGGCGCTGCTCGCCTCGGCGGACCGCGGGGAAGCCCACCTGCTGACCTACCGGCAGCTCTACGAGCTCTGGGAGCGTCAGCAGTGGGCGACCCAGGAGATCGACTTCACGCAGGACCGCATCGACTGGCACGAGCGGATGGACGACGACGAGCGCTTCCAGCGCATGTACGGGCTGTCCTCGTTCTTCATCGGCGAGCAGCGCGTGGCCGCCGAGCTGGGGCCGATGATGCGCGCGGCGCCCGACGAGGAGATGCGCCTCTTCCTGTGCACGCAGATCGCCGACGAGGCCCGCCACATGGCGTTCTTCGACCGCTTCTACAGCGAGGTCGGCGCCCTCGAGTCGGACACCCTGGAGGGGCGGCTCGCAGAGACGTCGACGCACCTCAACAAGGAGTTCGGCGAGCTGTTCGATCGGATGCTGCGCTCGCGGGTGGATCGGCTGGCGACGGAGCCCGAGGACCTCGAGACGCTGGTCGAGACCGTGACGCTCTACCACATGGTCATCGAGGGCATGCTCGCCCTCACCGGCCAGCACTTCATCATGGACTTCAACGAGCGCATGGGCACGCTGCCGGGGTTCGTGCAGGGGTTCACGCTGGTGGCCCGCGACGAGCACCGCCACGTCGCCTTCGGCGCCCGCTTCCTGCGCGACATGGCGCGCACCGACCCCCGCTACGTCGAGGCGATCCAGCGCACGCTCGTGGAGGTCGGCCCGGTGGCCGACGGCGTGCTCAAGCCGCACTGGATGGAGGGCGGCGACGACGAGATGACGCTGTTCGGCGTCACCGTCGCCGAGACGCGCGCGTTCGCCATGAAGGCGCTGGAGCGGCGGATGAAGGTGATCGGGCTGCTCGCCGCCGCTTAGTGGATGCGGGCGCCCAGCGGCACGTCGCTGTCGGGCGCGAGCAGGATCACGTTGCCCTCCTCGTCCGAGGCGCCGAGCGTGAGCACCTCCGAGCGGACGGGGCCGATCTGGCGCGGCGGGAAGTTGACGACGGCGACGACCAGGCGCCCCTCGAGCTCCTCGCGGGCGTAGTTCGTGATCTGGGCCGACGAGCGCTTGACGCCGATCTCCTCGCCGAAGTCGATCGCGAGCTTCCAGGCGGGCTTGCGGGCCTCGGGGAAGTCGGCGACCTCGACGATGCGGCCGACGCGCATGTCGACCTTGAGGAAGTCCTCGTACTCGATCATGAGCGCCGGGCGCGCGCTACGACTCAGGCGCGGGGGTGGGCTCGGGCGTCGGCGTCGGCGTCGGCTCGGGCGCAGGGGCGGGCGTCGGCGTCGGCTCGACGGTCGGCGCCGGCTGCGGCTCGCTCGCGGGCGGCGGGCTCGCGGGCGTGGGCGAGGGGGAGACGACGACGGTCGTCGTGTCCTGCTCCGGCGGCGGCGACATGGCCCCGCCGGGCGACGCGCTCGTGTCGCCGGGCAGCGTCGTCGTCGCACTCTCGTGCTGCTCGGTGACGACGACCGCCTCCTCCTCGGCCTCGGGCGTGGCCGCCGGGGCGGGCGTCGCCTCGGCCTTGACGACCTTCGGCTCCTCCGGCTTGGGCTGGGCCTTCTTCGGCTTCCTCGTGCGCGTGGACTCGCGGTCCGCCACGGGCGCCGACGGGGCAGCCGGGCTGGCCATCGCCGGAGCCGGAGCCGCGGCCGGGGCGACGGCGACAGCCGCGGTCACGGCGCGCTCGCGCGGCGTGCTGCGCACGTGCTGGACCTCGACGGCGCCGGCGGTGACGATCGCGGCGGCGGCGAGGCCGGCGACGGCCTTGGTGGCGACGGTGCTGAGGCCCGCCTGGGCGGCCGCGGCGCCCGCCGCGGCGGCGCCGCCCGAGGCGGCCGCGCCGCCGCCGCCGGCGGCGGCCGACGAGCCGAGGTGCGCGAGCAGCGTCTTCTTGAGCAGCACCATCGGACCGACGGGGAACAGCGCCGCGAGCGCCTTGTTGGTCTCCTTCAGCTGCTTGCGGAAGGTCGCGCAGCGCTCGCAGGTGCGCAGGTGGCGGCGGACCGGCGCGGTCGTGCGGGTGAGCCCCTCGGCGACCTGGCCGAGCTCCTCGCGGACCTCCTCGCAGGAGAGCAGGCGCGCCTCGGCGGCCTCGGCCAGCGACACGCGGGCGCGCACCAGCAGCGACTTGACCGAGGGGACGGTGGTCTCCATCGCCTCGGCGATCTGCTCGTACGACAGCGCGTCGATCTCGCGCAGGAGGAGCGCGGTGCGCTGGGTCTCCGGAAGGTCCTGGACGTCGGCGATCAGGAGCCGGAAGTCCTCGCGGCGGTGGACCTTGTCCGCGGTCGTCTGCCCGTGCTCGGAGAAGTGGATGTCCATCGAGTCGACACCCACCGCCTGCGTGCGGCGAAGGTGGTTGAGCGAGCGGTTGCGGGCGATCCGGTACAGCCACGGCCGCACGTTGATCTCGCGCTGGTCGGCGAGGATCGCGTTGAAGGCGGCCGCGAAGACCTCCTGCAGCACGTCCTCGGCGTCCTCCTTGGAGGACAGCATGTGCCGGCAGAAGGCCAGCAGCCGCGCCTGGTAGCGGGCGACGAGCGCCTCGAAGGCGTGGTGGTTGCCGCGACGTACGAGCGCGACGAGGCGCTCGTCGGACTGCAGGCGCAGCAACGGCGAGCGCCCGTGCATGCCGGCCATGCCGGCTGGGTGGTGAAGTGCGGAAGCTTCCACGACAAAGGGTCCCGCCGGCCAGAACTCCACCACGACGGGAAAGTTGCGTCCATCTGAGGGTAGCGCCGCCCACCCCCTCCTGCCTGCAAGGCTCGCTTCAGCGTTCGGGCCGCGGAACGAGCTCGACGTCGTGTCGGACGCGCGGGAACCGGGCAACCACGCGGCCGCGCCGGAGGTCGACCACGCGCAGCCCGCGCGGGGTGCGCGCGTACGCGCGGGCGCCGGTGACCTGGACGTCGCCGACGCGCTCGCCGCGCACCGTGGTGTACCGGAGGTCTCCGGTGCGGTCGTACACGCGCAGGCCGGCGCCGCGGCGCGGTCCACCGCTGGGATGACCCCCATCGAACACGAGCAGCCGGTCGCCCGCCCGGATCGCCTCGCCGGCGCGGCGGGCGATCGTCCGGGCGGTCCAGGCTCGCGTGTCGACGATCACGGCGCCGGCCGGCTTCACCCGCCGGCTCCGTGGCCCGGACGGCCGCAGGTGGTATCCGGCCACCGCGAGGCGTCCTCGTCCGAGCCAGACGGCGCGGAGGTCGGCGCCGCAGGCCCGGCAGCCGCCGACGCTCAGCAGCCGCGGCCGAGAGGCGACGCGGTGGTGCGCTACGCGCATCGTCCGCAGGTCGACCTCGGCGACGGGGGCGTGCGCGCCGACCACGTAGGCGACCAGCCGCTCGCGGTCGACGGCCAGGCTCGCTCCCGCGCAGAACCCGAACGACTCGCCGGCGGCGATCGCGGGCAGCTCGCGCGTCCGCACGCGGCCCTGCTCGTCGGCCAGGACCAGGCGCGCCCGGCCCGCGACGGAGAGCAGCAGCGCGAAGCCCGCGCGCGTGACGGCGCTGGGCACGCCGAACGGGCAGCTCACCGCCCCGAGCGACCGCCGGGCGTGCTCCTCGCCGCTCAGCGGGTCGACCACCACGACCTCGCCCGACTGCAGGAAGGCCACCACCCGGTCCGGCGCCACCCAGCCGACCCCCTCCGCGACGATCCCGACCTCGACGTCCTTGACCACCTGAAGCGTGCCGAGGTCGATCACCCGGAGCCCGATCCTGGCCGTCTCCCCTGGCGCGGAGATCCCGAAGGCCGCCATCCGCCCGTCCGGCGACACGCTCGACGCATCGTGGTACTCGCCGAGCTCCGCCCACGGAAACCCCGCCTCCAGCGACCGCCGGTCGACCGGCGCGAGCAGCGCCCCCGACCCGTCCCACGGGCTCACGACCCCCAGCAACTCGTCGTCGCCCACCACCACGCCGGTCCGCCCCTCCGGCGCGGCCGTCGCCGTCGCCACGGGAGCCTGCGCCGGCCGCCGCTCCTCGCCGCCACCGCACCCGGCGACCACGGCCACGAGCGCACCGACCACGAGCCTGGTCCACATGCCTGGACGGATCGTACGATTGGCACCCACGCCCGGGTAGACAAACTGGCAAAGTCCGCGCTCTTAAAAAGCGCTGCTCGCAAGAGCTCTGTGGGTTCGAGTCCCACCCCGGGTATGTCGGAGCGCCGACAGAGAACGTTGCAAACCACCCCGCCGCGCGCAATCGTTCAGGGGACTCGTGGACGCGGTCAGGTGCTTGGAATGTGGCGCGACGCGCTGGACGTTGTTCGGCGCGACGCTCGAGCACCTGCTCGACGAGCCGTGCGAGGTGTGCGGTGGCGAGACCGTGGTCGAGCGGCGGCGGCCCGGGACCGGCGCGGCGCGGCCGTTCATGGAGCGGCGCGACCTCGAGGAGCACCCGCGGGAGACCGTCCAGCGCAGCTGAAGGTCCGGCTCCAGCCTCGCGCACGGCGTGAGGAGGTCGTGGGCGAGCGCGACGGCGCCGTCCTGATCCGCGTCAAGGCCCCGCCCGTCGACGGCAAGGCCAACGACGCGCTGTGCCGCCTGATCGCCAAGCGGGCCGGCGTGGCGCCCTCGCGCGTGCGCGTCACGAGAGGGCATACAGCCCGCGAGAAGACCGTGGAGGTCGAGGGCATCGAGACGGCGCAGCTGCGCGCCGCGCTCGGTCTCCCTGTGTGAACCGCATCACACGTTTCCGCAAGTTTCCGTGCGGACCCTCGTTGCTAGCCGCAGGGAAGGGACACGAGGAACCTTGCGAGGAACAGCCCCACTCGCGCGCGCCGTCGCGTTCGTCGCTCTGATCGCCGCCATCGCGGTCGTCGCGATGCTGCTCCTGGGCGGCGCCGGCAACGGCTACACGGTCAAGGCGCAGTTCGAGAACGCGTCGCAGCTCGTCAAGGGCAACCTCGTGCAGGTCTCGGGCATGCCGGCCGGCAAGGTGGAGGACATCCGGCTCACGCCCGACGGCCAGGCGGAGCTCACCCTCAGCATCGACGAGGAGTACGCGCCGCTGCGCGAAGGGACGCTCGCCACCGTGCGCATGGCCTCGCTGTCCGGCGTCGCCAACCGCTACATCGACCTCCGGCTCCCCGGCGCCGACCAGCAGGCGATCCCCGACGGCGGCACGATCGAGCAGGACAGCACGACCACCGCGGTCGACCTCGACGAGATCTTCAACACGCTCGACGAGCCCACGCGCGAGGACCTCCAGACCCTGATCAAGGGCCTCGACGCCCAGCACAAGGGCCGCGGCGAGCAGATGAACGCCGGCCTGCTCTACCTGAACCCCTCGCTGTCCTCGTCCTCGCGCCTCTTCCGCGAGCTCAACAAGGACTCCAGGCTGCTCGAGCGCTTCGTCGTCGCCTCGTCCAAGCTCGTCACCGACCTCGCCGAGCGCCGCGACGACGTCGCCGGCCTGGTCGACAACCTCGCCACCACCACCAACGCGATCGGCTCGGAGCAGGAGGCGCTCGGCACGTCGGTCGAGGCGCTGCCGCCCTTCATGCGCCGCGCCAACACCACGTTCCTCAACCTGCGCGCCGCGCTCGACGACCTCGAGCCGCTGGTCGACGACTCCAAGCCGGTGGCCAAGAAGCTCCGTCCCTTCCTCGCCGAGCTGCGTCCGCTCGCCCAGGACGCCCGGCCCACCTTCCGCGACCTGAGCGAGCTGCTCGAGCAGCCCGGCAAGGGCAACGACCTCGTCGACCTCGTCAACGCCCAGCCCGCGCTGCGCGACATCGCCGTCAACGACGTCAACGAGAACGGCAAGGACCGCCCCGGCGCCTTCCCCGCCTCCACCGAGGCGCTCGAGCAGGCGACCCCGCAGATCGCCCACTTCCGCCCCTACACCGTCGACCTGCTCGGCTGGTTCGACGACTTCAGCCACTCGGGCACCTACGACGCGCTCGGCGCGGCCTCGCGCGTCGGCATCCACGCCAGCGCCTTCGCCGCGGCCGACGGCCAGCTCATGCCGATCCCGCCGGCGCTGCGCGACGAGGCCTTCCAGGCCGCCGCGACGACCGACCAGCGCAACCGCTGCCCCGGCGGCGGCGAGCACAAGTCCGAGGACGGCTCGCGGCCCTGGAAGCCGACCGCGGACTTCAACTGCGACCCGAGCCAGACGCTCCCCGGAGATTGAGTGCGGCGCCTGCTCGTCATCGCCGTCCTGCTCGCCGCCGCCGCCGCCGCCGTCGTGGCCTCCGCGAACGCGGGCTCGCAGGACCCGCAGGGCGCGACCTACACGGTGGAGCTCGACAACGCGTTCGGCATCGTCGAGGGCGCCGACGTCAAGGTCTCGGGCGTCCGCGCCGGCCACGTGACCGGCATGCGTGTCGACAAGCGCAGCAAGCGCGCGCTCGTCGACTTCACGGTCACCCAGAACGGCTTCGGCTCGCTCCGCGCCGACGCCTTCTGCGAGACCCGCCCGCAGTCGCTGATCGGCGAGTACTTCGTCGACTGCCGCCCGGGCACGTCCGACGACCGGCTGAAGCCGGGAGCGACGATCCCCGTCGAGCAGACCGCCTCGACGATCCCGATCGACCTCATCAACAACATCATGCGCCGCCCGTACCGCGAGCGGCTCGGGATCCTGCTCAACGAGCTCGGCGCAGGCGTCGGCGGGCACGCGACCGAGATCCAGGCGACCGTCGAGCGCGCCGTCCCCGCTCTGCGCGAGACCGACCGCGTGCTCGCGATCCTGGCCGAGCAGAACAAGACGCTGGCCGCCCTCACCACCGACGCCGACACGGTGATCGGCGACCTCGCCGACAACCGCAAGGACGTCGGGCGCTTCGTCACGGAGACCCGGCAGACCGCCGCCGCCTCCGCCGAGCGCCGCCGCGAGATCGCCGCCAGCCTCGAGCGCCTGCCCACCTTCCTGCGCGAGCTCGAGCCCACCATGGCCCAGCTCGGCGAGGCCGCCGACGCCCACAGCCCGGCGCTCGCCGACCTCAACCAGTCGGCCGGCCAGCTCGCCACGCTGCTCGAGCAGCTCCCCGAGTTCGCGGACTCCAGCCGCACCAGCTTCAAGTCGCTCGCCGAGCTCTCCGAGGAGGGCCGCCCGGCCATGCGCGCCGCCAAGCCCACGATCGCCGAGCTCAACAAGGCCGCCACCGACATGCCGGAGCTCGGCAACAACCTCTCGATCGTCGCCGGCCACCTGCACGACCGCGACTTCGCGGTGGAGAAGGACCCGCGCTCACCCGGCGGCAAGGGCTATACGGGCTTCGAGGCGCTCCTCCAGTACGTCTTCGACCAGACGATGGCGATCAACACCTTCGACTCCAACGGCTACATGCTGAAGGTGAACCTCTTCTACTCCGAGTGCTCGCACTACCAGAACCTGAACTCGCTGAAGGAGAAGCTGAAGGAGGACCCGGGCTTCTACGCGCGCTGCGCCGCCATCCTCGGGCCCAACCAGCCCGGCATCACGCAGGGTGACCCGTCCTTCACCGGCGCGCACAGGGGCGAGGAGCACCACCTGCCGCAGTCCTCCGGCGACAACAAGAAGGCCGAGGCGCCCGCGAAGGCGCCGGCGCAGCCGAAGGACCCGGTGCGCAAGCCCACCGAGGAGGCCTCCAAGCGCGCCGAGGAGCTGGCGGAGCGGATCGAGGAGACGCTCGGCATCGAGCTGCCCGAGGTGCCCGCCGGCCCGCAGGTCCCCGCCCTCCCGATCCCGCTCCCGAGCCTGCCCGGCCAGCAGCAGGCGCCGGCCGACACCCAGCAGCTCCTCGACTTCCTGCTCGCACCATGAACCGCGCGGCCTCGAACCCCGTCCTGATCGGCGCCGTGACCGTGCTGGTCACCACCGTGGCCGTGTTCCTGGCCTACAACGCCAACAACGGCCTGCCGTTCGTCCCCACCACCACGGTCAAGGTGCGGGTCGCCAACGGCGCCAACCTGGTCAAGGGCAACGAGGTCCGCTCGGGCGGCACGCGCATCGGCGTCGTCACCGACATGCGGCCGGTCCGGCTCGCCGACGGCTCGTCCGGCGCCGAGCTGACGATGGAGCTCGAGAAGGCCCACGGCAGCCTGCCGAAGGACTCCGAGCTGCGGATCCGGCCGCGCTCGGCGCTCGGCCTCAAGTACGTCGAGGTCACGAAGGGCGAGAGCGAGGAGCGCTTCCGCAACGGCGACACGATCCCGTCCTCGCAGGCGAGCTTCGCCACCGAGCTCGACGAGGTCTACGAGATGTTCGACAAGCCGACGCGCGAGGCCGCGCAGGAGAACCTGCACGGCTGGGGCGACGCGTTCGCCGCGCGCGGGCAGGCGCTCGGCCGCACGCTCGAGGAGCTGCCGCCGCTGCTGGAGTCGCTCGAGCCGGTGATGGCCACGCTGGCCGACCCGGAGACCGACCTCGACGGCTTCGTCACCGAGCTCTCCGACGCCGCGCGGATCGTGGCGCCGGTCTCCGAGCAGCACGCCCAGCTCTACACCGGCATGGCCGACACCTTCGAGGCGCTCGGGCGCGACGAGCAGGCGCTCAAGGACTTCATCGCTTCCTCACCGCCGACGATGGACTCGGGCATCCGGTCGTTCCGGGTCCAGCGGCCGTTCTTGGGGGACTTCACGACCTTCTCGCGTGACTTCTCCGGCGCCACCGAGGAGCTCAAGGGCGCGCTGCCGCCGCTCAATGACGCGGTGCGGGTCGGCACGCCGGTCCAGCGGCGCCTGCCCGAGCTCAACGAGGAGACGGCCAGGACGCTGGCCCAGCTGCGCGAGCTGGCCGAGGCGCCCGGCACCAACGCGGCGCTCCGCGGCGTCACCGCCACCGTCGCCACGCTCAACCCGCAGCTGCGCTTCTACGGCCCGTACGTGACGGTCTGCAACTCGTTCAACTACTTCTTCACCTACCTGGCCGAGCACTTCTCGGAGCCCGACACCACCGGCTCCGCCCAGCGCGCGCTGGCCAACGTGACCGGCCGCCAGGAGGACTCGCTCGGCTCGATGGGCGCCGACGAGCCCGCCAACGGCGAGGCCGTGATCGAGGGCGTCCCGCAGTACGCGCAGGACCAGCCGTACGGCGCCGCCGTGGCGGCCGACGGGCGCGCCGACTGCGAGGCGGGCCAGCGCGGGTACGTCGAGCGCCAGGCGCGCTTCTTCCCGTCCAAGTACAAGGTCGCGCGCGACCCGCGGTCCCCGGGCCTGCAGGGGACCACCTTCACCGGTCGCCCGCGCGTGCCCGAGGGCCAGACCTTCACGCACGAGCCGGAGACCGGCGAGTACGCCGACATGCCGGAGTCGGAGCGCCCGTGAGCCGCCGCTCGAACACCTTCGTCGGGCTGCTCGCGCTGGTCGTGATCGTCGTCGCCGTGTTCCTGGCCTGGACCAAGGAGCTGCCGTTCCAGTCGCACTACGAGGTCAAGGCGGCGTTCCAGAGCTCCAACAACATCCGCCCCGGCTCGCCGGTGCGGATCGCGGGCGTCGACGTGGGCAAGGTCACGAAGGTCGAGCGCGCGGGCCGCGACGGCGCGATCCTCACCATGCGGATCGACGACAAGGGCCGCCCCGTGCGGACCGACGCGACGGCCAAGATCCGGCCGCGCATCTTCCTCGAGGGCAACTTCTTCGTCGACGTGGAGGCCGGCTCGCCGTCCGCCCCCGAGCTCGAGGACGGCGCCACCCTCCCGGTCCAGCAGACGGCGACCCCGGTCCAGCTCGACGAGGTGCTCACCGCCCTCCAGTCGGACGCCCGCGAGGACCTCAAGGTGCTCCTGCACGAGTACGGCACGGCGCTCGAGGGCGCCGGCGCGCGCGGCTTCAACCGCTCGCTGCCGTACTGGGAGCCGGCCTACCGCGACTCGGCGATCGTCGCCGACGCCATGCGCGGCGAGACCGGGCACGACCTCTCCGGCTACGTCAAGGGCGCCGGCGCCACCGCCGCCGCGCTCGACCGCAACCGGGCGCAGCTCCAGTCGCTGGTCACGGACTTCCACACCACCGCCGCCGCCTTCGCGCGCCAGGAAGGCAACCTGCGCGCCTCGATCGGCGAGCTGCCGAACACCCTCCGCACGTCGATGCCGGCGCTGGCGGCCCTCAACGAGTCGTTCCCGCCGCTGCGCGCGCTGACCGCCGACCTGCGGCCCGGCGTCCAGAGCTCGGAGGAGACGCTCGACGTGTCGCTGCCGTTCGTGCGCGAGCTGCGCGGGCTGGTCTCCGAGGAGGAGCTGCGCGGCCTGGCCGCCGACCTGCGGCCGACCGTGCCGCACCTCGCCGCCCTCGTGGAGCGCAGCATCCCGCTCTACCGGCAGGTCCGGCGCGCCGCCAGCTGCCAGAACGGCGTCATCCACCCGTGGTCGGTCGACACGGTGCCGGACGAGCACTTCCCGGCCGAGGGCAAGGTCTTCGAGGAGGCGCCCAAGCCGCTGCCCGGCCTCGCCGGCGAGAGCCGCTCGGGCGACGCCAACGGCCAGTGGTTCCGCGTCCTCGCCGCCGGCGGCAAGAACCTCGTCACGCTCCGCCCCGGCGTGTTCGCCACCACGCCCGAGCCGCTGCTCGGCGCCAACCCGCCGAAGCCGACCAAGCGCCCGCCGATCGACGCCGACGCGCCGTGCGAGACGCAGCAGACGCCCGACCTGCGGACCGACCCGGCCGCGCCGCCGCCGCAGCACGAGGTCGACACCAGCTCGGCCGCCTTCCAGGCCCGCTACGCGCAGGCGCGCGAGAAGGCCGTCGAGTGGCTGCGGGATGAGCTGAAGGATGAAGGCCTCGACGGGCTGCTGAAGGTCGCCGAGAACGACGCGACGAAGCAGCTGATCGAGCAGATCGCGGGGCGGACGAAGTGATCACGGCGATCCGCAAGCACGCCAAGGAGGCGCTGGCCCTGCTCGGCCTGATCGCCGTGGCCGCCGGCGTCAGCCTCTACCTGCTGGACGAGCAGCGCATGCGCTTCCCGTGGGAGGAGTCGCCGCTGCGGCTCAAGGCCGAGTTCTCGACCGCCCAGGCCGTGATGCCGGGCCAGGGCCAGACTGTGCGCGTCTCCGGCGTCCGCGTCGGCGACATCGGCGAGGTCGAGCTGCGGAACGGCAAGGCGGTCGTCGAGATGGTCATCGACCGTGAGTACGAGGGGATGGTCCGGCAGGACGCGACCGCCCTGCTGCGGCCGAAGACCGGGCTCAAGGACATGTTCATCGACCTCGAGCCGGGCAGCGACGAGGCGCCCGCCGCCGGCGAGGACTTCACCGTGCCGGTCTCCTCCACGTCGCCGGACGTGAACCCGGACGAGATCCTCGCCGAGCTCGACGCTGACACGCGCGACTACCTGACGCTGCTGATCAGCGACGCGGGCAACGGCCTCGAGGGCCGCGGGCTCGAGCTGCGCGAGGTGCTGCGCCGCTTCGAGCCCACGCACCGCGACCTGGCGCGCGTGAACAGCGAGGTGGCGAAGCGGCGCAAGAACCTGCGCCGTCTGATCCGGTCGCTGAACACGCTCAACGCCGAGCTCGCCTCGCGCGACGGCGACCTCGCCGGCCTGGTGACCTCGTCGGCCGCGGTCATGCGCCAGTTCGCGGCCGAGGAGGCCAACGTCTCGGCCGCCGTCGCCGAGCTGCCGGCCGCGCTGCGCACGACGACCGACACGATGACGCGGCTCGAGCGCTTCGGCACGCTGCTGGGCCCGACGGCCGAGAAGCTGCGGCCGGCGGCGCGCGCGCTCGATCCCGCCAACGAGGCGGTGCGCCCGCTGGCGCGCGAGGCGACGCCGCTGCTGCGCGACGACATCCGCCCGTTCGTGCGCGAGGCGCGCCCGGTGGTGCGCGACCTGCGGCCGGCGGCGAAGAACCTGGCGGCGGCGACGCCCGCGCTCACCAAGTCGTTCCAGCACCTCAACCGCTTCCTCAACATGGCCGCGTTCAACCCGAACGGGCGCGAGGACCCGGGCAACGCGGGCCGCCAGGAGGGCTATCTGTTCTGGCTCGCGTGGGCGCAGCACATGGCCACGCAGCTGTTCTCCAGCTCCGACGCCCACGGCGTCTTCCGGCCGGTCACGCTCGCGGCGCCATGCGCCACGGTCGAGCAGATCGTCAAGGAGGAGCCGCACCTCGAGTACCTCGCGATGTTGACCCCGATGCTCACCGACTCCAAGGCCTGCGCCGCCGAGTAGCCAGATGCAGAAGCAGGCACCCTCACTCTCCCGGATCCTGACGATGGCGATCTTCGCCCTGTCGTGCTTCGGGCTGCTGCTGTTCCTGTGGCTCTCGTTCGGCGGGCCGATCCCGCTCAAGCCGCAGGGCTACCGCGTGCAGGTGGGCTTCCCGGAGGCGACGACGCTGGCCACCGAGGCCGACGTGCGGATCGCCGGCGTGTCGGTCGGCAAGGTGCGCGCGCTGGAGGTCGACGGTGGCCGCAACCGCACGCTCGCCACGCTCGAGCTCGAGCGCGAGTTCGCGCCGCTGCGGGCGGACACGCGGGCGATGCTGCGCCAGAAGACGCTGCTCGGCGAGACCTACGTCGAGCTGATCCCGGGGCGCGGGGAGCGGACGGTCGCGGAGGACGGGCGGCTGGCCGACGCGCAGGTCGACGACAGCGTGCAGCTCGACGAGATCTTCGACTCGCTGGACCCCGAGACGCGGGCGGCATTCCGCGGCTGGCAGCAGGACCTGGCCAAGGGCGTGCGCGGCCGCGGGCGCGACTTCAACGACGCGCTGGGCACGCTGCCGGGCTTCGCCGCCGACGGTTCGGACGTGCTCGGCGTGCTCGACTCGCAGGAGGCGGCGCTCCAGCGGCTGGTCAAGAACACCGGCGTGACGTTCGCGGCGCTGACCGAGAACGAGCAGCAGCTCGAGACGCTGATCACCGCGTCGGAGCGCGTGTTCCGGACCACCGGCTCGCGCAATGAGGCCTTGGCCGAATCGGTCCGCATCTTCCCGACGTTCCTCGACGAGTCGAAGGCGACGCTGGAGCGGCTCGAGACGTTCTCGACCGACACGCGGCCGCTCGTGCAGGACCTGCAGCCGGTGGCCGTCGACCTCAAGCCGACGCTGGCCGACCTGCGCGCCACGGCGCCCTATCTGGAGAACTTCTACCGCGACATCGACCCGCTGATCGCGGCGTCCAAGAAGGGGCTGCCGGCGGCGCGCGAGACGATCGAGGGCGCCGAGCCGCTGCTCGCCAGGCTGCACCCGTTCCTCGGCCAGCTCAACCCGATGCTCGAGTACCTCGAGCTGTCGCAGCTGCAGGTCTCGGACTTCATCTCCTACGGTGCGGCGGCCCTGGCCGACACGACGGCCTCGCCGGGCGGCGGCACCGGCCACTACCTGCGCCAGTTCGGCCCGACCGGGCCCGAGAGCGCGGCGATCTACCCGGAGCGGTTGAAGTCCAACCGCGGGCAGACCTACGTGGGGCCGAAGCATCTCTTCGGGCCGCAGGCGATGGACTACCTGATGAGCCCGTCGTCCGACTGCCGCAACGCGGGCGGCGAGACGAAGCCGTCGGACGGGACGCCCGGCTGCTGGAAGCACGGCGGCGTGGAGTTCCAGGGCCGCATCCAGGGCGACTTCCCGCACATCGAGCCGGCGGACTACTCCGACCGCGACTGAGGTTCGTCAGGCCGCGCGGCGGGCGGCGGCCGCGGCGGCGAAGCCGCCCAGGATCTGGTCGGCGAGACCGCGGTTGCCGCTGAAGGCCAGCTCCTCGGACGAGCCGTCGGGCCCGAGCGCGTGGACCCACGCCTTGCTGCTCCCGCTCACGACGGCGGCGGGCGCGCCGTCCTCCTCCGCCTCCGAGATCTCCACGTGGCCGCGCGAAGCGGTCAGCCGGTAGCGGCGCTCCGGGTGCCCCTCGCCGTCGGCCTCGACGATCAGCTCGACCGTGCCGTCCACCCCGGGCGGCGGCTCGATCAGCCCGGGCGCGAGCCGGAAGATGGCGCCGATGTTCACGTCCTCGCCCTGGCGGGGCGCGGACCACGTCCAGTCATAGCCCCAGCGGGCGAGCGCGCCGACCACGGGCATCAGCTCACGCGAGCGCTCGGTGAGCTCGTAATCCACCCGCGGCGGGACCTCGCGGTAGCGCTGGCGGGTGAGCAGGCCGTCGGCCACCATCCGATTGAGCCGCGACCGCAATTGCTCTGTCGAGATACCGGGTAGGACGCGCTGGAGCTCGACGAAGCGGCGGGGACCCGCCGCGAGGTCACGGATGATCAGCAGCGTCCACTTGTCGCCCACGAGATCGAGGGCGCGGGCGTCCGGCGACCACTGGTCGTATGGGTGCCGCTTGGGGGGAGGGACGTTGGGGATCTGGGGGCCTCGCGAGGCTGCTGTTTTCCGGAGCATACTGGCCCCACCGGTCGGCGGGTTTGCTCTGGTGGACATTTGGCACGGAAGTCCGCAAGCAGACACCCGGATGCGGGCTGGCGGGCGCAAGTTTTCCTCGCCTTGGCCGTTCATACCGGAAGCAGGGACGGGAACCGTCCCGCGGCGGGACTTTCCAGGCAGATCGAGGACGGACGACATGGGCGAGGTCATCAGGCTCGCGGAGCGCCGAAAGGCAAGAAATGAAAGGCCGCGGAGGCGGCCGGCGTCGCTGCGCGCCGAGTTCCTCTTCGACCTCGCCTGCCCGTTCACGTACCTGGCGATCGAGCGCGTGGAGCGGGCGTTCGACAACGTGAGGTGGACGCCGGCCTCGACGACCGCGCTGCGGCGCGCCTCGCTGGCCGACGACGAGCTGGGGCTTACCGCCGTCCGGGCGGCCGCCGAGGAGCGGGCCGTGACGCTGCGGCTGCCGCTGGTCTGGCCCGACAACTGGCCGGCCGACGTCCCCGCCGCGATGCGGGTCGCCTCGTACGCAGCGGCGACCGGCAGGGGCGCGGCGTTCGCGCTGGCCGCCGGCCGGCTCGCGTTCTGCGGCGGCTTCGACCTCGACGATCCCGAGATCCTCGCCGAGGCCGCGGCGGCCGCCGGGCTGGGCCTGGACGCCTGCCTGCACGCCGCGGGAGACCGCGGTCGCGACGGCACGATCGAGGCCGCCGGCCGCCGGCTGCTGGCGGCGGGCGCCGACCGGCTGCCCGCCCTCCGGATCGGGCGCGCGCTGTATTGGGGCGAGCCGCAGGTGGCCCGCGCGGCCAACGCCGCGCGCCTCAGTGCCACCGCGGTCGGCCGGCGCTAGACGCCCGCGATCATCGCGCCGCCGCGCCGCCGCGCGGTCGCGCCGCCACGCGATCGTGGCGCGGGCCTACGGCGTCACGAGGCCGGCGAGGATCTGCTCGTCGAGCTCCTCGCGCGGCTGCTGGGTCGCCTCCGGGCGGCGGGGGACGACGAGGAACGGCTCCTCGCGATCCGACTCGGCCAGAAGGAGATCGAGGTCGGCTTGGCGGATCAGGGTCTCGCTGTCCATGACACCGACAGTAGCCGCGGCCACGCGCGGGCTCACGGGGCGAGCGGCGTCCAACCCCCCGGCCGGGGGGTAGATTGCCCCGCCATGACCGCGGAGACGACCACGCTCCACGGCGGCCGGCTCGTGGCCCGCCGGCTCAAGGCCCACGGCGTGAGCAAGCTGTTCACGCTGTCCGGCGGCCACCTGTTCTCGATCTACGACGGCTGCCGCGCCGAGGGGATCGACATCGTCGACGTGCGCCACGAGGCGTCGGCCGCCTTCGCCGCCGAGGGCTGGGCCAAGGTCACGCGCGAGCCCGGTGTGGCGGCGCTGACCGCCGGCCCGGGCGTGACCAACGGGATGAGCGCGATCGCCAGCGCGCAACAGAACCACTCGCCGGTGCTCGTGCTCGGTGGCCGCGCGCCGGCCATGCGGTGGGGCCAGGGGTCGCTGCAGGAGATCGACCACGTGCCGTTCGTGCGGCCGCTGGTCAAGCTCGCCGCCACCGCCGGAGCAACCGCCGAGATCCCCGGGCTGATCGACGACGCCTGGACGGTCATGCACCGCGACCACCCGGGCCCCGCGTTCCTCGACTTCCCGCTCGACGTCGTGTTCATGGAGGCCGAGGAGGCGCCGCTCGAGGCCCATCTCCCCGCTCGCCCGCACGCCGACGCGCACGCCGTCGACCGCGCGGCGGCGCTCCTGCGCGACGCCGACCGCCCGGTGATCATGGCCGGCACCAACCTCTACTGGGGCCACGGCGAGAACGCCCTGCGGGCGCTGAGCGAGGCCGCCGGCGTGCCGGTCTTCCTCAACGGCCTGGCCCGCGGCTGCCTGCCCGCCGACCATCAGAACTTCCGCTCCCGCGCGCGCGCTGTAGCTCTGAAGCAGGCAGACCTGGCCCTGGTGGTCGGCGTGCCGATGGACTTCCGGCTCGGCTTCGGCGGCGCCTTCGGCGACGAGACCGAGATCGTGGCGATCGATCTCGCCGAGCCCGAGCGCGACCACCCGCGCGAGGTGGCGGCCGAGTGCTACGGCGACATCGCGGCCACGCTCGAGGCGCTCACGCCCGCCGCAGGCGGGATCGACACCGGCGGCTGGCTCGAGCACCTGCGCGGCGTCGAGGCCGAGAAGCGGGCGGCCGAGCGCGAGCAGCTCGAGGACGACCGGGCGCCGCTGCATCCGATGCGCGTCTACGGCGAGCTGGCGAAGGTGCTCGATCGCAACGCGATCGTGGTCGGCGACGGCGGCGACTTCGTCTCCTACGCAGGCCGTGTCGTCTCGTCGTACGAGCCGGGCTGCTGGCTCGACCCGGGGCCGTTCGGGTGCCTCGGCAGCGGCCCCGGCTACGCGCTCGCCGCCAAGCTCGCGCACCCGGACCGCCAGGTCGTGCTCCTGCTCGGCGACGGCGCCTTCGGGTTCAGCGGCATGGAGTTCGACACGCTGGCGCGCCACGGCGTCAGCGTCGTCGGCGTGATGGGCAACAACGGCATCTGGGCGCTGGAGAAGCACCCGATGGAGTTCCTGTACGGCTACTCGGTGGCGGCCGAGCTCCAGCCCGAGACGCGCTACGACCGGATGGTCGAGGCGCTCGGCGGCCACGGCGAGCTGGTGCGGTCGCCCGGCGAGCTGCGGCCGGCGTTGGAGCGGGCGTTCGTGGCGAGCGGGCCGACGCTGATCAACGTGCTCACCGACCCCTCGGTCGCCTATCCGCGCTCCGCCAACCTGGCCTAGGCGTCACCCGCCGTTGACGTTGCCGGCGCAACGAACCCTCAAAATGTGAAGCCGCCACGCGGCGGGGGCGTGGCGGCTTCAAGTTGGCCCCGTCAGGACGGGCAGGGGTACGTGCCTTAAGGGGCCTATTTGGGTGGCCCGGACGGCGGGAGGCGCCGATGATGCGGCATCGCCCGGACCTATGGCGTCGTTGGGACGGCGGCGGGAGGCACGTCCGCCCTTTCCGACGCGTTGAAGTATCTCCACGCTCTATGGACGGCCACAATCGAACAAGTGTCCATAGCGCGAACGCGCCACTCAAGCTTCCGCGGCGCTGTCCAGGGCGACGCCCCAGAGGATGTCGCGCTCGGACGCCTCGAAGCCGTCGAGCGCGAACGCGCCTAGTACCTCGCGGAGGATGACGGAACCGGCCACGATCGTCGGCGCTCGCGCCGGATCCAGCCCCCGCACCGAACGCCGCTCCTCCAGCGGCAACGCCGCCAGCCGGTCGCGCAGCTCCTCCAGCCGGGCCAGCGAAACGGCGTGCCCTTCGACCCGGTCGCGGTCGTGCTTCTCCAGCCCGAGGTCGACCGACGCGAGCTGCGTCGCGGTGCCGCCGACCCCGACCGCCACCGCCGGCCGCGAGCGCACCTCCTCCGGCACCTCGGCCTCGAAGACGGCGCGGGCGTCCTCGGCCAGCGCGCGAAGCTCGTCGGCCGTCGGCGGATCCGAGGCGAGGTGGCGCTCGCTGTGGCGGACGACGCCGACCTGCGTCGAGACGTGGAAGTCGAGCCTCTCCCGCGTGCCGACGACCAGCTCCGTCGAGCCGCCGCCGATGTCGACGACCACCACCACGTCGTCGCCCGACCGCGTCGCGTTGGCGCCGAGCGACGTCAGGCGCGCCTCCTCGTCGCCGGACAGCGTCGCGGCCTCGAGCCCGTAGCGGTCGCGGACCGCGGCGGCGAACTCGGCGCCGTTGGCGGCGTCGCGGACGGCCGAGGTCATGACCCCTGTACGGATCGCGGACCCCTCGATCGCCGGCACGAACGAGTCCAGCGCCGCGAACACGCGCGCCTGCGGCTCCTCGCCGAGCCGGCCGGTCGCGTCCACGCCCTCGCCCAGCCGCGTCACGATCGACTCGCGCGCGAGCTCGCGCAATCCGTCGCCGTCGACCTCCGCCACGAGCAGGCGCGTCGAGTTCGTCCCGATGTCGACGACGGCGACGCGCGTCACGTGACCGGGTAGGGCATCGGGCGGCCGTCCAGCGCCGCCAGCAGGTTGTCGACCGCCATCGCGGCCATCCTCGCACGCGTCCGCACCGTGGCGGAGCCGACGTGCGGCACGACGAGCAGGTTCGGCGCGTCGAGCAGCGGGTGGTCGGCGGGCAGCGGCTCGGGGTCGGTGACGTCGAGCGCGGCGCCGGCGATCACGCCGTCGTGCAGCGCCGTCCGCAGCGCGTCCTGATCCACGACGCCGCCGCGCGCGGTGTTGACGAGCAGCGCGCTCGGCTTCATCCGCGCCAGCGCCCGCGCGTCGATCAGGTGCCGCGTCTCCGGCGTCAGCGGCGTGTGCAGCGAGACGAAGTCCGCCCGCTCGAGCAGCTCCTCGAGCGGCACGCCGGAGGAGCGCGAGCTGTGGACGATCTCGATCCCGAAGCCCTCGGCCCGCCGTGCCACCGCCTGGCCGATCCGCCCCCAGCCGACGATGCCCAGCACGGCGCCGGCGAGGTCGGCGCCCAGGTCGCCCGCCGGCTCCCACGTGCGCCACGCCCCGGAGCGCACCATCTCGGCGCCGGGGACGATCCGCCGGGCCAGCGCGAGCAGCAGCGCGAAGGCCAGGTCGGCCGTCGCGTCGGTCAGCACGTCGGGCGTGTTGCCGACCGGGATGCCGCGCGCCGCGGCGGCCTCGACGTCGATGTTGTCGGTGCCGACGGCCATGTTGGCGATCGCCCGCAGCCGCGGGGCCGCCTCCATCACCGCCTCGTCGACCTTGTCGGTGACGAGCGAGAGCAGGCCGTCCGCCTCGCGCACCCCCGCGCGCAGCTCGTCCGGCGTGGGCGGGAGGTCGCCCGGCCACTCGTCGACCGCGTGGTCCTCACGCAGCTTCTCCAGCGCCGGGAACGGGAGCGCCCGCGTCACGAATACCTTGGCCATCGCCGGGCATTCTGCTGGCATGCCCGGCATCCGCGTCGGCTGCTCCGGCTGGCAGTACGCCAGCTGGCGCGAGCGCTTCTATCCCAAGGGCCTGCCGCAGCGCCGCTGGCTCGAGCACTACTCGCGGGTGTTCGACACCGTCGAGGTCAACTCGACCTTCTACCGGCTGGCCAAGCCGAAGTCGGTCGCCGCCTGGCTCGAGCAGACCCCGCCCGACTTCGTGTTCGCCGCCAAGGCGAGCCAGTACCTGACGCACATGAAGCGGCTGACCGACATGGAGCAGGGGATCGGCCGCTACTACGAGGCGATCGCGCCGCTCGCGGAGTCGCACAAGCTCGGCCCGATCCTGTGGCAGCTGCCGGAGCGCGACCGGCGCGACGTCCCGCGCCTTGCCGCCGCGCTCGACGGGCTGCCCCCGGGTCGTCATGCGTTCGAGTTCCGCCACCCGAGCTGGTTCGAGGGCGACGAGGTGCTCGACCTGCTGCGCTGGCACGGCGTCGCGCTCGCCGTCGGCGACCACCCGCAGCGCCCATGGCAGCCGTGGGTGACCACCGCCGACTGGACGTTCGTGCGCTTCCACTACGGCCGGCGCGGCCGCCGCGGGAACTACAGCGAGTCCGAGCTGAGGGCGTACGCGCCGCGGGTGGCGGCGCTCGCCGACGAGGGCTACGTGTACTTCAACAACGACTGGGAGGGGTTCGCCCCCAAGAACGCCCTCCGGCTGCGAGCATTGCTGTCGTGACGGCGCTCCACGAGGACGCCATGCGCGAGGCCATCGCGGCGGATGGCGAGGCCCACCGCGCGCTGCTGGCCGGCGAGAACGCGCGCACGCCGCTCCGCCACGCCGCCGACGCCTATCGCCGCTCCTGGGAGGCGGCGCCGCCGCGCAGCTTCGGCCGCCTCGTCGGCTACGCGAAGGCCTCGATCCTGGCCGGCGAGAACCCCGCCCCGTACGTGCGCGAGCAGCTGCGCGAGGAGCCCGACTCGCCGCCCGGCTGGTGGGCGCTCGCGCTCGCGGCGCTGGCCGACGGCGACGACGAGACCGCGCGCCGGGCGGCGGACGGCATGCTGGCCGGCTCTGAGGCCTTCGGCCGCGCCGGCGGCGCCGTCGCCGCGCTCGCGCGCCGGGACCGCTCGGCGTTCGGCGAGATGCTGGGGGCCATCGTCGCCGACTTCGAGGGCCGCGACGAGCACCTGACCGGCGTCGCGATCGCCGACACCGCGCTCGTGCTCGACCGCCTCGCCGAGCGCCGCGGCCTGGCCGTCCACCCGCACTCGGCGCTGCTCCCCGAGGTCGACGACGTGCGCGCGATCCTCACCGGCACGCGCACGTGGGCGGTGGTCGGCTGCTCGCCTGATCCGGACCGCGACTCGAACCGCATCGCCTCCATGCTCATGCGCCGCGGCTATGACGTGATCCCGGTCAACCCGATGGTGCCCGAGGTCCTCGGCGAGCGCAGCTACCCGACGCTGTCGGCCGTGCCGCGGCCGGTCGAGGTGGTCGACGTCTTCCGCCGCCCGTCGGTGGCCGGCGTGCACGTCGACGAGGCGATCGAGGTCGGCGCGCGGGCGGTGTGGATGCAGCTGGGGGTGGTCGACGAGGCGGCCGCCGAGCGCGGCCGCGCGGCCGGGCTGCGCGTGGTCATGGACCGCTGCCCGGCGATCGAGCTGCCGCGACTGGGGTTGTGACGAGAGGAGAGAGCACATGCAGGGCCTGATGTCGTCCTATCCGCTGACGCTCCCGCACCTGTTCACGCGCGCCGAGCGCCTGTTCGGCGCCAAGACGCTGACCACGCTCACGGCGACGGGCAGGGAGCGGACGACGTACGCGGAGTGGGCTGATCGCACGCGCCGGCTGGCCGGGGCGCTGGACGACCTCGGCATCTCCGACGACGGCCGCGTGGCGACCTTCGCCTGGAACACCGCCCACCACCTCGAGCTCTACTTCGCCGCCCCCTGCAGCGGCCGCGTCCTGCACACGCTGAACATCCGCCTCTTCCCCGAGCAGGTCAGCTACATCGTCGACCACGCCGAGGACGAGGTGATCTTCGCCGACCGCTCGCTCATGGCGACGCTGTGGCCGCTGGTCGACGGCTTCGCGACCGTCAAGCACATCGTGGTCATGGACGACGGCACCGGCGACGTGCCGGACGACGACCGGATCCTGCACTACGAGGAGCTGCTCGAGCGCGCCGAGCCTGCGGCGTTCGACGTGAACGACGAGAACCGCGCGGCGGCCATGTGCTACACGAGCGGCACCACCGGCCACCCGAAGGGCGTCGTCTACTCGCACCGCTCGAGCGTGCTCCACTCGATCGGCGCCATGCTCGCCGACACCGTCGCCGTGTCCGAGCGCGACGTGGTCATGCCGGTGGTCCCGATGTTCCACGCCAACGCCTGGGGCCTCGCGCACGCCGGCGTGATGGCCGGCAGCGCCTTCGCCTTCCCCGGCCCGCAGATGACGCCGGCGGCGATCGCCCGGCTGATGGAGGAGGAGAAGGTCACGCTCGCGGCCGGCGTGCCGACGATCTGGATGGGCGCGCTGGACGAGCTCGACGGCCGCGACGTCTCGTCGCTGCGGGCGATCCTGTGCGGCGGCTCGGCGGTGCCGAAGGCGCTCTCCGAGGCCTACCGCGAGAAGCTCGGCCAGCCGATCCTCCACGCCTGGGGGATGACCGAGACCAGCCCGCTCGGCTCGGTCTGCCGGATCAAGAGCACGCTCGCCGACCGCTCCGAGGAGGAGCTGGCCGACGTCCGCTCCAGCCAGGGCATCGTCTCGCCGCTGATGGAGTGCCGGATCGTCGAGCCCGGGACCACCGACGAGCTGCCGTGGGACGGCGAGGCGCGCGGCGAGCTGCAGGTCGCCGGCCCGTGGGTGGCGGCCGGCTACTACCGCGACGAGCAGGGCACGCGCGAGCAGTTCACCGAGGACGGCTGGCTGCGCACCGGCGACGTGGCGACGATCTCGCCGGAGGGCTACATCCGGCTCGTCGACCGCACCAAGGACCTCGTCAAATCGGGCGGCGAGTGGATCTCCTCGGTCGAGCTCGAGAACGAGATCATGGCCCACCCGGCCGTGCGCGAGGCGGCGGTGATCGGGGTGCCGGACGAGAAGTGGGGCGAGCGTCCGCTGGCCTGCGTGGTGCCCGAGGACGGCGAGGAGATCGACGCCGACACCCTGCGCGAGTTCCTCTCCGACCGCGTCGCCAAGTGGTGGATCCCCGAGCAGGTCGAGTTCATCGACGAGGTGCCCAAGACGTCGGTCGGCAAGTTCTCGAAGAAGACCTTGCGGGAGCGGTTCACACGAGCCTGAGAGTGCTACCATTTTGCGTCACGCCGCGGGGTGGAGCAGCCAGGTAGCTCGTCGGGCTCATAACCCGAAGGTCGCGGGTTCGAATCCCGCCCCCGCTACTCCGCCGACGATGGTGGTGACAGCCCACCGCCGACGGCCGAAAGCCCCGCTCCAGCGGGGCTTTCGCGTTAACGCACCCGCGCGTCGCGACGGCAGGGACCGCAGCGTCGTCTTCGGTCCGTGGCTGCCGCGTTCGACCGAGCGCAGCCGCAGGCGCGCGCCGCGCCCGCGTGCGCCCGCGCGCTGCGCCGCGGGAAGCTGAACGGTCACGGTCCTCGAGCGGCCGCGGCGGATGCGGTATCCGCGTCTCATGAAGCAACCAACTCCGGGCTCTGCGGGTGGCGGCTGTGGTCATGGGCCTGACTATACGGGGGTGGGGTATTCCGCACCTTGGCCTTCGCGGTGCCATGCGTCTTTGGGGAATGGCTTGCTCGCTGATACCCCCTAGGTGTATCGTGGCGCCGCGCCGGAGATACCCCCTGGCGGTATCCAAGAACAGAGGAGCCCCGATGAACCGTTCGCCCTCCATGACAGATGCAGACGAGGTCACCTATCTGGTGGCAGGCATGAGCTGCAGCCACTGCAAGGTCGCCGTGACCGACGAGCTGTCCAGGCTCGCGGGCGTCGAGGAGGTCGACGTCGACCTCGACAGCAAGCTCGTGCGCGTGCACGGGACCGGCGTCGATGAGGCGGCGGTCGTCGCCGCCATCGACGAGGCCGGCTACGACGCGGTGCAGGCATGAGCGCGGCCAACCGTCACTTCGCTCGCCACTACGTCGAGATGCTCGTGGCGATGTTCCTCGGCATGGTGGTCCTCGGGACCCCCGCCACCTTGGCGCTCGGCGCGGCCGGGATGAGCATGTCCGAGCTGCACAACGACTTCCCGGCGCTGATGCTCGTCGGCATGGCGGTCGCGATGACCGCGCCGATGGTCGGGTGGATGCGCTACCGCGGGCACGGCTGGGTCCCGTGCGCGGAGATGGCGGCGTCGATGTTCATTCCGGCCTTCGCCACCATCGCACTGCTGTGGGGCGGTCTGGTCGAGGACATCGGCGCGCTGATGCTGATCGAGCACGTCGCGATGCTGCCGGCCATGCTCGCCGCGATGCTGCTGCGCCGCGAGGAGTACTCCGGCGCGCATGGCCACGCCCACGCGCGGGTGGCGGCGTGAACCCCGTCGCCAAGTTGCTGGGCTTTGCCGCCGTGCTCGCGCTCGCGTTCGCCGCCGCCGCCTTCGCGGGCAGCCGCATCGACGTGCGCCCGGGAGAGCAGACGGCCAAGACGCCCGACGCGCACGGCATGGACGCCGAGGAAGCGGGCGGCCACGGCGCCGGTGGCGCCGCCGCCCCGCAGGCCGTCCGCGGACTGGCGGTCAGCGACGGAGGCCTGACGCTCGAGCTCGCGCGCAACACCGCGACGAGCGGCCAGCGCTCGGACCTGGCGTTTCGGATCGTCGACCGGGACGGCCAGACGATGCGCAACTTCGACGTCGAGCACACCAAGCGCATGCACGTGATCGTCGTGCGCCGCGACATGACCGGCTTCAAGCACATCCACCCCACCCAGCGCCCCGACGGCAGCTGGTCGGTCCCGATCACGCTGGAGGAGCCCGGCACCTACCGCGTGTTCGCCGACTTCTCCGTGGACGACAAGGCCTACACGCTGGCCGACGACCTGACCGCCGACGGCACCGTGCGCTCGCACGAGCTGCCCGCGTCCGCGGAGAGCGTGAACGTCGACGGGATGCGCGTGACCCTGATCGAGCGCGCGAGCACGGCCGGCGCTGAGGCTGAGCTCGGCTTCCAGGTCACCCGAGACGGCGATCCCGTCGCCCTCGAGGACTACCTCGGGGCCAAGGGGCACCTGGTCGCGCTGCGACAGGGCGACCTCGCGTTCCTGCACGTGCATCCCGACGAGAACAGCCTGAGGTTCATGGCGACGTTCCCGACCGCCGGCCGATACCGCCTGTTCCTGCAGTTCAAGACAGCCGACGGGCGGGTGCACACCGCCGCGTTCACCCAGGAGGTCGCGCGATGAGCGCTCCGCTCGAACAGGTCGAGCTGCCCATCACGGGCATGACGTGCGCCTCGTGCGCGAACCGCATCGAGCGCAAGCTCAACAAGCTCGACGGCGTCACCGCGACCGTCAACTACGCCACCGAGAAGGCCCGGGTCGAGTTCGTCCCGGGCACGGTGGCTCCCGAGCTGCTCGTCGGCGCCGTCGAGGCCGCGGGCTATCAGGCCGTGCTGCCGTCCACCGAGGCGGACGACGGCGAGGCGGCCGAGGCCGAGGCCGACGCGACCGCGCCGCTCCGCCGGCGCCTCGTCCTGTCGGCGCTGTTGTCGCTGCCGGTCCTGCTCATCTCGATGGTGCCGGCGCTGCAGTTCGACAACTGGCAGTGGCTGGCGCTGAACCTCGCGACCCCGGTCGTGGTGTGGGGCGCCTGGCCGTTCCACCAGGCGGCGTGGGCGAACCTGCGCCACGGCGCCGCGACGATGGACACGCTCATCTCCGTCGGCGTGCTCGCCGCGTGGCTGTGGTCGCTGTACGCGCTGTTCGTGGGCGACGCCGGGATGAACGACATGCGGATGCCGTTCAACCTCATCCCCGAGTCGGGCGCCGGCGCCGACGAGATCTATCTGGAGACCGCGAGCGTGGTGACGACGTTCATCCTCGCGGGCCGGTACTTCGAGGCGCGCGCCAAGCGCCGGGCCGGCGCGGCGCTGAAAGCGCTGCTGGAGCTCGGCGCCAAGGACGTCGCCATCCTCGACGCCGGCGGGACCGAGCGCCGCGTCCCCGTCGATCAGCTCACAGTCGGCGACCGCTTCGTCGTGCGCCCCGGCGAGAAGGTCGCCACCGACGGCATCGTCGAGCACGGGGCCTCGGCCGTGGACATGAGCATGCTCACCGGCGAGTCCGTCCCGGTCGAGGTCGGGCCGGGCTCGGAGGTCGCCGGCGCGACCGTCAACTCCGGCGGCCGGCTCATCGTCCGCGCCGTCAAGGTCGGCGCCGACACCGCGCTGGCGCAGATCGCCCGCCTGGTCGAGGACGCCCAGACCGGCAAGGCGCCGGTCCAGCGGCTCGCCGACCGGGTCTCGGGCGTGTTCGTGCCGGTCGTGATCGCGCTCGCGGCGGCCACGCTCGGGTTCTGGCTCGGCACCGGAGAGAGCGCCACGTTCGCCTTCACCGCCGCGGTCGCCGTGCTCATCATCGCGTGTCCGTGCGCGCTCGGGCTTGCGACCCCGACGGCGCTGATGGTCGGCACCGGCCGCGGCGCCCAGCTCGGGCTGCTCATCAAGGGCCCGGAGATCCTGGAGTCCACCCGCACCGTGGACACGGTCGTGCTCGACAAGACCGGCACGGTCACCGCCGGCAAGATGACCCTGGCTGAGATCACGGTCGCCGACGGCATCGACCGCGACCGGGCGCTCCGTCTCGTCGGCGCGCTGGAGCACGCGTCCGAGCATCCCATCGCTCAGGCGATCGCCACCGCGGCACACGCCGTGCACGGCGTGCTGCCCCCGGTCGAGAGCTTCACCAACCGCGAGGGCCTCGGCGTGGAAGGCATCGTCGACGGGCACGCGCTCGTGGTCGGGCGCCCGGCGCTGCTGGCCGACTGGGCGATGCACCTGCCCGCCGAGCTCGACGCCGCTCGCCAGGCGGCCGAGGCGCGCGGGCAGACCGCCATCGCTGCGGGCTGGGACGGCCAAGCGGCCGCGGTGTTCGTGGTCGCCGACACCGTCAAGCCCACCTCCGCCGAGGCGGTCGCGTCGCTCAAGGCGCTCGGGCTGCGGCCGGTGCTGCTCACCGGCGACAACGCCGCGACCGCCCGCTCGGTCGCTGCCGAGGTCGGCATCGAGGACGTCATCGCCGAGGTGCTGCCGTCCGAGAAGGCCGACGTCATCCGCCGCCTGCAACGCGACGGCCGGGTCGTGGCGATGGTCGGCGACGGCGTCAACGACGCACCCGCGCTCGCTCAAGCCGACCTCGGCCTGGCGATCGGCACCGGCACCGACGTCGCCATCGAGGCCTCCGACCTCACGCTGGTCAGCGGCGACCTGCGGGCCGCGGCGGACGCCATCCGCCTCTCGCGCGCGACGCTGCGCACGATCAAGCAGAACCTGGCGTGGGCGTTCGGCTACAACGTCGCCGCCATCCCGCTGGCCGCCATCGGCCTGCTCAACCCCGTCATCGCCGGCGCGGCGATGGCGTTCTCCAGCGTGTCGGTCGTCCTCAACGCGCTGCGACTGCGCCGCTTTCAGACGCTCGCCCTCAGGCGGAGACCTCCATCGAGACGCCGAGCAGGCCGACGGGGCGGCCGGCGTCGTCCCTGATCAAGGTGCTGCGGACGTAGGCGGGCACGATGCCGCCGTCCTTGGTCCGGACGTCGAACTCGCCCTCCCAGCTGCCGACAGTCAGGACCGTGTCCATGTTCGCCGCGGCCATCGAGCGGTCGCCCGGGGCGGCCAGGAGCTCGAGCACGGGCCGCCCGATCGCCTCCTCGGCCGACCAGCCGTAGAGGCGCTCGGCTCCGGCGGTCCAGTGCGTGATGACGCCGTCGAGGTCGGTCGCGACTACCCCCGCGCTGCCCTGGACGAGCAGCTCCTCGAGCTCGGCCACGATCGCCGCGTGATCGCGCTCCGCCGAGCGTCCCGGGGTCGGGGCATGGTGGCTGGACGGGCGGTCGGTGGGCATGGGCGGTCCCCTGCGCGTAGACGACCGTACCGCGTTTCCGCATGTGGAGGCGCTCACCGGTTGGAACCCGACAGTCCGGTGTTCGGTCTACAGCGCCGCCTCGAGCACCTCGCGCGCGACGGGCGCGGCCGCCGTGCCGCCGAAGCCGGCGCCGACGAGCATGACGGCGACGGCCACGCGCGGGCGGTCGGCGGGGGCGAAGGCGACGAACCACGCGTTGGCGTCCTTCGGGTCGGTGGAGTTCGGCACCAGCTCGGCGGTGCCGGTCTTGCCCGCCACCTGGGCGCCGGGGAGCGCGGCGGCCGTCCCGGTGCCCGACTGGACGACGCCGACCATCATGTCGCGAACCTGGCGCGCGGCCCGCGAGGAGACCACGCGGCGGCGCTCGACCTTCTGCAGCGTCGTGATCCGCGGGCGGGCGCGCCGGCCGCGGTTGGCGATCGTGGCGCCCACGCTCGCCATTGCCAGCGGCGTGGCGAGGTCGCGGTCCTGGCCGATCGCCGCCGCCCCCACGGCCAGGTCGTCCCGCAGCTCCGAGGAGATCGTGCTCGGCTTGGCGGCGGGGATCGCCGGCTGCTCGCCGAAGCCGAAGGCGCGCGCGGCGGCCACCAGTCGGCGGGCGCCGAGCTTGGCTCCCAGCGGCGCGAAGACCGAGTTGCAGGAGTGCACGAAGGAGTTGAAGAGCGTGCCGCCGCAGGCCTCGCCGCCGGCGTTGCGCAGCGCGACGCCCTCGAGCGTCGCCGCGGTCTGCACCGGATAGGTCGTGCTCGGCCGCACGATCCGCTCGTCGAGCGCCGCGGCGGCAGTGATGATCTTGAACACCGAGCCGGGCGGCTGCGGCGCGGAGACGGCGAGCCCGGCGAGCGCCCGCACCGACCCGTCGCGCGGCCGGACCACCGCCACGCCGCCGAGCCGGTCGCCGAGCGCGGCGTCGGCCGCCCGCGTGAGGCGGGCGTCGATCGTCGTCCGCACGTCGCGCCCGCGCCGCGCGCGGGTGCGCGCGATCACCCGCTCGCCGAACAGCAGCTGCGCCGACGGGTGGCCGGTCAGCCGGTCCTCGTACCTGCGCTCCAGCCCTCCCGCGATCGCGCCGAGCTCGAGCGGCGAGCCGTCGGCGGCCAGCACCGACCCCGTCCGCGGCGGACGGCCCGCGCGCCGCATCACCGGCTCGTCGGACCGCAGCCCCGGCAGTCGCAGCGAGAAGTCCCAGTCGACGCCCGCCTCCTCGCCGCGGCCGGACACCGGCACCGCGAGCGTCCCGCGCAGCGTGCCGAAGACGTCGGTGTCGATCGCCACCGGCACGGCCACGCGCCCGCCGCGCTCGGGCCCGAGGCGCCCGATCCGCACCCGCTCGACGCCGGCCGCGCGCTCGGCGTTGCGGTAGGCGACGACGAAGCGCCGCTCGGGCGTCTCGCCTTGCGCGCCAGGCGTCAGCGTCCGCCACATGGCGGCGTGGTCGCTGCGCGACCAGGCCTCGGCGAAGCGCTCGACCGCCTCGTGTCGCGAGTCGCCGGCGCCGACCTGCGTACGCCAGGCGTAAGCGCCGCCGGCGAGGGCAGCGAGGATGACCAGGACGAGCAGCCAGCGGCCGATCCGCGGCCGCCGCCGGCGGCGGCGAACGCCGGTGCCGAGGAGGACCGACCCCGCGCGGGGGCCGGGCGCGGAATAGCGGGATCGGCGGCGAGCCACCCCTTGGTTCTAGCGGGCGGCCCCCACGGATCGCGATCCGGCATGCTCCCACGCCGTGGTCGACGCCGCCCGTGCCGTGCAGGGCCTGCGCGAGCTGGCCCGGCTGACCTCCGACGAGCGCGGCGCCCAGCGCGTCGCGTGGACCGACACGTGGGTCGCCGCGCGCGACTGGCTGCGCGGGCAGCTCGACGGCATCCCCGGCGTGACCGTCGACCGCGACGAGGCCGGCAACACGTGGGCGACCCTGGCCGGGGACTCGGAGCGGTTCCTGATCGTCGGCAGCCACCTCGACTCCGTCCCCGACGGCGGCTGGCTCGACGGCGCGCTCGGCGTGGTCGGCGCGCTCGAGGTCCTGCGCGCGCTGGCCGGCGAGCCACGCCCGCTGACCGTCAAGCTCGTGGACTGGGCCGACGAGGAGGGCGCGCGCTTCGGCCGCAGCCTGCTCGGCTCGAGCGCGTGCGCGGGGGCGCTCGACGCGGCCGCCGCGCGCTCGCTGACCGACCGCGACGGCGTCGCGCTGCCCGCCGCGCTCGCCGCCCACGGCGTCGACCTCGACCGCGCGGGCGAGGCCCGCGAGCGCCTCGAGGGCGCCGCCGCCTACCTCGAGCTGCACATCGAGCAGGGGCCGGTGCTCGAGCGGCTCGGGCTGCCGCTCGGCGTCGTGCTCGGCAGCTTCGGCGTCGAGCGCCACCGCCTGCGCTTCACCGGCGCGCACGCCCACTCAGGCGCCTCGCCGATGGACCTGCGGTGCGACGCCTTCGTCGCCGCCGCGCGCAGCACGGTCGCCTTCCGCGACGACGCGGCGGGCCGCGCCGACGCTCGCGCCACCGTCGGCACCGTGCGCGTCGAGCCCGGCATCCCCACCGCCTTCAACGGCATCTGCGAGCTGACGCTCGACCAGCGGGCGCTCGACCCGCACACGCTCGCGGAGCTGCTCGAGAACGCGCGGCTCGCGGCGGCCCAGATCGCCGAGGAGGAGGGCTGCGAGGTCGCGTGGGAGCCCGTCTTCGCGATCGAGCCGACCCGCTTCGACGGCGCGCTGATCGGGCTCGCGGAGGAGGTGGTCCGGGAGGTCGCCGGCAGCTCGCATTCGCTGCCCAGCGGCCCGCTGCACGACGCCACGGAGATGGCGCGCGTGATGCCGGCGGTCATGCTCTTCGTCCGCAGCCTCGGCGGCGTGAGCCACACCAGCGCCGAGGACAGCCGAGAGGAGGACGTCGAGCTCGGCGTGCAGGCCCTCTACGAGCTCACCCGCCGGGCTCTACCGCGTGGCGAGTCCTGAGCGGCCCGATTGGGACCGGCGGGCGATTGGAGCCCGCCCATCTCGCTGACAACCTGTCGACAGCGAGTGGGAACGGCGGCGCGAACAATCGCATCTCTCCTCCTGCGAACCTGCGTCGTCACCCACTCGCGAACCTGAACGGGCCGGCGCCGGCGAGGAAGGGACCCCCCACGCCGGTGCCGGCCCGTCTCAACTGAGGTGCGCGGGAAAGGCGCCGTAGGGCGCCAGGGCGCCCGCCACGAGGGCGAGCTGGGCCTCGATGGCGGCGGCCGAGGCGGTGTCGGTCGGATGGCCGGCCGCGTGCGTGAAGTAGCCGCGCTCGAGCGTCTCCAGCGCGCCGCTCGCGTGCCGCAGCTCGACGGTGGCCAGCGGTGAGCCCGACCCTGGGCCGGCGACGGCGACCAGGTCGTCGATCGCCTCGGCGGGCAGGGCGCCGACGACGGCGTCGTCGGCCAGCACGGCGAGCGGGTGCTCGGGCGCCATGTGCAGGTGCCCGAGCGCCGACGGGTCGGCGATCGTGAAGGTGTCGAGCTCCGGCCCGAGCTCGCGCAGCGGCCGGATCAGCTCGGCGCCGACGGCCGCGCTCGCCAGGCACGCCGCCTCGATCACCGCGAACGAGCGCCCGCGGACCAGCTCGGCCACCTCGGCGCCGTCGCCGAACTGCATCAGCCGGCCGACGGAGGTGATCTCGGGCGGGGCGGTCTCGGTCCAGCGGCGCCAGGCGTGCAGCACCTCGGCGGCGCGCTCGAAGGGGAAGAAGAGCGCGCCGGCGTAGAGGTCGTCGGCGGGGTGGAGGGTCAGTTCGAGCGCCGTGATCACGCCGCCGGGCGGCAGCTCGGCGCTGTGCTCCAGCTCGCCGTCGGGGGTGACGTACTCGACGGCGGTCACGCTCGCCGACGCCAGCCCGTGCCGGCGGGCGAGCCAGCCCATGCCGTCCTCCAGCACGGTGCCGACGATGCTGCGGTCGCGGGCGAAGCCGCCCGCGGGGGCGAGGCCGAGCAACGAGGCGCGGTCGGCCAGGTCGGCCCAGCGGGCACCGGCCCTGATGCGCGCGCGGTGGGCGCGGGCGTCGATCTCGACGCCCGCCAGGCCGGACGTGCGGATGAGCAGGGCGTCGCCGAGCGGCCCGAGCCGCGAGGCGCCATGACCGCCGCACTGGGCGACGACGCGCAGGCCGCGGCGGCCGGCCTCGCACACCGCGGCGACGACGTCCGCCTCGTCGGCGGGAAGAGCGACGGCGGCCGGGCGCTGGTCGACCGCGAGGTCGAACGCGCGCCGGGCGGAATCCCAGCCCGGGTCCCCGGGCACGAGGATGGCGACATTCGTGTCGATTGCGGAGCCCTCCGTGCAGGTGATCATGGGCGGGAGCATCGTCTCGTCCGCAATTCGGGGCATCGAGGGGACCCCCAAACGATCACCCCCATCTTCGGGGCGGCGATCCCTTGGGGTGCGGCCAGCCGTACCCCTAGTAGGCCCGCGGATCGGGGAGCGGCGTCAGCCGCTTCTCGATCTCGGCGCGCTGGGGCTCCAGCCGCGGCGGCAGGATCACCACCGACCCGAGCTGCTCCAGCGGCACGTCGACCGTGAAGCCCGGGTAGTCGTCGGCGATCTCGAACAGCACCCCGCTCGGCTCGCGGAAGTAGATGGAGTGGAAGTAGTGGCGGTCGATGACCCCGCTGTTGGCCACGCCGACCAGGTCGAGCAGCTCCTTCCAGCGCTTGTGCTCGACGACGTTGGTGCCCCACGCGACGTGGTGGACGGTCCCGGCGCTCTGGCGGCCCATCAGCGCCGGCGCCCGCTCGTACTCGATCGTCGACCCGCGGCGGCGGCCGCGCAGCTCCCAGGCGGCCTCGCCGACGGGCCGGGCGTCGAGGACCTTCTCCAGCAGCGCACGGCTGCGCTCCGGGTCGGTGGTGTAGGCGCGGACGCCGTCGAAGCCCTGGAGCGCGTGCTCGACCGGGACCTCGGGGTGCTCGGCGCTCAGCGGCTCGTCGACGCCGGGGCGCACGAGGAGCTCGTGCCGCAGCCCCTCGGGGTCGGCGAACCGCAGCGCGCCCCCGCCGGGGCGCTGCACCTGCGTGCCCTCGGCGGTCAGGCGCTGCTCCCAGAAGTCGAGCGCGGCCGGCGAGCCGACGCGCCAGACGATGGTGTGCACCATCCCCGCGCCGGCCCGGCCGGGCGTCGCGCCCGCGTACTCGAAGAAGGTCAGCTCGGAGCCCGGGCGGCCCTCCTCGTCGGCGTAGAACAGGTGGTAGACGCTCGGGTCGTCCTGGTTGACCGTCTTGGCGGCCAGGCGCAGCCCGAGGACGCGCGTGTAGAAGTCGAGGTTCTGGCGCGCGTCCCCGGTGATCGCCGTGATGTGGTGTATGCCTTCGAGCTTCAGCGGATCTGGCGCAACTGGGTCTGCGGGCGTAGACGAATCTGCCGCGCGGCAGCATAGAAGCAGGCAGCGCGAAGGGCGGCCCGGAGGCCGCCCTTCGCTCGACCCCTATGCGCTAGAGCGCGTCGGACAGGTCGTCCAGGCCCCCGCTGAGCTCCTCGAAGTCCGGGTTGCCCTTGAGCTGCTCCGAGATGGCGCGGAGCTGAGCGCTCGCCGCGCTCGACATCCCGCGGCCCTCGTAGTCCTCGGCGCGGTCGACGAACTTGTCGACCTGCCGGAGCGTCTCCGCGTCGATGTTGCCCTCCCGCTCCAGCTGGTCGCGGTAGGAGCGCACGACGTTGAAGCTCGGCTCCCAGGTGATCCGCCGCTGGCTCTGCACGTTCAGGCGATCCCACTGGACCTCGCGCGCCGCCGCGATCTCGTTCTCCGAGACCTGCGACGTCGGCGTGAGCGCCATGGCGTCGAAGTTGCGAGCGAGCTCGCTGCCGTACGCCTCGCCGTTGAACCAGTAGGTCGACCAGAAGCCGCCGAACACCAGGCCCGTGCCGCTCACCGGGCCGCGGTCGAAGTACCCGATCTCACGCGGGTTCTCCGGGTCCTCGAAGTCGACCAGCGACGCGCCGCCCTGGTAGAAGGCCTGCACGAAGAGCTCGCGCCCCGGGATCGGGATCAGCGACGGGATGTGCGTGACGCAGTTCTCGTTGTTGGTCTGCGCCACCGGCAGCTTGTAGTAGCTGCGGAACTCGAGCTCGCCGTCGACGATCTCGTAGATCGCGTCGCCGCCCCACGGCATCTGGTCGGTCGCGCGGCAGCGCGGTGCGGTGCCGCCACCCCACTCGTCGGTGAAGATGACGTACCGGCCGTCGTTGCTGAACGTCGCGCCGTGCCAGTAGGCCCAGAGCGGGTCCGCCACCGCGTCGATCCGCCGCGGGTTGGCCGGGTCGCTGATGTCGATCAGCAGGCCGTTGCCCTCACACGCGCCGGCGGCGAGGTCGATCTCCTCGTACACCGTGATGTCGTGGCACGCGTCGGTGATGGGCTGCGGCGACCAGGCGATGCCGGAGGGGTGCTGTGGCGTCGGCAGGGTGTTCTGGAGCCCGTCGATCACACCGGTCTGCTCGTCGCGGAACAGCCGCGGCTCGTTCACGACGGCCGCGTTCTGCGGCGCGGCGACCGGCACCTTGATGACCTCGATCCGCCACCGCGACGGGTTGTCACCGTTCGCCGCGTTGTTGTTGCAGCCCGCCAGGGTGCTCGCGGGCCGCACGCCGGCGGTCCCCTGGACGTAGATGTACACGTTGTCCGGGTCGGACTCGTCGTCCACGAAGGTGTGCGTGTGCGAGCCGCGGCACGTCTGGACGGTGGCCACCTGGACCGGAGCGGCGAGGTTGCTGATGTCGAAGATCCGCACGCCCTGGAAGCGCGTGCCGACCGCCGGGTTGGTCCCGCAGTCGACCCTGGCGCGGGACTCCTCGACCGACATGAACAGCAGGTTCCTGTACACGGACAGGTCGCCCTGCCCGCCCGGGCAGACCACGGCGGTCTCGACCGCCGGGTTCGACGGATTCGAGATGTTGATGATCTGGAAGCCGTTGAAGCCGCCGACGAACGCGTGGTTCCCCTGGAACGCCATGTCGGACGTCAGGAACCCGAAGTCACCGGGATTCGCCGGATTGAAGAACCCGGCCGGCTTGGCCTCGTTGGCCAGGTGGTCCATGCCGAGCTCGGCCGTGCCCGGGTTCTCGAAGCCCGGTGCCAGGTCAAAGCGCGGGTCGTTCGTCGTCGGCAGCTGCGCGGACGCCGGCGCGACGGCGAGCAGCGCGAACACGGCCGCCAGAACGAAAGCCTTCCCCATTCCCTCTCCCCCTCCGAGTGATTAAGTTGTGGAGGCGTGCGATCCTATATGTGGGCGTTGGCCCTGATCAACCACGGATGGCGCAGGGCCCTGATCGTCCCTGCCGTCCTCGTCCTGCTCGCCGGCTGCGGCGGCTCCGGCAACGACGAGCCCGAGCGGCCGCGCGACGTCGGCAACGTCGTCCAGCCGGGGGCGCCGGGCGAGCCATCGCGCAAGCTGTCCGCCCAGGACCTGGACGAGATCGAGCCGGTGAAGCACACGAAGGCCGACGTGCGCTTCATGCAGGACATGATCCACCACCATGGCCAGGCGATCCTGATGGCCAAGTGGGTGCCCGGGCGCACCGAGAGCCGTGACGTCCGCCTGCTCGCCCGCCGGATGGAGCTCTCGCAGGAGACGGAGATCGAGCAGATCGAGGGCTGGCTGCGGGCGCGTGACGTGGAGCCACGCAGTCCCAACGACCACGGGAACCATGACCACGGCTCAGGCGAGGGCCTCCCTCCGGGCATGCTCACCTCGGAGGAGCTTGGGCGGCTCTACAACGCCGACGGGCAGCGGTTCGACCGCATGTTCCTGCGGTACATGACGTTCCACCACGAGGGCGCGCTCACGATGGTCCAGGAGCTCCGCGCGGCGGGCGGCGGCGCCGAGCCGGAGATCGGCGTGTTCACCAACCACGTCGAGGCCGACCAGGGGATCGAGATCGCCCGCATGCGCGATCTCTACGCCGGTCTGCGCTGAAGTTCGCCCCGAACCCGCAAGTTCGGTCGCCCGCTCTCGTTGCAGGGGGCATGAGCCGACTTCTCGCCTTTGCGGCTGTCGTCGCCGCGTCCTTCGCCATCGCCTCACCCTCAAGTGCCGTCGTCGGCGGCCGCGACGCCGCGCCGGGGGCCTATCCGGCGGTTGCCGAGATCCGCTTCGGCTCCTCGTTCCTGTGCACCGGCACGCTGATCGCGCCGCGCTGGGTGCTGACGGCGGGCCACTGCTCGTCGATCACGGGCGCGGCCGTCGCCTCGCCGGCCGGCTGGCCGCCGCAGCTGATCGACGTGCGCATCGGCTCCGTGACCCCGCGCGCCGGCGAGCGCGTCCCGGTCCAGCGCGTGGTCATGAACCCGAACTACCTGGTGAACATGGGCTACGACATCGCCCTGCTCGAGCTCGCCGCGCCGTCGACCAAGGCGCCCGCGCGCGTGGCGGGCGCCGGCGGCACCTCGCTGTGGGCGCCGGGCACGATGGAGACGATCGTCGGCTTCGGCGCAACCGAGGAAGGTGGCGACATCGCCGACACGCTGCAGGAGGCGCAGGTCCCGATCACGACCGACGCCTACTGCGCGAACGCCTACTCCGACTTCGAGGCCTCAACCATGATCTGCGCCGGCTTCCCCCAGGGCGGCGTGGACACGTGCCAGGGCGACTCGGGCGGCCCGATGTTCGGCCGTGACGCGACCGGTGCGCTCAAGATGGTCGGCGCCACGAGCTGGGGCGAGGGCTGCGCGCGGCCCGGCAAGCCCGGCGTCTACGCCCGTGTCGGGGACACGGTGCTGCGCGAGTGGATCCGCACGCAGGCGCCGGACGGCGTCGACTAGGTCAGCGCTGATCGGAACTCCTCCTTCAGCCGCAGCTGGGCGGCGATCTTCTCCAGGTCCCGCTGGTTCTCGCGGCCGAAGAAGGTGACGCCGACCCCGCTGCGGCCGGCGCGGCCGGTGCGGCCGACGCGGTGGACGTAGCCCTCGCGGTCGGCGGGCGGGTCGAAGTTGATGACGTGCGAGATGCCGTTGACGTCGATGCCGCGGGCGGCGACGTCGGTCGCCACCAGGGTGTCGATGTCGCCGGCCTCGAACGAGGCGAGCGCGCGCTCGCGCTGGCGCTGGGACTTGTCGCCGTGCATGGCGACCGCGCGGACGCCCTCGCGCGACAGGCGCTTGACGAGCCGGTCGGCGCCGCGCTTGGTGCGGACGAAGACGAGCGCCATGTCGGAGTCGTTGAGCTCGTCGACCAGCGCGTCGAGGCGGTCGTCGCGCTCGACGGCGAGGAAGCGGTGCTCGATGTCGGCCGTCCGCTGCTCGGGCGGCGTGTGTTCGTGCCGCGCGGCGTCGCGCGTGTAGGCCCTGGCGACGCGGCCGGCCTCGCCGTCGAGCGTGGCCGAGAAGAACAGGGTCTGGCGATCGCGCGGGCACTGGGCGACGATGCGGTCGACGGCCGGGCGGAAGCCCATGTCGAGCATACGGTCGGCCTCGTCGAGGATCAGCGTGCGCACGTGCGAGAGCGAGAAGGCGCGCCGGGCGAGCAGGTCCTTGAGCCGGCCCGGGGTGGCGACGATGATGTGGGCGCGCTGCGCCTCGCGCGTCTGCTTCTCGAAGCCGACGCCGCCGTAGACGGCGGCCACGCTGAGGCTGCGGGCTCGCGCCAGCGGGCGCAGCTCGTCGACGATCTGGCCGGCGAGCTCGCGCGTGGGGGCGAGGATCAGCGCCGCGGGGCGCCGCGCGTCGGCCGCGATGCGGTCGATCAGCGGGACGCCGAAGGCGAGCGTCTTGCCGGAGCCGGTCGGCGACTTGGCGAGCACGTCGCGGCCGGCGAGCACGTCGGCGATGACGAGCTCCTGGATGGGGAAGGGCGTGTGGACGCCGCGGTCGCGCAGGGCGGCGGCGACGGCACGCGATACGCCGAGATCGGCGAAGGACTGCTGGGGCATGAAAACTTCCTGCGGCAAGGGCCGCGAACGATTCGGGAGGCGACTGCTGACCCGAACCGCCCTATGGCGGGACCCAAGCAAGCTGAACTGCCTCGCGGCCGGCATCGGTGCCGACCACCGCCATACAGGTTAGCGGGTACTCACTTCGATGGGCGCGAGCAGCGCACCTGGAAGACCGACGTGAAGCCGGTCTCGAAGCCCTGGCGCGCGGCGCGCAGGTACAGCCGCCACACGCGCAGGCGCTCGGGGCCGGCGATCCGCTCGGCCTCGGGCAGGTGCTCGTCGAGCCGTCGCGCCCAGTGGCGCAGCGTCTCGGCGTAGTCGAGCCGGAAGTCCTCGACGTGGTGGATCTCCAGGCCGGCGCGCTCCATCGCGGCGATGATCCTCGACACGTGCAGGGGCGCCGCGTCCGGGAACACGTAGCGCTCCGAGAACGGCCCGGCCTCCGGCTCGCCCACCCGCAGCCGCGCGATGCCGTGGTTGAGGAACTGGGCGCCCGGCTTGAGCACGCGTGCGCACACGTGCATGTACTCGTCGATCTGGTTGGCGCCGACGTGCTCGACCATGCCGATGCTGGAGACCGCGTCGAACTCGCCGCTCAGGTCGCGGTAGTCCTGCAGGCGGATCTCGATCTTGTCCGAGAGCGCCGCCTCGGCCACCCGGGCGCGAGCGAGGTCGGCCTGCCCCTCCGACAGCGTGATGCCGGTGACCTGCACGCCGTGCTCGCGCGCGGCGTGGATCGCGAAGCTGCCCCAGCCGCAGCCGACGTCGAGCACCCGCATCCCCGGCTCCAGCCGCAGCTTCTTGCAGACGAGCTCGAGCTTGGCGAACTGGGCGGCCTCCAGGCTCGAGTCGTCGAGCGAGAAGAACGCGCACGAGTACGTCAGGGACTCGTCCAGGAACAGCTTGAAGAACTCGTTCGAGACGTCGTAGTGGAACTGGACCGAGCGCCTGTCGCGCGCCGGGCTGTGGCGCCGGCCGCGCGGCTTCTGCTCGACCTCCGGCACCGGCGGCGGCAGCATCGGCCCGGCGGCGCGCGCGGCGGCCAGCGCCAGGCGCAGCTGCGCCGCCCGGTCGATCGGCGGCGGCTGGTAGTGGCGGAGCATGAGCAGGAAGCCGTCGAGGTCGTCGGGCTCGATCTCGCCGGTGGCGTAGGCGCGGCCGAGCCCGAGCTGCCCGGGCGCGCGCAGCGCGTGGGCGAGCGCGCGCGGGGACTTCACGTGCAGGGTGGGCGCGCCGCCGCCGTTGGTCGACGGCAGCTCGCTGCCGTCCCAGAACGTCACCCGGAAGGGGCGCTCGGGCAGCCTGACGGAGAGCTCCCGCCGCAGCGGCTCGGTCGTACGCAGGCCCGGCACGGCTACGTCCCGACGGCCTTGCGGGCCTGCTTCTCGGGGCTGACGCGGACGACGTCCCACGCCAGCCCGGCCTTCTCCAGCAGCCAGATCACGCCGGCCGAGATGTCGACCTGCCAGGGCTTGAGGCCGTGGCGGTACGAGGTCGGGAAGGCGTGGTGGTTGTTGTGCCACGACTCGCCGAACGTGAACGGCGAGAGCCACAGCACGTTGCGCGACTCGTCGCCGGTGTCGAAGTCCTTGCGCCCGAAGAAGTGGCAGATCGAGTTGATGCTGTAGGTCACGTGGTGGACCACGAGCATCCGCACGAGCCCGCCCCACAGCAGGCCGGTCAGCGCCGTCTCGAGGCTGCCGCCGATCAGCCAGCCGAGGAAGAACGGCACCAGCAGCCCGACGGTCACCCAGAGCACGAAGGTCCGGTCGATCCAGCGGATCAGCGGGTCGGCCAGCAGGTCCGGCGCGTAGCGCTGCTTGTTGCCGCGGTGCGTGTGGATGAAGAGCCAGCCCCAGTGCGCGTGCCAGAGGCCCTTGAAGGCCCCCGTCCAGCCGCCGCCGTGCTCCACGTGCGGGCTGTGCGGGTCGCCGTCGATGTCGGAGTACGCGTGGTGCTTGCGGTGGTCGGCGACCCAGGCTGTGATCGGCCCCTCGATCGCCGCGGAGCCGAGGATGGCCAGCGCGGCGCGCACGGGCTGCCTGGCCTTGAACGCGCGGTGCGTGAAGAGCCGGTGGAAGCCGACGGTGACGCCGAGAGCGGTCGCGGGGTAGCAGATCAGGAACACGATGACGTCGCTCCAGCGGAGCGCCTCGTTCCACGCCTGCCAGCACACGATCCCGAGCCCGACGAAGGGCAGAACGGTGATCGTGCCGGTGATGATGCGGTCGCGCGTCTCGTTGGCGACGGGCTGGACGTCGTCGGCTGGCGGCGCGATCATCACGCCGGAGAACCCTACCCGTTCGCTGCGGGTGCTACCTTTCCGCACGTTCGAAACGGGCACCAATGCCCGGAAAAGCAGTGCACGCGCCCGCAGTTGTCATGCCACGGCATCATCGGCGTTCGCAGCACACGTCCGCCGTGGAGGTAAAGACATGGCGACCGGTACCGTGAAGTGGTTCAGCGACGACAAGGGCTTCGGGTTCATCACGCCCGACGAGCCCGGCAAGGACCTCTTCGTCCATTTCTCCGGCATCGCGGGTGACGGCTTCCGCACCCTCGCGGAGGGCGCCCGCGTCTCGTACGACGCCGAGCAGGGTCCGAAGGGCCCGGCGGCGGTCAACGTCACGACGCTCTAGAGCGCAGATGCAGCGCGGCCCGCTCGCCGTCGAAGGTGGTGCGGGCCGCGTCTTCATCCCCCGCCGCTTCAACGGCCCTCCGGCCAGCGCGAACGGCGGCTACACCGCGGGCCTGCTCGCCCGCTACGTCGGCGGCCTCGCCGAGGTCTCGCTGCGATCGCCGCCGCCGCTCGACACCGCGCTCGAGATCAAGCGCGAGGGCGAGCGCGTCCTGCTCTGCCATCGCGAGCGCCTGATCGCCGAGGCCGAGCCGGCCTCGGCGCCCGAGGTGGAGCCGCCGGTGCGGCCCACCGTGGCCGAGGCGCGCGAGGCGATGCGCCGCCATCCGTGGCGGAGCGCCCGCCACCCGTTCAGCGACTGCTACGTCTGCGGCGCCGGCCGCCACGACGGCCTCGGGCTGCACTTCGGCGACCTGTCGCGCGACCCGACGATGACCGCCGCCGTGCTGATCGCCGACGTGACCGTCCCGCACGACGACCGCGGGATCCAGCCCGAGATGACGTGGGCGGCGCTCGACTGCCCGAGCTACGTGCCGGCGCTGTGGACGGCCGACATCCCCAGCCTGCTGGCGTGGACGCAGGCCGAGCTGCACGAGCCGATCCCCCTCGGCGAGCCGATCGTCGCCTGCGGCTGGCCGCTCGAGTCCGACGGCCGCAAGCAGTACACCGCCTCCGCGCTGCTGAGCGCCGACGGGCGGATCCTCGCCCGCGCCCGGCACCTCTGGGTGCAGCCGCGGCCTAGCTCAGCTTGAGGCTGAGCGCGGCCAGCCCGCTCTCGGGGTCCGAGTGGATGACCATCCACTCGGCGGCGCCGACGATCTCGAGCAGCCGCGCGACGTCGCCCCGCGGCGGGCAGACGATCGCGAAGTGGCCGCCGTGGGCCCGGACCTCCGAGGCGGCGCCGAGCAGGGCGCGCAGGCCGGTCGAGTCGCAGAAGTCGACGTCGGTGAGGTCGACGAGCACGCGCGGGCTGCGGCCGGCGCGGTTCGCGTCGAGCCGCGCGCACAGGCGGGGCGCGGTCGCGATGTCGAGCTCGCCGGCGACGTGGAGGACCTTCACGCCGGCTTCCTCGTGCTCATCGACCGAGAAGGGACCCGGGAGGGGAGTGCTCACCGGTCAACAGTCTCCGGTTCTGGACGCGGCGTCAACTTCGCGGTCTCCTTCGGCTTCTCGACGTCCTCCCGCTGCTCCTTCGGCTTCTCGACGTCCTTCTCCTCCTCCTCCCCCTTCTCCTTCTTGGGCTTCGGCTTCGGCAGGACGACGCGGACGGTGCGCGCCTTCACGCCCACCGGGCCGCTCGGGCCCTGCGCCTCGATCCGCAGCCGGAAGCGGCCGCGCGCGGGCGGCGTCCAGCCCACCTTGTGCACGCCGTGGGGGAGCGTGAGGTCCTCGCTGAGCGTGAGTCCCTTGCGGCCGTAGACGCGCACCTTGACGGAGGAGATCTTCGAGATCGAGAAGCGCACGGTGGTGCTGCGGCGCGCGCGCAGGCGCTCGAGCGGGGCGATGCCGATGCGGGTCGGCTCGCGCTGGTAGCGGGCGAAGCGCGTGGCCGCGTCGCAGTAGATGGGGCGGTCCGTGCGGTCGCACATGTCGCCGAGGAACTCCTCGATCAGCTGGTGGTAGCTGAGCGTCGCCTCGCGGCCGGCGAACGAGTACAGCGACCAGGCGCCGGTGTCGGAGGCGGCGACCATGGCGCGGGCACCGCGCTCGCCGCGGCGGAACAGCCGGTGGGCGCGGCGGTCCGGCCACAGCGCGGCGAACTCGCCGATGCCGCTGACCGCCTGGAGCTCGCCGTTGAAGATCCGCAGGCCCGGCGAGAAGGAGTACATGAGGTAGTGGTCCCCGCCGTCGACGCCGACCGGTGGCGCGGTCTGGAACGCACCGAGCGCCCTGTGTGCCGCCTTGCGCCAGCCCGGCTCCTCGAGGGCGCGCGAGGCGCGGGCGAGCGCCGACACCGCGGTGGCCTGCGTCATGCCGCTGATCCACGGCGGCGTGCCGCCGCCCCACGAGAAGTAGTGCTCCCAGGCGAGGAAGTCGCCGCGGTCGGCGGCGAGGCCGAGCAGGGTGTTGACCGCGCGGCGCAGCTCGGGCGCGGGGCAGGCGGCGCGGCGGCGGGCCAAGGTCCGGTCCTGCAGGCACATGCGGGCGAGCCAGTTGACCTTGCCCCAGCTCGCCAGCGGCTGGAGCTGCATGCCGCGGCCGGGGTAGTACTGGAAGACCGCCGGGCCGAAGCTGACGCGCTGGCCGGAGGCGGGCATCGGCCGCCGCGTCCAGAACTGGGTGTTGCGACGCAGGACGAGGAAGACGGGGCGCAGCCGGCTGGGGCTGAGCAGGTGCTGGGCGGCGAGCGCGTCGACGGTGCCGAGCACCGTGGCGAGCTCGGCGGCGCGGGTGCCGTCGAGCCGGCCGACGGCGGCGCGGGCGGCCGCGTACTCGCGCCGGTGGCGGGCGTAGGTCCTGCCCGTGATGCGCCTCGTCAGCCGCGCGTAGCGGAGCGCGCCGGCGACGGTCGGCGAGTTGTGCGCGCGGCGGATGGCGAGGCGCAGGAGCCGCAGGCGCTCGGCCTCGGCGGCGGCCGCGGCGCGCCAGGAGGCGCTCTTCAGCGCGCCCTGGTTCTCCGCCTGGCGGAGCTCGGGGGCGGGTCGGGGCGCCGGCTCGGGAGTGGCGCCGCAGCCGGCGAGCAAGCCGGCCACGAGCAGCAGCGGAGCCGTCCGTCGCCGGGCCATGCCACAGCATCGTCCAACCGCTCAGCAGGCTTGACCCCCCAAACGATTCGTTTTCTGTCCGACGTCAGCTCCCGGACGAATGCTAGGTTTGGCCGCTGATGGCCGTCCCCCGCCTGCGCGTCCCCGCCCCCGTCCCGGGCGGCTCGCTGCGGCAGGCGGCCGGGCTCTCCTCCGACGAGGTCGAGCTCTACCACCGCACCTACACGACGCTGCTGCGGTCCTCCGGGGAGACGCTGCTGCGCGTGCTCGAGCCGTCGCACCGGTCGATGAACTCGAGCCTGCACCCGCTGGCGGCGACCAACGAGGTCGACCTCGGGGCCTTCATGTACGCGATGCGGCGGCTCCCGGCCGGTATCTGGCAGACCGCGGTGATCGTCATGGGCCAGGAGGCGCAGGTCTTCGAGCGCGCGGGCTTCGGGCGGATCGAGGAGTGGGACGCGGTCGAGGCTCCCGCCCGCCGGCGCCGGTGGTTCGACAGCCACGACGGGACGATGGCGGTGCTGCTCGCGTCGACCTCCGACCTCGACGACCTGATCCCGACGCTGGTCGCCTACCAGGTGGAGTGGAACAAGCTCCACGCGCTCCTGCGCACCTCCGACAAGCCGGACGGCGCCGAGCCCGAGCCCGCCGACTGCGCCGAGACGTACGGCGGCGCGTCCGACGACTGGATCCGCATCCGCGAGGCGTGGGGCGACCTGTCGACGTTCCTGGCCGAGGTCCGCGACCGCAAGCTCAACCTGCGGATCCGCATGCTGGGCGGCTCGCAGGCCGGCTACGCGCGCATGACGCGGCGCTGGTGGCGGCCGGTCCGGTCCGCGATGGAGGAGCAGGGGCTGGGCGACCGGCCGATCTACTTCGTCTCCTCCAACCCGCACTCGATGGTCAATCTGGTCACGTCGACAGCCCGCGCCGGCGAGGCCGAGATCGTCCGCTTCATCGAGCAGCACGGGCCGGAGTACCTGCGCGAGGAGCTCGAGCGCTTCCGCGAGGGGCGGGCCGAGGGCTCGTGGGAGAACCTCCTCTACTTCGGCGCGCGGCTGCTGTGGGAGTCGCTGCCGGAGGACGGCGAGGAGTGGGACCGGCGGCGCGCGGCGGAGCTGGCGGTCGGCGTCAACCACATCTCGAGCCGGGCGGCACTGCGCGTCTCGTCCCAGATCATCGCGCTCGACAAGCTCGACCCGGCGGGGCTCGACCCGCGGCTGGGCAGCGTCGACGCCGAGCGGCTCGCGCGCACCGACGCCGTGGTGGTCAACATCGAGTATCCGCTCGGCCTGGCCGCCTACAACATCCTGCGCGAGGTGACGTCGTCGACCGACGTCGTGCGCGGCGTCTACGTCCTGGGGAAGGCGGCGACGCTGAACGCCGACGTCGGCGACGTGCTGATCTCCGGCGTCATCCACGACGAGCACTCGGGCTCCACCTACTGGCTCGACAACGCGTTCTCGTTCGACGACCTCGCGCCGTTCCTGCGCTTCGGCAGCGGGCTCGACAACCAGCGCGCGGTGACGGTCAAGTCGACGTTCCTGCAGAACCGCGAGTACCTCGACTTCTACTACCGCGAGGCGTACACGGTGGTGGAGATGGAGGCCGGGCCCTTCTGCAATGCCGTCTACGAGATCGCCGACGCCGACCGCTACCCCGTCGGCGAGGCGGTCAACTTCTCCAAGCTCCCGATCGACTTCGGGATCATCCACTACGCCTCAGACACGCCGTACACCCAGGCCCGAACGCTCGGAGCCCGCGGCCTCTCCTACTACGGCATGGACTCCACCTACGCCAGCTCGCTCGCGATCATGCGGCGGATCTTCAAGCTCGAGGGCATCATCGACGGCTGACCGGCCTCGGGCGCCGCTGGGGTCGTTTGCCGTCGAATATCGACGGTCATCCGCCCCGGGGCGGTCGATGGGTCCATATCACCCATGAACGACCCCGCCGGCCGCCGGACTCGCCGTGCGGCAGGCTCGGTGCTGTGGCGGCCAGGGCCAAGCACCGCGACGAGGTGCTGCGCCACCTCGACCGGCTGCGCCGGACGCTCGACTGACGCCGGGCGGTCCATCCTCGTCGGATGCGAACATGTGTTCGTGAGGCGAGAGGCGACGATCCTGCACGCTGACCTGGATGCGTTCTACGCGTCGGTCGAGCAGCGGGACGACCCTCGGCTGCGTGGCCGGCCGGTGATCGTCGGCGGCGGGGTGGTGCTGGCGTGCTCGTACGAGGCGAAGGCGCGCGGGGTGCGGACGGCGATGGGCGGGCGGCGGGCGCTGGCGCTGTGCCCGGAGGCGGTCGTGGTCCCGTGCCGGTTCTCGGCGTACTCCGAGGCGAGCAAGGCGGTGTTCGACATCTTCCGCGACACGACGCCGCTCGTGGAGGGCCTGTCGATCGACGAGGCGTTCCTCGACGTGCGCGGCATGCGGCGGATCGCGGGCACGCCGCGCGAGATGGCGGCGCGGCTCAAGCGGCGGGTGCTCGACGAGGTCGGGCTGCCGATCACCGTCGGGATCGCGACGACGAAGTTCCTGGCCAAGGTCGCGAGCGCGGTGGCCAAGCCGGACGGCCTGCTGGAGGTGCCCGCGGGCGGCGAGCTCGCGTTCCTGCACCCGCTGCCGGTCGAGCGGCTGTGGGGCGTCGGGCCGGTCACGGCCGGCAAGCTGCACGCGCACGGGCTCATGACCGTGGCGCAGGTCGCGCGGCTCAGCGAGGACCAGCTGGTGGCGCTGCTCGGCCGCGCCGCCGGGCGCCAGCTCCACGCGCTCGCCCACAACCGCGACCCGCGACGCGTCCGCACCCGAGTAAGAAGGCGCTCGATCGGCGCCCAGTGCGCGATCGGCTGGCGCCCGAAGTCGTGGTCGGCGGTGGATGCGACGCTCGTCGGCCTCGTCGACCGGCTCGGCCGGCGGCTGCGCGCCGGCCACCGCGTCGGCCGCACGGTCATCCTGCGCCTGCGGTTCGACGACTTCACGCGCGCGACCCGCTCGCAGACGCTCACGGAGCCGACCGGCGAGACGCGCACGATCCTCGCCACCGCGCGCGGGCTGCTCGCGAGCGCCGCCCCGATCATCGAGGCCAAGGGCCTGACGCTGGTCGGCATCACGCTCAGCAACCTCGAGCACGACGACGACCAGCTGGCCCTGCCGGTCGAGCGCCGCCACGCGGGCGCGCGCGACGCGGCGGTCGAGCGCGGGAAGGCCCTCGACGCGGCGGTCGACGGCGTGCGCGAGCGCTACGGGTCCGACGCGATCGTGCGCGCGGTCCTGCTCGGGCGCGACCGCGGCATCGAGGTACCCCTATTGCCCGACCTCGAGTGACGGCATACGGTGCGCCGATGGACTACAAGCTCGAGCTCGTCGCCGTACCGGTCTCGGACCCCGATCGCGCGAAGGCGTTCTACACCGAGCAGCTGGGCTTCAACGCCGACCACGACCACCGGGTCAGCGACCAGCTGCGGTTCATCCAGCTCACCCCGCCCGGCTCGGCGTGCTCGATCACGTTCGGCGTCGGCATCTCCACGTCGCCGCCCGGCTCGCTGCAGGGCCTGCAGCTCGTGGTCGACGACATCGAGGCCGCGCACCAGGAGCTCTCCGGCCGCGGGGTCGAGGTCAGCGAGATCCAGGACTTCGACTGGGGCCGGTTCGTCTTCTTCAAGGACCCGGACGGGAACGGCTGGGCGATCCAGCAGATCCCTCAGCGCGGCTGACCAGCTCGAGCACGACGATCTCGGGCGGCGCGAGGAGTCGCAGCGGCAGCCCGCTCGTGCCGAGCCCCGAGGAGACGAAGAGGTGGCGCTCCTCCTCGACGATGTGCCCGCGCGCGTACCGCTCGCCGTAGCGCGAGGGGATGGCCGGGCGCCGGAGCACGGGGATCGCCACCTGGCCGCCGTGCAGGTGGCCGGAGAGCGTGAGCGCGACGCGGTCGGGGACGTAGGGGAACACGTCCGGGTCGTGGGCGAGCAGGACGACCGGCTCGCCGGGCGGGACGCTCGCGAGCGTGGCCGGCAGGTCGGGGCGGCGGCAGCGCAGGTCGGCCAGGCCGGCGACGTGCAAGCCGCCGGCGCGCACCGCCCGGTTCTCCAACACCACGATGCCGGCGTCCTCGAGTGCCCGCCACATGGCGTCGCCGGCCTGCTTCCAGTCGTGGTTTCCGAGCACGGCGAAGACCCCGAGCGGCGCGCGCAGGCCCGAGAGCGTGCGGGCGATGTCGGCGGGCGGGAGGCGGCCGCCCCACACCGGGTGCGCGTCGATGAAGTCGCCGAGCAGGAGGATGACGTCCGGCGCCTCGCCGTTGAGCCGCTCGACGAGGCGGTCGAGCATCCGCCGCCCGGCGTGCGGCGCCCCGGCGTGCAGGTCGGAGGCGATCCCGAGGCGGACGCCCTCGAGCTCGGGCGGCCAGCCGGGGAGCGCCAGCGTGCGGCGGACGGTGACCAGCCGCCGCGGCTCGATCCACCCCGCCCACGCCAGCGCCGCGCCCGCCGCCAGCGCGGCGACCGCCCTCATAGCGCGGCAAGCACGTCGTCGCGGCGCGGCATCCCCTCGCGCGCGCCGGCGGCGCGGGTGGAGAGCCCCGCGGCGGCCATCGCGAACCGCACCGCCTCGATCAGCGGCCGCCCCGCGGCGAGCTCGGCGGCGAGCGCGCCGTTTACCGCGTCGCCCGCCCCCGTCGTGTCCACGACCTCGACCACGGGGGCCGGCACGCGCTCGACGCCGGAGTCGGCCACGAGGAGCGCGCCGTCCGCGCCGACCGTCACCAGCACCGGCGCACCCGTCCGGCTCGCGAGCGCGTGCGCCGCCGCCTCGACGTCGTCCTGCCCGGCCAGGGCACGCGCCTCGTCGGCGTTCGGGGTGAGGATCACTCCGGCCAGGTCGTCCGGCAGCGGCCGCGCCGGCGCGGGGTTCAGCACGGCCTGCCAGCCGGCCGCCCGGGCCGCACGGATGCCCGCCAGCACCACGTCCTCCGGGATCTCCTGCTGCATCAGCACGACGCCGCTCGTGCCGCGCTCGATCAGCCGCTCGACGGCCTCCTCGACGAGCGTCCCGTCGACCTCCGCGTTGGCCCCGGAGGCGACGGCGATCAGGTTCTCGCCGCGCCCGTCGACGACGATCGCCGCCACGCCCGTGGCCGCGTCGTCGAGCCGCGCGACGGCCGCGACGTCGATCCCCTCGGCGGCCAGCTCGCGCAAGGCCTCCTCGCCGAGATCGTCGGCGCCGACGGCGCCGACCATCGCCACCGCCGCCCCGGCGCGGACCGCGGCCACCGCCTGGTTGGCGCCCTTGCCGCCGCCGTGGCGCGCGAACGTGCCGCCGGTCACCGTCTCACCCGCACGCGGCAGGCGCTCGACCGAGACCACGAGGTCGGCGTTGACCGACCCCACCACGACCACCGAAGGCTGCCCCATGGGGTCGAGGCTATCGCCGCCCGCGGTACAACCCGGTGATGCCGACCACTCCGCTCCCCGACGAGCTCAACCCCTTCCTCGCCCAGCCGAACCCGGCGGTGATCGCGACGGTCACCGCAGAGGGCGAGCCGCACTCGGCCGCCACCTGGTACCTGTGGGACGACGGCCGTGTGCTGGTGAACATGGCCGCTACGCGCAAGCGGCTCGAGCACATGCGGCGCGACCCGCACGTCGCGCTCACGGTGCTCGACAAGGACCAGTGGTACCGCCAGGTCACGCTGCGCGGGCGCGTGACCGAGATCGGCGACGACGAAGACTTCGCCGGGATCGACCGCCTCTCCCGTCACTACCTGGGCCAGCCCTACGGGCACCGCGCGGACCCCCGCGTCAACGCCTGGATCGACGTCGACTCCTGGTACGGGTGGTACGGCGGTGCGCCGTGGAGCGGTGGTTAGTTGTTGGGCGGCTCGGACGAGATGTCGGCGAGCGCCGAGTCCGTGTCGCGCTCGACGGCGAGGTCGCCGATGCTCACGATGCCCGCCGGCTTCCCGCTGTCGTCCACGACCGGGATGCGGCGCACGTTCTGCTCGCGCACGATCCGGATCGCGTCCTCGACGGTCGAGTCCGGCGTCAGCGTCTTGACGTCGCGCGATGCCACGTCGCCGACCTTCGTCGACGACGGGTCGCGCCCCTCGGCGATCCCGCGGACCACGATGTCGCGGTCGGTGAGGATGCCGGAGACGGTGCCGTTGTCACGCACCAGCACGGCGCCGACGTCGTCCTGCTTCATCTCGCGCGCCGCGTCCTGGAGCGTCGCGTCGGCCGGCACGGTCTGCGGGTTGGGACTCATGACGTCCCGGATGCTCTGACCCATGGTTTCTCTCCTTCGGTCTGTTCCGAAGGTGAGGCTTCCCGAACGCCGCCTGACAAAACGGCGGTTCAGGCGGCGACGATGGTCCCGGCCACCTCGCCGAGCGCCAACGCGCCCGCTCGCCCCCGGAGCACCACGGTGTCGCCGTCCTCGAGGAACGTCCGCTGCGAGCCGTCGTCCAGCTCGAGCGGGTCCCGGCCGCCCCAGGTGAGCTCGATCAGGCTGCCCGCGGTGCCGGGGTCGGCGCCGGAGATCGTCCCGGAGGCGTAGAGGTCGCCGGGGCGCGAGGGCGCGCCTCCGGCAGTGGCGTGCGCGAGCTGCTGCGGGAAGGTCCAGTACAGGCCGCGCGCGTTGGTGCGCGAGACGACCGTGCCGTTGAGCTCGACCTCGAGCTCGATGTCGAGCGCCCAGTCGCCCTCGGTGCGCAGGTACTCGAGCGGCTGGGGCTCCTGCGGCGGGGCCGGCACGCGGAAGCCGTCGAGCGCCTCCAGCGGCGTGATCCACTGGGCGATCGACGTCGCGAACGACTTGCCGAGGAACGGGCCGAGCGGCTGGTACTCCCAGCGCTGGATGTCGCGCGCGCTCCAGTCGTTGACCAGCGCGAAGCCGAAGACGTGCTCGGGCGCGGCGGCGGTCGCGATCCGCGTGCCGGGCGGCCCGGTGACGAAGCCCAGCTCGAGCTCGATGTCGAGCCGCCGGCTGGGGCCGAAGGTCGGGCGGCCGTCGGTCGGCAGCTGGCCGCGGGGCCGGCGGACCGGCGTGCCGGAGACGACGACCGAGCCCGCGCGCCCGTGGTATCCGACCGGCAGCTCGCGCCAGTTCGGCAGCAGCGGGTCGGCGTCGGGCCGGAACATGCGGCCGAGGTTGCTGGCGTGCTCGAGCGACGAGTAGAAGTCGACGTAGTCGCCGACGGCGACCGGCAGCCGCGCCTCGGTGTCGGCCAGCGGGATGCCCTCCGGCGGGTCCTGCAGGCGGTCCTGCAGCGTGCCGCGCAATGCAGCCCAGGCGTCGCGCCCGAGCGCGAGCAGCGGGTTCAGCACCGGCCCCGCGAGCGTCCCCTCGGGCAGCCCGGCGGCGCGCTCGAACGGCGCGAGCGGTATGGCGTCGTCGCCGAGCCGGGTGACGAGCTGGGGCGCGCCGCCCTCGTGTGAGATCGCCCCGTAGGGCAGGTTGTCGAACCCGAACACGGCGCGCAATCCTACGACCGGACGTGGCCGGTGGCGGTGCTGCGCAGGAGCGTGCGGGCGTCGGCCACCGGCAGCTCGACGTCGATCTCCATCGTCCCGCCGCCGATCTCGCGCACGTGGACGCGGCCGAGCCGCTCGAACAGGCGCAGCATGCTGCCGTTCTCGGTGAGCACCGACGCGGTGAAGGTCGTGATGCCGTCGGCCGTGGCGCGGTTCGAGAGCCGCCGCAACAGCACGCCGCCGAGCCCGCGCCCCCGCCACTCGTCGATGACGGCAACGGTCGCCTCGGCGGTGTCGGGCCGCTCTCGATGGCGCAGGTAGCGCGCGACGCCGAGCTCGGCGCCGGTGCGTGGCTCGATGGCGCCGATCGCCACGTCGCTCAGGAACTCGACCGGCCGCAGCCGCACCTCGGAGCCGTCGGGGAGGTCGACCAGCTCGCCGCTCGCCGGCTGGTTGACGCCGCGCCGGTAGGCGGCGAGCCGCGCCTCGGCCTCCTCGCGCGTGTCGTGGCGCGACAGCGGCGCCGAGCTGCCCTCCATGCGCACGTGGTAGCCGCCCGCGGGGCTCGGTTCGACCGTGAAGCGCATCTGGCGCCCATCCTGGCTGATCGGACGTTGACACCCACCGCTGCGCTGGGCGAGGATCGGCGGTCTTGGGCCGAAGGTCTGGAATCTGGGTCGTCCTCGTGGCGCTCGCCCTCGTCCTCTTGGCGAGTCCTGGTGCCGCGTTCGCGCAGGAGCTCGTCGTGACGACGCCCGAAGACGAGGGCGACGGGACGTGCGACGTCACGTGCTCGCTGCGCGACGCCGTCATCGCGGCCGGGAGCCGTGGCGACCATCCGACGATCAAGCTCGCGGCCGACACGTACTTCCTGACGAGCGGACAACTGGTCCTCGCGGGCGCGTTCAATCTCGAAGGCGCCGGCTCGCGGACCACGACGATCCTCTCGAACGGCGAAGGCCGCGTCGGCTACGTCGCCGCAGGCGCCCGCATCACGGTGGCCGGCGTCACCGCCGTCGGCGGCCACGCCACCGCGCAGGCGCCGGAGGGCGGCTTCGGCGGCGCCTTCCGCGTGGCGGACGACGGCGAGCTGGTCCTCATCCGGGCGACCGTGACCGGCAACTCGGCGGCCACGGGCGGCGGAGGGATCTCGACGGCCGGCGCCCTGCGCGTCGTAGAGTCGACGGTGGTCTCCAACTGGGCCGGCGTCCAGACCGACGCCGTGGGCCTGGGCGGCGGCATCCACGTGGCGCCCGGAGGCGACGCTCAGCTGATCAACGCGACGCTGAGCGGCAACTTGGCGATCGGGGGCGAGGTGGACTCGCGCGGCGGCGGCCTCTACACGGCCGGCGCGACCTTCCTCGAGCACGTCACCCTCGCCGAGAACGACGCCGGCGACGGCGCCGGCCTCTTCCAGGCCGCCGAGGCCCAGACGCAGATGTGGAACACGCTCCTCGCCGGGAACTTCGACGAGGCCTGCGCGGGCTCGGTCGACGGCATCGAGGAGAGCAACAACCTCGCGGACGACGGCACGTGCCACTTCGGTCTCGAGAACGCCGACGCGGCCCTCCTGCCGCTCGACGATCACGGCGGCCCGACCGACACCCATGCGCTCGCCGAGGGCAGCAAGGCCATCGACGCGGGGAGCGTGGAGCACTGCCGCCTCACCGACCAGCGCCTCTTCTCGAGGCCGGCGGGCGCCTGCGACATCGGCGCCGTCGAACGGCGCGTGACCCCGGTCGTCAACACGCACGCCGACGGCGACGACGGCGCGTGCGCGCCGGAGCCGGGCGGCTGCACGCTGCGCGAGGCGCTCGAGGACTCGGAGCGAGACGCGCTCATCACGCTGCAGGACGGCGTCTACGAGCTCGAGCTGGGCGAGCTGCAGCTGCGCCACAGCCGCAGCATCATGGGCCAGGGCGCCCGCGGCACGACCATCGAGGCCATCGGCGCCCATCGCGTCCTCTCCGTCCTCGACGGCGAGTCCAACGTGTCCAGGGTGCGGATCACCGGCGGCAACGTCACGGAGGCGTCCGGCCCCACCGCTGCCGTGGGCGGCGGCATCCTCGTGCACCCGAGCGCCATGCTCAGCCTCGTCGAGAGCAGCGTCGACGGCAACCTCGCCCGCTCGGGCGGTGGCGTCGCGAACCACGGGGAGCTGGTCGTCGTGATGAGCACGATCGCCTCCAACCACGCGAGCGGCGAGGGCGGCACCGGCGGGGGCATCGTGACCGGTTACCCGGCGTCCACCTGGCTCCAGAACTCGACGGTCAGCGGCAACTCGGCGGCGGCCGTCGGCGGCGGCCGTCGCCAACCACGCCGGTCACGTCGAGCTGTCGAACGTGACGATCGCCCACAACGTCGCGGCGAGCGGCGACGGGCTGTACGGCGACGCCCTGCAGATCGACGGCAGCTTCTTCGTCGGCGAGACGGAGCTGACGAACACGATCGTCGCGGGCGTCGCCGGCAGCGCCTGCTCGTGGGCGCCGAACCACTACGTGGACGCCGACCACAGCCTGGCCGACGACGAGAGCTGCCTCCCAGAGCGCAACGGCAACGCCGTCGCCTCCGACCTCGGGCTCGGACCGCTCTCGAGCGACTACGGCCCGACCGACATGCATGCCCTGCTGGACGGCAGCCCGGCGATCAACGCGGGCTCCGACGACCAGTGCCCGGCGGTCGACCAGCGCGGCGCGTTCCGGCCACAGAGCGCCGCCTGCGACATCGGCGCCTTCGAGGGCGGCGTCGCCCCGACGACGCTGCGCGTGTTCACCCACGTGCTCGACGGCCCGGCGCAGCCCTCCGACTTCACGATCCACGTGTCGTCGGGCGGCGAGGAGACCGACTCCGCGCCGGGCAGCGCCTCGGGCTCGTCGTTCGCGCTCGACCCCGGCGCCTACCGGGTGACGAAGTCGGGGCCCGCCGGCTACGTGCCCGTGTTCTCGGGGGCGTGCGACCCGAGCGGGCAGGTGGGGCTCGAGGACGGCCAGACCGCGGCGTGCACGCTGGCGCTCGACCACGTGGCGGCGCCCGCCGAGACCTGCGTCGAGTACCCGACCTTCGCGCAGCCCGCCGGCCTCAACTTCGTCGGCACCGCGGCGCTCTCGGAGGACGTGCTGTACCTGAACCCCGACTCGGGCGGCGTCGGCGCCGCCTGGCTGGCCGCGCGGAGGCCGGTGGCCGACGGCTTCACCGCCGACTTCGACTTCGGGATCAGCCCGCCGGGCGGCGGGGCCGACGGGTTCGCCTTCGTCATCCAGAACACCGCCGCCGACGCGCTCGGCGGGGGCGGCGGCGGGATCGGCTACGACGGGATCCCGAACAGCCTCGCCGTCGAGTTCGACACGTGGTTCAACCCCGGCGGCGATCCCGCCGCCACCCACGTGGCCGTCCACAGCCTCGGGACGGGCGCCAACAGCGCCGTGAGCGGGCGGCTCGGCGCGGCCGTGCTGGAGTCGTTCCGCGACGGGGCCACGCACCGCGCCCGGGTCGTGTACTCACCCGGCCGCCTCCATCTCTTCGTCGACGACATGGAGACGCCGAAGCTCTCGATCGACATCGACCTGTCCACGCTGCTCAACCTGGAGAACGGCGCCGCCTTCGCCGGCTTCACCGCCGCGACCGGCGCGGTCACCGAGGGCCATCGGATCGAGCGCTGGCAGCTCTGCTCCGTGCAGCAGCCTGCGACGCTGCGCGCGGTCACGCAGGTGATCAACGACAACGGCGGCACGCTCTCGCCCGCCCACTTCACCGTGCACGTCCGGAGCGGCGGCGCCGACGTACCCGGCAGCCCGCAGCCCGGCTCGGCGAGCGGCACGTCCTACACGGTCAACCCGGGCAGCACCTACCGCCTGGTGGTCGACGCACCGCTGACCTACTCGATCTCGATCGGCGGCGCTTGCGCCGCCGACGGCAGCGTCACCGCGCAGGCCGGCGCCCAGCACGTCTGCACGGTCACGGCGAACGACGTGCCGCAACAGGGCTCGCCGCCGCCGCCCCCGCCCGAGGAAGAGGAGCTGCCGCCGCCGGAGGCGGGCGAGGAGGTCAACGCGCTGCCGAAGAGCGGGACGGTCCGGGTCCGGATCGCGGGCACCAATCGGTTCGTGGAGCTGCGGGAGGGTCAGCAGATCCCGGTCGGGTCGGTGGTCGACACGACGAAGGGGCGGGTGACGATCGTGGCGGCGGGCAATCAGTCGGCGGACTTCTACGACGGCATCTTCCGGCTCACGCAGGGCAAGGGCGCGCGGCCGTTGACGACGCTGACGTTGACGGCGCCGCTGAGCTGTCCGAAGGCGGGCAAGGCGGTGGCGGCGGCCAGGCGGAAGCGGCGCTTGTGGGGTGACGGGAGCGGCAGGTTCCGCACGCAGGGCAAGCACAGCGCGGCGACGGTCGTGGGGACGCGCTGGCTGGTCGAGGATCGCTGCACGTCGACGCTCACGCGGGTGGTCCGCGGGCGGGTGTCGGTGCGCGACTTCGTCAAGAAGAAGACCGTGACCGTCCGGGCCGGTAAGAAGTACGTCGCCCGCGCCCGGCGCTGACGGCCCTGGGGTTGACTCGCGGCCCCTGGAGGGCGAGTGTCGGCCTGTGCGGACCGCTCGTGCTCTGATCCTCGCTCTCGCCGCCGCGCTCCTCGGCACGGCTCCGGCGTCGGCGCAGGTCGTCCAGCCGCCCTTCGACGGCACGTACACCGTGCACGATCTCGGCAGGCCCGCGCCCGCCGAGCAACTGCCGGCGCCGTTCGGCGGGCTGACGCTGAAGGCGGGCACGACCGACCGCCTGCTCATCGGCGGCGGAGCGAACGGCGACACGGGCGCCCTCTACGAGGTCGGCCTCGTGCGCAACGCCGCCGGCCACATCACGAGCTTCAGCGGACCGGCGACGAGGTTCGCCGACGCGGCGTTCAACGACGGCGGCGTGACGTACGGCCCGGACGGCGTGCTCTTCCTCGCCCGCTGGCCAGAGAACCAGCTCGGCCAGACGAAGCCGGGCAGCACCGTCACGGACAAGGTCATCGCGCTGGGACAGTTCGAGGTCGCTCCCTCGCTCGCCTCGCTGCAGTTCGTCCCGGCCGGGCAGCCGGGGGCGGGCAGCCTGAAGATGGCGAGCTACCCGGAGGGCCAGTGGTACGACGCGGCGGTCACCCCCGACGGCAAGGGCACCTTCGACCTCGTCCAGGTGGCGCCGGTGCCGGGCTCGACGCTGCCGGGCGGGCCGGAAGGCTTCGTCTACGTCGGCGCCGGCTCGCCGGGGTTCGAAGGGCCGAGCATGCTGGTGGCCGAGTACGACGCGGGCGAAGTGGCCGCCTACGAGGTCGACGAGAACGGCGATCCGATCCCCGCCACGCGGCGACCGTTCATCACCGGGCTCGCCGGCGCCGAGGGAGCGTTCATCGACCCGCTGACCGGCGACTTCCTGTTCTCCACGTTCGGCGGGAACGACCAGGTGATCCTGGTGCGCGGCTTCGCGCCGCCCGTCTCGCTCGCCGTGGAGACCCTCGTGACGAGCGACAACGGCGGCGTGTCGGCGCCGGGCGACTTCACGGTCCACGTGCAGCGTGACGGCGCCGACGTCGTCGGCAGCCCTCAGCCGGGCTCCCCGTTCGGCGCCTTCTACGCCGTGGAGCCCGGCGTCAGGTACCAGGTGGTGGTCGATGCCCCGCCCGGATACGCCGTGACGATCGGCGGCGACTGCGCGTCCGACGGCACCGTCGTCCCGCAGGAGGGCGTCCAGCCGGTCTGCACGGTCAGCGCCGACGACCAGCCCACGGCCGTGTTGACGGTCGTCACCCGCGTGGAGAACGACGACGGCGGGAAGCGGCTGCCCGAGGACTTCTCGATCGCCGTCCGGCGCTCGGGGGTCGACATCGGCGGCAGCCCGGCACCGGGCGCCGGCGCGCGGGTCTACCCGGTCGTGCCGGGGACGTACGCTGCCTCGGCGGCCCCGGCCCTTGGCTACGTGGCCGACGCCTGCGAGGTCACGCTGGCGGACGAAGAGCTGAAGACGTGCACCGTGACGATCCGCGACGTCCCGCTCGGGCCGGGGCTGGTCGTCGAGGGCTACGACCCGGCTCGCACCGACGGCGACTGGGGCCTCGCGGAGTCGCTGCTCCAGCAGACGCGCGGCTACCTCCAGGACGCCGCGAGCTTCGGCGCGGAGGGCATCGTCGGGCGCTCGGTCGTGATCGGCCCGGGGATCGGCGTCGCGAACGACCGCACGCTGGCGCGCGTCGACGTGTTCTTCACCGGCTGGGTGGGCACCGGCTCGTACACCGGCGCCGAGAGGGAGGCGCTGCGCGCGTTCGTGCTGGGCGGCGGGACGCTGATCGCGACGACCGACGACAGCGGTCACACGATCGTCGACCTGTTCGGGCTCACACAGGGCGACGGAAGCGGCGATCCGACGCCGAACGAGATCACCGACGCCGATCACCCGATCGCGAACGGGCCGTTCGGCGTCGTGACCGCGTTCAACCAGTACCTGTCCACCGGGCACTACCCGTTGCTCCCGCAGACGGCGCACGAGGTCGGGCGCAACGAACAGGGCACGACGCTGGCGGTGATCGAGCGCGACGCGCTCCAGGCCGGCTCGGGCGCCGCGATCTTCGTCGCCGACGTCGACGTGTTCAGCGACTTCGGCGCGGCCTTCAACGCGACGCTGATCAAGAACGTCTTCGCATTCGCCGCAGGGGAGGGCGCGCAGCCCACGATGGCGATCCACGACGCGACCGCAGCCGAGGGCAACCTCGGCGCATCCACGCTGAGCTTCGCGGTCAGCCTGTCCGAGGCCAGCGACACCCCGGTGACCGTCGGCTACGCGACCGCCGACGACTCGGCCGCCTCGCCGTCCGACTACGCGGCGGCGGCCGGCCAGGTCCGATTCGCCCCGGGCGAGACGGTCGCGCACATCCCGATCACCGTCAACGGCGACACCTCCGTGGAGGGAGACGAGCGCTTCCAGGTGACCCTGTCGAACCCCGCCGGCGCGCGGCGCACCGACTCGCAGGCGTTCGGAACGATCCTGAACGACGACGCGAACGCCTCGCCGCCGCCGCCTGCGCCTCAGGAGGAAGAGGAGGAGCTGCCGCCGCCGGAGGCGGGCGAGGAGGTCAACGCGCTGCCGAAGAGCGGGACGGTGCGGGTCCGGATCGCGGGCACCAATCGGTTCGTGGAGCTGCGGGAGGGTCAGCAGATCCCGGTCGGGTCGGTGGTCGACACGACGAAGGGGCGGGTGACGATCGTGGCGGCGGGCAATCAGTCGGCGGACTTCTACGACGGCATCTTCCGGCTGACGCAGGGCAAGGGCGCGCGGCCGTTGACGACGCTTGACGTTGACGGCGCCGCTGAGCTGTCCGAAGGCGGGCAAGGCGGTGGCGGCGGCCACGAGGAAGCGGCGCTTGTGGGGTGACGGGAGCGGCAGGTTCCGCACCAGGGGCAAGCACAGCGCGGCGACGGTCGTCGGCACGCAGGTGGCTGGTCGAGGATCGCTGCACGTCGACGCTCACGCGGGTGGTCCGCGGGCGGGTGTCGGTTCGCGACTTCGCCAAGAAGAAGACCGTGACCGTCCGCGCCGGTAAGAAATACGTCGCCCGGGCCAAGGGCTGACCGTTCGTATCGTTGACGGACGCTCGTGGCGGCGAGAGGATCGCGGCACTTGCGTCGTCGGAATGGAATCCGGTTCAGTGTGCTCTGCGCGTTGGCGCTGGCCCTCGTGCTGCCGCCGACCGCGTCCGCGCAGGAGGTCCTGGCGCCGTTCGCCGGCTCGTACTCGCTGAACGACATCGGCACCCCGCCGGGCGTACCGGACCGGCTCGGCGGCCTCACGCTCAAGGCCGGGACGACCGACCGGCTGTTGATCGGCGGCGAAGCCAACGACGCGACCGGGGCGTTGTACGAGATCGGCGTGGTCCGCGACGGTGCGGGGCACATCGTCGGCTTCAGCGGGCCCGCGACGCGCGTGGCCGATGCCGCCTACAACGACGGCGGCGTGACCTACGGCCCGGGCGGCGTGCTCTTCCTCGCGCGCTGGCCGGTGAACGAGCTGGGGCTCACCAGGCCCGGCAGCGCCACGACCGACAAGGTCATCCCGCTCGACTCCTTCAACATCGCCTCGTCGCTCGCCTCGCTCCTGTTCGTGCCGCCGGGACAGCCGGGCGCGGGCAGCCTCAAGCTGGCGACCTACGGCGGCGGGCAGTGGTACGACGCGGACGTCGTCCCCGACGGCAACGGCCTCTTCGACCTGGCCAACGTGACGGCGGTCGCCGACTCGACGCTCACCGGCGGGCCTGAGGGCTTCGTCTACGTGCCGTCCGGCTCGCCGCGGTTCACCGGCCCAAGCCTGCTCGTGTCCGAATACGGCGCCGACCAGATCGCCGCCTACCAGGTCAACGGCAACGGGGATCCGATCCCGGCCTCGCGACGCACGTTCATGACCGGCCTCGACGGGGCCGAGGGGGCGCTGCTCGACCCGGTCACCGGCGACTTCCTCTTCTCGACGTTCGGCGGCGGCAGCCGCGTGATCGTCGTGCGCGGCTTCCGCGCCCCGCCGCCGCAGCTGCCCGCCCCCGAGGCCGGCAAGACCGTCAACGCGTTCGTCGTCAGCGGCAAGGTCCGCATCAAGCGCCCCGGCTCCAAGCGCTTCATCGAGCTCGGTCCGGGGGAGCAGATCCCGGTCGGCACGACGGTCGACACGCTCAAGGGCCGCGTCACGATCGTCGCCGCCGGCAACCAGACGGCCGACTTCTACGCCGGCGTCTTCCGCCTGGGCCAGACCTCGGCGGCGACGCCGCTCACCACGCTCAAGCTCGTCCAGGCGATCCGCTGCCCGCGCGGCGGCCGGGCGAGCATCGCGGCCAGGCGCAGGTCGCGCAGGCTGTGGGGCGACGGCAGCGGCAGGTTCAGGACTCAGGGCAAGCACAGCGCCGCGACCGTGGTCGGTACCAAGTGGCTCGTCCAGGACCGCTGCACCAGCACGCTGACGCGGGTCGTCCAGGGCCGCGTCTCGGTACGAGACTTCGTCAAGCGCAAGACGGTGATCGTCCGCGCGGGCAAGAAGTACGTCGCCCGGGCCCGGCGCTGACTACAGACCGAGGAGAACGCGCAGCGCGTCGTCGACGGCGCGCATCTCGCGCGTGCCGAGCCGGCCCGCCGAGGCCCCGAGTCGCTGCGGGTCGACGGCCGTCGTCTGCTCGACGAGCACGCGCGTCTCCTGGCCGAGCAGCTCGATCGTGGGCCGGAAGGTCGCCGCTCGCGCGCTAGCGGAGGTGGGGGCGACGAGGACGGTGGTGAGCTCGAGCAGGTCGTCGGACTGCAGGACGACGGCGAACCGCGCGCCGCGCTGCTCGTGACCTCGTGCCCGCGAGGGCGCAGGCAGACGGAAGACCTCGCCGCGGACCACCTAGTCACCGAGCGGTGGCGCGAGCTCGTCCATCTGCTCGCGGACCAGCCGCATCTCCTCGCGGTCGCCGGCGTCTGCGCCGAGCCGCCGTGCCTCTTCGCGCACCGCCGAGCGGCGACGGCGGGTCGCCGCCGCCTCCTTCAGCGCCGTGCGGACCGCTTCCGAGTCGTTGAGACCCCCGGCGCGGACGACATCGAGCGCGGCCGCGCTGGCGTCGTCCAGTCGTACGTGGAGCGAGCGAGCCATCACCGCCATTGTAGCGCAGTTCGTGCTACAACCGATCGCTGCGCGCGGTCTAGCCTTTCGGACTTGACTCTCGCTTTTCGCGTGGCAAGGGTCGGATGGTGGTCCGCGGTGCAACCATCGTCATCGTCGTCCTGCTTGCGCTGGCACCCGCCGTCCAAGCGCAGACGGTCGCCCCGCCATTCGACCAGGCGTACTCGTGGGCAAGCCTCGGTGCACCGCCGGGCGTGCCGAGCCCATTCGGCGGACTGACCCTTAAAGCCGGGACGACGGATCGCCTTCTGATCGGCGCCGCCGCCAACTCCCCACATGGCAAGCTCTACGAGATCGGCCTGGTGCGCGACGCGCAAGGTCACATCAGCGGCTTCAGCGGCACCGCCACGGAGTACGCAGACGCGCCCCACAACGACGGTGGCGTCGCGTACGGGCCGGAGGGTGTGCTCTTCGTCGCCCGCTGGCCTCTCAACCAGCTGGGACAGATCCGGCCAGGCAACCCGCATCTTTATAAGCGCATCCCGTTGGGGCCGTTCAACGTGGCGCACGCCCTTGCCGCCCTCCAGTTCGTGCCGTCCGGCCAGCCGGGGGCCGGCAGCCTCAAGCTCTCCAGCTACGGCGGCGGCCAGTGGTACGACGCCGCGATCGAGCCTGACGGGGACGGGATGTTCAACCTGGTCAACGTCAGACGGGTCTCGGCGTCCACGCTTCCCGGCGGTCCCGAGGGCTTCGTGTACGTAGCTCCCGGCTCACCGCAGTTCGCCCGTCCGAGCTTGCTCGTCGCGGAGTACGGGGCCGACAACGTCGCGGCCTACGAGGTCGACCTCCATGGCGACCCTGTCGTGGCCAGCCGGCGCACATTCGTCTCGGGGCTCGAAAACCCAGAGGGCGCGCTCCTCGACACTCTGACCGGCGACTACCTGTTCTCGACGTTCGGCGGTGCCGGCCGCGTGATCGTCGTGCGCGGCTCGGCGCCTCCGGTTGCCCCTCGCGTGCAGACAACCTCGATCCCGGCCCTGACAGCGCCGGTCACCCAGCCTTCGCAGCCGCAGTTGCCGCCGCCCGAGGCCGGCAAGACGGTCAACGCCGTGCCGAAGCGAGGCAGGGTGAGGATCAAGAGGCCCGGGACGAACCGGTTCGTGAACCTTGACGAGGGACAGCAGATTCCGGTCGGCTCGGTGGTCGACACAACCGAGGGCCGCGTGACGATCATCGCTGCGGGCGGGCAGTCGGCGGACTTCTACGACGGGATCTTCCGGTTGACCCAAGGCAAGCGCGCCGAGCCGCTGACGACGCTCACGCTGGTGCAGGAGTTGCGCTGCGCGGAGGGCGGCAGTGCAAGGGCGGCGGCCAAGCCGAAGACGCGGCGCCTATGGGGCGAAGGCACCGGCAAGTTCCGGACGCGGGGCAGGCACAGCGCCGCGACGGTGGTGGGCACGACCTGGCTCGTCCAGGATCGGTGCACCTCGACGCTCACGCGGGTCGTGAGGGGGCGGGTGTCGGTGCGGGACTTCGCGAAGAAGAAGAACGTGATCGTGCGAGCGGGCGACAGATATGTGGCGAAGGCACGGCGCGGCTAGCTAACTTAGCTAGTATCTTTTGCATGGCGCAGGTCGGCATGCACGAGGCGAAGACCAAGCTCTCGCAGCTCGTCGAGCGGGCGGAGGCCGGCGAGGAGATCGTCATCGCCCGCAACGGCAAGCCCGTCGCTCGCCTCGTCCCTGTCGCGCGGCCGAACTCGTTCAGCTCGCTTCGGGGTATCTGGCGCGGCCAGGTGCACATCGCCGACGACTTCGATGAGCTCCCTGACGACATCGCCGAAGCCTTCGGCGCCCGTTGAGGCTGCTGCTCGACACCCACGCCGCACTGTGGTGGCTCACCGACGACGCTCGGCTGAGCGGCGAGGCATCCCTGCAACTCGACGATGAAAGCAACCAGGTCCTCTTGAGTGCCGCAGTGGTGTGGGAGGTCGCCGTCAAACGATCGCTAGGCAAGCTCAAAGCGCCCGATGATTTCGCCGGGGCGATGTTGTCCGGCGGCGTCCATCCCGTTTCGGTCACAATCGATCACGCAGCAGCCGTCGAGCGGCTGCCTTGGCACCACCGCGATCCGTTCGATCGCATCCTCGTCGCCCAGGCACACGTCGAGCGCGCCGCGCTGGTCTCGGGCGACGAAGCGTTGGCCGCCTACGGCGTCCCAGTCGTTTGGTGAGTCTCGGTTGACATCGCGGCCCGCGCTGAGCGAGGATCGCGAATCTGGGCCATTGGAACGGAGTCCGCGTGGGGATCGTCGGCGTGGCGGCCGCTGTCCTTCTCGGCGTGCCTGCGGTGGCGCAGGCTGAGACGGTCACCGTCACGAAGGTGGAGGACGAGTACGACGGCGAGTGCGTGATCGACTGCACGCTGCGCGAGGCGCTGATCTTGTCGTCGACCGAGGCGACGATCATCGTTCCCGCCGGCACCTACGTCGCGACGACGTCGTCGTTCGGCCTCGGCGGGAATCGCAGCATCCAGGGCGCGGGCGCGGGTGTGACGACGATCTCCGGCGGGTCTGCTCGGCGCGTCTTCCTCGTGGCCCCCGGCACGTCGAGCGTGAGCGGGGTGCGGATCAGCGACGGCTCGGTCGCCGCCGCCGGGGCGGGCATCCACGTCGGGAGCGGCGCGAGCTTCACGCTGCGCGACAGCATCGTCGACCACAACACCGCCCCGCTCGCGGCCGGCATCTACAGCGAGGGCACGCTCACCGTCGAACGCAGTCTCGTCGAAGCCAACGACACCCAGGGCTCGTCGACCACGGCGCATGGCGGCGGCGTGACGATCAACGGCGGCACCGCCACGCTGACCGACACCACGCTCAGCGGCAACTCGGCCGCCGGGTCGGGAGGCGGCCTGCACGTCACGGGAGCGGGTGCGGTGACGCTGCGCGACGTGACCCTCGCCGACAACACCGCCGGCGTCGACGGCGGCGGCATCCTCGTCGAGACCGCCAGCGCGCTAGAGCTCACGGACAGCGAGATCGCGGACAACGAGGCGGTCGAGGGCGGCGGCATCTGGGCCGTCGGCGGCCTGCTCGTGCGCAACTCGCTGATCGTCGGCAACGACGCGCTGGACGGCGGACAGGGTCGTGGCGGCGGCATCGGCCTAGGAGTGGGTCAGGCGGTGGCGACGATCGTCAACACGACCGTGAGCGGCAACACCTCGGACGGGTGGGGCGGCGGTCTCTTCACCCGGCGGTCGATGACGCTGCAGAACGTCTCGATCGTCGAGAACACCGCGCCGCCGCGCGGGGCCGAGGACATCGGCAAGGGCGGCGGGCTCTACCAGGACTTCACCACCGCGGCACTGACCACCGCGAGGAACACGCTGGTCGCCCGCAACGTCAACGGAGGCTGTGGCGGCACCGCGACCGCCCCGATCGACTCCGACAACGGGCTGATCGACGAGCCGCTGCCCGCTACGACGTGCCAGGCCATCGGCGACGGGAACCTGATCGTGCCGGATGCGCTCGTGGCCGCCCTCGCCGACAACGGCGGCCCGACGCGCACGCACGCGCTGCTCGCCGGCAGCCCGGCGATCGATGCGGGCGCGAACTGCCCGGCCGACGACCAGCGCGGGACGACGCGCCCGCAGGGATCGGCCTGCGACATCGGGGCCTACGAGTACGCGCCGCCTCCGCCGCAGCAGGGCGGTGGCGGAGGGAGCACGCAGCCGTCTTCGCCTCCGCCTCCGCCTCCGTCGTGGAGGAGGAGGAGCTGCCGCCGCCGGAGGCGGGCAAGGAGGTCAACGCGCTGCCGAAGAGCGGGACGGTGCGCGTCAAGATCGCGGGCACCAACCGCTTCGTCGAGCTCGAGGAGGGCCAGCAGATCCCCGTCGGATCGATCGTCGACACGACGAAGGGCCGGGTCACCATCGTGGCGGCCGGCAATCAGTCGTCGGACTTCTACGGCGGCATATTCCGTCTCACCCAGGGCAAGGGCGCGCGGCCGCTGACCACGCTCACACTCGTCGAGGCGCTCAGCTGCCCGAAGGCCGGTCGCGCCATCGCGGCCGCCAGGAGGACGCGGCGGCTCTGGGGCGACGGCAGCGGCAGGTTCCGCACCAAGGGCAAGCACAGCGCGGCGACGGTCGTCGGCACCAGGTGGCTCGTCGAGGACCGCTGCGCCTCGACGCTGACCCGTGTCGTCCGCGGGCGCGTCTCGGTGCGCGACTTCGTGAAGAAGAAGACCGTGATCGTGCGCGCCGGCAAGAAGTACGTCGCCAAGGCGCGCAGGTGATCGCCTAGCTCGATGCCGGGGCGCAGCCGCTGCCGATCAGCGTCGACCATGCCGCTGCCACCGAACGGCTCCCGTGGCACCACCGCGACCCCTTCGATCGCCTCCTCGTCGCCCAGGCACAGACCGTAGCCGCAGCCCTCGTGTCGGGCGACGCGGCGATGCACGCGTACGGGGTCCCGATCATCTGGTGAGCACTAGCCGAGCGGCGGTTGACAGGCGCGTTGGCGCTCGGCGAGGATCGATCGACTTGCGCAGACGGAACGGACTCCGGGTGGGGATCCTGGGAGTGATCGCGGCGGTCGCGATCTGCCCTGGCGTCGCCGTGGCCGCGGACTTCAAGGTCGACACGACCGCCGACGGCGACGACAAGGAATGCCTGGCCGACTGCACCCTCCGTGAGGCGGTCTCGCTCGCCGGCTCGAGCGACCAGGTGATCCTCCCGTCCGGCAACTACGTGCTGGCCGACGGCGAGCTCGTCCTCAACAACGACACGATCGTCGGCGAGGACGCACGGACGACCTTCATCGACGGCGCCGACAAGTCGCGCGTCCTGCGGGTGATCGAGGTCACGTCGCGCGTGTCGGGCGTGACGATCCGCAACGGCAACGGCGTCGGGCTCGACCCGGACGGCCTCGGCGGCGGCATCTACATCCACAGCGGGACGCTGCTGCTGCAGAACAGCACCGTGAGCGGGAACACGGGCACGCAGGGCGCCGGCATAGCGGCGAACGGGATCGCGCAGCTGATCGGCGTGACGGTGTCCGGCAACCGGGCCACCAGCGGCCGGCTCACGCGCGGCGGCGGGATCGCCACGTCGACCACCGGCGGCGTCTTCCTCGGCAACTCGACGGTGAGCGGCAACTCGGCGGTCGACGACGTCGGCGCGGCGTCGCAGGGCGGCGGCATCCACTCGTCCGGGGCGCTCTTGGTCATCAACTCCACGATCGCGGCCAACACCGCCGGCGAGGGCGGCGGGCTGTACGTCGTGGCGCCGCCGACCGGCAGCCCGAACAGCGACGACAGCATCTTCGCCGCCGGCAGCGGCGGTGCCTGCGGGGGGCCGGGCGTGCCGGCCATGACCGGCGACGGCAACATCGCGAGCGACGACACCTGCTCGTTCAAGGGCTCGGGCAACCGGTACAGCACCAACCCACAGATCGCCGGGCTCACGAACAACGGCGGACCGACGAACACCCACGCGCTGCTCCCGGCCAGCCCGGCGATCAACACGGCGCGCGCATGTACGGCCATCGATCAGCGGGGCGTCGCGCGCCCGCAGCCGACCGCCGGCCTGTGCGACGTCGGAGCGTTCGAGTACCGCGCGCCGACGCTCAAGGTCGTCACGAACGTCGTCAACGACTCCGGCGGCACACGGACGGCGTCCGCGTTCACCGTCCACGTGCGGCTCGGGGCGACGGACGTCCAGGGCAGTCCCCAGCCGGGCACCTCGGAGGGCTCCACCTACACGCTGAGCGCGGGACAGACCTACTCGGTCGCGGTCGACGCACCGGCGGGCTATTCGGTCGCCATCGGCGGCGACTGCGCGCCGAACGGCAACGTCGGGCTGATCGAGGGGCAGAACAAGACCTGCACGGTGACTGCCAACGACGTGGCGCCGACGCTCACCGTGGTCACCAACGTCGTCAACGACAACGGCGGCACGCGGACGCCCGCCAACTTCACCGCCCACGTGCGCTCGGGGCCGAACGACGTGACGGGGAGCCCGCAGCCCGGCACCAGCAGCGGGACGCCGTACACGCTGTCCGCCGGCTCGTACACGGTCTCCGCCGACGCAGTCACGGGCTACACCCTCGCCGTCTCCGGTGCGTGCGCGGCGAACGGGAACGTGACCCTCCAGCTCGCCCAGACCGCGACGTGCACGATCACGGCGAACGACATCGCGCCGACGTTGACGGTCGTGACCAACGTCGTGAACGACAACGGCGGCACGCTGACGCCGGCCGGCGTCACGACGCACGTGCGCCTTGGCGCCAACGACGTGGCGAACAGCCCGCGGGCGGGGACGGCGGCGGGGTTCACGTACACGCTGTCGGCGGGGTCGACGTACGTGGTGTCGGCCGAGAACGTGACGGGGTACGCGCTCGCGCTCTCCGGCAGCTGCTCGGTCACGCTCACGGTGGGCCAGGCGGCCACGTGCACGATCACGGCCAACGACGTGGCCCCGACGCTGACGGTGGTGACGAGCGTCGTGAACGACAACGGCGGCACGCTGACGCCGGCCGGCGTGACGACGCACGTGCGCCTGGGCGCCAACGACGTGGCGAACAGCCCGCGGGCGGGGACGGCGGCGGGGTTCACGTACACGCTGTCGGCGGGGTCGACGTACGTCGTGTCGGCCGAGAACGTGACGGGCTACGCGCTCGGGCTGTCCGGCAGCTGCACGGTCACGCTCACGGTGGGCCAGGTCGCCAGCTGCACCATCACGGCGAACGACATCGCTCCGCGGCTCACCGTGGTGACCAATGTGGTCAACGATGCCGGCGGCGCGCTCGCGCCCGTGGACTTCGACGTCCACGTCCGGCGCGCGGGGACCGACATCGCGGGCAGCCCGAAGAAGGGCAGCGCCGCCGGCGTCGCGTACACGGTCGCGGCCGGGGCGCATGACGTCGCCGCGGACGATCGGGCTGGCTACTCGCAGTCCCGTTCACCCGCCTGCACGGCCACCTACGCGCTGGACCAGAGCTACACGTGCACGATCACGCTCGAGGACGGGGCGCCGCAGCTCACGGTGATCACGAAGGTCGTCAACGACGACGGTGGCGGCGCGGCGCCCGAGGACTTCGACGTCTCCGTCAGGCTCGACGGCGAGGACGTGGCGAACAGCCCGAAGGCGGGCAGCGCGGCGGGGACGGCGTACTCGCTCGCCGCCGACACCTACACGGTGGGGGCGGGCGGCGTGCCCGGCTACGCGATCGCGACGTCGGGCGACTGCGCCGCCGGCGGCTCCGTGACGCTCGCCGTCGGCGATGGTCCGAGGACCTGCACGGTCACCGCCGACGACATGGCGGCGACGCTGACCGTCGTCACGAGCGTCGTGAACGACAACGGCGGGACGCGCTGCCGGCCGGCGTTCAGCGTCCACGTGCGTCGCGGTGGCGCGGACGTGGGCGGCAGCCCGCAGCCCGGCAGCTCGAGCGGCACGACCTACACGCTCGACGCCGGCCCGCACACGGTCGCGGCCGATCCCGTGGCCGGCTATGGCCTGGCGGTCGGCGGCGCCTGCGCCTCCGACGGGTCCGTCAGCCTCTCCAACGGCGACAGCCGCACGTGCACCGTCACGGCCAACGACGAGCCGGTCGTGATCAGCGACTCGCCGCCGCTCCCGCCGCCCGTGCCCAAGAAGCTGGTCAACGCGCTGCCGGCGAGCGGGACCGTGAAGGTCAAGCTCCCGGGCTCGGACAAGTACGTGACGCTCGCCACGGGCGAGCAGATCCCGGTCGGCACGCTGATCGACGTCCGGAAGGGCCGTATCACGCTCGTCGCCGCGGCCGACACGTCCGGCGGGACGGCGACCGCCGACTTCTACGGCGGCATCGCCCGGCTCGGGCAGACCGGCAAGAACAAGCTGACGACGACGCTCACGCTGACCGAGAAGCTCACCTGTCCCAAGGCCGGCAAGGCGGTCGCGGCGGCCACGAAGCGCAAGCGGCGCCTGTGGGGCGACGGCAGCGGCAGGTTCCAGACGAGGGGCAAGCACAGCGCGGCGACGGTCGTCGGCACCAAGTGGCTGGTCGAGGACAGCTGCACCTCGACCCTGACCCGCGTCGTGCGCGGGAAGGTCTCGGTGCGAGACTTCGTGAAGAAGAAGACGGTGACCGTGCGCGCCGGCAAGAAGTACGTCGCCAGGGCCAGGAAGCGATGAGCTGGGTATCCGTCCTGGCGGGCTTCTTCGTCGCCCACATGGTGGGCGACTACCTGTTCCAGACCGACTGGCAGGCGCGGAACAAGTTCCGGGGCCTCGGCCAGAACGGCGTCGCCCGCCGCGCCCTCCTGGCCCACGTCGCCACCTACACGCTCGCCTTCGTCCCGGCGCTGATCTGGATCGGCGACGAGGTCGGCGCCGATTGGGCGGTGCTGGCGGGCGCCCTCGTCGCGCTGCCGCACCTCATCGTCGACGACGGGCGGATCGTCGGCCTCTACCTCACGCGCGTGAAGCACGCCGAACCCACCGACGCTCGCATCGCCGGTCCGGTCGACCAGACCTTCCACGCGCTCTCGCTCTGCCTCGTGGCCCTACTCGTCGGCGCGGCTATGACCCTGTCCGTGCGTCCAGTTCGGGTTGACACGCTCGGCGCCGCTGCACGACCATCGTTCGCGGTGAGCGGGAGACGCTTCATACCGCTGTTGGTCGGAACGCTGGTGGCGTTCCTGCTGCCATCCGCAGCCTCCGCCGCGATCCCGGTGACGACGACGACGGACGAGCAGGACAGCGAGTGCGCCATCGACTGCTCGCTGCGCGACGCCCTGGTCTTCGCCGGCCGCGCCAACGACGTCGTGCAGCTTCCGAGCGGCACGTACACGCTGACCATGGGGCAGCTCCCCGTCGCCAACGCGACCATCCAGGGCGCCGGCGCCGACTCGACGATCATCCGCGGCGGCAACAACCAGCGCGTGATCCTGGTCAACGGCAGCGCGACGATCAGCGGCGTGACGATCACCGGCGGCGTGAACGACTTCAGCGGCGCCGGCATCCAGATCGGCAACAACCAGGTCGGCGATGACGCTGCAGCTCAGCGACAGCGCGGTCACCGGCAACGCCGCGACATGGGACTCGCAGGGGTTCGGCGGCGGCATCATGGTCGACGGCCTCGCGACGCTGGTCATGACGAACTCGACGGTGTCCGAAATCGCGTGCTGGGCGGTGACAGGCCCGGGCGTCGGCGCTGGCATCTACGTTGACGGCGTGGGCGGGCCGAGCTGCGCAACTCGACCGTCAGCGGCAACGAATCGCCGAGCAGGGCTCGAGCCCGCGCGCTCGGCGGCGGCGTAGCGCTGGACGACGCCAGCACGCTGGTGATGGAGAACGTGACCGTCGCCGGCCAACACCGCGGGAAGCGGCGGCGGCATCGCCGACACGACGACGGGCGACATCTCGACGCCGCCTCCCACATCGCGATCTCGGACACCATCGTGGCCGGCAACTCGGGCGGCGACTGCGCCGGGGGCGTCGCCCACTCCGGCGACCGCAACCTCTCCGGCGACGCGTCGTGCTCCTTCGCTCGCCTCCGGCGACAAGCAGAACACGAACCCCCAGCTCGGCCCGCTGCAGGTCAACACGGGCAGCGGCAGGACGGCGACGCATGCGCTGGCGCTGGGCAGCCCGGCGATCAACGCGGGCGATCCTGCGACGTGCAAGTCCACCGACCAGCGTGGCGCTCCGCGGCCGGCGGGAGGCTGCGACATAGGGCGCCTTCGAGTACGTCGCGCCGCGGCTGGCGGTCACGACCAGCCTCGTCAACGACAACGGGGGGACGGCCACGTCCATCACCTACCGCGTCACGAGGAACGGGGCCGACGTAGCCGGTAGCCCGAGCTCGGCGAACTCGTCGTACACGCTGGAGCCCGGCACCTTCAACGTGTCGGCCGGCCTGCTCGGCTACACCGTGACGATCGGCGGCGACTGCTCGGCCGCCGGTGACGTCACGGTCGGCGAGAACCAGTCCAAGACCTGCGCGATCGTGGCGAACGACAATCCGGTGCTGCCTGCGCCGCTGCCGCCGCCGGTGGCCGGCGAATCGCTGAACGCGCTGCCGGAGAGCGGCATCGTGCGCATCAGGCTTCCGGGCACCCGCAGATTCGTGCGCCTGACGGAGGGTCAGCAGATCCCCGTCGGCACGCTCTTCGACACGCGGAACGGCCGCGTGACGCTGATCGCCGCCGCGAACAGGCAGGGCGGGACCGCGTCGTCGGAGTTCTAGGCCGGCTTCTTCCGGCTCCGCCAGACCAAGGCACGCCGGCCGCTCACCACGCTCACGCTGAGCGAGAAGCTCACCTGCCCCAAGGCCGGCAACGCGATCGCGGCGGCCACGAGGAGGCGGCGGCTGTGGGGGGACGGGAGCGGCCGGTTCCGCACGAGGGGAACACAGCTCCGCGACCGTGCGTCGGCACGAAGTGGCTCGTCGAGGACCGCTGCAAGACGCACGCTGACTCGCGTCGTCCGCGGCAGGGTCGAGGTGCGCGACTTCGTCAAGAAGAAGACGATCATCGTGCGCAGGGGCAAGCGGTACGTCGCGCGGCACGTCGATGAAGACCCGTCCAAGCGTCCAGACGCCCTTGACAGCGACGCCGACCCGCTCCAAGACCATCGGCCTTAGCTTGCGCTCGCGAGTGGTCTATCCGGCTCGGGACCGCCGCGGTCGCCGCGGCCTGTCGGCTGCTCGTCGCCCCCGAACGTGCCGCGCCGCAGCTCGGCTACCTCGTCGTCGACACGACCGCCGATGGCAACGACGGCGAGTGCACACAGGACTGCACGCTGCGCGAGGCGATCGCCCTCGCCGACCCGAACCAGGGCCAGTGGGTGAGCATGCCGCCCGGGCGTGTACCGGCTCACGCTCGGCCCGCTCGTGCTCCAGAACGACATCGTGTTCGGCGTGAGCTTCGGACCGGCAGCATCAGCGCGGGCGCTCGCACCACGGTCATCGACGCTCGCGGCAGCAGCCGCGTCATCGAGGTCCCGGCTGATTCGACTGCCGCCCTCGCCGGTCTCACGATCACCGGCGGCAACGCCGCGACCGGCGGCGGCGCCTTCGTCGCCGACGGCGGCGCGCTGGCGATCTACGACTCGATCGTCAAGGACAACGCCGCCTCCGGTCGCGGCGGCGGGGTCGCGAACGCGGGCAACCTCTCGGTCTTCGGCTCCACGTTGACCGGCAACTCGGCGGCGCAAGGCGGGGCGATCGCCAGCGAGGCGAACACCAACACCTACGTCTACCTCTCGACGCTGAGCGGCAACAGCGCATCGGGCAGCGGCGGCGCGTCTGGCCGCGTCGGGATCGGTGCAGGTCCAGCGGGCGACGATCGTCGGCAACAGCGCGCCGCAGGGCGGCGGCTTCTACGAGCGACGCTCAGGCCGCTCCAGGCATTGTGGGGCACGCTGCTCGCCGGCAACACGGGCGGCGCCTGCGGCGGGCAGACGCAGCACCCGCACCCTCTGGAGCAGCAATCTCAGCGACGACGGCACGTGCTCCTTCGCGGGCGCGCAGGGCACGAACGGCGCGGACCCGCTGATCGGCGGGCTGACCAACAACGGCGGCCCGACCGACACGCACGCGCTGCGCGCCGGGAGCCCCGCGATCAACGCCGTCGACCCGAACTTCTGCGTCGCGGACTCGCCCGACCAGCGTCACGGAGCGGCGTCAATGCCTGCGACATCGGCTCGTACGAGTACGGCGCTCGCCTCCCGGAGGTCGTCCTGCCGCCGCCGGAAGCCGGCGAGACCGTCAACGTCTTCGAGGCGCGCGGGCACGTGCGCGTCAAGCTCCCCGGGAGCGACGAGTTCTTCGAGCTCGAGGAGGCGCAGCAGGTGCCGGTCGGCTCGACCTTCGACACGAGCAAGGGCCGCGTGACGCTGCATCGCGGGCAGCCAGCAGAAGTCGTGGTTCTACCAGGGCGTCTTCAGGCTCGGCCAGACGCAAGGGCGCCAAGCCGCTCAGCACGCTCACGGCTGACCGGCGGGCTCAGCTGCGGCGGCGCGAAGCGCGAACGTCGCGCAGCGAAGGCAAGAAGCGCCGTCTGTGGGGCGACGGCAAGCGGCAAGTTCCGCACCCAGGGCAAGTTCAGCTCGGCGACGGTCCGTCGGTACCAGCTGGCTGGTCGAGGACCGCTGCAACGGCACGCTGACCAGCGTCACGAAGGGCCGGGTCGCGTGCGCGACTTCGCCCGCAAGCGCACGGTCGATCGTCAAGGCCGGCAAGTCGGTACTTCGCCAGCGCCGCCGGTGAGCTGGGTCTCCGTCTTCACGCGTTCCTCGTCGCGCACATGGTCGGCGACTACCTCTTCCAGACCGATTGGCAGGCGCGGCACAAGCGCGGCGGCCTGAGCGGCGGGCGTCGCCGTCCGCGCGCTGTTCAGCCACGTGACCACCTACACGCTGGCCTTCGTCGCCCGCTCTCGTCTGGATCGGCGACGACCTCACCGCGGGCTGGGCTCTGCTCGCCGCGGCGCTGATCTTCCTGCCGCACCTGGTGCTCGACGACGGCCGCTTCGTGCGCGCCTACCTCGCCAACGTCAAGCGCGTACCGAGGTTCGACGTCAGCGCTCGCCGCTTCGGTCGACCAGTCGTTCCACGTGCTCTGCCTGTTCCTCGTCGCACTGCTGGTGGGGACGGTATGAAGCCACCGGGCGCGACGCGTACGCACCTGGCTGCTCCTCGCGGTGGCGGTCGTGTGCGTCGGCGCCGGCGCTGGTGCTGCAGGGCGACCGACGCGCTGCGCCGGCTCGCACCTGTCGAGCGTCGACGCTCGCTTCGACGTCCGCGGCGAGCGCCCCGCGCCGCGTGACGTCGTGATCGTCGGGATCGACGACCGACGCTCAACGCGCCGAAGCACATCTTCCCGTACAGCCGCAAGTTCCACGCCCGGGTCATCCGCAACCTCGCCAGAGGCCGACGCGAAGGTCATCGCCTACGACGTCCAGTTCACGCAGCAGAGCGCGACGCCAACGCCGACTACGCGCTGATCATGGCGGTCCGCGACGGCGGCGCCGCGCGTCGTCCTCGCGACGACGGCGGTCGGCCCCGGCGGCGTCACGCAGATCTTCGGCGGCGGCCGCGGGCTGAGGTTCAGCCGCGCCGATGCCCGCCTTCTCGACGTTCGAGAAGGACTCCGACGGCGTCCAGCGCCGCATGCTCTACGAGCGAGAGCGACCTGAAGTCGTTCCCGATCGCGGCGGCCGCAGTCTTCCGCGGCCGTGAGATCGCGCCGCCGGCCGCCGGCGACCGCGACTGGATCGACTTCGCGGGCCGCCCGAGACGGTCCGGCAGCTGAGCTTCATCGACGTCGAGGAGGGCAGCTTCGACCCCGCGGACGTGCGCGGCAAGATCGTCGTCGTCGGCGCCACCGCGCCGGCGCTCCAGGACATCCGCGAGACGTCGACGACCAGCCAGCGGGCGATGTCGGGGCCGGAGGTCCACGCCAACGCGATCGCCACGGCGCTCGCCGGGTTCCCGCTGCACAGCGCGCCCGGCTGGGTCGACATCGCTGCTGGTCGTCGTGCTCGGCGCCCTCGCCCCGCTCGCCGCCATCCGCCTGCGGATGCTGTTCGCGGTGCCGATCGGCGATCCTCGCGATCGCCGGGCTGCTCGTCGGCGCGCAGATCGCCTTCGAGAACGAGCTGATCGTCACGTTCGTCTACGCGCTCATCGCCGGCTGCGCCGCGCTCCTGCTCACCGGCGCCATCCACGGCATCACCGTCGCCTTCGAGCGCGCCCACACGCGCGAGGCCTTCGCCCGCTTCGTGCCCGAGGCCGTGGTCGACGAGGTGCTGCGCAGCGCCGACGGCCTGCGCCTCGGCGGCGTCCAGCGCGAGGGCACGGTCATGTTCAGCGACCTCCGGGGCTTCACGAGCTTCGCCGAGACGCTCCAGCCGGCCCAGGTCATCGACGCCCTCAACCGCTACCTGACGGCGATGAGCGAGGCGATCCTCGACCACGGCGGCACGCTCGTCGCCTACATGGGCGACGGCATCATGGCCGTCTTCGGCGCGCCGCTCCAGCAGCCCGACCACGCCGACCGCGCGCTGGCCGCCGCCCGCGACATGCTCGTCCGCCTCGAGGGCTTCAACGAGTGGCTGCGGGAGACGGACATGCACGACGGCTTCAAGATGGGCATCGGCCTCAACAGCGGCCACGTGATGTCCGGCCACGTCGGCTCCGAGCGCCGGCTGGAGTACACCGCGCTCGGCGACACGACGAACACGGCGGCGCGGCTGGAGGGGATGACGAAGGGCACCCCGCACCAGCTCTTCGTGGCCGACGCCACGCGCGCCGCCCTGCGCACCCCGGTCGACGACCTCGCCGAGGTCGGCGAGTTCGACGTCCGCGGCCGCAAGGCGAAGATCAAGCTCTGGTCGCTCGCAGAGCCGCCCGCCCCGGCCGCCCCCGAGCCGACCGCCCAGGAGGAGGCCGGTGCCGCGCAGCGGTAACCCCGCCGACCGGCCAGGGCTCAGGCCTTGCGTACGCGAGCGCGCCCTGTTTACGGTTGCGACAGAAGTGACGAGCCCGGATCGCGGGCGGGGATCAGAAGAGAGGAAGACGTCGTGAGCCAGGTGCTCGACCAGCCGACCGGTGACGCCGGCAAGACCTACACGCTCGCCAGCTGGCTGCCCAGCCTCAGGGTGAGCGGCAACGCCCGGCCGCAGACCACGCTGGCCGAGGACGGCATCACCGCCTTTCTGGCGTCCTACACGCTGGTGGCGCTGTTCTGGGACGGGCTGCGGCACAACAACCTGACCGGGGTCGACAACTTCTTCTCGCCGCCGCACATCGCCATGTACCTGGGGCTGATCGGCATCGGCGTGTGGATCGCGATCGTCCTGCTGCGCTACCAGAAGGGCCTCGACCAGCTCGACTGGTCCGCCGTGCCGCGTGGCTACCGGCTCGCCTTTGCGGCGCTCCCGCTGGCGGCGATCGCCGGCCCGCTCGACTTCATCTGGCACGAGGCGTACGGCTTCGAGAACCAGATCGACTCGACCTTCAGCCCGCCGCATCAGGGCCTCTTCTACGCCGGCGCGATGCTCGCCGCCATCCCCGCCGCCTCGGCCTGGCAGCGCCGCCAGACCGCCCCGCCGCTGCGCTGCTTCCTCCCTGTTGTCTTCTCGATGACATCCGTGATCGCCGCGATGCTGTTCGTGATCCACCAGCTGCTGCCGTTCTACGGCGGCGCCGGCGTGGTCGCCACGCAGGGCTTCCAGGACGACATCGCGGGCCGCGCCGACGCATTCTCGCCGGGCGCCGACGCCGTCCACACGGAGGGGCTCTCGCACGCGCTCACGAACTACGGCGACGACGCGTTCCCGTTCTACTTCTTCAGCGTCCACACCGCGGTGGCGGGCATCCTGCTGTTCACGGTCGCCTTCATGGGGGCGATCCTGCTCATGCGCCGGCGCTGGCAGATCCCGGCCGGGTCGCTGACGATCATGGGCACGTTCCTGGCCCTGCTGTGGCCGATGCTCAGCGAGTACCGCGAGGCCGAGCTGATCCCGGCGCTCGTGCTCGCCGGCGTGGCCGGCGACCTGCTGCTCGCGCGCTTCGGCGCCACGCGCATCCGCCTGTTCGCGCTGCTCCTACCGCCGGTGCTGTGGGCGATCTTCTTCCTCTGCGTCGAGCTGCTCCAGGACGGGCTCGGCTGGGAGCCGACCGTGTGGGTGGGCCTGCTGGGCACGACCGCCGGGCTGGGCTACGCGATGTCACTGCTCGTGTTCCCGCCCTACAACACCGTGGAAAAGGACGTCGCCTGATGGCTGACAAGCGGAAGCTGAAGACCGCGTCGACGACGTGGCGTCGGAAGATCGAGAGCCACGAGACGTTCTCGCACGACAGCATCGACAGCCTCGGCTACGACTGGGAGCGGATCGGCAACCCGAAGATCGCGCCGAAGCTCCCGTTCAAGGCGTACCTCCCGCGCACGACCGAGGACGTGGCGAGGGCGGTCAAGGAGTGCAAGAAGCTCGGGCAGGAGCTGCGCATCCGCAGCAAGGGGCACTCGAGCAACGACCTCGTGCTCAACGAGGGCGGCGCCGTGATGCTCATGCAGGGGATGGACCAGATCCTCGACGTCGACCAGGAGAACCTCACCGCCACCGTCCAGGGCGGCGCCATCAGCGCGCTGATCGACGACAACCTGGCGCCGCTCGGCCTCGGGCTGCCGGTCATCGGCGACCACCGCGACATCACGGTCGGCGGCTTCGCCTCGGTCGGCGGCATCAGCCCCGCCTCGCACCGCTTCGGCATGTTCATCGACAACGTGCTGGCGATCGAGTTCGTCGACTGGGACGGCGAGATCAAGCGCTGCAGCCGCGAGGAGAACTCCGACGACTTCTACAGCCTGCTCGCCGGCCTCGGCCGCAACGGCGTCATCACCGAGGTGACGCTGCGGCTGATCGAGATCGACAAGTACCGCACGATCTGGGAGAACCACCAGTCGCACTACCGCTCGATGGACGACTTCATCGCCGGGACGAAGCCGATCATCGAGGAGCCGGGCGACGTGATGATGGAGCGCGGCGTCTGGGTCGACTTCAAGCTCGGCGGCGGCAAGCACCTCGGCATCGGGCAGTTCTCCGAGTACCGCGAGACCTCGCAGACCGTCGTCCACAAGGGGCGCAACGCCGGCTCGTACGGCGTGCTCCACGGCATCGGCCGCGTGGCCGGCAACCTGCCGACCAAGCTCGACATGGCGCTCAAGTACGTCGGCATGGCCGGCGTCATGCTCAGCCCGAAGTACGCGTCGATCAAGAACATCGAGTTCTTCACCGACAAGGTGCTCGACTCGACGGTCGGCGACCCGACGCGGATGCTGATCGTGCTCGGCCCGCTCGACCGCTACGAGGAGCTCTTCCGCCGCCTGTGGGGGCTGCTCGACGGCTACCGCGACTCGCACGGCTGCTTCACGTTCCTGTCGGTCTACGTGAAGAGCATCCGCTCGGACTACCTGGCCCGCGACGGCCAGGACCGCTTCTGCGAGCTCATGTTCTACACGGGCGTGCACCCCGACAAGATGACCACCGAGCTCCTGGACGAGATCGTCGAGCAGTTCGACGACGTCGTCATCGAGAACAACGCCTACAAGTACATGCACACGCGCACGACCAAGAACCCGGAGAAGCGGGCGAAGGTCGATCCCAACGCGCGCCACGCCGAGCGCCGTCGCGCGGCCGGAAACGGCACGGCGCCGCTCCCGGCGCTCGAGGAGGCCCCCTCATGAAACGCGAGATCCCGCTCTACACGCTCGAGGGCGTGACCGGGGCGGAGGTCACGACCCACTACTTCTCGACCGAGGACGGGCTCGGGCTGAGCATGCTGCGGTTCAGCCGCGAGGCGTCGACGCCCGCCACCGACTCGGTGATGATCATCCACGGGCTGACGACGTCGACGGACATGTTCATCATGCCCGAGCACTACAACCTCGTCAGCTACCTGCTGGACAACGGCTACACGGACGTGTGGTGCCTGGACATGCGGATGTCCAACCGGCACTCGTACAACCTGTTCCCGCACCGGTACTCGTTCGACGACATCGCGCTGTACGACTATCCGCCGGCGATCCGGATCATCCGCGAGCACATCGGTGCGCGGCCGCTGCACGTGATCGCGCACTGCCTCGGCTCGGTCTCCTTCATGATGAGCCTGTTCGGCAAGGCGGTCACCGGCATCTCGAGCCTGGTCGCCAACAGCGTCGGGCTCACGCCGCGCGTGCCCTTCTGGTCGAAGATGAAGCTGCGCAACGCGCCGGGGATGATCGAGAACGTCCTCGGCTTCCCGAACCTCAACCCGCGCTGGTCCGACGACCCGACGCTGACGCGCGGCAAGCTGTTCTCGAAGGGCGTCTCGTTCTTCCACCGCGAGTGCGACGTCCCGGCCTGCCACATGCTCAGCCTCATGTGGGGCACGGGCTGGCCGGCGCTCTACAGCCACGAGAACCTGCACGACGTGACGCACCGGCGCGGCGGCGACCTCTACGGCGCCACGAGCATGCACTACTACCGGCACGTCTACAAGATGCTCCGGGCGGGCAGCCGGCCGCTGAAGTACGAGATGGGCAAGCCCGAGCACGCGGCGCTGCCGGACGACTACTTCGCGTACGCGCGCGAGATCGAGACGCCGGTGCTGCTGACCACGGGCGCCGACAACAAGGTCTTCTCCGACTCGAACATCGTGTGCCACGAGCGCCTGCAGGCGCTCGGCTGCACGCAGCACGAGCTGAAGATCTACCCCGGCTACGGCCACCAGGACGTGTTCATGGGCAAGGACGTCGCGCGCGACTGCTTCCCCGCCATGTTGGAGTTCATCCGCCGTCACGGGCAGCCGGCGGCGGCGCAGTCGGCGGAGCAGTGGGCAGTCGCCTGATCAAGACGGAGACGGTCATCAAGGCCCCCGCCGAGCGCGTGTGGGCGGAGATGACCGACTTCGCGTCGTTCCCGGACTGGAACCCGTTCGTGCGCAAGGCGCAGGGGCGGCTCGAGCCCGGGGAGCAGCTCAAGATCCAGCTGCGGCTGGACCACGGGCTGCCGATGACCTTCCGCCCGAAGGTGACCGTCGTCGAGCCGGGCCGCGAGCTGCGGTGGCTCGCCACGCTCGGGCGGCCAGGCGTGTTCGACGTCGACCGCGCCTTCCAGATCGAGCCCCACGACGGGGGCGTGATGTTCGTCATGTCGGAGGAGTGCACAGGCTGGTTGACCCCGGTGATGTTCGCCACGAACCTCGAGGCGCAGCTCTACCGCGGTTACGACGCCTTCAACGAGGCGCTGCGCAGGCGCGTGGAAGAGACAGGGTGATGTAGGGATGTTGAAGACGATCGCCGGGTGGGCGAGCGGGCGCCGGACCAAGTGGTACGTCCTCGGCTTCTGGCTGCTCCTGTTCGCCGTCAGCACGCTGCCGGGCCAGCTCACCGAGGTCACCGAGGACCGGATCTCGAGCTTCCTGCCCGACGACGCCGACGCCATCGTGGCCGACAAGGTCATCGAGGAGCGCTTCCCGGGCGGGCAGACGACCTCGGCCGTCGCCGTCTACCACCGCGACGGCGGGCTGACCGACGCCGACCAGCAGGCGATCCTCTCGGAGGCCGAGGAGATGGCGCGCGTCGAGTTCGTGCTGCCGCCGGTCGCGCCCTTCGAGGGCGACTCGCCCGAGGGCCTGGTCTCCGAGGACGGCTCGACGGCGTTCACCGTCATCCCCATCAACGCCACCCGCCAGCAGGACATCAACACGCTGGTCGAGGACGTGCGCGAGATCGCGAGCGGCGGCTCGGGCCTCACCGCCGAGGTGACGGGCCCGGCGGCGCTCGAGACCGACCTGCGGCACGCCTTCGAGTCCGCCGACGTGAAGCTGCTGCTCGTCACCGGCCTGCTCGTGCTCGTCCTGCTGCTCTTGATCTACCGCTCGCCGCTGCTGGCGTTGATCCCGCTCGTCGTCGTGGTCATCGCGTACGTGATCGCGAGCGGCGTCATCAAGGTGTTCGCCGACTCCGGCCTGCAGGTGACGAGCATCTCGACCTCGCTGCTGCTCGTCCTGATGTTCGGCGCCGGCACGGACTACTGCCTGCTGCTCGTGTCCAGATACGTCGAGGAGCTGCACACGACCGAGGACAAGCACGCGGCGCTGCGCAAGGCGGTCCCGCGCGCCGCGCCGGCCATCATGGCCAGCGCCGGCACCGTCATCGCCGCGATGCTCGTGCTGATCGTCGCCGAGCTCGCCTCGACGCGGACCGTCGGCCCCGTCAACGCGGTCGGCATCTTCATCGTGATGCTGGCGAGCCTGACGCTGCTGCCGGCCATCCTCGCGATCGCCGGCCGCCGCGGCTTCTGGCCGAGCAAGCGCGCGGTGTTCGACCCGACCTACGTGCCGGAGGAGGCGCCCGAGGAGGGCGACTCGCGCTGGGCGCGGCTCGGGCGCAAGGTCACGCGCCGGCCGGTGTTCACGATCGTCGCCGTCGTCGCCGTGTTCATCGTCGGCGCGCTCGGACTGACGCAGTACAACGAGGAGGCGACCGTGCTCGGCGCCTTCCGCAACGCCACCGAGGGCACCGAGGGCTACAACACGCTGAAGGCGAGCTTCCCCGAGGGCGCGCTCGGCCCGGCGACCGTGATCGTCGACCGCCAGGACGGCCCGATCCAGGAGGCCGACATCGCGGCCGCCCAGGACGCGCTGCGCGAGGTGCCGGACATCGGCACGATCACCGAGCCGTTCGGGCAGTCCGAGGACGGCCAGGCGGCGGCCTTCACCGTCGCCTTCCCGGACGACCCGTACGGCAACGCGGCGCTCGACCGCACGGACGACATGCGCGAGGCGCTGGCCTCGCTCGGGCCGGAGGTCCGGGGCTACGTGGGCGGCCTGTCGGCGATCATGGCCGACTACCGCGACGGCGCCCAGCGCGACGCCACCCTGGTCGTCCCGCTGGTCCTGCTGGTGATCTTCCTGACGCTGATCGCGCTCCTGCGCGCGATCGTCGCGCCGCTCTACCTGATCGGGTCGGTGATCCTGTCGTTCTTCGGGATCTTCGGCGTCTGCCTCGTCTTCTTCACGCAGGTGCTCGACGAGACGGGCTTCGACCCGAGCCTGCCGATCTTCAGCTTCATCTTCCTGGTGGCGCTGGGGGTCGACTACAACATCTTCCTCATGGACCGGGTCCGCGAGGAGGCGAAGCGGATCGGGACGCGGCGCGGCGCGCTGCGCGCGCTGGTGGCCACCGGGCCGGTGATCACGAGCGCGGGCATCATCCTGGCCGGCACCTTCGCGGTGCTCGCCATGCTGCCGATCGACATCCTGCTCGAGATCGGCACCGTCGTGGCCTTCGGCGTGCTCGTCGACACCTTCGTGGTGCGCAGCATGCTCGTGCCGGCGATCGTGACGGTGGTCGGCGAGAAGAGCTGGTGGCCGTCGGCGCTGTCCCGCCGCGCGGCGCCCGCCGAGGCGCTCGAGGCGGAGCGGCCCAAGGAGCCCGTCTAGCGGCGCGGGCGGAGCGCGGCCTTGCCTCTGCGACAGCACGCGGCCTCGCAGGCCCCGCGGGCACGGACCCCGGGGCCTCCGGTCGCTGCGTGGCTGCCGCTCGGCGCGGCGCTGTTCGCCGGGCTCGTCGTCGTCGCCGCGCTGGCCGGGTCGGAGCCCGACGCCGCCGGTCGCGTGGACGTGCTGCCCGTGCTGGGCGGCGCGATCGAGCGGACGCTCCACGAGCCGGTGGTGGCGGGCGTGCTCGCCGGCCTGCTCGCCCTGCTGCTGGCCGCGGTGGTCCGTCGCGCCAGGCTGCGGAGGCTGGCGTGGACGGCGACTGCCGTCGACGTCGCCGACTTCACGGCGCCTGAGGGTGTGGACGAGGACACGGCCCGCCAGCTGACGCTGCGCTTCCGCGAGCGCCTGAGCGAGCTGCACCTGGCGGCGCCGGGCCCGCAGCCGGGCGCCGCGCCGGCGTCGGACTTCCTCCAGCTCATCGGCAGCGCGACGCAGGCGAACGGCGTGCTCGGCTTCGCGGGAGCCCTGCTGTCGAGCGCGTGGCCGCAGCACGCCTACCAGGTGCAGGGCGCGCTCACCCGGCGCGAGGGAGACAAGCCGTGGGGCGTGACGATCCAGGTGGTCGTGCTGCCGTCGACCGTGAGCCCGCCCAAGGTCTGCTGGGGCTCGTCGTACCGGGAGGCGGTCGACCACGCCGCCAACTACGCGGCGGCGTTCATCATGCCGCGCACGCGCTGGGTGAAGCGTCCGCCCTGGGCCGACTGGAAGGGCGTGGCGATGCCGCCGCAGCTCGTCGACGCCTACGAGCGGGGCTCGGTCTACACGGCGCAGTGCCGGTACGACGAGGCGCTGCGCCAGTTCTACGAGGCGCTCGCCCTGGATCCCAAGAGCGTCGAAATCCGGCTCCGCATCGGCTTCGTGCAGGAGAAGATGGGCATGCCGCTGGACGCCCTCGCCACCTACCAGGCCACGCGCGAGCTCGCGGACCTGCGCGGCGGCTCCGAGCACACCGCGAACATCGCGCGCTACCGGCTCGCGGTCATCCTCGGCTCCGGCGGCGAGCTGGCCCACGACTGGTGCCGCGACGACCGCGAGGGGACCGCACGGGCGCGCGAGCGGGCCGCGCTCCGCGCGTTCATGACGCCGACGCTCACGGACCTCTGCAGGAAGCGCATCGAGCAGACGCGGGCCGGGAACCGTGAGGGCCTCGTGCTGCTGCTGCGCGGCACCGACGCCGACGAGCATCGCGAGCTGCGCCTGCGCGAGGTCTTCCAGGTCACGGCGCTGCGCGAGCTCGACGAGCTGCGGGCCGGTCTCGACCTCATGCCGCTGGCGGATCGCCAGCGCGGCCTGACCCGCACCGCCGTCTCGCTCAGCAAGAAGTGCGTGGGGGTGCGCCTCGACCACACCCGCGTCGCGCTCGCCGACGCGCTCGGGGAGCCGAACGGCAAGCTGCCGCGTCCGACGGCCGCCGGCCTGCGCGCGGCGGCCGCCGCCGCCGGGCTGCGCCAGCGGCGGACGACCTGGGCCGAGCGCTACTGCGCGGCGTCGCTCTATGCGCTCGGCATCACGTGCGGGGCCGAGCAGGCGGAGGTCGACGAGCTCGCGAAGGCCGCCGTCGACGAGCTCAGGCAGGCCGTCGCCGCCGCCGACACGTCCTACGTCGCCAGCCGGCGCGCCTGGCTCGTCAGCGAGGACCCCGACCTCGAGGACCTGCGCGCCACGCACGCGTTCGAGCAGTTCGAGGCGACGTGCTTCCCGGGCGGCGGGCCGCCGGTGCGGCGCCCGCGCGAGGCGCACAAGTGGGAGCGCGTCGAGTACGTCCGCCGGCTCGTCCGCGGCTGCGCCGAGCGCCGCGAGGCCCTGTGGCAGGCCCGCGCCGACGGCCCGGTCGACGGCCACGAGTCGCACGCCGACTGGTGGGACGAGGAGCGTGAGGCCTGGTCGCTGATCGGCCGCGTCGCGCTCGACTGCGAGCATCGCGGCACGCGGCTCGAGCTGATCGACGCGCTGCGCGCCTGGAGCGAGCGCCACGGCTGGGCGCGGGTGTCGCTCGACTACCCCGACTTCGTCGACATCGCGCCCGCCGAGCCGCTGACCGCGCGCGACGTCGCCCACGCGCAGCGCACCCTGACCTCGCTCGAGCGCCGGGCGGCCTCGGAAGCGGCCAGGTGTCCGCGGGCGACCTCGCGCGACGTCGCCGACGAAGCCGCTCTCCGGCAGACGTGCCGCGAGCGGGCGTACGCGTGGCGCCGTCTGCAGCACCGCCTCCGCGTCACGGTGAGGCGGGCGCCGCTGCCGGAGACCGGCGCCGGCAACGGGCAAGCGCCGGTGCCCGCGGATGGCGCGGCCTCAGTCGCCGGCTAGGAAGCGCAGGCCGGTCATGCTCGGCCGGAACAGGTACTCGCCGCCGCGCATGGTGACGAAGCGCGGCTGCGGCTTGATGAAGAACGGCGGACGGCCCTGGATCGTCATCTTGCCCTCGGTGCCGTGCGGCTCGCCGACCAGGAAGTCCTTGTCGGCGCCGAGCCCGAAGGGGTCGCCGTCGTCGATCCAGAGCGCCTGCACGGTCTCGAACTGGCGCCAGAGGCTGGCGTTGAAGCAGACGAAGATCAGCCCCCGGTCGACGCCGTCGTCCTCGGTGGCGCCTGCGGGAAGCGGCGGCCCGTAGGACCGGCCGCGGCGGATGATGCGGTGGCGGTTCGAGAGCCGCCCGTCGAAGAACCCCGGCGAGTCGCGCGGGTTGGCGCGCCGGATGTGCGCGCCGAGCGGGCAGGCCAGGCCGTCCGGGTCGTCGGCGTACGAGAAGTCGTTGATGTCCCGGTGGCGCACGAGCGGCGTGCCGTCCGGCCGGCGGCCGACGAGCTTGGCCGCCAGCAGCTCGGGGCCGCCCGGAAAGTCGGTCTCGGCCACGAACCGGCGGAACGCGGCGACATCCATGTGGAGCTTGCGGTAGACGGCGAAGGTGCCGTTGCGGTCGAACGGCGCGCCGGGAGCGGCGGGCAGGAGCCCGTCCTCGTCCTCGTAGCCGTGCAGGAACTCGCCGGTTCGCACCGGGCGCCAGCCGCCGCGGCCGTCGGGCAGGCCGTCGCCCGGCCGCGGCGCGACGCCGCTGCCCTCGATCGCGGGCTGGGCGATCCCGTCGGCGAAGCCGAAGTGGTCGCGACCCTGGTCGAGCGCCGCGGCGCGCTGCTCGTGGACGATCTTGATGGCGCCCGCGGCGCCCACGCCGCGGAGCGCTTCGCGCGCCTGCTGGAGCCGCTCCTCGTCGACGCCGTAGAGCGTCACCAGCACGTGCGCATCGCCGGTTCCGAGGGCGGGCTCCCAGTTCGCGGGTGCGCTCGGGCCACGGTCGCCGAGGCGCTCGGCGCGCGCCCCCATGCCCTCGCGGAACTCCTCCGGGAAGGTGGCCAGCAGCTCGTCCGAGAGCCCCAGCGCGGCCAGGCCGGCGTAGGTGAACGCGGCGTGCAAGGCGGTCGGCGGCGGGCCGTCCGGCCACGGCTCGGCGGTGCTCACCTGCGGCAGCATCCGTCGCATGAGCGCGCGCATCCGCTCGGGGTCGACGATCTTCAGGAACAGGTACGAGACCGACGGGTACGTGTAGCCGCGCAGGACGTCGCCCTGCAGGTCGGCGAGATCGATCTCGGTGCTCATCCGAAGACGTCGCGGAAGCGGCGCTGGAGCTCGGCCGGCTCGAGCGCCCGCGCCTCGATCGCGAAGTCGACGATCCGCTCGCGCAGGACGAGGCTCCCCAGCACGGCGGGAACGGTGGCCTGCGGGTGGGCGGAGGCGAACAGGCTGCTGTCGAGCTGGTGCTCGCGCACCCAGCGCTCGAACGCCTCGCCGGCGCTGCCGGGATAGCCGACGCAGAACCGCCACCACGTGTCCGCGTGTGGCCGCAGCGCCTCCAGGTACGGCTCCAGCTCGCCGTCGAACGTGCTCGTGAAGACGAGGTGGCTCGCCCGCAGCTCGTCGCGCCGGCGCTGCCGCGGTCCCTGGAAGACCAGCTCGGAGACGACGTGGATGCGCGAGAAGTGCAGGTTCTCGAGCCGCGCCAGGAAGTCGGGCGGCAGCGCCTCGAGCGCGGCGCGCGCCTCCGCCTCGCGGCCGGCGACGACCGGGGCGATGACCGTGAGCGAGTAGGCGACGCCGACGCGGTTCACAGCCGCGCCTGGGACTCGACGAGGAACTGCTCCCAGGCGGCCGCGAACGCCTCCGGCTCGAGCCTCGCCGAGTCCTCGCGGAGTCGCTCGAACCGGTCGCGCACCTCCAGCGCGCCCTTGACCATCCGCGTGCTCGCCTGCGGATAGGCGCAGTAGTAGTGGCCGCCGTCGAGGCTGTTCATCGCGATCCACGCCTTCAGCGGCTCGGCCGGCGGCGGCCCCGGGAACGACGGCCCGCGCCCCCAGGTCAGCCGGATCCACCTCGGCACCACGTACGCGAAGGCGTCGATGTAGTGCTGCCACGGCCCGTCGAAGTTGCTCTCGAAGAACAGGTACCGGTACCGCAGCCGCTCGCCCTTCAGCTCGTCCACGATCGCCCAGCGGACGTAGTGGATGAAGTCGAACTGGAGGATCGCCCGCTGGGCCAGCGGGAAGAACCGGCCGCCGAAGAAGCCGATCCGCAGGAACCACAGCCACTGCGGCCGGATCGGCGTGATCATCGTCAGGCCGGTCATGCGGCCGGTCGTGTTGCCCATCAGCGGCCCCAGATCTCCCGTCCCTCGGCGGCGCGGGCCGCGAACCCGGGCGCGGCGAGGCGCTCGTAGTACTCGACCTCGAGGTGCGCGAACTGCACCCAGATGCCGGGGAGGTGGAACGCGTCGGTGTGCGCCGGGAAGCGGCCGTAGGTCTCGACGAGGTAGCGGCAGATCTCCTTCGTGTAGGCGATCGCCTCCGGCGGGTGGGTCCGCTCGCGCGCCGGGCCGAACGCCTCGCCGGCGTACGCGCCGCTCAGCTTCTCCTCGATCAGCTGGTCGACCGCCGCGTCCATGTCGGTCACGTACGGCGGGCACAGCCCTTCGAGCACGCCGTCGATGCCGACGAAGTTCGGCTGCGAGGCCGGCACCGGCGGCCAGCGGCGCCAGCGGCCCGGCGCGGGCTTGGCCAGGTGCTCGCGGAAGCCCAGGCCGAGCCGGCCCGGCTCGCGGTGCCAGATGCCGGGGATCAGCGGCGTGCCGTGGACCCAGCCGCCGAGCCGCAGCGCCTCGCCCATGAGCATCAGGTTCTGCAGCAGGAAGTACGGCTCGGGATCGGTGCGGGCGTCGGCGAACACGGCGCCGATCGGCAGCGGCGCGTCGGGCGTCGCGAAGCCGCCGCGGGCGCGCGCGAGGCCGCCGATCGGCTGGTAGGGGATGGGGTCCACGAGCCCGGCCTTGGCCGCCAGCCACGCCACCCACTCGACCGCGCCGCGCGGCCGGAACGGCCGCCACTCGTCGAGGAACAGCGGCACCCTGCCGTGCGGCTCCGACAGCAGGATCAGCAGCCCGTTGATGTACTGGCGCGTGCGGTCGACGACCGGCAGGAAGCAGGTGGTTCCCGGCACGTTCGAGTGCTGGGCGTTCCAGCCGAGGTAGTAGGGCCACTCGCGCGGGAACTCGAAGCGCCCGTCGTGGACCTTGCGCTTGACGGCGTTCGCGTACGCGAGCCAGTCGGCCTCCGTGCGGTCCTCCCAGCGCGGCGGGATCTCGCGGAACAGGTCGATCGCCGCCTGGTCGCGCGGGCGCTCGAGCAGCCAGATCGCCTCGTCGTTGATCATGAACAGCGCGGTCGCCTGGCAGTTGTCGGCGCTCGGCGCCGCCCGGCCCGTCACGTGCAGGAACGGCGTGCCGAGCTCCGGCTTCCCGTCCGGCTTGTCGAGCGGCCCGTCGTGCATGGTCGTCCCGGTCGGCCCGGTCGAGGCGATCAGGATCGCCTCCTCGAGCGGCGTGAGCGGCGACGGCTCGTTGGCGCTGTCGTAGCCCGCGATCGACGCGCCCTGCGCCATCCGGCGCGTGCGCCGGTCCTGGAGGCAGGCCGCCACCGGATAGGACAGGAGGTCCGCCAGCCCGGCGCGGGTCACGCGTGGCGCTCGAGCTCGGCGAGCGCGATCGGGAACACGTCGCGCGCGGCGTCGCGGCCCAGCCACAGGTCGAGGTGCGCGTAGCCCTCGATCACGTGGCGCGTGTAGAGCTCCGGGCCGTTGGCCGCGCGCAGCATCTCGTGCGTGGCGTCGATGCCGCGCGGCAGGAACATCCGGTTGCGGGCGCCGGTGATCAGCGAGATCGGCATCCGGTAGCGGCCGGTGTTGGCGAGGTAGACGTCGCGGCCGCGGGCGTCGACGGCGCGGCCGCCCTTGCGGACCATGACGCCCATGTGCTCGAAGAACGTCATGTTGCTCGCGCCGAAGAAGCTCGGGACCGCCTGGGTCATCGTCCGCTCGTCGATCCGCGAGTGGTCGAAGACGTCGCCGTAGATGAAGTAGATGCGACGGCCCACCGGGCTGTCGTGGACGCCGCTGATCGGCAGCGACCGCATGACGCGCTCGAGGGCGCGGTCCTGGAGCGAGTCGGGCCGGTAGTCGGTGCTGATCGTCGGCATCCCGAGCCTGCGGAGGACGGTCGGCACCCGCGCGTGGGCCCGGAGCCGGTTGGCCGGCGTGGGGATGGGGTGGCCGGCGAGCGCGGAGAACGTGGCGGAGCGGACGCCCTCGAGCCCGCCGCCGATCGCCATGAACAGCGTCAGGCCGCCGATGCAGTGGCCGAGCGCCTGGACCGACTCCGCGCCGGTCTCCCTCCGCACCTCGGCGATCGCCGCCGGCCAGTCGCTCATCGCGATGTCGTCCACCGTGAACTGCGTCTCGCAGGACTCCAGGTCCGGGCTGGCGCGGTAGTCGAACAGCCAGACGTCGTAGCCGTGCTCCGCGAGGTAGGCGGCGAAGCTCTTCGGCACGGTGTCGAGCGCGAAGGAGCGGGCGGCGTTGCCGTAGCCGGGGGCGAGCACGACCGGGCCCTTGTCGCCGCTGGCGTGGTGCGTGAGGCGCACCTCGGTCCCATCGGAGGTGATGACCGCCTGCATCGTGCGTTTCTATTCGACGCCGCCCGTCGCGTCCAGTATTGATTCACCCATGCAGAGGGCCATGGACCGGCTGTCGGGGCTCGTGCGCCGGCGCCGCAGGCTCGTCCTGGCGCTCTGGGGGTTGCTGCTGCTGGCGTCGATGCCCTTCGCCGCCCGCCAGACCGAGAACCTCACCGGCGGGGGCTTCGAGGTGCCCGGCACCGGCTCGGTGGCCGTCGAGGAGCAGATGGACCGGTTCGAGGGGGCGAGCAGCGAGACGCTCGCCGTGGTGCTCGAGGGCGCCGAGCCGGGGGCGTCCTTCGACCGCGTCCGGAACGCGGTCGCGACGGTCGACGGTGTCGCGCTCGCCCGTGATGCCGGGCCCGCGGACGGCGACGTCGTGGTGCTGCCGCTGGAGTTCGAGGGCGATCGCGACGAGGCGCTCGACGCCGCCAAGGACCTGCGCGAGGAGCTGCAGGTCGGCGAGGTCGTCGACGGCACCCAGGCCTACCTCGTCGGGCAGTCGGCGTTGTGGGCGGGCATGCAGGAGCTCCAGCAGGAGGATCTCGAGAAGGCCGAGGCGGCCGGGTTCCCGGCCATCCTGATCGTGCTGCTGGTGGTCTTCGGCTCGGTGCTCGCCGCGCTGCTGCCGGTCGGCCTCGGCGTCGCCGCGGTGCTGGTCACGGGCGCGGCCGTGTACTTCCTCGCCCTCGCCACCACCATGTCGGTCTTCGTGACCAACGTCGCGTCGATGCTCGGCATCGGCGTCGCGGTCGACTACTCGCTCTTCCTGCTCTCGCGCTACCGCGAGGAGGTCCATCGCGGCGTCGACCGGGCGCAGGCGCTCGACGCGGCCATGCGGACCTCCGGCGCGACCGTCGTCTTCTCGGGCGTGACCGTCCTCGTCTCGATGGCCGGGCTCTTCCTGCTCAACTCGACGGTGATGCGGTCGCTGGCCATCGGCGCGATGGTCGTGGTGGCGATCGCGGTGCTGGGAGCGGTCACGCTGCTGCCGGCGCTGATCGCGCTCCTGGGGCGCCGCGCGGACGAGCCGGGCCGGATCGTGAGCGTCTCCGGCGCGCTGACGCGGCGCGTCTCGAAGCCGGGTTTCTGGGAGCGCTGGACGGCGCGCGTCATGCGCCGGCCCTGGCTGTCCGCGGCGCTCGCGGCCGCGATCCTGCTCGCGCTCGCGATCCCCGCGCTCTCGCTCGACTACGGCAACGGCGCGCTGCGGATGTTCCCGCCCGAGCACGAGACGCGGCGCGGGGCCGAGCTCGCGGCCTCGGTCACCGGGCCGGGCGCGGCCTCGCCGGTGCTCGTCGTGGCGCCGACCCAGGAGGCCGACCGCTACGCCGACCGGCTGTCGGGCACGCCCGGCGTGGCGGACGTGCTCGAGCCGCAGCCGTCGGAGGACGGTCGGGCCGTGCTGATCCGCGTGGTCCTCGACACGGATCCCGAGAGCCCGGAGGCGCTCGCGCTCGTCGACCGCCTCCGCGAGGAGGCTCCGGCCGGCGTCGAGATCGGGGGCGCCACCGCCCAGGCGCAGGACCTCAACGACCTGATCTCCGGCGGCATCTGGAAGGTCTTCCTGTTCGTGATGATCTGCAGCTACCTGGTGCTGCTCGTCGTGCTGCGCTCGGTCCTGCTGCCGCTGAAGGCGGTCCTCATGAACCTCCTGTCCGTCGCCGCCGCCTACGGCGTGCTCGTGGCCGTCTTCCAGTACGGCTGGCTGGACGGCATCACCGGCTACGACTCGCTCGGCTACATCAACACCGTCACGCCGCCGCTGCTGCTGGCGATCGTCTTCGGCCTCTCGATGGACTACGAGGTCTTCCTCCTGTCGCGGATCCGCGAGCGCTACCTGGCGACCGGCGACAACCGCCGCGCCGTCGCCGAAGGGCTGGAGGCGAGCGCCAAGGTGATCACCAGCGCGGCGCTCATCATGGTCGTCGTCTTCGGCACCTTCGCCCTCACCGGCGTGCCGCAGATCAAGGAGATCGGCGTCGGCCTCGCGGTCGCCATCGCGCTCGACGCCACGCTCGTCCGCCTCGTGCTCGTCCCGGCCGCGATGGAGCTCATGGGCGGCTGGAACTGGTGGCTGCCCCGCCGGCTCGACCGCATCCTCCCGCAGGCCGGCTTCGAATCCGACGAGCGCGCGCGGGCGACGGTTTAAGGCGTCACCTGCGCTCGTACACGCTGATGTGCCGCCGGCTCTGCGCGGTGAAGGGCTCGCGCGCCCACGAGGCGTAGCGCGCGATGCGCGTCATCCCGTTCACGTGCGCCATGACGTCGAGCTCCGCGGGACCCGAGTACGTGTCGCGTACCGACACGAACTCGGCTCCCTCGGGCCGCAGCTGGACGAGCGTGCGGTGGAGCGTGCCGGTCTCGATGTCGAAGCGCGCGAGCTGCAGCTCGACGTGGTCGGCCCCCACGAAGCGTGGAGACACGTTCCAGCTCCCGTCCCGCGCCGCGTCGGGGAGCACGAACGCCTCGATCACGAAGCAGCCGCCAGGCGAGAGGTGATGCGCGGCGCTCGCGAAGAGCGCCAGCTGCGCATGGAGCCCGCGCGGGTCCAGGATGTTGTTGAAGACGAGCGCGACGACCGAGAACGAGCCGGCGACGCGGGTCGACACGTAGTCTCCGATCGCGATCTCGATGTCCGCATCGGGAGCCTTCTCGTGCAGAGCGGCGGCCATCCGCGGCGACGCTTCGACGCCCGCGACGCGCAGACCCCGGCGATGCAGCGGGATGGCGAGTCGACCGGTGCCGATGCCGAGCTCGAGCACCGACCGCCCCGGACGGCTCTCGGCGAGCTCGGCCAGCAGGTCGACCGTCGCGTCAGTCTCCAGCGCGTCCGCCGGATACAGCCGGTCGTAGTCGACACCGAGCCGATCACCGTAGGCAGCAGGGTCGTACGGCTTCACACGGGCATGCCACCACACCGCCGCTCCGGGTGCAAAAGCCGCACGCTGGATTGCGAGATAGCCTTCAGCAATGAGCTCCGATCGCTGCTCGCGGTGTGGGCGTGAGCGCCGCGTCGACGATCCGCTCGAAACCTTGGCGGAAGGGGCTTGGCTCGAAGACATCTGCCCTCGGTGCCAGAGCGAGGAGGAGCGCCGAGAGGCGGTCGGGCGCAGCGTCGCCGCGATCAAGCGCGAGATCGAGCGCCGGCGCGAGCACGGCCTGGATCCGGACGAGTACGAGGCTGCGATGGGCGTCTACGCGATGGCGATGGGCGCTTCGGGAACGCCGCAGGCCGACCGCCTGCGACTGCGTGTCGCCATGACGGGCGCCTTGCTCACCGGTCATCCGATCGCCGTCCGCCTGGACAACTATCGCCAGCTCCAAGCAGCACTCGGCCGGCGCCTCGAAGGCCCGCAATGGCGGACCGCCGACCTCGACACGCCACGGGGGACGTTCGAGTCGGGTGGCGGGTTCACCGAAGCCGTACCGCTTGTCATGGCCCGCCGGGACGGCGCGGACCTCCTCCCGTTTCTCTCCCAGGCGCTCGACGAGCCGTGGTTCGATCGCGTCGCTCCGGGCCTGGAGCTGACGCCGGTTCGCCTCGAGATCGACGTCTACGACCTCGGAGTCGCGGTCCTGTGTGCCACGTTCGACGTGATTGCGCCGCCCGCCGCCACACCCGAGACGACTGCGCGGGCTGTGAGGCGCGTCGTCAGGCAAAGAGGCGACGACGAGGGCGGTTCGCCGCTCGCGGCCGCCCTGGAGCGGATCTCCGCCAAGGCCGCGGAAGCGTACGGCGAGGCCGTCGTCGAGAAGGCGCCGGCGGACATTCAGGCAGCGTGGCTCTCCCGGCTCGCGCCGCAGCGGGCCGCCGACGATCGACCGGCGGACGATCGAGGGCGCCTTCTGTGGTTGCATCCGGTGCTCCAAACCGCCGACACTGCTGAGGCCGCAGCGCGCCGTCTTGCCCCGGCGTTTCGCGAGGAAGTCGAACTCGACGACGGTGTGTTCGCGCCCGGGATCGGCTGGAGTTCCGTCGCCGTGCCGGCGGGATCGACTGCCGCCGACGTGCCGATGCGGCTGACGAAGTTGCACTGGGCGTACTTCGCGCACTACATGGAGATCGACCGGGGCCTGCTGGGAGTCCTGAACCAGCCGCGCTGGAGCCGGCCGGCTTCGCTCGGCCAGCTCGAAGCCGACGCGGAGGACGTCTTCGCCGACTATCTGCGCGTGATGGATGCGCGCGCCCGACTGGACAGCGTGCTGAGCCCGCTCGGCGGCGATGAGCTCGCCATCTGGGACGCGATCGCGAAGGTCCAGCGCTTCGATGCCATCGTCGACTCGGTCGAGCGCAAGCTCGAGGTCCTGCAGACCCTCGCCGAACGTCGGGTCGAACAGGCCAATGCCCATCGCTCGCGTCTGATCGCGATGATCCTCGGCGGGCTCACGATGCTCACGATAGTCACGGTGGCCGTCGCGCTGATCGGCGCCTTCCTCGGCTCGCGATCGTCGGAGATCGGGCCGCTCTGGCTGCGCGTCGTCATCATCATCGCCGCCCTCGCCCTAGCGGCGGCCGGCTTCTGGTTCACGTTCGTCAGGACCCGGCGGGCAACAGCACTCCGAACCGGCGGCGAGCACGCCGCCTAGGGCGGAGGCACGTAGAACGCCAGCCACGGGCCCGGTGCGCCCGGGCGGGGGTCGATTGCGCAGGTGGCCGACCACGGAGCCTCGGGGTCGACGTTGGAGAACAGCTCGCACGTGTAGTCCTCGAACGTGCATCTCCGGCTCTCGCGCCCTGCGCGCGGCCGGCACGCGGCGGTCGCCGTCGCGCCGAGGGCAATGCGGCGGGCCTCGCCGCAGCCGAGCTCGGCAGTCTGGAGGAGCTCGCCGTTGAAGGCGCGGCGGCACGCGACGACCTCGCCCGCGGCGTCCGCCGGCTCGGCCTCCGCGGTCGCGCCCGGCTCCTCGGCGCCGACCGGCTGGAGCCGGCCGTCCCTCGGCGCGTAGCGCTCGACGGCCCCGACCGAGGCCGCGGTGCGGAACGGCTCGCCGCCGTCGTCGATCACCGTCGAGCCCTCCTCGCCGCCCGAGACCCAGTGCAGCGTCGCGGTCCAGCGGCAGTCGCAGCTCCGGGCGGAGGCGTAGAGGTTGAACACCTCGGGGTCGGTCAAGGAGACCCGATACGGGAAGTCGATCGGCTCCTCCTGGCCCGGCGTGGGCTCGTCGGGCGCCGCGAAGACCGCCGTCGGCGGGTCCTGCTCGAGGTCGACGTCGAACCGCCGCACGGCGATCGCCCCCGCGCCCTCGGCGGCGACGAAGGCGCCCTCCGGCGGCTCGTCACGGCCGACGACGTCGACGGTCAGCGAGCGCAGGATGACCGGCGCCTCACCCGTCCCCTCGACGATCACCTCGACCACGGTCACGTCGGCGTCGACGCCCTGGTTGTCTGCCGCCCACCGCAGCCGCGCGTCGGGCGACGAGCCGAGGTCCTCGGGGGGCGGCGTGAGCGCGGCGAGCGGCTCCGCGAAGACGAACGCGGTCCGGCGCGACCGGGTCACGTCCGCCGTCACGGTGAGCGGCGAGACCGACTCGCCGAAGAGCGCGTCCCACGAGTCCCTGATCGCGCCGGTGGCGAGATCCGTGAGCACCACGGTGAGCGCGGCGAGCGCGATACCGACGAGCCACTTCCTCGCCGCGGTCAGACGAGCGCGTGGACCGCCGGCTTCGGCCACGACGGTCTAGAGCCCGATGCCCGGCTCCCCGCCGCCGCCGCCGATGCCCATCGTCTGGAGGTCGTCCCAGGCCTTGGCGGCGAGCTCCCAGTCGGTCTCGCTGTCCTGGCCTTCGGTCGTGCGCAGCATCCGGATCAGGTAGGCGAGCGCGGACAGCAGGGCCATCGCCGCGAAGACGATCTGGACGCTGAGCACGCCCTCCTCGGTCCAGTAGACGTCCTCGAGCTCGAGCAGGAGCGCCGACTCGTCGAGCACCAGCGCGACGCCGATCCCGAACGGCAGCGCGAGGTACTTGTCGTAGTCGGACCCGTTCATGCCGATCGCCACCCCGCCCGCGGTGAGCGCGATGACGCCGCCCGGCAGGAAGTGGTGGATGTGGCGAGTGCCGACGACGACGTTCTGGATCGGCCCGAGGCCGCCGTGCTCGCGGATGTACCAGGTGATCCCGCGCGTGATGCCGAACGTCACCGAGAACGAGGCGAGCATGTTGAAGAGCGAGTTCTCGCGCGTGCGGCTGACCGCGTAGCCCTCGCGGATCACCATCAGCGAGCGCTTGACCGGGTGGATGACCTCCTCGCGGTCAGCGTGCTCGCGGCTGACCGGCAGCATGCCGAGCTTCCACACGCGGGCGATCTCGGCGCCGAACACCGTGAGCACCGCGGCGCCGGCCAGGCCGCCGAGCAGGTGCGTCCGGCCCGACGACTGGCGCCCCGCCTGGCTAGCCTTCTTGAGCCGCTCCTCCTTACGCCGCGACATGCGTCCGCCGGCCCTTCTTGAGGTACGCCTCGGCGAGCTGGCCGAGGAAGATGGTCATGAACTTGAGCAGGCCCTGGAGGCTGCCGCGGAAGGTCGTCAGCTGGACCGCGAAGTCGCGCGCGCGGATCCGCAGCACGCCGGAGGCGACGGTCTCGGCGCCCGCCTCGTCCGGCTCGTCGACGTGCCCGCGCAGCACGCGCGTGAAGAGCGTCGTGGTGTCGCGCCAGACGTCGAACCCCGCGTCGTCCTTGACGAGCTTGTAGCCGCTCAGCGTGAGCGGGTGGCCGGCCCCGTCGCGGAAGAAGAGCCGGTAGAGCATGCGCTTGACGCCCGGCTCGGTGTCGACGAACAGGTTGAAGGCGCCGCGCTCGACCGGCAGCTTGCCGCCCAGCGCGTCGCACACGATGTAGCCGTGGGCGCCGGCGCTGCGGCGGGGGTCGCGGGCGAACCGCTCGATGTCGTCGACCACGATCGTGAGGTGGAACTTCAAGGGACCGGCACCGTCGCGCTCGGCCACGGCGCCGCGCAGGAAGTCCTCCTCTCCGAATGTGACGTGCCCGAGCATCTCCTCGGTGAAGCGGACGGTGGTCATGTGGCGGCGGCCTCCGCGGCGGTGGTGGGTTCGAGGATGCGGTCGGCGAAGCGGTCGGCGAGCGCGGCGATCGTGAAGCTGGGGTTGGGCCCGACCGGCCCGGGCATGACCGAGCCGTCGGCGACATAGAGCCCGGGGTAGCCGAAGACGTTGCCGTAGGAGTCGACGACGCCCTCGCTCGGGAAGCGGCCCATCGGCGCCCCGCCGAGCGGGTGGACGGTGATCACCCGGCGCAGGAACCAGATCGGGTTGTCGGCGAAGCGAGCGCCGAGCACGTGCGCCACGCTGCGCGACGTCGTGCGCAGGCGCTCGAAGTAGGCGTTCGACTTGTCGGTCTTCCAGTCGAGGTCGAGCCGGCCCTTGCGCAGGAACATGCGGCCGTCGGGGATGTCGCGGCCCATCCCGAGCAGCGGCAGCCCGCCGGCCGACAGCTCGGCCGACTCCAACAGGTCCGCGATATGACCTGTGACGTCGGTGTCCGGCGAGCCGCGCAGCCAGTTCTTGACGAGGTAGGCGCCGTGGTCGCGCCAGTGCCAGAGCGTCTGCGGCGCGGCCAACACGTGGAGGATCCAGGCCAGGTGCTGGGGATAGCCGGCGTCCTGGAGGTAGAAGCCGCGGCCCTCGAACCCGTCGAGCTCGTCCGCCACCCGCGCCGTGCTCGTGATCACCGGGCCGTAGCCGGGGTCGACGACCCGCGGCACCCGCACGCCGTCGACCTCCTCGGCGCAGTTGAGCGCGAGCGTCAGCAGATCCCCGTTGCCGCAGAAGCGCGAGCCGAGCTTGCGGCTGAGCCGCGGGAAGGCGCTGCGGTTGCGCAGCAGGAGGTTGGCCGTGCCGAGCGTGCCGGCGCTGAGCACGAGCCGGTCGCAGGTGAGCTTGCGCAGCGGCGCCGGGCGGCCGTTGCCGTCGGCGGAGCCGTCGGGCTCGCCCAGGGCGGCGTAGCCGACCTCGTAGCCGCCGCCCGGCCGCGGCTCGATCGTGCGCACGTCGCACAGCGTCCACAGCTCCGCGCCGTGGTGCTTCGCATGCGTGAGGTAGTTGTAGTCGAGCGTGTTCTTGGCGCCGAAGTTGCAGCCGACGTCGCACTCGCCGCACAGCTGGCAGGTGACGCGGTCGCGGTCGTGGAGGTTGCGGATCGCCTCCTCGATCTTCTGGCCGGGCACCGGCGGCTGGCCCTCGTTGGCGAAGGTGACGGCCAGCGGCGGCAGGAACCACTCGAGGCCGAGCTTCTCGCTGGCGTACTTGAAGGCGTTGGTCTTCGGCGTCCGCGAGTAGGGCTCGTGCTCGAACGGGTAGCGCTGGAGCCCGATCATCTTCTCGACGCGGTCGTAGTGCGGCTCCAGGTCGGCGCGCGTCACCGGCCAGTACTCGTAGCCGCCGTCGTTGACGTCCTCCTCGATGAACCAGCGCTCGTCCTTGCGCAGGAAGACGTTGGCGTAGATCAGCGAGCCGCCGCCGAGGCCTGCCGAGACCAGCGCGTCGATCCCCTTGAACGACCAGTAGTGGTACATGCCGGTCAGGCCGCGCTTGGGGTCCCAGAAGCTCTCGCGCGCGCGATACGGGCTGCGGGTGAACGACCCGGGCGGGTAGGGGCGGCCGCGTTCGAGCACGCAGACGCGCCGGCCGGCCTCCGCGAGTCGATAGGCCATGACCGATCCTCCGAAGCCGGAGCCCACGACGATCGCGTCGAAATGCGTCATGCCGGTCAAACCTAACCGATCGCGAGAGAGGGCCCGCTAGGGCCTGGTGCGGCCACCGGTGGTCGAGAGCGGGAACGTGTCGAGGTCGAGCGCCACGACGGCGAGGTCCGCGAACAGGGCCGCGCGGTGGACGTCCTCGTGACGGTAGGGCTGACCGTCGCGGCGGTCGAGCAGGGCGAGGGCGCCGATCGTCCTGCCCTCGCGGATCAGCGGGGTGGTGAGCATGGTGTACGGCACGTAGCCGGTCTTGGCGGCGACCTGCTTGGCGAAGCGCGGGTCGGTGCGGCACTCCGGGACGGCCACCGGCTCGCCGCTCTGGACCACCGCGCCGGCGATCCCGGCACCCGGCGGCAGCCGCATGCCGACGACCTCGGAGGCGCCGGCGCCCCACGCCGCCTCGTAGACGAGCTCGCCGGAGACAGGGTCGGTGAGCGCGATCGAGCACGCCGCCGCCTCGAACATGCCGGCCGCCGTGCGCACGATCGCCTCGATGACGCGCCGGTGGACGGGCGCGCGCCCGAGGCTCTGGGCCAGCGAGAGGCCGCCGCGCTCGCTGATCGGGACGCCGATCGCCTCGGCGAAGGCCAGCGCCGAGGAGATCCGCATCTCGGGCAGCATCTCGAGCCCGCCGGCCAGCGCGTCGCGCAGCTCGGGCGGCAGCTGGGGCGCGACCTTGTCGATCTTCAGCATGTCGCCGTACTTCGGCGGCGTGCCGACCATCAGCGCCCACAGCGTCGCCGCGAGGCTGAAGATGTCGCTGGCCGCCGAGACGGTGCCGCCGGCGAAGACCTCGGGGGCCATGTAGCGCGGCGTGCCGACGGCGATCGTCCCGACCGTCTCGTCGCTCCCGATCGCGCGCGCGACGCCGAAGTCGACGAGGATGACGCCGTTCTCGGCCAGGATCAGGTTCTGCGGCTTGACGTCGCGGTGCACGATCTGCTGGTCGTGCACGTACTGGAGCGCCTCGCAGGCGTGGCGGGCGTACTCGATCGCCTCCTGCGCGGGCAGGCCCGGCTGGCCGCGCTGCTTGAGCTGGGCGCCGAGGTCGGTGCCGCGGACGAGCTCCATGACGATGTAGAGGCCCTCGGCGTCGCCGGCGTGGTCGAGCACCTTGACCACGCGCGGATGGCTGAGGCTGGAGAGCAGCCGCGCCTCGATCTCGAAGCGGGCGGCGTGCTTGACGTCGAGCAGCCGCTTGATCGCCACCTCGCCGCCGGTCACGCGGTCGACCGCGCGGTAGACCGCGCCCATCGCGCCGCTCGAGATCGGGGCCACGACCTCGTAGCGGTCGGTGAAGACGGCACCACCTGGGGTCGTCGGGCCCTCCGCCAAGGGAAAGCCTTCAGGTGGCCGGGACAAGCCGTGCCGGGACCGGCCGGCCGAGGGCTCGGAGCATGTCGGTCAGCAGGGCACGGGCCGTCGCGGGCCGGTCGTCCGGGTCTTTGGCCATACCGGCCGCGATCACGTCGTCGAGGGCTTCCGGCAGCTCGGGGCGTCGCTCCTTGAGGCTCGGCGGCGGGTCGACCACGTGGGCGTACATCACGGCGGCGTCGGTGCCGCGCGGGAAGGGGACCTCCCCCGTCAGCGTCTCGACCGCCAGGCAGGCGAAGGCGTAGATGTCGGCCTCCGTGCCGACGCCCTCGGCCTCGAGGTGCTCGGGCGCCATGTAGTCGAGCGTGCCGAGGATCTGGCCCGGCACGGTGAGCATCGCGCCGTGGGGGTCGCGGGCGAGCCCGAAGTCGCCCAGGAAGACCTGCGGGCCGGGGTCGACGAGCACGTTGGCGGGCTTGATGTCGCGGTGCACGATGCCGGCCTCGTGGGCGGCGTCGATCGCCTCGGCGACGGCGGTGAGGATCCGCATGGCGTCGTCGACGCTCAGGGTGTCGCTGAGGATGAGCGTCTTGAGGTTGCCGGACACGAGGCGCGCGGCGATGTAGAGCTCGCCGTCGACCTCGCCCACGTCGTAGATGGGCATGACGTGCGGGTGCCGGAGGCACGCGAGCAGCGACCCCTCGCGGCGGAAGCGCTCGCGGTATACGGGGTCGACGCTGACGTCCTCCCGCAGGACCTTCAGCGCGACGGCACGGCCGTTCCGGGAATCCGTGGCCAGGTACACGATGCCCGTGCGCCCGAAGCCGACGATCCCCTCGATCCTGTAATAGCCGAGCTGTGGCCTGTCCATGAGCGAGATCGCGTCAAAGTCTCCTGTTTGTGGCGTGGTGACGCAAGTGGACGACTGTCCATAAGTCGTGGGTCCGACCGTCCATTCGGGGCGGCTATATGCTTCGGCCCCCTCGGATGCCCGAGATCGCACTTGAGCCCAGACCGGGCGACTCCCTCGGCCCTTACCGGATCACCCGGGTCATCGGCCGTGGGCGAATGGGCATCGTCTTCGAGGGGACGACCGACGGGCAGGACCCCGTGGCGGTCAAGGTCGTCACCACCGAGCTCTCGCAGGACGAGGTGTTCCTGCGCCGGTTCCGGCGCGAGGTGCGGGCGGCCGAGAAGATCAGCCACCCGAACGTGGTGCCCGTGCTCGACCACGGCGAGGAGGGCGGCCTGCCCTACCTCGTCCAGCGCCTGATCCCGGGCGGCTCGCTGGCCGACCGGATCGCGGTGCGCGGCAGCCTGGAGCTGCCGTACACGCTGGCGCTGCTCGGCGCGGCGGCCGAGGGGATCGACGCGCTGCACGCCGCCGGGCTGGTCCATCGCGACATCAAGCCCGCGAACATCCTGCTCGACGGCGACACGCCCTACGTGTCGGACTTCGGGCTGGCCAAGGACAGCCAGGCCTCGAACCTGACGCGGCCGGGACAGGCGCTCGGCTCGCTCGACTACATGTCGCCCGAGCAGATCCGTGGCGAGGACGTCTCGCCCGCCACCGACATCTACGCGTTCGGCTGCGTGATGTGGGAGTGCCTGACCGGCGGGCCGCCGTTCGGCGGGCGGCCCAGCATGCGCGTGCTGTTCGCCCACCTGCAGGAGGCGCCGCCGGACCTCTCGACCATACGGCCGGACGTCACGCCGGCGGTGGCGCGCGCCGTCACGCGCGCGCTGGAGAAGGAGCCCGAGGACCGGCCGGCGGGGGCCGCGGCGTACGTGACGGCCGTCGCGCGCGCCGCCGGGCTCTGATTGCGGCGGGATGGCGGCCGCGCGGGCGTACGTCCTCGAGCATGATCCGGAGCTGGCGGAGCTCGTGCCGGACGCGCGGCTCCACGCGGCGCGGCAGGCCAGCCTCGCGGCGACGATCGACGTCCCGGCGGGCATGTGGGACGCCCGTCAGGCCGCTGACATTGCCAGGGACGGCTACGGCCTGCTCGTCCTCGAGGGCGTCCTGATCCGGCGCGTCGGCTACGCCGGCCGCTTCGGCGCCGAGCTGCTGGCCGAGGGCGACCTGCTGCGGCCGTGGGAGTTCGACGGCGACGACTCGGTCGGCTTCGAGACCGGCTGGCGGGTGCTGAGGCGGACGCGCCTGGCCGTGCTCGACCTCCTGTGGTGCGAGCGCATGGGCCGCTACCCGCGGGTGGGGCCGGCGCTGGCCGGTCGCGCCCTCGGGCGCTCCCGGCGGCTGACGGCGATGATGGCGATCGCCCAGCAGCCGCGGCTCGACGACCGCCTGTGGATGCTCTTCTGGGAGCTCGCCGACCGCCACGGCCGCGTCCACGCCGACGGCGTCCACCTCGACCTGCCGCTGACGCACGAGGTCCTCTCGTACCTGGTCGCGGCCCGCCGCCCCTCGGTGTCGAGCGCGCTGACCAAGCTCGCCGAGCAGGGCCGCGTGCGGCGCAACGGGCGCGGCTGGGTGCTGACGGGCGAGCCGCCGGGCTAGCGCACGCGCACCGACGTGCGCTCGGTCTGCGAGCGGTTGCCCGCGAGATCGCGCGCGAAGACCTCGACGCGATAGCGGCCGTCCAGCCGGCGATCACGGACGACGATGCTGCGGCGGCCGCCCTCGACGGCCCGGCGCGCCGACTTGATCGTGATCCCCGCGAGCTTGATCCGCACCGTCACCCTCGCCGGCTCGGACAGCCGGAAGCGGACGCGGGCGCCGTTCCGGACCGGTGCCGCGCGCACGGCCTCCAGGCGCGGCCGGATCTGGTCGGGGCGCTCGAAGACCGTCAGCGTCGGCTGGTCGTTGGCGAACGGCTGCTCGCTGGGGGGCGGGGGCGGCGGGGCGCCGACCGTCACGCGTCCCGTCATCGACGCGTGCAGCTCGCACGCGAAGTCGTAGACGCCCTCGGCGGTGAACGTGTAGCTGGCCGGGGGGCCGGCGACCGCGAAGTTCGTGTCGATGTTCCAGTTGGCCGTCGTCGACTTGACGTTGTGCGCCTGGGTCGTGCCGTCGAAGCGCCACGTCACCGTGTCGCCGACCTGCACGCTGACCGCGCTCGGGTCCCAGCGGTTCTCCGGGTCGGTGGCGCCGTCGACGGCGCGCACGTCGGCGTTCGCCGCGAGCGCCGGCGGGGCGGCGGCCAGGGCGACGAAGGCTCCCGCGATCGCGATCCGGCCCCTCATGGGGTCACCTCCAGCTGCAGCATCATCGCCTTGTCCGCGTGCTCGAGCGCATGGCAGTGGAACACGTACCTCCCGGCGTAGGGCGCGAACCAGGCGAGCACCGTCACCGTCTCGTTGGGCAGCACGCCGATCGTGTCCTTCCAGCCGAGGCGATCGGCCGCGCTCACGGGGCCGCTGCTGCGCTCCAGGATCCGGAACAGGAAGCCGTGGATGTGCATGGGGTGCACGCGGTTGGAGCGGTTGACGAAGGTCCAGCGCTCCGTGCTGCCCAGGCGCGGCCGGACGTCGACGCGATTCGGCTCGAAGACGCGCCCGTTGATCTCCCAGGCCGTCGCGCCGAGCGCGAGCTCCCACGTGCGCGACGCGTTGCTGGCGGGGATCGGCTCGCGCGGCCGCAGCCGCCGCGGCACCCGGAAGTCCTCGCTGCCGCCGCGCGCGACGTCGAAGCGCATGACCGGCACGGTGCCGCCCTGGCCATCGGTGTTGTGGAGGACGAGCTCGGTCCCCGGCGAGTAGTCCGCGAAGTCGATCACGATGTCGGCCCGCTCCGCCGGGTGCAGCGGCACGCGCGTGCGGCCCACCGGCCGCTCGAGCAGCCCGCCGTCGCCGGCGATCTGCACGAGCCGGCGGCCGCCGCCGAGCCGCAGGGTGTACGACCGGCCGTTGGACGCGTTGAGGAAGCGGAAGCGGTAGCGGCGGCGCTCGACGCGCATGCGCGGCGACACGGCGCCGTTGACGATCAGCGTGTCGCCGCGGAAGCCGAGGTCGACGTTCTCCTGGTAGCGGAACGACCCGTCGCGGTTGAACGCGTGGTCGGCGAGCACGATCGGGACGTCGTAGTCGCCGGCCGGGAGGTCGAGCTCGCGCTCGAGGTCGTCCTCGAGCACGTAGAACGCCAGCAGGCCGTAGTAGAGCGTGCGCGACGTGCGGCCGTGGGCGTGGTCGTGGTACCAGAGCGTCGCGGCGTCCTGATCGTTGGGGTAGTGGTACTCGAACGACTGCCCGGGCGCGATGACGTCCATCGGGTGGCCGTCGTGCGCCGCCGGGACGAAGCCGCCGTGCAGGTGCACGTTCGAGTCGAAGGCCAGGCTGTTGTGCTGGCGGACGATCACCCGTCGGCCCTTGCGCGCGCGGATCGTGGGCCCGGGGTAGATCCCCTCGTAGCCGTAGACGGGCGTCTGGTAGCCGGGCAGGACGTCCGCCATCCCCTCGCGGATCGCGACGTCGTAGACGTCGGTCGTCCGCGTCCGCTGCACCGGCGACAGCTCGGGGATCCGCGGCAGGTCGCGGCGGAACGGCTGGAACGGCGAGCCCGCCTGCGCGCGCAGCCCCGCCGACGTCACGAGCGGCCGCTTGCGGCTCAGCGACGCCGGGCTGGCGATCGTGCACAGCAGGGCGGTCGACGCGAAGCCGTTGCGCAGGAGATCGCGCCGCGTCCAGGCGTCAGCGGGTGGGCGCCAGGGAGCCACCGTCACCTCCGGATGCGGAAGGACTTCGAGGCCAGCGTCGAGACGTTCCCGCTCGCGTCGCGCGCCCGCACCTCGACCTTGTAGCGGCCCTTCCTCAGCTTCGAGCTGCGCAGCGAGACCGACCGCTGGCCGGCCGCGAGCTGCTTGACCGCGCTCTTGACCACCCTGGTGCCGCGCTTGACGCGGACGTTCACGGTCGCGTTCTCGGACAGCCGGAAGCGGACGGTGACGGCGCGGCGCCTGGCCGTCGTGCTGAGGCTCTGGAGCGTCGGCTTGACGAGGTCCTGCGTGCCGCCGGTCGGCGCCGGCGTGGTCGTGCCGGGGTCGCTCGGCTGCGTGGTGGCCGTGGCCGTCGGGGTCGCCGTGGGCGTGGTCGTCGGCGTCGTCGTCGGCGTCCCGACCGGGGCGCCGGTGACCTCGATCGTGCCGGTCATCACCGGATGGACGTCGCAGCGGAATTCGTAGACGCCGGGCGGTTGAAGGTCCGCGAGTAGCTGCCTGAGCCCACGATCGCGCCGTGGTAGTTCTTCCACGCGGGGTCGGCGGGCACGTCATTCGTCGCGCCCGCGTTGTGAACCTGCCCGGAGGCGGTGTTGTCGAAGTTCCACGTCACCGTCTCACCCGTGTTGATCGCGACCTGCGCCGTCTCGCCCGGACCGCATGCGGCCTTCGACGTGTTTGCGAAGCACGGTCCGCCGTTGTCGATGGCGTAGACGACCGCGGGCGCCGCCTGACCGGACGAGCCGGAGGCGCCCGCGACGCCCACGCCGGTGGTGCCGGCGACGGCCACGATCGCGGCGATCACCCCTCGCTGCTTTAGGACCCTGCTCCCTCGCATCTCTCCCCCACAGTGTCTACGGCTTCTGCTGCGTGCTCGACCAAAGGTACGACGGCCGAGGACGAAAGCTACCGCAGGGTAATCGTTCCCCGCAGCCTGTCAACCACGGCAGCGGCGTGGAGACATCTCAACGCAGTCAGAACGTCAGGCAGGTGTCAAGCTTTTGTCACCCGGCGAGCGAAACATCATTGACATTCGGCGTCACGCGGCCTACGTTGGCGCCGTCGAAACAGACGGGGGAGAGAGCACCGATGGGTGGAGGAGAGCTGTGGTCGTCGACAGGTCGGCGCGGAATCGTCGCGCTGGCCGTCATCGCCGTGCTCGCGCTGGCCGCGTCCGCGGCCGCGGGCGCATCGGTCGTCCGTGACGGTGTGAGCGCGGCGCTCGCCGCGTCCTGCGGGGCCGACGAGTTCGACGGCACGGCGCTCGACGACGCGCGCTGGGACGTCCTGCGGCCGGCCGCCGAGGGTCTCGCCGTCGCCGACGGCAAGCTCAACCTCACCCTCCGCAACGGCGACCTCATCAGCGGCACCGCGAACGCCGAGAACGTCGTCCTCCAGGAGGCGCCGGCCGGCGGGTGGACCGCGACGACCAAGCTCAACGTCGCTGCCATCAACGCGCAGGGCGAGCAGGCCGGGCTCGTGCTCTGGCGCAACGAGGCTGCCGGCCAGAACGCGTTCGGCAAGGTGATGTTCAACCAGATCGACGCGGCCGGCGCGAAGGTCGTCGAGTCGATCTGGACCGAGCGCAGCGGCCAGTCGATGCCGACCGGCGACAGCCGCGCGGCGCTCCCGAGCCCGCTGCCGACGGAGAACCTGGTCCTGCGCCTGCGCTACGACGGCGCCCGCGTGACGGCCGAGTACTCGCTCGACGACGGCGCGACCTGGACGCAGGCCGGGCAGACCGCCGGCTACTCCGGCCCCCTCAAGGTCGGCGTCATGGCCATCCAGGGCGGGTCCGGCAACGGCGGCGTCGTGCCCTTCGAGCGCTTCGAGCTCGAGTGCGCGCCGCAGATCACCGCGTCGGCGCCGTCCGGCAGCGCGCCTGCGGCGTTCACCTTCACGAGCACCGCCGACGGCTCGTGGGACTTCGGCGACGGGACGACCGGCACCGGCACGAGCGTGAACCACACCTTCTCCGAGCCCGGCGTCTACCGGGTGCGGCAGACCGTGGGCAGCGTCACCGGCTCGACGGTCGTGACCGTCCAGCCCGCGCAGGCGCCGGCGCTCCCGCAGTCGGACGAGTTCAACGGCAACGAGCTCGACCCGAAGTGGGAGGTGCTGCGGCCGCGCTACACCGGCCTCACCCAGTCCGGCGGGAGCCTGCGGCTCCAGGCCTACGGCGGCGACATGCACGGCACCAACGCGGCCGCGAGCAACGTGTTGCTCCAGAACGCGCCCCAGGGCTGCGCCTGGACCGCCACGACGCGGATCGACGTCTCCGGCCTGACCGGAACCGGCGACCAGGTCGGCCTGCTCCTGTGGCGGTCGGAGTCGCCGTTCAACAACTTCTCGAAGATCGTCTACAACCGCCGCGGCGCCGACCAGTGGTGGGTCGAGCGGTCGAACACGAACAGCGGCAACACGACCGGCACGACCAACACCGCGATCAACGGCGTGCCGCAGTTCATCTACCTGCGCGTGACGGTCGCGGCCGACGGCTCCGTCCAGCCCGAGCGGTCGACCGACGGCACGACGTGGACGCCGGTCGGCGGCTCGTACGACGTCGCCGGGAGCGAGCCGCTGAAGGTCGGCCTCGCCCAGTTCGGCACCACGGCCTTCCGCCGCGCCGCGGTGGACTGGTTCCGCGTGGAGTCGGCGACCGCCTGCGAGCCGCCGCCGCCGTGCCCGGAGCTGACCGCGCCGGAGGAGGGCTTCAGCCGCATCTGGGACGGGCGCAGCCTCAACGGCTGGCGCCAGGCCGGCGCCGGGACGTTCGCGCTCGTCAATGACGGCGCGGCCGGCGGCTGCCGCCTCGAGAGCCGCGGCGGCCTCGGCCTGCTCTGGTACGAGCTCGCCCAGTACGACGAGTTCGTCCTGCGCCTGCAGTTCATGACCCAGGACGACACCGACAACTCGGGCGTCTTCGTGCGGTTCCCGAACCCGGGCAGCGACGCGAACATCCCGATCGCCCAGGGTCACGAGATCCAGATCCGCGAGGGCGTCGACGGCGACGGCGAGAACCAGAAGACGGGCTCGATCTACAACATCGACCGCGAGGACGCCCGCGCCGCGAGGCCGGCCGGCCAGTGGAACGACTACGAGATCAAGTTCGAGGACGGCACCTACACGATCCGGCTCAACGACCAGGTCGTGAACACCTTCACGCCGACGGGCGCCCAGGTCCGCAACCCGGGCCACATCGGCATCCAGAACCACGGCGACGCCGACCGCGTGTCGTTCCGCAACCTCCGCGTGCAGCACATCGGCGAGCCGTACCAGCCGAACCTGTTCACGACGTTCGGCATCACGAGCACGAACACGCGCCAGAACAGCGAGATCCGCGGCACCCCGCCGTACTCGCTGCCGGCCGAGGAGATGCCGCCGTCCGGCACCCGCGGCCCGGCCCCGGAGGACACGTTCGACGAGGTCCCGCTGCGGATGCCGGACACGAGCGGCACCGTCCGCAACCTCGCGGCCTTCCGCGGGCAGACGCTGCCGCTGCGGGCGGCCGACCAGCGGGTCTACTCGAAGATCCACTTCTTCGGCACGACGTCGGACGGCAACGGCGGCGGCGACTTCGTGCTCCGCTTCGCCGACGGGAGCACGCAGGTCGTGCCCGTCGCCTTCGACGACTGGTGCGGGCCGTCGAGCACGCCCGCCGAGCACGTCGCCATCGGCCCGCTGAGCCAGCGGTACCGGCAGAACGGCGGCAGCGACGGCGCGCGCTGCGCGATCTACCACGTGCCGGCCGACGTGACGGCCGGCAAGACGCTGACCTCGGTGACGCTGCCGCGCAGCACGACCAGCGGCAGCGGCAACAACCGGCAGGCCTACCTCATGGCCCTCACGCTCGAGGAGCCGAACGGCGGCTTCCGGGCGCCGGACCTCTCGGGCCAGGTCCAGTTCGCCGACGACCAGACCTCGCCGGTGTCCCAGCACACCGTCAGCCCGCCGGCGCCCGGTGGCGGCGACGGCTGGTACACGGAGGCCGTCTCGGTGACGCTGAGCGCGGCCGACGAGGCCGGCGGCTCCGGCCTCCAGCGCATCCAGTACCGCGTCAACGGCGGCGTGCCGCAGGACTACGCGAACACGCCGATCCAGATCGCGGACGACGGGGCGGCGGTGCTCGAGTACCGCGCGATCGACGTGGCCGGCAACGCCGAGGGCTACAAGCCCGTGCCGATCAAGGTCGACCGCACGGCCCCGGCGACGGACGTCAGCGTCGACCCGGCGGCCACACGTGCCGCGGGCACGTGGGACGACCGCCCGGCCACGGTGACGATCAGCGCGCGTGACGGCAACGGCTCCGGCATCGCCGTGACCGAGCTCCACTTCGGCGACGGGAACTGGCAGCCGTACACCGGCCCGATCAGCCTCGGCGCCGACGGCCGCTACGTGCTCCACGTCCGCTCGAGCGACGTGGCGGGCAACGACGAGACCGAGCAGACCGTCGACATCGGCATCGACCAGACGGCGCCGACGAGCGTCGCGCAGCTGACCTCGGCCGAGCCGCGCGGGGGCGGGGTGCACCGCGCGCCGGTGACCGTCACGCTCAGCGCGACCGACGCGCAGTCGGGCGTCACCGGGCTCGAGTACCGGCTCGACGGCGGTCAGTGGCAGAGCTACTCCGCTCCGTTCACGGTGTCGGCGCTCGGCGGCCACGTCGTCGAGCACCGCGCGCGCGACCGCGCCGGCAACCTCGAGAACGCCAAGGAGGCCGCGTTCGCGATCGGCACGGCGTCGCAGGTCGACGGCGGCGGCGCCGGCGACGTGCCGCTCCCGCCGGAGCCGTTCGTCGGCCTGATGCCGGTCGACCGGCTCGGCGTCGGCGCGCTCATGGGCCGCGGCCTGCTCGTCCGTGCGTCGTGCGTCGCGGTCGGGCGCGGCACGCTGGCGCTGACCGTCACGCGCAAGGTCGCCCGCCGCCTCGGGCTCGGCAAGCGGACGACGCTGGCCAAGCGCTCGCTGCGGTGCGGCGACGAGTCGCGGCTCAGCGTGCGTCTCGAGCCGAGCCGCCGCGTCAAGCGGGCGCTGCGGCGCGCCGACGGGTCGTTCGCCGCGACGCTGCGGCTGCGCATGAGCGGCACCGACGGGCCGGCGAGCGACACCGAGAAGCTGACGCTCCGGGCCTGATGCTGGCCGGCATCGTCAACCGCGCGACTGGCCGTCGCGGCCGCTGGTGGGTGATCGCCGCCTGGGTGCTGGTCGCCCTCGCCCTGCTGCCGCTGCAGCCGAAGCTCGCGGACCTCGCCTCGAACGAGAACGAGGCGTTCCTGGCGGGCTCCGCGGAGTCGACGCGCGCCAACGACCTCCTGGACGAGCGCTTCGCCCTCGGCCAGGAGGTGACGGCGATCGTCGCCTACCACCGGCCGGGCGGGTTGACGGAGGCCGACAACCAGCAGATCGCCGCCGAGGCGCAGTCGCTCTGCGACTCGCGGGCGATCCCCGACCTCAAGGCGGTCGTCACCGCATACGGGATGGCCTGCGGCGAGATGTCGTCCGGCCTCGAGCCCGAGACCGGGCCCGCGCTGGTCTCGGCCGACGGCTCGACGATGCTCGTCACCGTCGAGACGACGAACGAGGACACCGCGCGGGTCGTCGCCGACGTGGCGACGCTGCGCACGCTCGTCCCCGACCCGGATGCCGGCGGCCGACAGGCCGCCGACCCGGAGGCCGGCGGCCTGTCGGCGTACGTCACCGGGCCGGCCGCCTTCACGGCCGACGCGAGCGAGGCGTTCGAGGGCATCGACCAGCTCCTGCTGGCCATCACGATGGCGCTCGTCCTCGTCGCGCTGCTCCTCACCTACCGCTCCCCGGTGCTGGCGGCGCTGCCGCTCCTGGTCGTGGGCGTCGCGTACGTGATCGCCGCGGCGATCGCCTACGGGCTCGCGAAGGCCGGCGCCTTCCAGGTCACCGGCCAGGCCACCGCGATCCTCATCGTCCTCATGTTCGGGGCGGGCACCGACTACTGCCTGCTGCTCGTCTCGCGCTGTCGCGAGGTGGGCGACGCCGGCGAGGCGGCGCGCCGCACCGCGCCGGCGATCCTCTCGGCCGGCGGGGTGGTCGTCGCGGCGCTGCTCGTGCTCACCGTGGCCGACGTCCGCGCCACGGCCTGGATGGGCCCGGTGCTCGCGATCGGCATCGCGGTCATGGCGCTGGCGGGCCTGACGCTGCTGCCCGCGCTGCTGTCGCTCGTCGGCCCGCGCACCGCGCCGGAGACCGGCGCCGTCCGTCCGGTCTGGTCCCGCATCGGCTCGCTCGTGCGCGCGCGCCCCGGCGCCGTCACGGTCGCCGTCCTCGCCGTGCTGGCGCTCGGCGCGCTCGGCAACTTCGCGAAGAGCGGCACGCTCGACTTCACCGAGGCCTTCCGCGAGCCGCCGGAGTCCGTGCGCGCGCTGGCGCTGATCCAGGACGAGTTCGGGCCCGGGCGCGCGGCACCGCTCGACCTCGTGGTGGCGACGCCGCGCGCGCCCGAGGTGCTCGCCGCGCTCGACGGCGACCCGGCCGTGCTCCAGACGACGATGGTCAGCCACTCGCGTGACGAGCGGCTGCTGCTCGCGTCCGTCGAGCTGAAGGCCGACCCGTTCTCGGACGCCGCCACCGCCCAGGTCCCGCACCTGCGCGACGTGGTGCGCCGCGCGGCGGGCGGCGACGAGGTCCTGCTCGGCGGCGTGACCGCCGAGACGTTCGACTCACGCGAGGCGCAGGCCGCCGACGCGAGGCTCGTCGCGCCCCTGACGATCGGCGTGATCCTGCTCATCGTCATCGCGCTCGTGCGCGCGCTCGTGGCGCCGCTCTACCTCGTCGCCAGCGTGCTGCTCTCGTACGGGTTCGCGCTCGGCGCGGCGTCGCTCGTGTTCGGCGAGCTGGACCCGGGGCTGCCGCTGTTCGCGTTCATCTTCCTGGTCGCCCTCGGGGCCGACTACAACATCTTCCTGATCGGCCGGATCCGCGACGAGCGCGCGCGGATGCACACGCAAGCGGCCGTCATCGAAGGACTGCAGCGCACCGGCGGCGTGATCACCAGCGCCGGCCTGATCCTCGCGGGCACGTTCGCCGCGCTGATCGCGCTGCCCGTCGAAGGGATCGCCCAGATGGGGTTCACGATCGCCTTCGGCGTGCTCGTCGACGCCTTCCTCGTGCGGACCTTCCTGGTCCCGGGGATCGCCGTCCTGCTGGGTGAGCGCAACTGGTGGCCGCGGGGCGTCGCCCTGAGGAGGAATCGAGACCTCGTGAACGTTGCTTGTGGGAGGAGCCAGTGATGGGTGGAGGCAGGGGGATTCGGCAGACGGTCACGGCAATCGTCGCCGCGTGCGTGCTGGTGCTGCTCGGCGCGGCGTCGGCGCAGGCTCAGGCGCCGAAGGTGCTCGTGTTCCACGGGCCGCCGGATGCGACCACCAGCGCGGGCGTCGCCGCGATCGAGGCAGGCGGCTTCGACGCCGACGCCACCGCCGACCCGGCGCAGATCACCGCGGCCAACCTCGGCAACTACCGCGCGGTCGTGTTCCTCAACACCGCGGGCGACCATCTCGACGACACCCAGGAGGCGGCGCTCGAGGACTACGTCACCGGCGGCGGCGGCTTCGTCGGCATCGGCAGCACGGCCCAGGCCGAGCCGGAGAGCGAGTTCTTCACCGGCCTGATCGGCGCGCGCCCGAGCGGCGCGAGCTCGACGGCGACGGCCGAGCAGGCCGTCGTGGCGGGCGACCGCGTCCACCCGTCCACGCGCGACCTGCCGCTCGTCTGGAACCGCACCGACGTCTGGTACCAGTGGTCGCCGCGCCCGACCGGCAACGTCCACACCGTCGTCCGCTGGCGGCCGGCGAACGCCGGCGCCGGCGACGGCATCAGCGACCACAGCCCGGACCAGCCGATCTCCTGGTGCAAGGACGTCAGCCGCGGCCGCTCGTTCTACATGGGCATGGGCCGGACGGCCGAGGCGTTCGGCGAGGACCGGCTGCGCTCGCACCTGAAGGGCGCCATCCAGTGGAGCGCGGGCCTCATCCGCGGCAACTGCAAGGCGGGCCTGGACTCGAGCTACAGCGCCACGCGGCTCGTGCAGGCGGGCGCGACCGCGAACGGCCTGCAGTTCAGCGGCGAGTCGCACGGCCTCGTCACCGCCCCCAACGGCTGGGTCATCTACATCGGCCGCGGCGACTGCCGGACCGACGCCGAGCGCGGCGCGCTCGTCGGGCTGCCCTCGCTGCCGCGCATCCTCGACCACTCGAACCCGAACGTCGGCCTCGGCTGCGGCAGCGTCCACGTGTGGGACCCCGAGGCCTTCGACGGCACGGTGAACAGCGGCGTCACGCGCGCCGGGACGCTGGCCGTCTACGGCGACGGCGAGACCTCGGGCGAGCGCACCGACGAGGCGAACCACAAGCTCGAGTGGGGCCTGCTCGGCATCGCCCTGGCCCCGGACTTCCTGCAGACGGGCCACGTCTACCTGCAGTACTTCCCGAGCTTCAACCCGCAGACCACGCCGCCCGGCCTGGGTGAGGCGCGGCGGATCTCCAAGATCTCGCGCCCGCGGATCTCGCGCTTCACGATGAACCTCAACACCAAGCAGCTCGACCTGAGCTCCGAGGTGCGGATCTTCGAGTACGACGCGCAGGTCTACTCCTGCTGCCACGTCGGCGGCGGCATGGGCTTCGACTCCGACGGCAACCTGTACGTGACGACCGGCGACACGAACTCGTCGCAGGGCACCGGCGGCTACTCGGGCAACAACCCGGACGCGAAGTGCCCGACGGGCCCGGCGGTCGCCTCCAGCGCCCACTGCGGGCCGACGACGTTCTCCTACCAGGACGCGCGCCGGACCGCGGGCAACACCAACGACTACAACGGCAAGATGCTGCGCATCAGGCCGATCGCGAGCCTCGCGGACGGCTCGTCGCCGGCGGTCGGGGCCGGCACCACGTACACGATCCCCGGCGCCGGCGCGCCGAACGGCCCGAACCTGTTCGACGGCACGGAGGACGGCGGCGGCAAGACCAAGCCCGAGATCTACGCCATGGGCCTGCGCAACCCGTCGCGGCTGTCGATCGACCCGCTGACGAACATCCCGTACACGGCCTGGGTCGGCCCCGACGCGGGCTCGCCGAGCGCGACGCTCGGCCCGACGACGTACGAGAACGCCGCCCAGATCTCGCACGCGGGCAACTACGGCTGGCCCTACTGCATGGGCAACAACCAGGCCTATCGCGACCGGCTGCCCGGCAACGTCGTGCGGACCGACAGCCCGCCCGGCTACGTGCCCGGCGGCCCGGCCACCGGCGGCACCGAGGGCTGGTACGACTGCAACAACGTCCGCAACGACTCGCCGAACAACACCGGCCTCGTCCAGCTCAACCAGGTGACGGGCACCGGCGCGAACGCGGGCAAGGTGCGGCCGAACAACTTCTGGTGGGGCCGCGGGCACCAGGACGCGCTCAACGGCTGCCCGGAGTTCCCGCGCGAGCGCGGCGCCAACAGCGCCCCCAACTACGGCGCGCGGCCGACCGAGCTGTGCCCGTTCGCCGAGGCGCGCGGCTCGACGATCATGAACGGCCCGGTCTACCGCTATGACAAGGACGCCCAGGACCAGTCGCGCCGCTGGCCGAGCTATTGGGACGGCCGCTGGTTCCTCCACAACAACGGCGGCGCCAGCGTCAAGCACGGCGTGCTGCTCGACCCGGCGACCGACCAGGACGGCGGCCTGCCCGTGTGGGCCGACAGCCTGCGCAACTCGCTGTCGTGGGCGGGCTCGTACATGGACTCGAAGTTCGGCCGCGACGGAGCCCTCTACGTCCAGGTCTACGACGGGTTCTTCCGCGCGGGCTCGAACGCCGGCATCTACCGCTACGACTACACCGGCGGCCCCGACACGCCGTTCGCGAACCCGACCGCGACGGCGATCGGCGCCAACCAGGTGCGCTTCTCGAGCGCCGGCTCCGGCGGCGTCTCGTACAGCTGGGAGTTCGGCGACAACAGCGCGCCGTCGACGGCGGCGAACCCGACGCACACCTACCCGGCGCCCGGCAACTACACGGCGAAGCTGACCGTCACGTACGCCGACGGCGGGACCTCCGTCAAGCAGATCCCCGTCCTCGTGCTCGAGGCGGCCGACGAGACGGCGCCGGTCACGACCTCCGAGCTCAGCCCGGCCCAGCCGGGCCCGGGCGGCACGTACAACCGCGCCGTCACCGTGACGCTGCAGGCGACCGACCAGGGCGGCACGGGCGTCGAGCGGACCGAGTACCGCATCGACAACGGGCCGTTCCGGCCGTACTCGCAGCCGGTCCGCGTCGCCTCGAACGGGGCGCACACGGTCGAGTACCGGTCGACCGACGGCGCCGGCAACGTCGAGCAGACGAAGTCGGTGGCGTTCACGATCCAGCTCGACGACGCCTGCCCCGTGGCCCTGGACCTCAACGACGAGTTCTCGGGAGACACGCTCAACCTGGACAGGTGGGAGGTCAAGCGCGACAACCCCGGCGCGCGCAGCGTGTCCGGCGGCCGGCTGAACCTGCTCGTCCGCGCAGGCGACATGATCGGCGGCACCGCCAGCGCGCAGAACCTCCTGCTGCTCAAGGACTCCCCGCCGGTCGGCGAGACGTGGGCAGCCACGACCAAGGTCGACATCTCCGACCTCACCGGGCCCGACGGCCAGCAGACCGGCCTCGTGCTCTGGAAGGGCGAGAACCCGAACACGTTCGCCAAGATCACGTTCATCCACAAGCCGGACGGCTCGGACTGGTTCGAGTACGTCCTGACGACCAACGGCAACACGGTCCGGCTGCCGAACAGCGGCGCGATCAACAACCTGCCGGACGAGATCTACCTGCGGGTGGTGAGCGACGGTGAGAGCACGCTCACGCCGCAGTACTCGGCGGACGGCGAGGACTGGCTGCCGATCGGCGAAACGATCACCGAGCTCGGCGTCGACGTCAGGGTCGGCCTGAAGATCTCGGCCGGCTCCGACGCCGCCAACGCGGCCCGCTACGACTGGTTCCGCGTCGACTGCGCCGACCGCGCGGCGCCGCGCACCACGGCGGCGATCTCGGGCGCGCCGGGCGGTGAGCTCGGCTGGCACACGACGTCGCCGACGCTGACGCTGAACGCGAGCGACGGCGCCGCGGGCACCGGCATCGCGATGACCGAGTACTGGTTCGTCGGCGACCCGAAGGGCCCGCAGCTCTATACCGGGCCGGTGACCGTGACAGAGCCGGGTCGTCACGTCATCCGGTACCGCTCGGTCGACCAGGTCGACAACGCGGAGCCGCCGCGAACGCTCGAGCTGTCGGTCGACGCCAGCCCGCCGCTCACGAGCGCCGAGCCGTCGGCCCAGGACCTGGCGAACGGGACGGGCCCGGTCCGCGTGACGCTCAAGCCGACCGACGCGGGCTCGGGGCTCGACCGCACGGAGTACCGCGTCGACGGCGGCCCGTGGCGGGTCTACTCCGCCCCGGCGGCCGAGAAGTGGCTCTTCGACGGCACGGCGGAGTCGCTCCAGGCCTGGGAGCAGGCACCCTCAGGCTCGTTCGCCCTGCGGCCGGAGGACAACTCGATGGAGACCGTCGGCGGGCTCGGCATGCTGTGGTACGCCGCCCAGCCGTTCGGCGACTTCTCGCTCAAGCTGCAGTACAGGGAGGCGCGCACGGACACGGGCCATTCCAACGGCGGCGTGTTCACGCGCTTCCCGGACCCGCGGATCGCCCTCTCCGACCGGCCCGCGGAGTACGCGTACACCTTCGACGGCCAGAGCTACTCGGGCGTGCACTGCTCGCGCCAGGGCAGCGCCGCGACGTCGCTGGCGTGGGTGGCGATCAACTGCGGCCACGAGCTCCAGATCAACGACGATCCGGGCGGAGGCGAGCCGCAGAAGACGGGCTCGGTCTACAACTTCCGCCCGAACACCATCGCGCAGGCGCGTCCCGGCGTCCGCGGCGAGTGGACCAACTACGAGGTCCGCGTCGAGGGTCAGCAGTACACGCTCCTGCGCGAGGGCGAGGTCATCAACCAGTTCAACAACGCGATCCCGCGGAACTCGTCGCGTGGCGGCGACGCGCCCACCCAGGCGCGCCAGTTCGCCACCGGCTACATCGGCCTCCAGAACCACGGGGCCAGCGACCGGATCCGCTATCGCAACGTCCGCGTGACCGACCTCTCGCCGGGGGCGCGCTCCGGCGGGCAGCCGATCGAGGTGAGCGGCCGCGGGTCCCACACGGTCGAGTTCCGCTCGATCGACTGGGCCGGCAACGTCGAGGAGAAGCGCTCGACGACGTTCCGGATCGGCTCGCTGCCGCTGCCGTCGCCGCCGCCGGCCGAGATCGTGCCGCCGTCCTTCGAGCTCTCGTCGCTGGCGCGGCCGAAGCTCGCGGGGCTGGCGCGGCGCGGCCTGAAGGTCAGCGTCGACTGCACCGGCCCGATGCAGGGCAGCGCGGCGCTCAAGGTGACGCGCGCGGTGAAGCGGCGGCTGGGCCTGCCGAGCACGACGCTGGCGCGCCGGTCGGTCCGCTGCGCGACGGCGGGGCCGAAGACGGTCACGCTGAAGCCGTCGCGCAAGGCGGCCAAGGTGCTGCGGCGCACCAAGCGCGCCGTGCGGTTCACGGTCGAGGTCCGGCTCGCGGGGGCCGGGCAGGCGACCCAGGAGATCACGCGCCGGGTGACGCTCCGGCGCTGAGCTGAACCGGTGCGGGTGCTCCTCGGGGCACCCGCACCGTCGCAAGGGCTTGCGGGGTCTCGATGGCAGAGATACCGTTTGCCGCTCGTCAGCGAGGGAGGGGGAGAGATGCGCCGTCATCTCAGCGGACGTCGTGCGCTCGTGACGCTGTTCGTGCTCGTCGTCAGCATGCTCGTGACGGGCAACGCGGCCGCGCAGGGGCCGGCCACCAAGGTGCTGGTGTTCCACGGGACGCCGGACGCGACCGTCGACGCCGGAGTCGCCGCCATCCAGGCGCTCGGCACCGCCAACGACTTCGCGGTCACCACGAGCCAGAGCGCGGGCGACTTCACGGCCGCCAACCTCGACCAGTACCGCGCGATCGTCTTCCTCGGCAACGCCGGCAACGCGCTCAACGCCGCGCAGGAGAGCTCCCTCCAGGGCTTCATCAACGACGGCGGCGGCTTCGTCGGCATCGGCGGCGCCGCCGAGGGCGAGCCCGGCAGCACGTTCTACGGGAGCCTGATCGGTGCGCGGCCGACCGCCGCCAGCCCGACCGCCACGGCGCAGAAGGTCGTCGAGGTCGGCGACCGCGTGCACCCCGCGACGAGCTCGCTCCCGCTCGAGTGGACGCGCGACGACGTCTGGTACGAGTGGCAGAGCCGGCCCACCGGCCAGGTCCACACGCTCGCCCGCTATCGCGCACCGAACGCGCCGGCCGGCGACGGCACCGACATCGGCGGGACCGACTGGCCGATCTCCTGGTGCCGTGACTTCCAGGGCGGCCGCTCCTTCTACACGGGCATGGGCCGCACCGCCGCCAGCTTCGACGAGGCCGGCTTCCGCACCCACCTGCTCGGCGCGATCCGGTGGAGCGCCGGCATGATCCGCGCCGGCTGCAAGGCGACGATCGCGGCCAACTACCAGGGCGAGCGCCTCGTCGACGGCTCGAGCGGCGACCTCGACCACACCGGCGAGTCGCACGGCGTCGCCATCGCCCCGAACGGCTGGGCGTTCTACATCGGGCGCGGCGACTGCCGCACCGACGCCGAGCGCGGCGCCGTCCTGGGCCAGGGCCCGACCCCGCGCATCACCGACTTCGCGAACCGCAACGTCGGCGTCGGCTGCGGCAACGTCCACATCTGGGACCCGGCGCAGCACAGCGGCACCGTCAACAGCGGCGTCACCAAGGCCGGCGTCATGCCCGTCTACGGCGACCGCGGCGCAGGCGACGAGATCAACGGCAAGATCGAGACCGGCCTGATCGGCATCGCGGTGTCGCCGGACTTCGCGCAGACCGGCCACATCTACGTGCAGTACTTCCCGACGTTCAACCCGGACAACCCGGTCCACCCGGGCCTCGCCGACGGCGACCAGCGGCGCATCACGAAGATGGGCGCCGGGCGCATCTCCCGCTTCAAGGTCGACCTCCAGACCAAGCAGCTCGACCTCGACTCCGAGGTCGTGATCTTCCAGTACGACTCGCAGATCTAGAGCTGCTGCCACCACGGCGGCGGCATGGGCTTCGACTCCGAGGGCAACCTCTACGTCACCACCGGCGACTCGAACTCGTCGCAGCGCACGAACGGCTACTCGGGCAACTTCCAGCCCGAGAAGTGCCCGACCGGCCCCAACGTCGCGTCCAACGACCACTGCGGCCCCAACGGCATCTCGTTCAACGACGCGCGCCGCACCGCCGGCAGCACCAACGACTACAACGGCAAGATGCTGCGCTTCAACCCGATCGAGACGATCGTGGACGGGGCGAAGCCTCAGATCGGCGTCAACAGCACGTACACGCTGCCGAACGCGCAGTCGCCCAACGGCGCGAACCTCTTCAGCGGCACCGAGGGCAACGGCAATCAGGCCAAGCCGGAGATCTACGCGATGGGCCTGCGCAACCCGTCGCGCCTGTTCATCGACCCCGAGACCGACATCCCGTACTCGGCGTGGGTCGGCCCCGACGCGGGCTCACCGTCGCAGACCCAGGGCCCGTCGACCTACGAGAACGCCACCCAGCTGCCGACGGCCGGCAACTACGGCTGGCCCTACTGCATGGGCAACCAGCAGGCCTACCGCGACCGCGTCGCCGACGGCTCGCTGCGCACCGTCAACGCGGCCGGCTACGTGAGCGGCGGCCCGGCCGGCAACCCCACGCAGGGCTGGTACGACTGCGACAACCTCGTCAACGACTCGACGAACAACACCGGCCTGACCGTGCTCCCGCACGTGACCGGCACCGGCAAGGACGCGGGCCGCGCCCGGCCGCTGAACCTCTGGTACAGCCGCGGCAACCCCGGCGGCGCCAACGGCTGCCCGGACTTCCCGCGCGAGCTCGGCGCGAGCAACGCGCCCAACTACGGCGCGGCGCCGACCCAGCTCTGCCCGTACCTCACGGCGTCGGGCGCGACGATCTTCAACGGCCCCGTCTACCGCTATGAGGAGGGCGCGGACAACTCGGCGCGCTGGCCCGAGTACTGGGACGGCCGCTGGTTCCTGCAGGACTTCAGCAACAACAGCGCCAAGCACGGCCTGCTGCTCGACCCGGCCACCGACCAGGACGGCGGCAAGCCGGTCTACGCGGACAGCCTGCGCGGCGTCCTGAACTGGCAGGCCAACTACATGGACTCCAAGTTCGGGCCCGACGGCGCGTACTACGTGCAGGTCTACTCGGGCTTCTTCAGCACGGGCCCGCAGGCCGGCCTCTACCGCTTCGCCTACACCGGCGGCGCCGACACGCCGAACCCCGACCCGCAGTGGACGACCACCGGCACGCCGCGCGAGATCCGCTTCTCGCTCGGCAGCTCCGGCGGCGTCTCCTACGTGTGGGACTTCGGCGACGGCAGCCCGACGTCGACCGAGCGCACGCCGACGCACACGTACGCGGCGAGCGGCACCTATGACGCGAAGCTGACCGTCACCTACGCCGACGGCGAGCAGCTGTCGAAGACGGTCCAGGTCAACGTCAGCGACGACGCGACGCGGCCGACGACGACCGCGCAGACGACGGGCACCAACCCGGTCCAGGTCACGCTGAGCGCGACCGACGGCGCCGGCGGCACCGGCGTCGAGTGGACCGAGCACCGCATCGACGGCGGCGGCTGGACGCGCAGCAACAACACCGCGAGCGCCGACCCGTTCGTCACGACGTTCACCGTCGCGGCCAGGGCGACCACACGGTCGAGTTCCGCTCGCGCGACCGCGCCGGCAACGTCGAGGACCCGCCGAAGTCGCTCTCCTTCACGATCGCTCCGCCGGGCGGCGGCGGTGGAAGCACCTGCCTGCCGCAGTCCGACGAGTTCGACGGCTCGGCGCTCGACGCCAAGTGGACGGTGCTGCGCCCCGCCAGCGGCGGCCCGCAGGTCGCGGACGGCAGCGTGGGCCTGCCGATCCTCCAGGGCGACTTCATCGCCAACGACGCGCTCGCCAAGAACACGCTGCTGCAGGACGCGCCGAGCGGCGAGTGGACGGTGACGACGCGGCTCGACACGGCGGCGCTCGACGCCAACGGCGAGCAGGCGGGCCTCGTGGTCTGGAAGTCCGAGAACCCGAACACGTTCAGCAAGATCGTCGCGATCCGCTCGGGCGCGGGCAACTACCAGTTCGAGCACATCGTCACCCAGGACGGCGGCGTCAACCCGCCGATCCCGCAGAGCATCACGCCGGCTCCGGGCGGCCAGATGCCGGCCAACGTGCTGCTGCGCGCCCGCTACGACGGGACGAAGGTGATCGGCGAGTTCTCGCCCGACGACGGCGCGACGTGGACGCTGATCGGCCAGGCGGGCCACGCGGCGCCGATCACCGCCCCGCTGCGCGTCGGCCTCGCCGCCTTCCGCGGCTCCAACGGCGGCGGCACGGCGACGTTCGACTGGTTCCGCGTCCACGGCGGCTCGGAGGCCGGCGGCCCGTTCGACTGCGTCGCGACGTGCCTGTTGAAGTCGGACTCGTTCGACGGCGCGCTCAACACCAGCCGGTGGAGCTTCCGCCATCCGACGACGCCGCAGGCCGGTGCGCGCGCGCCGCGGACCGAGAACGGGAGCCTCGTGTTCCCGCTCGGCGCGGGCGCGGTCGACCGCGCTGAGACGGGGCCGGTCGCCTTCCTCGGCCAGCCGCTGCCCGAGGGCGACTTCACCGTCGAGGCGAAGATCAACGCCCCCGGCCTCGACGAGGACGACAGCCGCACGGACGAGCCGTACGCGCAGGTCGGGCTCGGCCTCTTCCAGAGCAACGACGACTGGATCGGCGTCTACCAGACGCGCAACGGCGACGACGGCAGCAACGACCAGGGCACGTACTTCGAGGTCAAGCACGAGGACGAGCGGCGCCTGGGCCGCCGGGAACCGGATCGGCCAGGCCGCCGCCTCGGTGAACCTGCCGACGTTCTACCTGCGCGCCACGCGCACGGGCGACACGCTGACCGCGGCCTTCAGCCGCGACGGCACGCAGTGGACCGACCTCGAGGTCAACCTCAACCTCGCGACGATCTTCGCGAGGAGGACGGACCGGTCCACATCGGGCCGCTCGGCGCCAACGGCCAGGTCAGCCGACGTACGAGTACATCCGGTTCACGCCGGACGAGTGCCCGGACGCAGTGCAACCCGCTGTCGGACCAGTTCGACGGCGCCGAGCTCGACCCCAAGTGGGAGCTCGTGAACCCGCACGCGACGAGCAGCCGGCGGTGGACGGCGGCCACCTGAACGCTGCCGCTCGTCCCCGGCGACCTGTTCGGCGGCCGCGGCGACGCGCAGATGCTGCTCCAGCAGGCGCCCGCCGGCTCGTGGGTGGCGACGGCGAAGATCGCGCACGCGAACATCGACACCAACGGCGAGGCGGCCGGGCTGGCGCTGATCAACAGCATCAACCCGAACCACTTCGTCAAGACGGCGCTCCAGTACAAGTGCGACGCCGACCCGGCACGCCGGGCGACCAGCCCGGCAAGTGGGCCGAGCGCGTGCTGACGTCGGACGACGAGGCGGTCATCATCCCGCCGGCGACGGTGCCGTAGCCGAACTCCGGCGCGCTGAACCTCACCGGCGACTACGTGTGGGTCCGGTTCGTCCACGACGCCGACGCCGGGCAGATCACGACCTGGACGTCGACGAACGGGACGACGTTCAGCCCGTTCGGCGCGCCGATCCCGGTCGACGCAGTACCTGAACCAGCCCGGCGGCTTCCGGATCGGCCTGTTCGGCAAGCACGACGGCTCGGGCGACGACGAGGTCGCAGGTCGACGCGTTCAACGTCGTGGCCGGCACCGCCGACCCGCAGACGCCGGGCGACGACTGCGGCGGCGGCCGCGCAGTGCCCGCAGAACGACGAGTTCGACGGCACGGCGCTCGACGACAAGTGGGAGGTCGTCAACCCGAACCCGGCCGGCGCTCGACGGTCGGGCGGCGGCAACCTGACGCTGACCACCGGCCCAGGGCGACGTCTTCGGCGGCCAGCTTCAACGCCCAGAACATCCTCCTGCAGGACGCTGCCCGAGGGCCCGTGGACGGCGACGACGAAGCTCGACCACACGGCGATCGCCGTCAACGGCCAGGCGCGCCGGCGCTGGTGCATCTACGGCCAGGACGAGCCCGAACTACTTCGCCAAGGCGGCGATCCAGTTCAAGACGACGTCGATCCCGGCACGCCGGGCAACCACCCGGCATCTGGATCGAGCGCACGCTGACCACCAACAACACGCGCAACGGCAGCTACGGCGGCGAGTTCCCGAACTCCGGGGCGCTCGAGCACCCGCCGACCGACTACCTGTGGATCCGCGCGTCGCTACGACGGCGACGAACGTCATCACCGAGTACTCGCTACGACGGCGAGACCTCGGCGTGCAGGCGCCGCCCTTCCCGGCCGGCGCTCGGCGCGAACGGCGTCACCAAGATCGGCCGCTGTTCGTCAAGCACGACGGCGGCGACCCACGCCGAGGTCGACTTCGACTCCGGTTCGACGCCGGACGCGAGCTGCGGCGCGGCCGGCGACACGACGCCGCCGAGGACCACGCACGCGCTCGACCCGGCGAAGCCGGACGGTCGACGGCGGCTGGTACACGTCGCCGGTCGAGGTCACGCTGAACGCCACCGACAACGAGGCGGCTCGGGCGTCGACGACGACCGAGTACCGCTTCGCCGGCGACGAGGAGTGGACGGCGTACACGGCGCCGTTCGCCGTCGACGACGAGGGGCGCCACACGATCGAGTACCGCTCGACCGACGAGGAGGGCAACACCGAGTCCACGAGGTCGGTGACCTTCAGGATCGACTCGACGCGCCCGACGACGACGGCCCAGCTCGAACGGCGAGGCGCCGGCGTCGAGCTACGACGGCCCGGTCGAGGTCGACCTCGACGCCGACGACGGCGACGCCGGTCGGGCGTGCAGGCGGCACGAGATCCGCGTCGACGGCGGCGAGTGGCAGCCGTACGTCGAGGAGGAGACGATCCTCAACTCGGCGGCCGACCTCGAGAAGTGGGAGCAGGCCGGGCCCGGCGGCCTGAACTGGATGACCGACGAGGGCGGCTTCGCCCGCACCACCGGCGGCCTGGGCATGCCGTGGTACCCGGTGAAGGACTACGGCGACTTCTCGCTCAAGCTCCAGTGGCGCGACTCGAGCGCCGGCGCGACCGGCAACTCCGGCATCTTCGCGCGCTTCCCGCATCCCGGCGGAGACGGTCGCGCGGCCCGCGGGCCGAGCGCTACCCGTGCCAGGTCGGCTCGGCGACGAGCCAGCCCGCGTGGGTGGCGATCTTCTGCGGCCACGAGATCCAGATCAACGACGACTCAGACCTCCGAGCCCCAGAAGACCGGCTCGATCTACAACTTCTCGCCGCTCAACGAGACGCAGGCGAAGGTCCAGCCGAAGGGCACGTGGGTCGACTACGAGGTCCGCGTCGTCGGCCAGACGTACACGATCATCCGCAACGGCGTGGTGCTCCAGGACGTTCGAGAACGCGCCCGACCAGCCGTCCTCGCGGGCGGGCGACCCGCCGACCAACGACCGCCAGTTCGCGCGCGGCTACATCGGCCTCCAGAACCACGGCGGCGGCGACGTGATCGACTTCCGCAACATCCGCGTGCTGCCGCTCGACGAGGGCGCGGTCACCGGGCCGGTCACCGTCGAGGGCGACGGCGAGCACACGGTCGAGTTCCGCTCGACCGACGTCGCGGGCAACGAGGAGGAGGTCAAGAGCGTCACGTTCACGATCGGCGACGCCGACGGGACGCCGCCGGTGACCACCCACGAGCTCGACCAGGACGAGCACGCACCGACCCGGTGGCGGTGACGCTGTCGGCCACCGACCCGGACGAGGCGGGCGGCGGCGGCCCGTCCGAGACGCACGACGTCAACGCCCAGCCGAGCAGTTGGGAGCCCGAACAGCGTCCAGGCGACGACCGGCGACGTGGTGCGCTGGAACTTCCCGCAGTCGGCGGGAACCGTCCACGACGTGTGGCTGCTCGAGCCGGGCGACGCGCCGAACGCCGACGGCCGGCAGATCACGAGCGGCTTCGCCTCGCCCGGCGATCCGCCGGTCTCCGAGACGCTCGACGAGGCCGGCACGTGGACGTGGGTCTGCAAGGTCCACTCGAGCCGGGCCTCCGGCCAGTGGGAGGGCATGGTCGGCACCGCCCAGGTGACCGGCGAACCGCCCACGCCCGGCTCCGGCGTCGACTTCACCGAGTACCGCGTCGACGGCGGCGCGTGGGTGCGGTCCGAGAACACCGCGGACGAGGATCCCTTCGAGACCGCGTTCACGGTCTCCGAGCCCGGCGACTACGTGGTCGAGTACCGCTCGACGGACCACGCCGGCAACCAGGAGGCGACCAAGTCGGTCGACGTCTCGATCGCGGAGGCGGCCAACCGACCGCCCACCATTCAGCGGCTGACCGTCGACCCGCCGTCCGGCGCCGGCGCCGCTCCGCTCGTGGTGCGGTTCGCGGTCGAGGCCACGGATCCGGACGCTGATCCCCTCCGAATCGCGTGGGACTTCGGCGATGGCCAGACCGCGAGGGGCGACACGGTCCCGTGGATCTACCTCAGGCCCGGGACCTACACGGCGACGGTGACGGCCACCGATCCGGGCGGTCTGAGCGATACCGACACCGTGCAGATCACGGTGACCGGGACCTCCGGGTCGCCGCCGCCGGCGTCCCCGCCGCCGCAGGGCGATGGCGGCGACCAGGCCGAGGAACCGGGCGCCGCGACGGTCAGGGCGCCGAGGCGGATGACGGCGCGCCGGGCGATCCGCCGCGGCCTCCGGCTCCGCGTCAACTGCGACGAGCCCTGCCGGGCGAGGACGGTCCTCCGGATCGGCGGCGAGCGGGTCGGCCAGTCCAAGCGGGTGCTCATCTGGGCCGGCGAGACGCGGACCCTGGTCGCGCGGCTCGACCGCGACGTCCGGCGGAACCTGCTGAAGGCGATGCGTCAGGCCGGTATGCGGCGGGTGACCCTGACGGCGGTCACCACCGTCACCAACGCCGACGGGGCGCGGCGCGCCTACCGGGTGAAGGTGACGCTGCGGCGCTGAGTGGGGGGTCAGGGTGCGGGTCGGTCCCGCCCGTCAGGCGACGGGGGAGACCGGCCCGCAGCCGAGAAGGTCCTGCAGGAGCTCCTGGCCGCGCTCGGTGGTCCAGCGGCCGCTCGCGATGAGGTGCTCGACGAGGGCGTCGACGTCCTCCATCGCGGCGCGGGCCTCGTCGAAGCCGGCGGCGAAGATCAGCGAGTCGGCGGCGTCGCGGATCCGATCCTGCTCGGCGGGCTGGAGCTTCGCCGGGCCGAGGTCGTCGAGGGTCTTGATCACGCGGCCGTAGGCCTGGGTGCGCTCCGAGTTCATGGTCCTCATGTCATCGTCAGGTTAGGCGGCGACTTCAGTCGTTTCCGCGTACACAGGTGAGATGCGTCACAGCGCCTAAGGGATACATCCGGGTTCGGTGAGGGTCATTCCCAATGGGAATGCGGACGCCCGTGCGGCACGGTTCCTTCCATGACCGACGACACCCGCAACGAGAACACCTCCGACCAGCCCGACGATCAGCGCACCGGCCCAACGGAGCGACTGCCGGGCGACGAGCACGCGCCGGGCCACGACAACGTGCCGGGCGGCGAGCCGCGGCGGCTGACCCGCTCCGGCTCGGACGCCGTCATCGGCGGCGTCGCCTCCGGCCTCGGGCGCTACTTCGCCGTCGACCCGCTGCTGTTCCGCATCGGCTTCGTGGTGCTCACCTTCGCCGGCGGCTTCGGCGTCCTCGCCTACCTGCTCCTGCTGGCCTTCGTCCCCGCCGACGGCGGCGAGCGGCCGGGCGGCACGAGCAAGGCCGCGGCGGTGGCCGGCGCGGTCGTGCTCGGGGTCGCGCTCGTCACGTTTCTCGGCACTCCTTTCTTCTTCTTCGGCCCCGGGCTGCTCGTCATCGCCCTCATTGGGCTGGCCGGCGTCCTGCTCTGGCGGGCGATCGGCGGAGACGGGGGCGGCGACCCGGCCCGCACCATCGGCCGCTTCTTCCTCGTCTTCCTCCTCGCCATCGCCCTCGCCGGCGCGGCCCTGGGGGTCGGGCTCGCGGCTGCCCTTGGCGGGGGTGTGGTGATCGCCTCGCTCGCCGTGGTGACCGGGCTCGCCCTGATCGCGACGGCCTTCGTGGGCGGCATACGCTGGCTGATCGTGCCGGCGCTGGCCCTCGTGCTCCCGCTCGGGCTCGTGGCGGCGGCCGACATCGACCTCGACGGCGGCGTCGGCGAGCGCCAGTACCGTCCGGCGACGATGAGCGAGCTGCGCGACCGCTACGAGCTCGGGATCGGCGACCTCGACGTCGACCTCACCGGCCTCGACCTCCCCGCCGGACGCACCGAGGTCGACATCGACGTCGGGCTCGGCGAGGCGGTCGTGTGGGTGCCGCGCGGCGCGTGCGTCACCTCCGACGTGGAGATCGGGGTCGGCGCCTCCGACGTGTTCGACCGCGACAACGACGGCGTCGACGTCGCGTTCGCCGAGTCGGGGACGGCACCGGCCGGACGGCCGGTGCTGCACATCGACGCCAACGTCCTGATGGGCGTGCTCGAGGTCGTGCGCGAGGGCTCGCTGCCCGATCTCGGGCGCCACCGCCAGGACTTCCGGATCTTCGACTCCGGCCAGGACGCCCCCTACGAGGGCGGGACGGGCTGCGCGTGAGGCGGCTCGACCGCACGTCGCTCGTCGCCGGCCTGGTCACGACGCTGGCCGGGACGATCCTCCTGCTCGACCGGCTGGAGGCGATCGACCTCGACCTCGGCTACGGCATGCCGCTGCTGATCGCCGTGGTCGGGGCGATCCTGCTCGCCGCCGGGCTCGAAGGTCCCCGCGAACGCGGCTGACGCTGCCAAGATTTGCCGAGATGAGCGCTTCCGCCGCCGCTCCGCTGCGCCGCGACCCCGCCCGCGCCGTGCTCGCCGGCGTGGCCGCCGGGCTGGCGCGCCGGCTCGGGGTCGACCCGCTGGTCGTCCGCGTGGTGTTCATCGCCGCGTCGTTCGCGGGCGGCTTCGGGCTCGGGCTCTACATCGTCGGCTGGGCCGTCATGCCCGGCGAGGAGGGCCAGCGCGCGCCGGTCGAGCGGATCGCCGGCCGCCGCGAGACCTGGCTCGTCGTGGCCGGCATGGTGCTGCTGGCGCTGGCGGCGCTGCTGCTCCTGCGCGAGTGGGGGATCTGGTTCAGCGACGCGATCGTGTGGCCGGTCATCCTCGCGGCGGCGGGCGGCGCGCTGATCTGGCGCCAGTCGCAGGAGTCGGCCGAGCCGCGCGAGGCGACGCCGCGGGCGGCGCTGCCGGTATCGCTCCCGCGCGACGCGATGGGCCGCGTCCTCATGGGCGCCGCGCTCGTGGTCGGCGGCGGGCTCGTCTTCCTCTGGCTCAACGACGCGCTGGCGGCCGCCCGCGACGTGCTGCTCGCGGTCGTCGTCGTCGTGATCGCCCTGACGCTGATCCTCGCCCCGTGGTGGCTGCGGCTCGTGCGCGGGCTGACCGCCGAGCGCGCCGAGCGGATCCGCTCGCAGGAGCGCGCCGAGGTCGCCGCCCACCTGCACGACTCGGTGCTGCAGACGCTGGCGCTGATGCAGAAGCGCGTCGACGACCCGCGCGAGGTCGCCGCCCTGGCCCGCCGCCAGGAGCGCGAGCTGCGGGCGTGGCTCAACGGCCGCCGCGCGTCCGGCGAGGAGACCGTCGCGCTGGCGCTCGAGTCGGCGGCCGCCGAGGTCGAGGAGGCGCACGGCGTGCCGATCGAGGTCGTGGCGGTCGGCGACGCGCCGCTGGACGAGCGCGCGCGGGCGCTCGTGGCCGCCGCCCGCGAGGCGATGGTCAACGCCGTCAAGTTCGCCGGTCCCGCGGCGCTGTACGCGGAGGTCGACCGCGACCGGATCGATGTCTTCGTGCGCGATCGCGGGCCGGGCTTCGACCCGAACGCCGTGCCGGACGACCGGCGCGGGGTCAGCGAGTCGATCGTCGGCCGCATGGAGCGCCACGGCGGCCGCGCGATCGTCCACACCGCGCCCGGCGAGGGCACCGAGGTCGAGCTGGTGATGGAGCGATGAGCCCGTCTGTCGTCATCGTCGACGACCACCACATGTTCCGCACCGGCGTGCGCGCCGAGCTCGACGGGCTGGTCGACGTCCTGGGCGACGCGGGCACGGTCGAGGACGCCGTCCGGCTGGTCATCGAGGCCGAGCCGGACGTCGTCGTGCTCGACGTCCAGATGCCGGGCGGCGGCGGCGTCGAGGTCATCCGCCAGGTGGCGACGCGGCGGCCGGGCCAGCGCTTCCTCGCGCTGTCGGTGAGCGACGCGCCCGCGGACGTGATCGCCGTCATCCGCGCCGGCGCGCGCGGCTACGTGACGAAGACGATCTCGGGCGCCGAGCTGGCCGACGCCGTGCGGCGTGTCGCCGACGGCGACGCGGTCTTCTCGCCGCGGCTCGCGGGCTTCGTGCTCGACGCGTTCGCCGGCGGCCTGCCCGCCCAGGAGGTCGACCCGCAGCTCGACCAGCTGTCGCCGCGCGAGCGCGAGGTCCTGCGCCACATCGCCCGCGGCTACATGTACAAGGAGATCGCGCAGCGGCTCTCGATCTCCACCAAGACCGTCGAGGCCCACGTCTCCGCGGTGCTGCGCAAGCTCCAGCTCTCCAACCGCCACGAGCTCAGCCGCTGGGCGGTCGAGCGGAGGCTGGTCGATTGACCGCAGAGGCGTTCGTCCTCGCCGCAACCGGCGGGCGCGGCGATCGGGCGCGCACGCTGTTGGAGGCCCGGCCGGAGCTGCTCGACGACCCGTGGGCGCGGCTCGTGGCCGGCCGCGGCTGGGACGGCGACGTTCACCGCCGCGGCGGGCCGCGCGACTGGCCGCCGGTCATGTACGTCGCCCACTCGGCGCTGGCCGACGCCGGCGCGCTGCGCGACCTGCTCGCCCGCGGTGCCGACCCGAACGACGGCGCCGCCGGAGAATACGGCCCGATCAGCCCGCTCTACGGCGCCGCCGGCGTGGTGCACGACCCCGAGCGGACGCGCGTGCTGCTCGAGGCGGGCGCCGACCCCGACGACGGCGAGTCGCTCTACCACTCGACCGAGGCGGAGGACCCGGCGTGCCTGCGGCTGCTGCTCGAGCACGGCGCCGAGACGCACGGGACGAACGCGCTCGCCCACGCGCTCGACCACGAGCCGCTGGAGCCGGTGCGGCTGCTGCTCGAGCACGGGGCCGACCCGAACCTCATCGGCCATGCGGTGCGACGCGGGCACGGCCCCGAGGTCGTGCGCCTGCTCGCCTCCCGCGGCGGCGACGTGAACGGCCGGGCGGGCGAGACGTGGCGCGGCAACGTGCCGCGGCGGACGCCGTATCAGCACGCCGTCCTGCGCGCACGCGACGACGTCGCCGACGCGCTGCGCGAGCTCGGCGCCGACACCACGGTCGCGCCCGAGGACCTCGCCGTGGCCGCGGTGGCGCGCGGAGAGGCGCGCCGCCTCGAGCCGCCGTTCGACGTCGACCAGCAGGAGGTGCTGATCCTGGCCGCGCTGCGGGGCAAGCTCGACGCCGTCGTCGACGCCGTCGGCGCCGGCTTCGCCGGCGTGGTGGGCGGCTCGCCGGAGGGCACGCTGCTCCAGCACGCGGGCTGGGTCGGCTCACCCGAGCTCGTGCGCGCGCTGCTCGAGCGCGGCGGCGACCCGCGCGGCGCGCTCGGCTGGGCGGCCCACGGCTCGGTCTATCACGCCCTGCCGGGTCGCGACTACGTCGCCGTCGCCGAGCTGCTCGTGGCGGCCGGCGAGACGCCGACCGCGGAGCAGGCCGAGGCGGCCGACGGGCCGCTGCACGAGTGGCTCACCGAGCGGGCTTGACGTGCGCGCGCTGGTCACCCTGGCGATCCGGCTGATCGACTGACGCCGCTGCGCAGGTCGAGCACGTCGACCTCGACGTCGAGCTCGGGGATCGCCGCGCGGATCTGCTCCGCGGTCTCCCGTGCATTCGCGGTCGAAGCCTCGTCGTCGCGCCCGTAGGCCGCGCAGTCCGTGTGGCCCAGCACGCGGACCCGGGTCACCCCGAGTCCGCGTGCGAGCTGCAACGACCGGATCATGTCCTCGCTGCACTGGGCGCCGGCGTTGCGCAGCACGAAGGCGTCGCCGACGATCTGCCGCGGGTCGATGCGGAAGTCCATGCAGGTCAGGACGACGAGGTCCGTCATCGGCGGACGCGCACCACGTTGTACGTCGTGGTCGGCGTCGGCGGCGTCGAGAAGCGGGCGTTGACCGCCCACAGGAAGCCGCCCTTCTTGGCGATCGTGGTCGGGACGTCGAAGTCCGAGTCGGTCAGGGTGCCGGTGATCACGCCCTCATCGAGGTCGCGGTCGAGGCGCACGACGGCGATCTGGTTGAGCTGGTTCTGCACCACGTACAGCGTGCGGCGGCCCTGGAGGAGGATGCCGTCGCCGAAGCGGACGTCGCCGCCCTCGAGCTCGATCTGGTCGGTGTCGCCGTCGCGCGGGTCGATCTCGTAGAGCCGGCCGAGCTGGGTGTGGACGGCGATCAGCCGCTTGCCCGCCGCCTCGATGCCGTTGAGCTCGAACCCGCCGGCGGGCGCCGACGCCAGGTCGCCCGTCAAGGGCAGCGTCCGCGCCGTGTCCGGGAGGGTCTTGCCGGGGCGCCCGAGGTCGAGCACGTAGAGCTGCCGCTTCAGCGAGTCGGTGAAGTAGGCGGCGCGCTTGGTGACGATGACGTCGTTGACGAAGGTCGGCGCCGTGCTGAGCATGTAGCGCCTCAGGAGCTCGCCGGTGCGGGCGTTGTAGACCGAGGCAGTGCCGGTCGGGCCCCCCGCCACGAACAGGCGGTTGCGGTGGTCGACCTTCATGCCGAGCGCGGCGCCGCTCCCCGGCTGGACGAGCACGTCGCCGCTCCCCGTCCTCAGGTCGCCCTTGTAGATGGCGCCGGTCGCGCGGCTGCCGGCGTAGAACGCGTTCCCCTTGCCGGTGGCGATGCCCTCGGGCTGCCAGCCGTTCGGGAGCGGGATCGTCTCCGGGAAGCGGTTGCCCGCGGAAGCGGGTGCCGCTAGGCAGAGCAGCAGGGCGATCGTCAGGATGCGTCTCATGGAAGCGGGGCCTCCCCAGTCGCTGGATGATCTACGGGACGAGATACGCAACCACGGCGGTTGCGGGTTCGAGCCGTGCGAGACGGCGACGAACATGGTGCCGGGAGAAGGTAGCCCGGATGCCGACGTGATGCTGGTCGGGGAAGCTCCTGGCAAGAGCGAGGACGAGCAGGGGCGGCCGTTCGTGGGCCGCGCCGGCAAGCTGCTGGAGCAGCTGCTCGAGGCGGCCGGCCTCGAGCGCGGGGACGTCTACATCACCAACGTGGTCAAGGCGCGCCCGCCGAACAACCGCGACCCCAAGGCCGGCGAGGTCGCCCACCACATGCCGTGGCTCGAGGCCGAGCTGGCCCTGATCCAGCCGCGCCTCGTGATCCCGCTCGGCCGCCACGCGCTCTCGCACTTCTCCGACGACACGAAGATCTCCGAGGTCCACGGCACCGAGCTGACCGAGAAGGGCCGCTCGCTGTTCCCGATGTACCACCCCGCCGCGGCGCTGCGCGGCGGCGGCCTGCGCGACGTCCTGTTCGAGGACGCCCGCGCCTTGAAGGCCGTCCTAGACCGGGACCGGTAGCTCGGCGCGGACGACGGTCCCGTCGCCCGGCGGGCTGACGACCGTGAGCACGCCGTCGGCGGCGCCGACGCGGTCGGCGAGCCCGGACAGCCCCGAGCCCGGGGCGGCCTGCGCGCCGCCCTTGCCGTCGTCGCTGATCTCGACGGCGAAGACACCGTTCTCCCGCTCCATCCGGACCGTGGCGTGGGTGGCCTCGGCGTACTTGGCGACGTTGGTCAGAGCCTCGGCGACCGTGAAGTAGGCGGTCGCCTCGGTCGCGGCCGGCAGGCGGTCCTCGGGCAGCCCGACGATGTCGACGGGCAGCGGCGCGCGCGAGACGAGCGCCGAGATGGCGGGCGCCAGGCCGCGCTCGGTGAGCACGGCGGGGTGGATGCCGCGGGCCAGCTCGCGCAGCTCGGACGACGCCTCGGTGAGCTCCTGGCCGATGCGCTCGAGGAACGGGTCGGCGAGCTCGGGCGCCTTGGCCACCCGCGCCCGCGCCAGCCGCACCTCGAGCGCCAGCGCCACCAGGCGCTGCTGGGCGCCGTCGTGCAGGTCGCGCTCGATCTTGCGGCGCGCGGCGTCGGCGGCCTCGACGATGCGGGCGCGCGACGCGCGCAGCTCCTCGTTGCGGGCGCGCTCGATCTCGCGCGCCCGCGCCGCCTCCTCGGCGGCGCGCCGCTCGGTGATGTCGAACAGCGCGCCGTCGCACCACAGGCGCCCGCCGGAGCCGGTCACGAGCTGGCCGCGGTCGAGCACCCAGCGCACGTCGCCGTCGGCGCAGATGATCCGGTACTCGAGCCCGAACGGCTCGCCGTCGTCGCGCGCCTCGTTGAGCGCGCCCTGGATCATCGGCTTGTCGTCGGGGTGCACGATGCTCCACAGCGTGCGCTTCCTGCTGGCGACGAAGTTCGCCGCCGGATAGCCCGAGATGCGCTCGATCTCGTCGCTGATCAGCTCGAGCGTGAAGTTCGCGTGCCAGGCCGAGCGGTAGATGGCGCCGGGGACGTTGACCATCAGCGCGCGCACGATCGCGTCGTCGGCGCGCTGCTGGGCGGCGCGCAGGCCGGCGCGCGCCCGCGCCAGCAGCTCGGCGCGCGAGAAGGGCCGGTGCAGGTAGTCGTCGGCCCCGGCGTCGAGCGCGGCGTCGGCGGTCCGCTTGTGGGCGGCGATGGTGAGCGCGAGCAGCCACGCCTCCTCGTGGCTGGCGCGCAGGGCGCGGCAGACGCCGGGCACGTCGACCCCGGCCGGCTCCCGGTCGACGATCACCAGGTCGGCGGGCTCCTCGGCGAGCGCCTTGAGCGCCGACTTGACGTCGCGCACCGCCCGCACGGCATGGCCGGCGGCGCGGATCCAGGGCTGGATCTCCGGCTCCGCGAGGCCGACGACGAGCACGCCGGCCTGCCGGCGCCGTACAGAGGCCGAGTGGGGCACGCCCCAACGGTACCTTCGTCGCGTGCCCGAGTGGAGTGCAGATGTCGCTGTCGACGAGGGGCTGGTGCGCCGCCTGATCTCGGAGCAGTTCGCCGAGCTCGCCGGCGCGCCGCTCCAGCGGCTCGGCGAGGGCTGGGACAACTCGGTCTGGCTCGTCGACGAGCGCTGGGCGTTCCGCTTCCCGCACCGGACCATGGGCGCCGAGCTGCTCGAGCGCGAGCTGCGCGTGCTGCCGCGGCTGGCCGTGGCGCTGCCGGCGCCGATACCGGCGCCCGTGTTCGTCGGCCACCCGGACCACGGCTACCCGTGGTCGTTCTTCGGCGCCGAGCTCATCCAGGGCACCGAACCGGTCGATCTCGACGACGAGGCCCGCTGCCGGCTGGCGCCCGAGCTCGCGGCATTCCTGCGGGCGCTGCACGACGTCCCGGTCATCGACGAGCTCCCGTACGACCCCAACCGCCGCGCCGACATGCCGCACCGCGCCGCGATGACCGCCGAGTGGCTCGAGCGGCTCGGCCACCGGCCGCCGGGCGTGGACCGCCTGCTGGCCGACGCCGAGGCCCTGCCGCCTGCGGAGGGCAACGTCGTCGCCCACGGCGACCTGCACTTCCGCCACGTCCTCGTCGAGCCCGGCGGGGGGATGGCGGGCGTGATCGACTGGGGCGACGTCTGCCGCGGAGACCCGTCGATCGACCTCTCGCTGCTGTGGAGCTTCTTCCCGCCCGAGGGCCGCGCCGCCTTCCTCGCCGCCTACGGGCCGGTCGGCGACGCCCAGCTGCTGCGGGCGCGAGCGCTGGCCGTCAACCTGTGCGCCATCCTTGCGGTGTACGGGCGAGACGAGGGGATGAGCGGCGTGGAGCGAGAGGCGCGGGCGGGACTGGAGCGGGCGCTTGCCTGAGCCTGGATCCATCGATCCCCGCGGCGCCGAGGCATCCACGGATCATCGGTGGATCCAGGCTGAGCTGGAGCTGGTGGGCGCCGGCGGCGAGCCGGTCGACTTCCGTCGCACGCTCGCCTCGCACGGCGTCGCCGAGCTGCTGCCGAACCGGCTCGACGAGGAGGCGTGGACCCTGGAGACGGCGCTCGCGGTGGACGGACGGGCTCGGACCGTGCGCGTCAGCGAGGGGCGGCCCGGATACGCCCGGGTCGACGGGCCGCGGGACGTCCTCGCCGTCGTGCGCCACATGCTGCGGCTCGACGAGGACCTCTCGCGCTTCTACACGATGATCGCGGAAGACGACCAGCTCGCGTGGGCCAGGCGCGGAGCGGGTCGGATGCTGCGGAGCCCGACCGTCTTCGAGGACGTCGTGAAGACGGTCTGCACGACCAACTGCGCCTGGTCGGGGACGGTGCGCATGGTGACCGCGCTGGTCGAGCACCTCGGCGTCGAGGGCCGGACCTTCCCCGATCCGGTGGCGATGGCCGAGGCGCCGGACGACTTCTACGCCGACGTCGCGCGCGCCGGCTACCGCGGGCCGTACCTGCGCGCGATCGCCGCCGCGGTCGCGGACGGCTCGCTCGACCTCGAGGCGCTCGACGGCCGCAGCGACCTGCCCGACGAGGAGGTCGCCGAGCGGCTGCTCGCGCTGCCCGGCGTCGGGCCCTACGCGGCGGCGCACATCATGATGCTGCTCGGCCGCTACGGCCGCCTGATCCTCGACTCCTGGACCCGGCCCAAGTACTCCCGGCTCACCACCGGGCGCAAGATCGGCGACCGCACGATCGAGCGCCGCTTCCGCCGCTACCGCGACTTCGCGGGCCTCGCCTTCTGGCTGGTCCTCACCCAGGACTGGGTCGAGGACCAGCCCGCACGGTAGGCCCCACGCGTTTCATCGCTCCGCGCGGCGGCTATTCAAGGAGTCAGATGGCAACCGTCCCGGCCGAGACACGCGCGCGCACGCCGAACGGCCGCGCTCAGCGGCCGGTTCCGCCCGCGCTCATCAAGGGCGACGACGCGGTCCCGCGCGGCCTCGCCGTCGCCTCCGCGATCACGTTGCGCGTGCTGATCCTCGTCGCCGGCATCGTGCTGCTGGCGCGCGGCGCGTCGCGGCTGATGCTGGTCGTGCTGCCGGTCATCATCGCCCTGCTCCTGACCACGTTGCTGCTGCCGGCCGCGCGCTGGCTGCAACGGCGCGGCTGGCGGCCGGCGCCCGCGGCGGGCACCGTCACGCTCGCCGCCCTGCTCGTCTTCATCGGCCTGTGGGCGCTGATCATCCCCGGCGTCCTCTCGCAGGCCGACGACCTCTTCACCAACGTGCAGGACGGCGCCCGCCAGGCCGTGAGCGTGGTCGAGCCGCTCGGCGTCGGTCGCAAGGACGTCGACAAGGCGATCGACGAGGGCCTGAGCTCCGTGCAGGGGACCGCCGTCGCCAACGAGGTGCTGACCGGCGCCGTGCTCCTGACCCAGTGGGCGGCGGCCGTGATCCTGATCGTGGTGCTCACCTTCTTCTTCGTCAAGGAGGGTGGACGCCTCTGGGAGTGGATCGTCGAGCTCTTCCACGAGGACCGCCAGCCGGTGCTTCGCGAGGTCGGCGAGCGCTCGTGGGTCGCCCTCAGCGCCTACGTCCAGGGCGTCGTCATGGTGGCCACGATCGACGCGGTGCTGATCGGCATCGCGCTCGTGGTCCTCGGCGTGCCCGTGGCGATGCCGCTGATCGTGCTCACCTTCGTCGCCGCCTTCTTCCCGGTCGTCGGCGCCTTCGTGGCCGGCGCCGCCGCGGTGCTGGTGGCGCTCGTGGCGAACGGGCTCGGCGCCGCGCTGGTGATCCTCGCGGTGATCGTCGCCGTCCAGCAGCTCGAGGGCAACGTCTTCTATCCGATCGTCGTCGGCCGCAAGCTGCAGCTGCACCCGGTCGGGCTCCTGCTCGCGCTGGCCGTCGGCGGCGTGCTGGCCGGGGTGGTCGGCGCCTTCCTCGCCGTGCCGGTCGCCGCCGTCACCGCGGCGGTGCTGCATTACACGCGCGAGCGCCGCGAGGCGGCGCAGCAGTCGGCCGTCCTAGCTCCGCCGTAGACGCAGCGACGCCTTGACGTAGCCGCCCGGCTGGAGCGTCACCGCCGTGCCCGTGGGGCGGCCGCGGGGCGCGCGCCGGAGCGGTACGTGGACGGTCTCCCTGGCGGCGCTGGCGAGGTCGAACGGCGCGCTGCCGAGCCGCCCGGCGCGGTCGCGCACGACCACCCGGCCCGCGCAGCGGCCGACCACGGCGATGCACGCCACGCGGACGCCGGCCCCGTCCTCGCTGAGCGCCGCGCGGCGGCGCGTCACGACGGCGACCGGGAACGGCAGCCTGGTGCGCAGCGCGTCGCTGCACAGCGGCACGAACGCCGGGTCGGCGGGACCAGGGCGTCCGAGGGCGTTCAAGGTCCACTGCAACGCGATGGGGTCGTAGACGATCCCGGTGTGGTCGGTGATGTCCTCCGGGCAGCGGTCCTGCAGCACGACGTTGGTCGCGCCCGCGAGCGCCTGCGAGCGGTAGGGAGTGACGACCCTGTCGTAGCGCGTGGAGACGACGGTGTAGGACGGCGGCGGTGGCGCCTCGGGCGGCGCGTTGAGCCGCTCCATCAACTCCGATCCGGCGGCCTGCTCGGCGCAGGCCGGGCAGAAGAACCCGGCGCGCGGGGCCAGCGGGTTCGTGGTCCCGTGGCTGGGCGGCGCGAGGCCGACGATGTCGTCGATCACGTCGAGCTTGCCGCGGAGCTTTGCCACGTAGCGGCCGAGCATGCCGCCCTGCGAGTGCCCGACGATCGATACCCGCGCGGCGCCCGTGCGCGCCAGCACCTCGTCGACGAACGCGGCGAGCTTGTCGGCCGAGCTGTCGATCGGCGCCATCCCGCGGCGCACGAGGTCGAGCGCGAAGACGCAGTAGCCGGCGGTCTTCAGCATCGGGGAGAAGAGGTTCCACGACACCGTCATGTCCCCGAACGTGCCGTGGACGAGGATGACCGGGTTCAGCGCCGAGCGGCACGAGAAGTCGTTGGCGCCGGGGGGCGGGAGGCCGGGCGCCTGCGCGGCGGCAGGCGTGGCGACGACCAGCGCTGCGGCGATCGCGAGCACGACGGCGAGGGCTCTCATCCCGGCGTTAGGGTCTCACACCCGATCCCGCCGTGCGAAAGCTTCGCGCGGGCGTCCGCGGTCCGAGGGCGAAGCGGTCGGGCAGCTCGGCGTCGCCCGCCAGCGCGGCGGCCAGCAGCTCGGCCATCGCGGGGCCGTGCTTGAAGCCGTGGCCGGAGCCGCCGCCGAGCAGCCAGGCGCCGCCGGGGAGCCGGCCGGCGACGAAGTGCGAGTCGGGCGACAGCTCGTAGCGGCAGGCGCGCGCCTCGTTGAGCGGTGCGTGCTCGAGCGCGGGGAAGCGGTCGCGCAGGTAGGCGCGCACGGTCGCCTCGGTGACCGGCGTGTCGTCGAGCGGCGCGTCGGGGTCGAGCGGCGGGCCCTCGGAGTCGAGCGCCGCCTTCACGCCGAGGCCGTCGACGTCGCCGGTGCCGTACATGGCGCGGTCGTAGTCGACCCACCCCGGCACGTCCCGCCAGGCCGGCCCGCCGTCGATGAACAGCAGCTCCTGGCGCGTATTGGTCAGCGGGACCTGGCCGGGGAAGAGCTGCGTGAGCCAGCCGCCGCACGCCCACACCACGGCGTCGCCCTCGAGCCGCGTGCCGTCCTCGAGCACGGCCGCGGCGCCGTCCGGTCGCGCCCGGCCGCGCAGAAGGCGGGCGCCGTGCGCCTGCGCCTGCCGCGCGAGGGCCTGGACGGCGCGCTGCGCGCGCACCACCCCGGCCTCCGGCTCGAGCAGCACGAAGGCGAGGTCGTCGCCGCGGAAGCTCGGGTAGAGGCGTGCGGCCTCCGCCGGGTCCAGCCGCTCGACGGGGATGCCCTGCGCGGCGAGCGTCCGCTCCGACGCCGCGTCCCAGCCCTCGTCGTCGTGCGCGAACCAGGCGACGCCGCGCTCCAGCATCAGCTCCTCGCCGGTCTCGGCCTCGAGCTCGCGCCAGAGCGCGCGGGCGCGGCGCGCCATCGCCGTGTACTCGGGGTCGGCGCCGTGCGAGCAGCGGATCAGCCGCGTCTCGCCGCCCGAGGTGGCGCGGCGGTCGCCGGGCTCGAACTGGTCCACGAACGTGACCTGCTCGCCGGCGCGCGCGAGCCACCACGCCAGCGAGGCGCCGAAGGTGCCGACCCCGACGACGACCACCTGCATCTACGCGACCATCGCGCGGTCCCCGGCCACCATTCGCTGCGCAGCGTACTGGGCCATCCCCATCACCGTGAGCTGCGGGTTCACGTGCACGCTGGTCGGGAACACGCTGGCGTCGCAGACTAAGAGGTTCTCCCAGCCGCGGACGCGGAAGTCTTCGTCGACGACCTCCCCGAGCGCGTTGCCGCCCTGCGGGTGGGCGCTCGTGAGCAGGAGGTCGCCGCTCTCGAGGATCCGCTTCGGCAGCTCGGCCAGCTCGCCGGGCGTCCGGTACTCGTGCCACGCGAAGGTCGCCGGCATCACGCGCTCGGCGCCGGCCTCGAGCCAGATCCGACCGGCGACCTCGAGGCCCTCGACCACGCTGTCGCGGTCCTCGCGCGACGCGGTGTACTCGATCTTCCCTTCCCTCAGCCGGCCCGGCGTCGTCGTCCCGACGAGCACGCCCGCACACGCCATGTGGCGGTAGCGCCGCATGTTCTCGAAGTGGCGGTCGAACCAGCCCGGCATGGCGAGCGCCTGCGTGGCGGGCGGGTTGAACCAGGTCTCGACCAGGTACCGCGGGACGCCCTCCGACGAGCGATAGGCGTGCGACATCTGGATGCCGGCGAACGAGTCGACGGGCTCCGGGAAGTCGGCGGTGATCGGCGAGTTGATGTTGAAGTGCAGCCCGCGGCCGACGGCGGCGCCGCCGATGCCGCTGCGCTGGAGCAGTGCGCTCGAGCCGATCGCCCCGGCCGCGACGACGATCTCGTCGGCCTGGACCGCGAACCGATCGCCGGTCGCCCGGTGGCGGCCGACGGCGCTGACCGCCCGCCGGCCCTCGGACTCGATCCGCTCGACCTCGGCGTCGGCCAGCAGCTCGAGCCCGAACCGCTGCTGGGCCCACGGCAGCACGCTGTCGAGCGTCCCCACCTTGGCGCCGTACGCGCAGCCGATGTTGCAGTAGCCCGTGCCCAGGCAGGCCTCGGAGATGTTGGCCTCCATGACCTCGAACACGCCCGGCAGCGACAGCCGCTCGATCGCCGCCTTGAAGCGGCGGGCGGCCTCGGTGGTGGTCGGCTCGCGGATCTCGGTGACCTCGAACCAGGCGCGGACCTCGTCGATCGCCGCTTCGAGGCCGGCGCGGTCGAGCCCGCGCTGCTCCCACGCCTCCAGCACGAGCTCGGGCGGCTGCAGGCAGAGCGCGTTGTTGATCGTCGTCCCGCCGCCGACGCACATGCCCTGCAGCACCTGGAGTCCGAAGTCGGTGGCCAGCTGCAGCGCGCCCTCGTTGTAGAGCTTGAGGTACTGCGCGACCTCGTCGTCGTCGAAGTCGCGCGGGTCGGCGTGGGGGCCGCGCTCGAGCACGAGCACGCGGCGGCCGGACTCGGCGAGGCGGTAGGCAAGGATGCCGCCGGCCGCGCCGGAGCCGACCACGATCGTGTCGTAGCGCTCACGTGGCGGCGCGTCGAGCGGACGGAGCGCGTCGACCTTGTGGTCGTCGGGGCTGGGCAGACGGCCGTCCTGGCGGCGCGAGAAGACCGTGTAGCCGATCGAGGCCCACGTGCGCGAGTCGCCGTAGTAGCCGAGGTACGACATCTGCGCCCCGGTGCGGATCAGCGCCTGCAGGAGGGGCCGCACCGGCCGCCACACCCGCCGCTTCCCGATGTCCTCGACGAAGCGCTTCTCGAGGAAGCGCTTGCGCGTCGCCGCCGAGAGGATCGGGAGCGGCGGCCGTGCGGTCAGCATCGGCCACAGCGTCAGCACGGTGAGCGCGAGCTGGACGCGGCTCTTCGTGCGCGATTCGAGGTCGGCCAGGTAGCCGTCGACCTTGCGGGCGACCTGCTCCGGCGAGAGCACCTCCTCTTCGCCCTCGACGAGCACCTCGGCCAGCGCCTCGAGCCCCTTGAAGGCGATCGGGTTGAGGTAGCGGAGGCCGTGGCGCGCGCTGGCGGCCACCGACCACAGCGCCGTGAACAGCGCCGCGAACACGAGGTCGATCGCCATCCACGCGAGCAGCGTCGCGGTGGCCGAGACGCCGTCGATCAGCGGCGGCGCGCCGCCCCAGATCAGCGTCGCGACCTCGCCGCCGATCAGCGCCACGTAGCCGAACGCGATCACCAGCGCCAGCGCGCCGAAGCGCCGCACGTCGGCGGCGGCGACCACCGACAGCGCGACGAACAGCATGTCCTTCGCGAACGAGTTCGGCAGGCCGACCAGCGTCCGCGTGTCGCCGTCGACGAGGTACCCGACGGCCAGCAGCGCGCTCAGGATCGCGTGGCCGACGAGGACGCCGCGCAGCCAACGCTCAGGAGTAGTCAACGGGGACAGGCACTTAATATTGAGGGACAGGCACTCAACATTGGGGGACAGTCCCTCAACATTGAGGGACAGGCCCTTTATGTTGAGGGGGTCAGACCCCGTGCGGGGTCTGACCCCTCTCGCGTCGTCAGCCCTGCTCGGCGTGGTCGCCGGGGCCGGCGCGGAGGCTGTCCGCGCCCGGGCCGCCGGACAGCACGTCGGTGTCGCCCTGGCCGTCGAGCCGGTCGTCGCCGTCGCCGCCGTAGAGCGTGTCGTCGCCGGCGCCGCCGTCCAGGCGGTCCTTGCCGGCGTCGCCCATCAGGGCGTCGTCGCCTCCGCCGCCCTCGATGAAGTCGTCGCCGCCCAGGCCGCAGATCACGTCGTCGCCGCCCGTGCCGCGCAGGCGGTCGTTGCCCTCCGTGCCCGTGATCGTGCACGGGCGCGGCGAGGCGCTGAACTCCTCGACGCCCATCACCGGCCGCAGCTCGCGCTCGACGTCAGCGGTGGCGAAGGCCTTGCGCAGCACGTCATCGCCGAGCGCGTTGCCGATGGCGGCCATGATCATGCCCTGGTCAAGCGACAGGTGGGAGTCCGCGACCTCGCCCGAGTCGACGTTGACGGAGTCGCGGAAGCCCCAGCGCGTGTAGATGTCGAAGTCGCGCTCGAGCCGCTGCAGGTTGGCCACCGTCTCCTGCGGCGCGTAGCGCAGGGCGAGGAAGGCCGCGTGCGGGGTGACGACGCCGTTGGTGTACTCGGTCGGCGGCGGGTCGGGCTGCGGGTCGCGGCCGGGGCACCCGAGCCAGCCGTGGTCGATCAGCGTGCGGTCGTTGTTCGACGGGTAGCCGTTGGGGTCGCTGCCGATGCCGTCGACGCCGTACGCGGCGTAGCCGCCCTCGGGGATGTCGGAAGGCGAGAAGCCCCAGTAGCCGTACTCCGCCTCGACGAGGCCGTGGTGGATCTGCGCGGCCGCGGTCAGCGGATGGTTCGCGCCCCAGCTGCCCGGGCCCCATCGCTCCTCGGGCAGGAAGAGCGCCGGCATCAGCGCCTCGAACATGCTGCCGCCCCAGCTCGGGGTCACGAGCGTCTGGTTGTAGGGGAGCGAGCCGTCGTAGACCGTGGTGCCGAAGTACGTGCGCGTGAAGCCCTGCGGGCGCGTCTCGGTCCAGGCCCAGTCGCACGAGTCCGGGAACGAGCGGTACGGCCCGAAGTGCACTCGCTCGGGCACCTCGCCCTTGGCGATCCCGATGTAGGCGCCGATCCGCGACTCGCTGACGATCGTGTCGTAGCAGCAGACGTCGCGGTTCTCGTCCGGGACGTAGTGGAACAGCATCTGATTGCGCTGCGGCCGGTAGTAGAAGCCGAAGTCCATCGAGTCGTAGATGGCGCGCGCCCGCTCAGAGACCTCGGGGACGCGCTCGGCGACGATCTTCAGGCCGACCGCCAGCCACCCGTTGTCGACCGTCGAGAGGATCGGGGTGAGCGGCGCACCGGACGGCGGCCACACCGTCAGCTTCTCGCCCGTCCGGTGGTCGTACCAGTTGTAGTACTGGCCGCTCGCGGCGTGGCGCTCCATCCCCTCGAGCGTCGTCATCGTCCGCCGCATGCGCGAGACCAGCTCCGAGCGGCGGATGATGCCCAGCCGCTCGGCCACCACGGCGCTCCACATGTACGCGCCGATGTTGGTCGTCGAGGTCTGCACTGACCGCGAGCCGTCGCTATTGAGCACGTCGGCCGGGAGCCCGCTGCGGCTGGGCGTCATGGCGTCGAACGAGCGCCAGGTGCCCTCCGCGTAGCGCTCCAGCGTGCCGCCGCCCTGCGCCGCCGCCGGCTGCGCCGCCGCAAGCACGGCCACCAGCGCAAGAAGTCCTGCCACGAACGTTCTCATACGACTCCCCCCGAGTTTCGCCGATGAGTCGACGAAACCCTAGCGCGCCTCAGACCTTGTTGAGTCGCTTGCGGTAGAGCAGGCGCTGGTCGGCGCGGTCGAGCAGCGCCGGTCCGTCGCCGGCGTCGTCGGGCGCGACCGCCCACGCGAAGCTCGCGCGCACGGCGGGGATGCCTTCAGGGAAGTCGGCGTCCGCGATCGCCTCCTCGAGCGAGGCGACGATGCGGGCGACCCCGCTCGAGCGCGCGCCGGGCGCGACGACCGCGAACTCGTCGCCGCCGATCCGCGCCAGGCAGTCGCCGTCGCGGACCACGGCGTCGCAGGCGGCGGCGACCGCGCGCAGCACGGCGTCGCCGACCGGGTGCCCGTACTCGTCGTTGATGTGCTTGAAGCGGTCGAAGTCGAACAGGACGAGCGCGACGCCGTCGCCGCGGCCGAGCGCGTGCTCCAGGGCGGAGTCGAAGCTGCGGCGGTTGTAGAGCGCGGTCAGCGGGTCCCGCTGGGCCATCACGCGCTGGCGCGCCTCGGCGCGCAGCAGGCGGCGCTTCAGCAGCTGCATGACCACCGACTCGCCGGCGATGGCCACGGCGAACGCGAGCGCCCGCGCCGGGTAGGCCTGCTCGATCGCCGCCGGGTCGTAGAGCAGGGGCGTGGCGAAGACGGCGGCGAACAGCGCCACCAGCGGCCAGGCCAGCCGCGGCGGGAAGAAGTAGGCGATGAAGAGCGAGGTGAAGAGCAGCAGCGGGCCGAGGAAGCTCTCGGCACCGCCGGAGGCCCAGATCGCGGCGATCACGACCGGCGCCGTGAAGGCGGTGACGACGGCGCGCGTCGTCAGCGACATCGTGGTGCGCGTGAGGTAGAGCGCGAGCGAGACGAGCCCCCACAGCACGGCGCCGGCGGCGACCGCGAGGCCGGCGCCGACGTGCTCGTGCGACGAGCCGGGGAGCGCGAACATCGCCGCGCCGACGACGCCGGCCGTCGTCCACATGCCGGCCGACACGAGGTCGGCGAGCCGGCCCTCGTCGCGAGGGTCCTCTTCGTTCGGGTGCCGCGCGTCGGCCATGACGATCTCCTCGGCAATCGGCCGGGACCGCCCTCGGCTTGAACCGGACCGCGCGCTCAGCCGACCACGCGCAGCGCCTCGTCGCCCACGCGCACCTCGTCACCCGGATGCAGCTGGCGCCCACGGCGCGTCTCGGCCTCGCCGTTCACGCTGACCGGCACCTCGGCGAGCAGCGCCTTCGCCTCACCGCTGGAGTCGATCACGCCGGCGAGCTTGAGCAGCTGGCCGAGCCGGATCATGTCGCCGCGGATCCGCACCTCGCGCAAGCTCACAGCGTAGGATCCAGGGCGTGCGGTACTGGCTTCCGATGCTCGCCGCCGTCATCTGCCTGGTGGCGGCCTCGAGCGTGTCGTCGCCCCTGATCGGCTTCGTGCTCGTGATCGCCGCCCTCGGCTTCGTGCTCGACGCCTCGACGAAGTGGTTCGAGAACGCCCGCAAGGCCGGCGGGCTCGGCGATCACCGCCAGTAGCGCCGGTAGACGCGGCTCTCCCACGGCCGCAGCGCACCGCCGGGTGAGCCGATGACCACCTCGGCGTCCTCCCAGCCGGTCAGGTCCACCGGCACCTCGTCGCCGGAGAAGTTGCCGAGCACGAGCAGCTCGGTCTCCTCCCATCGGCGCAGGAACGCGTAGACGCGCTCGTCGTCCTCGAGCAGCATCGTGAAGTCGCCGTGCACGACGGCCGGCTCGCTGTGCCGCAGCTCGATCAGCCGCCGGTAGTGGTGGAAGACCGAGTCGGGGTCGGCGCGCGCGGCCTCGGCGTTGATCTCGGCGTGGTTGGGGTTGACCGGCAGCCACGGCTCCCCGCTGGTGAACCCGGCCTTCGGCGAGGCGTCCCACTGCATCGGCGTCCGCGCGTTGTCGCGGCTCATGGCCTGCAGCGCGGCCAGTGACCCGGGCCCCGCCTCGGCGTAGTGGTTGAGCGACTCGATGTCGCGGAACTCGTCGATCGAGGTGAACGGGAAGTTGGTCATCCCGAGCTCCTCGCCCTGGTACACGTACGGCGTCCCGCGGTGCAGGTGCAGGACCGTGCCGAGCATCTTGGCCGCCTCGGGGCTCCCGTCGCCGAAGCGCGAGACGACCCGCGGCTGGTCGTGGTTGTTCCAATAGAGGCTGTTCCAGCCCGTCTCCGCCAGACCCACCTGCCAGCGGCCCAGCGATCGCTTCAGATCGGTCAGCCGCAAGCGCCGCACGTCCCACTTCGTCGGCCCCTGGTCGAGCTGGACGTGCTCGAACTGGAACACCATGTCGACCTCGCCGCGCGCGGGGTCGGTGAACAGCTTCGCGTTCTCCAGCGTCACGCCCGGCATCTCGCCGACGGCCAGCAGCTCGGAGCGATCGGCGAACACCTCGCGGTGCATCTCCTGCAGGAACTCGTGGATGCGCGGCCCGCACAGGTAGTAGGGCGAGCCGTCGCCGCCGGGCGCGTCGGGGAGCGCGGTGTCCTTGGAGATCATGTTGATGACGTCCATGCGGAAGCCGTCGACCCCGCGGTCGAGCCACCAGCCCATCATCGAGTAGATCGCCCGCCGCACCTCGGGGTTCTCCCAGTTGAGGTCCGGCTGCTTGCGCGAGAAGAGGTGCAGGTAGTACTGGCCGGTCGCCTGGTCGAGCTCCCACGCCGGGCCGGAGAAGAACGAGCGCCAGTTCGTCGGCTCGTCGCGCCACCAGTACCAGTCGCGCCTGGGGTTGTCGCGGCTCGAGCGCGACTCGACGAACCACGGGTGCTCGTCGGAGCTGTGGTTCACCACCAGGTCCATGACGAGCTTCATCCCGCGCGCGTGGACGGCGGCCAGCAGCCGGTCGAAGTCCTCCAGCGTCCCGAACGTGGAGTCGATGTCCTGGTAGTCGCTGATGTCGTAGCCGGCGTCGTCCTGCGGCGAGGGGTAGATCGGCGACAGCCAGATCACGTCGACGCCGAGCTCGGCGAGGTGGTCGAGCCGCGACTCGATCCCGCCGAGGTCGCCGATCCCGTCACCGTCGGAGTCGGCGAAGCTGCGCGGGTAGATCTGGTAGACGACCGCGCTCTGCCACCAGGTCACGGCGCCGTACTTCCCGGCACCGCGATCCCCGACTCGTATGCGAGCACGACGGCCTGGACGCGGTCGCGCAGCCCGAGCTTCATGAGCAGCCGCGCGACATGGGTCTTGACCGTCGTCTCGCTCACCACCAGCTCGGCGGCGATCTCGGCGTTCGAGAGCCCGCGCGCGACGAGCTTGAAGACCTCGACCTCGCGCGCGGTCAGCTCGGCGTAGCCGGCCGGCGGGCCGGAGGCCGGCGCCGCGCGCGCGAACTCGTGGATCAATCGTTTGGTGATCGAGGGGGCGAGCAGCGCGTCGCCGCGCGCGACCACGCGGATGCCGGCGGCCAGCTCCTCCGGCGGCACGTCCTTCAGGAGGAACCCGGAGGCGCCGGCGCGCAGCGCCTCGTAGACGTACTCGTTGAGATCGAAGGTCGTCAGCATCAGAACCCGCGCGGGGTCGTCGCCGCCGCCGGCGACCACCCGCCGCGTCGCCTCGATCCCGTCGAGCTCGGGCATGCGGATGTCCATCAGCACCACGTCGGGGTCGAGCCGCTTCGTCTGCTCGACCGCCTCGGCGCCGTCGGCCGCCTCGCCGATCACGTCGATGTCCTCCTCGGCGTCGAGGATCATGCGGAAGCCGGCGCGCACCAGCGCCTGGTCGTCGGCGATCAGGACCCGGATCACAGGGGCAACCTAGCGATGACCTCGAATCCCCCGCCGGCACGGCGGCCGGCGCGCAGCTCTCCGTCGTAGAGGCGGACGCGCTCCTCCATCCCCACCAGCCCGTGGCCGCCGCCGCTCCCGTTGGCCGTCCGCGCGCCGGTGTCGACGATCTGCAGCTCGAGCCGATCGGGCTGCCAGCGCACCGTGACCTCGGTGGGCGCCGCGCCCGCGTGCTTGATGGCGTTCGTCAGGGCCTCCTGGACCACGCGGTAGGCGGCGAGGTCCATGCCCGCCGGCAGCGACCGCGGCTCGCCCTCGACGGTAAGCGAGACCGGCAGGCCGGCGGCGCGCGTGCGCTCGACGAGGGCGCCGAGCCGGCCCATCCCGGGCTGCGGCCCGCGCTCGTCGCCGTGGTGCATGAGCCCGAGCAGCCGCCGCATCTCGGTCAGGGCGGCCCGCCCGACCTCCTCGATGTGGGCGGCGGCCTCGACGGCGCGGGCGGGCTCGCGCTCGAGGATCCGGCGCGCGCCGCCCGCCTGGACGACCATCACCGACACCGAGTGCGCGACCACGTCGTGCATCTCGCGCGCGATCCGGCGGCGCTCGTCGGCGGCCGCGCGCGCGACCTCCTCCTCGTGCGCCTCCTGCGCGCGCACGGCCGCCTCGTGCAGCGCCTCCGTGAGGCGGGTGCGCGTCTGCACCCCTCGCCCGGCGAGCCACGCGATCAGCACGAAGGCGGTGGGGAACAGGTAGTCGGTGAAGACCGTGTCCTCCCACGTCGCCGAGACCGCGACGACCCCGACGAGGATCACGAAGGGGGCGAGCCGGGCGTCGCGGCCGTCGGTGTAGGAGCCCATCGCGTAGCCCATGATCAGCGCCCCGACGAGCGGCAGCTGCATCGACTGGACCGCGTCGCCGGCGACGTTGAACAGGACCCACATCGAGAACATCACGGCGCCCGCCACCAGCGGCCGGCTCCGGCGCCAGAGCAGCGTCGAGTAGCCGACGACGACGATGGCGATGCTCTGCGGCCCGGGCGTGCCCACGCGGGCGAACAGCTCGACCGCGCCGGCCACGAGCATCACGCCGGCGATGGCGCGGTCGATCCAGCGGCGGTCGAGCCGCCGCAGCCTGCGGATCACGCAGGCCCTCCGAGCGGCAGCCGCGCGCGGACGACGTGCCCACCGTCGCGGCGCGCGCCGGCGCGCAGCTGGCCGCCGGACAGCGTCACCCGCTCGCGGATGCCGAGCAGCGGCCGGTCGGGCGCGTCGCCGTCGTCGGCGACCTCGAGCTCGACGTGGTCGGCGCCGTAGCGCAGCTTCACGCGCGCGCGGCCCGCATGGCCGTGCTCGAGCGCGCCGCCCAGCGCCTCCTGGACCACCCGGTAGGCGGTCAGGTCGATGCCGATCGGCAGCTCGCGCTGCTCGCCCTCGATCCCGAGCTCGACCGGTAGCCCGGCGGCCTCGAGCCGCTTCACGAGCGAGCCGACGTGCCGCAGCGACGGCTGCGGGGCCAGCGCGAGCTCCTCGTCGTCGCGCCGCAGCACGCCGAGCAGCCGGCGGATCTCGGTCAGCGCCTCGCGCCCGCTCGTCTCCACCGCCTGGAAGGCGTCGGCGGCTCGCTGCGGATCCCGCTCGGCGAGCCGGCGCGCGCCCGACGCCTGGACGACCATCGCGCTCAGCGCGTGGGCGACGACGTCGTGCAGCTCGCCGGCGATCCGCGTGCGCTCCTCCAGCGCGGCGGCGGCGGCGCGATCGGCGCGCTCGTGCTCGAGCCGCTCGGCCTTCTCGCGCAGCGCCTGGTTGAGCTGGGCGCGGTTGCGGATGACGCGGCCGATCAGGACCGGCGCCACCACGAGCGCGCCGATGCTCAGCAGGTAGTTGCCGACCGTGTCGTCGGTCTGCTCGAGCGCCGTGAAGATCGTCATGACCACCGCGGCGTAGGCGGTGACCAGCCAGACGACGCGCCCCTCGAGGTGGCGGCCGATGCCGTAGATGAGCAGGAGCGAGACGAAGAACGGGCTGACGAGGTGCTCCGTGTACTCCTGCCCGAGCGCCGGATAGCCGCAGAAGATCAGCATGCCGATCAGCGCGGCCACGGCCGGCAGGCGGCGGCGGATCGCGACGCACCCGGCGAGCCCGGCCACGAGAGCGGCGACCAGCCCCTGGTTCGGCGTCTCGCCGGGCAGCAGGAAGACGACCTCCAGCAGCCCCTCGACGAGGAGCACGGAGGCCAGTAGCAGGTCGGCCCGATACGGGTCCATGGCGCGCAGCCGTGCGAGCATGGTCAGGCAACGTTAGCCGCGACCCGGACGCGGATCGTCCTCCTGCATGACGATCGCGGGGTCATCCTCGAGGATGACGACGGATCCTCCCGACGGCAGCCGCAGGATCGTCACGGCGGCCGACGACAGTTGACGCACCGGGAGCGAGAGTGTCGGCCATGAGGACATGGACCGCCACGACGACCACCGCCGCACGTCCCGAGGCCGTGCTCGAGGTGCTCACCGACCCGGAGGCCGCCGGATGCGGTCCCACCCGCCCGCCGCTGCCGTTCGACGTCGAGGAGCTCGAGGGCCGGCGGCTCGCGACCGGTAGCCGCGCCCGGGTGAGCGGGAAGCTCGCCGGTCGCCGCGTCGGCTTCGACCTCGAGGTCCACGAGGCCTCCGGCAGCGGGCTCTCGCTCGCCGCCACGGGGCCGGTGGGGTTCGACGTCGACTACCGGCTGGCGCCCGTCGAGGGCGGCAGCGAGGTGCGCGCGTCCGTGTCCGTCCGACCGTCCGGCGGGATCGTCGGGCGCCTGCTCGCCGAGGCGACGAGCGCCCTGCTGTCCGCCGGTGCCCTGGAATCGGCGCTGTCTCGCGTGACGCGCGAGGCCGTCGCCGCGTAGTCGTCTCCCAACGATCAAAAGGATCCTCCCCTTGAGTGCTCTCCTCGATGACGCGCCCGTCACGTCCAACGCCGTGTCGGCGATGGCGCTGACGCGCACCTACGGCCACGGCGACTCTGCCGTGCACGCCCTCCGCGGCGTCTCGCTCGACCTGCCGGCCGGCCAGTTCACCGCCGTCATGGGCCCGTCGGGCTCCGGCAAGTCGACCCTCATGCACCTGCTCGCCGGCCTCGACACGCCCAGCTCGGGCACCGTCAAGGTCGCCGGCGAGGAGATCACGCGCATGAAGGACCGCGACCTCACGCGCCTGCGCCGCAAGCACATCGGCTTCGTCTTCCAGTCGTTCAACCTGCTGCCGACGCTGACCGCGGAGGAGAACGTCCTCCTGCCGCTCTCCATCGCCGGGCGGCGTCCGCCGGCCCAGGAGGTCGACGCGCTGATCGCCCGCGTCGGGCTGACCGAGCGGCGCGGCCACCGGCCCGCCGAGCTGTCCGGCGGCCAGCAGCAGCGCGTGGCGATCGCCCGTGCGCTGATCACGCAGCCGACCGTCCTGTTCGCCGACGAGCCGACCGGCAACCTGGACTCCGAGGCCGGCGCCGGCATCCTCCAGCTCCTGCGCGACGCCGTCGACCTCGAGGGCCAGACCACGCTGATGGTCACCCACGACCCGCGCGCCGCGGCGATCGCCGACCGCGTGCTCTACCTGACCGACGGCCGCGTCGTGGCCGACCTCCAGCGCCCCACGGAGGACGACGTGCTCGCGGTGATGAACCGATGACGCGGGTCGTCATCAAGGGCCTCGCGGCCCGGCCACTGCGCACGATCCTCAGCGCGCTGGCCATCGTCGTGGGCGTGGCGTTCGTGGGCGCCGCGCTGACCTTCACGGGTGCCATGCGCGGCGCCGCCGACTCGCTGTCGAGCGCCGCCTACGACGGCACCGACGCCGTCGTCACCGCCAAGACGGCGTTCGAGCCCGGCCTGGACTCGTTCGCCGAGACGCCGACGGTCGCCGCCGCGACGCTCGAGAAGGTCCGGCGCGAGCCGGGCGTGAAGACCGCGGTGGGCGACATCACCGACACGGCGCAGATCGTCGGCAAGGACGGCAAGCCGGTCGGCGACGGGCCGTACTTCGGCGCCGGCTTCGACGCCCGCACGCCGGACGCCGCCGGGCTGACCCCGTTCCGCCTCGGCGACGGTCGCTGGGCGGCCGCCCCCGGCGAGGTCGTGATCGACCAGGGGACGGCCGAGAAGGAGGGCTACGCGATCGGCGACCGCGTCCGGATCGCCACGCGCGGCGAGGCGCAGGCGTTCGAGGTCGTCGGCATCGCCACGTTCGCCGACGTCAAGTCGCTCGGCACCGCCACCTTCGCCGTGTTCGACCTGGCGGCGGCGCAGACGCTGTTCGACAAGACGGGCCGCTACGACCGCATCCTCGTCGCCGGCGAGCTCGACCAGGCGCCGGCGGGAACGCAGATCCGCCCGGCGGCGGCCGACGACCGCTTCGACCTCGAGGGCCTGAAGACGTTCGTCGGCATCCTGCGCACGATCCTGCTCGCCTTCGCCGGCGTGGCGCTGCTCGTGGGCGCGTTCACGATCTTCAACGCGCTCTCGATCGCCGTCGCCCAGCGGACGCGCGAGCTCGGGCTCCTGCGCATGGTCGGCGCCAGCCGCCGCCAGGTCCGCCGCATGGTGCTGCTCGAGGCGCTGGCGATCGGGGTGGGCGCCTCGGTGCTCGGCCTCGGCGTCGGCCTGCTGCTCGCCTCCGGCCTCGAGGCGATGTTCGACGCGATGGGCCTCGGCCTGCCGATCGCGGGCCTGTCGCTGAGCGGCGGGACCGTGGTCGCCGCGCTGGTGATCGGCGTCGGCGTGACCGTCGTCGCCGCGCTGATGCCGGCGCGGCGGGCGACCAAGGTCGCGCCCGTGGCCGCCCTGCGCGAGGCCGCCGACGCGGGCGCGCGAGTGCGCCTGCCCGGCCGCGTCCTGCGCGCCGTCACCGGCCTCGTCGGCCGCCCGTCGGCGCGCCTCGGCGGCTCCGCCGGCCGGCTCGCCCGCACCAACGCCATGCGCCATCCCGGCCGCACGGCGGGCACCGCGTCCGCACTGCTGATCGGCGTCGCGCTGGTCACCGCGGTCACGGTGGTGGCCAAGGGCCTGCAGGACGTGTCGACCGGCTCGCTGGACCGGCGCGTGCAGGCGACGGCGGTCGTGGGCTCGACCGACGGCTGGTCGCCGATCGATCCCGCGATCGAGCGGGCGGTGGCGAGCGCCCCGGGCGTCGACGCCGTCAGCTCCCTGCGCCAGGACGGCGCGCTCGCCTTCGGCGAGGAGGAGGGCGTCAACGCCGTCGACCCCGCCACCATCACGCGGCTGTTCGCCTACGACCTGAAGGCGGGCGACGAGGCGGCGGTCGCCGGCCTCGGGCGCGACGGCGCGCTGGTCGACGACGGCTGGGCGACCGAGCACGGCCTGGGCGTCGGCGACGCGTTCACGATCACCTCGCCGAAGGGCGAGGAGCTGCGGCTCACCGTGCGCGCGATCGAGGAGTCGCCGGTGCTCGACGTGCTGAGCCTCGGCCCGATCACGATCTCGCAGGAGGCGTTCGCGGGCGTGTTCGCCGCCGAGCGCAACCGCTTCACGCTGGTCTCGGCGGGCGACACGGCCGCGCTCGAGAAGGCCTTGGCCGCCTTCCCCGAGGTCGCCGTCTCGACCAAGGACGAGTTCATCACCAAGCAGACCGAGTGGATCGGCCAGATCCTGGCCGTCCTCTGGATCCTGCTCGCCCTGGCGGTGATCGTGTCGCTGTTCGGGATCGTCAACACGCTCGTGCTGGCGACCTTCGAGCGCCGGCGCGAGCTCGGCACCCTGCGCGCGATGGGCATGTCGCGCCGCCAGGTGCGCCGGATGGTGCGTCACGAGAGCGTGATCACCGCGCTCATGGGCGCCCTGCCCGGCATCGGCGTCGGGCTCGCGCTCGCCGCGGCGGTGGTCGCCGCGCTCGGCGAGTACGGGCTGGAGTTCGTGATCCCGACGGGCGCCCTCGTGGCGGTCGCCGCGATCGCGGTGCTGGCGGGCATGGCTGCGGCCGTGCTCCCGGCAAGGCGAGCCGCGAGGACCGACGTCCTCACCGCGCTCGCCTACGAGTAGGGGAGTGACGAGGCGCCGGCGGCCACATGGCCGCCGGCGCCTCGGGGAGCTCTCATCGAGAGTGCGGTCGACGTCTGTTCGAGTCTCCTTCCTGACAAGGTTTGAGCGGTGAGACATCGGCGTCTGGTACGGCTTGACCGCGCGCGGGGATCGACCCGTGACGTCGAATCCGAAAGGCAGGCGGACATGCCTGGAACGTTGCGTCGTTGTGCTCTGTTGGCGGCGGCCCTGACCGTCGCGCTGCTCTTCACCGCGACGGCCGGGACGGCATCCGCGCAGACCGTCGTCGGAGGGCAGCTGTTCGCCACCGGCGGCACGGTCGAGCTCGACGTGCGGCCGGCCTCGGCGACGTTCGTGACGGAGCTGTTCCTGCGCAACGAGGACGGCACCCGCGGTCCGACGCTCGCGCTCAACACCGAGGTCGGCAGGCACGTCGTCATCGGGCCCTTCCCGGCCGGGCGCGAGCTGGTCTTCGGGATCTTCGTGCGCAACACCGGCGAGACGTTCGTCATGGGCCCGGGGAGCCGCAACCGCGACGGCGTCCCGCACGCGGCGGTCACCCCGATCGCCGAGCGGGTCTTCGACGTCGGCTTCGAGGACACGCTCGGGGGCGGTGACCGGGACTACAACGACAACGTCTTCCGCTTCACCGGCAACCTCGCGCCCAACGTGCCGCCGCTCGCGAACGACCAGTCCCTGACCACACCGGAGGACACGCCGCTCGCGCTCCAGCTCACGGGCTCGGACCCGGAGGGCGGGCCGCTGACGTTCGCCGTCGCCACCCAGCCGGCCCACGGCACGCTCGCGGGCACGGCGCCGTCGCTGACGTACACGCCGGCCCCGAACTTCAACGGGAGCGACTCGTTCACGTTCACGGTCACCGACGCCGACGGAGCCGTGGACACCGGCACGATCGCGATCACCGTGACGCCGGTCAACGATCCGCCGGTGGCCGACGACCAGTCGCTGACCACACTGGAGGACACGCCACGCGCGCTCACGCTGACCGGATCGGACGTCGACGGCGACACGCTGACGTTCACGGCCGCCTCGCCAGGCCACGGGACGCTGTCAGGCAGCGGTGCGTCCCTGGTCTACACCCCCGCGGCGAACTTCAACGGGACCGACTCGTTCACGTTCACGGTCAGCGACGGCAACGGAGCCGTCGACACCGGCACGGTCACGATCACCGTGACGCCGGTCAACGATCCGCCCGTTGCGAACGACGACACGCGGACGATCGACGAGAACGACGCGGTCACCGTCGCCGTCCTCGCCAACGACAGCGACCCCGACGGCGACCCGCTCACCGCCGCGCTGGTCTCGAGTCCCGCGCACGGCACGGCGACCTGCAGCGCCACGCAATGCGTCTACCGGCCAGTGTCGAACTTCGTCGGCACGGACACGTTCCGCTACCGCGCCTGCGACCCCTCCGGGGCATGCGACGAGGCCACCGTGACGATCATCGTGCGTGGCATCGGCAAGCCCGGCCGGCTGACCGGCGGCGGATGGCTGCGCACCGGCGGCGGCAAGTCCCACCATCAGGTCCACCTCGCCTGCACCGCGGCCGGGGGCGGAACGCTGCGGATCAACGCGCCCGCCGGGCGGTTCGTGCTCGAGCACGTCGACTACGCGCTCTGCGTCGATGACCCGGCGCTCCGCCCGGGCGGCCCCAAGGCCGGCTGGGAGATCCACCGCGGCAGCGGCACCGGCCGCTTCGACGGCGCCGGCGGGTACACGATCGACTGGACGCTGACCGACGAAGGCGAGCCCGGGCGCTCGGACGGATGGTCGGTCGTCGTCCGCAATGCCGCCGGCGTGGTGGTGCTGAGCGAGGACGGCTCGCTCGGTGGCGGCAACCACCAGGCGCACCCACGCTGACGCGAGCCGCACGTCTGCCCGGGGCGCGCCTGTGCGCGCCCTGGGCCGGCGTACGAGCCTCACGCGATCGGTGCCCGCGTCGTTACATCGGTGATGCTGACCCACACCACCCTCGGAGCGCGGGTCGACGACCTCGACTGGGACGACCTGCGCGACCAGCTCGACACCCGCGGCTACGCCGTCACCGAGCCGCTGCTCGACGACCGCGAGAGCGACGAGCTCGCGGACCTGTTCGACGGCGGCCGCTTCCGCTCGACGATCGACATGGCCCGCCATCGCTTCGGCGACGGCCGCTACCGCTATTTCGACCACCCGCTGCCCGACGCGATCGCCGACCTCCGGCGCGCGTTCTACCGCCACCTCGCGCCGGTCGCCAACGACTGGTCGGCGCTGCTCGGCGGCCGCGCCGACTCCTTCCCGCTCGAACACGAGGAGCTACTCGCCCGCTGCCACGACACCGGCCAGTCGCGGCCGACGCCGCTGATCCTGCGCTACGGCCCCGGCGACTGGAACGCGCTGCACCAGGACCTCTACGGGGACGTCTACTTCCCGTTCCAGGCGGTGACCGTGCTCACCGAGGACTTCGAGGGCGGCGAGTTCGTGCTGATGGAGCAGCGCCCGCGCGCCCAGAGCCGCGCGCACGTCCTCACCCCGCCGCGCGGCGCGTTCGTGATCTTCCCCACGCGCGAGCGCCCGAACGCGGGCAAGCACGGCCCCCACCGCGTCGGCCTCCGGCACGGCGTGAGCACGGTCCGAAGTGGCAGCCGCACCGCCCTCGGGATCATCTTCCACGACGCGGCTTAGGCGATCGCGGGCGCCTCGGGGAGCCGCGCGAGCGCGGCCTCCATGTCGGCCTCGGAGAACTCCGGGTCCTCGAGGTTGCCGGACAGGTAGGCGTCGTAGGCCGCGAGGTCGAAGTTGCCGTGGCCGCAGAGCCCGAAGAGGATCACCTCGGCCTCGCCGCGCTCGACCTCCTCGATCACCGCCCGGATGGCGTGCGCCGGCTCCGGCGCCGGGATGATGCCCTCGGTCCGGGAGAACCGGACGGCGGCCTCGAAGGTCTCGTTCTGCTTGTAGGCGCGCGCCTCGATGCGGCCGGCCTTGACGAGGCCGCACAGCATCGGCGCGTCGCCGTGGTAGCGCAGGCCGCCGGCGTGCACGGGCGGCGGCACGAAGTCGTGGCCGAGCGTGAACATCGGCATCAGCGGGGTGAGCCCGGCGGTGTCGCCGAAGTCGTAGCGGTAGACCCCGCGCGTGAGCGTCGGGCACGCGGCCGGCTCGGCGGCCACGAAGCGCGCTTGCGAGCCGCTGCGCAGGAACGGGAACGCGAGCCCGGCGAAGTTCGAGCCGCCGCCGACGCAGCCGACGATCACGTCCGGCTCCTCGCCCGCCAGCTCCATCTGCAGGATCGCCTCCTGCCCGATCACGGTCTGGTGCAGGAGCACGTGGTTGAGCACGGACCCGAGCGAGTAGTTGCAGTCCGGGTCCTGGGCGGCGACCTCGACCGCCTCCGAGATCGCGATGCCGAGCGAGCCGGTGGGGTGCTGCGCCTGCGCGCGGCCCGACTGCGTGCGGTCGGACGGCGAGCGGTGCACGGTCGCGCCCCAGGCCTCCATCATCGAGCGCCGGTAGGGCTTCTGGTCGTAGCTCGAGCCGACCATGAAGACCTCGCAGTCGAGCCCGAACAGCGAGCAGGCGAAGGCGAGCGAGGAGCCCCACTGGCCGGCTCCGGTCTCGGTGGCGAGCTTCTTCATGCCCGCCTTGGCGTTCTCGAAGGCCTGCGGCACGGCGGTGTTCGGCTTGTGCGAGCCGGAGGGCGAGCCGCCCTCGTACTTGTAGTAGATGCGGGTCTTCGTGTTGAGCGCCTGCTCGAGCCGGCGGGCGCGGAAGAGCGGCGTCGGCCGCCACAGGCCGTAGGCCTCACGCACCTCGGCGGGGATCTCGACCTCCGGCTCGGGCGAGACCTCCTGCATGATCAGCCCCATCGGGAAGATCGGGGTGAGGTCCTCGGGCCCGGCGGGCTGCCCCGTGCCGGGGTTGAGCGGCGGCAGCGGCTCGCCCGGGAGGTCCGGCAGCAGGTTGATCCAGTGAGTGGGGATCTGCTCCTCGCCCAGCAGGTACTTGGTCGGCTCGCTCATGAGCGCGATCCTATGCCTCATGGACGGCCGGCTCGTGCTGCTCGGCCTCATCGTGGCGATCGCGTTCGTCGTCGCGCGCGACATGCAGCCCGCCCGCCCGGCCGCCGTCGTGGCGCGCGAGCGGGCGGCCGACCTCGTGCTCGTCGAGGTCGACCGCACCCAGCTCTGCTACCGCGAGCGGCGCCGGCGCTACGCCGCCACGGTGCCGTCGCTGCTGTTCGCCGGCGGCCACTTCATGCGGCTCGCGCTCCGCCACGAGCTCGACATCCACCTGGAGGCGACGGGCGACGGCTACGCGCAGCGCATCACCGGCGAGGGGATCGACCTGGCGCTCGAGCGCAGGGGCTCCGAGCTCGTGCGGCTCCAGGTCGGGGACCGGCCCGCGCCGCGGCTGGCCGCCTCCTGCTAGGCATCGCGGGTCAGCGTCCGCCACGCGCCGGCCAGCAGCGGCACGACCGTCCAGGCGAGGATCACCGCGATCCCGCCGGCCAGCGACATCGTGTAGGCCGGCTCGGCCTCGTGCAGCTCGCTGGGCATGACGCGGTCGAGGCCCGTGATCAGCAGTCCGTCCTGCAGCCAGGCGAGCGACTCGACGTTCTGCACGAACGGCGTCACCACGAGCCACAGGGCGAGCAGCATCGCGATCGCCTGACCGGGCGAGCCCACGAGGGTCGCCACGCCGAGCGAGAGCGCATAGCTGGTCGCGCCCACCAGCGCCAGCCAGGCGGCGCACTCGACGAGCTTGTCGCCCTCGGCGATCAGCGCGAAGCCGGCCGCGGCCGCGAGCAGGACGAGCGCCAGGCCCGCCGGCACGCGCGCCATGAAGAGGTCGAGCCGCGAGCGGCCCGTGACCACGAGGTCGCGGAAGACGCCGGACGTCTCGTCGGCCGTGCCGACGCTGGCCCCGACGAGGATGCCGGCCACCACGGTGAGCATGGCGATCACGCCGAAGCCCTCGGTGAACCCGGCGTCGAACGCCTGCACGAGGATCGCCGGCACGACCGTCACGCCCAGCGTGGCGGTCACCAGCCCGGTCCGGCGGCGCAGCTTCAGGAGCTCGGCGCTGACGAGCCTCATGACGTCACCTCCAGGAAGCGCTGCTCGAGCGACGCACGGGCGCGCTCGAAGCGGCGGATGGCGAGGCCGCCGTCGACGAGGCGGCGGCCCAGGTCGTCGGCTGCCGCGTCGACGTCGACGTCCGGCAGCAGCGTGACGCGGATGCCCTCGGGTGCGAGGTCGATGCCGCCGACCGCCCGGTGGCCGGCCGCGATGGCGAGCGCCTCCTCGTCGTCGCTCGTGCCGATGACGAGCACGTGCTCGCCGCCGTGGGAGAGCTCGGCGAGCGTGCCCTGGGCGACGACGCGGCCGCGGTCGACGATCGCGGCGCGGTCGCAGATCCGCTCGACCTCGTCGAGCAGGTGCGAGGACAGCAGGACGGTCCGGCCCTCGCCGACGAACGCGCGGATCATCGTGCGGAACTCGTGGATGCCGGCCGGGTCGAGCCCGTTCGTCGGCTCGTCGAGGATCAGCAGGTCGGGGTCGCCGAGCAGCGTCCGGGCGAGGCCGAGCCGCTGGCGCATGCCTTGCGAGTAGCGCTTGACGCGCTCGTCGGCGCGGTCGCCGAGGCCGACGCGCTCGAGCGCGCCGTCGATGCGGCCGTGCGCCTCCGGCTCGCGCGCCGCGGCGGCGACCCGCAGGTTCTCGCGGCCGGTGAGATGGCCGTGGAAGCGTGGCTCCTCGACCATTGCGCCGACGCGGGCGAGCGCTCGTGTCCGCTCGGCCGGCACGGGCCGGCCCAGCATGGCCATCGTGCCGCTCGTTGCGTGCGTGAGCCCGAGCAGCATGCGGATGAGGGTGGTCTTGCCGGCGCCGTTGGGGCCGAGGTAGCCGAACGCCGACCCGCGCGGCACGCGCAGCTCGACGTCGTCCACCGCGGTCCGCGCGCCGAAGCGCTTGGTGAGGCCGGCGGTCTCGATTGCGTAGTCCATGGCCGGACCGTACGGCCCGGCCCCTCCGCCGCGAGCATGGTCCCGCTCCTCCTCAGGAAGGAGGTCGCACGAGCCCGGCCCGGTGCGCGAGCACGACCGCCTGAACCCGGTCGCGCAGCCCGAGCTTGCGCAGCACGCTCGAGACGTGGGTCTTGACGGTCGTCTCGCTGAGGAAAAGCTGGTCGGCGAGCTCGGCGTTGGAGAGCCCGTCGGCGAGCAGCGTGAGGATCTCCAGCTCGCGCTCGGTCAGCCGGCCGAGCTCCCGCGGCCGCTCGTTGCCGGGCAGCGTTCCGGCGAAGTGCTCGAGCAGCCGACGGGTGACGGTGGGGGCGAGCATCGCCTCGCCCGACGCCACGACGCGGACGGCGTCGACGAGCTGCGCGGGCTGGACGTCCTTGAGCAGGAAGCCGCTCGCGCCCGCGCGGATCGCCTCGTAGACGTACTCGTCGAGGTCGAACGTCGTGAGGATGAGCACGCGCGCCTGCGAGCCGATCGCCGCGAGCCGGCGGGTCGCCTCGACGCCGTCGACCTTCGGCATGCGGACGTCCATCAGGATCACGTCGGGCTTGAGGCGGCGCGCGAGGTCGACCACCTGGCTGCCGTCCTCCGCCTCGCCGACGACCTCGAGGTCCTCGCGCGTCTCGAGGATCAGCCGGAAGCCGCTGCGCACGAGCGCCTGGTCGTCGACGAGCAGGACACGGATCATGGCGCCTCTTCGAGCGGGATGCGGGCGTGGACCTTGAAGCCGCCTCCGGGCGCAGGACCCGTTTGAAGGTCGCCGCCGAAGGCGGCGGTGCGCTCGCGCATGCCCACGAGGCCGCGGCCCTCCCTGACGTGGGTTGCGCCCTGCCCGTCGTCGACGACGTCGATCTCGAGCGCGCCGTTCCTCTGCTCGACGTGGACGCGGGCGGTCGTGGCGCCGGCGTGCTTGAGCGTGTTGGTGAGCGCCTCCTGCACGATGCGGTACGCGGACACGTCGATGCTGGGCGGCAGGGTGTCCGGCGGGTCGCCGGTCAGCTCGACGGCGAGGCCGGCGCCGCGCACGCGCTCGGCCAGCGCGTCGAGGCTGCCGAGCCCCGGCGCGGGGGCGAACGCCTCGTCCGGCCGCACCCGCCCCAGCAGCCGGCGCAGCTCGCCGAGCGTCTCGCGCCCCGTGTCCTCGATCGCCTGCAGCGCCTCGCGGACCTGGGCGGGCCGGCTGTCGAAGGCGTCGCCGGCGGCCGCCGCCTGGATCGTCATCACGCTCACGCTGTGGCCGATAACGTCGTGCAACTCGCGCGCGATCCGCGCCTGCTCCTCGGCGGCGGCGCGCTTCAGGGTCGCCACGGCGCGCTCGCGGCGCGTGCGGACGTTGTCGCCGAGCAGCCAGGCGGCGCCGAACAGCGCGTAGATGGCCAGCAGCTCCCAGACGCCGAGCGACTCGATGGCGAGCACGTGGAGCACGAGCGCGCCGGCCGTCCCCGCCGCGGCGTACAGCGAGCGCGGCCGGCCCACGTACTTGGCGACCGTGTAGAGCGCGACCAGCGGGCCGGGGAAGACGAACGCGTCGTGGACGTAGGTGGCCGCCAGCGCGGCGGCGAGCGTGACGACGAGGACCGCGAGCGGGCGGCGCCGCCGCAGCGCGAGGGGCAGCGTGGCGAGCGCGGTGAGCACCACCAGCGCGACGGGGATCTCCGACTCGTCGGCACCGACCGGCTGCGCGGGCTCGATCGTGCTGACCGAGAGCAGCGCGAGCGCGATCGCGAGCAGGGAGTCGACGACGAGCGGCGGCGGTCGCCAACGGGCCATCGGGCCAACCCTACGCCCGGCCGCCTCCTCCTCGAGAACGAATCTGCGTTTCGCACGCCGGCGTGCGACTTACGCGCGTGCCGGCGCGCCGATCTGCGCTTACGCGCGTGCCCGCGCGCGTGCGGCCTTCACGCGGGCCGTCTGATCGAGCTCGGCCTTCCGCAGCCGGACCGCGTGCGGGGTGACCTCGACCGCCTCGTCCTCGCGCACGAACTCGAGCGCCTGGTCGAGGCTGAGCTTGCGCGGGGGCACGAGCCGGACCAGCACGTCGGAGGTGGAGGAGCGCATGTTCGTGAGGTGCTTCTCCTTCGTGGCATTGACGTCGAGGTCCTCGGCGCGCGCGTTCTCGCCGACGATCATCCCCTCGTAGACGTCCTCGCCGGGCTCGACGAACAGCACGCCGCGCTCCTGCAGGTTGAAGAGCGCGAAGGACGCGACCTTGCCGCGGCGGTCGGAGACCAGCGAGCCCGTGGGGCGGAGCCTGAGCTCGCCCGCCCACGGCTCCCAGCGGTCGAAGACGTGGTGCAGCAGGCCGGTGCCGCGCGTCTCGGTGAGGAACTCGGTGCGGAAGCCGATCAGCCCGCGCGCGGGGACGAGGTAGTCCATCCGCACCCAGCCGGTGCCGTGGTTGACCATCTGCTCCATCCGGCCCTTGCGCAGGGCTAGCAGCTGGGTGACGACGCCGACGTACTCCTCCGGCACGTCGATCGTCATCCGCTCGACCGGCTCGTGCGTGATGTCGTCGATCATCCGGATGACGACCTGCGGCTTGCCGACGGTGAGCTCGAAGCCCTCGCGGCGCATGAGCTCGACGAGCACGGCGAGCTGGAGCTCGCCGCGGCCCTGGACCTCCCACGTGTCCGGCCGCTCGGTCTCCAGCACGCGGATCGAGACGTTGCCGATCGTCTCGGCGGCGAGCCGGTCGCGGATCTGGCGGGCGGTCAGCTTGTCGCCCTCCCGGCCGGCGAGCGGGCTCGTGTTCTGGCCGACCGTCACGGAGAGCGACGGCTCGTCGACGGTGATGACCGGCAGCGGCCGCGGGTCCTCGGGATCGGCGAGCGTCTCGCCGATCGTCACGTCGGGCAGGCCGGCGACGGCGATGATCTCGCCGGGGCCGGCCTCGTCGGCCTCGACGCGGTCGAGCGCCTCGGTGATGTAGAGCTCGGCCACCTTGGCGTTGGTGATCGTGCCGTCGGCCCGGCACCACGCCACGTTCGTCCCCCTCGTGATCGTCCCGTGCCGGACTCGGCAGATCGCCAGCCGCCCCAGATAGGGCGACGCGTCGAGGTTCGTCACGTGCGCCTGGAGCGGGTGCGTCTCGTCGTACTCGGGGGCCGGCACGTGCTCGACGAGCAGGTCCATCAGGGGCTTGAGGTCGGTGCCCTCCTCGCCCTCGGTGAGGGAAGCCCAGCCGGCCTTGGCGTTCGTGTAGACGATCGGGAACTCGATCTGGTCCTCGCGCGCGTCGAGGTCGATGAACAGCTGGTAGACCTCGTCGACGACCTCGGCGATGCGGGCGTCGGGCCGGTCGACCTTGTTGACGACGAGGATCACCGGCAGCCGGTTCTCGAACGCCTTGCGCAGGACGAATCTGGTCTGCGGGAGCGGGCCTTCGCTCGCGTCGACGAGCAGCAGCACGCCGTCGACCATGGTGAGGCCTCGTTCGACCTCGCCCCCGAAGTCGGCATGGCCCGGCGTGTCGACGATGTTGAGCTTGACGTCGCCGTACTGGACCGCGGTGTTCTTGGCGAGGATGGTGATGCCCTTCTCTCGCTCGAGGTCCATCGAGTCCATGACGCGCTCGGCGACGTCCTGGTTGGCGCGGAAGGCACCCGACTGCCACAGCATGGCGTCGACCAGCGTCGTCTTGCCGTGGTCGACGTGGGCGATGATGGCGACGTTGCGGAGATCCTCTCGGCGCTGCACCGGATGGACACCTTGACAGCGTTCGACCGCCGGAGGTAGGGTGGCCGGGTGGTCGGACCACCGGCGTTCGGCACCGTCACGAGGGAGGCGGTGCCGCAGCAGATCGTCACGCGTCTGCTGGACCTCATCCAGCAGCGCCATCTCGGCCCCGGCGACCGGCTGCCGGCCGAACGGGAGCTGGCGGCGTCGATGGGGGTCAGCCGGTCGTCGCTGCGGGAGGCGTTGCAGGCGCTCACGGTGCTCGGCGTGACCGACATGCGCCACGGCACCGGCACCTACGTGTCCTCTCTGGAGCCCGACCTGCTCGTGCGCCACCTGAGCTTCGTGCTCTCTTTGAGCGAACAGGCGTCGGACCAGCTGTTCGAGGCGCGCAAAGTTGTGGAACCGGCGATGGCCGCGCTGGCCGCCCGGCGGATCGACGACGGGACCGTGGATCTGCTCGACGCCTGCGTGGCGCGCGCGCGGGCGGCGATCGGCGACGCCGAGGCGTTCATGGAAGCGGACCTCGAGCTGCATGACGCCATCCGGGTGGCGTCCGAGAACGCGGTGCTCGGGCGCTTCATGGAGTCGATCCGCGCGCTGGGCCTGGCGTCGCGTCGGCGGACGGGCGCGCGGCGCGCCGTGATGGAGCAATCGATCAAGGACCACGAGGCGATCGTCGCGGCGCTTCGGGCGCGCGATCCCGAGGCGGCGTCGGCCGCCATGCACCGGCACATCGAGAACGTGGAGCGCGCATGCCGCGGATCGTCGACCTGACGCTGAAGATCGGCGAGGACACGCTGAGCCCGCCCTCGGTCAACAAACGATTGACGCTCACGTCACACCACCGCGGGCCGGGGTTCTGGCAGGCCAGCGAGGTCAACATGCTGCTGCATACCGGCTCGCACGTGGACTTCGGGCGCCACTGCGCGGCCGACGGCGAGACCGCCGCGGACGTCTCCCTGGATCGTGTCTGCGGGCCGGCGATCGTCATCGACCTCACGTTCCTGGGGGAGGACGAGCCGATCACCGTCGATCTCCTGCGCGAGCACGCTCCCCCGATCGAACCCGGCGACGTCGCCCTCTGCCGCACCGACTGGACCGAGAAGGCGTGGGGGCGCTTCCCCGACTACTACATGCGCTCGCCGTACTGCGAGCCCGAGGCGGCAGGCTGGCTCGTGGACCAGGGCGCGAAGGTGGTCGGCTTCGACTGCTTCAGCGAGCGGAGCGCGCGGCTGCCCGACTTCACGTCCGAGGACTTCGTCGTCCACAAGGCGATCCTCGACCGCGGGGCGATCCTCATCCAGCAGCTGACGGGCCTGTCGCAGCTGCCGGTCGGCGTCCGCGTGCCGTTCTTCGCAGGCTTCGTCCCCATCCGCGGGGCGGAGGGGTCTCCCGGGCGCATGTTCGCCCTGATCGAGGAGGAGGAATGATCACCCAGTACCTGCTCCCGGGGTCGGCCGAGGAGGCGGCCACGGAGCTCCGGGACGCGGTCATCATGGCCGGCGGCACCACGGTGATGCCCGCCGTGCACGCCGGCGAGATCGATGCCACCCGCGTCGTCGGCCTCGCACGGGCGGGGTTGGCCGGCGTCGAACGCTCGGGCTCGCGCGTCACGGTCGGCGCCACGACCCCGCTCGCCGCCCTCGACGGCCCGCTCGCTCAGGCCGCGCGCGCCGTCGGCGGGCCCGCCCTGCGCAACATGGCCACCGTGGGTGGCAACCTCGTCGTCGGCGGTGACGTCGCCGTCGCGCTGCTCGCCCTCGACGCCGAGGTCCACCTCTCGTCCCGCACGCTCCCCGTCGCCGAGTTCTGGTCCTCGTTCCGCCGCGACGAGGAGATCGTCCTCTCCGTCTCGTTCGAGGAAGCGGACCTCGTCTTCCTGCGCTGCGCCCGCCGCGCGGCGAACTCGCCGGCTGTCGTCTCCGTCGCGGTCAGCGGCGGCCGCGTCGCCCTCGGCGGCGTCGCGCCGCACCCGGTGCTCGCGCCGGCCGATCCGGTCGCCGCCGCCGCGCAGATCGACCCGCCGAGCGACGCGATCGCCAGCGCCTGGTACCGCCGGCGCATGACCGAGCTGTTCGTCCGCCGCGCCCTGGAGGCCGCCGATGCCGTCTGAGGTCTTCGAGTTCTCACTCAACGGGCGGCCGACCGAGGTGATGGCCGGGCCGCTCGCGACCGTCAACCACGTGCTGCGCGAGCAGCTCGGGCTGCGCGCCGCCAAGGCCGGCTGCCGCCAGGGCGGCTGCGGCTCCTGCACGGTGATCGTCGACGGCGAGCCGGTGCTCTCCTGTCTGCTGCCGGTGGCCAACGTGGCCGGGCGGTCGGTGACGACGCTGGAGGGCTGGGAGGACGACCCGCTGCAACGCGTCTTCCACGAGCGCTTCGCGGTCCAGTGCGGCTACTGCGCGCCCGGGATGCTGATCGCCGCGCGGGCGCTGCTGGATCGCAACCCGTCGCCGTCGCGCGAGGAGATCGCCGAGGCGATCTCCGGCAACGTCTGCCGCTGCACGGGCTACCAGTCGATCATCGACGCGATCGCGGAGGCGGCGGCGTGACCCTCTCGCAGCAGCCGTTCCATGTGGTGGGCCGCGGGGTCGAGCGCCGCGACGGCATGGGGCACGTCACCGGCACCACCGAGTACGTCGACGACATCCGGTACCCCGGGATGCTCCACTTGAAGATGGTGCGCAACCCGCTCGTGCACGCGCGGATCCGCGGCATCGACCTCTCCGAGGCGGAGAAGGTCCCCGGGTTCGTCCGCGCGTTGACGGCCGCGGACGTCCCGAAGAACGTCTACACGATCCTCTGCCTGATCGGGGTCGAGCCGGACGAGGAGCAGGTGCTCGCCGCGGAGCGCGCGCGCTACCGGGGCGAGCCGATCGTCGCGGTGATCGCCGAGACCGAGGCGGCGGCCGTCGAGGCGGTCAAACGGGTTCGGCTCGACCTCGAGGAGCTGCCCGCGGTGTTCGACGTCGAGGAGGCGCTGAAGCCCGACGCGCCGCGGGTCACGCACTGGGACACCAACCACTTCTGGTACGAGGGGCACCACTGCCGGCGAATCCGCTACGGCGACGCCGCGGCGGCGCGCGCGGGTGCCGACCACGTGATAGAGGGCACCTACCAGACCTCGCCCACCGAGCACGCGCCGACCGAGACCACCGGCTGCATCGCCAAGCCCGAGGCCGACGGCCGCATCACCGTCCACACCAACACGCAGGCGCTGTACTTCTCGCTCGACAACACGGCGATCATCCTGCAGATCGAGCCGGCGCGGCTGCACTTCGTCGGCGGCACGGTGGGCGGCGGGTTCGGCGGCAAGGTCGACGTCATCACCGAGCCGATCGCGTGTCTCGCGGCTCTGAAGACCGGCCGTCCGGTCCGGTACGTCTACACGCGGGAGGAGGAGATGCGCGTGTCGTCCACGCGGTCGGGCAACCGGATCCGCATCGTCGACGGCGTCATGAGCGACGGTCGGATCGTCTCGCGCGAGGTGACCTCGTACCACGACGCCGGCGCCTACTCCCGCCACTCGCCGTACGGCGCCACCAAGCACGCGGCGAACGTCTCCGGGCCGTACACGATCCCCAACGTCTCGATCGACGTCCACTGCGTGTACACCAACCGCCAGCCGTCGAGCGCGTTCCGGGGGTTCGGCGTCACCGAGGCGTCCTTCGCGACCGAGATGCAGATGGACCGCATCTCGCGCGCGATCGGCGTGGACCCGTGGCAGCTCCGATTGCTGAACGCGTACCGCGACGGGGACGAGCGCCCGTACCGCAAGATCGTGGAGGACGCGACCTTGGTCGAGACCATCCGCGCCGCCGCCGAGCTCGTGGGGCACGAGCTATGACCCTCCTCTATGGCCGCGGCATCGCCGCCGTGAACTACCCGACCGGCATGAACCTGGGCGGCGATCCGACCCAGGCCCTGGTGCATGCCACCACGGTCGGCAACTTCGTCATCACCTTGTCCTCGGTCGATCTCGGCCAGGGGCTCAAGACCGTGCTCGCCCAGATCGGCGCGGAGGCGCTGGGAGTGCCGTTCGAGACCGTGCGCGTGGACACCGGCGACACCGACACCGGTCCGCATTGCATGGGCACGTTCGCCTCGCGGGCCACCCACCGGGCCGGCAACGCGATCATCCGCGCGGCCGACGAGGCCAAGCAGGCGCTCCTTGAGGTTGCCGCCGAGGAGATGGAGGCGTCGCCGGACGACCTCGAGACCGACGGCGAGGGGAACGTGCGCGTGATCGGCTCGCCGGGCTCCTCGATGACGGTGATGGACGTCGCGCTGGCCGCGCACTTCAAGCACGGCAAGACGATCTCCGGGCGCGGGATGTACATGAAGCCCAAGAGCGAAGTCGTGCCGGAGACGGGCGAGATGGACCCCGACTCGACCGAGGCGCACGCCTGCACGGTGGCCGACGTCGAGGTCGACACCGAGACCGGGTTCGTGCGGGTGCTCCGGTTGTCGTCCGCGTACGAGATCGGCTGCGCGATCAACCCCGAGCTGGTCCAGGGCCAGATCCGCGGCGGCGCCTGGATGGGCATGTCGCACGCGCTCTACGAGACGACGGCGCCGTACTACCCGTCGATCGATCACGCGCCGGGCGACTTCTCGACGTACCTGATGCCCGGCCCGCTGGATCTCCCGGAGATCGAGGCGGTGGTCCTGGAGATGCCCTCGTCGAACGGGCCCTACGGCATGAAGGGCGTGGGCGAGATGACCGCCAACCCGCCGATTCCGGCGATCGCCAACGCGGTCACCGACGCGATCGGCGTGCAGATCTGTGACCTGCCGATCACGCCCGAGAAGGTCCTGCGGGCTTTGGAATCCAAGGAGGCCGCGTAGTGCTCAAGGTGTTCTCGCTGATCAAGCGCCGGGAGGACCTCTCGCTGGACGAGTTCCGCGAGTGGGTGTTCGAGCGGCACGCGCCGATGGGCCGCGAGCTGCCCGGCCTCCGGGAGTACCACGTCTCCGTGGTCGAGCAGGACGATCCCGACCTCCCGTACCACGCCGTCACCGAGCTCTTCTTCGACGACGAGGACGCGTTCAAGGCCGCCTTCGCGAGCGAGGCGGGCCGGGCGGCGGGCGACGACGTGTCCCGCCACGCCGCCGGCCGGGTCCGGCTGTTGACCCGTTCGGAGCGGGTGATCTGACGAAGTCGAGGTACCGCGCTCGCGGCTCGCCACCGTCGGCTCCGAAGTAGCCGAGCAGTCGAGCCACGTCCAGCCACCATGGAGCCATGTCGCCGACGACGGCGGCATGGCTACCCCACGGCCAGTCGGCGGCGTCGTCGCACAAGCCGGCCACGACGGGATTGAGCGCGATGTAGCGCGCGAGCTGCAGGAGCTGCCCGTCCTTCCGGACCGCCACCGCTCCGTACCGGCCTTGGAAGACGTGCCCGGAGTGCCCGTGCCGCTTGTTGAAGCCCTGGGCGTGCAAGCCGTGCAAGCGGCACATGCCCGCTGCGAGGTTCGGCTGCGGGGTCTCCAAGAGAAGATGCACGTGGTTATCCATGAGGCAGTACGCAAGGCATCGCCATCGCTGGCGTAGGACCACCTGTCCGAGCAGCAGCACATAGGAGTGCCGATCTACGTCGTCGACGTAGATGGCGTGCTTGCGAACTCCGCGGGCAAACACGTGGACCACGGCCCCCGGGAACTCGTTGCGAGGCTTCCGCGCCATACGGCCCATAGCGGCCTCCACGCGACCTTCGCCCCCCTAAGGGGGCCTGGCCCCCTTACCCCTCGCCAGAGCCACGTAAGGGGGCCTGGCCCCCTTACCCTCGCCGGCACGTAAGGGGGCCTGGCCCCCCTTAGTGGGGGTGGAGGGGCTTGGTGAAGAGGAGGATGTCTGCCGGGGAGGCGAGGAACGGTGCCGCTTGGGGGACGTGATCCTCGAACGGGATGCGTCGCGTGACGGTGTAGCCGCGGCGGGTGTACCACTCGCGGAGGCGCTGCTTGTCCGGGTGGGTGCCGGTGCGTGGGACGAGGAGCTCGAGCTGCATCGTCGTGGCTCCGCCGGAGCGCGCGAGGTCCTCGGCGGCGTCGACCAGCGCGCGGCCGATGCCGCCTCCCCAGGCGTTCGGGTCGACGCCCACGAGCCCGAGGGTGGCCGTGGTCGTGTCGAGCGACCGGGTGCGGAGGCAGCCGGCGATCCGGCCGTCGACGCGGGCGACGAGCATGTGGCCGGCCCGGACAGCCTCCGCGATCTCGCGAGCGTCCGTGCGGCCCGGCTCACTACGCCAGAGCCCCGCCTCGCCGGCAACGTACGCGCGGTTGATGAGGCGGACGAGCTCGTCGACCACCACCACGTCATCGCGAGTGAGCCGCGTGACCACCGGATCCACGCTCCGAGCGTACGTCGGCTCCGGCAAGAGAACGAACTCCTACCCCGTTGGTAGGATTACCCCCGTGATCTTCACGACCAAGGCGGAGTACGGCGTTCGCCTGCTGATCCAGCTCGGGCTGCAGGGAGGAGGCGCCCCGGTCAGCCTCAAGGCGGTGGCCGACGCCGAGAACCTCCCGCTCGCCTACCTCGAGCGGATCGCGGCCCTGCTGAAGAAGGCCGAGCTCGTCCAGGCCACCCGCGGCGCCCATGGCGGCTACGTGCTGGCAAGACAGCCGGAGGAGATCACGATGGACGAGGTGGTGCTCGCGCTCGAGGGCGCCATCGCCCCGATGGACTGCTTCGTCGACGACCGCGACCAGCGCGTCCTCTGCTCGCACCTCGCCGACGGCGAGCACTGCGCCACCAAGCTGATGTGGACGCGCGTGCAGATGGGCGTCATCAAGTCGCTCCAGCGCACGACCCTGCAGGAGCTCGTCGACTTCGCCTCACCGCAACAGAAGACCCTGGAGATTCATGGCTGACCTCGAGATCAAGAACCTGCACGTCTCCGCCGGGGACAAGCAGATCCTCAAGGGCGTGGACCTTCACGTCCGCTCCGGCGAGTTCCACGCCCTCATGGGCCCGAACGGCTCCGGCAAGTCCACGCTCGCCAACGCGATCATGGGTCACCCGAACCTCGAGCTCACGGACGGCCAGATCCTCCTCGACGGCGAGGACATCACCGAGGCCGACCCGGACGAGCGCGCCCGCGCGGGCCTCTTCATGGCCTTCCAGTACCCGGTCGCCATCCCCGGCGTCAGCGTCGCCAAGTACCTGCGCATGGTCATGAACGCCCACCGCCAGGCCCGGAACGAAAACGAGATCAGCCTCAAGGACTTCCGCAAGACGGTCGAGGCCGCGATGGAGCTCACGCACGTCCCGCGCGAGTTCTCGAACCGCTACCTCAACGAGGGCTTCTCGGGCGGCGAGAAGAAGCGCATGGAGATCCTCCAGCTCGCGCTCCTGCAGCCGCGCCTGGCCGTCCTCGACGAGACCGACTCCGGCCTCGACATCGACGCGCTCAACACCGTCGCCGCCGGCGTCAACACGGTCGCCCAAGGGTCCGACATGGGCGTCCTCATCATCACCCACTACCAGCGCATCCTCCACATGGTGAGGCCGGAGTTCGTGCACATCATGTTCGAGGGCCGCATCGTCAAGGAGGGCGGGCCGGAGCTCGTCGAGCAGCTCGAGAAGCGCGGCTACGGCTGGATCCGCGACGAGGTCGCCGCCGCCGCATGAGCCTGACCGTCCCTCCCGCCACCGAGTTCCCTGTGCTCGCGCAGGAGGGCCTGGTCTACCTCGACTCGGCCGCCACGTCGCAGACGCCGCGGGCCGTGATCGAGGCGATGGACCGCTACTACACCGAGTACCGGGCGAGCATCCACCGCGGCGTCTACCCGCTCGCCGCCGAGGCGACCGAGGCCTACGAGGTCGCGCGCGAGAAGGTCGCAGCCTTCACGGGCTCGACGGCCGGCGAGACGGTGTTCACGAAGAACGGGACCGAGGCGCTCAACCTCGTCGCCTACGGCCTGAAGCTCGAGCCGGATGAAACGGTCGTGCTCACGCAGATGGAGCACCACTCGAACATCGTGCCGTGGCAGCTGCAGGGGTGCCGGACCGAGTGGGTGCCGATCACCGACGACGGGCTGCTCGACCTCGATGCGCTCGACGAGGCACTCGCAAGAGGCCCCAAGCTCGTCGCCGTCACCCACGTCTCGAACGTCCTCGGCACCGTCAACCCGATCGCCGAGATCGCACGCCGCGCCCACGCGGCCGGCGCGCTGATCGTGGTCGACGGCATGCAGGCGGTCCCGCACATGCCCGTCGACGTCAAGGAGCTCGACGCCGACTTCTACGCCTGGACCGGCCACAAGGCCTACGGCCCGACCGGCATCGGCGTGCTGCACGGCCGCCGCGAGCTGCTCGAGGAGATGTCGCCCTTCATCGGCGGCGGTCACATGATCGCCCGCGTGACCGAGGAGGGCACGACCTTCGCCGAGCCGCCCGCCAGGTTCGAGGCCGGCACGATGATGGTGGCCGAGGCGATCGGCCTCGGCGCGGCGACCGACTTCCTGCAAGGCATCGGCATGGACGCGGTGTGGGAGCACTCGCGCGACGTCGTCGGCTACGCCGTCGAGCGCCTCACCGAGGTCCCCGGCCTCACGCTCTTCGGCCCGGGCATCGAGCACCGCGGCGCCGTCACCGCCTTCGCCTTCGACGGCGTCCACCCCCACGACGTCGCCGAGATCCTCGGCCGCGAGGGCGTGTGCGTGCGTGCCGGCCACGCCTGCGCGCAGCCGCTGATGCGCCGGCTCGGTGTGTCCGCCACCACGCGCGCGTCGTTCGCCGTGCACAGCACCCGCGAGGAGGTCGACCGCCTGGTCGACGCCCTCGCTACCGTGCGGGACGTGTTCGCCTGATGGACGACCTGTATCGCGAGAACATCCTCCAGCACTACAAGAACCCCCACAACTGGGGCGAGCTGGAGAACCCCGACCTCGAGGCCGACGACCTCAACCCGCTGTGCGGCGACGAGCTGAAGGTGCAGCTCAAGGTCGACGGCGACGGTCGCGTCCAGGACGTCCGCTTCTCCGGCCACGGCTGCGCGATCTCGCAGGCCTCCGCGTCGATGGCCTCGGACGAGGTGATCGGCATTCCGGTCCAGGACCTCCTGAAGCTCGACCGCGAGTTCATCCTCGACCTGCTGGGCATCGACATCAGCGCAACGCGCATGAAGTGCGCGCTGCTCTCCCTGAAGGTGCTCAAGAGCGCCTCGCTGGGGCACGCGGCCGAGTGGGAGTCGGCCACGCCGCCCAACGCCGAAGAAGCCGCCTAGGCACCGGCCGCCCGACGGGCTAGTTTCCGATCGTCAATCCGAACGAGGGGGATCCGGATGTGTCTTCCGGGCACGGTCGAGACGGTTCGTGAGCAGCAGCCGCAGCTCTCGCGGCGAGCGGTGCTGGCCGGCGGGGGCGCTGCCGCTCTCGCGGCGCTGCTGCCGGCTGAGGCGGTGGCGCACAAGCGCCGGCCGAAGCGGCGCGGCAAGGTGGTCGACCTGACGCACACGTTCACGGCCGGCTTCCCGGTCTACACGGGCGACCCGCCGGCGCGGCGCACGATCAAGAACTACGCGACCGACGGCTTCTACTCGCAGGAGTGGACCTTCGGCGAGCACTCGGGCACGCACATGGACGCGCCCGGGCACTTCGTGCAGGGCGCCCGCCTGGTTCCCCAGCTCAGGCCGAAGGAGCTCATCCTGCCGGTCGTGGTGATCGACATCTCGGGGCGCGCCGCCTCGGACCCGGACGCCGTCGTCACCGAGGACGACCTGCGGAGCTTCGAGCGCCGGCACGGCCGGATCCCGCGCAACGCGCTGGTGGCGATGAACTCCGGCTGGGACGCCAAGCTCGGCACGCCGGCGTTCACGGGCGGCTCGCTGGGCAACTACCACTTCCCCGGCTTCGGCGAGGACGCGATCGACTTCATGATCGAGCGCAACCGCGGGTCGGCGATCGCCGTCGACACGCTGAGCCTCGACCCCGGCAACTCCGCGACGTTCCCCGTGCACAACAAGTGGCTGGCCGACGACAAGTACGGGCTCGAGAACGTCAAGAACCTCGGCAAGCTGCCGGCGCACGGCGCGGTCGCCACCGTCGGCGTGATCCCGTGGGAGGCGGGCTCGGGCGGGCCGGCGCGCGTGCTCGCGACGTACTAGTGCAGGAGCTGGCCGCCGGCCTGTGGCGCTGGACGGCGCGCCACGAGGAGTGGCATCCGGGCGAATGGGGCGCAGAGGTCGCCTCGTTCGCCCTGCATGCCGGCGACGCGACGCTGCTGATCGATCCCCTCGTGCCCGACGAGGGCTTCCTCGACGACCTGGTCCGCGGGCCGGCGGCCATCCTCATCACGATCCCGTACCACACGCGCAGCGCCGAGGCGCTGAGCGAGCGCTACGGCGCGCCCATCCACGGCCACCCCGCCGTGGGCAAGCGGCTGAGCAAGACGACCGTCGAGCCGATCGAGGGCGAGCTGCCGGGCGGCGCCCGCGCGTACGCCATCGGCAAGCCGCGCCGCTACGAGACGCCGATCCACCTGCCGTCGCACAGAGCGCTCGTCTTCGGCGACGCGCTGATCACCACCGTCGAGGGCGAGCTCCGCCTTTGGGCGCAGGACCGCGTCGATGACAAGCGCGCCCGCTGGTACCGCGACACCTTCGTGCCCACGCTCGCGCCGCTGCGCGAACTAGAGCTCGACCGCGTCCTCGTCACCCACGGCGAGCCGGTGTTGAGCGATGGCTCGAAGGCGCTGCGCGCGGCGCTGGACGAGCCGCCCTGGTACCACCACGGCTAGGCCGCGGACCACTCCGCCTTGTGCGCGCGCTTGGCGGCCTGGTAGTCGGCCAGCGCCTGCGCCGAGTCGACGTCGCCGAGCGTCGGATGCCACGGCACGAGCTCCTGTGCCGCCTCGACCCCGAACCGCTTGGCGAGCACGCTCCCCAGCGCCTTGACCTTCATCTCGCCGAAGCCGGGCAACGCCTCGATGTTGGCCCGCAAGGCCGCCGCGTCCGAGGCATCGGTCCAGACCCGCGCCGCGTCGCCGTCGTAGCGGTCGCGCACGTGCAGCGCCAGCTCGTGCACGCGCTTGGCCATGTTGCCGGGGAAGCGGTGGATCGCCGGGCGCTCGCGGAAGACGGGCTCCAGATCGGCCTCGGCCAGCGTCGCGGCGTCGAGCGAGCCGAGCCGCTCCTTGAGCGCCAGCGGGCCGGAGAAGGCCTTCTGGACGGAGACCTGCTGGTCGAGCACGAAGCCGACCAGGAGCGCCATCGGGTCTGACGCGATCAGCCGGTTGGCCTCGTCGGACTCGGTGAAGAAGAGGTGATCGGGCACCCGCCGATCGTAGTCGACGTCCTACTGTGGAAGGGGATGTCGTTCGTCGACCTCCACTGCCACATCCTCCCCGGCATCGATGACGGGGCCCCCACGCTGGAACACACCGTCGCCCACGCCCGCCGGCTCGCGGCCGCCGGCGTGACCGACGTCGCGTGCACGTCGCACGTCAAGCGCGACGAGTTCCCGCGCGTTGAGATCGCCCGCCTCGCCGAGCTGCGAAAGCAGGCCCAGCAGGCCATCGACAGCGAAGGCATCGCCGTCCGCCTCCACCCCGGCGGCGAGCTGAGCCACTACGAGGTCCCCAACCTCGGCCCGGACGAGCTCGCGCTCATCGCCCAGGGCCCCGCCGACGCCCGCTGGCTGCTGCTCGAGACCCCGTTCGAGGGCGTCCAGGCCGACTTCACCGAGGCCGCCGAGCACCTGTGGGACCTCGGCTACGACCTGCTGCTCGCCCATCCCGAGCGGGCGGCGGCGCTCCCGGGCGCCGACCGCCGGCTGCTCGATTGATCGACCGCGGCGCGCTCGTGCAGGTGAACGCGACCTCGCTCCTCGGCCGGCACGGCGCGGCCGCGCGTGCCGGCGCCGAGCGGCTGCTCGGCGCCGGCATGGTGTGGTGCCTGGCCTCCGACGGCCATCCCGGCACGCGCGACGACACGCTCGATCGCGGCTACGAGGCGCTGCTGGCCCTCGGCACGCACGAGCGGGTCGCCGCCCTGCTCACGCAGGGCAACCCGCGCGCGCTGCTGCTCGACGGCGCGCCGCGGCTGCAGCTAGCGGCTTGAGTCGTAGTAGCTGATCGTGAAGACGGCGCCCGCCGGGTCCCGGAGCTGCGCCACGCGCGTCGGCCCCGCGTCGTAGGGCGGCATGACCACCTCGCCGCCGAGCTCGGCCGCCCGCGCGGCGCTCGCGTCGGTGTCGGCGACCGAGAAGGTCACCGCCCAGCGTGACGGGCCGTCGTCCTGCTGCAGCCACCCGATCGCGTCGGTGAAGCCCTCGGGCGCCCCCGCATCCGCGTGCATCTGGCGGATCCCCGGCGTGCGCGCCTCGAGCAGGTCGCCGTACCCGGGCTGCCGCCACATCGTCGCCGACACCTCGCCGAACGAGACCGCCGTCTCCTCCCAGCCGAACAGCGCGCGGTAGAACGGCTCCGCCAGGCTCGGGTCGGGCGTCTGCAGGTCGCTCCAGTTCCACGACCCCGGAGCGTTGACGAGCTGGGCGCCGTGGTACTCGCGCGGCTCCCAGGTGCAGAACGCGGCGCCGGTCGGGTCGGCGATCACGGACATGCGTCCCGCCCCGCCGACGTCGAACGGCGGGACGAGGACCTGGGCGCCGAGCTGCATGGCGTCGGCCGTCGTCCGGTCGGCGCTCGCGACCTGGATGTAGGTGTTCCACGAGGCCTCGGGCTGCTGCGCCAGGCCGGCCACGTCGAGCCCGTCGAGCGTCGCCATCCAGTAGTCGGGCGTCCGCTGCTCGAACCGCCAGCCGAAGAGCCCGCCGTAGAAGCGCCGGGCGGCCTCGACGTCGGGCTGCGCGGTGTCGACGAAGCACGGCACGCCATCGAGGTAGCGGGCGGTGGGAGCCATCTGGGGGGAGGACATTCCGACACCGTACGGGCGATTTAGGTCAAGATCTGTCCTCGATGACCTCGAGCCGTCTGCTGACCCTCCTGTCGCTCCTCCAGACCCGCCGCGACTGGCCGGGGACCGAGCTGGCCGACCGGCTCGAGGTGTCGCGGCGCACGATCCGGCGCGACGTCGAGCGACTGCGCGGACTCGGCTATCCGGTCGAGTCGCTGACCGGCCCGGCGGGCGGCTATCGCCTCGCGGCGGGGACGGCGATGCCGCCGCTGCTGCTCGACGACGAGGAGGCGATCGCCATAGCGGTCGGCCTGCGCACGGCGGCGCGGGCGTCGGTCACCGGCATCGAGGAGACGAGCGTGCGCGCGCTGGTGAAGCTCGAGCAGGTGCTCCCCTCGCACCTGCGCCGGCGCGTGCAGGCGCTGGGCGCGACCACGATGTCGCTGCCCGCCGGCGGCCCCACCGTCGACCCGCAGTGCCTGACGATCCTGGCCGGCGGGTGCCGCGACCACGAGTGCGTGCGCTTCCTCTACAGCGCGCGCGACGGGACGACCGGGCGCCGCGACGTCGAGCCGCATGCGCTGGTGAACCGCGGCCGGCGCTGGTACCTCGTCTGCTGGGACCGGGCCCGCGACGACTGGCGCACGTTCCGCGTCGACCGCATCGGCGAGCCGGTCGCCACCGGTCCCCGCTTCGCGCCGCGCGAGCTGCCCGCCGCCGATCCCGCCGCCTTCGTCGAGCAGCGCCTCGTGTCGCTGCCCACCCGCTACGAGGCGCGGCTCACGCTGCAGGCGCCCGCGGCCGAGATCCGCACCGCGTGGGGCACGGTCACGCCGATCGACGACGCCACCTGCGAGTACCGCACCGGCGACGACGACCTCGCGTGGCTCGCGCTGCGCGTCGCCATGCTCGGCGTCGAGTTCGAGGTCCACGAGCCGCCCGAGCTCAAAGACGCGTTGCACCGGTTGTCGGCGCGTCTCCTCCGCGGCGTCGGGTGACCTGCCGCGCCAACGTCCGCCTAGAGTTCGTCGTATGCGCCCACCGGTTCCGCCGTTCACCGAGGAGACCGCCCGCCAGAAAATCCAGGCCGCGGAGGACGCTTGGAACACGCGCGACCCGCAGAAGGTGGCGGCGGCGTACACCGAGGACTCGCAGTGGCGCAACCGCGACGAGTTCCTGAACGGCCGCCGCGAGATCGTCGACTTCCTCACCCGCAAGTGGGCGCGCGAGCTCGACTACGCGCTGCGCAAGGACCTGTGGGCGTTCTCCGGCGACCGCATCGCCGTCCGGTTCCAGTACGAGTCCCGCGACGATTCCGGCCAGTGGTGGCGCAGCTACGGCAACGAGCAGTGGGAGTTCGACGACGAGGGCTACATGCGCCGGCGCGAGGCGAGCATCAACGACGTGGCGATCGACGAGTCCGAGCGCCGGATCTTCGGCCCGCGCCCGGAGTCCGAGCGCGGCGCGCCGATCCCGCTGCGCTAGTCGAACTCGAGCTCGGCGAGCAGGCTGTCGGCCGTCCGCGAGAACTCGTCGAAGTCCTCGACCATGGCCTCGGTGATGGCCATGATCGCGCGTCCGTCGACGTCGGCCGCGACGAGGCGCAGGCGCTCACCGTCGAACACGGAGAAGGGGAACCCCTGGCCTCGTTGATCCGCGGTGCCTCCGATCGGGAAGAGCTCCTCCTCGAAGCGCTCCGTCTGGACGTCCGCTTCGAACGCCTTGCCGCTGACACCGGCCAGCTCGGCATCGGCCACGATTCCCGGCCGCAGGAACGGCATCGCCCGGAGACGCGCGACGAGCTCGTCCGCCGTCTCCTCTGGGAAGGCGGCGAATGCCAGGTAGCCGAAGTTCCCTGAGTCCAGGTCACGTCGCATGCCGAGGAAATCGGTCGTCTCCAGGCTCCCGATCCATCCCGACTCGGGGATCTGGACGACTGCCGAGGGCTCGAAGGTGTCGCTCACGTAGCGGCCCGGGCGGAGGAGGCCGGCCTCGAACCGCGGCACGACCGTCGTCGAGACCGCGATCGCGGCGGAGGGCAACCGGACGACGCGCTGGGCTCCACGGTCGTAGAGGACCGTGGTGGCGTTGGCCTCGCCCAGGTACATGGCCTGTGCCGGAACCGTTCGTCTCGGGCCACGGATCACGGTGACGCGAGCGCGCTCGGCCCGGACGCCGAGCGGATTGGCGAAGAAGTAGCCGATTCCGGGGCGGACCGACTCGCCTCGCCGAGCCGCGCTTCCCAGCGTGAGCGGGCTCACGACGAACCACAAGGCGAACACCATGAGCGACGCCATCAGCGCGTAGGCGAAGATCAACGACAGGACGTTCGGCTCCGAGGGCTGGTCGGGCACGCCGGTCGGCCGTATGTGGATCCTGCCCTTGCGCTGGAGCTCGACCACGCGTCCGCCGATGGCCACCGCGACTCCGTCGACGTTCGAGACACCGAGCGTCCGCCGCTTCGACGAGCGCTGGCCCCAGAGCCCGATGAGCCAGAAGAACAGCGCAACGGCCGACGTCACGACCAGCAGGCCGAACCACGCCACGACCGATTGGCCGAGCAGTCGCGCCTCGTTGAGTCCGACCTCCTCGGGCTGCACGCCGACCTTGCTGTAGAAGAGCGCATAGGACACCCGTACGGCGGCGTAGATGATCGAGCCGGAGAGCGGGATGACGATGCTCGGGTGATCCGCCGCCCAGGTCGCGAGCTTCCGGAGCCTGAGCCGGAGTCGGGCATCGGTGGAGAGGCGGCTGGCCCTCGGCCTCCACATGAGCCGGAACCGCGCCCCGAGCCCGCGCCACCACTTCTTGAGCCGGGACACCGGCGCCGGCTCGAGGGAGCTGCGGATGCGGGCGATCGCCTCGCGGCGCGACTCGCCGGCCTCGCTGTCGACGAAGCGGCCGTGTTCGTCGTAGACATACGCCCGCCACATGCCCGAGTCGGCGCCCTGGGACCAGACGATCCGGTACCCCTGGCTGGTCAGCGAATCGTCGCGCGGCGGCTCCGTCTCGCCGGCGACCCGGCAGCCTCGCGGCCGGTCGTTCGCGGCCAAGGCCGACCGCAGCCTCGCCGCCGCGTCCATCGGCGACGCGCCTCGCTCCACTTCGCCGAGCCCCGACCTCGCGTGCGAGGGCAGCGCGCTCGCGTACCAGCCGTCGTCGCCCTTGTACAGCAGCAGATCGAGGCCCTGCGCGGAGAACCAGTTCGCGACGGGCGCCGGTACGGACCCCGCCCCGCTGGCGTCGTCCAGTGCCGGCGGGCTCGGGTATGCCTCGTCACAGCGGCAGACGTCGATGGCGGTCGGGGGCGAGGACGACTGCGCGACCCGTGCGATCTCGCTCCGACCGTCGCTCAGCCGGGCCTCGCGGACCCGCGGCGGCAGGTCGGACGGCGAGCTGGCCATCGCCTGGGCGCTGACCTTGACCTCGAGTGAGCGCGTGCGGAGGCCATTATCGATCCGATAACGCCAGATCCTTCCTTGGTAGCCCCGCAGACGCACCCGCTGCGGGCCTTGGACAATGCGCCAGGTCATGCGTCCGTCCGGCCGACCGTAACGCTCCCTTCACACGCCTGTCCAGCCCTCCAGCCGTCACGATGTCAGCGTCCACTCGTGGTCGGGGTCGTTGGCGACGGCCCAGGCGCGGATCGGGCCGGCCATGACGTTGAGGTAGTAGACGGCGTAGCCGGGCGGGGCGGAGACCGTGTGGTAGCCGCGCGGGACGAGGACGGTGTCGCCGTCGCGGACGGCGAGCGTCTCGTCGAGCGACCCGTCGGCCGTGTAGACGCGCTGGAGCGCGAAGCCCTGCGGCGGGCGGATGCGGTGGTGGTAGGTCTCCTCGAGGAAGGACTCCTCGGGCATGGCGTCGCGGTCGTGCTTGTGCGGCGGGTAGCTCGACCAGTGGCCGGGCGGGGTGAGGACCTCGCAGACGAGCAGGGCGGCGGCCGCCTCGTCGGCCATGAGGATCGGGTGGATCGTCCGCTCGTGGGCGCCGTGGCCGCGCGTCTCGGGGACGATGCGGTCGCCGGGGAGCGGCCGCGGCGGCGCGCCCACCTCGGCGGGCGCGGTGCAGAGCGCGACCTCGGCCTCGCCCTCGACGGCGTACCCGGTGCGCGGCGGCAGGTAGGCGGCGTCGGGGAGGCCGGAGAACGGGTCGGGGCGGCCGCCGAGCTGCCATGTCCCGTGCTCGCTGCGCACGGTGCAGGTTCCCGACAGGACGACGAGGCAGAGCTCCTCGCCACCCGTGGACCGCTCGAACGGACCGCGCGCGACCTCGAAGCCCACGTAGGACCAGCCGGCCGACTCGGGGGTGACCGGCGCGCGCGTGACGAGGGTCATGGCGCCACGACGGACGGGTCGCGCGGCGCGGCGACGTACTGGCGCTGCGCCCGCCGCGCCCGCTCGTACTCGGCGCGCGCGCCCTGCACCGACGCGTCGGTCGAGATCTCGGCGACCGGCACGTCCCACCAGCTGTCGTAGCTCGGCACGCCCGCGTAGCGGTCGACCTCGACGTGGACGACGACCGGCCCGTCGGCCGCGCGCGCCTCGAGCAGCCCGGCCCGCACGTCCTCGATCGTCCGCGCTCGGATCACGCGCGTGCCGAGCGACTCGGCGTTGGCGGCGAGGTCGATGGCCAGCGGCTCGGCAGGGTCGTCGTCGCTGGTGCTCGGGCGCGAGTCGTAGCGGGTGCCGAAGCCGGCCGAGCCCACCGAGCGCGAGAGCGCGCCGATCGACGCGTAGCCGTGGTTCTGGACCAGCACGATCACGAGCTTGATGCCCTCGGCGACGGCGGTCGGCAGCTCGCCCGGCAGCATCAGGTACGAGCCGTCGCCGATCATCACGAACACCTCGCGCTCGGGCGCCGCGAGCTTGGCGCCCATGCCGCCCGGGATCTCGTAGCCCATGCACGAGTAGCCGTACTCCACGTGGTAGCCCTTGGGGTCGCGCGCCCGCCACAGCTTGTGGAGGTCGCCGGGCATCGAACCGGCCGCGCACACCACGACGCCGGTCTCGCCCGCGGCGTCGTTGACCGCGCCGATGACCTCGGCCTGGCTGGGGAGCGGCGCATGCCCGGCGGTGACGAGGCGCTCGACCTCGGCCGCCCAGGCGGCGGACTCGTCGGCCGCGCGCTCGCGCCACGAGCTCGGGGCTTCGAGCCCCGCCTCCAGCAACGCCTCGAGCGCGAGCTGGGCGTCGGCCTCGACGGCGAGGGCGCTCCGCTTGGCGGCATCGAAGCCGGCCACGTTTACGTTGACGAACCGCACGCCGGGATCCTGGAATGCGGAGTTCGAGGCGGTCGTGAAGTCGCTCCAGCGCGTGCCGATGCCGATGACCAGGTCGGCCTCGCGCGCCAGGCGGTTGGCGGCCGCGGTGCCGGTCGCGCCGATCGCGCCCAGGCACAGCGGGTGGTCGGAGCGCAGCGAGCCGCGCCCCGCCTGCGTCTCGGCGACCGGGATGCCCGCGGCGTCGACGAAGGCGGCGAGCGCGTCGGTCGCCTCGCTGTAGATGACGCCGCCGCCGGCCACGATCAGCGGCCGCTTCGCCGAGCGCACGAGCTCGGTCGCCCGGGCCAGCGCCTCGCGCGCCGGCGGGCGCCGGTAGACCGTCCACACGCGCGGCTCGAGGAACGCGTCCGGGACCTCGACCGCCTCGGTCTGCACATCCTCCGGCAGCGCGAGCGTGACGGCGCCGGTCTCGGCGGGGTCGGTCAGGACGCGCAGCGCCTCGAGCGCGGCGGTCACCAGCTGCTCGGGCCGCTCGATGCGGTCGAAGAAGCGCGAGACCGGCTTGAAGCAGTCGTTGACGGAGAGCGTGGCGTCGTGCGGCGCCTCGAGCTGCTGGAGCACGGGGTGCGGCGCGCGGGTGGCGAAGGTGTCGCCCGGGAGCAGCAGCACGGGCAGCCGGTTGACGGTGGCCAGCGCGGCGCCGGTGACCATGTTCGTCGCGCCGGGGCCGACCGAGGTCGTGCACGCGTAGGCGCCGAGCCGGTTGCGCTGGCGCGCGTAGCCCGCGGCGAGGTGCACCATCGCCTGCTCGTTGCGCGCCTGGTGGAAGGGGAGGAGCTCCTGGTGCTGCTGCAGCGCCTGGCCGAGACCGGCGAGGTTGCCGTGGCCGAAGATCCCGAAGCAGCCGGCGAAGAAGCGGTGGCGCTCGCCGTCGCGCTCGATCTCCTGTACGGCGAGGAAGCGCACCAGCGCCTGGGCGACGGTCAGCCTCATGTCCGCACCTCCTGCGGTTCTATGTCCTCCAGCGCCGGCATCGCGTCGGCGCACGCGAGCCGCGCGGCCACGTACGCGCCCGCGGCGTTGGCCAGGCGGATCGTGCGCTCGAGCGGCCAGCCGCTCAGCAGGCCGTGCACGAGCGCGCCGCCGAAGGCGTCGCCGGCGCCGAGCCCGCACACCACGTCGACCGGCACCGGCTCGACCTCCACCAGCTCGTCGCGCGTGCGCGCGAGCACGCCCTCCGGCCCGCGCTTGACGATGGCGATCTCCACGCCGAGGTCGAGCAGGTGCGCGGACGCCGCGTACGGGTCGCGCGTGCGCACGGCGACCGCCACCTCGTCGCGGTTGCCGACCGCCACGGTGGCGTGCTTGAGCGCGGCGCGCGCCCAGTGGCCGGCCTCCGACTCGTCGGCCCAGAACTGCGGCCGGTGGTCGAGATCGTGGACGGTGATGCCGCCGTCACGCGCCTCCAGCGCGGCCAGCGTGGCGGTCCTGCTCGGCTCCGCCGACAGCCCCGTGCCGGTGGTCCAGAACACGCGGGCGGCGCGGATGGCGTCGAGGTCGAGCTCCTCGGCGGTGAGCGTCATGTCCGGCGCCTGCGGCTCGCGGTAGAAGAGCAGCGGGAAGTCGTCGGGCGGGTGGATCTCGCAGAACACGACCGGCGTGCGCAGCGTCGGGTGGGTGCCGACGAAGCGGTCGTCGACGCCGAAGCCCTGGAGCGCCCCGCGGATGTACGGGCCGAAGGGGTCGTCGCCGACTTTGGTGATCACCGCCGCGCGGTGGCCGAGCCGGGACGCGGCGACCGCCACGTTGGTGGCGCTGCCGCCGAGCGACTTGGCGAACGTCTGCACCTCGGCCAGCGAGACCCCGATCTGCTCGGGGTAGAGGTCGACGCCGACGCGGCCCATGGTGATCAGGTCGTGCAACTGAGGCTCCTCTCCAGCCTGCGCAGCTGGTCGTCGAGATCGGGCAGCTCGACGTCGAGGGTGGCGGCGGTGGCCGTGGCGTCGAGCCGGGTGTCGTAGGGCACCGGCCACGGCTGCTCCGGCGCCCGTCCCCACTCAATCAGGTCGCCGTCCAGGCCGAAGACCTCCACCGTGCGCAGGGCGAGCTCGCGGCGGGAGACCGACTCGCCGCCGCAGCAGTGGAAGACCCCGCGGTGGCCGCCCTCGGCGATGCGCGCGATCAGCCGCGCCGCGTCGGAGGCCAGCGTGGGCGTGGCGAGGTTGTTGATCTGCCGGCTCTCCCAGACAGTGAAGCGCTCACCCGCCCGCAGCGCGCGCACCAGGGCGGCGACGAAGTAGCCGAAGCCGGCGTCCTGGCTGCGCGGCGCGTCGGAGGCGCCCTGCACCGCCGAGATGCGCGCGACCGTGTCGACCACCTGCTCGCTCGCCGCCTTCAGCATCCCGTAGAGGTTGATCGGGTTCGGCGGCGTCGCCTCGTCGGACACGGCGGTGCCGTCGAACACCCAGTCGGTCGAGACGAGGATCACGTGCGCGCCGCCCGCCGCCTCGACCACGTTGCGCGTCGCGCCCACGTAGGCGGCCCAGCCCTCGCGCTCCAGCCGGCCGAAGTCGTTGAGGATCGCCGCGTGGACCAGCACGTCGGGCTCGTAGGCGTCGACGCTCCGGCGCACCGCCTCGGGATCGGTCACGTCGACCTCGGCGTGCGAGGGCGCGCAGACCTCGTCGAACGCCTCGACGAGGTGGCGCCCGACGAACCCCGAGCCGCCGCTGATCCACGCCCTCATAGGGTGACCGGCCTCCCCTCGCTGAGCGAGCGCCAGGCGGCGAGGCCGATCACCAGCGGCGCGCGGGCGTCGGCGCCCGAGACCGGCGTCGGCGTGCCGTCCCGCACCGCGGCCGCGAACGCCGCCCACTCGCGCAGGTAGCTCGGGATGTAGCGCTCGAGGAAGAAGTAGGGGAGGGCCGCCATGCTGCCGCCGTTGGCCGTGCGCACGACGGCCGTGTGCGCCAGCGGGTTCTCCGACGACGCCATGCCGAGCGACCCGAAGACCTCCACCCGCTGGTCGTAGCCGTAGACGGCCTGGCGGCTGTTGTCGATCGCCGTCAGGCAGCCGTTCTCGTGCACGAGCGTGACGAGTGCGGTGTCGACGTCGCCGGCGTCGCCGAACGCCGGGTCGACCCGCACCGCGCCGCGCGCGAAGACCTCGACGACCTCGCTGCCGGTCACGTAGCGCGCCATGTCGAAGTCGTGGATCGTCATGTCGAGGAAGATCCCGCCCGAGCCGCGCACGTACTCCATCGGCGGCGGCGCCGGGTCGCGGCTCGAGATGCGCACGAGCTGCGGGTCGCCGACCTCGCCGCGCATGACCGCCTCGTGGACGGCCTGGTGGGCGGGGTCGAAGCGGCGGTTGAAGCCGATCTGGAACGGGACGCCGGCGCGCTCGACGGCGGCGAGCGCGCGGTCGACCTCGGCGAGCTCCAGCGAGATCGGCTTCTCGCAGAAGATCGCCTTGCCGGCCGCCGCCGCGGCCACGATGAGGTCGGCGTGGGTCTCGGTGCTCGAGCAGATCGCCACGGCGTCGACGTCGGGGTCGGCGAGCAGGTCGTCGAGGCTGTACGCGCGCACGCCGATCGCCTCCGCCGCCTCCTGGTTGGCGTCGTGCACGGCGGCCAGCGTCACGCCGGGGACCTGGCGGGAGAGCAGCTCGGCGTGCATGCTGCCGATCCGGCCGACGCCGATCACGCCGATGCCGAGGGTCGCGGTCTTCGAGATCACACGTCCTCCCAGCGGCCGGACTCCACCGACGCCAGCAGCGCCGCCTGCACGCGCACGAACGCGAGCGCGTCCTCGAAGCCGGGGCGGTGCCGGCGGCGGTCCGCGACCGAGCGCATGAACTCGTAGTCCTCGATCGCCACGAGGTCCTCGAAGCCGATGCCGTTGGCGCTGCCGGGGACGAAGCTGCCGTGGTACGGGAAGCGGTCGCCGCCGAACACGGTCCGGTAGCCGGTGTGGAGCTCGTCCTCGGCGAGGTAGACCTGCAGCTCGTTCAGACGCTCGAGGTTCCAGCTCAGCGCGCCCTTGGTGCCGTAGACCTCGAACGCCATCTGGCTCTCCGGCCCGACGATCGTGCGGCTCGCCTCGAAGGTGCCGCGCGCCCCGCCGGCGAACTCGCACAGCATCCCCGCGTAGTCCTCGTTGGTGACCGGGCCGCGCGGGTCGTCGGCGCTGCCGCGGCCGTAGTGCGTGCCGGCGGCGGTGACCGGCCGCTCGCGGATGAAGGTCTCGGTCGTCCCGACCACGCGCGCGATCGGCCCGAGCAGCATGTGCGCGAGGTCGACCGCGTGGCTGAGCAGGTCCGTCGAGGCCCCGTGGCCGGCCTCCTCGAGCCGGTAGCGCCACGACAGCGGGTTGAGCGGGTCGCTGCCGTACATCGAGAAGAAGCGCCCGCGGTAGTTGGTGATCTCGCCGAGCCTCCCGTCGGAGATCAGCTGCGCCGCGTAGCGCACGAGCGGCGCCCAGCGGTAGTTGTAGCCCACGCCGGTGATGACGTCGTGCGCCAGCTCGGCGGCGCGCTCGGTCTGCTCCGGCGTGCCGCCGACCGGCTTCTCGCAGAAGATGTCCTTGCCCGCCGCGGCGGCCGCCTCGATCAGCTCGAGGTGGAGCATGTTCGGCGCGGTGATGAACACCACGTCGACGTCCGGGTGCTCGACGACGCGGCGCCAGTCGGGCGTGCCGACGGCGTAGCCGAACGAGTCGACCGCCTCGTCGAGGCGCGCCGGCACGTTGTCGGCGCAGACCACCAGCTCGGTCTCGAACGGGCGGTCGGCGAACAGCGTGGGGATGCGCAGCAGCGACCGCGTGTGCGCCTGCCCGAGCCAGCCGAAGCCGATCAGGCCGACGCCGATGCGGGTCCGCTGCCCGCCGCCGAGGACCTCGGCGGCGGGCGCAGGCTGAACTCCGGTCATGCCGTCACCCGCTCCAGCTCGTGGGTGAGCTGCTCGAGCTCGGCGCCGCCGGCCATCATCCGCACCAGCTCGTCGCGGCTGATGCCGCCCTTGTCCCAGGCCCCGAGCATCTTGCCGCGGTTGAGGACCACGAAGCGGTCGCCCACCGGGTAGGCGTGGTGCGGGTTGTGGGTGATGAAGATGACGCCCAGGCCGCGGTTGCGCGCCTGCACGATGTACCGGAGCACGACGCCCGACTGCTTGACCCCGAGCGCCGACGTCGGCTCGTCGAGGATCAGCATCTTGGCCCCGAAGTAGACCGCGCGGGCGATCGCCACCGCCTGCCGCTCGCCGCCCGAGAGCGTGCCGACCATCTGGTCCGGGTCGCGCACGTCGATGCCCATCTTGGCCATCTCCTCGCGCATGATCGACTTGGCCTTCTTGATGTCGATCCGGCGCAGCGGACCGCTGCCGGTCGTCGGCTCCGAGCCGAGGAAGAAGTTGCGCCAGATCGCCATCAGCGGCACCGTGGCCAGGTCCTGGAACACGGTGGCGATGCCGGCCTCCTTCGCCTCGCGCGGCGACGAGAAGCGGATCGAGGAGCCCTCCAGCAGCATCTCGCCCTCGCTGTGCTCGTGCACGCCCGAGAGGATCTTGATGAGCGTCGACTTGCCGGCGCCGTTGTCGCCGAGCACGCACGTCACCTGGCCGGCGTTGACCACGGTGGAGACGTCCTTCAGGGCGATGACGTTGCCGAAGTACTTCGAGAGGTCGCGGACCTCGAGCAGGGGCGTCATGACCGTGCCCCCTCCGCCCGCCGGCGGACGTACGTGTTGACGAGCACGGCGGCGAACAGGATCACGCCGAGGAACAGGAACCGCCAGTCCGTGTTCCAGCCGCTGAACTGGATCCCGATGAACGTCATCCCGATGATCAGCGCGCCCATCGAGGCGCCGATCGCCGAGCCGAAGCCGCCCGTGAGCAGGCAGCCGCCAGCCACCGCGGCGATGATGTACGTGAACTCCTCGCCGATGCCCTGGCCGGCCTGCACGCCGCCGAGCCGCAGCGCGACCATGATGCCCACCAGCGCCGCGGCCATCGAGGTCGTCATGAACAGCCCGATCTTGACTCGGCTCACCGGCACGCCGACGTTGCGGGCGGCGACCTTGTCGCCGCCCACGCCGAAGATCCAGTTGCCCACGCGGGTGCGCGACAGCACCCACGTGGCGAGGGCCGTGATCACGATCCACCAGACCACGCTGATGCGGAAGTTGTGCGGCGACCAGAAGTCGCTCGCGAAGATCCGCTGAGCGCTCTCGAACCCCGCGGCGTCGCGCAGTCCGCTCACGCGTACCGTGCCGGTGATCGCCTTCGTGACGCCGAGGTTCACGCCCTGGAGCACGAACAGCGTGGCGAGGGTGACGATGAAGCTCGGAAGCCCGGTCTTCATGACCATGAAGCCGTTGAGGAACCCGATGCTCGCGGCGAAGGCGAACGTCAGCACGATCGCGAGCCACACGTTCATCCCGACCTCGGTGGCGAGGACGCCCATGAAGAGGCCCGTCGAGCCGGTCATGACGCCGGCCGAGAGGTCGAACTCGCCGCCGATCATGAGCAGCGCGACGGCGACGGCCATGATGCCCAGCGTCGAGGCCACGTCGGTCCAGCGCGCCACGCCGGAGAGCGTCAAGAACCGCTCCGCCGTGACGGCGAAGAAGATCAGGACGACCCCGGCGCCGATCATGGCGCCGAGCTCGGGTCGCTGCAGCAGCTTGGTGAGGAACGAGACCCTCGCAAGCCGCTCGTCGAGCTGTGTCGGCGGCGGCTCGGAGGTCGGCTCGAGGGCCGTTGTGCTCATCGCGTGCCGGCCTCCGCCAGCTTCTCGATCTCCGCGGCGTTGGACTTCTCGACGAAGCCCGGCCCGGTGAGGACGAACTTCCCGCCGCCGACCGTGTTGAGGTTGGTCTTGTTGAGCGTGAGGAACACGACCGGCAGGTAGCCCTGGAGGTACTGCTGCTGGTCGACGGCGAACAGGATCTCGTCGTCCTTGATCGCCTTGATGACATCGCCCGAGAGGTCGAACGTCGCCAGCTTGGCCTCTGAGCTGGCGCCCGCGATGGCGTCACGCGCCGCGACCGCGATGTCGGGGTTGAGCGCGAGCACCGCGTCGATCGAGTCGTCGGACTCGAGCTTGGACTGGATCTCCGTGAGCGTCGTCGAGACGTCGCTGACGCCCGCGACCTGGAGGTTCTCGACCTCGCCGCCGAAGCCCGTCTTCGCGCCCTCGCAGCGCTGGTTGAGGCCGACGTTGCCCTGCTCGTGGATGATGCAGATGATCTTGGTGGCGCCGGCCTCCTTGAGCTTGGCGCCCGCGCCCTCGCCGGCGATCGTCTCGGTCTGGCCGACGTGCGTGATCGCGCCCATGCCGGCCGACTCCTCGGCGCCCGAGTTGATCGTGATGACCGGGATGCCTGCGTCGACCGCGGTCTTGACCGGATCGGTGATCGCGTCGGGGTCGGGGGCCGACACCGCGATGCCGTCGACTTCCTCGGTGATGGCTGCCTCGATCAGCTGAGCCTGCTCCTGCGGGTCGTTGTTGGATTCGGAGTACTTCACCGTGACCCCGAGGTCCTTGCCGGCCTGCTCCGCGCCCTTCTTGACGACGGCCCAGAACGAATCTCCCTCGCCGTGCGTGATCACGGCGATCGTCACGTCCTTGCTCTGGGTGAGATCGACGGAGTCGTCCTGCGCCGCGCCGTCGTCGTCGTCACCACCGCAGCCCGCGAACACGAACACGCCGGCCACCAGCACCAGGAACACCAACGCAAGTCGCCTCATGACTCAGCAACCCTCTCTCTGTCGGACCCGGGAGCCAGCGCGTGCAGGTACTCGATGCTCGTCCGAACATCGGTGACCGGACCGCTTCCCACCGGCGGCTCCTCCCCGGTGAGTGCGGTGTCCTGCTCGAGCACGAGCCAGCCCTCGTACTCGTCGAGCCCGTCGAGAACCTCGTCGATGCGGACGTCGCCCTGGCCGAGCGGGCGGAACAGGCCCGCCTGCACGGCCTGCACGAGCGAGAGCTCGTGGTTGCGCAGCGGGTGGGCGACCGCATCGTCGACATCCTTCAGGTGGACGTGGACGACGCGCTCGCCGTGGCGGCGCGCGAAGTCGGCGGGGTCGACGCCCCCGAGCTGGAGATGGCCGGTGTCGAGGCACCAGCCCACGTCCGTCAGTTGAAGCATCTTGTCGACGTCCTGCGCCGTCTCGACCTGCGTGCCGGCGTGCGGGTGCAGCGCGAGCGTGAGGCCGTGCTGCTCGACGCGGCGCTCGAGCTCGTGCAGGTGGCGGGCCAGTCGCTGCCAGGTGTGGTCGTCGAGGGGGAGCGGGGGAGACCACGCGGCGTCCGCCACGACGGCGGCGTTGAAGGTGCCGGCCCCGGCTTGCGCCAGCACGCGGGCGACCCGCTCCGCCTCGGCGGTGTCGAGTGTCGGCTCGTGCAGCACGAGCGGCACGAAGCCGCCGACGAGGGTCAGGCCGTGGCGGTCGAGCGTCTCCCGGATCGCGCCGGCGTCGAACGGCAGGTACCCGATCGGCCCGAGCTCCGCCGCCGAGATGCCGAGCGCCGCGATCTCGCCGAACACCCGCTCCGGGGGAAGCTGAACGCCCCACCCCGGCACCTCGCACACGCCCCACGAGATCGGCGCCGCCGCCAGGCGGTCCGCCACCGCAGGCCCATCGTGGGCGCCGGCCGGTCGGCTTTCGTGGCCATCCCGCATTAGAGCGCTCTAATCTTGCGCACGCCGGACACCTCGCAGCCCGCCGCCGCGCAGCACGAACTCGCCATTCGTCTCCTCGCTTGACCCTCTCCGAGCGCTTGCCAACCGGGTTACGATTAGAGCGCTCTAACGGAGTCAATCACCAGATGGCCCACGCTGTCAACCCCGGCAACCCGACCACGAACGACGAGGTTCGTGCGCACGAGGAGGTTCGTGCGGCGCATCCGACCATGGAGGACGTCGCCCGCGAGGCGGGCGTGTCTCGCGCGCTCGTCTCGCTGGTCATGCGCGCGAGCCCGAAGGTGAGCGACGAGCGGCGGGCGCGGGTGCTGGAGGCGGCGGCGCGGCTGGGCTACCGGCCGAACGCGAACGCGCGGAGCCTCGCCAGCCGGCGCACGCGCACCGTCGGGGTGCTGCTCAACGACCTCCACAACCCGTTCTTCGCCGAGATCGCCGACGGGATCGAGGACGTCGCCTCGCGGCTCGGCTACCGGCTGCTGCTGAGCACCGGCGGCCGCCGCCCCGAGCGCGAGCGGGCGATGATGGAGGCGCTGCTCGAGTACCGCACCGACGGCCTGATCATGGTCAGCCCGCGGATGGAGACGCGCGACATCCTCGAGGCCACGCGCGCGACCAACGTGGTGGTGACGGGCCGGCTGCTGCGCAGCCCGCTCGTGGACTGCGTGGAGACCGACGAGGCGCTCGGCGCGCGGCTCGCCGTGCAGCACCTCGTCGACCTGGGGCACGAGCGGATCGTGCACATCGACGGCGGCCGCGGCGCCGGCGCCGCGCCCCGCCGGGCCGGCTACCTGCGCGCCATGCGCGAGGTCGGGCTCGAGGACCACGCCGCCGTGATCCCCGCCGAGTTCACCGAGTCCGCGGGCGTCCGCGCCGCCGAGCAGCTGCTCTCGCAGGCCGAGCTCCCGACCGCGATCTTCGCGGCCAACGACCTGATCGGCACCGGCGTGCTCGACCGGCTCGAGGACGAGGGCGTGCGCGTGCCGCAGGACGTCTCGATCGTCGGCTTCGACAACACCTTCCTCGCCGCCCTGCACCACATCTCGCTGACCACGATCAACCAGCCGCGACGCGAGATGGGCCGGCTCGCCCTCGAGCTGCTGCTGCAGCGGCTCGACGGCCGGCAGGAGCCGGAGCGCCGGCTGACCGAGCCGACGCTCGTCGTCCGCAACACGACCGGGCCGCGGCGATGAAGCTCGCGGCGCTCGCCGCCGCGGCGCTGCTCGTGCCGCCCGTCGCCGCCGCCCCGCAGCGGCCGCCGCAGATCGTCACGGTGGCCGCGGGCCACGACCGCGCGACCGGGTTCGTGGCCGGCGACGAGCGCGTCGTGACCGTCGCCCACGTGCTGGGCGACGATGTCGTGGCGGGCGCCGGCGACGAGGTCGTCGCGGGCGACGAGGTCCTCGTGGACGGCCGGCCCGCGAGCATCGTTCGGGTCGACCGGCGGCTCGACCTCGCGGTCCTTCGTGTCGCCGGCCTGCGCGGCGCGGCGCCGCGGCTGGGCGGGGGTGGGCCGACGACGCTGCTGGGCCGGCCGGCGCCGGTCGTCCGCCGCATCGGCGCGCGGCTCGACGGCGGACCGCCCCGGCCGGCGCTCGAAGTGCGCGCCGAGGTGGCGATCGGGGAGTCGGGCGCGCCTCTGATCACCGACACCGGCCGCGTGGCCGGCGTGGTCTTCGCGCGCTCGCGCGAGCACAGCGAAACCGCCTACGCCGTCGACGCGACGGTCCTCGCCAACCTGCTCAGGTGAACTCGCCGCTGAGCTCCGCGACCAGGCCCTCGAGGCCCCCGGCGTGCTCGGCCAGCTCTCGCTGGCGCACAGCGCCCGGCGCCTCCGCCAACCCGGCCACCAGCGACAGCTCGCCCAGGCAGCCGAGCGCGCGGGCGTGCGGCTCGCAGGCCTCGAGCAGCTCGGCCAGACGGTCGCGGACGTGCCGGCGGGCGCCGGCGGCAGGCTCGATCAGCCGCGCCTCCATCCCGTCGCGCGCGGCGACGAAGCGGTTCTCGGCCAGCACCTCGGGCGGGTCCTCGACGACCGGCTCGCGCTCCGTCTCGAGCCGCACCAGGCACTGGACCAGGGCGGCGATCGCGGCCGTGTCCTCCACGCGCGTCTGGGAGTCCATGATCCGCACCTCCAGCGTCCCGAAGCGCGGCTGCAGCCGGGCGTCCCACCACAGGAACGTCGGCTCGGGGATCGCGTCGCAGCGCACGAGCAAGTCGATCGCCTCGACGTAGTCGGCGTAGTCGCGGAACCAGCGCGGCGGGCCGGTGCGGGGGAAGGCCTGGAAGACCGGCGTCCGCGCCGAAGCGAGGCCGCTGTCGCGACCCTGCCAGAACGGCGAGTTGCCCGACAGGGCGAGCAGGACCGGGAGGTGGCCGCGGATCGCGTTCAGCGCCCGCACCGCGGTCTCGGCCGAGGGAACGGCGACGTGGACGTGCAGGCCGAAGGTCGGCTCGCGCCGCGCCAGCTCCCGCATCGAGGCGTGCACGAACTGGTAGCGGGCGCCCGGCGAGACCTCGATGTCCTCCCAGCGCGCGGTCGGATGCGTGCCGGAGGCCGCCGCCCGCAGGCCGAGCCCGTCAAGCGTCGCTGACAGCGCCGCCCGCAGCGAAGAGAGCTCCGCGACCACCGCGCTCACGCTCGCGGACGGCGAGGTGGCGAGCTCGAGCGCCGACCCGTGCGTCTCGGCGCGCGCGCAGTCGGCCAACTCACCCGGCAGCGCACGCAGCACGTCCTCGCAGCGCGAGGCCGGCAGCCAGGTGCGCGGCGAGAGGAGCATGACCTCTTCCTCGACGCCCACGGTCCACGCCGTGCCGGGCCGCTCCTCGTTCCACGCCGCCCAGGCGGGCAGCACGTCCTCAATCGCCATACGGGCACCCTTCCCAACCGGGCTCGTGATGAGTCCGGGCTCGCTACAAGTCTAGGCCTGGATCAACCGATCCCCGCGGCGCCTCGACACCGTGGCCGTTCGCCAGAGCCGATCGGCCGCGACACAGGTGGCCCACCACATGACGTCGCGGCCGATCGCCTCTGACTCGGCCCACGGCGCCGAGGCATCCACGGGTCATCGGTGGATCCAGACTAGGCCGCGCGCCGCTCCCGGCGGCCGGCCGCGGCATCGACCAGCGCCTCGAACAGCCGCGCGTGGCGCTCGAGGTGCACGAGCGTCTCGGCGTGCCACTGGACCCCGAGGTAGAGCCCGTCGCCGGGATCCTCGATGGCTTCGACGATCCCGTCCGCGGCCCAGGCCACCGCGCGCAGCCCGCGGCCGAGCCGGTCGACCGCCTGGTGGTGGAACGCGTTGACGGGCAGGGGGTCTGACCCCACGACGGCCGCCAGCCGCGAGCCCGGCTCGATCCGGACCTCGTGCGTCGTCTCCTGCCCGGAGGCGGTCTGCCGGTGGGCGACCGAGCCGTCGGAGACGTCCGGCACGTGCTGGTGCAGCGTCCCGCCGCGCGCCACGTTGAGCACCTGGCAGCCGCGGCAGAGCCCGAGCACCGGCAGGCCGAGCGCGTCCGCGCGCCGCACCACGGCGATCTCGAAGGCGTCGAGCTCCGGCTCGACCGGCCCCAGCATCGGGTGGGGCTCGGCGCCGTACACCGCCGGATCGATGTCCGGCCCGCCCGACACGCAGACGCCCCTGAGCTGCTCCACCAGCGGCGTCACGTCACGATCGGCCAGCGGCGGCAGCACCACGGGCACGCCGCCGGCCTGCTCGACCGCGCGCGCGTAGACGACGCCGAGCACGACCTCGGGCTGCGCCAGGTCGCCCTGCGGAAGAGGCTGCGCGCGCTGCTTGCGCCGCACCTCGGACGTGGTTACGCCGATCAGCGGGCGAGCACCCATGTGTCCTTGAACCCGCCGTTCTGCGTCGAATTCACCACCACCGCGCCCTCCTCGACCGCGAAGCGCGTGAGCCCGCCCGGCATCACGCGGGGGTGGTCGGGACCGTGCATGAAGACGAAGGGGCGGAGGTCGACGTGGCGCAGGGCCAGCTCGCCGTCGATCAGCGTCGGATGCGCCGAGAGGGCGACCAGCGGCTGCGCCACCCAGGATGTGGGCTCGGCGCGCACCTGCTCGCGCCGCTCGTCGATCTCTGCCGGCTCCGCCTGCGGGCAGATCAGCACGTCGCGGCCGCCGCTGCCGGCGCGCGGCTTGATCACCAGCTCGTCGAAGCGGTCGAGCGCCTGCTCGAGATGGTCGCGGCGCGCGAGATCGAGCGTCTGAACCGAGCGCACACGAGGCTCTTCCCCCAGATAGAACCGGATCATGTCCTCGACGTAGGCGTGCGTGAGCTTGTCGTCGGCCACGCCGGTGCCGAACGCGTTGACCACGCTGACCGTGCCGGCCCGGATCGCCGGCGCCAGCAGGCCGCCGACCGCCGTGTGCATCAGATCGGCGTCGGTGCGCCGGTAGATCCCGTCCACGACCCGATCGCCGTGCAGCAGGCGGTCGCCGTCGGCGCGAAGCTCGTCGGGCCGCACCAGCGGCGCGCCGATCTGCCCGGCCGCCCACCGGTGCTCCCAGTAGGCGCCGTTCTCCGGCCCCTCGCTCAGCACGATCACGTACCCGCCCGGCAGGGCGCCCGCGAGCAGGTCCGGCAGCTCGTCGTAGTCGCGCGGCCGCACGCCGCCGGGCAACGACGCGCCGACCGCCTCGCGCGCGGCCACCGCATAGCCGAAGCCGCTCGGCGTCATCACGTTGTCCTCGAGCACGAGGAACTCGCCGGAGGGCTCGCGCACCAGGTCCAGCCCCGCGATCCCGACCCACTGGCCGCCCGGAGGCTCCACGCCGCGCATCTGCGGCTCGTAGTGCTCGGCCGTCTCGATCACGCGCGCGGGGACGACCCCCGCCTGCACGATCCGCCGCGGCCCGTAGGCGTCGGCCACGAACGCGCTCAGTGCCTTGACGCGCTGCGCCAGCCCGACCTTCAGCTCGTCCCACTCGTCGGCAGCGATCACGCGCGGCACCGGATCGAGCGGGAGGCCGGGGCGGGCGAGCAGCCCGGCGCGCCCGGCGGCCGCGTGCACGTCGGCGCGCAGACGTGCCAGGTCCGCCCTGCCGAGGACCGGCGTCGTAGCCTCCTCGTAGGCCCCCATCGCGCCTCAAGGTACCCGGCGGCCCCGCTAGACTAAAACCGACCCCGTGAGTCGGACTTTGGTGGACATCTGCCCGGTCGAGGAGCTCCCGCCCGGCGCCAAGCGCGTCGTCATGTGGGAGGACCTCGAGATCGGCATCGTGAACTGCAACGGCGCCATCCTCGCCGTCGAGGATCGCTGCTCGCACGACGACGGCGACCTGATGGAGGGCGACGTCGACGAGGAGACCTGCACGGTCGAGTGCCCGCGGCACGGATCGGAGTTCGACCTGCGGACCGGACAACCCCTGAACCTGCCTGCCTACGTCCCGATCGAGACCTACCCGGTCATGGTCGAGGACGGCGTGATCAAAGTGGAGGTCGACTGACGCATGGCTACCCCCGAGGTGATCGCCGAGCAGCGGGCGCTGGTCGGCATCAACGCCGACTACAAAGAGAAGTACGGGTTCTTCGACCCGGAGAACAAGTACGCCTTCAAGGCCCCGAAGGGCCTGACCCGCGAGCTCGTCGAGCAGATCTCCGAGTTCAAGAACGAGCCGCAGTGGATGCGCGAGTTCCGCCTGAAGGCGCTCGATCACTTCCTCAGCCGCCCGCAGCCCACGTGGGGCTCGCCGATGCTGGCCGAGGTCGACTACGACGACATCCACTACTTCGTCCGCGCGTCCGAGAAGTCGTCGAAGACGTGGGACGACGTCCCGGAGGACATCAAGCGGACCTTCGACCGGCTCGGCATCCCCGAGGCCGAGCGCAAGTTCCTCTCCGGTGTCGGCGCCCAGTACGAGTCCGAGGTCGTCTATCACCAGGTCCGCGAGGACCTCGAGAAGCAGGGCGTCGTGTTCATGGACATGGACTCCGGGTTGCGCGAGCACGAGGACCTCGTGCGCGAGCACTTCGCCTCGATCATCCCCGCGAACGACAACAAGCTCGCCGCGCTGAACAGCGCCGTGTGGTCGGGCGGCTCGTTCGTGTACGTGCCGCCGGGCGTGCACGTCGAGATGCCGCTGCAGGCCTACTTCCGGATCAACACCGAGAACATGGGCCAGTTCGAGCGCACGCTGATCATCGCCGACGAAGGCTCATACGTGCACTACGTCGAGGGCTGCACGGCGCCGGTCTGGACGACCGACTCGCTGCACTCCGCGGTCGTCGAGCTGATCGCGAAGCCGGGCGCGCGGATCCGCTACACGACCGTGCAGAACTGGTCGCAGAACGTCTACAACCTCGTGACCAAGCGCGCGATCGCCGAGACCGACGCCACCGTCGAGTGGGTCGACTGCAACCTCGGCTCGAAGCTGACCATGAAGTACCCGAGCGTCTACCTGATGGGCGAGCGTGCCCACGGCGAGGTGCTCTCGATCGCGTTCGCGGGCAACGGCCAGCACCAGGACGCCGGCGCCAAGATCATCCACGCGGCGCCGAACACGACCTCGAGCATCTTCGCCAAGTCGATCTCCAAGGACGGCGGGCGCTCGTCGTACCGCGGCCTGCTCGAGGTCGCCAAGGGCGCGCATGGCTCGCGCTCGAAGGTGGTCTGCGACGCGCTGCTGCTCGACGAGCAGTCGCGCTCGGACACCTACCCGACGATCCGCATCGGCGAGGACGACGTCGACGTCGGCCACGAGGCCTCGGTCTCCAAGATCGGCGAGGAGCAGCTCTTCTACCTGATGGCGCGCGGGATCTCCGAGGAGGAGGCCGGCAAGCTGATCGTGAACGGCTTCATCGAGCCGATCGTCAAGGAGCTCCCGATGGAGTACGCGGTCGAGATGAACCGGCTGATCGAGCTGCAGATGGAGGGCTCCATTGGCTGAGGTCACCGCGCTGGCGCTGCCGACCTTCAAGGGCCGCCCCGGCTGGGAGTTCACCGACCTCAGCAAGCTCGACCTCGGCGCCTTCGCCGCGCCCGACGGCGGCGACCTGACCGCCGTGCCCGACGGCCTGTTCGAGCTCGAGGGCGCGACGCGGCTGGACCAGGTCGACGGCGCGGTCGGCGACGGCGCGGCGGTCGAGGACGGCCCGGTCGTGCTGCCGCTGTCGGTGGCCCGCGAGCGCCATCCCGAGCTCGTCGAGCCGCACCTCGGCCGCGTGGTCGCCGCCGACGACGTCTTCACGCGCTGGAACGAGGACAGCTGGGACGGCGGCGCCTTCGTGTGGGTGCCGCGCAACGTGCGCGTCGACGCGCCGATCCTGCTCAGCGCCGTCACCGCCGCCGCCGGCACCGCGCTGCAGCGGCGCGTGCTGATCGTGCTGGAGGAGGGCGCCGAGGCCGAGGTGTGGGAGCAGTACCTGTCCGGCGACGACGAGTCGGAGACGCTGCTCAACACCGTCGTCGAGCTGGTCGTCGGCCAGAACGCCCGCCTGCGCTACGTCTGCGGCCAGGACCTCAACGAGAAGTCGTGGATCTTCGGCGCCCAGCGCGCGGAGGTCGACCGCGACGGGTCGCTCGACTGGGTGGTCGTGGGCTTCGGCGGCGCCAACGGGCGCATGCGCACGGAGACGCTGCTGGCCGGCGAGGGCGCCCAGGGCAAGGTCACCGGCGCCTACGCCCCGCACGGCCGCCAGCACGTGGACTTCGACACCACGCAGGAGCACGGCGCGCCGAACACGACCTCCGACCTCGCCTTCCGCGGCATCCTCGCCGACCGCTCGCAGGCGGTCTGGCGCGGGATGATCAAGGTCGATCCGGGCGCCCAGCAGACCGACGCCTTCCAGGAGTGCCGCAACCTGCTCCTGTCCAAGCGCGCGCACGCCGACGCCATTCCGGGCCTGGAGATCCTCGCCAACGACGTCCGCTGCACGCACGCGGCGGCGATCGCGCAGATCGACAAGGAGCAGCTGTTCTACCTACGCTCCCGCGGGCTCGGGGAGCCGATCGCCCAGCGGCTCGTGATCGAGGGGTTCATGCAGGAGCTCGTCGAGCGCTTCGAGGACGGCCCGGTCCGGGCGGCGCTGGCCGGCGCCCTCGAGCGCCGGCTCGGCCGCGTCCTCGACTGAGGCTGAGCCCGCGCGGAGACAAGCCCCGCGCGGGCTTCACCTGAGCTACGGGATCGCGAACGCGTACAGCTTGTTGTTCGGGGTGCCGCCGAGGTTGACGTAGCCCGAGCCCCAGTACACGGTGCCCCGCGAGATCGCGGCGCCCGAGAGGCACGAGCCGCCGCTCGCGAACTCCCAGAGGATGTCGCCGCTGGCCGCGTCGAGAGCGTACATCCAGCCATTCGGGTCGAGCGAGCAGCCGAACACGACGCCGTTGGCCGTCGTCGCCGGCCCGGAGGCGCCGCCGCCGTGCGTCGGCGCCGTCTGCCAGAGCAGCTCGCCGGTCGCCGCGTCGAGACCGCTCCACATGCCGCTCGTCACCGTCGTGCCGTCAGGCATCTCCCACGGCTTCAGATCGCTGTTCGCGTCGGCGGTGTAGACCCGCCGCCCGTCGACCGCCGACCCCCACTGCAGGCCGCCGGCCGTCCCGCCCGGACCGGCCGTGGTCACCCATTGCACGCTGCCGTCATCGGGGTCGAGCGCCCAGTACTGGCCGCTCTTCTGGCCGGCTCCGACGAACTGCCGCGGCCGGCCGTCGACCTTGGCCGTGTAGAGCGCGGGCGCCTGCCCGAAGTCGTAGTCCGGCCCGGCCGGCTCCGGGCAGTTGTCCGGGTTGCTGCCGAAGAGGCACTGCACCGTCCAGGCGTCGAACGGGAGCGCCTTCGTCACCCAGTTGATCTCGCCGGTGTCGAGGTCGAGCGCGAGCACGGCGTCCATCAGGTTGGCGGGGTCGATGCAGGCAGCCTCGGCTTCGGGGTTCCCCGCCGCCGCGTCGACGCAGTCGAGCGCCTCCTGCGGGATGTCGTAGTTGTTGCCGGTCGCGATGTACACCTGGTTGCGAGCCGGGTCGATTGCGGGTGAGCTGCCCCAGACCGCGCCGCCCGGATAGCCCGGCGGCACCATGATCGTCTTCCACAGGATCTGCCCGGTGCCGGCATCGAGCGCGGCCATCGAGCCGCGGAAGCTGCAGCACGGGTAGTTGGGGATGAACGCGGCCATGGCCTCCTCGAGCGAGGAGACGCCGATGTAGACGCGCCCGTCATGGACGCTGGCCGACTGCGTGATGATCGCCGCCGGGTGGGTGTCCACGGCCGTGCTCCAGAGCAGGGCACCGGTGTCCTTGTCGTAGGCGAGCATCCGGCCGCCGCCGCCGAACGGGCCCTGCGTGCCGACGAAGACCTTGCCCTCGGCCACGGCCGGCGTGACTCGCGCCTTGTCGCCCGGGATGCCGGTGGCGTCCGCGATCCGCACGCGCCAGACCAGCGCGCCGGTATCGCGGTTGAAGGCGTACAGGTTGCCGGCCCAGTCCGGCACGTAGACGCGCGAGCCGTCGACCGCCGGCGTCGCCGAGACGTCTCCGCCGGTCGTGGCGATCCACTTGACCGCCAGGTCGGCGACGCTCGCGACGCTGATCCGCTTCTCGCTCTGCTGATAGCGCGCGTTGGACAGGTCCTGCCCGGCCGACGTCCACAGACCGCCGCCGGGGCTGCCGTGCGCAACTCCGCTCATCAGGGCTACTAACGCGGCGCAGGCAGCCGCGACCGACACGATCCGTGTGCTCATCCGAACCCTCCTCCTTGTGGTTCCGGCGCCCCCCGGACCGCTCCTACGTTCTTGAGGCGAGTATCTGTCAGTGCGCTGACAAATGTCAACTCGCCGTTCCGGTGTATCGATCGGCGCCATTGCAGGGTCGCCGCTCATTGATCCGCCGGCGGCCGCTCTCGACAGCCTCGCGCGGCTGTCGTGCGAGGATTGCCACGACGCTATGGCCACGGACACGCTCGCCGCCGCGCACGAAGCGCTCCGAACGGGCGCTTGGGACGAGGCGCGCGAGCGTTTCGAGGCGGCGGTGGCGGCCGGTCCGAGCGGCGAGGCGTGGGAGGGCCTGGGCTGGGCGGGGTGGTGGCTGGCCGACGAGTCGCTCACGCTCGACTCGCGCGAGCGCGCCTACCGCGCGTTCCGCGGCGAGGGCGACCCGGCCGGCGCGGCGCGGGTAGCGGCGTGGCTCGCTTCCGACCACCTCGAGTACCGCGGCGACGACGCGGTCGCCCGCGGCTGGCTCGAGCGCGGCCATCGGCTGCTCGACGAGGTCGCGCCCGAGGCGGAGGCGCACGGCTGGCTGTCGCTCCACGACGGCTCGTACGCCATGAACGTCGAGGGGGACCTCGACCGCGCGGCCGAGCGCGCCGTGCACGCCGCCGCGCTCGGCCGGTCGCTGGCGCTGCCCGACCTCGAGGCGGTCGGTCTCGCGCTGGAGGGGATCACGCACGTGCGGCGCGGCCGCGTCGAAGCGGGCATGCGGCTGCTCGACGAGTCGTCGGTCATCGCACGCGGCGAAGACCTGCGGCTGCCGCTCTCGCAGGGCTGGGCGCTGTGTTACCTCATCTCAGCGTGCGAGGGCGTCGGCGACTTCCCGCGCGCCACGCAGTGGTGCGAGGCCGTCCGCGGCTTCGCCGAGCAGTGGGGCGGCCGCCAGCTGATCGGCATCTGCCGCAGCGCCTACGGCAACGTGCTCGCCACCAACGGCGACTGGCAGGCGGCCGAGCTCGAGCTGACCGCAGCGGTCACGGACCTCCAGCGCTCGCGCGTGGGGATGGCGGCCGGCGGGCTCGCGCGCCTCGGCGAGCTGCGCGTGCGACAGGGCCGGCTCGATGAGGCGCGCGAGCTGTTCGCGCAGGCGGGCGCGCACCAGCGCGCGATCGTCGGCCTGGGGGCGATCGCGCTCGAGACCGGCGACGCCGCCGCCGCGGCCGACGCCGCCGAGCGCGGGCTTCGCCGCGCGCCGGCCGGTGCGGTGCTCGACCGGCTGCCGGCGCTCGAGCTGCTGGTCCGCGCTCGTGCCGCGCTCGGGCAGCTCGACCCCGCGGCGGAGGCGTTCGCCGAGCTCGAGCGCGTGGCCGGTGAGCTCGGGACGCCGTACGTCCGTGGCCGCGCGCGGCTTGCGGCCGGCCGGCTGGCCGCGGCCCGCGGCGACCACGAGCAGGCCCGCGGCGCGCGCGAGGAGGCCCGCCAGGCGCACGAGGACGCCCGGCGCGCCTTCGAGGACGCCGTCGACCTGCTGGTCGAGTCGGCCGCCGGCTACGAGGCGGCGCTCGCGCGGCTCGAGCTCGCCGGGGCGCTGGCGGCGCTCGGCCGCGAGCAGCCGGCCGCCCGCGAGGAGCGCGCCGCTCGCGAGGCGCTGGTCGCGCTCGGCGCCGGCGCGCCGGCCGCCGCTGTCGCCGAGCTCACGCCGCGCGAGCTCGAGATCCTCCGGCTCGCCGCCCAGGGGCTCAGCGACGCCGAGATCGCCCAGCGGCTCGTGCTCAGCCAGCACACCGTGCACCGCCACGTGGCCAACGTCCGCACGAAGCTGCGGCTGCCGTCGCGGACGGCCGCCGTCGCGTACGCCGCCCGCGCCGGCCTGCTCTGAGCGTCTGGCCGTTAACGGCCATGGCCCGAGATGGCCGCAAACGGCGAAGTCGCCGCGCCCCACCGCCCGTACCGTCGGCGCATGAAGCTCTACGAGCCCGGCGACCCCCAGTACGCCGACACGACGACGCTCAACAACGCGATGATCGACCGCCGGCCCGCCTACGTGGCGCGCTGCGCTTCGCCCGCCGACGTGGCCGAGGCGATCGCCTTCGCCCGCTCCCGCCGGCTGCCCCTCGCCGTCCGCGCCGGCGGGCACTCGGTGGCCGGCCTGTCGCTGGTCGACGACGGGGTCGTCATCGACGTGCGTGACATGGCCGACGTCGACGTCGATCCCGGCCGCCGGGTCGCGCGCGTCGGCGCCGGCGCGACGTGGTCGCAGTTCGACCGCGTGGCACAGCCGCACGGCCTGGCCACCACCGGGGGCCGGGTGTCGACGACCGGCGTCGCCGGGCTGACGCTCGGCGGCGGCTCGGGCTGGCTCGAGCGCAAGCACGGGCTGGCGTGCGACAACCTGCTGGCCGTCGAGCTCGTGACCGCCGACGGGGCGCACGTCCGCGCGTCCGCGACCCAGCACCCGGAGCTGTTCTGGGCGCTCCGCGGCGGCGGCGGCAACTTCGGCGTCGTCACGGCGTTCGAGTTCCGTCTGCACCCGGTCGGCCGCGAGGTGTTCGCCGGCCTCGGGCTCTGGCCCGCCGCCCGCGGGCGTGAGCTGATGGCCCTCTACCGCGACGTCATGCGCGAGGCGCGCGAGGGGCTGAGCCTGGCCTTCCTCTACCTCTACGCGCCCGCCGAGGAGGGCATCCCCGAGCACCTGCACGGCGAGCTGGCGGTGGCGATCGCCGGCATGTACGCCGGTCCGGTCGACGAGGGCCGCGAAGCGCTGCGCGCCTTCCGTGAGCGCGCGCCGGCGGCCGACTTCTTCGAGCCGATGCCGTACGCCGACTTCCAGTGCCTGATCGACGACCCGCCGGGCTTCCGCAACTGGTGGACGTCCGAGCACCTGGCCGACCTGCCCGACGAGGCGATCGACGCGATCGCGCGACGGTCGGAGGCGATGCCCGCCGGCTCGTCCCAGCTGTTCATGGTCAGCTGGGGCGGCGCCGTGGCCCGCGTCGGCCAGGAGGCCTCGCCGCTCTCCGCCCGCAACGCGCGCTTCGTCGTGCACCCCTTCGGCATGTGGGAGGACCCGGCCGAGGACGCGGCCACGATCGCGTGGGCGCGCGGCTTCCGCGACGACCTCGCCGGCTTCGCGACCGGCGCCGTCTACCTCAACTTCATCGGCGACGAGGGCGAGGCGCGCCTGCGCGCCGGCTACGGGCCCGGCAGCTATGAGCGCCTGGCGGAGGTTAAGGCGAACTGGGACCCGGAGAACCTCTTCCGCGCGGGCGGGAACGTCCCGCCCGCTCGGCTCGCCGAAGCCGCATGACCGACCGCCGGCTGATCGTCGGCGCCGTCGGCGTCTCGGCCCTCGGCGACTTCCTGCTCTGGATCCCGCTCACGCTCCACGTGCACGAGCTGACCGGGTCGGGCGCGGCGGTCGCGGCGCTGATGATCTGCCTGTGGGGCCCGATCGTCGTGCTCGCGCCGGCCGCCGGGCTGCTCGCCGACCGCGTCGAGACGCGCCGGCTGCTGATCTGGGCGTCGCTGGCGCAGGCGGTGATCGCCGCCGCGCTCGCGGTGGCGCTCGACTCGACGGCCGCCGTCCTCGCGCTGGCGGCGCTGCTCGGCGCCGGCTTCGCGGTCGCGCAGCCGGCCGAGTTCGCGCTCGTCCCCGTGATCGGCGGCGCCGTGGGGGCGCGCCGCGGCGGCGACCTCAACGGGCCGGTCGAGACCGCGCGGTACGTCGGCATGACGGTCGGCCCGGTGGTCGGCGCAGCGATCGCGGCGGCCGGCGGCACCGAGGCAGCGCTGCTCGTCGACGCGGCGACCTTCGCCTTCGTGGCGCTCAGCGCCGCCCTCATGAAGGCCCGCCGCGAACCACAGGCGAAGGCGGGCGAGCGGGCGCGCGAGGGCATCGTGGTGCTGTTCCGGGACCGCACGGTCGCGGTGGTGATCGGGACCGTGCTCGTCTCGCTGCTCTTCATGAGCGCCTCGATCGCGGCCGAGGTGGTCTTCCTGAAGGTCGACCTCGCGCTGAGCGACGCCGCCTACGGCGTCATCTTCTCCTCGTGGATGGTCGGCATGGCGGTGGGCGCGCTCGTCGTCGCGCGCCGCGTCCGGGCGGTCGCCGGCATGGCGCTGCTCGCCGTCGGCGTCCAGGGGGTCGGGCTCGGGCTGCCGGCGCTGTGGGCGGTGGCCGCCTTCACCGCCGCCATGTTCTTCACGGGCGGCGTCGGCCACGGCGTCAAGAACGTCCTGGCCCGCGCGCTGATCCAGGAACGCGTGCCGGACGCCTTCCACGGCCGCGCGTTCGCCGCGTACAACGGGATGCGCAACGGCGCCGAGCTCGTCGCGCTGGCGTGGGGCGGGCTGCTCGTCGTGGCGATCGGCGCCCGCGGCACGCTCGCGCTGGCCGGCGCCATCTCCGTCCTCGCCGCCCTCGGCGGCGTCCTCGCGCTCCGCCGGCCCGTCGCGGTGCCGGCCTCTACGTAGCCCGAGCGCGGCGGCGCCGGTAGGCGCGGCGGTTCTTCTCGCGCTGGCCGCAGACCGCCATCGAGCACCAGTGGCCGGAGCGGTTCTTGGAGTGGTCGTAGAAGGCCCAGCGGCAGACGTCGCGCTCGCAGGCCTTCAGCCGCTCCCAGGTGCCCTCGGCTATGGCGGCGTGGATGGCGGCGACGATCTGCCCGAGCGCGCCGTCGACGCCGCCGGCCGCCGGCTCGAAGCGCGTGGCCCGGGGGCCGAAGACCGGGCGAAGGCTCGCGCCGATCTCGTCCACGATCCGCGCGGCCGCCGGGTCGTGCGGCAGGTCGGCGTTCGCGCAGACGAGCTCGCGGATCGCCTCGCGCAGCGCGATCGCGCGTGCGTGGTCGTCCGCGCTCACGGGCTCGTCCGCGAGCAGGCCGTGGTCTGCGAGCCATGCCCGCAGGGCATCCGCGTCGGGAAGGAGGTCGGGCCCGGTCTCGAGGTCGTTCGTGTTGACGAACAGCTGCACGAGCCGCAGCGGCCCCGGCGCCGGGGCGCGGTCTCCGGGCTCGACGAGCGGCTGTTCCATACCTTCATACTAGCAAAGATCGTTTGGGTGTGTTATAACACCGGCATGAGCACTTTGAAGGTGTCAAGACCACCACGCGACGATCCGCCGCTCGGGCTCGCCGAAGGCATCAAGTCGGGCCTGCCCTTCGTGCTGCCGACGCTGGCCATCGGCATGTCCTTCGGCGTGCTGGCCGAGCCGGTCATGGGCGCCGTCGCGGCCGTCGCCATGTCGATCCTCGTGTTCGGCGGCGCCGCGCAGTTCGCGTCGGTCAGCATCCTCGCCGCCGGCGGCGGCCTCGCCTCCGCTGTCTCGGCCGGCCTGCTCATCAACACCCGCTTCCTGCCGATGGGGCTCGCCGTCGGTCCCGCGCTCAAGGGCGGGCCGCTGCGCCGCGCGGCCGAGGGGCAGGCGATGGTCGACGCCTCGTGGGCGATCGCCAACCGCGGCGACGGCACGTTCGACCGGCTGCTCATGATGGGGGCCACCATCCCGCAGGCCGCGGCGTGGTGGCTCGGCACGGCGATCGGCGTCTTCGCCGGCGCCCTGCTCGGCGACCCCGAGGCCCTGGGCCTCGACGCGGTGTTCCCCGCCTTCTACCTGGCGCTGCTCGCCGAGGAGATGCGCGACCGCTCGATGCTGTCGAGCGCCCTGCTGGGCGGCGCCATCGCCCTCGTGCTGATCCCCTTCACGCCGACGGGCATCCCCGTCGTGGCGGCCTCGCTGGCGGCGCTGCTGGGGGTGCGCTCCCGATGATCTGGGCGACCATCGCGCTCCTCACCGTCGGCAGCGTCGCGATCAAGGCGCTCGGCCCCGTCGCGCTCGGCGGACGCGCGCTGCCGCCGCAGCTGTCCGGCGTGGTCGCACGGCTGGCGCCGAGCCTGCTCGCGGCGCTCGTGGTCGTCGACACGTTCGGCGGTCCCGACCGCACGCTGGCGGTCGACGAGACCGCCGTCGGCCTGCTCGCGGCCGTCGCCGCGCTGCTCGCACGGCTGCCGATGGTCGCCGTCGTGGGGATCGCCGCGATCGTCACCGCGGGTCTGCGCGCGCTATGAGTTCGCGCCCAAGCTGAGCCGGCGAGGAGTATGCCCTCCCGATCGAGTCGGTCAGCGAGATCATCCGCCACGCGGTCCCGCGCACCGTCGCCTCCGACGAGCCGGGCGTCCGCGGCGTGATCGGCCTGCGCGGCAAGATCGTGCCGATCGTCGACATCGCCGAGCGGCTCGGCCTGCCCACCGCGGGCGCGGCCGACGAGGCCGGCGGCAAGGTCATCATCCTCGACGGCGGGCGCCTCGGCGTGGTCGTCGACGAGGTCGACGAGGTGCTCACGGTCGAGACCGACCAGCTCGAGGCCGTGCCGTCCGCCGGCAGCGCGGTCGAGGCCGTCGCCAAGCTCGAGGACCGCCTGGTCATGCTGCTCGACGCGACGGCGTTCGCCGCCGTCACCGCCTAACAGCGACATGGGCCCCGCCCCTCGGGCGGGGCCCCCAACCTCTCACACGCGAGGCAGGTCCCGGAACCGGCTCTGGCCGTCGGGCGTCTCGCAGATCGCCGCCACCCGCGGCTCGCACACGCGCACGAGGTCCCGCGGGTCCACGCGCAGCGAGTGGCGGTGGTCACCGCCGGCGCACAGGATCTGCTCGTGGTAGAGCAGATGGACGTCGATGACCTCCGGCATCGGCATCATCGGCCCCAGCGGCGGCATCGCCCCGACGTCGAACATCGGGAAGTCCTGCTCCAGCTCGGCCTCGGTGGCCAGCCGCAGGTGGCTCGAGGCGCCCATCAACTCGCGCATGCGGTGCAGGTCGAGCCGGTGCGTGGCCGGGATGACCGCCATGCGGTACTGGTCGTGGTCACGCAGGGCGAGCGTCTTGGCCGCCTCGCGCGGCTCTGAGCCCGACGCCCGCGCCTCGGCCGCGGCGCTGAACGTCGGGCGGTGCTCGACGACCTCGTGGGCCACCCCCTCGCGCTCGAGGAAGGCGGTCACGGCGTCGATGCCGCGGGCCTCTACGGTGCTCATGACGTCGTACCTCCCGGTCGCGAACAGGCATCGCTGACGGTACGCCTCGCGGCCACCTCCGGCAAGCCGTTTCGTGACGCGTGATACGTTCGCGCCAGCACCGGGAGAGAGGGGAGCGCTTGACGTCCACGCAGCTGACGGAGGCCAGGCCGCCGATGATCAACATGCTGGCCGCCCGGCCGTGGGAGAAGTGCACGGCCGCGGCGGGAGACGCGGTGAAGGGAGGGGAATGACCCGGGAGAGCGAGTTCGTCGAGCGCTGGCGCGACAACGCGTACGGCTGCTTCTCGTCCGGCCACAAGTTCTGTCGCGAGGTGTGCCCGGTCATGCAGGTCACCCGCAACGAGAACCACACGCCGACGGCCTTCCACGCGAACATCGTGGCGATGGAGAAGGGCCTCGTCGACGTCGCCGACGTGGCCGACGACTACGTCCACTGCACCCAGTGCGGGGCGTGCGAGCTGCGCTGCCCCAACACGCTCTTCACCGGCGACTTCTACCGCCACCGCACGCGGACCGTCGACGTCGTGAAGGCGATGCGGGCGCTGATGGTCGAGACCGGCAACGAGCGCGAGGGCTGGAAGCTCTGGAACGAGCGGCTGGCCGCCAACCACAACGAGCCGGTGCTCGGCGGGATCGAGGTCTCCCAGGAGCACGTGGCCGACTGGGCCGAAGGGCTCGACATCCCGGTGGGCGGCGAGACGATCCTCTTCGTCGACTGCGAGGCGGCCTTCTACCGCACGTCGTACTCGCGCGCCTTCGCGCAGCTGCTCCAGCGCGCCGGCGTCGAGTTCGGCCTGATGCGCGAGCAGTGGTGCTGCGGCGGGCCCGCCGCGGAGATGGGCTACGTCGACCTCGCGCGCAAGCACGCCGAGCACAACGTGGCCGACTGGCGGGCGGTCGGCGCCAAGCGGATCATCGCGCCCGACCCGCACGACTTCATCGCCTTCACCGAGGACTACCCGCGCTACTTCGGCGACGCGTACGACTTCGAGATCGTGCTCGGCGTCGAGCTCGTGGCCGAGCTCGTGCGCGAGGGGAAGATCGCGCTCACCGAGCCGGTCGAGCGCGTGGTCACCTACCACGACCCGTGCCGGCTCAACAAGCGCAAGGGCGTCCACGAGGCGCCGCGCGAGCTGCTGCGCGCGATCCCCGGGCTCGAGCTCAAGGACGTCGACCGCGTCACCCAGTGGAGCTACTGCTCGGGCGGCGGCGGCGGGCTGCCGGTCGAGAAGCCGGAGATCACCGCGGAGATCAGCCGGCGGCGCGTCGCGCGCGCGGAGGCGCTGGAGGTCGACGCGCTGATCAGCGCCTGCCCGTGGTCCGAGCGGCCGCTGAGCGACGTCGGGACGCTCGAGGTCATGGACCTGTTCGAGCTGCTCGCGCAGTCGGCCGGGATCGAGGTCGGCGGGCAGACGAGCGCGGAGGCGCGCGCATGATCGCCGCCATCGACGACGCGGTGATCGAGGAGCTCCACGCGATCATCGGCGATCCCGACCGCGTCCTCACCAACGTCTCCTCGCGCGTGAACCGCACGCGCGTGCCGGCGCCGTTCCCGGTCCACCGCTGGGCCGAGCACATGCCGGACCTCGCGGTCCTGCCGAAGACCGCGCAGGAGGTGAGCGACGTCGTCAAGCTCGCCAATCGGCTGAACATCCCTGTCGTGCCGCGCGCCGGCGGCACGGGCCTGTCGGACGGCGCCGTGCCGCTGCGCGGCGGCATCCTCGTCGACGTCAAGTTCATGAACAAGATCCACGAGGTCGACCTCGTGGACCGCACGGTGACCGTCGGGCCGGGCATCAACATGCTCAAGCTCAACGAGGAGCTGCGCCCGCACGGCGTCTTCTATCCCGACGACCCCGCCTCCTACCCGTGCTCGCTGGTCGGCGGCCGGATCGGCACCGGCGGGTGGTCGCTGCTCGGCTCGCGCTTCGGCCACACGCGCGACCTCGTGATCTCGATGGAGGTCGTGCTGCCGACCGGCGAGATCGTCGAGATCGCCGAGGGCGGCGGGCGCAAGCTGCGCAAGTCGTCGACCGGTCTCACCCTGAAGCACCTGTTCACCGGCCACCAGGGCACGCTCGGCATCTGCACCGAGGCCACGCTGGAGCTGGTGCCGCGGCCGGAGACCGAGTTCGCGGCCTTCTTCGCGTTCGACGACTACATGAAGGCGTGGGCGACCACCGGCGAGCTCACGAAGTCGGGCCTGGCCACGCTGGCCGGCGTCGTGCTCTTCGACGAGTGGAAGCTGCGCTACCTGCGGCGCGACGACGAGGCGTACATCCCGCAGCCGGAGGACGTGCGGTCGGTGATCGCGGTCGCCATGTACGGGCGGCGCGCCGAGGTCGAGCCCGCGTCGAAGATCGTCATGGAGCTGGGCCGGCACAACGACGGCCGCTACCTGGGCGACGAGATCTCCGAGGGCGACTGGGCTTCGCGCCACGACCGCTACGCCACGCCGCTCCACGGCCGGACGCTGGAGGGGCAGGCCGTCCCGATGTCGTGGCACTGCGAGGACGCGGCGCTCAACTACTCCGTGCTCCCGAAGGTGCGCGAGGAGTGGCACGCGATCGTCGACCGCTACATCCGCGAGTACGGCGTCTTCGACGACTGGGGCATGTTCGCCTACACCAACGGCGCCTACAAGCCGTGGGCCGACTACCTGGTGGAGATCGACGTCGGGATCTGGGAGCAGAAGCTCGACGACCGGACCTGGGAGGCGTGGGTCAACTGCAAGCGCGAGATCTCCGAGGTCTCGCTCAAGTACGGCGGGTCGATCACGGCCTGCCACGGCGCGACCCGCGAGGGTGACGCGGAGCTGGTGCCGACCGAGATGGGCAGCTCGTGGGAGGTCGTCAAGCGCATCAAGCGCGCGCTCGACCCCAACAACGTGATGAACCCCGGCAAGCAGTCGATGGACGAGGCGTACGAATGAGCATCTTCCGACTCGGCGACCAGCGGCCGCCGGAGCCGCAGCGGATCACCGACGACGTGATCATGCGGTTCGAGCACATCTACGAGGTCGACCCGGAGAAGATGCGGATCTTCCCGCAGCAGGAGATGCCGGCCTGGGACACCAGGCGGATCGTCGACGCGCGCTGGGACCACCTGGACTGGATGCACAAGCACTTCGCGGACGAGGTGCTGTCGGCGGGACTGGGGTCCGAAACGATGCCGGAGGAGGACGCATGAAGTTCAGCTATTGCATGGTCCCGGTCTTTCCGATCCCGGACCTCGTCGAGACGGTGAAGACCGCGGACGAGCTCGGGTACTACGCGGCCTACTCGGTCGACGAGACCTGGTGGAAGGACCCGTTCGTCGTCTTCGCCGCCGCGGCCGAGAAGACGGAGCGGATCCGCTTCGGCCCCAATGTCACGCACGTCTTCCTGCGGGAGCCGACCCATATCTGCCAGGTCATGGCCTCGCTCGACGAGCTCACCAACGGCCGGACGGAGATCGTCGTCTCCACGGGCAACTTCGGGCTGCTGCACCAGCACGGCGTGGAGGACTGGGCCGAGCGCAAGCCGATGTCGCGCCTCATCGAGGCGATCCACGTCATGCGGACCTTCCTGGCCGAGGGCGCCATCACCCACGACGGCGACTTCTTCAAGTACAACGGTCTCTACACCTTCGCCAAGCCCGTCCAGGAGCACATCCCGATCAAGATGGGCGCGATGAAGGGGCCGCGCTCCTTCCGGGTGGCGGGCGAGCTGACCGAAGGCGTTCACCAGGCTCTGGCCTACTCCAGCGAGGCCTACGAATACATGGCGGCGCGCACTCAGGAAGGAGCGCAGAAGGCCGGCAAGGACATCGCCGACCTGGACATGGGAGCCTGGGTGGTCACCGTGGTCAGCGAGGACTCGGCGGCGGCCAAGGCGGCGGCGCGCGCGCTGGTCACCTTCTACTTGTCGGCGATGCCGCCCGAGCAGGTCGAGCGGCACGGGATCGACCCCGCCGAGCTCAAACCGGTGGTCGACGCGCTGGACGCCGGTGACGTCCCGCGCGCGCTCGAGCTCTTCAGCCCCGAGAACGCCGAGAAGCTGTCGCTGGCCGGCACGCCCGAGGAGATCGTCGAGAAGATCAAGACCGACCTGCAGCCGCACGGGGTCAACCACATGATCATGGCGATCGTCGACGCGGCGATGGTCAAGGCCTTCACCGGCGCGGACATCCCCAACGTGGCCGACACGCGCGGGCAACTGCGGATCGTCGCCGAGCAGGTGATGCCGGCCTTCAACTGACGCGGGATCGTCCACTCGTCCAGCCGCCGCGGGTTTTGGCGGCGGCTGGACAGATGTCCGTCTGAGCGCTTTCCGGACCGTGCCGATAGGGGTCGCGGATGCCACGGAAGGGATGCGCTTGACGATTCGCTACGGGATCCGCTGGGACGGCCGAGGCCGGCCCAAGCCGGTCAGGACGGCGGCCCTCGCGCTCGCCTTGCTCGTTCTCTTGCTGCCCGCCCCCGCGCGCGCCGGTGAACCGGCTGCCGCTGCCTCGATGGAGCGGGTGCTCGGCGGCGCGGGCGTGCTGTCCGGCGGGCCGGACGGCGCGGGCGTCGACGTGGCGCTGATCGACTCCGGCGTGGTGCCGGTCGGCGGGCTGACCGAGCCCGGCCGCGTCGTGCACGGCCCCGACTTCTCGTCCGAGCGGCACGACCGCCGGCTCGCGACGCTCGACACCTTCGGCCACGGCACCCACATCGCCGGCCTGATCGCCGGCCGCGACCCGATCACCGGCTTCGCCGGCGTGGCCCCGCGGGCGCGGATCGTGAGCCTGAAGGTCGCGGCCGCCGACGGCGAGACCAGCCTCGGACAGGTGCTCGCGGCGCTCGAGTGGGTGCGCGCGAACCGCAACGCCCACGGGCTCAACATCCGCGTGGTCAACCTCGCGCTGGGCGTCGAGGACCGCGGCGGCTACCAGCGCGACGTCCTGGCGTGGGCGGTCGAGCGGCTGTGGCAGTCCGGCATCGTCGTGGTGGCGGCCGCCGGCAACAACGGCACGGCCGCCCTGCGGCTGGACATCCCGGCCGCCGATCCGTACGTGATCGCCGCCGGCGCGAGCGACACGCGCGACACGGTGGCTCCGGCCGACGACCGCGTGGCCGACTTCTCGAGCCGCAGCCGCGAACGCTCACCCGACGTGGTCGCCCCGGGCGCGCGCGTGGTCTCGCTCCGCGTGCCGGGCTCGGCCTTGGATCAGGAGTACCCGGGTGCCCGCATCGGGACGGGCTTCTTCCGCGGCAGCGGGACGTCGCAGGCCGCTGCCGTGGCGTCGGGTGTTGTCGCCCGGCTGCTCTCGGCCCGGCCGGAGCTGGTGCCCGACCAGGTCAAGGCCCTGCTGAGGACGGGCGCGGTCGACCTGCCCGATCCGCGCGAGGCGGACGGCGCCGGGCGGATCGACCTGGTCCGGTCGTTGGCGGCGCCCGTGCCGTCTGCCGCGTCGGTGCGGCAGACGTGGGCGCCGGCCGTCGTCACCGCTCAGAAGCTGATGCTCGCGCTGCGCGACGACGGGAAGTTCAGGACGGGCGGGCCCGGATGGTCCGGGCGCCGCTGGTCCGGCCGGCGCTGGTCCGGCCGGCGCTGGTCTGGAGCCGCGTGGATCGACAGCTCGGGAAGCTGACGCGGGCGACCCTCGGGGCGCTGATCGCCGCGACGGCCGTCGCGGCGATCGTGCTGTGGCACGAGGTCGTGCGGGAGCTGGTGCCGTACGGGTCCGATGTGCGGATCCCGTGGTGGGCGCTGGCCGCCGGCTTCGCGGCGACCGAGCTGTTCGTCATCCACGCGCACGTGCGGGGGAGCGCGCACTCGCTGTCGCTGTCCGAGCTCCCGCTGGTGCTCGGGCTGCTGCTGGCCTCGCCGAGCGATCTGGTGGTGGCGATGGTGGTCGGCCCGGCAGTGGTGCTCGTGTTCACGCGCGGGCAGAGCGTGGTGCGGCTGCTCTTCAACCTCGCCCAGTTCGGTCTGACGGCAGCGTTGGCGTCGATCACCTTGCATGTTCTGGCGTCCGCCCCGGCCGAGATCGGGCCGGCGGTGTGGGGGGCGACGTTCGTCGCCGTGCTGGTGAGCTCCGGCGTCGCCGCGCTGCTGGTCTTCTGCGCCATCGGGCTGTCGGAGGGCGCGATCCCGTCGCGCAGGCTGGCCGGCATGCTGGGCGCCGACCTGCTGGTCGCGCTGACCAACACGTGCGTGGCGCTGGCCGGGGCCACGGTCGTGGCGCATGATCTGACGGCGGGCTGGCTGCTGCTCCCGCCGGCCGCCGTTTTGCTGCTCGCCTATCGGGCCTGGGTCTCCGAGCGCGCCAAGCACCAGAGCCTCGAGTTCCTGTACGGCGTGACGCGGTCGCTGTCGCGCGGCGGCGAGCTGGAGTCCGAGCTGCTCGACCTCCTGCGGCGGACGCGCTCGAGCTTCCGCGTGGAGACGGCCGAGCTGGTGGTCCTGCCTGAGGTGGGCGCGCTGCGCACGGCTCGCCGGCGGGGCGGGGTGGAGGAGGTCATGGTGCCGGTCGCGAGCGCGCCGGCGGCGGCGCTGCGGGCTCTCGTCGAGCGGGGCGGTGCGGTGCGGGTGGAGCGCGAGGACTGCGACGTGGCCGTGCGGGCGTACCTCGTGGAGCGGGGGATCTCGAACGCGATGATCGCGCCCGTCCGCGGCGAGACGCGGCTGGCCGGCGTGATGCTGCTCGGCGACCGGATGGGCGCGGGGGGCCCGTTCACCGACGAGGACCTGCGGCTGTTCGAGGCTCTGGCTGCCCATGCAGGGCTGTCGCTGGAGCTCGACCGGCTGGAGCGGCAGGCGCAGAGCGATCCGCTGACGGGGCTGGCCAACCGGACGCTGTTCCTGCGGCGGGTCGAGGCTTCCTTGGAGCGGGGCTCCGGCATGGCCACGGTGCTGTTCCTGGACCTCGACGGCTTCAAGGCGATCAACGACCGGGCGGGCCATGCGGCGGGCGACGCGGTGCTGGTGGCGGCCGCCGGGAGGATCGAGGCCTCGGTGCGGCCGGGCGACGTGGCGGCGCGGATGGGCGGCGACGAGTTCGCGGTGCTCTTGGAGGACGTCGACGACCATCACGGCGAGCAGGTGGCGGCGCGGGTGCTCGATCTGCTTGCCGAGCCGGTGCTGGTCGACGGCGAGGAGCTGTGGGCGCGCTCCTCGGTCGGCATCGCGACGGCGGCGGCCGGCTCGGTCGGCTCGGGCGAGCTGCTGCACCGCGCGGACGCGGCCATGTACCGGGCCAAGGAGGCGGGCAAGAGCCAGGTGCGGGTGTGGTTCCCGGAGATGCAGGGGGCCGGCGAGGGGGCGCCGACGGGGCGGGACGAGCTGGCCGAGGCGCTGCGGCGCGGCGAGCTGGTCGCGCACTTCCAGCCGATCGTGTCGCTGGTGGACGGCTGCTCGGTCGCTGCCGAGGCTTTGGTGCGCTGGCGCCATCCGAGGCTGGGGCTGCTTGGGGCCGGGTCCTTCCTGCGCGACGCGTCTGGCGAGCTGGCCGCGGCGGTCGACCGCGAGGTCCTGTTCCAGGCGTGCACGGCGGCGGCCGACGGGTTGGTGCCTTGCGTTCACGTGAATCTGGCCTCTTTGGATGCCGGGACGGTGCGCGACGTGCTCGAGTCGACGGGGCTCGATCCCGCTAGGCTGGTGCTGGAGCTGTCCGAGCGGGCGTTGGCGGGTGCGCCGGCGGAGGGCCTGGCCGGGTTGCGGACGATCGGCGTGCGGATCGCGTTCGACGACTTCGGGGCCGGCCACCACGGGGTCGAGCTGCTGCGGGCGCGGCCGGTCGACATGCTCAAGATCGCGCGGCCGTTCGTGGACGGCGCGGGGCGTGCCGGTCACGAGCGCGCGGTCCTCGCGATGGTCGTGCAGCTCGGGGCGATGTTCGGGCTGCAGGTGGTGGCGCAGGGGGTCGAGCGCGAGGACCAGCGCGAGGCTCTGGCTTCGCTCGGCTGCGAGCTCGGCCAGGGCTACCTGATCGGCCGCCCGCTGCCGCTCGGCGCCACGGTCGCCGCGTAGGGGGCCGTATCCTGCGCGGTCCATGCCGCGTATGAAGACCCAGCTCACGCCCGAGCTCGCCGACTACCTGGCGCGCCACTCGCGGCAGGACGAGGTGCTCGCGCGGGTGGAGCGGGAGACGGCCGAGATGCCGCGGGCGGGGATGGTGACGACGCCCGACGAGGCGGCGCTGCTGACCATGCTGGCGCGACTCGTGGGGGCGCGCTCTGCCCTGGAGATCGGCACCTTCACCGGCTACGGAGCCATCTCGATCGCCCGCGGGCTGGCCGAGGGCGGCCGTCTGACGTGCCTGGAGGTCTCGGAGGAGTACGCCGAGATCGCCTCGCGCAACCTCGAATCGGCGGGGTTGCTCGACCGCGTCGAAGTCGTCGTCGGGCCAGCCGACGAGGCGCTGCGGGCGATGCCGGAGGAGCCGACCTTCGACTACGTGTTCATCGACGCCGACAAGACCGCCTATCCGACGCTACTACGACCTCGTGCTGCCGCGGCTGGTGCGCGGGAGGGCTGCTCCTGCTCGACAACGTCTTCCTCGGCGGAGACGTCGTCGCGCCGGACGACGACCGCGCGCGGATCATGGACGAGCTCAACAACCGCGTCACCGCCGACGAGCGCGTCGACAGCGCGATGGTCTTCGTCGCCGACGGCCTGACGCTGGTCCGCAAGCGTTAGACGAGCAGGTCGGCCACGGCGAGCCCGAGCCGCTTGATCGCGAGGCGCGTCGTCTGGTGGAGCGCACCGAGCGAGTACGTGCCGATCTCCAGCATCGCAGCGAGCTGGGCATCATCCGGGATCGCCACGGCGGTGTACGGCCGCTCGTCACCGCACGCGGCGGGGTGCGTGCGGTTGATGGCGACGATCGTGTCGTCGGGGCGTCGCAGGTGCGCCCGCGCATCGAGCATGGCCGACGACGTCATCCGGTCGGGCGTCGTCACGAGCACGATCTGGTCGGCGCGGTGTGCTGCCAGGGTCGCGACCGGGCCGACCACGCCGGCTCCGAGATCGAGCACGATCGCCTCGTAGAAGCACGACAACAGCGCCAGCAGCTCCCCGCAGTCATCCGCCGTCGCGGGCCGCCCCGCGAGCACGTGGAGGCCGGTCGCGAGCCGCGACACGTACGGGGTCAGCTCCGCGGCGGTGTACAGCCGGTCCAGGTCACCGAGCAGCTCCGGGATGCCGCGTTCCGCTCTCCGGCGCTGCGGCACCAGGTGCGCGAGCGTGCCGAACCCCGGGCCCGCCTCGACCGCGACCGTGCGCAGCTTGAGGTGCGTCGCGAGCAGGTTGCCGATCACGAACGCACAGGCCGTCTTCCCGACGCCTCCGGCCGGGCTCATCAGCGCCACCGCGTTCGCCCGCGTCACGCCGGGATGACCGAGCAGCCGCCGCTCCACCTCCGCCTCGTCCTGCTCCGCCCGCGACACCGCCAGCCGCCGAGCCCGCCGCCGAACCCGCGCGAGAGCGCCCTGCCGAGCCGGAAGCCCGTCGACGAGCGCGCCCGCGGTCATCGCAGTCTCAGCCGCGTCCCCGCGTACAGCAGATCGGGGTCGCCGGAAGCGATCCGATCCTCGTTCAGCGCCCACAACCGGTTCACCTCACGAGCAATCCGGCCCACCCCCGCCCGCTCCCCGAGCACATCGGCCGCGATCGACCACAGCGACTCACCTCGCTGCACGACGTGCACGCGGTCACCGGCCGCCGCCTCACCGCCACGCGCGCTCGAGCTGTACGCGCCACCACCCGGATCGCCGAAGGCGCCCGAGCCGCCGTCCCCGCCACTGACCCGGAATCATCGGTCCTCGCGGGACCGCCCACGGGCGCCACGACCACGGTGCGCTCCACGGACTCCCGCACCGTCTCGACCCGAGGCCGCTCACGCTTGGTCTCTTCGGCACGGTCCACGCCCGGTCCCACCGAGCCGCCACTCTCCGGCCCGGGCGCCGCCACGGGAACCTCGACCGGCGGCGCCGCCACCGCAACAGGCTCGGCCGCCGGTTCCGGTTCCGGCGTCCGCAACCGGCTCGGGCGGGTCCGCAACGGGCTCGGCCGCCTCGCTCCCGGCCTCCATCAGGGGCTCCACGGCGCTCGCGTCGTCGGCTCCGCCGTCTTCGAGCACCTCGACTGCCGCGTCGTCCTCAGGAGCCGCGGCCCCAGCGTCCGTCAGCGGAACCGTTGCTTCACCCAAGTCCAGCGAGTCAGAGTCGCTGCTCTCTACCACCTCGGCCGATCCCGCGACCTCCGTGTCCGGCCCTGCCGCGACGGCCGCCGGCGCGCCCACTGCCGAGAACGCGAGGACACCAACCGCCAGTGCCGCCTGCGTCCGCCGGGACACCAGCTCGTCCCCATCCAGTGAGCCGGCAGAGCCGGTCACGTCGGCAGACCGGGACAGCTCGGATGAAACGGCAGCCCCGAATGGTCCTCCGTGCGCTGAAGATGAACGTTCAGCGACGACATCGCACTCCTTCCCTGTTGACGCCAGCTGTCGATTAGTTGATGGGGTCGGCGACGCAGCGGAACGCCTTGGCCCCCGCACCCGTGTTGGGAGTTATGTCTGCGCCTCCGCCCTGATCCGTGACGTACAGGACGTTCAGTGGTCCCGACCCGTTGGGGTACACCTATGAGGTGAGCTCACCGCCCGCGGCGAGCTGAACGCCGGAGAGGGCCGCGAGCAGTTCAGCGTGGGTCGGAAGCCGTCGACCCGGTCCTGCTGGGCCAGCCGACTGTCGCGCATTGGATGGTGGCCGTCCCGTACGCCGCGATGGGCCTCGGCGCTGGTCTCGACGCAGACATCCGCGATTGGGATAGGTCCCTGCCGGACACTTGACGAGCAGGTCGGCAGCGGTCATTCCACCGAGCCGGTCCGCCTCCCTTGCACGCGGAACCCGCCCGAGTCGCGACTCGCGGATGCTTCGACCCGTGAGGGCATTCCGCTTGAAGTCGCGCTCGATGAGCGTCCGATTGCGCACGTCGACGCTGCGCACGCTGTTGTTCGCGATGTCTGCGCTGTCGATGTGCAAAGCGGCATACGACGAGCCGCCGAGTGCGATGAAGACGGCAAGGGTCGACATCACATTCGCGTATGTCAGGCGCTGACGGAGCTTGTCAGTCACGCGATCTCCTCTCGTCGAGCGTGGCCGCTCCAATTCTCGCCTCCACGTCGATCACTTGCCGGAAACCTGGACAGCGAGCGTCCGGGACACGCTCGTCTCGAAGGGGAAGCCGGCCTCCTTGGGAAGCCGGACGCGGAACCGGTAGTTCTGGACTCCGCGAGTGCGCTGGAAGCGGTAACGGCTCGACCACCGACCGAGCGCATCTGTGCGGGTGGTGCGGAAGGTCTGCCAGCGTTTCGTAAAGCGGACCTGGATCTCCACCAGCTTGCCGATGGCCGGCACCGGCAGCCCACGCACACGACCGCTGAAGGTGACCGCCTGTCCGTTGCGAAGTCGATGCCGACTCGCCCGCACAGAAGTCGACGCGGGCACGCGCATCTCGAGCGTCGTTTGTCCCGGAAGTGCCTGGAGGGAGCCGGAGTACACGAGCCGGAACGTGCGCGTATGCGCGCCAGTCGCGGCTGTGCGGAATCGGCCATCGCCGTCTGTCGCCAGCGTCTCCAGGAGCTCTTCGGTGCCCGACCGTGTCGAAGTCAGAAGCTGAACCGACGCCCCCGCGATGGGCCGACCGTCACCACCGGTGAGGCGACCGGCCAGCTTGACCGGCTCGCCGTAACCGACACGAACGGCGCGCCGCAGGACGACGATCTCGCGACGATTTCCAGGTCGGTGTACCACCCGCTCAAAGCCGGCCCGGAGCGTCGGCGGCTCGCGCAGCGGCAGCGTGACGATCATCGGCTGGCCGTCGCCGCGGCGATCCATCACCGCTTCGTTGCCGGCGCGGTCCCGGGCCCGCGCGCGGAGCACATACGCGCCGGGCGCGAGCGTCGCGTCGTCGATCCGGGCTACGAGCCGACTGCTGTCCATCTGGGTCGGCAACGGCTGCCACTCGCCGCCGGCGGACGGGGCGATCTCGATCGCTCCGTCGCCGAGACCCGATAGATCATCCGTCGCACGAACGGAGACGAGCGTCGGATCAGTGGGTTCCAGGGCAGCGAATGCGAGATGTGGCGGATCCGGGTCGTAACGGAGAGTCACTGGAACGGAAGCGCGCTCCGCGTCCTCATTGCCGGCCGCATCCCGGCGCCACAGGCTCAAAGTCCACTCGCCCGCGCCGGGCACCGTGATCGGCAGCTGGGAAATGCCCGGAGCTGCCTGACTGCCAGTGCCGCAGGACGTGGTGCGAGCGGCACAGAGTCGGTACGTGACTGCGGAGATCGGTGCGCGATCGCCCTCGTCCGGATTGGTCCAGACCGCCGTCCATGCGTTGCTCGCGCGCCAATCGTCGCCTTCGGCGGTGCTTACGTCGACGCGAGGTGGTGGCGTTGAGTCGATCCGCGCCGTTACCGGCTGCCGACGAGGTTCGGTTACCGGCGGGGTCCTCGGCCTCGACGACGAGCGGCTGGGTTCCCTCGGCTGGCAACTCACTGGTCCGAACGAGCAATTTGGCCCGGGCCGTTGGGGCAGGGCTCAGGATTGCGCAAACGGGCCGGTCGGAGTGGCAAGCATGCACGCGCCGATCGTGCGACCGCATGCCTGCTCGCCGCCGATGTACGGCTCGGGCGTATCTGAACGCCGACGTTGTCTGAGGCCGTGTAGTTGACGTGCTGAAGCCGTTCACCCACAGCCCTTGCGTTAGGGGCGTGTCCTGCAGTATCGAAACCATCGGAGGCTGGGTGTCCGCGAACACGACAGTGCCTTGTTCCGTCCTGATGTAGTTGGCTCCCCTCGCCGAGCACCACCTCTGCCTCGTCGTGCCGGCGCATCGACGCGCTGCGTCATCTTCGTCCGCCGGGGATCTGGATCGTCGTCTCCTTGACCTGCGCAGCCTGTGCACGGCCGTAACGGGCGCAGCCACGGTTCGCCTTCGCGTGCTCGATCGGGATCCGGAGTTCTCCGGGTCGCGCCGGCCCACATCTGCAGCGCGTAGCGGCAATCCTCGCGGCGCAGGGCTCCCTTCCACCGGATCCTCAGCGTGCTCGTGCCTGGCGGCGCCGTGATGGTCACTTGGGCCACGGAGCCGCGCTTGACGCGCCCCTTACTGGACCGACGTTCTGAGTCACGATCCCACGGATGCCGGTTCCCTTGGGACTGCAGGCGTACCGGATCTTCATCCCTCGATGGGCGAACGGCGTAAACGCGCTCGTGCTCTAGTTAGTTGATCAGCGCCACAGTTCGCCACCTCGTATTGGCCTGGCTCCAGCGCGCTGCGCCTCACGCGGCCCGAGCAGGACCACGCACAGCGCGACAGCCAGGCAGCCGACACCCTTCAGGAGACGGAGGGTCGTCGAGGCCAGGAGGCAGTAGACGAGTGGGCGGATGAGGGTTTTCAGGCGCTGGGTCACGGGGCGAACTCCTGCTCGGCGGGGCTGAACTTCGTGGAAGTGGGTTGGGCTGGCGGCGGCGCTGAGGGCGCCGCGGCCGTGGTGGCGGAAGCGGTTGATGGCTCGGGGGCGGGCGCCTGGTTCTCGAAGCTGAACTCGCGCGGCGCTGCTTCGGCTGGCGATTCGGCGCGCTGCCGGCGCGGGCGGGATGGCTTCGGCTTTGGTGCCGGACGAGAGGCGCGGCGCGCATCCGGCGTGGCCGTGGCCCGGGGTGTGGGAGCGGCGACGGCGAGCATCGGCTCCGACCTCGGCTGTCGCTTCTCCGGCTTGGCTCGCGGCGGCGCCTGCGCCGCCTGACGGGCGGGCTTGGAAGGTGCCAGGTCCGGCACCGTGCCCGTGACGACGCAGACCGTGCCCACGGTCGCTCCGCTGAGGCAGACGCCGAGCGCCGTCGCGACGGTCGCGATGCGGCCGCCTCCTCCCGCGCCCGCAAGGCCGGTTCCTGTCGCCACGTCGGATGCCTGGGCGCGATGGAAGAGCGCGGCGATGTCGTGCTTCACCCCCGTCAGGCGGCCCACGGGCTCGGCGACGGCGAAGATCGGCCAGAAGAGCGAGGCGCGCTGGAGGCCCGAGAGGCGGAGCTCGCGGACGGTGGCTCGGCACGCTCCGCAGTGCCGGAGGTGCGGACGGATCGCCATGAGCTGCGCCGCGGTCGCGGACCCGCCGGCCAGGCCCTCGACGATCGGGGCGTAGCGCTCGCACTCGGCGCCGGACTCGATGCCCTCGAAGGCGTTGATGAACCGGCGCCGACCCTCGGTCACGGCCCGGTTGACCTTCGTGTACGACCATCCTTTGCGCTCGCCGATCTCGGCGTACGACAGACCGTGCGCTTTCAGCATCAAGGCGGTCGCCTCGTCCGGCTTCAGCGCACGCAGCGCCTCGGCGGAGCGGCGGACGCGCTCCGTCGCGGCGATCTGGTCCTCGACGCTGCGGTCAGGCGTCGGGACGAACGTGTCGAGGTCCAGCTCCTCCCCCGTGACGGATTCCGTCCGCGCGCGGCGGATCGCCATCGCCTCGTGGCGGACGACGACCTTGAGCCACGCCACCTCGGTCGCGGGCTCCACGGTGTCGACGCGCCGCACGAAGATCTCGAGCGCGCGCTGGTAGGCATCGAGGGCGTCGTCGTGGCACAGCGACGCCTGACGGGCGACGCGCATGAGCGTGCGCTCGTGCCGGGCGGCGACCCGTGCCACCCGTGCGTGCGCCCCCTCGGCGAGACCGTCGCGCTTTGCGACCACCAACCTGACAGCCCTCCGTCTGTCGATCTCCAGGATGTGGAGCCACGCTCGCCGCTGGCTCCTGCCTGATCTAGCGGAAACGCGCCGCTAGTACGCGCTGAATGGCGGGAAATCATCCGCAAATTGCGGAAGATTTCGCACCGGTCAAGCGAGAAGGAACAAACAAGTTCATCCCATCAACACAGTCAGGGCATTCAAACGATCAAGTCTGGGACCAGCGATCGATGGTGGATGGGCGCGCCGTCGCGCTTCAAGCGATCAGATCGGCGACGAGACGGTCGACGGTGATGAGCTCGACGTCACCCCGGGCAGCGGCATGCTGGACGAGGCTCTGCTTGAACCCCGAGCGGGAGAAGAGCACGATCCGCGGCCCGGCACCGGCGAGCCGGAGCCCGGCCTGCCGGAGCGCTGGCAGCTTGAAGGACTCGAGGTCGTCGAGCACCTTGCGAGTGAGCCCGCCCGTGGTCCACTTGCACTCTCCGACCACGGTCACGGCGGACCGCCCCATGCCGACGACGTCGATCTCCTCGGTCGACCGTTCGCCGCTCCTGCGCAGCTCGTTGAGCGCCGGGCCCCACCAGGAGCCGACGCGGCTCGCCTGCCGGCCGAGCTGCGTGCGCGTCCATTCCCGGCAGAGCGATCCGAAGACGGGCGCGACGTGATCCGCGAGCGCCGGCTTTACCTCGCCGTCGAAGTGGTCGACAGCGGCGAGTCCGGCCCGCAGGTCGTCCTGGAACGGGAAGACGAAGCGGAACCAGAAGCGCAGGAAGTCGTCACTCAATCGATAGCGGTGATCTCGGCGGGCGCGGCCGGCGGTGATCGGCGCGAGCTGCTCGACCAGCCGCATCGCACGCAGCGTCTCGAGGTACGGACCGAGCTCGTTGCTGCGCTTGCCGAGCGCCGTCGCGAGATCGGCGATCGAGCCCGCGCCGCCGGCGAGCTCCTCGAGCAGCGAGAAGTAGACGCCGGGCTGGCGCAGCTCCTCCTCGAGCACCTCGCGCGGATCGTTGAACAGCGGCCCGCGGCTGTCGAGCACGCTCGCGCACACGCGCTGGCGGAGGTCGCGCCCCCGGCCAAGCTCGTCGAGGTAGAGCGTCGCCCCGCCCGTCACTGCGAACCGCTCGATCCGCTCGCGGGCGCTGCCGGCTTCCACAAACGCCTGGGCGTCGGCGAACCGCAGCGGCTCGACACTCAACGGCGTCAGCCGTCCCCGCAGCGGGCTCGACTCGGACAGCAGGCCGGTCATCTGCCCGATGTGCGAGCCGCAGAGCAGCAGCTTCAGCTGCGACGTGTCGCGCTCCTCCATCACGGCCTGGACGGCGCTCAGCACGTCGTCGCGATCGCTGGTGCGGCTCGGCAGGAGGTAGGGGAACTCGTCGAGCACCACCAGGACCCGCTCCCGCCGGCCCAGCTCGTAGAGCACCGAGATCAGCGCCGCCAGGTCGGGCAGGTCGGGCCGGACCCCGAGGTGCGGCTCCAGGCGTCGCGCGAAGCGGCTCAGCTGCGCCCCCTCGGCCCGCCGCTCGGCGACGAGGACCAGCGCGGGCTTGCCATGAGCGAACTCGCGCAGGAGCCAGGACTTGCCGACTCGTCGGCGTCCGTACAGCGCCAGCGCGTTGCGATCGCGCTCGTCGGCCCACCACGCCTCCAGCCGCTGGAGGTCGGCGTCGCGATCGAGGAAGCGGTCGTGCGCGGCAAACGAGAACGGCGGCATGACTAATGCAGATTAGTATAAGGCAGAATATCGCCACGAGGGCGGCGAGTTACCTATAGTCGGCTCTATGAGCTCGTCCGCCACCGGCTCCCAGGCCGACATCAAGGACTCGATCCTCGAGACGGTCGGCGAGACCCCGCTGGTGCGGCTCAGCCGCATCGGCGCCGGCGTCAAGCCCCAGGTCGTCGCCAAGCTCGAGTCCTTCAATCCGGGCGGCTCGATCAAGGATCGCGTGGCCATGCGGCTCGTCGAGGCCGCGGAGCGCGACGGTCGCCTGCGACCGGGCGGGACCATCATCGAGCCGACCAGCGGCAACACCGGCACCGGCCTCGCGATCGCGGCAAGACTCAAGGGCTACCGCGTCATCGCGGTGATGCCGGACAAGATGTCGAAGGAGAAGATCGACCTCCTGCGCGCGTACGGCGCCGAGGTGGTCGTCGCCCCCACCGACGTGAGCCCGGACTCGCCGCAGTCCTACTACCGCGTCGCCGACCGCCTGACCGAGGAGATCCCCGGCGCGTTCCAGCCCAACCAGTACAAGAACCCCGCCAACCCGGAGACGCACTACCTGACCACCGGGCCGGAGCTGTGGCGCCAGGCCGGCGGACGGATCACGCACTTCGTGTGCGGGGTCGGGACCGGCGGGACGATCACCGGCGTCGCCAAGTACCTGCGCGAGCAGAACCCAGACATCGAGGTCATCGGGGCCGACCCGGTCGGCAGCATCTACTCCAACGAGGAGGTGCATCCGTACCTCGTCGAGGGCGTCGGCGAGGACTTCTGGCCGCAGACGTACGACCCGAGCGTGGTCGATCGCTACGTCACGGTCAGCGACAAGGACAGCTTCCTCACGACGCGCCGGCTCGCCGCCGAGGAGGGCCTGCTGGTCGGCGGCTCGTGCGGCCTCGCCGTCTACGCGGCGCTGCAGGTGGCGGGCGAGATCGACGACCCCGAGGCAGTGGTGGCGACGATCCTGCCCGACGGTGGTCGCGCCTACCTGAGCAAGATCTTCAACGACGCCTGGATGAGCCAGTACGGCTTCCTCGAGCGCACGGGCGACCGCACGGTCGGCGACGTGCTGTTCACCAAGACCGCCGCCGGCGAGATCCCGCCGTTCGTGACCGTGCAGACGCACCAGAAGGTCAAGGACGCGATCAGCCTCCTGCACGAGCACCGCGTCAGCCAGCTCCCCGTCGTGTCGGCGAGCGACGTCAACACGGTGGTCGGCTCGGTGGGGGAGCGCGGGCTGCTCAAGCGCGCCATCGACGATCCGAGCCTGATGAACAGCGACATCGTCGACGTGATGGAGCCGCCCTTCCCGGCCGTCGCCACCACCGACCCGGTGCGCGAGGCGGTCGAGCTCCTCACCGGCGAGGGGCAGGCGCTCACCGTCACCGAGGGCGGCCGGCCGGTCGGCATCGTCACGCGCGCCGACCTGCTCGAGTCGCTGGTGTCATGACCCAGCGCAGGTTCGCCACGCGCGCGGTGCACGCCGGCCTGGAGCCGGACCCCGCCTACCACGGCATCGTGCCCGCCATCCACCAGGCCAGCACGTACGTGCAGCCCAAGCCCGGCGAGTTCGTCGAGGAGTACGACTACTCGCGCAGCGCCAATCCGACGAGGAGCGCCCTCGAACGAGCGCTCGGCGAGCTCGAGGGCGGCATCGCGTCGGCCTTCTCCAGCGGCATGGCCGCCGAGCACGCGCTGATCACCGCCATCTGCGAGGCCGGCGACCACGTCGTCATCCCCGACGACCTCTACGGCGGCACCTACCGGCTCGTCGACAAGGTGCTCAACCGCTGGGGCCTGCGGTACACGATGGTCGACCAGACCGACCTGCAGGCGGTCGAGAACGTCGTGACCGACGCGACCAAGCTGATCTGGGTCGAGACGCCGACCAACCCGACGCTCAACATGGTCGACGTCGAGGGGATCATCGCCCGTCGCAAGCAGGCGCGCGTGGCCGTCGACAACACCTTCGCCACGCCGGTCTACCAGCGTCCGCTCGAGCTCGGCGCCGACGCCGTCGTCCACTCGACCACCAAGTACATCGGCGGCCACAGCGACGTCGTCGGCGGTGCGGTGATCGTGCACGACAGCGAGCTGCACGACGCGGTGAAGTTCGTCCAGAACGCCGTGGGGGCCGTCCCCGGCCCGCTCGACGCGTTCCTCGTCCACCGCGGCATCCGCACGCTGCACCTGCGAATGGCCGCCCACAGCGAGAACGCCCGCGCGGTCAGCGAGTGGCTGCAGACCGTCGACGGCGTCAGCGACGTCCGCTGGCCCGGCTTCTCCGGCATGGTCTCCTTCCGCCATCCCGACGCCACCCGCATCGCCGCCGCGACGCGGGTCTTCAGCCTCGCCGAGTCGCTCGGCGGCGTCGAGTCGCTGATCGAGGTGCCGCAGGCGATGACCCACCAGTCGGTCGAGGGCTCCGCCGCCGCCGTCCCCGCAGACCTCGTCCGCCTCAGCTGCGGGATCGAGGCCGCCGAGGACCTCGTCGAGGACCTCGCGCAGGCGATCGGCGCGCCTGTGCCCACCACCGTCTAAAGAGCCCAGGACCGCATCCGATCCAAGGGGGGATGCGTTTCCTCCTCCCGCTGATCATCCTCGCGCTCACCGCCACGAGCGCGCATGCCTACCCGCAGCTTCCCGACCCGCTCCCGGCGGTCGAGGGCAACCCGGCCGACCGGCTCCTCGACACCGCGATCGAGGACTCCCGCTACGACCGCGCGACCAAGTGCGCTAAGCGGACCAAGCCCGGCGTCGTCGCCATGACCGAGTGGCTCCAGGCCAACGCCCGCGGCGTGTTCTGGGGCTCGTACCGCTGCGAGAAGTGGGGCAAGGACTCCGCCTCGCTGCACGCCGAGAACCGCGCCATCGACTGGCACCTCGACGCCGCCGTCAAGGCCGACCGCAGGGCCGCCGACAAGCTCTTCCGGCTGCTGCTGGCGCCCGACGCCGCCGGCAACCCGCAGGCGCTCGCCCGCCGCATGGGCGTGCAGGAGCTGATCTGGGATTGCGGGTACTGGGGAACCGGGATGAGCAGCTTCCGCCCGTACAGCCCCTGCTACACCATGCGGGGCAATTTGCGCAAGAACGTGGACAAGACGACCGCGCATCGCGACCACATCCACCTCGGGATGAGCAGGCCGGGCGCGAAGGCGAAGACGAGCTTCTGGCTGCGGTGAGGCTCCGGCTCGTCGTCCCCGCCACCGCCGCCGCGGCGCTCGCCGCCGGCGTGCTCGCGCTGGGCGCTTCCGAGGACGAGCAGGCAGCGCCGCAGCCGGCCGCGAAGGTCCAGGCCGCGAAGCGCTCCGAGCTCCCGCCGCTGCCGAAGCTCCGGCCCAAGGTGGTCGAGCCCGTGGCCGGCGCCACCGGCACCACCGCCGACGCCGCTCCCGACCCCGGCCTCACCGAGGCCGGGCCCAAGCCCACCAGGCCGGCGAGCAGCGCGAAGCGGCGCGGCACGGTCCGCCACACCGACATCACGAAGGCCACCGCGCTGCCCAACGGGATCGCCCTGCCGCCGCTCGACGCCCCCGAGGAGGTCAAGCAGATCATCGAGGCGGGCAACATCATCGCCCGCTCGCCGTACAAGTGGGGCGGCGGCCACGGCAAGTGGCTCGACAACGGCTACGACTGCTCGGGCTCCGTCTCCTTCGCGCTGGCCGCCGCCGGCCTGCTCGACGGGCCGCTCGCCTCCGGCCCGCTGATGAGCTGGGGCAAGCCCGGCAAGGGCAAGTGGGTGACGATCTACTCCCATCCCGGCCATGTGTTCATGGAGGTCGCGGGCGTGCTCTTCGACACGTCGAACGCTCGCGTCACCGGCTCGCGCTGGGGCAACCAGATGCGCTCCACGGCGGGGTTCGTCGCCCGCCATCCGGCCGGGCTGTAGGCGGCTTGGGGTCCCCACCCCATGCAAGCCCCACAGGGCACGCCGATGAAGTGAGTGAAGCGTGCCCCTCCTGTCCAACAGACGTTCCTGATGTCCCGCTCCCACGAGATCCTCGACTACCTGAACGGACCGCCGCCTGAGGTCCTGGATGAGGTCGCGGCAGCGTGGGAGCGGGCTCAGGAGCCGCTTCCGGACGGACTCGAGCTCTGCTTCGCCTCCGAGCCCGCGCTCGGACGCGCCTGGGGAGAGCTGCGGCTCGACGACGGCGAGCTGGTCGCCGGCATCGCCGCCTCCGAGGCGCTCGCCATCGCCTGTGGCGACGCGCTGATGGCCGTCGCCGTGTAGCTCGCGCGCGGGCCGGGAAAGACGGCCCCATGGCGATCAAGGACATCATCGACACAGCGTTCGACGTCGGGAAGACCGCCGTCACGCGCGGCCGCGAGGTGGCCGAGCGCCGCCTGCGCGGCGACAAGCAGCCCTCCGGCCCGCCCTCGACCGTCGGCGCGGCCAAGCCCGGCGAGGCCGGCGGCCCCAAGTCGGCCACCGCCTCCAAGCGCGCGCAGGCGGCGACCGCCCCCACGCCGCGCGAAGAAGGCCAAGCCGAAGAAGGCCAAGCCGAAGGCGAAGGCGAAGGCCAAGCCCGCGAAGAAGCGCGCCGCCAAGAAGACCTGACGGTAGGGTCGCGCCGTGCGCTCCCCCGAGGAGACCGCGGCGCTCCAGCGCGCCAAGGCCCGGCTCGACCGGCTCGACTTCTACCCCGAGCCGGTGCGGATCGACGGCGTGCGCATCCTCCACACGCCGTGGTTCTTCCGCATCCCCGGCCTCCGCCGCTACCGCGGCTACGAGGTCGGCCCGCTGATCCTGATCAAGCGCCCGCTCAACGAGGTCTCCGACGACCTCATCGTCCACGAGCTCTGCCACGTCTGGCAGGACCAGCACCGGCGCTGGCGGATGTGGCTGAGCTACCTCTACCAGGGCTACCGCAACAACCCGCACGAGGTCGAGGCGCGGCGCGCGGCGGCCGAGACTAGATGACCCAGGTGTCCTTGGCGCCGCCGTTCTGCGACGAGTTGACCACCAGCGCGCCCTCGTCGAACGCCACGCGCGTCAGCCCACCCGGCAGCACCCCCGCGCCGTCGGGCCCGAGGAAGACGAACGGCCGCAGGTCGACGTGGCGCGGCTCGAGCCGGCCGTCGATCACCGTCGGATGACAGGACAGCGTGATCAGCTCCTGGGCGATGTACTCGCCCGGCGAGGCGACCACGGCGCTCCGCGTCGCCTCGATGTCCTCAGCCTCGGCGTGCGGGCAGATGACCACGCCCTTGCCCCCGTACAGCGCGCGCGGCTTGATGACCAGCTCCTCGAACCGGTCGAGCGCCTCCTCGAGCACGTCGGGCCGCCCGAGGTCGTAGGTGCGCACCGACCGCACCAGCGGCTCCTCGCCGAGGTAGTAGCGCACCATGTCCTCGACGTAGGCGTGCGCGAGCTTGTCGTCGCCGACGCCGATGCCGAAGGCGTTCACGAGGCCCAGCCGGCCGGCGCGCCACGGCTCGACCAGCCGCCGGCCGGTGGCGTCCGCGAGCCGGTCGCCGTCGGTGCGGCGGTAGACGGCCTCGAAGGCGCCCGGTTCGAAGTCGTCGAGATCGACCAGCGGGACCTCGAGCAGCTCGGCGAGCCGCGCGTGCTCCCAGTGCGCGGCGTTGTCCGGCCCGTCGGTGAGCACGGCGGCGCGCGGCCGGCGGTCGCTCCCGGTGGCGGCGATCAGCGCGCCCCACAGCAGGTCGGCGAGGTCGTCGAGCGGGAGCGGGCGCGAGGTCGGCTCCAGGAACCGCTCCGTCACCACCCGCGCGGCCAGGGCGTACGCCATGCCGCTCGGCGTACGCAGGTTGTCCTCGAGCACGAGGAAGCGGCCGTCCGGCGCGCGCACGACGTCGAGCCCCGCGATGCCCACCCACAGTGGCACCTCCAGCCCTTGGAGCTCGGGCTCGTAGGTCTCGGTCGTCTCGACCACGCGCGGCGGGACCACGCCGTCGCGCACGATCGCGCGCCGGCCGTAGACGTCGGCGCACCAGCGGTCGAGCGCCCGCACGCGCTGCGCGAGCCCGGCGGCCAGCGGCGCCCACTCGGCGGCCGTGATGATCCGCGGCACGGGGTCGAAGTGGAACCGGTCGTCGCCGTCGGCGCTGAACGTCACGTCGGACAGCGCCGAGCGCGCCGCCGCCGCCAGCTCGGCGGGATCGCGGTCGCCGAGGTCGGCCGCTCGCTCCTCGTACGGTGCCCGCATGGCCGCGGCCCTACCCGGCATGGCACCATCCCACCCGTGTCCGGGGACGTGCTGCTGCGCCATGCCGAGGCGGTGGCGACCGTGCGCGCCTTCGCCGAGCGCTCCGGAGCGCTGCGCGTGGTGCTGCTCATCGACAGCGGCGACGGCACGACAGCGACGATGATCGACTGCGCCGCCGACGGCTCGCTCGAGCTGGTCGACCACGACGAGAGCCGGGACGTGCCCGCCACCGAGCCGGTCGGCGCACCGCCGCGTGCGCTGCCCGAACTGCGACCGCCGCCGCCCACCGCGGTCACGATCGACCCCGCGACCGGCGAGCTCGAGGCGCCGCTCGGCACCGTCACGAACCTGGCCCGCGGGGTGCTCGGCCTCGCCACCGCCTTCGGCGGCCGCAGCGTGGCCACCGCCGAGTTCCCGACCCGCGACCCCGCACTGCCGGTCACCATCGCCGCCCGCGAGGGCGAGCCGCTCGTGCTCGCCGCCGGCGACCGCCGCTTCGTGCTCCCGGACGTCACGTGACCGGCGAGCGCTGCACCTGGTGCGGGGTCGACGTCGATCCCGACGACGGCTTCCGCGCCTACGAGCCGGCCGGCGGCCGGCGCGCAGTCTTCTGCCGGCTCGAGCACGTCGTCCCGTGGGCGATCCGCGGCGCGTGGTGGGAGCCCGGCCCGCCTGTCGACGACCCGCGGCTGACCAACTGCTCGTGGTGCGAGGCGCCGCTCGAGGAGGCGCACGTGCTCGTCATCCGGTCGCGCGGGGAGCACCGCGTGCACGACGGCTTCTGCTCGGTCGAGCACCTGCTCGAGTGGGCGAAGGCCGGCGGCCGTTACCAGTGACGGTTCCGGTGGTATCTCTCAGTGTGATGTTGCACGAGCGGCACTGGACACCCGAGCAGGCGAACGACCTGCTGCCCGTCGTCGGCGCGACGATCCGGCGGTTGCGCGAGGCGCAGCGCGGGCTCGCCGGGTTCGACAGCGAGCTCGCCGAACGCGCAGACGCGACCGGCGGCGCCTGGCCGGGCCGCGAGCGCGCCCGCGCGTCGGTCGAAGTGGCGCTCTGCTTCGAGACGCTCGAGCGGCTCGACCTCGTGGTGCGCGACCTCGAGCGCGGCCTCGTCGACTTCCCGGCCGTGATCGACGGGCGCGAGGTCTACCTCTGCTGGCGGCTCGACGAGCCGTCCGTGGGCCACTGGCACGGCGTCGAGGCCGGCTTCGCGGGCCGCCGCCCGCTTTAGGGGCCCGCTGAAGAATTCCGATACACCTGCTGTGGTGCACCGACCATTCTTCAACGGACCCCCTAGCGCAGCGACTCGGCGATCTCCACCGCGCGCTCGCGCGAGACGTCGGCCTCCACGCGCACGAGCACGCCGTCGCTGCGCTCGACCAGCAGCGTGTTTCCCGCCAGCCGCTGCTCCTCGAAGTTCACCTGCCCGGTGTCGGAGTCGATGTACGCGAACCCGTGCGGCGCGCCCGAGATGAAGAACGCCGGGTCGTCTCCCACGCGCAGGCGCTCGACCGTCGCGCCCATGCCGACCGACTTCTCGATCACCGGCTCGGCGATGGCATGGAATTCGGTCACCAGCGCCTCGACCTCGCCGGAGCCGTAGACGAGGTCGACGCGGCGGCCCATCCCCGGGTGCTCGTAGAGGTAGACGGCGTCGGGGTCGCCGAGCTCCTCGGGCACGAGGACGGGGAACGCTCGGCGTGCCCGCTCGAGCGTCACCGGGTTGCTGAACGACAGCCGCCGCTCGAGGGCGGACGGGCGCGGCTCCTCGCGGGTGATGCGCACGCTGGAGAAGCCGAGCAGGTCGAGCACGGCGGCGCGGGCCGGGGGGATCGCCATGACGACGGCGATGACCAGCGCGGTGGCGGCGACGGCGAGCTGCCAGGCCGGGCGGTCCAGACGCCACCGCCGCCGCGTCGCCGGCGGCGCGGCCAGCCGCGCCTGCACGGCGGACGCGAGGTCCGGGGTGGCGGGCCATTCGACCTCCAGGGCGCGCAGCTCGAGCTCGAGCTCAGACACGCTCGCCCACCTCCTCCCGCAGCCGGTCGAGCGCGCGCGAAAGCCGCGACTTGACCGTCCCGCGCCGGACGCCGAGCGTCGACGCCATCTCGGCCTCCGACAGCTCGAGCAGATAGCGGCAGGCGATCACCGTGCGGTCGCGCTCGTTGAGCCGGCCGAGCCCGTCGAGCAGCGCGGCGCGGCGCTCGCCCGCGAGGAGCGCCGCCTCCGGGGAAGGGGCCGCCTCCCCGGCGGGGCGCCCCTCGCCGGCGGCGCGCAGGGCCAGCGCGGCCCGGCGCCCGGCCGAGCGCCGGCGGTTGCGGGCCTCGTTGGCGACGATGGCCAGCAGCCAGGGCCGCAGCGGCTCGCCGGCGCGGAACCGGCCCAGGGCGTTGTAGGCCTTCACGAAGGCCTCCTGGGCCGCGTCCTCGGCGTCGGCGGCGTTGCCGCAGATGACGTACGCGATGCGGAAGGCGATCTCCTCGTGTTCACGGACGAGCGACGCGTACGCGGCGCCGTCGCCTCCGCGTGCGCGCTCGACCAGCTCGTGCTCTGTTAGTGGCCGGCCCACCACCACCCGTTAGTACAGCGCTACGGGAAGATGGGTTCCATGCCGCTCCCGCCCGGCCCGCGCGCACCCTCGGCGCTCCAGACCTATGAGTGGATCGCGCGCCCCACCACGCTCATGCGCCGCGCCCAGGCGCGCTACGGCGAGCCGTTCACGCTCCGCCTCCAGTGGTCGGACGCCCCGATGGTCTTCACCTCCGACCCGGAGGAGATCAGGCGCGTCTACGCCGCCCCGCCGGATCAGCTGCGCGCCGGCGCCAGCTCGTCCTTCCTCGAGCCGTTCGCCGGCCCGCGCTCGATCCTCGTGCTCGACGGCGAGGAGCACATGAAGGAGCGCAAGCTCGTGCTGCCGCCCTTCCACGGCGAGGCGCTGCAGCGCTGGCGGGCGACGATGGCGCGCGTGGCCGAGGAGGAGCTCGACCGCTGGGAGCCCGGCAGGCCGCTCCACGCCCTCGAGCGCATGCAGGCGGTGGCGCTGGAGATCATCCTGCGGGTGGTGTTCGGCGGCGGCGACCCGCCGCTGCGCGACGCCATCCGCCGCGCGCTGCAGCTGCCGATGCCGATGCTGCTGGCCATGAGCCTGTGGCGCGACCAGCGGCGCGGCCCGTACGCGGCGTACCTCAGGCGCGTCCGCAGGCTCGACGCCCTGCTCCACGAGCGGATCGAGCGCGAAGACGACGGCCTCATCGCACTCCTCAAGGCGACCGGCGCGTCGCGCGAGCAGCTGCGCGACCAGCTCGCCACGCTGCTGGCCGCCGGCCACGAGACCACCGCCGGCTCGCTCGGCTGGGCGCTCGAGCGGCTCGCCCGCCACCCGGACGTGCTCGCCCGCATCCGCGACGGCGACGAGCCCTACCTCGAGGCCACGGTGAAGGAGGTCCTGCGCGTGCGGCCGGTGCTGGCCATCACGCCGCGCAAGGTCGTCGACAGCTACGTGCTCGACGGCTGGACGCTGCCCGCCGGCGTCCACGTCACGCCCTGCATCTACCTCGCCCACCGGCGCGCCGACGTCTGGGAGGACCCCACCGCCTTCAGGCCTGAGCGGTTCCTCGAGGGCGCGCCCGAGCCGTACACCTTCATCCCCTTCGGCGGCGGCGTCCGCCGCTGCGTCGGCGCCGCCTTCGCGACGTTGGAGATGAAGGAGGTGCTGCGCGCGGTGGCCAACCGGTTCGAGCTGCGGCCGGCGACCGGCGGCGCCGAGCGCATGCGCCGGCGCTCGATCACGATGACGCCCTCGCAGGGCGGGTATGTGGTGCCACACTCTCCGCGCCATGCCGATGTTCTGCCGCCACAACCGGCTCACCCACAAGTGCCCGATCTGCAGCCGTGAGCTGAGCCCCGAGCTGGGCGGCAAGGCGCCGCCCGCGCGGCGCTCGTCGGCGCCCGCCGCCTCGCGGTCCCGGAGCGGCGGCACGAGCACCCCCCGGCGCGGCGTGGTGACCAAGAAGCTGGCGCGGGCGGCCGACGACGGCTACCGCAACCCGCTCGTCCCCGGCCTGCGCGCCACGGCCGACGCGGAGCGGCTCGCCGCCGCTCTGGCGGCCGCCACCGCGCGGCTCGAGCCGCCCGGGCCGTACCCCGAGGTCGCCGCGGAGCCCGACGTCGAGGAGGCGACGTGGCTCGCCTTCCTGCTCGCGCACGCGCCCGAGGAGCGCCCGTCGTGGGCGTCGGGCGAGTCTCCGGACCGCACGGCGGAGGCCTACCGCGCCTGGGTCACGCGCAACGGCTCGCAGGCGCAGGCGTTCGCGGGCGAGCCGAGCTGGACGCCGCAGCGGCGCTTCTCGCGCGTCTTCGAGCGGCTCGCGCTCCCGGGCTTCGCCCGCGCCGAGCGGTTCGACCTGCTGACCGCGCTCGGCGCCGCCGGCCGCTTCGACCTGGAGGCGGGCGAGCTGTGGCTGACTGCGGGGGAGGACGCGACCACCGACGCGGCGAAACGGCTCCTCGTGTCCGGAGACAAGCTGCTGCTCGAACGCCGCGCGCGCGAGCTGGCCGAGGCCGCCGAGGTCCCGCTCGGCGCGCTCGACCGCGCGTTCGCGGTCTGGGGCACGCCGGGCGACCACGCCGACCTGGCCGCCGAGGCGCCCGCGCCGGTCCTGGCGGCGCTCGCGCTGCGGTGAGCGCCCAGGCGGTCCCGGCGCCGCCGCGACCCGCTCCGCGTGTCCGGCTGGAGCGGCGGCGGCTCCCGATGCCGCTGCTGCTGCTCGCCTGCCTCGCCCTGGCCGCGCTCTCGCTGCTGACCGTCTCGGCGCCGACCTACGACCCGTGGGCCTGGATCATCTGGGGGCGCGAGATCACGCAGTGGGACCTCGTGACCACCAACGGGCCGTCGTGGAAGCCGCTGCCCGTGCTGTTCACGACGCCGTTCGCGCTCGCCGGCGACGACGGCGCGCCCGCGCTGTGGCTGCTGATCGCGCGCGCGAGCGGGCTGCTGGCCTTCGCCATGGCGTACCGGCTCGGCGCCCGGCTGGCCGGCCCGTGGGCGGGCGTCGATCGCCGCCGTCGCTCTCGTCCTCTCCGACGAGTTCATCTTCAACTTCGCGCGCGGCAACTCCGAGGGCATGCTCGTCGCCCTCGTGCTGTGGGCGGTCGAGCGCCACCTCGACGGCCGCTTCGACCACGCGTTCCTGATCGGCTTCGGCGCCGCCCTCCTGCGGCCCGAGGTGTGGCCGTTCTGGGGCCTGTACGGGCTCTGGCTGCTCGTCCGCGACCGCAACGCCCGCACGGCGGCGCTGGTCTTCGGCAGCGGGGCGGCGGCGATCGTCCTGTGGTTCCTGCCCGAGTACCTGGGGTCGGGCGACTGGCTGCGCGCCGCCTCCCGCGCGCGCGACCCCAACCCGGACTCGGCGGCGTTCGCCGACTCGCCGTTCGTGGAGGTGTTCGTCCGCTCGGCCGCGATCCTCTCGGTCCCGATCTACGTGGGCGCCGCCATCGCCGTGGTCGTGGCGCTTGCGCCGGCGCGACCGCGTCACGCTCGCGCTGGCCGCGATGGCCACGATCCTGATGGTCGCCGTGGCGCTGATGACGGAGGCGGGCTTCGCCGGCAACCTGCGCTACGTCGCCCTGCCCGCCGCCTTCCTGTGCGTGCTGGCCGGCGCGGGCTGGGTGGCCGTGGTGCGAGCTGTGCGGTCGCGCTGGGCGGCCGCGGCGGTCGCGCTGGCGCTGGCCGGCGCCGCGGTGCCGTTCGTGGCCGCCGACGTCGACAAGCTGCGCTACGACTGGGAGGTCGTCGAGTACGAGGCGAACTTCTACGGTCCCAACCTCAAGGCGCTGATCGCCAAGGCGGGCGGCGAGCAGCGGATCAAGGCATGCGGGCGGATCTTCACCGGCGCCTTCCAGGTGCCGTCGGTCGCCTGGCGCCTGCACATCCACCTCGACGAGGCGGAGATCTTCCCCTTCGGCCCGGGCACCACGCTGTCGATGGGAGCGACTCCCCTGTCCGTCGACCCGCGCTATCCGGAGTACACGAAGACCCGGCACTGGCTCGCGGGCAGCACCTGCGAGCGGAGGTAACCTGGAACCCATGGCGACCATCGCGCCGCGCCCTGCCCTGGCGCACCGCGCGCGGGCGCTGTCACAGGCCGGGGTGGCGGTCCCGGCCGGCCTCGCGGTGCTGGTCCTGGTCGCTCTCGGCCTGCGCACGACCGAGCTGGGGATCGGCTTCTGGATCGACGAGGGCCTCTCCGTCGGCATCGCCGACCGCGCGCTGACCGACATCCCCGGCGTGCTGCGGCTCGACGGCTCGCCGCCGCTCTACTACATGCTGCTGAACGTCTGGATGCAGGTGGCGGGGAGCAGCGAGGAGGCGGTGCGCTGGCTCTCGGTGATCTGCGGGCTGATCGCCGTCCCCGTCGCCTGGTGGGCCGCCCGCGGGCTGTTCGGCACGCGGGCCGGCTGGTTCGGGGCCGTGCTGCTCGCGACCAACCCGTTCTTCACGCAGTACTCGCAGGAGGGGCGGATGTACGCGCTGCTGGCGCTGCTGGCGCTGGTGGCGGCGGCCGCCTACGGGCGCGCTTTCGCGTGGCGCAGCCGCGGGTGGGCGGCCGGCTACGCGGTCGCGCTCGCCGCGATGCTCTACACCCACAACTGGGCGCTGTTCTTCGGCGCCGCCTCCGGGCTCGTCTGGCTGTACCTGCTCTGGCGCGCCCGCGAGCGGCGCGAGCTGCTGGTCCTCGGCGCGATCGCCTTCGGCGGCGCGCTCGTCCTCTACCTGCCGTGGCTGCCGACCGTCCTCTACCAGGTGGCCCACACCGGCGCGCCGTGGTCGGAGGCGCCGACGGTGGTCTCGCTGCTCTCGACGCCGGTGCGGATCCTCGGCGACTTCGCGGTGATCGCGCTGCTGCTGGGGAGCGGCGCCGGGCTCCTGAAGCTCGGCCGCCGCTCGCCGGCCGTCTGGCTGCTGGCCATCGCGGTGCTCACCGTCGGGCTGGCCTGGCTGTCGTCGCAGCTCTCGCCGGCGTGGGCCCAGCGCTACCTCGCCGTCGCGGCGGGACCGCTGCTGCTGGCGGTCACGGCCGGGCTGGCTAGCGCGGGCAGGCTCGGGATCGTCGCCCTGGTCGTCGGCGCGGCGCTCGGGGCGGCCGAGGCCGCGCCCGACGACAAGAGCAACGTGCGCGACGTCACGGAGGCGATCGCGCCGAGCCTGCGCGCCGGCGACCTCGTGGTCTCGACGCAGCCCGAGCAGGTCTCGGCGCTGGCCTACTACCTGCCCGACGGCGTGCGCTTCGCGACGCTGACCGGCGCGGTACGCGACACGGGGGTGACCGACTGGCGCGACGGCACCGAGCGGCTCGGCGCGACCTCGGCCGAGCGCGACCTCGCGCCGCTGCTCGACGCGCTGGAGCCGGGGCAGCGGGTGGCGCTGGTGACCCCGATCTTCTTCGACGTCCGGCGCTGGCAGGCGCCGTGGACCGAGCTCGTCCGGCTGCGCTCGGCGGAGTGGAGCCAGCACCTCTCCAACGACCCGCGCTTCTCGGTCAGCGCCGTCGAGCCCGTGCTCCCGATCGAGCGCCGCCCGAACGCCGTCCAGGCGACGGTGCGGGTCAAGACCGACGAGTAATCGCTCGGGGGCCCGCCCTACCGGCGGAGACCGTACGGAGCGTCCGCCGGTCGGGCACCCCTGGTGCTCACCGGGTCGCGCCGGCGGCCGGCGTCCTCCGGCTCGGCCGCCGGCAGCGTGAGCACGAAGCAGGCGCCTGGCGGCTCGCGGTCGGCCAGCCGCAGGTCGCCGCCCATCCGCTCGGCCAGCTCGCGGCCGATCGCGAGGCCGAGGCCGAAGCCGCTCTCCGGGCCGGCGGCGCGGCCGCGGTGGAAGCGCTCGAAGACGTGCTCGCGCTCCTCGGCCGGGATGCCGGGCCCCTGGTCGGTGACCGACACGCCCGCCGTCCCGCCGCCGCAGACGGTGGCGATGGCGATGATCTGGCCCTGCGGGCCGTAGCGGAGCGCGTTGTCGAGCAGGATCCGGACCACGCGGGCGACGGCGTCGGGGTCACCGCGCCCCCAGCACCCCTCGGCGGGCGGCAGCACGCGCAGCTCGACGTCGAGCTCGCGGGCGCGCAGGTCGAACTCGGCGGCCACGGCGCGCACCAGCTCGCCGAGCTCGACCGGCTCCGAGCGCAGCTGGACGGCGGCGTCGAGCCGGCTGAGGTCGAGCAGCTCGCCGGCCAGCGTCGAGAGGCGGCGCAGCTCGCGGCGGGCGTTGGTGACCTGGAGCTGGGCGTCCGCGATGTCGACCCGGCCGTCGCGCAGGTCCTCCTCGAGCAGCTCCATCGTCCCTTGGAGCATGGTCAGCGGCGTGCGCAGCTCGTGCGAGGCGGTGGAGACGAACGAGCGCCGCGCGGCCTCCTGGCGGCGCAGCGCCTCCTGCATGCGGGCGAGCGTGCGGGCGAGGTCGCCGACCTCGTCGCGGCCGTCGTCGCGCGGCGACGGCGCGTCGGGGCCCTCGGCGGTGATCCGCAGCGCGGCGGCGCGCAGGCGCGCGAGGCGGCGCAGGAGCGTCGTGGAGAGCGCGACGCCGAGGGCGATGGCGACGAGCATGCCGAGCCCGGCGGCGACGATCAGGGCGTTGCGGACCTGGTCGACCGCCGTCGTCACCTCGGTCAGCCGGCGCTGGGCGACGAGCGCGCCCGTGAGCCCGTCCTCGGTGTAGATCGGCACGCCGATGCTCACCTCGTCGCCGCTGACCTGCTGGACGGTCTCCTCGAGCCGCAGCGTCCGCAGCGCGACGAGCCTGGCGTCGAGCGGCGGGTCGCCGGTCTCCGTGTCCACGAAGAAGCCGTCGGTCACCGCCTCGGTGGGGTCGTCGAATCGCGGCGTCGGCCGCGTCAGCGAGGGGTTGGCGAGCAGCACGCGCGCGTCGGTGCGCTCGCGCAGGGCGAGCGCCTCGGTGATCGCCTGCTCGGGCCACGCGTTCTCGATGGCCGGCCGCGCCCCCAGCACGGCCGCCTGCAGGTTGTCGGTGCTCTGCTGGCGCAGCTGCTCGCGCAGCGGGCCGAGCAGGATGCCCGAGGCCACGGCCAGGGTGAGCGCGCTCGTGAGGATGAAGGCCACCAGCAGCCGCCCCCGCAGGCCCCCTGGCAGCTTGAACCTCATGGCTCTCGGAACCGGTAGCCGCGACCGGGGACGGTGAGGATGAGCGTCGGCTGCTCGGGCTTGGCCTCGAGCTTCTCGCGCAGGTGGCGGATGTGGACGTCGATCGCGCGCGGGTCGCGGTACGCGCTGTCGCCCCAGATCGCGCGCAGCAGCTCCTGGCGGTTGAAGGCGTGGCCCGGGCGGCTCATCAGGCGGGCCAGCAGCTCGTACTCGCTGAAGGTCGACCTTGACGGGGCGGCCGTCGACGCTCACCCGGCGCTCCTCCTGGTCGAGCGTGACGGGGCCGACGCGCAGGCTGCCCTCCACCACGCGCCCGTGCGCGCGCCGCAGCACGGCGCGGATCCGGCTGCGCAGCTCGGCCAGCCCGAACGGCTTGGTCACGTAGTCGTCGGCGCCCGCCTCGAGCCCCTGCACGGCGTCGGCCTCGCTGTCGAGCGCGGTCAGCATGATGATCGGCACCACGTCGCGCCGGCCGCGCAGCATCCGCGCCACGTCGTGGCCCGTCGGGCCCGCGCCCAGCGCCACGTCGAGCAGCACGACGTCGAACAGCCGGTCCTGCGCGGCGTCGAGCGCGGCCTGCCCGTCGGCCACCGCGGTGACGCGATGACCCTCGCGCTCGAACGAGCGCGTCAGCATCTCCCGCAGCGGCCGGTCGTCGTCCACCAGCAGGATGTCGAGCGTCGAGGACGTCTGCACCGGCCCAGAGCCTAGACGCCGGAGGGGCGATTAAGGCCTGTTAGGAGCCTTTAGCGCCACCCCTGAAATCGCCGGGCCGCGGGCAAGGATGCAGGCATGTCGACCCTTGACTTCGAGCCGACACGCCGCCGTTTCGAGCGTGCCGGTACCGACCGTCCCGTCGCCGTCCTCGGCGGCGGCCCGGCCGGCCTGACGGCCGGCTACCTGCTCGCGCGGCAGGGCCGTCCCGTCATCGTCTTCGAGGCCGAGGACCAGGTGGGCGGGATCGCCAAGACCGAGGTGCGCGACGGCTACCGCTTCGACCTGGGGGGCCACCGCTTCTTCACCAAGTCCAAGGAGGTCGACGACCTCTGGCACGAGGTGATGAAGGAGGAGTTCCTCAAGCGCCCCCGCCAGTCGCGCATCTTCTGGAACGGCAAGTTCCTCGCCTATCCGCTCGAGGGCATGGACGTGATCAAGAAGCTCGGCCCGGTCGAGCTCGTCCGCTCGCTCTTCTCCTACCTGTGGGCCTCCGTGAAGCCCAAGGGCAAGGAGGACAACCTCGAGCAGTGGGTCTCCAACCGCTTCGGCAAGCGGCTCTACCAGCACTTCTTCAAGACCTACACCGAGAAGGTGTGGGGCGTCCCTACGACCGAGCTGCGCGCCGAGTGGGCCGCCCAGCGGATCAAGGGCCTGTCCTTCTTCTCCGCCGCCAGGGCCGCGTTCTTCGGCAACAAGGGCAACAAGATCAAGTCGCTGATCAACGAGTTCCACTACCCGCGCTTCGGCCCGGGCCAGATGTGGGAGACGATGGCCGACGAGATCATCGCCGCCGGCGGCGAGGTGCGGCTCAACACGCCCGTCACCGACCTCGAGATCCGCGACGGCCGCATCGTCGCGATCGTGGCCGGCGACGAGCGCATCGAGCCCTCGCACGTGATCTCCTCGCTGCCGCTGCGGGCGACCGTCGGCATGGCCGGCGCCGCCGCGCCCGGCGACGTCCAGACCGCCGCGCAGGGCCTGCGCTACCGCGACTTCCTGACCGTGGCGCTGATCATCGACGGCGAGGACCTGTTCCCGGACAACTGGATCTACATCCACGACCCGAACGTGCGCGTCGGCCGGATCCAGAACTTCCGCTCCTGGAGCCCGTGGATGGTGCCGGACCAGTCGAAGGCGTCGGTCGGCCTCGAGTACTTCTGCTTCGAGGGCGACGACCTGTGGGAGATGGACGACGACAAGCTCGTCGAGCTCGCCAAGGACGAGCTCGCCCGCCTCGGCCTCGCCGACCCGGCGAAGGTCGAGAAGGGCTACGTCACCCGCGTCCCCAAGGCCTATCCGATGTACGACGCCGACTACGCCGAGCGCGTGGACTCGATCCGCGACTGGCTGAAGACGGTCGGCAACCTGATCCAGGTCGGCCGCAACGGCCTGCATCGCTACAACAACTCCGACCACTCGATGCTGACGGCGATGCGCGCGGTGGAGAACATCACCAAGGGCACCGCCCACGACATCTGGGCGGTCAACGCCGAGTCCGTGTACCACGAGGAGGACGTGGCGGAGGAGCACCCGTACAAGCGCGCGCCCGAGACGCGTTCGATGCGGGAGCCGCTCGCCGACGCTCCGGTTTCCTGAGTCATCGTCCGGACCCTGTGGACGCATGTCCTATGGCCGGGCGACGCGCCTAATGGCAGTCTGATGCCTGTCTGGAGGGCGTACGGATTCGGGCCTCAACGGGGCCCGCTCACGGAGGAGGCGCGGAAGGATTCGCTGGAACGGCCGGGTGCTGAGCACCCGGCCGTTTCTCTTTCTCGGGCGAGGGTACGCGCGTCCCATGGGGGAACAAGAGGAGCGCGAGGTCGAGGAGGCCAAGCGCGAGATGCACGACCTCGAGGAGGGCGACCCGCCCGAGAAGCTCGAGGACTGGCCTGACGGCAAGGCCAAGTACCTGACCTACGGCGGCCCCGAGGGGACCGAGGGCTACGACGAGGGGCCGACCCGCAAGCTGGGGCCGTCGTCGCTCGAGCACCACGAGGACGGGTCGGTCTCGATCGAGGGCGAGAAGGTCGACGACCCGGAGAAGTACAAGGGCGAGCGGCTGCCCGACGCGCCCGAGGGCGACGAGTAGCTCAGTGGGCGGCCACGCGGCCGTCGTCCGGCTCGAGCGGCAGGCCCTGCTCCTGCCACGCGACCAGGCCGCCGTCCATCGAGTACGCCTCGTAGCCGGCCTGGCGGAACGCCCCGGCGGCCATGCTCGAGCGTGAGCCGACGCGGCAGTAGAAGACGACCGGCCGGTCGCGCGCGATCGTCGCGGCCTCCGACGCCACGAGGTTGAGCTCGACGTGCCGGGCGCCGGGCACCCGCCCCGCGCCGTACTCGTCGTCCTCGCGGACGTCGATCAGCTGGATCGCACCCGCCTCGTGGCGCTCCCGCACCCACTGCGGGTCGACGTCGACCTCTGCCATCACCCTCATACTAGGGTGGCCCTGTGGCCGCCTGGGAGAACTGGTCGCGGACGCGGCGGTGCGAGCCGGCGGCGATCGAGCGGCCGGGCTCGCTCGAGGAGCTGACCGCGGTGCTCGGGCGGGCCGCCGGCCCGGTGCGGGTGGCGGGCGCCGGCCACTCGTTCACCGGCGGCGTGCTCACGTCAGGGACGCTGGTCTCGCTGGAGCGGATGGGGCGGGTGCTGGACGCCGACGGCCCGCTCGTGCGGGTCGAGGCCGGGATCTCCCTGCACCGCCTCAGCCGCGAGCTGCACCTGCGGGGGCTGGCGCTGCCCAACCTCGGCGACATCGACGCCCAGTCGCTGGCCGGGGCGATCGCCACCGGCACGCACGGCACCGGCGCGAAGCTGCCCAACCTGTCGGCGCAGGTCGAGGCGATGGAGCTCGTGCTCGGCGACGGCAGCCAGCGCTCGTTGACCGGCGGCGACCTGCTGCGGGCCGCTCGCGTCGGGCTCGGGGCGCTCGGCGTGGTGGTCGCGGTGACGCTGCGCTGCGTGCCCGCGTTCCGGCTGCGCGGCGTCGACGAGCCCGAGCCGCTCGAGGACGTCCTCGCCTCGCTCGACGAGCGCGCCGGCGCCGCCGACCACTTCGAGTTCTGGACCTTCCCGCACTCGCCGCTCGCGCTCACGCGGACCAACACGCGGACCGAGGCGGAGCGGGACGCTCCCGGGCGCAGCCGCGAGTGGCTCGAGGACGTGCTCGTCGACAACCACGTCTTCGGGCTCCTGAACCGCACGGGCCGGCGCTTCCCGCGCGCCATCCCGTATCTCAATCGGGCCGCGTCGCGCGCCGCCTCGCGCCGCGAGCGGGTCGATTGGTCGTTCCGGATCTTCGCCAGCCCCCGCCTCGTCCGGTTCATCGAGATGGAGTACGCGATCCCGCGCGAGCACGCCGCCGAGGCGGTGCGCGGCGCGCGCGAGATCCTGGCGCGCCATCCGGTCTCGTTCCCGATCGAGCTGCGGTTCGTGGCGGCCGACGACGCCCTGCTCTCGCCCGCGCACGGACGCGACAGCGCGTACGTCGCCGTCCACGTCTTCGAGGGCCTGCCGTGGGAGGAGCCGTTCCGCGAGGTCGAGGCGCTGATGAGCGGCTTCGGCGGGCGTCCGCACTGGGGCAAGTGGTCGTTCCTGGGCGCCGAGGATCTGGCGCCGCGCTACCCCGCGTGGGACGCCTTCCAGGCCGCGCGGGCCGAGCTCGACCCCGAGGGGCGGTTCGAGAACGAGTGGGTCACAGGAACGCTCGGCCCTCGCCGCGGTACGTAGGCACCGCGTCGACCACCCGGTCGCCGCTGATCAGGTGGAGGACGTCGAAGCGCTCGCACAGCTCGCCGGCCTTGGCGTGGCGGAACCAGACGCGGTCGCCGACCCGCAGGTCGGCGCCGTGCAGCGGCGTCTGGACCTCGCCGGCGCCCTCCTGGCGGTCGAGCCGCAGGCCGGGCGGGAAGACGGGGCGGGGGAGGCGGTCGCGGCCCGGCGCGCCGGAGGCGGGGTAGCCGCCGCCGAGCACCGTCGCCACGCCGGGTGACGGCCGGCGCACTACGGGCAGCGCGAAGAACGCGGCCGGCCGCGGCGTGAAGCTCGTGTAGGCGTCGAAGAGCGTCGGCGCGAACAGGCCGGAGCCGGCGGCCACCTCGGTGACCGCCGGCTCGGCGGCCGTCCCCGCCACGGAGCCGGTCCCGCCGCCGTTGACGAACCGCAGCGGCGGCAGCGCCGCGACCACGGCGGCGCGGCGCTCGGCGAGCTCGCGCGCCGACGCCCGCTGCATGGCCCGCAGCGCCACGCCGAGCAGCGGGTTGCCCGGCCGGTCGCCGACGCCGGCGATCTGGGCCTCGTACATCATCAGCCCGTCGAGCTCGAGCCCGCGGGCGGCGATCTCGCGCGCGAGCTCCGCCGCCTGCCGCGGGGTGTGCAGCGGCGACCGCTTCGCGCCGACCTTCAGCCGGCCCCCGAGCGGCCACCAGCCGGCGTCGACGTCCAGGCACACGCGCCCGCCGTCGATCAGGTCGAGGTGCTCGCGGCAGTCGACCATCAGCGTGATCCCCTCGCGCGGCTCGCGCAGCGCCTCGCGGTCGACGGTCGGGTACGCGACCACGGTGTCGTCGCGGCCGAGCCACAGCGCCTCGGGCAGCGTGAAGGCGAGCAGTCCGCGGAAGCCGGCCGCCAGCGCGCGGTCGATCAGCGCGCGGCAGCGGACCGACTTGGTCGCCAGCCGGACGCCCTTGCCGCCGGCGCGGCGGAGCAGGTCGGCGGCGTTGGCGTCGAAGGCGTCGAGGTCGACGACCGCGAACGGCGGCTCGAGGTCCTGCGTCGCTCTATTCAGTTGCTCCTGCAAGGTCGCGCACGCTATCCGCCCGGCGCTGTTGTAGAGTGCCGCGCTTCGTTTGGGGACATACACGCCGAATCCCGTCCGGCCCGGCCGGAGGGGAACGGGGGAACCACAGGCCACGGCCAGGGGCGAATCGCCGCGAGGGGCGGCGTAGCGCGACTTTCTTTCCGCGCGAGCCCGACAGCTAACCCCGTAGGCGGAGGAAAGAAAGGGACCACCCGCCGTGCCACGCTGCCGTTCGCTCGCTGTGGGCTTGACCGCCTTCGGTCTTCTGCTGCCCGCCACCGCCGCCGCCGACTTCGGCGACCGTCCGCTGCGCGAGGGGAGCCGCGGCTCCGACGTCCGCGTCCTGCAGGACTTCCTCACCCGGGTCGGGCTGAGGACGATCGTCGACGGCCAGTTCGGCCCGCAGACGGCGCGGCGCGTGCGGTCGTGGGAGCGGCGCGCGGCGGTGCGCGTCAACGGCCGCGTCTCGCGCGGCGACGCGCGCAAGCTGCGCCGGCAGGTCGAGCAGGGCGTCCGCGTCTACGAGTCGGCGCCCGAGCCCACCGCGTCGGCGCCCGCCGGCGAGAACGCCACGCTCGGCGCGGACGGCCGCGCCGTCGCGCCCGCGTCGGCCCCGCAGGAGGTCAAGGACGCGATCGCGGCGGCCAACCGGATCGTCGGCAAGCCGTACAAGTACGGCGGCGGCCACGGCCGCTGGGAGGACTCCGGCTACGACTGCTCCGGCGCGATGTCCTACGCCCTCCACGGCGCCGGCCTCGTCAACCGCCCGCGCACGTCAGGCGACTACATGCGCTGGGGCCGCGCCGGCAAGGGCGCCTGGATCACGGTCTACGCCCACGAGGGCCACGGCTTCCTCGTCATCGCCGGCCTGCGCTTCGACACCGGCTGGAACAACGCCGGCAAGGGCCCGCGCTGGAGCGAGGAGATGCGGCCGACGGACGGCTACACCGTCCGCCACCCCAGCGGGTTGTAGCGCCGCGGCGGCGCGAACTGCCTGCTTGTAGGGAGGCGGGTTCGTTTGCCGGTGCATTTCGTCAACAGAGCGCCGCCGGCCATGTCGCTGTTGACGTTCGGCACCGTATAGGTGCGCAACGTCAACCGGAGACGACGGACCGTCGCGCGGTTGACGTTATGCACCGCACGCCGGCACCCCAGCCGCCCTACCCAGCCGCAGTTGACGTTCGCCCGCGGCTAGTACACGTCGCGCTCCCTGACCACGGTGCGGCCGGGGTCCCGGCGTGCCGAGGACAGGAAGAACAGCGAGATCAGCAGGCCGATGACGCCGATCACCATCATGATGATCCCGATCGTCGAGATCTCGATGCCCGAGATGTCGGCGTTGACGGCGAAGTAGAGGATCGCGCCAACGGCGATCAAGAAGAGTGAAGTGCCGATTCCCATGCTCTGGGCATCCCCTCGCGGGCGCTGCGCCAAACTAGGTGCATGGAGACATCGACCGCCGGCGCCTACGCGCTCACCGACGACCAGCTCGAGTTCCGCGACGCGATCCGGCAGATCGTGGCCGAGCGGGTCGCGCCGCGGGCGGCGGAGATCGATGCCAAGGCCGAGTACCCGTGGGACGTCCGCAGGCTGTTCGCCGAGCACGACCTGCTCGGCCTGCCGTTCCCCGAGGAGTACGGCGGGACCGGCACCGGCACGCTGATGCTCAACGTGGCGGTCGAGGAGGTCGCCAAGGCCTGTGCCTCGAGCGCCCTGATCCTGATGATCCAAGAGCTCGGCACGCTGCCGATCCAGCTCTTCGGCACCGAGGAGCTCAAGCAGCGCTTCCTGCCGCGCTGCGCGTCCGGCGAGTGGACGCCCGCCTTCGCGCTGAGCGAGCCGGAGGCCGGCTCCGACCCCGGCGGGATGATCACCCGCGCCGTCCGCGACGGTGACGAGTGGGTCGTCAACGGCACCAAGAACTGGATCACCAACCTCGGCGTCGCGGACTTCTACGTCGTCTTCGCCAAGACCGACCCGCAGGCGCAGCGCTCCCGCGGCATCAGCGCCTTCGTGGTCGAGGCCGACCGTCCCGGCTTCAGCGTCGGCAAGCTCGAGCACAAGCTCGGCATCAAGGGCTCGCCGACGGGCCAGCCGATCTTCGAGGACGTCCGCATCCCGCACGAGAACCTGATCGGCGAGGTCGACAAGGGCATGCACGTGGCGCTCGGCACGCTCGACCACTCGCGCCTCGGCGTCGCCGCCCAGGCGGTCGGCATCGCCCAGGGCGCGACCGACCACGCCGCCGCCTACGCCCGCGAGCGCCGCCAGTTCGGCCAGCCGATCGCCGACTTCCAGGGCATCCAGTTCAAGCTCGCCGACATGGAGACGCGCACCGCCGCCGCCCGCGAGCTGCTCTACCGCGCGTGCGCCAAGATCGACCGCGGCGAGCCCGATGCCGGCAAGTACTCCGCCATGGCCAAGCTGTTCGCCTCCGACACGGCGATGGCGGTGACCGTCGAGGCCGTCCAGGTGCTGGGAGGCTACGGCTACGTGACCGAATATCCGGTCGAGCGCTACATGCGCGACGCCAAGATCACCCAGATCTACGAGGGCACGAACGAGATCCAGCGACTGGTCATCGCGCGTAGCCTGCGATAGGAAAGAAGCCACCGTGTTCTCCGAACTCCCCATCGCCCGCCGGATCGCCATGACGGCGCTCGTCACGTTCTGCAGCGCGATCCTCATCGTGACCGTCATCGGCGGCCTGTCCGAGATGTACGCCGTGCGGGTTATGCAGATCGTGGCCTGCGTGCTCGCGGGCATCGTCGTGCTCGCGGCCGTGATGGTCGTGGTCACGGGCCGGCTCGCGAACTACACATCGCCGGCCGACGAGGAGGAGTTCGAGCAGCTCGTCCGCCGCTCCGAGGAGCTCGCGCGCGAGAACCTCGCCGCCGAGCCCGACGAGTTCGAGTTCATGGAGCTCGACCCGCGCAACCCGCGCGACTTCGAGGAGCTGGTCCGGCAGGCGCTCGACGACCTGCCCGACCTGCTTCTGAAGTCGCTCGACCACGTCGCCGTGGTCATCTCCGACAAGGGAAGCCGCCACCGGGCGTACGGCATCTACCAGGGGGACACGGTGGCGCGCGACAACTACCCGGACCGGATCGTCATCTTCCGCGACACCCTGCTGCGCGACTTCGGCCACGACCCCGACGAGCTGCGCGCCCAGGTCACGCGCACGGTCCGGCACGAGCTGGCCCACCACCTGGGCGCCGACGAGCTGGGAGTGAGGGAGCTGGGCCTGTGATGATCGTGATGACACCCGAGGCGACCGAGGCCGAGATCGCCGCGGTCCGCAAGCGGCTCGAGACCACCGGCGTGCACGTGCTCGTGCTGCCGGGGGAGATGACGACGGCGATCGGCGCCATCGGCGATCCCGAGGGCGTGCGCGAGCTCGGCCTCGAGGGCATGGCCGGGGTCGACCGCGTGGTGCCGATCTCGCGGCCGTACAAGCTCGCCTCGTCCGAGCTCGCCCACCACGAGCCGACCGTGTTCGAGGTCGACGGCCGCGTGGTCGGCGGCGAGCAGACCTTCTGCCTGATCGCCGGGCCGTGCACGGTGGAGACGCGCGAGCAGACGCTCGAGGTCGCGCGCACGGTCGCGGAGGCCGGCGCCTCGATGCTGCGCGGCGGCGCCTTCAAGCCGCGCACCTCGCCGTTCGCGTTCAAGGGGCTGGGCGTGGCGGGGCTGGAGATCCTCGCCGAGGCGCGGGCGGAGACCGGCCTGCCGGTCGTCACCGAGTTCCTCGACACCAACCACGCCGACGCGATCGCCGAGCACGCCGACGTCGTGCAGATCGGCGCGCGCAACATGCAGAACTACGCGCTGCTCGAGGTGGCGGGCAAGATGGGCAAGCCGGTGCTGCTCAAGCGCGGGCTCAGCTCCTCGCTCGACGAGCTGCTGATGGCCGCCGACTACGTCCTGAAGGAGGGCAACGACCGCGTGATGCTGTGCGAGCGCGGCATCCGCACCTTCGAGACGGCGACGCGCTTCACGCTCGACCTGTCGGCGGTGCCGTGGCTCAAGCTCCACACGCACCTGCCGGTGATCGTCGACCCGAGCCACGCGTCCGGCGACCGGCGGCTGGTCGAGCCGCTGGCCCGCGCGGCGGCGGCGGTGGGCGCCGACGGCATCATCGTCGAGGTCCACCAGGATCCCGAGGAGGCGCTCTGCGACGGTCCGCAGGCGCTCTACGGGCGCGACTTCCGGCAGTTCGCCGAGCACGTCGCCGCGCACGCGGCGCTCGTCGGCCGGCGCCTGTCTCAGATGAGCCCGGCCTCGTAGGCGAGCGCGACCGCCTGCACGCGGTCGCGCAGCCCGAGCTTCTGCAGCAAGTGGCGGACGTGGGTCTTGACCGTCGCCTGCGAGATCACCAGCGCCTCGGCGATCTCGGCGTTCGAGAGCCCGCGGCCCACCAGCTTGAGCACCTCGGTCTCGCGGTCCGACAGGTCGGCCAGAAGGCCCTGCGGCTGCGTGGCGCCGGCCGGCGGGCGGTGGACGAAGTGCGCGACCAGGCGGTCGAGGACGCTGGGGGCGAACAGCGACTCGCCGGCGGCGACGGTCCGCACCGCCTCGATCAGCCGCTCGCGGCCGGCGTCCTTGAGCAGGAAGCCGCTGGCGCCGGCGCGCAGCGCCTCGTAGACGTACTCGTCGAGGTCGAAGGTGGTGAGCATGAGGACGCGGCTGGGGAGCCCGGCCTGCCCGATGCGGCGGGTGGCCTCGATGCCGTCCATGCCCGGCATCCGCACGTCCATGAGGACGACGTCGGGCTTCGTGGTGCGCGCGAGCTCGACCGCCTCGCGGCCGTCGGCCGCCTCGCCCGCGATCTCGAACCCGGCCAGCTCGAGGATCAGCCGGAAGCCGCTGCGGACCAGCTCCTGGTCGTCGGCGAGCAGGACGGTGGTCATGAGAGCGGCAGCTGGACGATGACCTCGAACCCGCCGCCCGCGGTCCCGCCGGTGTGGAGCCGGCCGCCGTGGATGCGGACGCGCTCCTGCATCCCGACGAGCCCGTGCCCGTCCCCGGTGCCGTTCGGCCCCGGGCCGGCGTCGCGGATGGCGAGCTCGAGCGTCGCCGGCGACCACGCGAGCCGCACCGTGGTCGGCGCGCCCGGCGCGTGCTTGCGGACGTTGGTGAGCGCCTCCTGGACGATCCGGTACGCCGTCAGGTCGAGCGACGGCGCGAGCGGGCGCGGCTCGCCCTCGACCTCGAGCTCGAGCGGGACGCCGGCCGCGCGCGCGTGGTCGAGCAGCTCGGCCAGCTGCCCGAGGCCGGGCTGGGGGCCGTGGTCGAAGCCCTCGTCGCCCTCGCGGAGCACGCCGAGCATGCGCCGCATCTCGGCGAGCGCGTCGTGCGCGGAGCCGCGGATCGTGCGCAGCGGCGCGCCCGCCCGGGCCGGGTCGTGCTCGAGCGCGGCCTCGGCGGCGTCGGCCTGCACGGCGATCACGCTCACGCCATGGGCGACGACGTCGTGCAGCTCACGCGCGATCCGCGCCCGCTCCTCGGCGACCGCGATCTGGTGCGTGCGCTCGCGCTCCCGCCTCATCAGCCGGCCGACGGCCACCGGGGCGGTCAGGGCGAGGAAGGTGCTGAGCCACTCGCCGATCCCCTCGTCGTTCTGGATCAGTCCCGCGACCCCGATGGCGAGCCCGAAGGCCGGGACGGCGACGACGACGCGCAGGTCGTCGACCTGCACCGCCACCGCGTAGAGCATCAGGAGGACGATCACGTAGCCGAGGACGAGGTAGCCGTCGGTCGGATACGCCCACGGGAGGAACGAGACCACCGTCGCGGGGACCGGGTGGGTGCGCCGGAAGGCGATCGGCAGCGTCGCGACGAGCGCGAACGCCACGCCGATGGCGCGCGGGGCGATCGGGAAGATCAGCACCTGGGCGACCGACACCGTGGCGAAGAAGACGGCGAGCACGGCGTCGGTCCGCCGCGGCGATGCCGCGACGGACCGGCGGATCCGTCCGAATATCCGTGCCGGCACGCCGCCCACGCTAGCCGAAGGCCGGCTCCAGCCGGCGCGGCCGGATGGCCATGCGCAGGGCGACCGCGCCGAGCGAGACGGTGGCGATCCCGAGCGCGACCTGGAGCGCCCGGTGGGCGGCCGTCAGCTCCGCGTCGCTGAAGCTGCCGTCGAAGAAGCCGGACATGATGCTGATGGTGCACAGGAGGGCGAGCACGACGCCCCCGATGCGATAGCGCGTGGCCGCGAGCACGGCGAGGCCCTGCACGGCGACGAACGTGAACGGCGCGCTCAGCGGCGTGCCGATCAGGATGACGGAGTCGTCGGCAAGGCCGGAGGCGAGGGCGACGATGACGCCGAGGACGTCGAGGGCGACCACGGCGGCGAAGATGCGAGTGAGTGTCATGCCCGGCATGCTGAGGCGCGCAGCGCCGGGCCGACATCAGCCCTAGGGCTGATTCGCGATCAGCCCAGCGAGCCGATCCGCTCGACCAGGAGGTCGAGGAAGCCGCCGGCGTCGACCTCGACGGCGACGTGCGCGTTCGGCTCGCGGCCGCTGATCCGCCACAGGTCGACGACCGTGCGGCCGCTGCACAGCTCCGACGCGCAGTCGATCTCCACGTTGCGGTGCTGCGTGGTCAGCAGGCCGCCGTCGATCACGTGGGCGACGGCCAGCGCGTCGTGCACCGGCGTGCCCGGGAACTCGTACACCCGCGAGTGGAAGCGGTGGTAGAAGGCCCACAGCTCGGCGACCAGCGTGCCGACGCGGCCCGCCGCCCGCAGCCGCTCGGCGTGCTCCTGCGTCATCAGCGCGCGGTGCGTGACGTCGAGCCCGACCATCGTGACGTCGAGGCCGCTGTGGAAGACCCGGTGCGCCGCCTCCGGGTCGACCCAGATGTTGAACTCGGCGGCCGGCGTGACGTTGCCCTCGGCGATCGCGCCGCCCATCAGCACGATCCGCTCGATGTTCGTCGACCACGTCGGGGTGGCGCTGGAGCAGCATCGCGATGTTGGTCAGCGGCCCCGTGGGGATGAGGGTGACGGGGTGCGCCGCGTCGTGCAGGCGGTCGGCGAGGAAGTCGACCGCGTGCGCGGGCGCGGGCTTGCCGGCGGGCGGGGGAAGGTCGGGGCCGTCGAGGCCGGTCTCGCCGTGCACGTGGTCGGCGACGCGGGGCTGCGCACGAGCGGCCGGTCGGCCCCTGCGGCGACCGGCACGTCGCCGCGGCCCGCGAACTCCAGCACCCGCAGCGCGTTGGCGGTCGTCTTGTCCAGCGTCTGGTTGCCGTGGACGGTGGTGACGCCGAGCAGCTCGAGCTCAGGGCTCGCGAGCGCGAGCAGCAGCGCCATCGCGTCGTCGTGCCCGGGGTCGCAGTCGATCAGGACCGGCGTCGTCACCGGCGCTGCAGACTAGTTGTAGATCATCCAGGCCCGCAGGTTGCCGCGCGGGTCGAACAGGTAGCCGCCGTCGCCCATCGCGCGCGCGTCCCCGGTCGGGTTGTCGAACGGCGGGGTGGCGAGGCCCCAGTGCAGCTCGTCGGCGCTGTCGGTCCCGTAGCCCATCCGCAGCGTCAGGCTCTCGCCCGGCGGGACGACGGCGCCCGCCCGGAACGTGTAGCGGCGCAGGCCGGAGTCGCGGAAGTACCAGCGGTCGAGCGGGAGCAGGTGCCCGGACTGGTTGAAGATGCGGACCTACTCGCCGTCGACGTTGAAGCGGTCGTTGCGGGGAGCGTCGTAGTTCACGTCGAGCGCGAGGCGCGACTCGGGGCTGGGGCCCCAGCCGCAGCCCTCCGGGTCCCACAGGCGCAGGCCGGCGTGGGCGGCGCGCCGGCTGAGCTCGGCGTAGCGGGCGTTCCACGCCCACTCGTAGCCGTTGGCGAGCCACAGCGCGTGCCCTTCGGCCAGGAGCTTGGCCCCGGGTCGACCCAGCGGCCGGCGATGCGGACCGACACCTGCCGGCGCAGCCGCGTGCGGGCGTGGCTGGAGGGGTCCTGCGCCGCGAGCCGCACGCGCATCCTGCCGCGGCGCAGCAGCTGCTCGAGCCGCGCCGTCGCCTCGACGCCGTGGCAGTCGCCCCTCCGGCAGCGCCGCCTTGTGGCTGTAGCGGGTGAGCTCCATCGCGTTGACGCCGGTCAGGCGGACGCGGCGCCCGGCGCGCGTGCCGTCACCGTTGATGTCGACCTCGATCGTGTCGCCGTCGGCAGCGGCCTTGGCCTTGCCGGTCCAGAACTGGCACAGCGGCCCGTCGTCGGGGTCACCACCGGGCACGCAGGGTCCGACGGCCGCCGCCGCGGGCGCGGCGAGGGCGGCGAAGCTGATCACGACCGCGATGAGGAGGCGCACCGACCGGTTGATCGGCGGGCGCCCGGAGACGTTGAGCGGTCAGCGCGCGCCGTGCCGGATCGCCGAGTTGGCCATCCGCCGCAGCCGCTTCTTCTCCTGCCGCTTCGTACCGGCATCGGCCTGGATCCAGTACAGGACGCCGTCCTCGACCCACTCGATGGCCGGCGGCGAGCACGAGGCGCCGCAGCTCAGCGGCTTGAAGTAGCCGGTCCGCCCGCCGGTCAGCGCGACCTTGCGGGTGTAGTGCGGCTGCTCGCCGCGCTGGGCGCCGAAGTCGGCGAGGAAGCACGCCCCCGCGCCGCCGCACCCGCGGATGGCGGCGATGCTGAGCGTGTAGCCGCGCTTGCGGCCGCTGCCGCTCGGCACGTTCACCTCGGACTCCGAGCGGTATCGCTGCGGCAGCAGCACGGGCACCTCGGTCCGGTCCTTGACCTTCGGCAGGACGTCCTCGAACAGCGTCGGCAGGTCCACGGTCTTGGCCGGCGCGGCGGCGGGGAGGAGCAGGAGCAGGGCGAAGGCGAGGAGGGCGGCTCTCATGCTCCGAATGATCGTGCCGCTCCGGCGCCCCTGCATCGGGGAAATGCCTAACGGCCCTCCATGTTCGCCGCCTCAAGAACTGGGTACATGACGCAGCGCACGTTCGACCGGGACCGCGTGGAGAGTGAGTAAGAAGCTCCCCCTCCGGGACTGACAACGGGTTCCCGCATCCACGCTCCGGTCATCACGCTTGCCATGCCGGCGCCCAAAGAGAAGAATCGGGCGCATGCGACGCAAGAAGGAGCCGCCCGCTCCGCCGCCGGAGCCGGTCAAGTCCGGCAAGCCGCCCTGGCACGAGTTCCTCGATCCGCAGGAGCGTCCGAACCGCGAGGACCTCGGCGCGCAGCACAACGTCTTCACGGACTCGATACTCGAGCCGGTCCCGCTGCCGCGCTGGCTGCGCGGCCGCCGGCGGCCGCGGCGCGACAAGCTGAGCTGAGCCTGGTGGATCCAGGCTGGAGCGCTACGCGGCCAGGCCGACCGGGCAGCTGACGCCCGTGCCGCCCAGGCCGCAGTAGCCGCCCGGGTTCTTCGCGAGGTACTGCTGGTGGTAGTCCTCGGCGTAGTAGAACGGGCCCGCGTCGACGATCTCGGTCGTGACCTCGCCGTAGCCGGCGGCGCTCAGCCGCTCCTGGTAGGCGGCCTTCGACGCCTCGGCCGCCGCGCGCTGCGCGTCCCCGTGGACGTAGATCGCGGAGCGGTACTGCGTGCCGACGTCGTTGCCCTGCCGCATCCCCTGCGTGGGGTCGTGGTTCTCCCAGAAGAGCTTGAGCATCGCCTCGTACGAGGTCACGGACGGGTCGAAGACGGCGAGGACGGCCTCGGCGTGGCCCGTGCCGGCCGAGCAGACCTCCTCGTACGTCGGGTTGGGCGTGTAGCCGCCCGCGTAGCCGGCGGCGGTCGTGTACACCCCGTCGGCCTGCCAGAAGACGCGCTCGGCGCCCCAGAAGCAGCCCATGCCGACGACGATGCGCTCGAGCCCTTCCGGGAACGGCGGCATCAGGGGCGTCCCGAGCACCTCGTGGCGGGCGGGGACCGGCATCGGCGCGTCGCGCCCAGGCAGCGCGCGATCGGGCTGGATCATCTGGGACTTGCGCGAGGAGAAGAGCATGGTGCCTTCCACTGTACGGTGCGGGCCTCATGCGTTACACCCGCGAGGTCTCCGAAGCGCTCGACGAGGGGCGGCCCGTGGTCGCGCTCGAGACCACGATCATCTCCCACGGCCTGCCGCACCCGCAGAACCTCGAGATCGCGCGCGGCGTCGAGGAGGTCGTCCGCGAGGAGGGCGCCACGCCCGCGACCATCGGGATCGTCGAGGGCATGGTGCGGATCGGGCTCGACCGCGAGGGCCTCGAGGCGATCGCCACCGGCGACGACGTGGTCAAGTGCAGCGCCCGCGACCTGGCGGTCGTCATGGCCCGCCGCGCCACCGGCGCGACCACGGTCGCCGGCACGGCGACGCTCGCCGTCCGCGCGGGGATCGACATCTTCGCCACCGGCGGCATCGGCGGCGTCCACCGCGAGGCGCGCGACAGCTGGGACGAGTCTGCCGACCTCACCACGCTCGGCCAGACCCCGATCACCGTCGTCTGCGCGGGCGTGAAGTCGATCCTCGACGTCGAGGCCACCCTGGAGCGGTTCGAGACGCTCAACATCACGGTGCTCGGCTACCGCACCGACCGCTTCCCCGGCTTCTACCTCGCCGACTCGGGCTTCCCGGTGCCGTGGCGCGTCGACTCGCCGGCGCAGGTCGCCGACATCGCGCACGCGCGCGCCGAGCTCGGGCTGGGCGCGATCGTCGTCGCCAACCCGATCGAGGACGAGCTCGACCCCGAGCTGCACGACCGGGTGCTCACCGAGAGCCTCGAGGCGGCCGCGCGCGAGGGCGTCAGCGGCAAGGACATCACGCCGTTCCTGCTCGATCGCTTCCACCGGGAGACCGCCGGCGCCAGCCTGGAGGCGAACGTGCGGCTGATGCTGCGCAACGCCGCCCTGGCTGCGCAGATCGCCCGCGCCACGGCCTGATGCTCGTCGTCCTCGGCGACCTCATGGTCGACGTCGTGGCGCGCGTCGACGGGATCGCCCACGGCAGTGACGCGCCGGCGGAGATCGGCGTCTCCGGCGGCGGGTCGGCGGCCAACGTGGCGGCGTGGGCGGCGGCGCTCGGCACGCCCGTGGCGCTCGTCTGCAACGTCGGCGACGACGAGCGCGGCCGGGCCGCCGTGGCCGAGCTGCGCGCCGCGGGCGTGGAGGTGCACGCGCGCGTCGACCCGGAGCGCCCGACCGGGACGTGCATCGTCCTCGTCGAGCCCGGCGGCGAGCGGACGATGCTGTCCGACCCCGGCGCCAACGACGCCCCGCTCCCGGAGATCCCGCCCGGCGACCACCTGCACGTCGTCGGCTACGCGCTCGTGCGCGAGGGGCCGCGGGCCGGAGCGCTGGCCGCCATCGAGCGCGCGCGGGAGGCCGACATGACGGTGTCGATCGACCCGTCGCCGCTGATCCGCCCGGGCGCGCTCCCGCCGGTCGACCTGCTGCTGCCGAACGAGCGCGAAGCGGCGAGCGTCGAGGGCGAGATGGTCGTGAAGCTCGGCGCCGGCGGAGCGCGGTGGGGCGACCTCCACGTGCCCGCGGAGCCGGTCGAGGTCGCGGACAGCACCGGCGCGGGCGACGCGTTCGCCGCGGGCTTCCTGACCGCCCGCCTGAACGGCGCGGACCGGCGCCAGGCGCTCGAGGCCGGCTGTGCGACGGCGGCGCGAGCGGTGGCGCAGGTCGGCGCGCGGCCGTCCTGAAACCGGCGCATCGGTCCCGCCGCGGCGGTACCTTCGCCTCGTGGTCCGGGTCGCGCTGGGGGTGCTGCTGCTCGTCGTCCTGCTCGCCGCGCCCGCGCGGGCGCAGGATCGCTACGCGCTGGCCGGCGGCTGCTACGTGCTGGCGGCGAACGGCTCGCAGGTCGGCAAGACGGTCGACGGCGGCTACCGGCTCGGCGGCCGGGCCGAGCGGTTCCGGCTGCAGGCCACCGCCCTCGGCCGCTACCTGCTCTACGGCAGCGGGAGCGACTTCCTCGCCTCCGGCCGCGGACCGCTGCCGGTCTCGCCGGAGCGCGTGCAGCCGGCCGCCGCGCCGAGCGCGTCGGCCGACTGGCGCGTCGACGTCGTCGACGGCGCGTACGTCCTCGCGCTGGGCGACCGGGCGCTCGCGGTGGCCGGCGACGGCACGCTCGTGCTCACCGGCCAGGGCGCGCGCTTCGCCTTCGAGCCCGCCGACGGCTGTGCCGACTACCCGGAGGCGGAGACCAACGTGAGCGGCGAGCCGACACGCGGCGCCACGGCCTTCGGCGAGGTGCGCGGGCTGCTCGACGCGCACATGCACATGATGGCCTTCGAGTTCCTCGGCGGCCGTGTCCACTGCGGCCGGCCGTGGCATCCGTACGGGGTCGCGAGCGCGCTCGTCGACTGCCCCGACCACGAGCCCAACGGCGCCGGGGCGATCGGCGAGAACGTGCTCTCGTACGGCAACCCGGTCGGCACGCACGACACGCGCGGCTGGCCGACGCTGAAGGACTGGCCGCACCACGCCTCGCTCACGCACGAGCAGACCTACTACCGCTGGCTCGAGCGCTCGTACCGCGCCGGCCTGCGCCTGACGGTCAACCTGCTCGTCGACAACGAGGTGCTGTGCACGGTCTATCCGTACAAGCGCAACTCGTGCAACGAGATGGACGGCGTCCGCCTGCAGGCGCGGCGGCTACGCGAGCTGCAGGACTACGTCGACGCCCAGCACGGCGGCCCCGGCAAGGGCTGGTTCCGGATCGTCACCGACCCGTTCCAGGCGCGGCGCGCGATCAACGCCGGGAAGCTCGCGGTCGTGATGGGGATCGAGGTCTCGAAGCTGTTCGACTGCGGCGTGCAGGACGGGCAGCCCGAGTGCACGGCGGCGCAGATCGACGAGCGCCTGAAGGCCGTCTACGACCTCGGCGTCCGCGACATGGAGCTCGTCAACAAGTTCGACAACGCGCTCGGCGGCGTGGCCGGCGACAGCGGGTCGACGGGCGTGGTGGTCAACGCCGGCAACCGGATCGAGACCGGGCGCTTCTGGCAGATGGGCCCGTGCGAGGACCCGCACAACCACGACCGCCCGCAGCCGACGGCGCCCGGCGCGCCGGACCGCGACCAGCTCGCCGGCAACATCCTCCACGCCCTGCTCCCGCCGGGAGCGGCGCCGCTCTACGGCCAGCCGCCGCACTGCAACGCGCTCGGCCTCTCGCCGCTCGGCGAGCACCTCGTGAGCCGGATGATGGAGCGGGGGATGGTCATCGACCCCGACCACCTCAGCGTGCTCGCGCGCCGGCAGCTGCTCGACGTCGTCGAGCGCCGCGGCTACTCCGGCGTCGTCTCGAGCCACAGCTGGAGCTCGCCCGACGCGATCCCGCGGATCCTGCGCCTCGGCGGCGTCGTCACGCCGATGGCCGGCTCGACGACCGAGTTCGCCGCCGCCTGGCGGGAGACCCGCGCGCAGCGCGACCGCCGCTTCTACTGGGGGATCGGCTGGGGCGCCGACATGAACGGCTTCGCGTCGCAGGGCGGGCCGCGCGCGGGCGGGAACGTGAGCTATCCGTTCGAGTCGTTCGACGGCCTGACGGTGGATCGCCAGCGCAGCGGGCAGCGCGAGTACGACATCAACGTCGACGGCATGGCGCACTACGGGCTGTTCCCGGACTGGGTCGAGGACCTGCGGCTGATCGCCGGCCCGCGGGTGGTGCGCGACCTCGGGCGCGGCGCCGAGGCCTACCTGCAGATGTGGGAGCGCGCCGTCGGGGTGCCGGCGACGCGCTGCGAGCCGCGACGGGCTCGGGCCACGCGGCGCGGGCTCGCGCGTGTTCGGCTGCGGGCGGGGACGACGGCGGTGCTGCGGCGGGCGGGGCAGCCGCGCCGGCGGGCCGGCCGGACGTGGACGTGGTGCCGCGTCACCGCCCGTCTCAGCGCTCGGGGCCGTGTGGTGGCGGTGCGGAGCACCGCGCGCGGGCATCGCGCTCTGGGCGCCCGGCCGGGCCGGGCGCTCTCCACGGCCGCGCGGCGGCGCACGCGCCGGATCGCCCCCGGTGTGCGCGGGCGCGGGCCGATCCGCATCGGCGTGCGCCGCGGCCAGGTGCGCTGGATCGGCGTGACGGCTCGGTACGATTGACTCGTCAGTCAACGCCCGCCCGCCGGCCTCTCGAAGGCCCCGCGGGGCGGTCACACGTGAATCTTGGGAGCGCGCATGCCTGAAGCCGTCATCGTCGACGCCATCCGCACGCCGATCGGGCGTGCCGCCAAGGGGTCGCTCAAGGACGTCCGCGCCGACGATCTCGCCGCCGTGCCGCTGAAGGCCCTCGTCGAGCGCAACCCTGGCGTCGACTTCGCCGAGACCGTCGACATCATGATGGGCTGCGGGTTCCAGATGGGCGAGGCGGGCTACAACGTCGGCCGCAACGCCGCGCTGCTGGCCGGGCTCGACCATCACATCCCGGCGACGACGGTCAACCGCTTCTGCGCCTCGTCGCTGCAGACGATCCGGATGGCGTTCCACGCGATCAAGGCCGGCGAGGGCGACCAGTACATCGCCGCCGGCGTCGAGGCCGTGTCCCGCTTCCCCGCGCACGCGCCCTTCGACCCGCATCCCCAGCTCGACGGCTCCGACGGTGCGCCGTGGAACGTCTACATCCCGATGGGCTTCACGGCCGAGAACGTCGCCAAGCGGTGCAAGGTGAGCCGCGAGGCGCAGGACGAGTGGGCCAAGACGTCGCAGGACCGCGCGGTCGCGGCGCGCGACGGCGGCCACTTCGACGCGGAGATCGTCCCGGTCGGCGACGTCGCGCGCGACGACGGCCCGCGGCCGGGCACGACGCTGGAGAAGCTCGCCGAGCTCAAGCCGGCCTTCGATCCCGAGAACGGGACGGTCACGGCCGGCAACGCGTGCCCGCTGAACGACGGCGCGGCGGCGGTGCTGGTGATGTCGGCCGAGAAGGCCGCGGCGCTGGGGCTGGAGCCGAAGGCGCGCATCCTCGCGTCGTCGGTGGCCGCGATCCGGCCGGAGATCATGGGGCTCGGCCCGATCCCCGCCGTCAAGGCCGTGCTCGAGCAGGCCGGGATGAAGCTCGAGGACATCGACATCGTGGAGCTCAACGAGGCGTTCGCCGCCCAGGTCGTGCCGTGCCGCGACGAGCTCGGGATCGTCCCCGAGAAGCTCAACCCGTTCGGCGGCGCCATCGCCCTCGGCCACCCGTTCGGGATGACCGGCGCCCGCATCATGACCACGCTGCTCAACGGCCTGCGGGCGACCGACGGCACGTACGGGCTCGAGACCATGTGCGTGGCCGGCGGCATGGGCCAGGCGATGATCGTCGAGCGCCTGAACTAGGGCGCCGAAAGTCAACTACGGCATCGAGGGAAGCGGGATCGAGGCCCGCGCGGGTCGAGTGGTCAGTTGATCGGTCTCAGGCCGACTAATCGAGCACTCGGCGGCCGAACGGTCAGCCGACGCCAGGGATCTTGTCCGCCAGGTCGCCGAGCGGCGCGAGGTCCTGGCGCATGGCCTCGAGCCGCTCGACCAGCTCCCGCATGAGCGGCTCGAGGTCGTCGACGGAGTCGCGCACGGCGCGCATGTCGTCGTCGAGCGGCTCGATGCCCTCGCGGATGGCGGCGAGCTGCTGGATCGGGGCCATCTCGGCGCGTAATGCCCGGAGCTCCTCGATCAGCGTGTCGATGCGGGAGAGTCCCGCGGCCTCGACGGTGTCGATGCGCGTGATGACCTGCTCCTCGAGGGCGGGCAGGCGGCGGGCGGCGTCGGCGATCGCGCCGAGGTCGTCGAGCGCGCGCTTGATCAGGGTCGGCGGGAAGAGCAGTGGGTTCATGGTCCGTACCCTTCCCGGACGATGCGGATCCTCTTCGTGTGCATGGGCAACATCTGCCGCTCGCCGACCGCCGAGGGCGTGATGCGGCGGCTGGTCGAGCAGGCCGGGCTGGCCGACCGGTTCGAGATCGAGAGCGCCGGCACCGGCGGCTGGCACGTCGGCGAGCCGCCGGACGAGCGGGCCACGCTCGCCGCCGGGCGCCGCGGCGTCACGCTGGCCGGCGCCGCCCAGCAGGTCACGCGCGAGGACTTCCGGCGCTTCGACCTCCTGATCGCGCTCGACCGCGCGAACCTGCGCGAGCTGCTGGCCATCGCGCCCGACGAGGAGGCGGCTGAGAAGGTGCGACTGCTGCGCGAGTTCGATCCGGCCGCCTCCGGCGAGCTCGACGTCCCCGACCCCTACTACGGCGGCGACCGCGGCTTCGAGACCGTGCTCGACCTCGTCGAGGCCGCGTGTCGCGGGCTGCTCGACGAGCTGCGGGCAGCCGAGCGCGTGTGAGCCTGGAGGACGCGGTCGCCCGCGCGACCGGTCGCACCGTGCGGTCGCTGCGGCGGGTCGGGGGCGGGGACATCAACGACGCGTTCGCGGCCGAGCTCGAGGACGGCCGGCGTGCGTTCGTCAAGACGCGCCCGGACGCGGCGGCCGGCGAGTACGAGGCCGAGGCCGCCGGGCTGCGCTGGTTGACGGTCCCGAACGGCCTCGGGGTGCCCGAGGTGCTCGGCGTGTCGGACGAGCTGCTCGCGCTCGAATGGCTCGAGCCGGGAGCGCCGGGCGACGAGGCCGCGCTCGGCCGCGGGCTGGCGTGGGTGCACGCCGCGGGGGCCGACGAATTTGGTGGGCGCGCCTCCCTGCGGATCGGACCGCTCGCGCTGCCCAACGACGCTTCGCCCGACTGGCCCACGTTCTACGCCGACCGGCGGCTGCGGCCGCTGCTCGCTCCGGCGCGCGACCGCGGATCGCTGTCCGCCGAGGGCGTGCGCGCGGTCGAGCGCGTCTGCGAGCGGCTCGACGAGCTGGCCGGGCCGCCGGAGCTGCCGGCCCGCCTGCACGGCGACCTCTGGAGCGGCAACGTGCTCTGGAGCCGCGGTCTCCCGCACATGATCGACCCGGTCGCCTACGGCGGCCATCGCGAGGTGGACCTGGCGATGCTGCGGCTGTTCGGCGCGCCGGGGCCGGGCCTGCTGGCCGCCTACGAGGAGGTGGCGCCGTTGGCCGACGGCCACGAGGAGCGGGTCGCGCTCTGGCAGCTCTTCCCGCTGCTCGTCCACGCCGTGCTGTTCGGCGGCGGCTACGGCAGCTCGGTCGAGCGCGCCGCCTCGCGATACTGACGGGATGGATCTCGGGATCGAGGGGCGGGTGGCGGTGGTCACGGGCGCGAGCCGCGGCATCGGGGCGGCCACCGCCGGGCTGCTGGAGGCCGAGGGCGCTCGGGTCGTGCGCGTCTCTCGCGGCGAGGGGATCGACGTCAAGGCGCCCGACGCCGCCGAGCGGATCGCCGAGCTCGCGCCCGGGCCGGTCGACATCCTCGTGAACAACGCCGGTACGAGCACGATCACCTCGCTGGAGGACGTCAGCGAGGAGGAGTGGTACGAGCAGTGGGAGCTGCACGTCATGGCCTCGATGCGCCTGATGCGCGCCTTCGCTCCCGGCATGGCCGCGCGCGGCTGGGGCCGGATCGTCAACGTCTCCTCCTCGGCGGGCAAGCGGCCGTCGTCGCTGATCAGCGCGGCGTACTCGGTCGCCAAGGCCGCCCAGCTCTCCCTCTCGCGCGTCTACGCCGACGCCTACGGCGCCCGTGGCGTGCTCGTCAACGCGGTCGCGCCGGGACCCACCAGCACGCCGCAGTGGATGGCCGAGGGCGGCCTCGGCGACCAGACGGCCGCGGCCAAGGGCTTCGCCTCGCGCGAGGAGGCGGTCGCCGCGCAGGCCCAGCGCTCGGCGCTCGGGCGCTTCGGGGAGGCGGACGAGATCGCCGCCGTGATCGCCTTCCTCTGCTCCGAGCGCGCCTCCAACGTCGCGGGGGCCGCGTGGTCGGTCGACGGCGGAGTGGTCGGCACGATCGTGTAGTCGAGCGGAATGCTCAGCCTAAGGGCTCTTTTGCGCCCGAGCTCGCGTTGTGGTAGACAGCACCGAGGACCGTTCGCCAACGTCGAGTGCTCGAAGGCGCACACAGCGAGCCGATTCCAGAGATGGCCGAACCGACCGCCTGGACCGATGACCTTCGTCGATGGGTCGAGAGCAAGCAGGAGCGCGCGTACCGCAACCTCGGGCCACGCCTCGGAGTCGGCTGGGACGCGGACAAGGCCTGTCAGCTCCTCAGTAGGACGCCGAACGAGCCGATGCCCAGCGAGAGCGTGAAGGATCTCCCGGGCTGGGACAGCTTCACTCCAGCCCAGCGCGAGGCGTTCGACGAGCAAGTCCGCCGCTCGTATCTCGACGCCCTCGACATGGAGCTTCCGACGCGCTTCGAGGATCGCTCCCGGTATCCCGTCATCAGGACGATCTTCGAGAACGTCGTTCGCAGGCTCGACGCTTACGGCATCTCCGGGGACGCTGCTCCCTTGCTCGCCACGCTGCCGTCGGGGGACGTCAACGCGCGGGTCAGCATGGAACCGCGTTCTGGCGTGTCGGTGCTGTTCTTCGAGCAGGGTCTTTTCCAGTTCCTGTTCGACTTCGCGACCCTCTGTGCGTGGATGTCACTGCCGCTGGGCCCGTCCGAGCTGGCGAGCGACTCGGTGCTGGCGAAGCTGCCGAGGCGACATACGATGCCGTGGCAGGCATCGGAGCTCTTCACGCGAGCCCTCCACGGCTACGTGGCATCGGGCACGCCGCTGGCGAACCCGATTTCGCAACGTGCTCCAGCCGACAACCTCTGGTTGTCCGTGGTGCTCAACGTGCAGATGCAGCAGTTCGTCCTCGCGCACGAGCTCGCTCACGTGAAGCTCGGACATCTGCGCGTCAAAGAGCCCGATCGGGAGACGTCGTGGGAACAGGAGTACGAAGCGGACATGTATGCGGCGACGTTCGTGATGGCGCGTGCCGCCGAGCAGGGGCTCAGTCCGGCGGTCGGTTACTGGGGGTGTGACATCGCTCTCAGCTGCGTGCACCTATTGCACCTCGGCATCGCCGTGATGGAATTCGGCGGCAAGCCTGACTGGACGAGCAAGACGCATCCCGATGCCCTGTCACGCCGCCGGAAGCTTCGAGCGCTGGTATCGCACCACGCCGACGGTTTGATGCCTCCGGCTGCGATAGCCGCCGTCAAGGAGCTTCTAGGGATGAGCGACGCGCTCTATACACGCCTGGGGGAGATGGGCGTCGGCGTCCTCCTGGCCTCGCGCGCCCAAGGGACGAGACCGTCGCATCTCTGGGCGCCCTTCCTCTCCGCATCGGTCGCTGCACCCGCCGGCGCTGCGAAGGCGTGACCGTGTCCCAGCGATCCGAGATCGAGATCTTCTTCGAAGGCGAGGACGCGGACGAGGTGATCGCAGCCCTCGACGAGCTCGGCGCCGCGGACGTCAAGAAGGTCGAGGAGCATGGGCTGACAGGAATCGAGATCGTGCTCGTCGCCTCGGTCGCCGGCGCGGCGATTTCCAGCCTCGTCTCGAAGCTGTATGCGATGTGGCGGACAGGCATCATCGTCGACGCACGGACATCGCGGGTGACGACCGAGAAGAACCGCGACTTGCCGCGCGGGCACGTCCTCGTACTGACGGCGGACGGCGCCCAGCACGAACTGCATGAGCCTTCCCGCGAGGAGCTGTCGCAGCTGATCGGCGTCATGTCGTAGCTCTTTTCGAGCAGTGTTCGGAGCGCGCCGCCACGGCGAGCGCGGCGACCAGTGCGGTTGCCGCCGCGGCGCCGAAGCCGACCCGGCTGCCGGCCGCTGCGGCCAGCGTCGCCGCGACGGTCAGGCCGACCGCGGAGCCGACCTGCGCTGCCGCGTTCAGCGCGCCTGCGGCGGCGCCCTGCTCGCCGGTGCCGAGCGCCGCGGTGCCGGAGGCGGTCGACGCAACGGCCCCGAGTCCGAGCCCGGTGCCCATGAGCAAGAACGACACGAAGAGGGCGACGGGAGACAGCGCGAGTAGCGCCGCGGCGCCGGCTGCTACAAGAACGAGCCCACGGGTCATGGTCCCGCGCGGCGACCAGTCGGCGCGCGGACCGGCGAGCGAGCCGGCGATGACGGCGAGGTTGAACGGTGCGCACCAGAGACCGGCCGCGAGCGGGCCCCGGTCGAGCGTTTCCTGCTGGAACAGGACGGCGAGGAACATGGCCGGCGTGGTAGCGGCTGTCAGCGCCATGGCAGCGCCCGACGCGGTGACGAACGCCGGCCGCCGGAGCGTCCACGGCGGCAGGATCGGCGAGGCGGCCCGGCGCTCGATGCGCGCGAACAGGACGAGCGCCGCGCACGCCGCCACGATGGCGGCGAACGCGCCCGCGTCGCGGGCGCCGGCGGCCTCGACCCGAGTCAGGCCAAGCAGAAGGAGCAATAGCCCTCCCGTCACCGTGACGGCGCCGGGCAAGTCCAGCACGCGAAGGGCGCCCCGGGCATCACGCCCGCCGCGTGGCGCGTCACCCGACAGCAGCCGCTGAGCGGTCAGGGCCCCGGCGGTGCAGAGGGGGACGTTGACGAGGAAGACGGCCGGCCAGCCGAACGCCTCGACGAGCAGGCCGCCGAGCACCCAGCCGGACGCGCCGCCGCCGGCGGCGGCCGCCGTCCACCAGCCGACGGCGCGGCGGCGCTCGGCCGGCTCGTCGAACGTGGCCGTCAGCAGCGCCAGGGCGGCGGGGGTCAGCGCGGCGGCGGCCACTCCCTGCACCGCGCGGGCCGCGACCAGCGCGCCGGGGGCGGGCGAGAGGGCGCAGGCGAGCGACGCGGCCCCGAACCCGGCCACGCCGGCCGCGAACAGCCGCCGCGGCCCGAGCAGGTCGCCGGCGCGGCCGGCCACGACGAGCAGGCCGCCGAAGGCGAGCGTGTACGCGCTCACGACCCATTGGAGGCCGGTCGCCGAGAAGCCCAGCGAGTCGCGCATGTCGGGCAGCGCGATGGCGACGATCGTCACGTCGAGGACGACGAGGAACTGCGCCGCGCACAGCGTGATCAGCGTTACCGTCGATCGGTTCATTGCAGGTAACGCCGACGCTCCCCGTCCGGTAACCGGCGTAAACTTGTTTCGATGGTAACGGAGCTGAAGATCGTCGGCGGTGACCCGGCGCTCGACCTCGTCAACACGCTCGGCGACGATCGGGTGCCCGACCCGCTGGACGACTACGCCGCGTTCGCGGCCTGGGCCGCGAGGGTCGGCGTGATCGACGACCCCACGGCGACCCGACTGACCGCGCGCGCCGGCGAACGCCCGGCCGCGGCCGAGCGCGCGCTGGCCGAGGCCCGCGCGCTCCGCGCGGCAGTGGACGACGTCTTCCGCCCGCTGGCTGCGGGGCACGATCCGCTGGGGGCGGCGCTGGCGCGGCTCGTGCAACGGGCCGGGGCCGCGGTCGAGCGGGCGCGGGTCGGTGAGGGCTTCGTCCTGGTGTGGGACGGCGACCACCTCGAGCGGCCGTTGTGGCCGCTCGCGGTCGCGGGGCTCGACCTGCTCCGGTCCGGGCCGCTCGACCGGCTGAAGGCGTGCGAGGACTGTCCGTGGCTGTTCCTCGACACCAGCCGCAACCGCAGCCGCCGCTGGTGCTCGATGGACGACTGCGGGAGCCGGAGCAAGATGCGCCGCTACCGCGCGCGGCGGGCTACGGCAGGTCGATGATCACGTAGCGGAAGCCGACGTCGCGCGCCTCGAAGGCGGCGCTCGGCTCGTCGATCGGCGCTCCGACGTTGCAGGCCGCCAGGACGAAGCGGCTCACGTTCGACGAGCCGCGCACGCTGAACGTGAGGCGCCGCTCGACCCAGCGGTCGTCGGGCTGGACGAGGATGAGGTCGCTGCTGATGTCGGCGCCGGCGAGCTCGGGCGGGAGGCCGGCCGGTTCGCCGGACCAGCACTTCCCCCACGGGATCGGGCCGATCGTGGCCCGGAAGCGGCCCCAGAAGCGCCCGAGGTCGGCGGCGCTCAGCGAGCCGTTGGCGACCTGCGTCCCGCCGACAGCGCTGTCGGCGATCGCCGGCGTCGTGACCGCGGCCGCGCCCAGCTTGCCCGGCGTCACCGCGCCGTTCCGGATCATCGCTTCGGTGACCGAGCCGGTCGGCGTCACGCGCAGGTCGCGCACCGTGCGGCGGCTGAGGTCACGCGTCTTGAGCGACCGGTCCTTGACGACCCGGCTGTCGACGTCCCCCCGGCCCAACAGCCGCTGGGCCTCGGCAGGGCCCCCTAGCGCGATGAAGAGCGCGAGCAGCGCGATGGCGGTCGCGAAGGACGGACGGCGCTTCACACGCGGGAGCGTACGTAGTCAGCCGCCTGACAGAACCCCACTCAACAAAGATATGAGTGGTGAGCCGGGGCTCAGCCGAACAGGGCGACGCCGTCGTCGCGCGCCACGAGCTCGGCGTAGCGGCCGCCGGCCGCCAGCAGCTCCTCGTGGGTCCCGCGCTCGACCACCGTGCCGCCGTCGAGCACGGCGATCTGGTCGGCGTCGCGGACCGTCGAGAGCCGGTGGGCGATGACGATCGTGGTGCGCCCCTCGGCGAGCCGCTCCAGCGCGTCGCCGACCGCCCGCTCGGTCTGAACGTCCAGAGCGGAAGTCGCCTCGTCGAGCACCAGAACGGGCGGGTTCCTCAAGATCGTGCGAGCGATGGCGATCCGCTGCCGCTCGCCGCCCGAGAAGCGGAAGCCGCGCTCGCCGACGACGGTGTCGTAGCCCTCCGGCAACGCGGCGATCGTGTCGTGGATCTGGGCGGCGCGCGCCGCCTGCTCGATCTCCTCGTCGCCCGCGTCCGGCCGCGCGAACCGCAGGTTCTCGCGCACGGACGCATGGAAGAGATAGGTCTCCTGCGAGACGACGCCGATCGCGTCGGCCAGCGAGCCGAACCGCAGGTCGCGCAGGTCGACGCCGTCCAGGAGCACCTGCCCGCGGTCGGGGTCGTACAGGCGCGCCGCGAGGTAGCCGATCGTCGTCTTGCCCGAGCCCGTCTCGCCGACGAGCGCGAGCTTCGTCCCCGCCGGCACCGACAGGTCGATGCCCCGCAACGTCGGCTCGTCGTCGTACGCGAACCACACGTCGTCGAACCGCAGCGAGCCCCGGACCGACCGCAGGGAGTCGTGCCCTTCGGGCAGGTCCACCGGCAGGTCCAGATACTCGAAGACGCGCTCGAACAGCGCCATCGAGGTCTGGATGTCGACCCCGACGTTCAAGAGCGACTGGATCGGCCAGAACAGCCTCGTCTGCAGCGTCGTGAACGCCACCAGCGTCCCGATCGTCACCGCGCCCGGGGCCAGGCCCGCGAACAGGTAGACCAAGGCCGGCATGACCGCGAACGACGTCTGGATCGACGCCATCACCCAGCGGCCGGCCATCCGCGAGCGGACCTCGAGGTCGGCCAGCCGCGAGGACTCGCGCTCGAAGCGATCGGCCAGCTCGTCGCCGCGCCCCATCGTCTTCCCCAAGAGGATCCCGCTGACCGACAGCGACTCCTGGACCAGCGACGAGATGTCGGCCATCGCGCCCTGCCGCGTCGCGGCGATCGCCTTGCGCTGATCGCCCACCCGCCGCGCCAGCAGCACGAAGAACGGCGTCAGCGCCAGAGAGAAGAGCGCGAGCCGCCAATCCAGGAGCACCATCGCCACGACGGTGGCCAGCACCGTCGTCACGTTGGAGACGATCGAGGTCGCGGTCGAGGTGACGACCGTCTGCACGCCGCCGATGTCGTTGGCGATCCGCGACTGGATCTCGCCGGTGCGCGTGCGCGTGAAGAACGCCAAAGAGAGACGCTGCAGGTGCCGATAGACCTGCGCGCGCAGGTCGTGCATGACCTTCTGGCCGACCACGTTGGAGAGCCACGTCTGGCCGACCCCGAGCACGCCGGTGACGACGGAGATGCCGATCATCCCCGCGACCAGCAGCGCGAGCAGCCCGTCGTCGTCCTCGGGGATGGCGACGTCGAGCACGTCGCGCAGCAGGAACGGGGAGACCATCCCCAGCCCTGCTGACACGACGATCAGCGCCAACACCGCGCTCAAGCGGCCGCGATACGGACGGAAGAGCGCGGTGATGCGCTTGATCAAGCGGCGGCCTCCAGACGCGCGGGCTCGAGCGCGATCTCCAGCACCTCGTCGATGCTCATGACCGGGTGGAAGGTCATGGCCTCGCGGACGTCGGCCGGGACGTCGTCGAGGTCGCCGCGGTTGCGCTCGGGCAGGATCACGTCGGTCAGGCCGGCCGCGTGGGCGGCGAGCACCTTCTGCTTGAGCCCGCCGATCGGGAGCACGCGTCCCTGCAGCGTGGTCTCGCCGGTCATGCCGACCGTGTGCTTGATCGGGCGGCCGGACAGCAGGCTGGCCAGCGCCGTCGTCATCGTGATGCCGGCGCTCGGGCCGTCCTTGGGGATCGCGCCCGCCGGGATGTGGACGTGGAACTCGCGGTCGTGGAACGTCGCCGGGTCGATGCTCAGCTCGTCCGCGTGGCCGCGCACGTAGGAGAGCGCGATGCGCGCCGACTCCTTCATGACGTCGCCCAGCTGGCCGGTGAGCACGAGGCCCTCCTTGCCCTCCATCGAGGTCGCCTCGATGAACAGCACGTCGCCGCCCGTTCCGGTGACCGCCAGACCGGTGGCCACGCCGGGCACCGCGGTGCGCAGCGCCGCCTCCTGGAAGACCTTCTGGCGGCCGAGCGCCTCGCGCACCGCCTCCAGGTCGATCGTCACGGGTGCCGAGGCGCGGCCGGAGGCGATCTTCGTCGCCGACTTGCGCAACACGGTGCCGAGCTCGCGCTCGAGCTGGCGGACGCCGGCCTCGCGGGTGTACTCGCTCACCACGGTCTGGAGCAGCTCGTCCGAGATCGAGACCTCGTCCTCGCGCAGGCCGTTGCGCTCGCGCTGGCGCGGCCACAGGTAATCGCGCGCGATCGCGGTCTTCTCGGCCACCGTGTAGCCGTCGAAGCGGATGACCTCCATGCGGTCCAGCAGCGGGCCGGGGATGGTCTCCGCCACGTTGGCGGTGGCGATGAACATGACCTCGCTGAGGTCGAGCTCGACGTCGAGGTAGTGGTCGCGGAACGAGTGGTTCTGGGCCGGGTCGAGCACCTCGAGCAGGGCCGCGCTCGGGTCGCCGCGCCAGTCGGCGCCGACCTTGTCGACCTCGTCGAGCATGATCACGGGGTTCATCGTGCCAGCGTCGCGCAGCGCGCGCACGAGGCGGCCCGGGAGGGCGCCGATGTAGGTCCGGCGGTGACCGCGGATCTCCGCCTCGTCGCGGACGCCGCCCAGCGACATGCGGACGAACTCGCGGCCGGTGGCGCGGGCGATCGACTCGCCGATCGAGGTCTTCCCGGTGCCGGGCGGACCGATCAGCGTGAGGATGGCGCCGCTCCGCCTCCTAACGTCGTCCGACGACGCGAGCTTGCGAGTGTCGGAGGACGAAAACTCCATCCCGCGCTCGACGCGCAGCTTCTTGACGGCCAGGTACTCGACGATGCGGTCCTTGACGTCCTCGAGGCCGGCGTGGTCGGCGTCGAGCACCTCGCGAGCGTGCACCGGATCGAGCATCTCGTCGGAGCGCTCCTTCCACGGCACGGCGATCAGCCAGTCGAGGTAGGAGCGGATCATCGAGGCCTCGCCCGACTGCTCGCCCATGCGCTCGAGCCGGCCGAGCTCCTTGGTGGCCTGCTCCTCGACCGCCTCCGGCATGCCGGCCTCGGCGATCTTCGTGCGGTACTCCTCGACGACGCTGCCGGAGTCCTCGCCCAGCTCGCGCTGGATCGACTCCATCTGCTTGCGGAGGAAGTACTCGCGCTGCTGCTTGTCGGCGCCCTCGCGGACGTCCTCGCGGATCTTCTTGCGCAGCTGGAGCTCGGTCAGGCGCTCGCGCTGGAGGCGGACGGCGAGCTCGAGTCGCTCGGTCACGTTCAGCGTCTCCAGGACGCGCACCTTGTCCTCGAACGAGATGTCCGGCGCGTAGCCGATCGTGTCGGCCAGCGGGCCGGACTCGCCGATGGCGCGCAGCCAGGCGCCGACGCGCTCGTCGACCCCGCGCAGCTCGAGGATCTCCTCGACCACGGCGCGGTACTCGCGCTCGAGATCGCGGGTGCGACCGTCGACGGGGACGTCGTCGGTCGACTCGGTCACGTCGATCCGGAGGCGGCCGGCGTGATCGGTGTGGGCGGCTCCCGCGACGCCGCGGGCGACGCCGGAGAGCTGGACGGCTCGGCCGCCGCCGGGAAGCCGGACCACGTCCGTCACCTCGGCGATGGTGCCGACCTTCGCGAATGCGTTGTCGTGCCGCGGGATGAGCAGCACGCGATCCTCATCACCGACGTCGACGGGGAGCGTGACGTCCATGGTGGGGAAGACCACGGTGTCGTCCAGCGGGACGAGGATCATCGAGGTCATCTAAAACTTCACTTCCTGTAGGTGCTTACGCATCGTACGCAAGTGTAGCGGACGATCTCAGTCCCCGCCACTGAGATTGTATGTGGCGCGCTGCGGCGGCGAGCCCGCGCCGGCCGGCTTCGAGCGCTGGTCGGGCGCCGGCGCCACCTTCGTCTACCACGACCTCCGCCTCCGCCCTCGGGAGCGGATCGAGGTGCCGGGCGCCGAGGGGGCCTTCCGCCGCGAGGCGACGGCCGGCGACACGGTCCTGACCTTCGTGTTCGCGTCGCACGACGCCAGGAACCACGTCGCGCTCGTCGTCGCCAGCACGCGCAGCGCCACCGGCGAGCTCGACGAGGACGCGATCCTCGAGTCGTTGGCGCTCGAGTGACTCAGCGGCCGCAGTCCTGCTGGTAGCGCTTCCAGTCCCAGCCGGCCAAGAACTCCCGCGCGGCGCGCTCGCCGTTGGCGACGAGCTGCGCCCGCTTGCGCTCGTCGGCGTGGAACTCGACGATCCCGACGGCGCTGGTGTCGACCTGGATCGCCCGGCGGCGGACGCACGGCTGATCGAGGTAGGTCTGGTCGTGCCCGAGGAGCGCCGTCGTGACCACCTGGGTGAGCAGCCGGAGCGGCGGCAGCTGCGGAAGCGGGAGGCCCGGGAAGAGCAGCGCGGTCGCCTCGGGCGCGTCGGGGATCACCTTCACGCCGAAGGTGGGCCACCGCGGCGCGTCGGTGCGGTCGAAGATCTCGATGGGGAAGTTCGAGAGCACGCCGCCGTCGACGACCGTGCGGTCCCCGAGCTGCACGGGCTCGAAGAAGAGCGGGATCGAGATCGAGGCGCGGACCGCGTCGGCGACGAGCTGCCCGTCGGGATCGAGGTCGAGCAGGCGGTAGTCCCACGGCAGCCGCAGCAGCCGCCCGCGGGTGATGTCCGTGGCCGTCACCACGAGCTTGTAGGGCTGCTCGGCGTCGCGCCGCTTGAGGTCCGCGAACGTCGTGACGCCCAGCTGCTCGAGCTCGTCGCGCACGAAACCGTGGATGTAGTCGCCGGGGTGCACGCCGCTGCGCCCGAGCAGCCCGATGCCCTCGCCGAGCCCCGGCACGCCGCCGCGGTCCGGGACGCGCGAGTAGTCGAGGCGCTGCATGATCCCCGCGAGGCCGTCCGCTGTCGCGCCGGCCGCCAGGAAGGCGGCGACGATGGATCCGGCCGAGGTGCCCGCCACCCGCGGGAAGGTGTAGCCCGCGCGCATCAGCTCCAGCACCGCGCCGACGAGGCCGAGCCCCTTGACGCCGCCGCCCTCCAGCACGAGGTCAGCTTTGGGCATGGGGCGACCCTCTCACAGATCCCGAATTGCGGTGGGCGCACGTCGAGGGCGGGATTTGGCAAGCGCCGCCCGATCCGGCATGATGGCCACGTGGCCGTCACCCACGCCGACCGAATTACGAGCGCCGAGGGCGCTCTCGTCGGCGTGCGAGTAGCCGGCTGAGCCGAGCCTCCTCGGCACACCTCCCTGTCCTGCCTCGCGTCCGAAAGGCCGTCCCATGCTCGTACTCATCGCGATTTCTGATCCCCGCGCCGCTCACCACAGGAGAGAACGATGCGCGGCGCCGACGCCCTGATCGCCGCGCTGGAGGCGGGCGGGGTCGACACCGTGTTCGGCATGCCGGGCGGCGCCAGCCTGCCGCTCTACGACGCGCTGCTGGACTCCGGGATCCGCCACGTGCTGATGCGCCACGAGGCGGGCGCCGGCCATGCCGCCGAGGGCTACGCCCGCGCCACCGGCCGCGTCGGCGTGGCGTTCGCGACCAGCGGGCCGGGGGCGACCAACCTCGTCACCCCGATCTGCGACGCGCAGATGGACTCGATCCCCACGCTGTTCGTCACCGGCCAGGTGCGGACCGCGCTGCGCGGCACGAACGCCTTCCAGGAGGCGGACGTGATCGGGATCACGGCGCCGATCGTCAAGCACTCGATCGCGGCCGAGCGGCCCGACGACGTCGCCCAGGCGATCACCGACGCCCTCCACCTGGCGCGCGCCGGGCGGCCCGGGCCGGTGCTGGTCGACGTCCCGGTCGACGTGGCGCGCGGCGCCGCGCGCCCGCACGTCCACCAGCCGCAGCTGCCCGGCTACCGGCCGCGGACCAAGCCCAACGGCAAGCAGGTCCGGCTGGCCGCGCGGGCGCTGGCCGCCGCGCGGCGGCCGGTGCTCTACGCCGGCGGCGGCGTCGTCCACGCCGGGGCGACGGCTGAGCTGACCGCGCTCGCGCGGCTGACGGGCGCGCCGGTGACGACCACGCTGATGGCGCTCGGCGCCTTCCCGGCGAGCGACCCGCAGTGGCTCGGGATGCTCGGCATGCACGGGCAGCCGGCCGCCAACTGGGCGATGGACGAGGCCGACCTGATCGTGGCGATCGGCGCGCGCTTCGACGACCGCGTCACCGGCGACCTCGCCGAGTTCGCCCCGCGCGCCAAGGTCGTGCACATCGACGTCGACCCGTCGGAGATCGACAAGAACGTCGCCGCCCACATCCCGATCGTGGGCTGCGCCCGCCGCGCTCTCGCCGCGATCGCCGCCGCCTACGAGGGCGACGCCGCGCGGCTCGAGCCGTGGTGGTCGCGCATCGACTCGTGGCGCGGCGACCCGTCCCCGCGCACCGGCGCCGAGGCGGCGCTCGACGCGCTCGAGGCCGTCAAGGGCGACGCGATCGTGACCACCGACGTCGGCCAGCACCAGATGTGGGCCGCCAACCGCCTGCGCTTCGACGCCCCGCGCCGCTGGATCACCTCCGGCGGGCTGGGCACGATGGGCTTCGGCCTGCCGGCGGCGATCGGGGCCCTGGTCGCGCGGCCGGACGCCACCGTGATCTGCGTCACCGGCGAGGGCTCGCTGCTGCTCAACGTGCAGGAGCTGGCGACCGCCGCGCACGAGCGCCTCCCGGTCAAGATCGTGATGCTCGACAACGCGTCGCTCGGCATGGTCCGCCAGCAGCAGGACATGTTCTGGGACGGCCGGCGCAGCGAGGTCGATCTCGGCGCCACGCCCGACTGGGTCGCCCTCGCGCGGGCGTTCGGCGTCGCCGGCCGCGAGGTCGAGGCCGACGGCGACGTCGCCACGGCGATGGCCGACACGCTGGCCGAGCCCGGCCCGGCGCTCCTGCGGGTGCGCATCGACCCGGACGAGGACTGCCTGCCGATGTTCCGGCCGGGCGGCGCCGCTCGCGACATCATTGGGGTTTCGCCTGCCAGGCAACACGCCTGACGGCGGTTGCCTTCGGCGAAGTTACCTAGCGAGGCGGCATCCGCAGCGCCCCGTCGAGCCTGATGACCTCGCCGTTCAGCATCGGGTTCTCGACGATGTGGGCGGCGAGGTCGCCGTACTCCTCGGGCCGGCCGAGGCGGGGCGGGTGCGGGACCTGCTCGCCGAGCGCGATGCGCGCCTCCACGGGCAGGCCCGCCAGCAGCGGCGTGTCGAAGAGGCCTGGCGCGATCGTCACGACGCGGATGCCGGCCTGCGCGAGGTCGCGTGCCGCGGGCAGGGTCATGCCGACGATGCCGCCCTTGGAGGCCGAGTAGGCGAGCTGGCCGATCTGCCCGTCGTAGGCGGCGATCGAGGCGGTGTTGATGCACACGCCGCGCTCGCCCTCCTCGTCGGGCTCGTTGGCCAGCATGGCCGCGGCGGCCAGGCGCAGCACGTTGAAGGTCCCGATCAGGTTCACGCGCACGACCGCCTCGAACGGGTCGAAGGTGTGCGGCCCGCGGCTGCCCGCCGTCTTCTCCGCCCAGCCGATGCCGGCGCAGCAGACCGAGATCCGCAGCGGCCCCGCGGCGTCGACCGCGGCGGCCACCGCGTCGGCGTCGGTCACGTCGCACACCACGAAGCGAGCGTCGAGCTCGCCGGCCAGCGCCTCGCCCTTCTGGGCGTTCAGGTCGGCGATGACGACCTCGGCGCCGCCCGCCCGCAGCCGCCGCGCCGTCGCTGCCCCCAGCCCGGACGCCCCGCCGGCCACCAGCGCACTGGATCCCTCGATTCTCATGTCGCGCGACCGTAGCGCAGGAACAGCTCCGACCCCGCGCGGTCGACCGACACCAGCTCGAGCTCCGCGGCGTCCGGCAACCGGCCGCCCTCGACGATGTTCGGCTCGTCGGCGTCGCCGGTGATGAGCGGCGCGATGGTGAGGAAGAGCTCGTCCACCACGCCGGCCGCCCACAGCGCGCCGTGCATCGTCGGCCCGCCCTCGGAGAGCAGCGCCCGCACGCCGCGCGCCCGCAGGTCGGCCAGCATCTCGGCGAGCCCCGGGACCGGCAGGCGCACGACCTCGACCGGCGCCGGCACGTCCGGCGCCTCGCCGGCGTCCACCCCCGTGTAGATCAACACCGGCTGATCGGGGGCCTGGCAGAGCCCGGCGTCCCACGGGATGTCGAAGCGGCGCGAGAGGATCACGGCCAGCGGGTCCGGCGCCAGCCCGGCGGCGACCCGGCGCTCCCGCCGCTCCTCCTTGCGCACCAGCCGGTCGTAGCCCTCGGCACGCAGCGTGCCGGTGCCGATCAGCACGGCGTCGGCCTTCTCGCGCAGGTCGAGCAGGAGCTGGAGGTCGGCCTCGCCGCCGATCGTCGCGCTGCGGCCGTCGCGCGCGGCGCGCCCGTCGACGGTCGAGATCATGTTCACGAACACGAACGGCCGGTCGTCGGGCGCGCGATCTTGGGGTGGCGGCTCCACCCGCGGCAAATTACAGTCGATAAGGAGATCATGACTCGACTCGCGCTCCTGGCGGTGGCGGCCGTCCTCGCGCTCCCGGCCACGGCCTCCGCCGACCTGCTGCTGCCGCCCGAGGGCAAGGTCTACACCGGCGTCACCGGCTCCCAGTCGGTCGGCCCGTTCGCCCAGCAGGTGGGCAAGCACCCGTCGGTGTTCGGCTTCTTCACCCGCTGGAACGGGCCGGTCGAGTACATCTACGAGTCCGTCGAGCGGGCGGAGTCGCGGCTCATGCTGCACATCTCCACGCAGGACGGCTACGGCACGCCGGAGGCGTTCTCGCCGCGCGAGATCGCCGAGGGGGCGACGGCTACCTGTCCGGACCAACCGGCGGATCGCCGAGTACGGCCAGCCGACGTACGTCCGCTTCCTCGCCGAGATGAACCAGGCCAACAACGGCTACGCGCCTTCAACCACAACGGCACCTCGCGCGGGCCGTCGCACTCGACCCGCCAGTTCAAGCAGGCCTGGCGGCGGGCGACGCTGATCCTGCGCGGCGGGCCGGTCGCCACCATCAACGCGGAGCTCGACCGCCTCGGCCTGCCGCCGGTCGACCTGGTCGAGGACCTGCCCGCGCCGCAGCTGGCGATGCTGTGGGTGCCGCAGACCGAGGGCACGCCGAACATCCGCGCCAACCGCGCCCGCGCGTACTGGCCGGGCGCCAAGTACGTCGACTGGGTCGGCACCGACTTCTACTCGAAGTTCCCCAACTTCACGGACCTCGAGACCTTCTACGACGACTTCCCGGGCAAGCCCTTCGTGTTCGGCGAGTGGGCGCTGTGGGACGGCGACGACCCCGCCTTCGTGCACCGCTTCTTCCGCTGGGTCAACTCGCACAAGCGCGTGCGGATGCTGCTCTACAACCAGGGCAACACGGCGGGCGGCCCGTTCCGGCTCAGCCGCTACCCGGAGAGCCGCAAGGCGATCAAGCAGGAGCTCAGGCGGAAGCGCTTCCTCGGTAAGCCGTGAGGCAGCCTTCGATGTGGTCGTCGACCAGGCCGCACGCCTGCATCAGGGCGTAGGCCGTCGTCGGGCCGACGAAGCGGAAGCCGCGCCGCTTGAGCTCCTTGGCCATCGCCGTCGACTCCGGCGTGACGGCGGGGACGTCGGCCGGCGTGCGGGGGCGCGGGCGCGGCTCGGGGGCGAACGACCACAGCAGCTCGCCGAGGTCGAGCCCGGCCGCCGCCCGCGCGTTGGCGATCGCCGCCTCGATCTTGGCGCGGTTGCGGACGATCCCGGCATCGGCCATCAGCCGCGCGACGTCGTCGTCGCCGAAGGCGGCCACGCGCTCGATCTCGAAGCCGGCGAAGGCGGCGCGGAAGTTCTCGCGCTTGCGCAGGATCGTGCTCCACGACAGGCCGGACTGGAAGGCCTCGAGGCACAGCTTCTCGAACAGCGCGCGGTCGTCGTGCACGGGCCGGCCCCACTCCTCGTCGTGGTACTCCGGCATCGAGGCCGCCCACCAGCAGCGACCGTCGACGAGGCCGCTCACGGCGCCAGCTCGTCGATCAGGTCGGCGCCGACCGGCGTCAGCACGAGCGTCGTGATGCCGCGCTCGGCGAACGCGTGCAGGCGCTCCTTCATCGCGTCCGGGTCGCCGAAGATGAAGATCTCGCGGAGGAGGTCCTCGGGCGCGAGTTGCAGCGCGAGCTTGCGGTCGCCGGCGCGCCACGCCTGCACCATCGGGTCGATCGCCTCGCCCCAGCCGAGCGCGCGGAAGAACGCCTCGTAGACCGGCACCGTGCCGTAGGCGGCGAACATGAAGCGCGCCACGTCGAGCCCGTCGCCGGGGATGCAGAAGAAGCGGCAGAGGATCTCGGTCGGCCCGTTCGCGCCCTCCTGGATGCGGGCGACGACATGCTCGGTCGCCGACAGCGGCAGGAAGTTGACGAACGTCCCGTCGCCGAGCTCGCCGCCGAGGCGCAGCATGCGGTCGCGCAGGGCGGCGATCACGATCGGCACCTCGTGCGGCGTCTCGAGCTTGAAGCCGCCCGGCCCGCGACCGCCGGCCAGCACCTCGCGCAGCACCGGCACGATCTCGCGCATCCGCGTGAGCGGCTTCTCGAAGGGCCGCTCGTTCCAGCGCTCGACGATCACGTCCGACGACGAGCCCAGCCCGAGCACGAAGCGCCCGCCGCTCGCGTCGGCGAGCGCGGCGGCGTGCTGGGCGAGCACGGCCGGCCCGCGCGTGTACGGGTTGACGACGCCGGTCCCGAGCCGCATGCGCTCGGTCCAGGCCGCCGCCAGCGCGAGCGGCGTGAAGCCGTCGGCGCCGTTCGTCTCTCCCGTCCACAGGTCGTCGTAGCCGGCCGCCTCGGCGCGCCGCACGAGCGGCTCGTGCTCGGCGAGCGGGACGCCGGCGAAGGGCAGTGTGAGGCCCCAGCGGAGCTCAGGCACGCGGGCACCCTATAGGCTCGCCGCCATGGGGCGGTTGGGAAGGGCGGAGCTCATCGCTGCGGTGGGCGGCGTCCTGCTCGCGGTGGGCCTGTTCCTGCCCTGGTACCGGACCGACCCGGACAATCCCAACGCGGTGATCGACGGCGCGACCGGCTCGCTCAGCGGCTGGGAGGTCCACCCGGTGCTGCGGTGGCTGCTGCTGGCCGCCGCGGCGGCGCCCTTCATCCTGATCTGGATCGTGATCCGGGAACACGAGCTCTCGTGGCCGCGCGGCGAGCTGACCGCGGTGGTCGGCATCGCCGCCTTCGGGCTGATCGCCTACACCGGTGTGCTCGACCGCCCCGGCTCGCCGAGCGGGGCGATCGACCTCGCCCTCGGCTTCCTGCTCTCCGTCCTCGGTAGCGTCCTGATGATCGCCGGCGGCGCGCTGGCCGCCGGCCAGACCGAACGAGCCCGAAAACCCCCGGGGGTCCTATAGATGAGCGCTCCTGTCGACCGCAACCTCGCGCTCGAGCTCGTGCGCGTGACCGAGGCGGCCGCCCTGTCGGCGGCGCGGCTCGTGGGCATGGGCGACAAGGAGGCGGCCGACCAGGCGGCCGTCGACGGCATGCACGCCGTGCTGCCCACCGTCCAGATGAACGGGATCGTGGTCATCGGCGAGGGCGAGAAGGACGAGGCGCCGATGCTCCACAACGGCGAGCAGGTCGGGTCCGGCGACGGGGCGGAGGTCGACATCGCGGTCGATCCGCTGGAGGGCACGCGCCTGGCCGCCGACGGCCGTCCGAACGCGCTGGCCGTCATCGCCCTGTCCGAGCGCGGCTCGATGTTCGACCCGGGCCCGTGCGTGTACATGGAGAAGATGGCGGGCGGCGAGCACCTGGCCGACCTGCTCGACCTCGACCGGCCGCTGGGGGAGACGCTGGAGCTGGTGGCCGAGCGCAAGGGCACCGACGTGCGCGACGTGATGGTGGTCGTGCTCGACCGTCCCCGCCACAAGGAGGGGATCGAGGCGATCCGGGCCGCCGGCGGTCGCGTGCGGCTGATCCCCGACGGCGACGTCTCCGGCGCGCTGCAGGCCGTGGCGCCCGACCGCCCGGCCGACCTGCTGTGGGGCATCGGCGGCACGCCCGAGGGCGTCATCTCCGCCGCCGCCCTGAAGTGCTACGGCGGCGGGCTGATCGGCCGGCTGTGGCCGCGCGACGACGACGAGCGCAAGGCGGCCGAGGAGGCCGGCTACGACGTCGAGCGCGTGCTCACGCAGGACGATCTCGTCAAGGGCGACAACTGCTTCTTCTGCGCGACCGGCGTCACCGACGGCGACGTCCTGGAGGGCGTCCGCTACCAGGGCGAGCGCGGGGCGAGCACTGAGTCGCTCGTCATGCGCAGCCGGTCGGGCACGGTGCGGCGGATCCAGTCGCGCCACGACCGCACCAAGCTGCGGGCGCTCACCGGCCGTTACGGATGAGCTTCGCCGCGAGCGCGATCGTTCCGGCGAAGGCGGCGAGCAGGGCGATCACGACCGGCCACGGCGTGTCGCCGACGTTGACGGGCTTCTCGCCCGGCGAGGCGAAGCGCCCGACGGCCGACATCTCGAGCTCGCGGTTGGCGAGCGAGCGCAGGAACCCGTGCGTCACCAGCACGTGGATGCGCGACTGCGTCTGCTTGTAGAACCAGCGCGCGATCCAGGTGGCGATGGCCGGATAGAAGTTGTTGACCTCGACCTCGACGTGCGCCTGGTCGGTGCCGTGCTGCTCGGGCTCGAGGCGGCGGACGTCGATCTCCAGGTAGCCCCGGTCGCGCTTGGCGACGAGCACGCCGTCCTTGATCCGCCAGCGGACGATCCCGCGGCCGTCGCCGATCGTGTACTCGGGCGCGCGGAAGCGCAGGAGCACGAAGGGTGTGCGCAGCAGCACGACGCGGCGCTCGGTCTCGGTGTACTCGACGCGGATGAGGCCCAGCGACACGCGCGAGAGGTACTTCCAGTACGTGCGCGCGAGGCGCTCGAGGTACATCGGCGTCCACATGGCGTCGAGCTCGCCGTCGGGCGTCGTGACCGTGGCGGCCTGGATCGACCGCACGCCGCCGGCGGTGTCCATGACCGTGTGGTCGTCGAGGTCGCTGATGACAGCGGCCGTGCCCAGGCGGCGCCGCATGGCGCGAAGTTACTAGGACGTCGCGATGCGCACGGCACCGACGCGGTCCGTGTGCTCGAAGCGCAGCGCCTGCGCGGTGGCCGCCGTGAGGTCCCAGTGCGCGCCGTGCGCGAACGGCCCGCGATCGACGACCGGGACGGTGATGCGGCGGCCCTTGTAGAGGAGCGCGACCTTCGTGCCGCACGGCAGCGTCTTGTGGGCGACGCCGAGCAGCGTGCGGCTCATGCGCTGGCCGCAGGCGGTGGTCCGACCGTAGAAGCGCGGGCCGTACCAGGTCGCCTTCTGGGGGCGGTGGATGGTGATCGCGAGCTCGGGCGTGGCGGTGGCCGCGACGGCCTCGCCGCCGGCGCCGAGCACGGCGCGGACGCGGTGCTCGCCGACGCGATCGGCGCGCCAGCGGGCCGTGTAGGTGCCGTCGGCCGCGACCGTGGTGGCCGCGACGGCGTCCCACGTCTGCGTCTCGTCAGCGAAGCGCTCGATGGTGACGGTGCGGCCGGCGTGGTCGGCGGCGGCGTTCCCGCGGAAGCGCGCGAGCTTGCGGAGCATGGTGCCGGCGCGGGTGGTGACCGTGACCTGCGCACCGCTCGCGCTGACCGTGCTCTGGGTGGCGGGCGGCGGCGGGGCCTGGGCGCCGCCGGTCGAGGGAGGACCGTCCCCGTTCGCGGCAGCGGGCGCCGCGAACGCGGCGCTGGCGGCGCACAGCAGCAGTCTTCGACCCTTGGACCTCGTCACGATGCTTTCCCCAGTGCCTACGAGGTGAGCTGACGGGCTCGCGCAGAGAAAGCAGCGCTACCACCGGAGACCCGGTCGATTCGCCCCGCGGCGTCGTGCCGCATTGGTTCCCCCGCTCGCCGTGGCGTGGCCGCGGCGATTCGGCGCCGGGCAAACTAGCAGAGAACGAGCCGCGATCCGCCGCGGGGATCGGCGGATCCCGGCTAGCGCCTGGGGATGCGGCGCGCGGCGCGCCTGAGGAGCTGCCCGCCGACGGTTACGCCGATCTGGGCCAGCTCGCCGGCCGCCTGGACGGCGGTGGTGACGATCTCGGCGCCGCGCGCGGGCCCGCTCGCGCGCCCGTCGCCCGTCTCGGACGGCGTCGGCGCGGTCTTCGAGACCGGCTCCGGGCCGGGCACGATGCGCCTGACCGGCTTCACCTTCGCGGGCTTGACCGCGGCGGGCTTCGAGGGCTTCGCCTTCGCCTTCGCCTTCGCGGCGGCCGGCTTGGCCTTCGCCGCCTTGGCCGGCTTCGCCTTCGCCGCCTTCGGGTTCGTCCCCGTGCTCGCGCTCTCGGCGTTCGTCGAAGCCCGGCGCGTGCGGCCGATCCGCTCCGGGCGGGTCGCGGGCAGGCTCCCGAGGACGCCGGCCTGGGCAGTGGCCTTGTCGGCCTTCTTGCTCTTCTTCTTCGCGGACTTTTGGGTCACGACTTCGATGACGCCGAGCGAATTTTCCGACTTCGCTCGTTCGCGGGGTACAGTCATTGCCGGAAGCGGGCGCCGCCCGCTTTGACTTCAAAAAATATAGCGCCTAGACTCACGCTCTAGGATCACGCTCGCCAGCTTTGCTCCGGGTCGGAAGTCGCGTCGATCCAAGCGGTGTCGCACAGAACCCTGTCGCCCAGCAGGGCGTCGCCGAGAACAGGACCTGAATGTCTGTAGTGGATCTCCAAGAGCTCGAAGAAGTCAAGGGGCTGCTCCTCAAGGGGCAGCAGGTGGGTGTGCTCACCTTCGCCGAGATCGCGACCGCGGTCGCCGAGATCGACCTCGACGAGGCCGATGTCGAAGAGCTCCATGGCTATCTGGAGCGCTCCGAGATCGAGCTGGTCGAGGAGGTCGACCCGGCGCTCGAGGCGGCCCAGGTCGAGCGCGCGCCGGACAAGCGCGGGCGTCGCAAGAAGACGACGCTCGACCTGAAGCCGGACATGACGACCGACTCCCTTCAGCTCTTCCTGAAGGACATCGGCAAGGTCCGGCTGCTCACCGCGCAGGAGGAGGTCGACCTCGCCCGCCGGATCGAGCGCGGCGACCTCGACGCCAAGCAGAAGATGGTCGAGTCCAACCTCCGGCTCGTGGTCAGCATCGCCAAGAACTACCGCAACCAGGGCCTGCCCTTCCTCGACCTGATCCAGGAGGGCACGCTGGGCCTCGTGCGCGCGGCGGAGAAGTTCGACTACCGCAAGGGCTTCAAGTTCTCGACCTACGCGACCTGGTGGATCCGCCAGGCGATCGCCCGCGCGCTCGCCGACAAGGCGCGCACGATCCGCATCCCGGTCCATGTCGTCGAGAAGCTCAACAAGATCGGCCGCGCCGAGCGCAAGCTGGTCACCGAGCTCGGCCGCGAGCCGACCGCCGAGGAGATCGCCCACCACACGGGCATCGAGCCCGACGAGGTCGAGTCGATCAAGCGCTCGGCCCAGGCGCCGGTCAGCCTCGAGAAGCCGGTCGGCGACGAGGAGGAGTCCGAGTTCGGCCAGTTCATCGCCGACGAGCGCGCCGAGTCGCCGTACGAGCGGGCCGCGGAGATCCTCACCAAGGAGGCGCTCCGCGAGGCGCTGGAGAACCTCTCCTACCGCGAGCGGCGCGTGCTCGAGCTGCGCTACGGACTCGGCGGCGAGCACCCACGCACGCTCGACGAGGTGGGGCGGACCTTCAACGTCACGCGCGAGCGCATCCGGCAGATCGAGAACCAGTCGCTGAAGAAGCTCCAGAGCCTCGCCGAGGCTCAGAAGCTGCGCGACGTGGCGTGAGAGACTCGCCCTCGTGCTCCTCGAGCGCGAGGCGTCTCTCGACGGTCCGCTCGGCCGGCTGATCCTGGTCGGCGGCGAGGCGGGCGTCGGCAGGGCCGTCAGGTGCTGTGGGGCGCCAGCGACCCGCTGCACACGCCGCGGCCGCTCGGCCCGCTGCTCGACATCGGGCTGCGGGAGTCGTCGCCGCCCGCGCTCGCCGCCTGCCCGCGCTCGCCATCGTCACGTTCCGCGACGACCAGCCGGCGCCGGTGCGGGTCGTGCTCGGGGAGCTGGCCACCGCCGCGGGCATCGAGCGGATCAAGCTGCCGCCGCTCTCCGAGAAGGCGGTCCGCACGCTGGCCGAGCCGCACGGGATCGATGCTGCCGACCTGCATCGCAGCACCGGCGGCAACCCCTTCTACGTGACCGAGGTGCTGAGCGCGCCGGCCGCGACGATCCCGGCCACCGTGCGCGACGCCGTCTCGAGCTGGCGGGGCGCGCCGATGAGGCGGCGGAGCGCTGGCGGGCGCTGAACTGCCCCTACGAGGCGGCGGTGGCCACCGCCGACCTCGAGGCGCTGGGGCGGCTCGGCGCGCGCGCCACCGTGGCGCGGCGCCGGCGCGGCCCGCGGGCGGCGACGCTCGAGCATCCGGCCGGGCTCACGGCGCGCGAGGTCGAGGTGCTGGACCTCGTCGCGGAGGGGCTCAGCAACGCCGAGATCGCCGAGCGGCTGGTGGTCTCGCGGCGGACCGTCGACCACCACGTATCGGCGATCCTGCGCAAGCTCGACGTGCCGACGCGCACCCGAGCGGTGGCCAAGATGACCCGGTGACTCAAGCGCTGGCGCGCCAGCGCCGATCTAGACCGGGACATGGCTTTTGATCTCGATCACGCGCTGCGCTACCTCATCGCCGCCGAGGGCTCGGACCTCCACCTGAAGGTCCCCTCCTACCCGCTCATCCGACTGCATGGCCACCTCGAGCCGATCCCCGGCACCGAGCGCCTGTATCCCGAGGACACCGAGCGTGCGCTCGGCGAGATGCTCGGCGACAACGAGAAGGTTGCCGAGTTCGACGCCGAGAACGAGGTCGACTTCTCGTACGCCGTCGAGGGCCTCGGCCGGTTCCGCGTCAACGCCTTCCGCCAGCGCGGGTCGGTCTCGATCGTCATGCGCGCCATCCCGGTGGTCATCAAGTCGGTCGACGAGCTGGGCCTGCCCGAGGTCGTCACCCGGCTGGCCGAGGAGGAGCGCGGCATCCTGCTCCTCACCGGCACGACCGGCTCCGGCAAGTCGACGACGCTGGCCGCGATGCTCGATCACATGAACCGCTCGATGGCGAAGCACATCGTCACGATCGAGGACCCGATCGAGTTCCTGCACCGCGACCGCACCTCGATCATCAACCAGCGCGAGGTCGGCGCCGACACCGCGTCGTTCAAGCGCGCGCTGCGCCGCGTCCTGCGCCAGGATCCGGACACGATCCTGATCGGCGAGATGCGCGACGAGGAGACCGTCCACACGGCGCTGTCCGCCGCCGAGACCGGCCACCTCGTCCTCTCCACGCTCCACACCGTGGACGCCTCGGAGACGATCAACCGCATCATCGACTTCTTCCCGCCGCACCAGCAGCAGCAGGCGCGGGCCATGATCGCCGGCACGCTGAAGGGCATCGTCTCCCAGCGCCTGGTCCCGACCGCCGACGGCAAGGGCCGCGTGGCGTGCTGCGAGATCCTCGTGATGACGGGCCGGGTGCACGACATGATCCTCGACCCGAAGCTCACCGGCCAGCTGCCCGAGGTCATCGCCGAGGGCGAGTACTACGGGATGCAGACGTTCGACCAGCACCTGCTCCAGCACCTGCACGCCGGCCGGATCACGATGGAGTCCGCGATGCGCGTGGCCACGTCGCCGCACGACTTCAAGCTGATGGTGGCCGCGAGCAGCAAGCCCGACGAGGGCCCGGAGGCCACGATCGCCAGCTCGCCCACGCGGCCCGCGTACGAGTCGTCGCCCTCGCACGAGCCGGCGCACGAGTCGCCCGCGCCGCCCTCGTACGAGCCGTCGGAGCCGTCCGCGCCGCCGTCGTACGACCCGAACCCGTCGCCGCCCCCGTCGGCGCCGCCACCGGGCGTCCGCTTCTAGACGTTCACGACCTCGTCACCGGGGTCGTCGACGACCTGCTCGCAGCTGGGGCACCACCAGCGGGCCTCGAGCGCCGTACCGCACGGCTCGTGCCGGTACGGCTCTCCCCCGCCGGTCCGCGCGCCCCAGTCCGCGAGCAGGCGGAGCGCACCGGCGAGCTCGCGACCGGGCTCCGAGAGCTCGTACACGAACCGCGGCGGCCGCTCCGAGTACGGGCTCGCGATCACCAGCGCCTGCTCGGTCAGGCTCTTCAGCCGCGCGCTGAGGACGTTGGGAGCGATCCCGTCGAGCTCCTCCTGGAGCTCGTTGAAGCGGCGCGGTCCGTCGAGCAACGCGGCGACCACGAGGAGGGTCCAGCGGTCGCCGACGCGAGCGAGGGCGTCGGCGAGCGGTGAGCTGGGGGCTCGGCGTGCCACGGCTGCGAGCTTAGGGCGCCGGCGAACGGCGGGCTTATAAGGAGGCAGGACCGAGGCACCGAGTGCTCACTTAATCGGCCTCAGCCCGATCAACCGACCACTCGACCGCCGAGCGCTCACTTTGTTCCCCCCACGGGGACAAACCGACCACTCGCCCCACCCGGCGCTCGATCCCGCTCCCCTCCATGCCGGAGTCCGTTCCGGCAGCGCGCCCGCGCCTGCTAGAGTGACTTGCAGATTGCAAGTGACTAGGACGTAGCCATGAATCAGGTACTCGAAGCTCTCCAGCAGGCGGTGACCGAGGCCGCGGAGGCGGTCGGGCCGGCGGTGGTCGGCCTTGGGCGCGGGTGGGGTCGTGGGTCCGGCGTGGTCGTTGCGCCCGGGCAGGTCCTCACCGTTGCGCACGTGCTGCGCGGCGACGAGGTCGCCGTGACCTTCCATGACGGCCGCACCGCCGACGGTCGTGTGGCCGGCTCGGACCCCGACCTCGACGTGGCGGTCGTCGCCGTGGACACCGGCGAGGTCGCGCCCGTGGCGTGGGAGCCGGGCGATGTGCCGCCCACCGGCGCGCCGGTGCTGGCGCTCGCCAACCCCGGCGGGCGTGGGCTTCGCACGACGTTCGGCCTCGTCTCCGCGACCGGCCGCGGGTTCCGCGGCCCGCGCGGGCGCCGGGTCGTCGGCTCGATCGAGCACACCGCCCCGCTGCCGCGCGGCTCCTCCGGCGGCCCGCTCGTCGACACCGACGGCAACCTGCTCGGCCTCAACGCCGTCCGCCGCGACGGCGGCTTCATCCTCGCCCTGCCGGCCGACGCCGCCCTCAAGCGCCGCGTCGAGGAGCTGGCGCGCGGCGAGGCGGGCGAGCGGCCGCTGCTGGGCGTCGCGCTCGCGCCGCCGCGGGTCGCGCGCAGGATGCGCGCCGCCGTCGGGCTGCCCGAGCGCGAAGGGCTGCTGGTGCGCGGGGTCGTCGACGGCAGCCCCGCCGCGTCCGCCCAGCTCGCGCGCGGCGATCTCCTCGTCAGTGCCGGCGACCGGCCGCTGGCGGGCATGGACGACCTGTTCGACGCGCTCGACCGCGCGGGCGACACGCTCACGCTCGGGATCGTTCGGGGCATCGAGGAGCACGAGCTCGAGATCGCGCTGAAGTAGCTTCGAGATCGCGCTGAAGTAACTTCACTTCCTGAAGTCTTGCGATATCCTTGGGTTCCGTGTCGAACTCCGACTGTCCTGTCTGCCGTACGGCCGACATCGTCTGCGGCAAGTGGACCCTGCTCGTGATCCGTGACCTGGCCGAGGGCCGCTCGCGGTTCTGCGAGCTCGAGCGGTCGCTGGCGGGCATCTCGCCGCGCACCCTCTCGTTGCGCCTGCGCGCGCTCGAGGAGGAGGGCATCGTCGCGCGCCAGACGTACCCCGAGGTCCCGCCGCGCGTCGAGTACGCGCTGACCGAGAAGGGCCGCGCGCTCGTGCCGATCGTGGAATCGATGCGCGTCTACGGCCGCGAGTGGCTGGGCAACGACGGCGAGGCGGCCGTCGAGAAGCCCGCCGCCGAGCCGGTCGCCGCCTGACGATCTCGTTCCGTCCGACCCATGTGCTTGCAATCCCGCGTGCGCGCGGGAGGAGGCTCAGCACGCGGGGCGAACGAGCGGCGCATGCACAACCGCGCCCTGTACGACTCGCTGGCCGCCTTCGTCGAAGAGGCCGCGTGGCAGCTCGCCGAGGAGGTTTCCGGGGGCGCGGAGGTGCCCTTCGAGCTCATCGAGCAAGGCCGCGCCTCGGCCCCGCTGTACTGCTACCGCCCGCTGACCGGCCGCTTCATCGCCGAGCGCCAGACCGAGCTGGCAAAGCTGCCCTCGTACGCGGCGGCGATCCAGAGCCTGCTGACGCTGCCCGAGCTGCCCGCGTACCTGCAGCTGCGCGGGCGCCGCACGCCGTCCCCCGACCGGCGCCAGCAGGCGGGCGCCGCGCTGGAGGCCTTCCTCGGCGCCGTCTGGTCCGACTCCAGCGACTTCGCGTTCGACCGCGAGCGCTTCGAGGGCGCCTTCGCCGCCCTCGAGGACACCGGCTACGGGGACCGCACGCTGTCCGTCGTGCTCGCCGCCGTCGAGGGGCTCGTGCTCGAGAGCGAGGAGGTCGCGCTCGGCGACGGGCTGGCGCTCGTCAGAGCCGACAGCCTCACCGACGTGCCCGAGGACCTGCGCACCGACGAGATGGCCACGGTGGCGATGCTCGCGCTCGACTCGCAGGTCGGCGACGACCGCGCGCTCGAGGACGCCGGCCGGCGCCTGCGCCGGCTCCAGACCGCGCTGCGCCTGTGGGACGACGCCGAGCCGTCGCTCGGCCCGAGCGCCTGGGCCCGCACCGGCGGCAGCGCCTGGAGCGCCGTCCCGCTCGCCACCGGCATCCGGCGCGACGCCGGCGACTGCCTGCTCGCGGCCGAGGAGGAGGACCCGCTGCGCGCGTTCTGCTCGCTCGTCACCCGTCGCACGCCCCGCGGCGGCGAGCTGGCCTGGGCGCTGCGGCGCTTCGAGCTCGGCTGCGAGCGCGCGACCGGCATCGACGCCCTGACCGACTGGCTGCTCGCCGCCCGCGCGCTGCTGGCCGAGCCCGGCACGCCCGGCTACGACGGCATGGCCGAGCGCATGGCCGTGATCTGCGCCACCCCCGACGAGCGGCTCGCGCTCGAGGCGAGGATCGACGAGGCCATCCGCCTCGAGCGGGCCGCCATCTCCGGTCGCGTCCGCTGCGACCCCGAGGTCGAGGACCTCATCGCCGACCTCGGCGGCAACCTGCGGGCGATCCTGCGTGACGTCCTGTGCGGCCACCTGGACCCGCAGCTGCGCCGCGTCGCCGACGAGATGCTCGAGATGGGTAGTACGCCCGTATGAGAGAAAAGGGAGAGTGGGCGGAGGTCGCGGACGAGGGCATCGTCCCCGACGAGCTGAGCAGCGACGACGAGGCCGGGCCCGTCGGGCGCCGCGCGGAGACCGAGGAGCCTGCGACCGAGGCGGGTATCGACCCGCAGGGCGGGGACGAGGCCGACGCCGTGACCCAGGGCGGGCCCGAGGTGCCGGAGGGCGTCGAGCCCGACCTCAAAGATGTGGCGGCGGCGGAGCGGGAGGCGAAGAAGGACTGAAGAGGTGCTCGCGCATCCGCGCGAGGCCCTCGACGTCGTGCACGTCGCCGGGCAGCTCCGGCACGACGACCATCGGCGGATCGCCCAGCTCGGACCGGAGCCACTCGACCGTGGCGGCCTCCCGCACGGCCAGCGCCGCGAGCTCGGCCGCGGCGGTCGCCACGCGCCCCGCGAGATCCTCCTCGAGCACCCCCGACAGATCGCCGTTGCCCGCCTGCGCGACGTGCAGGCGGTTGACGACCAGGCCGCCGAACGGCATCGCGGCGTCGCGCAGCTTGCGGTGGAAGAAGATCGCCTCCTCGACCGGGTCGTGGCGCGGCGCGGTGACGATCAGGAACGTCGTCCCCGGATCGGACAGCAGCGCGCCCACCCGCGCGGCGCGCTCCGTGAACCCGTCGATCATCCCGCTCAGGGCACGGAAGAAGACCGACACGTCGTGCAACAGATCGACCCCGGTGAGCCGCCGCATCAGGCCGAAGACGATGCCGGTGCCGCGCCCGAGCAGCCCGGTCGGCCGCAGGAACATCTTGATGGCGCGACCCTGGAAGAAGCCGGTCAGACGCCCCGGCGCGTCGAGGAAGTCGAGCGCGTTGCGCGAGGGCGGCGTGTCGAGCACCAGCAGGTCGTACGCGCCCTCCTGGTCGAGCTCGTAGAGCTTGGCGATCGCGGTGAACTCCTGCGAGCCGGCGACCGCGTTCGAGAGCTGCTGGTAGATGCGGTTGGAGAGCACCTCGTCGCGCGTCTCCTCGTCGGGCGCCAGCCGCTCGATCAGCGCGTCGAACGTCCGCTTGGAGTCCAGCATCAGAGCCCAGAGCTCGCCCTCGAACTCGCCGTCGACGCGCCGCGGTTCGTTGCCCAGCTCCTCCAGCCCCAGCGAGTCGGCGAGCCGCCGCGCCGGGTCGATCGTGACCACGGCAACCTTCAGGCCCCGCTCGGCCATGCCCAGAGCGATGGCGGCGGCGGTCGTCGTCTTGCCGACGCCCCCCGCCCCCGCGCAGACCACGATCCGGCGGCCTTCGAGCAGCTCGAGCATCAGGAGAGCCTACGAGCGTGCAGCGCCACCCGCCCCTGCTGGGCGCGCAGGCGCCGCAACGCCGCGCGGGCATACCGGTAGGCCCGCCCCTCGCGGTGCACGACGTCCACGCGCGCGAACCCCTCCTCGCGCAGCATCGCCACCAGGGCGGCGACGTTCGGCCCCCACCAGTTCGACGCGTCGCCGGACAGCTCGGCGCCCGGGTAGAGCGCCATCGCCGGCCGCCGCAGGTCGAGCAGGTCGGCGTGCGTCTCCAGGATCAGCAGGTCGTCGCACACGCTCGCCACCCGCTCGAGCACCCGCCAAGGGTGCTTGAGGTGGTAGAGCACGCCGAGGAAGAGCACGACGTCCCACCGGCCCACGGTCTCCGGCGAGAGGTCGTCGAGCTCCAGCGTCAGGTCCTCCACGCGCGAGCCGAGCGCCCGCCGCGCGAGCTCGAACGGCGCCTTCGTCCCGTACCCGCCCGGGCCCCACGCCGGCTCGGTCCAGGCCGGCCCGTCGACCGCCAGCACCCGAGAGGCCCCGCGCCGCTCGGCCTCGAACGAGAAGAACCCGTCCCAGGCGCCGACGTCGAGGACCGTGCATCCCCGCAGGTCGGGCAGGCCGATCCAGCCGAGCTTGCGGCTCGACTCGTCGCGCCCCGGCGTGACGATGCCTCCTCCCAGGTCGATCGTGTGGAACCAGCCGAGGCGCTCGACCTCGGCCCGCAGCTCGTCGCTCACCGGATCCGGATCGGCGAGCCCTTGATGTCGGTGATCGCGACGTTGACCGTCCGGCAGCGGCCGCAGCGGATCCGCACCTTCAGCGTCATCTGCTCGCGGCTCATCGACCTGGCGAGCACGTTGCCGCATTCCGCGCACACGTAGTCGTCCGGCCCGTTCGCCCGGAAGACCGGGCGCTCGGGGTCCTCCTGGACCGCGGTGCCGCCGTCCGCGGGCACCTCCCGCGGCTCGACCCGTCGCATCGCCACCTGCGCCATCAGAGCTTCTCGAGCTTGCCCGTGAAGTCCTTGATCAGCGCGTCGAGCACGCCGGCCACCACGCCCTCGCCCATCGACGCCGCCTTGCCGGTGATCTGCGCGTTCGTGTTCAGCGTGCCCGCGCCCCCGTCCTCCAGCGCGAACACCGCGGTGGCGTTGGCGTGCCCCTGGCCGCCCGCCTCGCGCGACTTGACGGTCATCACCGCCCGGTGCGCCTCCGGGTCCTTCTCGGTCACCTCGACGGTGCCGCTGAACTTCATCGACATCGCGCCCATCTTGACCACGATCTCGGCCTTGACCGAGTCGTCGGACGTGCGCTCGACGACGCGGCCGCCCTCCACGCACGGGATGACCTGCTCGAGGTCGCAGAGGGTGGCGAAGCTCTCGTCGGCGGGCTTCGACATCGTGAACGCGTGCTCGAGCTGGACTGCCATGGGCTGGTTCCTCCTGGATAGTCTCCGCGCGTGTCGACCTACACGCTCGGGCCGGACGACGGGACGCTATCGGTGCGGACGGGGCGCACCGGCACCGTGGCCAAGGCCGGCCACGACCTGCTGATCGAAGTGCGCGCCTGGACCGCGACGCTCGACCTCGAGGCGCCGCGGCTGACGCTCGACGCCGACGCCACGTCGCTGCACGTGGTCGAGGGGACGGGCGGCATCAAGGCGCTCGACGACGACGACCGCGCCAACATCCGCCAGACGATCGACGACGAGATCCTCAAGCGCAACGACATCCGGTTCCGCTCGACCGACGCGCAGCGCACCGACGGCGGGCTCGCCGTGCGCGGCGACCTCACGCTGGTCGGCACGACGCGCCCGATCGCGTTCGACCTCGCCCTGACCGGCGACCGCGTGACCGGCACCGCGGTGGTCACGCAGACGGCGTGGGGCATCAAGCCGTACTCGGCCCTGTTCGGCGCGCTCAAGGTGGCCGACGAGGTGCGCGTGGAGATCGACGCCGCGCTCCCTCAGTCCTTGTAGACCGTCTGCGCGTCGAGCCCGCCCTCCACGCCCGGAGGCAGCGCGCCGGACCCGTGCGCGTAGAGCGCGATGTCCTCCAGCGTCTTGATGCGGTCGCCCGCCGCCCAGGCGCCGTTGGTCCACGTCAGCGACTGCGGGTCGGCCTCGAGCGCGACCCCGGCCAGCAGCTTCGCCTTGTCGCGGATCTTCGCGGTGGCGCTGGAGATCGCCGCGCTCGTCCCGGCCGACGGCGTCGTGTTGAAGCCGTGGCCGTTCCCGAAGCGGTCGGTGTCGGCCGGCACGACCTTGACGTCGAGCGGGGCACGCCGAGCTCGCCGGCGACGAGCTGCGCGTACTCGGCCTCGTGCCCGTCGGCCTCGGTGGTGAGGCTGAGCACCATCTTCCCGGTCGGGTGCACGCGGAGGAAGACCGCGCGGTACGCCTCATTCGCCATCGTCGCTTCTCTCCTTCTCGAGGCGCCGGCGCTCCTGGTGGGCGGTCAGCGCGTTGTGGTCCTCGCGGTCGCAGAACGCCGGCTGCGGCCCGCCGAGCGGGTGCGGCGGCACCGCTGGCCGGTCGCAGCCGGGGTAGATGCAGGTCTTGGTCACGTCCATCCGGGCGTCGTCCTCCCGCGCTTGGGCCCGTAGCCGCTGGGCATCGCCACCGAGCTGCCGGCCACCGGCGTGGCGCTCGCCCAGGTCTCCTCCGCGGCTTCGACCTCGGGCGGCTCGAAGTCGTCGCCGCCGATGGCGGCCACCACCTCGCCCATGGCGTTGAAGTTGTGGCCGCTGACGAGCGCGTCGCAATGGGGGAGGGCGGCGACCATGCCGCCGGCCTGGACCGAGAAGGCGGTCGCGCTCACGCGCGGGTTGACCCACACGATCCGGTGCGCCAGCCGCCCCAGCCGCTCCATCTCGCGGCCGACCAGCGCCGGGTCGCCGCGCTCCCAGCCGTCGGAGATGATCACCACCACCGCGCCGCGCGCCATCCCGCGCCGGCCGTGGCGGTCGTTGAACGCCTTCAGCGCGTCGCCGATCCGCGTGCCGCTCGACCAGTCCGGCGCCGTCTCGGCCGCGCGCTGGATCGCCCGCTCGGGGTTGCGCGAGGCGAGCGCGCGGGTGAGCCGGGTGAGCCGCGTGGCGAACACGAACGCCTCGGCCCGGCGGTCGCTGCCCGCGGCGCTGGTGAGGAACTGCAGGTACGCCCGGGCGTACGGCTCCATCGAGCCCGAGATGTCGCACAGCAGCACCAGGCGGCGGCGCTGCACGCGGCGCCGCCGGTGGGCGAGCCGGATCGGCTCGCCGGCCGTGCGCAGGCTGCCGCGCAGCGTGCGCCGCAGGTCGAGCCGGCGGCCGCGGCCGTGCTCGTAGCGGCGCGTGCGCCGCCGCGGCGTCTCGAGCCGCAACCGCGACATCAGCTGGTACAGGTGCGCGAGCTCGTGCGGCTCGAGCGCGTCGAAGCGCTTCTCGGCCAGCACCTCGTCGTCGCTGGCGAGCGGGACCGGCACGTCCACGACGCGCTCGGACCTGCCCTCGCCCGGCAGGACCCCCTCGTGTGTCGCCGGCGGCGGCCGGCGATCGTCGGCCGGCGGGGCGCCGCCGAACACGGCGGCGAACACCGCGTCGAACGCCTTCACCTGCGTCGGGTCCGTCACCACGACGGCGCGCGCCGTCCAGTACAGGCGCCGTCGCGAGACGGGCTCCACCAGCGCCAGCGCGCGGGCCAGGTCGGCCGACCGCGCCGGCGTCATCGGCACGCCCGCCTCGTGCAGCCGCCGGGCGAAGGCCCCGACCAGCGCCGGCAGATCGAGGTGGATCACGCCCGCCGCACGAGCGATTCGAGGCCGGCCGCGCGGATCACCTCCTGGTCCTCGCCGTACTTGAGCACCGCGCCGAGCGTGCGGTCGATGGTCTCGGCATCCAGCGCTTCCACCCCGAGCAGGTCGAGCGCGGCCAGCCAGTCGATCGCCTCGGCGATGCCGGGCGGCTTCTGCACGTCGCTGTCGCGGATCCGCGCCACCGCGGTCGCCACCTGCACGGCGAGCACCTCCGCAGCGCCCTTCACCCGGCGCCGGATGATCTCGACCTCGCGCTCCGGCCGCGGGTACTCGATCCAGTGGTACAGACAGCGGCGCTTGACCGCGTCGTGCAGGTCGCGCGTGCGGTTCGAGGTCAGCACGATGATCGGCGGGTGCGTCGCCGTGATGGTGCCGATCTCCGGGATCGTCACCGCGGCGTCGGCGAGCAGCTCCAGCAGGAAGGCCTCGAAGTCGTCGTCGGCGCGGTCGACCTCGTCGATCAGCAGCACCGCCGGCCGCGGCCCGGGATGCTCGAGCGCGCGCAGCAGCGGCCGCCGGATCAGGTAGTCGGGACCGAACAGGTCCTCCTCCCGCAGCGCCTCGCGCGACTGGACATCGGCCAGCCGGATGCTGATCAGCTGGCGGGGGTAGTTCCACTCGTACAGCGCCTCGGCGGAGTCGATCCCCTCGTAGCACTGCAGGCGCACCAGCGGCGTGTCCAGCACCGTGGCCAGCGCCCGCGCCGCCTCCGTCTTCCCGACGCCCGCCGCCCCCTCGAGCAGCAGCGGCTGCGGCAGCCGCAACGACAGGAACATCGAGGTCGCCAGGCCTTCGTCGACCAGGTAGTCGACGCTCGCCAGGCGAACGGCGAGCGTCTCTATGTCGGGAACGAGACGGGAGATCTCGTCGGTCACTGCGGCGGCTCGGGACGCCCCTGCATCGCCGCCCACACGCGCGCGGGCGTGCACGGCATGTCGATGTGGTCGACGCCGTGGGTCTCGTGCAGCGCGTCGATCACCGCGTTGACGATCGCCGGCGGCGAGCCGACGTTGGGCGACTCGCCGACGCCCTTGGCGCCGAGCGGGTGATGCGGGCAGGGGGTGACGGTCTCGCCGAGCTCGAAGTCGGGGCACTCGAGCGCGGTCGGGATCAGGTAGTCCATGAACGACGAGTTCAGGCAGTTGCCCTCCTCGTCGAAGGAGATGAGCTCCATCAGCGCGATGCCGACGCCCTCGGCGAGGCCGCCGTGGATCTGGCCCTCGACGATCATCGGGTTGATCTTCACGCCGCAGTCGTCGACCGCGATGAAGCGGCGGACCTTGACCTGCGCGGTGTCGGGGTCGACGTCGACGACCGCGATGTAGGCCCCGTAGGGGTAGGTGAGGTTGGGCGGGTCGTAGATGGTCTGGGCGTCGAGCCCGCCCTCCATGCCGGGCGGCAGCGGGTCGCCGCTGTAGGCGCGCTGGGCGATCTCCTCGATCAGCGCGCCCTTCTCCGGGTCGCCCTTGACGTACCACCGGCCCTTCTCCCAGGCGAGGTCCTCGGGGCGCGTCTCGAGCATCATCGCGGCGATCGCGCGCGCCTTGTCACGCACCTTGCGCGAGACGACGGCCACCGCGCCGCCGGACACCGGCGTCGAGCGGGAGCCGTAGGTGCCGAGCCCGTACGGCGAGCGGTCGGTGTCGCCGTGGCGGACCTCGACGTCCTCGGGCGGGATGCCGAGCTCCTCGGCGACGATCTGCGCGAACGTCGTCTCGTGGCCCTGGCCCTGGGTCTGGGCGCTCAAAGACACCACGGCCTTGCCCGACGGGTGCACGCGCAGGTCGGCGCCGTCGTTCATGGCCAGGCCGAGGATGTCCATGTGCTTGCGCGGGCCGGCGCCGACGCCCTCGGTGAAGAAGGAGACGCCGATGCCCATCAGCTCGCCGCGCTCCCGCTTCTCGGCCTGCTCCCGGCGCAGCTCCTCGTAGCCGGCCATCTCGAGCGCGACCTGCATCGTCTTGCCGTACTCGCCCGAGTCGTAGGTCCAGCCGGTGGTCGTCTCGTACGGGAACTGCTCGGGCGCGATGAAGCTGCGCATGCGCAGCTCCACCGGGTCGACCTTCATCTCCAGCGCCAGCGCGTCGGCCATCCGCTCCACCAGGTAGACGGCCTCGGTGATGCGGAACGAGCAGCGGTAGGCGACGCCGCCGGGCGCCTTGTTCGTGTAGACGGCCTTGACCTTCACGTGCGCCGCCTGGAGGTCGTACGACCCGCAGACGATGTGGAAGAACCCGGCCGGGAACTTGGTCGGCTGCGCCGTGCTGTCGAAGGCGCCGTGGTCGGCGATGACGTCGACGCGCAGGCCGGTGATCTTCCCGTCCTTGGAGCACATCTCCGCGTGCATGACGTAGTCGCGCGCGAAGCCGGTGGAGACGAGGTTGCCGGTGCGGTCCTCGACCCACTTGACGGGGCGGCCGGCGACGATCGAGCCGGCGATCGCGCACACGTAGCCGGGGTAGACCGGCACCTTGTTGCCGAAGCCGCCGCCGATGTCGTTGCACTTGATGCGGATCATGTGCTCGGCGAGGCCGGCGACGTGCGCGTAGACCGTCCGGTGGGCGTGCGGCGCCTGGTTGCCGTTGTAGAGGTCGAGCTGGCCGGTCTCCGGATTGAAGTCGGCGATCATCCCGCACGTCTCGAGCGGCGCCGGGTGGCAGCGCGGGTAGATGATGTCGCGGGTGACGACGGTGTCGGCCTCGGCGAAGGCGCGGTCGGTGGCGTCCTCGTCGCCGGCCTCCCACAGCGGGCTGGCCAGGTTGTCGACCTGCCCGTCCTTGTCGTCGCGGATCAGCGGCGCGTCCTCGTCGAGCGCCTTGCGCGCGTTGACGACCGCGGGCAGCGGCTCGTACTCGACGTCGATCAGCTGGAGAGCGTCCTGCGCGGAGTAGGGGTCGGTCGCGATGACGAACGCGACCTCCTGGCCCTGGAAGCGCACCTTGTCGCCGGCCAGGACGGCCTGGGTGTCGTAGGAGATCGTCGGCATCCAGGCGAGGCCGAGCGTCTCGAGGTCCTTGGCGGTGACGACGGCGGCGACGTTCGGGTGCGCCAGCGCGCGCGAGGTGTCGATCGAGAGGATCTTCGCGTGCGCATACGGGCTGCGCAGGAGCGCGCCGTGCACCATGCCGGGCAGCTTGATGTCGTCCAGGTAGGTGCCCTGGCCGCGGATGAAGCGCGCGTCCTCCTTGCGCTTGAGGCGGCCGAAGCCGATCGGGCGCTCGGTCTCGATGGCGGTCATGCTCGGACCTCCTGCTGTGCCGCCCAACGCGCCGCGGCGACGATGTTCTTGTAGCCGGTACAGCGGCAGATGCCGCCGGAGATCGCCGTGCGGATCTCCTCCTCCGACGGGTCTGGGTTCTCGTCCAGCAGCGCCCGGATGGTCATCATCATCCCGGGCGTGCAGAACCCGCACTGGAGGGCGTGGAGCTCGTGGAAGCCCTGCTGCACGGGGTCGAGCTCGCCGTTGCGCGCGAGGCCCTCGACGGTGCGGATCTCGTGGCCGGAGCACATCACCGCGAGCGTGGTGCACGACTTGACCGGCTGACCGTCGAGCAGGACGACGCAGGCACCGCAGTTGGAGGTGTCGCAGCCCCAGTGCGTGCCGGTGAGGTCGAGCGTCTCGCGCAGGAAGTGCACGAGCAGCTGGCGCGGCTCGACGTCGCGCTCGTAGCGCTCGCCGTTGACGGTGATCGAGACATCCATTTCTCAGGCCTCCTCGTCGAGCGCGCGGGCCGTCGCGCGGCGTAGGGCGCGGCCGGTGAGCACGCCGGCCAGGTGGCGCTTGTAGTCGACCGGTCCGCGGCCGTCCGCCATCGGCGAGCAGTCCTCGGCGGCGATCGCCGCCGCCTCGGTGAAGAGGTCGTACGACGGCGCCTGGCCGCGCAGCAGATCCTCGGCGCGGGTGAGGTGGATGGTGGTGAGGCCGACGGCGCTGAGCGCGATGCCGACCTCGCCGTAGACGCCGCCGTCCATCCACACGGCGGCGCTCGCGGCCGCGATCGCCCAGTCGCCCGCGCGGCGCTCGACCTTCTCGTGCGCGCTGCCGGCGCCCGGCCTCCGAGGGATCCGGATCTCGGTCAGGATCTCGCCGGTCTGCACGGCGGTCATGTAGGGGCCGACGTGGAAGTCGTCCATGGCGACGGTGCGCTCGCCCTCGGGTCCGCGGATGACCACGGTGGCCTTCAGCGCGCTGCACACCGCCGAGAGGTCCTCGGCGGCGTCGGCCTGGCAGAGCGAGCCGCCGATCGTGCCGCGGTTGCGGACGACCGGGTCGGCGATGACCTGCTCGGCGTCGCGGAAGATCGGCAGCTCCTCCGCCAGCAGGTCCGACTTGAGGAGGTCGACATGACGGGTGAGCGCTCCGATCCGGACCTCGTCGCCCTCCTCGCGGATGTAGGAGAGCTCGCTGAGGTCGTTGATGTCGATCAGGTGCTCGGGGTTGGCGAGCCGCAGCTTCATCATCGGCAGCAGGCTGTGGCCGCCGGCGATGACCCGCGCCTCGGAGCCGAGGCGCTGGAGCGCCTCGAGCGCCCCGTCGACGGTGGTCGCGCGCTCGTATCCGAATGGCGCCGGGGTCTGCACGTCTGCTCCTTCCTACGACGTGAACACTTTGCGAGCGAACCGCTTGCGCGGGGCCCCGATGTCTTCGCGCTGCTCGTACCGGGTCGGGGCGTCGGTGCCGATCACCGGCGAGCGCGCGGGCCGGTCCCCGGCGTAGAGCGTGCGCGCGGCCGCGCTGCCGTAGGCCGGGTCGCGCAGGGCAGGGCCGGCCGGGTTGGCCATGGCGATCGGCGCCTCGCGGCCGAGCCGCGCGAGCGTGAGCGTCCCCTTCGTGTAGACCTCGCCGATCCGCGGCGGAGTCAACTCGCGGCTCTCCGGGAAGTCGCGGAGGCCCTCGACGGCGGCGCCGGGGTAGAGGCCGTCGACGAGGCCCACCGCGTCACCCATGCCGGCCTTCTTGACGAGCAGGCCCTCGAGCGCGCTGACCGCGGCGTCGAGGTTCGCGTTGATGTCGAGCACCACGTCGTTGACGGGCGCGGTCTTGGCGACGATCTCCCCGACGTTGGCGATCGCCTCGTCGAGCCCGTCGGCGATCCTGCGCAGGGCGACGATCGTGCTCACCAGGTAGTAGACGAGCGCGAGGACGATCAGGACGACCGCGACGATGGTCACGACTCCGGCGGCGGGCATCTACTCCTCCTCAGCGTCGTCGAGGATCGTGTCGAGCGAGCCGCCGTAGTCGGCGACCCCATGGACCGTCTGGCGGACCTGGTCCTGGGTGGTGAGCAGGAGCGCCGTGGCGTCGAGGTCCTTCGAGCCCGCGGCGGCGACCGTGGCGATCTGCTGGACGCTCGGCACGATGCTGTTCGCCTGCTTGAGCACGCCGCTGAGCAGGTAGATCACGACGGGCAGGACGGCGAGCAGCAGGATCGCGTTGCCGATCCACCAGAGGGTCATCGTGGCCTCCTCTCGGCGACGACGGCGGCCTTCTTCGCGATCCCCGGCAGCGCGGACAGGATCACGTCGAACTGGGCGTTGATCGCCTTGACGGCGGGCTCCAGCGGGCGCAGGTGCTCCGCCTCGACGGTCTGGAGGGCGCCGGCGAGCGTGGCGAGGCCCTCGGAGATGTTCTGCAGCCCCCGGCGCACGACGATCAGGGCGCCGGCGAGGACGCCGACGACCACGAGCGCCAGCAGCACGGTGAGCAGCAGCAGGACGTCCTCAGTGGCCATTGTTGCCTCCGAATCCGTCGGTGAGCGCGTTCATGTAGCCGTCCTGCACGATCGCCTCGTCGACGATCTCGCCCAGCACCGGCGCGGTGGCCTGCAGCTGGGGGATGTTGGCGGTCTGGCCGGCGACGGCGGTCGCCGTGGCGAGCAGCCCGCCGACCGACGTCTCGATGCTCTTGACCGAGCGGATCAGCATCAGCAGCAGGAACGCGACGATCAGCGCGGCGGCGAGGCCGATGACCAGCGCGATGACCCAGTAGTCGTTGCCGCTCATCTGCCCACCGCGACCTTTCGGAGCGCCCTCGCGGAGTGGAGGATCCGCACCCCGGAGTCGTTGATCCGGCCGATGCCGCCGAGCTCCGTCGTCTGCCGGCGCACGGCCTCGACGCCCTCCTCCGCCGTCTTGGCCTGCGCGGCGATGCGGCTCGCCAGCCGCACGACCGTGATCACGATCGCGGCGGCGACGAGGACGACGACGATGCCGAGCGCGAGCCCGACCTGCCATCCCGTCATGCAGTGCTCCTTCCTGAGGCCGCGACGACGGCCTCGTAGTCCGCCCAGGTGTCGACGTCGAGCGGAACCGGCCCGGCGACCGGCACCTCCTCGACCTCCTCGGCGCGCTCGTCGAGCAGACGCCAGACCGCCTTGTCGCCGTGCAGGCTCCGCAGGTCCGCGAACATCTCGCTGCCGAACGCGAACGGGTGGCCGCGGCCGTCGGCGTAGCGGCAGACGGCGATCGGCGCGTCGCCGCGGGCCGCGAGCAGGAAGCGCACGGTCATCGGCTCCACTCCCGGCTGGTCGCCGAGCACGAGCACGAGCACGGTGGCCCGCGGGTCGAGCGCCGCCATGGCGACGGCGATCGTCGACGAGCAGCCCTCGCCGAAGCTGGGGTTGAGGACGATGTCGGCGCCGGAGAGGTTGACGCGCTCGCGGATCTTGTCGGCGTCGCCGCCGACGGCCACCAGCAGCTGGTCGAACTCGCAGTCGCGCGCCATGGCGACGGTGTGGTCGAGCAGCGTGGCGCCGTTGTACGGCAGCAGCTGCTTGGGCCGGCCCAGGCGGCTGGAGCCGCCGGCCGCCAGGACCAGGCCCGCGACGAACGGCTCACTCATGGCAGCAGTGCCCGTGTTCAGCCGGCGGCGCGGTCACGCGCGCACGCCGGCTCGCCACGATCTCGGCGAGGATCGACAGCGCGATCTCCTCGGGGGTGCGGGCGCCGATGTCGAGGCCCGCCGGCGTGTGGACGCGCGCGCCGTCGATGTCGAGGCTCGCCAGCACCGCCTGGCCGCGCTTCCGGCTCGCGACGAGCCCGACGTACGGGACGTCGGCGTCGAGCGCGTCCTTCAGCGCCTGCTCCTCGTCCCTGCCGTGCGATGCGACGACCAGGGCGGCCTCGTCCCCGGGCCCGACGTCGTAGCCCGCGGCCTTGGCGAGCTCACTCAGGGCGTGGGCGATCGGCGTGTCGCCGACGACGTGCAGGCGCGGCATGGGGACGTGCGGCTCGAGGAAGATCTCCAGCGCGCCGCCGCTGATGCACGGGTTGTGGACGGTGATCGCGCCGTCCGTCGCGGCGCTGTCGCCGTCGCCGGGCTCGATCCGCAACAGCAGCGGCTCGCCGGTCTCGAGCGCGCGCAGCGCGTGCAGGCGGACGCTCGGCTCGGCGCAGTGGCCGCCGACGAAGCCCTCGATCTCGCCGTCCTTGAGCACGAGGGCGGTCGCGCCCGGCTGGACGCTGGCCGGCCGCCCGGCACGGACCACCGTCGCCTGCACGTAGGGCACGCGCTCGGCTTCGAGCGCCGCCGCGCGGTTGGCAAGCCGCCCGGCGATCATCTATGACCGGCTTCGTGTAGCTGCAACCATCCCTCCATGGGGGCCTACCGTGGCCCACCCTCTCCGACCAAGTTGCACGTTGAACCATCCTGCGGATCGCGTCAAGGCGACGTTCAGGTAGTTCGCAACCGCGAGCCGCCGGTTCGCCCGGCGGCGTCGACATCCGGTGCGTGGCGCTTTGACGTCGGATAGCGACGTCAAAGCGCCAAGCGGCTCGCGACGGCGTGCGCCACCCAGCTCGACCGGCGGGTGAGCTGCGTCCACGTGAAGCGCATGACCTGCCACCCCGCCAGGACGAGCATGACGTCGCGCTCCCGATCCGACTCGAAGCTCGACGGCGAGCGGTGATAGCGGTAACCGTCGACCTCGACCACGAGCCGCGCATCCCGCCAGACGAAATCGACCTCCTCTCCCTCGATGCGGGTGTTGACCTTCGGCCGCGGCAGACCGTGCTCGTCGCAGAGCCGCAGAAACCGCTCCTCCATTTCGCTGCGGGTCACCGTGCTGCCGGCGCTGTAGAGGGACAACACCGCTTGTAGGGAGGGAGATCCCGGCCGGCCCCGTCGTTCCGCGAGGCGTTGCCGCAGTTCGGCGAAGTCGATGAGGCGCCGCTGCTCGGCGAGATCGAGCACGCGCTCGAGTGGGCGGCCGTCCAAGGTCGGGGCGAGGTCCAGGATCGTGCGCAGCGGCGTCGTCACGGGGATCGCGAGATACGTCGTCGTGTCGTCGGCCTCGAGAGCGACGCTGCGATGGATCCGCAGGCCGTTGCGCCGCTTGCGACCCACATCACTGGGGACGGTGATGTGGATCGCGCCTGCGCCCGGCGGCCGCAGTTCCCATGCCGACGCCGCGGTGGCGTGGCTGAGGACGGCGTCGCGGCCACCGACCAGCACGGCAGCCATCCATCGGCCCTCCGCGCGCAGGGCGCGATGTCCTACGGCGTAGACGCCGCGGTGGATCGGAAGGAGCCGGCCGGTGCGGACGCGGCGGTCGACGGACTGCCCGCTGAGACCGAGAAGCAGCAGCTGCGGTCGCGCGACGACGCCGTGTTGTGCGGTCGCCAGTCGTGCAACTTCGAGGTCCGTGGCGCTTTGACGTCGCATAGCGACGTTAAGGCGCCAGGCGCCGAAGTTCGCCCCCTTTCAGGGCTTGGCGGCGACGAGCGCGAACATGACGGGCAGGGCCTCGCCGTCGACCCGCAGGCGGTAGCGGCCGTCGTCCTCGCGCGCGAGCAGGCTGCCGCGGGGGTCGAAGTCGGCCTCGAGGTGCTCGTCGAGCCGCTGGATCTTCAGGCCCGCCGCGAGCGCGGCGTTGACGACCTCGGCCAGCGAGTGGCCGTACTCGATCGTCGCGGTGGCGGCGACCTGCAGGTCCGCGTTCGCGTACGAGCCCGGCTCGTCGAACGCGCGCGGGCCGTCGTTGGCGTACGGGAAGTCGACCGAGAACGGGTCGATAGAGGCGACCATCGTGAACAGCGGGTGGTTCTCGACGAGCAGCAGCTTGCCGCCGCCCCGCAGGGCCGACGCGGCCGACCGCATCCACGCCCGCATGTCCTCGATCCAGGTGATCACCCCGATCGTCGCGTACACGAGGTCGAAGCGGTTGTGCAGCTCCACCGGCAGCTTCGTCGCGTCGGCCTCGACGAACTCGACGTCCACCTCGCACCGGCGGGCCAGCGCGCGCGCCTTCTCGAGCGACCCGGGGGAGAAGTCCGCGCCCACCACGCGGGCGCCGCGGCGCGCCAGCGAGATCGAGTCGAACCCGATGTGGCACTGAAGGTGCAGCACGTCGAGCCCGGCCACGGCGCCGACCGCCTCGCGCACGCCCGCCTGCTCGGCCTCGCGCAGCGTGTCGGCGCCCGCCACGAGCGCCTCGGTGTCGTAGTACGCGTCCTGGCCTTCGCCGTGCGCCGAGGCCAGCGCGTCCCAGTGCGCGCGGTTGAGTCGGCGGGCGGTTCCTCGATCCATCGGGCCCGCATGCTACGCGGGTGGGAGGAAACCTCACGTCGGGGGCGAACAGGCAAGGCCGATGGGTTTCCCCGACCGTGATCGGAGCACGACGTGACCGGCAAGGCCAAGGTCATCGCCTTCGCCAACCAGAAGGGCGGCGTCGCGAAGACCACCACGACGCTGAACCTCGCGGCGGCCTTCGCCGAGCAGGGCCACCGCGTCCTGTGCGTCGACATGGACCCCCAGGGCAACCTCACGATGTCGCAGGGCATCGACCCCGACACGCTCGAGCAGTCGATGTTCGACGTGCTGGTCCACGATCTCTCGATCAAGGAGGTGATCAAGCGCCGCGAGATCGACGTCGCGTGCGCCTCGATCGACCTCGCCGGAGCCGAGATCGCCATGTCGACCAAGATCGGTCGCGAGCGCTCGCTGACCAAGGCGCTGCTCGTGGTGGAGGAGGACTACGACTGGGTGTTCGTCGATACGCCGCCGTCGCTGGGACTATTGACGGTGAACGCGCTCACGGCGGCCGATCAGGTGATCGTCCCCGTCCAGTGCGAGTATCTGTCGATGCGTGGGCTGCTTCAGCTGCAGAACACCCTGGCGATGATCCGCGAGAACCTGAATCCGGACGTGCAGATCGCGGGCATCCTGCCGACGATGGTCGACACGCGTACGCTCCATGCCAAGGAGGCGCTCGAGATCCTCGAGGAGAACTTCGGAGATCGCGTGTTCGGCGCGCGGATCAGGAAGACCGTGCGTTTCGCGGAGGCCCCTGTGAAGGGGATGTCGGTGCTCAAGTACGACCCCAAGGGGACCGCGGCTGACGCTTATCGCCAGCTGGCGAAGGAGGTGCTCTCGAATGGCAAGCGGTAAGCGGGCGAGCATGCGGGAAGGACCGCTGGCGGCGCTCTTCCGGAAGACGGAGGAGGCACAGCAGGCGGCATCGCCGCCCGAGCCGCAGCGGGCCGACGCGCCGCCGCCGCCCGAGCCGCCGGCGCCGGCCGCCCCGCGCACGCCGACGCCCCAGGAGCGCCTGCGCCACGCCTTCTCGAGCGACATCCCCGACAACATGATGGCCCCGCCCGGGCCGGCCCGGCCCTCCGTGGCCGAGTACGAGTGGTCCTCGGCCGGCTCCGAGCTGACCCGCCAGCCGGAGCTGCGCGTTGTCGGCGTCGGCGGCGGCGGCGTGAACGCCGTCAACCGCATGATCGAGGCCGAGGTGACCGGCGTCGAGTTCATCGCCCTGAACACCGACACGCAGTCGCTGAACTCGTCGTCCGCCCACGTGACGCTCCAGCTCGGGGCCGACATCACGCGCGGGCTGGGCTCCGGCTCGAACCCCGACCTCGGCCACTCGGCCGCGATGGAGGACTACGACCGCGTCAAGTCGCTGCTCAAGGGCTCGGACATGGTGTTCATCACCGCGGGCGAGGGCGGCGGCACGGGCACCGGCGCGGCGCCCGTGGTGGCGCGGATCGCGCGCGAGCTCGGCGCGCTGACCGTCGGCATCGTGACCAAGCCGTTCGGCTTCGAGGGCTCGCGCCGCATGCAGGCGGCCGACCAGGGCATCGAGATGCTGGGCGAAGAGGTCGACACGTTGATCGTCGTGCCCAACAACCGGCTCCTGTCGGTGCTCGACAAGCAGACCTCGATGGTCGAGGCCTTCCGGGTGGCCGACGACGTGCTGCGCCAGGGCGTGCAGGGCATCTCCGACCTGATCACGCTGCCGGGCCTCATCAACCTCGACTTCGCGGACGTCCGCACGATCATGTCCGACGCCGGCAACGCCCTGCTCGGCATCGGCATGGGGGCGGGCGACAAGCGGGCCGTCGAGGCCGCCCACGCGGCCGCCTCGTCGCCGCTGCTGGAGACGACGCTCGAGGGCGCGCGCTCGATCCTGCTCTCGATCACCGGCGGGCGCGACCTGTCGCTGTGGGAGGTCAACGAGGCGGCCCACACGATCCAGGAGGCCGCGCATCCGGACGCGAACATCATCTTCGGCGCGATGCTCGACGAGAAGCTCGAGGACGAGGTGTGGATCACCGTGGTCGCCACCGGCTACGGGGAGAGGCGCCCGCCGCGGCAGGAGAAGTCGTCGTTCCGCGAGCCGGCCGGCGAGCCGCGCGTGCGCCGCGTGAGCTCCTCGCGGGTGAGCGAGGTCGACGTGCCGGAGTTCATACCGAGGTATTCAAGCCCTTGGCGACGATAATCGCGCCGTGACGCGCGGGATCGTCGCCGCAGGTCATCCGCTGACCGCCTCCGCCGGCGCCGAGATCCTCCGCGCCGGCGGCAACGCGGTCGACGCCGCGGTCGCGGCCATGCTCACCTCGTTCGTCGCCGAGCCGCTGCTCACCGGGCTCGGGGCGGGCGGCTACATGCTCGTCGTGCCGCCCGACGGCGAGCCGGTGCTGCTCGACTTCTTCGTGGCGGCGCCGGGCCGGCGCGCCGACGCGCCGCTGATCGCGGTCGACGTCTCGTTCGGGGACGCGGTGCAGGTCTTCCACATCGGCGCCGCGTCCTGCGGGGCCTACGGCACGCCCGCGGGGGTGTGCGCCGCCGCGGCCCGGTTCGGCACGGTCCCGCTCGGCGACCTCGCGGCGCCGGCCGCGGCGCTCGCCCGCGCCGGCGTGACGGTCAACGCCGAGCAGGCGTACGTCTTCGAGATCCTCGCCCCGATCTACTCGTCCACCCCGGGGGCGCGGGCGCTGTTCATGCCCGAGGGTCGTGTCCCGCGTGAGGGGGACGTCCTGCGCGACCCCGAGCTCGCGCTCTCGCTCGAGCGGCTCGGCGACGAGGGGGCGAAGCCGTTCTACGAGGGCGACATCGCCGCCGCCATCACGCAGCGCGTGTGCGAGCTGGGCGGCGCGCTGGCGGCCTCGGACCTCGCCGCCTACGAGGCCATCCCGCGCGAGCCGGTCCACGTCAGCTACCGCGGTCGCGACGTGCTGACCAACCCGCCGCCGAGCGCCGGCGGCACGCTGCTCGCCTACGCGCTCGCCCTGCTCGAGCGGCGCGAGGGGCACCCCGACCCCGTCGCGCTCGTCGACGTCATGGAGCGGGCCCAGGCCGAGCGTACGCCGGAGTTCCTCGCCGGCCTGGCCGAGCCGGGGTTCCTCGAGCGCTTCATGGCGAGCCGGCTCGGCTCCACGACGCACCTCTCGGTGATCGACGGCGACGGCTGGGCGTGCTCGGTCACCTGCACGAACGGCGAAGGGTCGGGCGTCGTCGTGCCCGGCACCGGCGTCCACGTGAACAACATGATGGGCGAGCAGGACCTGTCGCCGCTGGGCTTCTTCACCCACCCGCCGGGGCGGCGCCTGCCGTCGATGATGGCCCCGACCGTCGTGCTGGGGCGCGACGGCGCGCCCGAGCTGGCGCTCGGCTCGGCGGGCTCCAACCGCATCCGCTCGACGCTGCTGCAGGTGATCGTCAACGTCATCGACCGCGGGATGGGGGCGGCCGAGGCGGTCGACGCGCCGCGGCTGCACTTCGAGGACGCCGTCGTCTACGCCGAGCCGGGGATCGAGGCGGCGGGGCTGGAGGCGGAGGGCCGCACGCTCGCCTGGTTCCGAGACCGCAACCTCTTCTTCGGCGGCTGCCAGGCGGTCGAGCGCGAGCCGACCACCGGCGAGCTCCACGGCGGCGGCGATCCGCGCCGCGGCGGTGCGGTGGTGACGGCTTGAACGCGCGCTGACCGAGGCGGTTCACCCCGCGTCGGCGCCCCACAGCGCGGCGCCCGCCGCGCCGGCGTGCGGCCCGAGCTCGGCGCGGACCACGGCGATCCGGTCGACCGGCGCGACGCAGGCGCGGCGGCGCAGCTCGGCACGCAGCGGCTCGAGCAGGAGCTCGCCCGCGTCGGCCACGCCGCCGCCGACCACGACGCGCTCGGGCCAGAGCAGGACGACCGCGCCGGCCAGGACGCGGCCCACGTGCTCCCCGGCGCGCTCGAAGGCAGCGATGGCACGGGCGTCGCCGGCCCGCGCGGCGGCCGCAGCGTCGGCCACCGTCTCGTGGCCGGCCGCCGCCGCGATCGCGTCCGCGCCGGCCATCCGGTCGAGGCAGCCGCGGTTGCCGCAGCCGCAGAGCGGGCCGTCGGGGTCGACGGTCGTGTGACCGATCTCGCCCGCGTGGCCGAGCCCGAGGTGGAGCCGGCCGTCGATCACCACCCCGCCGCCGACGCCGGTGCCGAGCGCGATGCAGACGAGGTCGCGGGCGCCGCGCCCGGCCCCGAGCCGCAGCTCGGCCAACGTGAGCGCGCGGACGTCGTTGACCAGCGTGACGGGCAGGCCGAGCCGCTCGCCGACCGGTCCCGCGATCGGCCGGCCCGCCCAGTCGCCGAGCAGATTCGGCAGCAGCGAGCCCGTGCCCGTCGCCGCGTCGAAGTGGCCGGGCAGCGCGAGACCGGCCGACGCCGGCTCGCCGAACGGCTCGCAGACCGCGCGGCCGAGGGCGGCGACCCGGTCCAGCACCGCCTCCGGCCCCTCGGCCGCCCGGGTCGGGCACGAGTCCGTGGCGAGCACGCGCGGCGACGAGTCGATGACGGCGGCCTTGATGTTCGTGCCGCCGAGGTCGAGCCCGAGGTGGACGCTCACCGCGCGGTCCACCCGCCGTCGACGGTCAGCACCGTGCCGGTCACGAAGGGAGCCGAAGCGAGATAGAGGGCGGCCTCCGCGACGTCCTCGGGCCGCCCGAAGTCGCCGGTCAGCGGCTGCAGCTCGCCGAGCCGCTGCCGGATCTCCGGATCGCCCTGGGCGCGGGCGCTCATCGGCGTGGCGATCAGGCCCGGGCAGACCACGTTGCAGCGGATCCCGTCGGCCGCGTACGAGACCGCCATCGCGCGCGTCAGCGCGATCAGCCCGCCCTTCGAAGCCGCATACGCATGCGTGGCGAAGTCGCGATCGCCACCCACCATCCCGAGCACCGAGGCGACCGTGACGATCGCGCCCCCGCCGCCCGCGCGCAGCGCCGGCACCGCCGCACGGCAGACGAGGAACACGCTCTTCAGGTTCATCTCCAGCGTCCGGTCCCAGCCCTCTTCGGTGCATTCGTCGACGGGTCCGTCGCCGAATCGGCGCCCGCTCCCGCCATGCGCGCAGACGACCACGTCGAGCCGCTCCAACTGCTCGACCACGCGCGCGACCTGCGCCGCGTCGGTGAGGTCCGCCTGCTCGCGATCCACGCCGAGGACGGCGTAGCCGGCCGCCTCGAAGGCGCGGGCGACGGCCCCGCCGATCCCTCCGCCGGCTCCGGTCACGACGGCGACGCGGCCGTCCCCGCCGGTGCGTACGCTGCTTGACATCGCTCCCGTCTCGCTACTAGGTTGCCACCTGTCTACACAACTAGACCGATGCCGCACGGACAGCACCAGACAGTGAACCTCGGACTGCTGGGTTCCGGATTCGTCGCCGAGTTCTACATGGCAGGACTCGACGACGTGCCCGGAGCCCGGGTGGTCGCCAACTACTCCCGCAGCGCGGAGCGCGCGGAGGACCTCGGCCGCCGCCACGACGTCCCCCGCCAGTACACCGACGTCGAGTCGCTGTGCGCGGACGACGAGGTGCAGATCGTGGTTGTGGCGCTGCCGAACCACCTGCACGTCGAGGCCATCCGCACCGCGGCGGCCGCCGGCAAGGCGATCGTCTGCACCAAGCCGCTGGCCCGCAACGCGGAGGAGGCGGCGGAGATCGTCCGCATCGTCCGCGAGGCCGGCGTCATGCACGGCTACGCCGAGACCGAGGTCTTCTCGCCGAGCGTCGTCAAGGCGCGCGAGATGATCGAGTCCGGCGCGATCGGCGACGTCATCTCGGTCCGCGCCCGCGAGGCCCACTCCGGCCCGCACGCCCCGCACTTCTGGGACGTCGAAACGGCCGGCGGCGGCGCTCTGCTCGACATGGGCTGCCACACGATCGAGGCCGCCCGCTACTTCTTCGGCAAGGACGTGGCGATGACCGAGGCGTTCGCCTGGGGCGCCACGCTCAGCCACGGAGACAAGACCACCGGCGAGGACAACGCGGTGGCGCTGATCAAGTTCGCCAACGGCGGCATCTCGATCACCGAGGCGAGCTGGTCCATGAAGGGCGGCATGGAGCTGCGCAACGAGGTCACCGGCACCGAGGGCCGGCTCGTCACCGACACGCTGAGCACCCCGATCCGCGGCTTCATCACCAACCCCGCCGGCTACCTGATCGAGAAGGCCGACGCCGAGACCGGCTGGGTCTACCCGCTCCCCGACGAGGCGCGCGCCTACGGCTACAGCCAGGAGCTGCGCCACTTCGTCGACTGCTTCCGCAGCGGCGCCGCGCCGCGCGAGGACTTCGTCGACGGCTACATGGTCAACTGCGCGCTCGACGCCTGCTACCGCTCGATGCGCAGCGGCCGTTGGGAGCCGATCGAGGTCGACCCGGACCTGGCGGGCGCGCCGGACCAGGCGGCGGTGGCGGGGTGATCGCCACGACCACGGGCAGCTACCTCGACGTCGCCCGCGAGCTGCTCGAGCGGATCGCGGACCAGGACGCCGAGCTCGACCAGGCGGCCGAGCTGTGCGCCGCCGCGATCGGCGCCGGCGGCCTCGTGCACCTCTTCGGCACCGGGCACTCCCGCATCGCGGTCGAGGAGATGTTCCCGCGCTACGGGTCGTATCCCGGCTTCCATCCGATCGTCGAGCTGTCGATGACGTTCCACACGCAGGTGGTGGGCGCCAACGGGCAGCGCCAGGCGATGTTCATCGAGCGCATGGAGGGCCTTGGCGAGGTCGTCCTGCGCAACTTCGACCTGCGCCCGCCCGACGCGATGATGGTGTTCAGCGCGTCCGGGCTCGGCGCGGTGCCGATCGAGGTGGCGCGCGGCGCCCGCGAGCGCGGGCTCGCGGTGATCGCCGTCACCTCGCTCGCGGCGACCGAGGCGGGGGAGAGCACGCACTCGACGGGATCGCGCCTGCGCGATCACGCCGACGTCGTGCTCGACCTTCGTACGCCGCCGGCGGACGCCCTCGTCACGCTCGACGGGCTGGACACCCCCGTGGGTCCGGGCTCGACGATCGCGGCGGTCGCGCTCGCCAACGAGGTCAAGGTCCGCACCGCGGCGCGGCTCGTGGAGCAGGGGGCGATGCCCCCGGTCCTCACGAGCGCGTCGGTGGTGGGCGCCGACGAGTCGCGCCGTCTGTTCGACGCGGCATACGCGGAGCACGCCCGCCGGGCGGCAAGGGTGCTGGAGGGTGCCCGGTGAGCTGTACGTCATGTCAAATCTCAGGAGGAGGGTCACCGTCCCCATGAGTCCTCGGGCTCGTCCATTCGCGCTTCTCGCGCTCCTCGTCGGGCTTCTTGCCCTGGTAGCCGCTGGTTGCGGCGAAGACGAGGGCGGCGGAGGCAGCACTTCCGGCGGCGGTTCGTCGGAGGAGAAGACCTACAAGATCGGCGTCAGCAACACCCTGGTGGGTAACGGCTGGCGCGAAGAGATGATCTGCTCGGTGAAGGCGCAGTCGCTGGCCTCAGGGCAGGTCGACGAGGTGCTGGTCCACAACGTCAACGGCGACGCCAGCGCCCAGATCGCCGGCATCCGCAACCTGATCTCGTCGGGTGCGAACGCCATCATCGTCAACCCGGCCGACCGTGAGGCCCTCAACCCGGTCATCAAGGAGGCCGCCGCCCGCGACATCGTCGTCGTGGCCGTCGACCAGGCCGTGACCGCGCCGGAGGCCTACGTCGTCACCAACGACCAGGTCGAGTACGGTCGCCTCGGCGCCCAGTGGCTCGCCGACAACCTCGGCGGCAAGGGCAACATCGTCGAGATGCGCGGCATCAGCGGCGTGCCGGCCGACGACGACCGCCACAAGGGCTTCATGGAGGTCATCGAGGCCAACCCGGGCATGAAGGTCGTCAAGGAGACCTTCACCGACTGGTCGTTCGCCCCGGCCGGCAAGCAGGCCAACGACATCCTGAACTCGAACACGCAGGTCGACGGGTTCTGGACGTCCGGCATCGACTACGTCGTCGTCGACGCGCTCAAGAAGGCCGGCAAGGAGGACGTGCCGGTCATCGGCGCCGACAACAACAAGTTCCTGGAGCAGCTGAAGGGCGGCGCTCCGGGTGCCGCGGTCACCAACCCGGCGGCCATCGGCGGCGTCGGCACGGCGATCGCGATCCAGGCCCTCAACGGCGAGGAGCCGGAGAAGGTCACCACGCTCACGCCCGAGGTCTGGGACATGGAGTCGGCCGAGGACAAGATCAACGAGTTCTACGACCCGAAGCTCCCGCCCACGTACTCGAGCCAGATGATCGTGGAGCCGTACACGACCTACGAGAAGGACCAGCTCACGGGCTGCCAGGGCCCGTAGTAGGCCAGAACGCATTCCCGGGGGCGCGGGCGTAAGCTCGCGCCCCCAGTAATGCCAACCAAGGCGCTCGCACGAGCTTGCGAGTGCGAGTAAGCCGCATATGTCATCCCTACTCGAAGTTCGCAACGTCGCGAAGCGCTACGGCCCGGTCGTCGCGCTCAAGTCCGCCGAGCTCATCGTCGAGCCGGGCGAGATCCACGCGCTGCTCGGCGCCAACGGCGCCGGCAAGAGCACGCTCGTGAAGATCCTCACCGGCGTCATCCGCCACGACGCGGGCACCATCCAGCTCAACGGCAAGGACCTCCGCATCGGGTCGCCCGAGCGCGCCCGCCGGGCGGGCCTCGCCCCCGTCTACCAGGATCCGGCGCTGCTGCCGGACCTCACGGTCGCCCAGAACATGCGCCTCACGCGCACCCCGATCGCGGGCGTGCGCGAATGGCTCGAGCGCATGGAGCTCAAGGTCGACCTGACGGAGATGACGAGCGACCTCCCGCTGCCCACGCTGCGCATGCTCGACCTCGCCCGCGCGCTGGCCAGCGACCCCCAGCTGCTGATGCTCGACGAGATCACGGCCGCCCTGCCCTCCGACCTCGCCGAGAAGGTCTTCACCGTCATGCGCGAGTGGCGCGATCGCGGCCGCTCCGTGCTCTTCATCTCCCACCGCCTGGCCGAGGTCAGCGCGCTGTGCGACCGCGCCAGCGTCCTGCGCGACGGTCGCACCGTCGGCACGCTCGTGCCGAAGCCGGGTGAGGAGGAGAAGATCGTCGAGCTGATGCTCGGCGAGTCGGTCTCGAAGCTCGCCCAGGCGATCGAGACCGCGGTCGAGGAGACCGAGGTCACGGACGTCGAGGTCGGCGGCACGGCCGGCGAGATCACGCTCGAGGTGCGCAACCTCGTGGTCGGCGACGACCCGGACGGCGTGTCCTTCGAGCTGCGCGCCGGCGAGATCCTCGGCGTCGCCGCTCTCGAGGGCCAGGGCCAGGAGGAGCTCTTCGACTACCTGGCCGGCGATCGCAAGCCGCCGAGCGGCGAGATGATCGTCGACGGCAAGCCGTTCACCCCCCGCCACCCGTACGAGGCGATCCGCGCCGGCGTCGTGCTCGTGCCGGCGGACCGCGTGCTCGCGCTCCTGCCGCAGCGGCCGATCCGCGAGAACATCGCCACCCCTCTCTACAACCGCTTCACGCGCTGGGGGCCGATCAACCGGGCTGACGAGACCCGGCGCGTAGAGAGCGCCATCGAGGCCCTGTCGATCGACACGCGGGCGCAGCGGCAGGCGCGCCGCCTCTCCGGCGGCAACCAGCAGAAGCTGACGATCGCCCGCTGGCTGGCGGCCGGCTTCACCACGATGCTCTGCTTCGACCCCACGCGCGGCATCGACGTCGGCACCAAGCGCCAGATCTACGCGCTGCTGCGAGAACTGGCCGAGGCCGGCGCGGCGGTGCTCCTCTTCACGTCGGAGCTGCCGGAGATCCAGCTCGTCTGCGACCGCACCCTCGTCGTCTACCGCGGCGCGGTGACGGCCGAGATGCCGGCCTCCGAGGCGGACGAGCCGGCGCTCCTGAAGGCGGCTCACGGACTCGGGAAGGAGGCGGCGGCGGCATGACGACCGTCGACGACGCAAGCGCGGCCGTCGGCCGGAAGGGGACGGACTGGCGCCGGATCGCCACCCGCCACGGCTGGACGATCGGCGTCTACGTCCTCCTGCTGCTGCTCATCATCGGCTACATCTGGGCGCTCGCCCCGGTGGTCTTCACGTCCTTCGACCTCAAGACGATCGTCATCGGCGCCCTGCCGCTCGCCTTCGCGGCGATGGCCCAGGCCGTGATCGTGATCTCCGGCGGCATCGACCTCTCGCTCGGCGTCATGGTCGCCATCATCAACGTGATCGCGGCGTCGCTGATGGAGAACCAGAGCTTCGTCACGTCGCTGCTGATCGCGTTCGGCCTCATGTTCGTCGGCGTGATCCTCGGCACCATCAACGGCGGCCTCGTCGTGCTCACGGGCGTGCCCGACATCGTCGTCACGCTCGCCATGTCGTTCGTGTGGGGCGGCGTCGCGCTGCTGATCATGCGGACTCCCGGGGGCGGCTCGCCGATCGAGTACCAGGGGCTCGGCACCGGCGTCGTCTTCAGTGAGTGGATACCGGCCGGCGCCGTGGTGCTCACGATCGTGTCGCTGCTCGTGTGGCTGCCGCTCCGCTGGCGGCGCCTCGGCTTCGCGATCTACGCCGTCGGCTCGAACCGCGACCGCGCGTACCTCTCCGGCGTCAACGTGGCGACCACGCGAGTGCTCGCCTACGCGGTCGGCGGCTTCTTCGCCGCCATGGCCGGCCTCGCCGCCACCGCCACGACCGGCATCGGCACGCCGTACGCGGGAACGTTCATCACGCTGAACTCGGTCGCCGCCATCGTGCTCGGAGGCGTGAGCCTGGCCGGCGGGAAGGGCGGCGTGGCCGGCCCGATCGCCGCGGCCTTCTGCCTGACGCTGGTGCCGTCGATCATGGTCTTCCAGGGCATCGACCCGAACTACGGCCAGGTCATCCAGGGCGCCCTGATCGTGCTCGTCGTCATGCTCGGCGGCCTGCTGCTGCTGAGGGAGAAGCGATGAGCGCCGCCGCCGCCACGGAGGAAGACCTCGAGCCGCGGCCGGGCCCCGTCCGCGCGGCCGGCCACTTCCTGATCGACCGGCCGCTGGTCATGCTGTCGGTGATCCTCGTGCTGCTGCTGATCCTGTGCGAGATCGTGTCGCCGGGATACCTGTCGGCCAGGCGCATGGGCTCCATCCTGCAGTTCGCCGCGCCGCTCGCCTTCCTGGCCGCCGGCCAGACGCTGGTGATGCTCACGGCGGGCATCGACCTGTCGGTGGCCGCGACGGCCACGGCGGCGGCCTACATCATGGCCGGCCAGGCGTCGCGCGGAACGGCCACGGCGCTGCTGATCGCCGTGCTCGTCGGCCTCGTCGTCGGCCTCCTCAACGGCGTCGGCGTCGGCATCTTCCGCGTCAACCCGTTGATCATGACCCTCGGCATGGCGAGCATCGTGAGCGGCTACCTGACGGTGTCCGCCCAGTCGTTCGTCACCGGCGTGCCGCTCGTGCCGTCGTTCGTGCGCGAGCTCGCCACCGGGAACCTGATCGGCGACGCGATCCCGAAGTCGCTGCTCCTGTGGGTGCCGGTCGCCGCCTTGATCCTCCTAGGGCTGAAATATTCGGGCTACGGGCGAATGCTCTACGCCGTCGGCGACAACCCGTTGGCGGTCCGGCTGGCCGGCGTGCGGATCTGGCAGGTCCTGCTGCTCGTCTACGTCCTCTGCGCGGTGCTGTCCGCGATCGGCGGCGTCCTCTACGTCGGCGTCATCAACGCGGCCGACCTGCAGCTCGTCACGCCCTACCTCCTCCCCTCGGTGGCGGCGGTGGTGATCGGCGGCACGTCGATCTTCGGAGGCGTCGGCGGCTACTCGGGCACGATCCTCGGCGCGATCATCCTCGTGGTGCTCGACTCGCTGTTGACGCTGCTCGACGCCTCGCAGGCGGTCAAGCAGATCCTCTACGGCAGCATCATCCTGCTCCTGGCCTGGCTGTACGCGACGTCCACGAAGCGCGTTTGATCGAGACCACGGTCATCGGGTCGTACCCCTTCCCGGGGTGGCTGGAGCTCGTCTCCGGCCGCACCGCGGACATGGGTCCCGACGACCTCGACGAGGCGGCGCGCGACGCCACGCTGGCCGCGGTCATGGACCAGGTCCGCGCGGGGCTCGACGTGATCAGCGACGGCGAGCAGGGGCGGTTCGACTTCAACCTCTCCTTCTACGCCTACCTCGACGGGCTCGAGCTCGAGTCGGCCCCGGGGCGGCTGTGGGGCCCGCCCGCGCACGACCAGCGCGGCAAGCACAAGCTGGTCGGCGAGCTGAGCGCGCCGCGCGGGCTCGGCGCCGTCGAGGAGTTCGAGCGGCTGCGCGAGCTCGCGCCGCCCGGTCCGGCGCTGAAGGCGAGCGTGCCGGGCCCGTACACGCTGGCCGGGCGGATCGAGCACCCCGACCGCTGGGCGGTCACAGACATGCTGATCCCGATCGTGGCGCGCGAGCTCGAGGCGCTCGTGGAGGCCGGCTGCGACCGGATCACCCTGGACGAGCCCTCGATGTCCTGCTACGCCTGGCGCGAGGACACGGCGCGGATGGTCGACGTCTTCAACCGCACCGTGGCCGGCGTGAAGGGGCGCTGCCGGCTCGGCACCCACCTCTGCTTCGGCAACTTCAAGGGCCGCGCCGTCGGCAAGCGGCGCTACGCGCCGTTGTTCCCGGCGTTCCTGGGGATGGACGCCGACGAGCTCCACCTCGAGATGGCCTCGCGCGAGTTCGCCGAGCTCGAGGTGATCGAGCAGGTGGTGGAGGCGGGCAAGGACGTCAACGTGGGCGTGATCGACGTCAAGTCGTACTACGTCGAGTCGCCCGAGGACGTCGAGGAGCGCATCCGCGCGGCGCTGCGGTACGTGCCGCCCGAGCGGCTCGCCGTCGCGCCCGACTGCGGGCTCTCCCAGACCGCCCGCTGGGCGGCCCGTCGTAAGCTGGCGAACATGGTGGAGGGCGCGCGGCGCGTTCGGCAGGTTTAGTGCGTTTCGACACAGGGCAGCCACCTTCGGGAGGCGACCTGACAGGGGGAGCGCATGGCGACGATCACGCCGGACAGAACCCGGCCACCCGAGCCACACGGCTTCGAGCTGCCGAGCAAGAACCTGCCCGCGGTAGAGACGCGGGACCTACCTGAGCCGCTGCCGTTCAGGAAAGTCGTCGGCGCCAGCGTGATCCTGCTCGCCACGGCGATCGGCTCGGGCGAGTTCGTGCTGTGGCCGTACATCACCTCGCAGGTCGGGCTGGTGTTCATCTGGGCGGCCATCGTCGGCTTCCTGGTCCAGTTCTTCATCAACATGGAGGTCGAGCGCTACACGCTCGCCACGGGCGAGACGGCCCTGACCGGCTTCACGCGGCTGTGGAAGCCGTGGGGCGTGCTCTTCATCGTCTTCGCGCTGTGCCAGAACTTCTGGCCTGGCTGGGCGACGGGCGCGGCGACGACGCTGACCTTCGCGTTCGGCGGCGGCGACGTCGTCACGATCACCGTCCTGGCGCTGATCGCCATCGGCATCGCGCTGACCGCCTCGCCCGTCGTGTACAAGACGACCGAGAAGGTGATGGGCGCGATGGTCGTCGCGATCATGGCCTTCGTCGTCATCGCCGTCGTGATGGCGACCGACGGCAACGCGTGGGGCGACTTCGCGACGAGCTTCACCGCGCCGGAGATCCCGGTCGGCGGCGACCTGACGATCGCGCTGCTGCTCGGTGCGCTCGCCTTCGCGGGCGCGGGCGGCGCGAACAACCTCGTCCAGAGCAACTACATCCGCGACAAGAACATGGGCATGGGGGAGCGGATCCCGCACATCGTCTCGCCGGTCACCGGCGAGGAGGAGGCCGCCGCCCCGTTCGGCTACACGTTCGCCGTCAACGACGACAACATGCGCCGCTGGCGCGGCTGGTGGAGCGTCGCCAACAAGGAGCAGTTCATCACGTTCTTCCTGATCGGCGTAACGTCGCTGATCGTCCTCTCGGTGCTGACCTACGCGACCGTCGGCGTCGGCGCCGACCTCGGCGAGGAGTTCGCCTTCATCGAGGCTGAGGGCGCCGTGCTCGGCGACGAGATCGCGCCGTGGTTCGAGACCGCGTTCTTCCTCTGCGGCGCGATCGCGCTGTTCTCGACCAACCTCGGCATCCTCGACTACACGTCGCGCCTGATCGCCGATCAGCTCAAGGTGAGCGCGGCGAGCACCAGCACCTTCTGGTCGGAGAGCAAGATCTACTTCGCCTCCGTCTGGACGATGATCGTCTTCGGCTGCATCGTCCTGCTGAGCGGGCTCGAGCAGCCGCTCCTGCTGCTCGTCATCTCGTCGTCGATCGCCGGCGTGATGATGTTCATCTACTCGATGCTGCTGATCCAGCTCAACCGGCGCGCGCTGCCGGGCGAGATCAAGATCCGTGGCGTGCGGCTCGCCGTCATGGCGTTCTCGGTGCTGTTCTTCGGCGTGTTCTCGGTCCTGCTGGTCATTGACGAGGGGAAGGCGCTGTTCTAAAGGCGCTCGCCGTCCGCATCGTGCTGGCGCTGTTCATCTGGATGGCGCTGATCGTGCTGGCGCTGGCGGTGGGGCTCCTGTAGCCCCGCCGCCGCCCGGCAGCTCGCGCACGACCGGCCAGAGCACCGTCATCAGGTGATCGGCGACCCGCTCGAGCGGGACGCCGGGATGGTCGACCGCCCAGAAGGCGATCGACTCGGCGGCGCCGACGAACACGTGGGCGATGGCGTCGAGCTGCTCGGCGTCGGGCTCGCCGGTCCAGCCGGGCAGCTCGCGCAGCAGCTGGGCGATCAGGCCGGCCTGCTCGGCCCGGATCGCGCCCGCCGCGTCGCCGAAGCGCCCCTCGCCGAAGAGGACGACCCAGGTCGCCCGCTGCTGGTCGGCGAAGGCGATGAAGGCCTCGATGCCGGCGCGCAGGGCGCGCTCGGGCGTGTCGGCGCCGCGGACGGCGGCGGCGATCTCCTCGAACAGGCGCCCGCGGGCGCGCTCGACGCACGCGAGCAGCAGCCCCTCCTTGGAGCCGAAGTAGTCGTACAGCATCGGCTTCGAGATCCCCGAGGCGGCGGCGATCTCGTCCATCGAGACGCCGTGGTAGCCGCGCTCGGAGAACAGCCGCTCGGCGGCGGCGACCATCTGCGCCTCTCGGACGGCGCGAGGGGTGCGCCCGCGCGGGTACGAGCGGCCGGCCGGCTCGGGCGCGGGCCCCGCGAGGTCGTGGCCGGCAGGGTCCGCGGGATCGTGGCCGGCAGGGTCCGCGGGATCGTGGCCGGCAGAGTCCGCGGGATCGTGGCCGGCAGAGTCCCGATCGTGGCCCGCAGGCGTGTGCGTCGCGTCACTCATAGAGTTTCTGCGAGTCTACCCGGGGTAACCTACCGCCAGTAACCTACCGACGGTAATGGGGCCAGGCCCCCTTAGTTCGTTGCGGCGTGAACCAAATAAGGGGGCCAGGCCCCCTTAGTTCGTTGAGGCGTGAACCAGATGACCGACCTGATCCAGTTGTTGGCCGCCGGCGAGCCCGCCGGGGGCGCCCCGATGCAGGACCTCGTGCCCGCCGCCATCGTGGCCGGGCTGCTGACCGCCGCGGCGCTCGCGCTCGGCGCCACGCACCGCTCCGGGCGGGTGACGTTGCTGACCCGTCTCGGCGCCCTCACGGAGCGCGTCGTGCCCGTCCCGGGCTGGGCCGGGCTGCCGGTCCTGCTCACGCTCGGCTCGCTCGCCGTCGCCGCGTTCGGCTTCTTCTGGGACGTCGCCACCCACATCGACGACGGGCGCGACGCCGGGCCGTTCGCCAACGTCGCCCACTACCCGATCCTGCTCGGCCTCGGCGGCGTGGCGCTCGCCGGCTTCCTCGCGTGCGTGCTCGGCGCCGACGACCGCGACCGCGCGGCGCTCACGCCGGCGCCCGGCTGGCGCGTTCCGCTCGGCGGCGCGCTGCTGCTCCTGTGCGGGGCCGTCGCCATGCTCGGCTTCCCGCTCGACGACGTCTGGCACCGCATCTTCGGCCAGGACGTGACGCTCTGGGGCCCGACCCACGTGCTGATGATCGGCGGCGCCAGCCTCGCGCCGATCGCCGCCTGGCTGCTGCTGGTCGAGGGTCGCCGCGCGGCGGGGAAGCCGCGGCCCAGCCGTCGGCTGACCCTGCTCGCGTGGGAGGTCCAGCTCGCGGGCGCGACGCTGATCGGCCTCTCGACGCTGCAGCTCGAGTTCGGCTTCGGCGTTCCGCAGTTTCAGCTCGTCTTCCACCCGGTGCTGATCGCGCTGGCGGCGAGCATCGCGCTCGTCGCCGCCCGCCTCCGGCTCGGCCGCGGCGGCGCGCTGGCCGCCGCCGGCGCCTACCTCCTGATCATGACCCCGATGGTGGTGATCATCGGGCCGGGCTTCGGCCACACCTTCCTGCACTTCCCGCTCTACCTCGTCGAGGCCGTGCTGGTGGAGCTGGCCGCGCTCGCCTTCGCCCGCCGCGGCGCGATCGCCGTCGGCGCCGCCTCCGGCGTGCTGATCGGCACCGTCGGCCTGACCGCCGAGTGGGCCTTCAGCCACCTCGTGATGCCGCTGCCGTGGCCGGCCTCCCTGCTGCCCGAGGCGCCGATCCTGGCGCTCGTCGCCGCCGTCGCCGGCGGGATGCTCGGCGCCCACCTCGGCTGCGGCCTCGAGCGCGGCCACGGCGGGACGTTCCCGCGCGCCCTGCCCGCCGCGGCGCTGGCGGTCGTAGCCGTCTGCATCGCGATCCCGCTGGTCACCGGCGAGGGCGACCCGGTCCGCGCCGCCGTCGTGCTGGAGGGCGACCGCGAGGTCATGGCCACGATCGAGCTCGACCCGCCGGACGCCGCCGCCGACGCCAAGTGGCTGCACGCGATGGCCTGGCAGGGCGGCGGCAGCCGGCTCGTCGAGCTGGAGGAGACCGCGCCCGGCACCTACCGCACGACCGAGCCGCTCCCCGTCCACGGCGACTGGAAGGCGATGGTCCGCCTGCACGCCGGCGACGCCATCCTCGCCATGCCCATCTACCTGCCCGAGGACCCAGGCATCCCGGCGCGCGAGGTGCCGGCCGAGCCGCGCTTCGAGCGCGCGTTCCAGCCCGACAGCGAGATCCTGCGGCGCGAGGAGCGCGGGGCGGCCGGCTGGCTGGCCGGGGCCGCCTACGGCATCCTCGCCGCGGTCGCGCTCGCGTGGCTGGCGGCCATCGTGGCAGCCGTCACGCGCTTCGAGCGTGCCGGCGTCGCGGCGTGAACCACCCAACCTGCCGGCTGCTGGTGCGTTGAAACGCGCATGAGAAGACTGTTGATCATCGTGGGCGCGCTCGCCGTGCTCGCCGTTCCTGCCACCGCTTCCGCCGCCAAGCCGACCAAGGCCGACCGCAGCGAGGCGCAGAAGGAATGCCGCACGCTGCGCGGCACGACGGACGCCACGCAGGAGGCGTTCAAGGCCCAGTACCGGAACTTCGGCGCCTGCGTGTCCCAGAAGGCGCGCGAGGCCGCCGCCGAGCGCCGGGCCGCGAAGCGCGCGGCGCAGCAGGCCTGCAGCGGTGAGAATCGCCGCGGCCAGTGCGTCAAGCAGCAGACCAAGGCCGTGCAGGCCGAGCAGGACGCCGCCGACGCCCAGAAGGCGGAGGACCGCACGAACGCCGCCGAGGCGTGCGACGAGGAGCGCGGCGACACGGAGGCGACCGAGGACGCGTTCGGCGAGAAGTACGGCGCCAACGCCAACGACAAGAACGCCTTCGGCAAGTGCGTCTCGCAGAAGGCCAAGGCGGCCGGCGACGACGACGCGTCGTAACGAGTCAGGCATTTCGCGGCGCCCCGGCATCTCCCGCCGGGGCGTCGTTCGCGGTTGACACCCTGTCGACTGCGAAATAGGCTCGCCCCGCCTAGCTGTATAGACAACCGCTGAAGGAGGTGGGCGGCGTGAGGGACATCCGGGAGATCAAGGCCGCCGTGGTGGGGACCGGCTTCATCGGCGTCGTCCACGTGGAGGCGCTGCGTCGGCTCGGGGTCGAGATCACCGGGGTCGTCGGCTCGAGCCCCGAGCGGGCGGCCGAGAAGGCGCGGGCCGCCGGCCTGCCGGCACCGTACCCGAGCTTCGAGGCGATGCTGGAGGACCCGGCGGTCGACATCGTCCATCTCACCACGCCCAACCACCTGCACTACGACGAGGTCCGGGCGGTGCTGGCGGCCGGCAAGCACGTCATCTGCGAGAAGCCGCTGGCCATGAACTCCGAGGAGACCGGGGAGCTCTGCCGGCTGGCCGAGGACAGCGGCCTCGTCCACGCGGTCAACTTCAACATCCGCTTCTACGCCCAGAACCAGGCGGCGCGGGCGCGGGTGCAGGCCGGCGAGATCGGCGACGTGCGCCTGATCTCCGGCGGCTACCTGCAGGACTGGCTGCTGTACGACACCGACTGGAACTGGCGGCTCGACCCCGCGGCCGGCGGCTCCCTGCGCGCGGTCGGCGACATCGGCTCGCACTGGCTCGACCTCGTGACGTTCATCACGGGCCGCCACGTCGAGGCCGTGATGGCCGACCTCACGACCTTCATCCCCGTCCGCAGGCAGCCGACCGGGCCGGTCGAGACGTTCACCGCCAGCACCGGCGAGACCGTCGACATCCCGATGGAGACCGAGGACTCGGCCGGGATCCTGCTGCGGCTGACGGGCGGGGCGCGCGCGATCGCGACCGTGTCCCAGGTCTCGGCCGGCCGCAAGAACCGCCTGAGCTGGGAGATCGACGGCTCCGAGGCGGCGCTCGCGTGGCACTCCGAGGCGCCCGAGGAGCTGTGGGTCGGCCACCGCGACCGCCCGAACGAGCTGCTGCTGCGCGAGGCGGGCGACTACCCGCCCGGGCACGCCGAGGGCTTCCCCGACACCTTCAAGCACCTCTACCGCGCCGTGTACCGCGCGGTCGCCGCGGGCGGGCCGCCGGACGAGCCGGACTACCCGACGTTCGTGGACGGCCACGAGGAGGCGCTGATCGGCGACGCCATCGCGCAGTCGCACGCCGAGCAGCGCTGGGTGAACGTGGCGACGGTCGCGGTGCCATGAAGCTGGGCCTGCTGACCGCCGCCTTCCCGACGCTGACGCTCGACGAGATCGCCGACTGGGCGGCGGCCAACGGCTTCGAGACGCTGGAGGTCGCCTGCTGGCCGGCGGGCGAGGGCGCTGCGCGCCGCTACGCGGGCGTCTGCCACATCGACGTCGAGACGCTCGACGAGGAAAAGGCGCGCGAGATCGTCGCCGGCCTCGACCGCCGCGGCCTGCGCATCTCGGCGCTCGCCTACTACCCGAACCCGCTGTCGGCCGACCCGGAGGCGCGCGCCGCCGCTCAGGACCACCTGCGCAAGGTCATCGTCGCCGCCCCCAGGCTCGGGGTCGACGTCGTCGGCACGTTCGTGGGCCGCGACCGCACGAAGAACCTGCCCGACTCGCTGGCCGACTTCCGCGAGGCCTGGCCGCCGCTCGTGCAGCACGCCGCCGAGCACGGCGTGAAGATCGCGATCGAGAACTGCCCGATGATCTTCTCCTACGACGAGTGGCCGGGCGGCGACAACCTCGCCTACTCGCCGGCGATCTGGCGCGAGATGTTCACGGCGATCCCCGGCGACAACTTCGGGCTCAACTTCGACCCGTCGCACCTGATCTGGCAGATGATCGACGTCGAGCGCGCGGTGCACGAGTTCGGCGAGCGGATCTTCCACGTCCACGGCAAGGACCTCGAGGTGCGGCCGGACGGCCTCTACGAGCACGGCGTGATGAGCGCCGGCATCGGCTGGCAGGTGCCGCGGCTGTGCGGGCTCGGGCAGGTCGACTGGGGGCGCTTCATCGGCGCGCTCTACGCCGTCGGGTACGACCACGTCGTATCGATCGAGCACGAGGACCGCAGGTTCGAGGGCTCGGTCGAGCTCGTGCAGCGCGGCTTCCTGATCGCGCGCAACACGCTGCGGCCGCTGCTCGCGTGATCGGCGTCACCAAGCTGGCTCCGGGCGAGGGGAACGTCGACCTCGCGGAGCGGCCTGAGCGCGGCCCCGAGGCGGGCGAGGTCGCGCTCGACGTGCGCGCCGCGGGAATCTGTGGAACGGATCTGCACATCTGGCTCGGCGAGTACGACAGCGTGCCGCCCGTGACCATGGGGCACGAGGTCTGCGGCGTGGTCGCCGAGGTCGGCGAGGGGGTCGACCCGTCGTGGCGCGAGGCCCGCGTGGCGGTCGAGACGTTCTTCTCCACGTGCGGGGTGTGCGAGTACTGCCGCGCCGGGCGGCTCAGCGTCTGCGCGCAGCGGCGCTCGATCGGCACGCACGTCGACGGCGGCTTCGCCCCGCGGCTGGTGCTGCCGGCGCGCAACCTGCATCGCGTGCCGGACGCGCTGCCCGACGAGGCCGCGGCGCTGTCCGAGCCGCTGGCCTGCGTGTGCAACTCGCTGTTCGACCCGCCGGCGATCCGGCCGGGCGACGAGGTGCTGGTCATCGGGCCGGGTGCGATCGGGCTGATCGCCGCCCAGGTGGCCCGCGCGTGCGGCGCGCGGGTGACCGTGCGCGGGACCGAGCGCGACGGCCCGCGCCTGGCGCTCGCGGGCGAGCTCGGCTTCGAGACGTCGGTCGGCGGCGCGCCGCCGGAGGCCGACGCGGTCGTCGAGTGCAGCGGCGCCGGGCCGGGGATCGCCGACGGCCTGCGCGCCGTGCGCCGGCGCGGACGGCTCGTGCAGATGGGCCTGCGCGGCGCCGAGGTGACGATCCCGTACGACCTGATCTGCTTCAAGGAGCTGACCGTAACCGCCGGCTTCGCCTCCAACCCGGGGTCGTGGCGGCGCGCGATGGCGCTGCTGGGCGACGGCGCGGTGCGGCTCGAGCCGCTCGTCACCGAGGTGGTCCCGCTGCGCGACTGGCGGCGCGCCTTCGACGCCTCGCGCGCGGCGGACGGCATCAAGTTCGTGCTCGATCCCCGATGACGGCGGTCATCTTCGACTGCGACGGGACGCTCGTGGACTCGGAGCCGCTGGCCCGCTTCGCCTGGGCGCGCACGCTCGAGCCGTACGGCTACGCGGTCACCGACGCCGACGCCGAGGCGACCGTCGGCCTGCCGTTCCCGCGCACGCACGAGTACTTCGCCGAGCGCGTCGAGCTGCCCGCCGCCGGCGAGATCTGGACCGTCTACTCCGGCACGCTGTTCGCGCTGATCGACGACGAGCTCGTGACCTTCGAGGACGCGGTGGAGGCCGCCGGCGAGCTGCGCTCGCGCGGCATCCCGGTCGGAGTGGCGTCCTCGAGCCCGCGCGAGCGCCTGCACCGAACGCTGGCGCGTGCTGGGTTGCTCGACGCCTTCGAGGTCACCGTGGCGGGCGACGAGGTGGCCAACGGCAAGCCGGCGCCGGACATGTTCCTGCGCACGGCCGAGCGGCTCGGCGTCGCGCCCGCCGACTGCATCGTCATCGAGGACAGCCCGCCCGGCGTGCAGGCGGGGATCGCCGCCGGCATGCACACGCTCGCCGTCTGCCGCGTGCCGGGCACCGAGGCGTCGCTCGCGGCGGCCGACCGCGTGGTTGACTTCCTCAGCGCCGACGTGATCCTCGCCACGTGATCGCCACCGCCACCACCTCGATCGTCACCAACGGCAAGGCCGCGGGCTGCCGGGCGATCGACCTGCGCGTCGAGGACGGCATCGCCCTGCGGCTGCTGCCCGACCGCGGGCTCGACGCCGGCGAGGCCTGGTTCGCCGGCCTGCCGCTCGACTGGCGCTCGCCGGTGGGGGAGACCGGAAGCGTCGCGGACGACTGGATGCTCTCGTTCGGCGGCGGCCTGATGGTCACGTGCGGGCTGCGCAACGTCGGCGTGCCCTCCGAGGGGCACGGCCAGCACGGCGACTACACGTTCCTGCGCGCCGACGTCGAGGCCGTCGAGCGGTCGGGCGACGCGCTGATCGTGCAGGGCAGCATCTCCGAGGTCGCCGCGCTCGGCCACCACCTGCACGTGGCGCGCACCTGGCGCACGTACGCGGGCCAGGGGCTGATCCAGCTCGAGGACGTCGTCACGAACCGCGGCCACGCGACCGAGCCGGCGCTCCAGCTCTACCACGTCAACCTCGGGCCGCCGCTGTGGGCCGAGGGCTCGCAGCTGCGCCTCAACGCCCGCGCCACGCACCCGCGCGACGCCGACGCCCAGCCCTTCGCCGACTCCTGGCACCTCGCGCCGGGGCTGGAGCCGGGCGCGCCCGAGCGCGTCTTCGAGCACGAGGTCACGCCGGGCGCCGAGGGCTGGTGCAGCGCGACCGTCGCCGGCGCCGGTCTCGAGCTCGACGTCCGCTGGGATGCCGCCACCATGCCGCGCATGTGGCAGTGGGTCCACCCGTCCTACGGCGTGCTCGGCCTCGAGCCGGCCAACTGCTCCGTGCTCGGCGTGGGCCACGACCGCGCCGAAGGCCGCCTGCCCGAGCTGGCGCCGGGCGAGGAGCGCCGGACGAGATTGGAGATCAGGGTGCGACGAAGTCTCTAGACGGCGCGATCGCCTCCTCGGCGGGGGTCAAGCCCACATCCGACTTCGAGGAGGTATCCAATGATCCGCCGTATCCGCCAGACCGAGGCCGAGGCCGTCACCGAGTTGTGGAACGAGTCCGCCGGCGGCGTGCTCAAGGAGCGCGGCCGTCGCAACATCGCCGCCATGCTCGTCCTGGCGGCCGTCCACCACCGCGTCGCCTGCTTCGTCGACGCGGGTCTCGACGGCTTCGTCGTCGCCGAGATCGACGACGGGCTGCTGCCGGGGCGCGCCGGCCGCGTCGAGGAGCTCTACGTCCGCGGCGACGCCGAGCTCGAGCGCGCGCTCGTCCAGGCCGCCGTCGAGTGGCTGTTCGAGCAGGGCGTGCCGGTCATCCACTCCCGAGTCGCGCACGGCGAGCCGGGCGCCGAGGTCCTCGAAGCGCTCGGGTTCGAGGCCGAGGCGACGCGCTTCGGGCTCTACCGCGACAGCTCGACGTCGAACTGCACGTCGAGCCCGTAGCGCTCGGCCACATAGCGCGACTCGCAGAGCTCGAGCGGGCGGCCGTCCTGATCGTGGATGACGCGCTTCTCGACGAGCAGCGGCGAGCCGAGGACGACGCCGAGCACGGCGGCGTCGTCCTCGCCGGCGGCCTCGGCCCCGAGCCGGGCGCGGCCCATGGTCGGGATGTGGCCGCCCTCCACCAGCGTGTCGTGGAGCGAGCGGTGCTCGAGGTCGGCGCGCTGGATCAGCGCGGTCAGGGGGGCCGGGAAGACGGCCTCCTCGAGCGCCACCGGCTCGCCGTCGGCCACCCGCAGGCGGCGGACGGCGATCACCGCCTCGCCGGGCTGGAGCTGGAGCCGCGACGCCTCGGCGGGGCGCGGCTCGCGGATCTCGCGCGCCAGCAGGCGCGAGCTCGGCGTCTTGCCGCGGCGGCGCATCTCCTCCGTGAACGAGAGCAGGCTGCCGGCCTGGCGGTGCACCGGCGGCTCGGCGACGAAGGTGCCGCGGCCGGGCACGCGGTAGACCAGCCCCTCCTGGGTGAGCCGCTGGACCGCGTTCCGCGCGGTCATCCGCGAGACGCCGAACTCGTCGCACAACATCGCGTCGGACGGCAGCGGGTCGTCGGGCCGCAGATCGGCGATCCGGGCGCGCAGTGCCTGCTCGATCTCGTAGTAGCGCGGCACGAAGCGCGACGGCAGCTCGGCGCCCTCGCGGACGCGCGCGCGGCGGGTCATGCCCGGACCGCCGCGGCGTCGAGCGCCCAGCGCCGCGGCCGGTGCAGCGGCGCGCCGCGCAGGCCGAGGTCCATCAGCGTGAGATGCCAGCGCCCGAGGTTGGCGCTGACCACCCGGTCGAGCTGCGGGCCGGCGAAGCAGACGTTGGTCGGCGCGCCCAGCAGCGTCCCCTGCGGGTCCTGGGCGACCACCTCGAGATGCCCCGCGGCGTCGAGGTGGTAGATGCGGTCCGGCCGGTAGCAGGAGATCAGCACGCCGCCGTCGGCCGTGAAGGCGATGCCGTCGAGCACGGTGCCGAGCAGCGACGTGACCTCCTCGCGCGCGCCCGTCTCCAGGTCGAAGCGCGAGACGATCGGCACGTAGGACTCGACCACCCACAGCCAGCGGCCGTCCGGCGACACCGCGCAGCCGTTGGTGAAGTGCGGCACCTCGCGCGAGAAGGTCTCCACGCTGCCGTCGGCGTCGATCCGGACGAGCCGCCCGTCGTCGGTCCCCCAGCCGCCGGAGTCGCTGACGAAGAGCGTGCCGTCGGGCGCGAAGGCTGGCCAGTTGGGGAAGCCGAGGTCGGTGACGACGCGGTGCACGGCCTCGCCGTCGTAGGCGCACAGCGAGCCGTCGCTGGACGCGCAGACCGCGAGCCGGCCGGCACCGTCGACGGCGAGCCCGAGCACGAAGCCGGGCGCGCGGGCGACCTCCTCGTACTCCTCCCCGGTCACCCGGTAGAGCTGTCCGCCCTCGCCGCCCGCCCACAGCACGTCGGCGGCCGGGTCGTAGGCGACGCCCTCGGGGTGGTCGAGCCCGTCGACCAGCACGCGGGCGCGGCCGGGGGCGGGGAGGTGGGCGAGCGGGTCCATCAGTCCCGTGCGTGCCCCACGCTGCCGTTGATGGTCAGCCCGCCGTCGACCACGAGCTCCTGGCCGGTGACGTAGCGGGAGGCGTCCGAGCACAGGAACAGCGCCGCGTCGGCGACCTCCTCGGGCGTCCCGATCCGGTGCAGGCCGATGCGGTGCTCGTACGTGCGGCGCACGTCGTCGGACCACGCGGTGACGTTGAGCGGCGTGTCGATCGCCCCGGGCGCGAGCGCGTTGACGGTGATGCTGTGGTCGGCGAGCTCGAGCGCCAGCACCTTGGTCATGGCCACGATCGCGCCCTTGGCGGCGATGTAGGCACCGAGGTCGGCGACGACGAGGATGTCGGCCGCGCTCGAGACGTTGACGATGCGGCCGCCCTGGCCTTGCTCGGCCATGACGCGGCCGGCGGCGCGGCAGCCGTAGAAGTAGCCGTGCAGGTTGGCGGCGAGCAGGCCGTGCCAGTCCTCGTCTGTGGTCTCCAGCAGCGGCTTGACCATCAGGCGCGCCGCGTTGTTGACCCAGATGTCGATTCCGCCGAACGCGTCGACCGCGGCGGCGGCGAGGCGCTCGACGTCCTCGACGCGGCCGGTGTCGCCCTGGAGCATGAGGTGCTCGCCCGCGGCTTCGTCCGTGTCGATGCCCGCCACGTGTGCGCCGGCGGCACCGAGGGCCTCGGCGATGGCGCGGCCGATGCCGGTCGCGGCGCCGGTGACGACGGCGCGCCGTCCACGGAGGCTGAAGGCGGCGGGTAGCGTGGATGTCGCCGCGTCGATGTGCGAGCTCATGTCCGGTTGTCTAGACGGGTGCCGGGTTGGCGCGACACTACCGGCCCGCGGCACCCTTCGTCAACGTGATCCGCCACTCCGGCCCCGCCTGTTCCCGGGCGAAGGCGTGGCCCTCGTCGGCGGCCAGCGCCGCGAGGTCGATCGGAGCCTCGGGGTCGGTGACGAGGACGACCAGCGTCGCGCCCGCGGGCATGGCCGCCAGCTCGCGACGGGCGCGGATGAGCGGCAGCGGGCAGATCAGCCCGCGGGCGTCGAGCGTGCGTACGATCAGACCATGATCGCCGCCCGCCACGAAGCGCGCCCGGGAGAGGGGTGGCCATGATCGCGGTCGTGCTCGAGTCGGGCGAGCTGGAGCGGCTCTACACCGGTCTGTCGCTGCTCGTCTCGGCGGCCGCCGACGGCCGGCCGGCGCGCGCGCTCGCCGGCTTCGGCGCGCTCGCCCCGCTGCTCGACGAGTGGCTGCTCGCTCGCGCGCTCCGCCCGGAGGCGGCGCCGGACGTCGGCGAAGCCGGCCGCGAGGCCTTCGCGCGCACGCTGGCCGAGCTGCGCGACACGGCGCTCGCCCTCGACGACTGCCACGTCTACGCCTGCGCCGCGGCGGTCGAGGCGACCGGCGCCGATCGCGCGCTGGTCGAGGCGCGCCTGCACGGCGTGATCTCGACGCCGCGCTTCCTGCGCGAGGTGGCCGGCGCGGACCTGGTGGTGGTGTGAGGCGGCTCGCGGCGCTGTTCCTCGCCACCGTCCTCACCGGCTGCGGGACCGCCTCGCCCGACCTCTTCGAGGTCAAGCGCAGCGGCGAGGACCGCAAGGCCAACCTGACCATGGTCGTCAACGACGGCGGGCGCGTGACCTGCAACGGGCGCGAGCACCCGCTCGACGACGACCGCCTGCTGCGCGCGCGGGAGATCGAGCGCGAGCTCGAGCAGCCGGCCGAGCTGGGGCTGGCGCTGCCGCCGGGCCCGGGCGCCAACCTCAGCTACCGCGTGCGGCTCGAGGCGGGCACGGTGGAGTTCTCGGACACCTCGCGCGGCAACCCGCAGGCCTTCAACCAGCTGGCCGCCTTCACCAAGGACGTGGCCGAGCGCGTTTGTGGGATCGTTCGCTGAGATGAGTAAGGAGGCCCGCGTCAACGCGCTGGTCGCCGCGATCACGGGCGGCGACGTCGACGCTGTCCGCGAGCTCCTGCGCGAGGACCGGTCGCTGGCCGAGGCGCGCGACGGCGACGGCCTGCCGGTGATCCTGCTCGCCCTGTTCCACCAGCAGCGCGCGGTGGCGGACGCGCTGCTCGAGGCCGACCCCGAGCTCGACGTGCTCGAGGCGGCGGCCGCCGGTCGCGCCGATCGGCTGCGGGAGCTGCTCGATGCCGACCCGGCGGCGATCGGCCGGCGCACGCCGGAGGGCTTCACGACGCTCGGCCTCGCCGCCTTCCTCGGCGGCCCGGAGGCGGTCAGCATCCTGCTCGAGCGCGGCGCCGATGCCGACGACGACGCCGACAACCCGTTCGGCGTGCGCCCCGTGCACGCCGCGAGCGCCGCCCACGACCGCGAGACCATGCGGCTGCTGCTGGAGGCCGGGGCCGATCCCAACCAGCGCCAGCGCGGCGGCTTCACGCCGCTGCACGAGGCCGCGCACACCGACGACGTAGAGATGGCGCGGCTGCTGCTCGACCACGGCGCCGACCCGGCGCTGACCGCCGACGACGGCCGCGACGCCCGCCGGATGGCGGCTGACGACGGCAGCACGCGCGTGGCGGAGCTGCTCGGCTAGAACCCCGGCGTGGCCGGAGCCGAGGCCCTCGTCTTCCTGCTCGTCGCGGTGGCGCTGCTCGCCGGCTTCGCCCTGCGGCACGACGTGCCGTACCCGATCGTGCTCGTCCTCGGCGGGCTCGCGCTCGGCTTCGTGCCGTGGCTTCCCGCCCCCGAGCTCGACCCCGACGTCGTCTTCTTCGCCTTCCTGCCGCCGCTGCTGTACGCGGCCGCGTTCCAGGCCTCCGCCTACGAGCTGCGGGACAACGCACTGCCGATCTCCCTGCTCGCCGTCGGCCTCGTGCTCGTCACCGTCGTGGCGGTCGCCGCCGTCGCCCACTGGCTCGCCGGCCTCCCGTGGCCGGTGGCCTTCATCGTCGGCGCCGTGGTGGGGCCGACCGACCCCGTCGCCGCCAACGCCGTGCTCAGCCGCCTCGGCGCGCCGGCCCGGATCCGGACCATCCTCGAGGGCGAGTCGCTGATCAACGACGGCACCGGCCTGACCGCCTACGCGCTCGCCATCGCCGCGGTCGGCACGACGGTCACGGCGGGCGACGTCGTGCTCGACTTCGTGGTCAAGGCGGCCGGCGGGGTCGCCATCGGGCTGGCGGCCGGCTGGCTGTTCGGGCGGCTGCGCGCGATGGTCAGCGAGCCGTCGATCGACCTCGTGCTCTCGATCCTCACGCCCTTCGTCGCCTACGTGCCGGCCGAGAAGTTGCACGTCTCCGGCGTGCTGGCGGTGGTGACGGCGGGCGTCATCATCGGCACGCGCTCGCAGGAGCTCGCCGAGGCCGGCGCTCGCCTGCGGACGCTCGCGTTCTGGCAGTCGGCCGACTTCCTGCTCAACTCGCTGCTGTTCCTGCTCATCGGCCTCCAGCTCACGAACCTCGTCGACGGGATCGACGAGCAGGAGCTGCTCACCGTGGCCGGCTACGCGCTCGTCCTCGCCGCAGTGGTCGTCGGCGTCCGGCTCCTGTGGATGTTCACGGTGCCCGCCGTCGCCCACCTGCGGATCGTCACGCGCGAGCCGACGTCCGCCCGCGAGCGGCTCGTGCTCGGCTGGAGCGCGATGCGCGGCGGCGTGTCGCTCGCCGCCGCCCTGGCGATCCCCGCCCACGTCCCCGACCGCGAGATGGCCATCGTCCTCGCCTACGGCGTCGTGATCGTCACGCTCGTCGTGCCCGGCCTGACGCTCGCGCCGCTGATCCGCGCGCTCGGCCTCGGTCAGAGCGAGGAGCGCCGCCGGCAGGAGGTCGAGGCCCGGGTGAGGCTCACGCACGCCGCCCTCGAGCGCTTCGACGAGCTCGGCGAGCAGGGCGAGCTGCCGGTCGAGGACCTCGAGCGCCTGCGCGACCGCTACGAGGCGCGGCTCGAGCGCCTCCGCGACCGGCTCGAGGCCGCCGGCGGCCACCCGGACCACCGCACCGAGGCCGCCGAGGCCCAGATCGAGGCGCTCGAGGCCGAGCGCGACCTGCTCACGCAGATGCGCCGCGAGCGCGCCTTCCCGGCCGAGCTCCTGCGCGAGCTGGAGGCGGAGATCGACGTCGATGAGGCGCGGGTGCGCTCCCGGGGCCGCTAGGTCTCGAAGTGCACCTTGCCGTTCGACCGCGCCCGCGCCTGGGCGCGGTTGACGAAGTCGAGCCGCTTGATGGCGGCACGGAACAGGCGCGTGACGAGCTTGAGCCGGGCGGCCTCCGATCGAAGATCGAGCAGGCCCTGCTTGGCGTCGAGCCCGAACTCGACGGTGGCGGCCATCTGGTAGGCGCTCATGGCGCCGATCTCGTCCATGTCGGGCGTGCGGTCGGTGGCCTCGTTGACGAGGTCGGCGTACGCCGCGTGGGCGGCCTGCGCCGCCTCCGCGTCGGTGCTCTCCTCGCGGTCCTCGAGAAACTCGACGGTGCCCGCGGGATACGGCAGCTCGTCCTGTCGCGCGTCGATCCGGAACGGTCTCGTCCCGCGCGCGATCAGGTTGATGCGCCCGTCCTGCAGCCGCTCGACCACCTCTGCGATCTCGCACGCGCAGCCGACCGGCCGCAGCCCGTCCTCGGCCATCCAGACGATCCCGAACTCGGACTCCTCGTCGAGGCAACGCTCGATCATCGTCTTGTAGCGCTCCTCGAAGATGTGCAGGGGCACGAGCTCGGTGGGCAGCGCCACCAGGCCGAGCGGGAACAGCGGAAAGTCCCGAACCAGCGCCACGGGAAGAGTCTACGTGTGCCTGTATCGTGGCCCGGCCCGATGCCGGAGCTCTACCTCCAGCGGGACCAGCCGCCCGGCGTTCCGCCGCTGTCGCTCACGGGCGAGCGCACGCTGCCCGACGTCCCCGAGGAGAACTACTGGTTCCGGCGGCACCTGGTGGTGTACGAGTGGATCGGGGCGCGCGCGCACGGGCGGCGCGTGGTCGACCTCGCCTGCGGCGAGGGGTACGGCTCCGCCGTGCTCGCGCGCACGGCGGCGTCGGTGGTCGGCGTCGACGCCAACCCCGAGGCGTTCGAGCACGCGCGGCTCAAGTACGGCGGCGAGCGTCTGCGGTTCGAGCGCAACATGATCGAGCTGTGGACCGGCGACGTCGACTGCGTCGTGTTCCTGCAGACGATCGAGCACGTCCAGGACCCCGACGCCGTGCTCGACCACATCCGCGAGCTGATCGGCCCGCGCGGGGTCGCCTACGTGTCGACGCCGAACGTCCTCACGCTCGCGCCCAAGGGCGCCGAGCGCTCGGGCAACCCCTGGCACGTGCGCGAGTACCGCGCGCAGGAATACCGGGAGCTCTGCGGGCGCCACTTCGGCTCCGTCGACCTGCTCGGCCTCTTCCACGCCCGCAAGCTGCGCGCCCACCAGTGGGCGCTCGAGCACGCCGCGTGGGACGCCGTGCACGCGCGGCTCGGCATCACCCGGCGGTTCTACGACCGCTTCACGCCGGCCATCTCGACGCGCGACTTCGCGCTCCGGCGCGGGCGGCTCGACCGCGCGCTCGACTTCCTGGCCGTGCTGCGCCCGTGACGCGGCTCTCGATCGTCCTCCACACGCACATGCCCTACGTCGAGGGCTTCGGGACATGGCCGTTCGGCGAGGAGTGGCTGTGGGAGGCGATCGCCACCAGCTACCTGCCGCTGCTCGACGTGCTCGACGACCACCCGGGCCGCGTGACGCTGTCGCTGACCCCGGTGCTCTGCGACCAGCTCGAGGCGCCGGGCGCGCTCGAGCGCTGCCTGACCTTCCTGCGCGAGATCCGGCCGGCCTCGCACGCGCTCGACGTCGAGGCGGCATCGCCGGCGGTGGCGACGGTGCTGGAGGGCGGCGCGGCCGCCTACGCGGCGGCGGCGGACGCGCTCGAGCGGCGCGGCGACCTGCTGGCCGCGTTCGCGCCGCACGTGCGGTGGACGTCGGCCGCCACGCATGCCGTGCTGCCGCTGCTGGCTACCGGAACCGGCGTCGAGCTCCAGGTGCGGACGGGGATCGCCTCGCACCGGGCGCGCTTCGACGAGTGGGGCGGCGGCTTCTGGCTGCCCGAGTGCGCCCACGCGCCGTGGCTCGACGACCTGCTCGAGGAGGCGGGCGTGCGCGTGGCCTGCGTCGACTGGACCGATGTGCTGGGGCCGGGCCCGCAGGCGCCGCGCTGCGCGGCGGCGGGCATCCTGCTCGCCCCGCTCGACCGCGAGGCGATCGATCTGGTGTGGCACCGCGACGGCTACCCGTCTCGGGCGCCGTACCTGGACACGCACCGTCTCACCGAGCACCACCACCGCGCCTGGGCGGTCGACGGCTCGGTCTACGACCCCGGCCGGGCGGCGGCGCAGGCCGTCGCCGACGCGGAGGACTTCGTCGAGCGCGTGGCCGTCGGCGGCGGGCCGTCGGTCGTGGCCTTCGACACCGAGCTGCTCGGCCACTTCTGGCCCGAGGGGATCGCCTGGCTGCGCGCCGTCTTGGAGGCATGCGAGAGCCACGGCGTCGAGCTCGTGCCGCCGGGCGGCGGCCGGCACGTGGACGCGCCCGCCGATCCACCGGTCACCAGCTGGGGCGCCGGGCGCGATCTGCGCACGTGGAGCGCGCCGGCGGCCGGAGGGCTGGCGTGGGTCCAGCGCGCCGCCGAGATACGCACCTTCGCGGGCCGGTTACGGGCGCCGGACCGGGCGCTGCGTGAGCTGATGGCGCTGCAGGCGTCGGACTGGGCGTTCCTCGTGTCGGCGGGCACCGCCGGCGGTTATCCGCGGGAGCGCGCCGACGGCCATCTCGCGGGGCTGGAGGCGGCGCTCGCCGATCCCTCGCTGCCTGCGGCGGTGCGGAACCTCGCGCCAGCGATCTGACCGCAGCCTCAAGTCATTCGGGGGACGCGCCGACGAATCTGTGTGAAGGGGTGTGTAAGGTGCCCGCTCCGTCACAACCGAACCTTGCCGAATCTCCGTCGCCCAGGCGGCGGGGAACGGGGGAACCGCCTGGAGCCGGATGTCTCCGGCTCTCGGGGCGAATCGCCGCAGTAGCGGCGTAGCGCAGGTCTTCGCGCGAGCCCGTCAGCTAACCCCGTAGGCGCAGAGACCAGAGGAGTTCCCGCTGTGCCGACAACCGATCTTTCGCGCCGTCTCAGGGCGGTCCGTTGCGTCTTCGCCGCCATGGCCGTGCTGTCGCTGACCGTCGCGGTCGGCGTGGCGCCCGCGGCCACCGACCGCCAGGCCGCCAAGGTCGTGCGCTCGTCCGGCAGCTCGGTCGCCGAGCTCCAGCGCGCGCTGGGCATCCCGGCCGACGGCATCTACGGACCGCAGACCCGGCGGGCCGTGCGGCGCTTCCAGCGCGCCCACGGGCTGACCGTCGACGGCATCGCCGGCCCGCAGACGCTCGCGGCCCTCGGCATCACCGCCCGGGCCTCGAAGCGCGAGGACGCGGCGACGGTGCTGGCGCGGATCGCCCAGTGCGAGTCGGGCGGCAACCCGCGCGCCGTGTCGGCCGACGGGCGCTACTTCGGCAAGTACCAGTTCTCGCGCCCGACGTGGCGGGCGGTCGGCGGCAGCGGCAACCCGGCCCGCGCCTCCGAGGCCGAGCAGGACCGCCGCGCGCTGATCCTCTACCAGCGCGAAGGCACCCGCCCCTGGCCCGTCTGCGGCCGCTGAACCTAAAGGGACAGGCCCCTCTGTTGTAGTACAGATTGCAGCTGTTGCAGTACAGAGGGGTCTGGCCCCCTTAGGGCGCCGCGGCGGTAAGGGGGCCAGGCCCCCTTACTTTGGTTTTGGGAAAACGGTGGGGTGGTTCCACGATGCGGTGGTGGGGGGCGCTCCTTAGCTTCGGCCGGGTGCTCAGATCGCTCCTCGCCGCCGCGCTGCTGACCCTCGCGCTGGCGCCCTCCGCCCTCGCCGCCTCCTCGCCCACCGCCCAGTCCAGCATCGTCGGCGGCCGCGTCGCCGACATCGACGACTGGCCGTCGATCGCCTTCCTGCTCGCCGCCTGGGACTCCGACGACGACGGGCAGCTCGACATGCAGGCGCAGTGCACCGGTACGGTGATCGCGCCCCAGTGGGTCGTGAGCGCCGCCCACTGCGCCTTCCGCCCCGGCGGCACCGTCGACGCGATGGTGACGCTGACGGGCGTCGGCAACTACAACGACCCGAGCGGGGAGGCGATCGTGGCCGACCAGCTCGTCGTCCACCCGGACTGGGACCCGCAGACGCTGACCGGCGACGCGCTGCTGATCCACCTGCGCACGCCCAGCAGCCGGCCGGCTCAGCCGGTCGCGCGGCACGGCGGCCGCTACGTCACCGCGCAGGGCGTGCCGAACGCCGCCGGCTGGGGGACGACCGACGTGGACTCGAGGATCGGCACCGAGGTGCTGAAGGAGGCGTACCTCCAGCTCCAGAGCGACCAGACGTGCGCCGCCTTCGCGCCGGACTTCGACCCCGACACCCAGACCTGCGCCGGCACCGCGAACACGGCCGGCGCGTGCAAGGGCGACAGCGGCGGCCCGCTGCTGGTCTTCGACGCCGACACCGGCGCGCCGGTCCTCTGGGGCCTGACCAGCTACGGCCCGCAGCTCGGGCTCGGCATGAAGGTGTGCGACCTGAGGGCGCCGGCGATCTTCTCCTGGACGCCCGGGTTCGCGAGCTGGATCGCGCAGACGGTGAACCCGCCGCGCCCCCAGCCCAACCCGTCCAACCCGACAACCCCCTCCAACTCGTCGCAGCCGGGCAACCCCGTGATCCAGCCGCCGCGCGACGCCGTGGCGCCGGTCATCGGCGGAGCGCGGCTGAGCGGCTCCCGCCTCAAGGCCGGCCGCCCCGCCAGGCTCAGCTTCCAGCTCTCCGAGCCGGCCGCGGTGACCATCACCGTGATGCGCAAGCAGGGCCGCTACAAGCCGCTCGCGCCCACCATGCCGCTGGCCGCCTCGGCGGGCGCGGTCAGCCGCCGCTTCGACGGCAGGCTCGGCACGCGGGCGCTCAAGCCCGGCCGCTACCAGCTGGGCATCACGGCCGTCGACGCCGCCGGCAACGCCGCCCGGCCCGTCGGCGTGCCGTTCAGGATGGTGCGGTGACGTCCCTGGCGCTCGGCCGCCACACGGCCATGATGTCGCGCATCGAGATGATGCCGTGCACCTCGCCGTTCTCGACGACGACGAGGTGACGGAACCCGCCGCGCGCCATCGCGTCGGCGGCCTTCTCGAGATCCCAGTCGGCGTCGGCGAACGCGGCGTTGGCCGTCAGGTGGTCCCCGACCGTCTCCTGGTCGGGGTCCTGGCCTTTGCCGAGCGAGCGCACGATGTCGCGCTCGCTGACGATTCCGGGACCCGGCTGCTCGGGGTCGAAGATCACCGCCGATCCCACGTTGTGCTCGCTCAGGAAGCGCGCCGCGTCGCGCAGGCTGCGGCCCGGCGTGATCGTCAGAACCTCCTGGGTCATCGCGTCTCGTACCTTCACGCCTGCTCCCCTCGGCGACAGGAACTCACAGGGGCGAAGATACCTGGCTCATGGAAATCACGGCGACTGATTACCACACGGCCGGAGAGCCGTTCCGCATCGTGACCGCCGGCGCGCCGGACATACCGGGCGCGACCGTGCGCGAGCGGCGCGAGCACGCGCGCGCCGGCGAGGAGGTCGACGCGGTGCGGCGGCTGCTGTGCCACGAGCCGCGCGGGCACGCCGACATGTACGGGTGCTTCCTCGTCCCGCCCGACGACGGCGGCGCCGACCTGGGCGTCCTCTTCTGGCACAAGGACGGCTACTCGACGGCGTGCGGACACGGCACGATCGCGCTCGGCGCGTGGGCGGTCGAGACCGGGCGCGTCGCCGCCGAGCCGGACGGCGAGACGACCATGACGATCGACGTGCCGTCCGGGCGCGTGGCCGCTCGCGTGCGCCTCGACGGCGGCGCCGTGCAAGCCGTCAGCTTCCGCAACGTGCCCGCCTTCGTGCTCGCCCGCGGGGTCGAGGCGGCCGGCGTGCGCGCCGACGTGTCCTACGGCGGCGCCATCTACGCGAGCGTCCGCGCCGCCGACCTCGGCCTCGAGGTCGTGCCGGAGCGGATCACCGAGCTGATCGCCGCCGGCCGCGCGGTCAAGCGTGAGCTCGAGGGCACCGACGCCGCGCGCCACCCGACCGACGACCGTCTGTCGGGCATCTACGGCACGATCCTCTACGACGAGCTGGGCGACCTCCACCAGCGCAACGTCACCGTCTTCGCCGACGGCGAGGTCGACCGCTCGCCGTGCGGGTCGGGCACCTCGGCGCGGCTCGCGCTGCTCGACCTCGATCCGGGCCAGGTCCTGCGCCACGACTCGATCGTGGGGACGACGTTCTCCGGGCGCGTGGTCGAGCGCACGGAGGAGGGCGTGGTCACCGAGGTCGAGGGGTCGGCCTTCCGGACCGGTGAGCACCGCTTCGTGCTCGACCCGCGCGACGACCTCGGCACCGGGTTCGTGCTTCGGTGAGCCTGCCGTTCCTCGACCCCTCGGACCTCTCCGCGGGCGCGGCGGCCGACGCGCTGGAGGCGGCGCTTGCGGAGCTCGACCCCGAGGCGACGACGCCGCGTAGCGCGCTGCCGGTCGGGGAGGGCCACCTGCTGGTGATGCCGGCGGTGGTCGGGCCGGTGGCGGCGGTCAAGCTCGTCAGCGTCGGGCCGGCCGAGCCGCGGATCCAGGGTGTCTGCGTGGTGTTCGACGCCGCCACCCTGGCGCCGGCCGCGCTCGTCGACGGCATCGCCCTCACCAACCTGCGGACGGCCGCCGTCTCGCTCGTCGCGGTGCGCCGCCTGGCGGTCCCCGAGCCACGGCGCGCTGTGATCTTCGGGCGCGGACCGCAGGCGCACGCCCACGCGCAGGCGCTCGCGATCGAGGAGACCGTCCTGCTCGGCCGCGACGACCCGCGGCGCGACGAGCTCCTCCCCGCCGCCGACGTCGTCTGCTGCTGCACGACCGCCGGCGAGCCGCTCTTCGACGGCGACCTCGTCGCCGACCACGCCTGCGTGGTCGCGATCGGCTCGCACGAGCCGGCCGCCCGCGAGACCGACGACCGGCTCGCCGCGCGCGCCACCGTCGTCGTCGAGTCGCGCGCCTCGGCGCTGCGCGAGGCGGGCGACGTCATCGCCGCGATCGAGGCCGGCGTCCTGCAGCCGGAGGAGCTGATCACGCTCCGCGAGCTGGTCGCGGGCGCCGCCGTGCCGCCCGGCCCGCGGCTCTTCAAGAGCACCGGCATGGCGTGGGAGGACGCCGTCGTCGCCGGCGCGCTGTACAGCGGTCGAGAGCGCTGAGCGGCGCTACGCTGGGCCGCGATGGAGCGCCGGCACGTGGTCAGCAGGGCCCTGGTGGCCGGACTGTGCGTGTCGGCCGCCGCAGCCGTGATCGCGCTGCTCAGCGGCTCGTTCGAGGAGATCCATGGCCGAGTGATCGGCAGCAGCCTCGGCTTCAGCGTCTTCACCAGCGCGGCGGCGGCCGGCACCGGCCTGCGATCGCGCTCCGACCCGCGGCTGCGCCTGCTCGGCACCGCCACCGCCGGCGTGTCGCTGGCGGCGTTCGTCCTGCTCGTCGGGGCGCTCTGGAGCGACGACGTCGACGCACTGTGGCGGGCCTTCGGGATCGCCGCCCTCGCGTCCCTGTGGACCTCACACGCGTCGCTCATGCTCGGCGCGCTGCGGCCCGGCGACTCGCCGGCGATCAGACGGCTCACCGCCGTCTCGGCCGTCACGCTGGGCATGGAGACCTCGGTCGGCGTCCTGCTCCTGCTGGACGCGATCACGGACGTGAGCGACGCCGGCGCGCGCGTGGTCGCCGCCCTGATCGTCGTCACGGTGCTCACCACGTCCCTCCCGTCGATCCTGCGCCGCACGGGTCGCGCCGCCCCGTCGCCCGTCGCGACGGCGGTGGGCCGGGCCGACGGGTTCGCCGCCGAGGTCGAGCAGAGCGCCCTGCGCCTGTCGGCCATGGACCTGCCGCCGCAGGCGCGCGCCGAGGTCGACCACCTGCGGCGGCTCGCCCGCGAGGCGGGCGCTTAACTCCAGCGCAGCGTGTCCGGCTCGGGCCGCATGCGCAGGAGCTTCGCCGGGGCGCCCGCGACGACCGCGTTGTCGGGCACGTCCCTGGTCACCACCGTGGAGGTCCCGACGATCGCGTTGTCGCCGACCGTGGCCCCGCGCAGGATGCAGGCGCCGTAGCCGATCCAGCAATTGTGGCCGACGCGCACGTCCCGCTTGTAGATGCCCTGCAGGCGGATAGGGCGCTCGGTCTCGACGACGCCGTGGTCGAAGTCGATCAGCATCACGCGGTCGGCGACGATGCACTCGCGGCCGATCGACACGTGCTGGAAGGCGGAGATCGTGCACTCCTGCCCGAGGACGGTCTTGGCCCCGATCTCGGCCTCGCCCTCGTGCACGCGGATCTTCGTGCCGTGCCCGATCCACGACCAGCGGCCGAGGCGCAGCACCGCGTCGCGGCCGATCTCGAGCTGCACGCCGGGGCCGACGAAGCACAGCCCGTCGGTCTGCAGCCGCCGGCCCCAGCGCACCTTCAGCCACGCCCAGCGCACGATCAGCCGGGCGTACTTGTGGTTGAGCATCCCGTGCGCGCGGAGGAAGCGCAGCAGGCCGAGCGGGCCGCCGTGCAGCGGCTCCGGTGCGCCGCGCACGTTCAACGGGGTGTGCGGCTTCGCAACCGTCGCCATCAGCCCTTGATCGTATCCTCGCGACCATGGCCGAGCCGAAGCCCAGCCTCGCCGAGCGCCTGCTGGCGGGCGACAAGCGCGCGCTGGCGCGCGGCATCTCGCTCGTCGAGGACGACGACGCCGAGGGCTGGGAGCTCGTGCGCGAGGTCTACCCGCACACCGGCAAGGCGGCGATCGTGGGCTTCACCGGCCCGCCCGGGGCCGGCAAGTCGACGCTGATCGGCGCGCTGATCAAGCACCAGCGCGCGCTCGACCGCCAGATCGCCGTGCTGTCGATCGACCCGAGCTCGCCGTTCCGCGGCGGCGCGCTGCTCGGCGACCGCATCCGGCTCTCCGACCACTTCCTCGACCCCGGCGTCTTCATCCGCTCGATGGCCACGCGCGGAGCGCTCGGCGGGCTGGCCGAGGCGGCGCTGCAGGCGGCGCTGCTGATGGACGCCTCCGGCAAGGACGACGTGTTCCTCGAGACCGTCGGCGTCGGCCAGGCCGAGGTCGACGTGATCGACCACGCCGACTCCGTCGTGCTCGTGCTGATCCCCGGGTCGGGCGACTCGATCCAGGCGCTCAAGGCCGGCGTGATGGAGATCCCGGACGTCATCGTGGTCAACAAGTCCGACCATCCGCTCACCGACACGATGGTGCGGGAGATCAAGGGCGTGCTCTCGCTCGGGCCGCACGAGGGCTGGCAGGTCCCGATCGTCAAGACCGAGGCCGTCCGCGGCACGGGCATCGAGGAGCTGGCCGCGAAGCTGGCCGAGCACCGCGCATACGTCGAGGCCGAGGGCACGCTGTCCGAGCGCCGCCGCCGCAACCTGATGGGCGAGGTGCTCGGGCTGGCGACCATGCGGCTGCGGCGCGCGCTCGCCGCCTCGCTGAAGGAGGACCCCGAGGTGGCCGAGCTGCTCGACGAGGTCGTCGCGCGGCGGCTCGACCCGGCCAGCGCGGCGAACGCGATCCTCGCCCGCGGCGCGATCGAGACGGGATGAAGTTCCTCGTCCTCGGCCTCGTGGTGGCGGCGGTCGTCGCCGCCGTGCTGCCGATCGACGACCGGCGCCCCGCGGCCGAGCCCCGTGCGGTCGCCACGCCGACGGCCACGCCGACGCAGACCCCGACCCCGACGCCGCGGCGCAAGCGCGACGTGCGGCGCTCGCACTGCCCGGCCGACGTCTCCGGCTGCCGCGCGGTCCGCGGCACGGTGGTCTACGTCGAGCGCGTCGACCCGGACGGCGACGGCGACCTGCACGTGGTCGTCGACGCCGGCTCGGTGACGCTGGCGGGGATGACGGCGATCGACGTGCGGCGCGGCCTGCGCCCCCGCCGCGACCCGCGCCCCGGCGACCGCGTGAGCGCCGCCGGGCCGGTCCAGACCGGCTCCTACGGCCAGTCGCAGATCCACGCGCTCGAGTTCCACGTCCGTGGATAACTGGGCCGGGACCTACGCCTACCGGGCCAAGGCGCTGCACCGGCCGGAGACGCTCGAGCAGCTGCAGGAGATCGTGGCGAGCGCGGAGCGCATCCGCGTGCTCGGCACGCGCCACACGTTCAGCGACATCGGGGACTCCGACGAGCTCGTCTCGCTCGACGCCCTGCCGGTCGACGCGGTCGTCGAAGGCGGCACCGTCTCGTGCGGCGCCCACGTCCGCTACGGCGCGCTGGCCGAGGCGCTGCACGCCGAAGGCGCGGCGCTGCACAACCTGGCCTCGCTGCCGCACATCTCGGTCGCCGGGGCGATCGCCACCGCCACCCACGGCTCGGGCACCGGCAACCTCGCGACGGTCGTCGCCGGGCTCGAGCTCGTGACGTCGGCCGGCGAGGTCGTCACCGCCCGGCGCGGCGACCCCGACTTCGACGGCATGGTCGTCTCGCTCGGCGCGCTCGGGGCGATCACGCGGGTGACGCTCGACGTCGAGCCGGCCTACGAGGTCGCCCAGCGCGTGTTCGAGGGCCTACCGTGGGAGGCGGTGCCCGACGTCTTCGGCGCCGGCTACAGCGTCAGCGTCTTCACGCGCTGGGGCGAGACCGCGGACCAGGTGTGGGTCAAGGCGCGCGGCGAGCCGCCGGACGAGCTGCCCGGCGCGCGGCCGGCCGCGGCCGACGTGCATCCGCTCCCCGGCATGGACCCCGTCCACTCCACGCCGCAGCTCGGCGTGCCGGGCCGCTGGTCCGACCGCCTGCCGCACTTCCGGATGGGCTTCACGCCGAGCGCGGGGGACGAGATCCAGTCCGAGTACCTGATGCCGCGCGAGCACGCCGCCGCCGCGATCGACGCGCTGCGCCCGCTGGGCGACGCCATGCGCCCGGCGCTGCAGGTCTGCGAGATCCGCACGATCGCCGCCGACCGCCTGTGGATGAGCCCGCAGTACGGGCAGGACACGATCGGCGTCCACTTCACCTGGAAGCGCGAGCCGGAGCTCGTCGCGCGCCTGGCCGGCGCGGTGGAGATCGCCCTGTCGCCGTTCGCGCCGCGGCCGCACTGGGGCAAGTTCTTCCTGGCCGGCGCCGCGACGATCGCCGACCGCTACGAGCGCCTGCCCGCCTTCCGGGCGCTGGCCGAGCGGCTCGACCCGCGCGGGGCGTTCCGCAACGACTGGCTGGAGCGCCACGTGCTGGGGGACTAGGTTCTGCTCATGCCCGCACGCTCGGTGGCCATCGTCGGCGGAGGCTTCGCCGGGGTCGGCGCGGCGGCGATGCTGCACCGCGCCGGCTATCGCGACGACGTCGTCGTGTTCGAGCGCGAGGAGCGCGTCGGCGGCGTCTGGCACGCCAACACGTATCCCGGCGCGGCCTGCGACGTCCCCTCGCACCTGTACGAGTACACGTTCGCGCCGAACCGCTGGTCGCGCCGTTTCGCGCCGCAGGCCGAGATCCAGGCCTACGTCGAGGCCGTCGCTCGCCGCTACGAGGTGGAGGTCCGCACCGGCACCGAGGTGACCGGCGCCCGCTGGGACGGCGAGCGCTGGCGGCTGGAGACGAGCGCCGGCCCGCACGAGGCCGACGTGCTGATCTGCGCCTGCGGGCATCTCCGTGCCCGCGTGCCGCCGCTGCCCGGCCTCGAGCTTCGGCGGCCCGGCCTTCCACACGGCGCGCTGGCAGCACGACGTCGACCTGGCGGCCGGCGCGTCGCGGTCGTCGGCACCGGCTGCAGCGCGATCCAGGTCGTCCCCGCGATCCAGCCGCTCGTGGACCACCTGACCGTCTACCAGCGCTCGCCCGGCTGGACGCTCCCCAAGCTCGACTTCGCTACCGCGAGCGGACGCAGCGGCTGTTCGAGCGCTTCCCGCTGCTGCGGCGGCTCGACCGCGCGGCGATCAACGCCTTCTTCGCGTTCGGGACCGCGGGGATGACCCGCTACCGGTGGCTGCTGCGGCCCGAGCGCCGGCTGGGGCGCTGGCAGATCGAGCGCGCGATCGACGACCCGGAGCTGCGGCGCAAGCTCACGCCGCGCGACGAGATCGGGTGCAAGCGGATCATGCTGACCGACGACTGGTATCCGGCGCTCGCGAAGCCGAACGTCGAGGTCGTCACCGAGCGCATCGCCGAGGTCATCGCGTCCGGGATCCGCACCGAGGACGGCAGCGAGCGGCCGGCCGACGTGCTCGTCCTCGCCACCGGCTTCCGGGCGCACGAGTTCGTGGCGCCGATGGAGATCGCGGGCGAGGGCGGCCGCACGCTCGCCGAGGCGTGGGGTGGAGCGCCGCGCGCGTACCTGGGCATCACCGTGCCGGAGTTCCCGAACCTGTTCCTGCTCTTCGGGCCCAACACCAACGGCGGCACCGGCTCGGTGATCTTCGCGATCGAGTCGGCGATGGCGGGCACCGTCTGGCACTCCGGCTGCACGAACTGGTACGTCGACGAGAAGGGCCACGACCCGAACCAGTGGCCGTGGCAGTGGAGCACCTACCGGCGCCGGACGGCGCGGCTCGAGCCGGCCGACTACGAGCTGGCCAGCTGATAGACGGTGATCGCGAGCGTGGCGGCGCCCAGCAGCGCGCCGATCCGTGGCGCGTGGCGCAGACTCCACGCCACCAGCGCGCCCGCCACCGGGAGCGCCGCGACCAGCGCGCGGCTGTCGACCGTGGCCACGAGCAGGACGGCGGCGACGACGGCCAGCGCGAGGCCGGCCGCCGCCTCGGCGGTCGCGCGCTCCGGCACCAGGCGCGCGAGGCCCTCGACGCGCGAGCGCCGCAGCAGCCAGGCGGCGTAGGCGACGAGCGCGAAGATCGGCACGAGCTCGAGCCACGGCGTCGCGGCGCGTGGCAGGCGCTCGAGATGGTCGGCGAGCGGGACGCCGCCGGTGCGGCTCGGGATCGGGCCGCCGTAGAGCTGCTCGTTGAGCGTCACGTAGAGCACCACCGAGGCGGCGACCAGCTCGACCGCGATCAGCCCGATCGTCGCGTGGTGGCGCTGCCGGCACCACAGGTACAGGGCCGCCGCCACCGGGAGGCCCGGCACGATCAGCAGCGGATCGAGCCACGGCAGCGGCGCGAGCAGCGCCGCGGCGCCGAAGACGGCCGGCCGCCGCGGGGCGGCGACGGCGCACAGCGCGGCGCCGGCCAGCAGCGTCCCCGCCGTCGCCGCCGGCAGGATCGCGCCCGCGTACGCGACGGCGGGAGCCGACAGGCCCGCGAGCGCGGCGCCGGCGCTCGCGTACGGCTCGGGCACGATGCGCCGCGCCAGCAGCGCCGCCAGCACGAAACCGAGCGCGGCGACCGCCGCCAGCACGACCCCGGCCGCGCTCTCGCCGAACGGCGCGATCAGCAGCGGGAAGCCGAGCCCGAGCGGCGAGCGCACGATCTCCCCGTCGCCGGCCAGCGTGCTCGCGATCTGGAGGTACTCCTGCTCGTGCGCGCCCGGCGGCTCGTCGCCGATCAGGTAGACGGCGAAGAGCAGCAGCCAGAGCGCCGCGAGCCTGAGGGCCCCTCGCGGGGATCCAACCGTCCGGATGCGGGCGCCTCGCGGCGCAGGATCGCCACCCGCGATGCTCGCCGGCCCAGAGGGCCGCCTCCGCTCGCGTGCGTCGCCCTGCATCCACGATGCGCGCGCCCCGAACGGTCGTCCCATCCCGCGAGGGACCTACGCGCCGAGCGCGCGGGCGATCACCATCTGCTGGATCTCGTCGGTGCCCTCGCCGATCGTGAGGATCTTCGCGTCGCGGTAGAAGCGGCACACCGGGTACTCCTCGATGTAGCCGTAGCCGCCGTGGATCTGGACCGCCTCCTCGGCGCTGCGCACCGCCAACCGGCCGGTCTTGAGCTTTGCCTGCGCCGCCGTCAGCGTGAAGTTGCGGCCGGCGTCCTTGAGCCGGGCCGCCTTGTAGGTCAGCAGCCGCGCCGCCTCGATCTCGGTCGCCATGTCGGCGAGCTTGGCCTGGATCGCCTGGTACTTGGAGATCGGCTTGCCGAAGGCGCGCCGCTGCTTGGCGTAGGCCAGCGCCTGGTCCAGGGCGCCCTGGGCGAGCCCGACGCCCATCGCCGCCACGCCGATCCGCCCGATGTCGAGCACGCGCAGGAACTGCTTGAAGCCGGCGCCGCGCGGGCCGATGAGGCTCTCCTCCGGTACGCGGCAGTCGCTGAACGTGAGCGGCCGCGTGTCCGATGCGTTCCAGCCCATCTTGCGATACGGCTCGCCCTGCTCGTAGCCGGGTGTCCCGTTCGCCACGAGCAGGTTGGAGATCTCGTCGTCGGCGGTGCGGGCGGTGATGACGACCATGCCCGAGATGTCGGTGCCGGCGTTGGTGATGAACTGCTTGGAGCCGTTGACGACCCACTCGCCGTCCTCCAGCCGGGCGCGCGTGCGGACGTTGCCGGCGTCCGACCCCGCCTCCGGCTCGGTCAGCCCGAAGGCGCCGAGCTTCTCGCCCGCGGTCAGCGGCGGCAGCCAGTCGCGCTTCTGCTCCTCGCTGCCGAACAGGTACACCGGCTGGGTGCCGAGCGAGGTGTGCGCGCACATCGTGATCGCGACCGACGAGTCGACGCGCGCGAGCTCCTCGACGGCGATCGCGTAGGCCAGCGAGTCGCCCCCGCCGCCGCCGTACTCCTCGGGGAACGGGATACCCATCAGCCCGAGCTCGCCGAGCTTGGCGACGATCTCGTAGGGGAAGCGCTTCTCGCGATCGAGCTCCTCGGCGACCGGCGCGATCTCCTGCTCGGCGAAGTCGCGGACGGTGCTGCGGATGAGGTCGTGGTCCGGCGAGAGGTCGAAGTCCATGGCCGACGATTCTGACGTGCGTGCTTGACTTCCCCGCTCATGACCGTGCTCGAGGCGCTGGCCGTCTTGGCGGCGGGGACCGTGGCCGGCGGCGTGAACACGGTCGTCGGGTCCGGCTCGCTGATCACCTTCCCGACGCTGCTGGCGGTCGGCTATGCGCCGGTGACCGCGAACGTCTCGAACTGCGTAGGGCTCGTGCCGGGCGGCGTGGCGGGCAGCTTCGGCTACCGGCGCGAGCTGCGCGGCCAGTGGCGCCGCTGCGCGATCCTGGCCATCGGCAGCGCGCTGGGCGCGATCGTCGGCGGCATCCTGCTGCTCGAGCTGCCCGACGCGGTGTTCGACACGATCGTGCCGGTGCTGATCCTGCTCGCCGTCGCGCTGATGGCCGTGCGGCCGTCGCCGAAGGTCCACGAGGGCGAGAGCAACGAAAAGGCGGGCATCGCGTCGGCCTTCGGGGTCGGCATCTACGGCGGCTACTTCGGGGCCGCGCAGGGGATCATCCTGATGGCGCTGCTGCGGCTGTCGTACGCCGAGAACCTCCAGGTCCTCAACGCGATCAAGAACGTGCTCGCCGCCGTCGCCAACGCGGTCGCGGGCGTGCTCTTCATCCTCGTCGCCGACGTGGCGTGGGACGCGGCCGCGCTGATCGCGGCCGGCTCGGTCGCCGGCTCGCTGGTCGCCGCGCGCTACGGCCGGAGGATCCCTCCCGAGATCCTCCGGCGCGTGGTCATCGTCTACGGCACGATCGTCGCGACCGTCCTCATCGTCACCTGAACGGGCGGCGGTCGAGGGCCTCGTTGTGGCGGTCGAGCGCCGCCACGCGCGGCGCCGCCGCAGTCGTCGCCGCGGCGAGGCCGGCCCAGCGCCGGAGCGCGGCGGTCGCCTCGGCCTGCTCGGCGGCCGTGAGCTGCGCGATGTTGGCGCCGTGGTTGGCCCCGTCGGCCTCGTACCAGTACGAGTCGCGCGTCCGCTGTCCGAGCTCGAACGCCTCGGCGCCCCATGGGTCGTTCTCGCCGTAGACGAACAGCAGCTCGCTGCCGTGGACCTTCACCCACTCGTCGACGTCGCGCATCCGCTGCGGCTCGAACCGCATCGGCAGCTCGCGCGGGACGACCGCGCGCGGCTGGTAGAGGCCGCGATAGCGGAGCAGCCCGTCGAGCCGCTCGAAGCTCGGCACCGGGTAGCCGAGCTGCGTGCCGGCCTGGAAGTAGTACGGGATGTAGGGCTCGAGCCCCTGGTCGGTGTAGAAGCCGAAGCTGACGACCGCGTCGATGAATCCGTAGATGGCGTCGGTCGAGGCGTCCGCCGCGGGCACGTTGGCGCAGTTCGCCTCGCCGGAGTACTGCCAGAACGCCCACGCGGTGTCGAGCACGCTCATCTCGAGCGCTCGGTCGGCCGTCCCGATCGTCTTCGCGAACGTCCACCCCTCGGCGGCGGCCGTGGCGGCGAGCCGCTCGAGCAGCGCGTCGCGCCGCGGGCCGAGCGCCTCGCGCTCGAGCGCGGTGAGCGCGGCGCGGCACGCCGGGGTGCCGACCTCGTCGAAGAACGCCGTGTACGCCGAGTCTTCGGCGTTGACGGCGTCGTTCGGCGCGACGTAGGCGATCGTGCCGTCGACGTCGTCGGGATAGAAGCGCCGGTGATAGACGGACGTCATGCCGCCCTTGCTGGCGCCGGTCGACAGCCACCCCTGCGGGTAGACGTCGTCGAGCGCCTCGACGAGCCGGTGGTGGTCGGTAGCCGCCTGCCAGATGTCGAGCGTCGACCAGTCGGCGGGGCTCGGCCGCGACGGGCTGAAGAACCGCTGCTCGACCGAGATCTGGTTGCCGTCGACGAGCCGCGCGGGCTCGGAGCGGGTCGCCGAGATGCGGACGTTGTAGCCGCTCGTGTGCAGCACCATCGGCCGCGCCGTGTCCTTGTGCAGGAGCGTGAACCGCTGCTGGAAGGAGCCCTCGAGCGGATTGCGGTGATCGGCCGGCTGCTCGTAGGACAGGACGAAGAAGCGGAACGGCGCCGGCGCCGCACGCTCCTCGATGATGCTCATGCCCGGGATCGCCCGGAGCTGGTCGGCGATGTCCCCGGACTGGGCCGCCGCGACGGCCGGCGCGCCGAGCATGGCCAATGTGACGGCGATCGCCGCAAGTGCTGCTCTGCCCACTGTCCCCGCCTCCTCGTGGTTGACGGGCCGGACCGTAATCCGTCCGGCCATCAACGGAGCTTCATCGGTCAGGAACCGAACACGGTCAGTGCAGGTCGGGCGATCCGGCGTTCGCGCCCGCCAGCTCGACCAGCAGCCGCACGCCGAAGCCGGACCCGCCCTTGGGCGTGTAGGGCTTGCCGTTCTCGTACGCGGTGCCCGCGATGTCGAGGTGCACCCACGGGACGTCGCCCGTGAAGCGGCGCAGGAACTGGGCGGCGGTGATCGAGCCGGCCTTGCGCGCCTCGACGGCGTTGGCGAGGTCGGCGTAGCGGCTCTTGATCAGCTCGGCGTACTCGGCGTGCAGCGGCAGCCGCCAGAGCAGCTCGCCGGCGCGGCGGCCGGCGGCCTCGACCTCGGCGCACCAGTCGTCGTCGCTGCCGAACAGCCCGGCGTAGGTGTTGCCGAACGTGGTGACGATGGCGCCCGTGAGCGTGGCGAGGTCGACGAGCCGCTCGGCGCCCTGGTCGACGGCGTGGGCGAGGCAGTCGGCGAGCACGAGGCGGCCCTCGGCGTCGGTGTTGAGCACCTCGATCGTGGTGCCGGTCTTGGCGCGCAGGATGTCGCCGGGCTTGACGGCGCTGCCGCTGGGGAGGTTCTCGGTGGCGCCGATCACGGTGACGAGGCGCGCCGGCAGGCCGAGCCGGGCGATCGCCCCCGTCGCCTCGAGCACGGCGGCCGCGCCCGACATGTCGAACTTCATCTCGCTCATCTTCAGCGAGGGCTTGATCGAGATGCCGCCGGAGTCGAAGGTGACGCCCTTGCCGACGAAGCCGAGCACGGGGCCGACGACGCCGGGCGGGTCGTAGCGCAGCGTGATCAGCTGCGGCTCCTCGGCGGTGCCGCGCGCGACGCCGGCGAAGGCGCCCATGCCGGCGGCCTCGATCTCGGCGCGGCCCCAGACCTCGACCTGGAGGCCGGGGAGGGCGCGGGCGCGCTCGGCGAGCGCCGTCGGGGTCAGCTCGTTGGCGGGCGCGTTCTGGAGGTCGCGGCACGCGTTGGCGGCCTCGGCGGCGACGGTGGCGCGTTCGACCTCGGCGCCGGTGTCGTGGTGGGCGGAGACGATCAGCTCCTCGAGCTGCGAGCCGTCGTCCGCGTCGGTCTTGTAGGCGCGGTACTCGTAGGCGGCGAGCACCGTGCCCTCCACGAAGCCGGGGGCCTCGACGTGGTGGGGGACCTCCCAGCAGAGGCGGATCGTGCCGAGCTCGCGTGCCCGGCCGGCGACGGCCGCGGCCGCCGCGCGGGCGCGCTCGGCGTCGAACTCCTCGCGCTTGCCGAGCCCGGCGAGCACGTAGCGGTTGCCGCCGGCGTGGACGACCGCGAGCTTGCGGAGGCCGGGCCGGGCCTCGCCGGAGTCAACCAGCGCCTGGAGGACGCCGTCGACGTCGTGGGCGATCTGCTCTCCCTCGAAGATCCCGACGGCGATCGTGTCGGCGCCGGTCTCGGGCGGGGCATCTGTCGTGGCACGTACGCGCATCGCAATAGCATGGCGGCATGCCACGAACCGTGATTCTCGGCTCCGCTCGCACCCCGGTGGGGAAGCTGGGCGGGGGACTCTCCTCGCTGCACCCCACCGACCTCGGCGGCATCGCCATCAAGGCGGCGCTGGAGCGCGCCGAGGTGGCGCCGGAGCAGGTCGAGCACGTGGTCATGGGCCAGGTCCTGCAGGCGGGCGTGGGGCAGATCCCCTCGCGCCAGGCGCAGATCAAGGCCGGGATCCCGAAGGAGGTCTCCTCGGAGACGATCAACAAGGTCTGCGCGTCGGGCATCCGGGCCGCCGGGATGATCGACCAGGCGGTACGGGCCGGCGACCTCGAGCTCGCGGTCGGCGGCGGCATGGAGTCGATGTCGCAGGCGCCGTACGTGCTCCCGAACGCGCGCTTCGGCGCCCGCATGGGCGACATGAAGGCGCTCGACGTGATGATCCAGGACGGGCTGCGCAACCCGTTCACCGGCAAGCAGATGTTCGAGGAGGCGACCGAGGTCGGCGAGCAGCTGGAGATGACGCGCGCGGACCTCGACAAGTGGGCGCTGCGCTCGCACGAGCGGACGATCGCGGCGACCGACGACGGCCGGCTGCCGGAGGAGATCGTGCCCGTGACGGTTCGGGGGCGCAAGGGCGACACCGTGGTCGAGGTCGACGAGGCGCCGCGGCGGGACTCGACCCTGGAGGCGCTGTCGAAGCTGCCGGGGCTGGCCCACAAGGAGGGGTCGCACACGGCCGGCAACTCGCCCGGCGTCAACGACGGGGCGGGCGCGATCGTCTTCGCGTCGGAGGAGTGGGCCGAGCGCGAGGGCCGCGAGGTGCTGGCGACGATCGTCGCCCAGGCGGCGGTGGCCGACGAGTTCGCGTGGCTGGCGCGCACGCCGGCCAACGCGGCGCTCAAGGCGCTGGACAAGGCGGGCCTCCAGCCCGGCGACATCGACCTGTGGGAGATCAACGAGGCGTTCGCCTCCGTCACCCTGAACTCGGTGCGGATGCTGGGGATCGACGAGGACCGCGTGAACGTCAACGGCGGCGCGGTGGCGATCGGGCACCCGATCGGGGCCTCGGGCGCGCGCATCCTCGCCACGCTGGTGCACGAGCTGCGGCGGCGCGGCGGCGGCTACGGCTGCGCGGCGATCTGCTCCGGCGGCGGCCAGGGCGACGCCGTCATAGTCCAGGTTTAGTGGTCCCGATCGCACACCCCCACGCCGCCAGACGACCGCCGATCACCGCCTGGCGGCGTCCTCGGTCGGGGCAAGGGCTCCGCCATTGCACCCTCCCTGCGTCCTTGCCAGACGGCGCCGGCGGCCGCCTGGTCGGCGCGGGGGCGCACGATCGGAACCACTGGTGACCGAGCGCCCGCACATCCTCCCGCCCCCGCCCGGCGGGGGCGCGTTGCGGCGGCCCGACGTCCGGGGCGCGGCGTTCTTCGACCTCGACCGCACGTTGATGGCGGGCTCGTCGGCGTACCAGTTCGGGCGTGCCGCCTACAAGGCCGGGCTCGTCTCGCGGCGGCAGCTCGCCCGCGACGCGTACGAGAACCTGCTGTTCTCGCTGCGCGGCTCGACCGACGCCGGGACCGACGCGCTGCGCGTGCGGATCTCGCAGCTGCTCGAGGGCGTGCGCGTGCGCGACCTCCAGCGGCTGGCGCCCGAGGTCCTGGCCGGCGTGCTGCCGCGGCTCTACCCGCGGATGCTGCAGATCGCCTACGAGCACCAGGACGCCGGGCGGCCGGTCTTCATCTGCACCGCCGCGTCGCAGGAGATGGCCGAGCTGATGGCGATCGTGCTCACCTTCGACGGCGCCGTCGGCTCGGTGTCGGAGGTCATCGACGGCCACTACACCGGCCGCGCCGGCGGGCCGTTCACCTACCGCGAGGGCAAGGCGCAGGCGATCCGCGAGCTGGCCGAGCGCGAGGGGATCGAGCTCGCCGAGTCGTGGGCGTACTCGGACTCGGAGTCCGACCTGCCGATGCTGCGCGCCGTCGGCCACCCGGTCGCCGTGCATCCCGACAAGACGCTGGCGCGGGTCGCCCGCGAGGAGGGCTGGGAGATCCTGCGCTTCGACCGCCGGCGGCTGCGGTTCGCGGGCGCTGCGGTGGCCGCGGCGATGGTGGGGGGCGGCGTGGCGGTCTCGCGGGGCCGCGCATGAGCCTGCACGAGCTCTCCCCCGAGCAGCAGGAGATCCGCGACCTCGCGCGGCGGTTCGCCGACGAGAGGATCGCACCGCGGGCCGCCGAGTGGGACCGCGATCACGTCTTCCCGCGGGAGCTGTTCGCAGAGCTGGGCGAGCTCGGCCTGATGGGCGTGTGCGTGCCCGAGGAGCAGGGCGGCGCGGGCGCCGACTTCCTGTCGTACGTGCTCGTGCTCGAGGAGCTCTCGCGCGCCGACGCCGGGGTGGGGGTGACGGTGGCGGTCCACACCAGCGCCTGCACTCTGCCGCTGCTCTCGCACGGGTCGCCGTACGTGCCGGCGCTGGCGGCCGGCGAGGAGATCGGCGCCTTCGCGCTGACCGAGGCGGGCTCGGGGTCGGACGCGTCGGCGATGCGCACTCGCGCCGTGGACAGCCGCATCACCGGCTCCAAGCAGTGGATCACCAACGGCTCGCACGCCTCGACCTTCCTCGTCTTCGCCCGCGAGGACGACCGCGCCTCGGCCTTCGTCGTGCGGGCCGGGGCCGAGGGGTTCGCGGTCACGCGCGAGGAGGAGAAGATGGGGCTCAACTCGAGCTCCACCGCCGACCTCGCGTTCGAGGACACGCCGGGCGAGCGGCTGGGCGAGCCGGGGGAGGGGATGCGGATCGCGCTGCGGACCCTGGACGGCGGCCGCATAGGGATCGCCGCCCAGGCCGTCGGCATCGCCCAGGCCGCGTTGGAGCTGGCCACCGCCTACGCCAAGGAGCGCCAGGCCTTCGGCGGCCCGATCGCACGCCTCCAGGCGATCCAGCACAAGCTCGCCGACATGCAGACCGAGGTCGAGGCCGCCCGCGCGCTGACCTGGCGCGCCGCGCGGCTGAAGGAGGCGGGCCGCCCGCACACGGTCGAGGGCGCCCAGGCGAAGCTCTTCGCGTCAGCCGTCGCCCGCCGCCAGACCGGCGAGGCGATCCAGATCCTCGGCGGCTACGGCTACACGAAGGAGTTCCCCGCCGAGCGCTACTACCGCGACGCCAAGGTCACGGAGATCTACGAGGGCACGAGCGAGATCCAGAAGCTCGTCATCGCCCGGGCGCTGCTCGGCGAAGCGATGCGCGGCTGACCGCCGCACCGGGCGGCTGAGGCCAGCCTCCGTCGAAGCCGAGGCCAGCCACCGTCGCAAGATGCAGGCTGGCTGGGGCGAGGTCGGGCGGCCGTCGGGCGATCCTGATGGCATGGACACGACCCTGACTCCCGAGCCGGCCTGGCGCGTCGCGCTGCGGCCGCTGATCACCCCCCGGGGCTGGACCCAGCTCACCCATCACCTGCTCGGCCTGCCGCTCGGGGCCGCCTACTTCATCTGGCTCGTCACCGGCTTCGCCACCGGCCTCGGGCTGGCCATCACGATCGTCGGCCTCCCGCTCCTCACCCTCGTGCTCGCCGCCACCCGTCCTCTGCTCATGTTCGAGCGCGGGCTGGCCGACGCGCTGCTCGGCACGCACCTGCCGCCGGTCGCCGTCGCTCCCCGCGGGGACGGGTGGTTCGGCCGTCTGAAGGCGTACTGGACCGACGGCACGACGTGGCGCGGCGTCGGCTACCTGTTCGCGCGCTTCCCGGTCGGCCTCGCGACGTTCGTCGTCGCCGTCACCACCTTCAGCGTCGCGCTGTGGCTGCTCGCCGCGCCGCTCCTCGCTCCGCTCGACGCGGTGGACTTCGGCTTCTGGGAGCCCGACAGCGTGCTCGACGGACTCGCCCTCGTGCCCTTCGGCGTGGTGGCGCTGTTCGCGGCCGGCTGGATCTCCGAGGGCATGGCCGCGATGTCGCGGGCGCTGATCAAGGCGACGGTCAGGCCGTGAGCTGGGTGGCGGCGAGCTCGCGGTAGAGGTCGTCCTCTTCCACCAGCTCGGCGTGCGTGCCCTGGGCGCGCACGCGGCCGCCCTCGACCACGATGATGCTGTCGGCGGCGACGACGGTCGAGAGCCGGTGGGCGATCGCCACCACCGCGCGCTCGGCGGCGGCGCCGGCCACCGCCTCGCGGAGCGCCGCCTCGTTGACCGCGTCGAGCTGCGAGGACGCCTCGTCGAGCAGGAGCAGCCGCGGGGCGCGCAGCAGGGCGCGGGCGATCGCCACGCGCTGGCGCTCGCCGCCCGAGAGCGTCGTCCCGCGCGAGCCGACCTCGGTGCCGAGCCCGTCGGGCAGGGCCGCGAGGAAGCCCTCCAGGCGCGTGGTCGCGATCACTCGCCGCAGCTCGTCCTCGCCGGCGTCCGGCGCGGCGTAGAGCAGGTTGTCGCGCAGCGTGCCGGCCAGCACCGGCGCCTCCTGCTCGACGTAGGCGATCGCGCCGCGCAGCTCGTCCCGGGGCCACGCGCGCAGGTCGCGCCCGGCGAAGGCGATCGCGCCCTCGACCGGGTCGTAGAAGCGCTCGAGCAGCGCGAACAGCGTCGTCTTGCCGGCCCCCGACGGCCCGACCAGCGCGAACAGCCCGCGCGCCGGGATCTCGAGGCTCACGCCCTCGAGCACCATCGGTGCGTCGTCGCGGTAGCGGAAGCCGACCTCCTCGAAGCGCACCAGCAGGCCCTCATCGGCGGCCGCCGCGGTCACCCCGTCGTCCTGCTCGATCGCCAGCCGCTCGACCTCCTGCAGCCGCCGCACGGCGGCGATCCCCGCCTGGAGCTGGACGGCGCCCGAAGCGATGCCGGAGATCGGCTCGGAGACGTAGAAGAGGTAGAGCAGGAAGGCGATCAGATCGCCGACGGCCAGCGAGCCCTCGGCCACCCGCGCGCCGCCGACGCCCAGCACGGCCAGGAAGGCGACCTGCACGGCGAGGCCGGTCGAGGTGCCGACCAGCGCCTGGTAGCGCGCGTTGCGCATGCCCGCGTCGTAGGCGCGGCCCGCGGCGGCGTCGAGCGCGGCGGTCTCGCGCGCCTCGGCACCGCTCGCCTTGACCGTCCGGATCGCCCCGAGCACGCGCTCCATCACCGAGCCCATGTCGCCGACCGCCGCCTGGGCGCGCTCGGTCGCCCGCATGATCCGCGGCAGCACGACGCCGACCGCCGCGGCGATCACGACGAGCACGACCAGCGTCACCAGCAGCAGCGGGACGTCGATCACCGCCATCAGGACGATCGCCGCGATCAGCGAGATGCCGCCGTTGAAGAGCTGCACGAGGCCGGTCGAGGAGACCTCGCCGAGCAGCGTCGTGTCCGACGTGGCGCGCGCGACGAGGTCGCCCGGCTTGAGCCGGTCGAGCTCGCCCATCCGCAGCCGCAGCACGCGCCCGGTCAGCACGCGCCGCGCGCGCAGCACGATCCGCTGCGCGGTCCGCTCCAGCAGCCAGTAGTGCACGGCGGTGACCAGCGCGGCCGCCGCCACCAGCACGCTGAGGATGACCAGCGGCTTCGTCAGCGAGTCGTCGGCGGCGAGCGCCTCGATCACCTCGCGGGCGGCGAGCGGCTGCGCGAGCCCCGCCGCCGCCCCCAGCAGCCCCAGCAGCGCCGCCAGCACCAGCGTGCGACGGTGCGGTCGGACGTGCTGCAGCAGGGCGCGCATCTAGACTCAAGCTAATGGCCACGGAGGAGCGACAGCGGACGGACGCCGAGCGCTGGTACCGCGAGCGCTACTCCACGACCCCCGAGCGCGGTGATTCGTTCACGACGCTCTCCGGTGAGCCGATCCGGCCGCTGTACACGCCGGAGGACGTCGGGGCGTTCGAGGAGCGGGTCGGCTTCCCGGGCGAGTATCCGTTCACGCGCGGCGTCTACGCGAGCATGTATCGCGGTCGGTTGTGGACGATGCGCCAGTTCGCGGGGTTCGGGACAGCCGAGGAGACCAACGAGCGCTTCCGCTATCTGCTCGACCACGGGCAGACGGGTCTCTCGACCGCCTTTGACATGCCGTCGCTGATGGGTCATGACTCCGATCATCCGCGCTCGCTGGGCGAGGTCGGCCGCGAGGGCGTGGCGATCGACACGCTCGATGACATGCAGACGCTGTTCGGCGGCATCGACCTCGGCGAGGTCACGGTGTCGATGACCATCAACGCCCCGGCCGCGATCATGATGGCCTTCTACGTGGTGGCGGCCGAGGAGGCCGGCGTCCCGCGCGACCGGCTGGGCGGCACGATCCAGGCCGACATCCTCAAGGAGTACATCGCCCAGAAGGAGTGGTGCTTTCCGGTCGACCCGGCGATGCGCCTGCTGGGCGACATGATGGAGTGGTGCGCGCGCGAGATGCCGCGCTGGCACCCGGTCTCGATCTCCGGCTACCACATCCGCGAGGCCGGGTCGACCGCCGCCCAGGAGCTCGCCTTCACGCTCAAGGACGGGCTCACCTACGTCGAGCAGCTCGTGGCTCGCGGGCTCGACGTCGACGACTTCGCGCCGCGGCTGAGCTTCTTCTTTAACGCGCACATCGACTTTTTTGAGGAGATCGCCAAGTACCGCGCGGCGCGCCGGATCTGGGCGCGCGAGCTGCGCGAGAGGTTCGGCGCGCGCAAGGCGCGGTCGTGGCTGATGCGCTTCCACACCCAGACCGCGGGGGTGTCGCTGACGGCGCAGCAGCCGCTCAACAACATCGTCCGCACGGCGATCGAGGCGCTGGCCGGCGTGCTCGGCGGCACGCAGTCGCTGCATACGAACTCCTACGACGAGGCGCTCGCGCTGCCGAGCGAGGAGGCCGTGCGCATCGCGCTGCGCACCCAGCAGGTGATCGCCCACGAGACCGGCGTGGCCAACACGGTCGACCCGCTCGGCGGCTCGTACTTCGTCGAGGCGCTGACCGACCGCCTGGAGGAGCTCGCCTACGACTACTTCCGCCGCATCGACGAGCTGGGCGGCATGGTCGAGGCGGTCAAGCGCGGGTTCCCGCAGCGCGAGATCGCCGACGCGGCCTACGAGCTCCAGCGCGAGATCGACCGCGGCGAGCGGATCATGGTCGGCGTCAACGAGTACACCGAGGGCGACGACGGCGAGCTCGAGCTCCTGCGCATCGACCCCGCTCTGGAGCGCAAGCAGATCGACCGCGTGCAGGCCGTGCGCGCACGCCGCGAGAGCGAGCCGGTCGAGCGCACGCTGGTTGAGCTGAAGGCGGCCGCCGCGGACGAGGACCGCAACCTGATGCCGAACCTCTTGGCCTGCGCTCGCGTACATGCGAGCGAAGGTGAGATCGTCGAAGCCCTCCAGGAGGTCTTCGGCACGTACACGGAGACGCCGGTTTTCTGATGACGCGACCACTGCCGCTAGCCCTCGTCCTCGCCGTCGTCCTCGCGGCGCCCGCCGCGGCCGCGACGAAGAACGTCAAGATCGGCGACGACTACTACGTCCGCGCGGGCAGCCCGCCCACCGTCACCGTCACGAAGGGCACGACGGTCAAGTGGAACTGGCGCGGCCGGCGGCAGCACAACGTCGTCGTCCAGCTTGGGCCGGTGCACTTCCAGTCGGCGCTCAAGCGCTCCGGCAGCTACTCGCGGACGATGAGGCGCGCCGGCACCTACCGGATCATCTGCTCGATCCACGCGCCGGACATGGCGATGACGCTGAAGGTGCGGCGGCCGTAGAATCGGCCGCCATGGCCGAGCGAAAGATCCGGGTGGTGGTCGCGAAGCCCGGGCTCGACGGGCATGACCGCGGGGCGAAGATCATCGCCCGCGCGCTGCGCGACGCGGGCATGGAGGTCATCTACACCGGCCTCCACCAGACGCCCGAGCAGATCGTCGAGACCGTGCTGCAGGAGGACGCCGACGCCGTCGGGCTCTCGATCCTGTCCGGCGCGCACATGACGTTGGTCCCGCGGGTGGTCGAGCTCCTGCGCGAGCAGGAGGCCGGCGACGTGGTGGTCACGGTCGGGGGCACGATCCCGTCGCAGGACATCCCGGAGCTCAAGGAGCTCGGCGTCGCCGAGGTGTTCACGCCGGGCGCGCCGACGCAGGCGATCATCGACTTCATTCGTGGCGCCGTCACGCCGTAGCGCCCATCGCGCCGGCGAACGTCAACTGCGGCATTGAGGGGAGCGGGATCGGCCGCTCTGCAATGCGGTGTGGTGCGAAAGGGTCGCTATACGACCATTAGGCGCCACACGTGAAACCGGTGCATTCGACCCGCCTCCCTCAATGCCGCAGTTGAAGTTCGACCCGTGCAACTGTACCGTCCAGACGGTATAGTGAACACATGCCCGTCGCGGCCCTCCTCACGCTCGCCATCGTCACCGAAGTCGTCGGCACCGTCGCGCTGCGCTACTCCGACGGCTTCACCAAGCTCGCCCCGGGCGTGGTCGTGGTCCTCGGCTATGGCGCGTCGTTCTGGCTGCTCGCCCTGGTCCTGAAGCAGCTCTCGATCGGCACGACCTATGCCGTCTGGTCCGCCGCCGGCACCGCGCTGATCGCCGCCTTCGGCATCTTCGCGCTCGGCGAGCCGGCGACGGCGTTGAAGCTGGCCAGCCTCGGGCTCATCATCGTCGGCGTGATCGGCCTCAACCTCGGCGGAGCCCATTAGCCGCCGCGGCGACACCCGCGCGAAGCTGCTCGAGGCGGCCGGCGCCGTGATCCGGCGCGACGGCGCTCAGGCGCTGACGCTCGACGCCGTGGCGGCCGAGGCCGGCGTCTCCAAGGGCGGGCTGCTGTACCACTTCGGCTCCAAGCGCGAGCTGCTCGACGGGCTGGTCATCCGCTGGCTCGACGAGTTCCAGGAGGACATCGACGCCTCCGGCCCCGGGTTCGTCGCCGGCTACGTCAAGGCCTCCGACGGCGCCAAGGCCGAGGAGTCCGGCCTCCTCGCGGCGCTGGTCGCCGACCCCCAGGTGCTGGCCGTGGTGCGCGAGCGCTACGCGACGTGGCAGGATCGCGTCGCCACGGAGGGCGGCGACCCCGTGGAGGCGACGGTCGCCCGGCTGGCCGCCGACGGGCTCTGGCTCGCGGACCTGCTGGGGATGGCGCCGCCCGAGGGCGAATTGCGCGAGCGCGTACTGGCGCGGCTGCTCGAACTCTGCGATTGACTGGTCAGTCAACGCGGTAGGATCCCCGCACGATCGTCGCGGGGTGCACCGCACGGGATCGTCGCGCGGATCCTCGTCGCGGGGTGCACCGCACGGGATCTCGCGCGGGTGATGAAGTCGGTTCTGAGAACGAGGTGACTTGGTGAAGATTTGCGTCCTGGTCAAAGAGGTGCCGGACGCCGCCGTCGAGAAGCGGATCAACCCGTCGACGGGGCGGCTGGACCGGAGCGGGGAGAAGAACCTCAACCCGTTCGACACGCACGCCATCGAGGCGGCGCTGCAGCTCAAGGAGGGCGGGGGGATCGAGGTCGACGAGGTCGTCGCCGTGACCATGGGCCCGCAGTCGTCCGAGCGCGCGTTGCGCAAGGCGATCTCGCTCGGTTCCGACCGCGCCGTCCAGCTGACCGACGACGCGCTCGCCGGCTCGGACGTCAACGGCACCGGCTACGCGCTCGCCAAGGCGCTCGCGGCCGAGCAGCCGGACCTCGTCCTGCTCGGCCAGCAGTCGGACGACGGCGAGTGCTACACGATCGGCGCCGTCGTGGCCGACCACCTCCAGATGCCCTCGCTCACCCAGGTCATCAAGATCGACGTCGAGGACGGCAAGCTGCGCTGCGAGCGCCAGGCCGAGTACGGCTACGACACCGTCCTCGTCGAGCTGCCCGCCGTCATCAGCGTCGGCGACGCCATCAACGAGCCGCGCTATCCGAGCCTCAAGGCGATCATGGGCGCCAAGAAGAAGCCGCTCGACAGCAAGTCGATCGCCGACGCCGGCATCGAGGCCGACCGCGTCGGCTACGAAGGAGCCCGCGCCCACTGCTCCGACTTCGCGGCGCCCCCCGCCAAGGAGGCCGGCCGCATCATCGAGGACGAGGACACCGCCGAGACGGTCGAGCAGATCGTCGCCTGGCTCGACGAGAGGAAGCTCCTGGCATGAGCGGGATCCTGGTCTACGCCCTGCACTACGAGGGCGCCTTCAACAAGAACTCGCTCGGCGCCGTCTCCGAGGGTGCCCGCCTGGCCGGCGAGCTCGGGACCGAGTGCCACGCGATCGTCGTCGGCGAGGGCGTCGCCGACGACCTCGCGGCCCAGCTCGGCAACTACGGCGCCGCAAAGGTCTTCCGCGTCGAGGGCCCCGAGGGCCTCGCCCAGCCGGTCGTCGACGCGATGGCCAAGGTCGCGAGCGACAACGGTCACCGGTACCTGCTGTTCGGCGGCGGCCTGCTCGGCTTCGAGATCGGCGCCGGCCTCGCCGCCCGGCTCGACGCCGGCGTGGTCATGGAGGTCACCGACGTCGAGGCGCGCGACGGCAAGCTCATCGCCAAGCGCCCGATCCTCAAGGACTCGCAGGTCTCCGACGTCCACTACCGCTCGGACGTCGGCGTGATCATCGGCCGCCTCAACGCGTTCGAGGTCCGCGAGACCGGCGGCACCGCCACGGTCGAGGACGTCACCGTCGAGTTCGCGCCGCACAGCCTCAAGGCCACGATGGTCCAGCGCGGCGAGCAGCGCGGCGCCGACGTCAACATCGAGGACGCCGACATCCTCGTCGCCGGCGGCCGCGGCCTCGGCAAGAAGGAGGGCTTCGAGGCGCTCGAGGAGCTGGCCGGCGCGCTCGGCGGCGCCGTCGCCGCCACCCGCGCGGTGGTCGACGCCGGCTGGTACCCGTACGCCGCCCAGATCGGCCAGACCGGCAAGACGGTGGCGCCGAAGCTCTACCTGGCCGCCGGGATCTCCGGCGCGATCCAGCACAAGGTCGGCATGCAGAGCTCCGAGAACATCGTGGCGATCAACAAGGACTCGAACGCCCCGATCTTCGAGTTCTCCGACCTCGGCATCGTCGGCGACCTCAACAAGATCGTGCCCAAGCTGACCGAGGCCGTGAAGGCGAAGAAGGGCTCGTAGTGGCCACTCCCGCAACCCCCGACACCCTTGGATCGGCCGCTGATTACGGGAGTGACCACTAGTGCACGCGCCCAGCGAGTTCCCGCCGCCCGTCGACTCGGCGGACGAGTTCATCGGCGCGCCGACCGACCCCGAGGACGAGCGGATCGAGGTCGGCGTCGCCATCGTGGGCGGCGGGCAGGCGGGGCTCGCCTGCGCGATCCGGCTGCTGCAGCTGCTCGAGGACGATCCCGACCTCACCGAGCAGCTCGGCGAGGTGCCGGTGGCGGTCATCGAGAAGGGCAAGGCCGCCGGCGCGCACCAGCTCTCCGGCGCGGTCATGAACCCGTCGGCGATCAAGGAGCTGTTCCCCGACGACGACTCGTGGCCGACCTACGGCCCGGTCGAGGGCGAGACCGTCTACTTCATGCTCAACGGCAAGCGCGCGGTGCCGCTGAAGCCGACGCCGCCGCCGTTCCGCAACCACGGCAACCACGTGGTGGCGCTGGCCGAGCTCAACCGCTGGCTCGCCGAGAAGGCCGAGGAGGCGGGCGCGTACATCCTCACCGAGACCACCGGCCACAAGCTGCTGGTCGAGGACGGGGTCGTGCGCGGGCTGCGCACCGGCGACAAGGGGCGCGACAAGGAGGGCGGCGAGAAGTCGAACTTCGAGCCGGGCTCCGACGTCGTCGCGAAGGCGACCGTGCTCGCCGAGGGGTGCTGGGGACATCTCACCGGCGCCGCTCTGAAGGGCCTCGACCTCGCGGCGAAGGACCCGCAGGTGTGGGCGCTCGGCGTCAAGGAGGTGTGGGAGGTCGAGCAGCCGTTCCACAAGGTCGTCCACACGCTGGGCTGGCCGCTGCGTCCGGGCGCCAAGTGGAAGGAGTTCGGCGGCTCCTGGATCTACGGCATGAACCGCGAGGGCGAGACGCCCAAGGTCTCGATCGGCTTCGTGGTCGGGCTCGACCACACGGACGCGCGGCTCTCCGTCCACGACGTCCTGCAGGAGTTCAAGCTCCACCCGCTCGTCCGCAAGATCCTCGGCAACGGCAAGCGGGTGGCCTGGGGCGCGAAGGCGATCCCCGAGGGCGGCTACTGGGCGATGCCCAAGCTGCACGCGCCCGGCATGGTCATCTGCGGCGACTCCGCCGGCATGGTCAACGTGCCGCGCCTGAAGGGCATCCACTACGCGATCCGCTCGGGGATGCTGGCGGCCGAGACGATCTACCGGCAGCTCAAGAGCGGCTCGACCGACTTCTCGGCGTACGAGGAGGCGGTCTACGACTCGGAGATCGGCACGGACCTCTGGCAGTCGCGCAACATGAAGCAGCCGTTCGGCAAGGGCCTGATCGTCGGCGGCGCCATCACCAACGCGATGGTCGTCACGAAGGGCCGCTTCCCGGGCGGCCACTGGCCGACGCATCGCGACGCCGAGAGCCCGGTCGAGGCCTCGAACCGCCACGAGCGCTATCCGAAGCCGGACGGCAAGTACGTCTTCGACAAGCTGTCGGGCGTCTTCCTGACCGGCAACGCGACGCGCGACGACGCGCCGAGCCACATCCGGATCCAGAGGCGGGTGCCGCGCGAGGTCGCCGAGGCGTGGACGTGGATGTGCCCGGCCGGCGTCTACGAGATCCCCGAGGACGCGCCGGACAACGGGCGCGTCGACCTGATCGTGAACCCGTCGAACTGCGTGCAGTGCGGCGCGATCACCGCCAAGGGCGGCCGCCTGACGCCGCCGGAGGGCGGCGACGGGCCGATGTACCAGGTCACGTAGGGGGTACCCCTTGCCGGCATCCGGCCGGCGCTCGGATGCGAACGGGGGCCATCCGGGCCCCGTAACCGCTTCGCTGCCGAAACTCGCGCCGGTCTGAGGCGTTATGGGGGGCCGATGATGCGTTCGGCCCTCATCGCCGCGCTTGCCCTGCTGGTCGTGCCCGCCTCGGCGGCTGCGACGGCGACGAGCGGCGTGACGCTGACCAGGTGCGCGCCGAGCGAGCGCAGCGCGTCCTTCGAGGCGCGGATGGAGCTGGTCGCCGGGTCCGAGCGGATGCGGCTTCGCTGGGGCCTCGAGGCCCGCAGGCCGGGCCGGGCGTGGCGACGGGTCGCCGCTCCCGAGCTGGGCGGCTGGCGCGGCGCCGACCCGGGGACGACCCGCTTCATCTCCGAGCGCAACGTCAACAACCTGACCGGGCCGTCGTACTACCGCGCCGTCGTGCGCTTCCGCTGGCTCGACGCGGACGGGCGCACGGTCGCGCGGGCGACGCGACGCTCGCGCGCCTGCTGGCAGCCCGACCACCGCCCGAACCTGCGCCCGCGCGAGCTGCTGATCGAGCCCGGCGGCCGCTACCTCGTCCTCGTCGCCAACCGCGGCCGCAGCGAGAGCGGGACCTTCGACGTGGCGATCACCGGCCTCGCCCCGATCGTGGTCGACAGCCTCGAGCCCGGCGAGGAGCGCTGGATCGAGGCCGACCGGGCCGCAGTGCGAGCCCGGCCACGTGATGACGGCGACGGTCGACCCGCTCGACCTCGTCGACGAGCGCAACGAGGGCGACAACGAGCTCAGCGTCCGCTGCCAGTGAGCCCCAGCCGCCAGCGCCGTACCACCAGGTACTGGAGCAGCGCGAGGGCGAGGCAGCCGAGGAAGACGAGCAGCATCATCGCGCTCGCGTAGCCGTACTGGAACTGCTCGAAGCCCTTGTCGAACGCATAGATGGGGAGCAGCAGCGTCGCGCGGTCCGGCCCGCCGTCGGTGAGCATGTAGACCGCGGTGAACGTGGCCTGGAGGCTGACCGCGACGTCGCGCGTGGCGAGCAGCAGCAGCACCGGCGCCATCAGCGGCAGCGTCACGACCCGCAGCACGTACCACGCGCCGGCGCCCTCGAGCCGGGCGACGCCGTACAGCTCGGCCGGCAGCTCCTGCCGCGCGGCGAGCGCGACGATGAACGACTCGCCGACGGTGAAGGCGAACATGAGGACGATCGCCGCGAACGCCGCGTCGCCGTCCGAGAACCAAGAGACCGGCCCGATCAGCGCGTTGATCGGCCCATAGAGCGGGTTGAGGAGGAACAGCCAGACCAGCGCCCAGGCGGTGTCGGGAATGACGCTGGGCACGAAGACCGCCGTCCGCGCCGCGCCCACGCCACGGAAGCGCGTGTGGAGGAGCAGCGCGAAGCCGGTCGCCATCGCGAGCCGCAGGGGAACGGCGAGCGCGACGAACAACGCCGAGCGCCACACCACCTCTCCGAAGAAGGGGTCCTCGGTGAGCGCCCGCAGGTTGTCGAAGCCGACGAAGCGCGGCGTGGTGACGAGGTCGGCGTCGGTCATGGCGAGCGCCAGCGAGAGCTGCGCGGGGATGACGAAGAGCAGCAGCGCGCCGGCCGCGTAGGGGCCCAGCATGAGGAGCAGCTGGCGCCGCTCGCTCACGCGATCGCCCGCCCGGAATCGTCGAAGCGCCGCACCGCGGCGGGCGGCACCGAGACGCGCACGGGCGTGCCGGAGGCCGGAACCGAGCCGTCCGGCGCGCGCACGATCACCGCGTCCTCGCCGGCCCGCAGGTGCCACAGGCGCAGCGCGCCGACCCGCTCGGCAAGCTCGAACACCAGCGACGACTCGCCGGGGCGGACCGTGACGTCCTCGGCGCGGAACCCGATGATGCCGTCGGGCGCCTCGAGGCCGGGGAGCGGCGCGCGGACGATGTTCATCGGCGGCGTCCCGACGAAGCGCGCGATCCACGTGCTGGCCGGCCGCTCCCACAGCTCGTCCGGCGTGCCCACCTGCACCACCCGCCCCTCGTGCAGCACCGCCACGCGATGCCCGAGCGCGAGCGCCTCGTCCTGGTCGTGCGTCACGTGCAGCGTCGTCACCCCGGCCCGCTCCTGAACCCGCCTGATCTCCGTCCGCGCGCCGGCGCGCAGCTGCGCGTCGAGGTTCGAGAGCGGCTCGTCGAGCAGCAGCACGCGCGGGTCGGCGACCAGCGCGCGGGCGAGCGCCACCCGCTGGCGCTCGCCGCCCGACAGCTCGCCCGGTCGCCGGTCGAGCAGCGGCTCGAGGCCGAGCGAGCGGGCCGTGTCCACGACGTGCGCCACCGACTCCCGGCGCGCCCGCAGCCCGAAGGCGATGTTGCGCTCGACCGACAGGTGCGGGAACAGGGCGAAGCTCTGGAAGACCATCGCCACCCCGCGGCGCGCCGGCGCCACCGAGGCCTGGTCGGCGCCGTCGATCGCCACCCGGCCCCCCGCCAGCCGTTCCAACCCCGCGATCGCCCGCAGGAGCGTCGACTTGCCCGCGCCCGACGGGCCGAGCACCGCCATCAGCTCACCCGGACGCACCGAGAGGTCGACGCCGCGAAGGGCATGGGCGGTCGCGACCCCCTCGAGCTCGAGCGCCGCGCTCAGCCCGGATCCACCGATGACCCGTGTCTCTGGCGAACGGCCACGGCGGCGAGGCGCCGCGGGGATCGGTGGATCCGGGCTCAGAACTGGCCGTCCGTCTCGCGCGCCAGGCGATCGAGCGCCTCGTCGAGCCCGAGCCGGCCGTAGTAGAGCTCCTCCAGGATCGCGTCGGCGCGCTCCTCGAGCGCGGTCCAGTTCTTCGTCGTCGGCAGGCGGTGCATGTGCTCGAGCGCGTCGAGGAACACCTGCGAGCGCGCGGGCGATTCGCCGGGGTCGAGGAAGGCCGGCGACTCGGCCACCGCTCGCAGCGAGGGCACGCTGCGGCCCGAGCGCGCGAGCACCTCCTGCCCCTCGCGCCCGAGCGCGAACTGGACCCAGTCCCAGGCCGCCTCCACGTCGCCGCCGGCGGCCACGCAGAAGCCGTCGGAGTGGAGCACGCTCGCCGGCTCGACGTCGGTCGGGAACGGCGCCACGTCCCACTCGAAGTCGGTGATCGTGCGCAGGAGCGGCACGTCGCGGCGCGAGGACAGCAGCATCGCCACGCTGCCGTCGAGGAACCGCTCGTCGACCGGCCGGGCGTCGGCCTCGTCGGCGCTCGGCGACCACCCGTTGCGCCGCAGCGCCAGGAGCCGCTCGAGCCCGCGCCGGCCCTCCGGCGTGTCGAACGTCAGCCGCGTCGGGCGCTGTCTCGTCGTCGACCAGCTCGCCGCCGGCGCCCCAGATCCACGGCGCCGTGCGGATCAGGCTGACGTCGATGCCCGACGCCGTGGCGCCCGTCGACGGTCAGCCGGCGCGCCGCCGCGGCGAACTCGTCGTAGGTCCACGAGCGGCCGGGCCGCGGACGCCCGCCGCGCGGAAGACGTCGGCGTTGTAGTAGACGACCAGGCTCGACGCGTTCTGCGGCACGCACTGCAGCTCGCCGTCGAACTCGAACGCCTCCAGCGGCAGGGGGTAGAAGTCGTCGCGCGCGACCTCGATCCTCGTGCCGCGGGCCGCCTCGATCGCCCCCCGTGCGGCGAAGCCGCCCATGTTGCGGTAGTTGAGGAGGAAGACGTCCGGAGCGCGGCCGGCCGACAGGCTCGTCGTGAGCTTGGCGATGTGGATGTCCCGCTCGGGCACCTCGACGACCTCGACGGTGCGGCCCGTCTGGCGCTGGTAGAGTCGAGGCCAGCTCGCGGTAGACGCGCGTCTCCTCAGGATCGCCGGTGACCTGGAAGGTGATCGCGGACCCCCCGCCGCCGCTCGCGCCGTCCGACCCGCAGCCGGCGAGCGCGAGCGCCAACACGAGGACGAGCCGCCTCACCGCCCGATCCAGTCCGCCTCGCGCGCCGGGGCGAGCACGGCGCGCTGGGCCAGCGCGAAGGCCAGCACCGGCGGCACCGTGGCGATCAGCGCCCCCGCCAGCAGGACCGGCACGTCGGTCGGCCCGAGCTGGCGCAGGCTGCTGAGGCCGATCGGCAGCGTCGCCTTCGCGGTGTCGAAGAGGTAGAGCAGCGGCTCGACGAAGTTGCTCCAGTGCGCCACGAAGGCCAGCGCGGCGACCGCGAGCAGGGTCGGCCGCGTGAGCGGGACGGCGACGTGCCACCAGACGCGCAGCGGGCCCATGCCGGCCAGGCGCGCCGCGTCGACGAGGTCGTCCTGCAGCCCGCGCGCGCTCCAGTAGCAGAGCAGCACGAGCAGCGGCGACGTCCCCACCAGCGCCGGCGCGATCAGCGGCACGTAGGTGTCGAGCACCCCGAGCGAGCGGAACAGCGCGAAGCGCGGCACCCACAGGGCGGCGAGCGGGATCGTCAGGCACACGAGCGTGAAGCCGACCGCGACGGCGTGCCACCGGCCCCGCAGCCGGCTCATGGCGAACCCGGTCATGGACGCCACGAAAACGGTCACGGGGACGGCGATCGCCACCACGGTCAGCGAGTTGAGCAGCTGGCGCCAGAGCGGCACGAGGTCGGCCGCCCGCTCGAAGGCGGCGACCGAAGGCTCCTCCGGCACGAGCTCGAGGCCCACGGGCGGCGGCTCGCCCGGCGCGTGGAGGGCACCGAGGACCATGATGGCCACCGGCACCGACAGGAGCGCCGAGACGAGCGCCGCACCGAGGGCTCTCAGAGGCCCACCGTCCAGACGCTGCGGCCGAACGTGCCGGCGAAGAGCGTGTCCGACGGCCCGTGCAGGCGCAGGTCGAGCACCGGCGCCAGCGGCAGGCCGGAACCCACCGGCCGCCACGCCACGCTGTGGTCGCGGAGCGTGAACACGCCGACGTCGGAACCCACGTACACGTCGTCGCCGTCGAGCACGACGTCGTTGACCGGGGCGTTCGGCAGGTTGCGTGCTGATGTTCTGCCAGCGCTCCCCGCCGTCGGTCGTCCGGTAGACGTGCGCGGCGTCCTCGCCGCTGCGGAAGCCCGAGAACGTGGCGTACACCGTGTCCGGGTCGCTCTCGTCGATCGCCACGCGCGTCACCCACCGCTTCGGGAGCCGCTCGTCGACGAACTCGGTCCACGTCGCGCCGAGGTCGTGCGTCTTCCACAGCCGCCCGGTGTCGGTCCCGACGTACAGCGTCTCGGGATCGCTCTTGGAGACGGCCACGGTCGTGATCGTGCCCCAGTTGCGGTAGATCGGGTCGTTGCGCCCGTCCTCGAACGTCCCCGTGAGGTCGTTCGGGTGCGGCGGGCTGATCGCCGTCCACGTGTCACCGCGGTCGGTCGAGCGGTTGAGCTGGTTGCCGCCGAAGTACAGGACCGCCGGGTCGTTGGGGTCGATCACGAGCGGCGAGTGCCAGTTCCAGCGCACCGAGGCCGCGCCGTCCATGATGTTCGTGCTCGTCGTCGTGGTCGCCGTGTCGGTGTAGCGGCGGCAGGCGCCGTACTGCGAGCAGCCGTAGTAGATGTTCTGGTTGCTCCAGTCGATCGGGACGTACTCGCCGTCGCCGCAGCCGTAGCCGTTCCACGACGGCGTCCTCCACGAGCGGATGCAGCCGTTGTCCTGCGTGCCGCCCGTCATGCGCGACGGGTCGGTCTCGGCCACCTCGACCTGGTAGTGCTGCGTGTACGGCTCGTAGGTCGCCTTCGTCCAGGTCTGGGTGGCGCCGTTGGCGTCGGACCGGTAGAGCCCGCCGTCGTTGCCCTCGTAGACGCGCCTCGCCACCCGCGCGTCCCACTCCATCGCGTGCTGGTCGGCGTGCAGCCCGCCGGAGTTGCCCCAGGTCAGGCCCGCGTTGCTCGACTCGCGCAGGTTCACGCCGGCCACGAAGAGGTGATCGGCGTTCGCCGGGTCGACCCAGATGCGCCCGAACCACCAGCCGAAGCCGCCCTGCGAGCCGGGCAGCGCCGCGGTGTTGAAGGACTCGCCGCGGTTGTTGGAGACGTAGAAGCCCTTGTCCTGACCGAAGGTCGCCGTGGTGATGACGTAGACGCGGTCGGGGTTGCTCGGGGCGAGGGCGACGCCGATGCGGCCAAGGCTCTCGTGCGACACGAGGCCCGTGGTGTCGCTCGGCGTCGTCAGGGTCTCCACGTTCTCGAGCCGCTTCCAGCTCGCGCCGCCGTCGTCGGTGCGGAACAGACCGGAGCCGACGCCGCCGTAGGTGCGGACGTCCGGCTCGCGGCGGTGGTCCCACATCGCCGCGTACAGGCGGTTCGGGTCGCGCGGGTCCATGACCAGGTCGGCGCCGCCGGTGAACGGCGTCTCCGGGGCGAGGACCTGGCGCCAGATGCGGCCGCCGTTCGGTCGACTTGTAGATGCCGCGCTGGCCGCCCGGCGTGAAGAGCGAGCCGCCGGCGGCGACGTAGATCACGTTCGGGTCGGTCGGGTGCGTGACGATGCGCCCGGTCGTGCCGCTGTCGTCGAGGCCGCGCTGCTGCCAGGTCTGCCCGCCGTCGCTGGAGCGGTAGACGCCGGTGCCGCCGAAGGTGATGCTGCCGCCGCCCGGGTTCAGCTCGCCCGTGCCGGCCCAGATCGCGCCGTCGGCGCCCTGGGCGATGGCGCCCATCGACTGCGAGGCGTCGTCCGGCCACGCCTGCTCGAGCGTGCCGCCGGCGTCGGTCGACTTCCAGACGCCGCCGGTCGCCGCCGCGACGTAGACGGTGTTCTGCTGCGTGCGGTCGACGACGAGGTCGACGAGCCGGCCGCCGATGTTCGTCGGCCCCTCGAGCGCCCAGCTCGGACCGCGCTGGGCGGCCGGGGTCGCGGCGCGGAGCGCGCGTGCCTGGCGGACGGCGCGCGTGAAGGCCTCACGGCTCGGCAGCTCGCCCCGCGTCGAGCGCTGGAAGAGGAAGTAGTCGTCCGGCTCGGCCGGGCCGAGGCCCTCCTCCTCTTCCTCTTCGCCCTCAGCCTCGCCCTCCGCCGCCGCGAGGATCGCGGACTCGCGCGGCTCGTCGCCGCCCGAGACGGCGAGCACGCCGAGCACCCCCGCGTTCACGAGCACCACGGCCAGCAACAACAGCCACACCTTCTTCATGGCGTCCGCCTCCCCCGGTCCGCCTGCAGTGATCAGGGATCGTAGACCTTCAGGTGCGTTTGAGCCAGTCGATCAGCGGCGGCCAATAGCGCTCGGGCGCCTCGGCGAACGGGAAGTGGCCCGTATCGTCGACGACGAGCAGCTCACCGCGTGGGGCGGTGGCGGCGATCCGCTCGGCGGCGGCCGTCCCCCAGCGCTCCTGCGCGCCGACGATGGCGAGCACCGGGATGCCGGTCGCGGCCAGCGCCTCGAGCGCGTGCAGCTCGCCCAGCTCGTGCTCGTGGTGCGCCTCGGGCTGGAAGACGACGTCGTCGAGCATTGGAACGACCTTCTCCGCGTCGACCGCGAAGAACGGCATCTGGTCGATCCACACCTCGCGGCACTCCTCGGGCGTGGTGACCGAGCTCTCGCGCTCGAACGCGGCCTCGACGCGCGGGCGCACCTCCGGCGGCAGGCCCTCGAGCGGGTCCTCGGGCCCGCCCGGCGCCTCCTCCTCGTCGGCGTCCGTGCACGAGGCGACCAGCCGCGCCGCGCTGCCGGGGAAGTCGACGAGGTGCTGCATGGCCACGTAGCCGCCGAACGAGTGGCCGAGCAGCGTGGGCGCGTCCAGCTCGCGCATGACCTCCTCGACGGCCGCCGCCTGCGCCTTCAGCGTGAAGTCGTCGCCCGGCGAGCGGCCGCTGCCGGGCAGGTCGACGAGCAGCGCCCGGAAGCCGGCGTCGGCGAGCGCGGTCGCGCCCGGCAGGAAGACCGAGCCGTCGAGGCCGGGGCCCGGATGGAGGAGCACGACCGGCGGCCCGGCGCCGAGATCAACGACATGCAGCGGCATCTACACTGGATCTCATCATGAAGACCGAGATCCATCCCGACTACCCCGAGGCGACCGTCACCTGCACCTGCGGGAACACCTTCACGACGCGGTCGACGAAGGGTGACCTGCACGTGGAGATCTGCTCGAACTGCCACCCGTTCTACACGGGCAAGCAGAAGCTGGTCGACACCGGTGGCCGCGTCGAGCGCTTCCAGCGCCGCGCCGCCAAGCGTCAGCGCGGCGGTAGCTGACCTCTCACGTTCACGGGCGTCGCTGCCGATGCAGAGTCGGTGAGCGACGACCTTCTTCTCAGCGCGCAACGTGACGCTCCCGTAGGCGGCCAGGCCGTCATGGAGGGCGTCATGATGCGTGGCGTCTCCACCTGGGCGGTCGGCGTGCGCCAACCCGACGGCGAGATCGACGTGCAGTCGTTCCCGCTCGTCTCCTGGACCAAGCGCCACCGCGCCTTCCGCCTGCCCGTCATCCGCGGCGTCGTCGCGCTCGTGGAGTCGCTCAACATCGGCTTCAAGGCGCTCGGCATGTCGGCCAACGCGCAGCTGCCCGAGGACGAGGAGCCGATCTCGACCGCGATGTGGATCGGCACCGTGGTCGTCGCCCTGCTGTTCGCGGTCGGCCTCTTCTTCGTCGTCCCGGTCGGGCTCACGAGCCTGTTCAAGGACCAGCTCGGCTCCGCCTTCCTCTTCTGGCTCGTCGAGGGCGTCCTGCGCACGGCGATCTTCCTCGGGTACATCGTGGTGCTCGCCCGCCTGCGCGACCTGAGGCGCGTGTTCGAGTTCCACGGCGCCGAGCACAAGACGATCTCCTGCTTCGAGGCGGGGCTGCCGCTCACGCCCGAGAACGCCCAGCGCTTCTCGCGCCTGCACCCGCGCTGCGGGACCAGCTTCCTGCTGATCGTGATGATCGTGGCCATCTTCGTGTTCGCCCCGATCGGGCTGCCGGAGTGGTACGTCCTGCTCGCCTCGCGCATCGTCGGCGTCCCGCTGATCGCCGGCCTCAGCTTCGAGGTCATCAAGTGGGCGGGCCGCAACCGCAGCACGCCGTGGGTGCAGAAGCTGATGTGGCCGGGCATGCAGCTGCAGAAGCTGACCACCCGCGAGCCCGACCACGAGCAGCTCGCCGTCGCCATCGCCGCCATGGAGGCCGTCCTCGCCGTCGAGGACCCCCGCGCCGCCTCCGAGGAGGACATGGTCGGCATGGAGGTCGTCGCCTAGCGACGCCTCCCGGCGCGCGGCGGCTTCTTCGCCGCCGCGCGCGCCTTCGAGTGCGGGACCCTCACGGTCGCCGTGCACTCGCTCTCGTTGCCGGCCGCGTCGCGCCCGGCGTACGTAAGCGTGTACACGCGCCCGGACCCCTTGCCCGCACGCTCCGCCCGCAGCCGCCCCGCGGTGTCGGCCGTGCCGGCGACGAACCCGCGGATGTCGCCGGTCGTCCTGCCGTCGCCGCCGCCGGGCGCGTCGTCGGGCTCGCTGCTCGTGACCGAGACGAGCGTGAAGCCGCCCGCGCCCGCGCCGCCGTCCTGCACCTGCACTTCGACGGTGACCGGGACGAGCCTGTGGTTGGGCGGCCACAGGCGGCTCGGCGTCGCCGTGCAGGAGACGACCGGCTGCGTGCGGTCGATCCGCACGACGAGCGTGCGCTCGGCCTCGACGTTGCCGGCGTGGTCCTCTGCCGCGTAGGCGATCGTCGTCGCGCCGTCGGCGCTCACCGGGATCGACGCCGACGCGCCGGGGACCGTCGTCGTCTGGCCGGCGATCCGGTACCTGATCTCCTTCACGCCGGACCCCTCGTCGGTGGCGGTGAGCGAGACGGTGACGCTGTCGCGGCTCCAGCCCGCCGGGTGGCCTGTCGCCGTCGTGACCGGCGGGGTGGTGTCGGACGGCGACGGCGGCGGCGGCGGTGCCTCCTCGCCGTCGTCGTCGACGATCGTCGCGACGGTGCTCTCGCCGCGCATCACCCGCCGGTCGGCGACGACGTCGCGCAGCGCGAGCCGGAACGCCTCGTCGCCCTCCACCTCGGCGTCGCCGTGCACCTGCACGCCGACCTGCTTCGAGGTCTCGCCGGGGCCGAAGACCAGCGTGCCGCTCGCCGCGGCCACGTCGCCGGGCACGCTCGCCGTCACGCCGACCACCTCGTAGCCGACCGACACGGTGCCGGTCGGCGCGGCGGCGTCGAGCGCGACGGTGAACTCCGCCGTCTCGCCCTCGCCGACCTGCGGGCTCTCGACGGCCAGCGCGAGCGGCTCGTCGTCGGCGATCGTCAGCGCCGCCGAGGCGTCGCCGAGCGTGGCGTTCTCCGGCTCCGCCAGCGACATCGACAGCGCCTCGTCCGGCTCGATCGCCGTGTCGCCGCGGACGGCGACGTGGACGACGGCCTCGAGCTCGCCGGCCGCGATGGCCAGCCGGCCCGATGCCGGCGCGTAGTCGCCGGGGCTCGTCGCCGTGCCGTCCGCCGTCGCGAAGCCGACCGTGACCGGCTTGCCGCTCGGCTCCGACAGCCGCACCTTCACCCTGCCGTCCGCCAGGCTCGTGTCGCCCTCGGCGACGCTCGCCGGGTGCACGCTGACGGCGGGCGGCGCGTCGTCGTCCTCGATCGTCCCGGCCGCCTGCTCGCGGGCGAGCCGGATGCCGTGCGAGGCGTCGCGGAGCGCGACGGTGAACGTCTCGGCGTCCTCGTCGAGCGCGTCGTCGAGCACCGGAGCCGCCACCTCGACGGTGGTGGCGCCGGCCGGCACGGTCGCCGTGCCGTCGCCGAGCGTGACGTCGGCGGCCCCGGCCGTGCCCGCCTCCAGCGTCCAGTCCACCCTGACGTCGTGCGGCAGCGCGGCGGACAGGCTGATCTCGAACGTGCCGCCGGCCTCGGCGACGGTCGCGTCGGCGACCGACGCGTCGACCCAGGTCGCGGGCGGCTCCCACTCGGGGTCGGCGGCCGGCCGGGTCAGGGCGAGCGAGTTCCAGCCGCCGGTCGAGACGCCGATCGCGCTCCGTCCCGGCATGGCGATCACCGTCGGCGTGATGACGCCGGTCTGGGGGCCGGGGCCGTTGCCGACCTGCTCGAAGAAGTCGCAGCCCCAGGCGAGCACGCTCCCGTCCGCCCGCTCCAGCAGCGCGTGGCAGGCGTCGTCCATCTCGACGTCGACGACCGGCGGCCCGGGCGGCAGGGGCACCTGGGTCGGCGCGGGGACCGAGGCGGGGCCGGACTTGCCGAGCACGCCGAGCTCCCAGTTGTTGTTGGCGCCCCAGAGCCACACGCTGCCGTCCGCCTTGAGGGCCAGGCCGGCCTCGCCCCCGGCCGAGATGTCGACGACGCCGCTGCCGGGGCCGAAGCCCGTGACGGGCTTGGGGACGTAGACGTCGCCGATCGTCGGGACGGGCCGGCCCGCGACGGGCGCCAGGGCGCCGCACGAGAGGACCGTGCCGTCCTTCTTGAGGATCAGCGTCCAGTAGCCGCTGGACGAGAGCTGGCGCACGTCGCCTCCCACCAGCGGCAGCGGGACCGGGAACGGCTCCTGGCGGATCGAGGTGCCGCCGTCGCAGTGGATGTAGCCCCAGGAGCGGACGGTCCCGTCCTCCATGATCGCGTAGCTGCCCGAGGTGCTGGCCTCGACCGCGCGGACGCCCGTCAGCGGCGGGCCGTCTGCGCCGGTGACGACGTGGACCGGGTAGAGCCGCATGTTGACCGTGGAGCCGTCGCCGACCTGACGGGCCTGGTTCTGGCCCCAGGCCACGACGCTTCCGTCGGTCCGCCTGGCAAGGACATGGCCGTGCGAGCTCGCCGCGAGCTGGGTGACGCCGGAGAGATGGCCCCCGCCGCCGCCGACCGCCAGCGGCGACACCGGCGAGAGCTGCGCGGAGCCGAAGACCCCGATGCCGAGCCCGCCCGTGCCGTTGAAGCCCCAGGCGCGCACCTGGCCGCTGGCGAGGACGGCGTACTGGGAGCGATCTCCGTGCTCCATCTGGACGACGTCGTCGAGCCCCGGGACGGCGACCGGCGAGGGGACCAGGGTGGGCGTGCCGGTCCCGATCCCGATCGTGCCGTTGTGGTTCGAGCCCCAGGAGCGCAGGGAGCCGGTCAGGCCGCCGGGCGGGGCGTCGGCCGTCGACGGGTCGCAGTCGTCGTCGAGGCCGTTGCCGAGCCGCTCGTCGGCGGCGGGGTGGACGGCCGGGTCGGTCTCGTCGCAGTCGGTCGTCTTCGTCCAGCCGTCCGCGTCGGGATCGCCGTCGAGCACGACGACGTCCCAGGTGCGGCGTGTCTTCCCGGAGAGCGTCACCTCGATCGTGTGCGAGCCGACGTCCGCGGCGGCCGGCGCGTAGGTGAGCGCCGCGCCGTAGCCCGCGGGCGCGCCGTCGATCGTCCACGCGTACGCGGCCGCGGCGCTCGTGGTCACGGAGAAGTCGACCGGGCTGCCGACGGTCACCGTCGCCGAGCGCGCGGCGGGGACGGCCGAGGAGATCACGGGCGCGGGCTGGCCGCCCGTGACGCGCACGACGGCGTACGACACCGCTCCGCTCGTGCGGAGGCCGATCACGCGGGTGCCCGCCTCGTCGAAGGTGACCGAGGGCTCGCGGCCGTCCGCGTCGTCGAACTCGCCGTCGCCGTCGAGGTCCCAGTCGCCCGCGGCGGAGCCCTCGAGCGTGAGCGCGGTGCCCGCGGTGGCGTCGTACAGGCCGCCGGCGTCGACCGCCGGCCGGTCGCTGCGGGCCTCGAGCGCCACGACGATCTCCTCCCAGTCAGCGGCCGCCGAGTCCAGCGCGGAGGCCGTGGCCGAGTGCGCCGCCCGCGTCTGGTCGAGCGCGGCGACGATGCTCGCTCCGTCCACCAGCGAGTTCTCGAGCGCGATGCCACGCACCTCGGTCTCGAGCTTCGCGATCCGCGTCGTGCTCAGGCCCTGGTTGAGCAGGGCGCGGCGCTCGCCGGCGGTCAGCCCCGAGTTCCACACGCGCTGCGTGAAGGACCGGCCGGCCGTGATGGCCGGGTCGAGCTGGGGGTCGCTCACCGCGGCGCGCAGGTCCGCGAGCGCGTCACCGCCGGCCGGGACGACCTCGCGCAGCGTCTCGGTGAGGTTGAGCGCCTGCCGGGCGTGGACGAGCGCCCAGTCGGCGTCGCCCGCGGCCTGCGCGCCCTGGTAGCGCTCGACCGCGCGCAGCAGGGCGGCGCTCACCGCCGCCTCGCCGGCGAACGGCCGCAGGGCGTCCGCGAGCGCGTTGCCGAGCTCGGAGTCGCTGTGGTCGCGCGGCACGTCGACCGGCGCGAGCGTCGTGAGCGTGTCGAAGTTCGCGTCCGGCGGGTCCTCGGCGATCGCGAGGTAGTGGTTGGCCTGGCTGAGCAGGAGGGTGAGGAAGCGCTCCTTGACGCCGTCGAAGTAGTCGAGCTTGCGCATCGCGCACCCGATCGCGTTGCCGGCCTTGCACTGGACCTTGAGCGCGCGGTCGGCGAGCTTGAAGATCCCGCTCATGTCCTTCCGGGTCTTCATCCAGGCCGCGTACTCGTCGCGTGCCTCGCTCTTGATCCGCCCGATCGCGCCGTCGGCGAGCGGAAGCACATCGGGGAGCCGGACGGTCACGGCACCCGCGAACACCGTGTCGAAGCCCGGGTCGAACTCACCGTCCTGGCAGGTGTCGTAGACGACGTCGTACTCACCCTCGTCGAGGTTGCCGGCCGGAGCCGTCATCGCGATCACCTCGTCCAGGAACGCGGTCGCCGTCGCCACGATCGTGTTCGGGCGTCCGCCCCCCACGTCCTGCAACGTCCCCGTGCCCGAGCCCGCCGGCACGAGGTAGACGTCGGTCGCCGGGTAGAACCAGTCGTCGATGCCCGGCTTCGGGCAGTCGTTGCGATAGGTGATCGAGCCGTCGATGCCGACGATCTCGTTGGCGCCGAACGTGGCGCCCGAGCCCTTGTCGCCGAAGCTGATCGAGTCGGCCGCCTGGGCCTCCGCAGCGAACACCGCCGCGACGAGCGTCACGGCGAGCGCGGCGAGCGTGTGCCTCATGTCCTTGGCCTTTCCGTGGGGGTGGGGAGGCCAAGGTGGGGGAGGCCGCTTACGAGGCGCTTACGACCGCGCTTAAGGCGTGCTGCACCGTGTCCTGGAGGCCGGCCGCCTGCCCGGCCCCGTGGGCCCGGGCGAACCGCGCGGCGCCGAGCGCCTCCTGCAGCGCGTCCGTGAGCCGCGCGTGGACCTGCGCCTCGAGCGGCTCGAGCTCGACGGCCAGGTCGCGTGCGCCCGCGTGCGCGGCACCGAGCAGCATCGCCGCCTCCTCGCTCGCCGGGAGCGCGGCGGCGATCCCGACCAGGCCGTAGACGAGGCCCTCCCCGTACTCCAGCTCGCGGTCGATGACCAGCGCGGTCCGGAAGTGGTCGAGCGCCTCGTCCGGCCGGCGCTCGAGCAGGGCGGCGAGGCCCAGGTTGCCGAGCATCACCGACTCGGCGGTCCGGTGGCCGATCCTGCGGGACACGGCGAGGCCCTCCTCGAACCACGCTCGCGCCTCGGCGTGGTCGCCGCGCTGCAGGACGCAGTAGCCGAGGTTGTTGAGGGCCGCCGACAGCCGGATGCCGTCCGCCAGCCGGCGCGAGATCGCCGCGCTCTCCTCGTGGCACGCGATCCCGGCGTCGAGGTCGCCGAGGTTGCTGAGCGCGATCCCGAGCTCGTTGAGCGCCAGCGCCGTGCGGCGCTCGTCGCCGAACGCGCGGAAGAGCTCGAGGCTGGCCTGCGCCGACACGCGCATCCACTCGTAGTCGCCGAGGCTGTGCGCCACGAGCGCCGAGCCTGCCAGCGCCCTCGCCCGCAGGTCCGGCGGTGCCTCGGCCGCGTGCCGCAGCGCCTCGTCGATCCGCGCGTGACCTTCACGCAGGTAGCCGCTCGTCGCCCAGAAGTACGAGAGCGCCCCGACCAACCGCAGCTGGATGTCGACGGCCCCGTGGTCGCGGCTCCAGTCGAGCGCGGCGCGGAAGTTGTCGTGCTCGGCCTCGAGGTCTTCCCAGGCGCCGCTCGCCGGGTGCTGGTCCTCGACCGCCTCGGCGAGGCCGACGTAGTGCTCGCCGTGGCGCCGCCGCAGGCCGTCGTCCTCGCCGAGCCGCTCGAGCGCGTACTCGCGGACGGTCTCCAGCATGGAGTACCGCATCCCGGCGCGCTCGTGGACGAGGCTCGCGGCGACGAGCGTGGCCAGCGCCTCGCGGGCGGCGCCGCACACCGCCGCGGCGCTCGCGGCCGTGAACCCGCCGGCGAACACGGCGAGGCGCGCGAACAGTGCCTGCGCCTCGGGATCGAGCAGGCGGTGGCTCCAGTCGATCGTCGAGCGGAGCGTGCGCTGGCGCGCCGGCAGGTCGCGCGGTCCCTCACCCGCCAGCTCGAGCGAGCCCGGCACCGACTCCAGCAGCTCGCCGGCGGCGTAGTCGCGCGTCCTCGCCGCCGCCAGCTCGATGGCCAGGGGCAGGCAGTCCAGGCGCCGGCACAGCGTCGCGACCTCGTCGCCGCCGGGGCGGCGGTGGCTCGGCGCGACCGCGTCGGCGCGGGCGGCGAAGAGGCGGACGGCGTCGGCGAGGGGCAGCGGCTCGACGCGGTACTGGTGCTCGCCGGAGAGCCGCAGCGGCGTGCGGCTGGTGGCGAGCACGACCAGGCCCGGCGCCGAGCGGAGCAGCTCGCTCACCAGCGGCGCCGCGGCGTCGACGACCTCGAAGTTGTCGAGCAGCAGCAGCGCCTGCTGGCCGCGCAGGAACGACGGCAGCTGGTCGGGCCGGGCGCCGAGCGCGCTCGCGATCGTGTCGAGCACCACCCCCGGGTCCGGCGACGGGCGAGAGGTCGACGAACCACATCCCGTCCTGGAACGCGTCGGCCAGCTCATGGGCGGCCGCGAGCGCGAGCCTCGTCTTGCCGATGCCGCCCGCTCCGGTCAGCGTGACCAGCCGCGCGCCGCCGCGCACCAGCGCCGCCAGCGCCGCAAGCTCGGCAGCGCGGCCGACGAGGCGCGTCTCGGGCGCGGGAAGCGCGTGCCGGGCGCGACGGGCGAGCGCGCTGTCGTGCCGGAGGATCGCCTGCTGGAGCTCCTGCAGGGCAGGCCCGGGCTCGAGCCCGAGCTCGTCGCGCAGCGCCTCGCGGGCGCGCGTGAACACCTCGAGCGCCGCGCCCTGGCGGTCGCTGCGGTAGAGCGCGAGCATCAGCTGCCCGCACAGCCGCTCTCGGCTCGGATGCTCCGCCACGAGCGCCTCGAGCTCGGGCACGAGCTCGCGTTCGCGGCCGACCGCCAGGTCGGCCTCGACGCGATCCTCGAGCACGGCGAGCCGCAGCTCTTCCAGCCGGGCCACCTCCGCCTGCGCGAACGCCTCGTACCGCACGTCCTCGTAGGCGGGCCCGCGCCACAGCGCGAGCGCCTCGCGGAAGGTCGCGGCCGCCGCGTCCGCCTCCTCGGACCGGCCGCGCTCGACCAGGTCCTCGAAGCGCGCGAGATCGAGCTCGCCGGGCTCGAGCTGGAGGCGGTAGCCGGGTCCCTCGCGGGTGATCCGCTCGGCGCCGAGCCGGCGGCGCAGGGCATGCACCTGCACCTGGAGCGCGTTCGGAGCCGTCGCCGGCGGGTGCTCGCCCCACAGCGCGTCGATCAGCCGGTCGCGTGACACGACCCGGCCGCCGGCCATCAGCAGGCACGAGAGCAGCGCGACCTGTCTTCCGGACGGGAGCTCGCCGGCGTCGACCTTCACGGGGCCAAGGACGCGGAAATCCATACGTGACCCGCCGCGCCGATCCTAACTAGGGAGCGGACTAGGGCACTGATCGATTCGATGCCGGCGGGTCGCCCGTAGCTTCGCGTGCCATGACCACGCCCATCTACGACGCCGTCCTGTTCGACCTCGACGGCGTCCTCACCTCGACCGCCGCGCTGCACGCGCACTGCTGGAAGCTGACCTTCGATCCCGTGCTCGCCCACCACGGGCAACGCCCGTTCGACCTCGACCGCGACTACCTGGACCACGTCGACGGCAAGATGCGCGAGGACGGCGTGCGCGACTTCCTCGCGTCGCGCGGCCTCGAGCTCGCCCCGTTCACCGTCCGGCTGATCGCCGACCGCAAGCAGGCGCTCGTCGAGCAGGCGCTGCTGCGCGGCGGCGTCGAGGCCTTCCCCGGCTCCGTGCGCTGGGTGCGCCACCTGCGCGAGACCGGCGTCCGCACCGCGGTGGTGTCCTCGAGCGCGAACGCCGACAACGTCCTCTACGCCGCCGGCATCAGCGACCTCTTCGACCTGACCGTCCACGGCGGCGACATCACCCAGCTCGGCCTGTCCGGCAAGCCCGCTCCCGACGGCTTCCTCGAGGCCGCCCGCCGGCTCGGGGTAGACCCGCGCAGGTCGGTCGTGGTCGAGGACGCCCTCGCCGGAGTCGCGGCGGGCCGGGCCGGCGACTTCGGCCTGGTGATCGGCGTCGCCCGCTCGGCCGACCCGCGCGACCTGCGCGAGGCCGGCGCCGACGTGGTGGTCGACGACCTCTCGGAGCTCGCGCCGTGACCTGGTCGATCACCGAGAGCCGCTTCGACCCGGCCGCGGCGGGCGAGTCCGTCTTCGCGGTCGGGAACGGCTACCTCGGCCTGCGCGGCACGCCCGAGGAGGGCACGCCCGCGCACGACGCCGGCGCCGTCCTCAACGGCCTCCACGAGACGTGGCCGATCGTCTACCCCGAGGACGCCTACGGCCTCGCCCGGACCGGCCAGACGATCGTCAACGCGACCGACGGCTCGATCATCCGGCTGTTCGTCGACGACGAGCCGTTCAGCCTCGCCACCGCCAAGGTCCGTCGCTTCGAGCGCGAGCTCGACCTGCGGACCGGCGTGCTGCGCCGCGAGGTCGAGTTCGAGACCGCGCGCGGGCACCGCCTGGTCGTCCGCTCGAGCCGGCTGGCCTCGTTCGAGCACCGCCATCTCGCCGCCATGGCCTACGAGGTCGAGGCGCTCGACGAGGCCGTCAGCGTCGTCATCTCGTCCGAGCTCGTCACCCACGGGCCGGGAGAGACGTCCGACGACCCGCGCCGCGGCAAGGGGTTCGCCGAGAAGGTGCTCGTGCCGGTGAGCGCCCGCGCCGCGGGCACGCGCGCCGTGCTCGACATGGTCACCCGCAACAGCGGGCTGGAGCTCGCGGTCGGGATGGAGCACGCGGTCGAGGGCGACGCCCGGGCGACGGCGGAGGGCGACGGCGCCCGCGTCGTCGTGCAGGCCGAGCTCGAGCCGGGCGTGCCGCTGCGGCTGGCCAAGTACGTCGCCTACCACTGGGGGACGGGCGCGCACGATCTCGTCGCGCGCGTCGACCGCACGCTCGACCGCGCCGCCGAGGACGGCTACGCGACGATCGAGCGCGAGCACGCCCGCCACGTGGCCGCCTTCTGGCAGCGCAGCGACGTCGAGATCGAGGGCGCGCCCGAGCTCCAGAAGGCCGTGCGCTTCAACCTCTTCCACCTCATGCAGGCGACCGCGCGCGCCGAGGGCCTCGGCGTGGCGGCCAAGGGCGTCACCGGCCGCGGCTACGAGGGCCACTACTTCTGGGACACCGAGATCTACGTCGTCCCGTTCCTCATCCACACCAGCCCGCGCTGGGCGCGGCAGGTGCTCGACTTCCGCGTCGGCATGCTCGACGCGGCGCGTGCCCGCGCGCGGGAGGTCGGCCACCGCGGCGCGCTGTACCCGTGGCGGACGATCAACGGCGAGGAGGCGTCGGCGTGGTACGCCGCGGGCACCGCGCAGTACCACATCAACGCCGACATCGCCTACGCCTTCCGGCACTACGCGTGGGTGAGCGGCGACCTCGACTTCCTGCTCGGCGACGGCGCGCAGGCGCTGGTGGAGACCGCCCGCCTGTGGATGGGGCTCGGCTTCTTCTCCGGCGACCGGTTCTGCATCAACGCGGTGACCGGTCCGGACGAGTACACGACGGTCGTCGACAACAACGCGTACACGAACCTGATGGCGAAGGAGAACCTCGAGGGCGCCGTCCGCGTGATGCAGTGGCTGCGCGGCGAGGACCCGAAGGCCTACGCGGAGCTCGTGCTGGCCACCGGCCTCACCGACGAGGAGATCGCCGAATGGCTGCGCGCCGCCGACGCGATGTACGTCCCGCGTCACGACGGCATCGTGCTTCAGGACGACGGCTTCCTCGACCGCAAGCGCTGGGACTTCGAGGGAACGCGCGACAAGCACCCGCTGCTGCTCCACTTCCACCCGCTCGAGCTCTACCGCCACCAGGTGATCAAGCAGACCGACGTCGTGCTCGCCACCTACCTCGTCGAGCACCACTTCGGCGAGGAGGAGACGCGCCGCACGTTCGACTACTACGACCCGCTGACGACCGGCGACTCGACGCTGTCGGCGTGTGTGCAGAGCGTCGTGGCGTCGGCCGTCGGCTACCCCGAGGCGGCGCTGCGCTACTTCGAGCAGGCGGCGACGGTCGACCTCGCGGACGCGCACGGCAACACCGCCGACGGCATCCACGTCGCCTCCGCGGGCGGCACCTGGCTCGCGCTGGTGGCCGGCTTCGGCGGGCTGCGCGACTTCGACGGCGACGTGCGCTTCTCGCCGCGGCTTCCGGCCGAGTGGGAGCGGCTGCGCTTCCGCGTGCAGGTGCGCGGGCAGCTCGTCGAGGTCGACATGACGCACGCCGGCACCACGTACGAGCTGATCGAGGGCCGCGGCCTGCCGGTCAAGCACTTCGGCGAGCAGCTGCGGGTGCTGCCGGGCACGCCGGTCACCGTGAACGATCTGCCGATGGCGGCCTAGACCTACGTGGCGTGATCGAGTCGCTCGTCGAGCAGATCGAGGCGCGCTACGCCGAGGTGCAGCAGCAGATGACGGACCCCGAGGTGATCGGGGACCGTCGCCGCTACGCCGAGGCCGGCCGCCAGTTCAACCAGTTGACCCCCGCCGCCAAGCTGGCGGAGGAGTGGCGGCTCGCGGTGTCGGACGCCGAGGGCGCGCAGGAGATGCTCGACGAGGGCATGGACGACCCCGAGCTGCGCGACGAGATGCGCAGCGCGCGCGAGCGGATCGAGCAGCTCGAGGAGGAGATCCGGCTCGCGATGGTCGAGCCCGACCCGAACGACGACAAGAACGTGATCGTCGAGATCCGCGGCGGCGCCGGCGGCGACGAGGCCGGCCTGTGGGCGGGCGACCTCTTCCGCATGCTCACCCGCTACGCCGAGCGGCTCGGCTTCCAGACCGAGACGATGGACGCGTCCGACGGCTCGTACACGTTCGAGGTCCGCGGCGACGGCGCGTTCTCGAGGTTCAAGTACGAGGGCGGCACGCACCGCGTGCAGCGCGTGCCCGCCACCGAGTCGCAGGGCCGCATCCACACCTCGACGGCGACGGTCGCCGTGCTGCCGGAGGCCGAGGACGTCGAGGTCGACATCGACCAGAACGACCTGGAGATCGACGTCTACCGCTCGTCCGGCCCGGGCGGCCAGTCGGTCAACACGACCGACAGCGCGGTCCGCATCACCCACAAGCCGACCGGGCTCGTGGTCTCGATGCAGGACGAGAAGTCGCAGCTGCAGAACCGCGAGCGGGCGATGAAGGTGCTGCGCGCGCGGCTGTACGAGATGAAGGTCGCGGAGCAGCAGGCCGAGCTGGCCGCCGACCGCCGCGCCCAGGTCGGCACCGGCGAGCGGGCGGAGAAGATCCGCACCTACAACTTCCCGCAGCGCCGCGTCACCGACCACCGCGTCGAGGGGCTGACCGTCCACAACCTCGAGCAGGTGCTCGGCGGGGAGCTGGACGACATCACGGGGGCGCTGCAGGACGCCGAGAAGCGCAAGCGGCTCGAGTTGCAGGCCGCCGGCTGACCGCCCGTGAGGGCGCGAACTTCTTGCTTGTAGGGAGGCGGGGCTGGATTGGTCTCGGCCTCGCGATTCCGCATGGCGCAATGATCGGCGTCGAATCGGGCTCGTCGAGCGGCGGCGCGCGGTGCCCGGGTCGCTTTGGGGTCGCTATACGACCCAAAGGCGCCACACGACGCTTCGAAGCGCGACGCCGGCGTGCCCGCGTTCCACGATGCGGAACCGACCACCCTCCGTGCCTCTCTCAATGCCGCAGTTCAAGTCCCGCCTGCCACGCTTCGCAGCAACGCCCATGCCCCGCACCCCCCTCGCACGCACAACCGTCAAAGACGCGCTCGACTCGGCGCTGATCCCCCTCACCGCCGCCGGCGTCGACACCCCAAGGCTCGACGCCGAAGTCCTGCTCGCGGCGGCGATGGAAGTCGACCGCGCGGCGCTGATCGCCGATCCGACCCAGGGCGTGGAGCCAGAGCCGTTCCGCGACTACGTCCGCCGCCGGGCGCAAAGGGAGCCGGTCGCGTACATCCTCGGCCGCAAGGGCTTCCGCCGGCTGGAGCTCGAGGTCGACCCGCGGGTGCTGATCCCGCGGCCGGAGACCGAGCACGTGGTGGAGGCGGCGCTGGGGCTGCCTCACGGTGCCCGGGTGGTCGACGTCGGCACGGGCTCGGGGGCGATCGCGCTGGCGCTGGCCGACGAGCGGCCGGACCTGCGCGTCGTCGCCACCGAGACCAGCCCCGGCGCGCTCGCGGTGGCGCGCGCGAACGCGAAACGGCTGGGGCTCGAGGTCGAGTGGCTCGAGGGCGACCTGCTCGAGCCGGTGACCGGCGCCGTCGACGCGGTGGTCTCGAACCCGCCCTACGTGCGCGCCGGCGAGCGGCTGGCGCCGGAGCTCGGCTACGAGCCGAGCGAGGCGCTGTACGCCGGGCCCGAGGGCCTCGAGGTCTACCGGAAGCTCGCGCCCGCGCTGCGCGACGTGACCTTCGTCGCGCTCGAGGTCGGGATGGGCCAGGCGCGCGACGTGGCGGCCCTGCTCGACGGGCACGAGACCGAGATCGTGCCCGACCTCGCCGGCATCGAGCGCGTCGTGGTCGGCCGCCGGTGAACTTCGAGGCGTGCATCGCGGCCGGCGGGGTCGCCGTCTTCCCCGCCGACACGGTCTACGGCCTCGCCTGCGACCCCGAGAGCCCGGACGCGGTGGCGCGCCTGTACGCGCTCAAGGGCCGGCCGCCCGACAAGCCCGCGGCGGTGATGTTCTTCGACCGCGAGCAGGCGCTCCTGCCCGAGCTCTCCCCGCGCACGCGCACGCTGATGGCGCGGCTGCTGCCGGGGATGGTGACGCTGCTCGTGCCGAGCGACCGCTACCCGCTGGCCGGCGGGGCGGGGGCGCTGGGCGTCCGCGTACCCGACATCGAGCCGCTCGGCGGCGTGCCCGTGCTGCAGAGCTCGGCCAACGTGACGGGCGGGCCGGACGCGCGGCGGCTCGAGGACGTCCCGGAGGCGATCCGGCGTGGCGCCGACCTCGTGATCGACGGCGGCGAGCTGCCCGGCACGCCGTCGACGGTGGTCGACCTGCGCGACTACGACCGCGGCGGTGAGCTGCGCATCGTGCGCGCGGGCGCGGTGCCCGCGGAGGTCATCGCGGCCGCAGCTTGATGCGGCGCTCGGTCGTGCGGCCCGCGACCCGCACGGCGATCACCGCGCGCGTCGGCCGCCGCACGCTCCTGAGCTTCACGTAGACGGACCCGGTGCCGACGACGCGTGCGCTGCCGAGGCGCTTGCCGCCCCTCGCCTTGCGCACGCTGACCGTCGCGCGGCAGGCGCCCCTGCAGGTCACGTACGCGACGTTGGCCCAGCCGCTGCGGACGATCGCGGTGCGGACGAAGCTCAGCTTCGTGACCACGGCCTCCGCCGGCGGCGTGGGAGCGGGTGGCGCCGGCGGCGCCGGTGCGACGGGCGCGGGCGCAGGCGGCGGCGCCGTGATGGTCAGCGGGGCCGACAGCGCGGTCGCCGTCCGCCCGTTCGCCACCGTCACCTCGCAGCGAATCGCGCGCCCGACGTCGGACGCCTGCGGCGTCCACGTCCAGCTGCGGCCGACCTCGACGCCGTCGCGCAGCCAGCGGACCCGCTGCACCCACTGGGCGTAGGTCCACGTGCCCTGGCGGCACGTGAGCCGCGAGCCGGCGACGCCGGTGCCCGCGATCGACGGCGGCGCCGTGTTGACCGGCGTCGGCCAGGCGATCCAGACCGAGCCGTACGCCGTGGTGATGCCGCCCGCGTTGCGGGCGGTGACGGTGCAGTAGAGGGTCCGGCCGGCGTCCGCGTCACGGACCGTGTAGGTCGCCCCGGTCCCGAGCTCGGTGTTGCGGGTGTCGCTCCAGCGGTAGCTGTAGGCGGTCGCGCCGCTCCACGTCCCGGCGGAGCAGCTGAGCACCGCGCCGATCTCGGCCGAGCCGGCGATCTTCGGGCGCTCGAGCAGCGCGGGCGCGTCCGGCACGGTCACCGGGGCGGCGTCGGCGGTCGCGCTGCCGCCGGCGTTCTCGGCGCGCACGCGGCAGCTCAGCTCGCTGCCGGCGTCGTCGTCGGTCAGCGTGTAGGTCGCGGCCTGTGCGGCGGCGATCGGCTCGCCGTCGCGCCGCCAGCCGTAGGACAGCGCCGGCGAGCCCGACCAGGTGCCGGGATCGCACGTGACGGTCTGCTCGTAGGCGGCGGTCCCGGTGACCTGAGGCGGGTCGGTCGCGGCGGGCGGGGCGGGGCTGCCGGCCGGCGCCGACGTCGCCGTCTCCGAGCCGCCGCGGTTGCGTGCCGTCACGCGGCAGCGCAGCTCGGCGCCCGCGTCGGCGGCCGAGATGACGTAGTGCTCGCCGGTGGCGACGGCGTCGCCGTCGCGCAGCCAGGTGAACGAGAAGCCCGTCGGCTCGCCCTCCCACGCGCCCGGCGCGCAGGTGAGCGTCTCGCCGTCGGCGATGGTGCCGAGCGCCCGCGGCGAGTCGAGCAGCGCCGGCCGCGGCGTCCAGGAGGCCAGGTTGAGATGCGGGCGGCTGCCGATCGCCGTGAAGCTGCCGGCAGCCTGGACGGCGCCGTGAGAGGTGTCGAGGGCGCGCACGTCCCCGCGCGTGTACGGCAGGGAGCCGAGCCACTCGCCGGAGTCGCGATCGTGCTCGTCGAGCTCCGCGTACGGCAGGGCGCCGCCGTAGCTGTCGAACCGCCCGCCCACCCACACGCGCGTGCGCGTGACGGCGATGGCGTTGATCCGGTCCAGGGAGTACCAGCCGGCGGACCACCGGGTCGCCGCCCCGGTCGCGCCGTCGAGCTCGGCGAGATCGATGCGAGTCGCGCCGCCGGCGCTCTCGAACTTGCCGCCGACGAACACCGTGCCGTCGCCGCTCGCGGCGAGCGCGGTCACGGCGGGCGGGTTCGAGGTGCCGTCCGAGAGCGCGGCGTCGAAGGCCGTGGCCTGGCCGGTCGTCGCGTCGAGCGCGGCCAGCCGCGCCCGCGTCGCGCCGCCGATGCCGGTGAACGCGCCGCCCGCGTAGAGCCTGCCGTCCTCGAGGGCGAGCGCGGTGACGGCGCCGTCGGGGGCGGGGTTCCAGCCCGCGCGAGCATCGCCGGTGACGGGGTCGAGGGCCGCGAGCGTCGTGCCGTACGCCGCGAACACGCCCTCGTCGCCGGCCACCAGGTCGGTGACGGCGGTGTCGGCGCGGCCGTCGAAGGTCGTGAGCGCGCCGCCGGCGAAGGCGGCGGTGCGCCCGCGGGCCGCGCCCGCGATCTCCGTGAACGCGCCGCCGGCGTAGAGCGTGCCGTCATGGAGCGCGAGCGCCTTCACCGGCCCGTCGGGGTCGGGCGCCCAGGCGGTCGGAGCGCCGGTGTCGAGGTCGATCGCCGCGAGGTGGCGGCGCGGCTCGCCGCCGGCCGAGTCGAAGGTCCCGCCGGCGTAGACGTCGCCGCCGCGGACCGCGAGCGCGCGGACCTCGCCGCCCGCGTACTCCGACCTCCAGGCGATGGTGCCGGTGGCGAGGTCGATGGCGGCGATCGCCTCGTGGACGTCGGCGGGCTGCGGCGCCTGGTCCCACGGGCGGCCGGCGACGTAGAGGCGGCCGCCGGCGAGCGCCAGCGCGTACGCGTCCCCCGCCAGGTTGGCCTGCACGTCCTGCACGGCGCCGGTGAGGCGGTCGAGCTTGCCGAAGCCGCGCTCGGCGCTGCCGTTGAGGGTGTCGAACGCGCCCGCGGCGTAGACGTGGAAGGCGTCGGCCGCGAGCGCGTGCACGCCGCCGTCCGCGCCCGGGTTCCAGCCGGTCGGCGCTCCGGCGGCGTCGACCGCGGCGAGCCGCTTGCGGGCGGCGCCGCCGACGGCCTTGAAGCTGCCGCCGAAGTAGATGTCGGCGCCGGCCACCGCGATCGCGCGCACGGCGCCGTCGGCGCCGGGGTCGAACGCCGTCGGGACGCCGCCGGCGAGCGCGGCGACACGGCCGCGCGCCTGGCCGCCGATCGTCGTGAAGCGGCCGCCGACGAGCACCTCGCCGCCGTTCGCGGCGAGCGCCTCGACGGAGCCGTTCGGGTCGGGCGCCCCGGGCAGCAGGGACCCGTCGGCCGGGTCGAGCAGAGCGAGGTTGGTGCGCGCGGCCGCGCCGACCAGGTCGAAGGCGCCGCCCGCGTACAGCGTCCCGCCGGCCAGCGCCAGCGCGCGGACGGGGCCGTCGGGCGCCGGGCGGAAGCCGGGATCGACCGAGCCGTCGGCGAGCACGTGGGCGAGCCGCGGGACGTCGGCGCCGCCGATCGTCTCGAACGAGCCGCCGACGTACCAGCCGCCGGCGCCGTCGTCGAGCAGCGCTTCGACGCGGCCGTCGGTCACGCGCGGGAAGCTGCCGGTCGAGCGCCCGTCGGCGCCGAGCCGCGCCAGCGAGGTCCGGCGCCCCACGTACGTGAAGTCGCCACCCAGGTAGAGCGTCGAGCCGTCGCGCACCACCGTCTCGACCGTGCGGTTCGTGACCGGCGGGTCGGCGTCGGGGGGCGCGGCGTGGGCGGGGGCGGCCGCGACGAGGCAGGCGAGCAGGATCAGGACGAAGCGCACACCCTTCAGATCGGCGCCTCCGCGCGGCGCTTGACCGCTCCCTCGCCGCTGCCGAGCTCGGTGGTACGTTTGGCGGCCCATGTCCGAACTCCAGACCGACTACTTCGAGCGCCCGCTCGCGGAGGTCGACCCCGAGGTCGCCGACGCCATCCAGGGCGAGCTCCACCGCCAGCAGTCGACGCTCGAGATGATCGCGTCGGAGAACTTCGTGCCCCAGGCGATCCTCGAGTGCCAGGGCTCGGTCCTGACCAACAAGTACGCCGAGGGCCTGCCCGGCAAGCGCTACTACGGCGGCTGCGAGCACGTCGACGTCATCGAGACGCTGGCCATCGAGCGCGCCAAGGCGCTGTTCGGCGCCGAGCACGCCAACGTGCAGCCGCACGCCGGCGCGCAGGCCAACGCGGCGGTCTACCACGCGCTGCTCGATCCCGGCGACACGATCCTCGGCCTGGCGCTGCCGCACGGCGGCCATCTCACGCACGGGATGAAGATCAACGTCTCCGGCAAGCTCTACGACATCGCGCCGTACGAGGTGGACCGCGAGACCTCGCTGATCGACATGGACGCCGTCGCCGAGATCGCGCGCGAGCGGCGGCCGAAGCTCGTCCTCGCCGGCTGGTCGGCCTACCCCCGGTTCCTCGACTTCGAGCGCTTCCGCGAGATCGCCGACGAGGTCGGGGCGTACCTGATGGTCGACATGGCGCACTTCGCCGGCCTGGTGGCGGCCGGCATCCACCCGAACCCCGTGCCGATCGCCGACGTCGTCACGACGACGGTGCACAAGACGCTCGGCGGCGCCCGCGGCGGGACGATCCTCTGCAAGGAGGAGTACGCCAAGAAGATCAACTCGGCGGTCTTCCCGGGCAGCAGGGCGGTCCGCTGGAGCACGTGATCGCGGGCAAGGCGGTGGCGTTCAAGATCGCGGCGACCGAGATGTTCCGCGAGCGCCAGCGGCGCACGGTCGACGGCGCGAAGGCGGTGGCGGGCGAGCTGATGGGAGCCGGCCACGGCGTGAGCGTCCTGACCGGGGGGACCGACGTCCACCTCGTGCTCGTCGACCTGCGCGACTCCGAGCTCGACGGCCAGCAGGCCGAGGACCGGCTGCACGAGATCGGCATCACGGTCAACCGCAACGCCATCCCGTTCGACCCGCGGCCGCCGATGGTCACCAGCGGCCTGCGCGTCGGTACCGCGGCGCTGGCCACGCGCGGCCTGCAGGCAGACGACTTCCCGGTCGTCGGCTCGCTGATCGCCCGGGCGCTGCAGCCCGGGTTCGAGGACGTGCGCGACGAGCTCGCCGAGCGCGTCGCGGGGATCGCCGAGCGCTATCCGCTGTACGCGAGCCTGGGCGTCGGCGCCGCGGTCTAGATGACTGATTCCACGACCCGCGCACCCGCCTGACCACGTCCCGCGGCGCCGGATCGGCACCCGCTGAATCGGCCCGTGGCTCCGCCACTGTGCCGATCGCGCGGGCACCGGGCGGGCGGGACTAATCCGGTACGCGGCCATGCGGGCACGCGGGCCGCGAAATCAAATCATCTAGCGGTCGGCCAGGAGCGCCGCGCCGAAGCCGACCATGAGCGCGCCGGTGGCCGCCTGGATCTGACCGCGGCGGCGGACGAACACCTCGCGGACGCGGCCGACCGCCGAGGCGAGGACGAAGTACCACGCGCACGCCAGGGAGATCTGGATGCCGGCGAGCAGCAGCGTCGCCGGCAGCACCGCCGTGCCCTCGGGCACGAACTGCGGGAGCAGCGCGAGGTAGAACAGGCCGACCTTCGGGTTGGTGAGGGCGGTGACCAGGCCCATCCGGAACGCCCCGCTGCGAGCGGGCGGCGCATGCGCGGGCTCGCCTCGCCTGGCGGCCCGGATCGCGGCGACGCCGTAGGCGATCAGCACGAACGCGCCGACGATCTTGAGCGTCGTGAACGCCACCTCGGAGGCGACGAGGAGCGCCGACACGCCGAGCATCGAGGCCACGGCCCAGATCGCCAGGCCGGCCGCGTCGCCGAGCGTGGCCCGCATGGCGCGCCGCCTGCCGCCGCGTGCCGCCGACTGGATCACCATCGCCGTGGCAGGGCCGGGCAGCACCGCGAGGAACGCCGCGAAGGGGAGGAACGCCAGGGCTGCTTGCAGCACTTGGCGCATCGTGGCACGAACGCGCGAAAGCGTCAGCGCCGGCGCCAGCCGTGCCGGCCGAGCACGAGCCGCTGCGGCAGCGCGGCCACCAGCGGCTCGAGGCCGGCCGCGAGCTCGGCCGCGGTCGGGCGGGCCACCGGGTCGCGGGCGAGGCCGGCGCGCAGGAGCGCCGCGAGCTGGCGCGGCACGCGCGGCGGGAGCGGGGCCGGGTCGCGCTCGAGCTGCGGGAAGCGCTGCGCGCCGTCGCGCGGGAACGGCCGCACGCCGGCCAGCGCGAAGTAGAGGGTCGCCGCCAGGCCGAAGACGTCGGAAGGAGGCCCGATCTCCCCGCACGCGGCGTCGCACTGCTCGGGCGCCATGAAGCTGTCCGTCCCCACCGGCCGGTGGAGTCGCCGCGCCGCCTCCACGGTCCGCGCCACGCTGAGGTCGATCAGCCGCGGCGGCGCGCCCATCACGACGTTGTCGGGCTTGACGTCGAGGTGGACCATCCCCTCGCCGGCGAGGTAGTGCAGCGCCGAGGCGACGTGCAGCCCCAGCGGCAGCAGCTGCTCCAGGGCGAGCGGCCCGTCGCGATCGGTGAGCTCGCGCAGCGTCGGGCCCTCCAGGTGCTCGATCAGCAGGTGCGGGAAGCGTCCTTCGGCGACCACGTCGAAGCCGCGCACCACCACCGGGTGGGAGAGCCGCTCGAGCGCCGCGGCCTCGTCCGCCAGCTCGCGCAGCGCGGCCGGGTCGCGCGCATGGTCGGGCCGCAGCACCTTGGCCACCAGCACGGCGAGCCGGTGGTCGTCCCAGACGAGGAAGACCTCGTAGCGCCGGCCGCCGCCGAGCGCGCGCAGGACGGTCCGGCCTGGAGCGATGGCGTCGCCCTCGACGAGCCCCCAGGTCGGCCGCTCGCGGGCGACGTCGTGCTCCCACGGCGGCGTCGAGGAGACGGTCGCCAGGCTGCCCAGCGCCTCACGCGTGTCCGGCCCGAGCGTGCGCCGGACGGTCACGGCGCGTCGTCGCCGCCGTCGTCCTCCTGCGCGGCCGCCTTCACCAGCGTGGCCGCCGGTGTGTCACGCGGCTCGCCGGGGATGGCCGACACCCACGCGAGCGGCGCGGCGAAGGCGAGCGCGATCACCGCGGCCAGCGCGACGAGCATGCGCGGGACGGTGTGCTGCCCGACCGGCGCGTCGGGGTCGTCGGCCAGCGCCAGGTAGGCAAGGGCGAGCTGACGATGGGCGGGTGGCGGAGGTTCCATGGTCGCGGGGCCGGACGACACGCCGAATGTGCCCGCCAGGCCACGCCTTCAACCACGTTTCGGCGCGGAGCCCCGATGACCTTCGAGCCGCCCGCCCTGCGATCCTCTGCGAGTCAATGGAGACCGACGCGCTCTACGCCGCCCTCGTCGCCTTCGCCGCGGCCGCCCTCCTCACCCCCGTGGTGGCGCGGCTGGCGCTCCGCGTCGGCGCCGTCGACGCGGTCAAGGAGCGCGGCCTGGCCAGCGAGGCGACGCCGCTGCTCGGCGGGCTCGCCATCTTCGCCGGCACTCTGATCGCCGCGCTCATCTTCATGCCGGACGACGAGCGCACGCGCGGGATCCTCGTCGCCGCCGCGCTGATCACCATCGTCGGTGCGCTCGACGACGCGCGCGAGCTGCCGCCGTGGGCCAAGCTCGCCGGCCAGGTCGTGGCCGCGCTGGTCCTCGTCAACGCCGGCGTCGTCGTCGGGAACGTCACCCTGCCGTTCCTCGGGCCGCTCGACTTCGGCGACCTCGGCGGGCCGCTCACCGTGCTCGGCATCGTCGCCGTCATCAACGTCGTCAACTTCAGCGACGGCGTCGACGGCCTGGCGGCCGGCGTCTGCGCGATCAGCAGCGTCGCGTTCGCGATCATCGCCTTCGACCTGGGGCGCGACGCCGCCGGCGTGCTGGCCGCCATCACGGCCGGCGCGGCGCTCGGGTTCCTCGTCCACAACTTCCACCCCGCGTCGGTCTTCATGGGCGACTGCGGCTCGAACCTGCTCGGCCTCCTGCTCGGCGCGGTGATCGTCGAGGGCTCGCTGAAGACCAACGCCCTGGTCGCGCTCGTCGTGCCGCTGGTCGTGCTCGCCGTCCCGTTCCTCGACACCGGCTTCGTGGTGGCCAAGCGGATCAAGTACCGCCGCCCCATCTACCGGCCCGACTCGAACCACTTCCACCACCGCTTCCATCGCATGGGGTTCTCGCAGCGCCAGACCGTCCTCTACCTCTACGCCTGGACGATCACGATGGCCGGCCTCGCCGTCGCGCTCCGCTTCATCCCGTACTCGGACGACAGCGGCCATCTCGACCCGGGCTGGACGGCGGCGATCGCCGCGTGCTTCGTCGTCGCGCTGGCGGCCAGCGCCTACCTCGTCTACGTGCTCGAGATCCTCAAGCTGCGGCGCCTGCGTGCCTGGCAGCTGCGCCGCACCGACCCCGACACGACCGAGCACGAGATCGACGACCGGGTCGAGCGCGATCTGGAGACCGGCGAGTTCTCCGCGGTCTCGGGTTCGAATCCGTACGGGTAACCGCACTTGCGTCGTCGCGGGGTCGGCCTGTAACGTCCCGCGAACCGTACGACCGACCGCAGACCGCGGAAGGAGGTGAGCAGGACTGATGCAGAGCACGTGCCACTCGTTCAATTGGCGTATCGCCATGGACGCCGGCGTGCTCCGGCGTCCGCTCCTGCTCGCGCTCTAGCAGCACCCCTCGGTCGCGGGCAGCAGCAGCACCACTGCCGCCCGTGACCTGCATAGGTTCCGCCGAAGCCGGCACGGGCGGCTCCCCGTCCACCCAAAAGGGGTCAGACCCTCCACGGACTCTGACCTCCTGAGCACCAGGGAGCCATCCCAAATGCATTCGCTGAATCACCCGGCCTACGCCCGCTCCGTCGCCGCAGAGCGCGTCGAGGCCGCCGCGGGCCGCGCCAAAGCCGCCCGCTTGGAACACCCCCCGCCGGTCAGGAGCCGTGCCGCGTACCTCGCGGCGCGCGTCGCCAGCCGGCTGGACGCCGCGGCCGCGCGCAAGGCCGTCGCCTGAGCGGGCATGTCCCGGTCGCACCCATCACGTCACGCCCCCGGCCGATCGGCAGGCCGGGGGCGCAGGCTGCGCGTGGTCTACCCTGTCGACCGCCTCGTGCTGACCGTCCGCCTGGAAGAGCGCGAGCCGTTCATCACCGCCGACGGCTCGACCATCCGCGAGCTGGCCGGCGTTCCCTCCGGCAACGCCGTCAACCAGTCGCTCGCGCAAGCGACCGTGCCCCCGGGCGGGGAGACGATCGAGCACTACCACCGCGAGTCGGAGGAGATCTACCACTTCACCGCCGGCGCCGGGCGGATGCGCCTCGGCGCCCAGGAGGCCGACGTGCGGGCGGGCGACACGGTCGTCATCGCCCCCGGCGTGCCGCACAAGCTCTGGAACACGAGCGAGGAGGACCTCGTGCTCCTGTGCTGCTGCGCGCCGCCGTACTCGCACGAGGACACCGTCCTGCTCGAGGGCTGATGCGGGCGCTGGCCGTGCTGGCCGCCGCCGCGGCGCTGGCCGGCTGCGGCTCCGAGCGCAGCGCTGTCACCGCGGGCGGCCGCGTGGTCGGGGACAACCTGACGATCTACGCGTCGGTGCCCCAGATAGGGGACGGCGTGGGGCGCGACATGGTCGACGCCTCGAAGCTCGCGATCGCCCAGGCGGGCGGGGAGGTCGGCGACTTCGGGATCAACTTCGCGGCCGTCGACGAGGGGCCGCTCGGCGCTCCCCCGCGGCGCCGCCCGACGGCCGCCGCCGCCGAGCAGGTGATCCGCGACGCGCAGGTGATCGGCGTCGTCGGCGCCGTGCGCTCGGATGCGGCGCTGACCTCGGTGCCGCTCTACAACGCCGCCGGGATCCTGCTCGTGAGCCCCGGGGCGGGCTACGCGGGGTTCACGGCGCCGGTCGCGCCCGGCGAGCCCGAGCGCTGGTTCCCCTCCGGCCGCGACACGTTCGCGCGCGTGATCGAGGACGACCTCGCGCAGGCCGAGGCGCTCGTCGGCGCCGCCCGTGGCCGGGTGGCGATCGAGGAGGGCGAGGGGAAGGTGGCGCTCGAGCTGGCCGAGGCGGTGCGGGAAGCGGCGGGCGAGCGGCTGGTCGAGGACGTGCGGGGCGCCGACTCGGTGATCTACGCCGGCAGCGACGTGCAGGCCGCCGTGGCGTCGCCGCCGCGGCGGGTCACGCTCGTGTTCGGCGACGAGCTCACGCGGGCGGGGGTGGCCGACCGGATCCCGCGCGCCGCGCGCCGGCGCGCGGTGTTCGTCACCGCCGCTCCCGAGCCGGGGTCGACCCCCGAGCTGCGCTCGTTCGAGGCGGCGTTCGAGGAGGAGTTCGGCCGCGCGCCGGATCCCTACGCGGTGCTGGCCTGGCGGGCGACCGCCGGCATCCTCGACGCCATCGAGGCGGCGGGGCGGCGGGGGAACGTCCGCCCCGAGGTGGTCGAGCGGTTCCTCGCTCAACCGCCCCGGCCGGAGCCCTTCAGGGCGTTCCGGCTACGGGGCGGGAGCGAAAGCGATTAGGCGGTCCAACGCCGGTGCAGCGACGCCTCGGCCGGCGAGGCGTCGACGTGCTTGAAGGCGGCGCGGTCCTCGGCGATGAGACCGGAGAAGGCGCGGCGGAGACGGTTCATGTTCATGTGACGATGGTCGCGAACTACCCCCTTCGCAACCAACGGGCCACCCTGTCACCCGCAGGGCGGTTGGCCCCTGCGTAGGTGCGGAGAGCCGTAGGCGCTCAGCTCTCGAGCTGGGCGTCCACGGTGATGTCGCTCACACCTGCGAGGGCGCGCGAGATGATGCAGGCGTCCTTGGTCGCCTTCGCCATCTCCTGGAACGTGGACTCGTCGATCCCGGACACGCGGGCGCGGGTCACCAGGTCGATCTGCGAGATCGTCGGCTTGCCGTCAATGTTGCGGATGTGGACCTTGGCCTGGGTCTGAACCGACTCCGGAACGTGGCCGGCCTCGGACAGGTTGTGCGCGAGCTGCATCGTGAAGCAGCCGGCCTCGGCGGCGCCGATCAGCTCCTCCGGGTTGGTGCCCTGGCCCTCCTCGAAGCGCGACTTGAAGGTGAACGGCCCCTCCCAGGCGCCTGAGCCCAGCGCCATCTTGCCGTCGCCCTCCGTGAGGTTGCCCTTCCACTCCGCCGACGCGTTGCGTGTAGCCATGTCGAAATCTCCCGTGGTCGGTGTGTTACCGGGAGCTTGGCAGCATGTGGGGCATCCGCGCCTTGCTCCTCCTCGCCGTGGGCCTCGTGCTGGCCGACGCTTCGGTCGTCACGCTCGGCCTGCCGCCGATCATCGCGGAGCTCGACGCGTCCGTCGAGCAGGCCGCCGCCGTGCTCGGGGTCTACACGCTCGCGCTCGCGGTGGGGCTGCTGGTCGTCGCTCGCCGGCCGCCGCGGCCGCTCGCCATCGGCGGCGCGCTCCTGTTCGGCGCGGCGTCGCTCGGCTGCGGGCTCGCGCAGTCCGTGACCGCCCTGCTCGTGTTGCGCGGGGTGCAGGCGCTCGGCGGCGCGGCGCTGCTCGTCGGCGCCTTCACGCTGCTCGACGCGGGCGGGGCGGGCCGGCGCGCCTGGACGGCGACGGCGATCTTCGGCTTCGCCGCCGGCCCGGCGCTCGGCGGCGCGCTGACCCAGGCGTTCGACTGGCGAGCGATCTTCCTCGCGCAGGTCCCGCTGGCGGCGGGGGCCACGGTCGCGGCGTGGCGGCACGAGCCGCGCGTGGCGGCGGCCGGCGACGCGGTCTGGGATGCCCGAGCCGCGGTCGCCCTGGCGCTGCTTTCCGCGGCCCTCGTCGGCGTGCTGTTCCTGCTCGTCCTGCTGCTCGTCACCGGCTGGTCGACGGAGCCGCTCGCCGCCGCCGCGGCGGTCACCGTGCTGCCGATCGCGGCGGTGCTCGCCGCTCGGGTGAGGGGCGCGGCGCGCACGCGGGCGGCGGCCGGCGCGCTGCTCGTGGCGGGCGGCGTGCTCGCCCTCGTCTCGCTGCCCGACGCCTCGCTGTGGTGGACCGTCGTGCCGCAGGCGATGGCCGGCGCGGGCCTCGGCCTCGCGCTGCCCGCGCTGGCCGGCGAGCTGCTGCCCGAGGACACGGCGGAGCAGGCGGCGCGGCTGCTCTCGCTGCGCCACGCCGGCATCACCGCGGCGCTCATCCTGCTCGCCCCGGTCGCCGCCGCCCAGCTCGACGACGCCGTCTCCGACACCCGCATCAAGGGCACCGCGCTGGTGCTCGACGCCCGGCTCCCGCCGCTCGACAAGCTGTCGCTGGCGGGGGCGCTGCTGGCCGACATCGACCCCGTCGACCCGCGCGGGCAGCTCGAGTCCTCGCTCGACGGGGCGACGGTCTCGCCGGAGGACCGCCCCGCGTTCGACGAGCTCGCCAGGCGGGCCGACGAGACGCTCGTGGCCGGCGTCCAGGCCGCCTTCGCCCCCGCCTTCGCGATCTGCGGCGCGCTCGCCCTGATCGCCGCCCTGCTCCTGGTGCCGCGCGACCGCGCCTCGCTCGCGGCCGGCCTCGCGGCGCTGGCGCTCGCCGGCGGCGCCGCGCTCGCCAAGCCCTCGCTGGAGCCCGCGCCGGTCGCCATCGCCGACCCCTGCCTGCCGCGCGAGCTGCCCTCCTCCGGCGGCCTTCAGGGGGCGATCCAGGACGCCGCGCTCGTGGCGCTCGACCGCTTCGCATGCCGCTACGGCTCCTCGCGCGAGGAGCTGGCGCTCGCGCTCGTCGACGCCGACGCGCGGGCCGACTACGCGCGCGAGTACGGCGTCGAGCCGCCGAGCATCACCGGCCTGCTCGGCTTCTGATCGAGTTCGTACCCTCAGAGGGGATGAGCCGGGGCCAGCGCTTCACCTTCCTCGCGATCGCGGTGGTCATCGCGATCGTGGCGATCGTCGTGCTCGCGGACACCAGCGAGGACGACAGCGGCAGCCAGACCGCGGCCACCGCCACCCCGACGCCGACCGAGACGGCCGCGCCCACCGAGGCGGAGCCCACCGAGACGGCCACCCCGACGCCCGAGCCCACCCCCGAGCCGCCGCCGCTCCTGACGGCCAACCGGGTGACCAAGCTCGAGTTCACGGAGGGTGAGACGGTGCGCTTCCGCGTGCGCTCGGCCACGGCCGACCACGTGCACGTCCACGGCTACGACCTGCTGAAGGACGTGCCCGCCGGCGAGACGGTCACGATGTCCTTCAAGGCGACGATCACCGGCATCTTCGAGATCGAGCTCGAGGATGCACAGAAGGAGATCGCCAGCCTCAAGGTCGAGCCCCGCTAGGCGGCGGTCTGAGCGCCGTGAGGCGGCGGTCCCACCCCCTTCGAAGGGGCGCGCGCTCAAGTGAGGGCGATCACAGGACGATGAAATACTTAGCAAGCTAATGTTTGCTTCGCTACCTTCTTCATCGTGCCCGTCGCCACCGACCAGTTCGCCGCCTCCTGGGAGCGGTTCTTCCGCACCACGCGGCGGCTGCGCTCGCGCGCCGGCAAGCGGCCGCTCGAGGGCCTCTCGCTGCCGCAGTACCAGCTGCTCGAGTCGCTGCGCGACCAGGACGAGCTGACCGTCGGCGTCCTCGCCGAGGCGGCCGGCGTCGCGCCGCCGACGGCGACGCGCATGCTCGACTGCCTGGCCCGCGACGGCCACGTCACCCGCCGGCACTCCGAGGAGGACCGCCGCTCGGTGCTCGTCTCGCTCACGCCGTCGGGGCGCGCCGCCGTCCAGTCGGCGCACGAGGAGGTCAGCGCCTGGCGCCGCCGCCTGTTCGAGAGCCTCGAGCCCGAGGAGCGCGAGCAGGCCGCCGCGCTGCTGAATCGCCTCAGCGACGCGATGGAGGCGCAGATGCCATGAGGGCCGACGGGTATCTGCTCCCTCGCCGCGCCACGTTGCTCGCCATGTCGGGCGTCCTGCTCGGCATGCTGCTCGCGGCGCTCAACCAGACGATCGTCGCCACCGCGCTGCCGCGGATCGTCGCCGACCTCGGCGGGATGGAGCACTACTCGTGGGTCTTCACGGCCTACATGCTCGCCGCCACCGTCACGACGCCGATCTACGGCCGGCTGTCGGACGTGTACGGGCGGCGCCCGTTCTTCGTCGCGGGCATCCTCATCTTCATGGCGGGCGCCGTCATCAGCGGGCTCGCCGGCTCGATGACGCAGCTCGTGATCGGCCGCGCCGTCCAGGGCCTCGGCGCGGGCGCGCTGATCCCGCTCGCCGTGGCCACGATCGGCGACCTCATCCCGCCGTCCGAGCGCGGCCGCTGGCAGGGCCTCACCGGCGCGGTCTTCGGCTTCGCCTCGATCATCGGGCCGACCACCGGCGGCTGGATCTCCGACCACGCCGACTGGCGCTGGGTGTTCTTCGTCTCGCTGCCGGTCGGCCTGATCGCGCTCGCCGTGGTGGCCGCCACGCTCAAGATCCCGCCGCACCCCGAACGCTCCACCAAGGTCGACTACGCCGGCGCGGGCCTGCTCGCCTTCGGGCTCTCCGCCGGCCTGCTGGCGATCGTCCAGGGCGGCCCGTTCGAGCTGTACGCCATCGCGGCGCTCGTGCTCGCGGTGTTCGTCTGGTGGGAGCTGCGCGTGGACGAGCCGATCGTGCCGGTCGAGCTGTTCAGCGCCCGCGTCTTCACCGCCTCCAACCTCGCCGCCTTCTCGGTCGGCGTCGGCATGTTCGGCGCGATCATGTTCGTGCCGCTCTACGTGCAGGGCGTCATGGGCGCCTCGGCCACCGCCTCCGGCATCGTGCTGACGCCGCTGATGCTGTCGATGATGGTCACCAGCGTCGGCTCCGGCCAGGTGATCAGCCGCACGGGGCGCTACCGCTGGGCGCTCGTCGCCGGCCCGGTGATCATGGGCGCGGGCTTCCTCCTGCTGGCGACGATGGGCGTCGCGTCGGGCCGCCTGCACGCCACCGTGGCGATGATCGTCACGGGCCTCGGCCTCGGGCTGCTCATCCAGAACCTCTCGCTCGCCGTCCAGAACGGCGTGCCGAGCCGGCACCTCGGCGCCGCCACCAGCGCCGCCCAGTTCTTCCGCTCGATCGGCGGCACGATCGGCGTGTCGGTGATGGGCTCGATCCTCACCTCGGGCCTGTCAGCCAACGGCGCCGCGGGGCCGGCCCAGCTGGCGAACGCGATCCACCCGGTGTTCGTGATCGGCGGCGCCGTGATGACGGTGACGCTGGCGCTCGTGCTCGCGATCCCGGAGCTGCCGCTGCGACGCACCGTCCGCGAGGTGCCGGCATGAAGCGCCAGCACTACGGGATGACGCTCGCCGTGCTGGCGGTGGCAGGCCTCTCCTTCGCGCTGCTGCAGACGATGGTGGCGCCCGCGCTGCCCGCCATCCAGCGCGAGTACGGCGCCTCGACGACCGCCGTCACCTGGGTGCTGACGATCTACCTCCTCACCGCCTCGATCGCCACGCCGGTGCTCGGCCGCCTCGGCGACATGTTCGGCAAGGACCGCGTGCTGGTGATCGTGCTGATCGTGCTCGGCGCCGGGACGGTGATCTCCGCGCTCTCGAGCTCGCTCGAGGTGCTGATCGCCGGCCGCGCCGTCCAGGGCGTCGGCGGCGCCATCTTCCCGCTCGCCTTCGGGATCATCCGCGACGAGTTCCCGCGCGAGCGCGTGGCCTCCGGCATCGGGCTGATCTCGGCCACCTTCGGCATCGGCGGCGGCGCGGGCCTCGTGCTGGCCGGCGTGATCGTCGACCACCTCGACTACACGTGGATCTTCTGGCTGAGCCTGGTGGTGATCGCGGGCGCCGCGGTGGCCGCCCACTTCTTCGTCCCCGAATCGCCGGTCAAGACGCCCGCGCGGATCGACTGGGGCGGCGCCGCGCTGCTCGGCACCGGCATCGGCTCCGGGCTGCTCGCCGTCAGCCAGGGCAACCACTGGGGCTGGGGGTCGTTCGAGGTGCTCGGCCTGCTCGCCGCCGCGGGCGTGCTGCTCGCGACGTGGGTGCGCTACGAGCTGCGCGTGACCGAGCCGCTCGTCGACATGCGGATGATGCGCCTGCGCGGCGTCTGGACCACCAACGTCACGGCGCTGATGGTCGGCTTCGGCATGTTCGGCTCGTTCCTGCTCGTGCCGCAGCTAGTGCAGATGCCGGTCGCCGCGGGCTTCGGCTTCGGCGCCAGCGTCACCCAGGCCGGCCTGTTCCTGCTGCCCTCGTCGGCGGTCATGCTCTTCGCCGGCCCGCTCTCGAGCCGCCTCGGCGCGCGCTTCGGCTCGCGCACGCCCGTGCTGATCGGCATCGCGCTGGTCGGGCTCGGCTTCGTCCAGCTCGCCGTGCTGCACGACGAGCCCTGGCACATCTACCTCAACAGCGTCGTCACCGGCGCGGGCATCGGCCTCTCGTTCGCGGCCATGGCGACGCTGATCGTCGACTCGGTGCCGCAGTCGCAGACCGGCGTGGCCACCGGCATGAACACGATCATGCGCTCGATCGGCGGCGCGCTCGGCGCCCAGATCGCCGCCAGCATCGTCGGCGGCCACCTGACCGGCTCCGGCCTGCCCGCCGAGTCCGGCTTCGTCGCCGCCTTCCTCGTCTCGGCCGCCGCCCTCGGGCTCGCCTTCGCCGCGGGCCTGCTGATCCCGCGCCGCTCCGTCGAGCCGGTCGTGCCCCACGGGTACGAGCGCCTCGGCGAGCCCGCCCGCGCCGCCGCGCGCTAGCCGGGGCGGCACCCGTCTCGTCATGCGCTTGCGGTTGGCCGGGGGAGCGGTGTAGCCTTTGCGGTGCCGTCGCGCTCCGCTTGAGGCGCGGGGGCCTAGAAGTACGACGAGGCCGCTGAGGCTGCAGAACGCGGCGCTTCGCGAACCGTCGGTTGGCTCAGCGAGGAATGGGTCTCACGGGATGAACGTCAGCGATCCCGGCAATCACGACGCCGTCAAGCGATACAAGTCCAAGTTCCGCGTTGTCGTGTCGGAGCACGCCGCGGGGACAGTGGTGGTCCCTGTCGGAGAGTTGGACCTTGACACGGCACCGGAGCTCGAGGCTGCGCTGGCGGCGCAGTCGGGCCCGGTGGTGGTCGACCTGCGCGAGCTGAGCTTCATCGACCTCACGGGCCTGCGGTTGCTGCTGGAGGCCGACGCGCGTTCGCGCCAGGACGGCATGTACCTGCGCTTCATCCCGGGCCGGATGGTGCGGCGCCTGTTGGAGATTGCGGAGCTGCCCGACCGGCTGGCGTACGTGGAACCTGGGCCGACGTAGCCCGGCCGGCAACCTGCGACACTACGTGCTGCAAGGCAGTAGCTCGCGCTCCGGCTGTTCGCCGTCTTCCTCCTACCTCAGCGCGGGGCGTACGCCCAGAGGGAGGCGAGGAAGGGGCCGTCATGGGCCCCGAGACCGCAGCTGGACCCCCGCAGGACGGTGGCTCTCTCGCCTCCGCCATCTCCAATTCCGTCAGGCAACTGGTCGCGGAGTACACCGGCCGCGGCCCCACACGCGCCCGGACGAGCATCCGCGACAACCTCGTCGTCGTGCTCCTCGAAGACACGTTGACCAAGGGCGAACGCCAGCTCGTGGCCAAGGGCCGCGACATCCGCGTCCTCGACTACCGCGCCGAGTTTCAGGCAGCGATGCGGGAGGAGGCCATCGCCAAGATCGAGGAGCTCACCGGCCGCAGGGTGATGGCCTTCATGAGCGCCAACCACATCGACCCTGACCTCGCCGCTGAGCTTTTCGTGCTCGAGCCCGATGGTGAGGCGGCCTCAAGCGACGGCAGGTGATCGACGCGGCGCGACCGGGCAGGCGTTAGAAGCCGGCCGGCCCCCGCCCACCCAGCGCCGCTGCATTCGCCTCATATGGGGGTGGAGGTGTCAAGGGCGCACGAGTGACCGCGCCCGGGCGGTGGGGCGTTGAGGTCGGGGTGGGGTCTGGCGTGTCGGGGCGGCGCGGGGTGCGGGTAGGCGCGACGCTTGGTCAGCCTCATATGCGAGACCGCGTGGGTCTCAGGACCTCGGTTCGTCGCAGCGTCCGCGGTCTGAGATCGAGCGGCGCCACCTTGGGTGGTTGGCTCACAGGCGAAAGCGCGGACGTTCGTGTGTGCGCGATGCCCGGACCGCCGCGCCGCCCCGACGCGCCAGACCGATGTGGTCGGGTTCAGCGGGCGGTGGCGATCTCCCAGCAGGCGCCGACAAGTTCGCGCGCGATCGCGATCGTCACGATGCCGGCCGGCTTGCCGCGGGCGTTGCGCAGCAGGTTCCAGCGCGCGTTCAGGCGCCGCTGGACGCGCCAGGCGTGGTCTATGAGCGCCGGGTCCTGGCCGCGTTGGCGGACGGCGAGTTTGCCGCCGACCGACGGCGCGAGGCGGTAGTGCAGCGCGGCCTCAACGAGCAGCCGGCGGGCGTGGGTGGAGCCGGCCTTGGTGATCTTGCCCAGCCGCCGCGTGTTTCCGGAGCTGTGCTCGGACGGGACCAGCCCGACGTAGCTGGCGATCGAATCCGGGTGATCGAAGCGTCGCCAGTCGCCGATCTCCGCGCACAGCCCGAGCGCGGTCAACGTGTTGATCCCGCGCAAACAGCACAGGCGCGCGATCGTCTCGGCCCACACGCAGTCGCCGGCGAGCTGCTCGAGCTCGCGACCGACCCGCTCGCGGCGCGCCAGCAGCACGTCGTGAGCGTGCAGATAGTCGGCGTAGGTGATCCGTGACGCCGGGTCGTCGAAGTGCTGCTGGGAGAGCCAGTGGCGGTGCTTGAGCGTCCAGCGGCCGCCGGGCCCGGGGAAGTAGCGCTCGCGACGCAACAAGAACGTCGCCAAACGGTGCCGCGCGCGCATCAGATCCGAGCGCAGATCCTCGCGGCAGCGCACCAGGTCGCGCAGCTGCTCCTGCTCGGGCGATGGGATCCAGACCAGCTTCAGCTCGCCGGCGGCGAACAGCCGCGCGAGGCGGATCGCGTCGCGCTTGTCGGTCTTGATCCGATCACCCGGCCGGCGCTCGATGTTGCCCGGCGAGCAGACCGCCATCTCGATCCCCTCCGCCCGCGCCCGCCGCACCAGCCCATAGCCGGTCGGGCCCGCCTCATAGACCGCCCGCACCGGCCCGGGCAGCCCGCGCAGCACGTCAAGCACTTCCATCGGCCGCCCGGTCACGCGGCGCGTGATCACCTCCCCCGTGACGTCGTCGAACACCGCCACCGCGCTCGCGTGCGCGTGAACGTCCAACCCGACCCAACGCATACCTTGTGGCATGGTCGGCGCCCTCCATGTGTGTGGTCGCGGCCGAGGGCCCAATCCTCGACCTGTCGAACTCCGCGCAACATGCGCGGGCGTCGACCATCAGCGTCTCTCAGCCACCGGACGACACGCCTATATGGTCTGAGGCTGTCGGGAAATTCGACGAGGACTGCCTTCATGCGTGGCGCGATCGGCGTGAGTGCGGGGCGGCGCGTCGCCAGCGAGCCGCGTTCTGTTCTCCGACGCGCGCGAAGGCGAGTCTGGACTAGCGGGTTTGGGGGGTCGGACGCGGCGGAAGGTTATTGGCGACGTTTTGGCCCGACCCGGTTGAGCCGGGTGTCACAAAGTTGTTACAAACTCGAATTCCTCGCTACACTCCGCCGCGCCGCCTGGGCCTGGGATCGCCGGGAAGCGATTCCGCCGCCGCAACCGCGCGCGGGGATGGCCCGGGGGCGACTTCGCCATGTCCGATCGCCCTCTACGAGCGCATGCCGACCGTGCCCGCTGACCGCGCGTCCAGCGGCTTCGACCCGCTCGTCGTCTTCCGCTACCTCGACGTGTGGATCGTGCTGCTCGCCGCGCCGTTCGTCGTCCTGCTCGGTGCGCCGGTGCTCGGCTACACCGTCGGGGCGCTCGCGTGGATCGTGCAGCGCGCGGCCGCCGTCGCCGTCGAGCGCCGCGCGGCGCGCGCGACCGACGTCAAGACGGCGCTCGGACTCAACATGGGCTCGCTCGTACTGCGCGCGTGGCTCATCGGCCTTACCATCCTGGCCGTCGGCCTGATCGCCGAACGCGAAGACGGGCTCACGGCGGGCATCACGGTGCTCGCCGCGTTCACGATCTACTTCGCGACCTCCTTGATCATCCGCCCTCTGGAGAGGAAGTCCCCACGCCCATGACGACCCGGCGCAAGATCCTGTTCGGGGTCCTCGGCTTCTACGTGTTCTCGATCGTCGCGATCCTGGTGATCTTCGGCTTCACGCGGCGCGACAACGAGGAGTTTCAGCCCCAGAACGAGTTCCAGCTCGACACCTGGGTCGACCTGCCGGGGCCGCTCGACATCAACAAGGCCGTGATGTACCTGGTGATCGCCGGGATCCTCACGTGCGTGACGATGATCTGGATCGCCAACCGCATGCAGGCGCGGCCGAACCGCGTGCAGACGGCGGTCGAGGCGCTGTTCTCGCTGATGCGCGACAACATCACGCGCGGGAACCTCGACGACAAGATGGCGCGCAAGTGGTTCCCGTTCATCGGCGCCCTGTTCCTCTTCATCTGGTTCAACAACCTGATCGGCTACATCCCGCTGCCCACGAACACGCACGAGAAGATCGACGTGCTCGGGTTCGAGATCCCGTCCTTCGCGCTCTACGCCGCGACGGCCAACCTGTCGGTCCCGCTCGTGCTCGCGCTGATCGTCTTCGTCTCCTACAACGTCGAGGGCATCCGCGCCAAGGGCGTCGGCGGCTACCTGAAGAGCCTGGTACCGGCGGGCGTGACGGGAGGCATGGCCGTCTTCATCTTCGTGCTCGAGTTCCTCTCGAACTTCATGCGGCTCATCAGCCTCTCCGTCCGTCTCTTCGCCAACATCCTCGCCGGCCACCTGATCATCCTCTTCATGTCGGGCGGCCTGGCCGTGCTGCTGGGCCTCGAGGTCCTCGGCCTCATCACACTGCCGATCGGGATCGCCCTCTTCCTCTTCGAGGTCGGCCTGGTCGCGACGCTTCAGGCGTTCATCTTCGCCACGCTGACTGCCATCTACCTCGGCGGCGCCGTCGCCGAGCATCACTAAACGCAAAGGAGCACTTCGGTGGACCTGCTCTTCTCAGTTGTGACCATCCTGGCCCAGGCGGGAGCCGAGACGGCGGCGGACGCCGGCAAGGCGATCGCGCTCGGCGTGGGCGGCGGTCTTGGTGCCGTCGGCGCCGGCGTGGGCATCGGAATCATCTTCGGCAAGGTGATCGAGTCCGTCACGCGTCAACCCGAGATGCGCGACGAGATCACCGGCATCCAGTGGCTCGGCTTCGCCCTCACGGAGGCCTGCTTCTTCTACGGCCTGGTCGCGGGCCTGATCGCGTTCTTCCTGTAGGCCGGCGATGATCGACCTGCCGCTCATCATCGCGACCGCCGCCGAGGGCGAGGAGGAGGGCGGCAGCTTCCTGGTCTCGCCCGACATCGGGCTGATGATCTGGACGCTGCTCGTCTTCGGGATCAGCTTCTACCTGCTGAGCAAGCTCGCGTTCCCGCGCATCTCCGAGGCGCTCGACCGCCGCCAGCGCGCGATCGAGGAGTCGATCGACACCGCCGAGCGGGTGCGCAAGGAGGCCGACGAGATCCTCGCCGAGTACCGCGAGCGGCTCGCCGAGGCGCGCGGCCAGGCTGACGAGATCGTCGCCCGCGCGCGCAAGACCGGCGAGGCGGCCGAGGGCGAGATCCTCGCCGACGCCCGTGCCAAGCGCGAGGAGATGATGGAGCAGACGCGCCGCGACATCGAGGCCGAGACGCGCCGCGCGATTCAGGAGATCCGGGCCGAGGTGGCCGACCTCACGGTGCTGGCCACCGAGAAGGTGACCCGCAAGTCGTTGACCGACGCCGACCACAAGCGGCTCGTCGAGGAGGCGCTGTCGGAGCTCGACTTCGCGTCTCTCTCCGGTGAGGAGCGCAACCGGTAATGGAGGAGATCGCCGCGGTCTACGCCCGCTCGCTGTTCGAGGTCGCCAAGGAGCAGGACAAGCTCGACGACGTGCGCGAGCAGCTCGGCGCGTTCGCCGACGCGCTCGACGACACGCGCGAGCTCCAGGTGTTCTTCTTCTCGCCCTACTTCTCCACGCAGGAGAAGGAGGACGGGCTCGAGAGCGCCGTCTCGGACGCCGACCCGGTGATCCTGAACTTCCTCAAGCTGCTGATCGAGAAGCACCGCATGCCGGTGATCTTCCGCATCCGCGCCACCTACGACCGGCTGTGGGAGGACGAGAACAAGCTGCTCCCGGTGGAGATCACCTCCGCCGTCGAGCTCGACGAGTCGATCGTCAAGCAGCTCGGCGACCGCATCGCCGAGCAGACCGGCCGCAAGGTCGAGCTCTCCTCCCGCGTCGAGCCCGACATCCTGGGCGGCATCGTCGTCCAGGTCGGCAACTCCGTGCTCGACGCCTCCATCCGGAACCGACTCGAACAACTTCGCCGCCAGGTAGTGAAGGCCTAGGAGATCCATGCAGATCAAGCCCGACGAGATCACATCCATCCTCAAGAGCCGCATCGAGGGCCTCGACGAGGGTCAGGCCGACCTCACCGAGGTCGGGACCGTCCTCTCGGTCGCCGACGGCATCGCCCGCATCCACGGCCTGGAGAACTGCCAGGCGTTCGAGATGCTCGAGCTCCCGCACGACGTGACCGGCCTGGCGCTGAACCTCGAGTCCGACAACGTCGGCGCCGTGCTCTTCGGCCCGTGGGATCAGATCGTCGAGGGCGACACCGTCAAGCGCACGGACCGCCTGCTGGAGATCCCGGTCGGCGAGCAGTTGCTCGGCCGCATCGTGTCCCCGCTCGGGCAGCCGCTCGACGGCAAGGGCGACATCAACACGTCCGAGACGCGGCCGGCCGAGTTCAAGGCCCCCGGCGTCGTCCAGCGCCAGCCGGTCAAGGAGCCGATGCAGACCGGCATCAAGGCGATCGACGCGATGATCCCGATCGGCCGCGGCCAGCGCGAGCTGATCATCGGCGACCGCCAGACGGGCAAGACCGCGATCGCCATCGACACGATCATCAACAACAAGGACTCGGGCGTCATCTCGGTCTACGTGGCGATCGGCCAGCGCATGTCGACGGTGGTCGGCATCGCCCGGATCCTCGAGGACGCCAACGCGCTCGACAACACGATCATCGTCGCCGCCCCCGCCGACGAGGCCGCGCCGATCAAGTACATGGCGCCGTACGCCGGCTGCGCGATGGCCGAGCACTTCCTCTACAACGGCAAGCACGCGCTGGCGGTCTACGACGACCTCACCAAGCACGCCTACGCCTACCGCCAGATGTCGCTCCTGCTCCGCCGCCCGCCCGGGCGCGAGGCGTACCCCGGCGACGTCTTCTACCTGCACTCCCGCCTGCTCGAGCGCGCGGTCAAGCTCAACGACGACCTCGGCGGCGGCTCGCTGACGGCGCTGCCGATCATCGAGACGCAGGCCGGCGACGTGTCGGCCTACATCCCGACCAACGTCATCTCGATCACCGACGGGCAGATCTTCCTCGAGCCCGGCCTCTTCAACTCGGGCGTGCGCCCGGCCATCAACGTCGGCATCTCGGTGTCGCGCGTGGGCGGCAACGCGCAGATCACCCCGCTGCGCAAGACGGCCGGCAAGCTGAAGATCGAGCTGTCGCAGTACCGCGACCTCGAGGCCTTCGCCCAGTTCGGCTCCGACCTCGACCCCGAGACCCAGCGCACGCTGGCCCGCGGTGACCGGCTCGTGAAGTCGCTCAACCAGGGCGAGCGCTCGCCGCTGGCCGTCGAGGACCAGGTGGCCGTCGTCTACGCCGCGACCAACGGCTTCGTCGACCGCATCCACGCCGACCGCGTCGGCGAGTTCCACCGCGGCCTGATCGAGCGCGTGCACGCGGAGATCCCCGAGACGCTGAAGAAGATCGCCGGCGGCGACTGGTCGGACGAGGTCCAGAAGGAGCTCGACGACGTGATCGCGCAGTACGCGCAGGACTTCGGCTACGACCTCGACGAGGAGGGCCTCCCGCTCACCGACGAGCAGGCGATCCGCGAGGGCCGCGGGCGCGAGGACGAGGAGGACTCAGGCGAAGAGACCGAGGAGCAGGAGCGCGAGGAGGAGCCGGCGACGGCTTAGCCATGGCGCAGAAGGACGTCAAGAACCGCATCTCGTCGGTCAAGAACATCCAGAAGATCACGCGGGCGATGGAGATGGTCGCCGCCGCCCGCCTGCGTCGCGCCGAGCAGCGGATCGAGGCGCTGCGGCCGTACGCGTCGGCGATCCGCCGCATGACGCGCCAGGCCGCCGAGGCCGCCGGGAACGTGCCGAACCTGCCGATCCTCAACGAGCACGAGTCGGTCAGCACGGTCGGCCTGCTGCTCGTCACCGGTGACCGCGGCCTGGCCGGCGCCTTCAACTCGCAGATCGTGCGCGCAGGCGTGCGCGTGGCGGCCGAGCACGAGGGGGAGGGCCGCTCGATGGCCTGGTACGCCTCCGGTCGCCGCGGCACCTCGTCGCTGCAGTTCCGCGGGCGCGAGGTGATCGGCAGCTACACGGGCTTCACCGACCGGCCCGCCTACGGCGACGCCCGCGACATCGCGTCCGACCTCATGACCGCCTACGTCGACGGCAAGGTCGACCAGGTCGAGATCATCTACAACCACTACATCTCGCCGCTGACCCAGCGGGTCACGCGCGAGACGCTGCTGCCGCTCCAGCAGGCGACGATCCTGGAGGGCGAAGACGGCGACGAGGAATCGGACGACGATCGCGACGAGGGCGGCAAGAGCGCGCTCGTCGAATACGAGCCGGATCCCGAGGACATCCTCCAGCGCCTGATCCCCGCCTACGTGGAGATCTCGATCTTCCGCGCGCTGCTCGAGTCGACCGCGTCCGAGCACGGCGCGCGCATGACCGCGATGCGCAACGCGTCGCAGAACGCCGGCGACATCATCAAGGACCTGACCCTCCAGATGAACCGCGAGCGTCAGGCCGAGATCACGCAGGAGATTCTGGAAGTCGTGTCGGGCGCTGAGGGCCTGACCTAAGGAGACCAATGGCTGCCCCCACCGAAACCAAGACCGAGACCACTGACGGCAAGCGCAACGTCGGCCGGATCGAGGAGATCCAGGGCGTCGTCATCGAGGCCGTCTTCCCCGACGAGCTGCCCGAGATCTACACCGCGCTCACGGTCACCCGCCCGGACAACGACACCGGCGACGAGAACATCAGCGGCGATCTCGTGTGCGAGGTCCAGCAGCACCTCGGCGACGACCGCGTGCGCGCGGTCGCCATGGACTCGACCGACGGCATCTCGCGCGGCACCGAGGTCGTCGACACGGGCGGCCCGATCACCGTGCCGGTCGGTCGCGTGACGCTGGGGCGCATCTTCAACCTGCTCGGCGAGGCGATCGACCAGGGCGATCCCGTCAAGGTCGAGGAGCGCTGGCCGATCCACCGTTCCGCCCCGACGGTCGAGCAGCTGACGCCGACGGCCGAGATGTTCGAGACCGGCATCAAGGTCGTCGACCTGCTGGCGCCGTACGCCAAGGGCGGCAAGGTCGGCCTGTTCGGCGGCGCCGGCGTCGGCAAGACCGTCCTCATCCAGGAGCTCATCAACAACCTCGCGCAGGAGCACGGCGGCCTGTCCGCGTTCTGCGGCGTCGGCGAGCGCTCGCGCGAGGGCAACGACCTCTGGCTCGAGATGACCGAGTCCGGGGTCATCGACAAGACGATGCTCGTCTTCGGCCAGATGAACGAGCCGCCCGGGGCGCGCATGCGCGTCGCCCTCTCGGGCCTCACGATGGCGGAGTACTTCCGCGACGAGGAGGGACAGGACGTGCTCCTCTTCATCGACAACATCTTCCGCTTCGTGCAGGCCGGCTCGGAGGTCTCCGCGCTGCTCGGCCGCATGCCGTCGCAGGTGGGCTACCAGCCGACGCTCGAGTCCGAGATGGGCCAGCTGCAGGAGCGCATCACGTCGACCCGGCAGGGCTCGGTGACCTCGGTGCAGGCGATCTACGTGCCGGCCGACGACCTCACCGACCCGGCCCCCGCCTCGGTGTTCGCGCACCTCAACGCCACCACGGTGCTCTCGCGCGGGATCTCCGAGAAGGGCATCTACCCCGCGGTCGACCCGCTCGACTCGACGTCGACGATCCTCAAGCCGGAGATCATCGGCGAAGAGCACTTCAACGTCGCCAACGAGGTCAAGCAGGTCCTGCAGCGCTACCGCGAGCTGCAGGACATCATCGCCATCCTCGGCATCGACGAGCTCTCGGACGAGGACAAGGTGCTCGTCCAGCGCGCGCGCAAGATCGAGCGCTTCCTCTCGCAGCCGTTCCACGTCGCCGAGGCGTTCACCGGCACCCCGGGCCAGTACGTGCCGATCGCCGAGACCGTGCGCTCGTTCCGCGAGATCCTCGACGGCAAGCACGACGAGCTGCCCGAGTCGGCGTTCCTGCTCAAGGGCTCGATCGAGGACGTGGTGGAGGCGTCGAAGAAGTAATGGCCCGCACGCCCTTCCAGGTCGAGGTCCTCACCCCCGAGGGAGAGGTCTTCAACGACGAGGTGGAGATGGTCTCCACCAAGACGACGATCGGCTCGATCGGCCTCCTCGCCAACCACCAGCCGCTGCTGGCCATGCTCGACCCGACCGAGCTGCGGCTCTACAAGTCCGAGTCCGACGTGGTGCGCTTCGCCCAGGGCGAGGGCTTCCTCCAGGTGGCGGGGACGCACGCGCTGGTGCTGGTCGACGAGGCGTTCGCGATCGACGACCTGGACACCGGCGACCTGCGCAGTCGGCTCGAGCGCGCCGAGAAGGAGCTCTCGCAGGCGGAGGAGGGCACCGAGGAGCGGCGCGCCGCCGAGCGCGACAAGCGCCGCTACGAGGCGTTCCTCAAGATCGCTGAGGGATAACCCACGGGGGCCCGCCCAACGGGCCGTTCCGTGTGGTGCGACGTCCCGTTGGGCACCCCTAGACCGTCGTCCGCTCCCTCGCCGGCGTCCGCGCGGGCGAGGGCTCGCCCACGGCGACCAGCTCGCGCACGAAGGCCAGCGCCGCCTCGTGCGCGCCCTCCGAGCGGCGCCGGGTGGCGAGCTTGACCGCCAGCCGGCCGGCGAGCGTGCCCGCGGCGTCGTCGCCGAGCCGCCCGTCGGGCAGCAGCGGGCGCAGCGGCAGCAGGCGGCGGGGGCCGTGGCGCAGCTCCTGGTGGAGCTTCTGGGCCCAGGCCAGGCACATGCGCGCGCGCTCGGCCTGGACGCCGGCCACCGACCGCGTTCCGACGACGTCGGCGGCCATCGGATAGAGGTCCTGACGCCGGTTGTCGTCGATCCCGTCGTTGTACGTCCGCAGGAAGCCGGCGATCACCGGATCGACGCAGCGCGGGCGGTCGGAGAACGGCTCGCCGGCGAGCATGGACGACAGCTCCATCACGCACGCGCCGTGATCGGGGCCGCGGTGCTTGCCCTGCGAGAGGCGGACGGTCTGGTGGCTCACCTGGGTCATCGAGCGCTCCTTTCTCGCTGACGTCAGTGTCTCATGCGCCGCTACCCTCCTGCGAGTGGATGAACGGGTTCTGACCGAGCGGCTGGTCACCTATGACACGTCGACGGCCGAGGGCCTGCACGCCGCCGCCGGGTTCGTCAAGGGCTGGCTCGAGGCCCGCGACATCGAGGTCGAGGCGCACCGCTTCGGCGACCTCCATGCCCTGACCGCCGCCGTCGGCCCGGAGGGCGATTCGTCCCGACGATCGTCTTCCACGGGCACCTGGACGTCGTCCCCGGCCATGCCGAGCAGTTCGCGCCGCGCATCGAGGGCGACCGGCTGTACGGCCGCGGCGCCTACGACATGAAGGGCGGGCTGGCGGCCATGATGTGCGCCACGCACGACCTGAACGAGCAGCAGGACGTCCGCGTGCGGCTCGTGATCGTGCCCGACGAGGAGTCCGAGGACATCGAGGTCCGCTCGAGCGACGACCTCGTGCGGCGCGGCTACGTCGGCGACTTCGCGATCACCGGCGAGCCGACCGACCTCCACATCGGCATCCAGGCCAAGGGCGTGCTCGCCGTGCGGATCGTCGTCCGCGGGCGGGCGGCCCACGGGTCGACGCCGTGGCTCGGCGACAACGCGATCGTGAAGGCGGTCGACGTCTTCCGGCGAATCGAGTCCATGCCGTTCTCGCGCGAGTCGTCCGAGATGTTCGACCGGCCGTCGATCAACCTGGGGCGGATCGTCGGCGGGGACGCGCCGAACAAGGTGCCCGACAGCTGCGTCATGGACGTCGACATCCGCTACCTGCCCAACCAGGACCCCGGGGACATCCTCGAGGAGATCCGCGCGATCCCCGACATGGAGATCAAGCGCACGTTCATCTTCCCGCCGGCGCACGTCTCGCGCTCGAACCCGTACGTGCGCGCCCTCTGCGACACCGTCGGGCCCGGGAACGACGGCGCGTCGGTGTCCGTCGGCCGCGACGGCGCCTCCGACGCGGTGTCGTTCCTGCGCGCGGGCATCCCGGCCGTCGAGTTCGGGCCGTCGGGCGCCGGCCACCACGGTCCCGAGGAGTGGGTCTCGATCCGCTCGCTGGCGCGCTACCGCGAGCTGCTGGTGGAGTTCACGCGCGCGGTGCCCGCGCGGCTGGCCGACGGCAAGGCGCCGCTGCGCGCGGTCGAGGGCGGCGCCGCGTGAAGGACCCGGAGCGCCCGCCCCGCGTGGGCCTCAAGCTCGCGCTGCGCGCGCTGCTGGCCTCGCTCCTCGTCATGGCGCTCACCGGCACGGCGGTGGCCACCGTCGCGCTGCGCGGGCTGGACCGGTGGCTCGACCCGATCCGCGTGGACGGCCGGGCCGACATCGACGTGCCCGAGCTCGACCAAGTCGACCCGGGCGGCCCGCGCACGTTCATGGTGCTCGGCTCGGACGCCCGTGAGGGCGCGGACGCGGGCATGCCGCCGCGGTCGGACACGATCCTGCTCGCGCGCGCCGATCCGGACAAGGACGCCATCGCCGTCATGTCGATCCCGCGCGACCTCAAGGTCGAGATCCCCGGCCACGGCGAGGGCAAGATCAACGGCGCCTTCGAGCTCGGCGGCAAGAAGGGCGGGCCGCGGCTCGTGGTCCGCACGGTCAAGAAGCTGTTCCAGGACGCGACCGGCGAGAACCTGCCGATCACCAACGTGATGATCATGGACTACGGCGCGTTCCGCCGGGCCGTGAACTTCGTCGACGGCGTCTACGTCGACATCGATCGCGACTACTTCAACGACAACTCGTCGGGCGAGAACTACGCGACGATCGACATCAACCCGGGCTACCAGCTGCTCAAGGGCCGCGACGCGCTCGACTACGTGCGCTACCGGCACACGGACAACGACCTCGTGCGGGCGGCGCGCCAGCAGGACTTCCTGCGCCAGGCCAAGAACGCCGCCGGCGTGCGGAAGCTGCTGTCCAGCGGCCTGAGCAGGACCCGCTATCTGATCCGCGTCTTCAGCCGCTACTTCCGCGTCGACAAGTCGCTGCGCTCGAACAAGCAGATCGTCTCGATGCTCAAGCTCGTGCTGTACCTGGCGAGCGAGAACCCGAAGGTGCACGAGGTGGCCTTCAAGGTGCGCGAGTCGGCGAACCCGCAGCTCGACTCGAACCTCTACTACCGCAAGGCCGACCTGCGGAAGACGTACCGCCAGTTCATGCAGGTCGACGAGTCGTCCGCGCCGCGCGAGAGCGCCGCGGAGACGACCCAGCCGCGGCGCCGGGCGCCCACCCGTGAGCGGGACCGGAAGCGCCGGAGCCGCACGACCGAAGTGCCCGGGCTCGAGGACGCGCGGCGCGAGGGCGAGGACCAGGCCGTGATCGCCGACCCCAAGCTCAAGATCCCGTTCTACTACCCGACGAAGCGCGTGGCCGGCTCCGTCTACTCCGGCACCGAGCCGCGGGTCTACAAGCTGCGCGACGAGCGCGGGAAGAAGCGCGAGGCCTACCGGCTCGTCCTGAGCCGCCAGCGCGTCGGCGAGTACTACGGCGTCCAGGGGCTGGCCTGGAAGGCGCCGCCGATCCTCGACGACCCCGATCGCACGATCCGCCGCGGCAACCGCAAGCTCCAGCTGTACTACGACGGCAGGCGGCTCCGCATGGTCGCCTGGAAGACCAAGCGCGGCGTCTACTGGGTCTCGAACACGCTCACGCAGACGGTCGACGAGGACCAGATGATCGCCATTGCCGCCTCTCTGAAGCGACTCAAGCAGTAGCCTGAGCTGCCCCGATGAGCAGTTCTGACAGAGAGCCGATCGGCGTCATCGGCACCGGCTACGTCGGGCTGGTCACCGCCGCAGGGTTCGCCGAGCTCGGCAACGACGTCTGGTGCATCGACATCGACGAGGCCAAGATCGAGGGCCTACAGGAGGGCCGCATCCCGATCTGGGAGCCGGGCCTCGAGGAGCTCGTGCGCCGCCACGACGGCCGCCTGCACTTCTCGACCGACCTGGCCGACGCCCTCGATCACGCCCGCCTGCTGTTCGTGGCCGTCGGCACGCCGCCGACCTACTCGGGCGACGCCGACCTCTCGGCCGTGCGCGCGGTGGTCGACGCCATGCCGCCGTCCGACCGCCACGCCCTGGTGATGAAGTCCACGGTCCCCGTCGGCACCGGCGACAACATCAAGCGCGCCTTCGCCGAGCAGGACAAGGGCTTCCGCTACGTCTCCTGCCCGGAGTTCCTCAAGGAGGGCTCGGCGGTCAAGGACTTCCTCGATCCGGACCGGGTGGTCATCGGCGACGACCGCGACTGGGCGGGCGACGCGGTGGTCGACCTGTACGCGCCGCTCGGCGCCCCGCTCGTGCGCACGGACATCCGCAGCGCCGAGATGGTCAAGCTCGCCTCCAACGCGTTCCTGGCCACCAAGATCTCCTTCATCAACGAGATCGCCAACGTCTGCGAGGAGACGGGCGCCGACGTCGTCGAGGTGGCCCGCGGCATGGGCCTCGACGACCGCATCGGGCCGAAGTTCCTGCAGGCGGGCATCGGCTTCGGCGGCTCCTGCTTCCCGAAGGACGTGACGGCGCTCAAGCAGCTGGCCGGCAACTCCGGCTACCACTTCCAGCTCCTGAACTCCGTCATCGAGGTCAACGAGCTCCAGAAACGGCGGGTGATCGCGAAGCTGCAGAAGCACCTGGGCTCGCTGGTCGGGAAGGAGATCGGCCTGCTCGGGCTCGCCTTCAAGCCGAACACCGACGACATGCGCGAGGCGTCGTCGCTCGTGCTCTCCGCGCGGCTGAGCGCCGCCGGAGCCCGCGTGCGGGCGTACGACCCCGTCGCCGAGGAGGAGGCACGCAAGCTGATCCGCGGCGTCGAGTTCAAGCCGACGGCCGCCGAGGCGGTCGACGGCGCCGACGCCGTCGTGCTCGTGACCGAGTGGCCCGAGTTCGGCGAGCTCGACTTCAGTCAGGTCGCGTCGACGATGCGCGGCAGGCTCGTCGTCGACGGCCGCAACTTCCTCGACCCCGAGGCCGTCAGCGCCGCGGGGCTGACCTACGAGGGCGTCGGCCGGCCCTCGCGCAACGGAACGGCGCTGATGCAGGCGCTGATCCTGGCGGGGGGCGAGGGCACGCGGCTGCGGCCGCTGACGAGCACCGTGCCCAAGCCGGTGGTCCCGCTCGTCGACCGCCCATTCATCAGCTTCATGATCGACTGGCTGCACTCGCACGGGGTCGACGACATCGTGATGTCGTGCGGTCACCTGGCCAGCGGGGTCCGCAACGTGCTCGGCGACGGCTCGGCGTTCGGCATCCGCCTGCGCTACGTCGAGGAGCCGCGGCCGCTGGGCACCGGCGGCGCGCTCAAGTACGCCGAGTCGCTGCTCGACGAGCGCTTCCTGATGCTCAACGGCGACGTGCTGACCGACATCGACCTCACGGCCCAGATCGGACAGCACGAGCGGACGGGCGCGACGGCGACGCTCGCGCTCACGCCGGTCGAGGACCCGTCGGCCTACGGCCTCGTGCGCACGCGCGAGGACGGCGAGGTCACCGAGTTCGTCGAGAAGCCGTCGCCCGACCAGATCGACACCCACAACATCTCGGCGGGCGCCTACGTCCTCGAACGCGCGGTGCTCGACCTGCTGGAGGCCGACGAGCCGGCCTCGATCGAGCGCGACGTCTTCCCGCGACTCGTCGGCGACGGCCTCTACGGCTGCGTGTCCGACGGCTACTGGCTCGACATCGGGACCCCGGAGCGCTACCTCGAGGGCAGCTTCGACATCCTCGAGGGCACCGTGGAGAGCCCGGTCCGCGAGCGCATGGGGGACGGGTACCTGTGCGTCGAGGACGGCGTCGACAACGGCGGCCGGATCATCCCCTCCGCGCTGGTCGAGAGCGGCTGCCAGATCGGCGAAGGCGCGCGGATCGGCGGGCGCGTCGTGCTCGAGCGCGGGGTCACGGTCGGCGAGAACACGACGATCGAGCGCGCCGTCGTGATGCAGGGCAGCGAGATCGGCTCCGGCTGCACGCTGTCGGGCTGCATCGTCGCGGGCGGGGTCCGGATCGGCGACGACTGCCACGTCGACGGCATGAGCGTGCTCGGCGAGGGCGTCACGATCGGCAACGGGAACGTGGTCTCGAACGGCGCGCGCCTCTTCCCCGGCGTGACCCTGCCCGACGGGGCACTGCTCTTCTGATGGGGGTCCTCGACCGCGGGGCCGTCGCGGCCGTGGATTCGACGAACCAGGTCGACGAGATGCTCGATCTCGGCGACCACCTCGAGGACGCGCTGTGGCGCGTGGAGTCGGCGGCGATCCGGCCGGCCGAGGCGTCCGGCCTGATCGTGGCCGGCATGGGCGGCTCCGCGGTCGGCGGCCGGCTGGCGGCCGGCGCGATCGGCCCGCGGCTGCGGCGGCCGCTCGCGATCGCCGACGGCTACACGCTGCCCGGCTGGGCGGGGGCCGACACGCTGGTGCTGTGCTCGAGCTACTCGGGCGGGACAGAGGAGACGCTGGCGGCCTATGACGACGCGGCCGTGCGCGGGGCTCCGCGGGTGGTCGCGACCACCGGCGGCGAGCTGGCGGCGCGGGCCCGGCGCGACGGCGTGCCGGTGATCCCGATGCCCGGCGGCTTCCAGCCGCGTGCCGCGGTCGGCTACTCGTTCGTCTCCGCGCTCGAAGTGGCTGCGCTCGGGGGCGCGGCGCCGTCGCTGCGCGCGGAGGTCGAAGCCGCCGCCGCTTTGGTGCGATCGCTCGCGCCGGAGTGGGGCCCGGACGGACCTGAGGACAGCAAGCCCAAGGCGCTCGCGCGTCGCTTGCACGGCACCGTGCCGGTCATCGCCGGCGCCGAGCTGGCGGCCGCCGCGGCGTACCGCTGGAAGTGCCAGATCAATGAGAACGCGGGGATGCTCGCCTTCGCCAGCGTCCTCCCCGAGCTCGACCACAACGAGGTCGTCGGCTGGCCGGCGGCCGACGGGGGGCTGTCGGCCGTCTTCCTCGAGGACCCGGACATGCATCCCCGCAACCGGCTGCGCAGCGAGCTGACCGCCGAGCAGGTGGCGGCCGGCGGTGTGGTCGTAGAGCGTGTGGTCGCGCGTGGCGAGACGCCGACCGAGCGGCTGATCTCGCTCGTCCTCCTGGGCGACCTCGTCTCGCTCTACCTTGCCGTCCTGCGCGGCGAGGACCCGGCCTCGATCCCCCCGATCGACCAGCTGAAGGCCGCGCTGGCCGAGCGGTGAGCGGCCCGGTCACCGTCTTCGACGGCGGCATCGTCCGCACCATGGACTCGTCCCGTCCGGTCGCGAGGACGCTCGTCGTCGAGGGCGACCGCATCGTGGCGCTCGACGAGGACCGCCCGGGCGCGCGGCGGGTCGACCTCGACGGCGGCTGCCTGCTGCCGGGCTTCACCGACTCGCACGTCCACTTCCCGACCTGGGCGCTGACACGGCGCGAGCTGCAGCTGCACGGGACGCGCGAGGAGGTGCTCGCGCAGGTGGCCGAGGCGGTGCCGCGCGTGCCGCCCGGGCGGTGGCTGCGCGGGTTCGGCTGGACGGGCTTCGAGCCGTCGCTCGAGGCGCTCGACGCCGTCAGCGGCGACGTGCCGGTGGCCCTGCTGGCGCACGACTGGCACTCGCTGTGGGTCAACTCGGCCGCCCTCGCGTTCGCGCGCGGGGACCTCGAGCGCCCGGGTGGCGAGGTCGACCTGGTCGCCGGCGTCCTGCGCGAGGAGGCGGCGTGGTCGTTCCGCGACCGCTTCACGCTCGCCACCCACGACGAGCTGGTCGACGCCACGCGCGCGGCGCTGCCGGTGGCCGCGGCGCGCGGCGTGACGGCGATCCACGACAAGGACGGGCTGATCGGCTCGCGCGAGGTGTTCGCCGAGCTCGAGCTGCCCTTCCGCGTCTGGCAGTCGCTCCCGGCCGCGCGGCTCGACGAGCGGCCCGACTACGTGAAGGCCTACATGGACGGGACGCTCGGCTCGCGGACCGCCCGGCTGCTGGACGGGACGGGCGTCGAGATCACGTCGCGCGACGAGTTCGAGGCGATCGTGCGCGCCGCCACGGCGGACGGCGTGCCCGTCGCCGTGCATGCCATCGGCGACCTGGCGAACCGCGAGGCGCTCGACGTCTTCGAGGCGGTGCCGGAGGCGATCCGGCCGCGGATCGAGCACGCCCAGTGCCTCCATCCCGACGACATCCCGCGCTTCGCCCGGCTGGGCGTGACCGCCTCGATCCAGCCTTCGATGGCGGTGAGCGACGAGGCGCTGGCCGAGCGCTTGTGGGCGGACCGGCTCGACGGCGCGTACGCCTACCGGTCGCTGCACGCGTCGGGCGCGCGGCTGGCGCTCGGCTCCGACGCGCCGGTCGAGGAGATGGACCCGCTGCAGGGGCTCCGCGACGCCGTCCTGCGCGAGTGGCGGCCGCACGAGGCGCTCGATGTGCAGGCGGCGCTGGAGGCCCTGACGGTCACGCCGGCGTGGCTGGAGGGGAGCGCGGAGCGTGGGCGGTTGCGGCCGGGACTTCTCGCCGACCTGGTGGTCCTCGACCGCGACCCGTTCGACGACCTCGCGGGCGCGTGCGTCGCCGACACCTGGCTCGCCGGGCGCAGTACGGTGGACGCATGACAACCCTTGCGGCGACCGAGATCGCCTCCATCGTCGACGGGAAGCCGCTCGCCGACGCCCCGGGAGGCCGGCTGACCTCCACCAACCCGGCCAACACGTCGGAGACCGTCGCCGAGGTCCTCCTTGGCGACGCCTCCACCTTCGTCGACGCCTGCCGCGCCGCCCGCGCCGCGCAGCGCGACTGGGCCGCCGTCCCCGCGCCCGCCCGCGGCCGCGTGATCGCCAACGTCGGCCGCATCGTCGAGGCGAACAAGGAGGCGCTGTCGCGGCTCGTCACGCGCGAGGTCGGCAAGCCCTACGCCGAGGCGCTCGGCGAGGTGCAGGAGATCATCGACACCTGCGACTTCTTCGTCGGCGAGGGCCGCCGCCTGTACGGCCAGACCGTGCCGTCGGAGATGCCCAACAAGCAGCTCTTCACCTTCCGGATGCCGGTCGGCGTCGCCGCGATCATCACCGCCGGCAACTTCCCCGTCGCCGTCCCGTCCTGGTACCTCGTGCCGGCCATCCTGTGCGGCAACGCGGTCGTCTGGAAGCCGGCCGAGTACTCGCCCGCGCTGGGCGACGCGCTGGCCAGGCTCTTCCACGCCGGCGGCGTTCCCGGCGGCGTGCTCAACCTCGTCCAGGCCGAGGGCGCCGCGACGTTCGAGGGGCTGGAGCGTGCTCTGGAGGAGCGCCTGGTCGACAAGGTCGGCTTCACCGGCTCGAGCGCCGTCGGCTCGAAGATCGGCGAGCTGTGCGGCCGCCACCTGCAGTCGCCGTGCCTCGAGCTCGGCGGCAAGAACCCGATGGTCGTCATGGACGACGCCGACGTGGACCTGGCGGTCGAGGGCGCGCTGTTCGGCGGGTACGGGACCGCCGGCCAGCGCTGCACGTCGCTCGGCACGGCGATCGTCCACGAGTCGCTGCACGACGAGTACGTCCGCAAGCTCGACGAGCGCCTGCGCGGCGCGCCGATCGGCGACCCGACGCAGGACGTCCTCTACGGCCCGATGCTGCACGAGCGCTTCGCCGAGCGGTTCGAGGACTGGCTCGGCCTGATCCGCGACCACCACACGGTGTACGGCTCCAGCGCGCAGGGGCGCATCTCCTCGTCCAACCCGCGCGACGGCTTCGTCGGCGACCCGGACGCCGGGATCTATTACCACCCGGTGCTGGTCGACGGCGTGACGATCGAGGACGACCTCTACCGCACGGAGACGTTCGGCCCGATCACGGGTGTGGCGACGTTCGGTGACTTCGACGAGGCGATGGAGCTCGCCAACGGCCACGGCTACGGGCTCAGCTCGTCGATCTACACGCGGTCGGGCGAGAACGCCTTCCGCTTCCGGGAGCGCATCACCGCCGGCATGGTGTCGGTCAACAACTCGACCTCCGGCGCCGAGGCGCACCTGCCGTTCGGCGGCAACGGCAAGTCGGGCAACGGCTCGCGCCAGTCCGGCATCTGGGTGCTCGACCAGTTCACCCGCTGGCAGTCGATGAACTGGGACTACGCGGGCAAGCTCCAGAAGGCGCAGATGGACGTCGTGGAGCTCGACGCGGTGCTCGACTTCAAGCTCGAAGAGCGCGCGTTCTAGAGCGGCCGGCGGAGGAAGATCTCGGTCCGCGACGGGTCGGCGGGCAGCGGCCGCCGCCGGCCCGTCTCGGCGAAGCCCACGCGGGCGTAGAACGCGGCGGCGCCCGGGTTGTTGGCGGTGACCGACAGCTCGAGCGCCGGTGCCCCGCGCTCGCGCGCCCAGTCGGCCACCGCCTCGACGAGCCGCAGCCCGACGCCGGCGCCGCGCGCCTCGGGGGCGACCCACAGGCGGGCCAGCCAGGCGCTGCCGCTCTCGAGCAGCCAGCCCGAGACGAGGCCGGCGCCGCGCTCGCCGTCCAGCGCGACCACGTTGAAGCCGCGCGCGATCTCGGCCCAGCGCTCGGGCGGCCACGCCCGCGCCTCCGCGAGCGTCGTTGCGAAGGCCTCCGGCGCGTCGCCGAGCGCCCGCAGCCGGACGTCCCGCAGGAGCTCGGTCTCGTCGTCGGCGAGGCGCCGCACCTCGATCGTCATGCGACGAGCGCGCACCCCCTCATCATGCGAGGAGCGCGCACCCCCCCTCATCATGCGAGGAGCGCGCACCCCCTCATCATGCGAGGAGCGCGCACCCCCTCCTCATGCGACAAGGGCGGTGCGGACGAAGCTCAGGAACGCGGCGGCGGCTGGCGGCTGGCGGCGGTCGCGCCACACCAGCGTGAGCGGGCGCTCGAGCCCGACGGAGATCGCCTGGACGGGCGGGCCGTCGCCGTCGACGGTCGAGCGCGGGACGATCGAGACGCCGAGCCCCTGCGCCACCAGCTCGCGCACGCTGACCAGCTCGTCGCTCTCGAACACGATCTGGGGGCCGGCACCGACCGCGCGGTCGACGGTGTCACGCAGCGCCGAGCCGCGCCGGTACCCGATGAACGGGACGCCGCCGAGGTCCTCGAGCTGGAGCGGCCGGTGGCCCGGCGGGGTGATCAGGAGCAGCTCCTCGCCCAGCATCCGCTCGCCTGCGAGGCCGTCCTCGAGCGCCTCGGGCTCGACGCCGGTGAACGCGACGTCGAGCTCGCCGCGCCGGACGGCGGCGAGGATCTCCGGCGCGCTGCCCTCGCGGACGTGGACGCCGATCCCGGGATGGGCGGCGTGGAAGCTCGCGAGCAGGCCGGGGAGGTCGATCGGGCCGGGCGGCAGCATGGTCCCGAGCGCGACCGTGCCCTCGAGCAGGCCGCGCAGCCTGGCGAGGTCGGAGCGGATGGCGTCGGCGCCGGCGACGATCTCGCGGGCACGCTCGAACACCACCGCTCCCGCCTCGGTCAGCTCCACGCCCCGGCTCGTGCGGCGCAGCAGCTCGAACCCCAGCTCGGCCTCGAGCCGCCCGACCGCCTGCGAGACCGCCGACTGCGCGACGTGCAGCTCCTCCGCCGCCCGCGTGAACGTCCCGGCGTGCGTCACGTGCACGAAGGCGCGCAGCTGACGGAGCTCCATCGCCGCCATCGTAAGGGGGCCAGGCCCCCTTACGCGCTCACGAGTGGTAAGTGCCTAAGGGGGCCAGGCCCCCCTTACGTGCTCACGCGTGGTAAGCGGGTAAGGGGGCCAGGCCCCCTTAGTTGTGCTCACGCGTGGTAAGCGGGTAAGGGGGCCAGGCCCCCTTAGTTGGTCGGGGTCTGGCCTCCCGTGGGTGTGATGGGGGGTATCGCGGATCGATATTGCGTGCGGGCGGGGGCGGCCCTAGCGTCGGGCGGCGTGACGACCGTGGCGCTGAATCGCTTCGCCACCAAGGCGCCGCCGGAGAGCTTCTTCGCGGTCAGCGCGGTCTTCCACTACCTCGGGCCGGCGTTCGCCGTGCTGCTGTTCGCGCGCGTCGAGGTGCTGGGCGTGGCGTGGCTGCGGATCGCGTCGGCGGCGCTGATCTTCGCCGCCTGGCGGCGGCCGTGGCGCGCGTTCGGCGCGCTCGATCGCGACGGCCGGCGCCTGCTGCTCGCCTGGGGCGCGGTGTTGGCGGTGATGAACTGCGTCTTCTACAGCGCGATCGACCGCCTCCCGCTCGGCACCGTCGCCGCGATCGAGTTCCTGCCGGTCATCGTGCTCGCGGCGGTCGGCATGCGCACCGGGCGCAACCTGCTTGCGCTGGCGATGGCGGTCGCCGGCGTGTACCTGCTGACCGACGTCGTGCTCCAGGGCGAGCCGCTCGGCGTCGCGCTGGCGGCCGCGAACGCCGTGCTGTTCGCGCTCTACATCGTGCTCGGGGCGAAGGTGGCCGAGCGCGGTGCCGGAGCGGGGATCGACGGCCTGGCGGCCGCCATGCTGATCGCGGCCGTCGTCGTGACCCCGATCGGCGGCTGGGCGGTGCTGCCGGTGCTCGACGACCCCGTCGCGCTGGCGGCCGGCGTCGGCGTGGGCGTCTCCTCGTCGGTGATCCCGTACGTCGCCGACCAGCTCGCGCTGGCCCGGATCAGCCGCGCCACCTACGCGCTGATGGTGTCGCTGCTGCCCGCGACGGCGACGGTGATCGGGATCGTCGTGCTGGCGCAGCTCCCGTCGACGGTGGAGGTCGCCGGCGTCGCGCTGGTGGTGGCCGGGGTCGCCGTCCACCGCGAGCCCGACGATTAGCCCTGCCGGCGGTACCAGTTCGGCGACGTGTTGGGCGGCGGCACGAGCGGGTCCGGCGTGCGGGCCACCAGCACGCTCGGCTCTGGCTCGAGGACGTGCCGCGCCAGCGCCTCCCCGAAGTCGTCCTCCAGGCCGTCGACGGTCTCGGCGCGGATGCCGAACGAGCCGGCAAGGACGGCGAAGTCGGGCGTGTGGAGGTCGACGCCGTAGCGCTCGTCGCCGTGGACGTCCTGGTCGTAGCGCAGCATCCCGTAGCCGCCGTCGTCGACGATCACGGTCGTGAGCGGGATCTGCTCCTGGGCGATGGTGGCGAGCTCGCCGCACGCGAAGAGGAAGCCGCCGTCGCCGACCACGGCCACCGCCGGGCCGCGATCCGCCAGCGCGGCGCCGAGCCCGGCCGGGAACGCGTAGCCGAGCGTCCCCCAGCCGAGCGGGATCTGGATCCGGCGCGGGGCGGCCGGCGTGTGGAAGCCGGCCAGCCAGTAGCCGGGGATGCACATGTCGGCCACGAGCACCGACTCGTCGGGGACCGCGAAGTGGACGGCGTCGAGGAACCGCAGCGCACGGCCGTCGAGCTGGGAGCACGCCCGCGCGCGCACGCCGTGCAGCCGCTCGGCGAGGGAGGTCTCGCGGTCCGGCACGCCGTCGGCCAACGCGGCGGTGACCTCGGCGGCGTCGCCCTCGAGCAGGACGTCGACGCGGTAGTTCTTCGCCGCGTCCACCGGGTCGAGGTTGACGGCGACGAGGGCCGGCGGCTGGGGCATGGCGAAGTTCTGCGTCTGCACGCCGTCGAGGTCGGACCCGATGGCGACGACCACGTCGGCCTCGTCCCACAGCGCCCCGGCCGGCTCGACGTGGGCGGGCATGCCGACCAGGCACGGGTGCGACGGCGGCAGCAGGCCGGCCGCCCCGTAGGTGGTCATGACGGGCGCACCCAGCCGCGCGGCCAGCCGGCCGACCGCCTCGCCCGCGTCGCGCGCGCCAGTGCCGGCCCAGATGAGCGGCCGCTCCGCGCCGGCGAGCCGCTCGGCCGCCGCGTCCAGCCCCGCGCGCCACGACTCGCGAGCAGCGGACGAGTCGTGGGAGTCGTCGGCGGCAGGCTCGTCGGCCCCGAGGAGGTCGGTCGCGACCTCGAGGTAGACGGGCCTGGTGGGGGCGCCCCGCACGTCGCGTATCGCCGCCGCGGCCCTGGAGGCGACCTCGCCGACGGCCAGCGCCCGGTGCACGCCCTTGACCACCGGCGCGAACATCGCCGCCTGGTCGGTCGTCTCGTGCAGCACGCCGCGGTAGGTCCCCGGGCGGCGAAGCGTCGACGGGATGTCGGTGGCGACGACCAGCACCGGCGAGCGCGAGGCCCAGGCCTCGCCGACCGCGCCGAGCGTGTTCGCCGCTCCCGGCCCCGTCGTGGTCAAAGCGACCCCGACCCGGCCCGTCGCCCGCGCGTACCCGTCCGCCGCATAGGCGGCCGCCTGCTCGTGGCGGACGCCGATCAGGCGGATCGAGGAGTCGCGCAGCGCCCCCCAGAGCGCGAGGTTGTGGACCCCGGGCAGCCCGAAGCAGACCTCGACGCCCGCGTCCTCGAGGAGGCCGACGATCCGCTGCGCGCCACTCGCCATGGCCGCCATCCTTTCAGCGCGCGACGATGCTCGTTGCGTGAGCGCGCGACGATGCTCGTTGCGTGAGCGCGCGCCGAGGCTCGTTGCGTCAGCGCGCGCCGAGGCTCGTTGCGTCAGCGCGGGGGCCTGCGGCCCCGGCTCGCCAGCTGGCGGCGCACGCTGTCGATCTGCTTGCGGCCCTCGGGGCTGCGGGCGTAGCGGCCGGCGTGGGAGATCATCTGGCGGCCCTGGGGGGAACGGGCGAATCGCATGATGCGGCTGATCAGATTCATGCGGTCAACCTACCCATTCGTCAAACCCTGACACAGTTGTGTCAAGGTTGCGCTACACTGCCCCGTCAGATGGACGCACTCACGATCCATGAGGCGGCTGAGACCACCGGCTGGTCGCCGCGCATGCTCCGGTACGTCGAGCGCGTCGGGCTCGTCGAGCCCGCGCGGTCGCCGTCGGGCTACCGCCTCTACGGACCGGCCGAGCTCCAGCGCCTGCGCACCCTGCGCGAGCTGCTCTCGGAGCACGAGATCGGCCTGTCCGACATCGCCTTCGCCCAGCGGCTCCGCAGCGAGCCGTTCCTGCGCGAGGCGACCGAGACCTGGCTCGAGGCCAGGGCCGAGCGTCCCGACGACGTCCCCGCCGCCGACTGGATGCGCTGGGAGCAGGAGAAGCACGAGCGCCTGCTCGAGGCCGCCGCCCTGACCGCAACCCCCTGAGGAGACACATGGCTTCTACGAACCTGACGACGGACTACAAGGTCGCGGACATCTCGCTCGCCGCTTATGGCCGCAAGGAGATCCAGCTGGCCGAGCACGAGATGCCGGGCCTGATGGCGACGCGCCGCGAGTACGCCGAGGCGCAGCCGCTGAAGGGCGCGCGCATCACCGGCTCGCTCCACATGACGATCCAGACCGCCGTCCTGATCGAGACGCTCGTCTCCCTCGGCGCCGAGGTGCGCTGGGCGTCCTGCAACATCTTCAGCACCCAGGATCATGCGGCGGCGGCCATCGCCGAGGCCGGCATCCCGGTCTTCGCCTGGAAGGGCGAGACGCTCGAGGAGTACTGGTGGTGCACCGAGCAGGCGCTCACGTGGCCGGACGGCGAGGGCCCGAACATGATCCTCGACGACGGCGGCGACGCCACGCTGCTCGTCCACAAGGGCGTCGAGTACGAGGCGGCCGGCCAGGTGCCCGACCCGAGCACGGCCGACAACGACGAGTTCCGGATCATCCTCGAGACGCTGCAGCGCGTCTTCGGCGAGGACCCGCAGCGCTGGACCCGCGCGGCGGCGAGCATCCAGGGCGTCACCGAGGAGACGACGACCGGCGTCCACCGGCTCTACCAGTTCGCCGAGCAGGGGACGCTGCTGTTCCCGGCCATCAACGTGAACGACTCGGTCACCAAGTCGAAGTTCGACAACCTCTACGGCTGCCGCCACAGCCTGATCGACGGCATCAACCGCGGCACCGACGTGATGATCGCCGGCAAGACCGCGGTCGTCTGCGGCTACGGCGACGTCGGCAAGGGGTGCGCGGAGTCGCTGCGCGGCCAGGGCGCCCGCGTCATCGTCACCGAGATCGACCCGATCTGCGCGCTGCAGGCGGCGATGGAGGGCTACCAGGTCCTGCCGCTCGACGACGTCGTGGAGATCGCCGACATCTTCATCACCGCCACCGGCAACAAGGACATCATCACCGCCCAGCACATGGCGAAGATGAAGCACCAGGCGATCGTCGGCAACATCGGCCACTTCGACAACGAGATCGACATGGCCGGCCTGGCCCACCTCGACGGCGTCGAGAAGATCAACATCAAGCCGCAGGTCGACGAGTGGGTCTTCCCCGACGGCCACTCGATCATCGTCCTCTCGGAGGGCCGGCTGCTGAACCTCGGCAACGCCACCGGCCACCCGAGCTTCGTGATGTCGAACTCGTTCACGAACCAGACGATCGCCCAGATCGAGCTGTTCACGAAGAACGACGAGTACGAGAAGCGCGTCTACGTGCTGCCCAAGCACCTCGACGAGAAGGTCGCGCGGCTGCACCTCGACGCGGTCGGTGCCAAGCTCACGAAGCTGACGCCCGACCAGGCCTCCTACATCGACGTGCCGGTCGAGGGCCCCTACAAGCCCGATCACTATCGCTACTGATCCGAACCAGCACGATCGTTTCGTCCTCCGCCAGCGCGTCACGAGCTCTCGCTGGCGGAGGGTGATCCCGAGCGCACGGCCGACCGCCGCCTGATTCTCGCCGCCGCGGTCGTGATGGACGCGCTCCAGGCCAGATAGGCTCGGCGCGTGAGCGTCACGCGCCGCGCCGCCGAGCTCGCGGAGGAGCACCTGGCCACGCTGGGCGAGCGCCCCGTGCGCGCCCACATCTCCTACGAGGACGCGGTCGCCGCGCTCGACGAGCCGCTGCCCGAGCAGGGCGAGGACGCCGTCGCGGTGCTCGAGCACCTCGCCACGGTCGCCGGCCCGGCCACGGTCGCCAACCCCGGCCCGCGCTACTTCGGCTTCGTGACCGGCGGCGCGCTGCCCGCCGCGCTCGGCGCCGACTGGCTGGCCACGGCCTGGGACCAGAACGCCTTCAGCCGCGTCGGCTCGCCCGCCGCCGCCGCGATCGAGGCCGTGGCCGAGCGCTGGGTGCTGGAGGCGCTCGGCCTGCCGAGCACCGCCGCCGTCGGCTTCGCCACCGGCGCGACGACCTCCAACTTCACCTGCATCGCCGCGGCCCGCCACGCGCTGCTCGCCGGCGTGGGCTGGGACGTGGAGGAGCGCGGGCTGGCCGGCGCGCCGCCGATCCGCGTAGTCGTCGGCGAGCATGTCCATGCCTCGCTGCTGCTGGCGCTGCGCTACGCCGGCCTCGGCGCCCCGGCGACGATCGTGCCCGCCGACGACCAGGGCGCCATGCGCGCCGAGGAGCTCGACCTGGATGACCGCCCGACGCTGGTCTGCGCGCAGGCCGGCGACGTCGGCTCCGGCGCCTCCGATCCGCTCGAGGCGATCGCCGACACCAAGGGCGGTGCCTGGCTGCACGTCGACGGCGCGTTCGGCCTGTGGGCGGCCGCCAGCCCGAGCCTTCGGCCCCTCGTGGCCGGCGCCGAGCGCGCCGACTCGTGGGCGGTCGACGCCCACAAGTGGCTCAACGTGCCGTACGACAGCGGGCTGGCGATCGTCGCCGACGCCGCCGCCCTCAAGGGCGCCATGGGCGTCCGCGCCAGCTACCTGCCCGACAGCGGCGGGCGCGAGCCGCTCGACCACGTGCCGGAGATGTCGCGCCGCGCCCGCGCGATCCCGGTCTACGCCGCGCTGCGCTCGCTCGGCCGCGCCGGCGTCGCCGAGCTCGTCGAGCGCTGCTGCGCGCTGGCGCGCCGGGTGGCCGACGCGATGAGCGACGTGGACGGCGTCGAGGTGCTCAACGACGTCGTGCTCAACCAGGTGCTGCTGCGCTTCGACGACGACGACGCGATCACGCGCGCGGTCGTTGACGACGTCCAGCGCGGCGGCGAGGCGTGGCTGGGCGGGACGGTGTGGCACGGTCGCGCCGCGGTGCGCGTCTCGGTGTCCAACTGGTCGACCACCGAGGAGGACGTCGACCGCCTCGCCGCGGCGCTCACGAGCGCGCTGGAGACCGCACGCGTCGTAGTCTGAGGCGGCGATGGCCGCCTCCGACGTCGCAGACGCCAGGCTCGCCGACGCCGGCGAGGCTCGCATCGAGTGGGCCGACGGGCAGATGCCCGTGCTGCGCTCGATCCGCGAGCGGTTCGCCGCCGAGCGCCCGCTCGACGGCCTGGTGGTCGGCGCCTGCCTGCACGTGACGTCCGAGACCGCGAACCTCGTGCGCACGCTGACCGCCGGCGGCGCCGACGTCGCCCTCTGCGCCTCCAACCCCTTCGCCACGCAGGACGACGTCGCCGCCGCGATGGCCGCCTCCGGCAGCGAGGTCCACGCCGTCCGCGGCGACGACGCCGAGGCGTGGGCGGCGCGCGTGGCCGCCGTGGTCGCGCGTGCGCCGCGCATCACGCTCGACGACGGCGCCGACCTGCTGACCGCCATCCACCTCGCCCGCCCCGACCTGCTGGAAGGCCTGCTCGGCGGCATCGAGGAGACGACGACCGGTCTCGTGCGCCTGCGCTCGCTGCACGCCGAGGGCAAGCTCGCCTGCCCGGTGATCGCCGTCAACGAGGCGGTCACCGAGCGCGTCTTCAACGACCGCTTCGGCACCGGCCAGTCGGCGCTCGACGGCATCCTGCGCACCACCAACCTGCTGCTCGCCGGGCACACGCTCGTGGTGCTCGGCTACGGCTGGGCCGGCAAGGGGATCGCGCTGCGGGCCGACGGGCTCGGTGCCTTGGTGATCGTCTGCGAGGTCGACCCGCTGCGCGCGCTGGAGGCGCGGATGGACGGCTTCGAGGTGATGCCCGCGCTCGAGGCGGCCGAGCGCGGCGACGTCTTCGTCACCGTCACCGGCGGTCGCGACGTGCTCCGCCGCGAGCACTTCGCGCGCATGAAGGACGGCGCTGTGCTCGCGAACGCCGGCCACTTCGACGTCGAGATCGACGTCGCGGGGCTCCGCGAGGAGGCCGACGAGGTGCGCGAGATGCGCCCGCGCGTGGAGCAGTTCCTGCTCGGCGGCCGGCGGCTCAACCTGCTGGCCGCCGGCCGTGTCGTCAACCTGGCGGCCGCCGAGGGCCATCCGGCGGCGGTGATGGACATCAGCTTCGCGCTCCAGGCGCTCGCCGCCGAGGAGCTCGCGCGGACCGAGCTCGCGCCCGGCGTGCACCCGGTCCCGGAGCGGATCGACCGCGAGGTGGCGGCCCTCAAGCTCGCCGCCCTCGGCGTGCGGATCGACGAGCTGAGCCCCGAGCAGGCGCGTTACCTGCGCGGATGGCGGGGGGTAGATTGACCGCGGTGGACGGGCTCGAGGCCAGCGTGGAGAAGATGCGCCGCGAGGGGCTGCCCGACGCGGCGATCCACACCTTCGAGCACTACTACCGCCAGCTCGCCGAGGGCGAGACGGGCATGCTGCCCGAGTCCGAGATCGAGCCGGTCGAGGAGCCGCAGGACCTCGAGTCGCTGCCCGGCGAGGACGCGCCGCTCGACGAGGCGGTGATCCTCAAGCTCAACGGCGGGCTGGGCACGAGCATGGGCATGACGCACGCGAAGTCCTTGATCGAGGTCAAGGACGGGATGACGTTCCTCGACGTGATCGCGCGCCAGGTGCTCGAGCTGCGGCGCCGGTCGGGCGCGCGGCTGCCGCTCGTGCTCATGAACTCCTTCTACACGCACGAGGAGTCACTCGAGGCCCTTGCGAAGGACGGCCTGGAGTCCGACGTGCCGTCCGACTTCCTGCAGCACAAGGAACCGAAGATCCGCACCGACGACCTGACGCCGGTGGAGTGGCCCGACGATCCGTCGCAGGAGTGGTGCCCGCCGGGCCACGGCGACCTCTACACGGCGCTGCTGACCTCGGGGATGCTCGACGCGCTGCTCGAGCACGGCTACCACTACGCCTTCGTCTCCAACTCCGACAACCTCGGGGCGGTGCTCGAGCCGCGGATCCTGTCCTGGATGGCGCGCGAGGAGATCCCGTTCGCGATGGAGGTCACCGACCGCACGGAGGCCGACCGCAAGGGCGGGCACATCGCACATCGGCCCGGCGGCGGGTTCGTGCTGCGCGAGACGGCGCAGACGCCGAAGGAGGACCTCGAGGCGCTGCAGGACATCTCGCGCCACCGCTACGTGAACACCAACAACCTGTGGGTCGACCTGCGCGCGCTGGCCGACGTGCTGCGCGAGCGCGAGGGCGTGCTCGGCCTGCCGCTGATCGTCAACCGCAAGACCGTCGACCCCGGCGACAAGTCGACGCCCGAGGTGTTCCAGCTCGAGACCGCGATGGGGGCGGCGATCGGCGTCTTCGACGGCGCCCAGCCCGTGCGCGTCCCGCGGCGGAGGTTCTCGCCGGTCAAGAGCACCGAGGACCTGCTCGCCCTGCGCTCGGACGCCTACGTGCTCGCCGACGACGCGCGCGTGGAGCTGGCGCCCGAGCGCGACGGGACGCCGCCCGTCGTCGACCTCGACGACGACCACTACAAGCTCCTGCGCGACTTCGACGCGCGCTTCGCGAAGGGCGCGCCGTCGCTGGTGGCCTGTGAGCGGCTGTCGGTCGAGGGCGACGTGACGTTCGGGGCGGACGTGGTGGTACGCGGGACGGTGACGGTCAGCGGACCGCGGTCGGTCGAGGACGGCGCGGTCCTCGAGGGCTGATGAGGGCGGCCACGTCGGCCGCCGCGCGCGCCGGCTGCTCCCAGTGGAGCGCGTGGCCGGTGCCCTCGTAGACGATCAGCTCGGCGCCGGGGATCGCCGCCGCGAGCAGCAGCTGCTCGCCGCGCGGGCAGTAGGCGTCGCGGTCGCCCCACAGGATGCGCGTGGGCGCCGTGATCAGGCCCGTGTCCGTCGGCGCGTCCGCGTCGAGCAGCCCGTCGAGCGCCGCGCGCCAGACGTGGGCCGGGACCTTGCGGCTCTCGGCGATCACCTGCTCGAGCTGACCGGGGGCGAGCGGCTGAGCGATGGTGCTCTCCTGGAACTCGCGGACGAGCTCCTCCGGCACGGGGTCGTCGAGGTGCTCGACGTCCGCGCGGAACTCCTCGAGCCCCGGGTCGCCGGCGATGGCCCGGAACGTGCCCATGAGGACGAGCGCGATCGTGCGCTCCGGGTGGTCGACCGCGAACTGCTGGGCGACGTAGCTGCCCATCGAGTGGCCGACGATGACCGCCGCCTCGTGGCCGACGGCGTCCAGGAACGCGGCGACGTCCGCCGCCTGCTCGTCGAGCCCGTAGCCGTGCTCGGGCTTGTCCGAGTCGCCGTGGCCGCGGGTGGTGAGCGCGTACACGCGTAGGTGGTCCGGGAGGTGGGCCGCCATCGGCGCGTACGAGGGGTGCGAGTCGGTCATGCCGTGGAGCAGCACGACCGGGACCCCTGCGGGGTCACCCTGCGCCGCGTAGCGCAGGGTGACCCCCGTGGAGAGGGTGGCCTCGAGCATCAGTCCGAGACCTGGATCGAGCCGGCCGCGCGCGAGACCTGCTTCGCGCCCTTGACGTCGGTCGCCACGACCTCGGCGTCCAGCGTCGAGTCGGCCAGGCGGTGGGAGATACGCAGGGCGAGCTCGGCGCTCACCTTGCCGCCCTTGCGGGTCAGCGTCGTCTGCTTGCGGACGAGCTTCACGCCGCCCGTGGCCTGCAGCTTCCCGGCCTGCGGGCGGATCGAGACCTGTCCGACGACCTCGTTGCCGGCACGCAGGCGGAGCTTGACCTCGCGGAGCTGCTTCCAGCTCTTCGGGTGCGTCCAGGCCAGCTTGACCTTGGCGACCTCGCCGGGCTCGGCCGCGATCGCCGTCGGCGCGAGCTTGAGGATGCCGACGTCGTTGACGGTCTCGCAGCTGAACGCCTCGACGTCGCGCAGGTCGCGGTTGAGCGTGTCGGAGACGCCGATCCCGCAGTCCATGATCTCGTCGGCGACGGTGTCGGTCGAGTTGATCACGTCGTTGTCGGTGCCGCCGAACAGCTTGTCGACGCCGTTGGCGCCGATCAGGTGGTCGGGGCCGGCGTTGCCGCGCAGCGTGTCGTTGCCGTCGAAACCGATGAACAGGTTCGCGCCGGAGCCGCCGATCAGCTCGTCGGCCGCGGAGCCGCCGAACGCGTCGTTGGTGTTCGGGTCGATGAAGTCGGCCTCACCCGCAGCGCCGCTGGTGCGCAGGAGGCTCGCCATGTCGACCTTCACCGGGGTCGTGCGCTGGGAGTAGTCGACGCGGTCGGTGCCGGCCTGGCCGCGGATGGTGTCGGCGCCGCTGGGGGCAGCGCCCTCGAGGAAGATGTCGGTCCCGTGGAGGCCCTCCATCGTGTCGTTGCCGGCACGGCCGGTGTACTGCTCGGTCTTGCTCGGGTCGTCGCTGCCGACCAGCGTGTCGTCGCCGTCCGAGCCCTCGATGTGCTCGAAGTCGGGCCGGATGTTCTCCTTCCGGCGGCTGCCGTCGTTGAACTGGCCGTCGAGCGAGACGGGGACGCCGCTCGAGGAGTTGCGGTACGAGATGAGGTCGTTGCCCGAGCCGCCGAGCACGTCGACGTCCTGGACGACGAGCCCGTTCGTGCCGATCGAGTCCTTGCGGACGACGCCGAAGAACGTGTCGTTGTCGGCGCCCATGTCGACGCGCGCGGCGTGCGGCGCCGTGTAGGTCATGACGTCGAACCCGTTGCCCAGCGAGTAGCGGGCCTGAGCGCTGCCCGGCACGCAGAGCGCGGCGTCGGAGTCGTCGAGCACGCAGCCGTCGCCGACGGTGATCGGGTGGCTGTCGCGGATGTGGATGTGCGTGCCGGTGAACGCCACGCGGACCGTGTTGTTCTCGAGCAGGCCGCCGGTGTACTGCAGCTGGCCGCCGGTGACGGCGACGGCCGACGCGTCGGCGGTGGCCGGGAGGGCCGTGGCCGCGAGTGCGGCGGGTACCGCGGCGACCAGCAGGGCGCGCCGTGCCCTGCGGGGGATGGCGAGGGACATCTGGGAAGTGCTCCTTGGGGAGGGGATGTGACGGCGCCAGCTTGCGACCGCGGGCCTACGAGGCGCCTACGGGTCGTCTACGGGCGGGCGTAACCCCGCGGCTACGGGTCGTCCCCGGGCCGACGTAACCCCGTCGTGGGCGGCGGTGTACCTGTTATCGACCATCGGTCAACAAGGAGCCGTTCACATGACCGCCACCCGTACCAAGACGTTCCTGCTCGCCAAGCCCGAGGGGCGGGTGTTCGAGTGGATCGCCCGCCGCCTCCCGCGCTGGGTCATGCCCGACCACCTGACGGCGCTCGGGGTGCTGGCGGCGATCGGGATCGCCGCCGCGTACGCGCTGTCGAACCGCGACCCGGTGTGGCTGTGGGCGGCCAGCGGCCTGCTCGGCGTGCACTGGCTGGGCGACTCGCTGGACGGGACGCTGGCCCGCGTGCGGCGCACGGAGCGGCCGCGCTACGGCTACTACCTGGACCACCTGGTCGACGCCGTCGCCACCGCGTTCATCGGCATCGGGCTGGGGCTGTCGCCGCACATGCTGCTGGCCTGCGGGCTGGTCATCGTCGTCGCCTATCTGGTCCTCTCCATCAACACGTACCTCGAGACGAGCACGCTGGGCGTGTTCTCGCTCGGCTACGGGCGGCTCGGGCCGACCGAGGCGCGGCTCGGCCTCATCGCGGTCAACCTGGCGCTGGCGCTCGGGCTGGTGCCGTCGTTCGTCGTCGCCGGCGTCGGGCTCGGCGTCCTGGACCTCTTCGCCCTCGCCCTGGCCGCGCTCATGCTCGGCGGACTGGCGGTGCGTGCGGCGCGCAACCTGCGCGAGCTGGCGCGGCTCGAGCCGCCCTCGGCTCAGGCGGCGCCGTAGCGCTCCGCCCGCTGGTCCTCGGCCTCGGACTCGGCGAGCATGCGGAAGAACAGGTAGGCGAGCGCGATGCCCATGACGATCGACTGCTCGAGCGCCATGACGAGGCCGGCGACCTGCTGGTCGTCGAGCGGGCTCAGCCCCCACTTCGTGCCCGGCCAGTCGTAGGCGTACAGCAGGTCGGGACTGAAGGCGAGGAGGACGCCGAGGAAGCCGACCAGGATCTTGGTCGAGGCCATGTAGAGGATCGGGCCCATGCCCGCGAGCCGCATCCGGGAGCGGATCGGGGAGAGCAGGTGCCACCAGTAGAGGAGGCCGGCGGCGGCGAAGCTGAGGTGCTCGAGCGTGTGGACGGCGGCGTGCTGGAGCGCGGCGTCGTAGAGCGCGGGGACGTGCCAGAGCCACATCACGCCGACGTAGGCGACGACGCCGAAGACCGGATGCCCGAACGGCCCCGCCGCCCGCTCGATCCGGTGGATCCGCTTCGTGGCCGGCCGGAGGATCCATTTGGTCAGCGCCAGCGTGAGCGCGATCGGGGCGAGGTCCGCGATCAGCAGGTGCTGGACCATGTGGAACGTCGCGAACTGCTCGCCCAGCGTGTCCAGCGGCGAGACCAGCGCGGCGAACAGCGTCACCAGGCCGGTCGCCCACAGCGCCGCCCGGCCCCACCCGGCCGCCCGAGCCCCGCCCTCCCGCCGAGCCCGCCGCCACCGCAGGCCATACACGAGCCCGTACGCCGCCAGCGAGAGCACGATGACGGGCGACAGCGACCACGAGGTGTCGACGGGCACGCCCACGATTGTGACCGCCCGGCGACCCCCGCGGCCTCGCGCCGGGTGGCGGTGGCGCGAACTTCGGCTGGGTAGGGCAGCTGGTGAGCCCGGCGCGGGCGATTTGCTCGAAGCGTCCTGCCCTGGTGGCCTATAGCCCCACCTAGGCAGGACGCTTCCACGAAATCTGCTGCGCGGCCGGCTCCTCAGCCTCCCTACCCAGCCGCCGTTGACGTCCGCCGGCGGCGTCACAGCGTCCGCGTGTACGTGAGCGCGACCACCTCGCGGCACCCGCCGGCGAGGAGGGCGCGGGCGCAGGCGTCGAGCGTGGCGCCCGTGGTGTGGACGTCGTCGACGAGGAGGGCGACGGGCGGCGGTGGCGCTCGGAGGTCGATCGCGAGCCGGCCGCTTCGGCGGCGCTGGGCGCGCGTGGAGCCGACCTGGCGGCCGGCGTGGTCGCTTCGCCGGAGGCACGGATGCTCGGGCACCCCGAGCCGGGGCGCCAGGGCGGCCGCGAGCGCGCCCGCCGGGTCGAACCCGCGGCGGCGCGCTCGGACGCCCTGGGGCGGGACCGGCACGACCGCGGCGGCGACCCGCTCGCGCAGATCGCGCGGCAGGTTGGCCGCCACGTGCGCGGCCATCACGGCGGCGACCGGGAGCGAGGCGCGGAACTTCAGCGCGGCGACGAGCTCGCGTGCCACGCCGTCATGGGCGAGCGGCGCCCACGCCCGCGCGAACGCCGCGCCCGCGGCGGGGCAGCCGCGGCGGTGCGACGGCAAACCGCAACGCGGGCACGCGCGCGGCAGCCAAGGCAGCGCCCGTGTGCACGCCGCGCACAGCCACAGCTCCGCCCGCGGCAGCCCCGCCCGGCACACCACGCAGGCGGGCGGGACGACGAACGCGAGCAGCTCGGCGAGGACACGTGAGGACACCGACGGGACTCTCCCGCACGAGGTGTGACGTATCTACGCGCGTGTGTGACGAATCCGCGGCGCGTGTGTGAGGAATCCGCGGCGCGTGTGCGACGAATCCGCGGTGCGTGTGCGACGAATCCGCACCGCGCCGTTACCTTCGGAGTCATGAGCTTGCTTCGCGACTACACGAACCAGGCGCGGACCTACGACGAGACGCGCGGAGCCAGCCCGTCGGTGCTCGGGCCGCTGCGGGAGGCGCTGCGGGGCGCGCCCGGCCGCCGGCTCGTCGACATCGGCGGCGGGACCGGGAACTACTCGCTGGCACTGCGCGAGGAGGGCTGGGAGCCGCTCGTGGTCGACCGCGAGCCGGCCATGCTCGCCAGGGCGGCGGCGAAAGGCCTCGAGACGCTCGAGGCCGACGCGCAGCGCCTCCCGCTCGCCGACGAGAGCGCCGACGCGGCGATGCTCGTCTCGATGTTCCACCACGTGGAGGACCAGCCGGCGGCGATCGCCGAGGCGCGCCGGATCCTGAGACCCGACGGCAAGCTCGTCCTGATGGGCTGGAGCAACGAGGACCTCAGCAGCCTGTGGCTGGCCGACTACTGGCCGAGCACGCGCGCGTGGTCCGACGCGTCGCATCCGAAGCTCGAAGCGCTGCTCCAGCTCATGCCCGGCGCACGGCGGATCGAGATCGTCTACCGCGACCTCGACGACGGCTCGCTCGCCGCCCTCTCAGCACACCCGGAGAAGATGGCCGACCCGCGCTGGCACCGCCAGACGAGCTACTTCGAGCGCCTCGCCCGCGACCATCCCGAGGAGCTGGAAGCCGGCCTCGCACGACTCAGGCACGACCTCGAGGTGGGCACGGCACCGCGCACCGAAGGAACTGCGTCGGTGCTGGTCGAGACGAAGGCCGGCTAGGCCAGCACGCGGCCGGCTTCGTCGGCCCACTCGAGCGCGGCGCGGTACGCGCCGGCCAGTGAGACGCCGGCGTCGCCGGTCTCGAGCTGCGGGAACTCGCCGCGCTCGTACGCGATGACCGCGGCCAGCAGCTCGCCCTTGGGCCCCTCGCGCCGCAGCAGCGCGGTCTGGATCTCGTCGGTGAAGGGCAGCGAGTCGAGCACCTCGGCCATCGGCGCGTCGAGCAGGGCGTCGGCGACCGAGAAGAGGCCGATCGTGAACAGAGTCTCCCGCTCCTCCGGCAGCGCGCTCCCCGCCAGCATCTCGCACATCCGGGCGCGCCGCAGCCCAAGAGCCACCAGCTCGTCCGGCACGTCCGGGATCGCGGAGATCGCCATGACCGTCGCCCAGCGGCGCACCGTGCGCACGCCGAGCAGCGACAGCGCCTCCCGCACCGACCCCACCGTCCGCGGCAGGGCGAAGAACGCCGAGTTGACGTACCGCAGCAGCTTCAGCGACAGTCCGACATCGGACGCGATGATCCGCTCGAGGTCCTCGAAGGAGACGTCGCCGGCGGTCAGCTCCCCGAGCCGGCGCAGCGAGCCGAGCCCGGCGGTGGCCACGCCGCGGTGGCGGAACAGCCGCGGCTTGGCGAAGTAGTCGCCCTGGAAGTAGGTGAAGCCCTTGCCCTGGAGCCCGGTGAAGACGGCATGGTCGCTCACGCCGGTGGCGACCAGCAGGGCCCCCTGGACCCGCGGCCCCTCCAGGACGTCGGTCAGCTCGTCCGGGGACCGATCCGTCACGTTGACCTTGACGATCGAGCAGAGCGACATCAGCTCGGACACGTCGGCGCGCCCGTCGTAGTCGCCGAGCGCCAGCGTGTAGCCGGAGCGCGACAGCGACTGGAGCAGGGCCAGCAGGTCGTCCTGGGCCGGGTAGGCGTCGATCTGCAGGACGGCGCGATCCGGGCGCACCGGCGGCGGCCCGATCTCGACGAGGAAGTTGCGGGCGATGGAGATCCAGGCCGGGTGGCGGCCGGCCAGCCGCTCGAGCCCGATGTCGCCGAAGGCCTCGACCAGCAGGGCGGAGGTGCCCTTGGCGTCCTGCGACGGATCGCCGAGATCGACGGCGCCGCCGAACCTCAGCTCGTAGCCGACCACGTTGTTGCGGCCATCCGCGATCGGATGGCGGACGACGGCGACTTCGGGACGTTCCGGGGCGGCAGTGCTCACACCTGCAATGTCGGCCGATCGGCCGAATGGTTGAGCGCCAACCTGTCCTGCCCCCGGAAATTCCGGGTCCACTAGCATCCGAACGTGACCGACCCCATCCACCGAGAGGAGTCCCCGTGCGGATCGAGGTCAAGGGACGCAATCTTCAGGTCACCGACGAGCTGCGCGAGGTCGTGGCACGGCGCTTCGAGAAGGTGGACAAGCAGGTCAGCGAGCAGGCGCGGCTCGACGTCGAGCTCTACGAGGAGCACAACCCGGCCAACCCGACCCAGGCCGTGGCCGAGGCGACGCTCCACCTGAAGGGCACGACCCTCCGCGCCAAGAACGCCTCGCGGGACGCCAAGCACTCGATCAACCTCGTCGCGGACGAGCTGGCCAGGCAGGTCAAGCGCCACCGCGACAAGCGGCGGAACCGGCGCGAGTCGCGCGCCCTCGCCGGCCAGGCGCCGCCCCCCGTGGCGGGCGCCGAAGAGGCCGTCTGAGGCCCCTGCGGGCCGCTACGCTAAGAAGCTATGTCGATCCTCGATCGCGCCCTCCGGCTGGGCGAAGCGCGCCAGTTCAAGCAGTACGCCAAGCGCGTCGACCGGATCAACGCCTGGGAGCCGGAGCTCGAGCTCCTCGACGACGACGAGCTGCGCGCCAACGCCGACGCGCTGCGCGAGCGCGCCCGAGGAGGCGAGGCGCTCGACGACCTGCTCGCCGAGACGTTCGCCCTCGTCCGCGAGGTCAGCCGGCGCAGGATGCACATGCGCCACTTCGACGTCCAGATGATCGGCGGCATGGTCCTGCACGACGGCGCGATCGCCGAGATGAAGACCGGCGAGGGCAAGACGCTGACCGCCACCACCGCGGTCGTCCTCAACGCGCTGGCCGGCGAGGGCGTCCACGTCATCACGGTCAACGACTACCTGGCCCGCCGCGACGCCGACTGGATGCGCCCCATCTACGAGGCGCTCGGCCTCAGCGTCGGCATCCTGCAGAACATGCAGCCGTACGAGGAGAAGCGCGCCGCCTATGCCGCCGACATCACGTACGGCACGAACTCCGAGTTCGGGTTCGACTACCTGCGCGACAACATGGCCACGACGCTCGACGAGAAGGTCCAGCACGGCGGCCGCTACGACGACGACGGCAAGCCCTACACGGCGCACCACTTCGGGATCGTCGACGAGGTCGACAACATCCTCATCGACGAGGCGCGCACGCCGCTGATCATCTCCGGCGCCCCCGAGCAGGCCGCCGACCTGTACGAGAAGTTCTCCAAGCTCGCGCCCCTGATGGAGCCGGGCAAGAAGCCCGATGGGATGGACCCGAAGACCAAGAAGGACTTCGTCGCCGACTACGACTACGAGTTCGACGAGAAGCACAAGAACGTCTCGATCACCGAGCGCGGCGTCGCCAAGGCGGAGAAGTTCCTCGCCATCGACCACCTCTACAAGGCGGAGAACGGCCCGCTCGTCAACCATCTCCTCCAGTCGCTGAAGGCGGAGTCGCTCTACAAGCGCGACGTCGACTACGCGGTGATCGACGGCGAGGTCAAGATCATCGACGAGTTCACGGGCCGGATCCTCGACGGCCGGCGCTGGTCGGAGGGCCTGCACCAGGCGGTCGAGGCCAAGGAGGGCGTGCGCGTCCGCGAGGAGAACCAGACGCTCGCGACGATCACGCTCCAGAACTACTTCCGCATGTACGACAAGCTGGCCGGCATGACGGGCACCGCCCTCACCGAGGCCAACGAGTTCATGAAGATCTACAAGCTGCCGGTGGTCGAGATCCCCACCAACCGGCCGATGATCCGCAAGGACCAGAACGACCAGATCTTCAAGACCATGGACGGCAAGTGGGCGGCCGTGGCGCGCGAGATCGAGGAGCGCCACGAGCGCGGCCAGCCGATCCTCGTCGGCACGATCTCGGTCGAGGTCTCAGAGCTGCTGGGCGAGGAGCTGCGCAAGCGCGGGATCAAGCACACGGTGCTCAACGCCAAGCCCGAGTACGCCGAGCGCGAGGGCGAGACGATCGCCGAGGCCGGCGCCCCCGGCGCGGTCACGATCGCCACGAACATGGCCGGCCGCGGCGTGGACATCAAGCTCGGCGGCAACCCCGAGCACCTGACCCGGCTCGAGCTGGCGAAGCTCGGCCTCCAGCCGGGCGACCCGGACTACGACGAGCGCTTCCAGCAGGTATTCCCCTCGATCGAGGCCAAGGTCGAGGACGCCCGCGAGACGGTGCTCGAGGCCGGCGGCCTCTACATCGTCGGCACCGAGCGCCACGAGTCGCGCCGGATCGACAACCAGCTGCGCGGCCGCTCAGGCCGCCAGGGCGACCCCGGCGAGTCGCGCTTCTACCTCTCCGCCCAGGACGACCTCGTCCGCAAGTTCGCCGGCGACCGCATCTACCGCATCCTCGACCGCCTCGGGCCCGTCAGCGAGGAGGGCGAGGAGGAGGCGATCGAGGCCAAGATGCTGACGAAGCAGATCGAGGGCGCCCAGCGCAAGGTCGAGGAGCAGAACTTCCTCATCCGCAAGCGCGTCCTCGAGTACGACGACGTCATGAACCAGCAGCGCGAGATCATCTACCAGTACCGCGACGAGGTGCTGGAGGGCCGCGACATGGGTGACGCGGCTCGCGAGGCGATCGGCGACGTCATCGGCCGGCTGGTCGACGAGTACACGCCCGGCGACTACCTCGAGGACTGGGACCTCGAAGGCCTGTGGGCGCAGCTCGACCAGATGTTCGAGGTCGACTTCGGGCACGACGAGATCGACCCCGCGACGGTCGACCGCGAGGAGCTCAAGCGGATGCTGGCCGAGGACGCCTGGAAGCTCTACGACGAGCGCGAGGGCGACCTCGGCGAGGAGCTCATGCGCGCGCTCGAGCGCTACCTGCTGCTGCAGATCATCGACCAGCGCTGGCGCGAGCACCTCTACGACATGGACTACCTGCGCGAGGGCATCCACCTGCGCGGGTTCGCCCAGATCGAGCCGATCGTCGCCTACAAGAACGAGGCGTTCACGCTCTTCCAGGACCTGATGAACACCATCTGGTCGGACTACGCGCGGATGATCTACAACGTCGAGGTCCGGATCGAGGGCGAGAACGGCGACGGCGCCGTTCCCCAGCAGCAGCGAGGCGGCGCGGCGGCCGCGCTCAACTACTCGGGCGGCACGATGGATGACCAGCCGACCGCCTACGGCGAGCCGGGCGAGGAGGCCTACGAGCCGTCACCGGTGATCCAGCAGCGGCGCGTCGAGGAGAACGAGCAGCTGGGCCGCAACGACCCGTGCTGGTGCGGGTCGGGCAAGAAGTTCAAGAAGTGCCACGGAGCATGAGCTCGGCCGCCTCGCGGTCGAGCCACTAGCTCTGACCGCCGTTCGCCTCGACCGGCACGCCCTGCCCCACGGTCGCGAGCGTGGGGGCGGGAAGCACCTTGAGCTCCCAGGCCTCGCGCACGGCGGAGATGCGCTGCCACGCGAGAACGGGGTCGACGGTGAAGCCCTGGCGTGCGCGTGCCAGCTCGTCGAAGTCATGCAGGGTGGGCAGCCCCTGCACCATCTGCCGCAGCACCTCGAAGTCGACCTTGTGGGCGAAGATCTCGACGAGCGTCACGCAGAGGTAGCGGAAGCCGACGAACTCCCTCACGAGCGCTGCGAGCGCGAGTGCCGCGAGCTGCCCGGACTCGTGATCGCCCTGAGCGTCGAACGGCAGCCTGAGCTCGTCCTCCAGGCCTTTCAGGGAGAGATCCTCGACCGGCACCGACCCCAGCGTGCGCAGGACGGAGCTCACGTCCAGCCTGTCGGACAGGCCGCGAACCGCCGTCACGATCCCGTCGCGCTTGGCGGTGAGCTCGGCTGTGACGAGCGCGCGGCAGAGCGAGGCCATGTCCGTCTTCCCAGTCGTCCGGCGCACGTCGAACAGCGCGCGCGTGGTCCGGATCAGATCTCGGGCCAATCCGCCGGACAGCGCGTGGCACAGTGCGGCGAAGGGGTACGGAAGGAACACGACGCGCTTGGCGAGCAGGGACTCCGAGTCGGCAAGGGTCAGATAGCTGAGGCGCCGGACCTCGTCGAAGGAGCTGTCGACGACGTCGCGGAACGGCAGTCCGCGGCGCTCGAAGTTGGCGACCGCGTCCTCCGAGACCGAGATGAGGAAGTAGCAGTTCGAGACGCCGAAGATCGCCTTGACCTCGTTCAGGAAACGCTCCGCCGCCTCGACCGACCCCATCTTGTCGAGCTCGTCGATCGCGATGACCACCGGCTCGACATCCGACGCGTTGCGCAGGTACTCCTGAAGGCCGATCACGATCTGTGGCAGCGTCATGGGCACCTCGGCGACGGACAGCCCACGGCCGCGCGTCGCCTCCAGGGTGAGCGGACGCGTCACGCCCGCCTTCCCCGACCACGTGGACGAGAAGCTCTGCTGATAGCGGATCCGCTGCATCCACGCGTCGGCGTCGCGCCTCCACGCCTCGTGTCGCGTCCGGCGTCGCCGGAGCTCGAATCGCGCGATCTCCATCCACTCGCCTCCGACCGGCATCCGATCGCGCGCCTCGATCAACGCGTCCTCGAGCCCGGCATCGTCCAGCTGCCCTCCGCCGATGCGCCAGCTCCTGAGCCGCGCGATGACGTCCGCGGCCGCGGAGCGGCTCTCTGGCGTGATGAGGGCCTCGGCCAGCCGCTGCTCGAACATCTCGATGGGGACCGCCATCTTGCGGAAGTAGGCGTCGCGCAGCGCTGCGAACGGGATCGGATCCGGCAAGACGGCGGTCGGCACTGCGAGGCTCGGGCGCCCGACCGCGGCCGCGATCCATGCCAGCCCGCAGCCGGTCAGGGCGAATCCGACGATCACCTCAGTGCTCGGCGGGGCGTCGAACAGCATGAGGACGAGACCGACGAAAGTGGCGGCGAAGCTCGCCGTCGCCGCGATCGGCCAGACTGGCCCTCGAGCTGCCAGAGCCCCAGCTTCGCGATCGAGCGCCGTGACCGCCATCGCGGCCACGACGAGGACGATGGCGCCGGTCGCCGCTCTGTCACCGACATCCAGTCCGGCGAGGCCTCCGATCCCGAGCACGATTCCTGCCACGAGGGCGAGGACGACGACGAGCCGCATGATCCTCCAGGCGAGCACGTTGGCGGCGAGAAGCGCGAGCCAGGCAACGCCCGCGACAAGCAAGGCCGCCGCCTGCCAGTCGTGGACGTAGATGACCACGATCGGCGTGGCGAGCGCGGCGCCAGCAACCACATGGATACGGCGCGGGATGACGGCGAGGCCGGCGACCAGGGCCCCCACCGCCAGCGCGAGCTGCTCCTTGCTGTCCAGGTCACCGAAGTGCGCCTCGGTCAACAGGAGCGCGGTCCCCGCCACGAGCGAGATCGCGCCCACCACGCCCAAAGCGGTCGCGAGGTTCACCCTCGGGCGCAGGAACGAGGGCTCGTGCGCCGTCGCCGGGCCCGCCCGGTTGTCGGACCCGGCGGCACGGCACACCTGCTCGAAGAGGTGGAGCACGAAATCTCGGGGCTCGTACTCGACCGGCGCCGAGACGAGGGCGGCGAGACCGGGCGCCCGACCGTTGATCCGCCGGCGCCCCTCGTGGAACGTCCGCAGCAAGGTCGTCTTGCCGGAGCCTCGCGGGCCGGAGATCCCCACGCTGCCGCCGGGAAGCTGGCTCAGCAGCCCCTTCGAGCCGCTCGCCGTCGGGGGTCGGCACCTCGTGCTCGGGGTTCGGGAGCTCCGCCAGCCCCGGCGCCTCGGTGGCCTCGAGCTCGAGGCTGAGACGCGGGCCGAGATGCTCGAACTCGGCGAGCCGCGCGTTGACCCAGGCGCGACAGGCGGGAAGCACCCCCCGCTCGACGACGGCGCGAAGGGCGGCCGCACGAGCATCGTCGACGCGTGCGCGCCGACGCATGATCTCGTCGGGGAGGTCGGGTCGCGACAGGACGCGCGCGGTGAGGTCGCGACGCAGAACGTCCAGCATTTCGAGAACGCGATCGCGGGCCGTGGCGCGCGCAGCGCGGTCACGGGTTGCGATGCTGGTCACGATCGCATCCCCGAGCTCGGCGAGGTCGGGGGTCGCGAGCGGGCGGTGATGACGGCGGGGATCTCCTCGCGAGAGAGGTTCGCGCGTGGGTCCGTCACCTCCGCCGCCACCTGCAGGAACTGCCATCTGGGGGCGACCTCGACGTCGCTCGAAGCCTCGCGTCGGACGTACGGTTCGAGACCGACTTCGAGCTCGCCCCGTGCCCTGTCGAGCCGGCCCAGCTCGCTGCCGGCGGCCCGCTCGACCTCGTCGGCGACGGCGGCCACCGCCTCGATCATCGCGTCGGCCAACGCCTCCGGATCGCCGCGCGCCCGCAAGCGACTCGATGGCGCTCGCGACGTCCGGCTCGCGAACCGCGAGCGCAAGGGCATCCTCGAGTAGTGCAGCGTCCATAGTGGCCATGTCATCTGAACCGGTCACTGGACCGGCGTCAAGGTCCGCCGTAGTAGCCTGGACATCCGCGATGGCCTCCGCTCCTCGACCTCCCAGCCCACCCCGCAGCGCCTGGCCGCCATCCGCGAGCAGCTGTCCCTGCTCTCGGACTACCTTTGACCCGGCAGGGCTGAAGGAGCGCATCGCCGCGCTCGAGGCGCAGATGGGCGAGCCCGGCTTCTGGGACGAGCCGGAGGCCGCGGGCAAGGTCGGCGCCGAGCACTCGCGGCTCGGAGCGGCGGCGTGGACACGTTCGAGAAGCTGCAGGCCGACGCCGACGACCTCGAAGGACTCGTCGAGCTCGCCGAGGAGGACGCCGACATGGCCGCCGAGCTGGAGGAGACGCTCGCCTCGGTCGAGTCGCGGCTGGCCGCGCTCGAGGAGGAGCGGCTGTTCACCGGCAAGTACGACGCCGGCGACGCGCTCGTGACCGTCAACGCGGGCGCCGGCGGCACCGACGCGCAGGACTGGGCCGAGATGGTGCTGCGGATGATGATGCGCTGGGCCGAGCGGCGCGGCTTCAAGGTCGAGCTGCTCGAGGCGTCAGCGCGGGGGAGGAGGCCGGCATCAAGTCCGCCACCTTCCGCGCCGCCGGCGAGAACGCCTACGGCCTCTACAGCGCCGAGAAGGGCGTCCACCGGCTCGTCCGGCTGTCGCCGTTCGACGCCGCGAACCGCCGCCAGACGAGCTTCGCCGGCGTCGAGGTGGCGCCGGTGGTCGAGGACGCCGGCGACGTCGCGATCGAGGACGACGACCTCCAGATCGACACCTACCGCGCCTCCGGCGCCGGCGGCCAGCACGTCAACAAGACCGACTCGGCGGTGCGGATCACGCACCGGCCGACCGGCATCGTCGTGCAGTGCCAGAACGAGCGCTCGCAGTCGGCCAACAAGGCGACGGCGATGGCGATGCTGCGCTCCAAGCTCGTCGAGCGCGCCGAGCGCGAGCGCCAGGAGGAGATCGCGCGCGAGCGCGGCGAGGCGCAGGACGTGAACTTCGGCTCGCAGATCCGCTCCTACGTCCTGCACCCGTACACGATGGTCAAGGACCACCGCACCGACTTCGAGGTCGGCAGCGCCGAACGCGTGCTCGACGGCGACCTCGACGGCTTCGTCCGCGCCTGGCTCGAGGCCAACGCGAAGGCGTCGACGAACTGAGGTCGCGCCCGGCGCTGGATGGCTGGTTCTGGCGCTTCACGTGGCCCGACGGGCGGGCCGCGATCGTGCTCTGCGGCGTCTGCCCGGGGTGGGCGCTGGTCGGCGTCGCCAGCAGCCCGGGCGGCTGGCGCCCGGCGATCCTCGACGCGCCGGTGGCCGACGCGCGCGGCGTGCGGATCGGCAGCGCGTTCGCGGGCGAGGCCGAGCGCCTGCGCGTGGACCTCCCGGCGGGGTCGCTGCACGCCGACCTGCACGACGTCGTCGCCTGGCCGCGGCCGTGGCACGGCACCGGGCCCGGCCGGGACGCGCCCGTTCCTGCGGCAGTACTGGCGCCCGCTCGTCCTGCGGGCGCGCGCCGAGGGCTTCGTGCGGCGAGCTGGTCGCTCGACGGCGCGACCGCCTACGTGGAGCGCAACTGGGGCAACGGCTTCCCGCCGGTCTGGTGGTGGGGCGAGGCGCACGACTTCGGCGGCGACCCGGTGACCGTCGCCTTCGCCGGCGGCCCGGCGCTCGGCCCGCTGCGTGCCACCGCGGTCGTCGTCCACCTCGCCGGCGTCTGGTCCGCCTGGGCGAGCCGGTGCATCGCCGGCGTGCGCGCGGAGGTCGCGCCCGGCCGCTGGGTCCTGCGCGGCCGCTCGCTGCCGGCACCGGGTCGAGATCGAGGCGGCCGGCGATCCGGCCGCCGCGCACGTGCTCGACGTGCCGGTCCCGGCCGAGCGGCGCGTGGTGCCGTGGTCGCACCAGCACCTGGCCGGGCGCCTGCGCGTCCGCGTCAAACGCGGCGGCTGTTACGAGGGCGAGAGCGTCGCCGGGCTCGAGCAGGCCGGGCGACCGAGGGCGAGAGCCCCGCATCGGGTCAGACCCGCTGTGGGGCAGCCCGGAGCGGGGTCAGACCCCGTGGCGCACCCTGAGTCGACCCCTGGTAGGGCGCCGAGCGCCAGGCGGCGGCCGAACCGTCGGCCGGCATCGACGCGCCGCGACCTCGGCTGCTCGGCGCTCAGCGCCGACTTCGCCTCGCTGAGCGCATGGACGACGCTGATCGACCGCGCGCTGGCCGAGGACGTCGGCGACGGCGACGCCACGACCGAGGCGACCGTCGACCCCGCCGCGCGCGCGCGGGCGACGATCACGCAGAAGGCGCCCGGGGTGATCTCCGGGCTCGACGTCGCCGAGGCGGTCTTCCGGCGGCTCGACCCCGACGCGCGAGATCGAGCGGCTCGGCCCGGAGGGCGAGTGGCGCGAGGCCGGCGCGCCGGTGCTCCGGGTCGAGGGCTCGGCGCGGGCGCTGCTGACCGCCGAGCGGACGGCGCTGAACTTCCTCGGGCGGCTGTCGGGCATCGCGACGGCGACCGCCAAGGTCGTGGGCGCGGTCGAGCAGGCCGGCGGTGGGGCGAAGATCCTCGACACCCGCAAGACGACCCCCGGGCTGCGCGCGCTCGAGAAGCGCGCGGTCGCCGACGGCGGCGGCGTCAACCACCGCGCCGGGCTCTACGACGCGATCCTCATCAAGGAGAACCACTCGGCCGCCGCCGGCGGGGTGGGCGAGGCGGTCCGGCGCGCCCGCGCCGCGCGGCCCGACCTGCCGCTGCAGGTCGAGGTCCGCGATCCCGCGGAGATCGACGAGGCGCTCGAGGCGGGAGCGCCGCGCCTCCTGCTCGACAACATGACGCCGGACGAGATCCGCGCCGCGGTCGGGCAGGTCGCCGGCCGGGCCGAGCTCGAGGCGTCCGGCGGGGTCGACGCGCGAGACAGTTTTGGTCTATGCGACCATAGAGGGGCTAGACTACGTCTCGATGGGCGCGCTCACGCATTCCGCGCCCGGGCTCGATCTCTCATTGGCCCTGGAGGCCCTCGCCGCGACATGACCCTTCTGACGCTCGACAACATCCCCGCCCTGCAGTCCGAGGTGCGCGCGCTCGCGGCCGAGCGCGGCGCCGTGATCCTGGCGCACAACTACCAGCTGCCCGAGATCCAGGACGTGGCCGACTTCGTCGGCGACTCGCTCGCCCTCTCGCAGCAGGCGGCCAAGACCGACGCCGAGGTGATCGCCTTCTGCGGCGTCCACTTCATGGCCGAGACCGCCTCGATCCTGTCCCCGGGCAAGGCGGTGCTCCTGCCCGACCCGGACGCCGGCTGCTCGCTGGCCGACTCGATCACGGCCGCGCAGCTGCGCGCCTGGAAGGCGAAGCATCCTGGCGCGCTCGCCGTCATGTACGTCAACACGACGGCCGAGGTGAAGGCCGAGACCGACTACTGCGTGACGTCGTCGAACGCCGTCCAGGTCGTCGAGCACATCTACCGCGAGCACGGCGAGGACACCGAGATCCTCTTCGGGCCGGACATGTTCCTCGGCGCCTACGTCGAGAAGGTGACCGGGCGGAAGATGCACGTCTGGGACGGCGAGTGCCACGTGCACGCGGGCATCCGGCCGGCCGACATCCGGGCCATGCGCGACGTCGCACCCCGACGCCGACTTCCTCATCCACCCCGAGTGCGGCTGCTCGACCTCGGTGATGGAGTACGTCGCGGCCGGCGACGTCGACCCCGACGGCGTCCACATGCTCTCCACCGGCGGCATGCTCGGCTACGCGAGGACCGCGCCGGCCGGCACCACCGCGATCGTGGCGACCGAGACCGGCATGCTGCACCCGCTGCAGATGGCGGCGCCGGACGTCGACTTCGTGGCCGCCAACGAGGCGGCCAGCTGTCGCTTCATGAAGATGATCACGCTGCCGAAGCTGCGCGACGCGCTGCGCGAGATGGCGCCGGTCGTGAAGGTGCCCGAGGCGATCGCCGAGCGTGCCCGGCTGCCGATCGAGCGCATGGTCGCGATCGGCTAACCCTCGGGTCGGCGCGCCAAAAGTCTCGTGTTGAAGCGGGGAGGGGAGTCCCGCAGCATCGCCTGATGCTCCGACTCCTCCCCATACTCCTGCTCATCCTCCTGTTCCCCGCGGCCGCGAGCGCCGCGCCCGCCGACCTCGACGCCGGCTTCGGCTCCGCCGGTCGCGCGATCGTCGACTTCGGCGGGGACGACGACACCACCGCGGTGGCGATCCAGCCCGACGGCAAGGTCGTCGTCGCCGGCGCGACGTCGATCAAGGCCGACGCCGCGGTGGCGCGGCTCAACCCCGACGGGACGCCCGACCGCAGCTTCGGCGGCGGCGACGGCGTCGCGATCGTCGAGAGCGCGGCATCCGAGTCGTTGGAAGCGATCGTGGTCCAGCCGGACGGCAAGGTCGTCGTCGCCGGGCACACGTCGACCGGTCTCAACGGGATCGTCTACCGCCTCACCGCCGACGGCTCGCCTGACAAGGACTTCGGCACGGCCGGCGCCGCGGTGATCGACAGCGCCGGCGACGAGCACCTGACGGCGGTGGCGCTCGCCCCGGACGGCCGGATCGTCGCGGCCGGCTACACGTCGGTCGGCACGGACATCGCGGTCTACCGGCTTACCGCTGCCGGCAAGCCCGACAACAGCTTCGACGACGACGGCGCGCGCGGCATCAACGTCCTCGGCCAGGACTGGGGCTGGGACGTGGCCGTCCAGCCCGACGGCAAGGTCGTGGTGGTGGGCGCCACCCGCGGCAGCGGCCAGATCTTCCCGGTCGTCGCGCGGCTCGACTCCGCCGGCAAGCCGGACAACGGCTTCGGCTCCAGCTTCTGGCGGCTCGGCGACCACAACGGGACCTACGACGCGGTCGCGTTGCAGCCCGACGGCCGGATCCTGGCGGCCGGTGACACGTGGATCGAGGACGACGCCGCCGTCGAGCGCTACGACACCGCCGGCCGGCTCGACAGGACGTTCGCCGGCGACGGCACGACGGGGCTCGACCTCGGCGCCGACGAGGAGGCATACGACCTCGCGGTGCAGCGCGACGGCAAGATCGTCGTCGGCGGCTACACCGAGGTCGGCGAGGACGGCGTCGTATGGCGGCTCAACGGCGACGGCACGCCCGACCGCGGCTTCGGCGCGGACGGCGCGGCGGTCGTCGCCGGCGGCGGGCTCCAGGAGGTGGCCGGGCTGGCGCTTCAGGGCGACGGCAAGATCGTCGTCGCGGGCGAGCGCCCCACCAACAACGCGGACGCGCTCGTGACGCGGCTGCTGGGCGACTTCCAGCCGCCGGCGCAGCAGCCTCCGACGGCTGAGCCGCCGCCGCCGCCGGCCAGGGTGGTCCGCTGCGCGGGCCTCGCCGCCACGATCGTCGGCACCGCGAAGGGCGACGTGCTGCGCGGCACCCCCGGCCGCGACGTGATCGTCGCGCTCGGGGGCAACGACGTGATCCGCGGCCTGGCGGGCGACGACCTCGTGTGCGCCGGCACCGGCAACGATCTCGTGCTGGGCGGCGCGGGCCGCGACCGGCTGCTGGGCGGCGCCGGCAAGGACCGGCTGGTCGGCGGCAAGGGCCGCGACCGGCTGATCGGCGGCCCCGGCCGCGACCGGCAGAGGCAGTAGGGGGGTCAGGCGGGCTCGGGCAGCAGCTCGAGCCCGCGCTCGGCGGTCTCGCGCACGAGCGGCAGCTGGTCGAGCTTGCGCTCGAACTCCGCCGGCGTGTAGCAGTGCACGTCGGCGGCGCCGCCCATCTCGTAGGCGTCCCAGAGGCTGCCGCACACATAGACGCGCTCGAGCCACGGCACCCCGTCGAAGAACTCGGAGACGAGGACGACGACGAACTCCGGGCCGCGCTCGCGCTGCGGCCCGGCGCCTCGCAGATCCGCGACACGTGCGCCGCCGAGCAGGGCGCGCTGGACCGGCCACCGGTCCGCGACCCGCTGCACGTAGCGCTCGAGCTCGCGGTGGTTGAGCTCAGGCAGGGTCACTCCACCCCGGATCGTGGCAACGCAAAGTGCGGCGGTCAAGGCACCACGTCGATCCGGACCGTCTCGGGCGGCACCAGCGGGTCGCCGGTCAACGACGGCGCGAGGTGCCCCTCGAGCGCCGCGACGTCCGGCGGGCCCGTCCGGTGCGCTCGGTTCCCGCGGCCAGCGTCTCGTAGCGGTTGAACCCGCCCGCCAGCATGGAGCTCACGGTCACGCGGTACTCGCGCTCGGTCTCCACCGGCTCGCCGCCGATCGCGAGCTCCGACACCGGATTCGGCGCGCCGGCGCACGGCCGGCCCTGGATCGCCGCCGCCGTGGACAGGCTCCAGGCGTAGCGCACGCTCTGCGAGGGCTGCAGGATCCGCTGCGTCTGCCGCCCGCACCACTGCTCCTTGAGCACCTCGCGGACCTGCGCGCCGGTCAGCGTCATCGTCACCAGCGAGCTGCCGAAGGGCTGCGCCCGGAACGCCGACGCGTAGTCGACGTCGCCGGCCGGGATCCCGGTGCGGATCTCGCCGGGGTTCACGAACGCGGCGTCGGAGCCCGCGGCGCCGCGCTGCGCGTCGGCGATCAGGTTGCCGACGCGGCGCTCGCCCGAGTCGTCCACCGTCCGCGAGGCCCCCACGGCCAGCCGCCCGACCACGCGCGTGCGCAGCGGGTCGGCGAGCTGGGCGTAGCGCGAGATCAGCTCCGTGATATCCGGCGCCCGCATCACGTCCTGGCCGACGATCCAGTTGTCCGCCCGCGCCTGCACGACGTCGTTGCGCCGGCGGTCGATGATCATCTGCACGCGCGTGATCAGCCGGCCGGCCGCCGCCCCGCTGGTGACGCGCCGGCGATCGATCACGCAGTTGTAGGCGGCGTGCGTATGGCCGGTGAGGAAGACGTCGACCTCGCGAGAGGTGCGCCGCACGATGTCCTCGATCGGCCCGTTCAGACCCGGGCAGTCGTCGACCAGCGCCGGCCGTCGCGGCGAGCTGCCCTCGTGGAGCAGCACCACGATCGCCTGCACCTTCTTCCGCCGCAGCACGCGCACGTAGCGGTTGGCGGTGTCCGCCTCGTCGACGAACCGCAGCGCGCGCGAGACCGACGGGGGCACCATGTCCGGCGTCCCCTCCAGCGTCATGCCGATGAAGCCGACGCGGACGCCGCCCAGCTTGCGGATCGCGTAGGGCGCGAAGAGCGGCTTGCCGTTGTGGCGGCTCACCACGTTGGCGGCCAGGAACCGGAACTTCGCGCCGCCGAAGGGCGTGCCGTCGCCGCAGCCGTCGGTCGGATGGCAGCCGCCGCGCTGCAGCCGGCGCAGCTCGACGTGGCCCTCGTCGAACTCGTGGTTGCCGACCGCGTTGAGGTCGAGCCCGATCTCGTTCATCGCCTCGATCGTCGGCTCGTCGTGGAACAGCGCCGACAGCAGCGGGCTGGCGCCGACCAGGTCGCCGGCCGACACCACGAGCGTGTTCGGGTTGCGGCGCGAGAGCATCCGCACGTGCGTGGCCAGGTACTCGGCGCCGCCGGCGGGCACGCGGTCGCGGCGCCGCAGCGTCTTGCGCCCGATCTTGCCGGTGAACGTCGGCTCCAGGTGCCCGTGGAAGTCGTTGATGCCCAGCAGCTGGACCGTCACACGGCCCTCCGGGCGCTTCTTCTTGGGCGCGGCGTCGGCCGGCGCCGCCGCGACCAGCGGCCGCGGCGAGCGCGAGCGCGATCAGCCGCCGAAGTCGCTCGGCTCGTGGGGACCGACGCAAGCGACGGACGCGGTCTCGGAGATGCCGCGGGCGACCTCCGCGACCTGGTCGAAGTTCGTGCGGTCGAGCGCGGCGATCGCCTCGTCGGGGTCGATGTCCTGCCCGTACACGACGGATTGCGAGGCGGCGTAGCGCGCCACCGCGTTGGTGTTCTCGAAGGCCAGCACGCGGCGCCCGGCCGCGTAGGCGCGGGCGCGCTCGAACTCCTCCTCGCGCGGGCCGTCGGTGCGCAGCTCGTCGACGATCTCGCGCATGCGGGTGAAGGCCTCGATCGCCTTGCCCGAGTCGAGCCCGGCCGACAGCTGGAGGATCGGGACGTCGGCGTACGCGTGGTCGGCCGAGTAGACCGAGTAGGCGAGGCCGCGCTGCTCGCGGATCTCGTCGAACAGCCGCGAGCCCATCGAGCCGCCCAGGAGCGTCGAGTAGACGTTGAGCGCGGCGCGCGCCTGGGGATCGCGGGGGTCGATGGAGGGACGGTAGGAGATGCGCAGGTGCGACTGGTTGGAATCGCGTGTCTCGACGAGCGTCAGCGGCGCGAACGGCGGCGCCGGCTCGGTGCCCCCGTTGGGCGAGATCGAGGGGAAGCGGCCGAAGGTCTCGGCCAGGTCCGAGTCGTCGGGCAGGTGGGAGACGTTGCCGACGAGGAAGGCGCCGCCGCGGGAGCCGGCCCACTGCCGCGAGCGGAAGGCGACGATCGCGTCGCGCGCGAAGGTGCGCAGGTGCTCGGCGGGGCCGAGGACCGGCCGCCCGAGCGGGTGGTCGCCGAACGCCGCGCGGTCGATCAGGTGCTCGGCCAGCACCGACGGCTGGTCGTGGGCGCGGGCGATCTCCTGGATAACGACGCCGCGCTCGCGGTCGAGCTCCTCTGCGTCGATCTTCGGGCGGCCCACGAAGTCGGTCAGCAGGTCGATCGCGTCGCCGACCACCTCGGCCCGGCACGTGATGTGGAAGGCGACGAGGTCGTGCGACGTGTACGCGTTGAGCACGGCGCCCATCCGCTCGGCGGTCTCGTTGACCTTGCGGTAGTCGTCGTACTTCTGGCCGCCCTTGAACACCAGGTGCTCGAGGAAGTGGGCCATGCCGTTCTCCTCCGGCCGCTCCGTGCGGGCGCCGGCGTCGAAGGCCACGAGCACGGTGGTCGCCCGCGTCCCCTCGATCTCGATCCGGTGGATCGGGAGACCGGAGGGAAGGGTCGAGGATTCGATCCGAGCCATGTACCTATCTAACCAAGCCGCCGCTGCGACTCTGGCCGCGGCGCTCGAGGTAGAGCACGTGGACGCGGTTCACGAGGATCGCGTTGCCGCGCGTGTCCTGGATCTCGCAGAAGCCGTGCGGTCCGCAGGCTTCGGGCGACAGCCTCGCCGCCACGTCCTCGAGCGTGCCCCGCGCCTCGAGGTGGCGGCCGTCCACCATCTGGACGCGGACCCGGGATTCGTCTGCCATCGTCGCTCCCTGCTGCAATGTCGGTTTCAAGAAGGGGCGTGCCCCTGGCGCACGAAATACCCTGCTTGGACGCGATGGCCACAACCGAACGACAAGTCCGCCGGTCGCCCGCCCCCGCGCGGGGGCCTGCCGTGATCGATTTCCAGGACGTCTCCAAGCGCTACCCGAGCGGTGACATGGGGCTCGACGACGTGTCGTTCGCGATCCATCCGGGCGAGTTCGTCTTCCTCGTCGGCGCCTCGGGATCCGGCAAGTCGACCACCATGCGGCTGCTGATCAAGGAGACCGAGCCGACGGCCGGCACGATCCACGTCGCGGGCCGCGACCTGGCCAAGATCCCGCGCAAGAAGGTCCCGTACTACCGCCGCAACGTCGGCATGGTGTTCCAGGACTACAAGCTGCTGCCGACGCGGACGGTCTACGAGAACGTCGCCTACGCGCTCCAGGTGACCGGCGGCTCGCGGCGCGAGATCCGCGAGAAGGTTCCGGACATCCTGCGCCTCACCGGCCTGTCGCTGAAGCTCCACAACGTGCCCGAGCAGCTCTCGGGCGGCGAGCAGCAGCGCGTCTCGGTGGCGCGCGCGTTCGTCAACCACCCGCCGCTCCTGCTGGCCGACGAGCCGACCGGCAACCTCGATCCCGAGACCTCGATCGGGATCATGCAGCTGCTCTACCGCATCAACCGGACCGGCACGACCGTGGTCGTCGCCACCCACGACGTCGAGATGGTCGACAAGATGCGCCGGCGCGTGATCGAGCTGTCGGGCGGCCGCGTGGTGCGCGACGAGAAGGCCGGCGCCTACGCGGCGCGCGAGACCACCGGCGAGTTCGCGATCCGGATGCGCGAGGAATGAGGCTCGGCTTCTTCCTCCGCGAGGCGCTGCGCGCCCTGAAGCGCAACGCCGTGCCGTCCTTCGCCGCCATGGCCACCGTGCTCGTCACGGTGCTCATCCTCGGCGTCTTCATCCCCGTCGTGCAGGCGACCACCGGCGCCGCCAACGAGGTGCGCGGCCGCGTGATCGCCAACGTCTACCTCGTCGACCGCGCCGGCGAGGACGACGTCGCGCGCGTGCGGAACCTGCTGGAGAACGACATCGCGCACGTGGCGCGGGTGGAGTTCGTGAGCAAGGACCAGGCCTACGCCGAGCAGCGGCGCAAGAACCCCGAGGCCTACGGCGAGCTGGGCGAGTTCAACCCGCTGCCGCACCTCTTCCGCGTCACGCCGGACCACCCCGACAACATCGCCAAGGTCCGCAACGCCCTGTCGCCGGTGGCGCCGGGCGGGGGCCGCACGGTGATCGACCCGGCGATCGACGAGGTCAGCAACCGCGAGGAGGACACCAACAAGATCCTCTCGGTGACGCGCGCGGTGAAGCTGACGACCGCGCTGCTGGCCGGCCTGCTGGTCATCGCCTCGGTGCTGCTGATCGCCAACACGATCCGGCTCTCGCTGTACGCGCGGCGGCGCGAGGTCGAGGTGATGAAGCTCGTCGGCGCCACCGACTGGTTCATCCGCTGGCCGTTCGTGATGGAGGGCATGCTGCTCGGCGCGCTGGGCGGCCTGCTGGCGGTGCTCGTGCTCGGGGTCTTCAAGGTCGCCGTGGTCGATCCCCTGGCGGCCGAGTACGCGCTGATCGCCGCCCCGGAGACGATGAGCTTCCCGCTGCTGATCGCGCTCCTGCTGGGGGCGGCGGTCGCGGTGTCCGCGACCGGCTCGGGCCTGTCGCTGCGCCGCTTCCTGCGCGTCTGATCGCTTATCGAGTCCTGACGGGCGCTCGGTACCGTGGGAGGGCCGATGCGCCGTCGTCTTCTCCTGCCCGTGCTGGTGATCCTGCTCCCGTTGCTGCTCGCGGGGGGGATCTGGCTGGGCGGGCACCCCGACGTGCTTCCCGGCCCGGTCCGCGAGACGCTGGTGGCCGACACCGACGGTCGCGTGTTCGAGGAGGCGCTCGACACGCTGGAGCGCGACTACTACCGCGAGGTCGACCGCCGCGACCTGCTCAACCAGTCGCTCGACAAGGCCGTCGGCTCGCTCGACGACCGCTTCTCGCACTACTTCGCGCCGCGCGACTTCAACGACTTCCAGCAGGCCACCGAGGGGCGCTTCGAGGGCGTCGGGATGACCGTCGAGGAGGTCGAGCGCGGCCTGCGCGTCCTGACCGTCTACGACGGCTCGCCCGCCGACCGCGGCGGGCTCGTGCCGGGTGACGTCATCACCCACGTCAACGGCCGCTCGATCGCCGGCCAGAGCTCGGAGGAGTCGACGACGCGGATCAAGGGCCCGGCCGGCACGCCCGTGCGGCTGACCGTGCGCTCGGACGGCAAGGCGCGCGAGCTCACGCTGCGCCGGGCGTCGGTGGAGATCCCCGTGGTCGAGGCCGAGATGCGCCGCTCGGGCGGGCGCGAGATCGCCCACGTGCACCTCGCGGGGTTCACCTCGGGTGCCCACGGCGAGGTCGGCAAGGCGGTGCGCCGGCTCTTGAAGGAGGGCGCCGACGGCGTGGTCCTCGACCTGCGGGACAACGGCGGCGGCCTGCTCAACGAGGCCGTCATGGTCTCCTCGGTCTTCATCCCGGACGGCAAGATCGTCACCACGCGCGGGCGCTCGCGGCCCGAGCAGGTCTACGAGGCCACGGGCGGCGCGATCGACGAGGACGTCCCGGTGGTCGTCCTGGTCAACGACCGCAGCGCCTCGGCCTCGGAGATCGTGACGGGCGCCCTGCAGGACCGCGACCGGGCGACGGTGGTCGGCACGCGCACGTTCGGCAAGGGCGTCTTCCAGGAGATCGAGCCGCTGGCCAACGGCGGCGCGCTCGACATCACGGTCGGGGAGTACTTCCTGCCGAGCGGGCGCAACCTCGGCGGCGGCGGCGTCTCGCGCGGGGCGGGCGTGACCCCGGACGTCAAGGCCGAGGACGATCCCAAGACGCCGCGCGACGAGGCGCTGCAGGCTGCGCTGCGCGAGGCGGCGTGAAGCACGGGACCGAGGTCCGGCGCCACCACCCCGTCGTCGGCGTCGTCGCCAAGCGCGGCCGGTTCTGGACCGTCGATCCGTTCTTCGAGCGCGACCGGCGCGTGAACGTCGAGCGGCCGCGGCATGCCGGCCCGGGCGATCTGGTCCTGGTCGGCGCTCGCGGCAAGGTCCTGCGCGTGTTGGGGCGGCCCGACGTGGCGCGCGACGTGCTGGAGGCGTTCCTCCTCCACCGCGGGCTGCGGCGGCGCTTCGACCCGCTGGTGGAGCGCGAGGCGCGCGAGCCGTCGCTGCCTGAGGTGCCGCGGGCGGACCTGCGCGACCTGCCGACCTTCACGATCGACCCGCCGACGGCGCGCGACTTCGACGACGCGGTGTCGGCCGAGCGGCTGGAGGACGGCGCGGTGCGGGTGTGGGTCCACATCGCCGACGTCGCCGCCCACGTGCGGCCGGGCTCCCACGTCGACCGCGAGGCGTTCCGGCGGTCGACCTCGGTCTACGTGCCCGGGCTGGTGGAGCCGATGCTGCCGGAGGCGCTGTCGAACCAGGCGTGCTCGCTGGTGCCCTTCCAGGACCGGCTGGCGGTCACGGTCGAGATGGACTTCGAGGGGGCGCGGACGCGGCGGACCGCGTTCCACCGCTCGATCATCCGCTCCGACAGGCGGCTCTCGTACCCCGAGGTGGACGAGATCTTCGCGGGGGCGGCGAGCGCCGAGGAGCCGTGGGCGGAGCCGCTGGCGGCCGCGCGGCAGGTCGCCGCCGCGCTGCAGGAGGTGCGCGAGGCGAAGGGTGCGCTGGAGGTCGACAGCGAGGAGCCCGAGTTCGGCTTCTCGCGCGAGGGCCACGTGACGGCGCTCGTGCCGAGCGAGCAGACCGAGTCGCACCGGCTGATCGAGCACCTGATGATCGCCGCCAACGAGGCGGTGGCCACGCTGCTGGAGACGCGCAAGCTGCCGGCCCTGTACCGCGTGCACGAGCGGCCGGAGCCTGCGCGGGTGGAGCGGCTGGTCGAGCAGCTCGCCTCGCTTGACGTGCCGACGCCGCCGCTGCCGGTGTCGATGACGCCGCAGCAGGCGGCCGACGCGGTGGCCGACGTCGCCCATCTGGTCTCGCAGGACGTCCGGCGCCGCGGCCACGGGCGGATGGCGCTGACGTCCTTGGTGCTGCGGTCGTTGAAGCAGGCGCGCTACGACCCGAAGAACCTCGGCCACGCGGGGCTGCGCTCGCCGCGCTACTGCCACTTCACGTCGCCGATCCGGCGCTATCCGGACCTGGTCTGTCACCGGTCGCTGCTGAGCGCGATCGGCGCGGGGGAGGATCTGCCGTCGGCCTCGCGGCTCGACGACGCCGGCGAGTGGTGCTCGCAGCGCGAGCGCGACGCGATGCGGATCGAGCGCGACGCCGACGCGATCGCGCGCTGCTTCCTGCTCGAGGTGGAGCTCTTCGAGACCGGCTGGGACACCGTGTTCGAGGGCGAGGTCACCGGCGTCATCGGAGCCGGCGCCTTCGTCGCCTTCGCGGGCTACGAGGGGATGCTGCCGGTGCGGCGCCTGGTCGGCGACTGGTGGGAGCTCAACGAGCTCGAGACGATGCTCGTCGGCGCGGGGTCGGGCGAGCGGCTCCGGCTCGGCGATCCGGTCAGCGTGCGTGTGGAGAAGGTCGACGCGCCGCGGGGGCGGGTCGACCTCGTCCCAGCGTGATGTTCGCGCACTCGGCGCAGACCGCGTCGGGGATCAGGCCGAGGCGCATGAGGCCGGCGAAGACCTGGCAGCCGACGCAGAACGCGAAGGCCGACTCGAGCGTGGCGGCCAGCACCAGCATGGCGACGAGCACCGTCGCGGCGGTCGTGGCGCCGGTCAGCCAGGCGATCGTCGCCGCCGTCGTCACGGCTGCGCCCATGCCCTGCGCGAAGCGCTTCGGCGGTCCGGCGACGTACTTCGGATCGCTCCCCATGAGCTTCATCGCCGCGCGGGCGAGCGGGCTCAGCGTCGGCCCGGTGAGCACGCGCGCCCAGAAGCCGTACGTCAGGGGAACCAGCAGCCAGTACCAGCCGGTTGCCAATATGAGGAGGCCGGCGACCGCGACCACTCCGGCCACGAGGCGCGCCGCCTTCTCGTTCACTGGGTTCGGAAAAGAAAACACGAAACCTGATCCGAAATGAAGGATATCGCGACCAATCGACAGGCGCGCCACCGGTACCTCTTCCTCGAGACGTGGGAGGCCGGCCTCGTGCTGACCGGCACGGAGGTCAAGTCGCTGCGCGAGGGCAAGGCGACGATCAAGGACGGCTACGCCGCCGTGCGCGACGGCGAGGTGTGGCTGCACAACGTCCACATCCCTCCCTACGGGCCGGCTTCGCGCGAGAACCACGAGCCGGAGCGCTCGCGCAAGCTGCTCATGCGCAGGAGCGAGATCGAGCGGTTGATCGGCAAGACCCGCGAGAAGGGCCTCACGCTCGTCCCCACACGCCTCTACTTCCGCGACGGCCGCGCGAAGGTCGAGGTCGCGCTGGCGAAGGGCAAGGACGTGGGGGACAAGCGTCAGGCGATCAAGGAGCGGGAGATGAAGCGCGAGATGGAGCGCGCGATCCGTGCGCGCTAGCTCGCGCGGCCCGTGAAGACCACCACTCGGCGGAAGGGCGGGCGCTTGGGCGGGGTGCTCTGAGGAGTCATGCGGGTCCTTTCATCCGAAAGTACGACGACCATCGTACCAAACGTTCGATAAGCGTCGTACAATCGAACTGATGCCGCGGACTTTGCATCATCCGCCCGCCGAGTCGCTCGAGCTGACCGGCGTGCTCCACGCGCTGGCCGACCCGGTGCGGCTCGAGATCGTGCGCGGGCTGGCCGACAGCGGCGAGTGCCGCTGCAACGCCTTCGACCTGCCGGTCACCAAGTCGACCAGCACGCACCACTTCCGCGTGCTGCGCGAGAGCGGGGTGATCGAGCAGCGGGCCGAGGGGACGTCGGTCGTGAACCGCCTGCGCCGCGACGAGCTCGACGAGCGCTTCCCGGGCCTGCTCGACTCCGTGCTCAGCGCTCGGTGAGCGCCTCGAGCATCGCCGCGATCGCGGGGCGGGCGCTGCTCCCGGCGCGGACGGCGGCGTAGATCCGCCGGCTCGGCGGCGCGCCCTCGACCGGCTTCACGACGACGCCCGGGGGCGGCGGACCGGCCAGCTCCGGCACGAGGCCGACGCCGGCGCCGGCCTTGATGAGCGCGTACTCGACGTCGAAGTCGTTGGTGATGTGGGCGAGCCGCGGCTCGTAGCCGGCCGCGCGGGCGGAGTGGATGACGACGCGGTGGCAGAACGAGCCCTCGCGGCCGGCGATCCAGGGCTCGTGCTCGAGGTCGCGCACCGCGACGGTCTCCGTGGCCGCCAGCGGGTGCTCTTCCGGCAGGGCGAGCCGGAGCGGGTCCTCCAGGAGGTCGGTGCGCTCGATCGCCGGGTCGGCCGGGTTCGGTGAGAACGCGTACTCCTGGGCGATCGCGAGGTCGAGCTCGCCGAGCTTGAGCGCCGGCAGGCTGTCCTCGGGCTCCATGTCGTGGGTCGTGACGCGCAGGTCGGGGTGGTACTGGGCGAGTCTGGCGATCGCGTGCGGCAGCAGTGTGCGGTGGGCGCTCGCGAACGCGGCGCAGCGGAGGACGCCGGCCACCTGCGTGGTCGTCGCCTCGAGCGCCGCCTCGGCGGCCTCGAGCTCGCGCAGGATCGATTCGGTGCGCTCGACGAGCTCCTCGCCGGCGGGGGTCAGCCGGCGGGTGCGTCCGTTGCGCTCGAGCAGCGCGACGCCGGCCTCGCGCTCGAGCGCCGCGAGCTGCTGGGAGACCGCGGGAGCGGTGTAGCCGAGCGCCTCGGCGGTGGCGGCGATCGTGCCGCGGGCGGCGAGCTCGCGGAGGACCCTGAGGCGGCGGACGTCGAGCATTGCGAAAGCGGAGCTTACGCTCGGGCGAAGATATCGCAACTGGAAGTTTCGGCTGGCGGTGGCCAGACTGGCCCGCATGCGCCCCGTCCACGTCGCCCTCGCCGTCTTCGTCGCCGCGGTGTGGGGGCTCAACTTCGTGGTCGTCGAGGTCGGGCTGGAGGCCTTCCCGCCGCTGCTGCTGTCGGCGCTGCGCTACACGCTCGCGTCGCTGCCGCTGCTCGTGCTGGGCGGGCGCGCCGGGGTGCCGTGGAAGTGGGTGCTGGCGGTGGGCGGGGCGATCGGCGTCGTCAAGTTCTCGCTGCTGTTCGTGGGCATGGACGTCGGCATGCCGGCCGGGCTGGCCTCGCTCGTGCTGCAGGTGCAGGCGTTCTTCACCGTGGGCTTCGCGGTGCTGCTGCTCGGCGAGCGGCCGCGGGCGGCCCAGGCGGCCGGCCTGGCGCTCGCCACCGCCGGGCTGGCGCTGGTGGCCGGCGGGCTGGACGGGCTCGCCACGCCGGCTGGCTTCGCGCTCGTGGTCGGCGCCGCCGCGGCGTGGGGGATCGGCAACGTCGCCATCAAGCGCGCCGCCCCGGCCGACCCGCTGCGCTTCATGACCTGGATCTGCGTGGTGCCGCCGCTGCCCTTGCTGAGCCTGTCCCTGGCCTTCGAGGGGCCGGGCGAGGTCGGCCGCGCGCTGGCGGGCATCGACCTGGGCGGCGTGGGCGCGGTCGCCTACATCGCCTTCGCGGCCACGACGGTCGGGTGGGGGCTGTGGGCGTACCTGCTGCGGGCGTACTCGGCCGGCACCGTCGCGCCCTTCTCGCTGCTCGTGCCGATCTTCGGGCTCGGCTTCGCGGCGCTGTTATTGGATGAGCCGCTGGGCGCCCGCACGATCGTCGCGGCCGTGTTCGTGGTCGCGGGCGTCCTATTGACGCAGCGCGCGCCGCGGATTTCACCGCAGATTGCGGGAATCGGCGCGCCCGCGCCCTTGCGCGACGGCGCGCGGGCCGGATAGCTTCGCCGCCGACGCGAAGGTCGAGACGCAGAGAGCGAGGCCATTGAGGTGAGAGGCCCGCCGCCCCGTCCGCGACGGTGCTTGCACTGGCGCGGAGGGCTCCTCGAGCGGCTCCCTTCGCGTCTTTTTCGTTGCCCCTGCGGGCGTCCGGCCCGCAGGTCTGACGGGGTCCTCGCCGTCCGGGCTCGGTAACCGGGCTTCGCCCTTCTCACTACGGCGCCGGGTCCGGCTTTTCTCGGAACATGCGGGATGGCCGCTTGCGCGAGCCGTGCGCAGCGCATACGTTCCTTCCAGACGCGAAGGTGTGAGTCGCAAAGAGCGAGGCCACTGAGGTGAGAGGCCCGCCGCCCGATACCTGAGGTCGGTTCGCCGGCCGAAGGGGGACCTCAAAGCGGCACGCCCTTCGCGTCTTTTTCGTGCCACAGCACCCATCCAGGGTGCTGGTCTGATGGGGACCTCGCCGTCCGGGCTCGGTTAACCGGGCTTCGCCCTTCTAACAACGGCGCCGGGTCCCTTGTCGCCGCCGTGCATGCCGCCGGCCACGTTCGGGGTCGTGATGCCGAAGCCGTGACCGCCGGCAGGGCCGGGCGCGAAGGTCCAGCCGAAGACGGCTTCGTAGAACGCGCGCCCGCGCTCGGCGTCCTCCGCCCCCGATCTCGACGACCGTCAGCTCGCCTGCCATGGGAACTCCTTTCGCGAGTTTTCCCGCATGATGCGGGATCGGCCTCGGTCGCCCCCTTGCGCAGCCGCGGCGGCCTGCATAAGTTCCCTCTCGACGCGGAGTGAGTCGCAAAGAGCGAGGCCATGAGGTGAAAGGCCCGCCGCCTATCCGGTCGTCGGTTCGCCGTCGGCAGGAGGCCCTCGAGCGGCTCCTTCGCGTCACTTTCGTTTAAGCGGCGAGCAGCGCCCCGAACCGCGCGGCCTCCCGCTCCTCCTGGCGGGTCAGGCGTCGCCAGGTGACGCGCACGACGCGCAGCCCGGCGGCGACGAGCGTGGCGTCACGCTCGCGGTCCTCCTCGAAGGCGTTCTCGTGGTAGGCGCGGCCGTCGAGCTCGGCGACGAGCCGCTGCCGCCGCCACAGCATGTCGACCTCGTAGCCCGCGATCTGTTGGTTGACCTCGGGCCGGGGGAGGTCGTGGCGGGCGAGGAAGGCCAGGAACGCGTCCTCGAAGACCGAGCGCGTCGGGCCGGTCTCCGCGTCGATCTTGATGAGGTGGCGGAGGCGCGCGTCGTTGACCGCGCGGGTGAGGGCGGTGGGGTCGAGGACGCGGGCGAGGTCGTGGAGCGTGCGTTCCGGCGTCGTGACGGGGATGGCGTAGTGGCGGGTGATGTGGTCGCGCGTCAGGGTCCGGGTTCGGTGGACGAGCAGTCCCGCGTGCCGATGGCACGTGGCGGCGGTGACTTCGATCGGGGGCTGCCATCTCGTCAGTCCCCATAGCGCCCCCGCCGAGCGGTGGCTCAGGACGGCACCCGGCCCGCACGCGAGCACCGCCGCCATCGCTCGGGCGTGCGGCGAGGGCGGGCGGTGGCCGACCGCAAAGACGGCCATGTAGAGGCGGATGAGCCGACCACGCCGAATTTGATGCGCGATCGCGTTGGCCGTGAAGCCGGCGCCGAGGAGTTGAGCGCGCGTCACGATGCCGTGTTGTCGGGCGGCGATCTCGGCCAGTCGTCGCTCCGGCGTGATCACTGGTGATGACATAGCCATCACGAGTGATCACGCGCGCTTTCTCGCCCCCTACATCCCGGCGTCCGCGAGCAGGGAGAGCCAGATCTCGCTCCGGGTCGGGAAGCACGGCACGGCGTGCCGCAGCCGCTCGAGCCGGATCTCGCCGACGATCGCGATCGTGGCCGCGTGGAGCATCTCGCCGACCTCGGCGCCGGTGATCGTCGCCCCCACGATCACGCGCCGCTCGCGGTCGATGAGCAGCCGGGCCGTGCCCGGCGCGCCGCGGCCGTAGAACGATCCGCCGGCGTTGCCGGACGTGCTCGTCTCGACGACGTCGACCACGAGGCCGGCCTCGGCCGCGGTGTCGGTCGTGTGGCCGACCGCCGCCACCTGCGGCTCGGTGAAGATCACCCGCGGCGACAGCGGCCCGTCGGCGCCGTGGGAGAGGGAGGTGTCCTGGCCGAAGATGTGGTCGGCGGCGACGCGGGCCTGGTACTTGCCCATGTGCGTGAAGAGCGCGCGGCCGTTGACGTCGCCGATCGCGTACAGCCACGGCACGCCGTCGACCTGCATGCGGGCGTCGACGTGGACCGGCCCGTCAGTATCGATCCCCAGCGCTTCGAGCCCGATCCCCTTGGTCTGCGGCTTGCGCCCCAGCGCCACGAGCAGCGTGTCGCCCGCCGCCTCGCGGCCGTCGGACGTCCTCACCACCACCTCGCCGTCGCGCTCCACCACCCGCACGGCCTTCTCCCCCGTGCGGACGTCGACCCCGTACCCGGCCAGCGCCTCCGTCACCTCCGCGCACGCGTACTCCTCCTCGCGCGGGAGCAGCCGCCGCTCGCCCTCGATCAGCGTCACGTGGGAGCCGAGCGTCTGGAACGCCTGCGCCATCTCCACGCCGACCACCCCGCCGCCCATGATCACGAGTCGCTCCGGCACGGCCTTCGCCGTCGTCGCGTCGCGATTGGTCCACAGATCATCGATCGCGTCCAGCCCCTCGATCGGCGGCATCGCCGGCAGCGACCCGGTGGAGAGGATGACGGCCCGCTCCGCCTCGACCTCCTCGTCGCCCGTCCGCACCCGCCGCTCGCCGGAGATCTCGCCGACGCCCCGCAGCAGCTCGATCCCGCGGTCCTCGAGCCACGGCAGCTGCGACGAGTCGTCGAGGTCATGGATGATCTCGTCGCGCCGCGCGAGCACGGCAGCCACGTCCAGATCGCCCGACAGCGCCTCCGCGGCCCCCGGCACCCGCCGCGCCTCGGCCAGCGCCTCGTACGGCCGCAGCAGCGCCTTGGACGGCATGCAGGCCCAGAACGAGCATTCGCCGCCGACCAGGCGATCCTCGACGATCGCGACGCTCAGCCCGTGCCCCGCGGCCCGGCCGGCGGCCACCTCGCCCGCCGGCCCGGCCCCGATCACCACCACGTCGAAGCTCCTCATCACCCTCCCGTCGGCCGCAACAGCGGCCCGTCGACGTCTACAATGGGTAGCGAACATACCCCTGGGGACGACACGGCTTCGACGTGGCCGGTTCGCAGGGGCGGTTGCGAGCCGAGGTTCCGGAGGCCTCGTAAAACCCCGGAAAAATCATAAGTGCGGACAACAAGTCCATTGGCGAGGACAATCACGTCTTCGCCCTCGCCGCCTAGCCGAAACTAGGTGACGATGTCGGCCCCCGGAGCCTGCGACGGGATCGGCCGACTCAGATAGCAGGCTCACCCCTCGAGGCCCGCCTCAGCCGACCAGGGGGACATCTTCCGAGGCTGGCCCCCCGCAACCCTGCCGGCGACGGCGAGCGGGGAGCGAGACATAGAGCGCCGGCTACGCTCGTAGACGCCGTCTTTAGCGCGGTCGCGGACGTGGGTTCGATTCCCACCGTCTCCACCTCGAAGGCGCCCCGGACACCCGGGGCGCCTTTACTTTTCCAGGGACGTGGACCTCACCGTCGACCGCATCGCCGAGCTGGAGGTCCTCCTGGTGGAGGACGCGAGCTTCGGCGCCGGCAGCGCAGACGGCCCGCGTGACCCGCACCGCCACGACTACCACGAGCTGATCTGGACGCGGAGCGGGAGCGGGCACCACCTGATCGACGGTGAGCGGGTCGAGGTCCAGCCGAACACCGTCACGCTGATCGGCCGCGGCCAGGTCCACGTCTTCGAGCGCGCCAGCGGCCTCCACGGAGCCGTCATCCGGTTCGGCGACGAGCTCCTGCACGGCGGCGACCGCGCCAACCCCGCCTGGCTGCTCGGGAGCCGCGTCGCCCGCACCGTGGCGGTGCCGCCCGGCGACACCCACCGGCTGGAGGCGACGATCGAGAGCCTGGCCGCCGAGGCCCGCCGCCCGCCCGACGGTCGCACCCTCGACCTCCAGCGGCACTTCCTGTCCGCCGTCCTGTTGTGGGTCGAGCGCTGGTACGAGGCCACGCGCACCCAGCAGCGCGACGCCGACGATGCCGAGCTCCAGCTCTACCGCCGCTTCGCCGAGACCCTCGAGCGCGATTTCGCCCGCCACCACGACGCCCGCCACTACGCCGACGAGCTGCGCGTCCCCCAGCCGGCCCTCTCGAAGGCCCTGACCAAGATCACCGGCCGCGGCACCAAGGAGCTGATCACCGACCGCCGCATGCTCGAGGCCGCGCGGCTGCTGCGCTTCACCGACCTCACCATCGGCGAGATCGCCTTCCGGGCCGGCTTCTCCGACCAGCTGTACTTCTCGCGCGCCTTCAAGCGCCACCACGGCGAGGCGCCGATGGCGTACCGCGAGCGGGTCCGTCCATAGATCCGCGCCGCCCGTCCATACCAACGCGCCCCAGAGGCCGCCACCCTTACGGACCATGAGCTTGATCGAGACCCAGAATCCGGCGCTGCCCGCCACGCTGCGCCTCGGCGCGGTCCATCTCACCGTCCAGGACGTCGACCGCTCCGTCGCGTGGTACCAGCAGGCGCTCGGCCTGCGCGTCCACCGCCACGAGGCCACCACCGCCGAGCTCGGCGACGGCGTCGAGACGGTCGTCGTCCTCCACGAGGACCCGCAGGCCCGCCCCGCCGGCCGCCACGCCGGCCTCTACCACTACGCCCTCCTCTACCCGAGCCGCGAGGAGCTGGCCCGCGCCGCCCTCCGCCTGGCGGCCACGCGCACGCCGATCCAGGGCGCCTCCGACCACCGCACCCACGAGGCGATCTACCTGCCCGACGCCGACGGCAACGGCATCGAGCTCGCCGCCGACCGCGAGCGCGACCAGTGGCCAGCCGACCTCGGCTACGCCGGCGGCCCCGCTCCCCTCGACTTCGACTCGCTGCTCGCCACCATCGAGGACGAGCCGCCCCGGGCGCACGTCGGCGAGGGCCTGCGCATGGGCCACCTGCACCTGCACGTCGGCGACGTCGGAGCCGGACTGGACTTCTACCGCGACGTGCTCGGCTTCGAGGAGCAGGCCAACCTCGGCAGCGCCGCCTTCGTGTCCGCCGGCGGCTACCACCACCACCTCGGCATCAACACCTGGAGCGGTCGCGGCCCGGCGCCGGAGCACACCGTCGGCCTGCGCCACTGGACCGTGCAGGTGCCGACCGACGCCGACCTGGCGGAGGTCCGCGGCCGCGTGGAGGCCGCCGGCCACACCCCCGAGCCCATCGACGGCGGCTTCCTCGTCCGCGACCCGTGGCGGACGGCCGTCGCCTTCGTCTCGACGACGCAGACGGCCCGCACCTCCCGCGCCGTCGTCGCCACCGCCAAGCCGTCGCCGTACCTCCTGCAGCTGGCCAAGCACTTCCGCCACAAGCTCGCGGTACGGTTCGACGAGGACTCCGCGGTCATCCCCTTCGCCTTCGGGACCGCCGAGCTGGCCGCGGAGCCGGAGGCCCTGATCATCGTGGCCCACGCGCACACCCCCGCCGACCTCGAGCGCCTCCAGCAGGTCGTCGGGAGCCACCTCGAGCGCTTCGGCCGCCGCGACGAGCTGGAGGTGACGTGGTCATGAGCGGCCCCCAGGGACCCGTGCAGCCGGCGCAGCCGGCCGAGCGCCCGATCGACCCGCGGGTGCGCATCGGCCACGTCCACCTGCGCACGGCCGACATCGACCGCGTGCGCGACTTCTACGTCGGCGTCATGGGCTTCGACGTGGTGTTCGAGGCCCGCGACGTCCCGGGCTGGGGCACGACCGGCGACATCCTGTTCGTGTCCGCCGGCGGCTATCACCACCACCTCGGCTTCAACACCTGGAAGTCGGCCGGGGGAGACCCGCAGCCCGACGGCGTGACCGGCCTGCACCACGTCGCGCTCAACTTCTCCGCCAAGGCGAAGCTCGCGGAGACCGTGCAGCGGCTGGTCGACGCCGGCGTGCCGCTGCGCCAGCTCACCGACCACGGCACCCACCTGGCCGTCTACCTGAGCGACCCCGACGGCAACGACCTCGAGCTGGCGTGGGACCGGCCGTTCGAGGAGTGGCCGCGCGAGCCCGCCATGGACGCCACGTTCGAGCTCGAGGAGCTGCTCGCCGCCGTTTAGGATCGCCACGTGCTGGCGATCCGCCTGCTCGGCCCGCCGGAGATCGCGCGCGACGGCGCGGCCGTGCCTGCGCCGCGCGGGCACAAGGCGTGGGCGGTCCTCGCCTACCTCGTGCTCGCCGGCCGGCCGGTCGCCCGCACGCAGCTGGCCGGCCTGCTTTTCGGCGACGCCGACGACCCGCGCGGCGCGCTGCGCTGGACGCTCGCCGAGCTGCGGCGCGCACTCGGGGACGTCCTGAGCGGCGACCCCGTCGAGCTCGGCCTGCCGGCCGGGACGACGGTCGACGCCGTCGCGCTGGCCTCCGGCGACCCCGACACCGCCCTCGTGCGCGGCGAGCTGCTCGAGGGCGTCGACCCCGGGGCCGGGCCCGACTTCGAGGCCTGGCTGCGGATCGAGCGCCGCCGCTTCGCCGGCATCGCCGAGGCGGTGCTGCGCGACGCCGCGCTCGAGGCGCTGGCGTCCGGCCGCCCGCTCGACGGCGCGGCCCTGGCCTCGCGCGCCGTCGCCCTCAACGGGTTCGACGACGGCGCCCACGAGCTCCTCGTGCGCTGCCTGGTTCGCGCCGGCGAGTTGCAGGCCGCACGCGACCACGCCGACGCGTGCGAGGTCCTGTTCCGGCGCGAGCTCGGCCGCTCGCCCGATCCGCAGGTGCGGCGGGCCGCCGAGCCGCACGAGAGCTCGCCCGCCGCCGGCGACCGGGCGGCCGCGATCGGGCAGCTCAACGCCGGCCGCGCGGCGGTCGACGCCGGCGCCGTCGACGCCGGTGTGGCGTGCCTGCGACAGGCCTGCGCGGAGGCGCGCGGGGTCGGCGACCCGCTGCTGCTGGCGCGGGCGCAGGCCGCGCTCGGCGCGGCGCTCGTCCACTCCGTCCGCGGCGGCGACCAGGAGGGCGCGACCATCCTCCACGATGCGCTGGCCGGCGGCGACCGCGAGGTCGCCTGCAAGGTCTGCCGCGAGCTCGGCTACGTCGCCACCCAGGCCGGCCACGGCGTCTCCGCGGGCCGCTGGCTCGCGCGCGCGACCGCGCTCGCGGAGGACGACCGCGAGCGCGCCGCGGTGCTGAGCGTGCGCGGCAAGGCGCTGTCCGACCGCGCGTACTACGACGCGGCGGTCGGGCTGCTCGAGGAGTCGGTCGCGACGGCGCGGCGGTGCGGCGACGTCCGCCAGGTCGCCTGGTCGCTGGCGCTGCTCGGCCGCTCCCTGCTCCTCTGCGGCCGCCTGCCCGAAGCGGCCGAGGCGCTCGACGAGTCGCTCGCCCTGATCGCGCGGGAGGGCTGGGTGGCGGTCCAGCCCTTCCCCGAGGCGATGCGCGCCGAGGTCGCGCTGCGCCAGGGCGACGTCGACGAGGCGATCGCGCTGCTCGAGCACTCCTTCGCGCTCGGCTGCCGGATCGGCGACCCGTGCTGGGAGGCGTTCGCCGCCCGCGCGCGCGGGCTGGTGCACGAGGCGGCGGGCGAGCGCGGCCCGGCGCTGGCCTGGCTGCGCGACGCCTCGGCGCGCGCCGTTCGCGTGGCCGACCCCTACGTGTGGGTGCACGCCTTCACGCTGGACGCCCTCGCCGGCGTGGAGATCGCCGACGCCGCGCCGGAGGCCCGCGAGACGGTGGCGAGGCTCGAGCGGCTCGCCGCGCGCGGCGACATGCGCGAGCTCGTCGTGCGCGCCGCGCTGCATCGCGCGCGGCTCGGGGATGCCGGCGGCTTCGACTCCGCCCGCCTGCTCGGCGAGGCGATCGACAACCCGCTGCTGCACGCCGAGCTGGCCGCGGCGGTCTGATCACACGCACCGTCACACGGCGCGCTGGTGGGCTTGCGGCCATGAACGAGATGACCCACGCACGGACGCTCCCCCAGCTCGACGCCAGCATGCTCGTGGACGGCGAGCGCCTCGAGGCCGAGGTCAAGGCCATGTACCGCCACGTGGCGCGAGACGAGGTGTCGGCCCTCCACTTCGAGGTCGGGCGGGAGCTGGCCGAGCGGCTCGGCTATCCCCCGGAGCTGCTCGACCGCGTCCCCGCCGAGGCCGTCGCCTCGTTCGCGGGCGTCGGCCATCACCTCGACCTCGCGGCCCTCCGGCCCGGCGAGCGCGTGCTCGACCTCGGGTCCGGATCGGGCACCGACGTCTTCTGCGCCGCGCGGCTGGTCGGCCCCACCGGTCGCGTGGTCGGCGTCGACATGACGGACGCCCAGCTCGAGAAGGCCGCTCGCCTCCGCGACGGCTTCGAGCAGGTCGAGCTCGTCGAGGCCCGGATCGAGGCGCTGCCGTTCGAGGACGCGAGCTTCGACGCGGTGATCTCCAACGGGGTCATCAACCTCTCGCTGTTCAAGGGCCGCGTCTTCGCCGAGGCGGCGCGCGTGCTGCGCCCCGGCGGCCGGCTCGCGATCTCGGACATCGTCACCGGCCACGCGCTGAAGGAGCGCACGCGCCGCAACGTCGAGCTGTGGGCGGCCTGCATCGCCGGCGCGATCCCGCGGCGCTCCTACCTCGAGGCGCTCGCGGCCCACGGCCTGCAGGTGACCGACCTGCGCCGCAACGACTACCGGTTCCTCTCCGACCGCGCGCTCGAGGCGTGCAGCACCTACGACGTCGAGAGCGTCTCGCTGCTGGCGGTGCGGCGATGAGGCGGCTACGCCGTCGCCGGCGCGAGCGGGAAGCTCGTCTCCGTCAGCTCCTCCGACCGCGCCCACAGCCGCCGCGCCGTCTCCTCGTCCGCCGCCGCCTTGCTCCGGCCGACGAGGCGCGGGTGCCCGCGCTGCTCGGCGAAGCCGTCCGGGCCGACGTAGCTGCCGCCCGGGATGTCCTGCGTGGCGGCGTAGAGCGTCGGGAGGGCGCCCATCTGGTCGCTCTGCGCCCAGAGGCGGTTGCCGATCGCCATGAAGCCGTCCTGCAGCCGGCTCTCCGTGTGGTGCTGGAGGTTGGTCGCCGCCCAGCCGGGGTGCGCGGCGACGGCGCGGACGTCAGACCCCGCCTCCGTGAGCCGCCGCTGCAGCTCGAGCGTGAACTGCAGGTTGGCGAGCTTGGACTGCCCGTACGCGAGCCAGCGCTGGTAGCGGCCGCGCTCCCAGTTGAGGTCGTCGAGCCGGATCGATCCCGCCCGGTGCGCGCCTGACGCCACGGTGACGACGCGGTCCGTCACGTGCGGGAGCAGGAGGTTCGTGAGCGCGAAGGGGCCGAGGTGGTTGGTGCCGATCTGCAGCTCGAAGCCGTCCTTGGTCCGGCGCTCCGGCGTGGCCATGACGCCGGCGTTGTTGACGAGCACGTCGACGGGCCCGTCCCACTCGTCCGCGAACGCGCGGACCGAGGCGAGGTCGGCAAGGTCGAGCGACCGTACCTCGACCGCGCCGTCGATGGTCTCCGCCGCCTGCTCGCCGCGGGCGGCGTCGCGCACGGCCAGCACCACGCGCCCGCCGGCGCGAGCGAGCTCGCGCGCCGCCACGAGGCCGATGCCGCTGTTGCCGCCGGTCACGACGAAGGTCCGGCCGTCCTGCCGGGCCATGTCCTCGGCGGTCCACTTTGGTGTCATGCCGTCCATGATGCTCCTCGACGGGCTCAGGCGCCCCGGCATCGCTCGCCCAGATCGGCGGCTTCCGGCCGCCCGAGGACCCGCTCGCCTCCTGAGCCGGCCGCGTGCGGGTCGCGGCCGAGGCCGAGGAGTGGCCGCAGGCCTAGCCCGCCCGCGCCGGCGACCCCAAGGCGCGCAAGGGGAGCGGTTCACCTAGCGGCGAGGCCTGGCACATCGACTGGGCAGTCGATGTGACGCATATCCCGTCCTTATCCCGGGTGGGCACGCTGGCTCGGTGCAGCTCTCCTTCCCCTCGGACGCGGTGGTGGTCGTGGCCGGCGTGCCCGGCGCCGGCAAGACGACGCTGATCCGGCGCGCGGTCGACCGGAGCGCCGCGCGGGTGGTGGACACCGACGACCGCCGCGAGGCCGGCCGGCGGCGGCTGCTGTACGCCGGCCATTACGCCCGGGTCGTCGCCGCCGTCCTGGCGCGTCAGCCGGTGGTGATCCACTCGCGCGGCACGCACCCGGCCGCCCGGCGGGCGATCGCGGCGCTGGCCGCCCTGCGCGGCCGCCCCGCCCATCTCGTGATGCTGCACGCCGAGCGCGCCGAGGCCGAGGCCGGCCAGCGGGCGCGCGGGCGCACCGTGGCCGCCGCCGAGATGGACCGTCAGCTCGCCCGCTGGCGGCGCCTGATGGCGCGCCGTCCCGCCCACGAGGGCTGGGCCTCGGTGACCGTGCTCGACCGCGCGCGGGCGGCGGGCGTCGAGGCGCTCGCCTTCGCGCCGACCCTCGAACCGCGCGACGTGGCGCCAGCTACCATGTAAGGAGCCGCGCGAACCCCTGCCGCCGGGCTCGCGCCTCATTTTCCGAGCGCCCGCCGCGTTCCTCACGGCGTCCCTCGGCGCTCGTATCCATCGAATTTCCGGAGGTGACCGCCACATGGCAGTCGAAGAGAAGCTTTCCCTCGAAGGCGTTGTAGAGGAGTCCCTGCCCAACCTGATGTTCCGCGTCGAGCTCGACAACGGACATTCCGTGCTGGCCCACATGGCCGGCCGCATGCGCCGCGCGCGCATCCGCGTGAACCCGGGCGACCGCGTCCGCGTCGAGGTCTCGCCGTACGACCTCAGCCGCGCGCGGATGATCTACCGGCTGAAGTAACGACTGCGAGGCGTGCCGTCGGCGCGACGGTACGCTCTCGCCGTGGATCCGCCGCCCGTCCAGCGCGTCTGCCCTCACTGCGCGCGCATCTCCTACGACAGCGGGCGGCAATGCCCCTTCTGCGGGCGCTCGTTCCGGCGCTCGCTGGTGCTGCCGGTGGCGACGATGCTGACCGTCTTCGCGCTCGTCGTGCTCGGCGGCATGTACGCGATGCTCGTCGCCTTCGGGACCGAGATGGAGGACCAGCTCGACCGCGAGGTGACGCGCGTCGAGCGCGAGCTCGAAACCGAGTTCGACGGCATCCAGGAGGACGTCCGCGAGGAGCTCGACCGGCGGCTGCCGGAGCCTAGCCCCTGATCCTCACGTGCAGGTGGTCGTCGTGGTTGACGAGCGGCTGCACGATCGCGCGCGGGCCGCGTAGCGCGAGCGAGGGGCCGACGAAGACGTACACGGGGTCGGTGGCCACGAACAGGTCCACCAGCTCCTGCGCCGCCGCGCGGTCGACCTGGTCCGGCCTGTCGCGCCCGCCGCAGCCGGCCGTCGAGCCGCGGGTAGTAGACGTCGGCGTCCAGCCCGTTCTGGTGCGAGGCGTGGCCGATGCCGCCGAAGCGCGGCCCGAAGTCCCCGCCGTGCGGGCGCGACAGGTCGCCGACCAGCACCGGCGCGGCGTTCGGATGCCGGCGCGCGTACTCCGCCAGCACTGCGCGCAGCGTGTCCAGCAGCCGCTCGGTGCCCCAGCGCCGCCAGCCGCGGTTGCCGACGCGCTTGCGGATCGGATCCCAGGTCGCGTACCCCTCGCCCTCGAGCGGCAGCTGCCGCCCGTTGACGAGCCGCCCGCGGTAGGGCAGCCCGACCGCTTTCGAGGGAGGCTGCGCCGACGGCGTGGGCGTCGGCGTTGCCGTCGCCGTCGCCGTCGCGGTCGGTGTCGGTGTCACCACCGGCGGCAGGTGCGCGGGCGTGCTCGTGGCCACCGGCGGCAGCGGCTGCGGCGGCTCCGCGGGCTCGTGGTCGCCCGGCGCCGCCAGCAGCGCGGCGGGCAGCGCCAGGGCGAGCAGGATCAGAAGCGGGAGGGCGAAGCGCACAACAGCGATACGGAGCGTCTCACGCCACGGGTCCCATCGCCTGGTCCGGGTTCACGTTCGCCACGTCGCTGCGCCGCACGAGCGCGCCGAGCATCACGACGCCGGCCAGCATGAGGATCCGCCGAACACCAGCGTGTAGGAGTTGATCACCCACTGCAGCTCGGTGGCCGAGAACTGGAGGCGGCCTGGATCGAGGGCAGGGCGACGTTCACGATCGTCGCGTCGAGCACGACCATGAACTGCGCGAGGCAGACCAGGACCAGGACGAACCAGGGGTTGACCTCGTGCGACTTCGGTTCCGGGGCAGGCGGCGGCGCCCCGGGGTGCTCGGCGACCGACATGGGGAGCTCCTTGGGGGCCGCAGTCTAGGCGCCGCGCCGCGCGGATCCGCTCTAGTGCGGGAGCGCGCGGGCGATCTGGCCGGGCTCGGCGGCCACGATGCGCGTGTCGCGGAACTTCGAGGCCACCGGCGCGACGGCGACGTCGCGGTCGAGGCCGACGCCGACCACGAGGGAGTAGCCCTGGGCGGCGAGGTAGTGGGTCACCGAGAGCTGCTCGGTCGGGGTGCGGGGGACGCGCAGCTGCGCGTCGGCGCCGGCCGCCTCCACGGCGGCCTCCGCCTCCGCGATCGCGGCCGGTCCGGCCGCCGCGTCCACCACGACGGCGACCTGCCGCTCCGGTGCCGCCGCAGCGGTCTGCAGCGCACCGAAGACGGTGACGGCCAGCAGCGCGGCGATAAGGAGAAGACGATAGGTCATACGAATGAGCGTAATACGTATGACGCGATTGTCAAGTGCGGCTGACCCCCACACCCAGGCACCTCTGTGGTAGTACAGATCGAATCTGTAGCAGCACAGAGGGGTCTGGCCCCCTTACTTGGCTGGGGCCAGGCCCTTCTGTGGTAGTACAGATCGGATCTGTGGCAGTACAGAAGTGACTGTCCCTTTAGTTGGCTGGTGCCGTGGAGCCTCGGGGGATGAGCTCGACGGGGAGGATGCGGCCGTGTGGGGCCGGCTCCCCCGCCATCAGCGCCGCGAGCAGGGCGAACGCCTCGCTGCCGAGCGCCTCGGGGTCGATGCGGATCGTGGTCAGCGGTGGCGTGAAGACCTTCGCGAACGGGAGGTCGTCGAACCCGACGACGGAGAGGTCGTCCGGGATGCGGATGCCGCGCTCGCGGGCGGCGAGGTAGAGGCCGCCGGCCAGCAGGTCGTCGTCGCAGTAGACCGCCGTCGGGCGATCCGCGGCGTCGAGGAGCGAGAGCGCGGGGCCGACCGCCTCGTCGAACCGGAACGGCGCTCGCGCGTACGGGCCCGGCTCCACCCCCGCCTCCCCAAGCACCCGCGCGACCGTCTCGCGCCGCAGCCGGAACGTCTCGGCCTCGAGCTCCGACCCCAGGTGGCCGATCCGCGTGTGGCCCAGCTCCAGCAGATGCCGCAGGGCGAGCTCGGTGCCCCGCTCGGTGTCGAACCGCACGTAGGACATGCCCGGCGGCGAGACCTCCAGCGCCACGACGTGCTCGCCGGTCGACTCCGGCGGATCGACCGTGAAGAAGAGGAAGCCGTCGACCGGCCCGGCGCGCAGTGCCTCGAAGGAGGCGAGCTCGCGGTCGGGGTCGTTGGCCACGTCGACCAGCGCCACCGCGTAGCCCGCCCGCCAGGCGGCGACCTGGGCGCCGCGCAGGACCGGCCCGAAGAACGGGTGCGTCACGTCGGTCACGACCAGGCCGATCGTCCGCGCCGTCCCCGTCCGCAGGGCCCGCGCGGCCACGTTGGGCCGGTAGCCCAGCTCCTCGGCGGCCCGCCGCACCGCGGCCTCCGTGCGCGCCGAGATGCGGCCCGCCGACTTGCCGGACAGCACCAGCGACACCGTCGACTGCGACACGCCGGCCCGGCGCGCGACGTCGACGCTCGTGACTCGTGAATCGGCTCGAGCGATGACCGGATACAACCACGTCGATGGAAGACCTGGTCGAGGAGGTGGTGCCGATCGGCGGTCGCGACCTGCGCCTGCTGCGCCCGCGCGACGCCGAGGCCCTGCTCGACGACCAAGCGTTCGAGCGCGAGGAGTTCCTGCCGTACTGGGCCGAGCTGTGGCCGAGCTCGCTCGCCCTCGCCCGCGCGATCGCCGGCCGCGCCCTGCGAGGCCGGCGCACGCTCGAGCTCGGCTGCGGCCTCGGCCTGCCGAGCATCGCGGCGGCCCTCGCCGGCGGCCGCGTGCTGGCCACCGACTGGTCGCCCGAGGCGGTCGCCGCCACCGCCGGCAACGCCGAGCGCAACGGGGCCCACCTGACGACCCTGGTGTGCTCGTGGACCGCCCCCGAGCCGCTTCTGCACCAAGCGCCCTGGGACCTCGTGCTCGCCTCCGACGTCCTCTACGAGGCCCGCAACGGCGACGTCCTGCTCGAGCTGCTGCCGCGCCTCACCAACGACGTCCTGCTCGCCGACCCCGGCCGCAAGCCGGCGGCGCACTTCCTCGAGCAGGCCCGCCGCGACTGGGAGATCACCTCACGCCGCGTGCCGGAGCTGCCCAACGGCGCGCTCCACCGCCTGCGCCGTCAGCCGGAGATGTAGAGCGCCCGCGTGCTGACCGGGCCGCTGCGACGCACCCGGTGACGGACGCCGCCGTCGAACTTCAGCGCGTCGCCGGCCTCGAGCGCATGGACGGTGCCGTCGAGGTCGACCTCGATCGCTCCCCGGACCACGTAGAGGACGACCTCGCCGGACAGCGTCTCCGGCTCGTCGGGCCACGTCCGGGCGCCGCCGGTCCACTCGCGCACGCGCAGCCCGGCGCCGTTTGCCCAGAGCTCGCGGACGCCGCCGGGGGCGCCCAAGTCGTGCGGCGTCGTCGTGCCCTCGGAAGAGCGCACGACCTCCGCGAGCTCGGGCCGGGGTGCGCTCCAGAGCGCGCCCACGGGGACGTCGAGCGCGGTGGCGATGCGCTCGACCGAGCCGACGCTCGGTCGCGCGAGCCCACGCTCGAGCTGGCTGAGGAACGGATGGGAGAGCCCGGCGCGATGGCCGAGGCCCTTCAGGGTCATGCCGCGCTCGTGGCGCAACTCGCGCACCCGTGCCCCCAGGCAGGAGGCGGCCTCGTCGAGGCTCATCTGCTCACCATCCATAGCACCGTCTTAAAGACTATTTGGATGGCACGCCATCCTGGCGCGCCATGGTGCCGGCGAACAGTGTTCCGGGGCGTCTGGCGGGGACCTTTGGCGCGTCGTGCGCCGACCTTGGCCCTCGCCGGTCGCCGGCGCATCGTGCGCCGGGGCACCGGGGTCTCGACCACGAACCCAGGTGGGACCCGCCCCTGGCGGGCGGGGCGGGTCCCACCTCGGCCCGTTGCCGAGTGCTTGACTGCGGTGCAGAGTAAGGAACGCGACCGCCCTCGCCTACTCCCCGAAGGGACAGTTCTCCTGCCTATCGATCCCGACCTGCTCCTCCGCGACGCGGGGGCGATCCTCCGCATCCCCAGCGTCACGGGCCAGGAGCGGACGGTGCTCGAGGCGCTCGCCGAGCTGGCGGCCGGCTACGGCCTGCAGGCCGACCTCCGGCGCCACGATCTCGCGGCCCTGCGCGCGCATCCCGGCCATCCCGGCGAGGAGGCGCCGCGCGACGAGCTGTGGGGCCTCGACATCACGCTGCCCGGCGGCCCGCGGCGCGTGTGCGTGAACGGGCACGTCGACGTCGTCGGGCCGGGGACGCTCCCGTGGCGGCACGGCGCGTGGGCCGGCGCACGCGAGGACGGCCGCCTGTACGGCCGCGGCGCCGTCGACATGAAGGGAGCGGTCGTCGCCGCCCTGCACGCGCTCGCGGCGCTGCGCGGAGCCGAGACGCCGACCGTCGTGCTGCAGTGCGTCGCCTCCGAGGAGGACGGCGGGCTCGGCACGTTCGCCGCGCTCGAGCGCGACGCCGCCTTCGACGCCGCGCTGATCCCCGAGCCGACCGGCTTCGACGTCGTCTGCGCGCAGGCCGGCGCGCTGACCTTCCGCTGCGTCGTCCCGGGGCGGGCGGCGCATGCCGCGCACCGGCTCGAGGGCTGCTCGGCGATCGACCGCTACGTGCGCGTCCACCAGGCGCTGCAGGCGCTCGAGCGCGAGGTCAACGCCCGCGTCGACCATCCGCTCATGCGCCGGCTCGAGCTGCCCTACCCGCTGCTCGTCGGCCGCGTGAGCGGCGGCGAGTGGTCGAGCCAGGTGCCCGACCGCGTCGAGTTCGAGGGCCGCCTCGGGGTGCCGGTCGGAGCGGACCCGGCGGCGGCGCGAGCGCAGCTGGAGGCGACGATCGCGGCGGCGCTCGACGACGGCGAGGCGCCGGCCGAGGTCCATTGGACCGGCGGTGCGTTCCTTCCCGCCGAGACCGCGGCGGACCATCCGTGGGTGCAGGCGGTGGCCGACGCCGTCGAGGCCGAGCAGGGCCGGCCGCCGCGGCGCGTCGGCGTCCCGTGGGGCGCCGACATGCGGCTGTTCGCGGCCCGCGGCATCCCGTGCGTGATGACCGGCCCGAGCGGCATCGAGCGCGCCCACGCGGTCGACGAGTGGGTGGCCGCCGACGAGCTGGTGACGCTGGCGCGCGTCATCGTCCGGCTACTATCGACCGCCGTGCGCGAGGGGGAATCGTGAGGCTCTGGCTGGGGATGGCGCTCGTCTGCGCGGCCCTGCTCGCCGGCTGCGGCGACGACACCGACACCGCCGCCGAGGACTCGACGGCCGGCCTCGCCGTGCCGTGGATCGACCCCGACGGCGATCCGCCGATCGTCGGCTCGCTCACGATCAACCCGGCCGACTCGACGCTCTTCATGGCCACCAACACCGGCCTCTTCCGCATCCCCGAGGGGTCGGAGGAGCCGGAGCAGATCACCGGCAAGCTGAGCACGCCCGACGGCGAGGGCGACGTCTCGGCATCGCTCGTCGTGCGCTTCGTCGGTCCCGACGAGCTGATCGGCTCCGGCCATCCCGCGGCGGGCTCGGCGCTGCCGCCGGCGCTCGGGCTCATCCGCTCCGAGGACGCTGGCAAGACGTGGACCTCGGTGTCCGAGCTGGGCCGCGCCGACTTCCACGCGCTCGAGCCCTCGGGCGACCAGCTCGTCGCGTCGCTGTTCCAGCAGGCGCAGGTGATGGTCTCGGGCGACGAGGGCAAGACCTGGGACACCCGCACGGCGCCGATGCCGTTGGTGGCGATCGAGGTCGACCCGAACAACCCGCAGGCGTGGGTGGCCAGCTCCGAGCGCGGCATCTACGTCTCCGAGGACGGCGGCGAGACGTGGCGCCAGCGCGACCCGACGCCCAACGTCCGCTTCGCGTGGACCGACGACGGGACGCTCTACCGCGTCGACCCCGGCGGGCCGGTCAAGGTCAGCACCGACGGCGGCCAGCGCTGGGAGGACCGCGGGTCGACCGGCGGCGAGCCCCAGGCGATGGCCGTCGGCGAGGACGGGAAGGTCTATGTCGCGCTGATCGACGGCACGCTGAAGGTCTCCGAGGACGGCGGCGAGACCTTCACGGACCAGATCCAGGGCGGGAGCTAGATCCGTCCGGCTTCGCGCGCCGCGGCCTCCGCGGCGTCGAGCTGGCGCTCCACGATGTCGAGCCCGCGGTCCCAGAAGCCGGGATCGGCGAGGTCGACGCCGACGATCTTCCCGAGCTCCTCGGGGCTGCACGAGCCGCCGGCCTTGAGCAGGTCGAGGTAGGCCGGCACGAAGCTCTCGCCGTCCTCCTCGTAGCGGCCGTAGACGGCGAGCGCGAGCAGCTGCCCGTAGGCGTAGGCGTACACGTAGCCCGGCGTGCTGATGAAGTGGGGCACGTACGACCACCACGAGCGGTAGCCGTCGGTGACCTCGACGGCGTCGCCCAGGAGCTCCTCCTGCGACTTGGTCCACAGCTCGCCGATCCGCTCGATGGCCAGCTCGCCCTGCTCGCGCCGGTCGGTGTGCACGAGGTGCTCGAAGCGGTTCATGGCGATCTGGCGGAAGACGGTGGCGATCGAGCCCTCGATGCTCTCGGCCAGCAGCGCGAGGCGCGACTCCGGCGTCTGGGCCTGCTCGAGCAGGCGGCCGAAGACGAGCGTCTCGCCGAACACGCTGGCCGTCTCGGCCATGGTCAGCGGCGTGGCCATGTGGAAGACCCCCTGGCGGGCGCCGAGCGCGGCGTGCACGCCGTGGCCGAGCTCGTGCGCCAGCACCAGCACGTCGCGGCGCGTGGAGGTGTAGTTGAGCAGCACGTACGGGTGCGAGGAGGGCACCGTGTAGGCGCAGAACGCGCCGCCGCGCTTGTTCGGGCGCACCGGGGCGTCGATCCACGACTCGTCGAAGAACCGCTGCACGACCGCGCCGAGCTCGTCCGAGAACGCGCTGTAGCTGGTGAGCACGGTCTCCTTCGCGCGCGACCACTCGACGCGCTCCTGCTCCTCGGTGACCGCGGCCATGCGGTCGTAGTCGGCCAGGCGGTCGACGCCGAGCAGCTGGGCCTTCAGGCGGTACCAGCGGCGCGGGACCTCGTAGCGGTCGCGGACGGCCTGGACGAGCGCCTCGACCGACTCGTCGGACGCCTCGTTGGCGAGGTTGCGGCTGGCCAGCCAGTGTGGGTAGTTGCGCAGCCGGTCCTCGACCATCTTGTCGGCGAGCAGCGTGTTGAGCACGTACGCGCGCGTGCGCAGGCCGGGCTCGAGCGCACCCGTGACGCGCTCGGCGGCGTCGCGGCGGACGTCGCGGTCCGGGTTGAAGAGCTTCGCGAGCGCGACCTCGAGCGAGACCTCGCCCTCCTCGAGCTCGACCGTGATCGCCGACGCCTGCTCCTCGAACAGGCGTGTCCACGCCGTGCGGCCCGTGAGGGCCTTCTCGGCGAGGATCTTCTCCTCCGGCTCCGAGAGCAGGTGCGGGCGGTAGCGGCGGGCGGTGCGCAGGTGGTGGCGGGCGAAGTCGAGCCCCTCGGCCTGGAGCAGCTCCTCGGCGCGGTCGTCCTCGAGCGCCGCCCACTCGAGCTCGAAGAAGAGCAGCCGCGTCTCGATCGCCGTCGCGCCCTCCTGAAGCTTCTGGAGGAGCGCGCCGCGCTTGGGGTCGGCCGTGTCGCCGGAGAAGTTGAGGATCGCGTACGAGCCCGCGCGGCCGAGGAGCTCCTGCATCGCCTCGAGCTCGTGCAGGGCGGCCACCAGGCCGGGCCCGTCGAGCTCGGCGACCTTGCCGGCGTAGGCGTCGGCGAAGGCGTCGGCGCGCCGCTGGGCGTCGGCGACCATCCCGGTGACGGCGGCGTCGGGGTCGTCCGCTCCGCCGTCGAGCAGCGGGTCGAGGTCCCAGGCGACGGCCTGGAGCTCAGGGTCTTCGGCGGTGGCTTCGGGCGCGCTCATGACGCGCCAGCGTACCGTCGCCGAAGGCAAGCGCGTCAGCGATTGCCTGGCAGGCGAAAGCCCTATCCATGCAGGTCGCCGCTCGCGGCCTGCGCGCGCAGGCCGTCGAGCATGATCGCCAGATGGCGGCGCCAGGCGTCCGGCACGGGGTGCTCCATCTGGCTGGCGCTGCCGACGCCGCACATCAGCAGCCCGATGTCCTCGACCATGGCGTCCTGGCGCATGACGCCGGCCGCCTTGCAGCGGTCCATCAGCTCGCCGACCGTCACCAGCAGGTCCTCCTTGCCGGGACAGGTGCGGGCGGGCCACTTCTTCTGGGCCGCCATGATCTCCGTGAACGCGCGGTCACCCGCCGTCTTCCCGGCGCCGAACCACATCGCCCGCGTGAACGCCTCCCACGGGTCGTCGAGCGTCAGCAGCGTGCGCGTATGGACCGCCACGACCGCGAACAGCTCGTCGGTGAGCGCGTTGAGGAGCGCCTCCTTGGTCGGGAAGTGGCGGTAGACGGTGCCGACGCCGACGTCGGCGCGCTTGGCCACGTCGTCCATCTGCGCGTCCACGCCCTGCTCGGCGAAGACCGCCCGTGCGGCCGCGAGCACCTTCTCGCGGTTGCGGCGGGCGTCGGCCCGGAGCGGTCTGTCGAGGACGGTCATCGAATGTCAAGATAGGGCTTGACAACCGGAACGTCAATTCCGTATTGTCCTGATCCGAAACCGGAGTTCAGGTTCCATATCAGATACCTGGCGTGGTCAGCCAGGGCCCAACTCCTCCCTCCCCAGGAGCTCCCTTTTGCCCTCCACCGCTTCCAACAAGTGGATGGCGCTGGCGCTGCTCGCCGCAGCGCAGTTCGTCGTCATCCTCGACGCCTCGATCGTCAACGTCGCGTTGCCGTCGATCGGGGCGGACCTGCAGTTCTCCCAGGAGAATCTCTCCTGGGTGGTCAACGCCTACGTGCTCGTGTTCGGCGGCTTCCTGCTGCTGGGCGGCCGCATGGCCGACCTGCTCGGTCGACGTCGGCTGTTCATGGCCGGTCTCATCGTCTTCGCGCTCGCCTCGCTGGCGGGCGGCCTCGCCCAGAACGAGGCGCAGCTCATCATCGCCCGGGCCGTCCAGGGCCTCGGCGCCGCGCTGCTGTCACCCGCCGCCCTGTCGCTCGTCACCGTCCTCTTCGAGGAGGGTGCTGAGCGCAACAAGGCGATGGGCGTCTGGGGCGCGGTCGCCGGCTCCGGCGGCGCCGTCGGCGTCCTCCTCGGCGGCATACTCACCGAGTGGGCCGGCTGGGAGTGGGTGCTGTTCGTCAACGTGCCGGTCGGCATCGCCGCCGCGCTGCTGGCGCCGCGCCTGCTGCCCGAGTCCCGCAACGAGGGCGCGCGGCACTTCGACGTCGCGGGCGCCGTCTCGGTGACCGCGGGTCTCTCGCTGCTCGTCTACACGCTGGTCGACGCCAACGACGCCGGCTGGGCCTCGGCCCAGACGCTCGGCCTCGGCGCGCTGTCGCTGGCGCTGATCGCCGCGTTCTACCTCATCGAGCGCCGCTCGAAGGCGCCGCTGATGCCGTTCCCCGGCATCTTCCGGATCCGCACGATCACCGGCATCAACGTGTCCGCCGTGCTGATCGCGGCCGCCCTGTTCTCGATGTTCTTCTTCATCTCGCTGTACATGCAGCAGGTGCTCGGCTACTCGGCGCTCGAGGCCGGGCTCGCGTACCTGCCGCTCGCGGTCGGGATCATCGTGGCGGCCGGAGCGTCGGCCGGGCTCGTGACCCGGTTCGGGTTCAAGCCCGTCCTCGTCAGCGGCCTGCTGGTCACCGCGGCCGGCCTCCTCTGGTTCACGCAGGTGGACGCGGGCGGCAGCTACCTGAGCGACCTGCTCGGCCCGATGCTGCTGGCCGCCGTCGGCCTCGGCCTGGCCTTCGTGTCGATGACCGTGGCCGCCGTGAGCGGCGTCGAGGCACACGAGGCCGGCCTGGCCTCGGGGCTGATCAACACCTCACAGCAGATCGGCGGCGCGCTCGGCCTGGCGATCCTGGCCACGGTCGCCAACAGCCGCACCGACGACGCGCTGGCCTCCGGCAGCCCGGTGCCGTCCGCCCTCACCGAGGGCTTCCAGGCGGCCTTCGCCGTAGGCGCCGGCATCGCGATCGCCGGCGCGCTCCTGGCGGTGGTCCTCGTCTCCGGGCGCGCCTCCCGCGAGCACGCGGAGGCGGCCAGGCGCGGCGAGCTGGAGCCCGCCGCGGTCGTCGCCTGACCACGCCACCGGGGGGTCAGACCCTGTGCGGGGTCTGACCCCCCAACGCGTCGAGCAGCGTCTGCGCCGGCGCGTCGGGATCGTCGAGCAGGCCGTCGAGCCGGTCGCCGGCCAGCTCCCGGCACTTCGCCGCGAGCTGCGTCGCGTCCATCGGCGCCTCGGGCGACCCGCGCGAGGCCGGGACACGCGCCACCTCCTCGCCGCCCAGCGCGAGCACGGCCTCGGCTTGGCGCAGGCGCTCGTCCGTCGACAACCGGACGCGCTCGCGAGCGAGCGCTTGAACACCCTCGTCGACGCCGTCGAAGCTCGAGGGCGAAGGCTCGCCGTGCAGCACGACGGAGGCGACGAGGTACGGGATCGAGAACTTGGCCTGCAGCCCGTCGGCCACCTCGTCGTAGGCGGCCGCCCGCCGCGCCAGCGGGTGGACGGCGACCTCGATCGGCGCGTCGGAGCCCGCGAGCGCCGAGCGCGCCTCGGAGGCGGCCTGCACGGCGCTGTGGCTCATCAGGCAGCACGGCCACGGCTTGATCCAGTTCTGCTCGAGCGCGACGCCATCGGTCTCGCGCGCCGCGCCGAACGCCGCCGCGAAGCCGTCGGGGTGACCGACGACGTCGGCGCTGATCACCGCGCCGCCCGCGGCGATCCGGGCGGCGTGCACGCCGGCCGCCGCCGCCATGCCCACCTGCAGGGACTTGCCGTCCGAGCCGAAGGCGGCGCGCAGGCCGCCCGCCTGCAGCAGCGCCAGCCGCTCGGCGGCGGCGCGCCGCTCCTCGTCGAGCCCGAGCAGGTGCGCCGCCGTGCACGCCGCGCCCGCCGCGCCGCAGACGGCGGTGGGGTGCCAACCGCCCTCGTAGAGCGCGTGCGCGCGGCTCAGCCGCCCCATCGCCTCGAAGCCCGCGGTGTAGGCGTCCAGCACCTCGCCGACGCTGCGATCCAGCCAGGCGCCGAGCACGATCGCCGCCGGGGCGGTCGGCGCGCTCAGGTGCGCGATGCCGGGCAGGTACGTGTCGTCGAAGTCGAGCACGTGGCCGGCGGTGCCGAGCCAGGCGACGCGCTCGAGCAGCCCGTCGCCCGCCGCACGCGCGGTCGTGGCCGCCCGCTGCGCCCGCCCGCCGCACGCGCACGCCAGCCAGTCGAGCAGCGCGACGCGGTAGGCGCTCACCGCACCGCCACGCGCCACACCCACGCGATCAGCACGCCCTGCAATGGCAGCCGCGCCCACAGCAGCGGCTCCGGGATGGCGCGGAAGCGATCGGCGTTGACGGCCATGTTCACGTTGGCCGGGAAGACGGCGATCAGCGTGGCGATCAGCCACCAGCCCGCCGCGCGGCGCGTGGGCGGCGCCAGCACGCCGAAGCCGCCGGCCATCTCGGCCACGCCGCTGACGTAGACGAGCTCGCGCTTCCGCGGCAGGGCGTCCGGCACGATCGCCACGTACGGCTTCGGCTTGAGGAAGTGCAGGAGGCCGGCGACGAGGAAGAAGGCGGCGAGGAGCGCGGGCACGGCGAGAAGGCTACGGTTCGCGTCATGAGAGCGGTGCTCGCTCTCGCCGCCACGCTCGCCCTCGCCGGCTGCGGTGGCGGCTCGCCCGACGACCTGCCGGACGCCGTGCGGACGTTCGAGCGCCGGCTCGAGGCGCCGCGCGGCCTCCTGCACGTCGTGACCGACGAGATCCGCTTCGTGCACGAGGACCGGATGCCGGACCTGCCGCCCGGCGGCTGGAGCGACGAGATCTGGCTCGACCTCGGCGGCGCCGGCTGGCGCGCCCACCGCACGACGCGCGACGGGGGCCTCGAGCAGGTCGCCGACGCGCGCGGGGTCCGCACCTACGTGCGCGGCCGCTTCGCCGGGCTCGACGAGGCGGACGGCGAGCAGGACTTCCTCATGCGGCCGTGGCGGGCGGACATCGTCGTCGACCCGGTGCGGCTGGTCCGCGAGGGCCGGCTGCAGGTCGTCGGCACCGGGACCGTGCGCGACCGGCCCGCGCACCTCGTCACCGTGGATCCCGACCCCTCGCTCAACACGGTCCTCTACGTGGCACGCGACGACGGCGACCTCCTCCGCGTCCGGCACCGGCGCGAGCGCGCCGGGCGGCTGCGCACGATCGTGCAGGACTACCTCGTCTTCGAGGTCGAGCGCCGCGGCCCGCCCAACCTCGCCGAGCTGATCGGGTTCTAGGGGTGCGCCACCGGCGGACGCTCCACACGTTCTCCGCCGGTGGGGCGGGCCCGTGCGATTACTGTCGGCGCTGCGGGAAGCGCGGGAGGCCGTCGTCCGGGAGCGGCTCCCAGTCCGGCGCCGACTCGACCCACTGGTGCCACTGCGGGCGGATGCCGGGATCGCCGTCGACCGCGCCGAGCCGGACGCCGACGATGCCGTCGCCTTCCGCGTCGCCGGAGAACACGTGGCCCCCGCAGACCGTGCAGAACGACTTCGAGAGGCCGTCCGGCGGCTGCCACGCCCGGACCGACTCGGCGCCCTCCACGAGCCGGAACGCGCCGGCCTCGACGAGGGCGTTCTCCGACCACAGCGCTCCGGTGCGCCGCTGGCAGCGCTTGCAGTGGCAGTAGCCCGCGGTCTGGAACGGGGCGGTGACCTCGAACCGCACCGTGCCGCACGCGCAGCCGCCGGTCACGACATCGGGCATGGCGGACAGGCTACGGGAGTCGGCGCTCATCGAGCCGTGAGCGGGACGCCGGGCGCCACCAGGCGCTCGCTCTCGCGCAGGACGAGCGCCACGCCGCCCAGCGCGCCGGCCTCGGCGCCGAGCGCGGCGGCCATGACCTCGGTGTTGGAGCCGACGAGCGGCAGGCTGATGGCCCGCAGCGCGCTGCGCAGCGGGTCGATCAGCACCTCGCCCGCCGCCGCCCGCAGCGCCTCCTCGACCGCCTCGACGGCGGCGGGCAGCCCCTCGCCGGCGGTGTGGCCGCGGAGCTCGCGGACCGCCGAGCCGAACACGTGGTGCGCGAGGTCGGCGGCGACCACGCGCACGTGGCTCCCGCCGAGGTAGACGCCGACCGCCGCGCCCGCGCGGCGCTGGTGGGTCTTCACGACAGCCGGTGCCGGTGGGCGACGGCCGCTGCCTCGGTCCGCGTGCGCACGTTGAGCTTGGACAGGATGCGCGAGACGTGCACGCTGGCCGTCTTCTCGGCCATGAAGAGCTGCGCGCCGATCTCGCGGTTGGTCGCGCCCTCGGCCACCAGTACCAGCACCTGCCGCTCGCGCGACGTGAGCCCGAAGCCGTCCTCGTCCTCCTCTACCTCGGGCTCGTCCTCGTGGTCGATCGCCAGCGTAAGCCGCGCGCGGGCGGCCAGACCCTCGACCTCGCCGCGCAGCCACGCTGCGCCGAGCCGGATAGCGATCTCGTCGGCGGCGCGCGCGGCCGCGGTCGCCGCCTCGCGGTCGCCGGCGCCGATGTGCGCCTCGGCCTCGCGCCAGCGCATGACGGCGGCGGGCTCGGGGCGGCCGACGTCGAGCCACGCCTGGGCGGCACGCGCGAACGCCGCCGGGTCGGGACGCCCGCCGGCGCGGCCGGCCTCCGCGCGCGCCGAGAGCAGGAGCGCGCACTCGATCGGCCGCGTCCGCACCGCGGCCGCCGCCACGCGCGACAGCAGGTCGTCGACGCGGCGCACGGCGGCCGCCTCGGCGTCGGCGTCGCCGAGGTCGCGGGCGCGCTGGGCGGCTTCGGCCTCCACGGTCACGCCGGCGGCGGCCACCGCCGACACGCGCGCGGCGTCGTCGGTGCAGAACTCCATGCGGTCGAGCCCGCGGTCGATCGCCTCGCGGGCACGGTCGAGGTCGCCCTCGCGGCGTCGCAGCTCGGCGGTGAGGACGGCCACGGGACCGACGAACTGCGGCTCGCTCGACTCGGCCGCCAGCTCCTCGAGGTCGGCCAGCACCTCGCGCGCCTCGTCGTGCTCGCCGCGGCCCATCAGCAGGTGTGCGCGCCGGAGGTTGATGTTCACGCGGGTGTGGACGCCGGTCCAGCGGTGGGGGTCGGGCAGGCTGGCCTCCGAGGCCTCCCAGTCGCCGACGTCGTAGGCGAACTCGGAGAGCTGGCAGTCGAGCCACATGAGCGCGATCGGGCGGCGGTCGCCGACCGCCTCGCGCCCCTCGCGGGCGACCGCGAGCGCCTCGTCCGACCGGCCGACGACGTTGAGCATGTCCGAGTAGTTGACGTAGGCGTCGGCGAGGTCGGGCAGGTTGTCGCGCTCGCGGGCGATCCGGATAGCCTCGCGCAGCTGCTCGGCGCCGGCCTCCACCTCGCCGGTCATGGCCAGCGAGAACCCGAGCGTGTTGCGCGCGTGGCCCTCGGCCCAGCGCATGCCCGCCGCGAGCGTGACGTCGAGCGCCTTCTTCGCCGCCTCGACGCTCTCGGTGAAGCGGCCGTCGAGCATGCGCCCGCGGGCGAGGCCGGCGAGCAGGCGGGCGCGCGCCTCCCCGTCCTCCGCGCCGGCGCCCTCGACGAGCTCGATGGCCCGCTCGAGCGTCTCGATGCTCGACTTCGGGCGGTTGAGGCTGCGCTGCGCGCGGGCCATGCCCTCGAGCATCTTCGAGGCGCGGTGGGCGTCCGTAGCGGGGTCGAGCTCGGTCAGCGCGGTCTCGTACAGCGCGAGCTGGCGGCCGGGGTTCCCGAGCGCCGACGCGGCCTGGCCGGCTCGCCACAGCAGCGACCAGCGGTCCTCGCCGGCGCGCGCCTCGGCGTCCGGCACGCGGTCCCACAGCTCGAGCGCGCGCTCGAGCAGGGCGTGCGCCTCGCCGTGAGCGTAGACGCGCTCGGCCGCGGTCGCCGCGCGCACCGACCAGGCGAGCGCCTCGGGCTGCTCGCCCGCGGCGGCGAAGTGGTGGGCGGCGGCGGCGGTCAGGACGGCGCCCGCGTGCTCGTCGATGCGGCGCTCGAGCGCCCGGGCCAGCGTCAGGTGCAGCGCCGCCCGCTCGCCCGGCAGCAGGTCGTCCTCCACGACCTCGCGCAGCAGCGCGTGGCGGAAGCGGTAGCGGCCGTCGGCGTCGGCGACGAGGATGTGGCTGTCGATCGCCTCGCGCAGCGCGTCGCGCAGCGCGCGCTCGTCGAGGCCGCTGGTCTCGGCGAGCAGCGGGTGGTCGACGCGCTGGCCGACCGCTACGAGCCGCAGGATCTCCTGCGCGGGCTCCGGCAGGCCCTCGACGCGCAGCATGAGCGCGTCGCGCAGCGTGTCGGGCGCCGCGCCGCGGCCGTCGAGGCCGGCGGCAAGCAGCTCCTCCGAGTACAGCGGGTTGCCGCCCGAGCGCGTCCACAGCCGCTCGAGCAGCTCCGGCTGCGGCGGCGAGCCGAGGATGTCCTCCAGCTGGTCGGCGAGCTCCTCGCGGGTGAGCGGCTCGAGCGTGACGCGGCGGGCGCGCGCGTTGCGCTCGACCTCGGCCAGCAGCGGCCGCAATGGATGGCGGCGGTGCAGCTCGTCGGGCCGGTAGGAGGCGATGACGAGCACCCGCTCGGCCACCAGGCTGCGGGCGAGGAAGGCGAGCGCCGCGCGCGTGGAGCGGTCGGCCCAGTGCACGTCCTCGATCAGCAGCAGCACCGGGCGCTCCTCGCCGAGCCCGTTGAGCAGCGACAGCAGCCCCTCGAACAGGCGCGCCTGCGGGCCGTCCTCGCCGCCGTCGTGCGCGACGGGCGGCGCGAGGCCCGGCAGCAGCGGCGCCACCGCGGCGCGGACCGGCTCGGTGAGGGCCGGGTCGCCCGAGCGGGCGAGCGGCCGCAGCGCGGTGATGAGCGGCACGTACGGCAGCTCGCTCTCGCCGAGGTCGACGCAGTCGCCGGCCAGCACGAGCGTGCCGTCCTCGCCCGCGCCCCGCTCCAGCTCGGCCAGCAGGCGCGACTTGCCGACCCCGGACTCGCCGGCCAGGAAGACGATCGAGGGCCGCCCGCCGGCGGCCTCGGCGAGCGCGGCCTCGAGCTCGGCCAGCTCGGCGGCGCGGCCGATCAGGCGGGAGCTCGAGACTCGTGCCGCCACGAGCTCAGCGTTTATCGAAGTCGAGCGCGCAGGAGTTGATGCAGTACCGCATCCCGCCCGCGTCGCGCGGCCCGTCGTCGAACACGTGGCCCAGGTGGCCGCCGCAGTTGCGGCACACGACCTCCGTGCGGTCCATGCCCCACGACCGGTCCGGGCGCAGCTCGACCGCCTCCGCCACGTCCGGCTCGGTGAAGCTCGGCCAGCCGGTCCCCGACTCGAACTTGGTGCCGGACGAGAACAGCTCGGCGCCGCAGCCCGCGCAGCGGTACGTGCCGTCGTCGTGGTTGTCCCAGTACCTGCCGGTGAACGCCCGTTCGGTGGCGCCCTTGCGCAGCACCTCGTACTGCTCCGGCGTCAGCTCCTCGCGCCACTGCGCGTCCGTCTTCGTCTCCGTCGCCATGACAGAGATTCTACGGTCACGACCCTCGCGGCCCCGCCGCGGGGTCAGGCGCTCTACGAGGGCCGCAGGTGGCGTTGCGCCACGGTGTCCTGGAGCGCGGGGAGGACTTCACGGCGCCCGCCGCGGGCGAAGCGGCGGCGGGCGCGGCCGAAGCGGCGGGCACGGGATGCGCTCTCGATGCGCTCCTCGACGAACTGGGCGGCGATGATGCGGGCGTTGAGCGTGTGCATACCGACGAAGCTACGGCTGAGTCAGCGCCCGCACATCGGGAGGTCACGCCGAACATAAGGGGACAGGCCCTCAATATTTAGGGACAGGCCCCTTAGGTACGGCGGGGAACCCCTTATGCGGCCCGGTCGCGTAGCTTGTGGGCCTCAAACCACCAGGAGAGAGAGCCGACTTGACCCAGGCGACGGAGACCACGCTCGACGAGCTGTGCGTCAACACCATCCGCACGCTCTCGATGGACGCGGTCCAGAAGGCCAACTCGGGCCACCCCGGGACGCCGATGGCGCTTGCCCCCGTGGCCTACCTGCTCTACACGCGCATCATGCGCCACTCGCCGGAGCACCCGGACTGGCCCGCGCGCGACCGCTTCGTCCTGTCGGCCGGCCACGCGTCGATGCTCCTGTACGCGACGCTCCACCTGACCGGCTACGGCGTGTCGCTCGACGACATCAAGAACTTCCGGCAGCTGCACTCGCCCGCCGCCGGCCACCCGGAGTACGGTCACGCGCCAGGGATCGAGACGACCACCGGACCGCTCGGCCAGGGGATCTCGACCGCGACCGGGCTCGCGCTCGGCGAGCGCATGCTCGCCGCCCGCTTCAACGAGGAGCTCGTCGGCCACTACACGTACGCGATCATCTCCGACGGCGACATCGAGGAGGGCGTCGCGTCGGAGGCCGGCTCGCTGGCCGGCCACCTCGGGCTCGGCCGCCTGATCGCCTTCTACGACGACAACCACATCTCGATCGAGGGCGACACCGCGCTCGCGCTGTCCGAGGACGTCGGCAAGCGCTACGAGGCGTACGGCTGGCACGTGCAGGACCTCGGCGAGGACATCGGGCTCGACGAGATGGAGGCCGCCGTCCGCGCCGCCCAGGAGGTCACGGACCAGCCGAGCCTGATCGTCATCCGCACCCACATCGCGCCGGGTTCTCCGAACAAGCAGGACACGCACGAGGCGCACGGCTCGCCGCTCGGCGAGGAGGAGATCCGGCTCACCAAGGAGGCCTACAACTGGCCGAGCGAGGAGCCGTTCTTCATCCCCGACGAGGCGCTGCGCGCACTTCCGCGGCTGCGTCGAGCGCGGCCGCGAGGAGTACGAGACGTGGCGCCAGGAGTTCGAGACCTCGCCGCACCGCGCCGAGCTCGAGCGGATCCTCTCCCGCCGCCTGCCGGACGGCTGGGACGCCGACGTCCCGAAGAAAGGCCCGGACTCCGGCATGATCGCCACCCGCAAGGCCTCGCAGGACGTCATCCAGTGGGCGGCCTCGAAGGTGCCCGAGCTGGTCGGCGGCTCCGCCGACCTCGCGCCCTCGACGCTGACGCTGATCAACGGCGGCGGCAGCGTCCAACCCGGTGACTACGCGGGCCGCAACCTGCACTTCGGCATCCGCGAGCACGGCATGGGGGCGGTCGTCAACGGCCTGACCCTCCAGGGCTTCCGCGCCTACGGCGCCACGTTCCTGATCTTCAACGACTACATGAAGGCGGCGGTCCGCCTCGCCGCGATCATGCGGATCCCGTCGATCTTCGTCTACACGCACGACTCGATCGGCCTCGGCGAGGACGGGCCGACGCATCAGCCGATCGAGCAGCTCGCTCAGATGCGGGCGACGCCGAACCTCGACGTCGTGCGGCCGGCGGGCTTCAACGAGACCGCGCTCGCCTGGCGGCACGCGCTCAACCAGCAGGACCGGCCGACCGCGCTCGCGCTGTCACGCCAGGGCCTGCCCGTGTGGGACCCGTCCGGCGTCCCCGAGGACGCGATCGCCCGCGGCGCCTACGTGCTCCGCGACAGCGAGGGGGGCGACCCGGAGGTGATCCTCATGGGCACCGGCTCCGAGGTCCACCAGGCGCACGAGGCGTTCAAGCTGCTGGACGCGGACGGCATCCGCGTACGTCTGGTGAGCATGCCGTGCCTCGACCGCTTCGCGGAGCAGGACCAGGCCTACCGCGACAGCGTGCTGCCGCCCGCCGTGCGGGCGCGGGTCGCGGTGGAGGCCGCCAGCCCGCTCGGCTGGCATCGCTGGGTCGGCGACGGCGGCGACGTCGTGGCCATGGAGGGGTTCGGCGCCTCGGCCCCGGCCAGGGCGCTGTACGAGCACTTCGGCTTCACCGGGCAGGCGATCGCGGATCGCGCGCGCGCCGTTCTGGAAAGGACGAGAGGATGAGCGTCACATCGGTGAACGAGCGGCTCGCGGCACTGACCGCCGCGGGCACGAGCGTGTGGCTGGACCAGATCCGGCGCGGCATGATCGAGGACGGCGAGCTCGAGCGCATGGTCGCCGAGGACTCGCTGCGCGGCGTCACCTCCAACCCGGCGATCTTCGAGAAGGCGATCCTCGGGTCGCCCGACTACGACGCCGACATCGAGGCGGCGGCGCGTGACGGCCTGTCGGCGCGCGAGGTCTACCGCCGCCTGGCGGTCAAGGACGTCCAGCTCGCCGCCGACGTGCTGCGACCGGTCTACGACGAGACCGGCGGGGTCGACGGCTACGTCTCGCTCGAGGTCGCGCCGCGGCTGGCGCACGACACCGAGGGCACGCTCGAGCAGGCGCGCATGTACTGGGAGCCTCGTCGACCGTCCGAACCTGATGATCAAGATCCCCGCTACCGACGCGGGGATCCCGGCGATCGAGGAGGCGCTCTACGAGGGCCTGAACGTCAACGTCACGCTCCTCTTCGCCGTGTCGTACTACGAGCGCGTGATGGAGGCCTTCATCCGCGCCATGGAGCGCCGCCGCGAGGCCGGCCGGCCGCTCGACCGCCACTCGGTCGCCTCGTTCTTCGTCTCGCGCGTCGACACCGAGGTCGACAAGCGGCTCGAGGCGTCCGGCCGCGACCGACCTGGCGGGCCGGGCCGGGCTCGCCAACGCCCGCGCCGCCTACCGCGCCTTCCGCGAGGTCTTCGACGGCCAGCGCTTCGCCGCGCTGCGCGAGGCCGGCGCGCCGGTCCAGCGCCCGCTGTGGGCCTCCACCGGCGTCAAGAACCCGGCCTACCCCGAGACGATGTACGTCTACGGGCTGGTCGGCCGCGACACCGTGAACACGATGCCGCTGCCGACGCTGACCGCCGCGGCGCACGAAGGCGAGGTGACCGGCGAGACGGCGGCCGAGGACCCCACGCCCGACCTCGAGGCCCTGCGCGAGGCCGGCATCGACCTCGACGAGGTCACCGACAAGCTGCTGCGCGACGGCATCGACGCCTTCGTGGTGCCGATGAACAAGCTGCTGGACGGCATCGAGCGCAAGCGCGAGGCGATCGTCACCGGCCGGCCCGACGCGATCGACGCCGACCTGCCGGCCGCGCTCGAGCAGGCGGTCGCCGGCCGCCTGCGCCGTGCGCAGGACGACGACGTCGTGCACCGGATCTGGCATCGCGACGGCACCCTCTGGGCGCCGGAGGGCACGCCCGAGGTCACCAACCGGCTGGGCTGGCTCGACATCCACGAGAAGATGCTCGACTGCGTCGACGACCTCGAGGGCTTCGCGCGCGAGGTGCGCGAGGCCGGCTACACGGACGTCGTGCTGTGCGGCATGGGCGGCTCCAGCCTGGCGCCGGAGGTGTTCCGCCGCTCGTGGCCGGAGCAGCGGATGACCCTACACGTGCTCGACTCGACGCATCCCGAGGTCGTGAGGGCGACGACCGAGGCGATCGACGTCGAGAAGACGCTGTTCGTCATCTCCTCCAAGTCGGGCGGGACGATCGAGACGCTGTCCCAGTTCAAGTACTTCCACGTGCTCCAAGGCGACGGCGCGCACTACGCGGCCGTCACGGATCCGGGCAGCGGCCTCGCCGAGCTCGGCCGTGAGCACGGCTTCCGGCGCGTGTTCGAGAACGACCCCGAGATCGGCGGCCGCTACTCGGCGCTGTCGTACTTCGGGCTCGTGCCCGCCGTGCTGCTCGGCGTCGACATCCGGGCGGTGCTGGAGACCGCCGAGGTCGCCGAGGCCAACTGCCAGCTCAAGGAGGGCAACTCCGGGCTGTGGCTCGGGATCGCGCTCGGCGAGCTCGCCCGCAACGGCCGCGACAAGCTGACCTTCGTCGTCGACGAGCCGCTGTCGTCGTTCGGCCTGTGGGTCGAGCAGCTCGTCGCCGAGTCGACCGGCAAGCACGGCCGCGGCATCCTGCCGATCGCCGACGAGCCGCTGGTCGACCCGGGCGCCTACGGGCAGGACCGCGTGTTCCTGCACATCGCGGTCGGCGACGAGGACAACGCCGCCAAGGTCGAGGCCATGCGCAAGGCCGGCCACCCGACGATCACCGTGCGCGCCGACGGGGCGGCCGACCTCGGCCGGCTGTTCTTCCAATCGGAGTTCGCGACCGCCGTGTCCGGCTGGGTGCTGGAGCTCAACCCGTTCGACCAGCCGAACGTGCAGGAGGCCAAGGACAACACCGCCAAGGCGCTGGCCGAGGGCCCACAGGACGTCGAAGCCGGCAGCCTCGAGGAGCTGCTGTCCGGCCTCGAGCCGCCCGGCTATGTGGCGATCCTCGCCTACGTGCCGTACAGCGAGGAGATCGACGCCGCGGCGGCACGCTTCCGCGAGCGGTTGATCACCGAGCACGGCGTCGCCACCACCTTCGGCTACGGCCCGCGCTACCTGCACTCGACCGGCCAGTTCCACAAGGGCGGCCCGTCGACGGGCCGCTTCGTCGAGATCGTCGACGACGCCGGCGGCGTGCCGGTCCCGGGCGAGTCGTACGACTTCGGCACCCTCATCCGCGCCCAGGCCGACGGCGACCTGGCCACGCTGCGGGCCCACGGGCTACCCGCCGTCCGTGTCGGGAAGGAGATCCTCTGATGCAGCTCGGCTTCGTCGGTCTCGGGAAGATGGGCGGGAACATGGTCCATCGCATCCACCGCGACTCGGACCACCAGGTCGTGGCCTTCGACTTCAGCGCCGAGGCGGTCAGCGCCGCCGAAGGTCACGGCGCGACGGCCGCGTCCTCGCTCGAGGACCTCGTGAGCAAGCTCGAGCCGCCCCGCACGGTATGGGTCATGGTCCCCGCCGGCGACCCGACCGAGCAGACCGTGTTCGCGCTCGCCGACCTCTTCGACGAGGGCGACACCGTGGTCGACGGCGGCAACACCAACTGGCACGACGACGTGCGCCGCGCCGCCGCGCTGGACGAGCGCGGCATCCACTACGTCGACGTCGGCACCTCGGGCGGCGTCTGGGGCCTCGAGGTCGGCTACTGCATGATGGTCGGCGGGCACGCCGAGAGCGTCGAGCGGCTGGCCCCGATCCTCGACGTCCTCGCGCCGCCGGACGGCTGGCGCCACTTCGGCGACGCGGGCGCCGGCCACTTCGTGAAGATGGTCCACAACGGCGTGGAGTACGGGATCATGCAGGCCTACGCCGAGGGCTTCGAGCTGATGCACAAGTCGAAGTTCGACACCGACCTCAAGGAGGTCGCCGGCCTCTGGAACCGCGGCTCGGTCGTCCGCTCCTGGCTGTGCGAGCTGGCCGAGCGCGCGTTCGAGCAGGAGGGCAACGACCTCGCGGGCCTGCGCGGCCATGTCAGCGACTCCGGCGAGGGCCGCTGGACGATCATCGACGGCATCGACCTCGACGTGCCGACGCCGGTGATCACCGCCTCGCTCTACGCCCGCTTCTACTCGCGCGGCGAGGGCGACTTCACGCACCGGATGCTCGCCGCGCTGCGCAACCAGTTCGGCGGCCACGCGGTCGAGCGGGCGGCGGGAGGCGGATAGATGGCCCTCGCGGCGACCGAGAACCCGCTCGTCGAGGGGCTCGAGCGGCTGCCCGTCCCCCCGACCACGCTCGTCATCTTCGGCGCGTCGGGCGACCTCTCGCGCCGCAAGCTGCTGCCCGCGCTCTACAACCTCGCCCACGAGGGGGCGCTGCCCGAGGTCTTCAACCTGATCGGCGTCTCGCGCCGCGACCTGTCCGACGACGAGTTCCGCGCGCAGGCGCGCGAGGCGATCGGCGAGTTCTCGCGCCGCCCGCCCGACCCGCAGGTGCTCGAGGGGCTGCTCTCGCGCATGCGCTACCTCGGCATCCCGTTCGACGACGTGCCGGGCTACGCGCGCCTCGGCCAGGCGATGGACGAGCTCGACGGGGAGGCGGTGCAGCCGCTCAACCGCGTCTACTACCTCTCGACGGCGCCGGAGTTCTTCCCGGTCATCACCCAGGGGATCAAGGAGAACGGCCTCCACCGGCACGAGCAAGCCGAGGTCCACGTGGTGATCGAGAAGCCGTTCGGGACCGACCTCGCCTCCGCGCGCTCGCTGCAGGAGGTCGTGCACTCGGTGTTCCGCGAGCGCCAGGTCTTCCGCATCGACCACTACCTGGGCAAGGAGACCGTCCAGAACGTGATGGCGTTCCGGTTCGCGAACTACATGTTCGAGCCGGTCTGGAACCGCAACTACATCGACCACATCCAGATCACCGCCGCGGAGGACATCGGGATCGGCTCGCGGGCGGGCTACTACGACCAGGCGGGCGCGCTGCGCGACCTCGTGCAGAACCACATGCTGCAGCTGCTCACGCTCGTGTGCATGGAGCCGCCCGCGTCGTTCGAGGCCAACAAGGTGCGCGACGAGAAGGTCAAGGTGCTGCAGGCGATCGAGCCGCCGACGCCCGAGGAGGTCGACCGCATCACCGTGCGCGCGCGCTACACGCGCGGCGTGGTCGGCGGCGAGGAGGCGCCCGGCTACCTCGAGGAGGAGGGCGTGCCGGGCGAGTCGCAGACCGAGACGTACGCGGCGCTGCGGCTCGAGGTCCAGAACTGGCGCTGGGCCGGAGTGCCGATCGTCCTGCGCACCGGCAAGCGGCTGGCGCGCAAGGTGACCGAGATCGCCGTCCAGCTCAAGCCGGTGCCGCACCTCGCCTTCCAGTCCAAGGGCTCGGTCGGCGTCCAGCCCAACCAGCTGATCCTCACGGTGCAGCCGAACGAGGGCGTCTCGCTGTCGCTGGGCGCGAAGATCCCGGGCGCCAGCATGCGGATCCGTCCCGTGAACATGGAGTTCCTCTACGGCACCTCGTTCATGTCGCAGTCGCCGGAGGCCTACGAGCGGCTGATCCTCGACGCCATGCGCGGCGACGCGACGCTCTTCACGCGCAACGACGAGGTCGACGCCCAGTGGTCGATCATCGACCCGATCCTGCAGGCGTGGAGCGAGGGCCATCCGCCGCTCGTCGAGTACGAGGCGGGCTCGCCCGGCCCGGCCGAGGCGGACGCGCTGCTCGGCGGGGGCCGGCACTGGAGGTCCCTGTAGTGGACGAGGTCTGGTCCGAGCGCAACACGACGCCGGCGAAGATCGAGGCGGCGCTGCGGCGGATCGTCGCCGAGCACTACCACTCCGACCACCCGTTCGTGCCCGCGCGGGTGCTCAACGTGGTGGCGATCGTGGACGCCGAGTTCCGCGGCGAGATCGAGAACCGCTTCGAGCGGGTGGGCCGCTACCACCCGTCGCGGCTCGTCCTGTGCGCGGTCGAGGACGGGCGCGAGGCGATCGACGCCTGGGCGGGCGTCGGCACCGAGGACGCCCACGCCGTCCCCGGCCACATCGCGCTTGCGCGCGAGCGGATCGAGCTCGAGATCGGCCCGCGCCACCTGTCGAGGCTCGACACGATCGTCGACCCGCTGCTGGTCACCGACCTGGCGACGATGGTGTGGGCGCCACACGGGCACGACGAGGCGATCGACGCGCTGCGCCGGCTGGCCCAGATCGTGCTCGTCGACACCCAGGACCAGCCCGACGTGGCGCGCTCGCTGGAGCGCGTGGCCGACCTCTCCGAGAGCGCCTACGTGGTCGACCTCGCGTGGCTGCGCTCGACGCCGTGGCGCGAGCGGGTGGCGGCGGCCTTCGACCCGCCGCCGCTGCGCGCCACGCTCGGCAACGTCTCCGCCGTCACCGTCCGCCACCGCGAGGACTCGCTGGCCGCGGCGATGCTGTTCTGCGGCTGGCTGTCGTCGCGCCTGGGCTGGAAGCCGGGGCCGCTGTCGCGCTCCGACCGCGTCCTCACCGGGCACGCGCGGGCGCGCCGGCAGGAGGTCCGGATCCAGTTCGAGCCGACCCACCAGGACGCGCCCGGGCTTGCCGGCGTGACGATCGAGACGGCCTCCGGCGAGGCGGTGTCGCTCGACCGGTCGCCCGGCGGGCTGAAGGCCGCGCGCCGCACGCGCGACGGCTCCGAGCAGACGTGGACGGTGCTGGGCGCCTCGCGCGGCGAGGGCGGCATCCTCGGCGAGGGGGTCCGCCAGGCGCTGCTGCGCGATCCGACCTACCGGCCCGCGCTCGCCTGCGCGCAGGTGTTCGCGCAATGAGGATCGAGGTGCTCGACGATCCGGCGGCCGCCGTCGCCGACCTGCTCCTCGACGCCGCGGCGGCGGGCGGGCACATCGTGCTGACAGGCGGCAGCTCGCCCAGGCGCGCGTACGAGATCGCCGTGCAAGGCGACTGGGACGGGGCGACCGTCTGGTACGGCGACGAGCGCTGCGTCCCGCCCGACCACGAGTGGTCGAACCACGGCATGGCCGAGGCGGCGCTGCTCTCGAAGCTCGACCCGCGCCCGGAGGTGCTGCGGATGGAGGGCGAGCTCGGGCACGAGCGCGGCGCCGACCGCTACGAGGCGCTGGTGCGCGAGCGGCTCGGCGACGAGCCGCGCTGGGACCTGCTGCTGCTCGGCCTCGGCCCGGACTCGCACTGCGCGTCGCTGTTCCCCGGCAAGCCGGAGGTGGACGTGCGCGACCGGCTGGTGGTCGGCGTGCCGGAGGCCGGCATGGACCCGCAGGTGCCGCGCATCTCGCTCACGCTCCCCGCCATCAACGCGGCACGCCAGGTCGTCTTCCTCGTCACCGGCGAGAACAAGCGCGAAGCGGTGCGGCGCGCGTTCGGCGAAGATCCCGACCCCACGTCGCCGGCCGCGCACGTCCGGCCCGCGGACGGTGAGCTGACCGTGTACCTCGACCCCGCCGCCCAACCTTGAGCGACCAGTTCGTCGGCATCGACGTCGGCGGGACCAAGATCGCCGTCGCCACGCTGCAGGCGGGCGAGCTGAGCGAGTCCGTCCTGCACCACACCGAGCTCGGCAGCCAGGAGGCGCTGGTCCAGCAGCTGATCGAGGCCATCGAGCAGGCGCGGACGCCCGACACGCGGGCGGTCGGGATCGGCGTGCCGTCGCTGATCGAGTTCGCCACCGGGCGGATCCGCTCGAGCGTCAACATCCCGCTCAAGGACCTGCCGCTGCGCGAGCTGCTGACCGAGCGCGTCGGGATCCCGGTCTACGTGGAGAACGACGCGTCGTGCGCCGCCCTGGCGGAGGCGTTCCACGACGGCCACATGGCCGTCCCGCACCTCGTCATGTTCACCGTCGGCACCGGCGTGGGCGGCGGGCTGGTGCTCAACGGGCGGCTGTACCGCGGCGCCACCGGCGCCGCCTCCGAGGTCGGGCACACGATCGTCGCGCTCGACCTCATGGAGGGCGCGCCGGAGCACAGCGGCGTGTTCCCGCAGGTCGGCTCGCTCGAGGTGCTGGCTTCCGGAACGGCGCTCGACAAGCTGGCGCGGCAGGCCGCCGAGGCCGACCCGAACACGTTCCTCGGGCGGCGGTTGACCCGTGACGGCGGCGTGACGGGCCACGACGTGGTCGACGGCGCGCGCGAGGGCGACGAGGCCTCGATCCGGTGCCTGCGCATCCTCGGCGAGCGGCTCGGCATCGGGATCGCCAACGCCATCACCATGTTCGACCCGCTCGAGGTCGTGGTCGGCGGCGGCGTCTCCGCGGCGGGCGAGCTCCTGCTCGGGCCGGCGCGCGAGGTGGCGTGGAAGTACGCCGTGCCGGGCGCCGGGCCCAACTGCCAGATCCGGCTCGCCCGCCACGGCCCGCGCGCGGGTGTGCTCGGGGCGGCGCTGCTCGCCGCGCAGGAGTACGCCGAGGAGACCGGCCAGGTGATGGAGGAGACGGTGGAGGGACGATGAAGGTCGCCTGCGCGTTCGACCACGCCGGCTTCCCCTTGAAGTCGCTGGTGCTCGAGGTGGTCGGCGAGCTCGGCCACCAGGCGGTCGACCTCGGCACGCACTCCACCGACCCGGTCGACTACCCCGACACCGCCCGGGCGGGCGCCGAGGCGGTGCGCTCCGGGCGCGCCGAGCGGGCCGTGGTGGTCTGCGGGTCGGGCGCCGGGGTCGCGGTGGCGGCGTGCAAGGTGCCGGGGATCCGCGCCGCCTGCACGCACGACACGTACTCGGCGCACCAGTGCGTCGAGCACGACGACGTCAACGTGCTGTGCCTGGGCGCGCGCGTGATCGGCCCGGCGCTGGCGCGCGAGGTCATCGAGGCGTTCCTGAGCGCGCAGTTCACCGGCGAGGAGCGGCACGTGCGGCGGTTGGGCAAGATCACCGAGATCGAACGCGAGTTCAGTGCCTAGGGGGTGCCCAACGGGACATCGCACCACACGTAATGGCCCGTTGGGCGGGCCCCCCGTCTCCTGATGGCCGATAGCGGCGATCTGGCGCTGCCGTATCTGCCGATCGCCGAGCACGGGCTGGTGGGTGACCTGCACACCGTCGCGCTCGTCGGCACGACGGGCACGATCGACTGGTACTGCTGCCCCGCCTTCGACGCCCCGAGCGTCTTCGGCTCGATCCTGGACGCCGACGACGGCGGCTTCTACGCGATCCGCCCGGCCGAGATCGGCTGGACGTCGCGCCAGCTCTACTTCCCCGACACCAACATCCTCATCACGCGCTTCTTCACGGAGACCGGCGTGGGCGAGGTGCAGGACTTCATGCCGATCGAGTCGGTCGAGCCCCGGATGCACCGGCACCGCCTGATCCGCCGGGTCGTCGTCGTGCGCGGGCAGATGCGGTTCGAGATCGAGGTCCAGCCGCGGTTCGACTACGGGCGCGCCGAGCACGAGGTCGAGATGCACCCGCACGGCGTGATCTTCCGCTCGCCGGAGCTGACGCTGGCGCTCGAGGGCGCGATCGCGCACGCCATGCGCGGCGACCGCCGGCTCGAGCGGCGCGACGGCGGCGTCTTCGCCACGTTCGAGCTCGCGGCGGGCGACTCGCAGACCTTCGTGCTCGAGCGGGTCGCGTCCGACCACATCGCGCGCCCCTACCCCGAGCACGAGACCGCGGCCACGTTCGACGCCACCGTCGACTACTGGCGGCGCTGGGTGGCGCAGTCGGCCTACCGCGGGCGCTGGCGCGAGATGGTGCAGCGGTCGGCCCTGACGCTGAAGCTGCTGACCTACGCGCCGACCGGGGCGCTGGTCGCCGCGCCGACGACGTCGCTGCCCGAGCAGCTCGGCGGCGAGCGCAACTGGGACTACCGCTACACGTGGATCCGCGACGCCGCGTTCTCCCTGTACGGCCTCCTGCGGCTGGGCTTCACCGAGGAGGCGGCGGCCTTCATGGGCTGGCTCACCGACCGGACGCGCGAGTGGAAGGTCGGCCCGTCGGGGCCGCTCCAGATCATGTACGGGATCGACGGGCGGTCGGATCTGCCGGAGATCGGGCACCCGACGTGGTCGGGCTACCGCGACTCGGGGCCGGTGCGGATCGGCAACGCCGCCGCCGACCAGCGCCAGCTCGACATCTACGGCGAGCTGATCGACTCGATCTACCTCTTCAACAAGTACGGGCGCCCGATCCACTACGACACGTGGGAGAACGTGCGCCGGATCGTCGACTGGCTGTGCGAGAACTGGGACCAGCCGGACGAGGGGATCTGGGAGACGCGCGGCGGGCAGAAGGACTTCACGTACTCGCGCCTGATGTCGTGGGTGGCGATCGAGCGGGCGATCCGCCTCAACCGGCAGCGCGGCCTGCCGGGCGACATCGTCGGCTGGCTCGGCGAGCGCGACCGGATCTACAACCAGATCATGAAGAAGGGCTGGAGCTCCGAGCGCGGCGCGTTCGTCCAGCACTACGGCTCCGACGTGCTCGACGCGTCGATCCTGCTGATGCCGCTGGTGCTCTTCATCGCGCCGACGGATCCGCGCTGGCTGTCGACCTTGGACGCCATCGGGGACGAGCTGTCCTCCGACTCGCTGGTCTACCGCTACAACGTCGAGGCCTCGCCGGACGGGCTGCGCGGGGAGGAGGGCACGTTCTCGATGTGCTCGTTCTGGTACGTCGAGGCGCTGACGCGGGCGGGCCGGCTCGACGACGCGCGGCTGGCCTTCGAGAAGATGCTCACGTACGCCAACCACCTCGGGCTCTTCTCCGAGCAGATCGGCCCGACGGGTGAACAGCTGGGCAACTTCCCGCAGGCCTTCACCCACCTGGCGCTGATCAGCGCCGCGTATAACCTCAATCGCGCACTGGGGTGAGGTCCGCCGACATGTTGCGCTCCATCATGGTGAGCGCGGCTTCGGCGAGCTCCTGGTGAATGTGAGCGACGGCGTCGGGCGGAACTCTGACGTCGAAGTGACGGATATAGCCGTCGAGCGCCGAGTAGAGGATGCACTGCTCGGTCACCTGCCCGGTGAGGATCAGGTTGCCGACGTCCTCCTGGTTGAGCAGGTACTCGAGCGGGGTCTGGTAGAAGATCGAGTGCCGCGCCTTGACGATGAAGAGCGCGTCGTCGGACGGCTTGATCGGCTCCACCAAGTCTGCATGGTCCCCGTCGAGCGCCTGCTCGACGAGCTCGTCGCGCTGCGACCGCCAGTGGCCGAAGTTGTCGTTGACGTAGATCACCGGCATGTCCTTCTCCGGCGCGTCCTCGATCAGGCGCTGGATCGCGGGCAGCGCCTTCGTGGCCGACGGGACGACCTTCTCGGCGTCGGGGAAGTCGTAGGCGTTGATCATGTCGATGACGATCACGGCGGTCCGGGACACGTTCGCCGTCCTGCCCCGGTATGACTTGCGGCATGCGCGTCATCGAATGCAACGAGTGCGGCGAGACGATCTCCGCCGCCAACGACGAGGAGCTCGCCGGCCGTCTGGCCGAGCATCTGCGGTCCGAGCACGACCAGGAGCCGGATCAGGAGGAGATCGACGACCTGGTGCACGAGCAGGCCTACGACGCCATGGACTCCTAGTCCATCAGGTGCGAGAGGCGGAGCCGGCGCAGCTCGGCGACGGCGGTCGCCGGGGCCCGCTCGGCTTCGCTGGTCCTGTCGAGAGCCCGCGCGGGGAGCGGGCGCGCGCCCGTTTGGTCCACTGCGTACGCACGCGCGCCGGTGCGTGCGCTGACCACCTCGTGGAGGCTGCGGTCGCGGAAGACGAGGGCGGCGCCGTCGTCGACGGCGTAGCCCGGCGGGATCTCGCCGGTGCGGACGGCCTCGAGGTAGACGGGCCTCCGTGAGGGCTCGCTGTCGTGGTGGACGGAGTTCGAGCCCGGCAGGAAGCCGAGGGCGGGGGCGGGCGCGGCGTGGCCGGACGAGGTCGTGACGCCCCACTCGAACCAGCACATCGAGCCGGCGCTTAGGCCTGCGAGCACCACTCCCGCCTGCCAGGCCTCGCGGAGTATCACGTCAAGGTTCTGAGCCTTCCACACGGCGATCAGGTTCACCATCGAGCCGCCGCCGACATAGATGATGTCCTGTGACAGTAAGTGCTCTCTGAGTGGAACCGGGTTGCGGCCGAGCCGGAACAGCGAGATGTGACTCGGCTCGCACAGGCGGTCGCCGTAGGTCTCCTCGAAGCGCCGGATCTGGTGCTCGGAGTCACCGCCTGCGGTGGGCAGCAGGCAGATCCGGGGCCGGGGTGCGTCGGTGAGGTGAAGGACGAGCTCGTCGAGCGCAGGGTCGCCGGAGCCGGCGGTGAAGCCGCCGCCGCCCATCGCGAGGATGGTGGGTATGCGCCGCCCGTCAGGCGGCGGCAAGCGTTCGCTCGAGGTAGCGGGTGACGAGCTCGGTCTCCCCATCGCGGGTCACATAGAACGCTCGTGCGTTGGGTCGCGACGTGACGACCTCGGCGAGCTCGGTGCCGACGAAGTGCAGCGCAGCGCCGTCTCCTGTGCCATAGCCGGAGATCATGCCATCGGAGACCGCGGAGAGGAACGCGCTGCGGCGCTCGGGCTTGTCGTCGTAGTGGACGGCGTTGGAGTAGGGCAGGAAGCCCATGCCCATGACCGAGCGGCTCTCGCCGTGGAACGCCGTCATGCCGTGCGCGAACCAGCAGAGCGAGCCGGCGCTCAGCCCGGTCATGACCACGCCGGCCTCCCAGGCGCGGCGCAGCATTGCGTCGACGCCGTGGGCGCTCCACGTCCCGAGCAGGGAGATCACGCTCCCGCCGCCCACGTAGACGAGGTCCTGGGCTGCGAGATGGGCCTCGAGGTCGGAGGCGCCGCCGTCGCGGCGGAAGAGGGAGATGTGCGACGGCTGGCAGTGCCCGGCCGGGAAGGCGCGGTAGAAGCGCACGATGTAGTGGTCGGCGTCGCCGGAGGCGGTGGGGAGGAAGCAGACCCGCGGGCATTCGGCCCCGGTCAGCGCCAGCGCGTGCTCGTCGAGCAGGGCGTTCCCGGCCTCCATCGAGAACCCGCCTCCGCCCATGGCGAGGATCTGGCGCGGTCGCGACATGGCCGGAGACTACGGCGCGAAAGACCGCTCGGAGCGAATTTCAGCCTTCGGTCGAGGGGGTTGGGACCGGTGGTCGAGGAAGCGGTGAACGCCCGTGCTCGACCTTTGCTTGATGTCCGCGTGCGGACGTTTGGCGGGCGACGGTCGCGGTGGCGGGCGGCGGGTCCGGCGAACTGCGGCTGGGGTAGGGAAGGCGGGGATCGGCGCGGCCGATCTGCCGAGTGCTCGGTTAGTCGGGCTGAGGCCGATTAAGTGAACACTCGACCCTCGCGAGCCCCGATTCCGCCTCCCTCAATGCCGCCGTTCGCTGGCGCCGGCGGCCCGCTACGACGTGAAGTGTTCTGATATGTATGCGTCACGCATATGTCAGCACGCGATGCCAACCTGGTCGGCGCCCTCGGCCTGGCGCTCGCCGACCGCCTCTCGGATGCCCTCGGCGAGGTCGGCGGTGGTTCGGCCGCGGAGGCGCTCGTGACGCTGTACGAACGGCGTCCGGGCGCGGCGATCGACGCTGTGGCGCGCGTTCTCGCGCTCTCGCACTCGGGGACGGTCCGGCTCGTCGACCGCCTCGAGGCGGCGGGGCTCGTCGAGCGCCGGCGCGGAGTCGACCACCGGTCGGCAGCACTGCATCTCACCCCTGCCGGGCGTCGAGCGGCACGCCGGGTGCTCCGGCGTCGCGAGGCGGAAGTGCAGTTGATGCTGGGCTTGTTGACCGACGATCAACGGGCTCAGCTCGCCGAACTCGCGGCGATCGTCCTTCGAGGCCTGGGCCAGGAGCCCGAGGCCGAGCGGCGGCTCTGCCGGCTGTGCGACCTCGAGGCCTGCGGGCGGTCGAAGGGGCGCTGCCCGGTCACCGCCCGACGGCGCCGGAGTCCCGGCGACTGACGTCCCTGACGGCCCGCCCGCGGCCCGCCCCGACGCCAAGGAATGAACTCCGATTCTTAGCGTTTACTTAGACCTGAGGCTTGACAAGCGGCGGGCCGACTTTCACACGACACCGATCGCATCGCCGCTCGCGACGGGTCGCGGCGGTCGTCGCGCTCGCGGCGGCGATCGTCGCCGCCGCGGCTGTCACATGGTTGCTGGTGGGCCGGACGGGTGCCGCGGCCGCCTCGCTGGAGGCCAACCGCAGGGGCCTGGACGGCGCGGCGCTCCGGGCCCGGCTGCTCGACGTCCGCGAGGAGGACGGCGTGGCGCGCGCCCGCACCGAGCTCGCCTGGGAGTCCCGGGCATCGGGCGCTTCGCCTATCGCTCGAGCGTGACGCTGGACGAGCGCGAGGACGGGTGGTCGTCGCCTGGTCGGAGGGCGTCGTGCATCCCGAGGCTCGCGCAGCGGCTCGGGACCACCCGCTCGCCGGCCCGGCGCGGCGACATCCTCGACCGCGAAGGCGAGGCGATCGTGAGCCTGCGCTCCGTTCACCGCGTCGGGCTGGCGCGCGACAAGGTCGAAGACGTCGGCGCGTCGGTGGCGGCGCTCGCGGATGTCGTCGACGTCGACGAGCGCGCGTTCACGCGCGCCGTCCGCGGCGCCGGCCCGCAGCAGTTCGTCGAGGCCATCACGCTGCGCGAGGGCGACTACGAGCGCGTCGAGGACGCGCTGGAGGACGTTCCCGGCGGCCTCGCGGTCCACGACCGCATCCCGCTGGCCGAGAGCCGCGGCTTCGCGGGCGCGCTGCTCGGCAGCGTCGGCCCCGCGACCGCCGAGCAGCTCGAAGCGCTGCCGGACCGCGGGCCTGGCGACGCCGTCGGCCAGTCCGGCCTGCAGGCGCGCTACGAGGAGCGCCTCGGCGGCAGCGCGACGCGCGAGGTCGTGATCCGCGCCGGCGGCGTGCCGGTCGAGACGCTGCTCACCCGCGAGGGCGAGCGCGGCCGCCCGCTGCCCACCACGATCTCGCTCGACGCCCAGCGTGCCGCCGACGAGGCCGCGATCGTGGCCGTTCAGCCGTCGAGCGGCGACATCCTGGCCGTGGTCGTCGACTGCCCGCGGACGACGAGCGTCGGCGGTCGCTCGTTCAAGAACTTCGACGGCAGCCCGCAAGGCGCCGTGCCGTTCGCCGAGGACTTCGCGCAGTCGTGCAACACGGCCTTCGTCTCGCTCACCGAGCGCCTGCCGGCGGACGCGCTCCAGCGCGCCGGGCGGGACTTCGGCCTCGGCGAGCCGCTGCGCTTCGGCGTGCCGGCCGCCGAGGCGCAGGTCCCGCCAGGGCAGGACCTGGTCGCGCGCGCCGCGGCGATGATCGGGCAGGACCGGATCCTCGCCAGCCCGCTCTCGATGGCCGGCGTGGCCGCCACCGTCGCCGAGGGGCGCTGGCGCGCGCCGCGGCTGCTCGCCTCCGACGACGAGCGGGCCGGCCCGCGGCTCCCCGCCGGCGAGCTCGCCACGCTGCGCGACCTCACGCGCTCGGTGGTGACCGACGGCACCGGGACCGCGCTGGCCTCGCTCCCGGGCGACGTCCACGGCAAGAGCGGCACGGCCGAGTACGGCGGCGGCGACCCGCCGCCGACCCACGCGTGGTTCATCGCCTACCGGGACGACGTGGCGATCGCCGTCCTCGTCGAGAACGGCCGCTCGGGCGGCTCCGTCGCCGCGCCGATCGCCGCGCGCTTCTTCGAGGCGCTGGGCTAGGCGCGGCGCCGCGCGGTGACCTCGACCTCGAAGCGCATCCGCGGGTCGCTGAGGCCGCATTCCTGCATCGTGGCCGCGGGCCGGACGTCCTCGAAGGCTCGCCGCAGGACGGGCCAGCAGGCCTCGAAGTCGGCGGCGTCCGGGAGCAGGTAGCGGACGCGGACGACGTCGGCGAACGTGCAGCCGGCCTCGGCGAGCGCGGCGGCGACGTTGGCCAGCGCCTGCTCGGCCTGCGCGACGACGTCGTCGGAGATCGCCATGGTCGCGTAGTCGAAGCCCGTCGTGCCCGAGACGTGCACCCAGCCGCCGTCGACCACGGCACGCGAGTAGCCGATCTGCTGCTCGAACGGTGAGCCCGACGAGATGAGGCGGCGCACGGGCCGGACGGTATCGGCCGAGCCGCTCATCACCAGCGCCCGCGCCAGATCTTCCGGCGGAACGCCGCGCAGGCGCGGATGGTCGAGGTCGACGGTCGTCTCGCCCGCGTCCTCGAGCCCGAGCGAGGCGAGGCCGTTCTCCGCGATCGCCCCCCACAGGTCGCCGGTCGTGGCGAGGAGCGCGTGGCGGGTGCGGCGCTCGCGCCGGGCGCCGGACTCCAGCTCGCGCAGCTCCTCGAAGGGGTCGACGACGACGTTGCTGTCGCTGCCGATCGCCATCCGCACGCCGGCGTCGCGGTAGCGGAGCGCCGGGAAGTGGCCGTCGCCGAGGTTGCCCTCGGTGGTCGGGCAGGTGGCGACGATCGTGCCCGTGTCGGCGAGCAGCGCGACGTCGCGGTCGCTGACGTGGATGCCGTGGACGACGGTGGTGCGGGCGGAGAGGAAACCGGTGCGGTGCAGGAGCTCGATCGGCGAGCAGCCGTGCTCGGCCTCGCACTCCTCGAGCTCGCGCGGCTGCTCGTGCGCGTGGACGTGGCGGACGAGGTCGTAGGCGTCGGCGTAGGCGGCGATCTCGCCCAGCCAGTCGGCGGGCACGGCGCGGACGCTGTGCGCCGCGACCCCGACGCGATGTCCGGCGAGCCGCAGCGCGTCGACGCGCGCGAGGTAGTCGTCGACCGACGGGTCGCGGAAGCGGGCGTGACCGCCGCGGTGGTAGGCGGCGGGGAGGAGGACGATCGCGAGGCCGGCGGCGCCCGCCGCCTCGGCGACGGCGAGCGCCATCGCGTTCGGCTCCTCGTACGGCGTGCCGTCCGGCCGGTGGTGGACGTAGTGGAACTCGCCGACCGCGCCGTAGCCGGCGGCGGCCATCTCGGCGTAGACGCGGCCCGCGACCTCGCGCATGCCGTCGGGGTCGAGCCGCCCGGCCAGCGCGTACATCGCCTCGCGCCAGCTCCAGAAGTCGTCGTCCGGCCGGTCGCTCCGCTCGCCGATCCCGCGGAGGTCGCGCTGGAAGGCGTGCGAGTGCACGTTCGGCATCGCCGCGATCACCAGCGGCTGCGTCACTGCGCCCCCACCGGACGATTCGTCCCGGCGGGGCGCGCGAGCTCGTCGGCCGCGGCCAGGAGCCCGTTCGCCGCGACAGCGGCGTCCTCGAGCGAGACCTCCTCGTCGGGCGAGTGGCTGACGCCGGTCTCGTTGCGCACCAGGACCATGCCCGCCGGGCGCGCGGCGGCGATCACGCCGGCGTCGTGGCCGGCGTAGCAGACCACTCGGGGCGCGCCGGGGCGGAGCGCGTGGCCGAGGGCCTCGATCGTCTCGGGGGTGAACTCGGTGCCGGCCGACCACGCCGCCGTCCGCAGCTCGTGGCCGACGCCGGACTCCTCGGCCACGCGGCCGATCTCGGCCGCCACGCGACTCGCGCCACGACTCGACGGCCTCCGCCGCGGGCGCGCGGGCGTCGAGCCACAGGCGCACGAGCGAGGGGACGGTGGTCGGGGCGTTCGGCTCGACCTCCATCCGCGCCGCGGTGAAGACCATGCCGAGCCGCTGCGCCGCCTCGGCGTCGGCGCGCACGATCACGCGCGCGGCGGCCGCGAGCGCGTCGTGGCGCTCCTCGCGCGGCGTGGTGCCGGCGTGATCGGCGCGCCCGGTGAGCTCGACCTGCAGCCGCAGCCGCGCGGCCAGCCGCGTCACCACGCCGGCCGGCGCGCGGGCGGCGGCGACGTCGCGCGTCTGGTCGATGTGGAGCTCGAGGAAGCCGGCGCAGGCGGTCGAGCCACTCCGGCGCGCGGGACAGCCCCTCGGGCTCGACGCCCGCGGCGGCCATCGCGTCGCCGAGCGTCACGCCCCGCTCGTCGAGCCGCGCCAGCGCGTCGTCGACGTCGAGCCGCCCGGCCAGCGCGCGCGAGCCGAAGGTCGGCGTGTTGAAGCGCGCGCCCTCCTCGTCGGCGAAGGAGACGACGGCGACCGGCAGGCGCTCGGCCGACCGCGAAGCCGGCGGCCACGCCGAGCGCGCCGTCGAAGCGCCCGCCCTCGCGCACGGTGTCGAGGTGCGAGCCGACCGCCCACCACGGCGGCGGCACGTCCGGGCACGCCCACAGGTTGCCGGCGGGGTCGCGCTCCATCGTCCGCCCGATCGCCCCCGCCCGCCGGGCGAACCACGCCGCCGCCTGCTCGTCCTCGTCGGTCCAGGCGAGCCGCGTGGTGGCGCCGGCGTCGTCGCGCCCGATCGGGATCGAGGTCCGCGAGCAGCGCGCTCGAGCTCGGCGGCGTCGATGGGCCGCGGTCCGTCGCCCGCCGTCACGCGGCCACCTCGCCGCCCCTCAGCACCGCCCGCACGGGGTTGTGGCCGAACCGGTAGGCGACGTGCTCGACCGGCGCGTCGAGCAGGACGAGGTCGGCGCGCTTGCCGACCTCGATCGAGCCGCGGTCGTCCGAGCCGAGCACCCAGGCGGCGTTGAGCGTGCACGGCGGCGAGCGCCTCGCGCGCCGTCCAGCCGTAGCGGCGCACGGCGAGGCCGATCACCAGCGGCAGCGACGCGACCGGCGACGTGCCGGGGTTGCAGTCGGTGGCCAGGACGCAGATCGCGCCCGCGTCGGCCAGCGCGCGTCCCGGCGCGAGCTGCTCGGCGCCGAGGAACTCGGCGCCGGGCAGCAGCACGGCGGCGCACTCGGCGGCCGCGAGCGGCGCGAGGTCGTCGGGGTGCAGGCAGGCGAGGTGGTCGACCGAGCGCGCGCCGGCGGCGAGCGCCACCGGCACCGACCGGTTGGCGTTGAACTGCTCGACGTGGGCGCGCAGCGGCACGCCCGTCGCGGCGCGCGATCTCGCCGCAGCCGCTCGAGGTCCTCGTTGCGGAACGCCACCGACTCGACGTAGATGTCGAGCGCGTCGACGTCCGGCCTCGGCGGCCAGCGCGTCGACCTCGTCCATCCAGCCCGCGGCGTCGTAGCCCGCCGGGACCGCGTGGGCGAACAGCGCCGGTCGACCGCGGTCTGCGACGACCTCGCGGCGCCGAGCCAGCGCAGCGCGCGCAGCTCGCCCTCGCGCGAGAGCCCGTAGCCGGTCTTGCCCTCGAACGTCGTCGTGCCGTGCGCGAGCATCTCGGCGGCGAGCGCCCGCGCCTGCGCGAGCACCTCGCTCGTCGCTCGCGCCGGCCAAGCGCCCGCGCCGAGGACGCGATGCCGCCGCCGCGACGCGGGCGATCTCCTCGTACGGGACGCCGGTCACCTTCTGCTCGTACTCCTCCGCGCGCCAGCCGGCGAACGGCAGGTGCGTGTGGCAGTCGACGAACCCCGGCACGATCGCGCCGCCGGAGGCGTCGATCACGACGTCGGCGCCCGGGTCCTCCTCGAGCGCGACGATGACGCCGTCGCGCACGGTCACCGCGCCCGGCTCCAGCCGCAGCTCGCCGCGGCCGGCGCAGATACGGCAGGCCGTCCTCGGGCGGCAGCAGCACCTGCGCGGCGCCGCGCAACGAGATCGTGCACGGCCCGGTCACGCCGGTCGCCGAGCATCGGCATCGCGCACGCCGAGCCGCTCGGCCGCGTCGAGCGCCTCCGGGTAGCCCGCGTCGGCGTGGCGGATCACGCCCATGCCCGGGTCGGCGAGCAGCGTGCGGCGGATCCGCTCGCCCGCCTCCGGCGTCCCGTCGGCCACGATCACCTGCCCGGCGTGCAGCGACTTGCCCATGCCGACGCCGCCGCCGTGGTGGAACGAGACCCAGCTCGCGCCGGTCGCCGTGTTGACCAGCGCGTTGAGGATCGGCCAGTCGGCGACCGCGTCGGAGCCGTCGCGCATCGCCTCGGTCTCGCGCTGCGGCGAGGCGACCGAGCCGGCGTCGAGGTGGTCGCGGCCGATCGACGATCGGCGCCCGCACCTCGCCGCGAGGCCACCAGCTCGTTGAAGCGCAGCCCGGCGACGTGCGCGCTCGCCGTAGCCGAGCCAGCAGATCCGCGCCGGCAGGCCCTGGAAGCGCACGCGCTCGCGCGCCAGCCCGATCCAGCGGCGGATGTGCGGCTGGTCGCCGAACAGGTCGAGGATCGCGTCGTCGGTGACGGCGATGTCGGCCGGGTCGCCGGACAGCGCCACCCACCGGAACGGGCCCTTGCCCTCGCAGAACAGCGGCCGGATGTAGGCGGGGACGAAGCCGGGATAGGAGAAGGCGTCGCGCGTCGCCGTGCTCGGCCGCCAGCCCGCGCAGGGCGTTGCCGTAGTCGAACGCCTCGGCGCCCGCTTCGGCCAGCCCGCGGATCGCGGCCACGTGCGTCGAGCGCGCTACTCGCCGACGCGCCGCAGGTACTCGTCCGGGTCCGACCGCCGCAGCGCGTCGGCCTGCTCGACGGTCAGGCCCGCCGGCACGTAGCCGTTCAGCGGGTCGTGGGCGCTCGTCTGGTCGGTCACGACGTCGACCTCCACGCCGCGCCGCGCGAGCTCCGGCAGCACCTCGGCGGCGTTGCCGAGCAGGCCGATCGACAGCGGCGCGGCCCTCGCGGCGTGCCGTCTCCAGCCGCGCCAGCGCGTCGTCGAGCGACGCCGGCCCGCTCGTCCAGGTAGCGCGGTCTCGATCCGGCGCTCGATCCGCTGCAGGTCGACCTCCACGCACAGCGCGCAGCCCTCGTTCATCGTCACCGCCAGCGGCTGCGCGCCGCCCATGCCCGCCGAGGCCGGCGGTCACCACCAGGCGCCCGCGCAGCGAGCCGCCGAACCGCTGGCGGGCGATCGCCGCGAACGTCTCGTAGGTGCCCTGGAGGATCCCCTGGGTCCCGATGTAGATCCAGGACCCCGCGGTCATCTGGCCGTACATCATCAGCCCGGCCGCGTCGAGCTCGCGGAACGTCTCCCAGTTCGCCCAGTCGCCGACGAGGTTGGAGTTGGCGATCAGCACGCGCGGCGCGTCGGGGTGGGTCTCGAAGACGCCGACGGGCTTGCCGGACTGCACGAGCAGCGTCTCGTCGGTCGTCGAGCCGCATCAGCTCGCGCTTGATCGCCTCGAGCGCCGCCGGGTCGCGCGCCGCCTTGCCGATGCCGCCGTAGACGACGAGCTCCTCGGGCCGCTCGGCGACGTCCGGGTGCAGGTTGTTCTCCAGCATCCGCAGCGCGGCCTCCTGGACGCCAGCCCCGGCATCTCATAAGCACCACCTCCCCGGTCCGTAGCGCCGACGCCAGCCCGGCCAGCTCGCCGGCCAGCGAGCGGTCCTCGTCCACGCGCGGCACGTACTCGCGCACCCGCGCGGCCGCCGCCTCGAGTACCGGCGTGCTCTCCAGCGGGCGGTGGAACTCGAGCCCCTGGACCGCGCAGACGAGCTCGGTGGCGACCACCTGCGCGGCGTTCTCGGCGGCCGTCCGCGCCTTCAGCGCGGCCAGCGCGCCCATCGAGTTGAAGTCCTCCTGGCCGGCGCTCGTGGGGATCGAGCCGGCGCCGGCCGGATGCGAGAGCATCTGGGACTCGTTGACCAGCGCGGCTGCCGCGTACTGGGCGATCATCAGGCCGCGACGACAGCCCGGGGCGCGGCGTCAGGAACGGCGGCAGGCCCGCGTAGCCGGGCGAGAGCAGCGCGTAGATGCGGCGCTCGGAGAACGAGGCGAGCTCGCACAGGGCGAGCGCGAGGTGGTCGAGCGGCAGCGACAGGGGCTGGCCGTGGAAGTTGCCGCCGGAGAGGATGTCGTCGCCGGACGACGAGCGGGTTGTCGGTCACCGCGCCGAGCTCGCGCTCGATCGCGCGCTCGATGTACGCGAGCGCGTCGGCACCGCCCCGAGCACCTGCGGCGCGCAGCGCAGCGTGTAGGGGTCCTGGACGCGGCCGCAGTCGGCGTGGCTGGCCACGACCGGGCTGCCCTCGAGCAGCATCCGCAGTCGCGTCGCGACCACCGCCGGCCCGGGCTGACCGCGGAGCTCGTGCAGGCGGGCGTCGAACGGCACCGTCGAGCCCTTGAAGGCCTCGAGCGACAGCGCCACCGCGACCACCGCAGCGTCGAGCAGCCGCCGCGCGTCGCGCACGGCGAGCGCGCCGGCCGCCGCCATCAGGTGAGTGCCGTTGATGAGGGCCAGGCCCTCCTTGGCGGTCAGCGCCAGGGGCGTCAGACCGCGCCCGCGACAGCGCCTCGCCGCCGGGCAGCGTCTCGCCGCTCGAACGTCGCCTCGCCCTCGCCGATGAGCACGAGGCCGAGGTGGGCGAGCGGCGCGAGGTCGCCCGACGAGCCGACCGAGCCCTTGCTCGGGATCACCGGCGTCACGCCGCGCTCGAGCAGCGCCAGCAGCAGCTCCACGAGCTCGGCCCGCACCCCGGAGTGGCCGCGCCGGAGCGACGAGGCGAGCAGCAGCAGCATCCCGCGCACGACCTCGTCGGCGAGCGGCAGGCCCGAGCCGACGGCGTGCGAGCGCAGGAGGTTGACCTGCAGCTGCGCGGCGTCGGCCGCCGCGATCCGGACGTTCTCCAGCCGCCCGAAGCCGGTCGTGACGCCGTAGACCGCCGTGCCCGACTCGAGCGCCGCCTCCACCACCGCCCGCCCTGCCGCGATCCGCTCGCGGTCGGCGGCGTCGAGCGGCACCGGCGCGGCGCCGCGCGCGACCGCCTCGAGCTCCTCCATGGTCGGCACGGGCGGAACGTTAGCCTTGCCGCGGTGGAGCTGACCGGACCCACCCTCACGCTGCGCTACGCGAGCGCCGCCGACGCCCCGCGGCTGTACGAGCTGGCCTCGGATCCGCTCGTCACGCAGTGGTTCTCGTGGGGCCCGTACACGGCGCCCGACCAGCCCCAGGCCTATATCGCCGGTCTCGAGGAAAAGCGCGAGCGCGGCGAGCTGCTCGACTTCCTGATCGTGCACTCCGAGGCGGGCCCGATCGGGGTCACCGGCCTGTCCGAGCTGGCCGTGCGCGACCGGCGCGCCACCGTCGGGACGTGGTTCGGCCGCGACTGGTGGGGCACGGGCGTCAACCGCGAGTCGAAGGCGATGATCGCCGCGCTCGCCTTCCGCCACCTCGGCATCGAGCGCCTGACCGCGTGGGCGAACACGCGCAACGGACGCTCGCAGACGGCGCTCGAGCGCGCCGGCTTCCGCCGCGAGGGCGTGCTGCGGGGCTGGCACCGCCACGGCGACGCCGTCCACGACGTCGTCGTCTTCGGGATGGTCCGGGACGAGTGGGAGCGCTCCCCGCTGGCCGAGATCCCGGTGCAGGTCTCGGGCTCGCCGCCGGCCGCCTTCGCGGTCGCGGCCGCCGCCTGAGCGGCGGCGATTTCCTGTTGGGCGTGTAAACACTTGTCAGAACGGGGACATAGGCGCGCGGCGGATTCGATCCCATAGACCGCTGGAGGCCCGAGGGGAGGTCTCGATGCTCGGAGTCGTGCCCACACGACCACGTCTTGCCGTGGCCGCGCTCGGTGCCTGCGCCGCGGCGGCGTTCGCCGCGCCGGCCCCGGAGGTCGTAGCCGCGGGCTGTCCCGGCGCCCGCGCGGACGCCGCGCAGGCGTCCGCGGACAGGCTGCGCTCGGCGCTGCTCTGCCTCGTCAACCGCAGGCGCGCCGCCGAGGGGCTCGGCGCGCTCAGGCGGGACCGCAAGCTCCAGCGTGCCGCTGGTCGCCACGCCCGCGACATGGTGCGGCACGACTACTTCGCCCACCAGCGCGACGGCGGTCCCGACCTCGGCGAGCGGCTCGACCGCGCCGGCTGGAACGGGCGCGCCTGGGGGGAGACGATCGCCTACGGCTGCGGCTCCTCGGGCACGCCGAAGGCGACCCTGCGGGGCTGGCTCAACAGCCCGCCGCACCGCGCGATCGTGCTCTCCGGCGAGTTCGGCCGCGGCGGCCTGGGGGTGGGATCCGAAGCGCCCTGCGGCGACGGCGGGGCGACCTGGGTGATGAACGTCGGCCGGAAGTAGGTCAGTGCCGGCGGGCTTCCCACGAGAAGCCGCGGACGGCCAGCGCAACGCCCAGGGCGGCCCACAGGCACAAGGCGACGAGCGCCGTCGCATGGTCGGCGAGCCCGTCGCCGTGCACCATCGCCCCCGACAGTCCGTCGATCAGGTGCTTGAGCGGCATCAGCTCGGCGAGGTCGCGCAGCACTGCGGGCGCGTCCTCGTCGTCGTAGAAGACGCCGGCGAGCATGATCATCGGGAGGAAGACGGCGTTGACGTACGCGGGCGCCGACTCGGAGTTCGGGATCGCGTGCGAGAGCGCTACGCCGAGCGACGCGAAGCAGACGACGCCGAGCGCGAGGAAGGCGAGCAGCGCGAGCCAGTCGTCGGGCCACGGGATGCCGAAGAACGCCCGCCCGGCCACGATCACCACGACGACCTGGACGACCGTGTTGGCCACGGCGTTGGCGGCGATGCCCGCCAGGTAGGCGGACGCGGGCAGCGGCGTGCCGCGCAGCCGCTTCAGGATCCCGCGCTCGCGCAGGAAGGTGAGGTTGTAGGCGAGCGCCACGAACGTCGCCGCCATCACGCTCATCCCGGCGATGCCCGGCACGACCACGTCGAGCTGCTCCTGCTCGCCGGAGAAGACGGCGCCGAACATCGCGAGCAGCAGCAGCGGCAGCAGGAAGCCGAAGAAGGCGGCGGTCGGGTTGCGCCAGAACATCCGGCGCTCGAGCCGGTACTGGCGCCAGGCCGTCGCGCCCCACGACGGCCGGCCCCGGGATGGGGCGCTCGCGTGCACGGCCTCGAGCGCGTGGTCGCTCACTCGGTCAGCTCCAGGTAGACGTCCTCGAGCGACGGCCGCGTGACGCTCAGCTCCTCCAGCCGCTCGCCGCGGGCCAGCGCCGCCGCGGTCAGCTCGTGCAGCAGCCCGGTCGGGTCGTCGGTCACATGCTCGCCGCCGCGGTAGGAGATGCGATAGCGCGGGGCGCCCGCCACCAGCTCGCCCGGCGGGCCCTCGGCCAGGATGGCGCCGTCCTTGATGATCGCCACGCGGTCGGCCAGCGCCTGCGCCTCGTCGAGGTAGTGGGTGGTGAGCAGCACGGTCTTGCCGAGCTCGCGCAGCGAGCGCACGGTGTCCCAGGCGGCGCGGCGGGCGGCCGGGTCGAAGCCGACGGTCGGCTCGTCGAGGAAGACCAGCTCGGGGTCGCCGATCAGCGCCAGCGCCAGGTCGAGCCGCCGCTGCTGCCCGCCCGACAGCGTCCGCGCGCGCCGGTCGGCGGCCGCCTCGAGCCCGGTCAGCGCTACCACCTCGTCGACCTCGCGCGGCGCGGGATACAGCGAGGCCCAGTGCGCGATCGTCTCGCGCACGCTCAGGTGCGGGTAGGTGCCGCAGCTCTGGAGCACGATCCCGACGCGCTCGCGCAGCTCGGCCGGCCGCGCGCCCGGGTCGTGTCCGAGCACCGACACCTCGCCGGCGCTCCGCGTCCGGTAGCCCTCGAGGATCTCGACCGTCGTGGTCTTGCCCGCGCCGTTGGGCCCGAGCAGCCCGAACACCTCGCCGCGGCGGACCGAGAAGGCGATGCCGCGGACTGCCTCGTGGCCGCCGTAGGCCTTGCGCAGGCCGTCGACCTCGATCGCCGCTGCGGTGCTCACCCGCGCCATCATGGCATCCTCCCTCCGGGCCGAATGGTTTGCGCGTGCGTCGACATCGGCACGAACACGACCCGTGTGCTCGTCGCCGACGTGAAGGACGGGCGCCTCACCGAGGTGCTGCAGCAGCGCGTGTTCACGCGCATCGGCACGGCGCCCGAGATCCCGCGCGCGAAGATCGAGGAGGTCGCACGCGTGGTCCACGAGCAGGTCGCGCTGGCCGGCATTGCGGGCGCCGAGCGCGTCCGCGTGGTGGCGACGGCCTGCATTCGCGCCGCGGTGAACCGCGACGAGTTCCTGGAGGGCATGACCGAGCCGGTCGAGATCCTCGACGGCGACGAGGAGGCGCGGCTGGCGTTCCTCGGCGCGACCGAGACGCTCGGCCGCGACCTGCCGGGGACGGTCGGCGTGGTCGACGTGGGCGGCGGCTCGACCGAGATCGCGATCGGCACGACGGCGCAGGGGGTGAGCTGGTGCGCCTCGTACCTCGTCGGCTCCGGCGCGCTGGCCGAGCGCTACCTGCGCAGCGACCCGCCGACGCCCGGCGAGCTCGACGCCGTGCGCGACCACGCGCGCGACGTGCTGGCCACCCGCACCGTCCCGCCCGTCGACGCGGCGGTGGCCGTCGGCGGCAGCGCCGCTTCGCTGCGCCGGCTCGTCGGCGAGGCGCTAGACCGGACGTCGCTCACGCGCGCGCTCGAGACGCTGTGCGCGCGCCCGTGCGACGAGCTCGCGGAGGCGCTGGCGCTCGATCCCACGCGCGTCCGGCTCCTGCCGGCCGGGATCCTGATCCTCGGCGCCGCGGCCCAGCGGCTGGGCCGTCCGTTGCAGATCGGCCACGGCGGCCTGCGCGAGGGCCTGCTGCTGGACATGGCCCGTAGCCTCTAGCCTCCGGTGGCGAAGGCAGCGGACATCGAGGCCGACCCGTTCGAGCCCTACGCGCGCGCCGCTGCCCGCATCGTCCGCGTGCGCGCCGACGAGCTGTTCGAGCACGCCGAGAACGTGCTCGACACGTCGGACATCGAGCGCGTGCACGACATGCGCGTCGCGTCGCGGCGGCTGCGCGCGGTGCTGGAGATCTTCGAGCCGTGCTTCCCGCAGGGCGACTTCAAGACCGTGCTGCGCGACGTCAAGGCGCTGGCCGACGCGCTCGGCGAGCGCCGCGACCCCGACGTCCACATCGAGGACATGGAGGAGCTCGAGAAGCACGTCCAGGTGGCGTTCCGGCCCGGTCTCGAGGCGCTGGTGGAGCGCCTGCGCGCCCGCCAGGCGGCCGGCAACATCACGCTTTCCGCCGCGCTCGAGCACGTCGAGGAGTGCCGCCTGCACGAGCGGCTGCACTCGCTGGCGGACGGGGCCGAGGAGATCGTGCAGTGAAGGCCCGCACGGTCAAGGGGCTCGAGCCGGCGGCGCCGCTCGGCGACAACGCCGAGCGGATCGTGCGCGTCCGGCTCGACGAGCTGACCTCCTTCATGCCGAAGGCGGCCGACCCCGACGAGGTCGTCGCGCTGCACGACATGCGGATCGCCGCCAAGCGGCTGCGCTACATCCTCGAGGTCACGGGGGACTGCTTCGGGCCCTACGCGGTGAGCTCGGTGAAGCTCGTCAAGGAGCTCCAGGACCTGCTGGGGGAGATTCACGACTGCGACGTCCAGCTGCCCGAGGTGGCGGCCTTCCTGGAGGAGCTGATGACCCAGGACGCCGCCGTGGCGGGCGAGTCGGCCAAGGGGCTGGCCAGGGCGCCCAACCGCCGCGCCTACGCCGGGCTGGTCGCGCTCCAGGTGCACCTGCGCGCGCGCCGGACCGCGCTGTTCGAGCAGTTCCTCGAGCTGTGGCGCGACTACGAACGTAAAGGATTTGCTGCACGGCTGGCATTCGCCATCACCGAACGGGCACAATCCCAGGAGTGAGCAGCACCGAGCGGGTCACCGCCGCCGAGGTCGACCTCACCGCCGCCGACCTCTACTTCAACCGCGAGCTCTCCTGGCTGGAGTTCAACGAGCGCGTGCTCGCGCTGGCCGAGGACGAGGCGCAGCCCCTGCTCGAGCGCGTGAAGTTCTGCGCGATCGTCTCCTCCAACCTCGACGAGTTCTTCATGGTCCGCGTCGCGGGCCTGCACGACCAGATCGAGGCGGGCATCGAGAAGCCGCGCGAGGACGGCCGGACGCCGAGCTCCACGCTCGAGGAGATCCGCCGCCGCGTCCACGAGCACATCGAGCGCCAGACGCGCTGCATGGAGCTCGACCTGCGGCCCGCGCTCGCCCAGCACGGCATCCGGATCGTCAGCGTCGACGACGTGAGCCCGGAGGAGCGGCGCTCGCTCGACGAGCGCTTCCGGCGCCAGATCTTCCCGGTGCTGACGCCGCTGGCCGTCGGCCTCGGGCGCCCCTTCCCGTACATCTCCAACCTCTCGCTGTCGCTCGGCGTGCTCGTGCGCGACCCGGTGACGGCGGTCGAGACGTTCGCGCGCGTGAAGGTGCCGAAGGAGATGCTCCCGCGCTTCGTCCCGACCGGCGACGGCTTCACGTTCGTGCCGCTCGAGGAGCTGATCGCCAAGCACCTCGACACGCTGTTCCCGGGGATGGAGATCGTCGACTACGACGTCTTCCGCGTAACCCGCGACGCCGACTTCACGGTCTCCGACGAGGCGGACGACCTGCTGCAGGCGGTCGAGGACGAGCTGCGCCGGCGGCGGTTCGGCGACGTCGTGCGGGTCGAGGTCGGCTCCGGGATGAGCAGCGTGATCCGCGAGCAGATCACCACCTCGCTCGAGGTCGACCCCGAGGACGTCTTCAACGTGCCGGGCCTGCTCGACCTCGAGGACCTGTGGGACATCGTCGGGATCCCCGGCCACCCCGAGCTGCGCGATCCGCCGTGGACGCCGGTCACCCAGCCGCGGCTGCAGGCCGACGAGTCCGAGAAGCCGGACGTGATGGCGGCCATGCGCCGCGGCGACCTCCTGCTCCACCACCCGTACGACTCCTTCGCCAGCTCGGTCGAGCGCTTCGTCGAGCAGGCGGTCAGCGACCCCGACGTGCTCGCGATCAAGCAGACCGTGTACCGGACGAGCGACGACTCGCCGCTCGTGCCGGCCCTGATCCGCGCCGCCGAGCGCGGCAAGCAGGCCGTCTGCGTGGTGGAGGTCAAGGCGCGCTTCGACGAGCGCGCGAACGTGCAGTGGTCGCGCGCCATGGAGGAGTCGGGCGTGCACGTGGTCTACGGCCTGCCCGCGCTCAAGACGCACGCGAAGTGCCTGCTCGTGGTGCGCCGCGAGGGCGACGGCGTGCGGCACTACGTGCACGTCGGCACCGGCAACTACAACCCGAAGACCGCGCGCCTGTACACCGACTTCGGCCTGCTCACGTGCGACGACGCGATCGGTGCCGACGTCGCCGACATGTTCAACTTCCTCACCGGCTTCGCGCGCCCGCGCGCGTACCGGCGGGTGCTGACCGCGCCCAACCACATGCGCAAGGGCATCCTCGAGGAGATCGAGCGCACGATCGCCGCCCATCGCGAGAACGGCAGCGGCCGGATCCGGATGAAGATGAACGCCCTGGTGGACAAGGCGTGCATCCAGGCGCTCTACCGCGCCTCGCAGGCCGGCGTCCCGGTCGAGCTCAACGTGCGCGGGGCCTGCTGCCTGCGGCCGCGCGTGGAGGGAGTGTCGGACAACGTCCGCGTCGTCTCGATCGTCGGGCGCTTCCTCGAGCACTCGCGGATCTACGCGTTCGAGCGGGGCGGCGAGTGCCGCGTCTACATCGGCTCGGCCGACCTGATGCCGCGCAACCTCGACACGCGGGTCGAGCTGCTGGCGCCCGTGCAGGAGGACGCGCTGCGCGCCGACCTGCTCGACACCCTGGACCGCTGCTTCGCCGACAACACGCACTCGTGGGAGCTCGACGGCGACGGCCGGTGGACGCGAACGCGGCCCTCGGGAGAGCCGCGCTCGGTCCAGCGTGAGTTGATGGCGGCCCATGCCGCCCAGGCGGCCGAAGCCGCCGCTCAGGCCTAGCGCCGCAGCGAGAAGTCCTCGGCGGCCCAGGAGCCGTCCTTGCCGTAGGCCTCGGCGATCACGGCGATCTTGCCCTTCTTGTAGTAGGACTTGAAGCCCTTGGCGAGGTGGACCTTGATCCGCTTCTCGTCGCCGGCGTCGAGGTCGTACTTCGCCTTGCCGAGCACGAGGCGGTACTTGATGCCGTCGAGCCGGTAGTACTTCTTCGTGACCAGCGTCAGCCAGCCCTTGGCGGCCTTCGGGGCCTCGAGCTTGACGTAGGCGTAGTAGCGCTTCTCCTTGCGGTCGTACTTGACCTCGGCCTTGCCGTTCTCCACGTCGATCTCGTAGCCGTACTTCTTGCGATCGACGTTCTCGACGTCGACGTGGATGTCGACCTTGTCGATCTCGGCCGAGTCGGTCCCGAGGCCGCCGCGCACGAGGTCGCCGACGCCGTCGCGGGCGAGCAGGGTGTCGTCGCCGTCCTGGCCGTCGAGCAGGTCGTTGCCGCCGCCGCCGTTCAGCGTGTCGTTGCCGAGGCCGCCGAAGAAGGTGTCCTGCTCCTCGGCGCCGTTCAGCGTGTCGTTGCCGTCGCCGCCGTCGGCCTGGACCGCCATCGGCATGCCCGGCTTCACGGACAGCGTGTCGTCGCCGCCGAGGGTGTTGAGCTCGAACACCTCGGAGGTCGCGATGTCGAGCGTGAACGGCCCGAGGTTGGTGCGGTCGAACTTGACGCGCTGGCCGTTCGGCGCGATCTCGAAGGCGTCGCCGGCCGCGGCGGCGCCGTTGACCTCGATCTTGTCGAGGCCGTCCTCGCCGTCCATCTTGTCGGAGCCGTCGCCGTTGTTCCAGACGAGCGTGTCGTCGCCGGCGCGGCCGAGCATGGTGTCGTTGCCGCGGTCGCCGACGATGCGGTCGAGCCCGGGCCCGCCGTCGAGCGTGTCGTTGTCGTCGCCGCCGTTGACGAAGTCGGCGCCGGCGCCGCTCTGCAGGCTGTCGGTGCCGGTGCCGCCGTTGAGGAGCATGGCGGTCGGGGTGGCGGGATCGGAGACCATCGTGTCGTCGCCGCCGTTGGCGTTGAGGACGAGACGCTCGGTGTCGGGCCCGACGTCGAGCGTGAAGGGCGCCGGGCTGACGCGCTCGAACCGCACGCGACCGGCGACCGGGGTGGCGGCGAAGTTCTCGGGGTTGTTGCCGCCGTTGAGCTCGGCGTCGTCGCCGCCGCCGGCGCCGCCGTTCATGACGTCGCTGCCGTCGCCCGGGTTCCAGACCATGACGTCGTTGCCCGCGTCGCCGTTCATCGTGTCGGCGCCGGTGTTGCCGGTGATGCGGTCGTCGCCGGCGTTGCCGTTCAGCGTGTCGTTCCCGGCGCCGCCGTTGATGATGTCGTCGTCCGGCGAGCCGGTGATGGCGTCGTTTCCGTCCTCGCCGTTGAGGGTGAGGATGCGCAGCTGCGCCGTGTTGACGATGACGGTGTCGTTGCCGGCGCCGGCGTTCAGCGTGAGGTCGAACGTGTTGTTCGCGGCGGCCGTGGTGGCGACGCCGTCGACCGTGATGAACTGGCCGTTGTCGGCGACCGTGATCGTCTCGTCGGTCGCGTCGCCGGTCACGGTGATGGTCGTGCCCTGCACCTGCACCGTGGCGGCGCTGGCGGCCGCCGGGAAGGCGGCAAGGGCGGCCGCGGCCGAGGCCGCGGCGAAAAGGCTCTTCTTGGTCATGCCCGTGCTGACGCCGGCTGCGCGCGATTCATTCCGCCGGTGCGGCTACCGTGGACCGTTCGCATGCGCGCCGCGGAGCCGGTCCACAACGTCGAGCTGCGGCTCAACCGCCACGGGCAGGAGTCCGTCGTCTTCGCGTTCCCGTATCGCGCCGACATCGTCGACGCGGTGCGCTCGATCCCCGGGCGGCGGTTCGACTGGGAGGTCAAGGAGTGGTGGGCGCCGCGGGCGGACGCCACCGCCCCGTACGTGAAGGGCGTGCTCGAGCGCTTCCCCGCGCTGTCGGTCGCGCCCGACGTGGAGGCGTGGCTGGCCCGGGCGGTCAAGGGCTGGGTGGGGCGCGTGACGGCGGGCAAGCTGCTCGGCACGGGCCGCTTCGTGCTCGACGTGATCTCGGGCGAGCTGCCCGAGGAGCTGGCCGCGGTGGCCGAGGAGGCCGGCGGGCGGTCGTGGCTGCCGTTCACCCAGGTCGTGGCCGACGAGCTGCTGGAGATGCCGGGCGCGCGGCTCGACCAGCGCGCGCTGCGCTGCGCCACGCGGCTGCAGGTGGGCCAGGAGCCGGCGGGGGCGACGCTGGCGCTGGTGGAGAGCGTCGGCGAGCCGCGCTTCACGCTCGACGTCAACTGGGATCCGGAGACGATCCCCGCCTTCCTGGCGCTGCCGGCGTGCGAGGCGCACGGGCGCTCGCTGCCTGTCGATCCCTACGTGCTCGAGCCGCTCGAGCACTACCTGCGCACCTTCGGGGTCGAGGTGTCGGCGATCGCCCGCGAGGTGCTGGAGCGGCTGCGGCGCGAGCACGACGAGGCGATCGACGGCGTGCGGCGCTCGCGCGCGCACTCGGCGCCCGAGCTCCCGATCGAGGACCGCCTGGGGGGCGAGCTGCGGCCGTTCCAGCGGGCGGGCGTCGTCTATGCGCTGGACGCGAGGCGCTGCTTCCTGGCCGACGAGCAGGGGCTCGGCAAGACGGTCCAGGCGCTGGCCGCGCTCGAGACCGACGACGCGTACCCGGCGGTCGTCGTCTGCCCGGCGTCGTTGAAGCTCAACTGGAAGCGCGAGATCGAGCGTTGGGTGCCCGGGGCGGTCGGTCACGGTCGTCTCCGGGACCGGGAGCGTGGCGCCGACGGCCGACATCACGGTCATCAACTACGAGATCGTCTACGCGCACCGGGTGTCGCTGGCGGCGCGGCGGCCGCGCGCGCTGGTGCTCGACGAGTCGCACTACATCAAGAACCCGCGCGCCAAGCGGACGCAGGCGGTGCGGAAGCTGGCCGAGTCGCTTTCGGACGATGCGCTGCGGCTGGCCCTGACCGGCACGCCGGTGATGAACCACGCCGAGGAGCTCATCGCCCAGCTGCGCGTGATCGGCCGGCTCGAGGACTTCGGGTCGGGCGCCCGGTTCGCTCGTCGCTTCCAGGGCGTGGGGGCGGAGGAGCGGATCCATTGGCACCTGCGCCGGCGCTGCTTCGTCCGACGCCTGAAGGCCGACGTGCTGCCGCAGCTGCCGGCCAAGCGGCAGGTCGTCGTGCCGGTCGCCTTGGAGAACGAGCGCGAGTACCGGCTGGCCGAGCAGGACGTGGTGGCCTGGCTGCGCGAGCAGCCCTTGGACCTCGGCGAGCTCGAGGCGCGTGTGGCCGCGGCTCTGCGGGCGGAGCGGCTGGCGCAGCTGAACGCCTTGAAGCGGCTCGCGGCGCGGGGCAAGTCCGGGCCGGCGCTGGCCTGGATCCACGACTTCCTGGAGTCCGACGAGCCGCTGGTCGTCTTCTGCGGCTCGCGCGAGGTGCAGGAGCTGGTCGTCTCCCGCTTCCCGGACGCGCTGCATCTGCTGGGCACTGATTCCCTGGAGCAGCGCGAGGCCGCCGTGCACGCGTTCCAGGAGCCGGACGGGCCGCAGCTGATCGTCTGCGGCACCCGGGTGGGCGGCCAGGGGATCACCCTGACCCGCGCCTCCAACGTGGCGTTCCTCGACCTCGAGTGGACCCCGGCGATGCACGACCAGGCCGAGGACCGCTGCCACCGGATCGGCCAGCGCGACGCCGTCACCGCCTGGTACCTGCTGGCCGCCGAGACGATCGACGAGACCATGATCGAGCTGATCGGGCGCAAGCGCGGGATCGTCGGCGCGGTCACCGACGGGCGCCGCGACGAGTCCGAGGCGCTGGTGCAGGCGGTCGTGCGGGAGCTGCGCGGCGGGACGGCGCGGCGGCGCCTCCGGGTCGCCTAGCGCTGGGACGAACTTCAACTGCGGGCATTGAGGGAGCGGGATCGAGGCCTGCGCTGGTCGAGTGGTCGGTTTGTTCCCGTGGGGGGAACAAAGTGACCGTTCGGCGGTCGAGTGGTCGGTTTGTCGGGCTGAGGCCGATTAAGTGAGCACTCGGCCGAGTCCGCAGCCGCCCTACCCAGCCGCAGTTCGCCGGCGCTACCAGACGGCCATTCGAGCCAGCACCGCAGGCTCGACGCCCGCGGCTGCGATCACGCACGTGCGGCCGTCACGAGTCCACGTCACCGCCGTCACGCCGTCGCCCCGCACCGCCCGCAGCGCCCCGTCGTCGCCCAGCGCCGGGCCGCTCACGATCGCGTAGGCGATCGTCCGCCCGCCGCGCTCGTAGAACACCGTGCGTACCTCGCGCCCGTCGACCACGTCGGTCCGCTCGCCGGTCGCGTGCCACTTCTCGTAGCTCGGGAAGCGCACGCCCTCGAACGGCCGGTCCAGCGAGGCCGGCGCGGTGGCGGGGCGCAGCGCGACCGCGAGGACGTCGTCGACGGCCGGCCCGCGACCGGCGATCAGCACGACGAAGGCGGCGGCCACGGCGAGCGCGACGGCGGCGGCCCACCGGCGCCGCCGGCGGCGCGGGACGGGCTCCGCAGTCTCGAGCTCCTCGACCAGCAGGCGCAGGCCGAGCGGCGCCCGCGGCATCGAGGACGCGAGCATCGACACCACCTTGCACTGGCGCTCGTACGCCGCGGCGAGTGAGGGCTCACGGGCCAGCCGGTCCTGCAGCGCGGCGCGGCGGGGACCGTAGAGCGCGCCATCGGCGAGCGCCGCGAGGTCCGCCTCGTCCTCCGGCGGCAGGTGTTCGTTCGGCCCGTTCATCGCCCCTCGCACTCCCAGACGCCCGCCAGCGGACATGTATTCCCCGCTAGGCTCGCGCCGTGGAACGCGAAGCACTGCTCTCCGGCCTCGTCCACCCGGGCGGCCGCGAGCCGGCCCCGGGGTCGCTGCGCATCGTGCAGGCGTTTGTGAACACTGTCGACCGCGAGCACGGGCCCGACCTGCTCGACGACGCGGGCGGCCTCTCCGAGTGGCTCGAGCGCAACCTGCTGCCCGCCGACGGCGCCGGCCCCGACCTCGCCGCCGTCCGCGAGGTGCGGGAGGCGCTGCGGACGCTCCTGCTCGCCAACAACGGCGAGCCGGACGACCCGCAGGCGCGCGCGGTGCTCGAGCGGGCGGCGCGGCGGGCGCGGCTCGAGCCGAGCTTCCCGCCCGACGGCGCGACGCTCGTCCCGCGGGCCACGGGCGTCGACGCGGCGCTCGGCCGGATCCTGGCCGCCGCGTTCGCGGCGATGCTCGACGGCAGCTGGGCGCGCCTGAAGGCCTGCCGCGGCGAGCTCTGCGGCTGGGCGTTCTACGACCGCTCGACCAACGCGAGCGCCACCTGGTGCTCGATGAGCGTCTGCGGCGGGCGCGCCAAGGCGGGCGCGTACTACCGCCGGCGCCGCGCTGAAAGATCTCGCCCAGCGCACCACTCTTCGGAGTGATCGTGTCAGGGTTCGCGCGTGGCCCGGCGACCAGACTGGTGGGCCGCGGCAGCGGTGGCGGGCGCTTGTCCGGCCATCCTCTTAACCGCGCTCGCGGTGCTGGCGCCGCCTGCCCACGCAGATCCCCTCGCTGCCGCGGGCGACGCCGGCCCCGGCGCTACCGCTGCCCACGCGAACGCCTTCGCCGGCGCGTCCCAGGCCGACCCCTTCGCCGCTGCCGCCCACGCGGCCGGCGGCCGGCCGAGCGTCGCCGCCCTCCAGGTCGCCCTGCGCGCGCGCGGCCTGTACCTCGCGACGGTCGACGGCGTCCGCGGCCCGCTGACGCGCGAGGGCGTGCGCCGCTTCCAGGCGCGGCGTGGCCTGGCGGTCGACGGCATCGCCGGCCCGCGCACGCGTGCGGCACTCGGCTGGCGCGGCCGCCCCGGGTTCGGGAGGCGGGTGATCCGCGCCGGCCACCGCGGCTGGGACGTCGCCGCGCTCCAGTTCCTGCTCGCCACCCGCGGCTTCGCGTCCGGCCCGTTCGACGGCCACCTCGGCCCGCGCGGCGACGCCGCGCTGCGCCGCTTCCAGGCGTGGGCCGGCCTGGGCGCCGACGGCCTCGCCGGCCCCGCGACGCTCGCCGCCGTCCGTCGCGCCCCCTCCCGCTCGCCGCTGCGCTTCCTGGCCCCGATCGGCGGCTCCCCGACCGACCGCTTCGGGCCGCGCGGGAACAGCATGCACACCGGCGTCGACTACCCGGCCGCGCACGGCACGGGGGTCGTCGCCGCCGGCCGCGGCTGCGTGCAGTCCGCCGGCTACGACGGAGGCGGCTACGGCAACCTCGTCGTGGTCGCGCACCGGTTCGGCATGACGAGCTGGTACGCCCATCTCGCCTCGATCTCGATCCGCCCCGGCCAGTGCGTGGTCGCCGGCACGCCGATCGGCACCGTCGGCTCGACCGGCAACTCGACCGGTCCGCACCTCCACTTCGAGCTGCGGCTGCGGGGGGCGGCGATCGATCCGCTGAGCGGGCTCTGAGCGCGTGTAACGGCTCAGGGATCGGCGCCACGGCGGGCGGGTCCTGATCAGGAAATGGGCCCGCCGTCGACTTTGCGGTCCACGCCCAGCCACCGCGTCACGTCGAGGCGGGGCCCCGCAAAGCTCGCCGGCCCGCAGCGCCCTTTCCTGCCACCCACCCGAGGAGCGTTTACGGCTTGGCTCTGTGAGTGCTCCTGGCAGGCGAACGCAGCAGCGGCCGGTCTTCGTGTCGTTACAAATCGCCGCCCTGCTTCGAGTTAAGGGGTGATGGAACGAGACGGCTCCGGCTCCGGACGTGAGATGGTCGGCATCACGTGATCGGCGATCAGCTCACCGATGAGGATCTGCTGGCGAGCGGTGAGCCGGAGCACTTCGGGTGCTTTTACCAGCGACACGTGCGGGAGGTTCTGGGTTACATGATGCGGCGGACCGGCGATGCGGAGGCGGCGGCCGATCTGACGGCCGAGACGTTCGCGGCCGCGATCGTCGCGCGGCGACGGTTCCGGCCGGGCGTGGCGCCTGCCGGCGCGTGGTTGCTCACGATCGCGCACCGCAAGCTCGTCGACTACCAGCGCCGCGGGTTCGCGGAGGAGCGGGCGCGCCGGCGGCTGGCGATGGAGCGCCGTCCCCTGGCCGAGGAGGACACCGCGCTGATCCGCGCGCTCGGCGAGGAGGTCACACTGGACCGCTGGAAGGAGCTGCCCGGCGATCAGCGAACCGCGATCCAGGCGCGCGTGCTCGACGAGCGCCCGTACCCGGAGATCGCTTCCGAGCTGGGCACCTCAGAGACCGCGGTGCGGATGCGCGTCAGCCGCGGCCTGGCGTCGCTGCGAGGACGACTCAGGAACGCGAGATGAGCGAGGACTTCATCAGCGGCCTGCAGGCCGACCTCGTCGAGGCGATGGACCGCTACGAGCGGCGCAGTCCGCGCGTACGCCTCGTGGTCGGGGCGCTCCCCGCGACTGCTGAGGCGCGCCACCCTGGCGCGTGTTGCGGCGGGCGCCGCCATCATCGTCGCCCTCGTCGCGGTCGTGGTGACCGTCGCGCGCGAGGCTGACGTCGAACGGCCGGCGGAGCCGCCGGGCAAGAAGCTCGTCGCTACCGACGTCGAGCGCGGCGTGCGCTTCAGCCTCGACGGACGGGTACTGACGGTGCAACTGCTTCCAGATAGACCCGAGGTGCTCGAGACGGTCAGCGGCGCGGAGATCAGCGCGACCTGCGGCACGAACGTCGCCGCGCCGCCGGGTGATCCGCGGAGCGAGACCACAGTCTTCCGGATCTGGCCGGCCGGCGAGACGAGCCTGAGCTACCGCTTCCCGCGCGACGTCTCGAGCTGGTGCCGGCTCGACCGCCAGTCCGTCGGCATCGTCGCGTCCGTGAGCTTCCCCGTCGCGTGGTCGGGGGCGAGGGAGCAGATCGCCGAGACAGCCAACAACTGGGCGCGGGTGTTTGCCTCCACCGAGCAGGCCTGCAACGCATACACGGCCTCGTCCGTCTGCAAGCAGATAGGGTGCCAACTGGTGGGCGGCAAGCCCACCGAGGCCTGCAAAGCGTGGTTGTTACCCGCCTCGAGCACGCCCTCGGGCAAGGGGTGGGCATGGGAGCACCGCGGCGCGAAGGTCCAGAGAATCGCCATCAGCGGTGACCGAGCGGCCGCCACGCTCTCGAAAGACGGCGTCGAGATCGACACGGTCCAGCTGCGACGTACCGCGACGGGCGAGTGGCTGATCGACAAGCTCGGCGAGGACGGGCTGACGGCGGAGCTACGGCGGAAGCTGCGGGGTCCGGACGGCTGACGGATCGAGCGGTTCATGCAGAGTCGCGGGTCTTCAGCTTGGGACGACGGGGCGCAGCGCGCTGAGTAGTTCTGTTGCCGCTCGCTGCGCTGCTCCTTCGAGGCAAACAGAGCACCCCGGCGAGCGCCGCACCGACGCTCCAAATCGCGCAAAGGAGCACTCGCCGCGAGCGTGTTTGGTTCGCATCGAAAGTCGATCCTTACGGGGCTCGCGACGCTTGCGATCGGGAGTCGGGTCGGGTCGGGCCGCGAGCCTGAGCGCTGGCGACGCTTTCAGATGCGCCGGCGTACCAGCGCGCTATCGACCAAGACGTGCCTTGGTGGAGGGCGTCCGCCCCGGCATTCCATTTGCGCGGAACCCACGACACCCTGATGTTGGGAACCCCCGCAGCAGGGCGCTCGCTTCGATGTGCAGTGGCTTGATTTCAGGGACCACGGCGGCCAGCTGGGCCGTCCACTGCGAGGAGATCATCCCGAGCTGCCTTCTTCAGCCTTGTGAGCTCCGCGTCTGCCCGCTTACGTCGGCGGACGACCACGTGACGGCCCGCCCCGGCTGGGGCGGGCCGTCCACTCCGACTGCGTGAGCTCAGGCCGTTAGAAGACCAGGCAGTCGATGTACTCGAAGCTCTCCGCGGTGAACACGAACGGCCCTGCCGCCGGCCCCGGATCCTGCTCAAGGACGTACAGCTTGACCTTGCCCTGCGCGGCGGCGAAGAGGCTCGCCCAGTCGACGTCGCCTTGACCGATGATCGTCTGCTCCCAAACGGCCGGTCCAGCTGGGGGCCGGTCGCCGGGCACGGTGACGATGGCGTCCTTGATGTGGAGCAGCTCGATGCGGTCACCGAACTCCTCGACCAGCGCCACCGCGTCCTCGCCGGCGACCGTGGCCCAGCCGACGTCGAGCTGGAAGGTCACGTAGCGCGGGTCGGTGTTCTCGACCAGGATCTGCCACGCGCTCTTGAGCGTGCCGTCGCCCTGGACGTCTACGTACTTCGTCGCGAACTCGGCGGTGTGGTTGTGGCCGAAGATCTTCCCGGTCCCGTTCTCCACGGACGCCTGACCGAGCGCGTTCAGCGTCTCGGCGGTGGCCAGGACGTTCTCGTAGCTGCTGATCCCGGGCGACGCGAACCCGCCCGAGCCGACCCAGCGCTGGCCCAAGAGCTTCGCGTCGGCCAGGTTCGCATCCCACGTGGCGACGTTCGTGGACATGTGACGCGAGCGCACCTTGAGCCCGTACTCGTCGGCCAGCGCGTCGAACTCCTCGGCCGTGAGCCCGTGGAAGCTGTACGGCTCGATGTTGCGGATCCCGAGATCGCTCAGGAACGCGAAGACGTACTCCAGTCGCTCAGCGGTCGTCGAGCCGGTCGTCGGCGCGTCGGCCGGCGCACCGACGTAACTCGTCCCGCCGATGTAGCGGCTGAACGTCCACAGCTGGACCGAGATCTTGCTGACCGGGAGCGTGCGCCCCTGGGCGCAGTTCGCCTGCTCCGGCTTGTTGGGCGATGCCTTGCCCTTGCCGCCCTGTGCGGATGCACCGGGCGAGCCCGCGAACGCGAGCAGCATGGCGAGGATGGAGGCGAGCGCGAGCGCCAGCCACTTCGGTCTGGTGTGACCATGAGCCTTCATGAGAGAGTCCTCCCCTTGATCGAATCGGCGCGGGGGCACCACACCCGCGGCCGCGGGCGGCGATGTCCGCTGCGTCTTCCGCTACATCGATGGCCGGTACCGGACCTCTCACACCGACTCCCCCAGGTCTGGGCACGGCTAACTTCGCGCGTCAGCATCCTTCCCTCGCGCTAGCGGCGTGGCGGCACTGTCCGCGCCCGGAACGTCACCGTCCCGGGCAACGTAGTGGCCGCCATCGGGCATCTGCACGGGCACGGCGTCGCCATCGAGGCCACCAAACGAGAGCCGGGGAGGCGCGTCGATCTGCAAGTCGGTGGCCACGCTCGACCCCCTCGACGTGCACAGCGTCATGTCGATGAGCACGTGCACGGGCGACCCGGTCGCCACGATCCGGCAGGGCGACCTCGTGCGGCTGCACAACATGTACCAGAGCTCGCACCCCGCGACCGATGTGATGGGAATCATGCTGCTCTACGTCGACCGCGCTTGACGCACCCCCCGAGCCGTTGCTCGACCACACGCCGTGCGGGGAGTCACAGGCCTCTGCCAAGGCGTGACGGCCGGGCGCGTCTCCCCGCCCGGCCGTGACCTCCAGAGAGGCTCGGCGGAGACGGCTTGGAGAGGATCCGCCGGAGTCTGACCTCGGTCGCCGAGATCGCCCGCGTCGCGGGGGACCATGCGCGCCGCTCGACCGGCGCCTACATCAACACGCCGTGAGTGTCGCGAGGGCGCCCTCGCGATCACCCGCCGAACGCCGGCACGTCCATGGCCAACCTCGTCAAAACGACGATCCTCTACGCCGATGTCGAGGACTTCGCCCCGCTCAACGAGGTCTACGCCCGCCACATGCCCGATCCGGCGCCGGCCCGTTCGGCGCCCGCCCACGTTCGGCTACCGCACGGCCTGCTCATGTCGATCGAGGCGATTGCCGAGTTGCCGAGCAAGTAGGACGACCTCCGGCCCAGTTCCGATCGGACTGTCGGAAACGCGATGAGCGCCCGGGGGACGGGTGTCGCATGTCGCGCGAAGGAGCACTCGGGAGCGACCGCTTGGTCGCGACCGCGCCGCGTACAGCGCACCCGGAATGAGAATCGCGCGATGACTTGAGACCGCGTGGGGAATTGGCGGGGGACATGCCAGGTGCCTGCTGGTGGAGAAGCAAATCCCTCGGTGCATGTCACCGTCACGCGATAACGGCCGCGGCACCAGCCCAGCGGGCCGCCCTCGTCATGTGCAGGGTTCTGCGCGGTACGCACGCGGGTGCCCGCGGGACGGTCCCGAAACCTTTGAGCTCGGCCGTTCACACAAGCGACCGCTCGAACGGCGTGCGCGTCGACGCTGTACACGCGCCGCGTCTTGCCGCAGATACCGGTGGCATGCCGGCTGTCGATGGTCAACTCGAAGCGGTCGTGCTTGCCGCCGACCGACGGTCACACGGCGAGCGGTGGACTCTCGCTTGGCTCCGCTACGACAGGTTGCTCGGCTCGAGCGGTCCCCGCGGCGCTAGGAGAAGCCGAAGCCGGGAGAGCCCCGTTCGAGTGATGTGCTCAGGACGGTGGTTGACCGCACTTGTCTGCGTCCGCCTCCGTGACAGTCACACTCTTTTCGTGCGTCGCGAAAAATGAGTTAATAGGAAGTGGGTCATGATTCGGGTTCGGAGTACCATAGTACTCGTCCTCGCGAACCTTAACCATCTGCGTTCCCTGACCGTCCGTGAGCGCGGCGAGGGCGAGGGTGTCCGGGAACGGGCTGAAGTACCATAGAGAAGCCGGTGCCTCCGAGGTACTCCAATCGAGCGGGAATGTGCCCTCAGAGAGGTCATAGTAGACGGTCTCTTCGCCTGTCGGATTTGGAGGTTCCGAGCCCAATGGGCCTACAAACCATGGTGCGCGACGCCAGGCACCGGTTCCGTTGGCCCGAGAGAAAGTCACCTTCAGCGGCCCTTTATAGACATACTGTCTGTCAGGACCGGCGCCGACGCCATCGACGTGTCGCCAGTAGCCGGTGAACTCAGTGTCGTAGACGTCCTCTGCGTTGCAGGCCGTGGCACTGTAGTCGTAGGTAACTGATGTACCTTCGGGTCGGGTGAGCCCGTCTACATGCGCGTGGAACTTGAGTCCGTTTGGCACATGCATGGAGATTTGCCACGGGACGGTCGTCGACAGATTCCATCGTGGGACGGATATCCACCGGCCGAGCGCCTCTCCAAGCGGACCGTTCCATTGACTGCCAAGCGCGCTCAGGGCGTCTGCCACAACGCGGACGTCACCCTTGACCCGGCGGATGCGGCCGACGCCTGGGAGCTTCTCATTCTTGGGGCGCAAGGACAGCTCAGCGATGCCGTCAGCGTTGGTCACTGTGTCTCGCCGAATGATCTCACCATGCTCGATGAGGTCCTGATAGCCGCTTCCGAGGACCAGCGCGTCCCAGTCGACTGGGACACCCTTGAGTGGTCCGTCAGCCGGATACTTCAGTCCTACGAGATCGCCGCACGCGATCACGCCTTCTGAATCGGTTCCTCGTGCCACTCGCGCCGTGCTGGTCACGCGCACTGACAGTCGAAGTGTTTCTCCCGGTGAGTCGTGACCGGTGTGCTCAGGCGCTGGCGGCCCGTAGCCGGTCGAGCGGACACCTGGGACTGTTTCCATGCGGAGCCAGGGCTCCTCCCGGAGCTCCCATTTGCCGTCAGCGCCAAGGTGCGCTCCGAAGTTCTGCATGAGGATGTCGAGGTGAACCCGATCGCCACCGGCAAGCTGCACAACCGCCTGCGCGGTCTGTCCGACCCCATTTGAGAGCCAACTGTTGCCGAGCAACCCCGTGAGGCTGCGCTTGATGCGATTGGCGCCGGGGAAGCATTGCCGCGTCGGTGGCCGGATGGGCCCCGGCTCCGCCTGATGGCGCGCTGAGACGCTTGCCCGAATGCTGCGCCGCGAGCGGCGCAATGAGACGTCGGCGAGGATCAGGAACTGCTGCAGGGCATCCAGCCGTATCGTGCTCGCTTTGCGCAGCCGCGCTACGTCGTAGCCTTGCCGAAGGCCCAAGGCTCGCACCATCAGGGGAATGCGCGCGCGCGAGTTCGATGGCCGCTTCACAGCGCGGCGCGCCGCCGTGCGAAGCGTTTTCGCCAGGCGACCGGCAGTGAGCTTCTTTCCGTGGGCGCGGAAGCCATGGGCGTGCAGATGTCCGGCGAACGCCCCAGCTGTCAGAGGCCGCCTTGTTCTCAACAGCCCGGCGAGAACGTCGACCTCCGTCAGGTAGAGGTGAAAATCCCCTCCGCGGCGCTCCGATCCTCGCACCACACGGGTTCCACTCGCACGGTAGACACCGATGTGAAGGGCTGCGAACACACGTAACAATGCACCCCGACGCTTTGCCTGCCCTCCCCGGTCGGTACCGCGGGCCAATCTGGTCGCTTGGCGTCGGAAGTTCGCTGCTCGTGACGAGCCGGTCGCCGAAGCGTCAACGAATTGGGGCGCCGCCAGCGTGCCGTGGGCGGCGCGCGACCCGACGTCATCGCTCCAGCCGGTGCCCGGCGACAGAGTTCGCCCGTCAGCCGCTAGGGCTGACGCCTGAGTAACCACGAGGGCGCCGCTGACTGCAATGAGTGCAACCCCACGCGCTGTCCAGCCCACACAGTGCTTCCGGCGCGCTCGTCGGATCTGCGATGACGTGCCGGAACCCTGCACACGACGAGGAGCCATGACGCCCCTTTCCTGGCAGAAACTCCTGAGTCGACGCTGAGCGGGCGCACGCTGCAGAACAGTTCAGCGTTCAGGATCTTGATCACCCGACGCCTGTCGCGCTTCCACTGCAAGGGCCAGTGGCCGCGGGACGGACAACGTGCTCGACGGACGCGTCGTCCACTCCATGAGGCCTTCTCGCTCGACGAGATGTGGTTCCTGAGCCGCAGTGCCGCCGCTTGCTCTCGGCGTGGACGGGCAGAGTGCTGCATTCGCGTGATGGCGACAGCGTCATTGCCGTAGCCGTAAACGCTCCTCGGGTGGGTGGCAGGAAGGGGCGCTGCGGGCCGGCGAGCTTTGCGGGGCCCAAGCGCGGCGTCGCAGGCGACGCGAACGCGGACCGCAAAGTCGACGGCGGGCCCACTTCCTGACAGGACCCGCCCGCCGTGGCGCTGATCCTTGAGTCGTCAGTCGACCAACGCGAACGTGACGGTGACGCAGGCCGTCACGGTGAGCTCGCGGGGGCGGACGTCCGGGGCCTCGGCGGCTACGGCTCGGAACGGGGCCGGGACCCGTTCCGGGCCGGCCTCCTCGATCGCCCGGACGGCGCCCAGCGAGCGGCCCGCCGCCGTGGCCAGCCGGGATGCCTTGTCGCGCGCGTCCTCGACCGCCTCGGCCAACAGGTCTCCGCGTATGTCGTCTGCGGCGTCGTACTCGAAGTGCGGGCCGTGCAGGCGGTCCGCTCCCGCCGCCATCGCCGCCTGGGCCACCTCGCCGGCCCGCTCCGCGGAAGCCCGAACCCGGACGGCTCCGATCGCCTCGGCTCCCGCGGCGCCTCCTTCGGCCCAGCGCGGCTGGACGACGACCGCCTCCGTCGCCACCTCGCCGATCCCGTCGAGCCGCGCAACCAGCCCGCCCAGGCGCGCGCTGCAGCGCTCGAAGGCCAATCGCGGGTCGGGATCGGCCTCGACGGCCTCGGCCCGCCACGTCGCCGCCCCCGGTGGCACCGCCCGCTGGGCGTTCCCGGTGACCGTGACGTGGTCGTCGTGGGTCACCAGTGGACGCCTCGCATCAGGTACGCGAGCGCCTGCGCCTCACCCGAAGCGCGTTCCTGCGGATCCTTCTTGCCGCTCGCGGCGGCCGACTCGGGGAAGACCTTGTAGGCCATGTGCAGGATCTGGTCGACCGCCTTCGGCGCCAGCGCGTAGGCGACCTCGCCGAAGGTCCCGAGCCTCGTGTTGATCTGCTTGGGCCTGGCTCGGATCGCCTCGCAGATCAGGTCGGCCGCCTCGTCGGGCGAGATGGTCGGGAAGGAGTCATAGATCTTCGTCGGCGCGATCATCGGCGTCCGGACGAGCGGCATGTGGATCGTCGTGAAGGTCACGTTGTCGCCGATCGTCTCCGAGCTCACCACGCGCGTGAACGCGTCCAGCGCCGACTTCGACGCCACGTAGGCCGAGAAGCGCGGCGGGTTGGTCTGCACGCCGATCGAGGAGACGTTGACGATGTGGCCGGAGCGTCGCTCGGTCATGTGCGGGAGCAGCCCCAGCATCAGCTTCACGGGCGAGAGGTAGTTGAGCCCGACCGTCCGCTCATAGTCGTGGAAGCGGTCGTAGGACAGCTTGACCGAGCGCCGGATCGAGCGGCCGGCGTTGTTCACCAGGATGTCGATCGCCGGGTGGTCGGCCAGCATGCGCTCGACGAGCTGCTCGATGGCGTCGTAGTCCGAGAGGTCGGCCGGGTAGACGTAGGCGGTCCCGTCCTGAGACTCGATCTCCGCCTTGACCTCTTCGAGCTTCTCCTCGGTGCGAGCGACCAGGAGCGGGATGCCGCCGGCGGCGGCGATCTTCAGCGCGGCGGCCCGGCCGATGCCGCTCGAGGCGCCGGTGATGACGACCGTCTTGCCGTTGACGGCGCCCTCGAACGAGCGGTCCTTGAAGAGGTCCGGGTCGAGGTTGCGCTCCCAGTAGTCCCACAGCTTGTCGGCGTACGAGGGCAAGGGCGGCAGCTCGATCCCCGAGCCGGCGAGGGCGCGCTGCGTGTCGCGGGCGTCGAACTTCGTCTTCAGCTCGGCGTTCTGGAGCGCCTCCTCGGGGATGCCGAAGTCGGCCAGGAAGCCGCGCTTGATCCCCTGCAGCGCCGGGATCTTCATGGCGTACGAGAGCACGCCCTTCGGCAGCATGTCGGTGAGCTTCTTGTCGACCCGCATGACCGCGTGCGGCGCGTGCGCGGCGTTGGCGAGGGCGTTCAGGACGTCGCCCGACTTCGGCGGCTTCGGGTCGACGACGTGGAACGCCTGCCCGTCGAGCCCGTCCTGGTGGGCGATGTGGTCGACCGCCGCGGCCACGAAGTCGACCGGCACGAGGTTCGTGCGCCCGAACTCGAGCGAGACGATCGGGAACCACTGCGGCAGCGCGTACCGCAGCTTCTGGATCACCTTGAAGAAGTAGTACGGGCCGTCGATCTTGTCCATCTCGCCGGTCTGCGAATTCCCGACGACCAGCGACGGCCGGTAGGCGCGCCACGGCACCTGCGCGCGCTCGCGGACGAGCTTCTCGGACTCGAACTTGGTGCGGTGGTAGGGCGTGGGGAAGCCCTGCCCCTCCTCGAAGTCGTCCTCGGTGAACCAGCCGTCGTAGTCGCCGGCGACCGCGATCGAGGACATGTGGTGGAAGCGCTTCGCGCCGAGCTCGTTGGCGAGATCGACCGCGTTCTGCGTGCCGCCGACGTTGAGCAGCGCGTTCTGCGTCTCGTCCGCGGTGATGTCGTAGATCGCCGCCAGGTGGAAGAAGTGGTCGACGCCCTGCAGCTGCTCGCGGGCGGCCTCGTCGAGCCCCAGCTGCGGCTGCGAGATGTCGCCGAACACCGGCTTGATGCGCTCCTCGCCGCGCCAGCGTTCGAGCTTCTCCGTCGAGCCCTCGCGTACCAGCAGATAGAAGATGCCCTCGTGCTCCAGCAGCCGCTCGACGAGATGGCGGCCGATGAAGCCCGTGGCGCCGGTCACGAAGTAGGTCGTCATGGCCGAACCCTAAACCGCTGCGCGCCCGCGAGCGCCGTCCCGAGCCGCTCGCGGCCGAGCCGCGCCTCCAGCGCCAGCCCCTGGTCCAGCGGGAGTCCGAGCGCCGCGTGCGCGGCCTCGCGGTCGGAGAGCATCGTGTCCTGCGGGAAGGCGGCGACCGCCTCGGCCAGCTCGAGCGCCCGGGCGAGCGGGTCGGGGACAACCTCGGTGACGAGCCCGATGGCGAGGGCCTCGGCGGCGTCGACCTCGCGGCCGGTGAGGATGAGGTCGAGCGCCCGACCGAGCCCGACGACGCGCGGCAGCCGCTGCGTGCCGCCGTCGATCAGCGGCACGCCCCAGCGGCGCTCCAGGCACCCGAACCGCGCGTCCTCGGCGGCGATCCGCAGGTCGCACCACAGCGCCAGCTCGAGCCCGCCGGCCACGCACCAGCCCCGGACCGCGGCGATCGCCGGCTTGACCGGGGTGAGCCGCGTGAAGCCCATCGGCCCGCCGGGGGCGTCCGGATCCAGCGTCTCCAGGGCCTTGAGGTCGGCCCCGGCGCAGAACGCCTGCTCGCCGGCGCCGGTCAGCACCATCACCCGCGCGCCGTCGTCGGCCGCGAACCGCTCGTAGGCCGCCAGCAGCGCCGCCGCGGTCTCGCCGTCGACGGCATTGCGCCGCTCCGGCCGGTCGATGGTGACGACGGCCGCCGCGCCGAGGCGCTGGTATCGGACCATCGGCGGGCGGCTACCAGCCGCCGCGCAGGTCCTGCCGCGCGGTGCGCGCCTTCGCTGCCGCCAGGCGGCGGTCCTTGCGCCGGTCGAGCGCCGTCTGGATCAGCGTCAAGACCAGGACCAGCAGCGGGATGCCGGCGATGAGGACGAAGCCGGCGTTGGTTACCACCTTGTCGTTGGTCTCGCCCCACAGCCCCTCGCCGCCGTCGTGGCCCTCGGAGGCCAGTGCGACGGGCGCCGAAAGCGCGAGCAAGAGGGCGGTCAGCACGATGGTCCGCAGCACGAACCGGAGGATACCCTCGAACGGGCCATGGCCGTCCTCATCGCCTCCGATCTCGCCAAGGACATGGCGGGCGAGCCGCTGCTGCGCGGCGTGTCGTTCCGGCTCCAGCGCCGGGACCGGCTGACGCTGTCCGGCCGCAACGGCGCCGGGAAGACGACCCTCCTCCGCATGCTCTCCGGCGAGACCTCGATCGACGGCGGCGAGCTGAGCTTCGCCAAGGACGTCCGCATCGCCCTCCACGACCAGCGCCCGCCGCGCGACCGCGACCTGAGCCTGCGCGACTACGTGCTCTCCGGCGCCAAGGACCTGCTCGACCTCGAGGAGCGGCTCGCGCAGCTGGAGCACGCGATGGCGGAAGGGGCGACCGCCGCCGCCACGCTCGACGCCTACGCCACCGCGCAGGCGCGGCTCGAGCACGCCGGCGGCTACACCTGGCGCGAGTCGATCAACAGCACGCTGCACGGCCTCGGCTTCCGGGACGAGCACCTCGACCGCAGCCTGGAGACCTTCAGCGGCGGCGAGCTGACCCGCGCCTCGCTGGCGCGCGCGCTGGCCGGCGACCCCGACCTGCTGCTGCTCGACGAGCCCACGAACCACCTCGACATCGAGTCGCTCGAGTGGCTGGAGAACCACCTCCAGAACCTCGACGCCGCGGTAGTCCTCGTCGCTCACGACCGCTGGTTCCTCGAGGCCGTCGGCACCGCCGTGCTCGAGCTCGAGGGCGGCCGATCCCGCTTCTTCAAGGGAACCTGGCACGCCTGGCGCAGGGAGAAGGCGACGCGCGAGCTGGCGCTCGGCCGCGCGATCGAGAAGCAGGAGGCGGAGATCGCCAAGCTCGAGCGGTTCGTCGACCGCTTCCGTGCGGGCACCCGGGCCCGCCAGGCGCAGTCGCGCGCGAAGAAGCTGGAGAAGATGCAGCGCGTCACGCGCGATCCGCGCGACGGCAAGGCGCTCGGCTTCGCCTTCAAGCCGCCCGAGCGCTCCGGCCGCGTCGTCTTCGAGGTCGAGGACGGCACGCTGACCATCGGCGACCGCACCCTCCTCGAGGACTTCGAGCTGTGGCTCGAGCGCGGCGAGCACGTCTCGCTGATCGGCCCCAACGGCACCGGCAAGACCACCCTCATCAAGGCGCTGGCCGGCCAGCGCGAGCTCGACCAAGGCAAGCTCCGCCGCGGCCACAACGTCAAGCTCGGCCTGCTCACCCAGCACGCCGAGGAGCTCGGCGCGCCCGGCGCCCGCACCGTCCTGGAGGCCACCCAGCGCTCGACCGGCCTCAAGCCGAACGAGGCGCGCTCGCTGCTCGGCCGCTTCCTGTTCAGCGGCGAGGCGGCGGAGAAGCCGCTCGACGGCCTGTCGGGCGGCGAGCGGCGGCGGCTCTCGCTGGCCATCCTCGTCCACTCCGGCGCCAACGTCCTCATCCTCGACGAGCCCACCAACCACCTCGACCTCGAGAGCCGCGAGGCGCTCGAGTCGGCGCTCCAGGCCTTCCCCGGCTCGCTCCTGCTGATCTCGCACGACCGCGCGCTGCTCGACGCGGTCGGCAGCCGGACGGTGGCTGTCGAGGAGGGCACGCTGCACTCCTACGTCGGCGGCTGGCCGGAGTACGTGCGCGTGCGCGAGGAGCGCAAGGAGCTCGAGCGCACGGCCAAGCGCTCGAAGCCGCCGAAGCCCGCCGCGCCGAAGCCCGCGAAGGGCCCCTCGAAGAACCAGCAGCGCCGCGCGGGCGAGCTCGAGAAGGCGATCGAGGCCGCCGAGGCCGACCTCAAGGTGCTCGAGCAGGAGCTCGCCGACCCCGCCGCCTGGAACGACCCGCGCGCGGCGGCCAAGTCCACGAAGCGGCACGACGAGGCCAAGCAGGCGCTGCAGGCGCTTTACGAGCAGTGGGAGACGGTGGCCGGCTAGCGGCGCCGTTCACAGGCCTTTCACGACGGTTTCACCCCTCGGTAACCGGCCGCCGCCGCGGCTCCCCCATCGTGGGCCGCGATGCAGACGACCGGTGAGGTCATCAGGGCGGGTGAGCTCGAGATCCGCCCGTCCGAGTACCTGGTGCTGGCGGGCGGCCGGGCGCTGACGCTGTCGGTGCGCGAGCTGGACCTGCTGGCGGCGCTGGGGCGTCGCGAGGGCCGCGTCGTCTCGCGGGAGGAGCTGTACGCGACGGTGTGGGGCGCGCCGATGCGGGCGGACGACCGGTCGGTGGACGTCTACGTCCACAAGCTGCGGTCCAAGCTCGCCGACGCCCTCCCCGAGTGGCGGTTCATCCATACGCACTTCGGCTTCGGCTACCGCTTCCAGGCGGAGCTTTCACACCGTTTTCACAAGACGGCCACGACTCGGTAACAGGTCGAGCCTGGCCCTGACCCACGATGGAGAAGTCATGAGAATCGAACGTCTGCTGCTGGTGCTCGCCGCGACGGCGACCCTGGGTCTCGCCGCCTGTGGCGAGGACGAGGGGGAGTCCAGCAGCTCCGGCTCGGCCGCCGAGGGGCTGTCGGGCTCCATCCGCATCGACGGCTCGTCGACCGTGCTCCCGTTCGCGGAGGCCGCGGGCGAGCTGTTCAACGAGGAGAACCCCGAGGTGCAGATCACCGTCGGCTCGTCCGGCACGGGCGGCGGCTTCGAGAAGTTCTGCGCCGGCGAGACCGACATCTCCGACGCCTCGCGCCCGATCAAGGACGACGAGGAGGCGCCCATCTGCAAGAAGAACGGCGTCGCGTACGAGGAGATCCAGGTCGCCAACGACGGCATCGCCGTGGTGACGAACACCGCGATGGCGGTCGACTGCCTGACCGTCGACCAGCTCAAGCAGATCTGGGAGCCCAAGTCCAAGGTGGCGTCGCTCAAGGACGTCGACGGGAGCCTCCCGGACGCGGAGCTCACGTTGTTCGGCCCCGGCACCGACTCCGGCACCTTCGACTTCTTCACCGACGTCATCAACGGCGAGGAGGGCGCGTCGCGCGAGGACTACGAGGCGTCCGAGGACGACAACCAGCTCGTCACCGGCGTCGAGGGCTCGGAGGGCGGCCTCGGCTACTTCGGCTTCTCGTACTACGAGCAGCAGGCCGACAAGCTGAACCTCGTGGGCGTCGGCGAGAGCGCCGACAACTGCGTGAAGCCGTCGGCGGAGACGATCCAGGACGGCTCCTACACGCCGCTGTCGCGACCGCTGTTCATGTACCCGTCGGACAAGGCGCTCGCCCGTCCGGAGGTCAAGGCGTTCATGGACTTCGTGGTCGCCAACCAGCAGGCGATCGCCGAGGCCGCGCAGATCGTCCCCATGACCGAGGAGCAGGCGAGCGAGTCGCAGTCCAAGGTCGAGTCGCTGGCGGGAGGCGCTTAGCCACATGACCGACCCGCGTCACGCGACGGGGGCCCGGGTCGACCTGACCCGGGCCCCCACCGCGCGTTCGCGGTTCGAGGGGGCGATCCGCATCGCGCTCCTGCTCGCGGGGGTGCTCTCCGTCGTCGTGACCGCGCTGATCGTCGGCTCGCTGCTCGTCGAGACGATCCAGTTCTTCGGCGAGGTGCCGGTCGGCGACTACCTGTTCGGGACCAAGTGGTCGCCGACGTTCGCGGGCGAGCAGCAGTCGTTCGGGGTCCTCCCGCTCGTCTGGGGGACGATCTACCTGACGCTGATCGCGCTCGCCGTCGCCGTCCCGCTCGGCCTGCTGTGCGCGATCTACCTCGCCGAGTACGCGCCGCGGCGCGTGCGCAAGGTCGTCAAGCCGGTGCTCGAGGTGCTGGCCGGCGTGCCCACCATCGTCTTCGGCTACTTCGCGCTGACCTTCTTCACGCCGGAGGTGCTCAAGGACGCGCTGGGACTGAGCGTCGGCGTCTTCAACGGCCTGTCGGCGGGCGTGATCATGGGCCTGCTCGTGCTGCCGACCATCGCGTCGGTGGCCGAGGACGCCATGTCCGCCGTGCCCTCCGCGCTGCGCGAGGGCGCCTTCGGGCTCGGCGCCAGCAAGCTCCAGGTCTCGCTGCGGATCGTCTTCCCGGCGGCCCTCTCGGGCATCGTCGCCGCGCTCATCCTCGGCGCGTCGCGTGCCATCGGCGAGACCGTGCTCGTGCTGGTGGCGGGCGGCCAGACGCCGAACCTCGGCATCAACCCGGTCGAGAGCTACCAGACGATGGCGGCGTTCATCGCGGCGCAGGCGCGCGGCGACATCCCGACCGGCTCGATCGAGTACCTCACGATCTTCGCCGTCGGCTTCACGCTCTTCGTGATGACGCTCGTGCTCAACCTCGTCTCGATCCGGCTCGTCCGCCGGTACCGGCAGGTGTACGAATGACCGGAGCCCAGATCGCCGCCGCCGCTCGGCGGCAGAGGACCGTGATCCCGCGGCGCTCGACGGGCGACGCCTGGTCGGCCCGGATCTTCCGGACGCTCATGCTCGGCGCCGTCGGCGTCGCCTTCCTCGGCCTCGGCGCGATCATCTGGGACTTCGCGAGCGACGGCGTGCCGGTCCTCAGCTGGGACTTCGTGACAAGCTTCCCGTCACGGGTCATCCCGCAGAACGCCGGCATCGAGTCGGCGATCGTCGGGACCGTGTACCTGATGCTCATCTGCGCCTTCCTGGTGATCCCGCTGGGCGTCATGACGGCGGTCTACCTCGAGGAGTACGCCGACGGGAGCCGCTGGTACAACCGCATGATCGAGGTCAACATCCAGAACCTCGCGGGCGTGCCGTCAGTCGTCTACGGCATCCTCGGGCTGGCCTTCATCGTGCGCGGCCCGCTCGGCATCGGCCCGGTGCTGGTGGCGGGCGGCATCACGCTCGCGCTGCTGGTGCTGCCGGTCGTGATCATCGTGGCGCGCGAGGCGATCCGCGCCGTGCCGTCCTCGATCCGCGAGGGCTCGCTGGCGCTCGGCGCGACCCAGTGGCAGACCATCTGGAAGCAGGTCCTGCCCGGCTCGATCGCCGGCATCGCCACGGGTGTGATCCTTGCCCTGTCGCGCGCGATCGGCGAGACGGCGCCGCTGCTCGTGGTCGGCGCCGGCGTGTCGCTGCGCTTCAATCCGACGAGCCTCGACAGCTCGTTCACGGCGCTGCCGATCCAGATCTTCGCCTGGACGCAGGACCCCAACCAGGAGTTCGTCGCCCGCGCCGCGGGCGCCATCTGCGTCCTCATGATCATCCTGCTGGCGATGAACTCGATCGCCATCTGGCTTCGCAACCGATACGAGCAGAAGTGGTAGAGGAACCCGACATGCCTGAGCCCGTGAGAGACGAAGTCGTCGCCGACCCGGTCGTCGAGCCCTCCCAGCGGCGGTTCGTCTCGACCCACGAGCCGACCGCCGCGCCGGTCATGGCCGAGCCGATCTTCGACGTCCGCGACGTCGCCGTGTTCTACAGCGACCATCGCGCCGTCACCGACATCACGCTGAGCCTCGGGCAGCGGCAGATCACGGCGCTGATCGGGCCGTCCGGCTGCGGCAAGTCGACCTTCATCCGCTGCCTGAACCGGATGAACGACCTGATCCCGATCGCGCGCGTCGACGGCCACGTCATCTACCACGGCCAGGACCTCTACGACGCGACGATCGACCCCGTGCAGGTGCGCAAGCGCATCGGGATGGTCTTCCAGAAGCCGAACCCGTTCCCGAAGTCGATCTACGACAACGTGGCCTTCGGCCCGCGCGTGGTCGGCATGAAGGGCGACATGGACGAGATCGTCGAGGGCGCGCTGCGGCGGGGCGCGCTGTGGGACGACGTCAAGGACCGGCTCAAGGACAACGCGTTCGGGCTGTCCGGCGGGCAGCAGCAACGGCTGTGCATCGCCCGCGCGCTGGCCACGGAGCCCGACGTGCTGCTGATGGACGAGCCCTGCTCGGCGCTCGATCCGATCTCCACGGGCCGGATCGAGGACCTGATGCTCGAGCTCAAGAAGACCTACTCGATCGTCATCGTCACCCACAACATGCAGCAGGCGGCGCGCGTGTCCGACATGACGGCCTTCTTCACCGTCGAGCTGGACGCCGACGAGAAGCACCGCACGGGCCGCGTGGTGGAATACGCGGCGACGGACAAGATCTTCACGAACCCCGACGACAAGCGGACCGAGGACTACGTGACCGGCAAGGTGGGATGAGCGTGTCGGAGCGTGCGCGCATCCACTTCCAGGACGAGCTGCGCGGGCTCGAGGAGCAGGCCCTGGGCGCGCTGGACCTGGTCGTCAACACGCTCGACCGGACGCTGGAGGCCTTGAAGCACCAGGACATCGAGCTCGCCTCGATCGTCGTCAACGACGACGACCGGATCGACGGGCGCTTCCTCGAGGTCCACCAGGGGATCCTGTCGCTGCTGGCGCTGCAGTCCCCGGTGGCCGGGGACCTGCGGACGGTCGCGGCCCTGCTGCACGTGATCAAGCACGCGGAGCGGATGGGCGACCAGTGCGTGAACATCGCCAAGGTGCTGCCGCTGTCGGGCTACGAGCCGCCGTCCGACGAGGTGATGCTCGAGAAGATCTTCAAGATGGGCCGGCTCGCGCGGTCCGAGGTGGCGCAGGCCAAGCAGGCGTTCGTGCTGCGCGACGTGTCGCTCGCGCAGGACCTCGTGCGCCAGGACGACGAGATCAACTGCCTGAACCGCGAGGTGTTCCGGCGGGCGGTGGAGATCGGGACCGACGAGGACCGGCGCGAGTGGGCGATGAGCATGATGCTGGTCGCCCGGGCGCTGGAGCGGATCGGCGACAACGCGGTCGACATCGGCGAGCAGGTGGCCTTCGTGGTCACCGGGCTGTTCCGCGAGTTCTCCGATGCCTCGCGCGTCTGAAGCGCGGCGGCGGCTCGGTATCGAACCACCCTCTTTGCGAGATCGCTCGCGGGCCCGTGAACCGGTTGTAACCATCGTGTTACCAGGATTTCTGCGACGGGCCTCCGCGTCGTGGGTAGGCCGTATGCTGGTGCGCAGATGACGACGACGACGCAAGCCGGGGTCCGTCTCGCGATCCTCGACTCGGACAGCGGCTTCCTACAGGTCCTGACCAAGCGTCTCGGCGCCGCCGGCTGGCAGCACCGCGTCCTGGCATCGCCGGTGCCGCTGGAGACGCTGGTGGCCATGCGCCTGAACGCCGTGGTGATCGATCCCGCCGTCCTGGGCCCGCAGGCCTGGAACTACCTGGAGAAGCTCTGCGAGCGGCTCCCGCAGCTCGGCGTGATCGTCTGCACCGGCCAGTCCAGCGTCGCCCAGCGCGTCCGCGGGCTGCGGATGGGGGCCGACGACTGGCTCACGAAGCCATGCCATCCGGAGGAGCTGATCGCGCGGGTGGAGGCGGTCGTGCGGCGCCGCAAGCGGGCCGAGGCGCGGACGGCGACCGAGCCGGTGGCGGTCGGCGAGATCGAGGTGCGCGCCGACCAGTACCAGGCCTTCGCCGGCGGCGTGTCGGTGGACCTCACGCGACGCGAGTTCGAGCTCATCCAGCTGTTGGCCGAGGCCGAGGGCCACGTCCTGCAGCGGGAGGAGATCTACGAGCGCGTCTGGGGCTACGCGATGGTCCACGGCGACCGGTCGGTCGACGTGTTCGTCCGCAAGCTGCGCCAGAAGCTCGAACGCGCCTCGCCGGGCTGGCGCTACATCCACACGCACTTCGGCATCGGTTACCGCTTCGCGCCCGAGCCGGTGGTGGTGGAGGCGGACATGGAGCCGGTCGTCGCGGTCGCCACGACTCCTGAGGCTGCGGCCGTCGAAGTCGCCTCGGCGCCCGAGCCCGCGGCGCCTGTCGTGGCCTAGCCCGACGCACTATCGTGGGTGCCGTGGACGGCGAACGCGGCAAGCACATCCGCAACATCGGGATCATCCTCGGCATCACGCTCGTGGTGTGGCTGGTGCCGGGCGGTGACCGGGCCAGCGTCACCGTCAGCAACGTGCTCTCGATCGTGTTCGTCGGCGGCCTGCTCTTCTTCGGCTACCGGCTCTACATGGAGCACCGCGAGACGATCTTCAGCCTGCCCGAGCGCCAGCGCGGGATCCTCTACGCCGCCATCGCGCTCGCCACGATCACGATCGTCGCCACCGGCCGCATGTGGCAGGACGGCGGCGGCCTCGGCGCCATCCTCTGGCTCGCCTTCCTCGGGCTGGCGATCTGGGGGCTGATCACCGTCTGGCGCGCCTACCGCGAGTACTGAGTCGGCCGCTCCGCCGGCTCGCGCTACTCCTCGAGCGACGAGCGCCGCAGGCGCAGGCTCTCGCGCACGCCGATCACCTCGACCGACGCCCGGCGCCGCCGAGCCTCCGCCTCGGCCTCGAGCAGCACGCCCAGACCGTGCGAGTCGATGTGGTCGACGTCGGTGAGGTCGACCGTCACGGGGCCGGGATCCTCGCGCAGCGAGCGCAGCACTCCGTCCAGGAGCGCGGATGTCGCTTCCTCGAGCCGACCGCTGACGCGCAACACCACCCCGCCGCCGTCCTCGCGTTCGAACTCGACTACAAGGCGCTCCGTGCCCATCGGCTCACCCTACCGGTCACATGGATGTAACCGCGCCGGTTCGGGCGATCTTGACGGTCCCCTGACCGTCTCGGCACGGTTCCGCAACACTCGCGCGTAGATCCGTGACCGGCTCCCCGGGATCGTGGCCCCATGCCGCGGATCGGCGATCAGCAGGGCCAGGCGACGGTCGAGCTCGTCGCGCTCCTCCCCGTCCTCGCCGCTCTCGTGGCCGCACTCTGGCAGGCCGTCCTCGCCGCCCAGGCGGTCTGGGCCGTCACCTCGGCGGCCCGAGCCGCCGCCCGAGCGCACGCCGTCGGCACCGACGCCCGCCACGAGGCCCGCACCCACCTCCCACCCGAGCTCGAGCGCGACCTCGTCGTCACCACCGCCTCCGGAGGCGAGGTCGAGGTCACCGTCCGCATCCCAGCACTCCCCGGCCTCCCGAGCCCCGGGCGAGCCAGCGCCGCCGCCCACTTCGAGCCCCAGTCATGACCCACGCTCCATCCGCACGGTCCCCGCTCGGCGGGGCCCCGAATCGCCCTCGATCGTCGTCCGGGCAGGCCACCGTCGAGGTCGTCGCGCTGCTCCCGCTCGTGCTCGTCGTCGCGCTCGCCGCCGCGGCGCTCCTGGCCGGTCATACCGCGCGCGAGCAGGCCGGCCTGGCGGCGCAGGCGGGGGCGATGGCCGTCCTCCAGGGCGGCGACCCGCGCGACGCTGCCCGGCGCGCGCTGCCCGACGAGGCGCGCCGTCGAGCGCTGGTCGAGATCGAAGGCCGGCGCGTGACGGTCACCGTCCGCCCCGACCTGCCGCTCGCCTCCGGCCGCGGCGGCGATGACGGCCGAGGTCACCGCCGATGCCGGACCGGAGCCGTCGTCGTGAACGGCGTGCTCGAGCGGGCGGCGGGGTTCTTCGTCGCGCCGGCCGCCGCCGGCCCTCGGGTCGAGGCCGCGGTCGTCCCGCCGGCCGTCCGCGCCGTCGTCCTCGGCACGCGGAGCGATGCCGTGCCGCTGGCCGCCGCGCTCGCCCTCTCGCTGCGCGCCGCGACCCGCGCGCGGACGGCGGTCGTTGCGGTCTGGCCGCCGGGGGAGATGGACGGCGACGTCGCTCGTCGCGGTCTCGCGAGTCGCGCTGCGGCGGCGCTGGCCGCGCGGCTGACGGCTCGGGACCTGCCGGCCGCCGCCCGCGGACGGCTCGTCTGGCTCGTCGTTCCCCTCGGGGCGCCGGCTGCCGCGGGCGCGGTCCGGCGTGCCTCGTCGATCGTCGAAGGCCCGCTCGTCTCCGCGCTCACCGAACCGCGCCCGGCGGAGCTCGACGACCTCGTCGCCGAGCACGACATCGCCGTCGTGGCCGCCGACCCCGAGACCGCGCTGGCCCGCGCCGCGCTGGCCCGCCTCGATGAACGCGGGGTCGTCGCCTCGGCGCGGCGCCCACCCGGTCGGGGCCTGCCCCGCGCGCTGGCCCTCGCCGGCCTCGCGGCGCCGCGGGTCGAGGCGGCGCGGCTCGCCGCCGTCGTCCGGCGCGAGGCGCGATCCACCGCCACCGTCCGGCGCGAGGGGGAGGGGTGAGGCGGTCGGGTGGGCAGGCTTCGGTGCTGCTCGTCGGTGCGCTGGCGGCGGTGCTGGTCGGGGTGCTCGTGCTCGGGGCCGTGGCTCGTGGGGTGGCGCGGGAGGCTGCGGCGCAGCGGGCGGTGGACCTGGCGGCGCTGGCCGCGGCTCGCGCGATGCAGGAGGCGAACCCGCGGCTGTTCGAACCGCTCACCGTCGACGGCGCGCCGAACCCGCTGCACCTCAGCCGCGAGGAATATCTCGCCCGAGCCAAGGACGCCGCCGAGCGGACCGCGCGGGCGAATGGGGCCGAACATGCGACGGTGGAGTTCCCCGACGGTGAGACGTTCGCGCCCGTCCGGATCCGGGTGGCGGCGCGCGAGCTCGTCGCCGTAACGCGCGGAGAGGAGCGGCGGGCGGTGCGCATCGATGTCGTCGCGGAGGCGGAGCTCGCCCCCGCGACGTCGGGCTTCGCGACCGGCGGCGGGTACGACGGCCCGCTTGCCTATCGCCAGGGCAAGCCCATGCGGCCGGACGTCGCGCCGGCGTTCGACCGCCTGGAGGCGGCCGCGCGTAACGACGGCGTGACGCTGCTCATCTCGAGCGGCTACCGCTCCGACGCCGAGCAGGCCGAGCTGTTCCGCCTCAACCCGGACCCGAAATGGGTCGCCCCGCCCGGCACGTCACTGCACCGGTACGGCACCGAGCTCGACCTCGGGCCGCCCGCCGCCTACGCCTGGCTGGCTGCCAACGCGCCACGCTTCCATTTCATCCAGCGCTACCCGCACGAGCCTTGGCATTACGGCTACGCGCTGAACCCCCGGTCCACGCCGCGGCCCACGACCGGCGACGGCAGCCGCCAGCGAACCGCGCTGCCCACCTTCGTCCCACCGCGGTTCGCCCCGATCCTGGCGCGCGCGGCCCAGCGCTGGAACGTCTCCGCCGCCCTGCTGGCCGCCCAGATCTACGCCGAGAGCAACTTCAACCCGTTCGCCCAGAGCCCCGCCGGCGCCCAGGGCATCGCCCAGTTCATCCCCGGCACGGCGGCCGCGATCGGCCTCGAGGACCCGTTCGACGCCACCGCGGCGATCGACGCGCAGGCCCACCTGATGCGCGATCTCCTGCGTCGCTTCGCCTCCGTCCCGCTCGCGCTCGCCGCCTACAACGCCGGCTCCGGAGCCGTCGCCGCGTGCATGTGCGTCCCGCCATACCCCGAGACGCGCGGCTACGTGGCGCGCATCCTCGGCCTCCTCCACGGCGCCGGCGAGCCCGTGGGCGGCTTGACGGTCCGGCTCGTAGGCTGACACCGCGCCAAGACTTGGCACGGCGCCACTTCGAGGGGGCTAGCGCACCCCTGGACGTTCGGCGAGATTTGTCGGACATCTCGCCCTATCGGACCGCCAAGACTGGCAAGATGCGAGATTACAGCGAGCCGAATGCAGTTTCGGAGTGCCTGAGGCGATGGTCAGGGTCAGACCAAGGGAACTCGCCGCCGGGTTCCGCCTGCGCGAACACATGGTGGAGGAATGACACCGATCAAGAACATCGACGACCCCCGATACGTCAAGGCGATGAGCCATCCGCTGCGCGTCCGCATCCTCGCGATGCTCGACGAGCGCAAGGCCTCGCCGAACCAGTTGGCCGGCTGGCTCGACGCCAGCCTCGGCACGGTTGCCTACCACGTACGGACGCTCGAGCAGCTCGGGCTGATCGAGCTCGTGGACGAGACCCGGGTGCGCGGCGCGGTGGAGCACCACTATCGCGCCAAAGCGCGGCCGAACGTGACGGTCGAGGGATGGACGCAGGCCCCGCCGATCGCCAAGCAGGCGGCGGTCGGCTCGTCGTTGGACGTGATCGGCGAGTACGCACGCGTGTCGGCTGCGGCCGGCGGCTTCGACCGCTCGGACGCCCAGCTCCGCCGCGCGCTGCTGAAGCTGGACGAGAAGGGCTTCACCCAGCTCTCGAAGGCGTGCGACAAGCTGCTCGAGCAGGCCGAGAAGATCGAGGCTGCGGCCGCCGCGCGGATCGCCAAGGACCCGCAGGCCCAGCAGGACGTCGTCGACGCCGGCGTCGGACTCCTGCTCTTCGAGGCCGTCCGCCTGGCGGGCCGTGAGGAAGCCGACAAGCCGACGAGGGCGAGGCGGCTGCGAACCCGCCGGGCTGCCCGGACCGGCAGCTGAGGATGAAGGCCGTCACGAGCATCGACGATCCGCGCTACGTCAAGGCGATGAGCCATCCGATGCGCGTGCGCATCCTGGCCATGCTCGACGAGCGCAAGGCCTCGCCGAACCAGCTGGCGGGCTGGCTCGGGGCCAGCCTCGGCACCGTGGCCTACCACGTGCGCACGCTGCTCTCGCTCGGACTGATCGAGCTGGTCGACGAGACGCGCGTCCGCGGGGCGGTCGAGCACCACTACCGCGCGCGGCCGCGGCCGGGCATCACGGCCGAGGGCTGGCAGAACGCCTCGCCGGTGGCGAGGCAGGCGGCGGTCGGCTCGTCGCTCGAGGTGATCGGCGAGTACGCGCGGGCCTCGGCGCAGGCCGGCGGCTTCGAGCGCGGCGACGCCCGCGCCCGCCGCGCCCTCCTGAAGCTGGACGAGAAGGGCTTCACCCAGCTCTCCAAGGCCTGCGACAAGCTGCTCGAGCAGGTCGAGCGGATCGAGGAGCAGTCGGCGAAGCGGCTCGGCTCCAACCCCGAGAAGGCGATCGAGGCGGGCCTCGGCGTGCTGCTGTTCGAGGCCGCGCGCCTGCCGACGCCGGCCAAGAAGCGCAGCGCGAGGCGGAAAGGCGCCCCGGCGGCGGGGTCGGTCGCCGCCGGGGCCGGCACCGAGGGATGAGGGCCGGTGCGCCGTGCACAGTACACGGCCACCGATCAGATCGCTTGATAAATAGTTCGGCCGGCTTACTGAGCGGTAACCGATCGGCCTGATCCGAGCGCCGCCCTGGCTGCCGCCAGCGCGCGCTCGACCCCCGCGCGGTCCACGTCGAGATGCGTGACGGCGCGCACCCGCCGCGGGCCGATCGCGTACATCGCGCACGCCCTCGCGCTCGAGCGCGGCGCAGAACGCCGCGGCGTCGGGCACGTCGAAGACCACGATGTTCGTCTCGACCGCCTCGGGGTCGATCTCCACCCCGTCGAGCTCCGCCAGCCCCTCCGCCAGGGCCCGCGCGTTCTCGTGGTCCTCGGCGAGCCGCTCGACGTGGTGGTCGAGCGCGTACAGCCCGGCGGCCGCGACGATCCCCGCCTGCCGCATCGCCCCGCCCCACATCTGCTTGTAGCGCCACGCCTCGTCGATCAGCTCGCGCGAGCCGGCCAGCACGGCGCCGACCGGGGCGCCGAGGCCCTTCGTGAAGTCCAGCCACGCGGTGTCGAACGCCGCCCGCCCAGTCGCGCGCCGGCACGCCGGACGCCACCACCGCGTTCATCAGCCGCGCGCCGTCGAGGTGCGCGCGCATGCCGGCCTCGCGCGCGACCGCCAGCACCGCCCGCATCTGCTCCAGCGGCCAGACGCGGCCGCCGGCGATGTTCGTCGTCTGCTCGATCGAGACGAGCCGCGAGCGCGGCGCGTAGCGGTCGCCGGGCCGCCGCAGCATCGCGCGCAGGGTGCCGGCGTCGAACATGCCGCCCTCGCCGTCGACGGGGCAGAGCACGGCGCCCGAGATCGCCGCCGGGCCGCCCGCCTCGGCGATCAGCGGGTGCGAGGTGCGATGCAGCACGACCTCGTCGCCGCCCGGCCGCACGTGCAGGCGGAACGCGATCGCGTTGCACATCGTGCCGCTCGGCAGGAAGACGGCCGCCTCGTGGCCGAGCAGGTCGGCGACGCGCTCGCACAGCGCGTTGACGGTCGGGTCGGCGAACGACTGCTCGTCGCCCACCTCCGCCGAGGCCATCGCCCGCCGCATCTCGGGCGTCGGGCGAGTCTGGGTGTCTGAGTAGAGGTTGACCACGGGCAGAAGGTAGTGCCGCGCGTCATCCCCGCGGCCCGGAAAAGGGACGGGGGCCATCCGTGGCCCCCGCAGGAGGCTTCGCCTCTTAGCGGTGGTCCGCGCGGCCTTCGCGAAGACGCTGTACGCCTTCCGCGGCGCGCCGCCCGCGCTCACGAGGCCGGCGTCGAAGCGGGCGCTCCGCGAGGCCTCGCCGAACCAGCGGTAGACGTAGAGCTGCGTGATCCTCGAGCGCAGCCCGCGCCGGCGCGAGTCGTAGCGGTTGGCGAGCTTGAACATCCACTTCGTGCGGTTCGCGGCCCGCGTCGTGCTGAAGCGGAAGCCCTGGAACTTGACGAGCCCGCCGGTCTCCGTGAGCCAGACCTCACCCGGGACCAGCGCCAGCATCAGCCGCGTGTCAGCCGCCGTGCGGCGGTTGACGTCCTGGTAGTTGTGCAGCCCCCACAGGCGCGGCTTGCCCTTCGCCTTGCGCATGAAGGCGCGCACGTAGCGGGCCATGTTCGAGGTGTCCAGCACGTCGAGCGCCATCACCCGGAACTTGCGCTTGCTCGCCTGCTTGCGCAGCACGTTGTAGTAGCGCACGGCGAGCCCGGGCTTGCGGTACGTCGGCTGCGAGGCGTGGTTGACCTCGTTCCAGGCCGAGTACGTCTTCACCCACGGGAACGCGTTGTCGAACCGCCCGAACGAGCTGCGATACGCCTTGGCGCTGGGCGCCCGGCAGCGGACGGCGCGCGAGTAGCGGCGGCCGTTCCAGCAGCTGAAGTCGGCGGTGAAGGTGACGAGCACCTGCTGCCGGGCAGCACGGGCGCGGTTCATGTAGGCCGTCACCTGGGCGGTCTTGCCCGGCGTCGCGGTGCCAGTTCCACGGGACCATGTAGCGCGTGCGCTTGAGCTTGAGCGACTGCCAGCGCGGGCTGTCGAACATGGCGGCGTTCTGATCGGCCGACGCCCACGCGGTACCGGGCCTCCGCGGAGGGCGACCAGGACCAGCGTTGCGAGCAGGGCTAGAGGGAGCATCTTGCGAAATGCCATGTCCTCTCCATCCCCGCAGGTCGCGGTTTGTTGCGTAAAGGGTACCTAAAGATCGAGCCGCGCCGTTCTCTACTCTCTCCCTAGACCCGCATGGCGATCGAGGCCGAAGCCGCAGAACAGCACCGCGCGGGACGGCTCGCCGAGCAGCGACGAGGCCTCCCCGACCAGCCCGGGGTCTACCTGTTCCGCGACGTTCGCGGGCGCGTGATCTACGTCGGCAAGGCGAAGTCGGTCCGCAAGCGGGTCGCCAGCCACTTCAGCAACCCGACGCTGTACGGCACGCGCGCGCTGACCGACGAGGTCGACCACATCGAGGCGCTCGTCGTCGCCACCGAGGCGGAGGCGCTGCTCACCGAGCAGACCTTCATCAAGCAGTACAAGCCGCGCTTCAACATCCGCCTGCGCGACGACAAGTCGTACCCCTACATCGCCATCAGCCTCGACGAGGAGTTCCCGCGCGTCTACTTCACCCGCGAGCGCCACCGCCGCGACCGCGCCTACTTCGGCCCGTACTCGAGCGCCAAGCGCGTCCGCGGAACGCTCGACCTGCTGGGCAAGATCTTCCAGCTGCGCAGCTGCGAGGGGGCCGAGCCGGGCCGTCACTCCGGCTCGCCGTGCCTCGACTACTACATCAAGCGCTGCGGGGCGCCCTGCGTCGGCTACGTCTCGAAGGAGGAGTACCGCCGCGGGGTCGACGGCGTGGTCGCGTTCCTGAGCGGGCGCTACAAGCAGATCGAGCGCGACCTCGTGCGCAGCATGCACTGGCACTCCGGCGAGCAGGACTACGAGACCGCCGCGCTCGAGCGCAACCGCCTGCAGGCGGTCCGCGCGCTGCTCGAGCGCCAGCGCGTGGCCAACGAGGGCGCCGGCACCTACGACGCGGTGGCCGTCGACGTCGAGGGCACCGAGGCCAACGCCCAGGTCTTCCAGGTCCGCGACGGCGTGCTCTCCGACCGCCAGTCGTTCTACCTCGACAACGAGGCCGAGGCGCCCCCGGCGATCGTCGCCGAGGAGTTCATCCTCCAGTACTACGCCAGCGCCCTGAGCATCCCGTCGCTGATCGTCGTGCAGGCGGTCCTGGCCTCGGGCTCCGAGCTGCCGATCCTCGAGCAGATCCTCGCCGAGCGGCGCGGCGGCTCGGTCGAGATCCGCGCCTCCGAGCGCGGCGGCAAGCGCCGCATCCTCGAGCTGGCCGAGCGCAACGCCCGGCTCGCCCTCGAGCAGGAGAAGCTGAAGGCCGAGCGCCGGCGCCAGCAGCGGGTGGAGGCGCTCGACGGCCTGCAGAAGGCGCTCGGGCTGGACACGCTGCCCGTCCGCATCGAGTGCTTCGATATCTCCCACCTCGGCGGCACCCACACCACGGCCTCGATGGTCGTGTTCGAGGGCGGCGCGCCGAAGAAGTCGGACTACCGGAGATTCAACATCCGTGAGGTCGACCCGGGCGACGATTACGCTGCAATGACGGAGGTTCTGACGCGTCGGTACGGGCAGTGGCAGAAGCAGAACGAGCGCTCGCCGTACGACGCCGAGCGCGATCCGTCGTTCGGCGCGCTGCCGAACCTGATCGTGATCGACGGCGGCAAGGGCCAGCTCGCCGCCGGCCTGGAGGCGCTCGAGGGGTTCCGCGAGCGCGGGGTCCCGGTCATCTCGCTCGCCAAGCGGATCGAGGAGGTCTTCCAGCCCGGGAGCCGCGCCCCGGTCCGGCTCCCGCACGACACGCCCGAGCTCCAGCTGCTGCAGCGCGTCCGTGACGAGGCGCACCGCTTCGCCATCACGCATCACCGCATCCGGCGCGACCGCGCGATGACCGAGTCGATCATGGACGACCTGCCGGGCATCGGGCCGGCGCGCAAGCGGGCGCTGCTCAAGCACTTCGGATCGCCCGACGCCGTGCTGGCCGCCACGCGCGAGGAGCTCGAGCGCGTGCCGGGCTTCCCGCAGAAGGTCGCCCGCGACCTCTACGCCCACCTCAACAAGACCGGGCGATGAGCGACAACGGCCGCGGCCCATCCCACCTCGAGGACTTCGTGATCATCTCCGGGCTGTCCGGGGCGGGGAAGTCCTCCGCCATGAACGTGTTCGAGGACAGCGGCTACTTCTGCGTCGACAACCTGCCGGCCGAGATGATCCGCTCGCTGGCCGAGCTCTTCCGCCATCCCGGCTCGAAGGTCGAGCGCGCCGCCGTGGTGTCCGACTCGCGCGGCGGCGAGTACCTGTCGGCGCTCGCGCACGTGATCGACGAGCTGGACGAGGCCGGCATCGTCCACCGCGTCCTGTTCCTCGACGCCGACGAGCAGACGCTCATCAGCCGCTACAAGGAGACGCGCCGGCGCCACCCGCTCGCTCCGCACGGCAACGTGGTCGACGGCATCCGCAGCGAGATGGAGCTGATGAAACCGGTCCGCGAGCGGGCCGACACGTGCATCGACACGAGCGGGTTGAGCTCCGCCGGGCTGCGTCGGAAGGTCGCCGACGAGCTGCTCGAGCGCGAGGCGCCGCGCCGGATGGCGGTCACCTTCAGCTCGTTCGGCCACAAGCACGGCCCGCCGCGCGACCCGGACCTGGCCTTCGACGTGCGCTTCCTGCCCAACCCGCACTACGAGGCCGACCTGCGCCCGCTGACGGGGTTCGACCAGCGGGTCGTCGAGTACGTCGGCCGCGACGGCCGGCTCCAGGAGCTCTACGACCACGTCATCCCGCTGCTCGAGTACCTGCTGCCGCAGTACGTGGCCGAGGGGAAGGCGCACCTCGTGGTCGCCATCGGCTGCACGGGGGGGCGGCACCGCTCCGTGGCCATCGCCGAGCACCTCGCCGCGCACTTCCGCCAGCACGACGAGTACTTCGTCGAGGTCCAGCACCGGGACGTCGACCGGCTTCCGCTGCGCCGGGCCGGGTAGCCTTCCGCGGGTATCTAAGGCGCTCACCCGAGCTTGCGAGGGTGAGTAAGCCGCAAGGTAATCAAGGCGCTCACCCGAGCTTGCGAGGGTGAGTAAGCCGCATACGAATTTCATGCTGGATAGACCAGAAACAGGGGAGTAGTCATGCCCGTACGGGTCGGGATCAACGGATTCGGCCGCATCGGCCGCAACGTGTTCCGCGCCGCCCACGAGTCCGACGCGGACATCGAGGTCGTCGCGGTCAACGACATCACGGACGCCGGCACGCTGGCGCACCTGCTCAAGTACGACTCGGTGTACGGGCCGTTCCCCGGCACCGTCGAGGTGCGCGACGGCGCGCTCGCGATCGACGGCCGCGAGATCAAGGTCCTCGCCGAGAAGGACCCGGCGGCGCTGCCGTGGGGCGACCTCGGCACCGACGTGGTGATCGAGTCGACGGGCCTGTTCACCAAGCGCGACGACGCCGCCAAGCACCTGGAGGCGGGCGCCAAGAAGGTGATCATCTCGGCGCCGGCCACCGAGCCGGACGCCACCGTCGCCCTCGGCGTCAACTTCGACGACACCTACGACCCCGACAACCACCACGTCATCTCCAACGCTTCGTGCACGACCAACTGCCTGGCGCCGGTGGCCAAGGTGCTGCACGAGACGATCGGCATCGAGCGCGGCCTGATGACGACGATCCACGCCTACACCGCCGACCAGCGGCTGCAGGACGCCCCGCACAAGGACCTGCGGCGCGCCCGCGCGGCGGCGATCAACCTCGTGCCGGCCTCGACCGGCGCTGCCAAGGCGATCGGCCTCGTGATCCCGGAGCTGCAGGGCAAGCTGCACGGCTTCGCCGTCCGCGCCCCCGTGCCGACCGGCTCGGTGGTCGACCTCACGGTCACGGTCTCCCGGGACACGAGCGTCGACGAGATCAACGACGCCTTCAGCTCACGCGCCGACAGCGGCCCGCTGGCCGGCATCCTGCTGTACACCGAGGACCCGATCGTGTCCTCCGACATCGTCAAGTCGCCGTACTCGTCCATCTTCGACTCCCAGCTGACCTCGGTGCTCGAAGGGACGATGGTCAAGGTCGTCGCCTGGTACGACAACGAGTGGGGGTACTCGAACCGCTGCGTGGAGCTCGCGCAGAAGGTGCTGGTGCGTGCGCACGCTTGAGGACCTCGACGTCGAGGGGAAGCGCGTCCTCGTCCGGGTGGACTTCAACGTCCCGCTGGACGAGGACCGCAGGATCACGGACGACGCGCGCATCCGCGCCGCGCTGCCGACGCTGAGGGAGCTGCGCGAGCGCGGCGCCCGGCTGCTGCTCGCCGCCCACCTCGGGCGCCCGAAGGACCGCGAGCCCGAGTTCTCGCTGCGACCCACTGCGGAGCGCCTCGCCGAGCTGCTCGACACCGAGGTCCAGCTCGCCGACGATCTCGACCACGTGCCGGACGGGGACGTCGTGATGCTCGAGAACGTCCGCTACGAGAAGGGCGAGACGAAGAACGACCGGGAGCTGGCCGAGCGCTACGCGGCGCTGGCCGACGCCTACGTCAACGACGCCTTCGGCGCCGCCCACCGCGCGCACGCCTCGACCGAGGCGGTCGCGCACCTGCTGCCGAGCGCGGCGGGCCGGCTGCTCGAGCGCGAGGTCTCGGTGTTGAACGGCATCCTCGCGGACCCGAGGCGGCCGCTGGTGGCGGTCGTCGGCGGCGCCAAGGTGACCGACAAGATCGGCGTGCTGGAGGCGTTCCTCGAGCGCGCCGACGAGGTCCTGATCGGCGGCGCCATGTGCTTCCCGTTCTTCAAGGCGCAGGGCCGCTCGGTCGGCGACTCGCTGTGCGAGGAGGAGGGCATCGAGCCCGCCCGGCGCGTCATGGACAGCGAGAAGCTGCGGCTGCCGGTGGACCTCGTCGCCGGCCGCGAGTTCTCCGCCGACACCGAGCTGAAGGCGATCGACGGCGTCGACGTGCCCGACGGCTGGATGGGCCTCGACGTCGGCGCGCGCACGGCCGAGCGCTACGCGGCCTCGATCGCCGAGGCGGGCACGGTGTTCTGGAACGGCCCGATGGGCGCCTTCGAGCTCGAGCCGTTCGCCGCGGGGACGAAGATCGTCGCCGAGGCGGTGGCGGCCTCCTCGGCCACGACGGTGGTCGGCGGCGGCGACTCCGCCGCCGCGCTCGCCCAGTTCGGGCTCGACGACGAGGTCGACCACCTGTCGACCGGCGGCGGCGCCTCGCTCGAGCTGGTCGAGGGGAAGCCGCTCCCCGGCGTGGAGGCGCTCAAGTGAGCCGCACGCCCTTCATCGCCGGCAACTGGAAGATGAACAAGACGATCGCCGAGGCCGAGGCGTACATCCAGGCGCTGCTCCCGAAGGTCGGGGCGGTCGGCGACGTCGAGATCGTCATCTGCCCGCCCTACACGGCGCTGCAGGCGATGGTCGACTCCGCGCGCGGCTCGAGCGTGCAGGTCTACGCGCAGAACATGCACGAGGCCGACTCCGGCGCCTTCACGGGCGAGGTGTCGGCGCCGATGCTGACCGAGATCGACGTCCAGGGCGTGATCCTCGGGCACTCCGAGCGGCGCGAGTACTACAACGAGACCGACCGCGCGCTGCAGCAGAAGGTCCCGAAGGCGCTCGAGGCCGGCCTGGTGCCGATCCTCTGCGTGGGCGAGACCGAGGAGGAGCGCGAGCGCGGCGACACCGAGCGCAAGCTCCGCCACCAGGTCAAGGAGGGGCTCGAGAAGGTCGCGCGCGACCGGCTCGTCGACGTGGTCATCGCCTACGAGCCGATCTGGGCGATCGGCACGGGCCTGACCGCCACGCCGGACCAGGCGCAGGAGGCGATCGCCTTCGTGCGCGCGCTGGTCGAGGACCAGGACAAGGCGGCCGGCGCCGCGGTGCGGATCCTCTACGGCGGCTCCCTGAAGCCCGACAACGCGCCCGAGATCCTCGCGCTGCCGGACGTCGACGGCGCGCTGGTCGGCGGCGCGTCGCTCGAGGCGGACAGCTTCGCGACGATCGTCGAGGCCGCCCGGCCGTGAACGTCGCGCTCGTCATCCTCGACGGCTGGGGCCTGGCCCCGGACGGGCCCGGGAACGCGATCTCCTTGGCGGACACCCCGGTGTTCGACGGGCTGTGGGAGGCGCATCCCCACACGCAGCTGACCGCGAAGGGCGAGGCGGTCGGCCTGCCGGAGGGCCAGATGGGCAACTCCGAGGTCGGCCACCTGAACCTCGGCGCGGGGGCGATCGTGCCGCAGGACCTGGCGCGCATCGACAAGGCCGTCGAGGACGGCTCGCTGGGCGAGAACGAGACGCTTCGCGAGGCGTTGTCGGACGCGCCGCGGGTGCACCTGATCGGGCTCGTCTCGACGGGCGGCGTCCACTCCTCGATCGAGCACCTCCGCGCGCTCGCCGAGCTGGCCACCGGTGACGTCGTGGTGCACGCGTTCACCGACGGGCGCGACACGTCGCCCACCTCCGGCGCCGGCTCGCTCGCCGAGGTCGAGAGCTGGGGGACGGCGCGCGTCGGCTCCGTCGTCGGCCGCTACTTCGCGATGGACCGCGACAAGCGCTGGGACCGCACGGAGAAGGCCGTGAGGCTGCTGCTCGAGGGCGAGGCGGAGCACCACGCCGAGACGGGCGAGCAGGCGGTCCGCGACGCGTACGAGCGCGACGAGACCGACGAGTTCATCACCGCGACCACGGTCGGCGAGGAGGCGCGGATCCGGCCCGGCGACTCGGTGATCGCGTTCAACTTCCGGCCCGACCGCATGCGGCAGATCACCGAGAAGCTGACCGAGCCGCTCGACCGCTACGTGACGATGACCCAGTACGACGAGGACTGGTCGTATCCGATCCTCTTCCCGCCGAAGCGGCCGGCGATCACGCTGGCGAAGGTCATCTCCGAGCGCGGGCTCAAGCAGCTGCACGTGGCGGAGACCGAGAAGTACCCGCACGTCACCTACTTCTTCAACGGCGGCGAGGAGGACCCGTACGAGGGCGAGGTGCGCGAGCTCGTGCCCTCGCCGCGCGACGTCCCGACCTACGACCACAAGCCGGAGATGAGCGCGAGCGAGGCGGCCGACGCCTTCGTGGAGCACTGGGACGAGGACGAGCCGGCGTTCGCGATCATCAACTTCGCCAACCCGGACATGGTCGGCCACACCGGCGACATCGACGCCGCCGTGAAGGCGGTCGAGACCGTCGACGAGTGCCTCGGGCGCGTGGTGGAGGCGGTCCACGCGAGCGGCGGCGCGTGCGTCATCACCGCCGACCACGGCAACGCCGACCACATGCTGGACGAGGACGGGTCGGTCAACACGGCGCACTCGCTGAACCCGGTGCCGTTCATCGTCACCGCCGAGGGCGCTTCGCTCGACGGCGAGGGCATCCTCGCCGACGTCGCGCCGACCGTGCTCGAGCTGCTCGAGATCGACCAGCCGGAGCAGATGACGGGCCGTTCCCTGCTCGCGTAGGCTGCCGCGCGTATGGGGGAGCGCGACAGCTACGCGCCCGGCACGTTCTGCTGGGCGGACCTGGGGACGAGCGACGCCGATTCGGCGAAGGGGTTCTACACGCGCGTGTTCGGGTGGGAGGCGGTCGACGCGCCGGCCGGCGACGCCGGGACGTACACGACCTTCAGGCTCGGCGGCCGCGACGTGGCGGCGCTCTACGAGATGGGCGACGAGGAGCAGAAGACGCTGCGGCCGCACTGGTCCTCGTACGTGTCGGTCGAGGACGTCGACACGCTGGCCGGGCGGGTCCGCGAGCTCGGCGGCGAGATCCTGGCCGAGCCGTTCGACGTCGAGTCGTCCGGCCGCATGACCGTGCTGCGCGACCCGACGGGCGCGCTGCTGCACCTGTGGCAGCCGCGCGAGCAACGCGGCGCCGGGCGCGTCAACGACCCCGGCTGCATGTGCTGGAACGAGCTCGCCTCGCCCGACCCGGCCCGCGCGCGCGACTTCTTCGCCGAGCTGCTGGGGTGGACGGTCGAGCCGGAGGAGTCGGGCTACGGGATCATCCGGCTCGACGGCGCGCTCAACGGCGGCATGCGCCCGCCGCAGGACGGCGAGCCGACGCACTGGCTCGTCTACTTCACGGTCGCCTCGTGCGACGACGCGCTGGACGCGACCGCCGACGCCGGCGGCGCGGTCATCGCCGGCCCGCTCGCCACGCCGGTCGGCCGCGTGGCGATCGTCAGCGATCCGCAGGGTGCGGCCTTCGCTCTCTTCGAGGGCGACGTCGACCCCTAGATGGCGGCGGTTGCTCGCGCAACGAGTCGGGCGCTACGCTTCCGGGCATGGCGCCGACCCAAAGCCCCTCCCAGGAGTCGATCCAGGAGCTCAGCTGGCAGGAGCTGGGCGCGTGGCGCGGCCTCCTGCGCGTCCACAGCGCCCTGGTCAAGGCGCTGGACGCCGAGCTGCTCGCCGAGCACGACCTCCCGCTCACCTCCTACGAGGTGCTCATCAACCTGCAGGCCGCGCCCGATCAGCGGCGGCGCATGGCCGAGCTGGCCGACGGCGTGCTGCTCTCGCGCTCGGGCATGACGCGCCTGGTCGACCGCCTTGAGCGCGACGGGCTGCTCGAGCGGGACGCCTGCGCGTCAGACGGGCGGGGCACCTTCGCGGTCCTGACGCCGAAGGGCGAGGAGCTGCTCTCGCGGGCGCGCCGCACGCACCTCGACGGCGTCCGCGAGCGCTTCCTCCAGCACTTCGCCGAGGACGAGCTGGAGCAGCTCGCGCGGCTCTGGAACCGCGTCCTCCCGGGCGCCGCAGATCTCAGTCCATCCGACTAAGAAACTTGACACTCTCCGACTGAGATCCTACACTGCGGATCAAACGTAGTGCCGTTGGACTCAGGAGGATCACTCATGACCGTCGTGCGCTGGGAGCCCCTTCGTGAGCTGGGCTCGCTGCAGAACGAGATGAACCGTCTCTTCAACACGGTGTTCGACACACCTGGCCCCGGCAACGGCGGCAGCACAATGCGCCGCTGGGTGCCGTCGATGGACCTCGTCGAGACCGAGGACCACTTCGTCCTACGCGCCGATCTGCCCGGCATGAGCGAGGAGGACATCAAGATCGAGTTCGAGGACGGCACGCTCACCGTCTCGGGCGAGCGCAAGGCCGAGCACGAGGAGGGCAAGGAGGGCTACTACCGCGTCGAGCGCGCGTTCGGCAGCTTCTCGCGCACCCTCACGCTCCCGAAGGGCATCGACGCCGAGGGCGTCTCCGCGAAGTTCGACCGCGGCGTCCTCGAGATCCGCGTCCCGAAGCCGGAGGAGCGCAAGCCGCGCCGCATCGAGATCGGCGGCCGCGCGCAGCAGACCATCGAGGGCTGAATCCACCCCACCCACCCCGCGGCTATCGTCCGCGCCCTGTCGGCCCTGAGCATCACCACACGGGACCCCGGATCGCGAGCCCGCACCGGGGTCCTTCGCTTGGCCCACGGCGAGGTCCGCACGCCCGCCTTCGTGCCGCTGGCCACCAAGGCCGTGGTCAAGACGCTCGAGGTCCGCGAGGCCGCCGAGCTGGGCTTCGACATGGTGCTCGGGAACACGTTCCACCTGTTCCTCACGCCGGGCCACGAGCTGATCCGCGGCTTCGGCGGCATCCACGGCTTCATGCGCTGGGACCGCCCGGTGATCACCGACTCGGGCGGCTTCCAGGTCTTCTCGATGGGCCACGGCACGGTGGCCGACGAGATCAAGGGCCGCGCGGCCCAGGCGTCCGCAGCCGGCGAGCGCTCCGGCGCGATCCTCCGGATCGAGGAGGAGGGCGTGACCTTCCGCTCCTACCTCGACGGCTCGACCATGTTCATGGGGCCGGAGACCTCGATGGAGGTCCAGGCCGCGCTCAACTCCGACATCGCGCTCGTGTTCGACGAGTGCACGCCGTTCCACGGCGGCCGCGACTACACCGCGCGCTCGACCGAGCGCACCCACCGCTGGCTCGACCGCTGCCTCGCCTGGCACGAGCGGCACGGGCCGCCCGAACAGGTCGTCTACGGCATCGTCCAGGGCGGGGTGGAGGAGGACCTGCGGCGCGAGTCCGCCCAGCAGGTGGCGGCGCGGCCGGTCGGCGGGATCGCGATCGGCGGCACGCTGGGCCAGGACAAGGACCAGATGTTCGAGGTGGTCGGGTGGACCGTCGAGGAGCTCGACGAGGCGCGCCCGCGGCACCTGCTCGGGATCGGCGAGGTCGACGACCTCGTGCGCGGCGTCGAGCTCGGCATCGACACGTTCGACTGCGCGATGCCGACGCGGATCGGGCGCCACGGCATGGCCGTCGTCCCCGACCCCGGGAAGCGCTGGCGCGTCGACCTCGCCAAGGGGCGCTACCGCACGGCCGACGAGCCGCTGCTCGACGGCTGCCCCTGCCCCGCCTGCGCCCACGGCTACAGCCGCGCCTACCTGCACTACCTGCTGAAGGCGCACGAGCAGACCGCCCAGCGGCTGCTCACCATCCACAACCTCGCCTACCTGCAGGCGCTGATGGCCGGTCTGCGCGACGCCATCGACGAGGGCCGGCTCGCCGAGGCCGCCGCCGCCGTGCGCGCGGGTGCGGCGCCCTGGCAGCTGGTCACGCGACTCCCGTAGAGTCGGCATGTGCTGCTGGGCCGCGATCGCGAGTGCGCCGCGCTCGACCGCGTGCTGGAGGAAGCGCGCGAGTCGCGCAGCGGCACGCTCGTGCTGCGCGGCGAGCCCGGCATCGGCAAGTCGGCGCTGCTGGCCTACGCCCGCGAGCGCGCGGACGGCATGCGCGTGCTGTCCGCCGCCGCCGTCGAGGCGGAGGAGGAGCTCCCGTTCGCCGGCCTGCACCAGCTCCTGTGGCCGGTGCTCGACCGCGCCGACGCGCTGCCCGGCGTGCAGGGCGCGGCGCTCCGCGGCGCCTTCGGACTGACCGGCGAGCGGGTCGAGGATCGGTTCCTCGTCTCGGTCGCCCTGCTCGGGCTGTTGACCGCGGTGGCCGAGGACGGGCCCCTGCTGTGCGTGGTCGACGACGCGCACTGGCTCGACCGCCCGTCGGCCGACGCGCTGACCTTCGCCGCGCGCCGGCTACACGCCGACCCGATCGCTCTGGTCATCGGCTCGCGGCTCGAGGGCCGCTTCGAGAGCCTGCCCGAGCTCGTCCTCGACGGCCTCGAGCCGGAGGCCGCCGCCGCGCTGCTCGACGGCGGCATGCCGGAGACGCTGCGCCACCAGCTCGTCCGCGTCACCCACGGCAACCCGCTTGCCCTGTTGGAGCTTCCGCGCGCGCTGACCGACGACCAGCGCGCCGGCCGCGCCCCGCTGCTCGGGGAGGTGCCGCTGACCGCGGAGATCGAGGACGCCTTCCTCGTCCAGATCCGCCCGCTGCCCGACTCGACGCAGCGGCTGCTCCTGCTCGCCGCCGCCGACGAGAGCGCGGAGCTCGGCAACGTGCTGGGCGCCGCCGAGCGGCTGGGGCTGCCGCGCGACGCGCTCGACACCGCGGAGCGGGCGGGCCTGATCGACGCCCACGGCGAGCGGGTGCGGTTCCGTCACCCGCTGGTGCGCTCGGCGGTCTACCGCGCGGCCACCTCGAGCGAGCGGCGCGCGGTGCACGAGGCGCTGGCCGCGGTGCTCGACGCCGACCGCCGCGCCTGGCACCGCGCGGCGGCTGCCGTGGCGCCCGACGAGGAGGCGGCCGCCGAGCTCGAGCGCACCGCCGACCGCGCCCGCGCCCGCGGCGGCCCGGCCGCGGCCGCGCGGGCGCTCGAGCGCGCCGCCGAGCTCGGCGCCGCCCGCCGCGGCGAGCGGCTGCTGACCGCCGCCGGCGCGGCCGTCCTCGCCGGCCGCCTCCAGCACGCCACGAGCCTCCTCGCGCGCGCCGAGCCCGAGCTGGACGATCGCGTCAGCCGTGCCGAGGCGGCGCGGCTGCGCGGCGAGATCGAGATCGTGGCCGGCCGGCCGGGCGCGTCGTACGCGGCCATCGTGGCCGCCGCCCAGGCGGTCGCGCCGTTCGAGCGCCGGGCCACCTTCGACCTGCTCGGCATCGCGCTCGAGGGCGCGGCGATGAGCGGGTACCCGGAGCGGATGGCGGAGGTGACGCGGATCGCCGCCGCGATCGAGCCCGAGCCGGGCAGCGAGCGCCAGGCGGTGGCGAGCCTGCTCCTGAGCGGCTTCGGCAGCCTGTTCGCCGGCGACGCCCGTGCCGCCGCGCCGCGCTTCGAGGAAGCGCTCACGCGGGCCGAGGCGATCGACGAGCCGCGCCAGGTCCTGTGGGCCGCGGCGGGCGGCATCTTCATCGGCGACCGCAGCCGCGCGCTGCGCTCGCTCGACCGCGCGGTCGCGCTCGCCCGCGAGCGGGCGGCGATCGGCCTGCTGCCGCACATCCTCGGGCTGCGCGCCAACCTGGCGCTGTGGGACGGGCGGCTGTCCGAGGCCGGCGCCGACGCCGACGAGGCGGCACGGCTGGCCGCCGACGTCGGCGCCGTCAACGCCCGCGCGCTGCCGCTCACCAGCCTCGCGTGGCTGACCGGCCTGCGCGGCGACGAGGCCGGATGCCGGCGGCTCGCCGACGAGGTGCTGGCGATGGCGATCGATCGCGGCCTCGCGCTGCCCGCCGCGTCGGCAACCTGGGCGCTGGCCCAGCTCGACCTCGCGCTCGGCCGCTGGGACGAGGCGCTCGTGCGGCTGCTCGCGCTCGAGGAGATCCGTCCCGGCTTCGGCCACCCGATGGTGCCGATCATGACGTCGTGGGATCGCGTCGAGGCGGCCGTGCGCTCCGGGCGGCCGGACGTCGCCGAGCGGTCGGTCGAGCGCTTCGCCGGCTGGGCGGCCGCCGCCCCGACGAGCTGGGCCACGGTCGTGCTCGCCGACTGCCGCGCCCTGATCGCCCCGCCCGAGCAGGCCGAGCCGCACTTCGAGGCCGCCCTCGAGAGCCTGGCCTTCGCGCGCCCGCTCGACCGCGCGCGCGTGCACCTGCACTACGGCGAGCACCTGCGGCGCGAGCGGCGGCGGATCGACGCCCGCGGGCACCTGCGGGCCGCGCTGGAGGGCTTCGAGCGGCTCGGCGCCGTGCCATGGGCCGACCGCGCCGGGCGCGAGCTGCGGGCCACCGGCGAGACGGCGCGCAAGCGCGACGTGAGCCCGCTGGCCGAGCTCACCCCCCAGGAGCTCCAGGTCGCGCGGCTCGTGGGGGAGGGCGCCACCAACAAGGCGGTGGCCTCGCAGCTGTTCGTGAGCCCGAAGACCGTCGAGTACCACCTGCGCAAGGTCTTCGCGAAGCTCGGCATCGCCTCGCGCTCCGAGCTCTTCCGGCTCGACCTCGCCGAGTTCGAGGCCGCGCCGGTATGAGGGCCGCCTGACCCTCTACTGGGACGTGTTGTCCTCGATCAGCTGGCGCAGCTCGTTGGTCGCGTCCTCGACCGGCCCCTGGACCTCCTCGCGCAGCTGGACGCCGCTGCCGCCCGAGTCCTCGAGCGCCTGATAGGCGGCGAACCCGGCGGCGACGAGGGCGAGCACGACGAGCAGGCCGACGAACAGCCGCAGGGCGCCGCCGCTCTTCTTCCGCCGCGCGCGTGCCGGCGGCGGCGCGGAAGGTCGGCGCGGGGCGCGCTTCGGCGGCTCGTCGAGCGGCTCCAGCCGGCGGCGCGGCGGGGCGGCCGACGTCGGCGGCATCGCCCTGGTCGCGCTCGTGCCGCTCAGCATCCGCGTCTGCGCCGTCTCCTCGGCCGTCGCCCAGCCGGTCGGGACCACGGGGGCGCGGCCGGCGAGGCTGTCGCGCAGCGCCTTCTCCATCTCGGTGGCGTCGGCGTAGCGCGCGCTCGGGGTCGCGATGCAGGGCACGGGCGACGGCGGCGGCCAGGGCCGGGGACACGTCCGAGGTCACCTCGTCGAGCCGCGGCGGCGGGCCGCTCTCCTGCAGGCGGGCGAGGTCGGTCAGCGAGGCGGCCTCGTACGGCAGCCGGCCGGCCAGCAGCTGGTAGGCGACGACGCCGAGCGCGTACATGTCCGAGGCCGGGCCGGCGGGCTCGCCGCGCGCCTGCTCGGGCGACAGGTAGGCGGCCGTCCCCAGCACCGAGCCGACCTTCGTGATGTCCGACTGCTCGGCCGCCTTGGCGATGCCGAAGTCGGCCAGCTTGACCATCCCGTCGCGGCTGCGCAGGAGGTTGCCGGGCTTGACGTCGCGGTGGATGACCTCGTGGCGGTGCGCGTAGGCGAGCCCGCGGCACGACTGGGCGAGGATCTCGACCGCCTCAGGGGCCGGCAGCGTCGTGCGCTCGCGCAGGATCTCCGCGCACGACTGCCCGTCGACGTACTCCATGACGATGAAGTTGCGGTGCGTCTCGTCGTCGAGGCCGAAGTCGAAAACCTGGACCACGTTCGGGTGCACGAGCCGCGCGGCGGCCAGCGCCTCGCGGCGGAAGCGCGAGACGAAGCTCGAGTCGTCGGCCAGGTGCTCGGCCAGCAGCTTGACCGCGACGTTGCGCTCGAGCCGGGTGTCGAAGGCGAGCTGGACGGTCGCCATGCCCCCGACGCCGAGGCGGTGCTCCAGCCGGTAGCGGCCGGCGAACAGCTCGTCGCTCACTGGCCCTCCCCCTCGGGCGCGGGCACGCCGCCCTCGTCGCCCCCCTCCGGCGCGGGCGTCTCGGGCGGGACGGCGGTCTCCGTCGGCACGGGCACGGCCGTCTCGGTCGGCGTCGGCTCCGGCTCCTCTGTCGGCGTCGGCGTCTCCGTCGGCTCCTCGGTGGGCGTCGGCGTGGGCGTCTCCTCCTCCTCCGGCTTGCAGTCGCGATCGGTCCGCTGCTGGACGTGCCGCGCCCACTGGCGCAGGTTGCGCTGCAGCCGGTCGTCGACCGCGCGGGGAAGCTCGTTGACCTGGGCCGTCAGCTCGTCGGCAGCGGCGAGCGCCTCACTGGGATCCTCGTCGGCGCAGGCGCTCTGGACCCGGTCCACGGCCTCGAGCATCGCCTGGGCGTCGTCCTCCGGGATCAGGGCTCGGTTGTCCTGGCCGCAGCCGGTCGCGAGCACGGCGGCGACCAGCGCGAGCGCGAGCAGCACGCGTTGACGCATCGGCCTCGCAGGCTAGCGGGCCTACTGGCCGTACTGGAGTCGCTCGGCGAGCGAGTCGGGGAGGTTCGCGGCCCGGATGGCGGCCTGGGCGGCGGCGATGTCGTACTCCGCGCGCCGCCAGGTGGCGGTCAGCGCGCCGGTGTCGAGCGCCAGCCACGCGGCACGGGGGTCGCCGTCGCGCGGCTGGCCCGTCGAGCCGGGGTTGAGCAGCCACTCGCCGCGCGTGAGGTCCACCTCGACGCCCTCGCGGCGCGTGGTGCCGCTGGCGGGCTCGCCCTCGGGGCGGTGGAAGGACAGCGCCACGTGCGAGTGGCCGATGAAGGAGATCCGGTGGTCGGTGGCGTCGAAGCAGAGCTCGGCGGCCAGCGCGGACAGGACGTACTCCCAGATCGGGTCGCGCGGCGAGGCGTGGAAGAGCCCCAGCCCCTCGGCGCTGCCCTTGGGCGAGAGCGAGAGCAGGTACTCGCGCGTCTCCTCCGTGATCACCTCGCGCGTCCAGCGGGCGGCGAGCGCCGCTCCGCGCGAGAAGTCGTCGAGCGACAGCACGTCGACGACCGCCAGGTCGTGGTTGCCGGCCAGGCAGATCGCGCAGCGGTCGGCGGCCAGCGCGACGCAGGCGTCGGGCTCGGCCCCGTAGCCGACGAGGTCGCCGAGGCACCACAGCTCGTCCGCCCCGTCGGCCTCCGCCGCCCGGATGACCGCCTGGAACGCCTGCTTGTTGCCGTGGATGTCTGACGCGATGGCGACGCGCATGCCGGGGGTTATCGTCTATTCGGTGCTCAAGCGGCTCCGCCTGCCGGTCAGCATCGTCGCCGCGCTGGTGGTGGCCGAGGCCACGGTCCTGCTCATGCGACCGCGCGGAGGGATCGAGCCCGTCGACGCGGCGCCGGAAAGCTACTTCAGCGCCGCCTTCATCGAGCGCGCGGAGGACTTCCGCTCCGGCCAGCTCGCCCTCTTCGGCGTGCGGATGGCGCTCGAGCTCGGCCTGCTGGTGTACGTCGTGGCGCGGCCGCCGGCGCGGCTGCGGGGCCGCTTCCGGCGGCCCGTGCTGGCCGGCGCCGTCACCGCCGTGGCGCTGTCCGTCGCCGTGACCGTGGTCACGCTGCCGGTGCGGGCGATCGCGCGCGAGCGGGCGAAGGACGTCGGGCTCGTGACCCAGGACTGGGTCGGCTGGGTCGGCGACCTCGGCAAGGGGATCGTCATCGAGGCCGTGCTCGTCGGCGCCGGCGGCGCGGTGCTGGTCTTCGCCCTGCGGAAGTTCGGCCGCCGCTGGTGGATGCCCGCGTCCGCCGTCGTCGTCGCCTTCGGCGTGTTCATGACCTACGCGAGCCCGCTCGTCATCGAGCCGCTCTTCAACACCTTCAAGCCGCTGCCGCAGGGGGAGCTGCGGTCCGACGTGCTCGAGATGGCGGACGAGGCGGGCGTCGAGGTCGGCGAGGTCTATGAGATGGACGCCTCGCGCCGCACGACCGCCGCCAACGCCTACGTGGCGGGCCTCGGCCACTCGAAGCGCGTGGTGCTCTACGACAACTTGTTGAACGACTTTACGCCCGACGAGGTCCGGCTCGTGGTCGCGCACGAGCTCGGCCACGTCCACTACGACGACGTGCCCCGTGGACTGCTCTACCTGGCCATCGTCGCACCCCTCGGCATGTTCGCGGTGGCGCGGCTCTCGGAGCGGCTGGCGCCGGGCGGCGGGCCGGCCGCCGTCCCGGCGGTCGCGCTCTCGCTGGCCATCCTGGTGCCGCTCGTCACGACGATCTCCAACCAGCTCTCACGCGCGGTCGAGGCGCGCGCCGACCGCTACTCGCTCGAGCTGACCGACGCGCCGGACGCGCTGATCGGCTTCCAGCAGCGGATCGTGGTCAAGAACGTGTCGGACCCCGAGCCGCCGCGATGGGTCTCCTTCCTGCTCGGCACCCACCCGACGGCGATGGAGCGGATCGGTCAGGCGCTGGCGATCAAGGATCGTCGCGCGGCGGAGCCTCCGGGAGGTTCTTGATCCCCTCCTTGGTGGCCCACTTGGACCAGTTGTCCTCCATCGCGTCGATCAGCTCGCGCATGAAGCGCGGCGAGACGCTGATGCGGGAGACGACGACGCCGGGGACCTCCTCGCTCTCCACCTCGTGGTCCACGCGGGCGAACGTGATCGTGAACTCGTAGTCGGAGTGCGACACGTTCGCGAAGTTCGCGTAGATCCCCGCCATCACCTCCGGCGACGTGTGAAGGTTGATGTGGCGCTCCGGCTGTTCCCCGTCCACGCCTCCTAGTATCGCAGCGGTGCGCTACACGGTGCTCGCGGTCGGCAAGGTGCGGCCGCCGTTCACGGACGACGTCCAGCACTACCAGCGGCTGATCGCCCGGCACGCGCGGCTGTCGCTGATCGAGGTCCGCGAGGACGAGCACGTCGAGCGCCGGATCCCGGACCGGTGCTTCGTGTCGCTGCTCGACGAGGGCGGCGAGGCCTACAGCTCCGAGCAGCTCGCCCGCTGGCTCGAGGACCGGCGGATGGCGGGACGCGATGTCTGCTTCGTGGTCGGCGGGCCCTACGGCACCTCGCTCGACCGGGTCGATCACAAGCTCTCGCTCGGGCCGATGACGCTCCCGCACCAGCTCGCCCGCGTCGTGCTGCTCGAGCAGCTGTTCCGCGCGCACAAGATCCTCGCCGGCGAGCCGTACCATCATTGACGTTGCACCCGATCGACGACCTGCGCAGCGCCGTCCAGGAGGCCGCCGCCGAGCTCGGTGACGGCAGCGCCTCGCCGTCCCTCGAGCGGCCCAAGAAGGCCGGCTTCGGCGACTACTCCACGAACGCGGCGATGCTGCTGGCCCCGCGGCTGGGCGCCCCGCCGCGCGAGATCGCCGAGAAGCTGAGCGCCGCGCTGCGCGACCGTCTCGGCGACCGGGTGGAGAAGGTCGAGATCGCCGGCCCCGGCTTCGTCAACGTCTTCCTCGCCGACGCCTGGTACACGGCGGCCGCCGGCCACGTGCTGGAGGCGGGCGACGACTGGGGCGCGGGAACGGCGGCCGAGCGCGAGAAGATCGTCATCGAGTTCGTCTCCGCCAATCCGACCGGGCCGATCACGGCGGCCAGCGGCCGCCACGCCGCCTACGGCGACGCGCTGGCGCGGCTGCTCGAGCTCGCGGGCCACGACGTCTCGCGCGAGTACTACTTCAACGATGCCGGCGGGCAGCTGATCCGGCTCGGCGAGTCGATCCGGGCGCGCGCACGCGGCGAGGCGGTGCCGGAGGACGGCTACCCGGGCGAGTACGTGGCCGAGCTGGCGGCTGAGATCCCGGATGCCGGCGAGCGCGACGCCGAGGATCTGGCGTTCGCCGGCGGGCAGCTCATGATCGAGCGGATCAAGGAGACGCTCGAGCGCTTCGGCGTCCACTACGACACCTGGTTCTCCGAGCGCAGCCTGCACGACGGCGCGATCGAGCGGGCGATCGAGCAGGCCGGCGATCACGCGTATCGCTCGGAGGGGGCGCTGTGGCTGCGGACCTCGGCCTTCGGCGACGACCAGGACCGCGTGATCGTGAGGTCCGGCGGCGCGCCCACCTACTTCGCCGCCGACCTCGCCTATGTCGAGAACAAGGTCGAGCGCGGCTTCGAGCGCCAGATCACGCCGCTCGGGGCCGACCACCACGGCTACGTGCCGCGCTTCAAGGCCGCGCTCGCCGTGCTGGGCGGCGATCCCGACAAGCTCGAGATCCCGCTGCTCCAGTTCGTGCACATCGTCGAGGGCGGCACGCGCGCGTCGATGTCGAAGCGCCGCGGCGAGTTCGTCACGCTCGACGACCTGGTCGACCAGATCGGGGTCGACGCCACGCGCTACTTCCTGCTCCAGCGCTCGCACGACTCGACGATCGACCTCGACCTCGAGCTGGCGCGCGAGGAGTCGGCCGAGAACCCGGTCTACTACGTCCAGTACGCGCACGCCCGGATCGCCTCGATCCTGCGCAAGGCGGGCGAGCGCCCGGCCGAGGTGCCGTCCGGCGATCTCTCGCTGCACCCCGCGGAGCGCGAGCTGATCAAGAAGCTGCTCGCCTTCCCCACCGAGACGGCTGAGGCGGCCGAGCGGCGCGCCCCGCACCGGATCGCCGTCTACGCGCTCGAGCTGGCGCAGACCTTCACGGCGTTCTACCGCGACTGCAAGGTCGTCGGCGCCGAGCCCGAGGGCGTCGAGTCGTTCCGGCTCGCGCTGTCGGTGGCGACCAAGCGCACTCTGGCCCGGTCGCTGGGTCTCCTGGGCGTCTCGGCGCCCGAGTCGATGTAGCCCCTAGAGCTCGTTGAAGAAGTTCAGCCCGAGGCCGTCCAGCGCCTGCTGCGCCTCGATGTTCAAAGCCGTGAGCTCGCCGGTGTAGAGCAGGACGCCCATGGCGATCAGCACGGCGCCGGAGACGGCGGTGATGATCAGGTAGCGGTCGCGGAGCCAGCGGAAGGCGCTCGTGGCGCGCGTGAAGGCGACCGCGGTGAGCAGGAACGGCACGGCGAGGCCGGCGCTGTAGAAGAGCAGGAGCACGGCGCCCTCGCCGACGGTGTCCTGCACCGAGGCGGCGGTGAGGATCGTGCCCAGCGTCGGGCCGACGCATGGCGTCCAGGCGAACGCGAAGGCGGCGCCGGCGATCAGCGGGCCGCCCGAGCCGGCCCGCGACATCAGCATGTCGGGCCGCCACTCGCGGTTCAGGCGCGGGACGAACGGCGTGAGCAGGAAGAACAGGCCGAGGGCGATGATGATCGCGCCCGCCACCTTGTCGAGCGTCCCGCGGCCGTCCTGCAGCGTCGAGCCGAGCCCGGTCGCGGTCATCCCCAGCGCCACGAAGACGATCGTGAACGACAGGCAGAACACGATCGCCGGCAGCAGGATGCGGCGGAGCCGGTTCTCGCCCTGCCGGATCTCGGCCAGCGACATGCCGGAGACCGCCGACAGGTAGCCGGGCACGAGCGGCAGCACGCACGGCGAGACGAAGGAGATGAAGCCGACCGCGAAGGCGGCGATCACCGTGGTGTCGACGCCGCCGGTCATCGGTCGAAGGCGGTCAGCTCGGCGTCGAGCCGGCGGGCGTCGTCGGGGTCGAGCTCGGGCCCCGCCGCCGTGTCGGGCTGCGGTCGCCGCCAGCGGCGGGCGAGCAGCACGACGCCGCCCGCGGCGAGCAGGATCAGTGCGCCCGGCACCAGCCACGCCGCGAGGTCGAAGCCCTCGTTGTCCGGCTCGGCCAGCACGTCCGGCCCGTACTCCTCGACGAGCGCGGCCTTGATCTCCTCCTTCGTCATCCCCTCCTCGATCCGGGCGCGGATGAACGCCCGCTCCTGGTCGGCGACCGGCGAGCTCGAGATGTTGAGCGCCGTGTTGCACTCGACGCACATCACCTCGTCCTCGATGTCGGGCAGCGTGGCGCGCGGCTCGGCGGCCGCGGTGAGGCCGAGCAGGAGGAGGAGCACGAGCAGCTGCCTCATGCCTGCTCCTCGAGCAGCGGGTCGAGGTGCTCGTCGAGCCAGGCCTGGGTGACCGGCCCGCGCCGCAGGGCGGCGATACGGCCCTCGCGGTCGATCAGGAAGGTCTCGGGGTAGCCGCTGACGCCCAGGTCGCGGCCGTACTCGCGGTCGCGGTCGCGCAGGCTCGGGAAGTCGATCTCCTTCTCGCGCAGGAACGCCAGCGCGTCCTCCTGCGCGTCCTGGGTGTCGATCCCCAGCACGAGCCCGCCCCTCGACGAGATCTGCTCGTGCGTCTTCTGGAGCAGCGGCATCTCGGAGACGCAGGGGGGACACCAGGAAGCCCAGACGTTGAGGACGACGACCTTGCCCTGGTGCTCGCCCAGCGAGCCGGTGCCCGCCGAACCGAGCTTCGGCAGATCGCGGACCGGCGCCTCGACGCGGTCGCCGGCGGCCAGCCGCTCGTCGATCGACGTGTCCGGGCCGGTCGAGGCGACGCCGTAGGTCAGCAGCGCCACCAGCGCGGCGGCGGCGAGCGTGACGGGCCAGTAGACGCGCGGGCGCACCTGTTGAAGGGTAATCCTGGATCCACCGATCCCACGCGGCGCCTTGATCGGATTCCCACCCACCCGTTCGCCAGAGCCGATCGGCCGCGAACCAAGTGGGCCCACCACGAGGATGCGCGGCCGATCGTCTCTGACTCGGCCCACGACGCCGAGGCATCCACGGGTCATCGGTGAATCCAGGATATGCGGGGCCGGTAGACTGCCCGCCGACCCGCGGGCGTTGTCCAATGGTTAAGACGCTGGCTTCCCAAGCCCGAAATGGGGGTTCGATTCCCCTCGCCCGCTCTCTCTGATCACCCTCCACCTCGGCGACATCACGACGGACGGCGAGGCCGACGCGATCGTCAACGCGGCCAACTCGAGCCTGCTCGGCGGCGGCGGGGTCGACGGGGCGATCCACCGCGCCGCCGGGCCGGAGCTGCTGGAGGAGTGCCGCCTGCTCGGCGGCTGCGAGACCGGCGACGCCAAGATCACCGGCGCCGGCCGGCTGCCGGCCCGGCACGTCATCCACGCCGTCGGACCGGTGTGGCGGGGCGGCGGCGAGGGCGAGCCGGATCTGCTGGCCTCCTGCTACCGCCGCGCGATCGAGCTGGCCGCCGAGCACGGCTGCCGCCGCGTCGCGTTCCCGGCCATCTCGGCCGGCATCTACGGCTACCCGCTGGAGCAGGCGGCCGAGGTGGCGCTCCGCGCGACGCGCGAGGCGATGGAGCGCCACCCCGGGGTCGAGGAGGCGCGCTTCTGGCTCTTCGACCAGCGCGCCTACGACGTCTTCTCAGGCGCCGACGCGCTCTAGGACGACGACCGGGATCTGGCGGTCGGTCTTCTTCTGGTAGTCGTCGTACGGCGGCCAGTGGCGGACCATCTCCCGCCACATCTCCGCCTTCTCCTCGGGCGTGGCGTCGCGCGCCCGGGCCTTGAAGCGGTCGCCGAGGACCTGGACTTCGACCTCGGGCTGCTCGGCCAGGTTGCTGTACCACCCCGGCGGCTCCGGCGAGCCGCCCTTGGAGGCGACGATCAGGAAGTCGTCGCCGCTGCGGCCGTAGATCAGCGGCGCCGTGCGCGGCTCGCCGGAGCGGCGGCCGGTGGTGGTCAGCAGCAGGATCGAGCTGCCGCGCTTCCAGTCGTGACCGAGCTCGCCGTCCGTCTCGCGGTACGCGCGGACGTGCTCGTCTCCGTAGAGGTGGGATGCGTCCTGACGGGCCATTCCCGTCAGGTTACGAGGGCAGCGCTACCAGGCCTGGCTCGTGCCGCAGTGCGGGCAGCCGACGGAGGTCGAGACCTCGGCCTTGAAGGCGTGGCCGCAGTGGCACGAGTACAGCGCCCGATCCTCGGGGCCGCCGCTCCGCTTGGCGCGCGCGAGCGTCTGGAGCACGGCGCTGCGGGTGCGCGACCGGCCGTCGTGGCGGTCGCGGGGAAGGCGGGCGGGGAGCTTGGCGGTGACGTGCATCGGGCGTCTACAGACATTTCTCGGCTGCCCGCTCCAAACCTTTATGTGGCATTGAGCGCCGGGGACGCCTTCCAGATCGCCGCTCGCCATAATCGAAGGCGATGGATCCCGCCAGGAAGCGAACGGTCCGGCTCGTGGCGGCGCTGAGCGCCGCCGTGCTGCTCGCGACCGCCCTCGTCTACACGAGCTTCAGCGCCTCGAGCGAGGCGCGCAGCCCGAGCCAGCTCCTGAGCCAGGCGGAATCCGGCAAGACCTACCAGCTGACCGGCAAGGTGGTCGCGGGGTACGAGCGGGACGGCACGGTGACGCACTTCCGCGTGCGCGACCGGACCGGCGACGTCTCGGTCCCCGTCCGCTACGAGGGCGTGCTGCCGGATCCCTTCCGCGCCGACCGCGAGATCATCATCGACGTGCGCAAGGAAGGCGACACCTGGGTCGGCCAGAAGGACTCGCTCGTCACGAAGTGCCCGTCGAAGTTCACCGCCGAGAAGACCTGACGTGTTGATAGCGGGCAAGGCCTGCCTCATCGTCGCCCTCGCCGTCTGCGTGTACGGGATCGGCGCCTCGCTCTACGGTGCGCGCACCCGCCGGCGCGAGTGGGTGGCCTCCGGGCGGCGCGCCGTGTACGCGCTGGCCGGCACGGCGGCCGTCGCCTTCGTGGTCCTCGAGGCGGCCTTCCTGCGCTCGGACTTCTCGTTCGCGCTCGTCACCAGCCACTCCTCGACGACCACGCCCGCCTTCTACCGCGCGACCGCCGTCTGGTCGTCGCAGGAGGGCTCGCTGCTCCTGTGGCTGCTGCTGCTCTCGCTGTGGTCGAGCCTGATCCTGTTCGCCACCCGCCGGCGGCTGCGCGAGATCGCGCCGTACGCGACCGCCGTGCTGCTCGGCCTCGGCGCGTTCTTCGCGGCGCTGCTCGTGTTCCTCGAGTCGCCGTTCGACCGCACGATCGGGCCGCTGCCGGCGGAGGGCGCCGGCCTCAACCCGCTGCTGCGGCACCCGAGCATGATGATCCACCCGCCGATGCTCTACTCGGGGTACACGCTGTTCGCGGTGCCCTTCGCGTTCGCGGTCGGGGCGCTGGCGGCGCGGCGCCTGAACGCCGACTGGATCCGCTCCACGCGGCCGTTCACGCTCGGCGCCTGGTTCTTCCTCGGCGTCGGGATCGTCCTCGGCGCCCGCTGGTCGTACTCCGAGCTCGGCTGGGGCGGCTACTGGGCCTGGGACCCGGTCGAGAACGCGTCGCTGATGCCGTGGCTGACCGGCACCGCGTTCCTGCACTCGGTGATGATCCAGGAGAAGCGCGGGATGCTGAAGACGTGGAACGTCTCGCTCGTGCTGGCCACGGGCGTGCTCGCCATCCTCGGCACGTTCCTGGTGCGGAGCGGGATCCTCGACTCGATCCACGCCTTCGGCGCCTCGACGCTCGGCGTGCCGTTCCTGGCCCTGATCGTGGCGATGATCGCCGGCTCGATCTGGCTCGTGAGCTCGCGGGCGGCCGAGCTGCGCTCCGAGCACCGGCTCGACTCGCTGCTCTCGCGCGAGGCCGTCTTCCTGCTCAACAACCTCGTGCTCGTGCTGCTGTGCGTGGCGATCTGGTGGGGCACCTTCTTCCCGCTCATCTCGGAGGCGATCACGGGCCGGCGCGCCTCGATCGGCCCGCCGTGGTTCGACCGCTTCACCGTCCCGCTGACGCTCGTGCTCGTGCTGCTCTCGGGCATCGGGCCGCTGATCGCCTGGCGGCGGGCGACGGCCGCCAACCTGCGCCGCAACTTCACGTGGCCCGTCCTCGTGGCCGTCGCCGTCCTGCTGATCGCGCTGGTGGCGGGCGGCGGCTCCCAGCCGGACGCGGTGGTGATGTTCGTGCTCGCCGGCTTCGTGCTCGGCGCCGTCGGCCAGGAGCTCGTGCGGGGGACGCGCGCGCGGCGGGTGATGGCCCGCGAGCCGGTCCCGCTCGCCCTCGTCTCCCTGATCCGCCGCAACCGGCACCGCTACGGCGGCTACCTCGTGCACGCGGGGATGGCGGTGTTGTTCGTCGGCATCGCCGCCTCCTCCAGCTTCGCCGACGAGCGCGACGTCGAGCTCGTGGCGGGCCAGACGACGCGCGTCGGCGGCTACGAGATCGAGTACGTCAAGCCCACCTCGGACCTGGTGGCCGCGAACAACGGGCGGCTCGAGCGGATCGACTTCGGCGCCGAGCTGCGGGTCACGCGCGACGGCCGGTCGAGGACGCTGGTCACCGAGCGCTCGTTCTTCCCGTCGGCCGGCCCGATGCTCGGCCCCGTGTCGCGCTTCTTCGAGGGCGAGGCGACGAGCGAGGTCGGACTCGACGCCGGCCTGCGGCGCGACGTCTGGGTCTCCGTGGCGCCCGACACGCGCCGGCTCGCGCCGCGCGTGGAGCAGGGCGACGAGGTGTTCAGCGCGGCCGAGGACGACCTCGCCCCCGGCGAGCGCGACGCGCTGCTGGCCGAGGCGCTGCGCGGCCTCGTGCGCTCCTACGTCGACGACCCGCCGCCGGCGACCTTCCGCCTGCTCGTGTCGCCGATGGTCACGTGGATCTGGATCGGGGCGCTCGTCGTCTTCCTCGGCGGCCTGATCGCGCTCTGGCCGTCGCCGCGCACCGCCTGCGCGTCAAGGCCGCCGCATACGCCGCGCGTGTCGGCCGCGAGGCCCGCGCGAGCGTTTGATCGACTTCCTGGTCATCCTCGTCGTGCTCGCCGTCGTGGTGGTGCTGGTCGCCGCCCCGCTGCGGTCGCGGCGGTCGGACGAGGCCGCCGAGAGCGCGGCCCGAGCGGAGCTGGAGGCCGCGCGCGACGCCAAGTACCGCGAGATCCGCGACGCCGAGCTCGACTACCGCACCGGCAAGCTCTCCGAGGCCGACTGGCGGGCGCTCGACCGCGGCCTGCGTGCCGAGGCGGTGGCGATCCTGCGCCGGCTCGACGAGCTCGACCCCCGAACCTCGGTCGGGGACTGAACGACCCCGACCCTCCAACCTCGGACGACGGTTGACGTTCGTAGAGTCATGAGGCGCGAGGTATGCTCACCGGATGCTCCAGTCGGCCCTCTCGGTCCTTCAGGTCTTCGTCTCGGTCGTCCTGATCTTCCTGATCCTGCTCCACTCGGGCAAGGACGCGGGGATGTCGGGCGCCTTCGGCGTGGGCGGTGGGGCCGGCGGCAGCACCGGCGGCTCGCTGATGGAGCGCAACCTGGACCGCTGGACGATCTTCTTCGCGCTCGTCTTCGTGGTGAACACGATCGTCCTCCTGAAAATCTAGGCGCGGCGCCGCCTCATGAGCGCCACGGCCACCGGCGACCATGAAGGCGGGCGGGAGGAACACAGGCGCGGCGTGCGCCTTCCGGCCCGGCTGCTGCGGCTCGCCTCCGACGAGCGGCTCGTCGAGGCCCTGCGCGGCGGCTCCGAGCCTGCCTTCGAGGTCCTCTACACGCGCCACCACCGCGGCGTGCTGTCGTTCTGCCGCCACATGCTCGGCTCCGTCGAGGAGGCCGAGGACGCCGTCCAGCACACGTTCCTGGCCGCGTACCGCGACCTGCTGCGCTCGGAGAAGCCGGTCCGGCTGCGGCCGTGGCTCTACACGATCGCCCGGAACCGCTGCTTCAGCGTGCTGCGCGCGCGTCGCGAGCGGATGGCCGACGAGCCGCTCGAGCCGTCGACCGAGCATCTCGCCCAGCAGGTCGAGCGCCGGCACGACCTGCGGTCGCTCCTCGGCGACCTCGCCGAGCTCCCGCACGACCAGCGCGCGGCGCTCGTCCTGGCCGAGCTGGGCGACATGTCGCACGACGACATCGGCGACGTCATCGGCTGCCCGCGGGAGAAGGTGAAGGCGCTCGTGTTCCAGGCCCGCAGCTCGCTGATCGCCAGCCGGCGCGCGCGCGAGACCCCGTGCGAGGAGGTGCGCGAGCAGCTCGCCAACCTGCGCGGCGGGGCGCTGCGCCGGAACACGCTGCGCCGCCACCTGCGCGAGTGCCCGGGCTGCCGCGACTTCCGCGACCAGGTGATGGAGCAGCGCAGCGCGCTGGCGCTGATCCTGCCGGTCGCGCCGAGCCTGGGTCTGAAGGCCGCGGTGCTGGGTGCCGCCGGCATGACCGCGGCCGGAGGCGGCACGGCGGCGGTCGTCGCCACCGGCGTGGTCACGGTCTGCCTGGCGGGGGGCGGGGCGGCGGCCGTCGACGTCGTGCGCGACGATCCCGGGACGCGGGCTCGCTCCTCCGAGCCGCGGCCCGCGCGCACGGTGCCCGCGGCCGCCGCCCCGGGAGCGTCCGAGCCGGGGCCTGCAGTGGTGCCTGTCGGGAAGGCGGAGCAGCCCCGCGGGCCGAAGCAGGGGCGGCCACGCCGCGCGGCCACGGCGCCGCGCCGCGAGGCCGAGTTGAGGACGGGGAAGGGGAAAGGGCCGAATCCGACGGCCGCGCGGCCGCCGAGGGCACAGGGCCCGAAGCCGGAGGCCGCGCGGCCCGTGCCGAGGAGGGCGGACCCGGTCACGCTCCAGGGGCCGAAGTCCGAGTTGAAGCCGCCCGGCGCGAGCCAGCGCGCGGAGCCCGACAAGGCTGCCGCCAAGCCTGCCTCCGAGGCCCCCGGGCCGCCGGCCGCGCCGCCCGTCGACCCGCCTGACGGCCCGCCCGTCGCCCCGCAGGAGACTCGTCCGGTCGACCCGCCCGACGGCCCACCCGTCGAGCTGCCCGACCAGGCGACGGAGCGCCGCCGGGGCCCCTGATCAGGCGGGGCCGGCCACGAAGACGCCGCCGCCCACTCGGGCGGCCGGCGCGACGGTGGCCGAGGCGGTGCGGGCCGAGCGCTGCAGCGGCGAGGGCACGGTCCGCTGCCGGGCGCTGAGCGCCTGGACCTGCGACAGCAGCTCGAACGGCTCGAAGAGCACGGTGAGGTTGGCGGCCGGCTCGCCCGGCTCGCCGCCACGGATCAGCCGGACGCCCTCGGCGAGCGCCGAGCCGCGGCGGCCGATCATCCAGCCGCCGTGCAGCGACAGCGCCGGGATGAAGAGGCCGCGCTCGACCGGCGCGGCCAGCTCCGACGTGTCCGCCGCCCCGCCGCCGACCAGCACCAGGTGCTCGGGCACCGTCCCGCCGGTGCCTCCCGGTCCCTGCGCGTGCCCGGTGCCGGGACCGACCACGCGATGCGCCACCCCGTCCTGCACCAGCGGGAGCGGCTGCCGCGGGGCGCCCTCGGCGTCGTAGGAGCGCGGGAGCGTCGCCGCGAAGCGCGGCGAGTCGGAGAGGTTGACCGCCGGCGCCGCCACGCGCGTGCCCAGCCGCTCCTCGAGCGGCGAGCGCGGGCCGCCGAAGGCGAGCCCGGCCCGGCGCGCCACCTCGGCCATCGCCCACGGCCCGAGCACGACCGCGTACTCGCCCGGCTCCACCGCCACCGGCTCGCCGCCGCCCAACAGCGCGTCCGCCTCGCCGCCGAGCGCCTCCGCGTCCAGCTCGGCGGCCCGGACGGCCGTCGCGGCCATCTCCAGGGACCGGCCGGGCGCGCCCTGGCGCCGGACCCGCAGCTCCGCGAAGCTGCGCTCCTCGTACGCGCGCACCCCTCGCGTCGAGGCGATCGCCGTCTTCGCCGCTGCCGCCCGCCAGCCGTCCCACTCGCCCAGCCCGCCGGCCGGCTCGAGCGACTCGACGGCCGCGTCGTAGCCGTCGTGCTCGTGCCCCGGCGCGGGCTCGGGCAGCGGCGCCGCGACGGCGGGACCGCCCGGCGCGAGCCGCGCGGCGGCCGCAGCCGCGCGCGCGAGGCCTTCAGCGTCGAGCTCGGTCGTCACCGCCATCCCGACGCGCCCGTCGCGCACGACCGCCAGCTCGACCGACACGGCCTCGGAGACCACGCTGCGGCCCGCGGCGGCGGACAGCTGCCGCTCCCACCACGCGGTCGCCTGGGCCTCCTCGCCGCGGACGCCCGCCAGCGCCCGCTCGGCGATCTCCAGCAGCTCTGCACGCGTCGGCGCCATGACGGCGCCTCACCTTATTAGCCCCTAGATTGCCGATCTGTGACGACGCTCTACGTCGCCGTCGGCGGGGTCCTCGGGGTGCTCGCGCGCTTCGGCATCGGCCGGCTCACGCTCCACCACGAGGCGCTCCTGTGGTCCACGGTCGCCATCAACCTCGCCGGCTCCTTCCTGCTCGGCCTGCTGGTCGCCGGCCAGTGGTTCGGCCGCGACGTGCGCGAAGGCCTCGGCGTCGGCTTCCTCGGCGGCTTCACGACATTCTCGACGTTCTCGGTCCAGGCCGTCCTCGAGGTGGACGCCGGGGAGCCGGGGCGGGCGATCGCCTACGTCGTCGCGTCCGTCGCCGGCGGCCTGCTCGCCGCGACGGCCGGCTACGCCCTGGGCCGCGCGCTCGCCTAGATGCCGAACTCTTCCCGCAGCGCCGCGGCGAACGGGCTCTGGGGCGGCGGGCGCAGCTCGCCGTCGACGTACACGTCGACCAGCTCGTCCCAGAACGCGACGAGGCCGGCGATCGGGCGCATGTCGGGCAGCGGCTCCTCGTAGCTCCAGGCGATCCCCTCGTACCGTCCGGCCGACCAGTAGGACGCCTGGCCCTTGTACGGGCAGTAGGTGCGGCGCGGGTGCGGCTCGAGCGCCACGCGCACGTCCTCGCGCGGGACGTAGAAGCGCGTCATCAGGCTGGTCTCGAACAGCATCCGGGCGCGCGTCGTCTCGGCGAGGACCTCGCCGCCGATCTCGATCCTGACCGGGCGCGACGACTCGCGCACGTCGACGCGGTGGAAGGGGTCGCGCGGGTGGCCGTAGACCTGCTCGTCCTCCTCGTACCACGCGTCGAAGGCGCCGGAGTCGAGCACGACGTAGCCGGGGAGCTCGGCGGGCCGGAAGCCGGCGCCCGCGCGGCCGGCGATGGCGACCGGCTCGCCCTGCGCCGTGTGCAGGGCGAAGGGGATGCCGGGGTGCAGGACCTCGGGCGCGTCGCCGTCGGCCGGCGGCGCCGCCGTCAGCTCGCCCCGGATGTCCTCCGCCGGGACCGCGTAGGAGGGGACGATCCGGCGCGGCTCCCAGACCAGCAGCGCCCGCGTGCTGTCGACGATCGTCTCGTCGCCGAGGCGGCCGCGGACCCGCCGCTCGATCGGCTCGTGCCGCAGCTCGCCGCGCGCTCGCGCGATCACGTCTTGCATCCGCATGGGGGTCCACTATTCCACGCGTATGCCCACGCTGCGGACCGCCTGGTGGAACCTCGAGAACCTCTTCGACACGGTCGACGACCCGATCTCGCGCGACTTCGAGTTCACGCCCGAGCACGGCTGGACCGAGGAGGCCTACGCGGCCAAGCGCGACAACCTCGCGGCGGTGCTGGCCGAGCTCGATCCGGAGCTGCTGGGCGTGGCCGAGGTGGAGGGCGACGAGGTGTTCGCCGACCTGCTGGCCGCCACCGGCAACCCGCACCTGAAGGTCGTCGAGGAGTCCGGCGGGACGAGCGACCTGCGCGGCATCGACGTCTCGCTCGCCTTCGACGAGCGCAAGCTGCGCGTGGTGGAGCAGCGCTCGCACGTCGTCTACATGCGTTACCGGACGCGCGACATCTTCGAGGTCGTCTTCGAGCTCGTGGACACGGGCGAGCGGCTCGTGGTCATCGCCAGCCACTGGCCGTCGCGGCGGCTCGGGCGGCGCGAGTCCGAGCCGCTGCGCATCTGCGTCGCCGAGAACATCGCCTACCTCGTCCGCGACCACCTGCTCGTCGACTCGATCGCCTACGAGGAGCTGCGGGCCGAGGGCGACCTGGGGCCGGTGCAGGCGCAGTGGGAGACGCCGGTGCTGCTCATGGGCGACTTCAACGACGAGCCCTCGGACAGCTCGGTCGTGGACCACCTGCAGGCCTCCAGCGAGCTCGACCGCGTGATCGGCCCGACGAACGACATCGAGGGCTTCCGGGCCCAGACCGCCGACTACCGCGAGACCGACGCCTTCCTCTACAACCCGTGCTGGCGCTTCCTCGCGCCCGAGAACCTCGGCAGCTTCTTCATCAGCTCGACGCCGGCGGGCGAGGTGTTCGCCAACCGCTACCAGGTGCTCGACCAGCTGGTGGTCTCGCGCGGCCTCCTGAAGACCAGCGGGCTGCGGCTCGACCTCGACAGCGTCGACCTCTACCGCGCCCCGAGCGTGGCGACGCCCAGCGGCCGCCCGCGGCCGTTCAACCGGTCGACGAAGAAGGGCACGTCGGACCACCTGCCGCTGGTGGCCACTCTCACCTACTAGAGGTCGCGCTCGTAGCAGTACATGACCGGCCCGTCGGGGCGCCCCTCGCGGTTGCTGAAGCCGGAGCGCTCGTACAGCGCGCGGGCGGCGACGTCGTCCTCCGAGGTCGCGAGGTCCATGTAGTCGGCGCCGCGGGCGCGGGCGAGCTCGATCGCCGCGTCCATGAGCTCCCGGCCGAGACCCTGCCCGCGCCTCGCGGGGACCACGTACAGCTCGGCGAGGTAGCACTCGAGCGCGTCGCTGTAGAGCGACGGCCGGAAGCGGAGCACCGCGAAGCCATCCTCGCCGGCCATGAGCGCGACCGTCTCCTCGCCGGCGAGCAGCTCGCGGAACCGCTCGGCGAGCTTGGTCGCCCCGGGGGTGACGTCCTCGTATTCGGAGTTGAAGTCGTGCAGCAGCCGGCCGAGCAGCTCCGCGTCGGCCGGCGTCGCCTCGCGGACCGCCATCAGCCGGTGGTGGAGAGCTGCGCTCCCTCCTCGTACCACGAGAACGCGTACGACGGGTCGTCGAGGTCGCGCGACAGCGTCGTCAGCTTCAGCGGCCGGAACGTGTCGCACATGACGGCCAGCTCCTCGGTGCGCGTGGCGCCGAGCGACTTCTCCACCAGCCCCGGCTGCGGGCCGTGCGGCAGCCCGGACGGGTGCAGGGTGATCGCCCCGATGTCGACGCCCTTGCGCGAGCCGAACTGGCCGTCGACGTAATAGATCATCTCCTCCGACTGCACGTTGGAGTGGTGGTAGGGGATCGGCACCGCCATCGGGTCCCAGTCGAGCATCCGCGGGCAGAACGAGCAGATCACGAAGTTCGGGCCCTGGAAGGTCTGGTGGGCGGGCGGCGGCTGGTGCAGGCGCCCGGCCTTGGGCTCGAAGTCCATGATGTTGAACGTGTAGGGGTACACGTAGCCGTCCCAGCCGACGACGTCGAGCGGGTGGTAGTCGAGCACGTAGTCCTGGTAGCCGCCGCGCACGCGGACCTTGACCAGGTGCTCGCCGCGGTCGCGGTGGGTGACGAGCTCGCTCGGCGGCTTGAAGTCGCGCTGGCTGAAGGGCGCGTGCTCGAGCAGCTGGCCGTAGCGGTTGCGGTAGCGGTTCGGTGTCTCGATCTCGCCCGGGGTGTAGAAGGTCAGCCAGCGCTGCGGCGTGTCGAACCGGAAGCGGTACGTGGTCCCGCGCGGGATCACGACGTAGTCCCACTTGCCGTAGGGCAGCGTGCCGAAGATCGTCTCCACGACGCCCTCGCCCTCGTGGACGAAGACCACCTCGTCGCCCTCGCCGTCGCGGTAGAAGTAGTCCGCCTCGGCCTCGGGGATGCACATGCCGATCTCGACGTCGGCGTTGTACTGGAGCACCTGGCGGCCGAGCACGGTGTCGCCCATCGGCGGCATGCCCATCGTGTTGGTGAGCCGGTGCACGTGCGTCTCGGGCACCCACTCCTCGAGCTCGATCGGCGTGAACTCGCCGACGTCGGAGATCCGGCACGGCGACCACAGGTGGTAGAGGATCGACTCGTTGCCGGAGAAGCCCTCGAAGCCGAGGACCTCCTCGACCAGCAGCGGCGCCTGGCCGTTGCCCGACGTCGCCTCGGGGTCGCGGAACTGGACGTGCCGCTTTTGCGGGACCTGGCCCAGCGAGTAGTAGCGCATCAGAGGTTCCCCCTCAGCTCCTGCTCGCGCTCGATCGCCTCGAAGAGCGCCTTGAAGTTGCCCTCCCCGAAGCCGCGCGCGCCGTGGCGCTCGATGACCTCGAGGAACATCGTCGGGCGATCGCCGATCGGCTTCGTGAAGATCTGCAGCATGTAGCCCTCGTCGTCGCGGTCGACGAGGATGCCGAGCCGCCGCAGGTCCTCGAGCGACTCCTCGATCTCGCCGATCCGCTCCGGCACCTCGTCGTAGTAGGTCGCGGGGACGGTCAGGAACTCGATCCCGCGCTCGCGCAGCTCGGTCACCGTGCGCACGATGTCGCGCGTGGCGACCGCGATGTGCTGGGCGCCGGCGCCGCCGTAGAACTCCAGGTACTCGTCGATCTGCGACTTGCGCTTGCCCTCGGCGGGCTCGTTGATCGGGAACTTGACGCGGCCGTTGCCGCTGGTCACCACCTTGGACATGAGCGCGGAGTACTCCGTGGAGATCGCCTCGTCCGTGAAGTGCAGCATCTCCGTCATGCCGAAGACGTCCTCGTAGTACTTGACCCACGTCTCCATCTCGCCGAGCTCGACGTTGCCGACGACGTGGTCGATGGCCAGCAGGCCGACCTCGCCGGCGCTGCGCTCGCGGGCGACGTAGCCCGGCATGAACGGGCCGTGGTATTGCGAGCGGTCGACGAAGGTGTGCAGCGTCTCGCCGTAGGTCTCGATGGTGGCGACGCGGACGGTGCCGTGCTCGTCGCTCAGCTCGTAGGGCTCGCGGACGCCCTTGGCCCCGCGGGCGGTGGCCTCGCGGTAGGCGTGGTCGACGTCGGGGACGCTGAGGGCGATCACCTTCACGCCGTCGCCGTGGGCGGCGGAGTGGCGGCCGATCTCGTGGTCGGGCGTGAGCGCGCCGGTCAGCACGATGCGGATCCGGCCCTGCTCGAGCACGTGCGAGGTGCGGTCGCGGACGCCGGTCTCGAGGCCGGCGTAGGCGATCTCGCGGAAGCCGAGGGCGTGGACGTAGAAGTAGGCCGACTGCAGCGCGTTGCCGACGTAGAGCTCGACGTGGTCGATGCCGTGCAGCGGCATGAAGTCGTCGCGGGCTTGCGCGGCGGGGGCGACGACGGGCTGGGTGCTCACGGACAGGACCTCCCTAGGGCTCAAAGATTCGCTGCTTCATGGTTGCGCTGTCGAGCGCTGCGCTCAAGGGTGATCCATTGCGCGGCGTGCCACAATCGGTCGCCTGATGGACGACATCGACCGCCAGATCGTTGCGCTCTTGAGGCAGAACGCCCGCCGGTCGTTCCAGAGCATCGGGATGCGCGTCTCGCTGTCCGCTCCGGCGGTCAAGCGGCGGGTCGACCGGCTCGAGGCCGATGGCGTGATCCGCGGCTACACCGCGCAGGTCGACCCGGGCCGCTACGGCTGGGGCACGCACGCCTTCGTCGCGCTCTACACGGAGGGCCGCATGGCGGCCGCCGAGGTGCGCGAGGCGGTCGAGCGCCACCCCGAGGTCGAGGCTGCCTACACGGTGGCGGGGGAGGCCAGCGCGATCATCCACGTCCGAGCGCGCGACACCGCCCACCTCGAGGAGGCGCTCGAGCGCCTGCGCGACCACCCGGGCGTCACCCGGACCCAGACCCAGATCGTCCTCTCCACCCTCTTCGAGCGCCCGTTCGAGGAGCCCCCGGCCACGTAAAGGGCCTGTCCCTCAATGTTGAGGGCCTGTCCCTCAATGTGAAGGGCCTGTCCCTCAATGTTGAGGGCCTGTCCCTCAATGTGAAGGGCCTGTCCCTCAATGTGAAGGGCCTGTCCCCTTATGTGAGCAGGCGGGACCTGCTTCGGCTCGCCGCGGCAGCCTCCGTGCCGCTCGTGGCGCCGCGCGTGGCGTGGGGGCAGAGCGCGTCGCCGATCGTGAAGCCGCTGCCGCCCGAGTGGTTCGTGGTGCGCGGGACGAACGCGGAGATGCGGTGGGAGACGGTCCGGGAGCTCGGCCACCTGATCCCCAACGAGCGGTTCTTCGTCCGCAACCACACGCGCACGCCGGCGATCGATCCCGCGAGCTGGCGCCTGACCGTGCACGGCAGCGGCGTCCGGCGGCCGCTCTCGCTGAGCCTGCGCGACCTCGAGCGGCTTCCTTCGCGCGGCCTGACGTCGGTCGTCGAGTGCGCGGGCAACGGCCGCAGCTTCTTCGGCAGCCAGCAGGGCACGCCGGCGAGCGGGACGCCCTGGAAGCTCGGCGGCATCGGCGCGGCGCGCTGGCGCGGGGTGCCGCTCGGCGAGGTGCTCGAGCGCGCGGGGCTGCGGCGGCAGGCGGTCGACGTGCTCGCCGAGGGGCTCGACGCGCCCTATGTGACCGGGGGCGTCGACTACGGCCGCGTCCGGCCGCCCGATCCCGCTCGACAAGGCGCTCGACGACGCGCTGCTCGCATTCGAGATGAACGGCGAGACGCTGCCCGCCGACCACGGCTTCCCGGTCCGCCTGCTCGTCCCCGGCTGGATCGGCATCGCCAGCATCAAGTGGCTCGGCCGGCTCGAGGTCGCCGACACGAGGATCGAGACGGCCTGGAACACGAAGTGGTATCCGGGGCTCTCGCTGCAGCCGGTGAAGTCGGCGTTCGAGCTGCCCTGGGACGCCGCGCTCCCCGCCGGCGAGCGCGCGAGGCTGACCGGCCGCTCGTGGTCGGGCCACGCGCCGATCGACCGCGTGGAGGTGAGCACCGACGGTGGCGCGCGCTGGCGCGAAGCACAGCTCCACGGGCCGAACCGCCCCAACGGGTGGGTGCGCTGGTCGCTGCCGTGGACGCCCGTCCCCGGCCGCCACGAGCTGCTCGCCCGGGCCACCGACGGCAGCGGCCTCGACCCAGCCCGACACCGTCCCCTTCAACGAGGGCGGCTACCAGTTCTGGGCCGTCGTCCGCCACCCGGTGACCGCCGCGTGACGACCGGGAAAGCTACGGCCGGCGCGCGTTCTCGATCCTGATGACCAGCGCCACCGAGGCGACGATGATCGCCGCGCCGACCAGCGTGACCGGCGTGATCAGCTCGTCGAGGATGACCCAGCCGAGCACGATCGCCACGACCGGGTTCACGTACGCGTACGTCGCCACCCGCGAGATCGGCGCGTTCTGGAGCAGCCAGGCGTAGGCGGTGAAGGCGAGCCAGGAGCCGAACACGACCAGATACAGCAGCGCCATCACCGAGCGCAGCGAGAACGCCTCCGGGTCGACCTCGGGTAGCTCGCCGGCCACCAGCCCGCAGACGACGATGACCAGCCCGCCGAGCAGCATCTGCCAGCCGCTCGCCACCAGCGGGTCGCGCGGCAGCTTCAGCCGCGGCGAGGCGAACGAGCCGCTCGCCCACATCACGGCAGCGATCACGCAGGCGGCCAGCGCGAGCAGCGAGGCGCCCTCGGACTGCTCGCCCGGCCGTACCAGCACGGCCACCCCGGCGAAGCCGACGAGCACCGCGCCGATCGACGCGCGCGAGACCCTCTCGCCGGCCGCCCGCCGCATCAGGATCACCCACAGCGGGATCGAGCCGATCAGCAGCGCCGCCACGTTGGAGGGCACCTCCTGCTCGGCGACGGTGACCACGGCGTTGGCGCCCGGCAGCAACATGCCGACCAGCAGCGCGCTCAAGAGCTGCGCCCGCGTCGGGCGCACGGACCGGTGCAGCGAGAGCACGGCGAGCATGACGGCGCCGGCCACGAGGAAGCGCACTCCCGCGCCCAGGAGCGGCGGCACCGTCTCGACCATCACGCGGATGGCCAGGTACGTCGAGCCCCAGACGATGTAGACGATCCAGAGGCCGGTCCACACCTTCCAGGCGGGGGCGGCCCGGGCGTGGGCCGCCCCCGCCTGCGACGGGGAGGAGGAGGGGAGGGGCGGAGAGTCGGCCGTCACGCGGCCCGCAGCAGCGAGCCCCGCAGCTCGAGCAGCTCGACCACCTCGGCGGTGTGCCGGAAGGGGTCGGCGATCGTGGCGCCCGTGGCGGGGGCGTGGGCGGCGACCAGCGCGCCCTCGCTCTCCGCGACCAACAGCTCGCCGGCGGGGACGTGCGCCGAGTCGAGCGACGCGAGCCGGTGGAGAGCGTGGCCGTCGGAGCCGCGGGCGGCTCGGATCAGGACACCAGGAGCGAGAGCGAGAGAGGTCATGTGAGCCGTCCTTTCAAACGGTGTTGGGAGGGAGAACGTGAGCAGGATGATCGCGATTGATCGCCATCAGTTCAAATGACGGTTTCCAAAGGGTGGTATAAGTTCTGCTCATGCTCGACGTCCGCCGAATGCGGGTCCTCCGCGAGGTCGCCGTCCGCGGCTCGTTCTCCGCCGCCGCCGACGCCCTCTCCTTCACCCAGTCCGCCGTCTCGCAGCAGATCGCCGCGCTCGAGCGCGAGGCGGGCACCACCCTGGTGCAGCGCAGCGCGCGCGGCGTGCGCCTCACCGACGCGGGCGAGGCGGTCGTGCGCCACACCGAGGCGATCATGGCCCGCCTGGCCGAGGCCGAGGCCGAGCTCGAGGCGATCGCCGGCCTGCGCGGCGGCCGCCTGCGGATGGCGGCCTTCGAGTCGGCCGGCGCCACCCTGATGCCGCTCGCCATCGCGGCCTTCCGCAGCCAGCATCCTGCGGTCGAGCTCTCGATGAGCATGTCCGAGCCCGAGGACTGCGTCCCGCTGCTGCGCAGCGGCGAGCTCGACCTCGGGATCGTCTTCGAGTCGGCCGTCAAGCAGCCCGACGACGGCATCGAGCGCGTGCACCTGATCGAGGACCCGATGTACCTCGTTCTCCCGCGCGACCACCCGCTCGCCAACCGCCGGCGCGTCCGGCTGGCCGACCTCGCCGGCGAGGCGTGGATCGGCGGCCAGCCAGACTGCGAGTGCAACCGCCTCATCTCGCGCGCGTGCGCGGTGGCGGGCTACGAGCCGCGGATCGCCTTCGAGACCGACGACTACACGGCGATGCAGGGCTTCGTGGCCGCCGGCGTCGGCGTCTCGCTGATCGCCGAGCTCGGGCTCACCAGCGTCCGCGACGACATCGTGGTCCGCGACCTCGGGCGCGACACGCCGGTGCGCCAGATCTTCGCCGCCACGCTGGCCGACGGCTACCGCTCCCCCGCCACGCAGGCGATGCTGGAGATCCTGCGAGACGTCGCCGCGCGCTACGAGTCGCGCCGCTCGCGGCTCCACCTCGTGGGCTGATCCCGTAAGCGTTCCTTCACGGCGCCCGTAGCGATCGTCGTCGTGCGCGCCTCGCGCGCGGCCGACGATCGACATGTACGGTCGACGACCCGGCGGGGGCCGCCGGAGGAAGGAACCTCGATGCACAGGATGGCCAGGGGCGCGTTCCTCGCGTTCGCTCTCGCCGGCGCGGTCCTCGCGGGCTGCGGCGGCGGGAGTGGCTCCGAGCGCGCCGCCGACAGCCGCACGGGCCAGGATGCCAAGCAGGGCGGCAAGCTGACGATGTTGTGGACGGACGACGTCGACAACATCGATCCCGGCATCACCTACTACCAGATGGGCTACATGGTGAGCTACGCCACCCAGCGCCCGCTCTACTCGTGGAAGCCGGACGACGGCGAGACGCCGGTGCCCGACCTCGCCGAGGCCGAGCCGCAGATCTCCGAGGACGGCCGGACGGTCACCGTGAAGATCCGCGACGGCGTGCGCTTCTCGCCGCCCGTCGACCGCGAGGTGACGGCCAAGGACGTCAAGTACGCGATCGAGCGCGGCTTCTTCAACACCGTCGGCAACGGCTACGTCGGCGCCTACTTCGGCGACCTGGTCGGCGCCAAGCCGGCGGCCAAGCCGGGCACGGAGATCAAGGGCATCCGCACGCCGGACGACCACACGATCGTCTTCAAGCTCTCGCGCGGCAGCGGCGGCGTGCTGGCCGGCGCCCTCGCGCTGCCCCTGAGCGCTCCGGTGCCGGAGGAGTACGCGGCGAAGTTCGACAAGGACAACCCGTCGCTGTACGGGCAGAACCAGGTCGCCACCGGCCCGTACATGATCGAGAACGACGCCTCGGGCAAGGCGGTCGGCTACGAGGCCGGCCGTCGCATCCACCTCGTCCGCAACCCGAACTGGGACGCGTCGACCGACTACAAGCCCGCGTACGTCGACGAGATCGACATGCCGCAGGGCAACGACGACACGACGGTCGCCGGCCGTCGCGTGGTCGAGGGCGACGGGCTGCTGAGCGGCGACTGGTCGGCGCCGCCGGCCGTGCTCTCGCAGGTCGTCAAGCGCCAGAAGGACCAGCTCGAGCTCGTGCCGGCGGGCAGCGCCCGCTACATCTCGATGAACACGACGATCGCGCCGTTCGACGACATCGACGTCCGCCGCGCCGTCGTCGCCGGCTTCGACCGCGAGGCGCTGCGCCTGGTGCGCGGCGGCGAGCTGATCGGCGACATCCCCACCCACATGATCCCGCCCGGGATGCCCGGCTTCGCGGAGTCCGGCGGCTACGACGGCTTCGGGCTCGACTTCATGGCCGAGCCCGCGGGCGACCCCGCGCTGGCCGCCGAGTACCTCAAGAAGGCCGGCTACGCCTCCGGGAAGTACGAGGGCGACGACGAGCTGCTGATGGTCGGCACCTCGGAGGGCGTCGCGCAGAAGACGGCGGAGGTCGCGAAGGAGAACTTCGAGCGGCTCGGCTTCAAGGTGCGGCTGCGGCTCGTGACCCAGGACGCGATGTACACGAAGTTCTGCAACGTGCCGTCGGCCAAGGTTGCGATCTGCCCGAACGTGAGCTGGGGCAAGGACTTCGGCGACCCGCAGACGATCCTCGACCCGACGTTCAACGGCGACCACATCATCCCCCAGATGAACTCCAACTGGCCGCAGCTCGACGTGCCGGAGATCAACCAGGCGATGGACGACGCGGCGGTGCTGAGCGACCCGAAGGAGCGCGCTCAGGCGTGGGCGCGGATCAACCGCATGATCACCGAGCAGGCTCCGCTCGTCTCGTGGATCTGGGACAAGCAGACGCTGCTGCGGTCGGCCGACGTCAACGGCGCCGTCAGCGAGTTCAACGCGCAGTGGGACTTGGCGTGGACGTCGCTGAAGTAGGTGTCAGCCGCAGGTGAAGCTCCGCGCCTGAGCCGTCGCGCGGCGGCGCCGCCCACGCGGCGCCGCCGTGCATCTCGGCGGCCTGGCGGACGATCGCCAGGCCGAGGCCCGAGCCCGGCAGCCGGCGCGACTCGGCCGAGCGGTAGAAGCGGTCGAACACGTACGGGCGGTCGGCGTCGTCGATCCCCGGCCCCTCGTCGCGGACGACGACCTCGCCCTCGGCCACCCTGACGTGGACGGTGCCGTCCGGCGGGCTCCACTTGCGCGCGTTGTCGAGCAGGTTGGTGACCGCGCGCTCGAGCCGCGCCCGGTCGGCGCGCACGGGCGAGGGCCGCAGCGTCGCCTCGACCGGCCCGCGGCTGCGCGCGCGCTCGACGCAGCCTGCGACCAGCTCGGCGAGGTCGAGCTCCTGGAGGTCGCTCTCCGGCGGCCGCTCGCGCGCGAGCTCGACGAGGTCGCCGACGAGCCTGGTCAGCTCGCGCAGCTGAGACAGCAGGTCCTCGCGGAGCTGCTCGCGCTCCGCGGGCGGCAGCTCGCCGGCGCGCGAGAGCAGCTCGACGTTGGCCTGCACGGTGGCCAGCGGCGTGCGCAGCTCGTGCGAGGCGTCGGCGACGAGCTGGCGCTGCGCGCGGCGCGACTCGGCGAGCGCCTCGAGCATGGCGTTGAAGCTGCGCGCCAGCCCGGCGAGCTCGTCGTCGCCGATCGCCTCGACGCGGCGCGAGAGGTCCTGGGTGGCGGCCACGTAGCGGGTGCCGCGCATCAGGCGGCGGACCGGGCGCATGGCGCTGCGGCCGACGAGGCCGCCGAGCAGGGAGGCGAGCACGACGCCGGCGAGGCTGACGAGGGCGAGCACGAGCGTGACCCGTCGTAGCGTGGCGTCGACGTCGTCGAGCGAGCGCGCGGCCTGCAGCGCCCGGCCCTCGCTGAACCGGGAGACGTAGACCCGCACCTCGGTGCCGCTCAGCTCGGAGTCGTAGAAGAACGGGTCGGCCCGGCCCTGGGCGACCGCCATCACGCGCGGGCCGGCCTGGAGCAGCGCCTCCTGCTCCGGCGGCGGTGTGATGTTGCCGGCGCTGGAGACGACCTGCGCGTAGCCGGCCTGCTCGCCGAGCGGCGAGGACGGCAGCACGAGGCTGAAATCCTGGCGCTCCAGCTCGGGGTCGAGCCGGCGGCGCCGCGGGCTGTCGCGCGCCTCCGGCCTGGTGACGACGCGCTCGCTCATCCACCGCAGGTTGTCGTCGACCGAGTCCCGCAGCTGCGCCCGGACCGAGACGTAGGTGGCGATCGACCCGAGCGCGACGGCGAGCGCCACGGCGAGCCCGGCCAGCAGCATGAGGCGGCTCCGGTAGCTCATGTCCCCAGCCGGAAGCCGACGCCGCGGACGGTGTGGATCAGACGCGGCTCGCCGCCGTCCTCGGTCTTGCGCCGCAGGTAGCCGACGTAGACGTCGAGCGAGTTGGACGTCGCGCTGATGTCGTGGCCCCACACGCGCTCGTAGATCATGTCGCGCGGCAGCACCTGCTCGGGGTTGCGTAGCAGGAGCTCGAGCAGCCGCTGCTCGGTGCGCGTGAGCTCGAGCGGGCGGTCGCCGCGGTGGGCGCGGGCACCGGCGAGGTCGAGCGTGAGGTCGAGGTAGCTGAGGCGCTCGTCGTGGTCGTCGCCGCCGGCGCGCCGCAGCAGCGCCCTGACGCGGGCGTTGAGCTCATCGAGCGCGAACGGCTTCACGAGGTAGTCGTCGGCGCCGGCGTCGAGCCCCTCGACGCGGTCGCCGACCTGGTCGCGGGCGGTCAGCATGAGGACCGGCGTGCGGTCGCGGCGGGCGCGCAGGCGGCGGCAGACGGCGAGGCCGTCGACTCGCGGCATGTTGACGTCGAGCACCACGGCGTCGAAGTGGTCGGCGGCCAGGCGCTGCAGCGCCTCGGCGCCGTCGGGCGCGCACTCGACGTCGTAGCCCTCGAGGCCGAGGGCGCTGCGGAGCGTGCGCGAGAGCGCGGGGTCGTCGTCGACGACGAGCAGGCGATGAGGGGCACGTATAGGCACCTGTCCGGATTATCGGCCGGTTTCTTAGAGACCTCTCACACCGGCGGTCGATGTTCCCGCCGAGGGTTTCATGGGATGAACCTCACCAGGCTCCAGACATTCGTGGAGGTCGTGCGGCGGGGCACGTTCGCGGGCGCCGCCGACGCGCTCTCCTTCACACCTTCGGCGGTCTCCCAGCAGATGACCAAGCTCGAGGCCGAGACCGGCACGTCGCTGCTCGTCCGCGAGGCGGGCGGCGTTCGGCTCACTGCTGCCGGTCGCCTCCTCCACGAGCATGCCGTGGGGATCGTCGAGGCCGTCCGCCACGCGCAGGCCCAGCTCGAGGCCCTGGAGGCCGAGCAGGTCAAGCGGTTGCGGATCGGTGCCTGTCCGGTGGCCGCCGGCGCGGTGCTGCCCCGAGCGTTGCGGCTCCTGCGCCGGCGGCTGCCGGCAGCCGACCTGCTGCTCGAGGAGGCCGCCGCCGGCGACGTGCGGATGGCGGTGGTCGACGGTCGGCTCGAGGTCGGGGTGTGGGTCTCGTCCGGGGCCACGGAGGAGGACCCGCGCGTGGTCGAGACCGTGCTGCGGCGCGAGCCGCTGTGCGCGGCGATCCCCGCCGACCACCCGCTGACCCGGCTCGACGAGCTCGACGACGAGGCCTTGGCCCCGACCCCGCAGATCTCGCGCTACCGGGTCGAGAGCCTGGGCACCGTGCTGGCGCTGGTCGCGGCCGGCGAGGGCTGGGCGCCGGTGCCCGCGGTGGCGGCCGAGCCGCTCCCGCCGGGCGTGGCCCTGCGCCCCCTGGCGGGCGCGCCGGAGTGGGAGCTGCGCGCCGCGCGCCCGGCCGGCGAGGTCGTGTCGGTCGGCACGCTGGCCGTGCTCGACGCGCTGCGCCGCGCCGTCACAGAGCGCGGACGCGCTCCACGTGACGTGCCTGGAGCTCGATCGCTCGCCGCAGGAACTCGGTGAAGCGCTCGAGCTCCTCGTCGCTGTAGTCGTCGAGGATCGCCATCGACTCGTCGACCATCGGGCCGATGAGCGGCTGCGTGACCTCCCACAGCCGGTCGGTCGCCTCGATCCGCACGCGCCGGCGGTCCGCGGGGTCGGCCACGCGGCGCGCGAGGCCGGCCGCCTCGAGGCGGTCGACCACCGCGGTGACGGCGCCCGTCGTGAGGCCCGCCGCGCGCGCGAGCTCGCCCGCCGTCATGCCGCCGGCCTGGTCGATGAGGTCGATGCAGCGGGCGTCGGTGCGGTTCATCCCGACGTGGTCGGCCACCGCCTGGTCGAAGTTGTCGTTGACGGTCTGGTAGGCGCGTACGGCATCCCCGAACGCCTTGACGATCAAGTCTCTTGACATCTAAGTCTTTTGATCTCTAAGATACTTGCCTATGAAGACGAGTGTACAGGCGATCGACCTGGTCAAGACGTACGGCGACGTCACGGCGCTGGACGGACTCAGCCTCGAGGTGCGGGAAGGAACGATCTTCGCCCTCCTGGGCCCGAACGGCGCCGGCAAGTCGACGGCGGTGCGGGTGCTGACGACGCTCTCGCGGCCGGACTCCGGTCGCGCGTTCGTGGCCGGCCACGACGTGCGCGCCGATCCCGCCGCGGTCCGGCGCGCCATCGGCTGCGTCGGACAGCGATCGGGCGTCGACCTCGAGGCCACCGGCGTCGAGAACCTGCTCCTGCAGGGCCAGATCCACGGGCTGCGCGGGCGCTCGCTCACCGCGCGGGTGGCCGAGCTGCTCGAGCAGTTCGGCTTGAGCGATGCGGGCGGGCGCGTCGTGCGGACGTACTCGGGCGGCATGCAGCGGCGGCTCGACATCGCGCTCGCCCTCGTGCACCGGCCGCAGGTGCTGTTCCTCGACGAGCCGACCACCGGCCTCGACCCCGAGGTCCGCGCGGAGCTGTGGCGCGAGATCCTGGAGATGGCCCGCGACGGGCTGTCCATCCTCCTCACCACCCACTACCTCGAGGAGGCCGACCGGCTCGCCTCCGAGCTGGCGATCGTCGACCGCGGGCGGGTGGTCGCGGCCGGCTCGCCCGAGCGGCTGAAGGCCGAGCTGCGCGGCGACTCGATCCAGGTCGAGCTGGCGTCCGCCGTCAACGGCGCGCCGGTCGAGCCGCTGCCGGGCGTCCGCGAGCTGGTCGTCGAGGGCAGCGTCCTGCGGGCGCGGGCCGACGAGGGCGCCCGCGCGGTGCCGGCCGTGCTCGCCGCCCTCGAGGCGCGCGGCCTGGAGGTGGCCTCGGTCACCGTCTCGCGGCCCTCGCTCGACGACGTCTACCTCCGCCACGCGGGAAGGAGCTACGAATGAGGCACACGGTGTACCTGGCGCTGCGCGACCTGCGGGCGCTCTGGCGCCAGCCGTGGTTCGTCGCGGTCACGCTCGTGCAGCCGCTGATCTGGCTGCTGCTGTTCGGCGAGCTGTTCGAGAGCATGGCCGACCTGCCGGGCTTCGGCGGGGACTCCTACATCGCCTACCTGGCGCCCGGGATCGTCGTGATGTCGGCGCTCTTCTCCTCGGGCTGGAGCGGGATGGCGACGATCGAGGACATCAACCGCGGCGTGACCGACCGGCTGCTCGTGTCGCCGGTCCGGCGCGGTGCCCTGATCGCCGGCCGCGTCGCGCAGAGCGCCGTCGTGATCGTCGTCCAGTCCGTGATCATGGTGCTGATCGCGCTGGCCGTGGGGGCGAGCTTCCCCGGCGGCGTCATCGGCGTCGTCGTGCTCGTCCTGCTGGCCGCGGTGCTCGGCTCGGCGCTCGCCGCCCTGTCGAACGCCCTGGCGCTCGTCACGCGCCAGGAGGAGTCGCTGATCGGCGCCGTCACGTTCCTGGTGCTGCCGCTGACCTTCCTCTCGACCGCGCTCGTCAGTCCGGAGCTGATGCCCGGCTGGATGCGGACCGTCGCCGACGTCAACCCCGTCGACTGGGCGATCGAGGCCGGCCGCAGCGCGACCGCCGCCGACCCTGACTGGGGCCTGGTGGCGACCGACGTCGGGCTGCTGGTCGCGCTGCTCGCCGCGTGCGGGATGCTCGCGACGCGGGCGTTCCGGAGCTATCAGGCGAGCGTCTGAAAGACGCACCTGGCGCGCGGCGCGAACTCGCGCTGTCCCTCCGGGAGGGACTCGTGGGCACCGATCACGAGCGTCGGCGTCACGCTCGCGAATCGTTGCAGCGTCGCGCGCTGGGTGGGCTCGTCGAAGTAGGTGAACGCGAGGTTGCGGCAGAGGACGAGGTCGAACGGACCGGCCGGCGGATCGTCGCGGACGTCGTGGCGGGCGAAGGTGACGTGCCGGTAGCGCTCGCCCAGCACGCCGTCCGTGAAGGCGTCACGGTCCGGGAGCTCGCGCAGGGCCGAGGCGGGGTACCGGGCGGCTTCGGCTCGGCGCAGCATCGTCGGGTCGACGTCGGTGGCCAGGATGTCGAGCCCATCACACAGCAGCGCGAGCGTGTACGGCTCCTCGCCGCTCGCGCAGCCGGCGCTCCACACGCGCATGCCCGGCTCGAGGACCGCGTCCCGCAGGTACTCGAAGACGCCGCGGTCCCGATGGAACCGGCTGATCGTCACGTTCATGAGCTCGTCGAGCGCGGCCCACTCGTCCGGCTCCGCCTCGAGGCGCTCGCGGTACGCGCCGAAGCCGTCGAGGCCGAGCTCCTCGATCCGGCGCCGGACCCGCCGGCAGACCTGACGGCGAACCTTCCGGTACCCGGCCCAGCGGCGGCCGAGCCGCGGCAGCGCCCACTGAAGAAAGCCCACGCAGTCCACGTTGGGGGACAGGCCCTTCATGTTGAGGGACAGGCCCTTCATGTTGAGGGACAGGCCCTTCATGTTGAGGGACAGGCCCTTCATGTTGAGGGACAGGCCCTTCATGTTGAGGGACAGGCCCTTCATGTTGAGGGACAGGCCCTTTATGTGCGGGCGAAGATCGCCGGTGGGGGTCCTACCGTCAACGTGGTGGATCGCGCGCTCGACCTTCTTCATGACCTCGCCGGCCCCGACGCCGTGTTCCGCGAGCACCAGCTCGAGGCGGTGCGGGACCTCGTGGAGGACCAGGCGCGGGTGCTGTGCGTGCAGCGGACCGGGTGGGGGAAGTCGGCGGTCTACTTCATCGCCGCCGCGCTGCTGCGCGAGCGCGGCGCCGGGCCGGCGCTGATCGTCTCGCCGCTGCTCGCGCTGATGCGCAACCAGATCGCGGCGGCCGCGCGGCTCGGGATCCGCGCGCACACCGTCAACTCGACCAACCGCGACGGCTGGGAGGAGGTGCGCGCGCTGCTCGAGGAGGATGCCGTGGACCTGCTGCTGATCAGCCCCGAGCGGCTCGACAACCCGCGCTTCCGGACCGACTTCCTGCCGCTGTTCGCCGAGCGGGTCGGGCTGCTGGTGATCGACGAGGCGCACTGCATCAGCGACTGGGGGCATGACTTCCGGCCCGACTACCGGCGGCTCGAGGAGATGCTCGCGCGGCTGCCGCAAGGCGTGGCCGTGCTGTGCACGACGGCGACGGCGAACGATCGCGTGGTGGCCGATGTCGAGGAGCAGCTGGGCGGCACGCCGCACACCTACCGCGGGCCGCTGGGGCGGGCCAGCCTGCGGCTCGAGGTCGTCGACCTTCCCGGCCAGGCCGACCGCCTGGCCTGGCTGGCCACGCACCTGCCCGAGCTCCCCGGCTCGGGCATCGTCTACACGCTCACGAAGCGCGACGCCGACCTGGTCGCCGACTGGCTCAACGGCCGCGGCATCGCCGCCGAGGCGTACAGCGGCGAGGTCGAGAGCGAGCGGCGGATCGAGGTCGAAGAGCGGCTGCTCCGCAACGAGCTCAAGGCGGTGGTGGCCACCAGCGCGCTCGGCATGGGCTACGACAAGCCCGATCTCGGCTTCGTCGTCCATTACCAGGCGCCCGGCTCGGTCATCTCGTACTACCAGCAGGTGGGTCGCGCCGGCCGCGGCGTCGAGCGCGCCGAGGTCGTGCTGCTGCGCGGCGCCGAGGACCGCCGGATCCAGGACTTCTTCATCCAGCAGGCCTTCCCGCCGCGCGAGCTGGTCGAGCGCGTGCTGACGCGGCTCGCGGACGGCGGCGCCACGGCGCGCGAGCTGATGGCCGAGGTCAACCTCGGCCGCGGGCGGATCGACGCGCTGCTGAAGGTGCTCGACGTCGAGGGCGCGGTGGAGCGCGACGGCTCGCGCTGGACGCGCGCGGCGGGCAGCGGCTGGGAGTACGACGCCGAGCGCTACGCGCGCGTGACCGCCCTGCGGCGGCGCGAGCAGGAGGCGATGGCCGCCTTCGGCGCCGACGGTCGCTGCCTGATGCGGGCGCTCCAGGAGGAGCTCGACGACCCCGAGCCGCACGACTGCGGCCGCTGCTCGGTCTGCGCCGGCCCGCGCTGCGCCGGCCCGCTCGACCCGGCGCTCGTGCGCGAGGCGGCGCTGCTCCTGCGCTCGCGCCCGATCGTGCTGGAGACGAAGAAGATGGCGCCCGACGAGAGCGGCGCGATGCGCAAGATCCCGGAGGACGTGCGCGCCGAGGAGGGTCGCGCGCTGGCGCGGCTCGGCGACGGCGGCTGGGACCCGGTCGTGCAGGCGGGCAGACGCGGCGGCGGATACGACGGCGACCTGCTCGACGCCGCCGCGGAGGTCGTGCGCGCGTGGGGCGTGCCGGTCGGGTGGGTGACGGCGGTGCCGTCGCCGCTGGTGCCGGACTTCGCGCGCCGGCTCGCCGAGCGGCTCGGCCTGCCGTACGCGGGCGTGGTCGAGCGCGTCGCGGCCCGCCCGCCGCAGCGCGAGATGGCCAACTCGGCCCAGCAGGTCGCCAACGTGCGCGGTGCCTTCGCGGTGGCCGACGGCGTGCCCGGCGGCGCATGCCTGCTGGTCGACGACGTGCGCTTCAGCGGCTGGACGCTCGCGATGGTCGCCGGCCAGCTCCGCCGCCGCGGGGCGCCTGCGGTCTATCCGCTGGCTCTGAGCAGCGCTTTCTGAGCGTTTCGCCGCCACAACGCAAAAGCCACCAAGCTTTCGCTTGACGGCTGGCAAAAGGCGCCATACGATGCGGCAATGGGGGAAGTTGCGGCCTCAACGGCCCTGATGGTCGAATCCCACGAGCGCGCACCGCGCCCGTTCGAGGCGGTGCGCCCCGACCCGCTCGAGGCGCTGCGGGTCGCCACGGCCGCGCTCTCGCAGGTCCGCGCGGTCGGGCGGCTGCCCGCCGTCGCGCGCGATGCCGCGCTGCGCGGGCTCGGCGCCGACCTTCGGGCCTTCGCGGTCGTCGAGGAGGACGGGCGCCATCTGCGCCTCCTCGCCGACCGTCATCGCCGGCCGCCGTCGGCGCCGATCTCCGTGGACGCCCCGGGCGTGATCGCCCAGGTCGCGCGCTCCGGTCGCGCCATGTTCCAGCCGTCGGGCGAGGCCGTCCGGGCGTTGCGGGCGGGCACCGAGTCGGTCGCCGTCGTCCCCCTGCCGAATGCTGAGGGCCCTGTCGGGGTCATGGTCTTCGGCCGCTCCGGGCGCGCCGGCTTCTCGTCCGACGAGCGCGCGTTCGTCGACGTGCTGGCCGGTGTCTGCGCGCTCGCGCTCGAGCGGCTCAAACTGCTCGCCGACCGCCAGATCGTCCGCCGCCGCCGCGCCCTCCACGTCGCGGGGACCGAGCTCCAGGCTGGGCGGATGCGGATCGACCTCGAGCAGCTCCGGATCGAGGTCGACGGGCGGGCGGCGCACCTCACCCCGACGGAGATGCGGCTGCTGATGTTCCTCGCCGACGAGCCGGGCCGTCCGCGCAGCCGGCGCGAGATCCTCTGCCACCTCTGGCAGACCGATCACGTCGGCGGCGAGCGCACCTGCGACGCCCACATCTGGAACCTGCGGCGCAAGATCGAGCGTGACCCGTCCAGCCCCGAGCTCGTGGTCACGCGCCGCGGCGTCGGCTACGCGTTGGAGGTCGCATGACCGACCATCAAGGTTTCTTCACACTCCCTGGCGCGGGAGATCGGCGCCTGGTTATGGTCGGCTGGGCGAGACGAGCGCGGTAACGCGGTCGCCTGCCGACGTGCGCCGCACAAGCGGCACGCGTACGTCTCTGAGGAGGAGGTCCCGTCGATGCCGTTCGCAGGCCGTTGGGTCATCGCTGCCGTCACGGTTCTGGCGCTCTCACTGCCGGCCGCGGCGGTCGCCAGTCCCAGCAATGCGGCGCAGAGCGCCGCGAGCAAGAAGTACAACGTCCTCGTCCTCACCGAGTCCCGCTCGGCGGCCGACGCGCACAGCTCCTCAGCGGGCGTGCAGAAGATCGTGGACGCGGGGAAGGACGCCGGCTTCAAGGTCGACGCCATCGCGCAGTCCGCCGGCTACTTCACCGAGGCGAGCCTCGAGAGCTACCGGGCCGTCGTGTTCCTCAACACGTCGGGCGACATCCTGAGCGACAACGAGCAGGCAGCCTTCGAGCACTACTTCCAGCAGGGCGGCGGCTTCGTCGGCATCCACGCCGCGATCGCCACGGAGCCCAACTGGGCCCTCATGAACAAGCTGCTCGGCACCCGCGCCACCGGCGCCGAGCCGGCGGCCGCCACGGCGACGATCAAGGTCGCCGACCGCGTGCACGACGCCAGCAAGTCGCTGCCCGAGCGCTGGTCGCACCCCGATGCCTTCTACAACTTCGCGTCGAACGTGCGCGGGCTCCAGCACGTACTCGCCACGGTGGACGAGAAGTCGTACACGGGCGGCACGATGACGAGCATCCCGCTGAACGACCACCCCGTGGCGTGGTGCCAGGACGTCGACGGCGGACGGTCCTTCTACACCGCCCTCGGCCACGACTCGGCCAGCTTCGCGGGCGCCAACATCGGCCGGCACCTCGGCGGCGCCATCAAGTGGGCCGCCGGCCAGTCGGACCCCGTCTACAGCGACTGCGGCGCCACCGTGCTCGCCAACTACAAGCAGGTCAAGATCTCCGCGCCGCCGAACCTGAACGAGCCGATCGGCTTCGACCAGCTCCCGGACGGGCGCATCATCCAGACCGCCCGCGCCGGCCAGGTGCGCCTGCACGACCCCGAGGGCGGCACCACCACCACGCTGGCGAACCTGTCGCAGTTCCCGCAGGGCCTGTACACGCATAGCGAGGACGGTCTCTACGGCCCCGCCGTGGACGCGAACTTCGCGCAGAACAAGTGGGTGTACCTGTACTACTCGCCGGCGACGGTCAAGGACGTCCCGCAGTCCGACGGCACGACGCGGACGTTCAGGACGCCGACCGGGGCCGCCGGTGAGCTGCCGATCGCGGCGCCCACCCTCGGCCCGAACATGGCGACGTGGGATCCCTACGTCGGCTACTTCCAGCTCTCGCGCTTCAAGTTCGTCGACGCCACGCCCGGCAATCCGGCGCACCTGGACGCGAGCACCGAGCAGGAGATCATGCGGGTGCCCGTCAACCGCGGTGCGTGCTGCCACGTCGGAGGCGACATCGACTTCGACAAGCAGGGCAACCTCTGGCTGGTCACCGGCGACGACACGCCGTCGGGCGGCGGCAACTCAGGCGGCTTCGGTCCCTTCAACGACATGAAGACGAACGAGAACCAGACCGTGCGCGTGACGAACGCCACCGGCGGGACGTTCACGCTCACGTTCGACGGCCAGACGACCGCGCCGATCGCGTGGAACGCGACGGCCGCTGCCATCCTGGCGGCGCTCGAGGCGCTCTCCAACATCGAGCCCGGCGACGTGGCCGTCACGGGCGGGCCTGTGAACACGGCCAACGTCACCGTCAACTTCCGCGGCCAGCACCAGCAGAAGGACGTGCCGCAGTTGACGTCGGACGCCTCGGGGCTGACCAGCGCCACGACGGCGACCATCACCCACAACACGACCCAGCAGGGCGGCTGGTTCAACGCGCCGTACGTCGACGCGCGGCGCAGCGCGCTGAATACGAACGACCTGCGCGGCAAGGCACTGCGCATCAGGGTGGCCGACGACGGGTCGTACACGGTCCCGAGCGGCAACCTGTTCACCCCGGGCACGGCGAACGCGCGTCCGGAGATCTATGCCATGGGCTTCCGGAACCCGTTCCGGATCCAGGTCGGCTCGGACGGGATCGCCTACGTGACCGACTACTCGCCGGACTCGCAGACCCCGCAGACGCAGCGCGGGCCGCAGGGCACCGGCCGTGTCGAGATCGTGCGGGCGCCGGCCAACTACGGCTGGCCGGTCTGCATGACGCCGACGCTCCCCTACTACAAGTGGGACTTCAACACGTCCACCACGCTGGGCACTCCCTTCGAGTGCGGCAACCCGGCCAAGGGCCCGGACAACGAGTCGCGCTGGAACACCGGCGCCACGATCGACCCGGTGACGTTGCCGGGCCGCGTCCAGAACCCGCGGCTCACGCAGCCGGACATCTGGTACTCGTACCGCGACAACAACCCGGCGTTCCTGCAGGGCACGCCGTGCCACGAGCAGTACGACGGCGACCTGCCCGAGGGCACGGCCGCCGGCATCTGCCCGCAGCTCTTCCCGGAGCTGTTCACGGGCGGCGTCGGTCCGCACGGGGCGACGACGTACGAGTTCGACGCGAGCAACCCGAGCGAGACGAAGTTCCCGCCGTACTACGACGGGGCGACGCTGCTCGGCGAGTTCACCCAGGACACGATGCGCGAGGTCCGTTTCGACTCGAGCAACCAGGTCCTGGAGATCAACCCGTTCCTCAACTGCGGTGCGGTGTTCTCGACGCTGTTCCCGTTCGAGTGCGACAACCCGATGGACCTGCAGTTCGGGGCCGACGGGAACTTCTACCTGCTGACCTACGGCGACGGGTTCTTCGCGGCCAACGCCGACGCCGGCATGTACCGGTGGGAGTACACCAAGGGCCCGCAGGCGCCGCATGCGGTGGTCAGCGCGACGCCGAGGAACGGCCAGGCGCCGCTGAGCGTGCAGTTCAGCAGCGAAGGCTCGGGCGACGAGGACCCGGGCGACTCGATCCGGTTCGCCTGGGACTTCCAGAACGACGGCACGGTCGACTCGACCGACCCGAACCCGCAGTTCACGTACACCGCCAACGGGGTCTACACGGCCCGCCTGACGGTGACGGACTCGACCGGGAAGACCGCGTCGGCCAGCACCGTGATCACGGTCGGCAACACCGCGCCGACGCTGACGATCAACACGCCTCTCGACGGTGACTTCTTCACCTTCGGGCAGGACATCCCGTTCACGGTCACCGGCTCGGATGCCGAGGACGGGGCGATCGACAGCCCGGCCGAGTGCGCGCGGGTGACGGTGACGTTCGTCCTGGTCCACGACACGCACGGCCACGCCGAGGACAGCACGCCGGCGACGTGGGACCCGGCAACGAGTCGCTGCCGTGGCGTGCTGGGCACGGACGCGGGCGACGCGTCGCACGGCGGCTATCTGGCCGGCGGCATCAGCGCGTCGTTCACCGACAACGCCCAGGGCGCGATCCCGGCGCTCGAGACCACCGTGCAGCACGTGGTCCAGCTGCGGCGCCACGAGCTCGAGGACGCCCAGGACAGCTCTGGGCTGAGCAGCGCCGCGGCCGAGGGCACCCGGGCCACCACGGCCGCCGAGGACGGCGACTGGGTCGCCATCAACAACCGCATCAACCTGACGAACATGGACAAGACGATCACCCTCCGCTACGGCGCGAGTGCGGTCGGCGTCCCCGCCGGCCAGCCGCGGGCGAGGGTCCAGGTCCGTCAGGGCTCGCCGGACGGGACGGTGCTCCAGACGATCGACCTGGCGCCCACGACCACGGCGAACAACAACAACACCTATGCGACGCAGACGTTCCCGCTGAACTTCACGGGCTCGCAGCGTCTGTATCTGGTGTTCCGGGAGGTCGCCGGCGGGCCGACGACCAACATCGCCAACATCAACTGGGTCGAGTTCACCGGCCCCGGCGTCACGCCGTAGCAGTGGAAGGGGGCGCCGCCTCGTGCGGCGCCCCTTGTTGTTTCTCATAGAGCAGGGGAGAAAGCGACGGAGATGGCACACACACGGAAGATCGACCGCAGGACGTTCGTCGGTGCGGCCGCAGGAGCGGCCGGCGCCGCGGCGCTGGGTGGCTGGGGCACGGGCCTCAGTCTCGGGCAAGGCCCGAAGACGCCGCCGGGCAAGCGCATCGTCAAGCCCAACCGGCTCGGCGTCCAGCAGTTCTCGATCCGCGACGCGATCACGCGCCTGAACGGGTCGGTCACCGGGCACCTCGGAGGCCCGAACTTCCCGGAGGACCCGACGGACATCGGCCCGGCGGTGGCATTGCCCGGCGGCTTCGTCGCGGTGTTCGAGTACCTGGCGTCGGTCGGCTACGACGGCTTCGAGTTCTTCTCGTTCAACCAGGGCGCGAACGGCGCGATCACCAACGAGCAGATCCGTGCGGCGCTCGACAGCCTCGGCTTGAAGGCCGCCGGTACGCACACGGGCGGGCTCCAGGCGATGACCAACCCGGCCAACCTCCAGGCCCAGATCGACCTCGCGGGGATCCTCGGGTACCGCATGGTCGGCACCGCCGGCAACCCGGCGAACCCGACGCTCGGCACGCTCGCCGCCTGGCAGCAGTACGCGGAGCAGGCCAACACCGTCGGCGCGGCGTTCCGCGAGGCCGACATCAAGTACTTCTTCCACCCGGAGCAGGACTGGTTCCGCTTCTTCGCCGACCCGGCGCACCCCGAGCTCGACCGCGTGCACCGGATCGACTGGTTCACGGACAACACCGACCCCAAGCTCGTCTTCTTCGAGCCGGACACCATGCACACGCTCGCCGGCCGCGCGCGGTTCCCCGACCCCGTCGACGGGCGGCTCTTCGACGTCAACGCCTGGTACGGGCGGCTCGCCGCCGACAACCGGCTGATCGCGTGGCACGCCAAGGACGCCGTCCGGATCACCCCGCCCCCGGCGCCCGGCATCAACCCGTTCACCCAGACCATGACGCGGCCCGGCTTCCCGCTCAACAACAGCGTCGACGTGGTCTACGTGGGCGAAGGGTCGATCTCGCAGGGCTACCCGGTCGACCCCGACCCCGAGGTGCTCGGGTACGCGGAGCAGTTCAGCCGCTTCCCGCTCAGCCCCCCGGGCTGGTTCCACGCCGAGAGCGACAGCGGCCCGGGACCGGCGGCGATCGACCCCGGACGGTCGCTGCGCTGGGCGAAGGTGAGCGCCGCGTGGCTGAAGAACCTGCGCGCCGACGAAGCCTGAGAGCCTGCGAGTGACGACGACCGCCACCGCGGTCGCCGGCCGCGTCCTGCTGCTCGTGGCCGCGATCCTCGTGATCGCGGCCCCGGGCAGCGCGTGGGCGCACGGCGACCCCGCCAGCCACTACCTCGAGACCGACGCGCTGTACCCGTCGTATGCGCGCCAGCCGTCGGTCGACGTCCAGCTCCGGCTGCTCGGGCTGCTCCAGGCCGCGGAGCAGCGGGGCTATCCGGTCAAGGTGGCGCTGGTCGCGGGGGTGGAGGACCTCGTCGAGGACGTGGCGATGATGCGGGCGCCGCAGCGCTACGCGGGCACCGTGGCGTCGATGATCGACCACGAGCTAGAGGCACCCGTGCTGGTGGTCACGCCGTTCGGCCTCGGCGTCGCCGGCAACGCGCTGCGCCACGGGGTGCTGCGACCGGTCACGACCCGCGATGCGCGCAAGCTCGTCGGCCGGCTCGAGGTGCCGGCGGACGCGCAGGGCGACGACCTGGCGCGCACCGCCATGGCCGCCGTCCGCCGGCTCGCCGGTGCGGCCGGCCGTCCGCTGCCCGCGCACGTCCCGCCGGCCGAAGCGCCCACCGCCGCTGCTGCCACGGTCGATGCCGTGCCCGTCCAGCGGGCCGAGGACGAAGGCGTCCTGGGATGGCTCGCTCCGGCCTGTGCCGTCGTGGGGCTGGCCCTGCTGCTCGCCTATCGCCGGCGCCGGCGCTACCCCTCGACGCCGGTCGCCTCGTGGGGAGCGCCGACCGGCTTGGACTCCGGCGAGCCGCGCTGACGGAGGTAGATCGCCAGCACCGCCATCGACCCCACCGCCAGAAACTCCGACTGCCAGTTCTGCAGCGTGGTCTCCCAGAAGTCCGCGGTGCCGAGGTACTGCAGCCAGCTCAGCGTCGTCTCGTCGTGGTCGACTGCCTCCTCGTTGAAGACGCGCCAGCCGGTCAGCGAGTGCGCGAGCCAGGACCCGAGCCAGATCGTGAGCATCACGAGCAGCAGCGAGTTCGAGTACAGCCAGAGCTTGAACCCGCGGGCGCGGGCCCACTTCGGCGAGTTCTGCTGGGCGTACTGACCGACCTTCTGGTCCTTGTCCGACTCGGTGCCGACCTCGTCGAGCTTCTTGGACTCGGGCGAGCCCTTCTGGACGAACCAGATCGTGGCGAAGATGAAGAGCGTGAACTGGAGGTACTCGGACTGCCAGTTCTCCATCACCGCCTGCCCGAAGTCGGCCGAGACGACATAGCTCCAGAACGACATCGTCTCGCTGCCGTGCGCGATCGCCTCGTTGTTGAACTCGGCGTTGCCGGCGATCGCCTGGCCGATCAGCGCGGCGACGAAGATCGTGAAGAAGAACAGCGACAGGCTGTGGTCGCGGAGCGTCTTCACGGGTTGACGATGCCGATCGCCGTGTAGAACGCGATCCCGGCGATGACGACGATCAGGTAGAGGACGAAGACGGCGCGCATGGGCTCAGGCTGGTGACGTCATCACCAGCGTCGCGGTGACACGTTCCCCGAGCGCCTCGTAGATATGCGCCGAGGAGGCTTCGAAGGCGGCGAAGTCGCCCGGCCCGAGCTCGACGGGATCGTGCTCGGGCCCCACCCGCAGGCGGCCCGAGTGGACGAGCAGCTGCTCGACGACGCCGGCCGGGTGAGGGTCGGCGCGGCGCGGGCGGCCGGCCGTGACGTGCAGCTCGTACACCTCGATCCGCACGCGCTCGACCGCCGCCTGGCGCAGCAGCCGCGCCTGCAGCACCGGGCCGGCCACCTGCGGCCCCTCGCCCGCGCGCACGACCTGGACGGCCGGCGCGTCGGTCTCGACAAGCAGCTCGGCGAGCGTGACGCCGAGCACCGAGGCGAGGCCGTAGAGCGTCTCCACCGTCGGGTTGCCGCGGCCGGCCTCCAGCTCCGCCAGGGTCGCGCGCGCGACGCCGGAGGCGCGCGCGAGGCCGGCGGCCGACAGCCCGCGGTCGGCGCGCAGGCGGCGGACGTTGGCGGCGATCGCCTTGACGGTGTCATCCATAGCTGTCTAATATAACGGCATGTCAGACGGTAAAACGGACCACTTCAAGCGAGCGCAGCGGCTCGAGGCCGTCCGCGGCTTCGGGATCGACCGCCTGGCCGACGCGGCCGACGCCAGGGCCCGCCACGACTGGCCGGTGCTCCGGATGGAGAACCTCGACACCGACCTGCCGCTCCCGCCCGAGGCGATCCCCGCGACCGTGCGCGGGCTCGAGACGCCGGAGGCCAACAGCTGGCTCCCGTTCACCGGCGACCGCGACCTGCGTGCCGCGATCTCCGACTTCCTGGCCGAGCGCACGGGTCGCCGCTACGACCCCGAGCGCGAGATCCTCGTCACCAGCGGCGGCACCGAGGCGATCCTCGATGTCATGCTCGCCACCGTCGATCCCGGCGACCACGTCCTGCTCACCGACCCCACCTACGCGGGCATCGTCAACCGCGCGCGGCTGGCCGGCGGCACGCCGCGGCTCGCGCCCTACCGCGTGGAGGACGGCGAGTGGCGGCTGGACCTCGACGCCTTCGCGGCGGCCGCGCGCACGCGGCCCGCGCTCGCCGTGCTGATGAGCCCGTCGATGCCCTCCGGCGCCGTCCTCACCGAGCGCGAGTGGGCGGCGGCCTGCGAGATCCTCGCCGAGCACGATGTCCCGCTCCTCTACGACGCGGCGATGGAGCGCCTGCTCTTCGACGGCCGTCCGCTCGTGCACCCGCTGCACTTCGACTTCATGGCCGACCGGACGGTGATCGCCGGCTCGCTCTCGAAGGAGCACCGCATGATCGGCTGGCGCGTCGGCTGGGTGGCCGGCCCTGCCGAGCTCGTCGAGTCGGTCGGCTGGATGCACGTCTACAACACCACCACGCCGACCGGCGTCGCCCGCGCGGCGGCCACCGCCGTCCTGCGTGGCGACCAGTGGCACGTCGCCGAGGCCGTCGCCGAGCTCGAGCGCCGCCGCGACATCCTGCTCGACGCCTTCGAGGGCTGGCCGCTGATCCGCCCGGCCGGCGGGTGGTCGCTGCTGATCGACGCCGTCGCGCTCGGGACCACGGCGAGCGAGCTGTCGCGCGCGCTGCTCGAGGACGCCGCCATCGCCGCCACCCCGATGACCGGCTGGGGCGGCGAGGTCGCCGACCGGCACGTGCGGCTGGTGTTCAGCGCCGAGCCGGTCGAGCGCCTGCGGACGATCCCCGAGCGGATCGCCGGCATGCGTTACGGGAATTCGCCGCGCAGCGCCCGCGCGTAGCGCTCGGCCGAGCGCGCCACCACGCCCGACCCGTCGCGCCGCACGATCGTCCCCCACCAGGCGCCGTAGATCGTCTCGAACGCGTACGGCTCGAGCGCGGCGGCGATCGCGCACACGGCCGACTCGGGCAGCGGGATCAGGTTCGGGTAGCTGTACATGAAGCCGACCCACCCGCGGTCGGGGATCACCTGGACGATGTCGCCGGCCAGCAGCGCGTCGCCGGTGTGCAGCACGGTCCCGCCCGCGAAGTGCCCGCCGCAGCGGATCAGCGTCAGCCCGTCCCCCAGCGACAGCGTCTCGCCGTCCCAGAGCTCGATGTGCGGGTCGTCGCGCGTGATCCACTCGCGGTCGTCGGCGTGGAGGTGGATCGGGCAGTCGTACGCGCGCGCCCAGTCGACCATGCCCGTGTAGTAGTGCGGGTGGGAGATGGCGATGCCGGTGAGCTCGCCGAGGTCGGCGTCGCCGGCGTAGGGCAGGCAGTCCCACATCAGGCGCGCGTCGCGATGCGGCACGAGCAGCGCGCGCTGGCCGATGGCGAAGCCCGGCTCGAGGCCGACGCCCTCGAACGCGCCCTCCGCCCGCACGACGGTGCGGCGGTCGAGCTCGTCCGCGGCGACCCAGCGCTGGCCGTCCTCCGGCACCCACTGCCGCGCGTCCTCGCAGATCGGGCAGCGCTCCGGCCGGCCTTCGAACGCGGCCCCGCAGGTCTCGCACAGGATGATCACGTCGGCGATGATGCCGGGCATGGACGTCCTGCGCTACACCGCCTTCTCCGATCGTCCCGACGGCGGCAACCCCGCCGGCGTGGTCCTCGACGCTGCCGGGCTCTCCGACGAGCGCATGCAGGAGATCGCCGCGGACGTCGGCTACAGCGAGACGGCGTTCGTCGTCGGCGACGACATCCGCTACTTCAGCCCGCTGGCCGAGGTCCCGTTCTGCGGCCATGCCACGATCGCCACCGCGGTGGCGCTGGCCGAGCGCGACGGTCCGGGCGAGCGCACGTTCGCGACCCGCAGCGGGCCGGTGCCGATCACCACCCGCCGCGACGACCAGGACCGGATCGCCGCGACGCTGACCAGCGTGCCCCCGCGCGTGGAGGAGCTCGCCGGCGACGACCTCGACGAGCTGCTCGCCGCGCTCGGCTGGGCGTCCGCCGACCTCGACCCGGAGCTCCCGCCGCGCGTCGGGTACGCCGGCGCCTTCCATCCCGTCCTCGGCGCGCGCACTCGTGAGCGGCTCGCCGACCTGGACTACGACTTCGACCGCCTCGGCGCGCTGATGGCCGCGCGCGACTGGACGACGATCCAGCTCGTCTGGCGCGAGGGACCGCTGCGCTTCCACGCGCGCGACCCGTTCCCGCCCGGCGGCGTGGTCGAGGACCCGGCCACCGGCGCGGCGGCGGCCGCACTCGGCGCCTACCTGCGCGAGCTCGGCCTCGTCGAGCCGCCCGTCACCGTCACCGTCCATCAGGGCGAGGACATGGGCCGGCCCGGCCGCCTGCTCGTCGACCTCCACGCCGACCGGCAGGAGATCGACGTCACCGGCACCGCGGTCGTGCTCAGCTGAGCGCGACGCGGACGTCGCCGGCGAAGGCGTCGACCTCCTCCTCGGTCGTGTCCCAGGAGGCCATCCAGCGCACCTCGCCGGTCCCCTCGTCCCAGACGTAGAACGGCCAGCTCTCCTGCAGGCGCTCGGTGACGGGCGCGGGCAGGACGGCGAAGACGGCGTTGGCCTCGACCGGCCGGGTCACGACCACGCCCTCGAGGTCGCCGACGGCGGCGGCCAGCCGCCGCGCCATCGCGTTGGCGTGCGCGGCCGAGCGCTCCCACAGGCCGCCGCCCAGCAGCGCGTCGAGCTGGGCCGAGATGTAGCGCATCTTCGACGCGAGCTGCATCGCCTGCTTGCGGCGGTACTTGAAGCCGTCACCGAGCTCGTCCCGCAGCAGGACGACGGCCTCGGCGCCCATCAGCCCGTTCTTCGTGCCGCCGAAGGACACCGCGTCGACCCCGGCGTCGGTGGTCAGCGCGCGCAGCGGCACGCCGAGCGCCGCGGCGGCGTTGCAGAGCCGCGCGCCGTCGACGTGCAGCAACATCCCGTGCGCGTGCGCCCAGTCGGCCAGCGCAGCCACCGCCTCGGGCGGGTGGACGGTGCCGAGCTCGGTGCTCTGGGCGATCGAGACCAGCCGCGGCTGGACGACGTGCTCGTCGCCGATGCGGGTGAGCAGCGGCGCGATCAGCTCGGGCGTCAGCCGCCCGTCCGGCGCGTCGACCACGAGCAGCTTGCGGCCGGCGCGCTCCGGCGCGCCGCACTCGTCGACGTGCAGGTGCGCGCTGCGCGCGCAGACGACCGCCTCCCACGGGTGCGTGAGCGCCTCGAGGCACAGCACGTTGGCCCCCGTCCCATTGAAGACCGGGAACGCGCGCGCCGCCGGCCCGAAGTGCTCGCGGAAGCGCTCCTGCGCCCGCGCCGTCCACGGATCGCCGCCGTACGCCGCGGCGTGACCCTCGTTGGCCGCCGCGATCGCGTTCATCACCTCCGGGTGGACGCCGGCGTGGTTGTCGCTGGCGAAGCCGCGCCTTTCGCTCATGTCCTCCTCCGGTCAATGATCATTGACTGAGTTCGATGTGCTGAACATTCGGTATCATCGGCGCGTCATGTGGGCACTCCTGGCGGGGCTCGCGCTGTGGCTTCTGGCCGCCCTGTTCATCCTCAGACTGTGCCGCGCCGCCGGGCATGCCGACCGGCGGCGGCTGGCGCACGGCGCCGGCGCCACGCTCGCCGTCGCGGCCGTCAGCTTCCCGTTCGCGGCGGACGACGCGGCCGCCGCGTGCGCCAACCGCGACCTGCCGTACGAGGCCAACCCGGCCGCCGTGCACGAGGCGATGCTGTGCGAGATCGGCGCGGTGCGGGCGCGCCGCGACGCCCGGCCATTGCGTGCCAGCGAGCCGCTGACCCTCGCGGCGGGCCGGCACGCCACCGACATGGTCGAGCGAAGGTACTTCTCCCACGTGAGCCCCGGCGGGGGTGAGCTCGGCGACCGCGTGCGCCGCGCCGGCTTCGCGCGGCCGGACTGCTCCTGGGCGGTCGGCGAGGTCCTGGCCTGGGGCGTCGGCGAACGGAGCACGGCGCGCGGGACCATCAGGGCCTGGATGCGCAGCCCCTCGCATCGTCACATCCTCGTCGCCGACCGCTACGGGCAGCTGGGGCTGGGGACGCAGCTGGGCACGCCGGACCCGCAGTACGGCGCGACCGGCGTCACGGTCGCGGCCGTGCTGGGCCGTCGCCACTGCCCGTGAGCGTCCGCCACATGATGCGGGCGTCGAGCCCGAGCGACCACTCGCGCGCGTAGCGGTCGTCGAGCGCGAGCTGGTCGGCGGCCGACAGCCAGCGCTCGAGCTGCTCGAGCTGGGCGAGGCCGGTCAGCCCCGGCCGGGCGGGCGGAGGCTCGGAGCCGGGCACGCGCGGGCGCGGACCGACGACGCTCATCCGGCCCGTCAGGACGCTCCACAGCTGCGGCAGGGCGGGCACGCCGAGGCGGGCGAGCAGCCCGTCCTCGGGGATGGCGAACGTGGGCAGGACGAACCGCCGGCCGCCCTCGCCGATCCGCTGCCGGCGGTGGAGCACCGGGCCGCCGCGAAGCCGCAGGGCGAGCGCGACCCCGGCGATCAGCGGCGCGGTGACGAGCAGGCCGGCGGCGGCGATCAGCCGGTCGAGCGCGTGCTTGAGGACTAGGGCCCGCCGGCTGGGTGCAGGCGATGGCGTCGGCGAAACAACCCGTTCGACGTCGACCGTCCTGGCCACGTTCCCGACTCACCCCTTGCTTCTCCGGTGGACCCGTTGAGAAAAGTACCCGCAGGACCGGTGTCGTCACACGCGGATTCAGCCGGCTGACACCATGGCGCCGCGCCGCTCGCGACGGGCGCGCTGGACGACCCAGGCGAACTCAGCCGCGAGCCCGGTCCGCAGGTCGGTCCGCGGGGCGAACCCGAGCGCCTCGCCGGCGAGCGCGATGTCGGCCCCCGTGTCCTGCACGTCGCCGGACTCGCGCTCGTGGTGGCGGAGGTCGAGCGGCCGGCCGGCGATGGCGGCGAGCAGCTCGAGCGTGGCGGCCAGGCTCACGCGCGAGCCGCCGCCGATGTTGTACGCCTCGCCGCCGACCCCGGCGGCTTCGCCCGCCGCCAGCACCGCGGCCACGACGTCGCCGACGTAGGTGAAGTCGCGCGTCTGGCGGCCGTCGCCGAAGACCTCGATCGGCGCGCCGGCGGCGGCCGCCTCGCAGAAGCGGCGGAAGGCCATGTCGGGGCGCTGGCGCGGGCCGTAGACGGAGAAGAAGCGCAGGGCGACGGCGTCGACGCCCTGCTCGGCGTGGTAGAGGCGGCACAGCTGCTCGGCGGCGAGCTTGGTGACGCCGTAGGGCGAGAGCGGCCGCGGCGTGGCGTCCTCGGGCGTGGGCAGCGCCTCGGACTCGCCGTAGACCGACGACGAGGACGCGTAGACGATGCGCCGCCCGGGCTCGCGGGCCGAGGCCTCCAGCAGCCGCTGCGTGGCGCGGATGTTGTTGCGCAGGTAGCGGTCGAACCGCTGGCCCCAGCTCGAGCGCACGCCGGGCTCGGCGGCGAGGTGATACACGGCGTCGCAGCCGTCGAGCAGACGCTCGAGGGCGGTCGTCACGACGTCGCCCTTCACGAGCGTGAAGCCGTCGTGCTCGCGGGCCCGGGCGAGGTTGGCCTGCTTGTCCTCGCGCGCGTAGTTGTCGGTGAAGCTGTCGATGCCGAGGACGTCGTGGCCGCGGGCGAGCAGCGCCTCGGCGACGTGCGAGCCGATGAAGCCCGCGCAGCCGGTGACGAGCGCCCTACCCAAGGCTCGCCTCCGCGACGGCGACGGTGGCCTCCACGCGCTCGCGCCAGCCCGGGACCTGGCGCTGGAAGGGGTGGGCGGCGCGGCCGAGGACGGCGGCGGCGAGGTGCCACTCGAGCGCGTCGGGCCGGTCGCCGTACCCCTCCAGCAGCGGATCGAGCACCGCCTGCACCCGCTCGAGGTCGCCCGGCCGGCCGCGCACGACGTCGGCCGCGTAGGTCGCGAGGTCGAGCGCTGGGGCGGCGACGCACAGGTCGTCGAAGTCGATGACCGCGATCTCGCCGTCGCGCACCAGCAGCTGGTCGACATGGAAGTCGCCGTGCGCGGGGACGAGCGGCAGCCCGGCGGGCAGGGCGTCGCCGAGCCGGCGGACGAGCGCGGCGAGCCGGTCGGCCAGCTCGGGCATCACCGTCTCGACGACCTCGGCCTTGCGGACGGCGGCGTCGAGCAGCTTCACGGGCGGCGCCGAGAGCGCGGGGGAGAGGCCGGCGCGCTGGAGCGCGGCGGCCATGGCGCCGGCCTCGGCCGCCACGCCGACTGCCGTGCCCGCCGGCCGCCCGTCCAGCGCCTCCTGCGCGGTCAGCCGCAGCTCGGGAACGGCGCCGGCGTAGGCGGCGGTCGGGAGCGGGCCGTCCTGCGAGGCCTGCAGCCCGGCGAGGGCGGCCTCGAACTCGCGCTCGCGGCCGTACGCCTTGAGCACGAGCCCGCCGAGCCGGAGCACCGCGCGGCCGCGCGGCTTGTAGCCGATCAGCTCGAGGCGCGCGACGTTCGCGCCCAGGCGGCGAGCGAGCTCCTCGGCCGGCTCGCCCAGCGCGGGCAGCCGCGGGTCGTAGGGCAGCCAGGTGACGAGGGCGCCGACCTCGTCGTCGTATGTCAGCGGGTTCGGGGCGGGAGAGCGGCCGTTGATCCGGCGCGCCCGCTCGGCGTAGCGCGGCCGCCGCGCGCGCTCGGCGAGGTCGACGCCCGCGATGGCCGTGGCGACGGCGTCGCCGGCGCCGGCGCGGTAGTGGACGGCGACCAGGCTCGCCGGGCTTGTAGACGACGCGGCTGACCGTCACGTCGCCGAGCGGCCGGTCGAGCGATCGGTCCAGCACCTCGGCCATCGCCTCGGCGTCGAGCAGCCGCTCGAGCTGCGGCAGCGCCGGGTCGAGCGCGCGCCGGTCGCTCACCCGGCCGCGCTCCAGCCGCACGACGCGGTCGGCCATCCGCGCCAGCCGCGGCGAGTGCGTCACGAGCACGGTGGTGCGGCCGCGCATCAGCGTCCGCAGGCCGTCGAGCAGCTCCGCCTCGCTGGCGGCGTCGAGCGCCGTCGTCGGCTCGTCGAGCAGCAGGATCGGCGGGTCGCGCAGCAGCGTGCGCGCGACGCCGATCCGCTGGCGCTGGCCCCCTGACAGCCCGGCGCCCTGCGGGCCCAGCTCGGTGTCGTAGCCCTGCGGCAGCTCGCGGATGAACTCGTGCGCGGCGGCGGCGCGGGCGGCGGCGACGATCTCCTCGTCCGTCGGCGCCGGTCCCGTAGGCGATGTTCTCCCGCACCGTGCCCGTGAACAGCACGGTGTCCTGGAGCACGATCGCCACCTGCGCGCGCAGCCACTCGAGCGTGCAGTCGCGCGCGTCGCGGCCGTCGATCAGCACGCGGCCCTCGATGGGGTCGTGGAAGCGCGCGACGAGCGCCCCGAGCGTCGACTTGCCGGCCCCCGACGGGCCGACGAGCGCGACGCTGGTGCCGGCCGCGATCCGCAGCGAGACGTCGCGCAGCACCGGCCGCTCGCGGTCGTAGGCGAACGACACGCGCTCGAGTGCCACGTCGCCGGCGGCGCGCGCTCCCCGGTAGGTCCCGTCCTCGAGCACGTCGTCGGCGGAGAGGATCTCGGCGATCCGGTCGGCCTTGGCCATCGTCGCCGCCACCTTCGTGCTCTCGCGCGCGAGGCTCTTGAGCGGGCTGTAGGCCTTGCGCGTGTAGCTGACGAAGACGAGCAGCTCGCCGGGCGAGAGCGCGCCGGAGGCGACGCGCATGACGCCGACGACGAGCACGAAGGCGGTCCCGATCGCGCGCACGGCGCCCACGAGCCCGTCGAAGCTCGCCTGCAGGCGCGCGATGTCGACCCCGACGGCCATCCGCTGCTCGCTGCCGGCCCGCACCCGATCGGACTCGACGCGCTCGGAGCCGAACGCCTTGACGACGGCCATCGCCGACAGCGCCTCGCCGGCCATCGAGGCGATCCGCCCCTCGTGCGCGCGCCGCACCTTCGCCGTCGTGCGCACGCGGCGGCGGTACACCCAGCTGATGCCGAGCAGCGCCGGCGTGGTGGCGAGCGAGACGAGCGCCAGCACCGGGTCGATCACCAGCAGCACGACGGTCATCCCGGCGGCCAGCAGGCCGGCCTGCGCGATCGTCCCGAGCGACTGCGCGAAGAGGTCGCCCATGGCGTTGACGTCGCCGGTCACGCGGGTGAGCAGGTCGCCCTTCTGGCGCTTCTGGTGGAACGCGAGCGACAGCCGCTGGAGGTGGTCGTAGACGGCGATCCGCAGCTCGTGGCTGATCCGCTCGCCGGCCGTCTGCAGCCACAGGTTGGAGAGGTAGAGGGCGGCGGCCTCCGCCAGCGCGATCACGAGCACGAGCACGGCGACGCCGATCAGGAGCCGCCAGTCGGCGCCCTCGAGCGCGAACGGCGCCGTGCGCCCGAGCACGTGGTCGACGACGATGGCCAGCGGCCAGGGCTTGGCCAGGTCGGCGGCGGTCTGGACGACCGTGGCGCCGCCGGCGCCGGCCAGTGCCTTCCATTGGCGGCGGACGTAGGGCAGCAGGACGCGGGCGGCGGGGCTCACGGGCTCGCCACCGTGCGGAGCAGGGCCGGCCGGCGATCGTCCTGCATCAGCGCCCACAGCTCGCGGCAGGTGCCGCGGCCGCCGTCGAGGTCGATGGCCGGCATCGTCGGCTCGAAGCCGTCGAGCCGCCGGATCTCGGCGGCGAGCGTCGTCGGGTGGAGGCGCTCGAGGACCCGCAGCACGCCGAGCTGTGCGAGCCGGCGCGCGCGCCGCGTCTGCTCGTCCTCCTCGGGCGTCGCGTACGGGACCACGACGGCGGGGACGCCGGCGCGGACGATCTCGAGCGTCGTGTTGTAGCCCGCCTGGCTGACCGCTGCCGTGGCGGCCGCGAGCTCGGACGCGAGGTCGGGCACCGAGCGCAGCAGCTCGAGGTCCGGCACGCCGGCGGCGCGCTCGCGCAGCCGCGCGAACGCGTCCTCGGGCATCAGCGGTCCGGCGATCGCCCGCATCGGCAGGCCGGTGCCGATCCGCTGGGCGTCGATCGCGGCCTGCAGCAGCGGCTCGCCGACGAGCCCGCCGCCGGCCGAGACGACGACCCGGCGCTCCCGGAGCGGCCGCCGTCGCGCGAGGCCGACGACGAACCCCGTGTAGCGGACCGGGACGGTCAGCCCGTCGAAGGCGCCGAAGGTCTCCTCGAGCCGGGCGAAGCGCGGGTCGCTGTGGACGAGCACCGCGTCGAGGTGGGCGTTGGCGAGCCGGCAGGCGCGCTCGTCGTGCCGGATCTGGTCGTCGCGGCCGGTGACGAGGATGTCGCGCAGGCTGCAGGCGGTCATCGCCCCGGCCTCGCGCGCCTGCTCGAGCAGCGGGATCAGCTCGCGCGCGAACTTCGCGCGCCCGAACGGGAACAGCTCGACGAAGACGACGGCCGGGCGGACGTGTCGCAGCGTGCGCAGGAGCAGCTCGCCGCGCAGCGCCCACGCGCGCTCGACCGTGAAGCGCGGGTCGTGGCTGACGAAGCGCGACTGGGCGCCGACGCCGAGCGGCGGCAGCGCCACGATCTCGACGCCGGGCGGCGGGTCGATCTCCTCCGGCAGCGCGCCGCCGCACACGAGCACGACGCGGAACCACTCGGCGAGGTGGGCGCACAGCGCGTACGAGCGCGTGAGGTGGCCCAGCCCCACGGAGTGCTGGCAGTAGAACAGGAGCGGCGGCCGCACCGTCATGCGGCCTCCAGCAGCTCGCGCACGACCTTCAACAGCCGCGGCCGGACGCGGCTCACGGCGGGCAGGGCCACGCGGGCGAGGATCGAGGCGCCGGTGTGCCAGCGCAGCGACGCCGGCGGCGGCAGCGGGCGCACCGCGGCGTACCCCTCGAGCACGGACTCGTCGTCCACCTCGAGCTCGCCGGTCAGCCGCGCCGTGCGCAGGCGCGCGAGGACCTGGCCGAGGTCGGCCGCCGCCGGGCCGGCCGAGGCGTCCTCGAAGTCGATCAGCGTGACGCGGTCGCCGTCGAGGAGCGCGTTGCGCAGGTTGGCGTCGCCGTGCAGGCAGACGGCGGGCCCGGCGCCGTCGGCGCGGGTGACGAGCAGGCGCGCGAGCAGCTCCGCCGCGGCGGGCCCGGCGTCCGGCCGGGCGCGGGCGATCACGGCCACCGCCTTGGACAGCCGCTCGACGTCGAACCGCTCGAAGCGCGCGGCCGGGACCGGCGCGCGGTCGTGCAGGGTGGCGAGGGCGGCGCCCAGCCGGCGCAGCGCCTCCGGCAGCTCGTGCGCGTCGAGCGCCTCGAGCGAGCGCCCCTCGACGGCCTCCACCGCGAGCGCGCCGTCGAGCGCCGAGGCGCCGATCACGCGCGGCACGCGCAGACGCTCGCCCTCGGCCGCCCGCGCCGCGTCCAGCAGGCGGCGCTCGCGGTCGGCGGCGTGGCCGGTGTGGACCTTCGCGTAGGCGAGCACGCGGCCGTCCGCGTCGGTGCAGCGAGCGCTGGCCGAGCGCTCGGCGCTGTAGGCGACCAGCCACGGCGTCACCGGCTGCCCGACCAGGCGGTCGAGCGTCCCGGAGCGGCCGGCGAGCAGCGGCAGCGTGGTCAGCCGGCGGTCGTTGGGGAAGGTCCAGAACACGGCTTCGAGCTCCGGCACGTGGACGACCGGCCGCAGCGGCGGCGCGGGCACCGCGGCGGTCAGCGCCCGCCGGTACGCGGCGGCGCCGGCGCCGGCCGGGAAGCCGCGCGCCGCGACGTGGCGCTCGACGCCGTCGACGGCCACGCGGTAGACGACCCGCAGGCCGTCGCCGACGCGGTACTTGGCGAACCGGCGCTCGCACGCGGTGACGCGCTCGTCGAGCAGGCGGCCGGACAGCAGCTCGGCGACGCGCCGCCCGTCGAGCAGATCGTCCCGGTGCGGGACCGCGGGGTCCGGCGCCAGCATCATCGCCCCGAGGCGATCGTCGTGTTCGACGGGAGCCTCATCGCGGCAGAAGCTCGGTCCGGAACGTCACATCCCGCCCGCGGGCGACCGCGCTGATCACGGGCGCCTCGTGCTTGACGCCGTAGCGGGGCGACACCCAGCCGGGCTCGACCGTGATCTCCTGGGCGCCGTCGATCACCAGCGCCACGTCCGGGGCGAGCACCGCGGAGCCGGAGGTCCAGACCTCGCCGGGCGGCAGGTGGAAGCGCAGGTCGTAGCGGTGGTCGCGGTCGCTGGTCAGCGTGTCCTCGATCACCCAGTGGCGGCCGTCGACGAAGCGGATGCGGCGGCGGTGGACGGCCTCGTAGGCCGGGCTGCGCGCCTCGCCGGCCAGCTCGTCCTCCGTGCGGCCGAGGAAGCGCGGCTCGGCGGTGGGGCCGGTCGGCGCCTTGCGCGCGTACGGCGTCTGGTCGAGCCCGTCGACGCAGACCGTGTTGTGCGCCGCCGTGCCCTTGAACCAGCGCCGCAGGTTGGGCTCGCCCTCGGCGTAGGTGCAGCGGCCGGGGTCGACCACCAGCGGGCGGCCCCCGGCGCACGCCTCGAAGCTCAGCAGGTCGTAGTGGCCGTGGCCGCCGTCGCCGAGCGGCCCGCAGTCGAAGATCAGGAAGCGATCGCCGCTGCGCTGCGTGAAGTAGCCGCCGTCCGGGAAGCTCGCGCCCGTCCCGGCGGGCTCGACGCCGAGCAGCTCGAGCAGGGCCGTGTAGTCGCCGGTGTCGGCGTCGGAGAGCGCCGGGATCGTCCCGTCGGACCGGCAGCAGTGGCGGGCGAACTCGGCCGCGCGGTCCAGGCGCTCCTCGAAGCCGTCCGGCAGCGGGAAGCCGTGGCGGCGGGCGTTCTCGCGCAGGCCGGCGAACGAGCGCAGGGCGATCATGTGGTAGTGCGTCGAGCACTCGCGATGCACGCCGTCGGGCAGGAAGTCCTCGGCGAGATTGCGGTCGAGCTCGGCGACGGCGAGCCCGAGCAGGTCGGCGTCGTCGAAGGCGAGGGCGGCGACGGCGAGCGCGTAGAGCTCGAGCGTGCGGTGGTTGCGCTCGGGGGTCAGCGTCTCGCGCACGTGGCGGGCCTCGGCGGCGATGCGCTCGGTGAGCGCCGGCTCGAGCCCGTTCGAGAGCGCGCCGAACCGCTGCCAGGCGTAGATCCAGTTGACGATCCGGCGGGCCGTCACCTCGCTGGGGTCGACGGCGGGCGGGACCTGGCGCAGGTAGGAGGCGACGAGCCGCTCCCAGGCGGCGCGGAACCGCTCCTCGCCGGTGACGCGGTAGGCGTAGGCGAGGTCGAGCCCGTAATAGAACTTCACCCAGTCGATCCGCCACTCCTCGTCGGCGGGGAGCTCGGAGGTCTGCCAGTCCGGCTCCGGGCCGAGCTCGACGGTCTCGCCCGCGCAGGTGAAGCGGCCGGCGGCGGCGTCCTCGGCGACCGCGCGGTCGCGGTGGAGGTGCTCGATGACGCTGAAGACCGGCTTCACAGGGCCGCCTCGAACAGGTCGGCGAGCTTGCGGGCGAGGCGGTCGCCGTCGAAGCGCTCGCGCACCGTGCGGCGGCCGGCCTCGGCGACGCGCGCGGCCAGCTCGCGGTCCTCGTGGAGGCGGATCAGCGCGTCGGCGAGCGCCTGCGGGTCGTCGGGCTCGACGAGCAGGCCGTTGACCTCGTGCTCGACGAGCTCGGGGATGCCCGACACGCCGGTGGCCACCACAGGCGCGCCGGCCGCCATCGCCTCGACGAGCACGTTGGGGATGCCGTCGCGGTCGTTCTCCAGCACGCGACAGGGCATGGCGAGGACGCCGGCCCGGCGGTACTCGTCGAGCAGCTCGGCCTGCCCCATCGGGCCGGGCAGGGCGACGCGGTCGGCGAGCTGCAGCGCGGCGATCCGCTCGTGGATGACGTGGGCGTGCTTGTCGTCCTGGCCGACGATCAGCGCCTCGAAGGGGACCTCGCGGCGGCGCAGCTCGGCGCACGCCTCGACGAGGACGTCGAAGCCCTTCTTGGCCACCAGCCGGCCGACGCCGAGCACGCGCAGGCGGCCGTTGGCGGCCGCGGTCGGCGGGCCGTCGGCGAGCAGCCGCGCGAAGTCGGCGTTGAGCCCGTGGTAGACGAGGTGGACCTCGGCGTCCGGCGCGATGCGCCTCAGGTGCTCGACGTTCGCCTGCGTGCAGGTGACGGCGAAGCGCGCGGCGTGCAGCTTGCGCCGCAGCCAGCCGTGCGGGTTGAGCTCGGGGGCGTAGATGTCGCGCGCGTGGCCGGTGAACGAGAACGGCAGGCCGACGATCGTCGCCGCGTGCCAGGTGATCGTCGTCGTGCCGTGGGCGAAGTGCGCGTGCAGGTGGCGCACCTCGGGGGCGTCGAGCAGCAGGTCGGCCAGCGCGATCGCCTGGACGAGCTCCTTGACGTAGATCTTGCGCGGGCCGGAGAGCGGCGTGCGGCGGTCCCTGACGGCCTGGCGCGCGGCGGTGGCGAGCGCGCGGGCGAGGCCTCTCGGACGGCGGCGGGCGACGCGGCGGATGGCGGGCCAGAACGGCTGCAGGTGCCGCGGGCGCCAGCGGTGGAGCGGCGCGGTGAGCGAGCTCGTGTCGGGCAGGTAGCGCGGCTGGGCGGCGATCCTGTCGACGACCGGATGGCGCAGTCCGCGCTCCTTCTCCTCGACGGGCTTGAGCACGAACAGCCGCACGCTGACGCCGGCTTCCTCGACCCGATGGAGCTCGCTCGCGATGAACGTCTCCGAGAGCCGTGGGTAGCCCATGAGCACGTATCCGATCGACCCCCGCAGACCGTCCGTGAACATTCTGGTCATGACGTACGTTTCTCTCCGCGAATGGTTCGATGGCTCGCTCCCGTGGCCGAGGCGCTCGACTCGGCGGCCGCGCCGGTCGAGGTCTTCTTCCGCGACGACGACGCCGGCTGGCGCGACGATCTCCTGCGCGTGCTGCTGGCGCTGTTCGAGCCGCGCGGGCTGCCGCTCGACGTCGCGGCCATCCCGCAGGCGCTCGGCCCGGGCATGGCGCGCGAGCTCGTGGCGCGCGGCGTCGCCGTGCACCAGCACGGCCTCGCGCACGTCAACCACGAGCCGGACGGGCGCAAGCACGAGTTCGGCCCGAGCCGCGCGCGCGAGGTTCAGCAGCGCGACATCGAGGCGGGCCGGACCCTCCTCGCCGAGCGGCTCGACGGGATCGTGCAGCCGATCTTCACGCCGCCGTGGAACCGCTGCACGGCCGACACCGCGGCCTGCCTCGCGGAGCTGGGCTTCGAGGTGCTCTCGCGCGAGTCGCGCGCCGCGCCGTTCGGCGTGCCCGGCCTGCGCGAGCTGCCGGTCTCGCTCGACTTCGTGCGGCTCGAGCCCGACGAGCTCGCCCGGCGCTTCGCCGCCGCGCGACCGCCGGTCGGCGTGATGTTCCACCACGCCGAGATGGACAGCGCCGCGATGGACCGGGCGGACGAGCTGCTGGCGCTGCTGGCCCGCCACGACCGCGTCGTGGCGCGGCCGATGATGGCTACGGGATCTCGCGAACCATGATCAGGTTCGTGCCGCCCGGCGTCCCGGTCTGGCGGCCCGCGGTGACGATCACCCGCGCGCCGGTCGGCAGGCCCGCGTGCTCGCGGGCGGCGACGAGCGCGCCGTCGATCATGTCGTCGACGGTCTGCGCCACGTCGACCGGCGCGGGCTGCACGCCCCACTCGAGCGTGAGCTGGTTGGCGGCGATCGGCTCGTAGGCGAGCGCGATGATCGGCCGCCGCCGCCGGTACTTGGCGCAGGCGCGGGCCGCGCCGCCGGTCGAGGTCGGGACGACGATGGCGGCGGCGCCGACCTCGTCGGCCAGCTCGACGGCAGCGTGCATGACCGCGCCGGCCGCCGTCTCGCCGGCGGTGCCGCGGGCGCGGCCGTGGATCTCCGGTGCCTGCTCGGCCGCCTTGGCGATCTCGGCCATCGCCCGCACGGCCTCGAGCGGGTAGTCGCCGACGCTCGTCTCGGCCGACAGCATCACGGCCGACGTCCCGTCGATGACCGCGTTGGCGACGTCGGCGGCCTCGGCGCGGGTCGGCTCGGAGGAGTGGATCATCGACTCGAGCATCTGCGTCGCCGTGATCACGAGCTTGCCGGCCGCGGTGGCGCGGCGGATGGTGTCCTTCTGCATCAGCGGCACGTGGGCAACGCCGGCCTCGACGCCGTAGTCGCCGCGCGCGACCATTACGCCATCGCTGACGGCGATGATCTCGTCGAGCTGCTGGTAGGCCTCGATCTTCTCGATCTTGGCCACGATGCGGGCCTGCGACCCGTGCGCCTGGAGCCGCGCGCGCAGCTCCTCGAGGTCGGCCGCCGAGCGCACGAAGGAGAGGGCGACGAAGTCGGCCTCGAGCTCGGCCGCGAGCGCCAGGTCGTCGGCGTCCTTCTCCGTGATGGCGGGCAGCTCGGGGCGCGCCCAGGTCACGTTGATGCCCTTCCGCGCGGACAGCGGGCCCGGCGAGCGCACGCGGCAGACCACGGTGCCTTCCTCGACGCGGTCGACGGCCAGGCGCGGCACGCCGTCGCCGATCACGATCTCCGACCGCTCGGTGACCAGCCCCGCGAAGTCCGGGAAGTCGACGACGACGCGGTCGCCGTCGGCGGCGCCGCCGCCGCAGAACACGACGGTGTCATTGACCGCCACCGAGCGTGCCTCGGTGCCGGCCGAGAGGCGCAGCTTCGGGCCCTGGAGGTCGAACAGCAGGCCGATCGGCCGGCGCGCGCGGATCGCCGCCTCGCGCACGTCGCGCGCCCGCCGGCGCAGGTCGTCGTGGTCGCCGTGCGAGCAGTTCAGCCGCGCGCAGTCGAGGCCCGCGGCGATCAGCTCGTCGAGCTTGCCGGGGGCGTCGGTGGCAGGCCCGAGGGTGGCGACGATCTTCGTGTGCCGGCCGTGCATGGCTGGAGTCTTGCAGCGTGGACAGGCTCGGTGTGGGCGGCGTATGCTCGCGCCGATGCGCCGTCTTCTGGTCACTCTCGTCGTGGCCGTCCTCGGCGGGGCCGTGCTCGCCCCGCAGGCGTCGGCTGCGCTCACCGCGCGCGAGATCCGGATCGCCGACCACCCGGGCTTCGTGCGCGTGGTCGTCGACTTCACCGGCGGCCGCGTCGAGCCCGGCGAGGTGGTGGCGACCGACCCGAACCCGTTCCCGGACGGCTTCGTCCGGCTCCGCTCGAGTCGCGCGGGGTCCGCACGACCGCGGACCCGGTACGGGCGGAGGGCGTCTTCGCCCGCATCGCCCAGAACAGCGGCCGCATCACCATCCGCCTGACCGGCGCGGACCGGCGCTTCAAGTACGTCCACTACTTCGCCCTGCACACGCCGGAGCGGCTCGTGCTCGACCTCTACGAGGCGCGCCCGCCGAGCGACGCCGCCGAGATCGTGCGCGGCCGCGGCGGCTGCCTGCGGCTGACCGCCCACACGGTCACGCGCGACCGCGTCACCGCCGAGGGGCGGGAGCGGAACCTGTTCGAGGCCTCGCTCGTCGTGCGGCTGCGCCGCAACGGCGGCCGCATCCACCGCCAGAAGCCCGAGACGGCGTTCGCGCGCCGCTGGACGACCGACTTCACCTACCCGCCCGCGCGGCGGCAGACCGGCACGCTGGAGGCGGTCGCCCTGTCGGCCAAGGACGGCACGCTCGACTGCCTGGTCCAGGTGCGCGTGCGGATGGGCGGGAGCTAGTACGGGCGCCGGTACTAGTCTCCCGCGCGTGCTGTTCCCGGCGCTGTCGGATCCGACGGACGCGGTCGCCCTCCGCTTCGGCGACCGGACGCTGACCTACCGGCAGCTCCGCGACGCCGCTTCGGCGGTCGCTGAGCGGCTCGAGGGGCGCGAGCGGGTGGCGGCGTGGGCCGTGAACGAGCCGGAGATCGCGGTCGCCGTCATCGGCGCGCTGCTGGCCGGGGTCCCGATCACGCCGATCAACCCGAAGGCGGGGACGAGCGAGCTCGGCCACATCCTCTCCGACAGCGACCCGGAGCTGGTCTTCTGCCCGCCGGGCGTCGAACCGCCGGTCGAGAACCGCGTCGAGGTCGACCTCGACGCGCGCGGGGGAGCGCTTCCGGACGAGCCGCCCGCGGACGCGCCGGCGATCGTCGTCTACACGTCCGGGACGACCGGGCCGCCGAAGGGCGCCGTGCTGCCGCGGCGGGCGATCGCCACGAACCTCGACGCCCTCGCGGAGGCATGGGAGTGGACCGGCGACGACGTCGTCGCGCACGCGCTGCCGCTGTTCCACGTCCACGGCCTCATCCTCGGGACGCTCGGGCCGGTCCGCCGAGGAGGCGGCGTGCATCACATCGGTCGCTTCTCCGGCGAGGCGGCGGCCGCCGCGCTGGCGGACGACGCCACGATGCTGTTCGCCGTGCCGACCATGTACCACCGCCTGGCCACGGAGGCGGAGAACGACGCCGAGATCGCGAAGGGGTTCGCGTCGGCCCGGCTGCTGGTGTCCGGCAGCGCGGCGCTCCCAGCCGTCGAGCACGAGCGGATCGAGCGGCTGACCGGCCAGCGGATCGCCGAGCGCTACGGCATGACGGAGACGTTGATGAACACGGGCGTGCGGGCGTCGGGCGAGCGGCGACCGGGCTACGTCGGCCCGCCGCTGACGGACGTCGAGGTGCGGCTGGTCGACGACGACGGCAACGCGATCGAGGCCTCGGATGACGAGACGATCGGCGAGATCCACGTGCGCGGCCCGAACCTCTTCCTCGAGTACCTCAACCGCCCCGACGCCACGGCCGAGGCGATGACCGAGGGCTGGTTCAAGACCGGCGACCTCGCCACCCGCGCGCCCGACGGCTACGTCCGCATCGTCGGGCGCCGGGCGACCGACCTGATCAAGAGCGGCGGCTTCAAGATCGGCGCCGGCGAGATCGAGGGCGCGCTGCTCGAGCACCCGGCCGTCAAGGAGGTCGCGGTGACCGGCGAGCCCGATCCCGACCTCGGCGAGCGGATCGTGGCCTGGGTCGTCGCGCGTCCCGGCGAGTCGCCGTCAGAGGACGAGCTGGCCGGCCACGTCGCCGACATGCTCACGCCGCACAAGCGCCCGCGCGTGGTCCGCTTCGTCGACGAGCTGCCGCGCAACGAGATGGGCAAGGTCCAGAAGAGGAGGCTGACGGCGTGAAGGTCAGCGGCGAGCACCGGTTCTCGCATGAGGCCGACGAGGTCTGGCAGGCGCTCAACGACCCGCGGGCGCTCGCGGCCGCCATGCCGGGCGCGCGCCGGCTCGAGCCGATCGGGGAGGACGAGTACGCGCTCACCGTCGACGTCGGCGTCGGCTCGGTCAAGGGGACGTACGAGGGCACGTTCGCGATCACCGACAAGGAGCCGCCGCACGCGTGCACCGTCCGCGCGAGCGCGAGCGGCCGGCCCGGCTCGGTGAGCGCGGTCGCGCAGATGCGGCTGTCCGACGACGGGGCGGGCGCGCGGCTGAGCTACGAGGCGGACGCGAACGTGACCGGGCCGCTCGCTGGCGTGGGCCAGCGGCTGATGGGCGCCGCCGCCCGGCGGACGACGGACCAGTTCCTGGCGGCGCTGGACGAGCGGATCGGCGCGCCGCCGCCCGCCGAGGTCGCCGGCCCTGAGGCGGGCCTCGTCCCCGGCACGGGGGCCGCCCCTGGCGCGGCCGCCCCCGGGACGGGCCTCGTCCCCGCCGGACCGCCGCCGGGCGGCGCCAAGGTCATCGTCGCCAGCGCGCTCGGCGGGTTCGCGCTCGCGCTCATCGGGGTCGCGGTCGGCCGCTGGACCGCGCGTCGCTGACGGCCGCCGCCGCAGCAGGGAGAATCCGGGCAGTTCCGCGTACGAGGAGGGACGATGGCTTCGGTGGTCGACAGGTGGAAGGTCCACGGCGACGGCCGGACCGTGGCGCCGGGGGAGGTGGTGCGGCCGGACGAGCGGCTCGGCATGCCGTACATGCTCGGGCTCGGCGGCCAGCACATCCTGGCCATGTTCGGCGCCACGGCGCTCGTGCCGGTGCTCACCGGCTTCCCGGTGACGACGACGATCTTCTTCTCCGGCGTCGGGACCATCCTCTTCAACCTGCTCACCCGCAACCGCGTGCCGTCGTACACGGGCTCGAGCTTCGCCTTCATCGCGCCGGTGCTGGCCGCCAAGTCGGAGGGGCTGGAGGCCGCGCTGGCGGGCATCGTCGCCGCCGGCGTCGCGCTCTTCATCGTCGGCCTGATCGTCGACCGCGTCGGCTGGCGGGCCTTCGAGGGCCTGTTCCCGCCGATCGTGACCGGCTCGATCGTCGCGCTGATCGGCCTCAACCTCGCGCCGGTGGCGTGGCAGCAGTTCGAGCCCCAGGCGCACCTCGCGATCGTCACGCTGGTCGCGATCCTGATCATCGGGGTCGCCGTGAAGAACTTCCTGTCGCGCCTGTCGGTGTTCCTCGGCGTGGTGGTCGGCTACGTCTTCGCCGCGCTGCTCGGCGACGTCAACTGGGACGGCGTGAGCTCCGCGAGCTGGTTCGGCTTCCCCGACTTCATCACGCCGGAATGGAACACGCGCGCGATGCTGCTCGTCGTGCCCGGCGTCCTGCTCGTGCTGATGGCCGAGAACGCCGGTCACGTCAAGGCCGTCGCGACGATGACCGAGGACGACCTCGATCCGCTGATCGGTCGCTCGTTCATGGGCGACGGCGTCGCGACCACCCTCTCCGGCCTGTTCGGCGGCTCCGGCACCACGACGTACGCGGAGAACATCGGCGTCATGGGCTACACGCGGATCTACTCGACGCTGGCGTACCTGATCGCCGGCGCGATCGCCATCGGGCTCGGCCTGCTCCCCAAGTTCGGGGCGATCATCACCGCGATCCCGGTCGGGGTGCTCGGCGGCGCCGTGACCGTCCTCTTCGGCATGATCGCCGTGCTCGGCGCCCGCATCTGGATCGAGGCCGACGTCAACTTCCGCGACCCCGTGAACCTGGTGACCGCCGCCGTGGCGCTGATCGTCGGCACCGCCAACTACACGCTCAACTGGGGCGACTACTCGTTCGGCGGCATCGCGCTCGGCACGATCGGCGCGATCGTGATCTACCAGGTGCTGCGCTTCTTCCAGCCCGAGATCCCGGCGACGGCCACGACGCCCTCCGACTCGCTCGTCGAGCCGCTGGCCGCGACGCGGGACCCGCGGAGCCCGTGAAGCCCGCCCCGTTCGCCTACCACCGGCCTGGCACCCGCGAGGAGGTCGACACGCTCCTCGCGGAGCTCGGCCCGGACGCGAAGCTGCTGGCCGGCGGCCAGAGCCTGATCCCGATCCTCAACATGCGCCTCGCCGCCCCCGCGCACGTGATCGACCTCAACTTCCTGCGCGACGAGCCGGCCGAGCCGGTGCTCGACGACGGGACGCTCAGCTTCGGGCCGCTCGTGCGCCAGAGCGCGGTCGAGCGCTCGCCGCTGGTGGCCGAGCACCTCCCGCTGCTGCGCGAGGTGCTCCAGCACGTGGCGCATCCGGCGATCCGCTCGCGCGGGACGCTGGTCGGCAGCATCGCCCACGCCGACCCCGCCGCCGAGCTGCCCGCGCTGTTCGTGCTGCTCGAGGGGGAGGCGCGCGTGCGCGGCGCGAGCCGGCGGGCGATCCCCGCCGCCGAGCTGTTCGCGAGCCATCTCGAGACGACGCTCGCGCCGGGCGAGTGGATCGAGGAGGTCCGGCTGCCGGCGCGCGGTGGCGGCGCCTTCGAGGAGTTTGCCCGCCGCCACGGCGACTACGCGCTGTGCGGGGTGGCGGCGCTGGCCTGCGACGGCGGTGTCGCGCTCTCCTTCGTCAGCATGGGGCCGACGCCGGTGCGGTTCGTGGGCGACGTTCGCGAGGCGGTCGAGCGGCTCGAGCCCGAGGACGACATCCATGCCACTGCGCAGTACCGCCGGCACCTCGCTCTGCAGCTCGGCGAGCGCGTCGCGGGGCGCGCCCGGGAGGCCGCCTGATGGAGATCACGCTGCGGGTCAACGGCGCCGTGCACCAGGTCGAGGTCGAGCCGCGCTGGCTGCTCTCCGACGTCCTGCGCCACCGCCTCGGACTGACCGGGACGCACGTCGGCTGCGAGCACGGCGTCTGCGGCTGCTGCACGGTGCTGGTCGACGGCGAGCCGGCGCGCTCGTGCTTGATGCTGGCCGCCACCGCCGAGGGCGCCGACATCCGCACGATCGAGGGGCTGGCCGCGCCCGACGGCGAGCTGCACCCGCTGCAGGAGGCGTTCAAGCGCCACCACGGGTTGCAGTGCGGATTCTGCACGCCGGGCTTCCTGATGACCGCGCTGCCGATCTACCGCGAGGCGCCGTCGATGACCGACGAGCAGCTGCGCGAGGCGCTCGGCGGGCAGCTGTGCCGCTGCACGGGCTACGTCGGCATCGTCGAGGCGGTGCGGTCCGCGGCCGCGATCGAGGACGCGCGATGACCGTCCGGCTGATCGCCACCGGCGGCACGATCGCCTCCCTCGCCGATCCCGAGACCGGCGCCGTGCGGCCGGCGGTCAGCGCCGAGGACCTGGTCGCCGGTGTCCCTGGGCTGGGACCGGTGGAGGTCGAGTCGGTCGCCCACGTCAACGGCTGGAACGTGACGCCGGAGACGATGCTCGAAGTGGCGCGCCGGGCGTCGACCGGCGGGCCGGTGGTGGTCACCCACGGCACCGACACGATCGAGGAGACGGCGTTCTTCTGCGACGTCACGGTTCCCGGCGACGTGGTGTTCGCGGGCGCGATGCGCAACGGCTCGGAGATCTCTGCGGACGGGCCGCGCAACCTGCTGTGCGCCACCCAGGTCGCGGTCGAGGCTCGAGGGCTGGGCACGGTGCTCGTGCTCAACGACGAGATCCACGCTGCCCGCTGGGCGCGCAAGCAGGACTCGTCGCGCGTGCACGCGCTGCGCTCGCCCGGCCACGGGCCGGTCGGCATCGCGGTGCCCGGCTCGGTGACGATCACCATGCCGCCGCCGCGCCGCTTCCTCGTCCCGCGCCCGGATGCGCTGCCGCCGGTGCCGATCGTGCAGACCTACACGGGCATGGAGGAGCACCTGATCGAGACGGTGCTCGACGCGACGGGCGCGGCCGGGCTGGTGCTCGAAGGGACGGGGCTCGGCAACGTGCCGGGCAGCGCCGAGCGCGGGATCGCCGCGGCGGTCTCGCGCGGGCTGCCGGTGGTCAACGCGACGCGCGTGCCGAGCGGCGGCGTGCACGCGATCTACGGCGGGCCCGGCGGCGTCGTGACGCAGCGCGAGCTGGGCGTGATCGGGGCCGGCACGTTGAGCGCGGCCAAGGCGCGGCTCCTGCTCATGCTGCTGCTCGCCTCGAACCGCGTCGAGCGGTTCGAGGAGGCGGTAGAGACGCTCGCGCGGTGGTGACCTACGACCTCGTGATCCACGACGCGCGGGTCGACGGCGCGCGGGTGGACATCGGCATCGCCGGCGAGCGCGTCGCCGAGGTCGGGGCCGAGCTGGAGGGCCCGGCGCTCGACGCCGGCGGCCGGCTCGTCGCGCCGGCCTTCGTCCAGCCCCACATCCATCTCGACAAGGTCCGCACCGGCCCGCTGCTCGGCCCCAACCGCTCCGGCACGCTGGCCGAGGCGATCTCCCTCTCCCACCGCGTCAAGCGCGCGGCCACGGTCGAGGAGATCCGGGAGCGCGCCGGCGAGGTGATCCGCGCGGCGGTGGTCGCCGGCACGACGGCGATCCGCAGCCACGTCGACGTCGACACCATCGGCGGCTTGAAGGGCCTGCGCGGGGTGGCCGGCGCGCGTTCCGACCACGCCGACCTCTGCGAGATCCAGCTCGTCGCCTTCCCGCAGGAGGGCATCTGGCGCGACCCGGGCACCGACGAGCTGATGGCGGAGGCGATGAAGGAGGGCGCCGACGTGGTCGGCGGCATGCCGCACTGGGAGGACGGGCTCGACGAGGCGCGGCGCCACATCGAGTTCTGCCTCGACCTCGCGCGCCAGTTCGACGCCGACGTCGACATGCACGTCGACGAGACCGACGACCCGTACTGGCGCTCGTTCGAGATCCTGGTCGAGGAGGCGGACCGGCGCGACTGGGGGCCGCGGACGACGGCCGGCCATGTCTGCGCGATGGCCTCGTGGGAGGACGGCTACGCGGCGCGCGTGATCGGCCGCGCCGCGGCCGCCGGGGTGATGGTGGCCACCAACCCGCCGACGAACCTGATGCTCCAGGGCCGCGGCGACCGCGAGCCGCGCCGCCGCGGCATCCCGCGCGTGAAGGAGCTGCTCGCCGCCGGCGTGCTCGTGGCCGCCGGGCAGGACTGCGTCGACGACGCCTTCTATCCGTTCGGCAGCGCCGACCCGCTGCAGGTCGCGCTCATCACCGCCCACGCGGCCCAGCTCGGAACCCCCGAGGAGATCGCCGCCGCCCTGCGCATGGTCACGACCGACGCCGCCCGGATGCTGCGGCTGCCCGAGCACGGGGTCGTCGTCGGCGCGCGGGCGGACCTCGTCGTGCTCGACGCCGAGACCGAGCATGAGGCGCTTCGGGAGCAGGCTGTGCGCCGGTGGGTGCTGCGGGGCGGTCGGGTGGTGGCTGAGACCGAGCGGCGGCAGGCGCTCGTTCGGTGACGGTGCACGAACTTCTTGCTTGTAGGGAGGTGTGGTCGGCTGGACTCGGCCGCGTGATTCCGCGTCGTGGAATGCGGAGCGGCGAATCGGGCTCTGAGGGCGGGGGATCCGATGCACCGGTGATTCCACGATGCGAAACCGCCCACCCTCCGTGCCTCTCTCAATGCCGAAGTTCGTCCCTTAGCAGCGCGCCAGGATCGCCGCGATCAGCGGTCCTTTCGCCAACGCGTAGTCCTGCATGTCGGCCCACTCCCGCGGCGCCAGCTCGCGCTTGAGCTGCTCGTAGGCCGCCCGGTCCTCGGGCGAGGCTCGCAGGCGGTCGCGGAAGCGCAGGTGGCGGTCGGCCTCGGGGTCGTCGTCCGCCCAGATGTGCAGGTGGACGCCGAGGTCCGGCGGGCGGAGCATGCGGTGGCCCTCATCGCGGACGCGGAGCGCGTAGCCGGCGCGCTCGAGCGCCGGGAGGTACGCGCGCTCGTCCTCGACGTCGTCGACGGTAAGCAGGATGTCGACGATCGGCTTGGCGGCGAGGCCGGGCACGGACGTCGAGCCGACGTGCTCGACCCGCCGCGCCGCCCCGCCGAGCGCCTCGGCGATCCGCGAGCGCTCGCGCTCGAAGCGCTCACCCCACGCCGGCGTCCACTCGACGATCGTGACCGGCCCGCGCTGCGGTTCGCCGAAGATCACGCGCGCAGTATCCCCGCCATCGGTCGTAGGACCAATTGCCCGTGGAATCCGCGGCCGCCGGCGACGACCATGGCGGGCATGAGCTACAGCCGGCAGATCATCGAAGAGGCGACGTCGTGGCCCGGCGTCACCGCCCAGCAGGGCAGCCGGGGCGAGCTGTCGCTGCGGTACGGCCGTCGCGAGATCGGCCACCTCCACGGCGACCGCGCCGCCCACTTCGGCTTCCCCAAGGCGGTCGGGGCGGAGCTGAAGGCGCAGGGCCGGATCGGCCCGCACCCCGCGTTCCCGGACAAGGTCGCCTGGGGCGCGCGGGGCATCGCGTCCGACGAGGACGTGCGGGCGGTGATCGAGCTGCTGCGGCTGAACTACGACCGGGTGGCTACTGCGTCTGCTCCTCCACCTCCTCGGCGGTGAGGCGCGGCCGGTCGGAGGCGGCGGCGCGGGCGGCGAGCGCGACGACCGGGTCGGCCGGCCGGCGCAGGTGCCAGTCCGTCACCGCCTGGTAGGCGGCGACCAGCGAGAGCAGGCGGTCCTCGGCGTAGGGCTGGCCGCCGATGATGGCCCCGATCGGGACCTCGCGACCGCTCGCGGCATGCGTCTGGAACCCGATCGGGAAGGCGATCTCGGGCAGGCCGATGATGTCGAACGGCACCGGGCCGGTCTGGAGGACGGCGTCGCACTGCTCGAACAGGTCGTCAAGCACCCGGCGCAGCAGCACGTGCTTCGCGCGCTGGCCGGTGATCCACTCGTCGCCGGACAGGAAGAGGCCCTGCATCCAGCTGTTGAGCGAGACGCCGAACAGCTTGAGGTCCTGCTTGAGGTAGGGCAGGAACGGCTCGCTCCGCTCCGGCAGGCGGACGTTGTTGAAGGCGCCCCCGGTCAGCAGGTCCCACTCCTCAGGCAGCGTCACCTCCTTGACCGTCACGCCGAGCGCCTCGAACTGCTTCAGCATCGCCGCGCGCGCCTGCGCGGTGGCCGAGGTGCCGGAGGCGTAGCCGGCCGGCACGCCGAGCGTCGTCCGCCAGCGGACGCGCGACTGCGGCGCGGCCGCCCGCACGAGGTCGGGCACGGGAGGCAGGCCCTGCGTGCGCGGGTCCTTCGGGTCCGGGCCGGCCAGGACCTCGGTCATGATCGCCGCGTCCATCGCGTCGCGCGCGAGCGGGCCCGCGTGGTCGCGCGAGTAGGTCAGCGGGATCACCCCGTACAGCGACGTGCGGCCCATCGTCGGCTTGAGGCCGGTCAGGCCCTGCTGGTTCGACGGGCTGGTGATCGAGCCGCCGGTCTGCGTGCCGATGCTCGAGCACGCCAGACGGCCCGCGGTCGCCGTCGCCGAGCCCGACGACGAGCCGCCCGGGTCGTACGACGGCGTGTTCGGCGTCCACGCGTTGACGGTGGTGACGACGCCGTCCGGCGTGGTCGCGCGCGTGGTGGCCAGCGGGCCCATCTGCGTCTTCCCGAGGATCACGGCCCCCTCGCGCAGCAGCCGCGCCACGCAGGTGGCGTCCTCGTCGGGCACGAAGCCCTGGAAGATGTACGAGTTGGCCGTCGTCTCGACGCCCTTGGTCCAGTAGTTGTCCTTGACCACGACGGGCACGCCGTGGAGCACGCCGACCGGCCACCGCGTGCGGTCGAGCGCGCGGGCGCGGGCCAGCGCCTGCTCGGCGAGCACCGTGTTGAACGCGAGGTACGTGCCCTCGAACGCGTCGATGCGCTCGAGGTGCGCGCGCACGAGCTCCTCGCTGGACACCTCGCCGCGGCGGATCGCCGTCGCGGCCTGGGCCAGCGTCAGCTCGGTGAGGTCGTCGACCTCCGGCAGCGGCGCGGCGAAGGCCGTCTTCGGCCGCGCGGCGACCACCGTGCCGCCGGCGGCGACCGCGGCGGCGGCGGCGAGGAAGCGCCGCCGGTCGAGCTGGGTGTCGAGCGGTGCGTCGGTCATGGCGCGGTCCATGCCGTGAAGGGCGCCGTGTAGACCACCGGCGGGTGGTTCTGCACGTCCGGCGCGTAGTCGGAGATGGTCTTCGGCGTCGTGCGCAGGAAGTTGCGCAGCGAGGCCATGACGCGGGTCTGGTCGGCCGGCGCCGAGGGGTCGGAGACGGGCAGCTGGGCGAGGTCGATGCCGATGAGCTGCAGCCGCGCGCGGATCAGCGCGTCGAGCTCCGCGTCCGTGGGAGGAACGGTGGTTGCCATGAGGCGGCACTCTCCCTTCCGCGCGCCGCCGCCGGTGCCGACACGCGGTCGGAATCTGGCTCGACCGGCGGTCGACCAATAGCCTGCCCTAAATGCGCCTGGTCGTCGCCCTCGGCGGGAACGCCATCGCCGGCGAACGCGGTGCCGACCCGCTCTCCCAGCAGCGGGCGGTCGAGGCCGCGTGCGACCAGATCGCCGAGCTCGTCCGCCACGGCCACGACGTGGTGGTCACGCACGGCAACGGGCCGCAGGTCGGCAACCTGCTGCTCAAGAACGACCTCGCGCGAAACGTCGTGCCGCCGGTGCCGCTCGACTGGTGCGTGGCGCAGACGCAGGCGACGCTCGGCTTCCTGATCGCCACCGCGCTCGAGGCGAGGCTGCCCGACCGCTTCGTCAGCATCGTCGTCACGCGCGTGCTCGTGGCCGCCGACGACCCGGCGTGGGAGCAGCCCACGAAGCCGATCGGCCGGTACGTGAGCGCGGACGAGGCGGCCGAGCGGATCGCTGCCGGCGAGGCGTGGGAGGAGCGCGGTTCGCGAGGATGGCGGCGGATGGTGCCCTCGCCGCGACCGCTGGAGATCCTCGACCGCCCGACGATCGAGGCGCTGATCGGCGACGGCGCGATCGTGGTGGCGGCCGGCGGCGGCGGGATCCCCATGGTGCGCGAGGACGGCGCGCTGCGCGGCGTCGAGGCGGTGCTCGACAAGGACCTGACGGCGGCGCTGCTCGCGCGCACGGCCGGCGCCGACGTGCTGCTGATCGCGACCGACGTCGAGGCCGCCGCGATCGGCTACGGGACCGACCGCCAGGAATGGCTCGGAGAGGTCGATCCGGAGCGGCTGCAGGCGCTGCTCGACGCGGGCGAGTTCGCGGGCGGGAGCATGGGGCCGAAGGTGCAGGCGGCGCTCGACTTCGCCCGCGACGGCGGCCGGTCGGTCATCACGAGCCTGGAGCGCCTGCGCGAGGGCGTCGAGGGCGCGGCGGGGACGCGCGTATGAGCGAGCGCGTGATCGTGCGCCGCGGCGCCTACTTCGACTCGGTGACGCTGATGCTCGTCTCGCGCGCGGCCGGGGCGTCGGTCGGCATGGCGACCCCGCTCAACCTGGAGCTGCTGCGCGACCAGGGCTTCGCGGTCGACGAGGACGTCGGCCCCAACGACCTGGTGATCGCCGTCCGGGCGCCCGACGACGAGGCCCTCGAGGCCGCGCTGGCGGCGGTCGACCGCGAGCTGGCCGCCAAGCCGAGCGCCGGCCCGGTGGAGCGGCCGGCGGCGCGCTCGATCGTGGCGGCGGCGCGGCAGGACCCGGACGTCAGCCTCGCCTTCCTCTCGATCCCGGGCGAGCACGTCCCCTACGAGGCGGCGGCGGCGCTCGAGGCGGGCCTGCACGTGTTCTGCTTCTCCGACGGCGTCAGCCTCGAGGACGAGGTGGCGCTCAAGCGGCGCGCGGTCGAGCGCGACCTGCTGTTCATGGGCGCCGACTGCGGCACGGCGATCATCGACGGCGTCGCGCTCGGGTTCGCCAACGCGGTCCGGCGCGGCCCGGTGGGGATCGTCGGCGCCTCGGGCACCGGCATCCAGGAGGTGAGCTGCCTGCTCGACGCCGGGGGCGTCGGCGTCTCGCACGCGATCGGCGTCGGCGGCCGCGACCTCAGCGCCGGGGTCGGCGGGCTGATGACGCGGGCGGGGCTCGAGCTGCTGGCTCGTGACCCCGACACGAAGCGGATCGTCGTCATCTCCAAGCCGCCCGATCCGCGGGTCGCCGAGGCGATCGCGGCGCTGGACCTCGGCAAGCCGGTGATCCTCGGGTTCGGCACGACCCTCGTCGAAGTCGCGCGGCAGGCCGGCGCGGCGCTGCCCGGCGACGGCATCGCCCTGTCGCCCGCGCCCGGCCGCGTGCGCGGCCTCTACAGCGGCGGGACGCTGTGCACGGAGGCGGCGGCGATCGTCGGCGCCGGCGAGTTCACCGACTTCGGCGACGACGAGTACACGCGCGGGCGCGCGCATCCGATGATCGACCAGTCGCTGCGCATCGAGGCCATCACCGCGGCCGCGCGCGATCCGGCGGTCGGCGTCCTGCTGCTCGACGTCGTGCTCGGCTACGGCGCCCACCCCGATCCGGCCGGCGAGCTGGCGCCGGTCATCGAGGGCGTCGACAAGCACGTGATCGTCGCGCTCGTCGGCGCCGCCGGCGATCCCCAGGGGCTCGACGACCAGCGGCGCCGGCTCGAGGAAGCGGGCGCGGTGGTCGTGCGCGGCAACGCGCGCGCGGCGGCGCTCGCGAAGGAGGCGGCCGGTGGCTGACCTGCTCGGGCGGCCGCTCGCCGTCGCCAACGCGGGCGTCGACCTGTTCGCCGACGAGCTCGAGCGCCAGGACGTCCCCGTCGAGCGCGTCGAGTGGCGCCCGCCCGAGCCCGGCGCGGAGGAGGCGCTGGCGCGGCTCGCCGCCGAGGCGGCGGCCATCGCGCGGGCCAACGACGAGGCGGTGGCGCGGCTCGAGGACGCCCAGCCGATGCTCGTCGGCGTCGGCGTGGCGCGCGACCTCCTGCCCGGCATGGGCGAGCGGACGATCCTGCACGCCGGCCCGCCGATCGAGTGGGCCGACATGTCGGGCCCGCTGCGCGGCGCGGTGCTCGGCGCGGCGGTCTACGAGGGGCTGGCCGGCGACCTCGCGGAGGCCGAGCGGATGGCCGCCGCCGGCGCCTTCGAGTTCGGGCCCTGCCACGAGCGCGGTGCCGTCGGCCCGATGGCCGGGGTGGTCAGCGCCTCGATGCCGATGTGCATCGTCGAGAACGCCACGCACGGCAACCGCGCCTTCTGCACCTTCAACGAGGGCCTCGGGAAGGTCCTGCGCTACGGCGCCAACGACGCCGAGGTGCTCGACCGGCTGGCCTGGATCCGCGACGTGCTCGCGCGCGTGTTCGCCCGCGCATTGGAGCGGCTCGGCGAGCCGGTCGACCTCCGCGCGATGACGGCGCAGGCGCTGCAGATGGGCGACGAGGGGCACAACCGCAACCGCGCCGGGACGTCCCTGCTCCTGCGCACGCTGCTGCCGGCGCTGATCGAGCTCGACGAGCCGAGCGCCGAGGTGGCCGCCGTCGCGCGGTTCATCGCCGGCAACGACCACTTCTACCTCAACCTGACGATGCCGGCCGCGAAGGCGTCCGCCGACGCGGCGGCGGGGATCGAGCGGTCCTCGATCGTGGTCGCCATGGCCCGCAACGGCACCGAGTTCGGCGTCCGGCTCAGCGGCACCGGCGACCGCTGGTTCACCGGCCCGAGCGGGATGATCGACGGGCTGTACCTGCCGGGCTTCGGGCCCGAGGACGCCAACCCGGACATCGGCGACAGCACGATCACCGAGACCGTCGGGCTCGGCGGCTTCGCGATGGCCGCGTCGCCGGCGATCGTCCGCGTCGTCGGCGGCGGGCCGGAGGACGCGCTCGAGGCCACGCGCGCGATGTACGACATCGCCTGGACGGAGAGCCGCAGCTACCAGATCCCGGCCCTCGGGTTCCGCGGCACGCCGAGCGGGATCGACTGCCGCGAGGTCGTGCACACCCGGCTGCTGCCGTTCGTCAACACCGGCATCGCGCATCGCGAGCCCGGCGTCGGGCAGATCGGGGCGGGGCTGGTGAAGCCGCCGATGGAGGCGTTCGTGAAGGCGGTGCGGGCGCTGGCGGGGCTGTGATCGTCGCCGCGCCGGCGGCGGGCCGGCGCTTCACGATCGTCGGAGCCGGGCGGTCGGCGGCGTACGGGACCGACGGGGGCTTCGTCGCCGTCTTCACGGTCGAGCCGCCGGCGTTGCCGAACGGCGTGCAGGTAGCGCGGCTGCCGGCCGTGGGCGACGAGGTGGTCGCCGACGGTGAGGTCTGGGACCCGACGCTGCGGATCGTCGGCGCCGAGCTCGTCGCCGACGGGCCGGAGGATCTCGTCGAGGCGGTCGGTGCGCGCGACCCGGATCGCGCCGCCGCTCGCCGGCGCGCGCTTGATCGGCCGCGGCGGCGGGCTGACTCCCGAGGGTGACGACCTCGTCGCGGGCGTGGCTGCCGTGGTCGCCTCGTCGCCCTGGCCTGGGGCATTGAGGGAGGCGTGGCTGGGAGCTCTCTTGGGTGCCGATCTCCGCCGGCGCACGACGGCGTTGTCGGCGACGCTGCTCGAGCTCGCCGTCCGTGGCATGGGGCCCGAGCCTCTGCAGGCGCTGTTGGCGGGCGATGCCTCGGCGCTCGCGCGGCTCGAAGCCCTCGGGCACTCGACCGGTCGCGCCATCGCCCGGGGCGCGGCCGTGGGGTTGTTGACCGTCGATATGCGACGGTCAACGACCCCGCCGACGGTCGTGTAACTTTTGGGTTACACATCAACCCGGAGGTCGACATGACCGGCTGACCGCCACCGCGCGACAGCTCGACGCCATCGCCGGCGAGTGGGACGCGCGGCTCGCCGCCATCAAGCGCCTCGCCGAGGAAGGCGAATAGGCTGCGGCGCGCCATGAACGTCCTCGACCTCTCCCAGGACTTCTCCGTCCACACCCCCGCCTTCGCCAGCTACGACGGCCCGTCCGTCAAATGGGTCAAGCGCCTTGCGTTCGACAGGGCAGGCGGCCAGGAGATCACCTCCACGCTCCACGTCGGCACCCACCTCGACGCCCCCGCGCACTTCTACTCGGGCGGCAAGTTCATCGGCGATCTGCCGCTCGACTGGCTGATCGGCCCGGCCTGCGTCGTCGACCTCGAGAAGATGGGCGTCGGCGACTTCGACCTCTACGGCCCCGAGCACTTCGAGCAGTGGGAGCGCGACACCGGGATCGCCATCGAGCCGGGCGACATCCTCGTGATCCACACCGGCTACCACCGCCACTACCCGGAGAACTGGGCCGATCGCAGCGCGGTCGACGAGACGAAGTACTTCATCCGCCATCCCGGCCCGACGCGGGCGTTCGCCGAGTGGCTGCTCGAGCGAAAGGTCCGCTGGCTGGCCGTCGACGCCGGCAGCGCCGACCACCCGATGAACACGGTGATCCGGAGGATGCGCCCCGACGAGGCCGAGGACGCCGAGGCCAAGCTCGGCCGCTCGCTCGACGAGGTGTTCCCGAAGGCGGACTACCAGATCATGCACACGCTGCTGTTCCCGCACGACGTGATCCACATCGAGAACCTGGGCGGAGACATCGACCAGGTGCTCGACCGCAAGATCACCTTCGGGTGCTTCCCGTGGCGCTTCCAGGGCGGCGAGGCGGCGTTCTGCCGGGCCGTGGCTTTTCTGGACGCCTGACGCCGCTCATTTATTTCGTCCAGGCGCGGCTAATGCGCGTCTGCGCGGGTACGAAGCCAGTACACCCGTTTGGAGGGGAACGGGTTCGAAGACAACGCCCCGGGTTGTCGTTCCCGGAAGCTACGGACGGAGAGAGAGACACGGACGGGGGACGGTCCCGGGGGCGTCTCGAGTAACACGGCCGGCGTCGAGGATCGAGGCGCCGGCCGTCATTTTCAGCCGGGGAGCCCCGTCCCGTAGCTGATCGAGCGCATCGCCTGCATGGCGAGGTCGGCGAACTCCTCCTCGCTCGCGCTCAGCCGCGGCCGGCCCCGCACCTCGCGCCGCAGGCTCACCAGCAGCGCCCCCTCCTCCTCGTCGGCGCCGGGGACGAGCATGAGGTCGCTGCCGAAGGTCGAGCCGCTGCGGAAGCGCACCTCGTAGCCCGGCGCGTCGTTCACCCGCGACCGGTGCTCGGCGCGCAGCTCGAAGCCGTCCACGGTCGCGGCCAGGTCGCGGATGTGGCCGGAGGCGTAGACGGGCAGCAGGGCGTGGGCCACGTCGCCCTCGTGGGCCGGCAGCTGGAGCGGCCGCACGGTGATCACCACGGACTGCCGGCCACGCTCTCCCTCGATCCGCGCCAGCTCGCCGGCCCGCGGCTCCTCCCGGTCGAACAGATCGTTGCGGAACTGCATGGTGAACGCGGGGTCGTCGCGGTGGACGACGTCGCCGATCCGGTCCACCCGCGGCCGCACGAGCCCCACCGCGGCGAGGAAGCCCAGCAACGCGACGACCAGCAGGACGACCGTGGTGCGCTCGCGCCAGCCTGCGCGCCTGCGCATCAGCGCCGGCAGCGTCGGCTGGAACTCAGGCCGGACGCCCACTACGACCTCGTCGCCAGCAGCTCGGGCGCCGTCGTCTCCCGCTGCTGCGTGCCGCCTTCGGCCGGCGGGCGCGCGCGCAGCGCCGCCGCCATCGCCAGCAGCACCCACGACAGCGGGTCCTCGAGGTAGGCGGCATACACGAGCGTGTGGAGGAGCAGCGCGGAGTAGGCGGCGGCGAGCGCGGCGCGGGCGACCGCGCCGGTCCAGGGCGACCGCGCCCGTCGCAGGCCGCCGAAGAGCAGCGCGAGCGAGAGCCCGACGAGCGCGACGTACGCCACGAGCCCGACCACCCCCTGCTCGGCCGTCACGGTCAGCGGGATGGTGTGCGACGCGGCGGCGACCTTCTCGGAGCTGACGCGCTCGCGCTCCCGGTAGCGCTCGGCGTACGAGCCCGAGCCGAAGCCGAGCAGCGGCCGGTCGCGGACCATCCGCAGGCCGCCGCCGATCAGGTTCGACCGTCCGCTGGTGGCGCGGTCGAGCTCCTTGAGGCTGCCCGTCTCGAGGTTGAGCGTGGCCGGTGCGAGGAGCACGAGCCCGAGCGCGAGCAGCGCGGCGACGCCGATTCCCGCCAGCACCGGCCACGGCTTCCAGCGCAGCGCGGCCAGGACGCCCAGCCCCAGCAGGAGCGCCGCGAAGCTCGACTGCGAGAGCGAGAACACGAGCCCGACCCACAGCAGGCCGAGGGCGGCGGCGATCCAGACCGCCTCGCGGCGCCGCCGCGTCCACAGCAGGACCGCGGCCAGGAGGATCATCGTCAGCGCCAGGTAGCGGCCGTAGATGTTCGGGTCGAAGAACAGCGAGTTGACCCGGAAGTAGGGGAGGAGGTCGTTCGCCTCGACGACCTTGTCGTTCGTGATCAGCAGGTGCCCGGTGGTGAACTCCACGCAGCCGATGGCGGCGAACACGAGCGCGAGGGCGACGGTGACGAGCGTCGAGTACCGCAGCAGCCGGACGCTCCACGAGACCTCGAGCAGGAGCAGGAACAGCATGCCGAACGGCACGTAGAAGAGGCAGACGTTCTTGATCGCCGCCTCGACGTCGGTCGAGTACGTCGCCTGCAGCCCGTAGAGCGCGAGGACGGCCGCGAACGCCCACGTCAGCCGGCGCAGCAGCGGCTCGCGCTCCGGATCGGGCTGCTCCGGCGCGCGCAGCGCCCGCCACGCGTAGGCCAGCGTGCCCGCCGCGATCACCGCGTAGAGCGGCAGCAGCAGGTTGGCGGCGGTGGCGCCGATCGACACCGGCAGCCGGAACGGCAGTGCCGCCACGGCCAGAAGCGGCAGCGCGAGCGGCCGGCGATGGATGACCCACGCCAGGACGAGCACGACGACGCCGCCGACCGCCGCGGCGCCGAGCTGCAGCGGCGGCACGTCCGGCACCCGGCTCGCCAGCGTCGCCAGCGTGAGCGCGGCGCACGTCCCCGCCGCGAGCATGAGCAGCGCCCGCCGCCGCCGGTCGGGCACCACCAGCGCCGCGGCGAGCACCAGGGCGGTGACGACCAGCGCTCCGTGCTGGATCGGGGCGGCGATCGCGAGCAGTGAGAGGGAGGGCGTCAACGCGGCGCCAACCCTAGCGGCGCCGCCGACGGCCCAGCCCACCATCGTGCGGGTTTCCCGTTATCGAATCGTGGCGATCGGCTCGGCTGGCGCCTGTCGGGCCGCTATCGTGGCGGCGCGGATGGCCACCGTCACGCCCCCGAGGCCTGCGCCGTCTCTTCCGCCGCCGGCCTTCACGGACGTCCGGCGGCGCTCGACCCTGCGCCGAGAGGCCGTCGTCGCCGTCGTGACGAGTGTCGGCGTCGCCGTCGTGCTGTTCGCGCTCTTCACCCCGTCGTACGTCAACTACGACGCCCAGTGGGCGCTGCTGTGGGCGCGCGACGCGTGGCAGGGCTTCGCGCCGGAGTACACGGCCGACTTCGCGCCGACGCCGCACCCGCTGGCGACGCTCCTGAGCACGCTCGCGCTGCCCTTCGGCGCCGCGGCGCCGGTGGCGGTCCTGTGGGCCACGCTGCTCGCCTTCGGCGCGCTCGTGTACCTGACCTACCGGCTCGGCAGCGAGCTGTTCAGCCCGGCGGTCGGCGTCATCGCCGCCGTGGTGGTGCTGACGCGGCCGGCGATCGAGCGCGACGCGCTGATCGGCTACCAGGATCTGCCGTTCGCGGCGCTGGTCGTCGCCGCCGTGCTGGTGGAGGCCAGGCGCCCGCGCCGCGGCGTGCCGGTGCTCGTGCTGCTCGTGGTCGCCGGGCTGCTGCGTCCCGAGGCCTGGATCCTCGCGGCGCTCTACTGGCTGTGGCTGTGGCCGGCCTCCGACTCCCGCGCGCGCGTGCGCACGGCTCTGCTCGTGGCCGCCGCCCCGCTGCTCTGGGCCGCGACCGACTGGCTGGTGACCGGCGACCCGCTGCACTCGCTGCACGGCACGGCGGCGCTGGCCGAGGAGGCCGATCGCCGGCGCAGCGTCGAGGAGGTGCCGGAGTGGACGCTGCGCTACTTCGGCTTCATCCTGCGCGAGCCCTTGGTGGTCGGCGTGCCGCTCGGGTTCGCCTTCGGGTGGACCTTCGCGCGCCGGCGGGCGCTGCTGCCGGTGGCCGTCGTCGCCGCCATGGTCGCCGTCTTCGCCGTCGGGCCGCTGTTCGGCCTGCCGCTCATCCGTCGCTACATCGAGACGCCGGCCGTGCTGCTCACCGTCTTCTACGGCGCGGTCGTCGCCGGCTGGACGATGCTGCCGGCCGGCCGCTCGCGCCGGGCCTGGCAGGTGATCGGCGCGCTGATGCTCTGCGTCTCGCTCGCCTACATCCCGTGGCATGCCGCCGAGGTCCGGCGGGTGGAGAAGCGCCTGCGCGTCGACGGGACGATGTACCGCGACCTCGAGCGCGCCGCCCACGCGCCGGCCGTCCGCGCCGCGTTCGAGCGCTGCGCGCCGCTCACGACGAGCGACCACCGGCCGATCCCGTTCGTCCGCTTCTGGCTCGACGGTCCGCCCGGCTCGGTCGGCACCGTGGCCGGCGGCCAGAGCGAGATGAGCCGGCTCCTGCTCCTGCCGCGCCGCAACTGGACGACGCGGCGGATCTACAACCGGCGGGCGGGGACGCTGCCGCTGATCAAGCCGCCGGACGGCTATCAGCGGATCTACCGGAACCGCTCCTGGCGGGTGTTCGCGGCCCCGGGCTGCTGACCGCGGCGCCGCCCCGGCGCGTGCGCGTGAGCGCCTCGCCGGGATCGCCCAGCAGCGACAGCGGGACGCGGCGGCCCGCGCACACCGCCCACAGCTCCCACACCGTCTCGCCGAGCTCGGAGGGCAGGTCGGCGAGCGGCACGTGGGCGGTCCAGCGCGAGCCGGCCACGCTCACCGGCACGGCGAGCGTCAGCGCGTCGCTCTCGCGGCGCAGCTCGAGCTCGTCCGCGGCCCCGCGCAGCTCGCCCTCGAGCTCCAGCGTGTCGCCGGCCAGCCGGTGGACGGTGATGGCGACCCACTCGGTGCGCACCTGCGCGACGAGCTTGCCCCAGGCAGTGGCGGCCACCGTGAGCACCGCACCGTCGAGCGGCACGCTCACGGCCGACGCGGGGCGCGGGGCTGTCACGTCGAAGCGCGAGCGGCGGCGGGAAAGCCCGCCGGCGCGCACGTGGACGGACAGCTCCCAGTCGCCGTCGCGCCGCCGCAGCGCGCCCGGCTCGAGGACCGCCTCGAAGGCGCCGGTGCCGTCGCCGCTGGTCGGGAGCCGGACGGCGGCGACGCGGCTGCGCAGCGACTGCCAGGGCCCGGGCCGGACGGCGACCAGGTTCACGCGCTGCGGCTCGCGGGCGGCCGCCTCGATCACGGCCCGGCCCCGCAGCACCACGCCGTCGCGCTCGCGCCGCAGCTCGCTGACGACGGCGCTCGGCGCGAGGTCGACGTCCTCGCGCCTGAGCCGGTAGATCGAGCGCGGCAGCTCGTCGCGGAACGGGTAGTCGCCGTGCCAGCGGCCCCGGATGCGGACCGGCGGGGTGGTGGCCAGGTCCTCGCGCTGGAAGCGCAGCACCTCGAGCAGCTCCGGCATCCGGCGCCGGCGGACGAGCTCCCACTTGAGCCGGTCGATCGCCGGCAGCGAGCGCAGCACGTCCCAGCCGGCGCGCTCGACGAAGGCGCCGGCGCGGTCGAGGAACAGCTCGCGGTACTCGTCGTCGGCGTCGCCCAGCAGGTCGAGGTAGAGCCGCAGGTCGTCGGCGATCGCGCTCTGCTCGTACCACTTCAGGCCCTTGCGCGGGCCGTGGGCGGCGAGGTGGTCGCGCACCTCCTCGATCGACGTCAGGCGGTCGAGCAGCGCGCGCCGCTCGAGCCGCCGCTGGGTGATCGAGCGCGCGCGGATGCGCCAGTAGTAGACGGGGTCCGCGAGGACGTCGACGGTGCGCGCCCGGAAGTGCAGCGGCAGCATGACCGGGATGTCCTCGTAGAGCCGGCCCTCCGGGAAGCGCAGGCCGTAGCGGTCCCAGAAGTCGCGCCGGTAGAGCTTGTTCCAGGCCGTGCGGTCGGCCAGCAGCGGACGGAACCGCGTGATGTGCGTGCGCAGCCGCGTGCGCTCGAACGTGCGCGCGAGGAACGGCGCCTGGGCCGTCTGCGTGCCCTCGAGCCGGTGCACGTTGCCGGTCGCGAAGTCCGAGCCCGTCTCGTCGAGCGCTCCGGCGAGCAGCTCGTAGGCGTCGGCGGGCAGGACGTCGTCGCTGTCGACGAAGGCCAGCAGCTCGCCGCGCGCCTCGCCGATGCCGGTGTTGCGCGCCCTGCTGAGGCCGCCGTTGGGCTGGCGGACGAGCCGGAAGCGCGGGTCGCGCTGCGCGAACTCGGCCGCGATCTCCGCGCTGCGGTCGGTCGACCCGTCGTCGACCATCACCACCTCGAGGTCGCCGAACGTCTGGGCGGCGATCGAGCGCAGGCAGGGGCCGAGGTACTCCTCCACGTCGTAGATGGGGACTACGACGCTGATGCGCGTCACACGTCCTCCATGGTGACGGGGTCCTCTTCCTCCTCTCGCACCCCCAGGAAGTCGGTGTACGCCTCGACGACCGCGTGCGGCTCGTCCCACATCTGGATGCGCCCCTTGTCCAGCCAGATCGCCTCGTCGCACAGCTTCTCGATGCTGCCGAGCGCGTGGCTTACGAGCAGGATCGTGCGGTCCTCGCCGCACAGCTGGCGCATGCGCTCGAACGACTTGCGGCGGAAGCGCGCGTCGCCGACCGACAGCGCCTCGTCGATGATCAGGATGTCCGGGTGCATGGTCACGGCGACGGCGAAGGCCAGCCGCCCGTACATGCCGGACGAGTAGGTCCGCATCGGCATGTCCATGAAGTCCTCGAGCTCCGCGAAGTCGACGATCTCGTCGTACTTCTCAGCCAGCTCGGCGCGGGTGAGGCCGGCGGCGAGCCCGCCGAGGACGACGTTCTGGCGGCCGGTCAGCTTGCGGTTGAAGCCGACGCCGAGCGAGAGCAGCGTCGAGACCCGGCCGTGGACCTCGACGCGACCGGAGGTCGGCGGGAGGATGCCGGCCACCGTCCGCATGAGCGTCGACTTGCCCGCCCCGTTGGCGCCGACCACGCCCATCACCTTGCCGTGCGGCACGCTGAAGGAGACGTTCCTGAGCGCCTCGATCTCGCGGATCACGCGCTCGCGGCGGCCGAGCCGCAGGAGCGTGCTCTTGAGCGTCGGCGCCTTCTCGAACGAAGTGCGGTAGGTGACGGAGACGTCCTGGACGCGGATCCGGTAGCGCTCAGAGACGGACAGCGAACTCACGCTCCCGGGAGATGAAGAACAGCGCGCCGCCGATCAGGAACGCCAGCGCCCACCCGGCGCCGAGCGCGAGGTCGACGGGATCGGGGGCGATCCCGCGGTCCAGCACGTCGCTCCACGCCGTCAGCAGCGGTGCCAGCGGGTTGAGGATGAGCAGGATCTCGTAGCGGTCCGGCACCTCGTGGGCGAAGTAGAGGATCGGCGACCCGTAGAGCCACAGCCGCAGCGCGTAGGTGAGGAAGTTCTTGAGGTCGCGGAAGTAGACCTGGCCGGCCGCGACCAGCATCGCCAGCCCCGTGCCCAGCAGCGTGAGGAGCGCGAAGACGGGGATCAGCCAAAGCAGCTCGACGCCCACCGGCAGGCCGACCGCGAGGTGGACGGGGATGTAGATGGCGATCGTCGGCAGGAAGCGCCAGAAGGCGGTGATGACCGAGGCGCCGGGCAGGAGCACGCGCGGGAACGCGGTGTTGAGGATCAGCCGCCCGCCGCCGACCACCGAGCGCACCGCCTGGCGGATCGCATCGGTGACGTAGTAGTAGACGAACAGGCACGCCATCAGGTGGGCGAAGAACGTGATCCCGCCGGTGCGCGCGCGCAGGATGTCGACGAGCACGAAGTAGACGCAGGCCAGCAGCAGCGGGCTGAGCACGAGCCACAGCAGGCCGAGCACGGTGTTGTAGTGCTGGGCCCGCAGCGTCGTCCGCGACAGCTCGAACGCGAACTCGCGCCGGCGCCACAGCTCGCGGATGTACGGGCGGAGCGGCGGCAGGCCGACGCGATGCGGCACGTAGACGTGCCGCTCGGACGTGAACTCGTCCTCGCGCTGGTGCGGCGGTTCAGTGAGAGAGGCGCTCAAGGGCAGAAGCAGGCTAGCCGCTAGATCAGCGGAGGCCGGCCCGGCTCGGGTCATCCGCCACAGCGTGCTCGCACGCAGGCGGCGGCGGGGGCCGCACGGCAGGCGCAGTCCGTCACGGAAGCCGCGGAGCGCGGCACGGGCTCGGGCCGGCGAGCGCAGCACGGGCAGCGCGCGCAGCAGGAACGCGCGCGACGAAGGCGACGCCGAGCGGGAGCGGCAGGTGGCGGCGGGCGAGGAAGATGCGGTTGCGCACGCCGAAGTAGAGCGAGTGGTCGTAGGGCGCCGTGCGGTAGGACGGGTGGAGAGCCTCGATGTCGCCGGCGTAGACGACGCGGCGTCCCGTGTCCATCACGCGCCACGCGAGGTCGACCCCCTCGTGCCCGCGCCCGAACGCTCCCGGCCAGCCGCCGACGTGCTCGAACACGGTCCGGCGGATGGCCACCGCACCCTCCCATACGGCGGTCACGTCGCTCGAGCGTGCACGGTCTCCGACGCGCAGGCGCGGCACCCAGTCGCGCGGCGGCGCGCCGCCGTCGGAGGCCCGCACACGCGGCTGCACCATGCCCACCTCCGGGTCCTCGAACCGCATGGCGACGCGCGCGAGCGTGTCTGGGGAGGCCAGGGCGGCGTCGTCGTCGAGAAAGACCAGGATCTCGCCGCCCACGACCGGCACGCCTGCGTTGCGGCCGGCCGCGGTGCCGCGATCGACGTCGAGCGAGAGGGCGCGCACGCCGTCCGGCAGCCCGGACGGGACCCACCCGTTGCCCACGACCGCCACGTCGACCCCGACGCCCTCCTGCGCCGCCAACGACTCGAGCGCGGCGCCCAGCTCCGCCGGACGCCGCCCCTGGGTGAGCACGATCGCGCCGAACGTGGCGTTCATCGCAGCCGGCTCGACGTGAGGATCGCGACGAGATGCCCGACGGCGGTGACGGCGGTCATCGCCACGAGCGCGATCACGAGGACGCGCGAGCCGACCAGGTCTCCGGCCGCGGCGTCCACGACGGCCGCCGCCAGCGCGAGCATGGTCGCCTCCATCGCCACGAACGCGCGGTAGAAGGGCAGCGCTCCGGCCATCCGCCGCGCGCGCCGCAGCACCCCCGGCCGCGGTGCGGCCACGGCCTGCGTGTCCGCCGCCACGGGGAGCCCCGACTCCGCACGCGCCAGCGTCACGAGCGCCGACTCGCCCTTGATGAGCAGCACCAGCACCGCGGCCACGAGTCCCAGCACCGGCTCCTCGGCCCGGATCCCGACGGCGATCGGCAGCGCCCCCTCGGTCAGCCAGTGGCCGATCCGGTCGAGGTAGACGCCGCGCGCCGACTTCACCCCGCGCCAGCGCGCGAGCTCGCCGTCGGAGCAGTCGAGCAGGATCTGCAGCTGGATCAGCAGGAAAGCCGCCACCGCCGGGAGAACGCCCGGCAGCACGAGCACGGCGGCCGCCGCCAGCCCGGCCAGGATCATCAGCCACGTCACGCCGTTCGGCGTGATCCGCGTGCCGAGCAGCGCCCGCGTCAGGTACGGCGACGCGCGCCGGATGTAGAGCCGCCCCGCCCAGTGCTCGCCGCTGTTGCGCTCGAAGATCGAGGCCGGCTGGGTCGCCGCCCGCAGCTCAGCGATCGTGGGCATCGACGAACTCCGCGACGGCGCGCCGCACGGCGGCCTCGTCGAGCGCGAGGTGCTCGAGGATGGTGAAGCGATCCGGCCGCGTGTCGGGGGCTCGGATCACCGCCTGCGCGAACTGCTCGTCGGTCAGTCCCAGCTCGGCCGGCGTGCGCGGCAGGCCGTGGCGCCGCAGGCAGGCGTCGAGGCCCTCGGCCAGGCCCTCGTCGCCGCGCAGGAACGACGTGAAGAGGCTCGCTGCGCCGGCCAGCTCCCCGTGGTTGGCGGTCTCGGGGAAGAGCCGGTCGATGGCGTGCAGGATCTCGTGGTCGCCGCCGCTGCACGGCCGGCTGGAGCCCGCCACCGCCATGGCCAGCCCCGAGAGCACGAGCGCCTCGGCGAGGGCGATCAGGAAGTCGTCGTCGTCGATGCCGTCCTCGCGGTGGACGATCGAGGTCGCGGCGATGCGCGCGAAGGTGACCGCCAGGCCGTCGACCTCCTCGCCGCGCTCGCGCTCGGCCAGCCGCCAGTCGGCGATGGCCGACAGGTTGCTGATCGCGTCGCCGATGCCGGAGCGGCGCATGGCCGGCTCGCTGCGGCGGACGTAGTCGAGGTCGACGACGACGGCGATCGGCATCTGCACGCCGTACGAGGACTTGCGGCCGGCGTCGTCGTCGAGCGAGGCGACCGGCGACGCCACGCCGTCGTGGGCCAGGCTCGTGGCCACCGCCACCATCGGCAGGCCGGAGAGGCTGGCGGCGTACTTGGCGACGTCGAGCGTGCGGCCGCCGCCGATGCCGACCACGGCGTCGAAGAAGCCGGCGCGCAGTTGGGCGGCCAGCTCGGCGCCGGCCTCGATCGAGCCGGCCTCCACGCCCCAGATGGCGGCGTTGGTCAGCTGCGGGCGGCAGGTGGCGGCGATCTCCTCGCCGAGACCGGGCCCGACGAGCACCGCCACATGGCCGCCGCTCGAGATGCGGCGATCGGCGAGCAGCGGCCCGAGCCCCGCCACCGCCCCCGGTCCGATGTCGATCGTGAGCGGGGTGCCGACCGTGCGGGTCAGCAGCGGCACGCGACCTCCCGCGCCCGCGCGAGGTCGCGCGCGTCGTCGACCTCGACCCACTCGACGGCCCCGATCGGGGCGATGCCGACTCGCCCGCCGCGGTCGGCGAACTCCTGGAAGCCGTCCTCGTAGTAGAGCTGGGGGTCGCGCTCGAAGGTGGCCTCGAGCGCCTCGGCGAGGCCGTCGGCCGCCGCCGGCTCGATCAGGGTGACGCCGATGTACTCGCCCTGCGCGGTCGCGGGGTCGAGCGCCTTGTTGATGCGGTCCAGGTAGCCCTCGGCGGTGACGTGGACCTTCATCTCCTCCTCGGCGAGCGGCTTCTGGTCGTCGACGGCGATCAGCAGCTCGGCCCCGCGCGCGGCGAGCAGCGACTCCTCGACCGCGGCCGGGTGCACGGTGTCGCCGTTGGCCAGGAGCACGCCCTCGGCGAAGTGCTCGCGCGCGCACCACAGCGAGTAGGCGTTGTTCCACTCGAGCGCCTTCGGGTTGTAGGCGAGCTCGAGCTGGAGGCCGTGGCGGTCTTGCAATGTCTCCACGCGCTCGGCGATCCGCTCGTGCGCGTAGCCCGTGACCACGACCGCGCGCGTGAGGCCCACGGCGGCGAAGTTGCCGAGCGCGACGTCGAGGATCGTGCGGTCGCCGTCCACCGTGAGCAGCGTCTTCGGCAGCTCCGCCGTCTCCGGCCCGAGCCGCTTGCCCGCGCCGGCCGCCAGGACCATGCCGATCATGCCGGCTCCCCATCCTCGTCGAGCGGGCCGGGCGTCGGCGCGCTCCGGCGCCACGCGACGACCGCCTCGGCGGTGAAGACGACGGCCAGCGCCGCGGCGGCCAGGTAGTAGCCGGCCGGCACGGCGTCGAGCAGCAGCAGGACGAGCGCGGCGACCAGGCGCCCGTCCCAGCCGCCGGCCACGGCGCCCACCCAGTCCGCCGGCGCGCTGCCGACCTGGCGCACGCGGTAGCTCATGTCGTAGTGGCGGAAGGTCAGCACGCCGAGCAGCGCGAACGCCGCCGGGTAGCCGGCCTCGCCGTGCAGGCCGGCGATCCACGTCAGGCCGATGAACTCGATCGCGCGCAGGAGCGCCGGCTCGGCCCAGCGCGTCTTGGGCCGCCCCGGCCTGCCGCCCGACACGCCGCCGAGCAGGACCGCCCACGCCACGACCGCCACGGCGACGCCCTTCGACGCCTCGATGGCGATGGCCGCGAGCAGCGGCGCGATCGCCGCGAGCAGGAGGAGCGGCGCCGGTGGCGCGAACCGTCCAAGCCGCGCGAGTGCGCGGGCGAGCGGGCCGTCGTCCCGGTAGATGTCGATCGGGCTGGTCATCGGAGCGAGCGCAGCACCCGGCCGGCGTGCATGTAGACGAAGGCGACGCCGCCCCACACCAGCAGGGCGACGAACGTGGTCCGCGGGTCGAAGAGCGCGGCCGTGATCGAGATGAGCGCGAAGCGCTCGCCGATCGGGAAGGCGATCATGCGCTTGATCCAGCGCATCGGCTTCGAGCGGTCGGTGCGCCGCCACAACGCGAGCACCCGGGTGGCGAGCGACGGGTCGGACTCGGGCGTGGCCGCGCGCGCCTCGGCGGCCAGCCCGGCGGCGTCGAGCGGCTGCTCGAGCGGCGGGCCGGAGACCTTCAGCGTCGTCTGCGCGCGCACCGACATGTACGCGAAGTCGGACATGTGGCGCACGGTCTGCAGCGTGATCGCCGCGCACGCCAGCACCCACACCGGGTCGCCCGCGCGGCTCGCGCCGATCGCCAGGCCGGCGAAGGCGACGTACTCCTTCGCGCGGTCGAAGATCGAGTCGAGCCACGCGCCGAGCTTGGAGAACGTGCGCGTGTAGCGGGCGAGCTGGCCGTCCACGCAGTCGGCGGTGAACGAGAGCTGGAGCAGCACGGCGCCCGCGACCAGCCCCCAGCGCTCGCCGGTGGCGAAGGCGGCGGCGGCGAGGATGCCGATCACCATCGCCGCGACCGTGACCTGGTTCGGCGTGAAGCCCCGGCGCGCCGCCCAGCGCGCGATGTACTTCGAGTAGGGGCTGACGAAGAAGGTGGTGAAGAAGCCGTCGGAGCCCTTGACCGCCGAGTCGAGCAGCACCTTGTCCTCGTCGTAGTCGCCGAGCGTGGCGGCCACCGCCTCGGCCGCCGCGGGCGTCATCGGGCGTGCCCACAGCATGCGGCGCAGGTACACGGTGTTGACCGGCGCTCCGGCGCGGACGAGCCCGACGAGCAGCAGCGCGGCGACGTCGTCGCGCGCGGCGGCCAGCCGCGTCCGCACCCGCAGCTCGTCCTCGGGGGAGAGGGCCCGGGCGGGCCCTTCCTGCTCGTCGGCCTGGTCCTCGAAGCTCTCCTCCTCCTCGGGGGCCGCGAAGTCGTCGCCCTGCGCGGCGTCGGGCGCCGGTGCGGCGCGCCAGCGCTCGGCCTTGCGGTCGAGCTCCTCCTGCCACTCCGGCGGCACGTCGGCCACCAGCGGCGCGAGGTGCTCGGCGGCCTCGGCCAGCGCGCCGAGCTCGTCCGCGCCGACGCGCAGGACGCCGAGGAAGCTCGCGTTCGGCCGGCGCACGGAGTGGTAGGGCGAGGCGGCGCTAGTGAGCTTGCCGCGCCGGCTCTGCACGCGGAAGGCCATCGGCCGCCGCTTGCCGCCGGCCAGCATGCCGGTGCTCACGCGCGGGTCGGAGATGAGGCCGGCCAGCGCCTCGCGGTGGACCGCGATGTCGCCGTAGGCCACGAGCAGCGACCCGTCCGCCGCGGCGGCCAGCCGCTCGATCGCCCGCAGGTCGGCGGCCGGCGAATCCGTCTCCACGACCGCGACGACGCCGCCGACCGCGCGCGCGACGTCGTCGGCCCATGCCGGCCGGGCCAGCACGACGACCGAGCGGACGCCGAGCTCGAGCAGCTGCCGCGCGAGCCGGGCGACCAGCGTCTCGCCGTCGAACGGGGTCAGGGCGGCCGGGCCGCCGTCCTCGCCCGCCGACGTGGCGAGCAGCACGGCGGAGGCGACGGACGAGCCGAGCGCCGCCGGGCGGCGCGGCGTCGCGCGGTCTGCTCGCAAGTCGGTCACGTCGGTCGTCAAAGCCGTGGGAGCCTAGCCAGCAGGGCCTCCACCCGCGGGCCGACGCTTGCCACACCGTACCCGCGCGCCGTCTCGAGTCCGGCCTCCGCGAGGCGCCGGCGGCGCCCCGGGTCGTCGATGAGGTCGAGCAGCGCGCGCGCCAGGGCCGTCGTGTCCTCCGGCGGGACGAGGACGCCGTCGCGGCCGCTGGTGACGATGTCACGCGGCCCGTGCGGGCAGTCGAAGCTGACGACCGCGAGTCCGGCCGCCATCGCCTCCACGAGCACCATGCCGAACCCCTCGAAGCGCGAGCTGAGGACGAAGATCGACCCCTTCGCCATGTCGCGGTCCAGCCGCCGGCTGCGGCCCATCAGCGCCACGTGATCGCCGAGCCCCAGCCCGTCGATCTGCGCCTGCAGCCGTGCTCGCTCCGGGCCGCTGCCGTAGATGCGCAGGCGCCAGTCGGCGCGCTGGCGGGCCACCTCGGCGAACGCGGGGATGAGCAGGTCGAAGCCCTTCTGGCGCGTGAGCCGCCCGGCCGCCACCACCACTCGCTCCTCCTGCCTGGAGACCGGCGCCTGGCCGGGCGGCAGCGGGTTGGGGACGCGTTCCACCACCGTCCGCGAGCCGGCCAGCAGCACGCCGTAGTCGCGCTCGTCGGCCGTCGTCAGCACCGTCAGGGCGGCGAGCCGCCCGTACCAGCGCTCCATGTCGGCGCGCAGTCGCGGCCGGTGGGAGTCGAGGTGCTGGTGCTCCTGCCCGACGACCGTCACCCCCGGCGGGGCGAGCCGCGCGGCGAGCAGGTTGAACGCCGGCCGCGTCGTCACCACCACGCCGCCGTCGAGCGAGCGCAGCCAGCGCACGAGCGCGATGTCGGTCCTCAGGCTGCACCACGGATACGCGTAGTCCTCCGGGTGCACGAGCAGGCTGGGCAGCCGCCCCAGCAGCCCGCGCCGCCTCCGCTGGTCGTCCAGCGCCCGCACGCGCACGCCGGCCGGCAGCGGGAAGAACGGCCGCTCACGGCGCCGGAGCACGCTCACCAGCTCGACGTCGCGGCGCTCGGCGAGATGCCCGGCCATCGTCAGCGTCGTCCGGATCGTCCCGCCCATGCCCCACGCATGCGCAAGCAGAAAACGTAGAGGGACAGGCACTTCTGTGGTACCACAGTCGCGATCTGTACTACTACAGAGGGGCCTGGCCCCCCTTAAGGCGGCGTGGTGGGCGGCGACGGCCAGGCCGCCGAGCAGGCGGCGGCGGCGCGACTCAGGCGGGGGCATGGCGCCGCCAGCGGTCGCGCTCGGGCGTGAGCAGCGCCTGCCACGGCTTCACCCGGTCGGCCCAGTGCACGAGCTTCGGATCGCGCACCGGCGTCCAGGTCGGCACGACCGCCCACGGCCGCGGGATCTCCGCCCGGTCCGGCCCGATCAGGAAGTGCAGGGCCTCGAGGTCGCTGAGCCCGTAGGCCTGCGACGAGCCGCAACGCCTGGTCGCCCAGGCGGTCGCGGCGCAGCCGCTCGAGGTCGAGCACGAGCAGCTCGTGCGTGAAGGCGTCGAAGTCGAAGCGGTGGCGGGCGTGGGCCGTGCGGCGGAGCTCCGCCGCGGCCTCGGGGAGCGCGCCCAGCCGCAGCGCGGCGGCGTGGATGACGCCGAAGCCGCTGACCGCCGTGCCGGGCCGCGTCGGGGCGGCGAGGGCGTGGCCGCCGAGGTCGAGGCCGGCGAGCTCGGCGATGTCGCCCTCCACCACCGACGGCGTCGGCAGGAGCACGAGCCGGTCGACGTCGGGCAGTAGCTCGCCGAGCAGCAGACGCATCACGTCGCGCGGCCTCACCCGCTCGCCGGCCGGCGTCGCCAGCTCGGCGCCGAGCCCGCGGAGCGGGACCTGGGTGAAGGGCAGCGAGGGGAACCGCGCCGCCAGCTCGTCCGAGGCGGCGTCGCCGGTGCCGGGCAACGCCAGTACCCAGAGGTGCACCGGCCGCGAGGCGTGCTCGAGCAGCGAGTCGACCAGCGCCGACAGGCTGCGGACGCCGTGCCGGTTGATCATCGCTGCCACGTGGACGGTGTCCGCCGCCGTCTCCGGCGACCGGCGCGCGTGCTCGGCGACCTCGACCTCGACCGCCGGCAACCGCGCTTCGGCCGTCCGCCGCTCCTCGGCGGCGGCGACGTCCGCGGCCGTGAGCTCGCGCCAGAGCCCATAGACCTCCTCCTCCGACCGCCCCGCCAGGATCGCGCCCATGATCCGCTCGAGCTTGGCGTTGATCCCGTCGCGCATGGCGCGGAACTCGCGGTTGCCGAGTCCCGCCAGGCCGTCGAAGCGGATGTCGGCGCGGTTGGCGGGCCGGAAGTCGACGTTGACGCCGAGCGACCGCACCGGCAGGTAGCAGTGCAGGCGCGAGGTGACGACCTTGCGGTGGCGCGTGCGGTAGGTGTCGAGCAGCCCGAGCGCCGTCCGCATGTTGGCCACGAACGACCGCCGCCGGACCTCGGCCGAGCTGTGCTTGTAGAGCGTGCCGTCCTCCTGCGGCTCGACGTCGACGTACGCGACGGGCGCGCCGGCCGGCGGCTTCTCCCCGACGTCCGGGAAGACCGTGTCGATCGTCGTCGTCAGGCAGCCGGAGAAGAAGGCGGGCACGCCGAGCGAGAGCAGCAGGTAGACGGTGGTCCAGTCGCGGCAGCCGACGGGCCCGTAGCGCTTGAGGTACTCGACGGCGGCGGGCGTGAGCAGGTCGCGCTTGTTGCAGTGGAAGGAGATGAAGACCGGCCGCAGGTTCCGGTGCAGCGGGAACCCGTGGCGCGTGCCGAAGATCGCGTGCATGTACCAGCCGAAGCAGAGGACCCACGTGTCCTCGGGGATCGCCTCGTACATCGAGGCGTCGCGGTGCACCGTCAGCACCTCGAGGTCGGTCTCGACGTCGTCGAGCCGCCGCTCCGGCCGCGTCCGCGCCGCGAGGTCGTCGAGCAGGGCGACGAGCTCGGCGTCGCCGTGGAAGCGCACGCCGCGGTGGCGGACGAGGTGGCCGAGCGAGGCGATGCTCTGGACGTGGTCGCCGATGTTCGCGGACGCGCGGTCGGCGCCAGGGTGGCCGTAGTCGACGATCGCGAACGCGCGCCGGCCCTCGGGCGGCGGCGGCGCGGTCGGCGAGGCGCCGTCGCTCATCCACGGGCGCATCCAGTCGGCGTGGCGGCGCCCCTCGCGCCAGTCGCCGGGGTCGGCGGCGAGCCGCCGCTCGAGGACCGCGAAGACGTCGCGCGCGAGCGCGTCGTCGCCGTAGCCGAAGACGGCGGACAGGACGTCGAACCAGCTGCGCGCCGGCACGTCGGCGGGCTCGTCGGCGAGCAGCTCGCGGATCTCGCGCAGCGTCGCCTCGGGCTCGACGGCCAGGCCCGCGCGCAGGTAGGCGGGCGCCGCGACCCGCGTCCACAGCTCGCGCGGCACGTCGCGCAAGTGCTCGCGCGCGAGCTCGGGGTAGCCGGTGCGGTAGGCGACGATGCCGGCCGCCGCCTGCCCGACCGCCGCCGTCTCCGGCTGTCCGCGCAGCGACTCCGCGAGCGCCCACGCCTCGTCCGGCTCCTCGGCGGCCAGGAGCTGGCGGACCTGCCAGGCCAGCGCCTGGTCGAGCCGGCCGCCGCGGGCGAGCGCGCGCACCAGCGCCTCGCGCGGTGGGCGGCCGTTGTCCGCCGCCCGTGACCGCTTGGCGGGCGGCTTGGGAGCCGGCTTCGAGGGCGCCGGCTTCGGCGGCGCCGGCGAGCGCAGCTCGCGGGTGGCGCGCTGCACGCGGTCCGTCAAGCGCCGGGCACGCCGGGCGAGGCTCTTGCGGCGCGCGATCATCGCCCTCGCTCCCGCCGCACGAGTGGGCGCAGCCGCCGGCCTCGTAGGCGCCGCGCGAGCGGATGCAGCCGGCGGCGCGCGCCGCGCGGCAGCACGTGCCAGGCGCGCACGTGGACGGGCGGCTCGGGCGGAGCCGGCTTCGCGGGGGCGTCCGCCTCGTCGACGTAGTGCAGCTGCATCCTGCCCGGGTGGTAGAAGCGCTCGGCGATCGGCTTCTCGGGCTCGGCGCGCAGGTCGAGGTCGGGGAACCGGTCGATCCGCGCCTCCAGATCGGTGCCGCGGATGAGCATGCCGCCGTCGGCCGCGAGCGGCTCGAGCACGGCCGGGTCGTCGACCGAGTAGCCGTAGAACTCGGCCAGCCGCCCGAGCCGATGCGCGAGGGCGGGCCGCCTGCCGGCCGGCATCGTGCGCGCCCACTTGTCGATCCGCGAGACGTCGATCGGGTCGTCGATCCGGTTCTTGCCCTCGACGGTCAGCCGCCCGCCGCGCTCGACCTGCACGCTGTGGTGCTCGAGCACGCGGTCCGACCACGGCTCGCCCAGCCAGTCGAGCAGCTCGCGCAGCAGCGGCTCCGGCCTCAGCACCAGCTCCTCGTACCGGACGACGGCGAAGCGCTCGCCGTACGCCGCCGCCTGGCGGGCGATCTCGCGGTCGTACTTGTCGACGTGCCGGACGGCGCGCCCGAAGCCGTGCCCGAAGCGCGTCATGTTCGAGCCGACGCTGCCGCCGGGGTGGCGCACGGTCCCGATGAACACGGCGTCGGGGAACAGCCGCGCCATCCCGTCGACGTGCCAGGTGTGCAGCGGCGTCTTGTCGCCCCACCGGTCCTTGCCGAGGCTCTCGGCGTAGCGCCGGAAGATCTTCTCGTAGAAGGAAGCGAGCTCGGCGTCGAGCTCCTCGCGGCTCCAGCCCATCCGGCGCGCCCAGTTGCGCCCGGACCACTTGAGCGGCACGAACTGGTGCGCGTTGTACGCGCGCATGAACCCGGTCTCCTGCGGGATAGCGATGCGATCGTGGCTGTCGAGGATCAGCCGCAGCAGGGTCGAGCCGGAGCCCATCGCGCTCACGATGAAGATGGGGCCTCGCGTCGAGATGGTCGGCGAGTCTAGGAGACGGCCCTCAGTAGGGTGATGGCCCCCTGACCATCCGCTTTCTGATCATGAACGCCTTCGGTGTGGGCGGCACGATCCGGACGACGCTGGAGACGGCCGGCGAGCTGGCCAAGCGCCACGACGTCGAGGTCGCGAGCATCGTCCGGCGCCAGGACGAGCCCGCGCTCCCGGTGCCGCCCGGAGTCCGGCTGGTCACGCTCAGCGACCTGCGCGAGGACAAGCTCGGCCCGCTCGGCCGGCGCCTCGCCGAGCGACCGACCCGGCTGATGACGAAGACCGACTTCCGCCACCCGGTGTTCAACCTGCTGAGCGACGCGAACCTGCTGCGCTATCTCGCGTCGGTGCGCGACGGCGTGCTGATCGGGACGCGCCCGTCGATCAACGTCGCCGTCGCGCGCCTGGCCGCCCCCTCGGTGGTCCGCATCGGCCAGGACCACATGAACCTCGCGACCTACAACGACCGGCTGAAGGCGCAGATCCGCGCCGTCTACCCGCGACTCGACCTCGTCTCCACCCTCACCGAGGGCGACGCCGCCGCCTACCGCAGGGCGCTGCGCGGCCGCACGCGCGTCGAGTGCATGCCCAACGGCGTGGCCAACGTCGGCGCCGTGCGCGCGCCGCTCGACGACAAGGTCGTCGTCGCGGCGGGCCGACTCACGCGCCAGAAGGGCTTCGACCGGCTGCTGCCGGCGTGGGCGAGGATCGCCGGCGAGCACCCCGACTGGGAGCTGCGGATCTTCGGCGACGGCGGCAAGATGGGCGCGCTGCAGCGGCAGGTCGAGCGGCTCGGCATCGGCGGCAGCGCGAAGCTGATGGGCTTCACGCCACGGCTGCACGACGAGCTCGCGCGCTCGTCCCTGTACGTGATGAGCTCGCGCCGCGAGGGCTTCCCGATGGTGCTGCTGGAGGCGATGGCCGTCGGCCTGCCCGTGGTCAGCTTCGACTGCCCGACCGGGCCGCGCGACATCGTGCGCGAGGGGGTCGACGGCCACGTGGTCCGGAACGGCGACCGCGAGGCGCTGGCCGCGGCCATGAGCGCGCTGATGGGCGACGAGGAGCGGCGCCGGGCCTACGGCGCGGCGGCGGTGGAGGGCGCCTCGCGCTACGAGCTGGGAACGATCGCCCGCCGCTGGGAGGAGCTGTTCGACGAGCTGGCCGCGGCCAAGCGCCCGGGTGCGCCGACGACGATCGTGCGGCCGGCGCTGTCGCTGGCCGGACGGGTGGCGACCGGCCGCGCGAAGCGGTTGCTGCGGCGATGACCACGCTCACCATCGTCGTCGCCGACGACGCCTCGGCCGCGTCGGTCCGCGGCCACGACGACGTCCTGCGGACCACGGACCGCAACGAGGCGCTCGAGACGGCGCGCGGCGACTACCTCTGGTTCGTCGAGCCCGGCGACATCGTGCTGCCCGGGGCGCTCGACCGCGTCAACGAACGACTCGACGAGCGGCCGGACGTCGTGGTCGTCCACCACGCGACGATCGGTCTCGACGGCCGGACGCATGAAGGCCCGCACCGCAAGCTGCTCACCCGCCTCTCCGACGGCGTCCACACGCTCGCCGAGCGGCCCGGGCTCGCCGACACCGCCCCCCGCATCTTCGACAAGGTCCTGCGGCGAGAGCACGTGAGCGGCCGCTTCGGCGTCGGCGAGCTCACCGTCACCTGGCCGGCGCTGCTCGAGGCCGAGCGGATCGCCACCGTGCCGCGGGCCTGCTACGTGCACATCGAGCCGGGCCCGGGGTCGCCGTTCGACGTCTTCCCGCAGTACGAGGCCGTCCTCGCCTCGGCCGACCCGGCGCTCGTCGTGCCGGCGATGGTCCGCCACGAGCTCAGGCTGCTGCGCCGCCTGCCGGCCGCCGAGCGGCGAGAGTTCTTCCACCGCATGTCCGAGCAGATGGGGCGGCACGGCGACGGGGGAGGGCGGCTCATCCACCGGGACGCCTATCTGGCCTTCCAGGCGCTCGAGAAGGCTCGCGGCCGCCGCGGCACCGTCCGCCGGCTGCGCCGCCGCACCAAGGCACGCGTCCGGAGCCGGTCGCTCGACCGCCACTACCGCGAGCGGCTCAAGCAGCCGATCGACCCGAAGCTCGCGGTCTACGCCGCCTACTGGTTCCGCGGCTACTCCTGCAACCCGCGCGCGATCTACGAGCGGGCGCGCGAGCTCGTGCCCGACGTGCACGGGGTCTGGGTGGTCAGACCCGGCGACTCGGTGCCGAAGGGCGTCGACTACGTGGTGGCGAACACGCCCGAGTACTTCGACGTCATCGCTCGCGCCGGCACGCTCGTCAACAACGTCAACTTCCCCGACCACCTGGTCAAGCGCGAGGGCACGATCCATGTCCAGACCCACCACGGCACGCCGCTCAAGCCGATGGGGCTCGACCTCCGCGGCACCCCGGTCGCCGGGCGGCGGATGAACTTCGAGACGCTGCTCCAGCGCGTCGCCCGCTGGGACCTGAGCATCTCGCAGAACGCGTTCACGACGCCGATCTGGGAGCGCGTCTACCCCGGCACCTACGAGTCGCTCGAGATCGGCTACCCGCGCAACGACGCGCTGGCCAATGCCGGCGACGAGGACGTGCGCCGCATCCGCGAGGAGCTCGGCATCGAGGACGGGCAGACGGCGATCCTCTACGCGCCGACGCACCGCGAGTACCAGCCGGGCTACGTGCCGGTGCTCGACCTCGCGCGCGTCGCCGAGGCGCTGGGCGACGAGCACGTCCTCCTCGCCCGCCTGCACTACTTCTATGATGCCGAGCCGCTCCGTCGCGCCGGCCGGATTCGCGACGTCGCCTCGCATCCCTCGATCGAGGAGCTGTGCCTGGCGGCCGACGTGCTGGTGACCGACTACTCCTCGCTCATGTTCGACTACGCCGTCCTCGATCGCCCGATCGTCGCCCACGCGCCCGACTGGGAGGTCTACCGGGCGCTGCGCGGCGCGTACTTCGACCTGCCGACCGAGGGCCCGGGCCCGATGACGCGCTCCGAGGACGAGCTGATCGAGGCGCTCACCACGCCGGAGCCGCTGCGAGCGGCGTTCCGGGCCCGCTTCTCCGCGCTCGACGACGGCCGCGCCGCCGAGCGGGTCGTGCGACGCGTGTGGCCCCGGTCATGAGACGGCTCGTCCTCGTCGTCGGGGTCGGCCGCAGCGGCACGAGCCTCGCCTCCGGCATCCTCGGCCAGCTCGGCTTCCACATCCCGCAGCCCGAGGTGAAGGCGGACGAGACGAACCCGCGCGGCTTCGGCGAGCCGCGCTGGGTCGTCGACTTCCACACCCGGCTGCTCACGCAGCGGTCGGTGACCGTGAACGACGCCCGCCCCGAGGCGCTGAAGATCGCGGCCCACCCCGGGCCGCGCGCCGAGCACCGGCTACGCGAGTGGCTGGAGGAGCAGTTCGAGGTCGACCCGTCGCTGGTCGTCAAGGATCCCCGCACCGTGTGGTTCCTGCCGCTCTGGGCCGCCGCCGCGGAGCAGCTCGGCGCCTCGACGTCGTTCCTGACCATGCTGCGCCACCCCGCGGAGATCGTGACCAGCGCGCGGAAGTACTACGGCACGGGCCAGACCGCGGCCAGCCGCACGGGCGCCTGGATCAACCTGATCCTCGAGACCGAGCGTTTCACGCGCGGCAAGCCGCGCGCCTTCGTGCGCTACGAGGATCTGCTCGCCGACTGGCAGCGCGAGATCCGCCGCGCGGGCACGTCGCTGGGCGCGCCCGAGCTCGCCAGCGCCGAGCACACGCCCGCGGTCGACGGCTTCGTCGATCCCGCCCTGCACCGCAACCGGGTCGGCTGGGAGGCGCTCGACGTCCCGACGCGCGTGCGCGAGCTGGCCGACGACGTCTGGGAGCAGCTCGGCCGGCTCGCCGGCGCGGGCGGCGACGAGCCCCGCGCGGCGCTCGACGACGCGCGCGTCGCGTACCGGGAGCTGTACGGCGAGGCCGAGGCGCTCGCCTACTCGTCGATCGGCGCGGCCCGCCGCAAGGGCATCGCCAGCGCGCGGCAGCCGGCCCCGCCGTCGCTTCGCGTGCGCGTCGCGCGCCGGATCCCCAAGCGCTACCGCCGCGCGCTCAAGTCGCTGCTGCGGCGCTCGTAGGATGGCCGCGGTGCCGCGGATCAGCGTCGTCGTCCCCATCTACAACGTCGAGGAGTTCCTCGACGAGTGCCTGCGCTCGGTCGCGGCCCAGACCGTCGACGACCTCGAGGTCGTGATGGTCGACGACGGCTCGACCGACGGCAGCGTCGACATCGCGCGCGAGCACATGGCGCGCGACGGCCGGTTCAAGCTCGTCAGCCAGGAGAACGGCGGGCTGAGCGCGGCGCGCAACACCGGCATGGCGTCGGCCGCGGGCGAGTACCTCGCGTTCCTGGACAGCGACGACGTGCTGCCCCCGAACGCCTACGAGCTGCTGCTCGGCGCGATCACCGAGACCGGCTCGGACTTCGCCACCGGCAACGTCCACCGCCTGACGCGGATGGGCACCGCGCAATCGCCGTTCCTGGCGCGCGCGTTCGCCGAGACGCGGATGAAGACGCACGTGACGAAGTACCGGCCGCTGATCGCCGACCGCGTCGCCTGGAACAAGCTGTGGCGGCGCTCGTTCTGGGACCGCCACGGCTTCCGCTTCCCCGAGGGCCGCACGTACGAGGACGCGCCGGTCACCGTGCCCGCGCACTTCCTCGCCCGCTCGGTCGACGTCATCTCGGACCCCGTCTACTACTGGCGCATCCGCGAGGGCGGCGACCTCTCGATCACGCAGCGGCGGCTCGAGCCGCGGTCGCTGCTCGACCGCCTGCAATCGATCGAGGAGGTCCGCGAGCGGCTGCCGCGCAAGGGCGTTCGCTGGTACGACGAGAACATCGTCGCCGACGACCTGCGCTACTACGTGAACGCGCTCGAGGGCGCCGACGACGCCTACATGGAGCTGTTCCTCGACCGCGTGAACGCGCTCCTGGACCGGGCGAGCGACCGGATCTACGACCCGCTGCCGGCGATCGAGCGGCTGAAGTGGCACCTCGTGCGCCGGCGCGCCGTGCCGGAGCTGATGGAGGTGCTGCGCTTCCAGAAGCAGGACCTCAACCACACGCCGCCGGTCCGCGAGCGCGGGCGCTGGTACGGCGACTACCCGTTCCGCAAGGACCCGCGGCTGAAGGTCCCCGACTCGGTCTACCGGCTCGAGGGCGAGCTGACGCTGCGGGCGACGCTGGAGGCGCTGGAGGCCGACGGCGACGCGCTGCGGATCGCGGGCCACGCGTATGTCACCGGCGTCGGAGCGGCAAGCGAGGACGCCCAGCGCGTCGAGGTGGCGCTGCTGCGACCGGGCCGGCTGCGGCGGGTGCGGCTGATCACGGCCGCGGTCAAGCAGCGCGCCCGCGCCGTGCAGCGGCCGGACGTGACGGCGCAGGCGCCGCCCGGCCTGCGCGAGGACGTCTCGTGGTCGGGCTTCGAGGCGCGCGTGAAGCCGAAGCGCCGCGAAGGGCCCGTGGGAGGTCTACCTGACGGTGCGCGCGGCCGGCGTCAAGCGGCGCCGCTCGCGCTTCCTGCTCGGCGCGCCGCTGCGCGCGGTGCGGACCGGTGACCTCACCGCGGTGATCACGCGCGAGGACGAGATCGCGCTCCGCGTGGGCGGCCAGTCGGCGACGATCGTGTCGCACCGCTTGGACGACGGCGCGCTCGAGCTCACGCTGCAGCTGCGCGAGCCGCCCGGCAAGACCAACCTCGTCGCCGAGAGCGAGGACCGCACGCTCCGCCACCCGCTGAAGCCGGCGGGCGACCACTACACGGCGCGGGTGCCGCTCGACCGCCTGCGCGGCGAGGAGATCACCGCCTGGGACCTTCGCGTCGCCCGCACGCCGGTCTTCGCGAGCGAGCCGGCGAGGTGGGGGACCGTCTCGCTCGAGCCCGGCCCGCGCGGCGCGATGCTCGTCGACCGCCCGCTAGGCCCCGTCATCACCGGCGCGCGCTTCGCCGCCGACGGCACGCTCGAGCTCGAGGGGGACGGGCTCGACCGGCTCGAGCTCGTCCACGTCGCGCGCGGCGAGCGCGAGCCCTACGCGCCCGGCTTCAACCCGGCCGCCGTGCGCACGCTCGCCGGCGCGCTGCCGCTCCCCGAGGGCGGCTGGGAGCTGACCGGCGCGGCCGGCGGAGAGCTGGAGCTGCCGATCCGCACGGTGGTGGACCACAAGGCGTTCGAGCTCCGGCGCACGCCCGACCACCGGCTCGTGCTCGACGTCGAGCGCGACCTCGACGACGACGAGCGCGGGCCCTTCCACCAGCGCCGCCTGCGCGCCACGGCCTACGAGGCGCGCCGCACGGCGCCGCTCGAGGACGCCGTCGTCTACAGCAGCTTCCTCGGCCGCCAGTACTCCGACAGCCCGCGGGCGATCCACGAGGAGCTCGTCCGCCGCGGCGCGCCGCTCGAGCACCTGTGGGTGGTCCGCGACGGCCAGGCGGCGGTGCCGGAGACCGCCACCGTGCTGCGCGAGGGCAGCCGCGAGTACCACGAGGCGCTCGCCCGCTCGCGCTACGTGGTCACCAACGACCACTTCCCCGACTGGTTCATCCGCCGCGACGACCAGGTGTGCCTGCAGACCTGGCACGGCACGCCGCTCAAGCGGCTCGGCTTCGACGTCTCGGACATGCGGCGGCAGGTCCGCCGCTTCCAGCGCCACTGGGAGCAGCAGGTCGCCAACTGGCAGTACGTGCTCTCGCCCAACCGCTTCTCGACGCCGATCCTGCGGCGCGCGTATGCGATCGAGGGCGAGATGGTGGAGACCGGCTACCCGCGCGTCGACGTCCTCGCCGGCGCCGACCTCGAGGAGCGCTCGCGGCGCGCTGCGCCGGCAGCTCGGCATCCCGGACGGCGTGCGCACCGTGCTCTACGCGCCGACCTACCGCGACCAGGTCGTCGACCGCCGCGGGCGCTTCCGGCTCGACCTGCGGCTCGACCTCGAGCGCCTGCGCGCGGCCGTCGGCGACGACACGGTGATCCTCTTCCGCAAGCACCACTACGTGCTCGACGCCGCTCCCGCGACCGCCGACGGCTTCGTCCGCGACGTCTCGAGCTATCCGGACGGCACCGAGCTCATGCTGGCCGCCGACGTGCTGGTCACCGACTACTCGTCGATGATGGTCGACTACGCCAACACCGGCCGGCCGATGCTCTTCTTCACCTACGACCTCGACGCCTACGCCGACGAGATCCGCGGCTTCTACCTCGACTTCATGGCCACCGTGCCGGGGCCGCTGCTGAAGACGACCGACGAGGTGGCGGAGGCGCTGAACGACCTCGACGGCGTGCAGGCGGCCCACGCCGACCGCTACCGCGCCTTCCAGGCCGCCTTCTGCGAGCTCGACGACGGCCGCGCGGCCGAGCGGGTCGCCGACCGCCTGCTCTCCTGGTGACGATGCAGCGCGACGACCTCCCCAAGCACCCGACCGCGACGTTTGTCATGCCGCGCTGGCAGGCGATGTACGTCTCGGTCAACAAGGCGGCGTGCACGACGCTGAAATGGCTGGTCGCCGAGGTGCAGGGCGAGCGGCCGGAGCGCTTCCACGGCTCGCTGTGGGACGAGGTCTCGCGCTCGATGACGATCCACCAGCGGCGGCTGTGGCAGCACACGCCGATGGCGCTGCGGCTGCCCGAGGACGAGCTCGCCGCCATCTCGCCCGAGCGCGGCTGGTTCGTGTTCGCCGTCGTCCGCCACCCGACGGCGCGGCTGTTCTCGGCCTGGCAGTCGAAGCTGCTGCTGCGCGAGCCGTGGTGGACGGAGCGCTTCGGCACCGCCGACTGGTTCCCGCGCGTGCCGCGCAGCGGCGACGACGTGGTGGAGGACTTCACGCGCTTCGCGAAGGCGCTGGCGGCCGGTGACGCGCGGGTCATGCGCAACCGCCACTTCGCCCCGCAGCAGCGGCTGCTGCGCCCCGCGCGCATGGACTACAGCCGGATCTACCGCACGAGCGAGCTGCCGGACCTGCTGCGGGACTTCGAGTCGCACCTGCGCGAGCGCGGCTGGGAGGGGGAGACGCTGTGCCTGCGGCGCACGAACGAGACGCCGCTGGCCGCCATCCCGGCGCTGTTCGGCCCGGAGGTCCAGGAGGCCGCGGGCAAGCTCTACCGCCCCGACTTCACGACCTTCGGCTACGAGCAGGTTGTGCCGGGCGGCCTGGAGGGCGACGGCTACTCGGACGAGGCGGTCGCCGAGGTCGTGCGCCTGATCGAGCGCTCCGAGCGGATCGGCGACCTCGCGCGCCGCGCCCGCTCGCTGCGGACGCAGCTGCGGGCGGCGCGGGCCCCCGCGCCGCCGCCGCCGACCGTCGTCCAGCGGATCAAGCGCAGGCTCGCCCGATGAGCCTCGACGTCGCGCAGCTGGCCGAGGGCGCCGAGTCGCGCGTCGAGCTCTGGACGCGGCTGATCCAGGAGACCGGCGCGCGCACGGTTGCCGAGATCGGCGTCTACCGCGGGCGCTTCGCCGCCGCCCTCCTCGACGCCTGCCCGCAGATCGAGACCTACTACATGATCGACCCGTGGCGGAACCTGGCCGACTGGAACAAGCCCGCCAACACCACCGACGAGCGCTTCGAGGGGTTCTACCGGGAGGCGCTGGAGCGCACCGAGGCCTACGCCGACAAGCGCGTCGTGCTGCGCGGGACGACCACCGAGGTGATCGACGAGATCCCCGACGGCTCGCTCGACCTGGCCTACATCGACGGCGACCACACGCTGCGCGGCATCACGATCGACCTCGTACGGGCGCTGCCCAAGGTGCGCGACGGCGGCTGGATCGGCGGCGACGACTTCTGCCCGTCGATCTGGCAGCACGACGAGGTCTTCGAGCCGACGCTCGTCTTCCCGCTCGCCGTCCACTTCGCCGAGGCGGCGGGCGCGCCGATCTACGCGCTGGGCCGGCGCCAGTTCCTGATCGAGAAGACCGCCGGCCACACGTTCGTCGACCTGACGGGTCGCTACGGCGGGACGGACCTTGGCAGGCAGCTGACAACGCGCCCCGAGAAACGGCGCCTGGTCGATCGCTTGCGGCGCTGGTGAAGCGCAACGAACCGGCTCATCGTGTGTTCGGAAGTCCGTGCGCCGTATCGTCGTCCTCATCGCCCTGCTGGTCGCCGGCCTCGCGGCCGGGGTCGCCGAAGCCCGCCCGGGCGAGTGCCTGAAGCCCGCCGACGCCGCGGGCTGCGACATCACCGACGGCAAGGTCACCTACATCGCCGACGGCGACACCTTCTACGTCGACCTGTTCGGCGACGGCTCCAAGCAGCGGTACGCCGTCCGCCTCACCGGCGTCAACGCGATGGAGCAGACCGCGTACAGCGCGACCGCCGCGCGGCGGGCCGGCGAGTGCCACGCGCTCGAGGCGACCGCCCGGCTCGAGCGGCTGCTCAAGCGCGCGCGCTGGCGCGTACGGCTCGCCTCACTCGACCCCTCGGCGCGCTCCGGCGTGCGGCTGCGGCGCGCGGTGTCCGTCAGGCTCGGGGGCCGCTGGGTCGACATCGGCCAGCGGCTGATGGCCGAGGGCCACGCGCTGTGGCTGCCGCACCGCAACGAGAGCGCCTGGAACGCGGACTACGCGCGGCAGGGCGAGTACGCGGCCTCCAAGCTGCGCGGGCTCTGGAACCCGACCTACTGCGGCCTCGGCCCGAACGACGAGTCGCCGCTGCGGGTCAGCGTCAACGGCGACCAGGGCCTGGCGGGCGGCGAGTGGGTCCGCATCCGCAACCTCGACCCGGTCAACACGGTCCCGCTGGGCGGCTGGTGGCTGCGCGACTCGGCGCTCAACCGCTACACGTTCCCGGACTGGGTCACGCTGCCCCCGAGCGAGACGGTGACGGTCTACGTCAACGACGGGACCGACACCTTCACCGAGCTGTTCTGGAACCTGGGCAAGACGATCTTCGACAACGCGAGCGCCCGGTGGACGGGCGACGGTGCGTACCTGTTCGACCCGCAGGGCGACCTGCGCGCGTATATGACCTACCCGTGCGCCCGCGCGTGCGCGGACCCGTACGCCGGGGCCCTGAAGGTCACCGCCAAGCCGACGGGGCGCGAGTGGGTGACGGTCCGCAACGTCTCTGGCGCGGCGGTCGACCTCGACGGCTACAAGCTCTCGAGCCCGCCGTACGGCTACGCGTTCCCGCGCGGGTCGGTGCTCCAGCCGGGCGAGGAGATGCGGATCTACGTGGTCGGGGACCCGGCCGAGGACACCGCGCTCGAGAAGTCGTGGGGCGAGATCGGCCCGATCCTCAACAACGGCGGCGACAAGGTCCGGCTGAGCAGCCTGCGCGACATCCTGATCGACTGCTACGCGTACGGCACCGGCGCCTGCTGAAAAGTCCCTGTGGCCCGGGGTCGCCGGTTATGATCGCCTGACCGGCTGCCCGACCACGGAGGTCGTCTTTGACGACAGCAGCTAGCGCGTCGCAGCTGCGGCGACCGCGCGCAGAGGTTCGGCTGTTGCATGGCTTCGAGCTCCGCTGCGGCGGGCAGCAGATCGGCCTCCCCCTGAGCGCGCAGCGCCTCGTCGCCTTCCTGGCGCTGCACCACCGGCCGCTGCTCCGTGTCTACGTCGCGGGCTCGCTGTGGATCGACGCCAGCGAGGCGCGCTCGCACGCCAACCTGCGCTCGGCGCTGTGGCGCCTGCGGCAGACCGGCCACTTCCTGGTCGACGCCACGCCGAGCCACCTGGCACTGGGACCGGAGGTCGACGTCGACGTCCACCGCGTGGTGGCCCTGTCGCGCGGGCTCCTGCGCGACCCGGAGGCGGCCGGCGGGCTCGACGACGAGCTGACCGGCGACCTGCTCCCCGACTGGTACGACGACTGGCTCGAGCTCGAGCGCGAGCGGCTCCGGCAGCTGCGGCTGCACGCGCTCGAGGCGGTGGCCGAGCGGCTGCTCGCCGACGCCCGCTACGGCGAGGCCGTCGAGGCCTGCCTCGCCGCCGTCGACAGCGACCCGCTGCGCGAGAGCGCCCACCGGTTGCTCGTCAGGGTCTACCTCGCCGAGGGCAACTGGGGCGAGGCGCTGCGCCAGTACCGCGTCTTCTGCACCCGGCTGCAGGCCGAGCTCGGGCTGCGCCCCTCCGGCCAGATGGAGGCGCTCGTGCGGCCGCTCGGTGACGCCGCGGTGACGCTGACGTGACGCGCGCCTAGCGGGCGCGACAACGCCGCGGTGCAGGCGGCGGCGGAGACTGGCACGGACCTGACAAGGGAGGGACGGCGATGCCAGTCCAGACAACGTATCCGGGGGTCTACATCGAGGAACGGCCCTCGGGTACGCGCACGATCGTCGGCGTGAGCACGTCGGTGACCGCCTTCGTCGGGGCGGCCTCGCGCGGGCCGGTCGAGACGCCCCAGCGGATCTTCAGCCTCGCCGACTACGTCCGCATGTTCGGTCCGCTGCTGGACGAGGACCGGCCGATGGGCCACGCCGTCTCGCACTTCTTCGCCAACGGCGGCGGGCAGGCGATCGTCGTCCGCGCGATCGCGGCCGACGCCGATGCCGCCGAGCTCACGCTCGACACGGGCGGCGGCACGCCGACCGACGTGCTGGCCCTGCGCGCACGCGGTCGCGGGGCCTGGGCCACCCGCGTGGCGGGCTCGGGCCTCGAGGCCGAGGTCGACTACGACGCGACCGCCAATCCGGACGACCTCTTCACGCTCGTGCTGTCGTACTTCAACGTCGACGCGCGGACGAACCAGTCGGTGCTGGCCGCGCAGGAGACGCACGCGAACCTCTCGATGTCGCCCGCCAGCCCGCGCTACGCGGTCGAGGTCCTGCGCGGGTCCCAGCTCGTGGAGGCCGACGAGGCCTCTCCGGCGGCGACGTCGACGGCGGCCGGCAGCTCGGTCGGCGGCTCGGCGGTGGTCAATCCGACGGTCTTCGCCGCCACCAACAACACGCTCAGCGTGGCGGTCGACTACGGCCCGCCCGTCGACGTGGCGCTGTTCCCGGCCCAGACCGCGGGCGCCGGCACGATCTCGCGCACGCCGGCGCAGATCGTCACCGAGCTCAACGACAACGCGCTGCCGAACGCCGGGCTCAATGCGACGGCGTCGCAGGCCGGGAGCGTCCTCACCATCACCTCCGACACGCCGGGCCTGAGCTCGGCGGTCACCGTCCGGCCGGCGGGCTCGAACGACGCGTCGCGCGACCTGCGGCTCGGGCTCGCGTTCGGCGGCACCGAGGTCTCCGGCTCCGCGGGCGTGCGCCCGGGGGAGACCGGCGGAACGCCGGCAGGCTTCGCGGGCGGCACCGACGGCAGCCCCGTCGGACCCGGCGACGTCGTGCCGGCGAGCGGCATCGGCGGCGTGTTCTCGCTCGGCACGCTGCTGTTCCCGCGCTTCAACCTGCTCTGCCTGCCCGGCCTCACCTCGGGCGACGAGGTCCAGCTCGGGAACGCCGCTCGCCTACTGCAAGCGCGAGCGGGCGTTCCTGGTCGCGGACTCGCCGCGCGGCGGCTTCGCCGCGATCCCGCCGAACCTCGGCGGGCTGCCGGCGCTCGGCGAGCACGGCGCGCTCTACTTCCCGCGCGTCGAGCAGGTCGAGATCCAGCAGGACGGGACGCGGCGGAGGCTCGACCTCCCGGCGTGCGGCGCGGTCTCGGGGGTGATGGCGCGGATCGACTCCGCGCGCGGCATCTTCAAGGCGCCCGCCGGGCTGGAGGCGGGGATCGTCGGCATCAGCGGCCTCACGGCGCCGACCGACGACAACGTCTCCGGGCTGCTCAACCCGCGCGGCGTCAACGTCCTGCGCACCTTCCCGGGCGCCGGCTCGGTCGTGTGGGGCGCCCGCACGCTGAAGGGCGACGACACCCAGGCGTCGGAGTTCAAGTACGTGCCGGTGCGGCGGCTGACCGACTTCATCGCCAGCTCGCTCTATCTCGGCACGCAGTTCGCGGTCTTCGAGCCCAACGACCCGGACCTGTGGGCGCAGCTGCGGCTCGCGGTCGGCACCTTCATGCGCGGCCTGTTCAACCAGGGCGCGTTCCAGCAGAGCACCAGCCGCTCCGAGTCGGACAGCTTCTTCGTCCTCTGCGACGAGACGACCAACCCGCAGTCGGAGATCGACCTGGGGCGGGTGAACGTCGTCGTCGGCTTCGCGCCGTTGAAGCCGGCCGAGTTCGTCGTCATCACGATCACGCAGATCTCGGCGCTGGAGGAGTGACATGGCCCAGTTCGTGGTCAACACGCACCGGTTCGATCCCTACAAGGCGTTCATGTTCCGCGTGAAGTGGGACGGCAAGTACGTCGCCGGGCTCTCCAAGATGAGCGCTCTGCGACGGACCACCGACCCGGTCACCCACCGGGAGGGCGGCGACCCGTCGCACGAGCGCAAGAGCCCGGGGGTCACCAAGTACGACGCCGTGACGCTCGAGCGCGGCAAGACCCACGACCCGGAGTTCGAGGCGTGGGCCAACCTCATCCACTCGCTCGACAGCCCGATCTCGCTCAAGAACTTCCGCAAGGACATCGTCGTCGACGTCTTCAACGAGTCCAACCAGAAGGTCCTCTCGTACAACCTCTTCCGCTGCTGGGTGTCCGAGTACACCGCGCTGCCGGCGCTCGACGCGGGCAGCGCGGCGGTGGCCATCGAGTCGATCAAGCTCGAGCTCGAGGGGTGGGAGCGCGACGAGGCGACTCCCGAGCCGGCGGAAGCGTAGTCGTGCGGGCCGCCGCGGTGCTAGCGGGGCTCTCGGAGGATGGCGGCGAGCTGATGCAGGTGCTCGCGGTCCTCCGTGGTGCGGGTGAGGATGCGCCCGAGGCGCTGACGGTTGCCGCGGGCGACCGCCGGCTGCTGGGCTTGCACCGCGCGCTGACGGGCCGGGAGGTCGAGCTGCTCGCCGTGTGCGGCGCCTGTGGGACCGAGAACGAGCTGTCCCTGGCGTCGGTCCCCGAGGAGCAGCCGCGCGTGGCGGTCTGCGGCGCGCGCGGCGGCCTGCGCGCGCCGACCTACGGGGACCTGGTCGGGTTGCCGGGCGACAAGACCGTGGCGGTGGCCGAGCTGGTGCGGCGGTGCACGGTCGGCTCGCCGTCGCGCTCCCCTGCGCCGGAGGATCTCGAGCAGGTCGACGAGTCCCTCGTCGGGCCGCTGGTCTCTTCCTGCGTGGAGTGCGGCGCGCCGCTCGAGGTCGGGCTCGACGTCGAGCGGGTCGTGTTGACGGCGCTCTTCGAGCAGCGCGGGCGTATCGACGAGGAGATCCACCTGCTGGCCGCCGCGTACCACTGGGACCTCGACACGATCGAGCAGCTGCCCGACGAGCGCCGCAGCCGCCTCGCCCACCTCGTCGCGGAGGACCGGTGAGCACCGCCACCCGCCTCGTAGCCCGCGCCCACCGCCCCGCGGTCGGGTCGCCCTGGCACGGCGCGCAGGAGGTGGATGCGCCGGCCACGACCCGCGTCAGCCATGACGGGGTCGTGCCGGGCGCCGATCGCGCGGTCGTGGCGCGCGGCCACGACGGGGTCGTGCCGGGCGGCAACGGAGCGGTGGTGGCGGGCGGCGATCGCGCGGTCGTGGCGGCCGGCCACGACGGGGTCGTGCCGGGCGGCAACGGGGCGGTGGTGGCGGGCGGCGATGACGCGGTCGTGGCGGCCGGCCACGACGCGGTCGTGCCGCGCGGCCATGACGCGGTCGTGCCGAGCGGCCACGACGCGGTCGTGCCGCGGGGTCGTGACGCGGTCGTGCCGGGCGGCCATGAGGCGGTCGTTCCCGGCGGCCACGACGCGGTCGTGACCGGCGGGCACGACCGGGTGGTGCCGGCCGGGCTTGACGGGGTCGTGCCGGGCGGCGATGGGGCGGTGGCGGCGGTCGTGTCGGGCAGCCACGAGGCGGTCGTGGCGCGCGTCGACGGCGTGGTGGCGGCGGTCGTGCCGGGCGGCCAGGACGGGCTCGTGCCGCGCGGCGAGGACAGGGTCGTGGCGCGCGGCCATGACGGGCTCGTGCGGCGCGGCGATGACCGGGTCGTGGCGGGCCGTGACGGTGCGGTGGTGGCGGGCGAGCGTCGTGGTGCCGCCGGTCGTCGCGCCGCCGTGCCGGGCGGGCGCCTGGTCGGCGGGGACGATCGGGTCGGGGCGGCGGACCGTGCGGCGCCTCCGGTCGTGATCGACCGCATCGAGGTGATCACCCCTCCGGCCGCTCCGCCGCCGCCGGACCCGTTCGCGTCGCTCGCCGCTCGCCGGGTCGGGGCGTCGCTCCATGCGAGGGGTCGATGGCCGGCGTGACCGCCATCCAGGGCGTGGACGACACGCTCAAGCAGCTCGCGACCGCCGCGGTGGCGGCGCTGACGCCGCGGCCGCGGATCACGGTCGGGCCGCTCGACGTCGACGCGAGCGACCTGCGGCTCAACTGGTTCCTGTACCGGATCGCCCCGAACACGGCCTACCGGAACATGGAGCCGCCGCAGACCGGCACGGTCACGGCGCGGGGGCGGCCGCCGCTGGCGCTCGAGCTGCACTACCTGCTCACCGCCTTCCCGGCCGCCGCCACCGGCAACGCCGACGGCGATCAGGAGCAGTTCGCCCACGCCGGGCTGGCCGCGGTGATGCGGGCGCTGCACGGCAACGGGATCGTCGCCGGCCGCCGACCCGGCGGTGCCGAACACCGCCAAGCCGCTCGTCGAGCCGCTGCGGATCACGCTGGAGCCGCTCGACCTCGACGGCCTCACCAAGCTGTGGACGGCCGCGTCCGAGCCCGTGCGGCTGTCGGTCGGCTACCTCGTCTCCCTGGTCCTGATCGACGCGCCGGACCAGCACGTGCCCGGGCCGCCGGTGCGGGAGCGGCGCGTGGCGGTGGTCCCGAGCATGGGCCCGCGGCTCGCGACCGTCGCGCCGCCGCGCGGGAGCGCCGCCACCACCTTCACGATCGGGGTCGAGGGGCTCACGGCCGGGGCCGCGTTCGCGCTCGCCCCCGAGGAGGGGGACCCGGCCGGCGGCGGCACGGGCTGGGCCCCCACGAACGTCGCCCCCGCCGGCACCAACGCCGTCGACCTGCGCTTCGACCGGCCCGCCCTGCGCCCCGGGCCGCGGCGGCTCGACGTCGTCGCCACCGAGAACGGCCTGCGCACCGGCGCCGACAGCATCGGCCTCACGCTCGTCCCGACCATCGTCGGCCCGACGGCCAGCGCCACCTCCGGCGACACCGTGCAGCTCGACACGGCGCACGCGGCCCCCGGCGTCGAGGTCTTCCTGCGCGGCGTCCCGCTGGCGGCCGGCAACGTGACCTTCCAGTCGAGCACGCGGGTCGACGTCGTCGTCCCGGCCGGCAGCGCATCCGGCCCCGCCGACCTCGCGCTGCGCGCGAACCGCACCGCCGGACCCGTCTTCCGGGGGCTGACGATCACATGAGCACCGACCCGCGCCTCGTCGCCGACCTCGAGCTGCTGCGCGTGACGCTCGGCGCCTACCTGGCCCGGCTGCGCGCCCTGTGGGCCGAGCCGGCGGCCGGCCGCGCCGAGATCGAGCGGCTGCTCGCGGCAGCGGGCGTCGAGCTGGCGCCCGCCGACGCCGAGCGCGACCTCGCGCAGATGGCGCTGCAGACGGCGGCGCTGACCACCGACGGGCCGCTGGCGCGGATCGTCGCCGTGCTCGGCCTCACGACCGGAGAGGAGCTGCTGATCGCGGCCGCGTGGTGGTCGGAGAGCGACCCGCAGGTCGCCGTCCTGCTCGGCTGCGCCCACGACGACGGCGCCCGCCGCCATCCGTCGGCCGCGCTGATGCGCCTGCTGCTCGCCCCGTTCGCGATCGAGGCGCCGGCCGCGCTCGACGACGACGCACAAGCTCGTGCGGCTCGGCGTGCTGGAGCCGGGCGCCGGGGCACGCGAGCCCGTTCGCCTGACGCCGACCGCGCGCACGCTGCTCTCCGGCGACGTGCCCGAGCCGATGACCGCCGGCGGGCCCCCGCCCGAGCGCCAGATCACCTTGCTCGACGGCCTCGTCCGGCACCTGCGAGCCGGCGCCCGCGGCGCCGTCGTGCTGCGCGGCCCGTCCGGCAGCGGGCGCCGTGCCATGGCCGCGGCGGCGGCGCGCGCGGCCGGGCTCACGCCGATACCCGACGGGCCGCCCCGCCCCCGAGCTGCGCCTGCTCGGCACGCTCGGGCTCGCGCTCCCCGTGGTCAGCGGCGACCGCCTCGAGCAGCTCGCATGGCGCGCCGACGACCCGCCGCTGGCCGCGTACGCCCCCGGCGGCTTCCGCGCGCCCGGCGCCTACGTGGTCGACGTGCGCGCCGCCCGACCCACCGCGAGCGCGCCACCGCCTGGCGCCGCGAGCTGACGGCCGAGGGCATCGACCAGCCGACCGCCGCCGCGCTCGCCGGCGTGATCGCCGCCCGCTTCGCGTTCACCGAGGGCGACATCGCCGAGGTCGTCGCCCGCGCGCGCGTGGCGGCCACCTGGGCCGGCCGCCCGCTCGACCGCGACCTCGTGTGGGAGGTCGCACGGCGCCAGCCCGAGCACGCGCTCGAGCGCGTCGCCGCGCTCATCACGCCGAGCTTCACGCTCGACGACCTCGTCCTCGCCGACGACGCCCACGCGCAGCTCGCGCGAGCTGGTCACCGCACGTCGCGCTCCAGCACGTCGTGCTCGACGACTGGGGCTTCCGCCGCCGGCTCCCGCGCGGCCAGGGCGTCGCCGTCCTCTTCGCCGGCCCGCCGGGAACGGGCAAGACGATGGCCGCCGAGGCGATCGCCGACGCGCTCGAGCAGGACCTGTACCGGATCGACCTGTCGGCGGTCGTGTCGAAGTACATCGGCGAGACGGAGAAGAACCTGGCGACGGCCTTCGACGAGGCCGAGCGCGCCGGCGCGGTGCTGTTCTTCGACGAGGCCGACGCGCTGTTCGGCAAGCGCACCGAGGTCCGCGACGCGCACGACCGCTACGCGAACCTCGAGGTCAACTACCTCCTGCAGCGGGTCGAGACGTTCACCGGCCTCGTCGTCCTCGCGAGCAACCGCGAGGCCGCGCTCGACGAGGCGTTCCTGCGCCGGCTGCGCTTCATCGTCCGCTTCGAGCTGCCCGACGCGCGGCTGCGCAAGCGGCTGTGGCAGCGCTCGTTCCCGCCCGAGGCGGCGCACGAGGGGCTCGACTGGGACGCGCTGGCCCGCGGCGAGCTGTCCGGCGGCAACATCCAGTCCGCCGCGCTGGCCGCCGCCTACCTGGCGCGCCGGCGACGGCGGCGTGATCACGGCCCGAGCACGTCGAGCACGCGCTGCGGCGCGAGTACGAGAAGCTCGGCCGCGCGTGGCCCGGGCTGCGGCTGGAGGCGGCGGCGTGAGCGCCACGCTCCGCGCTCGAGGTCGCCGCAGGCGCCGCGGCCGCACCTGCTGCGCGCGGCGATCGAGGCCCGCCTGGCGGGCGCGCCCGTGGCCCGGCCGGCCGAGGTCAAGGTCGCCGACGCGGTCGCGAAGCGTGCCGCGCGCAGCGGAAGGAGCCGGAGCGCGTGGCGCTGATCAAGGGCATGCTGCTGTCGTTCGACGACCCGCTGCTGGGCGTCGTCCCGACCGTCGTCCCGTTCCAGTACAACCCGACCGAGATCCCGCGCGTGTTCCGCTCGGAGGGCGCGGGCGCCGCCGCGCAGGGCGAGCGGTCGGGCGCCGCGCTCAACGCCGCCGTGCCGCCGGCGGAGGACTACACGCTCAAGCTCGAGCTCGACGCCACCGACGGGCTCGAGCGCGGCGGCCCGATCACGCGCGCCAACGGGATCGCGCCGCGGCTGGCGGCGCTCGAGATGATGATGCAGCCGGTCGGCAAGTCGCTGCTCGGCGGCCTGCTGACGGGCCTGGCAACGTGACGAGTCCCGGCCACGAAGCTGCGGCTCGTGCTGCTCGCCTGGGGCCCGCTGCGGGTCACGCCGGTGCGGCTCACCGCGCTCACCATCCGCGAGACGGCGTTCGACGAGCTGCTGAACCCGATCCATGCGACCGCCGACGTCGGCCTGCGCGTCCTGCGGCTCGCCGACCTGGGCGAGGACGAGCGCTTCGCGCGCGCCGCGGCCAGCTACTACCAGGGCCTGCGCGAGGTGCGCGCCGTGCTCCAGATCCCGCAGACGGCGGAGCTGCACTGATGCCGCTCGACCCGACCTCGCGCTACGCCCGCCTGCCGGTCATCGAGGTCCCGGCGCCCGACGGCGGCGTGCGCCGGCTCGGCGCGCCGCGCGTGGCGCCCGCCCCGCGCCTGCGCGGGAGCTTCGAGGTGCGGCCGGGCTCCCGGCTCGACCTGCTCGCCCAGGACGCCGCCGGCGACTCGACGCGCTGGTGGCTGCTCGCCGACGCCAACCCGTGGGCCGACGCCACGCGCCTCGAGCGCCCCGGCCAGATCGTGGACCTGCCCGATGCCTGACACCTCGCTCACGCTCGAGGTCGACGGCACGGCGGTGGACGCCGAGCGGCTCGACCGCGTGCTCGGCGTCGAGGTCGAGGAGGCGACCGATCGCGCCGACGCGGCCACCGTCACCGCGCTCGTCGAGGCGGGCGCCGACGGGGAGTGGACGAGCCTGCTGGACCCGCTCACCGAGCCGCGCACGCCGCTGACCATCGAGGTGGCGCGCGGCGCCGAGGTCTACCGCTTCGAGGGCCTGTCCACGGAGGCGGGCTGGGAGCTCGACCCCGACGGTCGCTCGCAGCTCACCGTCAAGGCGCTCGACCGCACGCTCGAGATGGACGTCGAGGAGAAGGTCGTCGCCTGGTCCGGCACCTCCGACAGCGGGATCGCCGAGGCGATCTTCGGCTCCTACGGCCTGCGGTCGCAGGTCGAGGCGACGCCCGCCGCGCCCGACCCGGACGTGCACGTGGTGATCCAGCGGGCGACCGACTGGGGCTTCCTGCGCTCGCTCGCCGGCAAGTGGGGCTACGTCGTCTACCTGGAGTCCGAGCTCGGCCGCACGACCGGCCACTTCCACCCGCTCGACCCGCTCGCCGACCCCGACGGCGAGCTGCTGCTCGGCTTCGGCGGCCAGGCCGGGCGCGTGCGCGTGGACGCCCACCTCACCGCCGGCCAGCGCGTCAAGGCGGCGCGCATCCCGCCGCTGTCGGACGCCGTCGAGCAGGCCGACGCCGCGGGCGACGACGAGGCCCAGGGCGCCCGCTCGCTGGCCGGGCAGGCGACGCTGCTGCTCTCGCCCGGCGACGTCGACGGGGAGATCGAGGCGCTCGCCGCCGCGACCGGCATGGCCCGCCGCACGGCCTACGGGCTGCGGCTCACCGTCGACGTCGACGCCGCGCAGGCCGGGATGATCCGCGCGCGCGCGCACGCTCGAGGTCAAGGGGCTCGGCAGCGCGCTGTCGGGCGCGTACCTCGTCGAGCGCGTCCGCCACCGGATCGAGCTGGCCGAGCACCGGATCGGCGTCGACCTCGTGCGCAACGCATTCGGCGCCGGAGGCGGGAGGACTGCTGCTGAGCGAGCGCTTCCCGGGCAAGCACGCCGCGCTCGTGGTCGACAACGCGGACCCCAAGGGGCTGTCGCGGATCAAGGTCCAGGTGCCCGAGGTCTTCGGCGAGCAGGAGACCGGCTGGTGCCAGCCTTGCAGCCCGTACGCGGGCTCGGGGGTCGGCCTGGCCGTCGTCCCGCCGGTCGGCAGCCTCGTGTTCGTCGAGTGGCCGGCCGGCGACACCACGCGCCCGCCGATCTGGTCGGGCGCCATGTGGGCGGACGGCGACGGCGTGCCGGGCGCCACCCCGGACGCGCTCATGCTCGTCACCCCCGCGGGTCACAAGATCGTCCTCAACGACGCCTCGGGCGACGAGTCGGTGGAGGTCACGGCGGCATCCGGAGCGAAGCTGCTGCTCGACGCCGACGGCGTCACCGTCGAGTTCGGCAGCCAGAAGATCGCGCTCACCCAGTCGTCGATCTCGCTCAACGACGGCGCGCTGGAGGTGACGTGAATGGGCTTCCTGCTCGACGCGGGCGCGACGATCACCTGCCCGCACGGCGGCACCGCGTCGGCCACGCCGAGCGCCACGAAGGTCAGCCTCGGCGGCAAGCCGCCGCTGCTCGTCGACGACGTCGTGACGATCTCCGGCTGCTCGCTGAACGTCTCGGGCGCCCCCTCGCCCTGTCTCCAGGTGCAGTGGCAGATGCCCGCCATGCGCGTGAAGGTCGAGTCCAAGGCCGTGCTGCTCGACTCGTCGATCGGGCTCTGCATGAACGCGGCCAACGCCCCGCAGGGCACCGCGCTCGTGAGCGGCTTCCAGACCAAGGTGCAGGGGCAGTGAGGCCGGCCCGTCACCCGTACCGGCTGACCGCGGCGCGGCAGCTCGCGGAGGCGCCCTCCGACAGCCACGTGGCCGACCTCGTGCGGCTCGTGCTGCTGACCGGCGCCGGTGAGCGCCTGCACCGGCCGGACTTCGGGGCCGGCCTCGGCGCAAGCGTGTTGTTCGAGCCGCTCGAGGCGGCGCTGCGGAGCGTCGTCGAGGTGCGCGCCCGCGGCTCGCTCGAGCGCTCGCTCGGCGACCGGATCGAGGTGCTCGACGTCAGCCTCGACCCGCCGGGCGAGTCGACCCTCAACGCCACCGTCACCTACCGCCTGCGGCCGGCCGGCGAGCAGACGACCGTGCGGGTGTCGGTCGATGTCTGAGCTCGGCCCTGCTCCGCTGCCCGCCGCTGCACCGGCCGCGCGAGCTGCTCGCGGCGGCGCGCGGCCACGCACGGCCTGCGCGGCGCCCAGGTGCGGCTCGAGGCCGGCGTGCGAGCGGATGGACGTGTTCCTCTACCAGGCGCCGCCCGCCGCGCTGATCGACCCCGCGCCGCTGGCGGCTGGTGCCCTCGCCGGGCGGGCGGCCGGTGACCGTCGACGCCGCCGATCCGGGCGCGGCCGGCGAGCCGCGGCTCGTGCTGACGGTCGGGGGAACGCCGGACACCGCGCGCTACCGGCTCGAGGTCGACGCCGCCCGCCGCCATCCGCGTTCGACCCGCTGCGGCGGTGGCTGCCGGTGCGCCTGCGGCCGGAGTGCCCGGACCTCGGCAGCTGCTTCCCCGCCGCCGAGCCGCGGCCGCCGCCCGGTGCCCTCGCCCGTGCACGACTATCTCGCACGCGACTGGCGCTCGCTGCGGCAGGCGCTGCTCGAGTACCTCGCGCGCGAGGACCCGGACGCCGACACCTCGATCGCCGACCCGACCGTCGCGCTGCTCGAGCTGTTCGCGCACGTCGGCGACCTCCTGCACTACCGGCTCGACCGCGTGGCCACCGAGGCGTACCTCGAGACGGCGCGCCGGCGCACCTCGGTGCGCCGCCACGCCCGGCTGGTGGACTACGCGCTCTCCGACGGCGTCGCGGCGACGACCGTGGTCCACCTGTCGGTGCCGCCGGACGGCGCGCCGGTCCAGGTGCGGACCGGCGACGTGGCGGCCGACCTGCCCGGCTCGACGACGGCCTTCACGCTTGACGCGGGCCTGACGGCGCACGCGGCGCTCGGCGAGATCGCGATCTACGACTGGGGCGAGGAGGCGTGCTGCCTCGCCGCCGGCTCGACCGAGTGCGTGCTCGTGCGGCCGCGACCGGCGGACGCGGCCCCGCTCGGCGCGGACTGGCTCGCGACGGGCGACCTGCTCGGCTTCGAGCTGTCGACCCGGGCGACGAGGCGATGCACCGCCGCTGGGCGCGGCGGGTCGCGAGTCAGCGCTGGCCCACCGGTCGCCGGCGGCGCGCCCGCCTTCCGCGAGCCGCTCCCGGGCCGCGCCGCCCAGGTCGTCGAGGCTCGTCGAGGTCGACGCCCTTCACGGATCCGCTCGCGCCGGCCGTCGTCGGGCCCGGCCTGCAGCTCACGCTCGTGCGCTGGCGCGCGCAGGACGCGCTGCGGCGGGCCTACCCGGTCGCCATCGACTCCGACGCTCGGGGCTCGCCGCAGATCGACCGTGGTGCGCGGCAACCTCGTCCCCGCCCACCACGGCCGGCTGGGTCGCCGGCGCCGCGCGACGCTGGCGGCGCGCGACGTCGCCGCGGCCGCGAGTCTCGACCTGGTCGGCGGGCCGAGCCTGTCGCTGCGCGCCGACGGCCTCCCGCACCGGCTCGACGTGGCGGTGCGCCTGCCGTCCGGTGCCGAGCAGCGGGCCGCGCCGGTCACGACGCTGCTCGACGCGCCGCCCGGCGAGCTCGCCGTGGTGGTCGACGTCGAGGACCGCGAACCGCCGGTCCTGCGCTTCCGGACCGGCGCCGTCGGTACGCCGCCGCCGGCCGGGAGCGAGGTGGCGGCGGCGTACGAGATCGGCGGCGGCCGGGCCGGCAACGTGCCGGCCAACGCGCTCGCGGTGCTCGAGCGCGACGGCGCGCCGCCCGGGCTGCCGCCGGACTGGCGGCCGGTGCCCGTCCGCGCCCGCAACCCGATCCCGGCGGCCGGCGGCGAGGACCCCGAGCCGCTCGACGACGCCCGCCGCGACGCGCCCGAGGCGTTCGCCGCGGTGCCGCAGCGCGCCGTCCTGCCCGCCGACCACGCCGCCGAGGCGGCCCGCGACCCGCTCGTGCAGCGCGCCGCGGCGCAGCGCGGCTGGGCCGGCTCGTGGCCGGTGATCACCACGCTGGTCGACCTGGAGCTGCCCGACCCGGCCGCGCCGGCCCGCATCCAGGCGCGGCTGGACGCCCTGCGGATGCTCGGCACCGAGGCGGCGGTCGTCGAAGGGCGCCCTGTCGGGCTGCTGCTCGCGCTCGACGTCTGCGCCACCCCCGGCGCCGACCCCCAGCGCGTGCGGCGCGACGTGCTCGACGTGCTGCGCCCGGGCACCGACGAGCGCCCCGGCGTCTTCCACCGCTCGCGGCTCGAGCTCGGCACCTCGGTCTACATCTCGGCGGCGGTCGCCGCGGTCGCCGCGCTGCCCCAGGTCGACGCCGTCGAGCTGCGCGAGGCCCGCCGTCTGACGGACCCGCCGGGGACCGTCAGCACGGTGATCGACTTCGCCGCCGGCGAGGTCGGCGTCCTCGACGACGATCCCGCGCGGCCGGAGCGAGGCCGGCTCGACGTGGTCGTGCGAGGTGGGTCGTGAGCTGCGAGCCGCTCGCGCCCGTGCGGCCCGCGCGCCGCCGCTCTCGGCCTCGTGCCGCCGCCGCCCGGCCAGCGCCGGCTCGAGCGCCGCGTCGGCGACTTCGGGGCTTCCTCGCCGACCTCGTCGAGGCCGTCGAGCTCGAGCGCGACGCCGGCCGCCGGCTCGCCGAGCTGTGGGACGTCGAGGGCGACCCGCACGCCGCCCTGCTCGCGCGGCTGTGGGCGTTCGTCGCCGAGGGCGTCGCCGCCTACGCCGAGCTGACCGCCGCCGAGGCGTACCTGCCGACCGCCTCCGACTGGACCGACCTGCGGCGGCTGGCCGCGCTCGTCGGGCACCGCCCGCGGCCGGGGACCGCGGCCCAGGGCTGGGTGCTGGCCGAGGTCGACAAGGGCACGGCCCCCGTCGTCCCCGCCGGCACGCGCGTGCAGGCGCCCGGCACGCCCGAGCGGGCGGCGCAGACCTACGAGGTGGCCGAGGACACGGCGCTGAGCGCGGCCTGGAGCGGCCTCACCGCGACGCCTCCGCTGATCTCCGCGCCGGTCAGCGGGCGCACGATCCGCTTCCGCGGCGACCCGGGCTTCCGCGCCGGGCAGCGCGTGCTGCTCGTGTCCGAGCAGACCGGCAACGCGACGCCGCAGCCCGCCGCGGTCGCCGCCGTCGTCGCGCGCGAGGACGACGTCGGCACGTCGCTCGTGACCTTCGACCGCGAGCTCGCGACGCTGCTCCCGGCCTCGGGGGGCCCCTACGCCGCCTACCAGGTCGTGGCGAGCGCCGGCTCGGCTCGGCGGCTCGAGAAGGTGCTGCGGATCCCCGCCAAGGGCGACGCGGAGGACGTGCTGCTCAAGTACCCCGACGCCGCGGTCGGGGCCTCGACGCTGCACCTCGACGCGTTCCTCGACGCGCTGTCGATCGGCCAGCGCGTCGCGATCGCGGACTGGGGCGCCAACCCGCGGCGCGCGAGCATCGGCACCGTCGCCACGCACGAGCCGTTCCACTGGCAGGTCGCGCCGGGCACCAACGTGCGCGTCTCCAAGGTCACGTTCAGCACGAACCTGACCGTGCTCAGCGGCACGGGCGGGCGGCCGCTGTCGCTCTACGTGCTCGGACCGCGGCGCGACCTCGTCCACCACGACTTCGGCAGCGACCGCACGCGCGTGCGCCTGCACCCCGGGCCGCCCAGGCGCCCGCCCATCTCGCGGTCGAGACCAGCGCGGGGCTCGAGGTCCTGACGACGGTGGTGGGCGCGGCGGCGGAGGCGGGCGACACCGGCGCCCTGATCGTGCCGCTCGACGGCGAGCCGGCCGGCGTCCTGACCCGCGCGCCGGCCAGCGGGAACGTGCTGCGCGTGCGCCACGGGACGAGCGCCGAGGCCGTGCTCGGCAGCGGCGACGCGGCGCAGGCCGGCCAGCGGATGCCGGTCCCCGACGCGCCGGTCGCGCACGACGTCGGCGCCGCCGGCGACCTCGCCTCGACGCTCGTCGTGCGCGTGGACGGCGTGCAGTGGCAGGAGCTGCCGAGCCTCTATGGCGCCGGGCCGGCGCAGGCCTTCGTCACCGTGCTGGCCGCCGACGGCGGCATCGAGGTGCGGTTCGGCGACGGCGTCCAGGGCGCGCGGCCCGCCACCGGCCGCGGCAACGTGACGGCGGCCTACCGCGTGGGCGGGGGCCGGGCGGGCGAGGTCGAGTCGGGCGCGATCTCGACGCTGCTGGGCGCCGTGCGCGGCGTCAAGAAGGTCGTCGGCGCCGGATCGACGACCGGCGGCGCCGACCAGGACGACGAGCGCCGCCTGCGGCAGCTCGCGCCGGCGCGGGCCCGCGCGTTCGGGCGGCTGATCTCGCGCGAGGACGCCGTCGACCTGGCGCTCGGCTATCCGGGCGTCACGCACGCCGCCGCCTGGCGCGGCGACGCCGTCCCCGGTTGCGGCTGCGAGACCAGCGGCCTGCACGTCGCGTTCGTGCGCGCCGGCACCGCGGGCCCGCGGACGCCCGAGCCGGACGAGATCGAGGCGCTGACCGGCTTCCTCGACGCCCGCCGCGACACGACGGTCGCCGTCTGCGTCTGCCCCGGCACGGTCACCACGCCGGACCTCGGCGCCACGCTGGCGCTCGACCCGCGCCGCGTGGCGGCGACCGTCCTCGCCGACGTCGCGGCCGCGCTCGCGCGCCCCGAAGGCCCGCTCTCGCCGGCCGCGCGGGCGCTCGGGCAGGCGCTCGACCCGTCCGACGTCCAGGCCGTCCTGCACGCCGTCCCCGGCGTGCTCGGCGTCGTCTCGCTCACGCTCGGCGGCGCCCCCTTCAGCACGCGGCGGACCGCGGAGCGCTACGAGCTGCTGATCCCGTCGGCCACGCCAATCCTCCAGGCGGTGGAGCCGTGAGCGCCGTGCGCGTCGCCGACTGGCTGCCTCCCGCGCTGCGCGAGGCGCCGGCCGGGCCGCCGGCACAGCCGCGGCTGCTCGACGCGCTGCTGGCGGCCGTCGACCGCCAGCGCGCGCTGCTCGAGCAGGACATCGACCAGGTCTACGAGGACTTCTTCATCGAAAGCTGCGCCGAGTGGGCGATCCCGTACATCGCCGCGCTCGTCGGCCTGCCCGCCGACGCCGGCCGCGCCGAGGTCGCCACCGCCGTCGCCCTGCGGCGGCGCAAGGGGACGCCGGGGGCGCTCGAGGACCTCGCCGAGGTGCTCACCGGCTGGACCGGGCTGGCCGTCGAGGGCTGGCAGGTCACGCTGTGGGCGCAGCGGCTCGGCCATCCGCCGCCGCCGCGGGTCGCGGCGGTCGACCTGCGCGACCGCTCCCGCCACCGCCTCGGCACGCCGTTCGAGCCGGCGCGCCGGAGCGTCACTCCGGCCGGTCGCTGGAACCCGCTCACCGCCACCGCGCTGGTGTGGCCGTGGCAGCTGCGGACCTTCCACGTCGTCCAGGCGAGGACGTTCGGCGACCGTCGCTACACGCTGCACCCGCTCGGCATCGACGCCCCGCTGTACCTGCGCCCGCGCCCGCGGGCGCGTGCCGAGCGGACCGCCGGCCAGCTCGACGCGCCGATCCGGGCGACCTACCGGGTGCTCGAGGCGCTCGGCGAGGTGGAGTACGGCGACCGCTGGCGGCTCGACCCCGGGCATCCGCTGCTCGCCGGCCCGGCCGACGCGCCGCCGCTGATCTCGCTGACCGCGGGCAACGATCCGGTCCCGCAGTCGGCGCTGCGCTTCGGGAGCGTCCCGGGCGGTACGGCGCCGTCGCCGCCGGCCAGCAACGAGATCGTGGTCGATCTCGCGCGTGGGCGCGTGCACGTCGGCGCCGGCTTCTCCCGCGGCATCCGCGCCACCTACCACCGGCCGGTCTCCGGCCGGCTCGGCGCTCTCGCGGGAGACGCGCCCGCCGACCTCGGCGCACGCGTGGTGGTGACCGTCGACCGCGACGCTCCGCCCAGCGCGACCGTGGTCGGATCGATCCGGGCCGCCATCGAGCGCGCGGAGCAGCTCTGCCAGGACGACCCCGAGCTGCGCCGCGAGGACTCGATCCCGGGCCGGCCGGACGTGGAGATCCGCCTGGGCACTTCCGACCGCCTCACGCCTCCCGGCCCGGTGAGCTTCGCGCCGAAGCTGCCGCGCTGGCGGATCGTCGCGCCGGCGCTGTCGACGCCGTCGGTGAACGGCGCGCTCGTCCTCGACCTCGAGGGCGCGTGCCTGACGCTCGAGGGCTTCTACCTCCGTGGCGACCTCGAGCTCGGCGCCGACCTCGACGGCGTCGAGCTGGTGAACCTCACCATGAACCCGGTCGCCGGCCGCCGCGTGCTCGTCAGCGCGGACGCGTGGGCGCTCTCGCTGAAGGCGCGCCGCTGCCTGCTGGGGCCGATCCGCGCCGACCTCGCCGCGCTGCCGATCCGGCTCACCGACTGCGTGGTCGACGGCCGGGGGCTCGCGCTGGCCGGCTGCGGCGACCCGGCGCCCGGCGGCGCGCCGACTGCCGCGGTCGCCGCCCGCCAGCGCTTCGCGCCCGGTCTCGTCGCCGACGGCGTGACCTTCGCGGGCCGCGTGAGCGCCGAGACGGCGGAGGCCGTGGACTGCGTGTTCGTCGACGGCGTCGAGGTCGTCCGCCAGGGCGAGGGCTGCCTGCGTCACTGCTACCTGGGGCCGCAGGCGCTCGCCCACCCGACGACGTACCGCTGCCTGACCGAGCCGCCGCCGCGCTTCGTGTCCGAGCGCTTCGAGGCCGGCGGCTACTACGCGCTCGACCTCGACGCCGACCAGCCGCTGCTGACCGCGGCCAGCGACGGCGGCGAGGCCGGCGCCTACCACCACGCGCGCCGCGCCGCGGGCCTGAACCGCCTGCGCCGCCGCATCCACGAGTTCGTGCCCCTCGGCCTGCGGGCCGCGGTGGAAACGGCCCCCTGGGAGGAACGATGACCGGCGACTACACCAAGGTTCCCCTGCGGGCGTCCGAACGCTGGACCGGAGCGCGCATGCAGCAGGGCCGCGTCCTGCTCGACCACGAGTGGAACCTCAACCTCGACGCCGCCTCCGGCTCGCTCCAGGCCGCCACCGCCGCGGTGATCGGCGCGGCCGGTGTGCCGCGCCGCAGCAGTGCCTTCCGCGTCGAGCTCTCGGGCAGCGACCTGCTCGTGCGCGCCGGCCAGATGTGGATCGACGGCCTGATGGCGCTCGCCCCGGCCGACTTCACCTACAGCAGCCAGCCGGGCATCGCGCCGCTCCCGAGCGCCGCCCCGCGCGGCAAGGTCCTCGTCTACCTCGACGTCTTCTCCGAGCACGTGCAGCCCGCCGAGGACGCCTCGCTGCTCGAGCCCGCGCTGTCGCCGGTCGACTCCGCGGCGCGCACGCGCGTCGGCTACCGCGTCCGCTTCAGGCCGACGACGGCACCGAGCTGCCAGGCGGCGTGGCGGGACTTCACCGCGGTCGCGCGCTCGAGCGGACGGCTGACGGTCGAGCGCGTCGCCGGCACCGGGCCGACCGACCCGTGCGCGCCGCCGGCCGACGACCTCAGCCTGCTCCCGGACGGGCTGCTCCGCATCGAGGTGCTCGACCCCGGCACCCAGGCCACGGCGCGGTTCGCGTGGTCGTACGAGAACGGTGCGGCGGCGCTGCCCGTGGTCGCGCCGATCACCGGGCAGGACGTGACCGTCGCCCCGTCGCCCGCCCTGCGCTTCTCGACCGGCGACCTCGTCGAGGTCTCGTGGCTGTCGCGCCGCGCCGACCGCATCCGGCACGCCGACGGCGGCGGCCTCTACACCGTCGGTCCCGTCCTCTCCGTCGCGGCCGGCGACCGCCTCACGCTCGACCGCGTCATCACGGCTCCGCCGGCCGGCGCCGAAGGCCTCGTCGTCCGGCGCTGGGACGGGCAGGCGGTGGGCGCCGCGAGCGGGCGCATGGCCACCCTGCGCGGGCTCGACCTCGTGCGCTTCACCGCCGGGACCGGCGACTACGAGGCCGGCGACTGGTGGGGCGTCCGGCTGCGCGACGCCGGCCAGGGCGTCGAGGCCCTGAGCGGCGCCGAGCCGGACGGCACCCGCCATGCCTTCGCTCCGCTCGCGCTGGCCGACCTCGACGCCGCGACGCTCGAGGACTGCCGCCCGACGTTCCGCTCGCTGGTCGACATCGGGGAGGGGACGTGCACGCTCACCCTGCGGCCCGGCGACGACCTCCAGCTGGCGCTGGACGACCTGCCGCCGGGCGGCGGCGAGGTCTGCCTGCGGGCCGGCGAGTACGTGCTCGACCAGCCGCTGCGCTTCGAGTCGAGGCGCCGGATCGTCCTCCACGGCGCCGGGCCGGCCACCGTCCTGCGCGCGGTCGGCTCGGAGATGGCCGTCGTCTTCGAGGACTGCGACGAGGTCGAGGTTCGCGCCCTGCGGGCGCAGGGCTCCGTGCAGTCGCCGCCGGCCAGCCCGGGCGACCTCGACGGCGCGCTGACCTTCCTCGGCTGCACCGACGTCCTCGTCCACGACTGCGCGCTGACCTGCGCCGACGCCGACCGCCGCGCGCAGGCGTGCCTCACCGCGCGGCCGAGCGAGGAGCGCGCGGCCGACCGCATCCGCGTCGAGCGCTGCCGGCTCGAGGTCGGCGCGCGCCAGGTCGGCGTGCTGCTCGTCGACACCGGCGTGAGCCGCGTCTCCGACAACCACGTCCGGCTCTCGCTCACCACGGGCGGGCCGCCGGCCACCGGTCCGCGGTTCGTGGGCCAGGGCATCGTGGTCGCCGGCAGCCGCGCGGAGACGACGCAGATCCTCGACAACCTCGTCGAGAGCGCGGTCCAGGGCATCCACGTCGGCGTCTCCGACGCGTCGACGCCCCAGCGCGAGGCGGCGGGCGAGGTGGTCGTGCTCGGCAACGTCATCCACCTGCTCGTGCCCGTCGACTACCAGCGCGACCGCCACGCGGTGTTCGTCGGCAACGCCCGCAGCGTGCACGTCAAGGACACGGTCGCCAGCCTCACCCGCATCGGCGCCGGCGCGGGCACGCTGGTCGAGGCGATCCGCGTCTACGGCCAGCTCGGGCCGTTCCTCGTCGTGCGCCAGACGAGCCTCAGCGGCTTCCGGGTCGGCGTCAGCGTCCGCCCGCTCGACCCCATCCCGAACCCGCGCGTCTGGCTGGTCGCCGAGACGATGGCGGCCGGCGGCGTGCTGGCCGTCGACGCGCCCAGCCAGGTCGACAGCGACGAGCACAACGCGCCGATGCCGGCCCTTCCGGCGCTCGCCTCCGTCACCCTCGACGCCGGCAGCGTCGGCGGCGGCGCGACGATCTCCGGCCAGGTGCAGCTGACGGCGCCCGCGCGCACGGGCGGCGCGATCGTGACCCTGAGCAGCAGCAACACGGCGGCGGCCACCGTGCCGGGGAGCGTGACGGTGCCCGCCGGGTCGCAGGCGGCCTCGTTCGCGGTGTCCACGCGCACTGTCACCGGCGACGCCAACGTGACCGTGACCGCCGCGTTCGAGGGCGTGACGCGCACGGCGGCGCTGATCGTCCGCGCGGCCGCCACGGCGGCCGCGGTCAGCCTCAACCCGGCCTCGGTGGTCGGCGGCCTCGCCAACTCCACGGGGACGGTCACCCTCAGCGCCGACGCGCCCGCGGGCGGTGCCGCGGTCGCGCTGTCGAGCGCGAACCCGCCGGTCGCCGGGCCGTCGACGGCGGCTGTCACCGTCGCGGCGGGTCAGCGCTCCGCGAACTTCCTGGTCACCACGCGCAGCGTCCCCGCGAACACCGGCGTGGCGATCAACGCCGCGTTCGGCGGCGTGACGCGCACGGCAGGCCTCACCGTGCTGGCGGCCCCGCTGCTCAAGGTCGGCGCCATCCGCGTGTTCGAGTTCAACGACGCCCCCGTGTTCGACAGCACGATCAACACCGACTTCTTCCCCGGACGGCGGATCGACCTCGTGACGGCGGGCAGCATCGTCTCCGACGTCGCGATCGAGGTGGACTTCGTCAACGCGGTGCTCGACCCCGCCAGCGTGGCCGCGGGGACGTCGTTCCGGGTCACCCGCACGACCGGCTCGGCCCCGATCCAGAGCATCAGCGTCCTGAGCCCGACCACCGTCCGCTGGCGCACGCCCTCGCTCGCCCTCGGGACCTGGACCGTCAGGCTGGCGGGCGAGGGCGCGGCGTTCATCCGGTCCGCCCAGGGCCGGCGGCTGGACGGCGAGCTCACGCAGTTCCCGTCCGGGAGCGGGACCGAGGGCGGCGACACCGTGTTCACGATCGTCGTCACCAGGGAGATCATCGACATCGGGGACCGGTTCGAGCGGATCGAGCGGTTCGATCGGATCGGTCGGATCGTGAATCCCTGATGCACACGCCTGACCTCATCGCCCAGGGCCCGACCACGCTGCCGCCCGCGCAGCAGCCGGCCACTCAGCCGGCGCAGCAGCCGCCCATTCCGGCGGCTCCCGGCGGCCAGCTCGGACAGGTCGTCCAGGCGCGCAGCGACGCGGCCTGGACGACGACGGCGCAGGCGGCGCGCGACGCGAAGTCGGCGGGCAAGGCCGCCGATGCCGAGCGGCTGCTGCGCGACGCGGTCGTGGCCGCCGCCGCCAACGTGTCCGTCCCGGCCGGCCTGCCGAACACCGCGCCGCCCACCGCGGCCGACATCCGCGTCGACCTCAAGCTCGACGCCGAGACCGAGGCGAGCACCCGCCATGCCGAGGTGCCCGCCGAGCCGGCCAACCAGTGGCGCTGGATCTTCTTCGGCATCGGGACGATCAGCCACTCGCGCACCTACGCCGAGGCGGTGATCACGCACGAGCTGGTCCATGCGCGTCAGATCCACACCCAGTGGCTCGCCTGGCAGCAGCTGCCGGCGGCGCAGCGCTCGCCGTGGATGACGTTCATGCAACCGTACAGCGAGCGAGGGCGCGTCGAGGGCCCGCAGGAGCTCGAGGCACACAGCTCCGGGCTCGGCTTCCTCGGCCGCCTCGACCGCGCGGAGCGGCGCCAGGTGCTGCGCGGAATCTTCGTCTCCTTCGCGCTGACCGCGGCCTACACGCCGCCCCCGGGCGTGACCGAGACGACGACGGCGGCGACGGCGCCGGCGATCCTCGCCGCCTTCAACGCCGCCTCGGCTCCCGTCCAGGCCGAGTTCGGCGCCGAGCTGTGGTGGTCGCTGGTCAAGGCCGAGGGCGGCAAGGAGGTCTGGCGGCGGACGCTGACCGAGCTGGCGCCGATCGCCCGCAAGGGGTACGCCGACCCGAAGCTGCGGTCGTTCTACGACAGCTTCCTGGCCGGCGTCGGGCTCACCTACTCCGCGGTGTTGGGACCGCCCGATGCTGGACCGTAGCCCCGCCAAGCCCTGCGCGGCGGCCGCGTGCCGCTCGGTGCCGGCCCGAGCGGCGACCGCGCGTCGCCAGGCCCCGCGGCCCGGCGACGAGCTGCGGGCGGCGGCCGAGCGGCACGGCATGGCGCTGCGCCAACGCGCCGTCGTCGCGCCGGCCCACGACCCGGCCGAGACGGCCGCCGACCGGCTCGCCGAGCGCGCGCTGGCGGGGCCCACGATCGGCGCCGCACCCGCCCGCTGCTCGTGCGGGGGCACGCCCGGTCCCGACGGCGAGTGCGCCGCGTGCCGGACCAGGCGGCTGCGCGCGCAGGCGGCGGCGCGCGTCCCGGTCGTCGCGCCGACGCTGGGCACGCCCGGGCGGCCGCTCGACGCGACGACGCGCGGCTTCTTCGAGCCACGGCTGGGCGCCGACCTCTCGGGCGTGCGGGTCCACACCGGCGAGCGCGCCGCCGCCTCGGCCGCCTCGGTGGGCGCGCGGGCGTTCGCGGTCGGCCCCGAGGTCGTGTTCGGGGCCGGCGAGTATGCGCCGGGGACGGCGGCCGGGCAGCGGCTGCTCGCCCACGAGCTGGCGCACGTGGTCCAGGACCGCGGCGGCCCGCCGGTCGTCCGCCGCCTCGTCCGCGAGCGCAACGTGACCTGCCGGCGCACCGGCCTGCACGGCGGCGTGCCGGGCGGCGTGATCTCCGGAGCCGATGCCGTGGCCACCATCCAGGCGGCCGACGCCCGCGCGATCGAGCTGCTCGACGGCGCGGAGACGGCGCTGAGGACCCAGCGCCTCGCCGTCGCTGACCCGGCTTACGTTGCCGACGCGGCCTTCGACACCGCGCTCATGAACCGCTTCGGGCTGGCCGTCACCAACGCCGGCGACCTGCGAACGATCCAGATCATCGAGCGTGAGCTGGCCACCGTCCGGACCTACCTCGAGAGCGGCAACGTCCGCTTCATGTGCCGCGGCGACACGTGCGCCGCCGGCGACTGGGCGCGGGCGGCGCCCGGGACCGGTCTCCTCAAGCTCTGCAACCCGTTCTGGAACACCGCCAGCCTCAACCAGCAGGGCGCCACGATCATGCACGAGGCGCTGCACCTGTGGTGGGACCAGATCTGGGACCAGGGCCACCGGCCGCTCCACAACGCGCACTGCTTCGAGCAGTTCGCGCTCGACATCGCCGGCGCGACCGCCGACATCCTCCCCGAGTTCGTGGGCTCCTGCGTTGTCTGAGTTCGAGCTCCCGCCGGGCGTCCGCCTGGGCGGCCTCCACGACCCGGCCGAGCGCGAGGCCGAGCGGATCGCGAGCCGCGTCACCGGCGGCGGCCCGACCGCCCCGCGGCCCGCGGCGGGCGGACCGCTCGACCCGCCCACCCGGTCGTTCTTCGAGGAGCGGCTGGGGACGGGGCTCGGCGACGTGCGCGTCCACACCGGCGAGCGCGCGGCCGCCTCGGCGCAGGCGCTCGGCGCGCGCGCCTACGCGGTCGGCCGCGACGTGGTGTTCGGCGCCGGCGAGTACCGGCCGGCCACGCCGAGCGGCGCGCGGCTGCTCGCGCACGAGCTCGCCCACGTCGTCCAGCAGCGCGCCGGCCCCGCCGTCGCCCGCCGCCAGCCCGTGTGCGCGGTCCGCGAGCCCGGGCAGTGCGTGACGTACGAGCAGTGGCTGAGCCAGTTCCCGGCCCTGCCGGCGTTCACGGCGCGCGACACGGCGCCCGGCGGCGGTGCGCCGACCGGCAGCCGCGTGATCGGCGACGTCGCGGCCGAGCAGGAGCCGGGCGGGCGGCCCGAGCTGGCGCCACCCGTGCCCGCCACCGGCGGCGCCGACCGCTTCATCGACCACCCGACCGACGCCTGGGTGCGCGCCAACCTGCCGCCCAACCTGCGGGCGACCGCCTACCTGCTGCCGTCCGACTGCGCCGACATCCCGGTCATCCTGCGCCACGTCTGGCTGGCCTCCCACGGCCGCGAGGAGACCTACCGCGGCTGGCGCGTCGGCGACGTGCAGGGCGGCGCGCGCGCCGAGGCGATCCGGACGATCATCGGCGAGGTCTACAGCGGCAACGTCGACGCCGTCGTCAATGCCTACGCGGACGAGAGCGGCGGCCGGATCCGCAGCTTCGCCGTGCTCCAGCACCTGCTGCACCCGGGCGACATCCTCGTCTGGGTCCACCAGACCGTCGGCCGCGGCCGCCGCACCGGCGGGCACACGCAGACCGTCACCGAGGTCGTCCGCGACGGCTCGGGCGCCGTCACGTCGATCCGCGTCGTCCAGGGCAACCAGCCGATCTTCCAGGAGCAGGCGCAGGAGATCCGCACGTTCGTCGGGCGCGGCGCCCCGTCGGAGTCGACGCTGCGCAACGCCCCCGGCCGACGGATCGAGGCCGAGGCGCTGAGCGGCACCGAGCTGCAGGACACCGACCAGCCGACGGCCCGGCGCGGCGAGACGCAGCGCGTCTGGACCATGGAGGCCGACCCGCAGGAGATCACGCTGCTGGTGGCTGCCGGGCCGCCCGCGGCCGCGGCGCGCCCGCGCGCCGCGGGCCGGGTGCGCGGCCTGCGCGACTGGCTGGGCTCGCTGGCCGGCGCCACGCTGCGCACCCTCGACGGCGTGATGGAGGCCGCCCTGCTCGAGTTGCGCGGGTTCCTGGAAGGCGGTCGCGCGGTCGCCGACGACGACGCACGCGCCTTCGGGGAGGCGGCCGGGCGGCGGCTCTGGGATCTCGCGCGCGCCGCGCGCGACCTCGGCGCCGAGTCGCACTTCGAGCCGCTGACGCGGCTGCGGGCGGTGATCGCGGCCATCCGCGCCGCGGCCCGCGGCGCCGCCGTGCAGCGCGTCTTCGACCTCGTCGAGGACGCCTTCGCGTTCGCCGCCCGCGGGGCCTCGACGATCGACTTCAGGCGCTCGGTGCGCCGCGGCGTCCGGCTCGTGCGCGTGCTCGTCACCGGCTTCGACCCGTTCGAGCCGACGGGCTCGCTCCGGCGGCCCGACCCCGGGACCTGGAATCCGTCCGCGGCGGCCGCGCTCGCCGTCGACGGCCAGACCGTAGACGCGGGGCGCGGCGCGCGGGCGGCGATCGAGTCGGTCGTGCTGCCCGTGAGCTTCGGCGAGTTCGCCGCCGGCCTCGTCGAGCGGATCGTCGGCCCGCGCCGCAACGACGTCGACGCCGTCGTGACGGTCAGCATGGACGCCGGCATCGACCCCTCGCAGGGCGTGCGGCTCGAGCGTTTCGCGGTCGGCGCCCACAACCTGGGCGCCCGCGGCGTCGAGGCGATCCCGCCGGCACCGGGCGAGCCGATCGCTCCGGCCATCATCGAGTCGACCGCCGACGTCGAGGCGCTGGCCGCCGACCCGGCGGTGCGCGGGCCGCGGCCGACGGTCGGGACCGACGTGACGCTGCGCTTCGCCGACCTCGGCGCCGCCCGCGCGGCGCTCACCGCGCTCGGGCTCGGGGTGGGCGGGGTGACATCCCGTGACGCGGTGATCTCCGACCCGGCGGCGATCCGCACGATCATCGGCACGGCGGCGCCGCCTGACCGCACCCGCGCCCACCGGATCCGCTTCCGCGCCGGCGGCCGCGAGCACACGGCCGACGTCGTGTCCGGGCCCGGCGGCGACTTCCTCTCCAACGAGGTGAGCTACCGCGTCCTGCGCTCGCTCGCCCAGGCGAGCGGCCAGCCGTTGCCTGCCTCGTTCCACGTCCACACGCAGCGCGGCGATCCGATCCCGCAGACGCCGGGCCGCGAGCAGCGGCGCGTCCTCGAGTCGGCGCGCGGCGTCCGGTCGCGGCTGATCGAGACGATCCGCTCGCTGGTCGGCGCGCTCGCCCGCCGGATCGCCGGGAGGCCTTGACGGCGCCCGTCCGCTGACCTACATTCGAGTTGTCCTGACCTCACGAAGCGGTTGGTCGCACGGGGCACGTACAGGCTGATTGGCGCAGAGTAAGCAACGAGTTCTTCAAGGCGTTCATCTGTTCGTCAAGTTGATCTCCGAGTAAGCAAAGTGTCCGTTGGTTGCCCCCGTAGGGTTCGACTCCCTGTCAGGCATCCGTAGTTAGTAGTTCTTTTTTTCAGTTCGCCCCGGGCCCTGAGCCCGGGGCGACCTCTTCGTCGATCACGCGCTGCGCGATGGCGAAGGCGGAGTTGGCGGCCGGCACGCCGCAGTAGATCGCCGTCTGGAGCAGGATCTCCTTGATCTCGTCCGGGGTGAGGCCGTTGCGGAGCGCGCCGCGGGTGTGGATCGCCAGCTCGTTCTCGTGGCCGCCGGCGACGAGGGCGGTGAGGGTGATGGCGCTGCGCATGCGGCGGTCGAGCCCGGGGCGCGTCCAGATCTCGCCCCACGCGTAGCGGGTGACGAGGTCCTGGAAGTCGGCGGTGAAGTCGGTCGTTCGCTCGATCGACGCGTCGACGTGGGCGTCGCCGAGCACCTCGCGGCGGGCGCGCTCACCGGAGGACACGGTTGAACTCCTCGGCTCGCTCGACGTTGGAGATGTGCCGTGCGCGGTCGACGACGTGCAGGCGGCCGTCCGGCACCGCGTCGACGATCGCCTGCAGTGCGGCGGGCGGGGTGGTGGGGTCGTCGGCGCCGGCGATCGCGAGCACGGGCATCGTGAGCTCGTGCAGGCGGTTGCGCGCGTCGTAGCCGCCGAGCGCCTCGCAGCAGGCGGCGTAGCCCTCGCGGGGTGTCGAGAGGAGCATGGCGCGCAGGTCTTGACGCATGGTGTCGGGGGCCTCCGGCGTGAGCCAGCGCTCGAGCGCGGCGTCGGCCACGGCCTCGACGCCCTGTGCGCGCACGGTCGCCGCTCGCTCCTTCCACTGCTCGGGTGGCGGGAAGTGGGCGGCGGTGCTGGCCAGCACGAGGCGCTCGAACCGCTGCGGCGCTTGCAGCGCGGCGGTGATGGCGACGGCGCCGCCGATCGACAGCCCGACGAAGGTGGCGCGCTCGACGCCGAGCCGGTCGAGCAGGGCGAGCGCGTCGCCGGCCAGGTCGTCGATCGTGTACGGGGCGGGCGGCGCGGGCGACTCGCCGTGCCCGCGGTGGTCGTAGCGCAGGACGCGGAACTCGTCCTTCAGCGCCTCCGCCTGCGGGTCCCACATGGCGTGGGTGGTGCCGAGCGAGCTGGCGAAGAGGAGGACGGGCGCGTCCTCAGGGCCTTCGAGGACGTAGTGGGTCATTGGAGCTCCAGGGCGCGGTCGATCAGTTCGTTCACGGTCGCCTGGTCCGGTGCGCCGTCGACGTCATGGGGGTGGACGGTGAGACCCTCGAGCGCCTCGCGAAGGGACCAGGCGGCACCGCCGGTTGAGGCGAGCGCTGTGCTCAGGGCGCCCCACTCGCTCTGCCACGCGCCGGCCGCGCGCTCGTGCTCGCCGGCCATCGCCTCGAGAAGGACCGAGGTGGCGCCGCGCACGTGGCGGGCCGCCGCCCGCGCGCGGACGGCCCCGACCGGGTTCTGCTTGTGGGGCATCGACGACGAGCCGCCGCGCCCGCCTTCGCTCGACTCGGCGACCTCGCCGGCTGCCGCCATCAGCACGACGTCGAGCGCGACCTTCTCGCAGGCGCCGGCGGCGATCGCCAGCGCCGCGCCGAGCCGTGCCACGCGCGTGCGGTCGCCGTGCCAGGGCAGCGCCGGCGCGGCGAGCCCGAGTCGCTCGGCGAAGCGGGCGATGAGCGTTGGCGACTGCACGCCGACCGGGCCGCCGAGCTGCACGGCTAGCTCGACCGCGCTGAGGTCGTCGCGGGCCGTCGCGACGCCGCTCAGCCAGCCGGCGGCCTTGAGGCCGAAGGTGATCGGCATGGCCGGCTGCATCAGCGTGCGCCCTGCCATGACGGTGGCGCGGTGCTCTTGCGCGAGATGTGCGCACGCGGCGATCACCGCGTCGAGCTCGGCAAGGATCTGAACGCGCGCGCGGTGGGCGACGAGCATCGCCGCCGTGTCGAGGATGTCCTGGCTGGTCGCGCCCTTGTGGGCGTCGGGGGCCTCCTCCTGTAGGGCGCGCGCGAGCGGGACGACGGGGTTCGCCGCCTCGCGGGCCGCCGACAGGTCGAACGTCCCCCGGCACGCCTGCGCGACGGCGTCGGCTGCCTCGCGCGTGATGATCCCCTCGTCGGCCTGCGCCGCCGCCAGTGCCGTCTCGGCCTCGAGCATCGCGGCGACCCACGAGTCGTCGGCGACGGTCGCCGCGAGATCGTCCGGCACGAAGATCGGGTCAAACGTCAAGGAACGCGGTCTGGTGCTCGCCCTGCAGGTGGATGTCGAAGGTCAGCACACCGTCGCGGGGTTGCGCGATCAGGGTCTGACGGAGCGCATCGTCCTCGATCGAGGCGAGCAGCGGGTCGGCGGCGTTGGCCTCGGGCTCGTCCGGGAAGTAGATGCGCGTGTTCAGGTGGCGGAGGAGCCCGCGGCCGAGCACGCAGACGCTGACGTGCGGGGCCTGGCCGTCGGCCGCCCCGGGCTTGACGGTGACGAACTCGAAGCGGCCGTCGTCGTCGGTGGCGCAGCGGCCGAAGCCGGTGAAGCCGTCCTCGAGCGGCAGCTCCTCGCGCGTGTCCTCGGGATGGCGGTAGCGGCCGTGGCGGTTGGCCTGCCAGATCTCGATCAGCGCGTCGCCCACAGGCTCGCCGTCGCCGTCGAGGACCGTGCCGGCGATGCGGACGGCGTCCGGGTCGTCGAGGGCTACGAGCCGCTCGCCGCCCTCGTAGGGCAGCGCGTACGCGAAGAACGGCCCGACCGTCTGCGAGGGCGTCGACGTCACTGCTCGAACGGGGTCGCCTCGCGCCCGCGCAGCGCGATGTCGAACTGGAAGCCGAGCGCCCACTGCGACTCCGTGGTCTCGATGTCGAAGCGCGCGATCAGCCGCTCTCGCGCCGTCGGATCGCGGACCGAGTTGAAGATCGGGTCGAACTCGAACAGCGGGTCGCCGGGGAAGTACATCTGCGTCACCAGCCGGGTCGCGAACGCCGTCCCGAAGAGCGAGAAGTGGATGTGGGCGGGCCGCCAGGCGTTGTGGTGGTTCTCCCACGGATAGGCGCCCGGCTTGATCGTGATGAAGCGGTAGCGGCCCTCGTCGTCGGTCAGGGTCCGGCCGGCGCCGGTGAAGTTGGGGTCGAGCGGGGCCGGGTGCCGGTCGACGCGGTGGGCGTAGCGGCCGGCGGCGTTGCACTGCCAGAGCTCCACCAGCGCGTCGCGCACCGGGCGGCCGTCGCCATCCTGCACACGACCGGTGACGATGATCCGCTCGCCGAGCGGCTCGCCCTCGTGCTGGCGCGTGAGGTCGTGGTCGAGCGGGCCCATGCGCTCGTGCCCGTACACGGGGCCGGTGATCTCCGACAGGGTGTGGGGGAGGACGATCAGAGGTTTGTTCGGTGCCCGCTTGACCGTCGAGCGGTACTCGGGCGTCAGCAGCTCCGGGTGCGTGCCCTCCGGGTCGCGCCGGTAGCCGTTCTCGGCCATCAGTACGGCATCCCGGTGTAGTTCTCCGCCAGCATCGTGGCTGCCGCCTTCGAGGACGTGACGTAGTCGAGCTCGGCGCGCTGGAGCCGCTGCTGGAACTCGTCTTCGTCCGGGAAGCGGTGGAGCATCGAGGTCATCCACCAGCTGAAGTGCTGGACGCGCCAGACGCGCTCGAGGCAGCGCTCCGAGTAGGTGGTCAATTGGCTTTCGTCGCTGTTCTTCAGCCAGGCGGTGAGCGCCCGGGCGAGGTGTCTCACGTCCGCGACGGCCAGGTTCAGGCCCTTGGCGCCGGTGGGCGGGACGATGTGCGCGGCGTCGCCGGCCAGATAGAGCCGCTTGTACTGCATCGGCTCGACGAGGAACGAGCGCATCGGCGTGATCGCCTTCTCGATCACCGGGCCCTCTTTCAGCGTCCAGCCGGGCTTCTCGAAGCGCGTGTGGAGCTCCTCCCAGATCCGGTCGTCGGGCCAGTTCGCGATGTCGTCGTGCGGGTCGACCTGGAGGTAGAGGCGGCTCAGTTGCGGAGACCGCAGGCTGTGGAGCGCGAAGCCGCGCTCGTGGTGGGCGTAGATGAGCTCGTGTGTCGAGGGCGCGACCTCGGCGAGGATGCCGAGCCAGCCGAAGGGGTACTCGCGCGTGCGGCGGGTGAGGACGCCGGGTGGGATGGCGTCGCGGCAGACGCCGTGGAAGCCGTCGCAGCCGGCGATGGCCTGGCACTCGAGCTCGTGCTGTGCGTTTTCGTGGCTGAAGCGGATCGTGGTCGTCGCAGGATCGGGCTCGACTTTGTCGACCTCGAAGTAGAGCGGCCGGCCGGTCGCGCGGCGGGCGGCGATCAGGTCCTTGACGACCTCCTGCTGGCCGTAGACCATGATCGCCCGGTCGACCAGCGTTCTGAAGTCGATCCGGTGGCCCTGGCCGTCGTAGCGCAGCTCGATCCCCTCGTGGAGCGCGCCCTGGCGGTCCATCCGCTCGCCCACGCCGGCCGCGCGCAGCGTGTCCATCGTCCCCTGCTCGAGCACCCCGGCGCGCACGCGCTGGACCACGTACGCCTCGTCCCGGTCCTCCAGCACCACCGACTCGATCCCCTCGAGGTGCAGCAGGTGCGCGAGCAGCAGGCCGGCCGGGCCCGCGCCGACGATGCCGACCTGGGTCTCCATGCCGCACATCCTGCACGGTCTCTTGGCTCTGACGCCGACCGCTTCGGGATCGGCGGTTCTGGCCGGCGGGTCCTGATGGGAAATGGGCCCGCCGTCGACTTTGCGGTCCGCGTCCGCGGGGGCGCGGCTTGCCGGAGCCGGGGCCCCGCAAAGCTCGCCGGCCCGCAGCGCCCTTTCCTGCCACCCACCGGAGGAGCCTTTACGGCTCAGGGACCGTCCCCAGTCACCGATACCTTGACCGCACCAACACGCCGTTGCGACGGCGCGCATGTCGGTCGGCCATTGACCAGCCCGACGATGGCGCGGCTGCAGGGATCCTGGATCGCGGCCAGATACAGCCAGCCCTCCCAGGGCGCAGATCGGTGACATCGGCGACCCTTCTCGTGAGCCGCGTGTAGTGGGGAGCGTAGCGCTGGGCAGGTCGCCCGAGGGCCGGCGGCGGAGTGCAGCGCCGCGAGCCGGTGCGCGGTGCGCGGCGGCGAGCCGTCGGCGATTCGGTCGGTGGCGGGGTATCGTCATCGTTGTCAGACTCGTAACATCCCAGGGAGTAACAGTGACGCCGGATGATCTGGAGCCCATCCCCGAGACCACAGCCGCGGAGCGGGCTGTAGCGGATCTGCTGCCGATCGACGCCCGGTGGGAGGAGGCGCGTGCCGCGCTGGAGCGCGTGCCGCTGTGGTTTCACACGTTCTCGCTCGACGGCGCCGGCGTCTACACGCCGGGCATCGCGCGCGATCACCGCTACCGCCTGCGCGCGATACCCGAGCAGCTCATCGGCGCGCGCGTGCTCGACGTGGGCACGTTCGACGGGTTCTACGCCTTCCTCGCCGAGCGTCGCGGGGCCGCCCGGGTGGTGGCCGTGGACAACGAGCAGTACGTCACCTGGATCCGCAGCCGGTTCGGAATCCACCTTGAGCCAGGTGCCGGGTTCCGGGCGATCGCCGAGCTTCTGAACTCCGGCGTCGCCTACCGCCGGTTGGACGCGCTCGAGGTCGGTGGCCTCGGGGAGACCTTCGACGCCATCTTCTGCTTCGGCATCCTGCACCGCGTCGAGGCGCCCCTCACGCTGCTGCGCGTGCTGGGCGAGTGCCTCGCGCCCGCCGGGCAGATCATCCTGGAGACCTACGGCGTGCGCGGCGGGCAGGACGACCCGTGCATACTCGTCCACGAGCACGGCGACGTGTACGCGCGCGACGACGCCGTCCATTGGGGCTTCAGCCGCTCGAGCCTCGGTCGTCTGGGACGGCTCGCCGGCCTGCGCGGCTTCGAGCTCGTGGACGCGCCCGAGATCGCGGGCCACCCGCGGATCATCGGCACACTCGCGAAGGCGTGATCAAGCCGCGAGGAGCCGCCGCTCGGCCAGCTCTGCCGCCAGCTGGTGCGGGCGGTCGGTCGTCACCGCGTCGGGCGCGTATGCGAGCGCGCGCTCGGCGACCGCCGCGTGGTTGACCGTGCCTGTGGTGACGCTCAGGCCGGCGTCGCGTAGCGCCGCAACGAGCGGCTGGCCGAGAAGAAAATGTTCGACGCACACGCCGCACAGGGCGACGTTGGCGGCCCACCGCGCGAGCGCGGCGGGCGCGTAGTCCGCCCAGATCATGAGCCGGCCGGCCAACCCACGGGCGACCGCCTGCTCGACAGCGGCGACGTGGAAGCTCAGGACCTCAACCCGGCGTGCGTCACGACGCCGCGCCAGGACGGCGGCGAGAGCGTCGACCGTGCCCCGCGCCAGCGCCGCGTCGGCGTGCGCCTTGACGTCGACCTGCACCGTGAGCGCGGGCGGGACGAGGTCGAGCAGCTCATCGACGAGCAGCGGTCGCTCGGCGGTCGCTCGCCCCTCGCGATCGAGCAGCCGCCCAGCCAGCACGTCGGCGGCGCGCCGTTCGTGTGCCCATCCGGTGAGCGTGGTCCCGAGCGGCAGGTAGGCGTCGTGCAGACAGGCGAGCGCGCCGTCGCGCGTGAGGCAGACGTCGGTCTCGACGCCGCGGAGCGGGCCGCCTGCGAGCGCCGCCCGCAGCGCCTGCCGGGAGGAGTCCGGGCCGTAGGCGCGCCCGCAGCGGTGCGCGATGAGCGGAGTCTCCATCATCTCCGCCCATCCCGCAGCATCACGCGCACCGGCGTGTCAAGAGACGGTGACCGCCTCGTGACGCGGTCGTGAACGCAGACCGGCGGGCTCCAAGTGCCACCCGCCGAATCGAAAGCGCGCTGCCGCGCACGCGAGTCAAGTCGCGTTTCGTGGTGTAGGAGCTCGGCGATCTGCTCGTCGGTGAAGCGGTTGACGGCTCGGGCCGCTTGGAGCTGCGCCACTGAACCGGCCCGGCGATCGCGGCGGTCGTGCGCTTAGGCGGCTACCACCTTGGCCGTGCCCCAGGTGAGAGGGCGAAGCAGCAGCTCGGCTTCCATCTGGCCGTGATGGATCTTCTCGAGGGCGAATCCCGCGTGGCGGAGCGCCTGCTCGGTGTCTCGGTTGGTGTGGCAGCCGTGGGCGAGCCGGTGCCATGGGCGCTCGAGGCGGTCCTGCCAGCGGCGCAGACGGGTGCCGGGCTCGGCGCCGACGTGTTCGATGAACAGCAGCCGTCCGTCGGGCCGCAGCAGCCGCCGGATCTCGCTGAGCGTCGCGTCGAGGTCGTGCACGGTGCACAGCACCAGCGTGGAGACGACGGTGTCGGCGCAGCCGTCGGGTAGCGGAATCCGCTCGGCCGGCGCCTGCAGCACGCGGGCCTGTCGTCCGGACTGCTGGAGGCGCTCGAGCAGGCGCCGGGCCATCGGCTGCTCGGGCTCGGTGAGGACGAGCTCGACGTCGGTCGGGTAGTGCGGGAGGTTTAGGCCGGTCCCGGCGCCGAGCTCGACGACTGTGCCGCGTGCGCGCGCGAGGACGGCGGCGCGCCGCTCGGCGTTGCCGCCGTTCTCGGTCGCCTGCATCAGCGGCTCGTAGATGGCGGCGAAGCATCGGCCCCAGGCGCTCTGTAGCGGTCCGTGCGTCTGGGGCGCGGTCGCGGGGCTAGCGGGGTCAGCGAACGAGTCGCTCGTGACGGTGGTCATGGTTGGTGTCTCCTTCGGTTCTGGACCGGCCGCGCCGATCCGGCGTGAACGGCGCGCGCCGTCCGTTGGGAAGCGCGCCGGGACGTTGTTGGTCGTGGAGCAAGTCCTCGGGCGGAGGTCGCGTTGCTGCCCACGTTCCGTCACGCTGGCCGAGCAGCTCGATTGCGTAGCCGGCCGTCGATCGTGTTCGGCGGATTCTCCGGACACGACCCCCATGTGCTGGGACGCAGCAGCGAGCCGCGCATCCGCAGCGTGATGGCGAGGGTCACGAGTCCGCACGCCAGCCCGGCCGCATCGACCAGGATCAGGGGCATGCTGTCGATGCTGAGTCCGTAGAGCAGCCACACGGCGTAGCCGCCGGCATAGGTCGCAAAGAACCGAGCCGAGACCTCGCACGAGCTTCTGCGCCGGACGACCTGACGCGCCTGCAGCAGGGCTGCGCCGGCAGCGCCGACGCCGTAGAGCGTGGCGATTGTGCCAAGCATGTCTGGAGGGATGGGCATAGGGGTGAGCTCGCGCGTTGGGCAATTTCAAGGGGAGAGGACGGAACAAACAGACTGGTCGGTCTGTTTGTATCAGACGGACCAGTCGGTCCGCAAGCCTGATAGCCTGCTCCTCCATGGCTCGTGACGGAACCGCAAACCGCGAACGGATCCTCGATGCCGCCCAGCGACTCGTGCTGGAGCGTGGTTTCGCCGCCACGAGCGTCGACGCCGTGATCGCCGAGGCGTCGGCCAGCAAGGGGGGCTTCTTCCACCACTTTCGTTCGAAGAACGAGCTCGGGCTTGCCCTGCTCGAACGGTACGCCGCGGCCGACGAGCGCCTGCTCGACGAATTCATGGCCGCGGCCGAGGCCGAGACCGACGACCCGGCCGAGCAGCTCGTCGCGTTCATCCGGCGTTTCGAGCAGGTCGCCGCCGAGCTCGCCCCCGCCCAGCCGGGCTGCCTGTTTGTTTCCTTCATCTACGAGAGTCAGCTCGCCGGGGACGCGCTCCGGCGACGTGATCGCCGGCTCCATCCGTCACTGGCGAGAGCGGCTGCTCGAGAAACTCGAAGCCGCGGCCCGCGTGCATCCGCCCGCCACCGCCGTCGACCTGCCCTCCCTCGCCGACCACGTCTTCACCGTCTTCGAGGGCGGCTTCATCCTCACCCGCGCGATGGACGAACCCGCGCACCTGCCCGCCCAGCTCGCCCATGTGCGCCACTACCTCGAACTGCTCTTCGGGCTCTCCCCCGGCCAGCGCGGACGCGGCCGGCGCCGCGCGGCCATCGCCTAGAACACCTCACCCTGCCCAAGCATCGCCGCACGTTTCCCCGGCGAGCCGGATCACATCACGCGGCCGTGCTTGTCGAGGGTGCCGCGGCCGGGGTGTACCCGATCACGTCCTGGCCGCGCTGGCTCGAGGCCGGCGCGGCCTGGACGTCTGCCGGGCGTTCCTACGCCGAGGGGGACGCGCCGTGGGCCGGCTGGAGTGTCACGTTCTGGGCCTTGGGCGGGCGGGGTGTGCGGAGGCCCAGGTACATGAGCGTGGCGGCGGTGATGAGCAGCGCCAGCGCGCCGCCGAGCGAGAGCCAGCCGAAGGTGCCGAGGAACGGGACCTGGGCTGCGGCGCTGATGTCGGTGTCCACGCCGCGGGAGCCGTCGGCATTCATGACGACGATCGACCAGTCGCCATCCTCAACGTCCCAATTGACGGTCTGCGTTCCCGAGCCGTGGGCCGAGGCTGCCCAGAAGTTCTGGTCGGCCGGCCGAGCGGGTCGGCGGTCGCCGGCGGAGTCACGGTCGCGGTAGGAGGCGTGGAACGGGGAGTAGTCGACGTCGGTCACGGAGGTGTACGCGGTGCCGCGCAGGTAGTCAGAGACGTCGCTGGTACGCGCGATCCCGACGAAGACGGGCTTGCCGGCGCTCGACTCGACCGCGAGCCGGACCTTGCCGACGTCGTCGCGGTCGACGATCCATCCCGCTCCGTCGAGGTCGATGTCGAGGTTGTCGCTGGCCAGCGCGTAGGTGCTGGCCGCGTAGCGCTCCTTGCTGGTCGCGAGGTAGCCCTCATCGTCGGTCTTGGAGTCACCCCAGAGCAGCAGCGCGCCCGCGGCGATGAAGCCTAGGGCCACGACGGCGGCGAGACTGGCGGCGACGATCGACGCGATCCGTCCGGCGCTTCGTCGGGGGGCAGGGGTATACGGCGTGGTGTCTTGCATGGGTTCTCCGGGTTCGAGGGGGTTGGCGCACCCCCCGACGGGAGACGCGGCTGTTGCGCTAAGCGAACGCGGGCCGCGGGCGCGCCGGCAGCAGGCTGCGGAGCCGGCGGCGATGGCGCGGTGAGGCGGCGGCGCGGACCCGACGCCATTCGATGAGCGTGAGCTCGGCCGGGGCGTCGCTCTCGACGTAATTCATGACGTGATCGGGCATGGGACGAACGGTGCCACGATCGCTCTGTCGCTACAGCGGGGCCAGCATCCGCACCGCCAGGGGCTACCCAGCGTCCCCCGGGGAGCAGACCGCCCCTGCCCCGAGGGCGGTAATCAGCACCGACCCGCATACCACGGCGGGCAGGCTCTTGCCGGCGACGAACGGGTCCTGCGCCGACCGACGCGCGCGAGCGCTACGCGCCGGGCGCTCGGTACCCGATTTCCTGGGCCTTCTGCAGAGCGTCGATCGTCTCGTCGACGGTCATGAGGACGGTCGTCTCGAGCGAGCTGAGCGCTCCGCCGGCGGTGATCGCCAGCGCGACCGCGGCCATGGACGCGTTGTCGGGGGCCTCCCAGAGGTTGTAGGCGTCGTGTTCGCCGAAGGCGTACCAGAACCCGTGGAGCTTCCCGCCGACCGACTCGATGTACTCCTCGGCGGCCTTCCGGCGGTCCTCCGGGTTGCCGATCAGCCTGGCCCACGTCTCCGGCGTGTAGCTGAACCTCGTCAGATAGAGCGGCATCGTCCCTCCCTCTCGTTCGCCGACCCGCGCGAGTCGCCGGTTCGTTTCGCAGTATTACCCGCTGACCGACGCTGTGCCCGGTCGTTGCCGCTAGTCGAGCTGTGGCCAGTCGCCAGGATCCACCTCTTCGGTGTCCGCGAACCGGTCGAGGGCCCTGTCGATCAGCGCACTCGGTCCTCCGAGAAACCAGTACGAGCTGTCGAACGCGAATGCTCCTGCGTGGGCGCGCCGACCAACCTCGGCAGCGGACGCGGCGCGTGTCGGCAGGTCGCCCCCGTACTCAGCCGCCACGAACTCTCCCCAGATCACCTGGTTGATTCTCGTCGCGAACCGCTCGAGCTCCTCGAAGCTGAGCGTAGAGCCGCGAGTCGACCGCTCGATCTCTTCGATGATGAACGGCAGGTTGAGGTCCCAGCGTGGGAGCGCGGACAGCTCGGGCTCTTGCCGGATCGCCCACCGCCATGCGTGGCCCTCTGGCGAGAACGCAGGAAGCACCTTGCGGAGGTCGAGGAAGAAGCCGGGCCGGTCGGGCTTGGCGTCCATCACACGGATCACGCGCTCCACGTTGCGAACGCTACGACCCGTGAACCAAGTACCGTCTGCCGCGACCGGGCCATGATGACGATCATCACCCACGTCGCTCTCAAAGAGGGCAGCGAACCGGAGTGGGACGCGATCATGCGCGAGCGCCTGGACGCGGCTCGCGGACGGCCGGGGTGGTTGGGTGGTCAACTCCTGATCCCACTCGCCGCCCTCAACGAGCGGCTCATCGTGGGGACGTGGGCCACGCGCGCCGACTGGGAGGCGTGGCATGAGGACGAGGCGTTCAACGAGACGCGGCAGCGTCTCAATGAGCTCCAGGTCGAGGAGCGCGAGAGCACATGGCACGAGGTGCTCCTCGACTCGCGCGCCGACGCCTGAGCTACAGCTTCGTCGCCAGTTCGTGCAGGTCGCCGGCGGAGACGTCGGCATCGGGGTCCTCGCGCGGCGGGGAGCCGGGGCCGTACTCGAGTGGGCGGTCGATGAAGGCGGTGCGCAGGCCGGCCTCGCGGGCGCCCGCGAGGTCCCACGGGTGGGCGGCCACGAGCATTACCTCGGACGGCTCGAGGCCGAGCAGCCGCGCCGCGCGTCCGGTAGGCCTCCGGGGCGGGCTTGTAGACGCCCGCGAGCTCGGCCGAGAGCAGGCAGTAGCGCGCCCTCGTGGCGGAAGCAGATCGTGGTCCTCTCGGGGTCGGGCTCGACGGCGTCGACCTCGAAGTAGGGCGGCTGGCCGGTCGCGCGGCGGGCGGCGATCAGGTCCTTGACGACCTCCTGCTGGCCGTAGACCATGATCGCCCGGTCGACCAGCTGTCTGAAGTCGATCCGGTGGCCTGGCCGTCGTAGCGCAGCTCGATCCCCTCGTGGAGCGCGCCCTGGCGGTCCATCCGCTCGCCCACGCCGGCCGCGCGCAGCGTATCCATCGTCCCCTGCTCGAGCACGCCGGCGCGGACGCGCTGGACCACGTACGCCTCGTCCCGGTCCTCCAGCACCACCGACTCGATCCCCTCAGGTGCAGTAGGTGCGCGAGCAGCAGGCCGGCCGGGCCCGCGCCGACGATGCCGACCTGGGTCTCCATGCCGCACATCCTGCACGGTCTCTTGGCTCTGACGCCGACCGCTTCGGGATCGGCGGTTCTGGCCGGCGGGTCCTGATGGGAAATTGCGTTGGGATCAGGCGGCGGCTGGTTCGAGCGTGACGCAGTGTCCGAGTCGTTCGAGCTGGGCGACGAGGCGCTTGGTGGCGCGTTCGGGGTCGCGGCGGGTGAAGTAGTCGCCGCCGAGGTCGGTGTAGGTCTCGCCGGTGGTGAACATGTGCCAGTAGGCGATCAGCATCGAGTGTTTGACGGCCCCGAGCGCGCGGCCGTGGCCGAGGCGCGGTTTTAGGCGCCGGTATTGCGCGGCGAGGTAGCCGTCTTTGGCGCGGATCGCGGCCAGCGCGGCTTCTTCGAGCGCGATCCCGAGCCACTTGGAGCCCTTGCGGCCGCCGCCGCGACGGTGTTTGCCGGCCGACTGGTTGTTGGCTGGGCAGCGCCCGGCCCACGAGGCCAGGTGCCTGGCGGTGGGGAAGACGCTCATGTCGGTGCCGATCTCAGCGACCATGACCTCGCCGGTGCGGCGGGCGATGCCGGTCATCGTGCAGGCCAGCTGGACGCCGGCCTCGAAAGGGCCGAGCTGCTCCTCGATCGCGGCCGAGAGGCTGTTGATGTGCTCGTCCAGGAAGTCCAGGTGGGCGAGGATCGCGCCGATCACGAGCTGGTGGTGGGCCTCAAAGCGGCCGGCGAGTGCCTCACGCAGCTGCGGGATCTTGCGCCGCAGCTTGCCCTGCGCGAGCTCGGCCAGGACCGCCGGGTCCGTAGCCCCGGCGACCAGCGCGTCGAGCATCGCACGGCCGGACTTGCCCAGGATGTCGGTCGCGACGCAGTCGAGTTTGATGCCGGTGTCCTCGAGCGCCTTGTGCAGCCGGTTGGCCTCGCGCTGGCGCTCGGCGATCTGGGTCTTGCGATATGGGCTATACCGCGAAGAACTACAGCCAGCTGATGGCCCGCCTAATCGCAGAAGCCAGGAAGGACCTGGCGCGCGCGGACACAGTGATCATCGGCGAGCTCCGTGCGTCCGCCGCACCGGCGTTCCTGTGGCCGACGGATGACGCCGTGATCGCCCGGCTTACGGAACGTCCGATCTACGGCTGGGTGGCACAGCGGCGGCTCGTCGCCCTTCTGGGCGCGATCGAACTCGACCTTCGGCGCTCGAACAAGGTCGAGGACATCATGTCGCTACCGCCGAAACTCTCGATCGAGCATCTGCTGCCGCAGTCCTGGCGGGACCACTGGCCACTCCCCGCCGAAGCGGACCCGGTCCAGGCAGAGGCCGAGCGAACGGCCCGCATCGATCGCCTCGGCAACCTCACGCTCGTGTCCGGGGCGCTCAACTCGTCGCTGTCGAACGGGGAGTGGGCCAAGAAGCGCCAAGCGCTGGCCACGAACAGCCTGCTCCTGCTGAACCGGCGCGTGACTGAACGCGAGGTGTGGGATGAGGCCGCCATCGACGAACGCGGGCTCGCGTTGGCGAAGCAGCTCTGCAACCTTTGGTCAGGACCCGAGGCGCCCGTCTGGGCTCCCGAAAGCGGTACGGCCCCCGGCCTGCATGCGTCGTTCGGTACTACGTCCGCGATCGATGCGTCTGAAGTCGACGGGTCGACAAGCGAGCCACCGAGCGCGCCCACCGAGAGCTTCGCGGCGATTGACGCTGCGGTGCGTTTCGCCCGATACGCACTGCACGGGCACAATCCCGCAGTCCGCGGGACGGATCAGCGCCCGGCCGCCGCATCGCGCGGTGACCACATCGCCGTCCGGGAGGCCATCATCGCCGAACTGGGTGGCAAGGTGACACGCGAGGCGCTCCTCGCGGCGGCCGGCTTCAACGACTATCGCGTTCGCCTGCGAGGACAGCCCGCGACTCGAGAGGCGGAGTGTCGCTTAGCGAGCTCGTCGGATCGAGAGGTCTCGCGCGGCGACGTCGTGCCTATGCATCGGATGCCACGAATCCGGCGAGGTGGCACGCCCGCGTGTCGTCCAACGGAGGAGGCCGGCAATCCCACGCGCGACGCTCGCGTCCCGACCTGGACTACGGCCCCGGCTCGCCCTGCTCGATCGTCGCCAGGGCACGGCGGAGATCCCAGCCGGCCAGCTGCTTGCCTGCGACCCGGAACACCAACTCCGCGAATCGGCCCTTGAGCGTGCGCTTGTACTCGCGGGCGAACGTGGCCTCGACGCTGGTCGCGCTCTCGCCGGTCGTCGCCCGGATCTCCCAGGCGGTCCCGGGCTGCAAGATGTTGGAGTCGGTCACGGTCTGGGTGACGATCCCCGGCTGCGACCAGTCATAGCGACCGCGCTCGAAGAAGAAACGCGAGGAGCCCAAGCCCTCGGTGACATCCGCGAACGTTTCTGCGATCTGGTGAACCTCAAGGCTCTTAGTCGACACGTTCGGCCATACCTCCTCGCGGCGCCTCGAGAAGTCCCGCGCGGCCTCGAGCACGCGCTCGGGCGGAGCGGAGGTCTCGGCGGAGAGATGGAGCCGCCGCACGGGACGAAGCCCCGGACGGTCGACGGCGGTGCCGGTCTGGTTGTCGCTCATGGCATGACGCGGGCCGTCTCGGGTGCCGATGGCGGACCCATCGGGTCCACCGAGCCGGCGGTCGCGCATCGTACTGTGGCAGCGGCCAAAGCCGTCGGCCGCGTCTGGCGACGCTGCGCGCATTCCCGCGAGCAGACGAGATGCCCGCTGCGGACGAGCAGCATCAGCGCGGGCACCCCGCTCCCATCTCGGCCCTTGCACAAGTACTGCCTAGTGGGTCGGCAACCTCGCGGTGTTGCGCCCGTCGAGCACTTCGCTCTCCCTTTCGCCTGCCAGGAGCACTCGAAGCGGCTCTACGGCGAGTGCTGCAATGCGCGAATCGGAGCACTCGTCCGAATGGACGGCGCGCTCTCGCGTTCGCCTCCCAGGAGCACTCGAAGCGGCCCAGGCACTGCGCGGCTTTCGAATCGTCGTCAGACGCGACGGAGGTCGTTCTGCGTTCGTAGGATGGGGGTCGTGGCGGCGCTACTACCAGGCCTTCGACGAGCTGGTCGATCCGGATGACGCCCGGCGACGCCTCACCCGCGCCGGCGTAATGGGCGACCACCTCATCGTCCTTCACTCCGCGGTGCGGGCCTGCGCGGGCTACAGCCGCCACGATGCTCCCTCGATTCTGATGGACGGCTCATCGACGGCGCGCGACACCGAACACGGTCGCGCGATCACCGCGCAGATGACGCGTCGCCACGGGACGCTCGAGGAAGCGATCGAGGCGGGGGTCTTCGCCCTCGGCGCCGCGGGGTTGTCCAAGGGCATCCGCCGCCAGGCGCGCGCGGCGTGCGAGGACTACTTCTACAACCGGCTCAGCCTGACGCCGAGCTACGAGTTGGGCGGGCCGGAGGAGATTCCTGAAGGGCTCGAGCTGATGCCCGACCCGATGTACCGGGCACTAGAGGACATCGTCGAACTCGTCGTGGACGGCGACTATGAGGAGCTCCGCGTCATGTCTCGCGACCGTCTCGAAGTCGAGGACCTGCGCCGTCGCGTCGAGGACGACTGCCCCGAGTCGCTGGTGCTGCCGCCACGCGAGATCTACCGGGTCGAGACGATCGCCAAATCCGACGACCCGGACATGCCGGGCTGGGCCTACTTCCTCGAGCTGTGGACCGAGACCGGCCCGGCGCGCCTGCACATCGAGGGCGAGCTCGAGGAGTCGGGCGAGCGCTTCACGGCGACGCTGAACGACATCCTGCCCTGACCCGGCGCCCGCCGCGGGGCGCACTGCGGGCCAGTTAACGCGGAAAGCCCACCCGCAGGTGGACTCTCGGCCATCAGAAGTTCAGGCGGCTTTCGCGGGAAGGGGACGTTCAGATGAAGGTCTCGCCCTCAGGTTGCCATCGCTGTCTGACACCCCCAGCGTAGCGCGCCCGCCCCTGAGCGCCGCGTGGCGCTAGCGAGCCGCGGTCGCGATCCGTCACGATCTCGCACGAGACAAGGACCGAGCCGGCAATCGCGTCGAGTGGGGAATGCTGTCGGCCGCCGGCGCAGATTGTCGCGTCGTGGAGAGGCGGCATCTTGAGTGCCTGTCGCCCTACCGCAATGCGCGACGGGCAGCGCTGCCGCAGTCCGGTCAGAGCCGCAGCGAGGCGCTGACGGGGATCATCGGCGCGCGTCGGGCGTGCACGGTGTCGATGATCTCGCCGCTGTCGATTCCTTGCAGGTACACGGACGTGATGCCGAGGTCGCTGTGCCCGAGTTGGCGCTGGATCACGATCAGCGCTACGCCCTCGCGAGCCATCTCGACGGCGTGGGCGTGCCGGAGCTGATGGGGAGCGAAGCGGCGCCGCACTCCCGCCACGGCCGCCGTGCGCCGCAATTGCGCGCGTGCCGCGGCCGATGACCAGTGGCGTCCGCGCGTCGTGCCGTTGATGACGCACAGAAGGGGGCCGACCGGGAGCTCGCGCCGCGTGTCAATCCAGGGCTGTAGTTGTTCCCATCCCCATGCGTCCATGCTCCGGTGCGAAAGCAAGCCCGGGCAAGGCGGAGCACGACGCATCCCTATTCCGGTGGTTATGCGTTGACCGCGCTCGAGTTGCGAGCCCAGACCGAGTGAAAGGACGCCGCGTTGAGCGACTCCGCGCGCGCTAGTGACCTGGTGCCGCGATCGGACGTGAGCGCTCCGGCTGCCGAGCAGGAGGGCTACGCGTTGGAGCGCCTGGAGGATCAGCTCGGGTGGTACGAGCGCAACAGCGCGCGTGCCAAGGACTGTTCCATCGCCTGAAGGTCCTGCAGATCGTTATCGCGGCAGCGATCCCGATCGTCGCCGGCGCGGACGCAAGCGCATGGATCACGGGGTCGCTCGGTGCATCGATCGTGGTGTTCGAGGGCTTCCAGCAGCTGTTCCAGTTTCAGCAGAACTGGCTGGGCTACCGCGCGACGGCGGAGGCGCTCAAGCATCAGAAGTTCCTCTACCTCGCGCGGGCTGGCCGCTACCGCGACGCGCCGGCGCCCGATGCCCGGCTCGCGGAACATGTTGAGGCCTGGTGTCGCAGGAGCACGCCGCATGGTCGACCGCGCAGACGGAAGCCGGTACCGGGCAGCGCTCGGCGGGTCAGCGGCAGCAGACCGGCCACTGACGGTCAGCCGCAGTCACACCTCCTTGACGTCCGGAGATGCGGTTGTTCGGGCGGGACTGCGCCTGTTCACTTCGCGCGAGGCCAGTCCGGCTCGCGAGCACGATCCGCCGCCGCCGCGCGGGCTTCTTGGCCGCCATCCGCCTCGGCCTCAGCAACGGCCGCCTCGAGGCCTCAACAGCCGCATCCGCCTCATCAGCCACCGCAGCTTCGGCTTCCACTTCGCCGACCGCTCATCGCCCTCGTGTACCTCTGCTGCACCGGCGTCACAATCGAACTTCCAGGATGACGATTCTCCACCGAATCACTCGGAGAGAGGATCTCCAGCGCCGCCCGGGGCCGCGGGGCTGCGCGCATGGTCGGGGCGCTTGCATTGGGCTCACCGGACGTTGGAGACTGTCGTGGGAGGATCACCAGTGAGCGTTCGGGGCACCGACATGCCGCAACCGCCGCGCGGGCAGAGCGGGCCGACGGTCTTCGTCAGCTATCGGCGATCCGACAGCCCGTCGGCGGCGCGGCAGATCGCCGACGCGCTCAAGGCCCGGTTCGGCGCCGACAGCGTGTTTTTCGACACGCGTGACCTGCGGCCGGGCACCGATTGGCACCGGGACATCGAGGAGCACGTCGGGGCGTGCGACGTGATCGTCGCGGTGATCGGCCCGCGCTGGGTGGCGATCGCGGACGAGCGCGGCCGGCGGCGGGTGCTGGCGCCGGAGGAAGAGGACGTCGTTCGCACCGAGATCGAGGCGGCGCTGCGCGGCGGGGGGCGGGTGGTCCCGGTGCTCGTCGACGACGCCGCGCTGCCCGCCCGGGAGGCGCTGCCGCGCCCTTTTCGGCCGATCACGTCGCTGAACGCCGTCACGCTGCGCCACGCCACCTGGGACCAGGACCTCGAGACGCTCATCGGCGCACTGGCCGCCACGGCGCCTGCCCCGGACGCACGGCCGGCGGCCGCCCCGGTGGCGGCGGCGCACTCGTGGGAGCCGGCGCCCGGCGGCCCCGGCGCGGGTCACTACCGGCGGGTCGCGAAGGCGCTCTCGCGCGGGGTGCTGGTTCCGGTGCTGGGCGCCGGCGTGCACGCGGCGGCGAACGGGGAGCAGTGGCAGCCCGGCTGCGGGCGTCTGCCCGACGCCGGCGAGCTCGCGCGCGCGCTGGCCGAGCGATTTGCTCTGGCGTCGGGGTCGAGCGACCTGCCCGAAATCGCGCAGCAGGTGCTGGCCGCCGAGGGCCCCAAGCCGCTCGAGCGGGCCCTGCGCGAGCTGCTGCTCACCGACGCGGTCGAGCCCGGGCCGGTCCACCACGCGCTGGCGCGCATCCCGGCGACGTTGCGCGCGGCGGGGCAGGAGATCTATCCGCTGGTGGTCACGGCGACCTACGATACGGCGCTCGAGCGCGCGTTCGAGCGCGCCCACGAGCCGTTTGACCTGGCGGTCTGCATCGCCACAGGCCGGGATCGCGGGCGCTTTTTGCACATACCGTGGTATGACGCGGAGGACCGCGCGATCGAGCCGATCACGCGGCCGAACGAGTACGTCGAGTTCCCGATCGACGACTCCGGCGACCTGTCGCGGTCGGTGATCATCAAGGTCCACGGCGGCGCGCTGCACGACGCTCCCCGCGGCCTGCAGGTGCCGACCGGGTTCGTGGTCACCGAGGACGACTACATCGGCTTTTTGACCGAGAGCCCGGTCGAGAACCTGGTCCCCATCCAACTGCTGACCAAGCTACGCGACAGCCACTTCCTGTTCCTCGGCTACTCCGTGCGCGAGTGGAGTCTGCGCGTGTTCCTACGCCGCGTGTGGCACGAGGGCGAGCCGGGCGCGACCTCGTGGGCCATCCAGGCGGGCGCCGACGAGGTCGACGATAATTTCTGGCGCACCCTCGAGGTCGAGCGCTTCGACCTCTCGCCGGGCGATTACCTGGCCGACCTCGAGCAGTTCCTGACCTCGTGACCGGCTCGCCCGCTCGGGCGAGGGATACGGGCACCCGTCAGCGCCGCAGCGTCACTCTCACGCGCGAGCCGCTGATGCTGTCGCGCAGCACCTTCACCGTGAGTCCGGTGCGCGGGTGGTGCGCCGTCGAGCGGCGGCCCGGCCCCACGCTGTAGGTCGCGTTCGCGAGCTCGCCGCAGCGCTCGCTCGTCTTGGTACTGGCCGGGAGCGCGCGGATCGGCGCGTCGCCGTCGCCCGCGCGAGCCGCATCGACGCTGTAGACCAGCACCCCGGGACGGCAGATCTCGCGGTCGAGCCCCACCTTCTGGCGGCTTTCGATCACCCAGGCCCGCGTGCGGGTGAGCGGGAGGATCAGGGCCTGGCGGCCGATGCCGGTTCCCAGCGGGCGCAGCGTGGCGGTGATCGTCCGCGGGCGCCGCGAGCGCCGGCGCTCCAGGCAGGTGACGTTGCGCGCGGGGAGCCAGCCGAGCTTGCGCAGGTGCCAGGCCGTGAGCCCGAACCTGGCGCGGTGCTCGCTCATGGGGTCCCAGACTCCGATGTCCAGTTCGTTCCCTCCAATTCGGTACAGGTCGGGCAACCCGAAGGTGTGCAGGAGCTCGTGCACGACTGAGGGGGTGGCCTCGGGCTCGTACGGCGCGCCGTTCTCGTCGTACATGTCATTGCCGAACGTGATACCGAAGCCGAGCGTCCGTCCGTCCGCTCTCGCAAAGCCAACGCGCGGCCCGAGAATCGTGGCCCACCCGGCGATGAATTTGACGCGCGGCGAGGCGAAGACGATGACGACGTCGGTGTTGCTGAAGTCCAGGTCGGGGTTGGCGGCGGTGATCGCATCTGCGAGGTACCACCAGTCCGTATTCGCCGGCGGCGACTCCTTGTGGAAGCCGTACGCGGAGGAGCGCCATGGCATCCGAACCCAGCCGTGTCGCACGGACACGCGCAGGCTCATCCGGTTGTGCGACGCCGTCCGCAGGTAGGCGTCGGCACCGGGAATGGCGCTGTCATAGACCTGCTGCGTCGGGATGCCGTTCCCAGGCGCATCGGCAAAGTCCGCGAAGATCACCGCGACGTCGATCGCGCCGCGCGGCCGCACGTAGAACCTGTAGTCCGTAGGACCGGCGTTACCCGAGTTGTACCCACGCTTTCCGGACAGGGTGCATGTGGTTGCGGCGGGCGCCGCAGTCGGCAGCAGCGCGGCGACGAGACCAACGAGGACCAGCGCGAGGAAACCACGTCCCAACATGCGACTCCCACGCGTGATCCTAGGTCCGAGCGTGTGGGCAGTCAATCCGGCGCCCGGGGCGGAGCCTGCGCGCAGGTTGGGACGGCCGCCGGGTCCGATCGGTCGCGCCGCGCGTGTTGCCAGCGTGCGGCGTAGTGGTCAGACTCTTCTGAAGCGGTCGGGAGAAGCGGCGCGGACGCGCCTCGCTCATCATGACCACGGATCACGACAGCGCGCTCGAGCGAGCGGGACCGTACGTCGGCCTCGACTACTTCGCTGAGGACAAGGCCGCGCTGTTCTTCGGGCGCGACGCCGAGCGCAGGATGATTATCGCCAATCTTCGGGCGTCGCGGCTCACGCTGCTGTATGCGGAAAGCGGCGTCGGGAAGAGCTCACTGCTGCGCGCGGGAGTCGCAGCACGGTTGGAGGAGTTGGCGCATCGCAACTCGGCGGAGCAAGGGAGCCCGCGATACGTCCCGGTCGTGTTCAACAGCTGGCGCGACGACCCCGTCGCAGCCCTGATCAATCACATAGAGGCCAGTGCGCGGCCGTTTGTCGGCAACGGATCGGACCTCGAGGTTCCGGCCGACGCGCTCGACGAGGCGATCGAGCAGGTGGCCGAGGCGCTCGACGCGACTCCGCTCGTCATGCTCGACCAGTTCGAGGACTACTTCCTCTACCACGGCGAGACGGAAGCCGGTGAGCGGTTCGCGGACGGCCTCGCGCGGTGCGTGGGTCGCGCGGACCTTCACGCCAATTTCTTGATCTCGATCCGCGAGGACGCCTACTCGCGCATCGGCGACGTCCTGAAGGCGCGGATCCCCAATGTCTACGGCAACTATCTCCACCTCGACTACCTGAACCGGCGCGCGGCGCGAGACGCGATCGTGCAGCCGATCGAGCAGGTCAACCGGAGCCTGCCCGGCGACGCCGGCCGATTCGCGGCTGAACCGGCACTGGTCGAGGAGGTCCTCGACCAGGTCAAGCGCGGCCGCGTGGCGATCGGCGACGGGGGCCGGCCGGATCGCGACGGGGGGAACGGGGGTGGAGCGGCCGAGCGCTTCGAGACCGCGTTCCTACAGCTCGTGATGGAGCGCCTGTGGAACGAGGAGACGGCCGCCGAGTCGCACGTTCTGCGGCTCGAGACCCTCCAGCGCCTTGGGGGCGCCGAGACGATCATCAGAACCCACGTGGATAGGGCGATGAGCGAGCTCGACGCCGACCAGCGCGACGCGGCCGCCGCGGCGTTCCGCTTCCTCGTGACCTCGGGCGGCCGGAAGATCGCCCTCACGGCGCGCGAGCTGTCCGAGTTCTCCGACCGCCCCGAGCCGACGATTGCGCCCGCGCTCAGGCACCTCGAGGGCAAGCGCATCCTGCGAGCGGCCGCGGCCGAAACCACCGACGGATCGCGGGGCAGCGAAGGCGAGGGTGCGAACCGGTGGGAGCTCTTTCACGACATCCTCGCGGCCGCGGTCATCGACTGGCGCCGGCGGCACGTCGACGAGCAACGACGCCGGGAGACCGAGCGCGAGCTCGAGCAGCAGCGCGCTCGGGCCCGACAGGAACGGCAGCGGGCCCGCCGGTTCCGGGCGATCGCGATCGGCGCGGTGCTGTTCGCCGTGGCCTCAGCCGTGCTCGGCGTCGTCTTCTGGCGCGAGAAGCAGCTCTCCGATTCCCGCGAGGCCGTCGCCCGCTCGGCCGCCGCGCTCGCGCGCGACCCGGCCCAGAGCGTCCGGTTCGCGCTCGACGCGCTGGAGGCACGAGAGACCAGACAGGCCCAAGAGGCGCTCCGGACCGCATACCCAGACTTCCTCGTACAGCGGATCCTGCGCGGCCACGGCGACGTCGTCCTCACCGCGACCTTGAGCCCTCATGGGCGGTACGCCGCCAGTGGATCGGAGGACGAGACGATCCGGATCTGGGATACGCGCGCCGGCGAGCTCTTCCGCCCGCCGCTTGGCGGCCATGGGGACTCAGTCTGGTATGTCGATTTCAGCCCCGACGGCAGGTACCTCGTGAGCGCGGGCAACGACGGCAGCGCGCGCGTGTGGGACTGGCAGAACCGGGCCAAGAGCACACCCGAAGCGATCCTGCGGCACTCGCGCGACGCCGTCTACAGCGCGCGGTTCAGCCCCGATGGACGGTACGTCGTGACCGCGGGCCGGGGCCGTGAGGTCCGGGTCTGGGAGTGGAGGGAAGACGAGCGCCGGCCGCGGTACGTGTTCCGTGACCCAAACGCCGGCTACATCGCAGATGCGGCGATCGGCAAGGACGGCTGGGTCATCGCCGCCGGCGATGGGATCGGCCCAGACGGTTACTACGCCCTCCGGTTCTGGCGCCTCGGAGGCACACACGAACCGCAGTCGCTCGAGTGGCACAACGACGAAATCAACTCGGTCGCGTTCAGCCCGGACGGACGGCGGGCGGTGACCGGCAGCGTCGACAAGTCCGCCGCTATCTGGGATCTGGACGCGCGCGAGGGGGCTGGCGCCCTGGTCGGCCACACCGAGCAGATCAATGCGGCCGCCTTTGCGCCGGAGGGCAACCGCGTCGTGACTGCGAGTGACGACGGCACCGTACGCGTCTGGGACTGGCGCAATCAAGCGCCGCTGATCACGCTGCGCGGGCACACCGACCCCGTCATCGACGCCCAGTTCAGCGCCGACGGAACCCGCGTCGTGACCGCCAGCGCGGACGGGTCAGCGCGGGTATGGGACGCCACCTCGACCGACGCCACGGTCCTTCCGCACGAGTGGGGGCGAGATCAGTTCGTCATGAGCGTCGACTTCGACGACACGGGCAAGTTGGTGGTGACGGCAGGAGAGGACGAGGAGTGGCGCGTGTGGGACGCCCGCAGCGGACGACCCGTGGAGCGCGGGGAGGCCCCCCACTGGCTCAACGACGCGTCGTTCAGCCCGGACGGCAAGCGGATCGTCACGGCCGGGACCGACAACTTGGCCCTGATCTGGGACCGGCGCCGGCGGACGCCGCCCATCCGGCTCAAGGGTCACACCGACGAGGTCAACACGGCGGTCTTCAGCGCCGACGGCCGGAGGATCGTCACCGCGAGCGACGACCACAGGGCCGCCATCTGGGACCCCGAATCACGATCGCAGCCCCGGTTCCTCGAGGGCCACGAGGATGTGGTTTACGCCGCCGCCTTCAGCCCCGGCGACGGCCGTAAGGTCGTCACCGCGAGCCAGGACGGAACCGCCAAGATCTGGGACGCCCGCACCGGCGAGCTGCTCCACAGCCTCCGCGGCCATCGCGGCATCGTCAACGACACGGACTTCAGCCCCGACGGCACGAAGATCGTGACGGCGGGCTCGGACAGCACGGCCCGCGTCTGGGACACGAACACGGGCCAGCTGATCCGTACGCTGGAGGGCTCCATCGCTCCGCTGCTCAGCGCCCAGTACGACCCGGACGGCAAACGGATCATCGCGACGAGTAGCGACGGAGCCACACGCATCTGGGATGCCGCCACCCTCGCACCCATGACCGTCCTCAAGATGCACTCCGCCAGCGTCAACGACGCCGACATCAGCCCAGACGGAAAGCTCATCGCATCAGCGAGCGACGACTCCACCGCCAAGATCTATCCGTGCCGGACGTGCCTCCCGCACGACGAGCTCGTCAGACGGGCCGAGGCGCGCCTGGAAGCGCTCAACGTCGGCCCGTAGCCCCGACCGCAGGCTGGGGTGCGGTTTGCTGAGCGACGCCAGCTCAAGCCAAGCGCCTTTACGCTGGTTGCGGTCGTCTGCGCGGATGCCCACAAGACGCCCGCTGCGGACGACGAGCATCCGCGCGGCCAAGCCTCTCCTGGCCCGGCTCCTGCATAGGCAGAGCATGGGCGCGCTTTCCGGCCGTGCCGCGGTTCCCTCTCATGGCCTCCGCTCTCGCTATCGCCTGAGCGGAGCGGTCGGTCGTCGATGCGCGTTCGCTGCTCCTCGTGCCTGAAGCTGTCCTGTGAATCGGCGGCGTGTGGTGGGAAGATGGCTCTACGCCTCACTTCAGCTGTCGGCGGCGGAGCGCGATCGCTAGGGCCAGTTCATCGTCGCCGTTGGCGAAATCCACACGGCCGACTCTTTTCCCGACAGCGTCCCGGGCCGCTGGCGGCCGCCTCTCAGGAATGAAAATCTGGACCCGGGCACGCGCAGCCCTCCCCTCCTCGCCGGCGCTACCACCGGCACGACGAGGCCCAGGACGTCGACGAGCGCATCACGACGTCCACCGCTAGCAGCTCACGTCCTTTGCACCGATCACCGCGGCGCGACTATGTCGTCGCTCAGTGCCGCATCCGCCTCGAGACGCGAAAGCCGACGCCGAACCGCGGTTTCGCTCTCCGCCAACGACATCCGTCCCAAGCCGTAGCTGCCGCCGCGGGCAGACGCCGACGGGCTCATACGCGATCGCGCGCAACCCAGCCGGATCGTGAGGGACCTGCTCTGCGTGGAGAGGAGGACGGGGGCGGCGCGCGCTCGCCTCGACGAACGGTAGACCGCGTCTGCGTGGTCAACTGCCGCTCCGGGAGAGAACAGTCTGCCCGCAGTGCGCTGAGCCCCTTCTCGTGCCGGGTGGAGGCAGGCGATCCGGATCTCAGAGTCCTGGCAAAGCTGTGCAAGACCGGCCGATCGCGGTCAGGCGAACAGATCGGCTATGTCGCTCAGGAACGTCCTGGCGTCGGCCGCCAGCGCAGCGCCCACGGCGGGATTGGGCGGCAGGCCGTTCTGCTTCGGCGTTCGGTACATGTGCACGTCGGCGAGCGCGCCGGCGATCTCGTCGATGTTCTCGTCCAGATACGCCTGCAACGGGCCCGCCTGGCTCCACTCGAGGCCGATGCCCGCTGCGACCAGCGCCGAGACGACTGCCGCGAAGAAGACCTTCTTCTCCGCTTCCTCCGGGGGGCCGCTGATGCAGCGGTCGTAGACGAGGTCCGCCCGGGTGGACACGCCCCCGCCAGAACTCGCCCCCAGCCCCGTGCCAGTCCACGGGTTCGTGTTCGGCCCGCCCTTGAGCCATTCGCGCACGATGTTGTCCGGTCCGGCGCCGAGCATCCTGATCTGCTCGATCTGCATGGCGTCGTCGTATGCGCTGTCGTAGCCCTTCTGGTGGTTGAACAGCCTGTTCACGAGCTTCGTACGCGCGGGCCCGGACATCTCGTCCCATCGCTCGATCACGTAGCCGAGAACAAACCGGAGATCGTCCTCCAGACTCTGCGGGTCGGCGACGTACTTGGTCCGGTGTTTCACCTGCAGCAGGCTGCGCGACGCCCACGGCTGCGCGTCGAGGCGGCTGAACAGCAGGTCCACCGCGTCCGTGCGGTCCGGTTTCGAAGTGAAGCCGTCCAGGATCGCTCGCAGCCGGGCCGCGTTGTGATAGGCGATGACGGCCATCGACAGCACTGCGCGGACGTCCTTGCCGTCGATGCCGGCGGCCGCGGCGACCCTGAGAACTTCTGCCACGATCGGGTACCGGCTCGCGACGTCTGTCTCGAGTCCGGCGACGCCGCTCTCGATCGTCCGCACCTGCTCGTCCGTGAGTCCCTGAACGAACACGGGCGACTTCGTGCTCCACGGATTCCACCAGCTATCCCATCTCATCTCTGGTGTCGGCCGATACCAGCGCTGCTTGCTCTGGTCGGCTTCCCAGCGGTAGCTTCCGCCCGCGTTGATCCAGAAGCGCTGCAGCGCGGCACAGGTCGCGCGGTTGCCGGCCGACTGCTGCAGCGCCAGCAGCGCGTGCTCCGATGGTGCGGTCGCGCGCGGCCGCTCGCGTGCTTCGCGCTCATCGACTCGACGACGGACCCGCGAGCTCTCGTGCATCGTGCTCCGGATGTAACACGGCGGCCGCGGCACCGTCAACCCGGCCGCGCGCAGATCCAGGGACCCGGAGCGGGCCTGCGTCAGTTCACGGCGCCGCTCGTCTGCGCCCGGATTTCGGTCGATCTGCTCGTGCTGGTTGGCGCGATGGGCCCGGCGGCACGCGCGCGGGCGTCTGGGCCTGGAGGCCGACGAGATGGACGGCGGGCACTACGTCACCGTCAGCCGGCCGCGCGAGTTGGACGGGCGTCGGGGGACTCGTAGGAGGCCTACACGGCCCGATGCTCCACCAGCTCGTGCAGGTCGCTGACCGAGACATCGGCTTCGGGGTCCTCGCGGGGCGGGGAGCCGGGGCCGTACTCGAGTGGGCGGTCGATGAAGGCGGTGCGCAGGCCGGCCTCGCGCGCGCCCGCGAGGTCCCACGGGTGGGCGGCGACGAGCATGACCTCGGACGGCTCGCGGCCGAGCAGGCGGGCGGCCGTCCGGTAGGCCTCGGGGGCGGGCTTGTAGACGCCCGCGAGCTCGGCCGAGAGCAGGAGGTCGAAGCGCAGGTCGCCGTGGCGGGCGAGGTCGACGAGCAGGGCGAGATGGCCGTTGGAGAGCGTGGCCGTGACGTGCCGGCGGCGCAGGGCGTCGAGGCCCGTCCGGACGTCCGGCCATGGGTCGAGCTCGTGCCAGGCGTCGACCAGGCGCACCCGCTCCTCGACCGGGAGCTCCACCCCGCGCTCGGCCAGCAGAGCGTCGAGCGTGACGTGGTGGAGCTCGTCGAAGTCGCCCCACGGCCGCGCCCCGTCGTTGACCTCGGCGAGGATCGGCCGGTAGCGGGCGCGCCAGTCGTCGGCGAGCTCCTCAGGGTCGCCGGGCGCTCCGCTCGCGCGGAAGGCGCCGGCGATGGCCGAGCGCCAGTCGACGAGCGTGCCGAAGACGTCGAACACGAGCGCCCGGACGGTCATGGCGTCGCCGTGGGCGTGGGCGCTTCGGGGGTGGGAGTGGCAGTCGGCGTCGGTGTCGGCGTCTCAGTGGGCGTCGGCGTCGGCGTCGGCGTCGCTTCCGCCTCCGGAGTCGGCGTCGGCGCTTCGGCAGCGGGCGAAGGCGTGGCGGACGGAGTCGGGGTGGGCGTCGGGACCGGCAGGCCGCTCTCCTCGAGCGTCCGCCCAACGGCCTCCTGCACGGCCTTGACGTGCTCGTGGACTGCGGCCGGGGAGGGATGCGGCCCGAGCTCCTCGATGGCGTCGAGCTTCTGCAGCTCCTCCGTGAGCCGGCGGAGCAGGTCCTCGGACGGCACGGACTGGAGCGAGACGACGATCTGGTGCGCGATGGCGACCGTGACGCAGCCCGGGCAGTTCCCGTTCAAAGCCTGGGCGACGTTGATCGGCGCGATCGTCTCGCTGCGCCCGACGATCAACACGAGCTGGAACGACACCGCGACGGTGCTGCAGCCGTTGCAGTTCGCGAACGCGTAGGCGGCGTTCGTCGAGTCGACGGTCGAGCCGTCCTCGACTGTGACCAGCGAGTACGCGATGTCGTAGACCGTGCCGCCGTCGGTCCGGTTGACGGCTAGCGCCTGCGAGTCGTTCGGCCCCGGCGCGTCGGGCAGCTCGAACGGGAACGCCGCGGCGGGCACCGTCGGCGTCGCCGGAGCCTCACCGCCGGGCTCCGCCAGCGTCGGCGCTTTCGCCCGTGGCGGGCGCGCGGTCGCTGACGATGACGGCGGGCTGCTCGCCGTCGCGCCCCTGCACGACGAAGATCGCCGGCCGCTCCTCCGTCGGGCCGCCGCGTGGGATCAGGGCGACGGCCAGATGCCGGCCGGGCGCCAGGCCGAGCGGGGCGCTCTGCGGCCGCGCAGCGCTGACAGGTGCCGACACCGTCCTCGCCGCGCTCACCAGCGTCCCATCGTCGGTCGGGCGGATCGGCTGGTACTGGCCCGACGGCCACCACGCCCACGCCAGCAGGGTGACGAGCACGGCCGTCGCCGTCAGGACGGCCGCCTGCCGCGGCGGCCGGCCCCGTGCTCCAGCTCTGCGCCTTGCGCCCCGTGGACAGGACGAGGCGTTGTACGAGGAGCGTCACGCCGACGACCGGCAGCGCCAGCGCGAAGAGGCGGGCGACCGAGGCGAGCGCGGCCAGGGGCTCCTGCTCGGGCATCGCCGACACCAGCCGCGAGCCGCTCTCCCACGCCGAGGCGGCGAGCTTGGGGAACAGGAGGATCGCGCTGAATGCCAGGGCGGCCAGGAGCGGCACGACCAGGAGCACCCACGTCGTCACGATGAGGCGCGCGCGGCCGGTCAGCGCGGAGGGCTCGCGACGCTTCCAGGGCAGGAGCCGCTTCAGGGTCGGCCCCATGTGCGTGTAGAGGTCGGGCACCCCGTGGCGTCGGAGAGGATGTGGTAGCCGTCGGCGCGGATGACGGGGGAGAGGTTCTTGACGATCTCGATCATCTGGATCGCGATCAGCAGCAACAGGGCGTCGACGCGCGTGACGAGCCAGACGCCGAGCGTGACGACGGCGATCACGACGTTGAAGTAGATGCCGCCGAGGTCGGTGCGCAGGCGGGCGCGCCGCGGCAGCCGGTAGGCGTCGGTGACGTCGGTGTAGAAGGCCGGCCAGACCATGTAGATGCCGGACGCCCATGCCGCTCGGCCTGCCGCCGCCGTAGCGGCACGCGGCGGCGTGGCCGATCTCGTGGAGCGCGGCCGAGCCGATGGTCAGCCCGAGCACGAGCAGCAGCAGCTCGGGGCTGTCGAAGGCCTGCGCGGTGGCCGACGCGACGCCCTTCTCCAGCAGGACGAACCAGAAGACGCGCCACGAAGCCGAGGAGCACCGGTACCAGCACCCAGGGCCGGAAGAGGCCTGGAACGGCGCGGTGATCCGGTTGGTCACCTTCGGGTCGGTGACCAGGACCTTCCAGCGCAGGGCGAACAGCGGGTTGAGGCGCGGGGGCGCCTTGTCCTCGGACCCGGCGAGCAGCCCCTGGTCGGCCAGCTTCTCGCCGAGCCGGACGACGTGCGTGCTCTCGACCCGCCGCCCGAGCCGCTCCGACATCGCGCCGGCCAGGGCCTCCTGGTCGCGCGTGCCGTCGATCGCCTCGAGCAGCGCGTACATGAGCGGCCCGAGCTGGACCACCTGCCCGTCGGCGCGGCGACGATCGCCGCGCCCGCCTTGTAGCCCGAGCTGCCGAACTCGCCCGAGCAGCTCCAGGCCCTCGCGCCTTCGCGAGGTGCGCCGGAGCGGCGGGCGCGCCTGATCGTGGCGACGGGCCAGTCTGCGGTGGCGCTCATGCCCGGCCTCCCTGACGGACCGGCTACTGGTCGATGTCCGCGTTTTGCTCGGCGGTCGCCTCGGCCGAGACGTCGTCGAGGTTCTGCGTGATCTGGACCTCCTGGTCGGCCAGGGCCTGCGCGACCGCGCCGTCCGAGGCGATGTTCGCCCCCACGGCCGCGTCGATCGGCGCGGCGACGTTCGCGTTGGCCGCCACGGCGCCGGTGATCGGGGCGGTGAGGTCGGCATCGGCGTCGATGTTGACGTTGGCCTCGAGCAGGCAGCCGTCCTCGAGCAGGATGTCCACGCCGTCGGTCACGCCGTCGACGTCGCCCGGGACGCACGCCGACCTCTGTCGACGTCGCCGGTCGTCCGGTCATGCCGTCGGCCACGCCGTCGATCGTGCCGGTCACGCCGTCCACCGGCCGTCGACCGTGTCGGTCTGCGCCGACCCATCGTCACCGCCGGTCGGTCGTCGCCGGCCGCCGGCGCGCGGCGCCGTCGGCGCCGTCGTCGCCCCGTCGTTGCTACTGGTCGATGGCCGCGGTCTGCGGAGCCGTCGCCTCGGCGCGTGCCGCTGATGTGTCTGCTCGATCGTGCCCGCTCTGCTGCGCGACGCGCGACCGCCTCGGCGTCGCGCTCAGCAGGTTCGCGGCCGCGGCCGCCTCGATCGGCGCGGCGACGTTCAGGTTGGCGGCGACGGCGAGGTCGACCGGTGCAGCCAGGTCGAGGCCGAGATCGACGTTGGCGTCGACGTTGAGCAGCGACATGACTTCCTTGTTGGGCAGCGCGGTCGCATCCTCAGCCTCGATCAGCTCTTCGAGCTCCTTGTCCTTGGCCACGCGTTCGAGGTCGTCGCCCATCGGTTTCTCCCATCTGCGTTGGTCAGGTTTCTGGCCGTCGTTGTTCCCGACCCCCGAGCCAGCAAACACCCGGTCCCGGCAGACTTACGGCCCATGGCCGACTACCGCCACGACCTCCAGTTCGGCGTCTTCATCACGCCCGTCGCGGCTCAGGCGCGAGTCGTGCTCGAGCTGTCGCGGCTCGCCGACGCCGTCGGCCTCGACCTCGTCACCTTCCAGGACCACCCGTACCAGCCGTCGTTCCTCGACACCTGGACGCTGCTGTCGGTGGTCGCGGCGGAGACGACCAACGTCCGCGTCGCGCCCAACGTCGCCAACCTGCCGCTGCGGCCGCCGGTCGTGCTCGCCCGCAGCGCGGCGAGCCTGGACATCCTCAGCGGCGGCCGGGTCGAGCTCGGCCTCGGCTCCGGGGCGTTCTGGGAGGGGATCGCGGCCGTCGGCGGGCCGAGGCTGGACGCCGGGCCAGGGCGTCGACGCGCTGAGCGAGGCGATCGACGTCATCCGCGCGATCTGGGACGCCGGCGAGCGGTCGCGTCCGCCATCGAAGGCGAGCTACTACAGGTCGACGGGGCGCAAGCCCGGACCGGCGCCCGCGCACGACATGGAGATCTGGCTCGGCGCCTACAAGCCGCGGATGCTGCGGCTCACCGGCGCGAAGGCCAACGGGTGGCTGCCGTCGCTCGGCTATCTCGAGCTCGACCAGCTCGCCGGCATGAACGCGACGATCGACGAGGCGGCGGCCAAGGCCGGCCGCCGGCCCGGAGGACGATCCGGCGGCTGTTCAACGTCAACGGCAGCTTCGGTTACGGGGACGGCTTCCTCCAGGGCACGCCGGGCAGTGGGCCGATCAGCTCGCCGAGCTGACGCTCTCGACCGGCATGAGCGCCTACATCCTCTCGGTCGTCCTCGGCCGACGACCTGCGCCGCTTCGCCGAGGAGGTCGCGCCGGCGACGCGCGAGAAGGTCGCCGAGGCGCGCGGGCAAGCCCGGGCAGGAGTCGACCCGCCGGCGCCGGTGGTCGTCGACCCGGTCCCGCCGCGCCGGCGGCCTTGGCCGCGCCGGCCGACTGCCGAGCGCCGCCTGAGCGACGAGAGCGCGTGGGACGAGTCGACCCGCCCGACCGGTCCCGAGCCCGACCCGTCGCGCACCTACACGCGACCAGGAGCAGGCCGCCGGCCAGCACCTGATCGACGTGCACGACGCGCTACGCGCCGAGCTCGACCAGCTGCGCGACCTCGTCGAGCAGGTCGCGGCCGGCACGCCGACCCGACCGCCGTGCAGTCGTTCATCAACCGCATGACGATCCGCCAGAACAACTGGACGCTGGGCACGTTCTGCGAGACCTACTGCCGCATGGTGACCAACCACCACGTGCTCGAGGACCGCAGCGTCTTCCCGCACCTGCGCCGCAGCCGAGGCCGGAGCTCGGGCCGGTGATCGACCGCCTCGAGGAGGAGCACGAGCAGATCGCCGACCTGCTCGAGCGCGTCGACCAGGCGCTCGTCGCGCTCGTCGCCGCCGAGGAGGACGGCATCGACCGCGTCGAGCGCGCGATGGACCTGCTGACCGACGCCCTGCTCTCGCACTTCGCGTACGAGGAGCGCGAGCTCATCGAGCCGCTCGCGCGGCACGGGTTCTACTGACCGAGCGTCGTCCGGCGGTCGTCGCCGAAGCGGTCCGCGACCTCCTGCAGCTCACGGCGCACGGTGGCGGGATCGCGGCCGGCGACGAAATGGGCGATCACCTCGCGCGGCTCGAGCTCCACGGGGAGCGTGATCTCCAGCTTCGCGCGCTCGTGGAGCGCAGCCAGGACGGCCTGCGGGTCGGCGTCGCGGCGGAGGGTGATCACGATGCGCATGCCGTGGCGATCCGAGTGGTCCTCGAGGTCACGGACCTCGGGGAAGCCGCCCGAGGCGATCGCGAGGAAGACACCGTCGTCGCCGCCCTTCTCGACCCCGTACGGCAGCTCGGTGATCACGATCGTGTTGCCCTCCACGTGCGAGCGGGCGCGCAGGGTGATCGCGTCCGCGCCGGTCTCGACGATCACCCCGCCGGTCGGGAAATCCGGTCCCGGCAGGTGCGGCGTCAGAGTGGCGTCGGGGTCGTCGATGTAGGCGATGACCGCGGCGGCGACCTCGCGCAGGTTGTGCGGGAGCGGCCCGTTGACGAGCAGGTTCGGAAAGTGCGGCACATCGGGCGATCGGCGCGAGCCGCGCCTCGGTGTACGGCGGGTCCGCCGGCGGGTCGCCGTCGACGGAGCCGAAGTTGCCGCGGCCTTCGACGAGCGGGTAGCGCCGCCGGAAGGCTTGGGCCAGGCCGATGAGCGCCTCGTACTCGCTCGGGCTGTCGACCACGTCGGCGCACCGTACGTAGTCGTCGCCGAGCCGGGTCAGCACGAGCCGCTCGACGGCATCGCGACCGTCAGCGAGCACGGTCAGCCCACCGGCCGGGCCGCGAACAGGGCGTAGACCGCGGCGCAGCGGCGCATCGCGGCTTCCTCGATGTACTCGTCCGGCCCGTGCGAGACGTCGAGCCGCCCGCCGCCGTACGCGAAGGCCGGGATCCCGAGCTGGGAGTACCAGCGGGTGTCGAGCACGCCGGGGCAGAGCTCGAACTCCGCCGGCGTCCCCTCGATCGCCTCGACGCAGCCGGCCAGCGCCCGCGCCGCCGGGTGGTCGCGGTCCGTGCTGCACGCCGGCTGCGCCTGCAGGATCTCCACCGCGACGCCGTCCTGCTCGAGCAGGCCGGTCAGGCGCGCGAGCTCCTCCTCGAGGTCCTCGTCCGGGTTGAAGCGCCGGTCGACCGAGAACCACGCCGAGCCGGGCACCACGTTGAAGCTCGCGCCGGCGCCGGCCTGCCCGCCGACCAGGAGCATGGAGTCCCGTTCCAGCAGCTCGTGGGAGAGCCGGGCCACCGGCTCGGCGACGCGGATCATGTGCTCGAAGGCGTTGCTCCCCTCGTGGACGTAGCCGACGTGCGCCTCCCGCCCGGCGGTCGTCACGCGCAGCGTGATGGCGCCGCGCGCGGCGTGCCAGATCGCCCCGCCGGTCGGCTCTGCGGTGAGCATGGCCACAGCGCCCGGATCGATCAGACCCGCCTCGCGCAGGTGACCGGAGCCGGCGGTGCTGCCGGTCTCCTCGTCGCCGACGAGGTGGAACACGATGCGGCGGCTCTCGAGCAGGCCGAGCTCGCGGGCGGCGGCGGCCCCGTAGAGCATCGAGACCAGCCCGCCCTTCATGTCGGCGGTGCCGCGGCCGGCGATCCTGCCGCCGGCGCGGCGCGGCTCGAACTGCGAGGCGCTCTGCGCCGGCACGACGTCGAAGTGCCCGTGGTAGTAGAGGAGCTCGTCGCCGTCGCCCACGGTGCCGCGCACGATCGCCGGCGCCGCGATCGCCTCCGGCGCGAATGCCAGCCGGTCCAAAGCCTCGTGCAACACCGCGGCGCACCGGTCCAGCTCGCGCCCCGGCGGGTTCTCCGTCGGCACGCGCACGAGCGTCTCCAGCAACGCCGCCATCTCGTCGGCGCGCTCGTCGAGCCAGGCCTGGACGTCGCTCACGCCTCGAACGTACAGGCCGCCGCTCGCTCGAGCAGGGCGGTCCGCTGGCGCGCGTTGGCGGTCAGCCGCGCGGCGTGCTCGTACTCGGCCCGCGCCTCGTCGAGCCGGCCGAGCTTCTCCAGCAGGTCGGCGCGCACGGTCGGCAGCAGGTGGTAGCCGTCGAGCGCGGGCTCCTCGCGCAGCGCCTCGACGAGCTCGAGCGCCGCCGCCGGTCCCGCGGCCATCCCGACCGCGACGGCACGGTTGAGCTCGACCACGGGCGACGGCATCAGCTGCGCGAGCCCGTCGTAGAGCGCCACGATGCGGTCCCAGTCGGTGTCCTCGGCGGCGCGGGCGCGCGCGTGGCAGGCGGCGATCCCCGCCTGCAGCGTGTACGGGCCGATCGGGCCGCCGGTCGCGTACGCGCGCTCGAGCGCCGCCAGCCCGCGGCCCACGAGCAGCCAGTCCCAGCGCGAGCGGTCCTGGTCGAGCAGCAGCACCTGCTCGCCAGAGCGCGAGATCCGCGCCCGCGTGCGCGAGGCCTGGAGCTCCATCAGCGCGACCAGCCCGTGGACCTCGGCCTCGCGCGGGAGCAGCTCGGCGAGGATGCGGCCGAGCCGCAGCGCCTCCTCCAGCAGCTCGGGGCGGACCAGGTCGTCGCCCGCGGTGGCCGAGTAGCCCTCGTTGAAGATCAGGTAGATCACCTCGAGGACGGAGGCGAGCCGCTCGCGCAGCTCCGCGCGCCCAGGCACCTCGAACGGGACGCGAGCCGCCGACAGCGTGCGCTTCGCGCGCACGATGCGCTGCGCCACGGTGGCCTCCGGCGCCAGGTAGGCGCGGGCGATCTCCGGCGTCGTCAGCCCGCACAGCAGCCGCAGCGTGAGCGCCACTCGCGCCTCCACCGAGAGCACCGGGTGGCAGGCGGTGAAGATGAGGCGCAGGAGGTCGTCGTCGAACGGGTCGTCGGCGGCGGCGGCGAAGTCGGCCGGCTCCGGCGGGCGGTCGCGACCGAGCTCCTCGGTCTTGCGCTGGTGGACCTCCGCGCGGCGCAGCCGGTCGATGCCGCGATGCTTGGCCGTGGCCATGAGCCAGGCGCCCGGGTTGTCCGGGACGCCCGACTCGGGCCACTGCTCGAGGGCGGCGAGGAGCGCCTCCTGGGCGAGGTCCTCGGCCACCCCGACGTCGCGCACCAGGCGGGCGACGCCCGCGATCAGCCGCGCGGACTCGATCCGCCACACGGCCTCGACGGTGCGCGTCACGTCCACGGGCTACGCGCCTTCGGTCTGCGCGCGCATCTGCGCCTCGCGCTCGCGCAGCTCGGGCGTGAGCTCGTCGCCGAAGTCGTCGACCTCGAAGACCTGGCGGATCTCGACGGTCGAGTCGCCGTCGTCCGGGTTCGGGATCCGCTTGACCCACTCGACCGCCTCGTCCATCGACTTGACCTGCCACACCCAGTAGCCGGCGAGCAGCTCCTTCGTCTCCGAGAACGGGCCGTCGATCACCTTGCGCTCGCTGCCCGAGAACGCCACGCGGACGCCGTTGGAGCTGGGATGGAGGCCCTCGCCGGCGAGCATCACGCCGGCCTTGACGAGCTCCTCGTTGAAGTCCGTCATCTGCTCGAGCAGCTCCTGGCTCGGCATCTCCCCGGCCTCGCTCTGCTCGTTCGCCTTGATGAGCACCATGACTCGCATTCGCGGATCCTCCTTGGGGGGTTGGCTTCTACCTGGACGTCGAGCGAGCGGGACGGAAATCGACACGCCCTGGAAAAAATCTTCTAGGGGGTCTTGCGGGCGCGGCTGGGGGCGACGCGCGGCGGCTCGTCGGGCATCTTCGGATAGACCGGCGGCCACGGGGCGTCCATCAGGCCGTCGGCGCGGTCGCGCTCGTGCATGGCGAGCATCGGCTCGAGCGACTGCGGGGCGTCGTTGATGGCCGCCCACGGGTCGCCACGGTCTCCGGCGGTCGCGAGCGTGAGCTCGTCCGGGTGGAGCTCGAAGACCTCCTCCCAGCTGAGCGGCGCTGACACCTGGCCGCCCGGCCGGGCACGCGCGCTCCAGGCGCCGAAGACCGTCTTGTGCGGGGCGTTCTGGTTGTAGTCGACGAAGATCCGCTCGCCGCGCTCCTCCTTCCACCACGCGGCGGTGAGGACGTCGGGCGCGCGGCGCTCGAGCTCGCGCGCGATCGCCACCGCGGCGGAGCGGACGGCGTAGGAGTCCCAGCGGGGCTCCAGCCGCACGTACACGTGCAGGCCGCGGTTGCCGGTGGTCTTGGGGAAGCCGACGACGCCGAGCTCGTCGAGCAGCGCCTTGAGCGCGGCGGCGGCGCGGCGGACGTCGGCGAAGTCGGTGCCCGGCTGGGGGTCGAGGTCGAGCCGCAGCTCGTCGCAGTGGTCCGGGTCCGCGGCGCGGTAGGGCCAGACGTGGAAGCCGAGGCAGCCGAGGTTCACCGCCCACACGACGTGCGCGAGGTCGGCGATCACGAGCGCGCGCGACGGCGTGCCGTTGACCGTCATGACGGTGGTGGTCTCCAGCCACTCGGGCGCGTTCTTCGGCACGCGCTTCTGGAAGAACGACGGGCCGCCCGCGCCCTGGGGGAAGCGCTGCATGAGCACCGGGCGGCCGCCCATCGTGCGCAGGAGCGGCTCCGCCACGCGGCGGTAGTACTCGACGAGGTCGCGCTTGGTCTCGCCGCGCTCGGGGAACAGCACCTTGCCGGGGCTCGAGAGCTTGACCTCGCGTCCGTCGAGCTCGAGTACGTCCTCCACGCCTCTGACCGTATCGCCTCGTCAGCCGCCCAGGATGTCGCCCATGGCGATCGCGAAGCCCGGGAGCGCGGCGAGCACGACCACGCCGGCGACGACGTACGGCGCCCGCCCGCGGAGGTGCAGCGGCGGGACGCCGAGCCGCGCCGCGACCGCCCGCGTGACGAGGCCCTGGAAGACGGCGAGCGCGGAGAAGCACAGGACGGAGAGCCAGTCGGGGCCGAGCAGGTTGAAGTCGATGTTGTCTGCCCGCAGCGGCTCCAGGCGCGTGCCGACGAGCACGAGCAGGAGCAGCCCGAGCGCGGCGCCGCCCCAGCGGCCGCGCGGCAGCAGCGAGCCGGCGACCAGGTAGAGCACGGCGGCCAGCATCCCGGCCGGGATGCCCGCGAAGATGAAGAAGCCGAGCGTGCCGCCCGCGGTGATGTCGCCGATCGTGGCCAAGCCCTCGGTGAGGCCGCCGGCCGCCTCGGGCGAGGTGAGCGCCAGCAGGCGCATGACGAGCCGGCCGCCCGCGCCGGCGGCGAGCACACCCGCCACCACGCCGGTGGCGAGGGTGAGCCCGAGGCGGCGCGCCGGCGGCGGCGCGCCATCGGGCTCGTCGCCTCCCCAGCGCACGACGACCACGAGGCCCGCCACGACCAGCACGCAGCAGACCGCGATGACGACCACAGCGGCGCACCGTATCGGTTCAGCCGTACGCCGCGGCGAACCCCTCCCGCCAGCTGGCGTGGCGCGGCGCCCAGCCCAGCTCGCGCCTGGCCTTGGCGTTGGAGGCGCCGCGGGCCTCGCTGCCCATCATCACCGCGACCTCGCCGGCGATCAGCCGGGCCAGCCAGCGCGGCACCCGCCGGGGCGGCTTGGCGCCGAGCACGCGGGCGAGCACCGGGAGCCACTCGTGCACGGGCGCGGGCTCGTCGTCGACGACGTTGTAGACCCCGGGGGCACCGCCCTCGAGCGCCAGCGCGGCGGCGGCCGCGGCATCGTCGAGGTGGATGAACGAGAAGACGCCGTCGCCGTCGCCCACGATCGGCAGCTGCCGCTTGCGGACGGGCTCGAGCAGCCCGTCGTTCGCCGCGCCGTAGAAGCCGCCGTAGCGGAGGGCGATCCCACCCGCGGCGGTCACCGCCTCGTCGAGGTGGCGCATGGCGGCGTGGGTCTCGCTCGTGCCGGCCAGGGGCGCGGGGTCGAGCGGATCGTCCTCGCTCTTCACCGCGCCTCCCTCGCGGGCGTAGCGGAAGCTGGCGAAGCTCTGGGCGACGAACCGCCGCACGCCGGCCTCGCGGGCGGCGGCGAGCAGGGCGTCGGTACCCTCGGTGCGCAGTCGGTTGGTCTGCGCGAAGCTGCGGTCGAGGCGCCGCGAGAAGCGCACGTCCGCGAGGGCGGTCGCCTGGTGGACGATCGCCTCCGGCTCGCTCTCCAGCACCGCCGTCCGGACGGCGCGGGGGTCGAGCAGGTCCAGCCGGATCGCGGGCACGTCGACGCGCTCGGCGTGCGACCGGTACGTGCTGATCACCTCGTGGCCGCGCTCGAGCAGCTGGGGGACGAGCCGGCTGCCGACCGCGCCGCTCGCTCCGACGACGAGGACTCGCATCGCGTCACATCTCCTGGGTTCGGGGGGTCTGCTTGCATGACCCCACACGGAGGCGAGATGTGACCGAGACCTTCGAAGAGCACCGGCCGCGGCTGCGGGCGCTGGCCTACCGGATGCTCGGCTCGCTCAGCGAGGCCGACGACGCGGTTCAGGACGCGTGGCTCCGGCTCAACCGCACGAGCGACGTCGAGAACCTCGGCGGGTGGCTGACCACGGTCGTCACGCGCATCTGCCTGAACATGCTGCGTGCCCGCCGCGAGCTGCAGATGCCCGAGCCGATCGTCGACCCGGTCGACGAGATCGACCCGGAGCACGAGGCGCTGCTGGCCGACTCGGTCGGCCTCGCGCTGCTCGTCGTGCTCGAGACGCTGTCGCCGCCCGAGCGGGTGGCGTTCGTGCTGCACGACGTGTTCGCCTTGCCCTTCGACGAGATCGCGCGCACGCTGGACCGGTCGCCCGACGCGGCGCGCCAGCTCGCCAGCCGCGCGCGCCGGCGGGTGCGGGGCACGGCGCCCGACGCCGACGTGGCCGCCCAGCGCGAGGTGGTCGACGCCTTCTTCGCCGCCGCTCGCGACGGCGACTTCGACGCGCTCGTCGCCGTGCTCGACCCCGACGTGGTCCTGCGCGCCGACGGGCGCGAGGTCCGTGGCGCCGAGACGGTCGCCCGCCAGGCGCTCGGCTACTCGCGGCTGGATCTGGTCATCAGGCCGGTGCTCGTCAACGGCGTCGTCGGCGCCGTGACGACCCGTAACGGCGAGCCGTTCTCGATCGGGGCCTTCACCGTGCGCGGCGGGCGGATCGTGGCCATGGACATCCTCGCCGACCCCGAGCGGCTCGACCCGGAGTGGTACCGCTAACTCTGCGGTTAACGATCCGTTCAAGGCGCTCGCGCACCCGATCCGCCGCGGCATCGTCGAGCGGCTGGCCGCCGGGCCGGCGACGGTCGGCGACGCAACGGGCGGCTTCGGCGTGTCCAAGCCCGCCATCTCCAAGCACCTGAAGGTGCTGGAGGAGACGGGCGTGGTGACGCGCGTGGTCGAGGGACGCACGCACCGGCTCTCGCTGGCACCCGCCGTGCTGGGCGAGGCAGCCGACTGGATCGATCGCCAACGGGCTGTCTGGGGGCGCCTGTTCGACGTCGTAGAGGACTCGCCGGAGGGCTACCCGCAGACGCCGCCCTATCAGTGGTGGAACCTGCACGACGAGTACGCATGAGGGCGGCTGGGGCAGGGCCTTTGACAACCTTGACCGGACACTGACGGCATCGGAGGAGGCTCGATGACGGACGGATACGCCCCGGTCAACGACCTGAACATGTACTACGAGGTCCACGGCGAGGGCGAGCCGCTGGTCCTGCTCCACGGCGCGTACATGACCGTCGACATGATGAGCCCGCTCCTGTCCGGGCTCGCACAGCACCGCCGGGTCATCGCGCCCGAGGCCCACGGGCACGGGCGGACCGGCGACGCCGATCGCCCGATCACCTACCCGCAGATGGGCGACGACGTGGCGGCGCTGCTGCGGCACCTCGGCATCGAGCAGGCCGACGTCGTGGGCTACTCGATGGGCGGCGCCACCGCCGTCCAGCTCGCCGTCCGCCATCCCGAGCTGGTGCGCCGGCTGGTCGTCATCTCGGCCGGGTTCAGCAGCGACGCCGCGCCGGCCGAGGCGCAGGCGATGTTCGAGACGATCACCCCCGAGATGTTCGCCGGCAGCCCGATGGAGGAGGCCTACCAGCGGCTCGCCCCCAAGCCGGAGGACTTCCCCAAGCTGGTCGAGAAGATCACCGCGCTGGACACGACGCCGTTCGACTGGGCCGACGAGGTGCGAGCGATGACCGCCCCGACGCTGGTCGTCGTCGGCGACTCCGACGGCTCGACGCTCGACCACAGCGTCGAGTTCTTCAAGCTGCGCGGCGGCGGCGTGATGGGAGACCTCGCCGGCCTCCCGGAGTCCCAGCTCGCCGTGCTGCCGGGCACCACGCACTTCATCCCGCCAGGCTTCGGGATGCTCGACCGCCACGAGTGGCTGCTGCCGATGATCGCGCGGTTCCTCGACCCGCCGGAGCCGCCGCCGGGCCCGCCGTCTATGTGACCGTGGTCAGCGGGTAGCACGATCTCATGCTCCGATTGCTGCGGCGGATGCCGTTCTTCAGGGTCCTGGCCATCGGCAAGACCGTGCTGCTCGCGCGACGCCACCTCTTGAACCTCGACCCGTACGACCGGCGCCGGCTGCGCGACCTCGTGTGGCGCGGCCACCGGATGACCGCGGGCGAGCGCGACGAGCTGCGCCGGCTGCTCGCCAAGCTCGAGCCGCGCGCGTTCGCCTTCGCGACGGCGGACGCGTTCTCGCCGGTGCCGATCCCGCGCTGGCTGGCACGCGCTAAGAAATAGGGGTGCACGACATCGAGAGCCGGGCCGACTGCGAGCGGCTGGTGCGGACGTTCTACGGCCGCGCCCTCACCGACCCGATCATCGGCTTCCTCTTCACGGACGTCGCCCGGCTCGACCTCGAGGCGCACGTGCCGCGCATCACCTCGTTCTGGGAGACGATCCTGCTCGGGGCGCGGTCCTACGGCGGCGGCGCCTTCCGGCCGCACGCGGAGCTCCATCTGAAGGCCCCGCTGCGGCGCGCGCACTTCGACCAGTGGGTCAACCTCTGGACGCGCACGGTCGACGAGCTGTTCGCCGGCGAGCGCGCGGAGCTCGCCAAGGCCCACGCGGCGCGGGTCGCGCGGGCCTTCCACGAGCGCGTGGAAGCCATCCCGTCGCCCGCCGGCGCCGGCGGCCTCGTGGTCACCGTGCACCGGCGGGCATAGGTGGGCCCTAAGGCCAGACGCTCACGATCGCGCCGACGACGAGCAGCTTCGCGAGCCAGTCGCCCGCGTGCAGCGCGGCGGTCCGGAACGGCGTGCGCTCCCACAGCATCGCCCCGGTCCAGAGCACGAGCGGGAAGCCGATCCAGAGCGCGAGGCCGAGCAGCAGCCCGCCCGTGAGCGAGTCGATGTCGCCCTGCGCGGCCAGCCCGGCGATCACCGCGGCCAGCACCACGCAGCGGAGGGCTTCGATCCCCAGCTTCCAGGGCGGCGTCTCGCCGGCCGGGCCGCCGACGAGCGAGTAGTACGTCGAGCCGACGATGAAGGCCGCGATGGCGGCGACGAGCGTCTCAGGCATCGCCCGCCTCCAGCGGGACGACGCCGAGCTGCGTCGCCACCCAGCGCGCGATCTCGCGGTGCGAGCGCTCGGCGGCGCCCCACTCGTCGAGCAGGTCGAACCACTCCTCCCAGCCGCGGCCGGTCCGCTCGCGGATCGCGGCGTCCGAGGTCGCCAGCGCCGGGGCGGGCGTGTCGGCGTCCAGCAGCATCGACGGCGCCGCCGTGTAGCTCTCGCCGGTCTTCTCCATCCGCGCCCGGACGAGGCGCTTGAAGGATCTCTGCGTGGTCACTCTCGTGCTCCTCTGTAACGGCGGCGGCTCCACGACCCACGCTCGCGACGCCCCGCCGGACAAGGGCACCGTTGACCTGCATCCCGAGGGCTCGAGCCCCCTTTGCCCCCGCTCAGGCCGGTGGCGTGAGCACCGGAACCGGGGGTTGGGCGCGGGACCGCGCCTGCGCCGGAAGGTACCTCACCGGTAGCCCTCGTCGCCAGGGGGGTTACCCGTATCCACCACCTCGGCCATGTAGCGCCAGCAGTCCGGGCGGGTGCCGTCGAGATCGGTGAACCCGTAGAGCTGCGCGAGCCCGCCGCTGGACAGCGACTGCCCGTTCCAGCGCGACCGCTCGGGGTCGGCGGCGAGCGCGGCGACCGCGCGGCCGACGAAGCGCGGCGTCTCGGAGATGCAGAAGTGCGGCGTGCGCTCGGTGCCGTCGCGCCAGTTCTCCTCGCTGACGCCGTAGTGCTCGAGCATCAGCTCGGATCGCATCCAGCCGGGCGTGAGGGCGACCGCCGTGCCGCCGTGCTTGGCGAGCTCCTGGGCCTGCGCCCACGCGAGCCGGGTGACCGACGTCTTGGCGAGGTCGTAGAAGGCGTTGACGCGGTAGTGATCGGCGTTGTACTCGGCGGTGCCGTCGGTGACCTCGACGACCAGCCCGCCGGGCTCGCGGACGAGCAGCGGCAGCGCGTGGTGGCTGGTGATCAGGTGGGTGTCGATGGCCAGCCGCAGCAGCCGGAGGCCGTTGTCGAGGTCGTGCTCCCACAGCGGGGTGTCCCACTCGAAGAGGTGCTCGGCGCCCCAGATGTCGTTGACCAGCACGTCGAGCCGGCCGTGCTCGGCGTCGATGCGGTGGATCACCTTGGCGACCTGCGCGGGGTCCAAGTGGTCGGCGGCGACGGCGATCCCCTCGCCACCGTCCGCGGTCACCAGCTCGGCGGTCTCCTCGATCGTCTCGGGACGGTCGATCTCGGATCGGCTTTGGCGCGTGCTGCGCCCGGTCGCGTAGACCGTGGCGCCGGCTTCGCCGAGCGCGACCGCGATCCCGCGGCCGCCCCCGCGCGTGGCTCCCGCCACCAGCGCGACCTTGCCCTTCAGGTCCATGTCGTCCTCCTTGCGTTGACTGCGAGAACGGCGGCGAGCACGAGCGCGCCGCCCACGAGCTGCACCGGTCCGAGCGTCTCGCCGAACACGAGCCAGGCGAGCATGACCGTCACCAGCGGCTCGACGGTGGCCAGGATGGAAGCGGTCGTCGGCCCGACGCGCTGAAGGCCGGCGAAGAACAGCCCGATGGCCGCGACGGTGGAGACGACGGCGAGGCAGGCGATCCAGCTCCAGCCGGCGGCGGTGAGGTCGCCGGGCCGCAGCTCGCCCGCCAGCGCCGAGCCGAGCGCGAGCGGGATCGCCGCCCCGGTGCAGACCAGCGCGGTCAGGACGTCGGGCCGCATGCGGGAGACGATGCCGTCGCTGATCAGGATGTACGCGCTGTAGACGACCGCCGCGGCCAGGCCGAGCGCGGCGCCGGTGGGATCGAGGCTGCCGGTCCCGGCGCCGGCCACGACGAGCGCGAGCCCGCCGCTGGCGAGCGCGAGGGCGACCAGGCGGCGGCCGTCCATCCGGTCACGGCCGAGCGCGACGGCCGCGGCGGCGACGAGCGTGGGGAAGGTGTAGAGGAGCAGGGAGAGCAGCGAGGCGTCGATCCGCTCGAGCGCGGCGAAGTAGCAGCCGGCCTGGAGCGCGTAGCCGCAGGCTCCGAGGGCGAGGCCGGTGACGACGTCGCGGCGGGAGATCGCCGTTTGTCGGACGGCGACGATCGCCCAGAAGAGGGCGGCGGCGAGGGCGAAGCGGACGGCGAGCAGGGTGCCGGCGTTGGCGCCCGCGCCGTAGGCGAGCTTGCCGAAGATCGCCATCGTCCCGAAGGCGGCGCCGGAGGCGAGGCAGAGGAGCATGGGCGGCATCCTGTCGCGGTTAACCATCACGATCGATTCCGATTTCTGATGGTGATCCGGTAGCGTTGCTGCACGATGCTCGATCTCCGCCGTCTCCGGCTGCTGCGCGAGCTGAGCGAGCGGGGGACGATCGCGGCGGTCGCGGACGCGCTCCAGTTCACGCCCTCCGCCGTCTCCCAGCAGCTGGCGATGCTCGAGCGCGAAGCCGGCGTGCCGCTGCTCGCGCGCGCCGGGCGCGGCGTGCGGCTGACCGACGCGGCGCTCGTGCTGGTGGAGCACGCCGAGGCGCTGCTCGAGCGGGCCTCGCTGGCCGAGGCCGACCTCGCGGCCGCCGCCGGCACCGTGATGGGGCGCGCGCGGATCGCGGGCTTCCAGTCGGTGCTCCTGCGCATCGCCCTTCCCGCGCTGGAGCGGCTCGCCGGCGACGCCCCGCGCCTGCGGTGCGAGGTGGTCGAGGCCGAGCCCGAGCAGGCGCTGCCGGCGCTCGCGCTCGGCGACCTCGACCTCGTGCTGGGCGACGAGTGGCCGCACCAGCCGTGGCGGCTGCCGGCGGGCCTCGAGCGCCACGAGCTGCTGCGCGATCCGGTGCGCGTTGTCATCCCGCGCGACCATCCGGCGACCGGTCTCGCCGACCTCGCCGGCGAGGCGTGGGCCACGGGTCATCCCGGGATGGCGTGGGAGGAGATGACGCAGCGGACGTGTCGTGAGCTGGGCGGGTTCGAGCCAGACATCCGCCACCGGGTCGACGACGCGACGATCGCCCTCGCGCTCGTCGCCCGCGGCCAGGCCGTCACGCTGCTGCCCGAGCTGCCGCTGGCCGGTCGCGAGCTCGACGTCGCGGCGCTCCCGATCGGCGACGTCAGCCGCGCCATCTTCGCCGTCACCCGCGCCACCGATGCCGCCCGGCCGTCCACCCAGGCGCTGCTCGCCGCGGTCCGCGAGGCGGCTGCGAGCATCTAGCCGGTGCAGCACGCGCCGCAGAACGCGCTGACCGATCCGGACGAGATCGCGCGGTTCCACGACCGCTGCAGCGACCTGATGCGCGAGCTGCTCCACGGGCTCGCCGAGACCCCCGACCAGCCGCGCAGCTTCCCGCAGATCGAGGACGCGATCGGCTGGCCGCGGCGCCGCATCGCGTCGGTGCTCGGCGGCGTCTCGCACCTTCGCCACACCGAGTTCGGCGGCAAGCGCCCGTACCGCTTCCTCGACGAGCGCAGCTCGGCGTCCGGACGCTGGGAGATGTGGATGGACGCGGACCAGGCGCGCGCCGTCCGCCGCAACTCGTAGCGGGGGCGGGCGTTCCCAAAGCAGTGCTCCGCCTTCTGCCCGGCCTCGTCCTGCTCCTCGTGCTCGCCGCTCCCGCCCGAGCGGCGACGCCGGAGATCGGGATCGCCGACGACCGGATCCTCCTGAACGGCGGGCCGGCCGCCGAGCGCACGGTGGCCGAGTGGAGCGCGCTGGGGGTCGACAGCGTGCGGATCTTCGCCCACTGGGGCAAGATCGCCCCGGCGCGCAAGCCGCGCGGCTTCCGCCCTTCCGACCCGGGCGACCCGCGCTACGAGTGGTTCCGGGTCGACGACGCGGTGAACCTGGTGCGCCGCGCGGGCATGAGCGTGACGCTGACCGTCACCGGCCCCGGTCCGGCGTGGACGAGCGCGAGCCCGCGTCGCGGCCAGGGGCAGTGGAAGCCGCGCCCGGCGGCCTTCGCGGCCTTCGCGGCGGCGGTGGCGAAGCGCTTCGGCTCGCGCGTCGACCGCTACATCCTCTGGAACGAGCCGAACATCTGGGTCTGGCTCTCCCCGCAGGCGCGCTGCTCGCGCGGGCGCTGCACGCCGGTCGCGCCGCACCTGTACCGCGCGCTCGTCCGCGCCGCGTATCCGGCGATCGCCGACCACGACCCGGTAGCGCAGATCGTGATCGGCGCGCTGTCGCCGCGCGGCCAGCGGCTGCGCAACGCGAAGACGGTCATGCGCCCGCTGCTGTTCCTGCGCCGGCTCGGCTGCCGGACCGACGCCTGGCAGCGGATGACGACCGCCGAGTGCCGCGGCTTCCGGCCGGCCACCGGCGACGGCTTCTCGATCCACCCCTACAGCGGCCGCCTCGCGCCCGAGCGCCGGCACCCCAACGCCGACGACGTCGGCCTCGCCCAGATCCGGACCTTGTCGGCCACGCTCGACCGGTTGCGCCGCGCGCGCGCCCTGCGCTCGACCACCGGTCGCATGGGGATCTTCATCGACGAGTACGGCTACCAGACGCGACCGCCCGACCCGCTCGCCGGCATCGCGCCGCGAACGCAGGACGCCTGGCTCCAGCGCGCCGCCTACCTGGCCTGGCGCACGCCCCGGGTCCGCCTCTTCACCCAGTACCTCTGGCGCGACGAGCCGCGCAGCGCGGACGGGAGCTTCGGAGGCTGGCAGTCGGGCCTGCGCTTCGCGGGCGGGCGGGGGAAGCCCAGCCTGCAGCATTTCGACACCCCGTTCGTGCTCGACGCCGCTCGCGGGCTGTTGTGGGGGCAGGTGCGGCCGGGCGGTTCGCACGCTGTCGTGGTCGAGCGGCGGTTGCGGGGTGGGGCTGGCAGCCCTTCGCGATGGTGCGGACGGACGGGCGGGGGTATTGGTCGCTGCGGCGGGGGTTGACTCTCGGCGCCTCGTACCGGTATCGGGCGGATGGGCGGGTCAGCGCCGACACGTCGTCGGTGAGTCGAACTTCTGGCTTGTAGGGAGGCGGGTTCGGCCGGCCCGCGGTTCGAGTGGTCACTTTGTCGGCCTCAGCCCGACTAACCGACCACTCGACCGCCTCGCGAGCCTCGATCTCGCCTCCTCAATGCCGAATTTCGACGGCGCCCTACAAGCGCACCGAGTCCGAGAACCCCCACCGAGCCGGCCCATCGGCCCGAGCAAACGCAACCGCGCGCATCATGTTGCCTCGGTTCCCATCAGCCACCGCCCGCCGCAGCCTCCGCTCCGTCCGCGGCCCGACCGGCGCCTCGCCCGCCTCCACCACGATCGTGCGCCATCGGCCGCACCACCACGGCCCCGAACCCGGCCCGCCGCAACAGAATCGGCAATGTAAACCTCGAGTAGAACTTGAGGTGATTGCGCGTGAAGCCGCTCCAGCGATCGCCGTCGGCCTTCAGTTGCAGGGAGTTCGCGTTGACGGTGAGGATCAGCAGCGCGCCGTCGTCCCCGAGCAATCCCCGCAGCATCGTGAGGTCCTCCACCGGCGTCGCGAGGTGGGCGAGGACCGACCACATCGTCACGACGTCGAACCCGCCCGCCGCGATCTCCGGCACCTCCCGAGGTGACCCGAAGTAGGCGTGCGCGCCGCTCGGCTTCTCGCGCGCCTTGTCGATCGAATCCTGCGAGAGGTCGACGCCGTAGCCCTCGAAGCCTCGCTCGTAGGCGACATCCAAGAACAGCCCGGCCCCGCAGCCGAAGTCGAGCAGGCGGCGGCCGGTGCCGTCGGCGAACAGCGGGTCGAAGGCGTCCATCACGAGCCGGTACCGGCGCTGGCGGTTGGTCGAGTAGTCGCCGGTCAGGAAGCGGCTGTACTTGCCCGCGTAGAGATCGCCGAGCCGCTCGGGCTTGACGCCGGGGTTGCGGTAGAGCAGCCCGCAGCCGACGCAGCGCACGACGTGGTAGCCGTGCGACGGCCGGAACAGCGGCTGCACCCGCTCGCCGTCGCACAGGCTGCACGGGATCGGCTCCTCGATCTCGCCGACGCCGACCGCCGCCGCGTGCTGCTCGTAGCTCACCACCGGGGCGCGTCGCAGCCGCCGGCGCCAGCGCAGCTCGTGCAGTTGCGGCGCGCCGGGCAGCGCGTAGGGGCGCATCGTCCCCGGCGGGATGCCGAGATGGCGGAAGACGAGCCGGTGCGCGTGATAGCGCCAGGAGCGGGCCATGAGACGCGGCGCATGGTGGCAGGCGTATCGTGCGCTGGCATGGTGGTGGCCATCGCCGGAGGGCACGGGCAGATCGCGCTGCGGCTCACGCGGCTCCTCTCCGAGCGCGGCGACAGCGTGCGCTCGCTGATCCGCAACCCCGCGCACGAGGACGACATCCGAGCGGCCGGCGGCGACCCCGTCGTCTGCGACCTCGAGCAGGCGGACGAGCACGCCATCGCCGAGGCGATCTCCGGCGCGGACGCCGTGGTCTTCGCGGCCGGTGCCGGCCCCGGCAGCGGCGCGGAACGCAAGGGCACGATGGACCTCGGCGGCGCCGTCAAGCTGATCGACGGCGCCAGGCGGGCGGGCATCCGCCGCTACGTGATGGTCAGCGCCATCAGCGCCGACGCGAACGCCCCGGGCGACGACGTCTTCGCCGTCTACCTGCGCGCCAAGGGCGAGGCCGACGCCGAGCTCCAGGCCAGCGGGCTCGACTACACGATCGTGCGGCCCGGCCACCTGACCGACGACCCCGGCACCGGCCGCGTGAACCTCGGCGACGACGTCGGCCGCGGCGACATCCCGCGCGACGACGTCGCCGCCGTGCTCGTGGCCGTCCTCCACGAGCCCGACACCGTCGGCCGGACCTACGAGCTGATCGCGGGCGAGACGCCGGTCGACGAAGCCGTCTGATGGGCGTCGTCCATCGCCGGCGGCCGGACGGCTCGTGGGAGGGCGTGCCGCCGCGCGACTACGAGGCGCACCCCGAGGTCCGCCGCCACGAGCTGATCGGCGCGCCGCACTATCGCGTCCGCTACTTCGAGGTCAGGCCCGGCGGCCGCACCGCGCTCGAGCGCCACCCGCACGATCACGGCGTCGTCATCCAGACCGGCCATGCGCGGGTCACGCTCGGCGAGGAGCACCACGAGCTGGGCCCGGGCGACGTCGTGTACGTCGGCCCGGACGAGCTGCACTGCTTCGAGGCCGTCGGCGACGAGCCACTGGGCTTCATCTGCGTCGCCCCGCCGGCCGGGCGCGGGGTCTGACCCCGCGCCCATCGAACCGCCGCGGCTCAGTCCCGCACGTGCCGCCGCAGGATGCTGCGGCTGGCGCTCTGCGAGTGCGAGCCGTCGTCGACGTTCACGACCACCCGGTAGCGACCGCCGCGCCGCTGGCGGATGCGCTTGCCGTAGCGGGAGAACGTGTCGCCCGCGTTGCGCGCGAACGTCTCGCCCACCGTCAGCCACACGCCGTCGCTCCGGCGCAGCTTCTGGATCAGCACCTGCTCGCCGTCGACCGCCGGCGTGATGCGGCCGCGGAAGCGCACGACCCCGCTCCGCTCGCCGCGCCGCACGACGCGCGCCCGGCGGGTGACCTGGACCGTCGTGCCGACCACGAGCGGCGCGCTCGCCACCTCCGGCTTGGCGGCCATCTGCACGACGTACTGCGTGTTGACCGGCACCGAGAGGATCGGGAACGAGAAGCTGCCGTCGGAGTTCGTGACCATCTGGTTGCTGACCGGCAGGAAGCCCTGCGTGTACGGCCACGGGTTGCCCTTGATGACGATCCGCCGGTCGTCGCTGTTCGTGCCCGTCAGCGCGCCGCTCAGCGTGATCGCCCCGCCCGACACGACCGGGTTCGGCGTCGCGGCGAACGTGAACGCGAGCGGCTGCGGCTTGGTCTTGAAGGTGCGCCGCTTGCCGCGGTCGATGCCCACGGCGTTCTGCGCCACGAGCCGGTAGTGGTACGTCGTGGCGGGCGCGAGCTCGCCCACGGCGGCGGACACCGCCACCCGCCCGCTGCCGGCCGCGACGGTGGTCGCGGGCGTCACCGAGCCGTACAGGGCCGAGGTGCCGTACTGGAAGAAGTAGCTCGTGTCGGCGCCCATAGGAGTGACGGTGCCGCGCAGCTCCACCGTCGTGGGCGTGACGTTGGCCGCGCCGCCGGTCGTCACCACCGGCCTCTCCGCGGCCGCCGCCGTCGCGGGGGCGCACACCAGCAGCGCTCCGGCGATGGCCAGGACCTTCGGTGTGCTCCTCATGCAGTCCCCTCCGAGTCGTGTTGGACAGGTCCATCCGTGGCAACACGCACATGAGCCCGCAGGTTGCGGTGGAGATCGACGAGGGCGGGTACCACGCCCGGGTGAACACGGCACGGACGTTCCACGCGCTCGTCGGCGGCCTCGAGTACCCGATGTTCATCGTCACGGCCCGTGCCGGCGACGAGCCGCTCGGCTGCCTGATCGGCTTCGCGACGCAGACGAGCATCGACCCGCCGCGCTTCCTCGTCTGCCTCTCGCGCAACAACCGCACCTACCGCCACGGCCGCGACGCCGACCACCTCGGCGTCCACTGCGTGCCGGCCCACGCGACCGCGCTGGCCGAGCTGTTCGGCGGCGAGACCGGCGACGAGGTCGACAAGTTCGCGCGCGCCGACTGGCACGACGGCCCGGGCGGCGTGCCGCTCCTCGACGAGTGCCCGAACCGGTTCGTCGGCCGCGTGCTGTGGCGGCGCGAGGCCGGCGATCACGACGCCTTCCTGCTCGAGCCGGTCGCCGCCGAGAAGGGCACGGCGGAGGACGAGTTCACGTTCCACCGTGCCAAGCGCATCGAGGCCGGGCACGAGGCCTGATGGAGCGTTTCCGCCGCCTGCTCCCGGAACCGACGGCCGACGACCTCACCGCGGAGGATCTCGCCGAGCAGGTGCCGCTCCCGCCGCCGCCCGACCGGCCGTTCGTGTTCGTGAACTTCATCGCCACCGCCGACGGTCGCGCGACGATCTCGGGCCGCACCGGGCCGATCGCCAACCGCGCCGACTACGAGCTCTTCCACGCCCTGCGCCGGCGCGCCGGTGCGGTCATGGTCGGCGCCGAGACCGTGCGCGTCGAGGGCTACGGGCCGATGGAGACGACCGCCGTCGTCGTCACCCGCAGCGCCCGGATCCCGCCCGACGTCGGCCTCCTCAAGGCGCCGGACAACCGCGTCGTCGTCCTCACCCCGTCGCCCGACGCCACGCTGCCGCCCTGCAACGCCCAGGTCGGCTACCTGCGCGCCCCGCTCGCCGAGGGCGTCCGCCGCCTGCGCACCGAGCACGGGATCGAGGCGATCGACTGCGAGGGCGGCCCGCGGCTGCTCGGCGACCTGCTCGACGAAGGGCTCGTCGACGAGCTGCACCTGGTCATCGCCACGAAGCTCGCCGGCGGGGAGGACCCGATCACGATCGTCACCGGGCCAGAGCTCGACCCGCCGCGCGATCTGGACCTCCTCTCGCTGCACGAAGCGGGCGGCTACCTGTTCCTGCGCTACGCGGTCAGCCCGGCCGCGACGGGCTGACCAGCGCGGCCAGTCCGTCGGCGAGCTGCATGAAGCCGGCGGCGTCGACCGGCTTGGGCAGGTGCATCGCCGCGCCCAGCTCGAGCGAGCGCTCGCGGTCGGCCGTGCTCGTCGACGACGTCACGACCACGGTGTGCATCGTGCTCAGGCGACCGTCGGCCACGCACATCGCCAGCAGCTCGTGCCCGGTCTGGCCGGGCAGGTCGAGGTCGAGGATGAGCAGGTCGGGGACCGCGGACGCCGCGTCCATCAGCCGCTGACAGGCGGCCGTGCCGTCGGCGAACACCTCGATGCTCCCGCCGGGGAGCCGGGTCGCCAGCGCCCGTCGCAGGACGCGCGCGTGGAGCGGGTGGTCCTCCACGAGGACCACGCTGGGCTGTGACGCTTCCGAATCGGGCATCTTGGTACCGCGCGTCGCGGAACGGGAACGATGGGGTCGATGGCGAAGCACGTGCTGGTGGTCGACGACCATCCCGCTGTGGCGCTCGCCCTGAGGATCGCCTTCAAGCGGGACCACCGATTCGAGCTGGCCTCCGCGGCGACGGCCGCGGAGGGCCTGGAACGAGTCGACGGCCAGGACGCCGTGTTGCTCGACCTGCACCTACCCGATCTCACAGGCCCCGAACTCGTGGAGGCGTTTCGCGCGCGTGCGCCCGGCACGCCGCTGATCCTGCACTCGGCAGCCGACGACACGCCCGAGGTGGAGGCGGTGCGGCCGCTGGTCGACGCCGTGGTGCCCAAGGCCGGGATCGGCGACGTGTTGACGGCCCTTTCACGACTCACGGGAGCGTGACCGGGTACCAGCACTATCTGGCACGTAGGGCCGCTGAATCCAGTTTCGAGCGCACGGCCGACGAGACCCGGTTGGCCGATCAGCTGCTCGCCGTCTTCGAGCGCGCCCCGTCGGGGGTGGCGCTGATCGGCGCCGGCGGCCGCTACCTGCGCGTGAACCCCGCAACCTGCGTCATTCTCGGGCGTCCCGCGGACGTGCTCCTCCGGATGTGGTGGCAGGAGGTCGTCCATCCCGACGACCGCGCCATCGGCGAGCGGGTCGAAGCCCGCATGCTCGCAGGCGAGGGGGTCGACGAGGAGCTACGCGCGCTCCGGCCCGACGGCACCGAGGTCCTGCTGTGCGTGACCGCCCGTCCGCTGCCCGGGGACGAGCCGCAGGTCGTCGTCCACTACGAGGACCGGCTCCGCCGTGGGGCGACGCTCGAGGCCGTCGTCGACGCGGCGGCCGAGGCGATCGTCGGCATCGACGACCAGGACGTCGTGCGGATCTTCAGCCCGTCGGCCGAGCGGATGTTCGGCTGGCCCGCCGAGGAGCTGGTCGGGCGGTCGGTGTGGACGATCGTCGCGCCCGAGCGCCTCCAGGCCGCGCAGGAGATGCGCGAGGCGCTCAGGGCCGGGCGCATGGTCCACCGCGAGGGGGTCATCCCACGGCGCGACGGCCGCCGGGTCGACGTCTTCGTCACCGCCGGCCCGATCCTCGACGCCGAGGGCAGGTACGGCGGCGCCGCGCTGACGTTCCTGGACGTCTCCGACCGCCGCCGCGCCGAGCGCGACGCCGGCCGCTCGCGCGAGCTGCTCCAGCAGCTGATCGACAACGCGCCGAACGTGATCGCCTTCAAGGACCGCGACAGCCGTTACCGGCTGATCAACCGGCTCGGCACGGTCGTCTTTGGCCTGCCCGCCGAGCGGATCGTCGGCCACTCCGACTCCGACTTCCTCCCGCCCGACGTGGCGGCCGCCAACCACGCCGAGGACGCGCAGGCGATAGAGGCCGACCGGCCGCTGACCTTCACCAAGCACGTCCCTATGCCCGAAGGCGGCGTGCGGCCGTTCCTTACGACCAAGTTCCCGATCCTCGGCCCCGACGGCCGTGCGGAGGGCGTCGGCGTGATCGCGGTCGACATCTCCGAGGTCCGCCGCGCCGAGGCGGACCGCGCGCGGCTCGGCGCGCTGGCCCAGGCGGCCCCGGACGCGATCGTCATCGAGACCGCGGACGGCACGATCACGAGCTGGAACCCGGGCGCGGAACAGACCTTCGGCCTGCCCGCCGAGGGCGCCGTCGGGCGCTCCTACGAGGAGGTCGTGGTCCCCGACTCCGAGAGCGAGACGTACCACCGCGTGCGCCGCGACCTCGCCTACGGGCGCTCGCGCACGCTGCGGATGGACGCCATGCGCGCGGACGGCACCGTCTTCCCGGCCCAGGTGTCGGTGGCGGCGCTGGCCGACGGCTCCGGCATCGTCGCGATCATCCGCGACATCTCCGACCTGGTCGGCGCCCAGCGCGAGCTCGAGCGCTCGAACGCCGAGCTCGAGCGGTTCGCGCTCGCCGCCAGCCACGACCTGCAGGAGCCGCTGCGGACGATCCGCATGGGCGCCGAGACCGTGAGGGCGGCCGCCGCCGACCGGCTCGACGAGGACGAGCGGGAGATGCTCCAGCACGTCGAGCACGCGGCGGAGCGCATGGAGGAGGCGGCGGCGAAGATCTTCGGGCTGTTCGAGCGCGACCGGACCGCCGTGCCCGGCACCGGGGTCGGTCTCGCGGTCTGCCGGCAGATCCTCGACCGCCGCGGCGGCTCGATCTCCGTGTCCTCAGGCGGCCCGGGTCAGGGCGCGGCCTTCACGCTGAGGCTGCCGGCGGCCGGGGGATGAGCGATGCCTGGACCGACGCAACGCAGAGCCTGACGCCGCTGTTCGACGGCGCGCGCTTCGAGCTGCGGTTCTCGCTCGGCGGGCACGCGGCCGTGCGCATGCACGGCGGGCCGGTGGCGTCGCCACACGCCGCGCCGCCCGATCCGCCGGCGCCCTGGTCGGCGCGCGCCTCGTGCGGGGACGCCGTGGGGTGGCTCCTGGCCGCGGCCGCGCCGGCCGACGAGGCGGCCGCTCGCGAAGCCCTCCAGCGGGCGGTCGACCGCCACAGCTCGCTGGTGCTGCAGCGGATCGCCGCCGAGCGCGGGAGCATGGCGGCCGAGCTGCTGGATACCGTCACGCACCGCCTGCGGACCGACATCAGCGCCCTCCAGGTCATCGCCGAGGGGGCCCTGACGGTGCCGTTCGAGGACGACGAGCGCGCGCAGGTGCGCGCCGATGTGGCGGACGTCGGTGCCGAGGCGCAGCGGCGGCTCTCGTCGACGCGCGAGGTCATGGCGTCGCTGCACCCGGGCGCCGCGCTCGCGCCCGAGCCGCTGATCGAGGTGCTCGCGCGCGAGCTGGAGGGCATCGGCGTCGGCACGCCGGTGGCGGCGGTGGACGGCGAGGTGCCGGCGGCGCTCGTGCCCGGCGCGGGCTGGTCGGCGTGCGCACGGCTGCTGGCGGCGGCGCTGGCCTCCGACCCGCGGCTGGCCGGCGCCGAGGTCGCGGTGCAGCCCCATCCCGACGGCTGGTGCGTGGTGGCCGGCCCCGAGGCGGGGGAGCCCGTGGCGTGGACCGAGCGGGCGCTGGGCGACCTCTCGCACGCGGGGGCCATCGCCGTCGCGGCGGGCGGCTCGGCAGTGGCCTGGGAGGGAGAGGGACGCCTGCGCGTGCAGCTGACGGTGCCTGCGGCGTCATCGGGGTAACAAGAGGTCTTGGTATGTCCCTCGCCGTCCCGGTCGTCGTCATCGACGACCATCGCATCGTCGTGCTCGGCCTGCGCACGCTGTTCCACAACCGGCCCGAGGTCGAGGTCGTGGCGTGGGCGCACGATGCCGAGGAGGGGATGGAGGCCTGCCGCCGGCACCGCCCGCGCGTGGTCGTGCTCGACGTCGCGCTCGAGGGCTCGGACGTCGACGGCCTCGAGCTGACCCGCCGCCTGGGCGACGAGCTGCCGGACATGGAGGCCGTGCTCTACACCGGCCTCGACGAGATGGGGCTGGTCGAGAAGGCGTTCGCCGCCGGCGTCAAGGGCGTCGTGTCTAAGGGCGACCATGCCGGTGACCTGCTGAAGGCCGTGCTGCTCGCCTCGCGCGGCAAGACCTACACGTCGCCGGTGTTCGCCTCGCGCGCCGACGGCCGCGACTTCGACGACCTGTCGCCCAAGCAGCTCACCGCCCTGCGCCTGCTCGCCCAGGGGCTCGAGCGCAAGGCGATCGCCGAGAAGATGGGCATCGGCGAGGAGACGGTCAAGACGCACCTCGCCGAGGTGCGTCGCAAGCTCGGCGCGCGCACGTCGGCCCAGGCCGTCGCCATCGGGCTCATCAACTCGCTGTTCGACTACTCCGAGGCGGCCTGAGCATCGATCCGCGTGCGTGCGGGTAAGGCCGGGCGGATGAACCTCTGGCCCGGCAAGCCGTTCCCGCTCGGCGCGAGCTACGACGGGGTCGGCACCAACTTCGCGATCTTCTCGGAGGTCGCCGAGCGCGTGGAGCTCTGCCTCTTCGACGCCGACGGCACCGAGACGCGCACGCCGCTGACCGAGATGGCGGCGTGGGTCTGGCACGGCTATGCGCCCAACGTCGGGCCCGGCCAGCGCTACGGGTTCCGCGTGCACGGGCCGCACGATCCGGGCCGCGGCCAGCGCTCGAACCCCTCGAAGCTGCTGCTCGACCCGTACGCCCTGGCCATCGACGGCGAGGTGCGCTGGGACGAGGCGCTCTTCCCGTACCGCTTCAAGGACCCGCAGAGCTCGTCCAACGACCTCGACAGCGCGCCGTTCATGCCCAAGTCGGTGGTCGTCAGCCCGTACTTCGACTGGGCGCACGACCGGCCGCCGGGCGTGCCTCTCGACGACAGCGTGATCTACGAGGTCCACGTCAAGGGCTTCACGCAGCGCCACCCGGGCATCCCCGAGGCGCTGCGCGGCACCTACGCCGGCCTCGCGCATCCGGCCGCCATCGACTACCTGCTCGCCCTCGGCGTGACGGCGGTCGAGCTCCTGCCGGTGCACCAGTTCGTCCACGACTCGCACCTCGCCGACCGCGGGCTGCGCAACTACTGGGGCTACAACTCGATCGGGTACCTGGCGCCGCACAACGACTACTCGTCGTCGGGGCAGGACGGCCGGCAGGTCCAGGAGTTCAAGTCGATGGTCAAGGCCCTGCACGCGGCGGGCATCGAGGTGATCCTCGACGTCGTCTACAACCACACGGCCGAGGGCAACCACCTCGGCCCCGTCCTGTCGTTCAAGGGGATCGACAACGCGGCGTACTACCGGCTCGTCGACGACGACCGCCGCTACTACTACGACACCACGGGCACCGGCAACAGCCTCAACATGCGGCACCCGCACGTGCTCCAGCTGATCATGGACTCGCTGCGCTACTGGGCGGGAGAGATGCACGTGGACGGCTTCCGCTTCGACCTCGCGTCCACTCTCGCGCGCCAGTTCCACGAGGTCGACCGGCTGTCCGCCTTCTTCGACCTCATCCAGCAGGACCCCGTCGTCTCGCGGGTCAAGCTGATCGCGGAGCCCTGGGACGTCGGCGAGGGCGGCTACCAGGTCGGCAACTTCCCGCCGCTGTGGTCGGAGTGGAACGGCAAGTACCGCGACACGCTGCGCGACTACTGGCGCGGCGAGCCGCAGACGCTGGGCGAGTTCGCCTCGCGCCTGACCGGCAGCTCGGACCTCTATGAGGACGACGGGCGCCAGCCCTCCGCGAGCGTGAACTTCGTCACGGCGCACGACGGCTTCACGCTCGACGACCTCGTCTCCTACGACCACAAGCACAACGAGGCGAACGGCGAGGGCGGGGCCGACGGGGAGAGCCACAACCGCTCCTGGAACTCCGGCGCCGAGGGCCCGACCGACGACCCGGAGGTGCTCGAGCTCCGCGAGCGGCGGCGGCGCACCTTCCTCGCCACGCTCATGCTCTCGCAGGGCATTCCGATGCTGCTCGGCGGCGACGAGATCGGCCGTACGCAGGGCGGCAACAACAACGCCTACTGCCAGGACAGCGAGATCTCGTGGATCGACTGGGAGGACATGGACGGCGCCCTGCTCGCGTTCGTCCAGCGGCTGATCGCCTTCCGGCGCGCCCATCCGGTCTTCCGGCGCCGCCACTTCTTCCACGGCGAGTCGCTGGGCGCGGCCGGCCCGGACATCGCGTGGTTCCAGCCCGACGGGTCCGAGATGAAGGCCGAGGACTGGTCGTCGGGCTTCGGGAAGGCGATCGGCGTCTTCCTCAACGGCGAGACGATCCCGAGCCCCGACGCGCGCGGCGAGCGGGTCGTCGACGATTCCTTCCTGATGCTCTTCAATGCGCACCACGAGCCGCTCGAGTTCACGGCGCCCCCGAAGGCGTGGGGCGCTCGCTGGCGCCGCCTGCTCGACACGGCGGACGCCTTCAACGAGGGCGAGGACGTGAACGCCGGCACGCGCACGACGGTCGACGCGCGGAGCCTCGCGCTGTTCCGCAGGACGGGCTGAGATGGAGCTGCGCGTCGAGCGGGGGGACCTCGTGGTGGCCGTGCACGGCGAGCTCGACGTCGGGGGCGCCGCCGAGCTGCGCGGCGTGTTGCTCGAGGCGATCGAGGAGCATCCCGGACGCCCGCTCGTCGTCGACCTCGAGGGCGTCGACTTCATCGACTCGGCGGGCCTCGGCGTGCTGGTGGGCGGGCTCAAGCGCGCGAGGGACGCCGGCGGCGACCTCCAGCTCGTCGCCACCGGTCAGAGCGTCGTCAGGGTGCTCGAGCTGACCGGGCTCAACCGGGCGTTCGAGATCCACCCGTCGCGCGCAGCGGCGCTCGGCGAGTGACGGTCGCCTTCGTCCTCGGCGGCGGTGGCGGCCCGCTCGGCGCGCACGAGGTCGGCATGCTGCGCGCCCTCGTCGAGCGCGGCATCCGGCCCGACCTGGTGCTCGGCACCTCCGTGGGGGCGATCAACGGCGCCGCGGTGGCGGCGGACCCGAGCGCGGCGGGCGTCGAGCGCCTGACCGAGATGTGGTCGGCGATCGATCGCACCGACGTCCTCGGCGGCTCGGTGTTCGGGCGCCTGGCCACGCTGGCCCGCACGCGCACCCACCTGCACGACGATGCGCCGCTGCGGGAGCTGCTGGCGCGCGGCCTGCCGGGGCGCTTCGACGAGCTCGCCGTGCCGTTCCAGTGCGTCGCCGCGTCGATCGAGCGCGCCTGCGAGCACTGGTTCGGCGAGGGCCCGGTGGTCGACGCCGTCCTGGCCTCGGCCGCCGTGCCCGGGCTGCTCCCGCCGGTCGAGATCGGCGGCGAGCACTTCATCGACGGCGGGATCGTGAACAGCATCCCCGTGAGCCGCGCGGTCCAGCTGGGCGCGACGCGGATCTTCGTCCTGCACGTCGGGCGGCTGGACCGGCCGCTCGAACCGCCGCGCTGGCCGTGGGAGGTCGGCCTCGTCGCGTTCGAGATCGCCCGGCGCCACCGGTTCGTCGGCGACCTGGCCGGCCTGCCGGACGGCCTCGAGGTCCACGTGCTCCCGACCGGCCAGCAGGACCCGCCGCGCTACACCGACCTGTCGCAGTACCGCTATCGCGACAGCTCGCGCGTCGGCGAGCGGATCGCGCGCGCCGCCGAGGCGTCGGCGCGCTATCTCGAGGAGCACGGGCTGCCGTGAGAGCCGTGCCGCCCACGCTCGTGCGGCGCCTGCTCGTCGCCCCGCTCGTCGCCGCCGCCGAGCTCGTGGTGATCGTCGTGTCGCCGCTGCTCGCCGTCCTCGCGCTGATCGCCTCGCCCTTCACGGGCGGCTGGCGGCCGCTGCGTCTGCTGGCCATCGCCGTGGGCTATGCGGCGCGGCATCTCGGGTGCACAGTGGCGTGCTTCGCCCTGTGGGTGGCCAGCGGATTCGGGCGCGGCGCGGGTTCGCCGCAGTTCGAGCGTGCGCACTACGCCGTCCTGCGGTGGTTCGTCGGCGGCGTGTACCGGTCGGTGACCCGCTGGGCGCGCGTCACGGTCGAGGTCGCGGGACCCCAGGCCTTGCCGGACCGCCCTGTCGTCGTCCTGAGCCGCCACGCCGGCGAGGGTGACTCGTTGCTCGTGCTCCACGAGCTGCTGTGCCGCCACCGTCGCCGCCCGCGCGTCGTGCTCCACCACGCGCTGCGGATGGACCCGCTGATCGACGTCCTGGGCCGGCGCCTGCCCAACCGCTTCATCGATCCGCGCGGCGGCGACACCGAGGCCGAGATCGCCGCCATGAGCCGCGACCTGGCCCCCGACGAGGCCGTGCTGATCTTCCCGGAGGGCGGCAACTTCTCGCCGGCCCGGCGCCGGCGCGGCATCGAGCGGCTCGAGCGGGCGGGACATCACGAGGAGGCCGCGTGGGCACGCGAGATGGAGCACGTCGCCGCTCCGCGGCCCGGCGGAGCGCTCGCCGCGCTCGAGGCCGCGCCGGACGCCGACGTCGTCTTCATCGGGCATGCCGGCGTCCCGGTGGGATTCGCGGAGCTCTGGCGGCAGCTGCCGGCCCGCCGGACCGTGCAGCTGCGCACGTGGCGCGTCAGCGGGGACGAGATCCCGGCCTCGCGCGACGAGCAGATCGACTGGCTGTTCGGCTGGTGGCAGACCCTCGACGACTGGGTCGCCGGCGCCTAGGCGACCGCCTGGCGCAGCGCCGCTTCGAGTGCCCCGAGCCCCTCGGCGAGCTCGTCCTCGGAGATCGTCAGCGGCGGGAGCAGGCGGATCGCCTCGCCGCGGAGCCCGCAGGAGAGCAGGAGCAGGCCGCGCTCGCGGGCGGCGGCGACGGTGGCCGCGACGTGCTCCGGGGCGAGCTCGATCGCCAGCATCGGGCCGAGCCCGCGGACCTCGACGATCTCCTTGACGTCGGCGGCGAGCGCCTCGAGGCGCGTGCGCATGGCCCACGCCAGCGCGTCGGCGCGGCGGCGGAACTCCGGCGTGGCCACGGTGTCGAGCACGACGCAGGCCGCCGCGCACGAGACCGGGTTGCCGCCGAAGGTCCCGCCGAGGCCGCCGACGGGCACGGCGTCCATCAGCTCGGCGCGGCCGGTGACCGCCGCCAGCGGCAGGCCGCCGCCGAGCGACTTGCCGGAGACCAGCAGGTCGGGCGTGACGCCGTAGTGCTCGATCGCCCAGACGCGGCCGGTGCGGCCGACGCCGGCCTGGACCTCGTCGTCGACGTAGAGGATCCCGTGCGCCTCGCACAGCTCCTTCAGCCGGCGCGGGAAGTCGAGCGGCATCGGGATGAAGCCGCCCTCGCCCTGGACCGGCTCGAGCACGACGCAGGCGACGCTCGCCGGGTCGACGTCGGCCTTGAATAGGTGCTCGAGCGCCTCGATCGAGACCGGGGCGCGGTAGACCTCGGGCGCGAACGGGCCGAAGCCGCGCTTGTAGGGCACGACCTTCGACGTCAGCGACATCGTGAGCAGCGTGCGGCCGTGGAAGGCGCGGTCGAACGCGACGACCGCGGGCCGGCCGGTCGCGGCGCGCGCGACCTTGACGGCGTTCTCGACCGCCTCGGCGCCGGAGTTCACGAGCACGCTCTTGTAGGCGGAGCCGGGGCCGGGGTAGAGCTCGGCGAGCCGGCGGCAGACCTCCACGTACGGCTCGTACATGCCGACCATGAAGCACTGGTGCAGGTAGCGGTCGACCTGCTCGTGGATCGCGCGCACGACGTCGGCGGGGCCGTGGCCGAGGTTCTGGCAGCCGATGCCGCCCGCGAAGTCGAGGTACGTGCGGCCGTCGTCGGCGGTGATGCGGGCGCCCTCGGCGCCGACCACGACGAGCGGGGGCGCCGACACCGCGCTCGAGACGTAGCGGTCGCGCAGCGCGCGCACGTCGGATCCGGCGTCGAGAGAGATCGTCATGCCACCAAGCCTGCCAAGTCGCGGCGACGGGCGCCAATCGTCAGTCGCCAGAATCGGCCCGCCGGAGTTCGTGCGCCGCACGACCGGCCGCCGTAGACTGGCGCCGCCGTGCTCCGTCTCGCCGATCTACTGGCCGAGGAGTCATTCGGGCTCGAGCTGCTCAGCGGCGACTCCGAGGCCGAGATCGAGGGCGCGCACGCGGTGGAGGTGGAGGAGCCGGTGCGGTGGCTCGGGCCGCGCTGGGTGATGCTCACCACCGGCGTGCGGCTGCGCGGGAACTCCGCGGCGCAGCGCACGCTCGTCCCGCAGCTGCGCGACGGCGGCGCCAGCGCGCTCGGCTTCGGCGTCGGCCTGTCGTTCAAGCGCGTCCCGCCGACGCTCGTCGAGGTGGCGCGCGAGCACGCCTTCCCGGTCTTCGCGGTCCCGTACGAGACGCCGTTCCGCGAGATCATCCACTTCGTCGACGGCGCGCTGGCCGGCGGCGAGGAGCAGGTCTTCCGGCGGCTGACCGCGCTCCAGCGCTACCTCGTCGACGCCCTGCGCACGCCGCAGCCCGAGCGCGCGATGGTCGACCGCCTGGCGCGGTTCCTCGACGCCAGCGTGCTGCTCATCGGCGCCGAGGGGCGTCCGGAGATCGTGGCCGGCAAGCCGCCCGTCGAAGCGCTGCTCGCCGCCGTCGGCGAGCAGCCGCCCGGTCTGGTGGAGCTCGAGGTCGAGGGCTGGCACGCCGTGTCGACCGCGGTCGGCGTGCGCCGGCTCGTCCTGGCGAGCCCGCGCCTCGGCTTCGTCGCCAAGCTGGCCAAGCCGGCCGCCGAGGCGACGGCCCCGCTGCTGTCGGCGATGGCGCGCCTCACCGACGTGGTGCGCGACCAGGAGATGGCCGTCAAGGCGGCGCTGCTCGAGGAGGCGCTCGCGCCGGTGGCCGCGCGCGACCCGCTGCCCCTGGCCGCCCGCGCCGCCGCCTTCGGGCTGGACTTCTCGCAGCCCGCGCGCATGGCCGTCGTCCGCTCCGCGCTCGAGCTGACCGGCGTGCGGCGCGAGCTCGTGTCCGCGCTCGAGCGGGCCGGCGTGCCGCACCTCGTCCACGCGCGCGACAGCTCACTCACGCTGCTGGCCCAGGGCGAGGTGCACGACGTGCTGGCCGGCCTCGCGCGGGAGCTCCCCGACGTGGCGATCGGCATCGGGCGGCCGGTCGGCGCCATCGTCGAGGCCCACCACTCGCTGCGCGACGCCGAGCTGGCGGTCGAGCGCGGCGGCCTCGTGCGCTTCGAGGACTTCGACCTCACGACGTTCATGGTCAGCGAGATCGCGCCCGAGCGGCTGCGCCCGAAGGTCGACGAGATCGTCGCCGTGCTGCGCGCCAACCCGCCGCTGTACGAGGCGATCAGCGCCTACTTCGACCACGACCTCGACGTCGCGGCGACCGCCGCCTCCCTGCACATGCACCGCAACTCGCTGCGCTATCGGCTCGCGCGCGCCGAGCAGGTCCTCGGCGTCTCGCTCAAGCAGCCGGCGACGATCGCGGCGGTCCACATCGCGCTCGTGGCCGAACGTCCATAGGATCCGCGTGGGGATGGAGGTCAACGAGCAGCCCACGGCGCCGTACCTCGACGCGGTCGTCGCATATGCCTTCCGCGGCACGGGCCGTTATCACGTGCCCGGCCACAAGGGCGGCCCGGGCGCCGACCCCGGCCTGCGCAAGGCGATCGGGGTCGACGCCCTCGCGGCCGACATCCCGCAGGACATCCACGGGATCGACCTCGGCCCGTCGCCGACCGCCTACGAGCGCGCCGAGCAGCTGGCCGCCGAGGCGTTCGGCGCCGCGCGCACCTTCTTCCTCACCAACGGCGCCACGCAGGGGAACCACACGCTGTGCCTGGCGCTGGCGCCGCTCGGCACGCGGATCGTCGCCCAGCGCAACTCGCACGCGTCGATCGTCGACGGGCTGGTCCTGAGCGGCGGGCTGCCGAGCTTCGTCGCCCCCGAGTACGACGCCGAGCTCGGCATCACGCACTGCGTGACGCCCGAGGCGCTGGAGCGCGCGCTGCGCGACGCGCCCGACGCCCAGGCCGCCTTCCTGGTGTCTCCCACCTACTACGGGATGGCCGCCGACATCGCCGCGCTGGCCGACGTGGCGCACGGCGCCGGGGTGCCGCTGGTGGTCGACCAGTCGTGGGGGCCGCACTTCGGCTTCCACGAGGACCTGCCGCCGACCGCGCTGTCGCAGGGCGCCGACGCCATGCTCACGAGCACGCACAAGATCGCCGGCTCGCTGACGCAGAGCGCGATGCTGCACATCTCCGGCAGCGGCCGGGTCGACATCGGCGCGGTCGGCCGCGCGCTGCGGCTGCTGCGCTCCACCAGCCCGTCGTCGCTCTTGATGGCATCGCTGGATGCCGCGCGCCGCCAGCTGGCGCTGCACGGCGAGCAGCTGCTGTGGGAGACGCTGCGGGCGATCGAGGTGGCGCGCGACAAGCTCGAGACGATCGACGGGATCTCGCTGGTCGACTCGTCGTTCGTGGGGAGGATGGGCGTGGCCGGCTACGACCCGCTGCGCATCGTCCTCGACGTGCGCGGCACCGGGCGGACCGGCTACGAGATCGCCGAGGCGCTGCGCCGCTCCTACGACGTGCACGTCGAGCTGCCGATGCAGGCGACCGTCGTGTTCATCGTCGGGCTCGGCGAGTCGGCCGCCAACCTGCGCCGCCTGGCCGGCGACGTCGACGAGGTGGTCAAGCAGCTGCGCGAGCCGGGCGCGACGGCGCCGATCATCCCGCCCGCCGCCTCGCTCGGCTACGAGGTGGTCGTGCCGCCGCGCGAGGCGTTCCTCGGCGAGGCCGAGCAGATCGCGGTGGACAGCGCGGTCGGCCGCATCTCGTGCGAGTCGATCGCCAGCTACCCGCCCGGCGTGCCGGCGCTGCTGCCGGGCGAGCGGATCTCTGCCGCCACGGTCGAGTATCTCCGCGAGCTGGCGGCGAGCGGCGCGCGCCTGCACGGGGCGAGCGATCCGGACTTCCAGACGATCAACGTGCTGGCAGAGCGATGATCGACCCGCTCGAACGCTGGGCCCAGTACGGCGAGAAGCCCGACTACGCGGGCCTCTTGACGTTCGCCGGCGTCCCGTTCACCCAGGACCCCGCCGAGCTCTCCGGCTTCGACGCGGCGATCGTCGGGGCGCCGATGGACGACCTCGTGTCCGACCGCCCGGGCGCCCGGCTGGCCCCGCGCGCGATCCGCGGCGCGAGCTCGCCGCCCGGCCCGCACCTCAAGGTCAAGGTCGACGCCTTCTCCGAGCTGCGCGTGGTCGACTTCGGCGATGCGCCGGTCATCCCCGCCGACGTCGACGTCTCGCACGGCGCGATCGAGTCGACGGTCGGGCAGGTCGTGGGGGCCGGCGTCCTGCCCGTCGTGCTCGGCGGCGACCACTCGGTGACCGAGCCCGCCGTGCGCGCGGTGGCGACGAAGCACGGCCCGGTCGGCATGGTCCACTTCGACACCCACACCGACACGGGCGCCGAGGTGTTCGGGGTCGAGCGCTCGCACGGCACCTTCATCCGCCGTCTGATCGACGGCGGTCAGCTCGACCCCCGCCGCTACGCCCAGATCGGCCTGCGCGGCTACTGGCCCGGCGACGCCGAGTTCGCCTGGCAGGCCGAGCACGGCATCTCCAGCTTCTTCATGCACGACGTCCGCGACCTCGGCATCCGGGAGGTCGTCCGGCAGGCCGTAGAGGCGGTGGGGGAGGGGTCCGTCTACCTCACCGTCGACGTCGACGTGCTCGACCCGGCGTTCGTGCCCGGCACCGGGACGCCGGAGCCGGGCGGGATGACGGCCGTGGAGCTGCTTTGGGCGGTCCGCACGGTCGCCGCCTCGCTGGAGCTGGTGGGGGTCGACGTGGTCGAGGTGATCCCGAGCGCGGTCGGCACCAACGACTACTCGGCGCTGGTCGCCGAGCGCGTCATCCGCGAGGCGCTCACCGGCATCGCCCTCCGCCGCCGCGGCTGAATCACCCCACGTAGAGTGGCCGCACGTGGCGCGACTCGTCGAGGCTGTGCTGCCCGCCCGCATGGGCAGGTCGTTCCGGTGGCTGGTCGGCTCGTCGTGGATCAGCAATCTCGGTGACGGCATCGGCCTCGCGGCCGGCCCGCTGCTGGTCGCGTCGCAGACGCACGACCCGTTGCTCGTCGCGCTCGGCGCGCTGCTTCAGCGCCTCCCGTGGCTCCTGTTCGGGCTTTACGCCGGCGTGGCGGCCGACCGGATCGATCGCCGCGCGCTCGTCGTCGCCGTCGACCTGATGCGGGCGGCGGTCCTCGCCGTCCTGGCGACGGCGCTGATCGCCGACCAGGTGAGCATCGCCGTCGTCCTCGCCGCGATGTTCCTGCTCGGCACCGCGGAGGTCTTCGCCGACACGACGACCCAGACGCTGCTGCCCATGGTGGTGGCCAAGGAGGACCTCGGGATCGGCAACGCGCGGCTGATGGCGGGGTTCATCACCACCAACCAGCTGATCGGCCCGGCCCTCGGGGCGACCTTGTTCGCCGCCGGCATGGCGTGGCCGTTCGTGACGCAGTCGGTCTGCGTGGCCCTCGGCGCGGTCCTCGTCTCGCGGATGCGGCTGCCGGCGATGCAGCGGCCGGCGGGGCGCTCCCACGTCCGGCGGGACATCCTGGAGGGCTTCCGCTGGACGTGGGAGCACGCGGCCGTGCGGACTTTGACCCTCACGATCGTGACCTTCAACGTCACCTGGGGGGCGGCGTGGTCGGTGCTGGTGCTCTACGCGATGCAGCAGCTGGGCCTGGGTCCGTTCGGCTTCGGCATGCTCACCACGATCGGGGCCGCGGGCGGCATCGCCGGCACGGCGGCGTACGACTGGCTCCAGCGCCACGCGAGCCTCGCCCAGATCATGCGCGTCGGCCTCACGATCGAGACCTTCACCCACCTCGGGCTCGCGCTCACCACCAGCTGGCAGGTGGCGATGGCGATCATGTTCGTCTTCGGCGCGCACGCCTTCGTCTGGGGGACGACGTCCCAGACCGTGCGAATGCGGGCGGTCCCGACCGAGCTCCAGGGGAGGGTCGCCAGCCTGTACGCGATCGGCGTGTTCGGCGGCATCCTCGTCGGGCAGCTCCTCGGCGGCATCATCGCCCAGATCTGGGGCGTCACCGCCCCGTTCTGGTTCGCGTTCTTCGGCTCAGCGCTCATCCTCGCGCTGATCTGGCGCGAGCTCGGGCACATCGCGCATGCCGACGAGGCGGTCTAGAGCGCGAACTTCGGCATTGAGGAGGCGAGATCGAGGCTCGCGAGGCTCGAGTGCTCACTTAGTCCGTCTCAGGCCGATCAAGTGAGCACTCGACCGCCGAATGCTCGATTAGTGGCGAGCTGACGGCGGACGTGTGCCGTGAGGTCGAGCGCGGTCGCGCACGAGTTCTCGCGGCATTTCGAGCTCGAGTACGTCGGGGACGGTTCCCTCGTCCCCGATGCCGAGCCGCCCGGCTGGCCGCCGCAGGATCGGCGCGAGGTCCAGCTGAGGGCCGGCTCGGTCAGCGAGGTCGCGCGACGTCATGACGGCGTCGGCGTGCTCGCGCTCGACAGCATGGACGGCGTCCACATCGCCGCCCCGTACCTGCACGCCGCGTTCGCCCTGCTCCGCGGGGCGACCGGCATCGTGCTCGACTGGCTGCTCGGCGGCGAGCCGACCCACATCTCCGACGTGATCTACCGGGATCGCACTCGCCAGTGGTGGACGACCGGGCGCCTCGCGGACCTGCCTCGAGAGACGCCGGTGAGCGTTCTGATCAGCGAGCGCACGTTCTCGTCTGGCGAGGCGCTCGCCTACCACCTCCAGAGCCAGGGAAGAGTGAGGATCACCCCCGTCCGTCTCAGCGGCCACGTGCGCGCGATGCTGCCGGAGGCCCGCGTCCGCGACGCCGTCACCGAAGCCCTGAACGCCGCGATCGACGCGGTGAAAGCCGGGTAGAACCGTCCCCGCGCCCGAAGGGAGCTAGCCGTCCCAGCGCCAGCCGGGAAGGGCCTCGATCTGCGACCGCTGCTCAGCGCTCAGCTCGCCCGCCGCCTCGCGCCGCCGCATCTCCGCCACCCACTGCCCGAGCGGGAAGCCCTTCCCGTGCGTGAAGCCCTCGTCCACCGCCGGGTCACCGCCCGCCGCCAGGTGGTCGCGCATGTACGCGATGCCGGCCTCGAAGAACAGGTCGACCTGCTGCCAGTCGCCGTCGACCCGGCGCAGCGTCAGCTCGTCGACGTAGCACCAGACCCAGTCCTGCCCGGGCTGCAGCGTCTCGATCATGGGATGGCCGGTCTGCCGGTGGTGCGCCGTGGCATGCAGGCCGGGGCTCGAGTCGCAGCACCCGACGTGCCCACACGTCAGGCACCGCCGCAGGCTCACCCAGCTCGCGTCACGGCACTCCTCGCATGCCGGATCCGAGGCCGGCGGCCAGTCGCTGCGGACCTCATCGACGTGCTCGCACGCGGGCATGCGATGAGAATACGCTGGACGTTCGGGGAGGGATCGCGGCGCGGCGGCACCGTAGGGTCCCGGCGTGAACCGGAACGTGATCTGGGGGATCGTGGCCGCTGCCACGCTGGCCGCCACCCCCGCGCACGCCGCGACGTTCGGGCTCGAGGGCACGACCGTCACCCTGCGCGTCGGTCCCGGCGAGCCGGTTCCGTCCGTGCGCTACGCGAACCACGGCCCGGCGTTCGCCCAGCCGCCGGAGTACACGGCGACGAACTACTCCGCGCCCGGTTCGGTGATCGCCGCGGCGGGCTGCCGCCAGCACAACCCGTCCCAGGTCGTCTGCGACGACAACGGCGGGATCACGGCCTTCGCCGCGCACTTCAGCGACGGCAACGACACCTTCGAGCCCGCGGCCTCGGTCCTGGGCCAGGGGGCGCCCTTCCCCGTGCCCACGTCCATGTACGGCGGTGGCGGCCACGACCAGCTGATCGGCAGCTCGATCGCCGCCAACCTGCTCGACGGCGGCCCCGGCAGCGACACGCTGCGCGGTGGCAACGTCACGGACCAGCTGTACCTGGGTGCCGACGGCGGGACCGCCGAAGGCCAGGGCGGGGACGATCTGCTCTACGGCGGCGACAGCGGGCAGAACGCCCTCGTGGGCGGCGCCGGCAACGACCGCAGCTTCAGCGGCGCCGGAGCGGACCGGACCGTGCACTGGGGTGAGATCGGCGACGACGTCCTGACCGGCGGGCCGACCGTCGACGTCCTGGAGGGTGGCGTCGACGCGGACGTGCTCGACGGCGCCGCCGGCGACGACCATCTGGTGGGCGGCCCCGGGCGGGATCGCGTCGCCGGTGGGCTGGGCAACGACCTCATCGACGTGAGAGACGGTGTGCGCGACGAGATCTCCTGCGGTCCTGGCCGCGACGTGGTGATCAAGGACCGCGAGGACCGGCTGCCCGCGGATTGCGAGGTCGCGCCGCGCCTCCGGCTCACCGGCTTCCACGTCAACGGCCTCACGGTCGGCGTCACGCTGCATCGCATCTCCGAGCCCCTCACCGGGCGCGTGATCGCGCATCGGTGCCTCGAGAAGCTCGGCTTCCAGCTCTCGTGCAGGAAGGGCGAGCGGCCCGGCAGCTTCGGGAGCAAGCGGTTCTCCGGCAAGCCAGGCGACCGCGTCCGCATCCGCATCACGCTCGACCGCAGCGACGTCCGGAACAAGCTCCGGCAGCCGCGCCGCAACCCCGACGAGCGCGACGTCTACCTGCTGATCCGGTTCCGCGACCGGGACGGGCTCGAGGGCGAGCGCGGCACTCGGCTGCTGCTCAAGCTGAACCGCTGAGCACGCGCTCCGCCCCCGGGCGGCCGTTCTCGATCGCGAAGGTCGCCAGCGTCGAGGTCGTCGCGACCGGTTGCACGACGGTCGAGACGACCCGGAACTCGCTCACCCAGGCGTCGGGCGTCACCGTGCAGCGCACGTAGCCGCGGTTGTTGTTGCGGAAGATGACGTGCGGGTTGTTCGGGTCGTCATGGTGCCGCTCGAAGGGGGTGACCGGGTTGCCGTTGGTCGAGATCGACGTGCCCATGAACTCGGTCGCGACGGCCGGGCCGGCCAGCTCGCGGTAATCCCGCGGCACGTTGCGCACCCAGTTCTGGTGGGTGTCGCCGGTGAGCACGACGGGGTTCGGCGTGCCCTGGTCGGCGATCCAGTCGAGGATCTGCTGCCGCTCGGCGACGTAGCCGTCCCAGCTGTCGGTGGGAGTGGGAGCGCCGAAGTTCGGGGGGTTCAAGCTGGTGCCGCGGTTGAACGGCGCGAACCCCGTCTGCTGCGCGAGGACGTTCCAGCGCGCCTTGGTGGTGGCGAGGTCCTCCAGCAGCCAGTCGCGCTGCTCGGCGCCGAGCATCGTGCGCGCGGGATTCAGGTCGTCGGGGCAGTACCCGGCGTCGCGCTCGGCGTTCGCGCACAACAAGGGCTGATCGGAGCGGTACTGACGCCCGTCGAGGACGTTGAAGGTGGCCTGCTGCCCCCAGCGGAAGCGGCGGTAGAGCTGGAGATCGGGGCCTTGCGGCTTGCGGGCCCGCGCGAGCGGCATGTGCTCCCAGTAGGCGCGGTAGGCGGCCTCTCGACGCGCGCGGACCACCTCGACGGGCATGTCCGGATCGATGTCCTCGTCGGCGTAGTTGTTCTTGAACTCGTGGTCGTCCCACGTGACGAGCCACGGGTGCGCGGCGTGCGCGGCCTGGAGGTGCTGGTCGGTCTTGTACTGGCTGTGGCGGATCCGGTACTCCGCGAGCGTCCTGATCTCGCGCGCGGGGGCGTGCGCGCGCACGTCGCGGGCCGATCCCTCGTAGATGTAGTCGCCGAGGTGGATCACGGCGTCGATGTCCGACGCCGCGATGTCCGCGTAGGGCGTGAAGTAGCCGTCGGGGAAGTTCTGGCACGAGGCGAACGCGAACGTCACCTGCCGCACCATCGAGTTGCCCGGCGGCGTGGTGCGCGTGCGGCCGACCGGACTGATCTCGCCGCCGGCCCTGAAGCGGTAGAAGTACTCGTGCTGCGGGCCGAGGCCGTGCAGCTCGACGCGGGCGCTGTGCGCCTCGTCGGGCAGCGCGACGGTGGTGCCGCGGCGGACGATCGCGTGGAACGAGTCGTCGAGCGAGACCTCGTAGTCGACCTCGTACGGCTCGTCCGGAAGCCCGCCGCCGACGAGCAGCGGCTGGGGCGCGAGCCGCGTCCAGAGCACGACGCCCGTCGGGCTCGGGTCGCCGGAGGCGACGCCGAGCGTGAACGGGTAGCTGTCGAAGTGCGCCTGGGCGAGCGCTCGATCGCTCGCGATCGCACCCAGCGACAGGCCGGCGGCGAGCGAGCCGCCGGTCTTGAGCAGTGTCCGGCGGCTGATCCGCCGGTCCCAGTCGCCTGTCAGGGTCATCGCTCGCTCCTTGGTCGCCGCCGCCAGATTCAGGAGCTCAGCCTCCTGCCGCGGCGGCTCCGCTCACACCCACAAGAGGGGTGAACCACCTCACCCCTCCGGGGATCTCCGTGCGCTTGGCGGAATAGCGACGGGAACCGCGCCGTCCCTCCGCCAGACGCTCGCAATCGTTCAAAGGAGGAGCGACATGAGGAAGTTCAAGACCATCGCGGCAGTGGCCCTCGCCGCCGGCGCAGTCGGCGTCAGCGGGCTCGTGACCGCACCGACGGCATCAGCGGCATATTCCTGCGCTCAGCTGGTCCAGACGGCCGACTTCTATATGTCACTCGGAGACATCGAGAAGAACGCCGGGAACTACACGCAGGCCCAGATCTGGTACGCACGCGCGTCGACGATCTACCAGGTCTGCAGCGGCTGACGTGACGGTCGGGCGCGCCGGCTGTCGGGCCGGCGCGCCTCGCCCGCTCCGCAGGCGAGCACCTCACGGGTGCCGGCTGGTCACCGGCGGGCCGCTCGGGTTCGAGAGTACGGCGGGCAGCGGTCCGGTGTCCAGGATCGCCGCGGTTCGGCGCGCGACGTCGGGCGACAGGCCTCCCTCGATCATGGCGCCGGTGGAGCCGTCGAGACCGTCCGGCTCGGCGCGGAAGCCGATGTAGGGGGCGGCGAAGATCCGATCGTCGATCACGATCGCGAAGTGCTGGTTGGCCTCCATGTCGTCGACGCCCCCGGCGGCACGGGCGGCGCTCGGTGGGCGAGGCTGCGGGTGAGCGCGGTGAAGGCGGTTTGCCCGATCGGCGTGAAGTCGATCGTGACGATCGGGTGCTGTGATGACGGGGCGAGTCCCGAGCCGGCGCCTGCGATGTCGACGTTCGTCATGGCGGGCTTCCCCCCGAGTGCGAACCAGCCACGCGGTAGGTGAGGCGGAGCCCGGCCGCCGACCGCTCGACGCCCGATGCCATGCGGGATAGACGCCCAAGGTGTCGGCGTCCACACCACCCTCAGACGCCGCCCTCCGCGCCATGATTCGCCGGGCCGATGACGGATCTCAACGACTTCGTCAACCTCGCCGTGGGACTGCTCACGATCGGCGGCGCGCTCTGGGCGCTGATGCGATTCGCGAACCGGCCGCGTCTCTTCTGCGGCGTTCCGCCGTCGCTCGAGGAGGTGAGCGCGAAGGGGTTCGACGCCCGCCAGGTCGGCCAGCGCGCCGTGGCAGGCGCGTTCCGCCATCGACGGAGGACGCTCGCGCTACGGCTCCGAGGCGGCAGCCGAAAGCAGACACTGAGCGCGCGGGATCGAAGGCGCTGCAGCGACCCGCTTCGCTCGCGGGCGCTGAAGCGCAGCGAGGAGGGGATCGTGGGCGTCCCCGTCCTCGTCGTCAATGACGGCGGTCGGGCGGCGGTCGGCTACACGGCGAACATCGCGCTGCACGAGGATGAGCCTCGCCCCGGTCTCTACATCGTCGACGTCTTCACCGAGGGCCTGGAGTTCGGCCTCTATACGTCAGAGCCGGACCGGCTGCGAGAGAGCACACGAGAGAGAGCGCAGACGACGACGCCGATGCCGGTCGTCGAGGACTACGTCTCGTACATGGGTCGATCTGTTCGTCGCGCCGGAGATCGAGCACTTCTACCTCGTCTTCTTCCTGGACTCGGCCGACAGCTGGCTGCGCTCGAAGCACTACATACAGCGCGTCGAGATCGAGACCATCTAGCGCGTCCCCGGGCGACTGCCGCGCCGGGACCGCGTCTACGCTGAGACGTCCTGGCGTCCGGAGGCGATCCAGAGGTGCAGCGTTTCGGGGGCGACATCGGCACCGTTGGGCCCTGCGCGGCGGAGGCGCAACTCCGGCGGCGCCGTGGCGCGCCGCCGCCGGATGGCGTCAGCGATCGGTCAGCCGTTCACGTAGTTCCCGGTGGCCGCACACGGGTCCTGGGCCGAGCCCATGACCGCGATGTCGCCGTCCGCTCCCGGAACACCGAGATGCACCAGCACATGGAGCGGGTGCCTGCGATTCATCGGCAGACCCTGGAGGCCGCCGGCCGCGTCGTCGGCATCGACGTTCGGGTTGTTGCTGAAGAGCACCTCGGGTAGCACGAGGTACTTCTCGTTGCCGCCGGCGGCGAGGACCGCGCAGCTGCCGTTGGGCAGGATCAGTACGTGGGTGTGATCGGCCCTGGCCGTGCTAGCGCCGACAAGCACGAGCACCAAGGCCGCACCGAGTGCCAGCAGTCGCCTCATGAGAAACCCCTCCCTCCGGTAGCGGACTCCGCGTGCAGGGCGGATATATACACCCGCGACTCGAGCCGGCGGCGCCCTGACGAGCATTCTGAGCTGCTGGAGCCTCCGCTCCGCCAGGGCGCGGACTCAGGTTCGCTGCAGCGTGTACCGGACGGTCTGGACGCGGATCAGGCCGTCGCGGAAGACGAATGTGTCGATCCCGTCTTCCACTTTCGCGTCCGCAGACGTCGCCTTCCATTCGAGCAGCAGGATGTCGTCCTCGTAGATCTGCGTCGGCAGCTCCCACTGAGCGCCCGGGATCTCCGACGTCAGTCTCTCGAACGCCCCGCGCACCCCGTCCTTACCGCGCAGCACCCCCTCGGGCGTGATGAAGATCGCGTCATCGGCGTAGTCGCTGACGATCGCATCGATGTCCTCAGCGCCGAGCGCCTCCGCGTGGTGCTGGAAGACCTCCTGCGGTGTGCGCGCCACCTGCTCCTCCTTCGTCGGGGGTCGGAGCTCCGATGCTGGCTCATCGCCGCGGCCTGCGCAAGCGCGCAGCGACTTCCCTCGAGTCCGCGCGACTACGACACACTGCGCGACATGCCGGGCCCGGATCTTCATGCGCTGCCTGAGTGGGAGCGGGGAACGGTCGCCGTGCTCTCGGTGTGCGCCGGCCGCCCGCACGCGATTCCGGTTTCGACCGCAGTCCGGATCGGCCCGCTGACAGTCGTCTTCGCGCTGGCGTTGCGGCGCGAGTCACTGGCGCGGCTGCGCCGGGATCGACGACGGTGTCCGCTGGCACTGGACGGACCCCGCAGCCGAGCATCGCGACCGTGAGATCCGTGCAGCGCTCAGTCATCTCGCGCCCTGAATAGAACAGCCCCCACCTGTCCACAGGAACGGGTCAGGCCCGTTGGTCCGGCTCGACGTTGCCGGGAACGGCGGTCCAGCCGTTTTCGCTCGAGAGAATGGTCTTCCACGCAGCGCGCGCTGCACGCCTGCGCCCGGTGTTCCGCGTGCGCTCGATCCCACCCTTCGTCAAGTCGAGGATCTCGCCGACACCCCCGAGACCCGGCAGCCAGAAGTCGCCGGCGTCCCAGACCATCGACGCCCACTCAGTCCCAGGCGCTTTCTCGCGGCCGGTGAAGCGGACGCGCTGCCACTTCTTCCCAACGCGAATTCTGATCGATCGGCGACGCAGCTTCGTCTCGACGTCACGTGGCGAAGGGACACTGAGGATCGGGGCTAGCTCTTGCAGATCCGGCGTCCGCTTGTGGACGTCGTGCACTCGAACCTCGCCCGTGTTCATCAAGACGAGCCAGGCCTCGCGTGGCCGGTTGCGGGTGAACAGCCACACGAGCGAATTGACCAACCGGCCGTAGCGGGCGAGCCGGACGTGGTCGATGCGAAGTGGTGCCTCGCGGTCCACGCACAACCTTCCTTGTTCGGCGGCAGGGTTGTCCGGCGATTATCGATCAGGAACCGCGACCCAGCAACCGCTCGCAGAGCCGGTAGCGGCGGAGCCGCGGCGGGCAGACCGCTCCTGCCAGGCGAAGGCGGCAGCGGCGAGAGTGTTGTCCTACTCGGCGCTTCTCGGGTCGAGAAGCGCCCGCCGCAGTTCCGCGACTGACGGCGTAGGACGACCTGGCGGCCCGTCCGCCCTTGCGTCGGCGATGCTGTGACGCGTGGAGTACGTGTCCAGAGTGCCGCGACCGCCGCTGGACGGGCTGATCAACGATCTCTACTACCTGGAGGGCGCGCCGCCGTACCCCTGGCTGACGCTGCCACCGGCGCCGGCGGCGGTGCTCATCGTGAACCTCGGGGCGCCGTTTCGCATTCGCGCCCGCAGTGATCTCGAGCCGGCCGAGTACGCCGACGGGGTCGTCGTCAGCACGCTCACCCGCGCGTTGGAGTTCGGCTACCCGGCAGGGACCCGGTCGGTCGGCGTGCACTTCAAGCCGTGGGGGCTGGCGCCGTTCCTGGCTATGCCGGTGGTCGAGCTGCGCGACCGGCCGGTGACGGTGGAGGAGGTCTGGGGTCGCCCCGCCACCGAGGAGCTGCGAGATCGGCTGGCTACGGCGGCCGGGCCGCGCGAGATGCTGACGCTGCTCGAGAACCAGCTGATGCGATTGGTCTGCGAGACCGCCGGCCTGGGGCTGGTCCGCCACACGAGCAGCGTCATCGCGGCGGCCGCGGGAGCGGTGGCGATCGGCGACCTGAGCGTGGCGGCCGGCGTCAGCAGCAGCCATCTGGCACAGCGGTTCAAGGAGGTCGTCGGCGTCACGCCAAAGCGGTTCGCCCGCACCTATCGCTTCACCGCCACCGTGCTGTCGATCGATCCCGCCGGGCCGGTCGACTGGCTGGAGCTCGCCGCTGGCGCCGGCTACTACGACCAGGCGCACTTCATCAACGAGTTCCGGGCGTTCACGGGGCTGACGCCGACGCGGTACCTCGACCTCCGGCGGCGGTTCCTGCGCGAGCATCCGGGTCACGTGCTCGATGTCGGACCGCTGCTGCCGGCCGCGTGATTTTCTCCAAGACTTGCGTCGTCGCAGACGCCAGTATGGGCACACCCGATCAGAGGAGAGCCCATGGGCAAGGTGGTCCTGTACAGCACGGTGTCGGTCGACGGGTTCATCGCGGACGACAACGACCAGCCCGGCCCGCTGTTCGACTGGCTGACCAGCGGTGACGTCCCGCTCGACGAGACCGGGCAGCTGAAGGTGTCGCAGGCGTCCTACGACTACACCCGGGCCTACTGGGACGAGATCGGAGTGACGATCGTCGGCCGCCACGTCTTCGACCTGACGGACGGCTGGGGCGGCACGCCACCCAGCGGGATCGACCACGCCGTCGTCGTGTCGCACCGCCCGGCGCCCGAGGGCTGGCGCCCCGAGGCGCCGTTCCACTTCGTCGACGGCGTCGAGGCGGCCATGGCCAAGGCACAGGAGCTCGCGGGTGACCGCACGGTCGAGGTTGCCGCCGGCGACGTCGGCGGCCAGGTGCTGGCCGCAGGGCTCGTCGACGAGGTCGCCATGGACGTCGCGCCCGTGGTGATCGGGTCCGGCAAGCGCTACTTCGGGTCGGTCGACGCACAGCACCTGCTCGAAGATCCCGACGTGGTGATCGCAGGCAACAGGGTGCTCCACGTGCGCTATCGGGTGCGCCGATGACTGATCCTGAGCGCGGTCGCGGGGCGATCGCGCTCCTGGGTGGGACGAAACTCGGCAGCGGCGCCCGCCCATCGGATCATGGCCCCGGCGCTATCGGAATGAGGCATGAGGAGCAGCGCTCGGGTCAGGTCTGCGGCCGCGCCTCGCAGGCGCGAGCAGCACTGCCGCGGCCAGGAGAATGCAGTAAGCGCCGCGAAGCTGGTTACGCGAGGCTCTTGGCGTATGCGTGGAGGCGTTCGGCCACCTCGCGCGGACGGCTCAGCGTGATGTAGTGGCCGCCGTCCATCTCGTCGGCCTCGATGCCAAGGCGTGCGCGAGCGTGCCGCCGCGCCCAAGCGGCGGTGAACATGCGATCGTCGCGGCACAGGAGGTATCGCGTCGGCGTCGCCGGCCATGAGTCGAGAGGCCACGGTTCCCGCAACGCCTTCGAGTCCTCGTCTCGCTCTCGTCGCTGCGCTTCCGCGGCGAGCGGTGGCGGAACGTCGTGGTAGAAGACATCGTCGAACCCGCTGGGTTCGTAGCCGGCGTTCTTCCACCAGTCGTCGAAGAGCTCGCCGGCGGAGGGGATCATCCCGCAGAGCAGGATCAACAGCTCGGCCGGGATGCGCGCGCACACGAGCGGTGCGGTGAACGCGCCGAGCGAATGGCCGACGATGATGAGGTCTCGGCGCTCGCCCACCGCGTCGACCACGGCGCCGGCGTACGCCGACCAATCAGCCGACGCCTCCTCGCACGGAAGATCGACGGCTACGGGCTCGTGCCCGCGCTCGCGCAGCTCAGGGGCGACGAGATGCCAGTCCCACGCGCTTCCTCCTCCGCCGTGGATCAGGGCGAACGTCGCCACGACCGGACATCTTGATCGGCGCGCACCCGTTCCAGCTCCTCGGGCTCGAAGAGGTGAGCTCCCAGGCCGTCGAGCTTGACGTGGAAGGCGACGCCACGCCACTCGATGACCTCACCCTCACGGCCGGCGACCGGCAGGCGGCCGTTGACGACCCGGACCCGCGCGCCGGCGGCGAGGGCAGCCATCAGACCGACGGCCTCACGCGAACGCGGCGGTCGTGCTGGTGTGCTGGAGATGGCGAAGCAGTTGGCGGTAGCGGCGCAGGGTTCGGCTCATGGCAACAGAGTCCCAGTGCCAGGCGCGCGCCGACAGCGAGCCACCCGGCGAATGGGCGCCGGGATCACCGCAGCCGTGGGGTGCGGGAAGCCGTAGGCTCGGCATGTCGGCAAGAGTGAGGAGGAGGCATGTCCGAGCGCGAATCTCCAGGTGCGGCTGCGGCGACGACGACCGAAGCGATGTCCTCGATCGATTGGATCCGCAGCTTCACGCCCCGCTGGCTGGAGGCGTGGAACTCGCACGAGGTGGACCGGCTGCTGGCGCTGATGACCGAGGACATCGAATACCGCGACGACAGCTGGCCCAAGGCCATGCGCGGCCACGCTGACGTACGCGAGTTCCTCGAAGCCATTTGGCGAGCGACGCCGGACATGACGTTCGAGCTGCTGGCGGGGCCCTACGTGATCCCGGGCGAGCCGCGCGCGGCCTTCCACTGGCGCGGCTGGGGCACGCACAGGGGCCTGCTCGAGCCACCCGGCTTCGCGCCCACCGGCCGTCGCTGGGAGGTCGACGGCGTCGACCTTCACGAGTATCGCGACGGTCGCGTGTGCCGGTTGCGGATCGTGTTCGACATGATGAGCGCCTCACGCCAGCTCGGCCTCATGCCGGCCGCCGGCGGCCGCGCAGAGCGTGCGCTGGCGACCGCGCAGCGCTCCGCTTCCCGGGTGCAGCAGGCCATCCGGCGTGGCGACTGAGGGCGCCACACAGACACGATGGCCGACGGCGGCGACCGAACGTCCACCGCGGCGCGGTGCACATGAGCAGGTTGACCTCCTGGAGCAGCCCCCAATAGGGTCGCTTGCACACGGCTCACCACTCGGAAGGAGCCCACCGTGTCCAGACCGTTCGGTCCGGCGCTCGCGCGTGCCGCCGCTCTCGGTACCGCGCTCGTCCTCGTGCTCGCGCCGGTTCCGGCGGCGGCGCAGTCTTCGCCGGTCGACGGCCTGAGCGAGGCTGAGATCCGCCAGGCGATCGGGGTGGTCGAGGCCGCTCCGCAGTTCACGCCGGGCGCCTTCTTCCCGCTTGTCACGCTCCACGAGCCGCCGAAGGCCGACCTCCTCGCCTGGACCCCTGGGTCGGCGTTCCGGCGCGAGGCGCTCGTCCAGGTCTACGAGCGAGCCGCCAACCGGGCCTCCGAGGTGGTCGTCGACCTGCGCCAGAGCCGCGTCGTCTCGTGGTCCGTGAAGCCGAATCGGCAACCGGGTATCCACCTCAGCGACTGGACCGACTCCGCGGAGGCCATTCGCGCGGACGCGCGCTGGCGAGCCGCCATCCGCGCGCGCAACCTGCAGCCGCGGGACATCTACATCGACATCTGGGCGCCCGGAACGTCCTCGATTCCAGGCGCCCCGCCAGGCGCGCGGCTGCTGCGCGGCCTCGCCTTCTACCGCGGCTCGCTGCCGAATCCGTATGACCGTCCGATCGAGGGCCTGGTCGCGACGGTGGACATGAACACGATGCAGGTCGTCGACGTGGCCGACAGCGGCATCAAGCCGGTCCAGACGACGCTGAGCGGCGCAGCCAAGCCGGCGCGCGCGGGCTTCAAGCCGCTTGTCGTCTCCCAGCCCGAGGGGCCGAGCTTCACGATCAACGGCAACAAGGTCAGATGGCTCGGCTGGGAGTTCCGGGTCGGCTACTCGATGCGGGAGGGGCCGGTGCTACACGGCATCGCCTTTGCGCCTTCCGGGGCGCCACGGTCGATCGTCAACCGCATCTCGCTCAACGAGATCTACGTCCCCTACGCGCATCCCGATCCGCTGTGGTCCTGGCGCGGCGCGATGGACGTCGGCGAGTACAACACCGGCCAGTACATGGTGCCGCTGACGGTCGGCGTGGACGTCCCGACCAACGCGGTGTTCCTTGGCGCCGTCGCAGCCAACGACGTGAGCCGCGGCCCCGCGAACAAGCGGGCGATCGCGCTTCCGCACGCGATCGCCATCTACGAGCGCGACGGCGGCCTGCTGTGGGACAGGAGCGATCCCGACACCTTCGAGCGCGAGGGGCGGTTCGCTCGCGAGCTGGTCGTCACGTGGACGTACTTCATCGGCAACTACACCTACAACACCGAGTACGTCTTCCGGCTCGACGGCGGCATCGACGTCAGCGTCGGGGCGGCCGGTACGACGCTCAACCGTGGCGTGAGCTCGGCTGCCGAGGGCACGGCCTTTGCGACGCTTGTCGCCCCGAACATCGCCGCTCCGCTGCACCAGCACTTCTTCAGCTTCCGCATCGACTTCGACGTCGACGGGACGGCGAACCGGCTGGTCGAGGAGAACACCCACGGCTCTCCCGCGGCGGGGAGCAACGCGTTCGAGATCGACCGCACGCCGATCACCGTCGAAGGGTTCCGCGACATCAGTCCGATGACCAACCGCCACTGGCTCGTCGAGCACGCGACAAAGCGCGACGCGGTCGGACTCCCGGTCGGCTACCGGCTGCATCCGGAGACGCACACGCCGGCGTACGCGCATCCTTCCGACGAGGGACTGATGCACGCGCCGTTCGCCCAGCACGTGCTCTGGGTCTCCCGTTATCGCGACGGCGAGCTGTACGCCGCCGGCGACTACCCCAACCAGGGCCAGATCGGCGACGGGCTACCGTCGTACGTGGCCGACCGGGCTGGCGTCGACGGTCAGGATCTCGTGGTCTGGTTCGCGACCGGCCTCACGCACATCCCGCGCGTGGAGGACTTCCCGGTCATGAACCGCGAGGCCGTCGGGTTCTCGCTCCGGCCTCAGGGATTCTTCGATGAGAACCCGGCGCTGGACGCGCCGTAGGCTAGGCGGCCGGGGCAGACTCGGCCTCATCGGCGAGCTCGGCGACCACGCCGCGCGGCACGACCACGACCGGCACCGGCGCGTGCTGGACGATCTTGGCCGACCGGGAGCCGAGGAAGACCCTGGCGACCGGCCCGATCGAGCTCGAGCCGACGACGAGGACGTCTCCGTCCTGCCAGTCGATCTCCTCCAGCGCGTCCTCCCAGGTCTCGCCCGTGCCCACGACGGCCTCGCACTCCTCCGGCACCGACGGCAGGTCGCGGACGCGCTCGAGGACCTCCTGCTGGGCGGCCTCGATCTCGGACACCCACTCGCGGACCGCGGAGTCGTCGGCCTCGCGCCCCACGGCCACGGTGAACGGCGCCCGCGGCCGGACGGCGAAGGAGGCCAGCCGCAAGGTCGCGCCGACCCGCGCCGCCACGCCGGCCGCGCCGACCACCAGCTCCTCGCCCGACGCCGCGAACGCCGCGGTCACGCGCCTCACGCGCGCCCCCGAGCCGGCGCGGAACCCGCGCGGCGCAAGAGCGACGGGCACCGGCGAGCTGTGGAGCAGCCGCGAGGTCACGCTGCCGAGCGTGACCGAGCCCGCGCCGCCCGCCGCCGACGAGCCGGCGACGATCACGGAAGCATCCCGCTCCTCCGCGAGCTCGAGCAGGCCCGCCGGTGTCGATCGGGCGTGGTGGACGAGGGTGGTGACGGGGACGTCGTCCGGCAGCCGCTCGCGTGCCGCCGCGAGGGCGTCCTCGGCCGCGCGAGAGACGTGCTCCTGATACTCGGCGTCCACGCGCGCCGGGCTCGGCGGCCAGGAGACCGGGACGACAGCGGCCACCAGCAGGTCGTCGTCCGCCGACCGCGCGAGCATGGCGGCCAGGTGCAGCACCGCCCGCCCGCGCCCGTCCGGCGCAAACGCCACGAGCATGGTCACGACGCCTTCCCCAGCACCGAGTTGTGGCGGCCGTAGAAGAAGTACCAGAGCAGCGCGATCGTGGACCAGATGAGGAAGATCCAGATCGTCACCAGCCGCAGGTCCTGGATGATCCAGAGGCAGCCGAGGACCGAGGCGATGGGGATCACCGGGTAGAGCGGGACCTTGAAGCCGCGGGGCAGGTCGGGGGCCGTCCGGCGCAGCACGATGACGCCGATCGAGACGATCATGAACGCGACCAGCGTGCCGATGCTCGTCATCTCGAACAGGAAGTCGATCGGCACGACGCCGGCGAGGAACGAGAGGATGACCGCCACGAACAAGGTCGCGTGGACCGGCGTCAGCGTCCGCGGGTTCAGCCGGTGGAAGAACTGCGGGATCATGCCGTCGCGCGCCATCGCGAACAGGATCCGCGTCTGGCCGTAGATGACGACCAGCGTGACGCTGAAGATGGAGATCACGGCGCCGGCGGCGAGCACGGTCGCCGGCCACGAGGAACCGGTGACGGACTCGAGGATCGCCGACAGCCCCGCCTCCTGGCCCTCGAACTCCGACACCGGCTGCGCGGCCACGGCGACGACGGCGACCAGCACGTACAGCGAGGTCACCGTGATCAGGGCGAAGATGATCGCCAGCGGCAGGTTGCGCCGCGGGTTCTTGACCTCCTCTCCGGCCGTCGACACGGCGTCGAGCCCGATGTACGTGAAGAAGATGATGCCCGCGGCCGCGCTGACCCCGCTGAAGCCGGCGGGAGCGAAGTCGGACAGGTTGTCCGACTCCCAGCCGGTCACGCCCACCGCGATGAAGAGGATCAGGACGGCCAGCTTGATCAGCACCATCACGGCGTTGACCCGAGCCGACTCGCTGGCCCCGCGCAGGAGCAGCAGCGTGCACAGCCAGATCAGCACCACGGCGGGCACGTTCAACACGCCGCCCTGCTCGGGGGCCTGCGACAGCGAGTCGGGGATCGTGAAGCCGAACAGGTTGTCGAGCAGCTCGTTGAGGTACTGCGACCACCCGACCGCCACGCCGGCGGCCGAGACCCCGTACTCGAGCAGCAGGCACGCAGCCACGACCACCGCGACGGCCTCGCCCAGCGTCGCGTAGGCGTACGAGTACGACGAGCCCGAGACCGGCACGGCGCCGGCCAGCTCGGCGTAGCAGATGGCCGTGAGGCCGGCGACGACGCCGGCCATGACGAAGGCGAGGATGACCGCCGGCCCGGCCTCCGGTACGGCGTCCGTGAGGATCACGAAGATGCCGGTGCCGATCGTGGCGCCGACGCCGAACAGCGTCAGCTGGAACAGACCGATCGTCCGCTTGAGCTCACCGCCCTCGGTGTCGGTCCCCGTCTCGTCCGTCATCGCCTTCACCGGCTTGCGGCGCAGCATCTGCTGCCACAGCGTCGGCGTGGCGGCCTCGTCCCCACGAACGGATGTCATCTCTCCTCCTCCTCGGCCCGGTACGAGCGACCCTCTCGCACCCGCACGCGCGCGGCAACCGTTTCCCGCACCAACTCGCCAGCCGGTCTTTGGCGTCTTGACGGATGGACACGCGCCCGCGCGCGCGAGAGGATCGGCACATGCTTCGGGGGATCTCAGAGATTCGCGCGTTCTTCCGCACGAACCAGACGCCGGTCTACTTCGTCTCGCCGACCGCGTTCAACCTGCTCGGCATCGACCGCTGGGTGCGGAACTTCTTCTACGTCAACTACTTCGACTCGTTCGAGGGCAACCACCCGCGCGTGTTCGTCCCCAAGGAGCGCCCCTACCGCGAGTTCGAGTCGATGGAGGACGTCTGCAACTACCTGCTCGAGCACAAGGAGGTGCTCGACCGCATCCAGGACCGCGGCGGCAAGGCGGTCTTCGTCATGTTCGACGACGAGACCGAGCAGGCGGCGGCCGCCGCCGGGCTCGAGGTCGCCCATCCGTCGGCCGAGCTGCGCCACCGCCTGGACTCCAAGATCGTCACCACCCAGCTCGGCAACGAGGCGGGCGTGCCGAGCGCGCCGAACACGCTCGGGAGCGCGACCACGTACGAGGAGCTGACCGCGCTCGCCGAGTCCGCCGGCCTCGGCGACGACCTCGTGGTCCAGACCCCGTACGGCGACTCCGGCAAGACGACGTTCTTCATCACGAGCGAGGCCGACTGGGACCGCTACGAAGGCGACATGGCCGACCAGGAGCTCAAGGTCATGAAGCGGATCAACTGCCGGGCCGCGGCCGTCGAGGCGGTGCTCACCCGCCACGGGACCGTCGTCGGGCCGCTGATGACCGACCTCACCGGCCATCCGGAGCTCACCCCGCACAAGGGCGGCTGGTGCGGCAACGACATCTTCCCGGAGGTGCTCTCTCCCGAGCACCGCGAGCGGGCGCGCACGCTCACCCAGCAGCTCGGCGAGCGACTCGCCGCCGAGGGCTACCGCGGCTTCCTCGAGATCGACTACCTCGCCGACGTCGACAGCGGCGAGCTGTACCTGGGGGAGATCAACCCGCGCATCAGCGGCGTGACCTCGATGACCAACGTAACGGCCGGCGCCTACGCCGACATGCCGCTGTTCCTCTTCCACCTGCTCGAGTACATGGACGTCGACTACGAGATCGACGTCGACGACATCAACCGCCGCTGGGCGGAGGCCTCGAGCGTCGACGTGTGGAGCCAGATCATCCTCAAGGACACCGGCGACGAGGTCGAGCAGCTCACGCAGGCGCCCCGCACGGGCATCTGGCGGCTCGGCGACGACGGCATCAGCTTCGCCCGCTGGGGGCACGACTGGCACAGCCTGCAGGACGAGACCGAGGCCTTCTTCCTGCGCGTGCTCGCGCCGGGCGACTACACCTACCCGGGCGCCGACCTCGGCGTGCTGGTCGCGCGCTCGCGCATGCAGACCGAGGACAACGAGCTGACCGACCGCGCGCACGAGTGGATCGCCGGCGTGCATGCGCAGTTCGTCGGCACGCCGTACGCCGAGCCGGCGCCCGCCGGCGCGCTGGCCTTCAAGTCGTTCTGACCGTCCGGGTCCCGGGCTCGAAGCGGTCGAACGACTGCTCCCACGTGACGTCCGGCCAGCGGTAACGCACCCGCCCCTGGGCGGGCTCGTAGGCGGCGGTGTAGAGCGTGCCGAAGCCGCGCTCGTGGGCGGTGCTGTGGAGCGGTGGTTCGAGGAAGGCGTCCTCGAACCGCTGGCGGTCCTCGTCGAGCAGCTCGAGGACGCAGCTCTCGCGCTCGACGCTGCGGATCGCCTCGGCGTACTCCGGCCACTCGACCTCGCCCTGGTGGTTCGTGGTGGCCGCCGTGTCGACGAAGCGCGCCTCGCGCCCGGGGCCTACGTAGGCGGTCACGTAGGCGCCGGTCTTGTCGAGCAGCGTGAGGTTCTGGGGGGCGTGGACGGGGATGCGGGCGAGCTTTTCGCACGCCTGTTCGACGTCGTCGCAGGTCTCGAGCACGTACCGCACGACCAGCGGGATCGCGAAGCCGTCGCCGACGTCGGGCCGCCCGCCGAAGGTCAGCGAGATGGCGAGCCCGGCGTCGTTCATGCCGTCGAGCAGCCCCCACAGGCAGTCGCTCATCCCGATCACCCGCCGCTCGCCCCATTGCGTCAGGTAGACGATGCCCTCCAGGCGATCGGCGGGGTAGTCGTAGTTGCGGACGAGGAGCGGCTCGCCGCGCGTGTGTGCGCCCTGCGAGCAGCCGACGATGAAGCCCGGCGGGCGGTAGAGCGAGAGCAGCCGGGCGGCCAGGTCGCTACCGCCGGCCAGCTCGACGAGCCGGTCGTAGACCGGCAGCAGCTCGGGCATGTGGTGTTTGAGCGCCCGCCGGCACGCCGCGTAGCTCGGCCTCGCTGCGTCGCCCTCCTGGAGGTACCACGCCTGGTATGTCGGCCACATCGCCTCGAACCGCTCGCGCCACGCGTCGCCGGGCTCGAGCTCCTCGATCGCCTCGAGCTCGAGCTCGCCAGGCCGCAGTTGCCGCTCCGGCAGCAGCCGGAGCTGCTCCCACAGCTGCTTCCAGTAGCGATCGATCGCGGCCGTCGCCTGCGGCGGCAGCCACTTCACCCAGTCGGGCCTACTCATGGCCGGTCAGGATGACACCGCCCGTGGCGCGGACGTCGGCGTGGGGCGGAGGGTGCCGCCGACCCTCCCCAAGCACGCGCTTCGCGCAAGGGCAGGGATGTGTTTGGGGAGGGCCGTCGCACCCTCCGCCCTCATCGTGGTCGGTTCTCTGGCGTCTGCTCCGTGGGAGCTTTGGTCAGGCAACTCCGTGAGGGGCGGTCCCGGGTAGCTCCTTGAGCGACGCGCGCGAATCGCGTCGAGGGCTTAGAGGGCGATTCACGCGCGACACGAGGGCGCCGCCCGCCAGACGACTGAGCCGCGCTGTCGCGTTC
>CAWJNZ010000006.1:0-120879 GCA_963844405.1 uncultured Solirubrobacteraceae bacterium | reverse complement strand
TTCTCGGCGCCTCCGGCGATGTGCGGAGCCGTCGGGTCGTCGCCGGCGGCGCCGGGGTGCTCGCGGGCCATGAAGTTCTCGATCTCCATCGGGTCGTCCTTCGAGCGCTCGACGACGCGCAGGAGGTCGGACATCGTCGCGACCTCCTCCACCTGCTCCTTGATGAACCACTGCATGAACTGCTCGCTGGTGTAGTCGCCGGCCTCGCGGGCCGTGGCCGCCAGGCCGTTGATCTGGTCGCTCACGCGCCGCTCCTGTTCGAGCGCCAGCTTCACCGGCTCGACGATGTCGCCGAACGTCGGCTGCGGCGCCGCGACGCCGGGGATCACCACGTCGGCGTCGGCGTCGATGAGGTACTGCACCATCATCATCGCGTGGTCGCGCTCCTCCAGCGCCTGGCGGTAGAAGAAGCGGGCGAGCTGGGGCAGCGTCTCGGCGTCGTAGTAGACGGCGCAGGCCACGTACTGCTGGTGGGCGGCGAACTCGTTGCCGATCTGCTCGTTCAGCTTCGTCACGAAAGTGTCGGCTGCCATACCTTCGGACGATAATCGAGTGCGGCTTACTCGCGCCTTGATTAGGTTGCCCTAACGATCCGTGGTAGCCTGCCTGCGCTCGTGGAGGAGTACAGGCTCGTCAAGACCAAGAAGCGCTGCTGCAAGTCCAGGCCGCGCTGCAAGAAGTGCCCGGTCGTCTGCAAGCGGCTCGCCGACGACGGCTTCGCGCTCCGGCAGGACAAGCGCCACTACCTCGTCGAGCTCGGCATCGGCAAGAAGACGCTCAAGGCCGCGCGCGCCCGATAGCTGGCGATATCCTGCCGCCGACATGGCCACCTGCCTCGTAACGGGTGGTGCGGGGTTCCTCGGATCGCATCTCTGCGATGAGCTGCTCAGACGCGGCCATCGGGTGATCTGCGTCGACAACTTCGAGACGGGGTCCCTGGCCAACATCGCCCACATCCGGGTGCCGGAGTTCCGGCACGTGCACGCGGACATCATCGAGCCCTTCTTCGTCGACGAGCCGGTGGACTTCGTCTACCACTTCGCGTCGCCGGCGTCGCCGATCGACTACCTGCGGCTGCCGCTGCACACGCTCAAGGTCGGCTCCTACGGCACCCACCACGCGCTCGGCCTGGCCAAGCACCACCGCGCCCGCTTCCTGCTCGCCTCGACCAGCGAGGTCTACGGCGACCCCCAGGTCCACCCGCAGCCGGAGTCCTACTGGGGGCACGTGAACCCGATCGGTCCGCGCGGGGTCTACGACGAGGCCAAGCGCTACGCCGAGGCCTTGACGATGGCCTATCACCGCCAGCAGGGCGTCGACACGGCGATCGTGCGGATCTTCAACACGTACGGGCCGCGGATGCGCCCGCACGACGGGCGGGCGATCCCGACCTTCCTGCGCCAGGCGCTGCAGGACCGGCCGATCACCGTGTTCGGCGACGGGTCGCAGACGCGGTCGTTCTGCTACGTCTCCGACCTCGTCGACGGCATCATCCGCCTCGCCGAGTCCGGAACCCACCACCCCGTCAACATCGGCAACCCGAACGAGTTCACCCTCCTGGAGCTGGCGCACGCCGTGGTCGAGGTGACCGGCTCCGGGTCCGAGATCGTCCACGAGGCGCTGCCCACCGACGACCCGAAGGTGCGGCAGCCGGACATCACCCTGGCGCGAGAGGTGCTGGGATGGGAGCCCCAGGTGGAGCTGCGCGACGGACTGCGCCGCACCCTGGACGAGTCCGGCGTCGACGCGCTGTCGGGCGCCGGCATCACGTAAAACCCGCTACTCGGGCCTCCTGGGCGCGTTACTGCACGGGAGCCCATCGCCTTGGCAAACGTAGAGACCGAGACACAGGAGCGTCAGCACACCGCCGTGAGCGCGGCGGAGCTCGGCCTGCCGCAGGTCGACGTCCGCCGCAAGCGCCCGCCCGCGCTGGCCTTCCTGCTGCGGATGGAGACGCTGCGCACGTCGATGCGGGTCGTCTCGCTGCTCGTGCTCGACTTCGTGGGCGTCTTCGCCGCGATCTACGTCGCCCTGATGGTCAAGGCGGTCCTGCGCTACGGCCAGTGGGACTGGGCGGCCTCGTTCCACGAGACGCGCCACACGATCGCCTTCGCCTACCTCGTCACGGTCCTGCTGTTCGCCCGCTCGGGCCTCTACGCCTCGCGGGCCGAGCGGCCGGGCCTGTCGCGGATCGTCTCGTCGCTCGCCCAGGTGACCGTCGTCGCGCTGATCTTCGCGCTGGTCAACGGCGAGAAGTACTCCAGCTACTACATCTTCTACGGCACGCTCGCCTTCGGGATCTTCTTCGTCGGGTCGCTGCGCTGGCTCTACGAGCGCGTCACCGGCTTCATCCTCAGCCTCGCCGGCTACCGCCGCCGGGCCGTGCTCGTCGGCTCGGGCAAGCACATCGAGGACGTCGCCCACGCGCTGAAGGACGAGGTGCACGCGCCCGTCGAGATGGTCGGCTTCGTCTCGCTCACCCCGCGCCCGAACAACGGGCTGCGCTCGCTCGGCCGGATCGAGGACCTGCCCGCGGTGCTCGACGCGCATCGCGTGCAGGAGGTGATCATCGCCGACCCGGACTTCCCGCAGGACCGCGCCGTCGAGCTGGTCGACCAGTGCCACCGCCGCGGCGTGACCGTGCGGATCGCGCCGTCGACGATGGAGATCCTCGTCCACCGCGCCGAGTTCGTGCCCGGCGCCTCGGTGCCGCTGTTCGAGCTGCGCCCGCCGGTCTTCGACGGCTTCGACTACGCGATCAAGCGGACGTTCGACTTCGTCGTCTCGCTCCTGCTGCTGGTGGTGCTGGCTCCGCTCCTGGTGCTGATCGCTGCCGCCGTCGCCGTCTCCTCGCGCGGGCCGGCGCTCTACCGGTCGATGCGGCCGGGGATCGGCGGCGAGACCTTCGCCTGCCTGAAGTTCCGCACCATGCGCTCGGGCGCCGACCAGATGCAGGCCGACCTCGAGTCGCTGAACGAGGCCTCGGGAGCGCTCTTCAAGATCCGGCACGACCCGCGGCAGACGCGCGTCGGCCGCTTCCTGCGCCGCTACTCGATCGACGAGCTGCCGCAGCTGCTGAACGTGCTGGCCGGCCAGATGTCGCTCGTAGGGCCGCGGCCGCTCCCGCAGCGCGACTTCGACCAGCTCGACGACTGGCACAAGAAGCGCTACCTCGTCCTGCCCGGCATCACCGGGCTGTGGCAGGTCTCCGGCCGCTCGGAGCTCGACTTCGACGACCTCGTGCGGCTCGACTTCCTCTATCTCGAGCGCTGGTCGGTCGGGCTCGACCTGGCGATCCTGCTCAAGACCGTGCCGGCGGTGCTGAGTCGCCGCGGCGCCTTCTGACTTGCTGGCCGCCGCCTTCGCCGCCCTCGCGCTGGCGGCGCCGCCCGGGGATCAGGCCTACAACGTGGCGCTCTCGATCGCGCGCGACGGCACGCGGCCCGCGGCCGGGCGACTGGAGCGAAAGGCGCACCGGCGGATGAAACGGCGGTTCGAGCGGGCCGGGCTGCGGGTGCGCGTGCAGCGGTTCGACACGGCTCACGGCCGCTCGCGCAACGTCATCGGCGTCCGCGACGGCCGTCGTCGCTGCGTGCGCGTCCTGATGGCGCACACCGACAGCATGCCGCAGGGCCCGGGCGCGGTCGACAACGCGTCCGGGGTGGGGCTGCTGGCGGGGCTCGCCCCGCGTCTGGAGGAGATCGATCCTCCCTGCACGATCTGGCTCGTCGCCACCGGCGCCGAGGAGGGCGGGTACACCGGCTCGCCCGACCATCTCGGCGCGCTCGCCCTGCGCCGGATCGTCCCGCGGAAGCGGCTGCGCTACGCGCTGTCGCTCGACGAGGTCGGCCGCGGCTCCGCGTTCCGGCTGCGGTCGGCGGTTTCGGAGCCACGACGACGGGTCGAGCGCGAGCTGCTCGCCGCCGCCCGCGAGCAGGACGTCGACCTCGACTGGCGGCGCGACGACGGCTGGGGGCACTCGGACCACCGCGAGTTCCAGATGGCCGGCATGCGCGGCGTCAAGCTCGGCGTGCTCGACAACCCGTGCCGCCATACGCCGTGCGACACGCCGGACCGGCTCCAGCGCTTCGCCTTCCGCCGCGTGCAGCGGGTGGTCGAGGCCGCGATAATCCGGCCATGACCCCGCAAACGGTGCGGGTGGCCGCCATCCAGGCCACCCCCGTGATCCTCGACGCCGCGGCGAGCGTCGCCAAGGCGGTGCGGCTGCTCGAGGAGGCGGCGGACGGCGGCGCCCAGCTCGCCGTGCTGCCCGAGACCTTCGTGCCGCTGTACCCGTCGAACCGCTGGGCGCGCGGCGCGGCCGGCTTCGGCGGCTGGGACGAGTTCTGGGAGCGGCTGCTCGCCAACTCGGTCGAGGTGCCCGGCCCGCTCGTCGACGAGCTCGTGGCCGCCTGCGAGCGCGTCGGGATCCACGCCGTCGTCGGCATCAACGAGCGCGATCGCGGCAGCCTCTACAACGCCTACGTGACGCTCGGGCCCGAGGGCCTGCTCCACAAGCACCGCAAGCTGATGCCGACCCAGCACGAGCGGCTGTTCCACGGCATCGGCGCCGGGAACGACCTGCAGCCGGTCGACACGCCGGTGGGCCGGGTCGGCGGCCTGATCTGCTGGGAGAACCGGATGCCGCTGGCGCGCTGGGCCGTCTACCAGGGCGCGCCGCAGATCTGGGTGGCGCCCACGGCCGACGACTCCGACGGCTGGATCGCCTCGATGCGCCACATCGCCATCGAGTCGGGCGCCTTCGTCGTCTCGGCGCCGCAGTACATCCCCGGCAGCGCCTTCCCGGCCGACTTCCCGATCGAGATCGAGCCCGACTACGTGTACGGGCGCGGCGGCGCGGCCGTGGTCGAGCCGACGTGGGGCGAGGTGATCGCCGGCCCGCTCTACGACAGCGAGGGGATCGTGTACGCCGACTGCGACCTGCGCGCCGGGGTCCACGCCAAGCGCTGGTTCGACGCCGTCGGCCACTACTCGCGGACGGACGTCCTCTCGCCGACATCCTGACTGCGGCTCACGCCGCTCGCTGCCGACGACATAGGGGATGCCCCGCATCCCAGAGCATCGCGGCCCGTTCGGGCCCGACGAGGCGCGCCGCCTGCTGTGGCGCGCCGGCTTCGGCCCGCGCCCGGGCGAGGCCGAGCGGCTGGCGGGCCTCGGCCTCGGCGGGGCGGTCGACTCGCTCGTCCAGCCGGAGTCGACGCGCCTGACGGGCCCGGCGCCGGTCGACGAGAAGGGCCGGCCGCTGGCGCCGCGCGACGCGTGGGGCCACGACCACTGCTGGTGGCTCGACCGCATGGTCCGCAGCGAGGCGCCGCTCGTGGAGCGGATGACGCTCGTCTGGCACGACTGGTTCGCGACCTCCAAGGGCGGCGGGCCGACGCAGACGCTGATGCTGCGCCAGAACGCGCTCCTGCGCCGGCACGCGCTCGGCTCGTTCGAGAAGCTCGCGCTCGACGTCACGCGCGACCCGGCGATGCTGCTGTGGCTCAACGGCACGTCCAACAACCGCTGGGACGTCAACGAGAACTACGCGCGCGAGCTGCAGGAGCTGTTCTGCCTCGGCGCCGGCCGCGGCTACTCCGAGCGCGACGTGCGCGAGATGGCGCGGGCGCTCACCGGCTACCGCAACGAGTGGTCCGACGGCCTCGGCCCGCACCGCTTCCGCTACGACCGGTCGTTCCACGACCGCGGCGTCAAGCGCATCTACGGGCGGCGCGGCCGCTTCGACTGGCGCGACGCCGTGCGGCTGGCGGTCCGCAACCGCCGCCACCCGTCGTTCCTGGTGACGAAGCTGTGGGGCTACTTCATCCCGACGCCGCCGCCGCGCGACACCGCCCGCGCGCTCGAGCGCCTGTACGTGAAGTCCGGCCGGCGCGTGCGCCCGCTGCTGGCGGCGATCATGCGCCATCCGCACCTCTACGACCCCGGCCGCCGGATGGCCAAGCCGCCGGTCGTGCAGGCGGCCGGCATGCTGCGCGCCGTCGGCCGCGGGATCGACACGACGGCGTGGGCGTGGATGTGCGCCCAGGCCGGCCAGATCCTGTTCGAGCCGCCGAACGTCTCCGGCTGGGACGACACCCGCTGGCTCGACACCGCGACCTTCCGCGCCCGCTGGCACATGGCCAGCGCGATCTGCAACCCGGCGCGGCTCGACGAGCGCGAGTGGCGCGGCAAGGTGCCGTCCGATCCCGCCGAGCTGGTCCGGCGCGCCGCCGCCTTCTGGAACGAGGAGCCGCTGTCGGCGCCGACGCGCGAGGCGCTCGAGCGCTACGCCGCGGGCGCGCTGGCCGCGGCGACGCAGCGCTGGCAGCGCGACTCCTATCCCGTCCTGACCGAGAACGCGCTGCGCATGCTCGTGGCCGTCTCCCCCGACTACCTGACCGCATGAGCCACGTTTCCACCATCTGCTGCGCCGAGCACGGCCTGCCCGCGATCGAGCCGGGGATGCCGGCTCCCGCCGGCACCGGCCTATCGCGCCGATCGTTCCTGCTGCGCTCGGCCGGGCTGGCGCTGGCCGTCTACGGCGCGGGCAGGCTGGCCGACCTGCCGGCCTTCGAAGAGGGCATCGCCCGCGCGCAGTCCGGCGGGGCCGGCACCGTGCTGGTCAGCGTGTTCCTGGACGGCGGCGCGGACTCGCTGTCGATCCTCGCGCCGACCGGCGATCCTGCGTACCGACGGCTGCGGCCTGGTCTTGCGGTGCGCGACGAGAGCCGGCCGTTCCTGGAGGACCCGCGGCTGAGCTGGCATCCGGCGGCCGCGCCGCTGGCGCGGCTGCACGACGAGGGCAAGGTGACGGTCCTCCCGGCCGTCGGCTACGACAGCCCGGACCAGTCGCACTTCGTCTCGCGCCATTTCTGGGAAGTCGGCGCGCTCGACCCGCAGCTGCGCTCGGGCTGGATGGGCCGGCTGCTCGACCGCATCGGGACGGCCGACAACCCGCTGCAGGGCGTCTCGCTGGGTGGGTCGCTCGGCCCGTCGCTGGCCGCCGCGTCGGTGCCGGTGGCCGCCGTCGACGCTCCCGAGGACTTCGGCTTCTGGGCGCCGGGCGCGTGGGGGCCGCCGGGCGACCTGGCGATCCCCGCCTTCGCCGACGTCGGCCGGGCCCTCGCCGGCTCGGCGGATCCGGCGGTGGCCCAGGCGGCGCGCGCGGCGGCCTTCGCCGGCCGCGTGAGCGACGCGCTGAAGCCGCTCGGGTCGGACGGGGAGCCCACGTACACGCCGCTGGCGACGTACCCGGACGGCGACGACCGCTTCCCCGGCCGGCTCGCCGGGCTGGCGGCGATGATCGCCGCCGGGCTGCCAGTCCGCTGCGCGACGCTGTCGGCGCCGGGCGCCTGGGACACGCACGCCGACCAGGCGAACGCTCTGACCGAGAACCTCACGCTGACGGCCGACAGCCTGTACGCCTTCCAGCGCGACCTCGAGGCGCGCGGGATCGCCGACCGCGTCCTGACCCTGGTGTGGTCGGAGTTCGGCCGGCGCGCCGCCGAGAACGGCTCGGGCACGGACCACGGCGCGGCCGGCATCGGCTTCGTCATCGGCACGCGCGCCAGCGGGCGGATGATCGGCGAGTTCCCGGGGCTGGCCAAGCTCGACGCGATGGGCAACCTGCGCGCGACCTCTGACTTCCGCGGGCTGTACTCGTCTCTTGCCGCCGACTGGTTCGGCGTCGACCCGGCCGCCGTGCTCGGCGCCGGCGCGCGGCTGGCGCGGCCCAAGGTGGTGCGATGAGGCGCCTCCTCCTCGCCGCGCTCCTGCTCGCGGTTCTGCCGGCGTCCGCGCCGGCCGCGCCGGCGCCCTCGCGCCTCCTCGTCGAGTCCCGAGAGTTCAACCTCGTGCTCTCTCGGGGATCGGTGGGCGCCGGCGGCGCGATCGTCCAGCTCGTCAACCGCGGCGAGGATCCGCACGATCTTCGTATGAAGCGCGTGGGCGGCCGCGGCAGCGGCGCGATCGCCGAGACGCTCCCCGGCGAGGTCGGCGAGTGGGAGGGCCGCCTCCGCCGCGGCCGCTACCGGCTCTGGTGCACCTTGGAAGGCCACCGCGCGATGGGAATGCGGCGCGGTCCTGCGCGTGCGGTAGCGCTTCACGAACGTCAACTGCGGCTGGATACAGGAGCACTGGACGGCGACACCCGCCGCGCGTACAGTCGCCTCGAGGCAGGTGCGCGCGAGATCCCTTCACGACGAGCCGCACGCCGTCCGACGCCAGGCGGGCGTGGAGGCTGCCGTGCAGCCGAGCACGGCGCGGCTGCTCGAGCTCCAGCGGACGGCGGGCAACCAGTCCGTCCACCGGTTGCTCGGGGCGGTCCGGAGCCGCCGGATCCAACGCGTCGAGCGGGAGCGGCTATGGCCCCAGCAGCTCGTGCGCTTCGGCAAGAAGGCGACGGTCGAGCCCGGCGCGATCGAGGTCGCGGAGGGTGCGAGCGGGACGGTCACCGCCGTTCCGGCGAACGGGCCGGTGGACGTGCGCCTGCTCGGCGGCCCCAACGCCGACAGGACCGTCAAGGCGGATCCGGCGCTCCTCGACCTCCCCGCGGTCGACTTCAAGCCGGAGGAGCGCGACGCCCTCTGGGGCTGGGTCTGGGTTGTCGCACCGGGCGTGGGCGTCGAGCTGGTGCTCAAGAAGGGCGACGTGAAGGAGAAGAAGCTCGAGGAGGGGCGCGCCTACGCGAGGTGGGTCACGGGCGAGCTGGAGAGGATGGGCGCCAACCCCGTCGGCCGCGGGATGCTCGACCAGTTCGACCCGGCTCGGCTGGGCGGCGCGTTCAAGAAGGTGGACAAGCAGGACGGTCCGTTCCGGGGCCTGACCGTCGTCATCGGCGCCAAGGACGCCAACATCGAGACGACCGACATGGCCGGCCGGACGGACACCGGCGGCGGGGTGTTCAAGGGCACCGCGATCCCGCGCATCAACCTGCCGATGCCCCGCCCCGGAGAGAAGGTGCCGATCCCCAAGAGTCACCCGGCCACGCTGACCGAGGCGGGGGTCGCGGGCCACCGCGACTCGCCCGACGTGGTCCAGCCCATGCACCTCGTCCTCTACCACGAGTTCGTGCACGCGTACCTCAAGCAGATCGGCGTGGCCGACCGTCTGCGCCAGCTGGGCAACCAGATGCCCGGCGTCCCGGAGAAGATCACCAAGGTCAGGGGCGTGCGCCCTGAGTCCGTGCCCGAGGGCGACTACAGCGACGCCATCGAGGAGGAGCTCGTCGTCGGCCTGCACGGGGGCGCGGGGCTGCCGTTCGCCGAGAACGCCTACCGCTGCGCCGGCAAGATCGGGCCGCGGTTCACGTACGCCGCCGTCGGCGTCGACGCCGACAAGGATCTGACGGACGAGCTGCAGCGCAAGGCGGCCGCCGCGCCGCCCGCGATCTACGACGCGCTGATCCGGCTCGGCGCGAACCCGAAGCAGGCGGCGTTCGTGGCCACCGGCAAGGTCTAGACGGCGCTCGAGATAGCGCAACCCGCGACGTTCGCTACGCGGGAACGTTCCGCCGCCGGAAGCCCACCAGCCCGACCGCCACGAGCGCGGCGGCGACCGCGGTCAGGCCGAGCAGCGGCACGGCGTCGAACGACGCGGCGGGCAGCAGCGGCACGTGGGTGTAGGGCGACGCGTCCATCACCCACTCCGGCAGGCCCAGCAGCGGCCCGAGGAACGCGGCGAGGTAACACGCCGCGAGCGCGCCCCACGCGGCGGCGGCCAGCCGCGGCGCGAGCCCGAACAGCGCGACCGCCACGCCGATCAGGACCCAGACGGCGGGCGCGAGCGCGACGGAGGATCCGACGAGCAGCGGCAGGCGGCCGAGGTCGCCGCTGGTGGCGGCGTCGGCGATCCCGGCGCCGAGCCCGCTGGCGGCGAGCACGACGACGGTGCCGAGCGCGGCGACGGCCACGTAGCCGGCCGCCCAGCGCGGCCGGGCGAGCGCGGTGGCGAGCAGCGGCTCGAGCCGGCCCGAGGTCTCCTCGCCGCGCATCCGCAGCACGGCGGCGATCGCGAAGCCGGTGCCGATCAGCGCCATCGAGAGCAGCGACACGGCGAGGTAGTTGTCGACCAGGCTGCCGGCCGCCTGCGCGAACAGCTCGTCCACCTCCTTGCTGTCGCCGAGGATGCTGTCGGCGTCCTGGGCCGTGAGGCCGATCGAGAGCCCGCCGAAGAACAGTCCGACCGCCCAGCCGATCAGCGCGCCGCGCTGGAGCCGCAGCGCGAGCCCGGACGGGCGGGTCAGGCCGCGTGAGGCCGTCGGCGGCCCGGGACGCGGGACGAGCAGCCCGGCGCCGTCGTCGCGGCGGGCGAGCAGCGCGAAGGCGGCGACGACGAGCACGGCCGTCACGGCGAGGATCAGCGCCAGAGGCCACCAGCGCTCGTCCGCGTACGGGCGCATCGCCTGCCCCCAGCCGACCGGCGACAGCCACGACAGCGTCCCGTCGCCGACGTCGCCCGCCGCGCGCACCGCGTACGAGGCGCCGAGCACGGCGCCGACCAGCCCGTAGGCGCCGGCCGTGCCCTGGCTGACCTGGACGGCGACGGCAGCCACGCCCGCGAACAGGATCCCGACCCCGGCCAGCGAGGCGCCGAGGGCGATCGACCCCGCCGCCGGCGTGCCGGCGCCGACCATCACGAGCGCGACCGCGACGCCCATGACCAGCTGCGCGAGGGTGGCGACGCCCAGCGCGGCGGTCAAGGGCGCTGCGCGGCCGACGACGCTCGCCCGCACCAGCTCGCTGCGTCCGCTCTGCTCCTCGCCGCGCGTGTGGCGGCCGACGATGAACATGCTCATCAGCGCCGCCACGACGGCGCCGAACGCGCCCCACTGCCACGCCGTGTCGCCCCCCACGCCGGTCACCGCGTACGGCGGCCCGACCATGGCGATGAGGCCCGGGTTGCCCTTCACGGTGGCCACGTAGTCGGCGCGCGAGGCCGCGGTCGGGTACAGCTGCTCGCTCTGTGCGGCCGTCGAGGCGACGAGCGCGGCGAGCAGCAGCACGTAGACGGGGATCCGCAGGCGCTCGCGCCGGAGGGCGAAGCGGAGGAGCGTGCCCAGCCCGGTCATTCGATCTCGTCGCCGTAGTGGCGCAGGAAGAGCTCCTCGAGCGTGGGCGGCGTGCTGGTGAGCGTGCGCACGCCGAGCGAGCTCAGGTGGCGGAGCGCCCCGTCGAGCTGCGCGGTGTCGACGTCGAAGCGCGCCCGGTGGTCGTCGACCTGGAGGTCGTGCACGCCCGCGAGCGCGTCGAGCCCGGCCGGCTCGCCCACGGTCTCGACGTCGATCGCCGTGCGGGTCAGGTGGCGGAGCTCGACGAGCGTGCCGGTCTCGACCGTCCGGCCCGCGCGGATGATGCTCACGCGGTCGCACAGGGCCTCCACCTCGGCGAGGATGTGGCTGGAGAGCAGAACCGTGCGGCCGGCTTGGCGAGCCTCTTCGATGCACTCCTGGAAGACGGTCTCCTTGAGCGGGTCGAGCCCGGAGGTCGGCTCGTCGAGCAGGAGCAGCTCGGCGTCGGACGCCAGCCCGGCCACGAGCGCGACCTTCTGCCGGTTGCCCTTCGAGTACGTCCGGCCCTTCTTGGTGGGATCGAGCTCGAAGCGCTCGATCAGCTCCTGGCGGCGGGCCCGGTCGAGGTCTCCGCGCAGGCGCCCGAGGAGGTCGATCGCCTCGCCGCCGGTGAGGTTGGGCCACAGGCTCACGTCGCCGGGCACGTAGGCGAGCCGCCGGTGCAGCGCGACCGCATCCGCCCACGGGTCGCCGCCCAGGAGGCGGACGTCGCCGGCGTCGGCGCGCAGCAGGCCGAGCAGGACGCGGATCGTGGTCGACTTGCCCGAGCCGTTCGGGCCGAGGAAGCCGTGCACCTCGCCCGCCTCGACGGTCAGGTCGAGCCCGTCGAGCGCCCGCACGAGGCCGAAGGCCTTCACGAGCCCGGTGATCTCGATCGCGGCCATGAACCTCAGTCTGACGAGGACTCGGGCGGGCTCACGGCGGGCGAGGCGTGCGCGTAGGCTCGTGCGGTGCTCCGCTGGGGGATCCTGTCGACCGCCCGCATCGGCGAGCGGATCGCTGCCGCTGCGCAGCGCACGGCCGTGGCCGAGGTCGTCGCCGTCGCCTCGCGCGACGCGGAGCGGGCGCGGGCGTTCGCCGAGGCGCACGGGATCGACCGTGCGCACGGCTCGTACGAGGCGCTGCTGGAGGACGACGGGGTCGACGCCGTCTACGTCTCGCTGCCCAACGCGCTGCACGTGCCGTGGACGATCCGGGCGCTCGAGGCGGGCAAGCACGTCCTGTGCGAGAAGCCGCTGGCGGGGCGCGCGGCCGAGGCGGAGGCGGCGTTCGACGCCGCCGAGCGGGCGGAGCGACGGCTCGTCGAGGGCATCCCGTGGCGCTTCCACCCGCAGGCCGGGGCCTTCGCCCGGCTCGCCCGCGAAGCGCGACCCCGGCTCGTGCGTGCGACGTTCACCTTCGACCTGCCGGTCGGCGGCGACGTGCGCTGGAGCCGCGAGCTCGGCGGCGGGGCGCTGATGGACGTCGGCTGCTACTGCCTGAGCGCGCTGCGGCTCGTGTGCGGCGAGCCCGAGCAGGTGAGCGCGGAGCTCGTCGAGGGCGGCGACGGGGTCGACGCACGGGCGGCGGCCGTCCTGCGCTTCCCCGGCGACGTGCTGGCGACGATCCAGTGCGGCATGGACGTGCCGATGCGCCGCGGAGTGGAGGTCCACGGCGCCGACGCGGTCGTCCACATGGTCCCGTGGCCGAGCCCCGGGCCGATCACCGTCGAGCGCTCGGGGGCCGAGCCCGAGATCGTCGCGGCCGACGAGGTCGACCTCTGGGCCCGCGAGCTCGAGCTGTTCGCCGACGAGGCGCCGCCGCCGTTCGGCCGCGCCGACGCGGTCGGCCAGGCGCGCGCCATCGAGGCGCTCTACCGCGCGGCCGCCGAAGGCCGGGCGGTCGCGCTCTAGCCGCGCCGGCGGCGGAGGACCCGCTCGTCGCCGCGGCGCAGTGTCACGTGCGCGCCGTCGAGGTGCTCGAGGAAGGCCTGCGCGTACTTGCGCGACGTGCCGAGCTCGTCGCGGGCGCCGGCCAGCGTGATCGACCCGTCGCGTTCGAGGGCGGCGACGAGGCGGTCCTGGACGGCGGCGAGGGCGTCGGGGTGGGCGTGCATGGTGGGGCCGATGCGGACTGCGCGGCCGTGCGCGCGCAGGATCGCGAGCTCGTCGTCGCCGAGCTCGGCGTCGAGCGGCGGCTCGGCGCCGGCGTCGCGCAGCCGCTGCTCGACGGCGAGCGCCGCGTCGGTCAGCGGCGGCGGCCCCTCGGCCGGCTTCGAGGGCGGCGGCGGCGGAGCCGGCTCCTCGGGCTCCTCGCCGCGCTCGAGGGCGGCGAGCCGGGCGAGGAGGTCGCGCGACGGGCCGTGCCGGCGCGGCGAGGGATCGAGCACGACCCCGCCGCCGAGCGTGTCGGGCGGCGCCAGCGAGCGGATGACGAGGCGGTCCCCGTGCAGCGGCACGATCGGCTCCTCCAGCCGCAGCTGGAAGAACCGCCCGCCGAGCTCGGCCAGCCGCGCGGCCGACTCCCGCGTCCCGTGATGGACCGCCACGCGCGCGCCGCCGTCCGGCCGCGACTCGGGTGTGGCCCACGAGAGGGCGGCGTCCACGCGATACGTGGCCTCGGGGCGGGCGGCGGCCGACGAGGCCGCGCGCGACGGGGCCGCGGGCGACGAGGCCGCGGGGCGGCCGGCCACGACGACGTCTCCCCGTGCGACCTCGTCGCGGGCGAGGCCGGCGAGGTTGAGGGCGACGCGCCGGCCGGCCTCCGCGCGGTCGACCGGCTCGTCGTGCACCTCGACCGAGCGGACGCGGGCGGGGCGGCCGGCGGGCAGGACGACGATCTCGTCTCCCCGCCCCGCGGTGCCGGACCACAGCGTCCCGGTGACGACCGTGCCGGCCCCGCGCACGGTGAAGACGCGGTCGACGTGCAGCCGGAGGGAGCCGGGCGTGTCGGCGCGGCCCGGCACCGTCGCGGCCGCGCGGTCGAGGGCGGCGCGCAGCGCTTCGAGGCCGGCGCCCGTCCGGGCCGACACCGCCACCACCTCGACGCCGGGCAGCAGCGCCTCCGCCTCCGCGGCCGCCCGCGCCGGGTCGGCGATGTCGGCCTTCGTGACCGCGACGACGCCGGTCGTCACGCCGAGCGCGGCCAGCACCGCCGCGTGCTCGCGCGTCTGGGGCATCACGCCGTCGTCGGCCGCGACCGTCATGAGGTAGAGGTCGATCCCCGTCGCCCCCGCGACCATCGTCCGCACGAACCGCTCGTGGCCCGGCACGTCGACGACCGACAGCCGCCGCCCTGACGGGAGCTCGAGCGGCGCGTATCCGAGCGCGATCGAGATGCCGCGCTCGCGCTCCTCCGGCAGGCGATCGGTGTCGACCCCGGTGAGCGCGCGCACGAGCGCGGTCTTGCCGTGGTCGATGTGGCCGGCGGTCCCGAGGGTGGTCATGACAGGGCGCGGGCGACGAGCGGGATCTCGTCGTCGGCCAGCGTCCGGGGGTCGAGCAGGAGCCGGCCGTCCTCGATGCGGCCGATCACCGGCGGGTCGGCGGCGCGCAGGCGGGCGGCGAGGTCGTCCGGGGCAGCGTCGGCGACGGCGACCGCCGGACCGGGCAGCTCGAGCAGCGGCAGCGCGCCGCCGCCGACCCGCGCGACGGCAGCGACGATCGTCGCGGCGGGCCCGATGGCCGCCGCCAGGCGCTCCGCCCGCGCGCGCAGCGTGCCTTCGTCGGCGGTCAGCATCGCCAGCACCGGGATCTCGCGTCGCGCGCGCTCGGGATCGCGATAGAGCTGCAAGGTGGCCTCGAGCGCGGCGAACCCGAGCTTGTCGAGCCGCAGCGCCCGCGCGAGCGGATGCCGCCGCGCCGCCGCCACCGCGTCGGCGCGCCCGACCATCAGCCCGGCCTGCGGACCGCCGAGCAGCTTGTCGCCCGAGAAGCACACGAGCGCGGCGCCGGCGCGCACCGACCGCCGCACGCCCGGCTCTTCACGCAGCGTCTCGATCCCGTCGGCCAGCGCGCCGGAGCCGATGTCGTCGATGACCGGCACGCCCAGCTCGCACAGCTCCTCGATCTCGACCTCCTGCACGAAGCCGAGCAGGCGGAAGTTCGAGGGATGCGCGCGCAGGATCGCCCCGGTCTGCGAGCCCAGAGCCGCTTCGTAGTCGGCCCGGCGCGTCCGGTTGGTCGTGCCCACCTCCACCAGCCGCGCGCCCGCCTGGACGATCACCTCCGGCACCCGGAAGCCGCCGCCGATCTCCACCAGCTGGCCGCGCGAGACCACGACTTCGCGGCCCGGCCCCGCAAGAGCCGCGGCGGCCAGCAGCACCGCCCCCGCGCAGTTGTTGACGACCAGCGCCGCCTCGGCGCCCGTCAGCTCGCACAGCAGCGCCGCCGCCAGGTCGTGGCGCGACCCGCGCGCCCCCGTCGCCAGGTCGAGCTCGAGGTTCGAGTAGCCCTCGGCCGCCCGCGCGACCGCCTCGCGCGCCGACGCCGCCAGCGGCGCCCGCCCCAGGTTCGTGTGCACGATCACGCCGGTGGCGTTGACCACCCGCCGCAGCCGCGGCCGCTCGGCCGCCTCCGCCCACGCGCGCGCCCGCGCCCCGAGGTCGACCGAGCCCTCCGCGCCGCCGAGCAGCTCCGCCCGCCGCTCGGCGAGCACCGCCCGGGCGGCGGCCACGGCCAGCGCCCGCGGCGCGTCGACCTGCGCGGCCAGCGCGTCGACCGGCGGCAGGTCGCGCAACGAGGTCACGGCCCGAGAGTACCCTGCGCCCATGGCGATCGAGGACAAGGACACCGCCGACCAGTCCGTCGCGCCGGTCGTCGGCAAGGACGACCCGCGGCGCTTCACCGACTCCGGCATCGAGGTCCAGGCCGTCTACGGGCCCGACGACCTGCCGCCGGACCTCGACCTCGGCCGGCCCGGCGAGTTCCCGTTCACCCGCGGCATCCACGCCGAGATGTACCGCAAGCGGCCGTGGACGATCCGCCAGTACGCCGGCTACGCCACCGCCAAGGAGTCGAACGAGCGCTACCGCTACCTGCTCGCCCACGGCGGCACCGGCCTCAGCATGGCGTTCGACCTGCCGACCCAGCTCGGCCTCGACTCCGACGACCCGCGTTGCGCCGGCGAGGTCGGGCGCACCGGCGTGGCCATCGACACGCTCGACGACATGCGGACCGCGTTCGACGGCATACCGCTCGACGAGGTCAGCACGTCGATGACCATCAATGCGCCCGCCAGCGTGCTGCTGCTGCTCTACGAGCTCGTGGCCGAGGAGCAGGGCGTGCCGAGCGAGAAGCTCACGGGCACGGTCCAGAACGACATCCTCAAGGAGTACATCGCGCGCGGGAACTTCATCTACCCGCCCGAGCCGAGCATGCGGCTGACGACCGACCTGTTCGCCTACTGCAACGAGCGGATCCCGAAGTGGAACACGTGCTCGATCTCCGGCTACCACTACCGCGAGAAGGGCGCCAGCGCCGTCCAGGAGGTCGCCTTCACGCTCGCCAGCGGGATGGCGTACGTGCAGGCGGCGCTCGACGCCGGCCTCGAGGTCGACGACTTCGCGCCCCGCCTGGCCTTCTTCTTCAACGGCCACAACAACGTCTTCCAGGAGGTCGCCAAGTTCCGCGCCGCCCGCAACATGTGGGCGCACGCGATGAAGGAGCGCTTCGGCGCGCAGGATCCGAAGTCGACGATGCTGCGCTTCCACACGCAGACCGGCGGCGTCACGCTGACCGCCCAGCAGCCGCAGAACAACATCGTCCGCGTGGCGCTGCAGGCCTTCGCGGCCGTCTGCGGCGGCACCCAGTCGCTCCACACCAACGGCTACGACGAGGCGCTCGCGCTGCCGAGCGAGCGCGCCGCCAAGATCGCGCTCCGCACCCAGCAGATCGTCGCCCACGAGTCCGGCGCGACCGACACGGTGGACCCGTTCGCGGGCTCCTTCTACGTCGAGTCGCTGACCGCCGAGATCGAGCGACGCGCCTGGAAGCTGATCGAGCGCGTCGACGAGCTCGGCGGCTCGGTCGACGCCGTCGCCTTCATCAAGAACGAGATCGAGGAGTCGGCCTTCGGCTACCACGAGCGCTACCGCACCGAGCAGGACGTCGTGGTCGGCGTGAACCGCTACGTCGAGGACGACATCGAGGTCGAGGACACGCTGAGCGTCGATCCCGCGACCGAGCGAGGCCAGGTCGAGCGCCTGAAGGCGGTCAAGGCCGACCGCGACCAGGAGCTGGTCGACCGCCGCCTGGAGGAGCTGCGCGAGGCCGCCAAGGGCACCGACAACCTCCTGCCGCCGATCCGCGCCGCGCTCAAGGACCGCGCCTCGGTCGGCGAGGTCTGCGGCGCGATGCGCGACGTCTTCGGCGACTACCAGCCCGAGATGTAAACCCACGGTGGCCCGCCCAGCGGGCCATTCCGTGTCGAGCGATGTCCCGCTGGGCACCCCTAGCCCGGCGGGCCGTTCATGCCCTTGACCGAAGTCTGGCCGCGCTCGAGCCGGTAGCGGAAGCCGTTGGTCGTCAACTGGGCGCGGGTGCGGCGCTTGATCGTCTCGAGCCGCTTCAGCGTGCACTCGAAGCCGTTGCGCGTGGCCTCGACGACCGCGTAGCCGTGGTGGTCGAAGTCGGCCTGGTCGACCCACGGGTTGATGCTGCGCAGCGCGTCGATGATCGCCGGCGACGTGCTCGGGTTCGCGTCGTTGCCGGGGATGACGACGCCGCCGCCGGCGTCGATGTCCATCTCGCCGAAGTTCGTGGACGTCACCGAGCCGCCCACGAACTCGACCGCCACGCTCTGGCCGTCGCCCATGTTCGTGCGGACGTCGCCGGCGATGAACAGGTGGATGTCGCCGGTGATGAAGACGACGTCGTCGATCCGGCGGTCCTTGATGTACGCGAGCAGCTCCTCGCGCTCCTGCGGATAGCCCTGCCAGGAGTCGAAGGAGTAGAACGAGCCGCCGGTGACCTTGGCCGGCATCATCATCGTCTGCGAGCCGACCACCTTCCAGCGTGCCTTCGAGCTGCGCAGCCGCTTCTTGAGCCAGTCCATCTGCGGCCTGCCGAGGAACGGCCGCGGCTGGTTCCACTCCGCGCACGGCGGCGCCACGGCGTCGTCGCACGGCTGGTCGGCCCGGTACTGGCGCTGGTCGAGCATGATCAGGTCGACGTTGCGGCCGTGCCGCTCCGACCGGTAGATGCGGTTCCCGCGGGCGGAGAAGAACGGCATCGCCTCGAAGTAGGCCTTGTAGCCGGCCGCGCGCCGCGCCTCCGACCAGCGCTTGCTCGCGTCGAGCCCGCCGCCGGGAGCGGCGCCCGCGTAGTTGTCCTGGACCTCGTGGTCGTCCCAGATCGCGACCATCGGGAACTTGGCATGGAGCGCGCGCAGCGCCTTGTCGGACCGGTAGAGCGCGTACTTGGCCCGGTAGTCCTCGAGCGTCAGCGCCTCGCTCGCGATGTCGGGGTTCGACGGGTTCGGCTCCCCGATCGCGTCGTCGCGGACGCCGGTGCCGCCCGCGACCGAGTGGTACGCATCGCCGTAGATGTAGTCGCCGAGGCAGACGACGAAGTCGATGTCGTCGCGCGCCATGACCTCGAACGCGTTGTAGTAGCCGTGCGTGTACTCGCCGCACGAGAAGAAGGCGAACTTGACGGGGCGATTGGAGTCGGCCGGCAGGGCGGTCTGGAAGCGCCCGACGGGGCTGTGCCGATCGCGCGTCTCGAACCGGTAGAAGTAACGCTCGTCCGGTCGCAGGCCGCCGACGCGGGCCTTGACCGAGTGGCCGCGACCGCCGCTGGTGGCGATCGCCTTGCGGGCGACGACGTTGCGGAAGTCGCGGTCGCGCGCGACCTCGAGCCGGACCGAGCCGGACCCGCTCACCTCGTCGAGGACCGTGAGCAGCGTGATGCCGCGCGGGGTGGGATCGCCGGACAGCACGCCCTGGCGGAAGCGACCGCCGCGCAACAGGCGCGCGGCGCTGCCGCGTGGGGCCGCCACTACCTCGATCGCCGTCTGCGGCGCGAGGACGAGGGCGGCGCCGGCCGAGCCGGAGCGGGCGATGAACTGGCGGCGTGAGAGCGTCACGCCGCGAGCCTACCGTCAGACGGGACGCGCGCCCAGCAGGTCCCAGCCCCGCCAGAGGTTGCGCTCGATCCGGCCCTCGACGGCCAGACGGTTGAGCGCGCACGTCACGGGCGGTCGGGCCGCACACGCCAGGTCGGCCAGCAGCCCGTGACGAAGCCGCATCGGGATCGTGACGCGGTCGCGTTCGACGTGGCCCCAGCGATCGCCGAGGTGCCACAGCAGCGCGAGCAGGCGTTCGTCGAGCCGCGGGATCCGCGCCATCGCCAGCCGGTCGGTCAGCACGTGGCAGCGGCGGACGAACCGCGCCATCAGCTCTCCGACGAGCTCCGGCGAGCGGGCCATGAGCGTCAGGAACTCGCCGTCGAGCACGGCGACCGTCGTCGGGTCGACGACCTGCCAGGCGACGGCCCCGACCCGCGAGGCGAGCGGCGACTCGTCCTGCCACGGGCGCACGACGTCACCCGGCCCGAGCAGCTCCACGCCCACGCGGTCGGCGATCCGCGCGCGCCGGCAGAGGAAGCCGTCGATCACCAGCAGCGCGAACACGTCGTCACGGAAGACGTCGAAGCTGAGCAGCGTCCCCACCGGCAGCCGGACGGCGTCGACGACCACCATCCGGCGGAGCCGCTCGGCGCGTACCAGCCGCCGGAGCCCCGGATCGATCTCGAGCACCCGCACGAGCTGGACCTCGCCGGCGAGCCCCGGAGCCTGCGGGGGCGCCTCCAGTGCGACTGTCACTGCGTTCCTCTCCTCCCCTGGGGCGGCCCGGCGCCGCCCTGTCCGCGGGCCAGCATGCCTCGCCGTCCGGGAAACGCAAACCCATCGGTGCGAAACGGTCAGCGCGCAGACTCAACACATCGGTCGGCCTGGCTGACCGGTCAGCCAGGCCGAACGTCACTCGTAGCTTTCGAGCTCCTGCTGCAGCCTGTAAATCTTCCGCGCAATGGATCTTCCGCACTTCCGCTACCACCCCGACCCACTCGCCACAGGCGCCATCGCCCGCACGCCGGTCGACTGCGCGAACTGCGGCCGCAGGCGCGAGTACGTCTACCGCGGACCCGTCTTCGCCACGGAGGAGCTCGTCGACTGCCTGTGTCCGTGGTGCATCGCGAGCGGTGCGGCGGCGGCGGCCTTCGACGCCGTGTTCACGGACCTCCAGGAGCCTGGCATCCCGCCGTCGGTGGTGGAGCACGTCACGCGGCGGACGCCCGGCTTCAGCGGCTGGCAGCAGGAGCGCTGGCTGACCCACTGCGGCGACGCTGCGGCGTACGTCGGCCGCGTCGGCGCCGCCGACCTGGACGACGATCCCGGCACGCACCTGGTCATCCTGCGCGAGCTCAGGCGGCGCGGGCACGACGCGCGGCAGGCGCGCGAGCTTCTCCGCGCGCTCGTGCGCGACGGCAGCCCGACCGCACACCGCTTTCGCTGCCTGCACTGCGCCGCGGCCGTGGCCTACTGGGACGCTGCCTGACGGAGACGGTCAGCCCACGCGCAGCCGGACGACCAGGTCGTCGAAGTCGGGCGGCCCGATGCCGTCGCTGCACCGGAGCACCACCTCCCCTGAGCCCTGGTCGTCGACCACGATCCCGGCCTCGCCGATCCACGCGTCGTCGCGATCCTCGCCGGACTGCGCTCGCCACGAGTTCCAGACCTGCAGCGTCGCCGGTCCCCCCCCGGTATGGCAGATCAGGCGCACCTCCCGCGGAGCCGTGTCCGTGTACAGCACGACATCGCGCACCCGCTCCTCGTTCACCTCCAGCTCCCCGTCGGTGAGGCTGAGGTTCAGGCCCTGGACGCGATCGCCGGCGGTGTTCAGGAACTCGACCTCGACGGTCGTGCCGTCGGTCACCTCACGCTCGTACATCTGCACGACCGTGCGACCGTCGACGTCGATCGACTTCGCGTCCGTCTCCATGAACCGTTCGGAGAGATCCGGCATCAGCGCCTCACCGTGGCAGGCGACGGTAGCGGACGAAGCGATACGGATCCACGCGAGCGTGATCCTCGGGCCACCGGCGGACGACGCGCATCCCGCCGCTCCTCCATGGCACGGGCTCGTGGCTGAGCTCGAGCGACTCGCGGCCGCCGGGGGCGCGCGGGTTGCGGCGCTGGGGTGCGACGCCGCGCCGCATGCGCTCGAGGTTGGTCTCGCTCCAGCTCTGCGTCGGGTTCTCGGCCTCGTTCTTCCAGTGGCGTGCGCGCTGGGTGCCGCGTGACGGCCTCTTGCCCGCCGCGGTCAGCGCGTCGTCGCGGTCGCCCACCTGCCAGCGCTTGCAGTTGTGGACCAGGAGCGGGACGGCCCCGCCGACGTAGTACGTGTGCACTCCGGCGACCGTGAGGTTGAAAACGGTCCTGTCGGCGAGCGAGAGCGTGACCACGCGCCGGACCCTGACCGTGCCGCCGTTCGGCCGTCGCAGCCGATCGCCGACCTGCAGGTCCTCGGCGTCGACCCACGCACGCCGGCTCGCGACCCAGAACGGATGTCCCGCGGTGGCGGTGATCCGCTGGCCGCCGGCGTTCAGCCGGACCAGCTGCTTGGTGCCGAGGCCGACGATCACGTCCGCGACCCGGCGGCGGACCGTGCGCCCGGTCTCCGGGTCCGTGGCCAGCACCTTCTCGCCCCGCCGTACGCTGCGGATCGGCTTGGTCTCGCCGTTGCCGATGAGGACGGGCGTCGAGCCCGCGAAGGAGTTCAGCGCGCAGCTCGTGCGGCCGCGGCTGCCGGCGCTCGCACTCGAGGCCCCGGCACGCGAGGTCAGCGCACTTCGCGCGCTGCTGGCGCCGGCGCTGCCGCGGGCGGCGGCCGCCGACTTCGTCGCGGCGTTGACGCCCTTGGTGGCCAGGGCCTTGCCGCCGGCCTTGACGGCGCCCTTGATCGCGGTCCGCGCGAGCAGGCCGGTGCCGCCCGTGGCGACGGTCAGCGCCACGGTCAAGCCGATCTCGAGCGGATCGTCGCCGACGACGAACTTGCCGGCCTCGTACGCGCCCTCGGCCACCTCCTGGCCTACCTCCCACGCACCCTCGGCCACGTCACCGACTCCCTCGCCGACATCTCCCACGGCGTCCGCGGCGTCGTCGACGGCGCCGCTCACCGCTCCCGCGGCGTCCTCCACGAACCCGGGCCAGTGCCCGTCGACCTCGACGAACGAGAGCGGGTTGCCGCCCGCCAGCGAGTAGCGGTTCTGGGTCAGCGGGTCGGTCGCCAGCTCGAGGTCGTCCAGCGCTCCCTCGTACCGGTCGTCCTGGAGGAACGACTGCGCGGTCGGCGAGAACCTCCGGGCGCCCATGTCGAGCTGCTTGGAGACCGGGTTGAAGCGCTTGGCCGTGTAGCGATACGGGTTCAGCGCGTCCTTCTCCTGGTTGACCGTCCCGCCCGTCGGCGAGTCCGGATCGTTCTCCTGCGTCATCGCGTCCTGGGACTCGCCGTAGGCCGTGTAGCCGTAGGACGCCTGCACGCTGCCGTCGTCGTCGATGAGCTGCGAGACCGAGCCCTGCGCGTCGTAGCCGTACGAGTAGCCCTTCGGCGCGGTTCCCTTCTCCTTGTTCTCATAGGTCATCGCGACCCGCTCGCCGTCGGCGCCGTACGAGTACGAGCGCAGCTTCTCGAGCGTCCCGCCCTGGCTGTCGCCGCGGTACTGCTCCTCCTCGGAGACCTCGTTCGTGAGGCCGACGTAGCTGAAGGTCTTGGTCTTCAGCGGGTCGCCCCCGTCCTTGGAGGCCTCCTCGACGGGCCGGTCGAGCGCGTCGCTGACGTAGTCGACCGACTTGTCCTCGCCGATCCAGTTGTCGTAGGCGAGCAGGACGTCGTTGGGGTCGTAGGTGTAGTCCTGCTCGACGTCGTCGTCGCGCTGATCGCCCTGGGCGCCCTCGCACAGCGACTCCGTCGTCGCGGGCGGTGACGCAGTCCAGGTTGCCGAAGTCGTCGTAGTGGTAGTGCGACGTGTGGCCGAAGATCGTCTGGCTCTCGATCTGGCCGCCGGCGTGCTCGGCGGTGACGGTCCCGTTGGGTCCGCCCGTCTGCCGCGAGATGTTGCTCGCGGCGTCCAGCGTGTAGTTGATCGCCGTGCCGTCGCCCTTGGTGTTGCGCTCCTCCACGAGCCGGTCGCGGGCGTCGTAGCGGTACGTCGCCCGGCACGTCGACGTGCGGCAGTTCGCGCTCGCCTTCGGGCTTCTGCGCATGAACTCGTCCACGACGCGATGCCCGTTGACGTACACGCCGGCGTCGATGTACTCGAGGCGGTGCGACTCGGTCACCTGCTCCGCCCCGTTGCGGTCGTGCGAACGCGTCGTCTGTGTGCGGATCTTCCCGTTGAGGAAGTACTCCCAGCGCATCGTCGTCTTGGTCTTGAAGGTGCCGGCGACGTTCTCGAGGACCGCGCGCGTCTCCTTCCATCCCGTCGGCACGTACGTGCTGGTGATCCGGCGGTCGTCGGAGGTGTCCGGCTTGCGGCCGAAGTCCTCGTGGAGCGTCATCCGGTCGGCCGGGTCGTAGGTGAACTCGTGCCGCCGCGGCTCCTTCGGGTCCTCGCCCTCCTGGCGGTCGTCCGAGCGCTTCCAGACGTTGCCGTTGGGGTCGTGGACGAGCGTCGCGTGGCGGCTGTCCTGGCCCTCCTGGCGCTGGACCGTCGTGGCCACCTCGTCGAAGCCGTTGTAGGTGAGCGTCGTTTCGACGGGCTTCTGGCGCCCGTCCTCCACGCCCTTGTCCAGCGCGAAGATCAGGTTGTTGTTCGCGTCGTAGCGGAACTCGGTCGGGCGGCCGCCACGGTCGAACTGGAACTGTCGCGTGCCGTCGTCGAAGTACTCCGTCCGGCTGGCGCGATCCTCGCGCTTGTTGCCCTCGTCGTCCGACGGCACCCGCTTGCTCTGCCAGCCCTCGGCCCGGTAGTCGTACGCGATCTGCGGGTTCTGGTCGTCGCTCGTGCGCACCCAGCCCGGGTCGAAGTGCGTCATCTCGGACTTGTCGTCGGCGTCGACGCCCTCGAGTGTGGCCGCCTCGCTCGCCAGCGTGCTGAGCCTGAGGTTGCCGTTGGCGTCGTAGCGGCGGTGCTCGTACGCCTGGGTCGTGCCGGCGTCCTTCGGCAGCACGGTGCGGATGAGCTCGTCCGCGGCGTCGTACTCGTAGGTCGTGACGTAGTCGGTGAACGTCTGCTTGTCGCTGGACTTGTCCCACCCGCGGGGCGAGACGGTCCGCTTGAGGTTGCCGGCGGCGTCGTACTCGAGCTTCGTGGTGACCGACCGCGGGGTGGTGCCGCCCTCGAACGGCTGGATCACCTTGACGACCTTGTCGCGGCCGTCGTACTCGCGCCGCTCGACCGTGCCCTGCTGGTCCTCGATCGTCTCGACGTTGCCGTCGAGGTCGTAGCCGAACTTGAACGTATGGCCGTTCGGGTTCGTGCGGACGGTGACCTCGTGGGCGGCGTTGTAGTCGATCCGGCTGGTGAACGCGGTGCCCGCCGGCGCGCCGGCGCTGCCGCAGGTGACCGTGGGCAGCTGCGCCCGCGGGGCGGTGACGGACCGCAGGTCGCCGACCGCGTCGAAGCAGAAGTGCGTCGTGCGCGTCTGCTGCACGCTGTCGCCCCGGTCGCCCTCGCGCGTGGAGCGGATGACGCGGTCGAGCCGGTCGTAGTCGTAGATGACCGCGAAGTCGCGGTCGCTGGTAGCGGTGGCCACGCCGCGCGGTGAGGTCACGCGCGTCTTGCGGCCGGCGGAGTCGTAGTCGACCCGCGTGCGCTCGAGGTCGCCGGCCGGAGCACTCGCGGCGTGCGGGCGCACGCTCTCGGTGAGGCGGTCCATCGCGTCGTAGGAACGCTCGGCGAGCGAGCTCTTGGCCGGCGCGTACTGCTCGCCGTAGTGGGCACCGAGCTTGCGCACGACGTTGTCGTTGGGGTCGAACTCCGCGGCTGACCAGATCAGCGTTCCGCGCTCGAAGCGCGTGGACTTCGGCGTCGACTGCCGTCCCATCCGGTGGAAGCTGTCGTAGTCGAAGTAGGTCCGGTACTGGCGCGGATCCGGTCCCGTCTCGTCCCGGTGGAGCGCGTCCTGGACCCACAGCAGCAGGCCGTCGGCGTCGTGCTCGAACCGCGTGACGCGGTCGTCAGGCCCGGTCGCGCTCGTGTTGGCGTCCATCTCCTGGACCGTCTCCGTCATGAGCCCATTGAGGTCGTAGGCCGGGAAGCGGGTGACGTGCCCGTTGGGGTCGGTCGTCCGCCGGAGCGTGCCGTCCAGGTTGTAGTCGTGGCGGGTGATCCCGCCCTCGGGGTCGCGAACGGAGGTCATGTTCCCCCGGTTCAGCGGGTTGCCGTTCTCGTCGTAGCCGAACCGCCACTCCTTCCCGCGCGGCGTCCGCCTGAGCACGAGCTGCGAGATATGCGGGATCCCACGGTCGGCGCGCCAACGGCCGGCGACGTCACCGGCGTCGGCCGCGAGGTTCTGGTACTCGAGGTGGCTCTGGCGGCCGAGCTGGTCCCACTCGTCGACGAGATAGCCGTTGGCGTTGTACGCGTAGCGCGTGAACTTGCCGTTGGGCTCGGTGACGCGTTCGACGTGGCGGTCGGCCGTCCAGGCGACCGTCGTCGTCTGGTTCTCCGGGTTGACGATCGAGGTCACCTTGCCCTCGACGTCGTAGCCGTACTTGGAGACACGCGCCAAGGGGGCCGTGCTCGTCGTGACGCGGTTGACCGTGTCGTAGCCGAACGTCGTCGTCGCGGCCGCGCGATCGGTGCGCGAGGCGATCTTCCAGCGATCGTTGCCGTAGCCGCTGCCGAGGTACGCGAACGTCGACTCCTTGCCGCGCGGGTCGCGGACGCTGAACAGCCGCGTCGACTGGTTCGGCGTCTTGGGGTCGGGGTTGATGCGCTCGGCGGCCGTGAGCGCGGGCCCCTCGCCGTTGGAGGTCGTGTACGTGAAGACGAACGCGCGATCGGGCAGGAACGAGCCGTCCGCACCGGCGCCGCCGCGCTGGATCAGCCGCAGCAGGTTGCCGTCCTCGTAGTACTCGAAGTCGACGGCGCTGCCCGTGTGATCGGTGATCCGGCGGATCTTCCCGCGGATCTGCGGCTTCTTCGCGTCGTCCTTCGAGTAGTAGGCGATGTCGTACGAGCGCCCGCCGGCGTCGGTGACCCTGGTCACGCGCCGCTTCGGCCCGCCCGGATCCTCGGCCGGCGGGGTGTCCTGCAGCGTGTAGGTCAGGCGGTTGCCGTTGGCGTCCTCGACGCTCGTGGGATAGCCGTCGGCGTCGTAGTAGAAGGTGACCCGGTCCGGGCGCGTGAAGGCCCAGCGGCGCGCCGGATCGGTCCCGCCCAAGGAGCGCAGGTACAGGTGCACGCCCTCGGGCTCTTCCCAGTAGGTGCTGCCGTCGGCGGCCTGCCGGCCCTCGAAGCGGTGCGTGGTCCCGTCGCCGTCGGTGAGCTCGACGAACTTGTTCGCGCGGCCGGCGATCTCGTCCGCCTTGTTGGGATGGATGTCGATCGGGTTGCCGAGCCGCGACAGCCCCGACAGGGCGACCGAGAAGTTGTTGCCGACCGGCGACTCGGACTTCTTCTCGAGGCTGTTGTAGGTCAGGTCGAGCACGGTCGCGAGGCCGCGGCCGGGCGACGACAGCGGCGTCCAGCGCACGATCGAGTTGCCGTTGGCGACGTTGACGAGGTGGTTCATGCCGGCGCCGAGCTCCTCGCCGTCGTACTGGTAGTACTTCTCCAGCCCGAGGCCGGTGAGCAGCGCCTTGTTGACGATCACCGGGTTCTCGACCGGCTTGTTGCCCTTGTCGGCGAAGAACTGGCCGTTGGCCTTGTCGTAGGCGTCGACCTGGAGCGTGTACTTCGCCTTGTCGACTCCGGCCGGGAGCGGCGGGGCCTGGACGTCGACCTGCACCTTCTTGGCCTGGCCCGGCGGGAGCGACGTGACGAGCGCGGTCTCCGCGCCGACGATCGGCGCGGCGCCGGCGTCGGGCGGGATCCACCGCGACTTCAGCACGACGTTCGCGGCGTCCCACGTCTGGCCGCTGGTGTTTGTCACCGTGACCTCGATGCCGTGCTTGTCCTGCGCGGCGGCGGCGGGATCGAAGGTGACGGCCGGCGGCGGTGCCGTCGTCTGGAACGCCGCGTCGTACTTCGTGCCCGCCGTGTTGGTGACGGCGATCTGCGTGGGCGCCGACGTCGTCACCTGGCCGTGGTCGTCGTAGGCCTTCGTGGTGACCTCGTGCGCGTCGTCGTAGACGGGATCGGCCCCGAGCGTCGGGAGCGTCGCCGCGTACGGCGCCGCCGTGTCCTCCGCGAAGCGGTTGCCGTCGACGTAGAACTCGACGCGCTTGACGCTGCCGTCGTCGGCGGCGGCGGCCTCGACGGCCGTCTCGCCCTGCACCGTCGCCGGCCGGCCGGCGCCCACGTCGGCGTGCGCGCGCAGGTGCGAGGGGTCGACCGCGCGACCGTAGACGGCGACCTCGTCGACCGTGACGTCGGTGTCGAGCGTCCCGCCGACCACGACGGACGCGGTCGTGCCGAGCGCGGCGCCGGAGACGGCCGCCGTGGCGACCTGCGCGCCGTCGGTGAACAGCCGCACCGTGGTGCCGTCATAGCTGCCGGCGAGGTGGTGGCGCCCGGGTGCGAGCGGCGCCGACGCCGTGTACACGGTTCCGCCCGCGTTGATCGAGAAGCGGGCGCGCTGCTCCCCGGCCGTCGTCTTCTCCTGCGCCAGCAGCCAGCCGCCCGCGCTGCCCCAGCCGCGCGAGACGAGTCGGTTGAAGGTGCCGGCGCCGGCGGGCCCGGCCGAGCTCGCCCACGCCTCCGCGGTCATCGACCCGCCGAGCAGCCCGCCGAGCGCGGTGCTGGTCAGCGACCCGTCCGTGGTGCCGTTGACGAGCTTCGCCGCCGGGTCGGCGCTGCCGCTGAGCAGGCCGGCCTGGCCGAGCGCGAACGTGCCGGCGTAGGTGGCGCCGCGACCGTTGCCGGAGGCGTCGGCGGCCGCGGTGCCCGTCGGCTCGCCGAGGCGCCAGTAGGCGGCCGGCGCGCCGGCCTTCACGACGTCGTCGTAGCTGCCGCTCGGGAACGTCACGCGGGTGCTGGGCGGCGCCGAGTTGCCGACGTCGACGGTGCGCTCCGCCGACGTCGTGACGTTGCCGGCGTCGTCGGTGGCGCGCACGGACAGACTGTGGGTGCCGTTGGCGACGGTGCCGGTGCTCCAGTCCCACGTCCACGGGGCGGCCGTGAGCGTGGCCTTGACCGCGCCGTCGACGAGGAACTCGACCTTGTCGACGCGACGGTCGTCGCTCGCCGCCGCCTCGACGCGGACGGTGCCGGAGAGCATCGCGTTGCCCGCGGGCGCCGCGAGCGCGACGGTCGGCCCGATCACCTGCGAGCCGTCGGCGTAGGTCACGGCCAGCTTCGGGCGGCGCGCGGGGTTGGCGCCGAAGTCGTCGCTCCAGTAGGCCAGGTACTTGCCGAGGTCGTCGGTCTCGTCGGTGGCGCGCAGCATGACGCCGTGGTTCGGCGCGCCGCCGCTCACCCAGCTCTGCACCATCGAGGTGATGTCGAAGGCGTCCCAGCCGCGCGCGTCGCTCGCCGTGTGCGCCTTGGTCGCCGTCGGCGTCGCGACGTGGTCACCGCCCGGGGTCGCCCACCGGACGCTGCCGGTGCGCTCGGCCCACGACGCGCCGTCGCCGGTGCAGTCGCCGAGGCCGGAGCCCTCTGTCCAGCCGGAGGTCATGCGATACGCGCCGACGGTCATCGCCGCCGTCGGCTGCTCGTGCATCCACAGCGACAGCGTCGCGCCGGTGATGGACGCCCCGGCGGGCACGTCGCGCAGGTCGAAGCTCAGCAGCGGCCGCTCGCGCCACGTGTCGGAGCCCGTGTACAGGTACGTGTCGGAGCCCCAGTTGCCGCAGGTCGCCGGTCCGTCGATGTCGTCGACGTAGGTGACCTTCCCGTCGGCGGCGCCCGGCTGGAGGACCTTCCTGGCCTGACCGGCCGCCGGCAGCGTGACGCGCTGCTCGACCGAGGGCTTGCCGTTGGTCACGATCTTGTACGAGAACGCCTTGTTCGGGGCCGCGGTCGTGTCTCGGTAGCTCGTCACGCTCGCGTCGCCGATCGTCGCCAGCCGCGTCGACGCCGAGGGCGTGAAGCCGGTCGTCGCCGAGCGGTGGACCTCGTAGGCCGAGAACGCGTTGCCGGTGGACCCGTCGAAGCGCTCCCACTGCAGGTCCGCGCCGTTGCCGTGCAGCGTCTCCGGCTTGTGGAAGCGGACGGCGTCGGACGCGTAGGTGACGTCGAGCCGCGGACGCAGCGACGCGTCGCCGTCGACGAAGGTGCCGCCGGGCACCTCCGGCCCGCCCACGTCCAGGGGCTCGGTCGCGCGCTTGACCATGAGGCCGTAGTTCGCCTGGGTGCCGGCGACCCACGCCTGCACGGTCGAGGTGACGCCCCAGGTCATCCACTGGTCGCCGGCCCCGACCGGCAGCGAGTAGGAGCCGAGCGCCGGCGTCTGGAACAGCAGGTTGCGGGTCAGCGTGTTGGCCGTCCACGAGCTCGTGATGCGGTGCACGTCGAGCTGATGGGCCTTTGCGCCGCAGGGGTCCTCGGAGGTGTAGACGCACCAGTCCGCCTGGTTGTAGAGCCCGAACGACGCGCTCGAGACCGCGGCGCCCGGCGGGATGTCGCCGAGGTCGAACTGGAAGGCGCCGCGGTAGGAGTCGATGTCGTCGGTGCCGATCCAGACGCTGCCCCAGTCGAGGCCGGAGCAGCCGGGGCACGAGCCGACGAACTCGGCGCTCTTCGAGGTCGGCTGCACGGTGATCGTCGGGTCGACGGTCACCGGGAAGCGGCGCGCTGGGTCGCGCAGCCACGCCTCGTCGACGGTCAGCTCGACCTGGAAGCGGCCGTCGACCTCCTCGACCTCCATCGAGACGTGGCGAGCGACGTCGCGCCCCTGGCGGCGGGTCGCCGCTCCCGCGCGGCGGGCCCCGTCGGCGGCGTCGGTCGCGAACGGCGGCTCGAGCGCGAAGGACGGCCGCCCGCGGCCGCCGGTGTACAGGACGACGGAGCCGTCGGGCCGGCGCGAGGCGGTCGTGCGCAGCTTGTCCGGCGGCGTGATCGTGAATTGGAACCGCGTCGCGGCGTCGCGGTCGCGCAGCACGAGCTCCTCCTTGACCCCCTCGGGCCGCATCTCGTAGCGGAGGTCGACGCCCGGCAGCGCGCCCGCGTACTCCACGCGCGCGCCCTTGACGTCGGCGGAGACCGGGCGCGCGCCGTCGAGCTCGAACCCGAAGGGCTGGCGCGCGATGTCGAAGCGCAGGTAGTCGCGCTCGAGCTGCGGCCGGAGGAGCACGCCGAAGCCGTTGGAGCGCGTGCGCCAGGCGTAGCCCTGGTCGCGCTCGCCGGAGGCGGTCGGGATCAGCGACGCGTCGATCTCCTGCCACCGGCCGCCGTTGCGGAAGTGCACCGGGCCCGCGAACAGCCGCTTGGTGATCCGGCCGTCCGCGTGCTTGAACGTCTTCGAGGTGGCGGTCCGCTGCTCCGGCAGCTCGACCGTGCCGTGCGGGCCGGCGGGCGGGGACGACGACTGCGCCCACGTCAGCGGCGCGAGACCGAGCAGCAGCACGACGAGCGTCGCCCGTACCACGTGCTTGTGCGGCCGCGGCCGCCGTCCGTTGCGCTGCATCAGGTCCCCCTGCCGTCGTGGGTGCAGCGCGACGCTAAGCCGGTCGCGTGGGCGCGCGGCGGCTCCGGTCACCCGCCTTCCGGACGTCGCTCGCGGGGCGTCCGCCGGCGTACGCGCGCCCGGCGCGGACGGTCATCCGGCGAACGTCAGGTGCCGACCGGGTGCCAGGCCGTCTTCAGCTCGAGGAACGGCTCGATCCGCGACAGGCCGTCGAGCGCGGCGACGTCGAGGTAGTCGTCGTGCGCCTTCGCGACGCGGGTGACGCTGTCGGCGGCCAGGCGGACCACCTCCGGGTCGGCGGTGGAGTCGAGCAGCCCGTCGACGTCGCGGTGGCCGGCCAGCGGCTTGACGAGCTCGCTCCGCAGGCCCGAGAGGAGGTTGACCACGCCGGCCGGCACGTCGGCCACGCCGAGCACCTCGCCGAGGTGGAGCGAGAGCAGCGGCCAGCGCTCGCTCACGACCGCCACGACGACGTTGCCGCCCGCCAGCGGCGGCAGGATCTCCGCCACCAGGCCGAGCACGTCGGGCTCGTCGGGCGCGATGACGCCGACCACGCCGGTCGGCTCCGGGAAGGTGAAGTTGAAGTGCGGCGCCGCGACCGGGTTGACCGCGCCCAGCACCGCGTGCAGCTTGTCCGTCCAGCCCGCGTAGTGGACGGCGTGGTCGACCGCCGCCTCGATCTCCGTCCTCGCCGCCGCGCGGTCGATGCCGCGCAGGCGCGCGGTCTCGCTCGTGAGCTCGTCGGCGCGCGACTCGAGCGCCTCGGCGAAGCGGTAGAGGATCTGGCCGCGGTTGTAGGCGGTCCGCCCCTGCCAGCCGGGCAGCGCGCCCCGCGCCGCCCGGACGGCGTCGCGGACGTCCTTGCGCGTGGCGCGCGGCGCGTTGGCGACGTGGTTGCCGTCGTGGTCCTCCGCCGCCACGTGGCGGCCGGACTCGCTGCGGGCGAAGGCGCCGCCGACGTACAGCTTGTAGGTCTTGACGACCGGCAGCCGGCTCATGCGTGGCTCCGTTCGTGAGTGCGGCGCATAACCCGGCGGAGTCCGGGTCGTGTCCGCCGGTGCACGGCAGGCGCTCGCATGCTGGTGGCACGTGTGCGGATCCGATCCCGCCCGCCCGCCGGCAGACGCGGGCCGGGCCCGCCGGAATGCGTCGTACTCGCGGACGGGGTCACGAAAGCCTCACGTACGGCCGCAGCCCGGCCGCGCCGCCCTCGCGGCCGAAGCCGCTCTCCTTGTAGCCGCCGAACGGCGACGTCGGGTCGAACTGGTTGTAGGTGTTCTGCCAGATCGTCCCGGCCTTGAGCCCTCGCGCCACGGCCAGCGCGCGCGACCCCTTGTCGGTCCAGATCCCGGCCGCAAGCCCGTACGCGGTGGCGTTGGCCTTCTCGATCGCCTCCGCCTGGGTGCGGAAGGTCATGACCGACACGACGGGGCCGAAGATCTCCTCGACCGCGATCCGGTTGACCGGCGCGACGTCGGTGAACAGCGTCGGCGGGAACCAGTAGCCGCGCTCGGGCAGCGCGCACTGCACGGTGCGGCGCGTCGCCCCCTCGCGCTCCCCGGCGTCGACCAGCGCCTCGATCCGCGCGAGCTGGGCGGCCGAGTTGATGGCGCCGACGTCGGTGTTCTTGTCGAGCGGGTCGCCGACGCGCAGCAGCCCCATCCGGCGCCACAGCTTCTCGACGACCTCCTCGGCCACGCTCTCCTGCAGCAGCAGCCGCGAGCCGGCGCAGCACACGTGCCCCTGGTTGAAGAAGATGCCGTTGACGATGCCCTCGACCGCCTGGTCGATCGCCGCGTCGTCGAACACGATGTTGGCCGACTTGCCGCCGAGCTCGAGCGTGAGCCCGATGTCGCGGCCGGCGGTCGCCGCGTGGATGTCCTTGCCGACCTCGGTCGAGCCCGTGAAGGCGATCTTGTCGATGCCCGGGTGGCGCACCAGCGCCGCGCCGGTCGAGCCGTCGCCGGGCAGGATGTTGACGACGCCGCGCGGGAGCTCCGCCTCCTGCACGATCTCGGCCAGCAGCAGCGCCGTCAGCGGCGTCGTCTCGGCCGGCTTGAGCACCGCCGTGTTGCCGCAGGCGAGCGCCGGCGCGAGCTTCCAGGCCGCCATCAGCAGCGGGAAGTTCCACGGCACGATCTGCCCGACCACGCCCATCGGCTCGACCGCGCGGCCCGCGAGCCCGTAGCGCAGCTTGTCGGCCCAGCCCGCGTAGTAGAAGAAGTGCGCGGCGGCCAGCGGGATGTCGACGTCGCGCGACTCGCGGATCGGCTTGCCGCCGTCGAGCGACTCCACGATCGCCAGCTCCCGCGCCCGCTCCTGGATCAGGCGGGCGATGCGGAAGACGTACTTGCCGCGCTCGAGCGCGGGCAGCCGCTGCCAGCGCGGCAGCGCCTCGCGCGCGGCCTCCACCGCGGCCGCCACGTCGGCCTCGCTCGCCTGCGCGATCTCGGCCAGCGGCTCCTCGGTCGCCGGGTTGATGGTCGGCTCGTAGGCGCCCGCCTCCCGCCACTCGCCGCCGATGAACAGGCCGTAGCGGTCCCTGAGGCGGATGTGGTCGGTCGCCTCGGGCGCGGGCGAGTACTCCCAGGCCAGCGCGGTGCGCGTGGGCGAGGCGGTCATTCCCTCACTCCTTCGAGAAGTCCTCGGGCCGCTGGTAGCGGCCGGAGGCTCCGTGCTCGTACTGCATGAGCAGGTCGTTGAGCAGCGACGAGGCGCCGATGCGGAAGCGGTCCGGCGTGAGCCACTCGTCGCCGAGCGTCTCCTTGACGAGGATCAGCTGGTGGATCGCCTGCTTGCTGGTGCGGACGCCGCCCGCCGCCTTGAAGCCGACGATGCGACCGGTGCGGGCGACGTAGTCGCGCACCGCCTCGAGCATGACCAGCGTGGCGCTCGGCGTGGCGCCCTTGCCGACCTTGCCGGTCGAGGTCTTGACGAAGTCGCCGCCGCCCTCCATGGAGAGCCAGGTGGCGTGGCGGATGTGGTCGTAGCCGCCGAGCTCGTCGACCTCGACGATGACCTTCAGGTGCGCCGGCCCGCAGGCCTCCTTGACCTGCTCGACCTCGCTCACCACCCGCTGGTCGTCACCGGCCAGGTAGGCGTCGCGCGGGATCACCATGTCGATCTCGGTGGCGCCCGCCGCCACCGCCTGGCGCGTCTCCTCGAGCTTGAGGTCCATGCTCGTCAGGCCCGACGGGAAGCCGGTGGCCACGCTGGCCACCGCCACGCCCGAGCCGTCGAGCGCCCGCTTGGCGTCGGCCACGCGCGACGGGTAGACGCACAGCGCCGCCACCGAGGGCATCTCGGGATGCGTCGGCGCCGGGCAGACCGCCTTCGCCGCGAGCTGCGCGACCTTGCCGGGCGTGTCCTGGCCCTCGAGCGTCGTCAGGTCGACCATCGAGACCGCCATCCGGATCGCCTGCTGCTGCGACTCGGCCTTGATCGAGCGCTTGCCGAGCACCGCGGCGCGCTCGTCGACCCCGACGCGGTCGACCGGTGCGACTCGCCGTCTCATGGCGTCCAGCGTACCGCCAGTCGCTGGCACCATTCACCCATGCCCGGCCGACTCGACCCTCGCTTCAGCGACCCCGACGCCGGCGCGACGCCGTGGGACGACACCCTGCGGGCGCTCGAGCAGGCCGAGCTCTACTGGCTGACCACCGTGCGCAAGGACGGCCGGCCGCACGTCACGCCGCTGATCGGCGTGCTCGACGCGGGCGCCGTCCACTTCTGCACGGGAGCCGGCGAGCAGAAGGCCCGCAACCTGGAGCACGGCAACCGCGTCGCGCTCACCACCGGCACGAACACCTGGGCGGCGGGCCTCGACGTCGTCGTCGAAGGCCTGGCCGTGCGGGTCACGGACGACGACGCGCTGCGGCGGCTCGCCGAGGCCTACGTCGCCAAGTACGGCGAGGTGTGGCGGTTCCAGGTCGCCGGCGGCGCGTTCCGGAACGCCGAGAGCGAGGACCCGGTGCCGGTGTTCAGGATCGAGCCGTCGAAGGTCATCGCCTTCGCCAAGGACCCGCACGCCCAGACCACGTACCGGTTCACCGAAGGTACGTGAGCCGCCGCCCCAGCTCTCCTGCGCCTCCAGAGCGCGGGTCAACTGCGGGCATTGAGGGCGGTGGGCCGGTTTGGCGGTGCATTTCGTCAACCGAGCGCCGCTTCGAGCGCGGGCGTTGACGTTCGGCACCGTATAGGTGCCAAACGTCAACAGGGCGCGCTCACCCGCCGCGCCGTTGACGTTGCGCACCGGTGCCGAACTGCATCATCCGACCAGTTCGCGCGCTGATGGTGGAGAACCGCACCGTATAGGTGCGCAACTGCATCCCTCATCGACGTCATCCCGCCGCGGGTGCAGAAAAGCACCACCCACCCCACCCAGCCGCAGTTGACGTTCGCCGGCGACGGTTGCGTGCGCGCCGTGCGCGCCTGAGCTTCACCAAGCGCTACGTGACCTGCGTCCCGGAGCGGTCGAGCACCCCGCCGGAGGACTGGGCCGCGACCGGGCGGCGGTACGTGAGCCGCACGACCAGCCCGCGCGCCCGGCGCTTGGCTCCCAGCACGCGCATCGCCCGCCGGCGCTTGCGGTACCGCTGCTCGAGCTTCTCGGGCACGGGCCGTCCGGTCGCCGCCGGCTCGTAGCCGTACCGGATCATGCGATCGCCGAGCACGCTCTCGATGAAGGCCACCTGCCGCGGGCGGAGCGCCTGCTCCCAGGTGCGCACCGCCTCGGTGGTCACCGGCTGTGAGACGAGCCGGTGCAGCCTGGCGCTGCGCACCTCCGTGGTCTCGTGGTGGCGGAGCATGGCGTCGAGCCCGCCTGGGTCGAGCTCGAGGAACGCGACGAGCCGCTCGAGCACCGCGGCGGGGTCCGCCACCAGGTCCTCGTAGCGCAGCTCGTGGAACTGGTCGGAACGCAGCCGGCGACGCCAGCGGTCGGCCGCCCGCAGCGAGCGCTCCCACTTCTCGACGCCGCCCGCGATCCCGTGCCCGCCCCAGCGCTGCTGCCGGCCGACGCGGCGGATCGAGGCGACGACCGCCCGCGGGTCGCGCACGATGTTCACGTACTGCGCGTCGGGGAACATCGCGAACACGGCGTCGAGGTTGAGCACGAGGCTCGGCCGCTTGTCGCCCCAGCGGGCCTTGCCGTGGCGCTCGGCGTACAGCTCGAAGCCGGCCGCGAGCACCGACCCGATCGTGGGCGGAGCCGCGACCATGCGCTCGACGAGCTCGTCGGCGTCCGGGGTGAGCCGCTCGTGGTGCGACAGCTTGCGCTCCACCACCCAGCGCGCCAGCCGGCGCCGGTTCTCGGGGTCCTCGAGGTTCCCCCAGCGTGCGCGGGCCCGGTAGCCGTCGACCAGGATCCGCGTCTCGCCCGGGATCGCCAACTCGGGGTGCGCGTCGAGCATGACGCGCACCAGGGTCGTCCCCGAGCGCGGGCAGCCGCCCACGAAGACCGGCCGCTTCGACATGGCCTGAGCGTAGTTCACCCCCACAGATGGCGGGTTCGGACGCCGGAACGCTTGAAGGCGAGCGTGAAGTCGGTCACACAAGGGTCGCGTGACCTCCTTCACGCGCCTGGCCATCGTCAACCGCGGCGAGGCGGCGATGCGCGCCATCCACGCCGTCCGCGACCTCAACGACGCGCGCGACGAGCCGATCCGCGTCATCGCGCTCTACAGCGAGGGCGAGCGGCACGCGCTGTTCGTGCGCCAGGCCGACGAGCGCCACTGCCTCGGCCCGGCCTCCGCCTACCTCGACTACGAGGCGCTCGAGCGGGCGCTCGTCGAGACGCGGGCGGACGCCGCGTGGGTGGGCTGGGGCTTCGTGGCCGAGCACCCCGCCTTCGCCGAGCTGTGCGACCGGCTGGGCATCGCCTTCGCCGGCCCCGACGCACAGGTCATGCGCGCGCTCGGCGACAAGATCGAGGCGAAGAAGCTGGCCGAGCAGGCGGGCGTGCCGGTGGCGCCGTGGAGCGGCGGGCCGGTCGACTCGGTCGAGGACGCCCAGCGGATCGCCGAAGAGCTCGGCTTCCCGCTGATGGTCAAGGCGGCGGCGGGCGGCGGCGGCCGCGGCATGCGGCGCGTGGAGCAGCCCGAGGATGTGGCCAACGCTTATGAGCGCGCCCGTGCCGAGGCCGGCCAGGCCTTCGGCGACGACTCGGTGCTGATGGAGCGGCTCGTCGAGAACGCCCGCCACGTCGAGGTCCAGCTGCTGGCCGACGGCCAGGGCGCCGTGTGGGCGCTCGGCGTGCGCGACTGCTCCTACCAGCGCCGCCACCAGAAGGTCGTCGAGGAGTCGGCCAGCCCGGTGCTGACGGCCGAGCAGGAGCGCATGCTGGCGGACTCGGCGGCCGGGCTCGCGCGCAGCGTCGGCTACCGCGGCGCCGCCACCGTCGAGTTCCTCTACGAGCCGACCGGCGAGCAGTTCTCCTTCATGGAGGTCAACGCGCGCCTGCAGGTCGAGCACCCGGTGACCGAGGTCGTCACCGGCGCCGACCTCGTCGCGCTGCAGCTGCACGTGGCCGCCGGCGGCCGGCTCGAGGGCGACCCGCCGCCCCCCAAGGGCCACGCGATCGAGGTCCGCCTCAACGCCGAGGACCCGGCGCGCGGCTTCTCGCCCGCGCCCGGCCGCATCAGCCTGCTCCGGCTCCCCACGGGCCCGGGCATCCGCGTCGACACCGGCTTCGCGGAGGGCGACACCGTCCCCTCGGACTTCGACTCGATGCTGGCCAAGATCATCGCCCACGGCGACACCCGCGAGCAGGCGATCGCCCGCCTGCGCCGCGCCGTCGCCGACACGATGGTGGTGATCGACGAGGGGACCACCAACCAGGGCTTCCTGCTCGAGCTGCTCGGCCGGCCGGAGCTGCGCCGCGGCGAGGTCGACACGGGCTGGCTCGACCGCCTGCAGGCGCAGGGCGACGTCGAGCCCGTGCGCCACGCCGACGCCGCGCTCGTGCAGGCCGCGATCGCGCTGTGCGACGAGGAGACGGCCGCCGACCGCGCGCACTTCTACGCGCTCGCCCGCCGCGGCCGCCCGCAGGCCGAGGCCGACGTCGGCCACACGCTCGACCTCCTCTACCGCGGCACGAGCTACCGCTTCCAGGTGTGGGAGACCGGCCCGCGGCGCTACCGCGTCGAGGTCGACGGCGTGACGATCGAGGCCGACATCGAGCAGCTCACCGAGCACGAGCGCCGGCTCTCCTTCGGCGGCCGCTCGTACCGGACGCTGACCGCCGTGCAGGACACCGACCTGCTGGTCGAGGTCAACGGCGTGCCGCACCGCGTGTCGCGCGACGAGGGCGGCCTCGTCCGCAGCCACGCCCCCGGCGTCGTCGTGGCGATCCCCGTCCAGGCCGGCGACGAAGTGCAGGCCGGCGACGTCGTCGCCATCACCGAGAGCATGAAGATGGAGACCTCGCTGACCGCGCCGGTCCACGGGCGCGTGCGCGAGGTGCTGGTCGGCAGCAACGTGCACGTGACGGCCGGCCGTCCGCTGCTCCAGATCGAGCCGCTCGACGACGCGCCCGAGGCCGCCGTCGGCGAGCGCTTGACGTTCGAGCCGGCCGTGGCCGACGTCGGCGACCTCGAGCGGCTCAAGTGGCTGATCCTCGGCTACGACGTCACCGGCGTCCACGTGCTCGACGGACCGGTCGACGACGAGGGCGAGCACCGCCTGCTCGAGCTGTACGCCGACGTCAGGGCCCTCGACCGGCCGCACGCGACGGACGAGGACCTGCTGCGCAGCCCGCAGGAGTACCTGCACGCGTTCCTGCGCTCGCTCGACGCCGCCGCCGAGGGCCTCCCCGAGCGGTTCGTCGCCGCGCTCGAGCGTGCGCTGGCCCACTACGGCATCGCCGGCCTCGAGCGGACGGCGGCGCTCGAGGAGGCCTGCCATCGCCTGTTCCTGTCGCGCCAGCGCGGCGGCACCGCCCGCGCGGCGGTGCGCGCGATCCTGGCCCGCCGGCTGGAGCTCGGCGCGGCCGGGGACGACGCCCTGCGCGGGCTGCTCGGCCGCCTAGAAAGCGCGCTCGGCGCCCGCGAGCCGGCGCTGGCCGAGCTGGTGCGCGAGCTGCGCTGGCGCTGCTGCGACGAGCCGCTGGTGGAGACGGCGCGCCAGGAGACGCTCGCCGAGATGGAGGGCCACCTCGAGGCGCTGGCCGAGGACCCGTCGCGTCCCGATCGCGACGAGCGGATGGCCGCGCTCGTCGCCTGCCCGCAGCCGCTGGCGCCGCTGATCGGCCGCCACGTCGGCCACGCCGGCGCCCTCATCGAGGCGATGACGCGCCGCTACTACCGCATCCGGGAGCTGGAGACGGTCGAGCAGCGGCTGCTCGACAGCGTGCCGTTCGTCTACGCCAGCTACCAGCACGAGGGCGTCCGCCACCACGTGGCGGCCACGCTCGGAGACCGCGACGACCTCGCCACCGCCCTCCGCGCTCTTGGCGCCGCGGCCCGCGAGCTGCCGCCGGACGAGCGCGTGCTCGTCGACCTCTACCTGCACGACGACCACGACCTCGGCGCGCTGCTCGGCGCCGCCGACCTGCCGGCCAACGTCGTGCGCGCGGCGTTCGTCATCACCCCCGAAGGCGACACCGACGTCGCGACCTTCTTCCGCTCAGGCGACGACTGGACCGAGAGCCCCGACCTGCGCGGGATGCACCCGATGATGGCCGCCCGGATGGACTTCTGGCGGCTCGTGAACTTCCAGCTCGAGCAGCTGCCGGCCGCGCCCGAGGTCCACCTCTTCCGCGCCGTGGCGAGGGACAACCCCCGCGACGAGCGGCTGGTGGCGCTCGCCGAGGTGCGCGACCTCACGCCGGTCCGCGACGCGAACGGCGCGATCACCGCGCTGCCGCAGCTCGAGCGCACCGTCCGAGGAGCCTTCGAGTCGATGCGCTCGATCCAGTCCGGCCTCCGCCCGCGCGAGCGCCTGCTCTGGAACCGCCTGCTCCTCTACGTCTGGCCGACGATGGACTTCGGGCCCGAGGACGCCGGAGCCATCATCGAGCGCTTCACGCGGATCACCGCGGAGCTCGGGATCGAGATGGTCATGGTCCGCGGCCGCATCCTCGAGGCCGGCGTCGAGCGCGAGCGGGTCCTGCGGCTCTTCAACCCCGCCGGCCGCGGCGTCACGGTCGAGGTCACCGACCCGCCCAGCCACCCGCTGCAGCCGCTCGACGAGGGCGCCCAGCGGATCATCTCCGCCCGCCGCCGCGGCACGCTCCACCCCGCGGAGATCGTCAAGATCCTCGCGCCGCTGGAGTTCGTCGAGCACGACCTCGACGAGGACGGCGAGCTCGTCCCCGTGGACCGGCCGCCGGCCACCAACCGCGCGAGCATCGTCGTCGGCACGATCCGCAACCGCACGCACGAGCACCCCGAGGGCATGCAGCGGGTGATCGTGCTCGGCGACCCGACGCGCTCGCTCGGCTCGCTGGCCGAGCCCGAGTGCCGGCGGATCATCGCGGCGCTCGACCTCGCCGAGCGGCTCGGCGTCCCCGTCGAGTGGTTCGCGGTCTCCTCCGGCGCCAAGATCGCCATGGACTCCGGCACCGAGAACATGGACTGGGTGGCGGCGGCGCTGCGCCGGATCGTCCACTTCACCCAGGCCGGCGGCGAGATCAACGTCGTGGTCAGCGGCATCAACGTCGGCGCCCAGCCGTACTTCAACGCCGAGGCGACGATGCTCATGCACACGCGCGGCATCCTCGTGATGACGCCCGAGAGCGCGATGGTGCTGACCGGCAAGCAGGCGCTCGACTACTCGGGCGGGATCTCGGCCGAGGACAACTTCGGCATCGGCGGCTACGAGCGGATCATGGGCCCGAACGGGCAGGCGCAGTACTGGGCCGCGGACCTGGCGGGCGCCTGCGAGGTACTGCTCAGCTACTACGAGCACACCTACGTCGCGCCCGGCGAGCGCTTCCCGCGGCGCGCGGAGAGCAGCGACCCGGTCGACCGCGACGTCCGCTCGGCGCCCCACCACGCGCCCGACTCCGACCTGAAGACGGTCGGCGAGATCTTCGCCGAGGAGACCAACCCGGGGCGCAAGAAGGGGTTCGACATCCGCTCGGTCATGCGCGCTGTGGCCGACGCCGACCGGCCGCCGCTCGAGCGCTGGGCGGCGATGCGCGAGGCCGAGGTGGCGGTCGTGTGGGACGCGCACCTCGGCGGCCGGCCGGTGGCGCTGATCGGGATCGAGTCGCGGCCGCTGCCGCGCTTCGGCTCGGTGCCCGCCGACGGCCCCGACCAGTGGACCTCGGGCACGCTGTTCCCGCAGGCCTCGAAGAAGGTGGCGCGCGCGATCAACGCCGCGTCGGGCCGGCGGCCGCTGGTCATCCTCGCCAACCTGGCGGGCTTCGACGGCTCGCCGGAGTCGATGCGCCGGTTCCAGCTCGAGTACGGCGCCGAGATCGGGCGCGCGATCGTCAACTTCGACGGCCCGATCGCCTTCTGCGTGATCTCGCGCTTCCACGGCGGCGCCTTCGTGGTCTTCTCGCGGAAGCTGAACCCGTCGCTCGAGACGATCGCGCTGGAGGGCTCGCACGCGTCGGTGATCGGCGGCGCACCGGCCGCCGCGGTCGTGTTCGCGCGCGAGGTCGACAACCGCACGCGCGAGGATGCGCGGATCGCCGACGGGTCGGCCGACGAGGCCTTGTACGCGGAGGTCCGGTCCCAGAAGCTCGGCGAGCTGGCAGCGGAGTTCGACGCGATCCACAGCGTCGAGCGCGCCGTCGAGGTCGGCTCGGTCGACCGGATCATCTCCGCCGCCGAGCTGCGGCCGCACCTGATCGACACGGTCGAGCGCGGCATCGAGCGCACGCTCGGGCAGGCCGCCGCCGTGGTCTAGTGTCGCGATTCGTAAGTTCGGTCGCAGGCTGCGGGATGCATCGTCGTGTCTGGCGGTCGCCGGCGGCCTGGCTCGTACTGGGCGTACTTGCGAGGCCGCCGGCGGGCGCCAGGCGCGGCGAGGCGCCCGCAGACTGCCATCGAACTTCCGAATCGGGACACTAGCGGCCCGCCTCCCACTCGATCGGGTCGCCGGATGACGGGACGGTGGCGCCGAGCTCGCGCAGGACCGAGGCGAGCATCTCGCGGCGGACGGCGCCGTAGCCGAGGACGTGGGAGACGACGCCGCCGTACGTGAACGACTGCGGCGGCTCGCAGAGGGCGTCGACGAAGGCGTCGTCCCAGGCGCCGCGGTCGCGGATCGTGCGCGCCATGCGCGAGAACTCGCGGGCGGCGCGGTCGAAGCGGCGGAGGAGGTCGCCGGCCTTGTCGGGCATCGGCTCGCCGCTGATCGCGGCGTTCCAGACCTCGAGCGTGAAGACCAGGCGCTCGGCCATGACCGCCGCGCTCGCCTCCTCGCCCTCGAACCAGACGGCCACGAAGCCCGGCCGCAGCGGCCGGGCGAGCGCGTCGGCGGGCAAGGTGGCGGCCGCCTCGAGCAGCTCGCGCACGCGCGCGAGGTGGTGGGAGACCATGCGGTCGGCGAGATCGCGGCGGGCGACGGGCTCGCGGGCGCCCGGGATGAGAAGGCCGGCGGGCGGGTGGAAGTGGATGCCGTTCGGCGCGTCGAGCTGGGGCTCGCCGTCGCGGAATTCGCTCGGCGGCACGCCGTAGGCGGCCTTGAAGCCGCGCGAGAAGGCGGCGAGCGAGCCGTAGCCGGCGGCGGCCGCGGCCTCCGATGGGGTGGCGGCGCGAGTGCGCAGCTGCCAGGCCGCACGCTCGAGCAGCAGCCGCCGCTTGAGCGCGGCCGGGGTCTCGCCCGTTGCCGCCGCGAGCAGGCGGTCGAGGTGGTCGCGCGAGAAGTGCGCGCGGCGGGCGAGCGCGCGGCCGTCGGCGCCCGGCTCGTCGAGCGAGCCGAGGACGAGGTCGATCAGCTCTCGCAGGCGGTCGGCCACGGCATTACGCGTCAGTGCCCGACGCGCTCCTGCCGGATGAGGGCGCGCGCTTCGGCATGACGGACGGTCTCGAGCGCGATGAGCGCCACCAGCACGGCGGCCACGAGGGACAGCGTGGCGACCCCGGAGGCGCTGGTGGCGACGGGCACCAGCGCCGCGCATGCCAGCGCCGCGACAATCCGCGCCCAGTTGACGGACCGGACTGTGCGCACGCGGAACGCGACGTGCGCCAGCAGGTAGAGCGCGAGCCCTCCGCACAGCGCCACTGCCGGCATATCGGACAGCGGGTCGCCCGCGTGCTCGAGGATCTTCTTGACGCCGAGGGCGAACAGCACGATCCCGGCGATCATCGGCAGGTGCATCAGCGCGTACGCGTCCCGCGCGATGCGCAGCTGGTCCGTGCCCGTGGCCGCCGTGAACCGCTCCTCGGCGACGATCGCGACCACGTCGAAGTACGCCCACCACAGCGTGCACGTGATCGCGACGGCCAGCAACGCCGCGAGCACCTCGCCCGAGCCCAGCTCGGCCCCTTCGGCGCCGACCCCGACCGCCACGATCGACTCGCCGAACGCGATGATCACGACCAGCCCGAAGCGCTCCGCGAAGTGCCGCGCGTGCACGTGCCAGCCCTCCACGCCACGCACCAGCACGAGCCCGTAGTCGAGCAGCACCGCGGCCACCCACAGCAGATCGCGCACCGCGCCGTCGAACGCCGCGCTGGCGAGGATGATGAGGCCCGCGCCAGGGATCAGCGAGGCCACGAGCGACAGCACGGCGCGCGCGAGCGCCGGGTCGCCGCGCGCCGCCAGCGCGAACAGCGCGGCGTGCAGGAGCCGGACGGCGAGGTAGCCGACACCCCACAGCACGCCGTCGTCCGAGAACGCGCCCGGCGTGGCGAGCGCGACGAGCAGCATCGCGCCCATCGCCGCGAACATCACCAGTCGCGGCAGGCCGAGCTCCGGGTCCACCGTGCTCGTCAGCCAGGTATAGCCGGACCAGGACCACCAGAGGAGCGCGAGCACCAACATTCCGCGCCCGAGCTGGGCGAACGTCGGGTCGTCGGCCAGCAGCGCCGTGACCTGCGTGAGCGCGAAGACGAACACAAGGTCGAAGAACAGCTCGAGCGGCGAGACGGATGCCTCGTGCGGGTCGGCTCGCACGATGCCGCGCCGCGCGGGCCCGGGAGCACGGTGCTCGCTGGCGCCGGCCATGGCGGCAGCCTATTCGCCACGCGGCGGCGGTCGGCGGCGCCCGGCGCGAACCGGGAGCCGCCATGACCGGTCACGAGGACGGCTCAGACGTCAAAGAACGTCCTCGATGCGTCGGCGACCGAGGTCGACACGTTGTTCGACGTGTCGGTCAGCACGATGTTGGTGTAGCTGACGGCCGCCAGCACGCGCCGCTGCCCGGACGGGCACGTGAACTGCGGCGCCAGAAGCGGCCCGGTCGCCAGGGTCGCCACGACGCGGCCGTTCTTGGGCTCGAACGAGCCGCCGCCGCTGACCTGGCCCTCGAACGCCTCCTTGTTGGCGGCCTGCGGGTGCTTGCCGCCGCCGTTGATGCAGGCGTACAGGGCCGTCGCGTCGGCCGTCAGCGTGTAGTCGACGTTCTCGTTGCCGAGGCCGCGCTCGTCGAAGGCGACCACCAGCGCGCCGTCGTTGTTGACGCTCGACGTCGCCGAGTGGAACTTCGGCGCGCCCGCCTGTGCCGGCGCCGCGAGCGCCAGCGAGGCGACGGCCGCGGCAAGTACAGTCAGCCGTAGGGGTCTACGCATTTGCTGCTCCTTATCTGTGCAGTGATCGGCGCCTCTGCGCGAGGCGTCGGTTCCGGAGGGGTTGCGGCGAGGCGGGCCTCGGGGCGCCGCTCCGTCTAGCGACCGAGCCGGTCGGAGCGGCTGCCTGCCCGCACCCGAGCGACGACAGGCGGCGACCGGCTGCGATACAGGCGCTGCGACCGTCTCGTCGACTGCCCGCCCACCATCTCACCTCCTCGATGAGAGGCCGCTCCACGGACCCATGGCTGACCGCGCCCATGCGGGCGCAGGCTCTGATTTCCGAGTTCCCCGGGCTGCAGGGGAACCGCGTCCTACGTTCGTGCTCGACACTCTCACCGGGGCCGGGTCCATGTCAAGCGCGCGCTTGATCGATTTCGACGTCCGGCTGGACGGCGCGGCGGCGGCGGGCGAAGCTCTCGGCATGCCCAGCTGGTCAGAGTTCGAAGCCGCCGCGCCCGAGCTGGCGGCGGCGGTGCGCGAGCGCCTCGACGCGCACAAGCACAAGACCATCGCCACCCTGCGGGCCGACGGCTCGCCGCGCATCTCCGGCACCGAGACCCAGCTCGCCGACGGCGAGCTCTGGATCGGCTCGATGTGGCAGGCGCTCAAGGCCCGCGACCTCCAGCGCGACCCGCGCTTCGCCCTCCACAGCGGCTCCGACGAGCCGGACGCGTGGGCCGGCGACGCCAAGCTCGCCGGCGTCGTCGAGGAGATCACCGAACCCGAACGGGTCAAGGAGCGCAACGGCGAGGCGGCGTCGGGCCCGTCGCACCTGTTCCGGCTCGACCTGCGCGAGGTCTCCACCGTCGGCCTCGACGCCGAGCGCAAGCACCTCGTCATCACGGTCTGGACGCCGGACGGCGGCGTGCGGACGATCAAGCGCGCGTGAGCGAGCGCCTGCGCCGCGTCGTCGAGCGGCTCGACGTCCGCCCGGCAGACCGCGTGCTGGAGATCGGCTGCGGCCACGGGGTGGCGGCCACCTACGTGCTCGAGCGCGGCGCTCGGCTGACGGCGATCGACCGCTCGCCGAAGATGGTCGAGGCCGCGGAACGCCGGAACGCCGCCTACGTCGCGGCCGGCACCGCGGAGTTCCTCGTCGCGCACCTGGAGGAGCTCGACCTCGGAGACCGCCGGTTCGACAAGGTCCTCGCGGTCCGCGTCGCGCTCGTCCACCGCGAGCCCGAGCTCGCCGAGCGCTGGCTGGCGCCCGGCGGCCGGCTCGTCAGCGTCTACGACTGACGAAGACCGCCGTCGTGCGCGCCGGCACCGTGAAGGCGCCGCCCGAGGCCGTCGCCTGCTTGACCACGGGGTCGGCGCCGTGGGCCTGCACCGGGTGCAGCGCGTAGCGGCCCTCCGTCGGCACCGTCTGCGTGGTCTTGGTCGGCGTAGCGTTGAAGACGACGACGATCGACTTGCGGCCCTCGATCGCCATGACGATGACGCCGGGCGTCTGCTCCGGCCCGCCGGTCGGGAAGCTCACGCGCCGCTGGATCTCGCGCGCGCTGCCGAGCCGGAACAGCGGCGAGGAGAAGCGGATGCGCAGGAGCTCGGCCGCGCGGTCGCGGGCGGCGCGGATGTCGGCCGGGCGCGGCTCGAGCGCCGGGTCGCCGAGCAGCGGCCGCATGTACGGCCACTTGGACTCGTTGTCGCCGCGCGGCGGCAGGCCCGAGCCCCACGTCGACTCGGCGGCGTCCCAGTCGATCCGGTTGAACCAGTCGCCCGAGTTGTAGCTGTTGCGGTCGAGCGACTTGGAGCGCAGCAGGTCGGTGCCGGCGTGCCAGAAGGCGGGCGACTGGCCGAGCGCGACGGTCGAGAGCGCGACGGTGTTCATGCGCACGCGGTCGGCCATGCTCGTGCGCTGCGGGAGCTTGTACTGGAGGATGTCGAACAGCGTCTCGTTGTCATGCGCGTCGACGTAGGTGATCGTCTCGTCCGGCTCGGCGGCGTAGCCGGCCGGCTGGCCGTTGTAGTCGACGTCCGCGCCGGTGACGGTCGCGCCGGTGCGGTCGACGAAGCGGTAGTCGCGCAGGTTGCCGGCCAGGCCGACCTTGATCAGGTCGTGGTAGTGCAGGAGGCGGGCGCGCTGCTGCTCCAGCGTCTCCGTCGTCACCTCGTTGCGGTCGGTGAAGAGGCCGCTGGCGAAGCCCTGGATCTGCCGGGGGTCGGCGTCGAACGGCCCGCCGCCGCGCACGGCGTCGCGCAGGCGGTCGGAGAACGTCCCGATGCCCGTCCCCGCCATGTTGCGCTGGGTGGCCTGGACGAAGCGCGCGTCGTTCGCCACCTCGCCGAAGTTCCAGCCCTCGCCGTAGACGTAGATGTCGCGGTCGAGCTCGTCGAGCGCCCGCCGCACCTTGAGCATGTTGGCCTTCGAGTGGTGGCCCATGAGGTCGAAGCGGAAGCCGTCGACCTTGTACTCGCGCGCCCACGTCACGATCGAGTCGACCATGAGCTTCTCCATCATCCGGTGCTCGGTCGCGGTGTTCGAGCAGCAGGTGGAGGTCTCGACCACGCCGGTCGACGCGTTCAGCCGGTGGTAGTAGCCGGGGACGATGCGGTCGAGGATCGAGCGCGGGCTCTGCCCGGCGGCCGGCGTGTGGTTGTAGACGACGTCCATCACCACGCGCAGGCCGGCGCGGTTGACGCCCTGGACCATCTCGCGGAACTCGAGCGTGCGGGCGGTGCCGTCCGGCCGTGTGGAGTACGAGCCCTCGGGGGTCGTGTAGTGGAGCGGGTCGTAGCCCCAGTTGAAGCCGTCGAGGTCGCGGATCGGCTCGATGCAGGCCTGCTGCTGCTCGGAGGCCGGCGGGAAGGCGGCGAGGTTGCAAGCCGGCACCCGCTGCTCGGAGCGGTCCTCCTCGATCGTCGCGATGTCGTTCGTGGGCAGGAGGTGCAGCGTGTTGATGCCGGCGTCGGCGAGCCTCCCTAGGTGGCGCATGCCGTCGCTGTTCCGATGCGTGAAGGCGCGGAAGGTGCCGCGGTCGCCGGCCGGCACCGACTCGTCGGTGATCGAGAAGTCGCGCACGTGGAGCTCGTAGATCGTCGTGTCCTCGGGCTGGGCGAGCCCGGGCTTGCGCAGCTTGTCCCAGCCGGGCGGCTTCTGGTCGTCGAGGTCGGCGAGGATCGAGCGCTGCGAGTTGAGGGTGAGGCCGAGCGAGTAGGGGTCGGTGACGACGTTGGTGACGACCTCGTCGTGCACGTAGACCGTGACCGCGTAGGCGTACCTGGCGTTGCGCCACGACGGCACGCCCTCGATGCGCCACACGCCGTCGCTCCCGCGGTTCATCGCCAGCCGGCGCTCGCCGAGCACGAGCTGGACGTCCTTCGCGGTCGGCGCCCAGACGGCGAGCTTCGGGGTGCGGCCGTGCCAGGTCGGGCCGAGCTTGGCCTGGGCGGCGCTCGCGTAGAGGTCGTCGAGCACGCCGGGGATCTGGACGCCGGTCGCGTCGACCAGCCTGCCGGCGGCGTCGTACGCGGCGACGACGAGCTGGCCGGTGAGCAGCTCGCGGGCGGCCTGCTGCCCGGCGGCGGACAGCTCGAAGGTGTCGAACGCCGCGAGGTGCGGGAAGTCGGCCGGCACCGGCGCGTCGGAGGGCGTGAGCGCGTACGAGTCGCCCGGGATGCGCCCGTCGACGACCTCCAGCCCGCCCGTGGGCGCCGTGTGCAGCCGGTAGCTCGCGGCGTCCGGCGCGTCCCACGCGAGCAGCCCGCGCCGCAGCCAGTGCGCGCCACGCTCGCTGCCCAGGACCACCGGGAGATCGTCGCTGATCACGTGCGTGGCGTGGTCGTAGGTGAAGGTGATCGGCCCGCCCGGCGCGGTGAGCGGGATGTTGGCGCCGCCGGGCGCGCCGCCTGCGCCGTAGTTCTCGTCCCACGAGTTGTTGAGCGCGACCTTGTACTCGAAGCTGCCGGCCGGCACCTCGAAGGTGCGGCGGTAGACGGTGCCGGAGACGTGCTCCAGCCGCGTCGCCGCGCACTCGGGCTGCCAGTCGCCCGGGCAGCCGAGCTCCGACTGCAACGAGCCGACGAGCGCCACCGTGCCCGGCGCCGCCGTGTGGTTCGCCTGAGCCGGCGCCGCCAGCAGCGCGAGCCCCGCGAGGACGAGGACCGCCAACCTCATCGTCACACGACCCTAGCGCGGATAGCCTTCGCACGTGAGAGTCGTCTCGGCGGCTATGAGGTCGGTTACCGGCTCGAGGCGTCGGGCTTCCAGCGCGTGGCGCTCACCGTCAACGGCGTGCCCGACGGCCGGCCGACCCAGCCCTCGAACGCCACGCCGTTCTGCGTCGGGCGGAACGGGACGGCCGGCGACATCGTGGCCGCCGGGCCGGAGCTGCAGTTCGAGGGCGTCGGGACGTACACGGTGACGGTGTCGGTGGGGCCGGACATGAACTGCCTCTCCGGGTCGTCGAGCAGCGGGCACGTTCAGCGTCGCGGCGCCGGTGATCCCGTCGGTGACCGGCACACCGCAGACCTTCCGCGTGAAGCCGCTCGCGGGCGATCCGTTCGTCGGCGTCACGGCGAACCAGCCGCCGGGCGGCTCCGCCGATGTCCGCTGCGCGCTCGGCGCCACGGTCCAGGCCGACGGGTCGGTCGCCGGCGCGGCCGTGGTGGGCCGGGGCGAGTTCGGCGCCCGCAACCTGCGCGTCGCCATGCGGCGCCCGCCCGCCGGGTTCTTCGTCGCGCGGTTCGCGTTCTCGGGCACGCGCCTGCTGCGCGCCGGGGTCGACCCCAACCCGATGCTCCTGACCGTGCAGCGCCGCAGGATGGGCTTCGTCGACCCGCGCGGGTTCCCGCGCTGCCCGGGCTACCGCCCGTGATCGAGCTCACGCCGATCGGGGCCGTCGAGTCCCCGCTGACCGATCGGGCCGCAGCGCCCAAGCAGGGCGACGAGGGTGCGCCGGAGGCGTGGGTGCGCTTCGAGGCGCAGGTGGCGGTCGGGCTCGAGGGCATCGCGGCCGGGGACGAGCTGATCCTGCTGACCTGGCTCGACCGGGCCGAGCGCGACGTGCTGCGGGTGCGTCCGCGCGGCGACCTCGCCCGGCCGGAGCAGGGCGTCTTCGGCACGCGCTCGCCGGACCGGCCGAATCCGATCGGCCTGCACCGGGTGACGGTCCTGGAGGTCGACGGGCTGCGGCTGCGGGTCAGCGGGCTCGAGGCGCTCGACGGCACGCCGGTCGTCGACGTCAAGCCCGTGCTGCGCAGCATCGACGAGCGCTGAGTGCTGACGCCGCTGCTCAATGCGCTGCTCTACTTCCCGAGCCGCACGATCGCGGCGACGCCGCGCGTGCCGTACTCGGACGTGGCGATCGCGACCGCGGACGGCGAGCGGCTGCACGGCTGGTGGGTGCGCGGGAGCGGGCCGGCGGTCGCCCACGTGCTGTTCCTGCACGGCAACGGCGGCAACATCGGCGACCGCGCTCCGCACCTGGACCTGCTGGCGGCGGCCGGGCTCGACGTGCTGATCTTCGACTACCGCGGGTACGGCCGCAGCAGCGGGCGGCCGAACGAGGAGGGCACGTACCGCGACGCCGTGGCCGCGCTCGCGACGCTGCTCGCGCAGCCGGGCGTCGACCCCGCGCGCGTGATCTACGTCGGCGAGTCGCTCGGCGGGGCCGTCGCGCTGGATCTGGCTCTCCGCTCGCCGCCCGCCGGGCTCGTCCTGCAGTCGACGTTCACGAGCATCCGCGACATGGCCCGCCTGCACTACCCGATCGTGCCGCGCCGGCTGGTCCCGGACGCCTACCCGAGCCTGCGGCTCGTGTCGGAGGTCCGGTGCCGGCTGCTCTGCCTGCACGGCGACCGCGACGAGCTCGTGCCGCTGATGTACGGCGAGGCGCTGTACGAGGCCGCCCGCTGCGAGAAGGAGCTCGTGGTGCTGCCCGGCGTCGGCCACAACGACGTGCTGGCGCTGGCCGGGGAGCGCTGGGCGGCGGCGATCGCCGGGTTCGCGGTGCGCTCTGCGGACCTCCGGTAGCCTCGCGCGACCGTGAGCGTCGCCCGTTTCGTACCCGACGACTTCGACCCGCCGAGGGAGAGGGTGCTTCCCGAGTTCGTTCTCGTGCCGCTCGGCGCTGAGCACAACGAGTCGGACCACGCGGCGTGGACGTCGAGCATCGCCCACATCCGCGCGACGCCGGGCTTCGAGTCGATGGACTGGCCCCCGGTCGAGGGTATGTCGCTCGACGCGAACCGGAGCGATCTGGAGGGGCACGCGCGCGACTTCGTCGAGCGGACGGGATTCACCTTCACCGTGCTCCGGCCAGGAACCGAGGAGGTCATCGGCTGCGTGTACATCTACCCGGCGAAGGACGGCGATCACGGCGCGCACGTCCGCTCCTGGGTGCGCGCGGATGTCGCCGAGCTGGACGCCCCGCTGCACGCCGCTGTGTCGCGTTGGCTGGCGGAACGCTGGCCGTTCGAGCGCGTGATCTACGCCGACCGAGCGACTTGATATCGCAAGCGATATCTGTTGAGATATCGCTGTGTCATCGCCTCCCGAGCCTCACCGCGACGTCGTGGATCTCCTGCTGAAGGCACTCGACAGCTTGACTCCTGAAGAACGCCGCCGGGTGCTTTCCGCGCTGATCGGGTCGGCCATCGCTCCCGCGGCCGCGACGCCGGCCCAAGCAGCCATGCCGCCCGCTTTTTCGCTCGAGGGCTGGGTCAGCCCCAGCTTGAAGTCATCGGCTCCGACGTCCGTGCTACCGGTTCGCCTGCCGGCCGACCAGCTCGAGCGATTGAGGTCCTGGTGTACGGATCACGGCTTCTCGATGGCCGTCGTCATCCGCGGCCTCGTCGAGCGCTTCCTCGACGACCAGGCTCAGCGCTCGTAGCAGCGACTCTCGCGCCTCTAGGTGTCCTGATCCGTGGTGTCGCGCCTTGGCGCGGAACGCCGGCGGCCTGCGTTTCCCCGCGGCGGCCCGGGCGGGTCGACTTCGGCAAGGCGGCGGACCTCGCGGGCGATGGCGAGCAGGTCGTGGCCGGTGTGCAGGGCGTCCTCGGCGGAGTCCAGCTCGTCGAGCACGACGCGGATCAGAGCCGCCTCGCGGACGTATTGCGAGACGCTGATCCCCTGCGAGTCGGCTGCGCGAGCGATCGTCGTATATGCCCGGTCCGCGAACCGGATCGTCGTCGCGTGGAGGGCCACAGCCGCACCTTACAGCGGGATGTTGCCGTGCTTGCGCTTCGGCCCCGGCTCGCGCTTGGTCTCCAAGGTCTCCAAGGCGGTGATGACCTTCGGGCGCGTCTCGTGCGGGATCAGGACATCGTCGACGTACCCGCGCTCGGCGGCGCTGTACGGGTTGGCGAAGCGGGCCTTGTAGTCGTCGATCAGCTTCTGGCGCCGGTCGTCCGGCGTCGGCGATGTCGCGATGTCGCGACGGTGGATGATGTTGACCGCGCCCTCCGGGCCCATGACCGCGATCTCGGCGGTCGGCCACGCGAAGTTGAAGTCCGCCGCCAGATGCTTGGAGGCCATGACGTCGTAGGCCCCGCCGTAGGCCTTGCGCGTGATGACCGTCACCTTCGGCACGGTCGCCTCGGCGTAGGCGTAGAGCAGCTTGGCGCCGTGGCGGATGATGCCGCCCCACTCCTGCGAGGTGCCCGGCAGGAAGCCGGGGACGTCGACGAAGGTCAGCAGCGGGATGTTGAAGGCGTCGCACGTGCGGACGAAGCGCGCGGCCTTGGCCGAGGCGTCGATGTCGAGCACGCCGGCCAGCGCGGCGGGCTGGTTGCCGACCACGCCCACGGTCCAGCCGTTCAGCCGCGAGAAGCCGCAGACGATGTTCATCGCGTAGTGCTCGTGGACCTCGAAGAACTCGCCGTCGTCGACCACGTAGCGGATGACGTCGCGCATGTCGTACGGCTTGTTCGGGCTGTCCGGCACGACGCGGTCGAGCTCCTCGTCCATCCGGAAGGGGTCGTCCGACGGCGCGACCCGCGGCGGGATCTCGAGGTTGTTCTGCGGCAGGAACGACAGCAGGTAGCGGGCGTCCTCCAGGCAGGCGTCCTCGTCGTCGGCCGCGAAGTGCGCCACGCCCGACTTCGTGTTGTGCGACATCGCCCCGCCCAGCTCCTCGAACTCGACCTCCTCGCCCGTGACCGTCTTGATCACGTCGGGGCCGGTGATGAACATGTGCGAGGTCTCCTTGACCATGAAGATGAAGTCCGTGATGGCGGGCGAGTAGACGGCGCCGCCCGCGCACGGACCCATCACCAGCGAGATCTGCGGGATGACGCCCGAGCAGCGCACGTTGCGCAGGAAGACGTCGCCGTAGGCGCCCAGCGACACGACGCCCTCCTGGATCCGGGCGCCCCCCGAGTCGTTGATCCCGATCACCGGGCAGCCGATCTTGGCCGCCAGGTCCATGATCTTGCACATCTTCTCGGCCATGACCTCGCCCAGCGAGCCGCCGAAGACCGTGAAGTCCTGCGAGAACACGCACACGCGCCGGCCCTCGACCGTGCCGTGCCCGGTCACCACCGCGTCACCCCAGGGCCGGTTCTTGTCCATCGCGAAGTCGGTCGTCCGGTGGCGGACGTACGTGTCGAGCTCCTGGAACGAGCCCGGGTCGAGCAGCTTCTCGATCCGCTCGCGCGCCGTGTACTTGCCCTTGGCGTGCTGCTTCTCGACCGCCTTCTCCGACGCGTGGTGGACCATCGCGTCGCGCAGATCGGTGAGTTGCGCGAGCTTCTCGTCGTAGGTCTCCGGGCTCTTGCGGCGCATGGGTTTCTTGGATCCTATGGTTGGGGGCCGTGGCGGGACGAACTTCTTGCTTGTAGGGAGGCGGGGTTGGCTGGCTGGGCGGGGCTGATTTCCGCGAAGCGGAATGCGAGGCGTCTCAGGCGCTCGCGAGTGGGGCGCCCGCGACCCGTGGGGTTGTTTATCGTCGTATAGCGACGCTTAGCCGACCCGCCAGTTTCCGGAGTAAGACCGTCGGCGCCTCGGCTTCCACGATGCGAAACCGCCACCCTCCGTGCCTCTCTCAATGCCGAAGTTGACGTTCGCCGGCGCCGAAACCAGGCCGGTATCGTCCCGAGCCGTGGTCAACCGCCGACCCCGCCTCGAGCTCAAGGGTTCGAGCGCCACCCCCGAGGAGGCCGCGGCCGTGATCGCGGCCGTGGAGCAGTTCCTGCGCGACACCGCACCCCCGCCCGCGCCCACAGAGACGACGAAACTCAGCCCCTGGGTGCAAGCGGCACGGCGCGAGGCGATCGACCGCGCGCCCTAACAGATCCAAATACTTGGAATCGGATCTGATTTCGGTACATTCCTGGAATGGAGCCTACGACCGCTACAGGCGGCCGCCCAGGGTCGCTCGAGAACCCTGAGGTCCGGGAGGACGTCCCCGGCCACATCATCCCGATCCTCCAGCGCGAGTTCGACGACTTCGACAACGAGGCCGAGAAGTACCTCGCGGGCGGCACGCCCGAGAACGAGTTCATCGGCTTCCGGCTCAAGCAGGGCGTCTACGGCCAGCGCCAGCCCGACGTCCAGATGATCCGCGTGAAGCTGCCGTTCGGCGGCATCACGCCGGAGCAGATGGAGACGTTCGCCAGCGTCGTGGAGAAGTACGCGCCGCTCAACAAGGGCCACATCACGACGCGGCAGAACGTCCAGATCCACCACGTCCCGCTCAGGCACGCCGCCGCGCTGATCCGCGAGGTCTCCGACGCCGGGCTCTCGAGCCGCGAGGGCTGCGGCAACACGGTCCGCAACGTGACGGCCGACCCGTGGGCCGGCGTCTGCCACGACGAGCTGTTCGACCCCACGCCCTACGTGGGCGCGTACGTCCGGTACTTCGTCCGCCACCCCACGACCCAGCTCATGCCGCGCAAGGTGAAGACGGCCTTCACCGGCTCCGACACCGATCGCGCGCTGACCGGCATCCACGACGTCGCCTTCATCGCCCGCGAGCGCGACGGCGTCAGGGGCTTCGAGATGCGGATCGGCGGCGGCACGTCGATCATGCCGCGGGTCGCCCCCACACTCACAGATTTCGTCACAGCCGACGACGGCGAGTACCTCAAGTACACCGAGGCCGTCCTGCGCATCTACGACCGCCAGGACTGGCTGCGCCCCAACCGCGCCCGCGCGCGCCTGAAGGTGATGGTCGACAAGGTCGGCATCGAGGAGATGCGCAGGCTGGTCGAGGAGGAGCTCGAGGGCGACTGGGTCGACGAGCGCGACTTCGATCCCCAGCCGCGGCTCTTCCTGCACGACGAGGAGGCCAACGCGCCGGAGAAGCCGCATTCGTACGGCTCCCCGAACGGCGATGCCTCAGAGTTCCTGCGCTTCCGCGAGGCCAACGTCGAGCCGCAGCGCCAGAAGGGCTTCAGCGCCGTCCAGATCCGGGTCGAGCGCGGCGACCTGGAGCCCGAGCAGTTCCGCGGCCTCGCCGCGATCATGCGCGAGTTCTCCGGCGGCTACGCCCGCACCACCGTCCACCAGAACCTCGTGCTGCGCTGGGTGCGCGACGAGGCGGTCTACGACGTGTGGCGCCGCCTCACCGACCTCGGCCTCGGCACCGCCGGCGCCGACCAGGTCAACGACGTCGTCTCCTGCCCCGGCACCGACAGCTGCAAGCTGGGCATCACTAGCTCGATGGGGCTCAACCGCGCCCTGCAGGAGCGGATCGAGGCGATGGACATCACCGACCCGCTGACCCGCGGCATCCACATCAAGATGTCGGGCTGCCCCAATGGCTGCAGCCAGCACCACATCGGGAACATCGGGTTCTACGGCGCCTCGATCAAGGTCGGCCAGCACACGATCCCCGCCTACGTCGCCCACATCGGCGGCAACTACGAAGGCGGCGAGATCATCTACGGCACGCGCCTGAAGGTGCGCCTGCCGGCCAAGCGCGTCCCCGACGCGGTCGAGCGCTGGATCCGCAAGTACGAGGCCGAGCGCGAGGAGGGCGAGGGCTTCAACGCCTTCGTCGCCCGCGTCGGCACCAAGGAGTTCGAGGACGCCGTGCGCGACCTCGCCATGCCGGTCGAGTTCGGCCTGGCCACGATGAACGAGTTCATCGACTGGACCAAGAAGGAGCCGTTCCAGGTCATGCGTGGCGAGGGTGAGTGCGCGGTCTGATGCACCACCGCGACCAGCTCGAAGCCGAGGCGATCCACGTCATCCGCGAGGTGGCGGCGGAGCTCGAGAAGCCCGTCCTGCTGTTCTCCGGCGGCAAGGACTCGATCGTCCTGCTGCACCTCGCGCGCAAGGCGTTCCGGCCGGGGGAGCTGCCGTTCCCGGTCATGCACGTCGACACCGGGCACAACTTCCCGGAGGTCATCGAGTTCCGCGACCGCCACGTGCCCGACGTGCTCGTGGCGAGCGTCCAGGAGTCGATCGACCGCGGCCGCGTCACGGACGCCCCGTCGCGCAACCAGCTGCAGACCACCACGCTGCTCGACGCGATCGAGGAGCACGGCTTCGACGCGGCGTTCGGCGGGGCGCGCCGCGACGAGGAGCGCGCCCGCGCGAAGGAGCGCGTGTTCAGCTTCCGCGACGACTTCGGGCAGTGGGACCCGCGCCGCCAGCGGCCGGAGCTGTGGGACCTCTACAACGGCCGCGTGCGGCGCGGGGAGCACGTCCGCGTCTTCCCGCTGAGCAACTGGACCGAGCTCGACGTGTGGGAGTACATCCGCGCCGAGAACCTCGAGCTGCCGGGGATCTACTTCGCCCACGAGCGCGAGGTGTTCGAGCGCGACGGCATGGTCTACGCCGTCTCGCCGTTCCTGCCGCTCAACGGCGACGCGCCGTTCACCGCCTCGGTGCGCTACCGCACCGTGGGCGACATGACGTGCACGGGCGCCGTCCGCTCGGAGGCGCGCGAGCTCGACGACGTGATCGCGGAGATCGCCGCCACGCGGATCACCGAGCGCGGCGAGACCCGCGCCGACGACCGCGTGAGCGAGGCCGCCATGGAAGATCGCAAACGGGTGGGGTACTTCTAGTGCTCAGGGTTGCCACGGCGGGATCGGTCGACGACGGCAAGTCGACGCTGATCGGCCGCCTCCTGCACGACTCCAAGTCCCTCATGGCCGACGAGCTCGGCACCGCCGCCGACCTCGCGCGGCTGACCGACGGCCTGCGCGCCGAGCGCGAGCAGGGCATCACGATCGACGTCGCCTACCGCCACTTCGCCACCCCGCGCCGCCGCTTCGTCCTCCACGACTGCCCCGGCCACGCCCAGTACACGCGCAACATGGCCACCGGCGCCTCGACCGCCGACCTCGCGCTCGTGCTGGTCGACGCCCGCCGCGGCATGACCGAGCAGTCGCGCCGCCACCTGGCGATCGCGGCGCTGCTCGGCGTGCCGAGCGTCACCGTCCTGGTCAACAAGATGGACCTCGTCGGCTACGCCGAGGACCGCTTCGACGCCGTGGCCCGCGAGGTGCTCGACTGGTCATCCCGGCTCGGGCTGCACGGCGTCGGGTTCATCCCGGTCAGCGCGCTGCACGGCGACAACGTGGTCGAGCGCTCGAGCGCCATGCCGTGGTACGCCGGCGAGTCGCTGCTCGAGCACCTCGAGTCCGTGCCGACCGCCAACGGCGTGGCCGACGGCCCGGCGCGCCTGCCCGTCCAGTACGTCATCCGCGCCGACGGCGTGCGCTGGTACGCCGGCCGCCTCGGCTCCGGGACGCTGCGGGTGGGCGACGAGCTGGTCGTCCTGCCCTCCGGCCAGCGCACGCGCGTCGCCGCGTTCGAGGACGGCAGCGAGGTGGCCGCGGCGCCCCGCTCGGTGGCCGTGGCGATCGAGGACGAGCTCGACGTCGGCCGCGGCGACCTCCTGGCCCGCCCCGCCGAGGCGCCCGAGCCCGTCCGCGAGCTCAGCGCCACCGTCTGCTGGCTCGGGGACGAGCCGGCGCGACCGGGCGCGCGCTACCTGATCAAGCACACCACCCGCTCGGTCCCGGCCAAGCTCGACGCCATCGAGCACCGGCTCGACGTGACGACGCTGCAGCACGAGCCGGCCGACCAGCTCGAGCTGAACGAGATCGGCGGCGTGCGGCTCCGCCTCGGCGCCCCGCTCGTCCCCGACCCGTACGAGCAGGTCCGCGCCACCGGTGCGTTCATCGTGGTCGACGAGGCCACGAACGACACCGTCGGCGCCGGCATGGTCGCGTAGCGCGAACCGGCGCCCGCTGCGATACCTTGAGCAGTCGGGAGGCTGCATGCCACGGTTCGAGGTGAACACGGACGAGCTCGCGGCGGGACGCGGGCATCAGGACATGGCCGCCGCGACGATCGGCGGAGCCGCGGGGCTCCTGCGCGCGGCCGGCAGCTCGATCGCCGACGCCGCCGGCCACCCGGGCGCCGCCGCCGCCGGCGCCGACTTCGGCTCGGCCTGGGAGGTCGAGCTCGCCGCCCGCGCCGAGGTGCTGAGGCGCACCGGGCAGAACCTGGCGGCCGCCGCCGAGGCCTACCGCGAGACCGACGAGGGCCAGCTGCGGACATGACGCGGCCGGGCGAGACGGTCGAGCAGATCACCGTCCCGCGCGGGGACCCGGACGCGCTCTCCGCCGCCGCCGGCTCGCTGCGCGGCGTGGCCGCCCAGCTGCAGGACGCGTCCGGGCAGGTGGGCGCCAGCCCGTCGCTGATGAGCAGCTGGTGCGGGCCGGGCAGCTCGCAGTTCGCCCTGTTGACCGGCCAGGAGGCCGTGTCGCTGCAGTCGGCGTCGGGCTCCGTGCTGATGGCCGGCATCAGCGTCCAGATCGGCGCCGACCAGCTCGAGGAGGCCCAGCGCAAGGCGCAGCGGGCGATCGTCCGCGCCAAGCGGGCCCGCGACGAGATCAACGACGCCAAGGAGGCGATCCGCGAGGCGGTCCAGGCCCAGAAGGACGCTCAGGACCGGATGGACGCCGCCGTCATCGCCCGCGAGGCGGCCGAGTTCCAGCTCTTCGCCGACGCCGTCGACTCGCTGCTGGGCAGCGGCACCGCCGAGGCCGCGATCGCCGCCGCCGACGCCGCCTACCGCGAGGCCGAGCGGGACTTCCAGGAGGCGCAGCGGCGCGAGGCGCGCGCCCGCGACCGGCTGAAGGAGGCGGAGGACGACCTCGAGGCCGCCCGCAAGGACGGCCAGGACGCGGCCGACGACGCCGAGTCGGCCGCCATCGGCCTGCGCTTCGCGCTGGCCGGCGTGCCCCCCGGCGTCCTCGCCCTGCCCGGCATGCCGGCGCAGGGCCGCATCAGCGACGCGGCCGGGGTCCCGCGGCCGCAGCCACGCTCGATCCCGATCAGCGAGCAGGAGCCGCCGGAGCACTGGCCGGGCTTCGCGAAGTCGCTGTTCAAGATCGGCCGCGGCGAGTGGACGGTGATCGCCGGCACGGCCGGCCTCGCCAAGAAGGCCTACGACGATCCGGAGAAGATCCCGGGCGCGCTCAAGGACGTCGGCGTCGCCGCCTACGACGATCCCGCTCGGGACCGGCAAGGCGATCATCGGCTACGACGAGCTCGCGGCCGGCCGCTGGGAGGACTGGACCGGCCAGATGGGCATCGGCTTCCTGGCGGGCGGCGGCACGGCGACCGCGGTCTCGCGCGGCACGCGGCTGCCGCGGATCGTCGGCCCGGCGAGGATCCAGCCGCTCGGCCCCAACGCGCCGGTGTGGGGTCCCGCGTTCGCCGGCCGCCGGCTGGACTTCTCGAAGCCCGACCTGAACGCGCGCTCGAACTCCGGCTCGCGGGTCACCGTGCCGCCGGACACGGCCGATCTCGCGCGCGAGTTCCCGAAGGGCGTGCGCTTTTCGCGCGCCGGCTACCCGATCTTCACGCCGTACGCCAAGGAGATCGTGTACATCGACGAGGGGCTCAACGGAAAGATGACCAACGACAACAGGCTCGCGAACCGAGCGGCCGGGATCCCTGGGAGCGAGCCTCCGGACGGCTTCACGTGGCACCATGCCGAGGACGGAAGACGGATGGAACTCGTCCCCAGTCACCTTCACGAGGCCGTGAAGCACACGGGAGGCCGCGCAGCGATGCCGGACCAGATGGAGCTGGTCACGCCCGGTGGCGCGTTCACGCCGCTCGAGCAGGCGTTCGGCGGCCTTGGTGGTGCCGGCGCGGCGACGGCGGCCGGACCCGCGGCGGCGGGCGGACCATGAAGCTCGATATCCGTGATGAGCGCCCCCCTGTCTCGGCCGAGCGGCTGGCGCTGGCCGAGGCCCGACTGGCGGAGATCGGGACGCGCCTTCCGCCGAGCTACAAGGCGTTCCTCGCCGAGCAGGACGGCGGCAAGCCGGTGCGCAACGTCTTCTCGTTCCAGCAGCACGACCGTGAGCAGGAAGACTTCGTGCGCCTCTTCTATGGCATCGCCGAATCGCCGAACGGCGACCTCGTGTCGCGCGCCGACACCGCGCGAGACAGCCTGCCGGCCGACGTGCTGGCGATCGCGACGGACAACTTCGGAAACCTCATCGTGCTCGACGGCCGCGACGGCCGCGACGGGCCGGTGCTGTTCTGGGACCACGAGTTCCAGAGCGATCCGCCGTCCGAGGACGACCTGTTCTGGGTCGCGCCCGACCTGCGGACGTTCCTGGACGGCCTCGAGGAGGACAGCGACGAGCCGGAGCCCCCGCGCAAGGGGCTCAAGCGCCTGTTCGGGCGGTGACGCTGCCGTTCGCGTTGGACCCGGGCGGGTGGCTCGAGCCGGAGCCGCGGGCGGTGTTCGAGGAGGGCGTGGTGTTCGGCGCCGAGAAGGGCGTGCTCGCCGTGGCGTGGCTCGACGAGCCGGCGGGCGTGACGCTGGAGGCGGTGGTCGAGGAGGACCTGGCGCGGCTGCTGCGCGACGACCTGCTGCTCGATCGCGAGCCGGTGCGGATCGGCGGCCTCGACGCCGTGCGGACGTTCTCCCTGCACATCGCCGCGGTGCCGACGGCGAGCGAGCAGTGGCGGCTGCTCGCCGGCGGCCGGCGCTGGACGCTGGCCGCGACCACCGCGCTCGCCGACCAGCCGCTGTGGGGACCGCGTCTGGCCGCCGTGGCGGCGACCTTCAGGCTCCGATGAGGCCGGACCCGGAGAGCGGCGAGCTCGTCGGCCCGGCGAGTGCGGTGCAGGCGGTCCTCGAGTCGCGCGAGGCGACCTTCCGGATCTGGACCGAGGGCGAGATGCGGCGGGCCGAGGTGCTCGGCGGCGACCCGTGCGTGCTGGTGACCGACCGGCCCGGCGGCGAGCGGGCGCTGCTGGAGATCGCGGCCGAGCACGTGCCGCCGGCGCTGATCGCGTGGCTCGACATGGGGGCCCGGCCGCGGCCGCGCGAGCCGGCGATCCGGCTGGACCCGGGCGCGATGGCCGTCGTCATCGGTCGCGGCGAGGCGCACGGCCACGGCCTCGAGCCCGAGGTGGCGACCGGCCTGCAGCGGCGTCTGGAAGCCGGCGTCCGGCACTGGACCGTGCGCTTCGAGGCCGGTGCGTGGCGCCGCAACCTCGAGGTGCTCGAAGGCGGCGGCGGCATCTGGCGCGTGCGTCCGGTGGGCGAGCTCGTCGAGCTGGCGCCGACCACGAGCACCGATGTCGTGCGCGAGCTGGTCGCCCTATGCGAGCGCGGGCGGAGAGGGGGTCGGCCCGCGGCCCCATGAAGCGGACCGACCCAGCTCTCCTATCGGACTGAGCGGTACTCGCTCAGCGTCTCTGCCACGCGACCCCAGCGGCGGGCAGTCTGAAGGGGCGAGGTAGGCGCCCCAGAAGCGTGCGGTGCTGGCGTAGAAGCCGATCGACGTGCCACGGTCCGGCCAGGCGCGCCCGCGAGCGGTCGCCGTGAGCGCTCCCAGCAGCAGCCAATGGCCCGGCTGCGGCTTGCCCGGGCCGCCGAGAACGAAGCGCGGCCGGACGGGATCGGTGATGTCGAAGGCGAAGGTGCACTCCTCGCCGGCGACCCAGGCGAGCTCCTCGTCGCTGCGGCGGCGCGCGAGCGGCAGCCGCGACAGGTCACGCACGTCGTAGACGGTCAGGTCACCCGGCGCCGGCCGCGTCTCGACGATGCGCGGCGCCCCAGGGTCGCTCACGTCGACCAGGTGCATGGCACCGTCGGCGTCGATCCGCGGCAGCGGCACGTGCGAGCGCATCTGCGGCGAAGCGGGGTTCGCGAGGTCGTAGATCCCGAGGCCGGTCGCGTCGGTGAGGTAGAGCGTCTCGCCGTCCGGGGAGAACCGCGCTCCGATCGCTCCGTTGGGGATCACGACCGCTCCAACGACCCCGCTCAACGGAACTTGCGCATATCTTCGCGGGCGCCGCAATCGGGCGCGTACGCACTCAGTACAGCCCGGTCGGCAGCCCGCCGTCGGGCAGCGAGCCGTAGACGAGCAGGCGCGGCCGCGGGCCCAGCTCGAAGACCGTGGCGCTGGCGTTCGGCGGCGAGCCGAGCGCCAGCGCGTCGGCGCCGGTCACGTGCGCCGCCGCGGCGCGGATGCAGCCGCCGTGGCAGACCACGAGCCACGGGCCGCCGGCCTCGATCAGCTCGTCGACGGCGCCGGCCACCCGCGCCGAGAAGTCGTTCCACGACTCGCCGCTCGGGGCCTTCCGCGGGCCGCCGCGCCAGTTCGTGAGCGCCGACCCCTGGGCGTCGATCTCGGCGGCTGGCCGGCCGCCCCACTCGCCGACGTCGATCTCGCGCCAGCGCGCGTCGAACCGCGCGGGGCGCACGCCCAGCAGCTCGGCGGTCTCGCGGGCGCGCCCTAGATCGCTGGAGATGACGCGATCCCCAGGCACACCGTTCAGCACCGCGGCGAGCGCCCGCGACTGCTCGCGGCCGCGCTCGGACAGCGGCGGATCGAGCTGTCCCTGGAGCAGCTCCTCGGCGTTCCAGGTCGACTCTCCGTGCCGGACGAGTATCAGGCGGTCGCGAGATAGCATCACCCGCTCCATGTTCTCGAAAGTGCTCGTCGCCAATCGCGGAGAGATCGCCGTGCGCGTCATCCGCGCCCTCGACGAGCTCGGCATCGCCTCGGTGGCGGTCTACAGCGAGGCCGACCGCGAGTCGCAGCACGTCAAGCGCGCCGGCGAGGCCTTCCTGCTCGGCCCCGGGCCCGCCGCCGAGTCCTACCTCAACGTCGACAAGCTGCTCGAGGTGATCGAGCGGTCCGGCGCCGAGGCCGTCCACCCCGGCTACGGCTTCCTGGCCGAGAACGCCGCCTTCGCCCAGCGGCTCGAGGAGGCGGGGATCACCTTCATCGGCCCGCCCGCCAAGGCGATCGAGGCGATGGGCTCGAAGACCCGCGCCCGCGAGCTGATGAAGGAGGCCGGCGTCCCGATCGTCCCGGGCACGACCGAGGCCGTCGAGTCGCTCGAGGCGGCGCGAGAGATCGCCGAGGACATCGGCTACCCGATCGCCGTCAAGGCCGCGGGCGGCGGCGGCGGCAAGGGCTTCCGCGTCGCGCTCGAGCCGGACAAGCTGCAGGAGGCCTTCGAGGGCGCGGCGCGCGAGGGCGAGAAGTTCTTCAGCGACGCGACCGTCTACCTCGAGCGCTACCTGCCCGACCCGCGCCACGTCGAGGTCCAGGTGCTGGCCGACAAGCACGGCAACGTCGTCCACCTCGGCGAGCGCGACTGCTCGATCCAGCGCCGGCACCAGAAGCTGATCGAGGAGTCGCCCGCCCCGATGGTCGACGACGAGTTGCGCGCCAGGATCGGCGAGATCGCCGTCGAGGCCGCGCGCGCGGTCGGCTACCACTCGGCCGGGACGATCGAGGGCCTGCTCCAGGACGGCGAGTACTACTTCCTCGAGATGAACACGCGCGTGCAGGTCGAGCACTGCGTGACCGAGGAGACGACGGGCGTCGACATCGTGCGCGAGCAGATCCTCATCGCGACGGGCGAGGAGCTCTCGTTCGGGCAGGAGGACATCCGCTGGCACGGCCACGCGATCGAGTGCCGGATCAACGCCGAGGACGCCGCCAAGAACTTCGCCCCCGCGCCCGGCACGATCACGAGCTACTTCGAGCCGGCGGGGCCGGGCGTGCGGATCGACTCCGGCGTGCTCGCCGGCAGCGAGATCACGCCGCTCTACGACCCGATGATCGCCAAGCTGATCGTCTGGGACGCCGACCGCGAGAAGGCCACCCGGCGGATGCTGCGCGCGCTCGACGAGTTCCAGATCGAGGGCGTCCGCACGCTGATCCCCTTCCACAAGGCGATCATGGCCTCCGAGCAGTGGGCCAAGGCGGAGACGTGCCGCGACCTGATCGAGGACAAGGCGTGGCTCAAGGAGCTCGCGCAGCCGAAGCCGGAGAAGCCCGACGAGGCCGAGAAGGTCGAGCGCACGTACCTCGTCGAGGTGTCCGGCAAGCGCTTCGACGTCATCGTGCATGGTGAGGCGCCGCCGCCCAACGGAGCCGCGCCTGCCGCGCGCCCGGCGCCGCGGCGCGAGCGCAAGAGCGGCGGCGGCGGAGCCTCCGGCGACACGCTGACCTCGCCGCTCCAGGGCAACGTCTTCAAGGTGCTGGTCCAGCAGGGCGCCGAGGTCGAGGAGGGCGCGCTGATCTGCATCATCGAGGCGATGAAGATGGAGAACGAGATCACGGCCCACAAGGCGGGCACGGTGGCCGAGCTCCCGATCTCCGAGGGCGCCGCCGTGGCCAGCGGCGACACGCTCGCCGTCATCAAGTGAGCGACGAGCTCGACGCGCTGATCCACGAGGCGGCCGACTGGCTGCGGATCCCCTCGATCTCGGCCGGCGCCCGCAACGTCGAGGCGCTCCGCGAGGCCGCGCTGTGGGCGCAGCGGCGCGTGCTGGCGGCCGGCGGCACCTGCGAGCTCGTCGACACGCCGGGCGGCGCGCCGCTGGTGGTCGGAGAGCTCCGCGCACGCGACGACGCGCCCACGGTGCTCATCTACGGCCACTACGACGTGCAGGATCCCGGCGACCCTGCGGCGTGGACGACGCCGCCGTTCGAGCCCGACATCCGCGACGGCCGGCTCTACGCCCGCGGCGCCTGCGACGACAAGGGCAACTTCCTCCCGCTCCTGCACGTGGCCTGCGCGATGGCCGACGCCGGCGAGCTGCCGGTCAACGTGCGCGTGCTGATCGAGGGCGGCGAGGAGACCGGCGCCACCGACGTCAACGACTGGGTCGAGGCCGACGAGCGCGGCGCCGACTGCGTCGTCGTGTTCGACGCGGGGATGCTCGACCCGGAGACGCCGGCGCTGACCGTCGCCACGCGCGGGATGGTCTTCGCGCACCTGACCGTGCGCACCGGCGAGCGGCCCGCGCACTCCGGCATGTACGGCGGCGCCGCCCTCAACGCCCTGCACGCGCTGCACGCGGTCCTCGGCGCCGTGCTGCCCGTCCCCGCGCCACTGCGCCAGGGCATCGTGCCGCCGACGGACGAGGAGCGCGCGGCCTGGGCCTCGCTGCCGGACGGCGCGACGGTGATCGCCGAGGCCGGGGCGGTGCCGGCGGACGATCGCGCCGCCGCGGAGTACTACGAGCGCACGACCGCCGACGCCTCGCTCGACGTCCACCGCATCGCGGGCGGCGAGACGCGCACGATCGTGCCGCCGGAGGCGCACTGTGACCTGTCAGTCCGGCTGGCGCCGGGCCAGGACCCCGCGACCATCGCGGCCGCCCTCGAGGAGCTCCTGCGCGGCGCGCTGCCCACCGGCGCGCAGCTCGAGCTCAAGACCGGCACGGCCTCGCCGTCGCGCTTCGACCCCGCCGCCCCCGCCCTGCGGATCGCCCGCGGCGCCCTGGAGCGCGCCTGCGGCCGCGAGCCGGTGCTCCTGCGCACCGGCGGCACCCTCCCGATCCTCGCCTCGTTCGCCGACCGCGGGATCCCGGCCATCGTCTCCGGCTTCGGCCTCCCGCAGGACAACTTCCACGCGCCCGACGAGTCCTTCTCCCTCCATGGCCTCGAGCTGGGCCGCAGGTCGGCGCGAGCGCTCTACGAGGACCTGGGTGCGAGCCTGAAGCCTCGTATCTGACCAGCATCACGCTTATGCTGGTCAGGTGGACGAACGCGACAAGCGACGGGTCGGCGAGCAGGTCGAGCCCGGCGGCCGGCCGAAGGCACCCGGCCGGCTCGAGCTGCTCCAGCGCTTCGTCAACTCGTACAACCACGACTTCCCGCGCGAGTGGGATCGGATCGGCACCGCGGAGAAGGCGCAGGCCTGGCTGCGGGAGAAGGGGCTCGTAGCCGCGGGCGACCGGATCTCGGAGGCCGACGCGGCGCGCCTCCGCGAGTTGCGGGAGGCGATCCGGGCCCTCGCGGTCGCGAACCAGGGAGGCGCGCCGGCAGCCGCGGCGACGGACGTCATCCGCGAGGTCACCCGCACCACTCGGCTCGCGGTCACGATCGACGCCGCCGGCCGATCCGCCCTCGAGCCCGCGGGTCGGGGCGTCGACGGGGCCGTGGCGACCCTCCTCGGCATCCTCCACGAGGCGCAGCTCACCGGTCATTGGCTGCGTCTGAAGGGCTGCCGCGAGTGCGGCTACGCGTTCTTCGACCGCTCGAAGAACCGGTCGGCGACGTGGTGCGCCATGTCGATCTGCGGCAACCGGACGAAGAACCGCACCTACTACCGGCGCCGGAGATGAGCTCCGGCCGCGTGCTCGCCGGCGCGGGCTTCGGCCTCGCCGCCGTCCTGCCGCTCCTCGTCGGCGAGTCCGGCGCCGCGCTCGAGAGCATGGTCCTGGCGGCGGCCTACGTGATCATGGCGCTGGGCCTGAACGTGGTGGTCGGCTTCGCCGGCCTGCTCGACCTCGGCTACGTGGCGTTCTTCGCGATCGGCGCCCACGTCGCCGCGTACTTCGGATCCGCGTTCTGGGGGATCCACCTCGACTTCCTCGTCGTCCTCGTGCTCGCGATGGTCGTGACCACCGCGGCCGGCGTCCTCATCGGCGTGCCGACGTTGCGGCTGCGCGGCGGCTACGTCGGCATCGTCACGCTGGCGTTCGGCGAGATCATCGGGCAGGTCGTGCGCAACGGCGGCGACATCGAGGTCTTCGGCGGATCGCTCACCGGCGGCCCCCAGGGCATCTCGGTCATCGACCGGATCGACCTGCCGCTCCTCGAGCCCTTCGGTGCGCTGGACCTGCGCCCCTGGTACTGGTTCGCCCTCGCGCTCGTCGCGCTGATGCTGTTCGTCAACGTCCGGCTGCGCGACTCGCGCCTGGGGCGCGCCTGGATCGCGGTGCGCGAGGACGAGGGCGCGGCGGCGAGCGCGGGCGTCCCCGTCGTGCGCACGAAGCTGCTGGCCTACGGGGTGGGAGCCGCGCTGGGCGGGGTGTCGGGCGCGTTCCTCGCGTCCTACCTGGGCACCGTCAACCCGACGCAGTTCACCCTGTCGTTCTCGATCTTCATCCTCGCCATGGTCGTGCTCGGCGGGCTGGGCTCGATCTGGGGCGTCGTCGCCGGCGCGATCGTGCTCTCGGTCGTCAACAGCCATCTGCTGCCGAACGTCCTCTACGGCATCCCCCGCGACCTGGGCCTGGACTTCGACCTGTCCGAGATCGCGTCCGGCATCTACGGCCTGCTGCTCGTGGTCGTCATGCTCCTGTGGCCCGGAGGCCTACTGCCGGAGCGGCGTCACGACGTCTAGCGAGCCGGGCGGCGCGGAGCCTTGCCCGGGCACAGCGTGAGGCTGGCCCGGACCAGCTCGCGCTGGCGCTGGTGCAGGTCGCGCTGCGTCGCCAGCATCTGCTGGACGTTCGCCGTGCGAACCGGCTTGAGCGGCGGGGTGTTCATGGCGGGAGGATCGCCCTCTCCGGGCGGTTCTTGAAGGAAGCGGACAGGTGTATGAGGGTGCGGCTAGCCGCCCATCGCGTCGAGCACCGACCGGACGTCCGCGAGCGTGGTGCGCGGGTTGACCAGCGCGAGCCTGGCGACGGTCTCGCCCTCGTGCGTCGTGGGCAGCACGAAGGCGGTGCCGGCCTCGCGCAGCCGGACCGCCCAGCGCTCGTAGTCGGCCGCCGCCCAGCCGCGCCGGCGGAAGACGACGACCGACAGCTCCGGCTCGGCCACGAGCTCGAGCTCCTCGCGCGCGCGGACCTCGTCCGCCGCCTCGCGCGTGACGGCCAGCGTGCGCTCCACCGCCTCCGCATAGGCGTCGGTGCCGTGGAGGGCGAGCGAGAACCAGAAGGGCAGCCCGCGCGGGCGGCGAGTGAGGTGGACGCCGTAGTCGGACGGGTTGAAGTGGGTGTCGTCGGCGTACAGCGCCTCGAGATATCCCGCGTGCTGGCGGTGCGCGGCGCGGCCGTAGGCGGGGTCGCGGTAGACCAGGGCGCACGAGTCGAACGGCGCGAACAGCCACTTGTGCGGGTCGACGATGAAGGAGTCGGCCCGCTCGATGCCGGCGAAGCGGTCGCGGACGCTCGCGGCGCAGAGGGCGCCGAGGCCGTACGCGCCGTCGACGTGCAGCCACAGCCCGCGCTCGCCGCACACCTCGGCCACGCCGGCCAGGTCGTCGATCGTGCCGAGGTTCGTCGTCCCGGCGGTGGCGACCACCGCGAAGACGCCCTCGCCGTCCTGCAAGGCGGCGCGCAGGGCCTCGCCCGTCAGCCGCGCGCCCGGCACCTCGAGCGTCCCGCAGTCCATGATCTGAAGCATCGAGCGCACCGACGAGTGGACCTCCTCGCTGACCGCCACGCGCGTGGCTGCGGCGCCAGCGTGGCGGGCGCGCTCGCGTGCCGCATGCAGCGCCGAGAGGTTGCCGTTCGTGCCGCCCTGGACGAAGCAGCCGCCGGCGCCCTCCGGGAACCCGGCCAGGTCGGCCAGCCAGCGCAGCGCCTCGTTCTCGGCGTGCGCGACGCCGGCGGACTCCATCCACGAGCCGCCGTAGACGGCGTAGACGCTGACCAGCAGGTCGACGAGCGAGGCGGCCGGCGTCGAGGCGCCGGGGATGAAGGCGAGGTAGCGCGGGTGGTCGATCGCCGTCGTCGTCGGCAGCAGCGTGTCCCGCAGCAGGGCCAGCGCGCGCTCGCCGCCGAGCCCCTCGCGCGTGATCATGCCCGCGGGCAGCGCCTCCGGCTCGGGCGCCAGGCCGAGCGCCGGCGGGTCGGCTCGCAGCCGCGCCAGCGCCGTCTCGAAGACGGCCGCGGCGAGCTCGGGGTCGACGTCGTGCAGGCTCACACCAGGCTCGCGTTGCGCTCGTGGATGCGGCGCTGCGCCGGCGTGCGGCGTGCCAGCGGCAGCTTGGCCGCCTCGCTGTGCTCGAGCAGCGCCTCCAGGTAGGCGCGGTCCTCGCGCAGGATGGCCGCGGCGCGCGTGCCGTCGATCGGCGCGCCGTGCCCCGGCACGACGTGGTCGGCCTGCTCGACCAGCGGCTCGAGCCGCGCCAGCGTGGCCAGGTACGCGGACGCCGAGCCCTTCTCGTGCAGCATCGGGATCTCGACCGGCGAGACGTAGTCGCCGCAGACGAGCACGCGCGCCCACGGGATCCAGACCGCCATGCCGTCCTCGGTGTGGCCGTCGGCCGGCTGCAGCTCGAGCTCGCGGTCGCCGACCTCCACCTTCCCCGGCACCGGCAGCCGCTGCGTGGGTGGGTGGGACCCAATCGACAAGGGCCGCGGGCGCTCGACGTAGTGCTCGTCGTCGAACTCGCGCAGCTCCCGCTGGGCGGCGCCGGGCTCGTTCACCAGCCGCGCGGCGGTCGTCTCCGCGCACCCGAGCGGCGCCTCGGGAAAGGCATAGCGGCCGAGCAGGTGGTCCCAGTCGGCGTGGGTCGCGAGCAGCCCGACGACGTCGAACCCCGACTGCTGGGCCAGCGCGGGCAGGATCTCCAGCTCGTCGGGGAAGACCGGCGAGTCGATGCAGAAGGCCTCGCCGCCGGAGCGCACGAGGGTGCAGGTGGTCTGGTAGGCGCGGGAGGTGGCGACGACGACGTCTGCGTGGAGCCCGACGGCCCTCACGCCGCCCCGAGCAGGCGCGCCGCCTCGAGCAGGCTCTTGACCTCGGCGGTCGGCTTCTTGGCGCCCGGGTCCAGCGTCTCGCCCGTGCGGTTGACCCAGATCACGGGGATCTTGAGCTTGACGCACGGCTCGACGTCGTAGTAGTAGCTCGACCCGACGTGAACCCAGCCCTTCCTGCCGCCGATGCGGCGCTCGCCCTCCTTGAAGTGCGCCGGGTCCGGCTTGTAGGAGCGGACCTGCTGCGCGGTGACCACGAGGTCGAAGTCGACCTTGAAGTGGCGGCGCGTGAGGCCGAGGAGCTTGTCGTCGATGTTGGAGATCAGCCCGACGTCGAACTTCTTGGCGAAGCGGTCGAGCTGGGTGTTGGTCTCCTTGTACGGGGGCCAGCGGGCCACCGAGTCGGGCAGGAAGCCGGAGCGGCTCGGCTCCAGCGGCCACCCGAGCTCGCGCGAGATCTGCACCGCCGTGCGCCGCAGGACCTCGGCGTAGAGCTCGTAGGAGCCGCCCTTGATCTCCTGCTGCGTCTTGAGGAAGAGCGGGATCAGCTCCTCCTTCGAGAGCGTGTACCCGTCGCGCTCGGCCTCCTTGGCGAAGGCATCGAAGACACCCGTCTCCCAGTCGATGAGGGTGCCGTAGACGTCGAAGGTGACGAAGTTGACTTCCTTGGGCAGCGGCATGCGGCCGTGGATTGTGACACGACCGCGTAACGTTTCGTCCGGCCTGCGGCGTTCTCGGAGCGATGGCCCGGACCGACGCTGAGCTGCTGATCGCCTCGCGCGACGATCCGCGCGCCTTCCGCGAGCTCTACGACCGCTGGGCGGACCGGCTGCTGGCCTACTTCTACCGGCGGGTGCTCGATGCCGAGGTGGCCGGCGACCTGCTGGCCGAGACCTTCGCCGTCGCCTTCGAGCGCCGCCGGCGGTTCCGCGACGTCGGCGCCCCGGGCGCCGCGTGGCTGTACGGGATCGCCGCCAAGGAGCTGTCGCACTGGTACCGGCGCCAGGCGGTCGAGCTCCGGGCGGTGCGCCGCCTGGCGATCGAGATCCCGCCGCTCGACGACGAGTCGATCGCCCGGATCGAGGCGCTCGCCGACGCGGCCACCGGCGTCGCCGCCGCCTCCGGCGTCTTCACCAGCCCCGAGCGGCTTGCCGGCAGGACGGCACCGGCACCACGACCTCGGTGCCGACGGGGCAGGAGACCCCGATCGAGACCTGTCGCCGCCTGCTCGGCATCGAGGGGCCGCTCGTGGCCTGCGCCGACGAGACGGTGCGCGTGCTGCCGGGGCGCCCGGGAACCTGCGAGCGGCGCGGGCTCGAGCCGCTGCCGCCTGAGTACACGGCGGCCCGCGCGCGCGTCGTCGTGCTCCAGCGCGAGCTGGCGGCGCTCGAGGCGTCGGCCGACTGCGTGCCGCTGGACACCTTCGCCGAGCGGGCGCAGGGAGCCCTCGACCGGCTCGGCTGGGCCGGCTGGCGCGTGCAGGTGCGCGACGACCTCGGCGACGGGCCGTGCGGCGCGGCACTGGCCCTCGACGGCGACGGGTCGCGCTCGATCGAGGGCGCGTTGCTCACCGACAAGCGCCGGCTGATCGTCACGCCCGCTCCGCGCCGCTCGACGCTCGACCTCATCGACGGGGCGGGCCTGCGCCTGATGGACGCCAGCGGCGAGCGCTGCTTCGGCGTCGACGACCTCGAGCGCCTCGCCCGCGAGCGCCTGCGCGGCCGCGCTCTGACCTTCAGGACGAGGTCGAAGCTCTCGGACGTCGAGGTCATGGGCCCGCGCGGCGACCGGCTCGCCGAGGGCTGCGCGGTCATCGTCGGCCTCGCGCCGACCGCCGACGACCGCGCGATCGTCGTCGAGGTCTGGCGCTGAGCTAGCATCGGCGCCCCTTATGGATCTCCTGGAGTATCAGGGCAAGCAGCTGTTCGCCCGCCACGGGGTCCCGGTCCCCTCCGGCTCCCCCGCCACCACGGTCGAGGAGGCGGTCGCGGCCGCCGACGAGATCGGCTACCCCTGCGTGATCAAGGCGCAGGTGCAGATCGGAGGCCGCGGCAAGGCCGGCGGCATCCAGGTCGCCAACGACCGGTCCGAGGCCGAGGAGCACGCCAAGGCGATCCTCGGGATGGACATCCGCGGCCATACCGTGCACGAGGTGTGGGTCGAGGCGGCGTCGGACATCGCGGCCGAGTACTACGCCTCGATCGTCTTCGACCGCAGCGCCAAGCGCCCGCTGGTCATGCTCTCGACCCAGGGCGGGATGGACATCGAGGAGGTGGCCGAGCGCGACCCGACCGCGATCGCCCGCCTGCACGTCGACCCGCTGCTCGGCTTCCAGGACTTCCATGCGCGACGGCTCGCCTTCGAGGCCGGCGTCGACGCCGACGTGGTGCGCCCGGTCGGCGCCCTGCTCAACACGCTCTACGACGCCTTCGCCGCCGAGGAGGCGATGCTCGTCGAGGTCAACCCGCTGATCGTCACCTCGAACCGCGAGGTCGATGGCGCTCGACGCCAAGGTCACGCTCGACGACAACAGCCTCTTCCGCCACGCCGACAACGCGGCGCTGCGCAACACCGAGGGCGAGGACCCGCAGGAGCGGATGGCGCGCGAGCGCGGGCTGACCTACGTCAAGCTCGACGGCAACGTCGGCATCCTCGGCAACGGCGCCGGGCTCGTCATGTCGACGCTCGACGTGGTGGCGCAGGCGGGCGGCCAGCCGGCGAACTTCCTCGACGCCGGCGGCGGCTCGAAGGCCGAGGCGATCACCCAGGCGGTCGAGGTGATCCTCTCCAACGAGAACGTCACCGCCGTGCTCTTCAACATCTTCGGCGGCATCACGCGCTGCGACGAGGTGGCCAGGGGCCTGATCGAGGCGTTCGCCCAGATCAAGCCGGACGTGCCGTTCGTGGTACGGCTCGACGGGACCAACGACAAGGAGGGCCGCGCCCTGCTGGCCGAGGCCGACCTGCCCAACGTGCACACCGAGGCGACGATGCTCGACGCCGCCCGCCGCGTGGTGGAGCTGGCCGGATGAGCATCCTCGTCGGCACCGAGACGAAGCTCTGCGTGAGCGGCATCACCGGCCGCGAGGGCACCTTCCACACGCTCAACAACCGCAGCTACGGGACCGACGTCGTGTCCGGCGTCACCCCCGGCAAGGGCGGCCAGGACGTCGAGGGCATCCCCGTCTTCAACACGTTCCACGACGCGGTCGCCGAGACCGGCGCCAACACGGCGATGATCTTCGTGCCGCCGCGCTTCGCCGCCGACTCGATCCTCGAGGCCGAGGACGCCGGCATCGAGCTCGTCGTGGCCATCACCGAGGGCATCCCCGCGCACGACGAGCTGCGCGTCTACAACCACCTCGCGCGCAATCCGAACGTGCGCCTGGTCGGCCCCAACTGCCCGGGCATCCTCTCGCCGGGCAAGGCGAACGTCGGCATCATCCCGGCCGCCTTCTTCAGGGAGGGCAACGTCGGCGTGGTCAGCCGGTCCGGCACGCTGACCTACCAGATCGGCAACGAGCTCGCCCAGCGCGGCTTCGGCAACTCGAGCATCGTCGGCATCGGCGGCGACCCCGTGCCCGGCTCGAGCTTCATCGACATCATCGCGCTGTTCGAAGCCGACGACGAGACCGAGCTGATCGTGATGGCGGGCGAGATCGGCGGCTCGGCCGAGGAGGAGGCGGCCGAGTTCATCGCCGAGAACGTGAGCAAGCCGGTCGTGGCCTACATCGCGGGCTTCACGGCGCCGCCCGGCAAGACCATGGGCCACGCGGGCGCGATCGTCTCCGGCACCGCCGGCACGGCGGCCGCCAAGCAGGAGGCGCTCGAGGCGCGCGGCGTGCGCGTCGGCCGGACGCCGACCGAGGTCGCGGAGATCGCGGCGGAGATCGCCGGCTCGCTGGCGAAGTGAGCTTCACCTCCCCGCTCGCCGAGGCGCTCGCGCCGGACGTGCTCGAGCGCTTCCAGCGCTACGTCCGCGTCGACACGCAGTCGTCGACCGAGACGGGCAGCGAGCCGAGCACGCCCGGCCAGCTCGAGCTCGGCCGGCTGCTGGTGGAGGAGCTGAAGGAGATCGGGCTCGACGACGCGGCGATGGACGAGGGCGGCTTCGTCTTCGCGACGCTGCCCGGCAGCGGCCCGGTCGTCGGCCTGCTCGCCCACGTCGACACCACGCCCGAGGTCGACGGCGCGGGCGTCGAGCCGCTCGTCCACCGGGCCTACGAAGGCGGCGTCATCGAGCTCCCGCGCGGCGGGACGGTGCTCGACCCGGCCGCCATGCCCGTGCTCGCCTCCAAGGCCGGCCACGACATCGTCACGTCGAGCGGGGACACGCTGCTCGGCGCTGACGACAAGGCCGGCGTGGCCGAGATCATGGCCGCCGTCGCCCACCTCGCCGCCCACCCCGAGCTGCCGCGCCCGACGCTGCGCGTCGGCTTCACGCCCGACGAGGAGATCGGCCTCGGCGCCACGCGCTTCGACCTCGAGCGCTTCGGCGCGGCCTGCGCCTACACGCTCGACGGCTCGCAGCCGGGCGAGTTGCAGGACGAGACGTTCTCCGCGGTCGGCGTCACCGTGACGTTCCGCGGCGTCGACGTCCACCCCGGCTGGGCGACCGGCAAGCTCGTCAACGCCACCCGCCTCGCCGCCCGCTTCCTGGCCGCGCTCCCGCCCGAGCTCACCCCGGAGGCGACCCAGGACCGCGAAGGCTTCGTGCACGCCTACGCGGTCGACGCCACGACGGCGCGAGCGGTGATCAAGCTGATCGTGCGCGACTTCGACGAGCAGCTGCTCGAGCAGCACGTCGCGCTCGTGCGCCGGACCGCCGAGGAGGTGGCAGCCGGCGTGGAGATCGAGGTCAAGCCGCAGTACACGAACATGCGCCGCCACCTGGAGGCCTCCCCCGAGGTGGTCGAGCGAGCCGCCCGGGCGATCCGCGCGGAAGGGCTCGAGCCGGTCCGCGTGCCGATCCGCGGCGGCACCGACGGCTCGATCCTCAGCGCCCGCGGGCTCCCCACCCCGAACCTCTTCACCGGCGGCCACGAGTACCACTCGAAGCGCGAGTGGGCCTCGGTGCAGGACATGGCCTCAGCCGCCGCGGTCGTCGTCCGACTCGCCGAGGCGTGGGCGGTCTGAACCCCGGCGCGACTTCTTGCGCTCGACCACGACGCCGCCCATCAGCGAGAACGCGCGCACACGGACGAGCGGCGCCTCCGGCAGCGGCGGGATGCGGTCGTCGGGGCCCGAGTTGCCGCCCATGAAGGCGAAGCCGCTCATCTCGACCGAGACGCCCTCGGGCACGACGATGCTGACCGCGCCCATGATCCCGACGGCGAGGAACTCGGCGCCGTCGGCCAGCTCGGCCTCGCGCAGGTCGATGTCGACACCGCCCATGACGGCAATCGCGTTGGTGCGCCGTGACGGCCGCCAGCGCCCCTTGCGCGCCTCGCCCCCCATGATCGCCACGAGCCAGCGGCGGTCCTTGCCGGGCGGCGCCGGCGGCGGGCCGTGACCGGTCGCGGCCGGGAGGTCGGCGGTGATGGCGTCGAGGTCGCCGCGCGTCCGCGCGGCGTCGGCGAGCTCGACCCGCTCGGCGAGCTCCTCGAGCGTCAGCCGGCCCTCGCCGCCGGCCTGACGCAGGCGCGCGACCGCCACCTCGCGGTCGGCATCCGAGACGCGCAGCTCCGGCGGCTCGCTCACGAGGCGGACGCTAGCCGCGGCTCGCGACGCCCGGAGTACGGCCAGCCTCACTGTGCGGGGTGCGGCGAGGGCGGTATGGAATCCCCACGGTGCTCACGGCCTCCGACCTCTACGCCGGTCCTGCGGCGACGCCACGATCTTCGAAGGCCTCAGCCTGACCCTGTCGGGCGACCGGCGCGTCGGCCTGGTCGGGCCGAACGGCGCCGGCAAGACGACGCTGCTGCGCCTGCTGGCCGGGGTCGACGCTCCCGTGCGCGGGACGGTCACGCTCGGGCCGGGGGACCGGATCGGCTACCTGCCCCAGGAGCCGCCGGGACCCGAGCTGACGATCGACCGCCTGCTGGGGGCGGCGCTCGGCGAGGTCTGGCGGCTCCACAACGAGCTCGAGCGGCTCGAGGGCCGGCTGGACGACCCCGCGGCGCTCGCGCGGTACGGCGAGGCGCAGGAGCGCTACGGCGCGCTCGGCGGCTGGGCGCTGCAGGCCCAGCTCGACGGCGCGCGCGCCGCGCTCGGCATCGCCCACGTGCCGCTCGACGCGCCGCTCGGGACGCTGTCCGGCGGCGAGGCCGCGCGCGCCCTGCTGGCCGGCGTGCTGCTCGCGCGGCCGACGATCCTCCTGCTCGACGAGCCCACCAACCACCTCGACCTCGACGGCCTGGCCTGGCTGGAGGACTTCCTCACCGCCTTCCCCGGCGCCGTGCTGGTCGTCTCGCACGACCGCCGGTTCCTCGACACGACGGTCTCGCGGATCCTCGAGCTCGCGGGCGGCGGGCTGACGAGCTACGAGGGCGGCTACACCGCCTACCGCGAGGAGAAGTCGCGGCGGTCGGCGCGGGTCGCGCTCGACTACGAGGCCCAGCAGAAGCGGCGGCGCCGGCTCGAGGCCGACATCGGGGCGACGCGCGGCTACGCCCAGCGCACGGAGGGCTCGGCGAGCGGGCTCGGCTCCGACCAGCTCAAGCGCTACGCCAAGAAGGTGGCGCGCAAGGCGCAGGCGCGCGAGCGGCGGCTGCAGCGCGAGCTGGACTCCGAGAGCAACATCGACAAGCCGCGCCACGTGACGCCGCTCAAGGTCGAGCTCGAGGGCGGTGGCGGCGGGCGGCTCGTGGCCGCCCTGCGCGGCGTGACGGCCGGTTGGGACGACCCCCTGCTGCACGACGTCGAGCTGACCGTCCACGGGCGCGACCGGATCGCCGTGACGGGCCCGAACGGCGCCGGCAAGACGACGCTGCTGGCGCTGCTGCAGGGCGACCTCGAGCCGCTCGCCGGCGAGGTCGACCGGCGCGTGCGCGCGGCGGTGCTCCCCCAGGGCGCCGACGCGCTGCCGCCCGACGTGCCGGCCGTGCGCTTCGTGCGCTCCCACGCGCACGTCGGCGAGGGCGAGGCGCGGCGCCTGCTCGGCCACTTCGGCCTCGAGGGCGACGCCGCGCTGCGGCCGCTCGGCCGCCTCAGCCCCGGCGAGCGCGCCCGCACCGCGATCGCGGCGATGGTCGCCGCCAAGGCCGAGCTCCTGCTGCTCGACGAGCCGACCAACCACCTCGACTTCGCGTCGCTCGAGGTGCTGGAGGGCGCCCTGCGCGACTACCCCGGCGCGATCGTCGCCGTGTCCCACGACCGCGCCTTCCTCGAGGCGATCGGGACCGACCGCCGGGTGCGCGTGAGCGACGGGACGGTTGTGGAGACGTAGCCGCGTATCCTGCGAGCCATGGCCGACACGATCTCCTTCGCCCGCGGGGCGCCGTCGCTGGACATCGTCGACGTGGAGGGGCTGCGCGAGGCGTCGCAGCTGGCGTTCGAGAACGACGCCGCCGGCACGACCGCGTACGGGACGTCGGTCGGCTACGTGCCGCTGCGCGAGTGGATCGCCGAGCAGCACGGCGTGGCGGTCGACCAGGTGCTGGTGACCAACGGCTCGATGCAGGCCGACGCCTTCCTCTTCCAGCTGCTCGTCAACGCCGGCGACTCGGTGGTCGTCGAGTCGCCGACCTACGACCGCACGCTGCTCAACCTGCGCAACCGCGGGGCGGACATCCACATGGTCGCGCTGGAGACCGACGGGATCGACGTCGACGACCTCGACCGGCTGCTGCGCGAGGAGAGCGTGCGGCCGACGCTCGCCCACGTGATCCCCAACTTCCAGAACCCCGCCGGCTACACCCTGAGTGCGCCGAAGCGCGCGAAGCTGCTCGAGCTGGCGAGCGAGTTCGACTTCACGCTGTTCGAGGACGACCCGTACATCGCGATCCGCTTCGAGGGCGAGGGCCTGCCGACGATGCTCTCGCAGGACGACTCCGGCCAGGTCGTCTACGCGTCGTCGTTCTCGAAGACGGTCTGCCCCGGCATCCGCGTCGGCTACCTGGTCGGCCCGCAGGCGGTGATCAAGCAGATCCAGGCGATCGCCACCAACACCTACATCTCGCCGAACATGGTCGCCCAGTCGATCGTCAACCAGTTCGTGCGCTCCGGCCGGATCGACAGCGCGGTGGAGACGGTCAAGAACGCCCTGCGCGAGCGGCGCGACACGCTGGTCGCCGCGCTGCGGCGCGATCTCCCCGAGGCCGAGTTCAGCCCGCCCGAGGGCGGCTACTTCATGTGGGTGGTCCTGCCCGCGGAGGTCTCGGTCACGGAGCTCGAGAAGGCGGCCGCCGAGCGCGGCGTGATCTTCGTCAAGGGCACGGACTTCCTGCTCGAGGGGGGCGAGAACACGCTCCGGCTCGCCTACTCCGGGGTGACGCCCGCGCAGATCGACGAGGGGGTCTCCCGCCTCGCGGAGGCCGTCCGCTCGCTTGGCGTCACCGCATAGCCACTTGCCTCGGCCGGGTGGGCTCGTGAGATACGGGGACCATCCGTCCCAGGTCTGCGAGCTGCACGGCGACTCCCGGGACGTCGCCGTGCTCATCCACGGCGGCTTCTGGCGCCAGCGCTACGGGCGCGAGCTCGAGGGCGGCATCGCGCGCGACCTCGTGGCGCGCGGCTGGGCGGTGTGGAACATCGAGTACCGGCGGCTCGGCGGCGACGGCGGCTGGCCGGCGACCTTCGAGGACGTCGAGGCGGCGATCCGCGCGCTGCCGCTGGAGGCCTCGCGCGTGGTGGCGATCGGCCACTCGGCGGGCGGCCAGCTGGCGGTCTGGGCGGCGGCGGAGGGGCTCGTGACCGCCGCCGTCTCGCAGGCGGGGGCGCTCGACCTCGACGAGCTGTCGCGGCTCGGGACCTCCGACCACGTGGTCAACCTGCTCCTCGGCGGCACTCCCGACGAGGTGCCGCACCGCTACGCCCAGGCGTCCCCGCGGCGACGGCTGCCGATCGGCGTGCCGCTGCTGCTCGTGCACGGCGAGCGCGACGACGACGTGCCCGTCTGCATCTCGCGCGAGTTCGCCGAGGCGGCGCGGGAGGCCGGCGACGACTGCGAGCTCGTGGTGATCGACGACGAGGGCCACTACGAGCACCTCGAGCCAGGCTCGCGGTGCTGGGCGGCCACGACCGGCTGGTTGGAGCGACGGTCATGGGTGACCTGACGCGCGAGGCGGCGGCGGCGCTCGACGCCGCCGATCCGCTGGCGGGCTTCCGCGAGCGGTTCGTCATCAATGATCCGGAGCGGCTGTACCTGGACGGCAACTCGCTCGGGCGCCTGCCGGTGGCGACGCGCGAGCGGCTGCACGCGGTCGTCGAGGAGTGGGGCGACCGGCTCGTGTCCGGCTGGCCGGACTGGATCGACGTCCCGGTCCGCGCCGGCGACCGGCTCGCCGAGGGCGTGCTGGGAGCGCGGCCCGGCGAGGTGCTGGTCTGCGACTCGACGACGGTCAACCTCTACAAGCTCTGCTCGGCGGCGCTCGAGCTGGGCGACGGCGCGCTGGTCACCGACCGCGGCAACTTCCCGACCGACCGCTACGTGCTCGAGGGGCTCGCCCGTAGGCACGGCACCGAGCTGCGGATCGTCGACGACCTCGACGCGGCGCTCGTGGGCGCGGCGGTCGTCGTGCCGCTCGCACGTCGACTACCGGAGCGGGGAGCTGGCCGACGTGGCGGGCTTCACCGCGTCGGCGCGGCGGCACGGCGCGCGGGTGGTCTGGGACCTCTCGCACTCGGCCGGCGCCGTGCCGGTCGAGCTGACCGAGGCGGGCGTGGAGCTGGCGGTGGGCTGCACGTACAAGTACCTCAACGGCGGGCCCGGCGCGCCCGCCTTCCTGTTCGCGGCCGGCGAGCTCCAGCCGCGGCTGCGCACGCCGATCCAGGGCTGGTTCGGTCAGCGCGACCAGTTCGACATGGACCGCGACTACGACCCCGTCGAGGGCATCGGCCGCTTCATGGCCGGCACGCCCGGCATCCTCGAGCTGGCGGCCGTGGAGGAGGGCGTCCGGCTCACCGCCGAGGCGGGCATCGGGCGGCTGCGCGAGAAGTCGCTCGGCCTCTGCGAGCTGATCGTCGCGCTGCACGACGCCTGGCTCGTGCCGCTGGGGTTCTCGCTCGGCTCGCCGCGCGACGGCGCGCGGCGCGGCTCGCACGTCTCGCTCCGCCACCCGGACGGCTGGCAGATCTGCCAGGCGCTGCTGCGGGCGAAGGTCGTGCCCGACTTCCGCGAGCCCGACTTCATCCGCCTCGGCGTCGCGCCGCTCTACACGCGCTACGTCGACGTCTGGGACGCCCTCGACCGCCTGCGGGCGCTCGTCGAGGCGGGCGAGCACCGGGCCTTCGAGGCGGCCCGGGCGCGCGTCACCTAGCGGCCGTAGCGCTCCTTGGCCAGCACGAGCTGCTCCGGCAGCGCGGTGCGCGGCGGCGGCGACGGGTCGGCGAGCACGGAGACGGTCTCCGAGACGGAGCGGGTGAGGGTGGCCGTGCCGTCGTCGAAGGCGACCACGACGTGGTCGGCGTCGACCTCCGCGACCTCACCGTGCTTGCCGGGCGCCAGCCCCTCGTCCATGAACAGGTGGAGCAGGTCCTCGGCCTCGTTCTCGAAGCGCAGGACGGTGACCTTGGCGCCGGGCTCGACGTCGGCCAGCGGGACGCCCTCGATGCGGTCGCCGGGCGACAGCGGGTGGCCGTGCGGGCAGGTCTTGGCGTCGCCGATCGCGGCCAGCATCCGCTCCTCGAGCTTCGGCGACATCGCGTGCTCGAGCCGCTCGGCCTCCTCGTGGACGTCGTCCCACGGGATGCCCAGCACGTCGGTCAGGAAGCGCTCGATCAGCCGGTGCCGCCGCACGACGCCCTCGGCGTGCTCGCGACCGTGCTCGGTGAAGAGCAGCGCCTTGTCGGCACTGCGCGTGATGTAGCCGTCGCGCTCCAGCCGCCCGATCATCTCGTGCACCGTCGGCGCCGAGAGCTGCATGGCGCGGGCGACGTTGGCGCCCGTCATCGGGAGTCCTGCCTCCTGGAGCCAGAAGATGGTCTGGAGGTACTCCTCCTCGGCGACGGTGGCTTGGTCGTGCGACATGGCCCTGAGCATATCCTCCGCCCTCGTGCGCATAGACGCGACCACGCGGGCGCTCGTCACCGGCGCCTCGCGCGGGATCGGGCTCGAGTTCGCGCGGGCGCTCGCGGCCCGCGGGGCGGCCGTCGGGATGCTGGCGCGGTCGGTCGACGAGCACCAGGCGAGCGAGCTCGGCGGGCGCTCGATCGCCCTGCCCGCCGACGTCGGCGACCAGGCACAGGTGGAGGCGGCGGTCGCGCGGTTCGTCGAGCACGCGGGCGGGCTCGACCTCGTGATCGCCAACGCCGGCATCGCCCACTACGAGCCCTTGCTGGCGCAGGACGTCGAGCGCGTGGAGGCGATGACGCGGGTGAACTGGCTCGGCACCGTCTACACGGTCAAGGCGGCGCTCGGCCACCTGCTCGACGGCGCCTCCGGCCACATCGTCATCGTCTCCTCCGGCGCCGGCCTGCGCGCCTTCCCGGGGGCGGCCGGCTACGGGGCGACGAAGGCCGCCCAGCGCGCGTTCGCCGAGGCGCTGCGGCACGAGCTCGGCGGCACCGGCGTGTCGGTCACCACCGCGTACCCGGGCGAGATCGCCACCCACCTGCACGACCACGAGAAGGACTCGCTGCCCGACTGGTACCACGCCGGCGAGCGCGCGGCCGATCCGGGCCGCCTGGTGGAGGCCGTGCTGCGGGCGGTGGAGCGGGACCGCCGGGCGGTCGCCTACCCGGGTTTCGTGCGGCTGCTCGGGCTCAACGGCGTCGCCCCGCGCCTCACCGACGCCGTCGTGCGGCGCCTGCGCGGCGGCACCGCGGCACCGCGCAGGGACTGATCCGGCTCCCGCGGCCGTACTACGAGCGTGACCTGGCTCGCCGTCCTCGCGGCCGTGCTCGCCGGCTGGCAACCGGTCGACGGGCCCGCGACGCGCGGGTTCCAGGAGCTCGCGCCGGTCCGCGTCGGCGACGAGGTCGTCGTCATCGCCGGGGTCGACTACGACCAGGCGACGATGAAGGGCCTGGTCGTCGACATCGCGTCGGGGCGAGCCAGGCGGGCCTCGCCGTCGCGGCTGTGGTGGCAGTACGGCCAGACGGCGGTCGCCGCCGGGCGCGACGCCGTCGTGTGGGGCGGCTGCCACGGCCCCGCCGGCCGCGGGCGTCGCGCGGCCGGAGCGGTCTACGACGTGCGGCGCGACCGCTGGACGCCGCTGTGGTCGGGCCCGCGACGAGCCCGCCACACGGCGGTGTGGACGGGCGAGGAGATGATCGTCTGGGGCGGTTCCACCTGTCGCGCCCGGCTGCGGGCCGACGGCGCCGCGTGGGACGGCTCGTGGCGGAGGATCGCCCGGGCGCCGCTCGCGCGCCGCGCGTACCACGTCGCCGTGTGGACGGGCGAGGAGATGCTCGTGTGGGGCGGGTCGCGGGGCCGGCGGCTGCTGGTCGACGGAGCCGCCTACGACCCGGAGCGCGACCGCTGGCGGCGCCTGGCGCCGGCCCCGCTCGAGGGCGGCACCCTGGGCTACGGCGAGGAGCCGGACCTCGACGCCGAGTGGACCGGCGAGCTGATGACCGTCTGGAGCGGCGACCGCGGGGCCGCCTATGACCCCGGCCGCGACCGGTGGGAGCCGATCCCGCCGTACGACGTGACCGGGCAGACCGCCTGGAGCGGCGCCGAGCTGCTGGTCTGGGGCCTCGACGGCGGCGCCGCGTACGACCCCGCCACCGGGGCCTGGCGTGCCCTGCCCGACGCGCCGATCCGCGGCCGCGACCACCACGCGGCCGTCTCGATCCCCGGCGGCATGGTCGTCTGGGGCGGCTGCTGCCGCCGCTCGCGCTACTACGGCGACGGCGCGATCTTCACAGCTCGCCCCTGAGGCCCTCGACGCGCCGCTCGGCCAGCCGGATGAACTCGCGCGTGGCCGGCGAGAGGTGGGCGTTGCGGCGGGTGATGAAGGCGAAGGTGTCGTAGAGCGGGGGGTCGAAGCTGACGCCCGCCAGCTTGCGGGCGAGCCCGCGGCTGCGGATCATCTGCCGCGAGCCGATGGTGTCGCCGAGCCCGCGCGCGGCGAGCTCGAGCGCGGCGGTCACGTACTCGACCTCGATCTGCGGCTGCACCGCCACCCCGGCAGCCTGCGCGCGCTCGCGCAGCTGGCGGCGCATCGGGTCGTCGTGGCCCCAGCGCACGTCGTAGAGGATCAGCGGCGCGTCGGCGAGGCGCTCGATGGTCATCGGCTCGCGCAGGCGCTCTTCGTCGGCGCTCACGTACAGCACCTCCTCGCGCATGGCCGGCCGGACGTCGAGCCCGCGGTCGTCGACCGGCAGGGCGATGAGGCCGGCCTCCAGGTCGCCCTCGCGGACGGCGTCGGCGACCTCGGCGGAGTTCTGGCCGAACGCCCGCACGCGCACGTTCGGGTGCTGCCTGCGGAAGTCCGAGATCAGGCCCACGAGGAGGTAGTGATGGGCGCTGCCGAAGGTGCCGAAGGCGACGGTGCCGCCGGTGATCTCGCGCACCTCCTGGACCGACTCGGCGGCCTCGCGCGCCGCCTCGACGGTCCGCTCCGCGTTCGGGAGGAACAGGCGCCCCGCCTCGGTGAGCCGGAGCCCGCGGCCGGCACGCGCGAACAGCGGCACGCCGAGCTCCGCCTCGAGCCGGCGGATCTGCTCGGACAGGCTCGGCTGGGCCATGAACAGGCTCTCCGCGGCGGCCGAGAACGAGCCGTGCTCGGCCGCCGCCAGGAAGTACGTGAGCTGCTGGAGAGTCATAGGCTAAACCTATCGATGGTGTAGTCAATCAAGTATGAAGCAATGTCGCACATGGTCCGATAATGAGGGCATGTCAATCTTCCTCGCCATCGCAGTGCCGGTCGCGCTGGCCCTCGGCGTCCTCTTCGGACCCGAGGACCGGCCCGGCTTCGACGAGCGCGAGCCGCTCGCCTAAGCGCACTCCCTCTCTCCCCGCCACGAGCCCCTCGGGGCCCGCCCCCTCGAGCCCTGCCGTCCCCCAGCGGCGGGGTTCGCTCCCCCTTAGAGCCTCCACCCGGGGCTCTTTGCTTTGCTGGGGGCATGACGCTCCCGCTCACCCCGCCGGTGGCGCCCCAGCTCGCCCGCCCGGCCAAGGCGCTGCCGGACCGGCGACGGCTGGGCTTCGAGCCCAAGTGGGACGGCTTCCGCGCGATCGCGTTCGTCGACGGCGCCGACGTGTACCTGCAGTCGCGCAACGGCCGGCCGCTGACCAAGCTACTTCCCCGAGCTGGCCTTCCCGGCCGGCCGCTACGTCCTCGACGGCGAGATCGTGCTGTTCGACGAGCAGGGCCGGCAGGACTTCGACGCGCTCGGCCAGCGGATCCACCCCGCCGAGTCGCGCATCCGCATGCTGGCCGAGCAGACGCCGACGCGCTTCATCGCCTTCGACCTGCTGGCCGAGGGCGACGACGTCGCTGCTCGAGCTGCCCCAGCACGAGCGCCGCGCGCGGCTGGAGAAGCTGGTCGCGCGCCCGTCGACCTCACGCCGTGTCGTGTTCGACCCCGCCGCCGCCCAGGAGTGGCTCCAGGGCGCCGAGGGCGTGGTGGCCAAGGAGCTCGACGCGCCGCTACCGCCCGGGCGAGCGCGTCGGGCATGCTGAAGATCAAGCGCGTCCGCACGATCGACGCCGTCGTCCAGGGCTGGCGGCCCGGCAAGGAGGAGGGCACCGTCGGCTCGCTGATCCTCGGCCTCTACGACGAGCCGGCGAGCTGCGCACGGTCGGCCACACCTCCGGCTTCTCGGCCAAGGAGAAGCGCGAGCTGCCGGCCAGGCTCGAGCCCTACGAGACCGGCGAGCGCGGGATGGGCGACCCGAGCCGCTGGGCCAGCGACCGCGAGCTCGAGTGGATCGAGCTGCGCCCCGAGCTCGTCGTCGAGATCACCTTCGACCACACGAGCAACGACCGCATCCGCCACGGCAGCGAAGATCGCCCGCTGGCGCGAGGACAAGCCGCCGGCCGAGTGCCGGACCGACCAACTGTCGGGCTAGACGACCTGCTCGTGGTCTGCGAGCGCGCCTTGATCTCCTCGCCCTCGGCCCGCCAGCGCTGCAGGCGGTCGAAGTGCTCGCGCGCGGTCGTGACGTCGCCCTGGTGCTCGAGGCCCCAGCCGGCGAGCGGCACCAGCGCGTCGAGCAGGTTGCGCGCCGACCGGCGACAGCTCGTACTCCACGCGGGCCGGCACGCGCGCGTAGACGTGCCGCTCGACCAGGCCGTCGCGCTCGAGCTGGCGCAGCGTCGCGCTCAGCATCCGCCGCGACACCCCGTCGATCTGCCGCAGCAGCTCGTTGAACCGTGCGTCCCCTCGGCCAGCCGGGCGAGGACCACGACGCTCCACTTGGCGGCGAGCACGCCGACCGCGCCCTGGAGCGCGCGCAGCGTCTCGTCGTCGGACACCGGGAAGGTGCAGGGTGGGGGGTGCTGGCCATGCTCTCGATGGTGACATGTCCCCAGGCGCGAAGATGTGTCTCGATGACCGTCCCCGAGCGCCCGGTGCTCGTCGCCCCGGACTCCTTCAAGGGCACCTTCCGCGCCTCCGAGGTGGCGGGCGCGATCGGCCGCGGGCTCGAGCGCGCCGGCCTGATGCCGCCCGACCTCTGCCCGGTGGCCGACGGCGGCGAGGGGACGCTGGACGCCCTGCTGCCCGGCCTCGGCGGCGAGGTGGTGGCCGCGGACGCCCACGACCCGCTGGGGCGCGACCTGCGCGGCTGCTTCGCGCTCGTCGAGGACGGCGGGACGGCGATCGTGGAGACCGCCACGGCCAGCGGCCTGGGGCTGGTGGACGAGGGCGAGCGCGACGCGTGGGCGGCATCGACCTACGGCACCGGCGAGCTGATCGCGGCCGCCTCCCAGGCCGGCGCCCAGGTCATCGTCGTCGCGGTCGGCGGCTCCGCGACGACCGACGGCGGCGCCGGCGCGCTCGAGGCGATCGAGGAGGCCGGCGGCCTCGGCGGCGCGCGCCTCGTCGTGCTGTGCGACGTCCGCACCCCGTTCGAGGACGCGCCGAAGGTGTTCGGGCCGCAGAAGGGCGCCGACCCCGACATGGTGGCGCGGCTCGAGGAGCGGCTCGGCAAGCTGGCGGCGAGCTGGCGGCGCGACCCGCGCGGCGTGCCGATGACCGGCTGCGCCGGCGGCCTCTCCGGCGGCCTGTGGGCGGTCCACGGCGCCGTGCTGGAGCCGGGCGCCCCGTGGGTGCTCGACGCGCTCGGCTTCGACGAGCGCATGCGCGCCTCGCGCGCCGTGATCACCGGCGAGGGCAAGCTCGACGAGCAGACCCTGCAGGGCAAGCTCGTCGGCGAGATCGGGACCCGCGCTCGCCAGGCCGGCGTGCCGCTGCACGCCATCGTCGGAACGGACGCGCTCGACGCGTTCGGCAAGCGCATGATCGACCTCATGCGCGTGATCGAGGCGACCGACCTCGACGAGCTGGAGAAGGCCGGCGAGGCCCTCGGCAAGGAGCTTGCCGAGGGCCAGGCCTGAGCCGTTAGAAACGCTCCTGCGTCTGCGCGTTCAGCGTGTCAGGCGTGTCGGCGCTGAAGCCGTCGAGCTTGAACACGTCGAAGCCGCGCTGGATCTCGGAGCCGTAGATCCGGCCGTTGTAGTAGTACGTCGACCAGAAGCCGCCGAGCACGAGCCGCGTGTCGCTGATCGGGCCGCGGTCGTACCAGGCGAGCTCCTTGACGTTGCGCGGGTCGGTCCAGTCGATCACCGAGATGCCGCCCTGGTACCAGGACTGCACGAGGATGTCGCGGCCCTCCTTGTTCGGGATCAGGTTCCCGTTGTGGGCCACGCAGTTCTCGGTGTTGGTCTGCTCCCGCGGGATCTTGAAGTAGTTGATGAACCGCGGGTTGGCGGGATCGGTGATGTCGTAGATCGCATCGGCGCCGCGGTTCGGGCCGATGTCGTCGTTGCACGTCGGCTGGCCGCCGCCCCCGAGCTCGTCGGTGAACAGCACCTTCTTGCCGTCGTTGCTGATCGTGGCGCTGTGCCAGAACGCGAAGTTCGGATCCTCCACGCTTGCCAGCACCTTCGGGTTCAGCGGGTTCTTGATGCTCATGATCACGCCCTGGCCCGTGCACGCGCCCGCCGCCAGGTCGATCGCCGGGTAGACGGTGATGTCGTGGCAGCCGGTGGTGGCGCGCAGCGTGCCGCTCGTGCCGTCATTGCCGCCGTCGGGGAACAGCACGGGCTGCGCGACGACCTTCGCCTTCGACGGGTCCCTGCGCGGGATCGAGACGATCGAGATCTTGTCGTGCGGGCCCTCGCAGCGGTAGCGGCCGGCGGCGATGTCGTACGACTGCACGTAGACGAGCAGGCGGTCGCGCTGCGGCACCACGGTGTGGGTGTGCGAGCCGCAGTCGGTGAACACCGACGTGAGGTACTCCGGCTCGTACGGGTCGCTCACGTCGAAGACCTTCAGGCCCTCCCACGTGGTCGGCGCGCCCGGCGTGGTCGTCGACGCGCTGTTGCAGCTCGCGTCGGTGCGGCGCGAGTCCGTCGACGTGACGAGGATGCCGTCGTTGACGGTGACGTCGTTCTGCGAGCCGGGGCACTCGATGGAGGACGCCAGCTTCGGCGCTCCGTCCCCGCGCACGTCCCAGATCTGCACGCCGTCGTAGTTGCCGCCGAACGCGAACCCGTCTTCGAACGCGATGTCAGAGTTGAAGTCGCCCTCGGCGTCGAACGGCCTCGGCTTCGGGGTGTTCGACAGCAACGTGAGATTGTCCGTCCCGTCCGACTGGCCCGCCGCCAGCGTCGCGCCGGAGTCGTCGAGGCCCTCGACGGCCGCCGTGCTCATGCAGTCCTCGGACTGCTCGCCCCAGTCGACCCAGTCGAGCCCCGTCGCCCCGGAGAAGATGCCCGTCGTGGCGCACTCCTCAGGATGGGCCCCGGCGGAGCCCGGCAGTACGGCTACCGCGCCGCAGACCAAGGCCGCAAGAAGTACATGACGCGCTCGTATCGCGCGCATAGTCCACCCTCCCCTGTCTGAGAGATGGCGCCCTCCCGAGGCGCCACTTACCGCCATCATTACCCGATGCCGCCGCGGCCCCACCTGTCCCTGCCCTCGCCCGGAACGCGTCGCGCCGTCGTCATCGGCGCCGGCTCGTTCGGCACCGCGACGGCCGTTCTGCTGGCGCGCGGCGGGTTTCGCACGACCCTGCAGGCCCGCACGCCCGAGCAGGCGGAGCGTCTCGAGCGCGACCGCGAGAACCGCGAGTACCTGCCCGAGGTGGAGCTCCCGCGCGAGCTGCGCATCGAGTCGATCGAGGGCGGTCTGAGCCGCGCCGACTACGTCTTCCTCGGGGTTCCCTCGCGCGGGCTCGACGAGGTGATCGCCGGGCTCGAGCGCGCCGGGCTCGGGCGCCGCACGCCGGTGGTGTCGCTCGCCAAGGGCCTCGTCCCGCCCGAGGGCCTGGCCCCGACGACGCTGCTGTCGAACGCGCTCGGCGCGAGCCGCGTCGCCTGCGTGGGCGGTCCTGCCCACGCCCGCGAGATGGTCACCGAGGGCGCCGGGCTGGTGGCTGCCAGCACCGACAGCCAGCTGGCGGCCATGATCGCCGGCGTCTTCATGCGCGCCGGAGTGGTGTGCGAGCAGTCCGGCGACCCGGTCGGCGTCGAGCTCTCGGGGGTGGCCAAGAACGCGGCCGCGCTGGCGGCCGGCGCGACCGAGGCGCAGGGCCTCAACGCGGCGGGGGCGGCGGCCGGGCACATCTTCCTCGAGGTCTGGCGCTTCGCCGAGCGCCAGGGCGCGCGCCCCGAGTCGATGATCGGGCTGGCCGGCACCGGCGACCTGGTGGCCACCGCCCTGGCGCCGCAGAGCCGCAACCGGCGCGCGGGCGAGCTGCTGGCCGACGGGGTGCCGGCGCACGAGATCCCGGAGCGGATCGGGCAGGCCGTCGAGGCGCTCGACATGGTGCCGCTGCTCGCCGCGGCGCTCGCGCTGGCCGACATCGAGGCGCCGGTGACGACCGCCCTCAACCGCCTGATCGCGGGCGAGCTGCCCCTCGACGACTGGGTGGCGCAGGTGCGCGCCACCGTCCCGGCGCCCGCCCGGTTCGACAGCGGCGCCGCCTGGCGGCGCTGGTGGTGGCGGCTGCGGATGCGCATGCGCCAGCGCCCGGTATGACGCCCGCGGCGGTCCTCTTCGACCTCGACGGCGTGCTGATCGACTCGCGGGTGGCGATCGTGCGCTGCATCCAGCACGGCCTGCGCGAGACCGGCGCACCGGTGCCGGAGGCGGCCGCGCTGGAGCGGTTCATCGGCCCGCCGCTGCTCGACGCGTTCGCCGAGCTCGCCGGCCCCGAGCGCGCCGCCGCCTGCCTCGCCGCCTACCGCGAGCGCTACGTCTGGTCGAGCCTCGAGGAGACCGCGCTCGTGGCGGGGGCCGCCGAGGCGCTCGCCGCGGTCGCGGCGCGGGTGCCGGTCGCCGTGGCCACGAGCAAGCCGCGCGCCTTTGCCGAGCCGCTGTGCGAGCGCCTGGGCCTGGCCCCGTCGCTGACCGCCGTCTGCGGTCCGGAGCTCGACGCGCCCGAGGAGGTCAAGACCGAGACGGTGCGCCGCGCGCTCGAGACGCTCGGGGTCGCCGACGCGCCGCTGGTCGGCGACCGCAGCCACGACGCCGAGGCGGCGCGCGCCAACGGCATCGCGTGCGTCGGCGTCCTGTGGGGGATCGGCGACGAGGCCGAGCTGCGCGCGGCCGGCGCCGACCCGATCGTCGCCCGCCCGGCCGACCTCCCGGCCGCGCTCGGCTTTGTCCAGTCCTGACCGCGGCGCCCCGGCCTCTCGTCAGATCCCGACGACCTTTATCCAGTCCTGACCGGGCGGCTATAGGTATGCGGCATGAGCCGGCTCCTGTTCTTCGTCGCCGGCGCGGTGTCGGTCGGCGCCGTGGTCGCGGTCCTCGCCCTGGCGGGCGTCCTCGACGACGACGCGGACCCACCCGCCCGGACCAGCACCGCCCCCCGGACGACGACGCCAGCCCCCTCGGGCGCGGCGCTCGACGTCGCCGACCTCTACGACCGCGTGTCGCCCGGCGTCGTCTTCGTCCAGGCCAACTCGGGCCGCGGTGACCTGCCGTTCCCGGGCGGCGGCCAGGCGGCCTCCGGCTCGGGCTTCGTGATCGACGACGAGGGCCACATCATCACCAACCAGCACGTCGTCGAGGGCGCGGACGAGTTCCGCGTCCGCTTCGGCGAGGACGGCGAGCCGGTCGAGGCCAAGCTGCTGGGCGACGACCCGGCGGTCGACCTCGCGCTGCTCAAGGTCGACCCCGGCGACGCCGAGTTCCAGCCGCTCGAGCTGGGCGCCTCCGAGGACCTGCGGCCCGGCGACCCGGCGATCGCCATCGGCAGCCCGTTCGGGCTCACGGGCACGGTCACCAGCGGCATCGTGTCGGCCCTCGGGCGCACGATCCAGGCCCCGAACGGCTTCTCGATCTCCGGAGCGATCCAGACCGACGCCGCGATCAACCCCGGCAACTCGGGCGGCCCGCTGCTCGACGAGGAGGGCCGCGTGATCGGCGTCAACTCGCAGATCCGCACCGGTGGCGGCAACGCCAACACCGGCGTCGGCTTCGCCGTCCCGGTCGACGAGATCAAGCGCTCGCTGCCCGCGCTCGAGAAGGGCCAGGACCCCGAGCGCGCCTTCCTCGGCGTCTCCAGCGGCCTCGCGCAGGAGGGCGGGGCGGCGGTCGGCGGCGTGGTCGCCGACGGTCCGGCGGCCCGCGCCGGGCTCCGCGAGGGCGACGTCATCGTCGAGATCAACGACCAGCCGGTGCGCGATCCCGACGACGTGTCGGGGGTCGTCAACTCGCGGCGGCCGGGCGACGACGTGCGCGTCGTCGTCGAGCGCGGCGGCGAACGGCGTACCCTCACGGTGACGCTCGGCGAGCAGCCCGAGCAGGCGAACCCATAGGAGACCCGGGATGACAGCGGACGATCGGCGCCTGCGGGCCTTGGAGCGCGAGGACGAGGATCCTCGGCCGGCCCGTGCGGCCCATGACGCGCTGGAGACAGGGCTGTTCGAGATCAAGCGCGTGATCGTCGGCCAGGAGGCGATGCTCGAGCGCGTGCTGGTGGCGCTGCTGGCCGGCGGCCACGTGCTGCTCGAGGGCGTCCCGGGCCTGGCCAAGACGCTCACCATCAAGACCGTCGCGGACGTCCTGGGAGGCTCCTTCAAGCGGCTGCAGTTCACGCCCGACCTCGTGCCCGCCGACCTCGTCGGCACGCGGATCTACCGGGCGGACACCGGTCGGTTCGACACCGAGCTCGGCCCCGTCTTCTGCAACTTCCTGCTCGCCGACGAGATCAACCGCGCGCCCGCCAAGGTGCAGTCGGCGCTGCTCGAGGTCATGCAGGAGCGCCAGGTGACGATCGGCCACGACACGCACCGCGTGCCCGAGCCGTTCCTCGTTCTCGCCACGCAGAACCCGATCGAGTCGGAGGGGACCTACCCGCTGCCCGAGGCGCAGGTCGACCGCTTCATGTTCAAGCTCGTCGTCGACTACCCGCATCCCCGCGACGAGGTCGCGGTGGTCGAGCGCTCGCTCGACGGCGGCGTTCGCGCGCGCCAGGTGCTCACCCCGCAGACGCTCGCCGACCACCAGCGCGCCGCCTCCACCGTCTACGTCGACCGGCGGGTGATGGAGTACGCGGTCTCGCTCACCACCGCCACCCGCGACCCCGGCGAGGAGGGCTGGGTCGAGTTCGGGGCCAGCCCGCGCGGCTCGATCAACCTGATCCACGCGGGGCGCGCATTGGCGTTGCTGCGGGGGCGCGACTACCTGCTGCCGATCGACGTCCGCGACCTGGCGCGCGACGTGCTGCGCCACCGGCTCGTGCTGACCTACGAGGCGCTCGCCGCCGGCGTCGACGCCGACCGGGTGCTCGACGACGTGCTCGAGAAGGTGCCGATGCCGCGCATCGAGCTGGCGGAGGGGCACGCCAGGTAGATGTCGTTCCGCGAGCCGCTCCTGCTGCTGGGGCTGGCGCTCGTCCCCCTCGCGCTGGTCGCCTACGTGATCGCCCAGCGCCGCCAGCGGCGGTTCGCGGTGCGCTACACGAACATCGACGTGCTGGCCTCGGTGGCCGCGCGGGTCGGCTGGATGCGCCATCTCCCGGCGCTGCTCGCGCTGCTCGCGCTGGCGGCGCTGCTGATCGCGCTCGCGCGGCCGGAGCGCACGGTGGCCGCCGAGCAGCGCCAGGCCGTGGTGGTGATGGTCACCGACACCTCGGGCTCGATGTTCGCCGAGGACATCCGGCCCGACCGCCTGACCGCCGCCAAGGAGGCGGGCCGCACGCTCGTGGAGAAGCTGCCGCGCGACTTCCGCCTCGGGCTGGTCGGCTTCGGCACCGCGGCCGAGCAGCTGGTCGAGCCGACGACCGACAAGGCGCGCGTGCGCGTCGGCCTCGACGGGCTGAAGTTCGGCGGCAAGACGGCGATGGGCGACGGGCTGGCGCTGGGCCTCGAGGCGGCGCGGGCGCCGGTGTCCAACGAGCTCGGCATCCCGCAGCGGCTGCCCGCGGCGCTCGTGCTCCTCTCCGACGGCGCCAACACGGCGGGCGACGAGGACCCGATCACCGTCGCCGAGCGCGCCCGCCGCTTCCGCGTGCCGGTCTACACGGTCGCGCTCGGCACGCAGCAGGGCTACATCACGCACACGCGGCGCGACGGCACGACGTGGCGCGAGCCGGTCCCGCCCGACACGACGACGCTGCAGGAGATCGCGCGCGAGACGCGCGGGCGCTTCTACCAGGCGGCCGACGCGCAGCGCCTGACCGAGATCTACCGCGGCCTCGGGACGCGGCTGGCGACGCGACGCGAGAAGCAGGAGGTGACCGCGGCGTTCGCCGGCGGCGGGCTGGCGCTGATGATCTTCGGGATGGTCGCGGCGATGGCGCGCGGAGGGCGGCTGCCGTGAGACGCCACCGCGCGCTGCCCGTCGTCGAGCGCCCGCCCGAGCGGCCCGGGCCCGGCCCCGTCCCGCCCGCCGTCCTGCGCTCGCTCGACCTCGCCGTCCTGCGGCGGGTGGAGAGCCTCGTGCCGGGCGAGCACCTGACGCCGCAGGTCGGCGCCGGCACCGAGCTGGCGATGATCCGGCCGTACTTCCCCGGCGACGACGTCCGCTACATCGACTGGAACGTGACCGCGCGCATGCGCGAGCCGCACGTGCGGGTGCACGTCGGCGAGCGGGCGCTGACCGCGTGGCTGGTGCTCGACGCCTCGGCCTCGATGGCGTTCGGCACCGCCGACCGCCGCAAGGCCGACGTCGCCGAGGGCGTGGCGATCGCCGTCGGCCATGTGGCGTCGCGGCGCGGGAACCGGCTCGGCCTGGTCGCGTTCGGCGGCGGCGCGCCGAAGGTGCTGCGGCCGCGGCAGGGCCGGATCGGGCTGCTGCAGCTGCTGGCCGAGTTGCGTCACGAGCCTGAGGACGGCGCCGGCTCGCTGCGCGCGGCCGTCGCCGCCACGGCCGCCGTCGCCCGCCAGCGCGGGCTGGTCGTGATCGTGTCCGACTTCCGCGGCGAGCGCGACTGGGAGGGGCCGCTGCGCGCCCTGCGCGCCCGCCACGGCGTCCTGGCCGTGGAGATCCGCGACCCGCGCGAGATGGAGCTGACGCCGATGGGCGACCTCTGGCTCGTGGACCCCGAGACCGGTCGCCAGCTCCAGGTCAACACGAGCAGGCGCAGCGTCCGGCGGCGGTTCGCCAAGGCGGCGGCGGAGGAGCGCGAGGAGGTCGCGGCGACGATCCGCGGGGCCGGCGCCGACCATCTCGTGCTGAGCACCCAGGGCGACTGGCTGCGCGACCTCGCCACCCACCTGCGCCGCGGCGAAGCGGCGCTGCGGGCGACCTCGCCGGCCCGCGCCGTGGCGGCGGCACGAGCGGGCCGCCCGCGCCCCCCGATCGAAGACGACGACCGGGAGTCGCTCGGATGACCCTGCGGACGATCGTGCGGGAGGTGCTGGCGTGAGCTTTCGCGAGCCCGTCATGCTCGCCGGCCTGATCCTCATCCCGCTGGCGGCGCTCGCGTACCTCTCGATGCAGCGACGGCGCCGGCGCGAGGCGGCGGCCTTCGCCAACCCCGCGCTGCTGCCCAACCTCGTCACCGCCCGCCCGGGCTGGCGGCGCCATGTCCCGCCGCTGCTGATCCTGCTCGCGCTCGCCACGCTCGTGATCGCGCTCGCGCGGCCGCAGCGGACGGTGGCCGCGCCGCAACGGGCGGCGACGGTGATGATGGTCACCGACATCTCGGGCTCGATGAACGCCAACGACGTCGAGCCCGACCGGTTGACCGCCGCCGTCCGCGCCGCGCGCCGGCTGACCGACGAGCTGCCGGAGACCTTCCGGCTCGGCATGGTCACGTTCGCCGACAACGCGCAGGTGCAGTCGCCGCCCACGACCGACCGCGGGCCGGTCCGCGCGGCGCTCGACCGCCTGCGCGCCGAGGGCGGGACGGCGATGGCCGTCGGCCTCCAGCGCGCGCTCGAGCTGGCCCGCACGCCCGTGCCCGACGAGCGCGGCACCGGCACCCGCCGCCTCCCCTCCGTGCTCGTCCTGCTCTCCGACGGCAAGGACACGCAGAGCAGCATCTCGCCGCTCGACGTCGCCCGCGAGGCGCAGCGCCTCAAGGTCCCGATCTTCGCCATCGCGCTCGGCACGCCCTCCGGCGAGGTCGAGGTGCGCGACCAGTTCGGCGGCCTTCAGCGCATCCTCGTGCCGCCCGACACGGAGACCCTCCGCGAGATCGCGCGCATCACCGGCGGGCGCTACTTCGCCGCCCCCGACGCCGCCCGTCTCGAGTCCATCTACGCCAACTTGGGGACCCGGCTGTCGTCGCGGCCGGTCGAGCACGAGGTCACCGCAGCCTTTGCGGGCGGCGCGATCGTGCTCCTGCTGGCCGGCGGCGCGCTCTCGCTCGCCTGGTTCGGGCGCGCCCTGTGATGGGTAGCCCGAAAATCGGTACCTGAGACCCAAGGGAGGCGAGGAACCATGGACGCTGCTGATCGTGGGGGCGCGACTCAATCGATCAAGAAGGTCGCGACCGCCAGCTTCATCGGAACCACCATCGAGTGGTACGACTTCTTCCTGTACGGCACCGCTGCCGCGCTGGTCTTCGGCGAGCTGTTCTTCCCGGAGTCAGAGCCGCTGGTCGGCACGCTGCTGGCCTTCGGCACCTATGCGGTGGGCTTCGCCGCGCGCCCGATCGGCGGCATCGTCTTCGGGCACTTCGGCGACCGCATCGGTCGCAAGTCGATGCTCGTGCTGTCGCTGCTCATCATGGGGATCGCGACGTTCCTGATCGGCGTGCTGCCGACGTTCACCTCGATCGGGATCATGGCGCCGATCCTGCTGGTCGTCCTGCGCTTCGCCCAGGGCATCGGCGTCGGCGGCGAGTGGGGTGGCGCGGTGCTGATGTCGGTCGAGCACGCGCCGGATGGGCGCCGCGGCTTCTTCGGCTCGTGGCCGCAGATGGGCGTGCCCGCCGGCCTGCTGCTCTCGACCGGCGCGTTCGCGCTCGTCCAGGCGATGACCAGCGAGGCCGCGTTCATGGCCTGGGGCTGGCGGATCCCGTTCCTGGCCAGCGCCGTCCTCGTCGGCGTCGGCCTCTTCATCCGCCTGAAGATCATGGAGTCGCCCGCGTTCGAGCGGGTCAAGGAGACCAAGACGGAGGCGCCGAAGCCGATCGTCGACGTCGTCCGCAAGTACCCGCGCGAGGTGCTGACCGCGATGGGCATGCGCGTCGGCGAGAACGGCTGCTTCTACATCCTCACGGTCTTCGTCCTCGCCTACGGTGAGGAGGAGCTCGGCCTGGCCAAGGGCACGATGCTGACCGGGGTGATCATCGCCGCGGCGATCGGCCTTGTGACCGTCCCGCTGTGGGGGCACCTGTCCGACCGCTTCGGCCGCAAGCCGCTGTACCTCGCGGGTGCCCTGATCACGACGCTGTGGGCGTTCCCGCTCTTCGGCCTCATCAACACCGAGTCGCCGGTGCTCATCTGGCTCTCGATCGTCGTCGGCATCAACCTCGGCCACGACCTCATGTACGGCCCGCAGGGCGCCTACTTCTCCGAGCTGTTCGGCACACGCGTGCGCTACAGCGGCGCATCGCTGGGCTACCAGCTGGCGTCGGTCTTCGCGGGCGGCTTCGCGCCGCTGATCGCAACCGCGCTGCTGGCCGCCAACGGCGGCAGCCCGACGCTCGTCGCCCTGTACATGGTGGGCCTGGGCGCGATCTCGGTGATCGCGACGCTGCTCGCGCCTGAGACGCTGCACAAGGACGTCCACGCCGACGAGGACGAGGAGCGCGAGCTGGTGCGCGAGCGCCGGTTCGACCGCGAGCGCTTCCGCGAGCCGGCCGAGACGAGGTGAGCCGCGAGCAGGTCTTCACACTCGAGGCGACGCCGCTCAAGTACGGCCGCGGGGCTGCCGCCGAGGCCGGCTGGGAGCTCGAGCGGCTGGGAGTGAAGCGGGCGATGCTGGTCTCCGACCCCGGAGTGGCGGAGGCCGGCATCACCGGCCGCGTGCGCGAGTCGGTCGAGGCCTCGGGGATCGAGGTCGAGGTGTGGGACCGCGCCCGGGTGGAGCCGACCGACGAGTCCTTCGGGGAAGCCGCCGCGTTCGCGGTCGACGGCGGCTTCGACGGCTTCGTCGGCATCGGCGGCGGGTCGAGCATCGACACGGCGAAGGTCTCCGACCTGATCGCCACCCACGGCGGCGAGATCATGGAGTACGTCAACCCGCCGGTCGGCGAGGGGCGCAAGCCGCCGTCGGCGCTCAAGCCGCTGCTGGCGATCCCGACCACCTGCGGCTCGGGCGCCGAGGCGACCACCGTGGCGATCCTCGACATCCCGGATCAGCACGTGAAGTCCGGGATCTCGCACCGCTACCTGCGGCCCGACCAGGCGATCGTCGACCCGGCGCTGACCGACACGCTGCCGCCCGAGGTGGTCGCCTCGTGCGGGCTCGACGTCATCTGCCACGCCGCCGAGTCGTTCGTCGCCAAGCCGTTCTCCGAGCGCGAGCAGCCGGAGTCGCCGGGCGACCGGCCGCCCTACCAGGGCTCGACGCCGATCTCCGACATCTGGTCGGCCAAGGCGCTGGAGTACGGCGGGCGCTACCTCCGCGACGCGGTCGGCGGCGACCAGGAGGCGCGCGGCTGGATGATGCTCGCCGCCTCGCTCGCCGGGATCGGCTTCGGGGCGGCGGGCGTGCACATCCCGCACGCGTGCGCGTACCCGATCGCGGGGCTGAAGCACTGAGTACCACCCGCCGGGCTATCCGGACGACCACGGATTCGTCCCGCACGGGCAATCCGTGATCGTCACCGCGCCGGCCGCCTTCCGCTTCACCTACGAGGCGGCGCCGGACCGCCACCGCCGCGCGGCCGAGCTGCTGACCGGCGAGCCGCTGCCGGACGCCGACGAGAACACGCTGCCCGACCTCCTGCTCGACGCTCATGCGCGACGTCGGCGTGCCGACCTCGATCGGCGAGCTGGGCTACGGGATCGAGGACGTGGACGCGCTGGTCGATGGAGCGTTGAAGCAGCAGCGTCTCCTCGTGGTCGCGCCGCGCGAGGCCGGTGCCGAGGACCTCGCCGCCATCCTGCGCGCGTCGTTGTAGGCATGGTGAGGTGTTCGTGGCCGGTGCGAGCGGCGCGATCGGCCGCCCGCTGGTCGCTCAGCTCGTCGCGGCCGGGCACGAGGTGACGGGGACGACGCGCTCGCGCCCGCAGGTCGTCGAGCAGGTCGGCGCGACGGCCGTGGTCTGCGACGCGCTCGACACCGCCGCCTTGGAGGCCGCGGTCGCCGCCGCCGAGCCGGACGCGGTGGTGCACCAGCTGACGGCGCTGCCGCCGCGCTTCGACCCGCGCAAGACCCACCTCTACGACGCCACCAACCGCATCCGCACCGAGCGCGTACCGGCCCCATGGCGAGCCGCGGGTGCTCGACGAGGACGCCCCGCTGTTCACCGACGCGCCCCGCCGTTCGGGGCCGCCACCCGGGCGATCGCCGATATGGAGCGCATGGTGCTCGAGGCCGGCGGGCTCGTCCTGCGCTACGGCTGGTTCTACGGCCCGGGCACCTACTACGGCCAGGGCGGCTCGACAGCGCGCGAGGTCGCGCGGCGGCGGTTCCCGATCGTGGGTCAGGGCCGCGGGCTGTTCTCGTTCGTCCACGTCGACGACGCCGCGGCGGCGACCGTGGCGGCCGTGGAGCGCGGCGCGCCGGGCGTCTACAACTTGGTCGACGACGAGCCGGCGCCGATGAGCGAGTGGATCCCCGTGTACGCGGAGACCATCGGCGCGCGACGGCCGCTATCCGAACGGGCGCGAAGCCGCGCCCAGCTCGCGCGAGACCGAGCGAGCGGCGTCAGCGACGGCGGCGACGATGCGCTTCGGGGCGGTTCGCGGCAGGAGCCGTGGCGTGTCGCCGACCACTCCGATGGCGCCAACGGCATGGCCGGCGTGGTCGAAGATCGGCGCGGCGAGGCTCGACTCGCCCAGCACGGCTTCGTCGCGCTCGCGCGCGATCCCGCGCTCGCGGACCTGTTCGAGCTCCTCGATCAGCCCGGCGGCGGTGAGCGTCTTCTGCGTGAGCCGGAGCAGCGGCTCGGCGGTCAGCTCGGCGATGGTCTCGGCGTCAGCGTGGGCGAGCATCGCCTTTCCCAACGCGCTCGCGTGGGCCGGCAGCTGGGCGCCGACCTCGAGCACCTGGAACGCCGTGTCCGGACGGAAGACATGGTGGACGACCACGACGGAGGAGCCGTGCATGACGCCGACGCGCACCGCCTCGCCGGCTGTGCTCGCCAGGCGTTCGGCGTGCACCAGCGAGCGGGCGCGCAGCTCGTTGTGGTCGAGGTAGGAGGTGCCCAGGTGCAGCAGCCCGGCGGCCAGCTGGTACTTGTCGGAGTCCCGGTCCTGCTCGACGAAGCCATGCGCCTGCAGCGTCTGGAGCAGTCCATGGACCGTCGGGCGCTGGAGGCCGAGCTGGTCGGCCAGCTGCGACACCCCGAGCCGCCGCGGCCCGGACGCGAGCGCCTTCAGGATCCGCGCGGCGCGGTCCACGGACTGGATCGTGCCGCGACGGCCCGAAGGTCTCGAGCTGCTGGTCAGGATTCGACATTGTCGAATCGGCTTCGATACTTTAGACTCGGCCCATGGTCGGCATCGTCATCGTCTCGCATAGTCGCGACATCGCGGCGGGTGCCGCCGAGCTGGCGCGCCAGATGGCCGGGCCCGACGTGCGGATCGAGGCGGCGGGCGGCGACGTCGACGGCGGCCTCGGCACCGACGGCGCCCGTGTGCGCGCCGCGCTCGACGGCGCGGAGAGCGGCGACGGCGTCGTGATCCTCGGCGACCTCGGGAGCGCGATCCTCACCGTGCGCGCCGTGCTCGACGAGGACGGCGACCAGGCACGGCTCGCCGACGCCCCCCTGGTCGAGGGCGTCGTGGCCGCGGCGGTGGCCGCCTCGGCCGGGTTGGACCTCGATCTCGTCGTCCGAGCGGCGGAGGAGGCCCGTGGCTACAGCAAGCTCTGAGGCGCAGCTTCCGGCCGACGTGGACCTCCACGCGCGACCGGCCGCCGAGTTCGTGCGCGCGGCGATGCAGTTCAGCGCCCGCATCGTGATCACCGCCGACGCCCGCGACGCCGACGCGAAGAGCCTGCTCTCCGTCCTCGCCCTCGGCGCCAAGGGCGGCACCCCGCTACGCCTGCGGGCCGACGGCGACGACGCTCCCGCGGCCGTCGCGGCCCTCGCGGGCTGTGTCGCAGGACTGCGCGACTAGGCGCTCGACCTCCTCGGCACTGGTCAGTGCCAGGGCCTCGCGGGCCGTACGCTCCGCCGCGGCGTGGTCGAGGCCGCGCAGCCAGGCTCGTACGCGACCGACCTGGGCAGCGCCCACCGACAGCTCGTCGACGCCGAGGCCGACAAGCAGGGTCGCGGCGAGCGGGTCGGATGCGGCGTCGCCACAGACCTCGAGGGTCTTGCCGGCGGCGCGTGCGGCCGCGGCCGCACGCGCGACGAGGGCCAGGACGCGCGGGTCGTGGGCGGGCGGCGCCGCGCCGGAGAAGCGATCGCTGCCGACGGCGGCGTGAGCAAGGTCGTTGGTGCCGATCGAGAGGAAGTCGGCGGCGGCCGCAAGCTGGTCGGCGGCCTCGACGGCGGCCACGGACTCGACCATGGCGCCGATGGCGACCCCGGAGCCGGCGAGGTCTCGCACGGCCTCGATCTGGTCCGCGGTCTCGGCGATCGGCAGCAGCACCCGGAGATCGGTGGCGCGACCCTCGGCAACGATCGCACGCAGCTGCGCCGCGAGCGCGTCAGGCGCCGTAAGCAGCAGCGCGAGCCCGCGAGCGCGGGCGCCGGCGAGGAAGGGCGGCAGCTTGTCGCCACCGAAGTCGAGCACGCGCACCGTGGCGGTCCGATTGGCGAGCCGGGCGAGGATCGGCTTCAGGAGCCGGCCGTGTGCGGCTTCGTCCGGCCACTCGGCCGCGTCCAGGAACGCCAGCTCGGTCCGCAAGAGACCGACGCCCTCGGCGCCGGCCGCCAGGCCCGCCTCGAGCTCGGGCACCGTCGCCGCGTTGACGAGCACGCGCACGCGGCGACCGTCGCGAGTGATCGCCGGCAGCTCGCGGTCCGCCAGGTCGCGCGCCCGCTCGGCCCGGCGACGATCGTCCGCCGCGCGCGCCGCCGCCACCGTCCCGCTGTCCGGCGCCAGCACCGCCGTACCCGCATCCCCGTCGACGGCGATCAGCCCGCGCGCGGTCAAGACTTCCGGGCCGAGCTGCAGCGCCAAGGGAATGCCGAGCCCGCGCGCCACCACCGCCGCATGCCCGCTCTGCGCGCCGCCGGCGAGGGCGATAGCCACCACCGCGCCGTCGAGCTCCGCCACGTCCGCCGGCCCGAGGTCGTCTGCCACGAGCACGACGTCGTCACCGCCGCCGCGGCCGGACGAGTCGTCGGTGGCCGGGCCGGACGAGTCGTCACCGCCGCCGCGGCCGGACGAGTCGTTGCGCGCCGCGAGTCGAGCCGCACGGCGACCGAGCGAGCGGACGTCCTCTGCGCGGGCGGCGAGGCGCTCGTCCCCCAGCGCGGCGATCGCGTCGGCATGCTCGTCGCAGGCGTGGATGATCGCCTCGGACGCGGGCTGGCCGGCCGCCGCGTGGCGCTCGACCGCAGAGTCGAGCGCGGGGTCGCCGGCCATCAGCGCACCCGTGGCCACGACCTCGGCCTCGTCCTCGCGGCCCCCGGCACGCAGTCGGGCGGCGATCGCGTCGAGCTCGGCTCCCGCCGCCGAGAGCGCTCCGCGGGCGCGGTCGAGCTCGGCCCCGCGGCCCTCGATCGGGACGCGGCCCGACTCGGCCTGCGCCGCGGCGAGGATGCGAGCGCGGCCCGCCGCCGCGCCCGGCGCGCCGGGCAGGCCCGTCAGCCGCTGCTCGCCCATCAGCCCGTCCTGCCGACCGAACGGCCGAGCGCGTGGATGATCAGCGCCGTGGAGGTCGCGCCCGGGTCTTGATGGCCGACCGACCGCTCGCCGAGGTACGACGCCCGGCCCTTCCGGGCCTGCATCGGCGTCGTCGCCCGCGCCCCGGCGTCGGCGGCCTCGGCCGCCGCCTCCAGCGCGCCCTCGAGCTCGTCCCCGTCCACCAGGCGCTCGCGGAGCGCTTCGATGGCCGGCCCCAGCGCATCGACCATCGTCTTGTCTCCCGGCTCGGCGGCGCCGAGCTCCACGACCGCCGCCAGAGCCGCCTCGAGAGCGCGCACGAGCCCGTCGCCGTCGACCTCCGGCGCGTCCCCCAGTGCGCGGCCGGCCCGCCGGAGCGCCAGCCCCCACAGCGGGCCGCTCGCCCCGCCGACGGTGGAGACGAGCGTCTTGCCGGCCGTGATCAGCTGGCGACCGGGCGGCTCGCCGTCATCGAGCGCGGCCACGACCGCCCGGAACCCGCGCTTCATGTTCACTCCGTGATCGCCGTCGCCGATCGCCGAGTCGAGCTGGGTGAGGTGGTCCGCCTCGGCCTCTACGGCGGAGGCGGACTCGGTCATCCATGTCGTGACGGAGACAGCGGCGCTCACGGTCGGCTGCACCCGCTCACACCCCCCAGCGGAGCGCAGCGGTGTGCACAGGAGCATCCCACAGCGCGGTCAGGTCGTCGTCGAGCTCGAGCAGCGTGAGCGAGGCGCCCGCCATCTCGAGCGAGGTGATGTACGGGCCGACGAGCCTGCGCGCGGGGACGAGCCCACGCTCGCGCAGCGCGCGCTCGACCTCGCCGTAGAGCAGGTAGAGCTCCAGCTGCGGCGTCCCGCCCATGCCGTTGACGAACGGCAGGACCGCGGCGCCGTCGGCCGGCGTGAGATCGCTCACGACCGCTTCGACCATCAGGTCGGCGACGTGGGCGGCCGTGCCGAGCGGCTCGCGGCGCCGGCCCGGCTCGCCGTGGATCCCGATCCCCACCTCCATCTCGCCCGGCGGGAGGTCGAAGATCGGCTGGCCCGCTGCGGGCGGGATGCACGACGACAGCGCGATGCCGAAGGAGCGCGAGCGCTCGTTCACGCGGCGCGCGACGCCGGCCACCGTCGCGAGGTCGTCGCCGCGCTCGGCCGACGCGCCCGCCAGCTTCTCGGCCAGCACGGTGGCGCCCACCCCGCGGCGGCCCGCCGTGTAGAGCGAGTCCTGGACCGCGACGTCGTCATCGATGAGGACCGACTCGACCGCGATGCCCTCGTCCGCGGCATCCTCGGCGGCGAGCTTGAAGTTCATCACGTCGCCCGTGTAGTTCTTGACGATATGGACAACGCCGGCGCCGCCGTCGACCGCCTTCGTCGCGGCCAGCATCTGGTCCGGCACCGGTGAGGTGAAGACCTCGCCCGGGCACGCGGCGTCGAGCATGCCGAGCCCGACGAAGCCGCCGTGCAGCGGCTCGTGACCGGAGCCGCCGCCCGAGATCAGCGCGACCTTGCCCGCCCGCGGCGCGTCGGCGCGCACCACGATCTGCGCCTCGGCGTCGACGCGCAGGATGTCGCCGTGCGCGGCCGCCAGGCCGGCCAGCGACTCGCGGACGATCGCCGCCGGATCGTTGAGCAGCTTGCGCATGGTCGGGGTGACCGTGGCCATGAGGCGTCTCCTCTCACTTGGCCGCGAGCACGTCGTCCGGCGTGCTGACGGCGGTCTTGATCGGCCGCGTCACGCGGCGCGGGGTGGCCAGCGCGTCGTAGGCGAAGGCGGCGAGCGCCGAGCCGACGAGGCCGGGGAGGACATAGACGGGAATCAGCTGACCCCAGTGCGTGACGCCGCCGCCGATGGCGGACACGAGCTCCGGCCCGAAGGCACGCGCCGGGTTCAGCGAGGCGCCGGTGATCGGGCCGATGACCATGATGATCGCCACCACGGCGCCGCCGATCACGATCCCGGCGTGCTCGCCCGGCGACCGCGCATCGACGATGCCGAGGATCGCCAGCATCAGCATGAAGGTGCCGATGCCCTCGGCGAAGACCGCGGACGCCCACGTCGTGGTCTCCTCGTTGAACGAGGTCTGGCCCATCCCGAGGTCGATGCCCGACTGGGCGAACACGGCCCAGATGCCGAGCGCGCCGAGCACCGCGCCGACCACCTGGGCACCCCAGTAGGTCGGCACCTCGCGCCACGGGAAGCGCTTGGTGACCGCGAGTGCGAAGGTCACGGCCGGGTTGATGTGGCAGCCGGACACCTTGCCGAGCGCGTAGACGAGCGCCGTGATGATGAGGCCGAACGCGAACGAGATGCCGAGCAGGTCGGCGCCCGTGACGGCAGGCGTGCTGTCGCCCGCCAGGACGAGGGTGGCGACCACCGAGCCCGGCCCGACGAGCACGAGCAGCGCAGTGCCGAGTGTCTCGGCCAGCGCACGCTGACCGAGCGAGAACGACTCCATTTCTCTCCTCCTCTTTGGGAGAAAGGGATTCGACAATGTCGAATCGAGTTCCGCGTGAACGTACTCCGCCGAATCGCCGAAGTCAAGCCCTCGGGCTTCGCCGCCGCCGAACCGTCATCGCCGCCGCGCGTACCCCCAGTCGTGGATCTCTGGCGCGCGCTCGAAGCCCGCGAGCTCGGCGAGCCGCGCTACGTGCGGTTCCAGCCCGGCCGCCGGCTGGTGGTCCTGTACGACTCGATGGCCCACCTCACGGTGCTCAAGCCGAAGCGCACCGAGCGGCTGTGGGAGGAGGTCGCCGGCTCGCCGCTGGCCGAGCGGGCGCTCGGCGGCGTCGTCCAGCACTGGCCGCTCGACGTCGGGCTTCCCGCGCTCGCCGACGCGGCGCGCGGCGAGCTCGTGCGCTACAAGCCCGGGCGGCGCGCCGTGTTCCGGTATCCCGGCGCCTACGCGAAGCTGCGAGCCGACGGCCGCGCGCCGGTGGCGATCCCGGGCGCGCCGCGCGTGCTCATGCATCGGCCCGGCGTCACGGTCTACGAGGAGGTGCCGGGGACGCCGCTGCGCGAAACCGACCGGGCGCCGTGGATGGAGGCGGTCGCCGAGGCACTGGCGCGGCTGCACGCCACCCGGCTCGACCTGCCCGCGCACGACCTGGCGGCCGAGGCGGGCGACCTGCGGGCCGCGGCGGAGACGGCCGCGGCGATCGGGGCCGATCCAGGAGATCTGGCGGACCGCCTGCTGGCGGCGCTGACCGGTGTCGAGCCGGCGACGGCGACGATCCACGGCAGCTTCCACGACGACCAGGTCCTCGTGGGGGAGCACGGCGTGACGCTGCTCGACCTCGACAGCGCGGCGATCGGGCATCCGCTGTTCGACGTCGGCGAGTTCGCCTCGTACCTGACCGCCGCGAGCGAAGAGGAGGCGCGCGGGCGCTTCCTCGAGGCCTGCGGCGCGGGCCGCGACGCGCTGCTCTTCGAGGCGGCCGCCCTGCTGCGGTGGAGCAGCCTGCCGTTCCGCGACCTCGAGGCGGAGTGGCCGGACAAGGTGCGCCGGCGGATCGAGCTCGCGCGCGAGCGGCTCGACGGCTACCGGCGCTCGGCCAGCTCGGTCATCACGGCCTCGTAGACGCCGGCGCCGTTCGGCTCCTCGCACACGCGGCAGTTGGCGGTCAGCGCCTCGCCGATCGTCGGGTCGCGCTCGAGGCCGTTCGCGACGAGCCAGAAGGTCGAGACCACCTCGGCGGCGCCGAGGTCCTCGCGCGAGTCGCCGACCGCGACGCACTCCTCGCGCCGGTAGCCGCGGGCGCGCATGTGCCAGGCGACGGCGCGGCCCTTGGAGGCGCTGCGCGGGACCAGATGGTAGGCGCGCGCGTCCTCCATCCCCTCCGGGATCGGGTGGATGCCGCCGTTGTCGACGAGCCGCAGGTCGCCGTGGCCCTCGCGCTCGAGCAGCTCGTCGGCCTCGAAGGCGTCGACGTCGCCGCGGAACAGGTGCGAGACGTCGCGGCCCGTGTGCCAGGGCGCGTGGTACTCGAGCCGGCCGGCGTAGTGGTCGAGCAGCAGCCGCGGCGCCCCGGTCGCCTCGATCTGGTCGAAGATCGTCTCGCCGTCGCGCGGCAGGTAGTCGCCGGTCAGCCAGTGGAGCTCGCCGTCGAGCACCACGCCGGCCCCGGCCTCGAAGATGTACGAGGTCACGCCGAGCACGCGGGCGTCGTAGAAGCACGTGAGCTGGCGGCGGCCGGAGTAGATGACGACCTCGACGTCGGCGCGGGCGCAGGCCTCGAGCGCGCGGGCGCCGAGCATGGAGAACGAGCCGTCGCCGGCGCGCAGGAACGCGCCGTCCTTGCCGAGCAGGGTGCCGTCGAGATCGACGTAGAGAGCCCTGAGCACGGGACCCAGTATGCGACTTGCTCGCACTCGCAAGCTCGCGCGAGCGTCTTAGCATGAACGTGTGGCCATCGTCCGCGACATCGAGCCCTGGGACGCGCTGCTCCAAGCCGGTCGCGAGGACGAGCGGCTGGTGATGCAGGCGTCCCAGCACCCGCGCCCGCCGCAGGAGACGGCGATCCCCGAGGAGCTGCACCCCGACGTCGTGGCCGCGCTGCACGCGCGCGGGATCGACCGGCTGTGGGCGCACCAGGCGGAGGCGGTGCACGCGGCCTGGGCCGGCCCGACGATCGTCACCACCGGCACCGCCTCCGGCAAGTCGCTGTGCTTCAACCTGCCGACGCTCGACACGCTGTCGCGCGACGGGCGGGCGCGCGCGCTGTACCTCTACCCGACGAAGGCGCTCGCCCAGGACCAGGCGCGGGCGCTCAACGCCCTCGGCGTCAAGCGCGCGCGGCCCGCGATCTACGACGGCGACACGCCGCGCGAGCAGCGGCTGGCGATCCGGCGGCGCTCGAACGTCGTCATCACCAACCCGGACATGCTGCACCTCGGGATCCTGCCCAACCACCCGGCGTGGGGCGACTTCTTCGCCAACCTCGCCGTCGTCGTGGTCGACGAGGCGCACGTCTACCGCGGCGTCTTCGGCTCGCACGTGGCGAACGTCCTGCGGCGGCTGCGCCGCGTGGCCGACGCCTACGGCACCGCGCCGCGGTTCCTGCTCGCGTCGGCCACCGTCGCCAACCCCGGCGACCTCGCCGAGCGGCTGACCGGGCTGGACGACATCACGGTCGTCGACCGCGACGGCGCCCCGCAGGCCAAGCGCACGATCGCCATGTGGAACCCGCCGATCGTGGACGAGAAGACCGCCGCACGGCGGTCCGTGCTGGCCGAGGCGGCCGACCTGCTCGCCGACCTCGTCACCGAGGGCGCCCGCACGATCGTCTTCATGAAGTCGCGCAAGGCGGTCGAGCTGATGTCGCGCTTCGCGCAGCTCACGCTGGAGGACCGCGGGCGAGCCGACCTCGCGGAGCGGATCGCCCCCTACCGAGCCGGCTACACGCCCCAGCAGCGGCGCGAGCTCGAGCGGCAGCTGCTCGAGGGCGATCTGCTCGGCGTGGTCGCCACCAACGCGCTCGAGCTCGGCATCGACATCGGCTCGCTCGACGCCGCGATCTGCGTCACGTTCCCCGGCACGGTCGCGTCGCTGCGGCAGATGTGGGGCCGCGCCGGGCGGCGCGGCCGCGGGCTCGCCCTCTACGTGGCCGGCGAGGACGCGCTCGACCAGTTCTTCTGCCGCCACCCCGACGAGTTCCTCGACCGCCCGGTCGAGGCGGCGATCCTCGACCCCTGGAACGAGCAGCTGCACGCCGCCCACCTGCTGTGCGCCGCGGCCGAGGGCCCGCTCGAGGACGCCGATGCCGACATCCTGGGGCCGGAGTGGCGGCAGTTCGCCGAGGCGCTGGTGTCGAACGGCGACCTGCGCGAGCGCCCGGACGGCACGTTCGTCCCCCGCCGCCCCGAGGAGTTCCCGGCCGCCAACGTCTCGCTCCGCTCGGCCAGCCGCGACGGGGTGGTGATCGTCGACACCCGCTCCGGCGAGATCCTGGGGACCGTCGACCTCGCCCGCGCCCACAACACCGTGCACGACGGCGCGGTCTACCTGCACGGCGGCCGCGCCTACGAGGTCGAGGGGCTCGACCTCGAGAGCCGGCGGGCGATGGTGCGGCCGTTCGAGGGCGACTACTACACGCAGCCGAAGTACGAGACCGACACCTACATCGAGCGGCTGATCGAGCGCCGGACGGCGCTGGGCGTGACGCTGTCGTTCGGGACGGTGGTGGTGACCGAGCAGGTGCTCGCCTACCAGCGCCGCCGCCTGTCCGACCACGAGGCGGTCGACCTGATCGCCCTGGACCTGCCCGCCACCTCGTTCGCCACCCAGGCGCTGTGGTACGAGCTCCCGGACGCCGCCGGGCTGCCTTTGGAGGCGATGCTCGGCTCGCTGCACGCCGCCGAGCACTCCCAGATCGCCGTCCTCCCGCTGCTCGCCATGTGCGACCGCTGGGACATCGGCGGACTCTCAACGAACCTGCATCAACAGACCGGCGGCCCGACGATCTTCATCTACGACGGCCACCCGGGCGGGATCGGCATCGCCCGCCGCGGCTTCGCCCAGTTCGAGGCGCTGGTCGACGACGCCCACCGGCTGGTCAGCGAGTGCCCGTGCGAGAAGGGCTGCCCGTCGTGCGTGCAGTCGCCCAAGTGCGGCAACCTCAACGAGCCGCTCTCGAAGGCCGGCTCGGCTCAGCTGATGGGCCGCATGCTGGCCTCGTAGCGCTGGTGGTGGACCTCCCAGCGGTCGCGTGGCCAGTCCGCCCAGTCGACCGGCCGCCCGTCGAGCGCGTCCTCGAGGAAGTCGAGGTGGACGTGCCAACCGGCCATGACCTCTGTCCGGTACTCGTCGGGGATCGCGTGCGTCACGGTCAGCGTGAGGTGCGTGCCGGCGTCTTCCGGCCGTAGCTCCCACAGCAGGCGGCCGTGGATGTCGGTGTCGAACTCGATGGCCGTGGGCGGCTCGAGCCGCGTGATGCGACCCTGCGCGACGGCTGGACCGTTCAGCCACTCGAATCGCGCGCGGCCGCCCTCGGTGAGCTCCAGCTCCGCTGCGCGCGCCCACCATTGCTCGATCTGCCGCGGCTCGGTGAGCGCGGCCCACACCTTCTCGACCGGATGCCGGAGCCGCCGCTCGTAGCGCAGCACGTAGCGGCCGTCGTCGGTCCTCTCGATGGTGCCGTCGCCGGTCATCGGTCCTCCTTTGCGTCGAGGTGCCGCTCGAGCTCGTCGAGCGTGCCCGCCCACAGGCGCCGGTACGGCGCGAGCCACGCCTCGACCTCGGCGAGCGGCTCCGGCCGCACGCGGTAGAGGCGCCGCTGGGCGTCCTGCCTGACCTCGACCAGGCCGGCGTCGCGCAACACCTTCAGGTGCTTCGACACGCCGGGCTGGCTCAGCTCGAGCCGTCGCACGAGGTAGCCGACGGGCCGCTCCTTCTCCCGCAGGAGGTCGAGGATCCGGCGCCGTGACGGCTCGGCGAGGACGTCGAAGGTCGAGGTCATGTCGGCGACCATTACTCTATCGCTATATAACCTGCCAGCGATAACTAAGGGGGTCAGACCCCCTTACGACTTGAACTGCGGCATTGAAGGAGGCGCGGGAGGTGCCCGGTTCCATCGTGGAAGCCGGCGACGCCCTTGGAGTCCCGGCAAGAAGTTCGTCCCTTAGCGGCGTATGAACGATCCCGTGCAGCGGTTGAGGGCGTCGGAACGTGCACCGAATCTCCTTCCGTGCGCCGTTCCCTCGTCCTCGCCGCCGCGCTCGCGGCTGCCCTCGCCGCGCCGGCGCAGGCGCAGACCGGCGGGGCGCAGTTCGTCGCCGCGCCGCCGGAGGCGTTCTCCGTCTCCCCGGCGTCGATCGCCCCCGGCGCGACGCTGACGATCGCGTACCGCATCGGCGGCCGGCCGCGGCAGGTGCGCGTGCGCGTGGACCTGATCCCGGAGGCGGGCGGGAAGCCGGCGGCGACGCTGCCGCTCGGCCGCCAGCGGACCGGACGCAAGCGGACCGCGACGTGGCGCCCCGAGCTCGCCCCCGGCCGCTACACCGCGCGCCTGCGCGCCACCACGCTCAACCGCCGCGGCGCTAGGACGTCGCAGCAGCTGGCGGTCGAGATCGTGGCCCCGCCGGTGACCGCCGCCTCCGGCGTCTTCCCCGTCCAGGGCAGCTACACGCTCGGCGGCGCGGACGCCCGCTTCGGCGCCGGCCGCACCGGCCACAGCCACCAGGGCCAGGACATCCTCGCCGCCGCCGGCACTCCAGTCGTGACCCCGCGGGGCGGCTTCGTCCACTGGCGCGCCTTCCAGCGCGACGGGGCCGGCCACTACGTCGTCGTCCGCGGCGACGACGGTCGCGACTACGTCTTCATGCACCTGCTCGACGGCTCGGTCGCCGTGCAGAAGGGCCAGGGCGTCGCGGCCGGCCAGCAGCTCGGCGCCGTCGGCTCGACCGGGCGCTCGAGCGGGCCGCACCTGCACTTCGAGATCTGGCCCGACGGCTGGTACTCGAGCACCGCCTCGACGCCGATCGACCCGCTGCCGGACCTGCAGGCCTGGGCGTCGTAGGCTCGGAGGCGTGGACCGGGTCCTCGCCTTCCGCCTCGCCACGCAAGGACTGAACGACCGCGACCGGACGGTGACGGAGGTCGCCGCGTCGTTCGCGCTGCAGGACTCCCCGCCCGGCGCGGCGCTCACCGCGGTCAACGCGCGGAGCGACGACGCGGCGCGGCTCGAGGCGCTGCTCGAGCGGCGCGAGCTCGTCGCGCTGCCGAACCCGCGCACGGCCATCACGATCGTGCCGGCGCGAGAGGTCGCCACCTACCTCGAGGCGCTCAAGCCGCCGGACGAGCGCGCTCTCAAGGCGGTCCTGCTCAACGCCGCACCCGGTGACTTCGAGGCGGCGCGGGACCACGCGGTGACGGCGATCGGCGAGGCGCTCGACGGACGCGTGCTCAGCCGCGACGCGCTGCACGAGGAGCTGCGCGGCCGGCTCCCGCCGGAGCTCCTGCCGTGGTGCGAGGGGTGCCAGAGCCACCACGCCCGCCGCGGGCTGCTCACCGTGGCGGCGCTCGAAGGCCGGCTCTGCATCGCCGGGCGCGAGGGACGCCAGAACACGTTCGCGCGCACCGACCAGTGGATCGCCCTCGAGCCGCCGGACGGCCGCGAGCTCGCGCGCCGCTACCTGCACCACCTCGGACCCTCGACCCACGGGCACTTCGCGGCGTGGGCGGGCATCGCGCCCTCGCACGCCAAGGCGCTGCTGCAGGCCGTCGGCGACGAGCTCGTCCAGGTCGGCAAGGCCCTCCTGCTCGCCGCCGACCTCGACACGTTCGAGCGGCCGCCGCCACCGCGCGGCGTGCGGCTGCTGGGTCCCGGCGACCCGCTGCTCAACGCGCGCGACCGTGAGGTCCTCGCCCCCGACGCGGCGATCCGCAAGCGGATCTGGCGGCCCGTCGGCGGGCCCGGCGTCGTCCTCCACGTGGGGCGACTCGCGGGTCTGTGGCGGGCCCGCAAGCAGGGCCGCAGGCTGACCTTCGAGACCGAGTGGCTGGGCGAGCCGGTCGACATCCGCGCGGAGGCGGAGCGGCTCGCGGCGCTCAGGGGCGCGGTCTACGACGCGTAGCCGTGGACGACCCGGAAGGGGAACGGCTCGGGCTCGGGCCGCGTGGTCTTGCGCTCGGCCAGCAGGCGCGTCATGGCGTCCGCCGGCAGCGGGCGTGACACGTGGAAGCCCTGGGCGAGGTCGCAGCCGAGCTCCTCGAGCCGGCGCCACGCCTCGCTCGACTCGACGCCCTCCGCCACGACCTTCAGGCCGAGGTTGTGCGCGAGGTCGATCGTGGAGCGCACGATCGCGGCGTCGGACTGGTCGTGCGGCATGTCGATCACGAACGACTTGTCGATCTTGATGCCGTCCACCGGCAGCCGCTTGAGGTTGGCCAGCGACGAGTAGCCGGTGCCGAAGTCGTCGACCGAAAGGCTGAGGCCGATCGCGCTGAGGCGCTCGAGCGTCGCCTTCGCGCGCGCGGGATCGAGCATGAGCATGCTCTCGGTGATCTCGAGCTCGAGCAGGCGCGCGTCGACGCCGGTGCGCTCGAGCAGGCGCGGGATCTCGACGGCGAGCTGCGTGTCGAGGAACGAGCGCGCCGACAGGTTCACGGCCACGCTGAGCTCCTCGCCGGCGTCGCACCACTCGCGCACCTGGCGCAGCGCCGCCTCGAGCACGTGCGAGGTGAGCGGGCCGATCAGGCCCGTCTGCTCGGCGATGGGCACGAACTCCGACGGCCCGATCAGGCCGAGGCGCGGGTGCTGCCAGCGGGCGAGCGCCTCGACGCCGATGATGCTGGCCGGTCGTCAGCTCGGCCTTCGGCTGGAAGTAGAGGACGATCTCGCCGTCGGCGATCGCCGAGCGCAGCGCGCCGGCCAGCGACAGGCGGCGCGGGCTGTAGCGGTCGAGCTGCGGCTCGAACAGCTGGTGGCCGCGGCCGCCCTCCTTGGCCGCGTACATCGCGATGTCGGCGCGCTGGATGAGCTGCTCGACGGCCGAGCCGTGCTCGGGGGCGCAGGCGATGCCGATCGACGCGTCGACCTCGAGCGTCAGGCCCTCGATCGAGAACGGCTCGCGCAGCTGGGCGATGCAGTTGCTCGGCGACGGCGCAGGCGTCGTCGTGGCTCGCGAGGTCGGGGATGAGGACGCCGAACTCGTCGCCGCCGAGGCGGGCGACCATCTGGTGATCGTCGAGCGACGCGCGCAGGCGCTCGGACGACCTCCTGGAGCAGACGGTCGCCGGCGTGGTGGCCGAGCGTGTCGTTGATCTCCTTGAAGTGATCGAGGTCGATCAGCATGACGGCCGCCGTACGGTCCGTACGGCGGCCGGCGTTCACGACCTGCTCGATCTGATGTCTGAAGAGCGCGCGGTTCGGCAGTCCTGTGAGCGAGTCGTGGACGGCCTGGTGCTCCTTGGCGATGGCCTGGCGGCCCCCTCGGTGGACGGCGAGCAGCGGCAGGAACAGGAGCGCCACCGACGGCAGGGCGAAGTCGCCGGCGAGCGCGACCATCGGCGCGAGGCCGAGCAGGAGGCCGCCGGTCGAGACCTGGAAGAACCAGTCCTGGACGAGGTAGCGGCCGACCTTGACGTCCTGGACGAGGGCGATCACGACCGCCACGAGCGTCGAGTTGACCAGGAAGAAGGTCGCGGCGGCGACGAGGATGCCGGGCAGGTCGGCGGGGGTGAAGTGGAACTGCTCGCCGACGCGAGGCGCCTCGGTCAGCAGCGTCATGACGATCCCGCTGGCGGTCAGCGTGATCGTGTACTGCGAGGCGTTGAAGAGCAGCTTGGTGGGGGACTTGCGCTGAATGAGGTCGGCGACGACGCTCGCGCACATCAGCGATGCGACGGCGCACGCCGGGCCGGCGACGAGCAGGGCCGCGAACGCGAACGTCCCGGACGTCGTCACCTCGCCCTCTGCGCCTCGCGTCACGACCTTGAGCGAGACGAGCTCGCCCGCGAACGCGCAGACGGCGAAGAGCACGACCTCGAGCGTGAACAGCCGGGACAGGCTGTCCGCGTCCAGAGCGAAGACCCCGGCAGCACAGAGCATGCCGAGGCCTATGACCGCCGTGACGTAGAGCCGCAGCGGCGGGATTCTGGACGTGAGTGAACGCATCAGAGGAAAGAAGAGAGGGTGCCCTGCCCTGGTGCGCCGGAGCGCACGGCACCCTCCCCGCTACCACTTACGGCCGTTAAGAACCTTCATGGTCCGTCATTCCTCCCTTATCGAGCGAAACGGTGCCGATCTGGAGTGAGCGAGGGCTCGCGCCCTCAGCTCCACTTCCAGGCGGCGCCGAGGCCCTCGAGAAGGACAGCGACCATGCTCACGGTCACAGCGGTGCGATACAGGCGTGCCTTCATGTGCCTGAGACCTCCTTGTCATGGGCCTCCCTCCAAGTTCGGAAGCCCGATACGTGACCCTCATCGGCTGGCACGAGCGCAAGGCTGAGCGATTGGACACTTGTTGGAGTGAGCCGTCGCGACGGGGTGCCGATGCCCGTTGTGATCATGATCCTGGGCATCGTCTTCATCATCTGCGTGCTGACCGTCCCCCTCGCGCGAGGGAAGCTCACCGCGCTCGCCGATCTGCAGCTCCGCCGCGGCTGGCTCGCGCTCGCGGGCATCGGCACGCAGATCCTCATCATCTCCGTCTTCCCGGGCGCGCCCGGTGGCTGACCGAGGCCGTCCACATCCTCAGCTACCTGCTGCTCGGTGCGTTCGCCTGGTCGAACCGGCGGATCCCGGGCGTGCCGGTCGTCATGCTCGGCGGGCTGCTGAACTTCATCGCGATCATCGCGAACGGCGGCGTGATGCCCGCCGACCCGGACCTGGCGCTCCACGTCGCGGGCGCGGACGGCTTCGTGAACGCCGGGGCGGTCGAGAACCCGCGGCTGCTGTTCCTCGGCGACGTCTTCGCCACGCCGTCGTGGTTCCCGCTCTACAACGTCTTCAGCGTCGGCGACGGGCTGATCGTCCTCGGTGTGTTCATGCTGCTTCACGGCGCCAGCGGCTCCGTGATCGTGCCCCGGCGCTGGCGGACGCCCGCGCCGGCAGGAGCCTGAGTGCTCCGCGAGGCCCTTGCGGACGCGCCGAGCCGGCGGTTCTTCGCCGCCCATGCGCAGTCGTGCCTGGGCTCGGGCCTCGCCCACGTCGTCCTGCCGCTGCTCGCCTACGAGCACACCGGGTCCGCCTGGGCGATCACGGCCGTGCTCGTGCCGGACCTGCTCCCCGCGATCCTCTTCGGGCCGCTGTTCGGCGCGCTCGTCGACCGCGTCGGGTGGCGGACGTGCGCGATCGCGTCCGACATGCTGCGGTTCCTGGCCTGCGTGCTCGTCGTGTGCAGCCAGTCGCTGCCGGTGCTCGTGCTCGCCGCCGCGCTCGCCGGCACCGGCACCGCCCTGTTCTCCCCGGCGGCGCTGGTCGGCGTCACGCGGCTGGCCCCTGACAAGCGGCGGCCGGCTGCGCTGGGCCTGTTCGGCGCGCTCGACGACATCGGGCTCACGCTCGGGCCCGCGCTGGCGATCGGGCTGCTGGCGGTCGTGCCGCCGGCCGCGCTGTTCGGCGTCAACGGCGCCTCCTTCGTGGTCTCGGCGGTGCTGCTGGCCGGGCTGGGCGGCGCTCGCCGCGCGGCGACCGGATCGAGCACCGCTCCTTGTGGACCGACCTGCGCGTCGGCCTCCGCACGCTGGGCGGCCAGGCCGACGTGCGCCTGCTGCTCGCGAGCTCGACCGCGGCGGTGCTGTTCGCCGGCGTCACGAACGTCGGCGAGGTCGTGCTCGCGCGCGACGTGCTGGCCGCCGGCGGCTCCGGCCTCGCGGCGTTGGTCGCCGCCCACGGCGCCGGGACCGTGCTCGGGTCGCTCGATGGCGCGCTTCAAGTGGGCGTTCCAGTGGCGGCGCGCCTATCTCGCCGGGCTCGCCTGCATGGCGATCGACCTCGTGATCTGCGCGTTGGCGCCCAGCCTCTGGGTGCTGCTGCCGGTGTTCGTGCTCGGGGGGTTCGGCAACGGCTTCGCGCTGGTGCACGACCGGCTGCTGCTCGGGGACGCCGTCCCCTCCACGCTGCACGGGCGCGTGTTCGCGCTGCAGAAGGCCCTCACCTCGCTCGCGTTCGCCGGCTCGTTCATCGCGGCCAGCGTGCTGATCTCGACCGGCGGCGTGCAGGCCACGTTCGGGATCGCGGCGGCCGGCATGTTCGCGGTGATCGCGATCTCCACGCCGCGCATGCGCGCCGCCTGGCCGGCGCCGACGGCCACGCCCGTTCCGGCCTAGCCCGCCCTCCGCCCCCTCATACCCCGGGCCTATTCGCCCCCCTCATAGCCCGGGCCTATGCGCCCCCTCATAGCCCGGGCCTTCGGAGCGGATCTCTGGTTGGCTGTGGCCATGACACAGCTCGACAAGGCCGAGGCGTTCCGTGCCCTCCACGAGGGCGAGCCGTTCATCATCCCCAACCCCTGGGATGCGGGCTCGGCGAAGGTGCTCGCGGCGCTGGGGTTCCGCGCGCTGGCGGGCACGAGCTCCGGCTTCGCGTTCACGTTGGGGCGGTCCGACGGCGGGGTGTCCCTGGACGAGGTCCTGGATCACATCCGCGCGGTCGACGAGGCCACCGACCTGCCACTGTCCATGGATCTCGAGAACGGCTACGGCCCGATGCCGGAGGCCGCGGCGCACGCGGTCCAGACGGCCGCTTCGGCGGGCGCCGTCGGGGGCTCGATCGAGGACTGGGGCCCGGAGGACGGGCTCTACCCGCTCGACCAGGCGGTCGAGCGAGTGGCCGCCGCGGTCGCCGCCGCCCGCTCCCTGGACTTCCCCTTCACGCTGACCGCCAGGGCCGAGAACCACATCCGCGGCAATCCGGACCTCGCCGACACCGTTACGCGCCTGCGCGCGTACGAGGCGGCCGGGGCCGACGTGCTCTACGCCCCGGGCCTGCGCAACGCCTCCGCGGTCCAAGCGGTCTGCTCCGCGGTCTCCCGCCCGGTCAACGTCCTCGCCCACCCGGGTCTGACGATGGCCGAGATCGTCTCGGCCGGCGGCCAACGCGTGTCCGTCGGCGGAGGCCTCACCTGGGTCGCCATACGCGCCATGGCGACCGCCGCCGAGCACATCCGGGACACGGGAGACTTCTCCCCCCTCACCGGCTCAGGCCCGATCAGCGCCTGGCTCGCAGCGCGCTAGGCTCTCTAGCCGCCACGGCGAGATAGCTCAGTTGGTAGAGCACACGACTGAAAATCGTGGTGTCCCCGGTTCGAGTCCGGGTCTCGCCACCTTTTCGGGGCCGGAATCCCGCGTGGTGACTAGATTCTCTAGTTGCGGGTGGAATGGCGGGCGAGCTGGTTTCGCCGGCACACGAAACGGTCGTGATGTCCCCGCATCGAGTCGCTGGCCGCGGCACGTCGCGAAGGCCTGCAATACCGCAACTCTGGACCCTCGCTCGGCGAGCGTCGTGGTGGTCGGAAACGGCCCATGGGCCTTTTCCGGCCGTTTCCGCGTTCATCCCGACCCGGCGACGACCGATCGCGACGGGGCCGAGCGGTCAACGCCGAGTTCCTTCACGAGCGGCTCCCGGACAGCAAGCTCGACTTCGTCGACGCTGGGCACTTCGCCTACGAGGACCCCGCGGGGGAGTACGCGGAGCTGATCCTCGCTTGGTGGAACCGCGGTTACGAACAGGCGTGACGAGCTTTCGGTCAGCGGGTGACGGCGAACCTGTCGGGTCAAGGCGGCGTGGTTAACGCGCGTGAACGTCACTCCGCCTGCTCGGTCAGCTCGAAGCGCTTCGTCGTAGCGCCCGTCGACATAGGCGGTGACGGTCTCGGCGAGGGCGAGCGCGAACGCCGAGTTGGCGTCCCCGCTGGCCTGCACGGCCGCGGTCGTCTCGGCCTGGATCGCATCAGGGGCGCCGACGGGCTCGGAGGCACGATCACCGAGCCCGCCTGGCACAGCAAGCCCAGCTGGTATCTGATCGCCAGCGACGACCGAATGATCCCGCCGCCCGCGCAGCACACCAGGTCCGCGCGCCTCGGCGCGACTGTCGTCGAAGCCGCCGGCAGCCACTCGATCTACGTCTCACAGCCGCAGGCGACCGCCGACCTGATCAAGCGCGCCGCGCGCGAGGCTTGCGTCGAGGTTCTCGAACCAGTCTGGACGCCCGACCCGGGAGAGGCCTGCATCAGCAGGCGTTTCCTAGGGACGGAGCATGCGCGTCTCGGCCCAGTCGAGGTAGAGCCGGCGCTCGGCGAACAGCCAGGCGCCGTCGTGCTTGAGAAAGGCGTCCCGGTAGCGGAGCGCCGCGACCATCAGCTTGCGCTCGCCATCCTGCGAGTACACGTGGTGAGCGAGGCAGTAGGTCTTGCCCGTGGCCCGATCGCCGTCGAGCTCGACCGTGCTCTGCCCGTTGAAGTGCATCGTCGCCTCGTACGTGTTCAGGTTCTCGAACACCGGCGTGAGCGATTCCCGTCCGTGGAGGTCGTCGGTCGGGTCCGATCCCTCGCCTTCCATGTAGACGACGAAGTGGGTGTCGGTCGTGAAGAGCGCCTTCTGGCCGTCGGCGTCGCGGCTGTCCGCGCAGTACGCGTAGGCGTCGACGAGCTCGCGGATCGCCAGCCGGTCCGCGGCCTCTTCGGGCGAGATCGATGCGTGGTTCATGGATGGACCTGCGAGCCGTAGCCGCGGTCCAGCCGGAGCGACTGCATGACGTGGAAGGTCGTGCTGGCCGTGAACACGTCGGCCGCCGCCAGGACGCCCGTGTATTTCGCGATCACGGGCTCCGCGGCGGCGGCCGTGACCGCGTCCAGATAGCCCCGTAGCGCGGCCCACGTGTTCTCGCCGTACTTGACGAAGTACGGCGTGGGATCGACCGTGTCGATCGCCGTCCTCGACGCGTCCACGATGTCGCCCATGTACTGCTGGTGCAGCGCGATGTCGTCGCGCGTGCCGAGCTTGCCCATGTGGCCGCCGATGAAGTGCTTCCACGGGTGCGACAGCGCGATGTCCGCGACCTTGATGTACCCCTGGACGTCCTCGGTGAGGTTGCTCTGGTAGACCGGCGCCCAGCCCGGGTTGACGATGTCGACGAGCATCAGCGTGTCGTGGCCCGGGAGGTGGATGAAGATGTTGTCGGGTGAGTGATTGGAGCCGTGCCACGCGAGCTCGATCCGCTCGCCGCCGATCTCGAGCGTGCGCCGGTCCTGGAAGGTCTCCTCCGGCGCGGGCCGGGCCGGGTCGTCGTCCCGGAGCAGCAGGTTCCGCGTCTCCTCGTGGCCGATGCGGGCGACGTTGCGGTCGAACAGCGAGGAGGCGCCGGCGTGGTCGGCGTGATGGTGTGAGTAGATGAGGTGCGTGACCTTGTTGCTCACGCCGTTGGCGGCGGCGATCTCGTCGACGGCGCGCTGGATGTTGTGGCCGATGGTCGGCGGCGCATCGAGCAGCACGACGCCGTCCGAGGTCGTGAGAAACGCGGACTGGTAGGTGCCGTCGGTGATCCAGTACAGGTTGCGCTCGACCCGGCCCACGTAGTAGCCCTGCTCGTTGAGGGCGGGACCGAACGCGGAGCGAGGCACCGGCGCGTAGTCCGGCAGGTCCTCGGCGGCGGGACGCGTGTCCGCGAACGCCTCCGTCGTCGTGTCTGGGGTGCTCATGCCGCGATGGTCCATCGCGACGCGGGCGCTCGAATCCCGGAATGCCTTAGTCCGCGACCCGAGTGCGCCGCTCAGGCATGCTGTGCTCATGACCCCAGCCGCGCCTGCGCTCCGGGTGCCGGGAGAGCACCTGGTCGGACGCCAACGCGAGCGCGAGGCGATCGACCGGCTGCTGCAGGCGGCGCGCGACGGCAGCGGCGGCGTCCTGGTGCTGTACGGCGAGCCCGGCGTCGGCAAGACGGCGCTGCTGGATTACGCGGTCGAGGCGGAGCGAGAGTTCCGCGTCACCCGCGCGAGCGGCGTCGAGGGCGAGATGGAGCTGCCGTTTGCGGCGCTGCAGCACCTGTGCGCGCCGTTTCTCGCGCTGATGGAGCGGCTCCCGGACCCCCAGCGCGACGCGCTCGCCGTCGCGTTCGGACTCAGCGCCGGCCCGTCGCCGACTCCGTTCCTCGTGGGGCTGGCGGTGCTCGGCCTGTTGTCGGAGGCCGCCGAGCAGCAGCCGCTCCTCGCTGTGGTCGATGACGCGCAGTGGCTCGATCGCGCGTCGGCGCGCGCACTGGCCTTCGTGGCGCGCCGCCTGCTCGCGGAGCGCGTCGCGCTGCTGTTCGCGGCGCGCGAACACTGGGACACCACCGCCGGGCTGCCCGAGCTCGCGGTCGCGCCGCTCGGCCATCGCGATGCGCGGATGCTGTTGGAGGCGGTCCTGCCCGCTCCGCTCGACGACGGCGTGCTGGAGCGGATCGTGATCGAGACGCGCGGGAATCCGCTCGCCCTGATCGAGCTGCCGCGCGGGTTGACGCCGGCGCAGCTCGCGGGTGGGTTCGGCCTGCCCGCGGCGGTGCCGCTGTCGGCCAGCATCGAAGAGAGCTTCACGCGCCGATTGGCGACGCTTCCCTACGACGCGCGGCGGCTGTTGCTCGTGGCCGCTGCTGACCCGGTCGGCGATCCGGCGCTCGTCTGGGGCGCCGCGAGCCGGCTCGGGATCCCTGAGTCGGCGGCAGAGACCGTCGAGGCGGAAGACCTCCTGACGCTTTCGCCTCGCGTCGTGTTCCGCCACCCGCTCGTCCGGTCGGCGGTCTACGGCGCGTCCGGCCTAAACGAACGCCGCGAGATCCATCGCGCGCTGGCGGGCGCGACCGATCCCGGGACCGATCCCGACCGCCGCGCCTGGCACCGCGCGCTGGCGCAGGCGACGCCCGATGAAGACATCGCCGCCGAGCTCGAGCGATCCGCGGCTCGCGCGCAGGCGCGCGGCGGGTTCGCCGCGGCCGCGGCCTTTCTCGAGCGCGCCGCCGCGATGACGCCGGATGTCGAGCAGCGCTCGCGGCGCGCCCTGGCCGCCGCGCGGCGCAAGTTCCAGGCCGGCGCCCTCGACGACGCGCTCCGGCTCCTCGCCACCGCCGAGACCGGAGCCCTCAGCGATCTCCAGCGCGCCCAGGTAGACCTGCTCCGCGCCGAGGCGGTGTTCGCCGCCACCCGCGGCCGCGACGCGCCGCGACTGCTGGTCGAAGCCGCCCGTCGGTTCAGTGCGCTCGATCCGGTCGTCGCGCGGGAGACGTACCTCGAAGCGGTGTCCGCCGCGATGTTCGCGGGTGCCCTCGCCGGACCGGGCGCCGGCGTGCCCGAGGTGGCGCGCGCCGCCCGAGCGGCGCCGCCCCCGCCGCACGCGCCACGCCCGCCCGACCTGCTGCTCGACGGGCTGGCCACCCTCTTCAGTGATGGCTACGAGGCCGGCGTGCCGATCCTCCGGCAGGCGCACACGGCATTCGATGCCGCCGCCATGTCGCCGACCGAGCAGCTGCGCTGGAAGTGGCTCGCCACCGTGACCTCGCTGCACCTGTGGGACGACACCCGCTGGGAGATGATCTCCGAGCGCCACGTGCAGCTCGCCCGCGAGACCGGCGCCCTCGGGGAGCTTCCGCTCGCGCTCATGATGCGCGCCTACGTCCACCTCTTCGCGGGCGAGCTGAGCGCCGCAGCATCGCTCGTCGACGAGATCGAGACGGCGACGGAAGCGGCGGACACCGTGGCGGCGCCATACGCCGCCGTGGGCCTCCTCGCCCTGCGAGGCCGCCCGGCCGATGCCACCTATCTCATCGATCGCAGCCGGGCCGAGCTGACCGATCGCGGCGAGGGCGTCGGCCTCTCCGTGCTCGATTGGGCCGAGGCGGTCCTCTACAACGGCCTCGGTCGGTATGAGGACGCCCGGGTCGCCGCGCTGCGCGCCGTCGAACATCGGCACGCCCTCGCGGCCTCGAACTGGGGCATGGTCGAGCTCGTCGAGGCCGCTGCGCGCGCCGGCACCCCCGACCTCGCCGCGGACGCGCTGCAGCGTCTCGTCGACACGACCGCAGCGAGCGGCACTGACTGGGCGCTCGGGGTCGCGGCCCGCTCGCGCGCACTCCTCGTCGAAGGCCCGGCCGCCGAGGACCTCTACACGGAAGCGACCGACCGGCTCGCGCGAACGCGGATGACCTTCGAGCTCGCCCGCGCCCACCTCCTCTACGGCGAGTGGCTGCGACGCGAACGTCGCCGGGTCGACGCGCGCAAGGAGCTGCGGACCGCCCACGACCTGTTCGCCGATTTCGGGATGGACGGGTTCGCCGAACGCGCGCGGGTCGAGCTGCCCGCGACCGGCGAGCACGCCCGCAAGCGAACGCCGGCAACGATCGATCAACTCACCCCTCAGGAGCTTCAGGTCTCACGCCTGGCGGCGCAGGGGAACACCAACCGCGAGATCGCCGCTCAGCTCTTCATCAGCCCGAGCACGGTCGAGTACCACCTGCGCAAGGCGTTCCGCAAGCTCGACGTGAAGTCCCGTGTACAGCTTGCGCACCGCGTTCAGACGTGAACGTCCTC
>CAWJNZ010000005.1:0-43640 GCA_963844405.1 uncultured Solirubrobacteraceae bacterium | reverse complement strand
ATGTGGCCACGGACCGCCTCTCGTTCGTGGCGATCGGGATGGCGCTGTTCGCGCTCGGGTCGTGGTTCTTCGCCTCGACGGTCAGCCACGTGCAGGAGCGCATCGCCATCCGCAACGACCCGTTCAAGGCGGAGTGGGTCGAGAAGGAGGGCTACCAGATCGCCCAGTCGCTGTTCGCCCAGGCCGACGGCGGGCTGTTCGGCACCGGCTTCGGGGCCTCGCTGCTGTACGGGCCGGGCGGTGAGACGCTGATCCCCGCCCCGCACACCGACCTGATCTACGCCGTGATCGTCAACGAGGTCGGCCTCGTCGGCGCCTGCGGGCTGCTGCTCGTCTACATGCTGCTGGTCGAGCGCGGCTTCAAGGTCGCGATGGTCTCGGGCGACTCGTTCTCGAAGCTGCTCGCGTCGGGGCTGACCGCGGTGCTGGCGCTGCAGGTGTTCGTGATCGTCGGCGGCGTCACCAAGGTGATCCCGCTCACCGGCGTCACGCTGCCGTTCGTCTCCTACGGCGGCTCCTCGATCCTGGCCAACTTCGTGCTCGTGGCGCTGCTGCTGCTGGTCTCCGACCGGGCGCGGCGGCCGCAGGGCGCGAGCGTGAGGCGGGGGCTGCGGTGAACGCGTCGATCGGCCGCCTGTTCCTGCTCGTGCTGTTCCTCTTCGGGGTGCTGGCCTTCGCGTCGTCGTGGTGGACGGTGTTCGGCTCCGAGGGCCTGCGCGACAACTCCCACAACCGCCGCGAGCTGCTCTCGGAGCAGCTGATCAAGCGCGGCCTGATCCGCGCGGACGACGGGCAGGTGCTCGCCCGCAGCCCGGCGCTGCCCCGTGAGCGCTTCGGGCGCCGCTACCCGACCGGCCCGCTGTTCGCCCACGCCGTCGGCTGCACGTCGCTCGACCGCGGGCGCTCCGGGATCGAGGACTACTACAACGACCCGCTGACCGGCCGCGCGACGAACGCCGATCGACGCGGTGACGCGGCTGCTGGGCCCGTCCAAGGTCGGCAACGACCTGCGCACGACGCTCTCGACCCGCGCCCAGGAGACCGCCACGGACGCGCTCGCCTCGCGCGAGCAGCGCGGCGCGGTGGTCGCGCTGGAGCTCAAGACGGGCGCGGTGAAGGCGATGGCCAGCAAGCCGAGCTTCGACCCCAACGCCGACGACTGCGGGGCCAATCGCAACGTCGCCACGCAGGACCGCTTCCCGCCGGGCTCGACGATGAAGGTCGTCACGGCGGCCGCGGCGCTGGACTCCGGCAAGTTCGAGCCGACCTCGCAGGTCGACGGCTCCAACGGCAAGGAGATCTCGGGCGCGCCGCTGGACAACTTCGGCGGCGAGGACTTCGGCCGCATCGACCTGCGGGAGGCGCTCACGAACTCCGTCAACACCGTCTGGGCGAGCGTCGCCGAGGAGCTCGGCAAGAAGACGATGGCCGAGTACATGGACAAGTTCGGCTTCTACGCGGACCCGCCGATGGACTACCCGGACGCGCAGATGATCCCCAGCGGCGTCAACAAGGGCGGCCGCCGGCTCGTGCGGCCGACCTCCGACCGCGTCGACATCGGCCGCGTGGCGATCGGCCAGGGCGACCTCGAGACCACCGCGCTGCAGATGGCCACGGTGGCCCAGACGGTCGGCAACGGCGGCATGCGCATGGAGCCGCGGCTCGTGGCCAAGATCGTCGACCCCGACGGGCGGACGGTCGACGAGCCGCTGCCCGAGGAGGCCGAGCGCGTGATCTCCGAGCAGACCGCCGACGAGCTGTCGAGCATGATGCGCAACGTCGTCGAGCAGGGCACGGGCACGGCCGCGAGGCTGGAGGGCGTCGACGTGTCGGGCAAGACCGGCACCGCCGAGGTCAACACCGCCGGCCTCAACGACGCCTGGTTCATCGGCTTCACCGACCGTTACGCCGTGGCGGTCGTGATCGAGCGGGTGCAAGGCGGGACGGGCGGCGAGCTCGCCGCGCCGATCGCGGCTGACGTCCTCAAGGCGCTGGGCGAGGACTGATGCAGTCCGTCGGCCGCGACACCATGATCGACGAGCGCTACCGGGTGCTCGACCGGCTCGGCTCCGGCGGGATGGCCGACGTCTACTGCGCCGAGGACACCCAGCTCGGCCGGCAGGTCGCGCTGAAGCTGCTCTACCGCCGCTTCGCCGAGGACGCCGAGTTCGTCGAGCGCTTCCGCCGCGAGGCCTCCAGCGCCGCCGGGCTGCAGCACCCGAACATCGTCGGCGTCTTCGACCGCGGCGAGTGGGACGGCACCTACTACATCGCGATGGAGTACCTGAAGGGGCACACGCTCAAGCAGCTCGTGCGCGAGCACGGCGCGATGCCCCCGGACCTCGCGATCGACATCACGATCCAGGTGCTGCGCGCGGCCAAGTTCGCCCACAAGCGCGGTGTCGTGCACCGCGACATCAAGCCGCACAACGTGATCCTCGACGAGGAGGGCCGCGCGAAGGTCACCGACTTCGGGATCGCCCGCGCCGGCGCCTCGGACATGACCGAGACGGGCTCGATCATGGGCACCGCGCAGTACCTCTCGCCCGAGCAGGCCCAGGGCCAGCCCGTCAGCCCGCGCTCGGACCTCTACTCGATCGGCGTGATGCTCTACGAGCTGCTGACGGGCCGCGTGCCCTTCGACGCCGAGTCGCCCGTGACGATCGCGCTCAAGCACGTCTCGGAGGAGCCGCTGCCGCCGTCGCAGGTGAACCCGGCGGTCTCGCCGGCGCTCGACGCCGTCGTGCTGCGCGCGCTCGAGAAGGAGCCCGCGCACCGCTTCGCCGACGCGGACGAGTTCGCCGCCGCGCTGCTGGACGCCCGCGACAACCCGACGGTCGTCGCCGCCAGGGAGGTCCGGCTGGAGCCCTATCCGATGCCGGACGAGCCGTTCGCCGACGAGGTGGCCGAGCGGCGCTCGCGCTGGTGGCTGTGGCTGCTGCTGGCGCTGCTGCTGATCGGCCTCGCGATCGGCGCCTACCTGCTGCTGCAGCCCGAGCAGAAGGAGGTCCCCGACGTGGTCGGCAGCAGCTCCGCAGTGGCCTCGCAGCGGCTCCAGAACGCCGGCTTCGAGGTCGACATCGAGACGGTCCAGTCCGACACGGTGCCCAACGACCGCGTGGCGACGCAGAAACCGCAGCCCGGAGAGCAGGCCGACGAGGGCTCGACGGTGACGATCATCGTCTCCAGCGGCCCCGGGCAGGCGACCGTGCCGGGCGTGGTGGGCCGCAAGCAGGACGTCGCCGAGAACATGATGAAGGAGGCCGGCTTCGAGACCGACGTGCGCAAGGAGCCCTCCGACTCCGTCGACAAGGGCCGCGTGATCAGCACGCAGCCCGGAGAGAACACGCAGCTCGAGAAGGGCCGCACCGTCGTGCTCGTCGTGTCCGAGGGCCCCGAGCAGGTCAGCGTGCCCGACGTGGTCGGCGACAAGGAGGACGACGCGCGCAGCGCGCTCGAGGACGCCGGCCTGCGCGCGGACGTGAGCGAGGAGGAGTCGACCGACGGAGGACCCGGGGACCGTGCTGCGCCAGGACCCGGGTTCCGGCACGGAGGTGGACAAGGGCAGCGCGGTCAAGCTCGTGGTGGCCAAAGCGCCGCCGGAGGTGGACGTGCCCGACGTCGTCGACCAGCAGCGCGACGACGCGCGCCAGGCGCTGACGGATGCGGGCTTCAAGGTGCGCGTACGGGAGGAGACCGTGGACACGCTCGACCAGGACGGCGTCGTGATCGACCAGGACCCGGCCGGCGGTGAGGCGCTGCGCAAGGGCTCGCGGGTGACGATCGTCGTCGGCAAGTTCGAGCCGCCGCTGAACCCGGAGCCGACGGCCACGCCCGAGGCGACCACGACCCCGCCGCCGTCGCCATGAGGGTCGCGGTCGTCTGCGGCGGGCGCTCCTCGGAGCACGACGTCTCGCTGAACTCGGGCGCCTCGGTGCGCGAGGGCGTCGCGGCCGCCGGCCACGAGGTGCTCGACGTGCGGATCGCCCGCTCGGGCGCGTGGCAGTACGACGGCGGGACGCTCAAGCTCGAGCCGGGCTCCGGCCTGCTCGGCGCCGACGCGGTCTTCCCCGTGCTGCACGGACCGTTCGGCGAGGACGGGACGGTGCAGGGGCTGCTCGAGCTGCTCGACGTGCCCTACGTGGGCGCCGGTGTGCTCGCGTCCTCGCTGTGCATGGACAAGGTCGTCTTCAAGGAGGTGCTGGCGGCGGCCGCCGTGCCGCAGGTCGGCTACGCGGCGGTGCGCCAGCCCGAGTGGCAGACCGACCCGTCGGGCGTGCGCGCGCGGCTGGCCGAGCTCGGGCTGCCGCTGTTCGTCAAGCCCGCCCGGCTCGGCTCCTCGGTCGGCATCGTGAAGGTCACGGAGGCCGAGGACATCGACGGGGCGCTGGAGACCGCCTTCGGCCACGACGGGCTCGTGATCGTCGAGGCGTTCTCGGACGGGATGGAGGTCGAGTGCTCCGTGCTCGGCCTGGCCGAGCCCGAGGCCTCGCTGCCGGGCGAGATCGTCCTCAAGGGCGCGGACTGGTACGACTACGCCGCCAAGTACGAGCCGGGCGGGATGGAGCTCGTCGTGCCGGCGCGGATCCCCGAGGCGGTGCAGGAGGAGGTCCGCCGGCTCGCGCGCGAGACGTTCGTGCGCGTGGGTTGCGCCGGGCTGGCCCGGGTCGACTTCTTCGTCGAGGGCGAGCGGGTGCTCGTCAACGAGCTCAACACGCTGCCGGGGTTCACCGCGACCAGCGTCTACCCGAAGCTGTGGGAGGCGACGGGCCTGGCGTTCCCGGAGCTCTGCGACCGCCTGCTGCAGACCGCGCTGGACCGCTTCCGCGCCGAGCGCGGCGGCCACGCCTTCTAGGAACGCGGCGCGAAGAGCGTGATCTCGGCGATCTTGACGCGCTCCTCGCCCGGCGGGAGGCCGGTGATCCAGACGAGGTAGTAGCGGTGGCGCTCGCCGCCGAGGCGGAAGCGCTTGCGCTCCTTGTCGACGGTGCCCCCGGCCACCCTCTGCCAGCCCGCGATGTCCTCGGGCGGGCTGCTGCCGTCGGCGACGCGGATCTCCGCCTTCCAGCCGGGGTCAGGGGTGTCGATGGCGATCGAGCGGGCGTCGACTCCCGGCTCGGCGTCGACGTAGATGCCGACGCCCTCCTTGCTGAAGCTCGAGTAGCCCTCCGTCGTCCACTCCGTGCCCGGCTCCTTGTCGACGGCCAGGCCGACCTGACCGTGGTGCTCCTCCTCGTCGCCGGCCGGGTCGAAGTCGTGGGCCGACGTGCGCTTGACCGACACGACGCGGGTGCCGGGCTCGGGCTTGACCGTGCCCTGGCCCGTGCCGCGCTGCGTGCGGTTCACGCCCTCCCTGAGCAGCACGACGCCGAGCGCCGTGGCGGCGGCGATCACCGCCACGATGGCCACGATCGGCAGCGGGCGGCGCATCCGCAGCGGCAGCCGGCGGCGCGCGCTCTCGGGCAGCGTCCGCAGCACCGCGGTCGCCTCGCCGGTCGAGCGGCCCGTGCGCGAGAGCTCGCGCGCGAGCGCCTCCTCGAGGTCGGCCTGCAGGCTCAGCGCGTCGGGGTAGCGCTTGCGCAGGTCCTTGTCGGTCATGCGGTCCAGCACCGCGGCGAGGCCGGCGGAGACCTCCGGGCGGCGCTTGGAGACGTCGGGGAGGTCCTCGCGGACGTGCTTCATCGCCACGGAGACCTGGTTCTCGCCGTGGAACGGGACGTCGCCCGTGAGCATCTCGTAGAGCACGACGCCGAGCGAGTAGATGTCCGACTGGCCGTTGACGTCGTGCCCGAGCGCCTGCTCGGGCGAGACGTAGTCCGTGGTGCCGAGCACGCGGCCCTCGGCGGTGAGGCCGCTGTCGTCCATCGAGCGGGCGATGCCGAAGTCGGTGACCTTGGCCGAGCCCTCCTCGTCGACGAGCACGTTCTGGGGCTTGACGTCGCGGTGGACGATCCCGCGCCCGTGTGCGGCGCCGAGCGCCCGCGCGATCTCGATCGCGTAGGCGATCGCCTCGTCGACGGGGAGCCGCCCGAGCCGCCGGATGCGGTCCTTGAGCGTCTCGCCCTCGACGTACTCGAAGACGATGTAGGGGCGCCCTTCCTCCTCGCCGGCGTCGATGACGCCGACGATGTGCGGGTGCGAGAGCTGGGCGACGGCGCGGGCCTCGCGCCGGAAGCGTTCGAGCTGGTCGTGGTCGGCCGCGATGTCGCGGTGCATGAGCTTGATCGCGACGCGCCGCTCCAGCGTGGAGTCGAAGGCCCGGTAGACCGTCGACATCCCGCCCGAGCCCACCTGGGCATCGAGCCGGTAGCGGCCGTTCAACAGGGTGCCCACAAGTGCGCTCATGCTTCGGCTCCCATTGTGGCTGAGGATTCAACCCCTGTGGGCCCGGTCCCTCTATGTGCGGACCGATTGCAGACCGCGTCCCAAGAGCTGCTCCCGCAGCCGCAGCAGCTACGGCGGGGTGGCGCTAGGGATTGATCGCCTTGCCCGACCAGGTCCGCCAGTCGTCCCCGTCGTCGTCGTCCTCGTCGTCCTTGTCGGGGAGCGGCTGGTCCTCCGTCGGCGGCGTCGGGTCCGACGAGGCGGGCTCGGGCGGCGGGCTCGGGCTCCGGCTCCGGCTCGGGCGGCTGCCAGCCCCCGGTCTGGGGCGCGGCGGGGGTGATCTGCTCCTCCTCGGGCGGCTCGGCCGCCTCCGCGGGGGGCTCGGGCTCCGTCGCCGGCACCGCCGGCGTCTCCGCCACGGGCTCGGGCTCGGGCTCCGGCGTCGCCGCAGCGGGCTCTGGCTCCGGCGTCGCCGCAGCGGGCTCGGGCTCCGGCGGCGCCTCCTCCGTGGTCGTGCCGCCGAACGGGATCTGGCCCTGCGGCTCCGGCTCCGGCTCCGGCGTCACAGGCTCGGGCGCGAGCTCCGCGGCGGGCTCAGGCTCCGGGTCGGCGAGCAGCGACGGTGGCGCGGGCTCAGGCTCGGGGGTCGCGGGCTCGGGCGCGAGCTCCGCGGCGGGCTCGGGCTCCGGCTCCGGCTCAGGCTCGGCGAGCAGCGACGGCGGCTCCGGCTCGGGCGTCGCGGGCTCGGGCGTCAGCGCCGTCGCCGGCTCCGGCTCGGGCGTCGCCGGCTCAGGGGCCAGCTCCGCTGCGGGCTCCGGCTCTGGCTCCGGCGCCGTCTCGGCGGCGGGCGCGGGCTCCGGCGTCGGCTCCGTGTAGGGCGGCGGAGTCGTGGTGGCCGCGGCGTCGCCGGCCGGCTCGTCGAGCGGGGTGACCGGCTCGAGCCGCTCGCCCGAGAACGGCTGAGCGGCCTCCTCGATGGCGTCGTCGATCTGGCGCTCGTAGTCGCTGGCACCGTCGGCGTCCGTGGCGGCGGCGTCGGCCAGCGCGGCCTCGGCCTGCTCCTGGCCCTCCGAGGAGCCCTCGCCGGCCTCCGCGAGCGGGCGGTCGGCCTCGTCGGCGCTCAGGCCGGGGTCCTGGATGTCCGCGTAGTCGGAGACCGGGCCGCCGATGTTGGCGGCCTCGGCCGCGGCGGCGGCCTCCTCGGCCGACTCGTCGATCGAGCCGTCCTCGTCGCGGACGAACGGCTCGGGCGCCGGAACCGGGGTCGCGGTGTTCTCGGGCGGACCCGGGGCGTCGTAGTTGGCGGGGGCGGGCGCGGGCGCCGGGGTCCAGCTCGGCTGGGGCGTCTCGCGCGAGCCGGGCGACAGCAGCCCGGTGACCTTGTCGCGCTTGAGCAGCACGCCGGCCGCCACGGCGGCCGCGCCCATCAGCAGCGCCGCCTTCCCGAACTTCCCTCGCCTAGCCATGGATCGTGCTCCCTCGGATTCGCTCGAAGAGTCCTACTCCGGAACCGTACCCGCCGCGAGGCGACGGGCACACTCCGGTCAGGACGTCTGCTCGGCGGGCTTCGGGAGCTCGGCCGACGCGGAGTCGGCGGCGGCGCGGTTCTCGTCGCGCACGGCCGTGTAGATCTCCTCGCGGTAGACCGGGACGGAGCGCGGGGCGCGGATGCCGACCCTCACGGAATTGCCGACGATCTCCATGATCTCGACGACGACGTCGTCGCCGACCATGATGCGCTCGCCTGCGCGGCGGGTGATGATGAGCACTGTGCTTCCTCCTTGGAAAGTGCCTGTGGACGGTTGGCGGGCGGCGGCGACTACGCCGCCGCCTCGACCGCGTCGCCGGCGAACAGCGGGGCGCGCACGGGGGCGTCGCTCGCCTCGTTGATCACCTGGTGGCCGCGGCCTTCTGCGACCAAGATCGGCGCGCGGAGGTTCGCACTGAAGTCCGAAGGCGAAGAACCGGTGCGCACGGTCACCCAGACGTCCGGGTCCACGACCCCCACGCGCTCGGTGTCGGCGTCGGAGAGCTCGACCTCGTAGTCGCCGAAGAACAGCCACGGGTTGGTGACGGGGAGCGCCAGCGAGGCGTCCTCGAGCGAGTGCAGCCAGTGGAAGGCGCCGTCGGTGTCGGCCGAGACGAGGGCGAAGCGGCTGCCGCCCAGGCCGATCAGACCGGACGGGAACTCGATCACCGCGTCGGCGGCGATCTCGACGGTGCCGAAGCGCGAGCTCTCGAAGGTCAGGGTGGTCATGGGTTCTCCTAGGGGACGGGTCAACGGAGGAAGTCGAGCAGCGAGACCTGGACGAGGCTCGCGCCCGCGCGCAGCGCGGACTGGTACGCCGCCTGCTGGGAGTTGAAGTCGATGAGGGTCTTGGCGATGTCGGCGTCCTCGGTCTGGGAGAGCTGCTTGACCGTGGACTCCTCCACCTCGGCCAGGCGCGAGAGCGCCGAGTCCAGGCGGTTGGTGCGGGCGCCGTTGCGGGCGCGCACCTCGAGCAGCGTGTCGAGGTTCGTGTCGAGGCGGCCCAGCTCGGTGTCGCGCAGGGCCGCGGGATCGTCGGCGCGCAGAGCGGTGACCGCGTCGCGCAGGTTGTCGAGCAGCTTCCCGTCGCCGGCCGTCTGGCCGTCGCCGAGGAACTCGCGCGCGACGGTGTTGATCGGCATCGTCACGCCGGGCCCGATCTCGCGCAGCACGCCGGGGACGAGCGGGTCCAGGCCGGCCTCGTCGCCGCCGTAGGCGTCGACGGCGCCCTGCTGGTAGGGCAGGGTGTCGGTCTTGGAGCCCGAGAAGAGGTAGCTGCCGCGGTAGGTCGCGTTGGCGTTCTGCTTGATCGACTCGACGATCTGCTCGAGCTCGGTGGCGATCGAGCCGCGGTCGGTCGCGTCGGCCGAGTCGGTCGCGCCGCGCACGATCAGCTCGCGGGCGCGGTGCACGAGGTCGGTGATCTGGCCCAGCGACTGCTCCGTCGCGTCCTGCCAGCCCCTGCGCGTCCTCGGCGTTGCGCTGGTGCTGGCGCGTGGCGGCCAGCGACTGGCGCAGCGCCATCGCGCGCGAGGCGTCGAACGGGTCGTCGGAGGGGCGCTCGATCTCCTTGTTGGAGGCGATCTTCGTCTGGGTCTTCGACAGCCGCGCGCTGACCGCGTTGAGGTCGGCCAGGACGTTGCGCTGCATCATCCCGTGGGTGATCCGGCCGGCCATCAGAGACCCACCCGGCCCGTGCGGTTGATCAGCACGTCGAGCATCTCGTCCATCGTGCTCATGGCGCGGGCCGAGGCCTGGTAGGAGCGCTGGAAGCGCACCAGGTTGCTCATCTCCTCGTCCATCGAGACGCCGGCGACGCTCTGGCGGCGGTCCTCGACCGCGTCGGTCAGCGCCTGCGCGTTGCTGGTCTGGCGCGTGGCCTCGCGGACGTCGGCCCCGACGCGCGCGACGAAGGCGCGGTAGGCGCCGTCGACGGCGGGTCCGTCGCGCAGCGCGGCGACCTTCAGGGCGACGTCGTTGGAGCCCGCGCCGCCCGAGCCGGCGGTGATCGAGGACGGCGAGGCGACCAGCGCGGGGTTCACGCGCAGGCCGGCGGCGTTGGAGGCCGCGGCCGTCTCGAGGAAGGTCCCGCCGTAGGCGGCGTTGACGGTCGAGATCAGCGAGCCGGCGACCGCGTCGAGCGCGCTCTTGTACTGGTCCAGCGTGCCGCCGGGCTTGGCGACGTCGAGCAGCGCGCCGAGCCGGCCGGCGGGAGCCCAGGCGTCGCCGGCGGGGGCGCCGGCCCAGGTCGCGGTGGCGCCGTCGACGATCGAGTAGGTGGTCGCGGGCGTCGCGGCGTCCACGAAGGAGACCTTCACGGAGCCGGTGGTGCCGATCGGCTCGACGGAGATCTGCCCGAACTCGGCCAGCTGGTCGAGCAGCAGGTCGCGGCGGTCGAGCAGGTCGTTGGGCGCGTCGCCCGCCGTCATCTGGCGCTTGATCGTGTCGTTGAGGGTCGCGATCTCCTTGGCGAGCTGGGCGATCTCGCCGCCCGGGTCGCCGGCGCCCGCGGGGCGCACGAGGTCCGCGTACTCCGCCATCGCCTGGGTGCCGACCGTGGTCAGCTGGTCGTAGACGGTGCGGAAGGAGTCGGCCAGCGCCGCGCCCTGCTCGAGCAGCGCCTGGCGCGCGGCCGGGTCGCTCGGGGCGTTGGCGAGGTCCGACCACGAGTCCCAGAACTCGGAGAGCTGGGCGTTGATGCCGTTGTCGCCCGGCTCCTGGAGCGCCAGCTCGGCGCGGTCGAGCGCCTGCGAGCGCGCCTGCCAGCTGCCGAGGTTGGTGGCCTGGCCGCGGTACTGGAGGTCGAGGAAGCCGTCGCGGACGCGGCGGTAGTTCTGGACGTCGACGCCGGAGCCGAGGCTCGCGAGGCCGCCGCTGGAGGTGCCGCCGGCCGGGATCAGCTGGGCCGGGGAGGCGACGAGGTTGACCTCCTGGCGCGAGTAGCCCTGCGTGGAGGCGTTGGCGATGTTGTGCCCGGCCGTGTCGAGCATGCGCTGCTGGGCGAGCAGGCCGCGCAGCGACGTCTGGAGGCCGTAGAAGGAGGAGATCGGCATCAGGCCCTCAGATCGAGGACGTGGTGAGAGGGCGCCGGCGTGCCCGCGGTGCCGGTCGGGTTGTAGCCGGGCTCGGCGTCGTTGCCGACGAGCCGCGTGAGGTGCGAGAGGAAGGCGAGCTCCTGGCGCATGAGGGCGCGGTTGATGCCGTGCTCGCGGGCGATCTCGGCGAGCAGGCCGCGCAGCTCGGCGGAGCGCTCGCGGGCCATGTCGGCGGCGCCCGGCGTGACGAGCAGGCACAGGCGCTCGAGCGTGACCTCGGTGGCGGGGACGCCGAGCGCGGCGCCGGCCCGCTGCAGCACGCCGGCGCGCTCCTGCTCGAGCGCGCCGCGGCGGCCCATCTCCGTCTGGATCTCGGCGAGCTTGCCGAGCACGCCGTCGACGTCGCGCGAGCGGATCGCGCCGCCCTGGTCGAGGACGAGCGCCAGCAGCCGGCGGGCGGACGCGAGCTGCACGTCGAGGTGCGCGAGCAGCTCGGCCTCGAGCATCGTGCTCATGCGCGCTCCTTGCCGGTGCCCGGGACGAAGTCCGCTGGTGAGGGCCCGGTAGAGGTCCGTGGCGAGGCCGAGGCCGCCGTTGGCGATCAGGCCGGAGGACAGCGCGTCCTGCACCGGGGCGGCGTACGGGCCCTCGGCGAGCGGGCCGTCGGAGGCCATCGACTTGACGAGCTGGCCGAGCAGCACCTGCTCGAAGCCGAGCGCGGCCTTGTAGGCCTCCTTGTCCTCGGCGGAGCCGTTGCGCACGGCGGCGGGCAGCGCGGACTCGGCGACCTGCGGGAGGCCGGTGAGGCCCGCGACGCTCATCGCTTGACCCCGTTGGCGATCTCCCACATCTGGTCGGCCGTGTGGATGGCCTTCGAGGCGAGCTCGAACGCGCGCTGGGACTCGATCATCGCGACCATCGCGGTCGCCATGTCCACGTTGGAGGCCTCGAGCGCGCCCTGGGTGAGCTTGGTCGCGCGCGGAGCGGCGGCGGCCGCGCCGGAGGCGGCGGTGGGCTGGAAGGCGTTGTCGCCGATCGGCGTCAGGCCCTGCGTCGAGCGCACGGACACGAGCGCGAGCTTGCCGACGCGGCGGCCGCCGGCGGTGACCGTTCCGTCACCGGCGATCGCGATCTCGCTCTCGGGCGTGCCCTTGGGGATGGTGATCGGAGGCTGGACCAGCGCGCCGGTGTTCGTGGCCAGGCGGCCGAGGCCGTCGAGGAGCAGGTTGCCGTCGCGCGTGAGCGCCTGGCGGCCGTCGGGCAGCTTGACGCGCAGGAAGCCCTCGCCCTGGATCGCGACGTCCAGCGAGCGATCGGTGCGCTGCAGGCCGCCCTGGCCGAACGACTTGCCGGCGTCGACCGCCGCGGCGCCGTGGCCCGTGCGCACGCCGTCGGCGGCGGGGCGCCCGGCCTGCTCGTAGATCAGGTCGCGGAAGCCGACGCGGCCGTGCTTGTAGCCGGTCGTGTTCGCGTTCGCCAGGTCGTTGGCGACGGAGTCGAGGCGCTGCTGCTGAGCCGCCATGCCGGCGGCCGCGGAGTTCAGTCCTTCGAGCATGCAGCCGGGGTACTCGGCCCGCGGCGGGCGAACTTGAGACCCTCGACCACCCTGAACGGGGTCAGACCCCGTTGAGGGGGGTTGAGGGTTGCTAGCCGCCGGAGACGGCGCCGACCTGCGTGGCGGCCTTGCCGAGCGTCTCGTCGATGGTCTGGATGACCTTCTGGCCCGCCTCGAAGGCGCGCATGGAGGCGATCATGTCGACCATCGAGCGCGCGGCGTCGGCCCCGGAGGCCTCGAGCGCCCCGGCGCGCACCTGGGCGGCGGCGTTGCCGGCCGGCCGTCCCGGTGACGAGCGAGTCGCCGTCCTTGCGCGGGGAGCGCAGCGCGACGACCTCCAGGCGGCGGGGATCGACCCGGCCGTCGGGGCCGACCGTCAGCGGCGCGGCCGCCGCGGCCCAGCACGGGATCGCCCTGGGCGGTCACGAGCCGGCCCTGCGCGTCGGCCGAGAACTGGCCGTTGCGCGTGTAGCGCGTGCCGCGACCGGTCTGGACGGCGAAGAAGCCCTCGCCGACGATCGCGAAGTCCAGCGGCTCGCCGGTGTCCTTGGCGGGCTTGGGGGTGAAGTCGGTCTCGACCGCCGACACCTGCACGGCCGTGCCCTGCGGGCCGACCGTGGCGCCCGTGGCGCTGTTGGCGAGCAGCAGCTCGCCGAAGCCGGCCTGCGACGTGCGGTCGGCCTTGTACCCGGGGGTCGCGGCGTTGGCCAGATCGTTGGCGATCTGCTCCTGCCGGACCTGCTCGGCGAGCATCCCGGACGCGGCGATATAGAGCCCACGCTCCATCGCCTGGTCTGATCGGCCGCTGCTCGTCATCCTTGACCGCGATGGTGGATCCGGTCGTCTCGGTCGCCACGGCGCTGCTGCGCGCGCAGCTGCCCGAGGTCACGCTGCGCGAGGGCGCGTCGGTGATGGCGCGCGTGGCCTCGCGCGGGGAGGGTCACGGCGTGCTCGTGCTCGCGGGGATCCCGCTCACCGCGCAGCTCCCCGACGGCGTCGAGTCCGGCGCGACGCTGAAGCTGCGCATCGAGGAGGTGAGCCCGGAGCGGGTCGTGCTGCGGATGGACGCGCAGGCGCTCAACCCGCAAACCACATCCCCACCCACCCCGGCGCCCCCGCGCCCCGACGCGCCGCGCCTGGGTGTCGGCGAGCCACCGCGGCGCAACGGCGACGGCGAGGAGGGCGGCGCCAGCGTCGCCCTGGCGTTCCTCTCGCCTGCGCTCGGGCGCATCGACCTGCGCATCGACCTCGCCACGCGCGCCGTGCAGGTCGACGTCGAGGCGCCGGCCGGCCGCGCGTTCGACGCCGCCGACGGCGCGGCCGAGCGGCTGCGCGCCACTTTGGAGAGCGAGCTCGAGCGCCCGGCCGCCGTGCGCGTGACGCCCCGCCGCGACCCCTTGGACGTCTATGCCTGACGAGCGCGAGGTCACGGCGGCGCTCCGCTACACCGGCACGGGCGCGCCCCAGGTGGTCGCCGCGGGCCGCGGGCACGTGGCCGGAACGATCCTCGCCCGCGCGCGCGAGGCCGGCGTGCCCGTCCACCGGGACCCGGAGCTGGCCGACTCGCTGGCCGCGCTGGCGCTCGGCGACGAGGTGCCCGAGGAGCTCTGGACGGCGGTCGCGCAGGTGCTCGCCTGGGCCTACTCGCTCGACGGGGGAGGCAATTACCCCAGATAGGTGATGCGGACACTGGGGTGGTGACCCGATACAGGCTTTGTCCGTCAGTCCCGCCCCTTTCAAGGAGCAATGCCGTCCCCATGAAGTCGCAGTCGAGCAGCACCACGAGCCGTAAGCGGATCTCCTCGGAGGATGCGCTCGCGCTCTGGCGCGAGTACAAGGCCACCAACGACGTGCAGGTCCGCAACCGTCTCGTGATGACGTACGCGCCGCTCGTCAAGTACATCGTCTTCAAGAAGGTCCGCGAGCTGCCCGCCCGCTGCGAGGTCGAGGACTTCATCTCCTGCGGCCTCGAGGCCCTGATCGCCTCGATCGACCGCTACGACCCGGCCAAGGGCGCCACGCTGGAGCAGTTCGCCTGGACCCGCATCCACGGCGCGGTGCTCGACGAGCTCCGCCGCCAGGACTGGGCGCCGCGCTCGCTGCGACGCTGGGAGCGCGACATCGCCCGCGTGCGTGAGCAGTTCACCGGCATCCACGGCCGCCGCCCGACCCGCCAGGAGCTGGCCGACTCGCTCTCGATCACGGTCGAGGACCTGCGCCGCCGCGAGGACGACATCGCCGTCTCGGACGTCACCTCGCTCAACACGCTCGTGATCTCCGACGACGAGACCACGGTCGAGCGCATCGACACGCTGGCCGGCGGCGAGATCGACGCCGACCCGGAGCACTCCGCGATGTCCAGCGAGGCCAAGCACAAGTTCCGCCGCGCCTTCGAGACGCTGCCCAAGCGCGAGCGCGAGGTCGCCGTGCTGCTGTACGTCAAGAACCTCACGCTGCGCGAGATCGGCGAGATCCTCGGCGTCTCCGAGAGCCGCGTCTGCCAGATCCACTCGCAGCTCAAGCGCACGCTGAAGGCGCAGCTCTCCGAGGACGCGCTGCTGTTCTCGGCGGTCGGCTGAGCGCCGGTCGAGAAACTTCTCTCAAGTTCTCCACGGGACGGCCGATCAAGCAGGACCATATGGACCTGCGGATCGGTCATCTCAACTTCGGGACCCCGCCCGCGGCGCCCAAGCGCGCCGCCGCGGACCCCGCCGGCTCGCAGTTCTCGGTGCCGCGCGACGACACGGCCGTGATCGGCGGCATCCCCGCGGCGCCGCCGCCGGACGCCCTGCGCGAGGTCGACCGTGCGGCCGCCCGCGCCGAGGAGCTGTGGCTCGAGCAGCGCGAGCTGCACTTCGCGATGGATGAGGACTCCGGGCGCGTGGTCGTCCAGGTGCGCGACCTCGACGGTCGCGTCATCCGCACGATCCCGCCGTCCGAGGCGCTCGACGTCATGTCGGGCCGGCCGCTCTAGGGCGGGTGGGGACGGTGTCCCTCGGCGGGCTCTCCGGCCTGGCGTCCGGCGTCGACACGGGGTCGATCGTCGACCAGCTGATCAGCATCGAGCGCCAGCAGAACGCGCGGCTGGGCCTGCGCAAGTCCGCCGCTCAGTCGCGCCAGACGGCGCTCAAGGACATCGCGACCAAGCTCAACGCGCTCAAGACCGCCGCGCAGGACCTGAGCTCCGCGGGCACGTGGGCGACGAAGCAGACCGTCGAGTCCTCCGCGCCGACGAAGGTCGCCGCCACGATCACCGGCGGCGCCGGCATCGGCGGCAGCACGATCGCCGTCGACCGCCTCGCCTCCTCCGCCCGGCGCGGTTACGAATGGCATCCCGACGCGAGCGCGCGCACGCTGACCGTCGCCTACTCGGACGATCCGGCTTCCAGCGTCACGATCCAGGTCAAGGCCGACGCGACCGCGACCGAGGTCGCCGCTGCGTTCAACGCCTCCGCCACCTCGCCCGTCGGCGCCGCGGTCGTCAAGAACGAGGACGGCGACGAGCGGATCGTCTTCAACGCGCGCAAGACCGGCGAGGACAGCGAGTTCACGGTCACCACGACGGGCCTCGCCGCGGGCCAGATGGTCGAGGACGGCGCGTACGAGCGGTCCGGCCCGGATCTCAGGGCCCAGTACCGGCTTGACGGTTCGGCGACCCTCCTCTACTCGCAGACGAACACGCTCGACTTCGCCATGCCCGGCGTGAAGCTGCAGCTGAAGGGCGTCACGGACGGTTTCGAGACCGTCAGCGTCGGCACGCCGGCGACCGACACCGAGGCGATGAAGACCAAGGTCAAGGCCTTCGTCGACGCCTACAACGCGGTCGTCACGGCCACGCGCGCGAAGGTCACCGAGAAGTCCGTCGCCGACGCGACGACGACGACCGACGCCGCCAAGGGCTCGCTGTTCGGGGACACGGGCCTGCTGAGCATGCTCTCCTCGCTGCGCATCCGCATGGGCGAGCGCGTCTCCGGCCTGAGCGGGCTCGACGAGCTCGCCGACCTCGGCATCGCCGTGCCGAAGGCGACCGGGTCGACCTCCCAGGACGCGAAGGACGGCAAGCTCGCGATCGACGACGCCAAGCTGAGCACCGCGCTGGCCGCCGACCCGGCCAAGGTCCGCGACCTCTTCCAGGGCTTCTCCACCGGTCTGGAGTCGTTCATCAAGAGCCAGACCGGCGCCTCGGGCGTGCTCGACATGCGCGACAAGGCCGCCGGCGAGGAGATCAAGCGGATCACGACCCAGGCCGACCGCGCCGAGACGCGCCTGCAGGCCAAGGAGAAGCGCCTCAAGGCCCAGTTCGCGGCCATGGAGACGGCGCTGCTCAACTCGCAGTCCCAGAGCGCCTGGCTGTCCGGCCAGCTCAGCTCGCTGACGAGCAGATAGGCCTCAAGCGGGGCGCTTCCGCGCCGACTACCGGAGGGCCGTACCCATCCGCCCTCCGCGAGGTTCCGTGACCGCTTACACCGCTTCCAACCCCAGCGCCGCCTATCGCCAGCAGAGCGTCATGACCGCCTCCCCCGGTCAGCTCGTGGTCATGCTCTATGACGGCGCGCTGCGGTTCCTGCTGCAGGCGGCGACGGCCATGCGCGCGGACGACCAGCTCGCGTGCGACCAGAAGCTGCGCCGCGCCGAGGCGATCATCGACGAGCTCCACATGGTGCTCGACAAGGACCGCGGCGGCGAGATCGCGAGCCGGCTCGAGGGCATCTACGTCTTCTGCAAGCGCCAGCTGATCGAGGCCCGCATCGAGCGCGACGCGGGCATGATCGACAAGGTCTCGGAGCTGCTCGGCGAGCTGCGCGAGGCCTGGGCCGACGATCGCCGCCTGATGGGCCCCTGGCAGGACCTGCTGGCGCGCGCCGAGCGCGAGCTCGCGCTCGCGCGCGAGGGCCGCTGGGAGGAGCTCGCCGTCGCCGGCGCCGAGCGCACCCGCCTCGCCGCCGCGCTGCCCGCCGCCGTCCCGGCCGTCCGGCCGCTGCTCGAGCGCCTCGCGCTCGTGCAGGACCAGCTGACCGCGCTGTTGGGAGCCGCGCGCGCCGAGACGGCGCGCGAGCTCGGCACGCTCGACCGCGGTCGCGGCGCCGTCCGCGGCTATGCGCCGGTTTCCGCATCCCGCGGCGGCTGGGTCGACGAGCGCCACTAAAGGTCCCTTGACCCGGGCCGATCACCGGGCCAGTCCGCCCCAAGGATGGGGCGCGTGTGGGTCCACGGACGGACCGACGCCTACTTGAAGGAATCCGTCCACCGTGCTGTTCGACACCACACAGAACGCCCTCGAGGCCGCCATCTCCGGCGCCGCGCAGCGCCAGCAGGCGCTCGCCGCCAACCTGGCGAACGTCAACACGCCCGGCTACCAGCGGGTGGACGTCGACTTCCACACGTCGCTCGCCGCGGCGCTCGGCTCCGAGGACGCGGGCGAGGCCCTGCACTCGGTCAAGTTCGCCGCGCAGGTCGACTCCTCCGGCGCGACCCGCGCCGACGGCTCCTCCGTCGACGTCGACGCCGAGTCGGCCAAGCTCGCCGCCAACGCGCTCGAGCACCAGGCCGCCGTCCAGGTCGCGCACGCCCGCATCGGGATCCTGAAGGCCGCCATGGGCACGGGTGCCTGACATGGGCATGTTCGACGCGCTCAACGTCTCCGCCACCGGCCTCACCGCCGAGCGGCTGCGGATGGACGTCACGGCCGAGAACCTCGCCAACGCGCAGACCACGCGCGGCGCCGACGGCCAGCCGTACCGCCGCAAGGAGGTCGTGCTGGCCGAGGTGCAGTCCGGCGGCTTCGGCTCCCAGCTCGCGAAGGCGATCGGCGCCGGCTCGGCGTCGGGCTCGCAGCCGGGCGGCGTCGAGGTCGCGGGCATCTCACAGGACCAGACGCCCGGCAAGCTCGTCTACGACCCCGGCCACCCCGACGCGGACGCCGAGGGCTACGTGCGGATGCCGAACGTCGACACCGTCGCCGAGATGGTCGACCTGATCAGCGCCTCGCGCGCCTATGAGGCGAACGTGACCGCGATGAACGCGGCCAAGCAGATGTTCTCCAAGACGCTCGACCTCCTGCGCTGATGCCGATCGATCCCTCCTTCTCCGTCGGCAGCGCTGAGTGGCAGATCGGCGGCACGACGCTCCCGGGGCCCTCGCAGGCGCCGTCCGGCGGCGGCTTCGGCTCGATGCTCTCCAACTCGATCTCCTCGCTGGCCGAGACGCAGACCCAGGCCGCCGACGCCGCGCAGGCGCTGGCCACGGGCCAGGCCACGGACCCGACCGCGGTCGTCATGGCCGTCGAGCGCGCGCAGCTTGCGATGCAGCTCGCGAGCCAGATCCGCACCAAGGCCGTCGAGGCGGCCCAGGACATCTTCCACACCCAGGTCTAGTGACCAGGAGCTGACCCGTGCCGTTTCTCGCCAACCTCGCCAACCTGCCCGGCCGCTCGAAGGCCGTGCTCGGCCTTTCGGTCCTGGCCGTGATCGTCGTCGCCTTCGTGCTGCTGCGGATCGCGGGCGCGCCCGCCTACACGACCCTTTCCTCGGGCCTGGACCCGGCGCAGACCGGCAAGATCACCGCCGCCCTGGACGAGCAGGGCATCGCCTACGAGCTGCGCTCCAACGGCACGGCGCTGGCCGTCGACAAGGCGCAGGTCGCGCAGGCGCGCGTCGCGCTCGCCGCCCAGGGCGTCGCCGCCTCCGGCGGGAGCGAGGAGGGCTGGCAGCTGTTCGACGAGCAGAAGCTCGGCGCCTCCGAGATGCAGCAGAAGGTCACCTTCCAGCGCGCGCTCGAGGGCGAGATCGCCCAGACCATCAACGGCGTGTCCGGCGTCAGCGGCGCCCAGGTGCAGCTCGTGCTGCCCGAGGACGACCTGTTCGCCGACACGGAGACCCCGGCCACCGCCGCGGTCATGCTCGGCAACCCGGCGGACACGCTCGAGTCCGGCGCCATCGCGGGCATCGCGCAGCTCACCGCCTCCTCGGTCAAGGGCCTCAAGAAGGACCAGGTCACGATCACCGACTCGACGGGCCAGCTCCTGTGGCCGCAGGGCGATGTCGCGGGCGGCGCCGGCGGTTCGGGCAGCTCCAAGCAGGCCGCGGAGGCGCGCTTCGACCGCGCCCTGGAGGCCAACCTCAACTCGATGCTCACGAGCACGCTCGGCGCGGGCAAGGCGCGCGTGACCGTCAACGCCGACCTCAACGTCGACCAGGTCAAGCGCAACGAGCTCAAGTACGCGAAGAAGGGCGTGCCGCAGAAGGTCAAGACGGAGTCCGAGAAGCTCAAGGGCGGCTCGGCCCGCGCCGGCGGCGTCTCGGGCAGCGGCGCGAACATCCCGAGCTACTCGGCGGGCTCCGCGGCCGGCGGCGCGGGCAGCTCGAACTACCAGCGCACGTCCAAGGAGCAGGAGGTCGCGCTCGACAAGACCGTCTCGGAGACGATCGTCGCGCCCGGCGCCGTCAACAAGCTCAACGTGGCGCTGCTGGTCGACAAGGCCGTCCCCGCCGCGACCGTGAAGTCGCTCCAGCAGACGATCGGCACCGCCGCCGGCATCGACGGCGCGCGCGGCGACGCGATCACCGTCACGCAGATGGAGTTCGCCAAGCCCGAGGTCCCGAAGGCGGGCCCGGTGCCGACGACGCTGCTCGGCCCGATCAAGTGGGCGGGCCTCGGCCTGGCCACGCTGCTGTTCCTGTTCTTCACCCGCCGCGCGCTCAAGAAGCGCGAGGGCGAGGCGCTGGCCGCCCCGTCGTGGCTGAGCGAGATCGAGGAGCCCGTCGCGCTGTCGGCGCTCGAGCAGCAGACGCGCGAGCTCGCCGGCGTCGGCGAGGCCACGATCACGCTCCCCCCGCGCGTGCCGGACACGTCGCTGCGCCAGCTCGATCAGCTGATGGAGCGCGAGCCCGAGCGCGTCGCCGCCCAGGTCAAGCAGTGGATGGCGGACGAGTAGCGTGAACGCCGAGGCCCCCGCCGCGCCGGCCCCGTCCCTGAAGGGGATGTCGGGCGTCCAGAAGGCCGCAGCCCTGCTCGTCGCGATCGGCGAGCAGCGCGCGAGCGAGATCGTCCGCCACCTCGGCGAGACCGAGGTCGAGGCGCTGTCGCTGGAGATCGCCAAGGCCCGCAAGGTGCCCGCGGAGGTCTGCAAGGAGGTCGTCTCGGAGGCCGTCGAGACCGTGATGGCCGAGGAGTACATCGCCGACGGCGGCGTCGACTTCGCCCGCAGCGTGCTCGAGCGCTCGCTCGGCTCCACGCGCGCGGAGGAGATCATCGGCCGCCTCGCGGCGACGATCGAGCGCCGTCCGTTCGAGTTCCTGCGCCGCACGCCCGCGGAGCAGATCGCCGTCTTCCTGCGCAACGAGGCGCCGCAGACGATCGCGCTGATCGTCGCCAACCTGCACACCTCGCTCGCCGCGCAGGTGCTCGCCCAGCTCGAGCCCGAGGACCAGGCCGACGTGGCCCGGCGCGTGGCCCGCATGGGGGAGACCCGGCCCGAGGTGATCGCCCAGATCGAGCACGTGATGAAGCAGAAGCTCTCGAGCGTCTCCGCCGGCGAGTACGCCGCGGCCGGCGGCATCAAGTCGCTCGCCGACATCCTCAACCACTCGGACCGCTCGACCGAGCGCAACGTGCTCGACGAGCTCGCGCGCAACGACGGCGAGCTGGCCGAGGAGGTCCGGCTGCTCCTGTTCACCTTCGAGGACGTCGTCAAGCTCGACGACCGCTCGATCCAGATGGTGCTCAAGGAGGTCGACCAGAAGGACCTCGCGATCGCGCTGCGCGGCGTCGAGGAGGCGGTCCGCGGCCGGATCTTCTCGAACATGTCCGAGCGCGGCGCGGAGCTCCTCAAGGAGGAGATCGACTTCCAGCCGCCGCAGCGCAAGCGGGTCATCGAGGAGGCGCAGGGCCGCATCGTGGCCGTCGTGCGCCGGCTCGAGGACGCCGGCGCGATCATCATCTCGCGCGGCGCCGGCGGCGACGACGAGCTGATGTGATGACGCCGACCGAGTTCTCCTTCGAGACGCTCGCGGCGCCCGTCCCCGCGCCGCAGCTCGTCCACGACGACGGCGAGGTCCTGGACCCCGTCGTCGGCCTGCTGGCACGCGCCGAGGCCGAGGCCGAGATGGTGCGCGCCGCGGCGCACGCCGAGGGCTACGAGGCCGGCCGCGCCGAGGCGCTGGCCGCGCTCAGCCCGGCGCTCGAGACGCTGCAGACGGCCGTCGCCGCCGCCCGCGAGGAGCGGATCGCGGCCGCCGACCAGCTCGAGATCCACTCCGTCGAGCTCGCGCTGTTCCTGGCCGAGAAGATCGTCGGCGGCGCGATCGCCGTCGAGCCCGGCCGCGTGGTCGAGGCCGTCCGCGGCGCCCTGCGCAGCATCGTCGAGCGCGAGCGCGTGACCGTGCTGGTGCACCCAGCCGACCTCGAGCTGGTGCGCGAGGCGATGGACGAGATGCGCGCCACGCTGGGCGGCATCGAGCACTGCGAGGTCCAGGCCGAGCGGCGCGTGGGCCGCGGCGGCGCGATCGTGCGCACCCAGGACGGCGACGTCGACGCGCGCGTGGAGACCAAGCTGCTGCGGGCCCGCGAGGTCGTCGAGGGCGCCCTCGGCGTCACCCAGCCGACTTCGTCGGCGGGCACAGGCGACACGCGCACGGCGACGGCGTGATCCCCTCCGCCGCCGACACGGCGACCGCCGCCCTGCGCGACGCCGACCTGCACCGCCGCCACGGCCGCGTGCGCGACCTGATCGGCCTGATCGTCGAGGCCACGGGCCTCGAGGCCGAGGTCGGCGAGGTCTGCACGATCGAGACGGGCCGCGGCCGTCCGGCCGTGCCCGCCGAGGTGGTCGGCTTCCGCGCCGGCCGTACCCTGCTGATGGCGCTCGGCGACGCCGCGGGCATCGGGCCCGGGGCGCGCGTGAGCGCGTCCGGCAAGCCGCTGCGCGTGGAGGTCTCCGACGAGCTGCTCGGCCGCTCGCTGGACGGCCTCGGCCGCCCGATCGACGGGCTCGGGCCGCTGCCGTTCGCCGGCGCGCGGCCGGTCCAGGCGTCGCCGCCGGACCCGCTCGAGCGTCCCCGCATCACCGACCGCGTGTCGCTCGGCGTGCGCGCGCTCGACGCGCTCGTGCCGTGCGGCCGCGGCCAGCGCCTGGGCATCTTCGCCGGCTCCGGCGTCGGCAAGTCCTCCCTGCTGGGCATGATCGCCCGCTCCACGTCGGCCGACGTCAACGTGATCTGCCTCGTCGGCGAGCGCGGCCGCGAGGTGCGCGAGTTCATCGAGCGCGACCTCGGGCCCGAGGGGATGGCGCGCTCCGTGGTGATCGTCGCGACCTCCGACCAGCCCGCGCTCGTGCGCATCAAGGCCGCGTTCACGGCGACCACGGTGGCGGAGCACTTCCGCGACCAGGGCCGCGACGTGATGCTGATGATGGACTCGGTGACCCGCTTCGCGATGGCGCAGCGCGAGGTCGGCCTCGCGATCGGCGAGCCGCCGGCCACCCGCGGCTACACGCCGTCGGTGTTCGCGCTGCTGCCGAAGCTGCTCGAGCGCTCGGGCACCTCGAAGACCGGCTCGATCACCGGCCTCTACACCGTGCTGGTCGACGGCGACGACATGAACGAGCCGATCGCCGACGCAGTCCGCTCGATCCTCGACGGCCACGTCGTGCTCTCGCGCGACCTCGCCCACGCCGGCCACTACCCGGCGGTCGACGTGCTCGCGAGCGTCTCGCGCCTCGTCGGCGAGGTCGTCGCGCCCGAGGTGCGCTCGGCCGGCAACGACGTCCGCAAGCTGATGGCCGCCTACCGCGAGAAGGCCGACCTGATCGCGATCGGCGCCTACCAGCCGGGCACGGACGCGCTGACCGACGCCGCGATCGCCGCCCGCGAGCCGATCGACGGCTTCCTCCGCCAGGCGGTCGAGGACCGCTCGACGGCCGAGGAGGCCGACGCCGCGCTCTCCCAGCTCACGCTGCTGGCCGGCGCCGATGTGGTCGAGCCCGCGGCTCCGTCCGCTCCGGGCACCCCGCTGCACGCGGCGATCCCGCCGCTGCACATCGCCGCCTAGCGCGCGCCGGGGGCGACGAGCCCCGCCTCGTAGGCGAAGATCACGGCCTGGACGCGGTCGCGGACGCCGAGCTTCATCAGCACCCGCGCGACGTGGGTCTTGGCCGTGGCCTCGGAGACGACGAGGTCGGCGGCGATCTCGTGGTTGGAGCGGCCCCGGCAGAGCAGCAGCAGCACCTCCCGCTCGCGCGCGGTGAGCTCGTCGAGCTCGGGGGCGGGCGCGTGGGCCGTGGGCGCGTGGCGGGCGAACTCCTCGATCACGGCCCGGGTCACCGCGGGGGCGAGCAGCGCCTCGCCTTCGGCCACCGTGCGGATGGCGTCGACGAGCTCCTCGGGCGGCGCGTCCTTGAGCATGAAGCCGCTCGCCCCGGCCCGCAGCGCCGCGAAGACGTAGTCGTCGAGCCCGAACGTGGTCAGCATCAGCACGCGGACGTCGCCGTGCGCCTCGGTGATCCGGCGGGCCGCCTCGATCCCGTCCATCCTCGGCATGCGGATGTCGAGCACGGCCACGTCGGGCCGGCTCGCCCGCGCGGCGTCGACGGCCTGCAGGCCGTCCGCCGCCTCGGCCACGACGGTCATGTCGGGCTCCGTCTCGACGATCTTGCACAGGCCTCCGCGGACCAGCGCCTGGTCGTCGGCGAGCAGGACGCGGATGCTCACGCGCCGCCCCCGGCGATCGGGAGCCGGGCGCGCACGGCGTAGCCGCCGCGGCTGCCGCGGCCCGTGGCGAGCTCGCCGCCGAACAGCGCGACCCGCTCGCGCATCCCGATCAGGCCGTGACCGCCCTCCGGGCCGTCCGCGCCGCCCGTTCCGTCGTCGGCGACCTCGATGTCCAGCTCGCCCGCGCCGTAGCGGATCGTCACCCGCGCCCGCGCCGGGCCCGCGTGCTTGAGCGCGTTGGTCAGCGCCTCCTGCACGATCCGGTAGGCGGACAGGTCGATCCCGCCAGGCAGTTCGCGCACCTCGCCCTCGACGCGCAGCTCGACCGGGAGCCCGGCCTCGCGCACCTGCGCCACGAGCTCCTCGACGTGCTCGAGGCTGGGCTGCGGCGCGAGCGCGAGCTCGTCGTCGGAGCGGCGCAGCATCCCGAGCAGCCGGCGCATCTCCGCCATCGCGGCGCGCCCCGTCTGCTCGATCGTCTCGAGCACCTCGGCGGTCTGCGGGCGCTCGGACCCGAGCGCGCGCCGCTCCGCGCCGGCCTGGACGACCATGATCGAGAGGTTGTGCGCGACGACGTCGTGGAGCTCGCGGGCGACCCGCGCGCGCTCCTCGGCCACGGCGAGCCTGGCCTTCTCCTCGCGCTCGTGCTCGAGCTCGACGGTGCGCGCCGCGAGCGCCTCCGCCAGCTCGTGGCGGCTGCGGACGACCGTGGCCGCGCCCCAGACCGCGAACAGGATGCCGCCGATGAACAGCGCGTCGCCGACCGGGTCCTCGCCGATCGAGAACGCCATCGCGAGCACGGCGACGGCGATGATCGCGGCGGCGATCCGCCCGTCGCGGCGATCGGTGTAGGCGCCGCTCGCGTAGGTCGCCAGCAGCACGCCGACGAACGGCACGCTGAGGTCGTCCATCGCGTGCCAGCGGGTGTCCGCTACGCCGACCACGACGAGCACGGAGACGAGCACCAGCAGCGGCGCGCTCCGCCGCCAGGCGACGGGGACGGTGGTGCCGAGCACGAGCCAGGCCACCACCGGCCACGGTGCCCCGGTTTCGCCGGCGGCGAGCGCCTCGGTGGCCCCGGCGATCACGAGCACCAGCGCGAGCCCGAAGTCGATGAGGCGCTGTCGCGTCATCCCGCCCGCGACCGTACCCGAGCGCGGCGCCGCTGTCCTCAGCCTTTCGGCTGATCGCAAGATCGCCGGATCGGCCGACGACGGACTCCAATGGCGGCCGTAGCGTCGGCGGCATGGAAACCACCCTCACCCCCATCCGCGACGAGCGGCTCGCCGGCGGGCTCGCCGTTATCGTCGCCGCGGCGGCCCTGGCCGTCGCCAACTTCGCCGGCAACGGCGACAACGGGGGCACCGGCCCCTACCTGTTCGGCGTCGGGCTCGTCGCCGTACTGGCCCTGCTGCTGTTCGGGCGCGTGCTGCCGGACGTCGCCGCCCCCGCCCGCGCAGGCTGGATCCTCGCCGGGCTCGCGCTCGCCTCGTGCGTCGTGTTCTGGAGCGGGCTGCCGTTCGTGCTCGGCTTCGCCGCGGCCTACTGCGGCGCGCGCGCCGAGCGCGCCGGGCCCGTCGCCGTCGGTCTGCTGGTCGTGGTCGCGGCCGTCGTCGCCTGCGTCATCGGCTAGCGGGCTACAGATCTCCGCGCTCCGGGCGATGACCCGGAGCGTGGAGACTCCGTCCTTCACGTTCCGCCTCGAACGCGTCCGCGACCTTCGCGAACGCGCGGAGGAGCACGCCCGTGAAGAGCTCGCCCGCGAGCTCGCGCTGCGCATGCGCGGCGAGGCGCTGCTGCGCCAGGCCAGCCATGCCGTGACCGAGGCCCGGGACACGGGCCGCGGCGAGCTGAGGCGCTTCGGCGCCTCGGGCGCGGACATGCTCGCCGCCCAGGCCTACCTGGAGCGGGCCGAGCGCGACCGCCGCGAGGCGGCGCTCGACCTCGACCGCCAGGACGCCGAGGTGGAGGCCCGCCGCCGCGCCCTGGTCGACGCCGCCCGCGAGCGCCAGACGATCGGCAAGCTCGAGGAGCGCCAGCGCGCCGCGCACGCCGCCGAGATGGCCCGCCGCGAGCAGATCGACCTCGACGAGGTGGCGCTCGGCGTCCACCGCCGCAAGCGGGTCGCCGCGTGAGCATCGACGCCGTCGTCGCCCGCGTCAGCGAGCTCGAGCAGATGCTGCGGTTCCAGTCGCCCGCGACCGCCGCGCAGTCCTCCGCCTCCTTCGCCGCGCAGCTCTCCTCGGCCACCGCCGCCGCCGGGACGCCCGCGACCGCCGCGGCGAGCTCCGCCGGCGCGATTGGGAACCCCGCCCACCCCAGCGCGCTCCCCGCCGGCACGCCCTACGCCGCCGAGATCACGGCCGCCGCGAGCAAGCACGGCGTCGACCCCGCGCTGCTGGCCGGCCTGGTCAAGCAGGAGTCGAACTTCAACCCGAACGCGGGCTCGCCCGCGGGCGCGCAGGGGCTCACGCAGCTCATGCCCGCCACCGCCGCGTCGCTGGGCGTCACGAACGTCCACGACCCGGTCCAGGCGCTCGACGGCGGCGCGAAGTACCTGCGCCAGCAGCTCGATCGCTTCGACGGCGACGTCGCCCGCGCGCTCGCCGCCTACAACGCCGGTCCAGGCGCCGTCGAACGCTTCGGCGGCGTGCCGCCTTACGCCGAGACGCAGGAGTACGTCCGCCGCGTCCAGGCGAACGCCGCCGAGTACCGCGCGGCCGGCGCCACGAGCGCCGCCCGCCCCGCCCCACTGTCCGCCTCGCCCTCCATCCACGGGACCGTCTGATGACCACTGATCGCACCGCCCCCGTCCGCCCTGCCGAGCGCCCCGCCGCTGCCGACCGCAGCCCGGCCGCCTCCGGCTTCGCCGAGCTGCTCGGCGGCGCGCACGCCGCCTCTTCGCGGCCCGCCGCGCGCGCCGCGAGCCAGCCGCGCGAGCATGCGCCGCAGCCGCGCGAGCAGGCCCCGCAGGCGCAGGAGCGCCCGGCCGCCGAGACGCCCGCCCCGGCCGCGCCGCGGGCCGACGCTCCGGCCGCCGACGCGCCCGTCGCGCCGCACGCCGAGGCGCCGTCCGAGGTCCCCTTCGTGCTCACCGTCGCCGCGCCGCAGGCCGCGGCGGGTGGGCCGGCATCAATCGCCGTGACCGTGGCTCCGGCTCCGGTCGTCGCCGACGCGCCGGCCGAGCCGCTCGTCGCGCCCGTGTCCGCGGGTGCCGTCGCCGCGTCGGCCCGCGTGGCCGCGCCCGCCGTGCCGGCCCCCGCCGCGGTCGCCGCTTCCGTCGCCGCGCCGGCTGCCACGGCCGAGGCCCAGCCTGTCCCCGCCGCGCCGGCCCCCGCGCCCGCGCCGGCGAGCCCCGCCGCCGCGCCCGTGGCCGAGGCGCCCGCCGCCCCGGCCGCGCCGCAGGCCGCCGCGCCGGCCGTCGACACGCCCGCCGAGCCCCAGGCCGCCGCGCCGGCGCTCCCGGGCCGCTCCGAGACCGGCGCCCGCGCCGCCTCCGCGCACGCGGCGACGCCGGCCGTGCCCGCCGATCACGCGAACCACCTCCCCGCCCAGCCCGCCGTTCCGGCGGTGCCGGCGCATCGCGCCGAGGCGCCGGTCGCGCCCCAGCCCGCCGAGGCGCCCGCGCCGCGCCGGCCGCCGCGCTCCCGTCCACGCCGGCCGCGCCGGCCACGCCGGTCGCCCCGCCCGTCGTCACCCAGCGCACCGCGCCGCTGCACCACGTCCCGCGCGTGGTCGGCACGCTGCTGCACGTCGCCCACGAGCGCGGCATCACGCACGCGAAGATCTCCCTGCGGCCCGAGGACCTCGGCGGCATCGAGGTGCGCCTGCAGTCCTCGCCCGCCGGCATCAGCGCCCAGCTCGTCGCCGACTCGCCCGAGGCCGCGCGCCTGCTGGCGCAGGCCGGCGACGACCTGCGCCGCTCGCTCGAGGCGCGCGACGTGAACCTGCTCTCGCTCGAGGTCTCGACGTCGAGCGACCAGCGCCAGGGCGAGCGCCCCGGCCAGACCTCCGACCCCGACGCGCCGTCCGGCGCCGGCGGGACCAGCGGCGAGACCGACGGCGACGTCGCGACCGGCGGGCGGGACCCCATCACCGTGTCCGTCCTCGAGCTCCCCGGCGGCCTGCTGGTCGACGTGCTCGCCTGACCCAGGACCCCAGATGCCTTCGATCCCCTCCCTGAACTCCACCCCGGCCGCGAAGACGCAGGCGGCCAGCGGCACCAACTCCGCGATGGGCAAGGACCAGTTCCTCAAGCTGTTCGTCGCCCAGCTGCAGCACCAGGACCCCATGAACCCGATGCAGGACTCCGACTTCATGGGCCAGATGGCGTCGTTCTCCACGCTCGAGCAGGTCTCCAACCTGGCCAGCGAGAACGCGAAGAACAACGCGATCGGCCTGCTCGGCCGGACCGTGACCTACAAGGACAAGGACGGCGCCGAGTTCACCGGCACCGTCGAGAAGGTCTCCACCAAGGACGGAAAGCCGTCCCTCACCGTGGGCGGCACCGCCGGTGTCGACCCGTCCTCGATCTCGCAGGTCGCCTGAGCCCCAGGCTGACCGAAAGGAGCTGATGCACCCATGATGCGAGGCATGTTCGCCGCGATTAGCGGCCTGAAGAACCACCAGGTGATGCTCGACGTCACCGCCAACGACATCGCGAACGTCAACACGATCGGCTACAAGTCCGCGCGCACGACGTTCAAGGACTCGCTCAACCAGCTGCAGCGCGGCGCCTCCGGGCCCGGCGGCGGCGCGGGCGGCGCGAACGCGGCGCAGGTCGGCCTCGGCGTGACGCTCGGCTCGATCGACAACCTGATGCAGGGCGGCTCGCTGCAGTCGACCGGCAACGTGTTCGACGTCGCGATCACGGGCCCCGGCTTCTTCCGGGTCTCGACCAGCACGGCGACCCCGCCGACCCCGGGCACGAACATCGAGTACACCCGGGCCGGCAACTTCACCACCAACGCCGACGGCTACCTGCTCACGCAGGACGGCTACTACGTCCAGGGCCAGGACGCCGGCGGCGCCGCGCAGCTGATCCAGGTCCCGGCCGGCTCGACCAACGTCGGCATCGCCCAGAACGGCGAGGTCACGTACGTCGACGGCACGGGCACGCGCGTGTCGGCGGGCTTCCTCTCGCTGGCCACGTTCCCGAACTCGGCCGGCCTCGAGCGCTCCGGCTCCAACCGCTGGCTGCAGTCGGCGAACTCGGGCGCGCCGACCACCGGCCAGCCCGGCCCGCAGTTCGGCTTCACGACCTCGGGCGTCGTCGAGATGTCCAACGTGGACCTCGCCCAGACGTTCACGCAGATGATCACCGCGCAGCGCGGCTTCCAGGCCAACTCGCGCGTCATCTCGACCTCGGACGAGATGCTGCAGGACCTGGTGAACCTGAAGCGGTAGCGCGCTAGCCGCTCCGCAACGCAGCCGCGCCCGCCTCCGTGCGGGCGCTCTGCGTTCAAGGCCGCGTCGTCCCGGCCGACTACCCGGGAGCGATGATCCGTCTGCACAAGCTCGGCAGGGACCCCCATCCCTTCCACCTGAACCCCGACCTGATCCTCACGGTCGAGGCGCACCCCGACACCGTCTTGACGCTCACGACGGGCTCCCGCCTGGTCGTGACCGAGACGCCCGAAGAGGTGACCAAGGCCGTGCGCGAGTGGCGCGCGTCCGTGCTCGACGCGATGTCGCGCGTCCCGCGCCGCACCAGCGCCCTGTCGCTCGTCCGCGCCACCGCCGGCGACGGCGCCGTGAGCGCGATCAACGCAGAGGCGGCCCAGCCCGGCACCGAGATCCAGCGAGGTCCCCAGGCATGAAGTTCGGAACCGCCATCGGCATCGTCATCTCGATCGTGGGCATCGCGATCGGGGCGACGATGGAGGGGACCAACGTCATGGTCGTCCTCAACATCCCGGCGATCTCGATCGTGCTCGTCGGCACGCTCGGCGCGACGATCGCGGCGTGCGGCCTGGAGGCGCACATCCGGCTGCCCGCGATCTACAAGAAGGCGATCATGCCCGACGACCTCGACCTCCCGGGGCGCGTCAAGGAGCTCGTCGGCTTCGCCGAGCAGGCCCGTCGCGACGGCCTGCTCGCGCTCGACGAGGCCGTCAGCTCGATCAACGACCCGTTCACCCGCAAGGGCATCCAGCTCGTCGTCGACGGCACGGACCCCGACCTCGTCGCCGCCGTCCTGGACGCCGAGAACGAGGCGATGCGCAAGCGCCACGGCGCGGCGCGCAACCCGTTCATGCAGGCCGGCGCGCTCGCGCCGACGATGGGCATCATCGGCACCGTCTTCGGGCTGGTGAACGTCATGAACAACCTGAACCAGCCGAGCACGCTCGGGCCGCTGATCGCGGCCGCGTTCCTCGCGACGCTGATCGGCGTCGGCTCGGCCAACGTGGTCTTCCTCCCGATGGCCAACCGCCTCAAAGAGCTCTCGGAGGCCGAGCTGCACTTCCGCGAGATGACGCTCGAGGGCGTCCTCGCCATCCAGGCGGGCGACAACCCCCGCGTCGTCGAGGAGAAGCTGATGGCGTACGTGCCGCCCAAGGACCGGCCCACGGAGGCCGACAAGCAGTCCTCCGCGGCGGCGGAGAAGCAGGCGGCCTAGGAGCCACCGTGAGCGCCCAGCGCCGCCACAAGAAGCACCACCACGAGGAGCACGAGAACCACGAGCGCTGGCTCGTCTCGGGCTACGACATGATGACGCTGCTGTTCGCGGTGTTCGTGGTGCTGTTCGCGATCTCCTCGACCAACGTCAGCAAGGTCAAGGAGCTCACGAAGTCGCTGCAGGAGGCGTTCTCCGGGCCCGTCCTCACCGGCGGCCAGGCGATGATGGACCGCGGCGCGCAGTCCGAGGCCGAGGACGCCTCGCCGACCCCGCCGCTGCCGACGCTGTCGCCCGCGCAGGCCGTCGACGCCGCCATGAAGGGCACCGACTCCAAGGCCGCCGCCGCCGACCTGGCCGCCCGCGGCGCCGAGCTGGCCGCGCGCGAGGAGCAGTCCTTCCAGGCGCTCAAGAAGAAGATCGACGCGCTCGTCCACGACGCCCACCTCGACGACAAGGTCTCCACGACCGTGTCCGAGCGCGGCCTGCGCGTCCGCCTGCTCACCGACCGGCTGCTGTTCGACTCGGGCAGCGCCGTGATCAACCCGGCCGCGTTCGGGACGCTCGACAGCATCGGCGCGATCATCGCCGAGGAGCGCAAGCACCCCGTGGCGGTCGAGGGCCACACGGACGACCGGCCGATCCACACTTCGCTGTACCCGTCCAACTGGCAGCTGTCCGGGGGCCGCGCCGCGGCCGTCGTGCAGCGCCTGATCGGTGCGGGCGTGGCGCCGCGGCGCACGTCGCTGAGCGGCTACGCCGCGGAGCATCCCGTCAGCAGCAACGAGACCTCCGCGGGACGGGCGCGGAACCGGCGGGTGGAGATCATCCTCACCCGCCTGCACGGAGCAAATCAGTCGCATGGAGGCGACACGAAATGAACAAGAAGAAGCTGATCATCATCTTGGTGGTGGCCCTGGTCGCCGCCGGCGGTGCGTACAAGACCGTCCTGGCCAAGCCCAAGGAGAAGGCCCCCGAGCCGAAGGTGCACGGCGTGGTCTACGTGCTCCCCAAGGAGTTCCTGGTCAACCTGGCCGACGACCGCTTCGCGAAGCTGCAGGTGGCGCTCGTCGTCGAGCACCTGCCGGTCGCCGCGGGCGGCCACGGCGCCCCCACGCCCCCCGAGGGCTACGGTGCCGAGCCGCAGGAGGCCGTCATCCGCGACATCATCACCAACGAGCTGACCGACTCCTCGGACCGTGACCTGATCGGGCACGAGGGCCGCGAGAAGATCAAGAAGCGGATCCTCCAGTCGATCAAGAAGCACACGGACGTGCACGTCGAGGAAGTCCTCTTCCCGGACGTCACCGTCCAATAGCCATGGCCGACCCCGTCGATTACGTCCCCTTCGAGACGACCACGAGCGCCAGCGGCGCCGCCTCAGGCGGCGCCGAGCTCGAGCGGCTCCACGACGTCCCCGTCGAGCTCGCCGTCGAGATCGGGCGCACCCACATGACCATCCGCGAGACGCTGGCGCTCGGCCCCGGCTCGATCGTCACGCTCAACCGGCTGGCCGGCGAGCCCGTCGACCTGCTGGTCAACGGCAAGCCGATCGCCCGCGGCGAGGTCGTCGTGCTCGACGAGGAGTTCGGCCTGCGCGTGACCGAGGTGCTGGTCGGCGAGGCCTTCGTCGCACCAGCTGCGCCCGAGCCCGCGCCGGAGGCGGCGCCGGACGCGCTCCCGGCCGTGCCCGCCCCGCAGCCTGCCGCCTAGCCGACGGCCCGCTGGGGCACACTGGCCGGGTGTCCTCGCCAGAGGAAGCCGCGTCCGCACCCGCCGCCACGCCCGCTCCGCGCCGGCGTGGCGTGGCCGTGCGCGCCCGCGAGAGCATCGTCGCGTTCTGGCGCAAGGCCTACGAGGAGAACGTCACCGGCCTGTCGGGCATGGTGGCCTACAACCTGCTGCTGTCGATCTTCCCGTTCGCGCTGGTGGTGCTGTTCATCGCCGGCCGCGTGCTGCGCTCGCCGGAGCTGCAGGCGTCGCTGCTCGCGGACCTGCAGCGCATCTTCCCCACCGCGGCCGACTCGACGCTGTCGGAGGGCATCCGCCGCCTGCAGGAGACGTCCCCCACCGTCGGGATCGCAGCCCTGGTCGCGGCCGTCTGGTTCGGCTCGTCGTTCTGGGGGGCGCTCGACACCGCGTTCTGCCGGATCTACCACTGCGAGTGCCGCAGCTGGGTCCAGCAGAAGGTCTTCGCGCTCGGCATGTTCGTGGTCGTGCTGCTGTTCGTGGCGGTCACGGTGTCCGTGCCGACGGTCCAGGCGCTGCTGGTCTCCGGCGCGCGCGACCTGCCGTTCGGGCTGTCGAACGTCAAGGGCCTCGTCTACACGATCACGCTCGGGATCGGCGTCGTCGTGCTGTTCGCGACCCTGTGCGCGATCTACCGGCTGGTGCCGAAGGCGCGCATGCCGTGGGCGGCCGTCTGGCCCGGGGCGCTCGGCGGCACCCTGGCGATCGGCGTCGTCGACCTCGGCTTCCCGCTCTACTTCGACAACGTCTCCACCCTGCGGATCGGCACCTCGGCCGTGTTCGTGCTGATCGCGCTCGTGTGGTTCTACGTGATCGCGCTGATCATCCTCGCCGGCGCGGTGGTCAACGAGCTGCGCTTCGAGCACATCTCGCGCTCGACTAAAGACGAGTAGTTCGCGGCCGAATACGGGGGTCGACTCCTATCCAGAGTCGTCCTTCGGTGATGAGGCTTCCTGCTGCCATTTCTTCTGCGGGGGCTGCTGCTTTCAGCTGCCTCCTGCTCGCTCCCTCCGCCTTCGCGGCGGACGGCGAGTCGACGCCGCTGAACCTCACCAAGCCGAAGCTGGACGCCTCCCAGGCGGCCGGTCCGTCGACGGGCGGCGGCCTCGTCCGCACGATCGTCGGCCTGGCGATCGTGATCGCGGTCATCTACGGCCTCTACTGGGTGCTCAAGCAGGTCAAGTCCTCGCGCGAGGAGCGCGCCTCGGGCCAGGGCCTGGGCACGCTGGCGACGCTGCCGCTCGGCCCCAACCGCGCGCTGCACCTGGTGCGCGCCGGCGGCGAGATCGTGCTGCTCGGCGTGGGCGAGGGCGGCGTGACGCCGATCCGCACCTACGGCGAGCACGAGGCGCGCGCGCTCGGTCTGCTCGCCAGCGAGGACGACGACGACAAGCCCTCCAGCGGTCCGGCGGCCGGCGCGAGCCTGCCGGGCGTGCCGGCTCCTAAGCCGGGCTTCGGCCAGGCGCTGCGCCGCTCGCTCGACGACCTCCGCGCCAAGACGGTGATCAAGTGAAGGCCGACGGCTCCAACGCGGTCCAGCTGCTGCTGCTGATCGGCGGCATCTCGCTCGTGCCGGCGCTGCTGTTCACGGTCACCGGCTTCACCCGCATCCTGATCGTCCTCGGCTTCATCCGCTCCGGCCTCGGCACGCCGACCGCGCCGCCGAACCAGGTGCTGGTCGGGATCGCGCTGTTCCTGACCATCTTCGTGATGGCGCCGACGTTCAACGCCATCAACAAGGACGCGATCGAGCCCCTGCGCGCGAACAAGATCTCGCAGGAGACCGCGCTCAAGCGCGCCGAGACGCCGATGCGCGAGTTCATGTTCGACCAGACGCGCACGAAGGACATCGCGCTGTTCGCCAAGCTCGCCAAGCTCAAGGAGCCCGAGACCCGCGCGGACATCCCGACCTACGTCCTGATCCCCGCCTTCACGATCTCCGAGCTCAAGACGGCGTTCCAGATCGGCTTCCTGATCTTCCTGCCGTTCCTCGTCATCGACCTCGTGGTCAGCGCCACCTTGATGAGCATGGGCATGGTGATGCTGCCGCCTGTCTTCATCTCGCTGCCGTTCAAGATCCTGCTGTTCGTCCTGGTGGACGGCTGGAACCTGATCACCCAGTCCCTGGTCCAGAGCTTCCACCTATGAACCAGGACACCGTCGTCTCGATCGTCACGCACGCGATGGAGGTGGGCCTGAAGGTCTCGCTCCCCATCCTGCTCGTCGGCCTCGTCGTGGGTCTCGTGATCTCCGTCTTCCAGGCGGTCACGCAGATCCAGGAGCAGACGCTGTCGTTCATCCCGAAGGTGCTCGGGCTCGTCGTCGTCATCGTCGTCGCCGGCCCGTGGATGCTCGGGCAGATCCTCACGTGGACGCAGGAGCTCTACGGCTCGATCCCGTCGCTGGTGGGCACGTGAACCCCGATCAGCTGATCGCCCAGTTCGGGGAGCAGCAGGTCGCGAGCTTCCTGCTGGTGCTCGGCCGCATCGGGCCGCTGTTCCTGCTCGCGCCGATGTTCTCGAGCAAGATGATGCCGGCGCGCGCCAAGAGCGTCGCCGCCGTCGCGCTGGCCGTCGGCATCGCCCCGGTCGCCCTGCGCACCGCCGGCACGGCCGCCGGGCAGATCCCCGGCGACGCGATCGGCCTCGCCGGGATCATGTTCAAGGAGATCCTCGTCGGCACCGCGTTCGCGTTCGCGCTCGGCGCCTTCTTCGCCGCGGTCTCCGTGGCCGGCACGCTGCTGGACACCTTCATCGGCTTCTCGTTCGGCGCGCTCGTCGACCCCGTCACGGGCAACCCCGGCGGCACGCTGAACCAGCTCTACGCCCTCGTCGGCGTCGGGATCTTCATCGCGATCGGCGGCGACGCCTGGATCATCCAGGGCCTCGCGCGCACCTACGAGGCGGTGCCGCTGCTCAGCGCGCCCGACATCGGCTCGCTCGTGGAGGGCATGCAGGTCGCCTTCAGCGGCATCTTCGGCGCCGCGCTGCAGGTCTGCGCGCCCGTGCTGCTGGCGGTCGTGCTCACCGACGCCGCGTTCGGCGTCGTCTCGAAGGTGGTGCCGCAGCTCAACGTCTTCGCCGTCGGCTTCCCGGCCAAGGTGACCGTCGGGCTCGTCGTCATCGCCGCCTCGCTGCCGTTCCTCTCCGGCTGGCTCGACGACGAGCTCCAGCGCTCCGTCGCCTCGGCCCTGCACGCGCTGAAGGTGAACGGCTGATGGCTGCGGAGAACAAGACCGAGAAGGCAACCCCCAAGAAGCTCGGCGAGGCCCGCAAGAAGGGCCAGGTCGCGCGCTCGGTGGACCTCAACGGCGCCGTCGTGCTGATGGCCTCGCTGTTCGCGCTGTCGGCCTTCGGGCCGCGCATGTTCGAGCGCATGGAGGAGGCCATGATCACCGTGCTGCAGCTCGCCCGGAACCCGGAGCTCGTCGAGATCCAGGGCATCGGCGCGCTGTTCTCGAAGATCGGCCTGCACGTCGCGCTCGCCGCCGCGCCCGTGGCGGTCGTCTGCATGCTCGCCGGCGTGCTCGTCAACGTCGCCCAGGTCGGCGTCAAGCCGATGCCGGGCGGCATCAAGCCGGACTTCAAGAAGCTCAACCCGCTGACCGGCGCCAAGAACCTCTACGGCCCCAACGCGATCGCGGAGACGCTGAAGTCGGTCGCGAAGGTCTCCGCCGTGGGCGGCATCGTCGCGCTCGCGGTCTTCCCGAAGCTCGAGGAGCTCGCCGGCCTCGTCGGCATGCCCGCCGCCGAGCTGCTGCCCCACCTCGCCTCCGAGGTGCTCGCGATCGCCCAGCGCGCCGCGCTCGCCTACCTCGCGATCGCCGCCGCCGACACGATCTACCAGCGCTGGCGCTTCGCGAAGCAGATGCGCATGGACAAGCAGGAGGTCAAGGACGAGCACAAGCAGGCGGAGCTGCCGTCGGAGATCAGGACCGCCCAGCGCCGGCGCTCGATCGAGCTCTCCCGCGCGCGCATGATGGACGCCGTCCCGACCGCGGACGTGATCGTCACCAACCCGACCCACTTCTCCGTCGCGCTGCGCTACGACGGCGAGCAGCCCGCTCCGGTCGTCGTGGCCAAGGGCCAGGACGTGCTCGCGCTGCGCATCCGCGAGCTCGCCCGCGAGCGCGGCGTCACCGTCGTCGGAGACCCGCCGCTGGCACGCGCGCTGTACGCGTCCGTCGAGGTGGGCCGGATGATCCCCGAGGAGCTCTTCGAGGCCGTCGCCCAGCTGCTCGCCTACGTCTACCGCGTCGCGGGCGCACGAAAGGCCGCCGCATGAGCGTGTTCCTGAAGCAGGCCGGCAAGTACTCGGACCTCATCGCCGCGGGCGCGATCGTGCTCGTGGTGGCGATGATGGTCATCCCGCTGCCGCCGTTCCTGATCGACCTCTTCATCACGCTGAACATCTCGGCGGCGCTGATGATCGTGGTGGCGACGCTTTACGTCCCGCGCGCGCTGGACTTCTCCGCCTTCCCGAGCCTGCTGCTGCTCACCACGCTGTTCCGGCTGGCGATCAACATCTCGGTCACGCGCCTGATCCTGCTGCACGGCGACGCCGGCCACGTGGTCACCGCGTTCGGCAACTTCGTCGTCGGCGGCAACGTGGTCGTCGGCCTGATCATCTTCCTGATCCTGATCGTGATCCAGTTCGTCGTGATCACGAACGGCGCGGGCCGCGTCGCCGAGGTCGGCGCGCGCTTCACGCTCGACGCCATGCCCGGCAAGCAGATGGCGATCGACGCCGACCTCAACACGGGCCAGATCACCGACGAGGAGGCGCGCAAGCGCCGCGCGGAGATCGCCCAGGAGGCCGACTTCTACGGCGCGATGGACGGCGCCTCGAAGTTCGTCAAGGGCGACGCGATGGCCGGCATCCTGATCACGCTGATCAACCTCGTCGGCGGCATCGTCATCGGGGTCATGCAGCAGGGCCTGCCGTTCGGCGAGGCCGCGCACAAGTTCTCCCTGCTGACGGTCGGCGACGGCCTCTGCGCGCAGATCCCCGCGCTGCTGATCTCCGTCGCCACCGGCATCCTCGTCACGCGCTCGGCCTCGGAGAAGGACCTCGGCTCCGACGTCGCCGACCAGATCCTCGATCAGCGCAAGGCCCCGATGGTGGCCGGCGCGGTGATCATGGCCTTCGCGCTGGTGCCCGCGCTGCCCAAGGTCCCGTTCGTGCTGATCGGCGGCCTGTTCTTCGCCGTCGGCTGGGCGCTGCGCAACACGCCCAACCGCGCCGAGCGCGACGCCGCCGCGGTGGCCGAGGCGAAGGCGGGGGCCGGCGGGGAGATCAACCCGCGACGCCGCGCGACGCCGCGCTCGACGCGCTGGCGCTCGACCCGCTCGAGCTGGCGATCGGCTTCGGCCTCGTCCCGCTCGTCAGCGACGACCCGCAGCGCGGGAAGGGCGGCACGCTGCTCGCCCGCGTCAGGACGATCCGCCGCCAGATCGCGTCCGATCTCGGCATGGTCATCCCGGCCGTGCGCATCCGCGACGACGTCGGGCTGGACTCGCACGAGTACGTGATGCGCGTGCGCGGCTCCGAGGTCGCTCGCGGCGGCATCATGGCCGGCCACCAGCTCGCCATGGACCCGGGCGACGCCGTCGGCCAGCTCGCCGGCATCCCGACCACCGAGCCGGCCTTCGGCCTGCCCGCGGTCTGGATCCCGGACTCCGGCCGCGCCGAGGCCGAGGCGCTCGGCTGGACCGTGGTCGACGCGGAGTCCGTCGTGGTCACCCACCTCACGGAGACGATCCGCGCCCACGCCGCCGACCTGCTCACCCGCCAGGAGACCCGCCACCTGCTCGACCAGCTCAAGGAGGTCAACGCGGCCGTCGTCGACGAGGTCGTGCCGGACGTGCTCTCGCTCGGCGAGGTCCAGCGCGTGCTGCAGGCGCTGCTGCAGGAGGGCGTCTCGATCCGCGACCTCGGCGCCGTCGTCGAGGCGATCGGCGACAAGGCCCGCCTCACGCGCGACCCGGCGATGCTCGCCGAGTACGCGCGCCAGGCGCTCGGCCGCGCGATCGTCGCTCCGTACCTCGACCCGGAGGGCATGCTGCGCGCGATCGCGCTCGACCCCGGGCTCGAGCAGGAGCTCGCCGAGGCGCTCGTCCAGACCGCCGACGGGGAGTTCCTCGCGCTGGACCCGATGCGCGCCGGCGGGCTCGTCGAGCAGTGCGCCGAGCTCGTCGACCAGGCGCTCGCGCGCGGGGGCCGGCCGGTGCTGCTCTGCTCGGCGCGCGTGCGCCGCCACCTGCGCCGTCTGTGCGAGCAGCGGCTGCCCCAGCTCGCCGTCTGCTCCTACAACGAGATCGTCCCGGGTGTCGGGGTTGAGACACTCGCCGTCCTCGGGCCCCAGGGGACTCCAGTCGGCGTCGCTTGATGCCGATGACACCGCCTGGACATGAATACGACTGCTGAGACCAAGACGTACCGTGGCCGCAGCCTCGAAGAGGTGCTGCCGCAGGTGCGCGACGAGCTCGGTCCCGACGCGATCGTGCTGCGCCGCCGCGAGGGCCTCGCGGGCGGCGTCGCCGGCTTCTTCCAGCGCTCCTACGTCGAGGTCGAGGCGCGCGGCTCCCTCGCCGACGAGGGCGCGCTCACCCAGACCCGCAACGACCGCGCGACGGCCGAGGGCCTCGCCACCCCGGGCGTGCAGGCGCTCGTCCAGCAGGCGTCCCCGTTCGCCGACGCGCTCAAGACGGCCGACCGCGCGCACCAGGTGCTCGCCGCCGCGGCCGCCGAGGTCGGCCGCCGAGGCCGCCGAGCGCGCCGGCGCCCGCCGGCCTCTACGGCCCCCAGCCCACTTACGCTCCCGCTCCGCTGCCGCCGGCCGCCGCCGAGGCCGCCGACGCGCTGCTCGAGCCGGCCCGCGAGCTCGAGCCGCCCGCCGCCGCCGCGGGCATCGAGGCCAAGCTCGTCTCCGCCGGCCTGAGCCCCGCCCTGGCCGCCGACGTCGTCGGCGAGGCGGTCGCCCACGGCCTGCCCTTCTCGACCCCGCGCTCGCTCAAGGCGCTCGTACGCGGCACGCTCGCCCGCCGCATGCCCGTCCTGGCCGACGTCGGCCCGGGCGCGCGCCGGATCGCCTTCGCCGGCGCCGGTGGCGCCGGCAAGAGCGCGGCGATCTCCGCGCTCGCCCGCGCGTACGCGGCCGCCGACCACGAGGTCGTGGTCGTGGCGCTGCGCTCGCCCGACGGCGGCTGCGACCTCGCGGCCGAGCTCGAGCCGCACGGCGTCTCCGTGATCGCCGCGGCCGACGCCGCGCAGGCCGCGCGCCGGCTCGCCCGCCGCTCCCCGCTGCTGACGTTGATCGACACGCCCAAGGTCGGTCCCGCCCACCCCGGCGATCGAGCCGCCGTCGCTGCGCTCGCCGCCGACCTGCAGGCGCTCGGCGCGACCGAGATCCACCTGACGCTGCCCGCGACGCTCAGCGCCGCGGCCGCCGACGAGCTGGCGGGCGCGCTCGCCCCGCTCGGCCTGACCCACGTCGCCCTCACGCACGCCGACCAGACCGCCCGCCCGGGCGCGCCGGTCGAGCTCGCGATGGGCACGCGCAAGCCCCTGTCCTACGTCTTCGACCGCGAGGGAGCCGAGCCCGCCGACGCCGGCGCGCTCGCTCGCCGCCTGCTCCCCTGACCCGACCGACATGGCCGTGGCACCCGCACCGATCAACCTGCCGGTCGGCCAGAAGGTCTCCGTCAGGCTGCCGTACGTCGGCGCGCTGCCCGCCACCGTCGAGGCGACCGGGCCCGGCGTCCTGACCGTCGCGCTCGCCGTCCCCGACAACCGGGTGAGCCGGCTGGAGGGCAGCGAGGTCGCCGTCGAGGCCACGTCCGCGCGCGGGATCCAGCGCTTCGGCGGCCGGCTCGCGCTGCGCGGGCGCACCGACGTCTTCGACATCCACGTCGGCGGCGACATGGAGCGCATCCAGCGCCGCGAGTGGGCGCGCGTCGGCACCGTCGTCCCGATCCGCGTCGAGCTCGTCGACGAGCCCGACCTCGAGCGGCGGCGAGACGAGCACCCTGAACCTGTCCGGCGGCGGCGTGCTGATCCGCGACCTGTGGCGGCTGCCGCTCGGCGTCGACGCCCGCGTGGAGATCGTCATCGACCTGGCCCAGCCGCCGATCCGGGCGCTCGCCCGCGTCGTCCGCGACGCCGGCCCCGAGCACAAGGGCCTGCGCTTCGACGACATCGAGCCCCAGGACACCGAGCGCCTGATGCGCTTCGTGCGCGAGCGCGAGCTGGCCGAGCTGCGGATGGCCCGCGGCCGATGAGCGAGCCCGACCTCAGCGATCACGATCGGCGCCCACCCGCGCGCCCGCCGCTCCGTCCAGCGCGCCCGCGCGCTCGGCGGCCTGCTCGGCTTCCTCATCACCCTCGTGCTCTCCCTGCGCGCCGGCGTGCCCGCCTGGGACGCCACCGCGCGCTCGCTGATCGCCGGGGTCGTGGTCCACCTCGCCGCCTGGGCGATCGCCGTGGCCGTGTGGAAGCAGCTGATGCTGGCCGAGCTGCACGCCCTCCGTGCGCGCCACCAGGCCCGCCTCGAGCGCCGCGCCGAGCTCGCGCGCGGCGACGCGTGACCCAGCGCATCGAGCCCGTCGGCCCCCGGCGCGACATCGCGCCGGTCGAGCATGTGCTGCTCACCCCCGTCGAGCGGGAGCTCGAGCGCGAGCGCCGCGAGGAGCGCCGCCGCCGGCGGCCCGCCAAGCCGCCCGCGGAGCCGCCCCGCGAGGGCGGGCTGGACGTTCGGGCCTAGCCGCGAAAAGTTTCCTCAAGGCTCGGGGACGCCGGCCGAATACTCCCCTTGCAAGAAGGAGTGACAAGGAGTCGCTCCGGTCCAAACACACCAATCATCAAGGAGAGATGATCATGGGCCTTCGTATCCAGAACAACGTTGAGGCTTTCAACGCTCACCGTCAGCTGACCGGCACCGCTTCCAAGGCCGCCAAGGCCATGGAGAAGCTGTCGAGCGGCTACCGCGTCAACCGTGCCGCCGACGACGCCGCCGGCCTCGCCATCTCCGAGAAGATGCGCGCTCAGATCGGTGGCCTCGCCCAGTCGCAGCGCAACGCGCAGGACGGCGTCTCGCTGGTCCAGACCGCTGAGGGTGCCCTCAACGAGGTGCACTCGATGCTCAGCCGCATCCGCGAGCTGAAGGTGCAGTACGACAACGGCACGCTGTCGACCGACGACAAGACGGCGATCACCAACGAGGTCACCGCCCTCAAGGACGAGATCACCGCGATCGGCACCGAGACGAAGTTCAACGGCAAGGCGCTCCTCACGGGCTCCGCCTTCGACTTCGTGGTCGGCGCTGAGGGCGAGAAGATCTCGACCACGGGCGTCACCCTCTCGACGGACATCGGCACCATCGACGTCACCGCGTCGGGCGGCCTCGCCGCCGTCGACACGGCGATCAACAAGGTGTCCGAGTCCCGCTCGAAGCTGGGCGCGGTCCAGAACCGCCTCGAGCATCGCCTCAACAACCTCGCGAGCTACCAGGAGAACCTGGTCGCCTCCGAGAGCCGGATCCGCGACGTGGACATGGCCAGCGAGATGGTCAACTTCTCGAAGCTCCAGATCCTGCAGCAGGCCGGCACGAGCATGCTCGCGCAGGCCAACACGGCCCCGCAGAGCGTTCTCTCGCTCCTCCGCTAGGCCACTCATAGGCTCGTGGCCGCGGCGGCTCGCCGCCGCGGCCCACGCGCCACCTACATAACCCCACCGAGGGACGGATCGGTAGCGGGCGGCCTCTGGCCGCCCGCTGTCGTTAAAGATCCTTTGGGGCCCGCCGAGTACCGGTTCGTGGTCCGTCCCACACTCGCCATCGTGCCCGTCTACCTGCGCTCCGAGTCGGAGCTGGACGTGCTCCTGAAGTGCCTCGTCTCCCTGCAGGCGTCCGCCTCGGACGCGCAGGTGCTGATCATCGACGACCACAGTCCCGCGACTGCACTGGCCGAGATGGCCGAGGCCGCCGCGGACGAGCTCGGCCAGGCGTTCGTGCGCAAGGACTCGAACTCCGGCTTCGCCGCCACGGTCAACGTCGGCCTCGAGGTGGCCCGCGCGCACGAGCTCGACGCCGTGCTCGTCAACGCGGACATCGAGTTCACCCAGGCGGGCTGGCTCGACACGATGCGCGCCCGCACCGACACGCTCGGGCGCCCTGCGGCCGTCGTCGGCGCGCGCCTGCTGTACCCGAACGGCCTGCTCCAGCACGCCGGGGTCTACTTCTCGCGGCTCAACCGCGGCTTCGCCCACCGCTTCAACCACGGCCCGGGCGATCTCGCGGAGGCGCTGCTGCCGTGCCGCTGCCCGGTGACCGCCGCGCTGCAGCTGATCCGCTTCGAAACGCTCGCCACGATCGGGATCTACGACGAGTCCTACGGGCTCGCCCACGAGGACATGGACTACTGCCTGCGCGTGTTCGAGGCCGGCCTGGAGTGCATCTACGAGCCCGCCGCGGTCGCGCTGCACCACGAGAGCCTCTTCCGCGGCAAGCGCAGCGCGAAGATCGAGGCGCTGCACAAGCAGTCGATCGTCCGGCTGCTCGAGCGCCACGGCTCGACCGACATGAGCCCCTGGACCCCGGAGATCGTGTGAGCACGCCGCGCACCCTGTTCGTCGGCATCGGCGCGTCCGCGCCGTGCTGGTATCGCGCCGCGCTGCCGGCCACCGCGCTCGGCGCCGACTGGGTCGGCGTCCGCGGCACCCCGCCCGAGCTGCGCTTCGTCACCGGCGACAACGGCCGCGTGCGCTTGCTCGAGGACCTCTACGGCTACGAAGTCGTGGTGCTGCAGCAGCCGGGCGGCCGCGAGTGGGTGGCGCTGATCCGCGACCTCCAGGCCCGCGGCGTCAGGGTCATCTACGAGATCGACGATCTGCTCGACGCCGTGCGCAAGGCCGGCGGCCACGAGCACGCGAAGGTCTTCAGCCGCGAATGGGTGCGCGCCAGCGAGCTCGCGATGCGCGTGTGCGACGGCGTGATCTGCTCGACCGGCTTCCTCGCCCGCCGCTACGCCTCGGTCAACCCCGAGGTGAGCGTCTGCCGCAACGGCCTCGATCTGCGCCGCTACGACCTGACCCGCGCGCCGCGCGAGCACGTCACGATCGGCTGGGCCGGCGG
>CAWJNZ010000004.1:0-1409975 GCA_963844405.1 uncultured Solirubrobacteraceae bacterium | reverse complement strand
TGATCCGGAAGCCGTCATAGCGCCCCTGGATCACGGTGTCCTTCCAGAACGCCAGATCCGTGTTGCGCGTGTCCCACGGGACGGTTCCGGGGCCGGCCGGAGGCGGCCCGAGAACAGCGCCGGCGCGCAGGCTCGCTCCCAGCAGCTCCATGTTGTCGCTGTGCGGCCGGTCGGCCGTGTCGTCCGGGTGCCGAGGCTGAGCCGCGGCACCGGCAGTCAGGGCCGCATACACCACCACGGCGGTGGCGAGAAGCGACAGCGTACGTCGCATCAGGAACCTCCTTCCCCCTAAGGGAGGTATCGCTCGAGCCACCGGGCCGGCCCTCCGAGCCGCCGGGATCCCGCCAGGTGAACCCCCTTCCCGGATCGTACTCCTCGAGCCCGTACGGTGGCGCGTTGCGCTCTCGCGCGCAGACCGTGCGCGGCGACAGCGGCCGTAACAGCGTCGTAGGCCGGCCGTAGGGACGCTCCTCGAGGGTTCCGGGCCGACCCCGCCCGCTCACTGCAAAGGACTCCCGATGCACCTCTCCCTCCGTGCCGGCCCACGCCGGCGGGCCCGGCGCGCCGTGCTCGCCGCCGCCCTCGCCGCCCTGGCGCTGCCCGCGGCGGCCGACGCCGCGACCGTGGCCTTCATCGAGAACGACAACGGCGTCGGCTCCGTCTCCTACGTGGCCCACCCGAACGAGGTCAACAACGTGCGAGTCGGCTTCACCTCTGCGGGGATCGTCATCGACGATCAGGTGTCGATCACGACGCTCAGCAGCGAGTGCCGGATCGGCAACGCCGGCGACGCGATCTGCCCTGGAACCGCGAGATCCATCTCCGTGGAGACGCGCGACCGGAACGACACGATCACGTACACCGCTCCACACCGGGGTTCCATGTCCGGTGGCTCCGGCGCCGACACGATCGTGGGCGGGCAGCGCCAGGCCGGCTTCGGCCGCGCGATCGAGCCCGTGTTCTACCAAGGCCACGGAGGCATCGACGACCTCGCGGTGGACACGGTGAGCTATCGCTCGGCCAACAGCGGGGTGAACGTCAGGCTCGACGAGGTCGGCGGCGTGCTCAGCTTCGACGACGGTCGGCCCGTGGACCTCGAGGGCATCGAGAAGGACTTCGAGGTGATCGAAGGGTCGAACTTCACCGACACGCTCCGCGGGTCCAACCGCAACGAGACGTTCCGTGGGCTCAACGGCGCCGACGTGATCGAGACGGGCGGCGGCAGCGACCTCATGGACGAGGGCTCCGCGCCCAACGGCGCCGACACGCTCAACGGCGGCAGCGGCGTCAGCGACCGGATCACCTACGGCACCCGCACGAGCGGGGTCGGCGTGTCGCTCGACGATGTGCGCAACGACGGCGCCACGGGCGAGCAGGACGACGTGCGGAGCACCGTCGAGCACATCACCGGCAGCAACTTCGCCGACACGCTGGTCGGCAGCAGCGTGGCCAACATCATCGAAGGGCGCAGCGGGCCGGACACCATCCTCGGTCAGGACGGCAACGACACGATCTCTGCCCAGGACGCGTTCGAAGACGTCGTCGGCTGCGGGCTCGGCCTCGACACCGCGCAGCTGGATGGCCGTGACGCATTCGGAGGCTGCGAGAGCACGACGGTCACGCCGGTCGGCAAGCTGCGGCTCACGCCCACGACCGTCGAGGCCAAGGCGGGCCAGCCCGCTCGCCTGCGGCTGAGCTGGCGCCACCCCGTCAGCTGGCGCAAGCTGCGCACGGTCGAGCTGCGCCTGTACCGCGACGGCGCGCCCGTCGGCGAGGTCTCGATCCGCCCGAGGTCGCGGCGGATCAGCGCCGACGGCGCGGTCGAGCTGATGCGCAGGCACACCAGGCTGACCAGCAAGGGCAAGTCGGTCACCGCCCGCCTGGCGGTCCGGCTGGATCACAGTCTGGCCGGCCAGACGCTGACGGCCGAGGTGCAGGCGACCGACACGCGCGGCCGGCGGCAGCTCGAGCCCGACGCCGGCACGATCCTCGTCGCGCGCTAGCCACCAGCCTTGGGGGGCCGCCACCGGCGGCCCCCTCGGAGTCAACGGCGGGCGGCGAAGAACGAGACGTCGACGCCTGGGAACGACGTCGTGGTGCCACGCCGGTCGGTGGCGAGCGCGTCCGACAGCTCGTCGCGGAGCGCGGGTTCGGGCACGTGCGCGGTGATCAGCCAGACGCGCGCCCCGGCCTGGGCGGCGAGCGCCGACGGGTCGGGCACCGCCGCCTGCTCGCGCTCGAGGTCGAACCGTCCCCACGCGGAGGCCGGGAACAGCGGGCGTGCGAGGCGGCGGAGCGCCGGTTGCTCGGCCGCGTAGTAGTCGAACGGGGTACGCGCGAAGGGGGCGTAGACAACGACCGTGTCGCCCTGCCGCGCGCGCGCGGCGATCAGGGCGACGGCGCTGCGCCAGTCTGCGTTGACGCGATCGCGGTAGACGGCGGGCAGGCCGGCGACGGACAGCACGACCATCGCCAGCGCGGCGGTCGCTTGCGCCCGGCCGGAGCGCAAGGCTCCGATCCCGGCCGCGCACAGCAGCGCCCACGCCGGCAGCGCGAGCACGAGATACCGCGGCACGAAGATGGGCTTGACGACCAGCGAGACGGCGAAGCTGCCGAGCACGGGCAGCACGAGCCAGCCGAGCAGGCACCACGTCTGCCAGGCGGATCCCGCCCCGCGATGCGACGCGGCTGCGCGGAGCAGCCGGATCGCGCCCGCGAGGCCCGCGGCCGCGAACGCCGCCGCCAGCACCGCGCCGCCGCCCACGAGGTCGACGGCCGCACCGGCCAGCTCTCGCAGGCCTGGCCGCTCCACCCAGCTCAGGTGACCCGTCTCGCCGAACAGCGCATACAACCCCAACGGCACCAACGACGCGCCGACCAGCGCGACGCACACACTCGCCGGTCGCCACGTGCCCGGCGAGCGGCGAGCGCGACCACCGCCAGCGCCCACGGCACGGCGTCGACCCGCGGCTCGCCCACCAGGCCGCGGCGAAAGCGTGAATGACTGGTCGCGACGGCCATCCGGAGGGCGCCTCGCTCGGCAGCGTAGCCTGCGCCCGCGGCTGGTCAGGAGTCGTCGCGGAACGAGTTCGCGAGCGTGGCCACGAGGCGCGGGCGCGTGCCCGTTCCCAGCAGCCGGTGGAGCGCGGCGACGTGCTCGTGCACGGTGGCGGGTGCGAGCTGCAGGGCGGCCGCGATCTCGCGGTCGCTGTCGCCGCGCGCGACCGCCCGGGCGACCGCAAACTGGGCGCCGGTCAGCCCGGATTCGCCCGGCACGAGCGGCGCCGAGGCCACGCTCACGGCGAAGCCGCGCGCGGGCGCGCCGGACCCGTTGAGCCGCAGCGCCGGCTCGGCGCGCACGGCGACGCGACCCCCGTCGCGGTCGATCGCGGTCAATGCCCCCGCCGGCCTTCCGGAGCCCGCGAGCTGACCGACCAGGGCCTGCACTGCGACGGGGACGTCGGGCGCCACGGCGTCGGCCGCGAGCAGCGCGAGCCAGTGCTGCCCCGACGCGCTGACCGAGACCAGCCGGCGCTGCTCGTCGAACAGCAGCTGCCCGCTGGGCGGTCTTTCCCCGGGAGCGGGAATGACCGGCGCCAGGCGCGCGGCGAGCGCTCGCGCGAGCAGCGGCGCGGCGCGGTCGATGAGCTCGAGCTCGCCCGCGCGAAAGCCGCGTCCCGGGTCCAGTCGCGCGAGCTGCAGCGCCGCGACCCAGCGGCGCCGGTGCGCGAGGCCATAGCGCAGTGCGCCGCCCGCGGGCGACTCCCATCGCCGCCACCCGGCGCGGATCTCGCGCCCCGACGCGGGCGGCGGCGGGGCGCGCAGCCACCGCTCCGCGTCCTCGTGGTAGACGCCGGACCCGCCGTGGCTGCGCAGCAGCGTCGGGAAGTGCAGCGAGCCGGGCTCGCGCGCCACCAGGTACGTGTCGCGGAGCCACACGCGCATCGCGCCCGGGTCGACGCCGCGGTAGGCCAGCAGCCGGGTGAACACCAGCGATGAGCCGTCGAGCGCGAACAGGGCGCCGTCGTCGAACGGCACCGCCACATCGAGCGCGGCGAGCGCGCGCTCGGCCAACAGTCCGGCGCTCGACGCGTCGGCGGCGACCAGGCGCAGCTGCTCCAACCCGCGGCGGCCACGCTCCGACAGGCGTGCCATGGCGCCCATTACATCCCCACGAAAACCCGCTGTCCAGCGGATGCACCGCCGCCCGCCGGCGCAGAACCATGCGGCTCATGGCCACAACCGCTCGCCTGACGATCACCCGACCTGCCGCGCCGGCTCTGCTTGCCGCGCCTCTGTTCCTCCTCACCGCCGCGCTGCTCACCTGGAGCAACTCGCACGCTCTGCGGGCGTGGGGCTGGACCGCCGGCGACCACCATGGCGTCCCGTGGCCCAGCAGCCTGGCCGTGCTCCCGCATGGATGGCTGCAATCCGTGGCCTTCGCCTGCCTGGGCGCCGCGCTCATCGCGCTCGCGGCCGCCCAGCCGCATCGCGGCCGCGCGCTCGCGCTCGCCGCCTGCGGCATCGGGCTCACCGCCGCCGCGTTCCCGCTGGATCCACCCGTCGGCGACCCCGGAACGCTCGCCTCCTGGGTCGACTCCTGGCACGCCGCCCTGCACGCCGGCGGCTTCGTGCTCGCCGGCCTCGCCGCACCAATCGCAATCGCAGCGACGCGTCGCCGCACCGACGTCGCGCTCGCCGTCGCGCTCGCGATGGCCGCCGTGCTCGGCGGCACGCCCGGCTGGTACGCCTACCTCGCGGGCTTCCTCACCTGGATCGCCGTCATCGCCATCCGCTTCGAGTGACCATGCTCGATTCAGGGATTTCCCCGATGCGAGGGCGCGCCGGTCGTTCTGATACTCGCGCGATGCGCCGCTCCCTCGCCGTCTCTGTCGTCGCGCTCGCCCTGCTCCTCCCCTCCGCGGCGAGCGCAGACTCGATCGTCTACACCAAGGACCACGACGTGTGGCTGGCCCGACCGGACGGCTCGGGCGCACAGCAGCTCACGCGCGACGGCGGCTACCAATCGCCGACGCAGGCGAACGACGGAACCATCCTCGCCCAGCGCGGCACGCGCTTCATCCGCCTCGATCGCGCCGGCCGACCGCTCGCCACGCTCAACTCGGTGCTCACGGACGCCCCAGTGACCGCGAGCGCAGTCGGCCCGTTCGACCCGCGGATCTCGCCGGACGGGACCAAGCTGGCGTACTGGCTCGGGATGTACAGCTCCTGGCACGACTACCGCAACAACATCGAGTGGAACCGCACCGGCCCGGTGACCGTGTGGCAGGACGCGCGCACGGGGCAGTTCCTCGGCGCCACGCACTCCTACGAGAAGCCCTCGTGGCTGCCTGACTCCAGCGGTGCCCTGCTGTTCGAGGAGACCAACGCGCTCACGGCCCAGGTGGTGGCGGCCGGCGTCGGCGTCGACCACAACCACATCAAGCAGTGGTTCCACGACTCGGACACCAAGTGGTCGACCGAGGAGTACTGGAAGCCGATCGGCGCGGGCGACATCTCGCCCGCCATGGACCGCCTCGCCGTCCTGCGCGGGGGCACGCACATCGGCGCCGGCGGCCTGTCCGCGGGCGCGGGCAACACGATCGCCATCTACGGGGTGCACCTGCCCGACCCGCCGAGGATGGAGTGCCTGCTCGCCGGCGCGACCGGCGGCGAGTTCGGGGTCCCGAGCTGGTCGCCCGACGGGCGGTCGCTCGCCTGGGCGGAGGGCGACGGGGTGTGGACCGGGACGATCGGGCACGACTGCGCGGGCAACCCGCGCCTGACGATCCCCGGCGCCCGCGAGCCCGACTGGGGCCCCGCCGACGTCGGCCCGGCCTCCTCACCGCGCCCCGCGCGACGGCCTGTCGGTGCGCACCGCCCCGGCGATCGGCCGCCTCGCGCTGCTCCGGCGCGGCCTGCAGGTGCGGCTGAGCTGCCCCTCCGCCTGCAGCGCGACGGGCACCGCCACCCAGCGCGGCCGCGTCCTGGCCCGCGCGTCGCGGCGCCTGGCCGGGACGGCCCGACTCACGTTGCGGCCGTCGCGCGTCCGCCGCGGGCGGCTCTCGGTGCGCGTGCGCATCCAGCCGGACGGTGGCGCCGCGGTCACCTCGACCCGCCGCGTGCTCGTGCGTTAGAGCAGCGCGACAGCGTATGGAAAGCTCTTACGCGCCCTGTTCATGACTCCTCCATCGACGGCGGACGGTTGACGTACGCAGAGGCTTCCGGGCGGCGCCGGCCGCGCAAAGGACGGGCGTGACACCAGGCGGGCCAGCTTTGGCTCGCCATGCGCCACGAAGTTAGAGTTGCCTCGATGACGTCACGCGTGCACGTCGAGCGGAGCGGCGAGCTGATCGCCGTCGTTGAGCTCGACGACGAGCGCACGCTGTTCGGCCGGCGCCCCGAGTGCGACGTGCTGCTCGACGACAGCACGGTCTCCTCGGCGCACCTGGAGGTCGCGCGCCATGGGTCCGCGCTCGTCGCGACGGACCTTGGCTCACGGAACGGGACGCTGCTGAACGGTCAGCGGCTCGTACGGCCGGCGCGGCTCGCCGATGGGGACACGCTCGCGCTTGGAAGGTGCCGGTTGCGCGTCAGCCTTCCCGCGCCTCCCGGGCTCATCGGCACCACGCCGGCGGACGCCGCGGTGATCGCGCTGACCGGCGAGGAACGCGCCGTCGCCGCCGCATTGGTGAGCCGGTTCCGGGCGCCGGGCGCACTCGCCGAGCGGCCAGCGACTCGATCCGAGATCGCCGCGGCCACGAATCTCGCCGAGCGAACCGTCACCCGGCGCCTGGAGAGCCTCGCCAGCAAGGTCAGACTCGGCCCTCACGACCCCCTTGACCGCTCGCACCGGCTCGCCCAGCGCATTCTCGAGCTCGGCCTCGACCGCCAGCGCGGCTAGTTCGCCATGCGATCATCGGGGGCCCGCTCTGAAAGCCGCGCCTAGAGCGTGAGTATGTCCCGCCGTCTGGCGAAGACGCTTACTGACGATTGCGCTCGACGGCCGTACGCAGCGCGCCAGACGCGCGGTACCGCGTCGTTCGGCCTTTGCCCTGCTGGTCGACGAGGCCCGCGTCGAGCAGCCGTCTGAGGTCCGCACTCGCGGTCGGTGCCGAGACGTCGGCCTCGGCGACGTAGGACGCGCGGTCGATCCCACGGAAAAGGCTCTGCTCGAGGGCGATGGTCAACCGGTCGGGCCAGCCACGCTCGGCGACGAGCTCCTCGAGCGCAGACCAACGAGCCGCGGCTTCGTCCAGCTGGGTGACGCGCCGTCGCGCCTGATCGACATGTGCGCGTACACAGAAGTCGACCCACGGGCCTGCGTTGCGCTCGGGTTGGTAGGCGCCGCTCTGCACTTCCATGAGCGTCTCGTAGTAGGCGCGGGTGTCGCGACCGAGGTACTCCTCGATCGAGACGAACTCGGGCGCGAGCAGCCCTTCGCGGGCCAGGACGAGCGACTGCACGATGCGCGAGATCCGGCCGTTTCCGTCGCGGAACGGGTGGACGGAGACGACATGGAGATGTGCCATCGCCGCCCGCACGACCACGTGGGCGTGGGGGTCGCCGCCGTCCAGCCACTCGACGACCTCGTCCATGAGCTGCGGCACCGCATCGTGCGGAGGACCCACGTAGGCCGGCGGCCCGCCGGCCGGGTTCGTAACCTCGATCCCGCGCCGTCGGTACTGGCCCGGCTCCTTGTCCTTCTGGAAGTAGCAGGCGTCGAAGTGGAGGTCGAGGATCACGCGGTCGACCCAGCGGAACACCGGATCATCGGACATGACGCCAACGTGATCCATTGCGCGGGCGTAGCAGCTGAGAGCCATCCGATCCTCGTCATCGGGATCGACATGAGCTCCGCTGATCAACGCGACGGTCTCGTCGTCCGCCACGTGGAACCCCTCGATCTCCACAGAGCTCTGGGCCGATGACGCGCGCCACCGCCGGCGCAGGCTGCCGAGCCACGGTCCTGCATGCTCGGCACTGCTGCCCATGCGGCTGCGCAGCTCGTCGAACTGGTCGAGCGCTTGCGTCAACGCCGGACTCATCGGCGGGGTCGAGTAGATCACGCACGAGAGAATAAACGATTAGACGCATAATCGTATAGATCGGCGCAGCGCGCCTAGTTCACAACGAGCGTCTGCGCCATGCTCGTCGGGTGCACCAGGCAGGTCAGCCGGTAGGTGCCCGGCACCTGGGGCGTGAAGCTGTACGTGCCGGACGTGCGTCCGAAGAAGGGCGAAGAGAAGCCTCGCGGGCCGTTGGCGACCGTGACGCTGTGCGGCAGGCTGCCCCCGAAGCTCCAGGTCACCGTCTGTCCCACCGCGGCGGTGATCTTCTGCGGTTCGAAGAAGTTGTCGCTGACCTCGAGCGGGCTGCCGTCGAACGCCCGGAAGGCGCCGCGGGGTTTGGCGAGCTGCGGCACCACTCGGTCGTAGGCGGGCGTGCGGTCGAAGCGCTTCGGCCGGTTGATCTCGACCATGTCGTCCGGCATCGCGCCGCAGCGCTCGACGGAGTCGTCGCGGGCGAACACGGCCACCCAGAAGCCCATCGACGCCACGTGCAGGCTGTGGTTGTCGTGGACGGCAACGCGCCGCAGCACCTCGCCCGCCACGATCGGGATGCCTTGACCGCTGGCATAGGTCCCGGTGGCGATCGGCCCCGGCTCGTGCAGGATCGGCCGGATCGTGTTGTACGGATGGCCGGGCAGGCCGTGGTAGACGGGCGCCTTGAACAGCCGCCGTCCGCACATCTCGCTCTCGAGCAGGTGGTACTTGCCTCCGCCGTGCTGGTGTGAGTACGCCGCCAGCAGGCGACCGCTGAACGGCGCGGTCCAGGTGCTCTCGTCGACGTAGTTGGAGCCGGGCGGGCCGCCGCCCGGCACGTCATACGCCATCGCGTTGGCGCGGTACGCGCAGTTGCCGATCACGACCGGCGTCGCGGACGTGCGCGGCTCGGTCGTGTAGTAGATGCGGGTGCGGACGAAGAAGCTCTTGGGCCGTTTGTAGTGGTTCATGACCATGGCCGTGAGGCGCCAGTCGGGCGCCGAGCCGTCCGCGCGGCGATTGGCGACGCCGTAGCGGTTGCGGAACAGCTTCGGGATCTCCTTGACGGTATGCCCGAGCGGGTGCTCCTCCCCGCGCCCCCCGAGGAAGCCGGTGCCGGCCCAGCAGCCCCCCGCATCGTCTTCCACCCGCCCCGGCGCGAAGTAGACGAAGTGGTGGACCATCATCTTGGTGATCGGGAGCGGCTTGGCCTTGGGATCCTTGGAGTCGACCAGCGCCATCTCCTTGAAGCCCAGGAGATAGCCGGGACTGGCAGGCGCCTCGCGGCCGTTCGCTCGCAGCGACACGTCGTGGGTGTCGTGCACGTACGGCAGCGAGTCGATCCGCGGCGAATAGAGGGTCAGGACCCGCTCCTTCGCGACCGCGACGGGGGAAGAGATGGCTAGCGCCGCCAGCGTTCCGGCAAAGGCGGTCAATAGCCTGTGCACCGTCGTCCTCCGAGCTGTAGCGATCTACGGCAGACTGTACTCCTGACGGCGCCGGCGGTGCAGATCTTCGATCAGCGGCCGCCGCCCGCGCCGCGTAGATCAGCCGCCGGCGGCGCTCGTGAGCGCGCCGGGGAGCGGGCCGCTGTCGAGGACGCTGGCCATCTGGCGCGCCGTCTCCTCGGTGAGGTCCCCTGAGATCTGAGCGCCGTCGGAGCCGTCGATGCCGTTCGGCGCCACCCGGAAGTCGATGAAGGGCACGGCGACGATCTGGTCGTCGATCACGATGGCGAGGTGCTGTGTCGCCTCGATGCCGCTTCCAGGACCGGCAAGCCTCGCGCCGCGCTGGGCCAGCTCGCGCGTCAGGTCGGTGAAGGCGGCCTGGCCGCCTGTCGTGAGCTCGACGACGACGATCGGGTGCTGGGTGGCCTGGGTGACCATGCTGTCGGCGCCGGCGATGTCGGCGTCGGTCAGCGGGGGCGCGTCGCCGAGCGCGAACCAGCCGTCGCCGTTCTCGGCGCGGACGACGCGACCGCCCGGCGGCGGCGGCGCGGGCCTCGGCCTCGGACTTCGTGACCGCCGCGCCGCGGCCCGCGTCCGGGCCGCCGGTGGTGCTTGAGTCCTGAGGGGCCGGCTCGCCGCCCGGGCCGAGCACGGTGCGCTCCCAGTCGTAGAAGGCGACGTGACCGGGCTGGGTGAGCGCCGTGACCGCTTCGCGCGCGTCCGGCGGAGCCGTGATGGTCAGGCTTCCGCCGGAGGCCGTCACGGCGGCGCCGTCCACGCCCGCCGCGGCGAGGCGCTGGCGCAGGACCTGCGCGGTCCTCGGCGCTCACCGGGACCGGCTGCATCCCGAGCCGCTCGCGCATCCTGTCCTCCGCGGCGCCGCGCCGGCGGAAGTCGGCCAGCTTGTGCTGGGCGATCCCGAACAGCCAGCCCGCCGCCGTGTCCGTGCCGCCGCGATAGTGCCCGCGGGCGACCATCGCGGCCGCGAACGTCTCTGCCGTCAGGTCGGCGGCCACCTCCGGGTCACGCGTGCGGCGCTGGAAGAAGGCCAGCAGCGACCGGACGCAGCGGTCGTAGAAGCGCCCGAAGTCCTCCAGGTCACCGGACAGCAAGAGCGCCTCGTCCGTGTATCAGTCGCACGAGCGGGCGCCGGTGTGACGCCGAGCCGTCACCGGGCCGCCGCGCGGGGGCACGAGGACGATGCCGCGCCGTCCGACCCGCCGTGTGGGTCTGCCCGCGGGTCGCAGCTGGAGCGCGAGCGCGATCTCGTCGAGCACCGTTCGCGCTTCGAATTGAGCGAACGCGGCCCCCACGCACCGGCGCACACCTCCGCCGAACGGGATCCAGGCGCCGGCGGGCGGGCGCCGGTTCAGGAATCGATCCACCCGCCACGTCGCCGGGTCTTCATAGACGTCGCTGCGGCGGTGGATGAGCAGGCTGCAGGAGGCGACGGTGGCGCCCGCGGGGAGCTGCCGGCCGGCGATCGTCATCGGTCGACGGAGCCGCCGCAGGCTGCCGAGCGGCACGGGCGGGTGCAAGCGCAACGTCTCGGTGATGGCTGCCTCGCTCAAGCCGGGCTCGCCGTCGGCGAGGCGCTCCTGCGCTCGGGGATCGCGGGCGAGCTCGGTCAGTGCCCAGCTCAGGAGCGCGGCGGTCGTCTCGTGCCCAGCGACGAGCAGGGTCATGAGCTCGTCGCGCAGCTCGCGATCGGAGAGCGCGCCGCCGTCCTGCGATCGCGCTTGGAGCAGCAGCGAGAGGATGTCCTCGCGGTCGGCGAGGCTCGTGGCCTGCCGGCGGCGGGCGATCTCGGCGAGCAGCTGGCGGTCGACGTCGGCGAGCTGACGCCGGAAGCCCGGGAGCGCCATCAGGCGGTCGGGACCGAGCAGGCCGAAGACGAGTCCCCGGCGCGGGTCCGTGGTCCAGGTCATGAGGCGTCTGAGGCTCGAGGCGAGCCGGTCGAGCCGCGGCCCTTCTTGAACGCCGAACACGGCACGCAGCACCACCTGCAGGGTGATGTCGTGCATCCGTGGCAGCGTCCGCACCGGAGCGCCGGGCGACCACGTGCCGAGCTCGCGGCGCGTGGCCTCGCGGATCAGCTGCTCGTAGGCGCGCATGCGCTCGCCGTGGAATGGCGGCAGCACGAGTTTGCGCCGGCGCAGATGCTCGGCGCCGTCGAGGAGCAGGGAGTTCTGCGTTCCCAGCAGCGGACGGAGGGACAGGTTGGCGACGCCCGAGTCGAGCTCGTCGGGCCCGTGTCCGTAGAGCTCGCTAACCGCGTCGGGATGGGCGAGGACGACCCACGTCTCGCCCATCACCCGCAGGGTGAAGACATCACCGAACGTCCGGTGGGCCGACTCGAAGAGCCCGTACGGGTCCAGTCCGTAGCGCAGCGTCTGCAGGCTCACCGGCCACCGGGGACCGGGCGGAAGGCCATTCGACGTCACGTCACCTCCGTTGATCGCTGACGCTCGAGCGATCTTCCCATGCGGCGACCCGGGTGTGGAACCGCCCACCTTGGGTCTCTTCTCGCTCGTCTGGACCGGGTCGAGCATGGCGGTGATCAGCGACCGCGGCGGGCGGGCGCCCGTCTTGGCGAGGCGATCCGCTCGGTGCAGGAAGGATGGCCGCGATGCGGCAACGATCCGAGTTCAGGCAGTCGCCGGTGTACGTGAGGCGGGCGGGGGCGGTGATGGCGCTGCTGTGTGTGGCGCTCGCGTGGTCGGTCCTGGCGGCCGGCCGGGCGGAGGCCGCGCAGGCGAAGGTGTCGTGGAGCAGATGTCATGCCGACCTCGGGCCGTTCGAGTGCGGCACGGTGCGCGTGCCGCTCGACCACGACGAGCCGGATGGCGCGACGATCTCGATCGCGCTCGTGCGTCTGCCCGCGACGGATCCGGCCCGCCGGATCGGTTCGCTGTTCTTGAACCCGGGTGGGCCGGGCGGCTCGGGCGTCGATTTCACGCTCTTCGCGGGCCAGTCGCTGTTCACCGAGGAGGTCCGCGCGCGCTTCGACGTCGTGGGCTTCGACCCGCGCGGGATCCTTCGCAGCAGCGCGCTGCGGTGCTTCGGCACGCCGCGGCAGTGGGGCCCGTTCTTCACGCCGTTCGCGTTCCCGACCACGCCGGCCGAGGAGCAGGCGTGGATCGCCACCGACCGCTATCTCACCGCCGCCTGCGATCAGCGCGGCAGCCGCATCGCCGACCACATGTCGACCGCCAACGTGGCGCGCGATCTCGACCTGCTGCGCCAGGCGGTCGGCGACGAGAAGCTCAGCTACGCCGGCTACTCGTACGGCTCCTATCTCGGCGTCACCTACGCCAACCTGTTCCCGGGCAAGGTGCGGGCGCTCGTGGTCGACGGCGTCGTCGATCCGATCGCCTGGGCGACCGGTAGGGGCGACGAAGCGAAGACGCTTCCGTTCGCCGCGCGGCTTGGCAGCGATGCCTCGGCGCAGGCCACGCTGCAGGAGTTCTTCCGGCTCTGCGACGCCGGCGGCCTCCGCTGCGCCCTGTCCGGCCACGCTGCCGCTCGCTTCGCCGCGCTCGCCGCCCGGCTGAAGGCCGACCCCGTCATCGTGACGCTGCCGGACGGCTCCACGTTCCGGGTCGACTACTCGCTGCTGATCGCCGCGACCCACGGGGCGCTGTATGACTCGGCGATCTGGGAGGTGTTCGCCCAGGACCTGGCCGCCGTCGAGGCCCAAGCCGGATCGCCGGCAGCGGCCGCCGCGCGGCTGCAGCGCCTGGCGGCCCGACCCGAGCTGATCGCCAAGCGCGGCTTCCCGCGCTACCCGAACTTCATCGAGGGCACGCCGGCCGTCGCCTGCTCGGACACCGACAACCCGGACGACTACGCCGCCTGGTCGAGGGCCGCCGCCGCGAGCGACGCCACCGGCTACTTCGGACGCCTGTGGATCTGGGGCTTCTCGAGCCTGTGCGCCGAGTGGCCGCACGCCGACGGCGACCGCTACACCGGTCCCTTCAACCGCACGACCGCCAACCCGGTGCTCGTGGTGGGGACGCGCTTCGATCCCGCCACCGGCTACGAGGGCGCCCTCACGGTGGCCGGGCTGCTGCCCAACTCGACGCTCGTCACGGTCGAAGGCTGGGGCCACACCTCGCTCTTCCTCTCCGCCTGCGCCGACGATGCCGTCGCGCGCTACCTCACCGGGCCCGGGCGGTTCGACGACGACACCGTCTGCCGGCAGGACCACATCCCGTTCACCACGCCCTAGTCGGAGCGGCGGCCTCGAGCGTCTCGCTCGGGGCCGCCCCTACTCGCCGGCGTGCGCGGCTGCGAGGCGCGCGACGAGCGCGACGAGACCCGTCCGGTCGAGCTGTCCCTTCGCTGCCACGTGGTTGACGCGGCCGGCCAGCCGGTCGCGGTCGGCCCGGGTCAGCTCCATGTGGGTCAGGACGACGATCGGGACGCTCGCCGTCTCCGGGTCCGCGCGAAGCCGCTCGGCCACCTCGAACCCGTCCATGTCGGGCATCGCCAGGTCGAGCAGGACGACGAGCGGCTGCTCGTTGCGGACGAGCCGTACGCCCTCCTCGCCGCTGGCCGCCCGGGCCACCGCATAGCCCTCGGGTGCCAGCTGCGCCTCTAGGAGATCGAGGTCGAGGGGGTCGTCGTCGATGACGACCACCGTGCGCCGGCCATCTCCGGCTACCGCCGCCGGGGCGGGGGGCGGGGGGGCGGGCACGGCGACGGGCGCCAGCGGAAGCGAGAAGCCGAAGAGGCTGCCCTTGCCGACCTCGCTCTCCATCCACAACCGGCCGCCGTGCAGCTCCACGATGCGCTTCGACAGCGTCAGGCCGAGCCCGGTTCCCTCGGTGCTCGACCGCACGCCCCGGCCACCCCGCTGGAAGGCCTCGAAGATCCGCTCGCGTTCGTCGTCGGCGATTCCGACGCCGGTGTCGCGCACCGTGACTTCTGCCACGTCGCCGTTCCGGCGCGCGCTCACGATGACGGAGCCGCCGGGCTCGGTGAACTTGACCGCGTTCGTGAGCAGGTTGAGCACGACCTGCTTGAGCTTGAGCTCGTCGGCCCAGACGGTGTCGATGACGGGGTCGGTCGTGAGCTCCAAGGAGATACCGGTGCGCTCGGCCCGCTCCCGGACCATGGCGAGCCCGTGTTCGAGCAGCGGCGACAGCGCCAGGTGGGCGGGCTCCAGTTCCATCCTGCCCGCCTCGACCTTGGACAGGTCGAGGATCTCGTTGATCAGCTCGAGCAGATGCTGACCGGAGTCGCGAATGTCGCGCAGGTACTCGTCCTGGCGCTCGTTGAGGTCCCCGAACATGCGCTCCAGCAGCACGTCGGAGAACCCGATCACCGCGTTGAGCGGCGTGCGCAGCTCGTGCGACATGCTCGCCAGGAACTCGGACTTGTGCCGACTCGCGACCTCGAGCTGGCGCGACTTGTCCTCGAGCTGGCGGAACACGCGGGCGTTGTGGATGGCGACCGCCGACTGGCTCGCCAGCGTTTCGAGCAGCTCGGCGGAGCGGGCCGGGAAGGCACCGGCGACTCGGCGGCGCACGACCAGCGCGCCGATGATGTCGTGCTCCCAGCGCAGCGGCACCACGAGCATCGACCGCCAGCCGGCACGCGCGAGCTGTTCGACGTGCGGATCGCTCTCCACCTCCGACAGATCCGGCGCGCTGCGGGGCTCCCCGCTCGCCGCGGCGCGCCCCACGAACGTCTCATCGAGATGGATCCGCGTGGCTCGCAGGGCCGTGACGAGCTCGGGCTCGGTGCCGACGCACAAGCGGAGGTGGAACAGCCGCGTCGCATGGTCGAACTCGAAGATCGACCCGCCCTCCGCGCCGGAGAGCTGCACGGCCCGCGTCACGATCGTCGTCAGCACCTCGTCGAGGTCGAGGCTCGAAGACACCGCCTGGCTGATCTCGCCCAGCGCCCGGAGCTCGTCGACCGAGCGGGTCAGATCGTGGAACAGCTCCACGTTCCGGATCGCGATCGCGGCCTGTGCGGCGAACGTCGTCAGGAGGTCGATCGTCCTGTCGCCGAACGGGTCGACCTCGAGCCGCCAGAGGATCAGCACTCCGACGACGCGCTCGCCGACCAGCATCGGCGCTCCCAGCATCGTGCGGTACCCGCCGAGCTCGCGCCCGGTGGGCCAGCGATAGACGGGATCGGCGAGCACGTCGGGGATCTGGACGATGCGCCGCTCGAGCGCGACCCGGCCGACGAGCGTCTCCGGACCGTGCTTCACGGGATGGCGTTCCATGTACTCCCGGTACTTCTCGGAACCGCCGACGATGAAGGCGATCCGGTAGACGTCGCCGTCGAGCTGGTAGACGTAGCCGCAGTCCGCGCGGCACAGCCTCACCGCATGACGCACGACCGTCTCGAACACCGCCTGAAGCGCAAGGTCCGAGTGCCCCAGCAGCTCGAGGACCTGGCTCGTCGCCGCCTGCTGGTCGCGCGCCTCGGCCAGTTCGCTCTCGAGCCGAGCCACTCGGTCGGTATCAGGTGCCACAGGATTCGATCGAGTAGACACCGGAAGACTCCTGGCCGAGCATAACCGCGGGCTCCTGGCCACGCGCGGTCTGCGGCGCCGCGACGGACCGACGCGGCGCCGAGCCGATGCCCGGGACTCAGACCGGCGGCAGCGCGGTGATCGTGCGGGATGTCGTCGGAGTCGCCGCGACGGCGGGCGCGCGCCGGGTCAGCCACCGTCGAGCGTGACGCAGCTTGGGCTCGCGCCGGCCCCTGGCCTCGCGTGCGAGGCGCTCCGAGGTGGCCTCGGCGATCCGGGCCTGGGCGTGATGGGCGACGATGAATGCGTGGACCGAGCTGTCCATGAGGGCCTCTCGTGGGATGGGCTGGACGGGACACGAGGATCGTCCGCCACGAGCTGCCGCAGGAATAGAGGCCCTGGGTGTCGAGGTTCACACCTCGTCGCCGCTGAGGTCGCCTCCGGGCCTATGGACGACGCGCGCGACCGGTGGTCTGGAAGTCCGTGCCGGGGCGCGCGCCGTCTACATGCTCAAACGCTCACGTCGGCCAAAGATTGCGGTGTGACGCGGGAGCCTCGGCGGCGGCCGCCGCCGAGGCTCCCATGCCGCGCCTTCGGTCAGGGCGCCGCCACGCCTTGGCCGTTGAACTGCACCCAGTTCAGGTTGAACAGGTTGTTGCCCGTCGCCCCGCCCGCGACGGTGTTGAACACGAGGAACAGCCGATTGGTTCCGCTCACCGCCGGCAGGGCGAACGTCTGGGTCTCCCAGGCGGTCGTCGCTCCGGTCGACGTCAGGTTGGCGGTCAACAGGGTCGGCCCGTCGATCGCGCCCTGGCGCAGGTGGACCGTCGCGAGCGGAGTGCCCGCCGTCCGTCCGCCCGCGGCGTCCGGCGCGTTGAACAGGCCGGCGTTGTTGATCATGTCGTTGAACGGCGCGAAGCCGCCGGAGTTGCCGCCGCCGGCCGGCGTGTCGTCACCCGTGACCATCCACAGGTTGTTGCGGGAGTCGAAGTCGATGTCGCCGGCCACGTGGCAGCACGCGCCGCGGTTCTGCGGCACACGCAGGATCTCCTGCTCGCTTGCCAGGTCCAGGTGGGCGGGCGCGGTCGCCGTCGCGTCGACGAACTTGAAGCGCGACAGCTGGAAGTAGCCGACATACGGATCCCAGACGGTGTAGGCCGCGCCGGTGTTGGGAGCCGCCCCGGCCGGCGTCGTCTGCGTCACGACCTCGCCGGTCGAGAGCTTGACGTCCTTCATCGTCGGCGGCGAGTAGAACACGTACACCCACTTGTTCTGCTGGAAGTTCCGGTCGATCGCCGGGCCGTACATCCCGTCCTCGTTGACGATGTAGACCGGGATCTGCGCCAGCAGGGTCGTCTGGTTGGCCGACGGGTCGTGCAGGCGGATCCCTCCGCGGCGGTCGGTCTGCAGGACGCGGCCGTCGGGCAGCACGTCGAAGCCGATCGGCTCGTTGAGGTTCGGCGGCGCGCTGACCTTCGTCTGCTGGTAGTTCGCGAGCACCGTCGCGCCGCAGTCGCTGTAGACGGGGTCGGACTGGCCGGCCGCCCACTCGATCGCGCCTGCGAGGTGGTTTCGCAGGTCTCCCTCGTCGAAGCTCTCGGGGGTGTTGCCGAGCGACGTGTAGAAGGAGCGGCCGCCGCGGTAGTCCTTGCACCAGGTCACCGGGTGGTCGAAGCCCATCGTGCCGCCCGTGATGCCGTCGAGCCTGCCGCCCCAAGGCTGGATCTCGAACGCGCCGCGCGCGTCGACCAGCTCGACGACCGTGGCGAGCACGTGGCTCTGGCCGCGGACGTTGGAGGTGAAGTTGTACCAGGCGTCCGTCCGCGTCCAGTACTCCGGAAGCTGCTTGGAGGCGTCGTGGACGCGGTCGGCCACCTTGATCGTGCCGGGCTGCACGTCGGTCTTGCTCGCCGCGCGCGTCCCGAGCACGTCGGTGAGGAACTGCCAGCCCGGCTCGGTCTCGATCGCCGAGCCGATGCCGAGGAACCCGCCGCCGTTCCGGAAGTAGTCCTCGAACGCCGCTTGCTGGGCGTCGTCGAGCACGTCGCCCGACGTGTTCAGGAACACCACCGCCGGGAACTGCCGCAGGCGGTCCGCCCTGAACTCCGTGGGATCCTCAGTGAAGATCGGCGTGAAGCGGTGCTGCTTGCCGAGCGCCTTGATCGCGCTCATCTATGAGCCCTCTCTCGCCCGGCCCTTTCGCCTGGCCAAGCGCCCGACCTCGGTCTCCAACCCCGAGCAGCGCGAGTCTATGTTCGCGCTCGGCAAAAGCTAGGGTCAAATGCAACAGAATCGCATCACTAATGACGAGACGAACCGGAAACCACGAACCCGCGTGATCGGCGCTTCTGGGCGCCGGCGAACCCGGCGCCCGCTGGCGTGTCTGGGCGCCGGCGAACCGACGCCCAGACGCACGCCTTAGCTCGTCGACGCGAGTCGCAGGGCGACGCGCCGGCCGGCGACCGTGCCGGTGACGCGCGTGGTGGTCCCGCCGGAGGTGAGCGTGAGCTGGGCGGGCGGCACTCCCTGCCCGCGCAGCCGCAGCCGGGTGTGGGTCTCGCGACGGCCGATCGTCTGCGTGCCGTTGGCGATGGCGTCCTTCACGACGCGGGCGTTGGCGAAGCGCACTCGGCGCTCGCTCACGACGTAGGTGCCACCTCGCAGCGCGTCGATCGGTCCGGTCATGCCGCTGTACGCGGCGGCGGTCCGTGCGTCGCTCAGCGTCGCGAGCGCGACGCCGACCGCTCGCCGCACAGGCGTCGCTGCGCGCACGGAGGGTGACGGCAGCTCGGCGGCGTGGAGCGCGGGGCGCCCGACCACAGTCGGCGGGCGCCCCGCGTGCCGGCAGCGGTTCGGATCGGTCTTCAGGTGCTTGATGAAGTCGATCGCCATCGCCAGGCCGCACGGCTGGAGGTCGGGGGTGTGGCCGGCGTTGGCGACGATGCCGTAGATCGGGTGGGCGAACTGGGCGGCAGCTACGCGGCCCTGCTCGATCGGCGTGTTGGTGTCCAGGTCGCCGGACTGCACGAGCACGGGCACGTCGGGGATCGAGCGCCCCTCCAGGGGCGAGCCGGCGGTCGGATCGGCCGGCCAGTCGAGGCACTTCGGGCCGGCGTCGATGCGGGTGTCCAGCCAGGCCTCAGCCGAGAAGGGGCGGAACTGCGCCGGGTCGAGCGCCGACAGCGCGCGGTCGTACTGGGCTCGCCGGGCCGCGGGCGCCGCCGCGAGGTCGTAGGGCCGCGGGTAGTCGTGACAGGAGACGGCGGCGGCCGCGCCGAGGCTGCCGAGTGCCGGGTCGAAGAACAGGATGCTGGCCTCGTCGACACGGGACGCCGTGACCAGGCGCTTGAGCGGCGCGAGGTCGTGGTCCAGCGCGGCGTCGACGGCGGCCGGCAGCAGGCCGTAGACCCGCGGATCGCCGCCGCCGAAGGTGACGTTCGCGAGCTCGCGCTCGCCGAGGGTGAGCCGGACAGGCCCGACGGGGGTCTGCGCGGTGAAACGCACCGGATGGCGCCGCAGCCGCCGCGCGAGCCGCTCGAGCCCGGTAAGCAAGCGCGGCCCCGAGCAGCGGTCCGTGCGCCGGCAGACGAGCCCGATCACGCGCCGCACGGCCCGCAGCTGGTCGCGGCCCCAGCGGTCGAAGGCGATCGGCATCGCGCCGTCCAGGACGATGGAGCGAACGTGCTCCGGATGCCGCGCGGCGTAGACCGGCATCAGGAACGTCCCGTAGGAATCGCCCCACAGGTCCAGCTTGTCGAGGCCGAGCGCCGCTCGCACGGCGTCGATGTCGTCGGCGACCGCGGCCGAGCCGTAGAGGCCCGCATGCGCCCCCAGGTCGGCGCCGCAGATCGTCCAGATGCTCTGGAGGTGGAGCGACAGCGGATCGTGGCCGGCCAGGCTCGGGCAACTCACTGCTCCCGACTGGCCGTTGCCGCGTGGATCGATCAGCAGGAGGTCGCGGTCTCGTCGCAACGGCGCCAGCGCCTGGCTATAGAGGGCCACGTTGGCGATCGTGCTCTGGCCGGGACCGCCAGGGTTGGGAACGATCGTGCCCGCGGCCGGACGGGCGGTGTCCGTACGTGGCAGCAGCGCGTAGCCGATGTCGATCGTCCCGGCAGACGGGTTCGCGCGGTCGAGCGGCACGGTCACGCTGCCGCACCGTGCGCCGTCCGGGCACGGCGCGTCGGCGTGAGCGGCGCTGCCGAGCGCGAGGCCGCCAAGCACGAGCGTGCAGGTCGCGGCCAGCGCCCGTGCGGCGCTGCGCCTGAGGTTCAGACGTGAGCGGTGCATCCGGTGTTGCCTTTCGTCGTGGGGGGATGGGTGGCGCCGGCTCGGCTACTCGCCGACGCCGATCGCCTCGACCGGCCGCGAGCGCAGTGCCCGGCGCGTCGGCAATGCGAGGGCGAGCAGCGCCAGCAGCGCCGAGACGCCGAGGATCGCCGCGAGCTGGTCGGGCGGCACGTGCGGGCGGATGCTGCCCGTCAGCGCATGGCTGAGCGGGAGGAGCGCCGTAGCCGCGATCGCCAGCCCGAGTCCGAGCCCGATCGTGATGATCAGGCCGGCCTCCCAGCGCGCCATCGAACGCACCTGGCGCGCGGTCCCGCCCACGAGCCGGAGGAGCCCGAGCTCGCGCCCCCGCTGGAGCGCGATCATCGCGAGCGTGTTCACGACGGCGATCGACGTGAAGGCGAAGATGATCGCGACGAACAGCGGGCCGAGCCAGCGGTTGAGCTCGCGATCGGCGTCGGTCACGCTGGCCAGCGAGGCACGGTCGGTGACCCGCAGGCCCGGATAGCGCGGAGCCAATGCCCGCAGGCGCCGCGCGACGGCGGTCGGATCGGCGGTCTGCACGAGGATCGTCCCGACCTGGGGGCTCGTCTGGTGGCCGGCCGCCAGCTCGGGGGAGAGCAGGGCGTCGCCGAACCCGAGCTCGCGGGTGTAGATCGCCACGACGTTCGCGCGCGTGCGCGTTCCGTCGCCGAGCGTCACCGCCACGCGGTCGCCGACTCCGGCGTCCGCCGCGTCTGCGCGCCGGCGGCCGAGCGCGATCGTGTCGCCGTGCAGGTCCGCCAGCGAACCGGCGGTCACGCCGACGTCGAGCCCGCCGCCCTTCCCTCCGCCGAGGACCTGCGCGGGGACGAGATCATCGGAGACGCCGAGGCTCGGGCCGAGCGTCGTCGGCGTGAGGGCGACCGCCGAGCGGACTCCGGGGACGGTCCGCACCTCGGACAGGGCCTCGGCCGGCAACCCGGGTCCGGCGTTCGTGATGGCGAGCTCGCCCGTCAGGCCTGCGTGCCGCTGCTGGGTGACGGCGTGATCGATGGTGGTCGAGCTGAACAGCAGCGTGCAGCTCAGGCCGACGGTGAGCATGAGCGGCGTGCTCGCCGATGAGAACCGCCGCGTCGCCGTCCGCAGGTTGGCCGACGCCAGGAACCCGCCGACCGGGGCGATGCGCGCGAGTGGCGGGCCGAGGACGCCGGCGGCGAGACGCGCCACGATCGGGCCGAGGAAGCCGACCGCCGCCACGAGGAAGAGCGCCGTCATCTCGGACGTGGCCGCGGCCACGTCCGGGGCGCTGGTGGTGGTGGCGACGGCGAACAGGGGCACCGCGCCGGCGAGCGAGATCAGCCCGCCGACCAGGCGCCCCGGGCCGATCAGCCGAGGCTCGACCGCGGCTTCGGTCAGCGCATGGGTCGGCGGCACGCGGGCAGCGCGCCGGCCGGCCCCGAGGACCGCGAGCAGCGCCGCCAGGACGCCACCGCCGATAGCCGCCGCGATCGGCAGCCAGCCCGCGCTCACCGTCATGTTCGGCGGCGCGACGCCGTGCTCCACGAGTCCCTCTGCGAGCTCTCGCCCGAGAATGACCCCGGGCCAGATTCCCGCCGCCGCGCCCACGAGGCCGACGATCGCGGCCTCCCAGGAGATCATGCGGCGGATCTGGCCGGGCGTCGCGGCAACGGCGCGCAGGAGCGCGATCTCGCGCTCGCGCTGCTGGATCGACAGGCTCATCGTGCTGGCCACGACGAAGATCGCGATGAACAGCGCCAGGCCGCCGAACGCCGCGGTGACGGCGATCAGCTCGGTCCGCGTCTGGAGCAGCTCGGGGTACTCGGCCTTGCCGCGCGCGTCCCCGGTGTAGACCTCCGCGCCTCCGGCAGCGTCATGCAGCCGCGAGGCGTCGAACCCGGGGCCGGCGAGCACGCCGATCGCGTCGACCCGGCCTGGATCACCCGTCAGGCGCGAGGCCTCGTCGTCGGTGAGGAAGATCGCGGTCTGGCGCCGCACGGGATGGCGCGGCCGGGCGACGCCGACGACGGTCACCGTGCGGGCGGCTTCGGTCGACGCCAGGCGCAGCTTCTTGCCGAGCGCGGCGGGATAGCCGGTCACGACCTCGTCGGGCCCGGAGGGCGGGCGTCCGGCGTTCAGCACGTAGGGCGTCAGCGCGGCGCTGCTCCACCCGTGGGCGACGGTGGCCCGGCCGCCGAGGCGGGCCGGCGCCGAGACGTCGGCGATCGCTGCGCGCACGCCGGGGACGGCCGCCAGCCGGTCGGCGAGCGAAGCGTCCACTCGGGCGCGCTCGCCGAGCACGACGGCGTCCTCCGTCCCGACGACCTGCTTGCCTCCCGCGACGGCCGCGGCGCCGGCATAGCGCTCGACGGGCGGCTGGGTCCGCAGCGCCGCCTCGAACGGCATGCCGCCGGCCATCACGAGGGCGGACGACGCGATGAGCGCCACCAGGGCGCCGGCGAACGTGCCGATGCGGCCGCGGCCGCTGAGAAGAGCGAGTCGCAGCATCGACTCAGTCCCCCAGGTGCGCGAGCCGCTCGGCGACCTCGTCGGCGTCGGGAGCGTCGAGCGTCCCGGCGATCCGACCGTCGGCGAGGAGGATGACCTGATCGGCGTACGCCGCGGCCGCGGGGTCGTGGGTGACCATGACGACCGTGTGGCCGTCCACGTCGACGACGTCGCGCAGGAGTGCGAGCACGTCACGCCCGGTGCGGCGGTCCAGCGCCCCGGTCGGCTCGTCGGCGAACACCACCTCCGGCCGCGTGATGAGGGCCCGCGCGATCGCGACGCGCTGCTGCTGGCCGCCGGAGAGCTGGGCGGGCCGGTGCCGCAGGCGCTGGTCCAGCCCGACGCGGGCCGCCACTTCGCGCACCTCCGAGCGCCGCGGGCGGCGGCCGTCGAGGCGCAGCGGCAGACCGATGTTCTGGGTGACCGTGAGCGAGGGCATCAGGTTGAACGCCTGGAAGACGAACCCGATCCGCTCGCGCCTCAGCATCGTGAGCCGCCGCTCGCTGAGCCCCGCCAGCTCGGTGTCGCCGAGCGCGACGGTGCCGGACGTCGGACGGTCCAGCCCCGCCGCCACGTGGAGGAACGTGCTCTTGCCCGATCCCGACGGGCCCATGATGGCGGTGAACGACCCGCGCGAGAGACCGAGGCTGATCCCGTCGAGGGCGACGACGGATCCCTCGCCCTGACCGTAGACCTTGCGGACCTCGCGAAGGGCGATCGCCGGAGCGTCGGCCGGCGCATCGATGATCTTTCCGTTCCGTGTCGAGAACATGTGGTGCACTGTCGCCGTCCCGCGGCAGGCCTCCCATCCGGCCTCCCTGCATCTGTCGTTCCGCGCGCTGGTGCCTCAAGGGGCGGCTAGCCGTACGCTCGACGGCCGATTAGAGTCGGGCGGTGACCCGCCTCCTCAGCTGGGCCGGAGGAACGGCCGAGCTCATCGCCCGGCCGGTCGCACACAGCCGCTTCCGGGGAGTCGCTCGCGCGCACGGCAGATGGTTCTGGGCCGCGCTCTGGGCGGCCGTGGCCGCAGCCGGCGTCATCGCGTTCATCCCCGTCTTCGACGGCGCTCCGCCGGTACCCGGCAACGCGGTGATCCACCGGCTCTCGGGCATCTCCTTCATGGCGTGCGGCCTCGTCGCCTGGCGCCGCCGCCCCGACAGCGCCGTCGGCCCGATGCTGACGGTCGCCGGCTTCGGCGTGGTCCTCGAGGAGATCCTCACCCAGATCGACTCGGCCCTGACCTTCACGGCCGCCCTGTGGCTCGGCGAGCTGTGGATCGTCGTCTACGCGGCGCTGATCCTGAGCTTCGTGAGCGGCGGCCGGCTCGTCTCGGCGGTCGACCGCGTGATCGTGGGGACGTTCTTCGTCGGCTTCTTCCTCTTCCAGTTCGCGGTGATGCTGTTCCTGGACGTGCCGGACAACCTGCTCCTCGTCCGGCCCGACGCCGACCTCGCGAACGGGCTGACGAAGGTCAAGCAGGTCGTCCTGATCTGCGCGTCGCTCGCGGTCGCGGTCGTGATCTTCGGGCGCTGGCGCACCGCCTCGCGGCCACGCCGGCGAGCGCTGCTGCCGAGCCTGGGCGGGAGCCTCTCCGGCGTCCTCTACGCCGCCTCGCTGACCACGCTGGTCCTCGAGTCGCCGGTGACGCCGCTCTTCTGGATGCTCAACATCGCGCTGCTGACGGTTCCGGCCGCGCTGCTGTGGGGGCTGCTGCGATCGCGGCTCGCGCGCGGTGGGCTCGCGGACCTCTTCCGTGAGCTCGGTACGCAGCGCGGCGTGCAGCTGGAGGCGGGCCTGGCGAAGACGCTCGGCGACCCGGGCCTGGTCCTGGCCTATCGCGTGCCGGGCGAGCGGACCTACCTCGACGGCGCCGGCCAGCCGGTCGAGCTGCCCGTTTCCGACGGCGACCGGTCGACGGCGCCGATCGAGCGCGAGGGCCGCGAGCTCGGGGTGCTCGTCTACGACGCGTCGCTCGACGACGATCCGGAGCTCGTCGAGGCGGTCGCCGCCACCGCGGCGATCGCCCTCGACGATGCGCGGCTGCAAGCCGAGTCCGCGGGCCGCCTCGCGGAGCTGCGCGCCTCGCGCGAGCGCATCGTCGCGGCCGGCGACGCGGAGCGGCGGCGGCTGGAGCGCAACCTCCACGACGGAGCGCAGCAGCGGCTCGTCTCCGTCGCGCTCCAGCTGCGCATGGTCCAGAGCCGCATCCGCGCGAATCCGGAGCTGGCCGAGGAGCTCGTCAGCTCGGCCACCGAGGAGCTCTCCCAGTCGCTGGAGGAGCTGCGTGAGCTCGCGCGCGGGATCCATCCCGCGGTGCTCAATCACGGGCTGCGGGCGGCGCTCGACTCACTGGCGTCGCGCGCGAGCGTCGCCACGACCGTCGCCTTCGAGAGCCCGGAGCGCCTGCCCGAGCCGGTGGAGCTCGCGGCGTACTTCGTCGCCTGCGAGGCGCTGGCCAACGTCGCCAAGTACGCGCGGGCGACGCGGGCGACGGTACGGGTCTCGCGCCGCGACGGCCTGGCGATCATCGAGATCGCCGACGACGGTGTCGGCGGCGCCGACGAGTCGGCCGGCACCGGGCTCCAGGGGCTGGCGGACCGCGTCGCCGCGCTCGACGGCACGCTGCGCATCCTCAGCCCTCCGGGCGGCGGGACCGTCGTCACCGCTGAGCTGCCGTGCGCGTCGTGATCGCCGACGACAGCCGGCTGCTGCGCGAGGGCATCGCGTCGTTCATCCGCGGCGAAGGCATCGAGATCGTCGCCGAGGCGGCCACTCCCGAGGAGCTGATCGCCGCGGTGGACGAGCACGAGCCCGACGTGGCGATCGTCGACATCCGCATGCCGCCGACGCAGACCGACGAGGGGATCCAGGCCGCGCACGAGATCCGCCGCCGCCATCCCGCGATGGGGATCGTGCTGCTCTCCCACCACGTGGAGGTCGGCGTCGCGACGCAGCTGCTGGCCGCGACGCCGCAGCACCTCGGCTACCTCCTCAAGGACCGCGTCGCCGACCCGGCGGACTTCGCAGCCTCGCTCCGGCGGGTCGCGGACGGTGGCACCGCCATCGATCCGCAGGTCGTGTCCGGACTGCTGGCGGGTCCAAAGGAGGCGGGCCGGCTCGGATCGTTGTCGCCGCGCGAGCGCTCCGTGCTCGAGCTGATCGCCGAAGGCCGCTCGAACAAGGCGATCGCCGAGCGGCTGGCGATCACCCAGGGCGCCGTGCAGAAGCACGTCAGCACGATCTTCAACAAGCTCGGCCTCCCCGCGGGCGAGAACGACGATCGCCGGATCCTCGCCGTCCTCGCGTACCTGCTCGCCGAGCCGCCGGACCCTTCTCGCGACGCGAGAAGGGTCCGGCCTTAGTAAGACAGCCCCGGCCGGAGCTATCGGACCGCCTCGCAGCCGGTGACGGGATCGGAGGCGTCGACGTACGCGGTGTCCTCGAGGCCCGTGCCGCAGTCGACGGCCGTGTCGACCCGGCCGTCGAACGCGGTCAGCACGTCCTCGCCGGCCTCGCCGAACAGCGCGTCCGGCCCGGCGCCGCCGACGAGCCAGTCGTTTCCGAGGCCGCCGTAGAGCCGGTTCGCGCCGGCGTTGCCGCTCAACACGTCGTCGAGCCGCGTGCCGCGGACGTTCTCGACGTCGCTCGTGACGCTGTCGCGCTCGTCGCGGGCGCCGTCATTGGCCAGGCCGTCCAGGCTTACATTCACCGCCGCGTAGAGGTGCGTCGAGTAGTCGGCGAGATCCGCGCCTGCACCTCCGCGGAGCACGTCACCGGCGTCGTCGAGCGAGCCGAGCGGGTCGCGCCCAGGGCCTCCGTCGAGCACGTCGGCGCCGTCGTCGCCGGCGATCCGGTCGGAGTCGTGGCCACCGGCCAGGCGATCGTTGCCCGGGCCGCCGGCGAGGTCGTCGCTGCCGGGGCCGCCGTCGAGTACGTCGACGGCGTCGCCGCCGGACAGGCGATCGTCGCCGCCCTCGCCCGAGAGGCGGTCGGCGTTGGCCCCGCCGCTGAGAGCGTCGTCGCCGTTGCCGCCCGACAAGCGGGTCGGCACGGACGGGTTCGCGGTGAGGTTATCGGCGTGTTGCGAGCCGGTGACCGCCTCGATGTCGGTGCGGACGTCGTCGCCCTCGCCGGGGCTGCCGTCTCCTGTCACGTCGTCGATCGTGACCGTCACGCCCGTCGTGCGACCTTCGCCGGAGTAACGCGCCTCGTCGGTGCCGGCGCCCCCGGCGAGGGCGTCAGCGCCCAGACCGCCCTGCACGACGTCGTTTCCGCCGTTGCCTTCGAGCCTGTCGGTGAACGCGCCGCCCCATTCATCGCCGATCAGGTGGTCCGCGGCCGGACCACCGCTGAGGATGTCGGGCCCGTCGCCACCGAGGATCATGGCCCGCGTGGCTGCGCTCACCGAGACACGGTCGTAGCGGTCGCCGGTGGCGACGACCAAGCGCGAGATCCCGGCCGCGGCGCACGTGACCTCGTGCTCGTCGACGCGCGCGCAACCTGGGCCGGGACTGATGGCCGCTCGCTGGTCGACGATCGTGTAGGCAGCGTCCCCTCGCGAGACGGTCACCCGATTGCTTTGCCCCGGCCCCGCGCGAAAGGTGAGGTCCGAGCCGATGCGCGCGGCCGTCGAGCACACCGCCCGGCCGAGCAGCTCTCGCAGCGCCGCGCAGAGGTCGAGCCGCCGCTTGGTGGGGCCGCCGCGGTGGTCGACGATGCTCGGGCCGGTGCCGGCGAGCGCGCGTTCGACTTCCGACGCCGTCGACGCGCTGCGGGCCTGCCACAGGACCGCGGCAGCTCCGGCGACGTGCGGAGCCGCCATCGATGTGCCCGAGGCCCGGATGCCGGCGGCGTCGATTCTGGCGCCCGGGGCGAGGAGCGACAGGATCGAGGCGGTCTGCGAGAAGCAGGCGACGCGATCGGGCGCGGCCACATCCACCTCGGGGCAGTTGTCACTGGCGTAGGTCCCCGCGTAGTCATAGACAGCGCCGACGCTGACGGCGCCGGGCGTGCACGCCGGGTCGGAGACCCCGCGCCGGAACGTCCCATCGGGGTCGTATGCGTGGTTACCGGCGGAGACCACCGGCAGGATGCCGGCCGCTCGCAAGAGCCTGAACGGCGTCACGTACGGGTTCCCATCTGCGCACGGCGACGTGTGCCAGTCCCCAGCTCCGAGGCTCAGGTTCACGGCGCGGACGTCGCGGCCCGCTTCGCTTCGCTCGAGAACCCGCCCGAGCGCGGCGAGGATGTCGGCGTCCCAGGCGTCGCCGAAGCCATCGAAGACGTCCAGGGCGACGATCCGCGCCGCGGGCGCCGTCCCGTGCACGATGCCGGCGACGTTCGTGCCGTGCGAGTGGTCGTCGATGCGGTCCTCGGGCGTGAAGTCCGCGGTCGCGACGATGGGGCACGTCCCGCCCGGCGCGGCGCAACCGAACGCGGCGAGGTCGACGCCGGAGTCGATGACGGCGACCTCGGAGCCGGCGCCGTCGAACCCGGCGGCGAAAACGTGCGGCTGCCGGATCAACGGAAGGCTCTGAGCGAGTGCCGGTCGGCGCTTGCGGTCGGCTGAGATGCGGGCCACCTCCGGCCGGGCGGCGGCCTCGAGGAGCGCATCAGGTCCCTCGAAGCGCACGACCGACGCGGCCAGGCTCCGGTAGTCGCGCAGGAGCGACGCCTCGTGCCCGAGCGCCGCGAGGACCTGGTCTTTATCGGCCGCGAGCACCGGCCGCAGCGCCTCCAGGATGGCGCGCGGGCGCCCAGGGCCCTCCGGCGCCGCGGCCTCGGCGCGGGCGAGCGCCTGCTCCTGGCGGAACGTCACGATGGCGTCGACGCGGCCGCTCGTCTCGAGGTCGCGCACGAGCTGCGGCTGGACCTTGCCGGCCGTCACCGCGGCGTCGAGCGACGCTGGCGGCGCCGCGGCCTGTGCCGCGGCGGGAACGGCGAGCAGCGCGGAGCTGAGTGCCGCGGCCACGATGGTCCTGCGGACCCGTCAGCACCCGTCTGTCTGGGCGGCGTCGTCGGGTGGTTGCGTTCCGGCGGTGACGGTCGCCGGGGGCGACGGCGGTGATGATCGTGTAGATGGTCTGCATGGCGGGGCTCCCTCCTGGGTCGCTGGACCCCGGGAGCATCGGCGGCATATGTTGTGAGCCGCTTGCAGTCGTGCAAAAGAGCCTCACTCGTCGCGCAAGCGGCTAGCGTCCGGGTCGGAGACGACGATGGACTTCGCGATCCTGGGTCCGCTCGAGGTGCGCCTCGACGGCGAGGTGCTGGCAGTGCCCGGCGGCAAGCCGCGCGAGGTGTTGGCGGTGCTGTTGCTGCACGCCAACGAGCCGGTGAACGCTGAGCGGCTGGCGGCGGCATTGTGGGGCGCGGACGCCCCGGCGACGGCGGTGAGGACGGTGCAGGTGCACGTATCGCGACTGCGCAAGGTCCTCGGCGACGACGCGGTGGTGACAACCAGGGCCGGATATCGCCTGAACGTCCGGGCGGGGGAGCTCGACGTCCAGCGGTTCGAACGGCTACTCGAAGAGGGTCGGCGGGCGCTCGCGGAGACCAGAGCCGCGCAGGCGGGCGTGCTCCTGCGGCAAGCGCTGCAGCTTTGGCGCGGTCCGCCGTTGTCGGATCTGAGCTTCGCTCCGTTCGCACAGGCAGAGATCGCGCGGCTGGAGGAGCAGCGGATCGCGGCGCTAGAGCTGCGCGTGGAAGCCGACTTGGCCAGCGGCCGGCACGCCGAGGTCGTCGCCGAGTTGCGGCGACTAGTCGGCGAGCACCCCCTGCGCGAGCGGCTGCATGGCCAACTGATGCGCGCGCTCTACGGAAGCGGCCGCCAGGCCGATGCGCTCGACGCCTATCGCGCGGCGCGCGAGTTGCTTGTGGCGCAGCTCGGGATCGAGCCGGGAGCCGAGTTGCACGAGCTCCAGCGAGCGATCCTGTCCCACGACCCGGCGATCGATGCACGATCCCCGACCGTAGGCAGCGAACGCGCGCCGACAACCGGCGCCAACGCGCCGGCGCGTGAGCGGCTCCCAGCGCCACCAAATCCGACCATCGGCCGGGCGCGCGAGCTTCGGATGCTTGCTGAGCGGTTGCGTGTCCGCACCGTTCGCCTGCTCACGCTCATCGGGCCGGGCGGCGTCGGCAAGACGCGGCTCGCGCTGGAGTCCGCCCGCGCTGTCGAGGGCGACTTCGAGAGCGGTGCGCGGTTCGTTTCGCTGGCCGCGATCGAGCGTGCCGACGATGTGCCGCCGACGCTGGTGGCGGCGCTCGGCATCACGATGCAAGCCGACGAGTCGCCCGCCGACGCGGTCGAGCGTTTCCTCTCTGACCAGCACCTCCTACTGGTGCTCGACAACTTCGAGCACGTGCTCGATGCCGCGCCCTTTGTCGGCGCCGTCTTGACGGCGATCCCGACGCTCACGGTCCTCGTCACCTCGCGCGAGCCGCTCGACCTGGCCGCGGAGCAGCGCTTCCGCGTGCCGCCGCTCGCGCTTCCGGAAGCCGGCACGAGCGAGGATCCCCGCACCCTGGCCGACGTGGCCTCGGTCGTGCTGTTCACGGAGCGTGCTCGAACGCGCGATCCCGACTTCCGACTGGCCGGCGTCGATGCGGCCGCGGTCGCCGAGATCTGCCGTCGTCTCGACGGATTGCCGCTCGCGATCGAGCTCGCGGCAGCGCGCTGCGACCTGTTCTCGCCGCGCGAGATCGCCGAGCGACTCCACGCCTCACTGTCCGCGCTGGCGACCGGTCCGCGCGACGCGCCGATACGCCAGCAGAGCCTGCGAGCGACACTCGATTGGAGCTACAAGCTGCTCAGCGACGCCGAGAAGGTGTGCTTTGCGCGCTTCGCGGTATTCGCCGGCGGCGCGACGATCGTTGCCGCCGAGACGATCACCGGCGCGACACTGCCGACGCTCGAGCGCCTGGTTGCCAAGAGCCTCCTCACGCGGGCCCCGCACCGCGACGCGCCCGCTCGGGTTGCCATGCTCGAAACCGTCCGCGCCGACGCCGGCGAACGCTTCGCCGTCAGCACAGACCATGACGCTGTCTGCACCGCCCACTATCGCTACTTCCTCGCGTTGGCCCAGCGCCACGGCACCGACCGAGCCCTCTTTGGCAGCGAGCGCAACGAGCACCTCGCCCTGCTCGACGGCGAGATCGAGAACCTTCACGCAGCGCTTCACTGGGCGGCCGCGACTGGCAATGGCCACGACGCGCTCACGATGGTGGCGACCCTCGGCCGCTACTGGAGAACACGAACTCGCGACGCCCAAGCGGTGACTTGGTGCGACCGGGCCCTAAGTATCGCCGGCGACGATTCCGATCCTGCGATCCGCATCCAGGTCATGTGTGTCAAAGCCCGCAGCCTGCGATGGGTGGGTCGTTCGGCCGAGGCGCCCGCGGTAATGGCCGAAGCCGAGGCCACCGCCCGGCGACTCGGCGATCCCACGATCCTCTCGCGCACGCTCCAGGTCGCAGCCGATCATGCCGCCATGGACAGGCGCATGGATCTCTGCGAGGCGCTGGCGGACGAGGCGCTGCGCTGGGCGCACACCGCCGGCGACGCCTGGGAGATCGCGAGCGCCGCATACGACAAAGCGATCACCGCCTCGTCGGTACAGGAACTACGCGAGCGCGTCGACTGGGCCGTCGCACTCCTCGAGGACGTCGACAACGTGAGCCGTCTGGCACGACTGCTCACCTCGGCCGCGCGGGCCGCCGTGCATCAGCGCGACGAGCACGCCGCCAAGCAATTTCTCGAACGAGCCATCCCGCACATCCGCAACCTCGACGATTCCTTCCAATCGATGGCCTTCCAACTCGAATTCGGAATCGCGACGCTCCTCACCGGCGATGCCGACCTCGCCGAGAAAGCGTTGCTCGCGAACCTCAGGGCCACCCGCGAACTGGCGTTGCCGCCCTCCGCCGACGCGCTGCTCGGTCTTGCCGCGATCGCGACGAGTCGCGGCGACCACCACCGGGCCGCCTACCTCGTCGGTGCCGCCCAGACGCACCTCGACGGCTTCGAGGCCGACGACGTCGTGGCCAAGCAGCTCGACGCACGGTTCTTCGCGGCGGCTAGAGCCCACTACGGCGAGAACGCCTGGCACGCTTCGGTCCGCCAAGGCGCCGCCGCGCTACCGTCGGCGCACAGCGATCAACCCTGACCAGGAGGTGGGACGGTGCCCCGGGCCCTCATGCTCACCGGCGACGCCGCCGAGGAGCTCGACGTCATGTACCCGCTCTACCGGATCCGCGAGGCCGGCTGGGAGGTCGACATGGCCGCTCTCACCACGCGCGACGTACAGCTCGTGATCCACGACTTCGACCCGAACTCGGACGCCTACACGGAGAAGCACGGGCGCAAGCTGCCCGTGGATGTCGCGTTCGCCGACGTCGACGTCGAGCGCTACGACGCGCTCGTGATCCCGGGCGGCCGGGCGCCGGAGTACATCCGGGTCGATCCCCACGTCCGCCGGATCACCGAGCATTTCTTCGCCCGCGACCTGCCGGTCGGCCTGATCTGCCACGGGCCGCAGGTGCCGGCCGTCTACGGGTTGCTCCAGGGCCGCCGGACCGCCGCCTTCCCGCCGCTGACGGGCGACATGGAGAACGCGGGCGCGACGGTGGTCGACGCGCCGGACGTCGTGGACCGCAACATCGTCTCCTGCCGCGGCTGGCCTGACATGCCGGAGTGGTCGCGCGCGTTCATGGCGCTGCTCGAGCGGACCGCCGTCCCCGCGTAGCCCGAAGCCACGCCTCCCTCCCCGCCGGCGATCTCGAGCCGGCGGGGAGGGCTGGCGTAGCGCAGGCGATCAGGCCTTCAGCTCGCCCATGTTGAAGATGCTGATCTTGCTGTGGCGCAGCGACTGTCCGGGGTCGGCCGAGCCACCCGGTGCGTTGTCCTGCTCGTAGTTGGAGTTGTGGTAGCCCCTGGCCCCGATGTTCGAGTAGAAGTGCACGAAGTCGATGTCGCTCCGCGGGTCGCCGAACGGGATGATGTTGTAACCGTTGCCCACCCCCGGCGGCTGACCGGTGCTGTCACCGTCCTTCGTGTGGAAGAGGCCGTAGCGCTTGGTCTGCTTCGCGACCTGCTCGGTCGGGTCGAAGATGTCCTCGACGCGCTTGCCGTCCCAGTCGTAGCGCCAGCGCCACTGGTGCTGCGCGACGTGCGACCAGTAGATGTCCATCTCGATGACGCACAGGTCGGGGTCGGTGATGTCGAGGTAATGCTGCATCAAGCGCTTCCCGGACTCCCCACGCACGACGGTGGGCGCGATCGGCGCTCCGGTGACGCGATCCTCCGTGACGGTGACCATCGGGCCGTCCTGGAGGAAGTTGTACGCCGGCGAGTGGTTGTGCGGGTAGAGGTGGATGCCCCACTGCAGGCTGAGCTCGTTGAGCGCCTCCCACTTCTCGCCCGCGACCGTCCACGGCTCGATGTTGCGGTTGTTGGCGCTCGTCGGGTCGTTGCCGGTGCCCATGTAGGGCATCCCGAGGACCGATGCGAACTCGAGCTCGGTCTGGTAGCGCTCGTAGTCGTTGACCGACATGCCACCGCCCGGGCTGTTCGGCCCCGGCCAGGTGTTCGGGATGAACCCGTGGTTGCCGATCGCCTCGAGGCCGAACTCGTCGAGGAAGCCCCGGAGCGTCTGCCCATAGGCCAGGTAGGCCGCGCGCGACTGCGGGGTGGTGACGCCGCCGGGCGCCGGGTTCGGCGCCGCGCCGCCGGGGTTGGCGGCGTTCTGCCCGTAGCCGGCGAACTCGATCTGCTTGAAGCCGATGTTCCTCAGGAACTCGAGCAGCTCGAGCCAGCCGCCCGGCAGCGGCACGAGCGGCCCGAGGTCGTTCGGGTCCTGCGGGAAGTCGGGGCCGCCGACGTAGCCCATCGTCGGCGCCACGCCCAAGGCCGCGCTGGCCGCGATCCCGAGCCTTCCCGGGACGTCGCGCTGCGTGAAGGTGATCGTGCCGCGCTTCCCCGACGGGATGAGCGGCTGGCTCGGCGCCTTCGTCGCCTTCGCCTTCGTGGCGGCCGTCACGTACCCGCCGGGGCCGAGCGAGCAGGCTGCGGCGGTCGCGCCTGCACCGGCAAGGAATCTCCGCCGGCTGATCCTCGCCAGCGCCTCCTCCCGGTTCAGTGTCTTGCGGTTGCGCCTCATGGGCTCTCCTCTCAGCCCCGGACGGGGCCGCCCGGCAGCCTCAACGGCTCCCGGCTTGGTGGTTGACGACTACGGCGTGCCGACGCCTCCGCCGACGAACTCGACCCAGTTCAGGTTGAAGAAGTTGTTGCCGGGCCCGCCGGCCACAGGCCGGAAGACCAGGAACAGCTCGTTCGTCCCGCCCGGATCCGTGATCGGGAACGTCTGGCTCGCGAACGTGGTGGCGTTCGCGGTGGGCTGGATCGTGTACGTGCCCACGATCGGGCCGTCCACCGCGTCCCGGCGCACCTCGACCAGGCCGGTGCCGGCGTCCCCGGAGCCGCCCGAGGTCCGGAACGTGATCGCGGTGATGTTGACCAGGTTGAACGGCCCGTTGAGGCGGATCCAGTCCCCGTTGGACAGGCCGCCGCGGTGCTCGCCGCCGCCCTCGTCGGCGTTCGCCGCCGTGTTGGTGCCGGACTGGCTGAGCGCGTGCTCGACCTGCTGCTTGCGCTGGCGGACGTTGGCCTCGGCGATCGTCGTCAGCGACGGGACGCCGCCGGGTCCGCCCTTGTCCGTGTAGCGGACGTTGATCGTCCCCCACACGTTGCCGCCGTGGGAGATGTCGTCCACGATCGTCTGCAGGGAGCCGCTGCAGCCCGTCTTGGACTCCTCCGAGTGACCGTGGTTGTCGTGGGCGAGCACGAACGTGACGTGGACGTCCGAGCACGCGACCGCCCCGTCCTCCGGGTCTGTCACGGCCACCGAGTACGGGATCTTGTCGCCGAACGCGAACGTCCCGCCCTCCGGCGGCTGGCTGATCGTGATGCTCGGGCTTGTGTTGCCGGCGGTGATCACCGTGCTCGTCGACGTCTGCCGGCCCGCGGAGTCGAACACCGTCAGGCGCGCCGTGTAGCGGCCACCCTGGGTGTAGGTGTGCGTCGGGTTGGACTCCGTCGAGACCGGCGACCCGTCACCGAAGTCCCACTCGAAGCGAATCGAGTCGCCCGGATCCGGGTCGTTCGAGCCCTCGCTCGAGAAGTTCACCGTCAGGGGCAACGGTCCGTCGGTGCGGTCGGTGGTGAGGACCGCGCGCGGGGCGCGCTGGCTCTTGACGTACTCCCACCTGTACATACCGGCGTCCGGGTTCACGTTGAAGAAGCCGTCGCCATAGGTGAGCAGGTAGAACGCGCCGTCGGCACCGAACTGCATGTCCATCGGCGTGTCGCACTCGAAGGGGAAGGCCGTCGACCCGAACGCTCCGCAGTCCAGGAAGCTGTTGATCTTCAGGATGCGGTTCTGCGAGTCGAGCTTGGCCTCACGCAGCATGTCGCGCGTGAACTCGCCGAGGATGACCGACTCGTCGTAGTAGGCCGGGAACTTCTTCAGGTTGGGGTTGTCGGGGTCGTAGTTGTACTTCGCCGACCCGTGCGGGCCGACGCCGCCGGTCCCGAACTCCGGGAACAGGCGCGGGCACTCGGTCAGCGAGCCGGGTGCGTTCGGTCCGGGCACGAGCTGGAAGTACGCGGCGCACGGGGTCCCGAGCAGCTGGCCCGGGGCGTTGTCGTTGTACGAGTACCAGATGTCGGGATCGGTCACCGGCGGCACCTCGGCCCGGCCGGCCTCGACGGACGGACCGCCCTCGAGGTTCCAGCGTGACGTGTTCGGGATCGACGCGCCGCCGCAGTCCACGAGCGGGGTCGGCGGGTCGGTCGCGGGCACGCCCTGGGTGTTGGTGCCGGGGGCCGGCGTGAGCGGCGTCGTGGAGGGCCACTCGTGGTGGCTCCACCTGTTGAAGCCGAGGTCGCGCCTGTAGCAGACCGGCCAGCCGTAGTTCGCCGGCTTGCGGACGATCTCGAACCGGCCGGTGCCGGCCGGGCCGCGCCCGCGGACGTTCACGCGCGAGTCCGGCGAGTAGTCGCTCACGTAGGCGACGTCGTTCTCGTCGACCTGGATCCGGAACGGGTTGCGGAAGCCCATCGCGTAGACCTCGGGACGGGTCTTCTGCTGCGGCGCTCCGCCGACGAGCGGGAACAGGTTCCCAGCCGGGATCGCGTACGCGCCGGTGCCGGAGCCGAGGTCGGCCTTGTTGGCGTCGGCGGGGCCGATGTCTGCGTCCTTGACCTTGACGCGCAGCACCTTGCCGCGCAGGTCGTTGGTGTTCAGCGCGCCGCGGCGTGCGTCGGCCGACGGACGCTGGAACCAGCCGCCCTGCTGGGCCGTCGTGTGGGCCACGGACGCCCCCGTCAGGGCCGAGCTGTCGCTCGCCAGCTGCGGCTGGTCGGCCTGCTGGAGCGTGCGCCGGAAGTAGACGTTCGTCGTCGCCGTGGCCGAGTTGATCGGCCCGCCGGTGACCTGGACGTTGTTGGCGCCGACGGTGCTGAGCGCCTCGAGCGCGGCGTCGATCTGGGCCGCGGTGGCGTTGAACGGCAGCGGACTCGTCGTCTGGCCCTGGAAGGTCAGCGTGAACGTGCCGCCGGTCGCTCCCTGCGCGCGGATCGTCTGCTGTTCGTCGGTGAGCTGGTCGTTGAACGGGCCCATGCCGCCGGCGTTGATGCCGCCGGCCGGGGTGTCGTCACCCGTGACCAGCCACAGGTTGTTGTGCTTGTCGAAGTCGATGTCCCCGGCGACGTGGCAGCACTCCTGGCGGTTGACCGGCATCCGCAGGATCTGCTGCTCGGAGCCGAGGTCGAGGCGCGGGCCGTTCGCATCCTCGATGAACTTGAAGCGCGAGAGCTGGAAGTAGCCGACCCACGGATCCCATCCCGACTTCGACGGAGCGCTGGCCGGCGAATTCGTGCTGGGCGTCGTCTGCGTGACGACCGAGCCGTCGGACAGCTTCACGTCCGTGACCGTCTGCGGCGAGTAGAACAGGTACACCCACTTGTTCTGGGCGAAGTTGCGGTCGAGCGCCGGGCCGTACAGGCCGTCCTCGGAGTTCGTGTAGATCCGCTGCGTGAGCGGCACGCTCGGGTCGGCGAAGTCGGCCAGGATCTTCGTCGTGCCGGTCACCGGGTCGTGCAGGCGCACGGTGCCGGTGCGCGCGGTCTGGATGATCCGGCCGTCGGGCAGCTGATCGAAGCCGATCGGCTCGTTCAGGTTCGGCGGCGCGCTGATCTTCGTCTGCTCGAAGTTGGCGAGCACGGTGGCGCCGCAGTCGCTGTACTCCGGGTCACTGCGGCCGGCCGCCCACGTGATCGCGCCCCTGAGGTGCGTCGTCAGGCCGGAGTCGAAGGCCGAAGCCGTGTTGCCGAGCGCCGTGTAGAAGGAGCGGCCGCCACGGTAGTCCTTGCACCAGGAGACGGGATGGTCGAAGCCCATCGTGCCGCCTTCGATCCCGTCGACCGTGTGGCCCTGGGGCTGCGGGCCGAAGGGATCCTCGACGACGGTCGCGAGCACGTGCGACACGCCGCGGACGTTCGCCGTGAAGTTGTACCAGTGGTCCGTGCGGTTCCAGTATTGCGGCAGGCTCTTGCTCGCGTCGTGGACGCGGTCGTACACCTTGACGGTGCCCGACTGCGCCGCCGTGCGGCCGGCGGCGCGAGCGCCGAGGATGTCGGACAGGAACTGCCACGAGGAATCGGTCTCGATCGCCGAGCCGATGCCCACGAAGCCGCCACCGTCACGGAAGTACTCCTCGAAGTTGGCCCGCTGCGCGTCGGTCAGCGGGCTGGCCGCCCCCGTGTTGAGGAACGCGACGGCGCTGTAGCGCTCGAGCTGCTTGGCGGCGAATTGCTCGCCGACGTCGGCCGGCGAGGGAGCGGTGACCGAGAACCCGGCCGACTTGCCGGCCGAGCGGATCGCGTCGACACCGGCCTTCGAGAGCGCGTCGTTCTTGCTCGCCACGACCAGCACCTGGTGGTCCGCGGCGGAGGCCGCTCCGGGCGCGACGAGCGCCACGCTCGCAAGCATCACGACAGCGCGCGAGATCGCGCGCCCGAGCCGTCGCTTCACCATCGAGATCTCCTCCCCTCACCAGCCCGATCAGACGTCGGAGATTGCTGACGGGCGCGGGCGAATCTACGCCCGGCGAAACGCAATGTCAACCGTCTTTTGCCGGTTCCGGAACGAAACCAAGTTCGCCGAGCCGTCAAAGGTGCCGGCCGCGAGTATCCACCCGCGCCACGTATCCGCCGGCAACGCCGTTACGGACGAAAACACCGGGCGCTGTGGGGTTGACGAGCGCGCTGCTTCTAGAGAGGGTGAGCTAACCACTCAGGATTCGAGAAGGCGGCGCCCCCGTGAGCTTTTCCGGCCGGCTTGGCAGCAACGTGGACGGGCCCCATCTGCGCGTTTTCATCGTCGCTGCAGTCCGGCTGTACGAGGAGGGCCTCACTCATCTCCTCGGCCGGCACGCGGAGCTGCGCGTGGTGGGCTCGGCGTCAGACTCCAGCACGGCCGTGCGGAGGCTGCGGGCGCTCGAGCGCCCGCCCGACGTCGTGCTCGTCGATCTCCACGGCGAAGCGGGACTGGCCGGCGTCGGCGAGCTCCGGGACGAGCTGCCGGACCTGCGTATGGTCGTCATCGGCGTCGACGAGGTCGCCGCGGAGGTCCTGCGGTGGGCGGAGGCCGGGGTCACTGGATTCGTGACGCGGCAGGCCTCCGCGGCGGACCTGGCGGCGACGGTCCGCGACGCCGCGAACGGGCACGTCCACTGCTCGCCGGAGATCACCGCGATCCTGTTCCATCGCGTCGGCGAGCTGGCCCGGCGCGCCCGCCCGGTCGCGGCGCGCGCGGCCCTGACCCCGCGCGAGCGCGAGATCGTCCGGCTGATCGGCGAGGGCCTCTCGAACGAGCAGATCGCGCGACGCCTGTGCATCCAGCTGCCGACCGTCAAGAACCACGTCCACCACGTGCTCGAGAAGTTCGGTGTGCAGAGACGCGCCGACGCGGCGGCACTCTTCCGCGGCGAGTCGCCGGTGGCGCCTCCATGACCGGCGCCCTGCCGGTATGGCAGTACTGGGAGGGGCCGATGCCGGGCTACATCGAGCTGTGCATCGAGACCGTGCGACGCCATCAGCCGTCGCTGCGGCTGCTCGACCGGTCCTCCTTCGACGCGCTGTGGGAGCACGACCGCGACGTCCCGATCGACCACCTCGGCGTGCACCATCGCGCCGACTTCGTTCGCGTCTACCTGCTGCGCCATCACGGCGGGCTGTGGCTCGACAGCGACTTCGTGCAGCTCCGGCCCCTGCACGAGCTCGACGCCCGGCCCCCCGGCGTGACGTTCGCGGGCTTCCGGCAGGACGACGGCTGGGTCATGAACAACCTGATGCTCTCGTTGCCCGGCGACGCGGTCATGCGCGACCTCTACGCCGCCGTCTGCGACCACCTGCGGGAGGGACGGCCGATCCGCTGGCTCGAGATCGGTGCCCACCTGCTGGCGCCGGCGATCGCCGCCCACCGGGAGGCGGTGATGGAGCTCCCGACCGACCTCGTGTGCCCTGTCCCGTGGCACCAGGTCCGCGCTCGGCTGGAACGGACCGGCGACGCGGGCGGGCTGCTGGACGGCGACCGCGCGGCCGTGATGCTGTCCAACAACTCGCTCAGCGAGGAGCTTCGCGCGCGGTCGCGCGACGCGTTCCTCGAGGACGGCACGGTGCTGTCGGACCTGCTCCGGCGCGCCCTCGCCTAGTGGCTCGCGGCGACGGCGAACGGGGCCCGCAGGCGCTCGAACGCGTCGCCCATGAGCGCCGGGAGCGTCCCGTCGGGCAGCGGCCTCCAGTAGCGGTGGTCGGTGTTCTTGGGGCTCGTGTTGCCGGGGTGGATCGTCCCGACGTACACGCGCTCGTCGTCGAGCGTCGCGACGCGCTTGGCCACGCCGCTCCAGAGCAGCCGCGTATCGAGGCCGTGGTTGGCGTCGGGCTGGTTCTGCCGCTCCCACAGCTCGCGCGTGTACATCAGCGTGGCGTCGTGGAGCCAGGTGCCGGACGTCGCCGGCCAGACGTAGCGCCAGCCGCGGCCGGTGGCGGGCTCGTAGTAGAGCAGCGATCTGAGGCCGCACACGTCGGCGCCGCGGGCGCGCAGCTCGCGCAGCTGGGCGCTGAGCCGCCAAGGCGCGTACCAGTCGTCGTCGTCCCAGTGCGCGACGAGCTGCCCGGCGGCGGCCCGGATGGCGAGGTTGCGCTTGGCCCCGATGGTGAGGCCAGGCTCGACGGCGAGCACCCGGATCCTCGGGTCGTCCGGCGGCTCGACCGGGTCAAGGCCGTCGTCGACGACGATCAGCTCGGCGGCGACGTGGTCCTGTGCCAGGAAGCAAGCGATCGACTCGGCGGCCAGCTCTGGGCGGCCGCCCGTCGGCATCACGCACGTGATCAGCTCCGGGCCGGCGGTCGCCCGCGCACCGGCGAGCTTGCGGAGCACCACCAGAGAGCCGGCCTGCTGCACGCGCTCCCAGCCGCCGCCCGCGAGCAGGCCGTCGACGAAGTCGACCACGTCGGGCCAGTAGCGCGCGTAGTCGTGGAAGGCGACGTAGCCGCCGGGCACGACGTGCGGCGCGAAGCGCTCGTGGTCCGCGGTGACGCTGGCGCGGTCGTGCAGGTGGTCGACGAGCAGCAGCGAGATCGGAGCGTCCCACTGCACCTCGGTGGCGCGGCGGCGCACGACGATCACTCGGTCCCGCAGCCCCGCCCTGGCGATGTTCGCCTTGAAGCGCGCGAGCGTCGGCTGCCTGCGGGCGCGGCCGCCGCCGGCCGTGGAGACCACGCCGTCGTGCGGGTCGACCGCGTGCAGCTTCGCGCGGGTGCGGAGCGCCTCCAGGACGCCCGCGATCACCGTCGTCGACCTCCCGCACCAGCTCCCGACCTCGACGATCGCGCCGTCCGGATGGCTTGCGGCGGCGCGCGCCGTCGCGGCGATCAGCAGGTCGGCCTCCTCGTCGGTGAGCCAGCCTTCCACGGCCTGCATGCGCCGCAGGATCGGCTGCGTGAGCAGCAGCGGCGGCTCGGCCGGAGCGCGCGCGGGGACGGCTGAGCGGATCCGCCGGCGCAGCGGGTGGTCGATCCGGCGTGGAACGGGGTGCAACCAATAGACGTCTGCGCTGCTCCGGGCTGCGTCGAGGTCGCGCGCGGCGAAGCGCACGCGATACCGCACATATTCACCCCAGTCGGGCGACGCGGCGATGTCGTAGCCGAGCGCCCGCACGAGCATCGGGAGCACCACCTCCTCGGTGGCCCAGATCGCCGTCCGATCGAGCGTCGCCGCCAGCTCGCGGTCGCGCCGGAGCAGCTCCACGACGGCCGCGCCGGCCTGGGCCGAGAAGACAGTGGCCGGCCAGAACGTCCAGTGCCCGAACGCCTCCTGACCGCGCGGCAGCCGGGCCAGGAGCGGCTCCCACAGCGCCCGCTCGGCATACGCCGCCCGCGGCGTCCACAGCGGCGTGTCCGGCGGCTGCCGCGCCGGCGTCGCCGTCAGCATCCCTGCGCCGCCGATCCGCGCCGCCACGGCCTCCGACCACCCCGTCCGGAGCAGGAGCTGGTCCGAGTCAACGATCGTCATCGCGTCGAACCCGATCGCCTCGAGCCCGTACTCGATGCAGTCCAGCGCGAACTCGTGCAATCGGCCGCGCTGCAGCACGCGCGGCCGCGGGTGCACATGCGCGTCGAACCTCCCGGCCAGCAGCGCCCGCGTCCCGGCCGCCGTTGTACAGCAACACCTCCGAAGCCGGGTCGAACCGCCGCAGGTTGGCCACCAGATCAGCCACGCACTCCGGCCGCTCGTGCACGAGGCAGGCGAAGAGGTGGCGGGGTGCCGTCATGACTTCGTGTAGATCGAGATAGAGGCCTTGCGCTCGCGCTCGAGTCCGGCGTCGTCGAACTTCGGGACCGGGCCCGTGATGTTCTTCCAACCGCCCGCGTCGAGGGCGGCGAGCGTGTCGGTCGTCGTCGAGTTGAGCTTCACTGTCCGTGGGAGGCCCTTGTCGTAACCGACGTACGGGGTCACGTAGCGCAGGTTCGCGGTCACGCCCGGCACGCTGCTGATCAGCCTGATGAGGTCCGCCGCGCAGTCCTTGCAAGGGCTGAGGTTGATGTTGATCGTGATCTCCTTCAGTCCGGCGCGCCCGAGCGCGATCCCCTGCCGTAGGCCCTGGTAGAGGAAGTGCTCGGCGTGGCTCGTGTTCTGCAGATAGGCCGGGTCGCCGCTGTTGTGCGCGACCACGGTGATCGACTGCCCCGTCGATCGCACCGCGAAGGCGCCGGCCCGGCCCTGACCCGTTGGCGGGACGAGCGCCGCGGCCGCCTGGAGCCCCACCGGACCGGCACCGATGTCGCCGCGGCGGGGCCGCGGCAGGTTCTCCGTGAAGAACTTCAACGCCTGGCCGTGGACGATTCCCATCGCCTGCACCGCGTCGCTCTCGAACGTCAGCGTGGCGCGCAGCACGACCGTGCGGGACGGGATCGGCGGCGCCTTGGGCTTCATCGCGCCGACCGGCTTGGGCGTGCTGGCCTGCGCGATCAGCACGGAATCGCCGTTCTGGTCCGGAGGCTCGAACGCGAGCCGCCGCAGTCCCTGCGGGCGCAGCTCCTCATGGACCTGCGCGACCACCTGGTTGATCTCGGGGGCCGTGCGCGCGCCGGCCGCCCGCTTGGCGACGAGGGCGCCTGCAACGTCACGCAGGTCGCCCGTCGAGGCTGCCGCGCCCTGGCGCCCCGCGAAGAGCGAACGTGCGCGCTCGATGACGAACCCGATCACCTTGTCGATCGCGTTCGAGACCGTGTTCTGGATCTTCGCGATGATCCCGCGGACGGTGCCGGAGATGTTGCCGAGCCCGATCAGGCGGGCGAGGAAGGAGATGATCACCGGCAGGGTGCGCGCGAGCGTGCGCTCGACGTAGTCGATCGCGCCGCCGATGTTGCCGCGCGCGATGGTCGAGATCGAGTCGACGATCGACTCCAGGAGCGCGCCGATCTGCTGCGCGCGCTCGACGAAGAACATCACGGTGTTGTAGATCGTGATGATGCCCTGGATCACGGCGCCGACGGGGTTGAACATCGTCACGAGCTTCGTGACGGCGGCGCCGACGACGGAGCGCGCGACCCAGTCGCGGATCCCGCCGATGACGGTGTCCACGAGCCCGGACGCGAACTCGACCAGCTTCTCCCAGGCCGCCGCCAGGCCGCCGGTCACGATCGTCTTGATGAACTCGAAGGCGGTCTCGATCGCCTTCACGGCCGGCTCGCCGATCAGCTTGATCAGCTTCTCGCGCATGCGCGCGTAGGTCAGGCCGAGGATCTGGAGGATCACGTCGATGATCCCCATGAGGTCCCACCTGGCGGGCAGCGTGATCGGGCCGAGTGCGCCCGTCAGCCACTGGAACAGCGCCGTCTTGAGGTGGGTCCAGATGTTCGCGACGAACCGCTGGAAGCCGCCCTTGACGGCGTTGATGAGGTTCCGGAGGAACGCGAGCGGGTCGGCGACGATGAGGCTGAACGTCTCGCCGATGCGGCGGAAGATGCCGAGGATCCGCTGGCCGGCGCCGCCGGCGAGCGCGAGGGCGCCCTCGAAGATGAACTCGAGCAGCTTGCGGCCGGCGGCGATCGCGAAGTCGACCAGCCGCCGGATCGGCGCGCCGAAGATCGCGCGGATCTTCTCCCACGCGCCCGAGGGGTTGAGGAGATCCGTCGCCGACAGCGCGTCCCAGGCACGGGAGAACAGCCCGCGGACCATGTCCCAGGTCAGGCCCAGCTTGGCGACCTCGGCTGGCGAACCAGTCGCCGGCGCGCTGGATGACGCCGGTCTGCTCGAGGTTCGCGAACAGCGCGGCGCCGCCCGGGATCAGGCCGACGAGGCCGCGGATCAGGTTGATCGCGCTGCGCTCGACGGGCTGCTGGGTGATCGGGTCGCGGCCGAGGATGAACGCCAGGAGCGCGTAGCCCGGGATCGACGCGGCCCGCTCGCGGATGAAGTCGAGGACGCGGTCGCGCAGGCCGGCGCCGACGTCGGCGACGGCGCCCGCGACCGCGCCGATCCCGCGGCGCAGCCAGCTGCCGATCTGCCGCTGGATCCGCGGGCCGCTGGTGCGGCCTGAAACGGCCAGCGGCTCGCCACGGGCCGCCGCCCCGGCGACGGCATTGGCCTCGCGCTCGTAGGCGTCGGCGCTCGCGGTCGTGAACAGGCGCACGGCCGGGTCCGCGCCCGCCTGCTGCTGGACGACATGCGCGACCTCGTGCGCGAGCAGCGGGAGGTCCGTCCTGCGCTCACCCGCGCCGAGGTAGACGTCGCGGCCGAACGTGAACGCGCGCGCGCCGAGGTCCGCGGCGGCTCCCGCCGCCGCCTCGCCGGCGTGCACCCGAACGGGCGACAGCTCGGCACCGAGCGTCCGAGACAGCGGCGCGGACACGGAGGCGGCGAGCGGTTCGCCGGCACCGGGTGAGCGCAGGACGTCGGAGACCGAGCCGGGCAGGCCGCCGGGCGGCGCGACGGCCGGCTGCGCGCTCAGGGCGACCGGAGCCGCACCATCGCCACGCCGCGGCCGTGCCTCGCGCGCGGGCCCGTCGCCGCTAGCCACCCGGCACCGCCTGTCGCGGCCGCAGCGGGCAGACGCCGCCGTCCTTCGCGTACTCGCGCCGCACGGCGGCCTCGACGTGCTCGGTCGAGACCGGCGATCCGTGCTCGAGCGCGAGCAGCCCGGCGTGACCGACCGCGTTGCGGATCTGCCCGCCGGTGAGCGCGCACCTCCCGGCGAGCGTGGCGAGCCAGTCCTCGTCGACCGCGTGGTCCTCCGGCAGGTGCAGACGCCAGATGGCGTGCCGCTCGACGGCGCCCGGCGTCCGGAACTCGATCGCGACGTCGAGCCGCCGATGGAACGCCGTGTCCAGGCGGTCGCCCGCGTTGGTCGTGACGACGACGACGCCGCGATGGTCCTCGAGCCGCTGGAGCAGGTAGTTCGTCTCGAGGTTCGCGTAGCGGTCGTTCGCCGAGTGCACGTCGGTGCGCCGGCCGAGCAGCGCGTCGCCCTCGTCGATGAGCAGGAGCACGTCGAGCTCCTCGGCCCGGTCCAGCACGGCCGCCAGGCGCTTCTCCGTCTCGCCGATGTACTTGTCGACGACGGCGCCCAGGTCCAGGCGCTACAGATCCATGCCGAGGACCGCCGCCAGCAGGCGCGCCGCGAGCGTCTTGCCCGTGCCGCTCGGGCCGCTGAAGAGCACCCGCACGCCGGGGCCGCCGGCGAGCCGCTCGCGGCTGCGGCAGCGCTGCTCGAGCCAGTGCAGCTCGTCCGCGGTCTCGGCGTCGACGGCGAGGTCGTCCCAGGTGCCGGACGCCTCGACGCGCGTGGCGAGCGCGTCGAGCCGCCCGGCGTCCAGCCGCCTCCGCGCGCGAGCGACGTCCTCGCCCGTGATCGCCTCGCGGCCGTCGAGCGTGGCCTCGATGCCCGCGAGCCGGGCCAGCGAGCGGATCGTGCCCGCGCCGAGGCGCTGGCTCCCGGCCACCCGGTCGGCATCGGCGAGCGGTCGCCCTTCCGCGCCCGCCAGCCAGTGCGCCAGGCGGGTCGCCGCGTCGGGGACGTCGAGCTCGAGCGTGAGCGCGCCGGCCGCGCCGGCGCCGCCGACGGTGCCGCGGCGCCCGGCGGTGAGCAGCAGCGGACCGACCGCGACGGGCGGCTGCGGCACCTCGAGGAGCTCTCCCGGCGCGGTCTCGACCGGCGCGAGCGGGAGGGCGTCGAGCAGCGCGGCCATGACCGCCAGCGACGTCCAGCGGGGATCCTGGCCCGCCAGCGGCTCGGTGGCGGCGACCACGCCGCGCCCGCACGCGCGGGCGAGCGCGGCCGCGAGCGTCCGCCGCCCGCTGCCGGCCGGGCCGCGCACGACGACGCACGTCACGGCTCCCGCGGCCACGAGCGCGGGGAGCGCGTCGATCGCGCGTGCCGGGCCCGCGTCGACGATGAGCCCATCGCGCGAGAGCTCCGCGGTCGCCCGGTGCTCTGCCCACGCGGCCGGGAAGCGCGGGACGTCGCCCCGCAGCAGGTCCCAGAGCCCCGGATCCACGCGCAACGCGCCGTCGGCGGCGATGAGCAGCCCGAGCTCCCGGAATCGCCGGAGCGCCAGGCGCGCGCCCGGGCGGCCACCGTCGTGGAGCACGTCGAGCAGCGGCCCGAAGCGCGCGTCCTCCTCCGGCAGCCCGGCGACGAACAGACCCTCGAGGTCATGCACGCCGAGGCCCGCCGCCTCCCTGAGCGCGCGCAGCGGGAGATGGCCCCGCGCCCCGCTCTCCCAGCGCGCCACCGCCTCCCACCAGCGCGCAGGATCGTCGATGCCGCCGGCCGCGAGGTCCGGCTCGTAGGCGGCGAGGAACGCGGGCGCGGCGTCGCCGAGCCGAGCCCGCACGGCGAGGACCGCCCCGTAGAAGTGCAGCGCGAAGTGCTCGGGAGGGCGGACGGGCAGGGCGGAGAACGCGCTCATCGGAAGTGGAAGCGGAGCTCGCGGCGGGCGGAGGGAAGCCAGCCCGGATCACGGTCGAGGCCGGCGATGCGGATGGCGATCGGCAGGCGCGCCAGCGGGATGACGACGTCGATGTGCACTTCGGTGAGGAAGACGTCGCCCGCCACCGCCACCAGCGTCCGGGGCGGCGCTTCGAGCGCGCGGCCGACCGTCCGGCGCAGGTGCTCGAGCATCCGCTCCTCCCAGCCGTCGCCGGTGTCGACGGGCGGCAGCGCCGGGTCGAGCAGGCTCGCCGGCGCGGCCCACCCGTCCGGCGGTGCGACTCCGTCCCAGCCGGGCGGCTCGCCGGGCTCGCGACGGGCGAGCACGGCGAGCAGCGCCCAGACCGGGTCGTCGACGACGCCGGGGCCGGCGAGCGTCTCGGAGACCAGGGCGACCGCGTCCCAGAGGTCGAGGGCCAGCGCCGGATCTCTCGGTCGGGTGAAGTCCGGATAGAGGCCGAGCGCGAGCAGCAGATTGACCGTGAAGAAGGCACCCGCGTGGCGGCTGGCGACGCGGTCTGCCAGCGACGCGCCCGGCCGGTCGTCCGCGACCGGGGGTTCGACGGCGGCGGGTGGCGCGTGCGTCCGCGGCGGGCGCGCGGGCGGCGCCACCGTTGCTCGTGCCGTCTGCCGACGCGGTCCGCCGGGCCGCGGCCTCGACGGGGCGTGCCCCGGGCGCTCGGGCAGCGCCGGCGGCGCGGACTGGCCGGGGGTCGTGGGCGCCGCCGGCGCGGCCCGCGACGGCAGCGGCGGGCCGGCCGGCACGTCGGGCGCCGCAACGGCGGGCGCGTGGCTCGCCGCCGCCGCGGCGCCGGCCGGGCGTTGCGCCTCCTGCGCGCGGTGCTCCGGCGCGACGCGCCGCGCCAGCGGCGCCGGCGCACCGGCGCGGTCTCGTGGGTCCGCCACGGGCCCAGCGGCTGGAGGCGCCGGCCCGGCGGGCGGCGGCGCGGCAGCCGCGAGCGGCCGCGGGGACGGCCCCGCGCCGCGGGAAGGGGACGGCGCCGCCGCGTGCTCCTCCTGCCACGGCCCCGCCACAGCCGGCGGGGAGATGCCCGCGGCCCGCTGACCGCGCGGTGTGGGCGCCGGCGGAGCCGCCGCGCCGGGCTCGCGCGTGTCGCGGTCCAGGCTCGACGACCGCGCGGGCTGGTCCGCCGCCGCGAGCGGGCGCGGGTCCTCCGCCCGGCCGGATGCACGCCGCGTGGCCGCCGGTGTCACGGCTCGGCCGGATGCAGCCGGCGTGGCCGCCGGCGCCACGGCCCCCTCGGCCTCGGCAGCCCGCGCGTCTCCGGCCGTCCGCGAGCCGGCGAGCACGGACGGCGCCTCGACGTGGGTGGTGCGGATCGCGGCCACGAGCGCAGCCGCGGCGGCCGGCTCGAGCCGCGCCGCGAACCGCTCGTCGAGTCGCTCCGCCGCCAACGCCGCGAGCGCCGCCGGCGCGTGCGTCGCGTGCCGGATCCACTCGCGAGCGACGTCCCCGGCGCCCGCCCACCACCAGCCCTCGGCCAGGCAGCCGCGGCACCAGTCCGCGGCGAGGCACGCGAGCCACTCGGCCCGGTCGGCGAACACCACCGCCCGCGCCCCCGCCGGCACCGGCCCGGCGGCCGGCCGCGCCGCGCCGCGCGCCAGATCGGCGAGCGAGGCGGCGACCGCCGAGGACCAAGCGCGCGACGACGGCTCGGCGGACGGGAGCGGGTCGTCGAGCCGGCGCACGACCAGCAGCGCGGACGGCGGCAGCCCGCAGCCCTCCTCCGCCTCGCACAACGCGGCCTCGAGCGCACGGCGGATCGCCAGCGGCTCGGCCGGCCGGCGGACGCGGGCTCGGGCGACGGCGAGCATCAGGCCTGGGTGAGCACCTGGATCGCCGTCAGCCGCACGTCGGACCCGCCGGCCGCGCCGGCGAGCTTCGCGCGCGCGTAGTACAGGTACGTCGAGTTGTCGATCCGCTTGAAGGCCTCGCGCTGCGACGGCGTGCCCTCGGGCGTCACCTCGATCTCCTCGCGGAACGCCTCCGCCGCCTTGTCCAGCGCCAGCGACGCGAGCGTCACGGACACGGACGGGTCGCGGAGCTCCTGGCGGACGAGCTTGACGGTCAGCTCGCCCACGATGCCGGTCTTGCGCCCGGTGACGCGGAGCTTCTCGATCCGGCCGAGATCGGGTAGCCGCAGCGGCATCCAGCCCTCGGCGGCGGAGCCGTCCGGCTTGACGGCCACGCCCGGGACACGGTCCTGGAGCCACGACGGCTGCTCGGCGATGCCCCGCAGGTCGGGAAAGCCCGGCTGGAGGTTGGTCCGCGTCAGCTCGGCGACGCCCGCGACCTCGGCGAGCGTGAGGACCGCCTGGCGCAGCGCGTTGTGGTACTCGGCGGTGATCACGTCGCCCTCGCGGGCGATCGGGATCGCGTCGAAGGTCAGCACCGGTGCCGACGGCTCGGGCTTCGGTATCGGCAGCGGTGGGAGCCGCGGAGTCCCGATCAGCCTGTCGAGCAACAGCCTGGGATCGGCGAGCTCGACGAGCTGCGGGTTGCTGATGATCGCCTCGAGCATCCCCGGGTCGACCGTCGCCTGCTTGGCCGTGAACTGCCTCTCCGTGAACGACGTGGCCGGCTGGGTGAAGGCGACGTTCCCGATGTTCCTGATGAATGGGTTCGAGCTCACGGTGGTTCCTTTCAGGGGCGGCGGTGGCGGCTGGTCCCGAACTCGGCCTCGCCGTAGCGGGCCGTGCCGCGGAAGTGCAGGTTGCGGCGGGCGAAGACGACGGCGAGCTGGCGCGCGCGTCCCTCGCGCACGGCCAAGCGGTTCTCCCGGATCAGGAAGAGGTCGACCACCTCCTGCCCGTCGACCGGCAGCGCCTCGTGGGCGAGGCTCTCCTCGAGCAGCGGACGCAGATCGCGCGCGTCCATGACCTGGTAGCCGCCGGGCGCCTGGTGCTGGAAGAACACGGCGGGGTCGAAACCCGCCGCCGAGCCCTCGACGGCGGCCGGCAGCAGCCCGGCGGGCGGGAGCGCGACGAAGTGGTCGTCCGCCGTGTCGCCGTCCAGCGCCCGGCCCTCGAGCATGAGGTCGCCGATCTGCGCCTGGAACTGGAGCAATCGCGCCTCCGCCTCCGCGCGCGGCCGCGCCCCGAGCATCGGCTCGAGCGCGTCGTTCGCGGACAGCCGCCTCCGCACCGCCCAGAGGTCGATGAACTCGAGCCCTCCGTCCGCCGTCCACAGCAGCGCGGCGAGCGGCACGTCGGCGTCGCCGATGCACGGGTTGGCCTCGCTCCGCAGCGCCGCGACGAGCCCGTACTCCCCGCCGATGCTGCCGAACGGATCGGTGAACACGGCGAGCCGCGCCGGGTCGTCTGTGCCGAAGCACCGGTGCGCGAAGCGGCTGCGGAGCCGCCGCGGGTCGAGCAGCTCGTCGGGATCGAGCGCGATGGCGACGAGACGGAAGCGGACGCCCTCCACCCGTCGGTCGGTCGTGCAGGCGGGCTTGGCGACGTCGGGGAGGCCGCTGGCCGGCGCGCGGCCGGCCTCGCCCGACGCGGGCTGGATGGTGAGGAGGTAGAGGCCGGCGCCGACGCTGTACACGCCAGGCTGGGCTGCGAGGCAGTCCGCGAACCCGCCGCCCTCCGCCGAGGCGTCCGCGGGCCGGCGCCGCACCAGCCGCAGGTTGACGGCGTGCTGCAGCTCGAGCACGGCGCCCTCGAGATTGATCGCGGTTCCCGGCTGCACGGTGACGACCGGCGTGTCGGCCGTGCTCAACCCGACGGTCTCGCCGACCTCCAGGCCGTCGGCCACGCCGTCGCCCAGCACGCGTCCGAGTCGCAGGCGCGCGGCGCGGGCGGCGTCCTGCTCGCGGCGCATGTCCCCGGCCGTGAGCAGCCGCCCGTTGAAGAAGTTCACCGCCGGCAGGCCGCCGTCGAGGATCGGCTGGTCGAGCGGAAGCGCGAAGTCGGTGACGGTCGCCATGTCAGTCGAACCCGTGCACGAGGAACATGAACTCGCGATCGACGGGCTCGCCGGCGATGCGGGTGATGACGGCGACGCCGGTGCCCGGCTCCAAGCCGCGCGCGGCAATCACGCGCTTGAGGTCGTCGTCCTCGGCGACGACCTCCAGCGTCGCCCCCTGTTCACGCAGGGCGCTGACGACGGTCCCGGTCAGCACCCAGTCGCCCTGGAGCCCCCGCTCCGTGAACAGCGAGCGCCAGCGCACGTAGTGCAGCCCGTCCTCGATGCGCGTCACCTCGACGTTGCCCCGCTCCCACACCGGCCGGTCCAGCCCGTCCCGCGGGTCGAAGCGGCCCGCCGCCAGCAGGCGCCCCTTGAGCCCGATGCCGGGACCCGGCGGTCCCTCTGGACCTTGCGGTCCCTGCGGTCCCTGGGTTCCCGGAGCCCCTTGGGCGCCGTCGGCGCCCGCGGGCCCGGCCGCGCCGGGCGGCCCCGGCGGTCCCGGCGAGCCGGGTGGCCCCGCCGGCCCGGAGGCGGCCGCGCCGTCGTCGCCCACCGGCTGCGTGAGAAGCCACTCCGCCAGGAGCCGCAGGCTCGGCAGCACGGGTCGCCGCCGCTCGTCGATCTCGACCGGCGGCGGCTCGGTGTCCTGTTGGTCCGCGGGGACGTCGTCCACGAGCAGCCGGCCGTCCGGCGCGACCACGAGCGGCAGCGTGAGCGTGGCCAGCAGCAGCGCGTCGGTCTCGGGGTCCGGCGGCCCGCCTGAGCCCTCCCCGCAGCCGCATCCGCATCCGGGGACGTGCCGGCGGCTCTCGGGGCGCAGGACCGTCGACCAGAGACGGAACGCCGCACGGAAATACTCGCCCGCGCGCACGCGCGGGATCGCGGGCGGCTGCGGCGGAGAGCCCGTCTCTTCGCCCGTGGCGAGCCGTTCCAGGAACTCGTCCAGCTCCGGTGCGCCGGTCTCCAGGATCGGGCACCGGCGCAGGCGGGCGACGAAGGCGGCGAGCGCGTCGTCCTCCTCCTGCGGTGGCGGCGTGAGGCGCAGCTCGAGCACGAAGTCGTCGAGCACGCGGGTCGGTGCCATCAGGTCGTCGTCGCTGCGGCACGGGTCGCCCGGCACGGGGCGCTCGTCGACCAGGCAGTCGCTATAGGCCAGCACGACATGGACCTGGAGGTCGCCGGGCGGCGAGCCGAGCATGCCCTCGATCACCGCGCGATGGGCGGCGACCCACTCGTTCAGCGCCGCGCACTGCGTGGTGCCGACGCACACGAGTTGCCCGGACGGCGTGACGGCGGCCCCCGGGGCCACCGTCACCTCGGGGCCCTCGGCGGTGCGGCGGATGCCCACCGCGAGCCCCGCGAACGTGCCGTAGCCCGCGGCGTCGCGGGCCAGCCAGCGGCCGCGCCCCGCGTGGTAGTCGAACTCCGCCCGGAAGTCCTCGACGCCGAGCAGCATGCCCTGGATGTACGCCACGTGCCTGCGCGGGTCCGGTGGAGCGAGCGGCAGCGTGACCCCGGAGTAGCTCGTCATGTCGTCTCCTGTCCTGTGTCAAGCCGGCTCTCGCCGACGTGCGCGAAGCCGACGGCGGCCACGGGCACGAGCTCGGGGTCGCCCGACCCGCGGCCGAGCAGCGTCTCGTGCGCGAGCCGCGCCTCGCCGACGCGGAACGCCGCCTGGTAGAGCCGCACGTCGAACGCCGTGTGGGCCGGCTTCTCGAGCGCCACGATGCGCTTGGCCAGCGCGATGGCGGTCTGCCAGTCGTAGCGCCACCCGACCTTCTCGGGGACCGGCAGCAGCACGGTGAAGCGGTGCGCGTTCGCGAGCCGCGGCAGCACGATCGCCTCGAAGTCGTACCAGTCGCGAAGGTCCGGGCCGTCCTGCGGGAGCGCCCGCGGCTGCGCGCCGACCTCCTCTTCGCCGATCCCGCGGCGGCGGGCGACGAACCGCCGCCACCGATGCTCCTCGCCGCCGGGCGGCGACGGGACGAAGCCGAGCTGGACCTGCGCGAACGTGCGCCACAGCGCCGCGCCGCGGGGGTCGCGGGGCTCGGTGAGCGGGAAGCGAGCCCGCGTCTCCGGCCTGATGAGGTCGAACATCGCCAGCCGGACCTCGGAAAGCGGGGTGAGCGGCTGGAAGCCGCGCTTCGGGCGCGGCAGCGCCGGCGTGAGCGCGTGCCTCCAGCGGCGGTGGAGCTCTTCGGCCCCCTGATCAGGCGCCCAGCGGGCGGCGGCCAGCGCCTGGCGCGGCACGCCGGCCTCGGTCGGGTCGCCTGCGAGGAGCGGCGGGACGTCGCGGGTGCGGAAGCGCTCGACGATCCGGATGCCGCCGTCGTGCTCGGGCGCGAGGAGGCAGTCCTCCTCCAGGTGCGGCTCGAACGCCAGCCGCAGCGCCACGACGATGCCGCCGGCTGTGCCGCGCCGGGCGAAGACCTCGAGCGCGTGCCGGATGAGCAGTCGCCGTCGGTCCTCGTCCCACGCCGGGTCGAGCGCCACGCCGACCCAGCCCGCCAGCCAGCCGAGCGCGTCGGCCGGCGCCGTGCGGACGTCGAGCAGCGCGTGCGCGCCGGCGATGCGGTCCTCGAGCAGCGTGTGGATGCCCTCGAGGTTGGCCAGGAAGCGCTCGAGGAACGACGCCGAGATCGCGTCCTCCCGGTAGACCGCCGGCAGGTACTCGCGCAGGTAGGAGAAGCGCGGGTACCACGCGCGGAGCGCCCGGACGCGTGGGCTCGCGCGGCCGTCGCCGACCAGCTCGAGGCGGACCTGGAGGAACCGGCCCACCGCCTGCTGGACCAGCAGCTCCCAGCTCGGGTGCGGGCCGGCGGCCGGCGCTCGCAGCCACGGGCGCTCGGGACCCTCGAAGCGCTTGCGGGGCGCGGGCTCGGGCCGCCACGGGGCGCGCGCCGTCTCGGCCGCGTCGTCGGCCGCTCGCGTCCACGCGCGCAGCGCGCAGCCGGGCGGCACGCAGGCGTCGAGGACGAGCCGGTGCCACGTGCAGCCGGGCAGGCGCGAGTCCAGCGGGAACGTGACGATCCGCGACGAGGAGGGGTAGCTGGTGCGCTGCAGCGGCACGAGCGGCACCCAGCGCTCGCCCGTGTCGTAGTGCGGCCCGTCGGGCGTCGAGACGATCGCGCGGCCGCCGAACAGCCGCATCGGCAGGTAGTCGGCCCGCAGGCGGACGAGCGCGGGATCGCCGAGGTCGAGCGCGAACGCGTACGCCTGATCGCCGGTGTCGGACGCGACGAGCAGGCGGTCGCCGGCGACGGCGAGGTCGTGCCCTCGCACTGCGACGCGTCCGTCGCGGCCCGCGAGCGAGACGGGTCCGCCGGCCACGGCACCGTCCCGCACCCGGTGCAGCAGCGATGACGGGCCGCCGGGATTGCGGTCGAGCACCAGCGCCGAGCCGTCCGGCGCGGTCTCGACGGCGATCGGATGACCGGCGAGCGGCGTCGCGTGCTCGCGCCGCAGGGGCGCCGCCCGGGAGGCCCCCTCCGGCTCAGGTCCGCCCTCGGCCTCGAAGCCGCCGCCCGGGGCCGGCTCGTCATCGGGCTCGGTCGCGGGCACCACGGACAGCCTGCGGTCGAGCGTCCACAGGCGGCGGTGCTCCGCGTCGAGGATGAACGCGCCGCCGTCCGGGCGGGCGGCGATGTCGGAGGGGGCGAACGGGACGCCGGCCGGCCACCGGCGGCGGCTCGGCCCCCCACCGGCCGAGAGGTCGAACACGAGCAGCTCGGGCTCGGGCTCCACGACGCCGGCGAGCAGCAGGTGGTCCGTGGTGATCGGCGAGGCCGCCGAGGCGGAGCGGCGCGGCGGCGGGCGCGCCGTCCGCGAACTCCCCCGGCAGGGACGCCTCCGGCTTGCCCGGCGCGGGCCAGAACGGAGCGACGGCGTCCGTGCCGGCCGAGCGCACGCGGATCCCGGCTCGATCGTCGCCGACCCAGTACCAGCTGCCGTGGCGGTCGCGGTCCGCGCCCCGGCGGTCCTCCGGCGCGGGAGGCGTGGAGATCACCGACGTCGGGAACCGGTAGGGCGAAGGCGTGAGCGTGAGCTCCCCGGCCTCGAAGGCCACGTCCGGTTCCGGCAGCTCCGCCGCCCGCGGGCCGCCGGCCCAGCGCTCGCCGAGCGGCACCGGCGAGTCCTCCTGTGCGCAGAGCCCCCAGTCCGCGCCGCCGGACAGCAGGTGGAAGCGGGTGCCGTTGGCATCCATCAGCACGTCTCCGGGACGACCGGGACGGGGACGATCCGCCCGTGTAGGGGGCCTCCGGGACCCGGCGCACCGGGACCGCCCGGGCCGCCCGCAGCGCCGCCCATCTCGGCGCCGCGCACGGCATCGAGCGACAACGGCGTTCCGGCGACCACGGCCAGACCGGCGATCTCCGGCAGCTCGAGCCCGCGCAGCGGCACCTCCTCGACCTCTCCCGCCGCACCCGCCGCCAGCAGCGCGCCGGTCACCAGCAGCACGCCCGGGCGGCGCCCGGCGATCGTCGCCAGCTCCAGCCGCCGTACCGGCTTGGCCAGCGGCCAGCCCGTGTCCGCGTTGGGATGGTCGGCGCCGGGCGTGGGAAGCGGCGACAGGAACGACCGCAGGGCGCGCGAGACGTCCGCCTGGACCTCGGCGACGCTGAGCCCGGCGACGGGCTCGATGCCGACCGAGAGCCAGATCGGGCGGTACACGGGGCCGCGGACGAACACCTCCGTGGTGACCAGACGCCGCGGCTCGACGTGCTTGCACACGGCGTCGACCAGCGGACGGTCGGGCCGGGGAGCGAGCGGGCTCCGCGGGTCGCCGCGCGGCACGACCATTACGGTCAGCGCCCCGGGCGAGTCGCCCGGACGCGTTCCGGCGAGGTCCGGCGAGAAGGCCGAGAGGACCTCGACGCGGCCGAGGTCGGCGCCGGGCGCCCGGCGGACGATCGCCTCGCAGTCCTCCGCGGTGACCATCCGGTCGCGATGGCGCAGGAAGCCGGAGATCTGGCGCTCGCCGTCCTCGACGCGCTCGGGGTCGGAGCCGCCCCAGGTACGCACCGGGTTGCGGACCTTGAAGCCGGGCGGCAGGGCGACGGCGGAGATCGCGCCCGCGGCGACGTTGCCGGCGGTGCCCGCGCCCGCCGCGTAGTCGGCGCTGATCGCGGCCCCGCGCGGCGGCCGCCAGCCGCGCGCGCCGTCACCGAAGCGCACCCGGCCGGCCTCGGGATCGAGGGTGAACACCGCGCCGCCGGGCTCCGGCTCCGGCGGCGCCGCGTCGAGGTCGTCGATCGCCTCCCATCGCCGTCCGTCGACCGACAGGCGCACGCTGCCGGGCAGCACCGGCGTCCGGCTCAGGCGCGCCTCCTGCCCGGGCTCCGCGGTGCCGGACGGGAGCGCCTCGCCGATCACCTGGGCGCGCTGGTCGACCATGACCGCGTTGACGCCGGCCCAGCGGATGCGCGCCGCGCCGGCGGCGTGCACGCGCAGCCACGTGACGAGCCGCCGTTCGAGCGGGGAGTCCTCGAGCGAGGGTGGGAAGTCCGCGCTGCCCGACTCGAGCGGGTCGAGGTCCTCCCACAGGATCAGCCGGTCGGCGCTCGGCAGGGCGAGCTGCACGACGCCGGGAGCGTGGGCGACGTCGACCGTCGCGCGCGCGTCCAGCGTCGCGTACTGGGCGACGCGGGCGGCGGCGGTGACGGGCAGCCGGCCCGTCCCGGCCTGCGGGACGAGGAAGCGCAACGCCGCTCCCGCCCCCGCCGTCGCCGCCGGCCCCGTCGGCGTGAGCCGCCCGTCGGCGCGCTCGAGCGCGGGCACGATGCCGAGCGACAGCGTGCGGCCGCCGAGCGCCTCGCGCGCCCGCCCCACCGCGTCGGCGCCGCGGTCGGCGGCGCGGGTGAGCAGCGCGATCCACAGGGAGCCGTCGATGGTCTCCTGTGCGAGGTCGACGCCGTCCTCGGGGGCCTCCTCGAGCGGGACGGTCTCGTAGAGCCGCAGCTTGCCCGCGTCCTGGCCTTCCGTCAGCGACGCGTAGAGGTGGCGGTAGTAGTCCTCGAGCTCGGGCGCCGGGCCGGCCAGCGGCCGCTTGATGAATGTGCGGGCCTCGACCGGCAACACCTCGAGCCCGGTGCGCGCCCGGAACGGCACGCGGCCGGCGCGCAGCTCGAGCCCGGCGGCCAGCGTGACGGGCGCGAGCGGCCCGCGCTCGTTCGCGACCGCGACGATCCCCTCGGCCGAAGTGCCCGGCTGGAGGCCCAGCCCGAGCATCTGGAGGAACCGGCGGCGGTTGCGCTCGGGGATCTGGTCGGCCCGGTAGATCACGCTCTCCGTCAGGAAGGCGAAGAGCTCGATCAGCGTGATGCCCGGATCGGACTCCGTGAAGTTCGTCCACTCCGGCGTAGTGACCGGGATGCGCGCGACCGCCTCCCGCACGAGGTCCTCGAAGCGCCGGTCGTCGACGTGCGGGATCTCGATCGGCACGGCGTCAGGCCCCCAGCCGCAGGGACAGGGTGAGGCGCTCGCGGTCGTCGGTCGCGAGCAGCGCGTAGCTGATCACGACCTGCGCGGCCTCGCCGTCGTGCGGGTCGGCTGCGACATCGACCTCCTGCACCGCGATCCGCGGCTCCCACGCGACGAGCGCGCGCCGGATGCGCTCGGCGATGCGGCGATGCGTGGCGGTCACGTTCGGCTCGAACAGCAGCCGGTCGAGGCCGGCCCCGAAACGCTCCCGCCGCAGCCGCTCGCCCGGGCCCGTGCCGAGGATCACGCGGATCGACTCGCGCACGTTCTCCGCTCCCTCCGAGCACGCGAGCCGCCCGTCCGGGCCGACGCGCGGCGGGAACGCGAGCCCGCGTCCGTGCCGGCTCACGAGGGCCTCCCGACCGGGAAGCAGATGCGGAAGAACGGCATCCACCAGAACACGAGGTTCAGCAGCATCAGGAAGATCATCAGGACGATCAGCGCGCAGATCGTGATGATCGGGATCGACAGCGAGCAGATCACGCCGAGGTTGAACTCCTGGCCGCCGGCGAGGTCGCCCTTCATCGTCTTCTCGAGGTCGGTCACCTTGCTCATCTGGCCCCGCAGCTGCTCGGAGATGACGAAGGCGACGTTGCGGCGGAACTTGCGCAGGTCCTTGACCGACGTGTCGACGGGCAGCGAGATGCGGATCGGGCGGCCCGGCGCGTCCGGGTCGAAGAACGATGCGATGCGGAATGGCACGGTGGGATCCGAGACGAGGTCGGGACGCAGCGGCCCGCATCGCGGCCGCTGATACACGCAGCGCACGACGTAGCGCGCCGTCCCGCCGCCTTCCAGCTTGGGTACCGACGTCTCGGCCGGCGACTCGGTCTCGACGCTCGGCGGCGTCGCCCCCGCTCCCAGCGCGGGCAGCGCGGCGACGAACGCTTTCCTGAGCGCGTCGAGGTCGGGAGCGTTCTTCTTGGGCAGCCCGAGGTCGACGTCCAGCGTCGGCGGGACCGTGCTCTCACCCGTGATCGCCCCGCGTTGCGCCCAGGCCGTGCGCAGTGCGTCGAGCCAGGTCGTGTCGGGCTCCGTCGTGGCCTGCGCGCGCGGCGCCTTGGCCTCGGCGAGCTTCTCGTAGAGCGCGACCGCCTTCCCCGCGCCGCCGCGGTCGCCGCGCAGGATCGCGTCCCACTGGGTCTTGGGCAGGTTGAGCGCGAGGAGGTCCGCGAGGTCGAGCAGGATGAAGCGCGACGGCTCGGCGCGCGCGGCCGCCGGCGCCGCCGAGGCGGGAGGCTCGCGCAGCGCCGTCACCGCGCGGACGACCCGCAGGTCGAACTCGACCACGCGCGGGTCCTGGCCCGGATCGTGGCCCGGCGCCAGCGTGCCGGCCGCCTTGAAGCTCTCGAGGCTGGCGGTCGGGATCAGCCCGGTCAGCAGCCGGCGCCGGCGTCCGGCGGGGCCGTAGATGACCGGGAACAGGGGAAGCAGCTCCTCGCCCTCCGCGAGCCGGGCGCCGTCCTCGCCGAGCGGGCGCCAGCCGCGGCCTTGCGGCGCCGCCGCGTCCGCGGCCCAGGCCTCCTCGCGCCCGCGGGCGTCGAGCCGCCGCAGGACGAACGCCGCCTGCTCCTCGGCGCCGGGGTCCGGCGGATGGTCGGGCAGACCCGGGCGGCCGCAGACCAGGCACGCCGTGACGAGGTTGAAGCGCCCGTGGATCGGCTGGTAGAGCTTGAGAGCACCGGCGGGCGGCTTCCACCCCCGGTCCGCGCCGGCGGGGCGGGCGCGGTGGGACTCGGGCCGCGCGCGCAGCGGCGCGAGGTCGGGGCGCTTGGCCGCGAGCACGCCGGCGAGATCCTCCATGAACTCGTCCGAGCCGGAGGTGAGCAGCGCCGGGCGCCGCATCGCCGCGGGGTCGCGCGCGGCCTCCGGCCACACCGGCGCCGCCGTCACCCACCGGACGTGGCCGTGGTCGCTCACCAGATGTTCCCCGCGCCCGGCGTGTAGGAGGTGCTCACGACCGCGTTCGTGATGACCGTGTCGGCCTTCACGACGCCCGAGAACTTCGACATCGCGGCGTTGACGTTCACCGCGCCCGCCGACACCTCGACCGTGCTCGCCGACACCGTCACCTTCGCGGAGGCGGTGACCGTGATCCCCGACGGCTCCAGCTTGACGCTGTTGCCGTTGGCGTCGACGATCTCGATCTTGCCGGGCCCGTCGAGCAGCGTGACCTTCTGGCCGCCCGGCGTCTCGAGGTGCAGCCGCTCGGTGCCGTCGGTGTCGTCGAGGACGACCTTGACGCCGTTGCGCGACCGGATGACCTTCAACGCGTTCTCGCCGCCGCCGTCCATCGTCTCCGGCGGGCTGTCCGTGCCGTTCCAGACCGCGCCGACGACGTACGGACGGCGCGCGTCCCCGGCTTCGAAGGCGACCAGCACCTCGTCGTCGACGTCGGGGATGAACCAGGTCCCGCGGTTCGCGCCGGCCATCAGCGTCGCGATCCGCGCCCAGGCCTCGTAGCGATCGCCGTCGGCGTCCGGCATCCACGGCAGCGCGACGCGGACCCGGCCGGTGGAGTCGGGGTCGACGATGTCGGTGACCAGCGCCGGGTAGACGCCGTACCAGCGCCCGTCGCGCGGTGCGACGTCGGCGAGCGCGTGCTCGAGCGGGCTCGGGCCGGGCTCTGGCGGCACGGTGATCATCGTCCGATCGCCGCCCGCTCGGTGAGGATCTCCGTGCGCGCGCCCAGCGGCCCGAAGGCGTAGGTCGCCTCGACGACGGCGTGCTCGCCGTCGAACAGCGGCCCGAGGCCGGAGAGGCGCACGGTGGCGCCCGCGCGCAGCGCGGGGTCGGGCTCGGCGACGCCGTGCCCGCACACGAAGCGCCGCGCGCGCCGCCGCATCAGCGCTTCGGCGCGTGCCCGGGCCTCGTCGCCGCTGAGCGGCACGGCGGCGCCGGCCACCTCCTTGCGGTCGCCGAAGTGCCGGCTCAGCAGCGCGGGCCCGGTGTCGCCGCCCGCGGCCTCCCCGGAGACCACCGACGCGCCGGCCGATTCCCGGATCGCCTGCTTGCCGCCTACGTCCCAGCCGCTCACGCTCACCTCCGTGCGCTGCTGGCTGAGGTCGGCGAGCGCGGTGAACTCGCGCAGCTGGCGCCCGTAGGTCAGCGCGACGGCCTGCCCCGCGGTGCGCGCGCGCACGGTCAGCGAGGTGCCGTCGAGCGTCAGCTCCCCGCCCGCGAGCCGCGCGCGGTCGCGCAGGAACGCGAGGTCGGAGCGGTTGACCTGGGCGACGACCTTGTGCGTGGGGCCGCTGAGGCTCCAGTGGACCTGGAGCCCGTGGTCGGAGCCGATCTCGCTCGCCACCGCGGCGTCCGTCATGTCCTCCCACGTGCGCGTGCGGCGGGTCATCCGGAGGTCCTGGAGGCGGTCCTCGGCCAGCACCGACAGCGCGGGCGGCGAGCCGTGCGGGTAGCGGCCCTCGAGCGCTGTGATCTTGCCCTTGAAGACGGCGGTCGTGCCCTGGCGGATCTCGAGCGGCTTGCCGAAGTCCAGCAGCCTGCGGTCGAAGTGCTGGAAGTCGCCCTCGGCCCAGTTGCCGACCAGCAGCTCGCACGCCGCGAGGCCCTCGACGTGCTCGCGGACGTGCAACGACAGCAGCCCGGCCGCGAGCGCCGCGGACTCGCTGCCGTCGACGACGATGGTCGGGCGGGCGGCGACGAGCGTGGGCATGCTCAGTCCGCCCGCAGGCGCTCCGCGCGGGCCGCGCGCTCGCGCAGCTCGCGGTCGAGGTCGAGGTCGGGCACGGGAGCCGGCTCGGGCGACGGCGGCGGCGCCTGGGTCGTGCGCTGCTCGGGAGCCACGTCGAGCTCCTGGATGACGACCGCCACGTCAGCGCCTCCCCGCTCCGAGGTCGAGCAGCGTGCCGGGCTCGAGCCGGCGCGGGTTCTCCACCCCGTTGGCCGCGGCGATCGCCTGCCAGTCGTCCGCCCGGCCCTGCTGCGCGGCGAGCCCCTGGACGGTCGCGCCGGCCGGCGCCGGCGTCAGCGGCTGGGTCCCCGCCGCCGGGGCGCCCGAGGGCGTGCTCGCGCCCGGCGCGCCTGAGGGCGGGCGGAACGTGAACTCGGTGATGCGCTGCTGGGACAGCGCGAGCGACAGCGACGCCCGCAGCGGCCGGCCGTCCGGCGAGAAGAACTCGAGCGACTCCTCCAGCGAGTCCATCAGCCCGTCGAACTGGAACGTCCCCCACACGAAGCGGACGGCCGGCGGGATCATCTGGTTGCGGTTGGCGCCGGGCTTCGGCGTGATGTAGTAGGCCACCTTCTGCGTCAGCCGGCGCACGTCGTCGGGCAGCTGCCGGCCGGCCTCGACCGGCCCCGAGACGTCGAACCACAGCTGGAGCGCGAGCTTCGTCGTGCCGGCGCCGACGAACTGGCGCGCCGCCGGCCCGCTCTGGTCGCCGGCGTTGCTCGCCTGCTGGAGCTGGTTGGCGAACGAGACCTTCATCGTCTCCGGGTTGATCTGGACCTTCATCCAGCGGTCGCGGTTGATCTCGTGCTCGAACTCCGCGTCGAGCTCGCGCAGCTCGGCCTTCTCGAGGCGGGGCGGCTCAGGCACCCTGGCCTCCCTGCGGTCGCTCGAGCGTGAGCCGGTCGTACGCGAGCTGGAGCTCCTCGATCGCCACCACGCCGTCCTTGGCGTTGAGCGGCGGCGCCTTGACCTTCACCGGCAGGCAGCGCCGCATCAGGAAGCGCACGCGCTCCGTCTGGCCGTCGGCGGCGAGGACGATGACCTGCCCGTCGGCGCGCAGCCCGGGGTTCCCGACCACGGAGGTGCACCAGTCCCACAGGTCGAAGGACGACGTCATGCCGCGCTTGAGCGTCACCTGGCCGTAGGTGACCGGGCCCGTGAGGCGGAGCTGGGCGCCGTTGTTGCCGCCCTCGCGCACGCTCTTGTGGTCGAAGCTCATCTCCAGCCCGTCGCACTCCGAGAACGCGGCGGTGCACAGCGGCCGGCCGGCGCCGGGCAGCGAGAGCTCGACGGAGAAGTTGAAGGCGTTGAACGGCTGGGCCATCAGCCGACCACCAGGCGGACGGTCAGGAACACGAGCGGGCGCGACGGCGCCACCCTCAGCTCCACCACGAGCTGCCCCTCGCCGACGCCGGGCGCGTCCGGCGGCAGGACGTCGACGCGGTAGGCCTCCGCCGCGCTCGCCCCCGCCAGCGCGCCGGCCTGATGCAGCAGCGCGAGCAGGCCGTCGAAGTCCCGCCGGACGGCGCGCCGGACCTCGGCGCCCAGCGGCTCGAAGGTGGCGCCCGGGCCGTAGCGCAGGGCGACGCGGCGCAGCAGCGAGAGCAGGCGCCGGACGGTGATCGGCCGCAGGTCGGGATCGAGGCTGAGCGTGTCCGCCGAGAGCCAGGCGACGCCCCGCGGCGTGGGGGCGAGCACGTTGACGCCCGCGCGGCGGAGGCGGTCCTCGTGGTCGGCGAGCAGCAGCGGGCTCAGTGTCAGGGCCGCGGGAACCGGCTCGTTGGCGGGAGCCGTCCACGACCCGGCCCGCAGCGCCCGCGCGGCGATCAGCCCGGCGGCGGCGCCGTCGGGCGGGAGCGCGCGGGTCGCGCCCGCGCCTGCCGTCACGGGCCACGGGTGGTACGCGGCGACGTGCGAGCGCGTGTGCTCCTCGATCGCCCCGGCCAGCTCCCCGAGATAGCGCTCTGCGTCGGCGATGTCCAGGTCGCGCGGCAGCGCCAGCAGGGCGAGCACGTCCCCGCGCGCCGCCGCGATCGTGGCGAGCACGCGATGGACCCGCGGGTACACCGCCGGCCCGGCGCCCGCCAGGGAGGCGGGCGGAGCCGCGGCGAGCACGTCCACCGGAGACGACCAGGGCCCGGCGGCGCTCCCGGCCTCGGCGCGCACGCGGAAGCGGTGCGCCCCCGGGGGCAGTCCGTGCAGCGCGAGCTCCTGCTCGGCCCCGGCGTACACCGTCGCCGCGTCGCTCCAGTCGGCGCGGGCGGCCCGCTCGACGCGGAAGGCGACGCCCGGGGGCGCGTCCTCGAGCTCCCATGCGAGCGCGACCGTCTCGGGCGCGGACGCCCGCCGGACCAGCGCGGGCGCGCGCAGCACGGCGGCATCGCAACGGCGGAAGTCCGTCCTCGCGCCGTCCCCCGGCCCGGGCGTGACCCGGGACGGCGGCAGCCCCGGCGGCGTCGCCGGCGTCCAGCCGGGCTGCACCGCGTCGGGCGCCGCGATCACCGTGACCTCGTCGATCTCGAGCAGCGCGTGCACGCCGCGCAGCGGCGCGGCTCCCGCAAGCTGGAGTGCGGCGGCGTGGTCGCGCAGCGCGTGGACGCCCACCATGGCCAGGCGCGGGTCGGCGAAGGCGACGGCGCCCAGGTCGGCGAGCCCGTCGCGCTCGAGCGCCGGCGCCGCCGCCTCCGGCCCCCGCATGCGCCGCTGCCACAGCGCCGGGACCGCCTCGACGGCGAACGGGACGAGCAGCTCGTCGGAGCGGGGCGGCTCGTCCGCGGCGAGCGGCACCGCGATCTCCGAGGGCCGCGTCGGCGGCTCGCCGCCGGCGGGCGGGCGGAAGCGTGCCGCATCGTCGGGCAGCGCCCCGGCGTAGCGGGGGTGCTCGACGGCGAGCCCGAGGCCGGTCGCGCGGCGCACCTCGCGCCCCGCTTCACGGGTGGCGAGCTCCAGCTCGAGCCGCTCGACCGGGTCACGCCGCGGGTCGAACTCGGGGAGCGCCTGCCCGCCGGCCAGCCGCCATGCCGGTCCGACCTCGAGCATCACGCCGTCGCCGTCGTCGTGTGCCTCGCGCACGGCCATCCAGGCGATGCGCCGGCCCGGCAGCCGCACGCGCAGCAACGTGCCCGGCTCCGGCGCGTCGATCACCGCGGTGCCGAGCCTCACACGCGAGCCGTCGACGCGGGCTGGGGCGCGCAGGAGGCGCCCGTCCTCGCCGGACCAGCGGGCCTCGCCCAGCGTGCCGGGGTCGGGCTCGACGGGCGCGAGCCATGCGCCGACGCGCACGCGCACGTGGGCGCCGGGCACGAGCACGACGGCGTGGAGGATGCGCCGCGCGTCGGTGAACGTGACCCGCAGGACGTCGCCGGCGACCAGGGCCTCGCCGGCGCCCTCGGCGACGTCGAGCTCCAGGCCGCCGACGGCCTTGCGGATCGCGGTCACCGGCAGGCCGGCGACCAGCAGCGAGACGCCGACCGAGAGCCCGTCCGCCCAGGCGCCGGGCGACGCGGCGGCGAGAACGGCGGGCTGGAGGCGCTGGGGCCGGTTGGCCTGCGGCCGCACCCGCGCCAGGCCCGGGACGGCGAAGCGCGCCGTCTCCGGCGCTCCGGCGACGCGCACGACCCAGCAGCGGCGGCCGCCCGCCGCGAAGAACGCCCGCACGGCGCCCGCCAGGTGCCCGTACACCGACTCGCCCCGCGCGGCGTCCCACGCCAGCAGCGGCTCGCCCCCGAAGATCGCGGCGAACTGGGCCTCGTCCTCCACCGCGACCGGCACGTCGAGCGGCCCGCGCTCGGCGAAGCCGACGAACCCGGCGATGTCCATGCGCGGCAGGACGTCGTCGAGCGGCGGTGCGGCGTGCTCGAAGACGATCCCCGGGCGGCGGAGGGCGGTGGCCGGCAACGCGCTACTCCATCTCGAGCCGCTCGTAGGCGAGCGTCAGCTCCTCCATCGCGACGTCGGTGCCCTTGGCGTTCATCGGGCCGCTGACGTGCTTGATGATCCGGGCGCGCAGCAGCTTCCACGTCTGCACCACCGCGGTGTGGTCCTCGTTCTGGAGGTGGATCAGTCACCGTGCGCATGGCGCTCTGGTCGCCGTTGCGGATCTGGTCGAGCCACTGGTAGAGGTTCAGCGAGCCGATGACGCCGCGCTTGAGCGTCACGTCGGTCGCCTTGTTCATCCCCGTGATCTTCATGACGGTGTTCTCCTTGGCGTTGCCGTTGCGGTACTCGGCGACGGTGACCTCCATGCCGATGTTCGAGCACTCCTGGAAGCCCGCCTCCGGCCCGTCGGTGGTGCCCGTGCCGAGGTCGACGAGGAAGTTGAACTGGACGTAGGGTCGTTCGCGCAGAACAGCCATGGCGGTCTCCTGTCAGCAGGTGGGTCACGAGCGCCGGTCGGCCGTCCACTGGCCGATGCGGAAGATCACGAACTCGGCGGGGCGCAGCGCCGCGACGCCGACCAGGCAGACGAGCCGACCGTTGTCGAGGTCGTTCTGCGTCATCGTCGAGCGGTCGCACTTGACGAAGTACGCCTTCTCGGGCTTGTCGCCGAGCAGCGCGCCGTTGACCCACTCGTTGAAGAGGAAGTCCTCGATCGTGCGCCGCACGTTGGCCCACAGGCGCCTCGCCGTTGGGCTCGAACACCGCCCACTGCGTCCCGCGGTCGATCGAGCGCTCGAGGTAGGCGAAGTAGCGCCGGAGGTTCACGTACTTCCACTCCGGGTCGGACGAGATCGTGCGCGCGCCCCACAGCCGCATGCCGCGGCCCTCGAAGAAGCGGAAGCAGTTGATGCCCTCGGGGTTGAGCACGTCCTGCTGGGCCTTGTTGAGCAGTCTGCTCGAAGCCGAGCGCCAGCGTGACGACCTCGTTGGCCGGCGCCTTGTAGACCGCGCGCTGGACGTCGTTGCGGGCGTAGATGCCGGCCACGAAGCCGCTCGGCGGCAGCGCGATCTCGCGCTGGCTGACGGGGTCCAGCACCCGCACCCACGGGTAGTAGAGCGCGGCGTACTTGGAGTCCAGCGTCGCGCGCATCGCCCGCACCTGGGCGAGCGTCTGGCCGTCGCCGGAGTCCAGGACCGCGATGCGGTAGCGCATCCGCTCGGCGTGGCTGATCAGCTGGAGCAGCGTCGTCGCGGCCTGGTCGCGGTTGCCGTTCTCGTAGCCGAACGTCGCGCCGGGCGCGGCGACGATCGAGATGTCCTCGACGTCCTCGAACGCGAGCAGGCCGCTGCGCAGCACGCCCTCCTCGCGGCCGGCGTAGGCGTCGGCGGTGGGGCGGGCGCCGTCGCTCCCGCCGGCGACCGCGATCTCGGCGGTGGCCGGAGGCGCCGCCAGCTCAGGGCTGCGAGAGGCGAGCAGGGTCCGCTCGATCCGCGGGTTCGCCTGCCGCAGCGCATCGATCAGGTTCAGTGCGTTGCCGCCGGCGGTCAGGCCGGTGATGACGAGCGGCACGCTGGCGGCCGCCTCGGCCGACGCCGGCGTCGCGTCGAAGACCGAGAGCAGCGAGTCCTCGCGACCCGCGCTGCGGTGCCGGGGGTCGAGCGCCAGGTCCGTCCAGGTCTGCTCGAGCCCGGACGCCGGCCGCCAGTCGGCCGTGACGCGGACGACGCGGACCTCGTGGTCGTCGGAGTTCGGCGCGGCGTTCAGCACCTCCTCCAGCGTCATGTCCTCCGCCGGGCTGCCGGCGTCGAGGCCCTGGAAGCGGTACTCGGTCGTGCCGCCGGCGGCCGCGACCGTCGTGACGATGTAGAAGTCGCCGGCCGGCTCGGGCGGGCTGCCGGGCTCGGGCGGACTTCCCGCCGGCGTGGCGGCCCCGCCGACCCAGACCAGCTCCCAGTCGGTGAGGCCGACCGGCTGGGCCGGGGTCGTGATCGGCGAGAGCGCGTTCTGGCCGAGCGTCAGCGTCAGCGCGAGCACGCCGTCGCCGGCCGCCCCCGGGTGCCGCGCCTCGACGTCGAGCGTGCCGAGGTCACCGGTCGCGCGGCCGTCGTCATCGTCCTCGCCAGGCGCATACGCGCGCTGGATGTAGAGCCGCTTGCCGCCGTTCTCGAAGAACGCGCGCGTGGCGTGCCACATGTAGTTGTCCAGCTCCAGCACGCCGTCGTCGGTCTCGAAGCGCAGCGGCCGGCGGTCGCCGAACATCCGCTCGAACTCGACGAGGCTCGTGATGAGCTGGGCCTCGCCGAACACCGGGCCGTAGCGGGTCGGGCCGACGAAGGCCGTCGTCGTGGTCGAGACGCCCTCGATCGCCTTGGCGCGATAGGAGACCTCTTCGACGTAGACGCCCGGGGACAGGTATTCCGGCATGGGGACTCCTTCAGCTCGGCGTGAGGTGCAGGCGGGCCGTTCCGGGGGTGCGCAGGATCAGCTCGCGCCCGTAGGCGAGCGTGCGTCCGGGAACCGGCGGCAGGTCCAGCGTCGCGGCCGGCTGCGCGAGCGCCGCGTCGAGGTCGCGCGGCCACGAGCCTGGCGCGTAGCGGGCGGCCAGCTCCAAGGTCCACGCCTGGCTGGCGAGCGCCGCCGGGACAGGGGGCGAGCCGGCCTGGCCGGTCGTCAGCTCCGGCCACGGCAGCGGCACCACGACGCGGCCCTCTTCGTCGGCCATCCCGCGCGCGGCGGGCTCACCGGCGACGCCGGCCTCGAGGATCGCGCCGGCCGCCGGCCGCTCCGCGCCGGCATCGAACAGCTGGGCGCGCACGGCGGCGAACCCGGCGGGCAGGCGGCGCGCGGGCGCACAGAACAGGCCGACGACCGCGGCGGGCGCGGCCCGGGTGATGCGGACCGGCGCGTCGCGGCGGAGGGTGAACGGGAGGAAGCGGCCGAGCGCGTCCTCGACGGTCAGCTCGATCGTCGCCTCGGCGGGCGGGTCGGTCCAGAAGGCGGGATCCAGCTCCCCGTCGGCGCCGGTAAGGCCCACCCCCACCTCCACGGGCGCGAGCCCGCGCACGCCCCTGACCGTCCACGTGCCGCTCGGCGTCGCGATCGCGCGACCGCCGGCGGCGACCCCGATCCGCAGTCCCACGCTCACGCTGCGGTCGTCGAGCGGGTCGGCGAACCGCAGTCCCAAGGGCGCGACGCTCGGCACGCGCTCGAGGACCCTCATCCCGTCGCCCCCGCGTAGTCGACCTCGACGACCTGCACCGGCGCTCCCTCAGCCGACCGCTCGTGCGGCTCGATCTCGACGATCCGCGCGATGTAGTGCAGCGACGGCTGGCGGTGTGCCTTGGCGACCTCCCAGATCTCCGCCGCATCCTGCTCGGAGACCGAGGCCACGAGCAGCTCGACGGTCTCGTGCGGCTTGAAGACGTCCGGCTCCGGGCCGTAGTGGTTGAGCAGCGTGGCCGGCAGTGTCGGATGGTGCGCGAGCGTGCTCGCGGCCCAGCCGAGCATGCGCTGCTGGAGCACCGCGTCGCGGGCCCAGGCGGTCAGGAGGTAGTGCAGGTCGAGCGGGAGCCTGACGGCGCCGCGGCGCGACGCGTTGATGGCGATGCGATGCAGGTAGAGCGAGAGGCCCTTGTCCATGGGCGAGCTCAAGTCGTTGCCGCGGTAGTGCGCGAACGTGCCGCCCTCTGCCTCGGTCCCGCCGGCGGCGCCCTCGAGCAGCCCCAGCACCGCCTGGCTGGTCGCCGCGATGCCCTGGTGCCTCGCCACCGCCCGGTCACTCCGCGCGCGCCAGCGCGCGCCGCCGGATCGACTCGAGCAGGCCGGCGGCGGACACGTCGGCCAGCTCGCCGCGCTCCTCACGAAGGCCGAAGAGCTCCGCCCGGCGGCCGGAGTCGAGCAGATTGACCACCGCGACCGGCGGCCGCAGCGCGAGCAGCTCCGCCCACCGCTCGACCGCCCGATCGGGCTCGTCGGCGCACAGCAGCAGCTGGGCGTCGGTGCGCATCACCGCGTCGGTCAGGTCGCCGTCCGCCGCCACGTGCCCGACCACCTGGAGGTCCGCGCTCGTGCGCGAGAGCCCGCTGACGATCTCCGTGAGCACCGGCGGCAACGCGACCATCAGGACGCGGACGGGCTGAGGCATGCGCCCAGCCTCGCGGCGAGCCTCCGGCGGTTCAATGGACCGCCGGGAACTGGATTGGATCCAGCCGAGGGCTCGGTCCGCGCGATCTGGAGATCCGGTCCTCTCCGCCGGTCCTGAAGACACGACAAAGCCCGAAGCGCGGCTGCCCTAACGGCAGCGGTGTCGTGTCGGGCGAGACGGGTGGATGGCGGGCGAGAGCTCGAGCTGGTTGAGCGTGGGCCGCCGCTGCGGCGCACACGACGGAAGGTGCAGTCCGCCGTCGTCGCCTGGGGCGCCGGGCTCGGCCTCGCGATGGGCTAGGCGGACGGTCCGGTCGCACTCGTCGTCACGCCCACGTGAAACGTTGGCTCGGTACGGTGGACCTAGCTTGACCATTCAGGCCAGACACGATTATGGTCGTGCTCAGCGACCACTGTGTTTCGTGTGTGTGACGCCGTGGTGAGCGCTTAGGCAGAGGAAGGGAATGCCGATGAAGGTGCCGCAGACGGAGGTTCCGATCGAGTTTCGCCGCAAGGCGCTCGAGCATCTCGAGTCGGTTCGCGAGACGGAGATGGCACCTGCGGGGACCGAGACTGCAGAGATCGTCGGCGACGTGTGTCCGATCTACCGGCCGGACGTCGAGGGGGTCGCGTACTGGGAGTTCGAGGTCGCGCTCGCAGGGGCGCCGGCGTCCGGCATGCTGGCGACGAGCGCGGCCGCCGCGCGAGGGGAGCTGCTCGAAAATGCGAAGGCGTCGGCCGCCGATCGGTCCGTCGTCGAGGACCGCGGTCTCGAAGGGCGCGGATTCATCATGGTCGCAACCGGCGAGCACGACTTCCCGGTGCCGCACTGGAGCCTCCAGCGGCCACCGGTGAGCCGTCAGCTCGAGGTCGAGGCAGAGGACGGCGGCGAATCGATCGCTCGCATCTACAAGCTCGATGCGCTCGCATACGTCGCGGAGAGCGAGGCAGGCAACCCGGTCGGTCGCTCCGGCCAGACACCGGTACCGGTTGAGGGGCTTGGTCACGACCTGGGCCGCCAGGCCGGTGCGATCAGCTCGCTGACAGCGAAGCCGACCCGGGACGTCGGAGACGAAGGTGGGCGTGCGATCAAGCACACGGCCAGCCGTTCCGGCCCGAAGCCCCCCGAGTTGCGAGCAAGCGACCCGGAGCGCTGGTCGACTTTGAAAGAGCGATACGCGGACGCGTTCGGTCCGTTCCTCGACGTGCTCAGGCGTCGTGCGGCGAAGCCGTGGAAGGTGGACAAGCTCGTGGCGGAGTTCGGGGAAGGGGTCATCGCCGGAGAACAGCTCGCCGTCGCGCTTCTCCATCAGGAAGCGGCGGTCGAGGTGACGGGCGAGGGCGCAGGCCTCGTGGATCTCGAGCTCGACGAGACGCGAGGGCGAAAGCCGCGACTCCGGGTGCATGCTCGGCGCTCCCCGCGCGAGCGCGAAACCGACTTCGAGCTGCGGATCAGATACGGAAACGGAGAGGAAGAAACGCTCCGCTACTTCATCACCTCGCGCGACACGCCCTCCAACGTCCGATCCGAGCGTCGTCTACAGGGTGATCCCGAATGACCTGGAACTACTACTGGAGCGCCGGCGGCCACGCGCAGCAACCGCAGTACAACCAGTTCACGCATGGCTCCTGCGCCGTCGGCTGCGGGCCTGTCGCATGGGCGATGTTGTTCTGCTGGGCTGACCGCCAAGCCGCTCTGGGCAACGCGTACTGGGCGCCGCGGTGGGGCCTGTACCGCCAGAACGGCGGCTACGGCGGCGACGTCATGGCTCCCATCTCCCAGGACGAGGGCGTCAACAACGTCATTCGCGAGCTCAACGGACACGTCGGCACGTTCTGCTCGTTCGGAAGCGGAGCCACCTTTCCGTGGTCGATGGGCGAGGCCTGGCGCTACCTGTCGGGCAGGAGCGGCGCGTGGATCGAAACCCACTGGAACAGCTTCGGCGCTCACGAGGACTGGCTGCGTGACTGGGCGGCGAACCAGATCATCTACCGCGCAACGCCGGCGATCATCGGCACAGGCTGGCTCAGCCATTACCCGATGGCGTATGGCTACGCCTGGCAACAACGAGTCGTGCGGAAGTGCTTCATCTGGTGCTGGGACGAGGTCGTCTACGACCGCTGGTTCTACGTCAACCAGGGCTGGGGCGGCTACGGCAACGAATGGGTCGCGGCGAGCACCTGGTTCGCGGGTTCCGTCTTCTCCTGAACGGTCGGAGGAGGGGTCGCTGCTGCCGCTCGACGGATGCAGGAGCGGCGCGGGGCACCGATCGGGTATCGGCGGATGCTTGCTCGTCGTCGCGAGGGGCGTGGGGCCGCCGCTAGTGCAGACGCTCGCATCTACGCGAAGGGAACAGCGCGGCCCCGCGATACGCGAGGCGCGAGGTCGCTCCCGGACGTCGTCCACCGCGAGAACGGCGGCGGGGCTGTTGTGCCCGGTGAGCGATACTTGGCGTATGGAGTCGCAGGCCGGTCCGCCCGACCGGGTCCCGCTCCGCGCGTCGGACTCCGAGCGCGAGCGCGTCGCCGGCCTGCTGCGTGACGCTGCGGCCGAGGGCCGCATCACCCTCGAAGAGCTCTCCGAGCGCTTGGAGCTCGCTTGGGCGGCCCGCACGCTGCCGGAACTCGACACGGTGGTTGAAGACCTTCCCGGTCGGGACGCAGTCTTGATCGACACGCGCCCGGCGAGAGCCGCGCGGTGGATCGTGGCGGTGATCGGCAACGACGAGCGAGGCGGCCGCTGGCGGCCGGGCGAGGACACGCGGGCGCTCGCGCTGATCGGTGATTGCACTCTCGACTTGCGTCAGGCGGAGGTTGTGGGTGGGGAGCTGCGTATCACGGCCATCGCCGTGATTGGCGATGTCCGGGTGGTGGTGCCCCCCGGGGTCGCGGTGGAACTTGAGGGCCTCTCCCTGGCGGCGTGACCGTCACGAGCGAGCCTCCAGTGAGGCCCCTTGACCGTCTCCGGGCCGCGCTGGAGGGTCTCAGAAGGCCCGCGGACCCGGGCGGCTAACTCCCCGAAGGGGACGCCGACAGGCGGGCTTGACGCCGCTCCCGGAAGCGGCGCGCGCCAGGGTCGATCGGGTCAGTCGATCGTCAGTGCGAGCTTGCCGCCCTGCGTGCGGGGTCCGTAGAGAGTTCGTGCGGAAAACCGGGGTAAGTGGGGAGGCTCACACCGAAACGAGTCAGGTCCAAGCGAAAGCGGCCGGTCTGGCTTCTCCTTACCGCGAGAGCAACCGTGCCGGGAGGCGAGCGTTGAGACGGCGGGCATGCGAGCGGCCCCGGGCTGAGTCCCGACCGGCGTTGCTCGAGAAGGCCCGTGGAGGGGCCCTCTCGGGTCGTGCGTCGGGGGCTACGCGCAGCGGATGCGATCTTTGAAGAACTCGAGCTTGGGGACCCCGTCGGGGTCGAAGACGGCGTTGCCGTTCTGGTGGACGCTGAACCTGGTGCCGTCCGCGTTCGTGCCCTTGATGGTCGACGTGAACGCGCTCTGTGCCTTGCCGAACGCGCCGCCCTCCTCCAGCAGCAGTCCGTTGCCACCGAACCAGACGACGGTCCTGCCGGTGGCGTCGGGGATCCCATCGGTGGGCAGCGCGTCCGCGGAGAAGGTCCCGCGCAGCGTGCCGGTGAAGTGCACGGTGCCGTCGGCGAACGCGCTGAAGTGGATGACTCCGCTCTCCGTCAGTGTGAGCTCCGCCGGCTGCCCGGTGCATGGGTGGACGTCCAACTGCGTCGAGGTCTCGTTCACGACGTGGTCGGTCTGGTTGACGTCCGGCGGGCCCTGCGCGGACGCGCCGGCTGACGTCAGGACGAGAACGCCTGCCGCAGTGATGAGGGCGCAGCCGAGACCCTTCTTGCGTGGGCTCATGAGAGCCTCCTTTCCGCCACGAGGGGCGATGAGATTGATCACTCGTAGTGCAGTGCGTCGAGCACGTTCAGGCGCGATGCGCGCCGGGCCGGGAAGATCGCCGCCAGCACGCCCGCGACGATCGCGGCGAGCGCCAGGACGGCTAGGGCGGGGCCCGGCATCGAGAACGCCACGCCGATGTCGGAGAGCGCCTGGGTCACTAGCGCGGCCAGGAGGAGCCCGAGCGGGAGCCCGATCGCGGCGCCGATCAGCGCGGTGATGACGCTCTCGTGGCGGATCATCCGACGGACCTGACGGCGTGTCATCCCGACGGCGCGCAGCAGCCCGATCTCGCGCGTGCGCTCCATGACCGAGAGGACGAGCGTGTTGACCATCCCGAGCAAGCTCACGAGCACGGTCATCCCGAGCAGGACGTAGACCATGACCAGGGTGGTGCGGATGTCCTTGGTCTGGCTGTCGCGGAACTGGGCGGTCGTTTGCAACCGGGCCTCCGGGAACGCTTTGAGCCTGGCTTGGAGCGCGCGCTCGAGTCGCGCCGGGGTCGCCGCCGCCGGTCGCGATGAGCGTGAATGCGTCCTGGGGGCGCTCGAAGGAGGCGTCGAACGTTTCGCGCGAAATGCCGATCGGGGCGAGGATCGGGTCGAGCCCGGGCGGCGTGTAGACGCCCTTGACGGTCAGGCCGGAGGCGCTTTCCGTGCGCGGTCTCGATGCGGAAGCGGCTGCCGACGCGCAGGTCGTGGTCGACCGCGAAGTCGTGCTGGACGATCGCGCCGTCGGCGCCCAGCGCGGCGAGGCGCGTTTCGGCACGGGCGTCCCAGTCGAGCCGCACGAGCTCGGCGATCGTCGGCGGGGTCGAGCCCGTTGACCGAGGTGTCGGCTCCGAAGGCGCTGGCCGAGTCTTGGCGGACGCTGCTCACGGTCGCGGGTCCCGCGCTCGCGGCGATCGAGCGGCCCAGGTCGGCTGGGGAGCGTGCTCGCGCCGTCGTCGGCGGTGACGACGTAGTCGGCGCGCACGACCTGGTCGACGCCGTCGGTCACCGAGGTGCGCATGCCGTGGCCGAGCACGGCGACGAACGTCACGAGCGCCAGGAAGATCATCAGCGCGGAGGCGGTGACCGCCGTGCGGCCGGGAGTCGCGGACCGAATTCTCGCGCGCGAGCCGGCCGGCCGCGCCGGCGAGGCGCTGAGCGGGCAGGCCGACGACCGCGGCGAGCGGCTTGACAAGGACGGGCGAGATCGTGGCCACGCCGAGGAACGTGACGAGGCAGCCGAGCGCGAGCAGCGCGAGGATCTGCGTCGCGTCGAGGCCGCCGGCGAACAGGCCGACCGAGATCACGCCGGCGCCGAGCGCGATCGCCGCGGCGGCGATCTGCGGCGATGTAGCGGGCGAGCGGCGACGGCGGCAGCGTCGCGCCCTCGCGCACGGCGGCGATCGGAGGAACGCGGGTCGCGCGCAGGGCGGGCAGGAGCCCGGCGACGAGCGTGATCACGATGCCGACGGCGAGGCTGACCACGACGGTGCGCGGCGACAGCACCGCGCCGCTGTCCGGGAGGTCGTCCTCCGCGGCCGCGACGAGCGCGGCGAGGCCGCGGTCGAGGCCGAGGCCGAGCATGAGCCCGGCGAGCGAGCCGAGGACGCCGATGATTATCGACTCGGCGACGACGGAGGTCAGCACCTGGCGGCGGGACGCGCCGAGCGTGCGCAGCGTCGCGAGCTCGCGCGTACGTTGCGCGATCGTGATCGAGAGCGTGTTGAAGATGACGAAGGCGCCGACGAAGAGCGCGATGCCGCCGAAGGCGAGCAGGAACTTCTGGATCCGCGCCAGCTCCTCGTCGCTGCCCTTGGACTCGGCCTTGACCTGCGCACGGCCGGTGGCGACCTCGACGCCCGCGGGCACGAGCGGCCGCAGCTTGCGCACGAGCGCCTCCGGCGAGACGCCGTGGTTGGCCGCCACCCAGACCTCGTCGAGCCGGCCGGGTTTGCCGAAGAGCGCCTGCGCGGTCGGGACGTCGAAGATCGCGAACGTCAGCTCGCCGATCGAGTCGCAGGCCGTTGAACTCGGGCGAGGCCGGAGATCGTGAAGCGACGCGCCGGGCCGCGCGTGGCGACGCGCGATCGTGTCGCCGACGTGCGAAGCCGTGGCTGCTTCGCGGTTCCGGCGTCGATCGCTGTCTGCCCTGAGCCCGATGGCCAGCGGCCTGCGGTCAGCGCGAGCGGGTTGAATCGGCGCGCCGCGGGGCTCGCGTCGACGCTCAGGCCCAGGGCGGAGTCCTGTGTCGAGATCGGTCGGCCGGTGCGGTCCACGAGCCGGGCGGTGTCGACGATCCCGCCCGAAACGGCGTCGACGTCGGGCAGCGCCGCGACGGTCGTGAAGCAGCTCGCCGGGCACGGTCGGGTCGCCGCCCGCCGACGGACTCGACGACCTCCTTGCCGGAGACGACGGCGTCGGCGCCGGTGTAGGCGCCGGTGAACAGCGTGTCGACGGCCTTCTCGATCCGGTCGGTGAAGGCGAAGGTGCCGCTGACCATGGCGACGCCGAGGACGATCGCCAGCGCCGTTAGCGCGGCGCGCAGCCTGCGGCCGGCGAGGCCCTTGAACGTGACCCGGATCATCGGGCGCTCACCTCCTCCATCGCCGCGAGCACATCGTGCGCGCTCGAGCGGCCGAGCTCCTGGACGACGCTGCCCGTCGGCGAGGAACACGATGCGGTCGGCGATCGCGGCCGCTGTCGGGTCGTGCGTGACCATTACCGTCGTCTGGCCGTAGCTGGAGACGGAGTCGCGGAGCAGCGCCAGGATCTCGCGGCTGGTCGTCGAGTCGAGGTTGCCGGTCGGCTCGTCCGCGAACACGACGGTGGGCTTGGTGACGAGCGCGCGCGCGAGCGCGACGCGCTGCTGCTGGCCGCCGGAGAGCTCGGACGGCCGATGCGTTCTGCGGTCGCCGAGCCCTAGCCTGCCGATCAGCTCCTCGACCCACGCCGGCTCGGGTGACCGGCCGGCAAGCCTAAGCGGCAGGAGGACGTTCTCCTCGGCCGTCAGCATCGGCAGCAGGTTGAAGAACTGAAAGACGAAGCCGATGTGCCGGCGCCGCAGCTTCGTGAGCTCTGTGTCGCCGAGCGCGCCGATCTGCGTGCCGTCGATCCAGACCTCGCCGCCGGTGGGCCGGTCGAGCCCCGCGAGCAGGTGCATCAGCGTCGACTTGCCCGAGCCCGACGGCCCCATGACCGCGACCAGCGCGCCCTGCGGTCACGGCCAGGGAGACGCCCCGGAGCGCGTCGACGGCCATATCGCCCTCGCCGTAGCGGCGGGTCAGGTCACGCGCGGCGATGCGCAGCGGCGGCCCGCTCAGCGGCTGCGCAGACGATGTCTGCCCCGTGGGTGCGACGTTCATCTCGTGCCTCGTTCCGTGTCGTGGATCACGGCTGAGGACGCTATGGAGCGGGGTGCGAGAAATCGTCGCCCGGTGGCCGTGATCGGGCTCATCGCCGAGGTTGATTCGCGGACCGGCCAGTCAGACCCAGGTCGGAGCGGCATCGTCCTGAGGACCGATGCGAGCGGGCCGGGCGGGGGATACGGTGAGCCCACCATGAAGACCGTGGGCCGGCTTCAGCGGCACGGCTTCGACGCCGCCGTGGTGGCGCTCGCCCTCGTCGCCGGGATCGAGGTCTGGGTAGGACCGGTGCGGGCGCCCAGGGCGGCGCTCGCCGTGATGGTGATGCTCTGGACGCTGGCGCTGCTCCTGCGCCGCCGCTTCCCGTTCGCGGCGCCCGTCTTCGTCTTCTTCCTGTACGCGACGGTCTCGTTTGCGGATCGAGACGCCGTCTCGAGCCTGGACACGGGCGCGTTCACGCTGCTGCTCGCGTTCTGGGCGGCCGGCGCTCAGGAGGAGGCCCGCCAGGCCGTCGCCAGCGTGGCCATCGGCTGCGCGACCGTCGCTGTGCTGATCGAGCGCGACCTGTGGATCGAGCCCTCCGACGGGATCGAGGAGGTGATCCTGGGCGTCTGTCTCGCCGTGGCCGCGTTCGTGTTTGAGCGGCGTGCGCGGCGGACGGCGGCGTTGGAAGAGCGTGCGGTCCGGTGGGAGCGTGAGCGCGAGGGGCGCGAGCGCGTGGCGGTCGCCGAGGAGCGGCGCCGGATCGCGCGCGATCTGCACGACGTGGTCGCGCACGGCGTGGGGGTGATGACGGTGCAGGCGGGCGCCGCGCGGCTGCTGCTCGAGGATGATCCGGCGCGTGCGCGCGAGCCGCTGCTTGGCGGTCGAGCAGGCGGGCCGCCAGGCGCTCGCCGAGTTGCGCCGGCTGCTGGGGATGCTGCGCCGCGACGAGCGCGACGCGGGGTTGCGTCCACAGCCCGGGCTGGCCGACCTGGAGGAGCTGGTGGCGCAGGCTCGCCGCGCCGGGTTGCCGGTCGAGCTGGTCGATCGAGGGAGCGCCGGCGCCGCTGCCGGCGGGCGTCGAGCTGGCCGCCTACCGGATCGTGCAGGAGGGGCTCACAAACACGCGCAAGCACGCCGGCCCGGCGCGCGCGGGCGTGGCGGTGCGCTACGGGCACGAGCGCTCGAGCTGGAGATCAGCGACGACGGGCGCGCGGGCGCCAACGGCGGCGGCGGCCACGGGCTGGTCGGCATGCGCGAACGGGTCGCGCTCTACGGCGGCCGGCTCGACGCCGGCCCGCGACCCGAAGGCGGCTTCACCATTCGCGCCAGCCTCCCACTCGACGCGAGCGCTTACCGACGCGGCTGCCACGCAGCCCCCGCGGTCGCGCGCCGCGCCGACGCCGGTCACGCGGCGGGGGACGGGACGCTGCCGCGGTCTCGGCTGGAGCGGCACGCGTTCGACGCGCTCGTGATCGCCCTCGCGGTCGTCTCCGAGATCGAGATCTGGGTCGCCGTCCGTGCCGGGACCGAAGCTGCGTGCTCGTGCCCGCCGTGCTGCTCTACACGCTGCCGCTGCTGCTGCGCCGCCGCTTCCCGTTCGCGGCCCCCGCGTTCGCCTTCGCCGTCAGGTCGGCCATCAGCTTCTCGGCGGAGGCCGTCGGCAGCGTCTGCGTCGGGGTTCGCGGCGCTGCTGCTCGACGTTCTGGGCGGTCGGCGCGCAGGACCAGGCGCGCCACGCGGTCGCCGGCGTCGCGCTCGGCTTCGCGAGCCTCGCCGTCGCCGTGCAGTGGGACGTGCGCCTCGGCTGCAGCGACCTGCTGAACGGCTGCATCCTGGGAGGCGTCGTCGCGTCTAGTGGCGTTCGCGTTGCGGCGGCGGGCGCGCCGCGCCGCGGAGTTGGAGGAGCGGGCGGTCCGGCTCGAGCGTGAGCGCGAGCGAGCGTGAGCGGGTCGCGGTGGCCGAGGAGCGGCGCCGGATCGCGCGCGACCTGCACGACGTCGTCGCGCACGGCGTCGGGGTGATGACGGTGCAGGCGGGCGCCGCGCGGCTGTTGCTCGAGGATGACCCCGGGCGCGCGCGCGAGCCGCTGCTGGCGGTCGAGCATACGGGCCGCCAGGCGCTCGGCGAGCTGCGCCGGCTGCTGGGCATCCTGCGCCGCGGACGACCGCGACGCAGCGCTGCGCCCGCAGCCGGGGCTGGCCGACCTGGACGCGCTGGTGGCGCAGGCGCGCCGCGCCGGGCTGCCGGTCGAGCTCGTGGTCGAGGGCGCGCCGGCGCCGCTGCCGGCCGGCGTCGACCTGGCCGCCTACCGGATCGTGCAGGAAGGCGCTGACGAACACGCGCAAGCACGCCGGCCCCGCGCGCGCGTGCGTCGCCGTGCGCTACGCGCTCCGACGCGCTCGAGCTGGAGATCAGCGACGACGGACGCACCGGCGCCAACGAGAGCGGCGGGCACGGGCTCGTCGGCATGCGCGAACGCGTCGCGCTCTACGGCGGCCGGCTCGAAGCCGGACCCACGCCCCGACGGCGGCTTCGCCATCCACGCCAGTCTCCCACTCGATCCGGCGCGACCATGATCCGCGTCGCTCATCGCCGACGACCAAGCGCTGGTGCGCGGCGGCTTCCGCCTGATCCTCGAGGCCCAGAAGGACATCGAGGTCGTCGGCGAGGCCGAGGACGGGGAGCAGGCCCTCGCGCAGGCGCGCGAGCTCGCGACCCGACGTCGTGCTGATGGACATCCGCATGCCGAAGATGGACGGACTCGAGGCGACGCGCCGCCTTCTGGCGACCGAGAGCCGCGTCGCGCGTGCTCGTGCTCACCACGCTGGACGCCGACGAGTACGTCTACGAGGCGATGAAGGCCGGCGCCAGCGGCTTCCTGCTCAAGGACGTCCGCCCCGAGCAGTTCGCCGACGCCGTGCGCGTCGTCGCGTCCGGCGACGCCCTGCTCGCCCCGACGATCACCCGCCGCCTGATCGAGGACTTCGTCCGGCGACCGCCGCCCGGCTCCGGCTCGCCCGTCGAGCTGGCCGAGCTCAGCGATCGCGAGCTGGAGGTCCTCAAGCTCATCGCGCAAGGGCTCTCCAACGCCGAGATCGCCACGCTCGCTGTTCCTCAGCGAGGCGACCGTCAAGACCCACGTCACCCACATCCTCGCCAAGCTCCGCCTCCGCGACCGCGTACAGGCCGTCGTCCTCTCCTACGAGTGCGGGCTGGTGCAGCCCGCGAGCCGGTGATCCACGTCCTCGTCGCCATGAGCCGGCGCGACGATCACGCTCCGACCTGGGTCTGACCGGCCCTCCGACCGGCGGATGAGCGAGTGCGGCCGCAAATCAAACCCGGCGCCGATGCCGAATCGGCCGGCCGCCCGACGACGCGGCGGTAGCTGCCTGGGAGTGTCCTTTCACCCCTGAGAACGACAAGGAAGCCATGATGCAAAGGACGTCCCACAGGCGCACGTGCCTCGTTTCGCTCGCGCTCGTCGGCGCCGCCGGTGCGGCGCCGGTCGCGGGCGCGACCGCCACCGCTGCCCCGAGCGCAACAAGCTCCAGCGCGCCGCCGATGCGCTCGTCGCCGCCGGCGCGCCCGGCGCCATCGTGTTGGTTCGCGACGGCGACCGCACCACGCGCGTGGTCGGCGGCTACGCGAACCTCGCCACGCGGCGCCCGATGCGCGCCAGCGACCGCTTCCGCGTCGGCAGCACGACTAAGACCTTCGTCTCCGCCGTCGTCCTGCAGCTCGCCGGCGAGGGGAAGCTCGCGCTCGACGACAGCGTCGAGCGCTGGCTGCCCGGGCTCGTCCCCAACGGCGCCGCCATCACCGTCCACCATCTGCTCAACCACGCCAGCGGGCTGGCCGACTACGCGCCCGAGGACGACGACACGTTCATCAGCCGCGTCCTCGCCGACCGTCACGGCACGTGGGAGCCGCGCGAGCTCATCGCGATCGGCACCGCGCACCCGCCGCTCTTTCCCCCAGGCGCCGGGTGGTCGTACTCGAACACGGGCTACATCCTGCTCGGCCTGATCGCCGAGGCGGCCAGCGGGAAGCCGCTGGAGGCCGAGCTGCGCGCGCGCATCCTCGCGCCGCTGCGCCTGCGAGCCACCAGCTTCGACACCGAGCCGCGCATCGCCGGGCGCCACGCGCACGGCTACTCGCGCTTCGGCGCGCAGCGGCGCTTCGACATCAGCGTCCTGGACCAGTCGTGGGCATGGGCCGCGGGCGCCATCGTCTCGACCGCAGACGATCTCGCGCGCTTCTACCGCGCCCTCCTGGGCGGCCGCCTCCTGCCGCCCCGCCTCCTCGCGGAAATGCGGACGACCGTGCCCGTCGGCGGCGGGCACCAGGCGTACGGCCTCGGACTCATCAAATCCCGCTATCCCTGCGGCATCTTCTGGGGTCACGGCGGCGAGACGTTCGGCTACGAGTCGTTCGCGGACTCCAGCGCCGATGGGAAGCGCCAGATCATGATGGCCGTCACCGCCGACCAGACCCTCCTCGAGACCCGTGCCCAACGAGCCCTGGACCGTCTGCGCACGATCGCCTACTGCGGTTGAGACCAGCGCGCGATCAGCACGATCGGAGATTGCCCCTGGCCGCCGCGACGGTGATGCAACCGACTTCCCCCCGGCGACGGCATGGCGGCGGGCGCCAACGCCCGTGCGCCGCCGAGCTCCCGGCCCGCTTGAGCCGGCTATCGGACTGGAGCCCGAGGATACGGCTGAGTCCGCTTCCGCGCCTGTTTGCGGGCGTCTCGGAGGTCGAGCCTCAGATGACCGCCTGGGACGAGCGGCAGGAGCAGACGTCGCGCGGTGGTCGCGTCTCGCGCCTGCTCCGGACGACCGATGAAAGTCAAGAGCCCGCGTCCGACATTTCCGGGTGTCCGATCGCGGGCGCGGCGGGCACGGCGGGATGGGATCACCGGCCGGGGTTGCCGCTCGAGCTCACCGGCCTGGCGCTGTGGGGATGTCGCGGTATTTGCGATCTGTGGTCCGGGCGACCCTCTGGTCGCCGGTCGTCAGAGCGATTAGCTTGTCGGTGGGCGCGGGTGACTGACGTAGCGAAGCGCAGACGTCAGGAGCTTTGAGTCTGCCGCGCGGCTTTGCCCCGTTGAGGGCCCAATCTATGCGCGCTCCGGTGTCGCGCTCGCGCCCACCTTTCTCGCCGGTGCTCCGGCCTGTTGGTCTTTGACGAGGCGCTTGTAGGAGGCCTCCGCCTGTGCGGCGAGCTCGCGTTCGGCCTGGCGGATCGCCTGGTTGCTGCTCCAGACGCCGCGGGCGGTCGTGGTGTACTTGGGCGCGCCGGCGGTGAGCTCGAGCCGGCGCAGCTTCTTCTTGGTCAGCGACGGTTGCTGATGGGCGTAGTCCTCGCCGCGGCAGAGCATGCACCAGAACAGGATCGACAGCTTGCGGGCGGTCGCGACGATCGCCTTGCCGTGCCCTCGGCGCGCGCGTGTACGGTCATAGAAGGCATGCAGCGGGCCGGGCTGCAGGACGACGCTCCAGGCGGCCTCGACCAGCGCCCAGCGCGCGGCCGCCGAGCCGCGCTTGCTGATCCGGCCGCTGCGCGCGGGCGCGTCCCCGGATTGGCGGACCTTCGGGTCCAGGCCGAGGTAGGCCACGAGCTTGCGGCTGGTCAAGAACCGGCGCGGGTCGCCGACGGCGGCGATGAACGTCGCGGCGCAGATCAGGTTGACGCCCGGGACGGTCATCAGCCGGCGGATCTCCGGCCAGCCCAAGGCTTGTTGGGCGATCAGCCGCTCGACCGCGGCGACCTCGGAGTCCAGGAAGTCGATGTGGCGGACACCGGCGTCGACCGACTCGCGCTCCTCCAGCGGCAGCTCCAGGCCGGCCAGCCACCGGCGGCCCTTGACGCCGAACAGGTCCGAGCACGGCGGCTTGCCCTGAGGCGACGCTGCAGCACGGCATGGATCTCGTTCTTCGCCCGCGAGCGTGAGTGCACGAGCTGCTCGCGACGCGCCAGCCGGCGCCGCAACACGCGGCAGCGCTCATCGGGCATCCACACCGACTCAAGCTCGCCCGACCACAACAGCCTCGCCAACGCGCGCGCGTCGAGCCGGTCAGTCTTCGCGCGCGCCTGCGTGATGCCGGTGTCGTCCGGGCTGACCACGATCACCCGGTCGACGTGCGGCTTGAGGATCCGCGCGACCTCCCAGCAACTACCCGTCACCTCCAACGCCACGCGATCCGACTTCACCAGGCTGCGCCAACATCTCCAGCCCCTCGGGCGTGCTCGGCACCCGAGCGCCGGAACGGACCCGGCCGTCCTCGCAGATCGCCACCACGCAGAACTCACGGTGAACATCCAGCCCGATCGCTCGACCGACCCACCTCGTCAACGACATCTTCACCTCCCACACCGCGGTTGACAGCGAACGGGAGAACCAGCGGGACAACGACACAGACCGATACGTGCTCGCAGCACAATCCAGGCAAGTCGCAGGGGCGGCCGAACGAAAAGCACGGGCTCGAAGCCCATCGCGCAAACCGGCCTACCCGCCTACGTTCTCCCAACAAAGCCCCCTGTCCCGGATCGCTCGACGCTACGGCCGGACCCGGACAGAGCCTCCAAGGAGCATTTTCATGCCGCGACGAGCAGGAGCGCGTGGCGACGCTGCTGCTCCTCGGCGACAGCACGCGCCGCGTGGATGGGCCTCTACCGACGAAGGGCGCCGACCGCGGTCCGGCCGTCACGAACGGATTCGAGGGGTCGCGGACGTCGAGCATGATCACCCCGGCGTCCCAGTAGGACAGGTACAGTCGCGTCCCGCTCTCGTTGAAGCGCGCGCTGTGGTCTAGCGTGCGGGCGTCGCCGCCTTGCAGCACGCTGACGTAGAACGGGACCCCCAACATCGGGTCGTCCAGCACGCCGTATTCGCCGACGAGCTGGGGCTCGTTCGGGTTCGCGATGTCGCCGATCATCGCGTCGCCGATGCCGTTGAGGAAGTTCTGGTCGGAGGTGATCACCTCCTGGTCCGGCGAGGCGACCGCGGCGAGCACGCGCCCGTCGCTCCGCCTGACGAGTCGAACTCGTGCACGCGCCGTTGAACAGCGTCAGGAAGACTGGGTTGCGCGGGTTGGTGATGTCGTAGAGCTCGCCTGCATGTCCTCTATCGACGTGTCCGCGTAATCGCGCGTATCGGCGATCTTGACCGGCGCGCTCGGCCGCGAGATGTCGATGATGTCGACGCCGGTCCCGGGGCATTCCTCGCGCCACTTGCCGATGAACGCGAGGTCCCTGTAACCGGCGACGTCGCCGTGCGCCGCCACGTTGGCCGGGTTCAGCTCCAGCGCGCCCACGAGCCTGACGCGCTCGGAGCTGCTGCCGCCACCTACCGCCGTCACGCGGTTCCGGTCGACGTGCGTCGCGCCAGCGCCCACCAGCGGCCGCGCCTCACCCCCCGCGGAGGGAGCGTCTGGTAACGCTGCCCCCGCGGGGATTGGCGGCAGCGCCACCGGCAAGCGTGAGCATCGCCGTCGCGGCGAGCCGGACCCGGCGCTCCAGGACCAGCCCGGTGATCGCGACCAGCAGGTCGACGCCGGCGACGGCGGGGCCGCGGCCCGCGCCGGAGCACGCTCTCGAGAGAGAACGGCTTAACCTGTATGGCCGTGCCGAGCATCGGGGTGCTGGGCGAAGGCCCGCTTCATGCCGCCGTAAAGACGCTGCTGACCGAGCCGGGCGACCGTCTCGAGGTGCCGGTGGGCCGGTTTGTGGTGGACCTTGTCCGTGCCGACGGCGAGCTGGTGGAGGTCCAGACGGGAGGATTCGGGGCGCTCGCCGGCAAGCTCGACGCGCTGTTGGACGAGCACCGGATGCGGATCGTGCACCCGGTCGCGGCCGAGCGTCGGATCGTCCGGGTTGATGCAGACGGCCAGGTGCTCGGCGCGCGCCGGTCGCCGAAGCGTGCGACGGCCGTGGCGGTGTTCGACAAGCTGGTCGCGTTTCCGTCACTGCTCACGCATCCGAACCTCGCGATCGAGGTCCTGCTGCTGCGCGAGGACCACATTCGCCGGCCGGAACCTAGAACCACCCGCGGGCGCACTCGAGATCCTGGGGAGCGGCGGCTCGTCGACGTCCTAGACCGGGTCACGCTGAGCACGACCGAGGACATCCTGGCAGCGCTTCCCGCGCTACCGCGCGAGCCGTTCAGCACAGGCGAGCTCGAGGCGGTCTTGTGCTGCAGCACGCGGCTGGCCCAGCGCACGCTCTACTGCTTGCGGACGATCGGGATCGTCAAGCCCGCGGGCAAGCGAGGCCCCGCCCGACTTCACACACTCACCACCTGAAAGCACGCCGCCGCTAAACGCACGGGATCTCCCTCGCCAGCGCCGATCGCGAGACGCAGGCATCTCAATATGGACGCCCTCGGCTCCCGAGTTGGACACGCAGAGCGGAAGCGGCGCGTGATCTCGACGGCCAGGCGGTCTCGGTTCAGCACACGACTGAAATCGTGGTGTCGCCGGTCGAGTCCGGTCTGGCGATCCGAGGCGCCACGCGAGCTTGCGGTCCGCGGGCGCCTTTCTCCGGCGACGGGGCGGCTCGCCTCGCGTCCGCTGCCGCCGCGCAGGCAAGCGTGCGTGCGCTCGGCGTCACCCGCCGACAGTCTGAAGCTTTCGCCGCCTATCCTCCGGACGTGACCGAACGCGACGCCGCTGCCGGGGCGGAGCCTTGGGGAGAGGATCCGAAGCTCGTCGAGCTGCTCGGCGTACAGGGCGCGGTCGAGTTCCGTGCTCTGCTCGATGGTTTCCCTGAGGCGGTGGGGGTCCTCTGGGCGCTGCGGGATGCTGACGGGCGGATCGTCGACTTCGCGTTCGGCTACGGGAATCCCACGATGCTCCGGGCGTTCAGGCTCCCGGCTGCGACGCGGGACCGCTACACGCTGCTGGAGGCGCTGCCGCGCATGCGTGGCAGCCGCGCCTTGGACGCCTACATCCGGGTGTGCGAGTCCGGTGAGCCGTGGGTTAAGGAGGTCACCTACGACACGCCGTTCGGCGACGGCTACATGCTGGGGACGTTCGTGAACCGCACGGCCAAGCTCGGCGACGGGGTCGTCAACTTTCTCACCGACGTAACCGAACAGCGGCGCATGGAGGCCGAGTTGCGCAACTATGCCGACGTCGTGGCGCACGACTTGAGCGAGCCGGTGGCGGGGATCGAAATGCTCGTGGGGCTGCTCGAGCGGCGCGCCGAGCAGCCGCCGTCGCCGGCGGTGCTGCGGCAGTTGCGCTCGAGCACGGAGCGCGCGCGGGATCTGATCGACGGCGTGCTGGTCTACGCGCGGGCGGGCGAGCTGAGCCGGGGGCCCGTCGCGCTCGGCGAGCTCATGGCTGAGGTGGCCGAGGATTTGCGCGTGCGGCTGGATGAGGCGGACGCGACGCTCGAGGTCGGCGAGCTCCCAGAGGTCGAGGGTGACCGACGGCAGCTGCGCCGCGTGTTGCAGAACGTGCTCGCCAACGCGGTGAAGTTCCGCGGCAATGCGCCGCTCCGGGTCGAGGTCTCGGCCATGCGCGACAACCAGGAGTGGGTTGTGACCATGCGCGACAACGGCGTCGGCGTCGACTCCGCGCAGGCGACCCGGATCTTCAGCATGTTCTCGCGCGCGAACGAGCAGGTCGAAGGCGCGGGGATCGGGCTGGCGGTGTGCCGGCGCATCATCGACGCGCCACGGCGGGCGAATCTGGGTCGAGCCCGCCGACGGCGGCGGGAGCTCGTTCCGCTTCACGCTTCCACGCTGACGGCGCACACAGCCCGAGCCGACAGTGCACGATTGCACACGGCGTGGTATATGACGGCGTGGTGAGCCGGCGACCGGCCCGGGGTTGCGAGCGGGTTAGAGCGGCTCAGCGGAGCGTCTCTGTCGGTGACATGCGCGGAGCGCTCCACCGACTCGCGCGCGCGTCCGATGGCCGGTTGCGGCTCGGCATCGTCGCCGCGCGGCCCGTCATGTCACGGGCACTCCATGCCCGATGCCGGCTGCCGAGGGGTCTCGCGCGGGTCATCTAAAGTCGCGGCGTGCCCGGCCTAGTCCTCGGACCAATCTTGCGGTACGTCGACGAGCGGGTCGCGACGATCTGGGTGCAGGCCGACGCCGCATGCGAGGTCGACATCCTCGGTGTCCTTGAGCGCACGTGGTGCGTCGATGGGCTGCATTTCGCGCTCGTCGTGATCGAGGGGCTTGCCGTGGGCGAGGACTATCCGTACGAGGTGCGCCTGGACGGGGAGCTGGTGTGGCCGCAGCCGGGCTCGGGGTTTCCTGCCAGCACGATCCGCCTGCTGGACGCGCGCCGGTGCCGCAACGTCTTGTTCGGCTCGTGCCGGACCACGCGGCCGCACGAGCCGCCGCACGTGCTGCGCGCGAGCGAGCACCAAGGCGGCCAGGGGATCGACGCGCTGCGCGCCTACGCCGTGCGCGTCGCGCGCGCGGGCGGGGGCGCCGCCTGCCCGGACATGCTGCTGATGCTCGGCGATCAGATCTACGCCGACCAGCCCTCGCCGGCGCTGCAGGAGGTCCTCGCCGCGCGTGAGCGGCCGGCCGGCGTCCCAGGCGAGGAGCTGGCCGACTTCTCCGAGTATGCGCTCGCCTACGGCGAGGCGTGGTCGGAACCCGCGATCCGGTGGCTGTTCTCGACGGTGGCGGTGACCATGATCTTCGACGACCACGAGATCCACGCCGAGTGGCGAATCTCGCAGGGGTGGCTCGACGAGATGAACGCCGAGCCGTGGTTCGACCGTCACATCCGCGCCGGTCTGATGGCCTACTGGGTGTTCCAGCACATCGGCAACCTGTCGCCCGGCCGGCTCGCCGAGGGTGGTCTGTACGACGCCGTGCGCTCCGCCGGCGACGCCGCCGACCTGCTCGCGGCGCGGATGGATACCGAGGGCCGGCAGGTGGGCCACAGCCGCTGGAGCTTCGCGCGCGACCTCGGCGACGCGCGGCTGGTGGTGATCGACTCGCGCGCGGGGCGCCAGGTGACGCCGGGACAGCGCGAGCTCGTTCAGGACGCGGAATGGAGCTGGATCCGCGAACAGGCCCGCGAGCCGGCCCGTCACCTGCTGCTCGCCAGCTCGGTCCCGTTCCTGCTGGCGCCCGGACTGCACCATGTCGAGGCCTTCGACGAGGCGTTGACCGAGGGGGCGTGGGGCCGGCTCGGCGCTGTGCTCGGCGAGAGGCTGCGGCGGATGGCGGTCCTGGACCACTGGGCGTCGTTTCAGCGCACGTTCCACAAGCTCGCCGAGCTCATCGACGATGTCGCGCACGGGCGCGCCGGCGACGCGCCGTCGTCGATCGTGATGCTCTCGGGCGATGTCCACCACTGCTACCTGGCCGAGGTCGGGTTCCGCCCCGGCACCGGTGCGCACAGCAGCGTGTGGCAGGCCGTCTGCTCGGCCTTCCGCAAGGAGCTCGCGCCTCACGAGCGGCGCCTCATCGCGTTCGGACACTCGGCCCTCGCGGAACGCCTCGCGCGCCGCCTCGCGCGCGGCGCAGGGGTGGCTCCGGTGTCGCTCGACTGGCGCGTGGTGGAGCGGCCGGCCTATGCCAACCAAATCGCGACACTGACCCTCGACGGCGAGCACGCGACCCTGGCGATCGAGGCCGTCGCCGGCGACGACTGGCGCCATCCGCAGCTGAAGCTGGTGCTCACACGCGAGCTGAGCTGACGCTCGAGCCCATAGAGGTCGACCGACACGCCGAGATAATCAACAGCGTCCGCGTCCATGCGACTCGACCCTCGCGTCATCGTCGTCGCAGCCACTCAAGCACGGCTGCAGTCGCCCTGATTGCGTCACGCTCAAAGAAGGACTCACGGGAGTGCCTGCGCCGACTGTCTGATAGCGTAACGCTCGTTTCTCTATTAGACCGTTATGAAGTCTCCGATGAGCGTCGACTCGATCTGGGAATCCCGGTTTCCCGCTGAAACCGCGGAGGAGGGGATCAGCGTCACGAAGGAGATCTGGCACGACATGCTGTCCTTCGACGGCTACCTGGCGCACGAGCTGATCCAGGATCTCGACCAGCCGGGCCACTTGATCGTCATCAGCCGCTGGGCGAGCCGCGATGCCGCCGATGCGGCGATGAGCTACGCCTCGCATCCAAACGCCAAGCGTGCGGACCAACTGGTCAGCCAGCCTCGTCGTCGGACGGTCGGCGCCCCGCTGTGACCGACGCCGCGCTCGTCGTGGCGCTCGCAAACGCGCAAGCCGATCGACGCCCTACGCATGCGCCCGTCGCGGTGCCGCGCGACGCGCTGGCGGACGCGGCCAGCGCCAGCGAGCTGCTCAAGCCGCTTCTCGACGATCCTGTGGACGCACAGGAGCTTGCCGCTATGCGCGCGGTCCAGCGGGCCGTCGTCGCGATCGTCGACGCGCTGATCGACAGCTCGCAGCCTCCGCTGGAGACGCTCAACGCGCTGGCTGCCGAGGCGCCTGCGATCTACGCCCTCGAGCGACAACCGGACGGAAAGCTGCGAACGACGCTGCGTCCGAAGCGTGCGTCAGCCGCCGCAACGCTGCTCGTCGCGGTTGTTCGCGAGCTCAGCGAGCTCGAGTCATCGCGCCTTCGCCGCTGCGCCCGACGCGAGTGCACGCTGGTGTTTTACGACGTCACCCGCTCCGCCACGCAGCGCTGGCACGCCGAACGCCCCTGTGGGCTACGAGAACGGCAACGACGTCACCGAGCCAAGCATGCCGCCTGACCGGCAAACTCCGACCATGATCACCCGTCTTTGGCGCGGCTGGACGACAGTTGACAACGCCGACGCGTACGAAGGATGGTCAGCCTACGCGTGCCGTCCGCGGTCACTGGCTGCGTGTGTTCGAGTCAGTCTCCCTCGGGCGGTGCGACCTGGCTGAGGTAGGTCAGGCACTCGTCGACCTCGTTCGCGAGGAAGGCGCGGTCCACGAACGCCTCGATACCGGGTCGGTAGCGCCGCATGTACTCGAGGTGCTCGAACTCGGTGAGAAGCAGCGCGACGACTACCGGGCGGGCAGCCTGGATCTGCATGCGCAGCGTCGTCCGAGCATCCTCCCGCTCGGATTCCGCCAGGAGCGACCGCAGGTTCAGTCCGCGCAGCCGCAGGTCGCCGTAGAGGAACTTCAGTTCTAGGCTGACCTCAGCGATCTCGTAGAGGCGCTTCTGGATGTCGTCGCGCGGACGGTTGATCTTCTTGACCTCCAGGCACAGCTCAGGCGCCCGACCGGTGTCGGGGTCGGGGTACACGCCGTCCGGCTTGCGGCGCGTCACGAGCAGGCCGGAGGTGTAGGCGCCGCCCATCCGGATCGGCAGGCCTTCGAACTCCAGGCGCTCGCGGAACAGAGTCTCGGTGGCAGCATTGGCGCTGCGCTCGAGCGTACCCGCGCGGCGATGGAGCGCGAGCGCGACGAGCGCATCGAAGTCGGCCGTAGGCGGGAGCTTGGATTGGACGACGAAGGCGCGTCGCAGCATGGGGGCGACGAGCTGGGCGTGCGACTGCTCGATGCCTGAGCGCAGCGTCGTCCGGTTGAGGTCGGCGGCTGCCATCAGCAGCAGCGAGGCGGTCGGGTCCTTGAGCAGCTCGGCCAAGTCGGCGAGTGTTACGGTCGAGAAGTGCACACGGCCGCGGCGGTCGACGTGCGGGGAGAGCGCGGGATGGTGCCGTACGCCCGCGAGAGCGCCCTGGAGGTCCGTCCTGGCGTCAGCCATCGATGGGCACGGCGACATCGCGCAGCACCGCGGTGCGGAAGCGCCGGTAGCCGCTCTTGGCCGTCTGGGCCCGCCGCCGGAGGTCGGCGGCCACGGCCGGCGAGTTCAGCGCGGCCGTGAGACGCTCCGGGTCCGGTGGCATGCCGGTGCGGAGTAGGAGGTAGTAGGCGCTGTGGAGAGGTGCGAGGCCGCCGGGGTCGAGGGCGAAACGAGGCTCGTACGCGATGTCGGGAAGCAGAATCTTGGGGCGCGCCGCCATGTCGAACGTCACCGGGTCATGGACGTCGTACCAGGCCTTGCCCCACACGCGCACGCAGTGCCGCCTCTCGAGCGCGTCGCGGTGGCGCTCAAGATATGCGCGCGCCAACGGGAACTCGTCGAGGTCGACGAGCTGCGCAGCGTCGCCCTCGATGTCGAACCGGTACGGCAGAAGCAGCCACAGCTGGCTGTCGCGGATCCCTGTCTTCGTGACGTCTCGCCCGCGGGCGACCGGGCGCAGCAGCTCGGGCTCGATCGTCTGCGCCCGCTCGTGATCGAGGATGAAGCACCGGTTTAGGCCGGTGGCGAGGCCGGCGGAGATCCGCTCAACTAGCGCACCGAGCGGCAGCGAGCGCTGGGTTGTCGTTGGCGAGGGCGCCGCGCTCCACGGACGGCCGCTGGCGACGATCGCGAGCTCCTCACGGGTCGCTGCGAGCGTTGGCTCGCCCCGGTTCACCTCCCACCAGCGGCAGGGTGCGGTGGCGATCGGCTCGGCGTGCTCGATCACCGTCACGCAAGGCACGGTGGCGACCCCGGGGAACAGGTCGTGGCGGTCGAAGCGCTCGATCGCGCGCACCGCGAAGTTGCAGGCCACGTACGCGCGCAGCGGTCCGCTGGACTGCGCCGTGAGCCACTTGTCCGGAGTGATGAACGCGAGGCGTCCGCCTGGGGCGAGCCAGCGAAGGCCTTGTTCGAGGAACAGCGCGTATAGATCCAGGCGCCCCCATGCCGTCTCGAAGCGCTCGAGGTAGCGGGCCTTGCTGGCGGCCGTGAGGCTGGTGGCACTGACGAACGGCGGGTTGCCGACAACGACATCGAACCCATCGGCGTCGGCCTCGGACTCGAGGAAGTCCTGGTGGCGCACGTTGGCGGCGAAGTAGCCGTCGGGCTGCGGGCCCGCGATCGCCTCGACTGCGGCCACCACGCGCTCGCCCGCCACGGCGCAGGCATCCTCGTCGATGTCGATGCCGAACAGGGAGTCCTCGACCACTCCCGGCAGTTCGTCGCGCGTGACCCGCCTGGCGAGCTGCTCGATCGCGCCGAGCAGGAATGCGCCGTCGCCGCAAGCCGGATCCAGCCAGCGCTCCCGCACCGGATCGGCGCCGTCCCCGGCGACGCGGTCGAGGACGAACGACACAAGCCAGCGCGGCGTGTACACGACGCCTGCGGTATGCGCATGGTCTCCGGTGGCGGGCGTGGCAGCGGGCTGCACGCGTGAGGATCTTGCCGCACGCGGCGGCGGAACCGCGCTCGGAACCAGCGCCGTCAAACGCACGCGATGCGTGCGTCGGGTGGGCGTGCAACGACGGTCTCGTCCGCCGCGGGGCTCCGGGCGTGGTGCGACAGGGTGACGGCACACCGGTGTACGGCACGAAGCACCCGACTGTCTACCGAGCGAATCTCTTGCTTGTCGGCGCGGTCCCGTGACCAGGGCGGCCAAGAGGCGTTGCCCGCGGAAAGTTCCCCCAGGTGAGCAACTGCCCCCGAGAACGACAAAAGCCCCGCCATGCGGGGCCTTCGCTCATGCGCCGAAGAGGACTCGAACCTCCACCCGGTTATCCCGGACCAGGCCCTCAACCCGGTAACGGGGTGTCACATCCGTCCGTTGCGTGCCAGATCTTCCGTATCGTCCCGGCGCGCGGACGATAGGCGACCCCTGCGAAGCGGCGATCCAACCAAGGTTGCGAGCGCGGCCGGAGCCGCCGGATAGCCGTCCATCACGAGCTCGTCACATCGGCAAAGGCCGAAGTGTTCCGCCGTCACAACCGTCGCCGGATCCGCCGCGCCTGCGGGACTATACGCAGGCTCGCACGATGCAGCGGAACCCGATGTGCCCGGTGGAGGTGTCGACGTCCTGTCCCTGCCGCGCGGCTGGGCGGTAGCGCAGACAATAATTGGGCGCGCAAAGGTGCGAGCCGCCCTTGATCACGCGCCGGGGAATGTGGGAGTCGGCGCGCAGCTCCCGTGGGACGCAGCACGGCTTGGCGGCGTGGCCGGGGGAGAAGTGGTCGCTGGTCCACTCCCAGACGTTGCCCGTGATGTCGGCGAGGCCGTATGCGTTGGGCGGGAAGCTCCCGACGGGTGAGGTGCCGTCGTAGCCGTCGAGCCGGAGGTTCTGCCACGGGAACTCGCCCTGCCAGGTGTTCGCCATCGGCCGGCCTCCGGGAGCGGCCTCGTCGCCCCAGGCGAAGGTGGCGCCGTCGAGCCCGCCGCGCGCGGCGAACTCCCATTCGGCCTCGGCCGGGAGCTCCTTGCCGGCCCACTCGGCGTACGCCACGGCGTCCTCGTAGGCGATATGGACGACCGGGTGACGGCCGCGGGTGTAGGCGTCGCTGGCCGGACCCTCGGGCCGGTGCCAGCAGGCGCCGGGCACGTAGGTCCACCAGTTGCGATAGTCGTCGAGATCGACCGGCCCGGGGGTCGGGTGGAAGACGAGAGAGCCCGGGACCAGAAGCGACGGATCGGCGCCCGGGTACTGCTCGCGATCCAGCGGGCGCTCGGCGACGGTGGCGTACCCGGTGGCCTTCACGAAGCGGCGGAACTCCCCGACGGTCACCGGGTGCTCGTCCATCCAGAACCCGTCGACCGTGACGCTCTGGACGGGTCGTTCCTCGGGATAGAAGCCCTCCGCGCCCATGGCGAAGGTGCCACCGGGGACCCACACCATTTGCTTCGCGGGTGGGCCGCCCTGCGGCGCGGTCAGCGACTCGGATTCACCACCCACCGATAACCGGCGAAGCGGGCGTGTAGGTGCCGGTGAGCACGAAACGGCGAGCTGGACGGGGTCCGATGGCCATCGTTCTGTCTCCTTTCGATCGGCAAGACCCTCGGGCAGTCCGCATGGGTGCGCATCATCCGAAAGGGGTGACACGTCCCTCGCCCATGCGGGCGAGTATCGGCGGGCCATGGCCATGCCGCCCATCCTGCTCGCCGACGGCTCCAAGCTCTCACACGCGGCCATGCACGCGGCCGCTGGGCGGTTCCGTGGCAGCCCGGTCGTCGCGATGCGCGGGTCGTGATCGGGCACGCGCTGATCCATGCGCCCAGGCATGTCGTCCACCCAGTGTCGGAGCGATGGGTCGCCGCTGGCTTCGCGATCGGCTCGGTCTGCTTCCTGGTGGGCCCGTTCCCCGGGTTCCTGCAGCTGGTCGGGGCGCGCGCGGATGCGTGGGTCTTCTTCGTCGGCTCGCTGTTTTTCACGGCCGCCGCCGGCCTCGAGCTGGTCCACGCGAGCGTCGACCGCCCCCATCGCGACGCCACTTGGTGGTCGGCGGCGATCCAGTTCGCCGGCACCCTGCTCTTCAACCTCAGCACCGGCGACGTGCTGCGCAGCGACCTCTCGCCGCACCAGGAGAACCGGCTCGTCTGGGCGCCGGACCTGTTCGGGTCGATCTGCTTCCTGGTCTCCGGTGTACTCGCCTATCGCGTCAGCAAGAGGCCGCGGACGATGGCCGGCGTCAATCTCGCCGGCTGCGTCTTCTTCGGGATCGCGGCCGTCGCGTCGTACATCGTCCCCGACACCGGCTCGATCCTCGACCTCGCCGCCGCCAACTGGAACACCGCGCTCGGCGCTGCGTGCTTCCTGGCCGGCGCCCTGATGCTCGCCCGCCACCAACGAGGAGCCACCCCATGACGGTCCACGAACACCAGCCGACCTCGCCGGGCTCCTCGAACGGCGACGACCTCTCGACGCAGCTCGAGGCGCTGGCGAAGGAGTACGGCAACCGCTTCCTGCGCGAGGCGGCGCCCGACCACCAGCTCCCCCAGCACGGGATGACGGCGACCGACGCGATGCGGCTGATCGGGGAGGAGCTCGTCCTCGACGGGATCCCTATGCGCAACCTCGCCACCTTCGTGACCACGTGGATGGAGCCCGAGGCGCAGCGGGTGATCGCCGAGAACCTGCACCGCAACTTCATCGACCACGCCGAGTATCCGCAGACCGCCGAGATCGAGCAGCGCTGCATCCGCATGCTCGCACACCTCTTCCACGCGCCTGGCGAGACGACCGGCGCGCGGACCCAGGGCTCGTCGGAGGCGATCATGCTCGGCGCGCTGTCGCTCAAGTGGAAGTGGCGCCAGCGCCGCGAGGCGGCCGGCAAGGACACGACCCGGCCGAACCTGATCTTCGGCGGCGACGTGCACGTCGTGTGGGAGAAGTTCTGCCGCTACTTCGACGTCGAGCCGCGGATCATCCCGCTCCAGCCCGACAAGTACACGATCGGCCCTGAGGACGTCGAGCCGCAGATCGACGAGAACACGATCGCCGTCGCCGCGGTGCTGGGCACGACGTTCACCGGCCACGCCGACGACATCCGCGGCATCAACGACCTGTTGGTCCGGCTCCGCGAGGAGCGTGGGCTTGACGTCCCGCTGCACGTCGACGGCGCCAGCGGCGGCTTCGTGTGGCCGTTCCTGTACCCCGACTCGGAATGGGACTTCCGGCTCGAGCAGGTCCGCTCGATCAACGTCTCGGGCCACAAGTTCGGGCTCGTCTACCCCGGCATCGGGTGGCTGGTGTTCCGCGAGCGGGCCGACCTCGCCGAGGACCTCGTCTTCTACGAGAACTACCTCGGCAAGACCGACGCGACGTTCACGCTGAACTTCTCGACCGGCTCCGCGATGGTGCTCGCGCAGTACTACAACTTCGTCCGCTTCGGCTTCGATGGCTACCGCTACATCATGGAGACGATGCAGGCGAACGCGCGCTCGCTGACGCAGCGGATCGCCGGCATCGGCGAGTTCCGCCTGATCGGGGACGAGGGGGCCGAGCAGCTCCCGCTCGTCGCCTTCCAGCTCACGGACGGTCACGAGTACGACGAGTTCGACGTCGCCTCCCAGCTGGCCGCCGAGCGCGGCTGGATGGTCCCCGCCTACACGCTGCCGCCCAACGCGCAGCACGTGACGATCATGCGGGCGCTCGTGAAGCTGACGCTCAGCCACACGCTCGCCTCCACGCTCGCCGACGACATCGCGCAGGCGTGCGAGACACTCGCGAAGAAGGGTGGCCTGCACGAGCTCGACCGGCAGCGGGTGAAGACCGGCACGGGCTACTGAGCGCCGCCTGAAGATCACCCGGTTCGGACGAAGACGGGAGCCGCGTCCGGATCGAGTCTGCACTTACGGTGTCGACCCCCGTGGTCGGCCTCGATCCAAGGAGCCACGATGTCCGACATCTACCACCCGCCGTCCCAGGCGACCGCCGGCCTCAGCCACGGCCAGGTCACGGACTATGCCGTCGACGACCGCGGGACGGGTTGGCTGGTCTTCGCCGGGATCATGATCTTGATCGTCGGCGTGATGAACGTGATCTACGGGATCGCGGCGATCGACAACTCGAGCTTCTACGTCCAGGACGCCAAGTTCGTCCTCAGCGACCTCAACACGCTCGGCTGGGTCGTCCTCGTCGTCGGCGTCGTCCAGTTGTGCGCGGCCATCGGCATCTGGCGCGGCGGGCAGGTCGGCCGCTGGATCGGGATCGTCAGCGCGTGCGCGAACGCGATCCTCCAGCTGGTGTTCATCGCGGCGTACCCGTTGCTCTCACTGGCGCTGTTCACCCTCAACCTGCTGGTCGTCTACGGGCTCGTCGCGTACGGCGGTCGCCGCAACGCCTGATCGGGGGGCGCAGCGCAGTGGAACGCGTCGAACGGACCCTTCGTCGCCTGGCGCTGAACGATGAACGGTCCCTGCGCTCCGCGCTCGCCGACCCCGGCATGGCGAGCGACCTCGACGCCAAGTCCCAGGCCCTGATCCGGCTCGGCGCGCTGCTCTCGGTCGGCGCCGCGACCGTCTCGCTGCGCTGCACGGTCGAGCACGCCGCCGCGGCAGGCGCCAGCGAGGAGGAGATCGTCGGCGTGCTGGTCGCGATCGCGCCCGCCGTCGGCCACGCGCGCGTGGTCGGCGTCGCCCCGAACCTCGGCCTCGCCCTCGGCTACGACTTCGACGCCTGACGCGCGGGTTCGTCGGCGCCGGCCTGGAGCTGCTGCCGCCATCCGCGGAGCAGCGCATGGACCGCCTCGGCGCCGACGATCGGGTCGTCGCCCGTCCGCAGCCGCTGCGGGTGGAGGATCAACGGGCGCGTCTGCGGGCGCGTCTGCGGGCCGCCGAGCCGAGCAGGACCTGGAGGACGATCGTCACCGCGCTGATGGCGAGCGCGGTGAGCAGTGCTCCGGCGAGTGAGTCGACGCGGATGTGCTCCGGAAGCAGCTCCGCCGCGACGAGCACCGCGCCGCCGGGCCGCTCGAGGCCGACGTCCGGCACCAGGGCGGCGCCGACGTAGACCGACGCGACGGCGATCGCCCACGCGACCACCAGGTGCACGACGTTCAGTCGCAGCCTGGCCGGCTGCCAGGTCCCTTCGAGCCCGTCTGCTTCGCCCACGTCGGCGATCCTCGGTCACGCGCTCGGCCGCCGTCTCGTCCCAAATGGATGACCAGCACTTGCGCACGAGCGGCGATTCAACCGACGATGGACGCCCATGAGCACCGAGGTCTTCATCCTCGCGGCGGCGAGCGCGGTGCGACCGAGCACGAGCACCGCGGCGGTCTACGCGCTGCTCTCCTCGGGCCGCCCGCGGCCGGTGCTCGCGGTGTTCACCGTCGCCGGGATGCTCTTCAGCTGCGCGATCGGCATTGTCGTCGTGCTGGCGCTGCACGGCATCCCCCTGCCGGGCGGCGAGTCGGAGCGCATCGCGGTCGTCGACATCGCCGCCGGCGCCGCCATGCTCGGCTTCGCGAGCGGCGTCTGGTCCGGCCACGTGAAGCGGATCCGCCGCCGCCGGCCGTCCGAGGGGCCCGGACGGATCGTCACGATGCTGCGCCGGCCGACCCTCAAGCTCGCGGCCGCGGCCGGCATCGTCACGCACCTACCGGGCCTCTTCTACCTCGTGGCGCTGAACGCGATCGCGGCCGGCTCGCCGCCCCTCGTCGATGCGATCGTCGAGGTCCTTGTCTACAACGCAATCTGGTTCAGCGTCCCGGTCGTGGCGTTCGTCGTCGCCGGTCGTGACGCGGCCGCCGCGAACGCGAAGATCACGCAGATCAACGCATGGGCGCGGGCACGCGAGCAGGTGATCCTGATCGCGGTGCTCGGGAGCGTGGGCACCTATCTGATCGTCAAGGGGATCGCCGGGCTCGTCTCGTGACGATGTGCATGCTCGCCGCCTGGACCCTTAGCTGCAGCATGGGCGCAGGTCGATGACGTCGGCGACATCGGCGCACAGCGCCGCGCACGGGACAGGCCGTGCAAGCAGTCGCCGGCCGCCACCCTCACCCCAACCGGATGATCGCGCGCCCCCGCCCTGGGATGGCTCGATCCTCCGAAGGTGGTATGCGCCCCTCATGCGGTACAGAGGCACACCTCCTTGCGCTCCGGCGCACGGCTGCAAGATGCTCACTGTCAGATGTCGAACGCCTCCCCGCTGCTGTTCGCCGAACTCGATGCGTCGATCGAGCGCCGGCACCGTCGTCCCCGGCTCCGCGAGGGCACCGTACGGCGCGACCGGCTGGTGCGCCGTCTCGCGCAGACCGCGCACGTGCCCCTCACGCTGCTCGTCGCTCCCGCCGGCTACGGCAAGACCACGCTGCTCGAGCATTGGCTCGAGCACGATCCGCGCGATGTCGCTTGGCTGAGCATCGACGAGGCGGACGAGGACCCCGACCGGCTCGTGGCGTCCGTCTCCGCCGCGCTCGACGACCTCGTGAACCCGGACTCGCTGGTCGAGCTCGCGGACACGGTCGAGCAGCGCGACGAGCCGTTCGTGCTCGTGCTCGACGACCTCCACCGCGTTCGCTCGCGGGAGGCGCACCGCGTGATCATGGCGATCGCCGACGCCGTGCCGGCGGGCTCCCAGGTCGTCGCCGCCAGCCGCCAGGAGCCCGACCTCCCGATCGGGCGCCTGCGCGCGCAGGGCCGGCTCGTCGACCTTCGGGCGCGCGAACTGGTCATGACGCGTCGCGAGGCGAGCGCGATGCTGAGCCTCGCGGGGCTCGAGCTCGCCGCCGACGACGTGCTCCTGCTGCACGAGCGCACCGAGGGCTGGCCGGCCGGCCTCTATCTCGCCGCCCTGTCGCTGCGCGGCCGCGGCGACGCCCAGCGCGCCGTGGCGCGCTTCGGCGGCGACGACCGGCTGCTCTCGGACTACCTGCGCGACGAGCTGCTCGGGGACCTGGACGACGAGCGCGCGGCCTTCCTGGAGCTGACGTCGGTGCTCGACGAGCTGTCGGGTCCCGTGTGCGACGCGGTCCTCGACCGGAGCGGCTCGGGCCGGCTCCTTCGCGAGCTGTCTCGTTCCAACCTGCTCGTCGTCCCGCTCGACGACGCGGACTCCTCGTACCGCTATCACGTCCTCCTGAGGGGCATGCTCCAAGCGGAGCTGCGGCGCAGGCACCCGCGGTGCGTGGCCGAGCTGCAGCGCCGCGCGAGCGACTGGTACACGAGCGCCGGCGACACCGACCGCGCGATCGACCACGCCATCGAGGCGGGTGACGTCGAGCGCGCCGGAGCGCTGCTGTGGGAGACGGCGGCCGCTCGCGTGCTCGAAGGACGCGGCGCCGAGGTCCGAGGCCGGCTCGACCGCTTCACGTCCGAGCAGATCGCGGGCCATCCGCCCCTGTCGCTGACGGCCGCGGCGCATCACCTCGTGACCGGCGAGCGCGACCTCGTCGAGCACTGGGCGGGGGCGGCCGCCCGCGGGCTCGGCTCGACCCCGCCCGCGTCGCTCCACGCCGGCGTCGAGACGATGCGGGCCGCCGTCGCCCGCGACGGCATCGCCCAGATGGCGGCCGATGCTGCCCGCGCGTACGAACGCCTTCCCGAGGACAGCCCGTGGCGCTCGCTCTGCTGCCTGCTGCGCGGTGTCGGCGAGCACCTCCGCGGGGACGCGCGTACCGCCCGGACCCAGCTCGAGGAGGGCGCGCGCCGCGGCGCGATCGCGGCACCCAGCGTCCAGGCGCTGTGCCTGGCTCAGCTCGCGCTGGTCGCGATCGAGGAGGGCGACTGGGAGCGGGGGCCGCTGCTCGCCGCACGTGCGCGGGCGCAGCTCGACCGCGTGGGTCTTCAGAGCCACCCGACGTCCGCCCTCGTGTACGCCGTGTCAGCGCTCGTCCGTGCGCACCGCGACCGGGTCGAGGACGCCCAGGCGGACCGGCGCCGCGCGATCGAGTTGCTGACGGCGCTCGTCGACTACATGCCGTGGTACGACATCGAGGCACGGGTCGTGCTGGCCCGCGCCGCGCTTCGCCTCGGCGACGTGACGGGCACGCGGACGCTCCTCGCCGAGGCCTCGCGGGAGCTGTCGCGCGACGCCGGGGCGACGGTGCTCCACGCCTGGGTCGACGAGGTCCGCGACCAGGTTGAGGCGTTCGCGCTGACCGAGCTGGTTGGCCCGTCATCGCTGACCACGGCGGAGCTACGAGTCCTGGGGCTGATGCCGACCCACCTGTCGTTCCGCGAGATGGGCCGGCAGCTGCACGTGTCGGCGAACACCGTCAAGACGCACGCCCACGCCGTCTACCGAAAGCTCGACGTCTGCTCGCGGTCCGAGGCCGTCGTCCGCGCCCGCAGCACCGGGCTGCTCGACGACAGAGAGCTCACGGAGACCGGCGTGCGGGTCGGCGGTCTCGTCGGCCGGCAGCGTGCGTGAAATCGTCGGGCCCGATCAGGTCGTGCCGGAGCGCCTCGACGAGCAGCCGCACATCGGCCGCCATGCCCTCGCGCTCGGCTCGCCGCAGCGCGACCGCGATCTGCCACCGCTGGCGCTCGTGGCGCCTCGCGTACGCGTCGACCGCCCAGATCGACGCGACGAGCGCGCGCGAGGTGCCGCACTCGGCGCAGCTCAGGACGACGCGGGAGCGGAGGCCGTCGCTGAGATCGTCGGTCGACCAGCGGCTGACGCTCTCGGATCCGCAGAGCGGACAGAGGTGCAGCTTCGGCCGCCGGCGTCGGAGCACGGCCCAACCGTCGCATGCGCCGTCACACCCAAGATCATCCCCTTCGTACGAGGCCGCCCCGGTTCCCACGGTGCACGCTCAGGACGGCCTTCCACCAAGGAGCTGACCCGAGTCACAGGTGCACGAGCCGCGAGCCGGCCCACGAAGAGCGCATACGAGATCGAGGGGCAGCCGTGGGCGATCTTCGCGGATCATGATCCTCCTCGTCGGCGTGATGAACGTGATCTACGGCATCGCGGCGATCGACGAGTCGACGTTCTTCGTGCAGGACGCGAAGTTCGTGTTCGCCGAGCTGAACACGTGGGGCTGGGTCCTGGTCGTCGTCGGCGTGATCCAGCTCATCGCCGCGTTCGGGATCTGGTCGCGCCGTGGGTGGGTCGCTGGATCGGGATCATCTCGGCGAGCGGCAACGCGATCACCCAGCTGCTCTTCATCTCGTCCTTCCCGCTGGCTGCGCTGGCGCTGTTCTCGATCGACCTGCTGGTCATCTACGGCCTCGCGTCCTGGGACTACCGCGAGAACTGACGGTCAACTGGACTCGACACGGAGCGGGAACGAGCCAGCGAGGATCGCCGCTGTGACGACCGGGATCACGATCGTCTGGGTGAGCGAGAGCAGCCAGACCGGGCCGGCCAGCAGCGCCGTGACACCGACCAGCAGCCACGCCATGACGCCGAGATCGCGCAGCCAGCGCGGCGCGGCGAACATGCCCCGAGAGCTCGGCCGCGTCGATCTCGACGAACTCGGTCCCGCCGTTCGCCTCGTCGGCTCGCTCGCGGCGCACCCGCCCGTGCAGCGTCGGTCTCAGTTTGCGCATGGCCACATGCTGCGATCCGCGTACCGGCTCGGCCTCATGCCGATCGGATGATGCGGAGGGCTCCGGGGCGGGCGACTGTGACGGGATGACACCCCAGGCCGCACCCCCACGCGCCACCATGGTGCTCGTCGCGCTGATCCTCGTCGCCGGGGTCGCGAACCTCAACCTGTCGGTCGCCAACGTCGCGCTGCCCGACATCGGCGCGCACTTCGACTCGTCGCAGACGACGCTCGACCTGATCGCGGTCGGCTACTCGCTCGGCCTGGCGGCGACGGTGCTCTACCTCGGCGCGCTGGGCGACCGCTACGGGCGCAAGCTGATGCTGCTGCTCGGCCTCGCGCTCTCGGTCCCCGCGTGCCTGCTGGCGGCGCTCGCCCCGAGTGACGAGGTGCTCTTCGGCGCCCGGGTGCTCGGCGGCGTCTCGGCGGGCATGGCGTACCCGACGACGCTCGCGCTGATCACCGCGCTGTGGTCGGGACCGGGCCGAACGAAGGCGATCGCGCTGTGGTCGGCCATGGGAGGCGCTATCGCGTCGCTCGGGCCGCTGGTCTCAGGCGCGCTGCTCGAGCAGTTCGACTGGGGGTCGGTGTTCGTGATCACGCTGCCGCTGGTGGCGGTGGCGTTGCCGATGGCGGCTCGCCTGGTGCCCGCACACGTCAACGAGACCGCAGACCCCGTGGACAATCTCGGCGGCGCGCTCTCGGTCGTGCTGGTCGCGGGGCTGATCCTCGCGATCAACTTCGCCGCGGTGCCCGACAAGACGGATCTGACGCTCGCGCTGGCGGCGGTCGCCGTGGTCGGCCTGATCGCCTTCGTCGTCCGCCAGCGCCACGCGGGCAACCCGTTGTACGACCTGCACGTCGCCGCGCGCAGAACCTTCTGGGTGGCGGCGTGCGCCGGCATCATCGTGTTCGGATCGTTGATGGGCGCGGCATTCATCAGCCAGCAGTTCCTGCAGAACGTGCTCTCGTACTCGACCCTCGGCGCCGGCGCCGCGTTCCTGCCCGCCATCGTGTTCATGGTTCTCGTCGCGCCGCGCTCGGCCAAGCTCGTCGAGGTGCGCGGCGCCCGTTTCACACTGCTCTGCGGCTACGTGTTCCTCCTGCTCGCGTTCGCCGCGATGCTGCTGCTCTGGACGGAGGACAGCCCGTACTGGAAGATCGGGATCGCGTACGTGTTCATCGGGGTCGGCGTCGGGTTCGCCGGCACCCCGGCATCGCACTCGCTGACGGGCTCGGTGCCCGTGCGCCGGGCTGGGATGGCGTCGGGCACGGCCGACCTCCAGCGCGACCTCGGCGGCGCGATCATGCAGTCGGTCTTCGGCGCCCTGCTCACCGCCGGGTACGCCACGGCCGCCGCGGCGGCGATCGCCGCCGCGCCGAACGACCCCCAGGTCAACGAGAGCGTCCAGAACCAGCTCACCAAGTCGTTCGCCGGCGCCGAGTCGGTCGCACAGCAGTTTCCGCAGCATGCGAGCCAGATCACGGCGGCGGCGAAGCAGTCCTTCCTCGACGGCGCCGACTGGGCGTACACCGCCGGTATCGTCGCGGTGCTGCTCGGCGCGGCGCTCGTCGTGTTCTTCTTCCCGAGGAGGGACGAGGAGGCGCGGCTGCTGGAGCAGTACCAGTCCGAGGACGCCGGGCAGGGCGAGGGCCGAGCGCCCCAGCGGCAGCGGGCGCTCGCCTGATCAGGCTGCCGCCCGCTCGTCGCCGTAGATGAAGATGCCGTGGATGATGTAGATGCAGAGGAAGAAGATCGCCAGCGACCACCACGGGTAGGCGCCGCCGATCGACAGCAGGGCTCCGATCGCGCCGAGCGTGGCCCCGATGATCCCGACGAACCGGCCGAACGCGTTGCCCGCCATCAGCGAGAGCCCGCCGACGAGCTGGATGAGTCCCAGGACGATCAGGACCCAGCCCAGCGTGTTGAGGTCGTCGAGGATGTACCGCCGGTCGTCGACGAAGATGTTCGCCCCGTCCAGAGCGCCGATCCCGTAGATGATGTTGAGCGTGCCGACGATCAGCAGCAGCGTCGCGGCGAACACGACTCGGCCGGTTCCTCGCATCACAAACCTCCTTCGGGGCGCGGGCCTTACCCGCCGCGCAGGGTCGACAACCAGGTGAACAGGTCAAGCAGGAAGGCCAAGCCGACGAAGACCCACTCGACGCCGAACACGCGGTCCGAGTAGATGCCCCACATCATCGCGTAGGTGATCGTCGTCCACGGCAGGATGAAGAAGCCCACGGACCAGACGACCCAGCTCGAGAACGCCTCGCCGATCTGCCGGCTGAAGATGACGAATCCCAGGATGAAGAGCCGCGGCCAGAAGTGCAGCATCGCGATGATCACGAGCTCGACGGCGTGGACCGGTGTGAGCACGTCAGATCGATGCCTGGCTGACGCCATGGTCGGGATGCTCGCCTGAAGCGGCGATGCCGAGCTCATCCAGATGGGGTGAGCCTTAGCTCCGCCGGTGCGTCTCCCACAGCCGCCGCAGCACCGTCGGGGAGAACTCGTGCTTGCGCAGCAGCGCGACCGCGCCGCAGCCATGAGCCAGCTCCTCGATGTCGACAGGATCCTCGAGCGATATGAGGACGACGACCGCGCCCGGCCGAGCGTCGCACAGGCGCCGCGTGGTCTCGATCCCGTCCATGCCCGGCATCCGCACGTCCATCAGGATGAGGTCGGGCCCGAGCGTCGCGTACAGCTTCAGCGCCTCCGGTCCGGACGCGGCAGCAGCGAGCGCCTCGAACCCCGGCGTCGCATCGATCACATCGCGCGCCGCCACGCGGGCGACCGCCTGGTCGTCGACCGTGAGGACGCGCACGGCGCGCTCGGTGGTGGCGCTCATCTCGGGACACGAACGTCGCACGTCGGCAATCGGCCGACAATGACGCCCGCCTGTGTCGGCGGCGGGGGTGTCCGCACCTCGACTAGTCGTTGCCCGCGGCAGCCGGCGCCGGCAGCGCGGACTCCGACAGGAACATGAGTGTCGCCTTCACGCGCTTGCTCACGTCGTCGGCGAACCCCAATCCGAGCTTCAGGAAGATCGAGTTGATGTGCTTCTCGACGGCGCGCTTGGAGAGCACGAGCGACTCGGCGATCGCCCCGTTGCTCTTCCCCTGGGCGATCTCGGCCAGCACCTGGCGCTCGCGCGGCGACAGCTCGGCGAGCGCCGATCGCTCGATCGCCGCCTTGCCCTTCACGAGCGCGTCGACGAGGGTCGAGTCGATCACCGCGCCGCCGCGGACGACCGCCTGCACGGCGTCGCGCAGCTCGGAAGCATCGTGCACGCGCTCCTTGAGCAGGTACCCGCGGCGGTCGGATCCCGACTCGAGCAGCGAGAGGGCGTACATGGGCTCGTCGTACTGACTGAGCACGATGACACCGACCTCCGGATGCGTCTTGCGGAGCTGGTTGGCGATGCGGATGCCCTCATCGGAGTGCGACGGCGGCATGCGGATGTCGGTCAGCACCGCATCGGGCGCCTCTCGGTCGACCGCCTCCAGGACCTCCGGGAGATCGCCGCACGCCGCGACGACCTCGAACTCCGGCTCGAGCGCGAGGAGCTGCAGGATCCCCTCCCGTGCGATCAGGTTGTCATCGGCGACGACGACGCGCACGCTCACCGTTCGACTGTACCGCGTGCCTGTCGGACTGCGTGTTTCCCGCGCGTTGATGCGGCTGTGGGAACATGCCTCCGGTCACGCCGGTCCCACCGCCCCAAATGGCGATCAGGCTCCCATCAGGCTCGCTCCCGCGTACTCTCGCGCCCGATATGCGCGCCGACGCGTTCGTCGGCTCGCGTGCCACGACGCCGCAATGGATGCTCGCCGCGCTGATCCTGCCGATGGTCGCGCTGACGGCGGCGCTCGCGCTTACCAGTGACCATCTCCAGCGCCCGGTGGCCGCCGCGCTGTACTGGAGCTACCTGATCGCCGCGCCGATGGCGATCGGCCTCTACTGGTCGGTCCGTCGGCCGGCCAGCCGGTTCGGGCCCCTGCTCGTGGCGTTCGGCGTCGTTACCTGGATCGTCTCCTGGCAGGCGACGGACTGGCCGCTCGCGTTCGACCTCGGCGTGCTGGCCGAGGCGCCGTTCTGGCTGCTCACGATCTACTTGTTCCTGGCCTTCCCGGCGGGCCGCATCGAGCCCCCTGCGGCGCGCTGGCTGATGGGCGCCTTAGGCCTTGGCGCGATCGCCTTCTTTCTCCCGTGGGCGCTGCTGTCGCCCGTGATCGCCGGCGGCGGGCCGCTCACTCGCTGCGCGCCGAGTTGCCCCGAGAACGTGCTCCAGATCGGCTCGGCCCCTTCCGTCGCCGACGCGGCCGGCAAGGCCGAAACGTATGCCGCGCTGACCCTGACGGTGGCCGTGTTCACCGTCTATCTCGTCCGGCTGCTTCGCGCCTCGCGACCTCAGCGCCGCGCCTTGACCGCGGTGGCGGTCACCTCGCTGCTCTTCCTTCCGGCCTACTTCGCCTTCAACTTCTCGGCCTGGATCCTGCACCTCGATCAGGCCACCCTCGACGCGCTGGCGTGGGGAATCGTCGGGACGCGCATCCTCCTTCCGCTCGGGTTCCTCGCAGCGCTGCTCCAGGCCGAGCGGTTCGCGGCCAAGGCGCTCCGCATCCTGCTCGAGCGGCTCGCGGCTCGGCCCACCCCGGAGCAGTGGCGCGACACGTTGTCTGAGGCGCTCGACGATCCCGCGCTGCAGCTCGGGTTCCGCGACCCCGCGACGAGCCGGTTCCGCGAGCCCTCGGGTGCCGTCCTCGCTCCGGAGGAGCTCGAGGCGTCGCGGGCGTGGGTGTCGGTCGACCGCAACGCCCAGCCGGTGGCGGCGATGGTGGTCGAAGAGACGCTCGCCGAGGATCCCGAGCTCGTGCGCGCCGCGGCGTTGGCGACCCTGCTGGCCGTCGAGAACGGCGCGCTCGAGGGCGAGCTGCGGGCGTCGCGCGCGAGGATCGTAGAGGCGGGACACGCCGAGCGCCGGCGCATCGAGCGCAACCTGCACGACGGCGCGCAGCAGCGCCTCGTCGCCCTACGGATGCATCTCGCCGTCGTCGGCGAGAAGCTCGATGGCTCGGACGACCAGGCGATGCTCGAGAGCCTCGGGCTCGAGGTCGATCAGGCGATCGACGAGCTGCGCGACCTGGCGCGCGGCCTCTATCCGCAGCTCCTGGGGCAGATCGGCGTCGCGGCCGCGCTCGGCGCGGTCGCGCGGCGCTCCGGCATCCCGGTCAGCGTGCGCGACGACGGGTTGGGCCGACACTCCGAGACGATCGAGATGACCGTCTACTTCTGCTGCGTCGAGTGCCTGCAGAACGCCGCAAAGCATGCCGGCCCCGGCGCCCGCGTCACGATCCGAGTCGGCGAGCGCGACGGCCGCGTGACCTTCTCCGTCGAAGACGACGGCAACGGCTTCGACCCCTCTGCGGTCGAGCATGGATCGGGCCTGGTCAACCTCGCGGACCGGGTCGCAGCCGTCGGGGGGAGGCTCGAGATCGACGCCCGCCTGGGGCAGGGGACACGCATCACGGGCAGCCTTCCCGCCGACGAGGCCGGATCACCTCATCGGGATGACGCCGACGGGGCGGGCAACCGCGATCGTCGGCCGCATGAGCACGCCATTCCGCGGGACGATCAACCTCGATGATCGCGACTCGACTCCCGACTGGGAGCCGTACCTCCAGCCCGTAGCACCCGAGGGAGCGCCGAGCGTCCTCTACATCGTCCTCGACGACGTCGGCTACTCGGCGATGGAGCCGTGGGGCGGGTTGATCGAGACACCCAACATCAAGCGGCTGGCCGAGCGCGGGCTGACGTACACGAACTGGCACACGACGGCGCTGTGCTCGCCGACCCGCTCGTCGCTGCTGAACGGGCGGAACCACACGACCAACGGCATGGCCTGCATCGCCGAGGCGACGACCGGCTTCCCGAACTCGAACGGCCACATCCCGTTCGAGTGCGCGACGATCGCCGAAGTGCTCGGCGAGCGTGGCTGGAACACCTACATGCTCGGCAAATGGCACCTCTGCCCGGCTGACGAGATGAACATGGCCTCGACGAAGCGCAACTGGCCGGTCGGACGCGGATTCGAGCGCTACTACGGCTTCCTCGGCGGAGAGACCAACCAGTGGTATCCGGATCTCGTCTATGACAACCACCTGGTCGAGCAGCCCGCCACGCCGGACGAGGGCTACCACCTCACGACGGACCTGACCGACAAGGCGATCGAGTTCATCAAGGACGCGAAGGTGATCGCCCCTGACAAGCCGTTCTTCATGTACTTCTGCCCGGGCGCGACGCACGCACCGCACCACGCGCCCAAAGAGTGGATCGACAAGTACCGGGGCCGCTTCGACATGGGCTACGAGGAGTACCGGCGGGTCGTGTTCGAGCGCCAGAAGCAGATGGGCGTCTTCGGCCCCGACGCCGTGCTCACAGAGCTCAATCCCTACGCGCAGGAGGAGAGCGTCGACGGCAAGCCGTGGCCGGCGCTGGACGTCGTGCGACCCTGGGACTCGCTCTCCGACGAGGAGCGGAGGCTGTTCAGCCGGATGGCCGAGGTGTACGCCGGCTTCTTGTCGCACACCGACCACGAGATCGGGCGGTTGCTCGACTTCCTGGACGAAACGGGCCGGCTCGAGAACACGATCGTCGTCTTCGTCTCGGACAACGGAGCGAGCGGCGAGGGTGGGCCGAACGGCTCGGTCAACGAGAACAAGTTCTTCAACGGGATTCCGGACACCATCGAGTCCAACCTCAAGTACCTCGACGAGCTGGGCTCGCCCGCGACCTACAACCACTACCCGGTGGGGTGGGCCTGGGCGTTCAACACCCCGTTCAAGATGTGGAAGCGGTACAACTTCGAGGGCGGGGTCGCGGACCCGATGATCGTGTCGTGGCCGAACGGCATGGCCTCGACCGGCGAGCTCCGGCACCAGTTCCTCCACGCCACCGACGTGGTCCCGACCATGTACGACCTGCTCGGCGTCGAGCTGCCGGAGGTCGTCAAGGGCTATCCCCAGCTCCCGCTCGAGGGCGTGAGCTTCCGCTCGACGTTCGAGAGCGATGACGTGCCGACGCCGAAGGAGACGGGGTTCTTCTCGATGCTCGGCTCCCGGGCGATCTGGCACAAGGGCTGGAAGGCCGTCAGCGTCCACCCGACGATCGCGGGCTGGGGGAACTTCAACCGCGACCGCTGGGAGCTCTACGACACCGAGGCCGACCCGACCGAGAGCCACGACCTCGCCGCCGAGCACCCTGAGAAGGTGCAAGAGCTGATCAACCTCTGGTTCCACGCGGCGGGCCAGTACAACGGGCTTCCGCTCCTCGACAAGACGGCGGTCGAGGTGCTGGCCGACCCGACCCGGCCCCAGATTGCGCCGCCACGGAACCGCTATGTCTACTACCCGGGCACGGCCGAGGTGCCGGAGACGGCGGCGGTCAACGTCCGCAATCGCAGCTACAGCATCGCGGTCGAGGTCGACGTCGAGTCGGAGGACGCCTCCGGCGTGCTGTTCTCCCACGGCGCCCGCTTCGGCGGCCACGCGCTCTACGTGCGGGACCGCAAGCTCAAGTACGTCTACAACTTCGTCGGCGACAACGAGCAGATGGTCGAGTCCACGGCCGAGATCCCGACCGGGCGGGTGATCCTCGGCGCGGCCTTCGCGCGCGAGGGCGACGGCATGCCGGCCACCGGGACGCTGTCGCTGTTCATCGACGACGAGAAGGTCGGCGAGGGCCGGATCATGACCCAGCCCGGCAACTTCTCGCTCGTCGGCGAGGGCCTCAACGTCGGCCGCGACCCGGGCGAGCCGGTGACCGACGACTACACGGGGACGAGCCCCTACACCTTCAGCGGCGGCACCATCAAGGAGGCGGTCGTCGACATCTCGGGCGAGCAGTTCGTCGACCTCGAGATGGAGGCGCTCGCCATGATGAAGCGCGAGTAGCTCAAGCGGCAGCGCGGCCGTGCTCGTCGCAGGGCGAGGGCGTCTGGTCGCCGACGATCCGGCGTTCCTGCTCGAGGAGCACCAGGGTGCGTTCCATCGCCGTCGGCTGGAGGCTGCCGAGACCCGGGCGGTACGGGTCGTCGAGGAAGCGGATCAGGAGCAGCGTCGCGGCCATGACCGTGACGACCGTGCCGATCAGCGCGGCCTGCACGAATGCCCGCTCCCCGCTGTCCGCGAACAGCAGCATGAAGCCGACGATCATCGCGGCGGTGACATAGAGGACCAGCCAGAGCGGTGCGGGGATGACCCCGACCGCGCCATGGATCCTCGAGTTGCGGGCGACCTCGCGGTCGAGGCGCTGGTCGAGCCACTTCGAATAGGCGGCCTGTTCGGAGGCGGTGCGCGGGTCGACGGTCCGCAGCGTGCGCAGCAGCGCCACGCCCCACGGGTTCATGGCGTCGGTCTGGGTTCCGTCCCGCATCCGCGGCCACTCCTGATGGACGACCGAGCGGCCGTAGCAGATCAGCTCCGCGGCGAGGCGGCGCCCGGTCGCGGGTGGGAGGAGATGCGCGACCTCGTACTGCTGGGCGACGGTCACCGCCTCGGTGCCGGCGCCAGCGCGGGACTCGTCATAGCTGGTGAACGCGAGCACGACGACGAGACCGAGCAGGACGGCGAAGCCGGTGGCCAACACGCCGAAGAAGCCCGCGGCTCGGTCACCGTCGTTGAAGTAGCTGCCCTCCGGAGCACGCCGGCGGACGAGCAGCATCGCGGCGATCGCAAGGCCCGCCGACGCAACGACAACGAGGAACGCCACGAGGACGTTCATCTCGGAGGCCGGGGTCGGCGTGCCACGAGCCGACTGTCGTCGGCCGGTGCGGCGTCGTCCTCACTCGCATCGGATGAGACGGTCTCACCCGCTAGGGATGAGGGCGGCCGCGCGCCGGGCGAGCAGCCTTCCGAACGTGGGTCATGTCAACGTGCACGCGCCCCACGCGCTGACGGAGGGTCCCGACCAGCCGCCGGCGCCGCCCGACCGCACCGAGCGCCGGCTCGAGCTCGGCGCAGTGCTCCTGCTCGCGCTCACGACGCTGGCGACAGCGTGGTGCGGCTACCAGGCGGCGCTGTGGTCCGGCGAGCAGTCCCAGCATTTTGCGCGCGCGTCGGCCACTCGCATCCAAGCCCAGCAGGCCGCCACACGCGCGGGGCAGCTCCGGATCGACGACCTTCTCTACTTCGACGGCTGGCTCGACGCTCGCGAGCAGGGGGACGGTCGCCTGGCGGCGATCTACCGGCGGCGGTTCCGCCCGGAGTTCCTGCCCGCCTTCCGCGCCTGGCTCGCGCAGCGCCCCTTCACCCGCGCGAAGGCGATCCCTGGGCCGCTCTACATGCCGGAGTACCGGTCCGGCGATCTCGCGCGCAGCGCCAAGCTCGATGCCGCCGCCGACGAGCTGTACGAGGGTGGCACGGCGGCCAAGCGTTACGGCGATCGCTATGTCCTCGCGACCGTCTTCTTCGCCGCAGTGCTGTTCTTCGCGGGCATCTCGCTGCGGCTGGACTGGAGGCCCCTGCGAATCGCCGTGCTCGGCCTCGGTGTTGCGCTGCTCGTCGGTGGGACGGGGTTCGTGCTCACGCTGCCGGTGGCCTGATCGTGGCGTCATGAGGCTCGACGCCCTGTGGCACGACCTCGAGTGTGGCGCGTACGACGAGGACCTCCCGCTGTGGCGCGCGCTCGCCGGCGGCGCTGGGGGCCCCGTGCTGGACGTGGGTGCCGGCACCAGGCGCGTCAGCCTCGACCTCGCCGCCGGCGGTTTCGCCGTGGTGGCGTTGGACGCCGACCCGTCGTTGCCGGAGGCGCTCGAGCATCGCGCCGCGCCGGGTGATCCGCGGCATCCGGATCGCTTCGCGCTCGCCGCGCGCCTGGGTTGGGGGAGATGCTCGCGTTCGAGCGCTTCGCGGGCGGCGCGGATCGCGTCCAGCTCGTCGGACTTGGACATGTGCCGGCGCGCGAAGCGCAACAGTCGCTTGTAGCCGAACGCGTCGGCCGCGATCGTCGTCTGTGCCGTCGCAATTCCGGTGCCCGTCGTGACCGTGGCGGCCGAGTGCGCGTCGCGGTGCGTGTCGACGCCGTGACGTGGTCCACGTGCTCTGCGAGCATGCCCATCCGACACCTCCTGCCAGAGGTGGACCGTGCTGGTGGTCGGCCTGGGCAGCCGCGCGGCAAGACTGTGACGGGTCACGCACCCAAACGAGGGCGGACAGGCTTCTGATGAGACCAGCGGTGCGGCACCCAGACCGACGCCGGCGATCGCGGACTGACACCTCCAAAGCAAGGATACGCTTGCCGAACGGCGTGCGGTCAATGAGTCTTTTGAGTCAAGTCCGCCACCGCCGGCGCCAACCTCTCAGGCGCCCAGGACGGCACGGTTCTGGAGTCTCACAATGACTTTTCCCGGTTCCCGGCGGCCCGAGCAGGACGACGTTCTCGCGGCCGTGAAGGAAGTCGAGCTGGCCCAGGTGCAGGACCGTGTCGCGCCGCAGCGAGGCCTGGAACGCTAAGTCGAACTCCTCGAGCGTCTTGCGCGCGGGGAGTGGTGCGGCCTTGATGCGAGCGTGTGGGTCTGGGTCTTGAGCAGCGCCGCAGCGAACTGCTCGTAGCTCCAGTCCTCGGCGCGCGGCAGTGTCGTCGGCCGTCGCCCGACGGATGTTGCCAAGAGTGTTGCCACGGGCCGAGCGGCTGGCTGAGGTCGGGCGGCACAAAGGGCGGAAAGCCGGAAAGCCCTGCTTTGCAGGGCTTCCGATGCGCCGAAGAGGACTCGAACCTCCACCCGGTTATCCCGGACCAGGCCCTCAACCTGGTAACCCGGGTGTCATATCCGTCCCGATCGCGCCAGATCGTCCGAATCGTCGGGAACGCGGACGATACGGACGCATCGGACGATCTGGATGTTGCCACGGATGTTGCCACGACGCTGCGGGCGCGCAGCCATCGCGGCGGATCGCGTTGCCCTGGCCTTGGTGCAGAAACGGCGGAGAGCGGGCGCGCTGATTGCTCAAGGATTGTCCGTACGCGAACCGGCTCGTTTCGCGAAGCTGCGGAGACAGTGATCCCCCTCTGCATTGTCAGCCGGTCGACAATCGATGGCGCGTTGCGCTCTGGCGGCAGTCGGACGCTTATCGACGTTCGCGGCCGGGCTGCCCGCTGGATGGGCCGAGCGCGACCGTGCCCAAGTTGGCTGCAGTTCCAGCATTTTCAAGCTGCTCCGCGGCATTGACAAGCGGGGGAGGTCGGAAGCTGATCAGGGATCGAGCGGAGTGCGGCTCGCCGCGCTCAGCCTCCCGCCGAAGTCGCCGAAGTCAAGTCCCGGGACGTGGTGTAGGAGTTCGGCGCTCCGCTCGTCGGTGAACGCGTTGGCGGCTCAGGCCGGTTGGAGTTGCGCCACCCCTTCCTTGATCTCCTTGTCTATGTGATCGTCTGGTCCGGCCAGGACGAGAGAGATCGACTCGGCGGAGAGGTAGCCCCGTCCGACCAGCCACTCGTCTCTTTGAAGGATGCCCGGATGTCAACGGCTCTTCGCGGGGTATGCCTCCTGAGCGTCGTGGTGGACAGCGGCTGCTGAGTTCTCTTTCGGCGCTCGGCTGCGCACGTGGTCGGTTGCAGCTGCCCCGGCTTCTCAGATCGTTTGGGGACCGTCAGGCGGTCAGACGAATGGAGGAGCTTGCCGGGACAGGATCGGTGGCGCTCGTGGCGCTTGGCTTGAACGGCTCGTTGAGCGAGAGGATGTGCCAGGCGGCGATCAGGACCTTGCGCGCGACGGCGGACTTGGCCGGGTTGGCCTTGCCGTGGCGGCGCTTGATGTCGGTGTAGAGGCGGTGCCAGGGGCTGGACGGCCGCCAGGCATGCTGCGAGGCCTCGACGGCCGCCCAGCGAAGCGTCGCGGGACCGGCCTTGGACAGGCGGCCCGTGTGCGAGCTCCGGCCGGACTGCTTGACGCGTGGTCCGAGGCCGGCGTAGCCGACGAGCTTGCGGGCCGACGGGAAGCGTGAGATGTCGCCGATCTCGGCGGCAAACGTGAGTGCCAGCAGCTCGGCGACGCCCGGGATCGTCATCAGCAGCTTCGCGCGCTCGTCGCGGCGCGCGAGGGGCCGCAGTTCGCGCTCGAGCGGCGCAAGCTGGCGGTCGAGGTCATCGATCACGCCCAGCAGCGTCCGGATCGACTGCAGCCAGACCTCGGGCATGCCGTGCTCGGCGAGCTCGTCGATGGCATCGGGCTTGCGCAGCGCGGTGATCCCGCGGCGCAGGCCGAACTGGGTCTGTAGGCCAAAGGTGCGGTTAATCGCCGACGTGCGCAGGCGAATCAGGTGCGCGCGGCGGCGCAGCCGTTCGCGGATTGCCCGGTCATCCAGCGACGGCACCCAGATGGCGGGGACGAGGTCGCGCCGGGCGAGGTCGGCGAGCACACGCGCGTCGATCTTGTCGGTCTTGCACGCCAGTGGCGCGATCGCCTTGACCTTGCGCGCGTCGGCGATCTCGATCACCCACCCGCAAAGACCGAGTTGCTCGCGGACCCAGGCGGCGCCGCTCATCATCTCGATGCAGCCATAGACGTCGGGCCCGAGCCGCGCGACCAGCCGCGCGAGGCCGTCCTCGTCGGCCGAGATCATGCCCTCCTGCAACTCGCCGGCTCTCGTGAGCGAGCACCAGGCCGCGCGGCGGGTGCCCCAATCGATCCCGAGATACTGCACGTCTGCCTCCTCGCGTCGAAGCGATTGCTCTGGCAGGCACCGAGTTTTCGGCGCGGGGAGGACAGACCGCCGCAGCGGCGCTGTCGTCCTTCATGACAGTCGTTTTGTTCGATGCAGAGCATGCCGGCGAGGCGGACGAGGCTTTGGTCGTCGGGGAAGATGCCGACGACGTCGGTGCGCCGGCCGACCTCGCGGTTGAAGCGCTCGAGCGGGTTCGTGGAGCGCAGCTTGCGCCAGTGCGAGCTCGGAAACGCGTAGAAGGCCAGGATGTCGGCCTCGGCGTCCTCGAGCATGGCGGCGACCTTGCCCATCCGCCCGTCGAGATGCGCGACAGCTTGCGATAGCCGATCGCGCGCCTGGGCATGTGAGTCGGCGTTGAAGATCGGCCGGATCAGCGCGCCGAGCAGGCCGTGCTGATCGCGACGGGCGTGGCCGAGGCAGTCTCTGAGGAAGTGCACGGTGCAGCGCTGCCAGGCGCAGCCGAGGACCTTGGCGATCGCGGCCTTCAGGCCCGCGTGGGCGTCGCTGATGGCGAGCTGGACGCCGACCAGGCCGCGCTTGACGAGTCCGCGCAGGAACTCGGTCCAGAACGCCTCGGTCTCGGCCTCGCCGACGTCGATCGAGAGGATCTCGCGCCGGCCCGTCTCGTGGACGCCGTGAGCGATGACCAGCGCCTTGTTGACCACGCGCCCGCCGTCGCGGACCTTCTCGACCTTCGCATCCAGGAACAGGTAGGGGTAGGCGCCCTCCAGCGGCCGCGTGCGGAAGGCGTCGACGTGCTCGTCGAGCGCCTGGCAGATCCGGCTGACCTCGCTCTTGGAGATCCGCAGCCCGAGGCTCTCGACGAGCTGGTCGACGCGGCGCGTTGAGACGCCGCAGACATAGGCCTGCTGGACAACCGCCAGCAGCGCCTGCTCGGAGCGCCGGCGCGGCTCCAGAAACGACGGGAAGTAGCTGCCCTGACGGATCTTGGGGATCTGCAGCTCGACCGTCCCCGCCCGCGTCTGCCACTCGCGCGGCCGATAGCCGTTGCGATGCGTCAACCGATCATCCGGGCGCCGCTCGCCGAGCTCGGCGCCGACCAACTCGGACACCTCGCCCTCCATCAACTCGCGGCACACTGCCTCAAGCGCCGCGCGGACCACGTCGCCGTGCTCGCGCACCATCACCTGCTTGACGACCTCCTCGATCGTCATCCTGTCGGCACCGGCCATCGCTGGCGCCTCCTTTCTCGTCGTAGCCGTGGAAAGCCCGACGATCATGGACGCCGCGGTGGCCGGAACCACGACAGGAACAGAACCCGCGTTCGATTCCCGTCGATCTATTCCGTCCGATCCGGACGTACACCAAACCCTAGGGACGTGACCGACCTCGGGCGCGGTCAACGCCACACATCGACGTCAACGCCACACATCGACGTCAACGCCACACGTCGACGTCAACGCCACACGTCGACGTCAACGCCGCACATCGACGCGCGAAGTATTGGTGACGCCGATCCTTCATGACGCACGAGGGGCGAAGGCGTAACCTCCCGCTCGTCCCGACCGATGAGGATCACTTGTCTCGCATGCAACAGGTCATCGATGCGCTTGAAGCCGAGCGCGCCGATCTGCAGGAACGTGTCGCCTGGCTTGACGGTCAGATCAAGGAGTTTCGCGAGCGGCACGGTGATGAGCGCTCGACGCCGGCGCAGCGCTCGGTGCGCCGAGCGACAGCCCATCGCGCCAGCACTCGTCGCGCAACGGCGCGTCAGCGTAAGGGCGACATCGCAGAGCGCATCATCGAGTACCTTAAGGACCACCCGCAGAGCACCGCCGGCGACGTGGCCAAGGGCTTGAACGCCAACCGCAACACGATCGCCACGCGGCTATCCCGGATGGTCAAGGAAGGCGAGATCACCAAGGCTTCGAAGGGGTACACCGCCAGGTAGTCGACCGGCAAGCGCATAGGAGTGCGGCCGAGCGGCGTTATCGTATGGGCGGTGCCGGGCTCCCCGCTGTCACTCATCGAGTTTCCCGCAGACGATCCCGAGCGCGCCCGGCGCTTCTGGGTCGAGTTCCTCGGCGTTGAGCTGGAGGCTCGCCGAGATGGAGAGGGAGAGGGCTGGCAGACGCACTTGGGAGCCCCCGCGGTCGGCGTCCATGCCCGCGGACGCGGCCCCGGCGATTCGTTCTCGCTGCCCTACTTCGCGGTGAGCGATGTCGCCGAGGCGCTGGAGCGGGTCGAGGCGCTCGGCGGGAGCGTAGTCCACCCGGGGGAGGCGTGGGCGATCTGTAGGGACTCCGAGGGAAGCCCGTTCGGGCTGGCACGGGAGTCTTTCGAAGGCTAGGTCGGAGCCCATCTCCGCGCCGGCCCACTGTCGCTTGTCGCGGAGTCGGGTGGCCGGGGGCATCGCAGCCTCCGGATCCCACAGATCCCGGCGTGACAGTCTCCCGTCACCGTGCACGCCGTGCGCCACCCCGTTCATGCACCGCCCTCAAGCGTGAGCCGTCCGTCACGGTCATGCCGGTCACCATGCGCAATCGAGACGCGCTAGCGCGCGAGCTCGCGGCGGGTTGAGCGGCCCGCGACGAGCCGAGGGTCAGCGCCCTTGACTGGTCCCGCGCGCGGAGTAGTGTCACCGCGGAAGGGAAGGAGGGCCATGCCGCACTTCAGCGAGAGCATCGACATCGAGCGGCCGCCCGTAGATGTCTGGCGCGCGATCGGCACGCCCGAGCGCTGGTTCGAGGGCTACCTCGAGACCCGCTCACGCTCGGCGGACTACCCGGCGCCTGGCACCCACGACGACCACCTCTACCGCACGCGTAGGAAGGAGGAGGTGGACGCGCAGGTGACCCGCTCGGAGGCGCCGGGCGTGCTCGAGGAGGACCAGGAGGGCAAGACTTTCTCCCGGCACGTGCGGTACAGACTGAGCCCGTCTGCGACGGGGACCTCTCTGCGGGTCGACGACGACGTGACTTTCAAAGGCCTCGGCAAGCTGGCCGCGCCGATCGCCTCGCGCGACATCAAGAAGCGCTGGGAGACCTCGCTCGAGCAGCTGAAGGCCGCGGCGGAGGGCGGACAATAGGCACGGCTCGCCGGATCGATCGTGCAGCGACCGGTGGTTCAGGTCTACGGCAAGCACGTTCACTGACATTGGTACGTCGCTGAGCGCCGTCGCACCCCAGCTTCCTGGCCTATTCGGCGATCGCCTGCGGGGCTCGCTCGGGGCGGGCGTCAAGGACTCTCGCGCCACTCCCACACGTTGTCGGACCCGGTGTCCCGCGTGCGCCGCCCGCGCGTCAAGCTGGAGCCGGCGGGATGCGGCCACGGCTGCACCGGAGATACGGGGCAGCTTTCAGGCGACGCATGGCGGTTCCGGTGCGGGTCACGCCGGCGTTGTTGGCCTGGCGTTCACCCGCGGCCGCAGGGTGAAGTCGAACGCTCGCTGCACGTCGGGGCGGCGGTCGACGACGCCGATGCGGGCGTCGGAGTCGGCCCATTGCTCGAGGACGTCGCGGTCGAGCCGCAGCCCGGGAGCGAACGCGGGGCTCACGGCGTCACCTGAGCTCGGATGAGGCCGACCTCCGGCGTCTCGGCGGCCGTGGCGATCCGGGCCGGCGGCGTCGGGGCGCGCGAGCGTGTCGTCGAGACCCTCCTCGATGGCCTGCGTGCGTCGTCCCGGGTCGGCTCGTGGCTTCAACGCGGCAGCCGGGGCGGGACGCGCGGCGGTGCGGCCCGGTCGCGGCCGTCTGCCCCTAGCGGCGCTGGCCCGTTCTCGCGCCCGCCCGCCGCCCGTTGCGTGCCCGCGCGCCTCGGCCCCCCGCGCGGGGCATTGGCGCGCTCGTTGCAAGGGTGCCAGCCCGTCCTTGACTTCCCTTGCCTCGCTCATAGACTCGCCGGCGTGGCACTCTCCCCCTTGGAGTGCCAATCCTTGAGGTCCGACCCGTTCTGAGTGGAGGTCACCCAAGATGAAGCTCAAGCCCCTGGGCGATCGGTTGATCGTCAAGGCGGTCGAGGAGGACGAGGCGACGGCTTCCGGCATCGTGCTCCCCGATACCGCGAAGGAGAAGCCGCAGAAGGGCAAAGTTCTTGCCGTCGGCGACGGCAAGATCAACGAGGAGACGGGCAAGCGCACGCCGCTCGACGTTGCCGAGGGCGATGAGGTCCTGTACTCGAAGTACGGGGGCACGGAGATCACGGTCGAGGGCGAGGAGCTGCTCGTCCTGCGCGAGAGCGACGTGCTGGCCAAAGTCCAGTCCTAGGAAGGAGACCAGACAGACATGGCTCACAAGGAGCTCAAGTACGCCGCGGACGCCCGCAAGGCGCTCGAGCAGGGCGTCGATTCGGTCGCGAACGCGGTCAAGGTCACGCTTGGCCCGAACGGCCGCTACGTGGTCCTGGACAAGAAGTTCGGCGCCCCGACGATCACGAACGACGGTGTGACGATCGCTCGTGAGATCGAGGTCGAGGACGTCTTCCAGAACCAGGGTGCCCAGCTCGTGCGCGAGGTCGCCACAGCGACGAACGACGTCGCGGGCGACGGCACCACGACGGCGACCGTGCTCGCGCAGGCGATCGTGCACGCGGGGCTGAAGAACGTCGCCGCGGGCGCGAACCCGCTCGGGCTGAAGCGCGGCATCGAGGTCGCGGTCGACCAGGTGGTCGAGTTCATCAAGTCGCAGTCGAAGGAGATCTCGGGCAAGGATCAGATCGCCCGCGTGGCGGCGATCTCCGCCGGCGATGAGGAGATCGGCGACGTGATCGCCGATGCGATCGAGAAGGTCGGCAAGGACGGCGTCGTGAACGTCGAGGAGGGTCAGACGTTCGGCATGGACCTCGAGTTCACCGAGGGCATGCAGTTCGACAAGGGCTACATCTCGCCCTACATGGTCACCGACCAGGAGCGGATGGAGGCGGTCCTCGAGGATCCGTACATCCTCATCGCGAACTCCAAGATCGGCTCGGTCCGGGATCTGCTCCCGGTGCTCGAGCAGGTCATCCAGTCGGGCAAGGCGCTGCTGATCATCGCCGAGGACGTCGAGGGCGAGGCCCTCGCGACGCTCGTGGTGAACAAGCTGCGCGGCACCTTCACCGGCGTCGCCGTGAAGGCCCCGGGCTTCGGCGACCGCCGCAAGCGCATGCTCGAGGACATCGCGATCCTCTCCGGCGGCGAGGTCATCACCGAGGAGATGGGCCTCAAGCTCGAGAACACGCAGCTCTCGCAGCTCGGTGGCGCCCGCCGCGTCGTGCTCGCGAAGGACACCACGACGCTCGTCGACGGCGCCGGTGAGCAGGACGCGATCAAGGGCCGCATCAACCAGATCAAGACGGAGATCGAGAACACCGACTCCGACTTCGATCGCGAGAAGCTCCAGGAGCGTCTCGCCAAGCTGGCGGGCGGTGTCGCGGTTGTGAAGGTCGGCGCGGCGACCGAGACCGAGATGAAGGAGAAGAAGCACCGCGTCGAGGACGCGCTGCAGGCCACCCGCGCGGCCCTCGAGGAGGGCATCGTGGCGGGCGGCGGCGTCGCGCTGCTGGAGGCCTCCGAGGCGATCGACCTCGACGTCTATCAACGAGGACGACGAGAAGACCGGCGCGCGGATCGTGCTGCGCGCGCTCGAGGAGCCGCTCCGCCAGATCGCGGAGAACGCCGGCTTCGAGGGCTCGGTCGTGGTCAACGACGTCCGCAACGCGCCGACGGGCCACGGCCTCAACGCGCAGAGCGGCGAGATCGAGGACCTCGTCCAGGCCGGCGTCATCGACCCGGCGATGGTGACCCGGTCGGCGCTTCAGAACGCCGCGTCGATCGCCAAGAACATCCTCACCACCGAGGCGATCGTCGCCGAGGTGCCCGAGAAGGACGGTGCCGGCGGCGGCGGCATGCCCGACTATGGGGGGATGATGTAGCCAGCGGGTGACTGCCCCGGCGCAGTCCGCCGGGTCTCTGCAACCGAAGACGGTGGCGGTGGGCCCCCGTTCCGAGGGCCCGGCACATGCCCGGGCCCTCGACGTTCAGCGCGGCGGTGACCCGCGCTGCCGTGCTCGCGGGCGACCGTTCCTTGAGCGGCAAGGGCTTGCTGCGGTGGGACTAGTCCGCCCCGCCCGGAAAGGAGGCGCGCCCTCCCCGTTTTGGAGGACGCTTCCCGGGGAGGGAGGCCTACGCCGGGAATACGCCGGTCGCCTGATCCGCCTACCCCCAAGATGGATGCCTAGTGCGTCGTTGAACGTCCACCCGCCCAACCCGAGCCAGATTCGCTGTGAAGGCGCCGTGCATGACCGCGACTGCGGGCCTGAGGGCGCCCGGGAGTCGCGGGGCATCGTCTTGCGGGAGCACTGGACGCCCGACATGCATGTCCGCGCCGAGCGCGTTTGCGTTCACCCGCATGGCAACGACGCTGGCGGGGTGGTACTCCGCTGACTCGCCGCAGACGACGCGTGCGGGCCGCATCGATGATGCGCTCGGCGTCGACTGATCCACTTCGAGAGCGGCTGCCCCAAGCTGGTCTGACGCCCCGGTGGCGCTCGAGGAACGCCCGCCGCGCGCGCCGGTCGAGCGCGCCGGCGGTCTGCGATGCTGCGGCGCATGGAGGTCACGATGCTGCTCGCGGGCGCCGCCAGCGTGGCCGATGGCAATCTGGACATCCTCGGCGGTGGCTGGAACATCGGGCCACGCGCATGGCACGATCAGGCTTGTGCCGAGCTCGAGGCGCGGCTCGCTCAGTCGCGAGTGCGGTGGGAGGCCATCGTGGCGAAGCGCTGGGGAGGCGCCTGATGGAAATCACGGTCCACACGACCGTGGCTACGTGGGTGGTCGAGTTCGCCACCGAAGGCGCGTTGGGCGGAGACCCCGGGTGCGCGGCGCGGCAGGTGTGGGAGAACATCCAGGCGGGCCAGGCGATGCGCGGCCAGGTCCGGGAGCCCAGTGGTCACGACCCCGGGTGGGCAGCTCGGCACGTGTGGGAGAACAGCCAGGCTGAACCGGCGACGATGCGCAGGCAGGTCCCGGAGCAGCCTGATCACGGCTGGCGGGAGGCCCGCTGGATTGTCTTCAACCCGGCCCACGTGATCCAGGTGTCGGAGCCCGACCGCTAGAGGGCGCTGCGGGGCCATCCACGAGGCTGAGGGGCACGTCTTTCCGCAGCCGGTGTCTGGTGACAAGAGGCGCCGCAACCGCCACGGGTGTCAGGCGTTCAGCCAGGAAGACCGCGGCCTCGCCTCCGTTTCGCAGTGTGTGTCACGACCATGATGCTGGGCATTGACTCTGCTTCCGTGGGTTCGGTTTGCGGTACCGAGAGGAGCGTGCGGGTGGCGACGTGGCCGCGGTTATCTGCTCTTGAGGCGTGCGGCGGCGCGGCGCGCTCGTTCGACCGCAGCTTCGCGGCGGGCGAGGATCTCCTTCACTCGCTGGTCGACCCGCCCGCGGGCATCACGCGAGATATGACCAACCGTGCGTGCGCGCTGGGTGCGGAGTGGTTTCAGGGCCATCACTGGCTCCTTCCTCGTGTGAGTCCGGGACACGGTTGGAGACGCGGATCCAGCTTGCCGGCAGCGCGGAGAAGGCCCGCGTGTGCGGGCCTTCTCTGTGCCACTGCACGGCTGGGGGCTGTTAGGCCTGGACGAGCTCGCGCGTCTTGTGGACGACGACCTTGCCGGTCGTGATCTTCGGCGGGTTCGGGAGCGCCGTCTCGAGCTTCTGCTCGCGCAGCCAGCTGCCGGCGACGCGGGTCGACTCTTCGGCCTGCGCGGCGGTGTCGAAGAAGCCGACGGAGGTCATGACGCCGTTACCGGCGTCGATGACGGAGTAGCCGTTGAAGCCCGGAAGCTCGCTCAGCGTGGGCAGGAGCTTCTCGTCGGCCTTCTTGACGAGCTCGCTCGTGCGGCTCTGGTCGATCGACTCGTAGCGTCGAATGGTGGCATGCATGGGTGCTCGTTTCTGCAGGGCTGGAGGTCTCGGTTGAGTCCTCCTTTGCGCCCGACCGTGAGGGACGATCGAGGAACCCGTAGGTTCGTCGACGTCGGCAGGGGGTCTGAGCGCTTGCCGCGACTGTAGCAGCTTCGCAGCAACGGTTGCTTACGGACTACGTTTCTCTACGTTATCCTTGTAACGGCGATGTGTCCGTTCTCCGTCACCGTCGAGCACGTACCGGACCGCGAGCTCGGCCCGCTCGTGGCCCGGCTCTCAGAGGCGGGCTTCGCGAATCCGATCATCACGCATGTCGGCGCCGACGGCCCCTCCGACGGGCCGGCGCTCCCGCGCGCCCGGGTCGCCGGACCTGCCCGAGGAGCCTGGCGCCTCGTACATGAGCGGGAGGGCGAGTCTTATCGCTGGCCGAAACGGCGCGATGGCTACTCGCCCTATCGCGTGTTCATGGGCACGACGCGAGCCGAGGGTGCTGTGCAGATCGGACTCGGCGAGACGATCCGCGAGAACGCCTGGGGACGGGAGCGCAAGTACGTCGTCGCGTTCCTCAGCGGCGGCTCGCCGCAGCATCCGCTGGTCGAGTTCGTCGCCGCTGACGACTTCGAGGACACGCGCGAGCTCGTCGCGGTCATCCGCGGCAGCGACGGAGGGCGGCGCATGTACGGGGTCGGCGACAAGCTGCCGGCGGTCTACGCGGAGCGTTTCCGGACCCAGATCTACAACGAGCGGGTCGTGCATGCGGGCGCCTGGAACAAGGTCGTCGTCGTCGCACGCGAGGACGACGACGCCGCGATGCTCAACCACGCGCTCATCCAGAGCCGCCGGCGCTATCGCACGTAGGCACGCCCTCGCCCGCGGACCCAGCCGCCGCCGCGGCCGTGCCAGAACGGACGAGAATGGCGATATAGGCCAACTTCACCGCTCGTGCGAAAGCGACTTCGCGCAGAGCACCGCCCGGCGACACGCCGGGCGGCGACTCACGGACAGTTTCCTCTCCAGCGACCGAAGGGCCATCCTCCTATCGAGCCGCTGGATGCCGTACCCGGTGATCCGCGCTCGGGAAGGTTGCCGAGATGGAAACGAAGCCCACGATGGGGCGGAGCGGGTCGCCGGTTCCCAGCGTGATCCCCGAACCGATCCGCGTCCACCACGACAGCGCCGCCGCGCCCGAGGGTGCTCGTGCGGCGCCGAAGCCCAGCGCCACGACCGAGCGGGCATCATCGCCACGGCGGCGCAACCCGGCGAGCGTCCTGCTCGCCAAGCTGCTCGGCGCCGTCCGCGGCGACAAGCACCTGGCCGATGCCCACCCGCCGAGCGGGCGCATGTCCGCCGCCGCACGCGTCGGCGACGACGCCGTCGACGCGCAGCCAGACAACGCAGGCCAGACCGCGCCGCCCGCACCCCAGACGAAGGAGCGCTGAATCATGCGCGACCGACATTTCCCACGCTTGTGCCGCTCCTGCCGGGCACCGATGGCCCGCCAGGAGGACACGTGCTGGCGTTGCGGCACTCAGTGGGCGGCCGAAGATGGGCCGCGAACGACGCTGCAGGTGATAGCCGGCGGCGCGCCCAGACAGGTTGCGGGCGGGCCCCAGCCCAGGACCGTCGCGGTCGCGGACGCCGCACGTGCCGCGGCCGACGCGCGCCTGGACGCGGATCGCTGGATGAACGAGGACGGCAGCTTCGACTCCGAGGCGGCTGCCCTGCTCCGCGCTGTGCCCTAACCGTGCTGCAAGGCACTCCGGTTGGCACTTGGATGCCACGCCAAAACAGGTCGTCGCCTGGACCCGGTGGGTGGGAGGCGGACCCTTGAGCGGGGAGCCGCGCGCTTGGAGCGATACGCTCGTCGAGAGAGCTGCTGAGGGTGCCCGTGTACGTCTACCGTCGGCGGGACGGCTCGACCTTCGAGATTGAGCAGCGCATGACTGAGGCCGCTCTAGTCAGCTGCCCCACCACCGGGCAGGGCGTCGAACGAGTCCTGCAGCCGTTTACACCGCGCTATAAGGGCACCGGGTTCTACTCGACGGACCACCGAAAGCCGAAGGGCAAGGGCGAGTCAAGCGGATGAGCGTCGTCCGCTCCTATCCGCTCCGCGACCTCATCGATCACGACCCGGAGCGGACCATGCGTCCGGCCGAGCCCAAGGGAGCCCTTGGGTGAGGGTCACGGGTCCGCGTCTTGGACGGACGCGGCCGGCCTTCGGCCGTGTTGCTAGCCCCGCCCGCTGACGCCGGAGGGCGAACCGTTAGGAGTATCTTGACTAGAAGCCATGCCCTGGCTCGCCGACTCAGACGTAGGCGCGGCGCACGGGTTTGCCCGGGCGATGGTCGAGGCCCGGACCGAGGCCGAGCTGCGTAGTCGCGCGCTCGAGGCGCTCGCCGAGCTCGTTCCGGCGGACGTGCTGACCTGGGACCGGGTCGAGCTGGCCACCGGCGCCGTTCGTCACGAGGCGGTCCCGCCCGATGCGGAGCCCCCCGGCGCCTTCGAGGCGATCGTCGGGCGCGCGGCTGACCACCCGCTGCTCGCGGCGCACGCGGCCCGTCGGCGCCCTGCTCTGCGGCTGTCGGAGCTCGTCGAGCCCGGAGCCCTCACCCACAGCGTGCTTTACGGCGACTTGCTCCACGCCTCCGGCGTGGAGTACGCGATCGCGATCGGCGTGCGCACCGGTCGCGGCGAGGCGGTCGTCGTCGGGCTCGGGCGCACCGAGCGCCAGTTCTCCGAGCGCGACCGCGACGTCCTCGACATCGCCCGCCCCGGGCTCGAGAGCGCGCTCCGCTCCACGCAGGCGCGCAGGCGGCTCGTTCGTGCGTTGGCCGCAGATCCGCCACCGGCCACCGCCGTCGCGCTGCTCGACCCCGACGGCGAGATCGAGGTCTCGAGCCCTGACGCAGAGCGATGGCTCGCCGAGCACTTCGGGGCGGCCGAGCATCCCGGCTGGCTGCCCGGGCCCGTCGCTGAGTGGCTCGCGTTGCCGCCGCGCCCGCCGCTGGTCAGCGAGCGCGACGGCCGACGCCTCACCGTCCGCCTGCTGCCAGGCGATCCGCACGCGCTGCTGCTCGAGGAGCAGGTCGCGAGCTTCCGCGCGGCCGCTCTCGACGGCCTCGGCCTCACCGCGCGCGAGACCGAGGTACTACGCGCGGCGGCCGTCATCGGGGATGAGGCCGATATCGCTTGGGAGCTGTTTCTCAGTCTTCATGCCGTCCGCGAGCGGCTCGCGCGCCTGGAAGCCAAGCTCGGCGTGCTCACGGCCGCCGACGCCGTCGCCCACGCCCTCCGCGAGAGCGCGTAGCCATCTGTACGGGCGCGGACGTTCACGGTGCACGCCGGCCGGCCTCGACTACGTTGGGCCCTCCCACCGGCGCGCGCTCGAGTCGCTGCGCTTTCGTCGCCGCTCGCGCGAGGCCGATCAGTCGCCGTTATGCGACGCGCGCTCTCGCTGGGCTCGACGGAGGCAAGCCGCAGCGCCTTGGTGGACCCGCACGCTCATCCACGACCCGAGGCATGGTCGCGAGGCGCGGGCCATACATCCTCGTCCGGCACGGGCGGTGGTAGCGAGCCTCGGCCGGCAGGTAATCGATCCGCGACGAACCAGCCATCACAGCCCGCGCCTGCGAGCGTCATCGCTCATGTCGCGCGCCAACTGCTCCGGCGCTGTCCGCCTGCGCAGCTCGTCGACCTGCTCGTCTTCCAGTACCGCGCGGCGATACACGGCGTCCTGAAGCCCTTCGAGCTCCGCCTCCAGATGCGCCACTCGCACGTCGAGCGTCTCCACCCGCTGCTCCCAACCGAGGTCTGGCGACCGGGGGCGTGATCGCCGCCCGCCGCCACGTTTCCACCAGAGTCCACGCACCCACTCTGCGATCGTGTCCAGCTTCGGCTGCTCCGACCCGGGGTTTGGGGCTCGGTGGCCGGTGCGCTGCATTTCTACTGCTTAGAACCTCCCGACGCCCTGGTGGGGCGTCGCGCGAGAGGAAGGCGAATGGAGACCCAACGCGCGAATCAGCGGGCCGGCCCCGCGGGTCTTGATCATTGCCTCAAGCTCCGCGCCTCGGCGCGACTGCGCTTCGGTGGCTTTCGGGCTCGGGGCTGAAGTCCGGCCCACGGGGTCAGCTCGCCTACCCACGTTACTCCCTTTCCAGGGCGCGCACGAGCAGATTGTGGTGGCCGCCTCGGGCGGCGGAGCCGTTGCCCGCGACCGAACACCGCCGCTGAGCCGACTACGGTCGCAAGGCGACCAAGTGGCGCTGCTCGACCGGCGAGCGCAAGCTTGCCTCCGTCTGGATCAAGGCTGAGCGCATGTTTCCGCCGATCCCGCGGCGACACGCCCCGCTCCCCCGAGCGCGAGCCGTACCGCTCGCGGTATAGCGCGAGGCCGGACGTCCCGAAACATCGCTGGGGCCGGGGGGACCAATCGACCGAAACCCTCAGGGCCGGAACGTCCGGCCTGACCCCCTTCCTGGACTACGACTGCCATACGGTTCGCACAACCAAACGCACACGCCCGATCTCGTTGGGCGCTAGGAGGCTACTGACGCCGAGCACCAGAGTTTCGCTAGTCGTTTCGCCAGAACCTCATAGGTGATGTGCGGCTAGAGCTGCCGCGATGACCACAGCAACGCGGCCAGGATCACCGAGGTCAGCCCGACTGCCAGCCCAACGATCCAGCCGGCGACGTCCTGGCCCACGAGCACCGCGCCCAGGACCACGGCGATGCCGATGATTCCGCCGGTCGCGACCAGGCGCATCGAGCCGCGCTCCAGCTTCGTGCGGCGCCGGTCTCGGCCGGGCACCATGCCCTGAGGCCGCTCGCCCCGCCGAGCCTCGCGCTCGCGCTCGCGCTGGCGAGCCTCGCGCGGATTGAGCTCGGGCTCGGTCGGATAACGCTCGGCCGATTCGGAACGCTCGTCGGACTCTGAGGCGCTCACGTCAGAAGGCTACCGCGACCGCGCCGCCAGGCGACTCTGTCTCGGCGATCGCCCGGGCGGCGCAGGAAGGCGTCTTGCTCGGCGCCGAGGTGTCGTTAGGCGAACTCGAGTTGTGCGGCAGAGGTCAGTTTGAACCTGGGAGGATCGCCCCGACCCTGGGAACCGCGGGGCCTGACCGGCAACCAAGACGGCGTGGAGGGCCGGCCGTTTGTCGTGCTTCTCGGACTGCTTCTCGCGCTCGCTTCGGCGCTGGCTACCAACCTGGCCTTTCTGTTCAAGCATCGCGGCGCCGTGCTGGCCCCGCCGATCCTGGTCCGCCATCCGCTGCGCAGTGCCGTGGGTCTGTTTCGCTCCAGATGGTTCTTGGTCGGCTGGATCGTGGCGATCGTGGCCTGGGGTTTGCATGTCGGTGCCCTCTCGCTCGCGCCGTTGTCGATCGTGCAGGCGGTCCTCTCCGGCGGGCTCGTCTTTCTCGCCGTGTTCGCCGAGCGCTTCTTCGGCTTTCGCCTCGGACGGCGACAATGGGTCGGCGTGACGATCACCGCGGCCGGGCTGGTGGTCATCGGACTCACCGGCGGCGGCGCCAAGGACCCGCAGCGTGCCTCGCTGGCGGCGCTGATCGCGGTCGAGGGCGCGATCTTTGCGATCGGCGCCGCGCTCGTGCGGGTCTCGACCCGCCGCCATGTCCTGCCGCGCGCCGAGGGGCTGCTCCTCGGCGCGGCCGCTGGCGCGCTGTTCGGGGTCTCCGATGTCGCGATCAAGTGGCTCACCCAGGCGGCACCGGGCCCGCTGCTTGGATTGTTGAGCCCGTGGACGCTCACTGCGCTGATCGCGGGCGTGATCGCCTTCTACGCCTCCGCCCGCAGCCTCCAAATCGGCGAGGGCGTGGAGGTCATCGCGCTCACCTCCGTGGCCGCCAACCTCGCCGCGATCATCGGCGGCATTCTGGTCTTCCACGAGCCGATCGGCTCCGGCCCGCTCGAGATCGGCGCTCGCTTCCTCGCGTTCTGCCTCGTAATCGCCGGTGCGGCGCTCATGCCCGCCCCGATGCGCGCTACCCCCGACGCGGCCAGCGCGACCGGCCGACAACAGCCCGCCGCATCACCACGCCCGCAGGTGAACGACTGATCGAGTTTCGCCCGCGGACGCGCCACGACGCCGAAGGCGCCCGGAGGTCAGAATCGCCCACCGGCCTGCGTCCGCTGCACCAGGACGCGCTCGAGCCTGGCGAGGTTCAGCGTCAAGCGCGCCGCCGGAGTCATCGAGCGGGCCCTCAGGCTAGTAGTAGCGAACGTCCGAATCGCCAAGCCCAGACGGACGAAGGTCGCGTCTCAGAGGTGCTGTAAATAGCGCCGGCGCCGTCAAGGCGACGGCGTAGGTTCCCTCAAGTCCTGCAAGACAATTGAAGGAGGCCTACGCCGTGAGACGTACGGTACCGCTGTCGGCGGAGATCGAGGCTCGGATCGAGCACATGTTGTCGGTGGGGGTGGGTGAGAACCCTCGCGAGTCGCTGTCGGAGCTCGCGAAGCTCGGCGCTCGGCTGATCATCCAGCGCGCGGTCGAGGAGGAGTTCGACGCGTGGCTCGGTCGCGCGCGCTATGAGCGCCGGCCGGAGTATCAGCGTGGGCTGCGCAACTACGACAGCGGGCTGCGCAACGGGTTTCGCGCGCGCCGGGTGCAGACCGCCGAGGGGGAGCTTGAGGTCGTGATCCCGCAGGTGCGCGAGGCGGCGGAGACGTTCGCGTCGAAGCTGTTTCCCAGGACTCCGAAGCTGTTGCGGACCGAGCCGCTGAAGGCGCTGGTGATCGGCGCGTTCGTTCGCGGGCTGTCGATGCGCGACGTCGAGTCGCTGTGCGAGCAGGCCGGACTCGGGAAGCTGTCGAAGTCGACCGCGTCGCGGATCTGCGAGGAGCTCCGCGAGCGCTATGAGGCGTTCAAGCGCCGCGACCTCTACGACGCCAGGCTGGTGGCGCTGTTCCTCGACGCCACGTTTATCGCTGTCCGCCACGACGGGCCCAAGGAGGGCGTCCTGGTCGCGTGGGGATTCACCGAGGAGGGCGAGCGCGTGCTGCTGGCGGTGACGCTTGGGATGCGCGAGTCCTACGAGGACTGGCAGGCGCTCGCGCGCGATCTGAGAGGCTGTCCGACCTTCTGTGTGTGAGGCCGAGGCGACTGTTGACATGTCAGTCGGGCAGTCGGTCTCCGAAGTGGATCTTGAGCGCGGCGAGTCCGCTTGTCCAGGCCCTGACCGAGCGCCACTTGGTCTCGGCGCGCTCGATCGCGAGGTAGATCAGCTTGGTGGCGGCCTGCTCGTCGGGGAAGTGCCCGCGGGTCTTGATGGCCTTGCGGATCTGACGGTGCATGGCCTCGATCGTGTTGGTGGTGTAGACGACGCGGCGCAGGTCCTCGGGTAGCGCCAGGAACGGCGTGATGTGTTCCCAGTCGCGCCGCCACGCTTGGGCGATCATCGGGTAGCGCTCACCCCAGGCCTGGTCAAAGCGCTCGAGCTCGACGGCGGCATCGTCGGCGTTGGCGGCGGTGTAGATCGGGCCGCAGGTCAGCGGCCAGCCGCCGGCGGTCGCGGTAGTTGACGTAGCGCAGCGAGGCGCGGATCTGGTGGACGATGCAGGTCTGCACCCAGGCCTGCGGGAAGACGGCGGCGATCGCGTCCGGAAACCCGGTCAGGCCGTCGACGCAGGCGATCAGCACGTCATGAACGCCGCGCCGGTGCAGGTCGTTGAGCACGGCGAGCCAGAACTTGGCGCCCTCGGTGTCCTGCCACCAGATCCCCAAGGCTTCGCGGTCGCCGTCGACCGTGACGCCGACCGCGAGGTAGCAGGCGCGGGTCCGGACGCTGCGGTCCTCGCGCACCTTCACATGCAGCGCGTCGAAGTAGACGATCGGATAGACGCGCTCCAGCGGCCGCGACCGCCAAGCCGCAACATCCTCCAGGACGGCGTCGGTGACACGGCTGATGGTGTCGCGGCCGATCTCGACGCCGTAGAGCCCCTGCAGGTGCGCGGCGATATCGCGGACGCTCATGCCGCCCCCGTAGAGGTCGAGCACGCGGTCATCCAGGCCCGCCAACCGGGTCTGGCGCTTCTTGACCAGTTCGGGCTCGAAGGACCCCTGCCGGTCGCGCGGCGTGCGCACCTCGATCGGCCCGAGATCGGTCTGGAGCGTCTTGGCCGTGTGTCCGTTGCGGTGATTGCCGGCGCCGCCCGGCGGCGCCTGCCCGGGCGGGTAGCCCAGGTGGCCGGTCAGCTCGGCGCCCAACGCCGTCTCGAGCACCCGGCCGGCGAGCTGGCTCATCAACCCGCCCGGCCCGGTGATCTCCTCCGGCCCCAGGCCCTCCAAGGCGTCCCGCAGCGCGTCGTCAGGCAACAGCCCCGCGAGACGATCCCGAACCTCCTCAACCGAACTCTCGGGCACTGCGGGACGAGACGATCCATCCCCCCTGATCTTGATCTTCTGCTTGGTCACGGTGGCCTTTCCCGGCCCCAAGGGCCGCGTCGGTCACCCCGACCTCACACAGAACATCGGACAGAACCCGATCTGATCGCCCGCGGACTCGGCGCGCCGATGCTGATCGTCGCCGACGGCGCCCCCGGACTGATGAAAGCGATCGAGCAGTGCTGGCCCGCCTCGGACCGCCAGCGCTGCTGCGTGCACCGCGCGCGCAACCTGTACGCGAAGCTGCCCGAGCGCGAACGTGAACGCGTCAAGCGCGCGTACCGGCAGGCACTCGACGACGCGATCAGCGCCAGCGACGCCAAGCAACGACTCCAAGCGCTCGTCGACGAGCTCGACAAGGGCGGCTACACCGCCGCGGCCAAGTGCCTCGCCGACGATCTCGACGCGCTCGTCGTGCACCTGCGCTACCCACCCAGACACGCCGCAGATGGCGGTCGACGAATCTGCTCGAGCGCTCGCTCGGCGAGGTGAAGAGGCGCACCAAGGTGATGGGCCGCTTCCCCGGCGAGCAAAGCTGCCTCACGCTCGTCTGGGCCGTCCTTGATCTCCTCATCACCCACCAGACCAACGGCATCCGCTTCAACCAGCTCGACCACCAACGGCTCAAGCGGATCAGATACGAGGGACACCCGCAAACGACCCCCAAGGAGGTCAACGCCGCCTAGACTGACCACCACCGGGAACCGAAGCCGCGGCGAATTTACAGCAGCAAAGAGACGCCACCCGGACGAACGTGCGGCTCCCGGTTCGGACGAGCAGCGGGAGCGCGGGTCAAGACCGCTGCTCTCTGACGGAAGGAGCAGTCTGCTGCTCCCGCCGCACGAGGCGCTCGCTGCTCCTCTTCCACCGATGCAGGAGCGGCAGGACCTCCGGTTACGCGCCGCCAGACGCATCGACTTCGTCCCAGGCGGGAGCGGGTGCGGCGACGCTTCAGACGCTCGCCCGGACCATATCCAGGCGTCTGCCGCAGCACGAATGGCGCTCCTGCGTTCTTGGGAGGCCGTCGCGCAAGTCTGCGCTGGCCGCTGTCGCCGAGAACGATGCTCCTCTGAACCGGGGAGTTTCGGTCGGCGCGCCGGCGCGCGCGCCGGAGGCGGCTCAGGCGGCCGCTGTGGCGTGTTTGTGGAGCTTGAGGAGGTTGTGGGTGGCGGTGATCAGTCGCCATTCCGCGCGGACGGCGGCTCGGCCTCGTCGTCTGAAACGGTCGATGCCGCGGTTGAACTTGGTGTTGGCGAAGATCGGCTCGATGATCGCTTGGCGCTGGCCGTAGAGCTCGCCGCCGCGTTCGCTGGCGAGGACTCGGCGCATGAACGCGTAAAGGCCGCCGTCCCAGCCGGGCCGCGTGCCTTTTCGGCTCTTGGCGTCGGGCGGGATCAGCACCGGGATGCCGCGATCGACGATCCGCTCCATCTGCTGTTGATGCCAGTAGCCGGCGTCCGCGACGAGCACCTGCGGAACGTCCGTGACGCCAGCGGCGTCAAGCTCGCGCTGTGCGGCGTCGAGCATCGGTTCCAGATGCCCGAAGTCAGGAGCCACGGTCATCACCTCGGCGGCGATCACGATCTGGTGTTCGTTGGCGACGGCCTGCGCGTTGTAGCCCTGCAGGAACCCGCGGCCGCGTGAGCCCTTGACGACGTGCGAGTCGGGATCGGTGAGGTTGATATGGCCCTGCGGCGTCGCCGGTGGCGTGTAGGGGTCCGGCGGTCGGCTGAAGCGCCGCCCGTCCTTCATGCGCCCGCTGCGGTAGTGCTCGTAGGCGCGGTTGGCACGCACCTCAGTCCATAGCTCCTCGTCCAGGCGCCGCTTGGCCTCCTTGAGACGCTTGTCGCGGCTGCGCGGAACCGGCCGCGACTCCTTCGCGCGCTGTAGCTCGAGCTGGCGCTTGGCCTCACGCAACCACGCGCGGCGGCCCTCGCCGGTGCGCAGCTGCTCGGGCAGCTCGTCGCCGCGCGCGTCGCCATAGAGCTCGTCCTCGGCGGCGTCGACCGCCTTGGCCTCTTCGAGGATCTCGCGCGCGAGCTGCTCGTAGTCGACGTTCGCGTTGCGACTCGCGTTGCCCGCCAGCTTCGTCCCATCGACGGCGATCACCCCGACGCTCGCCAACCCCTGCTTCGCGCACAGCGAGAGCACCTCGCCGAACAGGTCGGCGATCGCATCCTGGTGGCGCTCGAGAAACCGCGCGATCGTGGCGTGATCAGGCCGCTGCTGCGCCGCCAACACCCGAAACGCGACGTCCTCTTCGCACGCCCGCTCGATCTGCCGCGACGAGCGTGTCCCGCGCGCGTACGCGTAGAGCAACAACGCGACCATCATCGCCGGGTCATAGGCCGGTCGGCTGCGGCCGTCCCAGCGGTAGGCGCCATAGAACGCCTCCAGGTCCATCTCGCCGACAGCATCGAGCACGAACCACGCGAGGTGACCCTCTGACAGCCACTCGCGGACATCCGGCGGCATCAGAAACGACTGCTCGCGATCACACGCGACAAAGCGCTGGCCCATCACCAAATGGTCTTAAACCCGCCGGACGACACCCCGACTTACGCGACAGCCTCTTGGAAAGGCAGCAGCGGCGCGCTGACCGCCATCCGCGAGGCCTGGTGTGACGGCGTCATCGTCCGGCGTGCCTACCGGCCTCATCTCGCGCGTTGTCGAATGCGTCCCGTGCGGCGTCGGCGAAGCTCGTGAGGGGGAACGGGAGCAGGCCTCGAATGCGGTCATCGCGCGTGATCGTCGGGTTGCGCAGCCCCTCGACGAGCGGGCGCGCGACGCTCGCCCGCACCGGTGTGACGAGGTGTAGCCAGTATGAGGACAGTCGTGGGCTGAGCACGGGCACCTCGACGATCAGCGGCCGCTTCCCGCGCAGCCGAGCGATTCGCCGGATCATCTCTCCGTAGGTGATGACCTCCGGGCCGCCGACGTCGAAGCTCTCGCCCATCGCCTCCGTGCGGCCCGCGACGCCCATGAGGTAGCGGACCATGTCCGTGAGGGCGATCGGCTGGGTCGGGGTCGAGACCCATCGCGGCGCGAGCATCACCGGGAGCCGGTCGACGAGGGCGACGATCGTCTCGAACGCGGCACTGCCGCGACCGACGACGACGGCGGCCCGCAGCGTCGTCAACGGAACGGCTCCGGACGAGAGGACGGCGCCGGTCTCGGTCCTGCTCCGCAGGTGTGCCGAGAGGTCGCCCGCGTCATCGCCGAGCCCGCCGAGATAGACGATCTGGGCGACGCCCGCGCGCTCGGCCTCGGTCGCGACGTTCTCGGCCACCCGCCGATCGAGCTCGGAGAAGTTGCGCGCGCCGAGCGAGTGGACGAGGTGATAGGCGACGTCGACGCCCTCGAGCGCGCCGCGCGTCGATTCGCCGTCGGTGAGGTCCGCGGTGACCGAGCGCACTCCCGGCCGCTCGGGCGCGTTCGCCCGTCGCGAGACGGCGACGACCTCGCCCCGCTGCGCGAGCGCAGGAACGAGCGCGCGGCCGACGAACCCCGTGGCTCCCAGGACTGCCGCTCTCACAGCGGCTCGTCGCTTCGCTGAACGAGCGTCGTGACCCGCGCGGCCTCGGCGACCGGGTCGCCGGACAGAGCGACGGCGCCGCTGGCCTCCAGCGCGCCGTTCCCGGCGGCCGCGCCACCCAGCGCGAGCCGGTGTCGGCCGGCGAGCGCCCGCAGCTGCGTCACGACCGGCTCCACGCGCTCGCTGCAGACGGCGGTCAGGACCACCACGCTCGGATCGAGCTCGCGGCTCACCTCCTCGACCGTCTCGATCGGCGAATCGCTGCCGAGATAGATGATCCGCCAGCCCCGTGAGCGCAGTGCCAGCCCGAACGCGATCAGGCCGAGGTCGTGCTGCTCCCCCGGCAGGCACGCGATTACCGCCGTCGGCCCGAGGCCGAGACCCCAGCCGCGCGCCAGGCCGAGCAGCCGCCCGCGCACGACGCTGGAGGCGAAGTGCTCCTGTGCGACCGAGGCGTCACCGCGCTGCCAGCGCTCACCGAGCTCGTGCAGATACGGCAGCACGACCTCGCTCAGCAGGGTGTCCACGGTCGCCACGGCGAGCAGCCGGTCGAGGATCGCCTGCGCGCGCGGCTCGTCGTAGCGGTCGAGCGCGTCGGCGAGATCGTCGCGCACCGCCTCGGGACGGAGCGCCATCGATGCCGCATCGTCGCCGATCCGGGCCCGCAACGCGAGTGCCGCCGCCTCGCCGGCGGCCAGGCCCTCGGCGAGGTGCCGGCGCATGACCCGCACGCGCTCGACGTCCGAGGGCGTGTACAGGCGGAGGCCGCCGGCCGAGCGCACGGGACGAAGGAGCCCGTAACGGCGCTCCCAAGCGCGCAACAGCTCGGGGCGCACCCCCGAGCGCTTGCTCAGCTCCCCGATCCGGAGCATTCCGTCGCTGTTCATGGTTGGACTATACAACATCTGGACAAGAGCTTGACAGGGACGCAAGCTGCGGCTACCGTGGTGCAGGATATGGACAACACCAGTACAGGAGATGTACAGATGAAGGGTCTGAATGCAGTCGCAGGTGCCCTGCTCGTCGTCGGCGGGCTCAACTGGGGCCTGGTCGCGCTCGCCGAGTTCGACCTCGTTGCCTGGATCTTCGGCGAGGAGTTCGGCGCGACGAACCCGGTCAGCCGGATCGTCTACGGCCTCGTGGGGCTCGCCGCGATCTACGGCATCGGTGCGCTGCTCGCGCAGCGCCGGACCGCGGGCGCGCGCCCCCCGGCGACCGCTCAGCGCTAGATCAACACACCAGACGGGAGACTCGAACATGAAGAAGATCTGCCGCCTCTCCACCCTGACCGCCCTGGCGGCCGCGGGCGCCGTGGCGGTCGCAGGGCCCGCGAGCGCCGGCCCGGAGGCCAGCGCCGCTCCGGCAGGCGCGAAGAAGGACATCGTCGAGACCGCGGTCCAGGCCGGGCAGTTCAACACCCTCGCCTCGCTGCTCAAGAAGGCCGGCCTGGTCAAGACCCTGAAGGGCAAGGGCCCGTACACCGTGTTCGCGCCGACCGACGCGGCGTTCGCGAAGGTCCCGCAGGCGACCCTCGATGAGCTCGGCCAGGACAAGTCGAAGCTCCGCTCGGTCCTGCTCTACCACGTCGCCGGGCGGAAGCTGACCGCGGCCAAGATCGTGAAGCGCCGCTCGGTCAAGACGCTCAACGGCCAGCGCGTCCGCATCCGCGTCCGCGACGAGACCGTGCGCGTCGGCGGCGCCCGCGTCACCACGGCGGACGTCGGCGCCTCCAACGGCGTCATCCACGTCATCAACAAAATCCTGATCCCTCGCTAGCCCTTCCCGCTAGCCCGGCGCGGCCCCGCCGCGCCGGGCACGCGAGGGGAGGCGTCCGCGCGGGGGACGAGCAGGCTTTCACGTGCAGCGCGGTTCTGGGATGCCCACGGGAGATCCTCGCTATTGGGAGGGCGTCGCGCGAATCGCCCCGCAGGACCCGAGCGTTGCCACGAGGGGTTCGCCCCTCGAGAGGCGCCCATGGTCGAAGCTGTAGAAGTGGTGTAGGAGCGCCGCCGGGCCGGTCCTGAGTGAGAGGACGGCCACCGCGGGCCTCGGATCGTCGGTCTGTTCCAGCAGTCCGATCGAAGGAGCACCACGCGGTGGCCGAGGGCCAGAGGATGACCCCTGCGCAGGTAGTCGACAAGTTGATGAGTAGCGAGCACGTCGATGTGATCCGTGAGTCGGTGCGCTGCATGGTGGCGGAGTTGATGGAGGCTGAGGTGGCGGCGACGGTGGGCGTCGAGTACGGCGAGCGCGCGCCGGAGCGCCGGACGGCGCAGCGCAACGGGTACCGGGAGCGGGCGTGGGACACGCGTGTGGGTGAGATCGAGTTGGCGATCCCGCGGCTGCGGTCGTGCCCGGCGTACTTCCCGTCGTTTCTGGAGCCGCGTGGTTGCCGTGGTGCAGGAGGCCTACATCAACGGCGTCTCGACCCGCAAGGTCGACCGGCTGGTCGAGCAGCTCGGGCTGCATCTGTCCAAGGATCAGGTGTCGAGGTTGTGCCGCGCCCTGGACGAGCAGGTCGAGGCGTTCCGGTCGCGGCCGCTGGAGGGCGCCTACCCGTACCTGTGGCTTGACGCGAAGTTCGAGAAGGTGCGGACCGGCGGCGCGGTGCGCTCGAAGGCGCTGGTGATCGCCTACGCCGTGCACGAGAGCGGCCGGCGCGAGGTGATCGGGCTCGATGTCGGCGAGATCGAGTCCGAGGCGTTCTGGACCGAGTTCCTGCGCTCGTTGCGCCGCCGCGGCCTGGACGGCGTGCGGCTGTGCGTGTCCGACAGCCACGAGGGCCTGAAGGCCGCGATCGCGCGCGTGCTCGGCTGCCCGTGGCAGCGCTGCACGGTGCATTTCGTCCGGGACATGCAGCAGCACTGCCGGCCGGCCCAGCGCGCGCTGGTGTCGGCCGCTCTGCGCGAGATCTTCAACGCCGACAACTACGACCAGGCGCGCGAACGCGTCACCGGCGTGCTCGAGCGCCTCGCGCCGGTCGCGCCCAAGGTCTGCGAGCTGCTCGAGGACGCCGAGGAGGACCTGCTGGCCTTCTATCGCTTCCCACGCGAGCACTGGACCAAGCTGCGCAGCACGAATCCGCTCGAGCGCGTCAACCGCGAGATCGGCCGCCGCACCGACGTCGTCGGCATCTTCCCCAACGACGCCGCGCTGATCCGGCTCGCCGGCGCCCTGGTGATCGAGCAGAACGACTGTCATGAAGGACGACAGCGCCGCTGCGGCGGTCTGTCCTCCCCGCGCCGAAAACTCGGTGCCTGCCAGAGCAATCGCTTCGACGCGAGGAGGCAGACGTGCAGTATCTCGGGATCGATTGGGGCACCCGCCGCGCGGCCTGGTGCTCGCTCACGAGAGCCGGCGAGTTGCAGGAGGGCATGATCTCGGCCGACGAGGACGGCCTCGCGCGGCTGGTCGCGCGGCTCGGGCCCGACGTCTATGGCTGCATCGAGATGATGAGCGGCGCCGCCTGGGTCCGCGAGCAACTCGGTCTTTGCGGGTGGGTGATCGAGATCGCCGACGCGCGCAAGGTCAAGGCGATCGCGCCACTGGCGTGCAAGACCGACAAGATCGACGCGCGTGTGCTCGCCGACCTCGCCCGGCGCGACCTCGTCCCCGCCATCTGGGTGCCGTCGCTGGATGACCGGGCAATCCGCGAACGGCTGCGCCGCCGCGCGCACCTGATTCGCCTGCGCACGTCGGCGATTAACCGCACCTTTGGCCTACAGACCCAGTTCGGCCTGCGCCGCGGGATCACCGCGCTGCGCAAGCCCGATGCCATCGACGAGCTCGCCGAGCACGGCATGCCCGAGGTCTGGCTGCAGTCGATCCGGACGCTGCTGGGCGTGATCGATGACCTCGACCGCCAGCTTGCGCCGCTCGAGCGCGAACTGCGGCCCCTCGCGCGCCGCGACGAGCGCGCGAAGCTGCTGATGACGATCCCGGGCGTCGCCGAGCTGCTGGCACTCACGTTTGCCGCCGAGATCGGCGACATCTCACGCTTCCCGTCGGCCCGCAAGCTCGTCGGCTACGCCGGCCTCGGACCACGCGTCAAGCAGTCCGGCCGGAGCTCGCACACGGGCCGCCTGTCCAAGGCCGGTCCCGCGACGCTTCGCTGGGCGGCCGTCGAGGCCTCGCAGCATGCCTGGCGGCCGTCCAGCCCCTGGCACCGCCTCTACACCGACATCAAGCGCCGCCACGGCAAGGCCAACCCAGCCAAGTCCGCCGTCGCGCGCAAGGTCCTGATCGCCGCCTGGCACATCCTCTCGCTCAACGAGCCGTTCAAGCCAAGCGCCACGAGCGCCACCGATCCTGTCCCGGCAAGCTCCTCCATTCGTCTGACCGCCTGACGGTCCCCAAACGATCTGAGAAGCCGGGGCAGCTGCAACCGACCACGTGCGCAGCCGAGCGCCGAAAGAGAACTCAGCAGCCGCTGTCCACCACGACGCTCAGGAGGCATACCCCGCGAAGAGCCGTTGACATCCGGGCATCCTTCAAAGAGACGAGTGGCTCGTCGCACGCCGCTACCTCTCCCAGGAAAAGTCTCTCTCTGGTCCTGCAGAACCAGGACGGACACACATACAAGGAGATCAAGGAGGAGGTAACCGCCGAGCTCGAGCCGGCCTGAGCCGCCAACCGTCAGCCCAGACGATCCCGAGCTACACCACACTGCGCTACTTGACTGGCGCCCACTGCCGAGAGAACGACAAAAGCCCCGCCATGCGGGGCCTTCGCTCAGTGCGCCGAAGAGGACTCGAACCTCCACCCAGTTAGCCTGGACCAGGCCCTCAACCTGGCGCGTCTACCAATTCCGCCATCGGCGCGGGTGAGGGCCGCAGTATAGCCCTGCGCCGGTCCGGGTTTGCATCCGTCCTGACCCCCCGCTACGGTTCCCGAACAGATGTTCGCTTTCGACACCCGAACCCAGGAGTAGAGGCCCGTCATGGACATCGGGAAGGACCTGACGAAGCGCCAACAGGAGATCTTCGACTTCATCAAGAAGTACTCGGCCAAGTACGGCTATCCACCGACGGTGCGCGACATCGGCAAGGCGGTAGGCCTGGCCTCGTCGTCGACCGTGCACGCCCACCTCGCCAACCTCGAGAAGGTCGGGCTCCTGCGGCGCGATCCGTCGAAGCCGCGCGCGATCGAGCTGCTGGACCGGACGGTCGACGCCGTGAAGTCGGTCGTCGGCGGGGGAGACGGGCTGCCGCTCGTCGGCAACGTCGCCGCCGGCCAGCCGATCCTCGCCGACGAGAACATCGAGGACCGCGTGGCGGTCGACTCCCGCGTGGGGGGCGACGAGGGCGAGTACGTCCTCACCGTCAAGGGCGACTCGATGGTCAACGCCGGCATCCTGGCCGGCGACCTGGTCGTCGTGCGGCCGCAGGACACGGCGACGGACGGCGACATCGTGGTCGCGCTGCTGGGGGAGGACGCGACGGTCAAGCGCTTCTTCAAGGAGACCGACCACATCCGCCTGCAGCCGGAGAACGACTCGATGGAGCCGATCCGCACGCGCGAGGTGCAGGTGCTCGGGCGCGTGGTCGGCGTGATGAGGAAGGTGGCATGAGCGCGCTGCTGACAAGACCCCCTACCGTCCGTCGCATGCGCGAGGGCGAGTGCCGGCCGCGGCCGAGTGGCGAGGACGGGCCCACGCTCGACGACGTGATCACGCGCGCGTGGGAGGTCCTGCGCGCCGACGTCCCGGCCGCCTGCCCGGTCTGCGGCGGCGAGCTCGTGCCGCGCCCGTCGGCCGCCGGCACCGGCGTGGTCGGCGGCCGCTGCGAGTCGTGCGGGACGTCGCTCGCGTAGCCTGCCGCCCACGATGAGCGACGACGACGACCGCACCGCCCTCCGCCAGCTCCAGCAGGACTGGATGCAGGCGGTCGAGGATCGCGACATGGCGCGGCTCGAGGAGATCGTCGCGCCCGGCTTCCGCTTCACGGCGATCCACCTCAACCCCGAGCCGATGACCCGCGAGCAGTGGATGGAGGCGGCGCGCGAGGGCTACACGATCGTGTCGTTCGCCTACGAGTCGATGGACATCGACGTGCACGGCGACACGGCGGTCGTCCACTCGCGCTACTCGCAGGTGGCGAACTTCCACCACACGAGCCTCTCGAACGCCTTCCGGCTCACCGACGTGTGGTCGCGCTTCGACGGCCGGTGGCGCGTGGTCGCGCGCCACAGCTCGATCCTGAGCTAGTTCTTCGAGTAGTCGTAGAACCCGCGGCCGCTCTTGCGGCCCAGCAACCCGGCCTCGACCATCCGGTTCAGCAGCGCCGGGGAAACCGACGCGGGGTCGCGGAACTCCTCGTGGAGCGATTCTGCTACCGCGAGCAAGGTGTCGAGCCCGATGAGATCGCTCAGCCGCAGCGGCCCCATCGGATGCGCGCAGCCCAGCACCATCCCGCGGTCGATGTCCTCGCGGGAGGCGAAGCCCGACTCGTACATCCGGATCGCCGACAGCAGGTAGGGGATGAGCAGCGCGTTGACCACGAAGCCGGCGCGGTCCTGGGAGTCGATGCACTCCTTGCCCAGCGTCGCCTCGGCGAACTCGCGCGCGCGGGCGGCGGTCTCGTCGGCGGTCATGATCGAGTGCACGATCTCGACCAGAGGCAGCACGGGCACCGGGTTGAAGAAGTGCAGCCCGATCACCTTGTGCGGCTGCGACGTCTCGGCCCCGAGCTTCATGATCGGCACCGAGGAGGTGTTGGACGCCAGGAACTGAGCGTCCGGCAGCAGGGAGTCCAGGCGCTTGAAGAGCTCCCGCTTCAACTGCTCGTTCTCGATGATCGCCTCGATCGCCGCGTCGGACCCCTCGACGTCCTCCAACGACGACGTGAAGGCCAGCCGGTCCAGCGCAGTAGCCCGATCCTCCTCAGAGACGTGACCGCCTCGCACGCCGCGGTCCAGAGACTTCTCGATCGCCGCCCGCGACTTCTCGCAGCGCTCGGGGTCGACCTCCACGACGGTCACGTCCACGCCCGAGCGGGCGCACACCTCCGCGATCCCCGAGCCCATGAGCCCGCCACCGATGACTCCCACACGCATGGCCCGGCACGGTACAAGGCTCGGCCGTGCCACGGCCGGACGCGCGCAAGGGCGCTGCGGACTAGGCCGCTTCAGCCTCTACCGGCACCACGCAGACGCAGTTGGGCAGCTTCGTCGAGCCGGGAAGGACCATGCGGCCCGCGCCGCGCTCCGCGGCGGCGGCGCGAGCGACGTCGCTCGCTTCCTTCCGATCGTCGACGTGCTGCGCCAGCGGCGTCTCGGAGCCGTGGGCATCGATGTAGATCACGTCGTACATGCCTGCAGTCTCGTCCGGGGTCCGGACGAACCTCCTGGTCTGACCACACTACCTTTACCACGCGCTACCGTCACGTCCTGCAGGCTGAGCAACCGCGGAGGTGCGCTAGACGCCTTCGAGGAAAGTCCGGACACCACAGGGCACGGTGGTCGGTAACGCCGACCCGGGGAAACCCGCGGGAAAGTGCCACAGAAAACACACCGCCTAAGCCCACCAGGCCGGCAAGGTTGAAAAGGTGCGGTAAGAGCGCACCGGCGTCGCGGTGACGCGGCGGCCAGGCAAACCCCACCCGGTGCAAGGCCAAGCAGGACCGCTTGCAGGTTGCCCGCCGAGGTCCAGGTAGGCCGCTGAGATGGATGGTTGCTCACGACAGAATCCGGCTTATAGGCCTGCTAACGGAAGAGCCTCCGCCAGGGGGCTCTTCCCATATAGGCGCCAGGCGCGAGATCCAATGCCGGCGGTCGCATGATCTGACGGGTTGCGGTCGCATGATCTGACGGTTGCGGCCGGCCCAGGTCCGCACGCGGACCGGCGCTTGCGACCACCCCCAGCAGATGCGAACATGTGTTCGCCTTGATCGTCTGCGTCCTCATCCCGCGCTTCGAGCTCGCCGTGGCGGCCGGGAGCCGGGAGGTCCTGGCCGGGGGGCCGGTCGCGCTGGCGCCCGAGGCCGGGCGTGAGCAGCTGATCGGCGAGTCGTCGGCGGTCGCCGAAGCCTACGGGGTGAGAGCCGGCATCCGGCTGGGGGAGGCGCTCGCGCGCTGCCCGCAGCTCCGCCTCGTCACGCCAGACCCCGCCGGCGTCGCGGACGAGTGGGAGCGCCTGATCACCGCGCTGGAGACGGGCATCGGCGCTGCGGTCGAGCCCGGCCGCCCCGGCCTCGCGTACTTCGACGCCCGCGGGCTGCGCAACCTGCACGGCGGCTCCGTCGAGGGGGTGATCGCGGCGGCGCGGCGCGCGCTCGGCACCCCGGCGCGCCTGGGAGCGGCACCGTCGCGCTTCGCCGCCCTGGCGGCGGCAAGCCGCGCCCGCGTCCGCCGTGCCGAGATCGCGCCCGCCAACCTCGCCGCCTACCTCGCCCCGCTGCCCACCGCGCTGCTCGCCCACAGAGCCGAGACCGCCGCGCTGCCCGACACCCTCGAGCGCTTCGGCATCCACACGCTCGGCGAGCTCGCCGCCCTGCCCAGGGCCGCCCTCGCCGACCGCTTCGGTCCCGCCGGGCCGCTGGCCAAGGACCTGGCAAAAGGCAAGGACTCGCCGCTCAACCCGCGCAAGCTCACCGAGCAGCTGGAGGAGCGGCTCGAGCTGCCGGAGTCGGCCTCCGGCCAGCAGCTCGAGCGCGCGCTCGGCCTGCTGATCGACCGGCTGCTCGCCCGCCGCGAGCGTCGCGGCCGCTCGCTGCGCGCCGCCACGCTCGGCGCCAAGCTCGTCGAGGGCGGGAGCTGGCGCACGCGCGTGACCTTCCGCGAGGCGCTCACCGACCCGCGGCGCATGCGGCTCGTGCTCGCCCCCCGCCTGGCCGAGCTCCCCGCGCCGGCCGACGTCCTCAGGCTCAGGGCCGAAGGCCTCGGCCCCCCGCAGCCGGACCAGCGCTCGCTGCTGGCCGAGCCCGCGACCCAGCGCGCCGCCCGCCTGCGCGAGGCCGTCCGCCAGGCCCGCGTCGCCGCGGGGCCGGACGCCGCGTTGCGCATCCTGGCCGTCGACCCGGACTCGCGCGTCCCGGAGCGCCGCCTGACGCTGACCCCCTGGGACCCGTGAGGCGGCTCGCCGAGCCGCGACCGGCCACCGTCGAGGCGGGCCCGGACGGCCAGCCGCACGAGATCGACGGCCACGCCGTCGAGGCGATCCGCGAGTCGTGGCTGATCGAGGACCGCTGGTGGACCGACGTGCCGCTGCGCCGCCGCTACTGGGAGGTGGTGACCGCCGACGGCCGCAACCTGGTCGCCTTCCGCGACCTGCTGCGCGGTCGCTGGTACACGCAGCGCTAATGCACGCATCGGGGCCGGCCCCCGGATACGTGCACTGGATGACTGATTCCACGACCCACGCACCCGCCTGACCACGTCCCGCGGCGCCGGATCGGCACCCACTGAATCGGCCCGTGGCTCCGCCACTGTGCCGATCGCGCGGGCACCGCCCGGCATCCACGGTACGCGGCCATGCGGGCACGCGGGCCGCGAAATCAATCATCTAGGGTCCCGCGCCGTGAACCGCGACCGCCTGCAGGCGCTGCTCGCGCAGGAGCGCGAGACCTTCGCCGCCGACCACCCCCGCTCCATGGCCGCCTACGAGGCCGCCCGCCCGCACCTGCTCGGCGGCGTGCCGATGACCTGGATGAACCTCGCCGCCGGAGGCTTCCCCCTCTATCTCGACCACGCGCGCGGGGCGAGCGTGACCGACATCGACGGCCACACGTACGTCGACTTCGCGCTCGGCGACACCGGCGCCATGGCCGGCCACTCGCCGCCCGCCACCGTCGAGGCGATCCACCGCCAGAGCGCCGACGGCATCACCGCGATGATGCCGACCGAGGACGCCGCCTGGGTGGGGGAGGAGCTCGCCCGCCGCTTCGGCCCGCCGCAGTGGTCGTTCACGCTCACGGCGACCGACGCCAACCGCTGGGCCATCCGGCTCGCGCGCCAGGTCACCCAACGCCCCAAGATCCTCGTCTTCGCCTGGTGCTACCACGGCAGCGTCGACGAGGCGTTCGCGCTCCCGGACGAGAACGGCGAGGCCACAGCCCGCCCCGGCAACGTCGGCAGGCCGGTCGAGCTCTCGCAGACCACGCGCGTGGTCGAGTTCAACGAGACCGACCAGCTCGAGCAGGCGCTCGCACACGAGGACGTCGCCGCCGTGCTGATGGAGCCGGCGCTGACCAACATCGGCATCGTCCTGCCCGAGCCGGGCTTCCTGGAGGCGGTCCGCACGCTCACCCGCGACCACAACACCCTGCTCATCAACGACGAGACGCACACCTTCAGCGCCGGCCCGGGCGGCGCCACACGCGCGTGGGACCTCGAGCCCGACATCGTCACGATCGGCAAGGCGATCGCCGGCGGCGTCCCCTCCGGCGCGTTCGGCATCAGCGACGAGCTCGCCCAACGGATCGCCGCAGAGAAGGACGCCGACCTCGTCGACACCGGCGGCGTCGGCGGCACGCTGGCCGGCAACGCGCTGTCGCTGGCCGCGACCCGCGCCACGCTCGAGCACGTGCTCACCGACGAGGCGTTCGAGCGCATGACCGACCTCGCCACGCGCTTCCACGACGGTGTCCAGGAGGCCATCGATGCCCACGAGATGCCCTGGTCGGTGGCCCAGATCGGCGCCCGCGTCGAGTACCGCTTCGCCTCGCCGCCGCCGCGCACCGGCAGCGAGTCGGCGGCCGCCGACGACCCCGACCTGGAGGACTTCCTGCACGTCCACCTGGCCAACCGCGGGGTCCTGATCACGCCGTTCCACCTCATGGCGCTCATGAGCCCGGCGACCACGGAGGCCGACGTCGACAGGCACACCGAGCACTTCAGCGACGCTCTCGACCGACTTACGTGACAAGATGTTGTCCAGGTGTTACCGATCGCCTATCTGGATGCCGGCACGGGGAGCATGCTGCTTCAGCTGCTGGTCGGCGGCATCGCCGCCATCGGCGTGGCCGCCAAGTTCTACTGGCGGCGGGTCCTGAAGCTGCTGCGCATCCGCAAGGACGAGCCGGATGCCGCCGAGTCGCGCAGCCAGCCCTGAGCACGGCATCGACGTCGGTTCCTTCCGGGACCCCGACAGCCGCGTCTACCTCGACGACGGCGCGGTCTACCGCGTCCTGAGCGAGGACGGCTGGCGCGACTGGGAGGCGCTGGCCGCCACGCCGCTGCTCCAGGACGAGCGGCTCGTCGCCACCGAGCCGGTCGCGCTCGACGACCTCCCCGAGCTGACCGCGGGCCCTGCCGCGGGAGCGCTCAAGCACGAGCGCATCCCGTGGGTCTCCTACCCGTACGAGTGGCCGTTCTCGATGCTCAAGGACGCCGCGCTCCTGCAGCTCGAGCTTGGGCGCCGCGCCCTGGAGCACGACCTCACGCTCAAGGACGCCTCGGCGTACAACGTGCAGTTCCGGGGAGCGCAGCCGGTGTTCGTCGACGTCGGCTCGTTCGAGCGCCTGCGCGAGGGGGAGCCGTGGGCCGGCTACCGCCAGTTCTGCATGCTCTACCTCTATCCGCTGATGCTGCAGGCGTATCGCGGCGTGTCGTACCACCCCTGGCTGCGCGGGAGCCTCGACGGCATCGCGCCGGGCGAGGCGCGGGCGCTGCTGCCGCGGCGCCGCCGCGGCGTCTTCACCCACGTCGTCCTGCACGCCCGGCTCGAGGCTCGCTACGCCGACGCGGGCGGGCGCGAGGTCAAGCGCGACCTCAAGCGCGCGGGCTTCGGCAAGGCGCTGCTCGACGCGAACCTCCGGCGCCTCGAGAAGCTCGTCCGCCGGCTCGAGTTCAAGCCCGGCCGCACGGCCTGGACCGAGTACGGCCGCACCAACACGTACAGCGACGAGGAGGCCGCCCGCAAGGCGGAGTTCGTGCGCGCGGCGGCCGCCCGCCACCCGGGACTGGTCTGGGACCTCGGCTGCAACGACGGCACGTACTCGCGGATCGCGGCCGAGCAGGCCAGCAGCGTCGTCGCGATCGACAGCGACCACGCCACCGTCGACGGCCTCTACCGCGCGCTGCGCGACGAGGGCCGCAGCGACGTGCTGCCGCTCGTCATGAGCGTCACCGACCCGTCGCCGGACCTCGGCTGGCGCGGACTCGAGCGCGCCCGGCCCGAGCGCCGCGGCACGCCCGACCTCCTGCTCGCGCTCGCCCTCGTCCACCACGTGGTCATCACCGGCAACGTCCCCGTGCGCGAGTTCCTCGGCTGGCTGCGGAGCCTCGACGCCGCGCTGGTGATCGAGTTCCCCGACCGCGACGACCCGATGGTGCAGCGGCTGCTGTCCGGCAAGGTCGAGAAGGCCAACCCGGACTACGAGCGCGAGACGTTCGAGCGCGCCCTCGGCGAGCGGTTCGAGGTCGAGCGCACGGAGCGCCTCGGCACGCGCACGCTCTACGAGGTGCGACCCCGCCCGTGAGGGCGCTGCACCTCGCTGCCCTGTGGGCGTTCGCCTTCGCCCAGCCGCTGTTCGACCTGCTCGGCGGCGAGGCGCAGTTCTTCGTGGCGCGCGGGAGCGCGACCGTCGACATCGTCATCTTCGCGCTGTTCGTCACGCTGGTGCCGCCGGCGGTCATGGCGGGCCTGGTCTGGCTGGCCGGGCGCATCCGGCCCGCGCTCGGCGACGGCCTGCAGCTCGTGTTCGTCGGAGCCCTCGTCGCGGCCATCGTGCTGCCGCCGGTCGGCGACCTGCTCGGCGGGTCGGCGGCCGCCGTGCCCGTCGCGCTGCTGGTCGGCGCCGGCGCGGCTGCCCTCTACGCGCGCGCGGCGCCCGCGCGCGCGTTCCTCAGCGTGCTCTCGCCCGCCCCGCTGCTGTTCCTCGTCCTCTTCCTGTTCGTCTCGCCGGTGTCCGAGCTCGTGCTGCCGGACGGCGGGGCGGAGGCGATCGCGGGGGAGTCGCGCTCGCGCACCCCAGTGGTGGTCGTCGTGTTCGACGAGCTGCCCGCGACGTCGCTGATGGACTCCCGCGACCGGATCGACGCCCGCCGCTTCCCCGCCTTCGCGGCCTTCGCCGACGACGCGACGTGGTACCGCGCCGCGACGACCGTCGCCGGCCGCACGACCGAGGCGGTCCCGGCACTGCTCACCGGCCGCCGCCCGCGCGAGGGCGACCTGCCGATCGCCTCCGACCACGCCCAGAGCCTCTTCACGCTCCTCTCCCGCAGCCACCGCCTCTCGGTCGTCGAGCCGATCACCGACGTCTGCCCTTCCGACCTCTGCGCCGAGGACCGGCCGGGGCTGGCCAACCGGCTGCGCGACCTCGCCTCCGACCTGCGCGTCGTGTCAGCCCACCTGCTCCTGCCCGACGACCTCGACGAGGAGCTGCCGCCGATCGACCGCGACTGGCAGGGCTTCGAGAACGAGGCGATCGGGCCGCGCGCCAACCGCGAGCAGCGGCGGCGGTTCATAGAGGAGGTGTTCGAGCGGATCGGCAACGACGACCCGCCGGCGCGGTTCGAGCAGACGATCGAGGCGATCGGCGAGCCGGGCGCGCGGCCGCCGCTGATCTTCCTGCACACGAGCATCCCGCACATCCCGTGGCACTACCTCCCCGACGGCACGCTCTACGAGACCGGCCTGTCGCTGCCCGGGGTGGTCGACGGCACGTGGGTCGGGCCGCAGTGGCTCGCCGACCAGGGCTTCCAGCGCCACCTGCTGCAGACCGAGTACGCCGACCGCCTGCTCGGCCGGCTCATGCGCGCCCTGCGGCGAGCCGGGCTCTACGACCACGCGCTGGTCGTGGTCGCCGCCGATCACGGCGTCAGCTTCCGGGCCGGCGACCGCCGGCGCCGGCCGACGCCCAGCAACGTCCACGACGTCGCCAACATGCCGCTGCTGATCAAGACGCCCGACCAGGAGGAGGGGCGCGTCGTCGACACCGCGGTGCGGACGATCGACGTCCTGCCGACGATCGCCCGCGAGCTCGGCCTGCGCCTGCGCGAGCCGGTCGACGGCGTGCCGGCCGACGAGCGCGACGCCGACCCCGCGCAGGAGATCGACGTGCCCGACAGCTGGGAGAAGGGCACGACGACGATCTTCGGCACCTTCCTGCGCCAGCGGGAGCAGCGGCGTCGCTACGAGCGCTCGCTGCTCGAGCCGGCCGGCTACGACCCGTTCGCGATGGGCCCGCGTCCCGATCTGATCGGCCTGCGCGTGGGATCGGTGCCCGCCGCCGAGGGCCGTGCGCCGCTCGACGACCCGGGCGCCTTCGAGGACGTCGACCCCGACGTTCCCCCGGTCTGGGTGTCCGGGACGACGACGGTGCCCGGCGGCACCGAGCTCGCCATCTCGGTCAACGGCCGCATCGCGGCGACCACGCGGGTCGACCGCCGGCGCTTCGGCGCGCTCGTGCCGCCGCGGGTGCTGCGGGCGGGCGCCAACGAGATCGCCGTGCTCGAGATCGTCGGCGAGGGATTTAGGAAGCTCTAGGGTTCCTCCCAGGGTCCCTTGAAGTGCGGCCGGGACACTTGGGCCATGACCCGCCTGCGCCCAGTGGTGGTTCCCGTCGCGGCTCTCGCGCTCGCGACGGTGACGCCGAGCGCGACAGCGCAACCGCGCAAGCCGGTCTCCGATCGGGCCGACCCCCCCACGGCCCAGGCCCTGGCCGCCCAGCTCGCGGACCTCCCTCCGCGAGCCGCCATCGTCCAGACGGCGATATCCCTGCCCCTCGCCGTCCCGACGCCTCCCGGTGCGGCGGCCTTGGAGGGCGGCCGGAGCGCGTTGGCGCAACCCCCCGCCAGCGTCCTCGCGCCCGGCCGCCCGAGCCCCTACGACGCCCGCGGCCCACCATGAGCTCCGGCCCTGCGCGGCGGGAGGGCAGCACGGCCTCCCGCCGCGGTCGCCGGCAACCGTCCGTGCCATATGCGAACATGTGTTCGTGTACGTCGAGCTCCACGCCCATTCGGCCTTCTCCTTCCTGGACGGCGCCTCGCTGCCCGACGAGCTGGCCGCCGCCGCGGCCGAGCTCGGCTACGAGGCGATGGCCCTCACCGACCACAACGGCGTCTCGGGCTCGATGGAGTTCGTCCAGGCTGCCAAGCCGCTCGGCCTGCGGGCGATTCACGGCGTCGAGCTCGATCTCGACGACGGGCGTCACCTGACGCTGCTGGTCGAGGACGACGTCGGCTGGCGCAACCTCTGCCATCTCCTCACGCGCGCGCACGCGCACACGCGTGGGACGGTGGACGAGTCGGCGGAGGACCGCGCGGCCCGGCGGGGGGGTCAGGGGCGGCGACAGGGGCTGGTCGGCACGCGCATGCGGCGGGTCGACGTCCCGCCCGAGCTGCCCTTGTCGGCGCTCGAGGAGCACGCCGAGGGGCTGGTGTGCCTGAGCGGGTGCGCCTCGCGCGGGGTGCACGACGAGCCGACGCTGCGGCGGCTGCTGGCAGCCTTCGGCCCTGACCGCTTGCGGGTCGAGCTGCAGCGCCCGTTCCTGCGCGACGACCGGGCGCGCAACCGCGCGCTGGCGGACCTCGCGGCTCGGCTGGGGGTGGCCACGGTGGCGACCGGCAACGTCCACGCGCACGCGCGCGGGCGGGCGCCGCTGCAGGACGCGTTCACGGCGCTCCGCCATCACACGACCCTGGACGCCTCGGAGCCGCTGCGGCGCGGCAACTTCTCGCACGTGCTCGCCTCGCCGGAGGCGATGGCCGCGCGCTTCCCCGAGTACCCCGAGGCGGTGGCGGAGACGCGCGAGCTGGCCGCCCGCCTGCGGTTCGACCTCAGTGCCGACCTCGGGTACCGCTACCCGGGGTCGGACGACGCGCTGGCGTTGACTCGGCTGGCCGAGCTGTGCTGGCTGCGGCTCGAGGAGCGCTACCCGCCCGGCAGCCCGCACGCGGCCGCGGCGCGGGCGCGGCTCGAGCAGGAGCTGCAGGTGATCGACTCGCTGGGCCTGGCCGGCTTCTTCCTCCTGCACCGCGACCTGCTGGAGCTGGCGCGCGAGGTGGCGGCCGAGGTGCGCGGGCCGTCGTCGGTGCGCGCGCTGCTGCCGCCGGGGCGGGGGCGGGGCTCCTCGGTGTCCTCGATCGTCTGCTACCTCACCGGCCTCTCGCACATCGACCCGGTGGCGAACGAGCTGTTCCTCGGCCGGTTCCTGAACGAGGAGCTGACCGCGCTGCCGGACATCGACCTCGACTTCCCGCGCGACATCCGCGAGGTCCTGATCCCGCGCGTGCACGAGCGTTACGGGCGAGAGCGGTCGGCGCTGGTGGCCGCCTTTCCGACCTTCCGCTCGCGCGGCGCGATCCGGGAGCTGGGCAAGGTGCTCGGCCTGCCACCGGGCGAGCTCGAGCGGGTGGCACGCGGGGCCGAGCCGTTCGCCATCCGCGGCGCGGCGGCCGACGTGGAGAGCGGCCTGGGGCTCGAGCCGGGCGGGCCGCCGGCCCCGTTCGTGGACATGGACAACCGGGCGCCGTTCGCGATGTCGACCGGCGAGTGGCTGGCGATGGTCAACGGCCACGATCCGGCCGACGTCATCTACGCCGAGCCGCCCTCGCGCATCTCCGAGAAGCGCTACGACGCGCTCCCCGGCCGCTGGGAGTGGCTGGCGCGATTGTGCGACGAGGCGTACGGGCTCCCGCGCCACCTCTCCCAGCACTCGGGCGGGATGATCGTCTCCACCCGCCCGCTGATCGACTGCTGCCCGGTCGTGCCGGCGGCCATGGAGGGCCGCCAGCTGTGCCAGTGGGACAAGGACTCGTGCGCCGACGCCGGCTTCCTGAAGATCGACCTGCTGGGCCTGGGGATGCTGTCGGCGGTCGAGCGTTGCGTGGAGACGATCGCGCGGGTGCGCGGGGAGCGAGTGGATTTGTCACGCATCCCGTTCGACGACCGGGAGACCTACGACGCCATCCAGACCGCGGACACGATGGGGGTCTTCCAGATCGAGTCGCGCGCGCAGATGCAGTCGCTCTATCGCACGCGGCCGGAGAACCTGGACGACCTCACGATCCAGGTGGCGATCGTGCGCCCGGGGCCGATTCTCGGCGGCGCGGTCAACCCGTACATCACGCACCGCCAGCGGATGCGCGAGGACCCCTCGTTCGAGGTGCCCTACGAGCACCCGTCGCTGGAGCCCGTGCTGCGCGACACGCTCGGGACGATCATCTTCCAGGACCAGGTGATCGAGGTCGCGATGGCCTTCGCCGGCTTCTCGCCGGGCGAGGCCGAGGGGCTGCGGCGGGCGATGAGCCGCAAGCGCTCGGCGGCGGCGATCGAGGCCTACCACCAGCGGTTCCTGGACGGCGCGGCGGCCACCCACGGGGTCGAAGCGGAGACCGCCGAGCGCGTCTACTCGATGATCGTCGGCTTCTCGGGCTTCGGCTTCCCCAAGGCCCACGGCGCCGCCTTCGGCCTGCTCGCCTACCAGTCGACGTGGCTGCGCGTCCACCACGGGCCCGAGTTTCTCTGTGCTCTGTTGAACGAGCAGCCGATGGGCTTCTACGCGCCCGACACGCTGGTCCACGAGGCGCAGCGACGCGGGTTCGAGGTGCTGCCGCCCGACGTCGATGCGAGCGAGGTCGAGTGCACGGTCGAGACCGTCGGCCCTCCGGCGCGGGTGCGGATCGGCCTCGGCTACGTGCTCGGCGTGCGGCGCGACGAGGTCGAGGCGCTCGTCGAAGCCCGCCGCGCCCGAGGCCCCTTCCGCTCACTCGCCGACCTCGCCTCCCGCGCCGGCGCCGGCCGCCCGTCCCTGGAGAAGCTCGCCTGGGCCGGCGCCTGCGACGCGCTCGCCGTCGCGCTGCCCGCCGCCAACGGCTCTTCGCCCGCCGCCCAGGCCTCGTCGCCCGCCGCCAACGGCCACGCTCGTCGCACCGCCCTCTGGCAGCTCGGCGTCGCCGCGCCCGGCCAGAGCGTCCCCACGGGAACGCAGCTGTCGCTGCCGCTCGAGGTGCCGGAGGCGCCGGCCCTGCGGGCGCTCGACCCGTGGGAGGGGATGGTGGCCGACTACGCCACCACGAGCCTGACGCTCGGCCCGCACCCGCTCGAGCTCCTGCGCCCGAACCTGCCGTCCGGCACCGTCACGTGCCAGGACCTCGAGCGGCTCCCGCACGAGACGCCGATCAGGATCGGCGGGCTCGTCGTCGCGCGCCAGCGGCCGGGCACGGCGAAGGGGATCGTCTTCATCCTGCTCGAGGACGAGTACGGGACCGTCAACCTGATCGTCCCGCCGCCGGTCTACGAGCGGCACCGCCTGCTCGTCCGCACGGAGCCGCTGATCCTGGCCGAAGGGAGGCTCGAGCGGCTGCCGCAGGCCGGCGGGGCGATCAACGTCTATGTGAAGACGCTCCGCGCGCTCGTCACCCCGGAGGACGACGCGGCCGATGTCGTCGCCCTGGCGGAGCGGCGCGCCGAGGCGGTCACGGCGGCGGACTTCCGCGGCGTCGCGCCCGCCGTCCAGAGCTTCGCCGCCGGACGCCGGAGGTAGCCGCTGGAGGCCTGCGCGACCTTTGGACATAGCGACCGGGGGCCTTCGCCGCCGGAACCGTTAGATTCCCGCCCTCCGCATGACGACGCTGATCTTCGTTCTCGTCTGGGTCGTGCTCGGCCTCGGACTGCTGCTCATCGCCTTGAGCGGCGGGCCGAGCGGCGCGGCCGGCCGCCTGATGTCGACCTCCCGCGTCGGCCGGCGCGTCGCCGCCGTGCTGTTCGTGCTGTCGGTGTTGCTTCTCGGCGTGATCATCCCCGCCGCGGTCGTCTCCGCCGTCTCGAACCGCGACGACGTCCCGGAGGCGAACGTCTCCAACCTCACGGAGGCCGAGCAGCACGGCCGTGAGCTGTTCGGCGCGCGCTGCGCCAACTGCCACACGCTGGAGGCGGCGAACGCCATCGCCTCGGTCGGTCCGAACCTCGACCAGATACGCCCGCCCAAGGCGCTCGTTCTCGACGCCATCGAGAACGGCCGCTCGCGCGGCAACGGCCAGATGGCGGGCGGCCTGTACACGGGCAGCGACGCCGACGACGTCGCGAGCTTCGTGGCCAAGGCGGTCGGTCAGACGGACCAGCCCGCCGAGTCCGGCGGCGAGTCCGGCGGCGAGTCGGGCGGCGAGTCCGGCGGCGAGTCGGGCGGCTGAGCCACACCGCCTGGTGCGGATCCGCACGCCCGTTCCCGCACGTTGCACGGTGGCTTTCCGACGCCGCCGGAACAGGTGTTAACGTACGCGCCGCTCCGCTGAGTTCCCGGGATCAGACGGGAAGCGGGGGACCCAAGCAGTTGGGGCGAGTCGCCGTCCAGTTCGCGCTGGGCGCGCGTAGTGCCGCTCTTCGGCACGAGCCCGGCAGCTAACCCCGTAAGCCAAGGAAGAGGACCGCAGCCGACATGCCAGACCGCGAGGCCCAGTCGCGGGCCGTGTACGACCACACCGAGGACGAGCCGCGCCCCGCGGGCCGTCGCCGTCGCCAGGTCGCCGACTGGGGAGTCGGTGAGGAGCTCTTCGACGGGATGCCCGGCCGCCGCTTCGACCGCCGCGCCGAGCATCGGATCCCGCGCGGCGGCGCCGACGACGGCCGTCGAACGATCGTGATCACCGAGGCCGAGCCGGTCCAGCCCGAGGTCGTCGACGAGGAGTTCGCCAGCCGCGAGGCGGCGATTCGCGCCCGCCGGCAGCACGACGCCATCTGGGCCGGCGACGAGCCGTTCGCGCCCGCCGACGCGCCGGTCGAGCCCGAGCCGCCCGTCGCCGACGACGCGCGGGCGGCCTACGAGCCGGTCGCGTCGCACGGCGTGGACGCGGACGGGATCGTCCGCGGCGGGGTCGAGGGTCGCCGGACGGTCAAGATCGGCGGCCGGCCGCCCGAGTTCCACAGCGCGCCCGTGCGCCGCCGCTCGGTCCACGAGCGCGTCGGCCCGCGGCCCGACCGCATCGCCGCCTGGGCCTTCGCACTCGGCCTGCTGCTGATCCTGATCGCGATCCTGACCTAGCGAACTTCCGCGAAGCGCCTGCCTAGGTGGGGCCATACCCCACTAGAACAGGATCCTTCGACGAAATTCGTCGTGCGACCGGCGCCGACGAGTGGTCCGATCCGCGTGGAGGTGCGTACACGCTGTTGTAGGCCGGCGCCAGTCGGCCTACACTTACATACCGTAAGGAAGAGCGTCATGAACCACGCCCTTCCGCCTCCCCGGATCACACGGCAGGTCGCCATGCCCAAGAAGACCCAGATGAGCCGTTTTCCCATCCACGACGAGCTGACCGCCCCCGAGGGCTCGCTCCCCGTCCTCAACGGCGTGCTGGCCTCCGCCGGCCAGCTGCCCAACTTCCTCGGCGTGCTCGCCGGCTCGCCCGCCTGCCTCCGCGGCTACACCCGCTTCCGCGGCGAGCTCCGGCACGGCTCGCTCGAGCTGCCCACGCTGGAGCGGATCGCGCTCGCCGTGGCCGAGCAGTACCGCTCCGAGCCCGGCATCGCCATCCACACGCGCACGGCCCGCCAGGCGGGCCTGGGCATCGACGAGGTCGGCCTGGCGCGCGAGTGGGAATCGCGCGACCAGCGCGAGGCCGCCCTGCTCCGCTTCCTCAAGCCGCTCGTCACGAACCGCACCGCCCCGCAGCACCTCCACGAGGAGGCCAAGGAGGCCGGCTGGAGCGACGAACAGCTCCTGGAAGCCATCGCGGTGCTCGGCCTGGAATGCTTCACGGCGATGGTGAACGTCGCAGGCGAGATCCCGGTCGACGGCTCCGCCGAGGAGACGCGGGTGCTCAAGGCCGCATGAGCCGATGACGACCGCCGGCTCACGTCGCAAGGTCGCCGTCGCGACGCTCGAGCATCCGGAGCGGCCCAGCTGCTGTCCCCATTTCCACCGCGCCGTCGAGCTGGTGGGCAAGCGCTGGACGGGAGCGATCCTCTACGTGCTCCTCAAGAGCGACCGCCCGATGCGCTTCAGCGAGATCGGCCACGCCGTCCCGGACCTCTCCGACCGCCTGCTCTCCGAGCGCATGAAGGAGCTCGAGGCGGCCGGCATCGTCGAGCGGCACGTCACCGCGACGAGCCCGATCAAGGTCGAGTACGAGCTGACGGAGCGCGGCCGGGAGCTGGCCCCGGCGCTGACCGAGCTCAAGCGCTGGGCCGACCGCTGGTTGAATTGAGCCTCGACCGCCGGTCCACCTCGCGACCGAACGGCGTGGGCTAGTCTCCCGCCCCGTGGGCAACGACGACCGGCCGCAGACACAGGACGACGTCAAGGCGCTCGTCCAGGAGCGCGGCATCCGCTTCATCCGCCTCTGGTTCACGGACATCCTGGGCCAGCTGAAGTCGTTCAGCATCAACGCCGAGGAGCTCGACGACGCCTTCGAGGGCGGCATGGGCTTCGACGGCAGCTCGATCACCGGCTTCAACGCCATCGAGGAGTCGGACATGATCGCCATGCCCGACCCCACCACCTTCAACGTGCTCCCCTGGCGGCCGGAGGAGAACGGCGGCGGCGTCGCCCGCATGTTCGCCGACGTCGTCACCCCCGAGCGCGAGCCCTACGAAGGGGACCCGCGGCACGTCCTCAGGCGCGCCGTCCAGCGCGCCAAGGAGATGGGGTTCGACAACTTCTACGTCGGGCCCGAGCTCGAGTACTTCCTCTTCCGCGACAGCCGGTCGACCGAGGTGCTCGACCACGGCGGCTACTTCGACCTCACGACGCTCGACGCCGGCTCCGACGTCCGGCGCGACACCGTGCTCGCGCTCGAGAAGCTCGACATCGAGGTCGAGTACAGCCACCACGAGGTCGGCCCCAGCCAGCACGAGATCGACATGCGGTACGCCGACGCGCTGAAGATGGCCGACGACTGCATGACCTACCGCATCACGGTCAAGGAGATCGCGCTCAAGTACGGCTGGCACGCGACCTTCATGCCGAAGCCGCTGTTCGGCGAGAACGGCTCGGGCATGCACACCCACCAGTCGCTCTTCAAGGAGGGCCGCAACGCCTTCTACGACGCCGACGACAAGTACTTCCTGAGCGACACCGGCAAGGCCTTCATCGCCGGCCAGCTCCGCCACGCGCGCGAGATCTGCTCGATCTTCGCCCAGTGGGTGAACTCCTACAAGCGCCTGGTGCCCGGCTACGAGGCGCCCGTCTACGTCGCCTGGAGCCGGCGCAACCGCTCGGCGCTGGTCAGGGTCCCGCTCTACCACCCCGGCAAGGAGCAGGCCACGCGGATGGAGCTGCGCTGCCCCGACCCCGCCTGCAACCCCTACCTGACCTTCGCGGCGCTGCTGATGGCGGGGCTCGAGGGCGTCGAGCGCGGCTACGAGCTGCCCGAGCCGATGGAGAAGAACCTCTACCACCTGAGCCCGGACGAGCGCCGCCGCCTCGGCATCGAGCAGCTCCCCGAGACGCTCGGCGAGGCCATCGAGCTGACCTCCGAGTCCGAGCTCGTCCTGCGCACCCTCGGGGAGCACATCTTCAATCGCTACGTCGAGATCAAGCGCCAGGAGTGGGAGGACTACCGAGTCCAGGTCACACCCTGGGAGCTCGAGCGCTACCTCGCGATCTTGTAGCGGCTCAGCAGTTCGTTCCCGCCGCCCCCGTGAGCGAGCCGTCCGCGTTCACGAGCGAGACGTTGAACTGCGACAGCGCCTTGGTGATCCTCGTCCCGGCGAGGTCGGAGCCGGGGTAGTCGCCGATGTCGACGATCAGGTGCGTGAAGTCGCCCGCGGCCTGGCGCGAGGAGGTCAGCACCGGGGAGCCGGAGTCGCCCGGCGCGCCGAAGCCGGTCCAGCCGAAGCCGTCGTTGTTCCAGTTGGTGGCCAGGCCGCCCTCGAGCTTGCCCTGCGCGACGGCGACGCCGTAGCCGTGGCCGTAGTGGAGGACCGGGGTGACCTCGCAGCCGGTGTAGATGCCCTGCGGCCCGCCGACGACCGGCACCGCCGGGTTGACGCCCCACTTGGAGGCGACCGCCGGGTCGATCTGGATCAGCGCCCAGTCGTTGCCGGGCTCACCGTCGCCGGAGGTCATGTGCGACACGGTGCCGACCGTCGCGAGCGTCGTCGTGTCGACCTGCATCGTCACCTCCTGCCCGCGCTGGTCGACGCAGTGGCGCGCGGTGCCGACGTAGCGCGTCGAGCCGCTCGCGAAGATGAAGTTGGCCGTGCAGCCGGCCGGCGCGACGATGCAGCCCGCGGCGCTCACGCCGGGGCTCTGCACGCCGGGGCACTCGGTGTTGAGCGCCTCCTCGCCGACCGTGACGCCGGCGGCGCCGGCGTCGTGCACCTTCTGGGCGAAGGCGTCGGTGTACCAGCTCGGGAGCGGGCGCTCGGCGCTCGCGGTGCTGACGAAGGACAGACTGACGGCAGCCGCGCACACGAGCGCGACGCCCCAACGATTCCGCATGGAGATTGATCCCCCCTGCCAAGGAAGATGGACGAACCTGCCATATCGGGTGCCCTGCCTAAGAGGACCACAAACCGGCGCTTCAGCGCATCAGCCTTGACGGCCACCAGATCCTGCGGTCCCAGATGAAGCTGAGCGCCGGCACGAGGATCGAGCGGACGACGAACGTGTCGAGCAGCACGCCGAAGGCGACGATGAAGCCGATCTCGGTGAGGAACACAAGCGGAAGCACCGCCAGCGCGCCGAACGTCCCGGCCAGCACGATCCCCGCCGAGGTTATGACCGCGCCGGTGACCGCCAGGCCTCGAAGCATGCCCTCGCGGGTGCCGTGGCGCAGGGTCTCCTCCCGAACGCGCGCCATCAGGAAGATGTTGTAGTCGATGCCCAGGGCGACCAGGAAGACGAAGGCCAGCAGCGGCACTGCCGGGTCGATGCCGGGGAAGCCGAAGATCTCCTTCGAGACGAACATGCCGGTGCCGAGCGCGGCGGCGAAGGAGAGGATCACCGTGGCGACGAGCATGGCCGGCGCAGCCAGTGAGCGCAGGAGCACGGCGAGGATGCCGAACACCACGACGAGCGTGATCGGGATGATCACCCAGTTGTCGCGCGCGGCCGACTGACGGAGGTCGTACTCGGCCGCCGTCGGCCCGCCGACGAGCACGTCGGCGCCGCCCGCCGCCTCGACGGCCGCGCGCAGCTCCGGCACCTGGTCGAAGGCGACGGTCGAGTAGGGGTCGGCCTTCAGCTGCACGTCGACCTTCGCACCGGGCGGTCCGGTGACCGGCTCGGCGACCGCCGCCACCGCCGGATGCCGCCGCAGCGCGGCCACGACCGGCTCGACGTCGGCCTCGTCGGGGATCACCACGGTGGTCGGCACGTTGGCGCCGGCGGGGTAGTGCTGGGCGAGGAGCTCGGAGCCGCGCACCGCCTCCACCTCGCCGCGGAACGAGTTGCCGCTCGTGAGCCCGGTGTCGAGCGTCAGCAGGCCGGCGCTCAACAGCAGCAGGCCGATCGTGGTGATGGCCGCGACCCGGCGTGGCGAGGCGGCGACGAGATCGCCGACCCGGCGCCAGAAGCCGTGCGTCTCGTCGGTAAGCCGGTGTCGCGCGGCGATCGGCCGCTCGATCTTGGGATAGAAGGTGCTGAGGTCGAGCCTGTGGAAGAGCGGCCCGAGGACGAAGAGGTTGAGCAGCGCTCCGACCACGAAGACGATGCCGGCCGCCGGGGCGCCGGCCATCGAGGCGAGACCGGCCGCCACGCCGCCCACGAGGAGCGAGAACACCGCGCGCCGCCGGACGTTCGCGTGCGGGGGCAGCGGTCCGCCCGGCCCGTCGGGCACGAACGGCCAGAAGGCGCGCCGGCCGACGACCACGAGCGCCGCCGGCAGCATCGTGAGCATGAAGGCCATGGCCATGAAGATCCCCATGGCGCCGATCGGGCCGAGGCCGGCCGTGCCGTTCACCTCGGCCAGCGTGAGTACGAGCAGCGCCGCCATCACGGTGAGCCCCGAGAAGAAGATCGCCGGCCCGGCCGTGCCCAGGGCGAGCTGCATGGCTTCGTGCCTGGAGTCGTGCCGGCGCAGCTCCTCGCGGTAGCGGGAGACCAGCAGCAACGCGTAGTCGGTGCCCGCTCCGAACACCAGTACGGGCAGGATGCCGCCGGACTGGCCGTTGATCGTCACGCCCGCCTCGGCCAGCAGGTAGCCGAGGCCGCGCGCCGACGCCTCGGCGAACAGCACGGTGAAGAACGGGATCGTCCAGAAGATCGGCGACCGGTAGATGAGGATCAGCAGGACCAGGACGATGCCGGCCGCCACGAACAGCAACGTGCCGTTGATGTCGCTGAACACCTCGATCGCGTCGGCGCCGAAGCCGGCGGCGCCGGTCACCTCCACGAGCCGGCCGCCCTCGCGTAGGGCGTGCGCGCGGTTGCGGATGTCGGTCACCGAGTCGAGGAAGTCGTCGCCGCTGCCGCCGGTGTCCCGCACCTGCGTGAGGACGAGCAGGGCCTCGCCATCCTCGGACGGGATCGGGCCCTCGGTGCCGGCCGTGATGATCGGCGGGTCGCCCTCGAGGTCGCGGACGAGCCCCTCGGCCGCCGCCCGGTCGTCCGGCGTCAGGCCGCCCTTGCGGGCGATGACGGTGACGGCGGCGGCGACCTGCCCGTCCTCGAACCGCTCGATGGCCTCCAGCGCGCGGACGGACTCGGCGTCGCCCGGTAGGAACGAGGTCGCCTCGTTCTCCTGGGCGTCCTCGAACTTGCCGGAGAACGGGCTGAGCGCCGCCATCACGACCAGGGCGAGCGCCAGCACGAAGAACTTCGGGATCCGCTGCGCGGGGAGCGTGAGCAGCCTGGACAGGCTCCGGAATTAACCGGAACCACAGCTCCAATCCGGTACGGCTGGCCGCACCCTCGAAGTCAGGATTCCAGCAGCGCGCGCAGCTCGTCCGGCTCGGTGACGGGCCGCAGGCAGGCGAAGCGCTCGCAGACATAGGCGGCCGCGCGGCCGTCGACCGGCGAGCGCCCTTCGAGCAGCGGGACGCCGTCCTCCGGCCCGCCCGCGAGCACGACGTGCGGCCGGAACGTCTCCCGCACCACGCGCTCGAGCGGCTCGCGCCCGTCGCCGACGAGTGCCACCTCGCGCACGTCGGCGAGCAGGAAGTCGATCGCCGACAGCAGGTGCCCGAACGCGGTCGGATGCTGCGCCGCGATCGTGTGCAGGAGCCGGATGTGGCCGAGCGCCGCGTCCTCGTAGCGCGCTTCGCCGGTCAGCCGCGCGAGCCGCAGCAGCCCGAACGTGGCCGCCGAGCCGCCCGACGGGAGCGGCGTGTCCTCGAGGTCCTTGCGGCGCGCGATCAGCTCCTCGTGGTCGTCCGCGGTCGAGAAGAAGCCGCCGCGCTCGCGGTCGGCGAAGCGCTCGAGGATCGTGTCGGCGAGGGCGCGGGCCTCGCCGAACCAGCGCGGGTCGAAGGTCGCCTCGTAGAGCGTGAGCAGCGCCTCGAGCAGGAACGCGTGGTCCTCGAGATAGGCCCTGAGGTGGGCGCGGCCCTGGTTGTAGGTCCGCAGCAAACGGCCGTCGTCGTCGCGCAGGTCGCGCAGGACGAACTCGGCGGCGGCGGCCGCCGCATCGGTGTAGCGGGGCTCGCCGAACACCGCCCCGGCGTCGGCCAGCGCGGAGATCATCAGCGCGTTCCACGCGGTCAGCCGCTTGTCGTCGAGCCCTGGCCGGACGCGCTGCTCGCGGATCTCGAGCAGCCGCGCCTTGATCTCGTCCAGCCGCTCGGGGTCGGAGGTCGCGCGCACGGGGATGTTCGCGCCCTCGAAGTTGCCGGCCTCGCTCATGCCGAAGTGCTCGATCGCGGTGTCCGCGAGGCCGTCGAGCGCCGAGCGCACCTCCTCGAGCGACCAGACGTAGAACTTGCCCTCGACGCCCTCGGAGTCGGCGTCGAGCGCGCTGGCGAAGCCGCCCTCGTCCTGGCGCAGCTCGCGCAGCGCCCAGTCGAGCGTCTCGCGCGCCACGCGCTCGAAGAACGGCTCGCCCGAGACCTGGAACGCGTGCAGGTACACGCGGGCGAGCAGCGCGTTGTCGTAGAGCATCTTCTCGAAGTGGGGGACGACCCACTGGGCGTCGACCGAGTAGCGCGCGAAGCCGCCGCCGACCTGGTCGTAGATCCCGCCGCTCGCCATCTTGCGCAGCGTGTGGAGCGCCATCTGGCGCTCGCCGCGCCGCAGCAGGAACTCGATCGCCGACGCGGCGGGGAACTTCGGCGCGCCGCCCCAGCCGCCGTTGACGGCGTCGTAGTGCCGCTTGAGCACGGTCACCGCGGCGTCGAGCGACTGCGGGTCGATCTCGGCCTCGGGCGCCTGGATGTGCGCGGTGGCCTGCAGGCGGCCGACGATCTTCTCGGCGCCGTCGACGATGTCGTCGCGCTGCTCGTCCCACGCGCGCGCGACCCCCTCGAGCACCATCTTCCAGCTCGGCAGCCCGTGACGCGGCTCGGGCGGGAAGTAGGTGCCGGCGTAGAACGGGACGCCGTCGGGCGTGAGGAAGGCGTTGAGCGGCCAGCCGCCGTGGCCGGTCATCGCCTGCACGGCGTCCATGTAGATGGCGTCGACGTCGGGGCGCTCCTCGCGGTCGACCTTCACCGGCACGAAGCGCTCGTTCATCAGCTCGGCTACGGAAGCGTCCTCGAACGACTCGCGCTCCATCACGTGGCACCAGTGGCAGGCGGAGTAGCCGATCGAGACGATCAGCGGCTTCTGCTCGGCGCGCGCGCGGCCCAGCGCCTCCTCGCCCCACGGGTACCAGTCCACGGGGTTGTCCTTGTGCTGGAGGAGGTACGGCGACGTCTCTTCGGCGAGGCGGTTGGCCATGTAGGTTCCTTTGCCATGTCCCATCATCGCGAAACCGTCACGGCTGATCCCGGCCCGCCCGCAGCGGGTCCCTACTCGCACGCCGTCAAGTCCAACGGCCTCGTCTTCCTCTCCGGGCAGACGCCCGTCGATCCCGACACCGGCCAGCTGATCGAGGGCTCGATCGGCGACCAGACGCGCCGCTGCCTCGACAACCTGGCGATCGTGGCCGCCGCGGCCGGCGCCCAGATCACCGACGCCGTGCGCATGGGGATCTACGTCACCGACATCTCGACGTTCAAGGACGTCAACGAGGCGTACGCGACGTACTTCGCGAACGACCCGCCGGCGCGCAGCACGATCGGCGTCGCCGCCCTGCCCCTCGGGGCGGAGGTCGAGATCGACGCCATCCTGGCGCTGCCCGACTGATGCCCGCGGTGACCGCCGCCGACGTCGCCGCGGCGCGCCCGGCGGTGGAGGCCATCGCGCGGCGGACGCCGATCCTCTCCACGCGGACGATCTCCGAGCGCGCGGGCGGCGTGGTCGCGCTGAAGGCCGAGAACCTGCAGCGCACCGGCTCGTTCAAGATCCGCGGCGTCTCGGCCAAGCTCGCGGCGCTCGGCGAGGAGGCCTGCCGGAACGGCGTGGTCGCCGCATCGGCCGGCAACCACGCCCAGAGCCTGGCCGCCGGCGCGCGCGCCCGCGGCATCCACTGCGAGGTCTTCGTGCCCGACGACGCGCCGCTCTCGAAGGTGGAGGCGGCGCGCGGGCAGGGGGCCACGGTCCACATCGGCGGCGGCTCGGTCGACGACTGCCTGGCGCTGGCCCAGGAGCGCTCCCGCGAGGGCGGCCTCGCCTTCGTGCACCCGTTCGACGACCGCGACGTCGTTGCCGGGCAGGGCTCGCTCGGCCTCGAGCTGCTCGAGGACGTGCCGGACCTGGCGAAGGTCGTCGTGCCGGTGGGTGGGGGAGGGCTGTGCGCGGGAGTCGCCATCGCCGTCAAGGAGGCGCGGCCCGACGTCGAGGTCGTCGGCGTGCAGGTGGCGGCCTGCTCGCCGTACCCGGAGTCGCTGCGCCGCGGCGAGCCGATCCCCGCCACCTCGGCGCTGACCATCGCCGACGGCATCGCCGTCAAGCGCCCGGGCGACCTCACGCTCGAGCTGCTGTCGCAGTACGCCGACGGCATCGCCGTCGTCGACGAGGACGCCACGGCCGAGGCCATGGTGGTGCTGATGGAGCGCTGCAAGCTGGTCGTGGAGGGCGCGGGCGCGGTCGGGGTGGCGGCGCTGCTCGGCGGGCAGACCGCCCCGGCCGGGAAGGGCACCACGGTCGCCGTCCTCTCGGGCGGCAACGTCGACCCGGGGCTGCTGGCCGCCGTCGCCCGCCGCCACGAGAGCGAGGCCGGCCGCCGGCTCGTCCTCCTCACGCGCGTCCCCGACCGGCCCGGCAACCTCGCCACGCTGCTCGTCAGGGTCGCCGAGACGGGCGCCAACATCGTCGAGGTCTCGCACGTGCGCGAGGGGCTCGACCTGCACGTCCGCGAGACGGCGGTCGAGCTCGTGCTCGAGACGCGCGGCCACGAGCACGCCGAAGGCGTGGTGGCCACGCTGCGCGAGGCGGGCTACGAGACGCGCGTGCTCCACTAGAGCGTTTGACCCGCCAGCGCGGCGGGGATGCAGCCTGCGGGGAGGTCGCGTGATCCACCTGACGCCGCAAGCTCGCTCCGAGCTCAGAGGGGACGAGGCCCTGGTGTTCGACTGGCACCGGCTCGCGATCTGCTGCGCGGTGGCCGGTGAGGTGTCGCTGCGACCTGCGACGCGGGAGAAGCTCGAGGCCAGCCGCTGGTACCGGCCGCTTCCGAGCGACGAGGGAACGCGCGTCTACGCGCACCGCATGGCGGTGGTGCACCTGGCGCGTCGTGACGTGACCATCGACTGCCGGCGCACGCTCGGCGTACGCCGCTTCCGCTCCGATCTGCCGCCCGACTTCGGCCTGCGAGCCGTGCTCGGACGGGCGGAGCCGACTTCGTAGGGGAGGCACTCGTGAGGACCAAGTCGCGTGCGCGATCGATCGTCATCTGGACCGTCGTCGCGATCATCGGAGCCGTGGCGTGGGGCGTCATCGCCCTCGTCCGCGACGAGCAGATCTCGGCCGCCTGGCTGATCGCCGCGGCCGTCGGCTCGTATGCGATCGCCTATCGGTTCTACGCCCGCTTCATCGCCAAGAAGGTCTTGGGGGTCGACAACACGCGGGCAACCCCGGCCGAGCGGCTGGACAACGACATGGACTACCAGCCGACGGACCGGCGAGTCCTGTTCGGCCACCACTTCGCCGCCATCGCCGGCGCCGGTCCGCTCGTCGGGCCCGTGCTCGCCGCCCAGATGGGCTACCTGCCGGGAACGCTGTGGATCATCGTCGGCGTCATCTTCGCCGGCGCCGTGCAGGACATGGTGATCCTGTTCGTCTCGATGCGCCGGGACGGCAAGAGCCTCGGCCAGATGGCGCGCGACGAGATCGGCCCGGTCGGCGGCGTCGCCGCCCTGGTCGCGGTCTTCTCGATCATGATCATCCTGCTCGCCGTCCTGGCGCTGGTGGTGGTCAACGCGCTGGCGGCGTCGCCGTGGGGGACGTTCTCGATCGCGATGACCATCCCGATCGCGTTCTTCATGGGCTTCTACCTGCGTGTGCTGCGGCCGGGGCGCGTGATGGAGACGACGGCGATCGGCGTGGCGCTGCTGCTGCTGGCGATCGTGGCCGGCGGCTGGGTGCAGGAATCGTCGCTGGCGGACACGTTCACGCTCGAGCCCGAGACGCTGGTCGTCTGCCTCGTCATCTACGGCTTCTTCGCCTCGGTGCTGCCGGTGTGGATGCTGCTGACGCCGCGCGACTACCTGTCGACGTTCATGAAGATCGGCACGATCGTCCTGCTGGCGATCGGCATCCTCGTGACGCTGCCGGTGATGCAGAACGAGCCGGTCACCAAGTTCGCCTCGTCGGGTGAGGGCCCGGTCTTCGCCGGCGCGCTGTTCCCGTTCGTCTTCATCATCATCGCCTGCGGCGCCCTGTCGGGCTTCCATTCGCTGATCGCCTCCGGCACGACGCCGAAGATGATCGAGAAGGAGTCGCAGGTCCGCACCATCGGCTACGGGGCGATGCTGATGGAGTCGTTCGTGGCCGTGATGGCGATCATCGCCGCCTCGATCATCGACCCGGGCCTCTACTACGCGATGAACGCGCCGGCGGCGGTGGTCGGCGACAGCGTGCAGAGCGCGTCGCAGGCGGTGAACGGGCTCGGCTTCCAGGTCAGCGCCGGCGAGCTCCAGTCGGCGGCCGCCGCGGTCGAGGAGGAGACGCTGGTGGCGCGTACGGGCGGCGCCCCGACGCTCGCCATCGGCATGTCGGAGATCTTCGCCGGAGCGACGGCGGCGAGCCTCAAGGCCTTTTGGTACCACTTCGCGATCATGTTCGAGGCCCTGTTCATCCTCACCACGGTGGACGCGGGGACGCGGGTCGGGCGCTTCATGCTGCAGGACACGCTCGGCAACGTCTGGAAGCCGATCGGGCGCGTGAGCTGGAAGCCCGGGCTGTGGTTCACGAGCGCGCTGGTCGTCGGCGCGTGGGGCTACTTCCTCTACACCGGCGTGACCAACCCGCTCGGCGGGATCAACCAGCTGTTCCCGCTGTTCGGCATCGCCAACCAGCTGCTCGCGGCGGTCGCGCTGACGGTGGCGACGACGCTGATCATCAAGGCGGGCAAGCTCAAGTGGGCGTGGGTGACGGCCGTGCCGCTCGCCTGGGACGCCGCCGTGACGCTGACCGCGTCGTATCAGAAGGTGTTCTCGGACGAGCCGAAGATCGGCTTCTTCGCCCAGCGCGACGCCTTCATGGAGGCGCGCGACGCCGGCGAGGTGCTGCCGCCCGCGACGAGCATGGACGACATGAACGCCGTCATCACGAACTCGACCGTGGACGGCGTGTTGGCGGCCCTGTTTGCTGCGATGATCATCATCGTGATCCTCGACGCGTCGCGCGTGTGGTTCAAGGCCATCCGGGCGCGCGAGCCGCTGCCCACGACCGAGGCGCCGTACGTGGAGTCGAAGCTCTTCGCCCCGGCGGGACTCTTCCCGAACGCCGAGGAGCGGGCCGTCCTGGCCGGCGCCAACGGCGGCCAGGCCCGCTTCGACCGGTCCGGCGAGCGCGAGACCACGCGCACGGGCGGTGAGCCATGACGCTGAGGCAGGCGTTCGGAGGCGTCCGCTGGTACCTGCGCGAGGTCTCCGGCGAGTCGGCCTACGACCACTACGTCGCCCACATGCGCCGCGACCACCCGGGCCAGCCGGTCATGTCACGCCGCGACTACGAGCGCCGGCGGCAGGACGCGCGCGAGGAGAGCCCTCGCGCGCGTTGCTGCTGAGTCGGTGTTGCGGGCGTCTGCTGGGGTCGGTCCGCGTCATGCCCTCCCGGGGCAGCGCTCGCAGGCTCGCACCTGAGCGCCCCGGGAGGCCACGCCGCGGCCCGCCCATCAGCACGTCCCATGGTGTCGGCCGCACCCTCTGAGGATGGCGGTTGGCCGGGGTAGCAAAGACAGCGGTGCAGGCCGCTCTGTGGGTGGGGTGGTGGTATGGCGAGTGGGATCCAGGTTGTGGCGTTTGATCTAGCGGGAGGGGGACACGTCCCCCTCCCGCATCCCCTGGTGGCCGGCTTCGGCGTCGGCCCGGCCGAGCCGGCCGCTCTCGCGGCAGCACCGCTTCGGCGCTCATCGGGCAGGGCCCTGAGTTTGTCACTCCATCTGGAGCTGAATCTTCAGGGCCCCGCCCTTGCCGGTGACGTTGGTGCTGACGTCGCACTCAGCGAAGTCCAAGGGCACCGGCAGCTGTCGCGTCTTGACCTGCCCTGTGCTGCGATAGGTGAAGCCGAAGCTGCGCGACTCGAAATCGAAGTCCTCGTTGGTGCAGAACACGCTCCCGGACACCTTCGTCCTGCCGCGCGGCGCCTTGACTCGGATTCGTAGGCCGACCGCGTCGTCAACGGTCTTCGAGAGGTTCGCGAAGGTCACGAAGTCGCTGGCGTCGGACGCGGTCGCGACAGTCCGCCAAGCCGAGGCATAAGCCGGCGAGACGAGCACGACGAGTAGAGCAACCGCAAGGGCACTGATGACTTTGGGCATATGGACTCCCGTTTGGTGGTTGGCAGGTGAAGTGCTCGCAGCGGCGATGGGGTCGGCCCGACGCGGCAGAGCGGCAGACATTCCGCGTCGGTTGCGAGCAGCGGGCGCCGCCGCCGCGGCGGCGCCCGACGAAGCGCTACAGCGCCTCGACCGCCTTCTCCAGCGCGGCACCGCGATCGGACCCGGCGGCCGCGTAGACGACCATGACCTCGTCGTTGACGATCATCCGCGCCGACTTGGGCGCCGAGCTCCGCACCATCTCGGAGACCTTGTCGGCGACGCGGGCGTCCTTCATCACGAAGAGCGCGACCACCTGCTTGTCCTTGACCGCCGTGGGGGCGTTGCTGTACGACGCGCGCAGTCCCTGCTCACGCGCCTCCTCGGGGATAGCCACGGCGGTCAGCTTGACGTCGGCGGTGCGCTCGACGAGCGTCTTCGCCTTCTCGGGCGTCACACCCGATGCCTTGCTGCCCTCGTCCGAGCCGCAGGCGGCGAACGCGAGGGCGCCGACCGCGGCCAGCGTGACGGTGATGCTTCGAAACATGGGAACTGCTCCTTGTGGTTCGAGGGGATGGAGTTAGGGGATCGTCGGCCCGGTGGCGCATCCGCTGCCGGGCTTCGGAGGACAGCCCGGCTGCCAGTCGTACGGCAGTCGCTGCACGGTCCCTCGGTTGAGGGACTTGAGCCGAGGCGTGTTGCCCCCGGACAGCTCGTAGTCCACGACCGGCAGGTCGATGTGGCCTCCGACGAGCAGGGGTTGTGAGCCGCGGACCTGGATGTAGCCGTCCACGAAGCCGCTCGAGGAACGCCCGAGGCTGGTACAGCTCTTCGCTTCGCCGGCTTGGAGCACGCCCGAGCAGATCGTGAGGCGATCGGGGCGCCCGGGCCGCTCGTAGGCGACGCTGTACGTCGCCGGCGCGGTCGAGGTGTTCACGAGCCTGACGATCCTGATCGTGTTGAGGGTCTGGGCCTTCACCGGGACGCCGACGAGCGGGTCGAACGCGACCCACTCGTTGGCGCCGCCGTTGGCGATCGGTGCCTTGCTGCCTTGGCTCTGGCCGTGGCTGGTGGCGGCCTGCGCGCCGATCGCGACGACCGCCACGACCGCCACCGCGAGGAGTACCAGCTGCTTGATCGCGAATCGCTGCATGGCTCAGCGCATGTTCTGGGGCGAGCGGATGGAGTACCGGCTCGAGACGCCGAAGCCGGTCCACGTGGCCAGGCGGTCGCCGGCGAAGCCGACGGCCACCATCGCCAGGCTGGGGTCGAAGCGGCCGATCTGCAGCGACCTGAGCGCGGGAAGGCCACGGCCGTTGCGCATGACGACGAGCGGCCCGCGCCCGCCGGAGCTGTAGCGCCAGCTGGTGCTGGAGCTGACGGCGATGTCGTCGCGGCCGTCGCCATTGAAGTCGGCGACGACGGCGTCATTGAAGTTGCTCGTCAGCTGGGCGTTCAGGCGCGTCCACGACCCCGTGCTCGCGCTCGAGAACGACCACGCCTTGTTGCGCACGGCGACGACGTCGGTGCCGCGCACGAGGTCGAAGTCACCGAAGAGGAGGTCCCGGACCTTCGCGGTCGAGGTCCCCGTCGGCGTCCAGCGACGGGTGCTGGCGTAGTAGACGTTCCACTGGCCGTTGCGGGTATAGAACAGGTCGGTCCTGCGGTCGCCGTCGAAGTCGCCCAACCGCAGCTCGGAGATCGGGACCGGAAGCGTGGTCAGCGGCGTGAGGGGACCGGTGCCGGCGCTGTGGTAGCCGAGCCGGCCGGCGCCGTCGCGGTAGAGCACGTCGGTCCGGCCGTCGCTGTTGACGTCGGCGAAGGCGAGCTCGCCGGTCCGAGCGGTCGACGGGCTCAGCAGCTCCCACGGCCGGATGCCGGCGCGCGAGTACCACCACGCGGTGCCGTTGGCGACGAAGACGTCGGTGCGGCGGTCACCGTCGAAGTCGCCGCTGGCGATCTCCGTCGAGTAGTCGGTGTCATAGCGGTTGCGACCGGGGCGGAAGTTGAACTTGCCGTGGTCCTCGCCGATCCCCAGGCCGCTGAGACCGCCCGTGGTCAGGGCGACGGCGGCATCGAGGTTGTTGTGCACGAGCACGTTGCCGCGGAACAGCATCCCCTCGGCCACACGCCCGCGCAGCATGACCGCCGGCCGCGTCTTGACGAGCTTGTAGCCCTGCTCGCCGCGGATCGTGTTGGAGTTGATGTCGAAGAACGTGCCAGCCGGGCCGCCGTAGCCGCCGTCGCCGACGCCATGGACGTCGAAGTGCTGGTTGTAGTAGCTGCCGTTCTCCTTGATGCCGCCCTGCAGCACGTAGTTGAACCGCGCCACGTACCCGCTGAACGCCTTGCCGCTGGCCGCCAGCGCGTGACGGTTGTTGTCGAAGACGTTGCCGGTGACGGTGACGTAGCAGCCGCCGCCGACGACGACGCCGTACCCCTTGGCGTCCATGACGTTGTCATGCAGGTAGTTGCGCTCCACGCGCACCAGCGACGCGTCCGCGGGCACCGGCTTCTTCCACGCCGGGTCCCACTCCTCCGGGCGCCGCACCTCGTGCGCGCCGCGCACGGTGACGGCGGCGCCGCTCCACTGCTCCATCTCGTTGTCCTCGATGAGCACGCGACGCCCGAGCTGGTTGTCGTAGTCCTGGAGCACCTGGATCGCCGACACGGTCGGGTCGGTGCGGCCATGGGTGCTCGCGGGCTTGGGCCCGAGGAAGCGGATGCCCGAGATGCGCACGTCGTTCCCGGTCACGTGCAGCAGCGGATAGCCCATCGAGATGTCGCGGGCGTACAGGGTGGGGCGACTGCTCAGCGCACCGCGCTCGCCGACGATCTCCACGCCGGACTTCACCGGCAGCTCCCGCAGCGGCTCGCCCGACGGGGCCTTCATCTCCCAGAAGACGTCGCGCGGGATGGTGATCCGCCCACGGAACTCCGAGTTCAGGATGTCGCTCAGGTGACCCGGCGAGCACGCTCGAACCGAGCCCTGCGCCGGCACCGCGCACGACGGGTCGAGCGGAACCGCCGCACCGGCCGGCGCGGCGCCCAGGGCCGCGAGGACCAGGGCTAGCAAGATGGACGGGCGCACGTATTTCATGGCGTTCACTTCCTGAGGGTCGTCTCAGTTGGCCTGAGCGGGGTCGGGTCAGGCGCAGATGGTGCGGCGCCCGATGGGCCTCTGTCGCTAGCCGACCCGTCCCAGAATTTCGTCCTGGGGGCCTAGGCTGGGCGTGTCGTCAGCCGCCGACGACGGCGTGTGCTGGCCGACGCTGAGGCCGAGCGTTTTCCGGCGTTTGCTGGGGTCGGTCCGCGGCATGCCCTCCCGGGGCAGCGCTCGCAGGCTCGCGCCTGAGCGCCCCGGGGAGGCCACGCCGCGGCCCGCCCATCATCACGCCCATGGTTTGGAGCCGTACCCTCTGAGGGCGGCGGTCGGCCGGGGCAGCACGGACAGCGGTGCAGGCCCGCTCTGTGTGAGGACGCGATCGGAGTACCCGGTCCCGGGGCGTTTGCGGTCGCTGCTCCACGCCTTGGCGGTCCGCCCGGGACCTGACTCAACGATCGCTGCGCCTTTCGGCGCTCGCCGCACCGGCGAACGCGCGGCGACACCACAGTTTCGGATCCAGGCCCGGCCGCCCGCTCCTTCACAGCCCCAAGCGGCGTGGCTCGAGCCGGCGCGTCGCCTGCGCGCGGAATTGCCGTCTGTTCTCGACGTCTTATTGGTGGGTCAGGCCGGGGCGTCGGCGTCCTGCATGGAGGCCGCGAACGCCTCGGGGCCCTGCTCCGCCGCCGTCGGGTCCATCCACATGACCTGCCAGCCGTGGCCGTCGAGGTCGAAGAAGCTACGTGAGTACATGAAGCCGTAGTCCTCGGCGTCATCCGCCTCGGAGCCGCCCGCCGCGAGCGCAGCGGCGCTGACCGCATCGACCTCATCGCGGGATGACACGCTGAAGCAGTACAGCGCCAGCGTGTGCGTGGTGGGATCGGCGATCGGCAGCTTCGCGAACTCCGCGAACTTCTCGCGGCTGAGCAGCATGACGAAGGCGTGCTCGCCGACCAGCATGCAGGCGGCGGTCTCGTCGGTGAGCATCGGGTTGTAGCTGAACCCGAGCTTCGCGAAGAACGCCTTGCTGCGCTCGACGTCCGCTACGGGCATGTTCACGAACAGCATGCGGCCGGGGTGTGCGGGATCGGTCATGGTGGCCTCCAGGCGGTGGCTCGATGGCGTGCGTCCTGGTAGACCGGCACAGCCGGCGGAACTCATCGGTGGATCTCGGCTTAGGCCGCTTCTGCGGCCCGTTTCATGCCCTGGGCCTCGAGGTTCATGTAGCGGTTGGTCAGGCCTTTGTAGAAGAGGGCGATGATTGGGATGAGGAAGCCGCGCATGTCGAGCGTCAGCGTGAGACGTGCGCGGCCTTCGCCGAGCGCCTCGACGCGGTGGCCCGCGACGCTTGTGGTCCCGCCCGTCTTCTGCGTCCACTCGAAGTAGGACGGTGCATCCCAACTGGTGACGTCCCAGGTGCCCTCGGGCAACTTGGGCTGCTTGAGGCGCACGCGGCTGCCCTTGCTGATTGGCGGCGGCGTCAGCACTTCGACGGCATCGACCGTCTCGATGCGCTGCGGCCAGGCCTCGAGGTCGCTCAGCACGTCCCACACGCGCTGCTGCGGCACGTCTATCTCAACTGACTTTTCAAAACGCATGTCGGGCGGTCCACGCGAACGGCTGAAGGGCAATACGCTGTCGGCGCAACTTTAGCCGGCACGCGAGTAGCGCAATCGCGCGTCGCGATGCCGCCGAGCCCCGCGTCACGACTGCCGGTCGTCGTCCAACTCAGCAGCGAGCGGGCATCCGCGCACTCTCGACAGATCGCGCGGCCCCCATGTCGGGTTGAGCTTCAGCCGCCTGGGCCTACCGGGCGATCGCCGCGCCACTCGCGCCAGCCGCCGCCAATCACGCAAAACGCGTGACGACGGCTCACACACGTTGCGCCGAGCATCGCTCGCGACAACAACCCCGACCTTGGAGGTCATCATGAGTGAGCACGCCGCTACCCCGCAGTTCGAAGTGCCCGGAATACGGTCCTTGCGCGAAGGCGCGCGCAAGCTCACCGGCTACTGGTGGGTCCTGCTCGTCGCCGGGATCGCATGGGTTGGCGCTGCGCTGGTCATCCTCCAGTTCGATCACGCGTCCGTGACCACAGTCGGCGTTCTCGTCGGGCTGATGTTCCTCGGCGTCGGTATCGAGAACATCGCGCTGGCGAGGTTGGACGTGCCGATGCGCTGGGCCTGGGCGCTCTTCGGCGGTCTTTTCCTCGTTTCCGCCGTCGTGTGCTTCGCCAACCCCACCGACACCTTCGCCGGCCTGGCCGACATGCTCGGCTTTCTTTTCCTGATCGCCGGCGTGTGGTGGATGGTTCGCGCGTTCCTCGAGCGTGCGATCAACCCGCTCTGGTGGATGGGGCTCATCTCCGGGATCCTGCTGACAGGGCTTGCCTTCTGGACCTCGGGCCAGTTCTTCATCCACAAGGCGTACGTGCTCCTGGTCTTCGCCGGGATCTGGGCGCTGATGCAGGGCATCACGAGCATCGTGCGCGCACTTCAGATCCGCACGCTGCGCGAGGAGCTGTAAGAGACGCGATGCGCGCGGGCGGACGGCAGTGTGTCTGCCGCCGCCCGGCGTAGTCTCAGCGCCGCATCGCTCCGGGTGCGACCAGACCGAGCTCGCGCGCGCGAGCGACGGCCTCGCTGCGCGTGTGCGCGTCGAGCTTGGCGTAGATGTGGCGCATGTGCGTGCGCACGGTGTTGGTGGAAACGACCAGTTCGGACGCGATCTCCGCCGCCGTGAGGTTGCTCGGCAGGTACCCGACCACGCGTAGCTCCGCGTCGCTCAGCTCATCCCGCAACGGCGCCGCCGGGCCGCGCTGAGGAGCGGCGTGCCCGGCCAGCGTGTCGAGGATCGTCGCGATCAGCGTCGCGTGGGCTGTCCGGTGGTTGGGGTGGCGCTCGAGCAAGTCGCGGGTCGGCCAGAGCATGAAGGGCAGGATCAGGCCTTCGGGCTCGGCGAGCGCGAGCGCCGCCTCGAGCGTCTCCTCCGCCGCTCGACGGTCGCCGAGACGATCACGCGCCGTGGCGTCGAGCAGCAGCGCCTCGATGCGCGCCCACCGCTCGGACAGCGCCGGCGCAGAGCCGTTGATGACCGGCGCCAGCGCCTCGACCGCCTCCTCCGCGTTGTCCTCTTCGAGCTCCAGTGCCGCGAGCGCGACGAGGATCACGGCACGGTTGCGCTGATCCGTGCTCAGACCGGAGAGCGCGAGCCGCGCAGCGTCGGTATCGCCCATCCGAACCCGAACCTGGAGAGCCCGGCCGCGCGCGTCGACGGTGAACACGTGCTCGCTGGCAAGCAGCCGTTCCAGGCCCTGCGCGCGCGCGAACTCCGCCAGGGCTTCGTCGAACCGGCGCTCGCCGAAGCGCAGCATGCCGCGGGCATGGTGAAGCATGACCTCGGTCCCCGGGTCGGCTCCCGCGCGTAGCGATTCCTCTGCGCGAGCGAGATGGCGCTCGGCCTCGGCGAAGCGCCCCATCCGCACGAGCGCCATGCCGGCCATCGCAAACGCGCCGGTCGTCATCGACTGGCTGCTCCAGCCATGCTCCTCGGCGATCGCGAGCGCCCGCTCGCTCAGCTCGAGCGCGAGCGGCAACGGCTGGCCGGTCAGCGGCGCCGCGATCGCGAGATGCGCGAGGCAGCCCAGCTCGAGGAACGGCCGTGGGATCCGCCGCGTGTGGCTGAGGGCGTCCTCGAGGTGCCGCCTGGCGTCGTCGGGACGGCCTGCCCACAGCTCCGCGATGCCGAGGTTGATGAGCACGAGTGCCCGGTAGTCGGGCAGCACCGGCAGCTCGTTCGTCTCTGCCGCAGTGCCGAGCGCCGCTTCGAGGCCGCGCGTTGCTTCCTGAGCCCTGCTCAGATCGCTGTGCCGGCGGGCGAGCTCGACCTCCAGCAAAGCCAGATACACGTCGAAGAGGCGCCGTCTCTGCGCCGGCGCTGCGGCTGCGAGTCCCCGAGCGACGCGCAGGTGGCCGGCGGCGTCGTCGAGCCGGCCGTGGAGAATGCTGTCGATCGACAGCGCAGCCGCGACGTTTCCGTCGCCCCGATGGGCACTGGCCGGGAACACCCCGAGCAGCGCGTGGAGCGTCTCGCCCCAGCCGGCCATCGTCAGCGGGTGGAAGTTGTCCACCAGCAGGCGCCCAGCGGGCGCCCAATCACCGGCTGCCTGATAGTGGCGCACGGCTTGGACGACGTCGCCCTCCTGTTCGTGCCAGGCGGCCGCCGTGCGGTGCAGCGACGGGATCGTCGCCGGCGCGACGCGCCGCAGTTCGAGGCGCAGTAGATCGGCGAACAGGTGGTGGTACCGAAACCACGTGCGGGCGGCATCGAGCGCGGTGACGAATGCGTTCTGGTCTTCGAGCCGCTGGAGGATCGCCTCGGCCCCCGCGGCGCCGGTGAGCTCATCGGCGAGCGGGCCGCTGACGCGCTCGAGGATCGACGTGCGCAAGAGCAGGTCGCGCACCTCCGGCGACTGGCGCTCCAGCACCTCGGCGAGGAGATAGCCCGCCACGGTCCGCTCGCTGCCCGAGAACTCGGACACAAAGCGCTCCGGCTCCGGGTGCGTGGTCAGCGAGATCGCGGCTAGGCGCAGACCGGCCGGCCATCCCTCGGTGCGTTCCTGCAGCGAGTCGAGCCCGGAATCCGACAGCCTGATGCCGCCGGCCCGGAGCAGGGAGCGGGTTTCGTCGAGCGAAAAGCGCAGGTCGGGCCCGCGCAGCTCGGCCAGCTCACCCACGAGCCTCAGGCGGTGCAGGCCGAGCGCCGGCTCCTCGCGTGTCGCGAGCACGACGCGCAGCCGTGGCGGCAGCCGCCTGAGCAGCAGCTCCAGCCACACGAGCGCGTCGTGGGAGTCGAGCTCGTGCAGGTCGTCGATCACCAACGTGAGCGGCTCCTCGAGCCGCTCGAGCTGCGCCAGGAGTCGCTCCAGCACCACCGCACCTGCGAACTGCGGCGCCGGGCTGACCCGCTCGATGACCTCATCGCCGGCCGCATCGGCGACCGCGCCGATCACGTGAAGCCAGAACCGTTGCGCATCACGCTCGCCGCGCTCGACGGTGATCCAGGCGACGGCCGCGTCCGTCTCCGCGGCCCACGAGCGCAGCAGAACGGTCTTCCCGCTTCCGGCCGGGGCACAGAGGAGGGTCACGCTGCCCGGAGCGGCCGCTGACAGCCGCAGGAAGAGAACGGGTCGAGAAACGAACCGATCGGCTGAGGATCGAGGCTGCTGTTGAGTCGGGGCCACTCCCAGCAACGACCCTCGCAGAAATCGCGGCCGCGACCAACCGAGTCGCCTCAATCACACGAAGTTTGTGATGACCGCTCACCCACGCCGGCGGGAGCCTTGCAGCGTTCCTCCAAACCCCCTCAACGAAAGGATCGTCCCATGAGCTCCGACTCCTTCTCACTGGACAACGTGCTGGTCGTCAGCTTCGGCGAAGACCCGGAGAACGACACGAACGCCTACCAGGCGCTCACCGACCTCAAGCGGCTCGACTCGCAGGGCCAGATCAAGATCGCCGGCGCCGCCGTCGTCACGCGCGACCCCGACGATCGCGTCGACGTCAAGAGCGAGGTCGCGAACGACCCCTACGTCGGCGCCGCGAGCGGTGGCGTCATCGGCCTGCTTGTCGGGATCATCGGCGGCCCGCTCGGCGTGCTGCTCGGCGGCACGTACGGCATGCTCGTCGGATCGCTGTTCGACATCGATGACGTCGCGACGACCGAGTCGGTCCTGGGCGAGATCTCGAACCAGGTGCACGCGACGCGCACAGCCGTCCTGGCCCAGGTCACCGAGCAGAGCCCGGAGGTGATCGACACCGCGATGGCGCGGCTGGGCGGCCAGGTCATGCGCCGGCCGGTCGTCGAGGTCGAGCGGGAGATCGCGGCGGCGCAGGACGCGCAGCGCAAGGCCGAACGCGAGGCCAGCAGCGAGCTGCGGAAGGCGCGCCTCGAGAAGAACAAGGATGACGCCCACGCGAAGGTCGAGGAGCTCAAGTCGAAGCTCACCCGCAGCAAGGTCGGCGCGGCCGCATAGGCGGAGCCCCAATGCACCGTCCGGCGCCGGCTCAGGCCGGCGCCGGACACCTGCAGCGCGCTCAGCGTCAGTCCCACCAGAAGTACCAGGCGTGGCTGGGCGCTCTGGCGCTCGCGGGATGCGGTGGCTCCGGGAACGATCGGGAAGCCGCCCGCTCGACCGCGACGCCCCGGCCGGTCGCCACCAACGAGCCGCGGACGCAGGCGATCCGCGAGGTGGCCAATCGGTACCTGGCCGAGTTCGCCGCGAAGGACTGGACGGGGGTGTGCGCGACGCTGGTGCCGTCGGAGCGTCGCTACTTCGACCGCCTCGCCGGTTCGTGCGAGAAGGTGTTCCGCAACAACGACGCCGGGAGCCTGAGGGTGCTGCGCGACTCGCGCGCCGGCGAGATCCGCATCGGCCCCCACCAGGCCGTCATCGAGGTCAACGAGCTGGGGTGGCGGGAACCGCTCTTGTACCTCTACGCGATCCAGGAACAGGGCCGCTGGGGGATCGCGCGCAGCAAGAAGCTCCGCGAGTCATGACGGAAGACAGCGCTCAGGAGCCACCGCACGCGCGCGGGAGCGCGACCAGCGGGTCGCCGGTGGCGGGCAGCGTCTTGCCGGGCGCGGCCGCGATCTTGCAGAACGCGTAGCGGCCGGTCTGGAAGTCGATCCGCGCGCGGTAGGGGTGGCCGCTCGCGCCGGCCGTCGCAGTGTCGTCGCCCGGCAGCTCGCGCGTGATCGCCAGGCAGGCGTAGCGCCCGATGCGGACGCTGCGGTCGTCGTGCGGCGCGATCCCGGCCAGCGTGCGCGGGAAGGGCTCGCACTCGACGCGGAGGATCGGGCCGGCGAGCTCTCCCGCCGCGGCGCGCTCGCGCGCGTCCGAGCGGATCGCGGCGGCAAGCTCGCCCAGCAGCCGTTCGCGGGCACCGAGGTCGGTGCCGGCCGGTGTCCCGCCGCCGAGCCGGGGCCGCTGCTCGGCTCGCAGGCGCTCGGCCATCGCGGCCACCCTCGACGCGCGCTCCTGCGCCTGCACGTCCGTGCGCTCCTGCTTGGAGCGGTCGATGCCCGGTTCCAAGGCCACGACGAGGGCGATGACCACCACAGGCGCGAGCGCGACGGCGACCTTGCCGGCGCGGGGGAGGCGGCGCCAGAGCCACCTCGGCAGCGCGGACAGGTCCGGCAACGGCTCGTAGTGCGTGCGGCCCAGCGCCAGCAGCAGCTCGCGCCGCAGCTTCTCGTCAGGCCGGCCGGCGGCTTCGAGCGCGCGCAGGCCACGCTCGTAGTGGGCGGCCGCCTCGTCGTAGCCGGCCCGGCGGGCCGCGCTGCGGCCCGCGGTCAGGGCGTACGCCGCGGCCTTGCGGGCCTGCCCGTCCTTCGCGGCCTCGGCGAAGTGGTGCGCCAGCGCCTCGGGCGGGGCGTCGCCGCTCGCCTCGAGCGCCTCGCCGACCTGGCGGTGGAGTCGCATCCGCCGCGCGCCACCGAGCCCCTGGTAGATCGTCTGACGGACCAGCGTATGCGCGAAGCCGTAGTCGCCGTGACCGGCGTCGGCGAGCAGGCCGGCGCTCGCGGCCTCGTCGAGCGCGTCGATCACGCCCGGCTCGTCGCTCATCACGCGTTCGACGGTCCGCACGGAGAACGTCGGACCGACGACGGCCGCCACGCTCAGCGCGCGCTGGGCCGGAGCGGACAGCCGCGCGACGCGCTGGTCGATGATCTGCCGCAGCTCCTCGGGGACGACGATCTCCGACCCCCCGGACTCGGTCAGGTGCGCGATGAGCTCGCGGATGAACAGCGGATTGCCGCCGGTCTCGGTGGCGATCCGGTGGGCGAGCCGGGCGTCCTGCGGCTTTTCCGCCGTCGCGTCGAGCAAGCTGGCGACCGCGCGCTCGTCCAGCCCGCCGATGGGCATGCGCTCGACGCTCTCGTCGCGTCGCAGGTCGGCGAGCAGCTGCGCGAGCGCGTCGCCGGGGCGGAGCTCGGTGTCGCGGTAGGTGGCGATCGCCATCAGCCGCAGCGGCCGCTCGGAGCGGACGAGGTGCCGAAGCAGCAGGAGCGTGGGGGCCGGCGCCCAGTGCAGGTCGTCGAGCACGAGCAGCGCGCGCCGCTCCTGCGTCGCGGCTTCGAGCAGCGCCGCGACGGCCTCGAAGAGCGCGAGCCGCTCGGTCTCAGGATCGGCGCTGGACGGCTCGCCGAGCTCCGCGAGCTCCGGCAGCAGCCGAGCGAGCTCCGGCGCGAGCGGGCCGAGCTCGGTCCGGATCCGCTCGGGCCCCAGCGTGCGCGCCAGGACGCGCAGCGCCTCCACGAACGGCTGATAGGGCACCGCGAGGCCTTCGTCGCAGCGCCCGTAGAGGACCGCGCCGCGGACGCCGCGCGCAAGCTCGGCGGCGAGCCGCGTCTTGCCGATCCCCGCGTCGCCGGCCAGCACGACGGTGACGCGGTCGCCGCCCTCCCACAGCCGCTGCAGCCGCGCGAGCTCCGCCTCGCGGGCGACGAACGGCGCGTCGGCCGCGCGCTGGAGCGTCGCCGGGAGCGCCAGAGGCTCGGGCGCCCTTCTGTCGGCCGGCAGCGCGACCGGCAGCGCGAGCGCCTCGTCCTGGGCCAGGATCGCCTGCTCCAGGTCGCGCAGCCGCTGGCCCGGCTCGATGCCGAGCTCTTCGACCAGCGTCCGGCGCGCATCCTGGTACGCCCGGAGGGCGTCCGCCTGACGGTCCGAGCGATAGAGCGCGAGCATCAGCTGCGCGCGCAGGCGCTCGCGGTAGGGATGCTCCGCGATCAGCGTCTCGAGCCGTCCGACCACCTCGGCGTGGCGGCCGAGCGCGAGCTTCGCCTCGGTCAGCTGCTCGAGCGCCGCCAGTCGCAGCTCCTCGAGCCGGCCGATCTCGGCCTGCGCGAACGGCTCGTGGGCGAGATCGGACAGCGGTGCTCCCCGCCAGAGCGAGAGCGCCGAGGTCAGCGCCGGAAGGGCGTCGTCGGGCCGCCCGGCGGCGAGCTCGCGGCTGCCCTCGCCGACGAGGCGCTCGAAGCGGTTCGCGTCGAGCGCCTCGGGATCGATCGCCAGCGTGTATCCGTGCTCGCGGGTCAGGAGGAGCGACGGGTCGTCGAGCGCCTTGCGGAGGCGCGAGACATGGACCTGGACCGTCTTGGCGGCTGTGGCGGGCGGGCGCTCGCCCCAGAGCTCGTCGATCAGCCGGTGGGTGCTTATCGTCTCGTTGGCATGGAGGAGCAGCAGCGTCAGGAGCGCGCGCTGCTTCGAGCCGCCCAAGGGGACCGCATGGCCTCCTTCGACGGCCTCGACCGGACCGAGGATGCGGAACTCCATGCGGGTTCGTAGCCAACGTACATCAGCCCTTGCCCGCCGCCAAGCCGCAGGTCCGGGAACGTCGCCGCCGCGACCTGCGGCGCGCGCGCCGGCCGACAGCGACGGCTCGGAGGAGGGGGTCACGGCGCATGGCTACGTGCCTCCGCACGAGGGCGAGAGCGTCACGAACGGCTGGGTGCCGATCATGCCCTCGCCCGCGCGGCCGACGACCTGGCAGAACGCATAGCGGCCGCTGTCGAAGTCGATCCGCAGCCGGTAGGGGTAGCCGATCGAGGCCGCGTGGTTCCGGGCGCCCGGGGCCACGTCGTGCGTCACGGCGAGGCATGCGTAGCTTCCGTAGCGCGCGGACGGGTCCGCGCTCGCACCGACGGGGAACGGCTGGCACGCGACGCGGCGGATCGGTTGGGCGATGCGGCTGCGGGCGTCGGCGAGGACCGAGGCGGCGGTGGCCTCGACGAGGCGCTCGCGTGCGGCCGGGTCGACTCTCGCCGGCGCGCCAGCGGCGAACCGTGGCCGCTGCAGCGCGCGAACCTCGCGGATGTGCGCGGCGCGGTCCTGCGCGGCGCGTTGCGCCTCGGTCTGCGCGCGCTCGTCCTTGGCACCGTCGATGCCGGGCGCGAGCGCCAACACGGCGGCGAGGGTCAGGAGCGGCGCGGCGGCCATCGCCACCTTGCCGGCGCTGGGCAGCCGGCGCCACACCCACCTCGGCAGCTGCGACAGGTCCGGCAGCGGGTCGTAGCGCGCGGGGGTCGTCTCGCTCATTGGCGTCCTTTCGCCGAGGGCTGCATGACCGGCTCAAGCTCGCCGCGCCCGGTAGCGGGACGGTTACAGGTCGGCAACAGCGATGATCACGGCCGTGATCAAGCTGCATCGCTGTCCGAACGAGATCGTCAGGATCCGTGCGCACCCGTGCCACGGCGTGCAGAAGGCGCTCGACGAGGCCGGGGTCGAGTACGAGGTCGTGAAGCACCCGTGGCGGCGCGAGCGCCGCGACGAGCTCGAGCGGCTCAGCGGGCAGCGCATGCTGCCCGTCATCGAGTTCGACGGCGGCGCCACCTACCGCGCCGAGTCCAAGGAGATGGCCGCGCGGATCGCCGCCGCACAGCTCACGGACGATCTCGCGGCTCGCCCGGCGGTCGAGAACGTCTCCGACCCGCGGTCCATGGAGGCCGAGACGGGCGACACATAGCTTCCGCCGCTCCCGTTGACACGACACGAGGGGTGGGGGATGAAGCATCGAAGGATGAGGCGCGTCGCGCTCGTCGGCGCACTCGCGGGCGGGCTCGCGTTCGGTCTGGCGCCGGCGGCGTCGGCAGCGCAGGGACGTGACGACTTCCGCATCGAGGAAGCGACGATCGAGGAGATCCAGACGGCGATCCTGCGCCGCAAGATCACCACGACCGACGTGGTGGAGCTGTACCTGGAGCGCATCAAGGCCTACAACGGCACGTGTGTGAACGAGCCGCAGGGGATCCTCGGGCCGGTCTCGACGATCCCGCACGCCGGCAAGCTGAACGCGCTGATGACGCTCAACCTGCGGCCGGCCGCGCGCCAGGCGTGGGGCTTCGACGCCCGGAAGGCGCGGAGCATGACCGATGCCGTCGACGACGATCCGGGCATGCCGGACGCGCTCGAGGTCGCGGCCCGGCAGGACGCGAGGTTCGCGAGGACGCACGATCTCGCCGGCCCGCTGCACGGCGTCGTCATGGCCATCAAGGACCAGTACGACACCTTCGACATGCGCACCACCGCGGGCGCCGACGCCTTCTGGGCGAACGACCGCCCGCCGGACGACGCCACGTTCGTGCAGCGCCTGCGCGACGCCGGCGCGATCATCCTCGCCAAGGCGAACATGGGCGAGTACGCCGCGGGCGGGATCACCGGGACCCGGAGCTCGTTCGGCGGCACGATGTGCAACGCCTACGACACCGAGCGCGATCCGGGTGCCTCGAGCGGCGGCTCGGGCATGGCCGTCGCGGCGAACTTCGTCACGTGCGCGATCGGCGAGGAGACCGGCACGTCGGTGCGCGAGCCGGCCAAGAACAACAACGCCGTGGGCATCGCGCCGACGCGCGAGCTGGTGAGCGCCGACGGCATGGTCCAAGAGGGCATCACCACCCGCGTCGGGCCGATCTGCCGGACGGTCGAGGACACCGCGCGCATCCTGGACGCGTACGCGGGCTTCGACCCGGAGGACGAGCTGACCTCGTTCGCCGTCGGCCGGACCCCGCCGAAGCCCTACCACGCGTACCAGGAGCGCGATCTGCGCGGCTACCGCGTCGGGGTCGTCCGCGAGTACATGAACAAGTCGCTGTTCACCGTCGCGGACTCCGAGACGATCGACATCGTCGACCGGGCGATCGGGGACCTGCGCCGGCTCGGGGCCACGATCGTCGACCCCGGCCCGCAGGGCGCGCTCTTCCAGAGCTGCGTCGATCGCTTCGCGCCGCGCTGGCGGAACGGGCTCTTCGTCCGCCAGTTCCCGTCCGCGTTCCCGTTCGACGCCGGCGGGGCGCCGGTCGGCGACCACGTCTCCACGCTCGTGGACATGTTCTTCGACCCGTCGCGCGTGCCGCACAACGCCGCCGGCCAGCCGAGCATCCGCAACCTCGGCGGTGGCGGCGCCGACGTCGGTGACGGCAGGTTCAACTTCGACATGTACCTGCGCGAACGCGGCGACGCCGCGATGCGCACGCTGACCGACCTGATCCAGAAGGCCAACCACTGGAGCGATCCGGCGATGCCGAGCCGGCGGTCCGACCTCGAGAGCACCGACCGCGCCCGGACGTACGACACCGGCGCCACCCTGCAGACGCGGTTCACGCTGCAGACGGTCGTCCACCAGTGCTTCGCCGAGCTGGACCTCGACGCCGTCGTGTACCCGACCGGCAACGTCCCGCCGGCGATCCTCACGGCGCCGCAGGAGCCGACGATCAACGATCGCAGCTCGGGCCTGTGGACGTACATCAACAGCCGCGGGTTCCCGGCGCTGACGGTCCCGGCGGGCTTCACCACCCACGTCTACGACCGGGCGGCGGACGGCACGCTGCTGCCGGCCAAGGAGGCCGAGCTGCCGGTGGGCATCGACTTCCTGGGCCTGCCGTTCAGCGAGGCGAAGCTCTTCGCCATCGCGAGCGCCTACGAGCGGGCGACGGGGCACCGGACGGCGCCGCCGGACTTCGGCCCGCTCGACTCGCGCGGCAGGGTGTCCCCCGGTAAGCCGCGTCAGCTGCCGCGCGCGCGGAAGTTCCGCGCCGACGAGCTACGGGCGATCACGCAGAACTGAGGCTGCGACCCGGATGGGCGGCGCCTGTAGGCGCCGCCCATTCCCGGTTGCTCCCCCCTCACTCTCAGCGGAGCTTGTCGTCGCCCCAGCCGTTGTTGCTGTCGTCCAGGTTCCCGTCGTTGTTCTTCGGGTTCGTGCCGTGCCACCCCTGGCGGCCGCACGCCTTCGACGTCGCAGCGCCCGCCGCGACCTCGATGCCGCCGAGGATGTGGCTCAGGAACGCCGGCTCGACGTAGGACGCCTCGGTGTGGCCGAGCGCCGTGTACCAGGAGCGGCCGCCGTCGAAGCGCTGGCACCAGGAGATCGGGTGATCGGTGGTGCCGGTGGCCTCGCCCGTGTAGGTCGACTCGTCCAGCGTGGCGAGCACGTGGACGTCGCCGCGCGGGCTGTAGTCGAGGTTGCCGGTCTCCTCGAAGTTGATCGGCTTGAAGTCGTACCACTCGTCGAACCGCGTCCAGCGCTCCGGCAGGCCGAGCGTGGAGTGGTCGTCGCCGTCCTCGATGTCGATCGAGGCCGTCTGCTGCGCCGGATGGCCGCGGAAGTAGGCCCCGACCAGCTCGCCGTACCACTTCCACGTGTACTCGGTGTCCGAGGCCGCGTGGATGCCGACGTAGCCGCCGCCGGCCTGGATGTACCGCTCGAAGGCCGCCTGCTGGTCGTCGTTCAGGACGTCGCCGGTCGTGGACAGGAAGACGACCGCGTCATAGAGCGCGAGGTTCTCGTCCGTGAACACCGAGGACTCTTCGGACGCGTCGACCTGGAAGTCGTTCTCCGCGCCGAGCTTGCGGATCGCGGTGACGCCCTCGTCGATCGAGGAGTGCCGGAACGCCGCCGTCTTCGAGAACACGAGGATCCGGAAGCGGGCGTCCGGGTCGCGCTCGCGCGACAGGACGTTGACCTGGACCGTCCGCGTGGCGGTGCCGCCCTTGCCGTCCGCCACGGTCAGCGTCGCGTCGTAGTAGCCGAGCTGCTGGTAGGTGTGCGTGGGTGCCTGGAGATTCGACGAGGTGCCGTCGCCGAAGTTCCAGGAGTACGACAGCGTGTCGCCGTCAGCATCCGTCGCGGTGGCCGAGAACCCCACCGTCAGGGGGGCGCCGTAGCCGGCCGCGGGCGTCGCCGCGGCGGCGGTGATCCGTGGTGCACGGTTCGTCGTCTGCGCGACGGCGGTGGTCGCCGTGAACAGGACGATCGAAACGACGCCGAGGGCGAGCGCCCCCAAACGAGGTGCTGTCACCTGTGTCTTCCTCCTCCAGAGTCATTCGACGGCGCTGGACGGCGCCGCCCCTCCCGCCATTCGTATGGCTTCGCAACAAATTAGCGCGCGAGCCTCCGAACGGCGGGGAGGGTCACCCAGCTGACCGGCCTACGCGGCCAGGGGCTCGGGGGCGCCGTGCGCCGGCGCCTTCACACCCGAGCGCAGGAGCGCGCCCGTAGCCACCGCTCCGATCGCGAAGATCGCCGCCGCCCACCAGAAGGCGGTCACGTAGCCCTCGACTGCTGCCAGCGGCCCGGCGCCGTGCAGAGCGAGGTAGTCGGTGCTGGCGGAGAGCGCGACGGTGCTCAGCAGGGCGGTCCCGATGGACCCTCCGACCTGCTGCGACGTGTTCACCATGGCGGAGGCGACGCCGCTGTCCTGCCGCGGGACGCCGAGGGTGGCCGTCGCGAAGGACGGCGCGATCGTCAGCCCGAAGCCGAGGCCCAGGAGGATGAGCGACGGGAGCACGTGAGTGGCGTACGAGGTGTCGACGCCGATCCGGGTGAACAGCACCATCGAGAGCGCGGCGAGTGCCATCCCGGTCGGGACGAGCGGGCGCGGGCCGGTGCGCGCAAGGACCTTCGTGTTCACGAGCGTCGCCGTCAGGATGATCGCGAAGTTCATCGGCAGGAAGGCGACGCCGGTCTCGAGCGGCGACAGGCCCTTCGTGGTCTGGAGGTAGAACGTCAGGAAGAGGAAGACGCCGAAGATGCCGGCGCCGGCGATCGCGATGGCGAGGTAGGAGCCGCCGCGGTTGCGGTCGGCGACCACGCGCAGCGGCAGCAGCGGGTTGGCGACCCGCCGCTGGAGGGCGACGAAGCCCGCGAGCAGCACGACCGCCGCGCCGAGGAGCGTCAGCGTGACCGGATCGCCCCAGCCGTCGGACTCCGCATGCGCCATGCCGAAGACGAGCGCGAACAGGCCCGAGGAGGCGACGACCGTTCCGGGGACGTCGAGCCGCGGCCGGGAGCGCGCCGGCACGTGGTGCAGCAGCCGCAGGCCGGCGACCGCGGCCGGCACGGCGAAGAGGATCGAGACGTAGAGGCACCAGCGCCAGTCGAGCACCTCGGTCAGCGCACCGCCCAGCAGCAGGCCGAAGGCGCCGCCGGCGCCCGCGATCGCGCCGTAGACGCCGAACGCCTTGCCGCGCTCGCGCGGATCGGTGAACGTGGTGGCCAGCAGGGACAGGGCGGCGGGGGCGAGCATCGCCGCGAACGCGCCTTGGAGGGCGCGCGCGCCGACGAGCAGGCCGAACGACTGCGCCGCGCCGCCGAGCGCGGAGGCGCCGGCGAAGCCGAGCAGGCCGGCGATGAAGGTCCACTTGCGGCCGAACAGGTCGGCGATCCGGCCGCCGAGGAGCAGCAGGCTCCCGAAGGCCAGCGCGTAGGCGGTGATGATCCACTGGCGTTGGTCGTCGGAGAAGCCGAGGTCCTGCTGCGCCGAGGGGAGCGCGATGTTGACGATCGTCACGTCGAGGACGACGAGCAGCTGGGCGATGCCGATGACGCCGAGGATGAGCCAGCGCCGGTCGTGATGGGGGTCTGCCGTGTTCGGCATGGGGAGGGACCTCCAGGACGGATACGGAGAGAGGGTCTCCGGTTACGGTACCACAAGTGGAGACTGGGTCTCCACTCTCTAGGATGAGCGACGTGACCGCGCCGCTCCGAGCCGATGCCGAGCGCAACCGCCAGCGCCTGCTGGCGGCGGCCAAGGATCTCTTCGCCACCCGCGGGCTCGACGTGACGCTCGACGACGTCGCCCGCCACGCCGGCGTCGGCACCGGCACCGCCTACCGCCGCTTCCCGAACAAGGACGCGCTGATCGACGCCCTGATGGTCGACCGCATCGGCGAGCTCGGGAAGCTTGCCGAGGAGTGTCTCGAGGATCCCGATCCATGGGCCGGGCTCACCGGCTACTTCGAGCGCGCGCTCGCGCTCCAGGCCGCCGACCGCGGGCTCAAGGACGTCCTCTTCTCGTCCGGCCGCGGGCGGGAGCGCAGCAACCAGGCCCGGCGCCAGATCGCGCCCGTGGTCACGAAGCTCGTCCAGCGGGCCGTCGAGTCCGGCGCCGTGCGCGGCGACATCTCGACGAGCGACGTGCCGCTCATCAACTTCATGCTCAACACGATCGTCGACTTCGGGCGCGACATCAGCCCCGATCTCTACAAGCGCTACCTGGCCATCGTGCTCGACGGCCTGCGCCCGCGCGACGACCTGGAGCCCCTGCCCATCGACGCGCTCCCCGTGCGGGACTTCCAGGACGCGCTGGCACGCTGGAAGCCCTAGCGCTCGCGCGGCGACGGCGAATGTCAACTGCGGCTGGGTAGGGCGGATGGTGCCTTTCTGCACTCGTGGCGGGACGAATCGGCGCTGAATGCAGTTGCGCACCCACGCGGTGCCGAACGTCAACGCCGCGACGGTCGACGGCGTCGCGTTGACGAAATGCACCCGCGACTGAACGACGTCCCTCCATGCTCGCGGTTACGTCCGCCGTCCTCCCGAGGACCAGGGAGCACCGGGCGCTAGGTGGCGAAGTGTCCACCTGGGATGGGCTTGCCGGGTGAAGTGAGCCACATACGATCGCGGCGACCGAAAGGAGCGCTGCGATGTCGGAACGACAGCAGGAAGCATGGGGCGGCGAAGTCGGTCTGCCGCGCTGGCTCCGGCGGCTCCTCCATCGACCGGAACCTCCCGAAGACACGCCGGAGGCGGCCCACGAGCACCGCGAGCCTCAGACGGGTCCGAGCGTGCTCGAGAACGCGAACCGGGCGTCGGTCGGCGCGATGGCCGATCTTTACCGTGAAGGCCGCACGAAGCGTCCCTAGCGGCGGAGCTCCTGGATCGCCCAGCCGTTGCCGTCGGGGTCGCTGAAGAAGACGTGGCGGAAGCCTGGCCGGCCCTCGGCCCCAAGCGTGACGATCTCGCCGAGGTCGACGCCGCGGCCGCCAAGCAGCTCGTACGCGGCGTCCATGTCGTCCACCACGAGCTGGAGCCCCTTGATCGAGCCCGGCTCCATCGGCGGCAGGCCGGTGCCGATGACGATCGAGCAGGCAGAGCCGGGCGGGGTGAGCTGCACGACGCGGGTGCCAGGGTTCGGCTCGCTGTCGTGGTCTACGGCGAAGCCCATCTGGTCGGCGTAGAAGGCCTTCGCGCGATCCACGTCCGAGACCGGCACGACGACCACCTCGAGGCGTAGGTCCATGAGTGCGATCCTGATCGAGCGGGAAACGTGACGCCTGCGTCACCTTCGCCGGTAGAGTGGACGCCGATGACCTACGACTACGACTGGCTGGTCATCGGCTCGGGCTTCGGCGGAAGCGTGTCGGCGCTCCGCCTGCGCGAGAAGGGCTACAGCGTCGGGGTGCTCGAGTGCGGCCGGCGCTTCTCGGACGACGACTTCCCGCGCAGCACCTGGGACCTGCGCCGGTACTTCTGGGCGCCCAGGCTCGGGATGCGCGGCATCTTCCGGCTCTCCACCTTCAAGGACGTCGCGATCGTGAGCGGGTCGGGGGTCGGAGGCGGCTCGCTCGGCTACGCGAACACGCTGTACCGCGCGCGCCGGCGCTTCTACGAGGAGCCGCAGTGGGCCGAGCTCGACGACTGGGAGGCCGCGCTCGCGCCGCACTACGACGAGGCGGAGCGCATGCTCGGGGTGGTCGCCTACGACGAGGACGACGCCGCCGACGACCTGCTGCGCGAGTTCGCGCGCGAGATCGGCGTCGAGGACACGTACGCGAAGACCCGCATCGGCGTGTTCCTCGGCAAGCCAGGGGAGACGGTGCCGGATCCGTTCTTCGGCGGCGCGGGACCCGATCGCACGGGCTGCGTCCGCTGCGGCCGCTGCATGGTCGGCTGCCCGCACGGGGCCAAGAACACGCTCGTGAAGAACTACCTCTGGCTGGCCGAGCGCGCCGGCGCGCAGGTGCACCCCGAGCGCCTGGCCGTCGACGTCAGGCCGCTCGGCGCGCCCGACGGCTCGGAGGGCTACCGGGTCACGACCGAGCGGCCGGGCGCCTGGGTCCGCCGCCGCCGGACGACCTTCACCGCCCGCGGCGTCGTCTTCGCGGCCGGCCCGATCGGCAGCAACAAGCTGCTCGCCGCCTGCAGGCTGCACGGCTCGCTCCCGCGGCTCTCCGACCGGCTCGGCCAGCTCGTGCGCACCAACTCGGAGGCGATCCTCGCCGTCACCCTGCCGCCCGGGGCGCCGGACATCCAGCGCCGGGTGGCGATCACCGGCTCGATCTACCCCGATCCGGACACCCACATCGAGACCGTGGTCTACGGCGACGCCGCCGACTCCATGAGCGCGCTCTACACCGTGCTGGTCGGCGACGGGACCAGGGTGACCCGGCCGCTCAAGCTCGCCGCCGCCGCCGCGCGCCACCCGCTCACCTTCGTGCGGCTCCTCAACCCCCGCGGCTGGTCGCGCCGCACGATCATCGTGCTGGTCATGCAGACGCTCGACAACGCGATCGCCTTCCGGGCGATCCGCACCCGCCGCGGCGCGCGCCTGCAGACCGCGCAGGACCCGGACCGGCCGATCCCCACGTTCATCCCGGTCGCCAACCAGTTCGCGGAGTGGCTCGCCCGGCGCACGGGCGGGATCGCGCAGACGGCGCTCATGGAGGCGGTGGCGAACATGGCCACGACGGCGCACGTCCTAGGCGGGGCGGTCATCGGCGCCGACCGCTCGACCGGTGTCGTCGACGCCCGCCAGCGCGTCTTCGGCTACGAGAACCTGCTCGTGTGCGACGGCTCAGCCGTGCCCGCGAACGTCGGCGTCAACCCCAGCCTCACCATCACGGCGATGGCCGAGCACGCCATGAGCCACGTGCCGCCGGCCTACGACGCGCCCGTCACGTCGCGCGCGAAGGTCTCGAAGACCTCGACGTAGCGCGCGAGGTCTTCGTCGGTGTGCAGCACCGACAGCGTCCACTCCTCGTCCTGGCCCGGGGTCATGAAGATGCCGTGGTTCATGTGGTAGAGCCACGCCAGGTCGGTGAGGTCGTGGTGGATCTTGGTGCAGTAGTCGCGGTACTCGCGGACCGGCTCCGTGGCGAAGACGACGCAGCCCTTGGAGCCCATGCCGACGGTGTGGGCGGGGAGTCCGTACTCGGCGATCACGCGCTCGCAGCCGGCCATCAGCGTCTTGTTCGCCGCGTGCAGGCGCCCGTAGGCCTCGTCGGTCAGCACCTCGCACAACGTCGCCTGCGCGGCGGCCATCACCAGCGGGTTGCCGTTGAAGGTGCCCTGCTGGCGGACGCGGTTGTCGGTGATGAGCTGCGCCAGCTCGCCGGTCATGCCGATGGCGCCGCCCGGGAGGCCGCCGCAGATCGCCTTGGCCAGGCACACGACGTCGGGCTTGACGCCGTACAGCTCGGTGGCGCCGCCGGCCGCCACCGCGGCGCCGGTCTTGACCTCGTCGAAGATGAGCGTGACGCCGTGGGCGCGGGTGAGCTCGCGCACGCGCTCGAGGTAGCCCGGGACCGGCGGCACGATGTTCACGTTCATCATCGCCGGCTCCACGATCACGCCGGCGACCTCGACCTCGCCGAGCAGCGCCTCGAGGGCGTCCGCGTCGTTGAACGGGACGACGTGCGTGAGGTCGGTCAGGGCCTTCGGATAGCCCTCGCCGTAGGGGACGGAGGCGGGCCGCGAGCGGTCGCCCATCTCGGCCGTCGGCGGCTTGACCGAGACCATCACCGCGTCGTGGTGGCCGTGGTAGGTGCCCTCGATCTTGACGATCACCTCGCGGCCGCTCGCCGCGCGGGCGAGGTGGATCGCGTCCATCGTCGACTCGGTGCCCGAGTTGGTGAAGCGCCAGTGCTCGAGCCCCCAGCGGCGGCGGAGCTCCTCGGCGACGGCGATCGAGCCCTCGGTCGGCGCCGCGAAGTGCGTCCCCTCGTCCATCCGGGCGCGCACGGCGGCGGCGATCACGGGGTTGGCATGGCCCACGCACATGACGCCGAAGCCGTTGTGGAAGTCGATGTACTCGTTCCCGTCGACGTCCCACACGCGCGCGCCGACGCCGCGCCGCAGGTAGACGGGCCACGGGTCGTTGCGCTGGAACGACGACGGGACGCCGCCCGGCATGACGGTCGCGGCGCGCTCGTACATCCGCCCCGAGCCGGCCGTCCGCTCGCGGTGGATCGCGCGCTGGCGCTCGGTCAGCTCGGCGATCCGGCCGGCATCGATACGGGCGGCGGGCTCGATCGTCGTCATGCGGCCCAGCGTATCGGCGCCCGCGGCGCGGCCGCGGGCGGTTAACCCGCCATCCGTGGAGTTCCCGGCGACGCCACGCGCGGTCAACCCGCCATCCGGCGGGTCCGAGGGCTGACCGAAGGTCGTCCAGCCCGATGCTCGGGGCTCCAATATCGCCGCCGCGATGCCGATGAACTGGTTGCACGAACAATGTCCATGCGCCCGTTCATCGTCTCCCTTGTCGCCGTCGCCACGTGGTGCGCGCCGGCCGCTGCGCAGGCGGCCGAGGTCGAGCTCATCGTCCGCCGCGACGCCGGGCTGACCGCCGCCGAGCGCACCGACATCCGCGCCGACGCCGGCGTGGACCACGAGCGGCGGCTGCGCCTCGCGGACACCGAGGTCGTCTCGGTCCCGGCCGGCGACGCCGCCGAGGCGCTGCGCGCGCTGCGCGCCGACCCCGACGTGCGCTGGGCGATGCGCGACGGCGAGCTGTCGGTCACGGCGGCAACCGGAGCCGACCCCTTCTGGACGTGGCTGTGGGCCCTCCGCAACACGGGGCAGACGCTGACGCTCGGCGGCGTCGGTCACACCGGCGTCCTCGACGCCGACATGGACGTCCCCGAGGCGTGGCAGCACGCGACCGGTCGCGGCGTGACCGTCGCCGTCGTCGACTCGGGCGTGGACTTCGACCATCCGGACCTGGCGGGCCGCCTCGCCACCAACCCGGGCGAGATCGGCACGGACGCGCAGGGGCGCGACAAGCGCTCCAACGGCGTCGACGACGACGGGAACCGCCTCGTGGACGACTGGCGCGGCTGGGACTTCGCGGGCGGCGACAACGACCCGACCGACCTGAACGGGCACGGCACCCACGTGACCGGCACGATCGCCGCGCTGAACGCCAACGGCGACGGGGTCAGCGGCGTCGCCCCGGACGCCAAGGTCCTGCCGCTGCAGACGCAGGGCAGCGACGGCTCCGGGACGTTCTCGGCCGCCGCCGACGCGTTCGACCTGGCGGGCGACATGGGCGTGCGCGTGGTCAACGCGTCGCTCGGCGCGGTCACCTCGGTGCCGCAGGTCATCACCGACGCGGTCAGGGCGCACCCGAACACCCTGTACGTCGTGTCCGCCGGCAACGACGGGCTCGACCTGGAGCTCAGCTCCTACGCGCCGTGCGAGACGCCGGCCGCCAACGTGGTGTGCGTCGGCGCCTCGGACCAGCGCGACGCGGCGGCGGGCTTCTCGAACTTCGGCACGACCGCGGTCGACGTCTTCGCGCCCGGCGTGAACATCGTCTCGACGTACCCGGGCGGCGGCTACGTGTCGATGAACGGCACGTCGATGGCATCGCCGAACACGGCGGCCGTCGCCGCCCTCGTGCTGTCGCGCAACCCGTCGCTGAGCGCCGCGCAGGTCAAGGCCGCGCTGATGGGCACCACCGACGCCAAGTCGGGGCTGCTGTCCGTGACGGGCGGGCGCGTGAACGCCGAGCGGGCGGTGCTCTCGGTGGCGGCCGACCGCGACGGCGACGGCACGCTCGACGGCGCGGACTCCTGCCCGGAGTTCGCCGGACCGGCCACGAACGGCGGTTGCCCCGCGGCGGACGCCGGCGAGGCCGGCGAGGCCGGCGAGCCCGCGGGCGGCGAGACCGCCGGTGGTGAGCCCGAGACCGAGGGCGGCGAGACCGGGGGCGCCGAGCCCGAGGACGCGACCGTGGCGACCCCGCCGACGCTCTCGCGCGTGACGGTCAAGCTCTCCCCCTGCGTGCGCGGCCGGACGTGCCGGCGCCGCGCGCGGGTTACGGCCACGGCGTCGCCGGGCGCGGCCCTGTCCGTCCGCGTCGAGCGCCGCGTCAACGGGCGCTGGGTGCGGGTGACGCTGGCGCGCACGGCGGCGTCCTCGCGGACCGTGAACGTCAGCCGGGCACTGGCCACGGGGACCTACCGCGTCACCGTGACCGCCTCGAGCGCCGACGGGGTCAGCGCCCCGCTGCGCAAGGCCTTCCGCGTGCGCGGCTAGACGACGACAAGGTCGGCACAAGCTTTCGCCAATGGGGGCGGGGCACTATGCCCTCAGCGACAAGGAAGTCGCGCATATCCCCCCTCCGAGGATCAACTGCCATTGATCCCGGCCACGGCGGACGCGGCCTGACCCACCGCCCTCCGCCGACCCCCTCAGCGAAGGGCCCGCTTCCCCCGGCGGGCCCTTCGTTTTACCTCAGCGCAGCGCGTCGCACCTTGCCGCTGGCCGTCTTCGGCAGCTCGGCCGCGAAGTCGACGATGCGGGGGTACTTGTAGGGCGCGGTCTGCGCCTTCACGTGCTCCTGCAGGTCGCGCGCCAGCTCGTCCGAAGGCTGGTGACCGTCGCGCAGCACGACGACGGCGCGCACGACGCTGCCGCGCTCGTCGTCGGGGGCGGCGACCACGGCAGCCTCGGCGACGGCCCCGTGCGAGACGAGCGCGGACTCGACCTCGAACGGCCCGATCCGGTAGCCGGCGGAGATGATCACGTCGTCGGTGCGGCCGACGAAGTACAGGAAGCCCTGCTCGTCGCGCTCGACGCGGTCGCCGGTGCGCCAGACCGCGCTCGGCCCGGCGGGCGGCGGCGGCTCGCCCAGGTAGCCGAGGAAGAACGTCGGGATGCAGGACGGGTCGGCGACCAGCTCGCCGTCGTCGACGTCGAGCCGCACGCCAGGCAGCGCGACGCCCATCGAGCCCGGGCGGGCGGGGATGCCGAGCGGCATGCCGGTCAGCTGGCCGGTCTCGGTCTGCCCGTAGCCGTCGCGGATCCAGACGTCCGTCGCCTCGTGCCAGGCGCCGAGGACCTCCGGGTTGAGCGCCTCGCCGGCCGCCACCGCCCCCCGGAGGTCGAGCTGCCCGGGCAGCGACGTGCGCTTGGCGATCAGGCGGTACTCGGTCGGCGCCATGCACAGGAGGTCGACGTGCTCGCGCTGGAGCAGTTCGAGCCGCTCCTGCGGGTCGAAGCGCGCGTCGTGCAGGAGCGCCGCCGCGCCGCGCAGCCAGGGGGCGACGAACACGTTGCGGGCCGACTTCGACCAGCCCGACGCGGCGGTGCACCACACGAGGTCGCCCGCCCGCGCGTCGAGCCAGTGGCGCGCCTGCAGCATCTGTCCCGCCAGGTAGCGCTGGCCGTGCAGGACCGCCTTCGGCTCGCCGGCCGTGCCGGAGGTGAAGGTGATCAGGCACGGGTCGTCCGGCTCGAGCTGCTCGTGCGGCGGGCCGGCGGCGTCGCCGAGCCGGCCCCACGGGACCCAGAGGACCGGGCCGTCCCAGCCGGCCTCGGTCAGCACGCCGGCGTTGCGCTGGTCACAGACGACGAGACGCGGCTGCGCGACGCGCAGGCGCTGCTCCAGGTCCTTGGGGCGCAGCTGCTCGTTGCACGGCAGCGCGACGAGGCCGAGCCGGAAGCAGGCGACCATGGCCAGGACCCACTCGGGGCGGTTGCCGACCAGCGTCAGCACCACGTCGCCCCGTCGCAGGCCCTGGCCGTGGAGGCGCGCGGCGACGTTGGCCGCTTCGGCGGCCACCTCGCCGAAACACCACTCGCGGCGCGAGCCGTCGCGGCGCAGCTCCACCAGCGCCCGATCGCGCGCAGGCGCGGCCTCGACGACGTCGCGGGCGAAGTTCACCGGCGCCATGCTATGGACGCGGAAGTATCCTCGCGCCCATGGCCCTCGCCACCCCGTTCTACGAGAAGACCGACGAGCAGAAGGCGATCCTCGAGATGGTCCGCCAGTTCGTCGACGAGCAGATCATCCCGCAGGCCTCCCGTTACGACCACGAGGACGAGTTCCCGGAGCCGATCGTCGAGCAGATGAAGGAGCTCGGCCTCTTCGGGGTGACGATCCCCGAGGAGTACGGCGGGATGGGGCTCGACCTGACGACCTACGCGATGATCGTCGAGGAGCTCTCGCGCGGCTGGATCTCGATCTCGGGCGTGGTCAACACGCACTTCATCGGCTCCTACCTGCTGATGAAGTTCGGCAGCGAGGAGCAGCGTTCGCGGCTGCTGCCGAAGATGGCGACCGGCGAGGTTCGCGCGGCGTTCTCGCTCTCGGAGCCGGAGCTCGGGTCGGACGTGGCGGCCATCAAGACCTCGGCGGTCAAGGCCGGCGACGCCTGGAAGATCAGCGGCCAGAAGATGTGGGTCACCAACGGGCTGCGGTCGGGCGTCGTCTTCGTGCTCGTCCGGACCGACCGCGAGTCCGAGACGCCGCAGCGCGGCATGACCTGCTTCGTCTGCGAGAAGGAGCCGGGCGCGGCCGAGAACCCGGGCCTCACCGTGCCGCCGCAGATCAAGAAGCTGGGCTACAAGGGCGTCGAGTCGACCGAGCTGGTCTTCGACGACTACGAGTGCCCGGCCGACATGATCCTCGGGGGGGAGGAGGCCGGGCTCAACAAGGGCTTCGCGCAGATGATGGACGCGCTCGAGGTCGGCCGCGTCAACGTCGCGGCGCGCGGCGTGGGCATCGCCCAGCGGGCGCTGGAGCTCGCCCTGCGCTACTCGCAGCAGCGGCGCGCCTTCGGGAAGCCGATCGCCCAGCACCAGGCGATCCAGTTCAAGCTCGCCGACATGGCGACCAAGGTCGAGGCCGCGCGGCTGCTGACCTTGAAGGCGGCGCGGATGAAGGACGCCGGCGAGCGGTCCGACCTCGAGGCCGGCATGGCCAAGCTCTACGCCTCCGAGGCCGGCAAGGAGGTCGTCGAGGACGCCTTCCGCATCCACGGCGGCTACGGGTACTCGAAGGAGTACGAGATCGAGCGCCTGTACCGCGACGCGCCGCTCCTGCTGATCGGCGAGGGGACGTCCGAGATCCAGCGGATGGTGATCGGGCGCACGCTGCTGCGGCGCCACAAGCTCTGATCGTGGCCGGCGGGGCGTGAACCAAACGGACGTGGCGGCCGTACAGCCCGCCGTCGCGAGCCGACAATCCAAACGAGCGAGGGGAGGGCAATGCGCAAGTCCATCGTTGGTCTGACCGCTGTCTTCGTGCTGGGCTTCACCTCGGCGGCGTACGGCCATCCGTCTGAGAACCGGGCCGAGCGGGCGTTCCACGGTGGCCCGCACTGCCACGTCAACGTGCACTCCGACAACGCCGCCTTCCCGTCTCACATGGCGCATCTCGCCTCCGGCCCGGGCAACGTCTTCAACGCCGTCCCGTGCCCTGAGTGAGAACGGCAGAGGCCCGCTGGCAGCCCGCCTGCTACGCGTTCTCGTACGGCGCGTAGCGGCGGTGCAGCATGAGGTGGTTGCCGTCGGGGTCGGCGAAGATCGCCATGTGGCAGACGCCGGTGTCGAGGGTGTCCCCGAAGAACGTCACGCCCTTGGACTCGAGCTCCGCCCGCGCGGCGTGGACGTCCTCCACGCGCAGCGGCAGCGGGTTGCCGGTCTGGGCGACGAACTCCATCCCGACCCGCTCGGGCTCCCACACCACGAAGCAGGTCTCGCCCGCCCACTGCTCGTACTCCGCGTGCTCATCGGGGCGCATGCCGAGGATGTCGCGGTAGAAGCTGCGTGCGCGCGCGGCGTCCCGCGAGGGGATGCCCATGAAGTCGAGCTCTTGGATGAGTGCCATGCGCGTGAGTCTGTCAATCAGCCTCGGGCCGGCGGTCGGCGCGGTTGAGCCGTGGCGCATGGGCGCAGGAGCACCTTCATCGCATCTCGCTGGTCCATGGCGCGGTAGCCAGGGTCCCCCGGACGCGCGGGCCGACCGAATCAGGGACAGCGGGGCACGCCCATGCGCAGCACCGCATGGCGTGGCGACGCTTCGTCGTCCACCCACACCTCGAGCGGCACACACCGAGGTTCGGCGACGAGCACGAACCCAGACCAGAACGTGACCGGCTCGCCGTCGTCGCCGGTGCTCCCGGACGGCTCGCCGCGTCGACAGGCGATGAAGGTCACGACCCGATGCCCGTCTTGCGGGGACAGCTCAACCCCTTCCGGGAGAGGGCCGTAGCCGAGGCCGGCGACACGGCGCGTGCGCCGCGAGAGCGCGACGGTCACCCGGTGACCCGCTCGCACGAGCGCCGGGAACTTGTCGCCGCCGAACTCACGAACCGTTTCCGGAGCCGTGTACGCCGCGCCGTCGAGAACAAGCGGTCCGACGACCAGGTTGTCCGGGTCCGAGAAGGCCGCCGGAAAGCTCGCCTCCGACCGCGTCGAGCAGTTCTCAACGACGCCCTGCGGACGCTTTCGCGGCGCGGGCGCGGACGTCGGTGTGCGGACCGCCGCCTCGACGGCGGTGCCGCGCCTCTCGGAGCCGCCGCATGCGGCGAGCGTCAGCGCCACCGCGGCGGCGGCCGCGCCGCTCGCCAGCGCCGAGACGCTTCGACCAGCCATCCATCGACTCTACGCCCAGGGCAGAGCCGCGGTTCCCATCACCCAGGCTGGATTTCAGTCGGAGCTTGCGGACCACGACGCGGTCCTGCTCGCCGATCTCGCGCAGGATGCGGGCGGGCACGCCGGCGGCGACGACGCCGTCCGGGAGATCCTTGGTGACAACGGCGCCCGCGCCGACCACGGTGTCCTGGCCGATGGTCACGCCGGGGCAGACGATGACCCCGCCGCCGAGCCAGACGTTGTCGGCGAGCGTGATCGGCTCGCCGTACTCGCATCCGTTCCGGCGCGGTTCGGGGTCGATGGGGCGCGTCGCCGTCAGCAGTTGGACGCGTGTCGCTCAGCCCGTCGCGCTCGTCCCACGCTCCCTGCAAACGTCGAGCCGCCGGAGGAGTCGATCGGCGAGGCCGGCCGGCGCAACGCGCGCCGGCCGGCCTCGGTCGGATCAGGCGGGGACTACCAGACCGTCACGCCGTACCTGGACCCGTAGTAGGGCAGGCTGTCGGCGATCGGGAAGTACCACGAGACGTTCGGCAGACCGAACTTGGAGAGGCAGAGACCGAAGACCATCGACGCACCACTGGTGACGCCCTCGGCGCGGTAGGCACCGGTCCACGAGACGTTGGCGCCGCCGGAGTCGCCCGGCTGCACGCAGGCGCTGTGCCGCGTGAGGCCGTTGACGGTCTGGCCGCCGCTGTAGTTGACGGTCTCGTTCTTGGCGGTGATGAACCCGCACGTCCACTTCGTGTTGATGCCGGACTTGCAGACGAAGGTGCCCACCGGAGCGTCCGTGAACCCGGACGTGTTGAGGAAGCCGCCGTTGGACGGGTTGGTGTCCACCCACGGACCCTGGATCCAGTAGCCAGGATTGTCATTACGGGCGATCGCGTCATCGAACCCGGGGAACCAGCTCTCCAGCACGGGCCCGAAGAAGACCCCGCCCTGGCCGGTCAGGTTCTGGCCGGCGTTCACGCAGTGCCCGGCGGTGAGCAGGTAGCCCTGCCCGGTGGCCAGGTTGCGCAGGTTGAAGCCGGCCGAGCACGAGTTGCCGTTGATGCCGTCGCCGCCGTCCATGAAGTTGGCGGCCGCGGTGGGGGCGTACTCGGTCTCCTCGATGGTGACCGCGTCGCCGTACTTGGCCAGCGCGCGGGCGGCTGCCTTCTTCTGGCCCTTCTTGACGGTGACGTGCACGCTGTTGGTGGCCTCGTCGACGTACCAGCTGGTCATCCCGGCGACGAGCGCATCACGCTTGCCGGTGGCCTTGCGGTCGGTCGGGCTGGAGCCGTCGACCACGCCGGCGGCGGTGTCCAGGCGCTTCTTGATCCCGTCGAGCTTGGCCTTGCTGTGCTTGACGAGCCGCGCGTCGGCGCCGGCCGCCTCGGCCGCGGCGAGCTGCCCGGCGTCGGAGACCATGACGACGAGCTTGCCCGTCTTCTTGTCATAGGACGAGCCTGCGAACGCGCCGCCGAGCGAGTCCTGCAGCTTCTCGTCGAGCTTGATCGCCTTGGCCTGCAGCGCCTCCTGCTTCTTCACCTCGGCCGCGGTGAGACCGAGGTCGCGCTGAAGGGCGGACCGGATCTCGTCCGACTGCACCTGGCCGTCGCGGGCTGGCTCATCGGCCGCCAGCGCCGGCGTGGCGCCGAGCGCCAGCACCGAGACCAGGATCGACGGCAATACATACGGCTTGAAATGCATCTGTGCTCCTTGGTAAGGGGACGCTTCGTCCCTAAGAGGGGGCGTCGTGGCCGCGACGTGATAAGGAGCGTTTCGGTGCCGGTTCTGATACGGACGGTCGCTGTCGCGGTCAGCGCGAGTCCGGCGCGCGCTTCGTCGCCCCCGTGGGGAGGCTGTGGAGCACGTACGGGGTGACGGGCTTCTGCTTGCCCTTGACCTGGAGCTCGGGCAGGGCGCCGGCGTCGGTCCCTTCCGGGAGCCGCGCGTGGGTCGCTGCGCCGATCACGACGCCGCCGACGGGCGCGTGCCCCTGGAGCCGGGCGCCGAGGTTGACGGTGTCGCCGAAGACGCCGTGGATGCGGCGACCGCGACCGCCGACGATCCCGGCCAGGACCGGCCCCGAATTGAGGCCGACCCGAAAGCGCGGCCAGTCGGGATGCGCGGCTCGGATCGCCTCGGCGCGCTCTTGCAGCTCGAGCGCCGCACGAGCCGCCTGAAGGGCATGGTCCTGCTGGTCGCCCCGCTTGTTGAAGATCGCGAAGATCTGATCGCCGACGAAGTCCTGCACCTCGCCGCCGAACTCGTCGGTGATCATCGGCGTCAGCTCCCTGAAGTAGGTGAGCAGCATCCGGTGCACAGCCTCCGGCCCGTGCGCCTCCGAGAACGGCGTGAATCCGGCCAGGTCCGCGAACAGCACCGTCACGTCGCGATGGCCGGCCAGCGTCTCGTCGAGATACAGCGCGCTGAACCGCTCCTCGTACCACTCGGACCACGAGGCTGCGCCGATCGCCGCGAAGCTGATCGCCATCAACACGTGCCACTCCCACCAGCTCACCTGCCAGGACGTCGCCAAGGACGCAACGGCGACCACGAGCGCCTCGGCGAGCAGCGCGAACGCGAACGCGACCGCGAGCGAAAGCCGCGACCGCCGGCGCCTCCAGACCCGGAAGTAGGCGAACGACGCATACGCGTAGAGCGGCACGCCGAGGGCGGCAAGCAGGCCGAGCGGCAACTCGACCTCGTCGGGCGTGACGCTGTCACGCAGCGGCGCAAGCCCAGCGAGCGAGACCACCCCCCAGGCGCCGAGCAACGCCAGGACCAGCACGGCCAGGAGCCGCGAGCGGCGCACGATGCGGAGGGACGAGTCGAGCCGGTACTCGACGGCCGAGGCCGCCGCGAACACGGCGGCGGCGACGAGGCCCACCGGCGTCGCGAGCACGAAGCCGGCGTTGGCGTCGCTGACGATCTCGCCCGGCGTGGCGAGAGCGTGGAGGCCCAGGAACCCGGCGCTACAGAGGAACGCGAGTCCGATGAGAAGAAGCCGCGCGTCCCGCCGCCGGCGCCCCGCCTCGGTGATCGCGAGCGCGAGCGCCGCGTTGACGCCGCCGGCCAGCAGGACGATCCAGAAATGCGCCGGCCGGTCCTCCCAGCGCTCGTCGATCTCCGGCACCGCGCGCAGCACCACCACCAGGACGAGCGGCAACGCGAGAGCGAGCGACGCGGCGACCGCACGGTCGGTGCGGCCGGCGAACCTGGAATCGCTGCTGAGCCCGGTCACCGGGGGCACGATGACGTGTCCGCGCGGGCAGTGCCAGGTCGGCGGGCTTGCCGCGGTCGCGGTCTGAAGAGCATGATGGCTTCCATGCACAGTCCCACCACTGTCTCCAACATCGGCGTCGCCATGTTCACCGTGGCGGACCAGGACGCTGCGCGCGCCTTCTACACCGAGAAGCTCGGTTGGGAGGTCCGAGGCGACGACCGCTTCGGCGAGAACGGGGAGATGCGCTGGCTCGAGGTCGCCCCTCCCGGATCTACCGCACGTCTCGCGCTCAACCCGCCGATGCAAGGCGAGCCCGGCGGCGGCGGCATCGGCGTCGAGACCGCTGACGTCCGCGCCGAACACGAGCGACTGTCGGCCATGGAGGGCGTCACGATCTCCAATCCGCCCATGCAGATGGGCGGCGCGCCCTTGATGTTCTCGGTCGAGGATCCCGACGGGAACCAGATCTGGATCGTCGAGAGGCCGCCCGCTTCCTAAGCCACCCAGCGGACCATGCGCGGCGTCGCGTCCATGCGACGCCGCGCCGACCGCCTACGAGCAGAGCGTCGTCTGCTCCGGCGCGACGACGAACGTGACGATGCCACCGGGCTCCAGCCGCGCGGCACCCGACGCCGCTGCGCCGAAATCTCCGCCGAGTCCCTGCGCCAGGCCGGCGACGTGCTCACCGAACGCGGCGCAGCCTCCGGGAGGCTGAGCCGGGGGCTGCGCGTTCGCGGCCCCGGCGAATACGAGGACCCCTCCGGTCACCGCGGCGATCAACAGCCTGGCGCTCATCGCGTACTCCTCGAGTCGGTTGCGAAGTCGTCCAAGCCTCGCTTGTCCGAGCGAGCGGCGCAAGGCGCGGTAGGTCCCCGGAGCAGGTTCGTTAGAACTCGACGCGGGATGTCGAGATCGGCGGCGCAGCTTCGTCCTAGGGACAGAGCGGCCGGACCGGGCCGCCCGACCAAGGAGAAGATGGCTCATGAAGTACCTGTTGCTCAAGCACTACCGTGGCGGCCCGACGCCGACCGTCGACTTCCCGCCTATGGACCGGTGGCGGCCCGAGGAGGTCGACGCCCACATCCAGTTCATGCGCGACTTCGCCGCCGGCCTACAGGAGAGCGGCGAGTACGTCGACGGGCAGGCGCTGGCGCCCGACGGCGCGTTCGTGCGCTTCGACGGCGAAGGCCGCCCGCCGGTGGTCGACGGCCCGTTCGCCGAGACGAAGGACCTCATCGCGGGCTGGATGATCATCGACGTGGAGTCGTGGGACCGCGCGGTCGAGCTCGCCGGGCGGCTGTCCGCCGCGCCCGGCCCGGGCGGCGATCCCATCCACGAGTGGCTCGAGGTCCGGCCGTTCCTCACCAAGTCGTCGCCCGCGATGGGCGAGTGAACGACGCGCTGCTGCGGGAGCTCGTGCCCGCGGTGATCGGCGTCCTCGTCCGGCGCGGAGCGGACTTCGCGTCGGCCGAGGACGCAGTGCAGGAGGCGCTCGTGGGCGCGCTGGCCGCCTGGCCCGACGACCCGCCGCGCGATCCCAAGGGGTGGCTCGTCACCGCCGCGTGGCACCGCTTCGTCGACGACGCGCGGTCGCAGTCGGCACGCCGGGTGCGCGAGGATGTCGTGCACGCCGAGCCGGCGCCCGGCCCGGCGCCGGACGCCGACGACACGCTCGCGCTGTACTTCCTGTGCGCGCACCCAGCCCTGTCGGCCCCGTCGGCGGTCGCGCTGACGCTGCGCGCGGTCGGCGGCCTGACGACGGCGCAGATCGCGAGCGCCTACCTGGTCCCCGAGCCGACGATGGCGCAGCGGATCAGCCGCGCCAAGCGCCGCCTGGCCGGGGAGTCGCTCGATCAGCCGGGTGACCTCGCGACGGTGCTGCGGGTGCTCTACCTCGTCTTCAACGAGGGCTACGGCGGCGACGTGGACCTGGCGGCCGAGGCGATCCGGATCACCCGGCAGCTCGCGGCCTTGACCGACGAGCCGGAGGTCGCCGGGCTGCTCGCCCTCATGCTGCTGCACCACGCCCGGCGCGCCTCGCGGACCGCGCAGGACGGTCGCCTCGTCCCGCTCGCCCGGCAGGACCGCACGCGCTGGGACACCCGGCTGATCGCCGAGGGCGTGGCCATCCTGCAGGCCGCGCTGGCACGCGACCGGCTCGGCGAGTACCAGGCGCAGGCCGCGATCGCCGCCCTGCACGCCGATGCCCGCAGCGCGGCGGAGACCGACTGGGTCCAGATCGTCGAGTGGTACGACGAGCTCGTGCGCCTCACCGACAGCCCGATCGTGCGCCTCAACCGGGCGGTGGCGGTCGGAGAGGCCGACGGGCCCCAGGCCGGCCTGGCGCTGCTGGCCGACCTGGATCCCGACCTGCCGCGCTTCGCCGCGGTGGCGGCCCACCTGCGCGAGCGCGCAGGCGAGCTCGAGCGTGCCGCGCAGCTCTACGCCGACGCCGCCCGGGCCGCGGCCAGCGCGGCCGAGCGCGACCACCTCGTCCGGGAGGCCGCGCGCGTCCGCCAGGTCCTGCGCCGTCCGGCCGCCGGCGACCCGGCCTGAGATCGGTCAGGCGAGCGCCCGCACCCGCTCGAGCAGCGGCGCCACGTCGCCGAGCGCGCCGCCCAGCCGTCGGAGCCGAGCCGGACGGCGCGCGTGTCGTCGCCGCCGAAGCTGCGACCGCCGACGATGACTGGCCGGCCGAGATCGTGGCCCGCCTCAATGATCGGCAGGGTTCCGGGCAGATTCATCGGCAGCGAGCAGCTCACCAGCAGCGCGTCGCAGTGTGTCGAGCGCGCATCGGCGGCACGCCCCGATCGGCATGCAGGGCGCTAGGAACATGACCTCGAGCCCTCGGCTCGCAGGAGCTTGGCGATCATCCGCGCGGGCAGGTTGTGGTGGTCTCCGAAACCGGCGCACGGCGTTGGCAGACATATAGCCCGCGATGACGAAAAACCAAGCTCGGTCGTCGAGCGTGCGCGCGAGCAGCGCCTGGTGGTCTTGCCATGCCGCGCCCTCGATCTCGCCGAGGATCGCGCGGCCGTCGTCGCCGTGGCGGCGCGCGTACGCGATGCGGCCGGCGTTCCCGGCTAGCTCGAGAATCACGAGGCGAGCCGCCGCGCGCACTGCCCCTCGCTCGCGCCACCTGTCAAGCGCGACCGTCACCGTTGAGCATGCCGCCGCCGACGACGCCTACAAGGCCGAGGATCGCCACTGTAATGCGTGCGCTTTCCAGCCAGCGCGGCGGCTGTGGGTCTCGAGTGACAGTGCACCGTGGCGGCGACCGCGTGGCGCCCCGACCGTTGGCTACACTTACGTCAGATCCCGATGGCAGTGCCGTCGGAGATGGTACGTCTGGCGGCAGCGCCGCTAGACCGGATAAGTCCCCCTCGGCAGTGCAGGGGGACCGCCTCGGACACAAGGTGACGAGGCGGAAAGGATGTCCGGGCCTAGGTGGCTTGGATTTCCCGCCCGGGGATTCACCCCGCGAGTCGCTCGGGCTTGGATACAGAGACGCGGTTTCACCGCATACGACGCGTCGGAGAGCGGGGCTTCGGCAGTCGATGAGGTGATGCCCGATGCATACGCCGGACCAGCAGGACCCGAAGCGCGATCGCGGCAAGGTTGCGGCGGCGGCTCTGTACTGCGCCGCCAGCTTCATGCAGCTTGCGAGGGCGATTATCAACGCCCTCTCGTGACAGCGGACGTTGCTTCGGGATGTGGGCAGTTGAGTGTCTCGGCCGATTCGGCGGGTTCAAGCCAGCCGGCAACCCGAAAGATGAGGCACATCGGCCACACGGCGACGGCGGACGTCCGAGCGCGCGTCGACGCGATCACGTCGCCTGGCTGGCCGCGATCGCGCAGTACATCGACGCTCACCCCGTGATCTTCTTCAGCGGCCCACCACACCGCGCAAGTCCTCTCTAACTCCACATTCGAGCGAGGTCGGGCGATGTCCACCAGCCCAGTCACCTACACCCCTTTGCGCGACAGCCTCGCGTGATTACGAGAGCGCGGGTCAGTTGCCGCGCGGACGGCGCCCTCGTGTCGCGCGTGAATCGCCGTCTAAGCCCTCGACGCGATTCGCGCGCGTCGCTCAAGGAGCTACCCGGGACCACTCCCCAAGGAGTTGCCTGAACAAAGCTCTCACAGAGCAGACGCCCGAGAACCGACCACGATGAGGGCGGAGGGTGCGGCGGCCCTCCCCAAACACATCCCTGCCCTTGCGCGAAGCGCGTGTTTGGGGAGGGCTGTCGCACCCTCCGCCCCACACGATGGCCCGAGCAAGTCCGGTAGCCTGCGCGGCATGCAACCCGAAGTGCTCGGCGCCGGCGATGTCTCCGGCGCGCGGACGTAACGCCCAGTCCGCGCGCCCCTGAACGGGTGCGATTCCTTCCTTCGTAGAGGAGCACCGTGTTGCAGTCCCATCGCCGGGCGCACGCCCGGATCGCGGCCGGCCTGTTCGCCGGCCTCGGCCTCCAGGTCGGCGCGTGGGCCGTCCTGATCCCGCATCTGGTCGCCACCCGCGACCTGACGCCGGCCGAGCTCGGCGTCGGCCTCGCCGTCATGGCCGCCACCTCGATCGGTGCGCTGGCCGCCGCCGGCCCGCTCGCCGACCGCGTCGGCCGCCGCCCGCTCGCCGTGGTCGGCGCGGGTGGGTTCGCGGCCACGTTCGCGTTGCTGGCCGGCGTGGAGGACAAGCTCGCGCTGTGGCCGACGCTGGCGCTGTTCGGCGTCGCGAGCGGCTTTCTCGACCTGGCCGCCAACGCCGTCGGGTCGGACTACGAGCGCACCCACCGGCGGCGCGCGATGATCCGGCTGCACGCCGGGTTCAGCGGCGCGGCGGCGGTGGGGGCGCTGATGGCGGGCGCGGTGGGCGCGGAGACGTACTGGATAGTCGCGGCGACCTACGTGGTGCTGGCGGTCGCCGCGATGGTGGCGCCGCTGCCGCCGCACGAGGCGGGGGCTGACGATGCGCCAGCGGGCGCGGCTCACGAGACCGCGGTGGCGGCCGGCGAAGCCGCGGGCGACGACTCGACCGCGGAGCCGGCGGCCGCCCCCGGCGGTCGTCTGGCCCTGCTCCGGACGCCGGCGATCGCGGGGGCGGTGGGGCTTGTGACGCTGTGTTTCTTCGGCGACGGGGCGATCGAGGGCTATGCCGCGCTGTTCCTGCGTGACGTGCTCGAGTCGGGCTCGCTGCTCACCGGCGTGGCGCTGGCGGCGTTCCACACCGCCTCGCTGACCGGACGGCTGGTCTTCTCCAAGCCGCGCGACGAGCGGCTCGTGCTGACGATCGCGGGCCTTCTGGCGAGCGCGGCGATGGCCGTGGTGGTGCTCGCCGGCAGCGCTGCCGTGGCCGCCGCCGGCCTGCTCGTCGTCGGCTTCGCGCTGGCGCCGATCGTCCCCACGGCGCTGTCGATCGCCGGCCGCAGCGCGCCCGGCCGGAGCGCGACCGCCGTCTCGCTGGTCACCACCGTCGGCTACAGCGCGTTCGTGCTCGGCCCGCCGGTGGTCGGCGCGCTCGCGAGCGTGACCTCGCTGCGCACCGCGCTCATCCCGGTGGTCCTCTCGACGGCGTCGATTGCCGTCCTCGCGCGCCGCGTGAGGACTTGACGGCACCCCTTGCCCGGCCCGTCGGCGGGGAGTAGCGTCGAGCGCGCAGCCTGCGGGTCCTGCCTGAGAGGAGTCGCCATGCGCAATCCCGTCCGGTCCGAGACCGACGCGTTCCACATCACATTCGGTGCTGCGGCGCTGATCACCGTTTCCGTTGCCCTCGGAGCGCTCCTCGACCCGCTGCTCGGCCTCGCCGTCTTCGCGGGCGGAATCGGTGGGGCGCTCTTCTGGGAGTTCGCCACCAAGGATCCCGACAGACGGCGGCCGCTCCTCGAGGCGGCGACCGACGGCCGCCGTGCCGCGTCCCCGACGCGGCGGAGGGTGCTCGTCGTGGCCAACCGCACCCTGCAGGGAGAGGAGCTGCGGGCGAAGCTCCTCGCGGCCGCGCGTGCCGGCGCGGAGCTGCACGTGGTGGCGCCGATCCTCCCCTCGCGAGTGCACTACTTCGCCTCGGACGTCGACCGCGAGCTCGAGGACGCCCGGGAGCGCCTGGCGGCGGTGCTCGAGTGGGCGCGGGAGGAGGGCGTCGACGCCGACGGCAAGGTTGGTGACCCGTTCGTCGCGTTCGGCGCGATCGAGGACGAGCTGCGCGAGTTCGGCGCCGACGAGGTGATCATCTCGACGTTGCCGCCCGGCCGCTCGAACTGGATCGAGGCCGGGATCGTGGAGCGACTCCGCGAAGAGCTCGACATCCCGGTGACCCACGTCGTCGTCGACAGCGCCACAACCGTCGGCCAGCAGGCGGAGGGCGAGCGCACCGCTCGCAGCAGGTGATCCCGCCCCGGCGCGCCGGGTAGCCTGACATGGGTGAGGCGCCAGTTCGTGTTCGGCTACGGCTCGCTGCCCGCCGAGAGGGACGGCGTGCCGTGCCGCCTGCGCGACCATCGCCGCGAGTGGGGGGTGGCGATGGACAACCGCCACACGATTCCCGGCTACAAGGTCTACGTCGACCCGGAGACCGGCGAGCGCCCGGCGGTCGAGGTGGCCTATCTCAGCATCGCCCACGACCCGGGCGCGAGCGTCGAGGGGATCGTGTTCGAGGTGACCGACGACGAGCTCGCGGCGCTCGACGAACGCGAGCGCAACTACCTCCGCTGCGACGTCACCGACCTGGTCGACGGCGTCGACGGCCGCATCTGGGCGTACGTCGGCAGCGCCGCCGGTCGACGCCGGCTCGAGCACGGCCGCCGCCGCGGCACCGCCGTCATCGCCCGCGGCTACCTCGACAAACTGCGCGGTGCGGTCCCGCCCGACCTCCCGGTCAGGCGACTACTCCGGCGTGACGTAGGCGCCTGACAGCCCGCCGTCGACCAGGAAGGTCGACGCGTTCACGTAGGACGACTCGTCGGAGGCCAGGAACAGTGCCGCGTTGGCGATCTCGCGCGCCTCCGCGAACCGCCCCATCGGCAGGTGCACGAGCCGCCGCGCCGCCTTCTCCGGGTCCTTGGCGAACAGCTCCCGGAGCAGCGGCGTGTTCACCGGTCCGGGGCAGAGCGCGTTCACCCGCACGCCCTGGCGCGCGAACTGCACGCCGAGCTCGCGCGACATCGCCAAGCACCGCGCCCTTGGACGCCGTGTAGGAGATCTGCGAGGTCGCGGCGCCCATGACCGCCACGAACGACGCGGTGTTGATCACCGACCCGCCGCCGCCCTCCAACAGATGAGGGATGCCGTGCTTGCAGCACAGGAACACCGACTTGGTGTTGACGTCCTGCACGCGCTGCCACGCCTCGAACGAGGTCTCGAGCACCGAGCCGTCGTCCCCCGGCGAGATCCCCGCGTTGTTGAACAGCACGTCGATCCGCCCGAACGCCTCGCGCGCGCGCGCGAACATCGCCTGCACCGCTTCATCGTCGGCGACGTCGCACGCCAGCGCCAGGTCGACCCCCGGCGTGTCGTCCCGCAGATCCACGCCGACCACCACGGCGCCCTCCGACCGGAACAGCGCAGCCGCCTCGGCGCCGATCCCCGAAGCGGCGCCGGTGATGACGCAGACCTTCTCGGAGAGCCGGCTCATGACGTCGCGTAGTACACCGCCCCGACAGGGGCGTCGTCCCGGTGGTTCACGTCACATCCTCGTGTCGTAGTAGACGGTTTTCTGTTCGGTGTAGTGATCCAGCGCGTGCGGTCCCAGCTCGCGCCCGTACCCCGACTGCTTGAAGCCGCCGAACGGCGTCGACACACGCACCGACGTGTTCGAGTTGATCGAGAGCACGCCGGTCTCGACCGCCCGCGCCACCCGCAGCGCCTTCGCGCCGTCGCGCGTCCAGATCGAGCCGGAGAGGCCGTAGATCGTGTCGTTGGCGAGCGCCACCGCCTCCTCCTCGTCGCGGAACGGCACGACCACCGCGACCGGCCCGAAGATCTCCTCGCGCACCGCGCGATCACCCGGATCCACCGGGCACAGCACGGTCGGCGGGAACCAGAACCCCGGCCCCTGAGGCGCATCGCCCTGGATCGCCACCGGCGCGCCCTCGGGCACGAACGACGCCACGGTCGACCGCTGGTCGGCCGAGATCAGCGGCCCCATCTCCGTCGCCTCGTCCAGCGGATCGCCCACCCGCACGCCCTCGACGGCCTCCTCCAGCGCGTCCATGAACGAGTCCAGCGCCGACCGCTCCACCAATATCCGCGACCGCGCGCAGCAGTCCTGGCCGGCGTTGCCGAACACGGCCCCCGGCGCCGCCGCCGCGGCCGCCGCGATGTCGGCGTCGGCGAACACGATGTTGGCCGACTTGCCGCCCAACTCCAGCGTCACCCGCTTGATCGTCTCCGCCGCCCCCGCCGCGATCCGCCGCCCGACCTCGGTCGAGCCCGTGAAGGCGACCTTCGCGACGTCCGGATGCTCGACCAGCCGCGCGCCGGCGGTCGAGCCGGGCCCGACGAGCACGTTGACCACGCCCTCGGGGATCCCGGCCTCCACCGCGATCTTCTCGAACTCCAGAGCGGTCAGCGGGGTCAGCTCCGCCGGCTTCAGCACCACGGTGTTGCCCGCCGCCAGCGCCGGCGCGAGCTTCCACGAGGCGATGGTCAGCGGGAAGTTCCACGGCGTGATCAGCGCCACCACGCCGAGCGGCTCGCGGAACGTCATGGCCACGCCGCCGACCACCGGGATCGTGTCGCCCAGCGCGCGCTCGGGCGCCGCCGCGTAGTAGCGGAACGTGTCGGCGACCATGCCCATCTCGCCGCGCGCGTCGCCGATCGGCTTGCCGGCGTTGCGCGCCTCGAGCACCGCCAGCTCCTCCTGCTTCGAGACCAGCGCGTCGGCGAGGCGGTGCAGGAGCCGCGCGCGATCGGCCGGCGCCACGGCGCGCCACGCCGGGTAGGCGGCGCGCGCACGGGCGACCGCCGCGTCCGCCTCCTCGGCGCCCGCCCGCGGCAGCTCCGCCAGCACCTCCTCGGTCGCCGGCTCCAGCACGGTCAGCGTCATCGCACCGCCCTCGCCCTCGCCTCTTCGACCAGCGCCGGGATCAGCTGCGAGTCCCCGTCGGCCTCCGGATGCCACTGCACGCCGAGCGCGAACCGGCAGGCCGGGTCCTCGATCGTCTCCGGCAGCTCGTCGATCGTCGCCCAGCCCGTCACCTCGAGCCCCTCGCCGATCCGGTCCACGCCCTGGTGGTGGTGCGACTTGGTGGAGTGGATCGCCTCGCCCGCCACCCGCCGGCGCCAGCGAGCCGTCGGCCAGCCGCACGTCGTGGTCCGCGTTGTCGAACGTCCCCATGACGCGCCGGTGGTCCTCGTGCCCGAGGTCGTCGGGCAGGTGCTGGATCAGCGTGCCGCCGCGCGCGACGTTCATGACCTGCATGCCGCGGCAGACGCCGAGCAGCGGCAGGTCGCGCTCCATCGCGCCGCGGGCGAGCGCGATCTCGAAGGCGTCGCGCTCGGGCACCCAGCCCTTCGTCTCCGGGTGCGGCTCGGCGCCGTAGGCCTCCGGGTCGACGTCGGCGCCGCCGGTGATGATCAGCCCGTCGAGCAGGTCGAGCCACGGCTCCGGGTCCTCGCTCGCGCGCGGGTCGGGCGGCAGCAGCACCGCGATCCCGCCGGCGGCTTGGACCTGGTCGGCGTACGAGCGGGCGAGCACGTGGGCGGCGGTGTCCCAGGGGCCCCATTGCGCTCGCTCGAGCGCCGTCGACAGCCCGATGACCGGCCTCACAGCCGCTCGAACCCCCGGAAGCGCTCCCAATCGGTCACCGCCGCGTCGAAGGCCGCGAGCTCGACGTCGGCGTTGTTGAGGTAGTGCGCCACGACCTCCTCGCCGAACGCCTCGTGCGCCACCGAGGAGCCGGCGAACAGCTCGCGCGCCTCCCGCAGCGTGGCGGGCACGTGCGGCTTGTCCGACGTGTAGGCGTTGCCCTCGAGCATCGGCTCGAGCTCGAGCCCCGCGTCGACGCCGTGCAGGCCGCCCGCGATCAGCGCCGCGAGCGCCAGGTACGGGTTCACGTCCCCGCCCGGCACGCGGCACTCGATCCGCTTCGCCGGACCCGAGCCCAGCGTGCGGAACGCGCACGTCCGGTTGTCGCGCCCCCAGGCCACGGCGGTGGGGGCGAACGAGCCCGGCTGGAAGCGCTTGTAGGAGTTGATGTTCGGGGCCAGGAACAGCGTCAGCTCGCGCAGGGTGGCGAGCTGGCCGGCCAGGAAGCGGTCGAAGACCGACTCGTCGTCGGCGAACACCGGCCCGTCGTCATCGCTCCGCAGCGACAGGTGGATGTGGCACGAGTTGCCCTCGCGCTCGTCGTACTTGGCCATGAAGGAGATCGACATGCCGTCCTGGGCGGCGATCTCCTTCGCGGCGTTCTTGTAGATCGTGTGGATGTCGCACGCGCTCACGGCGTCCGCGTAGCGGAAGTTGACCTCGTGCTGGCCGAAGTTGCACTCGCCCTTGGAGTTCTCCACGGGCAGGTCGGAGGCGGCCATCTCGCGCCGGATGCGGCCGAGCAGCGGCTCGAGCCGCGACGTGCCGAGGATCGAGTAGTCGACGTTGTAGAGGTTGCCGGGCACGAGGTCGCGGTAGGCCTTGTTCCACGCCTCCTCGTAGCTGTCGCGGAAGACGATGAACTCGAGCTCCGTGGCGGCCAGCGGGTTCCAGCCCCGCTCGGTCAGCCGGTCGAGCTGCGCGCGCAGGATCTGCCGCGGCGACGCGACGACCGGCGAGCCGTCGTGCCACTGCAGGTCGGCCATGCACATCGCCGTGCCCGGGATCCAGCTGACCGGGCGCAGCGTCGAGAAGTCGGGCTTCATCTCGAAGTCGCCGTAGCCGGTCTCCCACGAGGACATCGCGTAGCCGTCGACGGTGTTCATCTCGACGTCGACGGCCAGCAGGTAGTTGCACGCCTCGGCGCCGTGCTCGATGACGTCGTGCACGAAGTGCGAGCCGACGAGCCGCTTGCCCGTGAGCCGTCCCTGCATGTCCGCGAAGACGAGCAGGACGGTGTCGACCGTGCCGTCGGCGACGGCCTTGCGCAGGTCGTCCAGCTTCATCAGTGGCCGGCCAGCTCGGCCTCGGCGGTCTCGATCGCCGCGAACTCCTCCTCCGGCGCCGCGCCGACCAGGTGGTGGCGCGAGTAGAGCCCGAAGTACGCCGCCGCCGCCACGTAGACGCCGAGCGTGATGAACGCCGCGGTCGTGTCGACGAGGAAGGTCGCCACCACCGCGAGGACGGCCAGCACGAGCGCCACGCCGGAGGTCTTCGTGCCGCCCGGCGTGACGTAGCCGCGCTCGAGGTCCGGCTCACGCGACCGCAGGACGATGTGCGAGAGCATCATCAGCACGTAGGACACGGCGGCGCCGAACACGGCGATGTTGAGGATCCGCGCGCCCTGGTCCTCCCAGAAGGCGGCCAGGAGGAAACCGACCAGCGCCGGCAGGATCAGCGCGATCCACGGCACCTTGCGGCTGCTCGTGACGGACAGCGCACGCGGGAAATAGCCCGCGCGCGACAGCGCGAAGAGCTGGCGCGAGTAGGCGAAGATGATCGAGAAGAAGCTCGCGATCAGGCCGAACAGGCCGACCCAGTTCACGAAGTCCGTCACGCCGCTGCCGGCGTCGACCGCGATCAGCGCGTCGACCGGCGGGTTGCCGGAGCCCATGATCGCGCTCGAGCCGCTGCCGCCCGGCGCGAAGAACAGCATCAGCGCGGCGAAGACCAGCAGCACGCCCATGCCGGCGATCAGGCCGCGCGGCATGTCGCGCTTCGGGTCACGCGTCTCCTCGGCGGCCAGCGGGACGCCCTCGATGGCGAGGAAGAACCAGATCGCGTACGGGAACGCCGCCCAGATGCCGTCCCAGCCGAAGGGCAGGAAGTCGCTCGAGCCGGACGAGCCGTCGGGCGGGATGTCGGTCAGGTTCGAGCTCGAGAACTCGGGGATGATCGCCACGATGAAGACGAGCAGCGCGACGACGGCGATCGCGGTGATGACGAACGTGACCTTCAGCGCCTCGCCGACGCCCCAGAGGTGGATGCCGACGAAGGCCGCGTAGAAGACGAGGTAGACCGGCCAGCCCGCGCTGATCCCGATGTCGAGCGCCTCGACGTACGCCCCGATGAAGGTGACGATCGCCGCCGGCGCGAGCGCGTACTCGATCAGGATCGCCGTGCCGGTGAGGAAGCCGCCCCACGGGCCGAGCGCACGCCGGCCGAAGCCGTAGCCGCCGCCCGCGGTCGAGATGGTCGACGACAGCTCCGCGAGCGCGAAGACCATGCACGTGTACATGGTCGCCATCAGGATGGTGGCGATCAGGAGACCGCCCCAGCCGCCCTCCGCGAGGCCGAAGTTCCAGCCCGCGAAGTCGCCGGAGATGACGTACGCCACCCCGAGGCCGGCCAGCAGGACCCAGCCCGCCGCGCCCTTCTTGAGCTGGCGCTTCTCCAGGTAGTCGCTGCCGACCTGCTCGTAGTCGACCGACCCGCGATGTACCGGGCGCTGCTCAGCCATCAACGCTCCCCTCGGTGAAAGGTATGACCCTCCGGCCTTTTAGCGCAGGCTAGGGCTAGCCGCGGACGGATGTCAAGCGCTCGGCGTAGTCGCGGAACTCGCGCTCGAAGTCCGGCCACCACGGCGGCGGGTCCTCCGGGTCGCGCGGCACCCCGCTGCCGCCGTCGCCGTCGTCGCCCCCGCGCGGCCTGAGCAGCGGTGCGATGAGCAGCGCGAGCACGAGCGTGAGCACCGCGCAGAGGCCGAAGAGGACCTCGGCGTTCGGGACTCCCAGCACGGCGCCGGCGATGCCCAGCGCCGCGTAGCCGACGCTGACGCCGGCGCCCCACGCGCGCATGCGCTGTGGAGCGGACATGACGTCGAGGTTAGCTCACCGAAGGAGCCCTGCCAGCACCTTCTCGGTGCCCTGCAGGTGCTCGCGGATGAGCTGCGCGGCGGCCCACGCGTCGCGCCGCTCGAGCAGCGTCACGAGCTGCGCGTGCTGGGCGTTCGACTTCGCCAGCACCGGCACGGGGTGCGCGATGTGGGCGATCAGCTCGCTCATCTTCCCCTGCAGGTCGGTCATCGCCGCCACGAGCCGCGGCGAGCCCGTCGCCTCGGCCACGCCGAGGTGGAAGAAGACGTCGGCGCGCCGGTACGTCGTGAACGGGGTGGGGGAGCGCATGACCTCGACCTGCTCGCGCAGGCGGGCGAGGCCGGGCTTGCCGATCCGCTCGGCGGCCAGCACCACGGCGCCGACCTCGACCGCGATCCGGAAGTCGAGCATGTCGCGCCAGTCGCCGAGCTCGACGCGCGTGGCGATCGGCGGCGTCTCCGCCACGAAGGTGCCGCCGCCGCGGCCGCGCTGCGCGATCAGGTGCCCGCTCTCGGTCAGCGCCGTCAGCGCCTGCCGCAGCGTCGAGCGGGCGATGCCGAGCTGCTCGGCGAGGTCGCGCTCCGGCGGCAGCCGGGCGCCGGGCCCCAGCAGGCCGAGCCGGATCGCCGTGCCCAGGCGCTCGACGGTCTCCTCGAACGTCGTCGCCGTCTGCACCGGCTCGAAGACCGCCGCGACCGCCGGAGAGGGGGACGCCTGCATCGGCGTGGACGGTACTGATGCCTCACTCGCCCGTCCAACGCCTTGTAACATCCCCGCACATGTCCACGGCGGACACGAAGGCCCTCATCGAGGAGGGAATCGAGAACTTCCAGCGTCAGGTGCCCGCGCTCCGGAAGCTGAAGCTGGTGCTCGAGCTGGAGCTGCGAGGCCGCGGCGACATCCAGCTGTTCCGCGTCGAGGTCCCCGGTCCGAAGATCACCAAGGACATCGCCTCCGACGCCAAGGTCCGCCTCTCCGTCCCGCGCTCGCACTTCAACGAGCTCGCCCGCGAGGGCGAGATCCGCCACTGGCGCGAGGCGTTCGAGTCGGGCACCGTCAAGGCGACGGGGCCGGCGGAGATCCTCCGGCTGATCGGCAGCGTGGTCGAGAAGCAGGAGGAGCGCACGCGGAGCCGCAAGCTCCGCGCGCGCTGAGAGCTCCTACCGCAGCCGCCAGGGATCGACGTACACGTCGTCGATCTGCCAGTCGCCGAGCACCGGCGTGAACTGGAAGGCGACCGGCGTGCGGTCGCCGGGCAGCAGCGGCAGCAGGTTGGCGACGATCAGCATCCTCGGCCCCGGCTGCCATTGGCCGTTGGCGAGCACGACGCCCACCGGCACGGCGACAGTGAGGCCGAGCGAGGTCTTGACGTACACGGAGACGGCGAGCGTCGAGACGCCGAGCAGCGCCGCGCGGTTCTTCTTGACGAAGAAGCGCAGCGTGGGCTCCGACAGGCCGACGCAGGCGACCGGCGAGATGGCGCTGCTGCCCGCCGGGAGGACGAGCGAGCGGCCGTGCGCGGCGCCGCCGACCTTCCACGGCTCGTTGCCGCTGACGACCTTCGCCCCGCGCGTGAGCGTCCAGCCCACGGCACCGGTCTCGAAGTGCCCGCCGGCGACGAGCTTGTAGCGGGCGCTGTCGCCGAACTGCGCGAACGGCTGGGTCAGCGTCTCGTCGCCGCAGTCGTCGGCCGTCGCGGTGAGGATCCCCGCGTTCGCCGGGGCGGCGAACGCGCCGGTGACCAGCAGCGTCGTGATCGCCGCGAGCAGCCCGCGGCGCTTGAGTCCATTCATCGAGTCGGTGCCCTCCATTGGCTTGCCTACACCTAAAGTCGGAGCGGTGGGCGGCCGACACGATCCAACAGGCGTCGAGTTCACGGCGCGGTCAACGGATGTCCGGTTCAGCCCCCGCACTGGACGCCGCCACCGAGCGGCGCATCGAAGAGTCGTTCGAACGTCGCCGGCGTCCGCTGGAGCGGCGCGAGATCCTCTGCGCGCTGCCGTTCGCCGTCGGGTTCCTGCTCGGGGCTGTCGCGCTGGCCGTCCTCGCCGAGCCGGCGCGCGAGCTCTCGCTGCCGGTGGCCGCCGCCTTCGTCGGCGCGTACGTCCTCGCCGAGGGGATCCAGTTCTCGACCGGCGCCGGCTACGCGGTGCCGTCGCAGCTGGTCCTGGTCCCGATGCTGCTGCTCCTGCCGACGCCGATCGTGCCGCTCCTCGTCGCGCTCGCGCTCATGCTCTCCGCGCTGATCGACGCGATCCGCCACGGCGACTCGCCGGGGCGCGCGCTGCTCGGCGTCAGCGACGGCTGGTTCGCCCTCACCCCGGCCGCCGTGCTGGTGGTCATGGGGGCCCAGCTGCCGGAGGCGGGCGCCTGGCCGGCCTACGCGCTCGCGCTCGCCGCCCAGCTGCTCGTCAACGCCGCGGCCTTCGCCGGCCGCGCGGCGCTGATGGGCATCGCGATCCCGCTGCCGGACCTCGTCCGCGAGATGCGGGTGGCCGAGCGGGTCGACGTCCTGCTCGCGCCGATCGGCCTGCTGGCCGCCTTCGCCGCCGCCGACCACCCGGCCCTCGCGCTGCTCGTGCTCGCCCTCATCCCGCTGCTGCTCGGCTTCGAGCGCGAGCGCGAGAGCCGGATCGAGCACAGCCTCGAGCTGGGGCGCGCCTACCGCGGCACGGCGCTGCTCCTGCGCGACCTGCTCGAGGAGGACGACGAGTACACCGGCCACCACACCGAGGACGTGGTCGAGCTGGCCGTCAAGGTGGCCGACGAGATGGGGCTCGACGAGGACGCGCGGCGCGAGACCGAGATGGGCGCGCTGCTGCACGACATCGGCAAGATCGCCGTGGCCGACGAGATCATCAACAAGCCGGGCCCGCTCGACGACGACGAGTGGGCGGTCATGAAGACCCACACGGTCGTGGGCGAGCGCATGCTGCAGCAGGTCGGCGGCCTGCTCTCCAGCGTCGGCCTCGTCGTGCGCGCCTCGCACGAGCGCTGGGACGGCGGCGGCTATCCGGACGGGCTCGCCGGCGAGCAGATCCCGGTCGCCGCCCGCATCTGCGCGGCCTGCGACGCCTACAACGCGATGACCACCGACCGCTCGTATCGCAAGGCGCTCCCGGTCGAGGCCGCCGTCGGCGAGCTGCGCAAGCACTCCGGCACCCAGTTCGCGCCCGACGTGGTCGAGGCGCTGATCGCCGTCCTGGCGCGCGAGACGCCGGACTGGCAGCTCACGCTTGCCGGGCCCGCACCGGCGGCGGCGGCTCAGATGACGGTCTCGAGCGCCTCGTAGGCGTCGGCGTCGAGCCGCAGCGGCACGTCGCGGCGGATGAGCTCGAGCGCCTCCTCCTCGGCGAAGGCGTGCCGGTACGGGCGCTCGGCGGTGAGGGCCTCGTAGACGTCGGCGACGGCGAGCACGCGCATCGGAAGCGTGAGGTCGGCGGCGCTCAGGCCTCGCGGGTAGCCGCTGCCGTCGAGCCGCTCGTGGTGCGCGGCGCCGATCTGGGCGGCGCCCTCGAAGGCGCTGACCCGCTCGAGCACCCACTGCGTGAACAGCGGGTGCTCCTTGACGCGCTCGAACTCGGCGGCGGTCAGCCTGTCCGGCTTGTCGAGGATCCGGCTGGAGAGCGCCAGCTTGCCGATGTCGTGCAGCAGCGCGACGCGGCGCAGCTCGCTCAGCTCCTCGGAGACGAGCCCGAGCGCGGCGCCCATGTTCGTCGCGATCAGGCTCGTGCGGTCGGAGTGGAAGTACGTCCACGGCGACTTGGCGTCGACGATCCCCGCGAACGCCTTGGCGATCCGCAGCAGCCCCTCGTCGTCGAGCGTGAGCACCCGGTCCTCGGGCTCGCAGCGGGTGAGGTCGGGCTCGGCGAGCGAGGCCCAGAAGCCCGTGTCGCGGCGGAACGCTCCGAGCGCCTCGACCAGATCGGGGTCGAACCAGGTGCCGGCGCGCCGGACGGCGACCGCGTAGGCGTCGTCGATCCCGCCCTTCGCGTGGAAGATCTCGACCGTCTGGGCGAGGCAGAGGATGCGGCCGAGCAGCGGGATCTGGTCGCCGATCAGCCAGCGCGGCTGGCCGTGGCCGTCCCAGTGCTCGTCGAGCGTCCGGATCGCCTCCGCCGTGCCGTCCGACAGGCCGAGCATGCGGGCGATCTCGGCCCCGCGCTCGCAGCGCGCCTGCATGAGCGTGCGCGTCACCTCGCCCTCGTCCTTGATCGCCATCAGCCGTTCGAGCTTCACCCGCGGCGACTCCTTCGGCGCCACCGAGCGCACCGACCACACGAAGGCCGGCACCTTGCGCGCCCAGTCGACGCGCTTGGCACTGTGCTTGAGCTCGTGGTCGTCGGCGCCGAAGAGCGCGGCCATCCGCGCCGCGTTGGCGGTGCAGCCGGCGTCCTTGAGCAGCAGCGCGTAGAAGAGGTCCGACCGCGTCTGGGCGTCGAGCTGCAGCTCCTCCGCCACCCGCATCCCGATCAGGCACGAGCGCTGCGCGTGCCCAGGCGGCTCACCCTCGGTGAGGTCGAGCGCGTACGACATCGCGCCGATCACCTCCGAGAGCAGCATCAGCTGTCGATGCCGAGGCCCAGGCCGTCGAGCAGCCGCAGGCACGGCCCGCGCCGGCCGCCGCGGTCGTCGGCGCGGGCGAGGGCGCGGCGGGTGGCCTGGATGACGGCCCAGCGCTGCTCGGCGCTCAGCGGCTCGGTGACGAGCACGTAGTCGTAGACCGGCGCGACGAGCCGGCGGATCGCGCGCGTGAGCGGGGGATAGGCGCCGGTGGCGAGCAGCACGCGCTCCGCCCTCACTTGACCATGGGGAGTGCGCAGGTCGCGGTGCGCTCGCCTCAGCCCGAGCGCGAGCGCGCCGGGGTCGACGAGCGCGACGCCCGTGCGCTGGTGGACGGCGCCGAGGTAGGTCGGCGAGGCGACCTCGGCCCGTGTCGCGTCGCGATCGAGCACCTCGGCGTCCCAGCCGTAGCGCCGCAGCAGCGCCGCGTCCTCGCCGAGCTCGGCCAGCTCATGCGGCCGCGTGGCGACCGACAGCACGCCGGTCTGGAGCCACGCCGCGTCGATCCGGTGGCGGGCCAGGTCGGTCTCCACCTCGCCGTCGAGCGGCGGCGCCTCCACCGGCCGCGGCCGGTCGAGCCAGTACGGGTGGGGCGAGGCGTCGTCCAGGCGCACGCCTCCCAGCCTATGGAAGCCTGTCGCCGATGGACCAGTTCGAGGTCGCCACGCTCGTCCTCGGCGGGCTGCTCGTCGCGGGCGCGCTGCTCTCCGGGCTGGCGCACCGCAGCTTCCTGTCGATGACCGCCGTCTTCGTGGTCGCGGGCTTCGTGCTGGGCGACGGCGTGCTGGGCGTGCTCGAGTTCGACGCCGAGTCGGGCTTCGTGGTCCAGCTCGCGACCGTCGCCCTGATCGTGATCCTGTTCCGCGACGGGATCGAGGTCGAGGCCGAGATGCTCCAGCACGAGTGGCGGCTGCCCGCCCGCAAGCTCGTCCTCGCCATGCCGATCACCTGCGTGCTCGTCGCGGTGGTCGCCCACGCCGTCACCGACCTCTCCTGGACCGAGGCGTTCCTGCTCGGCGCTCTGCTGTCGCCGACCGACCCGGTGCTCTCCTCGAGCGTGGTCACCAACCCCCGCGTCCCGCGGCTCGTCCGGCACTCGCTCAACCTCGAGTCGGGCATGAACGACGGCCTGGCGCTGCCGGCCGTGCTCGCCTTCAGCGCCGCCCTGGCGGCCGGCGAGGACGACTTCGTCTGGTACGAGTTCGTGCTCCAGGACGTCTCGCTCGGCCTCGCCTTCGGTGTGGGCCTCGGCGTCCTCGCCTCGTGGCTGATGCCGCGAGGGGCGGACGACATCCCGCCGCACCACAAGTCGCTGTACATGCTGGGCGTCGCCTTCGCGACCTACGGCGTGGCGGTCGCGCTCCACGGCAACGGCTTCATCGCCGTCTTCGTGTGCGCGATCGCCCTCGGTATCCGCCGGCCCGACCTCGGTGGCCACTTCGAGGAGCGCGCCGACGACATCGTGGAGATCGTCAAGCTCGGCATCTTCGTCGTGTTCGGCGCGCTGCTGACCTTCGACGGCCTGTTCCAGGACGGCTGGGCGGCGGTCGCCATCGTCGCCTTCACGCTGCTCGCGGCGCGCACGATCGCCATCTGGATCTCGCTCGTCGGCGCGGGGATCGACACCGCGACCAAGGGCTTCATGGCCTGGTTCGGGCCGAAGGGCGTCGCGACGATGACGTTCTCGATCCTCGTCCTCGGCCAGCCGATCGCCGAAGGCGAGCGCATCTTCAACCTCGCGGCCCTGGTCGTCTTCTGCTCGATCATCGTCCACGGGCTGACCGACACGCCCGGGAGCGAGTGGCTGGCTACTCGGCGCGGTGAGCGCGAGACGCGCGGCGCTTCTTGACGACCTTGACCGAGAACCGCGAGGGCTGCTCGCGCACGGTCGGGTTGTCGATGTCGCCGAGGCGGTCGATCAGCTTGATCCACTGATCCGGCTGCAGCACCGCGTCGATCTGGCGCGACGCCCGGACGTTCTGCCCGTAGAGCGGCTGCCAGCCGACGTGGATGTGATCGTCGTGGTCGCCCATGGCGAGCGTGTTCGGCGCGCCCTCGAACGTCATCAGGGAGATGATCTGGCTCGGCTTCATCGTGCCCTGGAGGCGCAGCAGGCGCTGGATCGTCAGGTCGGTGATCGACCCGGGGCCCTGGGTGGCGGGCGTGATGACGATGCCGTTGATCGCGCCGATGTCCATCGCCGTGCCGGTCGAGTGGTGCGAGACGTTGCCGGAGGACGTGTAGTAGCCGTGGCCGCACTTGAGCGACGTGATCGTCGGCTTGAGGCCGTTGCCGGCGAGGTAGAGCATCGTGGCGAGCACGCGGCGGTCGATCTGGCCCGAGCGGATGTCGCCCTCGCCGCAGCCGTAGACCTCGATCCGGCGGTCGGCGAGCACCCGGCGCACGAGCTGCTCCTTGCTGAGCAGCAGCAGCTCGCCGATCGACGGGGTGGCGGCGTCGGAGCCGAAGAACGGGTTCTTGCCCTTGGCGCGGTAGATGGCGGTCGACTCGAGCAGCTTCCAGCCGTCGAGGATCGGCTTCGGGTCGATCCGCGGGGCGCCGCGGCCGGCCGGCCGGATCTCGAACTTGAGGTACGGCGCGCTCTTGCGGGTCTTCTGACCGAGCCGGCCGAGGATCGTGCCGCCGATCACGCGCGAGCCCTTCTTGAGCGACTTGAGCGTGAAGTCGCGCGGGTCGAAGCCGAGCGGGGCCTTCTGGCTCGAGGCGGTCGAGGCGGTCGCCTCGACCTCGACGGGCGCGAGCACCGCCTTGACGGCAGGCCGGGTCGGGTGGGCGTACAGCCGCTCCTTGACCGGCAGCTCGGGCGCCTCCTCGACGGGCGGCACCGGCGCCTTCCGGCGGTCGGCGTCGCGCGTCGGCGTGCCGCGCTTCTTGTCGCGACGCGCGGCGCGCTGCTTCGGCGCCGGGTAGGTGCTCGAGACCTCGCCGAGGTGGGCGTAGGTGTAGGCGTTGCCGTAGACGTCCTGGAGCATCACGTAGCGGCCCAGGCGCTTGTTGCGGCCGAGCTTGACCACGCGGCCGTCGTTGACGGCGATCACCGGGGCGCGCTCGCGGGAGAAGACCCGGATGCCGCGGCGGGCGTGGTCGGACTCGACGACCATGGCGGCGTTGCCCTGCGCGACCTTGTTGCCCTTCTTGGTCAGCTGTCCCGCGTAGGTCGACTTCGCGTAGACCGGGAAGCGGCCCTGCGTGAGGCCGGTGAGCGAGCCGACGAGGTCGCCCGGCAGGCCGCCGATCACCTGCGCCCGCATGAGGACCGAGTCGACGTACCAGTTGGCGTGGTTGTAGGCGAAGACGGCGCGGCGGATGTCGGTCTCGGCGCCCGCGGCGTTGAGGTAGCGGGCGGCGGCGAAGATCGCGTCGACCGGGTTGAAGGGGTCCTTCTCGCCGTCGCGGTTGGCGTCGACGCCGTAGGCGTCCCAGGTGGCGGGCATGAACTGCATCCAGCCGAGGGCGCCGGCGGAGGAGATGTTCAGGTTGCGGCCGTAGTCGGTCTCGATCTCGTTGATCGCGGCCAGGATCTCCCAGCGGATGCCGTACTGGATGCCGGCGGCCTGGTAGATCGGGAGCAGGAAGGGCGGGATCCGGAACTTGTCGATGAAGAAGTTCGGGACGCCGATGCGGGCCGGGCCGGGGGTGGCGAGCGAGTAGCCCGGGTTCGAGGGCGCGGGGGTGCCGTCCGGGTTCGAGAGCGTCGGCGCCGGCGTCAGCCGACGCTGGTGCGATTCGTCACTATCGTCAGCCTCGACCCTGCAGTCTCGACCTGAAGTTGAAGGTGAGGTCGTGTGGCAGTGGCGATCGTTGACCGGCGAGTTCTTCCGGCGCTTGCGCTCGGAGCTCGTGTCGCCCTCGGGGGTCGACGTGGGCGTCGCGGTCGCGGTGGGGTCCGGCGTCGCGGTCGTCGTGGGGTCCGGCGTGGCGACCGTGGTCTCCACGGGCGAGGGGAAGGGCGTGGGGGTGGCCGTGGAGGCCGGCGTCGCCTCGGGCGTCGCCTGGGCGGGCTCGGTGGTCGCGGCGGGCGCGGGCGCGGTGACCGTGGGAGCCGGCTCCGTGATCGGCGTGGCCGTGGCCTGCGGCGCGTCCGGCTCAGGCGACGGCGCCTGCGCCGGCACCGCGGCTCCGAGCACCGCCGCGTAGATCGCGGCGACGGCCAGGCCGATGACCAGGATGCGGCGCATCATGAGCGAGGCGCGCACACGCGCGGGTGGGGAGGGAGAGCGGTCACGAAAGAGGCAGAGGAAGAGCCCGACTGCCCAAGAGTTCGGCATCGGAAGGGCCGGTCTTGAGCCAGGAACGTGGGGTCGCGGCCCCACTCTTCGAATCTCACCCTCGACTTGAACGTGAGATACGCGCCCAATTGCCGTCCCTGCGACGATCAGAGGAGCCGATGCCACGTCTGCGTGACAACGACGCGCGCCCGCTCAGCGACCGCGCCGCGCCGCTGATCGAGGAGGCCGCCGAGCGCTCGCGCGTCTCGATGCGGACGCGCCTCGAGCGGCTGCGGCTGGCATGGCGGTCGATCATCCAGGTCGCGGTGGCGGCCGGCGCCGCCTGGTTCGTCGCGACCGAGGTCTTCGGCCACGAAGGCGCCTTCTTCGCGCCGGTCGCCGCGATCATCACGCTCGGCCTGACCATCTCGCAGCGGGGTCGGCGCGCCTTCGAGGTCGCCATCGGCGTGGCCGTCGGGATCCTGGTCGGCGACCTGATCGTGCTCGGGATCGGCGTCGGGGCGGCGCAGCTCACCGTCGTCGTGATGCTCGCCACGGCGCTGGCGATCTTCCTCGGCAGCGGGCAGATGCTGGCCACGCAGGCGGCGGTCTCGGCGGCGCTGGTGGCGACCATCCAGCCGCCGACCGACGGGTTCACGTTCGACCGCTTCTTCGACTCGCTGTCAGGCGCCCTGATCGCCCTGGTCATCAACGCCGTCCTGCTGCCGGCGGATCCGATGGCGATGGTCCGCCGCGCCGCGCGCCCGCTGCTCGAGGAGCTGGCGGCGACGCTCGACGACGTCGCGGTGGCCATCCTCGAGCGCGACCGGGACCTCGCCGAGGCGGCGCTCGAGCGCGCGCGGGAGATCGACGAGCTGAGCGTCCGCTTCGGCGACGCCGTCGCCACGAGCCGCGAGACGACGCGGTTCGCGCCGCCGCGGCGGCGCCTGCGCGGCCGGGTGGAGCGCTACGGCGACGTCGCCACGCAGGCCGACCTCGCGGTCCGCAACGTGCGCGTGCTCGCGCGCGGGACGATCCGCGCCGTCCGGCTGGACGAGAACGTGCCGCCGCAGGTCGCCGACGCGGTGCGCGAGCTCGCCGCCGCCGTCCGCGCGCTGGCCGACGCGCTCGATCGCAGCGGGACGATGGAGCAGGTGCGCGACCACGCCCTGCGCGCGGCCGCGCTCGCCACGCAGGTGCTCGAGGGCACCGGCAACCTCTCGGTCAGCGTGATCGTCGGCCAGGTCCGCTCGACGGCGACCGATCTGCTGGCCGGCACGGGGATGAGCCCGTCCGAGGCGGTCGAGGAGGTCAGCCGCGCGGCGGAGGAGGCCGTCGAGCCTCAGTCGGGCTGACAGCTCGGGCACCAGAACGTCGTCCGGCCCCCGATCGTCGCGCGCTCGAGCGCGGTCCCGCAGCGCGGGCAGTGCCCGCCGCGCTCGCGGTGCGGGGTGAAGTGGCCGGTGTGCGCGCCGCCGTTCCTGATGGCGTCGCGGACGGCGGCGCGGACGGCGCGGCGCAGGTGGTCGAGCTCGTCGTCGTTCAGGTCGCTCGCCGGCGTGCGCGGGCTCAGCCGCGCGCGCCAGAGGATCTCGTCGGCCAGCAGGTTGCCGACGCCGGCGATCACGCCCTGGTCGAGCAGCCGCGCCTTCACCGGTGCCGACCCGCGGCTGAACCGCCGGCGGAACTCCTCGCGGCCGACCTCGGCCGCGTCCGGGCCGACGTGCGAGAAGTCGGGCTCGAGCACGGCCCGGCCGAGGCGCCGCTTGTCGCGCAGGGCGAGCCGGCCGCCGTCGGCGAACTCCAGACTGAAGCGGTCCCAGTTGCGCGGCGCCGGCGCCTCGTCGACGGTCAGGCTCCCGGCCATCCCGAGGTGGAGGCCGAGCTGCGGCCCGCCGTCGGTCTCCGCCCACAGGAACTTGCCGCGGCGGTGCGTCTCCACCAGCCGGTGCCCGACGAGGGCGGCGGCCATCTCGCCGGGCGCGTGCGGGCGGCAGACGTAGCTGTCGCGGTCGTCGACCGCGACGATCTCGCGGCCGACGACCCGCTCGAGCTGCCGGCGTGCGCGTTCGGCCTCCGGCAGCTCGGGCATGCGGCAAGAGCGTAGTGGCCGGCCCTCGCCGGCCGGCTACGCCGCGTCGAGCGCGACCTTCGCGGCGACCTTGGCCTGCGCCTTCCTCTCGGGCACGAGCACGGTGGCGGCCACCAGCAGGGCGGCCCCGACCAGCGCGGCGCCCACGATGAAGGCGAGCTGGTAGCCGCCGGTCAGCGCCGCGGCGGCCGACTCGCCGGCGCCGGCGAGCTCCTCGGTGCGCGAGGCGGACAGCGTGGCGAGCACGGCGAGGCCGAGCGCGGCGCCCACCTGCACGGTCGTGTTGACCAGGCCGGAGGCCAGCCCGGCGTCCTCCGGCGTGGCGCCCGACATCGAGAGCGTCATCAGCGCCGGGAAGGCGATGCCGCTGCCGATGCCCATGACGACCATGACGGGCAGGACATGCTCGACGTAGCTGCCGTGGACCGGCGCCTGCGTGAACCAGGCGAGGCCGGTCGCGATCAGCACCAGCCCCGGGAGCAGCGCCGTGCGGGCGCCGAGGCGCGTGATCAGCGCCTCCGAGAAGCGCAGCGAGAGGATGCCCATCAGCACCGTCGCCGGCAGGAAGGCGAGCCCGATCTCCAGCGCGCTGTAGCCGAGCACCCGCTCGAGGTAGAGCGAGCCCATGAAGAACACGCCGAACATGCCGGCGATCGAGAGCGCCTGGATGGCGTTGGCGCCGGAGACGTTGCGCGAGCGGAAGATCCGCAGTGGCACCAGCGGGTTGGCGGCGGTCGCCTCGCGCACGAGGAAGGCGCCGAGCAGCGCGACCGACACGGCGCCGAGCACGAGCGTCCGGCCGGCGCCCCAGCCGTACTCGGCGGCGGGCTGGACGATCGTGTACACGCCGAGCATCAGCGCGCCGGTGATGAGGACGGCGCCGGGGATGTCGGCGCCGCGGCCGAAGCCGATCCCGCGGTCGCGCTCGAGCAGCCGCGTGGCGGCCACGGCGGTGGCGATCCCGATCGGGAGGTTGACGAAGAAGATCCAGTGCCAGTTGATGGCCTCGGTGAGGATGCCGCCCGCGAGCAGCCCGATCGAGCCGCCGGCCGAGGCCACGAACGCGTAGGCGCCGATCGCCTTCGCCTGCTCCCGCGGCTCGGGGAACATCGTCACGATCATGCCGAGGATGACGGCGGAGGTGAACGCGCCGCCGATGCCCTGGACGAAGCGGGCGGCCACGAGCATCTCCTGGGACTGGGCGAGGCCGCACGCCAGCGAGGCGACGACGAAGACGCCGAGGCCGGCGAGAAAGACGTTCTTGCGGCCGAGCAGGTCGCCGATGCGGCCAGCGAGCAGGAGCAGCCCGCCGAACGCGATCAGGTAGGCGTTGACGACCCACGCGAGGCTCGACTGGGAGAAGCCGAGATCGCTCTGGATCTCTGGCAGCGCCACGTTCACGACCGTGGCGTCCAGGACGATCATCAGCATCCCCACGCACAGGACGTAGAGAGCGGTCCAACGATTCTGGGGAGGAGTCATGTGCGTATAGACCGGTCGGGGGGACGGAACTCATCGCTTGGGTTGCCAGAGGGCGATCTCGCCGCCCGCCGGCGTGCTGACGACGCTGCGCCAGCCGTGCGGCCCCTCGCGCGGAGCGAGCAGGACGCCGGCGCCGAGGGCGAGCGCGCGCTCGGTGACCGCCTGCACGTCGCGCACCGCGACGTACGGCAGCCACACGGGCGCCGGGGCGTCGCACTCGACGACGCCGCAGCCCGTCCCCAGCGACCAGTAGCCGCGGCTCTCCTCCGCCCGCCAGCGCAGCAGGGCTTCGTAGGTGGCGCACGCACGCGCGAGGTCGCCGGTGTGGAGCTCGAGGTGGACGACGCGGTTCATGCGCTATAGACCGGCCAGCCGTACCGAAGTCATCGGCGCCCGCCCCTAGGGTGCGGCGGGATGAGCGACCAGGCCTACCGGGAGCTGATCGAGCCGCGCCGCGCCGAGCTGCACGCGCACTGCTACCGGATGCTCGGCTCGCTGCACGACGCCGAGGACGCCCTGCAGGACGCGCTCCTGCGCGCCTGGCGCGGGATCGACCGCTTCGAGGGCCGCAGCTCCGTGCGGTCGTGGCTGTACCGGATCGCCACCAACGCGTGCCTCGACGTCGCCGGCAAGCGGCGCGTGCTCCCGATCGACTACGGGCCGGGCGCCGACCCGCACGACAGCCCGGGCGTGCCCGTCGTCGAGGACGTCTGGGTCGAGCCGTACCCGGACCTGATCGACGACTACGAGCAGCGCGAGGGCGTCGAGCTCGCCTTCGTCGCCGCGCTCCAGCACCTGCCCGCGACCCAGCGCGCGGTGCTGATCATGCGCGAGGTGCTGGGCTTCTCCGCCGCCGAGGTGGCCGAGACCCTGGAGACGTCGGTGGCGGGCGTCAACAGCGCGCTCCAGCGGGCGCGCAAGGCGGTCGACGAGCGGGTGCCCGAGCAGAGCCAGCAGGAGACGCTGCGCGCGCTCGGCGACGAGAAGGTCGCGGACATCGTCGGGTCCTACACGTCGGCGCTGCAGTCGGGCGACGTGAACCGCGTGGTGGCGCTGCTGGCGGAGGACGCCACCTGGTCGATGCCGCCGTGCCCGATGTGGTTCCGCGGCATCGAGACGGTGTCGGCCTTCCTCACCGACTACCCGCTGCGCGAGCGCTGGCGCCACGTCCCGACGCGCGCCAACGGCCAGCTCGCGGTCGGCTGTTACATGTGGGACGGCGAGCGGTTCGCGGCCGCGGTGCTCGACGTGCTGACCCTGCGCGGCGACCGGGTGGTCGACGTGACGGCCTTCCTGGCGCCGTGGGTGTTCAGCCGCTTCGGCGACGCCGACGGCTTCATGACCGAGGAGATGTTCGCCCGCTTCGGGCTGCCGGCGGCGGCATGATCGACGACTTCGACGAGCTCGACACGGACGTCTGGCTTCCGCACTACCTGCCGCACTGGAGCTCGCGGGCGGCGAGCGCGGCGACCTACACGGTGGCCGGGTCCGAGCTGCGGCTCACCATCCCCGTGGACCAGGGCCTGTGGTGCCCGGACACCCACGAGGAGCCGCTGCGCGTCTCCGGCGTCCAGTCCGCGGTGCTCGACGGCCAGCACCCGTTCCGCGAGGGCCTCGTCGTGCGCGAGCACCAGGAGACGCACTGGGGCTGGACGCCGCGCTACGCCCGGCTCGAGATCCGGGCGCGGATGGAGTTGAGCCCGAGGTCGATGGCCTCGGTGTGGATGATCGGGCTCGAGGACGAGCCGGAGCGCTGCGGCGAGATCTGCGTCTTCGAGGTGTTCGGCGACGCGCCGCGGAACGTCGGCTGCGGCATCAAGAACTTCCGTGACCCGGGGCTGACGTGGGAGTTCGATGGGCCGGAGCTCGACGTCGACGTCTCGGAGCACCACGTCTACGCCGCCGACTGGCAGCCCGGCCGCGCCGACTTCTCCGTCGACGGCGAGCACGTCAAGACCGTCAGGCAGGCGCCGGACTACCCGATGCAGATGATGATCGCCGTCTTCGACTTCCCGGCCAAGGGCGGCTCCTCAGACCACGTGCCCGAGCTCGCGGTGGACTCCGTGCGCGGCTAGTCGCGATCTCCCGCGTCGTCGAACCAGTTCAGCGTCCGCCGCCACGCCTCGGCCATGGCGTGCGGGTTGAAGCGCGCGCCGGTGTCGTTGAAGAACGCGTGGTCGGCCTCGGCGAAGGTCAGGAGCTCGTGCTTGAGGCGCGCGGCCTCGAGCGCTGCCCGGGCGGCGGGGAGCGTGGCGTTGATGCGCGAGTCGAGCCCGCCGTAGACGCCGAGCACGTCGGCGCGCGAGCCCTTGAGGCTGCCGCCCTCAGGGAACGGGCCGTAGAACGGCGCCGCCGCGTCGAGCCGCGGCTCGCCCGAGGCGAGCAGGCGCCAGACCATGCCGCCGCCGAAGCAGAAGCCGATCGCCGCCAGCGGGCGTCCGCGCACGCGGCGCTTGAGCTCGCCCACTCCCGCCTTCATGTCCGCGACGAAGCGCTCCGGCGGGATCTGCGCGAGCGCGGCGGCCACCTCGGCCTCGCCCGGGAACGAGCCGGTCCCACCCTCCTCGGACAGCAGGTCGAGCGCGAGGGCGGACCAGCCGCTGGCCGCGAAGCGGCTGGCGACCCGGCTGATGTGCGCGTTGAGCCCGCGGTTCTCGTGGATGACGAGCACGCCGCCGCGCGCCTTGGCGGCGGGCGCCCACGAGGCCAGCAGCGGGCCGCGGGGGCCGGCGAAGGTGATCGACTCGTGGTCGGCGGGGTCCCACGTGGTCTCGGTGCTGCGGCTGCGGCGGCGCCTGCCGCCGCTCGCGACGGCGGGCGCGGCGGCGGCGGCCAGCAGCGCCGACGCCGTCACGCCGGTCACCCCCAGCAGCCCGAGCCGGCGCATCGCCTCCCGGCGCGTGATGATGCCGTCGGCGAGGTCCTCGGCGACCTCCTCGGCGAGGTACTTCTGCATCTCCGTCATCGTCGCCCTCCCCTTGGGACGTTCCGGAACCGCAGAAGCGTTTCAGATCGGTCTAAAGCGTTGCTCAGCCGCCGGCGGCGATCGCCTGGTCGACGGCGTCCGGGGCGAGGACGGCCTCGATCACCATCACGGCGGCGCCGATCACGCCGGCGCGGTCGTCGAGCGTGGAGCGGGCGATGCGGATGTTGCGGGTGGCGAGCGCGGTCGAGCGGCGGTAGACGACCTCGCGGACGCCGGCCAGCAGGTGCTCGTCGGCGTGCGCGATGTCGCCGCCGATGACGATCACGCCGGGGTTGAAGAAGTTCACGGCTGTGGCGAGGACGCCGCCGAGCTCGCGGCCGGCCTGGCGGACGAGGCGCATCGCCTCGGGGCGGCCGTCGCGGACGTGGCGCACGACGTCGCGGCTGTTGTCGGCCTTCACGCCGAGCGCGCTGAGGCGCGACGCCATCGCGCCGCCGCCGGCGATCGCCTCGAGGCAGCCGAGGTTGCCGCAGCGGCAGATCACGTCGTCGTGGTCGGGGACGTGGATGTGGCCGATGTCACCCGCCGCGCCCTGCGCTCCCCGGTGGATGCGGCCGTCGGTGATGACGCCGCAGCCGATGCCGGTGCCGACCTTCACGAACAGCATGTGCGCGGTGTCGCGCCAGCGGGCCCAGTACTCGCCGAGGGCCATGATGTTCACGTCGTTGTCGACGAGGACGGTGGCGCCGTAGCTCTCGCGCAGCCGGTCCGCCACGCCGTAGCCGTCCCAGCCGGGCATGATCGGCGGCGCCACCGGCGTGCCGGTCGCGAACTCGACGGGCCCAGGGATGCCGACGCCGATGCCGCGCACGTCGTTCCGGCTGTGCGCGCTCTCGCCGAGCAGCGCGTCGAAGGTCTCCTCGAGCCAGTCGAGCACGACGTCCGGGCCGTCGGCGATCGGGATGTCGGCGCGTGTCTCCACCATGACATCGCCCGCGAGGTCGGTGACCGCGACGCGCGAGTGCGTGGCGCCGAGATCGGCGGCCAGGACGACGCCGGCGTTGCGGTTGAAGGCGAAGGTCTTGGGCGGGCGGCCGCCGGTCGAGGCGCTGGCCCCGGCCGGCACCACGAGCCGTTGGGCCAACAGCGCGTCCATCCGCTGGGCCACGGTGGACCGCGCCAGTCCTGTAAGGGCAACGAGCTCGGCGCGCGTACTCGCGCGGCCGTCACGGATCAGGCGCAGCATCGCGCCCGCTCCGGTACCCGTGCTGTTGCCGTTGGGGGTGCTCGCGCTGCTCGGCCGCGCCGCGTCGAAACGCCGGTGGGCGTCGATATCTTCGGTTCCCAGCAAGTCCGCCATGCCCTATGAGAATGCCATATCTGCCAGCGTTGCGTCTGGTTTCGTTCCAAGTTGCAAGAATCTGCCTAACCAGTTTGCAGCTTTTGCTTGACGATCGACAAAAGTCCAGGTAGCGTCCAGCCCATGGAGAGAGGGCTGCTGCCAGCGGCCGTGGAGGAGTCGGTCGCTGCCACTGGGGGAGGAGTGCGGTCGCGAGCCGAGGAGCTCGCCGGCCACTACGAAGAACTGGTGACGCGGGCCGAGATCGCCGCCGTGAGGTGGCGCTGGGCCACGCCGACGTCCGGCCACGGTGATGTGGAGCCGCTGCGGCTCCAGCGGATGGGCTGCGCGCCGGGCCGCTGGCTGCACCGGCCGCCGCCGCCGTGGCAGGAGCACGAGGCGATCGGCTTCGACGCACTCGGGCGCGTCGTCTGCGTGCGCCAGTACGACGCGACAGGAGAGGTGTGGCTCGAGCGCTTCTGCTCGTGGAGCCGCGACCAGGTCGAGGTCGCGTGCTTCCGTGCGCCGGTGGAGTGCGGCGACGGCGAGCTCCCCGCCGAGCTCCAGTGCGTGATGCAGATGCGCCTCGCGGCCTCGCGCCCGGTCGAGAGCGAGCGCTACCTGCCGCCGACCGGCTCCTGCTCGCGCGAGCGCTACCGGTACGAGGGCGGCCGGTTGGCGCGTATCGAGGAGGACTCCTGCGACGACGGCGGAGGGCTCGCCACCGTCCTGAAGGAGGTCCTCTACAGCGAGGACGGACGCGTCACGGGCATCGACGTCGTCGGTCGTGAGGGTCGCCGGCCCGTCTGGCGGCACGGGGGTCAGCCGCATCCGGCGCGGAGGGAGGCTCGTCCCTCCGCGCCTGGGCGGACGCGGCGTCAGGTCTGCGTCTAACGGCCGATTCGACGGGTCAGGGCTTGTAGCCCGCTGCGCGGCCGGCTTCGGCGAGGCGCTCAGCCATCCGGCGGTTCGCCTCGTCGATCATCTCGCCGTCGAACATGGCGGCGCCGCGGCCGGCCTCGGTCGCCACGCGGTAGGCGGCGAGCAGCGCCTCGGCGCGCTCCCACTCCTCGCGCGCGGGCGTGAAGACCTCGTTGACGGTGGCGATCTGGCGCGGGTGGATCGTCCACTTGCCATCCATCCCGAGCGCGCGCGCGAGGCGGGCGCGCTCGCGCAGTCCATCGTCGTCGTCGAACGCCGCGTACGGGCCGTCGATCGCCTGGATGCCGGCGGCGCGGGCCGCCACCACGAGGCGGCTGAACACGTAGTTGAGGTGGTCGCCGGGATAGTGCTCGGGGGCGCCGCCGATCGTGGTGACGGGGATGCCGACCGCGGCGCTGTAGTCGCCCGGGCCGAAGATCAGCGTCTCCATCCGCGGCGAGGCGGCGGCGATCGCCTCGCAGGCGAGCAGGCCGGTGGCGTCCTCGATCTGCGCCTCGATGCCGATCCGGCCGGCGGGTAGGTCCTTGGCCAGCTCGATCTGCGTGAGCAGCTTGGCGGTCATCTCGACGTCGCCCGGCGTGCGGACCTTCGGGAGCATGATCGCGTGCACGCGGTCGCCGGCCTGCTCGACGACGTCGATCAGGTCGCGGTAGTAATGCGGCGTGTCGGTGCCGTTGACGCGCACGACGACGGTCTTGCGGTTGAAGTCCTGCTGCTGGAGCGCGTTGATGACGAGGCGGCGCGCGTTCTCCTTCTCGGTGGGCGCGACGGCGTCCTCGAGGTCGAGGAACACCTCGTCGGCGTCGAGCGTCGGTGCCTTGGCGAGGAAGCGCTCGCTGGAGCCGGGCACGGCGTGGCAGGTGCGGCGGGGGCGCATGGGAGCGGGCAACCCTATCGGCGCGGTTGGGACGTGCCGGTCGACGAACTTCTCGCTTGTAGGGAGGCGGGGTTGGCCAGTCTCTGCCTCGCGATTCCGCGATGCGCAACGTTCGGCGCCCCCGAGCGACTTTTCCCGCCCTCCACCGGAGTGCGTGATGACTAATGACCCCTATAGCGCGTATTAGTCATCACGCCCCCGCGCGGCGGCCCGCGGCATTCCACGATGCGAAACCGGCCACCCTCCGTGCACCCCTCAATGCCAGAAGTTCGTCCCGCCTACAAGCCGTAAGCGTCCGCCAAGTCCGGATCCCGACGGGCCAGCATCTGAGCCAGGTCCACCATCACGCGGCACTGCTTCCACGTCGCGTCGTCCTGCATCTTGCCGTCGATCATGTGCACGCCGCGGCCGTCGGGGATCGCCTCGATGACCTTCTTGGCGAAGGCGACCTCGTCGGGGTCGGGGGAGAAGACCTTCTTGGCGACGTCGAGCTGCGCGGGGTGGAGCGACCAGGCGCCGACGCACCCCATCAGGTAGGCGGCGCGGAACTGCGCCTCGCAGCCCTCGAGGTCCTTGATGTCGCCGAACGGGCCGTAGAAGGGGAGGATGCCGGCGGCCGCGCAGGCGTCGACCATGCGGCCGAGCGTGTAGTGCCAGAGGTCCTGCTGGGCGGCACTGCGCTCGCCGTCGGGATCTGACAGGACGACGTAGCCGGGGTGGCCGCCGCCCACCCGCGTCGTCTTCATCCTCCTCGACGCCGCGAGGTCGGCCGGGCCGAGGCTCATGCCCTGCATCCGCGGGCTGGCGGTGGCGATCTCCTCGACGTTGGCGACGCCCTGCGCCGTCTCGAGGATCGCGTGCACGAGGATCGGCTTGGTCAGCTTCGCGCGCGCCTCGAGCTGCGCGAGCAGGCGGTCCACGTAGTGGATGTCCCACGGCCCCTCGACCTTCGGGACCATCACGACGTCGAGCTTGTGGCCGATCTCGGCGACGACCTGGGTGAGGTCGTCGAGCACCCATGGGCTCTCCAGCGCGTTGACCCGGGTCCACAGCTGCGTCTCGCCGAGCTCGATCTCCCTGCCGACCTCGATCAGCCCTCTGCGCGCCGCCTCCTTGCGATCGACCGGGATCGCGTCCTCGAGGTTGCCGAGCAGGATGTCGGTCCTGGCCGCGACATCGGCCGCCTTGGCGACCATCTTCTCGTTGCTGAAGTCGAGGAAGTGGATCATCCGGCTCGGCCTGACCGGGATCTCCCGGAGCGGCTCGGGGGCGCCGATGGCGAGCGGTTGGAAGAACGAACGGGGGCTGCGCATGGACGCCGGATCGTAGAGTCCCGAGGCCTATGAGCACCTCAGTCGACACCGATCAGCGCTCGCGCGAGGCCTCGGGCGCGCACCCCTACGGCCGCTACTTCGAGGAGTTCGAGGTCGGCGCCGTCTACAAGCACTGGCCGGCCAAGACGGTGACCGAGGCGGACGACCACCTGTTCTGCCTGATCACCATGAACCACCACCCGCTGCACATCAACGACGTCTACGCGGCGGGGTCGCAGCAGGGTCGCAACGTCGTCGTCGGGCCGTACGTCTACTCGCTGGCGCTGGGGATGAGCGTGTCCGACATCAGCGGCAAGGCGATCGCCAACCTCGCCACCGAGGAGCTGAGCCATCCGGCGCCGGTGTTCCACGGCGACACCCTGTTCGCCGAGACCGAGGTGCTCGAGGTCCGCGAGTCCCGCTCGAAGCCCGACCGCGGGACCGTGAAGGTCCACACCCGCGTGCTCAACCAGGACGGCGTCCTGGTTGCCGAGTTCAAGCGGCTCGTCCTGGTGCCGAAACGCGACGCCTGACGGTCGTCAGGCGCCCGGTCGTCCCCTGACGGGTCCGTCAGGCGCGCGGCTCGAGCGCGCTCGTCGTCGCCCGGCGGCGCGGGCGGCTGACGGTCTCGCGCACGCTGGCGACCGCCCGGGAGACGGGGCGGCGGACCGCCATGCCGGTGATCACGACGACGGCGAGGATGAGCTCGAGGATCAGCGGGGTCGGGCTCGGGCCGGCGGCGGCGGTCGACGCGGCGGCCGGGGCGGCGAAGATGAGGAGAGCGGCGGTGGTGGCGACGGCGACACGGTTGAACATGGGCCACAGCCTCCGCCGCACCCGTTGTCGAATCCTTGGTGCGAGCTTGGCGTCAGCGTTGCGGCGGCTCAGCGGACTCGATCGCGTCCGGGACAGTGATCGTCCCCGGCTCGCCCGAGCCCCGCCACAGGAACCGCTGCGCGTACCAGGTCTTGCTCGGGCCGATGCGCTCCCAGCCGGCGTCGACCAGCGCGGAGACGAGCACCCGCACGCTCGCGACCATCTCGGGCGTCGGCGGCTCGGGCTCGGTCATCAGCGTCCAGCGCAGCGACGGCGACTCGCCGATCGACTTGCGCCGGCCAGCCCCCGGCGGCCCGGCCATCGCCCGGAACGTCGACTTCAGGTAGCCGCCCTTCCACGCGATCTCGCACGTCCACAGCTTCTCGGCCTCCTCCGGCCACGGCCGGGCGCGCGCGAACCGCGCGGCCGGGACGGCGAGGATGTCGTCAGGCGGCGGCGGCGGAACCGGCCGCAGCGCCTCCGGAGCGCGGTCGAGCGGAGCCCCGACCGCCCGGGCCGGCGGCCGCGCCTCGCGCCGCGGCACCTCGGGGCCCCGGGGGAGCGGCCGCACGACGTCATCACGTCCCCGCCCGTCCCGCACGGAGTCGTCCCGGGGCCTGACAGGCCTGAGCGCCGGCGGCTTGGGGGCGCGCGGCGGCGGCGCCACGATCTCGCGCGGCGGCGCCTCGGCGACGGGTTCGGGGGCGGGCGGCGGCGGCGCCTCGACGACGGGTTCGGGGGCGGGCGGCGGCGGCGGCACGATCTCGCGGGGCGGCGGCTCGACGGGCTCGGGGGCGGGCGGCGGCGGCACGATCTCGCGGGGCGGCGGCTCGACGACGGGCTCGGGGGCGGGCGGCGGCTCGCTGAGGATCTCGTCGGCGGTCGTGTGCGGCCGCGGCTCGTCCGGCTCGGCCGGCGCCGGCGCCGGCGCCGGCGTCGGAGCCGGCCGGAAGCGCAGGATGCGCTGGCCTCGCTCCCTGACCCGCGGGGGAGGCGAAGGGGGCGGAGCGCTGCGAGGCGCGACCGTCGGGGTGGGCTCGGACGACCGCCGTGCCAGCCGCCGGCGGCGATGGACCTGGCCGGCCGACAACCCGACCGCGAAGGCGAGCACGATCCCGCCCAGCAGGGCGGGCACGGGCAGGCCGTCGGCGGCGGCCGGATTCGACACGACGGCGCGCTCGGCAGCCGCTTCCGCCTCGCGCGCGATCCGCTCGCCCTCGTCCCCCGGCGGGGCCGCGATCGAGATCGTGTGAGCAGTGGCGGCCATCACCGCCCAGACCACCATCGCCGCAGCCAGATACCACCCACTCGTTCTCAGGCCACGAATGGTCGCCTGCCGGAGCCGGCCACGACCTAGACCTTTCTCCAGTCCATTCGTCGAGTCGGTCACTGAATCAAGGGTTCGTCCACGTATGACAAAGTCCATTCTTTCCGCTTTCGAGCCTGAGAGGTTGAACCACCACCGTGACGATCGAGACGACCGCCCTGACCTCGAACCAGAAGCTGCTCAACTGGGTGGAGGAGGTGGCGGAGCTCACCCGGCCGGATTCGGTCCACTGGTGCGACGGCTCGGCGGAGGAGTACGACCGGCTCGCGCAGGCCCTCGTCGACGCAGGCACGTTCGAGCGCCTGAGCGACGCCAAGCGGCCGAACTCCTACCTCGCCCTCTCAGACCCCACCGACGTCGCCCGCGTCGAGGACCGCACGTTCATCTGCTCCGAGAGCGAGGACGACGCCGGCCCGACCAACAACTGGCGCGACCCGAACGAGATGCGCGAGCTCCTGACCGAGAAGTTCCGCGGCTCGATGCGGGGCCACACGATGTACGTCGTCCCCTTCAGCATGGGCCCGCTCGGCTCGCCGATCGCCGAGATCGGCGTCCAGCTCACCGACTCCGCCTACGTGGCGACCTCCATGCGGATCATGACCCGCATGGGCAAGGGCGCCCTCGACGTGCTCGGCGACGACGGCGACTTCGTGCCCTGCCTGCACACCCTCGGCGCGCCGAACGACACGAGCCCGTGGCCGTGCAACGAGGACAAGTACATCGCCCACTTCCCCGAGACGCGCGAGATCTGGTCGTACGGCTCCGGCTACGGCGGCAACGCGCTGCTCGGCAAGAAGTGCCTCGCCCTGCGCATCGCGTCGGTGATGGCCCGCGACGAGGGCTGGCTCGCCGAGCACATGCTGATCATCAAGGTCACCGACCCCGACGGCCGCTCGAAGTACATGACCGGCGCCTTCCCCAGCGCCTCGGGCAAGACCAACCTGGCGATGATGGTCCCCCACCTCGAGGGCTGGAAGGTCGAGACGATCGGCGACGACATCGCGTGGATGAAGCTCGGCGACGACGGCCGCCTCTACGCCGTCAACCCCGAGGCGGGCTTCTTCGGCGTCGCCCCCAACACGAGCTACGCCACCAATCCGAACGCGATCAAGACGATCAAGAAGAACACGATCTTCACGAACTGCGCGAAGACCGACGACGGCGACATCTGGTGGGAGGGCGGCACCCCCGACCCGCCCGCGCACGCCATCGACTGGCGCGGCGACGACTGGACGCCGGACTCGGACACCAAGGCCGCGCATCCGAACGCGCGCTTCACGGTGAGCGCCGCCCAGTGCCCCTCGATCGCCCCCGAGTGGGAGGACCCCGCCGGCGTGCCGGTCGACGCGTTCCTGTTCGGCGGCCGCCGCGCCAACGTCGTCCCGCTCGTCCGCGAGGCGTTCGACTGGGAGCACGGCGTCTACATGGGCGCGACGATGAGCGTCGAGACGACCGCGGCGGCGGCCGGCGAGGTCGGCACCCTGCGCTTCGACCCGATGGCGATGCTGCCCTTCTGCGCCTACAACATGGCCGACTACATGGCCCACTGGCTGAAGTTCGGCCGCCAGGAGGGAGTCGCGCTCCCGCGGATCTTCAACGTCAACTGGTTCCGCAAGGACGAGCACGGCCAGTTCCTGTGGCCCGGCTTCGGCGACAACGCGCGCGTGCTGGCGTGGATCTTCCGCCGCCTCGACGGCGACGCCGAGGCGCGCGAGACCCCGATCGGCTGCGTCCCGCGCGCCGAGGACCTCGACCTCACCGGCCTCGACCTGGCGCCCGACGCGCTGGAGCAGCTGCTCAGCGTCGACGAGGAGGGCCTGAGGGCCGAGCTCGAGCAGGTCGGCGAGTTCCTCGACAGGTTCGGCGAGCGCCTGCCCGCCGAGATGCGCGCCCAGCACGACGCCTTGCAGCGCAAGCTGGCATAGAGCGCGCGCGCAGGGCATGATGGTGGTGCCGTGAGCCTCGCGGAGGAGACCGAAGCCGGCTCGGCGAGCCGGCTGCTGGAGCTGATCGACCAGACCGTCGGGCCTGAGCGCGCGGAGTCGATCCGCGCGTTCGCCCAGGCCTATCTGCGCCGCCTCTCCGGCGACGCGTCGGAGGGCATCCCGCCCGAGCAGATGGTCGCCGAGGTCGTCGGCGCGTTCGAGTTCGCCTCCGCGCGCGGTCACGAGCCGATCGCCGTCCGCGCCTTCAATCCGACGCTCGCCGAGCACGGCTACGAGCCGCTCGGCTCGGTCGTGGAGACCAACACCGACGACTGGCCCTTCCTGGTCGACTCGGTGTCCGGCGCGCTCGAGTCGCACCGGCTCGAGGTCGCGCGGCTGCTCCACCCGGTGATCGGCGTCCAGCGCGGCGACGACGGCCGGATCGTCGGCGTCGGCCGCGCGCGCGACGCCGCCCACCGCGAGTCGGTCATGCACTTCGATCTCGGACGGAGGCTCAACGACGAGCAGCTCGAGGAGGTCGCGCGGGCCGTCCACGAAGCGCTGGTCGCCGTGCGCATGGTCGTGACCGACTTCCAGGCCATGACCGAGCGCGTCGACGACATGGTCACGGTGGCGCGCGCCGGCACCGCCCGCTACCCGCGCGACGAGGTCCACGAGGTCGCCGACTTCCTCGAGTGGCTGCTGCAGGGCAACTTCGTCCTGCTCGGCGCGCGCGAGTACGACATCTCCGAGGCGGGCATCTGCGTCATCCAGGGCTCCGGGCTCGGGATCCTGCGCGAGGAGGAGCACTCGACGTTCGCGACCACCGTGCCGCTGGCCGAGCTCCCGCCGGGCGTCCGCGAGCGCGCCACCAGCGGCGACCTGCTGCTGGTGGCCAAGACCAACGCGACGTCGCCGGTCCACAAGTTCGAGCGCATGGACTACATCGGCGTCCGGCGCGTGTCGCGGGCCGGCGAGATCGTCGGCGAGTCGCGGCTGCTCGGGCTCTTCACGTCGAAGGCGTACGCCGAGCGTGCCTCCGAGACGCCGATGCTGCATCGCAAGATGCGCCAGGGGCTCGACGCCGAGGACCTGATCGAGGGCTCGCACGACTACAAGGCCGCGGTCGCGCTGTTCGACTCCTTCCCGAAGGAGGAGCTGTTCTCCGCTCCGGTCGACGACCTCCGCCGCGCCGTGGTGGCGCTGATCGGGCTGGAGGGGACCGACCGGGTCCGCATGCTCGGGCGCCGCGACGCCGACGGCCGCAGCGCGTCGCTCATCTTCGCCCTCCCGCGGGCGCGCTACAGCGAGCAGCTCGTGTCGCGCGTGACCGCGCTGCTGAAGGAGCGCTTCGAGACTTCGTCGGTCGAGGCGCACCACGTGCTCGACGAGGGCCAGCGAGCGCGCGTGCACTTCTCCGTCCACTCCGCCGAGGGGCTGCCGGAGGTCTCGATGCGCGGCCTCGAGGACGAGGCCGTCGCGCTCGCCCGCACCTGGGACGACGACCTCGCGGCCGCGCTCGGCAAGGGCGGCCGCGCGCTGGCCCGGACCTGGGGCGGCCGCTTCCCGGACCACTACAAGGGCTACACGACGCCGGAGCTGGGGGCGATCGATGTCGCCTGCTTCACGCAGCTCGACGAAGGCGAGTCCTTCGTGGTCAGCCTGCACCCGATCGGCGACGGGCGGCCGACCCGCGTGGCGCTCTACAAGCGCGGCGGCAAGATCGAGCTCTCGCGCGCGATGCCGATGCTCGAGGACCTCGGCCTGCGCGTGATCGAGGAGATCTCCACCCGCCTGCGCGGCCGGCAGGAGATGTGGGTGCAGGAGTTCCGCGTCCTGGGGCCGGGAGACGAGCCGCTCGACCTCGACGACGTCGGCGGGCGCGTGGCCGAGGCGATCGGCGACGTCTACCGCGGCGAGGCGGAGTCGGACCCGCTCAACCGGCTCGTGATCACCGCCGGCCTGCACCGCAGCCAGGTCGACATCCTGCGCGCCTACCGCAAGTACCGCCAGCGGATCGGCTCGCGCTTCACCGAGGGCTACCAGAACGACGTGCTGGTGGCGAACTCGCCGATCACCGCCAAGCTGGTGCGCTACTTCGAGCTGCGCTTCGACCCCGACGTCGAGCCCGACGAGGCGGCCGAGGGCGACCTGCGTGCCGAGATCCTGGCCGACCTCGAGGAGGTCGCCTCGATCGACCACGACCGCATCCTGCGCAACCAGCTCGGCGCGATCGACGCCACGCTGCGCACGAGCGCGTTCAAGGAGGGCCGCGGCGCCACCGCCTTCAAGCTGCGGTCGGCCGACGTGCCGGCGATCCCGATGCCGGCGCCGGAGTTCGAGATCTACGTGTACGCGCCCGACATGGAGGGCATCCACCTGCGCGGCGGCAAGATCGCCCGCGGCGGGCTCCGCTTCAGCGACCGCATGGACTACCGCACGGAGGTCTACGGCCTCATGCGGGCGCAGCTGACCAAGAACGCGATCATCGTCCCGGCGGGCGCCAAGGGCGGCTTCATCGTCAAGAAGGCGCCGATCGACAAGCAGGCGATCCAGGAGAGCTACGTCACCTACATCCGCTCGCTGCTCGACGTCACCGACAACCTCGTCGACGGCCAGGTCGTGCACCCCGACCGCGTGCGGATCCGCGACGAGGACGACACGTACCTCGTGGTGGCGGCCGACAAGGGCACCGCCACGTTCTCGGACACCGCCAACGCGGTCGCGCGCGAGTACGGGTTCTGGCTCGACGACGCGTTCGCCTCCGGCGGCTCGGTCGGCTACGACCACAAGAAGCTCGGCATCACGGCGCGCGGCGCCTGGGAATCGGTCAAGCGCCACTTCCGCGAGCTGGGGATCGACCCCGCCGTCGACGAGTTCACCGCCGTCGGGATCGGCGACATGTCGGGCGACGTCTTCGGCAACGGCATGCTGCTCTCCGAGAAGGTCAAGCTGATCGCGGCCTACGACCACCGGAACGTGTTCGTCGACCCCGACCCGGACCCGGCGGTGTCGTTCGCCGAGCGCAAGCGGCTGTTCGAGATGCCGGGCTCGTCATGGGCGGACTACGCGAAGCTCTCGGAGGGCGGCGCCGTCTACCGGCGCGACGCCAAGTGGATCGAGCTGTCGGACCGCGCGCGCGAGCGGCTCGGGCTCGAAGCGGGCCGCGTGGCGCCCAACGACGTCATCCGCGCGATCCTGCGCGCCGACGTCGACCTGCTGTGGAACGGCGGCATCGGCACCGTGGTCAAGGCGTCGACCGAGACCGACGCCGACGCCGCCGACCGCTCGAGCGACGCCATCCGGGTCGACGCGCGGCAGCTCCGCTGCCGCGTGGTGGGGGAGGGCGGCAACCTCGGCTTCACCCGCCGCGCGCGGGTCGAGTTCTCGGCCGGCGGCGGGCTCATCAACGCCGACTTCATCGACAACTCGGCCGGCGTCGACTGCTCCGACCACGAGGTCAACCTGAAGATCCTGCTCGGCCTGGCCGAGCGCGCGGGGGAGATGACGCGCGAGCAGCGCGACGAGCTGCTCGAGGCGGTGACCGAGGACGTCGTGGAGCACGTCCTCTACGACTCGTTCCTCCAGGCGCAGATCATCGCCCAGGAGGTCGGCCGGGCGCCGGGCCGGATGTTCGCCTACGAGGACCTCGTCACCCTGCTCGAGGAGATCGGGCTGCTCGATCGGGCGAGCGAGCGGCTGCCGGGCAACGAGGAGCTGATCGAGCGCCGCCGCAGCGGCCGCGGCCTCGAGCGGCCCGAGCTGGCGACGCTGCTCGCCTACGCCAAGATCTGGGTCGCGCGCTCGCTCGAGGCGAGCGGGTTCGCCGACGACCCGTGGCTGGAGCGCGACCTGCGCTCCTACTTCCCGGACCGCGTGGTCGAGCGCTGCGGCCACCGGCTGGCCGAGCACCCGCTGCGGACGCAGCTGATCTGCATGCTCAACGCCAACTCCGCGGTCAATGCGCTCGGGCCGACGTTCGTCTCCCAGGTCGTGGCCGAGCGCGGGGTCGAGGTCGCCGAGGTCGTGCGCGCGTACCGGATCGCCGTCGAGGTCACGGGCGCGGACCCGCTGTGGGAGGCGATCGAGGGGCTCGACGACATCGGGCGCGGCGAGCAGCTCGAGCTGCTCGGCGGGATCGACGCCCTGGTCGAGGCGACCGCGCGCTGGTACCTGACCTGGGCGCCGGGCGCGCCGTTCGAGGAGACGATCGCGGCCGGCCGGGACGGCTTCGAGCGGCTGGCGGCCCTGCTCCCCGACATCGGGACGGAGGAGCGGCGGCGGCGGCGCGACGAGATCGTCGAGCGCCTGACCGGCGGGGGCGTGCCCGAGGAGGTCGCCCACGCCCACGCGCTGCGGGCCGAGCTCGTGCACGCGCCCGACGTCGTGGCCGCGTCCTCGGCCACCGGGCGCTCGATCGAGGACGTCGCGCGCGTCTTCTTCGCGCTCGGCGCCGAGCTGCGGCTCGACTGGACGGAGCGCGAGCTGGCCCGCGTGCGGTCGGCCAGCCGCATGCAGAGGTGGGCGCTGCAGGCCGTGCGCGAGGACGCCTTCAAGGCCCGCCGCGACCTGGCCGAGCGCGCGCTGAGCGAGAACCCGAGCGCCGAGCCGCTGGTCGCCGTCGAGCACTTCCTGCACGACCATGCCGCCCAGGGCGCCCGGCTCGACGCCTTCCTGCGCACGCTCGCCCGCGAGGGCGAGCCGGATCTCGCCGGGCTGGCGCTCGCGGTGCGGCAGCTCGGCGCGCTCGTCGGCTGACATCTACGATCCCGCCCATGGAAGCCATCGTCGTGCGCCCCGGCGAGGGCTCCCGTGTGGGCAACGTCGAGTTCCTCGCTCGCACCGCGGACACCCCCCGCTTCACCTGCGGGATCATCGACTTCGCGGCTGGCCGCGAGGTGGAGCCGCACGCCCACGTGGACGAGGACGACGCGTTCTACGTGCTCGAGGGCGAGCTGACGTTCACGGTCGCCGGCGAGGAGGTCTCAGCCCCGGCGGGCACGTTCGTGCTCGTCCCGCCCGGCGTCGAGCACGGCTTCCGCAACGACGGGGGCGGCGCGGCGCGGATCCTCAACATCCACGCGCCGGCGGGCTTCGACCGCCGCATCGGCTTGAAGGATTAGTGCGGGTGCTCGCCGGTCGCGGCCGGCGGGCGTGACTCCTCGGCGAGCGAGGTGATCGTGAGCGCGCCACGCGCCGCGTCCTCCAGCACGCCGGTCGCCTCGTCGTTCGAGCGGGCGTAGAGCTCCACCAGCAGGTGGACGACGATCTGGTCCTCGTCGTGCTTGTGGAAGCGGACGTGGGTGAAGAACTCGCGCGTCCCGTGGTCGCCGAACGCGGCGTAGGCGAGCGAGTCCGCGGCCTCGGGACCCGAGCACGTCTCGACCGACTCGGCGTCGACGGTCACGGTGCAGGACGCGACCCACGGCGTGCCCGCGACCATCCGCTCCCAGCGGTCCTCGATCGGCTCGATGCGGCCGTTGTGGAAGGCCAGGTGCGGCTGGTCGTGCATGCAGTCGAGGCACTGCACCACGGCCTCCTGGAGCTCGTCCACGACCTCGGCGCGCTCGCCGGTGACCGGATCGATCCGGTGGATCCCCTCGTAGTGGACCTGGACCTCGAGCTCCTGGGACCAGCAGCGGTAGCAGCGCAGCCAGGCGCCGATCGGCCCTACTCCGGAACTCTCCATCCGGGCCATTCTATGCTCCGGCCCGTGCGGTACCTGGCACCGGCGGTCGGCCTGCTGCTCCTCGCCGGCTGCGGCGAGCAGGGCCCGACGCCGGAGGAGCAGGTGCGGGCCACCGTCGCCGAGTTCGGCCGCGCGAGCGCCGCCAAGGACTACGGCGCGCTGTGCGACCGGCTGCTGGCGCCGTCGCTCGTGGAGGAGGTCGAGTCGATCGGGCTGCCGTGCGAGCGCGCGCTGCGGCGCGGTTTGGGAGACGTGCGCGACCCGCGGCTGACGATCGGCGAGATCACCGTCAGCGACGACGAGAAGGCCACGGCCGAGATCCGCACGTCGGCCGCCGGCGAGGCGCCGTCGCAGGATACGCTCGAGCTGGTCAACCTGGACGGCGAGTGGAGGATATCCTCGCTGGGGACCTAGCCATGGCGGACGAGCAAGTCACCGAGCGGATCGAGGCCCTCGTGAAGGAGGAGCACGAGCTGCTGGACCGCGGCGGCTCCGAGCACGGGCTCGACGACGCCGGCCACGCGCGGCTCGAGGAGGTCCGCGTCGAGCTCGACCGCTACTGGGACCTCCTGCGCCAGCGCCGCGCCCGCCGCCGCGCCGGCGAGGACCCCGAGGGCGCCAGCCCGCGGGACCCCGACACGCTCGAGCACTACCTCCAGTGACTCACGCGGCCACGCCCCGATCGGCGGCCGCTCATGTCTGCGTCGGGAACCCCAGGTTGACGCCGGCGTGCGTCGCGGGGTCCGGCCAGCGGGTCGTGACCACCTTGCCGCGCGTGTAGAAGCGCACGCCGTCGGGGCCGTGCATGTGCAGGTCGCCGAACAGCGAGCCCTTCCAGCCGCCGAACGAGTGGTAGGCCATCGGCACCGGGATCGGGACGTTGACGCCGATCATGCCGGCCGTCGCCTGCTGCTCGAACAGGCGGGCGGCGCCGCCGTCGCAGGTGAAGATCGCCGCGCCGTTGCCGTACTCGTTGGCGTTGAGCAGCTCGAGCGCCTCGGGGTAGGTCTCGGTGCGCACGACGACGAGGACGGGACCGAAGATCTCCTCGTCGTAGATCCGCATGCCGGGCTTGACGCGGTCGAACACGCACGGGCCGAGGAAGTAGCCGCCCTCGTGGCCGTCGACGGTCAGGTCGCGCCCGTCGACCGCCAGCTCGGCGCCCTCCTCGACGCCCGAGTCGACGAGCCCGGTCACCTTGTCGTAGTGCTGCTGGGAGACGAGCGGGCCCATGTCGGATCCCGGGTCGGTGCCCGGGCCGACGTCGAGCTGCTCGATCCGCTCGCGGATCTTCGCGAGCAGCGGCTCGGCGACGTCGCCGACGGTGACCGCCACGGAGACCGCCATGCAGCGCTGGCCGGCCGAGCCGTAGGCGGCGGAGACGAGGCCGTCGGCGGCGAGGTCGAGGTCGGCGTCGGGGAGCACGACCGCGTGGTTCTTGGCGCCGCCGAGCGCCTGCACGCGCTTGCCGTTGGCCGTGCCCGTCTCGTAGATGTGGCGGGCGACGGGCGTGGAGCCGACGAAGCTGACCGCCGCGATGCCGGGGTGGTGGAGGATGGCGTCGACCGCCTCCTTGTCGCCGTGCACGACGGAGAACACGCCGTCGGGAAGGCCGGCCTCGGCCCACAGCTCGGCGAGGCGCATGCTCGGCGACGGGTCCTGCTCGGACGGCTTGAGGATGAAGGCGTTGCCGCAGGCGATGGCCACCGGCGCCATCCATAGCGGGACCATGACCGGGAAGTTGAAGGGCGTGATGCCGGCGACGACGCCGAGCGGCATCCGCATGCTGTGCGAGTCGACCCCGCCGGAGACCTGCGGCGTGTTCTCGCCCTTGAGCAGGTGCCCGAGCCCGCACGCGAACTCGACGATCTCGAGCCCGCGGGTGACCTCGCCGCGGGCGTCGCTGAGGACCTTGCCGTGCTCGCGCGTGATGAGCGCGGCCAGCTCGTCCTTGTGGGCGTTGACCAGCTCGCGGAAGGCGAACAGGACCTGCGCGCGCTTGGTCAGCGAGGCGGCGCCCCACGCGTTGGCGGCGGTGGTCGCAGCCTGCACGGCGCGGTCGAGGTCCTCGGCCGTGGCGAACGGGACGCGGGCCACGACCTCGCCGGTGGCGGGATCGCTCACCTCGCCGTGACGCTCCGCGGCGCGCTCGTCGCGCCGGCCGCCGATCCAGTGGTTCAGCAGGGTCTCGCTCGCAGTCGTGCTCATGGGCGGCATCCTCTCACGCGTTAGCGCGCTCCAAAAGTGGCGTTCCGTCGGGTTTGCCGGGCGCGGTCGCGACGGAGCGTCGTGTTGCGCCCGCAAACGTCAACGGCGGCAGGGTAGGAAGGCGGCGAGGTCGGCGTCGCCGGTCGTCCGTGGCGCGTTGACGTCGCATATCGACGTCAACGCGCCAAGGACCGCGAGCGGCGCCGGCTCCCCAGCCTCCTACCCAGCCGCAGTTCGCTGGAACAATCGCGGCGATGCGCATCGAGACACCCCACGGCCCCGCCCGAGCCCATCTCCGCGAGGCCGACAACCCTAGGGCGGCGCTGGTCCTCGGCCACGGCGCCGGCGGCTCGATCGACTCGGCCGACCTCGTCGCCGCCACTGAGGCGGCGCTCGCGCGCGAGGTGACCGTGGCGCTCGTCGAGCAGCCGTACCTGGTCGCGGGGCGCCGCTCGGCAGCGCCCGCCCCGCAGCTCGACGCCGCGTGGAAGGCGGTCGTCGAGCAGCTGCCGCTCGACGACCTGCCGCTGATCGCCGGCGGCCGATCCTCCGGCGCGCGCGTGGCGTGCCGGACGGCGGCGGAGACCGGGGCACGAGCCGTGCTCTGCCTCGCGTTCCCCGTCCACCCGCCGGGCAGGCCCGAGAAGTCGCGGCTGGCGGAGCTCGACGCCGTCACCGTCCCGGTGCTCGTCGTCCAGGGCGCGCGCGACCCGTTCGGCATGCCGCCCGAGGCGCCCGGCCGCGAGGTCGTCACCGTCAACGGCACGCACAGCCTCGCCCGCAGCCGCGATGCCGTCGCCCAGGCGGTCGGCGACTGGCTGGACCGCACGCTGAACTAGGGCAATCCCCGATGCCGCGGCGTACGGCCCCCGCGAGCATCGCCGCCATGAACAAGACTCTGATCGCCGCGCTCGTCGCGGCTACGGCTCTGCTGGCGCCGGCCGCGGCGCAGGCGGCCACGGTCAGCCTCGACGAGAGCGGCGCCCTCGTCTACCAGGGCGAGGGCTCGGAGGGCCTGAGCCTGCTCGTCACGACGTTCCAGCCGTTCCAGGACCCGAACACCTACCTCGCGCTCTCCGACAGCGGGGCCGACCGCCAGGTCATCATGCCGGGCACCCCCTGCTTCACGGACGCGAACTTCGGCGCGGTGCTGTGTCCGCTCAACCCGAGCCAGCCGCTCCGCGTGGAGGGCAGCGCGGCCAACGACCGCCTCTCCATCTTCAACAACGAGGTGCCGGAGTCGAAGCCGATCGTGCTGAACGGCAACGCCGGCAACGACGAGCTCGAGGACGCCTTCGGCGGCAGCGCCGGCCGCGTGATGACCGGCGGCCCCGGCAACGACGTCATCGAGGGCCACCACGGCAACGACAGCATCGACGGCGGCGACGGGAACGACACGGTCGACGGCGGCGACGGCGACGACCAGGTGCGCGGCGGAGCCGGCGACGACGTGATGTGGGGCGATCACTACTACGGCCCCGGCGCCGACCTGCTCGACGGCGGCCCCGGCACCGACACCACCGAGGAGTGGACGATCCCCGACCAGCTCGACCGCCAGCCGCGCGTCGACGTCACGCTCGACGGCCTCGCCAACGACGGCCGCCCCGGCGAGGGCGACAACGTCGTCGGCATCGAGCGGTTCGACATGTACATCACCGGCGACTTCACGGGCAGCGAAGGCCCGGACCAGATCAAGCTCGTCAACCCCGGCAACACCGGCGCGTCGAAGCTGATCGGCCGTGGCGGCGACGACGTGCTCGTCGGCTACGACTTCGACGACCAGGTCGACGGCGGCACGGGCAACGACACGGTCGAGGGCGGCCGCGGCAACGACACCGTCACCGGCGGCGCGGGGCGCGACACCATCTACGGCGACGCCACCAGCTCCCACTGCACCTGGTACTCGTGCAAGATCCCGTTCGGCAACGACACGATCCAGGCCCGCGATGGCGAGCAGGACAACATCGACTGCGGGATCGGGACCGACACCGCGGTGGTCGACACGATCGACGTGGTGGCGAACTGCGAGACCGTCGACGCCGCGAACGCGCCGGCGCCGGCGCCCGCGCCCGGCGGCGTCACCGTCAAGGTCACGCGCACGTCGCTGCGGACGCTCGCGAAGCAGGGGATGAAGGTGGCGGTCGCGTGCCCGGCCGCGTGCGACGTCTCCGGCTCGCTCCTCCTCGGCGGCAAGAAGGTCGGCGGCGGCCGGGCGAACGGCAGCGGCACGGTCCCGGTCAAGCTCAAGCTCGACGGCAAGGGCAAGCGCCGCGTCAAGCGCCTGCGCAAGGCGACGCTGACCGTCCGCCTGGCGGTGAAGGCCGGCGGCGCCACGGAGACCGTCTCGCGGACGGTGAAGCTCAAGCGGTAGCGGTGGCGCGTACCTCGAGCGCCCGCAGGAGCGCGGCCTCGTCGAGGCCGGGATCCTGCTCGGCGAGCCAGGCGGTCGCCTCGCGGCGGCCGCCGAGCGCCCGCAGGCCGCGCTCGCCGTTCTCGGCGGTGAAGTCGGCCAGCGCGCCCAGCCGGCGGGCGCGCGTGCGGGTGGCGGGCAGGTCGAGGCCGGAGCGGTGGGCGTCGAGCGCCGCGACCAGCTCGTCGACGCCGGCCACGGGCGGCACGGAGGAGACCGCGACCACGGGCACGCCGCCCTCGCCGAGCGAGCGCAGGGCGGCGTGCAGGTCGCGCCGCGCGCGCTGGGCCACCGGGCCGAGGTCGGCCTTGGTCACCACCAGCACGTCGGGCACCTCCATGATCCCGGCCTTCAGGAACTGCAGCACGTCGCCCGCCCCCGGCTGGACGACGACCGCCACCGTGTCGGCCGCCTCGGCGACCTCGGTCTCGGACTGGCCGACGCCGACGGTCTCGATGACGACGACGTCGAAGGCGGCGGCCAGCGCCTGGGCGGCGGCGCGCGTGGCCGGGGCGAGGCCGCCGAGCCGCTCGCCCGCGGCCGTCGAGCGGATGAAGAGCCCGCGGTCGGCCGGGTCGGCCTCGATCCGCAGGCGGTCGCCGAGCAGCGCGCCGCCCGAGCGCTTCGACGTCGGGTCCACCGCCAGCACCGCCACCGTGCGCCCGTCCGCTCGCCAGGCGCGCGCCAGCGCCGACAGCAGCGTCGACTTGCCCGCGCCCGGCGGCCCGGTCACGCCCACGATGTGGGAGCGCGGCTCGCCCCCCGCCACCTCGGCCAGCAGCGCGGCGATCTCGTCGCGCCGCAGCCGGTTCTCGAGCAGGTTCAGCGCCGCCGGGGCCGCGCCGAGGTCGCCCTCGCGCAACCGCGCGCCGAGCTCGGCGCCGGTCACGCCGCTGCGCGGGGCGGGCGGGAATCGAAATCTTGCGAGACGATCCCCACGATGTCGCGCAGGATACGCGTGATCTCGAAGTCCTTCGGGGTGTAGACCGCGGCCACGCCGGCCGCCTTCAGCCTCGCGACGTCGGCCTCCGGGATGATCCCGCCGGCCACCACCGGGATGTCCGCGTCGCCGAGCGCGGCGATCACCTCGGGGATCAGCTCCAGGTGCGAGCCGGAGAGGATCGACAGTCCGATCACGTGGACGCCCTCGTCGACCGCCGAGCGGGCGATCTGCGCGGGCGTCAGGCGGATGCCCTCGTACACGACGTCCATGCCGGCGTCGCGCGCCCGCACGGCGATCTGCTCGGCGCCGTTGGAGTGCCCGTCCAGCCCCGGCTTGCCGACGAGGATCTTCACCCGCCGGCCGAGCGCCTCGCCGACGCGGGCGACCTCGTCGCGCAGCTCGGCGAGCTCCTCGCCGGCGGCCGGCGCCGCCGCCTCGCCGACCCCGGTCGGCGCCCGGTAGGAGCCGAACGCCTCGCGCAGCGCGCCCGCCCACTCGCCGGTGGTCACGCCCGCGCGCGCGGCGGCCAGCGTGGCGGGCATGATGTTCTCGTCGCTCGCCGCCACGCGCCGCAGCTCGGCGAGCGCCTCCGACACGTCGCCGCGCCCGGCGCGCCACGCGTCGAGCGCCTCGCGAGCTTCGTTCTCCACCTCCGGGTCCACCACGAGGATCCCTCCGTCGGCGGTCAGCGGCGACGGCTCGGTCTCGTGGAAGCGGTTGACGCCGACCATCACCTGCTCGCCGGACTCGATGCGGCGGATCCGCTCGCGGTGCGACTCCACGAGCGCCGCCTTCATGTACGGCACGGCCTCGACGGCGCCGCCCTGCTCGTGCACGCGCGCCATCTCCTCCCGTGCCCCGGAGAGCAGCTCGGCCACGAGCCCGTCCATGACCTTCGAGCCCTCGAAGATGTCGGGGTACTCGAGCAGGTCGGTCTCGTAGGCCAGCACCTGTTGGATGCGCAGCGACCACTGCTGGTCCCAGGGCCGGGGAAGGCCGAGCGCCTCGTTCCAGGCCGGGAGCTGGATCGCCCGCGCGCGGGCATTGCGGCCGAGCGTCACCGCCAGCGCCTCGAGCACGATCCGCGGGACGTTGTTCTCCGGCTGCGCCTCGGTCAGCCCGAGCGAGTTGACCTGGACGCCGTAGCGGAAGCGGCGGTGGCGCTCGTCCTCGACCCCGTAGCGGTCGCCGAGCTCGTCCCACAGCTCGCCCATCGCGCGCAGCTTGGCGTGCTCCTCGACGAACCGCACGCCGGCGTTGACGAAGAAGGAGATGCGGCCGAAGACCGCCCCCATCTGCTCCTCCGGCACCCGCTCGCGCACGGCGTCGAGCACCGCGATGGCCGTGGACATCGAGAAGGCGATCTCCTGCACCGGCGTCGCGCCCGCCTCCTGCAGGTGGTAGGAGCAGATGTTGACCGGGTTCCAGCGCGGGACGTGCTCGACCGTGTAGGCGACGGTGTCGGCGATCAGCCGCATCGACGGGCCGGGCGGGAAGGCGTAGGTCCCGCGCGACAGGTACTCCTTGATGATGTCGTTCTGCGTCGTCCCGCTCAGCGCCTCCGGCGAGATCCCGTTCTCCTCGGCGACGACCATGTAGAGCGCCAGCAGCCAGGCGGCGGTCGCGTTGATCGTCATCGACGTGTTCATGCGATCGAGCGGTATGCCGTCCATCAGCGCGTGCATGTCGCCCTTGTGGGCGACCGGGACGCCCACCTTGCCGACCTCGCCGCGCGCCAGCTCGTGGTCGGCGTCATAGCCGGTCTGGGTCGGCAGGTCGAAGGCCACCGACAGCCCCGTCTGGCCCTTGGCCAGGTTGCGCCGGTACAGCTCGTTGGACCGCTGCGCCGTCGAATGGCCGGCGTAGGTCCGCATCATCCAGGGCTTGTCGGGCTCGGGCAGGCGGTGGTTCATCGCAACCGATTCTGCCGTAGGGTGCGCGGGCGATGCGGCAGATCGACGTCCGCCACCGCGGCCGGGAGAAGGTCATCGCGTGCTTCGAGGTTGACGGGGTGCTGGTCGATCCGGGCCCGCAGTCGTGCGAGGACACGCTGCTCGAGGCGCTCGGCGGCGAGCGGCCGAAGGCGCTGCTCCTGACCCACATCCACTTCGACCACGCGGGCGCGTCCGGCGCGCTGGTGCGCCGCTGGCCCGACCTCGAGGTCTACGTGCACGAGCGCGGCGCGCCGCACATGGCCAACCCGGAGCGGCTCGTCTCCTCGGCCGCGCGCCTGTACGGCGGGGAGGAGGGGCTGCGCGAGACCTGGGGCGAGGTCGTCCCGGTGCCGGAGGACAACCTGCGCGTGCTGAGCGGCGGCGAGACGGTGCTCGGGTTCGAGGTGACGTACACCCCCGGCCACGCATCCCACCACGTCTCCTACTTCCGGGACGGCGTCGCCTTCGTCGGCGACATGGCGGGCGTCAGGATCCCGCCCTACGACCTCACGCTGGCGCCCACGCCGCCGCCCGACATCGACGTCGAGGCCTGGGAGCGCTCGCTCGACGCCATCGCCGCCTGGGAGCCGCGGACGCTCGCCCTCACGCACTTCGGCACCGCCGACGACCCGCCGGCCCAGCTCGCCGCCGTGCGCGACGCGCTGCATTGGCAGGCGGAGCTGGCCGCGGAGCACGACATGGACGGCTTCATGGCCGCCCTGCACGAGCGGGTGGCCGACCGTGCGTCCGAGGAGGTCGCCGCGGTCGAGCAGGCGGCCCCGCTCGACCATCTCTTCCTCGGTCTTGATCGCTGGCACAGCAAGCGCGGGTAAACCAGATGGCGTGTGCGACTTACTCAACTCGCAAGCTCGTGTGAGCGCCTTAGCATGACTGAGGTCGTCGAAGTTCCACGCGTTCGGGACCCCGGCTCCGGGCTGGACGACAACTGGCGCGTGATCGTCCTCAACGACGACCACAACACGTTCGACCACGTCGCGCACACGCTGGCGCGCACGATCCCGGGCGTCACGGTGGCCGGCGGCTACGCGATCGCCGACACGATCCACAACACCGGCCGCGCGATCGTCTGGGCCGGCATGAAGGAGACCGCCGAGCTGTACTGGGAGCAGCTCGACGGCGCGGGCCTGACGATGGCGCCGCTCGAGCAGGGCTAGCCCGCCTCCCGTCCGGGAAGCGTGGGTGGCATGAGCGTGCAGTCGCCGGTCGCCCTGCCCGAGGGCCTCGTCGCCCTGCGGGAGCACCTGCGCGCCCTCGACCTCCGGCTCGAGGTGCCCGGCGTGGATGAGGCCCGGGCGGTCCGCGACGAGGTGGCCGGCCAGATCGACGACTACCTGCTCCCGCGGCTGCGCAGCATGGACGCGCCGCTCCTGCTCGTCGTCGGCGGCTCGACGGGAGCCGGGAAGTCGACGCTCGTCAACAGCCTCGTCGGCACCACCGTGAGCCCGTCCGGCGTCCTGCGGCCGACGACCAGGGCTCCCGTGCTCGTCTGCCATCCCGACGACCTCCGCTGGTTCGAGGACGACCGCGTGCTGCCCGGGCTGAGCCGCGGCCGGGAGGCGCCGGGCGATCTCCAGCTGGCGCCGACCGACGCCCTGCCGGCCGGCGTCGCGCTGCTCGACTCGCCGGACATCGACTCGGTGGTCGACGCCAACCGCGCGCTGTCGCGCCAGCTCCTGGCCGCCGCCGATGCCTGGCTGTTCGTCACCACCGCCGCCCGCTACGCCGACGCGGTGCCGTGGGAGCTGCTGCAGGCGGCGCGCGACCGCGGAACGGCGGTGTCGCTCGTCCTCGACCGGGTGCCGCCGGGAGCCGAGGGCGAGGTGCTCGCCCACCTCGAGGCGATGGTCTCCGAGCACGGGCTGGCCGGCACCGAGCTGCTCGTGGTGCCCGAGACCGAGCTCACGGACGGTCGGCTGCCGGCGACCGCGCTGGCTCCGGTCCGCTCCTGGCTCGACGTACTGGCAAGCGACGCGGAGGGCCGCGCCGGCGTCGTGCGCCGCACCCTGACCGGGGCGCTCGACAGCCTGCCGCCGCGCGTCGCGGTCGTCGAGCGCGTGCTCGCCGACCAGTCGGCGGCCGCCGACGGCCTCCGCGACGACGTCGAGCACGCGTACGAGCGCGCGGTCGAGGAGGTCGACGAGGCGGTGCGCAGCGGCGCGCTGCTGCGCGGCGAGGTGCTGGCGCGCTGGCACGACGTGGTGGGGACCGGCGACCTGATGCGCGGCCTGGAAGCGGGCCTGAGCCGGGTCCGCGACCGCATCCGCTCGCTGGTGACGGGCAACCCGCCCCCGGAGACGGGGCTGCGCGAGGCCGTGCGGTCGAGCGTCGACGCGGTCGTCCACGCCGCCGCCGACCGGGCCGCCGAGCGGACGGCGGACGCCTGGCGCGGCAGTCCCGCCGGCCGCGCGCTGCTGGAGGGGACGGTCCGGCTGGACGCGGCGTCGCCCGGGCTGCTCGACCGCACGCGCGAGGAGGTCAGGGCGTGGCAGGGCGAGGTCTTCGACCTGGTGAGCCGCGAGGCGGCCGGCAAGCGCACCACGGCGCGGCTCGCCTCGCTCGGCGTGAACGGCGCCGGCCTCGCCGTCATGCTCGCGGTCTTCGCCTCGACCGGCGGGCTCACCGGCGCCGAGGTCGTGGTGGCCGGCGGCACGTCGGCCGCCGGGCAGCGCGTCCTCGAGGCGCTGCTCGGCGACCAGGCCGTGCGCACGCTGGCGGCGCAGGCGCGCGAGATGCTGCTCGCGCGCACGCGGTCGCTGCTCGCCGACGAGTCGGCCCGCTTCCACGCGCGGCTGGAGCCCGTCACGCCCCCGCCCGACGCCGCGGCCGGACTCCACGACGTGATGCGAACGATCGAGCAGACGCGGTGACCGACGACCTGGACCGGCGCCTCGGCGCGCTCGCCGAGGCGGTCGAGCTGGCCCGCGGTCGGCTCGACGACGACGCCGTCGACGAGGCCGGGGCCGTGGTGCGGCGCGCCGGCGAGCGCCTCGGCCACGGCCTGGGAGCGACGGTCGTGGCGCTGGCGGGCCCGACCGGCGCGGGCAAGTCCACGCTCTTCAACGCGCTGGCCGGCAGCGAGCTCGCGCGCACCGGCGTCCGGCGCCCGACGACGTCGGCGACGACGGCGGCGGTGGGGGAGGACGTGGGCCACGAGCTGCTCGACTGGCTCGACGTCCGCACGCGCCACGCGCTCGGCGCGGACGCCCCGGAGGGGCTCCTCCTGCTCGACCTCCCCGACTTCGACTCGGTCGAGGTCTCCCACCGGCTGGAGGTCGACCGCCTCGTCCGCCTCGTCGACCTCCTGGTCTGGGTCGCGGACCCCCAGAAGTACGCCGACGCCTCGCTGCACGACCGCTACCTGCGCCCGCTGGCCGGCCACGCCGACGCGATGCTCGTGGTCCTCAACCAGGTCGACCTCCTCGGCGACCGGGCGGCGGCGGCGCGTGACGATCTGGCGCGGCTCGTGCCGGAGGAGGTCCCCGTCCTGGCCGTCTCGGCGCGCACCGGCGAGGGCCTCCCGGCGTTGCGCGATGCGATCGAGGAGCGGGTCCGCAGCCGGAAGGCCGCCCTCGCGCGCCTGGCGGCGGACGTCGGGACCGCCGCCGGCGCCCTCCAGCCGGCCACGAGGCCGGGCGTCAAGGCTCAGCTCGACAAGCGGGCCCGCGACCGCCTCGTCGCGTCGCTGGCGGTCGCGGCGGGTGTGCCGGCCGTCGTCGGCGCCGTCGGGGCCGCGCACCGCCACCGCGGCGCGCTCGCCGCCGGGCTGCCGTGGATCTCGTGGCTGCGGCGCCTGCGGGCCGACCCGCTGCGGCGGCTCGGCCTCGGGCCGGCGCCCCAGGAGGAGGTCCGGACGTCGCTCCCGCGCGCGACTCCGGTGCAGCGCGCGCAGGTCGACTCGGCGATCCGGTCGCTCGCCGGCGAGGCGGCCGCCGAGCTGCCGGAGCCGTGGCCGGGGCTCGCCCGCCGCGCCGCGACGGCCAACGAGGAGGAGCTGGCGGATCGGCTCGACCGGGCCGTCGCGGGCGCCGACCTGCGCATGCGCCCGCCGCGCTGGTGGGCCGCGGCGCGCTGGCTGCAGCGGGCGCTCGCCCTCGTCACCGCCGCCGGCGCCGTCTGGCTCGCCGTGCTGGCCGGGCTCGGCTACCTCCAGCTCGGCGACGTCGTCCCGACGCCGGAGATCGAGGGCATCGCGCTGCCCACGGCGCTGCTCCTCGGCGGCCTGCTCGCCGGCATCCTGCTGGCGGCCCTGGCGCGGCTGGCGAACCGCTTCGGCGCCCGCCGTCGCGCGGGCCGGGCGGGCTCGGCGATGCGCAAGCGGGTCGCCACCGTGGCCGACGAGCTCGTCCTCGCCCCGCTCCAGGCCGAGCTCGCGGCGCACGAGGCGCTGCGCCGCGCGGTCGAGGCGGCCGGCCCGTCGCGCGCGCTGAAACACTCGGCTCCGCGCGCGCTACCTTCGCCCGCGTGATGCGTCGCTTCTTCGCCGCCGGTTTCGGCACCGCCGTCGTGGCCGTCCTCGCCGTCGTCGCGATCCCGTACCTGAACCTGTTCGGGAGCGAGACCAAGGACCGGTCCAACCCCGCGCTCCTGCAGTCGCTGCAGAAGCTGAACGAGTACCGCGCGGCGCGGGCGAACCTCGAGCAGGTCGTCGACATCGAGCGCGACACCAAGCTCGTCCCGTCGTTCGTGAAGGGCGAGCGGATCGTCCTCGTGGCGGCCGGCGAGGTCGACGCGCGCGTCGACTTCCGGCGCCTCGGCCCGCGCGCGCTGGACGTCTCGGCCGACCGCAAGGCCGTCGTCATCACGCTGCCGGCCCCGGAGCGGGCGCCGGCGCGGCTCGACCTCGCGCGGACGCGCGTCCTCGACCACGAGCGCGGCGTCCTCGACCGCGCCGGCGAGCTGCTCGGCGACGGCGGCGTCGACGACGAGCGCCAGATGCTCCTCGTCGCTCAGCGCAAGCTCGACGCGGCGGCCGCGGCCGACCGCGAGCTCCTGCCGACGGCCGAGCGGAACACGCGGACGATGCTCGAGCGCCTCGCCCGCGGGCTCGGCTTCGAGCGGGTGACGGTCCGCTTCCAGCAGCCGGTCGTCTAGCCGGGCACTTCGTTGCGCGCCAGCTCGCCCGCGATCACGCGGTCGAACCACGAGTACACGACCGGCACCTGGAACCAGCTCGTGTAGTCGGCGCGCCACTCGGTGAACTCGGGGCCGTACCAGTAGGCCTCGAAGTCGCCCTTGAGTTCCCAGTGCGAGAACTGGAAGAAGCGGTAGCGGTCGTCGTTCGAGCGCATGACCTCGTAATCGCTCGCCCCGTAGCGGAGGCAGATCGGCGCGATCTCCCGCAGGGCGAGCTCGAACTGGTCGCCTCGGAAGAGGGTCGCGTACCAGGGGATGTTCACGACGCCGGCCATGTCAGGCTCCTACCTCCGCCCGGATCGCGCCCGGGCCGTCCGCGGTCTTTCCGAGCCCCTCGGACTCCGCGCCCACGAGGATCGCGATCTTTCCGAGGTGCTGGTTGTCCTTCATCAGCTGGTGCGCCTCGGCCACCTGGTCGAAGCCCAGCGTCCTCCAGAGTACGGGACGGATGGCACCTGACTCGATCAGCTCGTTCGCCTTGTGGCACTCGTACGCGTTCGCGAAGTGCGATCCCACGATCTTCTTCTGCTTCATCCACAGGTAGCGGACGTCGAAGTCGAGGTCGTAGCCGGTGGTCCCGGCGCAGATGACGACGCTTCCGAACGGCTTGACGACGAGCACCGAGGTGGGGAAGGTCGCCTTGCCGACGTGCTCGAACACGATGTCGGGGGCACCGCCCAGCTTCTCCTCGACGACCTTGCAGAAGCGGCGCGACTCCTTGTAGCGCGCCTTCTCCTCCTCGGGCGTCTCGCCGCCGCGCCGCATCATGCCCGTGAACTCGTTGCGGTCGATGAAGTCGCAGGCGCCGAGCGCGTGGCAGAGCTCGCCCTTGGCCTCGGAGGAGACGACGCCGACCGCCTCGGCGCCCGCCAGGCGGCAGAGCTGGAGCGCGAACACGCCGAGCCCGCCGGCCGCGCCCCAGACGAGCACGCGGTGGCCGGCCTGGAGCTCGACCTGCTTGACGAGCATGCGGTAGGCGGTGAAGTAGGTGAGCCCGTAGGAGGCGGCCTCCTCCCAGGTCAGGGCCGGCGGCTTGGGGAGGAGCTGCTGGGCCTGGACCTTGCAGAACTGGGCGAACGAGCCCCACGTGGTCTCGTAGCCCCAGATCTTCTGCGAGGGCGCCGCCATCGGGTCGAGCCCGTGCACCTCGGGATCCTCGTAGGACGCCTGGTTGCAGTGGACGACGACCTCGTCGCCCGGCTTCCAGCGCGTGACGCCGGGGCCGACCTTCCAGACGATGCCCGACGCGTCCGAGCCGCCGATGTGGTGGTCCTCGTCGTGGTAGCGGAAGACCGAGATCGGCTTGCCCTCGGCGGCCCAGACGTTGTTGTAGTTCACGCCGGCAGCCATCACGCGGACGACGACTTCCATCGCGCCCGGCTCCGGTACCTCCATCTCCTCGAGCTGGAAGGCCTTGAGCGGCGGGCCGAACCGCTCCGCGCGGATCACCCAGGCGGCCATCGTGTCGGGAAGCTCGCCCGGCTCGGTCGAGACGCGGGCGACGTCGGCGGTGTCGACTGACATGGTCGTGACCCTACGGAACTTCAGAACCAGTCGTGCCGCTTGACCCAGAGCACCGCGGCGAGCGCCAAAGTGGGGAGCACGAGGCCGCCGACGCCGAAGACGAGGAAGTCGGTCCGCGACTCGACGTTGTCGACCAGCCAGCGGAAGTTCTGGCCGAAGAAGCCGGTGATCAGCGTCCAGACGACGAAGAAGGTGGCCACCACGCTGAGCCGCGTCGCCGTGCGGTTGACGCGCTCGGCGCTGGCGTTGAAGTAGGTCGAGGTGAGCGCCGTCAGGTCCTCGTTCTGGCGGCTCAGCTCGCCCGCGATCTGGTCCAGGTGGTCGCCGACGTCGCGCAGGTACTCGCGCGTGGAGCGGCTCAGGCTCGCGAGGTCGAGGATGGCGCCCGACGCGACCTGGAACTGGTCGCGCTGGCCGGCGATCAGCCGCTGGAGCTCGTGGACCTCCTGCTTGAGCCGGTAGATCCGGCGCAGGTGCTCGCGGCGCGGCCGCTCGAGCAGCTCGCCCTCGATCGCGTCGATGCGCACCTCGAGGTGGTCGATGGCGGGGAAGAAGGCGTCGGTGAGGTCGTCGAAGATCCGGTAGACGAGGTAGTCCTCGTCGTGGGTCTCCGCCGGCTCGAGGCGGTCGTGCAGCGTCTCGATCTGGGGCAGCGGGGCGCGGCGGACGGTGACGATCCACTGGCCGGAGACGTAGACGTGGACCTCGACGGGGTCGATGACGCGGTCCGGCTCGTCGCGGATCCGCGCCGTGTAGAAGACGACGAGCACGAAGTCCGCGTAGGTGTCCACCTTCGGCCGCTGGCCGAACTCGCGCGTGTCCTCGAGCGCCATCGGGTGGAGCCCGAGCGCCGTCTGCAGCACGTCGAGCTCCTCGGCCGACGGCGACTCGAGGTCTAGCCAGAAGAACTCGTCGCGCCGCCGGTGCTCGGCGATCCGCTCGCTGTCGACCCGGGTCAGGACCAGCACGCGCCTGAGGCTACGCGTGCAGGCCGCACTCCGTCTTCGCGCTGCTGGCCCAGCGGCCCTCGCGGCCCTCGCCCGGCTTCGTGCAGTGCGTGCAGCCGATCGAGGCGTAGCCGCGGTCGTGCAGTTGGTTGTACGGGAGGTCGTGCTCGACGATGTAGCGCCAGACGTCCTGCTCGGTCCAGTCGGCGAGCGGGTTGGCCTTCCAGCGCTCGTGCTTGGCGTCCCAGGCGAGCTTCGGCGTGCGGGCCCTGACGGGCGACTGTTCGCGGCGCACGCCCGAGACCCAGGCGTCCACGTCGGCGAGCGCCTGGGTCAGCGGGTCGACCTTGCGCAGGCGGCAGCACTCGTCGGGGTCGCGCTCCCACAGGCGGTCGCCGTGGGTGGCGGCCTGGCGGCCGAGGCTGGGGCCCTGGTGGACCTCGACGGCGATGCCGTAGCGCTCCTCCACCCGCTTCCACGTCTCGTACGTCTCGGGGAAGAGGACGTGCGTGTCGAGCGTGAAGATGCGGGCGTCGGGAGCGACCTTCAGGATCAGGTCCAGGACGACCGAGGCTTCCTTCTGGAAGGAACAGGCGACGGCGAGCCGGGGGTGGAAGCGGTCGACCATGTACCCGAGCACCCCGCTCGCGTCCAGGCCCTCCAGATTCGGCGTCATGCGCGTCGCAGCTACGGCCATCCGTGAAATGTACTAAACCCGATCACAGTTCGGGCATTTCCTACGCGCCTAAAGAGCCTGTCCCTCAATGTTGAGTGCCTGTCCCTCAACGTTAAGTGCCTGTCCCTCAATGTTGAGTGCCTGTCCCCCCGGGGGAGTCGCTAGCATTCTGCAAGTGACTCTGGTGGACGAGGCGCTGGACGCGTATTCGCAGGTGGTTACGCGGGTGGCCGCGACGCTCGGCCCGTCGGTGGCGAACCTGCGTGTGTCCAACCGCCGGCGGTGGTCGACCGGCGGCGGCTCCGGCATGTGATCACGCCCGACGGGTTCATGCTCACCAGCGCGCACGTGGTCGCGGGGACCGGCTCGCGGGTGCGGGCTTCGTTCGTGGACGGCAGCGACCTCGAGGCGCGGATCGTCGGCGCCGACGCGCTGTCGGACCTCGCCGTCCTGCGCGCGGAATCGGCGCGCCTGGCGCCGGCCGACCTGGGCGACGCGACGTCGCTGAAGGTCGGCCAGCTCGTGGTGGCGATCGGCAACCCGCACGGCTACGCCGGCTCGGTGACCGCCGGCGTCGTGTCCGCGCTCGGCCGCTCGCTCCCGGCCCGCGCCGGCGGCGCCACGCGCGTGATCGACGACGTCATCCAGACCGACGCCGCCCTCAACCCCGGCAACTCCGGCGGCGCGCTGGTCGACGGCCACGGCCGCGTCGTCGGGATCAACACCGCGGTGGCCGGCGTCGGCCTCGGCCTGGCCGTGCCGATCAACGCCGCCACCCGCCGGATCATCTCGGGCCTGATGCGCGACGGCCGCGTCCGCCGCGCCTGGATCGGCATCGCCGGCGGCGGGCGGCCGCTGCCGCCGCGCGTGGCCGCACAGCTCGGCCGCGACCGCGCGATCGAGGTCGTCGAGGTGATCGAGGGCTCGCCCGCCGCCCGCGCCGGCCTGCGCGCCGAGGACCTGATCGTCGGCGTCGACGGCCAGCCCGTCAACGGCGTCGACGACCTCCAGCGGCTGATGACCGAGGAGCGGATCGGCGTCAGCTGCGCGCTCGAGGTCGTCCGCGAGGGTGAGCCGCGCACGGTCGCCCTGACGCCGCGCGAGCTCGACGCCCCGTAGCGCGGCCTATCCTTCCGCGCCGTGCGCGCCCGCCTGGCCATCGTCCTCGTCCTCGCGGTGGCCGGCTGCGGTAGAGACGAGCCCACCGACACGACGGCCGAGAGCACGCCGACGCCCAACCCGACGATCGAGTCCGAGCCGAGCGAGCCGGGCGGCGCCGCCAACGCGTTCATCGGCTCGCTCGCCGTCGACCCCAAGGACGGGACGCTGCTCATCGGCACGGGCCTCGGCCTCTTCCGCGCCGAGAAGGACGCCAAGAAGGCCGAGCGCGTGATCGGCGAGCTCACCACGCCGGACGGGAGCGGCCCCGTCTCCAGCAACCTCGTGATCCGCTTCGCCGCCCCCGGCGACCTGGTCGGCTCCGGCCACCCCGACAAGAGCGGGACGCCGCTGCCCGAGAACCTCGGCCTGATGCGCTCCGCCGACGCGGGCGACACCTGGGAGCCGATCTCGGCGCTGGGCGACGCCGACTTCCATCTCCTCCAGGCCCGCGGCGACCGGGTGGTGGCCGTCCGCGTCGAGGCGTCCGAGGTCGAGGTCAGCAGCGACGGCGGCCGCAGCTTCGAGGCGCGCGCGGCGCCCGACCTGCCGGTCGACGTCGCCTTCGACCCGGAGGATCCCGAGCGCATGCTCGTCGCCACCGCCCAGGGGACGTTCAGCTCGGCCGACGGCGGCCGCTCGTGGCGGCCGCGCGACCCGATCCCGTCCGACCAGCTCGCCTGGGCCAAGCCGGACGCCGTCTACCGCGCCGACCCCGGCGGGCTGATCAAGATCAGCGCCGACGGCGGCTCGAGCTGGAAGGACCGCGGCACCGTCGGCCTGCCGGTCAACGAGCTGGCCGCTGACGAGGACGGCGCGCTGTACGCCTCGGTGCCCGGCGGCGAGGTCCACCGCTCGACCGACGGCGGCGCGACCTGGAAGCGGCTGCTACGGCTGGAGTAGCTCGTTCTGCGCCGACTCGCGGCGCTCGCCGACCTCGATCGCGGCCGGCCGGATGCTCGTCGTGCTGGCGCTGAGGCGGTAGGTGCCCTCGGGCGGGTCGACCTTGAGCTGGCCGGTCGACCGCGCCGCGATCTCCGAGGTCGAGCGCTTGATGCCGCCGCTGCCACCGCCGATCTCGTCGGTCTCGAACGTGATGGTCTGGGCGGCGCCCGACTGGTTGGAGATGATGAAGACGACCGGGCCGGAGCCGAAGCGGACGGGCGAGACGCGCACGCGCTCCGCGTCGATCGCCGCCGTGACGTTGATCGGCGCCGGCGGGCGCGGCTTGTTCTGGTAGTCGGCGGCCTCGTCGCTGCCGCAGCCCGCGAGCAGGAGGGCGGCAGCGAGGACGAGCGTGGGTCGCACGCGGCGAATGTACTGCAAGCCGCAATCAAGTAAGCCGCATTCGTATCCGTCCGGTTCGAGGCGTATGACAGGCGGCCCGATGCCCGACGCCGACCTCCTCGACAGCCCGCTCGCCGGTGCGGAGTTCCTCGCCGTCGACACCGAGACCAACGGGCAGCCGAAGGAGCGCTGCGAGCTGACCGAGGTCGGCGCCGTGCTGGTCGGCGGCGGCGAGCTGCACGACCGCTGGAGCTCGCTGGTCGGCGTCTCCGAGCCGCTCGGCCGCGGCATCCAGCGGTTCACCGGGATCACGCAGGCGATGGTCGACGACGCGCCGCCGCCCCAGCAGGTCCTCCCGGCGCTGGCCGAGCAGCTGAAGGGCCGGATCCTCGTCGCCCATTCCGCCCGCTTCGACGTCGGCGTGCTCAAGCAGGCGTTCGAGCGCGCCGAGCTGGAGTGGCCGGACCCTCCGGTGCTGTGCACGGTCGCGCTGGCGCGCCGGCTGGCGCCGCTCCAGCGGCGGCGCGGCCTCGCCTCGCTGGCCGACGCGCTGGGCATCGAGGTCGAGAAGACGCACCGCGCGCTGCCCGACGCCGAGACCTGCGCGCGCGTGCTGTGCGCGCTGCTGCCGCGCCTGTGCGCGAACGCGCGCACGGTGGGGGAGGCGCTCACGCTGCTGCGGCCGCGCAAGGCACCGCGCCCCAAGCCCGCCAGGACCACCCGCGGGCGCGGCGACCGGCCCGACCTCTCGGCCCTGCCCAAGGACCCCGGCGTCTACATCTTCCGCGACGCCGACGGCCGGCCGCTGTACGTCGGCAAGTCGATCTGCCTGCGCACGCGCGCGCGAGCGCACTTCACCACGCCGTCGACCTGGACCGGCCAGGCCGAGCACGTCGACTACCAGCCGACCGAGTCCGAGCTCGGCGCGCTCGTGCTGGAGAACCGCCTGATCAAGGCGCTCAAGCCGCCCGGCAACACGCAGCTCAAGAAGGAGGTCGACGGCTACGTGTACCTGCGCTGCCGGCTCGACATCCCGTTCCCGATCCTGGAAGTGGCGCGCGAGCCGGCCGCCGGCCACGCGATCTGCGTCGGCCCCGTGCGCGGGCGGGCGGCGGCCGCCGAGCTGGTCGAGCAGCTCAACTCCTTGTTCGGGCTGCGCCACTGCGGCCGCGCGCTGCCGCACCGCCCGCACCCGTCGGCGTACGGGCAGATGGGGCGCTGCCTGTCGCCCTGCCTCGGCGACCTCGACCCCAACCTCTACCGCGAGCGGCTCGACCAGGCGCTCGGGCTGTTCGAGCACGACGGCGGGGCGGCGCTGCTGGCGCACGTCGAAGCGCAGATGCGGGCGGCGTCGGCGGCGCAGCGCTACGAGCGCGCCGCCTGGCTGCGGCGGCGGGCCCGGCGGCTCGAGTCGCTGCTCGGCAAGCTCGGCGGCGTCCTCCGCGCCGCCCACGCGGGAGCGCGGCTCGTCCTCGCGCCGCACCCGGCGGCGCCCGGCCGCGCCGACGCCTTCTGGATCGTCGCGGGCCGGATCGCCGACTGGGGCCCGCTGCCGCCGCCGGACGAGCTCGCCGCGCGCACGAGCGCCGCGTTGGCGACGACGCCGAGCGGCGCCTGGCTGCCCGCCGACGAGCTCGACGAGGCCCGGATCGTCGGCTCCTGGCTGGCCGGCCACGAGGACGTCCCCGTCCTCGAGCTGCCCGCCGGGCCGGACGAACGGGCGCTCGCCGCCCTCGTCGGACGACTCGGCGACGAGCCGGCCGTGGCCTCGCGGTCGTCGGCCGCCGCCTGACGACCCGGTCGCGCGCGCCGCCTGAGCGGCCCGTCAGGCCGCGTCGTCGGGCTGCTGCGCGGCGGTGGCGACGAGGACGGTGCCCTGGAGGTCGCGCAGCTCCGCCACGCGGTCCTCGAGGTCGGCCTCGACGCCCTCGGGCGCGGCGCCGGCGGCGGCGAGGTCCTGCGCCAGGATGGCGAGCGCGCGCTCGACCTCCTGCTGGGCGGACAGCAGCCGCTGGATGTGCTCGCGGATCCGCGGGTCCGTGACGTCGAGCCGCTCGGCGGCCAGGCCGACGAGCTTGGTGGTGAGCGCCGCCCTCACGAGCCCTCGGACCGGCGCCCGCCCCACGACAGCACCGACAGCGGCCCGAGCGGCTGGCGCTCGTGCGTGGGCGCCGGGGTGGTCGGCGGGGCCGGCCGCAGGTCGTCGGCCACCACGTGGGTGACCGGGACGCCGGTGAAGCGGGCGACCCGGTGCGGGAAGTCGTACTGCAGCCACTTCGAGCTGCGGCCCGGCAGCGTGCAGACGATCGCCTCGTCGTGCCTCGCGGGATCGAAGCACTCGGCGACCGCCTCCATCGGGTCGGCGTCGCCGATCGCGCCCTCCGCCTCCAGCCCGGCCGCGCGCATGCCCTCGAGCGCCTGGTCGAGCCGCTCGCGCACCGCCTCGCGGCCCCCGAGCCCGGGCCCCTGGGCCGGCATCACGAGCGTGATGCGGATCGGCGAGCGCTCCGCGCGCGCCTTCAGCGCGTCCAGCAGGTGCTGCGAGCCCGCCGTGAGATTGGCGACCACGAGGACGTTGGCGGCCATGGCGCGATGCTACCCCTCGAAGGGGACATCCACCACTTCGGCGGTCGCCTCGCCCTCGCCGACCGCCAGCGTGTCGCCGGGCGCCGCCTCGCGCCGCACCAGGCCCAGCGCGATCGGGCCGAAGCGGGGGGAGACGACGACGCTACCGACGCGCCCGACCTCCTTCTCGCCGAGCCGCAGCGCCGCGCCCGGCTCCACGGGAGCCGAGAGCCGCAGCCCGCGCAGGTGCCGGTTCGGCTTGCCGCGGTAGTGGAGCCGCGCCACGGTCTCCTGCCCGACGTAGCAGCCCTTGCTGAACGACACCGCGCGCTCGTTGAGCCCCGCCTCCTGGGGGATCACGCTCTCGTCGAGCTCCACCCCGTAGCGCGGCCGGCCGCGCTCCACCCGGACGATCTCGGCGACATCCTCGCCGACGAGCGGGACGCCCAGCGCGTCGCGCACGGCCTCGACGCCCGCGGCGGGGACGAAGACGTCGGTGCCGACGTCCGTCCGCACCAGCACCACCGGCTGCCCGGCGATCTCGTCGCGGCGGTTCGCGTGCTCCTCCTCGAGCCCGAACCGCTCGGCCTGCGGGCCGATCAGCGAGAGCAGCCCCAGCTCGAGCGTGCGCTTGTGCAGCTCGACGTCCATCCCGAGCTTGTAGCGCCGGATCATGTTGAACAGCCCCTGCAGGGTGCTGCGCTCGGTGTCGAGCAGCAGCTCGTCGCCGACGTCGAGCACCCGCAGGTCGCCGAGCATCTTGCCCTTGTGGGTGAGGAAGGCGGCGTAGCAGCCGCGGCCCGGGTCGAGCCCCTCGACGTCGTTGGTGACCTGGCCGTGGAGGAACGACTTCGCCTCGGAGCCGGTCAGCGCGAGCTTCCCGCGCTCGGAGCGATCGACCAGCCCGGCGGCCTCGGTCAGCGCGCGGTACCCGGTGTCGGCGACGACGGCCATCTCCATCGAGCATAGGGGGTGCCCAACGGGACATCGCTCTGGAACGGAATGGCCCGTTGGGCGGGGCCCCACGGTTACTCGTCGCGAACTCGCATGAGCCGGCGTTCAACCTCGCGCTGGAGCTCGTCGAGCACGCGCTCGCGCGCGACCCCGGCCGCCAGCGCGCTGCGCACGACCTCGGCCTCCTCGGAGCCGTCGAGCTGCTCGAGCAGCCGCAGCAGGCCGTCGATGCTCTGGCCGCGGGCTGGCGCGAGCGGGTCGTCCGGGTCGGTGCGAAAGCCGGCCATGTAGCCTTCCCGGCGCAATCATGCCGCTTGCCGCGACCTTCGAGGAGATCGTCGACTCCCTTCCGTCCGACTGGACGGACATGGAGCTCGACCTGCGCATCGACGAGGATCGCTACATCGAGGCGGCGACCCTGCTCGTGACCTGCAACGCGCAGCCGTACTCGAGGCACGATTGGCACTACCGCCTGCTCGTCGCCCACCGCTTCGGCCACGCCGCGGCGCCCGAGGCCGTGCACACCGCGCTGAAGCTGCTCGACGAGGTGGGCATCGCCGGCGAGATGGTGCTGCGCGAGGTGCGCACCGGCCGCGTCGAGACGATCCAGGACTGGGGCCGCCCGGAGTCGTTCCGGCGCGAGTTCCGGCGCCTCCACGCCCAGTAGTGGCCCGCGTCCTCGCCGTCTTCGACGACCTGCTGCTCGGCTCGAACGTGCTCGGCATGCTCGCCGCCCACGAGGCGCGCCTGACCGGGAGCGCGGAGGTGGATCCCGAAGGCGTCGACGTCCTGATCGTCGACCTGGCGGCCACCACGTTCGACGGCGTCGCGCTCGTCGAGTCGCTGGAGCTCGGCGACACGCGCACGCTCGGCGTCTACTCGCACGTCGACGTCGAGACCCGCCGGCGCGCCGAGGCGGCCGGTTTCGACCTCGTCGTGCCGCGCTCGCGGATGGCGCGAGACGGCGCCGCGCTGGTCGACAAGCTGACGCCGTAGCTTTGCCGTCCTTTCGTCGTGTCACACTACGAAAGGGGGAATGGCCATCAGCCGAAGTCCAGCCAAGGCACGCAAGCGGGTGATCGTCCGCTTCGCCGGCGACTCGGGGGACGGCATGCAGCTGGCGGGCAGCCGCTTCACCGACGCCACGGCCGAGCACGGCAACGACTTCGCGACGCTCCCGAGCTTCCCGGCCGAGATCCGCGCTCCGGCCGGCACGCTGGCCGGCGTCTCGGCCTTCCAGATCCACTTCGCGTCGCAGGACATCCTCACGCCCGGCGACGAGCCCGACGTGCTGGTGGCGATGAACCCGGCGGCGCTGCGCAGCGAGCTGCCCGCGCTCGCCAGGCGGGGGACGGTGATCGCCAATGAGGACTCGTTCAGCAAGCGCAACCTCCAGAAGGCCGGCTACGAGGCCAACCCGCTCGAGGACGGCTCGCTCGACGGCTACCACCTGATCCGGATCCCCATGACGTCGCTGACCACGGCCGCCACGGAGGCGCTCGAGGACGTCTCGACGCGCGACGCGGGGCGCGCCAAGAACCTGTTCGCGCTCGGCGTCGTCTCGTGGCTCTACGACCGCCCGACCGAGCCGACCGAGGACTGGGTCCGCCGCAAGTTCGTCAACAAGCCGGGGCCGCTGGAGGCCAACCTGGCCGCGTTCCGGGCGGGCTGGAACTTCGGCGAGACGTCGGAGTTGATCGACGTCCAGTACCGCGTCGACCCGGCGACCGACGTCCCGCCCGGCACCTACCGCAACGTCAACGGCACGACGGCGACGGCGCTCGGCCTGCTCGCCGCCAGCCTCCGCTCGGGCCTGCCGCTCGTGCTGGCCAGCTACCCGATCACCCCGGCCTCCGAGCTCCTGCACGAGCTCGCCCGCCACCAGGACCTCGGCGTGCGCACGATCCAGGCCGAGGACGAGATCGCCGCCGCCGGCATGGCGCTCGGCGCCGCCTTCGGCGGCTCGCTCGGCGTGACCGCCACGAGCGGTCCGGGCATGGACCTCAAGGCCGAGACGATCGGCCTCGCGGCGACGCTCGAGCTGCCCATGGTCGTCATCGACGTGCAGCGCGCCGGGCCCTCGACCGGCATGCCGACCAAGACCGAGCAGTCCGACCTGCTGATGGCGATCCACGGCCGCCACGGCGAGTCGCCGCTGCCCGTCGTCGCCGCCTCGACGCCCGGCCAGTGCTTCGAGGCCGCCTACGAGGCCGCCCGCATCGCCGTCCGCTACCGCACGCCGGTGATCCTGCTCAGCGACCTGTTCCTGGCCAACTCGAGCGAGCCGTGGCTGATCCCCGACGGCGACGCGCTGCCGCCGATCGACCCCGCGCTCGCCGAGCCGACCGACGACTTCCAGCCGTACGCGCGCGACGAGAACGGCGCGCGGCCGTGGGCGATCCCCGGCACGCCCGGTCTCGCGCACCGGATCGGCGGCCTCGAGAAGCAGGACGTCACCGGCGAGATCTCCTACGACGGCGCCAACCACGCGCTGATGACCCGCATCCGGGCCGACAAGGTGCGCGGGATCGCCGCCGACCTGCCGTCATTGGAGGTCGACGCGGACGCCGGCGCCGAGCTGCTCGTCCTCGGCTGGGGCTCGAGCCGCGGCGCCATCCGCGCCGCCGCGCGGCGCGTGCGCGCCAACGGCCACGCGGTGGCGATCGCGCACCTGCAGCACGTCCACCCGCTCCCGACCAACCTCGGCGAGGTCCTGCACCGCTACGAGCGCGTGCTCGTGCCGGAGATGAACACCGGCCAGCTCGCCCAGCTCCTGCGCGGCGAGTACCTCGTCGACATCCGCAGCCACACCAAGCTCGAGGGCAAGCCGCTGTTCGCGGCCGAGCTCGAGAGCGTCTTCCTGGAGCACATGTGACCGACGCGCTGACCGCCAAGGACTTCACGTCCGACCAGGAGACGCGCTGGTGCCCGGGCTGCGGCGACTACGCCGTGCTCGCCTCGGTCCAGAAGCTGATGCCCGAGCTGGGGATCCCGCCGCACCGGGTCGTCTTCGTGTCCGGCATCGGCTGCGCCGGCCGGTTCGCCTACTACATGGACACGTACGGGATGCACGGCATCCACGGGCGCGCCCCGGCGCTGGCGACGGGCCTGGCCGCCGCGCGCGACGACCTCTCGATCTGGGTGGTGACCGGCGACGGCGACGCGCTGTCGATCGGCGGCAACCACCTGATCCACGCGCTGCGCCGCAACGTGCCGCTGAAGATCCTGATGTTCAACAACCAGATCTACGGCCTCACGAAGGGGCAGGCGTCGCCGACCTCCGAGCTCGGCAAGGTCACGAAGTCGACCCCGTTCGGCGCCCAGGACGAGCCGTTCAACCCGCTCGCGCTGGCGCTCGGGGCCGGCGCCACCTTCGCGGCCCGCACGGTCGATCGCGACCGCCACCACATGACCGACGTGCTGCGCGCCGCCGCCGAGCACCAGGGCACGGCGTTCGTCGAGATCTACCAGAACTGCCCGGTGTTCAACGACGGCGCCTTCGCCGCCCTCACCGACAAGGACCGCGCCGCCTTCAACCGCATCCCGCTCGTGCAGGGGGAGCCGATCCGCTTCGGCCCCGACGGCGAGCACGGCGTGGCGCGGGCGGCCGACGGCAACCTGGAGATCGTGAGCTCAGGCCGCGACGACCTCGTGGTCCACGACGCGCACCGCGACGACCCGACGCAGGCCTTCGCGCTCGCCCGCCTGGCGGAGTCCCCCAACGAGCCGACCCCGATCGGCGTCTTCCGCGCCGTCGAGCGCCCGGTCGGCATCAGCGAGGTCTCGCGCAAGCTGACCGCGGCGCGCCAGAGGATCGGTCCCGACGCGCTCGGCGAGCTGCTGCACGCGGGCGACACCTGGACCGTCAGCGACTGAGCCCGAGCTCGAGCAGCGCCGCCTCGGTCGCGCCGGCGGCCCGGCTCGCCAGCTCGCGGTCGACGTTGCCGAGCCGGTCGCAGCGCTGGTGGTAGCAGTCGTCGAGGCCGGTGAAGATGCCGCCGGCGGGGATGCCGGCGCGCTCGAACGAGGCGTGGTCGGAGCTGCCCTCGAGCTCGACGTCGCCGGCGCGCGGGAGGGTGCGGCGCAGGGCGCGCTCGACCGCGCCGCCGCCGTACAGCTCCAGCCGGCCGTCCGGCGTGCCGACCATGTCGAGGTTCAGGTAGGCGGCGATGCGGTCGCGCTCGGCGGCGGGGAGGCCCTGCACGTAGCGGCGCGAGCCGACGAGGCCGATCTCCTCGGCGCCCCAGAAGCCGAACCGCAGCGGCAGGTCGCGGTCGGCGAGGCGCCCGGCGACGTGGAGCAGGGCGGCGACGCCGCTGCCGTTGTCGTTGAGTCCCGGCCCGCCGGGCACCGAGTCCAGGTGGCCGCCCGCCATGACGACCCGCTCGGCGTCGGCCGGGCCGCTCTCGGCGATCACGTTCGACGTCTCGCGCCGCTCGGAGACGGCGCGGACGCGAACGCGGACGCGCCGGCCCTCGAGTCCCTCGCCCGCCTCGGCGCCGAGCGCGAGCGCCGGGATCCGGATCCCGGGCCGCTGCAGCGTGGCGGCCACCGGCCGCTCCGACTGGTCGACCACGAGGACGGCGGCGGCGCCGGCGCGCTCCGCGGCGAGCGCCTTGTCGCGGAAGAAGCAGACCCCGCGGCGCACGAGCGCGACCTCGCCCTCGCGCAGCCCCGCGAAGTCGCCCGCCGAGCAGCCGAGGCCGGCGGCGCGCACGCGACCGGCGGCACGGCCGCCGGGCGAGAACTGCAGGGTCCGGATCGGGCGGACGCGGCGGCCGCCGGAAGCCAGGCGCGGCGGCGCCGACTCGCGGAAGAACGGCACGCGGAAGCGCGCGCGGCTGACGCGGTAGCCGGCGGCGGTCAGCCGCTGCTCGATGTAGTCGGCGGTCGCCGCGTCGCCGGGCGAGCCGGCCGCCCGCGTGCCGCCGTGCTCGGACGCGATCCGCTGGAGCGCCCGCAGGTGGTCCTCGATGCCCACCGGCGCCGCCGCCGGCGGCGCCTGCGTCTCGCCGCTTCGGTCGGCCAGCGCGAGCGCGGCGACCGCCGCGATCACGAGCACGACGAGGAGCAGCGACAGGCGCACCTACGACGGCTCGTCGAGCAGCACCTGGAGGTCCTGCGCGAGCCGGTCGGGATCGAGGCGCTCGAAGGGGATGCCGAGCCGCTGGACGCCGCGCTTGTCGATCAGCATCACGTAGGCCGAATGCTCGAACAGCACGCCCTGCGCATGGCGCGTGCGGCCGCGGTACTCGAGGCGGTCGCGGTCGGGATACGCCTCGTACGCCTCGGGCGGCGCCGGCCGCTCGGGGTGCGCGTACGGCCGCGACGCGAGATCGACTCCCTCGGCGGCCGCCTTGGCGCGGACGCGGTCCGTGGCCACGGCCGCCTCCGCAGCCTGGTCGTCGGTCGCGTTGACCGGGACGATGCCGTAGGTCCGCCAGATGGGGGAGAGCTCGCGGCGCGTACCTCTCAGGAAGTGCACGGGAGCGTCCTGCAGCCCCCGCACCTCGAGCCAGTCGTTGACCCGCCGCGGCGTGTCGCCGACCGGGTCGACGCTCACGCCGTAGACCGTTACGCCCTCGACGCCGACCTTCGTGACCGCCTGCACGATGTCGGCGGCCTGCGCCGGGCACAGGTCCCAGCACCCCGAGTACAGCCACGTCAGCACGACGACGTCACCGCGGGCGCCGGCGAGCGTCCTCCACTTGCCGTCCTCGTCGCGAAGCCGGAAGTCGAACGCCTGCTCGCGCGGCGGGAGGAAGCGCGGGCGGGCTTCGGGGTCGGACCGGACCTCGGCCATCATCAGCCCGCCCAGCCCGCCGATGACCGCGCAGAGGGCGAACGCGAGCAGGAATCTCCTGCCGGTGCGCGGGCGTTCGACGGTCTCGACGGCGGTCAAGGGCATACCCTCTCAGCTTCGCGACACGGTGCCCACTGGTCGGCGGTCGGGATTGGAACATCGCTCGCAGCGGCCTTGCGCGGTTCCCCGGACCGGGGATAGCGTCGCTCTTGTGCGCCAGGCTGGCGTGATCGCCGCGGTCATGGCTTTGACCGCTCTCGGGCTCCTGACGGTGCGGGGAAGCGGCGCGGCCGAGCCCGCGCCGGACCCGCTCAGCCTCGGCGTCGTGGCGATCGACGCGCGGATCGGCAAGGAGCGCGTGCGGAGCTCGGGCACGGTCGTCGACGCCCGCGCCGGCCTCGTGGTCACCACGGCGCACACGGTGTGGGGCGCGACGTCTCTGCGGCTCACGACCGGCCTCGGGATCCTGCACGGGAGGCTCGTGGCTCGCGCGCCGTGCGCCGGGCTGGCGGTGATCGAGATCCAGCCGCGCATCCCGGGCCTGGCGCCGCTGCCGGCCGGCGGCACCGGAACCGGCGAGCTGCTGACCGTCGTCGGCCGCCGCGAGGGCGCGCTGGCCTCGATCCCGCTCCGCGCCGTCGGAACGGGGTCGCGCGCCGTGCCGCCGCTCGAGCAGGCCATGAGGCTCGACACCACCGTGGTGCCGGAGGCGTCCGGCGGACCGGTCCTCGACGCCGACGGCAAGCTCGTCGGTCTTGCGGCGGGCGGCTCGCTGGCGATCCCGTGGAGCACCGTCGAGGCGCGGCTCGCCGAGTTGCAGGTCGACGAGCGGCGCATCTACGTCGGCTGGCGCGAGCATTACCGCTGCGCCCCCGCGCTGCACGATTACGCGGTGCGCGAGCATCCCGGCTACCGCAAGCTCGACGCCGTCATCAACGCCCCCGTCCCCGCCACCCGGCTGCGCGGCACGCAGGGGCTCGACTCGTGACGACGACGACGGCCCCCACGTCGCCTGCCGCTCCGCGCCGCTCCGTGTACGCGGCCGTGATCGTGCTCCTGCTCGTCGTGCTGGTCGGGCCGGCGCTCGTCGTCCTGGCGCTCGACGGCTCGGAGAGCGACGAGGGCGGCGCGCTGCGCGTGGCCCGGCTGCCGACCGACGTGGCGGTCGACGGCGACACCGTCTGGGTCGCCAGTGGGCGCGACGACCGCATCGTGGCGCTCGACGCCGCCAACCCCGACGAGCCGCCGATCCGCCACCAGACCGGCTCGGCGCCGCTGCGCGTCGCGGTGGGCGCGGGCTCGGTCTGGACCGCCAACGCCGGCGACGACAGCGTCACCCGCCTCGACCCGCTGGCACCGGGCACGGCCGGCCACCGGATCCCGATCGGCGCCGACGCCGTCGACGTGGCCGTGGGGCCGGACGGCGCCTGGGTCTCGAACGGCCAGCGCGGCACCGTCATGCGGATCGACCCGATCTCGAACCGCCCGCTCGGGCCGCCGATCCGCACCGGCAACTTCCCGACCGCGCTGGTCGTCGGGGCCGGCTACCTCTGGGTGGTCAACTCCGGCGACGGGACGGTGGCGCGCGTGGACCCGCGCGAGGACCTCGTCGTCGGCCGCCGGATCCCCGTCGGCCGCGACCCGCAGGACGTCGCCGTCGGCTTCGACTCGGTCTGGGTGGCCAACCGCGGCGACGGCACGGTCTCCCGCATCGACGCCGCCACCGGGGCGCCGCGGGGCGAGCCGATCGCGGTCGGCCGCGCGCCGGGAGCGCTCGCCGTCACGCGCGACGCCGTGCTCGTGCTCGACAGCGACCGCGGCGAGGTGCTGCGGATCGATCCCCGCTCCGGTCGCGTGAGCACCGCGCTGCGGGTGGGCGGCTTCCCCGCCTCGATCGCCGTCGGCGGCGGCGCCGCCTGGGTGGTCGACGCCCGCAGCGGGACAGTGACCCGGCTGCCCTAGGGGTTCGAGACCGGGCCGACGAGCGTCGTGTCGAACGCGCGCGCCACGTCGGGCGGCTCGTCGAGGATCCCGAACTCGAGGTCCCACTTCGCCCACGCCTCCAGCACGTCCTCGCGCAGCTCGCCGTAGGCACGCGCGCCGGCCGTGAAGGCCGGGCCGACGGCCTCGAGCTGGGCCTGCGCCGCCTCCCGCTCGAGCCCCGGCTCGGCCTCGGTGAGCGCCGTGACCGCGCTCTCCGGGTCGTTCTGCGCCTGCGTGTAGCCGCGCTGAAGCGCGCGGATCGTCGCCTCGATCACCGCGCGGTCCTCCTCCAGCGCGCGGCGCGTGACGCAGAGGACGAGCTCCGGATAGGCCGGGGCGCCGTAGTCGTCGACGCGGAACTCCTGCATGCCGGGCCGCTCGGCCTGCAGCGCGACGCCCTCGACGTTCCAGAAGGCGGTCGCCCCCGCGACGCGGCCGGCGAGCAGGGCCCGGACGGCCTCGAAGCCGATCGTCGTCGTGCGCACGCGCTCGGGGTCGCCGCCGTCGCCCGCGACCACCGAGCGCAGGACGGCGACGTCGGACGGCAGGCCGGTGACGCCGGCGCGGCGCCCCTCGAGGTCGCGCGGGCGCTCGATCTCCGGCTGCGCGAGCACGGACGCGAGCGGCCGCTGGACGACCGCCATCACGCCGACGAGGTCGGCGCCCTCCTGGCGAGCGAGCCCGAGGTCGTGGATGTCGAGGATCGCCATGTCAGCCCGGCCGCCCTGCAGGAGGCGCAGGGCGTCGGTCGACGCACTCGGCGCGCGGACCTCCAGCTGCACGCCCTCCGCGTCGTCGTACTGGCGTGCGAGCGCGAGGTAGATGCCGGCGTGCACGCCGTTGGGCGTGAAGTCGAGCAGGAGCGTGGCCTCCTCGTTCGGCCGGTCGGAGCCGGACCCTCCGCCGCCGCAGCCCGCGAGCGCCAGCAGCACGATGAGCACGAGCCGTCGCACAGGCGGACATCATGGCGGCACCGGTATCGTCGGGCCGCATGACCGCAGGTCTCGTCCTCGGGCCCATGAACCGCTGGGCCAGCACCGACGAGGCGACCGTGTGGGTGGAGACCGACGCGGCCTGCGAGGTCGAGGTGCGGGCCGGCGGGTCGGTCGCGCGCGAGCGTACCTTCGAGGTCGAGGGCCATCACTACGCGATCGTGCGCGTGACGGGGCTGCCAGAGGACGCCGCCACGCCGTACGAGGTGCTCCTCGACGGCGACCGCGTGTGGCCGGAGCCGGACAGCGCGTTCCCGCCGAGCACGCTGCGAACGCACCCCGCGCGCGGCCCTGTGCAGGTCGTCTTCGGGTCGTGCCGCACCGCGTATCCACACGAGCCGCCGTACACGCTCCGGCCCGACGAGCACGAGTGCGGCCGCGAGGTCGATGCGCTGCGGGCGATCGCCTACCGGATGACGGGCTCGGACCCGGACGACTGGCCGCACACCGTGCTCCTGCTCGGCGACCAGGTCTACGCCGACGAGGTGTCGCCCGACACGCTGGCCTTCATCGAGGCGCGGCGCGACACGAGCGAGCCGCCCGGCGAGACGATCGCCGACTTCGAGGAGTACACGCGCCTCTACTACGAGGCCTGGAGCGACCCGCCGATCCGCTGGCTGCTCTCCACCGTGCCCTCGGCGATGATCTTCGACGACCACGACGTCATCGACGACTGGAACACGTCGGCGAAGTGGGTGGAGGAGATGCGCGCGACGTCGTGGTGGGACCGCCGGGTCGTCGGCGCGTTCATGGCGTACGCGATCTACCAGCACTGGGGCAACATCACCCCGGACACGCTGGACGAGGACCCGGTCTACGCGCGCGTGAAGGCGGCGGGCGACGGCGGCGAGATCCTCGGCGCGGCGGCCTTCAAGTGGGACCGCGAGGTGTCGGGCGTGCGCTGGAGCTACTGCCGGGACGTCGGGACGACGCGGATCGTGATGATCGACTCGCGCGCCGGCCGCGTGCTCGAGCCCGGCGGTCGCGCGATGGTCGACGCGGAGGAGTGGGACTGGATCCGCGATCACGCCACCGGCGGGTACGACCACCTCGTCATCGGTACCTCGCTGCCGCTGATCATGGCTCCCGGCCTGCACTACCTGGAGGCCTGGAACGAGGCCGTCTGCGACGGCGTGTGGGGCGGGCTGGCCGCCCGGGTCGGCGAGATGATCCGCCAGGGCGCCGACCTCGAGCACTGGCCGGCGTTCCGCGACTCGTTCTACGCCGTCTGCATGCTGCTGCGCGAGGTCGGCGCCGGCGAGCGCGGCGAGGCCCCGGCCAGCATCGTCGTCGTCTCCGGCGACGTGCACCACGCCTACCTCGCCGAGGTCGGCTTCCCGGCGGGCAGCGGGGTGCGCTCGCGCGTGTGGCAGGCGACCTGCTCGCCGTTCCGCAACCCGCTCAGCGACAAGGAGCGCCGCGGCGTGCGCTTCAGCTTCAGCCGCGCCGGGAAGGCGGTCGGCCGCACGCTGGCGCGCGCGGCGAAGGTCCCGCCGCCGCCGGTCCGCTGGCGCTTCCAGGACGGCGACCCGCGGTTCGACAACCAGGTCGGCACGCTCGAGCTCGACGGCCGGCGCTGCCTGGCGCGGCTCGAGCGCGCCCTGCCGGGCGATCACGAGCGCCCCCGGCTCGAGGTCGCCGACGAGCACGCGCTGGCCTAACTCCGTCTTCGCAGTCCCTTAAGACATCTGACGGGCGTGGGGTGCATGATGGTTCCAGCGAACCGTCTGGAGAGGCGACGCACCTTGTGACCAGTAGAACCGACGCCGAGCTGCTGAAAGCCGCCAGGCAGGATCCGGATGCCTTCCGGGAGCTCTACGACCGCTATGCGGTCTGGATCCGGTCGTGGTTCCTGCGGCACACGGGCTCCGAGCAGGCCAGCCTGGACCTGACCGCGGAGACCTTCGCGCAGGCCTGGCACTCGGCGCGCCGCTTCCGCGACCTCGCCGACGGCTCTGGAGCGCCGTGGCTGTTCGGGATCGCCCGCAACCTGCTGCGGCAGTACCACAAGCACAATCGTGTCGAGACGGCCGCGCGCGAGCGCATCGGCCTGCAGGCGTCGGTCGCGGCCGACGGCTACGAGCGCGTGGACGACCGCAACGAGGCCGGCGCCCTGGCGCCGCTCGTGCGGCACGCGCTGCGCGCCCTGCCCGCCGACCAGCGGCGGGCGTTCGAGCTGCGGATCGTGCACGAGCTTCCCTACGACGCCGTCGCCGGCCGCCTGGGCTGCACCCAGAACGCCGCGCGTCTGCGCGTCTCCCGCGCCCTTCGGGCGGTCACCATGCAGATGAGGGGCGCTCAGGTATGAGCGCCAGGAGAGGAGGCTGATGGCAGCCCACCAGATCACCACCATGCCCGGCGCCCACGAGCGCCGGGTCGCGGAGCGCACCCGCTCCGCCCGACTGATCCGCGACTCGATCTCGCTGCTGAGCTCGAAGTGGTCGGTCGACATCCTGCTGGCGCTCGGCGACGGCACGCGTCGCTACCACGAGCTGCTGGAGGACCTGCAGCCGATCTCCGAGAAGGTGCTCACCCAGACGCTGCGCAGCATGGAGCGCGACGGCGTGGTGGCGCGGCGCGTCCACGCCGAGGTGCCGCCGCGGGTGGAGTATGCGCTGACGCCGCTGGGGGCGACGATGGCGCCGCCCTTGAAGGCGCTCGGGTCGTGGTCGCTGGCGCACGGCAAGCGGGTCGGAGAGGCGCGCGACCGGTTCGACGCGCGGATGGCCGCCAAGCGCGCGGCCTGAGGACAGCCACACGACGGTGTAGGGCTCGCTCCCTCGCGGGCGGCACCGTCGCGCCGCCACACATCAGGCATGACCGCTGACCGCCGCGTGGCGGAGCTCGACTTCCTGCGCGCCGCGCTGGTCGTCGGCGTCGTCCTGTTCCACGCCGTCCACGTCTTCGACCCGCTCGACTTCTCGGTGAAGAGCGACGTGGAGTGGGAGTTCCTCGTCCCGTTCATCCTCTTCGCGTCGCTGCGGAGCCGCGGGCACGGGCGGCCGTCGCGCGGGTCGCCCGCCCGGCGGGCTGGTGCGGGCTCGCCGGCTTCGTGCTGCTGGGCGCCGGGCTGGTCGTCGATCCGGAGCAGCGTCGGGCGGGTGCGGGTGCCCGCTGTGCCGCGCTGGGTGAACGACGCCGTGCTGCCGGTGTACGTCCTGCACCAGACGGTGGTCGTGGTGCTGGCCTGGCGGCATCCTCGAGTGGGACGGCCCCGCCGCTGTCCAACTGCCGCTGCTGATCGCCGGCTCGGTGGTCGGCACGCTGGCGCTGTACGAGCTCGTGCGGCGGATCCCCGGGGTCGGCGTGCTGCTCGGTCAGCGGAAGAGGTCGTCCTCGAGGGCCCTGACGAGGACCGCCGCGCCGGCGCCGTCCTCGGCCATGACGTGACGCTCGAGGCCGCGCAGGCGCACGGCCGGCTCGCGTGAGTCCTTGGCGCGCGCGAGGTCGGCGGCGGCCGCCGCCTCGTCGGCGATCGCGATCGCGGTCGCGGCCAGCTCGCGGCCGTCGCTGTCCGGCAGGCCGCGCCAGTCCTCGGCGGGGGCGAGGCCGGCGCAGCCGATCGCGACCTCGCACTGGCCGACCCGCCACGGGCGCCCGAACGAGTCGGTGATCAGCACGGCGCAGCCGAGCCGCGCCCGCAGCGCGCGGGCCGAGGCGTCGGGGTCCTCGGGCAGCAGCACGAGCGTGTCGGGCGCGCCCGCGTTGGAGGCGTCGACGCCGGCGTTGGCGCACACGAAGCCGTGGCGCGTGCGGCAGATGAGGCGGCCGCGGTCAGCGCGCAGGACCTCCTCCGACTCGTCGAGCACGACCTGGACGTGCCGCGGGTCCTTCCCGTGCTCGGCGGCCAGCGCGCGCGCCGCCGCGCCCGGCGTCACACGCGCGAGGTCGACGAGGCGGCCCTCGGCCTTGGAGACCACCTTGTGGGCGACGGCCACGACGTCGTCGGCCGTGAGCCCTCCCTCGAGCCGCCGCGCGGCCTCGGCGAGCAGGGCCGCGAGATCGTCGCCGGGCCGCACCTCGGGCAGCCCGGGCAGCGCGTCGGCTCTCACACCGCGGCCACGAGGCGGTCCAGCACGGCGCGTGTGCGCGGCGCGGCGTCGCCGCGCCTGCCGAGCGCCCGCCGGAGGGCGGCGAGGTCGTCCGGCGTGTCCACGTCGAGGCCCAGCGACGGGACCTCGCGCACCTTGACCGTCGCGCCCGCGGCGCGCGCCAGGGCGGCGTGGCGGGCGAACGAGCCCTCGCCGAAGGACGGTGACATGACGCCCGGCGGCTCGAGCAGCAGGGCGTTCGTGCCGGTGCCGTGACGGTCGGGGACGATGACGACGCCGGCGCGGGTGGCGAGCAGCGCGCTCAGCTCGCGCGGGTCGAGCGCCGGGCAGTCGCCGGGCACGAGCACGACGCGGCCGGCGCCGCGCACGAGCGCCGCGTCGATGCCGCGGGCGGCGGCCGCCGACTGGCCCGCCTCCTCGGGGTCGTGCACGACGACGGCGTCTTCCGGCGTGAGCGCCTCGGCGGTCACGACGACGACGTCGTCGAGCTCGGGCACCCTGGCGAGCGCCGCGAGGACGTCCTGCACCATCGCGGTGGCCAGCTCGTGGCGCTCGTCGCCGCCGACCGCCTCGCCGAGCCGCTGCTTCGCGCGCGAGAAGGACTTGACCGGGAGGACGGCGGCGGTCCGCACGGCGCGATCCTAACCGGCGATGGCGGCCGAGAAGCGGAGCACCTCGCGCGCCACGCGGCGGCGCGCCTCCTGGTGACCCATCTCCACGTCGGTGACCAGCGTGGGCACAGAGTCGGCGCGCTCGTCGGCGACGAGGCCGTCGATCAGCCCGCCGTAGTGGGCGGCGATGCCCTCCGAGGTGAGCGGATGCCCGGCCCAGGCGAGGAACTGGTCGGTCGGCCCCTTGAGCACCTGTCCGCGCACGAGCGGCGAGACGGCGACGACGGGCGCGGCGATCGCCTCCCGCAGGCCCGGGACGGCAAGGATCGGGCCGATCGAGATCACCGGGTTGGAGGGTCCGATCACCACGGCGTCCGCGCGGGCGAGCGCGTCGAGCACCTCGGGCGTCGGGCGTGCGTCCTCGACCCCGTGGAAGGCGATGTCCTCGACCGGGCCGGCGGCACGTTCGCGGATCATGAACTCCTGGAACGGGTGCCAGGCACCGCGTGCCTTGACGTGCGTGCGGACCGGCTCGTCGCACATCGGCAGCACGCGTGCCTGCACGCCGAGTGCCCGGCGGGCCTCGTCGATGGTCTCGGTCAGCCGCGCGCCTTCGGCCAGCCGTCGCGCGCGGCGCAGGCAGAGGGCGAGGTCGCGGTCGCCGAGGTTGAACCACACCTTCTCGCCAAGCTCGCGCAGGCCGTCCATGACGTTGAACGTGTCGTCGCGCAGGCCCCAGCCGCGCTCGTCGATCCGGTCGGCGAGCCAGAAGGTGACGAGGTCGGGGTCGGGCGAGACGTGGGCGTTGTAGATCTCGACGTCGTCGGCCGTGTTGGCGATGACGGTCAGCTCGTCGGCCACGTCCAGCAGCCCGCGCGCGAGCTTGGCTCCGCCGGTGCCGCCCGCGAGCAGGACTATCACGGGGCGGGACCATATATTCCGCCCGCATGCGACTGGAGGGACGGACCGCGCTCGTGACCGGCGGCGCTTCGGGGATCGGCGCGGCGACCGCCCGCCGGCTGGCCGCCGAGGGGGCGCGGGTGGCGATCGCCGACCTCGACGAGGCCGGCGCGCGCTCGGTGGCGAGCGAGATCGACGGACTGGCGGTGGTCATGGACGTCGCCGACCCGGCGGCGGCGCGCGCCGGCGTGGCGGTGGCGGAGGACGCGTGGGGGCCGCTCGACATCGTCGTCAACAACGCCGGCACCGACCGCTTCGCGTTCTTCGTCGACACCGACGAGGCGCTGTGGGACTTCGTGCTCGGCGTCAACCTGCGCGGCACGATCGCGGTCACCCACGCCGTGATCGGCGGCATGCAGCGGCGCGGGCGCGGCTCGATCGTCAACGTCGCCTCCGAGGCGGGGCGGGTCGGCTCCCAGGGCTCGGCGATCTACAGCGCCGCCAAGGCTGGCGTGATCGGCTTCACGCGCGCCGTCGCCCGCGAGTCGTCGCGCTTCGGCGTGCGCGTGAACGCCGTGGCGCCGGGCCCGATCGAGACGCCGCTGCTCAACTCGGCCCCCGAGCAGCTGGGCGAGCTCGGCGAGCGGCTCAAGCAGGGGATGATCGCCGCGACGGCCATGCGCCGCATCGGGCAGCCCGAGGAGGTGGCGGCCGCGATCGCCTTCCTGGCGTCCGACGACGCCTCCTACGTCACCGGCCAGACGATCAACGTCTCCGGCGGCCTCTCGATGGCCTGAGCCTAGGATCTTCGTCATGCGCGTCGCCATCCGCGAGGTCGGGCCACGGGACGGGTTCCAGAACGAGCCCGAGGTCGTCGCGACCGACGACAAGGTGCGGCTGATCGAGCTGCTCGCCGCGGCCGGGCTCAAGCGCCTGGAGGTGACGAGCTTCGTGCGCGCGGACGTGATCCCGCAGCTGGCCGACGGCGCTGAGGTGCTGCGGCGGATCGAGGTGCCGGACGACGTCTCGCTGTCGGTGCTGATCCCGAACGAGCGCGGGTTGGAGAACGCCCTGGCGCTGCGCGACCGCTTCCACGAGATCAACGTCTTCCTCAGCGCGAGCGAGTCGCACAACCGCGCCAACGTGAACCGCTCGATCGAGGAGTCGCTGAGCGGGCTCGAGCGCGTCATCGGCTGCGCGCGTGCCGAGGGGCTGCGCTGCGAGGCCGTGGTGTCGGTCGCCTTCGGCTGTCCGTACGAGGGGCACGTGCCGCCGGAGCGGGTGTTCGAGATCGCCGCGCGGCTGGTCGCGGCGGGGGCGGTGGAGATCGGGTTCGGCGACACGACGGGGATGGCCAATCCGGCGCAGGTGCGCGAGTTCTTCCCGGCCGCGCGCGCCGCGCTCGGCGACGAGGTCGAGCTCACGGCGCACTTCCACAACACGCGCGGGCAGGGGCTGGCCAACGTGCTCGCGGCCTTGGATGCGGGCGTGACGAGCTTCGAGTCCTCGTTCGGCGAGCTGGGCGGCTGCCCGGTTCCGCGCGGCGCGACCGGCAACATCGCCACCGAGGACCTCGTCTCGATGCTGCACGAGATGGGCATGGAGACCGGCGTCTCGCTCGAGCGGCTGCTGGAGGCGGCGGGCGCGGCGCAGGAGGTGCTCGGCCGCCCGCTCGGCTCGCACGTGCTCACCGCCGGGCCGGTGGTGTGGAACTCGCCCCGCTGACCACGCTCCGCCTCGGCGGGCCGGCGGACCGCTATGCCGAGGCCCGGACCGAGGACGAGCTCGTCGAGGCGGCGCGCGACGCGTCGCTGCTGCTGGCCGGCGGGTCCAACGTGGTGATCGCCGACGAGGGCGTGCCCGGCTCGGTGGTCCGGATCGCCACGCGCGGCGTCGAGCGCGACGGCGCGCGGCTGACGGTGGCGGCGGGGGAGGAGTGGGACCCGCTGGTGGCGATGTGCGTGGCCGAGGGCCTGCAGGGGTTCGAGTGCCTGTCGGGCATCCCGGGGTCGGTCGGCGCCACGCCGATCCAGAACGTCGGCGCCTACGGGCAGGAGGTCGCCGAGACCGTCGAGTCGGTGCGGGTCTTCGACCGCGAGACGGGTCGGGTGGAGGACATGACGGCCGCCGACTGCGGCTTCGTCTACCGCGGGAGCATCTTCAAGTACCGCGACCGCCGCGTCGTGCTCTCGGTCAACTTCCGTCTGCGCGAGGTCGACATGTCCGGGCCGCTGCGCTACGCCGAGCTGGCGCGCGCGCTGGACGTCCCGATCGGCGGCAGCGCGCCGCTATCCGAGGTCCGCGAGGCCGTGCTCGGGCTGCGGCGCCGCAAGGGCATGGTCATCGACCCGGCCGACCCGGACACGGTGAGCGCCGGCTCCTTCTTCACCAACCCGGTCCTCGACGCGGCCCCCGACGGCGCGCCGGCCTGGCCGGAGCCCGACGGGCGCATGAAGGTCTCAGCCGCATGGCTGATCGAGCAGGCCGGGTTCCACAAGGGCTACGGCAACGGCCGCGTCGGCATCTCGACCAAGCACACGCTGGCGCTCGTCAACCGTGGGGGGGCGACGACGGGCGAGCTGATGGCTCTGGCGCGGGAGATCGCTGTGGGGGTCGAGGCGCGGTTTGGGGTGGCGCTGCATCCGGAGCCGGTGTTGGTGGGGCACGCGTGGTAGCGGGCGGCGGGTCGAACTTCTTGCTTGTAGGGAGGCGGGTTGGCTGGGTCGGGCGGGGCGATTTTCCGCATGGCGCAACGCGGAGGCCTCGAAGGGGCCGAAATTAGGTGCACGTGCAGGTTGGGGTTGTTAGGGGTCGCTATACGACCCAAAAGCGACACACGACGCTTCGAAGCGCGACGCCGGCGTGCCCGCCTTCCACGATGCGAAACCGCCCACCCTCCGTGCCTCTCTCAATGCCGAAGTTCGCGTCACCGGCCACTGAACTCCGGCTGCCGCTTCTCCCGGAACGCCTCCGCCCCCTCCGCGAAGTCGGCCGTCGCCGCGCACCGCTCCTGCGCCAACACCTCGAGCTCCAGAGTGGCCGCCAGGGCGGGCTTGGCCGAGGCGTCCATGACGCGCTTGGCGAGCCCGACAGCGACCGGCGCGCAGGCCAGCAGCTCGCCCACCAGCACCTCGACCGCCTCGTCGAGCCCCTCGGGCGCCGCCACCCGGTTGGCGAGCCCGATCCGCTCGGCCTCCTCGCCGCCGATCAGCTTGCCGGTCATGACCAGCTCCTTGGCGCGCCCCAGCCCCACCACCGACGGCAGCCGCGAGGAGCCGCCCACGTCCGGGATCAGGCCGATCCTCGTCTCCGGCATCCCGATCACGGCGTCGGCGGCGATCACGCGCAGGTCGCAGGCCAGTGCGAGCTCCATCGCGCCGCCGATGCAGGCCCCGTGGATCGCGCAGATCGTCGGCTTGGTCATCTCCTCGGCGAGGTTCCAGGCCTCGAGGCACGCGCGCCGGAACGCGCGCAGATCCTCCGGCGCGTCCGCCAGTGCGGCGAGCGAGCCGAGGTCCATGCCCGAGGAGAACATCGGACCGGCGCCGCGGATCACGACGCAACGCACCGAGGAGTCCGCAGCCGCCTCCCGCAGCGCGTCGCCGGTGGCGGTCACCAGCTCGCCGTTGAAGGCGTTGCGCTTCTCGGGCCGGTTCAGGACGACATGGCGTACGGGTCCGTGGTCTTCTGTCAACACGAGGGTCATGCCGCGGAGGCTACGCGGGTAGGCAGGCGCGCATGACCGATCGCCTCTTGCCACCGGGCAACCGCGCGCCCATCCGCTTCCTCGCCGGCCTCGAGGCTCTCGACCCGCCGGCGAAGAAGATCGGCAAGGCGGTGCGCACCCTGATCAAGCCCGGGCCGGTGAAGGACGCGCTGAGCGGGAGCTGGCTCGGCCACGCCCTCCACCCGCTGCTCACCGACGTGACCATCGGCAGCTTCACCAGCGCCGTGGCGCTCGACTGGCTCGGCGGCCCCGAGTCGGAGTCGGCCGCCCAGCGCCTGATCGGGCTCGGGCTGCTGAGCACGCTCCCGACCGTCTCGAGCGGCTACAACGACTGGGCCGACAGCGAGGTGGCCAACGACAGCGTGCGGCGGATCGGGATCGTGCACGCCGCGGCCAACGCGACCGCCGCTTCCCTGTTCGCCGCCTCCTACTTCGCCCGCCGCCGCGGCGACCACGTCCGCGGCAAGGCGCTCGCGCTCGCGGCCGGCGGCATCCTCGGCGGCGCCGGCTATCTCGGCGGCCACCTGACGCTCGCCGAAGGCGTGGGTGTCGACCACACGGTGTTCGAGGCCCCGCCGGACGACTGGACCGCGGTGCTCGACGACTCCGAGCTGGCCGACGGCCAGATGCGCTGCGTCGAGGCGGACGGCACGGCGGTGATGGTCGCGCGCGACGGCGGCGCCCTGTACGCGCTCTCGAACCACTGCTCGCACCGCGGCGGCCCGCTGCACGAGGGCAAGCTCGAGGACGGCACCGTCACGTGCCCGTGGCACGACAGCGTCTTCGACCTGCACGACGGCGCGCTCGTCCACGGCCCCGCCGCGTATCCGCAGCCCGCCTGGGACACGCGGGTGCGAGCCGGCCGCATCGAGGTGCGCCGCCGGTAGATTCTGGCGGCGTGCTCGAGCTTCTGCGCCCGCCGCCGCACCGCGGACCGCTGATCGCGGCGGGCGCGGTGGTCCTCGCCACCGGCGTGGCGCTGTTCGAGCTGCGGCTCCTGAACGAGCTGGCGGACGTCGTGCACTTCCTCGTGCTCGGCTCGGCGGCGGCGCTGATCCTCGCGCTCGGCCTCCAGGCCCCGAACGAGGACGGGAGGCCGCCCGCCTACCAGTCGGTCCTGCTCGTCACCGGCCTGCTGCTCCTGCTCCCGGCGCTGCTGCGGCTCGCCGACGTGCTCGGCTCCGAGGACCCCGAGGACTTCCCGGCCGGCGAGCTCACGTGGACGCTGCTCGTCGTCGCCGGCGTGGCGCTCTACGCCGCCGTCCGCCGCAACTCGGCGATCTGCCTGCTGCTGGCCGCCATCGCCGGCGTCGGCTCGCTGCTGTCCGCCTGGGAGTGGGTGTTCGCGCCCGGCACCTTCACGGCCGCGCGGTGGCTCCTGCTGGGGAGCGCCGGCGGCCTCGTCCTGGCCTCGCTCGCCCTCCGCGACCGCGCGCCGCGCCAGGCCGAGCTGCTGGTCGACGCCGCCGGCCTGGCCATCCTCTTCATCGCGCTCCAGGGGCTCGCCGACATCCTGCTGGACATCGAGGAGGGGCCCGCGCTGCCCGATTTCTGGGAGCTGATCGTGTTCGGCGCCGCCTGCGGGCTGATCGCCTTCGGCGCGCTCGACCGCCAGCCGGGCCCCGCCTGGCTGGGCTTCGCGAACCTCGCCGCGTTCATCGTCGCGACCGGCCTCAATGCCGACGAGACGCTCTACTTCTGGCCGCTCGCGCTGCTCCTGCTCGGGGCGGTGGCGATGGGCGCCGGGCTGCGTCCGCGCCGGCCGCTGCCGCCCGAGCCCGACGCCTACCGCGCCGGAGAGCAGCCGCTCGCCTCGCGGACGGCCGACGACGAGGTCGTGGTGCGCGTGCGCGTCGACGACGCCCCCGAGCGATAGCGTGAGCGACCGATGACCGACGCCCAGCACGTCGACGACGCCTTCGAGCGCGCCTACGCCGGCGGTCCCGACCGCCACAAGGAGAAGTCGGCCCAGCAGGGCAAGCTGCCGGTCCGCGACCGCGTCGCGCGGCTGCTCGACGAGGGCTCGTTCACCGAGGACGCCCTGCTCGCGAACTGGGAGGCCGACGGCCTGGGGGCCGACGGCGTGGTCACGGGCCTGGGCACGATCGGCGGCCGCACGGTGGCGCTGATGGCCAACGACCCGACGGTCAAGGCCGGCTCGTGGGGGCCCAAGACCGTCGAGAAGATCCTCCGCATCCAGGAGGCCGCGCTCACCCACCGCGTGCCGATGGTCTACCTCGTCGACAGCGCCGGGGCCCGGATCACCGACCAGGTGCAGATGTTCCCCGGCCGCCGCCACGCCGGCCGGATCTTCTTCAACGAGGTGCGGCTGAGCGGAGCCGTGCCGCAGGTCTGCGTCCTGTTCGGCCCGAGCGCCGCCGGCGGCGCCTACATCCCCGCGTTCTGCGACGTCGTGATCATGCGCGAGGGCAACGCCTCGATGTACCTGGGCTCGCCGCGGATGGCCGAGATGGTGATCGGCGAGAAGGTCTCGCTCGAGGAGATGGGCGGCGCCAAGATGCACACCGGCGTCTCCGGCTGCGGCCACTTCCTCGTCAAGAGCGACGAGGAGGGGATCGACCTCGCGAAGCGCTACCTCTCCTATTTCCCGAGCAGCAGCGACGAGGAGCCGCCCGCCGCGCCGCCGGCCCCACCGCCGGACGACGCGACGCCGATTCGGGAGCTTATCCCGGCCGACGAGAACAAGCCATGGAACATGCACGACCTGATCGACGCGCTGGTCGACGAGGGCTCGTTCCTGGAGGTCCACAAGCGCTGGGCCAAGGAGGTCATCACCGGCTACGCGCGGCTCGACGGCCGCGTGGTGGGGATCGTCGCCAACCAGCCGAAGTTCAAGGGCGGCGTGCTGTTCGTCGACTCGGCCGACAAGGCGGCGCGCTTCATCTGGACCTGCAACGCGTTCGGCATCCCGCTGCTGTTCCTGGCCGACGTGCCGGGCTTCATGATCGGCACCCAGGTCGAGCGCCAGGGCATCATCCGCCACGGCGCCAAGATGATCTCCGCCGTCTCGGAGGCGACGGTCCCGAAGCTCTCCGTGATCGTGCGCAAGGCCTACGGCGCCGGGCTGTACGCGATGGCCGGCCCGGCCTTCGACCCCGATGCCACGCTCGCGCTGCCGACCGCGAAGATCGCCGTGATGGGCCCGAGCGCGGCCGTGAACGCGGTCTTCTACAACCAGCTGCAGGCGATCGAGGACGAGGCCGAGCGCGAGGCGCGACGGGCTGAGTTGAAGGAGGAGTACGCCGAGGGCGTCGACCTGCTCAAGCTCGCCTCGGAGATGGTGATCGACGCGATCGTCCAGCCCGAGGACCTGCGCGACGAGCTCGTCCGCCGCTACGCCCGCTACCAGAGCAGGGTCCGCGAATGGCCGGCCAAGCGGAACGCCATCCCGCCCGCGTGAACGCCAGGCAGGCGCTGCTGGGCCGCCTGATCGACCACGCGGCGCTGTTCCCGCCGGCGTCGATGGCCATGCCCGACGCGCTCGAGGCCGACCGGAAGGCCCGCTCGACCGAGCACGCCTGGATCCTCGACCGCTTCATCGTGCCCGCCTCCAAGCTCGGCGAGCTGCCGCGCGAGGCGCCGCGGCTCAGCGTGGTGCTCGACGGCGGCGAGGGCGACCTCGAGGCGGTGCACCAGGCGGTGCTCGACGGCCGCCAGGTCGAGCTGGTCGAGGCCCGGATCGACCCCGCCTGGATTCCCGACACGCAGGCGCTGGTGAACGTGAAGCTGCCTGGCGTGCGGGCGTTCTGGGAGCTCGCGCCGGGCCGTGGCCTGAGCGGCGCCGTGGCCGCCGTGCGCGAGGCCCGCGCCGGGGCCAAGATCCGCTGCGGCGGCACGACGCTCCCGTCCGTGGCGGAGGTCGCCGCCTTCGTGGCCGCCTGCCGCGACGCCGGCGTCCCCTTCAAGGCGACCGCCGGGCTGCACCACCCGATCCGCAGCGGCGACCGCCACGGCTTCCTCAACCTGCTCGCCGCCGCCGTGTTCGCCGACGGCGACCTCGAGGCCATCCTCGCCGAGGATGACCCCGCCGCCTTCACGCTCGACGACGGCGGCTTCGGCGTCCACGATCGCCGCGCCGACGCCGAGACGATCGCCGCCGCGCGTCGCGAGCTGTTCGTCGCCTACGGCTCGTGCTCGTTCGACGAGCCGGTCGAGGACCTGACGGCGCTCGGCATGCTCTGAGCGAACGTCCGGCGGCCGACAGGAAATCCGGCGCAACGCCCACGGAGGCGGTAGGGTCGCGCGAAACCGCTTGACCAGGAGGGTCACATAGTGTTCAGCAGGAATAGGGCGTCGGCCGCCCTCATCGCGGCGTTCGCCTTCGCGCTCGTTGCGGCCGGCCCAGCGGTGGCGGGCGGCAAGGGCCACAAGTACGCCAAGGGCAAGACCTTCGAGCTCACGCTCTTGCACAACAACGACGCGGAGTCGAAGCTCCTCACCGGCAGCACGACGCCGAACTACGGCGGCTCGGCGCGCTTCGCCACGGTCGTCGACCGGCTCAAGGCCCAGGCCGCCGGTCCCCGGTCGGCGCGCTTCGCCGGGCCGCGGCGCGGGACCGTGATGGTCTCGTCCGGCGACAACTTCCTCGCCGGGTTGAACCTCAACGCGTCCTTCGAGAAGGGCGTGCCGTGGTACGACAGCATCGCCTTCAACCGCTTCGGCTACGACGCGGCGACGATCGGCAACCACGAGTTCGACTTCGGACCTGACCGGCTCGCCGACTTCATCGAGGGCACGGACTCCGACGTCCCGTTCCTCTCCGCGAACCTGGACGTCTCGGCCGAGCCGCGGCTCGCCGAGCTGGCCCGTGAGGGGCGGATCAGGGCCTCGACGGTCGTCAAGCGCAAGGGCGAGAAGATCGGCATCATCGGCCTCACGACGCCGCTGCTGCCGACGATCTCGTCGCCGCGCAACGCGACGGTGTCCGACGACCTCGCGAACATCGTCAACGCCGAGGCGCGCCGGCTCGACCGCCGCGGCGTGGACATCATCGTCCTCTCCAGCCACCTCCAGGGCATCGCCTCCGAGCGTGCGCTGGTCGCGGAGCTGGAGCTCGTCGACGCGGTCATCGCCGGCGGCGGCGACGAGCTGCTGGCCAGCCCCGGCGATCTGCTGGTGCCGAACGGCGGCAATCCCGCCCTCGGCTTCCCGGCGCCCATGTTCCCGTACCCGCTGGTCGAGTCCGACGCGGACGGCGACGAGGTGCCGATCGTCACCACGGCGGGCGAGCTCCTCTACGTCGGGCGCCTGACGCTGCGGTTCGACAACCGGGGCGAGCTGACCGAGATCGTCGACGCGCTGTCCGGCCCGGTGCGCGTCTCCGGCCGCGAGGGCGATCCGGACATCGCCGCCCGCGACCCGGAGCTGGTGGCGGCGGTCGAGACGCCGCTCGAGCAGTACCGGGCGCAGCTGGCGGCCAACATCGTCGGCGTCACCGAGGTGCCGCTCGACGCGCGGAACAACGAGATCCGCTCGCACGAGACGGGTCTCGGCGACCTGGTGGCCGACGGCTTCCTCTACACGCTGAACCGCGAGGCGGCGGCCGAGGGCCGGCCGCTGGCCACGGTGGCGTTCTCCAACGGCGGCGGCATCAGGACCAACTCGCTGCTGCTCGCCGGAGCGACGCCGGCGGCGCCGGCCAACATCTCGGAGGCGCTGACCTTCGACGTGCTGCCGTTCGACAACATCCTCGTGACGGTGCCGAACGTCAGCCGCACGCAGTTCAAGGCGCTGATGGAGCACGGCGTCGCGGCCCTGCCGACGGCCAACGGGCGGTTCCCGCAGATCGCGGGCTTCTCGATGGTGGTCGACCCCGCCGCGGCGGCCGGCAGCCGCATCCGCAGCGTGACGCTCGCCGACGGGACGGCGATCGTGACGAACGGCGCCGTGGTGGCCGGACCGGCGATCAACATCGGGACCACGAACTTCACCGCCAACGGCGGTGACGGCTACCCGTTCACCGGGCTGACCGCGGTCCCGTCGACGATCCCGTATCAGCAGGGGCTGTTCCGCTTCCTGGTGGCCGCGGACGGCCTCAACGGCCGCGTCACGGCAGCGCGCTACCCGGTGGCGGGCGCGGGGCGGATCGACCTCACGCCGTAGACGGCAGAACGGCGGGCGGCGCCTCAGGCGCCGCCCGCCGTTAGCCTCTCCGGCCCGATGGACGCCGCCGACCTCGCCTTCGCCGGAGCCGCCCGCCAGACTGCGATGGTCCGCTCCCGCGAGATCTCCGCGCGCGAGCTGATCGAGCTGTACCTGGACCGGATCTCGCGGCTGGACCCCCAGCTGAACGCCTACCGGGTCGTGCTCGCCGAGCGCGCGCTGGCGGAGGCCGACCAGGCCGACGCCCGCGCCAAGGCCGGCGACGCGCGGCCGCTGCTCGGCGTCCCGGTGGCGATCAAGGACGACCTCGACGTGGCGGGCGAGGTGACCGCCTTCGGCTCCGACGCCCACGACGGTCCGGTGGCCGCCGACGCCGAGCTCGTCCGCCGCCTGCGCAGCGCGGGCGCGGTGATCCTCGGCAAGACCCACGTGCCGGAGCTCACGATCACGCCGTGGACGGAGTCGCCGACCTTCGGCGTCACCCGCAACCCGTGGGACCTCCAGCGCACGCCGGGCGGGACCTCGGGCGGCTCCGGCGTGGCCATGGCCGCCGGCCTCGCAGGCGCGGCGATCGGGTCCGACGGCGCCGGCTCGATTCGCATCCCGGCCGCGTGCTGCGGCCTGTTCGGGCTCAAGGCGCAGAACGGCCGCGTGCCGACCGCGCCGCTGGTCGAGCCGTGGCACGGCATGTCGATGTGGGGGCCGCTCAGCCGCGGGGTGGCCGACAGCGCGCTCGTCTACGACGCGATCAAGGACGGCCGTCCGTCGTTCGCCGAGGCGGCGGCGCGCGAGCCGGGCCGGCTGCGCATCGCCGTGTCGGTGAAGGCGCCGCCGCTGACCGGCGTGCAGGCCGACGACGAGCAACTGAGTGGCGTGGCCGCCGTCGCCGAGGCGCTGCGCGGCCTCGGACACGAGCTGGTCGAGCGCGAGATCGACTACCCGGTCGACCTGGGCACGCGGGTGCTGGCCCGCTACCTGCGCGGGATCGCCGACCAGGCGCGCGCGATACCGCACCCGGAGCGGCTGTCGCGCCGCACGCACGGTTACCGGCGGATGGGATCCGCGATCCCCGACGCGCTGCTCGAGCGCGCCAAGGCCGGCGCCGCCGCCGACGAGCGGACGCTCGCCGTCGAGGGGGTCGACGCCGTGCTCACGCCGGTCTTCACCCGCCGCCCGCCGCGCGTGCGCGAGTACGAGGGCCGGCCGGCGGTCTGGAGCTTCGTCGGCTCGGTCCGCTTCGTGCCGTTCTGCGGGGCGTTCAACCACACCGGCCAGCCGGCCGCGTCGATCCCCGCGACCTGGACGGCCGACGGCTTCCCGGTCGGCGCCCAGCTCGTCGTGCCGCGCGACGGCGAGCCGCGCCTGCTCGCGCTCGCCGCCCAGCTCGAGGGGGCGCTCGGATGGCTCGACCGGCGGCCGGCGCTGTGAGCGCGCTCGCGCTTGCCGAGGCGGTCGCCCGCGAGGCCGGCGCGCAGCTGCGCGAGGCGTTCGGCGGGCCGGGCGTGAACGTGCAGGCCAAGTCGAGCCCCACCGATCTGGTGTCCGAGGCCGACCACGCCGCCGAGCGGCTGATCCGCGAGCGGCTGGCGGCGGCGCGGCCGGATGACGGGATCCTGGGGGAGGAGGGCAGTGACAAGCCCGGGAGCAGCGGGGTGCGCTGGGTCGTCGACCCGCTCGACGGGACCGTCAACTTCCTCTTCGGCATCCCGGCCTGGGCGGTCAGCATCGCGTGCGAGGACGGCGACGGCACGCTGGCCGGCGTCGTCTACGACCCGATGCGCGACGAGCTGTGGGCCGCCGAGCGCGACGGCCCGCCGCTCCTGAACGGGCGCGAGATCCAGGTGCCACGGCGCGACGACCTGGCGACGGCGATGGTCGGGACGGGCTTCGGCTACGACGCCGAGGTGCGCCGGTACCAGGCCGGGGTGGTGGCGCGGCTGCTGCCGGAGGTGCGCGACATCCGGCGCTTCGGCTCGGCGGCGCTCGACCTCGCGTGGGTGGCGGGCGGGCGCCTCGACGCCTTCTACGAGCGCGGCCTCAACCACTGGGACCGAGCGGCGGGCGAGCTGCTGTGCGTGCGTGCCGGACTGGAGGTCCGCGAATTGGCGCCCGCGCCGCCGGCGGCGGGCGGCGTGCTCGTGGCCCCGCCGGCGCTGGTCGACGCGCTCGACTCGTTCGTCGGCTGACTGGGTAGCACTCTCGGCATGACCATCGTCGCCGTCGTCGCGTTCTGCGTCCTGCTCTTGATCCTGGCGTTCATCGCCCCGCGCTTGTCGCGCCATCCGGAGCGGGGCGGGCAGAAGGTGCTCGGCTTCGGTGGCCGGACCGCCGGGAAGGCGCCCGGGCCGCTCGGCCGCTGGCTGCGCAAGCCGTTCAACACCTCCCAGAAGGCGGTCTCCAAGAGCGGCTCCGCGGGCCGGCGCGGTCGCGGCAAGATGCCGCTCTAAGCCGTCGGCGCGCCCGTCTGGTCGAGCCCGGCGCGCAGCTCGCGCACCTTGTCCCGGTACGCCTGCTCGTTCCCGCCGAGCAGGTGCGTTCCCCAGCGCACGCCGTTGTGCGACGTGAGGGACCTCGTCGGCCAGCAGGTAGTCGAACACGCGCGCGATCGACTCCTGCCCGAGCTCGACCAGCACCTTGCGCCGGTGCGAGTGGCGCCACATCGCCATCTGCTCGCTGGTGCCGTTGAAGAGCGCGAGCCGGCCGAGCAGGTCGAGCGCGTAGATCGAGCGGAAGTCGCCGAAGCCGACCGGGTAGTCGCCCCAGTGGCAGCCGAGCTCGGTGGCCATCAGCCGGTCGTGGACCTCGGCGTGGCGGATCTCGTCCCACGTCTGGCGCGCCATGTCGACGTGGAAGTCCCAGGGCATGTCGGGATGCTCGTGCGAGTTGCGGGCCATCAGCTCGGCGGCGCACAGCTCGGCGTCGAGCAGGCCGTGGAAGAAGTGCTTCTGCTCCTCGCGCTCGGTGGGGACGCGGTTCTCCTCGCCGGTGATGTAGAGGGATTCGACGAGGTACGGGTCGCCGGCGTCGGTGACCTCGACGAAGGCGTCGCGCTGGGGGCGGTCGAGCGGCGGCATGACCTTCAGCGGGCGGTGCTCGCGCAGCCTGATCGGCAGCGCGCCGAGGTCGTCGAACGCGATCCGCTCGCCGGCGGGCAGCTCGGCGACGTGGCGCTCCTGCCGGTGGAGGAGCTGGGTGAGCAGCCTCAGGCTCGGCTCGTCGAGCAGCGGGTCGAGGCCGGCGAGGTGGACGCGGAGAGAGGCGATCAGCGTCGGCTTGAGCTCGCCGTAGGCGACCTCCAGGTACCCGTGCGTGTCGGCCTCGTTGGCGCGGTCGAGCAGCCGGGTCAGCTCGTCCGACGGCGCGCCGGGGTAGTCGCCCGGCGTGCCCAGCTCGTACAGGCGGCGGTGGATCTTGCTGACGGCGCGGGCGTCGTCGTGCAGGTGGTCGCCGAGCAGGGCCTTGACCTCGAAGCGCGGCTCGAGCGCGAGGTGCCCGCACGAGAGGTGGACGAGCTCGCGCAGCACGTGGAGGTAGTTGGAGAACCGGGCGGCGTTCTCGTCGACCTCATAGCTCATGCGCGACCTCCTCCTCCGGTTCGTCCTCCTCGGACGGGATCGTCGTGCCGTCGAACACCACGCCGAGCTTGGACAGCTCGACCAGGTGCTGGAGCTTCAGGTTGTTGACGTGGTCGATCAGGTGCCCGGGGCGGGATTCGAACCCGCAAGCCCTTGCGGGCAATGGATTTTGAGTCCATCGCGTAGACCAGTTCCGCCACCCGGGCGAGCGGTCACATGCTAGGCGGCCTCGAGCGCCTCCGTGGGGCGGATGTCGGTCTGGCCGAGCGCGAGCGCCGCCGCGACGTCGTCGCGCACCCGGCCGCTGCGGCGCCAGCCTTGGGCGCGCCAGGTCAGCTCGCGGCCGTGTTCGGCCCTTGCCCGGATCGTCCATGGCTTGCGGAGGACGAGCCGGCCGGCGATGCCGCCCACGAGCAGCACGAGGACGACCATGACCTCGAACGCGAGGACGATGATCGGGAACACGACGGTCGTCAGGAACACGATCGTCGCGATCACCGCGACGACCGCGATGACGACGACGAAGACGTCGTCCGCCCCGTCGAGCTCGGCACTCGAGAGCCAGTCGCCTCCTTCGGCATCGCCCTCGCGGCGCCAGAGGGTCGGCTTGTCGGGCAGCCAGCGCCGGCCCACCCGCCACTCCGTCCCATCCGGTGCTCTGACGCGCTTGGCGCCGATCACGCGGCCGCGGGCGCCGCGCCGCCGCGCCCGGACCGCTCCGGCGGCGGCTCGTCGACCGGCCGCTCGACCTCGACGTTCCACGCCTGGCGGAAGCCGCTCATGGCGAAGGCGATGAGCAGCAGCTGGACGGGCACGATCAGGGCCGTGATCAGCCCGAGGATCCCCTCGTCGATCGCCGGGTCGCTGAAGCCGGGCTTGTCGCGGTCGAACCAGCCGGGGGCCGAGACGGCGGCGAAGATCAGCAGCACGATGGCGAGCGCGGCGGCCAGCGGCAGCACTCCCCGGCTCCAGCGCAGCACGAAGAACGCGATCACGACGTAGACGACGATGTAGGCGACCTGCAGCGCCTTCGCGCCCTGAAGCACGTCCCAGCCGCCGACGGTCACGATGGCCACCAGGAAGGCGGACACGAGCAGGAGCAGCACGACGATCATGCGCGTGAGCTTCGAAGCCGCCTTCTTGCGGTTCGGGTGCTCGATCCTCACCCCGGGCTCTCCCATCGGGCAGCGACCATACAATCTCGCTGCCGTGCGTGCGGCGATTGCGGTGCGCGCGGCTTTGCGGGCGTGGCGGAACTGGTAGACGCGCGAGGTTTAGGTCCTCGTGGCCACAAGCCGTGGGGGTTCGAGTCCCTCCGCCCGCATTCGGCTCCTCGCCGTCCGCGACGGTCAGCGCGGCGTCAGCTCTTGGCGGGCACGAAGGAGTCGAGCAGCGCAACGCTCGTGCGGTGGGTGACGGAGATGTTCCGCGGGTTCGACTGCGTCCACCGGATCCCGAGCCGCTCGCAGTACTCGCAGAACAGGCCGCGGATGTCGTCCGACCGGTTCGAGAAGAACCACCGCGGATAGGCGTACTCCGCCACCCGACCGCTCGGCAGCGTGGTCTTGAAGCGGTTGATGGTGCGGCAGCCGTCGGAGTGCAGGAGGCCGCGCAGGAACTCCTGAGGGGTGGCGGTCCACGATCGTCCGCTGCCACGCCGCCAGCAGCAGGTAGCTGTATGACCAGGGATCGGGCGGGCGCCACTCCATACGAACGGATGTTCGCACGAGCGACGGACGGAGCGGGGGATCCAGGACTCGAACCTGGGACCTCCGGTTTTGGAGACCGGCGCTTCCACCAGCTGAGCTAATCCCCCAGGGGTCGGCAGGAGTCTAGCGCCGGCCGCGATCGTCCCGCCGGTTCACGAAACATCCGTCGCGCCCGTCCGTTGGCCCGGATATACACCGACCAGTGAGTGAGATTGAGGGAACGGTGGTCGCCGGATATCGGCTCGACGCGATCGTCGGGCGCGGCGGCATGGGCGTCGTGTACCGCGCGACGCAGCTCGACCTCCAGCGGACGGTCGCCCTCAAGCTCATCGCCGCCGAACTGCTCGAGGACGTGGCGGCAAGACGCCGCTTCCTCCAGGAATCGCGGCTGGCGGCCTCGATCGACCATCCACACGTGATCCCGATCTACGCCGCCGGCGAGGTCGAGGGCGTGCCGTACATCGCGATGCAGTACGTCGCCGGCGACGACGCCCGGACGCTGGTGCGGCGCGAGGGAAGGCTGGCACCGGTGCGGGCGGCGCGGATCGTCGCGCAGGTCGCCGGCGCGCTCGACGCCGCGCACGCCGTAGGGCTCGTCCACCGCGACGTCAAGCCCGCCAACGTGCTCATCGCCGTCGGCGAGCACGCCTACCTGAGCGACTTCGGCCTCTCCCGGCACGTGCGCTCGATCTCCGGCGCGACCGCGACCGGCCAGTGGGTCGGGACGTTGGACTACGTCGCGCCGGAGCAGATCCGCGGTGGCCCGGTCGACGCCCGGTCCGACGTCTACGCCCTCGGCTGCCTGCTGCACTACCTGCTGACGGCTCAGATCCCGTTCCCGCGCGAGACCGACGAGGCGCGGCTCTGGGCGCATCTCACCGAGCCGCCGCCGCGACCCAGCGACCGCGGGGCGCCCGTCGCGTTCGACGAGGTCATCCGCCGCGCTCTGGCGAAGTCGCCCGACGACCGCTACCCCTCGGCGGGCGACCTCGGCCGGGCCGCCGAGGCGGCCGCGGCGGGGCGCGACTCCGTCGTGCCCGAGCGCGCCGTGGCCCGCGGTGACGCCGCGCCCGCCGAGGAGCCGACCCGCCCCGCGCGACCGGCGACCGCGGACCGCCCGCGCAAGGCGCGACGACGCCGCGTCATCGCGGCGCTCCTCGGAGCCGCTGCCGTCGCGGCCGCCGCGGGCGTCGCGGTCCTGCTCGGCGACGACGCCGGCGGGCGCAGGACGACCACGGCCACGCCGACCCCCACCGCCACGACGCCGAAGCCACCTCAGGTCGTCGCCACGGTGCCCTACGGCTCGCGGCCGAACTCGGTCGTGCTCGCAGGCGACCGCGTCTGGGTCGGGGCCTGGCGCACCGGCCACCTGGCCGCGCTCGACGCCACGACGAACCGGCCCGTCCGCGCGCTCGAGCCGGAGTCGGCGGGCGGGACCGTCGACATGGTGCTCGCCGGGCGCTCGCTGTGGGTCGCCACCCGCGCCCGTCAGCTACTCGAGCTCGATCCAGCCACCGGGCGCTCCCGCCGCGACCCCGTGCCGATCGCGATGGACCCGGCGGCTCTCGCGGTCCACGCGGGCGACGTCTACGTCGGCGAGGAGCTCGACACGGGGCAGGCGCGGATCACCCGGTACGACGGTCGCACCGGACAGGTCCAGGCCTCCGTCGCCGCCGGCCCGGACATCGCCGGCGTCGTCTACGCCCGCGGCCGGGTGTGGACGCTCCACGGCAGCCCCAACCACCTGGTCGAGCGCGACCCGCAGACGCTACGAAGAACGACCTACATACCCCTCCCCGGAGTCACCGTCGGCGCCCTGGCCGCGGGCAGGGGCGCCTTGTGGGTGACGATCCCCGACCAGGACCAGCTCATGCGCTACCACCTGCGCGACGGCAACCGCGCGACCGTCTCGGTGGGAGCGCGGCCGATCGGGATCGCCATCCATGGCAACCGCGTCTGGGTCGCGTCCAGCGGCACCAGCACGCTCGAGCGCGTGAGCACCCGCAGCATGCGGCTGGCGGGCGAGCCGATCCGCGTACCGCTCAATCCGCTCGCCCTGGCGGTCGACGACGACGGCGTGTGGGTGACCTGCGTCGGCGAGAACGTCGTCGCCCGCGTGGAGACCTAGAGCTCGCGCCGGGTCACGGCGCCCGTCCGCAGGGCCGCCTCCACGAGCGCGGCGCGCTTGCGGTTCTGCGGCAGGTGGTCGACCCCGAACAGCGGGAACAGCGCGCGCAACGTCGCCTTCACGGCGTCGACGCTCACGACGAGCTCCTCGGCGATCTCGCGATTGCTCGGCGGGGCCGCGTACTGGCTGTGTCCGTACGGCCGGCACAGGGCGGTCAGCACGCGCCGCTGCCCCGGCGTCAGCGCGGCGCCGATGTGCGGCCCGTGCGCGGTCAGCGTCGCCTGCGAAGTGCCCTCGGCGGGCGCGACGAAGGCCACCGCCGTCGTGCCGACGGCGATGACGTCGCCGTCCCGGAGGCGCCGCTGTCCCGTGACCCGCTCGCCGTTGACCCACGTGCCGTTGTGTGAGAGGCCGTCATCGGTGACCAGCCAGTCGGGGCCGACGCGCTCGAACGCCGCGTGGACGCGCGAGACCTCGCCGTCCCAGTCGACCACGATGTCGTTGCCGGCGCGGCGGCCGAGCGTGAGCCGCGGGCCCAAGTCGTCGAGCACGATGATGGCCTGCCGATCGTCTCCGTCGCGGTAGACGAGGAACGGTCGTCCGCCGCGCTCGGCCTCGAGCTGCGCCTTGAGCTCCTGCGGAGTCGCGCTGTGCGGCTCGAGCGGTGACCGCATCGCCGGCCAGAACCCTAACGAGGTGGAGGCGGCTGTCCACCTTTGGTGGATCGTCGCGGCGGCGGGGCGGACGGACGGTGGAGACATGCTCGCCGCCACGTGTCTCGCCGCCGCCGCCCTCGCCGCTCCAGCCCCGTTCGACGACGCCGGCTACCTCAGCGTCGCCGACCGGCTGCAGCCGGCCTTCGAGCCGTTGTGGGACGAGCGCGCCGGCCACTACCGCGTGCAAGGCAGCGGAGTCGAGACGACCACCAACGCGAACCTGCTGCTCGTGCACGCGGTGGCGGCGATGGAGGGCTCACGTGGCCCGACCAGGCAGGACCGCCGCGCGCGGCGGATCGCCGCCCAGCTGCTCGGCTCGCCGCCCTACGCCGCGACCCCGCCCCCGCGCCTCGACGTGAACTCCCAGTGGCACGCGCCCGGCTGGGTCTCGTCGATGCGCCGCCTGCGCTCCGGGCAGCACGTGATGGTCGACGCGGAGGTCGTCGACGGCCTCGTCCACGCGTGGATGGCCCGCCGCGAGCTCGGTCTCCCGCCGCGCCTCTCGCGCCGGATCGGCGAATCCATCCACGCCGTCGCCACCGACTCGTTCTGGCGCTGGCCCGCGATTCGTCTCAACCAGTTCAGCTGGTACGCGCGGATCTACAGCGCCGATGCGATCGTCACCGGTCGCTCGCGCCTCCTCCGCTACGACCTCGCGCGCCAGATCGCCCGCTTCGCCCAGGGCGCGACCGGCACCCTCGACCGCGCCGGCAACCTCGGCCCGGGTCTGCGCTTCTCGTACTTCCCGGGCCGGCGGATGCAGATGCGCGAGAACTTCGACTCGCCGGAGTACGCGAACATCGTCGCCTCCTTCACGCGCTACTACGACGACGCTCGGCGGCGCGGCATGCGACGCGCGCCGCGGATCTACCGGCCGTGGCTGCGTCGCGTCCTCGCGGGCTACTGGACGCACGGCGGCTACCTCAGCTGGGACACCGGTCTCGGGTTCCGGCGCTGGCACCAGGCGAAGAAGCTCGGGCTCGCGCAGCAGGCCCTCATCGGCATCGCCGCCGCGCGACGGCTCGCCGGCCCGCGCACACGCGCGTGGGCCAAGTGGGTCCTCGACCGCGGCCTCGACTTCTACCTGCGCCACGCCGCGATGGCCGGCGGTCTGGCGCCGGGGCTCTTCTTCGGCGTCAACGTGAAGCCGCAGAGCCTCGGCAGCGCGCGGCTCGCCGCGGCCCGGATCTCGGGCAACGCCGCCCGTGCCGTCGCCGCCGGGCTCGGGTCGGCGCCCGCGACCGAGCCGCCGCCGCTGTACGCGTTCGACCCGGACACGGGGCGCCTCGCCGTCAGCACGCCCACTTACAACACCGCGATCGTGCCGGTCAGCCAGCGGGCGTTCCCGTACGGCGGGATCGAGCTCGCGCGGCTGTTCGACGGCCGTCAGGAGGTGGCGGCCAACATCGGTGGACAGCCGCCGACCGCGTTCGGCCTCGTTGTGCACGACCGGAACGGCCGGCGCAGCCTGGCCACGCAGCGTCCGCGGATCGAGCTCGGCGGCCGGCCGCTTCGGCTGACGCGGGCGCCGGCGGGCGTCGGCGCCCCGATCCGATCGTGGCGGGCGTATGCCGGCAGCTTCTCGGACCTGCGAGCGACCGGGACTGCGCGCTCCGGGCGGATATTCGCTCGCACGCGCCACCGCTTCACGCCGCGGGCGATCGAGACACGGTGGACGCTGCGCGGCGCGACCGGCCACTCCGCCCGCGTCCTGTTCCCCAGCTGGGGTCCGGGCGCCAACGTGATTGCGGTCCGAAGTGACGGCTCCCGGCTCGTGGTCGGCGGCCGCCGGCTGCCGCTCCGCGGTGTCAGGAGCTTCTGCGTCCGGAGCGCGCGGAGCGGCTACACGATCGTGCCGCTGCGCCTGCCTGCCGGCGCGACGGCGCGGGTGCTGCTGCCGCGGCGCCAGTCGTCGAACCCGCGGCCAGGTCCGACGCTGGCCGTCGAGGTGCTCCGCCGGGGCGACGCCGGTCGCGTCTCCATGTCCGTACGCCTGGAGACCGGACGCGAGTGCGCGCGATGATGATGTTGTACGCCTCCCGGCCCTGACCCGTCGCGCGCGAGATGGCCCCTACCGGCCGGCGCGGCGATGCATCAGCGCCGAGGCGGCTCGACGAGAATCAGCTTCCCCCGGTTCAGCATCTGGGCGATGGCGCAGGCCTTCTCGATCTGCGCGTACGTGTAGCGGACCGGGTTGTGCAGAGTCTCGATGTGGACGCCTGGGATCTGCATGGTGATGGTGGTTCCCGTTTTGACTGCATGCGTACCATCGGCGCCGATGGAAGCCGGGATGAGATCTGCCGTGTTTGCGGACGGCGTTCTGGACGAATGTGCGGCCCTCGTGACCGGAGGCGGCACGGGGCTCGGCCGGGCGGCGGCCATCGAGTTGGCGGCGTGCGGCGCGAGCGTGGTCATCGCGGGCCGGCGCGAGGAGGTGCTGGCCGCCGCGGTCGAGCAGATCGGACCACGGGCCTCCTACGTCGCCGGCGACGTCCGCGAGCGTTTCGACGCGGAGCGGATGGTCCGCGCCTGCCTCGAGCGGCATGGCCGGCTGGACGTGCTCGTGAACAACGCCGGCGGCCAGTACTTCGTGCCCGCCGAGGCGATCGAGCCGAAGGGCTGGCGTGCGGTCACGCGGCTGAACGTCGGCGGGACGGAGCTCATGAGCCGGGTGGCGGTCGAGCTCGCGATGCGGCCGGCGGGCGGCGGCACGATCGTCAACGTCACGCTCTCGCCGCACCACGGCCTGGCCGGGATGGCGCACTCGAGCGCCGCCCGCGCCGCCGTCGAGGGCTCCACGCGAGCGCTCGCGCGCGAGTGGGCGGCCGACGGCATCGCCGTGCTCGCCATCGCGGCCGGCCACTTCGACACCGCCGCGCTGCGCAAGTACCCCGAGCCCGTCCGGCGCGCCGCGGCCCGCACCGTCCCGCTCCAGCGACTCGGCAGGGAGGAGGAGCACGCCTGGCTCGTCGCCCTCGCCGCCACCCCGCTCGGCCGAGCGCTCTCCGGCTCGGTCGTCACGCTCGACGGCGCGCGCGACAACTGGTTCGGCCCCTGGCCACCGCCCTCGCTGCTCGACGACAGCGGCACGGTGCCCACCGAGGAGCGTCGCCCGAAGGCCTGACACCGACCCCGGCGCGGGCTATCATCGGACTCCCGTCGCTTGCGGGCGAAGTGTTGTGGTTGCACAGAAGCCTTCCAAGCTTCTAGGGCGGGTTCGATTCCCGTCGCCCGCTCTGAAGGACATATCGGGGAGTGGCGCAGTCTGGTAGCGCACCCGGCTGGGGGCCGGGCGGTCGCAGGTTCAAATCCTGTCTCCCCGACTGAGAGAAAAGGTCTGCTTTTGCAGGCCTTTTCTGCTGTTTGAGGCGGTGCGGTGGCCGCCGACGGGGGTCCATTTGGGGTCCAATTTCCTCCACGACTTCGGTGGAGAACGCCTGTCGCAGCGCGCGCTGACGTGTGCGGCAGTCGGCGAAGGTAGCCTCAGCGCCGATGATCACAGGAGAGCTGAAGGCGAGCGTCGACCGCATCTGGGACGCGTTCTGGTCGGGTGGGATCGCCAATCGCTCGAGGTCATGGAGCAGATCACGTACCTGCTCTTCATCCGCCGCCTCGACGACCTTCAGACTGCCAAGGAGAACCGCGCTAACCGCCTCGGAGTCCCAATCGAGGCGCCGATCTTCCTGGCGGGTAACGACGAGGAGGGGCTCCCGTATACCGACCTGCGTTGGTCACGCTTTAAGGATCGCGAGCCCGGCGAGATGTTCGCGATCGTCGCCGACCGCGTGTTTCCGTTCCTTCGCCAGATCGGTGGCGACGATTCGACGTACTCGCACCACATGCGCGACGCGCGCTTCACGATCCCGACGCCGGCGCTGCTCGGGAAGGTCGTCGACATGCTCGATGTCCTTCCCATGGAGGGACGCGACACGAAGGGCGACGTCTACGAGTACATGCTGAGCAAGATCGCGTCGGCCGGGCAGAACGGCCAGTTTCGGACACCGCGGCACATCATCGCCCTGAGGCTCCAGGAGGGCGAGGAGCGCCGCCCGCTGCGCAGCGGCGCCGAGCGCCACACGCTCGACGACGTGATCGCCTCGCTGCGCCGGCGCCTCGCCGTCGAGGGCGCCCGCAAGTCCTACCTGCAGAACTGCGAGTCGATGCAGCGCGTCCACATCTCGCCGCGCCTCGGCGGCAAGCCCGTCGACCGGGTGACCGTCAGCGACGTCGAGACCGTCGCCGCCGCGATGCTCGACGCCGGCCTGTCGCCCAAGACCGTGCGCAACGTCGTCACGTTCCTGCACTCCGCGTTCGAGCACGCCATCGACCGCGGCTGGAGCGGCCAGAATCCCGTCCGGCGCGCCAGCCATCTCAAGCGCCGCCGCGCCGGCGACGCCAACCCGGACCTCCAGTTCCTCACGGTCGCTGAGCTCGAGGCCGTGCTGCGCGCGATCCCCGACGTTGTCGTCGTCCGCCAACCGGCGCCAACGCGCCGCGGCCGCGCCGGCAGCGCCCCGCCGATCCCGCCCGATGTCCTCGGGCCCGTCATCCGCATCGTCGTGCTCACCGCCGCCATGACCGGGCTGCGGCAGTCCGAGCTGCTCGGCCTGCGCTGGCGCGACGTCGACGGGGCCGCGCAGCGCATCCGCGTGCGCAACGCGTGGGTGCGCGGCGAGCACTCCGGCGAGGGCAAGTCCGACCTCTCCACGCGGCGGTCGGTCCCGATGGCCGACCGGCTCGCGCGCGAGCTCGACCGGTGGTCGCAGCGGACCGCGCACGTCGCCGACGACGACCTCGTGTTCGCTCACCCGCACTCCGGCCGCCCGCTCGACCGCACCAAGCTCACGCGCCACTTCAAGGCCGCGTGCGAGGACGCCGGCGTCCGCCCGGTCCGGTTCCACGATCTGCGGCACACGTTCGCCACGCGGCTCGCCGCATCCGGTCAGCCGATGCGGACCATCCAGGAGTTCCTGGGCCACGCCGACGCCAAGACGACCCAGATTTACGCGCACTACGCGCCCAGCGCGCACGAGGTCGAGATGGTCAATGCGGCGTTCACCGACGAGCCGCCGACCGGACAGGCGACTCCCCAAGAGCCGGTCGGACCCGGTTCAGCGCCGGCCTCGGCGTAACATAGATGGTACGCACGGCGATTCCTCGAGCGTAACACCTGTGCTACATTTCCATCCGATGAACGCCGGGCACATGACCAAGCTCGACACGAGCTACCACGATCGACGTCTGGCGCGACTGCTTGAGGACCCTGAGTTCAAGGCCGAGTATGAGCGCCAACGGCGTGCGATCTCTGCGATCGACGAGATCGTCAACCGGCTCGATGCCCTGCGGGTCGAGCACGACCTCAGCAAGGCCGAGCTCGCGCGCGCAATCGACAAGAACCCCGCCAGCGTCCGTCGCCTGCTCACCGCGAAGGGCAACCCCGAGCTCGCAACGGTGGTCGCGATCGCAGACGCCCTCGACGCGGATGTCGTTGTCGTGCCTCGCAAGAAGGCCTCGCGGCGCCGCAAGGCTGTAGCCGCGGGCGCCTGAGCGGGCTCGTCCTACACGGCGCCTACGATCGACGTCCCGATGGAATGGGGCATCGTCTACTACGCCGACCCGAAGGGCAACGTCCCCGCCGAGACGTTCCTCGACGCCTGCCCGAGGAACGTCGACGTGATGTTCAACGCTGTGCTCGAAGCAGTCCGCGCCGCCCCTCCGCCGGCATTCAGCGGCGGCGGCAAGTGGGAGGCGATGCACGGCACCATGGCCGGCTACTACGAGATTCGCGTCACTGGACCGGGCCGCCGCCACTACCGGCTGTTCTGCCTGCTCGACAACGGCACTCCGGCGGAGCTCGCCGAGCGCGGGTTCGAGAGGCCGCAGATCGCCGTCATCAACGGGATGGTGAAGCCCAACGCCGGGCTGTTCAGCGACCGGGACTACAAGAAACACGTGCGCAGGCTGGGCGACGACTACCTCTCCAGGTTGCCGCGGCCAATCGCCGAATAGCGCCGCGGGTGGCGATCGGCGTGCTCAGGCGTCGCGTCGACGCAGCGCGATGCGTCCGTCGCCAGTGCGCTCGAACAGTGTCGGGTACTTGCTCACGCGGGCGCTGATCTGCGACGACGTCATCGGCGAGCCGTCCTTCTTCTGGTACCGGCCCTCGGCGTTGATCGTGTCGGCCAGGTCTGCCGACGTCATCGGCTCGTGTCGGTTGATCTCGATGATGCGGACGATCTCGTCGTGCAGGAACGGAAACGGGATCTCGGGCTCGATGAGTGTCTCGTCGTCGCTGCCGTCAGTGAGCCGGCCGTACTGGTCGGGAATCGTGCCCCAGCCGAAGATCGGCACCGGCTCGACGGGCACCTCGCCATAGGCTTCCACGGGATCGACCTTCGACGGCTCGACCATGCATTCGTGGATCCACTCGTCACCGAAGTCGAAGCGGTAGCCGAAGCGCTCGCCCGGCTTCACGTGGTCGAGCACCTTCGTCGTGGCGTGGTCGAGAACGTCCTCCTCGCCGAAGTCTTCGTCGGGAAAGCCGATGACGTTCCCGTCGGCGAGCTCGAAGTCGTAGAGGTGCGAGAAGTCCCAGCGCGCGAACCCGACGTTGATCGCACGCGCGAGCTGCTGGAACGTGTGCCTCGGCCCGACCAGGATGACCCGGCCCGGGGCCGGATCGCACTCTGCATAGATCCCGGAGAGCAGCTCGATCCTGATCGTCAGCCACGTGCGCGCCATCACCGGAGTGCTAGCGCATTTGGTGACAGGCGGCCACGCCGGCGCGAATCACTGAGCCGCCGGGTACCGTGCCTCACATGGAGCGCGACTTCCTCGACGAGATGATCACGAAGCGCACCCGAGCGAACCCGGAGTTCCCCGCGAGGCTCCAAGCTGCGAGGGCCGAGCGCGCCGAGCTGAAGGCCAAGCTCGAGGCCGCGGATGCGGCGTCGCCCGAGCCCATTGGCGAGGAACGTGTCGACGAGATCCTCTCGCGGCGCTCGAACGGCTTGTAACGCAGGCTGACCAAGCAGACCGGACGATCACGCTCCAGTCGCCCTCGTTGCCTACGCAACCACGGGGTCCAATTCGGGGTCCAATTTCACAACAACCGAGACGCACCGAGAAAGACGAAACTCCCGCTATTCGCCAATTCTCCAACTCGGAACAAAGCGCGGAATCCGGCTGGGGGCCGGGCGGTCGAGGTTCAAACCTGTCTCCCCGATGAGGCGAAAGCGCTCGGATATCGGCGGATTCTGCATGGGCGCTGCTCACCTGTGCCGGGAGTCGGCGTTTGGGCCGCTCGAAGCCGTCGGCGTCAGCGCTCGCTGCTGCTCGATTCTCGACGACGGCACTGGTTGTGCCCGTAGATCGCGTGGCGTACCTCGTCGATGTTGTCGAGCTTGGAGCCGAGTGCGCCGGCGACCGTGCCGATTGCCGCACCGAGCCAGGCGAGCGCCGCGTATGCGCCGATCCCGGCGGCGTGGCCGGCGTTGTCTTTGAAGACACCGCCTTCTATGAGCAGCGCCGCGACGCCATAGAGAAGCACGAACATCGCTGCGTAGCCGCAGAGCACCGCGATGCCCAGCGTGAGGGCCGTCGCGCCGTTATAGAGCGCTGCCTCCTTGCGGCGCTTGCCGTGTTCGGCCTTCTCCCAGAGGCCGTGGCCGATGATCAGCCATGCGACCATCGCGGTGACGGCGCAGACCATGATCGCGCCGAGTCGCGGCCAGCCCAGCTGGCCGCTGAGCTGCCAGATCGACGTGCTCAGCAGCGCGTACGCGCCTGTTCCGAAGGCCGCCACGACTGCGCTGGACAGCCCGCTGAACGCGCGCCACGGGCGGTTGGCTCGCACCCGCCGGCGTCATGCTCCTCAGCATGCGCGCGGTTCAGTCACGGGCGCTCGTCTACGGATTCGACCCCTCCAACGAGGAGGAACTCGCATTCGTCCTCCGAGTCCTAGACGCCGCCTCGCGGCTCGGGCCCGATAGCAAGGCAGCCGCCCGCGGCGGCGTATCGCTGGTCGGCAAGCAGATGGCGACCAGCACCGTGGTGGCGCTCGGGATCGAGCAGATCTTGGAGCGCCTGCCGAAGCAGCTGACCGCGCGATTCGCGGCGATGAAGTCGCAGAGCCTTGCGCCGGTGATCGGGTCTTTCACTAGCGCCACGTTCAATGCCTGGTACTTGCAGGCCGTCACGCACGCCGCGCGCAGCGCCTACCGAGAAAGGTTCTTGCGGCGCATGTACGGCGATGACGTTCTGAGCGCGTACGGCCTCTGATCTCGAACCGTGCCGTAATGGAGGGCCGAGCGCGCCCTGCGCGGCTTGGTGGATCCTTCGCGGCGCCGGCTCGCTATCTCCAGCGTTCTCGCGGACGATGCGCGCGAGCAGGGGACCGAAGCCCTGCGCGTGCGGAAGGTCGGCCACCGGGTGAAGATCGATCTGTCCCTGAACCAGGCCTGGGCGGCCGACGACAGCGAACACTGAACGGCACACCGTCGGCGGGCACGTCGCAAGCGGCACTCTGGTCTCAGAGTGCCGCTTGCCCACCGAGGCGGGGCTACCCGACCTTGGCGCAGGCGGCCTGGATGTCGAACTTCCAGGGCCCGGCACCCCACGGCTGGTTGTTGATGAGGAACTGCTTGTCCCGGAGATAGTCGTCCGCGACGGGGACGCGGAACGAGTTCCCGTTGGCCGGCCGGGCACGTGACGTTCCCGATGCGCATCCGGTCGCCGTTCCAGGGCAGCGAGGCCGTGACGATGTTGTAGCCGGCGATGGGCGCGCTGCCGGCCGTCGTCGCCTTCTGGGCGGTCTGCGCCGTGTCGGCCGCGCCCGCCGCCGGGACCTTTGCGAGCGTGGACTCCGCCACGTCCTCGCCGGTCACGCTTTCGTCGAGGATGTGACTGCCCCAGACCGCGCTGGGCTTGAGCTCCCACGGTCCGATCGCCTGGTCTGCGATCGCCGGTCCGAGCGAGCCGTTCTTGATGTCGGCGTCGGTCAAGGACTCGTCGACGACCTCCTCGCCGCCGATCGTGGCGGGCACAACCTACTGAGCAATGAGAGTTTCAACACTTCAGGCCTCCTAGTGGGAATGTGTATCCACCAAGACGGTCCCGAGCGGACGCGTATTACGAGGGCCCGTGATCGTCTCTACGGCGCTTTGAGGCTGTCGCCGGAGGCCTGCCCTCATCCTGGTCGATGCCGCAGAGCTGCTGTGCGGACTGGTCACGCTCGCGACGACGTCGGAGTGCCCGACATGGTGCAGGTGCCCAGCGGGTAGCCCGGTGCCATGGAGGTCGATGTGCTGGTCCAGTCCGTTGAGGAGGTCGAGACGCGGAGCGGGAAGGTCCGCTTCGTCGTGCGCGACGCCGATGGCAAGGAGTACACGACGTTCCGGCCGGCGATCGGCCGCGAGGCGGGCAAGTTCGAAGGCCGCTACGCGCATATCGCCTTCCATGAGGAAGAGCGCAACGGCTTCCAGAACGTCTATCTGGACGCCATCTCCGAGACGACTGAGCCCCTACAAGCCTCGTCCGGCAACACCGATCCCGACGAGGTCGCGTGGAACACGGCTGTGGAAGCGGCGCCATGGATGCTGGGCAGCCGCGAGCCGCAAGAGGAGATCCCGCCAGAGGAGCTCTACGAGAAGCTCGAGCCGTTCAAGCGTCTCGTGGCCGAGGACATCCGCGAAGGAACCCGGCCCGCCGACGACTGACCGCCCCGCGTAAGGGGCTCGCGATGTTGGGATACTCGCCGGGCGCCGCCTGCCGCAGCCCAGAGCGGCTGAGGTAGTTGGCGCCGGCGAGGATCGCGTCGCCACGGCGTTGATTTCGCCGCCCATGCCGTAGGCGCGCCAGGTGGCGGGCAGGAACTGCATTCCGCGGTCGGGGCGTGGTGACCGGGCCGCCCGCGCGGTTCGTCTGCCGTTCGGGCGGCCCGGTTCGCGCGGTGAGTTCAGTCGCGGAAGTCCACCTGGACGAGTCTCTGCTCCTGGGGGGAGTGAAGGGTGATGTGGAGCCTGAACGTGCGGCCGTCCTGCAGCGTTCCGGTGGCTGTGACTACAAGGACGCCGTTCTCGACCGGGGGGACGGGATGTAGCGTCTGGCCGAACAGTCGCGCGTGCCCCGTCACGGGATCGAGCGCTTCCAGCTCGCCGATCATGAGCACGCCGTCATCGACCGCGGCGAGATAGTCCTCGGTGCGCACGAACCAGATCGGGACCGCGCCGAGACCCCGCAGGCGGGCATGGTTCGGCGCCGGGTCCAGGCCGGGTCCGGTCTCCCAGATGGCGAAGCCCTCGACAGTCATCGGCTCGCACGCGAACGCCCGCGGCGGGTCGAAGAATCGCAGGAGATTGAAGTCCTCGGGGATGCAGCCGGGCGGCCGGTAGAAGATCACCGGCGTCCATTCGCCAGTTCCGGTGACGATCCGCGCGTAGTACGGAACCGTTTGCGGGTCCACGCGGACCTGGGCCGGCGCGGCTCCGGGCATCAGACCGAGCGCGACCGCCGCCGCGGCTGTCACGGCGATCAGCCTGCGTTGCACGTGCATTGTGTCCTCCTCTGCTTTCGGCGGCGCGCGCGAGCCACGCGCACGCAGCCACGGACGGTGTTGAGGGTCTCGACGAACCCAGCCTTGGATTCTGTGAAGCGCTCGTTTGTGCGCGGGGTGGAACGGCGGCTCATGGCAAGACCGCGGTCATCGCGGCGGCCGCAAGGACCGTCCCGCACGCGGCCGCCAACGCCACGGGCAGCCAGAACCCGATTCGCTCGCTCCGATTCATCTCGAAGCGGCCGCGCGAGTCGCCGATCGTCCCGCCGTTTCGAGCGGGCGATCGGGGAGTGTGGAAGCCGTGCGGGAGGCATGTGCGCCGACCGTATGCCTCGGGCGTCGGCTATCGCGACGATGAAAACCCTGAACGCGCGCGATTTCAGGATTAACCCTGACATCTCGATGTCGGCGGCGTGGCAGGATGGGCGCGTCGTGAGTCGCGTCCTGATCGTCGACGACCATCCCGGCTTCCGCCGCTTCGCTCGCGGCTTGCTGCAGGCCGAGGGACTCGACGTCATCGGGGAGGCGGGCGACGAGAAGTCGGCGCTGGCCGCGGTCGAGCGGCTGCGGCCCGATCTCGTGCTGTTGGACGTGTTGCTTCCCGGACGGGACGGGTTCGCGGTGGCCGGGCGGCTACGCGAGCTCGACCCGACTCTTACGATCGTCCTGATCTCCAGCAGAACCGCGGAGGAACTCGGCGTGCGCCTGCGTGAGGCGCCGGTGGCGGGCTTCGTGCAAAAGGATGACTTGTCGGCCTCGGCGCTGGCGCGAGCGCTGGGATGAGCGCTGGGGCGTCCTTGCGCTGGTGGTGGGTGGGGTTAGGGGTGTCGGTGCTGACGCTCGGCGGCTTGTGGGTCGCCGAGATCACGGTCGACCTGCCTCGCGTGACGAACCTGCAGCAACTAATCCCGGGGACGATCATCCCCGCGTCCTGGATGGCCGCCGGGCTGATCTCCTGGCGCGCGCGTCCGCGGTCCCCGGTGGGCGCGCTGATGGTGCTGGTCGGCTGCCTGTACCCGTGGAACCCGCTGAGCGCGCTCGCAGGCCCGTATGCCCAGACGGCATTTCTGATGTTCGGCGGCGTGGAAATGGTGATCTTCCTGCACGTCGTCCTCGCCTTCCCGAACAGGCGGCTCACGTGGCCGGCACGCGTCGCGCTCGGGCTCGGCTGGACGGCGCTGCTGCTGTCCGCCAGCTCGTCCGCGGTCACACCCCAATGGGAGCGTTGTCCGGTCTGCCCGGCCAATCCGCTTCCGACCGCCGGGCACCCAGAGCTCAGCGACACGCTCTGGAGCCTGGGGGCGCCGTTCGGCGTTGCGGGGGCGATCCTGACCGCGATCATCCTGGTCTCGCGCTGGCGCAACGCGAGCCCGCCGGCCCGGCGTGCGCTGGCGCCGATGCTGTGGGGCGCGTTCCAGTACGCGGTCGTCGACGTCTACTGGATCTCGATCGGCCGATTCCTCGACGGGCGGCCGGGGACGCTGGCGTCCTACTCGTGGGGGCTGATCCCGATCGGCGTGATGATCGGCATGCTGCGCACCCGCCAGCACCATTCGGTGGTTGCCGACCTCATGGTCGACCTCGGCGCTGCCCGCCAGCCCGCCGCGCTGCGCGATCTGCTCGCCCGCACGCTCGGCGACCCGTCGCTCGAGCTCGCGTTCTGGCTACCCGACCGCCAAGGCTACGTCGACGCCAACGGCTCGTCGGTCGAGCTCCCCGCCGACGATGAGCTCCGGCGGGTCTCGGTGCTACGCCAGGACGGCGAGCCGCTCGCCGCGCTCGTCTACGACCCGGCGCTGCTCGAGGACCCCAAGCTGCTGGAGGCGGTCTTGGCCGCCGCGCGGCTCGCTCTGGAAAACTCGCGCCTGCAGGCCGAGCTGCGCGCACGCCTGCACGACGTCCGTGAGTCACGCGCACGGCTCGTGACCGCCACCGACGCCGAGCGCCGGCGGATCGAGCGCAACCTGCACGACGGCGCACAGCAGACCCTGCTCGGGCTGCGCCTCGCCGTCCGGCTCGCTCGCAACCACGCCGGAAGCGACGCGCAGACACTCGACGCGCTTCTGGCCGAGATCGACACCGAGCTTCAGAGCGCTGTCGAGGAACTTCGTACTCTCGCACGCGGCGTCCACCCCGCAGTCCTCAGCGACGAAGGCCTCGAACCGGCGCTGGCCGCCCTCGCTCGCCGCACCAGCATCCCAACCCACGTCCACTGTCGCTGTCCCCGGCGGCTGCCCGCCCCGGTCGAGACCGCGGCCTACTACGTCGCCTCCGAGGCGCTCGCCAACGTCCTCAAGCACGCCCACGCGACCCACGCCGACATCCATCTCGCGCTCACGCACGAGCATGCCGTCATCGAGGTCCTCGATGACGGTCACGGCGGTGCCGATCCGTCCGGCAGCGGCCTCAGCGGCCTGCGCGACCGCGTCGAGGCGCTCGACGGCACACTCCGCATTGAAAGCGACGCCGGCAGCGGCACACTCGTCCGCGCCGAGATTCCATGCGCGTGATCCGCGCCGACGCCGCCGTCGTGCTCCGGTAGGGCATCGCCCAGGTCACTCGCGCGCCTTGCGCAAGAAGGTCAGAACGGCATGCACACGCCGGTTGTCGATCGGAGAGGACGGCAGGTCGAGCTTGCGGAAGATGCTGCGAACGTGGCTTTCCACCGTCTTCTGGCTGAGATAGAGCTCCTCGCGGATACCGCGGTCGGTCCGCCCCTGCGCCATCAGCGCGAGGATCTCGCGCTCGCGCGCGGTGAGCTTCTCCAGCGGATCGTCGAGCTGCCGCTCGCGCAAGAGCTCCTCCACGAGCGACGGCTCGACCACGCACTCGCCGGCCGTGACGCGGCGCATCGAGTCCACCAACGCCGGCACATCGACGATGCGGTCCTTGAGCAGGTAACCGACGCCGCGGCCTCCCTCCTTGACCAGCTTGACCGCGTACGCGACGTCGACGTACTGCGAGAGCACGACCACGGCGACCTTCGGGTGGCGGGCGCGGATCGCCGCCGCCGCCCGCAGCCCCTCGTCGCTGAATCCCGGAGGCATGCGAATATCGGCGATCACGACGTCGGGCGGGTCCGCATCGACCGCTGCCTGTAGCGCCGCAGCGTCGCCGACCTGCGCGGCCACCTCGACGCCGGCGTCGGTGAGCAGGCGCGCGAGCCCTTCGCGGATGACAACCGCGTCATCGGCGAGCATCACGCGCACGGCGCCCGCCCTTGGCCGGCCAGCGCGCATAGCGACGACGCCTCGAGCAGTCGCCGCTCAAGGCGGCGGTAGCCGGCGTGGTCATCGACGATCAGCACCGAGATCGCCATGGCGCGATCGTCCCACAACGGCCGTCGCGCACGCTCGATGAAAACCCTGAATCGCAGCAAATCTCAGGGTTTCCGCCGATGTGCGCGCTGTGCGCACCCGACAGAGTGCACGGCATGCCAGCTACCGAACCCACAAATCGGCCCGTGTACCCCACCACAACGCTCGTCACCTCCATCGCCGACCGCCACGCGGCGGCGCTTGGGGCGATCGGCTCCTACTCGGGTCCTGCGCTGTCTTGCCCGGATGGTGTCGTTCGTGTCACTAGTGATGGATGTACGCGGGGCTCGAGTCAGGTGGGGAGGACTTCTCGTGTGAGCGGCAGGCCGTACTCGGTGCTGGGCTGGCTTAGGGAAGCTCGACGCGGGGCGGTCGCTGCGTGCCTCGCGGCGGCCGTCGTGCTCATCGCGCTGCCGGGCTCCGCCAGGGCGGGCAGCTACGTCCTCGACTTCGACTCGCAGGCACACGGCACGGTCGTCAGCTCCGGACCCGGCGGCCTGGGCCTGGCCGGGAGCCCCGTGGTCTTCTCGGCGGGCTCACTGGCCGGCTCGGCTCCTAACGCGCTGCGGCGTCCGGGGAGCTGCCCCGACAGCGGCGCGAGTTGCACCAGCGGCGACCACCAGTTGGCGATGACGTTCCCCAACCGGGCTCGAACAGTCAGCATGCGGGTGGGTTTTCCGGCCACCGCCTTCCCGTCTCCGTCTCTTCCCTGCGGCTCCGAGTTCGGCTGCTTTGCGCGGCTCGTAGGCTTCGATGCCGGCGGCGCGGTGGTGGCGATCACTCCCTGGACGGAGATCGGGCCGAGCATGACGGCCGTGCTGCGGATCGACGCCGGGTCGCACGTCATCGCGCGCGCCGTGTACTCGGTGGACGTGGACCCGGTGAGCGGGTCGCCGTTCTACTCCGGCGCGCCGCAGCACACGGCGCAGGTAGACGACCTGGCGTACAACGTGCTGGAGAGCGGCGACCCGCCGCCGCCGCCCCCGCCGCCGGCGGCCGGACCGACCGTGAACATCAGGGATCCCACGTCCGGCCAGGCCTTCGCGAGCACCGACGTGAGCGTGAGAGGGACGCTCTCAGCCGCAGCGGGTCTCTCCGACACCTGCGTCGCGGCCAACTCCTCCACGCCGGCGAGCAGCTTCCCGCTCGACTGCACGCAGTCGCTGTCGGTCACCGGCAGTGCGTTCTCTTCCTCGCGTATCCCCGGGATCGGGCCGGGCGCGAACGACATCCGCGTCTGGGTGCGGGACACGCGGGGCAGGGTCGCTTCGGACGCCGTGGCGGTGAGCGTGGCCGACGGCGACGTGGACTTCGCGACAGAGAGCCTCGAGGTGACGCAGGCGATCCAGGTCCTCGAGCTGCCCGCTGCCGGCGACAGTCTGCTGTCGCTGCCCGGGTTGCCCCCGAGCCCGGCCGTCGCCTACGACGGCGTACCGCTCTCGCACGACAAGACGACCGTGGTGCGCCTGTACGCGTCCGCGAACGGCGCGTCGGGACCCGTGCGTGGTGCGACGGCGCTGCTCTGGGGCTTCGCCGGTGGCGAGCCGCTGCCGGGGTCGCCGCTCCGGCCCCACTTCAGCCCCCGTGCGCTCGAAGCGGATCCGGACCTGGCGAAGCTGCGCGCCGACGAGGAGGGCTCGTTCAACTTCCTGCTGCCGTCGACGTGGAGAGAGCGAGGGCGCGTGACCCTGGTAGGCGAGGTGGCGCCGCCCTCCGTCTCGGTCCCTGAAGAGGAATGCTGCGACGCGAACAATCGCCTCGCGCTCTCAGGCGTTCCGTTCACGCCCACGCATGCCGTCGAGGTCTATCCGGTCAGCCTCAGGGACGAAGGCGAGACCCCGGCCGTCCCGAGCCTTCCGCTGGCGCCGTACTTCGAAGATATGCAGGCGATGTGGCCGGGACGGGTGCTTGTTCACCTGACCACCCCGGCCGAGATCGACGTGACCGACACCGCGGACCGCGTGCGGGAGGACGACGGGAACTTCCATGAGGCGATGAATGGCAGGCTCTTGGACGAGTTCCCGCTCTCGCTGCCGCTCCACGGCAAAGTCGTCGGACTGCTTGCCGTGGGCGACTCCTGCGCAGGCGAGGGGCCGGGGCCGACGGCCGCCCTGACCTGCCCGGAGAAGGGGATGCTGGTCGCCCACGAGACTGGCCACGCGTTCGGTCTCGCCCACGGCCACTCCGGGGACAGCTGTGAGGACGACGACGAGGACGGCAGCTTCGACGGGCCGGTCTCCGGCCGCGGACGGATCCTCGGAGTGGGTCTCGACCCGAGGCTCTGGGGACCGGGCGACACCGTCGGCGTGTTCAAGCTGATCGCGGCAGAGCAATCCGGGGTGTTCGACGCGCCGAGCGACGAGCACGCCGAGGTCTACGACTACATGTCCTACTGCTCCAAGAAGGACGACTACGCCCACAGCTGGGTCTCGACCGGGTATTGGGCCACCACCCTCCGGGGGCTGAGCCCCGGAGTCGCCCCGGAGGCCGCGCTCATCCGGGACTACCGACCCGGCTGCTGCTTCCTCGGCGCCGCCGAGGATCCGACTGTGCTCCGGGCATCCGCCGCCCGCAGCAGCGCGAGCCGGCCCGGGTCGATCCTGCAGGTGAGCGCGCTGCTCTACCCCGGCGCCGGTCCGCATCGCCTCCTGCGGGTCGAGCGGGCCGCCGGGAGAGCGCGCGACCACCTTGCCGGCGCGGGCGGCCCCGGGGTCGAGATCGTCGTCAAAAGCGTCGACGGCGCCGTCATCTCCGCGACGGAAGTCGACTCTCAGCTTTCCACGGAGGACGAGGTCCCCTCCCAGCTCATCCGGGCGGACGTGCGCTCCGCGCCCCGCGCGGGTGAGGTCGAGATCCGCCGTGACGGCGTCCTGCTCGCAGAGCGTATCGCCAGTGCGAGCGCGCCGCGGGCGGGGCTTCACAGGCCGCGGCCCGGGACCCGGGTCCGGTCCAGCGGCCGGGTGGCCGTGCGCTGGCGAGCCTCCGACGCTGACGGGGACGATCTGACGAGCCGGATCGAGTTCAGCGCCGATGGCGGGCGCGCCTGGCGCACTCTCGCCTCGGGGCTCGTCGGCAACCGGGCGCGGATCGCGGGGGCGGACTTGGCGCGCACGCCCCGCGGCGTGCTTCGCGTCGTGGTGAGCGACGGCTTCAACGTCGCCACCGCGCGGGCGGGGCGGATCAGAGCGGCGGGCATCAGGCCGCAGGCCACGATCGCGACCCCGGCCGGCCGGCGACTCACCGTCCTCGGGGACACCATGGTCACGCTTCAGGGTCAGGCCTTCGACGATCATGGACGGCGGCTGCGGGGGAGGCGGCTCGTGTGGACCTCGAAGGGCCGGCGGATCGGCCGCGGCGAGAGCGCCGACGTGCCGGCGTACCGCCTCGGGCGCCGGGTGACGCTCACCGCCCGCGATCGTTCCGGGCGCCGGGGCACGGATGCCGTTCGCCTTCGCGTGCGCAAGGTGGCACCCGTGCTGACGACCCTCCGAGCCGGGCGTCTCAGCCGAGCCGCACGGAGGCTGCGGCTCCAAGTTGCCGCTTCGCTGCCCGCGCGCGTTCGGGTCTCCGGACGCGGCGTGAAGCGACAGTTCGTCAAGGTCGGGCCGAAACGGAGCCACCTCATCCTAAAGCTGGTCGGAAAGCGCCGTGACAACTACCGTCTGCGGCTCCAGGTAAGCGCAGCGGGACGGGCCTCGTCGACGGCGCTGGACGTTACCCGGCGCGCTTCATCGTCCGCGTGATCGCCGAGCAAGTCCTCGACGTCGAGCACACACCCCACATCGCGCAGCGTGCGTCGAACGACTACACCCAGTGGATCTGCACCGTCGCCCCCGCCCCAAGGCAAAGCGCTGCCGGCGATCAGCGAGGAGGCGCGGCCCTGGTCCAGGCAGGAGCGTCGAATCCCCAACGCAGCCGCTGCGCTAAGAGCGGTTGCCCTAAGCCCACTTGTCTTGTCGGCCATGTCGCGCGGGTGCCCGAGGTCGAGCAGCCCGGTGGAGGCGGTGTAGGCGTAGCCCGTCGGGCTCTTGGCCCCGTACCGGTGCCCGCGGAGCCCCGTGGGATCGATCGTGTCGTGCCACCACAGCGCGCGAGCCGGCTCTCGAGCTGGAGGTAGCGACTGGTGCTTGACATCCGGCGGGGGCACTCCGGTAGTGTTGACGCCACCGCGGTAGTGACTACGTCATCGTAGTCTCCGCGCGAGGGTCTTCGACCGAGAAAGGAGCCAGGATGGGCTTCAGGCAGTCCGTCAGTCTGGCCATGAGGGCGTTGCCGGTCAGTGTGCTGGTGGCCGTGGCGGTTTCCGGATCCGCGCAGGCCGCCGCGCCGGTCCCGTTCACGTTGACGGATGCGGTCGACCAGACGCCCGTGCGGCAGTTCACGACCACGGGCGGCGTGTTGTGCGCATCGGGGACGTTCACCGACGACATCCTCGTGCAAGCGTTCGCGCACACTGACAACGCGCGGTCAGGTGGGGGCAACGTGCTGATCCGCTCGCACTACACATGCGACGACGGCAGCGGCACGTTCGACGCGCTCAAGCACATCCAACTCACGTTCACCGACACGGGCTTCACGAACGTCGGCCCGATGCAGATCGTCAGCGGCACCGGCGACTACGCCGGGATCGTCGGCCACGGGGTTGGCGTTGGAGCCACCGACGGGGAGACCGGGCTGGGCGGCGGCACGACCACGGGCTTCGTCCGCATGCCGTAGGGGCGCACAGGAAGCGCATCGTCCACGAAAGGAGTCAGGATGGGATTCAGGCGTTATGTGATGCCGGGCGTACTCACGCTGCTGGTCGCGGCGGCAGGAGCGGTGCCCGCGCAGGCGGCGGTCTTCGACAAGGGCAACTTCAGGTTCGAGGACAGCCAGACGGAAGACATCTGCGGGCTGGAGGTGCGCCACGACTTCGTGGTCAGCGGGCACTTCCGCAGCCGCACGGGCAAGGGTGATCTCGATCAGGCGTTCTTCGGCCAGTCGAGTGAACGTTTCACGGATACCTTCACCAACCTCGCGAACGGCGCGTGGTTCACGGTCGATGGCAGGGCCACCACCATGGACGTGAAGGCCACGCCGCTCGGCGACGACGTGTTCGAGTTCCTCTTCAGGGAGGCTGGGACCGTGGTCGTACGCGACATGGACGGCAACGTCGTCCTGCGGGACTCCGGCGCGATCTGGACTCTCCAGGTCTTCGACACGCTCGGCGACAGCGAGCCGGGCGGCGAGTCGCTCGATGAGACCGTGATCCGCGTCAGCGGGCCGCATCCCGGCTTCGAGCAGGACGAAGAGACGTTCTGCGCCACGGTGAACGATCTGATCGGGTAGGCGCCAGCCCGGGCCGGTAGACGGCGCGCCCACCGGGCGCGCCGTCGTCGAGCCCGGATTGCGCTGACACCGGCTCCTACGCCGAGCGTGCCGGTCACCGCTGCATCCGTGGATCGTGCGTAGGGTCGGCGTACGTGGGTGGGCAACCGTGATCGCCGGCTTCCGGGCGCAGTTCGTAGTGCCAGGGTTCGTTGCTGTAGATCTGGCACAGCCCGTACTCGGCGCCGTGCTCGGACAGCCACGCCGCGGCACCCGAGGGCCCGATGTCGACCGCGTCTCCCGACACGTGAGCAGACGTGTTCGGGGTGGCCACCCATCGGGCCGCTTCCTCTTCTGAGCCGTACTTCGAGACCGCCTGACGGAGTAGTCGTTCCTGGTATTCCGAGGAGCGCCAGCCGCTATCGACGGAGAACTCGACCCCGTCTTCCGCGGCATCAGTTGCAGCTTGGCGCAGGGCCTCGAGCAGGTCAGAGTCGAGGTTGGCTACACCCGGAAGCTCGTCGTCGAAGACCGTCGCGCCGTCGGGGACGGCACCGGCCGCCTCGCCACCGGCACCACGGTGCTCACTGCGAGGGACGTCGACGGGTGATGCGACCGTCGAGGACGAGGACGCCGGCAGTTGGTAGCCGAGGGCTGCGGCGATCGCCGCGATGACCACGAGCAGGCCGGCGACACGGATCCTGCGAATCCGAATCCGACGGGTCGTTCTTCGTGCTGGCTGGCTGTAGGGCACGCCTCCAGTCAAGGCGGCGTGGCGTTGCCAGCACGTATGTGGTTTTCGATACGCCGACGATATGCGCCGGCCCTAGCATCGGAGCATGCGCGTGTTGCTCGTCGAGGACGAGCCCTATATGGCGGAGGCGATCCGCGATGGCCTACGCCTGGAAGCGATCGCGGCGGACATCGCCGGCGACGGCGACGCCGCTCTGGAGCTGCTGAGCGTCAACGCCTACGACATCGCCGTCCTCGACCGAGACGTTCCCGGACCGACCGGTGACGAGATCGCCGAACGCATCGTCGCCTCCGGCAGCGGGACGCCGATCCTCATGCTCACCGCTGCCGACCGTCTCGACGACAAGGCCTCCGGGTTCGGGCTCGGCGCCGACGACTACCTCACCAAGCCGTTCGAGCTCCAAGAGCTCGTGCTCCGTCTCAGAGCGCTCGACCGCAGGCGCGCACACCACAGGCCGCCTGTGCGAGAGATCGCCGGTCTGCGGCTGGATCCGTTCCGCCGAGAGGTCTACCGCGACGGCCGCTACGTCGCGCTGACCCGCAAGCAGTTCGCGGTGCTCGAAGTTCTCGTCGCTGCCGAAGGCGGTGTCGTCAGCGCCGAGGAGCTGCTGGAACGGGCGTGGGATCAGAACGCCGACCCGTTCACCAACGCCGTGCGCATCACGGTCTCGGCACTGCGCAAACGGCTCGGCGAACCCTGGATCATCGCCACCGTCGCCGGCGCCGGCTACCGCATCAACACAGGGCACGAGGGAGGAGACGGTGGATAGGGCCCCTGGCTTGAGCGTTCGCCTCAAGCTCACCCTCAGCTACGCCGGGTTCCTCATGGTTGCCGGCGCCCTGCTGCTCGCGGTCGTGTGGGTGTTCCTGCTGCGCTACGTACCCGACCGTGACGCCTTCGTAGGACCCGGCCCCTTCAGTCCCACGCGCTCCGACCTCCTGGACGCCTTTGCTCCGAAGGCAGCCATCGCGCTGGGGGTCCTGCTGGCGTTCGGCCTCCTGGGAGGATGGATTCTCGCCGGCCAGATGCTCACCCCTCTGACGCGCATCACGGACGCCACACGCCTGGCCGCGACCGGATCCCTCTCCCACCGGATCCTGCTCCACGGCCGCAGAGATGAGTTCCGCGAGCTCGCCGATGCGTTCGACGCCATGCTCGCCCAGCTCGAAGCACACGTCGCCGAACAGCAGCGATTCGCAGCCAATGCGTCCCACGAACTGCGCACCCCGCTGGCGGTCACGCAGACGCTTCTCGACGTCGCCCGCAAGGATCCGCACCGCGACAACGGCGAGCTCGTCGAACGCCTCCACGCGGTCAACACCCGAGCGATCGACCTCACCGAGGCATTGCTCCTGCTCAGCCGCGCCGATCAGCGGTCATTCGCCCGAGAACACGTCGACCTGTCGCTCATCGCCGAAGAAGCCACGGAGACGCTCCTCCCCCTCGCAGAAGAACGCGGCCTCACCATCGAGACATCCGGCGACACGACCTCCACGATCGGCTCACATGCGCTCCTGCTGCAGCTGAGCACCAACCTCGTGCACAACGCCATCGTCCACAACCTGCCCGAACACGGCACCGTCTGGGTCACGACCAGCGTTCACCCCAAGAGCGTGGTACTCACGGTCGAGAACACCGGCGAGAAGCTCACCCCACAGTTGGTTTCCACGCTTGGCGAGCCGTTTCGTCGCGGCACCGACCGCATACGCACCGACCACGCGGGCGTCGGCCTCGGCCTGGCGATCGTGAAGAGCATCGCGCGGGCACACGACGGAACCCTCATCCTCACCCCCCGGGCCGCTGGGGGGCTCTGCGTCACGGTGCGACTACCCGCCGGCCATCCGTGACGTCGCGTCGGCGGTGCGAAGGTGTCGCCCAGCGATGACCCAGCAGGCAGCCACCGCGTCGCGGCCGGCACCACGCGCGCCGTTGCTGTGGGGGATCCTGGTCGGCCTGCTCCAAGCGGCCACGCCATTGGCCTTCTGGTGGCTGGACAGCGCGACCGTCTACGCGCTCGGGCTCGCGGTGATCGCCTCGGTCTACGTTGGTTTCGCCGTCGCCGACGGACGCGCGAAGGTCATCGCCGTCGAGAGCAGCGTCGCCTTCGTGTTCGTCGTCGTGGCTGCCGCGGCCGTGACCGGATCACCGTGGCTGCTCGTGGCCGGGCTCGCCGGCCACGGGCTCAAGGACCTCTGGCAGCACCGAACCCACTTTGTCGCCAACACGCGATGGTGGCCTCCGTTCTGCATGGTCGTCGACTGGCTCGTCGCCGCGATCATCGTCGGCGAGATCGCCGCCGGCATGAACTTCGGCTGACCGGGCGGGGCACGGGTCCAGCCTGGAACCGCCGTCAGCGCGGCCGCGTGGCCTGTCGCCCGGCTCTCAGACGCCGCGCGGCGCCGTGTCCTCGAGCAGCAGTGGCACCAGGTCGCGGATCGAGATGACGCCCACGAGATCGTCGCCTTGGACCACAGGCAGATGGCGGAAACCGCCGTGAAGCATCAGGACGGCCGCGTGCTCGGTCGCGTCGTCGGGGGCAATCGTCTCTGGATGCGTAGTCATGCAGTCCCTGACGCGTGTGGCGTCGTCGAGACCACGCGCGACAGCGCGCAGGACGTCGCGCTCGGTCAAGATCCCGGCCAGCCGCCCATCCTCCAGCACGAGGACCGCGCCGACGTTGCGGTCGACCATCCGCTGGGCGACTTCCAGGATCGACACGCTGGTCTCGACGGACAGCACGTCGCTCGACATGTGATCACGAACCGCGGGCATGGCGGGACTGTACGGAACCCTGCGCCCAGTACAGATCGTCCCACACCTCTCACACGCCGCTGGCGCCGCTCTCGACCGTCGGCACCGAAACGCGCCTAGTGCTGAGCGAAGCAACGCAGCGCCTCCGGGCGCCCGCACGCGTCGGGACGTCTGGCGCGTCGGATATCAAGGGGCCATGTCGTCCGAGGCACGTCGCGATGATCGGGTGTTCCGGGCGGTCTGGCGCGAGCTCCGCAAGCCGCGCGTCCTCCTCAGGTACCTGCGCAAGAGCGGCGACCTGACGGTTCCGCTGATCTTCGCGGGGCCGAGTTTCGTGCTGTTGTCGTACATCGTCGCCTTCGGTGTCACACCGGCCGATCGGGCGAGCGCCGAATTCCATTCGGCCGCAGCGCAGATCATCCCGGTGCTCCTCCTGGTCTTGGCGGTCGAGGGGCAGGTGTTCCGCTGGGAGGTGGCGCGATCGTCGCCGTCGGCCGCGAGCCGGGAGGACGCCGTGGGCGACGCTCGCTTCCAGCGGTTTGCCGCGGGCGATGGCCCGATCGCCGACGCGGTGGAGGCGGTGCTCGACGCCGCGATCGATACCGCCCGCAACGTCGCGGACGCGCTCCTGCGGCAGGCGACGGCGCTGCTCCTGCTCGCGAGCATGCTCATCGGCGAGGTGATCGCGCTGATCCCGCTGCTCACGAACGACCCGGGCAGCACCAACGCCAAGCCGGTGATGGCGGCCATCGTCGCCGGCTTTGCCGGCGTTGCCTATGTCGCCGTCACGGGATCGAGATTCGTGTCCCCGTCCGACTGACCGCACGCGACCGGCTCGCGATGTGCTGAGGCGTGGTTACGCGCGCGGTGGATGCGCGCGGGCTCGACAGCGCTAATGCACGTCGACCGTACGTCGACGGCTCGTCCCGGACCGGTGATCGCCGTCGACGGCGATGACACGCGCGCGGTACGTGCCGTCGCTGCGGACGCGCACGCGGCGCGAGTACCGCGAGCGCTCCTCTCCCGCGTCGCGCAGGAGCGTACGCGCCACCGTCTTCCAACTCCCGGTCGCTCGTTGGCGCTGGATTCGCACCACGCTGCCGTCATGCTGAGGGGCCGCGGACCCGGAGAACCTGACGCGCTGGCCGGCGCGCGGCGTGGAGTCGTCGAGGCGCAGGCTCACGCGGACGCGCACGAGCAGGTCGACGACAGTGCTCTCGACCGGCGGCGAGGTCTTCGCTCTCGCGGCGTAGCGAGTATTGCGGTCCGGCGTGATCCCCGCGAACTGGAAATCGCCTTTCGCGTCGGTTGTCGCCGTGGCCACGACGGCTTCGTCACCGTCCACTGGGAACGGGTCGGCGCGCAGCGTCAGCGCCGCGCCGGCGTGGTCTGGCCCGGTGACTTTCCCGGACAGGGTCGTGGGCTTTCCGAACGTGATCGGGTTGGGGGCAGCCGCGAGCGTGACCGTGTTGGCCGGTGGCTTCTGGGCGGCGGCTCCGAGCGGAAGCGCCGCGGTGGCTGCCAATGCGGCAACCAGCCCGAGGATCCTCAGGTGCATGGAACAAGCCTTCCGCGCGGACGCCAGTTGCTAAACCGCCGGACGGCGAGGGTGACCGCGACCAGCGGCGAACGCACGCGTCGCGTTCGGGCGCTACTGGCGCCTCGGTGATGTGTGGGTTCGTCAAATTACACATCACCGTCATTGGCAAGGATCGCGACGGCCGTTTTGAGGGGCATGCCGAGGGATCTCCCCCATGTACGCGCCCATGCGGCTCCAGCACGTCCGCGATGCGCCGAATCCTGCTCCCCATCGTCGTCGTGATCGCGGCCGCCGCGCTCCCCGGCGCGGCGCAGGCCGCCGTCGTCTCGACCGTCTCCGCCGACACGCTGAACATCACCGGCGACGCCGCCGCGGACACCATCACGCTCCGACTTGCCCCGGGCGCGCCCGGCGCCCTCCAGGTCGACACCCAGAGCGCGGACTTCACGTTCGACCGCAACACCTTCTCGCGGATCTCGGTCCGCTCGGGCGCCGGCGATGACGACGTCCGCGTCGACGAGGCCAACGGCGCGTTCACGGACGCTGAGGCCACCACGATCGAGTCCGGCGCGGGCGCCGACCTCGTGCTCGGCGGCCGCGGCGCCGAGTGATCGCGAGCGGCGACGACGGCGATCTCGTCCTCGCCGCCGAGGGCGACGACTCCCTCATCCTCGGTGGAGGCGACGACACCGCGATCCAGGGCTCGAACGACGGCTTCGACACCTTCGACGGCCAGAGCGGCGGCGACGTGCTGCAGACCGCGGGCACGGCCGAGTCCGAGGAGTTCACGGTCCAAGGCGTGGGCTCCGGCGCGCGGATCAGCCGCGACGTCGGCTTCGCACGCGCCGACATGACCGGGATCGAGACGATCCTGCTCAACGCAGCCGGCGGACGACAACATCACCGTCACCGCCGGCGGCCAGCAGGTGCGCGTCGCCGGGCTCGCAACCGTCGTCGAGGTCAACCGCGCCGACAAGTCCCTCGACACGCTCTTTGTGGACACGCGTGTCGGCAGCGACTCGATCTTCGTCGCGCCCGAGGTCCACGATCGGCTCAAGTTCAGCTCGGCGTGAGATTCGACCCCGTTAGGTCCCTGCGAGCGCCGCCTTGCACTCGGCGGTGATGCCGCTGAGCTGCTCGCCCACCGCGTCTACCTGCTTGCTGACGTCGTCACCCTCGAACAAGGTGCCGAGCGCGGCGACGTAAGCCCTGGCGCAGTCGGCAGCGATCGCGGACCTCGACTGCGCGGCCTCCGCCTCGGCCTTGGCCTGGTCCGCTTCGGCCTGCGCCTTCTCGGTGTCGTTGCTCGCCTGGGCTGCCTTCTCCTCGGCCGCGGCGGCGTCCTCGTCCGCCGCGTCTGCCTTGGCACTCGCCTGCTTCAGATCCTGCTCGGCGGCCGCAAGGTCTTCCTCGGTCGCCCCGAGCTCCGCCTCGAGATCATCGATCAGCGCCTTGACGGCCGCGACTGCGCCCGCCGTCAGCACGGCCCTGCCATCCCCAGGGCCGCCCTCGGAAGACTGCAGCTCCTCGACGTCCTGCTTCGCGCTGTCGAGCTCCTCCTGCGTCCCGTCGAGTTGCTCCTGTGTGCTGGCGAGCTCCTCCTGCGTGCTGGCGAGCTGCTCCTGCGTGCTGTCGTTGTCCGACTCGGCTGCGAGGGCCCAGATCAGGAGACCGGCGGCGACGACCAGCAGCAGTGCGCTGATCAAGACCCAGGGATTCCGGCGCTTCTTCCGCTCGCCGGCAACGTCCCCGGGCTCGACCGCCGTGCGGTCGTCCGGCTCCTCAGCGGGCATCCACGCATCGTCGTCGACGAGGGGCAGCCGCACAATCGTGCGCCCCGGCGGCGTACCCATCGCCGCGGGTCGTGTACGCACCACGGTTCGTTCCGTCGATGTCGCGGTCGGACACGGTCTCCCAAGGCGCTCGGATCGGGCTGGTCGTACGGCGGGGTCGCCGTCGACGACTCGACGAAGAACGTCTACTAAGTCCACGTCGAGGCCGGCATCCCGGTGTGGGAGCACAACTGCACGCTCGGCGGGATGCAGCTCGCGATGCCGACGCTCGGCGGCAGCAACGGCCAGACCATCGCCGGCGCGATCTCGACCGGGACGCACGGCACCGACGTGAAGGACAGGCCGATCGCCGACGCGGTCGCCGCCATCCACCGCGTCGGCCCGGCGGCAGGGAGTGGTGGATCGAGCGGAGCGAGGAGGCCGGGGCGATCACGATCCGGCGCGCATGGCACAGGCGAAGGCGCGCGGGCTGTGCGCGGGACCCAGGAACGCCTGAAGCTGCGCGATCCGACCGATCCGTTCCAGGGCGCCCGCTGGGTGGAGATCTTCCTCAACCCGGACCCGACGGGGCCGGCGAGCACGCCTGCATCGTGACGAGGAAGGTCCCGCCGGTGGGAGATCCGCCGTTCGACGCGGATCCCGCGTCGAGCAGCAGCGAGATCGACTACTTCTGCCGGACGGGTCACATGACGCAGCTCCTGGTCGCCGCCAACCTCGCGCTGCCGGCGGCGATGTCGGTCGCGACCGCGACGGCGGCGTCCACGCTCGCCCCGCTGAACGCGGTCCCGGTGGTCGGGCCATTCCTGTTCATGACTGCGATGGCGCACGCCGTACACGGCGCTCCGGTCGGCGTTGACGCTCCTGCTGGTCCAGGACCCGACCGCGAACTTCGCGCAGCAGCTCGCGAACGTCGTCAACCACGCCGTCCGGATCCCCGAGGGGAAGGCGCTGATCCCGGCGCTCGTGTCGGAGATCGCCAAGAGCGTCCGCCCCACCTCAGAAAGCGGGACCACGCGCTAGAGCTGCAGGAGCTACACGCAGCAGCGATCGTGCCGGACGGCGCCTTTCCCCGCATCGAGCTGCGAGCGGCAGATGGACGGTCGTCGGCGCCAACGCCGAGTCCATGGCGCTGGGGAGCGCCGGGTTCGGCGGGTCGAGCGCGGCCGGTGGGCACGAGGGCGGCCAGGGCAAGCGCGCGTACGCCCTCCAAGGCTAGAGCCGCGGCGGCTGGGTCCGCCGTCGCGGCTCCACGCGTACAGCGCGTGTCAGCGGCGGCCGTATTCCCCCAACCCGCCGGCGAGCTGGGCGTAGGCGTGGTCGGCGGCGACCCGGAGCCGGGCGACGAGCTGCTCGCGGTCCTCTTCGGCCAGCAGTCCGTGCAGCGCGACGAGGAAGATCGACCGGTGCGTCCACCACAGCGTGCGGGCGACGATGCCGGGCACGAGGTCGTCGTCGGCCGCGCCCGACGTCTCGGCGATCGCGGCGGTGACGGCCGCGGCCCCCGACTCCCATCCCACGGTCAGGCGCTCCTGCAGCGTCCGGCTGCCCCGGATGATCTTGGCGGCCGTGAGGAGCTCCTCGTCCCCACGGGCGACGAGGTCGTCGATCACGGTGGTGGTCAGGGCGCGGAAGACGTCGAGGACGGAGGTTCCGGGCGGCCGCTCGGTGATGTCCGCGACGAGCCGGATGAGGCCCTGTTCGCGCCCGGCGAACGCGAGGTCCTCCTTCGTCGGGAAGTGGTTGAAGACCGTCTTCTCCGAGACGTCGGCGGCGACCGCGACCTCGGCGACGGTGACGGCGTCGAAGCCGCGCTCGGCGAACAGCCGGCGGGCAGTGGCGGCGATGGCCTCCCGAGCGGCGCGCTTCTTGCGTGCGCGGAGGCCTTCGATCTGTGCGCCTGACATAAGTGTATCACTTTAGCGGCAGTAGAAATTCAGTGACTGTAGCGTTATTCTGCCGCATCGTGACTGCCTTATCTCACCCCGCCATCGAGGTCGACGACCTCGTCAAGTCCTACGGCGAGGTCGACGCCGTCCGGGGCGTGTCGTTCACCGTCCCGCCGGGCGAGGTCTTCGGCTTCCTCGGCCCCAACGGCGCCGGCAAGAGCACGACGATCAAGGTGCTCTGCACCCTGGCCAGGCCCACGTCCGGGGCGGCGCGCGTCAGCGGCTTCGACGTCGTCACGCAGCGCGACGCCGTCCGCCGCCACCTCGGCCTGGTCTTCCAGGACCCCACGCTGGACGTCCAGCTCACCGCCGGGCAGAACCTGCGCCTGCACGCCGAGCTGTACGGCATCGACGCCGGCGTCATCCCGGCCCGGATGGACCAGATGCTCGAGATGGTCGACCTGGCCGACCGGCGCGACCAGCCCGTGCTCACGTTCTCCGGCGGCATGAAGCGGCGCCTGGAGATCGCCCGCGGGCTGATGCACTCGCCGCGCGTGCTGTTCCTCGACGAGCCGACCATCGGCCTGGACCCGCAGACGCGCAGCTCGATCTGGCGCTACATCCGGGCGCTGCAGGAAACGGAGGGGACGACGATCTTCATGACCACGCACTACATGGAGGAGGCCGAGTTCTGCGACCGCATCGCGATCATGGACCGCGGCGAGATCGTCGTCCTCGACACGCCGGAGGCGCTGAAGGCCGGCGTCGGCGCCGACCGCGTCGTGCTGGGCACGGCCGACGACGACGCGGCGCTGGCCGCGCTCCAGGACCGCTTCGGCATCGAGGCCTCGGTGGCCGAGGGCGCGGTGACGTTCCACGTCGAGAACGGCGAGGAGTTCGTCCCGCGGCTGTTCGCCGAAATCGGCGTCTCCATCACGTCGGTCGCCGTCTCGCGGCCGACGCTGGACGACGTCTTCATGCGCTACACGGGCTCGACGATCCGGGATGCGGAGACCGGCAGCCCAGGCGATCGCAGCCGGGCCATGATGCGCGCGATGGCGGGGGTGAGGCGATGAGCGCCGTCATGGCCGACGTCGTCGCCGTCCGGGTGCCGGAGCGCACCTGGCGCTCCGAGGCGCGCGCGGTGAAGACGGTCTGGCGCCGCGACATGATCCGCTTCTTCGGCAACCGCGCGCAGACGATGACGTGGCTGGTCCAGCCGCTGCTGTTCCTGTTCGTGCTGGGCTCCGGCCTGCAGTCGCTGTCCGCCGCCTCCACCCGCGGCGTCGACCTCACGACGTTCATCTTCCCCGGCGTCCTCTGCGTCGCGGTGCTGTTCCCGGCGATGATCAGCGCCGCCTCGCTCGTGTGGGACCGGGAGCTCGGGTTCCTGCAGGAGATGCTCGTCGCGCCGGTCAGCCGGACCTCGATCATCCTCGGCAAGTGCCTCGGTGCCGCGACCATCGCGGCGTCGCAGGGCGTCATCGTGCTGGCGCTCGCCGGACTCGTCGACGTCCCCTATGACCCGGTGCTGCTCCTCGGCGCGTTCGGCCTGCTGGTGCTGCTGGCCTTCACCGTCACCGCCTTCGGCCTCATGGTGGCCGTCACGATCAAGCAGGCCCAGACCTTCACCTGGATCATGCAGCTGATCGTGTTCCCGATGGTCTTCCTGTCCGGCGCGCTCTACCCCGTCGCCGGGCTGCCGACCTGGCTGGAGGTGCTCAACCGGATCAACCCGCTGACCTACGCCGTGGACCCGATGCGCCACCTGGTGTTCAGCCAACTCGACGTCTCGGAGGCGGCGCGTCGCACGCTGGATCCGGGCGTCACCTGGTTCGGCTGGCAGGTGCCGGCGCTCGTCGAGGTGGCGATGGTGCTGCTCCTGGGCCTCGGGATGATCGGCGTCGCGGTCTGGCGGTTCTCGCGCACGGAGTGACGCCGCTGAACCGATGCGTCCCTGCATGCGTAGGACCCACCGTCCATCCCCGGGGGAGGGTTTCAGATGAGACGTACTCAGCGGTCGGCCTTGATGTTCGCCGTGGGAATCTCCTTGGCCTGCGCAGGCAGCGCGCAGGCGCAAGGGCCGGAGGTGGTGGATCCCAACCTCGGTGTTCGAACCGCGGCCTCGGGCCTGAGCCAACCGGTCGCGATGGCGTTCATCGGGCCGAACGACGCGCTCGTGGTCGAGAAGGCCAGCGGCCGGGTCAAGCGTGTCGTCAACGCGACGGTCCAGGGCGTGGTACTCGATCTCAACGTCAACTCGAACTCCGAGCGTGGGCTGCTGGGGATCGCGCTGCATCCGAACTTCGCGAGCAACGGGTTCGTGTACCTGTTCTGGAGCGAGAGCAACACCGGCGCCGACAGCAACAGCAGCACCGCGGTGGACCTGCTCGCGAACCGGATCGACCGGTTCCACTGGAACGGCTCGACGCTGACCCAGACCGCTGGCAACCCGATCATCCGGTTCCGGGCGTTCCAGCAGGACGCGGGCCAGACGGCGCGGGGCAACCACAACGGCGGAGTCATCCGCTTCGGGCCCGACGGCAAGCTCTACGCGATCGTCGGCGACACCGGCCGTCGCGGCTGGACGCAGAACCTCGAGAACGGGCCGTTCGGCCCCGGCATCCCGGACGATCAGTTCGGTGGCCCGCAGACGGACGCCGCGCACCGCACGGGCGTGATCGTGCGGTTGAACGACGACGGCTCGGCACCGACCGACAACCCGTTCTTCGGCGCCGGGGCGATGATGGGCGGCGAGGTCGGCGAGAACGTCCAGAAGCTGTTCGCCTACGGCGTGCGCAACTCGTTCGGCCTCGCGTTCGACCCGGTGTCGGGCGACCTGTGGGAGCAGGAGAACGGCGACGACTCGTTCAGCGAGATCAACCGCGTCGAGCCCGGCATGAACTCGGGCTGGATCCAGATCATGGGCCCGGCCTCGCGCGTCGCCCAGTTCAAGGCGATCGAGACCACGATGGGGCCGACCAGCGACCCGTTCGCGCCGAACGGCTACTTCGGCCTCCAGCAGATCCGCTGGCCGCCGACCAACATCGCCGACACGCCCGAGGAGGCGCTCTCCCGGCTGTTCATGTTCCCGGGCGCGCACTTCAGCGACCCCGAGCTCAGCTGGAAGTTCGAGCTCGGGCCCGGCGGCATCGGCTTCGTCGACGGCCGCGGGCTCGGGGCGCAGTACGAGGGCGACCTGTTCACGGGCGGCTCACGCGACTTCGTCCAGGGCGGCCACCTGTTCCGCATCCAGCTGACCGGCAACCGCCGCAAGGTGGCGGTCGACGACCCGCGGCTCGAGGACCGCGTCGCGGACAACATCGGCAAGTGGGAGCTCACCGAGAGCGAGAGCCTGCTCTTCGGTCGGAACTTCGGGCTCGTGACCGACATCCACACCGGCCCCGACGGCCACCTCTACACCGTCTCCAACACGCACGGCGCGGTGTACGAGATCTTCCGGCGCCGCTGACCGTATCCGGGCCGGCGGGGGCGCCGCGGCGCCCCCGCCGGTGACCGGATCAGTTGTTGCTGCGGATCCGCCGTCTGGCTCAGCAGCGAGGCGACCTGCCCTGGTCGCATGTGCCCGTTCTGCGGCGTCGAGCCGTCCCCGTACCGGGAGACGATCAGCGCCGCGACGCCTGCCGTGTGCGGGCTCGCCATCGACGTGCCCTGCTGCCAGCAGTAGGTGCCGCCGGGGACGCCGGCCTCCACCACGTCGTCGGAGCTCGCGATGACGACGCCGATCTGCGCGTAGTCGGCGATCACCGTCCCGCCGGCGCGCTGCACCGCTCCGGCGCCGCAACGCCGATCACCGCCGCTGCGAGCGCACGCAGGTGCCCTGGGGTGCAAGACCAGGGACTTCCACGGCAGACCAGGGACTTGCACGGGCGCGACGAGCGCCGGATCGCAGGATCGTGTCCCCATCGACCGCAACCCCCAACGGAGGACACCATGGCCGCCATCGATATGACCAGCACGACCTCGGCCCAGGCCCCGGAGGCCGGGACCGTCGACTTCAAGTTCGAGGTCGCGATCCTGCCCGTGTCGGACGCCGAGCGCACGAAGCAGTTCTATGCGACGCTCGGGTGGCGCGAGGACGCCGACTTCGTCTTCGGCGACGACCACCGCGTCCTGCAGTTCACGCCGCCCGGCTCCCTGGCCTCGATCCTCTTCGGCACCGGCGTCACCTCCGCGGCCCCCGGGTCCGGCGCGAACCTCCTGCTCGCCGTCGAGGACATCCAGGCGGCGCGCGAGGAGCTGATCGAGCGCGGCGTCGCCGTGTCGGAGGTCTTCCACGGCCACGCCTTCAAGGCCGACACCGCGGAGCGCGTGCCCGGGCCGGACCCCGAGCGCCGGTCCTACTTCTCGTACGCGACGTTCAGCGACCCGGACGGCAACGAGTGGCTGCTGCAGGAGGTCACGGCCCGCCTGCCCGGCCGCGTCGACCAGACCGGCGTCGCCTCGCTGGCGGAGCTGCTGCTCGAGACCGCCAAGGAGCACGATCACTTCGAGAAGGCCAGCGCGCCCCACGACTGGTGGGACTGGTACGCGGGCTACCTCGACGCCCGCCAGCAGGGGAACACCCCGGAGCAGGCCACCGCTGCCGCCGACCGCTACATGGAGGACGTGCGGGGAGTGGTTCGCCGGTAGCGAACACGGAGGTCGAAAGGGCCCGCCTCAGGCGGGCCCTTTCTGTGCGTGCATCAGCCGGCGGTCCGGTGGAACACGTCGGTGCGGTTGACGAGGTTGCCGTCGTTCGCCTCGACCCACGCCGGGTGGAACGTGGTGCCGTTGTGGTCCAGGCCCGTGTAGTCGCCCACGAAGTAGCCGAGGGCGTCGGGCGCGGTCCGCATGTCGAACGGGTCGGCCGACAGCCGGCTCTCGTCCGGGAACGACTGTCCGCCGTCATGGGAGTGGGTGATCCACATGTCGGTGGAGAGCACGGCGTCGCCGCCGACGTCGTTGCGGAAGTCGTAGTAGGACACCGCGACGCGTCCGGTCGAGTCCACGTCGACCATCGGCGTGAACGCGTCGACGCCGCGCGGCGCGCGATCGACCACGACCGGCGCGTCCCACGTGAGCCCGCCGTTGCGCGAACGCGCGAGCATGATGTCGTTGTGGTCGGGGTCATTGAACCGCGTGTCCATCCACACGACGTAGACGTTGCCGCGCGTGGCGGCGTTCGTGCCGCGGTCGACCGCCCAGTCCGGCAGGATGTCGCCGGTGCGGACGTCGTGGCCGTCGTCCGGATCCTGGACCTCGTCGGACAGCAGGCGGTTGACGAGGATCTCGCGCGACCACGTCACGCCCTTGTCGGGCGAGCGCACGAGCGCGACGGTGTAGCCCCGCGTGCGGTGGCGGTTGCTCACCGCCCGGATGAGGTTGAAGCCGTTGATCAGGGTCCCGTCGACCAGGACCTCGACCTGGTTGCCGATCGTCTGCGTCAGCACGCCGCGGTCGGCGAAGATCGCCCGCGCCGGCTCCCATGACTGGCCACCGTTCGTCGAGCGGGCGAACCAGGCCTCCGAGTGGAAGCTCGCCGCGTTCTCATATCCCCGTTGCGACACCCGCTCGCTCGGGGAGATGATCCGCTGCCACGTCGCATACACCAGGTTCGAGTTGAACGGGTCGGCGGTCAGCGTCTCCTTGTCGTTGAAGGCGTTGCCCAGCGCCCGCGGGTTGTCGAAGCGCAGGATGCGCGGCAGGCTCCAGGTGACGCCGCCGTCGTCCGAGAACGCGGCGAGGACGGCGTTGCGCGGGGTCGAGTTGTCGAACACGAGGGCGATCGCATGCAGGCGGCCGTTCGGGCTGAACGACACCCATGGATCGGTGCCGCGCTGGTAGTCACCGGCGTTCCCGAGGCCGGCGCCGCCCGAGCAGCGGGTGAAGCGCGGGGCGCTGAACGCCCACGTCGTGCCGCCGTTGAACGAGTACCCGGCGAGGTTGCCGTGGGCGCCGCCGTCGTTCCAGCGGTCCTGCTGCCAGTACGCGACGACGTTGTTCGGGTTCGTCGGGTTGACGGCGACGTGTGTCTCCACCTCGGCGTTCTGGTAGAGCACGCTGCCGGCGCTCGCTTCACCCGGCCCTCCGCAGCCTGGCGCGAAGGGGCTCAGGCCCGACGCGACGTGGGTCGGCCCGAGCGTGAAGGGCGCCGCGTGCGCCGGCAGCGCGATGACCGCGGAGCCCAGCGCGACGGCGGCGAGGACGAGAAGTCTCCTCATCGGAAGGTGCCTCCGATGTCCGGGCGGTCCGTGCCCCGGTGGAGCGACGTCGCGTCCGACGCACGCCGCTTCCTGCCGACCGACACTACGCCCGCGGCGTGCGCCGTCACAAGGGGATGTCAATAGGCGATTACGCCAAATTTCCCGGCCAGACGGCGGGCGGCCGTCGGTGAGACGATGACGGGCATCGCGAGCACCCACGAGAGGAGCGGCCGGTCATGAGCACCGACTACGACGTCATCGTGATCGGCGGCGGTTCGCCGGGCGAGCACACCGCGGGCGCGCTGGCCGACGGCGGCCTGCGGGTCGCGCTCGTGGAGCGCGAGCTGGTCGGCGGCGAGTGCTCGTACTGGGCGTGTATCCCGTCCAAGACGCTGCTGCGGCCGGGCGAGGCGGCGCAGGGCGCGCGCGAGGCCGCCGGGACCGCCGAGATCGACGTCGAGGCGGTGCTGGCCTGGCGCGACTTCATGGTCTCCGACTACTCCGACGCGGGCCAGGAGCGGTGGCTGGAGAGCCAGGGCATCGACCTGCTGCGCGGCAGCGGCCGGCTCGCCGGGACCGGGGTGGTCGAGGTCGACGGCGCGCGTCACACGGCCGAGCACGTGGTCGTCGCCTGCGGCGCCGACGCCATCATCCCGCCGATCCCGGGACTGCGCGAGCTCGACGGGATCTGGACCAACCGCGAGGCGACGGGCATGAAGGCCGTCCCGCGCCGCATGCTCGTGATCGGCGGCGGGCCGGTCGGCGTGGAGATGGCGCAGGCCGTGCGCCGCCTGGGCGGCGAGGTCGCGCTCGTCGAGCGCTCGGCCCACCTCCACGCGCGCGAGCCCGCGCCGCTGGGCGAGGCGCTCGGCGGGGTCCTGCGCCGCGACGGCGTCGAGCTGGTCTTCGGCGCGCGGGTGAGCGCCGCCCGGCGCGCGGGCGACGACTACGTCCTCGAGCTCGACGACGGTCGCGAGCTGCAGGGGGACCGGCTGCTCGTCGCCACCGGGCGGCGCCCGCGTGTGGACGGGATCGGGCTGGAGACCGTCGGCATCGAGGTCGACCCGCGCGGCATCCCGGTCGACGAGCACCTGCGCGCCGGCGAGCGGCTGTGGGCGGTCGGCGACGTCACCGGCATCTGGCCGCTGACCCACGTCGGCAAGTACCAGGGCCGCGTCGCCGCCGCCAACATCCTCGGCGAGCCGCGCGAGGCGCACTACGAGGCGGTTCCCCGCGTCACGTACACCGACCCGCAGGCCGCCGCGGTCGGCGCCACCGAGGCGCCCTTCAGCGCCACGGCGCTGGTGTCGGAGATCGCCAAGACCGCCACCTACACGCGCGCCTACGCCGAGTCGAACGGCTTCTTGACGCTCCTGAGCGACGGCGAGCGGCTCACCGGCGCCTACGCGCTCGGCCCGGAGGCCGGCGAATGGCTCCAGCAGGCCACGCTCGCCATCCGCGCCCGCGTGCCGCTCGACGTCCTGAGCGACATCATCCAGCCCTTCCCGACCTTCTCAGAGATCTACCTGAGCGCCGTCAAGGAGCTCCTGGTGACGACCACCGCCGCCACCGACGGCAAGCCGTCGCCCGTTCACCGTCAATGAGCTGAGGGCGCGGGCGGCCTCGGCCTCCAGGGCATCGAGCGCGACGTCGCGGCCCGGAAGGGCCGCGGCCCGCGCCAACGCCCGGCAGCTCTCCGCGAGCGCCCGCAGGCCGACCATCGCGCTCGGCGCCGCGAGCACGTGCGCCGCGTCGGCCAGCCCCGCGCCGTCGCTCGCGCGGTGCGCGAGGCGGATCGCGTCCAGGCGCCCGTCGAGCTCCTCGACGTAGGTCTCGAGCACCGACGCCAGCAGTGCGTCGTCGTCCAGCTCTTCCCGCAGCCTCTCGAGCGCTTCCAGGTCGAGCGCGGGCGGCGGGGTCGTCGCCCCGACCAGTGCGGCGCGGAGGTCCTCGCGCGTGAGCGGCTTGGTGACGATGCCGTCCATGCCGGCCGCGAAGATCCGCTCGCGGTCCTCGCTCAGCGCGTTGGCGGTGATGACGATGACGGGCGTGCGGCGCCCGCGCCCCTCCAGTGACCGGATCGCGCGCGTGGCGTCCTCGCCGTCGAGGCCCGGCATGCGGCAGTCCATGAGGATCGCGTCGAACGACCCGGACGCCGCCGCGTCGATCGCCGCGCGCCCGTCGGCGACGGCGGTCACGGTCATCCCGAGGCGCTCGAGCTGCCGCCCGATGACCCGGCGGTTGATGTCGTTGTCGTCGGCGAGCAGCACGTGCCCGCGCAGCGTCGAGCCGCCGGCTTCGGCGGCCGGCTCGGGCGCCGCCGCCGGCGCGTGCCCCAGCGGGACCGTGACGCGGAACCGGGCGCCCTGCCCGGGCTCGCTCTCGACGTCGATCCGCCCGCCGAGCGCCTCGACGAGGCGCAGCGTGATCGCGAGCCCCAGCCCCGTGCCGCCGTGGCGGCGCGTGGTCGACGCGTCGAGCTGCACGAACGGCTGGAACAGCCGCTCGCGCTCGCCGCCGGCGATGCCGGGGCCGGTGTCGCGGACCTCGAGCGAGAGGTCGACGCCGTCGTCGCGCGACGGCGAGCAGGCGGTGGGCCGCGCCACCGACGCGATGCGCCAGGTGCGCGAGTCGTCGTCGCAGGTGACCGGCGCCATGCAGCAGCTCGCCGCCAAGTCCGAGCAGATCGGCGGGATCGTCGCCACGATCACCGGCATCGCGGAGCAGACCAACCTGCTCGCGCTGAACGCGGCGATCGAGGCCGCGCGCGCCGGTGAGCAGGGCCGCGGCTTCGCCGTCGTCGCCGAGGAGGTGCGCAAGCTCGCCGAGGAGTCTCAGCAGGCCGCGGCGTCGATCGCCGGGCTCGTCGAGGAGATCCAGGGCCAGACCGCGGACACGTCCGCGATCGTCGAGGACGGGGCGGCGCGCTCCGAGGAGGGCGCCGAGACCGTCGAGCAGGCGCGCGAGGCGTTCATCCGGATCGGCGCGTCGGTCGACGACGTCACCGGTCGCGTGGACCAGATCGCCGCCGCCGTCCAGCAGATCTCGGCCGCCGCGGAGCGCGTGGCCGCCGACGTGACGGAGGTCGCCGCCGTGGCCGAGCAGTCCTCGGCCTCGACCGAGCAGGTCAGCGCGTCGACGCAGCAGACGAGCGCCTCGGCGCAGGAGATCGCCTCCAGCGCCCACCAGCTGGCCGGCACCGCCGCCCAGCTCGAGGCCCTGGTCGCGCACTTCACCGTCAACGCGTAGCTACCCGGCGTCGTAGCGCCGTGCCGGCGCGACGACGCGAGAACGTCGCGAAAGGGCACGCGGGGGTTCCCCCGCGTGCCCTCTCAGGCGTCCGGCCAGGGCGCGTCCGACATGACGCCGTCGCCGCCCTCGGGCTTCGGGCCGCCGATGGCGAGCAGCTCGAGCCCGTCGGGGCCGCCCTCGAAGGCGCGCACGACCGCGGGCGCGACGCGAACGACGTCCCACTGCCGGATGTCGCGCACCTCGTCGTCGAGCCGCACGCGCCCAGAGCCGGCCACGACGACGAACGCCTCCTCCTGCTCGCGGTGGCTGTGGCCGACGGGGCTGCGCGTGCCGGGCGCGTACCGCTGGTGACTCACCCCGAGGTCGCGCGAGCCCATGTGCTTGCGGGCGAAGCGCGCCTCCATCCCCGGGACTCGCCCCTGGGTGGAGTCGTCGATCTCGAGCAGGTTCACGATCGCGTAGTCGGGCATGCGTGCATCTTTCCTCAGAAGTTGCGGTGGAGGCTGTAGCCGCACTGCTCGTTCGCCGGCGGCAGGGCGAGCGGGACGCTCCGGCGGCCGGCCCGCAGGCCGCGCACGCCGGCGTCCGGCACGAACGCGACCCATCCGTCGTGACCTGGGAGCCGGATGCGCCGGGCGGGAACCGCTCCGCCGCCGGCGAGCAGGACGACCGGGGGCTTCAGCTCGTCCGGCATGCGGCCGTAGGCGGTGGCGAGGCGCGGCGCGCAGGGCACGCTCACGGCGCTCCGGTACGGCAGGTACGGCCCGTCGATCGACTGGCCGGGATCCGAGCAGAAGCGCGGCGCCCCGGCCGTCAGCGCGATCAGGCACGGCGGATCGCCCTCCTGGCGGACGAGCCGGACGCCGCGGCCGTCGCGCTCGGCGAGGACCGTGACGGTCGGCGGGCGGCGCGGGAGGATGCGCCGGCTGAGGCCGATGATCCGGCCGCGCGCGTTGCGCACGACCGCGCCCGTCGCCTCGCGCTCACCGACGTGCGCCGCGAAGAACCGCACGCGGCCCGCCCAGCGGCCGCGGTAGTCCGGACCCGCGGTCGTGCCGACGGTCACGTCGTCGCCGCCGACCCGCAGCGTGATCCGCGCGGCGTCGCGGCTGAGCGCGCCCGCCACGACGCCGTTGCGCCAGTGCAGGCGCGGGCGGTCGGAGTCGACGGGCGGCAGCGGGCACACCCGCGAGGGCAGCGGGCGAAGACCGACGCACAGCCGCTCGCCCTGGTCGGCGGCCACCAGCGACTCGCCGCCCGCGGCCGCGACCTCCACGGGGCTCGCCGGGGCGGGGGGCACGAACGGACCGCCGAAGCCGTCGCCGCCCTGGTCCTCGCCCGCGCACGGCTGTCCGGGCGCCATGCCCACCGTCGTGCGGCCCACGACGGCGCCGGCGGCGTCCAGCGCCACGGCGTGGCGCACCGCCTCACCCGCGGGCAGCCGCCCCGCCGCTGCTCGGCGTTCGCCGAACGCGGCCGGCATGTCGCCGCCCGGCAACGTCACCTCCGCGCCGCTCCCGAGCGTCAGCCGAACGGCGGCGACGCCCGCGGCCACCAGCGCCCCCACGGGGGGCGGCTCCTCGCACGCGCTCACGAGGACGAGCCCGCCGGCGGACCGGTCGTCGCAGAAGCTGGCCCCGGCGAGGGCGGTCTCGACGTCGACGCAGGCGATCGTCGCCAGCCGGCCGGGGTCGTCGGGCATCGGCACGAGCAGCGGCTCCGTGTGCGCTCCGACGCCCTCCGACACCGCCGTCTCGTTGTCGTCGAGGGAGATGTAGCCCGCGGGGCCGCCGGTGATGCCGAGCAGCCGGCCACGCGCCCCGTAGTAGCGCACGAACACGGCGGCCGGCGGGGCGGGGAGGATGACGAAGCGGGCCGGGAACCCGCGTGCGCCGGACGTCCGGTGGCGCTCGCGCCGGCCGCTCCGGCTCTCCGTCTCGGCGAAGCGCACCGACGGCGGCACCGCCGCCGCGTAGTCGTTCCATCCGACGTCCGGGAACACCTCCAGCGGCCGGTGCGGCGAGCGCGGGATCCGCCCGCAGGCCTCGCCGCGGTACCGCCGGTCGCGGCGCAGCGTGATGCAGAGCCGGTCGTCGCGCTGGGCCGCGTGCAGGCTGAAGTCGCCGCTGCGCGCCACGGTCGTCGCGGCCTCGGCGGGCGAACACAGCACGAGCGCAAGCCCGACGGCGGCGAAGGCGTACCGCATGGGCGCAAGATAGGCATTCCCGCCGATGTGGCGGCGAGGCCCGCCCCGTACGGTCGCTGGCACCTGTTCCCGAACACTGAGGAGCGCCCCATGCAGACCTACGTGATCCTCCGCCGCCACGGCTGGGCGACGGCCGCCGACACGGTGATCGTGCGGCCGGACCCCGAACGGGTCGCCGCCTGACGTACCCTGCCGCGCGTGAACCCGTAGCTGGGTGAGAAGCGCGGCCATCTCAGCGACTGGACCACCCAGCAGTGGGTGCGCCGGACCGGCCGGCCCGTCGACCTGCGCCAGGAGGCGTGGCTCGACGGGCCGTGGGCGCCGACGACCGGGATCGGCGCCGGCTTCTTCGCGGACTTCGCCGCGCGCCACGGGCTCGAGCTCGGCGTGGCGGAGGGCCTGCTGCCGAGCCTCGAGGCGCTCCGCTCCGACGCGTTCGATCCCGCGGCCGTCGACCCTCGGATCGCCGAGTTCTACGAGCGCACGGGGCGGTTCCGGCTCCAGCTGTGGTCGGAGTGGAGCCCGCTCCACCGGCCGTTCGGCCGCCTGGTCGACCGCATGCCGCATGCCCGAGGGCGAGGTCCTGTTCGCGGGCCTGTACTTCGTCGTGCGCGACGGGGCTTCGGCGTGGGCACGGACGGTCGCGGCCATGACCGAGCACATCCACGTCTACCTGGAAGGGTCCGAGCTGCACGCCGACCACGCGCTCCGCCTGTGGGGCCGCCCGTTCCTCCGGCTTCACTACGCGATGCAACCGACGTAGGCTTCACCCGCTGACCGCGACATCGGAGGGACGAGATGGCTCTGCAGCTCGGTGACACGGCCCCGGACTTCGAGGCTGAGACGACGGAGGGGACGATCCGGTTCCATGAGTGGGTCGGGGATTCGTGGGCGGTGTTGTTCTCGCATCCGCGTGATTTCACGCCGGTGTGCACGACCGAGTTGGGCTATATGGCGTCGATCAAGCCCGAGTTCGACCGGCGCGGGACGAAGATCATCGGGTTGTCGGTGGACCCGGTGGAGAACCACGGCAAGTGGGCGCAGGACATCGCCGAGACGCAGGGGACGGCGCCGAACTATCCGATGATCGGCGATCCGGACTTCAAGGTCTCCAAGCTGTACGGGATGTTGCCGGCCGATGTGGAGGGCGATCCGACGGCGCGGACGCCGGCGCAGAATCAGACGGTGCGCAACGTGTTCGTGATCGGGCCGGACAAGAAGATCAAGTTGATCTTGGTGTATCCGATGACGACGGGGCGCAACTTCGATGAGGTGTTGCGGGTGATCGACTCGTTGCAGCTGACGGCCGAGCACAAGGTGGCGACGCCGGCGCAGTGGCAGCAGGGCCAGGACGTGATCATCGCGGGGTCGGTGAGCGACGAGCAGGCGAAGGAGATCTTCGGCGAGTGGGAGTCGCCCAAGCCCTACATCCGGATCGTCCCGCAGCCGACGAGCTCGTGATCTGATCGTCAGGCGAGACCGTGCGCCGGGACGGGCACGGCTCGCCACGTGATCCTGCCGGCCGCGAGGCAGCCCAGCGCGGCGAGGGCGACGGCCGGCAGGCCGACGGCGGGCGTGGCGACCACGACGACCAGGCAGAAGGTCAGATAGCACGGGAGGCTGCGGATCAGGCCGTTGAGCGCGTGCGCGCCGGCGGTCCAGCCGTCGCGCCTGACGACGGCGACGGCCAGCGTGGTGCTCATGGCGGGGAACGCGGCGACCGCGCCGGCGGCGACCGGGCCGGCGAGCCGCGTCATGAGCACCGCGACGCCGACGATGAGCGCCGCGACCGCGCAGGTCATCGCCGTCTCCGACGGTCGCCTCGGTGAGCCGGGCCGCGGCGCGCCAGCGGGCATCAGCCGAGCGGCCAGCGCCAGGAGCGGGACGGCGGCCGCGATGGCGACCGCGTCCGGCAGCAGCGCGAGGAGGACGGCGCCGGCGGCGTAGGCGAGCGCTCCGGCGGCACCGCCGAGCACGGGTCCCGAACGCTGGAGCACCGCCGCGAAGGCGGCGGCGAAGACCACCTGGGCCGGCACGTGCGTGGCGGCGCTGAGGGTCATGGCGGTCGCGCTCGCGTCGCCGGCGTCGACCGCCACCGCGACGACGGCGACGCCGAGGCTGACCGGCAGGGCGGCCACCCAGCCCGCGGCCGACGGGCCGAGTCGCCGCTCGGTGAGCGCGGCGGCGGCCATGACGACGGGGGCGACGAGCAGCGAGACGAAGACCATGCCCCTGAGTGTCGGCGGAACGAGCATTCGGTACAAGCATCGATTCTCGAAGCGAAATCGTGCGAGAATCCGAATGATGGAGCTGCGCCGCCTCCGCCTGCTGCACGAGCTGTCGCGCCGCGGCACCGTGGCGTCGGTGGCCGAGGCGCTGTCCTACAGCCCGTCGTCGGTCTCCGTCCAGCTCGCCGAGCTCGAGCGCGAGGCCGGCGCCAAGCTGCTCCGCCGGGTCGGCCGCAACGTCGAGCTCACGCCCGCCGGCCGGCGACTCGCGACCCACGCCGGGGAGGCGCTCGCCGCCGACGAGGCGATCCGCGCCGAGCTGGCCGGGCTGAGCGACGCTCCGCGCGGGTCGGTGCGCGTCACGATCGTGCAGACGCCGGCGCTGGCGTTGCTGCCCGGGGTGCTGGCCCGGCTCGCGGAGGCGGCGCCCGACCTCCTCGTCGAGGTCGTGCAGCGCGAGACCGGCCCGGCGCTCGCCGACCTGCGGTCACGCGCCGTCGACCTCGTGGTCGGCATCGAGTACGAACCCGTCCCGGTCGCGCGCCACCGCGACGTCGATCGCCAGGACCTCCTGCGCGAGGACGTCCTGCTCGCCCTGCACCCCGACCATCGCGCCGTCCCCCCACGCGGCCGCGTGCGGCTCGCCGCATGCGAGGGCGACGTCTGGGCGTCGGGCCACCCCGGCACCGGCCTCGACGCCGTGGTTCGCAACGTCTGCAATCGGCTCGCGGGCTTCGAGCCCGACGTCCGCCACCGCAGCGACGACGCCCTGGTCCTGAGCGCCCTGGTCGCCTCGGGCCGGGCGGTCACCCTGCTGCCCGCGCTGCTCGCCACCGCCATGCCGCAGATCACCGCACGGCGGCTCCGCGAGGAGCACCTCCAGCGGACCATCTTCACGGCGACGCGCACGAGCGCTCGCGACGCCCCGGCGATCGTGGCGGTCCGCCAGGCGCTCACCGAGACGGTCGAGCGGATCGCGGCTCAGCGGCGCGACGTCGCGCTCGTCCCTACCGCGCTTCGTCGCGGCGCTGATCGAGCGCGTCGAGGATGAGGTCCAGCCCGTACTCGAACGCGGGGCCGAAGTCGTAGCCGACCTCGGCGACGTGCCCGGCGACGATCTCGGCGAGATACGGGAACTCCTCCCCGAGCGCGGACGACTGCTCGGTGTACTGCTGGACCTGCTCCTGCGCGACGTCGACGCTCTCCTCGGCGCTCTCGAACGGGACGCTCTTCTCCTGGAGGGCGAAGCCGTAGATGTAGGCGTCGAGCAGCGAGTACGCCTGGATGGTCATCTCGACCGAGAATCCGCCCTCGCGGAGGATGCCGAGGACGGCGTTGTGGACCCGGAAGCTGGCGGGTCCCGGCGATCGGCGCGACTCCATCAGGCCGACCGCCCAGCGGTGCCGGTTGAGCACCTCGCGCGTCGAGCTCGCGCGCCGGCGCATCGCGGACTTCCAGTCGCCGTCGGCGGGCGGGACCTCGATCTCGCCGAAGACGATGTCGACCATCTCGTCGAGCAGCCGCTCCTTGTTCGGCACGTAGTGGTAGAGCGACATCGCGCCGGCGCCGAGCTCGTCGGCGAGCTTGCGCATCGACAGCGCCTCGATCCCGTCGCGTACGGCGAGCGCGATCGCGGCCTCGAGCACCCGGTCCTTGCTGAGCGGCACTCGTACAGTGTACGACTTAGGCCGGCGCGGGCGCGGGCATGGCGCGGACCCGTGCCCGCGACGCGTCGAGCGCGTCGAGCATGAAGATCACGAGCGCGACCCACACCAGCGCGAAGCCGGCGAGGCGGGAGAGCGGCATCGGCTCGCCGTAGAACACGACGCCGATCAGGAACTGGATCGTCGGCGTCAGGTACTGCAGCAGCCCGAGCGTGCTCAGGCGGATCCGCACGGCGGCGGCACCGAACAGCATGAGCGGGAGCGCCGTGACGACGCCGGCACCGACGAGCAGCGCGGTGTGGCCGGCGCCCTCCGTCGTGAACGTGCCGCTGCCGGTCCCGCCCAGCCACACGAGGTACGCGGCGGCCGGCAGGACGATGACGGCGGTCTCCACGGCCAGGCTCTGCGGGCCGTCGACGCCGGCGCGGTTCTTGACGAACCCGTAGAGGCCGAACGAGCAGGCGAGCGTCAGCGCGATCCACGGCACGCGGCCGTAGTCGACGGTCAGCACGAGCACGCCCGCGGCGGCCACCGCGAGCGCGAGCGTCTGCCGGCGGCGCAGCCGCTCGTGGAGGAAGACCATCGCGAGCACGACGGTCACCAGCGGGTTGATGAAGTAGCCGAGCGACGTCTCGACCACCTGGTCGCTGTTGACGCCGTAGATGTACACGCCCCAGTTGACGCTCACGAGCACGGCGGCCAGCGCCAGCAGGCCGGCCGCGCGCGGGCCCAGCCTCCGGACCCAGGCGAAGCCCGATGTGACCGCCAGCAGCGCGACCAGGAAGACCAGCGACCACACGATCCGGTGGGCGAGGATCTCCACCGGCGCCGCGGGCTCGAGCAGCGGCCAGTAGAGCGGGAAGAGGCCCCACAGCAGGTATCCGCCCACGGCGGCGAGCAGCCCGGATCGCGACGACGACACCCCTCGACGGTAGCGGCGGCCCTACGGCCCGAGCCCGACGACCGGCGGCCGGGGCCGCTCGTCGACGCTCAGCGTGAAGACGTCCGGACGGGCGTAGTGGCCGACGACGTCGAAGTCGTACTTCGCCTCGGCGATCCGGTCGAGGTCGAGCTCGGCGTGCAGGATCGTCTCCTCGCCGAACGCGGGCCCGGCGAGGACGTCGCCGAGCGGCGACACGATCACCGAGCCGCCGCGGCAGAGGACGTCGTCGCCGTCCTCGAGCGGGTAGTCGGGCGGGTAGTCGCCGCGCGTCGCGAACTGGTTCGCGGACAGGACGAAGCAGCGGCCCTCACAGGCGATGTGGCGCATGGTCGCGGTCCACGTGTCGCGCGCGTCCGCGGTCGGGGCGCACCAGACCTGGACGCCCTTCGCGTACATGGCCATCCGCAGCAGCGGCATGTAGTTCTCCCAGCAGATGACCGCGCCGAGGCGGCCGGCGGCGGTGTCGAGCACCGGCAGCGTCGAGCCGTCGCCGTAGCCCCATACGAGCCGCTCGGCGGCGGTCGGCATCAGCTTCCGGTGCTTGCCGAGCAGGGCGCCGTCGGGGCCGAGGAACAGCGCCGTGCAGTACAGCGTGCCGCCGTCGCGCTCGATGACGCCGATGACGACGTGGACGCCGTGCTCGCGGGCGACCGCCCCGAGCCGGTCGACGACGGGCCCGGGGACGTCGACCGACGACTCCCAGTACCGCCGGAACCACGCCCGACCCTCCGGGCTGCGCGAGCCGACCGTCGCACCGAAGGTGATGCCGCGCGGGTAGCACGACACGAACGCCTCCGGGAACACCACCAGGCCCGCCCCGCCGGCGGCGGCGTCCGCCGTCAGCCGCTCGACCTTGGCCACGGTCGCTTCCACGTCGAACGCTGCGGGAGCGGCTTGGACGACCGCGGCTGCGACCCGCGTCATGGCGCGGCTCGCTCAGGTCCCTCGCTCGTAGACGAGCACGAGCACGCCGTCGCCGACGATCTTCGATTCCTTGAGCTGGAGGTTGCGCCGGTCGGGCGTCTCCTCGAAGGCCTTCTTGCCCGTCCCGAGGATCACCGGGAAGACCATCAGGTTGATCTGGTCGACGAGGTCGCTCTCGATCAGCTCCTGGACGAGCCGGTGGCTGCCCGGCACCTGCAGCTCGCCGTCGAACTCCTCCTTGAGCTTGCGCACGTCGGCGGTCGCGTCGCCGCTGTCGAGGACGGTCGTGTTGTTCCACTCCGGGTCCTTGAGCGTCGTCGAGACGACGAACTTGGGCATCGAGTTGAACTTGTCGGCGAACTCGCCTTCGCGCTGCGGCCAGGCGCCGGCGAAGCTCTCGTAGGTGCGGCGCCCGATCAACAGGGCGTCCGCCTGCTGGGTCTCGTCCAGCTTGAACTGGTTGCCGTCGTCACCGCGGTCGAACTCGAAGGTCCACCCGGGGTACTTGAAGCCCGGCTCGCCTCCCGGAGCCTCCATCACGCCGTCGAGCGATACGAACTCCGTCACGACGATCCGCGCTGCCATATGTCCGTCTCCTTTGACTCGGTCTCGTTCGGCCGCTCGATAGGACCGGCACCGACGCGCGAACTCATCGCGCCCGCTGCAGATTGTCCCTGAGGGCTCTCGACGGCGCGCTACGGCGCGATGCGGGAGAGCGTGCAGTCGCCGGCGTTCGCGACCCACACGGCACCCATCCCGACGAGCGCGATCGCGAACACGGTGCCGCCGTTGGCGGCGCGCAGGTCGGGCGCCGGCGCATGGGTGACGACGCCGACGAGCGTGTTCTCGTCACCCAGGTCGACCCACGCCCGCTCGGGGGTCGCCTCGATGTCGAGAGCCGTCGCGCCGACGCGTACCGGCTTGCCGAGGCGCCGGCCGGTGCGCGCGTCGAGCCGGATGACGGCCGTGGGCCCGGCGGTCGAGAGCCACACGGTGCGGCCGGCCGGCGCGACGTCGCCGATCGTCGAGACGCCCGTGCGGATGCGCCGACGCACCTCCCCGGTGCGCAGGTCGGCCACGGCGAGGTTGCCGCCTCTCTCGGGCACGAGCCAGACGGCGCCGGCGCCGACTGCGAACTCGCGCGGACCGCGGCGAGCGCCGAAGGGCTGGGTGACCACCTGGCGGCCGGTCGCGACGTCGATCCGCGCGCCCGAGACGGGATCGATCGAGCGAGGTTCGCGTCCGGACAGGCGCCGGTGCGGTATGGCTCGCGGATCCCCAGACGCGCGAGTTGCGTCACGCGCTCGGGCCCAGCATGCCCCGACCGACACAGCGATCAGCGCGGCCCCGAACACGTGGCCCCACCGACGCCACGAGCTCGGCGCGCTCATCCACCCCCACGTACGCCCGCGCCCGACGGGCGGTTCCGCATCGCGCATCGGTGTCGGCCCTGAGGCCGCCCGCGTTGTCGATTTCTCCAACGGAGGCACGCCTCGCCGCGCGAGACGGCCGCGCGCGACGCGTCGCCGGGCAACCGGGCGCTCGCAACACGGCGCTCCGGAGGGTGTTCCGCGCGTACCGTCCTGCCCTGGTGTTGCTGTACACCACCAGGGCAGGACAGTTCGGCATTGGAGATTTCTCCAACATGCGAACTGTGAAGGAGCCGGGCGGTCGGGCCTGGATCCGAAACTGTGGTGTCGGCGCGCGGGAGGGCATGCCGCGGACCGACCCCAGCAAACTCCAGCACGAAGAGCGATGAGTACGCGAACTACGAGCGGTCTGTACAAGACACGGAACGAAAGGAGCAGAGACATGTTCGCCGAGACGAAGGCATTCAGCGGCTTCGCCGTGCCCGACATCGCGCAGGCCAAGCAGTTCTACGGGGAGACGCTGGGACTCCGGGTGACCGAGGAGAACGGGCTGCTTACGCTGCATCTGAACGGCGGTGAGCGGCCCACGTTGATCTACGCCAAGCCCGACCACGAGCCGGCCAACTTCACGATCCTCAACTTCGACGTCGACGACGTCGAGAAGGCGGTCGACGAGCTCACGGCTCGCGGCGTCCAGATGGAGCGCTACGAGGGCTTCGAGCAGGACGAGAAGGGCATCATGCGCGGCCAGGGGCCGGACATCGCGTGGTTCAGGGACCCGGCGGGCAACATCCTGGCGGTCCTACACGGGTAGCGGCCCGGCCGGCTTGACCGTGCGGAGCGCGAAGTTCGAGCGGACGTCGTCGACGTTCGGCAGCCGCAGCAGCGTGTGGAACATGAGGCGCTCGTAGGCCGCCAGGTCGGCGACCACGACCTCGAGCAGGAAGTCCGCCGCGCCGGAGACGATGTGGGCGGAGACGACCTCGGGCGCGGCGGTGATCCGCTCGCTGATCGTCGCGGCGATGCGCTCGGAGTGGCCCTCGATCTTGAGCTCGACGAAGACGGTCATGCCGAGCCCGAGCTTCTTGCGGTCGAGCATCGCCCGGTAGCCACTGATGACGCCGTCGCTCTCCAGAGCGCGGAGCCGGCGCAGGCAGGGCGAGGGGGAGAGGTGGAGCCGCTCCGCCAACGCGGCGTTGGAGATGCGGCCCTCGCGCTGGACGATCTCCAGCATCCGGCGGTCCGTGCTGTCCAGGGGCATGATCGGCTCCTCAGGTCGGTCGCAGAAGCAGATCATTGCGCACGAGCAACTCATGCGGGCGGAAATGAGCACCAACCGCCCCGACTTCCACGGCAGACTGTCGCGATGCTCTCCACCCGCACGGCGACCGCCCTCTACGTCGGCGCGGTGCTCGGCCCGGGCGTCCTGATCGTCCCCGCGCTGGCCGCCGAGGCGGCCGGGCCGGCCTCGGTCCTGGCCTGGGCGGCGCTGCTCGCCCTGAGCGCACCCCTGGCCATCGCCTTCGCCGCCCTCGGCGTCCGCCACCCCGAGGCCGGCGGCACCGCCGCCTACGCCCGCGCCGCCTTCGGGCCCCGCGCCGGCGGCGTGACCGGCTGGTGGTTCCTCGCCGGCGTGGTGACCGGGGCGCCCGCGGTCGCCCTCGTCGGCGGCTTCTACGTGGCCGAGCTGGCGGGCGCCGGGCGGGAGGTCGCCGTCCCGGCCGCCGCCGCGATGATGGGGACGGTGCTCGTCACCAACGCGGTCGGCCTCCGCACGACGGCGCGCCTCCAGCTCGGCCTCGCCGCGCTGCTGGCCGCGCTGCTCCTCGTGGCCGTGATCACTGCCCTGCCGGAGAGCCGCGCCGAGCATTGGACGCCGTTCGCGCCCCACGGCGCCGCCGCGATCGGCACCGCGGCGAGCCTGCTGATGCTCTCGTTCATCGGCTGGGAGGCCGTCTCGCACCTGGCGGGCGAGCTCAAGGACCCGACGCGCCAGCTCCCGCGAGCGATCTTCAGCGCGCTCGGCATCGTCGTCGTGCTCTACCTCGGGCTGGCGGTCGCCACCGTCGGCGTGCTCGGCACCGCCGAGCCCTCGCGGGTGCCGATCGCCGACCTGATGGCGGCCGGCCTGGGAGAGACCGGCCGCACGGCCACCGCCGCCCTGGCGATGCTGCTCACGATGGGAACGATGAACGCCTACGTCGCCGCGGCCGTCAAGCTCGCGGGAGCGCTCGCCGCCGAAAGATCGGCTCCCACGTCGCTGAGCAAGCCGATCCGCGCGCTCGCCCTCATCGCAGCGGTCGGCGCCATCCTGCTCGTCCCGCTCGCCGCCGACCTCCTGAGCGTCGAAGGCCTCGTGCGCGCCTGCAGCGCCTGCTTCGTCGCCGTCTACGTGACCGCCACCGCCGCGGGCGTCCGCCTGCTCGACAAGGGCCCGCGAGCCGCGGCGGCGGTCGCGTTCGCCGCCGTGACCGTCGTCCTCGCCTTCTTCGGCCCCTTCCTGCTCGTGCCGGCCGCGATCGCGGCGCTCTACGCGGCGTTCGAGATGACCGCCGCCAGCCGCGAGACCGCGGTCCCCAGCTCGGCCTCCGCGAGGTAGCTGAACGAGAGCCGCAGCTCGTCGCGGCCGCCGTCGCCGGCGTAGAACGGCGCGCCCGGGACGTACGAGACGCCACCCTCCATGGCGATCGGCCGCAACGCGATCGTGTCCACCCCGGGCACCCGCAGCCAGCTGAAGAAGCCGCCGCTCGGCGAGCTCCACGTGCACCCCGCCGGCATGTGCGAGCGCAGCGCCGCCTCCATCGCCCGCCAGTGCGACGCGTACAGGTCACGCGCCGACGGCAGCCGCCGCTCGAAGTGGCCACCACGCCCATACGCCTCGACGAGCTTCTGACCCAGCGCGCCCGAGCACTGGTCGGTCGTCTGCTTGGCCGCCGCGAGCTGGGCGATCACCTCGCTCGGGCCGGCCGCCCACCCCATCCGCACGCCCGGTGCGAACAGCTTCGAGAACGTCCCCGCCTGCACGACCACGTCGGGGTCGAGCGACCACAGCGAGGGCAGCGGATCGCCGCCGAAGGCCAGCTCGCGGTAGGCGACGTCCTCGAGGATCAGCACCCCGTGGCGCCGGCAGAGCTCCACCAGCGCCGAGCGACGCGCCAGTGGCAGCGTCCGCCCCGTCGGGTTCTGGAACTCCGGGATCACGTACAGCAGCTTCGGCCGCAGCCCACCCTCCAGCCGCTCCTCCAACGCGTCCACCACGAGCCCGTCGGCGTCCATGGGGATCGCCTCGATCTCCGCCTCGTAGCGCTCGAAGGCCATCAGCGCGCCCAGGTAGGTCGGCCCCTCGACGGCCACCACATCGCCCGGGTCGATCAGGCTCTGGCACACCAGGGCGATGCACTCCATGCCGCCGCTCGTCACGATCAGCTCGTCGAGCGACGGCCGCACGCCCTGGACCTGCTCCTGGCGGTCGCACAGGTACTCCCGAACACTCAACAGGCCCTCGCACGGCCCGTACTGCAACGCCACGCCGGGCTCGTCGCGCATCACCTGGGCGACGATCTCGTCGATCACCTCCGTCGGGAAGGTGGCCGGGTTGGGGAAGCCGCCGGCCAGCGAGAGCACGCCCTCGGGGCTGCCGGCCAGGATCGCGGTCAGCTCGTCGTTCTGATTCTGGGCCCGCCGGGCGAACGTCACCATCCCTGGCACGATACGTCCGATGGACGGACTCACGCGGCGGGACGCGCTCACAGTGATCGCCGCCGCGTGCCTGCTCGGCCGCGTCGAGCTGGCCCACGGCTCGACCGACGCGGGCTATTGGGCGTTCGCCGACCGCTGCCAGCACCTCCTCGACGACCTGTGGTCGCCCAGCATGGGCTCCTACCTGAGCGGCGGGCGCGGCGAGACGAGCATCAACGCCAACCTGCTGTTCACCCACGCCACGGCGGCGCTCGCCGGCCACCGCGGAGCCGCGCGCCAGGATCACCGTGCGCGCGCGATCGCGAGCCGGCTGTGCCAGGTCCCGCCCTGGCGACCGGAGGGGACCGGCCCGCCGCCGCTCGGCACCCCCGGCGACCAGACACACGACTGGGGCTGGGGCGCGACGATGGACTCGCACGAGCACCAGCACGTCGCCATCGACGCGGCGGTCGTCCGCGCGCTCGCGCAGACGTGGCTCGCCCGCGCGCCGCTCGGCCTCGACCAGGCCACCGCCGACGTGGTCGCCGCCGCGGTCCACCGCTGCGCCACGAGCCCGTTCTACGCCTACCCCGCGTTGCGGCTCAACCAGATCAACTGGCCGCTCGAGATCTTCCATTGGGCGGCGGCGGTGACGGGGGACTACCGCCTGCTGCACCACGAGACGCGGCTCCAGCTCGGCCGCTTCGCCGACGCCCTCACGCGCGTCGTCCCGCCGTTCCAGATCCCGCTGGTCGGCCCCGGCTACCGCTTCCACTACGTGCCCGGCGATCGCGCCAGCGCCCGCGCGAACCTCGACAACCCCGAGTACGCGGCCGCCGTGTGCGGCGCGCTCCAGTTCTACGAGCCGGCCGTGCGCGCGGGCATGGACCCGCTGCTGCGGCGCCGGCGCGCCACGCTGCTCGCGTGGGTCGAGCGCGTGCTCTGCGGCTACTTCACGCACGCGGGCTACCTGAACTGGGACACCGGCGCGAGCTTCCGCCGCTGGCACCAGTCGACCAAGTTCACCCTCGCCCAGAACGCGCTCCTCGCTATCGCGGCCACGCCGTCGCTGCAGCCGGCCCCGGAGCACGGCCGCTGGGCCAAGTTCCTGTTCGACCGCGGGCTCGAGCTGTTCGACCGCTGGTCCGCCCATGGAACGCAGCTGCCGCCCGCCGTGCTGTTCGGCGTCACCCGCACGCCGGGCGGCCTGAGCGAGGCGCGCCAGTCGGCGGCGCGGATCCAGGCCAACGCGGCGCGCGCCGTCACGCTCGGGCTGGGCGCCCTGCCCTCGGAGCAGCCGCCGCCGCTGTACGCCTACGACCCCGACGTCGGCCGTCTGGCGGTCACCACCCCGGCCTACAGCACGGCGGTGACCGTGGTCGACCGCGAGCGGTTGCCGTACGGCGGCGCGGAGCTGGCGCGGCTGTTCGACGGCGAGATGCGCGTGGCGGCCGGCATCGGCGGGCGGCCGCCGGCGTCGTTCGGCGTGGTCGCGCGCGGGCCGCGCCGCACGGTCGCCAGCCAGCGCGGCCGGCCGATCGGCAGCCTGCGCCGGCCGCCGCTGCGGCTGCTCGACGCGCCGCGCGGCGCCGTCCGCCGCCCGCAGGCGTACCCGAAGCGCCCCTACGCGGGCGCGTTCGAGACCCTCGAGGCCGAGGTGGTCACGCGCGATAGGGGGCTCACGATCACGACCCGCCATCGCTTCCGGTCCGACCACGTCGAGACGAGCTGGACCGTCGAGGCGCCGCGCCGCTGGAGGGTCGAGGCGCTGTTCCCCTCCACCGGCGCGCAGGCGACGGTCACCCCGCACCGCGGGTGGTTCCACGTCCAGAGCGCCGAGTCCGGCTATGTGGTCGTGCCGCTCGGCGACGCCTCCCGCTTCCGCCTCATCCGGCCGAAGCCGCAGGATTCGGCGCCCGACCCGGGTCCGACACTGGCGATCCGGCTCCGCGAGCGGCGCTTCGCGGTCCGGGTCGCGCCCGTCTCAGCGGCCGACGCGGCGGCGGTGGCCGCGCGCCTCCAGCGCCGCCAGGACACGCGCGACTGACTGCTCGACGGTCTCCTCGGCCCCGCGGAGCCGCACGTCCGGCGCCTCGGGCGGCTCGTACGGGGCGTCGACGCCCGTGAAGCCGGACAGCGTCCCCGCGCGGGCGCGCGCGTACATGCCGTGCGGGTCGCGGCGCTCGCACTCCTCGATCGGGGTGTCGACCCACGCCTCGACGAAGTCCAGCCCCGCCTCCTCGTGGAGCAGGCGCGCCGCCTCGCGGTCGGCGGCGGCGGGGGAGACGAGCGCGACGACGGTGACCAGGCCGGCGTCGGCGAGCATGCGCGCGACGCTGGCGACGCGGCGGGCGTGCTCGTGGCGGTCGGCCGCGGAGAAGCCGAGGTCGCCGCTGAGGCCGTGGCGGACGTTCTCGCCGTCGAGCAGGTAGGCGGGGTGGCCGCTCGCCACGAGCTGGCGCTCGAGCTCCTCGGCGATCGTCGACTTGCCGGACGCGGGCAGGCCGGTGAGCCAGACGGTGGCGCCGCGCAGTCCGAGCACGGCCCAGCGCTGGCGGCGCGGGAGCGCCGGCTCGTGCCAGATGACGTCGGGGCTGTGCGGGCCCGCCGGCGGGCCGGGGTCCTCGTGCGCGGCGAGCACCATCCCGGCCGCCACGGTGGCGTTGGTCGTCTCGTCGACGAGGATGAAGGCGCCGGTGACGCGGTTGCGCGCGTACGGCTCCGCCATCACGGGCGCGGCGAGGTCGAGGTGCACGCGGCCGATGTCGTTGAGCTCGAGCTCGCCGGGGTGGGCGACGTCGGCGAGCGTGTGGACGTCGAGCCGCGAGTTGATCGACTCGAGCCGCGCGCGGACGCGGCGGGTGGTGTGCTTGAGGACGTAGCGGGCGCCGGAGACGGCGGGCGTATCGGCCATCCAGCACAGCCGGGCGTCGAGCCGGCGGGCGACGCGCGGCGGGTCGTCGGGAGCGACGATCATGTGGCCGCGGCCGGCGTCGACGTCGTCGGCCAGCACGACGGTGACCGACTGCGGCGGGACGGCCTCCTCGAGCGGCCCGTCGAAGGTGTCGATCCGCTCGATCGTCGTGCGCTCGCCCTGCGGCAGCACGAGCACCTCGTCGCCCGGCCGCAGGACGCCGCTCGCCACCTGGCCGGCGGAGCCGCGGTAGTCGGTGGAGCGCACGACCCACTGCACCGGGAGCCGCGCGTCGTCGAGGTTGCGGTCGGAGGCGACCTCGAGCTCCTCGAGGTGGGTGAGGATCGGCGGGCCGTCGTACCACGGCGCGGCGTCCGTCGGCTCGACCACGTAGTCGCCGTGCAGCGCCGAGACCGGGATCACGCCCCCGTCCGGGACGTCCAGCCGCGCCAGCAGCTCGGCGAAGTCGCGCTCGATCGCGCGGAAGGCGGCCTCGTCCCAGTCGACGAGGTCCATCTTGTTCACGCAGCCGACGATGTGCCGGATGCCGAGCAGCGCCGACAGGTACGCGTGACGCCGCGACTGCTCGACGACGCCGTTGCGGGCGTCGATCAGCACGACCGCGATGTCGGCGGTCGACGCCCCGGTGACCATGTTGCGCGTGTAGCTGACGTGGCCGGGGGTGTCGGCGATGATGAAGGAGCGGCGAGGCGTCGCGAAGAAGCGGTAGGCCACGTCGATCGTGATGCCCTGCTCGCGCTCGGCCCGCAGGCCGTCTGTCAGCCGCGACAGGTCGACCTCGGCGTCGTCGATCTGGTCGGCCATCAGCGCCTTGGAGTCGTAGAGCAGGCGGCCGATGAGCGTCGACTTGCCGTCGTCGACCGAGCCCGCGGTGGCGAGGCGGACGAGGTCGGGCATCAGTGCTTCCTCCCGTGCGCCCCGGCGCGTCTGGGCGGTCGCTGGCGTCGCGTGGCAAGGACGCAGACCTGCAGGAATCCCTCTGGGATTTCAAGGGTCGAGGACGCCGCCAGGCGGCGATCAGCGGCCGATCCAGTCGTGTCGGGGTGTGCGGGAGGGAGCACTGAAGTAGCCCTCGCGCTTGCGGTCCTCCATGGCGGCCTCGCTCGTGCGGTCGTCGGCGCGGGTGGCACCGCGCTCGGAGACACGGGTGGCGAGCGTCTCGGCGATCACGTCCTCGGTCGTCGTCGCGTCGGAGCGGACGGCGCCGGTGATCGTCATGTCGCCGACGGTGCGGTAGCGGACGCGCGCGGTGAAGGCCGGCTCGTCCTCGGTGCGCTCGACGTGGTCGCTGACCGCGTAGAGCATGCCGTCGCGCTCGAAGACCTCACGCTCGTGCGCGTAGTAGATCGACGGCAGCTCGAGGCCCTCGGCGCCGATGTAGCGCCAGACGTCGAGCTCGGTCCAGTTCGAGATCGGGAACACGCGCGCGTGCTCGCCCTGGCGGACGGCGCCGTTGTAGAGGTTCCAGAGCTCCGGCCGCTGGGCGCGCGGGTCCCACTGGCCGTGCTCGTCGCGGAAGGAGAAGATCCGCTCCTTCGCGCGTGCGCGCTCCTCGTCGCGGCGGGCGCCGCCGAAGGCGGCGTCGAACCGGTGCTCGGTGATGGCGTCGAGCAGCGTGACGGTCTGCAGGCGGTTGCGCGAGGGGCCGGTCTCGACCGCGCGGCCCTTGTCGATCGACGCCTGCACGGAGGCGACGATCAGCCGCTCGCCCAGCTCGGCCACGCGGCGGTCGCGGAACTCGAGCACCTCGGGGAAGTTGTGGCCCGTGTCGACGTGCATGACCGGGAACGGGAAGGCCCCCGGCCGGAACGCCTTCTCGGCGAGCCGGAGCAGCACGATCGAGTCCTTGCCGCCCGAGAAGAGGAGCACCGGCCGCTCGAACTCTGCCGCCACCTCGCGCATGACGTGGATCGACTCGGCCTCCAGCTCCTCGAGCTGTGAGAGGGTCCGCACGTGATCTTCCGTCAACTCATCCATGACGACCTGGGCTGTGCTTCCTATCTGATCGGTGACGAGAAGGACGGGGTGGCTGCCGTCGTGGACCCGCGCTTCGAGGTCGACGACTACCTCGAGCTGGCGCGGTACATGGGGGTGCGCATCGAGCACGTCTTCGAGACGCACAACCATGCCGACCATGTCTCGGGGCACGGCAGGCTAGCGGCCGCGACCGGCGCGTCCATCCACATCCACCGCCTCGCCGAGCCGGACTACGACCACGAGCCGTTCGACGACGGCGACGCGTGGGAGCTCGGCGCGCTGGTCGTGCGGGCGCTCCACACGCCGGGCCACCGGCCCGAGCACACGGCGTTCGCGCTGGTCGACACGCGCCGCGGCGAGGAGCCGTGGGCGGTGCTGACGGGCGACACGCTCTTCGTCGGCGACGTCGCGCGGCCCGACCTGGCGATCGAGAAGTCCGACGGCGCGCGCGGCATCTTCCGCTCGCTCACCGAGAAGCTGCTGTCGCTGCGCGAGGACGTCGAGGTGTGGCCCGGCCACCTCGGCGGCTCGATGTGCGGCGGCCCGGGGATGGACATGAAGACCTCGTCGACGATCGGCTTCGAGCGGCGCCACAACCCGGTGCTGACGATCGCCGACGAGGACGAGTTCGTGGACCGCGCGCTGGCCGGGCTCGGCCCGCAGCCGCCGAACTTCCGCGCGATCGTCGATCTCAACCGCGGCCCGCTGCTGACCGACGGCGTCGAGCTGCTGCCGCTGGCGCCGCGCCAGGTCGAGCAGCGCCGCTCGGCGGGCGCGATGCTCGTCGACGTCCGGACCGACCAGCAGTTCGACGACGCCCACATCCCCGGCGCCGTCGCGATCCCGATGCTCAACGCCGGCTTCGGCTCCAAGCTCGCCTGGCTCGCCGACCGCGAGCAGGACATCGTGTTCGTCGGGCGCGACGACGAGGACGGCCGCCAGGCCGGCCGGCTCGCCGTGGCCGTCGGCATCCGCCGCCTGGCCGGGTTCCTGCACGGCGGGATGACGAGCTGGCGCCAGGAGAAGCGCGAGGTGGCGAGGATCGACCGCCTCCCGCTCAGGGACCTGCCCGGCGTCGACGCCCAGATCCTCGACGTGCGCGAGCACAGCGAGTGGGACGACGGCCACATCCCCGGCTCGGTCCACACGCCGTGGCACGACATCGACGCGCTGCCTTCCGGGCTCGACCCCGCCCGCCCGATCGCCGTCGTCTGCGGCTCAGGGCAGCGGGCGGCGGTCGCCGCCAGCCTCGTCGCGCGCCACGGCGCGGATCACGTGATCCACGTCATCGACGGCGGCGTCCCGGCCTGGCAGCGCCTCGGCCACCCGGTCGAGTGGTAAGGGTGACCGCACCGTCCGACAGTGCGGAAACGACGCCGATCGAGGCGACTCGCGATGCGCTTCGTGACCGGATCGCGAGACGCCTCGAGCAGCCGGAGTTCGCCGAATCGTCGCTGAGTCCGGAGCTGGAAGCCGACGACGCTGAGACTAAGATCTCAGAGCGCCTGAAGACCCAGCTCGGGGAAGGGGCGCGCGCTCGTGCCGCTGTCGCACGCGCCCAGGCACACTTCGCTGCGCACAAGAGGCGGGTTCGCGGCATCTGCGCTGTGTTCGTGCTCTTGGCCATCGCGCTCGTAGCGGCTGTCGCCATCGGCCTCTCTATGAGCGGTGACAACTTCCTGCGTGTTCGCCGCGGGCGGGTGCTCGAGGTGTCTGGCAGCCTGGTCGCCGGGTTCTTGTTGGGAGCGCTGACACTGCTCGTCGGGGCAAGGCTCGTCTGGATCTGGTTTCACAGGGCGTCACGTGCGGCGCGGCGAGTCGCCGACGGTGAGACGCGCGAGCTGAGCGCTACAGCAGCTCTCGAAAGGAGGTTGGACTACGAGGTTGATCGTCAGCTTCGCTTGCGCGTACGGGCCGAAGGCGAGGGGCGTGGAGACATCAAGCTCACGTCGAGGGCACCAGCCCTCGTGGAGCTCGAGTCCGCGGATCCGACCGATACGCCGGACATCACCCGACTTCGGACCTTGATCGAGAACGTCGAGACGTCGGCGCTGGCCATCGCCGGCCCTCGTGGGATCGGCAAGTCGACGCTGATCCGCGTACTGACGGCCGACATCGATCTGTTCGATGCGGCGGCCGTCGTCCCCGCGCCCGTGCACTACGACCCCGACGCGCTTCTGCGAAGGATCCACTACGAGAGCGCGATGGCGATACTTCGCCGTCGCGGAGCCGAGGATGTCTTGGGCGAGCTGGACATCACGGCGGCCCAACGCGCACGGTCAAGACGGTTTCTCGTCGCCGTCGTATCCGGATTGACCGGCGCCTCTCTCATCAGCATCGACCTCGTGGCCGGCGCCTTCTTTCAGGGGCTGGGCACAGCGACGACATTGGGCGCCCTCTTCCTCTGGGCGAGCCTTGTCGTGAGCATCATCAGCGGAGCGGGCTCTGTGGGGGAAGCCGGCACCGCGCCTGGCGTCGTGGGAAACGCCGCGCGGGAGGTGGAGGCACTGCGGTACTCCGTCGAGGAGACCCAGTCGTCGAAGACGTCGCTGCGGTTTACCCAGCTCTTCTTCACGACCGAGGATGCCGACGCGGCGACGAGGAGGGAACGAGAGAGATCGCGACCCGAAGCTGTGGCGGATCTGGCCAACTTCCTCCGTCGGCATCTCGAGGCACAGAGCAAGGAGGAGAAGCCGAGCACCGGCCGCGTGGCGATCGCGGTCGACGAGCTCGACAAGATGGCGAGCTCCGACGACATCGTCGCGACGGTCAACAGCCTGAAGGACCTCTTCCGCATCTCCGGCGTGCACTTCGTCGTCTCGGTCTCCAACGACGCCATCACGCGCTTCGCCCTACGCGGCGTCGCGACGCGCGACGTGTTCGACTCGTCGTTCGACTCGGTCATCGAGCTTCGACGCCTGACCTGCGAGGACGCTCACGAGGTTCTCTCGGCGAGGGCCCTGGGCTGGCCGCGGGCACTCAGCGCGATCGCGCATGCGTGGAGCGGCGGCATCCCGCGCGACCTCATCCGCGTCGCTCGCCGCTGCGTCGAGCTGAGACGGGCTCATGACGTCGTGTCGATCGACCAGCTCGTCCCGTTTGTGCTCGCGGAGGACCTCGTCCAGACCCTAAGAGCGCTGAGGACCAAGGCGTACGGTGAAGGGCGATCCGAGACACTGGAACCGAGCCCGCTCACGTCGCTGATCGACCGGCTGGCGATCACGGACATCTTGCTCGCCAGCACACGGTCCTGGCGCGATGTCTTGGTATCGGACGAAACGTCGGTCACCGCGGTGAAACGTCCGGTGCGACCGGCGGTGACGAAGGTGCTGGTCACGGCCGCCCTGACCGCGGCGCTCACCGAGGCTGTCTCGTCCGGGGTCGACGACGCCAGGGAACCCGCGGTCTACGAAGTCGCGGATGCCATAGCGAGAGCCAACGCAGCACGCAGCAGTCCGCTAGGCGAGTTCATGGTCCTGGCCGAGACGGCGGTCAGCCGCATGCGACGGGCGAGAATGTCGAGCCCCGATCTCACGAGATGGCCGAAGCACTCTGGGTAGTCTGGCCGCATCGGACGGTCGCGCGATACGGCGCGTCACGGCCACCGGATCGAGCGCTAGCCCGGGCGCAGCTGCTCGGCGAAGAACCCGAGCACCCGCTCGGTCTTGGGGTCCTTGTCGCCCTCGTGGCCGATCCGGAGCCGATCGAGCAGCGCGTGGAACGCCTCCTGCGCGCGCTCGCCGTTGACGCGCTGCGCCTTGAACGAGAGCTCGAGGAAGCGGCTCGCGTCCGGCAGCGACCACTCCTCGACGCACAGCTTGTACGGCGGGAGGATGTCGGCGGGAAAGGTCCACTTGCGCGCGTCGATCGGTCCGAGCACCCGGAGGTCGTCCAGCTCCACCCCGGCCGGCAGGGCGGCCTCGATGATCGCCTCCTGCTCGTCGTTGAACAGCTTGCGCGGCTTCAGGTCGCCGCCGGCGACCTTCGCGACCCTTCCGGGATCCGGCTTGTGCTCCAGCTTGAGCGAGGGGACCTGCCTGGAGCCCACCACGTCGGCCTCGATCTCGAAGCCGCCGGTCGCCTCCCACAGGGCGGGAACCCCGAGGTCGGGCAGCGGCCGGAGCTTGACCGTCGAGTCGTCGTCGTCCTCCTCGGTCACCCGCCCGCGCAGGAACAGCCGCTGGGCAGCCAGGTCGAGGGCGGGCGTGTCGTAGAAGTACACGCGGCGCCGGACGGGGTACACGCGAGTCCGCTTCAGCTCGCGCTGGAGCTTGCGCTCTTCCCCGCGCAGGACGGTGACCTTGAACTCGAGCTCCTTGATCGCGGAGTCGAGCCCGCTGAAGGCATCCATGTGGACGGCCATCTCTCACCTCGGTTCGGGAAGCTGATCCTCTCTCCTAGAGCGCGCCGGGGCAAGGCGAGATACGTCGTTGACGGCCGCAGCCGTTCCTGGGAGAGTCGCGCCTCTGCCGTCTCCAAGGAGGGCCACACATGCGGTTGGCCGCGCCGGTGTTCGTCGTCTGCTTCCTGCTCGCCGTCGCCGCGCCCGCCGCCGCGCACTCCGGCAGCGGCCTTCCTGGGCTCTTCCCGGACCTGCGGGCCGCCGTGCCCGGGCAGTTCACGGTGCAGAACAACCAGCAGCACGAGTACCTGCGCTTCAGCAACCTGATCGGCAACACGGGGGAGGGGGCGCTGCGGCTGCGGCCTGAGCACGACCCGGTGACGGGCACCACGACCGGCTACCAGGAGGTGTTCGACATCTTCGGCAGCCTGGTCCTCGACGAGCCCGTGAGCGAGTTCGTCTTCCACCCGGCGCACAACCACTGGCACATCACGGCGGTCGCGCTGTTCGAGATCCGCGCGGCGCGCGACGACGGGACGCGGGGCGTGATGGGCGGCGTGGTCGGCGGCCAGACGATCAAGACGACCTTCTGCCTGATCGACGTCATCCGCCTCGAGGGCAACTCGAACACGCCGAACCGCACGTTCTGGGACTGCTTCCCCGACCAGCACCAGGGCATCTCGCCGGGCTGGGGTGACCAGTACCACCACGCGACCGAGGGCCAGGAGCTCGAGCTGACCGGGCAGCCGCCGGGCGTCTACTACCTCGTCACCACGTCCAACCCGGACCAGGCCTTCTACGAGACCAACTACGACAACAACACGGCATGGGCGAGCTTCCGGCTGAAGCGCGACAGCAAGGGCAACGCGAAGGTGGAGCCAGTCGGCCACAGCCCCTGCGTCGGCACGCTCTGCGGCGCCGGCCCGAATCGCTAGCCGGCCATGAGAGGCGCGTGAGGAGGACGAGAGATGGACGTGGCTATCGGCCTGCCGGCGACGATCCCCGGCACCGGGCGGGACCAGCTTCTCGAGTGGGCGCGGCGGGCGGAGGCCCGCGGCTTCTCGAGCCTCGGCACCATCGACCGGATCGTCTACGACAACTACGACCCGCTGATCGCCCTGGCGGCGGTCGCCGGGGTCACCGAGCGCATCCGGCTCGCCACCACGATCCTCATCGCGCCGTACCGCGCCAACGGCGCGCTCGTCGCCAAGCAGGCTGCCAGCCTCGACCGGGTGTCGGGCGGCCGGCTCGTGCTCGGCGTCGCGGTCGGCGGGCGCGAGGACGACTACGAGGCCTCCGGGGTTGACTTCCACCGCCGCGGGGCGCTGTTCGAGCGCATGCTGGAGCAGTGGCGCGACGTCTGGGCGGGCGAGTCGTTCGGCACCGCGGGAGCGATCGGGCCGCGTCCGCCGCGCGAGCGCCCCACGCTCGTCGTCGGCGGCCAGGCGGACGTGGCCTTCGAGCGCGCCGCGCGCTACGGCGACGGCTGGATCATGGGCGGCGGCGCGCCGGAGCAGTTCGCGCAAGCGGCGGAGAAGATGCGGGCGGCGTGGCAGGCGGCGGGCCGCGACGGCTCGCCACGCCTCATGGCCCTCGGCTACTTCGCGCTCGGCGACGGCGCCGAGGAGGCGGCCAACGCCTACCTGCGCGACTACTACGCCTTCCTGGGGGAGTACGCCGGGATGATCGCCGACAGCGCGGCCAAGGACGCGGCGACTGTCAAGGCGTACGTCCAGGGCTTCACCGAGGCGGGGTGCGACGAGCTCGTGCTCTTCCCGTGCGACCCCGACCCCGGCCAGGTCGACCTGCTGGCCGACGCGGTCGCCTGACTACGGCTCGAAGACGAACCGCTCACCCTGCCGCCGCACGCTCGAGCCGACGGCGGTGCAGCGCTCGCGCAGCAGCGAGTGGAGCAGCGCCGTCTCGTGGCGGTCGGCGACGCGCGTGTGGGCGAACTCGAGCCGCAACGGGACGCCTTCCACCCGCCGCGGCCCGCTCGCCTCGAACGTGACCAGCCACAGCAGCCCGAGGTCGTTGCGCAGCCGCGGATCGACGGCGTAATCGTCGAGGAAGTCGCCCAGGTCGAACAGCGTGCGCCCGCTCGGCCCCTGCGGAACGTGCGCCGAGTGCCCGGCGATCAACGTCGCCCCCGCGTCCTCCAGCGCCGCCGCGGCGCGCCGGACGTACGGCAGCGGGTCGGAGCGCATGTTCGGCCCCCAGTGCGGCGAGACGATCGTCGACATCGGCGTCTCCACCTGGCGCGGACGCTTCGAGGAGCCACGGCGGCACGGGTCCGGCGGCGAGGTCGGCGAAGGCGATCCCGGGACGACCGACGGCGGCGGCGTACGAGGCCGGATGGTCGCCGGCGGCGACGACGCGCACGCGCACTCCGCCCCGCTCGAGCACGGCCGGCGCGCGGGCCGCGGCCTGGTCGGCGCCCGCGCCGGCCGCCGCCACCCCGGCGGCCCGCAGGTGCTGGATCGTGTCCATCAGCGCTTCGGGACCGAAGTCCAGGACGTGGTTGTTCGCGAGCGTGACGCAGTCCACGCCGACGGCGGCGAGCCACTCGGCAGCGACCGGCGGAGCGCGGAAGTAGAACGGCTTGCCCGGCGCCCGGATCCGCTTCCCGCGGTCGGAGATGCAGCACTCGAGGTTCGCGATGAAGAGGTCGGCGGCGCCCGCGATCTCCAGCACGTCCGCGGCCAGGAACCGATGCCGGGGATCGATGAACGCGCGCGCCCACCTCGCGGCCGAGCATCGTGTCCCCCGCCAGCGCGACGGTCAGCGACATCGCCGACAACCGTAGGAGCGATCGGGTTAGGCTGGCGCCGCGATGCCGCGCACGACGGCGCTCACCCGGTTGCTCGGGATCGAGCATCCGCTGATCCAGGCGCCCATGGGCGGCGCCGCCACGCCGGCGCTCGCCGCCGCCGTGAGCCAAGCGGGCGGCCTCGGCTCGCTCGGCTCGTCTGTCCTTCGCCCCGACCAGCTGATCGAGCACGCGCAGATGGTGCGCGAGGTCACCGACCGGCCCTTCAACGTCAACTTCTTCTGCCATCCGCCCCCGACGCTCGACGAGCCGGACGCCGCCCGGGCGCGGCAGCGGTTCGCCGGCCTGTACGGGGAGGTCGGGCTCGAGCCGCCGCAGCCGTCGGTGCCGCCGATCGCCTTCGACGCGGAGCGCCTGGCCGCGGTGCTCGAGGTCCGCCCGGCCGTCGTCAGCTTCCACTTCGGCCTGCCCGAGCCGGCCGCGATGGACGCCCTCCACGACGCGGGCTGCCGCGTGCTGTCGACGGCGACGACCGTCGCCGAGGCCGAGTCGCTCGCCGCCGCCGGCGCCGACGCCGTGATCGCGCAGGGCGCCGAGGCCGGCGGTCACCGCGGCAGCTTCCTCGTCGCGGGCGACGACGGCCCGGTCGGCACGCTGGCGCTCGTCCCGCAGGTCGTGGACGCCGTCGGCGTCCCGGTCATCGCGGCCGGGGGCATCGGCGACGGTCGCGGCCTCGTGGCCGCACTGGCCCTCGGTGCCGGCGGCGCGCAGCTCGGGACCGCCTTCCTGGCCTGCCCGGAGACGCGCATCCACCCCCTCTACCGGGCCGCGCTGCGCTCGGTCCGGGCCGAGGAGACGACGATCACGCGCGCCTTCTCCGGTCGCCCGGCCCGCGCGGTCCGCAACCGCGCCACACGGGAAGCCGCCGACGACCCGCTTGCCTACCCCGCGCAGTTCTCGCTGTCCGAGCCGCTCGGCGTCGCGGCGGCGAAGCAGGGCTCGAGCGACTTCCTCGCGATGTGGGCGGGACAGGCGGCGCCGCTCGCGCGCGAGCTCCCGGCCGCCGAGCTCGTGGCGCAGATCGTCGGCGAGGCACGAAACGTGCTGGCCGGGCTCGCGTGAGCCCCGTCAGGCGGGCGTGTGGATCTCGACGTAGCGCGCGGAGCCGGCGATCGCGTGGGGGAGGCCGGGCGGGATCTGGAGCCACGTGCCAGGAGCCGCACGAGCATCGTTGACGACGAGCTCGCCCTCGAGGACGTAGAGCGACTCGACGTGTCCGGGGTGGTCGTCGGAGTCGACCTCGTCGGTGAGCACTGCGACGCGGATGTCGTCGACGTCGCAGAGCACGCCGTCGCCGGAGGTCATGGAGGCCTCGGACGCCGGGCGGCCGCCGTCGGGCGGCGGGTCGGCCTGGTCGAAGTCGGCGAGCCCGCGCATGTAGTCGGCGAAGCCGAGGCCCGGCGCGTGGAGGTTGAGGTACCGCAGCTCGGCGTCGGACCCGTTGCGGAACCCGTGGGCGACGAGCGGCGGCACGCGCACGAGGGTTCCGGCCGGCGCGCGGGTCTCGGCGCCGTCCGGGCCGAGCTTGACGGTCAGCTCGCCCTCGAGGACGAAGAAGAGGTCGGTGTGCTGGTAGTGGACGTGCAGGCTCGCGCCGTCGCGCCACGGGCCGAAGCGCGACCAGGTGGCGTGAAGCGGGTCGACGTCGGAGAGCATCTCGACGCGCCGGTCCGGCGCGTCGCCGATGACCTCGCCCTCGCGTGGCGGGATGACCTGCATCGCGCCACTGTACGTTGTCGTGCCATGGTCAGCCGCTGCCGCGACGACGACCGGGACGCGATCCTCGCGATCGTCAACGCCGCCGCCGAGGCCTACCGCGGCGTCATCCCCGCCGACCGCTGGCACGACCCGTACATGCCCGCCGAGGAGCTCGACGGCGAGATCGCCGCGGGCGTCGAGTTCTGGGGCTACGAGGCGGACGGCGAGCTGCTCGGCGTCATGGGCATCCAGCCGCTCGACGACGTCGACCTGATCCGCCACGCCTACGTCAAGCCCGGCCGCCAGCGCGGCGGCATCGGCGGGGCGCTGCTCGAGCACCTGATGGACCGGGCCACGAAGCCGCTGCTCGTCGGGACCTGGGCCTCAGCCGAGTGGGCGATCGCGTTCTACCGCCGCCACGGCTTCGTGCAGGTCTCGCCGGAGGAGAAGACCCGCCTGCTGCGCACCTACTGGACGATCCCGGAGCGCCAGATCGAGACGTCGGTCGTGCTCGCCGGCGAGCGATGACCTCGCCGGCGCATCGCGGCGGCGAGGGCCCGCCGCTGGTGCTCCTGCACGGCTTCACCGGCAGCTGGCGGATCTGGGACCTCGTCCTGCCCGCGCTCGAGCGCGAGCACGAGGTGTTCGCGCCGACGCTGCCCGGCCACGCCGGCGGCCCGCCCGTCGACGAGATCACCCACGACACGATCCCCGACGCGATCGAGCGCTTGATGGACGAGCTCGGCTGGGAGACCGCCCACGTCGTCGGCAACTCGCTCGGCGGCTACGTCGCCCTCCAGCTCGCCGCGCGCGGCCGGGCGCGCACCGCCGTCGCGCTCGCGCCGGCCGGCGGCTGGGCGGGACGAGTCGTACAAGGAGATGCTGCGCGACTTCGAGCGCATGCACGAGCTGGCCAGGGCCGCCGCGCCGCACGCCGAGGCGATCGCGGCCACGCCCGAGGGCCGCCGCCAGGCGACGCAGTTCATCACCACCCACGGCGAGGACCTGCCGCCGGAGGTCGTGGCCAGCGTCGTCCGCGCCGCGGCGGGCTGCCACGCCGCCGCGGCGATGATCGAGTACGCGATCGAGCACGCCTGGACGCTCGACGCCGAGCGCATCACGGCGCCGACGCGCATCGTCTGGGGCACCGAGGACGTCCTGCTGCCGTGGCCGAGCGCCGCCGCCCGCTACCGCAACGACTGGCTGCCGCACGCCGACTGGGTCGAGCTCGACGGCGTCGGCCACTGCCCGCAGGTCGACGTCCCGCTCGAGACGGCGGAGCTGATCCTCGGCTTCACCCGATGACGACGGTCTGGATCTCCGTGAAGCGGTCGAGCACGTGGCGGCCGCCGACCCGGCCCGTGCCGCTGTCGGTGCCCGCGCGACCGCCGAACGGCAGGTGGCTCTCCCAGTAGTTCGTCGTCTCGTTGATGTTCACGAGGCCGGTGCGGACCTCGTCGGCGAACCGCAGCCCCTCCATGACGTCGCCGGTGAAGATCGCCGCCAGCAGCCCGTACGGCGAGGCGTTGGTCATCTCGATCGCCTCCTCGACCGACCTCACGGGCACGATCGGGGCGATCGGGCCGAAGGTCTCCTCGCGCGCCGCCTCGGCGTCGGGCGGGACGCCGTCGAGGATCGTCGCCTCCCAGTACAGCGCCGTCGGGTGGCCGTCCGCGCGCGAGCCGCCCGCCACCACGCGCGCGCCGCGCTCGACCGCGTCGCCCACGTGGGCGTCCATCTTGGCCGCCACCGGCTCGTTGTTGAGCGGCCCCATCGTCGTCGCCTCGTCGAACGGGTCGCCCAGCCGCACGCCCGAGGCCACCTTGCCGGCGAGCTTCTCCACGAACTCGTCGCGCACGCGCTCGTCCACCAGCAGCCGCTCGCCCGCCGTGCACGACTGGCCGGCGCACAGGAAGCAGGCCGAGATCGCCGCCTCGGCCGCCGCGTCGACGTCCGAGCCGCCCATCACCACCAGCGGCCCGTTGCCGCCCATCTCGAGCAGCAGCGTCTTGCCCGCCGCCCGCGACGCGATCTGGCGCCCCGTGGCCGTCGAGCCGATGAAGCCGACCGCCGCCGTCCCGGGGTTGGAGACGATCTCGTCGCCGACCACCGGCCCCGGCCCGAGCACGAAGTTGAAGACGCCGGGCGGGAGGTCGGCCTCCGCCACGCACTCCGCCAGCAGCCCGGAGCAGACCACGGTCGACGGCGCCGGCGTCCACACCACCGCGTTGCCGGCGGCCAGCGCCGGGGCCACGATCTCGGCCGGCATCGTGTAGGGCCAGTTCCACGGGGTCACGATCGCCACCACGCCCAGCGGCCGCCGCAGCAGCAGCACGCGCTTGCCGGGCGACGACGAGGGCGGGATCGAGCCCTCGAGCCGCACGCCGTCCTCGGCCGCCGCCCGCCACATGACCACGAGCTCGTCGACCTCGTCGTAGGCCTCGGCGTGCAGCGGCTTGCCCTGGTCGAGCGTCAATGCCCGCGCGAGATCGTCGCGCCGGCGCTCGCACGCGTCGGCCACCCGGTGCAGCGCCGCGGCGCGCGCGAACGCGGTCTCGCGCGCCCATCCGGGGAAGGCGTCGCGCGCGGCGGCGACCGCCTGCCGCGCGTCCTCGCGGTCGCCCCACGCGACCGCGCCGAGGTCCTCGCCGGTGGCCGGGCTCGAGGCGCGCTCCTCCCCGCCGTCGAGGGCGGCGCGCCAGTCACCGGCGACGAACATCCGGGTCAGCGTCATCAGGCCTCTCTCCTCGCCTTGACCGTGCCGGAACCGAAGATATATAAGTCGGATTCCAGTTGCATCTGACGGATCGCACCCCATGACTGGGATCCTCGAGGACATCGTCGCCGAGGGTGAGCGACTGCTCGGGATGGGCTCGCAGCAGGGCGTCCCGATCCGGCTGCTGGGCGGCGTCGCCGTGCGCATCAAGGCGCCGGAGATCCCGCCCTCGCTCGACCGGCCGTACAAGGACATCGACCTCGCGGTGACGAAGAAGGGTGCGGGCGCGGCCGACAAGCTTCTGCGGGAGGCCGGCTACGAGCCGCACGTCTCCTTCAACGCCATGCACGCGCGCGAGCGAGGCCTCTACTTCGACACCGGCAACGACCGGCAGGTCGACCTCTTCATCCACTCGTTCCGGATGTGCCACGAGATCCCGCTCGGCGACCGGCTCGACGTCGAGGAGGGCACGGTCCCGCTGGCCGAGCTGCTGCTGACCAAGCTCCAGATCATCGAGGTCAACGAGAAGGACATCCGCGACACGGTGCTGCTCTTCCACGGGCACCCGATCGCGGACCACGACGACGGCGCGGTCAACGGCGCCCAGATCGCGCAGCTGTGCGCCTCGGATTGGGGGCTGTGGCGCACGATCACCGCGAACCTCGAGCGGTGCCAGACCCACGTCGGCGACTACGAGCTCCCGGACGCCGATCGCGAGCGCATCGAGAGCCGCTTCGACGAGCTGCTCGAGCGGATCGAGGCCGAGCCCAAGACCCGCGGCTGGAAGCTGCGCGCGAAGGTCGGGGAGCGCAAGCGCTGGTACGACCTGCCTGAGGAGGTGGAGTAGCCATGCGGATGTACTTCGCCACAGACATCCACGGCTCGGAGGTCTGCTGGAAGAAGTTCCTCAACTGCGGCAAGCACTACCAGGCCGACGTGATCGTCCTCGGCGGCGACATGACCGGCAAGGCCCTGGTGCCGATCGTCCACGACGGCGGGGGCCAGTGGCACGCCACGCTGCTCGACAACCGCGAGACGCTGAACGGCGAGGAGGAGGTCGCCCAGTTCGAGGGGGCCGTCATACGGCGCGGCTACTACCCGTTCCGCACCGACCCGGACGAGCTGCGCGAGCTGTCGGCCGACGAGTCGCGCTGGCATGCCCTCTTCGAGGAGGAGATGCTCAAGACGGTCGAGCGCTGGATGGAGATGGCGGACGAGCGGCTGGGCGGCACGGGCATCCGCGTGTTCGTCTGCCCCGGGAACGACGACCAGCTCGAGGTCGACGAGGTGGTGGCCAACGCCAAGACGGTCGAGCTCGGCGAGGGGCGCGTGGTCGAGATCGGCGACTTCGAGATGGCCTCCAGCGGCTGGGCGAACCGCACGCCGTGGGACACGTACCGCGAGGAGGACGAGGACGTGCTGCTCGAGCGGCTCGAGCGGATGCTCGCGGACCTCACCAACGAGCCGGAGCGGACGATCTTCAACCTCCATTGCCCCCCTTACAACACCGGGCTCGACGAGGCACCGCAGCTGACCGCGGAGATGGACCTCAAGGACGCGGGGCGCGCCACCGTGCCCGTCGGCTCCAAGGCGGTCCGCGAGGCGATCGAGCGGCACCAGCCGGCGCTGGCGCTGCACGGGCACATCCACGAGGCGCGCGGGACCCACCGGCTCGGCAACACGCTCTGCATCAACCCCGGCAGCACCTACGAGCAGGGTCAGCTGCTCGGGGTGGTCGTGGATCTCGACGGCAAGAAGAAGAAGGTCAAGAACTTCGTGCTGACCAGCGGCTAGGAGGAGGGTTCGATGGCAACAGTGGCAAGCACGGGCGACGCCGAGCGGGCGGTCTTCGTCCGCAAGGCGACCGGCCTCGTCCGCGGGTGGTCGACGCGCGACGCGTTCATCTACGCGGCGTTCTCGATCAACCTCATCACGCTGGGGCTCTTCATCTTCGGCTACGCGCCGTTCATCCCGGCGGGCAGCCTGCTGTGGGCGGTGCTGCTGGCGGGCTTCTATCTCGTGGTGCAGGGCATCACCTACGCGTCGCTGATCGCGGCGATGCCGCGCGCGGGCGGCGACTACGTATGGATCAGCCGCGTGCTCGGCGGCGGGCTCGGCTTCGTCCTCGCCGTGACCGGCTGGTGGTTCATCCTCTGGCTCTGGGTCCCGATCTACGCGAACATCCTCAACGTCGAGGTGTTCGGGCCGCTCGCCGCCATCATCGGCTGGGAGTGGGGCTACACGTTCTGGAGCGGCGACGACGGCATCTTCGTCTCGTCGGCGATCACCGCGCTGCTGGCCTCGGGCTTCATCGCGATGGGCATGCGCCGCTACGCGCGCTTCCAGAAGATCTGCTTCTACGGCGGGCTCGTGGGCCTCGCGGTCATGATGCTGCTGCTGCTCGTGAACTCGAAGGACAGCTTCATCACGAACTTCAACGAGCAGTCGCTCGATCTCTACGGCGTCGAGAACGCCTACCAGGCGACGCTCGAGGCAGGCACCGACGGCTACTCGCCCTCGAGCCTCGGCTCGTTCGCGTTCGGCGCGACGCTGCTCCTCATCCCGATGATGGCCTTCTTCAACCTGTGGTCGTCCTGGGGCGCGACGCTGTACGGCGAGGTTCGCGGCGCATCGGACTTCCGCAAGAACATCATCGCGATGTCGGGCGCTCTGCTGGCCACCTCGGCCGCGGCGATCATCCTCTTCCTGCTGTTCTCCAAGACGTTCGGCTGGGACTGGTACAACGCCGCCAACAACGCCTACTGGGCGGGCACGATCCCGACCGGCGTGTGGCCGTACCCCGGCCTGCTGGCGGCCTCGTTCCTCGGCAGCCCGGTGCTCCAGTTCCTGCTCGTCGCGGTCCTCTCCCTGTGGTTCTTCGGGTGGGTCGGGACGGTGTTCCTGTCCTCCACGCGCGTGATCTTCGCCGCGGCGTTCGACCGGGCGCTGCCCGAGAGCGTCGCCAAGGTCGACCGCAACGGCGTCCCGTACATCGCGCTGCTGCTCATGCTCATCCCGGGCATCGGCCTCGGCGCCCTCTACGCCTACAACGCCGACTTCCAGACCTACACGCTGGCCGCCACGCTGGTGATCGCGGTCACCTTCCTGGGATCGGCCGTCGCGGCGGCGGTGCTGCCGTGGCGGCGGCGTGAGATCTACGCGGCCTCGCCGATCGCCAAGTACCGGGTGATGGGCATCCCGCTGATCACGTTCACCGCGAGCCTGTTCATCGTGTTCCTCGTCTTCTGCCTCTACAAGTGGTTCACGGACCCGGACGAGGTCTACGCGGTCAACGACAGCGGCTCGCTGATCTTCATGGGCTGCCTGTACCTGCTCGCTATCGCGATCTTCGCGGGGTCACGGATCATCCGCCGCCGGCAGGGCATGGACCTGTCGATGGCTTACGGGGAGATCCCCGCGGAGTAGCGGTGGCCTCACTCACCGGGGCGCGGTCGGGAGCCGGCGAGCTGCTCGCCGACCGCGCCTACGTGGAGCTGCGCGACCAGATCGTCACGCTCGCCCTGCCGCCGGGGGCGCCGATCAACGAGGAGCGGCTCGGGCGCGAGCTGCAGCTCGGCCGCACCCCGCTGCGCGAGGCGATCAAGCGGCTGGCGCTGGAGAACCTCATCAGCGTCTATCCGCGCCGCGGCACCTTCGTCACCGAGATCAACATCACCGACCTGGCGGACATCTCCGACGTGCGGGTCCAGCTCGAGGGCCACGCCGCCTACCGGGCGGCGCAGCGGCTGACGGCGGCGCAGCGGGAGGAGCTCGACGGGCTGCTCGAGCGCGTCTCGACCCCCAGCGGCGCCCTGATGGAGCTCGACGCCGAGGTCCACCGCTTCATCTACCGCTGCGCCGCGAATCCGTACCTGCGCGAGACGCTCGAGCGCTACCTCAACCTCTCGCTGCGCGTCTGGTACCTGGTGCTCGGGCGGCTGCCGCACCTGTTCGAGCGGGTGCTCGAGCACCGCGACCTGCTCCAGGCGATCCGCGACGGGGACGCCGGGCGGGCGCGCGACGTCGCCGCCGAGCACGTCGCGACCTTCGAGGCCGAGATCCGGAGCGTGCTGTGGCCTACGACTACGTGATCGTCGGCGGCGGCTCGGCCGGCTGCGTGCTGGCCAACCGCCTGAGCGAGGACCCGTCCACGCGCGTGCTGGTGCTCGAGGCGGGGCGGATGGACTCGCTGTGGGACGTGTTCATCCACATGCCGGCGGCGCTGCCGTTCCCGATCGGCAGCCGGTTCTACGACTGGAAGTACGAGTCCGAGCCCGAGCCGAACATGGGCGGGCGGCGGGTGTACCACGCGCGCGGCAAGGTGCTCGGCGGGTCGAGCTCGATCAACGGCATGATCTTCCAGCGCGGCAATCCGATGGACTTCGAGAAGTGGGGCCTTCCGGAGTGGGACTACGCGCACTGCCTGCCCTACTTCAAGCGGATGGAGACATGCACGGCGGGCGCCGACGAGTGGCGCGGGGGCGACGGGCCGTTGTGGCTGGAGCGGGGACCGGCGCGCGGGCCGCTGTTCGAGGCGCTGTTCGCCGCCGTGCAGCAGGCCGGCTTCACGCTGACCGACGACGTCAACGGCTACAAGCAGGAGGGCTTCGCGCCGTTCGACCGCAACATCCGCCGCGGGCGGCGGTGGAGCGCGGCGCGCGCGTACGTGCACCCGGTGCGGGAGCGGGCCAACCTCGAGGTCCGCACGCGGGCGCTCGTCGAGCGCGTGGTCTTCAGCGGTTCGCGCGCGGTCGGCGTGCAGGTGGGTGGCGACGTCGTGCCCGCCGGCGAGGTGATCCTGTGCGGCGGCGCCATCAACTCGCCGCAGCTGCTGCAGCTCTCGGGGGTCGGCAACGCGCGCCGAGCTGTCGGCGCTCGGCGTGCCGGTCGTCGCCGACGTGCCCGAGGTGGGGGAGAACCTGCAGGACCACCTCGAGGTCTACGTCCAGCACGCGTGCCTCCAGCCGGTCTCGGCGCAGCCCGCGCTGAAGTGGCGCAACCGCCCGTGGGTCGGCGCGCAGTGGCTGCTCGGGCGGCGCGGGCCGGGGGCGACCAACCACTTCGAGGCGGGCGGCTTCGCGCGCTCCAACGACGAGGTCGCCTACCCGAACCTGATGTTCCACTTCCTGCCGCTCGCCGTCCGCTACGACGGCAGCAAGCCGGGCGCCGAGCACGGGTACCAGTTCCACGTGGGGCCGATGTACGCCGACGTCCGCGGCTCGGTGAAGATCACCTCTCGCGATCCGCGGCGGCACCCGGCGCTGCGGTTCAACTACCTGTCGACAGAGAGCGACCGGCGCGAGTGGGTCGAGGCGGTGCGTGTGGCGCGCCACGTCCTCGCCCAGCCCGCGTGGGAGGGGCTGGACGGCGGCGAGCTGTCGCCGGGACCGGCGGTGGAGACCGACGAGCAGATCCTCGAGTGGGTCCGGCACGACGCCGAGACCGCGCTGCACCCGTCGTGCACGTGCGCGATGGGCCCGGTGGTCGACCCGGCGTCCTTGCGCGTGCACGGCGTCGACGGGCTGCGCGTGGTCGACGCGTCGGTGTTCCCCTCGATCACCAACGCCAACATCTACGCGCCGACGATGATGGTGGCCGAGAAGGCCGCCGACCTCATCCGCGGGAACACGGGGTTGCCGCCGTCGACCGCCGGCTTCCACCGCTCGGGCTCGCCGGCCCGATGACCAACCTGCTCGAGCGCCCGCGCTACGAGGTGCTGCCCGTCGAGGGGATCGCGGACGAGGTGCTCGCCCACGTGCCGCGCGACGTCAAGGTCACGGTCACGGCGTCGCCGGCGCGCGGGCTGGAGGCCACGCTCGAGGTGGTCGAGCGGCTCGCGCGTGAGGGCTACGCCGTCGTGCCGCACCTGTCGGCGCGGCAGGTGCGCGACGGGGATCACGTCGAGGAGATCGTGGCGCGGCTGGATGCCGTGGGCGTGCGCGACGTGTTCGTGCCGGCCGGCGATGCGCGGGAGCCTGGCCCGTTCCCGGACGCCGCCTCGCTGCTGCGGGTGCTGGCGGGGCGCTTCGACGAGATCGGCATCACCGGCTACCCCGAGAGCCATCACCTGATCGACGACGACACGACGATCCGGGCGATGTTCGAGAAGGCGCCGATGGCGACCTACATCGTCAGCCAGATCTGCTTCGACCCGGTGGTCATCGACACGTGGATCGCGCGCGTGCGCGCGCGCGGGACCGACCTGCCGATCTGGGTCGGCATGCCCGGCATCGTCGACAATTCGAAGCTGCTGCGCGTGTCGATGAAGATCGGGCTCGGCGAGTCGGCACGCTTCCTGCGCGCCCACCGCGCGTGGCTGCGGCGCCTCGTCACCCGCTCCTTCGCGCCCGATCGGCTGCTGCGGCGGCTGACGTCCGAAGACGTCGCCGGCGTGCACTTCTTCACCTTCAACGAGATCGAGCGGACGGAGCGGTGGCGGCGCGAGTCGCTGGCGCGGATGCGGGCGGCGTGACCGGGGTCGGGCGCCTCCTCGTCTCCTGCGTCGACCGGCCCGGCATCGTCGCCGCGCTGTCGACGTTCCTGCGCGATCGCGGGGCCAACATCCTGCAGTCCGACCAGCACACGACCGACCCCGAGGGCGGCGTGTTCTTCATGCGCACCGAGTTCCGGTTGGAGGGTCTCGAGGACGTCGGCGCGGAGCTCGAGGCGGCGTTCGCCTTGGAGGTGGCGGGACCCTTCGCGATGCAGTGGCGGATGGAGTACGCGGCGCACCGCAAGCGGGTCGCGATCCTCGTCTCCCGCTACGACCACTGCCTGGCCGAGCTGCTGTGGCGCTGGCGCCGCGGCGAGCTGCACGCCGACATCCCGTTGATCGTCTCCAACCACGCCGACATGGCAGGGGAGGCGGCTCGCTTCGGCGTGTCCTTCGAGCACATCCCGGTCCCGCGCGACGGCAAGCCCGCCGCCGAGGCCGCGCTGCTCGAGCTGCTCGGCTCCTCGTTCGACCTGATCGTGTTCGCCCGCTACATGCAGATCCTCTCGCCGACCTTCCTCGACGCGGTGCGGACGCCGATCATCAACATCCACCACTCGTTCCTGCCCGCCTTCGCCGGCGCCGATCCCTACGCCCGCGCCTACGAGCGCGGCGTCAAGCTGATCGGCGCCACCGCCCACTACGTCACCGAGGAGCTCGACGCCGGCCCGATCATCGAGCAGGACGTCACCCGCGTCACCCACCGCGACAACGTCGACGCGCTCGTGCGAGCGGGAGCCGACCTCGAGCGGATCGTCCTCCTGCGCGCCGTCCAGTGGCACCTCGAGGACCGCGTGCTGCCGCACGGGAGCCGCACGATCGTCTTCCGGTGACCCGCGGCGTGCCCTGACCTCGAACCCCACCGTGCGAAATGCGCCGCGGACCGGGCGTGGCTGATCAGACGCGGCAGGTAGGTTGGGCCGGTGACGGACGGCGAGCCGGGAACGCGGTTCGAGGATGAGGTCGTGATCCGCCGCCGGCTGTGGGCGAGCGACGAGTCGGGCTTCGCCGTCATCGATGCCGACCGCCACGGCGACGAGGTCGTGCTCGTCGGGACCATCGCGCACCTGGAGGAGCGTGAGCGCGTACGCATCGTCGGCGTCTGGCAGGACGACCGCCGCTTCGGGATGCAGGTCAAGGTGGCGACGGCTGAGCCGCTCGCCCCGTCCGGCGACGACGCGCTGATCGCCTACCTCGAGCGGGTCAAGCACATCGGGAGCCGCCGTGCAGGCCGGCTCCTCGCGCGGCACGGAGCCGCCGTCCTCGAGGCCATCGACCGCGATCCGCACGCGGCGTTTCGCTCGGTCGGGCTCAACCCGAGACGGACGGGCGAGGCGGTCTCCTCCTGGAACGCCCTGCGCTCGACGCGCGCGCTGCACCTTGCGCTCGCGCCGCACGGCCTGGCCTGGCTCGTGCCGCGGATCGTCAAGCACTACGGCGGCGCGGCGCACGACGTCATACGCCGACGCCCGTACGAGCTGACGAGCGTGTTCGGCGTCGGCTTCCAGACGGCTGATCGGATCGCCCGGGCCGGCGGGGTTGCTGCCGACTCGCCGGCCCGCACTCGGGCGGCGGTGCTGCACGTGCTCGCCGAAGCTGAGAAGGACGGATCGACCTGCATGCCGGTGGGCGAGCTCGCGCGCGCTGCAGCGATCGTGCTGGGAGGACGGCCGCCGGATGCGTCGCTTCTCGGCGAGATGGCGGACGAGGGCCGGCTCGTCATTGACGTCGATGGAGACGAGGCGGTGTGGGTCTACCGCCCGGAGACGGCGAGGCTCGAGGTCGAGCTCGCCGAGCGCGTCCGGGAGCTCGCTGCGTCGAGGCCAAGACTGAAGGCACCGAGTCGTTCCCCAAGCGCCGACCTCGTGCCGACCGCGGAGCAGTGGAAGGCCGTCCTCGGAGCGTTCGGGTCCCGGCTCTCGATCGTCACCGGCGGCCCGGGCACGGGCAAGACGGCGACGGTCCGGCTGATCTGCGCGGCCGCGGCGGAGCACGGGGCGTCGATCGTGCTCGTCGCGCCCACCGGCCGCGCCGCGCGACGGATGGCCGAGTCGACCGGGATGGAGGCGTCCACCGTCCATTCGGCGCTCGGCTGGGTGCCGGATCAGGGACCCACAGTGGACGAGCTCGCCGGCGACCTGCTGATCGTCGACGAGACCTCGATGGCCAACCTCGAGCTGCTCGTGACGCTCCTCGGCGCCGTCGGCCCGCGGATGCACGTGGTCCTCGTGGGCGACGCCGACCAGCTCGCCCCGGTCGGGGCGGGCAAGCCGTTCGCCGAGCTGGTGGAAGCGGAGGCGGTGCCGGTCGCGCGCCTCGCGCACATCTTCCGGCAGGCGGCCGGAAGCATGATCGTGCGAGGCGCCCACGCGGTGCGACACGGCGAGACGCCGTCGTTCGCCGGCGCCGACGGGCTCACGCGCGACCTCTTCCTGGTCGAGCGCGACGATCCTGGGGCGGCGCTCGGCGAGGTCGTGTCGCTCGTGGCCGAGCGCCTGCCCAGCCACTTCGGCGTCGACCCGCTCGCCGACATCCAGGTCTTCGCGCCCGTCTACCGAGGCGCACTGGGGATCGATGCGCTCAACGCACGCCTTCGTGAGGTGCTCAACCCGGACGGCAAGCCAGTGCTCGGCGGCGGTTGCGCGTCGGCGACAAGCTGATGTTGTCGGGACGCAACCTGCACGAGCTCGGCCTCATGAACGGCACGATCCTGAGGCTGCTCGAACATCGCGGCGACGACGAGGCGCTGCTGGTCGTCGCCGACGGCGCGGTGATCGAACTGCCGGAGGAGGAGGCACCGCGCTTGCAGCTCGCATACGCGTGCTCGATCCACAAGGGGCAGGGGATCGAGCTGCCGGTCGCGATCGTGATCGCGCACGCGGCGGCGGGGGCGCGCTTCCTTCGCAGGGAGATGCTCTACACGGCGATGACCCGCGCCCGCACGGCCACGGTGGTCGTCGGCCAGCGCGCGGCCGTCGCGCGCGCGGCGGCGACGCCCGACACGTCCCGGCGGCATTCGCGACTCGGCGATCGGCTGCAGCGGCCCCGCTAGTCGTCAAAGGCAGCCGCACGATCGGCTGCCGGTGACCTTGCAGCGGACGAACGTCAACGGCGCGGGGTAGGGGAGGTGCGCGGCGATGGTGCAGAAATGCACCGCCAGGGGTGCGGAACGTCAACGCGTCGCGCCTCCGCGCCGCGCCGTTGACGTTCGGCACCTATACGGTGCGCAACGTCAACGCGCCGCGCCACAGCTGCGTCCGGTTGACGAAACGCACCCCGGCCGAGCCCGCCCCCTCGATGCCAGAAGTTCGTGAACCGCTCAGCCCGGGAGGCCCAGCCCGACCTTCGGGAACTCCTCGGCCATCCTCGCCCCGACTAGCTGGAGCGCGGACGCCGGGCGGATCATCACCTTGAGCTCGGTGATCAGCCCGTCGGCGTCGAAGGTCAGCTTGTCGATCCCCTCGACCCGTAAGACCTGATCGCGGCCCTCGTATGGCTTGAAGAGCACCGGGCTGCGGAAGACCGCGTCCTCATGGAACAGGTCGGGCAGCTGCTCGAGGCTGCGCCTGCTCGACGGCGGCGCGGAACCGGTCGGAGAGCATCGGTGGCCGTACCCTAGTCAGGCAGTTGTGCTGGCCTCCGGGTGGCGGTAGGCTGGCAATTGTCCGGGCGCGCCGAGTGGTGCGCCCTTTCTCATTGGATCGCCGCCCGCCGCGGCGGGCTCCGGGCTGGCGTGGAGGGAGCCCGAGATGCTGAGAAGTCGGCGGTCCGCGTGGTGCGGTGCGGTCCTCGCTCTCGCCGTGAGCCTGCTGTCCACCGGCAGCGCCACGGCCGGCGGCGGCGGGAACCCGCACGTCCAGCACGGCACCGCGGGCGCCGACACGCTAACCAGGTCGTCGCGTCGCGACATCCTGCTCGCCCACGGCGGCGACGATCGCATGCTGGGCCTGGGCGGCGACGATCGCTGTTCGGCGGCCCGGGGATGACGTGCTCGACGCGGGGCGGGCCGCGACCGGCTCTGGGGCGGCAAGGGTGCTGACACGCTTCAAGGCGGACCGGCGACGACTGGCTGAGTGGCGGCGGCGGACCCGATCGCGTTGATTGCGGACAGGGCCGCGACTCGGTGCTCGTCGACCGCACCGACGTGTCGCCTCGGACTGCGAGCGGGTGCGCCGGATCCCGCGCGGCGAGCCGCCCTCGAGCGCGGTCATCGGGCCGGCCGGCGGCACGCTCCGCCTGCCGAACGGAGCGACAGTGACGTTCCCGCCGGATGCGCTCGACCACGCCGTGCTCATCACGCTCGTCGAGTTCGGCGTCGCCCTGGCTCGAGCAGCGGATCGGCCCGCTCGAGGCCTCGGTGCGGTTCATCGGCGGGATCGAGATCCAGCGAGCGAAGCGGGCGTCGGGTTCCACCTGCCGGTCTCCGTCTCGCTACCCGAGCCTGCCGGCGTCACGAGCGGCGATCAGCTCCTCATCGGCTCGGTCGCCGCGCCCTCCGCGACCGATCCGCCGAGCCTCACGTACGCGGGCTCGCGCGCCTCGGGTCGATCGACTTCAGCGTCACGCAGGCCGGGCCATTCGTCGTCGTCTCACCGGCGACGCCGCTGGTGATCGCCTCCGGCGCTACGTGACGTCCTCCGGCGCGCCGGTGTCCACCGCCATCGTGCAGTCGACCGCCGCGCCGCTGTTCTCGGCGGCCACGGACGCGGCCGGCGCCTTCAGCCTCCCGGCGGCCCTGGACGGCGAGGCCACCCTGCTCGTCGGCCGGTCCACGGTCGATCCGCCCGGCGTCGGCGTACTCGGCACGACGATCGTCGACGACGGCACCGGCCACCACGGCCTACCCGAGGACCTCGTCACCGACACGGTGAACATCCTGCAGCTGCGCCTGTTGAAGGGCTGCCAGGACCTGCCCGACGGAGAGATCTTCTCGTTCCAGCAGCCGAACCCGCCCGGACGGCGGTTTCAGCTCGTCGTCGACGGGCCGGCGATCGACACCCGGCTACGCGTGCGCCTCGCAGTCCTCGAGGAGACCCCGAGCTCGACATCGAGGCAGAAGACATCTTCAAGGCGCTTCGATTCACCCGTAACCCGCTCGATATCGCGTCCCGTCACCTTCCTCACCGACAACGGCGGCGTCGCCTCCGTCCTGCCCAGCGGTAACAACCTGACGGACACGACGTCGGCACACGACGGAGCACGCCTTCGCGTTCGTCGTGAAGTACGAGGTGCAGAACGGGATGACGGTCCTCTGCCAGGCCGACGCGCGCGTCGTTCCGATGCCCGTCGCCGTCGCCTCGGCCCTGCGCATCGTGAACGAGCCGGCGATCGGCGAGGTCGACCTCCCGTACCTGAGTCAACTCGCCGCCTTCGGGGCTGGCCGCCCCAGCGCGTCGAGGGGCCGATGCCCGGCGGTCTCGATGCCGAGCCCTACCGGCGAGATCTCGGGCACCCCGACGAGCGAGGGCACGTTCCACCCGCTCGTGACCCTAAGTGACAGCAATACGCCGGTCACCAAGCGCGTCGAGCCGGTCACGCTCCGCATCGTCCCCAAGCTTCGCGTCACGACGGAGGACGTCGCCGACGGCCAGGTCGGCAAGGAGTACTCCGCCACCGTCATGTCTGAGGGCGGCCTCGCCGAGTACAGCTGGCAGCTCGCCGAGGGCGCGCTCCCGGCAGCCCTGGGCCTACCGCCGGCGAGACCTCGGCGGAGATCCGCATCGCCGGCACGCCGACGACGGCCGGCACCGCGACGTTCACGCTCGCTGTCAACGACGCGCTCGGCGCGTTCGCCGAGCGCAGCTTCACGATCTCGATCGACGAGGGGGAGACGACGAGGAGCCGCCGCCCGAGCCGGAGCCTTCGCATCCCACGGGCGGCAGCTCGGGCGATCCCCATTTTTACACCATCGACGGCGCCTCCTACGACTTCCAGGCCGCCGGCGACTACGTGTTCGCGCGCAGCACCGACGGCAGCCTGACCATCCACGTGCGCTTCGGCCGAGCCCATCCGCTCAGCGGCGTCTCCTGGAATCGCGCGCTCGCGATCCGCGACGGCGCGAACGTCCTGACGTTCTCGACGCGGCGGGCCTGGAGTTCGCGCACGACCCGCCGATCCGCGTGAACGGCGCGTCCGTCACCGCCGAGCAGCTGCCGGTCGCACTGCCCGGCGGCGGGCAGCTCGACGCCACCGGGCAGCTCTACCGGCTCACGACGCGCCACGCACGCGCGTCGAGGCGAGCCGCTTCGGCTTGGCGGCTATCAGGTGACGCCGGCCCCGTCGCTCGCCCGGCGCATGGAAGGCCTGCTCGGCGACTTCGACGGGGACTTCTGGAACGACGTCGTCGGAGATCTCTTCGGTGACTTCGCCGAGCGCTGGCGCGTGCAGCCGGGTGACTCCCTGTTCACGACGCCGCAGGCGCCCGGCGAGCTGATCCCGATCTTCCCGCTCGGTCCCGTGCACCTCTCGCAGTTCCCCGCCGATGCCGTCAGCGCGGCGCTCGCCGCCTGCCGCGAGGCGAAGATCGATGCCGCCAAGGTCGAGGACTGCGCGATCGACGTCCTCGCCGGCGGCGACGTCGCGCTCGCCACGTACGGAGCGGCGGCCGCGGCCCCGCCTGCGGGCGGAACGGTGGATCTCGACGCACCCGCCGCGACCGGACGGATCGGAGCAGCCGTCGGCGTCCCGGTCATCGCCGACCGTGGTGCCCGCCGAGCCGCTCGAGATCGCCGTGCCGGTCGAGGCGAACCGGGCGATCCGGCTCGACCCCGGGCCCGACTGCGTCCCCAGCGCGCTCGTGGCCACCGTGCAGATCCCGGTGCGTACCGGCTCCGAGACCGTGGACCTCGGCGCCTGCGCCCGTCCCGTGCTCGACACCGGCCCGCTCGGCGGCGAGCTGATCGTCACCTTGCGCGCCCTCGCCGGGGACGTGCCGGTCACCGTCGCCGTCGTCTACGCCGACGCGACGCTCGAGAATGGCTCGTTCGAGCTGCCCGCGATCGAGACCCCGTACCTCACCGTCCCCGCGGGCGGCACCATCGGGCCGTGGACGGTCACGGCCGGCGAGGTCGACATCCAGTTCACCTGGGCCACCGCGCAGCACGGACGCCAGTCGATCGATCTGTCGGGCTTCGTCGGCGGCAGGATCTGCCAGCGCTTCGCGACGATGTCCGGAGCCGCGTACCAGGTGTCGTTCTGGATGTCCCACAACGCCGTCGCCCTGGCCTCGGCCGCCCTGGCCGCCGGCATCACCGGGCTCCCGTCGCACACGTTCGTGCACGGCGCCGAGTCGGACAACGTCGACCCGCAGTGGGAGCGGCACAGCTTCGACTTCGCCGCCGCCGGGCCGAGCTCGGAGCTCTGCTTCGAGAGCGCCGACCCACCCGTGGGAAGCCCGCCGGACGGAGCCGCCATGCTCGACGCCGTAACCGTCGACCGGCGCGAGCCCTAGTCTCGGGCGGCCCCGACCAGGCCGGCGAGCACGAGCTCAAAGTGCTCGTCGCTGCCGTAGCCGACCATCTCGGCCGCCACCGCGGCGGTGTGGGGGAACGCCTCGCGCGGGAGCTGGGCCATCGCCGCGGCGACCTGCTCGCCGGCGGCCGGGTCGAGCTGCCGCGCCGCGGTGAACGAGGACCAGCCGTAGTTGAGCGCGATGACGCCGCTGAAGATGGCCACGGCCTCGTCGTTCGTCACGTCGCCGCGGCGGATGATCGCGAGCGCGTGCTCGCCGACGCGGACGGCGCTCATGCCCGGGGCCGGACGGCTGAAGAGCGGTGCGACGGCCCACGGGTGGTCGGTGAGGACCCTGCGGTGGGCTCGGGCGAACGCCTTGAGGTCGTCCCGCCAGTCGCCCCCGGGCGCCGGCGGCTCGAAGCGGGCGAGCACGCGGTCGAGCAGCGCGTCGACGAGCTCGTCCTTGCCGGCGAAGTGGTTGTAGAGCGCCATCGGCGCGGCTCCGAGCTCTGCCGCGACGGCGCGGACCGTGAGGTCGCCGAAGTTGCGGCGGGCGACGGCCTCGGCAGCGTCGAGGATGCCCGCGCGGGTCAGCGAGCCGCGCGGTCTTCTCGTGCGGCCCGTACGGCGGGGGTGTGGCTGGCGCGCTTCCGGCATAGATAACGTACAATGTACATTATCGGCATGACGATCAAGCGCTGGCTCCCCACGTTCCTCGCCTTCCCGCTCGGCGGCTTCCTCGCCTGGGCTGTGGTCGGATCGCTCGACGGTCCCCTCACCGCGGCCGCGGGCGGCCTGCTCGCCGGCGCCGTCATCGGGACGGCGCAATGGCTCGCGCTCGGCACGACGAAGCGCTGGATCCCCTTGACGGCCGCCGCCATGGCCGCGGGGACGGCGCTGGCGGCGGCGGTCACGGGGGCCGGCACCGAGCTCGGCGACCTGATCGTCAGCGGGGCGATCGCCGGCGCCGTCGTCGGGGCCGCCCAGAGCACGATCCTGGGCGCGGCCCGCACCTGGACCGTCGCCACCGCGGCGAGCTGGGCGCTCGCGTGGCTCGTGTCGTACGAGGTCATCGGCGCCGGTGCCGACCAGGGCTTCTTCGTCTTCGGCTCGAGCGGCGCGCTCGTCGCGACGCTGATCACCGGGCTCGTGCTGCGCTTCCTGCAGGGCTCGCGGCAGTCGGTGGCGGCGTGACCGCCGCGGGGCTGTTCCTGATCGGCGTCCCGATCGCCTTCAACGCCGCCTTCGCCGGGCTCGCCGTGCGCTTCGACTACCCCGACGTGCTGCGCCGGCCGACGCGCGACGTCCTCGCGAGGTTCCGCGCCGGCGGCACCGCGCTGCAGCTGCTGTGGTGGGCGCTCACCCCGCCGGCCTACGTCGCCTGGTCGCTGTGGCTGATCGCGACGGGCATCGCGCTGCTCTAGTGTCCCGACACTAGTCGCGCGAGAACGCGGTCATGATCTCGCGCTCGAACTCGGTCACGTGCTCGTGCATGAGGGCGCGGGCGGTGGCGGCGTCGCGGGCGAGCAGGGCTTCGAGGAAGCGGGCGTGGTCGAAGACCGCGGTGCCGAGCCCGGGGACGCGGTCGAGCACGACGTACCAGACGCGCAGCGAGAGCACGAAGTAGCGCTCGAGCGTCTCGATCAGGTACGGGTTGCGCGAGCCGTCCCAGGCGAGCCGGTGGACCGACTCGTCGAGCGCCATCAGGGTGTCGGCGTCGGCGGTGCGGTCGAGGCCGCGGACCTCTTCGAGCAGCTGCTCGGCCCGCGCCCGCAGGCCCTCGTCCATCCTGCGGGCGGCGAGCTCGGCGGCCTGCGCCTCGAGCTCGGCGCGCACCTCGGAGATGTGGACGATGTCGGCCGCGTCGACCGACGTCACGTAGGTGCCGATCCGCGGCTGGACGGCGACGAGGTTCTCCAGCGCGAGCCGCTTGACCGCCTCGCGCAGCGGCGTGCGGCCGATCTCCAGCTCGCGCATCAGCTCGTCCTCGCGCAGCACGGTCCCCGGCGCCAGCCGCAGCGTGACGATGCGGTCGCGCAGCTGCTCGTAGGCGCGCTCGGAGATCAAGCGTCAGTCACCCAGCTCGGCGCGCCGCCGCGCGACGAACTCCTGCAGCTGCGAGCGCACTCCCTCGTCGATCGGCGGCTCCTCGTACTCGTCCAGCGTGCGCCGCCAGATCTCGCCCGCCCGCTCGACCGCGTCCTTGCCGCCGTTGCGCGTCCAGCGCTCGAAGTTCTCGGTCGAGGACAGCAGCGGGCGGTAGAAGCACTCGCGGAAGCGCTCGAGCGTGTGCGCCGCGCCGAGGAAGTGGCCGCCCTGGCCGACCTCCTGGTGGGCGTCGAAGGCCAGCGACGCCTCGTCGATCTCGAGCGGCGTGAACTCGTGCCGCAGCATCCGCAGCAGCTCGATGTCGACGATGAACTTCTCGTAGCAGGAGACGAGGCCGCCCTCGAGCCAGCCGGCGGCGTGCATGACGAAGTTGGTGCCGGCGAGGAACGTCGGCAGCAGCGTCATCAGCGCCTCGTAAGCGCCCTGCGCGTCGGCGGTCTGCGAGGCCGTGAGCCCGCCGCCGGACCGGAACGGCAGCCCGTACCGCCGCGCGATCTGGCCCGTGCAGAGCAGCCCGATCGCCGACTCCGGCGTGCCGAACGACGGCGAGCCCGACTGCATGTCCGTGTTGCTCAAGAAGGAGCCGAAGACCACGGGGCAGCCAGGCTGGACGAGCTGGGTCAGCGCGATCCCCGACAGCCCCTCGGCGAGCTGCTGCACCAGCGTGGCCGGGATCGAGACCGGCGACATCGCCCCCATCAGCAGGAACGGCGTCATCACGACGGCCTGGTTGGCGCGGTTGTACTCGACCATCGCCGACAGCATCCGGTCGTCCCAGCGCAGCGGCGAGTTGCAGTTGATCAGCGAGATCGAGACCGGCGACGACGGCAGGCCGCCGAAGCAGATCTCGCCCATCTCGATCGTGTCGCGCGCGTTCGGGCCGGAGATGACCGAGCCCATGTACGGCTTGTCGGAGAGCGTCTGGAGCGCGTACACCATGTCGAGGTGACGCGAGTCGAGCGGCCGGTCGTTCGGCTCGACGACCGTGCCGCCCGGCGAGTCGAGCTCCGGAAAGGCCTGCGCGAGCTTCACGAAGTTCTCGTAGTCGGCCATCGTCGCGTCGCGCCGCACGGCGCCCTCGCGCACGAACGGCGGGCCGTAGACCGAGGCGAAGACCATGTGGTCGCCGCCGATGTGCGCGGAGCGCTCGGGGTTGCGCGCGACCAGCTCGAACTCGCGCGGCGCCTTCGCCACCTGCTCGAGGATGAAGTCGGGATCGAGCTTGACGAGGGCGTCGCCCTCGACGGTCTGGCCGGCCTGCCGGAACAGCTCGACGGCCTCGGGGAGCATGAACTCGACGCCCAGCTCGGTGACGATCCGCCGCCAGCCGCGATCGAGCACATCCATCGCGTCCTCGCTGAGGATCTCGTAGCGCGGCATTGTGTTGACGAACATGGCTGCGTAACATATCTCTCGTGGAACAAGAGTTCCAACGGGGAACGCAGACGATCGACCGTGCCGCGCAGCTGCTGACGCTCGTGATCGAGGCCGACGAGCCGCGCGCGCTGTCGGACCTGGCCGGCGACGCCGAGCTCCCCAAGAGCACGGCGAGCCGCCTGCTGAGCGCGCTCGAGCGCCAGGGCCTCGTCGAGCAGCACGGCCGGCGCGGGAGCTTCGAGCCCGGGCCCGTCCTGCGCCGCTTCGCCAACCGCGGCCAGCTCGCCGAGCTCGCCCAGCCGCACCTGGAGCGCCTCTCAGAGCTCAGCGGCGAGACGATCAACCTCGCGGTGCCGGGACCGCTCGGCGTCGAGCACCTGGCCCAGATCGAGAGCCGCCACTTCCTCGGCACCGGCGACTGGGTCGGTCGCCGCGTCCCGTATGACTGCACGGCCGTGGGCAAGGTCCTGATCGCGTTCGGGAGCGCCGATCCCGGCGCGCTCGAGCCGACCGTGATCGCCCGCGTGCGCCGCGACGGCTACGCCACCGCGGTCGACGAGCTCGAGGTCGGGCTCGCAGGCCTCGCCGCCCCGGTCCTCGGTGCCGGCGGCCGCGCGATCGCCGCGCTGTCGATCTCCGGCCCGACGCTGCGCCTCGGCTCGCAGCAGATCGCCGACCTCTACCCACAGTTGATCCACGAAGCCCGTGCCCTCGGTCACGACATGGGAGCCAACGCCGCATGACGCACGACGAGATCCTCCAGCTGCTCTACGAAGAGACCCTGGTCGGCAACGCGCCCGCGGTGTCCGACGGCGTCAATCAGGGCCTCGAGAGCGACCTCGAGCCCGAGCGCATGCTCTACGACGCGCTGATCCCGTCGCTGGAGGAGGTCGGCGCGCGGTTCGAGCGCGGCGACTACTTCGTGCCCGAGATGCTGATCGCCGCGCGCGCGATGCAGGGGGCGCTCGACATCCTGCGCCCGCTGCTGGCCGAGACCGGCACCAAGCCGGTCGGCACGTTCCTCATGGGCACCGTCAAGGGCGACGTCCACGACATCGGCAAGAACCTCTGCAACATCATGCTCGAGGGCGCCGGCTTCGAGGTGATCGACCTCGGCGTCAACGTGCCGCCGGAGAGGTTCGTCGAGCAGGTCAACGAGCACAGCCCCGACGTCGTCGGCTTCAGCGCGTTCCTCACCACCACGATGCCGATGTTCAAGGCCAACATCAACGCGCTCGAGAAGGCCGGGATCCGCGACAAGGTGATCGTCATGGTCGGCGGCGCGCCGGTCACGCAGGAGTACGCCGACGCGGTCGGCGCCGACGGCTACAGCGCCGACGCCTCTAGCGCCGTCAAGAAGGCCAAGCAGCTGATCGAGCAGCGCCGCGAGATGGTGCCGGCCTGATGGACACCGTGCTGCGAGGTCGCTCGGCGACCGTCACCATCGGCGCCGGCCACCCGTTCTGCATCATCGGCGAGCGGATCAACCCGACCGGCCGCAAGAAGCTCGCCGAGGACCTCAAGAACGGCGACTTCTCGACCGTGGTGCTCGATACCCAGACGCAGGTCGAGGCGGGCGCCGACATGCTCGACGTCAACGCCGGCATCCCGCTCGTCGACGAGGCCGAGCTGCTCTCGCAGATGCTGCAGACCGTGCAGGCGGAGGCCGACGTACCGATCTGCATCGACTCGTCGGTGATCGAGGCGCTGGAGGCCGGGCTGTCCGTCTACGAGGGCAAGGCGCTGGTCAACAGCGTCACCGGGGAGGACGAGCGGCTCGAGGAGATCCTGCCGCTCGTGGCGCGCCACGGCGCGGCGGTCATCGGCCTGGCCAACGACGAGACCGGCATCCCGGAGACGCCGCAGCAGCGGCTCGACATCGCGCGCAAGATCGTCGGCGCCGCCGGCGACCACGGCATTCCGCCCGAGGACGTCGTGATCGACCCGCTGGCCATGACCGTCGGTGCCGACACCGAGGCGGTCACCACGACCTTGGAGACGATCCGGCTGATCCGCGACGAGCTCGGGGTGAACATGTGCCTCGGCGCCTCCAACGTGTCGTTCGGGCTGCCCGAGCGGTTCGTGCTCAATGCCGCGTTCCTGCCGATGGCGATGGCCGCCGGCCTGACGAGCGCGATCATGAGCACGGCCGAGGTGTGCGTCTCGAGCGTCCGGGCGGCCGACCTGCTGCTCGGCCACGACCCCTGGGGGGCGAGTTGGATCGCAGCCCACAGAGCGCGGCAGGCGGCGGCAGCGACGCCGTAGCGGAGGGCCCGGAGCGCGTCCACCTGCGCTTCGAGCCCGACGGCACCGACGTTCGCGTTCCCGCGGGAACGCCGATCTTCGACGCCGCGAGCTGGAACGGCATCGCCATCGACTCGACGTGCGGCGGCCACGGCACGTGCAAGAAGTGCAAGGTGCGCGTGCTCGAGGGCGAGGTGCCGGTCAGCTCCGTCGACCCGCGAGCGTTCAGCACCGACGAGCTGCGCGAGGGCTGGCGGCTGGCCTGCCGGGCGGAGGCGCGCGCCGACCTCGTGATCGACGTGCCGCCGCTCCAGACGCGCCCCAAGGCCGCGCTGGTCGGCGTCGGCCGGCACGTGATCCTGCGGCCGGCCGTGCAGAAGCGCCACCTCGTGCTCGACGAGCCGTCGCTCGAGGATCAGCGCTCCGACGTGCAGCGGGTGCTCGACGCTCTGGAGGACCTCGAGCCGCGCGTGGAGCTGGCGGTCGTGCGCACGCTGGGCACGGTGCTGCGCGAGGCGCACTTCGACGTCACGGCGGTCGTCGCCGACGACGTGCTGATCGCGGTCGAGCCCGGCGACACGAGGGGGCGGCGGTTCGCGATCGCGTTCGACCTCGGCACCACCACGGTGGTGGCCACGCTGCTCGACCTCGAGACCGGCACGCCGGCCGCCGTGCGCTCGATGCTCAACCGCCAGCAGCCCTACGGCGCCGACGTCATCTCGCGCGTGTCGGCCACCATGCTCGACGACAACGCGCTGAGCGCCCTGGAGGCGCGGGCGCACGAGACCCTGTCCCAATTGGCCGGCGAGGTCTGCGAGGAGGCGGGCGTCAGGCCGCACGAGGTCTACGAGATCGTCGTCGTCGGCAACGTGACGATGACCCAGCTCGCGCTCGGCATCGACCCCGAGCCGCTCTCGATGGCGCCGTTCATCGTCGCCTCGCACGACCTGCCGCCGGCGCTGGCCAGCGACTTCGGCGTCGGCGCGCACCCGCGCGCGCCGGCCGTCGTCTTCCCCTCGCTCGGCGCCTACGTCGGCGCCGACATCGTCGCCGGGATGCTCGCCACGGGCCTGACGCGCGACAAGCGGGTGCGGCTGTTCATCGACGTCGGGACCAACAGCGAGATCGCGCTCGGCTCCAACGAGCGCGTGCTGGCGACCGCCGCGCCCGCGGGCCCGGCCTTCGAGGCGGCGCAGATCCGCTGCGGCATGCGCGCCGCCGAGGGCGCCATCGAGGGCGTGAAGATCCGCGACGGGGAGCTCGAGCTCCAGGTGATCGGCGACACCGATCCGGTCGGGATCTGCGGCTCGGGCCTGGTGGACTGCGTGGCCGAGATGGTGCAAGCCGGCCTGCTCGACCACTCCGGCCGCTTCACGGACGACCCGCGCATGACGAAGATCGGCGAGGAGCGCGTGTTCATGCTCGCCGACGACGTCTACCTGTCGCAGCGCGACGTCCGCGAGCTGCAGTTCGCCAAGGCCTCGATCGCGACCGGCTGGAACATCCTGCTGCGCGAGATGGGGCTCACGCCCGACGACATCTCGCAGGTGCTGCTGGCCGGCAGCTTCGGCGCCTACCTGTCGCCCGCCAGCGCCGTGCGGATCGGGCTTGTGCCGCCGCTCGCGCTGCCGCGGATCGTGAGCGCCGGCAACGTCGCCAGCGAGGGGGCGAAGATGGCGGCGCTGAGCGTGCGCGAGCGCGCCGAGGCCCGCTCGATCGTCCACGAGGTCGAGTACGTCGAGCTCTCCGGCCGCGACGACTTCAACGACATGTTCGTCGACCAGCTGGCGTTCCCGGGATGAGGGTCATCGCGTGTGGAGCTCTGGCGGTGCACGTGCAGGCCGTCGCCCGCCGGCGGGGCCTCGACATCGAGGTGGTCCCGTTGCCGGCGCTCATGCACAACCGCCCGGAGCAGATCGCCCCCGCCGTCAAAGCGGTGCTCGATGAGGATGTCGTCGCCGTGGCCTACGCCGACTGCGGCACGTACGGCGCGCTCGACGCGCTGCTCGGCGACGTCCCCAGGCTCGCGGGCGACCACTGCTACGACGTGCTGGCGCGCGACGAGGTCAGGGCTGCGCTCGAGGAGGAGCCGGGCACGTACCTGTTGACCGACTTCCTCGCCCGGACCTTCGAGCACACCGTCATGCGCGAGCTCGGGCTCGACCGCCACCCCGAGCTGCGCGACGCCTACTTCGGCCACTACACGCGCGTGCTGTGGCTGGCCCAGCACCCGACGCCGGCCACGCGCGCCGCCGCGGAGCGTGCCGCCGCCCACCTCGGGCTCCCGCTCGAGGTCCGCGAGGTGGGCGACGAGGCCCTCGAAGCGCAGCTGGAGGATCTGCTGCCGGGATGAGGCTGCGCCTCGGTGACGAGCCGCTCGCGCCCGCGGACCTGGTGGCGGCGGCCCGGGCCGGCGCCGTCGAGGTCGAGCTCACGCCGGCGGCGCGCGAGCGGATGGCGGCCGGCCACCGGGCCGCCGAGGACATCGCCGCCAACCGCAGCGTCTACGGTCGCACCACCGGCGTCGGCGCCAACCGCCACGTCGACATCCTCGGCGATCTCGGCGCCCACGCACTGCGCCTCCTGCGCAGCCATGCCGGCGGCCTCGGCGAGCCGCTGCCCGCGGACGCCGTGCGGGCGACCGTCCTCGTGCGGCTCGCGCAGATGGCGGCGGGCGGGGCGAGCCGGCCCGAGATCGCGTTGGCGCTCGCCGAGATGGTCGCCCAGGACCGCGTCCCGACCGTCCGCGACCTCGGCGGGCTCGGCACCGGCGACCTGACGGTGCTCGCCCAGCTCGGCCTCGCGCTCGCCGGCGAGGGCGAGGACGGCGAGCCGCAGCGGCTCGAGATCGCTCCCGGCGACGCGCTGCCGCTCATGAGCTCCAACGCCGCCACCTTCGGGACCGCCGCGCTCGTGTGGGCGGACCTGCACGAGCTGCTGGACGCCGGGATCGGGGTCGCCGCCCTGAGCTTCCAGGCGCTGCAGGGCAACCGCGAGGCCTTCGCGAGCGCGGTGGCGGCGGCCCGCCCGCTGCCCGGCCTCACGACCGTGGCCGCCCGCCTGCGCACGCTGACCGCCGGCGGCGAGCCGCCGGCGCGCCGGCAGGATCCGTTCGGCCTGCGCTGCCTCCCGCCGGTCGCCGGGGCGCTGTACGACGCGCTGGCCGCCCTGCACGACGTCCTCGCCGTCGAGGTCAACGCGGCCGCCGAGAACCCGCTGTTCGCGGGCGGGGAGGCGCTGCACAACGGCGGCTTCCACGCCGCGAGCTGCGCGCTGGCGCTCGACAGCCTGCGGCTCGCGCTGGTCCCCTTCGGGAGCCTGGCGGGCGCCCGGCTCTCCCACCTGATGGCGCCCGACCTGACGGGCCTGACCCCGTTCCTCGCCGCCGACGCGGAGGGCAGCTCTGGCCTCATGATCGCGGAGTACCTCGCCGGCGACGCGCTCGCGCGCCTGCGGACGGCCGCGACGCCGGCCGTGCTCGGCTCGGTGTCGATCTCGCGCGGCCTCGAGGAGCACGCCAGCTTCGCCTGGCAGTCGGCCGGCCACGCCCGCCGCGTGGTCGGCCTGCTGCGGACGGTGCTCGCGCTCGAGTGGCTCGCCGCCGAGCGCGCGCTGCGCATGCGCGGCGTCCCGGCCGCCGGGGCGCTGGCGCCCGCACGCGAGCTCGCGCGCGGCTTCGACCAGCGGCTCGAGGACCGCCCGCTCGGCGAGGACGCGGCGCGCGCCGAAGCGGCGCTGCCGGCGCTCGCCGAGCTGGTGCGGAGCGTCGCCTAGAGCAGCTCGTTGGCCTCCAGGAAGGCCTGCGCGACGTCGGCCGGCTTCTTCTTGTCGAGGTCGACGGCGGCGTTCATCGAGGTCATCGCCTCCTCGGTCAGCAGCGCGTTGACCTTGTTGACGACGTCCATGAACTCCTGCCCGCCGAGCTCGTCGTACTTGTCCTTGTTGATGACGAAGTAGACGTTCTGGAAGCCGAAGACGCCCTTCGGGTCCTCGAGCACGGTGTACTTGCCCGAGGCGAGCTGGGCGTCGGTCGAGAACACGTTGGCGGAGTCGACGTCGCCCTTGTCGAGCGACGGGTACTGCAGGCCGAGCGCGAGCTGCTTGAACTTGGCGTTCTTGATCCCGTAGACCTGCTCCATGCCCTTGAGGCCGTTGAAGCGGTTCTTGAACTCGGGCCGGGCGCCGAGCGTGAAGCTGTCGAGCTTCTTCAGGTCCTCGACCTGCGTGAGCCCGTTCTCGGTCGCGAACTCCTTCGTCGTGGCGATCGCGTCGGTGTCCTGGAACGGGGTGGCTTCGCTCACCACCTGGCCGCGGCCCTCGTAGAACTCCTTCACGAGCTGTGCGGTCTCCTCGGGGCTCGAGGTCAGCTTGTCGTTCTTGGCCACGACCGACAGCGAGACGCCGGTGTACTCCGGGTAGCCGTCGATCTCGTTGCTGGTCAGCGCCTTGTCGATGATCTCGGTCGACCCGATGTTCTCCTTCAGGGTGACCTTGTAGCCCTGCGCCTCCAGCGCCTGCGCGTAGAGGTTGCCGAGGACGAACTCCTCTGTGAAGTCCTTGGTGCCGATCGTCACCCCTGGCTTGCCCTCACCGGGCTTGCCGCCGCTCGACTCCGTCGCCGAGCCCTCCTCGTCGTCGCCGCCGCAGCCGACCGCGAGCGCGGCGATCAAGGCCAGGAGTACGAACAGTGCACGTGCCATGGAAACTCTCCCCTTCGGTTTCACGCAAGTGCCCGCTCGGCCGGGACGTCCGACTCCGCGGGCGGAACGATGGTGTGCAGCTCCTTCGGGACCACGAGGCCCGTCGGCGTCACGCGCCGCTGGACTAACCCGAGCAGCCCGTCGACCGCGAACGCGAGCGCGACGGTGACGATCGTCGCGGCGATCACGCCCTCGAGGCCGTAGGTGGCCTGGTTGACGATGATGTCGCCGAGGCCGCCGCCGCCGGCGAGGGCCGCCAGCGGCGCCGTGGCGATCACGTAGACCGCAGCCGTCCGGATGCCGGCGAAGATCAGCGGCCACGACACCGGCAGCTCCACGACGCGCAGCACCTGGCCCTCGCTCATGCCCATCCCGCGCGCGGCCTCGACGGCGTCGGGATCGACCTGGTCGACCGCCGTGTAGGCGTTCGTGAGGATCGGCGGCAAGGCGAGCGCGACGAGCGCGATCGTGATGTTGGCGATCGAGAGGCCGAAGAAGGCGAGGCTGATCGCGATCAGCGCCAGGCTCGGCAGCGCGCGCAGCACGTTGGAGACGTTGATCGCGACGAACGACCCGGTGTGGCGGTGGCCGAGCACGATCCCCGCCGGCAGTGCGACGGCGATGGCGATGGCGATCGCCAGCGCGCAGATGGCGAGGTGCTCGAGCGTCTTGTCGGCCAGCAGCGACGCCTCGTTCGCGAAGAAGTCGAGCAGGTCGCTCACGTCGCGGGCCTCCGGGCCCGCGCCCATGGCGTGAGCGCGCGCTGGAGGAGGACGATCAGCACGTCAGCGATCAGCGCGAGCGCGATCGCCAGGACGCTGGCGGCGACGAACTCGGTGTTGGCACCGGTCTGGATCGCGCTGAAGATCGGGGCGCCGAGCCCGAGCGGCGTGATGTAGGCGGCGATCGTGGCGAGCGAGATCGTCGTCACGGTCGCGACCCGCAGCCCGGCGACGATCGCCGGCAGCGCGAGCGGCAGCTCGATCCGCCCCAGCGTCTGGGCGCGCGTCAGGCCCATGCCCTCGGCCGCCTCCTTGGCCTCCTCGGGCACCTCCCGCAGCCCGGTCAGCGTGTTGCGGAAGAGGATCAGCAGCGTGTAGGAGACGAGCGCGATCTCGATGCTGAGCCAGCCGATCCCGGTGATCGGGACCATGATCTGGAAGAACGCGATGCTGGGGACCGTGTAGAAGAGCGCCGAGACGTTGGCGAACGGCAGCTCGAAGCGCTCGTAGCGGTAGGCGATCAGAGCGGCCACGAACGCGATCGCGAAGCCGCAGGCGAGCGCGATCAGCGTGAGCTGGATGTGCTCGACGACGCGCGGCCAGTAGCGGCTGCCGAACTCGTCGAGGAACCAGTTCAGGCAGAAGTTGCCGTTCTCGCGGATGCACTCGTCGCCGCGCCCGAAGTCGGGGATGACCGGCCCGTCCTGGGCGAAGAGGATCACAGCAGCCGGCTCACGACCTCGAACGTCAGGTAGCCCTTCGCGGTGCCGTCCTCGCCGCGGACCACCACGCCCTCGCTGCCCTCCGTGAGCATCAGCGAGAGCGCGTCGCGCAGGGTGGTCTGCTCGGAGCACGAGGGCGCGCCGTCGCCCGCGCCGTCCGGCACCGGCAGCAGCTCGACCTCGTCCACCCGCCGCAGCGCCAGGCGCTTGAGGCCGCGGTCCTCGCCGACGAAGCGCGCGACGAAGTCGTCCGCCGGGGCAGCGAGGATCGCCTCCGGCGTGTCGTACTGGGCGAGCACGCCGCCCTCGCGCAGGATGCAGATGCGATCGCCCATCTTGATCGCCTCGTCGATGTCGTGGGTGACGAAGACGACGGTCTTGCGGATCTCGCGGTGCAGGCGGAGGAAGTCGTTCTGGAGGCGCTCGCGGGTGATCGGGTCGATCGCCCCGAACGGCTCGTCCATGAGCATCAGCGGCGGGTCGGCGGCCATCGCCCGCGCCAGGCCGACGCGCTGGCGCTGGCCGCCCGAGAGCTGGGCGGGGTAGCGCTTCGCGTGCTCGTCGGGGTCGAGCCCCACGAGCTCGAGCAGCTCGTGCCCGCGCGCCCGGGTGCGCTGCTTGTCCCACCCCAGCAGCCGCGGCACCGTGGCGATGTTGTCCTCGACGGTCATGTGCGGGAACAGGCCGATCTGCTGGATGACGTAGCCGATGCCGCGGCGCAGCTCGGTCTTCTCCAGCGCCTTGACGCTCGTCCCGTCGATCGTGATGTCTCCCTCGGTGATCGAGATCAGCCGGTTGATCATCTTCATCGCGGTCGTCTTGCCGCCGCCGGACGGCCCGATGAGCACGCAGATCTCGCCCGCCGGGATGGTCAGCGACAGGTCGTCGATCGCCGGCCGCGCGCTGTTCCCGTAGCGCTTGGTGACGTGATCGAGCACGATCTCGGCGGCGCCGGCGCCGTCTTTCACGTACGCAGATATATCAGTGTCTGCGGCGTCCGTCTACGCGGCTTCTTCGACCGGACGCAGCTCCTCGGCGTACGAGATCGAGCGGCGTCGCAGCGTGCCGTCGGGCCCGACGACGTAGGCCCCCATCCGCCAGAGGGGCGGCGAGTAGGCGTGGATCGAGACCGCGGGCGCGTCCCGGTCCTGTCGCATCCGGTGGACGTGCGACGCGTCGAAGTCGAACACGTCGCCCGCACGGTGGCGGAGCTCGCGCGGCGCACCGGCCAGTACGAGGCGCTCCTCGATCACCTCGCCCTCGACGACCGCGACGGCGCCGCGCGAGACGTCGTGGTCGTGGAAGCCGGTGTCGTTGCCGTTCGTCCACGTGATCACCCAGACGTCGACGTGCTCGTCGCGCCAGAGCTGCTCGAAGGCCCGGTCGGCCGTGCCGTAGCGGACGAGCGGGCGCCACCGCCGGAGATCGGCGGCGATCTGGGTCACGAGCCGGCGCAGCTCGTCGCGTTCGAGGTCGCGGCCGGTCATGCCGCGGACAGCAGCCGGAAGGGGTTGCGCCGCCGCAGGGCGCCGTCGACGGCGTCGCCGAGCGGCAGCTCGGCGCGGGCGCCGACGGGGCGGTCGGAGCCGTAGACGAGCCGGTCGACGCCGACCTCGCGGAGCACCGCGTCGACCGCCCGCGCCCCGTAGGAGGAGACGTCGAGGAACACGTGGGGATCGCTGGCGGCGGCGCCGCCGCGGGCCACGAGACGCTCGCGGTGGAGCGGCGCGAGGCCGGCGAGCATCGCGAAGCACACGCGCAGCCGCGGGTGCGCGGGCCTGCCCCAGACCGGGAAGGCGTGCCACGCCGCCTGCATCTCGGCGACGTAGTCGGTCAGCGCCGGCCACCAGGCGGGCATCTGGCCGGTCGCGGGCCCCCAGGCCGGGCTGCGGCCCGCGCCGGTGGCCGGCCCCGGATGCACGAGCAGCGGCGCGTCCCGGCGCTCGAGCGTCGCGAGCACGGGGCCGAGGCGCTCGAAGCCCGCGGGGCCGCCGAGCGCGCCCGCCGCGACGCAGGCGCCGGCGAACCCGCGGTCGAGCAGCCGCGCGAGCGCCGCCGGGTCGGGATCGGCGAGCCCGACCGCGGCCCAGGCGCCGAACCTGGCCGGCAGCGCCGCCACGCCCTCGTGGTACGCGTCGAGCAGCGGCTCGGCCTCGCCCCGCGGGAGCGCCTCGATGCCGAGCGGGAGGGAGGGCGCCACCAGCGCGCGTTCGAGGCCGTCGTCGCCGACCAGCGCGGCGCGGCGCTCGGGATCGTGGTCGGCGAGATCGACGGGCGCCTCCGGCTCGCCGCTGAGGCGCAGCACCCAGCCTCCGGCGTGGCGTTCGAGCATCGGCGGCTCGCGCCGGCGGGACAGCTCACGCAGCAGCGGCTCGGGCCACAGGTGCTGGTGGATGTCGATCGCGGGGAGCAAGGTGAACCGGTTCAGTGAACCGGTTCACCAGTATCCACCCAAACGCGCTCGCGTGTCAACGGGCGAGATCCACCTGAAGGCGCTCGCGTGTCAACGGGGTGAGAGCGATCATCTAGGCTCACCACGTGCCCGAGGGCGCGAGGCATCGCACGACGATCCGCGAGCTCGCGGAGTACACGGGCCTCTCGCCGGCTGCCGTCAGCTACGCGCTGCGCGGCAAGCAGGTGTCGGCCGAGACCGAGCGGCGAGTCCGCGAGGCCGCGGACGAGCTCGGCTACGAGGCCGATCCGATCGCGCGCGCCCTGGCCGGAGGCGCGACGGCCGTGGTCGGGGTGCTCGTCGGCAGCCTGGCCGACTTCTGGAACCAGGAGCTCGTGCGCGCGATCCAGCGTGAGCTCTACGGGGCCGCTCTCAGCACGCTCGTGGCGGACGCCGACGGCGAGCCCGGGCGCGAGCTCGAGCTCGCGCAGCGCCTGGTCGACCACCGCATCGACGGGCTCGTGGTCGTCCCGATCGGCCCGGCGAGCGGAGGCTGGGAGTCGATCGCCCGGCAGGTGGCGACGGTCACGATCGGCGACGCGCTGCCGGGGGTGGCGCCCGCCGGCGAGGTGGTCTTCGACAACGAGCGCGCCGTGCAGCAGAGCCTGCTGCACCTCAGCGAGCTCGGGCACCGCCACGTCACCGTGCTCTCGTGGGCGGTCGAGACGTCGCCCGACCGCGCGGCCGAGCGCGCGGTCGCCGCCTCGGCGGCCTCGCTCGGGATCGACTGTCGCGTGGTCGCGTGCGCGTACTCGCTGAACGGCTCGCGCCCGCTGGCGCTCGAGCTGCTCGGCTCAGGCGACCGCCCGACCGCCGTCCTCTGCCTGTCGGACTCGATCGCCTACGGCGTGTACGCCGCGTGCGCGGAGCTCGGGCTGTCGATCCCCGGCGACGTCGCGGTCGCCGGCTTCGGCGACCATCCGATCTCGCGGCTGCTGGCACCGCCGTTGACCTCGACGGCGTGGGACATCGAGCGTGTGGCCGAGCTGGGGACCGGCTTCCTGCTGCAGGCGATCGACGCCGAGGGCCCTCAGGCGACGTTGCGGGAGGTCATCGCGCCGGTGCTCGTCGCACGGGCGTCGACCGCGCTCAGCCGCTGACGTCGAGCCGGACCTGCTCGCCCTCGGCGCCCGTGACCTCGATCTTCTCGTGCTGGCGCGGCTCGGCGCCGCCCTCGACGACGATCTCGAGCAGCCCGTCGACGACCGTCGCGCTGATCTGGTCGCCGCGGACCCCGCGGGTCAGCTTGACGCTGCGCTCGAACGCCCCGTAGCGGCGCTCGCGGACGTAGAAGTCGGAGCCGTCCTCGGGCGCGCCGGAGCGCTCGCCCGAGATCCACAGCCGGCCGTCGCTGAGCGAGACGTCGATCTCCTCCTTGGCCACGCCGGCGAGCTCGCAGCGGATCACGAGGTCCTGGCCGCTGGCGAAGATGTCGACGGCCGGGACCCAGACGGCGACCTGGCCCCGGCCGTGGGTCGGCTCGATCTCCGTCCAGTGCTCGCGCATGCGGTTGAGCTCGGAGAACATGTCGAAGACGCCGCGGAACGGGCGCTGTGCGTTGTCGGGCATGCCTGGCTCCTAGTGTCCCGATTCGGAAGTTCGATGGCAGTCTGCGGGCGCCTCGCCGCGCCTGGCGCCCGCCGGCGGCCTCGCAAGTACGCCCAGTACGAGCCAGGCCGCCGGCGACCGCCAGACACGACGATGCATCCCGCAGCCTGCGACCGAACTTACGAATCGCGACACTAGCCCGCCCGCACCGGCACGCGCTCGGTCGGCTCGGGCGTGGTCTCGGGGACGATCAGCGGCGCCGCCTCCTGGGCGAGCGCCTTGAACACCGATATGCAGAGCCCGATCATCACCACCGTGAATGGCGCGGCGGCGATGATCGCGGCCTGCTGCAGCGAGCTGAGGCCGCCGGCCAGCAGCAGGATCGCGGCCGCGGAGCCGGTGGCGACGCCCCAGAAGATGGTCACCGGGCGCGACGGCGAGAGCGTCCCGCGCGAGGACAGCATGCCCATGACCAGCGACGCGGCATCCGCGCCGCTGACGAAGAACAGCGCCACCAGCACGATCACGACGAACGAGGTGAGGCCGGAGAGCGGGAACTGCTCGAGCGTCGTGAAGAGCGCGATCTCGGGCGTGCCCACGATCCCGCCGAGGTCGGTGCCTCCGAGCTGGAGGTCGATCGCCGCGCCGCCGAAGACGGCGAACCAGACGAAGCTCACGCCGCTCGGGATCAGCAGCACGCCGACGACGAACTCGCGCACGGTCCGGCCCTTCGAGATGCGGGCGATGAACGTGCCCACGAAGGGCGCCCACGAGATCCACCACGCCCAGTAGAAGATGGTCCACGCCGAGAGCCACTCGGAGTCGCCGAAGGCGCCGGTCCGGAAGCTCGCGGGCACGATCGTCGTCAGGTAGCCGCCGATCGACTCGACGAGGGTCTCGAACTGGAACACCGTCGGCCCGACGACCAGCAGGAAGAGCACGAGCAGGATCGCGAGGATCATGTTGCCGTTGCTGAGCCACTGGATGCCGCGGTGGACGCCCGAGACGGCGGACAGCACGAACGCCGCCGTCAGGACGGCGATGATCGCCACCGCGATCCCGTCGGCCGGGTCGACGCCCCACAGGAAGTCGAGCCCGCTGTTGATCTGGAGCGCGCCGAGGCCGAGCGAGGTGGCGCTCCCGAACAGCGTCGCGAAGATCGCGAGGATGTCGATCGACCGCCCGATCGGCCCGTACACGCGGTCGCCGAGCAGCGGGTAGAAGGCCGAGCTGATCAGGTTCGGCATCCCCTTGCGGAACGTGAAGTAGGCGAGCGCGAGACCGACGATCGCGTAGATCGCCCACGGGTGCAGCGCCCAGTGGAAGTACGAGATCGCCATCGCCTGCTGGGCGGCCGCCGCGGTGCCCGCCTCCTCGGTGCCGGCCGGCGGCGCCGTCATGTGCGAGATCGGCTCGGCGACGGCGTAGAACATCAGCCCGATGCCCATGCCGGCGCTGAACATCATCGCGATCCAGGAGACCGTGCGGAACTCGGGCCGGTCGTCGTCGCGGCCGAGCCGCACGCGCCCGAAGCGGCTGAAGGCGAGCACTCCCGCGAACACGAGGAAGCCTGCGGTGCCGATCACGAAGACCCAGCCGAAGGTCGAGATGATCCAGGTCAGCACGTCGTCGGCGACCTTGCCTACCGACTCGGCGTCGATCACGCCCCACAGGACGAACGCCAGCGAGATGCCCGCGGCGATGAAGAACACCACCGGATCGACGCCGGCTCGTGCGGCTCGTGCGTCGTGGGCTGTCGGGCCGTGCTCACTCATCTTCGGCCTCCCCCGATCTGATATATCAATCTTGTACCAGGATCGGGGCACTATGGTCAAGTCCCGCTGACCATCTGATATATCTGAGACCGTGAGCAGGCTTCCGAGCAAGGCGCGCGTCGTCGTGATCGGCGCGGGGATCGTCGGGAACTCGCTGGTCCATCACCTCGCACGGCTCGGCTGGACGGAGATCGTCCAGCTCGACAAGGGGCCGCTCCCGAACCCCGGCGGCTCGACCGGGCACGCCTCGAACTTCATCTACCTCGTCGACCACTCGCGCGAGATGACGGCGCTCACGCTCGACAGCGTGCGTCAGTACATGGAGCTCGACGTCTTCACCGAGTCCGGCGGCATCGAGGTCGCGCGCACCGAGGAGCGGATGGAGGAGCTGCGGCGGCGGATGGCGTCGGCCAAGGCCTGGGGGGTCGAGCCGGTCAGCCTGGTCACGCCCGCCGAGATCAAGGAGCTCGTGCCGTTCCTCGACGAGTCGATCCTGATCGGCGGCTTCTACACCCCCGGCGTCGGCGTGGTCGACTCGCTGCGGGCCGGCACGCTGATGCGCGAGCAGGCGCAGGCGCTCGGGGCGCTGACCGTCGTGCCCAACGTCGAGGTGACGGCCATCGACGTCGAGGGCGGCCGCGTGCGGCGCGTCCACACGACCGACGGCGAGGTCGAGGCCGAGACGGTGGTGATCGCCTGCGGCGTCTGGAGCCCGGGGCTCGCGCGCATGGCCGGCGCCTCGATCCCGCTCACGCCCGCGATCCACCAGATGATCGACATCGGGCCCGTGCCGCGCTTCGCCGGCGCCAAGAAGGGCATCGAGTGGCCGATCGTGCGCGACATGGACACGAACATGTACGAGCGCCAGGACGGCACGGGCCTGGAGATCGGCTCGTACGCGCACCGGCCGATCCTCCACGACCCCGAGGAGATCCCCTCGATCGAGGAGTCGGCGCTGTCGCCGACCGAGTTCCCCTTCACGGAGGACGACTTCGCGCTCCAGATGGAGCAGGCGCTCGAGCTGATGCCGGAGATCGTCGGCGACGAGTCGGTCGGCATCAAGTACGCGATCAACGGCCTGCTGTCGCTGACGCCGGACGGCCTGCCGCTGCTGGGGGAGACGCCCGAGGTGGGCGGGCTGTGGTCGGCCGCCGCCGTGTGGGTCAAGGAAGGGCCGGGCGTGGGTCGCGCGGTGGCCGAGTGGATGACCGAGGGCGAGAGCGAGATCGACCTCCAGTCGTCCGACGTCGCGCGCTTCTACCCGTGCCAGAAGACGCGCGCGAACGTGCGGGCGCGCGCCGCCGAGGGCTTCAACAAGACCTACGGCATCGTCCACCCGGGCGAGCAGTGGGACTCGAATCGCGGGGTTCGGCTGCCGCCGTTCCACGCCCGCGAGCAGGATCTCGGCGCCGTGTTCTACGAGACGGCGGGGTGGGAGCGGCCGTTCTGGTACGAGTCGAACGCCGGGCTGGTCGAGGAGTACGGCCTCGACGGCCGCGAGGCCGAGTGGGACGCCCGCTGGTGGTCGCCGATCATCAACGCCGAGCACCTCGCCATGCGCGACCGCGCCGCGATGTTCGACCTGTCGGCCTTCTGCATCTTCGACATCGCGGGCGCGGGGGCGCTCGACGCGGTGCAGCGGGTGGCGATGCGGCAGATGGACGTGGCGGTCGGCCGCGCGGTCTACACGCCCCTGCTGACGCCGGGCGGGGGCTTCAAGTCCGACCTCACGATCCTGCGGCTGGCCGACGACCGCTTCCGCGTCATCACCGGCGGCCTGCACGGGATGGCGGACCTGAAGTGGTTCCGCGACCACGCGGACGGCGCGGTGGTGACCGACCTGACCGGCGCGTGGGCGACGCTCGGGCTGTGGGGGCCGCGGGCGCGCGACATCCTCTCGAGCCTCACGCGCGACGACGTCTCGCACGAGGGCTTCCCCTTCGCCCGCTGCCGCTTCATCGAGATCGGGCCGCTGCAGGTGCTGGCGCTGCGCATCTCCTACGTCGGCGACCTCGGGTGGGAGCTGCACGTTCCGATCGAGCAGGGCGCCGCGCTGTGGGACATGGTCTGGGAGGCGGGCGAGCCGCACGGCGTCGTCCCGGCCGGGATCGGCGTGTACGGGACGACGGGGCGGATCGAGAAGGGCTACCGCGCGTTCGGCTTCGAGCTCGACGCGGAGTACGACGTCGTCGAGGCCGACATGGCCTGGGGCAAGGTCAAGGACCAGGACTTCGTCGGCCGGGACGCGCACCTGCGGCATCGCTCGGAGGAGCCCGCCGCGGTGATGTGCACGCTGACCGTCGACGACCACACGTCGTCCTCGGGCGTCAAGCGCTACATGCTCGGGCGCGAGCCGATCGTGACGCGCGACGGCGCGCCGCTGGTGGACGCCAAGGGCCGCCGCTCGTTCGTGACCACGGCGGGCTCGGGGCCGTCGGTCGGCAAGTACCTGCTGATGGCGTACCTGCCGCCCGAGTACGCGGTCGAGGGGACCGAGCTGGCGGTCGAGTACATGTGCGAGCGCTACCCCGTCACGGTCGCCGTCGCCGGGTCGACGCCGATCTTCGATCCGGAGAACACGCGGATCCGGTCGTGATGGAGGTCCTCGTCTGCGTCAAGCGGGTGCCGCTGACGGGCGGCAAGATGGTCCTCGAGCCCGACGAGCGCGCGATCCAGACGCGGCACCTCGGCTTCACGATCTCGCCGCACGAGGAGTGCGGGGTGGAGGAGGCGGTGCGGATCGTCGAGGCCGGCGGCGGGTCGGTGACGGTGGTGACCCTGGGGCCGCCGGAGGCCGAGGAGCAGCTGCGCGAGTGCCTCGCGCTCGGGGCCGACCGGGCGATCCTGCTGGAGACCGACGGCGCCGAGTGGGACCCCGAGGCGACCGCGGACGCCTTGCTGGAGGTCGTCGCGGGCGAGTCGCCTGACCTCGTGATCTTCGGCAACGAGTCGGCGGACAGCGGCGGGTACCAGGTCGGCATCCGGGTCGCCCACGCGCTGGGCCGGCCGATCGTCACGGGGCTGAAGGCGCTGGCCGTCGGCGACGGGCAGATCCGCGGACAGCAGGAGACGGGCGACGTCTACGTCGTGCCGCTGCCGGCGGTGGTCACCGTCAAGGAGGGGATCAACCTGCCGCGCTACCCGTCGGTGCCGGCCAAGCTGCGGGCGCGCAAGAAGCCGGTCGACCGGCGCACGCCGACCGCACGCGAGCCACGCCTCGAGCTGGTGCGGCTGCGCGTGCCGGAGGGGCGCGGGAAGGCGGCTGAGGTGCTCGGCGAGGGGCCGGGCGCCGCCCCCGCGGTCGTCGAGCTGTTCCAGCGGCTGGGGGTGGCGTGAGCACGCTGGTCTTCCTCGAGGCGGCGGACGATCTCGGGCTGCAGGCGCTGACCTTCGCGCGGCGGTACGACCCGGCGGCGGAGGTGGTCGCGTTCGGCGAGGCCCCGCAGGTCGCGGCCAAGGTCCACGTCGGCCACCTCGAACCGTATGCGCCGCAGGCCTGGGCACGCGCCATCGCGAGCCTTCAGCCGACCACACTCATCGCCGCCGGCACCGACCGCGGCAACGAGGTGCTCGCGCACGCGGCCGTGATGCTCGACGGGGTGTTCGCGGCCAACTGCGTCGAGGCGTCGGGCAACGAGGTCGTGCGCCAGCGCTGGGGCGGGAGCCTGCTCGAGGAAGCGCGGCTGCACGGCGACGTGAAGCTGATGACCGTCGCGCCGCACACCGTCGCGATCGAGGAGGCCCCGGGTGAGCCCGAGGTGCTGCCGTTCGCGGCGGTCGTCGAAGAGGGGGACCAGATCGCGCGGGTCGTCGAGCGCGTCGACACCTCGACCGGCGGGCTGTCGCTGGCTGAGGCGCCGGTGGTGGTCAGCGGCGGCCGCGGCGTCGGGTCGGCCGAGGGTTTCGGAATGCTCGAGGAGCTTGCGGCGCTGCTCGGCGGCGTGGTCGGGTGCTCGCGGGCCGTAACGAGCGCCGGCTGGCGGCCGCACACCGACCAGGTGGGGCAGACCGGGACCAAGATCTCGCCCGACCTCTACATCCCGTGCGGGATCAGCGGCGCCACGCAGCACATGGCGGGCTGCAAGGGCGCCAAGAACCTGCTGGCCATCAACTCCGATCCCGAGGCGCCGATCATGGCCAGCGCGGACTACGCCGTGATCGGCGACGTCGCCGAGATCGTCCCCGCCATCACCGCCGAGCTCCGGAGGGTGAAGGCGTGACCGCGCGGGCGGCGAGATGATCCTCGGCGCGGTCGCCCTCGCCGCGGCGCTCGCGCTCGGCACCGGCCTCTTCGCCCGCCGTGTCTGGCTGCTCGCGCGGCTCATCCGCATGGGCAAGCCGCCGGGCATCGATCGCCGCGACCGCGTGCCGGACCGCCTGCGGGCGGAGGCGGTCGTCGTGCTCGGTCAGCGCAAGCTGCTGCAGCGGCTCGTCCCCGGGCTGATGCACGCGTTCATCTTCTGGGCCTTCATCGTGCTCTTCCCGGCGATCCCGCTCGCGATGATCGCGATCGTCGACCCGGAGGCGGCGCCGCACTGGGCGTGGTACGAGGCGCTGGCCAACGTCTTCTGCGTGCTCGCGCTGGTCGGCGTGGCCACGGCCTTCTTCATCCGCAAGGTGATCCGGCCGCGGCGGTTCGAGGGCAGCCACCTCGGCGAGGCCGACCTCATCCTCGCCTGGATCGCCGGGATCGTCACGACGCTGCTGCTCTACCACGCGACCGAGTCGCGCTGGTGGGCGTGGGCGCACGTGCTGCTGATCCTCGGCTTCCTCGTCTACCTGCCGCACTCCAAGCACCTGCACATCGTCACGGCGGCGCTCAACGTCTACTTCGGGCGCACCCGCGCGCGCGGCCGGCTCGAGCCGCTGCGGTTCGACGAGGAGCTGCCCGAGGACGAGATGCGCTTCGGGATCGGCACCGTCGAGGACCTCACCTGGAAGCAGATGATGGACGCGATGTCCTGCACCGAGTGCGGGCGCTGCCAGGACGCCTGCCCGGCGTTCGCGACCGGCAAGGCGCTCTCGCCCAAGCTCGTGATCATGGGCGTGCGCGACCACCTGTTCGAGGAGGGCCCGAAGGCGCTGGCCGGGGACTACGAGGGCCCGCCGGTCGTCTCGCGCGGGCAGCTCGAGGAGATGGTGTGGGACTGCGTCACCTGCGGCGCGTGCGTGCAGGCGTGCCCGGTCAACATCGAGCAGATCGACCACATCCTCGACCTGCGGCGGCACCTGGTGATGGTCGAGTCGCGCTTCCCGAGCGAGGCCGAGCCGATGCTGCGCGACGTCGAGCGCCAGTCGAACCCGTGGGGCAAGCCGCAGGCGGAGCGGGCGGCGTGGTCCGAGGGGCTCGACGTGCGCGTGCTCGAGCCGGGCGAGCCGGCGCCGGAGGTCCTGTACTGGGTCGGGTGCGCCGCGTCGTTCGACGAGCGCGCCCGCGAGTCCGCCCGCTCGACCGCGAGGCTGCTCACCGCCGCCGGCGTCGACTTCGCGATCCTCGGGCCGGCCGAGGCCTGCACCGGCGACCCGGCGCGGCGGATGGGCAACGAGTTCGTCTTCCAGGCCTACGCCGAGCAGAACGTCGAGACGTTGAACTCGGCGGGGGTGACGAAGATCGTCGCCAGCTGCCCGCACTGCTTCAACGCGCTCGCGCACGAGTACCCCGACTTCGGCGGGCGCTACGAGGTCGTCCACCACACCGAGATGCTGGCCTCGCTCGTCCGCGAGGGGCGGCTCTCGCCCAAGGCCGGCGACGAGGAGATCACGTACCACGACTCCTGCTACCTGGCGCGCCACAACGACGTCCGCGAGGCGCCGCGCGAGCTGGCCGCCGCGGTCGGGCGGCCGGTCGAGATGGAACGGCGCGAGGAGCGGACGTTCTGCTGCGGCGCCGGCGGCGCGCACATGTGGATGGAGGAGCGCGGCGGCGCGATCAACGAGGAGCGCGTACGGGAGGCGGCCGAGACCGGAGCCGGCACGCTCGCGGTCGCCTGCCCGTTCTGCACGGTCATGCTCGACGACGGCGTCAAGAGCAGCGGCCGCGACATGCGCGTCGTCGACCTCTCGACGCTGCTGGCCGAGTCGCTCGACCCGTAGGGGTTGCGTCGCTTCTCCCGGCCCGAAGAGAATGCGGGGAACGTGAGTCGATCGGGCGGGAGCAGCGCGGCGTACTGGGCCCTCGTCCTGTCCTCCGTGGCGCTCATCGCCGGTGCCGTGGGGATCGTCGCGTGGCGCTACTCGGCGCATGACGCTCCCACGCCGGCCACCAGCACCGCCTTGTCCGACATGGAGCGGGTCTCCGACGAATGGCGGCCATCCGCCGTGGTGCGGAGCTGCGACATGAACCCGAAGCCGGTCGTCCTGCTGACGATCTCGGATCTCGCACCGCAACGGGGCGAGATGGCGGTGAAGGCGGCCCTGTGCATCCCCTTCCGAAACGCGGTGCAGTTCGCCGCGGCGGCCGACGGACAGCCGATCGTGAGCGGGTCACGGCGCAGCCCGCAGGTGGACCGGCGCTTCCGCCGTGCGCGCTTCACCGTGTACATCTTCGGCGAGGCGCCCGTCAGCGCGACGCAGATGACCGTGCGCTTCGCCGACATCTTCGGCCCGCAAGCCGGCGTGGGCTCCGGGTTCACGCCGTTGACCCCGCGCGCGGTGACGCTGCCGCTCATCGGCCGGCCCGACGCGTACCCGCTCGATCGGCTCACGACCGACAGTGGGCTGTACGTCGCCGGGCCCGAGGGCTTTCGCCTGACCTCAGCCGCGGCGGACGGTGAGGGAGGCGGAGACCTGCTGCCGGCCGAGCTCCTCGTGCAGGCGGAGCCCGCGGTCGGCGACTTCGACATCGACTACGGATCCGAGGAGTTGTCGTCGGGCGACGGGCAGTCCTTCCGGATCGCCGTCGAGCGCGAGGCGTCGGCTCGCGCCTACGTCCTTGTGGTGCTCGTGGCGCCGATGCTCCTGGCCGTTGCGCTCGGGCTCATGGTGACTCATGGAAGCGGAGCCGACTTCCGCAATCTGCTGATCGGCGTCGCGGGCGCGACGCTCGCCCTGCTGCCGCTGCGCGCGGTGCTCGTGCCCGCCGACATCGTCGGTCAGACGCTGGTCGATTGGTGCCTCGGTGCCGAGCTCCTCGTCTTCGTCGCCCTCGGGCTGCTCGGGCTCGCCCATTCGATCCGCGCGCCGGTGGCCCATCCTTGACCCATGACCGACTACGCCATCGCGAACCCGGACGAGGTGGACGACGCCTACGCGGGCACCGACGTCCCCGGCGAGTTCCGCCGCCTGACCGAGGCGCTGGACTCCGAGCAGCTCGCGGTCACCTTGATCCGCGTCCCGCCGCACTCGGACTTCGAGCAGGGCACCGGCCACTTCCACGACGAGGTCGAGGAGCTCTACCTCCTCACGCGCGGCACGCTCACCATGCGCTTCGGGAACGAGGTGCAGGCGGTGACCGCCCCTGCGGCCGTCCGCGTCGCGCCCCGGACGCCGCGCTCGCACCGCAACGAGGGCGACGAGCCGGTCGAGCTGTGGGCCGTCTCGCGCAAGCTCGACCGCGGCGACGCGACGAAGCTCGACGACTTCTGGGAGGCCTCACCGGGTGCCGAGCAGCACCGCGGATGACCGCGCCGAGTCTGCACGCGACTACGGATGACGGCCGGCGTGCGCGCGGCGAGGCTTGCGGAGGATGGTCGACCTCTACTGGATCCCGCTCGGCGCCGGCGGTCACTGCGTCCGCTTCAACGGGCGCATCTACGAGGCGATCGTCGCTGCGCATGAGCGCCGGCCGCGCCGCGACCTCTACCACGCCGCCCTGATCGTCGACGGCTACGCGATCGAGGTCGCGCCGGCGTGGGACCGCAACGAGGCGAGTCGCGGCGTCGTCGCCACCGGGCCCGTCGGCAGTCGCCTGCTGGGCCGGTGGCGGACGTTCCGCTACGAGGTCCGGTGCTGGCCCGAGGGGACGATCCCCGACCTCGCCGACGCCGTCGGCGGCCCGCAGCGCCTGCCCGCCGACCGCGCGGCGGCCGCACGCCTCCTCGACGCGATCGGCACGGTCCCGACGCCGGTCTGGGGCCGTGACGAGCTGGGCGCCGGCGACATGTGGAACTCGAACTCGGTGATCGCGTGGCTGCTCGCCGTCGCCGGGGTTCCGACCGAGGACCTGCATCCGCCGCCGAACGGCCGCGCACCGGGCTGGGCCGCCGGCCTCGAGGTCGCGGGCCGGCAGGACCGGGTGCGAGTCACCCTTCCCGTCGGCTGACGAGCTCCGCGTAGCGGCGCGCGAACGCCTCGGCGGCCTCGTCGGGCGTCCAGGCGGCGAGCTCGAGGTCGAGCGGCTCGACGCCCTCGAGCTCCGGCCAGTGCCAGTCCTCGGCGCTGAAGGCCCGGCGCTCGGTGGCGAGCAGGGCGCGGTCGACGCGCTTGATCTCCGGGACGTCGGGCTTGATGCGGAAGCGGTCGCGGAGCGCCCGCTCGAGGTGGTCCTCGGCCTGCTTGAAGGCGGCGCCCAGCGGGCTGCGGTGCTTGAGCGGGTGCGGCATGTCGCCGAGGTAGGCCTCGGTGGCGTCGTGCATGAGGGCGGCGAAGACGTCCTCGACGTCGCCGCCGCGCTGCTCGACGAGCTCGGACACGATCACCGAGTGCTGAGCGACCGAGTAGAAGACCCGGCTGTGGCCGCCGAAGCGGCACTGGTTCGCCAGCGCGCGGGCGATGTCGCCGGCGTCGAGCTGCTCGGGGTCGGGATCGAAGGGGTTGACCCAGCGGCCGGAGACCGTCTGGAGGTACGGGCCGGGGGCGGGCGGAGCGGCGCTCATGGGTTCAATCGTATGACGCCCGCCGCTCCACGCGCGAGTCATGGCGCATCGCGATCACGGGCGCCGGGCGCGGAGCGAGTCGAGGAGGTCCTCGAGCTCGCCGGTGTAGCCGAGCTGCACGGAGACGGCGTGGGCCTGCTCGATCGCGACGCGGCCGAGCAGCCCGAGGCGGGCCTCGCCGAGGCGGGCGGTCGGGCCGGCGACGGAGAGCGAGGCGACCGCGCTGCCACTGGCGTCGCGGACGGGGGCCGCGACGGCCGCCAGCCCCAGCTCGAGCTCGTCGACGATCGTGGCGAAGCCCTGGCGGCGCACGGCGTCGAGCTCGCGCTCGAGCAGCGGGCGGTCGACGATCGTCCGCGGCGTCCGGCGCTCGAGCTGGCCGGAGGGCAGGGCGGAGGCGCCGAAGGCGAGGAAGACCTTGCCGGCGGCGCTGCAGTGGTCGGGCACCTCGCGGCCGATCCAGTTGCTGAGCCCGAGCACGTGGCGGCCGTCGACCTGGGCGATCGCCTCGGCGCCGCCCGCCGTGCGCACCATCAGGTTCACCGTCTCGCCGCTCTCGGAGGCGAGCCGGCGCATCGCGGCCTGGGCGAGCGCGGCGAGGTCGCGGCCGGACTGCGCGTACCGGACCTCGCGCGGGCCGGGGGACACGTGGATGCGCGCGGCGTCCCACTCGACGAGGCCGTGCCGCTCCAGCGCGTCGAGGGCGGCGCGGACGCGGTCGGCCGAAGCCTCGGCCGCCGTCTCGAGCTCGACCATCGTCCGAGGGTGGCGCTCGAGGACGAGCGCCAGCACGCGGGCCGTGAGCTCGGCAGCGTCCACCGGCCAGATATATCAATTCTTCACACGCGTGACGACGCGTCGGTTAGGTTCGCTTCACACCGCCGACGACGGGTCGGTAATGAGAGGGGGACGCATGAGGTCGGGACGGACTTGCCTGCTGGTGCTGGTCGCGCTGCTCGCCTGCGCCCCGCCGGCGCTCGCCAAGAAGGCCGACGACCCGCTCGTCATCGGCCACCGCGGCGCTCCGGGCTACCTGCCCGACCACACGCTCGAGGGCTACGCGCTCGCCATCAGGATGGGCGCCGACTACATCGAGCCCGACCTCGTGGCCACCAAGGACGGTCACCTGATCGCCCGCCACGAGCCGAACATCAGCGGGACGACCGACGTCGAGGCCAAGTTCCCCGGGTGCCGCCGGCCGGCGATCGTCGACGGCGCCGCCGAGATGGGCTGCTACGCCTCCGACTTCACGCTCGCGCAGATCAAGACGCTGCGGGCCCGGCAGCCGCTCGCGTTCCGCCCGCAGGAGTTCAACGGCCGCTTCAGCATCCCGACGTTCGAGGAGGTCCTCGCGCTCGCCAAGAAGCACAAGGTCGGCGTCTATCCCGAGACCAAGCACCCGACCTACCACCAGATGCTCGGCCTGCCGCTCGAGGGCCGCCTCGTGGCGGCGCTCAAGAAGGTCGGCTGGAACCACAAGCATGCGCCGGTCTTCATCCAGTCCTTCGAGCAGTCGAACCTCAAGCAGCTCAACCGGATGACCGGCGTCCCGCTCGTCCAGCTCGTCGACGCCAACGACGTCAACCCCGACGGCACGCTCCAGTACGTGGCGCCGTTCGACCGGCCGTACGACTGGACGGTCTCGCGCGACCCGCGGCTGCTCGCGCGGACCTTCGGGTTCTTCGCGACCGACGAGGGCCTGCGTGAGATCAGCACCTACGCCGACGGGATCGGCCCCTGGAAGCGCTACATCGTGAGCACGAGGGTCGCCTCCGACGGCTCGCTGGTCACGCTCCCGCCGACGACGCTGATCGAGCGGGCGCACCGCCAAGGCCTGGTCATCCACACCTGGACGTTCCGGAACGAGCCGCAGTTCCTGGCGTCGGACTACGGCGGGAACCCGCTGAACGAGTACCGCCAGTTCTTCCAGCTCGGGATCGACGGCGTGTTCTCCGACTTCCCCGACACCGCCGTCTTCGCGCGGAGCCTCTTCGGCTAGTGTCGCGATTCGTAAGTTCGGTCGCAGGCTGCGGGATGCATCGTCGTGTCTGGCGGTCGCCGGCGGCCTGGCTCGTACCGGGCGTACTTGCGAGGCCGCCGGCGGGCGCCAGGCGCGGCGAGGCGCCTGCAGACTGCCATCGAACTTCCGAATCGGGACACTAGGCCGCCTCGCCCAGCAGCCGCTCGACGACCACGCAGTCCTTCCAGCGCCCGTCCAGCCGGCCGTGGCGGCGCTGGACGCCGACCTCGTGGAACCCGGCGGCGACGTGAGCGGCGCGGCTGGCGGCGTTGTCGGTGAAGACGCGGCTGGTGAGCTTGTAGAGGCCGGCGCGCTCGGCCTCGTCGCACAGCGCTTCCAGCAGCCGCCGGCCGACGCCGCCGCCGCGCGCGCACCGCGCGACGTAGACGCCGTGCTCGCCGACGCCCTGGTAGACGCAGCGGTCCGAGTAGGGGCTCACGCGCGCGAAGCCGACGACCTCCTCGCCTCGCTCCGCCACCAGGAACGGCAGGCCCTCATGGAGCCACCCGCGCGCGTCGTCCGCCGATCGCGGCTCGGTCTCGAAGGTCGCCAGGCGGTCATCGATCCCCTCGTTGTAGATCGAGGCGACGGCGTCGGCGTCGGCCGCTGTCGCGGGACGGATCGAGATCTCGCTCACGCGGGCGACGATAACGGCCTCTGCGTGGGTACGATCAACTCAGTATGTGGGATGGGGCCGTCGAGCTGACGGCTGCCCTGGAACGTGCGCTGGCCGGGTTCGCGGATGCGATCACCGGCGCGTCGCCCGGGTGGCTCGTCCTTGGGGTGATCTTGCACCTGGCGAACCAGGTCGCGCGCGGGCGCGGCTGGTGCACGCTGCTGAGCGCCGCGAGCGGGGAGTCGGTCCGGCGCCGTGACGCGATCGCCGCCTGGGTGGCCGGCGCCGGCGCCGGCGGCCTCGCCTCGGCGCGCGCGGGCGACGCGGTCCGGATCCTGCTGCTGCGACGGAAGACGAACGCGGGCTGCCCGGAGCTGGCCGGCACGATCGTGGCCGAGGGCGCCGGCGAGCTCCTCGTTGGCGCCGCGCTGCTCGCCGTGGCGATCGGCGTCGGCCTCGGGCCCGAGTTCGGCGCTCCCGGGCTGATCTGGCTCGTGCCCGCGGTGATCGGCACGGCGCTGATCGCGCTCGTCGTCGCCCGGAGCCCGCGCCTGCGGGCCATCGCCCGCGGCGTGGGGCGCGGCTGCGCGCCGCTCAAGTGCCCGGGCGCCTACGCGCGCGGCGTGCTGCCGTGGCAGGTCGCCAGCCGGGCATGCCGCCTCGGCGCGCTCGCCTGCTTCCTCGCCGCCTTCGACCTCCCCGCCAGCTTCGCCGCCGTCCTGCTCGTCACCGCCGCCCAGAGCGGCGGTCGCCTCCTGCCCTTCGCCCCCGCCTCGGTCGGCGCCGGCGCGGCGATGCTCGCCGCCGCCTTCGAGCCCGTGACCGGGGCCGCGGTCCCGGCCGCCGAGCTCGCCGCCTTCTTCGTGGGGACGAGCGTGGTGCTGACCGTCGTCGGGACCGTGCTGACGCTTGGCATCACCCTCCAGGCCGTGCGCTGGCGCGGGCTGGTGGCCGTGCTGCGGCGGCCGGCAACGTCAACTGCGGCTGGGTAAGGGAGCTGGAGAGCCGGCGGCGGTGCATTTCGTCAACACGCGCGGCCTGACGAGCGGTGCGTTGACGGTGCGCACCTATACGGTGCCGAACGTCAACCGCGGCTGGCGGGCGGCGGCTCCGTTGACGAAATGCACCGGCAAACCGGGCCACCTCCCTCAATGCCGCACTTGACGTCCCCGCGGCCTAGGCCCGAGCCAGCGCGGGCTCGGGCACCGGCGAGCGCGGCGCCATGCGCGCCACCGCGGCGCCGAGCATGTAGCCGAGGCCCGCCGCGACCACGCCGGCGGCGATGTCGAACACGTAGTGGTTGCCGGTGGCCACGACGGCCAGCGCGATGGCCGGGCCCCACAGGAGCCAGGCGGCCTTGAGCCACGCGTTGCGCACGGCGGCGGCGAGGGCGATGCCGATCACGACCGCGAAGCCGACGTGCAGGCTCGGCACCGCCGCGAGCTCGTTGTAGAAGCTCGTGGTCAGCCCCGAGTCCAGCGCCAGGCCGGTCTGCGCCGTGATCGTGTCGACGAGCCCGGAGTCGGCCAGCCGCGGGGGAGCGACGGGGAAGGCCGCGTAGATCGGGATCGACAGCACCCAGGTGGCGAGGATCGTGTTGCGCAGCCGCTCGTACATCGGGTGGCGGCGGCGGTAGAGGAAGATCAACGAGCCGGGGAGGACGACCAGCTGGGCGGCGAGGTAGAGGTGGTTGAGCACCCACAGGATCCAGGTGCCGGTGAGGGCCTGCTGCACGGAGGCCTCGACGCCGACGCCGAGGTCGTGCTGGAGGTCCATGATCCAGTTGGCGTTGGCCTGGGCGACGCCGAGGTCGCCGATGGTCACGAAGCGCGCCGCGCTGTAGAGCAGGTAGGCGAAGAGGAAGATGCCGAGCTGCGCGCGTGCGGCGGGGGAGAGGGAGAAGCCGGGGAGGGCGCGAGCGAGCATGGATCGAAGGTACGGACGGGAAGGCCGGCGCGCACCGGAGGTGCCCCGAGGTATCAGGTGGGGGTACGTCGACCCTCTAGTGCGGAGAACCGCACCCCATGGATCACCGAGTTTCGATACGCCAGCTCAGGGGCATCCGGGCGTAATGCCGAGCGCCCGCACCATGCTGGAGCACTACCGCTCCCAGGTCGCCCAAGCACGCGGCGCCGGGCTCGCCGGGATCAGCGAGCAGGCCCGGCTCGGCGCGACGATCCGGGCGCTGCTCGCCGTGGTCGACGAGGACCACGACCCTCGCAAGGGATCAGATCGGTGACGAGGGCCGCGCGAGGCCCTCGGCCAGGTCCCCGAACCCCGGTGCGATGACCGCCCCCGGCTGGGCGATCAGCTCCTCCGCCACCAGAGCCTCCGTCGTCAGCAGCAGCGCGGCCACCGAGGCGGCGTGCTCGAGGCTCAGCCGCGTCACCCGCACCGGATCCACGATCCCCTTCTCGAACAGGTCGCCGAACTCGCCGCTCAGCGCGTCGAGCCCGTGGCCGGCGGGCATGGCCGACACCTGGTCGACCGCCGCCCGCCCGTCGTAGCCGGCGTTGCTCGCGATCCAGTACAGCGGCTCGGACAGAACGCTGCGCACGACCGCCGCGCCGCGCTCGTAGTCGCCCTCCAGCCGCAGCGTCTCCAGAGCGCGCGCGCTGCGCAGCAGGGCCGTGCCGCCGCCGGGCACGATCCCCTCGGCGATCGCCGCCTGCGTGGCCGCCAGCGCGCCCTCGGTGCGCCGGAAGCGCTCGTTGCGGACCACGTCGGTGGCGCCGCCCACGCGGATCACCGCCAGCCGCAGTGCCAGCCGCGCCAGCCGCTCCTGCAGGATCTCGACGTCGCGCTCGTGCACGGCCCGGCCGAGCTCGGCGCGGATCTGCGCCAGCCGCCCGCGCACGTCCTCCGCCGAGCCGCCGCCCTCCACGAACACCGTCGCGTCGGCGGTCACCACCACCCGCCGGCAGGTGCCCAGGTGCTCGCGCCGCACGGTGGCCAGCGACAGCCCGGCCTCGTCGGCGATCACCTGGCCGCCGCAGAACGCCGCCAGGTCGCCAAGGTGCTGGATCCGCCGATGGCCGAAGCCCGGCGCCCGCACGGCGATCGCCTCGATCGTCCGGTGCTGGTTGTTGGCCACCAGCATGCCCAGGGCGCCGCCGTCGACCTTCTCGGCCAGCACCACCAGCGGCCGCGGGTCCTTCATCACCAGGTCGAGCGTCGGCAGCAGATCCTGGGGATGCGAGATCGGCTTGTTCGTCATGAGGATGTGCGGGTCCTCGAAGACGGTCTCCATCCGCTCCTGGTCGCGCACCATGTAGGGAGAGATCCAGCCGTTCTCCACGTGCATGCCCTCGACGAAGGCGACGGAGATGCCCGGCACCTCGCTCTCCTCCAAGGTGACGACGCCCTCGGGCCCGACGCGATCCAAGGCCTCGGCCACGGCGCCGCCGATCACGTCGTCCTCCTTGGCGGCCAGCCTCGCGACGTGGCGCAGCGCCTCCGCGCCGGAGACCGGCCGCGCCATACGCTGCAGCTCGGCGACCAGCACCTCGGTCGCCTGCTCGATCCCGCGCCGGAGCAGCATCGGGTTGGCGCCCTCCTCCAGCGCGCGCATCCCCTCGCGCACGATCGCCTGCGCGAGCAGGGTCGCCGTCGTCGTGCCGTCGCCCGTCAGGTCGCTGGTCCGGTTGGCCACCTCGCGCACGAGCTGCGCGCCCATGTTCTTGTACTGGTCGGAGAGCTCGATCTCGCGCGCGATCGAGACGCCGTCGTTGGTGATGGTCGGCGCGCCGGTCAGCCGCTCGAGCACCACGTTGCGGCCCTTGGGCCCGAGCGTGACCTTGACCGTGTTGGCGAGTTCGTCGACGCCCGCCTGCAGCAGCTGCCGAGCCTCGGTGTTGAAGAAGAGCCGCTTGCCCATTAGGCCGCTCCCGCGGGGACGAGGATGCCGCGGCCCTGGAGCCGCCCGTTGTCGAGGTCGGCCATCGCGTCGTTGATGGCGTCGAGCGGATAGGTGCTCGTGTGCAGGGTGACCTGGCCCTGCGCGGTCAGCGTCATCAGGTCCTGCAGGTCGACGTACGTCCCCACGAGGTTCCCGATGAAGGAGATCTCGCGCGAGATCACGTCGATCGTCGGGACGTTGACGTTCTCGCCGTAGCCGATGACGTAGTAGAAGCCGCCGTCCTGGACCATCTCGATCCCGTCCTCGATGGCGCCCTTCTCGCCGACGAAGTCGATGATCGCCTCGGCGCCGCGACCGTCGGTCAGCTCCGCCACCTTGTCGCGCTGCGAGCCGTCGACCTTCACGGTGTGGTGAGCGCCGAGCTCGCCGGCCAGCGCCAGCGCCCTGTCGTTCGGGTCGACGACGATGATCTCGCAGGGCGTGTAGGCGCGCAGGCACTGGATGCCGATGTGGCCGAGCCCGCCGGCCCCGATCACCACCGCCCGCGTGCCCGCGCCCAGCACGGGGATCGCCTTCTTGACCGCGTGGATCGCGGTCAGCCCGGCGTCGGCCAGCGCGGCGATCTGGGTCGGGTGCAGCGAGGGATCGAGCTTGACCACCGAGCGGGCGCTGGTGAGCAGGAAGTCGGCGAAGCCGCCGTCGCGGTTGATGCCCGGGAACGACCCGTTCTCGCAGTGCATGTCGTCGCCGCGGCGGCAGGCGCGGCACAGCCCGCAGGTGATGAACGGGTGCACGATCACCGTGTCGCCGACCTCGACGTTGGTCACGTCGGAGCCGATCTCGTGGATCCAGCCGGCGTTCTCGTGACCCGGCGTGTAGGGGAGCTCGACCTGCGACTTCTCGGCCCACTGGCCTTCCTGGATGTGCAGGTCGGTGCGGCACAGGCCGGCCGCCCCGATCCGCACGACGACGTCGTGCGGTCCGAGCGCCTTCGGCTCGTCGACCTCGTCGAGCTTCAACGCCTCGTGGTACGCGTGCAGGCGGGCTGCCCTCATGCCGCCACCTCCTCGCCATCGGGGGTGCCCAACGGGACATCGCTCAACACGGAATGGCCCGTTGGGCGGGTGCCCCCGTGATTCGGGTCTTCAGAGATCGCGGCAGATGCCGCCGTTGGTCTCCAGAGAGAGCGCGGTGAGGCCGGCGACCCGGCGGAAGCGCGCGACCTCGTCGGGCGCGACCGGCGTGCCGTCCCCTTTGACGAATGCCGGCGCGTCGTCGCCGGCGTCCATCCCGAGCGCCTGGCGCAGCGCCCGGCAACGATCCGCGTCAGGTCCGCGGAGCTCGGCCGAGAGTGGCGAGCGCGGGGTCGTCGACCGTCGTGAGCAGCCGAGCCTGGCGGGCCACGAGGGCCTTGCGGCGGAACAGCTCGCGCAAGGCGTCGAGATCGCCCTCGGTCTCGCCCGGGAAAGCGTCGGAGAACCCCTCACCGCGGTTGACCGCGGCGTTGATCTCCGCGCCCGTGTAGTGGTCCTCGAGCACGACGCTGACCGACCGCACGCCGGCGACGGCCCGGACGGCGGCGGCCGCGTCCGCCGCCATCAGGAACGCGAAGTTCGGCGCGCACTGCGGCGTCGGCAGCCGCAGGCGCACGGCCACCTCGCCGCCGTCCACGACGCAGGAGCCGACGAAGCCGAGCGTGGTGATCGGCTCGTCGAGCTCCGGGTCGTAGACCGTGCCCAGAGCCTCGAAGACCTGGGCACGCGACGTCACCCTTCGACCCCCACTGCGGCCTCCGGGGCGGCGGGCTCGCCCGCCACGTCGAACCCCTCGGGCACCTCGATGCCGTAGAGCTTGGCGGCGTTGAGCCCCATGATCTTCTTCTTGCCGTTCGCGTCCAGCCGCGGGTAGTCGGAGAACGCCTCGTCGTCGGGCATCTCCCAGTCGACGAAGCCCTCGACCTGCCACTTCGGCTCCCAGATCGCGTAGTCGGAGCCGAACATCATCTTGTCCTCGCCGACCCAGAACAGCAGCTCGCCCATCACCTTCGCGAAGAACTTCGGGCGCGCGTGCATCAACCCGCCGATGACGACGGCCAACCCCGCGTAGACGTTGGGCTCCTGCGTCGCCATGAAGCAGAAGTCCTCGATCCGCGGCAGGCCGACGTGCTCGACGATGAAGTTGAGGTCGCCGTTGTAGTCGGTCGCCACGTGGTCGATGTCGGAGACGTCGAACGCGTCCTTGTCGAGCGGCCAGATCGTCGGGCCCTTGTGCACGTGCTGGTTCTTGATGCCCAGCTCGGCGCACTTGTCGAGGAACGGGCGAGCCTCCGGGTCGGTCAGCTTCCAGCCGCGCGAGCCGTCGTGCCACTCGGCGGTGTAGAGCTTCACGCCCTGGATGCCGTACTTGGCGTGGTCCTCCTCGAGCCGGCGCAGCCCCGCCTCGCCCTCGCGCGGGTCCCAGCGCCCGTTGAGGATGAGCTTGCCGGCGAAGCGCTCGAGCAGCGCGGCGTTCTGCTCGATGTCGTTGAACCCGTTCGTGTACCACTCCTTCAGGTACGTCGGCTGGAAGATCCCGACGTCGACGTGGCCCTCCTGGAACACGTCCTTCTCGAAGTCGTCCTCGGAGTACTTCTGGAAGTGCTCGAGCGACCAGTGGGTGTCGGCCGGGCCGAGCCCCTGGTAGGCGTGGAAGCACTCGATCCACCCCTTGGCGTACTCCTCGGCGCCGGGCCTCCAGTTGGCAGGGCTCGCGTCCCAGAAGTGCAGATGGCTGTCGACGACGAAGTACTTCTCGCCGTTCTTCTCGTACATGCCGCTCCTCCCTCTAGGTGACGGGCTGGAGGTCGAAGCCGATGTACTCCGCGGCGTCCTCGGGGTTGGCGAAGAACGCGACGCGATCGTCGAGGACGACCATGCGCCCGTAGTGGGTCGACATTATCTCCTCGAAGTCGTCGTTGCCGAAGTCGTCCCAGCCCAGCGCCTCGGCCATCTCGGCGTAGTCGAAGTCGAACTGCTTGACCCCGTCCACCCGGATCATCGACGGCAGCTCGGTCACGGTGACGTTCGGCTTGCCCCGCATCGCCTCCGCGACGACGTGGCCGACCTGGTTGTTCATCAGCGTCACCCCCGCCATGTTCGAGGAGGTGGGGTCGGACTTGAACTGCGTCATGCCTTGACCTCCTTCGAGGCCGATGTCGGAGAGCAGGCTCGCCATGCGTCCCTGCGAGCGTTCGAGCGAGTCCTCGAAGCGGACGACCTTCTCGGACAGCTGGGACCAGATGGGCTGGAGCTGGCGGGCGGCGGCGACGGCGTCGCCGGTCCACGCGGTCAGCCAGCCCTGGAGGACCTCGCGGTTGGAGGCGCCGTGGGCGCCGTCGTTCGCGAGCATCCCGAACAGCGCGCGGGCGCCCTTCTGCTCGCGGGCGGCGTCGGACTCGCCGGCGCCGAAGATCGTCGGCGTCACGAAGTCGCCGTGCAGGGCGGCGACCTGCATCACGAAGCCGCTGCGGAAGAGCTCGCCGAGCAGCGGCTCGACCACCGCCGCGGTCACGAACCACTGCTCCGCCCAGTCGCGCGTGGCGGTCAGGCGCTCGATCAGCTCGCGCGTCGGCTGCCAGATCGGGTCCTCCTGCCAGGCGGACCGGTGCAGGGCGCCGTCGAAGCCCTCGATCTCCTCCGAGAGCACGAGGTTGTAGAGGATCAGGTCCTGCGCGAAGCGCAGCTTGTGCGCGGCCCCGACGGCCATCGCGTTGTTGATCATGTTGGTCGGGGCGTCGCGCTGCGCGGGCGTGTAGACGTGCATGCCGAGGCCGTGCTCGGCGTGCGCCCACGCGAACACGTGGCGCTCGAGCACCTTGGTCCACGCGGGGTCGAGGTTCGCGTAGACGTGCGAGAGGCGGCCGTGCTCGATGTTCTGCTGGATCTGGCGGACGACGTTCGCGTTATTGCGGTAGATCGTCTGCTCCCACTCCTCGTTGGGATCGAGGAACTCGTGCCAGTTGGACGACTTGAGCGCCGTCCACTCCTGCGGGTAGCCGCCGATGCCGTTGGCGAACTCGTAGACCCAGCCCTGGGTGAGGTGGCGCTCAGGGTCGGGCTGGACGTCGACGGTGACGTCCTCGTACACCGTGGCGCGCCGCTTGCGCGGCGTGAAGTAGTTGTAGCTGCGGCTCTGCCAGGACGGGAACTCCTGGGCGCCGGCCTCCGCGTCCGTGAAGACGGGCTTGGGGACGCTGCGTTCCTTGACCTCCGTGGCCATGGCTCTCCTCTCTCACTCGTCCGCGGTGGTGGTGAACTTGTCGAAGTAGATGTGCTCCTCGGGCACGCCCCGGCGCTCGAGCAGGGCGATCGCCGCCTCGACCATGGGCGGCGGCCCGCAGACGTAGGCGTCGACCTCGCTGATGTCGCCCTCCAGGCGGTCGACGACGTCGGTGATCAGGCCGCACTCGCCGTCCCAGCCGTCCTCGGACAGGGCGGGGACGAAGCGGCAGGGCAGCGAGTCCAGCTCGTCGAGGTGGAAGAGGTCGGCCTCGGTGCGGGCGCCGTAGTAGTAGGTCGCCTCGCGCCCGTTGCCGTTCTCGCGCAGCGAGCGCAGCAGCGACACGATCGGGGCCATGCCGGCCCCGCCGCCGATGAACAGCAGCCGCCGCGGCGAGCTCGACCGCAGCGTGAAGACGCCGTACGGGCCGGTCACCGACAGCTCGTCGCCGGGCTTGATCGAGCCGTCGCCCAGCAGGCCGCTGAAGCGCCCGCCGGGATAGAGCTTGATCATGAACTCCAGCTCGCCCGGGGCCGTGTTGGCCATCGAGAACGACCGGTGGTGCTCCTCGTCGCCGGGGATCGAGATGTCGACGTACTGGCCGGGCCTGAACTCGAACGCCGGCTCCACCGACAGGCGCAGCGCGCGGATGTCATGGGTGAGCTCCTCGACCGCCTCCACGCGCGCGGGGACCGTCCGCGGCGGCACGCCGCCGTGGATGATCTCCTCGTCGTAGTTGATGAGCTCGACCTCGAGGTCCGAGTACGCGTGCGCGCGGCACAGCAGGATCCAGCCCTCGGCCTCCTCGAAGTCGGGCAGCGCGAAGGTGGAGTAGCGGTCCAGGTCGACGTCGCCGTCGAGCAGGAACGACTTGCAGGCCGAGCACTGGCCCTCCTTGCAGCCGTGCATGAGCATCAGCCCTTGCCGGAAGGCCGCGTGCAGCACCGTTTCGGCCTCGTCGGCCTCGATCTCGAGGCCGACGGGCTCGAAACGGACGGTGTGGGTCGTGCCCACCGCCCCTAGGCGGGCGTCGCCGGCCGGCCGGCGGGTCCGCCGCGCTTGTAGTCGGCCATGTGCTGCTCCCGCTCCTCCGGCGACATCTCGTTCAGCAGGATGTTCGGGCTGTTGAGCGTGATGCCGCGGACCTCGTCCAGGGTCCACATCTCCTTGGGATCGAGGTTCAGGTGCGGCTGCGGGACCAGGGTGTGACCGTCGTCGCGGACGTACCCGAGGTCCTGCATGATCTCCGCGACGTCCTTGCCGTGGTGCAGCGTCTCCCACTCGCGCTTGCCGCCGAGGCGTCCCATCGACGGCGTCGGCCGGCCCTCGTACTCCGGCCGGAAGGCCACCTTGTCCGTCCAGTGGCAGGTCTCCGAGCAGTACGTGCGGACCTGGCCGTCGACCTCGTCCATCACCGTGTCCTCACGGATCAGGCAGGGGACCATGCAGGTCCAGCAGCGGTGCGGGTACTGGTAGTCGGCCTCGGGCTCGAAGGCGATCGGCTTGTGGCCGTTCTTCTTCGCGAGCTCGCCGTACTTCTCCCACCAGCGCCCGTACTTGTCGTACCAGCCGGGGTACTTGAACTCGAACCACTCGAAGTCGTCGTCGTCCATGCCGTCGATCCGCCAGTAGTTGGCGAACCAGCCGGTGGCGAAGAACTGGGCGACCTCGTGGATGTAGCCCTTGTTCCAGATCCGGTTCCAGGCCTCCTCGACGAGGTCGTGGGGGACCACGAGCCCGTACTTCTCGAGCGGGACCAGGTAGGACCGGTAGTAGTCGTCGTAGATCCAGCGGCGCCAGGCCTCGGCGTAGGACTCGCGATCCTTGCGGCGGTCCTTGGTGCCGTACTCGATGAAGGTGCCGATCGCCGCGTCGACCACCGCGTGGTTGTTCCACCACGCGTACCGCAGGTCGCGCTCGAGCAGCTGGCGGTTGCGCTCGTCCGCGAGCGCCATGAGGATGATCGAGTAGCCGTTGGAGATGTGACGCGACTCGTCCGACTGGACCGAGTGGAACACCGTCGGCAGCAGGTAGTCGCCGTTGGCGGCCGCCTCCGCCGGCATCGCCACGAAGAGGACGTTCGTGAACGCCGTCTCGGCGACGATGGTCAGGTAGATGTCGGCGGCGGTGATCGCGTCGCCGGTGATGAACCCCTCGCCGAACTGCCGGCCGATCGTGCCGGCGTAGCAGTTGGCGAATCCCTTCTCGGTGATGTCGAACCCGGCGGGGTCGATGTAGTGGTTCATGTACAGCCGCTTGAGGTTCATCTGGATCGTCGAGTGCCGGACCTCGTCGATCATCTGGATGGCCAGGCCGTTGTGGACCTCGGGGTTGGGGACCGCGTTGATGGCCAGCGGCATGGCCCGGGCGGCGGAGATCTCCGGGAAGGGGATGATGCTCAGGAACAGCTTCTGCCACTCCATCCAGCGCTGCTGGACCTGGCGGAACATGTTGCCGCGGATGGCGCCGTCCATCGCGCCGAACACGCGGTTGTCCTTCTCCTCCTCCATCGGGAAGTAGGAGCGCAGGACCTGCTTGAGCGGGTCCTTCTTGGGCGCCTTCTCGAACGTGTAGTCGGTCGGGTACTTGTCGACCGGCTCGATGAACGTGGGCTCCCAGGACAGCTCCTGGATCTTCGCGTGGGCCTTCGTGATGCTGGCTCGGCTCAAAGCCGACACCTCCTTTCGCGCAGGCGGCCGTTCACCGCACGGTGCTTTCGCCGGCGGACGCTAGGGCGGCCCCGGAGTCGGGATCAAGAACGTCGCGGTTTTCCGCAGATGGCTGGAATCGGGCCACGTCGCGGAGCGTCTCCTCGAGCGCCGGCCGCTCGTCCTCGAGCGCGCGCCGCGTCATCGAGATGCCGACGGCGCCGAGGAAGCGGTGGCGGTGGTCGAGGATCGGCGCGGCGAGGCAGCAGAAGTCCTCGTCGAACTCCTCGCGGTCGGTCGCGATGCCGGTGCGGCGGACCTCGCGGAGCTCGGCGCGCAGCGCGTCGGCGCTGGTGATCGTGTTGGGCGTGAACGCGCGCAGGCCGGCGTGGATGTAGCGCTCGAGCGCCGCGTCGGGCGCGAGCGCGAGGAGGACCTTGCCGAGGGCCAGGGCGTGGGCGTTGTCGCGGATCTCCGGGCCCATGTGGGGCAGCTTCGGCATGCCCTGGACGCCGCGCTCGACGACCACGCGCAGGTGGCCGTTCTCCGGGACCGCGAGGTAGGCGCGCTTGTGCGTGCGCGCGAGCAGGTCGTCGACGAGGGCGGAGAGGTCATAGAGCTCGGGGCGTGCCGCCACCTGGCGGCGGAACTCCGGGGCGAGCGCGTAGACGCTGCCGGGCCGGTGGACGGCGACGCCCTCCTCGACGAGGCTGGCGAGCAGGTTGTAGGCCGTCGAGCTGCTCTTCCCGAGCGCTTGCGCCACCTGGTCCGCGCGCACGCCCTCGGGCTCGCGCGCGAGCAGCCATTCCACCTGGAGCACCGCACGGGCGGTGCTCAGACCGCGATGGTGGCTCTCCTCCATCGAGCCAAGTGGACCACCGGCCCGTTACATCAGCGCTGCACGCAGCTCGGTCACGCGCGCGGCGGCCAGGCTGCGCCGCGGGTCTCGGAAGGAGAGCTGCGAGAGCAGGCGCTTCCACGCGCTGAGATCGTCCTCGCCGCTCGTGCACTGGACCCACGCCCAGAGGGCGTCGGGCTCGTCGGAGGTCATGACCGCCTGGCGCAGCCAGCCGTCGAGGTGGTCGCGCTCGCGCACCACGCCGGGGGCCTCGGAGCCGGGGAGGAGCGGGCCGGGGTACTCCTCGGCGGCCTCGACGACGTCGCCCGCCGCCAGCAGGCCCTCGATCCGCCGCGCGTCGCTCTCGACGTCGCAGGTGAGGCGGTAGCGCTCGGCGTCGATCACCGGCCCGAGCAGCTTGCGCAGCCGCGACACCTCGACGCGCACGGAGGACGGGTGGCCATCGTCGCCGTAGAGGCCGGCGGTCAGCGCCTCGGCGCTCATCCCGCTGGGATGCGCGCACAGCAGCACGAGGATCTCGGCCAGGCGCGGGCGCAGCTCCTCGTGGCGCCCGTCCATGGTGACGGTCGCCCGGTCGCGGCCGAGCAGGCTGAGCTTGAGCAGCGGCCGGGCCTTGGCGCGCGGCCGGCGGTCGACGGTCTGGACGACGAAGGCGTTGAGCGCCGCGCTCACCGGCTCGGCGACCGCGTGGGCGCCGCTGGGCAGGACCAGTTCCCCGCCGCCGGGCGGGATCGTGAGGCGGTCCTTGGCGCCCCAGGTCGCGGGCAGGCGCGTGATCGGCCGCCCGGAGGGGGCCACGAGCGCGGTGGTGGCCGGCGCGCGGGCGACCACGTCGCCGTAGCGGGCACGCAGGCGCGTGTCGCGCTCCTGGATCTCGAGCAGCAGCGAGCCCTCGACGGCCGTGGCCGTCGCGGTCGCGACCGCCAGGCTCGCGGGGTGCACGGTCGAGAAGTCGCCGGTCAGGTCGATGATGCCGAGCAGCGCGCCCGGTGTCGGGGTCGTGGATCGGCGCGGCCGAGCAGACCCAGCGCTGGACGGGCTCGTGGAAGTGCTCGGGCCCGAAGACCTGGACGGCGTGGTCGACGGCCAGCGCGGTGCCGATCGCGTTGGTGCCGGCGCCGGGCTCGCTCCACAGCGTGCCCTCGGCGAAGTTCATGACCTCGGCGGCGCGCATGCGGATCGTCGCGCTGCCCTCGATGCTGAGCAGGACGCCCTCGGCGTCGCTCACCACGATCAGGTAGCCGCCCTCCTCGGCGGTGGCGGCCAGGCAGTTGCGGATCAGCGGGTAGGCGCGCCCCAGTGGGTGGCTCTCCCACAGGTCGCTGGTCTCCTCCTCGCCGGCCACCACGGGCGCGAAGCGGTTGCCCGTCGGCGCGACGCCGGCCGCGGACGAGCGCCGCCACGAGTCGGCGATCGCCTCGCGGACGACCTCCGGATCCTCGTCGTCCGTCGCCCTCGATGAACTGCTCCCAGGCGAATCGCAGCTCCTGCGCTCGCACCATCGGCGCCGTACCGACGTCGATGGCCAGCCACGAGTTGGAGTGCATCGGGGTCCCTCGGTCGTTGACTTCACACCGTACCGTGGATTCCAGGAATCGTGGACCTTGTTGACGGCTTCGCGACCGGCCGTGAGCCTGCGCGCGATGACGACGGCTCCGGCAGCCGAGCGGCCGCGTGCCGCCGCTCCGTCCCGCGACTACCGGATGCTGATCGGCGGGGAGTGGGTGCTCGCCCGCTCGGGCGAGACGTTCGAGAGCGTCGATCCGTTCACGGGGCGCGCGTGGGCGACCGTGCCCGCGCGCGGGGGCCGAGGACGTCGATGCGGCGGTGCGCGCCGCCCGGCGCGCGTTCGCCTCCTGGGGCCGGACGACCGGCACCGAGCGGGCGCGGCTGATGCGCCGGCTGGCCGACCTGATCGCGTCCGAGGCTTCGCGGATCGCGGTGGTGGAGAGCACCGACAACGGCAAGCTCATCCGCGAGATGGAAGGGCAGATGCGGGGGCTGGCCGAGCACTACCTGTTCTTCGCGGGCGCGGCCGACAAGATCGGCGGCGAGACGATCCCGTCCGACCGGCCGGACTTCCTCATCTACACGCTGCGCGAGCCCGTCGGCGTGGTGGCGGCGATCACGCCCTGGAACTCGCCGGTGCTGCTGATGAGCTGGAAGGCGGCACCCGCGCTGGCGGCCGGCTGCTGCCTGGTCGTCAAGCCGGCCGAGCAGGCGTCGGCCTCGACGCTCGAGTTCGCCGAGCTCGTGGAGCAGGCCGGCTTCCCGCCGGGTGTGTTCAACGTGGTGACGGGTTACGGCGAGGACGCCGGCGCGCCGCTGGTCGCGCACCCGGGGGTCGACAAGGTGGCGTTCACGGGGGCGACGGCCACCGGCATCGAGGTGATGAAGGGCGCCGCGTCGCATCTGGCGCGCGTCTCCTTGGAGCTCGGCGGCAAGTCGCCGCACGTCGTGTTCGCCGACGCCGATCTCGAGGCGGCGGCGGGCGGGGTGGTGGCCGGCGTCTTCGCGGCCACCGGCCAGACCTGCATGGCCGGCTCGCGGCTGCTGGTCGAGGCGGCCGTGCACGACGAGTTCGTGGCGCGCCTGCGCGAGCGGGCCGCGGCGATCCGGCTCGGCGATCCGCTCGAGGCCGACACCGAGATGGGCCCGCTCGCCTTCGCCGAGCACCGCGACCACGTCGAGCGCTGCATCGCGTTCGCGCGCGACGACGGCGCCGATCTGATCGCCGGCGGCTCGCGGCCGGGCGCGGCCGAGCTCCGCGACGGCTACTTCGTCGAGCCGACGATCTTCGGCGCCGTCGAGCCGTCGATGCGGCTGGCGCGCGAGGAGGTGTTCGGGCCGGTGTTGGCGGTCATGCCGTTCTCCGACGAGGCGGACGCCGTGGCGCGCGCGAACGACACGGCGTTCGGGCTCGCCGCCGGGGTGTGGACGCGCGACGTGCAGCGGGCGCACCGGATGGCGCGTTCTTTGAGGGCCGGCACGGTCTGGATCAACGCGTACCGCGCCGTGGCCCCGATGGCGCCGTTCGGCGGGTTCGGAGCCAGCGGGATGGGGCGCGAGAACGGCCTGGTGGCGTTGGACGAGTACACCGAGGTCAAGACCGTCTGGGTCGAGCTCGGGGGCGCGGCCCGCGACCCGTTCAAGCTCGGCTAGCGCTTCGGCGGCCGCCAGGGCTCGCCGGGCGTGCGCGGCGGCGGCGTGAAGCCCGACGCCGTCATGCGCAGCGCGCGCATCGCCCGCGCCTTTACCGCCCATGGGACGCGCCGGTAGACCGGCACGAAGAGGAAGCGCCACAGCAGCCCGCCGCGCTCGCGATACGGCGCGACCGTCCCCGGCACGCCGGAGCCGTGCTGGCGGATGGCGGCCTGCAGGAGGAAGTGCTCCGACCGCTCGCGCAGCCGGCGTCTCATGACCGCAGCGCGGCGAGGCCGCTCTGGGCGGCGATCGCCATCGGCTCGAACAGCGCGCCGATCGGCGGCGAGTAGATGTTCTCCATCCACGCGATGTCCTCCAGCGTGGCGCCGCGCTTGGCCGCGAAGGCGAGGAAGTCCGCGCGCTCCTTGACGCCTTCGCCGCCGTGGATCTGCCCGCCGATCAGCTTGTGCGTGTCGGGCTCGGCGAGCAGCTTCACGTGCGTCCGGGTGGCACCCGGGTAGTAGCGGGCGCGCGAGACGCCGACGCCCTTGGCCACCACGTACGGCACGCCCATCGCGGTGGCCAGCGTCTCGCCGATCGAGAAGCCGCCGATCGTGTAGTCGCCCGCCACCATGCCCCACGGCACCCACACCGGGTCGTAGACGAGATCGTGGCCGGCCGCGTTGAAGGCGGCCGTGCGGCCCTGCGCGTACGCGTGCGAGCCGGTCAGCCCGCGGATCGGGATCATCGACAGCCCGTGCGGGACCTCGATCACGTCGCCGGCCGCCCACACGCGGTCGGCCGAGGTGCGCATCCGCTCGTCGACGATGATGCCGCCGGTGGTGCCGGTCTTGATCCCCGCCGCCTCGGCGAGCGCGCTGTTGGGCTGCTTGTGGAGGCAGACGATCACGGCGTCGCACTCGAGCTCGCCGCCCGACGTGGCCACCGCGCCCGCGCGCCCGCCGCGGTCGACGAACCCCTCGACCTTCGTGCCGAGCCGCAACGTCACGCCGCGCTTCTCGAGCGACTCGTGGACCGGCTCGGCGACGTCCGGGTCGAGGACCTCGGAGAGCACCCACGGGCCCTCGTCGACGAAGTCCACCTGCAGCCCGCGGTGGCCGAGGTTGCCCGCCATCTCCACGCCCAAGGGCGTCGCCCCGAGCACCACCACCCGCTTCATGCCGTCGAGCTCCTCGTCGAAGAGCATCGCGGCGCGGATGTCCTTGACGTAGTGCAGGCCCTCGAGGTTGGAGCCCGGCACGTCGGGCTTCTCCCACACGAAGCCGGTCCCGATCACGAGCTTGTCGAAGCCCTCGTGCGTGTTCTTCGCGGTGATCGTCCCGCGGTCGAGGTCGACGTCGGTGACCGTCGTCTCCATCCGCATGTCGAGCCCGTCCTCGACGTAGCGCTCGACCGTCGAGAGGAACAGGCTGTCGAAGTCTTTGATCTCGCGGCCGTGCACGAACGGGATCCCGCACGGCGAGTAGGCGATGTCGGGGAACTCGGTGAAGAGGGTGACGTGCAGGTCTCCCTTCAGCCGCTTGGCGATCGTCGCGGCGGCGGTGCCCGCGCCGCCCCCGCCGATCACGATCAGACGCTCGCTCATGTGACCTCCGTGGATCGGTACTCGACCGCCGGCGGCGAAGCCAGCGTGTTCGACACCCAGCACACGCGCCGCGCGCGCGTGACCAGGTTCTCCAGGTCGTCGGCGGGGATCGAGGCGCGCGCGGTGACCACGAGCTCGCCGTAACGCAGCTCGCGGCCCGCGCGCACGGCCCGCACTTCGACAGTCAGTCCCTTCGGCTCCGGCTCGCCGTCGCGCCGCGCGACGTGGGCGATCGCCATGCAGAAGCAGCTCGCCAGCGACGCGCAGAAGACCTCGGTGGGCATCATGCCGCCGTCGGCGCCGCCCGCGTACTCGGGCTCGTCGACGGGGATGCGGTGGCCGCGCGCGTCCACCGAGCAGGCGTAGCCGCCCTCCCAGGTGGCGGTGACCTCGAGCGCGTCAGCCAACGCGCGCTCCCAGGAAGGCCTCGTACACGCGCTCGTGCGCCTCGGCGGCGGCGTCCCACGTGTGGCGCGGGACGATGCCGCGACCGCCGGCGCGCAGGCGGTCCGCCAGCTCGGGGTCGAGCGCCAGGCGGGCGAGCGCGCGGCCCAGCGCGGCGCCGTCCCCGGTCGGCACGAGGAGCGCGCTGACCTCGTCGATGAGAAAGGCGCGGAAGACGTCGAGGTCGGAGGCGACGACCGGCAGCTCGGCGGCCAGCGCCTCGAGCGCGACGAGCCCGAAGCCCTCCTTGACCGACGGGAAGGCGAAGGCGTCGGCGGCGCGGAACAGCCGCTCCATGGCCCGCGGCTCCAGCGGCCCGAGCACGCGCACGTGCGGCGCGACGCCGAGCGCGTCGGCGAGGGCGTCGAAGCGCTCGCGCTCGTGCCGGTAGTCGAACAGCGTCATGCCGCCGGCGATCAGCAGGAGCGGGTCGCGCTCGGGGACGAGGTCGCGCAGCGCGGCGAAGCCGTCGAGCAGGGTCAGCGAGCCCTTGCGCGGCTCGATGCCGCCGACCGTCAGCACGACGAAGCGCGCCCCGAGCCCGTCGCGGTCGCGCGCGCGCTCGGCCTCGTCGCGCGCCGGCCGGTAGCGGCGCGCGTCGACGCCGTTGCGCACGAGCTCGGCCTCGATCCCGAAATCGCAGGCGAGCCGCTCGACCCACGGCGGCGAGACGGCCAGCACGCGGTCGGGCTCGGCGATCGAGCGGTCCTGGCAGGCGATCAGCGAGGGCGACGTGAAGTCGTCGACATGGTGGACCGTGCGGAGCACGTGGTCGATCGCGCCGGCGTCGCGCAGCGCGAGCGCGGCGTTGGCGGACAGGCAGTCCTGTGCGTGGACGACGTCGAAGCCCGGCAGGACCGGGGCCAGGCCCTCGGCGTAGGCCTCGATCATCGCCTGGATGCGCTCGTCGAACGGCGCGTCGAGCGGCGTGTGGCGGACGAGCCGCAGCGGCACCGCGGCGGGCCGGAAGAGCTCCTCGTCGCGGCGGGCGAGCGCCATCACCTCGACCTCGTGACCGCGCCGCGCGAGCGCCTCGGCGACCTCGAGCGCGTGCACGACGCCGCCGCGCGGCTTGACCGAGTAGGTGAGCATCGCGACCCTCACGCCACCACGGCCTTCGCCAGGCGGGCGGCCGCCGCGTTCGTCGGCGCGACGATCACGCCCGCCGCGCGCAGGGTCGCCTCCTGCCGCTCGGCGTCCTGCGGGTCGTCCTTGGTCCCGCACACGTGCGCGATCACGGGGCACGAGAGCGAGCTCAGCGTCTCGGCCAGCTCGCCCGCCGGATCGGCGTGCGCGCCGTGCCCGAGCACGACGTCGAGCAGCACGCAGCCTGCGTTCGGGCCGTCCTCCTGCAGCATCCGCCGCCGCAGCTCGAGGTCGACCATCGGGTGCGGCCGCCCCTGCGTGTACTCCTCGTCGCCGAGGTCGAGGATGCGGTGGCCGGGGCCGAGGATGGTCATCGCCTCGTAGGCGAGCGAGCCGCCGGAGAAGAGCCCGAGCAGCTCGCCGCCGCGGCCCAGCCCGGGGTCGTCGTCCTCGGACGGCGCGGCGCCGCCCGCCGCACAGGCGCCGGCCTCGAGCGTGGGGTGGACGTCGAACGGCGCCTCGCCGCCGTCCCAGCCGACGAAGGCGGCGACGACCCGCTTGCCGTGGGTGTCGACGTCGCCGAGCGCGGACACCGCCGCGGGATCGGGCGGCTTGGACACGAGCAGCAGCGTCTCGGTCTCCTCGTCGGCCGCGAGCAGCTCCATGCCCTGGCGGAACATCAGCCCGCCGACCTCCGCCGACAGGTCGCGCCCGCCGACGCCGATGATGTGCGACACGCCGGAGCCCGCGCGGTCGACCAGCACGCTGGCCTCCTGCGCGCCCGTCCCCGCCGCCGCCACGATGCCGACCGGCCCGCGCCGCACCACGTTGGCGAAGCCGAGGCCGACCCCGCCGAGCATCGCCGTCCCGCACTCCGGCCCCATGACGAGCCGGCCGCGCTCGGCGCCGCGGCGCTTGAGCGCGATCTCGTCCTGGACTGACACGTGGTCGGAGAACAGGAACACGTGCATGTCGCGGCTGAGCGCGCGGTGGGCCTCGAGCGCGGCGTACTCGCCGGGGACGGAGATCAGCGCCACGTTGCCGGCGGCCGCGGCGAGCGAGCGCGGCGCGGCCTCGACGACCTCGCGCGCCTCCGCCGTCGCCGTCAGCTCCTGCTCGGCGGCGTCGAGCGCCTCGTCCGGGCCGTCGACCGCGATCACGACGTCGGCCGGCGTGGCCTCGACGCTGAGGCCGAGCTGCTGGAGATTCGCGGGCGTGCCCATGAAGAGGTCGCAGCGGGCCACGCCGTCGCGCGCCCGCACGGTCTGCGCGACCTTCATGAGGCGGACGCTGTCGACGTAGCGGTTCGGGACGACCCGGACGATCACGCGGAGACCGCCTCGCGGTCCGGCACCACCCACGTGCCGTCCTCGCCCGCGACCGCCGCGCAGAGATGCCCCGGGGTGGTGATGACCGCGCTGCCGCCGCCGGCGACGAACCGTCGCGCGGACTCGATCTTCGGTCCCATGCTGCCCGCCGGGAACTCGCCCTCGGCCAGCGCGCGCTCCGCGTCCGAGACGGTGATCCGCTCGAGCTCGCGCTCCCAGCGCGTGCCGTAGTCGAGCGCCACGCGCGGCACGCCGGTCAGCAGCACGAGCAGGTCGGCGCCGATCGCCCGCGCGAGCTCGGCCGAGCAGCGGTCCTTGTCGACGACGCCCGGGAGGCCCGCCCGCCGCGCATCGACGGGCACGCCGCCCCCGCCGCCGGCGATCACCAGCACGCCGGCGTCGAGCAGCGTCTGCACGTTCTCCGCGCCGAGCACCTCCACCGGACGCGGGCTCGCCACCACGCGCCGCCAGCCGCGGCCGGCGTCGTCGGCCACCGTCCAGCCGCGCTCCACCGCCAGACGTCGCGCCGTTGCGCCGTCGTAGAACGGGCCGACCGGCTTGGTCGGCTCGTCGAACGCGGGGTCGGCGGGATCGACGAGCACGCGGGTGAGCAGCGTGGCGGTGGGCGCCCGCACGCCGATGGCCGTCTCCAGCAGGTAGCCGATCTGCCCCTGGGTCATCGCGGTCAGCACGTCGAGCGGCAGCGCCGGCGCCTGCAGCGCCAGCGCGCCCACCTGCGGGCCGTTGCCGTGCGTGAGCACCAGCGCGTGCCCGGCCGCGCGCAGCGCCACGACCTCGTCGGCCACCACGCGCGCGTGCGCGAGCTGCGACTCCCAGCCGCCGTCCTCTCCCGCCGCGATCAGGGCGTTGCCCCCGATGGCGACGACGATGCGCATTACGACGCTCGGACCACGAGCCAGACCGCCCGGGCAGGCTCGTCGCTCGGATTGCGCCACGAGTGCGGGCGGACGGCGCGGAAGTGGATCGAGTCGCCGGCCTCGACCTCGTGGCACTCGTCGTCGACGTCGAACTCCATCCGGCCCTCGAGCAGGATGACCAGCTCCTCGCCGGGGTGGCTCATCGGGACCGGGCCGCTGTCGGCGAGCGGTTCGACGATCGCCTCGGCGCCGGCCATGGCGAAGCCGCCGTAGCGGCCGGAGAGGTTGCGCAGGTCGAGGCCCTGCTTGGACGTGTAGACGCGCGCCCGCTCGTCGCCGCGGATCACGTTCACGTCCACGTTCTCCGGCTCGTCGACGAAGTAGGACACGCTCTTGCCGAGCGCCGCCGCCACCTTCATCAGCGACGCGATGGTCGGCGTCATGCCGCTCTTCTCGATCTTGTGCACCGCCGCCGTCGAGAGCCCGGCGCGCTGGGCGAGCTGGGCGAGCGACCAGCCGCGCTCGCTGCGCGCCCGCGCGACCTTTGCTCCGATCTCCGAAACGGTGCGCTCGATCTGAGGAAGGGCGTCCATGTTTCCGATGGTATACGCGGCCGAACCGCGCTGTAAAGCCGTGCTTGACGGATTGCAGGGTCGAGGCTTAGAGTCGCGTCCACGATCCGATACGTCGGAGCTAACCTAGGGAGAGAGAGGTCGAGCCGTGGCGAAGTCCGAGACGATCCAGCGTCCGGAGAAGGGCACCGAGCTCTTCGACACGTCCGAGAAGGTGTTCCCGGACGTCCAGGCGGAGCCGGGCGAGTCGGCCTACACGTTCATGCACACCGTCCCCTACGAGGGGTCGGTCGGTCTCGTGAACCTGCTCACCACCACGAGGGTGCTGCGCAAGGGCTTCAAGACCCATTTGGTCCTCTACGGGCCCGGCGTCCTCATGGCCTCCGGCTCGCGGGGCTTCCCGAACGTCGGCGACGAGGCGTTCCCCGGCCACATGGCGATCAACAAGCAGCTCGAGACGTTCATCGGCGAGGGCGGCCACGTGTTCGCGTGCCGCTTCGCCTCGGGCGCGCTCTACGGCTTCCCCGAGAACCTGCTGATGGAGGGCGTAAAGCCGTTCCACCCGCTCGACGTGCTCGACTCGGCGCTCACGGCCTGGCGCGAGAAGGCCTTCCAGCTGAACACCTGGACCGTCTGAGCGGGATGTTGGTGCTGGACCGCGAGGCCGCGATCGCGGCGTGGCGGCGCGCCGAGTCGCGCATCTACCCGTCGGTCATGCTCAACGCCGACCTCTACCAGCAGTACATCGGCCTCGTGCGCGGGATCGCCGAGCTGCTGGAGGACGTGCGCACGGAGGAGGAGCTCGTCGTGGCCTGGAACGAGCGGCGGGAGCTCGTCCAGGAGGCCGTCTCGCGGTCGCAGCCGTCGATGCTCGGGCTGATGGACCACGAGGCGGTCCGCGACGCCGCGTTCTGCCACCGCCACCGCGAGATCACGCGCGAGCAGGGCAAGGTGCTCGCGCGCGAGCGGCTCGAGCGCGCGAAGGTCGAGGGCGCCGAGTGGGTCGTCCTGTTCGAGGACGTCACGCCGCTCGGCTCGCATCGACTGGAGATGCACGTCGCCAGCGGCCGCGCGCTGCACGCGTCGTCGGAGCTGCCGCTCGACGCCTCGCGCCCGAGGTTCTCGCTCGAGGTCGTCCAGCTGGACCCCGCCGACGGCGCCTGGATCCTGGACAAGCCGCCGGTGATGCCGGCGCAGAGCTACGACACCCGCGAGGAATGGGAGGCGCGCATCGAGCAGGCGCGCAGCCGATTCGGGAGGGGCTGACCATGGCCACGCACCCCCAGAAGATCATCGACGCCCACTGCCACATCGGCGAGATCCCGCCCTGGAAGTACTACGACCTCGAGCACCCGGTGAAGCCGACGGTCTACGACTACAAGGACACCCAGCAGTTCATCAAGCGCCACATGGACGAGTTCAAGATCGAGCGGGCGCTCACGATGTCGAACTACGGCGTGCCGGTGCATGAGATCTCGTTCGACCTCAACGACGTGGTGATGGACGCCGTGACGTCGAACGACCGCATCCTGGCGGCGATCTGGGTCTCGTTCCTGCCGCGCAACGCCGAGCTCACCCGCAAGGCGTTGAAGCTGGCGAGCGAGACGCGCGTGGTGGCGTTGAAGACGACGTTCCTGCTCGGCGGCAACCCCGACCCGGGCACGTGGGACGAGGAGACGCTCGCGCTCGCCGACGAGTGCTTCGACGTCTGCGAGAAGCACGACCTGATGTTCCACTTCCACACGTCGCCGGGCGGGAGCTCGGACATCAACAACTTCATCCCGCTGGTGGAGAAGTACGGCAAGCGCTGCAAGATCTACCTCGTCCACTTCGGCGGCGGGGTGAGCGGCCACATCAAGCTCGTCCCGAAGTTCCTGCAGTGGGTGCGCGACGGCTACAAGGTCTACACCGACACCTCGTGGGCGATCGGGTTCGGCGCGCGCTGGCTGCTGACCGAGATCGAGAAGGAGGGCGTCGGCGGCGACCGCGTGTTCTTCGGCTCCGACGAGCCGTGGTCGGACTTCGACAGCGAGTACTGGAAGCTCAACGGCATCCGCGGCATCTCGCAGGAGCTCAAGGACCGGGTGTTCTGGCGCAACTACGAGGAGGCGTTCGGAACGCATGCTTGAGCAGCTGGATGACCGGCGGCTGCTCGTCGAGCTGCAATCGCTTGGGGTGAGGGTCGAGGAGGAGGACGGCGATGCGCTGCCGGGCCGGCGCGGCGGCGCCGGCCCGTCGGACGCGCTGTTCCTGTGGGTGCGCGGGCTGCCGCTGACGGTGCCGGCGCACGCGGGCTTCGTCGCGGCCTCGCCGTACGTGCTGCGGCGTTCCGGCCGCAAGGCGACGCTGTTTCGGGGCGACGAGGTGATCGGCCCGGTCACCGTCCCGCGGCGGCCGAAGATCTACGACATGGAGACGGCGGACGGGATCCCGTACTGGAAGATCGCCCTCCTGCACCTGGACTCGATCGCCTCCACCGTCGTGCAGAAGTGCATCTACTGGGGCACGCGCGAGCAGTGCGGGTTCTGCGGGATCGAGCTCACGCGCGGCGAGCAGACGATCCCGGTCAAGACGCCGGCCCAGCTCGCCGAGGTGTGCACGGCGGCGCGCGATCACGACCATGCGGTGGACGTCACGTTGACCACCGGGTCGCTGAACCGCCGCGATCGGGGCGCGATCTACATCAGCCGCTGCGCGCACGCCATCAAGGAGGCTTCCGGGCTCCCGATCCAGGTCCAGTTCGAGCCGCCGGACGACCTGCGGGTGCTGGACGAGGTGCGGCGGGCGGGGGTCGACGCGGTCGGCATCCACTCCGAGACGTTCGACCCCGAGGTCTTGGGGCGGGTGGCGCCGGGCAAGGCGCAGTGCGGCATCGAGGGCTACTTCGCGTGCTGGGAGCGCGCCGTCGAGGTGTTCGGGCGCGGCGCCGTGACGACCTACGTGCTGCTGGGGATGGGGGAGAGGCCGGAGCTGATCGTCGAGGGCTGCCGGCGGGCGGTGGAGATGGGCGTCTACCCGTTCGTCGTCCCCCTGCGGCCGGTGCCGGGCACGCTGATGGCCGACTCGCCGGCGCCGGATCCGGACTACGTCGGCCGCATCTACGCCGAGGTGTCGGCCATGATCGCCGACGCCGGCCTGAACCACCTCGAGGCCAAGGCCGGCTGCGCGCGCTGCCAGGCCTGCTCGGGGCTGTCGGCCTGGGAGCGCGTGGCGGCGCGGGAGCGGGACGGTGTCCTCGCCGGCACTCGCTAGCGCCCTGACGTGCCGGCTCGTCGAGTCGGCCGAGGAATTGGCCGCCCACCACGCGGTCCGCCACCAGGTCTTCGTGGTCGACCAGCGGCTGTTCGTCGCCAACGACCGCGACGAGCGCGACCTCGCGCACGACACCTTGCACGTGGTGGGCGTCGACCACGACCACAACGCCCTCGTGGCCCCCGGCCACGACCACAACGCCCTCGTGGCCCCCGGCCACGGCCACAACGCCCTCGTGGCCCCCGGCCACGACCACAACGCCCTCGTGGCCCCCGGCCACGGCGCGATCGTCGGCGCCGTGCGCCTGTACCCCCTCGCGGCCGGTTACTGGCAGGGCGATCGCCTGGCGGTGCTGCCGCAGGCGCGCGTCCGTCACCTCGGCGCGCTGCTCGTGCGCTTCGCGGTCGCGACGGCGGGCGAGCGCGGCGGGCACACGATGGTCGCGCGCATCCAGCTCCCGAACGTGCGCTTCTTCGAGCACCTCGGCTGGCTCGCCGACGGGCCGCCCGGCCCGTACCACGGCGTCACGCACCAGCCGATGGCGATCCCCCTAGCCCCGTGAGCGGGGTGCGCGCGAGGTCCCACGCGGGCGCCTCGGCGCCGCGCCGCCGCAGCCGCAGCACCCGCGTGCGGTCGAACTCGCCGCACGGCGCGCAGGCCAGCCCGCGGCGGGTGAAGGCCCATGCCACCGCCTCCGCGTTCTCGGGCCTGGCCGCGAGCAGGAAGCCGAAGCTGGGGAAGGTCAGCAGCCAGCGCTCGAGCGGCGCGCCGTCGGGCCGGGGGAGACGGTCGAGGTCGAGCACCGCGCCGCAGCCGGCGCCCTCGAGCATCTGCAGCAGCGAGCCGGCGACGCCCGGCATCGAGACGTCGCGCGCCGCGTGGCAGAGCCCCGCCTCCGCGACCTCCACCAGCGCCTCGCCGTCGTCGCGCAGTTGCTCCGGCGTGCGATCGTGGAGGGCGGTGAAGAACGGTCGGGTGGCGCTCATGTACCGGCCGTCGATCGCGAAGGCGGCGAGCAGCGTGTCTCCCGGCTGGGCGGCCGAGCCGCGCAGGGGTGCTCTCGCGACGCCGGTGCACGAGGCCGAGAGGGCGGGATCGTGGCCGATCGTCACGTGGCCGCCGACGACCGGCACGCCGAGCCGCTCGCTCGCCCAGGCGATGCCGTCGAGCACGGTGTCGGCGTGCTCGCGGTCGGGGCTGACCAGCATGTCGACGATGGCCAGCGGCCGCCCGCCCATGGCCCGCACGTCGGAGACGTTGGTGACCACGGCGGCGGTGCCGGCGCCGAACGGGTCGGCGGCCAGGAACGGCGGCGAGATCGCCTCGCCGCAGACGACGAGGAAGCCGTCGCCGTGCGGGATCAGCGCGGCGTCGTCGCCGTCGATGCCGAACCGCTCGACGATCCGCACGTCGCGCTTGCCGAGCAGGCCGGGCGCCGAGCGGACGGCCTCCACCAGCGCCTTGAGGTCCGACATCGGCGGCATTGAACCATGACGTTGCCGCTCAGCGTTCAGGCGGTCAACCTCGGGCTGTCGACGTTCGCCGACGCGCTGCGCGCGCAGGGCGCTCCCGTCGTCGAGATCGACTGGCGGCCGCCGCCGGCCGACCTCGTCGCGGTGCTGACGCGGCTGTGGGGCGACCGCGTGAGCGCGGCCAACGCCGAGGTGGTCGAGCGCGTCGAGCAGGCGGCGCCGTGCGCGGTCACCGTCGCACCGGCCCGCGAGGTCGTCCCGGGCATGCGCGACGGGCTGCTGCTGCACTCCGGGCCCCCGATCGCGTGGGAGCGGGTCTGCGACCCCCAGCGCCGTGCGCTGACCGCCGCCGCGGTGTTCGAGGGCTGGGCAGCCGACCGCGAGGACGCCGCCCGCCGGCTGGACGTGGGCGAGATCGCGCTGGCGCCCGGCAACGAGCACGACCACGTCGGGCCGATGACCGGCGTCTGCTCGCCGTCGATGCCGGTCTGGGTCGTGGCGGCGGGGGAGGCGCGGGCGTTCTCGACGCTCAACGAGGGCCCGGGGCGCACGCTGTGGTTCGGCGTCGGCGACGACGAGGCGGTCGAGCGGCTGCGCTTCTACCGCGACGAGCTGGGCCCGACCCTGGCGCGCCTGCTCGAGCACCGCGGCCCGGTCGACGTCTTCGCGCTCGCCGCCCAGGGCCTGAACATGGGCGACGAGCTGCACATGCGCTCGCAGGCCAGCGGCAACCTGCTGATCCGCGACCTGGCGCCGGCCTTCGCGGCGGTCGGCGGCGAGCCGTCCGCGCGCGTGGTCACGCGGCAACCACCACTTCTTCCTCAACCTCACGATGGCCGCGTGCAAGTGCGCGTGGCTGGCGTGCGGGCCGGTCGAGGGCTCGTCGGTCGTCTCCGTGATGGCGCGCAACGGGACCGACGTGGGCGTGCAGCTCGCGGGCCTGCCCGGCCGCTGGTTCACCGCTCCGGCCGCGCCGGTGCAGGACACGCTCCTGCGCGAGGGCTTCGACGCCGGACGACGCGGCGCTCGACATCGGCGACTCGGCGGTGATCGAGTGCACCGGCCTCGGCGGGATGGCGCTGGCCGCCGCTCCCGCGGTGGCCGCGTTCTTCGGCGGCGACGCGGCCGCCGCGGCGGCGCGCACCGAGCTGATGGCGCAGATCTGCGTGGCTCGCTCGCGGCGCTTCACGATCACCGCGCGCGATTACGCGGGCACCGGCGTGGGGATCGACGCGCGGCTGGTCGCCGAGCTCGGCATCACGCCGCAGATCACCACCGGCGTGCTGCACGCCTCGGCCGGCACCGGCCAGATCGGCGCCGGCGTCGCCCACCAGCCCGTCGAGCCGTTCCGCGACGCGGTGATCGCGCTCGACGAGGCGCTCGGCCCGACGGCCGTCGCTGCGCCCCACGAGACGCCGGCGGGAGAATCCGACGCGTGATCGAGGTCGGGCCCAACTTCATCGCGCGGCCGTACCGGGGCGTCAGCGTCCAGGACGCGCCAGGCCTCGACGAGGGCGCGCTGCGCGAGTGGCTGATCGGCCGGCGCGTCTACCGCCGCACCGAGTTCGTGATCGCCGCCTGCGACGGCGAGCACGCCGTCGTCCAGGTCGAGCATCCGGTCGGCGACGACATCCTCGCCACCGTCAGCGACCTCCGCCTCGTCGCGCGGCCCGACGAGACGGCGTTCGTCGCCGACCCGTCGGTCGACACCGGCAACGCGACGCAGATGGCGCGCGTCGCCGGCGCGCGGGTGACCGTCGTCCAGGGCCGCTTCGAGCACGTGAACTTCATCGTCGAGCCGGCGCCGGTGCGCGTGCGCGTGCTCGAGGTCGTCCCCCCGGAGCCGCCGAAGCTGCTCGAGATGGCGCGCGCCGTGCTCGACTACGACGAGGACCTGCCGCCGGTCGAGCTCGAGCTCGAGGCGATCGACCTCCGCGACCTCGCGGGCGACATGTACCCCTGCCGGTGCTCCGGCCTCGAGGGCGAGTTCCTCGACGCCGGCCCGTCCGAGCTGGGGGACTGGACGCTCGTCGGGTGCGAGCGCTCGCGCCAGATCCACGTCGCGCTCTACGGCGCCGAGCCGCGCGAGCGGGTCGACTTCTGCCCGCGCGTCGTCGCCTCGCCCGACGGCCCGACGCTCATGAAGTGCTGCCTCTACGAGCGCGGCATCCGGCGCGAGGGCGACGCGATGGTGGTGCCGTGGGGCGCGGCGCTCGAAGAGGTCCGCGAGGCGCTGCGGGAGCTTTGCGCGTGATCTTCGACCACCTGTGGACGACGGCGGAGACGGACGAGCTGTTCGGCGACGAGGGACGCACGCGGATCTGGCTGTCGATCTACGGCGCGCTGGCGGCGGCGCAGGGCGAGCTCGGGCTGATCCCGCGCGAGGCCGCGATCGACATCGTCGGCCGCACGCGCGACCCGGTCGACCTGGAGGCGGTGGCGGAGGAGACGCGGCGCACCGGCCACTCGACGCTCGGGCTCATCCGCGTGCTCCAGCGCGACCTCGACGCCGGCCGCGAGTGGGTCTCCTTCGGCGCGACGGTGCAGGACGTCGCGGACACCTGGACCGGCGTCGCCATGCGGCGCATGCTGGAGATCTGCGAACGGGACCTCCTGGAGACCCAGACCTCGCTCGTGGCGCTGGCCCGCCGGCACCGCGACGCCCTCATGCTGGGCCGGACGCACGGGCAGCCCGGGCTCCCGATCACCTTCGGATTCAAGGCGTCGGTGTGGATCGCGGAGATCCGCCGCCACCTCGAGCGCATACGCGAGGCGCGCCCCCGCCTCGCCGTCGGCCAGCTCGCCGGCGCGGTGGGGACGCTCTCGGCATGGGGCGCGGACGGCCCCGAGCTCCAGCGCCGGGTCCTCGCAGCGCTCGGCCTCGGCGTGCCGGACATCTCGTGGACCTCCGCGCGCGACCGGGTGGCCGAGCTCGTCGGCCTGCTGGCGATGGTCACCGCGACGCTGGCGAAGATCGGCAACGAGGTCTACAACCTGCAGCGGCCCGAGATCGGCGAGCTGAGCGAGGCGCCGGCCGAGGGCGTCGTCGGCAGCATCACGATGCCGCAGAAGCGCAACCCGGAGCGCTCCGAGCACCTCGGGACGCTATCGCGGATCGTGCGCGCGGCCGCCGGGCTCGCGGTCGAGGGCATGGTCGGCGAGCACGAGCGCGACGGCGCCGCGTGGAAGACCGAGTGGGCCTTCCTGCCGCAGGCGTGCGGCGCCGCCGCGGTGGCGCTCGAGCTCGGCGCCGAGCTGGCCGCCGGCCTGCAGGTCGACGAGCGGCGGATGCGCGAGAACGTCGAGGCCCAGCGCGGCTACGTGCTCGCCGAGCCGGTCATGCTCGCCCTGGGAGCCGAGATCGGTCCCCGGCGCGCCCACGAGCTCATCCACGCCGCGACCGCGCGAGCCAACATAAAGGGCCTGTCCCTCAATGTTGAGGGCCTGTCCCTCAATGTTGAGGGACTGTCCCTTTATGAGGTGCTCGCGGGCGATCCCGAGATCGCGCGGCACTTGCCTCCCGAGCGGCTCGGCGAGCTGCTGCGGCCGGAGAAGGCGCTGGGCGCCATCGATGCGCTCGTGGACAGGGTGCTGAAGCCGTGAGCGAGCCTCCGCCCGGCTATCTCGGCGCCGGCGGGCCCATCCAGCGCGGGCCGGCTCCCGAGCTCGTCGAGGCCGGGTACGAGCTCGAGCTCGCCGACGCGCCGCTGCTGGCGCGCGGGCTCGGGCTCGCCGACCTCGCGCACGTGATCGCGCTCGACGCGATCCCGGCCGGCGACCGCCGCGCGCTGCTCGGCGCGCTGCTCGACCTGCTCGACGACGAGATCGAGATCGACTCCCGCTACGGCGACCTCGCCAACGTGCGCGAGCGCGAGCTCGAGCGGCGGATCGGCGCCGCCGCGGGCTGGCTCAACGCCGGCCGGCCGCGGCGCGAGGCCGGCCGCATCGCCTTCCGGATCGCGCCTCCGCAACCGCGTGCTCGACCTCGTCGCGGCGATCTCCCGGTACGCCGCAGCGCTGGCCGAGCTCGCCGCCCGCGAGCGCGACGCGCTGATGCCGGACTACACGTACCTCCAGGCCGCCCAGCCGACCACCGCCGGCCACTGGGCGCTGTCGTTCGCCTACCCGGCGTTGCGCGACGTCGAGCGCCTGCGCGGCGACTTCGAGTGGATCAACCAGAGCCCCGCGGGCACCGGCGGGGTGAACGGCTCGCGCTTCCCGCTCGACCGCGAGCGGCTGGCCGAGCTGCTCGGCTTCAGCCGCCCGATCGAGCACACGCGCGACGCGAACTGGCAGACCGACGGGCTCGCCGACCTGACGTCGCACGCCGCCATCGCCGCCACCGGCGCGAGCCGCTTCGCCGAGGACGTCGAGGTCTACGCCAGCGAGGAGTTCGGCCTGCTCGCGATCGGCGACGAGCTGTGCCGCGCCAGCGCGCTGATGCCGCAGAAGCGCAACCCGTACGCGCTCGTGGTGCTGCGCGGCGGCGCCGGGACGCTGATCGGCCGCGCCACCGGCGTGCTCGCCACCCAGCGCACTCCGTCGGGGCGGACCGACAACCTGCTCTACGCCTACGGCGAGGTCGCCGGGGCGGTCGAGCTCGCCGCGCGGCTCCTGCGGCTGGCCGCCGCCGTCGCCGAGAGCGTGACGGTCGACGCCGAGCGCGCCGAGCGCGTGCTGCGGGAGAGCGCCGCGATGGCGACCGACGTGGCCGAGGCGACCAGCCTGGCCACCGGCGTCGACTACCGCTCGGCGTACCGCGACGTGGCGAACGACCTCGAAGCGGCGGCCCGCGAAGTGCCCGACGCACGAGACCCCGCCGCCGCCATCGCCACCCGCACGGTGCCCGGCGGCGCCGCCCCCGAGCCGATGGACGCGATGATCGCCGGCTGCCGCGACGAGGTCACGCGCGCGCACGCGTGGGTCGAGCGCGAGCGCGGCGCGCTCGAAGACGCCGAGAGCCGCCTCATCGCCCTCGCGCGCGCGTAGCCCGCTCCTAGGCCCGCGCGCGGTGCTCCTGCGGGCTGATGCCGCGCACGCGCTTGAACGCCGTGCTCAGCGCGAACGCGCTGCCGTAGCCCACCTGCGGGGCGACCGAGCCGACCGTGGCGCCCGGCTCGCGCAGCAGGTCGGCGGCGAGCGTGAGGCGCCAGGCGGTGAGGAAGGCCATCGGCGGCTCGCCGACGAGCGCGTTGAAGCGCCGCGCCAACGCCGCCCGCGAGACGCCGATCGTCGCGGCCAGGCTCGCCACCGTCCACGGCTGGGCAGGGCTGTTGTGCAGCAGCCGCAGGGCCGGCCCGACCACCGGGTCGGCGTGCGCGCGGTACCACCCCGGCGCCTCCGCGTCCGGCCGCGAGAACCACGCCCGCAGCACGGCGATCAGGACCAGGTCGAGCAGCCGGTCGAGGACCGCCTCCTGCCCGGGCTCGTCCTTCACGACCTCCTCGGCGAGGTAGGCGACGAGCGGGCTGTTCCAGGCGTCGCCCGGCAGCACGAGCAGCGACGGCAGCGCGTCGAGCAGCCGGCGGCTCGTCTCGCTGCGCATCTGGTAGGTGCCCGTGAGCATCAGCGTCGCGCCGTCCGGGCTGTTGCCCCACGTGCGCACGCCCATCTCCTTCATCAGCGTCAGCTCGTCGCCCCCCGGCGTCGTGCAGCGCTGGCCGGGATGGATGACGACCTGCGGCGGCCGCGCCGGCTCGTCGGCGACGGTGTAGGGCTCCGGCCCGCGCGCGATCGCGACGTCGCCGTCGCCCACCCGCACGGGCTCGCCGCCGTCCGGCGTGATGTAGGCCTCGCCGCGGACGACCGCGACCAGCGTGAGCGGCGCCTCGTCCTGGATCCGCAGCGACCACGGCGGGTCCATGCTCGAGCGTAGGAGGAAGGCGTCGCGTGCACGCGGTCCGTCGAGCAGCCCGGCGATCGAATCCATGCCGTAGACGATTGCACATGAAGTCGTGAGCTTCAGCCATGGAAAGTCTCGCCCCGGGCGGAGTTCCATGGTGGGCATGAGCCAGCTCCCCATCCTCGTCCTCGGCGCCACCGGCAAGACCGGCCGCCGCGTCGTCGACCGTCTCGCCGCCCGCGGCGTCCCCACCCGCCCCGGCTCCCGCTCGGCCGAGCCGCCCTTCGACTGGAACGACCGCTCGACGTGGGCACCCGTGCTCGACGGCGTCGGCGCCGTCTACATCTCCTACCACCCCGACCTCGCGATTCCCGGCGCCGCCGAGACCGTCGGCGCGTTCGCCCAGCTCGCAGCCGGGCGCCGCCTCGTGCTCCTCACCGGCCGCGGTGAGGAGGAGGCGAATGACAGGTGGGGTCAGGTACGGCTCGCCACACACTTCACGAGCGTCACCGGCCGCGCTGAACCGGCGCGCAGGCGCTTCGCCCACGACGAGCCGGAGCTCGCGATCTCGGCGGCGGTGGCCGGCCGCGACTCGACCAGGCGCAGGCCGTGGCGGGCGTAGGCGGCCGCCAGCGCATCCGCCGGCGGCACGGGCGGAACGCCGTCGCGAGCCACGACCGAGACGAGCGCGGTGATCGAGGCGCCGGGCGCGGCGAGCCGGGCGATGCCCGCGAGCACCGCCTGGTCCTGTCCGAGCACGCCGCGCAGCAGCGACGCCCACGGGAAGTTGACCGTGATCTCCTGGGCGATGCCGGTCAGCGGCGGCCGCTCGGCGGCGGCCGCCACGAACAGAGCGTTGGGCGGCGCCCGGCGCGACGATCGGGCCATCGCGTCGGCGCTCGCGTCGAGCCCGACCACGAGCGTCTCTGGCCGCGCCGCCGCAGCGGCCAGCACCGAGCGTCCGTCGCCGGTTCCGAGATCGAGCGCCACCGAGGCGTGGCGTGCGGCCTGGTCTTAGACGCGGCCGGGGTCGAGCAGCTGGATGCGCTTGCCGTGGACGATGCGGAGCATGGGGCCGCGAACGTTACGCGCCTCGTCCTAACCTGACCTAATGCCCGCCGTCACCGCGCTCGCCTTCGCCCCGGTCAAGGGCATGCGCCTTGCGACCGCCGACCGGCTCGAGCTCGGAACCGCGGGCGTCAAGGGTGACCGCGCGTTCCTGGTGGTCGACGAGGACGACGGGCTGCTGCTGACCACGCGCACGCCGGCGCTGCTGCAGGTGCGCCCGAACTGGGACGGAGAACGGCTCGCGCTCAGCTTCCCGGACGGCCGCGAGGTGTCCGCCGTCCCGGAGCCGGGCCGCCCCGCCGCCACCGCCAACTACGAGGGCCGGCCCATCGCCGGCCGGCTCGTCGAGGGCGAGCTCGCCGCCGCGCTGTCGGAGCACCTGAAGCGACCCGTGCGGCTGCTCGCGAAGGACAGCAGCGAGCGCGGCGCCGACGACGCTCCCGTGACGCTGATGTCCGAGGCCTCCCTCGAAGCGCTCAAGATCCCCGACCCGCGCCGCTTCCGCATGACGATCACGATCGACGGCGTCGAGGCCTGGGAGGAGCACGGCTGGGGCGGGCGGCAGCTCAGCGCCGGCGAGGCCGTCCTGCGCGTGATCCAACCCGTTCCGCGCTGCGCCGTTACGACGCGCGACCCCGACAGCGGGCGTCGCGACGCCCCGACGCTGAAGGCGCTCGCCGACCTGCGCGGCAAGCGCGACGTCACGTTCGGCGTCTGGTGCGACGTGATCAGGCCCGGGCAGATCCGGGTCGGCGACGAGGTCGCTACGGCCTGACGGCGCTCGGCAGCAGGTCGAGCGTCTCGAACCGCAGGCCGCGCCGCAGCGTCTCGAGCGCGATCACGTCCTCGACCTTGATGTTGCCGAGGTTGACGTTCGGGCCGGCGTGCTGGAGCAGCCAGGTCTGCTGGTTGCGCTGCGGCGCCTCGAAGATCACGACCTCGGGCCCGACGGCGTAGAGGATCGCCTCCACCAACTCGGCGTGCACGGCGCCGCTGGCGTCGAACAGCCCGACCGTCCCGCTCTCGCGGCCCTCCGCGATCACAAGCGCGGCGCCGGCCGCCAGGTCGCCGAGCATCTCGGCCACCCATTCCGACGCGACGGCGTCCAAGGACCGCTTCGATCCCACCTCGGCGATCACGGTGAACTCGCCGGCCAGCTGCGAGATCAGCGCCCGCTTGTCCTCGACCGCGATGCCCAGCGATCCGTTCGACACCTCGACGTGGTCGATGCCGAGCGAGCGCAGCCACTCGACGTACGCCTCCACGCGACCCTGCTCGAACGCGATCTCGAGCAGGGTCCCGCCGAGCGACACGGCGATGCCGGCCTCGCGGCAGATCGCGACCTTGTCGCGCACCCCGCGGCTGACATAGGCGGTGCCCCAGCCGAGCTTGATGAGGTCGATGTGCTCGCCCGCCGTCTCGAGCAGCGACTCGAGCGCCAGCGGCGACAGCCCGCGGTCCAGGACATGGGTGATGCCGGCCCGCCGGGGCTTCGAGGTCCGCTCCGGCAGGTCGAGGAAGTCCGGGGCCACGCCGCCAATGGTAATGACGCCCTCACCGCCACCTGATGGGGCGGGTCGCCGCGCCGGCGTAGCGCGACCAGCGCACCCGGTAGCTGCGGCCGCGGACGTACCGGGTGCTCGTCGCGAAGTAGCCGCTGCCGCCGGTGCGCTTCGACTTCAACCGCCTCCACTTGCCGCCGCGGCGGTACTCGATCACCACGCGCTCGCGGCCGTCGAGCGGGCGGACGTGCCCCCACAGGCGCACGCGGCGCCCGCTCAGCCGCGCCACGAGCGGCAGCCGGAACCCGCGGTAGGCGACCTTCTTGCGCCCGTTCGCCAGGCGCAGGCCCGACTCGAAGCCGCCGTAGCGGTTGCTGCCGCGGCGCGGCAGGTCGTCGCGCATGAGGTACTGCGAGATCGCGCGCACGCGGCCGGCGCTCCAGGCGATCTTCTCGCCGATCGCCCGGTACTCCTCCTGCCGGGTCTGCGACACGCCGTACACCGGGTCGGGCCGGCTCTGGATGCCGAACTCGGTGAGGTAGACCGGCATCCCGCGGCGGATCGCCCGTGCGCGGCCGGCGCGGTCGAGCGCCTTCGTGAGCCGTCGCAGCGAGCCGATCGTCACGTCGTCCTTGCGGTGCGAGACGAAGAACGGGCCCGCGCGCGTCGTGTACGGATGGTGGGCGTAGCCGTCGGCCGGCAGCTTCGAGCACCCGCGCCGCTTGCGGTAGGCCGAGTTGAGGCACAGCGAGCCGCGCAGGAAGCGCAGCGGATGGACGACGTTGCCGTTGCCGCGCGGCGCCGTCTCGCCCATCAGCACGCGGTCGCGGCGGTTGCCGGTGGCGTCGAGCGCCTGGTGGGCGGCCTGGAACAGCCGCCGGTAGAGGCCCGGCGAGTACGGCTTGCCGCGCCGGTACTGGGGACCGAGGAACTGCGGGTGGTTGGGCTCGTTCCAGATCGACCAGTAGGACACGCGGGAGCCGAACTGCCGGCCGGCCGCGGTCATGAAGCGGCGGAAGCGCGTCGGGCTCGGGTAGTCGACGCCGTTGCCGGCGAGCGTCGCCCAGTCGGGCGCCGGCCCGGACGGCGTGACGAGCACGCGGATCCCGCGCGCCCGCGCCTCGGCCACGATCCGCTCGTACGTGCTCCAGTCGTAGGCGGCGGGGTCGGACTCGGCGAACCGCGGCGCGGTGGTCGAGCCCGGCGACGGCGCGACGTCGCGCCAGTACATGACGATCCGGATCCAGCGCACGCCGAAGCGCTCGATCTCGTCGAAGGTCGCGGCCCGCTCGGCGGGGTCGGCGCTCCGCAGCTCGCGGTTGGCCTCGAAGATCATGAACTGCGACTTGCGCGCCTCGGCGGCCGGCACGGCGATCAGCAGCGCCGCGAGGGCGATCAGCAGCGCGCGCATCACAGGCCCTCCACGTGGCGCACGGCGTAGCCGCGCGGGGAGCGGCGCTCCGGCCGCCAGCGCGGGCCTTCCTCGCCACGGCCGGACGTGTCGAACCGCAGCCCGGCGACGATGACGTAGGCGTGCCCGGCGTTGGCGTACACCGTGATCCACTGCCCGCGGCCGCGGCTGCCCCAGCGGGCGAGGCCGCTCGAGTCGAGCGGGCGGTCGAGCAGCCCGGCGCCGTGGAGGACGTACGAGACGGCGCCCGAGCAGTCGTAGCCGGAGTCGCGGAAGCGGGCGTGCCCGCCGCCGTAGCGATAGGGCTTGCGGGTGATCCGGTTGGCGGCGGCGATCGCCGCCTCCACCTGCGCCGGCGCGCCCTCCGGGGCGACCGCCGTGCGGCCGTCGGCCGAGAGCGTCGCCGTCCCGGTCGGCGCCGGGGCCGCCGCCTCGGCGCGCGCCCGCATCCCGCGCGCCTGCGGGCGCGACACGCGGCCGTCCACGCGCAGCTCCTCGGCGCGCTCGTAGCGGCGCACGCTGCGGCGGGTGCCGCGGCCGAAGATGCCGTCGACGGTGGTCGGCTGCCCCAGCCGGCCCAGCGTCGACTGCAGCTCGCGCACGTCATGGCCGCGGTGGCCGATGCGCAAGGGGCGGTCGCCGAACGCGGCCTCCGCCGAGGTGGGCATCACTCCCGCGGCGGCGAGCGCGAGCATGCACGCCCTGCGCCGCACGGGCGTTCTCCGAGCCAAGTCCGAGCTCCTTCCAGTCGTCTCCGGGGTGAGCTGACGGGCTCGCGCTGGAAGTGGCTGCGCTACGCCGGAACGGCGATTCGCCCCGGGCGGACGTCACGTCCGCCGATGGGTCCCCCGGCCGGCCTTCGCGGCCGGTTCAACGTTGTCGGGAGCCAGAACTCGGTGCGGCAGGCGGAGTTGCGGTCGCCACGAAGACGTAGCGGTTGAGGCTGAAGAAGTAGTCCTCGCCCAGGCCGGTCAGCTCGTCGGCCCACGCGGCGGCCTCGGCCTCCGTCACGCCGCGGCGCCCGGCCACGTAGTCCGCGACCAGCGCGAGCATGCCGGCGCTGTAGGTCCTCGGGTCGTAGGGGTGGTTGAGGATCGGCAGCACGGCGACGTGCTCCGGCTCGAGTCCGGCCTCCCGCATGAGGCCCGGCAGCCGGCGCGGGAGGCGCGGGTCCGCGAGGTGGTCGGCCCAGGCGTCGAGCACCCGGTTCATCCGGTCGAGGTCGGTCGTCCGCCAGACGATCGAGTCCCAGTCGGTGTCGAGCACGAGCAGCCGGCCGCCCGGGCGCAGCACGCGGCGCGCCTCCTCCAGCGCGGCCGCGACGTCCTCGACGTACTCGAGCACCTGGGTCGAGACGACGACGTCGAAGGTCGCGTCGGCGAACGGGAGCGAGAGCGCGTCGCCGAGCTGGAACTCGGCGGCGGCGGTCTGCCGCTTGGCGAGCGCGAGCATGCTCTCGCTCGGATCGACGCCCGCGACGCGGCCCTCCGCACCGACCTCCCGTGCCATCTCGTCGGCGAGGAAGCCCGGCCCCGATCCGACGTCGAGCACGTGCTCGCCCGGCTTCAGCGCGAGGATCGCGCGCGTGGCCCGGCGCTGCTCGACCACGTCCGGCGTCGTGTAGACCTCCACGAGCCGGCGCGCGTTCTCCTCGTCGAACTTAAGCATGAAAGGATCAAACCACGATGTCGCCGATCACCCGTGGCTTTCGCCGCCGCCACGCCGACCTGCCCGCCGGCGCCGCGCTCCCGCCCGGCCAGTACCTGACGGACGACTTCCCGGTGCTCTCCGCCGGGCCCACGCCGCACGTGCCGCTGGAGGAGTGGCGGTTCGAGGTCTCCGGCGCGGTCGCCGAGCCGAGCAGCTGGAGCTGGGACGAGCTGCAGGCGCTGCCCAGCGAGTCGATCACCGTCGACATCCACTGCGTGACCTCGTGGTCGAAGCTCGGCACCGCGTGGGAGGGCGTGTCGGTCGACACGCTGCTCGAGGGCCTCGAGCCGCTCGGCGCCTACGTGATGGCCGGCAGCTACGGCGGCTACACGACCAACCTCCCGATCGAGGACGTCACCGACGGCAAGGCCTGGGTCGTCTACGCGTACGACGGCGAGCCGCTCGAGCCCGAGCACGGCGGCCCGGCGCGCCTGCTCGTCCCGCACCTGTACTTCTGGAAGAGCGCCAAGTGGGTACGCGAGCTGGTGGTGATGGAGGACGACGAGCCCGGCTTCTGGGAGGGGCTGGGCTACCACGATCGCGGCGACCCGTGGCGAGAGCAGCGCTACCAGGGTGACTAGCTACCAGCCGGCCACGATCCGCGAGGTCGTCCGCGAGACGCCGACCGCCTCGACCTTGATCCTCGACGTCCCCGCGTGGCCCGGGCACCGCGCCGGCCAGCACGTCGACCTCCGCCTCACCGCCGAGGACGGCTACACCGCGCAGCGCAGCTACTCGATCTCGTCGGCCCCTGGCGACCAGCCCGCCGTGACCGTCGAGAAGCTCGACGACGGCGAGGTCTCGCCCTACCTGGTGGACGAGGCGCAGCCCGGCGACGGGCTCGAGGTCCGCGGGCCGCTCGGCGGCTGGTTCGTGTGGACTCCGGACCAGGGCGGGCCCGCTCCAACTGATCGGCGGCGGCTCGGGCCTGGCACCGCTGATGTCGATGCTGCGCCACCACCGGCGCTCCGGCAGCGACGCCGAGGTCCGTCTCCTGGTGTCGGCGCGCCGGTCCGAGGACGTGCTCTTCGCGGACGAGCTCGTCGACCCGGTCATCACCTACACGCGCGAGGCGCCGCCCGGCTGGACCGGCTACGCCCGCCGCATCGACCGGGCGATGCTCGGGGAGGCCGCGATCCCGCCCGAGCGCGAGCCGCGGATCTTCGTCTGCGGCCCGACCGGCCTCGTGGAGGGCGTCGCCGGAGACCTCGTGGCCCTCGGGCACCACGCATCGCGGATCAGGACCGAGCGCTTCGGAGCGACGGGAGGGTGACGATGGAGACGCAGGAGCTCGTGCTCGACGGCAACGCCCTGGCGGGGCTGCTCGGCGAGGTGCTGCAGGCCGAGGCGACCTCGATGATGGTCAGCTGCGGCGCTTGCGGCGCCGAGGACGCGGTCGCCGAGGCCGCGGTCTACGTCCACTGCCCCGGCGTCGTCGTGCGCTGCCGGGGCTGCACGGCGGTGCTGATGCGCTTCGCCCGCGTTCGCGGGCGGCTCGTGGCGGACCTCCATGGCGTCCGCCGGCTCACGCTTTAGAGATGATTGATTCCACGACCGCGGAATCAATCATCCGACCGGATCCTCGTCGCGCGCTTCCCACCACTCGTCGCCGTACGAGATGGTGAGCTCCTCGCCGCGCTCGACGCGCCGCAGGGCCACGAAGTCGAGCGTCTCGTCGTCGTCCTGGTAGTAGTCGACGTTCGGGTCGGCCGAGTGGTTGTAGAGCATCCCGAAGCCGAGCACGACGAGGAACCTGCCCTCGTTCGTCGACTCGAAGAGGTAGTCGCCGAGGTCGCCGCCGCTCTGCGAGATCTCGACGGTCGGGCAGACCTCGACGGTCTCGCCCTCGGCGAACGTGCGCGTCGCGAACACGCCGCGACCACGCTCGCCCACGCGAACCGCCAATCCTCTCCTACCGCCGATCTTCTTGGCCACCGCTGACGGCTCAGTCGCCGATCAGCTGCTCGACTGTCTCGGCCAGATCAGACCAGCCGGTCGTCGTCGCGCGATAGAAGCTCTGGATCGACCCGCGCCGGCGCTCCGTGCCGACGAGCTCGATCAACCCCGCGGTGTGGAGCACTCGGAAGTGGTACGCGACCACCCCCAGCGGCTCGCTCAAAGCCACCGCGACTTCGCTCGCGCTGATGTCCTCAGACTCCGCGACGGAGAGAATATGCAGGCGGATCGGATGAGCGAGTGCGCTCAACCTCTTGCCTTGGATGCCAGCACCATCGGCCACCGTGGACCCGAATATAGTGGGAGACGCGGCGGTTTTGTCACGACATTCGTCTAGTCCGCATTTTGCGCGCTAAAGAAGGCGCCTTCAGCGGGTTGCGGCGAGCGCCTCTTCGATCGTGCCGTGGGTCGGCACCGCGTGGTCGAGCCCGGTGATCCGGATGGCCCGGACCAGCTGCGACCCCTCCGGCAGCACGAGGTGCAGCTGCTGCTGACGCCGCTGGAGCTCGTCGGCGAGCGAGAACAGCAGCGCGATCCCGGAGCTGTCCATGTACGTCGTGCCGCTCAGGTCGACGACGAGCGCCTCGCTGCGGTTGGTGAGCAGGTCGCGCAGCCGGTTGCCGATCGCCGGGGCGTTCGACATGTCGATCTCGCCCTCGATGAGCGCCGCGACCACGTCGCCGTGCGGCTCGGCCACGATCCGCGCGAGCTGCCTCATGCGACGCTCCGCGTCTGCAGCGTGCGCTCCAGGACGACCACCGTCCCCTCGTCGGTGTGCTCGACCTCGACCGTCTCCATCAGCGCGCGCATGAGCGGCAGCCCGCGGCCGCGGTGGCTGCCGCGCGGCGGCCGCCAGCGTCCCTCGTCGCGCACCGTCACGCGGATCCGCGCCGCGCGATGCTCGGCGTCGACCTCGAAGTGCGCGTGGCCGGGGCCGTACGCGTGCTCGACGGCGTTCGCGCACGCCTCCTGGCAGGCGACGACGATGTCGTAGAGCTCCTCCTCGTCGGCCCCGTGGACGCTCAGCCACCGGCGCAGCAGGCGGCGGACGCCGACGAGCGACTCTGAAGTCGCCGGCCAGCGCGTGCGCAGGTCCGCCTGGAGCGGCGGCATGCGGGCGGCGACCATCGCCACGTCGTCGCCGGGCTCCGGCGGCAGGAGGCGCTCGAGTGCCGTCGAGCACAGGCGCTCCACGTCGTCGACGCCCGCGCCGATGGCCAGCAGCGCGTCGAGCCCGGTGTCGATCGGCGCGTCGCGGCGCTCGACCAACCCGTCGGTGTACAGCACCACCGCCGCGCCGGGCGGGAAGGGGAAGACCTGGCTGCGGTAGGTCTCGTTCTGCGAGGTCCCGAGCGGGAGCGAGCTCTTGGTGTCCATGTAGCGCGCCTCGCCCCCTGGGTCGATCAGCAGCGGCGGCAGGTGCCCGGCGCTGACGACCTCGAGCGTCTCCTCGACCGGGTCGAGCAGCACGTAGATCAGCGTCGTCATCGCGGCCGGGCCGAGCTGCCACATCAGGCGATCGACGGCCTGGACGACGCCGGCCGGGTCGTGGCCCTGGGCCGCGTACGCGCGTACGGCCGTGCGCAGCTGCGCCATCACGGCCGCGGCGCGGACGCCGTGGCCGACGACGTCGCCGACGGCGAGCACGATCCGGCTCTCCGGCAGCTCGAAGACGTCGTACCAGTCGCCGCCCAGCCCGCTGCCCTCGGCGGGGACGTAGCGGCTGGCGAGCTCGAGGCCGGCGATCGTCGGCAGCCTCGGGCGGCAGCAGCGCGTGCTGGAGGACCTCGGCGACGCGCCGCTGCTCGAACAGCTGCGCGTTCTCGATCGCGGGCGCGGCACGGTCGGCGGCGAGCTGGAGGAGCTCGCCGTCCTCGGGCGTGAACTCGCGCGGGGTGAGCGTCCCGACGTGCAGGACGCCGATCACGCGCCCCTCGACCAGCAGCGGGACGCCGAGGAGCGAGCGGATCCCCTTCTCGCGCAGGATCGGGTTGACGACCTCGGCGTGATCGATATCGGGGATGAAGATCGCCCGCCGCTCGGCCGCGACCCGGCCCGCGAAGCCGCGGCCCACCGGGATCGTGACGCCCTGCTCGACCTCCTCCTCGATGCCCTTGGCGGCGCGCGCCACGAGCAGCTCGCCGGTGCCGTCGAGCATGAGGATCGCCGCGGTGTCCGTGTGCAGCGCCTCGGTCAGCGCGGTCGAGCAGCTCGGGGAGCAGCTGCTCCTCGGGCAGGTAGGCGAGCGCGGCGTCGGTGACGCGCTGCAGCGCCTCCAGGCGCGCGCGGGCGCTGCGCTCCTTCTCGAACAGGTGCGCGTGGTCGATCGCCAGCGCGGCGCGATCGGCGACGAGCTGGAGCAGCTCGCGGTCGCCGGGCGTGAACTCGCGCGGGGTCAGGCTGCCGACGTGGAGGACGCCGATCGCGCGCCCCCCGACGAGCAGCGGGACGCCGAGCAGCGAGCGGATCCCCTTCTCGCGCAGGATCGGGTTGTGGATGTCGGCGTGGTCGACGTCGGCGATGAACGATCGCCCGTCGATCGTCGACGATGCGGCCGGCGAAGCCGCGGCCGACCGGGATCGTCACGCCCCGCTCGACCTCCTCCTCGATCCCCTTGGCCGCGCGGGCGCGCAGCAGCTCGCCGCTCGGCTCGAGCAGCAGGATCGCCGCCGTGTCGCTGCGCAGGACCTCCGTGATGCGGTCGAGCAGCGCCGCCAGCAGCTCGTCCTCGGAGAGATAGGCGAGCGCGGCATCCGTCACGCGCTGCAAGCGACTCGAGCTCACTGCTCACTGCCTGATCATAGGAACGCGCTCAGGTTTCGGGGCAGGAGGACGATTCATTCGGTCATGGGCCTCGACAGCCTCCGCCTGCGCGTGCAGGTCATAGGCGCCGGGGTCTGGGTCACGTACCTGCTGTGCCTCGCCCTGTCGGGATGGTTGGTCGTCACCTGGGACCGGCCGTACCGCACCCCCATCGCGACGCTGGTCGTCGCGGGGGTCGTCGGCGCCTTCGTCGTCTCCCGGCTGCCGGCCGAGCGTATCGTGCGCAGCCGCTCCCGCGAGGTGTTCTTCGTGGTCTGGAGCGTCCTCGACATCGCGCTCATCTGCCTGATCGCGTGGCTCGACGGCGGGCTGACGAGCCCGGCCGCCCTCATGCTCTTCCTGACGCTCGTGTTCGCGGCGACGTCCTATCCGGTCGGCTCGATGGTGATCGTGGTCGTCGCGAGCGTGACGGGTGTGGCGATCCTCGGCGTGGCGGGCGGCGCGACCGACCAGGCCTTCGAGCCCGACCCCGCGTACGTCTGGGTCTTCCTCGTCAGCATGGCGCTCAGCGGCGTGCTGTGCATGTGGCAGTCGCGGCTCGGCCAGCGCCAGCGCGACGAGCTGGCCGTGCTCTCGCGCACCGACCCGCTGACCGGCTGCCTCAACCGCCGCGGCTTCGCCGAGCGGCTCGACGCCGCGCTGGCGGAGGGCGGCCCGGTCGCCCTCGTGCAGCTCGACCTCAACCGCTTCAAGGACGTCAATGACCGCCATGGCCACGCGGCCGGCGACGAGCTGCTGCGCTGGGTCGGCTCCACGCTGAAGGCGCTGCTGCGCGCGTCGGACGCCACGGGGCGCCTCGGCGGCGACGAGTTCGCGCTCCTGCTGCCCGGCCTCGACGCCGCCGAGGCGCGTGCGGTCACCGATCGCACCCTCGCCGCCCTGGCCGAGCGGATCGGCGCGACCGCCGGGGTCGCCTGCCACCCGGCCGACGGCGTCACCGGCGACGAGCTGCACCGGCACGCCGACGCCGACCTCTACAGCCGCAAGGTCACGTCCCGCACTGGATGAATCCGGCGCCGCCTGGAAGACTCGGCGGCGCATGGGGGATGCACGCGATCGCTTGATCCGCTACGGCGGGGCCTTCGCCGACGAGCTGATCGTCCGCGCGCAGGGCTCCTGGCTCGAGACCGCCGGCGGCGCGCGGGTGCTCGACTTCACGGCCGGCCAGATCTGCGCGACGGTCGGCCACAACCACCCGCGCGTGATGGACGCGATCCGGCGCTCGCTCGACGACGTGGTGCATCTGAACTCCTGGATGCTGTCGCCGCCGGTGCTCGACCTGGCCGACGCGCTGCTCGACACGGTGCCGCCGCCGCTCGACCGGGCGATGTTCCTCTCCACCGGCGGCGAGTCGGTCGAGGTCGCCGTGCGGATGGCGAAGCTCAGCACCGGGCGCTTCGAGGTCGCGTCCTTGACGCGGAGCTGGCACGGCCTGACCGGCGGCGTCGCGGCGCTGACGCTGGCCGCCGGCCGGCGCGGCTACGGGCCGACGCTGCCGGGCTCGTTCGCGCTGCCGGCGCCGTACGCCTACCGCTGCCCGGTGAAGGCCTGCGACGGCGAGTGCGACTGCACGTGCCTGGAGGCGGGCTTCGACCTCTTCGACCAGGCGTCGGTCGGCTCGCCGGCCGCCGTGGTGGCCGAGCCGGTGCTGTCGGCCGGCGGCGTGATCGTGCCGCCGCCGGGCTACTTCGCTCGCTTGACGGACCTGTGCGCGGAGCGTGGGATGCTCACGATCTTCGACGAGTGCCAGACCGGCCTGGGGCGGCTCGGGACGATGTACGGCTTCGAGCGCTACGGCGTCGTGCCCGACTTCCTCGTGCTCTCCAAGACGTTGGGCGGCGGCGTGCCGATCGGCGCCGTGATCACGAGCGCGGCGATCGAGTCGGCCTGCCACGACAACGGCTTCGTCCACGTCACCTCGCACGTGTCCGACCCGATGCCGGCGGCGGCGGCTCGCGCGGTGCTGGAGATCGTGCAGGAGGAGGACCTGCCGGCGCGGGCGGCGCGTGCCGGCGAGCGGCTGGGCTCGCACCTGCGGGAGCTCGGGGAGCGCCACGAGGCCGTGGGGGACGTGCGCGGCATGGGCCTGCTCCACGGCGTCGAGCTCGTCGAGGACCGCGACTCGCGGCGGCCGGCCGAGGCGCTAGGCCTGGCGCTGACCGAGGAGTGCGACCGCCGCGGGCTGTCGATGAACCTCGTCCGCGGCGGCACGGGCGGGAGCGCGAACTGCCTGCGCATGGCGCCGCCTCTCACGGTGACCGACGACGAGATCGACCTGGCGGCCGAGATCCTCGACGCGTCGTTGTCATCCGTCACGAGCACGGCGCCGTTGTAGGAGGGACCTCACGGCGCGCGCGGACCGTATCCGCGGTGTGACCGAGGTGAGCCTCGACGACTCGCTGCTGCTCTGGCGGCCCGCGCGGCGCGCGAGCGACGCCGCTCTGGTGCGCGCCGCCCAGCGGGGGTCGGAGCGCGCCGTCGAGGAGCTGTTCGCCCGCCACTGGCCTGACGCCTACCGCACGGCGCTGCTCATCGCCCACGACCGGGCGGCGGCGGAGGACATCGCGCAGGAGGCGTTCCTGTCGGCGCTGCGGGCGCTGCCGCGCTTCGACCGCCGGCGGCCGCTGCGGCCGTGGCTGCACCGGATCGTCGTCAACCGGGCGATCGACTGGGCGCGCGCGCGGCGGCTGCGGCGGGAGGTCGACGCCGAGGCCGTGCCCGAGGCGGCGGCGCCGGTGGTGGACTCGGGGCTCGGAGCCGTCGGCGCGGCGCTGGCGGGGCTCTCGCCCGAGCACCGCGCGGTCATCGTCATGCGCTACCTGCTCGAGTTCACGCCCGGCGAGATCGCCGAGGCGCTGGAGCTGCCGCGCGGCACGGTCAACTCGCGGCTGCGGCGCGGGCTCGACGCCCTGGGCGAGGTGCTGGAGCCGTGAAGGCGGAGCGGCTGCGCGAGGAGCTGCGGCAGGCCCCGATCGACGACGGCGCGCGGGCGCGCGCGCTCGGCGTCGTGCGCGCGGCGTACCTCGAGGGCGCGCCGGTGCGGCGGCGGCGGTGGACGCCGGCGCTCGTCGCGGCTTCCTTCCTCGTGGCGGCCGCCCTCGTCGTCGCGTCGGTCTCCGAGCCGGGCGACGCGGTGGCGCGCTGGGTGCGCGACGTGCTCGGCGTGGGCCGGGACGATGCGCGGCCGGCCTTGGTGCGCGTGCCGGGCGGGGGGAAGCTGCTCGTGATGGCCGGGGGTTCGTCGGCCAGTGTCTGGGTGGTCGCCGCCGACGGTTCGAAGCGCCGGCTCGGCGACTACGCCGGGGCGTCGTGGTCGCCGCGCGGGCGGTTCGTGGTCGCGTGGCGCGACGGCGAGCTGCTGGCGCTCGAGCCCGGCGGCCCGGTGCGCTGGTCGCTCGCCCGCCGCGGCCCGATCGCGGCGGCGCGCTGGGCGCCCGGTGATGGGTTCCGGGTCGCCTACGTCGCCGGCCGCTCGCTGCGGGTGGTCAACGGCGACGGGACCGGCGACCACCGCTACGCGGCGGCGGCCGCGGTCGCGCCGGCCTGGCATCCGGACGGCAGCGAGTACGTGCTCGCGTACGTCGACCGGCGCGACCACGTGCGCGTCGTGGCGGTCGACTCGCGGCGCGAGATCTGGCGGTCGCGGCAGGTGGGCGGTGCGGTCGACCTGGCGTGGTCGCCGGACGGGCGGCGGCTGCTCGTGGCCGTGGCCGACGGCTGGCGCGTGCTCGGGGCCGACGGGCTCGTCCTGCGGGCCCGCCGGAGCCCGGGCATCTACGACGTGGCGTGGTCGCCGCGCGGCGACCGGGTCGCGGTCGTGCGGCACGCGTTCGACTCGAGCGACGTCATGCTCGTCGACCCCGCCGGGCGCGCCCCGGACCGGCAGCTGGTGGGCGGCCCGGGCGCGTACGGTCGCGTGGCCTTCTCGCCGGACGGGTGGCGGCTGCTCGTGCCGTGGCCGGAGGCCGACCAGTGGCTCTTCGTCTGGCCGGCCCGTGGCGGGCGCGTCGACGCCGTGGCCAACATCGGGCGCCAGTTCGCGCGCGGCGGTCGTCGCGGGCCGTTCCCGGACAGCGTCGAGTGGTGCTGCGCGGGCGGCTAGACCGCCCGGGCGTAGGTCTCCATCAGATCCTGCCAGCCGCCGGCCGCGGACACCTTCTCGCGCGTGTCGGCGCCGCCGTCGGCGCGCCGCTCGAAGCCACGGTGCTCGAGCTCGACGAGCGTGCCGTCGTCCTGCGGCGTGAAGCGGACCTCGACCTCGCTCGCCTTGGCGGGGTCGGGGTCGAACTCGTACTCGGCGGTGAGGTGCCAGGACAGCACGACGCGGTGCGGCGGATCCCAGTCGGTGACGAAGCCCCAGACGCACTCGTTGCCGTCGCCGTCGCGCTCGAGCCAGCGGCCGCCTCGGTGGGGCTCGATCGCGACGTCGACGGCCATTTCTCGCCGATGTGGTGGCTCTCGATCGGCCACCAGGTGGCGAAGCCCGCGGTGAACACGTCGAAGGCCCGCTCGGGCGGGGCGTCGACGGTGACGCTGCGCCTGACGGCGGCGATGGTCGCCTCGGTCATCGATCCTCCTTCTCGACCGCCGTCTTGAAGGCGGCCAGCGCTTGGGTCCACAGGGTGTCGAAGTAGCCGCGGACGGCCTCGATCCCGGACGGGTCGAGCTGGTACAGCCGCCGCGTGCCGGCGCGGCGGTCGACCACCAGGCCGGCGTCCTTGAGCACCTTCAGGTGCTGGGAGACGGCGGGGCGGCTGACCGGCAGGCCGTCGGCGAGCTCGCCGACCGCCCGCGGGCCGCCGGCGAGGCGCTCGAAGATCGCCCGGCGCGTGGGGTCGCCGAGCGCGGTGAGGCCGTTGGTTCCGTAAGTCGACACTAACCGTAAGCATACACTTACGCATGTGGGTGTCAAGCTGACGGCCCGTGCTCGACCCCGCGCCGTACCTCGTGGCCGCCGGCGTCGTCGTCGCCCTCTACGCCGCCGCCGTCGCCGCCCTCGTGCTCGCCGGCCGCCGCGGGGACGCCGCCGCGCTGGCCCGCTTCGTCCCCGACTGCGTCGTGCTCGTCCGCCGGCTCCTCGCCGATCCGCGGGTCCCGCGGGCCAACCGGCTCGCGCTCGGGGCGCTCCTGCTCTATCTCGTCAGCCCGATCGACCTCGTGCCCGACTTCATCCCGATCGCCGGCCAGCTCGACGACGCGATCCTGCTCGCGCTCGTGCTGCGGCGGCTGCTGCGGTCGGCCGGGCCCGAGATCGTCGCGGCGCACTGGCCGGGGCCAAGGCGCTCACTGGCGATCGTGCTGCGGGTGGCTCAGAGCCCGGGCGGGTGGCGGACGACGTAGCCCGCCGAGGAGCGGTCGGACGCCTGCCAGCGGGTGCCGCTCTCGCTCCGGCCCGTGGTGTCGAAGCGGCGGCCGTCGATGACCATGTAGACGTGGCTGGGGGAGGCGTAGATCGTGATCCGCCGCCCCTTGCCGGGGTCGCCCCAGCTCATGAAGCCGCCGCTGGTCAGGGCCGAGGAGAGCAGGCCGCCGCCGTGCAGCGCGTAGGAGACCGAGCCGGAGCAGTCGTAGCCGGTGTCGTTCCAGCGGCCGTGCCCGCCGCCGTACTTGTACGGCTTGGTGGCGATCCGGTTGGCGGCCCGCACCACGCGCGCGACCACGTTCCCGCCGCCGCCGCCGGCGCGCCGCCGCTTGAGGATCGTGGTGCGGCCGGGATGGCCGAGCGCGCTCCACGTCGCCGGGCCGACGATGCCGTCGGCGGTGAGGCCCCGGCTGCGCTGGAAGCGCTTCACGGCGGCCTCGGTGGCCGGGCCGAAGATGCCGTCGGCGCCGATGCCGAGCTCGCGCTGGAGCAGCACCACGGCGGAGCGCTTCCCACCGCCGCGGCTCGAGGTTTTGCGGGCGCCGGCGCGCTTGAGCGCGGCCCATGTGACCGGGCCGACGATCCCGTCCGCGGTCAGCCCGTGCGCGCGCTGGAAGCGCTTGACGGCGCGCCGCGTGCCCGGACCGAAGATCCCGTCGGCGCCGATGCCGAGCCAGCGCTGCACCTGGACCACGCGCGGCCCTTCCGAGCCGCGCTTGAGCGGCTTCGCCTGAGCGGCGCCGGGGGCGAGCAGCAACGCGACGATCGCGAAGGCGGCGATGCCGCCGCGTCGTGTGTGCGTCACGTCTCGTCCGTCCCCATAGGTCCTTGTCCGGTTCGCCTACGAGGTGAGCTGACGGGCTCGCGATCGCTCGCTACGCCGCGCTAGTGCGGCGACTCGCCCCGGTGGCCTTCGGGCCACATCGGTTCCCCCGTTCGCCGCCCCTCGGAAGGGCCGCGATTCGGCGGCCGTCGTTGTATCAGCGCGGACTCCTCCCGCTTGCACGATCGCTTGCAGGCGGGCGGTCTGGCGTGCTTACGTCACTTCGCGCAGCTTGCCCGTCTCGACCTCGTAGACGAAGCCGCGGATGGCGTCCTTGCGCGGGATGAACGGGCTCGCCTTGATGCGGGCGATCGACTGGCGGACGTCCTCGTCGAGATCCCCGAACGCCTCCGCCGCCCACTCCGGCTTGATGCCGGTCTCGTCCTGGATCGAGCGCTTGAAGTCGTCGTCGGAGAACGTGAGCATGCCGCAGTCGGTGTGGTGGATGAGGACGACCTCCTCGGTGCCGAGCAGCCGCTGCGAGATCGCCAGCGACCGGATCTCGTCGTCCGTCACCACCCCGCCGGCGTTCCGGATCACGTGAGCGTCACCCTCCTCGAGCCCGAGCACCCGAGCCGGGTCGAGCCGCGCGTCCATGCACGCCACCACGGCGACCTTCTTCGCCGGCGGAAGCGGAAGCTCGCCCTTGTCGAACCGCGACGCGTAGGCGTCGTTGTTGGCGAGCAGATCATCGGTGACGCTCATGGGGCTCCTTACGGAAGGTGGGTGACCGCCCCGCGAAAGGTACTAAACCCGATCAGGTTTCCCGATCCGTCCGCGATCGCCTTAACGACCAACGGTCCCGTCGCCGGGACCGTCGTCGATGCGGCTGAAGGGACTCGAACCCCCACGGGCTTACGCCCACGGCGACCTGAACGCCGCGCGTCTACCAGTTCCGCCACAGCCGCAAGCGGAGGAGAGAGCGTATCGCGTCGGAGTCAGGACTTGATGCCGACCTCCCGCAGCAAGAGGGCCACGTCCTCGCGCCGATAGAGCCGCACGTAGCGGGGGTAGCGCCGCGGCCGAAGCCCGAGCCGCTCGCACGTGCCGACGAAGAGGTCGACGATGTCGCGCGAGCGGTTCGAGAACTCGTAGCTCACGTACTCGTACGGCCCGGTCCGGTTGACGAACACGCAGCCGTCCGAGCGAATACAGCCGCGCAGGAACCGCCACGGCGTGGCCGCCACGAGCGCCGCCTGCCATGGCTCCAACACGATCGGCCGCTCGTGCTTCTTGCCCGGTCCGGCCTGCGGGAACAGGCAGCTCATGTGGCCGTGATAGAGGCAGAGGATCACCATCGATCCGCCGTGCCGGCTCGCCCGCCCGATGCGGTTCGCGGGGAAGCCGCGCAGCAGCAGCTCCTCCGCCTCGTCCACCACCGTCGAATACCGGGCGTCGAGATGGATCCGCAGGCGCTCGGTGCGGGCGAAGGGGCTGATGTGACCGTCGCCGAGGTAGAGGCCGAGCAGCTCCGCGTAGTCGCCGGCGGCCAGCCGAACCGGCGACGTCCGCCGCCAGCAACGTGGGCAGAGCTCCGCGGCGGTCGCACCCGGCGCGCGGCGCCAGTCACGGACCGTCGAGCGCGGCACCTCGAGCCGCCGCGCGATCTCGCAGTCGTTCAAGCCTTGCGCCGCCAGCGACAGCGCTGTGGACTTGAGGCGGACGTCGTGCATCGAACACATGTTCCCATCCGCCTCGGACGGAACCCCGCCTCAAGTGGCCGCTAAACTGGCCGACTGATTGGTCACCTGCCGCTATCGTCTAGGGGACTAGGACGCCGCCCTCTCACGGCGGAAACCGGGGTTCGAATCCCCGTAGCGGTACCTCGGAGAAGCCCCGCCGGCCCGCGGGGTTTCGTCGTTTAAGCGACCTGGCGCGGATACGGTCAGCACGCGCACATACTTAGATTCGTCCTGGGGCACATTTATCCCCCGCTTGGAATCGGACAAGAGGATTCCCCGCCATGACCGACGCCCTCGCCGCTCTCCGCACGGAGGCCCCGACGCAGGAGACCGGCCCGCTCCCTTCCCTCTCGGAGCGTGAAGGCCTGGAGGCTGCTGCCGCCGCCGCCAATCCGGCGCCCGGTCGCTATCTCGCGACCGAAGAGCGTGGGGAGCTCGTGCTCTATGCGCTCGGCGATCGGGACGGCCAGAGCCTGCACGTCGGGCGCAGCCCGGCGTCCGACATCCAGCTCGAGGATCCGTCGGTGTCGCGTCGCCACGCGGTGGTGACGCACCGCGGCGGTCGCACGGTCCTGCTCGACGACCGGAGCCTGAACGGCATCTACGTCAACGGCGCGCGCGTGAGCGAGGCGCCGCTGACCGACGGTGACTGGATCGGGATCGGGCACGTGAGCTTGCGGTACGTCGAGGTCACCGGCGGCTGAGCAGACCCGGCCGTCGGCGCTACCGACCGCACCGCATGACCCCGGCCCGGGCTTGCCAACCAAGCCCGGGCCGGGCATACCTTGCGCCGTGGCCAATAACGCGAAGCCCCACGGTGAGCTCTCGGCCGGCGCGGTCGGCGAGCTGGCCGGCGTGTCCGGCAACACGATCGGGCAGTGGGCGCGGTGGGGCTACATCCGCGCGTCGCAGTCGGCGGGCGACCCGCACGTCTATTCCGTAGAGGACGTCGCCGAGGCATCGATCGTCAGCGAGCTGCTCGAGCGCGGCGTCCGCCACCGCGACGTCCGGCGCGCGATCACCCACCTCGGCGAGTACGGCGACTGGCCGCTGAGCGAGGCGCCGCTCGCCACCACCCCCGAGGGGCGGCTCCTCTTGCTCAAGGAGAACGGCGAGATCTACGCGCTGTCCGCCCGCGGCTGGCAGCTCATGACGGCCCCGCCCGAGATCCGCGACGTCCGCCTCAGGCTGCGACGAACCCGCTAGCCACGACGCAGCTTGCGCGCCGCACGGCCCACGGGCGACCCGTCCAGCGCCTCGCCCAGCGTCCCCAGCCCGTTGGCGACGGCATGGCCGGCGCGCCCGAGGGTCCCGGCCTCAGCCGGTTCGATCGCCCGCTCCGGATCGGCGCCCTGAGCGGCCGACGCCGCCCGAGCCTCGTCCTCGAGCGGCCGCAGCCGCGCCTCCCAGCCGCGATGCCACTCCGCCAGCGCCGCGTCACCCCGCCGGTCGGCCAGAGAAGCGAGATACGCGAGCAGGATCGTGACGTGCGCCATGTCGAGCACCGCGCTGCGCAGCGCCTGGTTGCGCTCGAGCAGCAGGTCGGTCACGCCGCGAACGCCCGCCACGTTGGCGCCGACGCCCTGCGCCGCCGGGTACACCTCGATGCCGACGTCACGGCACCGCACTGTGAGCTCCTCCAGCAGCTCGCCCGCCGCCGCCGCGCCGCGCACGAGCACGTCCTCGTCCAGCCGCCGCCCGAGCCGCGTCCAGTGGCCGACTAGCTGCCGCGTCACGGCGTGCAGCTCGCGCAGCGCCCGGTGCTCAGCCGGGAACAGGCCGTTCAGCGAAAGCGCCCCGGCTCCCACAGCGGCTCGCTCTCGCCGGCGCCGACGTTGGCGGCGCGCGACAGGATGAACAGGAGGTCCGACAGCCGGTTCAGGTAGCGGACGCACTCGGGGTTGACGTCCTCGCCGCAGGCGATCGCCCGCCGCTCGGCGCGCCGGCACACGGTGCGGCACACATGCAGCTGGGAGGCCAGCGGCGTCCCGCCGGGGAGCACGAACGACTTCAGGTTCGGCAGCTCGGCGTTGACCTCGTCGCACGCGTGCTCCAGCCACGCGGTCTGCTCGGGCACGACGCGCAGTCGCTCGCGCTCGCCGCCCTCCGGCACGGAGATGTCGGCCCCGACGTCGAAGAGGTCGTTCTGGATCCGCGCCAGCCAGTCGTCGAACCGCGCGTCGATCGCGCGCGCCAGCCCGAGCTGGGCGTTGAGCTCGTCGACGGTCCCGTAGGCCTCGATCCGCGCATGCGTCTTGGGCACCCGGCTCATGTCCCCGAGGTGGGTCTCGCCGCCGTCGCCGAGCCGCGTGTAGATGCGGGTGAGATTGACCGTCACGACTCGCCGGGTGTATAGCATGGCCCTGTCCAAGGTCGGTGGACGGGGAAGCCGGTGTGAATCCGGCGCGGACCCGCCACTGTGACCGGGGAAGCCGACCGCACGCGGTCAACGCAGCCACTGGCCCGCAGCGCGGAGCCGGGAAGGCGCGGTCGGTAGGCCCGGGAGCCAGGAGACCTCCCTCCGACCACAGCCTTCAAGCCCTCGCGGAAAGGGGTGGCTCCACCGCATGAAGCACCGATCAGCCGCCGGCCTCGCCGGCCTCGTCCTCACCCTGCTGCTCGCGGCGCCGGCGGTCGCCGGCCCGACCGTCACGGTGCGGGTCGAGGGAGCCCGCGGCACGCTGCTCGAGCGCACGCGGGTCACGCTCCCGGACACGCCCCCGCCGGTGAACGCGTGCGGCGCCCAAACGGCCGCGGCGGCGATCGACGTCGCGACCGCCGGCAACTGGGACCGGCAGATGTTCACGGAGACGATTCTCGGCGAGAAGCACGCCTTCGAGGCCTCGGACTACTGGGCGGAGTGGCTCGATCGCGGCTCGGGGATCAAGCGCGGCGCCGGCATCTGCACCGACGTCCTGAACGAGGGCGACGAGGTGGTCATGCTGGTCGACGTCTCGCCGCCGCCGAACTACGCGCCGTCGGTGTTCCCGCTCGACCTCGAAGGCGTTCCCGCGCAGGCCCGGGTGGGCGACGCGATCACCGTCACGGTCGTCGAGTACCGCTCCACCTCGGGCGCCACGGGCGAGGGCGAGCGCACGCCCGTCGCCGGCGCGACCGTGCGAGCCGGCGCGGCGACCGCGACCAGCGGTCCGGACGGCCGCGCGACGCTGGTCCTCGGCGAGCGCGGCGCCCTGACGGTCAAGGCGACGCGTGACGGGAACGCCGCGTCCGGCGCCGAGTCGGTGACCGTCGGGGACGTCGCGGCGGCACCGTCGCCGCCCGACACCACCGCCCCCGAGGCGACGATCGTCGGCATCCGCGACGGCCAGGTCTTCTCGCGTCGTCGCGCGCCGCGCGAGCTGCGCGGCACGGTGGCCGGCGACCCGTCCGGCCTGTGGGCGGTGAAAATCCGCCTCTCGCGCCGCTTCGCCGGCGACTGCTGGTACTTCTCGGGCAGCCGCGAGCAGCTCCTCAAGCGCACGTGCGGCAAGAAGTACGCGTTCAAGGTCGGCGAGGAGAGCGAGTGGAGCTACCTGCTGCCGGCACGCCTGCCGCGCGGCCGGTACTGGCTCGACCTCTACGGCATCGACCGCGCGTTCAACAAGACCGCCTTCACGCGCGGGACCAACCGCGTGAGCTTCACGGTCCGATGAAGCGCATCGCCTGCATCGCCGCGCTCGCCCTCCTCGCGCCGGCCACCGCCGAGGCCGCCTCGGTGCAGCTGATGGTGGTCGGGAAGGAGCGGGTGCTGCGCGCGCCCGCCGACGTGCGGCTGAAGACCCGGACGGTCAAGGTGGCCGGACGGCGCTGCCGCGTCGGCGCCGCCACGCCGCTGTCGGTCCTGGTCGCCACCAAGCTCCGGCTCGGCCTGCGCGACTACGGGCGCTGCGGCCGGCGGCCGCGCGACGCCGCCGGCCTCTACGTGACCAAGGTGCGCGACGAGCGCGAGAAGGGCCGCGGCGGCTGGGTCTACAAGATCGGCCGCCGGACGCCCAGCACCGGCGCGGCCGACCCGAGCAGGCGGCTGCGCGACGGCCAGCGCGTGACCTGGTTCTGGTGCGAGCAGGACATGACCGGCAGCTGCCAGCGGACGCTCGAGGCGCGGCCGGAGCGCACGACGGCGGCGCCCGGCGAGACGCTGCGGGTGACCGTCCGCGGCTACGACGACTACGGCCGCGGGATCGCCGTCGAGGGCGCGACGGTGACGCTCGGCTCGGCGACCGCGGTCTCCGACGCCGCCGGCATCGCGCTGCTCACGGTCTCCGCGGAGACCGGCGAGCACGCGCTGCTGGCCACCCGCGACGGGATGGTGCGAGCCTTTCCGGTCGAGGTGACCGTCGGATGAGATGGCTCGTGCTCGCCGTGCTGTGCGCGGTCCTGGCGGGCTGCGGCTTCGGCGAGGGCGAGCCGACCGGCGACGTGACGCTCACCGTCACGCGCGACTTCGGCGCCGCGTACCTGCACGAGGGCATCGACCAGGAGACGGCCTCCGAGGGCGACACCGTCATGCGCCTGCTGCAGGCGCGCTACGAGGTGCAGACGCGCTTCGGCGGCGGCTTCGTGCAGTCGATCGACGGCGTGAAGGGCGGACGCGTCGACGGCCGCCGCGCCGACTGGTTCTACTACGTCAACGGCATCGAGGCGCCCGTCGGCGCGGCCGAGCGGCAGCTGACCGCCGGGGAGCGCGTGTGGTGGGACCACCACCGGTGGGAGGCCGCCCAGCGCGTGCCGGCCGTGGTCGGGTCCTTCCCGGAGCCGTTCGCCACCGGCCTCGAGGGCAAGCGGTTCCCGGTCAAGCTCGTCTGCCTCGGCGAGGAGCGCTCGTGCGACGAGGTGACGACGCGCCTCGAGGACGGCGACGTGAAGGCGGTCTCCCGCTCGGTGCTCGAGCAGTCGGCGGGCGTGGAGACGCTGCGGGTGCTCGTCGGCCCCTGGAGCGAGGTGCGGCGCGACGGCATCGCGCGGCGGCTCGAGCGCGGGCCCGGCGCCACCGGCGTGTTCGCGCAGCCGAGCGGCTCCGGTGACGCCATCGAGGTGCTCGACGCGGATGGCGCCGAGGTGCGCACGCTGGAGGCGGGGGCGGGCCTCGTGGCGGCCACGAGCGTCGAGGGCCAGGCGCCGACCTGGGTCGTCACCGGCACCGACGAGGTCGGCGTGGCGGCCGCCGCCGCGGCGCTGACCGAGGAGCGCCTGATGCAGAAGTTCGCGCTCGCCGTCGAAGAGGGTGCCGACATCCCGCTGCCCGTCCCCGAAGAGGCGCCGTGATGCACCGGCGCCGCCCGAGCCCGCTGCACGCGGCGCGCGCCGGCATCGCGGCCGTGTGGTGCCTGGTGATCGGGGCGGCCGCGCTGTCGTTCGAGCACCCGCTGCTGCTCGCCACGCTGCTGCTGGTGACGGTCGCCGCTGCCGCGGCCGCTCACGTCGGGCGGCCCGTGATGCGCGCGTTGCGGTGGGCGGTGCCGTTCGCGGTGGCGATCGCGGCGGTCAACGCCCTCGTCATGCGCGACGGCGTCACGGTGGTCTTTCGCGGCGGGACCGTGCCGGGACTCGGGCGGCTCGACGTGACGGCGGAGGCGATCGCCTTCGGCGGCGTGCTCGGCCTGCGCGCCGCGGTGCTGCTGGCGGCCGGGGCGCTGCTCGGCGCGTGCGTCGACCCGGACGAGCTGCTGCGAGGGTTCCGCGCGCGCTCGCTGCGGGCGGGCGTGACGGCGGCGCTGGCCACGCACCTCATCCCCGTGCTCGCCCGCGACGGGCGGCGGCTGGCTGACGCGCAGCGGACGCTGAGCGGCACGCCGCCGCGCCTGGCCGTGCTGCGCGCGGTGACCGCGGGGGCGCTCGACCGCGCGACCGACGTGGCGGCGACGTTGGAGGTGCGCGGCTTCGGGGCCGGCGGGCGGCCCGCGCGCACGCGGCGGCCCGTCTCGCGCCACGACGTCGCCTTCGGGATGTCGGCCGTGGCGCTTGCGGCGCTGACGGTGGCGGCGGGCGTCGGCGGCTGGGAGGGCTTCGAGGCCTACCCGCGGACCGTCGCGCCGCTCGACCCGCAGCTGCTCGCGCTCGCCGCCGCCGTTGCGGTCTGCGCGCTGGCGCCCTTCCTCGACCGCCGGGGGATCGAGTGAGCGCGCTGGTGCTCGAGCGGGTGAGCTACGCCTATCCGGCGGCGCGCGGGCCGTCGCTGCGCGACGTGACGCTGACCGTCGAGCCCGGCGAGTTCGTGGTCCTGGCCGGGAGCTCGGGCTCCGGCAAGTCGACGCTCCTGCGGGCGGCCTGCGGCCTCGTCCCGCACTTCCACGGCGGGACGTTCGCGGGCCGTCTTTGGTGTGGTGGGCTCGACAGCCGCGACCACGGGCCGGCCGAGCTGGCCGCCGTGGCGGGGACGCTGTTCCAGGACCCCGAGACGCAGGTCGTGATGGGCAGCGTGCGGTCCGAGCTCGCGTTCCCGCTCGAGAACCGCGGCTGGGGTGCGGCTGCGGTTGCGCGGGGCGTGGAGGAGGCGGCGCTCGCGCTCGGCATCGCGCCGCTGCTCGACCGCTCGACGCGCGAGCTGTCCGGCGGGGAGCTGCAGCGCGTGGCGCTCGGCGCCGCCCTCGCCGGCCGGCCGCAGGTGCTCCTCCTCGACGAGCCGACCTCGCAGCTCGACCCGGTGGCCGGCGACGAGCTGCTGGGCGTCCTGCGGCGGATCAACGAGGAGTGGGGGACGGCCGTGCTGGTGGCCGAGCACCGGCTCGAGCGCTGCCTGCCCGCCGCCGACCGCGTGGTGGCGCTGCGCGACGGCGTGGTGGCCTTCGACGGCACGCCGGAGGCGTTCGCCGCCTGGGCGCCGCCCGAGCTGCAGCCGCCGGTGACGCGCCTGTGCGCGCTGGCCGGCGTGCCCGAGCGCCCCGCGACCGTCAAGGCCGCCCGCCGCGCCCTCGCGGCGCCCCACACATAAAGGGCCTGTCCCTCAACATGAAGGGCCTGTCCCTCAACATGAAGGGCCTGTCCCTCAACATGAAGGGCCTGTCCCTCAACATGAAGGGCCTGTCCCTCAACATGAAGGGCCTGTCCCTCAACATGAAGGGCCTGTCCCTCAACATCCGCCGGTGGTGGCGCTGCGGCGGGCGTGGTACGAGATCGAGCGGGGGCCGGCGATCCTCCGGGGGCTCGATCTGGCGCTTCGGCCTGGCGAGACGGTGGCGCTCATGGGGCGCAACGGCGCCGGCAAGTCGACGCTGCTGCGGCTGCTCGCCGGCCTGGTGGAGCCGACGCGCGGCAAGGTGACACGGGCGGGCCGGGTGGCGCTGCTGCTGCAGAACCCCGGCGACTACTTCCTGCACGACCGCATCGGCGACGACCTGCCAAACGCGGGCGCGCTGGCCGATCGCCATCCGCGCGACGTCTCCGGCGGCGAGCGCCAGCGGCTGGCGCTCGAGCTCGTGCTCAGCCGCGGAGAGCCGCCGGTGGCCGTCTGCCTCGACGAGCCGACGCGCGGCATGGACCGCGCCCACGGCGCCCAGCTCGCGGCCCGGCTGCGCGAGCTGGCGGCGAGCGGGGTCGCCGTCCTCGTCGCCACCCACGACGCCGAGTTCGCGGCCGCCTGGGCGGAGCGGACGATCCTGCTCGGCGACGGCCGGCCGGTGGCCGACGCTGCGACCGCCGAAGTGCTGGGCGGCGGCTGGTACTTCTCGACGCAGACGGCCCGCGTGCTGGGCGGCGGCGCGCTGCTGCCCGAGGACGGCGCGGCGCTGCTGCGAGGCGCGACGATCGGGGCGGTCTCGTGAGCTGGGCCATCGCCTCCTTCGTGCTGCTCGGCGTCGCGCTGACCGCCGGCTTCGCCTGGTACGAGCGCGCGCACCCGACCGCGCGGGTGATCGCGCTGGTCGGCACGCTCGCCGCCCTCGCCGCCCTCGGCCGGATCGCCTTCGCGCCGCTGCCCAACGTCAAGCCCACGACCGACATCGTCTTCCTCTCCGGCTACGTCCTCGGCGGCGCCCCGGGCTTCGCGGTCGGCGCCGTCGCCGCGCTCGCCTCCAACCTCTTCTTCGGCCAGGGCCCGTGGACCCCGTGGCAGATGGCCGCCTGGGGCGGCGTCGGCGTCGCGGGCGCCGCGCTCGCCCGGGTCGCCGGCCGCGAGCTCGGCCGGGTCCCGCTGGCGATCGCGTGCGCGGTCGCGTCCTACGGCTTCGGAGCGGTGATGAACCTGCACCTGTGGGTGAACTACTCGGGCGACCACAGCCTCGCCATGCTCGTGACGGCCTTCGCGACCTCGTTCCCGTTCGACGTCGCGCACGTGGTCGGAAGCGTCCTGTTCTGCCTCGCGTTCGGACCCGCGCTCGTGCGCGCGCTGACCCGCTACCGGAGCCGCTTCGAGGTCCGCTGGGTACCCGTGCCCGCCGCCGCCGCGGCGGTCCTGCTCGCGCTCGTGGCCGTGGCGGTCGCCGTGCCGGTCGCGCGCGCGAACGTGCGTGAATCGGCGCGCTACCTCGTCGAGGCGCAGAACGACGACGGCGGCTGGGGCGGCTCGCCCGACCAGTCCTCGTCGCCGCTCTACACCGGCTGGACGGCGCTCGGCCTCGCCGCCGCCGGCCGCAATCCGCGCGACGTCGGCTCGCCGAGCGCCGTCGCCTACATGCGCGACCACGCGGGCGAGCTGAACGACCTCGGGGAGATCAACCGCACGATCCTCGTGCTCGTCGCGGCCGGGCGTGAGCCGCGCCTCGGCGACCGCGACCTCGAGGCCGAGGTGGCCGGCAAGCAGCGCTCCAACGGGTCGTTCGCCGGCCGCGTGAACACGACGGCGTTCGCGATCCTCGGCTTGCGCGCGGCGGGCCGCCGCACGGGCTCGCGCCCCGTCCGCCGGGCGGCCGACTGGATCGCCGGCGAGGCCAACGGCGACGGCGGCTTCAACTTCGCCGGCCAGGGCGGACCGTCGGGGATCGACGACACGAGCGCGGCCGTGCAGGCGCTCGTGGCGGCCGGGCGCCGCCGCAGCGGGACCGTCAAGCGCGCGGTGCGCTTCATCGTCCGCAACCAGGCGTCCGACGGCGGCTTCGCGCTGATCCCGGGCGGGCCGTCGAACGCGCAGTCGACCGCCTGGGCGATCCAGGGCCTGATCGCCGCGGGCCGCAACCCGTCGAAGGTGCGCCGCAACAGCACGCGCGACCCGATGAGCTACCTGCGCTCGCTGACCGCCGCCGACGGCTCGGTCCGCTACTCGCGCACGAGCCGCCAGACGCCCGTGTGGGTGACCGGCCAGGCGCTCGCCGCGCTCGCCCGCAAGACGCTGCCGCTGAAGCCCGTGCCGCGCGCGCGGCGCTCGGCCGCGGCTGCGGCGGAAGTGGGTGGGGGCGCGGCCGAGAAGGCACAGACGGCCGACGACGCGGCGGACGAGCCGGCCCAGAAGATCTCGTCCGCGGCCGCCACCCCGCAGCCGCTGCCGCCGGTGGCCATCGCGGCGCCGGCCCTGCCCGACGCGGTGCGCGCCGCGGCGGGCATCCCGGCCATCGGCGCGGCCATCCGCGCGCTGCTTTGAGACGCGGCAGCGCCCGCTCCTATACCTTCCGGCGCCGATGAGGATCGGCGTCCCCAAGGAGACGGCCGAGGGCGAGCGGCGGGTGGCCATCGTGCCGGACGTCGTCCGCCGGCTGGCGGCTGCCGGCCACGAGGTCGTGGTCGAGCCCGGAGCGGGCACGCGCGCCGGCGTGCTCGACGAGGACTTCACGGCCGCCGGGGCCGAGCTCGGCGACCCCTGGGGCGCGCAGGTCATCGCGCGCGTGGCCCCCACGGAGCCCGCCCAGCTCACCGACGAGCACGTGCTGATCGGCTTCCTCGCCCCACTGACCAACGGCGAGAGCGTCAAGGCCATCGCCGCGACCGGCGCGACCGCCTTCGCGATGGAGGCGATCCCCCGCATCAGCCGCGCGCAGTCGATGGACGCCCTCTCCTCGCAGGCCACCGTCTCCGGCTACCGCGCGGCGCTGATCGCGAGCCAGGAGCTCGGCCGCTTCTTCCCGATGCTGATGACCGCCGCCGGCACCATCCCGCCCGCCCAGGTGCTCGTCCTCGGCGCCGGCGTCGCCGGCCTGCAGGCGATCGCCACCGCCAGACGGCTCGGCGCCGTCGTCACCGCCTTCGACGTGCGCGCCGCCGTCAAGGAGCAGGTGCAGTCGCTGGGCGCGAAGTTCCTCGAGGTCGAGGGCTCGGCCGACGCCGAGGCGGCCGGCGGCTACGCGCGCGAGCTCACGCAGGAGGAGCAGGAAAAGCAGCGCCAAACGCTCGCCGACCAGATCGCCAAGTCGGACGCGGTGATCACCACCGCCCTCGTCCCGGGAAGACCCGCCCCCAAGCTCATCACCAAAGAGGCCGTGGCCCGCATGAAGCACGGCAGCGTGATCGTCGACCTCGCCGGGGAGGCGGGCGGCAACTGCGAGCTCGCCAGACCCGGCGAGACCTACCGGACCGACAACGCGGTCACCATCGCCACGCCGCTCAACCTTCCGAGCACGATGCCCGAGCACGCCTCGCAGCTGTTCGCGCGCAACGTGCTCTCGCTGCTGGAGCTGATGACCGGCGAGGAGGGCGAGCTGACGCTCGACTGGGAGGACGAGGTGATCAAGGGCGCCTGCATCACCCGCGACGGCGAGATCGTCCACGAGGGCGCCAGGAAGGCGGCGGCGTAGATGGACCTCCTGACCGAGCTGGCGATCCTCGTGCTCGCGGCCTTCGTCGGCTTCGAGGTGATCTCGAAGGTGCCGAACACGCTGCACACGCCGCTGATGTCGGGCACCAACGCCATCCACGGCATCGTGCTGCTCGGCGGCCTGATCGTGATCGGGCCCGCCGAGGGCTTCCTGGAGGACGTCCTGCTCGTCGTCGCCATCGCCTTCGGGACGATCAACGTCGTCGGCGGCTTTCTCGTCACCGACCGGATGCTCGGGATGTTCAAGGGGAAGAAGCCCGATGGATGACCTGATCGCGGCGCTCTACATCGTCGCGTTCGCGCTCTTCATCCTCGGCCTGCACATGCTGCGCGGCCCGCGCACGGCGGTGCGCGGCAACCTGGTGGCGGCGGCCGGCATGGCGATCGCCGTCGCCGCCACGCTGCTCGGCGACCACATCGGCGACTGGCCGCTGATCGTCGTCGGCCTGCTCATCGGCACCGCGGTCGGCATCCCCGCGGCGCGCAACGTGAAGATGACCGCGATGCCGCAGATGGTGGCGCTGTTCAACGGCGTCGGCGGCGGCGCGGTGGCGCTGATCAGCGTCGTGGAGTACCGCGAGGCGCTCGAGGAGGGCGGCAACCCGCCGCTCGAGGCGCTGGTCCCGATCCTCTTCGCCGCGATCATCGGCTCGATCTCCTTCTGGGGCTCGAACATCGCCTTCCTCAAGCTCCAGGAGTCGCTCAAGCGCGGGTTCCGGATCCCGAAGGCGGTCAACGGGCTGCTCGCGTTCGTCTCGATAGCGCTCGCCGTGGTCATCGCGGCCGGGGCGGAGTCGGAGGGGCTGTTCTGGCTGATCCTGCTGTCGGCCGGCGCCCTCGGCGTCCTCGCCGTGCTGCCGATCGGCGGTGCCGACATGCCGGTGGTCATCTCCACCCTGAACGCCTTCACCGGCCTCAGCGCCGCGGCCGCCGGCATGGCGCTCAACAACACGGCGCTGATCGTGGCCGGCATGCTCGTCGGCGCGTCCGGCTCGATCCTCACGAAGCAGATGGCCGACGCCATGAACCGCTCGCTCGCCAACGTCTTCTTCGGTGGGCTGGGCGCCGGCGGCGCCGTCGCGGCGGCGGGGACCGACGGCGGCACGGTCCGCTCCACCAGCGCCGCCGACGTGGCGATCCAGCTCTCCTACGCCCGGCTCGTCGTCGTCGTCCCCGGCTACGGCATGGCGGTCGCCCAGGCCCAGCGCGCGGTCGCCGACCTCGCCGCCGAGCTCGAGAAGCGCGGCGTGGAGGTGCTCTACGGCATCCATCCCGTGGCCGGCCGCATGCCCGGCCACATGAACGTCCTGCTGGCCGAGGCCGACGTGCCGTACGACCATCTCAAGGAGATGGACGACATCAACCCGGAGTTCGCGCGCACCGACGTCGCCCTGGTCATCGGCGCCAACGACGTCACGAACCCCGCCGCCCGCAACGTGCCGGACTCGCCGATCTACGGGATGCCGATCCTCGACGTCGACAAGGCGGGCTCCGTGATCGTGCTGAAGCGGTCGATGAGCAGCGGCTTCGCCGGCATCGACAACCCGCTCTTCTACGACGAGAAGACGGCCATGCTGTTCGGCGACGCCAAGGCCTCGGTGGGCGAGGTGCTCGCCGAGGTCCAAGCGCTCTGAGAAACTTCACATTGCGATCGCGCGCCCGGATAGGGTGCTCTGATGCGCGCACTGCTTACGACTCTCGCGGCCTTCCTCGCTCCTCGCGGCGCCGGCCTCTGCCGCTTCACCCAACCTCGTCATCAGCCAGGTCTACGGGGGCGGCGGGAACACCGGCGCCCCGTTCACGAACGACTTCATCGAGATCTTCAACCGCGGGCAGGCGCCGGCATCCCTCAACGGCATGTCGGTGCAGTACGCCAGCGCCACCGGCACCGGCGCCCTCGGCGCCAACACGGGCCAGCTCACCGAGCTGCCCGACGTGACGCTCGCGGCCGGGCAGTACTTCCTCGTGCACGAGGCGGCGGGCACGACGCCGAGCACGGCGCTCCCCGCCAACGACGCTCCCGACGCGACCCCGATCGCGATGGCGGCCGGCGCCGGCAAGGTCGCGCTGGTGACCGGCGTCGCCGGCCTCGGCTGTAACACCGCCGCCGGCTGCACGTCCGCGCAGCTCGCCCGCATCGTCGACCTCGTCGGCTACGGCGGCGCGAACTTCTTCGAGGGCGCGGGCCCCGCGCCGACCCTCACCAACGGCACGTCGGCAGCACGCCAGGCGAACGGCTGTCAGGACACGGACTCGAACGCCGCCGACTTCGTCGTCGCCGACCCGCCGACGCCGCGCAACCGCGCGACGCAGCCGGCCCCCTGCGCGACGGACGCCGCGCCGTCGGTCCAGTCCAGCGCCCCGGCGGCCAACACCATCGACGTGCCGCTCGACGCCAACCTGACCGTCACGTTCAGCGAGCCGGTCAACGCGACGGCGTCCGCGTTCTCGCTCGCGTGCGCCAGCAGCGGCGCCCACGCGCTCGCGGTCACCGGCGGCCCGGTCACGTTCACGCTCGATCCGGCCGGCAGCCTCGCGCTCGGAGAGGCGTGCACGCTGGCCGTCGAAGCCGACGCCGTGCACGATCAGGACGGCGACGATCCGCCCGACACCATGGCGGGCGACGCCTCGATCGCCTTCACGACCGTCGCGCAGGTGCGCCGGATCCGCGAGATCCAGGGGCTCTCCCACCTGTCGCCGCTGAACAACCAGCTCGTCTCGCACGTGCCCGGCGTGGTCACGGCACGCCGGCTCAACGGCTTCTTCATGCAGGACGCGGCGCCGGACAACGACGCTTCGACGTCCGAGGGCATGTTCGTCTTCACCGGCGCCGCGCCGGCGGCCGCCATCGCGGTCGGCAAGGCGGTGACCGTGAGCGGGCGCGTCGCGGAGTTCCGTCAGGGGGGCCGGCTCGCCGACCTGACGCTCACCGAGATCGTCCAGCCGACGGTCACCGTCGGCGGCGACGGTCCGGACATCGCGGCGACGGTGATCGGCGAGGGCGGCCTCGTTCCGCCCGGCCGGATCATCGAGAACGACGCAGTCGTCGACGTCGAGGTGAGCCAGCTGTTCGACCCGGACGAGGACGGGATCGACTTCTACGAGCGCCTCGAGGGGATGCTCGTGCAGGTCAACGACCCGCGCGCCGTCGGGCCGACCGCCTCACCCAACATCGGCGAGCTGCCGATCGTGGGGGACGACGGTCGCTTCGCCGGCCCGTGGACCGCGCGCGGCGGCCTGCTGATCACGCCCGACGACTTCAACCCGGAGCGGATGCACCTCGACGACGAGGTGCTGAAGTCCCTGTCGACGCCGTTCCCGCCGATGCCGGCCGCCAACGTGGGCGACAGGCTCAGCACGGTCGAGGCCGTCGTCGACTACTCGTTCGCGAACTTCAAGCTCCAGGTGACCAGCCCGCCGACGGTGACGGACATGGGCCTGGAGAAGGAGACCACCGAGGCGCCGGACGACGACGAGCTGTCCGTCGGCTCGTTCAACGTCGAGAACCTGACCCCGCTCGGCTCCAACCCGAGCGCGGCCCAGCGCGAGAAGTACCGGGCGCTCGCCGAGACGCTCGTGCTGCGGATGCAGGCGCCGGACATCGTCGCCGTCGAGGAGATCCAGGACAACAACGGCACGACCGGCGGGACGAACAGCCCCGTGGTCGACGCCTCGGAGACCTGGGGCGACCTGATCGGCGCGATCGCGGACGCCGGCGGCCCGGCCTATGAGTACCGGCAGATCGACCCGGTCGCCCACCAGGACGGCGGGGCGCCTGGCGGCAACATCCGCGTCGGCTTCCTCTTCCGGACCGATCGCGGGCTGGAGTTCGTCGACCGGCCGGGCGGCACGTCGACCAACGCGACGCGCGTCGTCGACACCCGCCACGGCCCGCAGCTGACGCTGCAGCCCGGGCCGCGTCGAGCCGGGCGACGAGGCGTGGACGGCCAGCCGCAAGCCGCTCGCCGGCGAGTTCCGCTGGCGCGGGCGGACGGTCATCGCGGTCGCGAACCACTTCGCCTCCAAGGGCGGCGACGACCCGCTGTTCGGGCGCCTCCAGCCGCCGGTGCGCCACACGGAGATCGGGCCCGACGGCCGCCACGCTCAGGCGGCACTGGTCAACGAGTTCGCGCGCCAGCTGCTGGCGGCGGACAAGCAGGCGCACCTGGCCGTGCTCGGGGACATCAACGACTTCGACTTCTCGGAGACCGCTGGACATCCTCGAGTCCGGCGGCGTGATGACGAGCCTGTACGAGACGCTGCCGGCGGACGAGCGCTACTCGTACGTGTTCGAGGGCAACTCGCAGGTGCTCGACCAGATCCTGGTCAGCCCGTCGCTGATGCACCCGTCACCCGAGTACGACTCGGTCCACATCAACGCCGAGTTCGCCGATCAGACGTCCGACCACGACCCGCAGGTCGCGCGGCTGAACGTGACCGGGCGCAACGACGCCGCGCACGCGTTCGGCGACCGCGACTGACCCCGGTGCGGGGCCCGTGCGCGTGACGCGCACGGGTCCCCGCTGGGGACGAATCTCGTTACCGGGGCGGCGGCGTGCTCGCCACCGCCTGCGGGGCGGCCGCGGGCGTCTCGGCGGGCGCCTGGGCGCCGCTGAGCATCCACTGCACCTGGGCGGCGGGGTCCGCCGCGCCGTCGCGCGGCTCGCGGTGCACGCTCAGAAGGCGCTCGTTGCCGAAGCGCAGGACCGAGACGCCGAAGCACGAGATCTCGACGCCGTGGCGCTTGGCCAGCCACTCGGCCGTGGCCAGCGCGCGCGGGTCGAACCCGCCGGCGACGATCACGAGGGCGGGGGAGTCGCCGGGCACGACGGCCTCGAGCGAGTCGGAGACGGCGGCCAGCTTGGCCGCGTCCCAGCTCGCCACCTCGGCGGCGGCGCCCAGCGCGCGGGCGATCTGCCACTCGACGGTCTCGCCCGTGACGTGCAGGACGACGGCGCGGCCGGCCTGCTCGTCGAAGGCCAGCAGGTCGGCGCCGGGCGCGACCTCGCGCGCGGCGAGACGCAGGCTGGGAAGGCCCAGCTCCTGGGCGAACGCGGGCCACGAGGCGCCGACCAGCGCCAGCAGCTCGTCGCGTTCAGGGCTGTTCTCCGTGACGAGGCCGCCGGACTGAGGGGCGACCAGCGTCCCGGAGGTCTCGTCGATGCGAAGCAACGTGTCCTCCAATCGGGGCGTCGGCGAGGCTCTTATCGACCGTTTAGCCGGGAACCTGAAGTTCGACCGCCTCGCCGACGGCCACCCGGCCACCCGTGACCACGCGCGCGTTGATGCCGAAGACCTGCTGGTGCTCGGCGTTCAGGTGTCGCAGGAGGCCCGGCCACTTGACCTGCGTGTCGGGGTGGCGGGTCGGGATGGCGCAGCGCTCGCACGGGTGCAGGAGCCTGAGCCGCACGCCGCCGGCGAAGGTCAGCTCGCCGCCCTCCAAGCCGAGCTCCGACCAGGCGGGCACGTCGAGGTCGAGGTGCAGGTTGGTGCGGAAGCGGCGCAGGTCGACCGGCGCGCCCAGCTCCTCTCCCAGCGCGTCGAGCGTGCTCCGCGACGTGACGAGCACCGTGCGCGCGAGGTCGGGCATGCCCTCGACGTCGCGCACGAGCCGCACGGGCCGGCCGAGATCGGCCTCGAGCGCGAAGCGCAGCCGCGGGTCGCCCCAGCGGTACCGGTGCCCGTCGGGACGCGATGACGACGGCGAAGGGCGGCTGCGCGGGGTCCAGCCCGCCGTCGAGGTTGAAGGGGTAGAGGGCGCGCCAGGCCAGCAGCCGCGGCGCCTCGCGCGCGGTCAGCCGCCGCCACTCGCCCTTGTGCTCGTAGAGGACGGCGTGCGTGCGGTCGCCGCCCGCGCCGCGGCCGTCGACCCGCAGGGCGTTGACGCGCTCGCCCGCCATCGACTTGACGGGCCAGCGCCACAGGGCGGCCACCGTGCCGGGGCTGTCCATTCCGGGCTGCACGTTAGTGTCTTATCGGCAGATGCTCTCCCGAGCCGACGCCGTCTCCGCGCTCGCCGCCGAGCCGTTCGACGTCCTGGTCGTGGGCGGGGGCATCACGGGGGCCGGGGTGGCGCTCGACGCCGCCACGCGCGGGTACTCGGTGGCGCTGGTGGAGCGCGGGGACTTCGCGATCGGCACCTCGTCGCGCTCGTCCAAGCTCGTCCACGGCGGCCTGCGCTACCTCCAGAACTTCGACCTCGGGCTCGTGCGCGAGGCGCTGCTCGAGCGCCAGCTCAACGTCGCGCTGGCGCCGCACCTGGTGCGGCCGCTCCCGCTCGTGGTCCCGGCCTTCGACGGCGCGCGGCCCGACCGGCTGACCGGCATCGGCCTGAACATGTACGACGTGATGTCGACCGTCCGCCGCCGCGGCCGCGACGACGACTACTGGAGCCCGGCGCGGCACCGCACGATCGGCGGCGACGAGGTGGTCGAGCTGCTGCCGGCGCTGGCCGCGCGCGGGCCGACCGGCGGCTACCTGTTCTACGACTGCCAGACCGACGACGTGCGGCTCGTGCTGACCGTGCTCGCGGAGGCGACGCGCTTCGGCGCGGTGGCGGCCAACCGCGTGGAGGTGACCGCGTTGCAGGATCTCGGCGCGCGGGCGCTCGACCGCGAGAGCGGCGAGGAGCTCGAGATCCGGGCGCACAACGTCGTCAACGCCACCGGCGTGTGGGCCGACCGGCTGCGGCCGGAGGAGCTCCACGACGAGGCCGAGGTGCCGGTCATCCGGCCCTCGCGCGGGACGCACATCATCGTTCCGGGCGGCACGCTGCCGGTCGTCGCCGGGGCGATCGCGCCGGCGGGCGGCGGCCGCACGATCTTCGTCCTGCCGTGGCTGGGGCAGACGCTGATCGGCACCACCGACAACGACTACGAGGGCGACCTCGAGCGCGTCCAGCCGGCGGCGGAGGACGTCGCGTACCTGCTCGACGCCGTCAACGCGTTCTTCGCGGCGTCGCTCGAGCCGGGCGACATCGCGGGCGCCTACGCCGGCGTGCGGCCGCTGATCTCGACCGGCGACCCGCGCAAGTCGGTCGACATCTCGCGCAAGGCCGAGCTCTACGAGACCTCGAGCGGGATGATCACCATTACGGGCGGCAAGCTGACGACCTGGCGGCGGATGGCGAAGATGACCGTCGACCGGATCGTCGAGCGCGAGGGCCGCGACGCGCCGTGCGTGACCCATCAGATCCCGCTCGGCATGCCGGTCGAGGCCGCCGAGCTGCCGCGCGTCGACGGGCCGCCGGAGGAGGCGTACGCGCAGCTCGCCGGCCGCTACGGCCATGCCGCGCACGAGGTGCTGCGGCTCGCGGGGGAGCGGCCCGAGCTGGCGCTGCCGATCGTGCCGGGCATGCCGGACCTGCTCGCCGAGGCCGCCTACGCGGAGCGGCACGAGCAGGCCTGCACGGTCGGCGACGTGCTGCTGCGCCGGACCCGCCTGGCGCTCACCGCGGCGCGCGAGGTGTGCGCCGGCGACGCGCCGCGGCGGGTGGCCGAGGTGCTCGGACTCGACGCCGACCGGGCGGCGGCGGACTTCCTCGCAGAGGCGGCTTCCGAGGGTGTCGTGCTCGGTCTAACCTCGCCCGCTTGCCGGTCCTCCTCGCCGTTCTGCTCCTGCTCGTCTTCGCGCCCGTGGCCGAGGCGCGCTGGTTCGGCTTCGAGCGCGTCGACGGGCCGGGTGCGTCGAGCCCGGTGGTCGACCTCGGGGTCGAGGACGGCGGCGGCCTCGCCTACGTCAAGGACGGGCGCGCGTGGCTCTCGCGGCTGGGGTCGCAGGGCTGGAGCGCCCCGGCGGCGCTGAGCGCCGGCGGCACCACCGAGGCGGCCGTGGCCGCGGGCCCGAACGGCCGCCTGGCCGCCGCCTGGATCCAGGACGGCAACGTGGTCGGCGCGCCAGGCGCCGCTGCTCGCGGCCGGCGGCGGCGCCTCCGAGCTCGCGCTCGAGATGGGCGTCAACGGCGTCGCCTACGCGGCCTGGACGCAGGGCGGCGACGTGCGCGCCGCCCGGCGGCAGGGGAGCACGTGGACCGCGGTGCCCGCGCCGCTCGACATCGACCCCGCTCGCGCTGCGGCGCAGCCGAACGTCGCGGTGGCCGCCGACGGCAGCGCGGTCGTGGTCTGGAGCGAGGGCGGCCACGTCTTCGCCCGTCGCATCTACGGGACGGCGCTGTCGGCGCTCCCGCAGGACGCCGGTCCCGGCGACTCGCCGGAGGTCGACGTCGAGTACGACCGGTCCTACGCGTGGGTGGCGTTCCGGCAGGGCACGCACAGCTACGCGCGCCGCCTGCGCGCCTCGACCTTCGAGCGCGCGTATGCGCTCGACCGCGGGATCGACAGCGGCGGCCCCGACGTCTCGATGAGCTCGGCCGGCGTCGGTCACGGCGTGGCGGTGACCGCGACGGGCTGGCTGGTCGGCGCGCCGCTGCGCGACGACCGCTTCAGGCTCGCGGGGCGGCTCGACCGCACGGGCGGCGTGACCGCCGCCGTGCTCGCCTCGTCCGAGCGCGACGACTCGGCGGTGGCGTGGCTGGCCCGCGGCGTCGTGCGCGGCCGGCTGCTGCCCGACAGCGGGCGCCCGGGCGGCATCGCGGTGCTGGGCCGAGGGGCGGCCGGGCCGCTCTCGGCGAGCTCGAACCGCGTGGGGGACACGGCGGTGGCCTTCCTGCAGGGCGGCTCGGCGGGCGTGGCGATGTTCGACCGCGCGCCGAGCACGCCGACGCTGCGCGACCTCCCCGGCGCGGTGGGGAGAAGCGTGCTCGTGCGCTGGGTGCCGGGCCAGGACTTCGGCGGCCGCCAGCGCTACGAGATCCTCGTGGACGGCCGCCGCCGGGGGAGGACGGGGGGCACCTCCCTGCGCGTGCGCCTGTCCTCCGGCCGCCACCGGATCAGCGTGGTGGGCGTCGACCGGCGCGGCCAGCGCTCGTCGCGCGCGCGGGCGCAGACGGTCTTCGTGCGGTGACCGCCCCGCTCTTCCTGCGGCTGTGCGGCCGGGTGATCGAGCTCGGGCGGCGGCCGCTGCTGATGGGCATCGTCAACGCGACGCCCGACTCGTTCTCCGATGCCGGCCACCCCGCCGACCCCGAGGCCCTCCTCGACGCCGGCGCGGACCTGATCGACGTCGGCGGCGAGACGGCCAGCGGCCACCGCCCGGTGGTGCCGGCCGAGGAGGAGATCGCCCGCGTCGTGCCGGTGATCTCGCGGCTGGCAGCGCGCGGGGTGCGGTGTCCGTGGACACGTACAAGCCTGCCGTGGCGCAGGCCGCCATCGAAGCGGGCGCGGTGCTCGTGAACGACGTCTCGGGCCTGCGCGATCCCGCGCTCGCCGATATCTGCGCGGCCACGGGCGCCGGCCTGGTGATCATGCACACCCGCGCCGCGCCCAAGGCGACGCTGCTCGACCCCGACCATTACGACGACGTGACGGCCGACGTCACCGGCTTCCTGCACGAGCGGATGGCCGTCGCCATAGGCCGCGGCGTCGACCCCGAGCAGCTGCTGCTCGACCCCGGCCCCGACTTCGCCAAGACGCCGGCGCAGACCGTCGCCGTGCTGCGGCGGCTCGATGACGTGCGGGCGCTCGGGGAGGCCCGTGCTGCTGGCGATCTCCAACAAGGACTTCGTGGGTGCGCTCACCGGCCGCCCGCCGCGCGATCGGCTGGCCGGGACGCTGGCCGCCGTCGCGCACGGGCTCGAGGCGGGCGCGCACGTGCTGCGCGTGCACGACGTCGCCGCGGTGGCCGACTTCCTGCGCGTGCGCGCCGCTCTGCGCGGCGACATCGAGCTCGCGCCGGACGAGGGGCTGACGCCCGACCGCTACCCTGACTGACCGGATCGGGTTGCCGGCCGCTGCGCACAACGCGGCCGGGTGCCAACCAACCACCGACTTCAAGGGAGAACCATCATGTCCGCAGTACTGGACCGCTCCGAGCTGGAGCAGAGCCCGCTCGCCGACCTCCACCTGCTCGCCAACGAGCTCGGGGTCGACGGCTTCCGCCGCCTCCGCCGCGAGGAGCTGATCGCCGCCATCGTGACCCGCCAGTCCGGCGAGGCCGCGCCGTCCGAGGCCGCCGCCGGGGAGGACGAGGACGAGGAGAAGCGGCCCCGCCGCGGCCGTCGCGGCGGCCGTGGTCGCGGCCGCGCGCGCGAGGAGGGCTCGACCGACGAGGACGCCGGCGACCGCGAGGAGCCGCGCGGCGAGCAGGTCGTCGAGGGCGTCGTCGAGCTGCTCGCCAACGGGTCGGGCTTCATCCGCCTCGCCCCGCCGGAGCCGACCGACGACGACGTCTACATCTCCGCCGCCCAGGTCAAGCGCTGCGAGCTCGTCTCCGGCGATCGCGTCGGCGGCCCGCTGCGCCCGGCGCGCCGCTCCGAGCGCTTCCCGTCGCTGATCCGCGTCGACACCATCAACGACCGCCCGGCCGAGGAGGTCGCCGAGGGGACGCGCTTCGAGGACCTTCCCGCGACCTTCCCGACCGAGCGCTTCGAGCTCGGCTCCGAGGACCCGACCGTCAAGACGATCGAGTGGCTGACGCCGTTCGGCCGCGGCTCGCGCGTCGTCCTCGCGGGCCCGGCGCGGGCGGGCAAGACCGAGGCGCTGCGCCGGCTCGCGGGCGCGCTGCGCGGGCTCGAGGGCGTCGAGCTGTCGGTCGTGCTGGCCGGCGTGCGGCCCGAGGAGGTCGCCGAGTGGGGCGACTTCGAGCCGCTGGCGGCGCTCTCGTTCGCGGCGTCGAGCGACGCCCAGGCGCAGGCCGTCGAGCAGGCGGTCGAGCAGGGCCGCCGGGTCGCCGCTCGCGGCGGTCACGCCGTCGTGCTGATCGACTCGCTGGAGCTGGTGTCGCCGCAGGCCGCGCGCCGCGCGCTGGCCGCCGCCCGCAACATCCAGGACGGCGGCTCGCTCACCGTGATCGCCACCGCTCCGGCGCCGCTCGGCGGCGAGACCACGGTCGTGGCGTTCGACCCGTCGCTGGCCGCGCTCGGCCGCTACCCGGCGGTCGACCTGGCCGCCTCCGGCGTGCTCCGGCCGGAGCTGCTCGTGGGCGACGCCGGCGCCGACGCGATCGCCAAGACGCGGCTCGAGCAGCTGCCCGGCTAGGGGGCGCCCAACGGGGCTTACCGTCGCGAGTAGGCCACGCGCTGCCAGTTCGGCTCGGGCGAGAGCTCGATCGGCTCCTCCTCGCGCTCGGGCTGCACGTAGCCGAACGAGCTCGTGGCCTCGTCGAAGACCACGTCGAGCTCGCCCTCCTTCACCCGCTGGTCGAGCCAGGCGGAGCGGAAGACGAGCCGGCGGAGCCAGTGCACGAGCGAGCGATCGGCGGGCCCGACGAGCTCCGGCCAGCAGTCATTGACATGCTCGCCGAGCGCCGACGCGGGGTCCTGGATCTCGCCGTTGACGGCGAGGTTCACGAGGTCCTCGAGCTCGGCAGGATCGAGCCGCGCGCCGACGAACCCCAGCTTGCGGGCGGCCTGCTCGACGCGCTCGGAGAAGTCCGTCTCGTTGAAGGTGAAGCGAAGCTCGCCGTACTCGAGGACGTAGTCCTGTCCTGAGTCGTAGTTGCCGCGCCGGAGTGGGTCCATGATCTCTTGGCCCGGTTCCCCGCCGGGGCGTCTGCATCTTAGGCGCGAGTCCTGCCGGGGCGCTGCCCCTGAGACAGATCTTTCACTGGTGACAGCGGTCCCGGAGGTCGAACGTCTCCGGCCAGTCGAAGAACCCCTTGTTGACGCACCGGTACCCCTCCAGCCCGCGGCCCTCGTAGGCCTGCTCGACCGTGAATCGGCACCGCTTCAGGGGCGCGGCGGCGAGGCGCACGGTGCCGTAGCCGGCCTTCGTCCGCTCGGCCTGCCGGAACAGCTCGACGTCGATCTCGCCGGCGAAGACCTGCTGCACGCAGCCCATGTAGCGGCGGCCGTTCAGCGGGTCGTCGTACGCGTAGAGATAGGGACAGTCGTCGGCCACGCAGGTGGCCGGGGCGATCACGCGGTCGCAGAACGTCGAGCACCGGCGGCACTCGTTGAGCTCGGTGCGCCGGAGGGCCGTGGCCATTGCGGGATTTTACGCCGCGAGCAGCTCTTCGGCAGGCGTGACGGCGAGCACGCCGAGCAGGGCCTCGACCACGGCCGGGTCGAACTGCGTCCCGGCGCAGCGGACCAGCTCGGCGACCGCCGTCGCGGGCGCCATCGCCTGGCGGTAGGCGCGGGTCGTCGTCATCGCGTTGAAGGCGTCGCAGGCGGCGATGATGCGGGCCTCGAGCGGGATCGCCTCGCCGGCCCGCCCGTCGGGGTAGCCGACGCCGTCCCAGTGCTCGTGCGAGGCGCGGACGATCACGCCGATCTCGACCATCGCGCCGCCGACGCGGTCGAGCATGCGCTGCCCCTCGAGCGTGTGGGTGCGCATCAGGGCCCATTCCTCGTCGGTGAGCGGGCCGGGCTTGTTGACGATCGCGTCGGGCATGGCGACCTTACCCACGTCGTGGAGCAGCGCGCCGAACTCGACCTTGCGGCGGCGGTCGTCGTCCAGCCCCATGCGGTCGGCGACCGCGAGCGAGAGCTCGACGACGTCGCGCGTGTGCATGCCGGTGTAGGCGTCGTCCGCGTCGACGACCTCGGCCAGCACCATCGCCGTCCCGCGATAGGCGCCGTTGAGCTCGGTGAGCTGCTGGAGCCGGATGTGCCGCTCGCTCGCGAACACGGCGAGGACGCCGAAGAGCGGGACGATCAGCAGCAGGAGGTAAGGCGATGTCGCGGCCGCGAGCGCCGCGAGGACGCCGACCGGGAACAGCGCCGTGTCGACCACGTAGACGAGCGAGGCCTCCTTGATCTGCACCGCCAGCGGCTCCCGCGTCGTCGTCGCCATCCAGAGCGTGGAGATGCCGAAGTCGGTGAGGAGCTGCGAGCCGAGCATGGCGAGGAAGACGAGCACGCCGGCGTCCGCGGCGGTCGGCGAGCCCGCCAGCGCCAGGACGGCCGCCGGGCCGACGGTGAACCACGCGTTGCCCGGCGACAGCAGCAGCCGGGCGGGCACGACGCGACCGCGGACGACCTCGGGCAGCCGGGAGAGCATGATCGCCGCCGCCATCGTGAGCGGGACGAGCCACGGCGGCAGCATGAAGAGGATGGGGACCAGCGCGATCTGGACCGGCGAGGTCCAGGCGAGCCGCAGGTCGATGCGGGCGACGTGGGCGACGCAGATCAGCGCGATGCTCAGGAGCACCAGCAGCGGGTCGGCCTCGCGGGCGTCCGCTGCGATGGCGTAGAGCAGGCCGACGGCCGCGAAGAGCCCGAGGAGCAGCAAGATCTCCGCCACGAGCTCGGTCCGCGTCGGCCGGGACTCGTCGAGCGCGAGGGTCCGCTCCTCGGGCGACATGTCGGTGAAGGTCAGTGGTGGCATGCGGAAGGCTGCGAGCGTCGACGCTCCCGCCCGGGAATCGGCCGCGGGACGGGCAGCTTGAGTGGGGCGGGCGCGACTCGGACTTCCGTCCGGTGCTCCTTGCGGCGATCGGCCGGATTGCCGATGCCTGGACACATGACGCTCTCACGCCTGGGCCGCGCGTGCGCGACGGCCGCCGCTCTGCTCGCGGTCGCCGCACCCGTTGCACTGGCCGACGATCCGGAGGAGGTCGAGGTCGAGGTCGAGCAGGTCGAGACCCCCAAGCCGGCGGGCGCCGCTCCGTGCGCCGAGCGCGTGTTCGCCACGGTCTTCGAGCCCTGGCGCGACAAGCGGCTCTACACGCTCGCCCCGGGCGGCGACTTCGAGACGCTCGCCGAGGGCTGGACGCTGGAGGGCGCGACGCTCGCCGCCGACAGCTCCCCGTTCCTGCTCGGCGAGGCGCTCGGCACGTCGTCGCTCGAGCTGCCGGCCGGCGCGAGCGCGGTCAGCCCGCCGATCTGCGTCCAGCGCGGCTTCCAGAGCTTCCGCTTCGTCTCCCGGTCGGTCAGCGACGAGCGCGCCGTGGTCAAGGTCCAGGTCCTCTACGCCAAGGGGCGTGGGAAGACCACCGCCCGCCTCAAGCCTGCCGCCGAGTGGACCCCGACGCGCAAGCTCTCGCTTGCCCAGGGTCGCTTCAAGGTCCGCAAGGGCCGGTCGGCGGAGGTCCGGCTGCGCTTCGCCGTCACCGCCGGCACCGCTCGCCTGGACGACGTCTACGTCGACCCGCGGATGTGGCGCTAGTGTCGGGACACTAGCCGCGTAGTTCTTCGCGTGCCGGCCTAGGGTCGGCATGCGCCCCGAGACCCCGACCCTGCTGCTCGTCGAGGACGACCCCGTCCTCGGCACCTTCCTGGCCGACAACCTGTCCGCCGACGGCTTCGAGCCCGTGCTGGCGGACTCCCTGCGAGACGGCCTGCGCGAGCTCGAGTTCCGGCGGCCGGATCTGGTCATCGTCGACCTCGGGCTGCCGGACGGCTCCGGGCTCGAGCTGATCGAGCGCGTGCGGGACTCCGACGGGGTGGCCTCGCGGATCGACCCTTCGCTGCCGCTGATGGTGCTCTCGGGCCGCTCGAGCGAGCTCGACCGCGTCCGCGGCTTCGAGCGCGGGGCCGACGATTTCGTCGCGAAGCCGTTCTCCTACAGCGAGCTCCGGCTGCGGGTGACGGCGATGCTGCGGCGCACGCGCGAGCAGCGCGGCCTCGGGCGGCTGCGGGTGGGGGAGCTGGAGATCGATCCGGCGGCCCGCGAGGTGCGGCTGCGCGGTCGCCGCATCCACCTCTCGCAGAAGGAGTTCGCGCTCCTGCGGGCGCTCGCCGCGCAGCCAACGCGCGTGCTGACCAAGGAGGAGCTGCTCCGCGACGTCTGGGGGTTCAGGTCGTTGGGCACCACCCGCACGCTTGACTCGCACGCCTGCCGCCTCCGGCACAAGCTGGGGGGCGAGGGCGACCGGTTCGTCGTCAACGTGTGGGGCGTCGGGTACCGGCTGGTCGACGGTCCCGTGGCGGAGGAGGCCGCGGCGTGAGCAGCGTCGTTGCCGTGCTCGCGTGGGCGCTGGGGGCGAGCGCCCTGCACCTGCGTGGCCGCCGCCAACTCGCTTTGGCGGCCCGGGCGGGGCACGAGGTGCGCGGGCCGCTCTGCACGGCCCGGCTGGCGCTCGACGGGCTGGAGCGCTCGGCGCGCGTGGAGGCGATCGGGCTCGAGCTGCAGCGCGCCGCGCTAGCGCTCGACGACTTGTCGGGCCGGCGGCGCGAGACCGTCGCGCTCGTCGACGTCGGCCGGCTGCTGACGGACGCTTCGCACGCCTGGCGCGCGCTGGCCGAGGCCCACGGGGCCACGCTCGAGGTCGAGCCGGGCACGGCGCGCGTGCGAGGAGACCGGCTCCGCCTCGCCCAGGCCTGCGGCAACCTCGTCGCGAACGCCGTCGAGCATGGGTGTGCGCGCGACGACGACGCCGTCGCCGGCCGCCGCGGCGCGCCGCGCGTCGTCCAGGTCCGCTCGTCCGCCGTCGCCGGGCGCGTCCTCGTCGAGGTTCGCGACTTCGGGCCGGGTCTGCCCGCGCCGCTGCCGGTTCTCGTCGCCGCGGCGCGCGGGCGCCGGTCGCCGCGCGGGCATGGGCTGGCCATCGCCGCGGCGGTCGCCGAGCGGCACGGCGGGCGTCTGGCCTCGTTCCCGGTCGAGCGCGGGGCTCGTCTGGTCCTCGACCTTCCCGAGGCGCGATGAGCCGGCGCAGGCGCGCGGTGCTGCTGCTCGGCCTGGCGCTGGTGCTCGGGGCGCTCGCCGCGTCGGACGTCGCGCGCCGCGAGGCGGCGCTGCGCGAGCAGGTCGGGCCGGCGGTCGAGGTGCTCGTCGCTCGCGTCCCGCTGGGCGCGGGTCGCCGCGTCGCGCCCGCCGACCTCGCCGTGCGGCGCGTCCCGGAGCGGTTCGCCCCCGCCAGCGGAGCCGCCGTGCCCGAGCTCCTCGTGGGGCGGCGACTGTCGGTCGCCGTCCCGGCCGGCACGCCGCTCGACCAGCACCTGTTGGAGCAGCCGACCGTGACCGGTCCGCTGGTCCGCCATGGCGAGCGTGCCGCCGAGGTGGTCGCACGCGCCTCGCCCGCGCTCGTGGTCGCGGGCGCCCGCGTCGACGTCGTCGTCACGCGCGAGCGGCGGACCGAGCTGGCGCTCGAGGACGTCGAGGTGCTGGCCGCCGGCCCGGTGCCGGCGGCGGCGCGCGACGGGGCGGGGCCGCAGGTGGCGGCGACCCTGCGCGTCACCGTCCCGCAGGCGGTCTACCTGGCGGCGGCCGGGTCCTACGCGGCCGAGATCCGGCTGCTGGTCCGGGCACCAGGCGACCGCCGCACGACGGGCCGGCCGGTGGTCGGCCGGGACCTCACCGTGAGGACGCGGGATTGAGCGACGACCTCGACATCCTCGCGAGCGACCTGCGCGACCGGCTGGCGGCCGAGGCCGGCGACCCCGAGCTCGACCTGAACGCGCGCATCCGGGCGCTCGTCGACCGCGAGGCGGCGGTGCTCGACGCCGGCGCGCGGGCCGAGCTGGCCGGCCGCATCGCCGAGCGCGCCTTCGGCCTCGGGCCGCTCGAGCCGCTGCTCGGCGACCCCGCGGTCGAGGAGCTGATGGTGAGCGGGACCGAGCCGGTGTGGGTCGAGCGCGGCGGCCGGCTGGAGCGGACCGCCGTGCGGTTCGCGAGCGAGCGCGACCTGCGCGACGCCATCGAGCGGATCCTCGCGCCGCTCGGCCGGCGCGTCGACGAGGCGGAGCCGCTCTGTGACGCCCGCCTGCCCGACGGCTCGCGCGTGAACGTGGTCATCCCGCCGCTCGCGCTCGACGGGCCCGTGCTCACCATCCGCCGCTTCCGCCGTCGCGGCTTCACGGCCGACGAGCTGGTCGCCAACGGGACGCTCACCCGGCCGCTGCTGGACTTCCTCGCGCGCGCGGTGCGTGCCCGCGCGAGCATCCTCGTCTGCGGCGGGACCGGCTCCGGCAAGACGACCACGCTGAACGCGCTCTCCGGGTTCATCGGGCCGGGGGAGCGCGTGGTGACGATCGAGGATGCCGCCGAGCTGCGGCTGCGCCAGCCGCACGTGATCCGGCTCGAGGCCCGCCCGCCGAACCTCGAGGGGCGCGGCGAGGTGACGATCCGCCGCCTCGTCCGCAACGCGCTGCGGATGCGTCCGGACCGGATCGTGGTCGGCGAGGTGCGCGGGCCCGAGGCGCTCGACATGCTGACCGCGCTCTCGACCGGCCACGACGGCTCGCTCTGCACGATCCACGCCGGGTCGCCGGCCGAGGCGCTGCGGCGAGTCGAGACGCTCGCCCTGATGGCCGACCTCGGCCTCCCGCACGCCGCCCTGCGCGAGCAGGTCGCCGACGCCTTCGACCTCGTGGTCTGCCAGGCCCGCGCCGCCGACGGCACCCGCCGCGTCGTCGCGGTCGCCGAGGTCGTCCGGGTCGCCGGCGGCCCGGCGGCACGAGAGCTGTACGCCTGGCGCGCGGGTCGCGGCCGCTGGCGCGCCGCGCTGACGGAGGAGCTCGCGGCCCGGCTCGCCGCCGCCGAGGAGGCGAGTGCCGCGTGACGCGCACCGTCGCGCTCGCCTTCGGCGCCGGCGCTGCCGCCGTCTTCGGTCTCTGGGAGGCGCTCGTCGCGGTCGAGCGCACCCGGCTGGCGGCCGCCCTCGAGCGCGCGCTCGAGCCGCTCAGGCGAGCGGGGCGTGAAGGCCGTGCGCCGACGGCGAGCGAGCGGCGGCGGCTGGCGCTGCTCGCCACCGGCTCGCTCGCGGCGGCCGGCTGGCTGCTCGGCGGCGTCGGGCTCGCGCTGCTCGCCGCGGTCCTCGGCCCCGCGCTCGTGGTCGGCGCGGTCCGCACGCGGCGCCGCCGCTACGCCCGGGCGTTGCGCAAGGACGCCGCCGCGGTCGCCCGCGCGCTGGCCGACGCGGTCGGGGCCGGCCACTCGATCCGCGGTGCGATCGCGGTGGCGGCCGGCGGGCTCGGGGGCGCTGCGGGCCACGAGCTGCGCGGTACCGCCAGCGCGCTCGCGCTCGGGGAGCCGACCGAGGACGCGCTCGAGGGGCTGCGCCGCCGCGCGGCCGACCCGGCCTGGGACGCGATCGTGGCCGGCATCCTCCTGCAGCGCGACGCCGGCGGCGACCTCGCCGGCCTCCTGCGCGACCAGGCGGCCGCCCTCGAGGCCGCCGACCGCATCGGCCGCGACGCCCGCGCCGCCACCGCCCAAGCGCGCTTCACCGCCCGGCTCGTCCTGCTCCTTCCCGCCGGCGCGGCCGCGCTCGCCGAGCTCGCCGGCCCGGGACTGATCGCCGGCCTTCTCGCCCACCCGCTCTCGGTCTGGCTCGTCGCCATGGCCGCCGTCCTGCAGCTGACCGCGATCGTCGCGGTCGCGCGATTGGCGCGGGTCCGATGACTCGGGCGGTCCTGCTCGCGGCCGCCGCCGGCGCGCTCGCCGCGCCCGGGCTCGTGGATCTCCTCCGCGAGCTCCGGCCGGCCCGCCCGCGGCGGCGCATCGTCGTGGCGCTGCTCGCGCGGCTGGGTCGCGGATTCGGTGCCCGGCCGCCGCGCGGTCTCGGCGAGCGGATCGGGGCCGCCGGGGTCGAGGCGGCGGTCGACGACGTGATGGCGGTCAAGGCCGGCGCCGCGCTCGCCGGCCTGGCGGGGGCGCTGGTCCTGCTGCCGGCCGCGCCCGGCCGCACCGGAATCACGCTGCTGGTCGCCGCCCCCGCGGCCGGGTTCCTGGCGCCGGACGTCTGGCTCGGCCGCCGGACGCGCCGCCGCGGCCACGCCATCGAGGCCGAGCTGGCCGACGTGCTCGACCTGCTGCGGGTGGCGATCGCCGCCGGGCTCGCGCCGGGCCGCGCGCTCGCCGAGGTCGGTCGCCGCCACTCCGGCCTGCTCGCCGCCGAGCTGCGGCGCACCGCCGCGCGGATCGCGTTCGGCATCCCGCGCGCGAGCGCATACCGGGAGCTCGAGCGGCGCTGTCCGGCCAACGGCATCCCGGCGCTGGTCGCGGCGCTCGAGCGCGCCGACCGGCACGGCGCCCCGCTCGCGCCGGCGCTCGCCGCCGAGGCGGGCGCCGCGCGGGCCCGCGCCGCCCAGCGCGCCGCCGAGGCGGCCGCCCGCGCCGGGCCGCAGATCCAGCTCGTCGTCGCGCTCCTGCTCGTGCCCGCCGTGCTGCTCCTCGTGGCCGCCGCGCTGCTCCCGGCGATCGTGCCGGTGAGCTAGTGGACCCGTCCGCAATTTCGACGGGTTCTGGCGGGCCCCGCCCGCGTCTGCCGGCGCCCGGCATCCGGTCACGTGCCACCAGCATGCTCGCGGATGCCGTACACCGGCAGACACGACCGGGACGCCGCCAGGCGACCCGCCGAAATTGCGGACGGATCCACTAGTCGAGCCCGGCGGCCAGGTGGGCGACGACCTCGTCGCCCTCCCCTGACACACCGAGGGCGAGGACCGTGAACGCCTCGAAGTGGGGGCGGGCCGCGATCTCGGTCACGTGCTCCATCGAGACCAGGGCGGCCGGCTCCATCCCGACGAGGTCCTCCGCCTCGGCGTACAGCTCGCTGTCGCCGAGCCGGTCGCCCGAGCCGAGCGCCGCCTCGGCCGCCGGCCGGCCTGCCGTGATCGTGACCAGCCCGGAGCCGCGCGCGAGCACGATCGGCAGGCGCGAGTGGGGAGAGTCGATCTCGAAGGCCTGGTCCGCGCCCTCGACGGAAATCGGCCGCGCACGGACGTCGGCGGCGACCTGGATGGCGCCGACGATCCGGCCGAACGCGTCGGTCGCGCGCTGCTCGTCGGTGGGCTCGATGACCAGCCCGCCGTCGAACGTCTCGGAGTTCGCCCCGCGCACGAAGACGCCGACGTCGCCGATCCAGTCGAGCAGGTCGCGGTCGAGGTCGAGCCCGGTCCGCCGCGTGAGCTCACGCCGCAGCGCGAGCCCGCCGAACGCGCCGGCGACCCGGTCCACCGTCTCGCGCAGCGACTCGCCCAGATCCGCCCAGCCCGCCGCGAACCAGGCGTCGCCCGGCAGTTCGCGCAGGAGGGGCGTGCCTCCGCCGCCCAGGAGCGAGCCGAGGTCCCCGCCGCGCGCCCGCGCCTCGACGCCCAGAGCCTCGCCGTCGGCCGTGAACGCCGCGGCCACCGGAGGCAGGTCGCCGAACGGCAACAGTGTCGCGGCCCCGCGCAGCTCCTGATGCCGCGCCAGACCCGCTTCCAAGACCGCGCCGGTGTCGAGCCAGACGTGCGCCAGCCGCTCGTCCTCCAGCCCCTCGACGGCATCCAGATACCGATCGGCTTCTCCCAGCGAGTCGCCCTCGAAGGCGTCGACCGTCCGCTTGTACGCGGCCTCGGGCCCGATCGCCACGAAGTCGCCCACGATGCCGCTCGCGATGCCCTCGTCGTCGAGCAGGTAGTCGCTCCCGCGGTGCGAGCGCTCGCTGAAGCGCCTGTCGTTGCGTCGCAGCGCGTCCTCGAGCGCCGCCCGCGCCTCCTCCGTGTCGTCGGCCGTCAGCAGGAGAGCGCCAGACCCCGGCCGCGACCACGCGCCGACGCGCTCGCCCAGCCACGGCGCGACGTCGCGCTCGTAGTCGAACTCGAAGTCCCCGAACGACCGCTCCACCAGCCTGCGGATCTCGGCCTCGGGGTCGTCGGTCGCCAGGACCTTGCCGGCGGCGTCGAGCGCGTCCTCGCGCAGCGCCCCCTCAGGCCGCACCACGAACTCCGCGTACATCGAGGCGTCGGCGGGCACCGCCGTGGCCGGATCGGCCTCGCCGCCGGCCGCCCCGCCGCCGCAGGCCGCCAGGAGCACGGACAGGACCGCGATCAGGGCCGCGAGCCGCGGCTTGGGGGTGTCCCACAAGGTCCCACGAAGGCTACGGACGGACCGGAAAAGCCGCAAGCGGCCATGCAGACGGCCCGCCTGCAACGCAGCCTGCACCCGGAGCGCCAAGAACGCCGCAACGCGTCCCACGGCAAACACGCTGCAAATCGCCCACAAACGCGTCCGCGTCCTGACCGCGCTCAACTTCTGTGGGGCGAATGACGAGAATTGTGTTGCAGAGTGGGGCACTGTGGGGTACGTTCCAGCTGCGAAGCCGGTCCCGGGTGGCGGGGCTCCTCCCACTCCGCCACCCGGGATCGACTGAAACCCTTCGCGCAAGAAGACATGAGCCTTGGCCTTCCACGGCACCTTCGAACACTCGCTCGACGCCAAGAACCGGTTGACGATCCCGGCCAAGTTCCGCGCCGCCCTGGCGGGCAAGGTGTTTCTCGTGCGCGGCGCGGACCCCTGCATCAGCGTCTATCCGGAGCAGACCTACACGGGGCTGACGCAGGCGGCGCTGGCAGGGCTCAACCCCTTCTCGCCCCAGGCCCGCGAGCTCAAGCGGATGCTGTACGGCAACGCGACGGACACCGAGCTGGACTCGGCCGGCCGCGTGATGTTGACCCCGCGCCAGCTGGAGCACGCGGGCATCGACCGCGAGGTCGTCATCACCGGCGCCGGCGACTCCCTCGAGCTCTGGGACCGCTCGGCCTGGGAGGCCTACGACCGCGACCTGTCGGAACGGGCGCCTGACCTCACCGCATCTCTTGGCCATCCTGCTTGACATGCCACGCACCCACGTCCCGGTCCTGGCGGGCGAGCTGATCGAGGCGCTCGATCCGCAGCCCGGCCAGGTCGCCGTCGACTGCACGCTCGGCGCCGCCGGCCACGCCCGGCTCGTCGCCGACCGGCTGGGGCCGGCGGGCACGCTGATCGCCATCGACCGCGACCCGCTCGCCGAGAAGGCGTTCGCCGAGCTCGCCGCCGAGGTGCCGTGCGAGACGCGCTTCATCCGCGCCGACTTCGAGCACGGCCTGCGCGAGCTCGCCGAGGAGGGCCAGAAGGCCGACATCGTCTACCTCGACCTCGGCATGTCCTCGATGCAGGTCGACACGCGCGAGCGCGGCTTCTCCTACGCCTACGACGCGCCGCTCGACATGCGGATGGACCCGGCGCAGGAGCTCACCGCCGCCGAGCTCGTCAACACCTGGGACCGCCGCCGCCTCGCGCGCGTGATCCGCGAGTACGGCGAGGAGCGCTACGCCGAGCGGATCGCCGCCCAGATCGTGCGCCGCCGGCCGCTCGCCACGACCTTCGAGCTCGTCGACGCCATCACCGCCGCCATCCCGGCCCCCGCGCGCTTCGCCGGCGGCCATCCGGCCAAGCGGACCTTCCAGGCGATCCGGATCGCCGTCAACGACGAGCTCGCCCAGCTCGACGCCGCGCTCCCGCTGGCCTGGGACGTGCTGTCCACGGGCGGCCGCCTGGCCGCGATCTCGTTCCACTCGCTCGAGGACCGGCGCGTCAAGCGCTTCCTCGCCGACAAGGCGCGCGGCTGCATCTGCCCGCCGGACCTGCCGGTCTGCGGGTGCGGGCGCACGCCCGAGGCCGAGCCGGTGTTCCGGCGCTCGGTCGCGCCCACGCCGGGCGAGGTCGCCGACAACCCGCGTTCGAAGTCGGCCCGCCTGCGGGCCGCCCGCAAGCTCAGGGAGGAGCAGTAGTGGCCCCACTGATGCCACCCACCCAGACCGCCGCCGCCCGCGCGCGCCACGCGCCGCGTGCCCGCCCGGCGCCCGCCCGCCGCCCCGCCGCCCGCCGCGTCTCCGGACCGCTGCGCCCGGCCCCCGCCGGGGCGCCCGCCCGCGGCTCGACCGGCGTCTTCGAGCGCATCCGCGCGCTCCCCGACACCCCGCTCATCGACGGCCTGCTGCGCGGCCGCGCGTGGATCTGGCTGATCGGCGTGCTGCTCGGCGGGATCGTCGCCATGCAGGTCTCGCTGCTCAAGCTCAACGCCGGCATCTCGCGCGCGGTGACCACGGCCGGCACGCTGGAGCGCCAGAACGCCGACTTCGAGGCCGACATCGCGCGCCTCTCGGCGGGCGATCGGGTGCAGCAGACCGCCGAGGCCGAGGGCATGGTCACGCCGGCGCCGGGCGCCATCGAGTTCCTGCGTGCGCGGCCGGAGCGTGACGCGCGGCTCGCCGCCCGCCGGATGCAGCCGCCGAGCGAGGCGGCCGCCGCGATCATGGTCAACGGCGGGCGCGAGCCCGGCGTGCTGGCCGCTCCGCGCGCTGACGACGGCGGACCCGGCGGTGACGACTCCGGACCCGGCGGTGACGACGGCGGCGCCCGTCGCTCCGGCCGTGACGCCCGCGCCGCAGGGGTAGGCGCGTGCGGCTCATCGAGCGCCGCATCGGCTTCCTCTTCGCCGTATTCCTCACCCTGCTGGCGCTCGGCGCCGCCCGGTCGGTCTGGCTCGGCGTCGTCAAGGCCGGCACGCTCAAGCAGGCCGCCGTGACCCAGCAGGAGGCGGACATCGTCGTGCCCGCCCGGCGCGGCACGATCGTCGACCGCGAGGGCACCGAGCTCGCCGTCTCCCAGCCGGCGGTCACCATCGCCGCCACCCCGTACCTGGTCGACGACGCGCCCGCCGTCGCCGCGCAGCTCGCCCGCATCCTGCGCAAGCCCGAGGACGAGCTGCTCGCGCCAGCTCGCCCGCCGCGACACCGGCTTCGCCTACCTCGCCCGCAAGGTGCGCCCGAGCCGCGCGCGCCGCGTGCAGCGGCTCGAGATCGAGGGGCTCGAGTTCATCCCCGAGTTCGAACGCCTCTACCCGCGTGACTGGATGGCGTCGCAGCTGCTCGGCGTCACCGGCACCGACGGCAACGGCCTCGCCGGGCTCGAGTACTCGCTCGACGACCGTCTCGGCGGCCAGGACGGCGAGCGCCGGCTCACCAAGGACGCCCTCGGGGAGGCGATCGAGCTGACCGAGACCCGGCGCACCGTGCCCGGCTCCGACATCCGCCTCACGCTCGACGCCAACGTCCAGGACCGCGCCGAGGAGGTCCTGGCCGAGGTGGGGGAGGAGTGGCAGCCCAAGGGCGCCACCGCGATCGTGATGGACCCCCGCGACGGCGCCATCCTCGCGCTCGCCAACTGGCCGCGCGTGAACGCCAACGCGCTCGGCGACGCGCCGGACTACGCCCGCCAGAACCGCGCGATCGGCGCCACCTACGAGCCCGGCTCGACCTTCAAGGCCTTCACCGTCGCGGCCGCGCTCGAAGAGGGCGAGGTCACGCCCGACACGAGCTTCAACGTCCCGCCCACCATCACCGTCGCCGACCGCGAGATCGGCGAGGCGCACGAGGCCGGCTACCGCACGCTCTCCACGCGCGAGATCCTCGAGCAGTCCTCCAACGTCGGCTCGGTGATGATCGGCCAGCGGCTCGGCGCCGAGCGCTTCGACTCCTGGATCCGGCGCTTCGGCTTCGGCAGCCCGACCGGGATCGACCTCCCGGGCGAGGAGCGCGGCATCCTGCTCGACCTCGACGACTACTCCGGCTCCTCGATGGGCAACCTGCCGATCGGCCAGGGCCTCGCCGTCACCCCCCTGCAGATGGCGGTCGGGTACTCCGCGATCGCCAACGGCGGCATCCTGCGGCCGCCGCACATCGTCGAGCGGGTCGGCGCGCGCGAGGCTCGCAAGCCCGGCGGCAGGCGGGTCATCTCGGAGGCCACCGCCGCCTCGGTGCGCCGGATGCTCGAGGGCGTGCTCGGCCCCGGCGGCACCGCGTCCGGGGCCGCGATCGACGGCTACGTGCTCGGCGGCAAGACCGGCACCGCCGAGAAGCCGGACGAGTACGGCGGCTACTCGAAGACCAAGTTCGTCTCCTCGTTCGTCGGCTTCGCCCCGGCCCGGCGGCCGAAGCTGCTCGTCGCCGTGATGGTCGACGAGCCGCAGGGCGACATCTACGGCGGCACGGTCGCCGCGCCCGCCTTCCGCAAGATCACCGAGTTCGCCCTCAACTACTTGAAGATCGGGCCTGAATCGTGATTCACTTCTTCAGTGCCCTACCGCCCGACTGAGCGCACGCGGGCCCGCCTCGCCGCCGCCCGCGAGCGGATCGTCGACGCCGCGCTCGACCAGCTCGCCGAGGGCGGCTACGCATCCGCGTCGGTGGCCGGCGTCGCGCGGCGCGCCGGAGTGGCGACCGGCACCGTCTACCGCCACTTCCCGTCCAAGGGCGACCTGTTCGCCGAGGTCTTCCGCCGCGCGTCCCAGCGCGAGGTCGACGTCCTGCGCTCGATGACCGACCGCGAGGAGCCCGTCGCGCACCGGCTCGCCGCCTGGGTCGAGGCCTTCGTGCGTCGCGCGCTGGCCGAGCCGGTCCGCGCCTACGCGCTGATCGCCGAGCCGGTCGACCCCGCGGTGGAGGCGGAGCGGCTCACCTTCCGGCGCGCCTACGCCGACCTCTTCGAGCGCGCCCTGAACGACGGCGTCCGGCGCGGCGAGCTCCCGCCGCTCGACGTGCAGCTGACGGCGGCGGCGATCGTCGGTGCCCTCGCCGAGGCGCTCGTAGGCCCGCTCCAGCACCGCCAGGCGGGCGCCGAGCCGCTCGTCGCCGGCCTGCAGACCTTCGTCCTCCGATCCGTGGGAATCGCGCATGTCCACGCTTGAGGTCCTCAACCAGTCCGTCCCGTTCGAGGACGTCAACCTGTTCGACGGCGACCTCGCGCTGAAGGAGGGGCTCGAGCGCGAGGGGGCGGGCTGGGCGGTCGACCGCGTGCGCGACGCCGGCGCCGTGGCGGGCAGCGCCGAGGCGCAGGAGCACGGCCGCCGCGCCGAGCGCAACGAGCCGCGCCTGCTCACCCACGATCGCTTCGGCCACCGGCTCGACCGCGTCGACCTCGACCCGAGCTGGCACTGGCTCCTGCGCGGCGCCGTCGAGCGCGAGATCCACTCGCTGCCGTGGCGCGACCCGCGGCCGGGCGCGCACGTGGCCCGGGCGGCGCTCGAGCTGCTGTGGACGCACGCCAACGCCGGCGTCATGTGCCCGGTCTCGATGACCTACAGCGCGGTGCCGGCCCTGCGCGCCGACCCCGAGCTCGCCGCCGAGTGGGAGCCGCGATTGACGCTCCCGGACTACGAGCGCGGCGCCCTCTGCGGGATGGCGATGACCGAGAAGCAGGGCGGCAGCGACGTGCGCGCCAACACCACCCGCGCCGAGCCGGCCGGCGACGGCTGGTTCGAGCTCACCGGCCACAAGTGGTTCTGCTCCTATCCGCCGTGCGACGTCTTCCTCGTGCTCGCCCAGGCGCCGGCCGGCCTGAGCTGCTTCGTGCTCGAGCGCGGCCCGGGGATGGAGTTCCAGCGCCTCAAGGACAAGCTCGGGACCCGCTCGCTGCCGAGCAGCGAGGTCGAGTTCCGCGCGGCGCCCGCCCGGCTCCTGGGCGAGGAGGGCCGCGGCGTCGCCACGATCATCGAGATGGTCACCCACACGCGGCTCGACTGCGTGATCGGCAGCGCGGCCGGGATGCGTCGCGGCGTGGCCGAGGCGATCCACCACGCCCGCCATCGCGCCGCGTTCGGCAGGCGCCTGGCCGAGCAGCCCGCCATGGTGAACGTGCTCGCCGACCTGGCGCTCGAGTCCGAGGCCGCCACCGCGACGGCGCTGCGGCTCGCGCGCGCCTACGACGAGGAGGACAACGCGCTGCGCCGGTTCGCCACCGCGGTCCTCAAGTACTGGGTCTGCAAGCGCGCCACGCCGCACGCCGCGGAGGCGCTCGAATGCCTGGGCGGCAACGGCTACGTCGAGGAGTCGCCGATGCCGCGGCTGCTGCGCGACGCGCCGCTGAACGGCATCTGGGAGGGCTCCGGCAACGTCATGTCGCTCGACGTCCTGCGCGCGCTCGCCCGCGAGCCCGAGGGCCTGACCGCCTTCCTCGCCGAGTGCGAGCTCGCCCGCGGCGGCAACGCGCTGCTCGACGCCCACCTCGACGCGCTGCGACCGCCGGCCGACGAGTGGTCCGCCCGCCGCGGCGTCGAGGACCTCGCGCTGGCGTTCCAGGCGTCGCTGCTCGTCCGCCACGCTCCGCCCGCGGTGGCGGACGCGTTCTGCGCCGGCCGCCTCGGCGACGGCGGCCGCGCGTTCGGCACGCTGCCCGCGGGGGCCGACGGGGATTTCCTTCTGGAGCGCGCGCTGGCCCTCTAGATCTGCACGACGAGCGCGGTGTGCACGTGGCGGAAGCCGAGCCGCTCGTAGAGCGCGCGGGCCGGGTTGCCCTCGGTCACCATCAGGCCGAGGGCGGGCCCGTCGGTCAGCGCCAGCGCGCGCTCGAGCAGGGCCCGGCCGATGCCGCGGTGCGCCGGGTGGCGGAACAGCTCGATCACCCACGGGCCGTTCAGCGGAGGGTCGCCGGGCAGCCTGCAGATCAGGATCGCTCCCACGACCGTGCCGTCGTCGTGCACGGCCAGGCCGCTGCCGCGCCGCAGCGGGCCGTAGGCGGAGCCGTCGACGTAGCTCTCCAGGTCGCTCAGCGAGCGCTCGACCGGCTCGTCGCGGTGATCGGGGTGGTCGGGCGGGTAGGCGGCGCGGAAGACGTCGACGATGTCGGCGGCGGGGCGGTCGACGTCGGTCAGCCGGTAGCCGGGCGGCTCCCGCCACTCGGGTCGCTCGGCGAGGTCGTGGGTCAGCAGGTGGCCGTGCCGGAGGGCCTTGCCGCCGGCGGCGACGAGCGCGAGCCCGAGCGCCTCGTCGCCCGCAACGCGCATGCCGCGCAGGTCGGCGACGGCGGCCTGCGCCGCGTGCTCGGGGGAGACGTCGGGCACGCGGTCGAACAGGTCGGCGTAGAGGATGCCGCCGCGGTTGGAGTGGTCGTAGGTCCCGACGGGCGCGCCCGCCGCGTCGAGCAGGACGCGCCTCCCGTCGGGTCCTTCGACGACCGGCATCAGTGCAGCGGGCACACGAGCCGCGGCAGCTCTCCGGGCTCGCCGGGCTGTCCCGCCTGCCAGTACACGCCGCCGAACGCCGCGAGGGTGATCGCGACGCCGACCAGCAGCTCGCGCACCCAGCGCCTCATGCCGGGCTCGCCGCCAGCCGCGGCGCGGGCCGTTCGCTGATGGGCAGGTGCACGACGGCGGCCGCGAACCCGAGGACGATCGAGGCCCACCACATGAAGTCGTAGGCGCCGGTGGCGTCGTAGACCGCGCCGCCCAGCCAGACGCCGACGAACGCCCCGACCTGGTGGCTGAGGAAGACGACGCCGAACAGCAGCCCGAGGTGTTGTGTCCCGAACATCACGGCGATCAGGCCGGAGGTGAGCGGGACGGTCGAGAGCCACAGCAGCCCGATGGCCGCCGCGAAGAGCACCACGGTGGCCGGCGTGGCCGGCAGCGCCACGAACAGCGCGAAGGCGGCCCCGCGCGAGGCATAGATCCCGCTGAGCAGCAGGCGCCGGCTGTAGCGACCGCCCAGCACGCCGGCCGTGTAGGCGCCGACCACGTTGAACAGCCCGATCAGCGCGAGCGCCCACGCGGCCAGCGCCGTGCCGAGCCCGAGGTCGGTGAGGTACGGCGGCAGGTGCGTCGAGACGAAGGCGATGTGGAAGCCGCAGACGAAGAAGCCGGAGGTCAGGAACAGGTAGCTGGGATGCGTGAGCGCCTCGCGCACCGCGGTCGCGGTCGACTCCCGCGGCCCGTCGTCCGCCGCTCCCGCGCCGCCGCTCAGGGCGATCGCGAGGAGGGGCACGACCGCCACGAAGCCGCCGATGAGCACGAGCGCCATCACCGGCCCGTAGGCGCTGATGAAGCCCTGCCCGAGCGGCGCGAAGACGAACTGGCCGAGCGATCCCATCGCCGTCGCCAGGCCCATGGCCCACGACCGGCGGTCCTCCGGCACCAGGCGCGCGAAGGCGGCGATGACGATCGTGAACGAGGCGCCGCTGAGCCCGAGGCCGACGAGCACGCCGCCGGTCAGGGCGAGCGTCGCGCCGCTCGTGCTCGCCGCCATCAGCACGCAGCCCAGCGCGTAGACCACGCCGCCGGCCGCCAGGGCGCGAGCGGGGCCGAAGCGGTCGGCCACCGCGCCGCCGAACGGCTGGCCGATGCCCCACAGCAGGTTCTGGATCGCGATGGCGATCGCGAAGGTCTCCCGGTCCCACCCGCGCAGGGCCGAGAGCGGCTCGGTGAAGAGCCCGAAGCTCGTGCGCGCGCCGAACGTGATCAGCGCGATCAGGCAGCCGGCGACGAGGACGACGTTGCGGGTGCGCCACCACGGGTTCACCGGGGAGACGCTACTGGCCGGAACGTCTAGGCCCGCTCGTAGACTGCCCGCGGATGACCGTCCGAGACTTGCTCGGCGATGGGCCGGCGGTCGAGATCGGTGGCCTGGCCTACGACAACCGCGCGGTGGAGCCCGGCACCCTGTTCTTCTGCGTGCCGGGGTTCACGCGCGACGGCCACGACTTCGCCGGCGACGCGGTGGCGCGGGGCGCCGCCGCGCTCGTGGTGGCGCGGCCGGTGGGGGCCGGCGTGCCGGAGGTGCAGGTCACCGACGTCCGCGCGGCGATGGCCGCGGCGGCGGCTCGCTTCTACGGGGACCCGACGGCGTCGCTCCCCGTAGTAGGGGTGACGGGCACGAACGGCAAGACGACCACCGCGTTCCTCGTCCGCGCGCTGCTCGAGGCGGCCGGACGGCAGTGCGGCCTGCTCGGGACGGTGACGTCGGTTGTCGCGGGAGAGGAGCGACCGACCGTGCGGACGACCCCGGAGGCGATCGACCTCCAGCGCACGTTCCGGGAGATGCTCGACGGCGGCGACCGGGCGTGCGCGATGGAGATCTCCTCCCACGCCCTGGAGCTGCGGCGCGCCGAGGGCCTGCACGTCGCCGTGGCGGTCTTCACCAACCTCACGCAGGACCACCTCGATTTCCATTCGACGATGGAGGACTACTTCCAGGCCAAGCGGCGGCTGTTCGCCTCGCCGCTGACGCGGGTGCGGGTCGTGAACGTCGACGATCTCTACGGGCGGCGGCTGGCGGAGGAGTTCCCGGACGCCGTGACGTTCGCGATCGATGCCGAGGCGACGTATCGGGCGGTCGACGTCGGTGCCGGCTTCGCCGGCACCGAGTGCCGCTTCGTGACGCCCGACGGGGTTTCTGACGTTTTCGTGCCGCTGCCGGGGCGATTCAACGTGGCCAACGCGCTCGGCGCGTGGGCGGCGGTGCGGGCGCTCGGCGTGGAGGTGGCCGCGCTGCCGGACAGCGCGCGCGTGCCGGGGCGGTTCGAGCCGGTCGACGAGGGCCAGCCGTTCGCCGTGCTGGTCGACTACGCGCACACGCCCGACTCCCTGGAGAACGTGCTGCTGGCCGCGCGCGAGCTGGCTTCGGGGCGGGTCATCGCGGTGTTCGGGGCGGGCGGCGACCGCGACCGCGGCAAGCGCCCGCTGATGGGGGAGATCGGGGCGCGGCTGTCCGACATCGCGCTGGTCACGTCCGACAACCCGCGCTCGGAGGACCCGGAGGCGATCATCGCCGAGATCGTGGCGGGGGCGGGCCGCTCGGTGGAGCAGGACGTCGACCGGCGGCGGTCGATCTTCCGCGCGGTGGAGCTGGCGCGGCCGGGCGACGTGGTGGTGATCGCGGGCAAGGGGCACGAGCAGGGGCAGGAGTTCGAGAACGGGCGCAAGGAGCCGTTCGACGACGTGACGGTGGCGCGCGAGGCGTTGCGGTCGTGAGGGACGCCGGCTGGATCGCCGAGGCCGCGGGCGCGCGGCTGGTGGAAGGGGCCGACGGGGCGCCTTCGCGGGTGGTCATCGACTCGCGGTCGGTGGGGCCGGGCGATCTCTTCGTCGGATTGGTCGGGACACGGTCGGACGGCGGGGAGTTCGCGGCGGCCGCGCTCGAGGCCGGCGCCTGGGGCGTGCTGGTGGGGGCGTCGTGGGCTCCCGGTCTGACGGGCGGGGCGGTGCTCGTGGCCGACGACCCGCTGGCGGCGCTCGGCCGGATGGCGCGGGGGTGGCGGCGGGAGTTGGGCGCGCAGGTCATCGCGATCACCGGCTCGGTCGGCAAGACCTCGACGAAGGAGCTGACCGCCGCGCTGCTCGCGCCGCACCTGCAGGTCGTCGCGTCGCGCGGCAACTACAACACCGACATCGGGATGCCGCTGGAGATCCTGGGCGCCCCCGAGGACACCGACGTGCTCGTGCTCGAGGCCGCCATGCGCGGGTTCGGCCAGATCGCCGACCTCGCCGCGATCTCCCTGCCGAACGTCGCCGTCGTCACCAACATCGGTCCCGTCCACCTCGAGCAGGTCGGCTCGCTCGACGGCGTCGCGCGCGCCAAGGCGGAGCTCTTCGGCGGGCTCGACGAGTCGGGCGTGGCCGTCGTGCCGGCCGGCGAGCCGCGGCTCGAGCCGTACCTGGGCGGCTTCGACGTCGTGCGCTTCGGCGACGGGGGCGACGTCGTGCTCGACGGGGATGCGGTCGTCGCGCACGGCGATCGTCTGGATGTGCAGCTCGGGTTCACCGCCCGCCATCACCGCGTCAACGCCCTGGCGGCCGTGGCGGCGGCGCTGGCCGTCGGGGTGCGGCCGTCGGGCCTGGTCGAGGCGCCCACGGGCGGGTTGCGCGGCGAGCGCGTCTCGCTCGAGGGGGGCGCGGTGGTGATCAACGACTGCTACAACGCGAGCCCTTTGTCGATGCGCGCCGCCCTCGACGAGCTGTCCGCCGAACCGGCCTCGGGCCGGCGCATCGCCGTGCTCGGCGACATGCTGGAGCTCGGCGAGCGGGAGGCCGAGCTGCACCGCGAGGTCGGGCGCGAGGCGACGGCGGCGGGCGTGGACCTGCTGATCACCGTCGGGCCGCGCGCCGCCGCGATGCTCGACGAGTTCGACGGCGAGTCCTACGCCGTCGCCGACGCCTTCGAGGCGGCCTCCCTGGCGGGCGAGCTGATGGAGGCCGGCGACGTGATGCTCGTCAAGGGCTCGCGCGGGGTGGGGTTGGAGGTCGTCGCCGAGGCGCTGGAGGCCGCTCCGCATGGGTGAGGTCCTGATCGCGGGGACGGCGTCCCTGCTCATCTGCGTCTTCCTCTCGCCGAAGTTCATCGAGTTCCTGCGCGAGCGCGAGTTCGGCCAGCAGATCCGCGAGGAAGGGCCGCAGGAGCACCACGCCAAGGCGGGCACGCCGACGATGGGCGGGATCATCATCTTCACCGCCATCGCGGTGCCGTTCCTGCTGCTGACGAACCGCGACGCGCGGTCGCTGACCGTGTTCGGCGTGGCGGTGGCGTGCGCGCTGCTCGGGTTCGCCGACGACTACACGAAGCTGGTCAAGCGCCGCTCGCTGGGGTTGCGCGGGCGCACGAAGCTGATCGTCACCGTGCTGATCGCGGTCGGGCTCTGGGTCGCCGCCTCCGAGGGCGCCGATCTGGGCGACACGCTCCACCTCTGGATCATCGACGCGCAGATCGACCTCGGCTACCTCTATCCCGTGCTCATCTACTTCGTGGTGGCGGGCACGACCTCGGCCGTGAACCTGACCGACGGGCTCGACGGGCTGGCCGCCGGCTGCGCGGCGATCGTCCTGCTCGCCTACATCGCCATCACCTTCACCACGCGCCAGGAGGACCTCGCGCTGGTGGCCGGCTGCCTGGTCGGCGGGTGCGTGGGCTTCCTGTGGTTCAACTCCTTCCCGGCCTCGATCTTCATGGGCGACACGGGGTCGCTGGGGCTGGGCGGCGCGATCGCGGCGATGGCGGTGATGACCCAGACCGAGGTGCTCCTGATCATCCTCGGCGGCATCTTCGTCATCGAGGCCCTCTCCGTACTGATCCAGGTCTTCTCCTTCCAGCTGTTCCGGAAGCGGGTCTTCCTGATGGCGCCGATCCACCACCACTTCGAGCTGCAGGCCTGGTCGGAGACCAAGATCATCCTCCGCTTCTGGATCGTCGCCGCGGTCTGCGCGGCGATCGGCTTCACGCTGTACCAGCAGTCCGCGGGCTGAGCCTGGATCCACCGATCCCCGCGGCGCCTCGCCACCGTGGCCGTTCGCCAGAGCCGATCGGTCGCGAACCAAGTGATCCACCACGAGGATGCGCGGCCGATCGTCTCTGACTCGGCCCACGGCGCCGAGTCATCCACGGATCATCGGTGGATCCAGGCTGAGCCCCGGCGCGCCGTTCCGCCGCCATTTCGTGCCGCCCGGCGCGCGCTTCGTCACAGAACCGTGCCAACTCTGTGCCGATTCACGCGCGCCCCGTCGAGATCGCCCTGAGCGGCCGTAGGGTCGGCGGCCGACATGCCAACGAGAGGAGGAACCCATGGACATCGACCGCATGCGCGAGGTCGTCGCCGCGATCCCGGCGGGCGCGTGGATGAGCTACGGGGACGTCGCGCGCGCCGCCGGCGGCACCGACGTCCACGCGCGCACGCTGAACCAGCGCTTCATCCGCGAGCAGACGCCGGGGTCGCACCGCGTCCTGAAGTCGGACGGGTCGGTCGGAGGCACCGCGCTGGGGGACCCGGCCGAGGTCCGGCGTCGGCTCGAGGCCGAGGGGCTCGAGTTCGAGGGCGGCCGCGCCGACCCGTCGGCCCGCGTCCGCCCGCTCGAGCCGGCAGCGGCCTGAGGGGTGGACCCGGGGCGCGCCGATGCCCCCGGCCATCGCCGCCCCCGGTCATCGCCGCCCTCGGCCATCGCCACCCGCGGTGGGCGCCCGGTCCCGGGTCTCGGCGGGCGACCCGCTTCAATTGCCCGCGTGATCGCGCGCCCTCCGCTGCCGCCCGGCCCGCTCCTCGTCGTCGGCCTCGCCCGTTCAGGCGTCGCCGCGGCGCTGGCGCTGCGCGCCCGTGGGGCGGAGGTCGTCGGGGTCGATTCCGGGCCGGTCGAGGCCGCGGTGCGGGAGACGCTGGAGGCGGTCGGCGTCGCGGTCCATGCCCCGTCGGACGGCGTCGCGCTGCTCGAGGGCGTCGCGACCGTCGTCAAGAGCCCCGGCGTGCCGCAGGAGGCGCCCGTCGTGGAAGAGGCACGCCGGCTCGGCCGGCTCGTGATCGGGGAGCTCGAGATCGGGTGGCGGATGCTGCCGAACGAGCTCGTCGTGGTCACCGGCTCGAACGGCAAGACGACGACCGCCGAGCTCGCCGGCCACATCCACCGCGCCGCGGAAGTGCCGGTGACCGTGGCGGGCAACGTCGGCACGGCGCTGACGAGCCTGCCCGGCGCGATCGACCCGGCGGCCGTGGTCGTCTGCGAGGCCTCGTCGTTCCAGCTCGAGGACACCGAGGCGCTGGCGCCCGAGGCGGCGGTGCTGCTCAACCTCGCCGAGGACCACCTCGACCGCCACGGCACGTTCGAGGCCTACCGCGCCGCCAAGCTGCAGGCCTTCGCGCGCCAGCCGCCGGAGGCGCTGGCCGTGGCGCCCACCACGCTCGTCGGCCTGCTCGGCGGCGAGGCCGAGCGCATCACCTTCGGCCCGGGCGGCGACCTCGAGCTGCGCGACGGAGAGCTCTCCTGGCGCGGCGACCCCTTCATGGAGGCCGCCGAGGTCCGCCTCCGCGGCCGCCACAACCTCGAGAACGCGATGGCGGCGGCCGCCGTCGCCCTGGCCCGCGGCCTGCCGGCACCCGCGGTGCGGGAGGCGCTGACGAGCTTCGCCGGCGTCGCCCACCGCCTCGAGGAGGTCGCGAAGGTCGACGGGGTCCTCTACGTCAACGACTCGAAGGCCACCAATGTCGCCTCGGCGGTCGTCGGCATCGAGTCGTTCCCCGCCGGCGTGCACGCGATCCTCGGCGGCCGCGGCAAGCGGGCCGACTACGCCCCCCTGGCCGCCCCGCTCGCCGAGCGGGCGCGCGCCGTCTACCTGATCGGCGAGGCGGCCGACGAGATCGGCGCCGCGCTCGCCGCCGCCGGCGTCCCCGTGCACGCCTACGGCGACCTCGAGGCCGCCGTCGCCGCCGCGCGCGCCGCCGCCCGGCCCGGAGACGTCGTGCTGCTCTCGCCCGCCTGCGCCTCCTACGACCAGTACCGCTCCTTCGAGGAGCGGGGCGAGCACTTCCGCGCACTCGTCCGCGCGCGCTGATCTCGCAGGGGGTTGGCGCGCCGGCTCGTCCGCCCGACTGCGCAGGGGGTTGGCGCCCGGCGTCGAAGGGCGAGCGGATGGCGAAATCCGCGCGCGCGAAGAAGCCGCAGCCGCTCGAGCACCGGCTCCTGCTGACGGCGACCTTCTGCCTGCTCGCGGGCGGGGCGGTGATGGTGTACTCGGCGTCGTCGGCGCGGACGCTGCTCCAGGGCCAGGGCGACGGCACGGCCTACCTGGTCAAGTACGTCGCGTACGGCGCCGTCGGCCTCGCCGTCATGCACCTCATCTCGCGCCACGGCCTCGTCCCCGCCCGGCGCTACACGCGCGCGATCCTGGTGGCGGCCGCCGCGATGCTCGTGCTCGTGCTGATCCCGGGCGTCGGCGTCGAGGTCAACGGCGCCCGCCGCTGGCTCGGCGCGGGCGTGCTCACCTTCCAGCCGTCCGAGGTGATGAAGCTGGCGCTCGTGCTCCACGTCGCCGCCGTGCTAGGAGCGCGGCCGAAGCTCGCGCACAGCCTGCGCGGGGTGGCGGGGCCGGTGCTCGGCGTCGGGGGCGCCTGCGTGCTGCTGATCCTCGCCCAGCCCGACCTCGGCACCGCCCTCGTCATCTGCTTCGCGCTCGCCGCCATGCTCGTCGCGGCCGGGCTCCCGCTGCGCCAGCTCGGGCTGATGGCTGGCGCCGGCGCCGTCCTCGTCCTCCTCTACGCGCTGATGGACCCCGAGCGGACCGAGCGCCTCACGACGTTCATGAACCCGTGGGCGGACGCCGCGGGCGCCGGCTTCCAGTCGGTACAGGGGCAGATCGCGATCGGCTCGGGCGGGCTCTTCGGCCTCGGTCCCGGCCAGTCGGTGCAGAAGATCTTCTACCTGCCCGAGGCGCACACCGACTTCATCCTCGCCGTCATCGGAGAGGAGCTCGGGGTGGCGGGGATCTGCGCCCTGCTGTGCCTGTACGGCATGATCGGGTACGCCGGGCTGCGAACCGCCCGCAAGGCCAAGGGGGCCTACGCGAAGCTGCTCGCCGGCGGACTGACCAGCCTGATCCTGTGCCAAGCGCTCCTCAACGTCTATGCCGTCCTCGGCCTCGCCCCGCTCACGGGCGTCCCGCTCCCGTTCATCTCGTCGGGCTCGACGTCGCTGATCGTGCTGCTCTGCGCGATGGGGTTGCTGCTCAACATCGCGGCCGGCGGCTCGGCCCACCTGCGATCCGTGGAGGGCGAGCGTGAGCGCGCCGCGCGTGGTGATCGCGGCGGGCGGGACGGCCGGCCACGTCGTACCGGCGATCGCGGTCGCCGACGCGCTGCGAGCTGAGGGCGCCGAGGTCCGCTTCGTCGGCGGCGAGCGCGCCGAGGCCGAGCTGGTCCCGGCCGCCGGCTACGCGCTCGACCCGCTGCGGATCGAGGGGATCTCGCGCAGCAACCCGCTGAAGGCGGCGCGCGCCCTCTTCAAGGCCGCCAGGGCGCTCGGCGCCGCCGCCCGCCTGCTGCGCCGCCACCGCCCCGACGTCGTGGTCGGCGGCGGCGGCTACGCGGCCGGCCCGGTCGGGCTCGCCGCCGTCCTCCAGGGCATCCCGCTCGTGCTGACCGAGGCCGACTCCCACCTCGGCCTCACCAACCGCCTGCTCGCCGCGCGCGCCCGCCGCGTCTGCCTCGCGTTCCCGATCGACGGCCGCACGGGGGAGCGCTACCTGCTCACCGGCCGCCCCGTGCCGCCCACGATCACCGACCGCGCGGCCGCCCGCGCCGACTTCGGCCTCGCCGAGGGCGAGACCGCCGTGCTCGTCTTCGGCGGCTCGCTCGGCGCGCGCTCGATCAACGAGGCGGCCGTGCGCGCGTTCGCCGACGCCCCGTACCGGATCCTGCACGTGGCCGGCCGGCGGGACTTCGCTGCCCTCGAGGCGCCCGGCCCGCACTACGTCCTGCGCGACTACGTGGTGCCGTTCGGCAACGCCCTGGCGGCCGCCGACCTCGCGGTGGCCCGGGCCGGCGGCTCGGTCTTCGAGCTCGCCCAGTACGGGCTGCCGGCGCTGCTGATCCCGTATCCGCATGCCTCCGGCAACCACCAGGAGGCGAACGCGCGCTGGATGGAGCGCGCCGCGGCGGCGGTGGTGCTGCCGGACGCCGACCTCACGCCCGAACGGCTGCGCGCCGAGGTCGACGCGCTGGTGTCGGACGGCGAGCGGCGGGCGGCGATGGCGGGCGCCTCCGCGCGCCTCGCGCGCCCCGACGCCGCGCGGGCGATCGCGCGCGAGGTGCTCGCCGCGAGTCAGGCCGGCTCGAGCAGGGCCCGCTCGCGCACGACCTCGAGCGCGAGCGTCTTGTAGCCGACGTCGTCGAACAGCACGACGACCGCCTCGTCGTCGTAGCGCTGCACGACGCCCTCGCCCCACTGCTCGTGCGCCACCCGCGAGCCGACCGCGTACGGCACGTCGTCCGGCGCCGCGTCGCCGCGTCCGGCCTCGCAGTTGTCGCAGTGGCCGCACGGCGGCTCGAACGGCTCGCCGAAGTAGGACAGCAGGAACGCGCGCCGGCAGCCGTCGGCCTCCGCGTAGCCGCGCATCATGTCCACGCGCGAGCGGTCGAAGACGCGCCGCTTCTCCTCGGCGATGGCGGCCGCCTCGACCGCCCCGGCGGGGTCGTCGGCGCCGTCGGCGGCGCGCACGTCCCCGGTCGGCAGGATCTCCACCGCGCCCGCCTGCTCGAGCCGCGCGAGCGCCGTCGCCAGCTTCGTCTCCGAGAGCTCGGTCCGCTCCTCGAGCGCCCTCGGCTCGACCGTCCCGAGAGCCTCGCGCACGGCGTCGAGCACCTGCGCGATCTCGTCGACCTCGACGTGGCCGGTGCCGGAGAAGAAGCGGCGCAGCCCGAGATCCTCCTGGCGGTAGAAGAGTCGCGCCTCGGCCGGCTCGCCGTCGCGGCCGGCCCGGCCGAGCTCCTGGTAGTAGGCGTCGAGCGACTCCGAGATCTCGCCGTGGAACACCCAGCGCACGTCGGCCTTGTCGATGCCCATGCCGAAGGCGGTGGTGGCGGCCACGGCGTCGAGGTCGCCGTCCATGAAGCGCTCCTGCACGGCGTCGCGCTCGGCGCCGCGCATGCCGGCGTGGTAGGAGGCGGCCCGGACGCCGCGCTCGCACAGTGACTCGGCCAGCTCCTCGGCCTGCCGGCGGGTGGCGACGTAGACGATCCCGGGCTTGGGCGCCGCCTCGATCGCGTCCTGCAGCGCACGAAGCTTGCGCTCGGCGCCCTGCTCGCCGTGGAAGCGGTCGACGGCCATGTGGATGTTGGGCCGGTCGAAGGCGCGCACGAGGATCGCGGGGTCGCGCAGGCCGAGCTGCTCGACGATCTCGTCGCGGACGGGCGGCGCGGCGGTGGCGGTGAGAGCGACGATCGGCGGGCGGCCGAGCGCCTCGGCCGCGGCGCCGAGGCGCAGGTACTCGGGCCGGAAGTCGTGGCCCCATTCGCTGACGCAGTGGGCCTCGTCGACCACCAGCAGCGACGGCCGGGCGACCGCGAGCTCGGCCAGCACGTCCTCGTTGGCGAGCTGCTCGGGGGCGAGGAAGAGGAACTCGAGCGCGTCCTCCGCCAGCTCGGCCAGCGCCCGCTCGCGCTCGGAGGCGGGCAGGCTCGAGTTGAGCTGCGCCGCCCCGCCCGCCGCCCGCTGCGCCAGGTCCTCGACCTGGTCGCGCTGGAGCGCGATCAGCGGCGAGACGACGACCGTCGCGCCCTCGGTCAGCAGCCCGGCGATCTGATAGATCGCCGACTTGCCGGAGCCGGTCGACATCACGACCAGCGTGTCCCGCCCCGCGAGCACCGACTCGATCGCCTCGCGCTGGCCCGGGCGCAGCGCCGCGAAGCCGAACGCCTCACGGGCGACGCGGTCGATGCGGTCCTCCACGCCAGCGCCCTCCCCGCCGCCGCGCGTGGCGAAACAACGCGGGGGCCAGACCCCTCTGTAGCAGCACAGTTGGCAGCTGTTGCAGTACAGAGGGGTCTGGCCCCCTTACGTGGAATACGGGGCGCCGGGTGAGCGTCGTGGGTGAGGCAGACCTCCCCGAAACCCAAGGAACTCCCATGCCCACCTCCCGTGACTACGGTCTCGCCACCGACCGCCCCAACACCACCCGCCCGCAGCCGCGCATCCGCTGGATCCACGAGGCGCCCCGCCCGGGGCTGGTGATCCGCTTCGTGAACTGAGGACCCTCGCCGGGTGGTCGTCCGCTTCGTGAACTGAGGACCCTCGCCGGGTGGTCGGCCGCTTCGTGAACCGAGCCCCGCGCCGTCTAGGGTGGCGGCCGTGAACGACGCCCCCTGGAGCGGCCGGCGGCTGCACTTCGTCGGCATCGGCGGCGCCGGCATGAGCGGGCTGGCGATCGTGGCGCGGGCGCTCGGCGCCGCGGTGAGCGGCTCCGACCGCGCGCCCGACTCGCCGTACCTCGCGCGCAGCGGCCTGACCGCCGTGCCGCACGACGCGGCCAACGTGCCGGACGGCGCCGAGCTCGTCTACTCGAGCGCGATCCCGCCCGAGAACCCCGAGCGGGCGGCCGCCCGCGAGAAGGGGCTGCGCGAGCTCCACCGGGCCGACCTCCTCGGCGAGATCACGCGGCTGAAGCCGACGGTCGCCGTCACCGGCACGCACGGCAAGACGACCACGTCGAGCATGCTCGTGCACGCCCTGCGCGGCTGCGGGCTCGACCCGTCGTACCTGGTCGGCGGCGAGGTGCGCTCGACGGGGTCGAACGCCGGCTGGGGGGCGGGGGAGTGGCTCGTCGTCGAGGCCGACGAGTCCGACCGCTCGCTGCTGAAGCTCGCCCCGCGCGTCGCCGTCCTCACCAACGCCGAGCTCGACCACCACGCCACCTACGCCTCCCAGCGCGACGTCGACGACACCTTCCGCGCCTTCCTCGCCATGGCCGAGGACATCGTGCTGGGCGACGAGCCGGCGCTGACCCGCTTCCCCGGGCGGGTGGCCCGGCCGGAACACGTGCAGCTCGAGCCGGGCGGCTCGCGCTTCGCCTACGAGGGCGTGCCGGTGACGCTGCCCGTGCCGGGCGTCCACAACGCCCGCAACGCGGCCACCGCGCTCGCGGCGTGCGCGCTGGCCGGTGCCGACCTCCACCGCGCCGCCTCCGCGCTCGCCGACTTCAGCGGTGCCGGCCGGCGCTTCGAGCGCCTCGGCACGACGGCGGCGGGCGCGCTCGTCGTCGACGACTACGCCCACCACCCGACCGAGGTCCGAGCGACGATCGCCGCCGCCCGCACGCTGGACCCGCGGCGCGTCGTCGCCGTCTTCCAGCCGCACCTCTTCTCGCGCACGCGGCACCAGTACCGCGAGTTCGGCGCCGCGCTCGCCGAGGCCGACCTCGTCGCGGTGCTCGACGTCTACCCCGCCCGCGAGCGGCAGGAGGACTACCCGGGCGTCACCGGCCGCCTGATCGCCGCCGCGACCGCCGACGCGGCCGACGGCCGCCGCGTCGCCTGGATGCCGGGCTTCGACGAGGCCGCACGCTTCCTCGAGGCCGAGCTGCGGGAGGGCGACCTGATCCTCACGATCGGCGCCGGCAACGTCGACGCGCTGGGGCGGCGGCTGGTGGGCAGCTAGGCGGCGGCTGGCGGGCGCAGGGGCGGCGGCTGATGGGCAGCTAGCAGGGGTCCAAGGAACCGCGTCGAAGCGGCCCCCAGTGAGATTCCGCCGCGCGTTCGTCCGAGGCTTCGCCGCCGTGGTCCTGGTCGCCGGCCTCCTCGCCGGCGGCTGGCTGTGGCTCAGGGACTCCTCGCTCGTGGCCGTCACGGCGGTCCGGATCACCGGCGCGACCTCCAGCGACGAGCCGCGCATCCGGTCGGCGCTCGAGAGCGCCGCGCGCGACATGACCACCCTCCACGTCCGAGAGGAGATCCTCCACGACGTGGTCGACCGCTTCCCCTCCGTCAAGGACCTCCACGTCGACACCGACTTCCCGCACCGGATCACGATCGAGGTGCTCGAGCACCGGCCGGTCGCCGCCCTCGAGATCGACGGCCGCCGCACGCCCGTCTCCGGCGGCGGCATCGTCCTCACCGGCGTCCACGCCGACGACGACCTCCCCACGATCCGCACCGACCAGCTCCCGCAACAAGCAATCACCGACGCGAAGACCCAGGCCGCGCTCACCGTCGCCGCCGCCGCGCCCGCCCAACTGCTCGAGCGCGGCGAGCGCCTGTGGTGGGGCGACGAAGGGCTGACCATCGACCTCCGCGACGGCCCCCCGCTGTTCTTCGGGAACAAGCAGGACGCCGCCGCCAAGTGGGCCGCCGCCGCCCGCGTGCTGGCCGAGCCGGACGCCGCCGGAGCCACGTACCTGGACCTCCGCGTGCCGGGCCGGGTCGCCGCCGGCGGGCTCGGTCCGATCCCCCAGGAGCCCCCTCCAGAAGCCCCTCCGGAAAACCCTCAACCATAGGGTGAGAATGACCCTACTCTCGACCACAAGTCGAGACTTCAATCCCTGCAACACGTCTTGCCGCAGGTTCATGATCTTTGACTTCGGGCACGAAAGCGCCGTAACGTGCCACAATCCGCGCCCCTGAACGAGCGCCTCGAAACGCTCGACTATAAGTAGAGGTCCGGACGGAACACTCATGGAAGCTGGCAGCTATCTCGCAGTGATCAAGGTCGTCGGTGTCGGCGGCGGAGGAACCAACGCCGTGAACCGGATGATCGATGCCGGCCTCTCGGGCGTCGAGTTCATCGCCTGCAACACCGACAACCAGGCGCTCCAGATGACGGACGCCGACATCAAGCTGAACATCGGGCACCAGCTCACCAAGGGCCTGGGCGCGGGCGCCAACCCGCAGATCGGGCAAGGTGCTGCCGCCGAGTCGCGCGACGAGATCAAGGAGGCGCTCAAGGGCGCGGACATGGTCTTCGTCACCGCCGGCGAGGGCGGAGGCACCGGCACCGGCGCCGCCCCGGTGATCGCCGAGATCGCCAAGAACGAGATCGGCGCGCTGACCGTCGGCGTCGTCACCCGCCCGTTCGAGTTCGAGGGCGCGCAGCGAGCGCGGCAGGCCCAGGAGGGCATCGACCGCCTGCGCGAGATGGTCGACACGCTGATCGTGATCCCCAACGAGCGGCTGCTCTCCATCGTCGAGCGCCGCACCAGCATCCTCGACGCCTTCCGCGAGGCCGACAACGTCCTGCGCCAGGGCGTCCAGGGCATCACCGACCTGATCACGATCCCCGGCCTGATCAACCTCGACTTCGCCGACGTCCGCACGATCATGCAGGACGCCGGCTCGGCGCTCATGGGCATCGGCACGGCGACCGGCGAGTCCCGCTCCGCCGAGGCGGCCAAGGCCGCGGTCTCGAGCCCGCTGCTCGAGGAGTCGGTCGAGGGCGCCAGCGGCATCCTCCTCAACATCACCGGCGGCAAGGACCTCGGCCTCTTCGAGGTCAACGAGGCGGCGGAGATCATCCACTCCGCGGCCGACTCCGACGCCAACATCATCTTCGGCGCGGTGATCGACGACGCGCTCGCCGACGAGATCCGCGTCACCGTGATCGCCACCGGCTTCGACCGCGCGGGCCTGCGCGCCACGCGCGCCGAGCGGGAGCGAGGACCGCGCGACCGCGGCCCGCGGATCGACGACCGCCAGCGCTCGTCGCTCGAGATCCGCGACGACGATCTCGACATCCCGCCGTTCCTGCGCTGACAGCCTCCCCCTAAAGGGGGACCCCCCGCGGAGCCGATACAAGGCCCGTATGGCGGCTCCGCGCCCGATCAAGCTCCTCCTCGCCGCCAGCGCGGTCTGGCTGCTCGTGTACGAGCTGCGCGTGGTGCTCACGCCCGAGCTGGAGATCGGCCCGCTGTTCAGCCGCTTCGCGCACGACGTCGTGCTGGCAGCGGCCGCCGTCGTCTGCCTCGCGCGCGTGCCCTTCACAAAAGGCCCCGAGCGGCTCGGCTGGGCGCTGATCGGCGGTGGCGTCCTCGCCTGGTCCTTCGGCGAGATCTACTACACGGCGGTCCTGTGGACGAATCCGGCGCCGCCGATCCCGTCGCTCGCCGACGCCGGCTTCCTGCTCTTCCCGCCGCTCACGCTGGCCGGCGCCCTCGCGCTCCTGCGCGCCCGCGCACGCGGGTTGCCGCGCCGGCTGTGGGTCGACGGCGTGATCGCCGCGCTCGGCGTCGCCGCGCTGAGCGCCGCGATCGTCTTCGACACCGTGCTGGAGAGCGTCGACGGCGCGCCGCTCGCGATCGCCACCGCGCTCGCCTACCCGCTCTTCGACCTCGTGCTGCTCGGCCTCATGGTCGGCGCGCTGGCCAGCACCGGCTGGCGGCTCGACCGCACGTGGATGCTGCTGGCCGCCGGCGTCAGCACGTTCTGGCTCGCCGACAGCCTCTACCTCGTGCGCACGGCGCAGGGCGTCTACGAGTCCGGCGGCTGGTTCGACGCCGGCTGGTGGGCCGGCCTGGCGCTGATCGCGGCCGCCGCCTGGCAGCGCCCGCCCGCGCACGGCAAGCGGGCCGCCGACGAGCGCGTGCGCGTGATCGCCGTCCCGCTGACCTTCGGCGCCGTCGGCCTCGCGCTGCTCGTCTACGGCGCCCTCGCCGACCTCAACCTGCTCGCCGTCGGCCTTGCCGCCGCCTCGCTGCTCGCCGTGATGGCCCGCGCCATGCTGACCTTCGGCGAGAACGTCGCCATGCTGCGCACCTCGCGCGGCGAGGCGCTCACGGACGCGCTGACCGGCCTCGGCAACCGCCGCGCGCTGACCCGCGCGATCGAGGACCTGGTGCCCGACTCCACCCCCGAGCGCCCGCTCGTGCTCGCGATCTTCGACCTCGACGGCTTCAAGCAGTACAACGACACCTTCGGCCACCCGGCGGGCGACACGCTGCTCGTCCGCCTGGGCGCCAACCTGGGCGCCTTCCTGCAGGGCCGCGGCCGCGCGTACCGGATGGGCGGCGACGAGTTCTGCGCCGTCTTCCGCACCGCCGGGGAGCCGCACGAGGCCACCGTTCGCGGCGCCGCCGCCGCGCTGTCCGAGCAGGGCGACGGCTTCTCGATCACCTGCTCGCACGGCGCCATCGTGCTGCCGGTCGAGACCTCCGAGCCGATGGAGGCGCTGCGGATCGCCGACCAGCGCATGTACGCGAACAAGCACGCCGGCCGCATGTCGGCGGGCCGCCAGAGCAAGGACGTGCTGCTGCGCGCGCTCGCCGAGCGCGACCCCGGCCTCGGGACCCACGCCGACACCGTCGCCCTCGCCGCGGCGACCGCCGAGGCGCTCGGCCTGCCGTCCGAGGAGGTCGAGCACGTCCGCCACGCCAGCGAGCTGCACGACGTCGGCAAGGTCGCCATCCCGGACGCCATCCTCGGCAAGCCCGGCCCGCTCACCGAGGAGGAGTGGAGCTTCGTCCGCCGCCACACGGTGATCGGCGAGCGGATCATCCTCGCCGCCCCGGCCCTCTCGCGCGTCGCGTCGCTGGTGCGCGCCAGCCACGAGCGCTGGGACGGCGCCGGCTATCCCGACCGCCTGGCCGGCGACGCGATCCCGCTCGGCGCCCGGATCGTCGCGGTGGCCGACGCCTACGCGGCGATGCTCGCCGGCCGCCCGTACCGCCCCGCCCTCACGCCCGGGCGGGCGCTGGAGGAGCTGCGCCGCTGCGCCGGCACCCAGTTCGACCCGGCCGTGGTCGAGGCCTGGTGCGCCGCCGCCAGGCGGCATCCCCTCACCGCCGCCGTCTGATCCAGGCCCCGGGCCCGCTGCTAGGGTCCGCTGCCGCATGGCCGCAGGTGCCGAGACGCTCAAGCGCACCCCCTTCTACGACCGCCACGTGGCGGCGGGCGCGCGCCTCGTTCCCTTCGCCGGCTGGGAGATGCCGGTCCAGTACACCGGGATCCGTGAGGAGCACGTCGCCGTGCGCCAGGGCGTCGGCATGTTCGACGTCTCGCACATGGGCGAGGTCGAGACGACCGGGCCAGACGCGGAGGCGTTCCTCCAGCGCGTCCTCTCCAACGACGTCTCGAAGATCGCCGTCGACGGCGCGCAGTACTCGGTGATGTGCCGCGAGAACGGCGGCGTGCTCGACGACCTCTTCACCTACCGCCACGGCGACGGCTTCCTGACCGTCACCAACGCCTCCAACCACGAGCGCGACCTCGCCTGGATGCGCACGCAGGCGCGCGGCTACGACGTCAAGGTCCACGACCGGCTGAGCGACTTCGCGATGCTCGCCGTCCAGGGCCCCGAGGCGCGCGGGGCGATTGCCGGCCTGGTCGACGGCGAGCTCCCCAAGCGCTTCCGCACGGCGCGCCTGGACGTGGCGGGAGCGCCCGGCACGCTGGTCTGCGGCACCGGCTACACGGGCGAGGACGGCGTCGAGCTGCTGATCGCGCCGGGCTACGCGAACCAGGTCTGGGACGCGCTGATGGACGCCGGCGCCACGCCGGCCGGCCTCGGCGCGCGCGACACGCTGCGCCTGGAGGTCTGCTTCCACCTCTACGGCAACGACCTGACGGAGGAGCGCGGGCCGATCGAGGCGGGCCTCGGCTGGTGCTGCAAGGAGGACACCGGGTTCATCGGCTCCGAGGCGGTGCGCGCCGTCCGCGAAGCCGGACCCGAGGAGGAGCTCGTCCCGTTCGCCATGACCGGGCCGGGCATCGCCCGCCAGGGCAACCCCGTGGTCGACGGCGGCGAGGTGACCTCCGGCACGATGTCGCCCTGCCTGGGGATCGGCATCGGCATGGCCTACGTGCCCGCCGGGAAGGCCGAGCCGGGTACCCCGATCGAGATCGACGTCCGCGGCAAGCCGCGCCAGGCCGAGGTGCGCGACAAGCCGCTGTACTCCAAGGAGCGCTGAACGTGGCCGACGCCAGTTACCCCGACGACCTCAAGTACCACCCCGAGCACGACTGGGCGCGGATCGAAGGCGACGTCGCGACCTTCGGGATCACCTGGTACGCGCAGGACCAGCTCGGCGAGGTCGTGTTCGTCGACCCGCCCGAGGTCGGCAAGACGGTCAGCAAGGACGAGCCGTACGCCGAGATCGAGTCGGTCAAGGCGGTCTCGGACGTCGTGGCGCCGCTCTCCGGCGAGATCGTCGAGGTGAACGAGGCGCTCGGCGACGCGCCCGAGCAGATCAACGAGGACCCGTACGGCGGCGGCTGGCTGGTGAAGGTGCGGCTCAGCGAGCCGTCGGAGGTCGACGAGCTGATGGACCGCGAGACGTACGAGGGCAGCCTGACTTGAGTCGCTACACCTCCGCCACCGACGCCGACCGGAAGGCGATGCTCGAGGCGATCGGCGCCGGGTCGGTCGACGAGCTGTTCGCCGACATCCCGGAGGGCGTCAGGCTCGACCGGGCGATCGACCTCCCGGCCGGCAAGCCGGAGCAGGAGGTGTACACGTACCTGCGCGACCTCGCGGCGCGCAACGTCAGCGCCGAGGACGAGATCTCCTTCCTCGGCGCCGGGATGTACGACCACTACGTCCCCTCGCTGATCGACGCCCTGCTCTCGCGCAGCGAGTTCCTGACCCCGTACACGCCGTACCAGCCGGAGGTCTCGCAGGGGACGCTGCAGGTGATGTTCGAGTACCAGACGGCGATCAGCGAGCTGACCGGCCTGCCGGTCTCGAACGCCACGCTGTACGAGGCCCCGTCGGCGGTCGCCTCCGCGGGCTGGCTGGCGAAGCTGCAGAACGGGCGCGGGAAGTTCCTCGTGAGCCGCGGGCTGCACCCGCACTCGCGCGAGGCGCTGGCCACCACGGCGGCCGGCTACGGCACGGCGGTCGAGGAGATCCCGCTCGCCAACGGCGTGACCGAGCCGTTCGAGGTCGACGACGACGTCTCGGCGGTCTTCCTGCAGCAGCCGAACTTCCTCGGCGCCGTCGAGGACCTCGAGGCGCTCGTGCCGATGACCAAGGACGCCCTGGCGGTCGTGCAGGTCGATCCGCTCACGCTCGGCGTGCTCAAGCCGCCCGGGGAGTTCGGCGTCGACATCGCGGTGGGAGAGGGCCAGTCGCTGGGCAACCGGCTCGACTACGGCGGGCCGTCGTTCGGCTTCTTCGCCGCCCGGCAGGAGTACCTCCGCCGCATGCCGGGGCGGATCGCCGGCGAGACCGTCGACGCCGACGGCAAGCGCGGCTTCGTGCTCACGCTGCAGACGCGCGAGCAGCACATCCGGCGCGAGAAGGCGACGCACAACATCACGACCGCGCAGACGCTCAACGCGCTGGCCGGCGTCGTGTACCTCTCGTGGCTCGGGCGGCGCGGGATCGTCGAGCTCGGCGAGCTGCTCCTGCACCGGACCGCCTACGCGCGCCGCAAGCTCGCGGAGCTCGACGGCGTCGAGCTCCTGCACGAGCAGCCCGTCGTGCGGGAATTCGCGCTGCGGCTGGCCGCGCCGGTCGACCGCGTGATCGAGCGCTGCGCCGCCGACGGCGTCAATCCCGGCTACCCGCTGGACGACGACGGCCTGCTCGTGGCGATCACCGAGCAGCGCTCGCGCGAGGACATCGACCGCCTGGCCGACGTGCTGGGAGCGGCGGTCGCCGCCGAGCGTCAGGCGGTGACGGCGTGACGCAGACGATCTTCGAGAAGTCGGTCGAGGGGCGGCGCGCCTTCGTGGCGCCGGAGCTCGACGTGCCGCGCGACGAGGAGGCGCTCCCGGCGAAGTTCCGCCGCGCCGAGCCGCCGCGCCTGCCCGAGATCTCCGAGCCCGAGATCGTCCGCCACTACACGACGCTCTCGACGAAGAACTTCCACGTCGACGCCGGCTTCTACCCGCTCGGCTCGTGCACGATGAAGCACAACCCGAAGCTGCACGAGCGCGTGGCGGCGATGGCCGGCTTCGCGCGGCTGCACCCGCTGCAGGCGCCGTCGCGGGCCCAGGGGGCGCTCCAGCTCATGTGGGAGCTCCAGCGGGCGCTGGCCGAGATCGCCGGCCTGCCGCACGTGTCGCTGCAGCCCTCGGCCGGCTCTCAGGGCGAGCTCGCGGGCGTCCTGCTCACGCGTGCCTACCACGAGGCGGAGGGCTCCCGCCGCCACAAGGTCCTCACGCCGGACACCGCCCACGGCACCAACCCGGCGACGGTGACGATGGCGGGCTACGAGGTGGTCAAGGTGGGCACCGCCGACGACGGCGGCGTCGACCTCGAGGACCTGCGCGCGAAGGTCGACGACGACGTCGCGTCGCTGATGCTCACCAACCCGAACACGCTCGGCGTCTTCGATCGCAACATCGAGGAGATCGCCACCGATCATGCACGACGCCGGGGCGACGCTCTACTACGACGGGGCGAACCTCAACGCCGTCATGGGCCGCGCGCGGCCGGGCGACATGGGGTTCGACATCGTCCACTACAACCTGCACAAGACCTTCACGCAGCCGCACGGCGGCGGCGGGCCGGGGGCGGGGCCGATCGCTGTGAGCGACCGGATCGAGCCGTTCCTGCCGCGGCCGCAGGTGGTGCGTGTAACGTCGCCCGAAGGACGAGCTTGCGAGTCCGGCAGGGCGAAACCCTATTTCGATCTGGACTTCGACCGCCCGCAGTCGATCGGCCGGCTGCGCGGCTTTCAGGGCAACTTCGGCGTCTTCGTCCGCTCCTACGCCTACATCCTGTCGCTGGGCGCCGACGGGCTCGCCGACGTGAGCGACATGGCGGTCCTGAACGCCAACTATCTGATGGCGCGCCTGCGCGAGCGGTGCGGCGAGCACCTCCCGGCCGCCTTCGACCGCACGTGCATGCACGAGTTCGTGCTCACCGGCGGGCCGATGAAGAAGGCGCTCGGCATCCGCACGACGGACCTCGCCAAGCGCCTGCTCGACCACGACTTCCACCCGCCGACCGTCTACTTCCCGCTGCTGGTCGACGAGGCGCTGCTGATCGAGCCGACCGAGACCGAGACGCGCGAGACGCTCGACGCCTTCGCCGAGGCCGTGGCCAAGATCCTCGAGGAGGCGGCCGAGGACCCGTCGATCGCCCGCGACGCCCCGTACGACACGCCGGTCCGCAGGCTCGACGAGGCCGGCGCGGCCAAGCGGCCGGTGATCCGGCAGGCCATGTAGGTCGGCATGGCGTACGACGAGGAGCTCGCCGACCGCATCCGCGCCCTCGTCCCCGGCGAGGCGGTGGAGAAGAAGATGTTCGGCGGGCTGGCCTTCCTGGTCGGCGGTCACATGGCGGTGGCTGCGAGCGGCCAGGGCGGCCTGCTCGTGCGGGCCGACCCGGAGGACGGGCTCGAACGCGAGCCGCACGCCGCGCCGATGGTGATGCGCGGCCGGCCGATGGCGGGCTGGATACGCGTCGATGCCGAGGGCGTGCAGACCGACGACGAGCTCGCGACGTGGGTCCAGCGCGGCGTCGCCCACGCGAGCTCGATGCCGCCGAAGGCGTGACCGGCCCGGAGACCACGGTGCGGGCGGGCCGGCGCAAGGTGCGGCTCAGCAACCCGGACAAGGTGCTCTTCCCGGCCGACGGCATCACCAAGGAGGACCTCGCGCGCTACTACGCCGCCGTGGCGCCGGCCATGGTCCCGCACGTGCGCGACCGCCCGCTGAACCTGTGGCGCTGGAACCGCGGGATCGAGAACGAGGTGGTGATCCAGCAGGCGATCCCGAAGGGGGCGCCGGAGTGGGTGAAGCGCGTGACGGTGACGCGCCGGCGCGGGGGAGAGGTGACCCACGCGGTCGGCGGCGAGGCGGCGACGCTCGTCTGGCTCGCCAACCAGAACTGCATCACCCCGCATGTCTGGACGGCCCGCGCCGACCGTCCCGACCAGCCCGACCGGATCGTCTTCGACTTCGACCCGCCCGACGACGGCGGCGGGCACCTCGACGCCATCCGGGCGGGCGCGCTGGCCATCGGCGACCTGCTGCGGGAGAAGGGCCTGAGCCCCTACGCCATGACCTCCGGCTCGCGCGGCATCCACGTCGTGGCCCCGATCCGGCGCGGGCCGGACTCGAACACCGTCCGCGAGCGCGCGGGCGAGCTGGCCGAGGAGGTCGCCGGGCGGCTGCCCGACCAGCTGACGACCTCGTGGCGCAAGGCCGGCCGCGGCGGCCGCGTGCTGGTCGACGCCGCCCGCAACACCTACGCGCAGACGGCGGTCGCGCCGTATGCGGTGCGGGCGAAGGCGGGCGCGCCGGTCGCCACGCCGCTGTTCTGGCACGAGGTCGGGGAGGCCGACCCGCGCGGGTGGACGCTGCGCGACGTTCCCGCGCGGGTGGAGGAGCGGGGCGACCCCTGGGAGGGCATCGGCAAGGCGGCCGCCTCGCTGCCGTGACCTACGGCGCGCTCCCGAGCCGGGCCGCCGGCCGCAGCTCGTCGCGCAGCCCTTCGCCGAGCGCGGCCCGGGCGAGCTCCCGCCCCAGCGCGGGCGCGTGCTTGAACAGGTTGTTGCCGGCCACGCAGAGCGAGGTGCCCGCCTCCCAGACCGCGAACGCGTCGTGGGCCCATGGCAGCTCGGTCACCCAGCAGGTGCGGCTGTCGAGCGGGCGGGAGTCGAGCCCCGGCAGGCGCGCGGCGACGTACTCGTGCGTCGCATCCGTGCCGTCGAGCCCGACGGCGTAGCCGCCCGGGACCGGGTCGCCGTAGGCGCCGGTCGCGAGGTCCTGGAAGCACGGCAGCTCCGCGGGTGCGCGGTAGGTGAAGCGCGTGTGGGTCGAGATGCGGAGCGGGATGTCGAGGCCCTCGGACAGCGCGGGGGTGTCGCGCCCCGCGCAGATCACGACGCGGTCGAAGCGGCGGATCGAGCGCGCCGCCCGCACCTCGCCGTCGGGGCGCACCTCGACGACCTCGTCGCGGACCAGCGCGCCGCCGAGCGCGCCCACCAGGGCCCCGATCGCCGCCCGCGTGCGGATCACCCCGCCGTCCTCGTCGAGCATCGCCGGCTCGTCCCACGGAGCGAGTACGGGCAGGGCGGCGGCCGCGTCGACGGCGCGGGCGCGGACGCCCGCCTCGCGCAGGAGCGCCAGCCGCCGTTCGGCGGACGGCCCGGCGGCGACCACCCCGACCGGCGCCACGAGCTCGACGCCGAGGCGCTGCTCCCACTCGCGCCAGATCGCCCGCGCCTCGACCGCGAAGGCGACCAGCCGCGGGTCGTCATGGCCGTGCCGGAAGATCCGCGAATCGCCGCCGGACTGGCCGTCGCCCGGCTCGCCGCGCTCGTAGACGGTCACCGCCGCGCCGCGCCGGGCGAGCTCGTATGCGGTGGCCAGGCCGACGATCCCTGCGCCCACCACGGCGATGCCCGTCATCGCCGCCGCACGTTAGCGACGGCCTCGTCCGGGGAACCCGAGGCGTGGCGGGCAGCCGGGGGCGGCCGCGTTCGCGGTCCCAGCTGACCGGCGGGAGGCGGGCGATCGCGGGAGGATCGCCCGCCCCCGGCTAGATGATTGATTCCGCGGCCTGCGTGCCCGCATGACGTGGTCAGGCGGGTGCGTGGGTCGTGGAATCAGTCATCTACCATTCCGCGCCCGCATGGTCATCTTCTCGGGCATCCAGCCGACGGGCACCAAGCACCTCGGCAACTACATCGGGGCGATCCTCCAGTACGTGGCGGGTCAGGATCGCGCCGACCCGGCGATCTACTGCATCGTCGACCTGCACGCCGTGACGATGCCCTACGAGCCCGCCGAGCTGCGCGCGCGGACCTACGACACGACGGCGATCCTGATCGCGGCCGGGCTCGATCCCGACCGCTGCGTCCTCTTCCGGCAGGCCGACGTGATGGAGCACTCGGAGCTGAGCTGGCTGCTGTCGAGCGTGACGCCGATCGGCGAGCTCAATCGCATGCACCAGTTCCGCGACAAGTCGCAGGCCCAGCGCGAGATGGCGTCGGCGGGGCTGCTCTTCTACCCGGTGCTGCAGTCGGCCGACGTGCTCGCCTACCGCGCCCACGAGGTGCCGGTGGGCGAGGACCAGCGCGAGCACCTCGAGCTGATGCGCCGGACCGCGGAGCGCTTCAACAGCCGGTTCGGCGAGGTGCTGGTGGTGCCCGAGCACCGCATCCCGGAGGTGGGAGCGCGCGTGCGCGACCTGCAGGAGCCCGAGCGCAAGATGTCGACCACCGGCGGCGCCGAGCAGGGCACGGTCTACGTGCTCGACGAGCCGGACGCCATCCGCCGCAAGTTCAAGCGCGCGGTGGCGGACTCCGGCCGCGAGATCGTCCGCCGCCAGGACAAGCCGGGGATCTCGAACATGATCGAGATCCTCGCCGTGGCCCGCGGCGTGGCGCCCGCGGAGATCGAGCGCGAGTTCGAGGGCTCCGGCTACGGCGACTTCAAGACCGCGGTGGCCGACGCCGTGGTCGACTGGCTGACCCCCGTGCGCGAGCGCTACGACGAGCTGCGGGGCGATGAGGCCGAGCTCGAGCGCCTGTTGGCGGCGGGCGCGGACAAGGCGCGCACGATCGCCGCGGCGACGCTCGCCGACGTCCGCGACGTGATGGGCGTGGGCCCGCCGCGCCGCTGAGCGCCGGGGCCACGGCCTCGTCGCGGCTGACCGCGCAATTTGCGGGCGCCGCCGCCCGCTCCGTCAGGCCGGGCGCCTAGCCTGTCGGGACCCGTGGCCACCGTCATGCACCGTCTCGAGCTGGACCTGGACGTCTTCGCCGGGCCGTTCGACCTGCTGCTGTCGCTGATCCTGCGCGACGAGCTGGACCTCCTGGAGGTCGAGTTGGCGGAGATCGTCCTCGCCTATGTGGACCACCTGGAGGCCGAGGGCGAGCTCGACCTCGAGGCGGCCACCGAGTTCCTGGTCCTGATCGCCGCGCTGCTCGAGCTCAAGTCGCGGCTGATGCTCCCGGGCGAGGAGATGCTCGAGGAGCTCGACGGCCTGGCGCCCGCCGAGGCGGCCGAGGAGCTGCTCGAGCGGATGCTGCAGTACGCCCGCTTCCGCGGCGCCGGCGGGTGGGCGGCGTCCGCGCATGCCGCCGGGCAGGCGTACCTGCACCGGCTGGCGCCGCTGCCCGCCGCCCTGCGCCGGGTGTCGGTGGAGGTCGCCGAGCGCGCGTACGACCCGGCGGTGCTCGGGCAGGCGATCGGCTCGCTGCTGCGCACCCCGCCGCCGCTCGACCTTCGCCACATGGCGATCCCCCGCGTCTCGGTGGCCGACCGCCTGGAGGTGCTGCGCCGGCTCCTGCGCCGCGGCCGCTTCTCGTTCGACGACGCGGTCGAGGGCGCCGACCGCGTTACCGTCGCCGTCACCCTCTTCGCCCTGCTCGAGCTCTACAAGCGCGGCGAGGCGGCGTGGGAGCAGGACGAGCCGTTCGGCCCGATCACGGTGCGGTTGGAGACCCCCGCCGAGCGCGGGGAGGCGGTCGCATGACCCCCCTCAGGCGCCAGATCGAGGCGCTGCTCTTCCTCGCGCCCGAGCCCGTGCCGGTCGACGAGCTCGCCGACGCGCTGCAGACCTCCGAGGAAGCCGTGCGCGAGGGGCTCGACGAGCTGCGCGAGGCGCTCGACGGCCGCGGCGTCGTGCTGCGCGAGGTGGCGGGAGGCTGGGCGCTCGCCTCGCATCCCGACGCCGAGGAGGCCGCCCGCCGGCTGCTCGCCCGCCCGCGCACGCCGGCCCTCACCGCCGCCCAGGCCGAGACGCTGGCCATCGTCGGCTACCTGCAGCCGGTCTCACGGCCCGAGGTCGCCCGCATCCGCGGCGTGGCCTCCGAGTCGGCGACCCACGCGCTGAGCGAGCGCGGGCTGATCGAGGAGGCCGGCCGCTCGCAGTTCGGCGCCGTGCTCTACCGCACCACGCCGCTGTTCCTCAAGCTCTTCGGGCTCAACTCGCTCGACGACCTGCCGCCGGCCGAGCAGTGGGACCCGAGCCCGGAGGACGAGGCGGCCCTGCGCGACCGCCTGCTGCGCGCCGGCGAGCAGCGCGTCGGTCAGACCTGAGCCGCGACGGCTTAGGGACACGGTATGCCCGACTACCAACGGGCGCGTCGGCTAGCGCTGACCTTGCGCGCCACTACGGGATCGAAGATGCTCACCACTCGACAGTGGCCGATCTCGTCGAACCCCGGGTGCAGGTCCTGCTGGCCGAATACGAGTTCGTCAGCGGCCTGATCAAGGCGGTTCGCCGGCCGGACGGACTCTCGACGCAGCGTACCGTCAAGCCGCGCAGCTGGCCGCAGGCCGCGTCGATGTCGCGGCCGCGGGTGAGGCGGACGGTCGCGCGCAGGCCGTGCTCCTCCAGCACCGCCTTGAAGGCCGCGATCGCGGAGGGGGACGAGCCGTCGTACATGCCCGTCGGGTTGTACGGGATCAGGTTGACCTTGTAGATGCGCGGGTCGAGCAGCTGGGCGAGGGCGACGGCCTGGGCGTAGGTGTCGTTGACCCCGGCGAGCATGACGTACTCGATGAAGACCCTGCGGCGGCGGCGCGCGTAGTAGGCGTCGCAGGCCTCCAGCACCTCGGCGATCGGGTGGCGGTCGTTGACCGGCATGATCCGCGACCGCAGCTCGTCATCCGGCGCGTGCAGCGAGAACGCGAGCCGGATCGGCATGTCGCTCTCCGTCAGCGCGCGGATGCCGGGCACCCAGCCGACCGTGGAGATCGTCGTGCGGCGGTGGGTGATGCCGGCGTCGGGCAGCCGGCCGGCCGCCTCGAGCACCTGCGGCAGGTTCATCATCGGCTCGCCCATGCCCATGAAGACGAGGTGGTCGACCGGCTCGATGCGGCGGAAGTGCAGCACCTGGTCGAGGATCTCGGAGGCCGTCAGGTTGCGGCCGAACTTCATCGTGCCGGTCGCGCAGAACGTGCAGGTCAGCGGGCAGCCGGACTGCGAGGACACGCAGACCGAGCGGCGGCCGTCGCGGTACCGCATCAGGACGGCCTCGACCGGCCGGCCGTCGCGCGTGTGGAACAGCGCCTTGACGGTGCCGTCGGCGGCGTGCGCCTCGTGCACGGTCTCGAGGCTCGAGAACGGCACCTCCGCGGCAAGGCGGGAGCGCAGCGCCGCCGGCAGGTCGGTCATCTCCTCGTAGCCGTCGGCGCCGCGCGACGCCCAGCTCCACACCTGGCGGGCGCGGAACGCGGGCTCGCCGGCGAGCGCGTCGTCGAGCAGCTTGAGGTCCACGCCCCTATGGTGGCAGCGTCGTGCGCCTCGCCAAGTACCTCGCCCACGCCGGCGTGGCCTCGCGCCGCGCCTCGGAGCTGCTCGTCTTCGCCGGGCGGGTCGCGGTCGGCGACGAGGTGGTGCGCGACCCGGCGCGCGACGTCGACGGCAGCGTCCCCGTGACCGTCGACGGCAAGCCGGTGCGCGTGTCGGCCGGCCAGCGCGCGGTCTACGCGGTCAACAAGCCGAAGGGCGTCGTCTCGACGGCCAAGGACCCGCAGGGCCGGCCCACGATCGTCTCGCTGGTGCCGAGCGCCCGCCGCCTCTATCCGGTCGGCCGGCTCGACGCCGACACCACCGGCCTGATCCTGCTCACCGACGACGGCCCGCTCGCCCACCGGCTCACCCACCCGTCGTTCGAGGTCCCGCGCACGTACCACGCCAAGGTCCGCCGCGCGCCCGTCCGCGAGGAGGCGCTGCGTGCCCTGCGCGAGGGGATCGAGCTCGACGACGGCCGCACGGCGCCCGCCCGCGTGAAGCGCCTGGCGCCCGACCGCGTCGAGATCACCGTCCACGAGGGTCGCAAGCGGCAGGTGCGGCGGATGCTGGAGGCCGTCGGGCACCCCGTGGTCGCGCTCGAGCGCGTGCGCTTCGGCCCGCTGTGGCTCGGCAAGCTCGAGGAGGGCAAGCACCGCCGGTTGACCGCGGCGGAGATCGAGAAGCTAAGGTCCGGCCCGGATGAGGCTGATCGCACTCCGCGGCGCCACCACGGTCGACGCCAACGAGGCGGAGGCGATCCTGCACGCCACCGAGGAGCTGATGGGTGAGCTGCTCGAGCGCAACCGGCTCGACTCGGACTCGATCGTCAGCTGCATCTTCACGCTCACCCAGGACCTCGACGCCGAGTTCCCGGCGGTCGCGGCGCGCGAGATGGGCCTCAGCCGCGTCCCGCTGCTGTGCGCCCGCGAGATCCCGGTTCCCGGCGCCCTCCCGCGGGTCATCCGCGTGCTGATGCACTGCTACCCGCCGGTCGGCGTGGACCCGCAGCACGTCTACCTCGGCGAGGCGCGCAAGCTCCGGCTGGACCTCGAAGGCGCGCAATAGGGGTGCCCAACGGGACATCGCTCCACGCGGAATGGACCGTTGGGCGGGCCCCCCAGGGGTTCTCCTAGACTGGCTCGCATGGCGCTCGAGTTCGCTGCGAAGGTCCGCCGCATCCCGGTCTACCCGGCCGCCGACGGCTACGCCTCCGAGGGTCCGGTCGCCAAGCTGGCCTCCAACGAGTCGCCGTACCCGCCGCTGCCCGAGGTCGTCGACGCCGCGGCCAAGGCGATGGCCGGCGCCAACCGCTACCCGGACCCGACCAACGCCGCCCTGCGCCGCCGGCTGTCCGACCGCCACGGCGTGCCCGCCGGGCGGATCGCCATCGGCAACGGGTCGTGCGACATCCTGCTCGCGGCCGGCGACGCCCTGCTCGAGCCGGGTGCCGAGCTCGTCTACGCCTGGCCGTCGTTCTCGGTCTACCCGCACCTGGCCGCCGCGTCCGGCGCCCGCGCGATCGAGGTCCCGGTCGACGACGAGCACCGCCACGACCTCGAGGCGATGCGCAAGGAGATCACGGTCGCGACCCGGCTGACGATCGTCTGCAACCCCAACAACCCGACCTCGACCGCGCTCCCGCTCGACGAGGTCGCCGCCTTCGTGGCCGACGTCCCGCGCCACGTCTGCGTGATCCTCGACGAGGCCTACGTCGAGTTCAGCCTGCTGCAGGACCCCGACGAGTCGCTCGCGCTGATCGACAAGCACCCGAACCTGGTGATCCTGCGCACCTTCTCGAAGATCTACGGGCTCTGCGGCCTGCGCGTGGGCTACGGCCTGTGCGGGTCCGAGGAGTTCCGCACGGCGGTCGACCAGGTGCGCCAGCCGTTCTTCTGCAACGCCGCGGCCCAGGCCGCGGCGCTCGAGGCGCTCAACCACCAGGACGAGGTCACCCGCCGCGTCGAGCGCAACCTGGCCGAGCGGATCGGGCTCGAGCAGGGCCTGCGCGACCTGGGGCTGGACCCCGCCGAGTCGCACGCGAACTTCGTGTGGTTCGACCTCGGCGACGGCCGCGTCGAGGCCGAGGTCATGCAGGGCCTGGCCCAGCGCGGCGTGCTCGTGCGCGCCGGCGGCGCGCTCGGGCGCGAGGGCGCGCTGCGCGTGACCGTCGGCACGCAGGCCGAGAACGAGCGCTTCCTGGAGGCGCTCGCCGCCCTGCTGTAGCGTCGACCCCCGATGTGGGCCGTGCTCGCCGTCGCCATGAGCCTCGTCGCCGGGCCCCCGGCGTGCGATTTGGGCGAAGGCCCCGAGCGGCTCGGACCACTGCTCGCGGGCGCCTCCGAGGAGGCGCGCGCCGTGCTCGGTCAGCAGATCGCCGGCTACTGGCTCAACGACGGCTGGGACATGGGCGTGGCGCCCGGGCCGCTGACCGTCGAGTCGGCGCAGACGGCGATCGGTGAGCGCATCGCCGCGCGCTTCCCGCCCGGGGACGCCGAGTACCTGATGAGCACGTTCGAGCTGCACGCCATGCCGTACAGCGACGCCGAGCTGCGCCCGATCGAGGCGGAGATCTACGCGGCCATGGAGGGGTCGGACTTCCTGTGGACGGCCGGGATCGGCTGCCTGGACGGCGAGGCCTGGCGCGTCGAGGTCGGCCTCTACGACGACGCGACGGCCCAGGACATCGCCGGCGTGCGCGAGCTGCTGGCGCCGTACGGCGACAAGGTCCGGCTCTACCTCGACGGGCTCCTGACGCACCCGTCCGCCGGCGACACCGCCACGTCGCGGCTGCGCGGCTTCATCCGCGTCCGCTGCGCCGGCCGGCGCAGGATCGTCGTCCGCACCCGCCCGGCGGCGCGCGCGGTCATCCGCCGCGTGACCGTGAACGGGCGAGTGCTCGCCGGGACGCGGCGGACCGTCCGCGCCAAGCGCGTCAGGGTCGTCGTGAGGGTCGGCGACGGCACCCGCCTCGCTCACACCTATCGTCGCTGCTGATGGAGCTGCACCAGCGTGAGAGCTCGTCCTCGGCGGTCCGCAGCCTGGCGGGCTGGTACGAGCGCGTGGAGCAGCCCGTCGTACGGCGCGAGGTGCCGGGCGGGCGGATCGTGCTCGTCATCTCCTTCGGCCCGCCGTTGCAGGTCGACGGGAGCAGCTATGGCTCGTTCGTCGCCGGCCTGCACGAGACGGCGGCCATCACCGAGCACGCCGGCGAGTCGCACGGCGTCCAGGCCTACCTGACGCCGCTCGGGGCGGAGCGGCTCTTCCGCGTCCCGATGGGCGAGCTCGCCAACCGCGGCGCCGACCTCGCGGACCTGCTCCCCGGCGCCGACGAGCTGGCCGAGCGGCTGTACGAGGCGCCGGACTGGCCGGCCCGCCTCACGCTGCTCGAACGCTTCATCGCGCACCGCGTGCAGGACGCGCCGCCGGTGCCGCGCGAGCTCGAGTGGTCGTGGCGGCGGCTGCTGGCCAGCGACGGTCGTGTGCCGGTCGCCTCCCTGGCCGACGAGGTCGGCTGGAGCCGGCGCCACCTGGCCGCGCGCTTCCGCGAGCACGTCGGGCTCCCGCCCAAGGCGCTGGCGCGCATCCTGCGCTTCGAGCGCGCCGCCGAGCGGCTGCGCCGCGGAGCCGACCTCGCCGACGCCGCGCTCGACAGCGGCTACTACGACCAGGCGCACTTCAACCGCGACTTCAAGGCCTTCGCCGGCGTCACCCCGACCCAGTACCGGGTCACATCCGTCCAAGACATCCAGTCCGTTCCGGCCTAGGGTCGGACCCATGATCATCCCCACGCTTCGCTACCAGGACGCCAAGGGCGCCATCGACTTCCTCGAGCGCGCGTTCGGCCTCGAGCGCCGCGAGGTCATGGAGAACGACGACGGGACCATCGGCCACGCCGAGCTGACGCACGGCCGCGGCATGGTCATGATCGGCTCGCGCAAGGAGGGCGACCGCTACGACACCGGCCGCGCCGTGCTCTACGCGATCGTCGACGACCCCGACGCCCTGCACGACCGCGCGAAGGCCGCCGGCGCGACGATCGTCATGGAGCTCACCGACCAGCCCTACGGCTCGCGCGAGTTCGCCGCCGAGGACCCCGAGGGCAACGTGTGGTCGTTCGGTACTTACGATCCGTTTGCCACCTAGCGCTGGGGCTGGTACAAATCGTCGCTCGCGATGACCGCCCGCCCCGCACACCCGAGCCTTTCCCCGCGGGGCTACGCGTACTTCTCCTACGGCACCTGGCGATTTAGCTAGGCGCTCGGCCGGGTGCGTGCTGCGCACCGCCGCATCGTGGCCTTCGGGCCGAGCGCCGCTCCAGCGGATCGTTCGTAGAGTGTGCAACTGACCTAGGAGAAGCAGCAGATGATGATCGTGATGAAGGCGGGAGCGACCGAGGCGGAGATCGAGTCCGTCATCGCCCGCATCGAGTCGGTAGGAGCGCGCGCCCACCCGTCGCGCGGCGAAGAGGTCACCGTTATCGGGGCGATCGGCGACCGCGAGCACGTCGCCCGCCTCGGGCTCGAGGGTGCACCCGGCGTCGCCCAGGTCGTCCCCATCCTCAAGCCGTACAAGCTCGCCTCGACGCAGGTACGCCACGGCGAACGGACGGTCGTCGAGGTCGAGGGCCGAAAGATCGGCGGTGAGCACTTCTCGCTCATCGCCGGCCCGTGCACCGTGGAGTCGCGCGACCAGACGCTGACCACCGCCCGCCTGGTGGCCGCCGCCGGCGCGTCGCTCTTCCGCGGCGGGGCCTACAAGCCGCGCACGTCGCCCTACGCCTTCCAGGGCCTCGGGCAGGAGGGCCTCCGCCTCCTCGCCGAAGCCAAGGAGGAGACCGGGCTGCCGATCGTCACCGAGGTGATGGACGCCCGCGACATCGAGGCCGTCGCCGCCGTCGCCGACGTCATCCAGGTCGGCGCCCGCAACATGCAGAACTACGCGCTGCTCTCCGAGATCGGCCGCGCGGGCAAGCCGGTTCTCATCAAGCGCGGGCTGTCGAGCACGCTGGAGGAGCTCCTCATGGCGGCGGAGTACGTCCTCAAGGAGGGCAACCCGGACGTGCTGCTGTGCGAGCGCGGCATCCGCACCTTCGAGACCGCGTACCGCTTCACGCTCGACCTCACCGCCGTCCCGGTGCTGAAGGAGCTCTCGCACCTGCCGGTGATCGTCGACCCGAGCCACGCCGCCGGGCGGCGCGACCTCGTCACCCCGCTGTCGCTGGCCGCCGCCGCGGCGGGCGCCGACGGGATCATCGTCGAGGTGCACCCGCAGCCCGAGGAGGCGATCTGCGACGGCCCGCAGCAGCTGTACGCCGACCGCTTCGCCGAGTACGCCGAGCAGGTCGAGCGCGCCGCCGCCGTCGCCGGCAAGGTGCTCTCCAGCGTCTGATGGCCGAGGCCCCGCGCCGGCTCGCCGTCGTCGGCGTGGGACTCATCGGCGGCTCGATCGGGTTGGCCGCGCGCGAGCGCCTCGGCGCACACGTGCGCGGCTACGACCCGGGTGACCTCGGCGCGGCGCTCGAGCGCGGCGCCCTCAGCGAGGCGTGCGGCTCGATCGCCGAGGCCGTCGAGGGCGCCGACCTCGCCTTCGTGGCGGCACCGGTCGGGGCGCTGCCGTCGGTCGTCTCCGAAGTGCTCGCGGCGGCGGGCGAGGACTGCGTGGTCACCGACGTCGGCTCGACCAAGCGCTCGGTCGTCGCCGCCGTCGACGATCCCAGGTTCGTGGGTGGACATCCTTTGGCCGGCGCCGAGACGGCGGGGGTCGAGCACGCGCGCGCCGATCTCTTCGAGGGCGCCACGTGGTACCTGACCCCGACGGCGCGCACCGGCGGGATGCTCTACGAGCGGCTGCACCGGCTGCTGGTGGAGCTCGGCGCGCGGCCCGCGGCGCTCGACGCCGAGACCCACGACGCCCTGCTGGCCACGGTCTCGCACCTCCCGCACGTGCTCGCCAACGTGCTCGTGGCGCGGGCGGCGCGCGTGCTGTCCGAGGAGGGCGAGCGGCTGCCGGCCACCGGCCCCTCGTTCCGCGACGCGACGCGCGTGGCCGGCGCGAACACGGCCATCTGGCGCGACATCTACGTCGCCAACGCCGACGCGCTGGTCGACGCGATCGACGACACGGTGCGGCGGCTGACCGAGGTGCGCGGCGCGCTGGCGGCACGCGACGGCGACGCCGTGGCGGCCTGGAACGAGGGCGCCCGGGGCGAGCGGCAGCGGCTGCTGGAGGCCGACCTGGCCGGCGGCGAGGTGCACGAGCTGCGCGTGGCGGTGCCGAACCGGCCGGGCGTGGTGGCAGAGGTCGCGCTCGCCCTCGGCCGCGCGGGCGTCAACATCCTCGACATGGCGCTCTATCCCGCCTCCGACATGTCCTCCGGCACGATCGCGCTGTGGGTGGCGGGCGACGCGCGCGCCGACGAGGCGCAGGCGCTGGTCGAGGAGCTCGGGCTGACGGTGGCGCGCCCGTGAGGTTCTCGCCCGACGGCCCGCTGCGCGGCACGCTCGCGGCGCCGCCCGACAAGTCGTTGTCGCACCGCGCGGCGCTGCTGGCGGCGATGACCGACGAGCCGGTCACCGTCACCGGCTATCTCGACGCCGCCGACACCAACTCGACGCTGGCCGCCGTCCAGGCGCTCGGCGCGCTGGTCGAGCGGCGCGCGGACTCCTTGGTGATCCGGGGCGTGGGCCTGCGGGCGGCGGCGCCGGCCGAGCTGATCGACGTCGGCAACGCCGGCACGCTGATGCGGCTGCTGCCCGGCTGGCTGGCCGGGCAGGAGGGCGGTCGCTGGACGCTCGACGGCGACGCGTCGATCCGCCGCCGGCCGGTCGACCGCGTGGCCGCGCCGCTGAGGCTCATGGGGGCCCGAATACAGTCGCGCGGGCGCTTCCCGCCCTTCACGGTCACGGGCAGCCCTCTGAGCGGCATCGAGTACGAGCTGCCGGTGGCCTCCGCGCAGGTCAAGTCGTGCGTGCTTCTCGCCGGCCTGCTCGCCTTCGGGCCGACCACCGTGGTCGAGCCGAAGCCCAGCCGCGACCACACCGAGCGCATGCTGGCGGCCGCCGGCGTGCGGATCTCGCGCGCTGGCGAGCGCATCACCGTGGCGGCCCAGGACGAGCTCGAGCTCGGCGCGCTGCACGTTCCCGGCGACCCCTCCTCAGCCGCCTTCCACGCCGCCGCCGCCGTGCTCGTCCCGGGCTCGCGGATCGTCATCGAGGGGATGGGCGCGAACTGGACGCGCACGGGCTTCTTCCAGATCCTGCGCCGCATGGGGGGCGTGGTGGTCGGGCCGCTCGAGGAGCCGGCCGACGGCATCCCGGCCGAGGAGCCGGTGTGCGAGCTCGACGTCTGCCATGGCCCGCTCGTCGGGACTGTGGTGGAGCCGGAGGAGGTGCCGCTGGCCATCGACGAGCTGCCCCTGGTGGCGCTGCTGGGGTGCTTCGCCGAGGGCGAGAGCGTCGTGCGCGGCGCCGAGGAGCTGCGGCTGAAGGAGAGCGACCGGATCGCCACCGTGGTCGAGGGCCTGCGCGGGCTCGGCGGGGACCTCGAGGCGACCGGCGACGGCTTCGTCGTCCGCGGCACGGGCGGTCTGCGCGGCGGCACGATCGAGTCCCACGGCGACCACCGGCTCGCCATGCTCGGCGCCGTCGCCGGCCTGGCCTCGCGCGACGGCGTCGAGGTCGTCGGGATGGACGCCGCCGCCGTCTCCTATCCCGGCTTCGAGGCCGACCTCGCCGCGCTGCGCAGCTGATGGGTCAGTTCCACTTCCACCCCGACGACTACCTCGAGCTCATGCACTCGGAGCTGCCCACCTACGAGCGGCTGCAGGACGAGGCGGCGGCCGCCACCGGCGCCGGTGCCCGCAGGCTGCTCGAGCTCGGCACCGGCACCGGCGAGACGGCGCGCCGCGTGCTGGCCCGGCACTCGGGGGCGACGCTTGTCGGCATCGACGCCAGCGCCGACATGCTCGCCGCGGCGCGCGCTGCCGGGCGCCGAGCTGCTCCAGCAGCGTCTGCAGGACCCGCTGCCCGCGGGCCCGTTCGACCTCGTGTTCTCGGCGCTCGCGGTGCACCACCTCGACGGGCCGGGCAAGGCGGACCTGTTCGCCCGCGTCGCCGCCGTGCTCGAGCCGGGCGGCCGCTTCGTGCTCGCCGACGTCGTCGTCCCCGACGACCCCGCCGAGGCCACGACGCCGCTCAGCCCGGACTTCGACCTCCCGGACCGAGTCGACGACCAGCTCGCCTGGCTCCGCGCGGCGGGCTTCGATCCCACCGTTGCCTGGGCCGAGCGCGACCTCGCCGTGATCGGCGCCGTCAAGCCGCGCGCGTCCGCCGCGGCGGGCTGACCGCGCGGGCTGGCGCCGCGCTACGCCGCCCGCGTTCGCCGCGGCGGGCTCACCGCGCGCTCGATCGCCGCGGCCAGCGCCGGGGCCTCGTCGGCCGGCAACGCCGCGGTGGTGATGCGGATGTACGAGCCGGGGGAGAGCCGGTAGGGCTCGCCGGCCGCGACCGCCCAGCCCTCCTCGCGCAGGCGGTGCATCGCCGCGAACTCGTCGGGCACCGGCACCCAGAGGTTGATGCCGCTCGGGGCGGGCGCGGCCTCGACCAGCGCGGCGAGCGCCTCGCGCCGCTCCCGGTAGGCCTCGGCGGCGCGGGCGATCACGGGGTCGTCCCACAGCGCCACGGCCAGCCGCTGGACGATGCCGCTGACCCAGCCGGGGCCGAGCGACTGCCGCCCCTCGACGCGCGCGAGCGTCGCCTCGTCGCCGGTCAGCACGGCGAGCCGCAGGTCGGGACCGAGCCACTTCGAGACCGAGCGGACGGCAGCCCAGCGCTCGCGGCCTGCCACCAGCGTGTGCCACGGCGTGCCGGCCACGGGACCGAGGTGGTCGTCCTCGACCACCAGCACGTCGCCGGAGAGCACGCGGCGCAGCTCGGCGGCGCGTGCCTCGTCGAAGGCGGATCCGCACGGGTTGTGGCCGCGGGGCGTGACCACGACCGCCCGCGCGCCGTCGCGCACGGCGGCGGCCAGCGCCTCCGGCACCATCCCGCGCTCGTCGACCGTCACCGGCAGCAGCCGCAGGCCGAGCATGCGCGCGAGGTCGAGCACGCCGGGCCAGCCGGGGTCCTCGACGGCGACCGCGTCTCCGGGCGCCAGATGGGCGACGAGCACGCGCTCGATCCCGTCGAGCGCGCCGTTCACCGCGCACACGCGCGTCACCGGCACGCCGTCGGCGGCGAACGCCGCGCCGGCCACCTCGGCGAGCTCGGGCAGCACCGGCTCGCCGACGTACACCCGCTTGGGCGCCTCCATCGCCCGCAGCGCGGGCGCGACGTCGGGCAGGAGCTCCGGGTCGGGGCTCCCCGTGACGAGGTCGCGCGTCCCGGGCGGCGCGTCGGGCAGCGCGAAGCCGGGCCGCACCGGCGGCCGGCCGGCCACCTGCATCCCGCTGCGCGGCCGCGAGATCACGACGCCGCGCCGCCTCAGGTCCGCCATGGCCGCCGCCACGGTCGCGGTGCTGACCCCGAGCGCGGCGGCCGTGCGCCGCACGGAGGCGACGGGCGTGCCGGGGAGCACCTGCCCGCTCGCGATGTCGGCCTCCAGGTTCGCCGCGATCTCGCTCGCCCCGGAGCCTCTCGGCTGATACTGTATTAGCACAGTCGCAAACTGTACTACAACAGAAGTGCCTGTCCCTCAACATTGGGGGCCTGTCCCTCAACGTGAAGGGCCAGTCCCCTCTGTATCACCACAGACGTCAACTGTTCTACTACAGAGGTGCCTGTCCCTTCATGAGGTCGCCGAGGACGAAGTTGCGGAGGTTGCCGAAGCGCGGGGCGCATGACCGCGAGACGATCGACGCGATCCTGGACGAGGCGATGGTGTGCCACCTGGGCTTCGTGCACGACGGCCGGCCGGCCGTCATCCCCACGCTGCACGCCCGCGTCGGCGACGAGGTGGTGATCCACGGCTCGGCCGCCAGCCGCGCCCTCCGCACGCTGGCCACCGGGGTCGAGGTGTGCCTGACCGCGACGCTGATCGACGGCCTGGTGCTGGCCCGCTCGGCCTTCCACCACTCGGTCAACTACCGCAGCGTCGTGCTCTACGGGACCGCGCGGCCGCTGACCGAGCCCGAGGAGCTCGAGCGGGCGCTGGAGGCGTTCACCGAGAAGCTCGTCCCCGGCCGCTGGGCCGACGTGCGCTGGCCCACCCGCCAGGAGCTCAAGGGCACCGCCGCCCTCGCGCTGCCGATCGCCGAGGGCTCGGCCAAGGTCCGCACCGGCCCGCCGATCGACGACGACGAGGACTACGCGCTCGGCATGTGGGCCGGCACCGTCCCGATGCGGATCGAGACGCTCGACCCCGTGCCCGACCCGCAGCTCCGCGAGGGGATCGAGCCCCCGCCGTACCTCAGCGCGCTCGTAAGCTGAAAGGCCCATGGTCATCGCGATCGACGGCCCGGCCGGCGCCGGCAAGTCCACCGTGGCCCGCGCCGTCGCGCGCGAGCTCGGCTTCACCTACCTCGACACCGGCGCGATGTACCGCGCCGTCGGACTCGCGACGAGCGAGACCTCGGACCCGCCCGCCCAGGTGGCCGAGCGCATCGACATCGAGGTCGGCGAGCGCGTCCTGCTCGACGGCCGCGACGTCACCGACGCCATCCGCACGCCCGAGGTCTCCGAGGCCGCCTCGCGCGTGGCCGCCGACCCCGGCGTGCGCCAGGCGCTCGTCGCCAAGCAGCAGCGGTTGATGGCCGACGGCGACTGGGTCGCCGAGGGCCGCGACATCGCCACCGTGGTGGCGCCCGACGCCGCCGTCAAGGTCTTCCTCACCGCCGACCCGGACGAGCGCGCCGCCCGCCGCGCCGCCGAGCTGGGCGCCGATCCCGACCAGGTCCGGCGCGAGCAGACGCTGCGCGACGAGCGCGACAGCAGCGCCGACCGCTCGGTCCACGAGGCCGCGCCCGACGCCGTCCCCGTCGACACCACCGGGCTGACCGTCGAGGAGGTCGTCGACCAGGTGGTCACGCTCGTGGTGGAGGCCCGCGTGGGTAACGTCGCCGAAGGCGAACAACACGGACGTTGTTCGGCTGGCAGGCGAAACCAATGAAAATTGCCGTCGTCGGCTACCCGAACGTCGGCAAGTCGTCGCTCGTCAACCGGCTCACGCAGTCGCGCGAGGCCGTCGTCCACGAGCGGCCGGGCATCACGCGCGACCGCAAGGAGCTCACCACCGAGTGGAACGGCCGCCGGCTGACGCTGATCGACACCGGCGGCGTCGACCTCGAGGACGACGACCCGCTGGCGGTCAGCATCCAGGACCAGGCGCGCGAGGCGATCGCCGACGCCGAGGTGGCCGTGCTCGTCGTCGACGCCCGCGCCGGCGTCCGCCCCGGCGACGAGGAGATCGCCCAGATCCTCCGCGGCGGCCGGCTGCCGGTCGTCGTCGCCGCCAACAAGATCGACTCGCCGGACCAGCTCACGCTCGCGCACGACTTCCACGGCCTCGGGCTCGGCGAGCCGCTGCCGGTCTCCGCCGCCCAGGGCCTCGGCACCGGCGACCTGCTCGACCGCCTGGTCGAGCTCGGCCCGACCGAGCAGGAGGAGCAGGAGGACGAAGAGGACGTCGTCCGCCTCGCCGTCATCGGCCGCCCCAACGTCGGCAAGTCGAGCCTCGTCAACGCCTTCCTCGGGCGCGACCGCGTGATCGTCTCGCCCGAGGCCGGCACCACGCGCGACGCCATCGACACGCCGATCGAGGTCGACGGCCGCGAGCTGCTGCTCGTCGACACGGCCGGTATCCGCCGCGCCGCCAAGGTCTCCGAGCCGGTCGAGTACTACACGACGCTCCGCTCGCAGCGGGCCGCCGAGCGCGCCGCCGTGGCGCTCGTGGTGTGCGACGCGCAGGACGGCGTGACCGCGCAGGACCTGCGGATCGCCGACCTGGCCATGAAGTCCGGCTGCGCCACCGCGCTCGTGCTCAACAAGTGGGACCTGACCGGCGGCGAGGGCGACCCGCGGGGGCCCGGCGCCGGTGTCGGCCCCGCCGAGCTCGACCGCGAGCGCGCGCAGGTCAACCGCAAGCTGCGCCTGCGCCCGAAGGTGCTCACCGCCTCGGCGGTCACGGGCCGCAACGTCCCGCGGTTGCTGCAGGAGGCGCTGTCGCTGGCCGACCGCGCGGGCCACCGGATCCCGACGCCCGAGCTCAACCGCTTCCTCGCCGAGGTGACGGCCGCCCGCCAGCCGCCGGCCAAGCAGGGGCACCGGCTCAAGCTCTTCTACATGGCGCAGATCGGCACCGACCCGCCGCGGGTCCAGATCCACGTCAACAACCGCAACAAGCTGACGCGCGACTACGCCTACTTCATCGAGAATCGCCTCCGTGAGCGCTACGCCCTCGAGGGGATCCCGCTGATCATCGACTTCGTCGAGCGCAAGTCGCGCGAGCGTGGCTGAGCGCCGCGCGCTCCGCATCCCGCTCGCGATCCTCGGTCCGGTCGCCCGCCGCCGCCGGCTCGGCCTGCTGCTGCCGGTCGTCGCGGTCATCGCCGTCGCGGCCGGGCTGCTCGTCGGCGGCGACGACCCGGAGGCCGGAGCCGCCGGCCTCGCCCCGCCCGACACGGCACTCTGGGTCCGCGCCGAGAACCGCGACGAGGCGTGGGCGCTCGTCCGCCGCTTCCCCTCGCTCAAAGCGCTGCAGGAGCGCTGGCTGGGCCCCGAGGAGGAGGTGCGGCGATGGCTGGGCGGCGAGCTGGGCGTCGCGCTGCCCGCTGCCGGCGGCGAGCCGATCGTGATCGCGGAGGTCGCCGACCGCCCCGCCGCCGAGCGCTTCCGTCGCGGGCTCGAGAGGACCTCCGCCTTCGTCGGCGACTTCCTCGTCATCGGCCCGCAGACAACGGGCGACGGGCCGTCGCTCGCCGACACCCGCGTCTACCAGCGCGCCGCCGAGCTCGAGCGTGCGCCGGTGGAGCTCTACGCCCCCGCCGCGGGAGTGCGGCGCCTGCTCGACGCCGCGCCCGCCGTGGTGCAGGCCGCGGGCGCCTTCGCGGCCGCGCCGCACTTCGAGGGCCTCGCCGCGCGCGTGCGCACGGAGGCGGGCGGCGTGCGGGTCAGCGCGCGCGTGCTGCGCGCCCCCGGCGCTCCGCCGCCGCAGGAGTTCGCCCCGGCGCTGCAGGGCCGCGCGCCCGCCAGCGCCGCCGCCTTCCTGCACACGGCGGGCGCCGACGCGCTCGTCGCCCTGCTCGAGCGGGGCGGCCTCGAGGACGCCATCGCCGTCGTGAGGGCCGCACTGCCAGACCTCGCCGGCCTCGACCTCGACCGCGACGTGCTCGCGCCGCTCGCCACCGAGGCCGCGCTCACGCTGACCGCCCGCGGCGCCACGCCGGTCTTCACGCTCACCGCCCGCACCGACGACCCCGCCCGTACGCGCGAGGCGCTCGCCCGGCTGCAGGAGCCGCTCGCCGACCAGCTGACCGGCGACGCCGGGGCCTTCCGGACCCTCGACGCCAACGCGTTCACGCTCCCCGTCACGCCCCCGCTGTCGCCGTCGTACGCGCTCGACGGCAACGTCCTGATCGCGTCGACGCACGAGTCGGGGCTCGGCCAGCGCACGCTCGCGCGGCGCGGACTGGCGCAGGAACTGGCCCTTCGTTCAGTCGCCCCTCTCCTGGCCGGGAGGATCGAGGCGCTAGCCTTTGCCGACCTACGCCAGCTTCTTGCGTTAGGCGAGCGAACGGGCCTTACCCTCGGCCCGGGCTTCCGGGCCGTGCGCGACGACCTCGAGCAGGTCCGCGCCGCCGGTGCCGTCGTCAGGCGCGAGGAGTCCGATTCGACCGCGGAGCTGTTCCTCGAGATCCCATGAGCGAGCTCAACGACAACGAGTACCTGTTCACCTCCGAGTCCGTCACGGAGGGTCACCCCGACAAGATCGCCGACCAGATCTCCGACGGCGTGCTGGACGCCGTCCTGCGCGACGATCCGACCGGCCGCGTGGCCTGCGAGACGCTGGTGAACACCGGCCTCGTCGTGGTCTCCGGCGAGATCTCGACGACCACCTACGTCGACATCCAGCAGGTGGCGCGCGAGACGATCCGCAAGATCGGCTACACGGACGCCGACCTCGGCTTCAGCGCCGACTCCTGCGCGGTCATCAACGCGATCGACAAGCAGTCGCCGGACATCGCCCAGGGCGTCGATCAGGCGTACGAGGCGCGGACCGACGCGTCCGACGACGACGAGCTCGACATCGCCGGCGCCGGCGACCAGGGCATGATGTTCGGCTACGCGTCGAACGAGACCGAGGAGCTCATGCCGCTCCCGATCTCGCTCGCCCACAAGCTGGCCCACCGCCTGGCCGACGTGCGCAAGGCCGAGGTCGTGCCCTACCTGCGCCCCGACGGCAAGACGCAGGTGTCGGTGCGCTACCGCGACGGCAAGCCGGTCGAGATCGAGAAGCTGCTGATCTCGACGCAGCACAAGGAGGGCGCCGAGACGCTGATCCCGGACGACCTCTGGGAGCACGTCGTCGAGCCGATCCTGCCGAAGGACCTCTACGACGCCAAGAAGTTGCGCAAGAACTTCCTCGTCAACCCGACCGGCCGCTTCGTGATCGGCGGCCCGGTGGGCGACGCCGGCCTGACCGGGCGCAAGATCATCGTCGACACGTACGGCGGCATGGCCCGCCACGGCGGCGGCGCCTTCTCCGGCAAGGACCCGAGCAAGGTCGACCGCTCGGCGGCATACGCGGCCCGCTACGTGGCCAAGAACGTCGTCGCCGCCGGCCTGGCCGCCCGCTGCGAGGTGCAGGTCGCGTACGCGATCGGCGTCGCGCACCCGGTGTCGGTGATGGTCGAGACGTTCGGGACCGAGCAGATCGGCCGCGCGCAGATCCTCGAGCTCATCAGCGAGCACTTCGACCTGCGCCCGGGCGCGTTCCGCCAGTACCTGAAGCTCCACCGGCCGATCTACCAGAAGACGGCGGCCTACGGCCACTTCGGCCGCGAGGACCACGACTTCACGTGGGAGAAGACCGACAAGGCGCACGTCCTGCGCGAGGCCGCGGGCCTCGGCGCCGCCGCGGGCACGATCGCTTAACCGGGCTTCGCTTGCTCATGGGGCGTTCCGGGTAATCCCCGGGCGCCCCATGCAAGACCTCCGGCTCGACACCGACTTCGTCGACTACGCGATCCTGGCGACGTACTTCCTCGTCGTCCTCGGCGTGGGGTTCGTGGCCAAGCGCTACATCCGCTCGAGCCTCGACTACTTCCTGTCCGGCCGCTCGCTGCCGGCGTGGATCACCGGCCTGGCCTTCATCTCGGCCAACCTCGGCGCGCTCGAGGTGATCGGGATGTCGGCCAACGGCGCCCAGTACGGCGTCGCGACGGTCAACTACTACTGGATCGGCGCGATCCCGGCGATGGTCTTCCTCGGCCTCGTGATGATGCCGTTCTACTACGGCTCGAAGATCCGCTCGGTCCCCGAGTACCTGCGCCTGCGGTTCAACGACCCGGCGCACAAGTTCAACTCGATCACCTTCGCGGTCGCGACCGTCCTGATCGCCGGCGTGAACCTGTACGCGCTGGCGCTCGTGCTCGACCTGCTGCTCGGCTGGCCGCTGCTGGTCGGCATCGTCGTGGCAGGCGTGATCGTGATGGTCTACATCAGCCTCGGCGGCCTCTCGTCGGCGATCTACAACGAGGTGCTGCAGTTCTTCGTGATCGTCGCGGCGCTGCTGCCGATCGTGATCGTCGGCCTCGTCGACGTCGGCGGCTGGAGCGGCCTGACCGACGGGATCAAGGAGAGCAACCTCGGCGAGGCCGGGCTGCACGCCCTCGAGGGCACGAGCCCTGGCAACGTGACGAACCCGATCGGATCGAGCTGGATCGGGCTTGTCTTCGGCCTCGGCTTCGTGCTCTCCTTCGGCTACTGGACGACGAACTTCGCCGAGGTCCAGCGCGCGCTGTCGGCCAAGGACCTCTCGGCCGCCCAGCGCACGCCGCTGATCGGCGCGTTCCCGAAGCTCGTGCTGCCCTTCATCATGATCGTGCCGGGCATGATCGCGCTGGTCGTTATCCCGAACCTGGGCAGCGCCGACGACCCGAACCTCGCGTACAACAACGCGCTGCCGCTGCTGATGAACGAGTACCTGCCGAACGGCATGCTCGGGCTCGCCATCACGGGCCTGATGGCGTCGTTCATGGCCGGCGTGGCGGCCAACGTGTCGGCCTTCAACACCGTGGTCACCACGGACATCATGGAGCCGTACGTGCGGTCGGGCGAGTCGGACGAGTGGTACGTGCGCTTCGGCCGGCTCGCGACGATCGCCGGTCTCGTGGTGGCGATGGGGACAGCGCTCATCGCGTCCACGTACGACAACCTCATGAACTACGTCCAGGCGCTGTTCTCGATCTTCAACGCGCCGCTGTTCGCCGTCTTCATCATCGGCATGTTCTGGAAGCGGATGACGCCGTGGGCGGGGTTCTGGGGGCTCGTGGCCGGCACGCTGGTGGCCGGCGTGACGTGGATCGGCTACAAGGTCGGCTGGTTCTCGTTCGGCTCCGACCTCGACGAGTCGATGTGGGGCGCCGGCCTCGCCTTCGTCGCCGTCTCGATCACCGCCGTCGTCGTGACGCTGATGACCACCTCGAAGCCCGTCAGCGAGCTTCAGGGCCTCGTCTACGGCATGGCCAACGAGGACGAGTACGCCGCCCGCCGGGTCCACAAGTGGTGGGAATCGCCCAAGCTGCTCGGGTTCACGACGCTCGCGGGCGCCGCCATCCTGACCGTCATCTTCTGGTAGCCGATGTCCGACACCCCCTCCACACGCCGCGCCGCCAACCTCTTCGACCTGCGCCGCATCATCGGCGGCCTGTTCGTCGTCTACGGCCTGCTGCTGACCGTGCTCGGGCTGTTCGACAGCCAGGAGGAGATCGACAAGGCCGCCGGCGTGAACATCAACCTGTGGGCCGGCCTGGGGATGCTCGTCTTCGGGATCCTCATGCTCGTGTGGGCGCTGACGCGGCCGCTGGGCGACGAGCTGGTCGAGGGCGACGAGTACCCCGAGCGCGGGGCACCGCGCGGCGTCGACGCCGCCGCACTGGCCTCACACGAGAGCAGCCGGGGCACCCGGCGCGACCGCGAGCGCCCCGGCGGGCAGGGCGACGCCGGGCGGTAGCAGCGCGAGCACCGCGCCCCCGAAGCCGCCGCCGACCATCCGCGCGCCGGCCGCCCCCGCCGCCTTGAGCCGCTCGACCGTGCGCTCGACCTCGGGGACCGAGGCGGCGTAGTCGTCGCGCAGGCTGGCGTGCCCCTCGTCGAGCAGGCGCGCGACCGTCTCGAGCTCGCCGGCGCGGAGGGCGGCGACCATCGCGTCGACCCGCCGGTTCTCGGCCACCACGTGCCGGGCGCGGGAGCGCAGCGGCTCGGGCAGGCCCTCGACGTCGGTCGCCTCGCGCAGCGTGGCGACGCCGAGCAGCCTGCAGGCCTCGCGGGTCTCGCGGCGGCGCTCGTTGTAGCCGGAGCCCGCGTGCGAGTGGCTCGCGCCGGAGTCGAGCGTGACGAGGCGCCAGCCCTGCAGGTCGAGCGGCACGGGATCGAGCTCCAGGGTCGCGAAGTCGATCCGCACGGCGTGCCCGGGCTGGCCGCACAGCGAGGCGAGCTGGTCGAGCAGCCCGGTCTCGGCGCCGACCCAGTCGTTCTCGACCCGCGAGCAGAGCTTGGCGAGCTCGATCCGGTCGGCGGGTTCCTCGCCGAGCAGCGCCAGGCACAGGGCGGTCTCCAGAGCGGCCGACGACGAGAGTCCTGCGCCCTGCTCGAGGTCGCTCTCGATCGTCAGCCGCGCGGGACGAACCTCGTGGCCGGCGGCCTGCAGCTCCGCGACCGTGCCGCGGACGAAGGCGCGCCAGCCGGTGGCGGGCTCCGGCGCCGACACCGGGAACTCGTCCCGCTCGCCGAGCGCCAGCGCCTCGATCCGGTCGCCGTCGAGCGGCTCGGCGGTCACCGTGACCCCGCGCTCGATCGCGAACGGCAGCGCGAGCCCGCCGTTGTAGTCGGTGTGCTCGCCGATCAGGTTCACGCGGCCGGGGCCGTGCGCGCGGACCGTCTCAGGCAAGGCGCGCCCGCATGACGCCGACGGCGTCCTCGCTCGCGTCGATCAGCAGGTAGCGGCGGCCGAGCTTCGCGGCCACGGCGCCGAGCGTGCCTGAGCCGGCGAAGGGATCCAGGCACAGGTCGCCGGGGCGTGAGGAGGCCTGCACGAAGCGGCGGATCAGGGCCTCGGGCTTCTGCGTCGGGTAGCCGGTCTTCTCGCGGCCGGTGGGGGAGACGATCGTGTGCCACATCACCGACGTGGGGCGCTTGCCGCGCTCGCGCTTCTCGGGGGTGACGAGGCCCGGCGCCATGTACGGCTCGCGGTCGACCGCCTCGGCGTCGAACCAGTAGCGCTGCGGGTCGCGCACGTAGACGAGGATCGTGTCGTGCTTCTGCGGCCAGCGGCGGCGTGGCTTGGCGCCGTAGTCGTAGGCCCAGATCAGCTCGTTGAGGAAGCACTCGCGGCCGAACACCTCGTCGAGCAGCAGCTTGGCGTAGTGCGCCTCGCGGTAGTCGAGGTGCAGGTAGAGCGTGCCCTCGGGGCTCAGCACGCGCCGCAGCTCGCGCAGGCGCGGCTCGAGGAAGGCGAGGTAGTCGTCGAACGCGTCCGCGTAGGAGGACTGCTTGAGCAGCGTCGTCGCGTAGCGGCGCCCGCCGAAGCCGGTGCGGTCGCCGTTCTCGGAGGCGACCGTGGCCAGCGTGCGGCGCTCCTGCGTGCGGCCGGTGTTGAAGGGCGGGTCGGCGTAGACCATCTGCACCGATCCCGCCTCGAGCTCGCGCAGGAGCGGCAGGTTGTCGCCGAGGACGATCCCCTCCACGCCGCGCGAGGCTACAGCGTGGCCTCGACGGGATGGGTGCCGCCGCAGACCCGCAGGTCGCCCTCGCCGACCGGCTCGCCGCAGGCCGCGCACACCGTCCGCGCGTGGAACTCGGCGCCGCACTCGTGCTCGAAGATCACGGGCTCGGCGCCGGGGTTGAGGTGGCGGTCGCCCCATTCCTTGAGCTGGAGCAGGACCGGGTGCAGCTCGTTGCCGGCATCGGTCAGCAGGTACTCGTACCGCGGCGGGCGCTCGCAGTAGAGACGTCGCTCGACGATGCCCGCCTCCTCGAGCTCGCGAAGCCGGCGCGCGAGCACGTCGCGCGGCGCTCCGGTCCCGTCCAGGAGCTGGTTGAAGCGGGTGCGGCCGTAGCGGATCTCGCGCGCGATCAGCAGCGAGTAGCGCTCGCCTACCAGCGCCAGGGCATCGGTGATCGAGCAGACCCGCGGCATTTGGTAGCTTCTCCCCGGTCGGTTTGATATCCAAACCTAATGCGGGAGGGCCGCATGCCGGAGACCATCGTCCTCATCCACGGCTTCTGGGTGACGCCGCGGAGCTGGGAGCACTGGATCGAGCGCTACGAGGCGGCGGGCCACCGGGTGATCGCGCCCGCGTACCCCGGCTTCGAGGTCGAGGTCGAGGCGCTCAACGCCGACCCGTCGCCGATCGAGGCGGTGACCGTGCCGCAGATCATCGAGCACCTCGAGTCGACCGTCCGCGAGCTCGAGTCGCCGCCGATCCTGATCGGCCACTCGGCCGGCGGCGTGTTCACGCAGATCCTGCTCGACCACGGGTTCGGCGCGGCGGGGGTGGCGATCAACTCGGCGCCGACCGAGGGCGTCAAGCGCGTGCCGCTCTCGCAGATCAGGGCCACGTTCCCGGTGCTCAGGAACCCGGCGAACCGCCACCGGGCCGTCGGCTTCACCTTCGAGCAGTGGAACTACGCGTTCACCAACGGGTTCCCGGAGGACGAGGCGCGGCGGCTGTACGAGCGGTACCACATCCCCGCCTCCGGCGAGATCTTCTGGGGCAGCGCGCTGGCCAACATCCACCCGGGCAAGGACGACAACTGGGTCGACTACGGCAACACCGAGCGCGCCCCGCTGCTCTTCGTCGCCGGCAGCACCGACAACCTGATGCCGCCCTCGATCCAGCGCTCCAACGCCAAGCACTGGAACGACGAGGTGGTCACCGAGGTCGTCGAGTTCGACGGCCCGCACCTGCTGCCCGCCTGGCCGGGCTGGGAGAAGGTCGCCGACCACGCGCTCGACTGGGCCGTGCGGCACGCCGGGCAGCGCGTGTGAGGATCACGCACGTCGGCGGGCCGACGGCGCTGATCGAGATCGGCGGCCTGCGGCTGCTGACGGACCCGACCTTCGACGCCCCCGGCCGGACGTACTCGTTCGGCTGGGGGTCGTTCTCGCGCAAGGTCGCGGGTCCCGCGCTGCCGGCGGCCGACCTCGGCGAGATCGACGCCGTGCTGCTCAGCCACGACCACCACGCCGACAACCTCGATCGCGCCGGTCGGGCGCTGCTGCCCTCGGCGGGCGTGGTCGTCACGACGGTGCCCGGCGCCAAGCGGCTCGGCGGCGGCGCGCGCGGCCTGGCGCCGTGGGAGACGACGCGGCTGGGGTCGCTCGAGATCGTCGCCACGCCGTGCCGCCACGGCCCGCCGCTGCTGAAGCCCGTGTTCGGCGAGGTGATCGGCTTCGCGCTGCGCTACGACGGGCGGACGGTCTGGATCTCGGGCGACACCGTCCTCTACGACGGCGTGCGCTCGGTCGCGCAGCGGCTCCAGGTCGACACGGCGATCGTGCACCTCGGCGGCGTGCGCTTCCACGTCACGGGACCGCTGCGGTACACGCTGACCGCGCGCGAGGCGATCGAGCTGTGCCGGCTGCTCCGGCCCCGCACCGTCATCCCGATCCACTACGAGGGGTGGTCGCACTTCCGCGAGGGCCGGGCGGCGATCGAGCGGGAGCTCGCGGCGGCGCCCGACGTCCCGGTGCGGTGGCTGCCGATCGGCGAGCCGGTCGAGCTCAGTACCAGCGGATCCGCGGCTGCGGGCGCACGGTACGGGGGCGGCGGCTGAAGAGAGAGTTGAGCATGGATTGCATCCTAGTACATATCTTCCTAGGAAGCAAGTTCTTGGGAAGGTAGGCTACTGCGCGTGGGCGAGCGCGACGGCGTCGACCTGATCATCGAGCAGTGGCAGCGCGAGCGGCCCGAGCTCGACTCGTCGCCGATCGGGATCGTCGGCCGCCTCTCGCGGCTCGCGCGTGAGGTCGAGGCGCGGCTGGAGCCGGTCTACCGCGACCACGGGCTCGAGCCGGGCTGGCACGACGTGCTGGCCACGCTGCGCCGCTCGGGCGGGACGCTGCGTCCGACCGACCTCACCAACGCCTCGATGCTCACGTCGAGCGGCACGACCAAGCGGCTCGACAAGCTCGAGCAGGCGGGGCTGATCGCCCGCGGGCCCGATCCGGCCGACCGGCGCGGGACATTGATCAGCCTCACGCCCACGGGCCGGCGGCTGATCGACGCGTTGACGCCCGCGCACCTCGACAACGAGCGGCGGATCCTGGGCGGTCTGAGCGAGGCCGAGCAGCGGCGGCTCGCCGACCTGCTGCGAAAGCTCCAGCTAGGGCTGCCGGACGAGTAGGGCTGGGCTGCCGGACGAGTAGGGCTGGGCTGCCGGACGAGTCGGGGTGGGGCCCCGCAGGGGTGAGCGCTGCCGGGCCGGCGCCTATCGTCAACGCCGCCCGTGATCGCCCGCGTCGAGCCGCTCACCACCACCCGCCGCCTGTCCGGACCGTTCGACTACCGGCTGCCCGCCGAGCCGCTGGACGTCGGCTCGATCGTGCGCGTGCCGTTCGGCCGCCAGGCGCTCGACGGCGTGGTCGTCGATCTCGCCGACACGAGTGAGGTGCCGGACGAGAAGCTCGTCACGCCGACCGCCGTGCGCGGCGAGTCGATCCCTGAGGACCTGGTGGAGCTGGCGCTGTGGATGGCTCGCGAGTACTGCTCGACGCCGGCGCGCGCGCTGTCGCTCGTCCTGCCCCCGCGCGGCCGCGAGCGGACGCAGCTGTGGGCCGAGCGCACCGCCGCCGAGCTCGACGGGCAGCGGCTGACCGCCAACCAGCGCGAGCTGCTCGGGCGGCTGCCGGGCCCCGCCGGCAGCGACCTGGGGGCTCTGCGGCGGCTGGAGGCGCGCCGGCTGGTCGCGATCGCGCCGCGGGCGCGGCGGCGCGTGCCGCGCACGAACGCGGCGGCCGACCGGACGGTCGCGCTCACGCCCGAGCAGGAGGCGGCGCTCGAGCGCCTGCGCGAAGGTGGCTCGCACCTTCTCCACGGCGTGACCGGCTCGGGCAAGACCGAGGTGTACCTGCGGGCGGCCGCCGAGGCCCTGCAGCGCGGCCGCGGCGTGATCGTCCTGGTCCCGGAGATCGCCCTCACGCCGCAGACGCTGGCGCGCTTCCAGGCCCGCTTCGGCGACACCGTGGCGCTGCTGCACTCGGCGCTGGGGGAGGGGGAGCGCTACGACGAGTGGCGGCGGCTGCGGTCGGGCGAGGCGCGGATCGCCGTCGGCCCGCGGTCGGCGGTCTTCGCCCCGGTGGCCGACCTCGGCCTCGTGGTGATCGACGAGGAGCACGACGCGTCGTACAAGCACGAGGGCGACCCGCGGTACGACGCCCGCCTGGTCGCCGCCGAGCGAGCGCGCCGCGCCGGCGCCACGCTGGTCGCCGGCTCGGCCACGCCGCGGCCCGAGACCTGGCACGCCCTCCCACACGTGAAGCTGCCGAGCCGCGTCGACTCGCGCTCGCTCCCGCCGGTCCGCGTGCTCGACATGCGCGGCGCTCAGCACCCGCTGCACCCGCTGACGCGGCGCGCGCTGGCCGCCGCCCGCAAGTCGATCGTCCTGCTCAACCGGCGCGGCTGGTCGAACTTCCTCACGTGCCGCTCGTGCGGCAAGGTCTGGGAGTGCGCGCAGTGCGAGGTGGCGCTCGTGCTGCACCGCGGCGAGGGCGTCATCGCCTGCCACCACTGCGGCCACCGCGAGCCGGTGCCCAGCCGCTGCGACGCCTGCGGCTCGCTGGCGGTCGCCCGGTACGGCGCCGGGACCGAGCGGATCGAGGCCGAGCTGCGGGAGGCGCTCGACGTGCCGGTCTTCCGGCTCGACGCCGACACCGCCGGCGGCAAGGACGCCGTGCCCGAGCTGCTGAGCCGCTTCCACGCCGCGCCGGCCGGCCTCCTGCTCGGCACCCAGATGGTGGCCAAGGGCCATGACTTCCCGGACGTGACGCTCGGCGTGGTGCTGGACGCCGACAGCACGCTGCGCTTCCCGGACTTCCGCGCCGAGGAGCGCACCTTCGCGCTGATCGCCCAGCTTGCCGGCCGCGCCGGCCGCGGGCCGGAGGGCGGCCGCGTGCTGGTGCAGACGACGTGGCCCGAGGCCCCCTCGATCGAGGCCGCCTCGCGCCACGACAGCGAGGGCTTCCTGGCCGGCGAGCTCGAGCGCCGGCGCGCGCTGCGCTACCCGCCGTTCGCCGACCTCGTGCGGGTGGTGGTCTCCGCCGCGTCGCCCGAGCCGGTGCGCGCCGCCGCCGCCCGGCTCGCCGAGGCGATCGCCGCCGGCGTCTCCGAGCGCACGGAGATCCTCGGGCCGGCACCGCTGTTCCGCCTGCGCGGCCGCGAGCGGCGCCAGGTGGTGGTCAAGACCGGCGAGCGCGAGGGAGCGGTGCGGGCGGTCGCCGCCGCCGTCGAGGCTGCCGCCCGCGACCGCGCGCTGCGCGAGGTCGCCTTCTCGGTGGACGTCGACCCGCAGTGAACCTCGTCGATGGCGTCTGTTGACCGCAGCTAGACTGGCGGGGCTCATGGCGAGCGAGCAGCAGACGGCCGCCCCGGAAGCGGCCGAGACGACCCAGGACCGGCTCGATCCCGAGACCCGCGCCAAGCGAGAGGCGGCGCTGCGCCATGTCCGCAAGTACGGCGACCCCGCGCTGCGCACCCGCGCGCGCCCGGTCGACGTGTTCGACGCCGCGCTCGCCGACGAGGTCCGCCGCATGGGCGAGCTGATGGTCGACGCGCTCGGGATCGGGCTCGCCGCCCCCCAGCTCGGCGTCATGCACCGCGTGCTCGTCTACCGCGTCGAGCCGGACGCGCCGCTGGGGGTGCTGGTGAACCCCGAGATCGAGTGGTTCGGCGAGGAGCTCGAGACGATGGAGGAGGGGTGCCTCTCGCTGCCCGGCGTCGGCGTCGACGTCGAGCGGCCGGTCCAGGTGCGCGTGCGCGCGCTGGACGCGACCGGCGCGCCGCTCGAGCTCGAGGCCTCCGGGCTGGAGGCGCGCGTGATCCAGCACGAGGTCGACCACCTCGACGGCGTGCTGATCCTCGACCGCACGAGCCGCGACCAGCGCAAGCAGGCCATGCGGGCCATGCGCGAGGCGATGGCGGGCCATCCACCGCCCGAGCCAGCCGTCAGCGCCTAGGGTGCGGACCGCCTACCTCGGCACCTCGGAGTTCGCCGCCGTGGTGCTCGAGCGGCTCGCCGGCAGCCCGCACCGCCCGGCGCTCGTGGTCACGCGGCCCGACCGCCCGAAGGGTCGCGGCCGCCGCGTCTCGCCGCCGCCGGTGGCGGAGCGGGCGCGGGAGCTCGGGCTGGAGGTCATCCAGCCCGAGCGGCTGCACGACCCCGAGGTACTCGACCGGATCGCCGCGGCCGAGCCCGAGGTGGTGGCCGTCTGCGCGTTCGGCGTGCTGATCAAGGAGCCGCTGCTGTCGGCCTACGAGATGATCAACGTGCACCCGTCGCTGCTGCCGCGCTGGCGCGGCGCCGCGCCGGTCGAGCGGGCGATCATGGCCGGCGACGAGCAGACCGGCGTCTCGATCATGCGCGTCACCGAGGCGCTCGACGCCGGCGCGGTCTGCGCCCAGGAGGCCGAGCCGATCGGCCCTGACGACGACTACGGGACGCTCGCGGCGCGGCTCGAGCGGCTCGGCGGCGAGCTGCTGGTGCGCGCGCTCGACGAGCGGCTCTCGTTCGTCGAGCAGGACGAGTCGCGGGTCACGTACGCGCACAAGATCGAGGCCGCCGACCGCGCGCTCGACCCCGTGCGCACGCCCGAGGAGCTCGAGCGCACCGTGCGCGCGCTGCGCCCCCACATCGGCGCCCGCATCGCCCTCCCGGACGGCGACTTCCTCGGCGTGATCGCCGCGCAAGTGGCGGGCGACGGCCCTGAGCCCGGCCGCGTGCGGGCCGACGGCCACCGGCTGCTGATGGGCGCCGACGGCGGCGCGCTGGAGCTGACCGAGATCCGCCCGCCGGGCAGCCGCCCGATGGCCGCCGCCGACTGGCTGCGCGGTCGCCGGGACGAGCGGCTGACCGATTTCGAGATCGCGGCGCCTTAACGCAGACCGGCCGCCAGAGGCGGCCGGTGCGAACCCAAATCGTGTGGTGCCTAGGCGGCGGGCGGGGCCGCCTCGGGGGCGGGCGCCGCGGCCGGAGCCGCGGGCGGAGCCGGAGGGGCGGCCGCCGGGGCGGGCGGAGCCGCGGGCGGCGCCGGAGCGGCGGCCGGGGCGGGGGCCGGAGCGGGCGGGGCCGGGGCGGGGGCCGGAGCGGCGGCCGGGGCCGGCGCCGGCTGGGCCGGAGCCTCGGCGGCGGGCGCCGGAGCGGCCTCGGCCTTCGGCGCGGGCTCGGCCTTCGGCGCGGGCTCGGGCGCCGGCGGCGCCGGCTCCTCGACCGGAGCCTTGGGCTCCTCGGCCGGGGCGGCGGCGTCGGCGGGCTCCTCGACCGGCGGGGCCGGCTCCTCGACCGGCGCCGCGGGCTCGGGCGCCGGGGTCGGGCCCTGGTCGTCGTCGGTGGGCTCCTCGACCTCGACCGCGTCCGGCTCGGTCGCGACGGGGGCGTCGGTCACGGGCGGGGTGTCGGAGGGCGGGGTGTCCGTCGGCTGCGGAGCGACCGGCTGCTCGGGAGCGGGCTCGGCGACACCGGGATCGGTGCCGACCTGCTCCTCCTCGGCGTTCGGGGTGCCGTCGCCGTCCGCGTCGTCGGCGCCGTCGGCGACGCCGTCGTTGTTCGAGTCCGGCGTCCACGGCTGCGTGCCGAGGTCCACCTCGACCGCGTTGCGCACGCCGTCCAGGTCGGAGTCGTCGTCGCCGTCTGACACGCCGTCGCCGTTGGAGTCGACGTTCGACGCGGACGTACGCGTGAGGTACTCGAAGCCGTTCGGGATGCCGTCGCCGTCGGCGTCGGTCAGCGAGTCGTCCCGCAGCGGGTCGAGGCCCATGCGCGACTCCCAGACGTCGGGCATACCGTCGCCGTCGGCGTCGTTCAAGTTCGGGTTGGAGAAGCCGGAGCCGCCGAAGCCCTTGCCTGCTCCGTCGCGCTCGCCGCCGGCGCCGACGCGCACGGCGCCAGAGCCGGAGCCGGAGCCGGAAGCACCGGAGCCACTGCCCGCGGGCACGGCGTCGCCGGTGCCCTCGGTGGTGAGCGTCAGCGTGGAGCCCCCGGGGCCCGGGATGGTGATCGCGGTGTCCTCGCTCGCGGCGGAGCGGGACGAGCGGCCGTCCGCGATCGGCGGGATCTCGCCCGGCTTCATCTGGACGACCTGCTCGCGCCCCGGCTGGAGCGCCTCAGGCCATGTGGTCCAACCGAGGAGCGGAGCGCTGAGCGCCCCGACGCCGAGCACCCCAGCGACCAGTCCGGCTGCCACGGTGCCGGCGAACCGCAGATCGCGCAGAGCCATCGGGCGGGTGCCCGTGGTCTCGCGATTGTTGTTCGTCAGCGACATTTTCAAATCCCCTTCCGAGGCAGCTATCGGCAAGTTGTATGCGGTGCTTTAGCCTCGATGCCATCGAGATTGAGCGTTTTCGCGCCGAAATGGACGAACGTTCGACGGTTTCCTAAAGCCCCTGGAAATTCCCGCAAACTGCGCATTAGCGATACGCAGCTTTCTGGACGGATGGTCCAAAGACGCTCCCCCACCAGCCGAATATCCCCTGCTCGTGCCTGCGCATATGCGGTCATCCGGCGGGTTTTCGAGGAAGGCGCCTACGCCGATCGCGCGCTGCACGCCGAGGCTCGCCGCCACGGTCTCGATGCGCGCGACCGGGCGCTGGCCACGAGGCTCACCTACGGTGTCGTCCAGCGCCGGGCGACGCTCGATCACGTCGTTGAAAAGCTGACCGACCGGCCGGTCGCCAAGCTCGAGCCCGCCGTGCTCGCCGCGCTGAGACTGGGCGTCCTCCAGCTCGCCTTCCTCGACCGCGTCCCGGCCCACGCGGCGGTCGGCGAGTCGGTCGAGCTGGCCAAGACGGCCTCGCGCGCGGGCGCGGGGCTCGTGAACGCGGTCCTGCGCCGGGCGGCCGGCGAGGCGCCCGCGCTCGTCGCCGGGCTGCCGGAGACGACCGCGGCCGAGGCCGCGCTGCGCCACTCCTACCCCGAGTGGATCGCCGAGCTGTGGTTCGACGCGCTCGGCCCGGACGAGGCCCGCGCCCTGATGGCGGCCGGCAACGAGCCCGCCGAGGCGGCCGTCCGCGTCAACACGCTCAAGTCCGCCACGCTGGACCTGCCGGTGCCCAGCCGCCCCGCGGACCGCCTGCCCGAGGGCCTGATCCTCGAGGCGCCCTTCGACGCCTTCGCCTCCCCCCAGTGGGAGCAGGGCCTGTTCATGCCGCAGTCGCGCGCCGCGATGGCGGTGGCGCGGACGCTCGACCCGCAGCCCGGCGAGCACGTCCTCGACCTCTGCGCCGCCCCCGGCGGCAAGACCACGCACCTCGCCGCCCTGATGCGGGACGAGGGCCGCGTGGTGGCCGTCGAGCGCCATCCCGGCCGCGCGCAGGCGCTCGCCCGCACCACGGAGCGGATGGGCGCCACCTGCGTCGAGGTTGTCAACGCCGATGCGCAGGAGCCACCGGAAGGGCGCTTCGACCGCGTGCTCGTCGACCCGCCGTGCTCGGACCTCGGCACGCTCGCCGCCCGCCCCGACGTCCGCTGGCGCAAGGAGCCCGGGACGCCGGCGGAGCTGGCCGCCGTGCAGGCGCGGATCCTCGACGCGGCCGCCGACGCGCTCGAGCCCGGCGGCGTGCTCGTCTACTCCACGTGCACGATCTCGCCCGCCGAGAACGAGCGCCTGGTCGGCGCCTTCCTCGAGCGCCGCGGCGACTTCGCGGTCGACGAGCTGCCGTCCGACGTGCCCGTCTGGGACCATCCGAGCGTGCCCGGCTTCCTCCAGACGCTCCCGCACCGGGACGGCACCGACGGCTTCTTCATCGCCCGGCTCAGGCGCTCGTGAGCGACGACCACGTCGATCTGGGTGACGTCTGCCCGGCCTGCCACGAGCCGTGGCTGCGCCCGACCAACCTGCCGGGCCGCTACCGCTGCGTGAACTGCCTGCACCGCTTCGAGCTGCGCTCGGTCTGCCCGAACTGCGGCGAGCACTCGACGATCGTGCGGATGTCGGACACCGCGCTGTACGCGTGCAACCACTGCAAAGCGTCGATGCTCCAGCCCATATGAGTGAGCGAAGCGAACGGTCAAGTGAGGCCGGAGGCCGAACAATCTCATCAAGGCGCGGGGCTGGATGCCCCGCGGAGGTAACCCCTCGCGGCGTTGCTCCTTCGATTCTGGCGGCGGACTTCGCGCGCCTGTCCGAGCAGGTCGGCGCCGTGCTCGAAGCGGGCGCGCGCACGATCCACGTCGACGTCATGGACGGGCACTTCGTGCCCCCGATCAGCTTCGGCGCGGTCGTGGTCGACGCGCTGGCCGAGCAGATCCACGCCGCCGGCGCCGTCGTCGACGTGCACCTGATGATCGACCGCCCCGAGCGTCACATCGGCGCCTTCGCCGAGGCGGGAGCCGACCACATCACCGTCCACGTCGAGGCCACCCCGCACGCCCACTACGCGCTGCAGGCGATCAAGGAGGCCGGCTGCACGGCCGGCCTGGCGCTGTGCCCGGGCACTTCGGTGGCCGCCGCCTCCGAGCTGGTCGGCGACCTCGATCTCCTGCTCTGCATGACCGTCAACCCCGGCTGGGGTGGCCAGGCGTTCCTCGAGTCGTCGCTCGGCAAGCTCGAGCGGCTGCGCGCGATGCTCGGGCCGGGCGTCGCGATCGAGGTCGACGGCGGGATCGACGCCACGACCGCGGCGCCGTGCGCGGCCGCCGGGGCGACGGCCTTCGTGGCCGGCTCGGCGGTCTTCGGGGCGGCCGACCCGGGCGCCGCCTTCCGTGAGATCGCGGCGGCCGCCCTCCCCGGAACGGGGTAGGAGGACTCACCGACTGGCCACCTGGGTGGGTACGGCCAGCCGTATGGCACCGGTTCCACAACGTGACCAGACTTGTGAAACGTGGGTCACCGGGTCCTCATCGTGGACGACCATCCGTCGTTCCGCGCGACTGCGCGAGTCCTCCTCGAGGCGGAGGGCTTCGACGTCGTGGGCGAGGCCGTGGACGGCGCGTCGGCCCTGACCGAGGCCGGCCGGCTGCAGCCCGAGGTCGTGTTGCTCGACGTCCAGCTGCCCGACATCGACGGCTTCGACGTCGCCGCACGGCTGACCGGGACCGCCGACAGCCCCGTGGTGATCCTCGTCTCGAGCCGCGACTCGTCGGACTTCGGGCCGCTCGTCACCCGCTCGGGCGCGCGCGGCTTCGTCCCCAAGGCCGAGCTGTCCGGCGACCGCCTGCAGGAGCTGCTGTGAGGGCGCTCAACCGGGCGCTGCTCGCGATCGCGCTCGCCGCCCTGGTCGCCGGCGGCGCCGCGGCGGCGCTCATCGCCTCGTCCGACCACATGCCGTCGCCCGGCGCGGCGATCGCCCTCGGGCTGCTGATCTCGTGGTCGTTCGTCGGCACCGGCCTCTACGCCTGGTGGCGCCGGCCGGGGAGCCGCTTCGGCGCCCTGATGACCGCCGTCGGCTTCACGTACATGCTCGGCGCGCTGACGACGTCGGACGACTCGGTCGTCTTCACGGTCGGCGTCCTGCTCGCGAGCGTCTACTTCGTCGTCTTCGCCCACATGCTGCTCGCCTATCCGGACGGGCGGCTGGAGCGCCCCTGGCACGCCTGGCTGCTCGCCGGCGCCTACGTCCTCAGCGTCCTCGGCCCGCTGCCGCAGCTGCTGTGGGGCTTCGGAGAGCGCATGGAGGAGAGCTGCCCGAACTGCCCCGAGTCGGCGCTGCTGATCGAGCGCGACGACACGCTGCGCGACGTCTTCAACGCCCTCGTCTCGGTCGTCGGGGTGGCGATCGTCGCCGTCGTGCTCGTCATCCTCATCCGCCGCTGGCGCGCCGCCACACCGCCGCAGCGGCGCGGGATGGCCCCGATCCTGTGGTCCGGCGTGGCGATGCTCGTGCTCGTGGCGACGTCGCTCGGCACCGACGCGGCGGGCATCTCGCGGCTCACCGACATGCTCGGCTGGGCGGGCCTGCTCGTCTTCGCCTCGGTCCCCTGGGTCTTCCTGATCGGCCTCGTCCGCAGCCGCGTGGCGCGCGCCGGCGCCGTCTCGGAGCTGCTGCTGCGGCTCGGCGAGGCGCCCGGCACCGGCACGCTGCGCTGCCGGCTGGCCGACGCGCTCGGCGACCGCTCGCTCCAGCTCGTGTTCTGGCTCGACGACAAGCGCCGGTGGGTCGACTCCGACGGCCGCGTGGTCGAGCTGCCGGCCGACGACGACGCGAGCCGCGCGTGGACGGCGGTCGAGCTCGAGGACCGCCGCGTCGGCGCCATCGTCCACGACCGGACGCTGTGCGAGGACCCCGAGCTGCTCGGCTCGGTCGCCGCCGCCGCCGGCCTGGCGATGGAGAACGAGCGCCTGCAGGCCCAGCTGCGCGCCCGCGTCGAGGAGCTGAGCGCCTCGCGCGCCCGCATCGTCGAGGCCGGCACGCACGAGCGCCGCCGGCTCGAGCGCAACCTGCACGACGGCGCCCAGCAGCGCCTGGTGGCGCTCTCGCTGACCCTCCGCCTGGCCCAGGGCAAGGTCCACAAGGACCCCGAGAAGGCCGTCGAGCTGCTCGACGGCGCCCACCAGGAACTGACGCTGGCGCTCGGCGAGCTGCGCGAGCTGGCGCGCGGCATCCACCCGGCCGTGCTGTCCGACCGCGGACTCGGCGCGGCGCTCGAGGCGCTGGCCGGCCGGGCGCCGATCGAGGTCGATCTCGCCGAGCTGCCGTCCGACCGCCTGCCCGAGCCGATCGAGGCGGCGGCCTACTTCGTCGTCGCCGAGGCGCTCACCAACGTCGCCAAGTATGCCCACGCCAGCCAGGCGATCGTGCGCGTCATGCGCCGCAACGGCCATGCGGTCGTGGAGGTCGCCGACGACGGGATCGGCGGCGCCGATCCCGACCGCGGCTCCGGTCTGCGCGGCCTCGTCGACCGTGTCTCGGCGCTCGACGGCAGCATGTCGCTTGACTCTCCCGCCGGGGCGGGCACTAGGCTGCGGGCTGAGATACCGGTATGAGCACCGATACAGCCCCACTTCGCGTCGTGATCGCCGATGACTCCGTGCTGCTGCGCGAGGGCCTCTCGCGCCTGCTCGAGGAGTCCGGGTTCGAGGTCGCCGGCCAGGCCGGCGACGCCGAGGACCTGCTGCGCAAGGTCGGCGCCCACCGGCCCGACGTCGCGGTGGTCGACGTACGGATGCCGCCCACGCACACCGACGAGGGTCTGCGCGCCGCGCACCGCATCCGCGCCGAGCACCCCGACACGGCGGTGCTCGTGCTGTCGCAGTACGTCGAGGAGGCGTACGCGCTCGAGCTGCTCTCGGAGTCGACGGAGCGGACCGGCTACCTGCTCAAGGACCGGGTGGCCGACGTGGACACGTTCACCGACGCGGTGCGCCGCGTCGCCGGCGGCGGCTCGGCGCTCGACCCGGAGGTCGTCGCCCTGCTGCTCGGCCGCCGCCGCCGCGAGGACCCGCTGGAGGCGCTGACCGCCCGCGAGCGCGAGGTGCTGGGCCTGATGGCCGAGGGCCGCTCGAACGCCGCCATCGCCGAGGCGCTGGTGGTCACCGAGCGCGCGGTCGAGAAGCACGTCACCTCGATCTTCTCGAAGCTCGACCTCACGCCGACGGTCGAGGACCACCGCCGCGTGCTCGCCGTCCTCGCCTACCTGCGCGCCGGCGACTGATCCCGCGTAAGTGCGGCCAGCCGCACCCCCCGTCCACAAGTCATCCACCCCTTCGCCTCCCGGCGTGTTGACCATGCTGTTCGCATGACCGACTCGACGTCGCGCCCGATCGTCAGCACCACCGAGCTCCGCCGCGTGTACGGCGAGGGCGAGACCGCCGTCCATGCCCTGCGCGGCGTCACGCTGAGCTTCCCGAGCGGCCAGTTCGCCGCGATCATGGGCCCGTCCGGCTCCGGCAAGTCGACGCTCATGCACCTGCTCGCGGGGCTCGACCGGCCGACCGCCGGCTCCGTGCTGGTCGACGGCTCGGAGCTCGCCAACCTCGACGACAAGGGGCTCACGCGTCTGCGGCGCGACCGTCTCGGCTTCGTCTTCCAGGCCTTCAACCTCGTGCCGGTCCTGACCGCCGAGGAGAACATCCTGCTCCCGCTCACGCTGGCCGGGAAGAAGCCCGACCGCGAGTGGCTCGGCAAGCTCATCGCCGCCGTCGGCCTCGGCGACCGGCTCGAGCACCGGCCGTCCGAGCTGTCCGGCGGCCAGCAGCAGCGCGTCGCCGTGGCGCGCGCGCTGATCCACCGCCCGGCGGTGGTGTTCGCCGACGAGCCGACCGGCAACCTCGACTCCGCGTCGTCCGACGAGGTGCTGGCGCTGCTGCGCCAGGCGGCCGACGAGTTCGGCCAGACCGTCGTCATGGTCACCCACGACGCGCACGCGGCCTCGATCGCCGACCGCATCGTCGTGCTCAGCGACGGCCGCGTCGTCCACGACGGCGGCGGCGAGAGCACCGAGGGCGTGCTCGACCTAATGAAGGCCGTGGCGTAGGTGCTCAAGGTCGCGCTGAAGGGCCTGCTGGCCCGGAAGCTGCGGACCGCGCTGACCGGCTTTGCCGTCGTCATCGGCGTCGCGTTCGTGGCGGGGACGTTCGTCTTCACCGACACCATCGACGCGTCCTTCAAGGACCTGTTCGAGCGGGCGAGCAAGGGCACCGACGTCTCGGTGCAGTCCGTGCTGGCCGTGGAGGAGGAGTTCGCCCAGCCGCCGCCGATGGAGGCCTCGACGCTCGAGCGCGTCCAGTCCGTCGACGGGGTGGAGGAGGCCGCCGGGTTCGTCTCCGGCGATGTCTCGCTGCTCGACCGCGAGGGCGAGCCGATCGTCTCCGGCGGCCCGCCGACGCTGCTGCTGACGACCGGGCCGGAGCGCTTCGACCCGTTCACCTACACGGAGGGCGGCCCGCCCGAGGGCGACGACGAGGTCGCGATCGACAAGGCGACCGCCGACGAGTTCGGCTGGGGCGAGGGCGACACCGTGACGATCGCCGGCCGCCAGCCGAAGAAGGACTACACGGTCTCCGGCGTCGCCCGCCTCGGCGACTCCGACAACCTCGCCGGCTCGCGCATGACGCTCGTGACCCTCGAGGAGGGCCAGCGGGTGCTGGACGAGGACGGCTTCAGCGACATCTCGGTCGCCGCCGAGAGCGGCACCTCGCCGGAGCAGCTCGAAGGCGGCGATCGCCGCCGAGCTGGGCGCCGAGCTATGCCGTCCGCACCGGCAAGGAGCAGGCCGAGAAGTCCGCCCAGGACCTCTCGGACGCGCTCGGCTTCATCCGCACGGCGCTGCTCGTGTTCGCCGCCGTGGCCGTGCTCGTCGGCGGGTTCCTGATCTTCAACACCTTCGCGGTCACCGTGGCGCAGCGCTCGCGCGAGTTCGCGCTGATGCGCACGCTCGGCGCCTCGCGCGGCCAGATCCTGCGCTCCGTGATGGCGGAGTCGGTGGTCATCGGCCTCCTGGCCTCGATCGTCGGCATCGCCGCCGGGCTCGTCGTGGCGCCGGGCCTGCGAGCGCTGCTGGGCGCCTTCGGGCTCGACCTCGGCAGCACCGAGCAACCAGCTCCAGCCGCGCACGATCATCATCGCGCTGCTGGTCGGCCTGATCGCCACCGTGGTGTCGGGCTTCGTGCCCGCCCGCCGCGCCACACGCGTGCAGCCGGTCGAGGCGATGCGCGACGCCGAGCCGCACGCGCCGGCGCGCCTGCGCCGCCGTCGCATCGTCGTGGCCCTGGTCGTCGAGGCGCTCGGCGTGGCGATGCTGCTCTACGGGCTGCTCGGCGACCCCGGCACGGCGAGCGCCACCGCCACCGTGCTCGGCCTCGGCACGCTGCTGATGATCTTCGGCCTCGCGCTGCTGGCTCCCACGCTGGTGCGGCCGCTGAGCTCGGGGATCGGCAAGCCGCTCGAGCGCATCCTCGGCATCGCGGGCCGGCTCGGCCGCGAGAACTCCACCCGCCAGCCGCAGCGCACGGCGGTCACCGCCTCGGCGCTCATGATCGGCGTCGCGCTCGTGGTCCTGGTCACGATCTTCGCGGCGGGCCTCCGCGCCACGATCGACCAGGGCATCGACGAGCAGATCCGCGCCGCCGGCATCATCACCCACGACGACGGCTTCTCGCCGCTGCCGGCCGGCCTCACCGACCGCGTCGAGGAGGTCGAGGGCGTCACCGCCGTGTCGGCGATCCGGTTCGAGGTCGGCAGGCTCGTCGGCGAGCAGGGCACCGAAAGCCTGACCGGCGTCGACGACGCCACCGTGCGCGACGTGCTCACGCTCAACTGGGACGAGGGGTCCGACGACGTGCTGTCCGGCCTCGGCGCCGACGGCGCGGCGGTCAGCAACGAGTTCGCCGAGTCCAAGGACGTCGGCGTGGGCGACGAGCTGCGCTTCATCACCCCGCGCGGCAACGAGGTCGGCTACACGATCCGCGGGATCTACGACTCGACGGCCGGCGTGGTCGGCGGCGTGGTCCTCAGCAACGCGTCGCTGGAGTCGGCCTGGGACGTCGACGACATCGCCTTCGCGCTCGTCGCCGGCGAGGACCCCGAGGCGATCAAGCGCGGCGAGGAGACCGCGCTGACCGACTTCCCGACCGCCAAGCCGATGACGATCGACGACTTCAAGGAGGAGCAGAACCAGCAGGTCGACCAGCTCGTCGGCCTCGTGCTCGCCCTGCTCGCCCTGTCGGTGATCGTCGCCCTGCTCGGGATCATCAACACGATGGCCCTCTCGGTCCACGAGCGCACGCGCGAGCTCGGCATGCTGCGCGCGGTCGGCATGTCGCGCCGCCAGGTGCGCCGGATGGTGCGCGCGGAGTCGGTCATCACGGCGCTGATCGGGGCGGTGCTGGGCACGGTCCTCGGCATCGCGTTCGCGGCGCTGCTGTCGCGGCCGCTGGCCGACGAGGGCTTCGTCTTCGAGCTCCCGCTCGCGACGCTGATCGGCGTCGCGATCCTCGCCGCCATCGCGGGCGTGCTCGCCGCCATCCCGCCCGCCCGGCGGGCCGCGCGGGTGGACGTGCTGCGCGCTGTGACGACTGAGTAGGCGGCTAACCTAGGCGGCCGCCGATGCGTGCCGCCCCGCCGGACCTCGAGTCTCTGAGCGCGCAGGGGGTGCTCGCCCACGTCGTGGACGAGTACCACCCGCGCCTGTACGTCGCCTGCTCCTTCCAGAAGGAGGCGTCGGTGATCCTCGACATGCTGCTGGCCATCGAGCCGGCGGCGCGGGTGTTCACGCTCGACACGGGGGTCCTGTTTCCGGAGACCTACGAGACGTGGCGGCGGATCGAGGAGCGCTACGGGATCGAGATCGACGTCTACCGCGGCGAGTGGATCGACGGGCTGTGGCAGCGCGATCCCGACAGCTGCTGCGGGATGCGCAAGGTCGAGCCGCTCGAGCGCGCGCTCAGCGACGTCGACGCCTGGATCACCGGCCTGCGGCGCGACCAGTCGCCCAGCCGTGCCGACACGCCGAAGCTCGGCCCCGACTCCGGCCATCCGGGCAAGCTCAAGTGCGCGCCGCTGGCCGACTGGAGCGAGAAGGACGTGTGGCGTTATCTCGTCGAGCACGACGTGCCGTACCACCCGCTGCACGACCGCGGCTACTCCTCGATCGGCTGCACGCACTGCACGGCGCCGGGCGGGGGTCGCGACGGCCGCTGGGCCGGCACCGACAAGATCGAGTGCGGGCTGCACCTGCCGGCGTCCTGATGGATCCGGCGACCATCCTCTTCGGCCTCGGCGTAGGCCTGCTGGTCGGCATTACCGGCATGGGCGGCGGCTCGCTGATGACGCCGCTGCTGATTCTCGTGCTCGGCGTCAAGCCCGTGGTCGCGGTCGGGACGGACCTCGCCTACGCGGCGATCACCAAGACGGTCGGCGGCTGGCGCCACTTCACCAAGGGCACGGTGTTCCCGCGGATGGCCTTCTGGCTGGCCGTCGGCTCGTGCCCGGCGGCGCTCACCGGGGTCTGGCTGCTCGACCGGCTGCGCAGCACGATCGGCGACGACTTCGACACCTTCATGCTGCTGGCGATCGGCGGCGTGCTCCTGCTCACCGGCGCCCTGGTGCTGCTGCGGGCGCTGGCGCTCGCCGACATGGCGGCGCGCGAGCGCGGCGCCTTCCGGATGCAGACCCGGCACAAGGTCGCGGCCGCCGCGCTCGGCGCGACGATCGGCTTCGTGCTCGGCATCACGTCCGCCGGCTCCGGCACGCTGATCGCCATCGGCCTCATCCTCGGCTTCCGGCTCAGCCCGCACCGCGTCGTCGGGACCGACGTCGCGCACGCCGCCGTGCTGCTGTGGGTGGCGGCGCTCGCGCACGTCGTCTCCGGCAACGTCGACTACGGGCTGGCGGGGACGCTGCTGATCGGCTCGCTTCCCGGCGTGTGGATGGGCACGCACATCGCCACCAAGATGCCGCAGGACCTGCTGCGCGGGGCGCTCGGCGTCGTGCTCCTGGCCTCGGGCCTGGGCCTGCTCAGCAAGGCGGGGCTCGACGTGCCGGTCTTGGTGCTGGCCGGGTTCCCGGTCGTGCTCGCCGTCGTGGTCTTCGTGCTCCTGCGCCGCCGCTCGCCTGTGGAGGTCGCGTCGTGAACCATCTGGACCTCCTGGAGGCGGAGGCGATCCACGTCTTCCGCGAGGTGGTGGCGGAGCTGGAGCGACCCGTGCTGCTCTTCAGCGGCGGCAAGGACTCGATCGTGCTCCTCCATCTCGCGCGCAAGGCGTTCCGGCCGGGGGAGCTGCCGTTCCCGGTCATGCACGTGGACACCGGGCACAACTTCCCGGAGGTGATCGAGTTCCGGGACCGCCACGTGCCGGACGTCCTGGTCGCGTCCGTGCAGGAGTCGATCGACCGCGGCCGCGTCCGCGACGCGCCTTCCCGCAACCGGCTCCAGACCACGACCCTGCTCGACGCGATCGAGGAGCACCGCTTCGACGCCGCGTTCGGCGGCGCGCGCCGCGACGAGGAACGGGCGCGCGCGAAGGAGCGGATCTTCTCGTTCCGCGACGACTTCGGGCAGTGGGACCCGCGGCGCCAGCGGCCGGAGCTCTGGAACCTCTACAACGGCCGCGTGCGGCCGGGCGAGCACGTCCGCGTCTTCCCGTTGAGCAACTGGACCGAGCTCGACGTGTGGGAGTACATCCGCAGCGAGGCGCTCGAGCTTCCGTCGATCTACTTCGCCCACGAGCGCGAGGTGTTCGAGCGCGACGGCATGGTCTACGCCGCCTCCGACTTCGTGTCGCTCAACGGCGACAGCCCGCACGTCGCGTCGGTGCGCTACCGCACGGTGGGCGACATGACGTGCACGGGGGCGGTGCGCTCGGAGGCGTCGACGCTCGACGAGGTGATCGCCGAGATCGCCGCCACGCGAATCTCCGAGCGCGGCGAGACGCGGGCCGACGACCGCGTCAGCGAGGCCGCGATGGAGGACCGCAAGCGCGAGGGCTACTTCTAAGGTGCCTCTCCTTCGACCCGGCACCCACGGATGACGGACCTGATGCTGCGGTTCGCCACCGCGGGCTCGGTCGACGACGGCAAGTCGACGCTGATCGGGCGGCTGCTCTACGACTCCAAGTCGCTGCTCGCCGACCAGGTGGCCGACGCCGAGCTCGACCTTGCGCGGCTCACGGACGGCCTGCGCGCGGAGCGCGAGCAGGGGATCACGATCGACGTCGCGTACCGGCACTTCTCGACCCCGAGGCGGCGGTTCATCATCGCCGACACGCCGGGCCACGCCCAGTACACGCGCAACATGGTCACCGGCGCCTCGACGGCCGACGTCGCGGTCGTGCTGGTCGACGCGCGCGAGGGGCTGCTGACGCAGTCGCGGCGGCACGCGGCGATCGCCGGCCTGCTCGGCATCCCGCGCATCGTCCTGGCCGTGAACAAGATGGACCTCGTCGAGTACGACGCCGACCGTTTCCGCGCCATCTGCGCGGACTTCCGCGCGTGGGCGGGCCGGCTCGAGGTGGAGGAGATCACCTGCATCCCGATCTCGGCGCTGGTGGGCGACAACGTGGTCGAGCGCTCGGAGGCGATGGACTGGTACCGCGGCCCGACGCTGCTCGAGTTCCTGGAGGGCGCGCCCGCGGTGGCGGGCGCGGGCGACGGACCGCTGCGGCTGCCGGTCCAGTACGTGATCCGCGCCGGCGAGCAGCGGGCCTACGCGGGGCAGCTCGCGGGCGGGACGGTGCGCGTGGGTGACGAGGTGGTGGTGCTGCCGAGCGGGCTGACCTCGCGCGTGAGCGCCGTCGAGGGCCCGGGCGGGCCACTGGAGGAGGCGGGCGCGCCGCTGTCGGTGGCGGTGTCGCTGGAGGACGAGCTCGACGTGGGGCGGGGGGCCCTGATCTGCCGGCCGGGCGAGCAGCCGCGCGGTCGCGCGGGAGCTCGAGGCGACGGTCTGCTGGCTCGGCGAGTCGCCGGGCCGCGTGGGCGGGCGCTACCTGCTCAAGCACACGACGCGCTGCGAGCGCGTCAAGCTCGACGAGGTGCGCGAGATCCTCGACGTGACGACGCTCCAGGCGCGGCCGGGCGGCGACTCGCTGGGCCTGAACGACATCGCGCGGGTGGGGCTGCGCTGCGCCTCCGAGCTGGCCTTCGACCCGTACCGGGCGAACCGCTGGACGGGCGCGTTCATCCTCATCGACGAGGCGACCAACGACACCGTCGGCGCGGGGATGGTCGCCGGATGAGCGACCCGCAGCGCTCCGCGAACGTCGTCTGGCAGCAGGGCGTCGGGCGCGAGCAGCGCTGGGGCGCGCTCGGACACGGCGGCGCGACGGTCTGGATGACCGGCCTGCCGGCCTCCGGCAAGTCCACGGTGGCCGCCGGCGTCGAGGCTCACCTGCTCTCCGACGGCCGCCCGGCCTACGTGCTCGACGGCGACAACCTGCGCCACGGGCTGAACGGCGACCTCGGGTTCTCGGCCGGCGACCGCGCCGAGAACGTGCGCCGCACCGCCGAGGTCTCAGCCCTGCTGGCCGACGCCGGCGTCGTCGTGCTCGTCGCCCTGGTGTCGCCGTACCGAGCCGACCGCGACGCCGCCCGCGCGGCCCACGACCGCCGCGGCCTGCCGTTCCTCGAGGTGTGGGTGGCGACGTCGCTGGAGGAGTGCGAGCGGCGTGACCCGAAGGGCCTGTATGCGAGGGCGCGGACGGGCGAATTGAAGGGCCTGACGGGGGTCGACGACCCGTACGAGCCGCCGGAGTCGCCCGACGTCATCGTGCGCGGCGACGAGCCCGTGGAGGATGCGGTCGCGCGCGTTGTGGCCGCTCTGCGACGAACCCCGGCTGGGTAGGGCGGCTGGCCGATCGACCACTCGAGCGCCGAGTGCTCACTTAATCGGCCTGAGGCGTATTAAGTGAGCACTCGACCCGCGCGGGCCTCGATCCCGCCTCCCTACAAGCCCGAAGTTCGTCCCGCCACGGCTCGCGCCTCGTCCAGCGTCGCGGCCGGCGCCAGACGCACCGAGAAGCGGACGGCGCGGTCTCGGCGCAGCCGCTCCGTCAGCCGCACGGACAGCGTCGGGCCGGGGTCCGGCGCGGAGGGCTGCCGCCGCGGCTGGATGATCGAGGCCGTGGCGCCCTTGACGCGGTCGAGCGGCTCGACCACGTAGCCCGAGCGCTCGCTCTGCACCCAGAAGGCGGCGACGCCCATCACCGGCCGGGCCGCCGTGACCTGCACGGCCTCGCCGGAGCGCAGGAGCGCCCAGACCGCGGCCTGCGGGCCGCCGGTGCTCGGGAACAGCGCCTCGGCGCTGCGGCGGCGGTCCGTCGTCGCCCGCACGGCCCACTCGCCGACGATCGCGTTGCGGCGGAAGGTGTAGGTCGAGCGCGCGCTGACGCCGCCGCCGCTCACGCGCCCGCCCGCCCGCAGCACGCGGAACCGCCCGGCGAAGGGCCGCAGGGCCGAGCCGGAGCTGCCCACGCCGCGCGGCGCGCGCAGGAGCCGCAGCGGCTGGCGGCCGCGCTCGGACGCCGGCCGTGCCGTCACGAGCCGGATCCGCTCGCGGCGGTTGCGAGCGACGATCCCGAAGCTGGCGGGCACCCGGGCGCCCAGCGTCGCGGCCACCTCCTGGCGGTCGTCGTAGAGCCGCACGAGGTCGATGCCGCCGTACGGGTACGCCCCGTTGGTGACGGCGGTGATCGCGGTGTTGTAGGCCGGCGTGGTGACGGCCAGGCGGCCCGTGGCCGGGTCGAACGAGTACAGCGGCGGCGGCTCGGCCGCCCCCCGCTCCGGCAGCCCGGCGGCGATCGCCCGGCCGACGTTGGCGGCGAACCGCGAGGCCGCGAACAGCGCCTGCTTGTTCGACTGCGGGTGCGGCTTGAGCGGATAGAAGAGGCCCGGCGCCACGCCCTCGTCCTCGGGCAGCTTGCGCTCGTAGAGCTCGAATCCGCGCTCGAGGATCCACTTCGCCCAGCGCGCCTCGGCCGCCGAGGGCGACAGCCGCCCGCCCATCGCGATCGCGATCAGCGCCTGCTGGGAGAGCGCGAACTTCTTCATCTGGTGCCAGCGCCCGAAGCCGAACCCGGTGTCCCAGTTCATGTAGCCCGCGTGGGTCCAGTAGCCGGACAGCACGCGCGTCATCCAGCGCCGCAGGAGCGCCTCGTCGTCCCGCGGCAGCGGTCGCATGCCGAGGGCGAGCGAGGAGTCATAGAACCGCGCCACCGAGGCGACGATGTTCGCGTACTCCGCCGAGTCGACGTTGAGCTGCGAGCGCTCGAGCCCGTGCGGGAGGTAGTGGAACTGCATGCCCGGCCCGAACGTGCCCGCGGTGTTCGGAGCCGGCGCGCGGATGCTGCGGATCAGCGCGGCGAGCTGGCCGCGCAGGTCGCGCTGGAGGTAGACCGGGTTGCCGGTGGCCAGGGCGGCGGCGTTGTAGACCTCCGCGTACCAGTTGACCTGGTTGAGCCGGAGCGTCGGATAGCGCCAGTACGGGCCCTCGGCGACGCGGCGCAGGCGGTCCTGCATCAGCGCCTGGACGGCCGGGTCGAGCCCCAGCGCGTCGCGCGCCAGCCACGCCATCGCCAGCGCGTCGGTGATCTCGCCGTCGACCACGAGGTGCTGCGCGGTCTTCTCCTCGCTCATGGAGGCGACCCAGCCGGGCTCGTGCGGCTGGCTGCCCGGCGCGGGATCGGTCACCGTCTCGACCCACGGCGGCGTGTTCATCAGCTTCGCCGCGATGCTGCGGGCACGCGCGTCCTGCCGCGCGGCGCCCTCGTGCCCGCGCAGCGCCGCGGTCGAGAACAGCAGCAGCATGTTGGCGTTGAGCATCGAGTCGACCGACGCGGAGCCGGGGCGGTAGCGGTCGAGCGCGGGGTTCCACGTGTCGTCGAGCCGCCGCGCGAGCTTGTCGGCGAACTCCCAGTAGCGCGGCTCGTCCCACGCCGAGGCGGTCGCGGGCAGCACGAGGAGCATCACGCCGGCCACGAGACCGGCGACGGCCGCCTTCATCAGCGCAGCCAGGTGCGCATGATGGCGTTCGTGAAGCCGAGGCCGTAGCGCAGGACGGCCGGCTTCTTCGAGTGCCCGTGGATCCGGCGGTCGACGGTCACGCCGATCTCCGTCGCGGGGATGCCGCGCTTGATCGCCTCGATCATGAACTCCGAGGTGTGGAACTGCTCCTGGCGCAGGACCAGCTGCGGCAGGACGGAGGCGCGCACGGCGCGGTAGCCGTTCGAGCAGTCCGAGACCTTCGTGCGCGTGATCAGCGACACGAGGCGGTTGAAGAAGATGATCCCCATCTCGCGGGCGACGTGGTTCGGCTCGGCATGGCCGAGCACGCGCGAGCCGTGCGCCATGTCGACGGTCCCGTCCGCCACCGGGCCGACCAGCCGCTCCATCTCCTCGGGGCGGTGCTGGCCGTCGGCGTCGAGCGTCACGACGATGGAGGCCCCGGAGTCGACCATCAGGCGGTAGCCGGTGCGCAGGGCGGCCCCGCCGCCGAGGTTGGTCACGTGCCGCGCGACCGCGACCCCGTGCTCGCGCGCGATGTCGCCCGTTCGATCCCTGGAGCCGTCATCCATCACGAGCACTGCCGTCTCCAACCCGCAGACCGTCTCAGGGATGCGGGGGAGCACCTGCCCGATGTTGTCCTCCTCGTTGTAGGCCGGGATCACGACCGCGACCTTGTCGCGGAAGCGCTCCGGGAAGCCCGAGCGGCGGAACTCCTCCCACGCGATGCCCTCGAGCGTCGCCGACAGCTTGCGCTCGATGCGGCCGTTCTGCACGAGCGAGCGCACGGTGAGCAGGAACAGCGCGATGACCGAGAAGACGGCGAGGCCGAGGATGCGGCCGCCGTTGCCGCGCCGGAACGAGAAGAGCTCGAGCACGGAGTCGAGCAGCTCGGTGGCCGAGACCAGCAGCAGGGCGACGCCGGCGCACAGCAGCAGCAGGACGTCGCCGTTGCGGAGCGTCCTCCGGCGCCAGGCGGCGAAGACGATCAGCGCGGCGCCGATGACCAAGCCGACGATGCGGAGTGCGGAGAGCTCCACGGCGCCCGCAGGATAGCGGTGGTTTCGGCGTCAACTTTGGCGCGTCGGCGCCGATGACCAGGCCATGAGCTTTCTCCGCCGAGCCCTCGCGATGACCTGCGCGGCCCTGATCCTCGTGCCGGCCACCGCTGCCGGCAAGACCCTCGTCGGCACCCCCGGCAAGGACCGCCTGCGCGGCGGGAAAGGAGGCAACGTCATCAACGGCGACGGCGGCGGCGACAAGATCTACGGCGGCGCCGGTGCCGACCGCCTGCTCGGCGAGTGGGGCGGCGACGACCTCTTCGGCTACGGCGGCGACGACCACCTCGACGGCAGCTCCGGCGGCGACATCCTCTTCGGCCACGGCGGCAACGACCACATGCTCGGCGGCTTCGGCGGCGACCGCATGACCGGCGGTCCCGGCGACGACTTCATCGACGGCGGCGCGGCCGGCGACGACATCGACGGCGGCGACGGCAACGACGAGCTGCACGGCGGCTCGGCCACCGACCGCATCCGCGGCGGCGACGGCAACGACGTCATCCACTCGACCTCGAGCGGCGACCTGATCGACGCGGGCGCGGGCGACGACGTCGTGTGGGTCAACAACGGCACCGCGGTCGACACCGTGGACTGCGGCCCCGGCGTCGACGTCCTCCACATCAACCCGTTCAACATGGTCGGCGGCTGGTCGAACGCCAAGGCGCTGCGCGAGGGCCGGCTCACCCACTGCGAGAAGATCGTCGAGACGCCGCCGGTCGTCGACCCGACCGAGGGCATCAAGGTCATGACGCCGGACGGCGGCGGCGAGGCGCACGGCACCGACCGCAACGACAACCTGCTGGGCTCCTACGGGTCCGACACGATCATCGGCCTCGGCGGCGACGACATCATCTGGGCGAACCGCAAGCCGGACGGCGAGAGCCGCGGCACCGACCGCGTCGAGGCCGGCGCCGGCAACGACATCGTCTACGGCGCCTCGCGCGGCGGCACCACGCACATCGACGGCGGCGACGGCGACGACTACCTCCAGGGCGGCGGCGCGGTCGCGACCAACTTCATCACGGGCGGCGCCGGCGCCGACACGATCCGGCTCACCGGCGGCGGCTACAACCGCGTGTGGGCCGGCGAGGGCGACGACATCGTCTACGGCTACTCGAAGGACGCCGCGCGGATCGACTGCGGGCCCGGCAACGACTTCGTCAAGATCGGCCACAACCGCAAGGTCCGCACGTCGAACTGCGAGCGCGTGAGCAAGCGCTACCGGCGCTGAGCGTCGCTCCACCGGTCTAAGCTTCGAGGCATGTCCTCGAAGAACGCGCTGCGGCGGGCAGCGACGTTCGCCTGCTGTGTCGCCGTGCTGGTCCCGGCCACGGCGGCGGCGCGCACGCTCGTCGGCACGCCGGGTAAGGACCGCCTGGTCGGCGGGCCGAACGGCAACCACGTCATCAACGGCGACGGCGGCGGCGACCGGATCGTCGGCGGCCCCGGCATGGACCGCCTGCTCGGCGAGTGGGGCGGCGACGACATCTGGGGTCGTCATGGCGACGACTACCTGGACGGCGGCTCCGGCGGCGACGTGCTCGAGCCCGGCCAGGGCAACGACACCGCGATCGGCGGCTTCGGCGGCGACCGGATCGTCGACGTGGACGGCAACGACTTCATCGACGGCGGGGCGGCGGGCGACGACATCGACGCCGGCCCGGGCGACGACATCGTGCACGGGGGGACGGGCAGCGACGACATCCGCGGCGGCACCGGCAGCGACCAGATCCACTCGACGAGCAGCGGCGACAACATCGACGCCGGCGCCGGCGACGACTACGTCTACGTCAACAACGGCACCGCGGTCAAGACGGTGGACTGCGGCCCGGGCTACGACGTCCTGCACATCAACCCGCAGCACATGCGCGGCGGCTTCTCGAACCAGCGGTCGATCCGCCGCGGCGAGATCAAGGCGAGCACGTGCGAGGTGATCTACGAGGTCCCGCCGCCGCCGGACCCGACCAAGGGCGTGAAGCGGATGACGCGCGATCGCGGCGGGCGTGGCGTGGGCACCGAGCGCGACGACAACCTGCTCGGCTCGCGCGGCCCCGACGTCCTGATCGGCCACGGCGGCGCCGACATCATCTGGGCCAACCGCAAGCCGGACGGCACCAGCCGCGGCACCGACCGCATCGACGCGGGGCCGGGCGACGACACCGTCTACGGCGCCTCGCGCGGCGGCCGCAGCCGCATCAAGGGCGGCACCGGCAACGACTACCTCCAGGGCGGCGGCGTCATCTCCACGAACTTCATCCACGCCGGCTGGGGGTTCGACACCATCCGGCTCGTCGGCCACGGCTACAACCGCGTGACGGCCGGACCGGGCGACGACATCGTCTACGCGTACTCGAAGGACCGCTCCGACGTCGACTGCGGGCAGGGCGAGGACACGGTGCGGATCGGCTACAACCGCAACGTCCGCGTGCGGAACTGCGAGCACGTCAGCCGCCGCTACCGCCGCTGACGGGCGCCTGCCCGACCGGCGACTATCATCGGCGCCCCATGGGGCGCATGCGCCGAGAGGGCATCGTCCTCGGGCTGATACTCCTCGTGGGCCTCGGCCTGCGGCTGATCGGCGTGTTCGACCCGATCGACTCCTCCTACCAGGGAGCCGACGCCGCGCGCTACGAGCGGATCGCGGCGCTGCTGTACACCGATCAGCGGTTCGTGGTCCCCGGCTCCGACGCGCCGTACGACTGGTCGCCGGGCGCCCCGCTCTTCTACGCGGGCATCTACTACCTGACCGGCGGCGTGCACCCGGGCCTGGCACGGCTGGCGATCGCGCTGCTCGGCCTGGTCACGATCGCCGTCTGCTACCTGCTCGGCCGCCGGCTGAGCGGTCCCGCGGCGGGGCTGATCGCCGCCGCCCTGGCGGCCGCGTATCCCGCCTTCGTCTTCAACACCGGGCGGCTGCTGAGCGAGCCGCTGGCCGAGGTCACGGTCCCCGCCGCCGTGCTCGCCTTCCTGTGGGCGCTCGACCGCCGCGAGTGGTGGGCGTGGGCCGCGCCGGGGCTGCTGATCGGGCTGAGCGCGCTCGTGCGCCCCGAGTACCTGTTGTTCGGCCTCGTGTTCGCCGGCCTGGCCCTCGTGCGGCGCGGCCCGGTGCCCGCGCTCCTCGTGGCCGCCGCCTTCGCGCTGCCGATCGCACCGTGGGCGATCCACGTGTCGAACGCCGAGGGCCGTTTCGTCCCGGTCACCACCGGCGCCGGAAAGGCGCTCTTCATCGGCTCCTACCTGCCGGGCGACGGCATCCACGACCGCGTCAAGATCGAGCTGATGGAGCGCCACCTCGGCATGCGGAACGTCACGCCCGAGCAGCGGGCGCGGCAGCCGATGGAGCCGCTGCTCGACCGCGTGGCGGCGCAGTACCCCGACCTCCCGCGCGACGCCGCGCTGAACCGGATCGGGCGCGAGAACCTGAGCCGGTTCGTGCGCGAGCAGCCGCTCGCGGTGGCGGGCATGATGGCCAACAAGATGCGCTGGATGTGGCGCGGCTCGAGCGGCGCGATGCTCTCGCCGCCCGCCGTCGCGCTGCAGGTGGCGATCGTGGCCTTCGGCGTGCTCGGCCTGCTGGTCCTCGCCATCCGGCGCCGCTTCGAGGCCGTCCTGCTCGGCGTGCTGATCCTGGGGCTGACGCTGTTCTCCGGCCTCGTGCTCGCCGCCCCGCGCCGCAACCTCGCCCTGATGCCGCTCGTGATGACGCTCGCCTCGACGGGCATCGTCACCGTGGCCGTGTACGCCCGCGCCGCGCTCCAGACGCGCGGCCTTCAGCCGAGGCTCGAGCCGTGACGGCGATCGCCGCCACCGCCCCGCGCGCGTGGGTCGCCCGCCACCGCGTCGTCCTCGCGCTCGCGGTGATCGTGCTGATCGGGCTCGTCCTGCGCGTCGACTCGGCGCTCGAGCCGCTCGACGTCCGGCCCGGCACCGACTCGGCCGTCTACGCGTCGGTCGCCGAGCAGCTCTACGAGCACCAGCGCTTCGCGCTGCCCGGCGCCGCCAGCCCGTACGACTGGTCACCGGGCGCGCCGCTCTTCTACGCGTCGATCTACTACGCCACCGGCGGCGTCCACCCCGGCGCCGTGCGGCTGGTCGTGGCGCTGCTCGGGGCGCTGACGATCGTGCTCGTCTTCCTGCTCGGACGGCGGCTCGCGGGACCGTTGGCCGGCCTCGCCGGCGCCGCCCTGTTCGCGCTCTATCCGGTCACGATCTTCTTCACCGGCAAGCTGATGAGCGAGCCGCTGGCCACGCTCACGCTCGCCGGCGCGGTGCTGAGCTTCTTCTGGGCCGGCGACCCCGAACGATCACGGTGGGCGTGGGCCGTGCCGGGCGTGCTGCTGGGCCTGACCGCGTTCGCGCGGCCCGAGTACCTGGCCTTCATCCTCGTCTTCGTCGTCATCGCGCTCTTCCGGCGAGGTCCGGTGGCGGCCGCGATCGTCGCCGTCGCCTTCGCCATCCCGATCGTGCCGTGGACGCTTCACGTCTCGAGCGCCGAGGGGCGCTTCGTGCCGATCTCCACCGGCGGCGGCAAGGCGCTGTTCATCGGCACCTACCTGCCCGGCAACGGCCTGCACCTCGACGTCAAGCGCGAGCTGCTGCGGCAGTTCGAGGGCCGCGAGGACATCCCCGCCACCGAGCTGAGCCGGATCTCGATGACCCCGCTGCTCAACCGCGTGGCCTCCAAGTACCCCGACCTCGAGCGCGACGCCGCCCTGCAGCGGATCGGGCGCGAGAACGCCGAGCGCTACCTGACCGAGCAGCCGTTCGACTTCGCCGCCATGGTGGCCGGGAAGATGTGGCACATGTGGCACGGCTCGGGCGCGGCCGGCCGCTCGACCTACGGGACGATCTACCAGTTCACCGTGCTCGTGCTCGGCCTGATCGGCCTCGTGCTGCTCGCCGTCCGCCGCCGCTGGGAGTTCTTCCTGCTGGCCGCGCTGCTCGTGGGCGTGACCGTCGTCGGCGGCCTGCTGCTGGCCGGCACGCGGCGCAACGTGACGCTGATGCCGCTGGTGATGGCGCTGGCCGGAGTGACCGTGTTCCTGGTGGCGCAACGCCTCTGGCCACGCCTGGCCGGCCGCTAGGCTGGTCCGCCATGCGAATCCTGATCCTCGGCGGCGATGGCTACCTGGGGTGGCCCACGGCGATGCGATTCTCGGCCCGCGGGCACGACGTCTTCCTCGTCGACAACTTCGCTCGCCGCCGGTGGCATCACGAGCACGGAACCGACTCCCTGACCCCGATCGGCGGCCTGGCCGACCGTATCGACGCCTGGCGTGAGGTCTCCGGACGCGACATCCACGCCTTCGTCGGCAACATCGAGGACGGCGAGTTCCTCGACCGCGTGGTCGCCGAGGTCATGCCGGAGGCCGTCGTCCACTACGGCGAGCAGCCCTCCGCGCCGTACTCGATGATCTCGCGCCGCCACGCGGTCGAGACGCAGCAGACGAACGTGATCGGCAACCTCAACCTGCTGTGGTCGCTGCGCGACCGCGTGCCGGAGTGCCATCTCGTGAAGCTCGGCACGATGGGGGAGTACGGGACCCCGAACATCGACATCGAAGAGGGCTTCATCGAGATCCACCACAAGGGGCGCAGCGACGTCCTGCCCTTCCCGAAGCTGCCGGGCTCGCTGTATCACCTGTCGAAGGTCCACGACTCGCACAACATCCACTTCGCCTGTCGCATCTGGGGCCTGCGCGCGACCGACCTCAACCAGGGCGTCGTCTACGGGATCGAGACCGAGGAGACGGCGCTCGACGAGCGGCTCTGCACGCGCTTCGACTACGACGAGATCTTCGGCACCGCGCTCAACCGCTTCTGCGTCCAGGCGGTCATCGGCCACCCGCTGACCGTCTACGGCAAGGGCGGCCAGACGCGCGGCTTCCTCAACCTGCGCGACACGCTGCAGTGCGTCGAGCTGGCCGTCACCGAACCCGGCGCAGGGCGGCGAGTTCCGCGTCTTCAACCAGTTCACCGAGCAGTTCACGGTGCTCGAGCTCGCGGAGCTCGCGCAGCGCGCCGGGGCCGAGCACGGCTACGACGTCGAGGTCGAGCATTTCGAGAACCCGCGCGTCGAGCAGGAGGAGCACTACTACAACGCGGCGAACACCAAGCTTCGAGAGCTCGGGCTCAAGCCGCACTACCTCGGCGAGGAGCTCGTCCGCTCCATGCTGACGACCATCGAACGCCATCGCGACCGCGTGATCTCGCGCGCCATCGCGCCCAAGACCCAGTGGCGCCCCGGCGAGGCCGAGGCCAACGCCCAGCAGCTGTCGGCCGCCGCCGCCTCGCACGCGGAGACGCAACTTTCGGCGACCTGACGATGTTGGAAGGAGTCATGACCCGCCTCGTTCTCCTCACAACCCTGCTGGTCCTCGTGCTGGCGGCCCCTGCCTCCGCGAAGCTGACCGTCGGCATCGGCGAGCAGAACGCCGCGATGTTCCACGACGACCGCTGGGTGAACCTCGACGCCCCAGACGTGCGCTACGTCATGCCGTGGGACGCGATCCGCCGCAAGGGCTGGGAGCTCGCCCAGCTCGACAACTACATGTGGTGGGCGCGCCAGACGAAGGCCAGGGTGCTGCTCAGCTTCGGGCACTCGGTCCACCCCGGCCGCGAGCTGAAGGCCCCGACGCGGCTGCAGCTCACCCGCGAGTTCCGCGCGTTCCGCCGGCGCTACCCGGAGGTCAAGACGTTCCAGACCTGGAACGAGGCCAACCACGGCACGCAGCCGATCTGGAAGAAGCCGGGGCTGGCGGCCAGCTACTACAACTCGATGCGCCGGACCTGCCCGGAGTGCACGATCACCGCGCCGTCGGTGCTCGACGCGCCGAACATGACGTGGTACGTCACGACGTTCAGGCGCAAGGCGCGCTATCCGGTGCGGATCTGGGCGATCCACAACCACATCGACGCCAACCGCCACCGCACCAGCGGCACGCGCCAGATGCTCCGCATCACCCGTGGCAAGCTCTGGTTCACCGAGACCGGCGGGATCGTCAACCGCTACGTCAACGGGCGCCGCGTCACGCGCTACAACCAGAAGAACGCCGTGCGGGCGATCCGCAACGTCTTCAAGCTCGCGCGCATCAACAAGCGGCGGATCACGCGGATCTACCTCTACCACTGGATGGCGCCCAAGCAGCGACGCCCGCGCTGGGACTCGGCGCTGGTGGGCCGCCGGGGCGAGACGCGTCCGTCGCTCAGGACCTTCCGGGCGCAGCTGCGCCGGATTCGATGACCCACAGCGCCACGGCCAGCAGCGCGGTCGTGGCGCAGTAGCCGATCTCGACCGCGAGCAGCAGGTCGTCGAGCGGCGTGGCCAGCAGCCAGCCGAGGAAGAGCGCGGCTGACGCGAGCCACGCCGCCGCGGCCTGCGCGCCGCGCCGGCGTGCGAGCGCGGCCTGGTTGAGCGTGCCGGCGACCAGGTGGAAGCCCATGCCGAGGCCGACCAGCATCAGGCCGCGGCGACCGTATTCGGTGTCGCCGCCGAAGAGGAGACCCATCGCCTCCGGGCCGATGAGGCCGAGCCCGAGCACGACGGCGCCGGCGAAGGCCGCGATGGCCAGCACCGTGACGCGGATCGCGTGCCGGAACTCCGGGCCGCCGCCGGTGGCCGCGATCCCTGAGAGGTGGGGGAGGAGCGAGGTCTGGATCGCCTGGAAGAGCTGCAGCGGCGCGCGGGTGATCAGCAGCACGTTGAAGACGAAGCCGGCCAGCGCGGCGTCGGTGGCCGTGGCGTCGACGGCGATCACCGGCCCGTTGAGCAGCGCCTGCTCGGCCACCATGATCAGCAGCACGGCACCGGCGAAGCCGGCGCCTTCGCGCATCGAGCCGCGCTCGCCGCCGCCGCGGCGCTCGATCGCCCACGGGATCACGAGCAGCGACACCAGCGGCGCGGCCGCGATGCCGAGGGCGACGGCGCCCTGACCCTCGGCGATCCCGATCGCCACGGCGAGCGCGAACAGGCAGCGCGAGCAGGACTCGAGCAGCACGAGGCCGCCGTAGAGGCCGAAGCGCTGATGGCCGGCCAGCCAGCCGCGGGCGAAGTAGCTGGCCGCGTAGGCCAGCACGGCGACGACCAGCACCCAGTAGAGCGCGTCCGAGCCGTCGAAGAGGTCGTCGGTGATCGGCTCGCGCAGCGCCAGCGCGATGACCAGGAAGGTCGCGGCCGCGCTCGCCTGGATGATCATCGGCACCCGCAGCGGATGCCCCTCGTGCCCCTGCGCCCGGCGCGTCGCGATCGTGTGCGAGAGCAGCTGCTCGACCGGCCGGTAGATGATCGAGATGATCAGGAACAGCACCGACCACAGGAGCGAGACGCCCTTGTAGTCGACCTCGCTCAGCGAGTGGCTGGCGAGCGAGAAGTATGCGAAGGTGACGAGCCCCGTGGTGGCGATCCCCACGGAGAGGATCCGCGCGCCGCGCCCGTACGAGCTAGACACGCACCAGCAGCATCGTCCACGGGAACGGCGAGCGTGCCTCCAGCACCTCGCCGTGCCGGGACAGGAGCCGCACGAAGCCCTGCTTCGACCAGTGGTTCACGTGCCCCGGCGTGTTGCCGAGGTCGCGCAGGTAGGCGCCGCGCGCCATGTTCAGGGCCCGCCACAGCGGCTCGCGCGGCACGGACACGAGCAGGTGGCCGCCGCGCGCCACGCGCGCCATCTGGGCGACGGTGTGCTCGGGGTCGGGCACGTGCTCGAGCACCTCGATGGCGGCCGCGAGGTCGAACTCGCCCTCCTCGAACGGCAGCCGCTCGGCCTTCATCACGCGGTAGGAGAGGTTCGGCGCCTGCCGCTTGTCCCACTCGGCCTGGATGGCCGGGTCCTCGAGGTCGATGCCGACGATGCGGCCCTCGAGCCGCTGCGCCCACTTGTGGGTGAGCACGCCCTCGCCGCAGCCGACGTCGAGCACCGAGCGCGGCGCGGCCTGCGCGAACAGCTCGTCGAGCGTCCGCTCGAAGGCCGCCATCAGGCGCTTGACGACCGGGTTGCTCGAGCCGTACTTGTCGTAGGTGTTGCCGGTGACCGTGCCCTCGGCGTCGCGCGTGACCGTGCTCACAGCTTCACGGCCTCGCGCTCCTCGGTCTTCCCGTGGCCGCCGGCGCGCGCGCCGGTGGTCGGCTCGTGGCCGCTGTCGGTCGCGCCGGGCTCGTAGTGCGAGGGCGGTACGCCGAGCTCGAGCTCGATGCGGCGGACGCGCTCGAAGATCCGCTGCATGGTGATCCGCTGGCCTGACAGCAGGTCGCCGAGCACGCCGAGCGCGGCCAGCACCATCGCGGCGTTGAAGAGCACGGCGCCGAGGATCAGCGACTGGACGTGGCCGGCGCCGTCGCCCTGCAGGAAGAAGTAGACGAAGCGGCCCCAGACGAACAGCGCGGCCACGCCGACCAGCAGCGCCGCCGTCATGAACACCCGCAGCGGCTCGTACATCGCGTAGATGCGGAAGATCGAGACGCTGTTGCGGCGGATGTACGTCCACATCGACGGGAAGAGGCGCGACTCGCGCAGCTTCGGGTTCGTGCGGACGGGCACGTGGTCGACCGCCACGGTCATCTTGCCCGCCTGGATGATCGTCTCCAGCGTGTAGGTGAACTTGGAGACGACCTGCAGCGCCAGCGCCGCCTCGCGGTTGTAGGCGCGGAAGCCGGACGTGGTGTCGGGCACCGAGGTCTGCGAGGCCTGGCGCACGACCCACGAGCCGAGCCGCTGCAGCAGCTTCTTGGCGCCCGAGAAGTGCTCGATGCTCATGACCTCGCGGTCGCCGACCACCATGTCGGCGTCGCCGGCCAGGATCGGCCGGACGAGCCGCTCGACGTCGGGCCCGTGGTACTGGTTGTCGGCGTCGGTGTTGACGATCACGTCGGCGCCGAGCTTGAGCGCGGCGTCGAGCCCCGCCTGGAAGCCCGAGGCGAGCCCCTTGTTGTTCGTCAGGCGGACGATGTGGTCGACGCCGTTGGCGCGCGCGACGTCGATCGTGCCGTCGGTCGAGCCGTCGTCGATGATCAGCCACTCGACGCTGTCGAAGCCGGCGATCTCGCGGGGGAGATCGGCCAGCGTGACCGGGAGCGTCTCCTCCTCGTCGAGGCAGGGGATCTGGATGATCAGCTTCATCGGGGGCCATCAAGAAAGTAGCGCCCTTGCCGGCATCCGGCCGGCGCATTGATGGGGACGGCCCCGTCCGGGGGCCGATTGGCCGTCATGCTGTGTCCGCTCATGGAAGGCCTCACGCTCACGAGGCGGCCCGCGTTCTCGCGTGCGCGGTCGCTCGACGCGGAGCTGATCGCGCGCGGCGCGTTCGCGGTCCTGTGCGTGGCCTTCGTCATCGGGTTCTTCGTCTACCCGACGTATCCGAACTACGACTCGTACTACTCGCTGCTGTGGGGGCAGGAGGTGCTCGACCTCGAGAAGCCGGGCTTCGAGGGCTTCCGGGTCCCGACCGAGCATCCGCTGGCGATCGCCGGCGGGGCAGTGCTGTCGCTGTTCGGCGACGTCGGCGACCGGCTGTGGATCGCGCTCATCCTCGCCTCCTTCCTGTGGCTGATCTGGGGCGTCTACCGGCTCGGCCAGATCGCCTTCACGCCGCTGGTCGGGGGGATCGCGGCCGTGCTCGTGCTGACGCGGTTCGACTTCGGGTTCCTCGCCGCGCGCGGCTACATCGACATCCCGTTCATGGCGCTGGTGATGTGGGCGGCCGTGCTGGAGGCGCGGCGGCCGCGACGGGGCACGGCCGTGCTCCTGCTGCTGGCGGCGGCGGGGATGCTGCGGCCCGAGGCGTGGGTGCTCGCCGGCCTGTACTGGCTGTGGGTCGCCTGGAAGGCGTCGTGGCGGCAGCGCGCGATCTACGCCGCGCTCGCGGCGCTGGGGCCGCTGGTGTGGACGGCGACCGACTTCGTCGTCACCGGCGACCCGCTGTTCTCGCTGCTCTACACGAGCGGCTCGGCCGAGGACCTCGGCCGCCAGCGCACGCTGGCCGAGCTCCCGACCGCCATCCCGGGCTTCCTGAACCTGATCGTCAAGCTGCCGGTCATGCTCGCCGCGGCCGGCGGGCTCGCGCTGGCGCTGGCGCTCGCCCCGCGCCGGGCGGTCGTGCCGCTGGCGCTGTTCGTCTCCGGCGTGGGGACGTTCGTGCTGATCGGGATCGCCGGCGCGTCGGTGATCGAGCGCTACCTGGCCATCGCCGCCGTCGCCCTGCTGATCTTCGCCGGCGTCTTCCTCGGCGGCTTCACGATGCTCGAGGCCGGGCCCGTGCGCACCTGGTGGATGGCCGGCTCGGCGCTGCTGGTCGTCGCCGGCGTGCTGTTCACGGTGACGCAGGTGCGGCTCGACTACTTCGACGCCGAGCTGTCGTTCCGCGGCGCCGCGCACGACGACCTCGTGCGCGTGCTCGAGTCCCCGGCCGTGCAGGAGGGGCTGCGCTGCGGCCCGCTCGAGCGTGCCAAACCACAAGCTGGTGCCCGACTCGCGCTGGATCCTCGGCGCGCCCGCCGACCGCGTGATCCCGCGCGCCGACCGCGGCGAGCGGCGGCCGCGGCGCGGCGTCGCGCTCGTGGTCACCAGCCGCTTCGCGGTGTTCAAGCACGCCTGGAGCAACGACGGAGACTCGCCGCTGATCCAGTCGCCGCCCGCCGGCTGGCCGCGCGTCGCCACGGGGAACTTCTACTCCGCGTATGCGCGCTGCTAGCGCGGTCGGCGCGCTCGTCGTCGCGGCACTCGCGTTGCGCCTGTGGGGGATCGACCACGGCCTGCCGTACGTCTACAACGCCGACGAGAACGCGCACTTCGTCCCGCGCGCGATCGGGATGTTCGGCCACTCGCTGAACCCCGACTACTTCATCAACCCGCCGGCGTTCACGTACCTGCTCCACGGCGCGTTCTGGCTGCGCTGGGGCGGCCGCGAGGCGCTCGGCGACGCGTTCGCCGCCGACCCGGGCGCGGTGTTCGGCCTGGCGCGCGTGATCGTCGCCGTGCTCGGCGCCGCCGCCGTGGGCCTGCTCGTGTGGGCGGGGCGGCGGCTGTTCGACCTGCGGGTCGGGCTCGTGGCCGGCGCGCTGCTGGCCGTCGCCTTCCTGCCCGTCCACTACTCGCACCTGGCCGTCAACGACGTCCCCACGCTCGCCCCGCTCTGCCTCGCCCTCGTCGGGATCGCCGGCGTCCACCGGCGCGGCGCGCTCGCGGACTACGCGCTGGCGGGCGCCGCGCTCGGCGTCGCCTGCGCGACGAAGTACACCGCCGGCATCGTCGCGCTCTGCCTGCTGGCGGCGGCGACGACAGCTCGCGCGGGGGCCAGCCCCCTTCGTGGGCTCACGCTGGCCGCGGCGCTCGCCGTCGCCGGCTTCCTCGTCGCCAACCCGTACGCGCTGCTCGACTGGGAGTCGTTCCGTGCCGGCCTCGCCGAGCAGTCGCAGGCGTCGAGCGACGGCGGCGGCAAGCTGGGCCTGGTCGGCGAGAGCGGGCATCTGTACTACCTCTCGACGCTGACCTGGGGGCTCGGCTGGCTGCCGGCCGTCGCCGCCGCCGCGGGCGCCGTCGGCCTGGCGCTGCGCGACCGCCCGACGGCGCTCGTGCTCGTGCCCGCACCGCTCGTCTTCCTGCTCTTCATGGGCGCCCAGGACCGCTTCTTCGCGCGCTGGCTGCTGCCGATCTACCCGCTGCTGTGCCTGCTCGCCGCGTGGGCCGCCGTCGAGATCGCGACACGGCTGCGGCCGGGGCGGGCGTGGGCGGTGGCGGCCGTCGCCGCGGTGCTGTGCCTCCAGGGGCTGGCCTTCTCGATCCACAACGACGTCGTGCTCGCGCGCGACGACACGCGGGCGCTGGCCCGCGCCTGGATGGTGGAGAACATCCCCGCCGGCGGCCGCGTGGTGATCGAGCCGATCGCGCCCGACCAGTGGGCGATGGACCCCGGCCGCCCGTCGGCGGCCACCGGCACCGGCAACCGCTGGAACAAGTGGCTCACGTCGCGCTTCCGCGGCGAGGTCATCAAGCTCGAGGACTACGAGCGGACGCTGCGCGTCGGCCTGCTCGGCCGCTACGCGCGCGCCGGCTACTGCCACGTCGTCACCGGCTCGACCCAGTACGGCCGCGCGCGCGCCGAGCCGGACGAGGTCCCGCACGCGATCGCCTATTACGACGCGCTGCGGCGCCGCGCCGACGCCGTCTACCGCGTCAGCCCGCGCGGCGACGAGCCGGTCCGCCGCTTCTCGTTCGACTTCTCGTTCAACGCCTACCCGCTCGACTACGAGCGGCCCGGGCCCGAGGTCGTCATCTACCGGCTGCGCGACTGCACGATCCGGTAGACGGCGCCGGAGAAGGACACCGCGTAGACGCGGCCGCGGCCGTCCCGCCCGAAGGACACGAGGTACGGAACGCGCAGCCGCGTGCGGCGCGGTCGCCCGAGCCGGTCGCCGGCGAACCGGGCGCTCCAGATCCAGCCGTGGCACACGTCGCCGTAGAGGTACCGCCCGCGCAGCACGTAGCCGCCGACGATCGCGCACCAGTTCGGGTGGCGGTGCGCGAGCGCCGGCGGCGTGTACAGGGCATCGTCCTCGCGCCCTTCGTACGCCGGCCAGCCGAAGTCGTTGCCGGGCGCGGTGGCGAGATCGATCTCCTCGACGGCGCTCTCGCCGACGTCCCCGATCAGCATCGTCCGGCGGTGGAACGAGAACCGCCACGGGTTGCGCAGCCCGGTCGCGTAGACCTCCGGCTCCGGCCGGCGCGGGTCGAGGCGCAGGATCTTCCCGCTGGCCGCGGGATCGGCGCCGAAGCCGGTGCTCACGTACAGCAGCCCGTCGGGCCCGAACTGCAGCTGGCCGCCGTGGTGCTGGGTCGCGGCCGGCCCGAGGTCGAGGACGCGCCGCACGCGCCGGCGCCGTACCTCGTCGACCCGCAGCCGGCCGCGGCGGTTGACGTACATCACGTAGAACAGGCGGCGGCGCCCCGGCGCGAACGCCATCGAAAGCAGGCCCCGCTGGTCGACGGTCTCGCGCGGGTCCTCGACGAGCACGCGCTTCCGCAGGTCGACGAGCACGCGTCGGGTCCGCACGTCCCGCACGAGCCCGTACCGCTCGACCACGGCGAGCGTGCGGCCCGTCCCGGTCACGTAGACCGGCTCCGCGAACCGTCCCACGCGCTCGAGCCGCAGCTCTCCCGGCGACGTCAATGCGAGGGCGGCGGCGACGAGAGCGGTCGCGGTTGAGTGCACAGTCAATATTCTCCTTGAGGCCGTGCCCACGCTGCTGCAGACCGACGTCGCCCATCTGGCCCGCGCGATCGCGCTGGCGGAGGGCGGTCGCGGGCGGACGACGCCGAACCCGCTGGTGGGCGCCGTCGTCGTCAAGGACGGCGAGGTCATCGGCGAGGGCTTCCACACCGCCTACGGCAAGCTGCACGCCGAGCGCGAGGCGCTGGCCGCCTGCCGGACCGATCCGCGCGGCGCCACGCTCTACGTCTCGCTCGAGCCGTGCTGCCACCAGGGACAGACGCCGCCGTGCACCGACGCGATCCTCGAGGCCGGCATCGCGCGCGTGGTGGTCGGCTCCGACGACCCGACGGAGAAGGCCGCCGGGCGAGGCCTCGGGATCCTGCGCGACGACGGCGTCGAGGTGGTCGTGGCGGGCGGCGAGCTGGCGGCCAAGGCGCGCCTGCTCAACCAGCCGTTCCGCAAGCACGCCCGCACCGGCCGCCCGTACGTGCTCTTCAAGTCGGCGATGACGCTCGACGGCAAGGTCGCCACCCGGACCGGCGACAGCAAATGGATCTCCGGCGAGGCGTCGAGGCGGCTCGCCCACCACTGGCGCGCGGAGTGCGACGCCGTGGCGGTCGGCATCGGCACCGCGCTGGCCGACGACCCGCTGCTGACCGCACGCGTCGAAGGCGTCCACCGGCAGCCGCGGCGGATCGTCTTCGACTCCGAGGCGCGCCTGCCGCTGGACTCCCAGCTCGTCCGCGGGGCCGAGGAGCTCCCGCTGACCGTCGTGGTCTCGCGGGCCGCGCCGAGGCTCGCCGCCGATGCGCTCGAGGTGGCCGGCGCCGAGGTGATCGTCGCCACCGGCGAGAACGAGCCCGCCCGCGTGCGCAACGCGCTCAGCCAGATCGGGGCGGCCGGCGTCACCTCGATCCTGCTCGAGGGCGGTCCGCACCTCGCCGGCGCCTTCCTCGACGCCGGCGAGGTCGACGAGATCCGGCTGTTCGTCGCGCCGGTCGTGCTCGGTGGCTCGCACGCCCGCGACCCGCTGGAGGGCGAGGGCGTCGAGCGGATCGCCGAGGCCACGCGCGCGCTCACGCTCGAGTGCGAGCGGGTCGCCGACGACGTGCTGATCTCGGCGCGCATGAAGGAGTGGTGACGGTGTTCACCGGGCTGGTCGCGGACCTCGGCACGGTCACGAGCCTCGACGCCTCCGACGACGGCGTGCGGCTCACCGTGCAGACCACCCTGCAGCTGGGCGAGGGCGACTCGATCGCCGTCAACGGCGTCTGCCTCACCGCCACCTCGCTGCCCGACGGCGCGTTCACCGCCGACGTGATGAACGAGACGCTGCGCCGCTCCTCTCTGGGAGCGCTGGAGGAGGGCTCGAGGGTCAACCTCGAGCTGCCCCTGCGCGCCGACGACCGACTCGGCGGCCACTTCGTGCAGGGCCACGTCGACGGCCTGGGCACGGTGCGGGACGTGCGCGAGGAGGGGTTCTCGAACGTCGTCACGATCGGGGCGCCGCCCGAGATCGTGCGCTACGTGATCGAGAAGGGCTCGATCGCCGTCGACGGCGTGTCGCTGACGGTCTCCGGCCTCGGCGACGACTGGTTCCAGGTCTCGCTGATCCCCGAGACGCTCGAGCGGACGATCCTCGGTCAGGCGACGGCCGGGACGTCCGTCAACCTGGAGGTGGACGTGCTCGCCAAGTACATCGAACATTTCACCCGGGGGGCTCCGCCCCCCGTGGACCCCCCGAGAACGGCGACGGCGGAGGGCGCGTGACCTCTGGCAAGGGCGCGTTCGCGTCTATCGACGCGGCGATCGAGGAGGTCCGCGCCGGCCGCATGGTCGTCGTCTGCGACGACGAGGACCGCGAGAACGAGGGCGACCTGACGCTGGCCGCCCAGTTCGCCACGCCGGAGGCGATCAACTTCATGGCCAAGGAGGGGCGTGGCCTGATCTGCCTCGCGCTCACGCCCCAGCGCTGCGACGAGCTCGGGCTCGACCTGATGGCGGCCAAGAACGAGTCGCCGTTCGAGACCGCGTTCACCGTGTCGGTCGAGGCGCGCGACGGCGTCACGACGGGCATCTCGGCTGCCGACCGCGCCCGCACGATCCAGGTGGCGATCGACCCGCAGTCGGCGCCGCGCGACCTCGTCCAGCCCGGCCACGTGTTCCCGCTCAAGTCCAAGCCCGGCGGCGTGCTCGAGCGCACCGGCCAGACCGAGGCGGCCGTCGACCTCGCACGGCTCGCCGGCCTCAACCCGTCCGGCGTGATCTGCGAGGTCATGAACGACGACGGCACGATGGCGCGCGTGCCCGACCTGGAGCGCTACTGCGAGCTCCACGGCCTGAAGATGATCACGGTCGCCGACCTGATCGCCTACCGGCGCCGCCACGACAAGCTGGTCGAGCGCGTGGTCAAGACACGGCTGCCGACCGGCTTCGGCGAGTTCGACGTCGTCGGCTACCGCTCGCTGGTCGACGACAAGCACCACGTCGCGATGGTCAAGGGCGAGGTCGACGGCGAGCAGGACGTGCTCGTGCGCGTGCACTCGGAGTGCCTGACGGGCGACGTCTTCCACTCCCTGCGCTGCGACTGCGGCGAGCAGCTCGAGTCGGCGCTGGCCATGATCGAGACCGAGGGCCGCGGCGTGCTGCTGTACCTCGCGCAGGAAGGTCGCGGGATCGGCCTGCTCAACAAGCTCAAGGCCTACAACCTGCAGGACACGGGGCTCGACACCGTCGACGCGAACCTCGAGCTCGGGCTGCCGGTCGACCTGCGCGACTACGGCATCGGCGCGCAGATCCTGTCCGACCTCGGCCTCAGCTCGATCCGCATCCTCACCAACAACCCGAAGAAGATCCGCGGCCTCGAGGGCTACGGCCTCTCGGTGACCGACCAGATCCCGATCGTGCACGCCGCCAACCCGCACAACGAGGCCTACCTGCGCGCCAAGCGCGACCGCCTGGGCCACTCCCTGCACCACCAGGGCCTGCCGCTCGACGAGGAGATGGTCCACGAGGAGCACGCGCACGACCGCGAGGCGGGGCGCGGATGAGCTTCGCGATCGCGGTCGGCCACTTCTACGCCGATCTCGCCGAGCGCCTGGTGGCCGGCGCGCAGCGCGCCTTCACGGCCGCCGGGCACGAGCCCGCCGACGTCTACGAGGTCCCCGGCGCCTTCGAGCTCCCGCTCGCCGCCCGCTACCTCGCCGACAGCGGTCGCTACGCCGGCGTGGCCTGCCTCGGCGCGGTGATCCGCGGCGAGACCGACCACTACGGCTACGTCTGCGCGGAGGCCGCGCGCGGCATCCAGGACGTCCAGCTGCGCACCGGCGTGCCGTGCGCGTTCGGCGTCCTCACCGTCGACAACATGGACCAGGCGCTCGCCCGCACGGGCGGCGGCAAACGCGATCAGGGCGAGCATGCCGCCGAAGCGGTCATGGCGCTGGCGGCGATGCGCGCCGAGCTGCGCGCCTGAGCGTTTCAACGGGCGCGAAAGCGGTCAGAACGCGGCCATGCGATCGCTCACCGTCTCGCGCTTCGCCGCGGTCGTGTGCTCGACCGCGGTGGCGGCGCTGCTCGTCCCCACCGTCGCCGACGCCGCGCGCTGGCGCGGCGAGACCCGCCAGGGGCGCCTGGCGCTCGTCGTGACCGGCACCGACGGCCTGGTCAGCAAGGTCCGGATCCGCTACCGGGCGCGCTGCAGCGACGGCAAGGCGCTCAGCTCGGGCGTGAAGTTCCTGCCGCCGCTGAACACCTCGACCACGACGGCGTTCGCCGACGGCGGCACGTTCCGCTTCAAGCTGCCGGACGGCGAGCGGGCGCGGGCGCAGACGCGGGTCGAGGGCGGCCTGCGCCGGTCGGGCCGCTGGACCGGCAGCTTCCGCGTCCGCGCGCGGATCACCCGGAACGGGCGCTTCGTGGCGACCTGCCGGACGGGCCGGATCGGCTGGCGCGCGAGCCCGCGGTAGCACGGACGGCGTCCCGGACGGCGTCCCGGACGGCGGCCAGTGCCGGCCGGCGGTCGGCGCCGGTGCGCGTCGCCGTGAAGACCGTGCGGTCGACGGCGACGCCGGCCAGCGGGCGCATCGCGACGCCCTCGTGGCCGCCGGCGAAGGCGATCTCCGGCAGCAGGGTCACGGCGTGCCCGCCGGCCACGAGCGCGAGCAGCATCGAGAGCTCGTTCGTCTGGTGGCGGACGATCGGCTCGAAGCCGCCGGCCGCCGCGCACACGCGCTGCACCAGCTCCTCCATGCCGCCGCCCGCGTAGCCGGTGGCCCAGGCCGCCTCGGCCAGCTGCGGCAGCTCGACGGCGTCGCCGGCCGCGGCGGGGTGGCCTTCCGGCAGCGCGATCCGGACCGGCTCGACGAACAGATCCTGGCGGTCGATCCCGGGGCGGCGGGCGCGCGGCGCCCCGCTCCACTCGTCGCCCAGCACGAGGTCCAGCCCGTGCGAGGGGAGCGACTCCAGCGCCGGCTCGGTCTCGGACTCGACGAGCCGGACCTCGACGCCAGGGTGCGTCGGGCGCAGCGCCTCCATGGCGGGCAGGAGCAGGTGCAGGCTGGCGGTCTGGAAGGAGCCGACGCGCACGACGCCCGCCACCGCGCCGGCCGCGGCCGACGCCAGGTCGGCCTCGGCGCGCTCGACACCGGCCAGCAGCTGCTCGGCGTGGCCCACGAGCACGAGCGCCGCGTCGGTCAGCCGCACGCGCCGGCCGGCGGGCTCGAACAGCGCGGTCCCGGCCTCGCGCTCGAGCACCCGCAGCTGCTGCGAGACCGTCGAGGGGCTGTAGGAGAGCGCCTCGGCGACGGCGCCGACCGTCCCGCGGCGGTGCAGCTCGTGCAGCAGACGCAGGCGGCGGAGGTCGAGCATTGTTCGAGATCATCGCACGTTAAGCGGCGAAGATATGCGTTGCTCTCGATGGGTTGGGCGGCCACCATGGCGGCATGCGCGGTGCCCTCCTCTGCCTCCTGTCGGCTGCGGCGTTCGGCACGCTCGGCATCTTCGGCAAGCTCGCATCGGAGGCCGGCGCGAACACCGCGACGACGCTGCTCGTGCGCTTCCTGCTGGCCGGCCTGGTCTTCGCCCTGGTGCTGCGAGTGGGCGGCCGCTTGGGCGCGCTGCGGCGCATGCCGCGCCGCGCGGTTGTGACCGGGCTGGGGCTCGGCGCGTTCGGCTACAGCCTGCAGTCGGCTCTCTTCTTCGCGGCCATCGACCGGCTGGACGTCTCGATGGTGGCGCTGATCCTCTACACGTACCCGGCCTTCGTCACCGTCGCCGCGATCGCGCTCGGCCGCGCTCAGGCCTCGCTGCGGGCGGGCGTGGCGCTGTCGGTCGCCTCGTCCGGCCTCGTGCTCGTCCTGCTGGCCGGCGGCAGCGGCGGCTTCGAGGTCGTCGGCGCGCTGCTGGCGCTCGGCGCCTCGCTCACCTACACGACCTACATCCTCGTCTCCGACAACGTGATCGGGGAGGTCGACCCGTTCGCCCTCGCGTTCCTGGTCCTGACGGGCGCGTCGGCCAGCTTCGCGGTCGGCGGGCTGGCCACGGGCTCGCTCGATCTCGCGCTGGCGGGCGAGGCCTGGCTGTGGCTCGTGCTGATCGCGCTGATCAGCACCGTCGTCGCGGTCTCGGCGTTCTTCGCCGGCCTGCGCCGCGTCGGCCCCTCGGAGGCGGCGATCCTGTCCACCTTCGAGCCCCCGGTGACCGTCGTGCTCGCGTTCCTCATCCTCGGCGAGCGGCTGACGGCGCCGCAGCTCGCGGGCGGCGCGCTCGTGCTGGCGGCGGTGGTGATGCTGCAGCTGCCGGCGCGGCGCGCCGCCCCGCGCCTGGCCGAGGTCCCCGCCTAGTCCTTGTTCTTGCTCTTGCCCTTGGCCTTGCCGTTGCCGTTGCCCGCGCCCGTGCTGGCCGCTCTGGCCGCCTCGAGCTCCCGCTCGACCTCGCCGGCGTCGTTGTCGCCGTACTGCTCGAGCCGCTGCTCGAGGTACGGGATCGCCTCGTCCGGCCTGCCGAGCGCGTTGAGCGCCGCGCCGACCTCGAACAGCGCGTAGCCGCAGGGGTTGAGCTCGTGCGCGTCGCCGCACGCCTCGAGGGCCTGCTGGGAGAGCGCCAGCGCCTGCTCGTAGTCGCCGGCCCGGCGGGCGTTGTAGCCCTGGACCTGGAGGTCGGCGGCGCGGGCCAGGTCGGGCTCGCCGGATGGCTCGGCGGTCGGCTCCGGAGTGGCCTCGGCGGTGGGCTCCGGCGTGCGCTCGGGCGTCGCCTCGGGGGTGCGGTCCGGGGTCGCGGTGCGGTCCGGGGTCGCGGTCGGCGTCGGGGTCCCCTCGGAGCGGGTCGACTCGGGGTCCTCGCCGCCGGACAGCAGCAGCGCGCCGGCCACGGCGAGGACGATCAGCGCGGCGAGGCCGGCGAGCAGCCACGGGAGCGCGCCGCTGCCTTCGCGCCGGGGCGCGGCGTCGCGCCCGGGCGGTGGGGCGACGGCGGCGAGCGGGCGGGTCGGCTCGGTCGCCGCCGGCTTCGAGGCGCTCATCGCGCGGTCGAGCGCCTCGACCATCTCGGCGGCGCTCCCCCAGCGCTCGGACGGGTCCTTGGCCAGCCCGCGGTCGAGCACCCCGTCGACGCCCTTGGGCAGCGACGAGTCGCGCTCGGTCGCGAGCGGCGGCCGATCCTCGACGTGGGCGCGGGCCTGGGCGGCGAAGTGCTCCGCCTGGAACGGGCGCGAGCCGGTCAGCAGCTCGAACGCCACCACGGCGAGCGCGTAGCGGTCGGACGCCGCCGTCGCCGGCTCGCCGACAGCCTGCTCGGGCGAGATGTACGAGGCCGTCCCGAGCACCTGCCCGGTCGCCGTCAGCTGGTCCTCCATCGCCAGGCGGGCGATGCCGAAGTCGGCGATCGCCAGCCGGTCGCGGTCGTCGAGCAGGAGGTTGCCGGGCTTGATGTCGCGGTGGACGACGCCCTCGTCGTGGGCGGCGTCGAGCGCCCCCGCGGCCTCGCGCAGCCAGCGCAGCGCGGTCTCGTCGGCGATCGCGCGGCCGGCCTTGAGGCGGTCGGAGACCGTCCCGCCGCGCATCAGCTCCATCACCATGAAGGCACGACCGCCGTGCTCGGCGACGTCGTAGATCGTCACCACGTGGGGATGCGAGGAGAGGCCCGCCGCCGCCCGCGCCTCACGCTCGAAGCGCTTGCGGGCGCGGTCGTCCTCGGACAGGTGGGAGGCCAGCACCTTGACGGCCACGGAGCGCCCCAGCAGCTCGTCGTGGGCCTCCCAGACTCCCGCCATCCCTCCGTTCGCGATATGTCGCACGATGCGATATCGCTCGGGCAGGGAGATGCGGGCCGTGCTGGTAGGCGGCACCCAAAGACCGTACCCAACCGGTCCGGCCGCTATGCTTCCCGCCTCGATGGCTCGTGTCTGTCATTCCTGCGGCAAGCGTCCGGCTTTTGGGCAGAGTCGGTCGCACTCCATGGTCGCCACCAAGCGGCGGTTCGACGCGAACCTCCAGAAGGTCCGCATCACCGAGCGCGGGGCTCCGATGCGCGTGTACGTCTGCACGCGCTGCCTGAAGGCCGGGAAGGTCACCAAGGCCTAGACCCGGCCACGCGACTCGTGGCCGATCCAAGTCTCATCCGCTTCCGCGCCGTCGTCGAGGGCGCGCTCGCCGAGTTCGAGACACGCCGCCGCGAGGTCAACGACCTCAACGTGTTCCCCGTCGCCGACGGCGACACGGGCGACAACATGGCCCTCACGCTGCGCGCGGTGCTCGAGGAGCTCGACCGCCTGTCAGCGCAGGGTGACATCGACGACATCGGGCGCGACGCGATCGTCGAATCCGTCGCCCGTGCCGCCCTGCTGGGCGCCCGCGGCAACTCCGGCGTCATCCTCTCGCAGCTGCTGCGCGGCGCCGCCGAGGAGCTGATCTCCCGGCCCGGCGAGCTGATCGACCCGGTGCTCGTCGCCGCCGCCATGGCGCGGGCCGCGGAGCGCGCGTACGGCTCGGTGCGCGACCCGGCGGAGGGCACGATCCTCACGGTGGTCCGCGAGATGGCCGCCCGGCTGTCGTCCGAGGTCGCGCACCTGGACGAGCCGCGCCTCCACCACACCGTCGACGACGACCAGCAGAACGCCGTCATCGCCACCGTGCTGGAGGCCGCCCTGCGGTCCGGCGAGCTGTCGGTCGCCCGCGGGCCGGACCTGCTGCCGATCCTGCGCGAGGCCGGCGTGGTCGACGCCGGCGGCTACGGGCTGACCGTGATGTTCGCCGGCGTGATCGCGGCCCTGCGCGGCACCGAGGCGCCCACGCTCGCCCACCACACGCCGGCCCGCATCACCCACCCGCAGCACGAATCGACGACCTACCGCTACTGCACGAACTTCGCGGTCACCGGCGAGGGGCTGGAGCCGGACGCCTGGAACGAGGCGCTGGAGCGGCTCGGCGACTCGGTGCTCGTGGTCGGCGACAGCCACACGCTGAAGGTGCACCTGCACACCGACGAGCCCGGCCGCGCGACCGCGCTGTTGGAGGAGATCGGCGAGGTCTCGCACCTCGACGTGGCGGACATGACCGAGCAGGTGCAGGCGCGCACCTCGCGCCTGGCCGAGGCCGTCCAGGTGTGCGGCGTGCTCGCCGTGGTCGCGGGCTCCGGCATGGGCGAGCTGTTCGAGAGCCTCGGCGCCGTGGCTCTCGACGGCGGCAGCACCCTGAACCCGTCGACCTACGAGCTGCTGGCCGGCATCCACGACGTCCCGGCCGAGGAGGTCGTCGTCCTGCCGAACTCGCCGAACGTGATCATGGCCGCCGAGCGAGCCGCCGAGCTGGCGGAGAAGACGGTCGTCGTCGTGCCCTCGCGATCGATGCAGGCGGGGTTGGCCGCCGCGGTCGCCCTGGATCCGTCGCGGGGGGCGGAGGAGAACGCCGCCGCCATCGGCGAGGCCCTGGAGCACGTCCGGACCGGCGCCGTCACCCACGCCGCGCGCGACGACGCCGAGGGCCGCTTCCGCCGCGGCGACGCCGTCGGGTTCGTCGACGAGCAGCTGGTGGCGTGGGGCGAGCCGGAGGAGACCCTCGAGGCGGTTCTGGGGGAGCTGGGCCGCGAGGCCGAGCTGCTCACGCTGATCGAGGGCGACGGCGCGCCGCTCGACTCCGGCGGGGTCGCGCAGCTGGTGCCCGGCGGGGTCGACGTGGAGTACTCGCGCGGGGATCAGCCGGCGTACTGGTGGCTGATCGCGGCCGAGTAGGGCTCCGACGAACGTCAACTGCGGCTGGGTAGGGCGGCTGGGGAATCGGCCGCGCCGGTGGCCCTCGGCGCCTTGACGTCGATATGCGACGTCAAAGCGCCAACCGTCCCGCGCGGGTATCGATCCCGCCTCCCTACAAGCCCGAAGTTCGTCCCGCCCGGCGGCCACAATGCACGGCGTGCCGACGGCGTTCGCCACCAACGACGAGCTCTCCGCTGACGACCTGCGCGCCGCCGGCCCGCACTACCCGCGACCGTCACGCCTGGCGAGCCCGCTGGCGGTGAAGCCCCCCAAGGCGGCCGCCGCGGCCGAGCGCCTGGGCCTGACGACCGTCGGGGACCTGCTCGAGCACCTGCCGCGCGACCGGCAGGATGCGCGGACGCTGATCGAGCTCGCCCCCGGCGAGACCGCGACGGTCATCGTCGAGGTGCGCTCGATCGCGAGTCGGCCCGTCCGGAGACGGGGCATGCGTCCGCTCGTGGAGGCCGTCGTCGCCGACGAGACCGGCACGATGAAGGCGACGTTCTTCAACCAGCCGTGGCTCGAGCGGAAGTACCGCCCCGGGACGCGGCTGCTGCTGCAGGGCAAGTACGAGGCGCGCAACCGCTTCCGCGTGCAGTTCCACGCGCCGACCGGCGAGGCGGTCGGGGCCTCGCAGGCCGGCGAGGTCGCCACCTATCCGGCGACCGACGGGCTGTCCTCGACGCAGATCCTCGCCCTCGTCCGCGAGCACCGCGCCGTCGCCAAGGACGCGCTCGAGCCGCTGCCCGCCCGCCTGCGGGCGCGCGACGGGCTGCCCGACCGGCCGGCGGCGCTCGACGCCGCCCACTTCGGCGACCACGAGGGTGGCCGCCGCCGGCTCGCCTACGACGAGCTGCTGCTGCTCCAGATCGCCCTGCTCAAGCGGCGGGCGCGCCGCCGCGAGGGCTCGAGGGCCACTCCGCTCGACCCGCCCGGCGAGCTGACCGCCCGCTGGCTGAAGGACTCGCTGCCGTTCGAGCCGACCTCCGACCAGCGCAAGTCGATGGCGGTGATCGACGAGGAGATCACGCGCGACCGGCCGCTGCAGCGCCTGCTGATGGGCGAGGTCGGCTCCGGCAAGACCGTCGTCGCCGTCTACGCGATGCTGCGCGCCGTCGAGTCCGGCGCCCAGGCAGCCCTGATGGCGCCGACCGAGACGCTCGCCGAGCAGCACTTCGCCACGCTGCAGGCGCTGATGCCGGGCGAGCTCGTCCAGGCCGCCCTGCTCACGGGCAGCACGCCGGCGTCCCGCCGCAACGACATCCTCGGCAAGCTGGCCAGCGGCGAGCTCAAGCTGCTGGTCGGCACCCACGCGCTGATCGAGGAGGACGTCGAGTTCGACCGGCTGGCCGTCGCGGTGGTCGACGAGCAGCACCGCTTCGGCGTCAACCAGCGCCGCGCGCTCGACCGCAAGGCGCCGGAGGGCCTCGCGCCGCACGTGCTGCACATGACCGCCACGCCGATCCCGCGCACGCTCGCGCTCACCGCCTACGGCGACCTCGACGTCACCGTCCTCAGGGAGCTCCCGGCCGGCCGCCGCCCGATCCACACCCACGTCTGCGCCACCGAGGCCGAGCGCTCGCGGGCCTACGAGCGCATCCGCGAGGAGCTGGACGCCGGCCGCCAGGCGTTCGTCGTGTGCCCTCTGGTCGAGGAGTCCGAGGCGCTGCAGGCGCGCGCCGCCACCGCCGAGTACGAGCGGCTGAAGGCCGGTGAGCTCAAGGACTACGAGGTCGTGCTCCTGCACGGCCAGATGCGGCCGCGCGAGAAGCAGGAGGCGATGGCCGCCTTCGCCGACCGCAACGCCGACGTGCTCGTCGCCACGACGGTGATCGAGGTCGGCATCGACGTCCCCAACGCCTCGGTGATGCTCGTCGAGGACTCCGAGCGCTACGGCATCAGCCAGCTCCACCAGCTGCGCGGGCGCATCGGCCGCGGCCCGCACGAGTCGTTGTGCCTGCTCTTCGGGCCGAAGGAGTCGCCGCGCCTGCGGGCGCTCGCCAAGCACCGCGACGGCTTCGAGCTCGCCGAGATCGACCTCGAGCTGCGCGGCGAGGGGGAGATGCTCGGCACGCGCCAGTCCGGCCTGCAGGCGTTCCGCTTCGCGCGGCTGCCCGAGGACGTCGAGCTGCTCGAGCGCGCGCGCATGCGGGCCCGCCAGATCCTCGACGACGACCCCGAGCTCGAGCAGCCCGAGCACGCGCTGATCGCCGAGGCCCTGGTGGCCGCCTTCGGTCCCGACGCCCTCGAGCCGATCCCGGCATGATGCAGCCGTGAGGGTCGCCTGGAACGGCACGCCCGAGTGGCGGGCCGAGGTCTGCGAGGTCGTGCTGACCGACGACGGCCTGACCGCGACCGGCGCGCAGCTCGGGTCCACGCCCAAGCCGTACCGCGCCGCCTACGAGCTGGAGGCGCGGCGCGAGTTCGTCACGCGCCGCCTGCGCGTGGAGGTCGGCGGCGTCGGCTCGCTCGAGCTGCGCCACGACGGCAAGGGGACGTGGGCGGGGGTGGCGAACGCCGCCGAGCTCGAGGGCGTGCTCGACTGCGACCTCGCGTTCTCGCCGCTGACGAACACGATGCCGGTCCGCCGCCACCGGCTCCACCAGGAGCCCGGCGCGGTCGACTTCGCGATGGCCTGGGTATCGCTGCCCGACCTCAAGGTCCACCGCTCGCAGCAGCGCTACGAGCACCTCGCGCCGGGCCGCGTGCGGTTCAGCGACGGCGACGGGTTCACGGCCGAGCTCGAGGTCGACGAGGACGGGTTCGTGGTCGTCTATCCGGGGCTTGCTCGCCGGGTCTCCGGGTAGACCCGGCAGATGCCGACCGACCGTACCCTGATCACCGTCTCCGATCTCGTCCGCGAAGCCACCGCGATCGTCGATCCGCAGGGCAGGGACCCGGCCGTCGTCGAGCTGGCGACGCGCTTCGGCGACGCCGACGAGCCCGTGCGCGGCGTGCTCGACACGCTGGAGGAGCGGCTCGCCTGGGGCGCCGACGAGGACCCGCCCGTCGTGATGGCGCAGGCGATCGTGCTCTACCTCGCCCACCGGCCCGACGAGATCGACGACGACGAGGAGGACCTGCTGCGCCTCGCCGCGCGCGCGGAGTTCGACGGCAAGCCGCCGGAGCCGGTCGTCGCCTGGCTCAGCGAGCGAGGGGTGGAGCTGACGTGAGCTCCGCCGAGACGTCCCACAGCCGCCGGCGCGCCTCCGGGTCGTAGGCGACCGGGTCCGCGCGCGCCTCGCGCAGCCGGTCGAAGTAGCGGCCGGTGACGTCGTCGCGCTCCACCAGCGCCGCGGTCGCCTCCACGCCCTCGGCCACCGTGCTGCGCGAGCGGCCGAACGCCTCGCGCACCATCTTGGTGTCCATGAGCGTGGCGGGGTGGAGCGCGTTCACGACGAGGTCCGGCCGCCGCTCGGCGAGCTCGAAGGTGAACATGATCTGCGCGAGCTTGCTCTTCGCGTACGCGTCGTAGCCCTCGTAGCCGCGCTCGAGCATGAGGTCGTCGAAGTCCGGCGCCCGCTGGCCGATCGAGGCGACGTTGACGATGCGCGGCGGGAGCATCAGCAGCGTGAGCAGGAAGCCGGCCAGGTGGTTGACCTGGAACGTCAGCTCGATGCCGTCCTCGCTCAGCCGGCGCTCGGCGGCGATGATGCCCGCGTTGTTGACCAGCACGTCGATCCCCCTCGCCCGCTCCGCGAGCGCCCGCACGTCGTCCAGCCGCGCGAAGTCGGCCACCTCGACCTGCGCCCCGCCGATCTCGGCCGCGACGGCCTCGGCGCGCTCGCGGCTCCGCCCGTGCACCACCACGTCGTGGCCCCGCACGTCGAGCTCGTCGGCCAGCGCACGGCCGAGCCCGTCGGTGGCGCCGGTGACCAGGATCGTCGACACGAGACGAGCAGTATGCGCGTGATCGCCGGGAGATACGGCGGCCGCCGGCTCCAGACGCCGCCCGGGGACGCCACTCGCCCGACGTCGGACCGCGTCCGCGAGGCGCTGTTCTCCGTGCTGGCCGATCGCGTGCGCGACGCCCGCGTGCTCGACCTCTTCGCCGGCTCCGGCGCGCTCGGCATCGAAGCGCTCTCGCGCGGCGCCGCCGAGGCGACGTTCGTGGACAGCGCGCCGGCCGCGATCCGGGCGCTGAGGGCGAACCTGGAGGCGCTCGGCGCCGAGGCCGAGGTGCGGCGGGCCGACGCCCGGCGCTTCCTCGGCGGCGCATCGGCCGCCGCGCGTCAATACGATCTCGTCTTCCTCGACCCGCCATACCGGCTGGCGGGGCGCCTGGGAGGCGAGCTGACGACGGCGCTGCCGGCCGTGCTGGCTCCCGGCGCGGCGGTGGTCGCCGAGAGCGATCGCCGCGCCCCGCTCGAGCTCGGCCTTCCTATCCTCGACGAGCGCCGGTACGGCGACACACTGATCCGCATCCATGGCCCCTGACCCCAGAATCGCCGTCTGCCCCGGCTCCTACGACCCGATCACCCACGGGCACGTCGACGTCATCACGCGCGCCTCGCTGATGTTCGACGAGCTGATCGTGGCGGTCGTCAACGCCTCCGTGCGCAAGAGCAAGTCGCTGTTCAGCGCCGAGGACCGGATCGGGTTCATCGAGGAGGCGACCGCCCATCTCGGCAACGTCCGGGTGGAGCCGTTCTCCAACCTGATCGTCGAGTTCGCGCGCCAGCGAGGGGCCAAGGCGATCGTCAAGGGCCTGCGCGCGATCTCCGATTTCGAGTACGAGCTGGAGATGAACCAGCTCAACCGCCAGCTGGCCTCCGACATCGAGTCGATCTACCTCATGGCGTCGCCGCAGTACAGTTTCCTCTCCTCGAGCGGAGTCAAGGAGATCGCCACGTTCGGTGGCGACGTCTCCGATCTTGTCCCAGAGCCGGTTGCACGGCGATTGAAGGAAGCGCTGGCGCGCTGACGAAACAGGGAGCGCCATGGACGTCCTGGTACTCATCGACAAGCTGGACGACCTCGTCCACAACGCCAAGCAGGTCCCGCTGACGGACCAGGTGCGCGTGGACAAGGAGGAGATCTACGACATCCTCGACCAGATGCGCGCGACGATCCCCGAGGAGATCAAGCAGGCGCGCTGGATCGTCAAGGAGCGCCAGGAGATGCTGGCCGAGGCCAAGCGCGAGGCGGAGCGGATCGTCAAGGAGGCCCGCGAGCGCCAGACGCAGCTCGTCTCCCAGCAGGAGGTCACGCGCGAGGCCGAGCGTCAGGCCGAGGACATCATCGGCGAGGCGCGCGCCCGCGAGCGCGAGATCCGGCTCGGCGCCGAGGACTACGCGGACGAGATCCTCAACACCCTCGAGGTCAACCTCTCGAAGTTCATCGCCGCCGTCCAGCGCGGCCGCGAGCGGCTCCAGGGCCGCGACGAGCCCGCCGAAGTCGGCTGACGAACTTCCGGCTTACCGCTCCGGAAACCGGGTAGCCACGCGGCAACGAGGGCCGTCGGGAGCGGCTCCATGCTTGTGATGGGAGCGGGGACATGCAGCATTGGCGGAGTGCGCGCACGTGCGCGGCCGCGATCGCCGTGTGCGCCGGTATCGCGGCGTCGCCGGCGTCGGCGGGTGAGCTGAAGGACGTCGACAACCGGAAGGGAGCCGAGGCTCCGGCCGCCAGGTCGTTAGGCGGCGCAGTCAGGTGGAACGACTTCGGCACGGCGCAATCGTGGCGCGCGCCGGCCGGGGTGCGGGTGGAGGCGGCGAACGCCCAGCAGGCGGCCCGCAGGCTGGTCGGCCGGTACGCCACTGCGCTCGGCGAGGACCTCGAGGTGGAGCACGCCGAGCGCCTCGCGGGCACGCGGAGCCACGCGGTCGTGCTGCGGCAGACCTTCGGCGGGCTGCCCGCCGGTATCGACGGCACCGTCACGCTCGGCCTGACGGGCTCGGCCGGCACCGGCTGGGAGCTCGTCTACGCGTCGTCGAGCGCCACGCAGGACGACACGCTCACCGGAGCGCGGCGGCTGTCGCCGCGCGAGGCGTGGGCGCGGGCGGCGGGCGACGTCGGCCGCGGCGTGTCGCTGGCCCAGCTCGGCGCGCCGAGCGAGGAGGCGGGCTGGACGACGTTCCGGGCGCCCGGGTTCGCGCAGCTCCAGCGCGCGCGTGAGGTGGCCGTGCCCACCGCGACGGGTGGCGCCCGGCGCGCGTACGAGACGCTCGTCACCGACGTGAGCGGCGGCGTGGCGACCTCGTACACGCACTTCGTCGACGCCGAGACCGGCGCCGTGCTCGTCCGCCAGGACAACGTCCACCAGTCGCACCCGGCGGCCGAGACCTTCCAGGGGACGCTCGAGACGACCGACGCCGCCTGCGCCACCGAAGGGCCGTGGACGGTCGCCGACGGCGAGCGCGCCGAGTCGATCGCCGTCACCGCCAGCGCCGATTTCGCGGCCAACGACGTCGTCGTCGACCTGCTGCGCGACGGCGCCGTGGTGGCGAGCAACGACACGCTCACGAGCCCCGAGGTCGTGCTCTACGACCCCGCGGACGCCGGGACCGGCACGTACGCGGTCAAGATCTGCGACTTCGCCGACGGCGCGGGCTGGAGCGAGCCCGCGACGTACTCGGGCTCGATCGTCTTCAACGGCGCCGCCGGCGGCGACGCGGCCGCGCCCTATCCGCCGGTGTGGAGGGTCTTCGAGGCCTATCCGCAGGTCGGCGGCGGGGGCGGCGACATCCGGCAGCTGTGGTGCTGGGAGTCGGTCCAGGGCTGCGACGAGGAGGTCGGCAATCTCGCCTCTCGCGTCCCGTGGGACGCAGACCCGCGCACCGGCCGGCCGACGTTCACCACGACCGGCAACAACGCGTCGAGCGCGGAGGCGTGGGGCAGCCCGCTCACACCGGGCGGCGCCCAGCGGCCCGTGAGCCCGCGGCGCACGTACGACTTCCCGTGGACGAACGCGTGGTTCACCTCGCGCTGCTCGCCGTCGAACTTCACGCCGGGCGGGAACGACATCGACGCGGCGGTCACGAACCTGTTCGCGATGCACAACCGGATGCACGACTGGACGTACCACCTCGGCTTCACCGAGCGGCGCTGGAACGCGCAGCAGTTCAACTTCGGCACCGGCGGCACCGCCGAGGGCGACCCGGTGCTCGGCGACGCGCAGGCCGGCGCCGTCACCGGCGGCTTCCCGAGCTACCTGGGCCGCGACAACGCGAACATGATCTCGAACCCCGACGGCGTGCCGTCGATCACCAACATGTACCTGTGGCAGCCGATCGCGGGCGCGTTCTACGGCCCGTGCGTGGACGGCGACTACGACATGGCGGTCATCGGCCACGAGTACGGCCACATGGTCGAGAACCGGATGATCGGCAAGGGCGGTCGCCGCTCCGGCCACCACACCGGCGCCATGGGCGAGAGCAACGGCGACCTGATGGGGACCGAGATCCTCAACGAGTACGGCTACGTGCCGGTGTCCGGCGAGAACCCGTTCGCCGTCGGCGCCTACGTGACCGGCAACCCGGACCGGGCGATCCGCAACTACGGGATGAACTTCCCGCGGACCGGCGCCTTCCCGGCGCCGAGCGTGTCGCTGGTCAAGAGCGGCGGGCCGCTGGCCAACCCGCTCAACTTCTCGAACATGGGCTATGACATCACGGGCCCGCAGGTACACGCCGACGGCGAGATCTGGAGCGCCACGAACTTCGACATCCGCAGCGCGCTGGTGGCGAAGTACGGCGCCGGGACCCCGCAGCTCCAGCGTGACTGCGCGGAGGGCCGCCTGCCGGCCGACCGCTGCCCGGGCAACCGGCGCTGGGCCCAGATCATGTTCGACGCCTATGTGCTGATGCCGCCCGACGCGTCGATGCTCGACGCGCGCGACGCCTACCTCGCCGCCGACCGCATGCGGTTCGGCGGCGCCAACCAGGACGAGCTGTGGCTGGCGTTCGCCCGCCGCGGCTTCGGCGCCGGCGCGGTGAGCTCCAACACGACGGCGGACACCGACACCGACCCGACGCCGGACTTCGCGTCGCCGCGGCACACCCCGGCGCAGGTGACGTTCCGGGCGACGGCGGCCGACGAGGGCGGGGCGCCGGTCTCCGCGCGCTTCTACGTCGGCCACTACGAGGCGCGCACGTCGCCGATCGCCGACACCGACCCCGCGACCGCGGGCGCCAACCTCGACGACGTCGCGGCCTTCGCGCCGGGCACGTACGAGTTCGTCGTCCAGGCCAAGGGCTACGGGCACGTGCGGGTGCGGCGGACGTTGAACGCCGGGCAGAACCTGACGTTGTCCGTGCCGATGCGGACGAACCGCGGCTCGGCCGCAAAGGGCGCGACCGCCGCAGGTGACGGCGTGCAGCACGGCGCGCTGATCGACGAGACCGAGTCGACGAGCTGGGACCGCACGGGCGCCCAGCCCGACGTGCGCGGCTCGCAGGTGACCGTCGACCTCCAGGGCTCGCGGCAGACGATCCGGCGCGCGCAGGTCAGCGCGCTGCTCGAGGTCGGCCAGAACCGGTTCACGGCGCTGCGGCAGTTCCGGCTCGACGTGTCGGAGGACGGCACGAACTTCCGGCCGCACTACACGAGCCCGGCGGACGCGTTCCCCGGGTTCACCCCGCGGCCGGTCGCGCCGGAGATCATCATGCGCGAGTTCACGTTCCCGGCGGTCGACGCCGTCGCGGTGCGGCTCGTCGTGCTCGACAACCAGTGCACGGGCAACACGGCGTTCCAGGGCGACCAGGACGCCGACCCGGCGAGCGGCAGCGACTGCCGCGAGGGGTCGCCGGGCGGCGGGCCGGTGCCGGTGTTCGGCGACCTCCCGCAGGTGCTGGCGCCGCGCGACAACGAGGTGCACGTCGCCGAGCTGGAGGTGTTCACGCGCTGAGGCCTGCGCGCGCGGCGGGCGGCTGACAGCAGTCAGTCGCCCGCCGCGGCGACATCCGGCGTCAGTCGCCCGCCGCGGCCACCATCGCGTCGATCTGACCGAGGTGGCCGCGGACGCGCTCGGCCATGCCCTCGACGATCGTGCGCACGTCCTCGATCTGGTTGGCGGCGCTGGTGAGCTGGCTCTTGATCCGCCGCACGTCCTCCATCGCGACCACGGCGCGCTCGACCTCGGCGCGGACGGCCGAGGCGTCGAGGCCTTCGGCGCCGCCCTTGGCCATGACCACGCGGGCGCGGGCCAGCGCGTAGGCGACCTCGAGGGCCAGCCGCGACCCCTCCTCGGGGTCGTAGACCACGAACAGCTTGTCGCCGTTGACCTCGCGCAGCGCGGTCGCGCGCGCGGGCAGCTTGTCCTCGCTCGGGACGACCCAGACCGCGTAGTCGGCGGCCCGCTGGTTCATCGCCTCGTCGAGCTCGGCGAGCGCCTCGTTGCGCGAGCGCTTGGAGTTCTTGGCCTCGAACACGATCCGCCCGCGGGGGCGGCCCGAGCAGCCGTCGAGGTCGACCACCACGTCGCCCTTCCGACCGCCGACGCCGCGCAGGTCGCCGACCGCGTCGCAGTCGTCGCCCTGGGCGGCGGCGACCGCGTTGATCGCCTCGAAGACCGCCTCCTCGTAGGGGCGGCCCTTGGCGGTCGAGCGGTCGTGCTCCGCCGCCACCTCGGCCGCCTTTGACTTCTCGGCCTGCAGCTTCTGCAGTTCGAGCTGGAGCTCGGCGATCCGCCCGTTCATCTCGCGCAGGTGCGCGTGCTGCTGGTCGGACGACTGCCGGATGGCCGCGACGGCGGCCTTCTGGAAGCCGGCGAGCGGGTTCGACTCGTCCGCCGAGGAGAACTGCTTGAACAGCTTCTCGCGCGACTCGTTGAGCAGCTCCGCCACCGCGGCGCGGACCTGGTGCTGGACGGCCGAGCTGGACTCGGCGCCGAAGTGGCGCTGCAGCACGCGCGTCACGTGCCCGCTGTCGGGCCCGAAGGCCTGCTCGAGCTGGGTCTTGAGCTCGGACACCACGGACTGCGACGCGTGCTCGAGGTCCTGCTTCAGGACCTCGACCGCCGCCCCCGCCTGCTCGCGGTCCAGCACCCGGGCGCCGATCTCGATCGCGTCGGAGATCAGCCGCGCGGGGTCCTCGCCGGCGTCGGTGCGAGCACGGACGAGCTCGGCGGCCAGCGCGTCGTCGACCACCAGGTGGTCGATGATCACCCGGCCGATGAGCGCGGAGACGCGCGGGTTGCGCAGGGGTGTGGCAGCGGCTTCCATGGCCTCGGGGGAGGCTAGGCCCCGCGCTGGACGGAACGAACGTCAACTGCGGCTGGGTAGGGGAGCTGGGGGATCGGCCCAGTGCTCACTTAATCGGCCTCAGACCGACTAACCGAGCACTCGACCACCGAACGCTCGGTTTGTTCCCTCCACGGGCACAAAGTGACCACTCGGCCCGCCGCGGGCCGCGATCCTGCCTCCCTACAAGCCCGAAGTTCGTCCCTAGCGGACGTCGAACCCTGAAAGCCCTTCGGGCGGCTCGCGCGTCTCCTCGAGCGACGACACCTCGGCGTGCCCGGGGCCGCGCCGGACGAACTCGACCATGGCGGCGACTGCCTCGGACGGCCCCTCGAACACCGCCTCGGCCGTCCCGTCGGCGCAATTCCGCGCCCAGCCCGCCACACCGCGCCGCGCCGCCTCGCGCCGCACGGAGTCGCGGAAGAAGACGCCCTGCACGCGCCCGTGCGCCCGCACGCGGATGCGCTCGTCGGCCACGTCGATACCGTAACCGCCCATGGCCCGCGTCGAGGCCGCACCGGCTTGATCGACCTGCTCGCCGAGCTCGAGTCGCTAGGCGGTGCGGCGGCGCCCGCGTCGGCCACCGCGCGGCTGCGCGACGTCCTGCTGACCGCCCTCAAGCACGGCGCCGCGGAGCTGGAGAAGCCGCGGTCCGGGTACGGCGCGCCGGTCGAGGTGGCGATCGCGGCCGGCGAGAACAGCCTGCTCGCCGCCACGCCCGCCAAGGCGGCCTTCCGCGCCGACCCCGAGGCGGCCAACGAGCGCACCTGGCTGCTCGTGGCCGCGGTCATCGCCGCGCTGGTCGACCTCGCCGAGCCGGGCGCGCCCCAGGGGCCGAACGACCTCAGCGTGCGCGCCGGCGACCTCGACGGCTTCCTGCTCCTGGCGCTGCCCGCCAGCCTCGCACCCGAGGAGCTGCAGGAGCTCGGGCCGCTCGCCTTCGACGACCACGCCGCCGGCATCGACCGCCTGCGCACCCGCGCGGTCGCCGCGCCCGGCCGGCTGCTCATCACCCCCGAGCTGCGCGAGCCGATCGGCGCGCACCACCCGCTGCGCGTCGCCGAGGCGGTCGCGCGGCTGGGTGGCCGGCCCGAGGAGCCGCGCTCGGTCGAGGAGCTCGAGGAGGCCGTGCTCGCCGTCCTCGAGGTCGACGGCGGGCCCGTGCGACCTCACCAGGACCCCGACACCGCCCGCCGCATCGCCCGCCGCATCCTCCAGCGGCTCGACGGCATGGGCAAGTGGGGCGGCTATCACACCGACTTCGCCCATCTCGCCCGCGGCTTCGCCGGCAATGAGCGGGCGCTCGCCCAGGAGGTGGGGGAGGCCCTGCTGGTGGCCGGGCTGCTGGCCGAGAAGCCGTCGGTCGGCCAGCGCCACGTCTTCCTCAACCCGCGCCGCGCCGCCGAGATCCGCCGGCTGATCGACGAAGGAGCCGTGCCATCGGGTATGAGGCTGCCGTCCGCGTGAAAGCATGAGGCCAATGCCCGACATCGGTCGCGTCGCCAAGCAGGTCAACACCAAGCTGTTCACGGCCCGCACGCTCGCCTCCGCGGGGGTCCTGCACCCCGGCCGGCCGGACCACGTGCTGGCTGCCGTCCGCGCGCTCGTGCGCTTCGGGCCGACGCCCGCGGGCGGCTACACCGCCTCGGCGCAGCGCTACGGCGACGACGTCGCCGTCATCGACGAGGCCGGCACGCTGACGTTCCGCGAGATCGACGAGCGCACCAACGCGCTCGCCCACGGACTCGCCGCCAACGGCATCGGCGAGGGCGACGGTGTAGGGCTCATGTGCCGCAACCACCGCGGCTTCCTCGAGTCGGTCGTCGCATGCTCGAAGCTCGGCGCCCACGTGCTCTTCCTCAACACGGCGTTCTCGGGTCCCCAGCTCACCGACGTGGCCAAGCGCGAGAACCCCAAGGCGCTGATCTACGACCACGAGTTCGAGGAGCTCATCCACGACGCCTCGCGCCGCCGCAAGCGCTTCATCGCCTGGCACGACCCCGAGTCGGGAAAGCCGAAGGACCCGCTGCTCGAGGAGATGTCGGCCAGCGGCGACACGGCGCCCGTCGCGCCGCCGAGCGCGCGCGGCAAGGCGGTCATCCTCACGTCGGGGACGACCGGCACGCCCAAGGGGGCCTCGCGCTCGCAGCCCAAGTCGCTCGACCCCGCGGCGGCGCTGCTGGCGATGATCCCGCTGAAGGCGCGCGAGAAGACGATGATCGCGGCCCCGATGTTCCACTCCTGGGGCTTCGTGCACTTCACGCTCGGCATGAGCCTGTCCTCGACGCACGTCCTCAAGCGCAAGTTCGACCCCGAGGCCACGCTGTCGCTGACCGCCCAGCACGAGTGCACGGCGCTGATCGTGGTCCCCGTGATGATCCAGCGGATCCTCGAGCTGCCGGAGGAGACCCTGCGGCAGTACGACCTCTCGAAGCTGCGGGTCGTCGCGGTCTCGGGCTCGGCGCTCCCGGGCGCGCTGTCCGAGCGCTGGATGGACCTGTTCGGCGAGAACGTCTACAACCTCTATGGCTCGACCGAGGTCGCGTGGGCCAGCATCGCCACGCCGGAGGACCTGCGCGCCGCCCCCGGCACGGCCGGACGCCCGCCGCACGGCACGATCGTCCGCCTCTACGACGACGACGGCAACGAGGTGCCAAAGGGGGAGACCGGCCGCATCTTCGTCGGCAACGAGATGCAGTTCGAGGGCTACACCGGCGGCGGCAACAAGGACGCCATCGAGGGCCTGCTCTCGTCGGGCGACGTCGGCCACTTCGACGAGGCGGGGCGGCTGTTCGTCGACGGCCGCGACGACGACATGATCGTCTCCGGCGGCGAGAACGTGTTCCCCGCCGAGGTCGAGGACCTGCTGGCCGGCCACGAGGCCGTCGTCGAGGTGGCGGTCTTCGGGGTCGACGACGAGGAGTTCGGCCAGCGGCTGAAGGCCGTGGTCGTGCTCCGCGACGGGGCGTCGCTGAGCGAGGGCGACATCAAGAAGCACGTCAAGGCCAACCTCGCCGGCTACAAGGTCCCGCGCGAGGTCGAGTTCGTCGACGAGCTGCCCCGGACGTCCACCGGCAAGGTGCTCAAGCGGGAGCTCAGAGAGTCCTAACCTGGGGGTGGCGATGCCCCAGCGCACCGACAGCTTCGAACTCGCTCCGCTCCGCCTCCGCTCCGGCGAGGGGCGCCGGTTCGACCTGCACGTCGCGATCGCCGACTTCCACTACGGCGGCGAGCCCTACGCGGTGACCCCGGCGATGATGCCCGTACGGCTCGACATCTCGCGCACCACCGGCAACGGCTACGCGCTCCGGCTGCGCTTCACCGCGGCCCTCGAGGGGCCGTGCATGCGCTGCCTCGACCCGGCCGCGCCGGAGTTCGAGGTCGACGCCCGCGAGGTGTCGCAGCCCGGCGCGGGGGACGACGAGCTCAGCTCGCCGTACGTGATCGACGAGGAGCTCGCCCTGGCCACGTGGGCGCGCGACGCCCTCGCGCTCACGCTGCCCGGCCGGCTGACCTGCCGGGCAGACTGTGCCGGCCTGTGCAGTCAGTGCGGAGCGAACTTGAACGAGGATCCGGAGCACCGCCACGAGGCGGCGAAGGATCCGCGCTGGGCGAAGCTCGGCGAGCTGAAGCTCGAGTAGCCGTCGTCGCGATCGCCGTCGCCGCGCTGTCGGCGCTGGTGATCGCACCCGCGCCGTCGTACGACCCGTGGGCATGGCTCCTGTGGGGCCGCGAGGTCGCGCACGGCACCCTCAGCACGGAGGAGATGCCGGCGTTCAAGCCGCTGACCGTGGCGGTCTGCACGCTGCTGTCGCCGCTCGGCGGGTGGGCGCCCGAGGCGTGGGTGATCGTCGCCCGCGCCGGGATGGTGGTCGCCGTCGTGCTCGGCTTCCGGCTCGGCGGCATCGTGGCCGCCGTCGGCGTGGCCTTCACCGGAGCTCTGATCGACTACAGCGCCGCAGGCGCCGAGCCGGGCTGGGTCATCGCGTTCGCCCTGCTCGGCTTCATGGCGTGGCGCGACGACCGCCCGCTGGCGGCGCTCGCCTGTGGCGTGGCGTGCGCGCTGCTGCGCGTCGAGGCCTGGCCGTTCCTGCTCGCCTTCGGCGTCCTGTTGTGGCCGAAGCACCGGGCGCTGTTGATCGCCTGCGCGGTCATCGTCCCCGCCCTCTGGTTCGTCCCCGAGTGGCTCGGATCCGGCGACCTGCTGCGCTCGGGCGCCCGCGCGCGCGTGCCGAATCCCGGCCAGCCCGCCACCGAGGCGTTCCCGGCCTTCGCCGCGCTGCGCGAGGCGGCGACCTTGCCGCTGTGGCCCCTATGGGTGGGGGCGCTGTTCGCGCCGCGAGCGATGCGACCGCTCCTGTTCGCCGGTCTCGCCTGGATCGCGGTCGTCGCGGTGATGGCGCAGGCCGGGTTCTCGGGCGAGCCGCGGTACTCGCTGCCCGGTGCCGCCCTCGTGGCCATCGCCGGCGCCGCCGGCCTCGTGCGCGCTCCCGCATGGCTCGTCGTCGCGCTCCTGCTCGTCGCCCTGGCGCCCAAGCTCGCCGACCTGCCCGACCTGCGCAGCGACCAGGCCTACCAGCGCACGCTCGCCGCCGACCTCGCCGCCGTCATCGACGAGGCCGGCCGCGACGCGCTGCTCGCCTGCGGCCGCCCCTACGTCGGCAACCTGCGCGGGCCGCTGCTGGCCTACCACCTGGAGGTGGAGAAGGAGCGCGTGGCGTTCGTACCGCGGCCACCGGGCGCCGTCTTCCTCTCGCGCCTGAGCCCGGACGCCCCGGTCGAGCCCGTCACCGGCCCGGCGTTCACGCCGCTGACCCGCGTCGGGCTGTGGGAGGTGCGCACGTCGTGTTAGGGTCCCCTAATGCGCTTGATCGCCCTCCTCTCCGTCGTGCTGGCGCTGACCGCCGCGGCGGTCGCGTACGGCGCGCTGCGTGATCCGCTGGCCCGCATCGACCGCCCGCAGCCGGCCGCCGAGGGCGGGCGCGCGCACGCCTTCGACGTCGAGCGGGTCGCCACCGGCTTCAACCGGCCGACGTGGGTCGGCGTGGCGCCGGGCGACCCGGACGCGCTGTGGGTGCTCGAGCAGCCCGGCCGCGTGGTCCGCCTGCACGACGGCCGCCGCACCACGGCGGTCGAGCTCGAGGTGACGGTCGGCGCCGAGCAGGGGCTGCTCGGGCTCGCGTTCCACCCCGACTTCGCGACCAACCGCCGCTTCTACCTCGACTGGACCGACGCGAAGGGCGACACGCGGGTGGCCGAGTTCCGCGACGGCCGGCAGACGCGCGAGCTGCTGCACGTCGCCCAGCCCGAGCCCAACCACAACGGCGGCCACCTCGCCTTCGGGCCCGACGGCCGGCTCTACGTCGGCATGGGCGACGGCGGCGGCGCGTTCGACCCCGAGCGCCGCGCCCAGGACCCGCGCGACAAGCTCGGCAAGCTGCTCTCCACCCACGTCGACAAGGTCGACTGGCGCGTCGAGCTGATCGGCCTGCGCAACCCGTGGCGCTTCGCCTTCGACCCCGCGCTCGGCGAGGTCTGGATCGGCGACGTCGGCCAGGACCACGTCGAGGAGATCGACCGCGTCCAGCTCGAGCCGGACGAGCCGCCCAAGAACCTCGGCTGGAGCGCCTTCGAGGGCACCAAGCGGGTCGGCGACGGCGACGACTCGCTGACCGACGGCGAGCTCGTCTGGCCGGTCACCCAGTACACGCACGACGAGGGCTGCTCGGTGACCGGCGGCTACGTCTACCAGGGGACGCGGCTGCCGCGGCTGCAGGGCCGCTACCTGTACGGCGACTTCTGCTCCGGCGTGCTGTGGTCGCTCAAGGGCGCGCCCCAGGGCCGCGCGGCCGACGTCCGGCGCGAGAAGGCCGGCGTGCCCCAGCTCACGCACATCGGCCCCGACGCCGACGGCGAGCCGCTGTTCGCCTCGGCGTCGGGCGCTATCTATCGCGCTCGACGGCCGTGACCGGCCCGTCGATCCAGATCCGCACGCGGTCGCCGGGATGCCAGGCGGGGAAGCCGAGCCGGCGGCTGCGCAGCCGCAGGCCGCTCGGGAGCTCGAGGTGCACGAGCTGGTCGTGGCCGTAGAAGGAGCGCGCCACCACGCGCGCCTCGGCCTGCGGCTCGCGCGACGGGCCCGAGCCGATGGCCACCGACTCCGGCCGGATCACCACGTTCACGCGGCCGGACAGCTGCTGCCCGACGCCGAAGCGCCCGAGCTCGCACTCGACGACGCCGTCGCGCGCGGTGCCGGGCAGGACGTCGGCCTCGCCGAGGAACTCGGCCAGCCAGCGGCTGCTCGGCCGGTCGTAGATCTCCTCCGGCGTTCCGACCTGCTCGACCCGCCCCTCGCGCATGACCGCCACCGTGGCGGCGAGCGACAGCGCCTCGGCCTGGTCGTGCGTGACGAGCAGCGCGCTCGTCCCCGCCGTGCGGAGGATCGCAGTGACCTCCTGGCGCAGCGAGTCGCGCAGGCCGGCGTCGAGCGCAGCGAACGGCTCGTCGAGCAGCACGACCTCGGGGTCGGCGGCGAGCGCGCGTGCCAGCGCCACCCGCTGGCGCTCGCCGCCGGACAGCTCGTGCGGGTAGCTGCCGGCGCGGTCGCCCAGCCCGACCAGCTCCAGGCACTCGTCCCGCGCGGAGTTGGACGCCCCGAAGCCCACGTTGCCGGCCACGGTCAGGTGCGGGAACAGCGCGCCGTCCTGGAAGACCATGCCGATGCGCCTCCTCTCCGGCTCGACCCAGGCGCCGTCACCCGCCACGGGGCGGCCGGCGATCGCCACGCGGCCGGCGTCCGGCGCCTCGAAGCCGGCGATCACCCGCAGCAGCGTCGTCTTGCCCGAGCCGCTCGGGCCGAGCAGCGCGACGAGCTCGCCCGCGCCCACGCGCAGGCTCGCGCCGGCCACGGCCTGAGTGCGGCCGAACGCCTTCTCGACACCCTCCGCGTCGATCGCGAGATCCGGCTCCGGCACCAGTGGATAAGGTTACCCTAATGCGTTGGTCCCGTCGCAGGCTCGGCCTGCTCGCCGCCGCCGTGCTGGTCGTCATCGCCGGCCTCGGCGTCGCCGCCTTCGCCCTCGCCGGCTCCGCCGACATCGTGGTCTACAACGGCCGCTCCCAGTACGGCGACGAGCAGGCGTTCAAGACGTTCGAGGAGCAGACGGGGCTCGACGTCGAGCTGCGCGGCGGCACCGCGCCCGAGCTGTTCGAGCGCCTGCGGCGCGAGGGCGACGCGACCGACGCCGACCTGCTCGTCACCACCGACCTGGCCAACCTCTGGCGCGCCGACGAGGCCGGCCTGCTCGAGCCGGTCGAGCTCGACTCGAACGTCGAGCTCCACGCCGCGGACGGCGCCTGGTGGGGGATCAGCACGCGCCTGCGCGTCCCGATGCGGTCGACGGAGCGCGTCGAGGAGGGCGCCATCACGAGCTACGAGGACCTCGGCGACCCGCTGTTCCGCGGTCGCCTCTGCCTGCGCACGAGCAACAACGAGTACAACCAGTCGTGGGTCGCCGACCGCATCGCCAAGCATGGCGAGGCGGACACCCAGAAGCTGCTCGAGTCGATGATGGCGAACGAGCCGAAGATCCTCGGCTCCGACGTCGACGTGCTGGAGGCGATCGCCGCCGGCGACTGCGACGTCGGGCTCACCAACCACTACTACCTCGCCCGCGAGCTCAAGGACGACCCCGACTTCCCGGTGGCGCCCGTGTGGCCCGAGGAGGGCCGGCCCACACCAACGTGTCGGGCGTCGGCCTCGTGAAGGGCTCCGAGCACCGCGCCGACGCCGTGCGCCTGATGGAGTTCCTCACGGGGCGCGAGGCGCAGGAGGCGATCGTGGAGAACGGCGAGTTCGCCGCCAACCCCGACGTGCCGCCGGCCGAGCACATCCGCGACTGGGCCGACGTGGAGCTCGATCCGATCGACGTCGAGCGGGCGGGCCCGAACCTCGCCGCGGCCGTCGAGCTGATGCAGCGCGTGGGGTGGGAGTAGTGGACCCGTCCGCAATTTCGACGGCGACCCGCCGAAATTGCGGACGGATCCACTAGCCCGCTCCGGCTGGACGGTCGCCGCGATCGCCGTCGCGGCGCTCGTCGTGGCGCCGCTGCTCGTCCTGCCGGCGTCGTTCCTCGGGGAGGGCGAGGCGCTCGACGCGATCGCCGCGGACCTGCTCCCGCAGGCGCTGCGCAACTCGCTGGTGCTGGCCGCCGGGGTGGGGGTGGGCACGCTCGCGCTCGGCGGCTCGCTCGCCGCGCTGGTCTCGTTCTACGACTTCCCGGGCCGCCGCTGGCTCGACTGGGCGCTCGTGCTGCCGCTCGCCATGCCCGCCTACGTGCTCGTCTTCGTGCTGCTCGGCCAGTACGACGCGGCCGCGCTGGGCGTGCGGCTCCCCGAGCTGCGCTCGACGGGCGGGACGATCGCCGTGCTCACGCTCGTCCTCTACCCGTACGTCTACGTGCTCGGCCGCAGCGCCTTCCTCGGCCAGTCGCGGCAGGCGTTCGAGGCGGCGCGGACGCTCGGGCTCTCGCACGGCGCCGCCGTGCGGCGCGTGGCGCTGCCGCTGGCGCGGCCCGCACTGGCGGGCGGGGTGACGCTCGCGGTGATGGAGTCGCTGGCCGACTTCGGCGCCGTCAACCTGCTCAACTACCGCGCCCTGACCGACGCGATCTATCGCGTCTGGTACGGCGCCTTCGACCAGGCGGCCGCGCTCCAGCTCGCCACCGTGCTCGTCTCGCTGACGCTGACGCTCGTGGCGCTCGAGCAGCTCACGCGCGGGCGGCGGCGCTACCAGCAGGCGCTCGCGCGCGGCGACGCCGTGACGCCGCGGCGGCTGCGCGGGCCGGTGGCGTGGGTGGCGACGATCGGGCCGGTGGTGCTGCTGGCGGCGGTGGTGGTGGGGCCGGTGCTGCAGCTGGTGGTCTGGGCCGTGCAGTCGTTCGGCGACGGCGCCTCCGCGAGGGCGCTCGCGCGGGCGGCGGTCAACAGCCTGCTGCTGGCCTCCGTCGCCGCCGTGCTGGTCGTGGTGGCCGCGACCGTGGTCGCCTACGGGCCGCGGGCGCATCCGTCGCGCACGGCGGTCTGGGCGGGGCGGGCGAGCGCGCTCGGCTACGCCGTCCCCGGCACGGTGGTGGCCGTGGCCGTCTACGTCCCGCTGGCCTGGCTCGACCACCGGATCGACGACCTGACCGGCGCCGGCCTGCTGCTCACCGGCACCGCGTTCGGGCTCGTGCTCGCCTACCTCGTCCGCTTCCACGGGCTCGCGCTGTTCGCCGTCCAGTCGCGCATGGCGCGCGTCGACCCGTCGCTGGACGAGGCGGCCCGCGGGCTGGGGGCGGACCGCTCGCGCGTGCTGGCCGAGGTGCACCTGCCGCTGCTGTGGCCGGGGATCGCGACCGCCGCGCTGCTGGTCTTCGTCGAGGTGATGAAGGAGCTGCCGGCGACCGCCCTGCTGCGCCCGCTGGGCGGCGACACGCTGGCGATCGCGGTGTGGGAGGCGACCAAGGACTCGCGCTTCGACACCGCCGCGCTCCCGGCGCTGCTCATCGTCGCCGTGGGGCTGGTGCCGGTCGTGATGGCGATCCGGCTCTCGCGGGGCGCCTCGATGTGAGTCAAGTTCGTCGTGTTTCCGGCCGATTCCGATGTCGATGGTGCGAACTCTCGCGGGCGGGCAGACCGCCTATCTCTCCTACCACGACCCGCTGACCGGGCTCGCCAACCGGACCGCGCTCGAGGACGCGCTGCTGAGCGCGATCGTCGACGCCCGTGGGTCGGCCGCCTCGGTGGCGCTCGCCTTCGTCGGCCTCAACGAGTTCAAGCGGGTCAACGACTCGCTCGGCCACGACCTCGGCGACGAGCTGCTCAGCCAGGTCGCCGAGCGGCTGCGCGCGGCGGTCCGGCCGTGCGACCTCGTCGTGCACCAGGGCGGCGACGAGTTCCTGGTGCTGATCCGCGACCTGCCGGCGGCGGGGCGCGAGACGGCCGAGCAGGTCGGGCAGCGGATGGCCGACGCCCTGCACGCGCCGTTCGTCCTGGGCGCGGCCGAGCTGCTCGTCGACGCGTCGATCGGCATCAGCCTGTTCCCCGACGACGCCGAGACGCCCGACGCGCTGCGCAAGCACGCCGACGCCGCGATGTACGAGGCGAAGGCCGCCGGCGGCGGCGTCAGCGTCTACGGCCGCGACACCGTCGACCCGCTGGCGCGGCTCGAGCTGGCCGCGCGGCTGCGGCGCGGGATCGAGCGCGGCGAGCTGGAGCTGCACCACCAGCCGATCCTGCGACTCGCCGACCGCGGGGTGATCGGCGTCGAGTCTCTGGTGCGGTGGCGCGACCCGAGTCGCGAAGGGCTGGTGCCGCCGGGCGACTTCATCCCCGTCGCCGAGCGCACCGGCGTGATCGAGGCGCTCGGGGACTGGGTCCTGCAGGAGGTCTGCCGCCAGGCCCGCTCGTGGGCGGAGGAGGGGCTGTACCCGAACGTCGGCTTCAACGTCTCGCCGCGCCAGCTGCGGCGGCCGGACGTGGCCCGCCGGTTCGCCGAGGTGGTCGGCGCGCACGGCATCGATCCGAGCCGCTTCGTGCTCGAGATCACCGAGTCGGCGTGGTCGCTCGAGGCCTCGCGGCTGCTCCCCGTCCTCGGCGAGCTGCGCGCGGCCGGCTTCGTGCTGGCCATCGACGACTTCGGGGCCGGCTACTCGTCGCTGTGGCGGCTGCGGGAGCTCCCCGTGCAGGTCATCAAGGTCGACCGGGCGTTCCTGTGCGGCGTGCCGGAGGACCCGCAGGCGACCGCCGTCTACTCGGCGATCATGCGGCTCGCCGACGCGTGCGGCTGCGACGTGGTGGCCGAGGGCGTCGAGGACGCCTCCCATGCCGCCTTCCTCGAGGCGAACGGCTGCCGGATCGGCCAGGGCTTCCACTTCAGCCGCCCGGTGCCGGCCGCGGAGGTGACGGCGCTGCTCTGTGCGTCGATGGCCGCCGACCGGCGACGCTGACTTCGCGCGAACGTCAACTGCGGCTGGGTAGGGAGGCGGGGGAGCCGCCGGTGTCGGCGGTCCCCTGGCGCGTTGGCGTCGATATGCGACGTCAAGGCGCCATCCGCCCGCGGGTGGCGCCTCAACCGGACATATTCCGGCTAACGCGCCAAGGACCGCCGACGCGGTCGGCTCCCCAGCTGCCCTACCCAGCGCGGTTCGAAGTACCTCGCGTCCGCTACCCTTCTGCGTCGCCCATGGCCGTTCCGAAGCAGAAGCAGTCGCATGCGCGCACGAGCAAGCGCCGCGCGCAGCACAAGATCTCCGCGCCGGCGGTGAACGCCTGCCCGCAGTGCCACCAGCCGCGCCGCCCGCACCGGGTGTGCCCGCATTGCGGCAGCTACGGCGGTCGCGGGGTCGTGGACGTCACGCACGACCACGATCACGACCACGACCACTAGGAACACCGTGCCGGTGACCGTCGCGGTCGACGCGAACGGCGCCGACCGGGGTCCTGCCGAGGTGGCTCGCGGCGCAGCGCTCGTCGAGGGCGTGCGCGTGCTGCTGTTCGGCCCGCGGGCCGAGCTGGGCGACGTGCCGGCGCACGTGGAGGTCGTCGACGCGCCGGTCTCGATCGCCAAGGACCCGGATCCCGCGCGGGCGGTCCGCCGCACGCCGGACGCCTCGATCGTGCAGGCGGTGCAGGCGGTCACCGAGGGCCGGGCCGACGCGCTCGTCTCGGGCGGGTCGACGGGCGCGGCGCTGGCCGCCTCGCTGTTCTCCTTCAAGCGCGCCCGCGGCGTGCACCGGCCGGCGCTGGCGATCGTGGTGCCGGTGCCGAAGGCGCCGTTCCTGCTGCTCGACGCCGGCGCCAACGTGGAGGTGCGGCCCGAGCACCTCGTCCAGTTCGCGCACATGGGCGCGGCGTTCATGGAGGTCGTCATGGGCGTGGAGCGCCCGCGCGTGGCTCTGCTCTCCAACGGCGAGGAGCCCGGGAAGGGGCCCGAGGTGGTCGTGGCTGCCCACGCGGAGCTGCGTGAGCACCCGGGCGACCTGAACTTCGTCGGCAACGTCGAGGGCTTCGCGATCGGCACGGGCGCGGCCGACGTCATCGTCGCCGACGGGTTCGCCGGCAATGTGGCTCTGAAGGTGATGGAGGGCACGTCCTCCGCGCTGCTCGGCGCCGTGCGGGGCGCGGCGATGTCCTCTCCGAGGGCCAAGCTCGGCGGGCTGCTCCTGAAGCCGGCGCTGCGCGGCCTGCGCGCCGAGCTCGATCCGGAGGAGGCCGGCGGCGCCGTCCTGCTCGGCCTGCGGCGGCTGGGCGTGGTCCCGCACGGCTCGTTCGGCGCGCGCGGCTTCGCGCGCGCCATCGAGGTGGCGGCGCGCGGCGTGCGGCTCGATGTCACCGGTCGAACCTACGAGCGCCTCGCGGCGGCGGGAGCGCTCCGGAAAGTGTCCGAAGCGGCCGCTACGGTGCCCGACCAGCCATGACCAGGGACGAAGTCCTCGAACTGATCCGTGCCCATCTGGCCGACGAGCTGCAGCTCGATCCGGCGCGGATCACGGAGTCCACGCACTTCCGCGACGACCTGTCGGCCGACTCGCTGGACCTCTACACGCTTGTGCAGGAGCTCGAGGACACGTACGGGATCAAGATGTCCGATGAGGAGGCGGCTCGGATCCAGACCGTCGGCGCGGCGGTCGACTTCGTGCTCGCCCATCCACCGCCCGCGCCCGCGGGCGGAGCCGTCGACCGCGAGCCGGGATCCTGAGCGCTGCGATCGCTGCACGACCTGGTGGAACAGCTGCCGGACGACCTGGCCCGGCAGGCGGTCACGCACGCGTCGTGGGTGGAGGAGCGTGCCGACGCCTACGAGCGCCTCGCCTTCCTGGGCGACTCGGTGCTCGGCCTCGCCGTGACCACGCACCTCTTCCCGCGGCTGGAGAACTACGGCGCGGGGCGGCTCACCAAGGTCCGCGCCCAGGCCGTCTCGGGCCGCTCGTGCCGGGCGGTGGCGGAGCGCCTCGGCATCCCCGAGCGGCTGCGGGCGGCGGCGCCGGAGGAGTTCGCCGGGCCGGCCAGCGACGCCCTGGCGCAGACCGAGCGCGTGCTGGCCTCGGTCGTCGAGGCCGTGATCGGCGCGTGCTACCTGGAGTTCGGCTACGAGCGCACGGCGGCCGCGGTGGTCGAGGCGTTCGCGCCGGAGATCGAGCAGGCGCTGGAGCGGCCGGCCGACTTCAAGTCGGCGCTGCAGGAGCGGCTGGCTCGGCGCGGCGCGGTCGTGAACTACGACGTGACGGCCGAGGAAGGCCCGCCGCACGAGCGGCGCTTCGAGGTGGCGGCGATGGTCGAGGGCGAGGAGCTGTCGCGCGGCGCCGGCCGCTCGAAGAAGGAGGCCGAGCAGGCGGCGGCCGAGTCGGCGCTCGACGGTCTGGAGTCGTGACGTGCACCTGAGGTCGATCACGCTCAAGGGCTTCAAGTCGTTCCCGGACCGGACGCGGCTGGACTTCTCGCCGGGCGTCTCCGTGGTCGTCGGCCCGAACGGCTCCGGCAAGTCGAACATCACCGACGCCGTGCTGTGGGCGATGGGCGAGCAGTCCCCGCTGGCCGTCCGCGGGCAGTCGATGCAGGACGTGATCTTCGCGGGCGCGCACGGGGTGCAGGCGCGCACGGAGGCGGAGGTCGAGGTCGTGCTCGACAACGCGTCCGGCGCGGTGGAGCTGCCGGCGGGCGAGATCTCGATCGTGCGGCGGTTGAACCGGGCGGGGGAGGGCGAGTACCGCGTCAACGGTGCGCGCTGCCGGCTGACCGACGTCCTGGAGCTGCTGTCCGACACGGGGCTGGGCAAGGAGATGCACTCCGTCGTCTCCCAGGGCCGCGTGGAGGCGATCGTGACCTCGAAGCCGCGGGACCGGCGGATGCTGATCGAGGAGGCCGCGGGCCTCGGCAAGCACCGCAAGCGGCGCCGGCGGGCGCAGCTCAAGCTCGCCCGGACGCAGGACAACCTGGATCGCGCTCTCGACGTGGAGCGCGAGGCGCGGACGCGGCTGCGGCCCTTGAAGCGCCAGGCCGAGGCCGCGGAGCTGCACGAGCGGCTGGAGCGGCAGACCGACGAGGCGCTGTGGACGCTGGCGCGCGAGGACGTGCGGGCGGCCGCGGCCGCTCTGTCGGAGGCCGAGGCGGCGGTGGCGGCCGCACGCGCGGCGGCCGACGAGACCGAGCGCGAGCTGCACGAGGTCGCCGCTCGTCGTGAGCAGGCCGAGAACGCGCTGGCCTCGCGCGGCAACGAGCGCGAGGGGCTGGCCAACCGCTTCTACTCCGCCCGCTCGGCGCGCGAGCGGATCGGGTTGCGCGAGGAGTCCGCCCGCGCGACCGCCTCCTCGTTGGAGGACCGCGCCGGTCGCCGCCGCGCGCTGATCGCCGCGCTCGAATCCGAGGCCGCGGCCGACGTGGGCGACGACGACGCCATCCGGCGCATCGCGGCGCTCGAGGCAGAGCTGGCCGAGCTCGCCGAGGACCGCCGCGAGCGGCTCGAGCGCGAGCTGGTCGAGCTCGAGGCCCGCCGGGCCGCGTTCGCGGGCGAGCTCGAGCGGCTCGCTTCGGCCGCGGGCGAGGCGGCTGAGAGACGCCGCGAGGCCGACGCCGCGGCCGACTCAGCTCGGGCCGCCCGCCGCGAGGCGGAGACGGCGGCCGACGCCGCCCGCCGCGAGGCCGCCCGCACCGGAGCCGAGCTCGCCAAGCTCAACCAGTTCCTGCGCACGCAGGCCGGCGCCCCCGGAGGCGCGCCCGCCCTGGCCGACGACCTCAGCGCCGACCCGGGCTACGAGCTCGCCCTCGCCGCCGCCCTCGGCCCCCGCCTCCGAGCGGCCGTCGCGTCCGACCTCGCGGAAGGAGCCCGCCTCCTCGACCGCGCCGGCGCCGACGGCGGCGCCGCCCTGATCGTCCCCCACCCCCAAGATTCATTTGGGGCCGGCTCGTCGCCCGCGCCGGGCGCGGAGCCGCTCGTCGCGCACGTCCGGGCCGGGGGTGCCGACCGTCTGGCCGCCGCGCTGCTCGCGGACGTGTGGGTGGTCGATGGATTCGAAGGGCTGGCCGACGGGTTCGGCGGCGTCGCGGTCACGCGCGACGGTCGGGTCTGGTCGCCGGCCACACGCGAGCTTCGGCAGGTCCCGCCCGGCGGCGAGGATCGCGTGCTCGCCGAGCGCAACCGGCGCGACGCGCTGGTCGCCGAGGTCGAGCGCGCCGCGCAGGCCGAGCGGGCCGCGCTCGCCGCTGTCGAGGAGGCGTCGCGGGCCGTCGAGGCCGCCGACGCCGTCCGCGACGAGGCCGACCGTGGCGCCCGCGCCGCGGCCCGCGAGCGCGACGAAGCGGCGGAGTCCGAGCGGCATGCGGGCTGGGTGATCGAGCAGCGCCGCACGGCTCCCGACGAAGGGCCGGGCGCCGAGCGTCGGGCCCAGCTCGAGTCGGCGCTGGCCAGCGAGCGGCGACTGATCGAGCGCGCCGAGCGCGAGCGCGTCGAGCGCGAGCGCCGCATCGCCGGCGAGCGCGAGCGCCTGGCTCGCGACGAGGCCCTGCGGCCGGCCGCCGAGCGGCTCGCGGAGGCGCTCGCCACCGCCGGCGCGGCCGTCGCCACGCGGCTCGAGGCGCTCGAGGCCGAGCTCCAGGCCGACCGTGAGGCCGGCGAGCGGCTCGCCGCCGAGCTGCGAGCCTTCGCCGCGCAGGAGACGCAGGTGCAGGCGCGCCTCAAGGAGCGCGGCGAGGAGGTCACGCGCGGCGAGGTGCGCGCCCAGCAGGTGCGCGACCGGGCGGCCGACGCCGGCCGCGAGCTCGGCCGCCTGGCCGCCAAGCTCGGCCTCGAGGCCGAGCCGGGCGAGGAGCCGCTCGACGAGACCGACCGCGCCGACCTCGAGGCACGGATCGAGCGGCTGGGCCGCCGCCGGGAGCAGCTCGGGCCGGTCAACCCGCTCGCCAAGCGCGAGTACGACGAGGCGGTCGCCCACGTCGAGGAGCTCGAGAGCCAGCGCGAGGACCTCGAGACCGCGATGCGCGAGCTCGAGAGCCTGATCCGCGACACCGACCGCCGCATCCGCGAGTCGTTCGAGGAGACCTTCGCGGCCGCCGCCAAGAACTTCGAGGAGGTCGCCGAGCAGCTCTTCCCGGGCGGCCGCGGCCGGCTCCGGCTCGTGAAGGAGGACGCCGGCCCGCGGCCCGTGCTCGGCGGCGGCGATGCCGACGACGAGCAGCCGCCGTCCGACGAGGACGCCGAGGCGCTGGCCGAGGCCGAGGAGCGCCGCGAGGACGACACGACGGGCGTCGAGATCGAGATCACGCCCGCCGGCAAGGCCACCAAGCGGCTGACGCTGCTGTCCGGCGGCGAGAAGTCGCTGACCGCGCTCGCCTTCCTCTTCGCGGTCTTCCTCGCCCGGCCGTGCCCGTTCTACATCCTCGACGAGGTCGAGGCCGCGCTCGACGACCTGAACATCGACCGCTTCCTCACGCTCCTGCGCCGCTTCGCCGGGCGGGCGCAGTTCATCGTCGTCACCCACCAGAAGCGCACGATGGAGGCCGCCGACTGCCTCTACGGCGTCTCGATGGCCGGCAACGGCGTCTCCAAGGTCGTCTCTCGCCGGCTCCCGCAGGATCGTGACGAGGGCGAGGAGCGCGCGGCCTGACGGCCGACGCGATCCGCCGCCACCGCCTCCGCGCCCAGCGCCTAGCGGACGCGCCGTCCGCCACCGCCGCCGACGTCGTCCGCGCCCTCGTCGGCGTCCAGGCCCAGGACCGAGCCGCCGCCCGCCTCGCGCTCGTCACGCGGCGGGCCGTGGGGATCGACGGTGGCGGGGTCGTGCGGACGTGGGCGATGCGCGGAACGCTGCACTTCGTCGCCGCCGAGGACGTGCCGCTCATGCTCGCCGTCTTCGGCCCGCTCCACCTGGCGCGAGGGCAGCGGCGGCTGACCGAGCTCGGCCTGCCTCCCGAGCTTGCCGAGCGCAGCACCGCCGAGGCGGCGGCGATCCTCGCCGACGAACGGCCGCTGACGCGCCACGAGCTCGCGGCGCGGCTGCGCGAGCGCGGCGTCCCCGTCGAGGCGGAGGGGCAGGCGCCGATCCACGTCGTCCGCCGCGCCGCGCTCGCCGGCGTGCTCGTCGAGATGGGCGTGCGCGGCCGCCAGGAGCTGTACGGCGCGCTCGACCCCGGGCCGCTGCCGGACCGCGAGGCCGCGCTCGCCGAGCTGGCGCGCCGCTACGCCGCCGCCCACGCGCCGGCGACGGCCGAGGACTTCGCCGCCTGGTCCGGCCTCCCGACCGCCGACGTCCGGCGCGCCTGGCAGGAGCCGGAGCCGCCGCAGGGCGAGCCGGAGGAGGAGCTGGTGCGATTGCTGCCCGCGTTCGACGAGTGGCTGCTGGGCTGGGCCTCGCGCGACCTCGTCGTCCCCCGGCGGCACGCCCGCCGGGTCGCCACGGGCGGGATCATCCGGCCCGTCGCGATCGCCGACGGGCGGGTGTTCGGCACGTGGCGGAGGCGGGGACGCCGGATCGAGCTCGAGCCGTTCGGGCGGCTGACGAAGGCGGTGCGGGAGGGCGTCGAGGCGGAGGCCGCCCGGCTCGGTTTCGAGGTGTGATGCCGGCGAACGGCAACGGCGGCTGGGTAGGGAGGCGGCGAGGCCGGCGCGGCGGGCTCCCCAGCCGCCCTACCCAGCCGAAGTTCGTCGGCGCCCAGCACTGCTTATTGTCCCCGACCATGCGCGTGTGCCTGATGATCGAGGGGCAGGAGGGCGTGACCTGGGACCAGTGGCGCGCCCTCGCCACCACCGCCGAGGAGGCCGGCTTCGAGGCGCTCTTCCGGTCCGACCACTACATGCCGCTGGGCGGCGGCGAAGGCGGCTCGCTCGACGCCTGGGCGACGATCAACGCCCTCGCCGCGATCACGAGCACGATCCGGCTCGGCACGCTGGTCTCGCCGGCCAGCTTCCGCCACCCGTCCACGCTTGCCCGCGAGGTCGTCACCGCCGATCACGTCTCGAACGGACGCGTCGAGCTCGGCCTCGGCGCCGGCTGGCACGAGGGCGAGCACAAAGCCCATGGCTTCCCCTTCGACTCCCTCAAGGAGCGCTTCGACCGCATGGCGGAGCAGTTCGAGATCGTGCACCGCTCCTTCACCGAAGGGCCGTTCGACTTCGAGGGCCGCTTCTACCGGCTCGAGAACGCGACCCGCAGCCCAAGCCGGTCCAGGACCCGCACCCGAGGCTGATCGCCGGCGGGTCCGCCCAACGGCGCGGCGCCGCCCTCGCCGCCCGCTGGGCCGACGAGTACAACACGGTCTACGCCACGCTCGAGGAGTGCAAGGAGCGGCGCGAGCGCATCGCCGCCGCCTGCGCCGAGCAGGGCCGCGACCCGATCCCGTTCTCGCTCATGACCAGCTTCGCCATCGACGGCGACCCCGCGGACCACCCGCCGGGCTGGATCGTCGGCAGCCTCGACCAGATGGCGGAGCGGATCCGGAGCTCGAGCGGGCAGGCGTGGGGCGGATCATGCTCCAGCACCTCCGGCACCACGACACGAACACCGTCGAGCTGCTGGGCCGCGAGCTGATCCCCGCGGTCGGCTAGCCTGGCGCGCCGTGGCCCGCGACTGGCACCACCTCTTCATCACCGACGGCCGCTCCTTCGAGGAGGACGCGCCCGACCCCGGCCTGGGCGAGGAGCGGCGCCGCGGCTTCTTCGGCCGCCTGCGCGAGAGCATGCGCAAGACGCGCGAGGCGCTCCAGGCCGAGGTCCAGGCCACGCTGTTCGAAGGCGACCTCGACGAGCAGACGTGGGAGCGCCTCGAGGAGGCGCTGATCTACGCCGATGTCGGCGCCAGAACCACCGCCGAGGTCGTCGAGAAGCTCGAGCGGGAAGCGGAGGACGGCGACCTCGTCGGCGGCGAGGCGCTCACCCAACGCCTCGCCGAGCTGCTCGCCGAGCTGGCCCGCACCGGCGACGACACGATCGACATCCGCCCCGAGCCCGCCGTGATCCTCGTCGTCGGCGTCAACGGCACCGGCAAGACGACCACGATCGGCAAGCTCGCCTGGCACCTCAGGCACACGCTCGGGCAGAAGGTCGTGGTCGGCGCCGCCGACACCTTCCGCGCCGCCGCCGTCGAGCAGCTCGAGCGCTGGGCCGAGCGCGCGGACGTCGACCTCGTCAAGGGCCCCGAGGGGTCAGACCCCGGCGCCGTCGCCTTCGACGCCATCGCCCGCGGCCGCGAGCGCGGCGCCGACGTGGTGATCATCGACACCGCCGGCCGCCTCCACACCCAGCACAACCTGATGGAGGAGCTCACCAAGGTCCGCCGCGTGATCGCCAAGCAGATGCCGGACGCGCCGCACGAGACGCTGATGACCGTCGACGCCACGACCGGCCAGAACGGCGTCCGCCAGGCCAAGCTGTTCGGCGACGCGGTCGACGTCACCGGCATCGTGCTGACCAAGCTCGACGGCACGGCCAAGGGCGGGATCGCGCTGGCGATCGCCAACGAGCTCAACATCCCGGTCAAGCTGATCGGCGTCGGCGAGCAGCTCGAGGACCTGCGTCCGTTCGACGCCGACGACTTCGCGAAGGCGCTCCTGACGGCATGATCGGCGCCCTGCTGGCGATGGCGCTCACCGCCCCGGCCGGCTTCGTGGCGCTCGACGAGGTCGACCCGACCATCCTCCAGGACATGCGGTACGCGACGGCGTACAACTTCGTCGGCCGCCGCATCGACGGCTACCGCGACCCGGTCTGCATCCTCCACCGCCGCGCCGCCCGAGCACTCAAACGAGCCCAGGCGGAGCTCGAGGAACAGGGCTACACGCTCAAGGTCTACGACTGCTACCGCCCGCAGCGCGCCGTCGACCACTTCGTGCGCTGGTCCGAGAACGACAACCACCGCATGAAGCGCGAGTTCTACCCCCGCGTCGACAAGGCGCGCGTCTTCGACCTCGGCTACGTCGCCCGCCGCTCCGGCCACAGCCGCGGCAGCACCGTCGACCTGACGCTGGTGCGGCTCCCGCCCAAGCCACAGCCGCGGTGGTCGCGAGACGAGTACGACCTGACGAGCTGCACCGCCCGGTACCGCCGGCGGTTCCCCGACAACTCCGTGAACATGGGCACGAGCTACGACTGCTTCGACACCCGCTCGCACACGTTCAACAGCGCCGGCCGCGTCAAACGCAACCGGCTGCGCCTCCGGCGCACGATGGAGCGAGCCGGCTTCGCGCCCTACGACAACGAGTGGTGGCACTTCACGCTGCGCGACGAGCGCCACCCCGATCGCTACTTCGACTTCCCCGTCGAGGTGTCGAACGCAACACCTGGGGCTTGATCGCCGCGACCAGAGCGGTCGGTACGATCGACCGTAGGACATGGACGCATGGGTGATCTGGCTGATCGTCGCGGTGGCCTTCGGGGTGGGCGAGATCGCCACACTGGGCTTCTTCCTGGCGCCCTTCGCCGGCGGCGCGCTCGTCGCGGCGGTGGTCGCCGGGGCCGGCGGCGGAGCTGTCCTGAGCTGGATCGCCTTCCTGGTCGTGTCGGTCGTCCTGCTGGCCGCGCTGCGACCGGTGGCGATCCGGCACCTGAAGCAGGCGCCGTCGCTGCGCACCGGTACCGCGGCGCTCGTGGGCCGCATGGCCACGGTCGTCGAGCGCGTCGGGAGTGACGAGGGCTGCGTGCGGCTCGACGGCGAGATCTGGTCGGCGCGCGCCTACGACGAGGACCAGGTGTACGAGCCCGGCACGCGCGTGCAGGTGCTCGAGATCAAGGGCGCAACGGCGCTCGTCGCGGAATAAGGAGACTCGAGATGGAAGCCGGACTGATCGCCCTGATCGTGGCCGCGGTGTTCCTGTTCATCGTCGCCGCCTCGGCCGTGCGCATCGTGCCGCAGGCCCGCGCCGGCATCGTCGAGCGGCTCGGGCGCTACACCCGGACGCTCGACCCCGGGCTGGCGCTGATCATCCCGTTCGTCGACCGCGTCAAGCCGCTGCTCGACCTGCGCGAGCAGGTCGTCTCCTTCCCGCCCCAGCCGGTGATCACCGAGGACAACCTGGTGGTGGGGATCGACACCGTCATCTACTTCACGATCACCGACGCGAAGGCGGTCACGTACGAGGTCGCCAGCCCGCTGCAGGCGATCGAGCAGCTCACGGTGACGACGCTGCGCAACGTCATCGGGGGCCTGACCTTGGAGGAGACGCTGACCTCACGCGACAACGTCAATTCCCAGCTGCGCGTGGTGCTCGACGAGGCGACCGGTAGGTGGGGCATCCGCGTCAACCGCGTCGAGCTCAAGTCCGTCGAGCCGCCGCGTACCGTCCAGGAGGCGATGGAGAAGCAGATGCGCGCCGAGCGCGACCGGCGGGCCACGATCCTCACCGCCGAGGGCGTCAAGCAGTCGCAGATCCTCACGGCGGAGGGCGAGAAGCAGTCGGCGGTGCTCAAGGCCGAGGGCGCGCGGACGGCGGCGATCCTGCGCGCCGAGGGCGAGGCGAAGGCGATCGAGACCGTCTTCCAGGCGATCCACGACGGCGCCCCGGACGAGCGGCTGCTCTCGTACCAGTACCTCCAGATGCTGCCCCAGCTCGCTCAGGGCCAGGCCAACAAGGTCTTCGTGATCCCGAGCGAGTTCACGCAGGCGCTCGGGAACCTGACCGAGCGGTTCGCCGGCGACGCCGCGCGGCCGCGCCCCAACCCCGAGGCGCGCCGGGCGGCCGAGGCCGCGCGCGACGCCGCCGCGGCCGATGCTCGCGAGGCCGAGGAGGCGGCGCGCGAGGCGGCCGAGGAGGCCGCCGGCGCCGAGACGCCGGGCCCGCCCCGGGAGCTCAACCCCTGATGCGGTTCGCCGCGTCGAGCGCGGCGACCTTGTACGACTCGGCGAACGTCGGGTAGTTGAAGACGGCGGTGACGAGGAAGTCGATCGTCGCGGTGCCGCCCATCACCGCCTGGCCGATGTGCACGAGGTCGGTGGCGCCGGTGCCGATCACGTGCACGCCGAGCAGACAGCGCGTCTCGGGGTCGACGAGCAGCTTGAGCATGCCGTCCTCGTCGCCGCTCATCAGGCCGCGGGCCAGCTCGCTCCAGCGGGCGATGCCGGTCACGTACGGGACGGCGGCGTCGGTCAGCTGCTCCTCGGTCTGGCCGACCATGGCGATCTCCGGGACGGCGTAGACGCCGGTCGGGATCAGGTCGGGCTGCGTCGAGACCGGCTCGCCGAAGGCGTGCAGGGTGGCGATGCGGCCCTGCTCCATCGCCGTCGCCGCCAGGCCGCCGCCCGCCACGTCGCCGACCGCGAAGATGTGCGGCACGGCGGTGCGATGCGCCTCGTCGACCGGGATGCGGCCGCGCGAGTCGGCTTCCAGCCCGGCCTTATCGAGCTGGAGCGTCTCCGTGTCGCCTTGGCGGCCGACGGCGTAGAGCACGGTCTCGGCGACTAGCTCCTTGCCGGACTCGAGCCGCACACGCGGCCCTCGGGCGTCTACGTCGATGTCCACGCCCGCCACCTGCTCGCGCAGCCGGAAGGTCACGTTCTGGCGCCGCAGCAGGTACTGGAAGGCCTCGCCGATCTCGGTGTCGAGGAAGTTGAGGACGCGGTCGCGCTTGTCGATGACCGTGACCTTGGTCCCCAGCGCCCCGAACATCGAGGCGTACTCGACGCCGATCACCCCGGCGCCGACCACGATCATCGAGCGCGGCACGTGGTGCTCGAGCTTGAGCAGGCCGTCGGAGTCGATCACCGTGCGGTCGTCGAACTCCACGGTGCCCGGCCGCGCCGGCCGCGTGCCGCACGCGATGATGACGCGGCGGGCCCGGATCGGCTCGTCGTTGCCCTCCATCTTCACCGTGTTCGCGTCCGCGAAGCGCGCCTCGCCGTGAAGCAGGCCGACGCGGTTGCGCCGGAACTGCTCGCGCACCACGGACGTCTCGGCCGCCACGACGCGTGCCGTGCGGTCCATGAGCTGCTCGAGCACGGCCTGCTCGGTCTCTTCGATCCGGGTCGGGTCGAGGACGTCGAGCGGGCGCTGCGCCAGCGCCTCGAGCACCGCCTCGCGCAGGGTCTTGGAGGGGATCGTGCCCGTGTGGATCGAGACGCCGCCGAGCCGCTCCTTGCGCTCGGCGACCGCCACGCGCTTGCCCAGCTTCGCCGCCTGGATGGCCGCCTTCTGACCGCTGGGCCCGGATCCGATCACGAGAAGGTCGAGCTCCACGCTCGGCACCGTACCCTTTACGGGGCGTGTTCGACTCCCTCTCCGAGAAACTGCAGGGGACGCTCCAGGGCGTCAGGCAGCGCGGCGCCCTGACCGAGGACGACATCAACCGCGCAATGCGCGAGATCCGCCTCGCCCTGCTGGAGGCCGACGTCAACTTCAAGGTCGTCAAGCAGTTCACGGCGACCGTCAAGGAGCGGTGCCTCGGGGTCGAGGTCTCCAAGCAGCTGAACCCCGGCCAGCAGGTCGTCAAGATCGTCAACGAGGAGCTCACGAAGCTGATGGGCGGCTCCTCGGCCGGCATCACCTTCTCGCCGCGCCCGCCGACGGTGATCCTGATGGCGGGCCTGCAGGGCTCCGGCAAGACGACCGCCACCGCCAAGCTCGCGAAGATGCTGCACGAGCAGAACGGCTCGTCGGTCGCCGTCGCGGCCTGCGACGTCTACCGGCCCGCCGCGGTCGACCAGCTCGTCAAGGTCGGCGGCCAGGCCGGCGCCACGGTCTACGAGCAGGGCACCGACCGCGATCCGGTCGACATCGCGGGCTGGGCCCTGGAGCAGGCCACGCGCGACGGCAAGGACGTCCTGATCGTCGACACCTCGGGCCGCCTCCACGTCGACGAGGCGCTGATGGAGGAGCTGGCGCGGATCAAGAAGCGCGTCCGCCCGCACGCGGTCCTGCTCGTGGTCGACGCCATGACCGGCCAGGACGCGGTCAACGTGGCCGAGCAGTTCGCCGAGGTCGCGCAGTTCGACGGGGTGGTGCTCTCCAAGCTCGACGGCGACGCCCGCGGCGGCGCCGCGCTGTCGGTCAAGGCGGTCACCGGCAAGCCGATCCTGTTCGCCTCCACCGGCGAGAAGCTCGGCGACTTCGAGCGCTTCCACCCCGACCGCATGGCCCAGCGGATCCTCGGGATGGGCGACGTCCTGTCGTTCATCGAGAAGGCCGAGGCGTCGGTCGAGGAGGACGAGGCGCGCGAGCTGGAGCGCAAGCTCCGCAAGAACCAGTTCACGCTCGAGGACTTCCTGGACCAGCTCAAGCGGATCCGCAAGATGGGCCCGCTGACCTCGATCCTGGGGATGATCCCCGGCCTCGCCGGCCACCAGCTGTCGAAGCTCCAGGTCGACGACCGCGAGCTGGACCGGGTGGAGGCGATCATCCTCTCGATGACGCCCTACGAGCGCCGCCACCCGGAGGCGATCAAGGGCTCGCGGCGGCTGCGGATCGCCAAGGGCAGCGGGACGAGCGTCCAGCAGGTCAACCAGCTCGTCAAGCAGTTCGGCGAGATGCGCAAGATGATGCGCGGGCTGCAGTCGGGCAAGATGCCCGACCTCGGCCAGCTCATGAAGAGATAGTCCCGCCCCCCACCCCCAACCGCCGAGACCCGCTATCCTGCCGCGCCGAAATGGCAGTCAGCATGCGACTCACCCGCGTGGGCGGGAAGAAGGACCCGGTGTGGCGCGTCGTCGTCGCCGATCGCCGCTCTCCCCGCGACGGGCGCTTCATCGAGACGGTCGGCCGCTACAACGCGCAGACCGATCCGTCGACGATCGTGCTCAACGAGGAGCGCATCCGCCACTGGCTCGACCGTGGCGCCCAGCCGAGCGAGACGGTCAAGAAGCTCCTCAAGACGCAGGGCATCTCGCGCTAGATGCGCGAGCTGCTCGTCTACCTGGCGCAGCAGCTGGTCGACGAGCCCGAGCGCGTCGAGGTCGAGGAGTTCGAGGAGGACGACGGCACGCTCGTGCTCGAGCTGTCGGTGGGCGACGATGACTACGGCAAGGTCATCGGACGCGGGGGACGCACCGCGCAGGCCCTCCGGACGGTCGTCAAGGCCGCCGCGGTCAAGGACAACCGGCGCGTCCTCCTCGACATCGTCGAGTGAGCTGGTGCCGGCCGGCCGGGTCGGCCGCCCGCACGGGCTCGACGGCTCGTTCCACGTGCTCCAGCCGTCGGCGGATCTCGCCACCGCCGAGTCGGTAGTAGTCGCGGGCCGCCCGCGCCGCGTGGAGCGCCGCGCCGGCACGCCGGAGCGGCCGATCATCCGGCTCGAGGGATGCTCGGCGCGCGAGGACGCCGAGGCGCTCGGGGGCGCCGACCTGCTGGTGCCGGACGTCTTGGAGGAGGACGAGTACTGGGCTCGCGACCTGGTCGGCTGCACGGTGGTCGACGGGGACCGTGTCGTGGGCGTGGTCGACCGGATGGTCGCGCTGCCCTCCTGCGAGGCGCTCGAGGTCGGGGCGTTGCTCGTCCCGATGGTGCGCGACGCGATCCGCTCGATCGATGTCGACGCACGGCGGATCGACGTCGACATGGAGTTCGTGGGCGAGTGAACATCGACGTCTTCACGCTGTTCCCGGCGTGGTTCGAGTGGTTCCGCGAGCAGCGGCACGTCGCCAACGCCCTGGCGCTCGGCCACACGTTCGAGTGCATCGACCCGCGCGAGTCGACCCCGCTCAAGTGGGGCCAGGTCGACGACACGCCGTTCGGCGGCGGCGCCGGCATGGTGCTGCGGGTGGACGTCATGGAGGCCGCCCTGCGGGCGCGCTACGACGTCGATCCGGTGTCGCTGAAGGAGTCACGGCGGGTGATCGCCCTGACGCCGGGCGGGCGGATGCTCGACGACGGGCTGGCGTCCGAGCTCGCCGGTGAGGGCGCGTTGACGCTGCTCTGCGGCCGCTACGAGGGCTTCGACGAGCGGATCCTCGAGCACTTCGTCACCGATCAGATCTCGATCGGCAGGTTTGTGCTCGCCGGCGGCGAGCTCCCGGCGATGGTCGTCTCCGACGCGGTGCTGCGCAAGCTGCCGGGCGTGCTGGGCAAGGACGAGTCGGCGCTCGAGGAGTCGTTCTCCGAGGCGCTCGAGGGCGGGATCGAGTACCCGCACTACACGCGGCCCGCGGAGTGGCGCGGGTGGACGGTCCCCGAGGTGCTGCTCTCCGGCCACCACGAGCGCATCCGCGAATGGCGCCAGGAGCAGAGCCGCCGCCGTTCGCTACCATGATTCGCCCGCGTGACGCCGCGCTCATTGGACCCTGGCGCCCGCGGTCTTTCCTTGTATGAGCACCGTCATCGACACGCTTGAGCGCCAGCAGCTCCGCCGCGTCCCGTCCTTCCAGGCCGGTGACCGCGTACGCGTCCACTTCCAGGTCGTCGAGGGCAATCGCCGGCGCACCCAGGTCTTCGAGGGCGTCGTGATCAAGCGCCAGGGCGAGGGCGTGCGCGAGACCTTCACGGTCCGCAAGAACTCGTTCGGCGTCGGCGTCGAGCGCACGTTCCCCGTGCACTCGCCGAAGATCGAGCGCATCGAGGTCGCCGCCCGCGGTGACGTCCGGCGCGCCAAGCTCTACTACCTGCGCGGCCGCGTCGGCAAGCGCGCCCGCGTCCGCGAGCGCCGCTACATCGGCCCGGAGGAGGTCGTCGAGGCCGGGCTGCTGCACGATCCCGCCGCCGAGGCCGCCGCCGCGGCGGACGACGAGGTGCCGGGCGACGCGGTCGACCAGCAGGCGCTCGAGGAGGCCGAGGCGGCTGAGGCCGGCGAGGCTGTTTCGGCGCCCGAGGCGGAGGAGACCGCCGAGGTCGAGGCCTCCGCCGAGGCCGAGGCCGCTGCCGAGGCCGACGAGCCGGCCGCGGACGACAAGTAGGCGTTACGTGGCGGCGAAGACGTCGTCGGCGTCAGGCTCGCTCCTCGAGCTGGTCCTGATCGTCGCGGTCGCCCTGGGCCTCGCCCTGGGCATCCAGGCCTTCCTGGTCAAGCCGTACCGGATCCCGAGCGAGTCGATGGTGCCGACGCTCGAGATCGGCCAGCGCGTGCTCGTGAACCGGATCGGCGCCCGCTTCGGGGAGCCCGAGGTCGGCGACGTGGTGGTCTTCCACCCGCCGGCCGGGGCGGAGCAGGGCAACGAATGCGGCAGCGGCCCGCCGCCGCCCGGCCAGGTCTGCGCACAGCCGACGCCCGAGAAGGCCGACGTCAACTTCATCAAGCGCGTGGTGGCCGGGCCAGGCGACCGGCTCCGGATCCAGGATGGGCACGTGATCCTCAACGGGAAACGGCAGAACGAGCCGTTCGCAGAGCCGTGCGGAGGCGGCGAGGCATGCGAGTTCCCGAGCGAGATCACGGTTCCCGCCGGTCACTACTTCATGATGGGCGACAACCGTGGCGCTTCCGACGACAGCCGGTTCTGGGGACCCGTCCCGGAGGAATGGGTCATCGGCGAGGCCTTCGCCACCTACTGGCCGCCCAAGCGGATCGGCCTCCTCTAGGCGCGCTCGCCGCCGGAAGCGCTCGTCCGGGAGTCGTCTGTTCCGGTTCGACCGCGAGCTCGGGGTGCGGTTCGTGGCGGGGGCGGACGAGGCCGGCCGGGGTTGCCTGGCCGGGCCGCTGGTCGCCGCGGCCGTGGTCTTCGACTACGAGCGGCTGACGTTGTCGGACCTGCGGGCACTGAGCGCGTTGAACGACTCGAAGCAGCACACTGCCGAGATGCGCGAGCAGCTGTACCCGCGGGTGCTGCGCATCGCCACCCGCGTGGCCGTCACCTCGCGCTGCGTGCGGGGGATCGACGAGCGGGGGCTGCACGTGACCAACCTGGCCGCCTTGTCCGACGTCCTGCGGCGGGTGGGCTGCGACGGCTGCCTGTGCCTGTCGGACGGGTTCCCGGTGCCGGCCACGGGGTACGAGCAGCGCCCGGTCGTGGGCGGCGACGCGATGAGCGCCTCGATCGCCGCCGCCTCGGTGATCGCCAAGGTCACCCGCGACCGCTTCATGCACCGGATGGAGGAGCGCTATCCGGGGTGGGACTTCGGGATCCACGTCGGGTACTCGACGCCCGAGCACCGGGCCGCGATCGAGAAGCTCGGCGTCTCGCCGCTGCACCGCATGTCATTCCAGTCGATGGCCTACCAGCAGCTCGCGCTCTGATCCCGCTCGAGGTCTCGTCTCCGGGCGTGATCTTTCGTCGTTCGTGGTGCGCTGACGAACGTCAACTGCGGCTGGGTGGGGGAGTTGGGGGATCGGCCTCGCGGCCTGCCGAGTGATCGGTTTGCTCCCTCCACGGGCACAAAGTGAGCGTTCGGCGGTCGAGTGCTCGGTTAATCGGCCTGAGGCGTATTAACTGAGCACTCGAACCGTGCGGCGGTCGATCCCGCTCCCCTAAATGCCGCCGTTGAAGTTCGCCGGCGGAGATCTTCAAAGCCCGCGACGAAGCCGCACGAGAATCGGCACACACTTGTGACGACTGCGCGGTGATCCGTCACGCGCTCCCGCGTACGGTCGCTCGCGTCATGCCGACCGACCGCACGAAGGAGCTGGGCCGCCGCGGCGAGGCGCTCGCCGCCGAGCACTTCGAGCGGCTCGGCTACCGGGTGCTCGCCCGCAACCACCGCACCCGCTTCGGCGAGCTCGACCTGATCCTCGCCGACGAGGAGGAGGCAACGATCGTGTTCTGCGAGGTGAAGTCGCGCCGCCTCGGGTCGGGCCCGTGGCAGGACAACCTGCACGAGGACAAGCAGCGCCAGGTCCGGACGATGGCCGCGGCCTGGCTGGCGAAGGTCACCGACCGTCCGTTCGGCGCCGACCTGCGGTTCGACGCCGTCGGCGTCACGCTCGACGACCGCGGCGAGCTCGTCCGTCTCGACCACCTGCAAGCGGCGTTCTGAGGCTGGCCCGTGATCGCGCGCATCACGACGTTCGCGATCGATGGGGTCGAATCGCGGCGGGTCTGCGTCGAGGCCGACATCCGGCTCGGGCTGCCGGCGTTCACGATCGTCGGGCTCGCCGACAAGGCGGTCCGCGAGGCTCGCGAGCGGGTGCGGGCCGCGGTCGTGAACTCGGGGCACGAGTTCCCGTCGAAGCGCATCACCGTCAACATGGCGCCGGCCTACCTGCGCAAGATGGGGCCGGGGTTCGATCTGCCGCTGGCGATCGCGATCCTCGTGGCGTCCGACCAGCTGGAGGCCGGCGCCGTCGAGGGCACGGCGATCGTCGGCGAGCTCTCGCTGACGGGCGAGGTGCGCGACGTCCGCGGGGCGCTGGCCATCTCCGAGGGCGCGCGCCGGCACCTGCTCGAGCGGCTGCTGCTGCCGCGCTCGCGGGCGCGCGAGGCGGCGCTCGTCCCCGGCGTCACGGTCCTCGGCGTCGAGTCATTGACCGAGGCGGTCGACGTCCTGGCCGGTCGCGCCGACCCGCCGGTGGTCCCCGATCCACCCGCCGAGCGGGAGCCTGACCCGATGCTCGACCTGGCCGACGTCCGCGGCCAGAACGCGCTCATCCCGGGCCTCGAGGTGGCCGCGGCCGGCGGTCACAACCTCTACATGCACGGCCCGCCCGGCACCGGCAAGACGATGCTCGCGCGGCGCCTGCCGTCGATCCTGCCGCCGATGACCGCCGCCGAGGCGGTCGACGTCACGCGCATCCACTCGGTCGCGGGGCTACATCGCGCCGACGCGCTCGTGCTCGAGCGACCGTTCCGCGCGCCGCACCACACGATCTCCGCCGCGGGGCTGGTCGGCGGCGGCTCGCAGCCGCTGCCCGGCGAGGCGACGCTGGCCCACCACGGCGTCCTGTTCCTCGACGAGCTGTCCGAGTTCGTCCGGTCGAGCCTCGAGGCGCTGCGCCAGCCGCTCGAGGACGGCTACGTCACGATCGTGCGCGCCCAGCAGGTCGTCGCGTTCCCGACGCGCGTCATGCTCGTCGCCGCCTCCAACCCGTGCCCGTGCGGGATGGGGGAGGAGGCGTGCCGCTGCTCGGCGGCCGACCTCGCGCGCCACCAGCGCCGCCTCTCCGGCCCGCTGCTCGACCGGATCGACGTCCTGATCCCCGTCGGCCGGCCGAGCGCGACCGCCCTGCGCGAGGAGTCGGCCCCGCCCTCGGCGACCGTCCGCGCCCGGGTGATCGACGCCCGCGAGCGCCAGTCCCGCCGCCTGGCCGTCTACGGCCTCTCGTGCAACGCCCAGATGACGCCTCGCGTCATGCGCGAGGTCGCCGAGCCGACCCCCAGCGCCCTCCGCCTGCTCTACGAGCTCCACGACCGCCACCGCCTCAGCGCCCGAGGCCACACCCGAGTCCTCCGCGTCGCCCGCACGGTCGCCGACCTCGACGGGAGCGACGAGGTCGGTCCCGACCACGTCCACATCGCCGCCGGCCTCCGCCTCGAGCAGCCCGACCTCATCGCCGCCGCGTGACCGCTTGGCCCACGACATCCTGGGGGGCCGTGGCGTGAACGAGACCGCGTGCGACGACTGCCTCCGCCGCACCGATCTCGTCGCGGCGCTGGCCGGCTGGCTGGACGTCGAGTGGCGCAAGCGCGACGCTCCCGGGCGCGTGCTGGCGCGGTCGGACGGATCGTTGCTCGATTCCTGCGACAGCCCGCGCGTGCGGGCGCGGTACGACGGGTTCGATCCGGATCGCGCCCGCGCCGCGGTGCGCGACGCCGGGCTGGCTGCCATCTGCCGCTGCGACGACGGCTATCCACCCTGCCTGCGCGACCTCGCCGACCCGCCCGCGGTCGTCCATGTGGCCGGGGACCCGGGGTGCGTCGGCCTGTCCGGGGCGGTGGCGGTGGTCGGCGCCCGCCGGGCGACGCCGTACGGGCTCACCGTCGCCCGCGAGCTCGGTCGCGGGCTCTCGGCCGCGGGGGTGAACGTGGTGTCCGGGCTGGCGCTCGGAGTCGACGCCGCCGCTCACGGCGGGGCGCTCGAGGGCACGGCGGCGCCCGTGGCGGTGCTGGCCGGCGGTGCCGACCGGCCGTACCCCGCGTCCAAGCGGCAGCTGCACGCCGCGGTGCGGGCCGCCGGCGCCGTGATCAGCGAGATGCCGCCGGGCTTCGGCATCCACCGCTGGGCGTTCGTCGCCCGCAACCGGCTGATCGCCGCGCTCGCCCAGGTGGTGGTCGTCGTCGAGGCCACCCAGCGCTCCGGCTCGCTGACCACCGCCGACCTGGGCGCCGAGCTCGGCCGCACCGTCGCCGCCGTGCCCGGCCGCGTGACCTGTGCGGTCGCGTCCGGGACCAACGGCCTGATCAGCGACGGGGCGCTGCTCGTCCGCGGCACCGACGACGTGCTCGAGGCGCTGAGCGAGCTCACCGGCGAGACGTACGAGGCCCACGCCGCCGGCGCGGCGCTCGAGCCCGAGCTCCAGACCCTGCTCGAGGCGATCGGCGCCGGGCACTCGACCCTGCCGATGCTCGCCGCCCACGGCCTCGACCCGCGCGCAGTGCTCGCCGGCCTCGGCGCGCTCGAGGCGCTCGGCCTGATCCGCCGAGCGTTCGGAGGCCGATACGAGCGGATCCCGTGACCGTCCCGCCCCCGCCCGCGACGATCGTCGTGCGCGCCCGCGACGATTGTCGTGCCGTAACGTCCGCGCCGGTGGAGCTCGACGGGAGAGTGGCGCTCGTGACCGGCGCGGGGGCGGAGACCGGCCGGGCGATATCGCTGCACCTCGCCGCCGGCGGGGCGCTGGTGGTGGTCGCGGACGTCGACAGGGCGGGCGCGGACGAGACGGTCGCCCAGATCGAGGCTCGAGGCGGCCACGCGGCGACGATCGAAGCCGACGTCACGGACGACGAGGACGTGCGGCGGATGATCGAGTTCGCCGGCCGCGACGGCGGCGGGCCGCACGTCCTGGTCAACAACGCCGGCGGGTGGGGCGCGGCGAACTACCCGGCCGCGACGCCGGAGCAGTGGAGCGCGACGCTCGACCTCAATCTTCGCGCGGCGATGCTCGCGACCCAGCTCGCGCTCGAGCCGATGCGGGCGGCCGGCGGCGGCGTCGTGGTCAACATCGCCTCGACGGCGGGGATCGCCACCGACGCGTACGCGTCTCCCGAGTACGGCGCCGCCAAGGCCGGCCTCATCCGCTTCACCACCTCGCTGGCGGACCTGCGGCAAGTGCGCGTGAACTGCATCGTCCCGGACTGGATCGCCACCGAGCGCGCCGAAGGCGAGCTCGAGGCGATGACGGCGGCCGAGCGGGCCGCCGCCGGGCCGCTCGTGCCGATGGCCGACGTCGCCGCCGCGGTCATCGCCTTCGTCAGCGACGACAGCCTCGCCGGCCGCGTGGTCCTGCTGCGCGGGGGCAGGCCCCGGCGTTTTCTAACCTGACCGCCGTGACCGTCCCCGCCGTCCTCTCGATCGCCGGCTCCGACTCCGGCGGCGGCGCCGGCATCCAGGCCGACCTGAAGGCCTTTGCCCGCTGCGGCGTCCACGGCATGACGGCGATCTCCGCGCTGACCGCGCAGAACACCGTGGCCGTCACCGGCATCCACCCGGTGCCCGGCGACTTCATCGTCGAGCAGGTCCGCGCCGTCGCCGAGGACATCGGCGTCGACGCCGTGAAGATCGGCATGCTCGGCACCGCGGAGACCGTCCACGCCGTCCGCGAGGCGCTCGAGCTGCTCGATCCCGCGACCCCGATCGTGCTCGACCCCGTGATGGTCGCCGAGTCCGGCGCCGTGCTGCTCGACGAGCCCGCGCGCGCGGCGATCGTCGAGGCGCTGCTTCCGCGCGTCACGGTCATCACCCCAAATGTGCCCGAGGCGCGCGTCCTGGCCGGCACCGCCGCCGACGAGGCGGGCGCCGACCAGGCGGGGGGCGAGGACGACGTCGAGGCGCTCGCCCGCCGGCTGCACGCGCTCGGGCCGGCCAACGTGGTCGTCACCGGCGGCCACCGCGAGGAGGCGACGGACCTGTTCTTCGACGGCGAGCAGCTCCACCGCATCCCCGGCGAGCGGCACCCCGACGGGGCGGCTCACGGCTCGGGCTGCACGCACTCGTCGGCCCTCGCGGCCCACCTCGCGCTCGGCTACAGCCCGCTCGAGGCGGCGAAGGCGGCGCGACGGATCGCCGGCGAGGCCGTGCGGGACGGGCTGCGCGGCCTCGGCGACGGACCCGGGCCGGTGGACGTCTTCGCTCTGACTCGCACCCCCAGACCCGGCGCCCCGACCGGCCGGACGGCCACCGGGCCTCTGGCATAATCGGCCGGCATGAAGTTCCTCCGCATGCGCCCGGGCCACGGCGAGCAGCTGATCGCCGAAGGCGACCTCGAGGTCGCCGACGACGCCGAGCGCCTCGTGGAGGAGTTCCGCCGCCAGCTCGACCAGGGGATGTGGGCGGCCGTGCCGCTCACCACCGAGACGGGCCGGCGCGAGGCCGAGATGATCACCGCCTTCGAGCAGATCCCGGCCACGACCGATCGGGTCATCTTCTTCCCGCGCGCTGCCGGCGGCGCGGTCTAGCGGGAAGCGCGCAGTGACCGTCGCCCTCTGCGCCACCGCGCTCGTCGTCATCGCCCTGCTCTCCGAGATCAGCTGGCCGTACATCGAGCGCAAGCTCGACGACCGGCGGGCCCGCAAGGAGGCGCGCAAGAAGGGCGAGATCCCCGCCTCCTACGACCCCGGCCGCGAGCGGCGCGCCGAGCACCGCGCCCGCGAGCTGCTCAAGTCGTGCGTGAACGAGGAGGAGTGGGCGATGTACCGCGACCTCGGGTTCATCCGCGTGTGGGGTGGCCAGGACGGCGTGCCGGCCGACGCTGCGCGCGACCTGCGCGGCGTGCCCTACGCCTACCTCGTCTATCCGCACAAGCCGATCGTGGCCTACCTGCCGCAGACCGGCGAGCTGCTGAACGAGTACTGCGTCGAGTTCCCGGACGAGACGCGCCCGTACGGCTCCGCGCGGCTGCCGGACTCCGACGACGTGCTGGCCAAGTGGATGGCCCTGAAGGGCGACGAGCGGCGCCTGATCTCCGAGGCCAACCTCCACCTGCCCGGCCGCCAGGTCGACCCCAAGCAGGTCACGCGCGACCTCTGGCGCCTCGGCCGCTGGGAGCGCGACCGCCTCGCCCGCCGCGCCGCCGCCGACCCCGGAGCGCCCACGCCCCCGCCCGCGCGGCCGAACAACCCCGGCTCCCTCGGCATCTAGATCCGAATCGCGACACTAGATCGCGGCGAGGACCTCCGCGGCCGCCCGCTGGCCGCTGAAGACGGCGCCCTGGAGGTAGCCCTGGAAGTCCTGCGTCGTGTGCTCGCCGGCGAAGTGGCACGCGCCCGAGATCTCCTCCTCGGAAGCCCCGAACGCCCTGTACTGACCGGGCTTGTAGTACGAGTACGAACCGAGCGCCCACGGCTGCGACGGCCAGTGGTCCACCGTCGCCTTGCCGTCCCACTGCGCGCTCACGCCCGGCAGCACCGGCTCGAGCTGGCCCAGGAACCGCCTCGTGAGCGACCCGGGCGAGCCGGACCGGAACGAGTCGCCGATCCGCCCGCCGGTGTAGTCGACGAGGATCCCCGCGGCCCCCGGCTGGCCGAGCAGGCACACGAGGTTGAGCGCGCTCTGCTCCGAGCACTCGGCGCCGAACTCGATGCTGTAGGCCACGTCGAGCAGCTGCCCGAACCGCGAGGACAACCCGCCCGGGACGCTCTCCTCGATCCACTCGGTGATCGTCATCTCGTCGAGCTCGCGGCCGCGCTGCGTCGAGATCCGGTAGGTGGTCGGGTAGGACGCCGCGGAGACGTCCTTGTGGAGCTTCTGGTAGACGCCGTTGAAGTCCTCCGCCGCCTCGGCGTCGGTGTAGGGCCGGCCGTCGAAGTAGTAGAGCGGCTCGGTGCCGTTCGGCTCCGCCTGCAGCAGGTTGTCGGTCGCGAGGCCGAGCTCGTTGCAGAGCTGGCGGATCTCGATGTGCCTGGTGTCGATCAGCTCGCCGCCGTGCTCGGCCACGAGCCCCGGCGCGAAGGCCCCGCGGATCGACCAGCAGCGTCCGCCGAGCCGGTCGCTCGCCTCATGGACCAACGCCTTCACACCCGCCTGCTGAAGGCGGTACGCGCACGTCAGGCCGGCGAGCCCGGCACCGACGACGACCACGCGAGGCTGCGAAGCGGCGCGGGCCCGGGGCGCCCATGCCCCGGCGGCGACCGTGGCCGCTCGGAGTCCGCACCAGCCAAGTTCGATGCGACCGCTAGGCTCCAGCGGCGATGGCCGGCCTGGATCCCAAGCACAACTCCCGCGCGCTCACGGAGGGCCCCGAGCGGGCCGCCGCCCGCGCCTACCTGAAGGGCATCGGCTTCGACGACGAGGCGCTCTCGAAGCCGATCGTCGGCGTCGCCAGCACCTGGACCGAGACGATGCCGTGCAACTTCAACCACCGCGCGCTGGCCGCCAAGGTCAAGGAGGGCATCCGCGCGGCGGGCGGCACGCCGATGGAGTTCAACACCGTCGCCATCTCCGACGGCATCACCATGGGCACCAGCGGCATGAAGACGAGCCTCGTCAGCCGCGAGGTGATCGCCGACTCGATCGAGCTCGTCGCCAAGGGCCATCTCTTCGACGCCGTCGTCGCCCTCTCGGGCTGCGACAAGACGATCCCCGGCACCGTGATGGCGCTCGCCCGGCTCGACGTGCCGAGCCTGATGCTCTACAGCGGCTCGATCCCACCCGGCCACTACAACGGCCAGGACATCACGATCCAGGAGGTCTTCGAGGCGATCGGCGCCCACGCGGCGGGCAAGATCACCGACGAGGAGCTGACCGCCATCGAGAACGTGGCGAGCCCGGGAGCCGGCGCCTGCGGCGGCCAGTTCACCGCCAACACGATGGCGATGGCCTTCCAGATGCTCGGCATCTCGCCGATGGGACCGAGCGACATCCCGGCCCAGGACCAGTCGAAGCCGCAGGCCGCCTACGACGCCGGGGTCATGGTCATGGACGTCCTCGCCCGCGGCCAGCGGCCGAGCGACGTCATCACCCACGACGCGCTCGAGAACGCGATCGCCGCCATCGCCATGAGCGGCGGCTCCACCAACGGCGTCCTGCACCTGCTGGCCGTCGCCCGCGAGGCGGGGCTCGACCTCTCGATCGACGACTTCGACCGGATCGCCTCCCAGACCCCGCTCCTGTGCGACCTCAAGCCCGGCGGGCGCTTCGTGGCCACCGACATGCACGCCGCGGGCGGGACCGCCCTGGTCGCGGCGCGGCTGCAGGAGGCCGGCCTCCTGCACGAGGACGCGCAGACCGTCCACGGCCAGACGATCGGCGAGCTCGCCCGCAACGCGCAGGAGACCCCCGGCCAGGAGGTCGTCCGCCCGCTCGACAACCCGCTCAAGCCGACCGGCGGCATCGCCATCCTGCGCGGCAACCTCGCGCCCGAGGGCGCCGTGGTCAAGCTCTCCGGCCACGAGCGCGTCCACCACGAGGGCCCGGCGCGCGTGTTCGAGGACGAGGAGCACGCGATGGCCGCCGTCACCAAGCGCGAGATCGAGGCCGGCGACGTCGTCGTCATCCGCAACGAGGGCCCCGCCGGCGGCCCCGGCATGCGCGAGATGCTCGCCGTCACCGCCGCCATCGTCGGCGAAGGGCTCGGCGACTCGGTCGCGCTGCTCACCGACGGCCGCTTCTCCGGCGCCACGCGCGGCTTCATGGTCGGCCACATCGCCCCCGAGGCGGTCCACGGCGGCCCGATCGCGGCCGTCCAGGACGGCGACACGGTCACCATCGACGTCACCAACCGGCGGCTCGACGTCGACCTCCCCGACGACGAGATCGCCCGTCGCGTCGAGGCCTACAGCCCGCCCGCGTACGAAGGCAACGGCGTCCTGGCCAAGTACGCGAAGCTCGTCTCGAGCGCCTCCGAGGGCGCCGTCACGCGCTGACGCCCTCGATGCCCCGCTCGGGATCCCGCTCGCCGGCCAGGAAGCCGCGCAGCAGCTCGTTGAAGCGGGAAGGCCGCTCGAGCATCGGCAGGTGCCCGGTGTCGTCGAAGATCACGCTGTGGGCGTTGTCGCCGATCAGGTGCGCGAACATCTCGGCGTCGGCGACCGGCACGAGCATGTCGTTGCGCCCCCAGACGATCAGGGCCGGCACCTCGATCCGCTCGAGCCGGTCGCGGAACGAGTAGCTCATCAGCGCCTCGAAGGCGCTCATGAAGCCGGGGGCGTTCGCGCCCTTCACGATCTCGGTGGTGAGCGGGACCGACAGCCGCTCGGGGTAGCGGACGATCGGCTGCAGCGCGATCCGCCGCAGCCGTGGACGCTTGACCACCGGCGAGCCGCGCAGGCCGGTCCGGGCGGTCAGCGCCATGAACACCCGCGCGCCGGCGAGCAGCGGCTCGCGGGCCAGGTACTCGGTCGACAGCCCGGCCGCCGCCACCAGCACGAGCTTCGACACCCGCGTGGGGAAGGTGACCGCCAGCTCGGCGCCGACGAAGCCGCCCATCGAGTTGCCGATCACCACCGGCTCCACGAGGTCGAGCTCGTCGCAGACCCGGTCGACCGTCGCGGCGAGGCCGCGGATCGAGCACTCGTCCGGCTTCTCCGACAGGCCGAACCCGGGCAGGTCCAGCGCCACGCAGCGGTGGGAGTCCATGAAGGCGGGGATGTTGAGCAGCCAGTTCTGCCAGATCCCGCCGAGCCCGTGGATGAAGAGGAGCGGCGGCCCGTCGCCGCCACAGTCGACGACGCCCACGCCGCGGCCCTCGATCTCGAGCCGGCGCGTCATGCTCGGCCAGTCGATCTCCATCCAGGAGCTGTCGTCGCCGTCGGCGTAGGTGGCGTCCGGCCCAGACCGGAAGACACCGCTGCGAGCCCTCGAAAGGGCGTCCTGATAGACGCTCGGCACGGCGTTCTAGGGTAATGCCATCGTGCGCATCGCCGTCGACGTCGATTCCACGCTGCACCACTACTGGGATCTGCTGTCCGCGATCGCCAAGCGCCGCTTCGGCGTCGAGCTGCCGTACGAGGACCAGATCACCTGGGGCATCACGCGCCTGCGGCCCGAGCAGGTCTACGTCTGCGTCGAGGAGACCCACCGCGAGGCGCACGTGCTGGCCGCCGAGCCGTATCCCGGCGCCGTCGAGGCCATCCGCGCCTGGCACGAGGCCGGCCACTTCATCCACATCACCTCGCACCGCACGACCGAGGCGCACGCCGCCACCGCGCGCTGGCTCGAGCGGATCGACCTGCCCTACGACGAGCTCTACTGCTCGTGGGACAAGGTCGCCCGCTGCCGCGAGATCGCGATCGACGTCCTGATCGACGACTCGCCTGTGAACCTGTTGAACGCCAGCGAGGCGGGTATCACCCCGGCCACGATCATGCATCCCTGGAACCGCGACCTGTGCGAGGAAGAGGACATCGTGTGCGCGCCGGACTGGCCGACGCTGGCGCGGCGGCTGGAGCGGTTGCTGACATGAGGGAGCTCCCCGCGGCGCCGCCGACCGACGACCTGCGAGCGCTGCTCCCCGCCATCGAGCCCGACCGCCAGGTCACCGACTGGGGACGGTCCGAGCGCGTCGAGGGCCTGCTCGACGCCACCGTCTACGCCTTCCTCTACCACTATTGGTTCCGCTGCGACGTCGAGGGGATCGAGAACGTCCCGGCCACCGGCGGCGCCCTCCTGGTGTCCAACCACGCCGGCGCCCTGCCGCCCGACGCGGCGATGATCGCCACGGCGATCAAGGAGGAGCACCCGCGCCCGCGGCCGCTGCATCTGACCGTCGAGCACTTCTTCAAGGGCTATCCCGGCCTGGCGATGCTGGTGAACAAGATCGGCGGGGTGCCCGCGCACCCGGCCAACGTCCACCGCCTGCTGTGCGACGAGCAGCAGCTCGTGCTCGTGTTCCCCGAGGGCCGCAAGGGCTCGGAGAAGCTGTTCAAGGACCGCTACCGGCTGCGCCGCTTCGGCCGCGGCGGCTTCGTCGAGGCGGCGATGCGCGCCCGGACCCCGATCGTGCCGGTGGCCGTCATGGGCGCCGAGGAGGCGATGCCGATCTTCGCGCACATCGCGCCGCTCCAGCGCCTCACGAAGCTCATCTACTTCCCGGTCACGCCGCTCTTCCCGCACTTCGGCCTGCTCGGCACCGCCTACCTGCCGGCCAAGTTCCGGATCCGCTTCCTCGAGCCGATCCCCACGGACCAGTGGGGCGAGCGGCCGTGGGACGACAAGGGGCTCGTCCAGACGGTGGCCGAGGACATCCGCTCGCGGATCCAGGACGAGCTGGTCGACCTCGTCTCGCAGAGGCGGTCGGTGTGGCTGGGATGAGGATCCTCGTCACCGGCGTCTCTACCTACTGGGGCGGGCGGCTCGCCCAGGCGATCGAGCGCGACCCGGGGGTCGACGCCATCATCGGCGTCAGCCCCGACGACCCGACCTGCGAGCTCGAGCGGACCGAGTTCGTCCGCGTCGGTCTCCAGCACGCGCTGCTGCGGCGGATCGTGCATGCCGCGGAGATCGACACGGTGGTCGACGCCCGGCTCGTGGTCGACTCCGCGCAGGCCTCGCCGCGCACCGCGCACGAGACCAACGTCATCGGGACGATGAACATCCTCGCCGCCTGCGGCGGGCCGGACTCGCCGGTCCGCAAGGTGCTCTTCAAGTCGAGCGCCCACTACTACGGCTGCGAGCAGGACGACCCGGCGTTCTTCACCGAGGCGATGCGGCGCCCGCACCCGTCGCGCACGCGCCTGGAGTCGGACATCGTGGAGGCCGAGAAGGCCGTCGAGGGCTTCGCCCAGCGCAACCCCGAGGTCACCGTCACCGTGCTGCGCTTCTGCAACGCGCTCGGCCCGGACCTGCGCACGAGCCACACGCGACTCTTCGGCCTGCCCGCGATCCCCGGCATCCTCGGCTTCGACCCGCGCTACCAGTTCATCCACGAGGACGACCTGGTCGGCATCCTGCGGTTCGCGGTCGAGAACGACCTGCCCGGCGTCTACAACGCCGCCGGCGACGGCGTGCTCGCCCTGTCCGAGGTCGCCTCGCTGCTGGGCAAGCCGCTCGCGCCGATCCTGCCGCCGTGGGGGAGCGGCCTGACGGCCATGGCGCTGCGCCCGCTCGGCCTGCAGATCCCCGACGAGGTGCTGCGGCAGCTGCGCTACGGGCGCGGGCTCGACAACCGCAAGCTCAAGGCCGCCGGGTACGCGTACGGCTTCACGAGCCGCGAGGCGGTGCTCAAGCACGCCGAGGCCCAGCGCGCCCGGCCGCTGCTGCGCGGCGAGGGCGAGCCGTACCGCTACGAGCGCGAGGTGGAGGAGTTCCTGCGCTGGAGCCCGAGCGTGCGCCGGAGGGGCACCGTGTAACGCCAGCGGGGTTGCAGGGGTTCTGAAAGTCCGAGTCGTCGCCTAACCTAGTCAAGGCGCTCGCACGAGCTTGCGAGTGCGAGTAAGCCGCAAACGAATATCGATGTCAGGTCGCCTGATTGCTGTAGCCGCGCTCACCGTCACCGTGCTCCTCGTGGGCGCGGGGTCGCTGTACGCCTACGACCGCGACGTCCAGACCCGGATCGCCGACGGCGTGACCGTCAACGGGATCGACGTCGGGGGCCTCACGCCGCAGCAGGCGCGGGCCAGGCTCCGAAGCTCGCTGCTCGAGCCGCTGAGCCGCCCGGTCAGCGTCCGCTACAAGGGCCGGCGCTTCACGCTGACCGCCGAGCAGGCGAGCGTGGCGGTCGACGTCGACGGGTCGGTCGACCGCGCGCTGGCCGCCTCCAACGACGGCAACGTCTTCACACGCACGTGGCGCGAGGTCCGCGGCCAGCGGCTCAACGCGAGCGTCGATGCGAAGGTCGTCTACGACGACAAGGCGGTCCACCGGATCGTCGACCGCGTGGAGCGCAAGCTCGAGATCGAGGCCCGCGACGCGTCGCTCGACCTCGAGAGCGGTCAGGTCGACCCGGTCGAGTCGCGCGACGGGCTGGCGGTCCGGGCGGCGCGGCTGCGGCGCGACGTCCGCGCCGAGCTGCTCGACATGGGGGCCTCGCGGATCGCGCGCGTCAAGACCCGCGTCGTCGAGCCGAAGGTCACCACGGCGCAGCTGGCCGAGAAGTATCCGGCGGTGATCATCGTCCACCGCGGCAGCTTCAAGCTCTCGTTCTACAAGAACCTCAAGCTCCAGAAGACCTACGGGATCGCGGTCGGTCAGGTCGGCCTGGAGACGCCGGCGGGCCTCTACAACGTCCAGAACAAGGCCGTGAACCCGTCCTGGCACGTGCCGGACTCCGACTGGGCGGGGAAGCTCGCGGGCACCGTCGTGCCGCCTGGGCCGTCGAACCCGATCAAGTCGCGCTGGATGGGCATCTACGACGGCGCCGGCATCCACGGGACCGACGCGACGGGCTCGATCGGCACAGCCGCCTCGCACGGCTGCATCCGGATGCTGATCCCGGACGTGGTCGAGCTCTACGACCAGGTGCCGGTCGGCGCTCCGGTCTACATCGCTTAGGCCGCAGTCGACGTTCGCCTAACCCGGCGGGGCGATCTCGGTATGCGGCACTTCCTGCCAGCCCTCCTGCAGCAGGGAGGCGTGGTGGTCCTGGTGGCGAATGCAGAGAGCGCCGATGAACACGCCGTCACGAACCTCCTTGCGCATGACCGCGTACCACATGGTCGATGCGTCGCCGGACCCCTGGATCCGGTGCCACGGGCGCGGCGGGAGCTCGTCGGACCGTGCGATGCCCGCTTCCACGAGCTGGCGCTGGGTCGCCACCTGACCCGTGGAGGTGTCGATGAAGAACACGGCCACCGCCGCTCACGGTAGCGGCGGCGCCCGCGAGACCTGGGCCGCCGCCATGCGAAGGTTCGATCGCGACCTCCACCGCCGCGGCGCCGCCGAGCGGACGCGGCGCGCCTACGGCGCCGACATCGGCGAGCTGGCCACGTGGGCCGCCGCCCAGGGCATCGAGCCGCAGGCCGTGACCTACCGGGTCCTGCGGGGATACGTCGCCCGCCACTCCGATCGTGGCGCGGCGCCGCGCACGCTCGCGCGCAAGCTCGCGTCGGCGCGAGCGTTCTTCAGATCGATGGTCGAGCACGGCGACATGGCCGCCAACCCGGCCGACCTCGTCCCGGCGCCCAAGCTGCCGCAGACGCTGCCGCGGGTCATGAAGCCCGCCGACGTCGCCGAGCTGCTCGACCGCATCCCCGCCACCACGCCGCTCGAGCTGCGCGACCGCGCGCTGTTCGAGCTCGCCTACGCGTGCGGCCTCCGCGCCGAGGAGATCGTCAACCTCGACCACGACTCGGTCGACTTCGACGCCGAGCAGGTGCGGGTGGAGGGCAAGGGCGGCAAGACCCGCTTCGTCCCCGCCGGCGAGCCGGCGCTGGCCGCCGTGGGCGACTACCTCGAGCGCGCCCGCAAGGCGCTCCAGGGCGGCTCGCAGGACCCGGCGCTGTTCCTCTCGAAGTCCGGCCGGCGCCTCTCGACCTCGGACGTCCGGCGCCGCCTGCGGGTGTGGGCCCGTCACGCGGCGACCCAGGGAGCGGTCCATCCACACGCCCTCCGGCACAGCTTCGCCACCCATCTGCTGGAGGGCGGCGCCGACCTGCGGGCCATCCAGGAGCTCCTGGGCCATAGCTCGATATCGACCACCCAGGTCTACACTCGGGTAGAGTCCGCGCGCTTGCGTGCCGCGTATCTGCGCAGCCATCCGCGAGCCTGAAACGGGAGACCCGGCTCTGGACACCAACGTCAAAGCACTCGAGCTCAGAGACCTCTGGCGGCGCTACAAGGAGGAGGGGTCCGAGCCCGCGCGCGAGAAGCTGGTCGTCGCGTACTCCCCGCTCGTCAAGTACGTCGCGGGCCGCATGTCGTCGGGCCTGCCGGCGCACGTCGAGGAGTCCGACCTCATCTCCTACGGCCTGATCGGCCTGATCAACGCGATCGAGCGGTTCGAGGTCGAGCGCGAGATCAAGTTCGAGACCTACGCGATCACGCGCATCAAGGGCGCGATCATCGACGAGCTGCGCGCCCTCGACTGGGTGCCGCGCAGCGTCCGGGCGCGAGCGCGCGAGATCGAGCGCGTCCACGCCAAGCTCGAGCACCGGATGCACCGCACGCCGACCGACGACGAGATGGCGCGCGAGCTCGGGATCTCGACGGAGGAGTTCCAGGAGGCGCTCGTCAAGATCTCCAACAGCACCGTCGTCGCGCTCGACGAGCTGTGGGCGGTGTCGGACGCCTCCGGCGACCAGGTCAGCCTGCTCGACACCCTGCAGGACCCCGACGCGCCGGACCCGCAGCAGCTGCTCGACGCGTCAGAGCTCAAGGACCGCCTGGCCGACGCCATCTCCGCCCTGCCGGAGCGCGAGAAGCTCGTGATCGCCCTCTACTACTACGAGAACCTGACGCTGCGGGAGATCGGCGAGGTGCTCGGGGTGACCGAGTCGCGCATCTCCCAGCTCCACACCAAGGCCGTCCTGCGCCTCAAGTCGCGCCTGCAAGGCGACAACCTCAGAGACTGACGATAGTCTGCGCCCCCTCTACGAGGAGAGGGAGGTTCAGGTCGTAATGCAGGCCGCTGACAGGATTCGCAACGTGGCTCTAGTGGGCCACCGGGGGAGCGGGAAGACGTCGCTGCACGAGGCCCTCCTACACGAGGCCGGCGCGACCACCCGGCTCGGCTCGGTGGCCGACGGAACCACGATCTCGGACTCCGACGAAGACGAGAAGGCGCGCGGGATGTCGATCTCCGCCTCGCTCGCGTCGTTCGAGTGGCGGGACGTCAAGGTCAACCTCGTCGACACGCCCGGCGAGCCCTCGTTCATCGCCGACGCCCTGGGCGCCCTGCGCGTCTGCGAGTCCGCGGTGTTCGTGGTCAACGGCGTGCTCGGCGTCGAGGTCGGAACCCAGCGACTGTGGCAGCGCGCCGAGGAGCTCGGCGTCGCCCGGCTGGTCTACGTGAACATGCTCGACCGCGAGCGGGCCGACTTCTTCCGCACGCTCGACGCCCTCAAGGAGGCCTTCGGGCCCCACGTCGTGGCGACCGAGATCCCGATCGGCGCCGAGCACGACACGCGCGGCGTCATCGACCTGGTCGACATGAAGGCGTACGAGTACGAGGACTCCAGGTGCCAGGAGATCCCGATCCCGGACGACCTCGCCGACCTCGCGCAGGAGTACCGCGAGAAGCTGATGGACGAGGTCGCGGAGAACTCCGAGGCGCTCATGGAGCGCTACCTGGAGGGCGACGAGATCTCCCACGAGGAGATCGTCACCGCGCTCGAGGACGGCACCGACCACGGGCACATCTTCCCGGTCACCTGCGGCGTGGCCACCACGTGCCTGGCCGCCAACCGGCTGCTCGACGCGATCGTCGACGACCTCCCGTCACCGGTCCAGCACGGGGCGCTGAAGACCGAGAACATGACGCTCGAGCCGGACCCGAACGGCGAGATGTTCGCCTACGTCTTCAAGACGCGCGCCGACCCGTACGCGGGCCGCATCAACCTCTTCCGGGTCTACCAGGGCACCCTCACGCACGACACGCACGTGCTCAACACGCGCACCCATCACAAGGAGCGCATCGGGCAGCTGCTCGTGCCGCAGGGCAAGGACTTCAAGCAGACCGAGGCCTTCGGGCCGGGCGACATCGGGGCGGTGGCCAAGCTCAAGGAGACGCACGCCGGCGACTGGCTGGCCGAGCGCGACGAGCCGGTCCAGATGCCCTCGGTCAAGCTCCCCGCGCCGGTCATGGCCTTCGCCATGGAGCCGGCCTCCAAGGGCGACGAGGACAAGGTCTTCACGGCCTTGCGGCGCCTCCAGGAGGAGGACCCGACGATCGACCTGCACCGCGACATGCAGACCGGCGAGCAGATCGTGGCCGGGCTGTCGCAGATCCACGTCGAGATCATCGTCGAGCGCATGCGCGCCCGCTTCGGCGCCGAGGTCACGCTCAAGCCGCCGCGCGTGCCGTACCAGGAGACGATCCGCCAGGGCGCCAAGGCCCACGGGCGGCACAAGAAGCAGACCGGCGGCCGCGGCCAGTTCGGCGACTGCCACATCGAGATCGAGCCGCTCGACGGATGGCGACTTCGAGTTCGTCAACGCGATCAAGGGCGGCGTGATCCCGACCGGCTTCATCCCCGCCGTCGAGAAGGGCGTGCTCGACGCGATGTCGACCGGCACTGTGGCCGGCTACCCGGTCAAGGGCGTGCGCGTGAGGTTGTTCGACGGCTCGTACCACTCGGTGGACTCGTCCGAGATGGCCTTCAAGCTGGCCGGCTCGCTGGCCATGAAGCAGGCGCTCGAGCAGGCCGGCTCGGTGCTGCTGGAGCCGATCATGCTGCTCACCGCCAGCGTCCCCGACGAGTCGGTCGGCGACGTGATGGGCGACCTCTCGTCGCGCCGCGGGCGCCCGCTGGGCACCGAGGCGGTCGGCGGCATGACCGAGGTCAAGGCCGAGGTGCCGATGGCCGAGATCCTCTCCTACGCGCCCGACCTGCGCTCGCTGACCGGCGGTCAGGGCGAGTACACGATGGAGTTCCTGCGCTACGAGGAGGTCCCGAGCCACCTCGCCCAGAAGGTCGTCGAGAAGTCGCGCGAGGAGGAGGCCGCCGCGCACGCCTAATACTCTGACTCTGGACGCCTTGGCTCGAACGAGGGACATCCGGACCAACCAGACCGATATCGCCTGCGACATCTGCGGGCGGACGCTGCTGCGCGGCGAGCACGCGGAGACGTTCCTGGCGGGCGGCTCGCGCCGCGAGGTCTGCGACCTCTGCACCGCCCGCGCGCAGCACGAGGGCTGGATCCGCGAGTCCGGGGCCGACGAGCTGGAGCTTCGCCACACCCGTCACGACGGCCGCGGGCGGTCGTTCCTGGACCGCTTCCGCGCCCGTCGAGAGCGGGCGCGCGACGTCCAGGAGGAGATGGCGGCGGCCGAGGAGCCGAGCGAGGAGCCGCGGCGGCCGGTCGAGCCGCCGCGCCGGCCGCGGCACGTCCGCGCCGTTCCCACGAACGCGGACCTGAAGATGCAGCGGGCGCTGGAGGTCTTCAACGCCTCCGACCACACGCGTACGGTCGGCGGCGTGGCGCGCTCGCTGGGCGCGCCGGCCGTCTGCGTCCGCCCGCGCACCGATCGCCCCAGCGTCGTCTCCATCACGGTGATGTGGGAGCTGAGCTGGTACCGCTTCGAGGTCGACCTGTCGGACGAGGCGGGCGGCGTGCGGCGCGACGCCCAGGGCGACGAGCTGGCCGAGCTCACGCCCGAAGAACAGGAAGCAAATGCGGCCGCTGACGAGCGTGGTGGGCTGCATCTTGCATAAACGCATGACCGATTGTCACCGGCCGCAGCTTTGTTAGCTTGAGTCCCGTGATCTACTGCGTCGTTCCTGAGCCACTGGCCGACGAGCTGTATCCGAAGCTCGCGGCGTACTACGAGGATGATCCGAACGTCGAAGTCATCGTCGACCGGCGCAAGTCCGAGCGCCGCGACGCCTCGACCGGCGGCGGTCAGCGCGAGGTGCGCGACCGAAGGCGTCCTCGGGTCACCGGCGACTTCCCGCCGCTCTCCGCTGCCTAGTGAAGCTCGTCGTCCACGTGGACGGCGGGTCGCGTGGCAACCCCGGGCCGGCCGCCGCGGCGGCGGTCGTCTCGAGCCCTGACGGCGACGTCCTCGACGAGGCGGCGGTCACCCTCGGCGAGACGACCAACAACGTGGCCGAGTACCGCGGCCTGCTGCTGGGGCTCGAGCGGGCGCGCGAGCTGGGCGCCACCGAGGTCGAGGCGGTCAACGACTCGGAGCTGATCGCCAAGCAGGTCAACGGCGAGTACAAGGTCAAGAGCCCCGAGATGGCCGAGCTGCACGCGCTGGCGATGAAGGCGCTCGCACAGTTCGACTCGTGGTCGATCCGCAGCGTCCCGCGGGCGCAGAACGCGGCGGCCGACGCGCTGGTCAACCGTGCGCTGGACGACGACGCTGCGCCCCAGGAGGGCACCGAGTACGCCGGCTACCTGCTGATCGACGACCTGCTGCGCCTCCAGCAGCCGCTCACCGCGGACGCGCACGACGAGCTGCTGTTCATCATCGTCCACCAGTCCTACGAGCTCTGGTTCAAGCTCATCCTGCACGAGCTGCGGAAGGCGCACGAGCAGCTGCAGGTGCGCCGCCCCCAGGGCGCGATCCGCCCGCTCAAGCGGATCGTGGCGATCGAGCGCCTGCTGCTCGACCACCTCGACGTCCTCGAGACGATGGGGCCGGAGGGCTTCCTCGAGTTCCGCGACCCGCTGGCGCCCGCCTCGGGCTTCCAGTCGCAGCAGTTCCGCGAGATCGAGGCGCTGAGCCCGAAGCTCTACGACGCGTTCGCGGCGCAGCTTCCGACCGACCTGGCCGACCTCTACCGCGACCACCTCGACGACCCGGTGCGCGCCCTGCTCCACGAGGTCGCCGAGCTGCTGCTCGACCACGACGAGAAGGTCGCCCTCTGGCGCCATCACCACACGCTGATGGCCGCGCGCGAGATCGGCAGCCGGCACGGCACCGGCGGCTCGCGCGGCGTCGAGTACCTGCGGGGCACGCAGGAGAAGCGGTTCTATCCCGAGCTGTGGGCCGTCCGGACGGCCCTCTGAGTCACTTCACCAACGCGCGGCGCTGCGGATCGCCCGGAGGATCTCGTCCTCGGGGGCGCCCTTGACCACGTAGCCGACCGCACCGGCGCGCGACATGTCGTACTGCGCGCCCGGGCTCTCGTCGGCGCTCAGGGCGAGGATCCGCGTGCTCGGGTGGGCCTCGCGGATCGCCGTCGCGGCGGCCACGCCGCCGCCGCCCGGCATGTCGAAGTCGAGCACCACGATGTCCGGCCGCCGGCGGGCGGAGAGCTCGATCGCCTGCGGGGCGTCCTCGGCCTCGCCGACGAGCTCGAGGTCGGCGTGGCGGCCGATCAGCCCCGCCAGCACGAGCCGGATCGTCGGGTCGTCGTCGGCCACCAGCAGGCGGATGGCGCGCTCCTGCGAGGTGTCCTCGCCGTGGTGGACCTCGACGCGGTTGCGGCCGCCCTCCTTCGCCCGGTAGAGCGCCTGGTCGGCGAGCTCGAACAGCTGGGCGGGCTCGCAGCCGGGCTCGGTCAGCGTGGCCACGCCGGCGCTCACCGTCACCACGCCGCCGGCGGGGTGGGGGAGGGCGAGCGCCTCGACGGCGGCGCGCAGGCGCTCGGCCGCCAGCGCCGCCGAGCCGGCCGGCTGCTCCGGCAGCAGCACGAGGAACTCCTCGCCGCCGTAGCGGTAGAGCGCGTCGCCGGTGCGGATCTGCTGCTGGAGCGCGCGCGCCACCGAGCGCAGCACGTCGTCGCCCGCGAGGTGGCCGGCCTGGTCGTTGAGGCCCTTGAACTTGTCGATGTCGAGCAGCGCGACCGAGTACACGTGGCCGTAGCGGGTCACGCGGCCGCACAGGACGTCGAGGTCCTCGGCGAGCCGCAGGCGGTTGCCGACCCCCGTCAGCGCGTCGTGCCGCGCGTCCTCGTGCATGCGGCGGTGCAGCGCGGTGACGCGCTCGGCCGCGATCAGCTTGCGCTCGAGCTGGGCGATGTCGAGCGGCTTGAGCAGCAGGTCGTCGGCGCCGGCCTCCATGGTCAGCCGCGCCGCGGTCTCGTCGGCGGCGCCCGTGAGCACGACCACGTACGCATACGAGGCCGCGCCGTGGTTGCGGATCGCCTTCGCCAGGCCCGTGCCGTCCATGCCCGGCATCTGCCAGTCGGTGATGACCACGTCGGGCAGCTCGTCCTGATAGCGGCTCCACGCCTCGGTGCCGTCCTCGGCGACCGTGCAGCGGTGGCCGAGCTGCTCCACGGCAGCGCTCACCAGGAGGCGGGTGCCCGCGTCGTCGTCGGCGATCAGTACGTGCATGGCGAGATCATCGGCCGTCGGGGGCAAAAGGCGCAACGATCGGCGCTCCGGTCAAAACGCGGGGCGATCGGCCGATTGCTGAGGCGATGGCGGACACCGTCACGTTCCGTGTTGCGCGAAGCCTGGTCGCGCCGAACCTCGCCGTGCTGGCGCTGGTCATCGTCCTGATCTCGGGAACCTTCGGCGTGCTCCTGGTCAGCGTGAGCGATTTCGACCGCGAGAGCCGCAGCGCCGCTCGTGCCGAGCGCATCCTCAGCCTCTCCGCCGCCGCCGAGCGCGCCATGATCGACGGCGAGACGCGCCGCCTCGACGCGATCGAGGCCCTGCTCACCGAGCCGGCCCAGCGGCGGCGGTTCGCGGCGCTCCGGCAGGCGGTCGAGCAGTACGTCGAGAGCTCCGCCGTCCGCGAGCGACTGCGGGGCAGCGAAGGCAAGCGCCGGCTCGATCTCCTGCGCGCCGGCTTCGACCGCTTCAACGAGGCGGGCGAGCGCATCTCGCTGATGCGCCGGCAGCGCGCCGAGGCGCGCGGCGACCGGGCGGTCGTCATCGCGGCGGGCGGGGCGGCCGGGGGCGCGCTCGTGCTCGCCCTGCTCGGGTTCTTCCTGCACCGCTCCGTGCTGCAGCCCGTCCGCCGCGTCGCGATCGCGGCGCGCCGCCTGGCCGACGGCGACCGCGACGCCCGGGTCGCGGCCGGCGGCCGCGGCGAGGTCGGGCTGCTCGCCGGCTCCTTCAACGCCATGGCCGACGCCCTCGGCGAGCGCGAGGAGGCGCTGCGCGTGGCCGGCGACCGTCTGCAGGGGATCCTGGATCACGCCTCGGCCATGATCTCGGTCACCGACGTCGAGGGGCGCTACCTGCTCGTCGGCCGCCGCTGGGAGCAGGCCACCGGCCGCACCGCCGCCGAGGTGGTCGGCCGCACCGACGCCGAGCTCGTGCCCGGCTACGCGACGCCGTCGCGCAGCGCCGACCTCGAGGTCATCCGCACCGGCGAGCCCGTCCAGTACGAGCGCGACACCATCACCTCCCACGGCGCGCGCTCCTACCTGACCGTCAAGTTCCCGCTCGAGGACGCGGACGGCGAGGTCTACGCCGTCGCCACCATGGCCACCGACGTCAGCGAGCGCAACCGCGCGCTGGCCGAGGCGGTCGACGCGTCGCGCTCGAAGTCGGAGTTCCTGGCCAACATGAGCCACGAGATCCGGACGCCGCTCAACGGCGTGGTCGGGATGACCGAGCTGCTGCTCCAGACCGACCTCTCGCACGAGCAGCGCACGTTCGTCCAGACGGCCGCCTCGTCCGGCGAGGCGCTGCTCGGCGTGATCGACGACATCCTCGACTTCTCGAAGATCGAGGCGGGGAAGCTCGACCTCGACCTGCACGAGGTCGACGTCCGCGAGGTCGTCGACGGCATCTGCGCGATGCTGGGCCCGCAGGCGAGCGGCAAGGGGATCGAGCTGACGGCGGTGGTCGGCGACGACGTCCCGGGGCTCGTGCGGGCCGACGGCTTCCGCCTGCGCCAGGTCATCACCAACCTCACCTCCAACGCCGTCAAGTTCACCCACCGCGGCGCCGTCGGCCTGCGGGTCGAGCTGGTCGAGCGCGACGGCGCCGAGGCGACCGTGCGCTTCGAGGTCGCCGACACCGGCATCGGCATCACCCCGGCCAAGCTCGACAAGCTCTTCGACTCCTTCTCCCAGGCGGACGCCTCGACCACCCGCCGCTACGGCGGGACGGGCCTGGGGCTGGCCATCTCGCGCCAGCTCGTGCAGCTGATGGGCGGCGAGATCGCGGCCGAGTCGGTGCCCGGCCGGGGGAGCCGCTTCCACTTCGGCGTGCCGCTCGAGATCGTGACCCAGGCGCAGGAGCGCGAGCCGGCGGTCGCGCCCGCCGCGTCGACCGGCTGGGGCGGTACGCGTGTGCTGGTGGCCGAGGACAACCCCGTCAACCAGCTCGTGGTCGAGACCATGCTGGCCAAGCGCGGCTTCGCCGTCGACATCGCCGGCGACGGCCAGGAGGCGCTCGCCAGGCTCGCGCAGGCCGACTACGCGGCGGTCTTCATGGACTGCCAGATGCCGAACCTCGACGGCTATAGCGCCACGCGCCGGATCCGCGCCGACGGCCGGCGCCTGCCGGTGATCGCGATGACGGCGCACGCCATGAAGGGCGACCGCGAGCGCTGCCTCGAGGCCGGGATGGACGACTACCTCTCCAAGCCGCTGCGCTCCGAGCTGCTCGACGAGGTGCTCGGGCGCTGGATCGCCCCCGCGCCGGAGCCCGCCGCCGTCGAGGCGCTGATCGACGAGGCGCGGATGCGCAGCTTCCGCGACGACTACCCGGACATCGTCGACCAGCTGCTCGACCTCTTCCTCGGCAGCACCCCGCCGCTGCTGGACGAGCTGCAGGCGGCCGCCGACGCCGGCGACGGTGACGAGCTGCGCCGCGCCGCGCACAAGCTCAAGGGCAGCTGCCAGAACATCGGCGCCACCTTCATGGCGTCGCTCTGCCGCAGCCTCGAGACCGCCGAGAGCGGACACGGGGAGACGGTCGCGGAGCTCGTGGGCGCGCTCGATCCGACGGAAGCGGCGATCCGCCGCGCCCTCGCCGCCGGCTGACGCCGCTCAGGCCGACTCCGTCTCGGCGCGCCGCCCCTCTCGCGCGGCCGCCTCCATCTCGTTCCAGAACGTCACCAGACCGAGTCGCGCCCGCCGGCGCCGCATCGGATTGCGGGTCACCCAGCGCGGTGCGCCGTGCTCGTGAGCGAGCCTGGCCTGGCGACGGCAGAACGACTCGCTGAACGGCGCCCGCTTCGCGGTCGCCGGATGGTCCCGCTCCGCGCCGCAGATCCGCTGGTCGCAGCAGCACTGGGTGAGGAGCTCGGAGCGGTCGAGGCTGGCGCCGAGGCAGTGCGGCAGGCTGCGCTCCTCGGCGAGCGTCTGGCCCCGGCTCTCCCGCTCGTCGTCCGGGAGCCCGTACACGAGGTTCGTCAGGAGCACGACATCGGCGGCCAGGCGGCTGACCTCGCCGGAGGGGCCGCGCGTTCCGACCACGTCCGCGTCGTCCGCCCACACGTACGACCATGGAGCTTCGTCGAAGCCGCCGGTCACCTGGCTCATCTCGACCTGCTTGAGGCCGTTGATGGCCAGGCGCAGGGCGGCTCGCACCAGCGGATGCGGCTCCTGCCGTCTGACGCGCTTGAAGAGCGTCTGCAGGTGCGCAGCGTGCTGCCGGTGCGTCCAGCCGTGGATCGCGAGCGCCTGGACGAGGTCCAGGCGCGCGTGCCAGAAGCTCGGGCGGTCGAAGCTCAGCAGGCGCTCGGCGGTCGCGGCGAGGTCGTCGCGGTCGGGGCGGTCGGTGATCGCGAGCTTCAGGCCGTGGATCAGCGAGAGCTCTCCGCGCAGGGACGTCATCCCCGACGACAGGCAGATCCGCTCGGTGCGCGCGTAGAGCTCCTCCGCCGCAGGGGTGGCGTCGCGCAGGGAGGGCAGGATCCAGGCGAGCGACCCGACCGCGTAGCCGACGTCGCACGACGGCCGGGAGAGCTCGTCCGGATCGTCGAGCCGCTCGGCCGCGTCGAGCATGTCCGACATGTCGTCGGCCGTGGCGGCGAACGCGCTCGCCCCGCCACGGGCCAGCGCTCGCGCCGCCGCCCATTCCACGGCGTAGTCCCGGTCCGCGGCGAACTTCAGCAGCAGGCGCCAGGTCTCCGGGCGGTCGACGAGCGCCAGGCCCTGCATCAGCATCTTCATCTCGTCGACTGGGCCTGTGGCCTTCTCCGCTTGCTCCACGACCTCGTCGACGAGCGGGCCGAGGGCCCCGCGCGCGGCGACGATCCTCGCCACGGTCGCGAGCAGCGCGGGCCGCAGCGCCCCGCTCGTCGGCGCGAGCGAGAGGAGGTCGATGCAGTTCTCGTACACCTCCTCGGCCGCGAGGCCGGTCTGCATCACATGCCACATGACGAGCGCGTCGAGCCCGTCGCGGTCGTGACGCCGGAGCGCCCGCTCGGGGTTGGCCTGCAGCACCTCCCACGCCGAGGTCAAAGCGGCCGGATCCTCGGCACGGAAGTGCTCGGCGATGAAGTACGCGCGGAACGCGTCGCTCGGGAACTCGAGCCGCCCGTGCTTCTCGTGCAGCAGCTCGAGGGTGAGCGCGTCTTCGATCGCCTCTGCCGAGAAGCCGGTGAGATCGGCGAGGGGCAGGCTGAGCGCGCGTCGCTCGAACAACAGCGAAGCCAGCCTGGTGGTGGCCGCCACCGCCTCGGCGCGGCGCGGCTGGTTCCGCCAGCGGTCGGCCTCGTGGAGGGCGAGCGCGCGTGGCGCGACGGCGCCCGCCTCGATCCCCCGGACGTACAGCTGCAGGAGCGTGGTGCGCGCCGCGTCCGCGTTGGCCGGCAGGTCGCGCAGTCCCTCGCGCGTGGGCTGGTGGTCGGCCTCCTCGACGTCCGCGAGCCGGCTGAGATGGAAGGGGGCGGCCCGCAGGCCTTCGACCGGGTCCTCGAGCGCCTCGAGGGCGGCTTCGAGATGGGGCGCGAGCCGGCTCGGGCCGCTGCCCCGCCCGAGTCTCTCCCTGAGGAACCGCCGCGCATCGCTCCGGTCGAGGAGGTCGAGATGCTCGCGGATCGGCTGGAACCGGTCCGAGTCGGCGAGGAGCTCGTCGTTGACGGTGAGCAGGACCAGCGATATCCCCGCCTGCAGCACCTCGGTGACGGCCTCGGACAAGCGCTCGCGGGTGGTGTGGGAGCTGGTGTCGAACTCCTCGCACTGGTCGAGGCCGTCGACGAGGATCACCAGCCGGTGGGTCGAGCGCAGGCGCCGCCAGATCGCGTCCGCCGAGCCTTCGCTGTCGACGCTCGACTCGATCGTGCGCAGGAACCGCTCCTTGGCGCACTGCTTGAGATCGGCGGTCTCACGGTGGGCCACCGAGATCGGAACCGGCATCCAGCGTCTTCGCGCCAGCTCGTCGGCCAGCGTCGCCAGGTAGGTCGTCTTGCCGGCGCCGTCGCCGCCGGAGACCACGAGCAGGGTGGGTCCGCGGCCCTTGCTCATCCGCTTGGCGAGCTGGCGGCACGCCGCTCCGCGCACGGTGCGGTTGGCGGCGAAGTGCGGCCCGGCGCCCCCGATCATCGAGGCCACGCCGTTCCGCACGCTGCGCCGGTAGCTGGCGATGGCGCGCTCGAACTTCCAGCCGAACAGCGCGAAGTAGGCGATCGCGACCGCGAAGAACGTGACGACGACGTTCGTGGCCAGGGCGCAGCCGACGGGGCGCCCCTCGCAGACGTCCTTCATGCCGAGGATGCCGAGGGCGTCCAGCGCCAGGGGCACGACGACGGCGAGCGTCACGATCGGCATCACGACGAGGGGCGACCAGCGGCGCAGCCAGCGGTGATAGCGCGGCACGCTGACGTCCGTGGTCGTACGGTGAGCTGTTGCCATGCTCGACATGCCGCGCTCCGATCGGGCGAGCTCGAAGGTACCCCGGCCTGGTCAGAGCAGTCAAGCGGTGGCCGCTGCGTCTGACGCCGCTCTTCATGCGAACATGTGTTCGTATGAGCAGTCAAGGCAGTCCCTACGCCCGTTTCCAGCGCGCGCTGCGCATCGGCCGCCTCCCGCTGGTCCGCGCCGCGGCCGCCGAGCTCCCCCGCATCGACCTCGACGACGCGTTGGCCATCTGCCTGCTGATCGAGGACCAGGACGCGGAGCGCTACGAACGCGCGGCCGTGCGCTGGCTCGCGCGGCTCAGCCTCGAGGTCCCGACCGTGCGGATCGAGGACCTGCGGGCGGGCCTGGTGGCCTTCGAGGCGCTGCCCGAGAACCCGCACGGCGCCCGCCTCGCGCTCGCCGACCTCTGCGAGCGCCACGGGCTGCGGCGCGCCGCCCGCGCGCTCGCCGCCGGTTAGCCCGGAACCGCTCTCGTCGGCCGGCGGAGCCGGCGATCGGGTCAGCGGAGGTTGAGGAGCTTGGCGCCGTTGATCCAGTGGACCAGCGTGTCGCCGTAGCGCTTGACGGCGCGGCCGGCGACGGGGTGGGTGTGGCCGTGCAGCACGTGGCGCGGCCGGTGCTCGTCGACCCAGTCGCGCAGGCCCTCGAAGCCGACGTGGGCGCGGTCCTCGGGGTCGTCGTTGATGCCGAGCGGCGGGCAGTGGCAGAGCAGGATGTCGGCGGCGGGCAGCTTGCGGGCGAGCTTGGACGCCGCTTTTTGCGTGTACTGGTGGACGGCGCCCTTCTGGTACTCGACGCAGCCCTCGAAGCCCGCGACGGTGAGCCCGCCGCCGAGCTGAGTGCGGCGCAGGTGGAGGTCCTCGATCTCGAGGTCGCGCAGCGCGTGCTCGGGGTCGTGGTTGCCGTGGACGCCGTAGGTCGGGATGTCGAATCCCATCAGCGGCTCGATCCACGCGCGGTCGAGGTCGCCGAGGCAGAAGACGGCGTCGACGCACATCTGGCGCGCCATCCGGGCCGGGTCGACCGGCGGCCGCTTGTCGGCGAGGGCGAGGACGCGCATCAGTCGCGCAGCGCCGCGAGCCCGCCCTCGAGGAAGCGCAGGGCGTGGTCGATGAACGCGAGCGGGTCGGCCATCATGGCCTCCGCCGCCTCGGCGTCCTCTTCGAAGATCGTGTCCGCGGCGTCGCTCGACGCCTGCAGCGCGGCCACGGCGGCCGCCGCCACGAGCCGCGGGCGCAGTGCGTCGGCCGGCTCGTCGAAATCTTCGGCCACCGCCTCGGCCAGGCGGCGCTCGAAGCGGCGCATGTGCTGCAGGTCGCAGGCCGCGACGGCGGGCGACTCGCGCCGCAGCCGCGCCTCGAGGCGGGCGACCTCGAGGTCCCGGGAAGTGCTCGGCGGCCATCGCGATCCACGAGCGCAGCGCGTCGAGCGCGGTGGTGCCCGGCGGGCGCTCGCGCAGGGTGCGGTCGAAGTCCGCGTACATCGGCTCGAACTTCGGGAACACCGCCTCCTCCTTGGAGGCGAAGTAGGAGAAGAACGTGCGCGGAGCGATGTCGGCGGCGGCGGCGATGTCGGCGATCGTGGTCGCCTCGAAGCCGCGCTCGGCGAACAGCTTCATCGCGGCGCGGTGGATCGCCTGGCGCGTCTGCTGCTTCTTGCGCTCCCGCAGTCCCGTCGCTCACGATGCACGCCATTCTAGCGCTCCGTGCAAATTTGCATCTGTTGCAAAATTGCAGTCGAGTGTGGTTAGCTGTCGCGCATGTCCAACTTCGCTCTGCCGCCTCGGCACCGCCTCGGCCCGCCACTGGCGCCGCACGCTCGCTCGTCGCGATCGTCCTCATCGCCGCCATCGGCACGCTCGGCCTCACGCTCGGCGCCGGCTTCGTCGACGACTACGGCACCCCCGGCGTCGACTCCACGCGCGCCCAGGAGCTGCTCGAGCAGCGCTTCCCGCAGGTCTCCGGCGCCGACGCCCACGCTCGTCTTCGCCGGCGACCCCGCGGAGGTGTCCGGCGCGGGCGTGGAGGCGACGCTCGGCGCCGTCGCCGGCCAGCCGCACGTGACCGGCGTGAGCGAGCCGCAGACGTCGCCGCGACGGGCACGTCGCGTTCGCGACCGTCCAGTACGACGTCCCGGCCGAGGAGCTCGGAGCCGTCGCGCGCGAGCGGCTCGAGGCCGCCACCGGCCCGGCCGAGCGCAGCGGCGTCGAGGTGTCGATGCGCGGCATGGCGATCGACATCGGCGACGAGCAGGCGGCGCCCCTCGGCGAGCTGATCGGCGTCGCCGCCGCGCTGCTGCTGCTCACGCTGCTCTTCCGCTCGGTGGTGGCGATGACGCTCACGCTCGTGGCCGCCTTCTTCGGGCTGGCCGGCGGCATGGTGCTGGTCCGCCTCGCCAGCGCCGGCATCGACATCCCGACGCGTGGCGCCGACGATCGGCGATGATGCTCGGCCTCGGCGCGGGCATCGACTACGCGCTCTTCCTCACCGCCCGCCACCGCGAGCGGATGGCCGCCGGCGACGACCCGCAGACGCGCCGCGGGCGGCGCCAACGGCACCGCCGGCGTCGCGGTGCTGACGGCGGGCGCGATCGTCGTCGTCGCCATCAGCGGCCTGCTGGCCGTCGGCATCCCGTTCGTCGGCCGCATGGGCCTGGCCGCCGGCGCCGTCGTGGCGATCACCGCCGTCGCCGCCGTGACCGTGATGCCGGCGCTGCTCGGCATGGCCGGCCGCCGGGTCTTCGGCCGCCGCGACCGGCGCGCGCTGCCCGCGGACGATCGTGCGGCCGCCGCGGACGATCGTGCGGCCGCCGTGGGGCCCGGCCTCGCCGAGCGCTGGGCGCGCGCGGTCGCGCGCCGCCCGGTCGTCTCCGCGCTGGCCGGCACCGCGCTCATGCTCGCCCTCGCCGCGCCCGTGCTCGGCCTCCGGCTGGGCCAGCCCGACGACGGCACCAAGCCGGCCTCGGCCACCCAGAAGGTCGCCTACGACCGGCTCGCCGAGGGCTTCGGCGCCGGCTCCAACGGGCCGCTCGTCCTGGCCGTCGCCCTGCCCGAGGGCGACCGCACGGCGGTCGAGCGCCTGGCGGCGGGCGCCGAGGCGGCGCCCGGCGTCGCGGCGGTGACCGAGCCGGTCGTCAACGAGGCCGGCGACGCCGCCACGCTGACGGTGATCCCGCGCACGGCGCCGCAGGACGAGGCGACCGCCCGGCTCGTCACCCACCTGCGCGAGGAGGTCATTCCTGCCTCGGGCGCCCGCGCCTACGTCGGCGGGGCGACCGCGACGTTCCAGGACATGGCGGACCGCGTGAGCGAGCGCCTGCCCGTGTTCATCGCCGTCGTCGTCGGCCTCTCGCTGCTGCTGCTCATGGCCGCCTTCCGCTCGATGATCGTCCCGCTCGTCTCCGCGGCCTTCAACCTGCTCTCGATCGGCGCCGCCTACGGCGTCGTGACGCTCGCCTTCCAGACCGAGGCCGGCGCCTCGCTGCTGGGCGTCGCCGAGCAGCCGATCGTCTCGTTCATCCCGATGTTCATGTTCGCGATCCTGTTCGGGCTGAGCATGGACTACAACGTCTTCCTGCTCTCACGCGTCCGCGAGGAGTACCTGAGGACGGGCGACGCGCGCGGCGCGGTGATCCACGCGGTCGGCCGCACGGCGGGCGTGATCGGGACGGCCGGGGCGATCATGACCGCCGTCTTCCTCGGCTTCGTGACCGAGAGCGACTCGATCGTGAAGATGATGGGCGTCGGGCTCGCGACCGCGATCGCGATCGACGTGACGGTCGTGCGGATGCTGCTCGCGCCCGCGGTGCTCACCTGGCTCGGCGAGCGCGCGTGGCACCTGCCGCGCTGGCTCGACCGTGTGCTGCCGCGGATCGACCTCGAGGGGCGCGAGCCGCAGCCGCAGTCCGCGTAGCGCTCAGTCCTTGTAGGGATCGAAGGTGTCGGCGCCGGCCATGGCGACCCCGATCGGCGTGAGGCGATGCAGCACGCGGATCGAGTCGCCATGGTCGGCGAGCACCTCGTCGAGCCGCTTGTACGCGTCGGGCGCCTCGTCGGCCGCGCCGCCGCGCAGCTCGATCCCGCGCTCGCGCAGCTCGGCCTGCACCTGGGCGAAGTCGATCAGCCCCGCCTTGATGCGGCGGCGGCGCTTGACCAGGCGGGCATCGGGGTGCAGCGGGCAGCGCTCGTCGCGGCGCTTGCGCGGCACGAAGTAGTCGCAGTCGCGCACCGAGCACTCGTGCACGGTGCCCATCTTCCCGGCCGCCTGCGTGCGCGAGAGCCGGCGGCCGGCGCCGTGGACGGTCGAGTAGAAGGCAGAGCGCGCCTCGGGCGTGTCGGCGCCCTCGAGGATCACGCTCGGCTCGCCCATCGTCGACCCGACGAAGCCCTGCTGGCCGGGGAAGGCGGGTGTGCAGCCCTTGCGCACGACCCACCACTCCTCGCCGTCGTGCGTCTCGCGGGCGGCGAAGTTGTGGTTGTTGTGGACCGAGTGGGTGGGGGAGGCGCCGAGGATGTCCAGCACGCGGTCGACCACCACGTCGCGCCCGGCGTACGCGTAGTCGCAGGCCAGCTGCATGGCGGCGACGTACTCCTGCCCGAGCTCGGAGTCGATGCGCATGAGCGCCGGCGGCGCGTCCATCCCGCCCGGCCGCTCGCCGGCCAGCGCGAGATAGGTCGTCGCCGTCTTGTGGCCGAAGCCGCGCGACCCGAAGTGCACGCCGATCCAGACCCAGCCCTCCTCGTCGGCGAACAGGTCGACGTAGTGGTTGCCCGCGCCCACCGTGCCGAGCTGCTTGGCGGCGAGGTCGCGGAGCTCGCGCTGGGGCGGCGCGTCGGCGGTGCGGATGGCGTCGAGCACCGGGTGGTCGACCGGCTCGTCGTTGTGACGGCCGACGCCGAACGAGATCCGGTCGACGACCGCGTCCATGATCCGCGGGAGGTCCGCCGCGACGTCCTCGTGGCGCAGGTCGGTGCGGACGGCCTTGTTGCCGCAGCCGATGTCGTAGCCGACGCCCGAGACCGAGATGTGCTCGCGGTACGCGACCGCGCCGCCGACCGGCTGGCTGTAGCCGACGTGCCCGTCGGCGCACAGGACGCCGGCCGCACCCTCCTCGGCACGGACGCAGCGCTCGAGCTGCTCGATCGTGTGCGGTTCGTGCTCGCCGATGACCGTCAGGGACATGCCATCAACTTACGCCCCGAGACCGGTTCGAACCCCCCGAGATGACGGGCCCCGCACCTCGCCGATTTTGCAGGGGCGTGCCGAGGTGGGATCATGAACGTGATGGGGGGACGCGGCGCCGTCTGGATGCTGTTCCCGTCGTTCGCGGCGGCGGGGTGGCTCGGCGCACACACGGTCGCCTACGTGCTCGTCGCGCCCGACGACCACCACCGCAGCGAGCTGCTCGCGGAGTCGGGCCACGGCTACCTCGGCGCGGCGCCTCTCGTCCTGGCCTGCGCCGTCACGCTCGTGGTCGCGGGACTCGCGATGGCGATCCACGACGGCTTTCGCGGCGGCCGGCACACGCGCATCCCCATCTGGCCGCTGGCGCTGGTGCCGACCCTCGGCTTCGCCGTCCAGGAGCACGTCGAACGCCTGATCGAGCTGGGCACGTTCCCGACCGGCGCAGCGCTCGAGCCGACGTTCCTGGTGGGCATGGCGCTGCAGGTGCCGTTCGCCCTCGCCGCCGTGATGATGGCGCGCGCGGTCCTCGCGCTCGGACGCCTGATCGGGCGCGGGCTGGCGTATCGGCCATCGCCGCGGCCACGTGCCGTCGCGAGGTCGTGGCGGCTCCCAGACTGGCTTGCCCCGATACCTATACGGCCATTGGCGTCGAGCCACGGTGAACGCGCCCCGCCCGGCGCGCGAATCCCCTAGACGCCCCAGGCCGCGGCACCGGCCGCGGCCGTGATGGCCCAAGGAGGGAGGATGAACCGGCCGCTTGGCTGGCGTGCGAAGGCGTGCGCGCCGGCGCTCGCGGCGATCGTCGCCGCGCTCGTCTGCGCCTCGCCCGCCCTCGCACATTCAACGCTCATCGCCACTGAGCCGGCGAGAGACGCCGTCGTCGAGCACCCGCCCGACCGCGTCGTGCTGCGCTTCGACGAGCCGGTGGAGACCGCGCTCGGCTCGATCCGCGTGTACGACGGCGGCGGCAAGCGGGTCGACCGCGAGCAGATCTCGCGACCGAGCCCGAGCTCCGTCGCCGTGGCGCTCGGAGGCGATCTGCCGCGCGGGACCTACACCGTCGCCTGGCGGGTGATCTCGGCCGACTCGGACCCGATCAACGGCGCGTGGGTGTTCCATGTCGGCGCACCGGGCCCGCAGCCGAGCGGGATCGCCGCCCAGGTGCTCGAGGGCACGGACTTCACCGTGTCCGCCTTCTATCTCGGCGGCCGCTTCCTGGACTTCCTGCTCCTGCTGCTGTGCGTCGGTGGGGTCGTCTCGCTCGCCTTCGTGCTGCGCGCGGCGTCCGGTGAGGTCCGGCGGCGACTGCTGAGGCTTCTCGCAGGGTTCGCGGTCGCCCTGGCGGTCGTGGCGCTGTTCGGCATCGTCTTCCAGGGCGCGGCCGCCGGCGGCATGAGCCTCGGCCAGGCGTTCTCCTGGGACGTGGTCTCGTCCGTCGCCGCGGACACGCGGTTCGGCCGCACGTCGCTGGTACGCGTGGCACTCGCGATCGCGATCGCGATCCTGGCCGTCCTCGTGCTGCGCGCGGGCGGCGGCATGAGCCGTCCGGTCACCGTCGTTGCGCTCCTGCTCGGCCTGGGGATGGTCTTCACGCCGGGGCTCTCGGGACACGCGAGCGTGAGCGGCCCGGTCGCCGTGATCGCCGATGCCGCCCATGTCCAGACGGCGGCGATGTGGGTGGGTGGCCTCGCCTTCGTCCTCGCCGCGCTCGTGCTCGCCCGGCGCGAGCGCTGGCCGCTCGCCGCCTCGAGCGTTCCGCGCTTCTCCACGATGGCGGTCGGGTCGGTGGCGATCCTGATCGCCGCCGGGACGCTCAACGGCTATCTGCAGGTCCGGGCGTGGCGCGGGCTCTGGGAGACCCAGTACGGGGTGCTGCTGCTGATCAAGGTGGGCCTCGTCCTTCCACTGCTCGCGTTCGGCGCGTACAACAACCGCCGCGCCGTGCCGCGGCTGCGCGCGCAGATCGCGTCGGCGGTCGAGCGCCGCCGCTTCCTGCGGTTCGTCGGCCTCGAGCTGGTGATCATGGCCGCCGTCGTCGGCGTGACCGCCGGGCTGGTCAACGCGCCGCCGGCCCGGACCGAGGTCGCCATGCACGAGGCGTTCGAGCAGGAGGTCGAGCTCGGCCCGCTGATGGCCCACGTGACCGTGACGCCGGCGATGCCGGGTGCCAACGACATCCACCTCGAGTTCGAGGATGAGCGGCCCGACGAGGTCCGGGTCTCCGCATCGCTGCCGGCCGAAGGGATCGGCCCGCTGCGCCACTCCGCGAAGCCAGGGATGGAGCCGGGTGCCTACGAGGTGATCGGCGCGAACCTCTCGATCGCCGGCGACTGGCGTCTTCGGATCGAAGCGCGCCGCGGCGAATTCGAGCTGTTTACCAAGACGATCGTCGTCCCGATCGAGATGGAGGAATGAGGATGAACGCACGCCTAGCCCTGTTCGCTGCCCTGGTAGCGACGCTCGTCATCGCCCCAGCGGCGGCGGCGCACGTCACCGTCCAGCCTCCCGAGTGGGAGGCGGGCGGCTTCGCACGCTTCGCGGTCCGCGTGCCCAACGAGCGCGACAACGCCTCCACGACGAAGATCACGCTCAAGTTCCCCGAGCAGATCCTGTCCGCGAGCTTCCAGCCGGTCGAGGGCTGGAAGCGCACGGTCAAGATGGCCCAGCTCGACGAGCCGATCGACGTCGAAGGCGAGGAAGTGACGGAGAAGATCGACACGGTGACCTGGTCCGGCGGGACCATCCGCCCGGGCGAGTTCCAGGAGTTCGGCGTGTCGTTCAGGACACCTGAGGAGCCGGGCGTCGAGCTCACCTTCCCCGCGGTCCAGACGTACTCGGGCGGCGAGGTCGTCCGCTGGATCGGACCGGCGGACGCGGACTCGCCGGCACCGCGCGTCACCATCACCGAGGCGCCGGCCGAGGAAGGCGAGGAGGCGGCCACGCCCGCCGCGACCCCGGCCGAGGATGCCGGTGGCGGCGCCGAGGAGGAGGAGTCGGGCACCGACACGATCTCGATCGTGGCGCTGATCGTCGGGCTCGCGGGGCTCGCCGCCGGGCTCGCGGCGCTGTTCAGCCGGCGCCGGGAGCGGGTGGCCACCTGACGTCGCTACGAGGCCGAACACCCACTCGGGCTTGACAGAGCTAACGCTGTTAGCTATCTTTGGCTAACAGTGTTAGCCAACGTCAACCGCACGGCTGCCCGAGCGACGGCGCCGTCAAACCGCACGGCGCCCGAGCGACGGCGCCGTGCGGACGGGAGGTCTCGATGACCGGTCTGTGGCAGTTCCTCGTCTTCGGCGCGATGCCCGACATCGCGCTCTTCCTCGGCATCGGCTCGGGCCTGGCCAAGGGCCAGTTGCACCCGCGCGCCGTGCGGCTCTACAACGCCCTCCACCACCCGGCCGGGCCGATCGCCTTCGCGGTCGTGGCCGCCGCGTTCATGCCGGCGGGCTACCTGGTGGGCGCCGGCGCCTGGGCGCTGCACATCGTCATCGACCGGTTCGCGGGATACGGGCTCCGCACGCCCGATGGCTTCCAGCGCGCTTAGTCCACGGGCCCGCGAGATCGTGGCCGCCGCGCGGGAGCTGCTCGAGGCCGAGGGGCCCGCCGCGCTGTCCATGCGGCGCGTCGCCGAGCGGGTCGGGATCCGGGCGCCGTCGATCTACAAGCACCTGCCCGACAAGCAGGCGCTGGAGGCGGCGCTCATCTCCGCCGGGCTGGAGGAGTGGGCCGACGCGTTCGAGGGCGACACCCCGGAGGAGCTCGGTCGCGCGTACCGGGCCTACGCGCTCGCGCACCCGCACCTCTACCGCCTGATGACCGAGCGGCCGCTCCCGCGCGAGCGGCTCACCCCGGGCGTCGAGGAGCGCGCGGCGCGTCCGATCGTCGACGCCGTCGGCGGCGACCCCGACGCGGCACGCGCCGTGTGGGCGTTCGCGCACGGCATGACGATCCTCGAGCTCAACGGCCGCTTCCCGCCCGACGCCGAGCTCGACGCCGCGTGGGCCGCCGGCATGCGCGCGTTCAAGCGATGATCCGCCGATGCGACGCATCAACGTCTTCGCGCCCGAGCTCGCCTACGACGTCGGCCGCCCGGCCGGCTACCGCTGCGGCACGGCGCGGATCGGCCCGGCGATCGCCGCGAGCCGGATCTCCGCCACCGTCTACGAGCTGCCGGCCGGCGAGAGCACGTGGCCGTACCACTACGAGTACGGCGCCGAGGAGTGGGCGATCGTGCTCGACGGCACTCCGACGCTCCGGCACCCCGGCGGAGAGGACGAGCTTGCGCCCGGCGACGTCGTCTGCTTCCCCGACGGCCCGGACGGCGCCCACAAGCTCACCAACCACGGCGGCGAGACGGCGCGGCTGATGATCCTCTCGACCAGCGGCCGGCCCGCGGTCGCCGTCTTCCCGGACAGCGACAAGATCGGCGTGTGGCCGGACGGGGACGAGCCGACGCTGGTGCGGCGCGAGCCCGTCGGCTACTGGGACGGGGAGTCCTGACGCCGCGCCGGCTTCTGCGGCGGCGTGATCACCTTCATCGGCAGCTTCATCAGCGACGGCGGCGTCTTGGCGGCGATCCGCATCGCCTTGCCGGCGGCCAGCGAGCGCGGCTTGGTGCCGCGCCCGAAGGTGCGTCCGAGCGCCGGGCCGTCGGGCGGCATGCGGTGGTGGAGCGGCGGGTCCGGGTCGGTCAGCGTGCGCCCGATCACCACGCGCTGGATCTCGCTCGTGCCCTCGAAGATCGTGTAGAGCTTGGCGTCGCGGTACCACTTCTCCACGGGCAGGCCGCGCACGTAGCCGTAGCCGCCGCAGACCTGGACCGCCTGCTCGGTCGCGCGCACCGCCACCTCCGAGGCCTTGAGCTTCGACATCGAGCCCTCCCCGTGGTGGTAGTCCACGTGCTGGGCGGCCATCCACGAGGCGCGCCAGGTGAGCAGCCGGGCGGCGTCGAGGTCGGCGGCGAGGTCGGCGAGCGGGAACGCGATGCCCTGCTTGTCGATGATCGGGCCGCCGAACGCCTCGCGCTCGCTCGCGTACTCGCACGCGAACTCGAGCGCCGCGCGGGCGATGCCGAGCGCCTGCGCGGCCACCATCGGCCGCGTCTGCTCGAAGGCGCCGAGCGTCGACGAGCGGCCGTTGCCGTCGGCGCTGAGCGCCTCGGCCAGCCGCCGCTCGAGCTTCGCGTCGCCGCCCAGCAGGTTCTCGGCCGGGACGCGGCACTCCTCGAACTTCAGCTCGGCGGTGTGGGAGGCCCGGCAGCCGAGCTTCTCGAGCTTGCGGACCATGGTCAGCCCGGGCGTGCCGCCGGGCACGATGAACAGCGCCTGCCCCCGGTGGCCCGCCGTCGGGTCGACGGTGGCGTTGACCACGTGGACGTTGGCGATGCCGCCGTTGCCGATCCAGATCTTGTGGCCGTCGAGCACCCACTCGTCGCCGTCGCGGCGCGCGCGGGTGCGCAGGTTGCGGACGTCGCTCCCGCCCTCGGGCTCGGAGACGCAGAGCGCGGCGAGCTTGAGATCGCCCGGCTCGCCGAAGCACTCCGGCGCCCACTTGAGCAGCTGCTCCGGGGTCGCGGCCTGCGCCATCGCGGACAGCGCGAGGGCCGGCATGACGATGCCCAGGCTGATCCCCGCGCAGCCCCAGAAGAGCTCCTCCATGAACAGCGGCAGCGAGAGGCCGGTCGGGTCGCCGATCAGGTCGCGGTAGAAGAGCGGGTGGTAGAAGCCCTCCTCGGCGGCGGCCTCGAGCACCTCCCACGGGAACGTCTCCTCGCGGTCGTGCTCGTCGGCGACCGGGCGGATCACGTCGCGCGCGAAGGCGTGCGTGCGCTCGACGAGGTCGAGCTGCGCCGGCGTCAGCGAGAACCCGTAGCTCATGCCTCACGCTCCACGATCGCGACGACGCCCTGCCCGCCGGCCGCGCAGATGGAGACCAGCGCGCGGCCGGGGCGGGTGGGAGCGGTTTCTGCGAGCAGCTTGGCCACCGTCGCCAGGATCCGCCCGCCGGTGGCGGCGAACGGGTGGCCGGCGGCCAGCGAGCCGCCGGCCACGTTGAGCTTCGAGCGGTCGATCTCCCCGACCGCCCGCAGCGTGCAGAGCACCTGCGCGGCGAACGCCTCGTGGATTTCGTAGAGGTCGAAGTCCTCCAGCGCGAGGCCGGTGCGCTCCAGCAGGCGCCGGATGCCGTACACGGGCGCCATCAGCAGGCCGTCGTCGCCGTTCAGGTAGTCGACCGCCGCGGTCTCCCAGGCGGTCAGGTGGGCGAGCACCGGCAGCTGCTTCGAGGCCGCCCAGCCGTCGCTCGCCAGCAGAGCGACCGCGGCGCCGTCCGACAGCGGGGTGGAGTTGCCCGCCGTCATCGTGTCGCCGAACACCGGCTTCAGCTTCGCCAGCATGTCGGTGCTGGTGTCGGGGCGCAGGTTCTGGTCGCGCTCCAGGCCGAGGTAGGGGGTGACGAGGTCGTCGTAGAAGCCGCGGTCGTAGGCGGCGGCGAGCGCCTGGTGGCTCGCCACGGTCAGCTCGTCCTGCTCCTCGCGCGCGATGCCGAAGCACTCGGTGGTGATCGCCTGGTGCTCGCCCATCGACATGCCGGTGCGCGGCTCGGCGTTGCGCGGGATCTCGGGGACGATCTGGCCGGGGCGGAGGTGGCCGAGCAGCTTGAGCCGGCCGGGGACGCTCTTCGTGCGGTTGGCCTCGAGCAGCACGCGCCGCAGGTCCTCGTTGACGGCGATCGGCGCGTCGCTGGTCGTGTCGACGCCGCCGGCGATGCCCCACTCGATCTGCCCGAGCGCGATCTTGCCGCCGACGGCGAGCGCCGCCTGCAGGCCGGTGTCGCAGGCCTGCTGGAGGTCGTAGGCGGGCGTCGCGTTGTCGAGCGGCGAGCCGAGGACGCACTCGCGCGTGAGGTTGAAGTCGCGGCTGTGCTTGAGCACGGCGCCGGCCACCACCTCGCCGGCGCGCTCGCCCTGGAGGCCGAAGCGCGCGATCAGGCCGTCGAGCGCGGCGGTCAGCATGTCCTGGTTCGAGGCCTCGGCGTACGGTCCGTTCGAGCGGGCGAACGGGATCCGGTTGCCGCCGAGGATGGCGATCTTCTCGGGCATCGTGCTAAGAACGTTACCGTTCATTTGAGATTTCAATCGGGTAAGGGCTCACACATGGCCGATCGCTACCAGCAGTTCGTCGACTCGCCGCCGGGACGCTTCGTGGTCCGCCGGCTCGGCCTGCCGCAGCCGGCGCCGCTGCAGCGCGGCCCCGCCCTGCTCGAGGGGCCGATCCTGCTCGGCGGCGCGCTTGATACCCGCGATCTGGTCACACGACTCGGGTTCGAGCTGCGGCCCGACGCCGAGCGCTACGCGGCGCTGATCTTCGACGCCTCGAGGATCACGCGCGCGAGCGAGCTGCGCGAGGTCTACGAGTTCTTCCACCCCGCCATCGCCCAGCTCGGGCCGAGCGGGAGGCTGATCGTCATCGGGTCCGGCGAGGGCGTGGCCCAGCGCGCGCTGGAGGGCTTCGTCCGCTCGGCCGGCAAGGAGGTCCGGCACGGCGCCACCGCCAACCTCGTCCATGCGTCTGCGGGGGCCGACCTCGAGTCGACGCTGCGCTTCCTGCTCTCCGGCCGCTCGGCCTACGTCTCCGGCCAGGTCGTCCGCGTCGGCGAGGCGCCGGCCGACCCGCCGGGCGCGTGGACGGCGATCGTCACCGGGGCCTCGCGCGGCATCGGCGCGGCGATCGCCGAGGTGCTGGCACGTGACGGCGTGGACGTGGTCTGCGCCGACGTGCCCGCCCAGGGCGAGGACCTCGCGGCCGTGGCCAACGCGGTTGGCGGCACGGCGCTCCAGGTCGACGTCACGTCCGACCGCGCGCCGGCCATCCTCGCCGAGCGCGGCGCGGACATCGTCGTCCACAACGCCGGCATCACGCGCGACCGGACGCTCGCCCGCATGAGCGAGGACGAGTGGGACTCCGTGCTCGCCGTCAACCTCGAGAGCATCGAGCGGATCAACGAGGCGCTCGTCGACGTGCGTCGGATCGTCTGCGTCTCCTCGGTCAGCGGCATCTCCGGCAACCGCGGCCAGGCCAACTACGCCACGAGCAAGGCGGGCGTGATCGGCGTCGTCGAGGACCTGGCTCCGAAGCTGAGCGGGGCCACGATCAACGCCGTCGCCCCCGGCTTCATCGAGACGCGGATGACCGCCGCCATGCCGCTGGCCACGCGCGAGGCGGGGCGGCGGATGAACTCGCTCGCGCAGGGCGGCCTGCCGGTCGACGTCGCCGAGGCCGTGGCGTGGCTCGCCTCGCCCGGCTCGGCGGGCGTCAACGGCAACGTCGTCCGCGTCTGCGGGCAGAGCCTGATCGGGGCATGAACCCGCTGCGGCTGGTACGCGTCAGGCGGCCGGGCGAGCTGCCGGACCGCGAGCTCGTGCGCGAGGTCTCGGTCGACCGCGGTCACCTCGCCGCGTACGACCGCGTGTGCGGCTTCCGGCTGCGCGACCGGCTGCCGGCGACCTTCCCGCACGTGCTCGCCTTCCCGCTCGCCATGGACCTGCTGACCGGGCCGTTCCCGTTCTCGCCGCTCGGGCTCGTGCACGTGGCCAACCGGATCGAGCAGCGGCGGCCGCTCACCGCCGACGAGACCTTGCAGGTGCGCGTGTGGGCCGAGGACCTGCGGGAGCACGACCGTGGCCGGCAGTTCGACGTGGTTGCCGAGGCGATCGTCGACGGGGAGGTGGCGTGGCGGGACCGCTCGACGTACCTGCACCGCGAGACCACATCGTCGGGCGGCCGCCGCGACGAGTCGGATCCCCCGCCCGCGAACGCGGTCTGGCGCCTCCCGGGCGACGTCGGGCGCCGCTACGCCGCCGTCTCCGGCGACACCAACCCGATCCACACGCACCCGCTGATCGGCCAAGGCGCTCGGCCAGCCGGGGACGATCGCCCACGGCATGTGGACGATGGCGCGCGCGCTGGCGACGCTGGAGGCGACGCTGCCCGACGCCTTCACGGTCGACGTGCGCTTCAAAGTCCCGCTGCGGATCCCCGGCCGCGCCACCTTCTCGGCGGGCGACGGCTCGTTCGCCGTGCACGACGCGAAGGGCCGGCCGCACCTCGAGGGCCGGCTCAGCCTGGATCCACCGATGACCCGTGGATGACTCGGCGCCGTGGGCCGAGTCAGAGACGATCGGCCGCGCATCCTCCTGGTGGACCACTTGGGTCGCGGCCGATCGGCTCTGGCGAACGGCCACGGTGACGAGGCGCCGCGGGGATCGGTGAGATCCAGGCTTAGCTGAGGCCGCGGTCGCGGATCTCGGCCTTGGCCGAGTCGCGCTTCTCCAGCTCCTCGATCCCCAGCTTGCGCTTGACGCCGGGCGCGCGCTCGAACTGGATGTCTCGGTAGTCGACGATCTCGAACCGGTTGCCCCACGGGTCGAGGAAGTCGAGCCCGCGGGCGGGCAGGATGCGCAGGCCCTCGCGCTCGACGGCGGCGCGGACCGCCTCCTTGTCGTCGACAACGAGGCCGAAGTGGCGGTGTTCGTCGGGCGGCTGGCGGCGCCCCTCGGAGAGCGCGAGGAACTGGTCGCCCATGTCGACGAACGCCATCCGCCCGGCGCGGCCGCGCAGCTCGAAGTCGAAGAGGCGGGCGTAGAGCGCGAGCGCTGCTTCGACGTCGCCGACCTCGAGCGCGACATGGTTGATGCCGACGAGCCGTGCCATGTCGTCACGGTACCGTTCGCCCATGGTCCTCGACCGGCTCGAGCACCCCATCGTCCAGGCGCCGATGGGCGGTGGCGCGTCGACGCCCGCGCTCGCCGCCGCGGTGGCCGAGGCGGGCGGCCTCGGGTTCCTGGCCGCGGGCTACAAGACGGTCGACGCGGTGCGGGCCGACGTCCTGTCGGTGCGCGCGGCCACCGGCCGGCCGTTCGGCGTCAACCTGTTCGCGCCGCCGGCCCCCGCGGCGGACGACGTGAGCGCGTTCGCCGGCGGCCTGCAGGCCGAGGCGGAGCGCTACGGGGCGCCGGTCGGCGAGCCGCGCCACGACGATGACGGCTGGGAGGCGAAGCTCGAGCTGATGGCCGAGCTGGATGTCCCGGTCGTCTCCTTCAGCTTCGGCTGCCCGCCGCCGCACGTGCTGGCCGCGCTCGGCGAGACGTGGGTGACGGTCACGACGCCGGCGGAGGCGCGGACGGCCGCCGAGGCCGGCGCCGACGCGCTGGTGGTCCAGGGCGTCGAGGCGGGCGGCCATCGAGGCAGCTTCGACGACGCCGCGCCGGGCGAGATCGGCCTGCTACCGCTGCTCCAGCTCGTGCGCGCGGAGGTCGACCTCCCGCTGGTGGCCACGGGCGGGATCGCCACCGGCCGCGGGGTGGCGGCGGTGCTGGCGGCCGGAGCCTCGGCCGCGGCGCTCGGCACCGCCTTCATGCTCTGCGACGAGGCGGCCACCGCGTCCGCGCATCGCGAGGCGATCGCCGCGGACGGCGACACCGCGCTCACGCGCGCCTTCACGGGCCGGACTGCGCGCGGGATCGTGAACCGCTGGATGCGCGAGCACGATGCCGACGCGCCGAGCGCCTACCCCGACGTCCACCACCTGACGGCGAAGATCCGCGCGGCGGCGCGCGAGCAGGGCGACGCGGACGGATTCCACCTGTGGGCCGGCCAGGCCCACCGGCTCGCCCCGGGCGGGCCGGCGGGCGAACTGGTGCGGCGGCTGGCCGCCGAGGCGAGCGAGGCGTTGCGCTCGGCGGCCAGGCGGACGTAGTCCTGCACGGTTCCTCGCAGGCCCGTTCGGCGATGCAGGAGCCCTCGGCCGGGGATCGAAGCCCGGCCCTATGAGCGAAGCGCACACCGAACCCCATGTCTCCGGGCAGGAGCTGCGCGAGGCGCTCGCGCAGAACGGCCGCTCGCGGCCGAACCCCGTGATGGCGTCCGCCCCTCCCGCCTGGGAGTGGACGACGGACGAGCAGGCCGAGCTCGAGGAGTTGCGCGAGTCGGAGGCCGAGCTGCGTACGGAGGTCGACCGGCTGCGTGGCGCGGCCGCCGACGGGCGGGCGCGGGAGAAGGAGCTCCGCGACGCCCTGCGGCTGCTGGCCGCCGTGCGGCCGTGGCACAAGCGCACCGTCGTGGCCGAGCTGGCCGGGCGCGGGCTGCTGTGACATAGCGCCGTGAGCCGGGTCGGGGTCATGTTCCGGCCCGAGTGGCCGCCCGAGGAGCTGCCGCGCTTCGCCGGCCAGGCGGAGCGCGACGGCTTCGACGAGCTGTGGCTGGTCGAGGACTGCTTCCTCGTCGGCGGACTGACCATGGCCGCCGCCGCGCTGGCCGCGACCTCGCGCATGCTCGTGGGGATCGGCCTGCTGCCGGCGGCGCTGCGCAACGCCGCGCTGACCGCGATGGAGATCGCCGGCCTCGGCCGCCTGCACCCGGGCCGGCTGGCGGTCGCCTTCGGCCACGGCGTCGAGCCGTGGATGCGCCAGATCGACGCGCGGCCGCCCGATCGCGTGGTCGCGCTCGAGGAGATGGTGGTCGCCGTGCGCTCCTTGCTGGCCGGCGAGGAGGTGACGACGTCCGGGTCGTTCGTGCGGCTCGACGGCGTCCGGCTCGCGCACGTCCCCGATCCGCCGCCCTCGGTCTTGATCGGCACCACCGGGCCGCGGACGCTCGCGGTGGCCGGCCGGTCGTCCGACGGCATCCTCCTGCCCGAGGGCAGCGGCCCGCCGGCGGTGCGCTGGGCGCGCGAGACGGCAGGCGGCGGGGGAGAGACCTTCGTATACGCCTGGCTCAGCGTCGACGACGACCGCGACGCCGCCGCCGAGGCGCTGCGGCCGCCGGTCGAATCGTGGCGGCGGATGGGGCTGTATCCGCGGCTCTACGAGCTCGCGGGGGTGGACGAAGGGCTCGATCCGGATCGGTTGCGCGGGCTGGCCGTGGCGGGCGATGTGGACGACTGCGAGCGCGCCGTCGTCTCGTTGTGGGAGGCCGGGCGCGGACAGCGTCGTGCTGGTGCCTCCGCACGAGGAGCGGGACGTGCAGGTCGCCCGCTTCGCGCGCGACGTTCTGCCGCGGTTGCGGTCATAGCCCCGGCCAACTGCGGCTGGGGAATCGGCCGCGCCGACGGTCCTTGGCGCTTTGACGTCGAATAGCGACGTCAAAGCGCCATCGGTCCCGCGCGAGCCTCGATCCCGCCTCCCTACAAGCCCGAAGTTCGTCCCTCAGCGCGCTGTGATCCGGACGACCGAGCCGCGGCTCCAGCGGCCCACGTACAGCCCTCCGCGCGGGCCGAGCGCGAGGCCGAGCGGGTCCTGCAGGCCGAAGCCGGTGGCGAACCGCCGCAGGCGTGGCCGGGCTCGGCGCGGGAGCGTGACGCGGACGACGTCGCCGCCCGACCGGTTGCCGCTGAAGGAGGAGCCGTACCTCGCGACGAACGCGCTGCGGCCGTAGCGCCCGAAGCGCCGCGTGACGACCACGGCGCCCGGCGCCGAGTGGGCCCGCAGCCGCACGAGTGGCGAGGTGGCGCCGCGGCAGCGGCGGCCGCCCTGGTCCCAGCACTCCGGGAAGCCGTACCACCGCACGACCCCGGTGGTCGGCACCAGGTTGAGCTCCTCGGGCGGGCGGTCGAGGCCGAGGTCGTCGCGGCCGTGCTCGGTGACGAGCAGGCGTGTGGTCCCCGGGATGAACGCGAGCCCGTAGGGGTTGCGGAGGCCGGTCGCCTCGACGCGCAGGTCGCCGCCGCCGCGGCGGAACGATACGACGGTGGCGGACAGGCGGTGCGCCGAGCGGCGGGCGTCGTACTCGCTTCCCACCCCGAGGTAGATCCGCCCGTCGGGGCCGGCGGCCAGCGAGTCGACCCGGTGGCGGCCCGTCGGCAGCCCGTCGACGACCACGCGCCGGCGCGTGAACCGCCGCCCGTCGAAGCCCGAGAACGCGACCACCCGGCCGGTGTGGCCCGATGCCGAGACGGTCGCGTAGGGAACGACATGGCTCACGTACAGCTCACCGCGGTGCCACAGGAGCCCGAGGGCGCTGAACAGGCGTCGCACGACGTGCCGCGGCCGGGCGCCGCGGCGCGGCACCATCCAGACGCCGTCGGCGCGTGCCGCCAGATGGCCCGCCGACGTGACCCACAGCCGCCGGCGGCCGTCGAACGCCAGGTTGGACGGATGCGGGATCCCGCGCGCGAAGCGCTCGACCTTGAAGCCGGCCGGCACGTCGATGCGCGCCTCGGCTGCCGCCGGCGCGAGCGCGAGCGCGGCCGCGACGATCAGGGGGACCAGACGGCGCACGGCGGGTTGATCGTACGGCTCGTCAGGCGCCGACGGGCGCGGCCAGCGCGCGCTTCACCTCGGCCTCGACGGCCCGGACCGTGCGGGCCATGCGGTCGATCATCTCGCCCAGCTCGTCGTCGGTGGCCACGAAGGCCGGCGCCAGCAGCGTCTGGTCGCCCGCCCAGCCGTCGGCGGTCGGCTGCGTCGAGTACACGCACAGCCCGTTCTCGAGCGCGACCTCGTCGATCCGGCGGGCGACGCCGAGCTCGGCGGGCAGGAACGACTCGCCGTCGCGCGGGTCGACGTAGTCGATGCCGAGCAGGAACCCGCGCCCGCGCACCTCGCGCACCAGCTCCGCGCCCGACACGGCCGCCTCCAGCTCGGAGCGCAACGACGGCCCGCGCGCAGCCACCCGCTCGACCAGCCCCTGCTCTCGCAACTGCCGGATGACCGCCAGACCGACGGCGCACGGCAGCGGCGCGCCGTCCCAGGTGTGGCCGTGCTCGAACGCTCGCGAGCCGGCCTCGATCGCCGCGTACACGCGGTCGTGGCACAGCACCCCGCCGATCGCCGCGTAACCCGCGCCCAACCCCTTGGCCGTCGAGATGACGTCTGGCTCGATCGGGAGCTGCTCGGCGGCGAACCAGGTGCCCGTCCGCCCCAGGCCGGTGACCACCTCGTCGAGGCAGACGAGGAAGCCGTGCTCCCGCCGCCGCTCGTCGAGCCCGCGCCAGAAGGCGTCCGGGGGCGAGTACGCCGGCAGCGCGGCCGCGCTGACCGGCTCGAGGAAGAACGCCGCCACGCCGCGCGGGCCGGCCGCCTCGATCTCGCGATCGAGCGCCTCGAGCGCCTCGCTGCCCGTCGGGTCGAAGCGCCACGTCGACGGCGGGATGTGCGGCTGCGGCGCGATGAACGGGTCGTACGGCGCCCGCAGCGCAGCCCGTCCGGTCAGACCCAGCGTCGCCATCGTCGGCCCGTGGTAGGCCTGGGCGGGCGAGATCACCCGCACCCGCTCCGGCTCACCGCGCTCGACGTGGTAGGAGCGCGCCAGCCGCAGCGCCGTCTCGTTCGCCTCGGCGCCGCCGGAGGTGAAGTGCACGCGCGAGAACCCCTCGGGCGCCACCGCGCAGAGCTCCTCCGCCAGCGCCTCCTGGGCCGGGCTCGTGAACTGCTGGTTGTAGATGAAGGAGATCTCCTCGGCCTGCGTCGCGGCGGCCGCGATCGCCGGGTTGGGCCCGTGACCGAGCGACGTCACCATCGCGCCGCCGCTGATGGCGTCGAGGTAACGGGTCCCGTCGCGGTCCTCCAGCCACACACCGCGGCCGCGCACGATCAGCGGATACGGGCGATCCAGCTCGCGGACGAGGACCTTGGTGTCCTCGGCGCGGACGAACACGGGCTGCGGCATGGGGGACCTCCGCCGAAGAGGAAAAGTGCGACTCGTTAGCGATTATATTGAAACCGTCAAACAGTTGTGGTTTGATCGTTTCGTGGAGGTCGGGTCGGAGATCGACGCCGCGGTCGCCGCGGACGCGGACGCGTTCATCGAGGAGCGGCTGGACGACCTCGTCCAGCTGACCCGCGACCTCGTCGGCTTCGACACCGTCTCGGTCGACCTCGCGCCCGGCTCCGAGCACCGCACCAACCAGGAGGGCGAGCTCCAGGCGTACGTCGGCGGCGTGCTCGCCGACCTCGGCGCCGAGGTCGACCAGTGGGAGCCCGACGTGGCCGCCCTCCGGAACCACCCGATGATGCCGCCGTGGCACCACTGGGAGGGCCGCCCGATCACCGCTGCGACCCTGAGAGGCGCCGGCGGCGGACGGTCGCTGATCGTCAACGGGCACATCGACGTGGTCAGCCCCGGCGATCTCGAGCGCTGGACGAGCCCGCCCTTCGCCGCCGAGGTCCGCGAGGGGCGCATCTACGGCCGCGGGGCGGTCGACATGAAGGGCGGCGTCGCCGCCGCCATCTTCGCCCTCCGCGCGCTCAAGGAGGTCGGCGCGCGACTCCAGGGCGACGTCATCGTCGAGGTCGTGCCCGACGAGGAGACCTGCGCGATGGGCACGGTCGCCGCGATCGAGCGCGGCTACCGGGCCGACGCCGGCCTCGTGCCCGAGCCGACCATGCTCGACCTGTGGGTCGCCACCCGCGGGCTGCTGCACGGCTCCTTCGTCGTCCCCGGCCGCTCCGCCCACGCCGAGGTCAACCAGCCGCCCTGGCAGGAGGGCGGCGGCGTCAACGCCATCGAGAAGGCCATCCCGCTGCTCAGCGCGCTCGGCACGCTCAGCGACCGCTGGGCCGCCAAGCAGCACCCGCTGCTCGGCGCCCCGCGCGTGCAGCCGACGATCATCGAGGGCGGCGCGTTCATCTCGAACGTGCCGGAGTCCTGCACGATCCACATCAACGCGACGTACCTGCCCGCGGACGCCGACGAGAACGGCTACGGCAGCGTCCCGCGCAACGAGATCCTCGAAGCCATCGACCACGCGGCCGACGACTGGCTGCGCGCGCAGCCCGTGGAGTGGACGTGGGCGACCGACTACCCGCCGTCGGAGATCGACCACGGCGAGGGGATCGTGGCCGTGGCGTCGCAGGCCGCCCAGGCGGTCGGCGCGCACGGACGGCTGGAGGGGATCGACACGACGTACGACGGGGCGCTGCTCACGCGGCTGGCGGGCGTCCCGAGCCCGGCCCTCGGGCCGGGCGACCTCGGGCGCGCCCACGCGCCCGACGAATGGGTCGGAATCGACGAGCTGCGGTCCGGGGCCCGCGCCTACGTCCGCGCCATCGCGGCGTGGTGCGGCGTGACCGCATAAGGAGGACGGGCATGGCAACCACCGAGACCCAGAGCACCGCCGGCGGGCTGTTCCTGCGCCGGTCATCGGGCCTCGTACGCGAGTTCGGCGGCACCGACGTCTTCGTCTTCAACACGATCGGCTATGCGCTCGGCCTCGTCCTGGCGCTGATCCCGCTGCTGATGGCGGGCGCCGTGCCGGAGGCGAACGTCCTGCTCGTCGTCGGCCTCGGCACCGTCCTCACCATCGCCAACGCGCTCACCTACGGCTACCTGGCCGCGGCCATGCCGCGCTCGGGCGGCGAGTACGTCTACCTCGGCCGCGTCGTGCACCCCGGCGTCGGCTTCACAGCCAGCTGGGGCTTCACCTGGTCGCAGCTGCTCGGCCTCGCGCTCTACGCCTCGTTCACCGTCAACTTCGGCATCTCGGTCGCCTTCCTCACGCTCGGCAACGTGCTCGAGGCGAGCGGGCTGGTGACGGCCGGCGAGGACGTCGCCAACGAGTGGCCGACGTTCCTGCTCGGCACGGCGATGATCGTCGCGGTGCTGGGCGTCCTGTGCGCCGGGCCGAGAGTCGTCCGGCGCGTGCTGAACATCCTCTTCATCCCGGCGCTGCTCGGCTCGTTCGTGACGCTGCTCGTGCTGCTCACGACCTCGCACGACGAGTTCGTCGGCAACTTCAACGCCTTCATGGCGTCGCAGGCGGACGGCCAGACCTACGACTCGATCATCGCCGGCGCCCGCGACGCCGGCTTCGTGGTCGAGCCGAGCACGCTCGGCGCGATCCTGCTGGCGATCCCGATCGGCTACTACATCTACATCGGGTTCACCTACTCGAGCTACATCGGCGGCGAGGTCAAGGAGCCCGCGAAGACGCAGCCGCGGGTCATCGCCCTCACGCTGGCCTTCGCCGCCGCGATGTACCTGATCTGCCTGTGGCGGTTCTACGACATCGTCGACAAGGACTTCGTCAACTCCGTCGTCTACCTCGACAACAACACCGACGACGGCTCGGGCCTACCCGTCTCGCCGGTGCTCAACCTCTTCACCGGGATCATGACCGGGAGCACGATCCTCAACGTGCTGATGGCGCTGAGCTTCTTCCTCTGGCACTTCCTGCTGCTGTTCGTGATCGCGATGATCTGCACGCGCAACCTGTTCGCGTGGTCGGTCGACCGCGTGGCGCCCGACGCGCTGACCAAGGTCGACCGCCGCTTCCACTCGCCGTGGGTGGCGACGCTGGTGATCATCGCCTGCGCCGAGGTGCTGCTCGCCCTCTACGTCTTCACGACGATCTTCCAGGACGTCTCGAACTACATCGTGCTGTTCTCGATCGCGTTCTGGATCGCGAGCTTCGCGGCGATCCTGCTGCCCTACCGGCGGCCCGAGATCTTCGCCACGGCGCCGGACTACGTGCAACGCCGCATCGGCGGCGTGCCGGTCATCACCCTGCTCGGCGTCGGCAACCTGATCCTGTTCTCGATGGTCCTCTACTCCGCGTTCAGGCTGCCGGCCTTCAGCGGCCCGACGGGAAGCGGCGCCGTGCTCTTCGTGATCGGCGTCTACCTCGCGGGCGTCGTCTGGTACCTGGCCGCGCGGGTGCTCAACAAGCGGCGCGGGGTGGACCTCGACCTGCTGTACAAAGAGATCCCGCCGGAGTAGCGGGTGCGGATCTTCTACGCCTCGGACATCCACGGCTCGGACCGCTGCTGGAAGAAGTTCCTCAACGCCGCCGGCTTCTACTCGGCCGACGCGCTCGTGCTCGGCGCCGACCTCACCGGCAAGGCGATCGTGCCGCTGGTCGAGGGGAGCGACGGCGTCGTGCGGACGCAGTTCCTGGGGTCCGAGCACGTCCTGCGCTCGCCGGAGGAGGTCGAGGCGCTCGAGCGGAGGATCGCCGACACCGGCTACTACTCGCACCGCTGCGACGAGGACGAGCAGGCGGCCCTCCGCGACGACTCGCAGGCGCTCCACGAGCTCTTCGTGAGCAAGATCGTCGAGCGGCTCGAGCAGTGGATGCGGCTGGCCGAGGAGCGGCTCGAGGTCCCCTGCTACGTCAACGCCGGCAACGACGACCCGGCCGACGTCGACGCGGTGATCGAGGGTTCGGCGCGGGTCGAGTTCCTCGAGGGCCGCATCGTGCGGATGCCGAACGGCATGGAGATGGCGAGCTGCGGCTACTCGAACCTCACGCCGTGGAACTGCCCGCGCGACGTCACCGAGGAGGCGCTGGGCGAGCGGCTCGAGCAGATCGTCTCCCAGGTCGAGGACCCCGAGTTCTCGCTCTTCAACTTCCACTGCCCGCCGTACGACTCGCAGATCGACCAGGGGCCGCGGCTCGACGAGAACATGCGCCTGAAGCAGACCGCCGGCGGGATCGAGATGCACGCGGTCGGCAGCACGTCGTGCCGGGCGGTGATCGAGCGCTACCAGCCGCTGATGGGCCTCCACGGGCACCTGCACGAGTCGCGCGGGACGGTCAAGATCGGTCGCACCGTGTGCGTGAACCCCGGCAGCGAGTACACCGAGGGCGTGCTGCGAGGCGCGCTGATCGACGTGCACGACCGCAAGCGCAAGGTCAAGAACTGCGTGCTGACCACGGGATGACGATCGAGCACGCGCTGACCCAGGTCGCGCAGCCGCGGGCCCACGAGTACGTGGCCGAGCAGATCCGCCGCGTGATCCTGCTGCGGCTCGTGGCGCCGGGGCGACGGCTCCCGTACGAGCAGGAGCTGGCGTCCGCGCTCGGGGTGAGCCGGACGACGGTCACGCAGGCGCTGCGGGCGCTCGAGCAGGAGGGGCTGGTCGAGGTCCGCCGCGGCCGCGGCGGCGGCGTCTTCACCCAGGCCGTGAGCACCGACGGCGAGGACCCCGAGGTCGCGCGCGAGCTGCGCGACACGCACGCGGAGATCCTGGCCGCCGCGGAGGCGCGGGCGATGGTCGAGCCGGCCGTGGCCGAGCTGGCCGCCGAGCGCATGAGCGGCGAGGTGCTCGAGCGGCTCGAGGGACTGAACGCCGAGATGCGCGCGTCGGGGGCCGACGACCACCGCTTCATGGGCGCAGACACGGCCTTCCACATGGCCGTCGCCGGGGCGGCCGGGAACCCCCTGCTGGCCGACGTCATGGAGCGGATCCGGCTCGCGCTCGCTCGCGCGCTCGAGGTCCTGCCCGACTCGCCGGCCTGGCACGAGCGCAGCGTGGCGCAGCACGCCGAGCTGATCGCGGCGCTCCGGGCGGGCGATGGGACGGGGGCGCGGCGGGCGGCCGCGCGCCACGTCGACGACACCGAGCGGGCGCTCCGGCTGATGCTGAAGACGGTCGAGGGATGACCCGCATCGGGACGTTGCCCTCAGGCCCGGACGACGCGATCACCGACGTCGGCGGGATCCGCGTCGGCTCCGTGACGCTGATCGACGGCCACGGCCCGCTGCGCCGCGGTCACGGCCCGGTGCGCACCGGCGTCACCGTCGTCGTGCCGGACACCCTGCCGCTGTTCGCCGGCTGCCATCGGCTGAACGGCAACGGGGAGCTCACCGGACTCGAGTGGATCCGCGAATCGGGCTGCCTGACGACGCCGATCGCGCTGACCAACACCCACAGCGTGGGCGTCGTGCGCGACGCCCTGATCGCCGCCGAGGTCGCGCAGCGCGGCGAGCGCGAGCTGTTCTGGAGCCTGCCGGTGGTCGGCGAGACGTGGGACGGCGTGCTGAACGACATCAACGGCTTCCACGTGAAGGCCGAGCACGTCCACCAGGCGCTCGACCGCGCGTCCGGCGGTCCTGTCGAGCAGGGCGGCGTCGGCAGCGGGACGGGGATGATCTGCCACGGCTTCAAGGGTGGGATCGGGACCGCCTCGCGGCGCGTGGGGGAGTGGACCGTCGGCGTGCTCGTCCAGGCCAACCACGGCGTGCGCGAGCGGCTGGCGGTCGACGGCCTGCCGGTCGGTCGCGTGCTCGGTCCCGACGTGGTGCCGGAGCCCGACGAGGACGCCGCGGGGGCCGGCTCGATCATCGTGCTGTGCGCGACCGACGCCCCGCTGCTCCCGCACCAGTGCACCCGGCTCGCCCAGCGCTGCGCGCTCGGCGTGGCGCGCACCGGCGGGGCCGGCGAGCACTCGAGCGGCGACCTCATGCTCGCCTTCTCCACGGCCCCGCAGGGGATCCCGGCGAGCGAGGTGGCGTCGAAGGACGAGCCGGCGACGATCCCCGTGACCATGGTCGTCGACTCGCACATCACCCCGCTCTTCCACGCGGCGGTCGAGGCGACGGAGGCCGCGATCGTCAACGCGCTGCTGGCGGCGGAGACGATGGTCGGGCGGGACGGCATCACCGCGCACGCGCTGACCGCGGAGCGGCTGCTCGACGCGATCGAGCGCGTCAAGGGGTCTGACCCTGCGGGGGGTCAGACCCCGCGGGGGTTTGACCCCGGGTCAGGCGGCCCCCCGGTCAGGCGCGGTTGATGCGCTCGAGGGTCTCGCGAAGAGGGGCGTCTTCGAGGTGCGCGGCGAAGTGCCGCTCGATGCCGGCGGCGTAGACCGGCCACATCTTCCGCAGCAGCGCGACGCCCTCGTCGGTCAGCGTCACCTGCAGCGCGCGGCGGTCGTCGGGGTCCGGCTGGCGGCGGACGCAGCCGGCCGCCTCGACGCGGTCGACGAAGCGGCTCATCGCGGTCGGGCTCAGCACGACCTCCTCGGCGAGCTCCTTCACCCGCAGGCTGCGGCCGGGCTGCCGGTAGAGCGTCCACAGCAGGTCGTACCAGCGGAGGTCGGGGAGGCCGGCCTCGGCCAGGTCGCGGCCGATCGCGCGCGTCACGCGGGCGTGGGCGTTGAGGAAGGCGCGCCAGACGGCGAGCTGCTCGTCGTCGATCATCGCCCGCCGAATGGTAGTGCTAGCTGCACCTGCATTAGATGCACATGCATGTATTCTCGCCGCATGTTCTCAGACAAGGTCGTTCTCATCACCGGCGGGGGCGGCGGCATCGGCCGCGCCGCCGCGCGACGCTTCCTCGACCAGGGAGCGGCGGTCGTCCTCAGCGGCACGCGGCAGTCCGTCCTCGAGGCCGCCCAGGCCGAGCTCGACCCCTCCGGCGAGCGGACGCTGATCGTCGCCGGCTCGATCACCGGTCGCGACCAGGCGCATGCGCTGGTGGCGCGCGCCGTCGAGCGGTTCGGCGGCGTCGACGTGCTCGTCAACAGCACGGGCATCTTCCGCCCGGCGGCGTTCGAGGAGCAGACCGAGGAGCACTTCGAGGAGGCGCTCGGCTCGATCCTGCGACCGACGTACTGGGTCTCGCAGGCGGTCGTCGCCTCGATGCGCGAGCGCGGCGGCGGCGCGATCGTCAACGTCGGCTCGATGTGGGCGGTCGACGCCATCGCCACCACGCCCACGAGCGCCTACTCCGCCGCGCAGGCCGGCCGCCACGTCCTCACCAAGAACCTCGCGATCGAGCTGGCGGCCGACGGCATCCGCGTCAACACCGTGGCGCTCGCGTTCGTCGAGACGCCGGCCTACGAGCGCTTCATGTCGCCGGAGGAGGCGCAGGCGGTGCTCGACTCGGTCGACGGCTTCCACCCGCTCGGCCGGCGCGGCCAGCCCGACGACGTCGCCGAGGCGGTCGTCTTCCTCGCCGGCGACGGCGCGCGCTGGATCACCGGCACGACGCTGCCGATCGACGGCGGGGTGCTGGCCGGGCGGTCGCCCGCCGTGCACGCGGAGGTCGCCGCAGCAGCCTGAACGTCAACTGCGGCAGGGTAGGGAGGCGGCAGGGTTGGCCGCGCGGCGGCCGAGTGCTCGGTTAATCGGCCTGAGGCGTATTAAGTGAGCACTCGACCCGCGCGGGCCTCGATCCCGCCTCCCTACAAGCCCGAAGTTCGTCCCTAAGCGGCGCTCAGCTGGGCCGCAAGTCGTCCCTACGTCAGCTCGTGCCGCCACGGCGGCTGCGCGCCCGGGCGCGAGCACGTCCTCGCCGCGACGAGGCAGGCGAACTCGGTCGCCTCGACCACGAGGTCGATGTTGCCGAGCTCGTCGCGGCCGAGGCCGCGCTCGCTCCACCAGGCGAGGAAGCCTCCGCCGAAGGCGTCGCCGGCGCCGATCGTGTCGACCACCTTGGCGCGCGGCGCCGGCACCGCCACCTCGGCCGTGCGGGTGACGACGAGCGCGCCGTTCGGCCCGCGCGTGAGCAGCCCGACCGAGGGACCATGCTCGAGCAGCGCCCGCACGGCTTCCACGGCGGTGCGCTCGGGCTCGAGGAAGGCGACGTCCTCCTCGCTGACCTTCAGCACGTGCGCGCTGCGGAGGACGCGATGGATCCGGGCGCGGTAGGCGTCGGCGTCGTCGACCACCCACGGCCGGCAGTTGGGGTCGACCGCCACCAGCGCGCTCGCCAGGCGAGAGACGACCGCCTCCAGCGCGGTGGCGACCGGCTCGAGCGCCAGCCCGAGCGTGCCGACGTGCAGGATGTCGACGCGGTCGGGCAGCGCGCCCAGCGCTGCGTCCACCGTCAAGCCCGGAGCCGCGGTGCCGCGCTCGTAGAAGCGGTAGCGGGCGACGCCGTCGTGGTCGACCTCGGCGAGCGCGAGCGTGGTCGGCTCGTCGGTGCGCACCACGCTCTCCAACGAGACGCCGTCCTCGGCGAGCAGCGCTTCGAGCCGCTGGCCGAACCGGTCGCTGGAGAGCCGGCCCAGGTAGGCGACCGGCTGCTCGAGCCGGCCGATGGTGCGCGCGGTGTTGAAGGGACCGCCGCCGGGGTGCCCGCGCAGGTCGTCGGCCGGGCCTTGCATGACGAGGTCGTAGAGGGCCTCTCCGCCGACGAGGATCACGGCGCCAGCTCCCCGCTCCCGCGCGCGATCAGGGTCGTCGGCACGACGACCCTCCGCGTCGGCCCCTCGTCGCCGTCGAGCCGCGCGAACAGCAGCTCGGCGGTCGCCCGGCCCAGCTCGGCAGCGTCCTGGGCGACGACGGTCAACCCGGGCTCGACGGCGTCGGCCAGCGGCAGGTCGTCGAAGCCGACGAGCGCCGTGCGGCGGTGCAGGCCGAGCTGTCGCAGCCGCTGGACGGCGCCGATGGTGATCAGGTTCTGGGCCGTGAAAACGGCCGTGGGGGCCGCGGGGCCGGTCACGAGCTCCCGGGTGGCCTCCGCCGCGGCGGCGCTGTCGTGCAGCTCCATGCGCACGAGCGACTCGTCGTAGGCGATCCCGTGGCGCGCGAGCGCGCCGCGGTAGCCGGTCAGCCGCTCGACGGCCGTGAAGATGCGTCTCTCGTCGCCCAGGAAGCCGATCCGGCGGTGGCCGGCCGCGATCAGGTGCTCGGTGGCGGCGAACGCGCCGCCGGCGTTGTCGCTCAGCACGCAGTCGGCGTCGATGAAGGCGGGCGGGCGGTCGACGAACACGAGGGCGACGCCGGCGTCGCGGTCGGCGCGCAGGTACGAGTGGTCGGCACCGGAGGGAACGACGATGAGCCCGTCGACCCGGCGCGAGAGGAACGCCTCGGCCAGCTCGCGCTCGCGGTCGGCGTCCTCGTCCGAGCTGCCGACGAGCGGCAGGACGCCGCGCGTCCGGGCGACGGTCTCGACGCCGCGCAGCAGCGCGGCGTGAAAGGGGTTGGCGACGTCGTCGAAGACGAGCCCGATGCTCGCGGACTGGCGGTCGGCCCGGCGCAGGTTGGTGGCCGTGAGGTCGCGCCGGTACCCGAGCAGCGCGACGGCTTGCTGGACGCGCTCGGCCAGGTCCGCCCGCACGCTGCCCTCGTCGTTGATGACGCGCGACACGGTGGCGAGGCTGACGCCGGCCAGCGTGGCCACCTCTCGCATCGTCGGTCGGCGCGTTCCGTTGCCCGTTCGACCAGAAAACGTTTCTTGGTGCATTCGCCTCTCTCGGATCCCCAGTCGCAGTGCGGTGTTCCGTTCCGCCGCCGCGCACTGTACACGATCCGGGAAGAAAACGTAATCTCTTGACAAGGAATCCCCGAGGGGCTACGGTCGTGGCACTGTTGAAAACGTTTCCTCGGCTGAGGGGCCAGGAAGCGAGCCTTCGGGAGGAGAGGTAGTTCCATGGCCAAGCCACGGCTGAAGTTCTAGTTGTCCCTGGTCGCCGTCATCGCCCTGATCGGGCTGGTCGTCGGCGTCGTCGGGGGCCGCGCGTCAGGCGGGACGTCGAGCGGCGATTCGGCCGGCGGCGCCGGCGGCGCGGCCGCCGGCAAGCGCGTCGACGTGATCATCAAGGCGAGCGACTCGGAGTTCTGGCAGTCGATGCTCGCCGGCGCCAAGAAGGCGGGCGACGACTACGGCCTCGAGGTCGGCCTGTTCGGGCCCACCTCGGAGACCGACGTCAACCAGCAGGTCCAGCTCGTCGAGAACTCGATCTCGCGCGGCGTCGATGCCATCGTCGTCGCCCCCAACTCGTCGGACGCGCTCAACAACGTGATCGAGCGCGCCCGCGACGGCGGCACCAAGGTGATCGTCGCCGACACGGCCGTGACCACGCAGTCGGAGGGCTTCATCGGCACCGACAACGTCAAGGCCGCCGAACAGGCCGGCGCCCGCCTGTGCCAGCTCGCCAAGGACGCCGGCAACGACTCCGGTGACGTGATGATCGCCTCCTCGGTGGCGGGCGTGCAGGTCCTCAAGGACCGCGAAGCCGGCTTCCGCACCGGCCTCAAGGCGTGTCCGAACCTGAAGGTCTCGCTCGTCCGGTACAACAACAACGACCTCAACACCGCGGCCAGCCAGGTCAACGACGCGCTGACCGCCAACCCGAACCTGGTCGGCATCTTCGCCGCCAACAACACGTCGGGCAACGGCGCCGCCCGCGCCATCAAGGACAACGACGCCGCCGACGGCATCCCGGTCGTCGCCTTCGACACCGACCCGCAGGAGAACGCGGCGCTGGCCGACGGATCGATCGACGCGCTGGTCGTCCAGAACCGTTCGGCTACCAGGGCGTGATGGAGGCCGCGATGGCGACCGTCGACAACGTCCCGCCGCGCAGACTGGACCCGGGCGCCGTCCTCGCCGACCGCGACAACATGGAGACGCCCGAGGTCAAGCAGCTCCTGACCCCGCCGACCGCGGAGGCGCAGTGATGGCGACCGCCACGACCCCACGCTCGGTCGCCGAGCGCGAGGTCGTCGTCGCGCTCAGCGGTGTCTCCAAGCGCTACGGCCCGATCCAGGCGCTCGAGGACGTCGCGCTCGAGCTCCGCGCCGGCGAGGTCCACTGCGTCGCCGGCGAGAACGGCGCCGGCAAGAGCACGCTGATCAAGATCCTGACGGGCGCCGTCCAGCGCGACGGCGGCAGCTACGAGATCGAGGGCCGCGAGATGGGCGACCCCAGCCCGGCCGGGGCGCGCGACGCCGGCATCGGCGTCGTCTACCAGGAGCTCAGCCTGCTCCCCGACCTGACCGTCGGCGAGAACCTGCTGATGGGCCGCCTCCCCGCCCGTCGCGGCATCACCCGTCCCGGCGAGCTGCGCAAGCGCGCCCGCGCGATGCTCGAGCGCGTCGGCCTCGACTGGCTCGATCCCAACACGCCGGTGGAGGAGACCTCGCTCGCCGTCCGCCAGCTCGTCGAGATCGCCAAGGTGCTCGGGCAGAACCCGCGCGTCCTGATCTTCGACGAGCCGACGACCGCGCTCTCGGAGTCCGAGACCAACGCGCTGCTCGCGCGCATCCACCAGCTGCGCGACGAGGGCCACGCCGTCATGTACGTCTCCCACCACCTCGAGGAGATGTTCGAGATCGGCGATCGCGTGACCATCCTGCGCGACGGGAAGTTCGCGAAGACTGCCCGCATGGACGAGCTCGACCACGACGGCCTGATCGCCGCGAGCCCGTGTCCTCGCTCTCCGGAGGCAACCAGCAGAAGGTCCTCCTCGCCCGGTGGCTCGCCACCCACGCCAAGGTGCTCCTGTTCGACGAGCCCACCAAGGGCGTCGACGTCGGCGCCAAGTCGGAGATCTACACGGTGATCGGCGACCTCGCTGCCGAGGGCCTCGGCGTGATCGTCGTGTCGTCCTACCTGCCCGAGGTGCTCGGGCTCGCCGACCGCGTCGTCGTGATGCGCGAGGGCGGAGTGGCCGGCGAGCTGCCGGCCACCGGCACCGCCGAAGAAGACGTCCTGCGGCTCGCCAGTCCCGGCGCGGCGGCCCACCCCGAGGAGACCCAGTCATGAGCACCGCCACCGCCCCCGCTCCGCAGTCCCAGCGCCAGGAGCGCGTCGTGACCTTCGGCGACGTCTTCGGCCGCGACGCCGGCGGCCTGATCGTCCTGCTCGTCCTGTTCGGCGCCATGACCCTGGCCTCGGACGAGTTCCTCACCGGCGACAACCTCGCCAACCTCGCCCGCCAGGTGGCGATCTTCGGAATCATCGCCGTCGGCCAGCTGCTGGTGATCCTCACGGCCGGCATCGACCTCTCCGTCGGCTCCGTGCTCGGCCTCACCGGCTGTGTCACCGCGCAGCTGCTCGTGGAGGCGATACCGGTGCCGCTGGCGATCGTCGCCGGCCTGCTGATCGGCGTCGTGCTCGGGCTGATCAACGGCGGCCTCGTCGCCTATGGCAAGCTTCCGCCGTTCATCGTCACGTTGGGCATGCTCGGCATCGCCCGCGGTGTCGTCCTCGTGCTCACCGACGCAAGCACAGTCCAGCCGCTCCCGGATTCGTTCGGCAACATCGCCAACGGCGACTTCCTCGGGCTGCCGAACCTGCTCTGGATCTTCATGATCGTGGTCGTGGTCACCGCCTTCGTGCTGCGCCGGACCGTGTTCGGCCGGTACATCTACGCTGTGGGGTCCAACCCCGAGTCGGCTCGCCTGTCCGGCGTCCCGGTGACCGCCGTGCTGGTGTCCGTGTACTCGATTGCCGGCCTGCTGGCCGCCGTCGGCGGCGTGCTCTTCGCTTCGCGCCTGAACGCGGGAATCCCGACCGCGGGCACCGGGTACGAGTTGAACGCGATCGCCGCGTGCGTGATCGGGGGTGCGAGCCTGTTCGGCGCGAAGGGCGGCGCCTTCGGGGCCGCGGCGGGCGCGCTGATCGTCGCGACCCTCAACAACGGAGGCAACCTGCTCGCCGTGAACGCGTTCTACCTCCAGATCATCATCGGCGCGCTGATCCTGATCGCCGTCGCCTTCGACCAGTGGCAGAGCCGGGCCAAGTGAGCGACGTCGATCCTCGAGCGGGAACGCTTCCGGAGCCCTCCGACCTGATCGACGTCGACCGGCTGCTCGACGCGTACCGCGACGATGCGTCCGTGCCGGTGTCGTTCGGGACCTCCGGTCACCGTGGCACGTCGCTGGCCGGCTCGTTCAACGAGGGCCACGTCGCCGCGATCAGCGAGGCGGTCTGCCGCTACCGCGAGCAGCAGGGCATCGACGGCCCGCTGTTCCTGGGGCGCGACACCCACGCGCTCTCCGAGCCCGCGGTCGAGACGATCGTCGAGGTGCTGACCGCCCACGGCGTCGACGTGCGCGTCGACGCCGCGGGCGGCGCCACCCCGACCCCGGTCATCTCGCACGCCATCCTCACGCACAACCGCGACGGCGGCGCGACAGCCGACGGCATCGTCGTCACGCCCTCGCACAACCCACCCGGCGACGGCGGCTTCAAGTACAACCCGCCCCACGGCGGCCCCGCGGACACCGACGTCACCGGCTGGATCGAGCGCGAGGCCAACGCGCTGCTGGAAGCAGGGCTCGACGGCGTGCGGCGCACGGCCGGCAATGGCACGCCGCACGACTACGTGCGCGCCTACGTGGCCGACCTCCCGCAGGTGATCGACCTCGAGGCCATCAAGGGCGCCGGCCTGCGCCTCGGCGTCGACCCGCTCGGCGGCGCGAGCGCCGCCTACTGGGCGGCGATCGCCGAGATGCACGGGATCGAGCTCGAGATCGTCAACGACGCGGTCGACCCGACGTTCCGCTTCGTGCCGCTCGACTGGGACGGCAAGATCCGCATGGACTGCTCGTCGCCGTACGCGATGGCGCGCCTGCGCGACATGGCCGACCGCTTCGACGTCGCCGTCGCCAACGACCCGGACGCCGACCGCCACGGCATCGTCACGCCGGGCGCCGGCCTGCTCAACCCCAACCACCACCTCGCGGCGTGCGTGGCCTACCTGTTCGGCGGCCACCGCGACTGGGGTGACGGGGTCGGGATCGGCAAGACGCTCGTGAGCTCGAGCATCATCGACCGCGCCGCGAGCGATCTCGGGCGGCGCGTGGTCGAGGTCCCGGTCGGCTTCAAGTGGTTCGTCGAGGGCCTGATCGAGGGCTCGCTCGGCTTCGGCGGCGAGGAGAGCGCCGGCGCCTCTTTCCTGCGCCGCGACGGGCAGCCCTGGAGCACCGACAAGGACGGCCTGATCCCGTGCCTGCTCGCCGCCGAGATGAAGGCGACCACCGGCAAGGACCCCGGCGAGATCTACGCCGAGCTCGCCGACCGCCACGGGCACGCCGCCTACAGGCGGATCGACGTCGCCGCCTCGCCGCAGGACAAGGACAAGCTCAAGCGGCTCTCGCCCGAGCAGGTGACCAGCGACGAGCTGGCGGGCGAGCCGATCCTCGACAGGCTCACGAAGGCGCCCGGCAACGGCGCTCCGATCGGGGGTCTCAAGGTCGTCGCCGAGCACGGCTGGTTCGCCGCGCGGCCGTCCGGGACCGAGGACGTGTACAAGGTGTACGCGGAGAGCCTCGACGGCGAGGAGCGCCTCGAGCGCATCCTCGAGGAGGCTCAGCAGATCGTCGACCAAGCACTCAAGGAGTGACGGCGTGTCGAACCTGTTCGCCATCGTGTTGGCCGGCGGCGAGGGCAAGCGCCTCGCGCCGCTGACGGTCGACCGCGCCAAGCCGGCGGTGCCGTTCGGCGGCAACTACCGGCTGATCGACTTCGCGCTCTCGAACCTCGTCAACGCGGGCTTCCGCAAGGTCGTCGTGCTCACGCAGTACAAGAGCCACTCGCTCGACCGGCACATCTCGATGACCTGGCGGCTGTCACCGCTGCTCGGCAACTACGTGACGCCGGTGCCGGCGCAGATGCGGCGCGGCCCGTACTGGTTCTCGGGCTCGGCGGACGCCATCTACCAGAACCTCAACCTGCTCAACGACGAGCAGCCCGACTACGTGGCGGTGTTCGGCGCCGACCACATCTACCGCATGGACCCGCGGCAGATGCTCGAGCAGCACATCGAGACCGGCGCCGCGGTGACGGTGGCGGCGCTGCGCGCGCCGCTCTCGCAGGCCGACCAGTTCGGCGTCGTCGAGGCCGGGCCGGACGGGCACACGATCACGGCGTTCCGCGAGAAGCCCAAGGACGCCGTCGGCCTGCCGGACGCGCCCGACCAGGTCTTCGCCTCGATGGGCAACTACCTGTTCACGACCAAGGCGCTGATCGACGCCGTGTGCGTCGACGCCGAGACCGACGCGTCGAAGCACGACATGGGCGGGAACATCGTGCCGATGCTCGTCGAGAGCGGGGCCGCGCACGTCTACGACTTCTCGCGTAACACCGTCCCCGGGGAGAGCCCGCGCGATCACGGCTACTGGCGCGACGTCGGGACGCTCGACGCGTTCTTCGACGCGCACATGGACCTCGTCTCGGTCGACCCCATCTTCAACCTCTACAACCGCGAGTGGCCGATCCTCAGCTGGCACGAACCGCTGCCGCCTGCCAAGTTCGTGTTCGACGAGGACGACCGGCGCGGGCAAGCGCTGGACTGCATGGTGTGCGCGGGCGTAGTCCTCTCGGGCGCCGTCGCGCGCCGCTCGGTGCTGTCGCCCGGCGTGCACGTGCACTCGTACGCCGAGGTCTCCAGCAGCGTGCTCATGCACCACGTCGACGTCGGCCGCGGGGCGGTCGTGCGCAACGCGATCGTCGACAAGAACGTGCGGGTCGCGCCCGGGGCGCAGATCGGCGTGGACCCCGCGGCCGACCGCGAGCGCTTCGCGGTGTCCGACAACGGGATCGTCGTGATCGGCAAGGGGGCGGTGGTGGAGGCGTGAGGGTCGGCCTGCTCACGCGCGAGTACCCGCCGGAGGTCTACGGCGGCGCCGGCGTGCACGTCGAGTACCTCGCGCGCGAGCTCGCCCGGCTCGTCGACGTCGACGTCCAGGCGTGGGGGAACGACCGCGAGGGGGCCACCGGTCACCAGGCCTGGGACGCCCTGGCCGGCGACGCCCCGCACCTCGCCGCGCTGCGCGCGATGTCGATCGACCTCTCGATGACCGCCGCCGTCGAGGGAGTCGACCTCGTGCACAGCCACACCTGGTACGCGCAGCTCGCGGGCCACCTGGCCAAGCTCACCTACGACATCCCGCATGTGACGACCGTGCATTCGCTCGAGCCGCTGCGCCCGTGGAAGGCCGAGCAGCTCGGCGGCGGCTACGCGCTGTCGAGCTGGTGCGAGCAGGTCGCCCTCGAGGGCGCCGACCGCGTCATCGCGGTCTCGAAGGGCTCGCGCGAGGACATCCTCGCCTCCTATCCGGCCGTCGATCCCGACCGCGTCCAGGTCATCTACAACGGCATCGACGCCGAGGAGTACACGCCGGATCCCGACACCGACGTGCTGGAGAAGCACGCGGTCGATCCCGGCCGCCCGTCGGTCGTCTTCGTGGGCCGCATCACGCGCCAGAAGGGTGTCCCCTACCTCGTCGACGCCGCGCTGCAGTTCGACCCCGAGGCCCAGCTCGTGCTCTGCGCGGGCGCGCCCGACACGCCGGAGATCGCCGCCGAGGTCTCGGAGAAGGTCGAGCGGCTGCGGCGCGAGCGCGGCAACGTGATCTGGCTCGAGCAGATGCTGCCCAAGCCCGAGGTCATCCAGCTGCTCAGCCACGCGACGGTGTTCGCCTGCCCGTCGATCTACGAGCCGCTGGGCATCGTCAACCTCGAGGCGATGGCCTGCGAGGCGGCCGTGGTCGCGACCGCCACCGGCGGGATCGTCGAGGTCGTGGTCGACGGCGAGACCGGCCTGCTCGTGCCGTTCGAGCAGGCCGAGGGCGACATCGTGCCGCGCGATCCGGAGGCCTTCGTCGACGGCATCGCCGAGCGCGTGAACGCGCTGGTGGCCGACCCCGAGCGGGCGGACGCGATGGGCAAGGCCGGTCGCGAGCGCGCCGTGCGCGAGTTCGACTGGGCGGCGATCGCCCGCCAGACCGAGGAGCTCTACCGCTCGCTCGCCTAGCCGGCGCGGCGCGGCGCGTGGCCGCGTCCGGCTCAAGCACTCGTGAGGAGGTCCTCTAGCGACGGTGCCACCGGCTCTGGATCCCAGCTGCCGGCGCCGTGCGTGGCGGTCAAGACCGGCAGCTCCGGTTCGGCGAGGTCGACGAAGAACGGGTCGCCGAGGTCCTCGTCGGTGCCGATCACGATCCAGCTGGCGCGCCGGTCACCGGGCTCGTCGCCGCTGAGGTCGCTCCCGTCGGGATCGATGCCGTCCCGCCCCCCATGTCGTGCCGGCCGAACTCGGCCGCGCCCTCGATGAGGGCAAGCGCTCGCTGCCAGGCATCCTGAAGCTCGACCACCGGCCGTCAGTCTTGCGCAGACCCGGGCCGGAGCCGGGCCGCCTCGAGGGCGGCGCCGATGACGGGTGCGTCGGCGCGCAGGCCGGCGGGGAGGATCGGCAGGTCGCGCGCCTCAGGGTCGTAGACCGCGGCGCGCAGCGAGACGGCGACGCGCTCGCGGTAGGCGTCGTTGAGGCCGAGCCCGCCGCCGACGACCACCGCGCCGGGATCGAGCGCGTTGACGAGCGCGGCGAGCGCGAGCCCGAGGCGGCGCGCGCCCTCTTCGACGACGTCCGCCGCGGCGGGATCCGCCAACGCCTCCTCGGCCGTCGCGTGGCCCGAGCGGCGCGCCAGCGCCAGGCCGCCCGACCATTGCTCGACGAGCGGCGCGCCGGTGCCGATCGCGCTCCCGCGCACGCCGAGCCGCGGGCGCCCGTCGACCATCAGGCAGTGGCTCACGCCGGTGCCGACGGTGACGTAGAGGAAGTCCGCGTGATCGCGGCCATGGCCGAAGCGCGCCTCGGCGACCGCGGCCGCGCGCACGTCGGACTCGACGCGGTCGAACGTGGCCAGCAGGTCGGTGTCGCGCCAGTCGACGGTGTCGGCGCTGCGCACGCGGCCGTGGGGGTCGACGAGCTCGCAGACCGCGAGCCCGACCGCCACCACGCCGTCGCCGAGCTCGTCGACGAGCGCGCGGCAGTCGGCGAGCACGGCGTCCGGCCCGCGCGCCGGCGCCGTCGGGCGGCGCCGCGCGGCGAGCACCGTGCCGCGCTCGACGTCGACGCGCGCGGCGGCGATCTTCGTGCCCCCGACGTCGAGGCCGAGGGCGACCGTCACGGCAGGTAGCCCGGCGCGATGCCGCAGATCGCGCGCGCGGCCGCGCCGCCCGCGTTGCGGTATTCGTGGCGGCTGCCGGCCGGCAGGTAGCAGACGTCCTCCGGCTCCAGCTCGAACGTCCGCACGCCGCCGTCGAACCACGCGCGCACCCAGAGCCTGCCCTCGAGCGCCATCAGCACCTCGTCGCCGCCGTGCTCGTGCAGCGCTGGCGACCTCGCCGGGTCCCAGCTCCAGCGTGGCGACCGTGAGGTGCTCGGTGCTGACCAGGACGCCGCAGAGCACGCCGAGGTCGCGCCGCCACAGCACGTCGGCCGGGCGCAGGACCCGCAGGCGCGGCGCCGCCGGCTGTGCCGGCGGCCAGTTGCCGAGCAGCGCGTCGTCGGCGTAGCGGGAGGCCTCCAGGTACGGCTGGGCGCGCGCGTACGCGCTCGACGCGCCGGCCGCGGGCGGCGGCGCGAACAGCTCGAGCACGCGCAGCGGCTCCGGCCCGAGCGCGAAGGCGTGGTGCCAGGTGTCGCGGCGGAAGAAGACGCTCTCCCCGGTGCCGGCGCGCTGGACCTCGCCAGTCTCGGGGTCGGCGATCACCAGCACGCCCTCGAGGACGTGGAGCAGCTCGTCGGCGGCGAAGATCGTGCGGAAGTCCTCCGAGTGCCGGAAGCCCGCGCCGGGCGCGAGCCCGAACACGAGCATGTGGACCTTGTCGGTCGACGCGTAGATCCAGTCGTAGACCTCGCCGGCGGCGGGATCGCCCCAGACGTGGCGCGTGACGTCGGCGCGCCGGATCAGCGCGGGCCCGTCGAACGTCGGGCGCGGCGAGGACGCCGGCGGGGCCGGGCGCTCGACCAGGCTCATGCCGCGCTCCGCGGGTCGTGGACGCGCGCGTGCGCGGCGGCGCCGCCGAGCCGCTCGAGGTCGGGCGCCGGGAAGTCGCTGCCGATCTCGCGCGCGCGGCCGTCGGCGCCGGCGGCCTGGGCCGCGAGCATGATCTCCAGCGCGTGGTAGGCGTGCTCGGGCCGGATGATCGGCTCGGCGCCGGTCTCGATGCACTCGACGAGGTGGCGCAGCCCGTCGGTCCAGGGCCAGGTCGGCTCGGTCTCGGGGTGCAGCTCCCAGGCCGCCCGGTCGTTGCGCCACAGCTCGTAGCCCTCGGGCGCCCAGTCGTCGCCGAGCATCTGCAGCACGCCGTGCGTGCCGTACAGCTCGAGGCACGGGGAGCGGTAGCTCTGCATCGTGAAGCCGGTGGTCACGACCGCGAAGCGGGCGTCGCCGAAGTCGAGCAGCACGTGGGCGTTGTCATCGGCCACGACGCGCATCGGCTCGCCGTTGATGACCCGCTCGGGGATCGCGACGCCGGTCATCGCGGTCACGCGCCGCGCGGGGCCGAAGAAGCCGCACAGGCTGGTGACGTTGTAGACGCCGAGGTCGAACAGCGCCCCGCCGCCCGCCTCGTAGAACCAGCGGCTCCAGTCGGGCCCCGCCCAGCCGTAGCGGCCGCGCGCGGTGAGCAGCGCCCCGATCTCGCCGGCGCGCACGCGCGCGTGCATCGCGCGGTAGGTCGGCGAGAGCAGGATGTGGGGGGCGCAGACCAGGTGGCCGGGCGCGGCGGCCGCGGTGGCCAGCACCTCCTCGGCCTCGGCGAGCGTCGTCGCCACCGGCTTCTCGACGAGCACGTGCTTGCCGGCGTCGAGGCTCGCGCGGGCGAGGCGGCCGTGCTCGGCCATGCTCGTGAGCACGAGCACGACGTCGACGTCGGGGTGCGTGCAGACGGCGACGTCGTCGGGCAGGTCGGGGCTGAGGTCGAGGCGGTCGGCCGCCGCGCGGCGCTTGCCGGGATCGGAGTCGTAGACCGCGACGACGTCGACGCGGCCCTGGCCGCGCAGCCGCTCGATCAGGCTCATGTACGGCGTCCAGAAGACGCTGCCGCAGCCGACGACGCCGAGGCGGATGCTCACGTGGCGCTCCTCGCCGTCTCGTAGTAGGCGTCGGTCCAGGCCGGCCGGTCGACGTCGTGGCCGGCGGCGATCGCCAGCTCGGCGGACAGCGCGGCGGCCGCGGGAAGGGTCGTGATCGGGACGAGGCGCGCGTCGCCGCCGGCGCCCGGGAGCCGCAGCGTGGCCGCGCCGGCGGCGGCGCACAGGCGCACCGCCTCGTCGCCGTGCGGGTCGCCCACGGGGTCCAGCGACACCATCAGGTGCCCGCGGTCGAGGCCGAACATGGCCGACGTCGCGCCCTCGCGGGTCTCGACGCCCTCCGCCGGGATGCGCGAGATCTCCTTGAGCATGAGCGCGAGCTCCATCGCCGCCGCCCACGCAGCGCCGCCGCCGACGGCGATCGCCGCGGGCGGTGCGTCGACGCCCGACAGCGCGTCCCACGCCTCGGCGTCGGCGACCGCCCGCTCGGCGGCGTCCGGCGCCGTCGCCAGCAGTGCCGCCAGCTCGGCGTCGCCCGTCACGGCGGCCCACAGCGCGAGCGCGCTCGCGTAGGCGCCGGCGAGCGCCTGCGTGTGCGTCACCGCCCGCTGGGCGGCGACCCGCTGCACGACGGCGGTGGTCGCGGCGGCGGCGAGCGACGAGCCGGCGGCGGCGGTGATCGCCACGCACGGCCGCCGCCCGTCGCGGCGCGCGATCTCGACCACGTCGCGGAACTCGCCCGACGACGACACGGCCAGCACCGCGTCGCCCGGCTCCCAGCGGAAGCCGGCGCGGACCGCGATCCCGCACGGCACCGCGACGATCGGCGGGCCGGCGGCGGCGCTCTCCAGCGACGCGAGCCACAGCGCGTGGGCGACGTAGTACGCGGCGCCGTTCCCCGTGGCGACGATCCGCCGCGAGTCGCGCAGGAGCGCCGCGGCCTCCGCGATCCCCTCCGCCGCCTCCAGCGTGTCGCCCAACGCCCCCGGGAGCTCGCGGACGTCAGCCCACAGCCCGGTCTCCAGGTACCTCATGGACCGGAACGTACCATGACCTACCAAAAGGGACCAAACGCCTTGACATGGCAACAACGGCGCTGGAATAGTCCGCCCATCGATGCCGATCAGCGAGGCCGCGCAACCGCTGTATCACCGGGTCTACCGGGAGATCGCGCGGGAGATCGAGAACGGGACGCTCCAGCCGGGCGACCGGCTGCCGTCCGAGCGCTGGTTCTGCGACGAGCTGGGCGTCAGCCGCGCGACCGTGCGGCGGGCGCTCGAGGAGCTGGTGGCCGACGGCCTCGTGGAGAGCCGCGGCCGCGGCTCGTTCGTCGCCGGCGAGGCGGTGGTCGAGCCGCCGAACACGCTCATGAGCCTGACCGAGGTGGCGCGCTCACGCGGGCTCGACGCGAGCGCGCGCGTGCTCGGCGCGGACGTCCGCCCCGCGACGATCGACGAGGCGGAGGCGTTCGGGATCGCGCCCGGCGCGGAGCTGTTCGAGCTGCGCCGGCTGCGGATGCTCGACGGCCTGCCGATCTCGATCGACGTCAACCGGGTGCCGCTCCGCCTGCTGCCGGATGCCACCGACAAGGACTTCACGATCGCCTCGCTCTACGAGGCGCTCGACCGCGCCGGCCACGCGCCGGTGCGCGCCGACTACGAGCTCGAGGCCCGGGGCGCGGACGGGCCGGAGGCCGAGCTGCTCGGGCTGGCGCAGGGAGCGCCGGTCCTGTTCGCGACCACCGTGGCGATCGCGGAAGGCGGGCGGGTCATCGACCTCGGCCGTACCGTGTATAGGGCGGATCGCTACCGGTTCCAGGCGACGCTGATGCGCCGCGCTCATCGGGAGAGGGAGATAAGCCATGAGGAAACGCCAGCTTCGCGTGGTCCTGCCGGCCGCGCTGGCGATCGCCGCCATCGCCGGCTGCGGAGGGACCCCGGGAGAGGAGAGTCCCAATGAGCAGGCGGAAACGCCGGCCGGCGAGGTCAAGACCGACGGGTTCGAGGATCTCGGCGCCGTCACGCTGAGCGTCATCTCGGCCGAGGGCTCCGGCGGCCCCCAGGACGCGCTCAAGGAGCTGAGCAGCTCGTTCGAGGAGAAGTACCCGAACGTCACGGTCAAGATCAGCTTCCGCGACTTCTCGGGCTGGACCAAGCAGGCCAAGCTCGTCGCCTCCAGCGACAACGCGCCGGACGTGTTCGCCGGCAACCAGGGCTACCAGCTCGACGGCGAGCTGGTGAAGGCGGGCCTGATCGTGCCGCTCGACGAGTACGCCGAGGCGTACGGCTGGGACAAGTCGTACACGCCGGAGACGATGCAGCAGTTCGAGTGGACGGACGACGGCAAGACGTTCGGCGAGGGCACGCTGTGGGGCGTCGCCCAGACCGGCCAGTCGGTCGGCGTGTTCGCGAACAGCACGAAGCTGGAAGAGGCCGGCGTCGATCCCGCGAGCCTCGAGACGTTCGCCGACTTCGAGGACGCGCTGGCGAAGCTGCGCGACACGCTGCCGGCCGACGAGCCGGTGATCGCGCTCGGCAACCGCGACCAGTACGGCGCTCTGCACCTGTGGGGCGGCGTCCAGGGCGCCTACACGCCCGCGCAGGACATGCGCGACTGGATCTTCCAGAAGGACGGCGCGACGTTCGACACGCCCGGCAACGTCGAGGCGCTGGAGAAGCTCAAGGAGTGGGTGGACAAGGGCTACATGGGGAAGGGCGACGCGTTCAACGCGGTCAACGACAACGAGGCGGCGATCGCCTTCAGCAAGGGCAAGGGCGCGCTCCTGATCGCGGGCAACTGGAACGCGGCCACGGTCCGAGACGGCCTCGGTGACGACGGCGAGTTCTTCAACGTGCCGGCCGGCGAGAGCGGCGACCTCGTGAACATCGGCTCGACGAGCTTCCCGATGCACATCTCCGCGAAGACCGAGAACCCCGACCTCGCGGCCGCGTACCTCGACCACATCACGGCCCGGACGCCGGCCAGGTCCTGGTCGACACCCAGCAGGTCCCGGCGGCGATCGACGGCACGGCCGCGCCGAGCGACCCGCTCGGCAAGGGCGTCAAGGAGGGCTGGGATCAGCTCGTCGAGTCCGGCGGGCTGACGCTGTACCCGGACTGGTCGTCGCCGACGATGCTGCAGACGATGGGGCAGACCTTCCAGGAGATGCTCGCGGGGAGGATCTCGCCCGAGGAGGTCGCGCAGCGCGTCCAGGAGGACTGGGACAAGTACCACGAGCAGCTCGCGGAGGGGTAGTGGTCCCTCCCGCAAATCTCAACACCCCTGGATCGGCCGCTGATAACCGCCTGGCTGTGTCCTCGACCCTTGAAATCCCAGAGGGATTCCTGCGGGTCTGCGTCCTTGCCAGGCGGCGCCAGCGGCCGCCCAAGGGCGCCGAGACTCACGGGAGGAACCACTAGGTGGCCGCGCCCTCGACGGCGTCGCCCGCGCGCGCCGAGGGCGCGGACGCTGCCCGTGCCGTGGGGGAGCGCCGGGTGCGCGTGCGCGCGCCCGGCGAGCCGCGCCGGGTCGCGTACCTGTACCTGGCCCCCACCTTCGCGTTCTACCTGCTGTTCGCGTTCGGCCCCCTGGTCTACACGACGTGGCTGTCGTTCTTCGACTGGGACGGCCTGACGGTCGGCACGTGGACGGGGCTCGACAACTACCGCGAGGTGCTCGAGGACCCGAACATCCGCGCCTCGTTCGTGCACTCGCTCGAGCTGATCCTCTTCTACGCGGTGCTGCCCACGCTGCTCGGGCTGTTCCTCGCCTCGGTGATCGCGCACGGGCGCGTGCGCGGCGTGACGTTCTTCCGCGCCGTGCTGTTCCTGCCCCAGACGATCGCCGTCGTCGTCGTCGCGATCGCCTGGCAGTGGATCTACGCGCCCGACGGGCCGGTGAACGAGCTGCTCGACCTCGTCGGGCTCGACAGCGTGTCACGCGGCTGGCTGGGTGACTTCACCTTCGCCCTGCCCGCGCTCGGCCTCGTCGGCTCGTGGATCATGTTCGGGCTCTGCCTCGTGCTGTTCCTGGCGGGGATCCAGAAGATCCCGAACACGCTGTACGAGGCGGCGCGCGTCGACGGCGCCGGACGCGTGCGCGAGTTCTTCGCGGTGACGCTGCCGGGCCTGCGCGGCGAGCTGGCCGTCGCGCTGACCATCACCACGATCATGGCGCTGCGCACGTTCGACCTGATCTACGTCGCGACCGCCGGCGGGCCCGGCACGACGACCACCGTGCCCGCGGTGCTCGTGTACCAGAACGCCTTCGCGAACGGGCGCGTCGGCCTGGCGGCGTCGGTCGCGGTCGTCCTCACCGCGATCATCTTCGTCGTCGCGTTCGCGATCACGCGGCTCGTCGACCGGGACCCGAGCCGATGAGCGCGACGCGCCGCGAGCAGCTCCTCAGCTACGCCGTCCTCGGCGTGTTCTGCGTGCTCGTGATCTACCCGATCCTCAGCATCCTGCTGCTCGCCTTCCACGAGCGGTCCGACCTGGTCACCGGGTTCTCGATCCCCGACTCGTTCAACTTCGGCACGTTCCGCGAAGCCTGGGACCTCGGCAACTTCGACCGCGGCCTGGTCAACAGCTTCGTCGTGGCGGCGACGGTCTCGGTCGTCTCCGCGGTGCTCTCGACGCTGGCGGGCTACGCGTTCGGCGCGATGCGGTTCCGCGGCTCTGACGCGCTGTTCTACCTGCTGCTCGTCGGGCTGATCTTCCCCTACGAGGCGACCGTCATCCCGCTCTACTACGTGTTCAAGGACATCGGGATGACGGACAGCTACTGGGCGCTGATCCTGCCCCAGATCGGCCTGTCGGTGCCGTTCGGGACGTTCTGGATGCGCGCGTACTTCCGCTCGTCGCCGCGCTCGCTCGTCGAGGCGTCGCGGCTCGACGGCGCGTCGAGCTTCGTGACGCTGTGGCGCGTGCTCCTGCCGCACGCGTGGCCGGCGATCACGACGATGCTCGTGCTCGTCTTCATGTGGACGTGGAACGAGTTCCTGCTCGCGCTCGTGATGATCCAGTCCGACGACCTGCGGACGGCGCCGCTGGGCCTCGCGCTGTTCTCCGGCTCGTACCGCTCCTCGGACCCGACGCTGGTGGCGGCGGCCTCCGTGCTCGTGGCCCTCCCGGTCGTGGTCGTCTACGTGTTCCTGCAGCGGAGCTTCATCCGCGGCATGTTCGCCGGGGCGGTGAAGGAGTGAGCTGGGTGCTCGCCGTCGACGGCGGCAACACCAAGACGCTGGCCGCGGTGGCCGACGATTCGGCGACGACGCGCGGGGCCGGCCGGAGCGGCACGGCCGACATCTACAACGCGCCGACGCCCGGCGCCGCGATCGCCGCGATCGAGGCGGCCGCGAACGAGGCGCTGCGGGGCGCCGGGATCGACGCCGCCGAGCTCGACGCCGCGGTCTTCAGCCTCGCGGGCGCTGACTGGCCGGAGGACTTCGCGCTGCTCGAGGCCGCGCTCCGCGAGCGGCTCGCGCTGCCGGTCGCGCCGCTCGTCGTCAACGACGCGATCGGAGCGCTGCGCGGCGGCTCGCCGGACTGGACCGGGATCGCCGCGGTGTGCGGCACGTACAACGCGGTCGGCGCACGCCATCCCGACGGGCGCGTGTTCCACCTCGGGTTCTGGCCGGACGGCGTCGGCGGCCGCGACCTCGGGCAGGAGGGCCTGGACGCCGTCTACCGCGCCGCGCTCGACCTCGGGCCGGCCACGGCGCTCACCGACCTGGCGCTCGCGCTCTACGGCGCCGGCGACGCGATCGCCCTCCTGTACGAGTTCACGCGCCGCGGCGGCCTGGACGACCGCGAGGCCGACCGGCTGGCGCCCGTGGTGCTCGACGCCGCCGACGAGGGCGACGCGGTCGCGCGCGCGATCGTGGAGGACAAGGGGCGCGTGCTCGGCCGCCAGGGGCGCGCCTGCGCCGAGCAGCTCGGGCTGCCGCTCGAGGGCACGCGCGTCGTGCTGGCCGGCGGCGTGTTCGGCCACCCGACCGACCGGCTCGCCGACGCGGCGATGGCCGAGCTGCCCGGCGCGATCGCCGTCCGCCACCCCGCCCCGCCGATCGAGGGCGTGCTGCTGCTCGCACTCGACCGGATCGGCGTCTCGATTCCCGAACTCGAAGGAAGGAGCGCAGCATGGGCGGGATCGCCCTCGAGCGCGTGAGCAAGGTCTTCCCCGGTGACGTGCTCGCCGTCGACGACGTCGACCTCGAGATCGGCGACGGCGAGTTCATGGTGCTCGTCGGCCCGTCGGGGTGCGGGAAGTCCACGCTGCTGCGCATGATCGCCGGGCTCGAGGGCGTCTCGAGCGGCCGGATCCGGATCGGCGACCGCGACGTGACCGAGGCCGCGCCGCGCAGCCGGGACGTCGCGATGGTGTTCCAGGACTACGCGCTCTACCCGCACATGCGCGTGTGGGACAACCTCGCGTTCGCGCTCAAGCTGCGCCGCACGCCCAAGCCCGCGATGCGCGAGCGCGTGGGCTCGGTCGCGGGCGTGCTCGGGCTCGACGACCTCGTCGACCGCAAGCCCGGCGCGCTGTCGGGCGGCCAGCGCCAGCGCGTGGCGATCGGCCGCGCGATGGTGCGCGAGCCGCAGGCGTACCTGATGGACGAGCCGCTCTCCAACCTGGACGCGAAGCTGCGCATCGGCATGCGCGCGGAGCTGGCGCGGCTGCACGACCGGCTCGGCGTCACGACCGTCTACGTGACGCACGACCAGGTCGAGGCGATGACGCTCGGCGACCGCGTCGTCGTGCTGCGCGACGGCACCGTGCAGCAGGTCGACACGCCCGAGCGGCTGTTCGACGCGCCCGCGAACGTGTTCGTCGCGGCGTTCATGGGCTCCCCGCCGATGAACCTCGTGTCGGGCGAGCTGCGCGAGGGGCGGCTGCGCATGGCGGGGATCGAGGTCCCGCTGACCGGCGGCGTCCGCCACGAGGGCCCGGTCATCGCGGGCGTACGGCCGAACGACCTCAAGCCGGGAGGCGATGAGTCGGCGCCGCGCCTGCGGGCGCAGCTCGAGGTGGTCGAGCGGCTCGGCACCGAGTCCCACCTGATCTTCCCGGTCGACGCGGAGAAGCCGGCGGGCGAGGCGGCGGCGGTCGCCGACGAGGTGACCGAGGGCGAGCACGCGAAGCTGCTCGCCGACGACGACCGCCCGCGGTTCACCGCCGTCGTCGAGGCGCGCGGCCCGCGCTACGAGCCGGGGGAGACGGTCGAGCTCGTCGTGCCGCCGGACGCGGTGCTCCTGTTCGACCCGGCCACGGGCGAGGCGCTGCGGTGAGCGGGATCCCGCCGCTCGCGGGCCTGTTCGGCTACGAGGCGGCGGGGCGAGCGGGCTACTCCGTCGCGGGCTCGGCGCAGCGGCTGTGGCGGCTCGCATACGCCTACCGGCGCCTGCACGCGCTCGCCGTCGACGCGCTGCCGCGCACGCCGGAGTGGGAGGTCAAGTGCGCGCTCGGGCTCCAGCTGTGGCTCGACGCCGAGCACGCCACGGCGTTGGGGGACCGCGCGAGAGAGCTGCGCCAGCCGTCGGTCGACGTCGGCACCGCGCCGGACGACCGGATCGCGCTCGTGTTCGACGAGCTGGCGCATGCGCGCGACACCGGCGAGCTGCTCGCCGCCTCCTACCTGGTCGTGCGCGGCGCGCTCGCGGACGCGCTGCGGACGTACCGCGACACCAGCAATCCGCTCGCCGACCACCCGTCGGTGCGGCTCGTCGAGGCGGCGCTGCGCGACGAGGAGCGCACGCTCGCCTGGGGCCGTGCGGCGGCCGAGGCGGTCCCGGCCGACGGCGGCTGGCCGGAGGTGGTCGGCGCCCTGCTCGCCGCCGCCGGCGGGCTGCTCGGCGACGACCCGCCCGGCGAGGATCCGTCGCCGCCGCTGCGCAGCGCCGCGGGCCCGCCGCCGGCCGATCCGGTCGTGCGGCGCGACGAGCGCTTCGCCGATCCGTACAACCAGTCGGCGCTGATCGACGACTATTGCGACGACCCGGAGCGCCCGGCCGACGAGCGCGCCTACGCGCTCGCCTACAAGCGGCTGCGCGAGATGGACGTGCCCGAGTGGATGGCCCCGATCATCGCCGCCGCCGGCGACGAGCCGTTCGAGCGCCGGCGCGAGCTGAGCCGCCAGCTGTGGGACGAGACGCGCCACGCGATGATGGGGCAGGTGGCGCTCGAGCGCCAGGGCGTGCCGTTCCACGCGTTCCCGATCGAGGTCCAGGGCTCGATGGCGCTCAACACGCGCTTCACGCCGCGCGAGGCGCACCTGCTGCTGTGGGTGATCGAGCAGGACCTGATGGCGGCCGCGACCGGCAAGAGGCACGAGCTCGAGGTGGCCGCCGCGCACGGCGACCCGGTGCTGACCACGTTCCAGGACTTCGACTGGGCGGACGAGGTGCTGCACGCCCGCACGGGGCGGCGCTGGATCGCGTCCGAGTTCGCGAGCCGCGACGACGCCGAGGCGGCGGCGCGCGACGTCTGGCGCCGCTACGACGAGGTCGCCGCCGAGCTCGCCGAGCGCTCGGAGCAGCGCGAGTGGTGGCCGGAGTTCGTCGCCGCGATGCGTCAGGGCACGAGCCGCGCCGGCAGGTAGTCGCGGTGCGCGGCGGCCAGCTCGCCGTACAGCCGCTCCGCCAGGTCGAACGAGCGCACGAGCGGATGCGCCGCGAGCGCCCGCACGCCGTCGCGGGCGTCGCCCGACCACGCGGCGTCGGCGGCGGCCTGCTGGTAGGCGCCGAGCGCCTCGACGAGGCCGCGCAGGTGCGCCGGCAACCCGGGCATCGGCAGCGGGCGGACCCCGCCGGCGTCGCAGCGGCCGAGCGTCTCGACGACGAGCGTGTCGGGGAAGTGAGGGACCGTGCCCTCGCTGGGGACGTTGACCGGCAGCGTCTCGCCGCGGTCGTTGTAGACCGCGTCCATGCAGTCGATCGCCAGCTCGAGCTCGTGGATCCCGCCGCGTGAGCGGCCGGGGTCGAGCACCGGTGTGTCGCTGTGGGCCTGCTCGACGTAGTGCTCCCAGTAGTCGGGCACCCAGCCGAGGATGTCCTCGGCGCGCGTAGTCGGCTTCGCGGTCAGCTCGCCGAGGACCTCGTCCTCGAAGTAGTAGTACTGGAAGTACTCGCTCGGCAGGGCGCCCATCGCCGACGCCAGGCGCAGCATCCGCCGCGTCTGCGGCCGCAGCTCGGGGTCGCCGGCGCGCCGCTCGTAGGCCTCCTCCAGCAGCGGGAGCAGGTCCTGTCCGTCGTAGCGGTGCCGCACGCTCCAGGAGGCGTGATTGAGGCCGACGCTCTGGACGTCGACCATGGCCGGATCGAGCCCCGCGGCTTCCGCCGCCTCCTCGGCGTAGATGATCGGCCCCTCGCACAGCGAGACGAACGGGACGTCCGAGTGGTCGGTGACCGCCTGGGCGACGACGTTGACGGGGTTCGTGTAGTTGAAGATCCGCGCGTCCGGGCAGGCGACGGCCACGTCCTCGAGGATCTGCTGCATCACGTGGATCGACCGGAGCGCCATGAAGAAGCCGCCCGGGCCCTGCGTCTCCTGGCCGATCACGCCGTGCGAGAGCGGGATGCGCTCGTCGTGCACGCGCGCCTCGAAGCCGCCCGGGCGGTAGCTGGTCAGGATCGCGTCGCAGCCGTCCAGGCCGGCGCGGCGGTCGGTCGTCGCGGAGACGGTGAGGTCGACGCCCTTCGCGGCCGCCATCCGCTCGGCGAGCCCGCGGATCAGCTCGAGCCGCTCGGCGTCGAGGTCGACGAGGACGATCTCGGATCCGTCGAAGTTGGCGCCCTGCTCGACGAAGCTGGCCATCGTGCCCGCGCCGCGGGTCGATCCGCCGCCGATGTAGGCGATCTTCAGCCGGGCCACGTTTTCAGCCTATGACACGCTGAGCTCGAGCTCGCCGCCGAGGAAGGCGGCGAGAGCTGCGGCCTCGGCCTCGACGCCGGCCCGCACCGCCTTCGCCAGGCGGCCGAACGGCTCGACCCCGACGATCAGGCGGTCGCCCTTGCGCTCGTGCGCCCACACGCCGACGATCCGCCCGTCGACGAGCACGGCCGGCGACAGCCAGCCCTGCGGCCGGTAGACCCGCGCGCGGTGGGCGGGCGCGACGACGGCGTCGTCGGCGCGCGGCGCCGCCACGACGTAGTGGTCGAAGGCGGGAAGCAGCCTCACGGTGCCGTCCGGCTCCGCCGCCGCGGCCGCCTCCACGTCGGCGGCCAGCAGGTACTCGCCGTCGACCTCCACCGCCTCGTCGCCCAGCCGCTTCAGCCAGCGGCCGGCCTCGGCGGGCGACGGCATCCCGAACCAGCGCGCCAGCGCCTCGCGGTTGGCCGGCCCGTAGCGCGCCAGGTAGCGGCGCGCCACCTCGAGCGTCGCCTCCTCGGTCGGCACCGGCTCCCACGGCCCGAGCCACTGGTCGGGCCGCGCGAACCGCACGCGCTGGCCGTCGCTCGGCGCGAAGCAGAGGTCGCCGCGGAAGGCCGCCGGCTTCAGGAGGTCGCCGAAGCCGCCCTTGAGCTTGTCGTCCAGCCCCGCGATCCCGGTCAGCGCCGCCACCTCGGCGGCGAGCTCCTCGCGCGTGAGCTGCCGCCCGTCGAGCGCGACCGGGATCGCATCGAGCATCGCGTCGGCCTGCTCTCGCGTCAGCCCGTGGTGCCGGAGCCACGCCCCGACGTGGTGGCGCGGCTTCAAGGCGCCCTGGGCGCCGACCCACAGGCCGAGCTCGTCGGCGCGCAGCAGGTGCAGCGTGCCCCGCATCGCCCACGTCCGCACGAGCGCGCGTTCCTCCCACAGCGCGTGCGATACCCAGCCGCCCGGGAGCGCCCCCACCCGCGCCCACAGCGTCAGCTCCGCCGAGGCCGTGAGCTGGGCGTGCATGCCGCAGACGTCGCGCACGACCTCCAGGGCGTCCTCGCACGGGGCGCGGGTCGCCAGATGCTGGCGCTGAACGCGCCAGGCGAGGATTGCGCGTCCTGTTACGAGGTGCGGTTTGCCCACCTGAGGTCCACATGGTGACCACATGGGGGAAACGGGTAATGACCACGAAACTCTCCGTATGGCTGCAACCGTCCTCATCGTCGACGACCACCCGGGCTTCCGGGCCGCCGCGCGCCGGCTGCTCGAGCTCGAGGGCTACGTCGTCGTGGGCGAGGCGGCGGACGGCATGACGGCGCTCCACGCGGCGCGCGAGCTGCGCCCCGAGGTCGTTTTGCTCGACGTGCAGCTCCCCGACATCGACGGCTTCGAGGTCGCCGAGCGGCTCTCCGGCAACGGCCACATGCCGGCGGTCGTGCTCACCTCGAGCCGCGAGGCCAGCGACTACGGTCCCTGCCTCGACCGCACTCCCGCGTGCGGGTTCCTCCCCAAGGCCGAGCTCTCGGCCGCGGGGATCGCGGATATCCTGCCCGCGTGAAGCTGGCGATCATCGGGGGAGGCGGCTTCCGCGTCCCGCTCGTCTACGGCGCGCTCCTGCAGCGCCGCCCCTTCGACGAGATCGCGTTGCACGACGTCGACCCCGCTCGGCTCGACCGGATCGCCCAGGTCCTGGAGGGCCAGGCCGCCGAGCACGGCGACAAGGTGCCCTTCCGCAGCACTTCGGACCTCGACGACGCGCTCGAGGGCGCCGACTTCGTCTTCGTCGCCATCCGCGTGGGCGGCCTGGAGGGGCGCACGGTCGACGAGGGCGTCCCGCTCGCCCAGGGGGTGCTCGGGCAGGAGACGATCGGCCCGGGCGGCATCTGCTTCGCCCTGCGGACGATCCCGGCGATGGTCGACCTTGCGGAGCGCACGGCGCGCCGCGCGCCCGGCGCCTGGATCGTCAACTTCACCAACCCCGCGGGAATGGTCACCGAGGCGCTGCAGCAGGTCGTCGGGGATCGCGCGGTGGGGATCTGCGACTCGCCGTCGGGCCTCTGCCGGCGCGTGGCGGCCGTGCTCGGCGAGTCGCCCGAGCGGCTGCGGTTCGACTCCTTCGGCCTCAACCACCTCGGCTGGCTGAAGGGCGTCCACGACGCTAGCGGCGACCGCCTGCCCGAGCTGTTGGCCGACGACGAGGCGCTCGAACGGCTCGAGGAGGGCCGCGTGTTCGGCGCCGAGTGGCTGCGCTCGCTCGGCATGATCCCCAACGAGTACCTCTACTACTTCTACTTCGCCGACCAGACCGTCGCCGCCCTCGGGCAGCGCCCGCGCGGCGCGTACCTGCTCGAGCAGCAGGCCGCCTTCTACGACGCCGCGGACGACACGCCGGAGCAGGCGCTCGCCCGCTGGCGGGCGGCCAAGGACCAGCGCGACCGCACCTACATGGCCGAGGCCCGCGACGGCCACGAGGGCGAGTCCCACGCCGAGGACGAGCCGGGCGGCTACGAGGCCGAGGCGCTCGCCGTCGTGGAGGCGATCGCCGGCGACGAGCACGCGGTGCGGATCCTCAACGTCGCCAACGGCTCGGCCTTGCCGTTCCTCGACGAGCGCGCCGTCGTCGAGGTCCCGTGTGTCGTCTCGGCGGCTGGCGTGCGGCCGCTGGCGGTGGGGGAGGTGCCCGATCACGCCCGCGCGCTGGTCGAGACCGTCAAGGCCGTCGAGCGGGTCACGATCGAAGCCGCCCTCACCGGATCGACCTCGCTGGCCGTCAAGGCGCTCGCCCTTCATCCGCTGGTTCCGTCCGTCACGGCTGCGCGCGAGATCTTCGCCGGATACCGTGAGCGTCTGCCCGTCCTGGAGGAGCGCTTCGCGTGAACGTCGACCTCGCCGTCCTGACCCCCGCCTACCTCGACTACACGTTCGTCGGCCTCGAGGCGCTGCCCGGACCGGGGGAGGAGCGGTTCGCGGGCGACATGCTGCGCTCGCCCGGCGGCGGGGCGATCACCGCGGTCGGCGCGCGCCGGCTCGGCCTGAACACGGCGCTCGTGGCCCCGCTCGGCGACGACCTGGCCGGCAACTTCGTGCGCCGCGAGCTCGACGCCGAGGGCGTCATCACGCTCGAGCCGCGCGGCAGCCGCACGCCGACCACGGTCGTCATGCCGGTGGCCGGCGAGCGCTCGATGGTGACGGTCGACCCCGGCGTGCGCGCCCGCGCCGCCGACCTCGAGCCGCTGTCGCCGCGCGCCGTCTCGGCGACGCTCGAGCAGATCGACATCCTGCCGGAGGGGGCGTGCGCGTTCATCACTTGCGGCGACGACGACGCGCGCGCGTTCGCCGGCCGGCTCCCGCGCGTCGCGCACACCCGCCGCGCGCGGGCGCTGATCGTCAACCGGCGCGAGGCGGAGATCCTGACCGGTGCCTCCTCGCCGGTCGAGGCGGCGGAGAAGCTCACCTCGATCGCCGAGATCGCCACCGTGACGCTCGGGCCGGACGGCGCGGTCGCCGTCTTCGACGGGCACAGCGTGGAGGTCGACGGCTGCGGCCAGACGGTGGTCGACACGACGGGCGCGGGCGACCTGTTCGCCGCCGCGCTGGCGTGGGGCGACCTCGGCGGAGCCGATCCCGAGGTCGCGATCCGGTGGGCGAACCTCTACGCCGGCCTGTCGGTCGGCGCCCACACGGGCACCGGCGGCGCCGTCACGCGCGACCGTTTGATGGAGGAGGGCGAGAAGCGAGGGTTGCCGGCGCTGCCCAGTTAGTGGGTGCGGCGGAACTCCTGCACGATTCGCGCGTCGCCGGGGCCGGCGTTCCAGACCCGGTGCGGGACGCCGGCGCCGATCCGCGCCTCGCCTTCGAGCATCAGCGTGTGCTCGTGGCCGTCGAGCTCGAGCGTGACCATGCCGTCGATCACCCGCAGCAGCGTCTCGTGGTGCTCGCGCAGCCGCACGGGCGCGTGCTCGGCGTCGGGCGCGTCCACGGTCTCGAAGCTGAGCATGGCGCCGTGGATCACGGTCACGGACGTGGCGGTCTCGAACATGTCCCCGATCCTGTCGGGCCGGGGCGCGGCGTGCATCGGGGGAATCCCTAGAGCGAGGGTGCGGCTACCACGTAGGCTCCGACCATGGCTCTCATCACCGGCACCGACTTCATCATCGTCCCGACCCAGGACTTCGAAGCTGCGGCGCGGTTCTATCGCGACGTGCTGGGCCTGGAGGAGGGCAAGCGCTGGGGGAAGATGCCCGCCGGCGAGTTCGAGACGGGCAACCTCACGATCGCCGTCATGCAGTCGGACGCGTTCGGGGTCGAGTTCCGGCCGAACAGCAACCCGATCGAGTTCCGCGTCGACGACTTCGAGGGCGCCAAGGCCGAGCTCGAGTCGCGCGGCGTCGAGTTCAGGGGCGACGTGATCGACAGCGGCGTCTGCTACCAGACGTTCTTCGCGGACCCGGACGGCAACGCCCTCGCGATCCATCACCGCTACGCGCCTCAGTGAGGCGCGCGGCGGTAGCGGATGTGGGTCGCCCGGGGTGAGGCGAGGACTTCGACGGGCTCGAGCTCGACGTTCTCGAGGCCGGGGGCGTCGAAGAGCCTGGGGCCGCCGCCGAGGATGAACGGCGCGACGTGGACGTGGATCTCGTCGAGCAGCCCGGCGGCGAGGTACTGGCTCACGATCTGACCGCCGCCCGCGAGCTCGACGTCCTTGCCGCCGGCGGCCTCGCGCGCCAGCTCGAGCGCGCGCTCGATCCCTTCGGTGACGAACGCGTAGGTCGTCTCGCCCTTGACGATCGGCTCGTGCTCGCGGTGGGTGAGGATGAAGACCGGCTTGCGGAACGGCGGCTCGGGGCCCCACGGCTCCACGCCGTGGTCGAACATCCGGCGGCCCATGATGATCGCGCCGGATCGCTCGTAGGACTTCACGAGCCGGGACTCCTCGCCCTCCTCGCCGCCTTCGAGGCCGTGCTTGCTCCGCCAGTCCGCGGTGGCGACGACCCACTCGTGGAGTCGCTCGCCGCCGTCGCCGAGTCCGTTCCCGGGGCTGTCGTTCGGGCCGGCGACGAACCCGTCGAGCGACATCGAGAGCTGCGCGTAGACCTCGCTCATCACGCGCTCGCGGGGGTCTTGGCGAGGTAGGCGCCCAGCGCGTCCAGCAGGTCGCGCGTGCCGGTCTCGCGCAGCTTCGGGTCGTCGAAGTCGTCGAGGTAGGCGCCCTGCTCGGTCAGGGTGAGGCGCGTGCCGTCGGCGGCGGGGGCGAGCTCGATCGTGGCGAGCGAGACCGAGATCCGCTTCTCGTCGAGGTGCATCTCGTACGAGTAGACGATCCGCTGGTCCGGCACGATGTCGTAGTACAGGGCGTCGAAGCTGTGCATCGGGCCTTCCTTCGGGCCGCCGCGGTTCGTCTCGCGCCCGCCGATGCGGAAATCGACCTCGAACGCGGCCAGGGGCCACTCGGGCGGGCCGGCGAACCAGGCGGCCTTCTGCTCGGGGTCGGCGAAGGCGGCGAACACGCGCCCGGGGGAGGCGTCGTAGGTCCGCTCGAGGCTGAACGTGGAGTGGGTGACGGTCACGGGGAGGAGCTCCTTACTGGTCGGGGTGCTCGGCGAGAAAGCCGCCGAGCCGGTCGAGCCGGTGTTCCCACTGGGTCCGCCGGTCGCTGATCCACTGCTCGGCCGTTCGCAGCGCGGTCGGCTCGATCGTGCACGTGCGCACGCGGCCGGCCTTCGCGGAACGGACCAGCCCACTCGCCTCGAGCACCTGCACGTGCTGCACGACCGCTGCGAGCGACATGTCGAGCGGCCGCGCCAGCTCGCTGACCGACGCCGGCCCGCGGGTCAGCCGCTCGACCATCAGGCGGCGGCTCGGGTCGGCGAGGGCCTGGAAGACCCGGTCGAGTGGGGCGCTTTGGTTAAGCACTCACTTGAGTATTGCGCCCCGCCGCCGAAAAGTCAAGTGATTGCTTGACCATTCCGGCGCCCGGCCTCGATCGGCCGAGAGGTGGGCCGACTAGGCTGGGCGGATGGCGTACCGAGCGGATGACGCGCGGCGGGACCTGCTCGAGCGGGTCGCGGAGGCGACCGACGACCTCAGCGTCGCCCTCGCCGCGCTCGGCGCCGCCTACGAGCAGCTCGACACGATCACGGCCGACCGGCTCGAGGAGCAGCTCTTCCGGCCGGCCCAGCTCGCCTACGGCCGCGCCCGCCGCACCCACGCCGGCTTCGCCGAGCGCCACGGCCTCCCCGGCCGCACGTTCGAGCCCGCCTCGGCCGGCCTCCCTTCACAGGGCGTGCGCGGCTTCCTCGAGCGCGCCACCGACGCGATCGACGACGCCGACGTCACGCTCGCCGACCTCCAGGACTCGATGATGCCGGTCGAGGTCGGCGACGCCGAGCTGCGCGCCGGCCTCTCCGCGGTCCGCGAGCTGATCGGCCAGCTCCAGGACCGCGCGCCGGTATTCCTCCGCACGCTCGGGCGCTGATCAGCGCGCGACCGAGGCGATCGCCTCGACGGCGCGGGCGTAGTGCTCAGGACCGATGCGGATGTGCGACTGCTGCGACATCGAGCGCGCGGCCACGCCGATCGCCTCGACCGGCGGCGCCGCGTCGAGCACCGGCACCACCAGCAGCGTCTCGATGGCGACCGTCCACGGCCAGCGCGGGTGGTCGCGGGGCTCCGGCTCGCCGGTCACCTCGCACAGGGCGAACACCCGCCGCCAGACCGACGCGTACAGCACGAGCCGGTCGCCGACGACGATCCGCGGGCGGCGCGGGAAGCCCGTGCGGTGCAGGAGCTCGGGCCGCTCGTCGAGCCAGCGCTCGCCCAGCGGCCCGCGCGCGTGACCGACGGCCTTGAGCCAGAACGAGGGGGGCGGGGCTACGCCCGCGCCCCCACGTTCGCCGGGTAGATCTTCTCCGCGTAGTCGCGCACCATGCGCCCGGCGCCGAACTTCGGCCCGATCGTCCGCAGCGACGCCCGCACCATGTCGAGCCACCCCTGCGGCAGGCCGCCCGCGCCGCGCGAGTAGAACGTCGGCACCGCCTCGTCGGTCAGCAGCCGGTAGAGCTCGTCGGCGTGGCGCCAGTCCTGCGCGCCGTGGTCGTGGTCGACCTCGCCGGAGATCGCCCAGCCGTTGGTGCCGTCGGAGGCCTCCGGCCACCAGCCGTCCAGGACGCTCAGCTGGAGGCCGCCGTTCATCGCCGACTTGATCCCGCTCGTCCCGCTCGCCTCCAAAGGCGGGCGCGGCACGTTGACCCAGATGTCGCAGCCGCGCACCATCGCCGCGCCGAGCGCCAGGTCGTAGTCGTCCAGGTACACGACCCGCCGGCCGACCGCGAAGTGGCCCTTCATCTCGAACAGGCGCTGGACGAGCCGCTTGCCGTCGTCGTCCTTCGGGTGCGCCTTGCCGGCCAGGATGAGCTGGACCGGCCGCTCGTCGTCGGACAGCAGCGCCAGCGCGCGCTCGACGTCGCGCAGCAGCAGGTCGAGCCGCTTGTAGGTCGCCACGCGGCGCGCGAAGCCGATGGTGAGGACCTCGGGGTCCAACGCGCTCACCGCGGCCCGCACGTACTCGGACGTGTCGCCGCGTCCCAGCCGGTCCATCACCGAGCGCTCGCGGACGACGTCGATGAGCGCGGCGCGCTGCGCCGCCCGGGCGTCCCACAGCTCCTGGTCGGGGATCTCGTCGACCGGCTCCCACGTCGCCGGGTCCACGGCGCGGTCGAACCAGTCGTCGCCCAAGGAGCGGTCGAGCAGCTCGCGCATCGGCCCGCCGATCCAGGTCGGGATGTGGGCGCCGTTGGTGACGTGCGTGATCGGCACGTCGTCGAGCGGGCGGTCCGGCCACAGCTCGTGCCACATCTCCCGCGCCACCTCGCCGTGGCGCGCGCTCACGCCGTTGGCGATCCGCGACGAGCGCAGCGCGAACTGCGTCACGCCGAACGGCTCGGCGCTCTCGTCCGGGTGCGTGCGCCCACGGCGGACCAGCGACGCCTCGTCCACGCCCATCTCCGAGGCGATGCCGGACAGCACCCCGGCCATCTGCGCGGCCGGATAGGTGTCATTGCCGGCCGGCACCGGAGTGTGCGTGGTGAAGACGGTGCGCTGGCGGACCGCCTCGAAGGCGTCCTCGACCGTCGCGCCGGTGCGCTCACGCTCGGCGCGCGCCAGCTCGAGGCAGGCCATCGCGGCGTGGCCCTCGTTGAGATGGACGACGCCGGGATCGATCCCCAGCGCATGCAGAGCCCGCACGCCGCCGATGCCCAGCAGCGCGTACTGGCCGAGCCGCACTCCCGGATCGCCGACGTACAGGCGGGAGGTGATCCAGCGGTCCGTGAGGTCGTTCTCGGGGCGGTCGGCGTCGAGCAGCAGCAGCGGCACGCGGCCGACGTTCACGCGCCAGACCTGCGCGACGACCGTCCGCCCGTCGATCGGCACCGCGACGCACAGCGGCGTGCCGTCGTCGCCGCGGACCAGCGCCGCCGGCACGCGATCCGGATCGGTCTCGACCCAGTACTCGTGCTGCCAGCCGGTCGCGTCGATCCGCTGGCGGAAGTAGCCGTGGCGGTACATGAGCCCCACGCCGACCATCGGCAGGCCCAGATCGGACGCCTCCTTGAGGATGTCGCCCGCCAGCACGCCGAGGCCGCCCGAGTAGACGGGCAGCGACTTGTGGATCGCGAACTCGGCGCAGAAGAAGGCGGCCGGGTTGTCGTCGGTGACGGGCTCGGTCAGCAGCGGCTCGGACAGCTTGGCGGTCACCCGGCCGTGAAGGTCGGCGAGGCGCGCCAGGAAGTCGTCGTCGGCCGCCAGCTCGGCGAGCCGGCTCGGCGCCGTCTCCTCGATCAGCCGGACCGGGTTGCCGAGGCACAGCTCCCAGCGCCGGGGATCGACGGAGGAGAGCAGCTCGGGGCCGCCGGGCGTCCACGACCAGCGGTAGTTGTAGGCGAGGTCTGCGAGCGGCGCGAGCGGCTCTGGCAGCCGCGAGCGCAGCGCGTCGACGGCCGCATCGATGTCGGAGGAACCTGCGTTCACCCCTCCTATGTAGCGGACGCGACGCGCAAGAGGTCGCTTCCTGACCCTCTTGGGGGGTCTAGCCCGTCACCGCGGCGCCCGCTCGTACAGCTTCAGCGCGCTCGGCCAGCCGCGGCATCCCGAGCTGCTGCGCCTCCGCCAGGGCGGCGTCGAGCAGCTCGCCGGCGCGCTTCTGCCGCGGGCCGAGCACGCGCGCGAGCTCGACCTGCGTGCGCGCCACCCACGGCCGCGCCCGCATGCGCTCGTTCATGGCCAGCGCCGTCTCGAAGTAGGCGATCGCCTCCTTGCGCCGCCCGAGCAGGTCGGCGAGGAGGCCGAGATGGCGCGCGGCCGATCCCGTGCAGGTCGACGCCCAGCCGACCGCGACGTTGCGGTCGGCATACGGCTCGAGCAGGTCGTGCAGCGCCTCGGCGTGTGTGGGGTCGCCGAGCGCGGCCGCTGTCTCGGCCAGGTAGGTGACGGCGCCGAGCCAGATGCTGTCGAGCGGCAGCCCGCGGAAGCCGTCGGCCCCGAAGGAGTCGAGGATCTCGCGCGCCTCGTCGCCGCGACCGGTCTCGGCGAGCAGGTGCGCGAGCACGCAGCGCCAGCCCGGGATCGAGTGGAAGCGCTCGGCGTAGGCCCGCACCGGGCCCTCGAGCCGTTCGAGCCGGCCGCGCTCGCGCCGCAGCGTGCAGGACTGCAGGAGCGTGGCGTTGCCGGTGTTCGGGTCCTGCACGCGGTTGCCGAGCACGACGGCCGCGTGGCCCTCGGCCTGGGCCTTGTCGAACTCGCCGGCGAGCAGCATCCGCATCGAGCGGTAGATGTGCGCGTACAGGTCGTCCGACACCCGCCGCCGGCGTTCGGCGATGCGGGCGAAGGCGTCCATCTCGATGTCCGCGGAGTCGATGTCGCCGAGCTCCAGCAGGTCCATCATCCGCCAGCGGTGGCCCGCGAGCGCGAGCCGCTCGTCGCCCGACTCCTCCGCCAGGGCGAGCAGGTCGTTGGCCGCCTCCAGGCGCTCCTTCACGTTGCCGGGACCCCACAGCGACCAGTGGCGAGCCACCAGCGCGAAGCCGATCCCGCGGGCGTCGCCGGCCTTGCGGGCGAGCTCGACCGCCTCGCCGCTGAGCTCGGCGCGGCGATCGCGCGCCTCCGAGAAGCTGAGCTCGATCGCCAGGCGCGCCACCAGCCGCGCGCGCAGCGCCGGCTCGTCGTCGCCCACGGCGTCGAGCGCCTCCTCGAGCAGCGCCACCAGCGCGTCGTCGACGATCCCGCCCGCCATCTGGCCCGGCATGCCGTAGCCGAGCGCGGCGTGGGCCAGCAGCTCGGCCGAGCCGAGGGCGCGCGCCGTGTCGGCCGCCCGCCCGAAGGTCTGCTGCGCCTCCAGCGTGTCGCCCGCCTTGTTCTGGGCGTTGCCGCAGGCGAGCAGCAGCTGGCAGGTGCGCTCCGGGTCGGCGGGCGCCTGCTCGAGCGCCCGCAGCGCCACCTCGTAGAGCCGCGCCGCCTCCTCGTAGGCGAGGACGGCGGAGGCCTGCTCGGCGGCGCGCTCGGCGTACTCGACCGCCTTCTCGGCGCCGCGGGTGGGCGGGGCGAGGCAGAAGTGGTGGGCCAGCTCGGCCAGCGCCGTCTCGCCCTCCACGCGCTCGATCGCCTCCGCGACGCGCAGGTGCAGGCGCGCGCGGCGGGTGGCGGTCAGCCCGTCGTAGAGCGTCTGGCGGATCAGCGCGTGCGTGAAGCTGCAGCGGCCGTAGACGCCGGGCACCTCGGCGATGACGTGGGCGGCGACGGCCTCCTCGATCACCTCGTCGAGCTCGTCCTCGTCGAGCTCGCCGACCGCCTCCAGCACCTCGACGCGGAACTCGCGACCCATCACGGCGGCGGTGGTGAGCACCTGGTTGGCGCGGTCGGACAGCGTCGCGAGCCGGCGGCCGATGACCTCGCGGATGCCCTCCGGGAGCTCCAGCGGCCACGGCTCGCCGTTGCCGGCCGGGTCCGGCGAGGTGGAGCCGAGGTGGCGAACCATCTCCTCGAGGAAGAACGGGTTGCCCTTGGTCTCCTCCCACAGCGCGCGGTTGACGTGGTCGGGGATGCCCTGCGGGCCGAACGCGCCGATCAGCGTCGTGGCGTCGGCCTCGTCGAGCCCGGCCAGCTCGATCCGGTCGAAGTAGTGCTCGCGGCGGAGCTGGACCAGCATGTCGACCAGCGCGGTCGGGCGCTCGGTGTCGCGGATCGTGGCCACGATCAGCAGCGGCGACTCGCCCGCGGCGCGGACCATCTGGCGCAGCATCAGCAGCGTCGGCTTGTCGGCCCAGTGCAGGTCGTCGAGCACGAGCAAGACCGGCTGGCGGCGCGCGATGTCGTTGAGGACCTCGGACACCGCGTCGAAGAGGCGGTAGCGCTCCTCCTCCTCGGGGCCGCCGTGCGCGTCGCCGGTCGCCAGCTCCGGGACCACGCGGCCGAGCTCGGCGCCGTACTTGGCGCGCCAGGCGCTCAGCTGCTCGGGCGTGCGGGCGACGTAGCGGCGCAGCGCCTCGACGAACGGCTGGTAGGGGAGGAGCGTCTCGGCATCGCAGCGGCCGTAGAGCGCGAGCGCGCCCTCGGCCTCGCAGGCTTCCATGAACTCCATCGCCAGTCGCGTCTTGCCGATCCCAGGCTCGCCCTCGAGCAGCACGAGCTGGCGGCTGCCCTCGGTGGCCCGCTCGAGGTACTGGCCCAGGCGGTCGAGCTCCGAGTGGCGGCCGACGAAGGCGGCGCCGCTGCGGGTGGCGAAGAAGGTCTGCGCGGTCTCGGGCGCCGCAGGCGGCGGCTCGGGGGCGGGCGGCGGCTCGGGCGCGGGCGGCGGCTCGGCCTGCTCGGCCTTCAATAGCCGCTCGAACTCGGCCTGGACCTGCGGGCCAGGCGTGACGCCGAGCTCGTCGCGCAGCAGCGTGCGCAGCCGGTCGTGGACGCGCAGCGCCTCGACGAGGTTGCCCTGCGCCTCGCGCACGCGCATGAGCAGCAGATAGCCGCTCTCGCGGAACTGCGCCATGTCGACGAGCTCCTGGGCGGCGCGCTCGGCGTGCGCGAGCTCGGCGCCGCCGACGGCCAGCCCGGCGTCACCACGCAGCTCGCGCGCCTGGAGCCCGAGCTCCTCGAGCCGGCGCCGCGGCTCCTCCAGCCATGGCGCCTCATAGCCGGGCAGCAGCCCGGCGTCCGCCAGGTCGGTCACGCGGGCGGCGGCCTCCACCACGGCGCGCCACTCGCCGCGGTCGCGCGCCGCGAAGGCCTCGTCGAGCGCGGGCTGCACCGCGTCGAAGTCGACGCTCGCGGCCGGCGTGAGCTGCACGGCCCGCTCGCCGGCGTTCTCGACCACCTCCGGCCCGAGCGCCCGCCGCAGCTTGGAGAGCACGACGTTGAGCGCCTGCGCGTGGCCGGCCGGCGCGTCCTCGCCCCAGAGCGCGGCGATCAGCTTCTCGCGCGTGACGCCGCGGTTGCGGTTGAGCGCCAGATGGGCAAGGGCGAGCCGCCCCTGACGGCCGGGCAGGTCGGACTCCCGGCGGCGTCCATCGACGCTGACCGAGAGATGGCCACACAGTTCGATGGTCACTCGCGGGGATGCCAGCTTCCCGCCTCCTTCGGTGGACAGCGAGGTTAACCGAGGGCTCGGACCGATGCCAACGTCACGCAAAGAGGGCGGCCCAGGTGCGCTTGCCGACCTTGCCGTCCTGCGGCAGGTTCCACGGCGGCCCGTGGCGGCGGCGCTGGAAGGTCCGGACGATCCGCTCGGTCTTCTCTGCGTAGACCCCGTCGACCACCAGGTCGGGATGGTCGTAGCGGTCGCGCAGCGCCTCCTGCACCCGCCGCACGGCCGGCCTGCTGCGCGGGCTCCGGCCGAGCACGCCCGGATAGCGCGGAAGCCGCTCGAACAGCTGCTGCCGCGGTCCGTTGAGCGCGGCGTTCATGCGCGTGGCCTGCCCCGCCGTGAACATGAGCATCGCCCGGTCGTCGACGTAGTCCATGTAGTTCATGAACAGGTCGCCGTGCGGACCGTTGTCGCACGAGACGTGCGGGAAGACCGGCTCGCCGAAGTTCTCGCTCGCCTGGTTGGGCGTGTCCGGCACGTGGTCGGACCCGTGGCAGCCCGTCCCGTCGTCGCCCCAGATGTGGAAGAGGTTGAGCCAGTGGCCGACCTCGTGGGTCGTCGTGCGGCCGCGGTCGAACGGGGCGGTCGCCGTGCCGGTGTCGCCGAAGGCGGTGTGGAGGATGACCACGCCGTCGGTCGCTCGCGGGCCGCCCGGGAACTGCGCGTAGCCGAGCAGCCCGTCGCCGAGCTGGCAGACCCAGAGGTTGAGGTAGCGCCGGCTCGGCCACGGGTCGGCGCCGCCGGTGCGGCTCGACTTGACGCCGTCGTCGAAGCTGAACGCCGGAAGAGCCGTCCGCGTGCGTGTGATCCCGCTCGTCGCGTTGCCGAAGACGTCCTTCGGCGCCAGCCGGAACCGGATGCGGGTGTCGGACTGCAGCGGCTTGAAGACGTCGGGCACCTTCGAGCGATCCCGGTTCTTCATCCGGAAGTCCTGGTTGAGGATGCGGATCTGGCTCTGGATCTGCGCGTTCGAGATGTTCTGGCGCTCGGTCTTGTAGACGACGTGGACCACGATGTCGATCGTGCGCGTGACCGGTGCCGCGGCCAGGAAGCCGCGCGCCTGCGTCGCGTCGGTCATGTTCTCGATCTCGGACCGGGCGAGCCGGTAGTCGGGATCGACGGAGAGCAGCTGGCGGTGGACCTCGCTGGTGGCGCAGAACCGGCGGGTGGGGGCGTCCTCGGGCATTCGCGCGACCCTAATGACCGCGCAGGACGGCACAGTAGGCTCGGCGCGTGAGCGAACCGCCCCCCGAGCTGTTCCGGCGCTGGGTGCACGCGCACGAGGAGGACGAGGGCGACGTGCGCGTCTACCGCCCCGCCGGTTACGACCTGCCGCCCGCGCGCGGCCGGCGCGGGCTCGAGTTCCGGCCCGACGGCGAGGTGACCGTCTACGGCCCGGGGCCGGCCGACAGGCCACAGGCGATCGCCCGCGTCAAGCCGGCCGGCGAGGCGCTCGACATCGTCTCGGTCGAGCCCGACCGCCTGCGGGTCCGCTTCCGCTGAGCGTCACGCCACTGGCGGGGATCCCTTCTCGAGCCCGGGGGCTGGCCGTACCCCCGCACGCTGGATCGCCGCCTGCAAGACGCGGGTCTGCCCGCATTGGAGCAAGGCGCCCGCGACGTAAGTCTGTGCACCATGAACACCGCCCTCGACGCCCGCAACGAGCTCCGGCGCCTCCAGGCCGAGCGCCTCGACGCCGTCGAGGCCGGTCTCGGTGAGAACGCCCTCTACATGACCGACCTCGAGAACGACATCGAGGCCTCTCGCGCCCTCTACGTCGGCCTCGCCGTCACCGAGATCGCCGGCCTGCGCGCCCAGCTGGGCGGCCCGCAGGTCGGCTGAGTCAGCCGGTCCTGCAGACGGTCACGATCTGGGTCGTGCCGTCCGCCAGCGTCACTTGGACGGGCCGGCACCTGCGCGGTCGCGGGTCGACCATGACAAGCGGTGCCCCTCGAGCCGGCCCGTGCGGGGTCCGTCGAGCCGCAGCCTGTGGTCGCCGTTGACCACCGTGATCGCGCTGCGGCCGTCCCACTGCGCGTCGAACCACGTCGAGATCGTCGGCAGCCGGCGGGCGGAGCCGTCGCATGCGTACGCGCGCAGGCGGTGGCCGTCGTAGCGGACGGCGAGGAAGGCCTCGGTCCGCTGCACCTTGCCGACGGCGACGGTGCGGGCGGGCTTGGCGGCGGCGGGGGCGGCGACGAGCCCCGCGAGCAGGATCCCCAGGAGCAGCTTCATGGCCCGACTGACGCTGCCGGACCGCGGCGCATTTCCGCGGTCCGGCAGCGTTTCGATCAGGCGGGCGCCGGCGCGAGCGCCGTGCGGCGCGCGCGGACCGACGAGGCGAACAGCAAGGCCAGCCCGGCGAGCGCCCAGACGGCGAGCACCGTGACGTGGCCGCCGGCGGCGGCGCCGTCGAACAGACCGGTGCTGCGGAGCAGGTTGCCGCCGGCGCCCGGCGGGAGCAGCTGACCGAGCGCTCCCGCGCCGGTCGGCAGCATCTCGGGGCCGGTCGCGACGCCCGAGAACGGGTTGCCGATCAGCACCATGGTGAGCGCGGCGAGCGCGACGCCGGCCTTGCCGAGCAGCGATTCGAGGCCGGCCACCACGGCGGCGATGGCCAGCACGGTGAGGCTGAGCGCGCCGGCGTTGGCGAGCCAGTCGCCGCCGATCACGTCGAGCCAGCCCTGGACGATGGCCGTCGCCGTCAGGCCGGCGAGGATCGAGCCTGCGGTGAGCAGGCCGGCGCGCTGGAGCGCGGTCCGGCCGAGCGCGGCCGAGGCGAGGCCGGTGAAGATCCCGGCGAGCACGAGCGGGAGCACGCTGGCGGCCAGCCCGCCGCTGCCCGGGGAGGCCGAGACGACGTCCTCGACGGGCGCCTTGGCCTCGGCGGCGGCGTGGGTGAGGGCCTGGGCGACCGGCTGGCTCGCGGCCGTGGCGGTCAGCACCTTCGGACCGGCGGGCGTGGCCACGAAGGCGCCGTAGACCTCGCGGTCCTCGATCGCCTCGCGGGCGGCGGCCTCGTCGGCGTAGCGGTGCGGCTCGAAGCCGCGCGCGGCCAGCTGCTGCTCCATGGCGGGCGCGCCGGCCACACCGACGGGAAGATCACGGGGCTCGAGCCGCGATGCGGGCCACGCGAACAGCGTGAGCACCACCGCCACGACGAGCGGGATGATGATGAGGATCGCCGCGGGGGAGGGGCGATGCGCTGGGGTCGAGGAGTTCATAGCCCGAAGCTACGGCCGAGTGGGCCGCATCGAATCGATGGAGTCACCAGTCTCGGGGGCCTAGTCTCTGGGCGATGTCCGACCTCGTCTGGTCGAGCGACGGCGGCGACCGGCGTCGCCGCAAGCCCGAAAGCGCGCGGGCCGCGGCGGGCGGCGGGCGCGTGAAGGTCCGGCGCGAGGTCGCCGGCCGGCGCGGCAAGGCGGTCACCACGATCTCCGGCGTCCCGCTCGACGACGCCGGCCTGCGCGAGCTGGCCGGGCGGCTGAAGAAGCGCTGCGGCGTCGGCGGCTCCGCCAAGGGCGGCGTGATCGAGCTCCAGGGCGACCACCGCGATGTGGTCGTCGAGGTCCTGCGCGGCGAGGGGTACGAAGTCGTGTTGGCCGGCGGCTGAGCTCTCCGATAGCGTCCGGCCCCGGTGCCGACGGACTTCACGCGCATCCCGGGCTGGGCGCCGACCGAGGGCGCGGGCATGGCGGTCGCGGACCTCAGCGGGGACGGGCGGCCGGACCTCGTCGTGCTCGCGGGCAGCCGCTACCGCGTCGGGCGCTCGCTCGACTCGGCCGGCGCCATCGCCGGCGGCTGGGGCGAGTGGTTCGACGTCCCCGGCTGGCGCTTCCGCGCGAGCGCCGACGCGGGCATCGCGCTCGCCGACCTCGACGGCGACGGCCGGCCGGACCTGGTCGTGTTCGCGATCGAGAAGGGCGCCCGCAGCAACCGCGGGCACTACCGCGTCGGCCGCAGCCTCGACGCCGAGGGCGCCGTCACGAAGGGCTGGACGTCGTGGAGCGCGATCCCGGACTGGAGCGCGAAGGAGAACAGCGGCGGCGACATCGCGCTCGCCGACCTCGACGGCGACGGGACGCCCGAGCTGATCGTCGTCATGGCCGATCCCGGCGGCGGCCACTACCGGGTCGGCTGGAAGCTCGACGCGAGCGGCACTGTGACCGGCGAGTGGACCGAGTGGACCGACATCCCGGACTGGCAGCCGGGCGACAGCCAGGGGCTCGGCGTCGACGCGGCCGACCTCGACGGCGACGGCCGCCCGGAGCTGCTCGTCTCCGACCGCGGCAGCCACACGATCGGCTGGGGGCTCGACGAGAGCGGCCACGCCTCCGAGGGCTGGGGGTCGTGGACCGGCACGGCCGCCGGCGAGCGGCGCAACGCGTCGGTCGCCCTCTGCGTGGTGGACGGCGACCGCCCGGAGCTGATGGCGCTCGGCGACGGCGAGGTCGCGGCATTGCCGCTCGCGGCGCCCGAGGACGAGGAGGCCAAGCGCGGCGTCTGGCGGATCCTCGACCACAGCTCGCAGATCCTCGCCATCCACGCCGCGCTCCTGCACACCGGCGACGTGCTGTTCTTCGCCGGCTCCGGCGCCGACCCCGACGACCACGAGGCCAAGCGCTTCCGCACGCGCGTCTGGCACTACCCGAGCCGCCGCTTCACCGCCCCGCGCACGCCGATCGACCTCTTCTGCGCGGGCCAGACGTTCCTGGCGGGCGGACGGCTGCTCGCCGCGGGCGGGACGCTCCGCTACGGCCCGTTCCGGGGGATCCGCGACGCGCTGACGTTCGATCCCGAGCGCAATCGCTGGATCCGCGTGCGGCGCATGCTGCGGCCGCGCTGGTACCCGACTTTGACCACCTTGGGTGACGGTCGCGTGCTGTCGGTCTCCGGCCGCGGCCACACGCGCGAGCTCGAGCGCATGCCCGAGATCTTCGTGCCCGGCGAGGGCTGGAAGCGGCTGCCGTCGCCGGGGCTGATCCCCTGGTACCCGCACCTCTTCCTGCTCGAGAACGGCCGCATCTTCTACTCGGGCGGCCAGATGAGCGGCAACCGCGGCGCGCGCCCGATCGTCTGGAACATCGCCAACGGCGACACGCGCGTGGTGACGGGGCTGCCGGAGCCGCGGATCCGCAACCAGTCGGCGAGCGTGCTGCTCGGCGACGCGCGCGACCAGCGGGTGATGATCATCGGCGGCGGCGGCGCCGAGATCCACCACCACGGCGACGACGACGACCACCCCTTCGAGGGCGACGAGGACCTGCCGCACATCGCCACGGACAGCTGCGCGATCGTCGACCTCTCGGCCGACCGCCCGCGCTACCGGGGCGCCGCCAAGCTGCACGAGCCGCGCATGCACCTCAACGCCACGCTCCTGCCCGACGGCACGGTGCTGGCCAACGGCGGCGCCCGAGTGGAGGAGCACAAGGTCGACGCCTCGCTGCACGCCGAGATCTACGACCCGCGGACGCGCCGCTGGACGCTGGGCGCCAAGTCGCGCGTCCCGCGGCTCTATCACTCGACGGCGATCCTGGTGCCCGACGGCCGCGTCGTCACCGCCGGCTCGAACCCGGCGCCGAAGGCCGACGAGCTGCGCATCGAGGTCTACTCGCCGCCCTACCTCTTCAAGGGCCCGCGGCCGGTGCTGAGGCTGGGCCGCAACCGCGTCCGGTTCGGGGGCACGATGCGCGCCACGGTGCCAGGCGCCGCCGACCTGCGCGAGATCAACATGCTGCGCCCGGGCGCCACCACGCACGCCTTCAACTGCGAGCAGCGCCTGCTCAGGCTCGCCTTCGAGGTCACCGCCCCCGACCGCGTCACGCTCACCTTCCCGGGCCGTCGCAACGTCGCCCCGCCGGGCTGGTACATGGTCTTCGCGATCTCAGCCGACGGCGTGCCGTCGGTCGGCCAGTTCGTGCGCCTCGGATAAAGGGACAGGCCCCTCTGTACTGCAACAGTTGGCGTCTGTACTACTACAGAAGTGCCTGTCCCCCTAAGGCAGGATGCGCAGGGCCCGGCGGCGGGTGATGAAGTTGGGCGAGCCGTCCTCGCCGCTCTCGCAGCGCAGCCGGGCGACGATGCGCCAGCGGCCGGGGCCGATCTCGCCGCTCTCCGGCGTCCAGCGGCGCGTGAAGCGGCCGTTCTCGCGGATGCGGGCGAAGCCGATGAGGACCGCGTTCTGGTCGGACTCGAGGCGCAGGCGGACGCGGCGGCGGCAGAACTCGATCACCGGCCACTCGCGGCCGCGGATCGTGACCTCGTCGTCGAGGTTCACGGTCTGCGGAGAGACGCTCAGGAGCGGCGGAGGGGCGGCGGTCGCGGCAGGCGCCGCGAGGCCGGCCAGGGCCGCCGCGATGAGGAGGAGCCTGCGCATGGGCCGACACTAACGGGTCGATACCGTGGGGTCGGTGCGGATCGCGACCTGGAACGTGAACTCGGTCAAGCAGCGCGTGCCGCGGCTGCTGCCCTGGCTCGACGAGCGGCAGCCGGACGTGGTCTGCCTGCAGGAGACCAAGCTCGCCGACGAGGCCTTCACCAAGCTGCTCGGCAAGGACCTGCAGGCGCGCGGCTACGAGGTCGCCGCCCACGGCGAGCCGACGTGGAACGGCGTCGCGATCCTCTCCAAGGTCGGGCTCGAGGACGTGGTCGCCGGCCTGGCCGGCGCGCCCGGCTTCCCGCACGCCGAGTCGCGCGCCGTGGCCGCCACCTGCGGCGGCATCCGCGTCGTCTCGGTCTATGTGCCCAACGGCCGCGAGCCCGACTCCGAGCACTACCGCTACAAGCTGGCGTGGCTCGGCGCGCTGAAGGAGCTGGTGGCGACCGGGCCGGAGGCGACGATCGTCTGCGGCGACATGAACATCGCCCCGACCGACGAGGACGTGTTCGATCCCGAGGCCTACGTCGGGCAGACCCACGTGACGGCGCCCGAGCGAGCGGCGCTGGCGGAGCTCCAGAGCCTCGGGCTCCGCGACGTCGTCCGCGAGCGCTGGCCGAGCGAGCGCGTCTTCACGTACTGGGACTACCGGGCCGGCATGTTCCACAAGGACTGCGGGATGCGGATCGACCTGACGCTGGCCAGCGGGTCGGTCGCCGACCGCGTGAAGGCGGCCTGGGTCGACCGTCACGCCCGCAAGGGGACCGGCCCGAGCGACCACGCACCGGTGATCGTCGACCTCGACGAGGCGCCCGACGGCGACATCGGCCCTGTCGTGCCGCCGCCCTCGGCGCCGGCGGCCCGCCGCCGGTCGGTGAAGCTGCCGCAGGCCCGCTGAGGCCGGCGCTACTTGAGTACCCGATAGTCGATGAACGTCGCGTAGCGCGACTGCCGCACGCCGAGGTGCTCGAGGTCGAGCGACCGCGAGAAGCCTTCGAACAGGCGCTTGCCGGCGCCGAGGACGACCGGCGCGACGATCAGGTTCAGCTCGTCGACGAGCCCGGCGTCGAGCGCCTGCCGGATGACCTCGGCACCGCCCATGACGCTGACGTCCTTGCCGCCCGCCGCCTCACGAGCCTGCTCGACCGCGGGCTCGACTCCGGCCACGAAGACGAACGCGTCGCCGGCCGGCTGCTCCTCCGGGCGGTGGGTGACGATGAAGAACGGCAGCCCCCACGGGTTCTCGTCGCCCCAGTGCCGGGCCGCCTCGTAGGTCCCGCGCCCGCCGACGACCGCGCCGAGCCGGCCCGACGCCTCCACGAGCCATTCCGCGTCCTCGCCGATCGGGTCGCCGCGCGGCTCGTCCTCGTAGGTCCACGGACCGCCGAACACCCAGTAGTGCAGCCGCTCGCCGCCTTCGCCGAGCCCCTTGGCGGGGCCGTCGTCCGGCCCCGTGATGTACCCGTCGACCGACGTCGTGATCGTCGCGACGACCTTCGCCATCAGCATTCACCTCGCTCGGGAGTGATTCGCATCGTCTCCACCAGACTGACGGACGGGAGATGATGCGCGGACATGAGCTCCGGCGAGAGAGTGTCTGCGGGCGGGTCGGGAGCGGCGTCGGCGGCGACGCTGGTCCTGCTCACGCTTGCTGCGGGCCAGTTCTTGATGACGCTCGATACGTCGGTGATGAACGTGGCGATCGCGACGGTGGCCGAGGACGTCGGGACCGACGTGACGGGGATCCAGACGGCGATCACGCTCTACACGCTCGTGATGGCGACGCTCATGATCACGGGCGGGAAGATCGGCGCGCTGATCGGTCGCAAGCGGGCGTTCGCGGTCGGCTGCGTGGTCTATGGCGCGGGCTCGTTGACGACTTCGATCGCGCCGTCATTGCCGGTTCTGCTCTTGGGCTGGTCGTTGTTGGAGGGCGTCGGCGCGGCTCTGATCCTGCCCGCGATCGTCGCGCTCGTGGCGGCCAACTTCGGTCCCGAGGGTCGTCCACGCGCGTACGGTCTGGTGATGGCGGCGGGAGCCGTCGCGGTCGCGGTCGGGCCGCTGATCGGCGGTCTGTTCACGACGTACCTGAGCTGGCGGCTGGTGTTCGCGGGCGAGGTGCTGATCGTGCTGGCGATCCTCGCCCTCACCAGGCGGATCCAGGACGAGCCGCCCGGGCAGCGTCCGCGCATCGATCTCGTAGGCGTCGTGCTGTCGGCGGCCGGCCTCGGCCTCGCGGTGTTCGGCGTGCTGCGCTCCAGTGTCTGGGGGTGGGTCACGCCGAAGCCGGACGCACCGGAGCTTTTCGGGATCTCGGCGGTCATCTGGCTGATCCTCGGCGGGCTGTTTCTGATCTGGGTGTTCTTCGAGTGGGAATCGCGGCTCGAAGCGCGCGGTGCAGAGCCGCTCGTGCGGCCGTCGATCCTGCGCAACGTGCAACTGGTCGGCGGTCTGCGGATGTTCTTGTTCCAGTACTTCGTGCAGTCGGGCGTGTTCTTCGTCGTGCCGCTGTTCTTGTCGGTCTCGCTCGGGCTCTCGGCGATCGACACCGGCGTGCGCCTGCTGCCGCTCTCGGTCACGCTGCTGATCGCGGCCGCCGGGATTCCGCGCTTCCGCCCGCAAGCCAATCCGCGCCGCGTGGTCCGATTCGCGTTGCTGGCGATGCTCGCCGGAACTGTCGTGTTGCTCGCCGCGATCGACGAGGAAGCGTCGGCCGAGATCGTCACGCTGCCGTTGCTGCTTCTCGGGCTGGGCATCGGCGCGCTCGCGTCCCAGCTCGGCAGCGTCACCGTGTCGGCGGTACCGGACGAGCTGAGCCCCGAGGTCGGCGGCCTGCAGAACACCGCGACCAACATCGGCGCGTCGCTCGGCACCGCGCTCGCGGGTTCCGTCCTGATCGCCGTCCTCACGGCCACGGTGCTGACCGGCATCCAGGGCAACCCCGCCGTCCCGCCCGACGTGCAGCAGCAGGCCGAGATCGAGCTCTCCAGCGGCGTCCCGTTCCTGTCGGATGCCGACGTCGAGTCCGCGCTCGAAGCGGCGGGCGTGACGGGAGAGACCGCCACGGCGATCGTGGCCGAGAATCAGACGGCCCGACTGCGTGCGCTGCGCAGCGCGCTCGCGGTGATCGCGATCGTCGCCGCCGCGGCGCTGCTGTTCTCCGGCCCGATTCCCACCCGACAGCCCGGCTCACGCGCGCCGGGCGACACCGACGATCACGCCGGGCGGTCCCACCAGCCCGACACGTCCGCGCCGCCTTCGTGAGTGATTCGCGCGCCGAAGCGAATCAGCGCCGGGTGCGACGCGATCTTTCCGGCCACGAGCGCCTCGCCCTGGCGCAGCGTCGTGGCGCGGTCGATCAGGCCCGGCGGGACGAACGAGAAGATGCTGCCGACGTGTGCGAGGTCGGCCGTCGAGTTCATCCGCATCAGGACGAGGTTGTCGCACTGGGAGAGCACGTTCTCGTGCACCTTCTGCGGGCGCTGGGTCACGACGATCAGGTAGAGACCGAACTTTCGTCCCTCGCCCGCGATGCGAATGGCGTCCTCCGTGGCGAGGGCGGTGAGCAGGTCGCCGGGATCGGCGGGGCAGATGTTGTGGGCCTCGTCGATGACGATCGCGATCGGCTCGCGCGTCGTCCGCCGGCGCCAGAGCCGCGCGAGTACGGCGCCCGCGGTGACCGTCTGCTCCTCGCGTGTGGCGAGCGAGCCCAGATCAACGACAAGGCAGCGCGGTCCGGCCGGGTCTTCGAGCTCCGCGATCAGCGACTCGCCCTCGGGTCCCGGCCAGATGCTCCAGCGGTCGACGCCCAGGTTGCGTGCGCGGAGCTTCAGGGCGTCGGACGCGACGCGCGCGAAGTCCTCGACGCTGCGGATGCGGTCGTCTTCGACGAATGCGGCCAGCTCCCCGTACTGCTCGTAGTCCACGAGCGGGTCGAGCCGCAGCGCCGCGGCCTGCTGGGCGGGGCTCAGCTCGCGGAAGCGCACGCGGATGCGCGCAGGGCCGCTGGTGCCGCTGCGCACCGCGACGGCGTCGGCCACCGACATGTAGCGCTCGACCGCGTCCGCATCGTGCCCGTCGCGGGGCTCTCCGAGTCGCACGTAGTCCGAGTTGGGATCGAGCACGACGACACGAAGGCTCGTCTCCATCAGCAGCCGCTCGAGCAGCACCCCGAGCGAGTACGTCTTGCCGGAGCCGGACTGGCCGCACAGGAACGTGTGCCGCCCGAAGCCGCCGGCGTCGAGCCTGACCGGAACGCCTGGTGATAGCGCCAGCTCCGCGACTTCGAGCGCCCCCTGCGGCGGGCGGATCCGGTCGAGCCACGCGCGAACGATGTCCGGCGGGGCGGTCTGCACGACCGCGTCGTGGAACGAGTGCCCATCCCCGTCCAGAACCACACCCTCACCGCGCGCCACCCGAATGCGAACCTGCGGCAACCCGGGACCGGAGCCGTCCTCGCTGTGCAGCTCGAGCGCGAGCACCTGGCCCAGCCGGGTCGAGCCGCCACCGTCAAGCGTCACGTAGCCGCCGGCTTCCAGTTCCAGACCGTGCAGCGTCGTCTGGAAACTGAAGCGACGGCCGTCGACGGAGGTCGCGAGCGGAAGCACCGCCCGCTCGAGCGCGTCGCGGACGCCGCGGTACTCCTCGAGCAAAGCCTGCACGTCGGTCACACCCTCGATCCTCTCACGTCCAACCAAGTCGAGACGGCCGCGCGCCGGGAACCGCCGAGCGCGTCTACATCGAGTCTCGATCGCGTCCGGCGGTTGCCATGCGTTCCAATGCCTCGCGCAGGCGACGCCACCTTCAAGACGGCTCGAATCTCTGGGTGCAGCGGGCGCGTGAACAGCCCGTCGCGTACCTCGTCGAAGACCGCCAGGGACCGGCTCGGCCGCAGCGCGTGCGCCTCGACCGGCCGGTCCCCGACCGTGACTACTTGACCGTCACCCAGCGCTGGTCGCTGATGAACTCGCCGTTATCGGAGGCCTCGACGATGCACCACTGCACCCACGCCATGCCGGCCTGGAGCTCATCCCACGAGCCCCACGGCGCGTTGGTGACGTCGATGGCGATGCTTTGGGAACGCGTGCGCCCGTCGCAGACGAGCTGCTCGTCGCCGCTGGAGATCGGGAACGTCTCCCCGCCGACGGTCACCCAGTCGTTGGTGTCCATCCACGCCGCGGCGGCGCCGCTGCTGCCCTCCGCTTCAAGCGTGGGATCGACAGAGCCGTCCGCGGACTGCTTGGCCGACACCCAGAGGTGCGTCGAGGACTCGCACATGTAGCGAGCCCGCACGGTCGCCGTGCCGTCCTCGTTGAGCTTGACGTGGGAGATGACCTGCGCGAACGGGTCCTTCGCGGCGAGGGCGCTGCCCGGAGCCGCCGCGAGAAGGGCGGTGGCCGTAAAGGCCACGGTGATGAGCTTTTTCATGGCGTCGACGTTAGGAACCGTCACGAGCCAAACCGCGAAAGACTGAACCAACGTCTGGTAGAGCGAGACGGCACGCGCTCGCGGAGGACGTACCGCAGGTGTCGGGTAACAGCGGGTCCATGACCCGGTTCGCGGGCCTGGCGCTGTTCCTCGCCTTCGTCGGCCTCGTGCTGCTGTCGGTTTTCGTCGAGGAGCCGTGGATCCGGACGCCGGCGATCGTGCTGGCGATCACGGCGATGATCGCGGCCTTCGTGGTGATGCCGGAGGCGCGAGCCGCGGCCGCCGAGCGGATCCCGGGCACCCGCTGGCTCGGGCGCAAGGTCATGGCGCTGCACTGGCGGTCGATCGCGCTCGTCTTCGGCGGCTGCGTCGCCGTGCTCATCCTGGCGGAGGTCGTCGAGGATGCGGTCGAGCCGCCCGGCCGGCTCGCGGACCATCTCGCCGCGACGTACCCCGGGATGCGCGATGCGCGGCCGCCGCTCGAGGTGTCCGTCGAGCTCGACGACGCGTGGCCGCCCGAGGACCAGCGGTACACGGCCGTCGGGGTCCTGCTGCGCTACGAGCACGACATCGTCGCGCTGGTGCCGGACGGGCGCGGCGGCACGACGATCGAGCGCCACCGGCCGGACGACGGGTACCGCCGCTTCTACGCCTACGTCGGCTCCTACTGGGATGCCCGCTACAGCCGGCGGGACGATGCCCCGCGCTCGGCGATGGCGGTGCCGGACGAGGCCGACACGCGCGCGGTCAGCCGGCGGCTGCGGCGGGCCGGCCGCGTGCAGGACGTCTGCTACGGCTGGGACGTGGAGATCCGCAGCGGCGAGCGCGAGGGCCGCTTCACGGGTCCGCCGATCCCGCCGGATTGCCGGTACGTGAAGCTCTACGGCTGGATCGATCCCGACGCGGGCCGCCTCACGAGAAAGGGATCGCCCGGCGACTGGGCTCTCGGATACGAGTGGACGCTGGACGGTGAGATCCGCGAGGCGTCGATCGCGGCGATCGACACGCCGCTAGTCGAGCTCATCGAGGGCGCCATGCAACAGCCGGCCGGCGACGGGCACCGGGCCGGCAAGGGGCTGATCGAGCACATCGACGCGCTGCCGCTCCTCGCCCAGGACGTGTCGGGTATCGCCCGCGTCTTCCCGAGCACGCCATTCGGCATCCCGGACGACGCCAGGCCGGCGCCGGTGGAGCGCACCGACGCCGAGCGCCGTCTCGACGACTCGTGGGAGGCGATCCCGATCGCGTTCGTCCGCGTGGGGGCGATCTTCACGCTCGCGTTCCTCTTCTTCGGTCTCATCGTGGCCGCGATCGTCCGGCTCGTGCGTCGCGTGCGCGTATGAGCGCGCGACGATTTCGCTCCACGCCCCTTGACGCGGTAGCCCCGCCCTGTACAACTCGGGGCAGGGGTTTCCAACCACGGGAGGGGATTCATGAGGGCGAGATCGCGCTTTGCCGCCGTGCTGGCGGCTGCGGGCATAGCGCTCCTGCTGCCTGCGGCGGCCCACGCCCAGCAGGTCACGGGTCTCGAGGTACGGCAGGACGACGGGTTCGCGACCTTGAGCTGGAACCCGGTCGCGGGCGCCACCGACTACCAGATCGAGCGCACGCTGGCCGGCGCGCCGGCGACGGCAGTCGTCGTGGGCGTCTGGCGGCCGAACCGCCAGGTCAACCAGGCCGAGCCGGCCTTCGCCGACGCCGGGTTCACCCCCGGTGACAGCTTCCAGTGGCGCGTGCGTGCCCGCTTCGGCACCGTGGCGGAGCCGTACTCGGAGCCGGTGACCGGCACCACGCGGCCGAAGTTCGGCGACCCCGCGACGCCGGGCGAGAACCTGCGGACGCAGTGGGAGGACACGAACGCGGCGGTGTTCACGAACGACACGAACGAGTACGCGTACACCGCCGCGCTCGACAAGGCCAGCGACCGGGTGCGCGTGGTGGAGATCGGGCGCACCGTCCTCGGGCGGCCGATCAACATGTTCATCATCGGCTACCCGGCGCCGAAGCCGACCGCGGCCGCGGTCTCCGACAACCCGGCGGCGCTGCTGAACTGCAACGTGCACGGCAACGAGCCGTCCTCGCGCGAGGGGTGCCTGATCATCGCCCGCGAGCTCGCGTTCGCCGACGACCCGCGCACGCTCGACCTCCTGCGCAACATGACGGTGCTGATCGTCCCGGCGATCAACGGCGACGGTCGCGCGGCCAACACCCGCGGCAACTCCACGGGGCAGGACCTCAACCGCGACCACTCGCTGCTGCGGCAGCCGGAGACCTTCGCGCTCGCCGCGATGGTGCGCGACTACACGCCGGAGGTCGCGTACGACGGGCACGAGTTCGGCAACAACCAGGCCGGCGACCTGCCGACGCTGTGGCCGCGTCACCTGAACGTGGCGCAGTCGATCATGGGCGAGTCGAAGAGCCTGGTCGAGAACTGGCTGTACACGAACGGGTCCGAGGACGGCTGGTGGTACTGCCCGTACGGGTGCCAGAACGGCGGCGAGGTGGGCCTCAGCCAGGAGACGATCCTGCGCAACACGATGGGCCTCAAGAACACGGTCAGCATGCTGCTGGAGGCACGTAGCGCCGGCGGCACGACGCGCCCCAACGAGGCGATCCCGGCGAACAACCGCCGCCGCAAGACGTACTCGGCGATGTACACGATGCAGCAGCTGCTCGACTACTACCGGGCGCGTCAGCCGGTGGTCGAGAGCACGATCGAAGCGTCGACCGAGTTCCAGAGGAGCAACACGGGCCGCATCGTGTTCCGCGGCAGCTACAACGTGCCGGCGTTCCCGGCCCCGCACCCGGGCGAGGCGCCGCCTCCGGACGAGCCGCCGGACGGCATTCTCGACCCGCCGCCGTGCGGCTACCTGGTGACCGACGCGCAGCTCGCCTCGCAGCAGGACGGGAGCCGCTCGGCGGCCGACCGCCTGGCCGCCCACGGCATCAAGGTCCAGCGCCGCAACGCGGGGCGCTGGTTCGTGCCGATGAGACAGGAGCTGCGGGGGCTGATCCCGCTGCTGCTCGACGGCGAGGCGGCCGAGCCGATGGTGGCCGGCCAGCGGATCGCCTGCTAGCGAGCCCTTCGACGCACCGGCCGGGCGCGGCGCGCGCCCGGCCGGCGCGGTCAGCCGATCCGCTCGTCGATGCGGACGTGGACGGTGTCGCCCGCCTGCTTGCCGATCGCCTTGCGCAGCTTCGCCCTGACGGGCAGCCTGTGCGTGCCGTCGCCCTGCGCCATCAGCGCACCGTCGAACGGCTCGCCGTCGATCGCGCCGCGGATCTTCACGAGCCCGCGCGTGCCGAAGAGCTCCGCGGCATCGTCCATCACGACGCACGTCCACGCACCGGGGTTGTCGCCCTTCTCGAGCCGGGCGTCGAACTCTCTCACCATGACCTGAGACTCTCACACGCGGGCGAATAGACTCGCGCCGTGCTGCGGCTCGGCGATCTGCTGGGGGAGACGGAGCTCGGGCTGGCGCTGCGCACCGGCCTGCCGGACGCCGCCGAGCGCCCCGTGCAGGGCGCGGCCGTCGTCGAGGTGCCGAACCCCACGCGCTGGATCGCCCCCGGCTGGGTGCTCCTCACCGCGGGCGTGCGGCTGGAGGGCCGCGGCGACGAGGAGATCCGCCGGCTCGTGGCCGACTGCGACGAGGCGCGGATCGCCGCGCTCGCCTTCGGCATCGGCCCGGTCTTCGACGAGCTGCCGGAGCCGCTGCTGGCCGAGGGCGAGGCGCGCGGCTACCCGATCCTGGCCGTGCCGAGGGACACGCCGTTCATGGAGGTCGTCCGGACGGTCGACGCCGCGATCATGGGCTCCGACGAGCCGCTGTTCCGGCGGCTCTCCTCGCTCCAGCGCTTCGTGGTCGACGCCCTGCGCGACCCCGATCCCGAGCCCGCGGTGGTCGACCGCGTCGCGCGCTTCCTCGACGCGAGCGTGGCCGTCCTCGATCCCGCCGGGAACGCCCGAGATCACGCAGGGCAAGGCGCCGTTCGGCGCGCTCTGGAGGAGCGTCGAGGGCCGCGGCCCGTCGGTGCACGAGGCCGAGGCCGACGGCTGGCACGCCGTCGTCGCGCCTGTCGCCGCCCCCGCCGGCGACGCGCCGCGCTGGCTCGTGCTCGCCAGCCCGCGCGCGGGCTTCATCGGCACGCTGACCAAGCGCGCCGCGGAGACCACGGCGCCGCTGCTGGTGGCCATGGAGCGCCTGAAGGCCGTGGCCGTCGAGCAGGAGCTCGCCGTGCGCGGCGCGCTGCTCGACGAGATCCTGGCCGGCGGCGACGCCGCCTCGCTGACCGCCCGCGCCGCCGCCTTCGAGATCGACTTCGCCGAGCCCGCCCGCGTCGTCCTCGCCCGCGGCGACCCCGCCGTCGTGCGCCACGAGCTCGGCGAGCACCTGACCGGCCTCCCGCACCTGCTGAGCGAGCACGCCGGCTGCGTCGTCGCGCTCGTCCAGGCCCCACTCGAGCGGCTCGAGCCGCTGGTGGGGCCCTGCGCCGGCATCGGCCGGCCGGTCGACACCGTCGCGACCGTCAACGAGTCGCTGCGCGACGCCGAGCTCGCGCTCGAGCGCGCCACCACCGAGAACGCGGTCGTCGCCTTCGAGCACTTCGACCTCGGGACGCTGCTGCTCAGCGAGGCGGCGCCCGACCGCCTCGAGCCGAAGGTCGCCGAGCTGGTCACCGTCCTGCACGACCACCCGGCGCTGCACGAGACGCTCGTCGCCTACTTCGACCACGATCTCGACGTCACAGCGACCGCCGCCGAGCTGCACCTGCACCCCAACTCCCTCCGCTATCGCCTGACCAAGATCGAGGAGGTCCTGGGCCGCTCGCTCAAGCGCCCGGCCACGATCGCCGAGCTCCACATCGCGCTGCTGGCCGATCCACGAAGCCGCCGCAGCCGCTTCTGAGAATCCACCATGGCTGTGACGAACGTCACACGCCAAGGTTGCGAGCCACAGCTCAACGAGGGAGGAGCGCATGGACTACGCAGTCATCATCATCTACTTCGCGGTCATGCTCGGCGCGGCCTACTGGGGTTACCGGCGTGCGAAGACCGCCGACGACTACCTGGTCGCCGGCCGCCGGCTCGGCCACCCGATGTTCATCGGCACGCTGAGCGCCGTGGTGCTCGGCGGGGCGTCGACGATCGGCACCGTCAGCCTCGGCTACGAGCACGGTATCTCCGGCGCCGCGCTCGTGTTCATGATCGGCCTCGGCCTGATCGGCCTCGGCGTCCTGCTCGCGGGACGGCTCGCGAAGGCCGGCGTCTACACGGTGCCGGAGCTGATGGCCAAGCGCTACGGCGTCTCGGCGCGGCTCGTCAGCGCCGCGATCATGGCCGCCTACGCGCTGATGATCGCCGTCACCTCGACGATCGCCAGCGGCACCGTGTTCAACAGCCTGCTCGGCGTCTCCACCACCGTCGCGATCCTGATCGCCGGCGGCGTCGTGGTCCTCTACTGCGTGACCGGCGGCATGTGGTCGCTCACGCTCACCGACATCATCCAGTTCGCCATCATGACCTTCGGGATCTTCGGCCTGCTGCTGCCGGTCGCGATCAGCGAGGCGGGCGGATTCGGCGGCATGCAGGACGCGCTGCCGGCCAGCTACTTCGATCCCACGTCGATCGGCTGGGACACGATCTTCACCTACTTCCTGCTGTTCTTCTTCGGCCTCATGATCGGCCAGGACATCTGGCAGCGGGTCTTCACCGGGCGCGACGAGAAGGTCATGCGCACGGGCACGATCGTGGCCGGCCTGTACTGCATGATCTACGGCATCGCCGGCGCGCTGATCGGCGCCGCCGCCAAGGTCGTGGTGCCGAACCTCTCCAACCCGGACGAGGCGTTCGCGCAGGTGGTCGAGGCCGTGCTGCCGACCGGGCTCGTCGGGCTCGTGCTCGCCGCCGCCCTGGCCGCGATCATGTCGACCGCCAGCGCGGCGCTGCTGGCGTCGTCGACGATCGTCGCCAACGACCTGTTCGCGCTCGTGCGGCCGGTCAAGAACGCGCTGACGGCCACCCGCATCACGACGCTGATAGTGGGCGCCGCCGTGGTCGGCGTCTCGCTGGTGCTCAACGACGTGGTCGGCGCCCTCACCGTCGCCTACGACCTGCTCACCGGAGCGCTGTTCGTGCCGATCGTCCTCGGCCTGCTGTGGACCCGCGGCACCGCCCGCGCGGCGGTCGCCTCGATGGCCGTCTCCTCGGCGGTGGTCATCGTCCTGCTCTTCGCCAGCGGGCTCTACTCGAACGACCCGATCATCTACGGGCTGCTCTCCAGCCTGGTCGTCTACGTCGGCGTGTCGCTGGCGAGCGCGCCCCGGAAGGTCACCACCCCTGGCGCGCAGGTGGCAGCATGATCGGCGCCGTGCATCACCGCCCGCCCGCCGCCTCGGCCGCCCCGCGCTTCACCGGGCCGCGCACTTTCTTGCGGCTGCCGCACCTGCAGACGACCGAGGACGTCGACCTCGCCTTCGTGGGCGTGCCGACCGACGACGCGGTCTCGTTCCGCTCCGGCGCCCGCTTCGGGCCCGAGGCGGTGCGCAGCGCCTCGGCGCTGCTGCGGCCCTACAACCCGCTGCTCGGCGTCGACGTCGTCGAGCGGCTGTCGATGGTCGACTACGGCGACGCGCCGACCGTCCCCGGCTACCACGAGGAGAGCCTGGCGCGGATCGCCGCGTACCTGGCGCCGCTGCACGAGGCGGGCGTCGTGCCGTTGTGCGTGGGCGGCGACCACTCGATCGCCCTCGCCGAGCTGCGCGCGGCCGCCGCGGTGCACGGGCCGCTCGCGCTCGTGCACCTCGACGCCCACGCCGACGTGTGGGAGGAGTACTACGGCGCCCGCTACTTCCACGGGACGGTGTTCAAGCGCGCGGTCGAGGAGGGGCTCGTCGATCCCCACCGCTCGGTGCAGGCCGGCATGCGCGGCACGCTCTACGGCGCGGCCGACGAGGCCGCGCCCGCCGAGCTCGGCTACGACGCCATCCCGTGGGAGGAGCTCCAGCACCTCACGCCTGAGCAGTACGGCGACCGCGTGCGGGCGCGCGTGGGCGACGCGCCGGCCTTCCTGTCGTTCGACATCGACTTCGTCGACCCCGCGTTCGCGCCCGGGACGGGCACGCCCGAGGTCGGCGGGCCGACGAGCGGCCAGGCGCTGGCCTACCTGCGTGCGCTGACCGGCATCGACTTCCGCGCGTTCGACTGCGTGGAGGTCTCCCCGCCCTACGACCCGAGCGGCATCACCGCGTGGCTGGCCGCGAGCGCGTGCCACGAGATGATCTCGCTGGCGGCGCTGAGGGCGTGAGATGACGGCCGTGTCGGTCCCCACCATGACGGGCGGCGAGGCGGTCGTGCGCGCGCTGCGCGCGCACGGCGTCGAGCTCGTGTTCGGCATCCCGGGCACGCACACGCTGCCGATCCACCGCCACCTCGCCGCCTGCGGGATCCGCCACGTCACCCCGCGCCACGAGCAGGGCGGCGGCTATGCGGCCGACGGCTACTCGCGGGTGTCCGGCCGGCCCGGCGTCGTGCTCGCCACCAGCGGGCCGGGCGTGATCAACGCGGCGACGGCGGCGGCGACCGCGTACGCGGACTCGGTCCCGCTGCTGATCCTCTCGCCGGCGATGCCGACCGACGTGCAGGGCCGCGACACGCGGCTACCTGCACGAGGGCAAGGACCAGGGCGCGGCGATGGACGCGCTCGTCGCCTGGAGCCGGCGCGCGGGGTCGCCGGCCGGGGCGGCCGCGGCGATCGACGAGGCGTTCGCCCACTTCGCCTCGGGGCGGCCGCGGCCGGTGCACGTGGAGGTGCCGGTCGACGTGCTGGCGAGCACCGGCGCGGTCGCTTCGACCGAGCCGGGCGCGGCCGAGGCGGCCACGCCCGGCGTCGACGACGCCGCCGCGCTGCTTGCCGAGGCCGAGCGGCCCGCGCTGATCCTCGGGGGCGGCGCCCGCGATGCGGCCGAGGCCGCGCTCGCGCTCGGCATCCCCGTCATCACCACGGTCAACGGCAAGGGCATCGTCGACGAGCGCCACCCGCTCTCGCTCGGCGCCTCGATCCGCCTGCGCGCCGCCCAGCGCTGGCTCGCGGAGCGCGACGTGGTCGTGGCCGTCGGCACCGAGCTGGGGGAGAGCGACCTGTGGGGGCCGGTGCCGGAGCTGCGCCGGGTGATCCGCGTCGACGTCGATCCCGCCCAGCTGCACAAGAACGCGCCCGCCGACGTCGCCGTCCTCGGCGACGCCCGGGCGGTGCTCGAGCGGCTGCCGGCCCGTGCTGCAGAGGAGGACCTCGAGCCGGTCCGCGCGGCGATCCGCGAGGAGGCGCTCGCCGACGGCGCGCCGTGGCTGGACCTCGTGGGCGCGCTCGACGAGGTGCTCGGGCCGGACGGCATCCTGGCCGGCGACAGCACGATGGCGGCCTACTACGGCGCCGTCCACTTCCTCCCGATGGACGCCCGGCGCCGGTTCATCTACCCGACCGGCTACGCGACGCTCGGCTACGCGGTCCCCGCCGCCATCGGCGCGAAGCTGGCGGCGCCGGAGCGGCCGGCGATCGCCCTGGTCGGTGACGGCGGGCTGCTGTTCACCGTCGCGGAGCTGGCCACCGCCGCCGAGCTCGGCATCCCGCTGCCGGTGGTCGTGCCGAACAACGGCGGCTACGGCGAGATCCGCAACCAGATGCGCGACGAGGGCATCGAGCCGGTCGGCGTCGACCTGCGGGTGCCCGACCTGCCCGCCCTGGGCCGGGCGTTCGGGGGTCACGGCGTGCGGGTCGAGGGCCGCGAGGCGCTCGCCGCCGAGCTCCGCGCCGCGCTCGGGCGCCCCGGTCCGACCGTCATCGAAGTTCCCGCCTGACCGGCCCGTACGCTGGCGGGCGTGCGACCGGGCGCGCTCGACGACCTCTCCGAGACGTTGGCGCGGGCCTCGGCCATCGCCGCCGGCCTCGGCGAGGTCGAGGAGCCGCTGCCGGTCGAGCAGCGGCCGGGCTTCCTCGTCGGCGACGACCCGCAGCCGATCATCGAGCGTCTCGCCACCGCCGAGCGCGTGACCTTCGTGCTCGGCGCCGGCGCCTCGATGGAGGCCGGGCTCCCGTCGTGGCGCGGGCTCGTGCGCGACCTGCTGCGCGACGTGGCGCCGCGCTCGCTCGCCGGCGCCGACCGCGCCGCCTGGCTCGACGCCGTCGCCGAGTCCGGCGTGCTCGGCATGGCCGCCACGGCGCGCGCGCTCAGCCGCAGCGACGCCGAGTTCGTCCGCCGCGTCCAGCACCACGTCTACCGCGGGCGCGGCGAGGAGCACTTCGACCCCGGCCCGCTCGTGCGCGAGGTCGCCGCCTGGAAGCGCGACCACCCCGACGTCCAGCTCGCCACCTTCAACTACGACGCCCTGCTCGAGCGCGCGCTCGAGGACCTCGGCCTCGCGGTGCAGTCGCGCGAGGACGACGAGCCCGAGCCCGACGGGGTCGCCGTCGTCCGCCACCTCCACGGGCGGCTCACCGGCACGCCGGGCGAGGACGCCATCGTGCTCACCGAGGGCGACTACGCGCGCTGGCCGGCGGGCGGCTGGCAGGACCGCTTCATGGACCGCGCGCTCGACGGCGCGTGCGTGTTCGTCGGCCTCTCGTTCACCGACCAGAACCTGCTGCGCTGGATCTACGGCGCCGGCGGCGACCACCTCGCGCTGCTCGCGCGCCAGAGCTCGCCGCGGCTCACGCCGCCGGTCCGGCGCGAGCTCGAGCGCGCCTCACGCGCCCGCCTCCGGCGCGCCAACGTGACCGTCCACTGGGCCGACTTCTACGCCGAGCTCGCGCAGCTGCTGCACGAGGCTCGGCAGCGGCCGCCGCAGCCGTACCCGCAGCGCGCGCAGCGGCGGGCCGAGCAGGGGAGGCGCCGCTGCCTGCCGCGGACGGGCGTCGAGGAGCGCCAGCGCGCGGTGCGCGAGATCCTCGCCGGCTCGCTGGCGGGCGTGCGCGCGGCGATCGGGCAGTTCGGGATCGACCCCGGCGGCACGGCGCTCGGCCTCGGGCTGTGGGGGATCGACTACGAGCGTCGCGAGATGGCGCTGTGGGGGTCGTCCGACCGCATCCACGTGGACCTCTCGACGATCACGCCGGTGCCGTTCGCGTGGGCGTCCGAGTGGGTCGCGGTCGAGGCCATCACCCAGGGCTCGGTCGTCGAGTGGGACCCGCGGACGTACGCGAGCCGCTGGCGCACGGTGCGCGGCATCCCGCTCGTGTGGACGGGCTCCGGCCGCGAGCGGATCGTCGTCGGCGCGGCGACCCTGACCGCCGACGAGCCCGCCGGCGCCTCGATCTTCGACCGCGCCGAGGAGGCGGCGCCCGGCATCCGCCGCACGATCGACATCGCGCTCCATGACCAGCTCGTGGCGTTCTGGGACTAGTCCAACGTCCGGAGCCGGCCGTAGACTGAGGGGCGTGACGAGTCCGCTCGACAGCCCGAACCCGCACGGGATCCGCGTGGTGGCCGATCGCGCGCCCGTGAGGGAGGACGTCAAGGAGGCCTTCGCGCGCGGGTCGCGCAAGGCGTCCACCGGGCTCGCCGCCCTCCGCCGCGGCCGCGCGCGTCGCGTCAAGCGCTGAGCGGCTGTCGCTGCCGCACCGCGGCGGTCACCCGCGGCACCTCCTCCGGGTGGCCGAGCAGGATGGCGCCGATCACCCGCTCCTCCTCGTCGAGCACGAGCTTGCGGTAGCGCAGCGACTCGGTGTCCTCGTCGACGACCTCGTTCGGCCCGCTGATCGCGCCCATCGAGAACAGCTCGACGCCGACCACCTTGAGCATGGTCTGCGGGATCGTGCCGGCGTACGCCCGCGTGCCGCCGACCGCGTTCTCGGCCGCCACCTCGGCCTGCTCGACGGCGACCGGCCACAGGCCGAGGATCGACTCGCGCCACTCGACGATGTCGCCGGCCGCGAAGATCCGCTCGTCCGACGTGCGCAGGTGGTCGTCGACGAGCACGCCGCGCGCGGTGGCGAGCCCGGCGCGGCGCGCGAGCTCGACCGACGGCGCGATGCCGGCGGCGACGAGGAAGACGTCCGCCGGCAGGCGGGAGCCGTCGCTCGTCACGACGTGGCCGTGGTCGACGGTGGCCGCCTCGCTCTCGAGCAGGACCTCGATGCCGAGGTTCGAGAGGTAGCCGCGCAGCAGCTCGCCGGCGCGCTCGTCGAGCTGGCGCCGGAGCAGCCAGCGGCCGCGCTCCAGCACGGTCGTCCGCAGGCCGAGCTTGTGCATGGCGTACGCGGCCTCGAGCCCGAGCAGGCCGCCTCCCGCCACCACCGCCTGCCCGGCGCGCGCGTGCTGGACGAACTCGCGCAGCCCCAGCGCGTCCGTCGCCGTCCGCAGCACGAACGTGCCCGGCCGCCCGAAGCCGGGGATCTCGGGCACGTGCGCCTCGGAGCCGGTGGCGAGGATCAGGCGGTCGTAGGGCAGCCGCTCGCCGGTGCCGAGCCGGACCTCGCCGGCGTCGCGGTCGATCTCGTGCGCGCGCGTGTTCAGCCAGCACGTGACGCGGTTGTCGTCGTACCAGGCGTCGGGCAGCAGGTGCAGGCCGACCATCGCCGAGCGGCCGTAGATGAGCCGCGAGATGCCCATGCGGTTGTAGAGCGGGTGCGGCTCGGCGGCGACGACGTCGATGGCGCAGTCCGGATGGCGGCGGCGGACGTGGTCGGCGGCGGTCACGCCCGCGATCCCGTTGCCGAGGACGACGATCCGCTTCACCGCGGGGTCGTAGGGGAAGTCGATCGTCACGACCACGTTGGTGTCGCGCCGCGGGGTCATGGACACGCCGACGGGGCCCTGGACGCGCGCGCAGCAGGCCATGCGGTTGTGGGCGGGGTCGAGGCCGAGGCGCTCGAGTGTCGCCTGCTCGTCGGTCTGGACGGGGGAGAGGTTCTCCATCCCGCTCACGATCTGGACGGGGTCGGCGCCGCAGACGCCCATCCGGCAGCCGGCCTCGATCGGCTGCTCGGCGGTCTCGGCCAGCTCGAGCAGCGGGGTGCCGGGGCGGGCGACGATCCGCGGTCCCTCCTCGAAGGTCACCTCGGTCTCCTGCGCGTGCTGGAGCACCGCCCGCATGCCGCGGCCGAGCCGGGCGGCGCGCGGCGGGGTCGGCAGGCCCTTGTGCTCGAGGAAGACGCGCTCCTTCTTGAAGGTGCGGACGAGCCAGACGGCGGTGAGGGCGAGGACGGCCGCGCGGAGCGGCCAGGCGACCCAGTCGGGCCCGGGCGCCGCCCACCAGTAGAAGAGGTTGATGGCGGCGGCGGCGTAGACGGCGGCGAGCTTGGGGGTGCTGGCCGGTGTTAGCGCCTCGAGGGCGAGGAAGGATCCGGTGCTGGCGCCGACGCCGAGCGCGAGGTTCTGCTCCGTGAAGAACGCGATCACCAGGCCCGGGAAGGCGGCGGTGAAGAGCTTGCGGGTGGTGCTCCACTGGCGGTCGCCGTCGTGGACGTCGGCGAGGTACGCGACCTTGGGGTTGAAGTCGAAGCAGTTCTTCGTGCAGCCGACGCAGGGCCGGCAGTGCGAGTTCGGAACGTTGGCGAACGGGGTCTGGCCGTACATCCGCTGCACCGGCAGCATCGGGCACAGCGAGCTGCACCAGCCGCTCTTGCCCTTGAGCACGTAGCCGCCCACGAAGGCCGCGACGAGCGCACCGCCGATCAGCGCCGCGGTCGCCTTGCCGTCGTCTTGGAAGACGGACGGACGCGCGGCGACGGCGGCGAGGAAGACCGCGATGCCGACGAGCGGCGCGTACGTGCGGAACCACTGCGGCGCGGTCTTGCCGCGGGTGAAGCCGAGCACGCGCGGGATCTGGTTGGAAGCGGCGAGCGGGCAGACGTTGCGCCACAGCCCGGGGGCGACGAACCACACGAGCGGGAGCAGCGGCACCAGCACCTTCCACCAGAGCTCGAGGCCGGTGTCGGGGTCGGCGACGAGCAGCGCGCACACGCCGAGCGTGGCCAGCACCGAGGCGACGCGCGCGGCGCGCCAGACGGGCTGCGGGATCGGGTCTGGGACCTGGGTGTAGTTGGGGAACGGGTCGACGGCTCGCCCGGCGGCCATCAGCTCACGCCGTCCTCGATCAGCTCCGTGAGGAAGCGCAGCCGCAACGACACGATCCGCCCGAGGTCGAACAGCATCGCCCGCGCCAGCTCGGGGTGGCGGCCGGCGAGCGCCTCGAAGCTGGTCAGGCTCAGCCGTCGCAGCTCGCCGTCGGTGGTGGCTTTGAGGGTGAGCGAGCGCTTGCCGCCGTCGAGGAACGCGACCTCGCCGACCACCGACGGCGCGTCGATCGTCCGGAACGCGGCGCCGGACGCCACGGCCAGGCTCCCCTCGGTCAGCAGGTACAGCGCCCGGTCATCGTCCCCGGCGCGGATGACCTCCTCCCCGGCCGAGAACCGCCGCGTCTCGGTGTGGGAGAGGACGATCTCCCAGTCCCGCTCAGTCCGGTCGGCCAGGAACGTCAGCTCGCTCTCGGCGGGCTCGTCGGTCGGATAGTCGAAGTAGCTCACGCGCGCTCGCGCGTAAGCATCTCAGGCCCGCAGCGGCTCTCCCAGGATCGTGCGGATGCGCTCCATGCGCTCGGCGGGAAGCGGACCGTGGTCGGCGGCCCCGACGTTCTCCTCCACCTGGGCGACCGTGCGGAATCCGGGGAGGGGGAGCGTCGCCGGGCTGTGGCCCCAGATCCAGCCGAGCGCGCCCTGGACGAGCGAGCGCCCGTCGGCCGTCAGCTCGGCGCGGGCCGCGGCGATGCGCTCGAGCCAGCGCTCCATCGCCCCGCCTTCGTCGAAGAAGTCCCACCACGGGGCGTTGCGGCGCACGTCGTCGGCGGCCGGCAGCGCATCCGGGCGGTAGCGCCCGCTCAAGAGGCCCATCGCCAGAGGCGTGCGATTGAGGCTTGCGAGCCCGAGGTCCTCCGCGACGCTCAGCGCCTCGAGCTCACCGCGCAGCACGTTGAGCTCATGCTGCACGGCGACCATGTGAGGACCTTCGGCCATCGCGCGCACGATCGCGGGATCGGACACGCTCGAGCCGTACCAGCGCACCTTGCCGGCCGCCACGAGCTCCTCGAGCACGTCGACGACCGGCGGGACGTCCTCCGGCCCGTCGAGCCCGCCGTGGATCAGGTAGACGTCGATGCGGTCCGTGTCCAGCCGGCGCAGGCTCGCGTCGCAAGCGCTCCGGAGATAGCCGGGGCTGAGGTCGGAGCCACCGCCCGTCCGCGTCTGCTCGTCGAAGCGGTTGCCGACCTTGGTGACGATCACGACGTCGTCGCGCCGTCCGGCCAGGGCCCGGCCGAGCACGCGCTCGCTGTGGCCGCAGCCGTAGACGTCGGCGGTGTCGAACAGGGTGACGCCGAGCTCGAGCGCGCGCCGGATCGCGCGAATCGACTCGTCGTCGTCCACCTCGCCCCAGCCCGCCGGCTGGTCATTGAAGGTCCAGGGGCCGCCGATCGCCCAGCACCCGAGGCCGAGGGCGCTGACTTGCACTCCTGTTCGAGCGCCGAGGTCGCGTTGGAACATGACCTCAGCAAAGCGCACTCGGCCCCGCGGCGGGGTCACGATGGTGCCCCGCCGCGGTGCCGGATGCTCTTAGTGACGCCCGGGGCGCTCCATGTCCTTCGCCGCGCCCAGCAGGGCGATGAGGGCCCGCGTCGGGCGGAGCACGGCGTCGCGCGCGGCGGTGTCGTCCGCGATCCACCGGTTCGCCCGGACGGCGACCTGCTTCAGGAAGGCGCTCGCCGAGGATTCGCTCCCTGCCGTGCCACGTCGCTCGGCCCGCTCGAGACGCTCGATCAGCTTCGCGGCGACGGGATCCTCGATCCGGCCGGCTGCCCGGTACTGGTCGACCAGCTCGCGGATGTCCGAGTACCACGCAGGGTCGCGGGTGAACTCGCGCGGGATGTAGCCGGCCTCGGCGTTCGCGAGGGTCACGTCGACGACCTCGTCGACGTAGGACTGCACCGTCGGGTAGAGCGCCGCGAGCTGCGCGTCGGTCAGCGGCACCGAGCTGCCGTCGAGGAAGCAGAAGCCGGGACCGGTGTTCGAGCCGGAGTTGATCCGCAGCGGCACCTCATGCTGGGCGAGGCGGATGCCGCCCAGGGCCAGCCCGAGGCTGTCACGCGCGACGACCGCGGGCTGGATGCTCGTCATGGTGATCGGCGATGCGCTCGGCGGGCTGATGCCGTAGGCGACCCATTCCACGGTGTGGTCGTAGAGGGCGTTCTGCACCATGTGCTGCGGGACCCGCGAGAGCGAAGGCAGGGCGCAGGTCTGCGGCTGGCCGGGATACCCGCCGGGGTAGCTGCCGATGTCGCGCTTGCGCAGCGGGCCGTAATCCGTGATCAGCTTCCAGTCCCCGTGCGAGGCACCCGCGACCTCCCAGGTCCGCAGGGACGCGGAGTCGGGCTGGCGGGAGGCGGCGGCCCCGAGGCTGGCGACGTCGCCCTCGGAGTTGATGCGGAACACCGGCCGCGAGAGGTCCGCCGCGCAGCGTTCCCCCGAACCCGTGCAGGACCACCGCGTCGAGGATGTTCGAGAGCGGCAGGATCGAGTTGGCGTACTGGCGGAGCAGAGAGGCGGACTGGGAGTGCCCGGTGGCGATCACGTACTGCGGCGCGGGCAGCGAGCCGAGCGGGTCGAGCGCGGCGGGGCTGCGGACCGCCTTCACGGCCTGGGAGAAGATGTCGTAGGACAGCGAGTTGTCGTTGATGGTGCCGCCGGCGTTGACGCCGAGCGCGCCATACCGCGACGGGCTCCACGCCCTGAGGCCGGTGGCGGAGTGGACGCCGACCGGCTGGGCGGAGATGCCGACCCAGGCGTACCCCTCTCTGAGGAGGTGCTCGTGCGTCTGGAACCAGTCGACCTCCTGGTCCCACTGGTTGCTCACGTTGTACCACTCAGCGATCACGACGCCGTTGAACGCCTTGGCGGACTCGGGACGGCGCACGACGATCGCGGGTGCTGTAGGGATGACCGGTGCTGAGGACGGTGGCGGTCGAGTTGCCGCTGACCGAGTACCGGGTGGCCAGCCCGGAGATGTGGAACTCCTCCTCGACGTAGCCCGCGGAGGCGAGGTCCACGTCGGTCGCGAGGAACGGGTAGCCGTGGGCGGGGTCGCCCACCGGCGGTGGTGCTCGCGACCGGCCCGGTGACGGTCGGGGCGGTGACGCTCGCCCCGGTGGCGGTCGACGGGCGCGCCGGCGGGTCCTTCGGGCCGGGCTGGCCGCGCCGGCAGGAGCGGCGAGTACGGCAGAAGCCGTGAGCGCTGTTAGGAGCGCCCAGGTACGGACGGTGCTGCGCGTGCGGGACAAGTCTTCACCTCATGGCTGGACACGGACGGCGGTGCCGCCGGTGCCCTCAGTGAGCACCGCCCCTCCCGCCCTCATGTAGGGTTTGGGCAATGTGCTTGCCCAAACTGCTGCCCATTATCGAGCGCGTTTCCGCCCTTGTCAATGTCAGCATCGGGCGATGACGGCATCGGGGGGCGAGACCCTTCATTCCACGTCGTACGTGCGGACCGCGAACGCGGCCCAGATCGTCCGCCTCCTGCGCGATCACGGCGCGATGAGCCGGGCAGAGCTGGTCCGTGCCTCCGGGCTCACGAAGCCGACCGTGATGGCGATCGTGAAGTCCCTGCTGCACGACGGGATCGCGATCGAATCGGGCACCAGCCCGTCGCGCGGCGGGCGTCCGGGATCCTCTGGTGGGGTTCAACAGCGAGGCGCGGACGGTCGTGGCCGCGCGCATCGGGCTCCAGTTGCAGTTGACCCACGCGACGGCAGACGGCGACGTCCTCGCCGAGGCGTCGTTCCCGCCGCCGCCGACCTGGGACCCGGACCCGCTGCTCGAGATGACGGTGCGCGAGATCAGGCGCCTCACCGCCGCATCCGGCGCTCTCGGCTCCTTGGCTCTCGCCGTGCCGGGATTCATCGACCACCACGCCGGCACGGTGACCTTTCCGCCCTACGGCTGGGACCGGGTGCCGATGCAGACCACGCTCGAAGATGGCCTCGGCGTGCCCGTGGGCCTGCTCAGCCTCCCATCCGCGACGGTGGTCGGCGAGATCATCTCCGGCGCGGCGCCGGATCACGAGGATGCCGTTCTCGTCTTCCTCGCCCAGGGCATCGGCGCCGGCATCCTTTCGAGAGGGCGGCTGCTGGTCGGTGCAGGCGGCGCAGTGGGCGAGCTCGGTCACTGCCCGGTCGGGAGCGGGTTGAAGTGCGCATGCGGGCGGCGGGGCTGTCTCGAGACGGTGGCCGCGGGCTGGGCGATCCGAGCCGAGGCGACGGCTTTGATTGGGCGTCGGGACCTGGCTCACGCAAGCCTCTTTGAGTTGGAGCAGCTGCAGGACGACCGGATCGACGCCCTACTGACGCGGGCAGCCGAAGCGCTCGGCGCCGCGACAGCATGGCTTGCCAATTTGCTGGACCCGTCCATCGTCGTCCTGGCAGACACATCGTTCGCCCGAGGCGCCGGATCCTTCTTCGAGACCTTCGGCGAGTCCACGCGACGATCCGCGGTAGGAACCGAGGTGAAGATCGTTCGGGGCACTGCCGATGCGCAGCTGCGAGGCACCATCCAACGCGCCCTGGAGCTCCTGCCAGAGCCGCTGCGTCCGCGACGCAGCGTGTGCGCGTGACATCGGGTCACTTGCGTCCTCCTTTCACTAGCGTTTCGCTTGCGCTACGCTTCTTGGCCCAGATGAGCGCCATCGCCGACCCAGAGCGACTCTTCGGCGCAGACCCGGATGACGTGCTGCGGGAGCTGCGCCGGCTGCGCGTCCGCGTCCGGTTCGAGCGCCCCCTCCACCAAGCCCTGCGAGGACAGCTCGAGGGGGTGCGTACGTATGTCGCCGCGTACCAGCGTCTCGCCGACCGACTGCTGGAGACGGTGCATGCGGCGCGCCCGGACGTGGTCGTGCGGACCGACGCCGGCCTGCTTATCGTGGACTTCAAAGGGGTGCCGTCGCGAGCGCCGGTGTGCGCGTTGCTGGAAGCCTCGGCCGCAGGTCCGTTCTCCCCCTGGGTTGCCTTGTACGGGACGGATGACGGCTTGGCGCTCCACCTGCTTTCCCAGTTGCGCGCGTACCTGCCAGGTACCGATCCGCTGATGCTGCCCCGGTCGGCCGCCGCGCACTGGGATGTGGATGACCTTCAGCTGCGCCGCTTCCTGCGTTCGGTACGCCGCGCGCTGGACCTGGTGGACGAGGGCGACCCGCTTCGCGACATCATGGCGGCGCTCGACCTCAACCTGACCGAACTAGGGCAGCTGTTCGGCGTGTCGCGGCAGGCGGTAGCCCAGTGGCTGGAGCAGGGCGTGCCGAGTGACCGCCAAGCGAAGGCGGCGACGGTGGCGGCGGTGGGCGACTTGCTCGAGCGCAAGCTGAAGCCGGGGCGCCTGCCTGGCATCGCGCGCCGGCCCGCGCGCGGCTACGGCGACCGCACGATGCTCCAGGTCATCGCTGACGACGACCACGACTGGCTGCTCGAGGCGGTACGAGACAGCTTCGACTGGGCCAGCACCGCCTGATCTCCGACCACGTGAGCCAGCCGACCATCAACGCCGGCGGTCGCTACCTGCGCGTGGCCGACCCCGACTGGGACAACCCGCTGGACGGCACCTATGCCCGCGACAACGGCGGGCGCTGGAACCGGCCGGGCAGCTACCCGGTCGTCTACCTCAACCGCTCGCTGAGGACCGCTCGTCTCAACTGCCTGCACAAGTACCGGGACTTGCCCTACGGCCCAGAAGACCTGGATGAGGCGGAGGCGCCCGTTCTGGTGGCGACGGACGTCGCGGATGGCCAGCACGCCGACTGCATCAGCGACACGGGACTGGAGGGCTGGGGCCTGCCCACCAGCTACCCGCAGCATCCGGACGGCGAGCCCGTGAGGTGGGAGGAATGCCGGCCCGTCGGAGAAGCGGCGCACGGCGCCGGGCTCGACGGTGTGGCTTGCCGGTCGGCGGCCGAGGGCGCGAGGCCGGACGACGACGAGCTGGCCTACTTCGAGCGCGACGATGCCGCGCTGGAACCGGCCGAGCGCGTTCCGTTCAGGGATTGGTTCTGGGCCAGGGCCTGAGCGTCATTGGACCCTCGGCACACGGCTGGAGGCGGGCGCCATCACCAGGCGGGACGACGTTCTGCGCGGTGCCGCGGTCACGCACCGTGGCGAAGGCTTCGTGGGCGGCGGGGCACTCGACGAACGCTTGGAGCACGTCCTGCCAGCCGACGCCGATTGGTCTCGCGTCAGCCCGCGGAACCTCCACCGGACGGTGCGGGACCCCGCGACCCGCTTGCTCGGATCAACCGCAGTTCACGGCGCGTCGACCGCACTCGCGTCTTCGATCGTGATCGCGAGCTGGACCGGTGACCGTCCAGCTCTCGCTCGATTACCTCGACGCACCCCGCGGCCTAACGCGAGCCGAGCTCATGACCTCGCAGGAGGTTGCCGAGCTCCTCGGTGTACCGGTCTCGACGGTGCGCGAGTGGGGGCGGAGGGGCACGCTGCCGCGCGTGAAGCTCGGTCGGCATGTGCGCTACATCCGCAGCCATGTAGAGGCGACGATCCTGGCGCCGAGGAAGGCGTAGTCGGTCCTCGGCGTAGATAGCGCGGACCGCGTGTCCGGTGAGTCTCGCTGGACTCACATGATCGTTCTGGCTACTGTCACGTATATGGCCAAAGAAGTTGGCGAGATCCGTGACGAAAGTGCTGAGGACCGTTTGTACACCCTGGCCGAGGCCCAGGGTGGCTATCTGAACGCGCAACAAGCGATCGAGGCCGGCGTGCCGCGCTCGACCCTCACGTACCACGCGCGCGAGGGCGGAACATTGGAACGCGTCGGCCACGCCGTCTATCGCCTGCGTCGGTTCCCGAGCTCGCCGCACGAACACGTGATCCCAGCTTGGCTGGCGCTCGCGCGCGCCGATGCCGTTGTTTCGCACGTCAGCGCCCTGGAGCTGCTCGACGCTCACCGACCTGATCGCCGACGAGGTGCACGTCACGCTGCCGCGCGCCAAGCGCGGCAGCACGATCCCCGACGGCGTGCGGGCGCACTACAGCGACCGGCCCATCGGTACGGCGCGATCGACGCCAGGTGCTCGGGGTGCCGGTCACCGGCGTCGAGCGTACGATCGCCGACGTCGTGCGCAGTGGAGGGTGGACCGAGCAGGTCGATCTCGCTGTTCGACAGGCGCTGCAGCGCGGCCAGACGACGCTCCCGCGCCTGAGCGAGCGCCTGCCCGCTACCTGGCAGCCGCGGCTGCGTGCCGCCGCTACCACGGCGACGTCGTGAAGTACGCGTCTGCCAGCGCGTTTCGCGCCGCCTTGGAGACGCGCCTGAACAACGAGCAATCCGAGGGCGTCGGCGTCTCCAGGCTGCGCAAGCGCGTCGTCTTCGAGCGGCTGCTCGCGCGCCTGCAGGCGGTGGCGCCCAACGGCTGGTTCCTCAAAGGCGGGTTCGCGCTCGAGCTGCGGCTCGGCGGGAAAGCCCGTACGACCAAGGACGTCGACATCGACTGGGCGCTCGGGGAGGAGGAGGCAACCGAGTTGCTGTTGGACGCGGCGGCCCACGAGATGGACGATCTCTTCACGTTCACCTTGCATCGTGCCGCCGCCGACGACGATCTGGCCGGCGGCGGTCAGCGCTGGACCGTCCGCGCTGAGCTTGCGGGACGCGAGTTCGAACGCGTCGCGGTCGACATCGGCTTCGGCAAGCCACCGGTCGTCGCGCCCGACACCATCGTGTCCTCGCACCTGCTGGAGTTCGCCGGGATCGCACCGGTCGTCGTGCCCGCGCTCGCCGTCGAGCAGCACCTCGCCGAGAAGCTGCACGCATACAGCCGTACGTACGCCGGCGACCAGCCGAGCTCGCGCGTCAAAGACCTCGTCGACATGGTCGTCATCGCGCGCACCACTTCGATCGAGGCCGACCGCCTGAGCGAGGCCGTGAGATCGATCTTCGAGCGGCGCGCCACCCACGCCATTCCCCAGTCGCCGGAATCACCGCCGCCGGACTGGGCCCGGCCATGGCAAGCCCTCGTGACCCATCTGCCCGCCGACGGCGAGTTGCTGGCCGGCTTCGACACGGCGGCGGCGTTCTGGGAGCCCGTGCTGGCCGGTGCGGTCGCCGGGATGGTGTGGGACCCCGCGGGAGTGGTCTGGCAGCCCGCGCCCAACCGCGCCTAATCGCTGCAGATTGGTCCGCTCGGCTGGTCCGCTAGGAGCTAGAAACCGGTGTGAGACCCGCCCCAGAAACGAAGAAACCCTGCGATATGCAGGGCTTCCGAAAGGAGCGGATGAAGGGACTCGAACCCTCGACCTTCTGCATGGCAAGCAGACGCTCTAGCCAACTGAGCTACATCCGCGCGAGTGCCGGAGTATAGCCCCGGCCGCTGGAGCTGCGCGACCGTGGGCAGTGGGGCGGTACGGTCGCCGGATGCTCGGGGTGGTGGCGAGCCTGGTGGCGCTGACGGTGCCGATTCTCGATCCGGTGCCGACGACGCTTCCGCACTACCAGGGGGCTCCGGCGACCGCGAGGCCGGTCCCCGCGAACAAGGGCTCCGCAGAACCCGTACCTGGCTCGCGACCCGCGCAGCAACATCCACAACGACACGTGGATGACCGACGCGTACCGCTACGCCGGGCCGCTCGGGCGCAGCACGACGGCGTTCTCCGGCGCCATGCGGCCGGCGCTGTGCGGCTCGCTCACGTTCCACTCGAAGGGCTACCTCGTCAGCGTCTGCCCGTCGATCGGGGCTCCGCCGCAGGCTCGGGTGATCGATCCGGACACGCTCGAGGTGCTGGCCACCTACGACATGCCGACCGCGCCCGACCCGCCGGGGACGAGGGCGTACCAGAACTTCGCCGGCGGCGGTTACTTCTTCCTCGACGGCAAGAACCGGATCTGGAGCGCCACGAAGACGAGCCACCTCTTCGTCCTGCAGGTCAGCCCTGACGGCCGCAGCATCACCAAGGTCGGCGACTACGACCTGACCGCCACCCTCCAAGACGACGAGCGGATCACGTCGGCGCTGCCGGACTTCAAGGGACGGATCTGGTTCGTGTCCAAGAAGAACGGCAAGGTCGGGATCCTGAACCCGCGCACGCGCGCGATCCGCGTGAAGCGCCTCGGCGAGGACGTCCAGAACTCGTTCGCCGTCGATCGCAACGCGGTCTACATCGTCTCCAGCGCGCGCATGTACCGCTTCAGCGCGCGGCGCGGGTGGCCGCGCATCGACTGGCGCCGCCGCTACCGCAACTCCGGCATCGCCAAGCCCGGCCAGGCCGACGCCGGCTCGGGCACCACGCCGACCCTGATGCACGGCGGCTACGTCGCGATCACCGACAACGACGACCCGATGAACGTCGTCGTGTACCGCAAGCGGACCGGCCGCGTGACATGCCGCGTGCCGGTGTTCGAGCCGGGCGGGAGCGCCACCGAGAACTCGCTGATGGCGTCGAGGCGCTCGCTGTTCGTCGAGAACAACTACGGCTACCAGGACCCGTTCGGGCCGAGCTCGGGAGCGCTGACCACGCCGGGCTTCGCCCGCGTCGACGTGAACGACAAGGGCTGCCGAGTCAGATGGACGAACCGGACCGAGCGCGCGCCGTCGGTCGTCCCCAAGCTGTCGACCGCCGGCCGGCCTCATCTACACCTACACGCGCGACCCCGACCCGCTCCCGCTAGGCCAGCCCTACTTCTGGACCGCGATCGACGCCCACACCGGCGCCACGGCGTTCAAGGTCTACGCCGGCAGCGGCCTCGGCTTCAACAACAACTACGCCGGCATCGCGATCGGTCCCGACGGCACCGCCTACCTCGGCGTCACCGGCGGGATCGTCGCCCTGCACTGAATCTGCACGGTTTCCGTCCCTCGCCTCCACATCGGCTTGGCACACTCGCAGTCGTGGGTGCTGCGCTGATCTGCGTCATCGAGGACGAGGCTGTGATCGCCCAGGCCGTGGCCGCGCGGCTCAAGGCCGAGGGTTTCGCGGTCGAGGTGGCCGGCGACGGCGAGACCGGGGTGGAGCTGTGCGACCGGACGCGGCCGGACCTCGTCGTGCTCGACGTGATGCTGCCGGGGCTCGACGGGCTCGAGGTGTGTCGCCGCATCCAGCGCGACCGGCCGGTGCCGGTGCTGATGCTGACCGCGCGTGGGGAGGAGGCGGACGTGCTGGTCGGGCTCGGCGTCGGCGCCGACGACTACATGACCAAGCCGTTCTCGCCGCGCGAGCTGGTGGCGCGGATCAAGGCGCTGCTACGGCGCGTCGAGCGGCGGCCGGCGCCCGCCGGCGAGGCGCTGCAGCTGGGCGCGCTAAAGCTCGATCCTCTGGCGCGCCGGGTCACGGTCGGTGACGAACCGGTCCACCTGACGCCGACCGAGTTCGACCTCCTGCGCGTGCTCGCCGCCCGCCCCGGCGCCGTCCATACGCGCGAGCAGCTGCTGGCCGAGGTGTGGGGCTGGCGCGATGGCTCCGGCCAGCGGACGGTCGACTCGCACGTGCGCGGCCTGCGCCGCAAGCTGGGCGCCGACCTCGTCCGCACCGTGCATGGCATCGGGTACGCGCTGGAGCCATGACGCCCCTCAACTGCCTGGTTTCGACGCAGGGGCTGGCGCCGTGAGACCGCTCGACCGCCTGCCCTCGATCAAGGTCAAGCTCGGCGTGGTGATCGTGGCGACGGTGTTCGGCACCGTCCTCGTGCTCGCCGCCGGGAAGCGCGTGGGGCTCGACCTGCCGCAGCGGAGCGTGCTCGCCGCTGCGATCGCGCTCGTGCTCGTCCAGTTCCTGGCGCACGGGATGACGTCGCCGCTGCGCGAGATGGCCGCCGCCGCCAGCGCGATGGCGCGCGGGGAGTACGGGCGGCGCGTGCGCGCGACCTCGCGCGACGAGGTGGGAGAGCTGGCCCGCGCCTTCAACGCCATGGCCGCCGAGCTGGGCGACGCCGACCGTATGCGCCGCGACCTGGTGGCCAACGTCTCGCACGAGCTGCGGACGCCGCTCGGCGCGCTGCAGGCGCTGCTCGAGAACCTGGTCGACGGCGTCGAGCCGCCCGATCCCGCCGCCCTGCGGACCGCGCTCGCGCAGACCGAGCGGCTGGGCCGCCTCGTGAGCCAGCTGCTCGACCTGTCGAAGCTCGAGAGCGGCGGGCTGGAGCTCAGGCCGGTGTCGTTCGGCATGCGCGACCTGCTCGAGCAGGCGGCGCGCGAGTGCGTGCTCGGCGACCGGCCCGTGCGGCTGAAGGTCTGCGTGGAGCCGGGCGATCTGCACACGACCGGCGACCCCGAGCGGCTGCACCAGGTGGTCGCCAACCTCCTCGACAACGCCGTCCGCCACTCGCCGCCCGAGGGTCGCGTGTGGCTGAGCGCCCACGCCGCGACCAACGGCCGGACGACGATCACCGTCTCCGACGAGGGCCCGGGCATCCCGACCGACGAGGCCGAGCGCGTGTTCGAGCGCTTCCACCGCGTCGACTCCGCGCGCACGACCCGCGACGGCGGCACCGGTCTCGGCCTGGCGATCGCACGGTGGATCGTCGACGCCCACGGCGGCGCGATCCGCGCCGAGGCCCGCGAGCCGCGCGGGTGCCGCGTGGTGGTGGAGCTGCCGCGATGAAGGATGCTGGTCGCTCCTCGATGGCGCTGGTGGCCATCGGGTTGGTCGCCGCTGCGGCGCTCGTGGCGCGGCCCGCGGGGCTCGGGGTGACGGCGATCGCCGTCGCGGTGCTGGCGGTCACCGTGCGGCCGCGCGACCCGTGGGCCGTGGTCTGGGGAGTCGCGGCCGTGGCCCTCGCGAGCGTGGCGACCGTGCGCGACGCCGGCTGGATCGTGTGGCCATGCCTCGTGGGCGCCGCGCTGCTCGGCTCGGCCGCTGCGGCCGGCGGCGCTGCGTGGTGGCCGCTGCTGGCCGGGCTCGGCCGCGTGACCCGGCTCGACCGGGGCCTGGAGCTCGTGGCCCGCTCGCTGCCCGGCACCACGTCGCAGCGTGCGCCGCTCGTCGGGGCCGGCCTGGCCGCCGGCCTGCTGGCCGTCTTCGTGCCGCTGTTCGCGACCGCGGATCCGGCGTTCGCCCATCTGCTCGGCGAGGTCGTCCCGGCGCTGGACCACCCGGCCGGCCGCATCGCCACGTGGCTCACCGTGGCCGCGATCGGCGGCGGCCTCCTCCGCGCCGGGCGGGCGCGCCCCGTCGCGCCGCTCCCGCCGCCCCGAACCACGCTCGGCCGCACCGAATCGCTCCTCCCGCTCGCCACGCTGGTCGCCCTCTTCGCGGCCTTCGTCGCGCTGCAGCTCAGCACGCTCTACGCCGGCCACGGCTACGTGCTGAAGACCGCCGGCCTGACCTACGCCGAGTACGCGCGCGAGGGCTTCGCCCAGCTGCTCGTGGCCGCCGCCCTCACGCTCGCGGTGATCGCCGCCGCGGCGCGCTGGACACAGACCAACCGCCTGCTGCTCGGGGCGCTCTGCCTGCTCACCCTCATCGTGCTGGCCTCGGCCCTCACCCGCCTCGACCTCTACATGGACGCTTACGGCTTCACGCGCGCGCGACTGACCGCGCAGGCGACGATCCTCTGGCTCGGCGGCGTCTTCGCGACCATCCTCGTCGCCGGCGCGACCCGCCGCGGCGCCCACCTGCCACGGGCCACGCTCGCGCTCAGCGCCGCCGCGCTGCTGGCCTTCGCGATCTCGAACCCCGACCGCCGCATCGCCGAGCGGAACGTCGGCAAGCGCGGCGGCTACGACGCCTTCGTCGTGCGTGGCCTGAGCGCCGACGCCGCGCCCGCGCTCCCCTGCACCGTCGCCACCCGCCCGGAGCCCGACGGCCTCGTGAGCTTCAACCTCGCTCGCGCCGAAGCTCGCGCGGCATGCGGGCCGTAACGGCGATCCTGCTAGCGCCCTTCGCGATCCTCGCGCTCGAGTGGGGCCAGCGCGAGCGGCCATACGAGGAGGCTCGCTGCGTAGAAACGGACGCCGTCCGCGAGGCGTGGGTGGACGGCGTCGCGCCCGCCGCCTTCGTCACCGGCTGCATCTGCCTCGTCGTCGTCCTGCGGCTGTCCGCGGCCCGGCGCCAGGGCCGACCGGGCGCGGCCACGCTGACCGCGACCGGCCTCTGGCTCGCGCTGGCGATCGCGTGGTGGGCCGGCGGCGAGGAGCCGCCGGCGCTTCTCGTCCCGGCGGTGACCGCGATACGACCCTCGCGCGCCGCCGTCACCGCCCTCGCCTGGGCGGGCGCGACCATGTTCGTACCCGCCTTCGTGGCCTTGGTCGAGACCACCGGCACCGACTTCTCCTGCTGACGCTACGCTCGCTGGCATGGCGGACCACTCGGAGGCGATCGAGCGCGCGTTCAGCCAGCAGGCCGAGGCGTTCGAGGATCCGACGTACAACCGCCTCTTCACGACCGACTCGGACTGGCTGTTCGAGCGGCTCCCGCTGAGCGCCGACGACCTCGTGCTCGACGTGGCGGCCGGCACCGGCCACGTCGCCAGGCGGATGGCCCCGCGCGTCCGCGCCGCCATCGCCGTCGACGCCACGGATGCGATGCTGGAGGCGGGGCGCATCGAGGCCAAGCGCGCCGCCCTGCGCAACATCGTCTTCATGCGCGCCGACGCGGCGGAGCTGCCGTTCCTGGACGGGTCGTTCGACATCGTGGTCTCGCGCTTCGCCATCCATCACTTCGAGCGCCCCGCCGAGCAGATCGCCGAGATGCGGCGCTGCCTGCGGATGGGCGGCCGGCTGGCGATCGGCGACCTGATCGCCGACCCCGACCCCGAGGTCGCCGCCTTGCAGAACCGGCTCGAGCGGCTGCGCGACCCCTCGCACACGAGAATGCTCTCGCTCGAGGCGCTGGCCCAGCTGGTGGGCAGCACCGACGTCGAGTTCCGCGACGTCGAGCGCACGCTCGGCCCCTGGCTGGAGCAGACGGAGACGCCGCCCGACGCGCGCGCCGAGATCCGCGAGGCGCTCGAGGCCGAGCTCGCCGGCGGGCCGCCGACCGGCTTCCGCCCGCGCGAGGTGGAGGGCCAGCTCGGATTCCTCCACACGGCGGCCTCGATCATCGCGTAGGGTCGCCTCAGCCATGAGCAAGCGCCTGATCGTCTTCTGCGACGGCACGTGGAACAAGGCCGACGCCCCCGCCGTGACGAACGTCTGCAAGCTCCGCAACGCGGTCGACGAGCCGGAGGAGAACGTCCACTACGAGGCGGGCGTCGGCACCAAGGGGCTGGAGCGGATCCGCGGCGGCGCGTTCGGCGTGGGCCTCTCGCGGAACGTGCGCACCTGCTACCGATGGCTGATCGACCGGTACGAGCCCGGCGACGAGCTCTTCTTCTTCGGCTTCAGCCGCGGCGCGTTCACCGCGCGCAGCCTCGCCGGCCTCGTGCGCAACAGCGGGATCCTGCGCCGCGAGCACCGCGGCAGGGTCGACGAGGCGTACGACCTGTACCGGAGCCGCAAGCCCGAGGACAAGCCGAGCGAGCAGGCCGCGAAGAAGTTCCGCGACGACTACTCGCACCCGGACGCCGAGATCAAGTTCATCGGCGTGTGGGACACGGTCGGCGCCCTCGGCATCCCCGCCGGCGTGCTGCAGCCGCCGCTGCTCAAGAACCGGTGGTCGTTCCACGACACGACGCTGAGCAAGGCGGTGAAGAACGCCTACCACGCGATCTCGATCGACGAGCGGCGCCGGCCGTTCGCGCCGACCCTGTGGGTCAAGAAGCAGCGCGAGGACGGCACCGTCGAGGAGCCTCCGGCCGACCAGAACGTGGCTCAGGTCTGGTTCGCCGGCGTGCACTCGGACGTCGGCGGCGGCTACACCGACCCCTCGCTGTCGGAGATCCCGCTGGTCTGGATGGCCGCCAAGGCCCGCGAGTGCGGACTGAAGCTCAAGCCCGGCAATCTCAAGTTGAGCACCGGCCGCATCGCCGACGACCGGCGCCGGAACGGGATCGAGCTCGCGCCGGACCCCTGCGGGCCCAAGCACGACTCCATGAACCTGTTCTATCGCCTGCTCCGACCGCTGGACCGCGAGCTCAACGCGGTCGACGGCGAGCCGATCAACGCCTACCTGGCGTCCAGCGTCAAGGCCCGCTGCGACCAGGACCGCACCTACACGGCTCCGGGGCTCGCGGGATGGCTGACCGGCGACCGCATCAGGGACGTGGCGGGGCGATGAGCCCTTCGCGGTAGCCCGCCGCCACGGCCTGCGCCTGGCTGTGCACGCCGAGCTTGCTCAGCAGGTGCTGGATGTGGCTGCCGACGGTCCTCGGGCTGATCACCAGCGCGCTGGCGATCGCCGCGCGGTTCGTGCCCGTCCGCGAGGAGCGCGAGGATCTCCTGCTCACGCGGCGTGAACCGGCGCGGCGCGTCGTCGGCGGTCTCCGCGGCGGCCGCCGCACGCGCGACCAGCCGGCGCACACGCGCCATGAAGAGGGTCGTGTCGAGCGGCTTGACGAAGTAGTCGTCGGCGCCGAGGAGCATCCCGGCGGCTCGATCGAGGTCGTCCGTCTTGTGGGCCGAGACCAGGATGATGGGCAGCTCCTGGCCGAGTTGATCGCGCAGCTCAGTGCAGAGCTCGAAGCCGCTGACGTCGGCCAGCCCGACGTCGAGCACCACCAGGACGGGACGCGTCTCGAGCGCTGAGCGCAAGGCTTCGCCACCCGTCGTCGCGAGGACGACGGACAGGGACATCCGTTGCACGAGCTCCGCGACGAAGGCACGGAAGGACGGATCAGCGTCCGCGACGACGACCGGGGCCGTGACTCCCAGCTCGGCCGACAGCCCGAACCTGCACCTCAACTCGATCACCGATGACGTGCTCGGCGTCCTGACCGCGCCGCCGGCGTGCGACAACCTGGCGCCGGGCGCGCAGTGCTCCTTCGTCAACACGGTCGAGGTCCATTGCTCGACCTGGCGCTCGGGATCGCCAGCAAGCAGACGACGATGCCGCCGGGCGGGCTCGTGGTCTCCGCCCAGAACCCGGGCACCCTGTGGCCGAACTACGCGGCCACCTGGTACGTGGTCCTGAGGGGCGACCCGACCAGCACGGCGGACAACATCAGGCCGGCGATCGACTGCCCGAAGGCCGTGAAGCTGCTCAACAAGAGCACGATCGACTCGGCGGCGAAGAAGATGTCGAGCGACCCGCTGTTCAACATGACCGCGCAGCTCGTCGGCGCGCAGCTCAACCGGTTCATGGGCAGCGGCATCAGCGGCGTGACGATCGTGAACATCGACTACGGCGGCCGACACGAGCCTGGCGAACTGCCTGGCGACGCAGCTCGACAACTACAACAACGGCAGGACGGTCAGCGCTCCAGGAACGCCTCGACGCGCTCGCGGAACTCCGCGCTCCCGTAGACCGCGCGGACGAGGTCGTCCCCGTCCGGGACCGGCCGCAGGCGGCGCAGCGCCTCCTTGGTCGCCCACATCGTCATCGCGGCGTGCGACGACAGCAGCTCGCAGAGCTCCTCCACGCGCGCCTCAGCGTCGTCGACGACCTCGGTGGCGAAGCCGATCGCCAGCGCCTCCGAGGCCTCGACGCGGCGCGCCGTGAACACGATGTCCTTGACGCGCGCCTCGCCGAGCAGGGCGGCGAGGCGGGCGTAGTTCTCCATGGACAGGCAGTTGCCGACCGTGCGCGCGATCGGCAGCCCGAACACCGCCGCCGGCGAGCAGATCCGCAGGTCGCAGGCCGCGGACAGCGCCAGCCCGCTGCCCATGGCGAAGCCGTCCACCAGGGCGATCGTCGGCACCCGCACGCGCTCCAGTCGCCCGACGATGCGGTCGATCGTGCGCTCGTACTCGAGCCCGTCCTCGGCCGACGAGAAGTCGAGGAACTGTCGGATGTCGGTGCCGGCGACGAACGCCTTCCCGCCGGCGCCGCGCAGCACCAGTACCCGCACGTCGTCCTCAGCGTCCGTGCGCTCGCAGCACTCGAACAGCTGCTCGTACATCGCGAAGGTCATCGCGTTGTGCGCCTCGGGGCGGTTGAAGGTCACCCACGCGGCCGGGCCGCGGCGCTCCCACTCGACGCTCACAGCCGCGCGATCTCCTCGTCGGTGAAGCCCGCCTCGCCCAGCACCTCGGCGGTGTGCGCGCCGACCTCCGGCGCCGTGCGGCGGATGACGCCCGGCGTGTCGCTCATCTTCACCGGGATGCCGAGCATGCGCACGCCGTCCACGTGCACCTCCATCTCGCGCGCCTGCGTGTGCGGGTCCTCGAACACCTGGCGGTAGTCGTGGATCGGCCCGCACGGGACGCCGGCGTCGATCAGGGCGGAGACCCACTCGTCGGTCGACCGCCCCTCCAGCGCCGACTCGAGCTCGGCCACGAGCTCAGGCCGCCGCGCCATCCGGTCGTCGTTGGTGGGGAACTCGCCCACCAGCTCCGGCCGCCCGATCGCCTCGCACAGCTTCGCCCAGAGCTTCTGGCTGTTGGCGCCGACGGTGATGTGCCCGTCGCCCGTGCGCAGCGCCTGGTAGGGCGCGGTCAGGCGGTGCGCAGAGCCGAGCGCCTGCGGCACCTCGCCGGTGCCCCACAGCTCGGCCGTCTCCCAGATCGACAGCGCCAAAGCGCCCTCGAACAGCGACGTGTCGATCCGCTGGCCGCGGCCGGTGCGCTCGCGTGCGTGGACCGCACTCAAGATTGCCACGGCGCAGAACAGCCCGGCCGACAGGTCGGAGATCGGGATGCCGCACTTGACCGGGTCGCCGTCCGGCTCGCCGGTCACGCTCATCACGCCCGCGAGCCCCTGGGCGATCAGGTCGTAGCCCGGCCGCTGCGCGTACGGGCCGGTCTGCCCGAAGCCGGAGACGCTGGCGTAGATCAGCCGCGGGTTGAGCTCGGACAGCGTCTCCCATCCGGCGCCCAGCCGCGCGGCCACGCCGGGCCGGTAGTTCTCGAGCACGACGTCGGCGTCGCGCGCCAGCCGGTGGAGCACGGCCTGGTGCGCCTCCGACTTCAGGTCCAGCGCCACCGAGCGCTTGTTGCGGTTGACGGCGAGGAAGGCGGCCTCGCCGAGCGACACGCGCGTCGAGTCGCCCTCCAGCGGCTCGACCTTGATCACGTCGGCGCCCATGTCGCCGAGCACCTGGCCGCAGAACGGCCCGGCCATCACCTGCGTGAGCTCCAGGACCCGCAGGCCGTCGAGCGCGCTCACACCAGGGCCGGCTCGCGCTCGAGCAGCGCCATGGCGGCCTCCACGCCGCTGCCCGCCACCGGCACGCCCGCGATCCGCAGGCCCATCTCGACGCCCGACAGCGTGCCCATGAGCATGAGGTCGTTGAAGTCGCCGAGGTGGCCGATCCGGAACACCCGCCCGGCGAGCTTGCCGAGCCCCGCGCCGAGCGACATGTCGAAGCGCTCGAGGATGACCTTGCGGACGGCGTCGGCCTCCGGCGTCATCACCGCCGTCAGGGACGCCGAGTGCTCCCGCTCGTCGGCGCACAGCACCTCGAGCCCCCACGCCTCGACCGCGGCGCGCGTCGCCGCCGCGTGCCGCCGGTGCCGCGCGAAGACGTTCTCGAGCCCCTCCTCGCGCAGCATGGCGATCGCCTCGCGCAGCCCGTAGAGCAGGTTGGTGGCCGACGTGTAGGGCCAGTAGCCCGTCCGGTTGGCCTCGAGGATCGGCTCCCAGTCCCAGTACGAGCGCGGAAGCCGCGCGGTCTTCGACGCCTCGACCGCCTTGCTCGAAAGCGCGTTGAAGCTCAGGCCCGGCGGCAACATCAGGCCCTTCTGCGAGCCGCCGACCGTCACGTCGACGCCCCACTCGTCGTGCCGGTAGTCGATCGAGCCGAGCGACGAGATGGTGTCGACGAGGAACAGGGCAGAGGACCCCGCGGCGTCGATCGCCTCCCGGACCTCGGGGACGCGGCTCGTGACGCCCGTCGACGTCTCGTTGTGGACGACCATCACGGCCGCGATCGACGGGTCCTGCCGCAGCACCGCGGCCACCGTGCCGGGGTCGACGCCGTGGCGCCAGTCGCCCTCCACCCAGTCGACCTCGAGCCCGAGCCGCTCGGCCATCGCGCGCCACAGCGTCGCGAAGTGGCCGGTCTCGAAGGCCAGCACCCGCTGACCGGGGGAGAGCGTGTTGACGAGCGCCGCCTCCCACGCGCCGGTGCCGGAAGCGGGGTAGATGACCACCGGGCCGGCCGTCCGGAGGACCTCCTGCATGCCTTCCAGGACCTCGAGACCGAGCTTCGCGAACTCGGGCCCGCGGTGGTCGATGGTCGGCGCGTCGATCGCGCGCAGGACGCGGTCCGGGACGTTGGTCGGGCCGGGAATCTGAAGGAAATGCCGTCCCACAGGCCTCAGAGTAGGCGCATCGTGGTAACAGCGTCCTGGGGGAGTTACTCGTGGCCATCCAGATCCGGGAGGCATCGGACCGGCGCGCCGACGTCGGGAAGCCGCTCGCCGCCGCGCTGCGCCGGGAGCTGGGCGACGTCCGCGACGACGCCTACACGCGCCACCTGTACGCCTCGGACGCCAGCATGTACGCGCGCGAGCCGCTCGTCGTCGCCTGCCCGCGCGCCGCCGACGAGGTGGCCGCGGCGATCGCGATCGCCGGCCGCTTCGACGTTCCGGTGGTCACCCGCGGCGGCGGCACGAGCCTCGCCGGGCAGACGATCGGCCAGGGGGTGGTGCTCGACACCTCGCGCCACATGGACGCGATCGGCGAGATCGACACCGACGCGCGGCGGGTGCGCGTCGGGCCCGGCGTCGTGCAGGAGGACCTCAACCGCGCCGCCCAGCGGCTCGGCTTCGGCTTCGGCCCCGACACCTCGACCTCCAACCGGGCCACGATCGGCGGGATGATCGGCAATAACTCGTCGGGCAGCCACTCGATCGTCTACGGCACGACGGTCGACCACGTGCACGGCCTCGAGGTCGTGCTGGCCGACGGCAGGCAGGCCAGGCTCGGGCTCGAGACGGGCCCGTTCCAGGACGAGCTGCGCGACATCCTCCGCGACCACGCCGACGCGATCGCCAGCGACTACCCGAAGCACTGGCGCCAGGCGGGCGGCTACCGGCTCGACTACCTGGCCCGCGAGTTCGACCTCGCCAAGCTCGTCACCGGCTCCGAGGGCACGCTCGTCGCCATCACCGAGGCCGAGGTCGGGCTCGTGCCGCTGCCCAAGGCGCGCATGTTCGCGGTCGGCCACTTCGAATCGGTGGCCGACGCGATCGCCGCGACCGACGCCGCGCTGGCGCTCGACCCCGCGGCGGTGGAGATGATCGACCGCACGATCCTCGGGCTGTCGCGCTCCAAGCACGAGTACCGCGCGCTGTCGGAGACGATCGAGGGCGATCCCGGCGCGCTGCTGTTCGTGACTGTCTTCGCCGACACGCCGGACGAGGCGCGCGCCCGGCTCGACCGCCTCGAGTGGGACGCCTACCACACGATCGTCGCCGAGACGGCGGCCGAGCAGGAGGCGCTGACCAAGGTCCGCAAGGCCGGCCTCGGGCTGCTGATGGCGGCCAGCGAGGGCGCCCGCCGCCCGCTCGCCTTCGTCGAGGACACCGCGGTGGCGCCCGAGCGCCAGAGCGAGTACGTCGCGGCCTTCCGGGAGGTGCTCGACCGCTACGGGCTGACCGCCGGCTGGTACGGGCACGCCTCGGTCGGCTGCCTGCACATCCGCCCGTTCGTCGACCTCACGAAGCCGGGCGAGATCGAGACGATGCGCTCGGTCGCCGAGGAGATCCTCGACCTCGTGGTCGCGTTCGACGGCGTCAACTCGTCCGAGCACGGCGACGGCCGCGCGCGCAGCGAGTTCAACCGCCGCGTCTTCGGCGACGACCTCTACGAGGCGTTCCGCAAGGTCAAGGCGCTGTTCGACCCGCACAACCGCCTCAACCCGGGCGTGATGGTCGACGCGGCGCCGATGACGGAGGACCTGCGCGACCCGGCGCTGCCGCCGCCCGGCCCGCTCGAGACGCGGCTGCACTTCCCCGGCGGCATGCGCGCGGCCGCCGACCGCTGCCAGCGCATCGGCGCCTGCCGCAAGACCGGCATCGGCGTCATGTGCCCGTCCTACATGGCCACGCGCGAGGAGGAGCACGCCACGCGCGGGCGCGCCAACGCGCTGGTCAAGGCGCTGTCGTCGCCCGACCCGCGCGCCGCGATGGGCGACGAGCGGCTGCACGAGATCCTCGACCTCTGCCTCGAGTGCAAGGCCTGCAAGAGCGAGTGCCCGCTGAGCGTCGACATGGCCTCGCTGAAGGCCGAGTTCCTCAGCCACTACCAGGACGCCCACGGCGTGCCGCTGCGCTCGCGGCTGTTCGGCGCGATCCGGACGCTCAACCGGGTCGGCTCGGCGACCGCGCCGCTCTCCAACCTCGCCCCGCGCCGGCTGCTCGAGCGCGTGGCGGGGATCGACCGTCGCCGGCCGCTGCCGCGCTTCCAGCGCGACACGCTCATCCGCTGGGACGGGCGCCGCAAGCCGCGGACCGGACGCGAGCTCGTCTTCCTCGCCGACTCGTTCACCACCTTCACCGAGCCGGCGATCGGCCGCGCGGCGATCGAGCTGCTGGAGGCGGCCGGCTGGTCGGTGCGGCTGGAGAGCGGCGGCTGCTGCGGGCGGTCGTCGATCTCCAAGGGCCTGCTCGACCGCGCCCGCGGGATGGCCGCCGACATGACCGAGCGGCTGGCGCCGTACGCCGAGCGCGGGGTGCCGATCGTCGGCTGCGAGCCGTCGTGCCTGCTCACGCTGCGCGAGGAGCACCTCCAGCTCCAGCCGGGCAACCGGCGCGCAGAGGCGGTGGCGAGCCAGGCGAAGCTCGTCGAGGAGCTGCTGGTGGAGGCGATCGACGACGGCTCGCTGAAGCTCGACCCGGGCTCCCGCGTGGCGGGCGCGCGGATCGTCTTCCACGGCCACTGCCACCAGAAGGCGCTCGCCGGGACGCGTGCCACGGTCGAGCTGCTGAGGCGGATCCCGGGCGCCGAGGTGGTCGAGCTGGACGCCGGCTGCTGCGGGATGGCCGGCTCGTTCGGCTTCGAGGCCGAGCACTACGAGCTGTCGATGCAGATCGGCGAGCTCAGGTTGTTCCCTGCTGTGCGGAGGGAGGACGCGGGAACCCTGGTCGCCGCGACCGGGGTCTCGTGCCGCCAGCAGATCGCTCACGGGGTGGGGCGGGAGGCGCGCCACCCGGTTCAGATAGTCAGGGAGGCGCTGTAAGCCATGTCCAACGAGCTCATCTCACTACTCGTCCTCATCCTGATCTTCCTGATCGGGACGACGATGCCCGTCAACATGGGCGTGCTGGGGATCGTCGCCGCCTTCGTGGTCGGAACGGCCATGGGGGTGTCCGAGGACGACCTCTTCCTCGGCTTCCCGGGCGACCTGTTCATCATCCTCGTCGGCGTCACGTACCTGTTCGGGATCGCGTCGGCGAACGGCACCGTGAACTGGCTCGTCCACGCCTCGGTCCGCGCCGTCGGCGGGCGGGTGGCGGCGATCCCGTGGGTGTTCTTCCTCGTCACCGCCGTGCTGACGGCCTCGGGTGCCGTCGTCCCGGGCGCGGTGGCGATCGTGGTGCCGATCGCGATCGGCTTCGCCCTCACCTACGGCATCAACCCCGTGCTCATGGGGCTGATGGTCATCAACGGCGCGACGGCCGGCGGGTTCTCGCCGATCAGCGTGTTCGGCAGCATCGTCAACGGCGTCGTGGAGCGCGAGGACCTGGCCGAGAACGCGATGCTGCTGTTCGTCTCCTCGTTCGTGTTCAACCTCGTGCTCAGCATCGTCGTCTTCTTCCTCTTCGGCGGCCGCAAGCTGCTGACCCGGCGCGTGGAGCCGGGAGAGTCGGCGGGGCGCTTCGAGCGCCGCAAGCAGGAGGAGGCGGCGGCGACCGGCCAGCGGCCGATGGCAGGCGGGTCGGCGGCGACGGCCGGCGTGGGCGAGGTGCCCGAGCTCGACCGCGACAAGATCCTCACCCTGATCGGCATCGCCACGCTGATCGTCGTGGCGCTGGCGTTCGACGTCGACGTCGGCTTCGTCGCGCTGTCGATCGCCCTGGTGCTGGGCCTGTTCATGCCCCAGGCGACGAAGGAGGCCGTCGGCCGGGTGGCGTGGCCGACCGTGCTGCTGATCTGCGGCATCGTGATGTACGTCAGCCTGCTCGAGACGCTGGGCTCGATCGACTGGCTGGGCGAGCAGGTCGCCGCCATCGGCGCACCGTTGTTCGCGGCGTTGCTGATCTGCTACGTGGGCGGCGCGGTGTCGGCCTTCGCGTCGACGACCGGCATCCTCGGCGCGCTCATCCCGCTCGCGGTGCCGTTCCTGGAGACGGGGGCGATCGGGGCCGTCGCGCTCATCATCGCCCTGTCGATCTCCTCCTCGGTGGTCGACTCGAGCCCGTTCTCCACGAGCGGCGCGCTGACGGTGGCCAACACGCCCGAGGAGAAGCGCGACTACGTGTTCAAGCGGTTGATGCAGTGGGGGATGAGCATGGTCCTCATCGCCCCGCCGGTCGCCTGGCTGATCTTCGTGGTCCCGGGCTGGCTGTAGCTAACTGGCACAATCGGGGGCGATGCCCGAGGCACCGCACGAACGTCGCCCCCGGATGCCGCCCCAGCGCGAGGGCGACTCCGACCGGCCGAGGAGCTTCTGGCGCACCGTCGGGACCCGCTTCTGGGTCCTGGTGGTCGTGCTGCTCATCCTCAACTACCTGAGCGTCGCGATCTTCGCCCCCGGCCGCGAGCGGTCGGTGACGATCCCGTACCAGCCCGACTTCGTCGAGCAGGTCGAGGCCGACAACGTCACCAAGATCTCGACCACCGGCGAGTCGGTGAGCGGCGAGTTCAAGAAGGAGTTCAAGCCCTCGACCGACGCCGAGGCCGAGCCGGCCAAGAACTTCGAGACCGAGATCCCGACGTTCGCGGACACCGACGAGCTCTCCGCGCTGCTCGCCGACAACGAGGTGACGGTGGAGGCCGAGCCGATCAACCAGGGTCGCGGCTTCCTGTGGAACCTGCTCCTCGGCTTCGGGCCGGTGATCCTGCTCGTCGGCCTCTTCGTGTGGCTCTCCCGCCGTGCCGCGGGCGGGCAGATGAGCGCGCTCGGCGCCTTCGGCCGCTCGCGCGCCCGCCGCATCGAGGGTGAGCAGACCAAGGTCACGTTCAAGGACGTCGCGGGCATCGACGAGTCCAAGCAGGAGCTCACCGAGGTCGTCGACTTCCTCAAGAACCCGGACCGCTACCGCAAGCTCGGCGGCCGCATCCCGCGCGGCGTGCTGCTCGCCGGCCGCCCCGGCACCGGCAAGACGCTGCTCGCCCGGGCCGTGGCGGGGGAGGCGGGCGTGCCGTTCTTCAGCGTCTCCGCCAGCGAGTTCGTGGAGGCGATCGTCGGCATCGGCGCCAGCCGTGTGCGCGACCTCTTCAAGCAGGCCAAGGAGTCCCAGCCGGCGATCATCTTCATCGACGAGCTCGACGCCATCGGGCGCTCGCGCTCCTCCGGCCAGGCCGGCTTCGGCGGCAACGACGAGCGCGAGCAGACGCTCAACCAGATCCTCACGGAGATGGACGGCTTCGAGTCGAGCGCCGCGGTCATCGTGGTCGCCGCCACGAACCGGCCCGAGGTGCTCGACGCGGCGCTGCTGCGGCCCGGCCGCTTCGACCGCCGCGTCACCGTGCCGGCGCCGGACAAGGACGGCCGCCGCATGATCCTCGAGGTCCACACGCGGTCGCTACCGCTGGCCGACGACGTCGATCTCGACCGCCTCGCCAGCACCACGCCCGGCATGGTCGGCGCCGATCTCGCCAACCTCAGCAACGAGGCGGCGCTGCTCGCGGCCCGCCGCGGCCACGAGCGCGTCACGGAGTCGGATTTCACGGACTCGCTCGAGAAGATCGTGCTCGGCGCGCCGCGCGGGCTCGTGCTGTCCGAGGAGGACAAGCGCCGCACCGCCTACCACGAGTCCGGCCACGCGCTCGTCGGCATGCTCACGCCGGGCGCCGACCCGGTCCGCAAGGTCTCGATCATCCCGCGCACGATGTCGCTCGGCGTGACGATCTCGGCCCCCGACGTCGAGCGCACGAACTACGACGAGGAGCACCTGATCACGCGCATCAAGGTCGCGCTCGGCGGCCGCGTCGCCGAGGAGCTGGTCTACGACTCGATCAGCGCCGGCGCGGAGTCGGACATCCAGCAGCTCACCGCCATCGCGCGCCAGATGGTCGGCCGCTGGGGGATGAGCCGCGCCATCGGCCCGATCGCCGTGCTGCCCAGCGAGGCGCAGAACATGCTGCTCCCCGGCGCCTCCCAGACCTCCGAGGCGACCCAGCAGCTCGTCGACGAGGAGGTGCGCCGGATCGTCGACGACGCGCACGGCGCCGTGTCGAAGCTGCTGGCCGACCACCGCGACCAGCTCGACTCCCTGACCGCGGCGCTGCTGGCCGCGGAGACGCTCGACGAGGACGCCGCCTACGAGGCCGCCCGCGTGCAGCGCGAGCCGCCGCCCGCATAATCTTTTTATCGCTACGAAACGATCATTTGAATGATGCGTCGGGCGCACCATGACGCCATGTTCCCCATCGATGTCGAATCCTCTCCCGCCGCGCTCTGCGCGGTACGGCCGGGACCCGCGCCGCTCCTGAGCCTACCGCGGCCGCGCTCAGCCGACGGCGCGCCGCGCTGGACGCCGGTCGCCCGCCTCGAGCCGCCCGCGCGCCTCGGGGCGCAGCGTCCCGTCCTCGGTCAGGTAGTCGCGCCACGAGCGCGTCGGCGCGTAGCCGAGCATCCGCATCGCCTTCGCCGACGACGTGCCCGCCGCGTCGTCGCGGTCGAGCTCGCGCAGCTCGACCTCGTCGCCGTGGTGGCGGCGGATCATCTCGGCCAGCGGCCGCCCGGCGGCGTTGTCGGGCGAGGCGATGTAGAAGACCTCGTGGCCGGGCAGGTCGCTCTCCGCCGCCAGTCTCAGCGCGTCGGCGAGGTCGTAGACGTCGATGTAGGCCCAGAAGCTCGCGCTCGGCTCGTCGGGGTCGCGCACGATCGGGCCGACGTTGCGCTCGTAGTTGCCCTCCCACTGCACCCACGAGGGCCGGATCGAGATGCAGCGGATGTCCGACCGGCGGACGGCGGCGTCCATCAGCTGCTCGCCGAAGTGCTTGGCCAGCGCATACGGGTCCTGGGGCAGCGCGGGTAGTCCTCGTCGATCGGCGCGTACGGCCGCGGCACCTCGCGCTCGTTGAAGAAGAAGCCCGGGACCGTCTCGCTCGACACGTGCACGAACCGCGGCACGCTCCACCGCACCGCCGCCTCGAGCGCGTTGAAGGTCGCCATCAGGTTGTTCTGGAACACCGTGTGCGGCGGGTGGTGGAGCGGGTCGGGGATCGCCGCCGCGTGGATGACCGCGTCGTGCCCGCGCACGACCGCGTAGGCGTCACCGGCGTTCGTGAGGTCCGCCTGGCGGTACTCCGGGCCCGGTCGACCGCTCGAAGACCGCCGGCCCGAGGTCGACCGCCGTCACCTGGTGCCCCGCCTCGTCCAGCGCGGTCACCGTCGCCGACCCCACCTTCCCCCGCGAGCCGGTGACGAGGATCCTCATCGCGGCGGAAGTAGATCACGGACTCGCGCCGCCAGGCGCGCACGCCGTGGGCGACGGCGAGCAGGACCAGCGCGAGGGCGAGCAGCGGGACGTCGATCGCCGCGGCCGAGCGGCCGGCCTCGGCCGCCGGGGCGCCCGGGGTGCCGTAGCTCCAGAAGCCGAGCGCGACCACCTCGGCGACCAGCAGCCCCATCGCGGTCCGGTGCAGGAGCGGCGGGCAGTCCCAGACGCGGGAAGAGCAGGAAGCACGCGAACATGCTCCAGATCGTGGCGGCGGCGATGACCTCCACACAGCCCATGGTGCCGGGCGGAGCCGCGCTTGTCGACCGGCGCACGAAAAAGTCGGGGGACTGGACGAATCCTTGATCGTTCCCTACCCTGGCGCCTCGAAGTAGGGGTAGGCATCGAAGAGGGGGGTCCTCATGCGACGACGCGGTCTCGCGGCCGTGCCCGTCGTCCTGCTGTCGCTTGCGCTGGGTGCGCCTGCGGCCATGGCGGCGGACAGCATCAAGATGTACCGAGCGACGGTCGACGCGCAGGACGTCGGCGTGCTCGGCCAGCTGGGCGTGGACATCGGCCACACCGGCTACCAGGCGTCGTCAGACGGCGCGCAGACGATCTTCGTCGATCTCATCGACGCGCAGGCGGCGCAGGCGCGCGCCAAGGGGCTGGTGCTCGAGGAGGTGACGCCGGGCCCGCACGTCAGCGAGACGCAGGTCGCCCAGCGGCTCGCCGCCGCCGAGGACAGCAGCTCGGCCGCCGCGAACGCCAAGCCGGAGACGGGCGGCGACTCGCCGAACCCGTTCTACGACGTCTTCCGCTCCTACTCGGAGCCCGGCGGCATCAAGGACGAGATGATCCAGCTGGCCGCCGCCAACCGCGGCATGGCCAAGCTCGTGGTCATCGGCCAGACCGGCCAGGGGCAGGACATCGTCGCCCTCAAGGTGACGAAGAGCGCCCGCAACGTCGCCGACGGCAGCCGCCCGGCGATGCTCTTCTCGGCCGTCAACCACGCCCGTGAGTGGATCGCGGCGGAGGTCGGGCGCCGGATGCCGGCCTGGTGGCTCGAGCACGCCGACGACCCGCAGATCGCCGAGCTGCTCAGCCGCACCGAGCTCTGGTTCCTGCCGATCCAGAACCCGGACGGCTACGACTACACCTTCACGTGCGGCACCGGCTTCCGCGCCCCGGGCAACGAGATGTGCGGCGCCACGCTGGTCACCGACCCGGCCGACCCGCTCCGCGGCACGTACGTCTACAAGACCGCCGACGGCGTCACCCGCGCCCCGAACAACGCGCAGCCGGACGTGACGCTGCGCAAGCCGACGAACCGGCTGTGGCGCAAGACCGTCCGCGACAACGACGGCAACGGGATCTACGGCGACGGGCAGGACGGCGTCGACCCGAACCGCAACTACCCGACGGCCTGGAACCTCGACGAGGAGGGCGCGACCAACTCGCGCTCGGGCCAGACCTACCGCGGTCCGGCGCCGCACTCCGAGACGGAGAACCTGGCGTACGACCGGCTGCTGCGCAGGATCACGCCCGAGGCGGTCATCAACTACCACTCGGCCGCGCAGCTGCTGCTGTACCCGTTCGGCTACATCACCGACGTCTACGCCGACGACGACCCGTGGTTCAAGGCGCTGACCGGCACGGACGGCGACGCGGCGGTCGACCCGTACATCTCGCAGCGGTCCTCGGACCTCTACATCACCAACGGCGAGACCACCGACCACGCGTACAACAAGTACGGCGCGATGTCGTGGACGCCGGAGCTCGACGAGTGCGAGACGGCGGCCGGCGGCACGTTCTGCTCCGGCGGCTCGGGCTTCACGTTCCCCGACGACGAGGGCAAGGTCGAGGCGGTCTTCCAGAAGAACCTCGACTTCGCGCGCAACGTGGCGGTGACGACGCTCGACCGCGACCGTCCCGACCGCCCGCGCAACGCGACCGCCGACGAGACGCAGTACCAGGTCAAGGGCTCGCCGGACATCGAGCCGAACCGGTTCAGTGTGTCCTACGGGGCGTCGCAGGCGCTCGAGGCGACCGCGCGCCGGATCCTCGGCCCGGTCGACTTCGTGGTCTCGGTGTCCACCGGCCCGGGCGGCAACTCGCGCACGCTGACGCTCCCGGCGCAGCCGTGGCGCGGCGGTGAGCGCTTCGGCGACCTCCGCGGCAAGTACTACCAGCGCGTCCGCGCGCAGATCCCGGCGGACTTCGCGCAGCCCGGCACGGCCCAGACGCCGCGGCCGCTGGTCGCCGGCGACACGGTCAGCGTCCGCGTGATCGCGGGCTCCCAGCAGCAGCGCTTCTCCTACCGCGTGGTCTCCACGCGGCCGGCGGGCGACGCCAAGCGGGTGCTCGTGGTGGCGGCCGAGGACTACACCGGCCTGTCGCCGAACAAGACGCCGTACGCGACGGACCCGCGGTACCTCGACGAGCACGTCGCGGCGCTCCAGGCCAACGGCTACGCGGTCGAGACGTACGACGTCGACAAGCCGCCGGCCGGCCCGGGCGGCGCGGCGGGCCCGAAGCAGCTGTCGGACCTCGGCGTGCTGTCGCACTTCGACGCCGTCCTCTACTACACCGGCGACGACCTGCTCCCGCAGGCGGCCGGCGAGGGCGTCACCGACACGAACTACCGCCGCGGCAACACGGCGTCGGGGACGGGCACGTACGGCCTGACGGGGTCGCAGCACCTCACGACGACCGGCGTCCGCAACGCCCAGATGCTGCGCAACTACATGAACGAGGGCGGCAAGGTCGTCTTCTCGGGGCGCAACGGCTGGGTGCAGCAGACCAGCACGAGCACGACCCTGAACACCTACTCCGGCTACACGTGGTGGCAGGAGCCGGTGTACGGCTTCGACTACCCGGCCGACCAGGCCGGCGACGACGACCGCCCGCACACCGCGTTCTTCCGCGAGCTGGACATCTCCAACGACTGGGGCCAGTGGTGGCTGGGCGTGGCCGCGCGTCAGGGCGGTCCCGGCACGACCACCTACAACGCGGCAGCGGTGACGCCGTCGACGGGTGGCCTGCTCGACGGGATGCAGCCGATCACGCTCGACACGTCGGCCGGTAGCGGCGACACCGCCGAGCCGACCCAGACCACGGCGGGCGTGGCCGAGCCGCGGCTGAAGTCGCCGACGCGCCTGCGCTCGATCTCGAGCGTGACCGCGCAGCGGCCGTTCCGCCAGGAGCGGGTCGAGGCCGACTACGCCGGCCAGACGACCGCCAACGGCGGCGCGATCATCTCGACGCGCGACTCCGTCTCGCTGGGCTTCGGCCTCGAGCAGGTCACCGACACGACGGCCCGGGACGAGCTGGTGCGGCGCATGATGGCCCACCTGCTGCCGGTGTCGGCCGACGGGGCGGCGCCCACGGTGTCGTGGCTGCGGCCCGACGAGGGCGCGACGGTGAACGCCGCCGACCCGGTCGAGATCGAGGTCGAGGCGGTCGACGAGCGCGGCGACCTCCGCGAGGTGCGCCTCAGCGTCGGCGGCCAGCTGGTGCAGCGGAAGGTCTCCTTCCCGTTCCAGATGCGCTGGTACCCGACGGCGGCCGACATCGGCCAGACCAAGACCCTCGCGGTCGAGGTCGAGGACGAGGCCGGCAACGTGACCGCGTCGACGCGGACGATCACGGTCGGCGCGAAGAACGCGCTCGAGGAGTCGCCGCTCCCGACCGGCGTCACGACGATCGCGGGCATGCCCGTGCTCGGCCAGAAGGTGACGTGCGTGCCGTCCGGGTTCACCGGCAACGGCGTGCAGCTCTCGTACGAGTGGCTGCGCGAGGGCGCCGTCATCGGCGGCGCCGCGGCGGCGACGTACGACCTGGTCGCCGCCGACGTGGGCCGTGACGTGGCGTGCCGCGTGACGGCGACCAACAGCGCCGGCGACGCGGACTCGACGTCCGAGTCGGTGACCGTGGGGACGGCCGCGGCCGGTCCGCATCCGTCGGTCCGCAGGGTCCGGTCGGTCCGATCGGTCCGGTCGGTCCGGTCGGCCCGGTGGGTCCGCAGGGCCCGGTCGGTCCCCCTGGCACCTTCCCGGACCTGCGCATCACGTGCGAGCTCGGCTCCAAGCGCGAGATCACGTGCGTGCTCCGGGTGCTCGACAGCGGCGCGAAGGCGACGGCCTCGAAGGCCTCCTTCCGGGTCGCCGGGTCGAAGAAGACCGCCAAGGCGCGCGGCCGGAAGACGCTCCGCGCCGTCATCAAGGGCGGCCGCCGCTCCGACCGCGTGATCGTCCGGTTCACGCGCGGGAAGGCCAACGTCAGGGTCGTCGTGCCGGTCGGCAAGACGGTCCGGACGAAGACGCGCTAGACCCACCCGCAGGACGACGAGAGCCCCGCTACGGCGGGGCTCTCTCGTTGCGGCCGGCCGGCCTTGACTCTCCTTCTCTGGCGTGCGAGCGTGGCGCGAATGACATCGCAGGGGGATGAGACCACCGCGCTGGTCACCGGCGCGTCGTCGGGCATCGGCGTCGCGCTCGCGAACGAGCTCGCCAGCCGGGGCCACGGGCTGACGCTCGTGGCCCGCCGCGCCGACCGCCTGCGCGACATGGCGGCCGAGGTCGGGGGCAAGCACGGCGTCCGCGTCGAGTGGATCGCCGCGGACCTCACCGACGCGGCCGACCGCGACAAGATCCCGGCCGAGGTCGCCTCGCGCGGCCTGGTCGTGGACCTGCTGGTCAACGACGCGGGGATGGGGACCAGCGGGCCCTTCCACGAGCTGCCGATCGCCAAGGAGATCCAGCTCATCCGGCTCAACGTCGAGGCGATGGTCGCGCTGTGCGGCGCGTTCGTTCCGGGGATGGTGGAGCGCGGCACCGGCGGCGTCCTCAACGTCGCGTCGGTATCCGGGTTCATGCCCGTGCCGCAGCAGGCGACCTACAGCGCGTCGAAGGCGTTCGTGCTGACCTTCACGGAGGCCCTGACGATCGATCTCCACGGCACGGGAGTCACCGCCACCGCGCTCTGCCCGGGGCCGGTCAAGACCGACTTCGAAGGGATCATCGAGGGCCTGCCCGACAGGCTCTACGTGGAGCCCGAGCGCGTGGCGCGCGAGGCGATCGACGCTCTCGAGCGGGGTCGGCGGTCGGTCGTCCCCGGTGCCTTCAACAAGGTCAACGCGGTGTCGGGCCGGTACACGCCGCGGAGGGTGTTCCTCCCGCTTGCGCGGCGGTTCTGGCCGACGTGACCGTCCTCATCACAGGGGCCACGGGTCAGGTCGGCAACGCGATCGCGCGACAGCTCGCCTCGGACGGGGTCGAGGTGCGGGCGCTGGTCCGCTCGCCCGAGCGCGCGCGGGTGCTGCCCGAGGGCGTGCAGCCGGTGTTCGGCGACGTGACCGACGCGGCGTCGCTGCGCGAGGCGGTCGACGGCTCCGCCACGGTCTACCACGCTGCGGGCATACCGGAGCAGTGGCGCAAGGACGTCGGCGAGTTCGCGCGCGTGAACGTGGAAGGGACGCGCAACGTCGTCGAGGCGGCGCTCGCGGCGGGCGTCGAGCGGTTCGTCTACACCAGCACCGACGACGTGCTGGTGCAGGCGCCCGGCGCCACGTTCGACGAGTCCGCCCTCAACCCGAGCTCCGGCGAGACGCCCTACCAGCGCTCCAAGCAGGAGGCCGACCGGATCGTCACCGCGGCCCTGGACCGCGGCCTCCCCGCCGTGTTCCTGCACCCCGCGGGGGTGTACGGCCCGGCGCCCTTCCTCGTGAAGGGCTTGAACGATCTCTTGATGCAGCTGGCAAAGCGCAAGACGCCGGCGGTGCTGCCGGGGGGCATGGCGGTCGCCTACAGCGAGGACGTGGCCGACGGTCACGTGCGCGCGGCGGCCCAGGCTCCGGTCGGCGCCCGCTTCCTGCTCGCGGAGTCGTTCCAGTCCCTGACGGACATCGCGCGAGCGGTGGCCGCGGCGGAGCCGCGCGCGAAGGTGCCGCCGGTCATGCCTTTGCCGGTCGCCCGCGGCGTCTCCGTGGTGGGCGAGCGGGTGGCGCGGGTCACCGGCCGCCCGCCGATGATCCCCCGCAGCGTGCTGCGCTTCCTCGAGCGCGGCTCCCGCCCCTCGGGAGCGCGAGCGCGGGCCGAGCTCGGGTGGAGCCCGACGCCGTTCACCACGGGCGTCGAGCAGACGCTGGCGCACTTCCGCCGGCAGGGCTGGATCTAGAAGAGCGTTGTCCGATCCGCTACGCGCGGCCGACGCGCGCGGTTTCGCCGCGGTGATGTACGGTCACGAACAGCGATCAGCCGGGGGGAGATCAGCGAGTGCCCGGCGGAGGGAGGCCATCGCATGTCCATGGTTCGACGCACGTTCCTCAAGAGGAGCGCGATCACCGGCGGAGCGCTGGCGGCAGCAGGGCCGCTGGGCGCGCTGACGGCGCGCACCGCCGCAGCCGCTCCGCCGCCGAGCTCGACGGGCTACGGGCCGCTCGTGCCGAAGGGCGACCTCGCGCTGCCGGCGGAGTTCAACTACCAGATCATCTCCCGGCAGGGCCTCCCCCAGCGGGACGGCACCCTGACGCCGGGGATCTTCGACGGCATGGGCGCCTTCCCCGACACGAGCGGCAACCAGCGCGGGAACGGCGACCGCGTCGTCCTCATCCGCAACCACGAGAACCGGCGACGCGCGGGGGAGATCCCGGTCGTCGTGCCACCTGAGCTCCGCTACGACCAGGACCCGACGTACAACGGCGGCTGCACGAAGCTCGTCGTGGAGCGCGAGCGGACCGGGCCGGGCACGTACACCTATCGGCTGGTGGACAGCTTCAACATCATCGGCAGCACGGACACGAACTGCGCCGGCGGGGAGCTGATGTTCAAGAAGTGGGTGACGTGCGAGGAGGTCGTCAACCGCTCGGCGACCGGCAAGAAGCACGGCTATGTCTTCGAGGTCGACGCGATGGCGGACGGCCCGGTGGCGGCCGTGCCGGTGCCCCAGGCGGGACGCTTCGAGCACGAAGCCGTCGCCTACGTCGGCGGCATCCTCTACCTGACCGAGGATCGCCGGATCGAGACGGATCCCGTGCGCGGCCGGATCGGCGCCGCGTTCTACCGGTACGTGCCGGACCAGAGGATCGGGCAGTCCGGCAACCTGGCCGAGAGCACGGGCGTCCTCCAGGCGCTGAAGCTGCGAAGCGAGTTCGCCGCGAACATGGACGCACGACCCGTCGGCGTTCCGTTCGAGGTCGAATGGGTCACGGTGGACGTCCCCGACCACGACGACGACACCAACAACCGCCGTGACCGCGTCCCCGGCTTCACGCCGACCCGCATCCAGGCGCAGGACAAGGGCGCCGCGGTCTTCGACCGCGAGGAGGGCATGTGGGTCGGCTCGGGCAAGGTCTACTTCGACTGCACCGAGGGTGGGCCGAACAACCTCGGGCAGGTGTGGGAGTACGACCCCGGCCGCGAGACCGTCACGCTGATCTTCCAGTCGCCGTCGGCGGCCGTCCTCGAGAACCCGGACAACGTCACGATCGTGCCGCAGACGCACGACATCTTCCTGTGTGAGGACAGCCCGGGCACGCAGTTCATCCGGGGCGTGACGCGGGACGGCGAGATCTACGACTTCGCCCAGACGATCACGAACGAGACCGAGTTCTGCGGTGCGTGCTTCGACCCCGACGGTCAGACGCTCTACGTCAATCAGCAGGGTGAGCGGCTCGCCGCTGGCGAGCCGCCGGAGGGCTCGCCGCAGCAGCGTGCGGTGACGTACGCCATCTACGGGCCGTTCGAGAAGCGGTTCGGCCCGAACACCGGCAACTTCGGCAACGGTCCCGGCGTGTGATGACCGGCGCGGTCTCCCGCCGCGCGTTGCTCTTCGGGCTGCCGGCGGCCGCCCGGGCGCGTCTCGACGCGTCCCGGGCGCCCGGCCGCCCCCCGCCTGCGGCGGCGTGGGAGGCAGGCGACTACCGGGTCTTCGGCCGGCGGCTCGAGCCCGCGGCCGAGCTGATCGTGCGAGAGGCCGCGGCCGGGCCGGGCCGGCGGCTGCTCGACCTCGCCGCGGGCGACGGCAACGTCGCCCTGGCGGCGGCCCGCGCGGGTCTTGAGGTGGTCGCCGTCGACCTGGCGCCGCGGCTCGTCGCTTCCGGGCTCGCGCGTTCGGAGGCCGCCGGGCTGGCGGTCGACTGGCGCGTCGGCGACGCCGAGGCGCTGCCGCTCGAGGACGCCGGCTTCGACTGCGTGGCGTCGAACTTCGGCATCATCCACGCGCGCGACACCCGCCGCGTGGTCGACGAGCTCGACCGTGTCCTGCGTCCCGGAGGGGTGGCGGTGGTCACGGCCTGGGCGTCGGCGGGCCTGATGGGCCGCGTCTTGCGGCTCGCCGCGGAGGTCGAAGGCCGCGGTCCCGGCGACGCTCGCCCCGAGTGGTGGGGCCGCTACGAGGGCGTCCAGCTCGCCTTCAGCCGGTTCGCCGGCTTCGAGGCGCGCGACCTGTCGCTGCGCTGGCGGTTCGAGAGCGCCGACGAGCTCTGGGACGAGCTCGCCACGCCGCCGGGGCCGCTCGCCGGCGCCGCGGCGCGAGGCGAAGGCGTGCGAGAGCGGGTGATGGAGCTCGTCGAGCCGTTCGCGCGGCGTGAAGACGGCCACCTCGTCCTCGACGTCGGCTACGTCATGGTGGTCGCCCGCAAGCCGGAGTGGACTGCCGTCGCGTAGGGCGAGCTGGATCATCATCCCCGGCCGCCGGGTACGACGACAGCGTGTCGTCGCCACGAGACCCGGACGAGCCGACCCGCCGCCTACCGCCCACCCACGGTCCCCCCGCACCGCCGCCGCGGGTCCATGAGCGTGAGGTCGCCGTCGAGCCCGACGACGACATTGTCTGGCGCGAAGAGATCGTCGACCGGCTCAACTCGCTGCGCACCGCCGTGGTCCTGCTCGGCATCGTCGCCGTCGCGGCGCTCGGGGTCGCGCTGTGGGCGCTGCTCACGCAGGAGGAGGAGGACGATGCCAGGCGCGCGGCGAGCGCGCAACAGGTGCGCAACCTGGAAGAGCGCGTCGAGGAGCTCGAGCAGGACATCGACCGGGCGCCGTCGCGTGACGCGCTCTCGCAGCTCTCCGAGACCGTCGAGTCGCTCGACGAGCGCGTCGGCGCGGTCGAGGATCGCGTCGAGGAGGGCGGCGGAACGAGCGCGCAGGTCGAGGACCTCCAGCGTGACGTCCAGCAGCTCGGCGACGCGGTCGAGCAGCTCGGCGACGCGGTCGAGCAGCTCGACCAGCGTGTGGGCGCGCTGGAGCAGCAGTGAGGTTCGCCCTGAGAGGCGCCGACCGGAATCGAACCGGTGTACACGGCTTTGCAGGCCGCTGCGTAGCCACTCCGCCACGGCGCCGGAGCGGCTACATGGTAGAGAGTGGGGGATGTCCGACGACCGCGAGTTCGGGCCGGAGCTGTTCGCCTTCCTGCGCGAGCTGAAGGCCAACAACGACCGCGACTGGTTCCAGGCCAACAAGCACCGCTACGAGAACGATCTGCTCGAGCCCGCGCTGGCGTTCATCGAGGACTTCGGGCTGCGGCTGCCGGACATCAGCGCGCACCTGGTGGCCGACGCCCGCCGGCAGGGCGGCTCGCTCTTCCGCATCTACCGCGACACCCGCTTCGCCAAGGACAAGTCGCCGTACAAGACCACGGCCGGCATCTACTTCCGCCACGAGCGGTCGAAGGAGATGTACTCGCCCGGGCTCTACCTGCACCTCGAGCCGCGCAACGTGTTCGCCGGCGGCGGCATCTGGCACGCCGACCCGAAGACCGCCCACGCGATCCGCCGCCGGATCGCCGAGGACCCCGACGCGTGGAGCGAGGCCAAGCGCGGCATCGAGCTCGGGCAGGGGGAGTCGCTCAAGCGCGTCCCGCCGGCCTTCGACAAGGACCACCCGCACGCCGACGACCTCAGGCGCAAGGACTTCGCCGCCATCCACCGGCTTCACGCAGAAGGAGGCGACGACGGAGGGTTTCCTCGACCGCTACGAGGACGCCGCCCGCTCGTTCACGCCGCTGATGCGGTTCCTGTGCCGAGCCGTCGGCGTGCCGTACTAGATCCCGATCACGCTGACCATGATCGGAATGCCGACGATGATCAGGATCGCTCCGATGATGTCGAAGAAGAAGCCGTTGCGGACCATCTGCGTGATCGGCACCACGCCGGACCCGTAGACGATCGCGTTCTGCGGCGTCGAGACCGGCAGCATGAAGCCGAACGACGCCGCGAAGGTGGCGGCGAGGGCCGGCACCATCGGGTCGACGCCCGCCGCCTGCGCCACCGGGATGACGATCGGCACGACGACCGAGGCGCTCGCGGTGTTGGACGTCGTCTCGGAGATGAGGATCGCCAGCACGACCGCGAAGATCGTGATCGAGACCTCCGACGTGACGCCGAAGGTGTCCGAGCCCCAGGTGCCGATCGTCTCCGCCAGCCCCGTGTCGGCGAGCAGCGAGCCGAAGATGATGCCGCTGCCGAACAGCAGGATCGTGCCCCAGTCGATGTTCTTCGCCTCGTTCCACGTGAGCGTGAACTCGCGCTTCTGCCAGTTCGTGGGGAGCAGGAAGAGCAGCGAGGCGGCGAAGATGGCCACGATGCCCTCGTCGAGTCGGTTGGTCACGTCCTCGTAGGTCTTCGATTCATCGCCGGCGATGATCGCCACGAAGCCGGGCGCGATCCACAGCACGACGGCGACGCCGAACGCGATCAGCGTGTTGCGCTCCTTCTTCGACATCCGGCCGAGCTTCGAGCGCTCCTCCGCGACGTACTCCTCCACGCCCTCAAGCCGCTTCACCTCGGGCTTGTTGAGCGTGAGCAGGATCGCGCACAGGGCGAGGAACATCAGCGCGCAGATCGGCAGCGCGGCGAGCACCCACTCGAGGAACGAGATCTTCTCGCCCGTCGCCTCCTCGATCAGCCCGCGGCCGATCAGGTTGGGCGGGCTGCCGACCGGCGTCAGCAGGCCGCCGACGCTCGCGCCGTAGGCGAGCATGAGCATCAGCGCGATGCCGACCCGCAGCCGGGTCGGGTCGATCTCGACGCTCTCGTCGGTCTTGCGGTCGTAGATGTTGGCGAGCGTGCCCAGGATCGCGATCGCCGTCGGCAGCAGCATCGCCACCGTGGCGGTGTTGGACACGAACGCCGACAGCGCGCAGGTGATGAAGCCGAACGCGATGATCGTCCGCCTCGAGCTCTTGCCGATGCCGCGCACGGCGAGCACACGGAACGCGAAGCGGCGGGCCACGCCGTGGCGCAGCATCGCCTGGGCGATGATGAAGGCGCCGATGAAGACGAGGATGGTCGTCGAGCCGAGTGGCGCGATGACGTCGTCGGCCGGCGCGACGCCGATCACCGTGATCAGCACGATGCCCATCAGGCCGCCGATCGGGATCGGCACCGCCTCGCTGATCCACAGCACGATGACGAAGAGCAGCGCCGCGGCGAGCTTCTGCTGCGTCTCGTCCATGTCGAGCGGCAGCAGGTAGAAGATCAGGAACACCGCCGGCGCCAGGAACAGGCCGATCGTCCTGCGCGCCTTCTCGAAGCGCTCCTCCTGCGGGCTCAGCTTCTGCTCGCCGAGCGTCCGGTAAGTGCCCACCTGGGCGAGGCGCTCCAGCGCGTCGCCGCGTGCCTCACGCTCCCCCTGCGCCGCCATGAGTGGCCCGATGCCCGCGCGAGGCCTATGTGAAACTCGATACGAGCTCGGCGGTGACCTCGGCCGTGGTCGCCGTGCCGCCGAGGTCGCGCGTGCGCGGCCCGTCGCTCGCCAGCATCCGCTCGAGGTTGGCCAGGACGGCAGCCGCCGCCTCCTCCTCGCCGAGATGCTCGAGCATCTGCGCGCCCGACCAGATGGCGCCGATCGGATTGGCGATGCCCTGGCCGGCGATGTCGGGCGCCGACCCGTGGACGGGCTCGAACATCGAGGGGCATTCCCGTTCGGGGTTGAGGTTGCCGCTCGGCGCGATGCCGATCGAGCCGGCCACGGCGGCCGCGAGGTCGCTGAGGATGTCGCCGAACAGGTTGGAGGCGACGATGACGTCGAAGCGACCGGGGTCGAGGACGACCATGGCGCACAGCGCGTCGATCAGCACCTGCTCGGTCTGCAGCCCCGGATGCTGGGACGTGACGTGCTCGAACCGCTCGTCCCAGAACGGCATCGTGTGGATGATCCCGTTGGACTTCGTCGCGCTGCAGATGCGGCCGAAGCGCTTCTCGGCCAGCTCGCAGGCGTAGGCCACCACGCGGTCGGTGCCCTTGCGGGTGAAGATGGACTCCTGGACCGCGAGCTCGTCGGGGGTCCCGTGGTGCAGGCGGCCGCCGATCTCCGAGTACTCGCCCTCGTTGTTCTCGCGGATGATCACCATGTCGACCTGCTCGGGGGTGACGTCCTTGAGCGGGGAGGGGATGCCGGGCCAGAGCCGGATCGGCCGCAGGTTGACGTACTGGCGGAACGTGCGGCGGATCGGGATGAGCAGGCCCCAGAGGCTGACGTGGTCGGGCACGTCGGGCCGGCCGACCGCGCCGAGGAAGATCGCGTCGGCCTTCGCCAGGGTGTCGAGCGCGTCGACCGGCATCATGCGGCCGGTGTCGACGAAGTAGTCGCAGCCCCACGGATGCTCGGCCGTGTTGAGGGTGAAGCCGTGCGCGCGGCCGGCCGCCTCGAGCACCTCGAGAGCGGCGGGAGTGACCTCGCGGCCGATCCCGTCGCCGGGGATCACGGCGATGTCGTACGTGGCCATGGAGCGAGTGCTATCCCGTTGCTACGCTTGGCAACCTCCCGGGCGATTAGCTCAGCTGGGAGAGCGCCGCCTCGACAAGGCGGAGGTCACTGGTTCGAGCCCAGTATCGCCCATCTTGGAAGGCCCAGGAAATCTGGGCCTTTCGCCGTTCTAGGGCCGCCTCAGCCGCAACGCTCGTCCCTCGCTCGTCCCTACGCCGTCTGAGAGTGTCGGCCGACAGGCGGTAGCCGGACGGCCTCTTAGCCGGACCGAACGAGTGTTCGGTGGTACCGTCCGACCCGGCAAGTACGGTTGTCGCTGTGACGATGCGATCCGAGGACACGCCTCGCGCGCGGAAGGTGCGCGGCGCGTTCTTCACGCCTCCGACCATTGCGGACTTTTTAACGCGGTGGGCTATCCAGACCCCAGCGGATCACGTCATGGACCCGACATGCGGCGAGGCGGTGTTCCTGCTCGCCGCCGCCGAGCGACTGCGTCGGCTCGGGCGCTAGCCCGAGGCCATCTACGGCTCAGCTCACCGGCGTCGATCTTCATCAGCCGTCGCTCGACGCATCCGGCGAGCTTGCTCGGCAGAGGGCGACGGGGCACAGCTTCGTCGAGTCCGACTTCTTCGACCTCGTAACACCGGCGCAGATCGGAGCCGCGCCGGCTGGCAAGACGCGGTCATCGGCAACCCGCCGTTCGTTCGCTACCAGGAGCACAGCGGCGATGACCGCGAAGCGCTCCGCTCGCCGCCGCGCTCGCCCAGGGCGTCCGGCTCTCGGGGCTCGCGTCCTCTTGGGCGGCAACCCTCGTCCACGCCTCTGCGTTCCTCAAGCCCACCGGGCGACTGGCGATGGTGCTGCCCGCCGAGCTGCTGACGGTCGGCTACGCCGAGCCCCTGCGTCGGTGGCTGCGCCAGCGCTTCGCCGCGGTCAACCTATTCATGTTCGAGCGCCTGCAGTTCCGCGACGCGGAGGAGAACGTGGTGCTGCTCGTCGCCCACGGCAGCGGCCGTGCGACTCCTTCTGCCTCTTCCACGTCGACGACGCCGACGACCTTGCGAGCTTCATCCGCTGCGACCACGTCGGAGCGAACCCCGCCGCCGAGGGCAAGTGGAGCGACCTTCTCTGCCGCTCGAAACGCGACAGCTGTTCAAGACCGTCGCCCTCGAAGCGCTGACGCGGCTCGGCTAGCTACGGGACGCCGGAGCTCGGCACCGTGACCGGCGCCAACGACTACTTCGCGATCTGACCGACGTCGACGCGCCGCAAGTACGGCATCCGCGAGAAGCACCTCAAGCGCATCAGCCCGCCGGGAACCCGGCACCTCAAGGGCCTCGCGTTCACCCGAGCGCAGTGGGAGGAGCTGAAGCTCGCGGGCGACGCGCGTCTGGCTCCTCCACCCCGACGCAAGCCACGAGTCGACAGGGGCTGTGGCCGACTACATCACGGTACGGCGAGGAGCGCGGCGTCCCGGAGGCGTACAAGTGCACGATCCGCGATCCGTGGTGGCGGCCGCCCGTTGTTCCGGTGCCCGACCTGTTCTTCACGTACATGTCGCACCGCTACCCGCGGCTGGTCGCGAACACGGCCGGGGCGACGTTCCTGAACTCGATGCACGGCATTCGGCTTCGCGAGGACGCCCCGAGCGTCGCGCGCGATGCCCTGCCGCTGCTTGCGCTGAACTCGGCCACGATGCTGGGCGCCGAGATCCTCGGCCGATCCTACGGCGGCGGCATCCTCAAGATGGAGCCGCGCGAGGCCGCGAGCCTCCCCGTCCCGCGGCGCCTGAACTCGCCGCTGCCTGGCGACGATCGGTTCGCGCCGCGCCACCTTAGACGCCGCGCTCGTCGAGGCGAGTGGTGGACGGTCGTTGCAGAGGTTGATCGCGTGCTGCTCAAGGACGTGCTCAGGCTCGACAATGATGCAGGTAGCGCGATCCGAGATGCCGCAACCCTCCTTCGCGTCCGCCGCACCAGGCAGACTGAGCCGCATGGCTCATCCGAAACCTGACGTCCTCAGCCGAACTCAGATCACGATCTTGTCAGCAGCCGACACGGCGACCTCGCCGTGGAAAGCGACGGCGCTCAGGACGACCTTGAGCGCGCGTACGATCCCGGACTACCAGGCGCTGCACGACTGCTCGCGGTCCCGATCAAGCAGGCAGCCGCAGGCAACAGTCCGGCCGGGTGGCGAAAGCGCTCGACGCCTGGGTGGCTCACGAGCTGCGCGCGCTGGGTTCCCGGAGTCGGCCGTGTTCCCGCGCGGGCCAGCCGCGTGTGCTCGCGGCGGAGTTCGCGGACGGTCGAGCAGAACGTCCATGCGGTTCTCAAGGAACTGCGGATTACGAGGCGACCGCGACGGGACCCCTCAGGCCCGCGGCTGCTCCGCCCCGCGATCACACGACTCGCTCGTCGATGCCGGGCGCGTCCGACGCCAACATTCTCGGGCGCTTCTACATCAAGGAGGTCGACGTCGTCGTGTCTGCGACTGGCAACGCGGCCCCGACGTGCTGGTGTCGGGCAAGACCCAGTTCAGCAGCTACCTGAACAACAAGAACAACCGGTACGAGGAAGCCATCGGCGAGGCCACAACCTCCGTGACCGCTATCCGCTCGCCGCGATGGGCTACGCCTACCTCGTTCGGACAACGTCTTCGAGGGGGCGCTTCGAGCTGCTCCGCGACCTCCTGGTTCGCCTGCGCACCGGATGGGCCGTTCGACGCGACCATGCTGCTCGTCGCCAACTGGGACGACGCCACCCTCACTGGCGCGGATAGAGGATCCAGCGCCGACGCTTGCGATGCCGCGATTCTTCGAACATCTGCTCGACGCAGTGATGACCTACACGCCGGTCGACATCCACCGTGAGATCCGAGCGCGCAAACGGGGCGCGCCTCCTCCGGGCGGCTTCCCGCCCGAGGAGGACTCGGTGCTTCCTGAGTAGCCGCGCCGACCGCAAGGGGCGCTTCGAATCGGTTGCTCTCAGGCCTTTCGCCCGGCGGGAGTCGTCCGTGCCGCGTCGAGATCAGGCGTTCGGCCCCTTGCGCTTCTTAGGTGCTGGCAGGTTGATCGGGATCGGTCGGTTCATCTCCCAGAGCAGCTTTTTCCCCGTCACGCCTGCTGTATCGCAGGCCTCGTCGCCGGCGCTCGGTAGCTGCCAGTCGGGAAAGTCATGACCGACAATGACCACGGAGAGTGCGTCGTGATATGGCACCGGCGCACTCGACCTCTTCTTGGTCGGTCACGACAACGAAGCGGTACTCAGCCTCGTGCTCCCAGTCCTTCAGCTTCGTGAAGAACAAGGCATCGCGGTGAGCGTCAACATGACGTGCAATAGCGTCAGCGACTGGCTCGTCGTCGGACGGGATGAGGACAGTGGACACGTGTGGTAACGCAGCGATGCCTGCCGTCTCGTATCGGACAGGCGCGTGGAAGGTTCTACCGATCTTCTGAAGCTCGCTCTCCAGCGCCGCTGTCAGCCGCTCACGATCGAAGAGCAGACAAACGCCCGCGTGACGATCGGCATACAGCTCCCACATCGAAGCACGCGCGTAGCCGCGAGTGAACATCTCCAGTTCCGGTCCAAGCTCGGGACCATCGATCGACAGGCTCAGGAGCTTGCTCAGGTCCTTTGCGCGGTAGACGTACTCTTGAGCCTGCCAGAAGTCGCGCTCGATTGCCGTAGGGTCTTCGTCGCTCACGAAGCCGGCGGCACCCATGTGCCACGCCTTCGCCTCTAGAGAGGGTCCCGCATCCGGCTGTACGGGCTCAGCTGTATCCGGCCGGATGGGAGGATGTGTCGGAAGGCTGTGTCCGCGGTCGTGTAGTGGGAGAAGTACTGATCTTGTGCTCGCCGATGACCACACCTGCATCGTAGGCAGAGACGCCCACTCCACGTGGAGCGACACTTCCGTCGATTCCTCAGGCTGCCCCAGCCTCGGCGTGTCCCGTCGTGTGGGCCCAGCGCCGCGTCAGGCGAGAGCGTGGCTCCTCACGCCGAGGCTCCGCCGCTTCCGCCGGTAGGCGTCGGCGTACTCCTCGCGGACGGCTTCGAGCGCCAGCCGCCACGACCGCGCTTGCCCCTGGGGCGCGTTGGTGACGATGGCTGCGGTCGCGAACGCCCAGGCTGACTGAAACTACTCGCCTTCGACACAGGCGTGTGCGAGCTTGGTCCGCAGGATGAAGCTCGCCTGCCCGTCTGTGAGGGCGGGTGCGGCTCCGCGTTTGCCGAGACACCGGCTACACGCGGTCCCGCGCTCGATGCAGCCAGACCGCTTACAGCCGACCGCCGCCGGGCCGACTCCTCGCGCCCTCGGCAGCTCGAACGGCAACGGCCGTCACCGCTATGCCTCCTCCAGCGCGTCGGCGAGCGCGAGCGCGTCCTGACGCCACTGGAGCTCAATCGCGACCGCCTGGATGAACGCGGGCGACGAGATCCGCGCACCACGTCGCCAGCCAGTCGGCGAGCGCGTCCGGCGCGGCGTCATGCCGGCCTCTCATGAACTCCTCGACCGCCCGCCGGGCATGGCGGCAGACCTGCTGCTCCTCCGCGTTGAGCCGGTGGCTGAGCCCGGCGCGGTAGCGCAGCGCTTGAAAGTGGAAGTCCACGGCTTCGAGCGCGCAGACATACCGGCTCGACGGCGACCACTGTCGCGGTCGGCGGCGGGTCTGGCATTCATTTCTCATCGGGTCCTCCCCTGGTCGAGTTGAAGTAGTACGCGTCCGGGCGGTCCGCACGACCGGTATTCATCAAGACCGCCCGGCGCGCCTCACGCTCCGCGCAGTGACCATCGCGGCGCAGGAGATTGACGCCGGGACGCGGAGCAAGGTCGGTGAGTCATCGGCACGGCGGCACGTAGTCGCTCGGCGTGAGCGCCACGTCTCCGGCGACCGTCACCTGCGGATGGACTGGCGGCGACCCGCCCTGAATCTCGGCTCGGTGGTCGGGCTCATCGGTGAGCCGCGCGATGACTTGCGCATCGGAGGCGTCAGGCGGAAGGCCGAGCCGTTCGCGCAGCCCTTCCCGTTCGAGCATCAGTCCGAGGAGTTGGCCGCGCGGTCGCGGTGAAGCTCGGGGAGCCAGGACGCCGGATACGCCTCCGAGCCGCCGGCAGTGGTTGCCCGGTTCGCGAAATGGGCCGAGCCCGGTGTCGGGCTCGCAAGCTCAGCGGCCGTCCTCTCCGGCTGCTCGGCGAACCGCTGCGCCCAGAACTCGGCTCGGCTCGCCGGGACGCGTTCGTCGGCAACCGCCGCAGCAATCAGGTCGTGCGCGTCCGCCGTCGGCGCTCTGGCTGAGGCGGCCCCGAGGTCAGGCGGGCGCGGATCGTGTCGGCGATCTCGGCCGTACTCGCGTTCGCGGCGAGGGCCAGGCCTTCCCGCAGGATCTCGCGGTCGCCCGGATCCAGATGGAGCTTCATCAGTCCTCCTTCAGTGGGACACGCAGCGACGGGTGAGCGCGGTCGCCCGTCGCGAACTGGTTCACCGGATTGCTGCGCTGAGCGCCGCACGTCGGGCACGGACCTGGATCCGGCGGCGCAGGGTCAGCCCCTGCGGCGGTCGGCGGTAGCTCGGGCTCCGGGTTGGACGGACCGCTCGCCATTCGGCCGAGCGCGGACCGGTCGCCGTAGCGGTCTTCGAGCGCACCGCCGGGCAGCTGCCCGTCGATCACGACTCGGGTCATTGCGGGTCCTCCTTCGGATGGAGTTGGAGTCGGACGTGGTCGTTCAGGTAGTCGTCCGCCGTCTCCGGCGGCATGGTCGAGATCCGGCCCGAGGCGTAGGCCGCGCGGAAGGCCGCACCGATGAGAAGGGTCTGGGCGTGGTCGAGGTCGGCGGCCAGCCGCCGGAGATCTTCGAGCGGCATCTCGTCCAGCCCGATCTCCAGTAGCCAGAGCGTGTCCGGCGCGACGGCCGGGCCAAAGAGCGAGGTATCGAGCGGGGTCACTAGCCACTCCTGTTTTGTGTACCGCGGTGGGTATTTGTGTCAGTCACTACTGACGCTTACTCTCCGAGCGTACGCGAGTTCACGAAAAACAGAAGGGGCCAGCGCGATGACACACGGTGAGACAGATGGGTGAATGGGACCGCTCGAAGTTCCCGCTCTGTGGAGCCCGCACCAAGGCCGGCGAGCCCTGCAAGATGCGTAGCGGACAGGGGACCGATCACGTCGGCGTCGGTCGCTGCTTCAAGCACGGCGGCGCGAGCCCGGCGCACCGCAAGGCCGCCGCAGCCGGTGAGCTCCAACAGCGCCTGCACGCGCTCTCCGAACCGCTCGCCGATGAGCAGGCGGTCCCGGCGCTCGTGCTCAAGGAACTGCTCAAGCAGGCGGCCGGACGGATGCGCTACCTCGACTCCGAGCAGGCCACGCACCCGAGCGAACAGGCGGCGCGGTTGTTCGAGCGCGAGCGGCAGTTCCTCGCCAACATCGCGAAGCTGGCGAGTGAGGTCAACGTCGAGCAGGTCGAGGCCAACATCAAGCAGGCTCAGGCCCTGCTCGTCGCCAACATGATCAAGGACGCCGCGCAACTCGTCGGCTTCAGCGACGCCGATGTTGAAGCGCTGGGCGTCGCCCTCCGAGTGCTCCTGGCCCGTCACCTGGGCGACGCATCGACGGCTGAGGCGGAGGCGGCCCGGCTCGACACTCTGCGCGAGAAGCTGGTCACCGCCGATGAGCAGCGCGTCCGGCGCGAGGCCGAGCGACTGGCCGGTCTGATCCCGGCGGCTGAGATCGGTCCCGGCGAGGACACCGCCTGGCTCGACTCGGGCCAACCCTCAACGCCGTAATGGCCCGACCTGGCCCGGACCCTGTCTCAGCGCGACCCGACGTGAGAGCGGCGGCTACTCGTGGGCGAGGAGGGGAGGTCGCGGTCCCGTCGGCCTCCAGAGGAGGGTCGCCCGACGGGACCGCGTGTACCGGCCTGACGGCGGTGATCAGCCGGGGCTGGACGGGACGCTCGCGGCGCTCGTCTCCCCTTGTCGTGGTCAGTACGCGGCGGACCGTAGCGCTGGCCGGTGGCCGGGGACAAACCGTCGCCACCCCGGCGGGGATCTAACTGGGATTCCGGTCACCGCCGGGCGGATCGGGTACGATCTCGGCTCCGTCGCCGAACGCGGCGGAAGCCCGGCGCCCCGTCCCGCGCACGGCCGGTCCGGGCGAAGCACCTAACAACAGCCTCGGTATCGAGCGAAGCGCGGCGCTCAACGTTCCACAGGAGGAACGATGGCTGTTGCTTCCAAGTCCGCGAACCGGCCGCGTCAGGTCTACGACCCGGACGAGCGCTACACGCTCGCCGAGATCGCCGAGCGCGAGAAGACGACCGTCAAGGCGATCAACCACCAGATCGAGGACGGCAAGTTTCCGCGCGGCGGGATCTTCACCGCCCTCCGCCAGAAGCGCGTCTGGGGGTGGGCCGTCAATCAGTGGCTCGCCGACCGCTCGGAGTAGGACCGTGCGACGGGTGAGACGCCGCCGCCCCGCGACGGACGGGACGGCGGCCACTACAGAGAGTCACGCCAGCGACTCGGAGGCGAACCGTAGCCGGGTCGTCGGCCCGCTCCAAAGCGGCGCGATGGCGTACGACGTGTCCGTCCCGCCCCAGCCCGAGAGTCCGCTACGGCTCGGCGAGAGGCTGCACTACGCGTGCCCGTTCTGCGGCTCGCGCGACGCGAACGCGAAGCGCAAGTGGTCGAGCGTGTACGCCGAGGACCGGCTGTTCATCCGCTGCTTCGAGGACGGCTGCCCGATCCCGCCGCGGTTCTACATGCCGGCTCTCAGCGAAGCGCTCGGGCTCGGCGAGGGCGCGACGCCGGACGAGATCGTCACGGCGATGTTCGCGCGGATCAACATGGACGGCGACCTTGGCGTATCGCTCGCCGACCGCGCCGCGCTTACTGACAAGTACAGGCGTCGGTGAGCCGTCGTGACTTACGGTAAGATCCCGCTTCACGGTTCGGCTCCGTTCGCTGGCGAGGGCTTCCGGGTAGCTCCCGGAAGCCGCCAGCAGACCGGCCGGACCGACACTAGAGAGCCGAACCGAGCAGCTGGCGGACGTCAGCGGCGCGAGCCGAGGGAGTGTGGGCAGCGCGGTTCCCAAGCTAAGGAGCCGACTGATGCCTACCCACTCCAACGGAGCGCGCCACGATGGCGAGCGCTGACGCCAACGGACGAGTCACCACGTTCGACGCGAGGACGCGGCGCTACGACTTCACCGGCCTGCCCGACACGACGGTCGAGCGGTCCGCCCTGCGGCTCTACCGCCCCTCCGACCTCGACCGGGACGAGCCGCCGCTAGAGCCGTTGATCTGCGGCGTGCTGTCGGTCGGGACGTTCGGGCCGTTCGGCGGCAAGGAGAAGACCCTCAAGAGCATCTGCGCCGATGCGCTCGCGCTCGCCGTAGCGGCCGGCAGACCCGCGTTCAACTTCAAGCGCTGGGCGGTGCCGGAGGCGAAGCCGGTTCTGCTCTATGCGGGCGAGGGCGGCGTGGCGCTCGTCAAGCGACGGTTGAAGCGGATCGCCCGCGAGGTCTACGGCATCGACAACCTGGCGGCGCTGCCGCTGTACGTGGTCGCGGGAGCCGCGCCGCTCGACGGCGACGAGTTCGTGGAGACGCTGCGGGAGACGGTCGCCGAGATCGCCGCCGAACACGGCGAGCCGCCGGGCTGGGTGATCCTCGACGCGCTCTACAACTACCACCCCGGCGATATCGAGGTCAGCAACCACTACGCGCGCGGCCGGATGCTGAGCGACTTCCAGCAGACCGTCCACGCGATCACCGGCGAGGAGTGCGTGCTGTCCGTGGTGGACCACTTCCGCAAGGCCGCCAGCGGGACGACGCTGGAGGAGTACCAGCAGTCCGGCATGGGCGCGTGGGCGGACTCGTGGTGGGACGCTCAGCACCGCAAGGACCCGGACCTCAACGACAACCGCTTCTGGCTGAACGTGGAGGTCGGGTCGCGCGCTGGCTACGCCGGGCTGTACGAGATCGACATCGACCTCGGACCGTTCGATGACGAACAGATGGAGTGGGGCCGCGCTATGAACGTCGAGGTCCGGCGCGTCTCGGTTCACGCCCGCCGGGAGCGGAAGGGTGCCGCGTCCGACGACGAGATCCGCGAGCGCATCCTGGAGCTCGTTGATCAGCAGCCCGCCCGTACCAAGAACGAGGTCCGCGACGAGATCGGCTCCGGAAAGGACCGCGTTGACCGGCTGATCAAGCGGCTCGCGGATGAAGGCGTCCTGATGTTCGAGGACGGCCCGCACGAGGAGAACGGCCGGACCGTCACCCGTTCGCTGCTGAAGCGTGCGGTCAAGGTCAGCGCCGCGCTGGGGTCGGGAACTCGCCCTATGGCCGAGAGCAGGGCGAGTTGACCATGTGGATTCCCAGCTACGACGCGCAGAATCGAACTCGCCCTGCAAGGCGACCTGACAGGGGACGTAGGAACCGTGGCGGCCGGGGGCGGGAACTAACCCGCCCCGGCCCGTCCTATAGGGCGAGTCGGGTTCGTTCGTGTCGCTCGGATCCGGCCAAGAGGCACACGCGAGTGGGGGCCAGCTCAACCGCTCTATGCCAGTCGCTCTCTGTCAAGGCAGGCGACGACGCGCCGTCACGCCTCGGGCTGAGGCGGCCTTGCGGCGCTACGGCTCACGCACGCCCTACGGACCATCGACCCGCCCTCCGTAGGCGGAGGTCGATACCGCGCAACCCACGGTCCGCATGGGGTCGCGTCGAGGACGGCCGCAACTCGTCCTTGTCTCGTCCCTGCGGCCCACCTAGGTTCGTATCAATCCGCACAAACTACGCCAGGAGGGCTCTCATGGCTGGTCACATCAAGAAGCGCAAGTCTGCGCTCACCGGGAAGGTCACCTACCAAGCTCGCATCCCGCGCGAGGGAAGCCCGCGCGAGCACGACGTCAAGTCGTTCGACCGTCGCAAGGACGCCGAGCGCTGGCTGGGGGAGGAGCAGGCGCGCCGCGTACGCGGCGAGGCGCGCGACTCGCCGCTGCCGTTCCGCGAGTTGGTAGCGACCTGGGAGCGCACACGCGCCGCGAAGCTCGCGCCGAAGACCCGCGAGCGCTACGCGAGCGTCACGCGCACATACCTGCTGCCGGAGTTCGGCTCGACGCCGCTGGCGAAACTCGACCGGCCGATGGTCAAGCGCTGGTTCGCCGACCTCGACGTGTCGGCCGGGACGGCGCGCAAGATCCACACGGTGCTCTCGTCCATCCTCGATGAGGGGATGGAGCTACGCCTACTCCGCGCCAACCCGGCGGCGCGGCTGCGGCTGGAGACTCCGGAGCGGCGCGACATGACGATCCTCACGGCCGCGGAGGTCCGCGCCGTCGCGGAGGCAGTCGGTCGGCTCGGCCGTTCGCAGGACCGGCTCGCCGTCTACATGGCGGCGTACACCGGCCTCCGGGCGGGTGAGCTCTGGGCGCTCCAGCGGCGGGACGTGGACCTCGCGAATCGCCGGTTGCTGGTCGAGCGCACGCTGACCTCGGAGTCGGGTCGCCTGATCTTCCGCAACGCGACCAAGACGACCGACTCGCGGCGCGTCGTCTCGCTGCCGACGTTCCTCGCCAACATGCTCACGGAGCACCTACGCAGGCTCGCGTCCGAGCCGACGACGCTCCTGTTCACCGCGCCCGGCGGAGGCAACGGGCGATCCGAGGGCTGCGGCGGCCCTGTCCGCCACGAGTTTGTTCCGGCGTCGCGTCTTCGCCCTTGCGGTCAAGGGCCGCAAGAAGACCAAGACCCTCCCGGCGATCCCCGCCGCGCTGCCGGCCGACAAGCACGGCCTCCGCTTCCACGACCTCCGGCACACCTGCGCGAGCCTCCTGATCGACAGCGGCGCGTCGGTCCTGCTCGTCTCGAAGCGGCTCGGTCACGCCGACCCGTCGATGACGCTGAAGGTCTACGGGCACCTGTACCCGTCGCACGAGGCGGCGCTGGCGGACGCGCTCGACGCAACGTTCAATCACGGCAACGTCACATCTATCGACCCATCCAACTCCACACCGAAGGCCGCATGAAGCAGGTGTTCGAAGGGGTACCGCGTATCCCATTCCGTCCGAACGGAGGGACTAAGATGCGAAACGCCGCCGAGGACAGAACCCACGACGGCGTTCGCAACAACTAGGAGATCGGTCTACTTGCCCTTCTTACGGGACTCGTTGACCGTGGTGTTCGGGTTGCGCCGAACAGTGGATTGCTTGACGTAGCGGCCGGTGATCGCCGAGCGCCCCTGCTTGCCCGCAGAGGAACCGCTTGAGCGACCACCGCCGCTACTGCTCTTCTTAGCCATTTCTTGAATCACCCCCTTTCTGGGTCGGCTAGTGGGTCGGCCCATCCGACCCCACTTCCCATTGAACACTCAGGACCGGACGAGTTCGCGAACTCGGTTCGCAACGTCCGACGCCTTCTCGGGCGGCTATCCCTCGCAGCGGCGCGGACGGTGAGCGCTAACGCGCCACGTCTCCGCTAGAGCAGTCCGCTGCCTAAGCCGAACACGGCCCGCGCTTAGTCCCGCCAGACGTACTTGTAGCCCAGCGGCGCGAGCGGCTTGAGGGGCCGCAGCGGCTTCAAGGGCTTCAGCGGCTGGAGCGGCTTCAAGGGTTGGAGCGGCTTCAGCGGTTGCAGGCCAGTCGGCTGTTTGACGAGAACCCACGGCACGATCCGGAAGGTACAACCGACCTCGGACGTGGCGGCGGGTACGGTTGTGCCGTGCGGGCTGAGGAGCTAGACGACCTTGCCGACCAGCTCAACTCCGCTCTCTCACACCTGTTCCGGTACGTGGACGGCAGCGCGAAGGATTCGCTTGGCGAAATGGCTGCAGCCAAGCTCCTGATCGAGCGCGTCCACGACCGCCTGCGCGAGGCCGCGGAAGACGCTGAGTAGCTTGGCCTCATGCGGGCTGCGGCGGCCTTGCTCGTCCCTATCTCGTCCCTATGCGAGGGGTTTCGGGCGGGTCGCGAGGGGCACGGAGGGGAGGTACGGGGCTCGCGTTCTCCCTGCTAATCGAGCGCTTTCCCAGCATTCGCTGGCCTCGCGCCGGTACCCACGTCGAGCTTCGACAAGGCGGAGGTCACTGGTTCGAGCCCAGTATCGCCCATCAAAAGGCCTGCGTTTGCAGGCCTTTTGTGTCTGTGGTTCGAGACCAGTTCGATCCGCCCCCTCATCAGGGGCAGCCGGCTGGTCCGACCTCCGTGGCTTGCGCGGCATGCCCGGGAATCTACTCGGAAGCGCAGATCGATTGGCAGTGGAGCCGTCCTGGGGTGCTCGCCTTTCGCGCGGCAGCGCACCGCCTCTTTGCATGGAGGCTGTTGCAGAAAGTCGCGAGGCGTTCGCGCGGGAACGCCGGCGGGCCGCGCGCCGCGGGATCGGCGGTGCTGGTGCGTCGTCGTTCGGTGCTGTCCGCTCAGGCGGCCAGCGGGGCGGTGCTGTGGCGGTAGAGCTTGAGCAGGTTGTGGCCGGCGGCGGCGAGCCGCCACTCAGATCTGACGGCCGCTCGTCCTCGGCGGAGGAAGCGGTCGATGCGGCGGTTGAACTTGGTGTCGGCGAACACCGGCTCGACCATCGTCTGGCGTTTGGCGTAGAGCGCGCCGCCGTGCTCGGTGGCCAGGACGCGGCGCATGAAGGCGTAAAGGCCGCCGTGCCAGCCTGGGCGCGCGCCGGCGCGCTTGTTGGCGTCGGGCGGGATGAGGACGGCGATCCCATCGGCGACGAGGCGCTCCATCTGGACCTGGTGCCAGTAGCCGGCGTCGGCGAGCACCACGTCAGGGGCCTGTGAGATGCCGGCCCGGGCGATCTCCTCGCGCGCGGCGGTGACCATCGGCTCGAGGTGGCCGAAGTCGGGCGAATCGACATTGACCTCGGCGGCGATGACGATCTGGTCCTCGGTGCAGACGGCCTGGGCGTTGTAGCCCTGCACCCAGCCCCGCGACGTCTTCACGTTGCGGGAGTCCAGATCACTGAGGTTGATCTTCCCCGTCGGCGCCGCCGGCGGCGCAAACGGCTTCGGCGGGCGGCCGAACTTCTTGCCGTTCTTGTCGACGCCGCGGGCGCGGTAGGCCTCATAAGCCGCGTTGGCCTCACACTCGACCCGGTGCTCTTCCTCCAGGCGCCGCTTGGCCTCGCGCAGCCGATCGGGTCGGTCGCGCGGGATCGGCCGCGCCTGCTCGGCGCGCTGCTCATCCAGCCGACGCTTGGCCTCTCGCAGCCAGCCGCGCCGACCTTGTGCCGTGGCCAGCTCCGGCGGCAGCTCGTCGCCGCGATCGTCGCCGAACTGCTCATCTTCTGCGGCGTCGACGGCGTCAGCCTCGGCGAGGATCTCGCGCGCGATCTGCGCGTAGTCGCGCGTAGCCGGCACCGCCGCGTTCGCGGCCACCTTCGTCCCGTCCACCGCCACAACACCGACGCGGACCAGACCGGCCTCCACGCAGAGCGCGAGCACGTCGCCGAACAGCTCGGCCAACGCGGCTTCGTGGCGCTGACGAAACCGCGCGATCGTCGTGTGATCCGGGGCCTGGTTAGCGCAGATCACCCGAATGGCGACGTCCTCGACACAGCGGCGCTCCAGCCGCCGCGACGAGCGCTCGCCGATCGCATAGCCGTAGAGCAACAGCGCGACCATCATCGCCGGATCGTGCGCCGGCCGCCCATGACCGTCGACGCGATAAGCCGCGTAGAACGCGCCGAGATCGAACGCCGCGACGGCATCGATCACGAACCAGGCGAGATGCCCCTCGGGCAGCCACTCGCGCAGGCTCGGCGGCAAGAACAGCTCCTGATCGCGGTCACACGCGACGAAGTTCTGCGCCATGCCGGAATGGTCTTAACCGCTCCGGACGGACCCGCCCTTTATGCAACAGCCTCCATGGTGGCTGTTGCGTAAAGGGTCCGTCCGGGCGGGTCAAGACGATTCCGGGCATGGGCCAGAACTTTCTTGCGGCCGACCGCGAGCAGGCGTTTTTGCTGCCGCCCGACGTCCGCGACTGGTTGCCTGAGGCGCGCTTTGCGTGGTTCGTGCTCGACGCGGTGGCGCAGATGGATCTGGGCGCGTTCTACGCCGCCTACCGGCAGGACGGGCACGGCCGGGCGGCGTTTGAGCCGTCGATGGTGGTCGCGCTGCTGCTCTACGCGTACGCGCGCGGGATCCGGTCGTCGCGCGCGATCGAGCGGGCGTGCGAGGAGGACGTGGCCTTCCGCGTTCTCGCCGCTCACCAGGTTCCCGACCACACGACGATCGCGCGGTTTCGCCAGCGTCATCAGGATGCGCTCGCCGGTCTCTTCGGCGAGGTTCTCGCGTTGTGTGCGGATGCCGGTCTGGTCGACGCGAGGGTGGTCGCCGTCGACGGCACCAAGGTCCACGCCAACGCGTCCGAGCGCGCGACGTGCGACTACGAGCAGCTCGCGCGCGAGGTGCTCGCCGACGCCGATGCCATTGACGCTGAGGAGGACGAGCGCTTCGGCGATCGCCGCGGCGACGAGCTGCCCGAGCCGCTCGGCACGCGCGAGGGTCGCGCGCGCTGGTTGGCCGATGCCAAGCGCCGCCTGGAACAGCGCCGCGCCCAAGAGGCGCGGCCGATTCCCGCGTCGCGTCCGGCGCGGCTGCGGGAAGCCAAGCGCCGGCTGGAAGAAGAGCACCGCGTCGAAGTCCAGGCCAACGCTGAGTACGAGGCCTACCGGGCGCGCGGCGTTGACAAGAACGGCAAGAGGTTCGGCCGCCCGCCGAAGCCGTTCACGCCGCCGCCGGCGCCGACGGGCAAGATCAACACCACCGATCCCGACTCGCGCAACGTCAAGACGCCGCGCGGGTGGGTGCAGGGCTACAACGCACAGGCCGCGACGAACGAGCGCCAGATCGTGATCGCGGCCGAGCTGACCAACTCATCCGCGGACTTCGGGCAAATCGAGCCGATGGTCAACGCCGTTCGCCGCGAGCTGCGCGCCGCGGGTGTCGCCGAGCCGCCCGAGGTCGTGCTCGCAGATGCCGGCTACTGGCACCAGGTCCAGATGCAGGCGCTCGCCGGCGACGGGATCGCGGTGCTCATCCCGCCCGACGCCAACAAGCGAAAGGGCGCGCGGCCGGGCTGGGACGGCGGCCTCTACGCGTTCATGCGACGCGTGCTCGCGACCCCCACCGGCACAGAGCTCTACCGAAAACGCACCGCGATGATCGAGCCGGTCTTCGGCGACACCAAGTTCAACCGCAAGATCGACCGCTTCCAACGCCGAGGCAGAGCCGCCTGCCACTCGGAATGGCGGCTGATCACGGCCACCCACAACCTGCTGAAGGTCTGGCGCGCGACCACGGCGCCCCACGCCGCCTGAACGGCCGCCGGCGCGCCCGCGGGCGCTTCCGCGCAAGCGCCCGCGACAACAAGACGCTCACCTCCCACGACGCGCCGCCCGACCTTTCCGCAACAGCCTCCATGGAATGCAGCAGTGAGGCCGCAGGCGGTGGCCGCTGCCACCGCGCTGTGCTCGCGAGCGTCCGGTCGTCAGCGACGCGTCGGATCATCCGCTTGCAATATCAACGCTGAGAGCGCGAGGATCTTCTGGTCGATCGACGAGAGGAGACGGTCGTGTTCGTCCGTGTGGTGCGGTTCACCGAGGTGACGGCGGAGCGGGTGGAGTCGCTTGTCGCCAGGATCGACGAGACGGGCCCGCCGCCTGGGGTGTCGATCAAGAAGCTCCAACTGGTCTTCGATGAAGCGCAGGGCACAGCCGTCGTCCTCCAGTTCTTCGACAACGAGGAGAACTTGCGGGCCGGGGCCGACGCCTTTGCCGCGATGGATCGGTCAGAGACACCTGGCAGCCGGGTCTCGGTGGACACGGGGGAGCTCAAGGTCGAGCGCGAGCTCTAAATCGCGGTCGTGGCTTGAGAAGCGGGTGCCGCTGCTCGCAGGGCGTGCGGCGGTGCTTGCAATGCCCACGCGGGGAGCGGGAGGATCGTTCGGCGATCGACGAGAGGAGACGGCTGTGCCCGGTGTGGAATCGCGCGACTTCGATTCGCCTGACGAAACGAGGACGCCGGACAAGACGCAGGTGGCTGTAGTACGGATGGGCGCGACGACAGTCGCACGGCTGACGTTCGAGCCGGGGTGGCGCTGGTCGGAATGTGTCAAGCCCGTCGCCGGAACTGAGAGCTGCCAGGCCCGCCATGTCGGCGTCGTCAATGCCGGCCGGATGGCCATCAGGCACGAGGACGGCACCGAGGTCGAGATCGGTCCGGGCGAGGCGTACGTCATCGAGCCCGGCCACGACGCGTGGGTGGTCGGTGACGTGCGGTTCGTCGGATTCGAGTTCGAGTCGCGATCGGCGGAGGAATACGCGAAGGGCTAACGTGAGCATCCCGCTGGCGCCTTTTGACGCTGGCTGACTGTCGCAACGGACGAGATGCAGCGGCGGATCGTGGCCCGGCGGCCGCATGCTGGCTGCGCTGACGCTTGGCATGAAGCGCCCGGTGGTCAGGGTCCGCGGTGTCGTTAGTTGCTGATCGCGGGGGCGGCGCGGTGGAAGCGGGTGTCGGTGGTCTGGTCGAGCAGGAAGGTGGCGATGTCGGCGCGGGTGATGCTGGCGCGGATCTTGTCGCGGCCGAGGTAGCCGGCGCGGATGGTGCCGGTGCGGGCGCCGTCGGTGGGGCGGGTGAAGCGCGCGATTGTCCAGTCGAGTTCGCTGTCGGTGACGATGCGCGACATGTCCAGCAGCTCGCGGTAGGCGCGCTTGAGGAAGGTGCGGCCCATGAAGGGAACGAGCCGGCCGAGCAGGCTGGAGCCGTCGCGGGGGTCGCGCAGGCTGGGGGTGGCCATGCCGATGTAGCGCTCGACTGCCTCGGCGCGCATGGCGTCGACGATCGTGCGGGTGCCGTCGATGAGCGGCATGCCGGTCGCCTTGCGGTCCAGTGACGGGCCGAGGGCGCTGATGACAGCGTCGGCGCCGTGCACGGCGCGTTGGACCGCGTCGCGGTCGGTGAGCTCGCCGGTGATCACCGTGAGGTCGGGGTGGGTGGCGGTGAGCTTGACCGGATTGCGGACGTAGGCGGTGACGTGGTGGCCGGCGTCGAGGGCCTGGGTGACGACCTCGCGGCCGACGCCGCCGGTGGCGCCGAAGACGCTGAGGTTCATCGTGCGACCTCCTCGGCGCTGCAAGCCGTGTCGGAGTTGGCGGCGAGTCCGTCGCTGAGGGCGAGCAGGAGGCCGCGGAGCTGCTCGCGCTGGTCGTTGTCGAGCGAGGCGAACAGGGCGTCCTCGGTGTCCTTTTGCGAGCGTGAGGCGCTGGCGAGCTGCTTCTCGCCGGCCGAGGTGAGGGTGACCAGATGGCGGCGGCGGTCGTCGGGATCGCGCTCGCGGCTGACGAGTCCGTCGGCTTCGAGCGGGTTGAGCAGGGTGACGAGCATGCTCGGGGCCATGTCCATGGTCTGGACGAGGTCGCTCTGGGCCAGGCCACCGTGGTCGTGCAGCAGTCCGAGGATCTGAAACTGCCGCGGCTTGAGGTTGTGCGCGGTGTGCGCGGCGCGGAGGCGGTGCATCGCCTCTTGCCCGAGCAGCGCCAGCAGCAGGCCGGGGCTGGTGCGGTGCTCGTCGAGGATGCTCCGCGAGGCGGTGGCTGTGGGTTTGGCGGGTTCGTTCATCGAAAGGTCCTAGCGGTCGTGTCTATATAATGTAGCATCACTAATCATTGACTATGCCACACTGTTCTTCAGATGGCACGATCAGCGATTTCGAGGAGTTCGGAGCAGACCATGAGCACCACCACGCAAACCACCACCACGGATCGCGTCGCGCCGATCGCCGCCGGCGCTTGGCGGCTTGACCCGGCGCGTTCGAGCGTCGCGTTCCAGGTGCGCCACTTCTACGGCCTGATGACCGTCAAGGGCGAGTTCGCCGACTACCAGGGCGTGCTGGAGCTCGGCGCGACCCCGGCTGTCGAGCTGACGCTCCAGGCCGCCAGCCTGGACACGAAGCTGGCCAAGCGCGACGAGCACCTGCGCTCCGGCGACTTCTTCGACGTCGAGCGCCACCCGCAGGTGCGCTTCGTCTCCGAGACCGCCGAGCTCGACGGCGACACACTGCGCGTGCGCGGCCAGCTTCACGCCGCCGGCCGGCAGATCCCGCTTGAGCTCGACGCGACCGTACGCGAGATCGACGGGGAGCTGGAGGTCGAGGCCGTCACTGACGCCGACCACCGCGACCTTGGGATGACGTGGAGCCCGCTCGGGATTCTGCGCGCTCCCAGCAAGCTCATCGTCCGCGGCCGCGTCGTGCGCCGCTAAGGAGACCTCCATGCGAGCCATCACTGTTGACAGCCAAGGAACCCCGCCCGCCCTCCGCGAGGACGTGCCCGAGCCCGCCCCGGCCGAGAACGAGATCCTCGTGCGCGTTCACGCCTCGTCGGTCAACCCGGTCGACAACGGGATCGCCGCCGGGATGCTCGCCGGGATGGGCGTCCCGCACGAATACCCGGTGATCCTCGGCCGCGACTACGCCGGCGTCGTCGAACAGGTCGGCGCCAACGTCACCGGCTACGCCCCCGGCGACCAAGTCTTCGGCTTCATCCTGCACGCCAATCCGGCCGTCCACGACGGCGCCTGGGCCGAGCTGATCACCGTCAGCGAGGAGCTCTCGATCGCCCCCTCGCCCGACGGCGTCGACCTGGCGACCGCCGGAGCCGCGCCCCTGGCCGGCATCACAGCTGTGACCGCCATTGACGCCCTCGACCTCTCCGAGGGCGACGTGCTGCTGGTGGCCGGCGCGACCGGCGGGGTGGGCAGCCTCGCCGTGCAGCTCGCCGCCCGGGCCGGCGCGCGCATCCTCGCCCCGGCACTCCCGGAAGACGAGCAGTTCCTGCGCGAGCTCGGCGTCAGCGACGTGCTGGCGCGCGACGGCGACATCGCCGAGCTCGTCCGTGACCTGGTGCCCGACGGCGTCGACGCGCTGCTGGACCTCGTCAACTACGCACCCGGCACCTACGACGCGGCGCTCAAGCCCGACGCGCGCGTGGCGTCGCCGACCGGCGCCGCCGGCGAAGGACCCGGCCGCACCAACGTGATGTCGGCGCCGACCGCCGAGAACCTCAAGCGCCTCGGCGCGCTGCTCGCCGACGGCACGCTGCGCATCCCCGTCGCCGCCACGTACCAGCTCGCGCAGGCGCCCGAGGCGCTCGCCGCGCTGGCCGGCGAGCACACGCAGGGCAAGCTCGCGATCGAGGTCCGCTGATGCTGCTGATCACCGGAGCCAACGGAAAGCTCGGCCGCCTGATCGTCGAAGACGTCCTGCGCCGGGCCCCGGACGCGCCGCTCGCAGTCAGCGTCCGCGACGCCGGCGCCGCCGCCGACCTCGCCGCGCGCGGCGTCGACGTGCGCCAGGCGGACTACCACGATCTGGACTCGATCCGCGCCGCGTTCGCCGGCATCGACCGGCTGCTGCTCATGCCCACGCCGGCACCCGACCCCGACGCGCGCATGGCCGAGATGATCCCCGTGGCCCACGCCGCCGCGGAGGTCGGCGTCAAGCACATCGTCTACCCCGGCGCCGCCGAAGTCGAGGGGCTGGACTTCCCGCTGCTGAGCTCGCACACCCGCGTCTATGACGCGATCGTGGCGACCGGCGTGCAGGCCACGCACCTGCGCGTGAACATCTACGCCGAAGTCGTCGCCGGCGAGGTCGCCGGCGCCGTCGCCGCCGGCGAGCTGGCCGCGCCCGTCAACGGCGCGCGCATCGCGCCGGTGCTCCGCTCGGACATCGCGCCCGCGATCGCCGCCGTGCTCACGCAGGACGGCCACGAAGGCAGGACGTATGACCTCACCGGCCAGGACGCCGTGAGCTGGGCGCAGCTCGCCGAGCTGGCGTCCGCGCGCGCCGGCAAGCCGGTCCCCTACCGCTCGATCGACGACACCGAGGCAGCAGCGCGCATGGAAGCGGCCGGAATCCCGGCCCCGTACATCCCGTCCATGCTCGGCTTCTACGCCGCCTACCGCGCCGGCTGGTCCGGCACGCCCTCCGGCCACGTCGAGCAGCTCGCCGGCCGGCCCGCCACGCCCACCCTCGACGCGATCGCCGCCGTCCTCGACGGCACCGCCAAGTGACGGGCATGGAACTCGGGATCATCTCGCTCGGCGACCTCACGGCCGACCCGCACACGCGTCGGCCGGTCGCCGCCCTCGACCGGCTCGACGCGACGCTCGCCTACGCGCGCGCCGCCGACGAGCTCGGCCTCGACGTCTTCGCGCTCGGCGAGCACCACAGCCACAAGTTCGCCGTCGCGTCACCCGCCGTCGTACTGGCCGCCCTCGCCGGACAGACCGAGCGGATCCGGCTGGCCAGCGGCGTCACCGTGCTCAGCGCCCTGGACCCCGTGCGGGTCTACCAGGACTTCGCGCAGCCCGACCTGCTCAGCCACGGACGCGCCGAGATCATCGCCGGCCGCAGCGCGTTCGCCGAGCCGTTCGCACTCTTCGGCGCGCCGATCAACGAGTACGACGAGCTGTTCGCCGAGAAGCTCGACCTGCTGCTGCGCCTGCGCCAGCAGGGCGAGGTCACCTGGAGCGGGCGCTACCGCCCGCCGCTCGTCGACGCGCCGATCGCCCCGCGCGCCCTCCAGGCGCCGCTGCCGGTGTGGATCGGCGTCGGCGGCACCCCAGCCAGCGCCGCCCGCGCCGGCCGCCTCGGCCTGCCGATGATGCTCGGCTACATCGGCGGCACGCTCGCGCACGCCCGCCGCGCCGTCGACATCTACCGCGCCGCCGGCGACGCCTCAGGCCACGATCCCGACGCGCTGCAGGTCGGCATCTCCACGCACTTCTACGCCGCCGCCTCCGAGCAGGACGCCGCCGCCGTGTTCGAGCACTACCGCACCTACCTGCACCCCGACACCAACAACGGCCGCGGCTTCGTCGTCGACCGGGCGATGTTCGACACGGCTCGCCGGCGCGACGGCGCGCTCATGATCGGCACCCCCGAGCAGCTCACCGAGAAGATCCTCGACGCCCACAACGAGCTCGGCATCACCCGCTTCATCGGCCAGTTCGACTGGGGCGGACTCCCGGCCGCGTCCGTCCACGAGTCGATCGCGCGCCTCGCGACCGAGATTGCGCCCGCCGTACGGGCCGCCGGCGGCGCGACGGTCAAATAGCCCGGCCGGCGCACGCGCCGCGGCAGCGGTAGGAGCGCCGGGTTCGAGCCCTCAGTTTCAACGGACGGGAAGCAGCAGTGGTTCGACCAACCAGCGGCCGGAGTTCAGCCTTGCATGCGCACCTACGCCAGCGTCACTGGTTCGAGCCCAGTATCGCCCATCGAAAGGTCCGCGTTTGCGGGCCTTTTGTGTCTGTGGTTCGAGACCAGTCTGTCGGCCCCTCATTCGGGGGCAGTCGGCTGGTCCGACCTCCGTGGCTTGCGTGGCATGCCCGGGAATCTCCTCGCGAGCGCAGAGCGATCGGCGCTGCAGCGTTCGTCCTAGCGCCGGCGCAGGAAGGGCTGGAGGACCTGTTCGCCGTAGCTGGTGTCGGCGGAGTTGAGGTTGACGCCGGGGCGGACGATCTCGTCGATGCGGTCGAGCACCGCCTCGTCCACGACGACATCGGCGGCGGGGAGTTGACTGTCGAGCTGCTCCATCGTGCGTGGGCCGATGATCGCCGAGGTCACCGCCGGGTGGTTGACGACGAACGCGATCGCCAGCTCGATCAGAGGCAGGCCCGCGTCGTCGGCGACCGTCGCGAGCTGCTCGACAGCTTCGAGCTTGCGCTGGTTCTCGGGCAGCGACATGTCGAAGCGGGCCACGAGCCGCTGGCGGGCGGGGGAGGTGGGCGAGCTGTCGGCGCTCCAGTTGCCCGACAGCCAGCCGCCGCTGAGAGGGCTGTAGGTGAGGATGCCCATGCCGTGGCGCTGCGCGGTCGGGAGCACGTCGAGCTCGATGCCGCGGACGAGCATGGAGTAAGGCGGCTGCTCGGTGCGGAAGCGCTCCAGGCGCAGGTCGCGCGCCGCCCACTGCGCCTCCACGATCTGTGAGCCGGCGAACGACGAGGAGCCGATGTAGCGGACCTTGCCCTGCCGGACGAGGTCGCTCAGCGCGCCGAGCGTCTCCTCGACGTCGACCGCCGGGTCGGGGCGGTGCACCTGGTAGAGGTCGATCCAATCGGTGCCCAGCCGCCGCAGCGAGTCCTCGACCGCCGTCATGATCCAGCGCCGTGACCCGCCGCGACGGTTGGGATCGTCGCCCATCGGCATGAAGAACTTGGTCGCGAGGACGACGTCGTCGCGGCGGCCTTTGAGCGCCTTGCCGACGATCTCCTCGGACTCGCCGGCGGAGTAGACGTCGGCGGTGTCGACGAAGTTGATTCCGGCGTCGAGCGCGCGGTGGATGATGCGGATCGAGTCGTCGTGGTCGGTGTTGCCCCAGGCGCCGAACATCATCGTGCCGAGGCAGAGCTTCGAGACCTGGACGCCGGTGCGTCCGAGCGGGCGGTAGTCCATGGTGTGCTCCTAGGAGTTGTCGACGACCTTGGGGTAGGTCTCGGGGCTGAGCTGCTCCGGGTCCGGGCCGCCGCGGACGCCCTTGTCGAGCGCGTCGATCGTCGCGACCTCCTCGGCGGTCAGCGTGAAGTCGAAGACGTCGAAGTTCTCGGCGATGCGGTGCGGCTTGACCGACTTCGGGATCGCGCAGAAGCCGTGCTCGAGGTGCCAGCGCAGGACGACCTGGGCCGCGGTCTTGCCGTACTTGGCCGCCAGATCGGTGATGACCGGATCGGTCAGCGGGCCACGAGACTCGTCGGCGCCCGGCACGTAGACCAGGACGCCGCCGAGCGGCGACCAGGCCTGGGTCAGGATGCCCAGCTCGGCGTGGAGTTCGCGTAGCTCGGGCTGGGTGAAGTACGGGTGCAGCTCGACCTGGTTGACCGCCGGGACGACATCGGTGCGCTCGATCAGCGTGCGGAGGTGCCCAGGGCTGAAGTTCGAGACGCCGATGGCGCGCGCCCGGCCGTCGGCGAGGAACGTCTCGGCGGCCTTGTAGGCGGCGATCGTGTCGTCGAAGTGGGTCGGCACCGGCTGGTGCAGCAGGTACAGGTCGACGTGGTCGAGGCCGAGCCGGCGCAGGCTGGCCTCGAAGCCGACCTTGGCGGCGTCGTAGCCGTAGTCGCTGATCCACAGCTTGGTGGTGACGAAGAGCTCGTCGCGGTCAACGCCGGAGCGGCGGATGCCCTCGCCGACCTCGCGCTCGTTGTCGTACGCCGCGGCGGTGTCGATCAGCCGGTACCCGCCGCGGAGCGCGGTCTCGACTGCGGCGGTGGTCTCCTCGGGCGGGCTCTGGAAGACGCCCAGGCCGAGAGCGGGAATGGTGACGTCGTTGCTCAGCGTCAGGGCAGGGGTCATCGTGATCGGGTCACTTTCGTGTTCAGCGAGGCGTCAGCGCTCGCCGGTGTCGGGGCTCAGGGAGGTCTCGGTCGGGGCGGGCGTCGCGGTCCAACTGGCCAGCAGGTCGAGTGCTTGCTGCGAGGCGGATCCGGCTTCGGCGGTGTAGAGCGCAAGGCGCAGGCCGTCGTCGGCGTCGAGCGTCAGCGTCTCGTAGCTGAGCTCCAGCTCACCGACGATCGGGTGCTGCAGGCGCTTGCTGCCCGTGCGGTGAAAGCGCACGTTGTGCGCCGCCCAGCGCGAGCGGAACTCCTCGCTGCGCGTCGACAGCTCGCCGATGAGGTCCTGAAGACTGCGGTCATACGGGTTGCGCCCGGCCTGCGAGCGCAACGACGCGACCAGCTCCGAGGCCAGCCGCTCCCAATCGGGGTAGAACTCGCGCGCCGCCGGGTCCAGGAACGTGAAGCGCCCGCTGTTGGCCGGCTGCTCAGGGCTGTCGAACACCGGCGCGTACAGCGCGCGGCCGAGCGCGTTGGCGGCCAGGTAGTCGCCGTAGACGGTGCTGACGATCGCCGGCGCCTCGATCTGGTCGAGCAGGCGCTGCACCACCGGGCGGATCCGCGTCTTCGGCGGCCGTGACGCGCCTCGGCGCGACCGGACTCGCGGCGCGGGCCAGGTCGAAGAGGTGCGTGCGCTCGGCGTCGTCGAGCTGCAGCGCCCGGGCCAGCGCTTCGAGCACGAGCTCGGAGACGCCGCTGACCTGGCCGCGCTCCAGACGCCGGTAGTAGTCGACGCTCACGCCCGCCAGCGACGCGACCTCCTCGCGGCGCAGGCCGGGTACCCGCCGCTTGCCATAGCTCGGCAGGCCGGCCTGCTCGGGCGTGATCTTCGCCCGTCGGCTGGCGAGGAACTCGGCGATGTCGCTGGCGGCGTTCACGGTCAGACGACAGTAGATCGTCCGCGCAGTCCTTGAGGGGCCCTGCTGGTCCCCCTCTCACAGGGCCTCTCACAACGTCTCATCGGCGGGCACAGTGAGGGAGAGCCAAGACCTTCCCAGGAGACGTTCTATGAGCACCCAGTCCAACCCGGGCCGCGTCGCGGTCATCACCGGCGCCTCGTCGGGCATCGGCGAAGCCACCGCCCGCGCGCTGGCCGCCGACGGCTACCGCCTCGCCTTGCTGGCCCGCCGCGCCGACCGCATCCAGGCGCTCGCCGACGAGATCGGCGACAGCGCGATCGCGATCGAGGCCGACGTCACCGACCGCGACTCGCTCGTCGCCGCCGCGCAACGCGTCCGGGACGAGTTCGGCCGCGTCGACGTCCTGATCAACAACGCCGGAGTGATGCTGCTGGCACCGTTCACCTCCGACCAGCGCGAGGAACAGCGGCGCATGGTCGAGGTCAACCTGCTCGGCGCGATGACCGCGACCGAGGTCTTCCTCGACCAGCTCCGCGACGGCGGCGGCGACCTGGTCAACATCTCCTCGGTGGCCGGGCGCACCGCCCGCGCCGGCAACGCCGCCTACGCCGCCACGAAATGGGGGCTCAACGGCTGGTCGGAGGCGCTGCGCCAGGAGCTCCAGCCCGACGTGCGCGTGATCGTGGTCGAGCCCGGCGCCGTGGCCACCGAGCTGACCGACCACATCACCCACGAGGAGACCAAGCAGGGGATCGAGCAGTTCTACGACGCCACCTCGATCACGGCCGAGGACATCGCGCAGATCATCGCCTTCGCCGTGTCTCGGCCGCCGAGCGTCTCGATCAACGAGATCCTCATCCGCCCCACCGCCCAAACCCTGTGAGGGCGATGCCAGACACGATGCACCGACGCGCCTTCCTGCGCCTCGGCCTCGGCGGCGCCGCGGCCGGTGTGCTGAGCGCCTGCGGCGGCGAGTCGAGGCGTGATGCCAGAGCGGACCCCACCCCGCCGGCTCAGGCTGCGGGTGGCGGCCGGATCCTGCTGGCCTACTTCTCGCGCCCCGGCGAGAACTACTGGAACGGCGGCCGCCGCAACCTCAAGGTCGGCAACACCGAGGTGCTGGCCCGGGCGATCAGCGCCCGGCTGGACTGCGATGTGCACCGCATCGAGCCCGCCGACCCCTATCCCGCCGCCTACGACGCGACCGTGCAGCGCAACGTGCGCGAGCAAGACGCCGACGCCCGGCCGGCGATCGCCAACCCGCTCGCGTCGATCGACGCGTACGACACGATCCTGCTCGCCAGCCCGATCTGGAACGTCAGGGCGCCGATGATCATGACGACGTTCGCCGAGCGCTACGACTTCGCGGGTAAGACCGTCCATCCCGTCACCACCTACGCCATGAGCGGCCTCGGCACGACCCCCGAGGACTACGCGCGGGATTGCCGGGGCGCACGCATCGCCACAGGCCTCGCGGTCCGCGGCGAGCAGGCACGCTCAGCGGGCGCGGACGTCGACGCGTGGCTGCGCCGTACACGTCTGCTCGTTCGGGCTTAGCTTTGGTCGGCCGTCCGCGCCGGCTCGGCGAGGTCGGCCGTGGCTGCCCAGCTCCCGAGCAGGATCAGCGCCTCTTCGGAGCGGGAGCCGGGTTCGGCGGCGTAGGTGAAGAGCGTGAGGCCGTGGTCGGCGGCGATGTCGAGCCGGTTGAAGCTGAGGCTGAGTTCGCCGACGACGGGGTGGTGGAAGCGCTTGACGGCGGTGGCGTGGAAACGGACGTTGTGTGCGGCCCAGTGGGTGCGGAACGCCTCGCTCTGCGTGGCGAGCTCGCCGACGAGGTCTGAGAGGTCGCGGTCGTGCGGGTCGCGGCCGGCGGCCGACCGCAGGATCGCCGCGGTCTCGCGGGCGGCGCGGTCCCAGTCGGCGTAGAACGTTTCGGCGCGCGGGTCGAGAAAGACGAACCGCGCGTGGTTCGGCGGTCGCATTGGTGCGGCGTAGAGCTCGGAGAACAGCGCGCGTCCGAGCTGGTTGGTGGCGAGGATGTCGAGGCGGTCGTTGCCCACGTAGGCGGCGGCGCCGGTGATCGCGTCGAGCGTCCACTGGATCTCCGGCCGGATGCGTGGCTTGGCCTGGCGCCGGCGCGGGCGTGCCCCGGTCGGCTGGGCGGCGCGGGCGAGGTCGAAGAGGTGGGCGCGCTCGGCGTCGTCGAGCTGGAGCGCCCGGGCCAAAGCCTCCAGCACGCCCTCGGAGGCGCCGCTCATGTCTCCGCGTTCCAGGCGCGTGTAGTACTGGATGCTCACGCCGGCCAGGACGGCGACCTCTTCGCGGCGTAGCCCGGGGACGCGACGAGCGCCGTAGGTCGGCAGCCCGGCCTGCGCGGGCGTGATCCGGCCGCGGCGGGAGGTCAGGAACTCACGGATCTCGGTCTTCGTCTCCACGAACGCCAGCGTAGACCCGGCGACGCGGGCTTGGGAGTCACTGCCAGTAGCCCTCTCAACAGGGGCTCCCACCTTCTCCAGATCCGCGCTTTGCTGGACGCCATGAACACCGAGAACAAGACCTGGCTCATCACCGGCGCCGGCCGCGGGATGGGCCTCGACATCGCCAAGGCCGCGCTCGCCGCCGGCCACAACGTCGTGGCCACCGGCCGCAACCCCGACACCGTCGCCAACGCCGTCGGCGACTCCGACCGCCTGCTCGCCGTCCGGCTCGACGTCACCAACCCGCAGGACGCCGAGGCAGCGGTCAAGGCGGCCGTCGACCGCTTCGGCGGCGTCGACGTGCTCGTCAACAACGCCGCCAGCTTCTACGCGGGCTTCTTCGAGGAGCTCACTCCCGAGCAGATGGACCGGCAGATCACCACGACGCTCGTCGGCCCGATGAACGTCACCCGCGCCGTCCTGCCGGTCATGCGCAAGCAGCGCTCCGGGCACGTCGTGACGATCTCCTCGTCGGCGGGCTTTGCCGGCTTCGCGTACGGGACCGCCTACGCCGCGTCGAAGTTCGGCGTCGACGGCTGGATGGAGTCGCTGGCCCCCGAGATCGAGCCGTTCGGCATCCGCACGACTGTCGTCAACCCCGGGTTCTTCCGCACCGAGCTGCTGACCAGGGAGTCGACGAGCTACGCCGAGGCGACGATCGAGGACTATGCGGAGAGCAACGCCGCTCAGCGCGAGTTCTGGGAGAGCCAGAACGGCCGGCAGAGCGGCGACCCCGCCAAGCTCGCCCGGGCGCTGCTGACCATCACCGACCAAGAGCAGCCGCCGTTCCGGTTCATCGCCGGCGCCGACGCGCTCGCCCAGGCCGAGGAGAAGCTCGCCGAACGCCGGCAGCAGATCGACGCCTACCGCGACCTCTCCTCATCGCTCGCGCTCGACGAGGTCACGGCATGAGCACCGATCAGCACGCCGGCCGCGTCGCCGTCGTCACGGGCGCCTCGTCGGGCATCGGCGAGGCGACCGCCCGTTCGCTGGCCGCCGACGGCCACCGCGTCGCGCTGCTCGCGCGCCGCGCCGATCGCATCCAGAGCCTGGCCGACGAGCTCGGCGACGGCGCGATCGCCATCGAGGCCGACGTCACCGACCGCGAATCGGTCCTCGCTGCCGCCGACCGCGTCCAGCACGAGCTCGGCGGCGCGGACATCCTCATCAACAACGCCGGCGTCATGCTGACCGCGCCCTTCAGCTCCGACCAGCGCGCAGAGCACCGGCGCATGGTCGAGACCAACCTGCTCGGCGCGATGACCACCACCGAAGTCTTCCTCGACCAGCTCCAAGATGGCGGCGGCGACCTGGTGAACGTCTCCTCGGTTGCCGGCCGGGTCGCGCCGGCGGGCTTCGCCGCCTACGCGGCGACCAAGTGGGGCATCAACGGCTGGTCAGAGGCCCTGCGCGTCGAGCTCCAGCCCGACATCCGCGTCACCGTCGTCGAGCCCGGCGCCATCACGACCGAGCTCACCGACCACATCACCGACCCGGTCAGCAAGCGAGCCAACAAGACGGCGACGGCCGAGATGGGCATCCCCGCGCAGGACATCGCCGACGTCATCGCCTTCGCCATCAGCCGGCCACAGCGCGTGACGCTCAACGAGATCCTCGTCCGGCCCACCGCGCAGGCCATGTGACCGGAGACGCGACGCAGCAGTCCCGGCCCTGCGTCGAGCTACGACGTGGGCGTACTGCACGGGGCACTGGTTCGAGCCCAGTTCGATCCGCCCCTCAACCGGGGGAGCGGCCGTAGCGCTCGTAGATCACGCGCGAGCCGAACGTCCTGGTCTCGATCAGGTCCAGCGGGACGACTTCGGTGACCGGCGGCAGGAACGGCGTGCCGCCGCCGACGACGACCGGATTGCGGAACATGCGCAGCTCGTCGACGAGGCCGAGCTCGATCGCCGCCGCGGCCAAGCCGGCACCGCCGATCGAGACGTCCTTGTCAGTCGCGTCGAGCGCCGTGGCGATCTCCTCGGCCAGTGACGCCTCGGCGAGCCGGGCGTTGCCCTGGACGCTGTCGAGCGTGCGGCTGAAGACGACCTTCGGGATCGCGCACCAGACGTCCGCGAACTCGGCCCCGGCCTCGTTGAACATGTCGCGCAGCGACGGGTCCGTCTCCCACACCAGCATCGCCTCGTAGAGCCTGCGTCCTAACAAATAGCGGCCGAGCCCGCCTACCTGCGCGATGTGGAAACGAAACAGCTCCTCATTGGGGGCCGTCCACTCGAGCCCGCCCTCGCGGTCGTCGATGAAGCCGTCCACCGAGACGCTCATCGAGTAGATCAGCATGGTTTCGGATCATCGCACCCTCCCGACGGTAGCCTCGGCCGGGTGTTCGACCACGTCGGCATCGCCGTCTCGGACCTCGCGGCCTCCGAGCGCTTCTATCGCACGGTCCTGAGCGTCCTGGGTGTCGAGCCCAGCCATGCGGACGCCGAGCTGGTCGAGTGGGACGACTGGGCCATGGGGCCGACGGACCGCGAGCACCCGGCGACCCGCGGGCTCCACGTCGGCTTCCGCGCCCGCGACCGCGCGCAGGTCGACGCGTTCTGGCAGGCGGGCGTCGACGCGGGCTACCGCGACGACGGCGCGCCGGGGCCGCGCACGCAGTACGGCCCGACGTACTACGGCGGGTTCCTGCTCGACCCCGACGGCAACAGCGTCGAGGCGGTCCACGACGACCGCGAGGACGCCGTGCCCGTCGGCAGCGTCGATCACCTGTGGATCCGCGTGCGCGACCTGCAGGCCTCCCGGCGCTTCTACACGACGATCGCGCCGCACGCCGGGCTGCGGCTGGTGCACGACGAGCCCGGCCGCGTGCAGCTCTCCGGCACGGACTACAGCCTCTCGCTCGTCCGGGATGAGCGGCCGCTCACGGAGCACGTCCACCTCGCGTTCTCCGCGCGCGAGGACGCCGTGGTGCGCGCGTTCCACGCCGCCGCGCTCGCGGCGGGCTACGAGGACCACGGCGCGCCGGGCGAGCGCGCGGTCTACCACCAGGGCTACTACGGCGCGTTCGTGCTCGACCCGGACGGGCACAACGTCGAGGTCGTCAACCACAACCGGGGCTGAGTACTGGCCGACGAGTCCGCGCACCACGTCTCGGCCGAGGGCCTCGCGGCGCTCGACTTCCGAGCGTCGGTACGGTCGCCGCTCAGACCTCGTACTCCTACCTGCCGCACACCTACGGTCCCGCGTCGTGTCTGGGTTCGTCGCTGTGTGCGGAAATGCGGCTACGCCTGGGTTGACCGGTCGTCGGATCGACGTTGGTGGCACGAGCAGCGTGACGATGCAGGGGAACCTCGTCGGCCCATGTCCATTCAGCGAAGGCTGGAGTTCCTCCGCTTGCCGGGCACGCTGTCCGGCGAATCGGGGGAACTCCAAAGCGTCTGTTGGGCTTTCGGCGTTCTAGGACCTGATCCGCCGGGGCTTGGTCGGTCGCCGCATCCGTCGCACGTCTGTCGCCCGGCTGTGCCCGTCGTCGTCCGGCGAGCGAGAGACCATCCTCATCGTGAGCGGCATCAAGCAGCTAACGCTCGAAAACTGGCGGGACGCCGATCCCGTCCTGGCGGCGTTCGCTCGCCTCGATCCGCATCGCGGCGTGGTGCCGATGGAAGCCGACGACTGGGCGCGGCTGATTCTCAGCATCGACGTCAGCGAACGCGCGCCAGAGGAGATTCGAACACTGTTCGCGGTCGGCCGAGGCACGCTGCTCTACGGCTGGTTCTACTACCCGCTGTATGTGCTCGGGGATGAGCAGCTTCACCGAGTTGCGGAACGCGCGGTCACGTGGCGCTCGGATCGGCTTGGTGCGCCGTCGAAGGTCAACTCGTTTGCGAAGCGGATCAACTGGCTCGTGGGCGAGGGTGTCATTCCTAAACGAGACGTCGTGCGATGGGATGCGATCCGGCAGATCCGCAACATGGGCTCCCACCCGGAGTTTCAGCGCATTGGGCCCCCGGGGCAGGCCGTCGAGACTCTCAGGATCCTCGCGACCAGCATCGATCAGGTGCTCGGGGCTGGGTCCTGAGCGCCATCCTCCGGTTCCTGGCCCTCGAACTCATCCACGATCCCGGCTCGAAGCTCCTCCAGCGCCCGCCGTTCCCAGTCGCGGCCGTGCTTGCCGGCCTTGACGCATCTGCGCTCCTCCCGCCACTCGCGGAGGTGGACGAATCGAACACGGCGGATGTCGAGCTTGTCCGACCGGTTGGCCGGGTTGGGCGTCTCCCACACCTGGCCCTGCGCGTTCTCGTAGCGCGCCCAGTAGACCCGTCCCGGATCCGGGTCGCCCTCGCCTGTCCACATGGAGGTCGAGTCGATCAGCACCGGCGAGAATCCGTCAGGCGGGCACCTGCGCATCCGGTCGGATGACACGCTGCACGTTCCCGGAGTCGGGATCCTCCGGGGCGGAGCTTGTACGGGTACCGGATACCGTGGAGGCTGACGCGGAAATCTCGTGCGTTGGAGAAATCTCCAACGTCGCACTGTCCTGCCCTGGTGGTGCTATGCAACACCAGGGCAGGACGGTAGGCGCGAGAACCGCTCCTGAACCAGGTGCTGCAAGTGCCCCGGGCGCCCGCGAAGGAGGCGCGCAGCCGTCTCGCGCGGTTCAGCCCTCCTCCGTTGGAGAAATCGACAACGAAGACGGCCTCCGCGAGGTTTTCGCGACAGCCTCCGTGGAACTCGACGCCGAATCGGACGCTGAAGGCGGGACCGCCTGCCTCGTTCGTGGCGTAGGCGCCAACGGCTCAAAATCCCTCCCGAGAACTGAAGCGGCGCGGATGAGCTTCGTGGGCAATCACGATGGGCTGCGTCCGCTTGCGCTCGTTGATGACTGCGACCCAAGCATTGAACGCGGTGATCGGCAGCGCCAGGGCGGCGACTACACCAATACCGAGCTGAATGGCGCCGGCGGTGTCGGGTTCGGTCAGCCACTTCATCGCTGCCGCGGCCGGACGCTTGCGATTCCGCCGCAGGCCGGTGAGCTGTCCTTGACCTCCGCGTCCGAACCCACGTAGGGTCGCCGAGACTCGAACACCGGGACGGAGACTCCATGCACCTCGTAGCTCGCGCACTCGTCGTCGCGCTGGCGGCAGCGGTCGTCGCCGTCGTGATTGCGCCTGGCGCGTCGGGTGCGATCCGGATCACGAAGATCTACTACGACTCGCCCGGCGCGGACACCGGCAGCAACGCGAGCCGCAACGCCGAGTGGATCCGGATCAAGAACACGGGCCGCACGACGCGCCGGCTCGGCGGCTGGAGCGTCAGCGACCCTTTCGGCAACGCCTACAACTTCGTGCAGTTCAGGTTGCGCGCGGGACGGACGGTCACGCTCCATACCGGAAGCGGGACCGACACTGCCGCCCACCGCTACTGGCACAGCCTCGGCTACATCTGGGACAACGGCCGCGACACCGCGCGGCTGCGGCGGCCGAACGGCCGGCTCGCCGACCGCTGCTCGTACAGGGACTCGGGCTCCGCCAGCTCGGTCACCTGCTAGTCGGGCGCTCTTAGGGCCCCTCAGTAGCGCCAGCGCAGCAGGCGCTCGCCCGAGATCTGCACCAGTTCGCGGCCGCGGGAGTGCTGGCGGCTCGGTGTGAAGCCGTCGATGCGCGCTACGAGCGCGCCGGCGTCGACGTCCCAGATGGCGAGCCCGTCGTCGGCGGCTGAGAAGAGGCGGCGGCCGTCGGCGAAGAAGTCGCCGCTCGGGCCGGCGAACGCGTCCAGCTCGCGGGCCGACCTCCAGATTCGACCCGAGGCAGGCTCGACGGCCGTGAAGATCCGGGCTCCGTCGATCATCCAGTCGTCGTCGTCGCCGATGCCGCCGAGGCAGATGCGGTCGGCGTCGAGCCAGCACATCGCGTGGTCCCAGTAGTAATCGCGGTAGGCGAGCGACATGAGGCTCGGCCCGTCCTCCGACTCCCAGACGTTGCCGTCGAGCCACCGGTCGAGGCCCAACCCGGTCGGGATCCCGACCGAGCACCTCGCGACAGGCATCGCAGATCGTGAGGACTTCGACGGCCTCACCCGCCTCCCGGCGCGCGACGCACGCATCGCACAGCAGCTCGGCTTCGAGCCCGACGCCCGTCAGCCAGCGGTAGTACGTCACGATCCCTTCGAGCGGTCCGGCGAGATGGCGACAGGTCGGCGTCCTCCCCACCGCCAGCACGTGATCGCACGCACCGCGCGTCTGACGAACGGTCACCGCACCAGGCTAGATGGACGACGCGCCCGCGCGGCCGGGGGCCGCGCGGGCGTTGTATTTGAGTCGTCGGAGGGGGGCTCGACCGCCCGGGGGCCATGCCGGCCCCCGGTTCAGGTCACCAGGTCGAGTCGAAGGTGCCCGGACGCTGCACCGGGGGGATCTCACGCACCGTGGGGAGGGAGAAGGCGTGAGCGGTGGCGACGGGCATGCGGGGTGTGACGGTGACGGTCACGGCGAAGTCCTTAGCTCGTGCGACGTCCGCGGCGGCTCAGGCGCACCTTGTGCGCGGCGGCCGCGTGGATGATGTTGATGTCGGTCGGGCTCATGGGCGCATACTCCCGCCGCCCGCAGGCCGGCTCTATCGCGCTGTCAGGCGTCTTCCGGTTCGGGCGGCCCCCGCCTGCGTACGGGCAGCCGCACCTCGACGGGAGGCGTAAGGTTTCGCGCCGACTCCCTCGTGAGCGAGACCTACGTGATCGTCGGCGCCGGCCTGGCCGGCGCCAAGGGCGCCGAGACCCTCCGTGCGGAGGGCTTCGACGGGCGCCTCGTGCTGCTCGGGTCCGAGCCGGACCGGCCGTACGAGCGCCCGCCGCTGTCGAAGGACTACCTGCGCGGGGAGACCGACCGCGAAGGGCCGTACGTCCACCCGGCCGGGTTCTACGAGGAGCAGGGCATCGAGCTGCGGACCGAGACGACCGTCACGGCGCTCGACCTCGCCGCGGGCGAGGTGGTCGTCGGCGAGGAGCGCCTCGGCTTCGGCCGGCTGCTGCTCGCCACCGGCGCCGAGCCGCGCCGGCTGCCGGTCCCCGGGGCGGACCTCGACGGCGTGCACTACCTGCGTGACTTCGGCGACAGCGACGCCCTGCGCGAGCGGATCGAGGGCAGCAGCCGGGTGGCGGTGGTCGGCGCGGGCTGGATCGGCGCCGAGGTCGCCGCCTCGGCGCGCCAGAAGGGGCTCGAGGTGACGCTGATCGAGCAGCTCGACGTCCCGCTCGAGCGGGTGCTGGGGCGCGAGGTGGGGGAGATCTACGCGGCGATCCACCGCGACCAGGGCGTCGAGCTGCGCACCGGCACCGCCGTCGAGGCGATCGAGGGCTCCGGACGCGCCGAGCGCGTCCGTCTCGCCGGCGGCAGTAGCGTCGACTGCGACTTCGTGGTCGTCGGCATCGGCGTCGCCCCGCGCACTGCGCTCGCCGAGGCCGCCGGGCTCGAGGTCGGCGACGGCATCCACGTCGACGAGCGGCTGCGGACGAGCCACGAGGCCGTCTTCGCGGCCGGCGACGTCGCCGCCGCCCGGCATCCCCTGTTCGCCACGCGCCTGCGGGTCGAGCACTGGCACAACGCGCTCGAGCAGGGCCCCACCGCCGCCCGCGGCATGCTCGGCAAGGGCGACCCCTACGACACGGTCCCGTACTTCTTCTCCGACCAGTACGACGTCGGGATGGAGTACGCCGGCTACGCCACCGAGTGGGACGAGGTCGTCTTCCGCGGCGATGTCGACGCCCGCGAGTTCATCGCCTTCTGGCTCAAGGACGGCCGCGTGCTCGCGGGCATGAACGTCAACGTCTGGGACGTCACCGACGACATCCAGGCGCTCATCCGCAACCGCACCGAGGTCGACCGCGACCGCCTGCGAGACCCGGACACGCCGCTCGCTTGACATGTGACCATTTGGTCACCTATCCTCATCGCTGTGACCGGCGACGACGACGACCGCGTGTTCAAGGCGCTCGCCGACCCCACGCGTCGCTTCCTGCTCGACCGGCTCTTCGCGCGTGACGGCCGCACGCTGACCGAGCTGGAGTCGGAGCTGGAGATGACGCGCTTCGGCGTCATGAAGCACCTGCGCGTCCTCGAGGACGCGGGTCTCGTGGTCACGCGGAAGTCGGGCCGGGAGAAGCTGCACCACCTGAACCCGGTGCCGATCCGCCTGATCCACGACCGCTGGATCGACAAGTACACCGAGCGCCACGCCGCGGCGCTCGCCGACCTCAAGAGCGAACTGGAAGGAACGGCATGACGACCATGACCGAGACCGCGACGCAGGTCTATCGCGTCTACATCCGCACCACGCCCGAGAAGATCTGGGACGCGATCACCAAGCCCGAGTGGAGCGCGAGGTACGGCTACGGCGGCACCGTCGAGTACGACCTCCGTCCCGGCGGGCCCTTCACCGCCTACACGAGCCAGGAGATGCGAGACACCGGCGCCCCCGACGTCGCCATCGACGGCGAGGTGATCGAGGCCGACCCGCCGCACAAGCTGGTCCTCTCGTGGCGGATGGTGATGGACGAAGGGCTCGCCTCCGAGGGCTTCACCCGCCTGACCTACGAGATCGAGGCGCTGCCGGACGGCGTCTCCAAGCTCACGCTCGTCCACGAGCTCGAGGGCGCCCCGCGGCTGGCCGCGCTGCTGCGCGGCGACTGGGAGTCCGAGGGCGCCGGCGGCGGCTGGGCGTGGGTGCTCAGCGACCTCAAGTCGCTGCTCGAGACGGGCTCCGGCCTGGCGGGCTAGACCAGCGCGACCACGTCGCGCCACTCGGGGTCGACGGCGTCGAGCCGCTCGACCACGTCGCGGCGCTGCTTCTCCCCCCCGAGAGGCAGCGCCGCGGTGTCCCACGTCCGGGGTCGCGCCGGCGCGCGCAACCCCAACATCCACTGCAGGCCGGTGAGGATCCGCTCCGCGCGCTCGCCGCGCTGGTTGGCGATCAGGAAGACGGTCATCGCGTCACTCTGAGTACCCCCTCGACGCCCGCTCTGAACGGCGGGTTCGGGTTGAATTTCGGACAGGGGAAATTCGAGGCGCGACCCTCCGGGTAGGGTCCCGCCGCGTCCGCCGGACTCTTGTCAAAGGTGGGAGAGCCGTGGGAGCGGCTTGCTGAGACGGGACCAAGCATGGGGTGCGTCCGTGGCGGGCGGATGAGAACCACCAATCACGGAGGGAGGCCCCTCATGCGTAAGGCCACACTGGCCTGTCCCGCCGCCGCGCTCTGCGCCGCGCTGGCGCTGCCCGCTGTCGCGCCGGCTCAGAATTTCCCGCCGGCGTCGCGTTTCCAGAAGGTGACGCTCAACGATCGCCCCGGCGAGCCCATGAGCCTCGCCGTGCTGCCCGACGGCCGCGTCCTCCACTCCGCCCGCACGGGCGAGATCCGCATCCACAACCCGCGGACCGGCCTGAACACGATGGCGGCCGACATGCGGAAGAGCCCCGCCGGCCTCTACCAGCATGACGAGGAGGGCGTGCAGGGCATCGCGCTCGACCCGCGCTTCCGCAAGAACCGCTGGGTCTACGTCTACTACTCGCCGAAGCAGAACACGCCAAGCGATCAGCCGCGCACGGGGATCAACGAGGGCGACGCGCCCTTCAACCTCGACACGGCCGAGGACCGCGAGCGCCTCGCGCGGTTCAGGGGCGTCATCCGCCTCTCGCGCTTCAAGTTCCGGGGCCGCAGGCTCAGGCTGAAGACCGAGCAGAAGATCATCGACGTTCCGGTCAGCCGCGGCATCTGCTGCCACGTCGGCGGCAAGATCGACTTCGACAGCCGCGGCCTCCTCTACCTCTCGACGGGCGACGACACCAACCCGTTCGAGTCGGAGGGCTACGCGCCGATCGACGAGCGGTCGAATCGCAACCCGGCGTTCGACGCCCAGCGCACGTCGGCCAACACGAACGACCTGCGCGGCAAGATCCTGCGCATCCGGGTCAAGAAGAACGGCGGCTACCGCATCCCGAGGGGGAACCTGTTCCGGCGCGGTGCGCGGAGGACGAGGCCCGAGATCTACGCGATGGGCTTCCGCAACCCGTTCCGGATGTCGGTCGACCGCAAGTCGGACAACATCTACGTCGGCGACTACTCGCCGGACGCCCAGGCGGCCGATCCGGCGCGCGGCCCGCGGGGCACCGGCCGCTGGATGCTCGTGGACCGGCCGGCGAACTACGGCTGGCCCTACTGCATGACGCGTGACCTCCCCTACCAGGACTACGACTTCGCGACCAAGCAGACGGGCGCGGCGTTCGACTGCCGGCGGCCGGTCAACACCTCGCCGAACAACACGGGCCGCCGGGTGCTGCCCCGGATCACGCAGCCGGACGTGTACTACAGCTATCCGGACAACGACTTCGGCCTGTTCCCGGCGCTGCTCGAGGACCGCGACGGTGACGGCATCGGGCCGATGGGCGGCCCGGCGTACGACTACAAGCCCCTCAGCCGCTCCCGGGTCAAGTGGCCGCGGGTGTTCGAGGGTCACCCGCTGTTCTACGAGTGGACCCGCGACTACATCAAGGTGTTCGAGCTCAACCGCCGGAACGGCGGCCGCCTGCGGGCCATCCACAACCTGTTCCCGGGCGGCCCGAACGGGATCATCCAGGACAACCCGATGGACGTCGCGTTCGGCCGCAACGGGGCGCTCTACACGCTCGAGTACGGCGACGGGTTCTTCCTCGAGACCCCCGAGGCCCAGCTCGCCCGCATCGACTTCGTGCGCCGCGGCGAGTTCACGCCGATCCCCGCGATCACCGCGGACCGGACCAGCGCGCCGAACCCGCCGCTGACCGTGAGCTTCTCGAGTGCGGGCACGAGGGACCCGGACGGCGACGGCCTCGCGTACGCGTGGGACTTCAACGCCGACGGCCGCGTCGACTCGCGCCAGCCGAACGCGTCGTACACGTACACCACGCGCGGCATCTGGGATGCCACGCTGAGGGTGACCGACTCGACGGGCCGCCGGGCGTCCACCTCGGTGCAGATCATCGTCGGCAACCAGGCGCCGGAGGTCAGCCTCGAGGTCGAGTCGACGAGCCCGCCGTTCAACTTCGGCGACACGGTCCGCTTCACCGTCGAGGTGACCGACGACCAGGCGGTCGACTGCGCCCGCGTGAGCGTGGCCTACATCCTCGGCCACGACCAGCACGGGCACCCGCAGTCGTCGACGAGCGGCTGCTCGGGCACGATCCAGCTCCCGCCGCCCGACTCCGCCCACCAGGGCCAGAACATCTCCGCGGTGTTCGTGGCCAGCTACACGGACGCCCCGGCCGGCGAGACGCCGCAGACGGGCAGCGACGAGGTGATCCTGCGGCAGGCGCCGTAGGTCACGTCTCTTCGAGCTCCAGCCATTTCCCGATGGCCGGAGCCTCGAAGGCGGCGAGCCGGTCGAGCAGCTCGGCCGGCTCGCTCGCCACGCTGAGGACCGCGCGGTGCTGGGGGCGCAGGAAGCCCTCGGCCACCGCGTGGTCGAGCAGCGCGGCCAGGTGGTCGTAGTAGCCGCGCACGTTGAGGACGCCGCACGCCTTGGCGTGGATGCCGAGCTGGCTCCACGTGTAGATCTCGATCAGCTCCTCGAGCGTGCCGATGCCGCCGGGCACGGCGACGAAGGCGTCGGCCAGCTCGGCCATCAGCGCCTTGCGCTCGTGCATCGACTCGACGACGCGCAGCTCGGTGAGGCCGGCGTGCCCGATCTCGCGCTCGATCAGCGCGCGCGGCATGACGCCGATCGCCTCGCCGCCGTGCTCGAGCATCGTGTCGGCGAGGACGCCCATGAGGCCCACCTTGCCGCCGCCGTAGACCAGCCCGATGCCGCGCTCGGCCATGGTGCTCGCCAGCGCTCGGGCGCCGGCGGCGTACTCGGGGTGGCTGCCGGGGTTCGATCCGGCGTAGACGCAGACGCGGCGCACGGGCTGCGACCCTAGCGTCCTATGCAGACCGCATCGCTCGGCCCGCTCACCGTCAGCCGGCTCGCGCTCGGGGCCATGCTCATGGGCGAGGCCACGCCGGAGGACGAGTCCCACCGCATGCTCGACCGCTTCCTGGAGGCGGGGGGCACGTTCGTCGACACCGCCGACGTCTACGGCGACGGCCGCTCCGAGGGGGTGCTGGCGCCGTGGCTGGCGCGGCACCGCGACGAGGTCGTGATCGCCACCAAGCTGCGGATGGAGGTCTCCGATCCGCCCGGCTCCGGCCTCGCGCCCGATCGCGTGCGGGCGGCGTGCGACGCGTCGCTGCGCCGGCTCGGCGTCGACGTGATCGACCTCTACCAGGTGCACGCGCCCGACCCGGCGGTGCCGCTGGAGGAGACGCTGGAGGCGCTCGACGGGCTCGTCCGGGCCGGCAAGGTGCGGGCGCTCGGCGCCTCCAACTACCCGGCCTGGCTGCTGGCGTGGGCGATCGCGCTGCAGGACCGGCACGGATGGGCGCCGTTCGTCAGCCTGCAGCCGCAGTACTCGCTGGTCGAGCGGTCCGTCGAGCTCGACCTGCTCCCGTTCTGCCGCGCCGCCGGCCTCGGGGTGGTGCCGTGGGGGCCGCTCGGCGCCGGCTTCCTGAGCGGCAAGTACCGGCGCGGGGAGCCGCTGCCCGAGGGCAGCCGGATGGCGGGCGCGGGCGATGACTGGGAGGAGGCGGAGCACCGCCGGGCGATCGAGCGCAACTTCCAGGTCGTCGACGCGGCGGAGGAGATCGCGCAGGCGCACGGCGCGACGGTGGCGCAGGTGGCGATCGCCTGGCTGCTCGGCGTCGAGGGCGTGACGGCGCCGATCATCGGGCCGCGCACGTACGAGCACCTCGAGGGCCTCCTGCCCGCGGTCGACCTTCAGCTGGCTGACGACGAGCGGGCGCGGCTCGAGGCGCCGGCTCCGCCGCCCGAGCTGTACCCGCACCGGATGCTCGTGGAGCAGCTCGGGCTCGACCGGGTCACCGGCCCGCTGCGCTGACCAGCCGCTCGAGGTCGACTTCGTCGTTCCAGGCGCCGACGGAGGCGCGCACGTACGGCGAGCCGGGGAGGTCGCGGATGATCACGCCGGCGTCGGCGAGCCGCTGGCGCGTGCCCGGCGGGTCGGGGTCCTCCCAGGTCACCAGCGTGGTGTCGCCGCGGGGGGCGACGGTGCGGCCGCGCTCGGCCAGCATGCCCGCGAGCCTCGCCGCCAGCTCGGCGGCCCGGCGGTGGATCGCTCGCAGGCCCGTGGCGTCGAGCAGCTTGGTGGCGGCGAGCGAGAACGCGGCGGCCTCGCGCGAGAGCGAGGCGGTGTCGTAGCGGCGCGCGTCGTCGTGCAGCTGGGCGTCGAAGCCGGCGTGGCTGTCGGCGAAGCAGACGAAGCTCGGGGACACCGGGCGCACGCGCTCCGCGAAGCCGGGCTCGACGTAGAGCATGCCGGTGCCGTCGGCCCCGCACAGCCACTTCTGCCCGGCGGCGGCGTAGGCGGCGCAGCCGAGTGCCTTGACGTCGACCGGGACGGCGCCGACGCCCTGCGCGCCGTCGAGGATCACAGGCACGCCGACCTCGCTCAGCGCGGCGGGCGCGACCTCGCCGGTCACCCACGAGACGTGCGAGCACGCGACGAGCGTGGTCGACGGCCGCACCGCGTCGGCGACCTCGTGCAGCGGCACGGGCCGGATCGCGGCGCCGCGCGCGCGGGCGGCGAGCAGCGGCCCGACCAGGCCGGGGTGCTCGCTGTCGGAGGTCACGATCTCGTCGCCGGGCCTGATGTCGAGCCCCGCGAGCACCGCGCCGAGGCCCTCGCTGGTCGAGGTCTGCAGCGCCACGTCGCGCGGCTCGCACGCGAGCACGCGCGCGTACAGCTGGCGCAGCTCGGCCAGCAGCCCCATCCGCGCGGCGAAGTGAGGCTGGAAGCGGCCGCCGGTCAGCTCCGCGTCCAGCGCCTCCCGCGCGGCTTGGACCGCCACCGCCGGCACCGGCCCGTCCGTCCCCGCGTTCAGGAACGCGAGGCGCTCGAGGACGGGGAACTCGGCTCGGAAGGCGGCGGCGTCCATGCGGCCGCGGACCCTAGCGACCGCAGACGGGCCAGGGCGAAGAGCCGGCCTGGGCGTAGAGGATCGTCGCGCGGCGATCCTGCTCGGCCTCGGAGGCATGGGCCGGGTTGCCGGTGCCGCCGACGGCCTGCCAGGTAGCGAGGTCGAACTGGTACTTGCCGTAGAACCCGTTGCCGGTGTCGGTCGCGGGATTGCCGCCCGACTCGCAGACCGCGATCGCCTGGAGGGTGGGGGAGGCGGTGAAGCGCGGCTCGCGCAGCTCGCGTGTCCGGGCGCGCAGCTCGGCCGCGTCCATGCCGCGCAGGCGGCGGCGCTCGGCCCGCGCGTCGAAGCGCTCGCCGTTGTCGGCGGCGACGTTGCGGGCCACCTGGAAGGTGTGCTGGGCGAGCTCGTCGCGCCGGTTCTCACGCGCCTCGGCGCGCATCTGGGCGGCCACGGTGTCGTGGCCGCCCAAGGCAGGTCGCAGCGGATCCGCGGCGTCGGCGGCGGGCACTGAAAGCAACGCGCCCGCCACGGCGAGCGCGGTCGTCGTCTTCGTACGCATGATCACGTCCTCCGGCAAGCGGGCATGCCGAGTCGCTGTCTGGTCCCCGGACGGCGTCCATCGGGCGGGCCTGGCGCGCGTCGCGCGCGGCACACGGCCCGCGGCGGTCCTCCACCGTCGCGGCCGTTCAGGCTAGCAGCGTGGATGCGAACATCTGTTCGATGGCCCCCGGATGGGGGAGGCAGTCCGCTACGCAGTGACTGCAGCGAGCGCGACCGACCACCCGTGCCGAGGATGGCGCCAAGCATAGGCCGGGTTCGAATCCCACTAGCATCACCCGACCGATGCGCGTGACCCTCCCCGACGGCTCCGAGCGGGAGCTCGAAGACGGCGCCACCGGCGCCGACCTCGCCGCCTCGATCGGCAGCGGGCTGGCGCGCGCGGCGCTGGCCATTCGCGTGGTGGACGAGAACGGGGCCGAGCGGCGCGACGGCAGCGCCTACGACGAGGGGCGGGTCCGCGACCTGGCCGCCGCGCTCCACGACGGCGAGCGCGTCGAGATCGTCACCGCCAAGAGCGACGACTGGGACTCGGTGCAGCTCGTGCGCCACGACGCCGCCCACGTGCTGGCCGCCGCCGTGCTCGACATGTATCCCGGCACGAAGATCTCGATCGGGCCGCCGATCGGCGAGGGCTTCTACTACGACTTCGAGTTCCCCGACGGCGTCACCGTCTCCGAGCACGACTTCGAGGCGCTCGAGGCGAAGATGCGCGAGCACGTCAAGGCCGACGAGCCGTTCCTGCGCGAGGACATCCCCGTCGACCAGGCGCTCGAGCGCTTCGAGGGCGAGCAGCAGGACTACAAGGTCGAGCTGATCCAGGACCTCGTGAGGGACCAAGGTGTCGAGACGGTCAGCCTCTACACCAACGGCCCGTTCACCGACCTCTGCCGCGGCCCCCACACGCCGTCGACCAAGCGGGTGAAGGCGTTCAAGCTGCTGTCGACCGCCGGCGCCTACTGGCGCGGCGACGCCAAGCGCCAGATGCTCACCCGCATCTACGGCACCGCCTTCCACTCGAAGGAGGACCTCGAGCAGTACCTGCACCAGCTCGAGGAGGCCCGCGCGCGCGACCACCGCCGGCTCGGCCGCGACCTCGACCTCTTCATGTTCAGCGAGCTGAGCCCCGGGTCGCCGTTCTGGCTGCCCAACGGCAAGGCGATGCTCAACCAGCTCCAGAACCTGTGGCGCGAGGAGAACGCCGACCGCGGCTACCGCGAGGTGCAGACGCCGATCCTCTACGACGTCAGCCTCTGGAAGCAGTCCGGGCACTGGGACGTGTACCGCGACAACATGTACTTCACGGACGTCGAGGGCCACCCGATGGGCCTCAAGCCGATGAACTGCCCGGCGCACGTCCAGCTCTACAAGGACGAGCGGCGCTCCTACCGCGACCTCCCGATCCGCTACAGCGAGGCGGGGCTCGTCCACCGCCACGAGCCGAGCGGCACGCTTCACGGCCTCCTGCGCGTGCGGCACATCACCCAGGACGACGCCCACATCTTCTGCACCGAGGAGCAGGTCCCCGACGAGGTCAACCGCTGCCTCGACTTCGGCTACGCGATCTACGACACCTTCGGGTTCCGGCCGCGCCTCGAGCTCTCGACCCGGCCCGACAAGCGGGTCGGCAAGGAGGAGATGTGGGACCGCGCCGAGGCGCTGCTGGCCAAGGCGCTCGACGACAAGGGCGTCGAGTACGAGCTCAACCCGGGCGACGGCGCCTTCTACGGCCCCAAGATCGACCTCCACATGACCGACTCGATCGGCCGCTCGTGGCAGCTCGGCACCGTGCAGCTCGACTACTACATGCCCGAGCAGTTCGAGCTGACCTACACCGGGGCCGACAACGCCGAGCACCGGCCGGTGATGATCCACCGCGCCCTGATGGGCAGCTTCGAGCGCTTCATGGGCATCCTCGTCGAGCACTACGCCGGCGAGTTCCCGCTCTGGCTGGCGCCGGTCCAGGCGACCGTGCTGCCGCTCGCCGACCGCCACGTCGACTACGCGCGCGAGGTGCAGGAGGCCCTGACCTCCGCCGGCCTGCGCGCCGACCTCGACGAGCGGACCGAGTCGGTCGGCCGCAAGATTCGCGAGGCCGAGTTGCGGAAGGTGCCGTACATGCTCGTGGTCGGCGATCGCGAGGCCGAGCAGCGCGCCGTGGCGCTGCGCCGCCATCGCGAGGGCGACCAGGGAACGGTGGCGCTCGACGAGGCGGTCGAGCGGCTGGCCGCCGAGGCCGCCTCGCGCGAGGACTGATCGGGGGTGCCCGACGGGACATCGCTCCTGACGGAATGGCACGTCGGGCGGGGCCCCCGACGTTCTCAGCGCCGGGACAGCGGCCTGCTGGTCGGGGCGCTGGGTCTCGCGCTGTCCTTCAGCCCGTCGCTCATGCGCCGGACCCGGCGCGACCAGGTGCTGGTCTCGGCGGCGGCGCTGGCGTTCGGCGCCATCGCGGGAACCTGGACCGAGGCGCTGGTCGCCCAGCTCGCCCGCCGCCTGGGCGAGCGCGAGGGCGCCGCGCGCGGCATCGTGATCGGCGCCGGCGCCGTCGCGATCGTGGGTCAGCTCCCGGCGAGCCGCCACTCGACCGTGGCGTTCGCCGGATCGGTCGCGCGCGTGGCGGGGATCTCCGCGATCGTCGGCACCGTCGCCCCGAGACGGACCGAGGGCGACCCGCTGCGAGACCCGCGCAAGCGGTTCGCGCTCTGGGTGCTGGGCGTCGGGAGCTATGTCGGCTACAAGCAGATCCTGAAGCGCTCGAAGCCGCGCCGCGCGCGGATGACCGAGTGGCCGGACGCCGACTACCTGCCGACCGTCTCGATCGGCCCCGGCTCGCTGATCCCGCACGAGACGCTCGACTTCGAGGCCAGCCGCTTCCTGGCCGGCACCGAGCACGGCCTTCCGATGGACCCGATCCGGGTCTTCGTCGGCGTCCACTCGGCGCCGACCGTCGAGGCGCGCGCCGAGCTGGCGGTCCAGGAGCTGGCGCGGCTGGGCGCCTTCGAGCGCAAGCGCATCGTCGTCATCTCCGCGACCCTGCGCGGCTACGTCAACCCGATCATCCCCGACGCCGTCGAGCACTTCTCCGGCGGCGACTGCGCCTGCGTGGTCATCCAGTACTACGACCGGCGCACGATGCTGATGCCGGCCAAGGTGCCGATCGCCGCCCGCACGCACCGCGAGCTGCTGCGCCGCCTGGTCCGCCACCCCGGCACGGCCGAGGTCATGGTCTACGGCGAGTCGCTGGGCGCCTGGGCCAGCCAGAACGTGTTCCGCCAGGGCGGGACGGCGGCGCTCGACGCGCTCGGCGTCTCGCGCGCGCTGTGGATCGGGACGCCGTACTTCTCGCTGCTTCGGCGCGACTTCGAGCGCGGCAAGCTGCCGATGGACGAGCGGGTGGCGATGGTGCGCGCCACCGACCTGGTCGAGGAGGACCCGCCCGACGCCGAGCGCGCGCGGTTCGTGTTCCTGCACCGGATGACCGACCCCGTCGTGCTCTTCCCGGGGCTCGAGCTCTTCTGGCGCAAGCCCGACTGGATGCCCTCGAGCGAGTGGCGGCCCGGCATCACCTTCGTCCAGTCGCTGATCGACCTCGTCAACGCCACCAACTGGACCTCGGCGCTCCCGCAGGCGCTGGCCCACGACTACCGGATGGAAGGGCCGCTCGGCGTGCGGCTCGCGTTCGGCCACCACGACGTCACGCGCGAGGAGGCGGCGCGCATCGCCGACGAGCTGATCGCGCAGGAAGTGGCCAACGGAGCGGCTTTGCGAGCGGCGCGCCGACGCTATACTGCCCCACGTTGACCACGCGTTCCGACTCAGCGCCGCGTACTTCTTGACGCCGCGCCACCAAGCCTAGTGCCGGTCCCGAGACGTTTCGACCGGCAGCCGCCTGAGCGCGACCCCACCCGGATCAACGAGCGCATCCGCGTTCCAGAGGTCCGTCTCATCGACGAGAACGGCCAGCAGGTGGGAGTCATGCGCACCCAAGAGGCCCTGCGCTACGCGCAGGACCGCGACCTCGACCTCGTCGAGGTGGCGCCCGACGCCAAGCCCCCGGTCACCCGGGTCCTGGACTACTCGAAGTACAAGTACGAGCAGAACCAGAAGCAGAAGGCCGCCCGCAAGCACCAGCAGCAGATCAATGTCCGCGAGATCAAGTTCCGGCCGAAGATCGCCCAGAACGACTACGAGACCAAGCGCGGCCACGTCGAGCGGTTCCTCAAGGGCCGCGACAAGGTCAAGGTCACGATCATGTTCCGCGGGCGCGAGATGGCCCACCCCGAGCGGGGCGAGATGATCCTCAACCGGCTCGCGGAGGACCTCGGCGACCTCGCCGTCGTCGAGCAGCGGCCCCAGCAGGACGGCCGGAACATGACGATGATGCTGGCCCCGCAGAAGGCCGCGGCATCCGAGAAGCCGGCCTAGCCGGTCCGCGCCGGGCCGCTCCGAACGCCAGCAGCACCGGGAGGAAGCCGGCGATCGACTCCTCGATGGGGAGCCCGGCGATGTGCGCGATCACTGGAAGATCTCCGTCGTGCAGTCGCCGCCGTCGAGCCGGACCTCGTGGGCCCGCGCGGGCTGGAAGTCGACGAAGAAGCCGCGGTCGACCGCCATCCCGCCCTCGGGGGCGCAGTCGACGCGCAGGAGCCACGAGCGCAGCCCGGGGTAGAACTGGTCGTCCCAGCTCGAGAGGAGCGAGTTGGTGACGTAGAGCCGCCGCCCGTCGAGCGACAGCTGCAGCATCTGCGGCCCGCCGGCGAGCTCGCGGCCGGCGTCGCTCTCCCTGCCGAGCAGCCCGCCGAGCCACAGCCGGCCGGTCAGTCTCGGGTTGGCGGGGTCGGAGATGTCGTACTGGCGCAGGTCGCCGTGCAGCCAGTTCGAGAAGTACAGGAACCGGTCGTCCATCGAGACGACGAGGTCGGTGATCAGCGCCGGCACGCCGCCGGGCAGCGGCCAGCCCTCCAGCTCCTCGTTGTCGACCGCGATCACGCGGTCGGCCGCGTAGGAGCCGTTCTCGCGGTGGAAGCGCCACATCGTGCTCGAGAGCGCGGCGCCCGCGAACCCCTCGTCGGCGTCGGGGTCGTGCAGCCAGCGCATCTCGAGCGGGACGAGGCCGGCGTCCCCGAGCTCGAGCGTCTGCTCGAGCCGTCGCTCGCTCAGCTTCCAGAAGTGCAGCCGGCTGCCGTAGCGCCCGGCGGCCACGTCGGCGACGTCGAACCCGCCCTCGTACGCGTTGGGCTCGCCGAACTCCGATGACGCCAGCACGTCCCGCCGCGGCTGGTACCAGAAGTCGTAGTTGAAGGACGGGCGCGGCCCGCCGTCCTCCCAGCGGCCCTTGACCTCGAAGGTCCGCGCGTCGAGCACGGCGAAGCCGCAGGCGCCGTTGCCCTCGGCGTCGCCGAGCATGCTGATCACCACGTTGTCCCCCGGCATGCAGTGCACGGTGTGCGGGCGCGTCAGGCCCGTCTCGCGCACGACCTCGTCCGGCTCGATGACCTTGTCGATGGACGGCCGCCGCGGGTCGTCGGCGACGTTGACGATGTGGATCCGCGACGAGCGGAAGCCCGGGACGATCAGGTGCGAGCGGTCGGGGCCGTGGCAGGCCGAGCTGCAGCGGTTCCAGCCGAAGTGATGCAGCTCGTCGCCGGCGTTCGGCATCGGCAGCCGGTGGACGATCCGGCCCTCCTCGGCGTCGACCACGGCGAGGAAGTCACGGTCCGCGTCCAGGCACGCGACGTACAGCAGTTCCTCGACCGGAGCGCGCAGCGCCTCCGCGGGCGAGGCGTAGAGCGTCATGGGGTGACTCCTTCGCTGGCGGCCGGGCGTCAGTCGACGACCTCGATCAGCGCGACGATCTCGTCGTGCTTGACCCGGTCGGCGAGCTGCGGGTGGTCGCTGCGGAGATGCTGGAAGGTGAGATCGACGACCTCATCCTCGGTCTCGCCGCGGACGATGTGTCCGCACTCGCATGTGATCTGCCTGGCCATGGTCGGTATCGGACGCGATTGTCGAGCCCCGGCCTTTCCCGTATGTTGACCCAAAGGTTGGAGCGAGGTTTGGAGCGCACGGAGAACACCTATGTGCAGCTGTGCGGGCGCTTCGTGATCGAGCTCCACGGGCGCCGCGTCGAGGAGCGCGTGCCGAGCCGGCAGGGCCGCGCCCTGTTCGCCTACCTCGTGCTCCAGCGGCCGCACACCGTCGGCCGCGACGAGCTGATCGAGGCGATCTGGGCCGGCCGTCCGCCGGCCAACCATGCCTCGGCGCTGACCGTGCTGCTGTCGAAGCTGCGCGCCGCCGTGGGCGCGGACGTGCTCGCCGGCCGCGGCCGCGTGCAGGTCGTCCTGCCGGCGGGGGCCCGCGTGGATCTCGAGGAGGCGCTGGCCGCCCTGCACCGTGCCGAGTCGGCCGTCGTGCAGGGCGACTGGGCGCGTGCCTGGGTCGCCGCCCTCTGCGCGCAGTTCGTCGCGGCGCGGCCGCTGCTGCCCGGCGTCGACGACCTGCCGTGGCTGTACGCGTGGCGCCGGAGGCTCGACGACGCGCTCGACGGCGCCCTCGAGGCGTACGCCGCCGCCTGCCTCGGCCTCGGCGGCACCGAGCTGGCCGGCGCCGAGCGTGCCGCCCGCCGCCTGCTCGAGCACAACCCGCTGCGCGAGACCGGCTACCGGCTGCTCATGCAGGCGCTCGCGGCCCGCGGCAACGTCGCCGAGGCGTTCCAGGTCTACGAGCGCGCCCGCACGGTGCTGCGCGACGAGCTCGGCATCCCGCCCGGCCCGGCCATCCACGAGGTCCACGCGACGTTGCTGGGTCGCACGTGAACGTCGAGCCGTTCAGGATCGAGGTCCCTGAGTCGACGCTGGACGACCTGCGCGAGCGGATCCGGGCCACGCGCTGGCCGCCGGCCTCGCCCGAGCCCGGGTGGGCGCAGGGGACGGAGCTCGAGTACCTGCAGGGGCTGCTCGCCTACTGGGCCGACGGCTTCGACTGGCGCGAGCAGGAGCGGCGGCTGAACGAGCACGAGCACTTCGTCGCGGACGGCATCCACTTCGTGCACGTGAGGCGCGGCGGGATCCCGCTGATCCTCACGCACGGCTGGCCGAGCACGTTCGTCGAGCACCTGCAGCTCGTGCCGTACCTGGACGGGTTCGACCTCGTGATCCCGTCGCTGCCCGGCTACGGGTTCTCCGAGCGCCCGCCCCGCACGACGATGCGGGAGACCGCGCGGCGCTGGCACGCGCTCATGCGCGGTCTCGGCTACGAGCGGTACGGGGCCCAGGGCGGCGACTTCGGCGCCGCGGTCACCGCCTACATGGCGCTCGACGACCCCGAGCCGCTGATCGGCATCCACCTGCACCAGATCGACGCGCCCCCGCACGTCGACGCGCCGGCGACCGACGCCGAGCGCGAGTACCTGGAGGCGGTGGCGGCGTGGGACGCGGTCGAGCGCGGCTACAGCTCGATCCAGTCGACCAAGCCGCAGACCGTCGCCTACGGCCTCAACGACTCGCCCGCCGGCCTCGCCGCCTGGGTCGTCGAGAAGTGGCGCTCGTGGAGCCACGACCTCGAGCGCATCGACCGCGACGTCCTGCTCACGAACCTCACGATCTTCTGGGCCACCGGCACGATCGCCACGTCGATGCGCGACTACTACGACGAGCGCTGGCACTGCCCCCGGATGGGGCCGGACGACCGCATCGCCGTGCCGACCGCCGTCGCCCTGTTCGCCAACGAGCTCGTCAGCGAGGGCACGCCGCCGCGCGAGTGGGCCGAGCGGCTCTACGACGTCGTGTGCTGGACGCCGATGCCGCGCGGCGGCCACTTCGCCCCCGCCGAGGAGCCGCAGCTGCTCGCCCAGGACATCCGGGAGTTCTTCTACGCGCGCAGGTGATCGGGCGTGAGCTCGGCGGCGCTGGCGGCGCCGACCGCCCAGACCGCGACCCGCAGCTGGCGGATCAGAGTCGCCGCCACCGAGGAGGTCTCGTCGGCGTGGGCGGCGAGCAGGAACGGGCGGGCGAGGCCGGCCGCGGTGGCGCCCAGGGCCAGCGCCTTGGCGGCGTCGACGCCGTCGCGCAGGCCGCCGGAGGCGATGACCGGCAGGCCGGGGGCGGTCGCGAGCGCCTCGATCAGGGCCTCGGCCGTGGGCACGCCCCAGTCGGCGAAGGCGGCGGCCACGTCGCCGGCACGCTCGTCGCGCCGCCCCTCGACGAGCGCCCAGTTGGTGCCGCCGGCCCCGGCCACGTCGACCGCCGCCACGCCGGCGTCGCGCAGGAGCGCCACGTCGGCCGCGTCCATCCCGAAGCCGACCTCCTTGACCACCACCGGCAGCGGGGCCAGCCGCTCGACCACGGCGGCGATCCCGGCCGCCACGCCGGCGAACTCCGGCTCGCCCTCGGGCTGGACCGCCTCCTGGATCGGGTTCAGGTGGACGGTCAGGCCGTCGGCCTCGAGCAACGCCACGAGCCGCTCGGCGCGCTCGGGCGCGTCCGGCCGGCGGACCTGCGCGGCGCCGAGGTTGCCGAGCAGCAGCGGCGGGCGGTCGGCGGTGCGGTAGGTGGGGAGGCGGTCCGGGTCGTCGAGCAGCGCGCGCCCCGAGCCCAGGACCAGCGCCAGCCCGTGCTCGCACGCCGCGCTCGCCAGCCGCGTGTTGACGACCTCGGCCTCCGGCGTCCCGCCGGTCATCGCCGAGATCACGATCGGGGCGCTCAGCGAGGCGCCCAGGAACGACGTCTCCAGCGACACGCCGGCGAGGTCGCGCTCCGGCAGCGCGCGGTGCCGCAGCCGGAGCCGCTCCAGCCCCGTGCCGCCCGTGTGCGCGACGTCGGGCCCCGCGGCGATGCGCAGGTGGTCGGCCTTGCGGCCGACGAGCGTCATCGCGCCGCCGCCTCCGGGACCGCCGCGCCCAGGTGCCGCAGGATCAGGTCGTGCACGTCGGTGGCCGCCACGTCGCCGTCGGGCAGCAGGTCCGCCTGGTTCGTCATCAGCAGCGGGCCCTTCGACGGGTCGTCGGGGATCCGCCCGTGCGAGCCGCGCACCAGCGACGCGTCCAGCGGGATCACGTCCAGCAGCGTGCGGAACCCGAGCTTCTTCTTCACCAGCCGCGAGCCGACCGCGAGCGGGGGCACGCGGATGGCCGGGTCGAGGAACAGCTCGACCGGGTCGTAGCCGGGCTTGCGGTGGATGTCGACGGTGCGCGCGTAGTCGGGCGCCTTGTCGTCGTCGAGCCAGTAGTAGTAGGTGAACCAGCTGTCCGGCTCGGCGATCAGCACCAGCTCGCCCGAGCGCTCGTGGTCGAGCCCGTGCTCGCGCTTGCCCGCCTCGTCGAGCACCTCGCCGACGCCGGGCACGGACTCCAGCAGCGCCCGCACCTCGGGCACGCGCGCGGGGTCGCGCACGTAGACGTGCGAGAGCTGGTGGTCGGCCATCGCGAACGCCTCGCTGCCGCCGATGTCGATCACCTCGCGGCCGAGCTCCATCCGGTACGCGACCAGCCCGGCCTCGCGCAGCACCCGGTTCGGGTGGACCGGCCGCGAGACCGGCACGATCCCGTACTCGGAGAGCACGATCACGCGCGCCCCGTGGCGCTCGTAGAAGTCGATCAGGTCGCCGACCACGGCGTCGAGCTCCGCGAGCTCCCCGGCGATGTCGGGCAGCACCGGGCCCTTCTTCTGGAGCCCGTAGTCGAGGTGGGGGAGATAGACCAGGGAGAGGTCCGGGCTGAAGCGCGCCTCGACCTTCTTGGCCGCCTCGGCGAGCCACTTCGTCGACTCGATGGAGGCCGCCGGCCCCCAGAACTTGAAGAGCGGGAACTGGCCGAGCTCGGCCTGCAGCTCGTCGCGCAGGTCGCCCGGCTTCGTGTAGCAGTCCGGGATCTTGCGGCCGTCGGCCGGGTACATCGGCCGCGGCGTCACCGTCACGTCGGCCGACGAGTACATCGCGAACCACCACGAGAGGTTCGCGCACGTGAGGCCCGGCACGGCTTCCCACACCTTCGGCGCCTGCACGAGCCGGTTCGACTGCTGCCACAGGCGCACCTCCATGGTGTCGCGGAACAGCCAGCCGTTGCCGACGGCGCCGTGCCCGCTCGGCGGCAGGCCGGTCAGGTACGTGCTCTGCACGGTGGCGGTGACGGCGGGCGTGACGCCGCCGAGCGGCACCATCGCGCCGCCCTCGGCGAACGCCCGTAAGCGCGGCGTGTGCTCGCCGACCAGCTCGGGCGTCAGCGCCACGGCGCATAGGACGACGGTCTTCTCGGGCATCAGTGTTCCTCCGTTGGGTCCAGGGAGGTGTGGGCCTGACGGAGGGAACACTACGTCCCCGCGATCTTGGTCTGGAGGGCGATCGTGACAAGGAAGGCTGCCAGGCAGACCCCGACCGCCGCGAGGCTCCCGTCGACGCTCGCGACGGCCAGCGCGTCGAACAGCGCGACGCCGGCGATCAGGCTCACCACGCCCGGGCCGATCCGTCGCGGCCCGCGGATGAGCCACAGCGCCCGGACGACCCAGGCGGCGAAGGCGACGAGCAACAGCGCGAACCAGACGCTGTCGATCCAGCCGGCCCAGTAGGCGATCGCCGCCAGCACGGCGGCGAACGGCCAGGCCGAGAGCAGGCTCCCGCCCTCCGCCTTGGCGACCTGGGTCAGGCCGACGATGTAGATCAGCAGCACGGCCGCGGCGATCGAGACCTCGAGCGGCACCTCGCCGGCCACGGCCAGCGCGGCGACGAAGTACACCATCGCGCGGCAGGCGCCCATCAGGACCGGCGACAGCGGGTTGCCCTTGTGCCAGGCGTCGTAGAGCACGATGAGGCCGATCAGGCCGAGCCCGGCCAGGAACGGCTCCGCGCCCTCGAGCAGCAGCATCGCCTCGCCCGCCACGAAGAGGACGATCACGGCGGTCAGCGCCGCCGGCCGGCTGACGGCGCCGGACGGCAGCGGCCGCTCGGGCCGCTCGCGCACGTCGACCTCGAAGTCGAGCAGGTCGTTGAGGATCATGCCCGCCGTGTAGAAGAGCGCCATCGAGCCGGCCACGACGGCGACCTCGCCGGCCTCGGCGGCGGTCGAGGCCAGCACCGCGCCCGCCACGGTGTTGGACACGACGGTCGGCGTGTTGGAGATGCGCGCGAGCTGGAGCCACGCCTCAGCGGAGGACATCGAGCACCCACTCGTACTCGCGCGCGATCGAGTCGACCGACGACGCCTTCAGGTCCGGCGGCAGCACGTCCCAGGTGTACGTCTCGATCTCCAGGTGCGACGTCCGCACCCGGCGGATGCAGCGCTCGAGGTGCTCCTGGCTCGAGCGCAGCGCGCCGTAGCGCTCGACGAAGATCGGGACGTGGAAGTGCACGCGCCACTCGTCGCCGCCGCCCTCCTGCAGCGCCTCGGGGAGGTCCGGCCAGGTCCGCAGCGAGCCGCGCTCGGTCACCTGGTGCAGGTAGATCGGGTCGGCGAAGGCGCGCAGCTCGTCGTGCGCGTCGGCCGGGACGATCAGCGCCGCCGACAGCTGCGCCTTGCCGACGCGGATGCCCGCCGCGTCGAGCGCGTCGAGCGCCTCCTCGGGCTCCTCGTACGCGACCGCGGCGTGGCAGGCGTCGAAGCAGACGGTGACGTGCTCGAGCCCGTCGGGCCACCACTCGATCAGCTCCTCGACGGTGGCCAGCGAGCCGTCGGCCTCCGGCTCGATGGCGAGCGACACGCGGGTGCCGCGCAGCGCCTCGTCGACCCGGCGCACGTTCGCCGTGCACACCTCGAGGTCGTCGGTCCACGCCTTGTACGACAGCGGGCTGGTGGAGATCGTCCCGTCGACGCCGTCGGGCAGCAGGGCCTCGAGGATCTCCACGAGCCGCAGCGTGTACGCCACGCGCTCCTCCGACCGCCAGTCCGGCGCGTGCACCTCGGCCTTGACCGGCTGCCCGTGGAAGGTGCCGTGCGGGAAGCCGTTGATCGTGAAGACGTACAGGCCCTCGGCGTCGAGCCACTGCTTGAACGCCTCCAGCCGTCCGCCGGCGAGCAGCTGGCGCGACTCGTCGCCCGACAGCCGCAGCCCGATCCCGAACGGCGCGTCGGGCGAGAGCCGTGACTTCAGCGCGGGCGCGTGGGCGCGCAGCGAGTCGAGCACGGCCTCCCAGCCGACGGCCGGATGGATGTTCGTGCAGTAGGTGAGGTGGAGCCCGTCAGCGACCTGCACTAGACGGCGACCGCACCTTCACGATCTGGCAGCTGGAACTTCGGGGACTGGCCGAGGAACTCCATCGGGTTCTCGTAGACGACGCGCCGGATCAGCGAGTCCGGGTGCCCGCGGCGGCGCATCTCCATGATGAACTCCGGCACGGCCAGCGGGCGGCTCTCGCCCCAGTCGCAGGCCGCCGCCACGCAGATCCGGTCCGGCCCGCGGGTCTCGAGCACGTCGACCGCGCGGGCGGGGGAGACCTTGGTGACCGGGTACAGCGTCAGCCCGGTCCAGAACCCGTTGTCGAGGATCATGTCGACGGTGTGCTCCTCCGCGTGGTCGACCATCACGCGGTGCGGCTCGATCCGCTGGTCGGCCGCCAGCGTCTCGACGATCACCTTCGTGCCCTTCCACTTGTCCTCGAGGTGGGGCGTGTGGATGTGGATGAGCTGCTCGTGCTCCATCGCCAGGTCGACGTGGTCCTTGAAGCCCGCCAGCTCGTTCTTGGTCACGCGGTTGAGGCCGATCTCGCCGATCCCGAGCACGGTCGGGTACTCGAGGTAGCGCGGGATGACCTCGAGCACCTTGCGGGTGAGCTCGCGGTCCTCGGCCTCCTTGGGGTTCAGGCACATCCACGTGAAGTGGGCGATGCCGTAGGTGGCGGCGCGCTTGGGCTCGAAGTCGACGAGCCGGTTGAAGTAGTCGACGAAGGCGTCGACGCCGGGACGGTCGTAGCCGGCCCAGAAGGCGGGCTCGGTGACGGCGACGCAGCCGCTCATGGCCATGGCCCGGTAGTCGTCGGTCGTGCGCGACACCATGTGGGCGTGGAGATCGATGTACTCCATGACTAGGCCTCCGGGTCGTAGGCGCCCTTGGCGCTCTTCTGGTCCAGCTCCTCGAGGAGTTCGGACCGTGGGTCGCTGAAGATCATCTGGACGCGCTGGACGCGCTGTCCGTCGCCGTCGACGAGGGCGGCGAGCGCCTCGCGGATCGAGCGCAGCCGGAAGTCTTCGTCGGCGTCGATCTCGCGCGCGCGGTCGAGCCGGTCCAGGAAGGCGGCCAGCTCGAGCACCTGCACGCGGTGCTCCATGAAGTACTCGGCGATCAGCTCACGCTGAGTGAGCGGGCTGGTGCCGGCGTGGGCTCCCATGACAGATCTCCTCCCTCGACCCGGCGCCGCAGGAGGTCGGACGCCTCCAGGAGCACCGCCTCATCCATGTCGTGCACCTCGTAGCCCGAGCCGATCCGCTCGAGCAGCATGATCGTCAGCCGCCCTCCGAGGTGCTCGCGGAACTCCTCGAGGCCGGCCAGCACGGCCGGCCGGCCGCTGCTGCCGGGTGTCTTCATGTCGCGGTGCCAGATCGGCAGCTCGACGGCCTCGAACAGCTCGACGATCCGGCGCCAGTCGGCGTGCGGCAGGCTGCCGATCAGGTAGCTGTACGTGGAGTCGAGCGCGATGCCGACGGCCACCGCCTCGCCGTGGCGCAGCTCGTGGTGCGAGAGCTGCTCGAGCTTGTGCGCCGCCCAGTGGCCGAAGTCGAGCGGCCGCGAGGAGCCGAGCTCGAACGGGTCGCCGCTGGTGGCGATGTGGTTCAGGTGCAGCTCCGCGCTGCGGTGCACGAGCTTCGCCATCGCGGGCAGCGAGCGCCCATTGAGGTCGCTCGCGTGGTGCTCCATCCACGTGAAGAACGCGGGGTCCTTGAGCAGCGCGACCTTGATCGCCTCGGAGATGCCGGCGCGCCAGTCGCGCTCGGACAGCGTGCTCAGCAGCTCGATGTCGTTCAGCACCGCGTGCGGCGGGGCGAACGAGCCGACGAAGTTCTTCTTGCCGAAAGCGTTGATGCCGTTCTTGACGCCGACCGCCGAGTCGTCCTGCGCGAGGACGGTGGTCGGCACGCGGATGAGGCGCACCCCGCGGTGCGCGGTGGAGGCCGCGTAGCCGACGGCGTCGAGCACCGCCCCGCCGCCGATCGCCACGACGTAGGAGTGGCGGTCGACGCCGTGGACGTCGATCGCGGCGCGGATCTCGTCGACCGGCCCGGACTGGTTCTTGATCGCCTCGCCGCCGGGGACCACGAGCGGCGCCGCCATCAGCTCGAGCGCGTCCTCGTGGGCCGTGCAGTAGGCCACGACGTCCTCGGGCATGGTGGGATGGGCCTCGGCGACGCCCTCGTCGATGACCACCAGCACGCGGGCGCGATCGTCCCCTTCGACCGCCTCGCGGAGCACGCGATTGGCCGGCCTCAGCAGTCCGTGCGTGAAACGGACCGGGTAGCGGAACGTGACGATGACTTCCTGGTCGATGTCCGGCAGACCGTCAGGCTGCGCCGTGTCCGATCCCCCCGGAGAATCCATGACTCCGTGGTTCCCCATTCCGGCGAGTTTAGGACACGAACGACATTTCGGCGAGCAACCGGCGAAACTCCGCCGGTCGCTCACCGAAAGTTTGGCTATCGGCCGCCGAACGGCCCCCAGATGGCGTACGTGAGGGCCCGCGAGTCCTCGGCCGGGGTGCCCGCCGTGCGCTCGCCCTGCTGGGAGACGAAGAACGTCCGGCCGTCCGGCGAGAAGCAGCCGCCGCAGAACTCGGTGCCGTTGAGGACGGTCTTCGCGAAGTCGTAGATCTCGCCGCGCCTGGTGACGCCGCGGACGAACTGCTCGCCGCCGCCGTCTTCCTGCAGGAAGACGTCGCCGGTGTCCGGCACGACGACGAGGTTGTCCGGCGCGTCGAGCACGTCGGCGCCCGGCGACTCGAAGATCAGCTCGAGCTCGCCCCGGTCGTGGCCGCGCGGCGCGTACGCCCACACCTGGCCGGCGCCCGCGCGCCCGCCGCTCGTGCAGTCGAAGTAGATCCGGCCGGCGGCCGCCCAGATGCCCTCCGTGCGGGTGAAGATCGCCGCGCCCTTCGCCTGCGCCTGCGCGCGGACGGTGTCGGTCACGGGGTTGGGCTCGTCGACCGTCACCCACTCGACGGCGTACGTCTCGCCAGGGACGGCCGCGTCCGCGTCGAAGTTCGGCCGGCCGCGGACCACGAGCGCCTCGAGCGTGCCCCCGAGCGTCGCCAGGTCGCCGGCCTCGCGCGGCCTGCGGTCGGGGACGAACCGGTAGAAGGCGGCGTCGCCGCGATCCTCGGTCTCGTACAGGGCGCCGTCCAGCCATGCGACCGCCTCGTGCGCGAAGCGCCCGGCGGCGACGATCGGGACCGCGTTGACGGGTCCGCCGGCGTCGGCGGGGACCTCGAACGCGTACCCGTGAGGCACGCCGGTGCCGGGCGTCACGTTGGACTCGACGGAGCCATAGTTGAAGATCTCCTCGCAGGTGATCCAGGAGTTCCACGGCGTCACGCCGCCGGCGCAGTTGGTGTGGGTGCCGCCGAGCACGCCGAAGCTCTCGACCACCCGTCGCGTGCGGTCGTCCACGACGAGCTTGGTGTTGCCGCCGCGGACGTTCGGGTCCGGGTCGTAGCGCCTGCCGGCCGGGACCTCGACCCGGATCTCGTTCGCGCGCGAACGGTTCTCGTGGTTGCGGATCAGGATCGTCGTGCCCCGCCGGCCCGCGTAGCTGCCGGTCCCGTCGAAGATGCCGGGCGTCGGGTTCCCGTCGCTCATGACCTCGTAGTCGCGCGAGATGACGCGGTAGCGGAAGCCCTTCGGGAGCTGCAGGTAGACCTCGCCGGAGTCCTCCTCGAACGTGTCGAGGAGCGGGCCGTAGCCCAGCGTGCGCGTGACCTTGCCGTGCGCCGTCTGCGCGGCCAGCGCGGCGATCGGGCCCCCGAGCGCGATGCTCGCGGACCCCTGGATGAACCTCCTGCGCGTGAGTTCGCTCGTCATGGCGCAGCAGCATCCAGGCGCCCGGGCCGCATGTCGTGACGCTGGTGTGACTCCCCCGTGAAGGCCCAGTGAACCGGCCCGGCGCGGCTATACTGCGCGCTCGCATGCCGAAGATGAAGTCGCATTCGGGCGCGAAGAAGCGCTTCAAGGTCACGGGCTCGGGCAAGATCAAGGCCCGGCACGCCTTCTCGAGCCACATCCTCGAGAAGAAGTCGCCGAAGCGCAAGCGCTCCTTCCGGCTCGACCGCGACGTCGCGAAGGCCGACCAGCAGCGGGTGCGCCATCTGCTCGGAGGGAAGGCGCGATGACCCGCGTCAAGCGCTCCGTCAACGCGCGCAAGAAGCGCCGCGCCACGCTCGAGCGGGCCAAGGGCTTCCGCGGCGAGGCGCACTCGTCGTACAAGCGCGCCAAGGAAGCCGTCATGAAGGCGGACGCCTACGCGTACCGCGACCGCCGCAACCGCAAGCGCGACTTCCGCCGCCTCTGGATCACCCGCATCAACGCCGCCGCGCGCCAGAACGGCATGAGCTATGCCACCTTCATGCACGGCCTCAAGCTGGCCGGGATCGAGCTCGACCGCAAGGTGCTCGCGGACATCGCCGTGCGCGACCCCGAGACCTTCCGCCGATTCGCCGAGAGCGCCCGCGAGGCGTCGGCGGCCTGATCCCGCAGACACCCTCTCACCGGGCGCCCCTCCCTCGGAGCGGCGCCCTTTTTGTTAACACGTGATCACCAGCCCCCACAACGAACAGCTCAAGGAGATCCGCAAGCTCGCGGGTCGCAAGTGGCGGGACAAGCTGCGCCAGTTCGTGGCCGAGGGCGAGGACCTGCTGGCGGCCGCCGACGCGGCGGGCTGGGAGCCGCTGGCGCGGCTGGTGGCCGAGGGATCGGGGCTGGACGGCGAGGAGGTCAAGCCGCACCTGCTGCAGCAGGTCTCCCAGCTCGGCTCCGGCACGCGCGCCATCGGGGTCTACGGGCAGCGCTGGGCGGACGCGCCGGTCGGGCCCGTGTGCCTCGCGCTGTGGGGCGTCAACGACCCCGGCAACGTGGGCACCGCGCTGCGCGGCGCGCTGGCGTTCGGCGCCGGCAGCGTCGCGCTCGGGCCGGGCACCGCCGACCCGTACGGACCGAAGGCCGTGCGGGCGTCGATGGGCGCGCTGTTCGACGTGCCCGTGGCGCGGGTCCGCACGGTCGAGGAGCTGCCGGGCCGCAGGATCGCCCTCGTCGCCCACGGGGGCGAGCCCCTCGCGGCGCCGGACGGCGACGTCACCTTGCTCGTCGGCGCCGAGCGCGAGGGGCTGCCGGACGACGTCGTCGCCGCCTGCGACGCGACCGCGACGATCGCCGTGCGGGCCGAGTCCCTGAACGCCGCGATGGCGGCAACCGTCGCCCTGTACGAGTGCAACCGTAGGATGGCCGCCGCATGAACGAGAGGATCAGCGAGCTGCGGGCCGCCGCCGAGGCGGCGATCGCCGACGCGCCGGGCACGGTGGAGCTCGAGGACGTGCGCGTGCGGTTCCTCGGCCGCAAGGCCGAGCTGCCGAACCTCCTGCGCGGGGTGGCCCAGCTCCCGGCCGAGGAGCGCGGCACCGTCGGCCGCGCCGCCAACGAGGCGCGCAAGGCGCTCGAGGCGGCGATCGAGGCGCGGGCGCGACAGCTCGAGGCCGCGGAGCTCGACGCCAAGCTCGCCTCCGACGTCATCGACGTCACGCTCCCCGGCTCGCCCGCCGTCAAGCCCGGCCGCGTCCACCTGCTCACCGCCACCCGGCGCGAGATCGAGGACATCTTCCTCGGCCTCGGCTTCCGCGTGATGGAGGGCCCGGAGACCGAGCTCGTCTATTACAACTTCGACTCGCTGAACTTCGACGAGACGCACCCGTCGAGGCAGGCGACCGACACCTTCTACCTCTCCGACGAGGTGCTGCTGCGGGTCCACACGTCGCCGATGCAGACGCGCGCGATGGAGCTGTACCCGCCGCCGCTCTACGTCGTCGTCCCCGGCCGCACGTACCGGCGCGACAACGACGCCACGCACACGCCGCAGTTCAACCAGGTCGAGGGCCTGGCCGTCGACGAGGACGTCACGCTCGGCGACCTCCAGGGAACGCTGCTCGCCTTCGCCCAGGCGATCTTCGGCTACGAGCGCCGCGTGCGCCTGCGCCCGCACTTCTTCCCCTTCACCGAGCCGAGCGTCGAGTGCGACGTCTCGTGCTTCAACTGCACGGACGGGTTCCTGCGCGACGGCTCGCGCTGCCCGCTCTGCAAGGGCGAGGGCTGGATCGAGATCCTCGGCGCCGGCGAGGTCGATCCCAACGTGTTCGAGTACGTGCGCGAGCACGGCTACGACCCGGACCGGCACCAGGGGTTCGCCTTCGGCATGGGCATCGAGCGGATCGCCATGCTCAAGCACGGGGTCAGCGACCTGCGGCTGTTCTACGACAACGACCTGCGCTTCCTGGAGCAGTTCGGATGAGGGTCCCGCTCTTCTGGCTGCGCGACCACTGCGACCCGGGCATCCCGACGCACGACCTCGAGCACGAGCTGACCATGACCGGCACGAAGGTCGAGGCCGTCCACGGGCACGGCGTCGGCGCGCTCGAGCACTTCGTCGTCGGGCGCGTGCTGAGCGCCGACCAGCACCCGGACGCCGACCGGCTGACCGTCTGCACGGTCGACGTGGGGGAGGGCGACCCGCGCCAGATCGTCTGCGGCGCCCCCAACGTGGCGGCCGGCCAGATCGTGGCCGTGGCCGGCGCGGGGGCCATCATGCCCGACGGCACGAAGCTCAAGCGCGCCAAGCTGCGCGGCGTCGAGTCCAACGGGATGATCCTGGCCGAGGACGAGGTCGCCATCGGCCCCGACCACGACGGGATCATGGTGCTCGACCCCGACCTGCGCCCGGGTACGCCGCTGGCCGAGGTGCTGCCGATCGCCACCGAGGTGCTCGAGCTCGAGATCACGCCGAACCGGCCCGACTGCCTGAGCATCTACGGCGTCGCGCGCGAGGTCCACGCCGCCACCGGCGCGCCGCTGACCCCGCCGCCGTGGTCCAGCGATCCGGGCACGCCGGGCGACGTGCCGGGCGTGACCATCGAGGTCCAGGACCCCGAGCTGTGCCCGCGCTTCACCGCGCGGCTCTACGAGGACGTCCAGCTCGGCCCGTCGCCGGAGTGGCTGAAGGCGCGGCTGACCGCGGCGGGCATGCGGCCGATCAACAACGTCGTCGACATCACGAACTTCGTGATGCTGGCCACCGGCCAGCCGATGCACGCCTTCGACTTCGACCTCGTGAGCGGCGGCCGGCTCGTGGTCCGGCGCGCGCTCGACGGCGAGACGATGCGGACGCTCGACGACGTCGAGCGAACCTTCGACTCCGACATGGTGATCATCTGCGACGACGACGGGCCGACGTCGGTCGGCGGGATCATGGGCGGCGAGCGTTCCGAGGTGCGCGAGGAGACGACGCGGGTGCTGATGGAGGCGGCGACCTGGAACGGGCCGAACATCCAGCGCACGTCGACGCGGCTGGCGCTGCGCTCGGAGGCCTCCGGCCGGTTCGAGAAGCAGCTGCAGCCCGAGCAGGCGATGGACGGCCAGGCGCTGGCCGCGATCCTGATGACCGGGCTGGCCGGCGCGCGGCTGGTCGGCGGCACCGTCGACGTCGGCGGGCCGGGGCCGGAGCCGAAGATGATCCGGCTGCACGACGAGCGCACCGAGCGCGTGCTCGGCACCGCGATCCCGCGCGACGAGGCGGCCGAGATCCTGCGCCGGCTCGAGTTCACGGTCGCGGAGGCCTCGGACGGGCTCGACGTCGCGGTCCCGTCCTTCCGGCGCGGCGACGTGACCCGCGAGATCGACCTCGTCGAGGAGGTCGCGCGCCTGTGGGGGCTCGACAAGCTGCCCTACACGCTGCCGTCGCGCCGCGGCGCCACCGGCGTGCTGGCGCCCGAGCAGCGGCTGCGCCGCCGCGCCGAGGACGCGCTGGCCGGCGCCGGGCTGTCGGAGGTGTGCGGCTGGGTGTTCGCCGCGCCCGACCTCGTCGACCGCCTACGGATCCCGGCCGACGACCCTCGGCACGGCGCCGTGCGCCTGCGGAACCCCATGTCCGAGGACATGTCGGTCATGCGCACGACGCTGCTCGGCTCGCTGCTCGACGTCGCGCGTCGCAATCGCTCGCGTGGGATGCCGGACGTGCGGCTGTTCGAGCTCGGCGCGATCTTCCTCGACCAGCAGCGCGGCGGCGAGCGCACCGCGGCCGAGGAGCGCAGCGAGCCGCTGCCGGAGGAGCGCGAGCACCTCGGCGCGCTGCTGGCGGGGACCATGCGGCCGCCGTCGTGGCGCGACTCCGAGGCGCCGGAGGCCGACTTCTACGCGGTCAAGGCCGTGCTCGCCGCGCTGCTCGACGCCCTGCGGGTGCCGTGGAGCGTCGAGCGCGGGGGAGAGCCCTTCCTGCACCCGGGCCGCGCGGCGCGGGTGCTGATCGCCGGAGAGCCCGCCGGCTGGCTCGGCGAGCTGCATCCCGCCGTCACCCGCGCGTGGGACCTGGAGGCGGGCGCCGGCTTCGAGCTCGAGCTTCGCGCGATCGAGCGCGCGGCGGTGCACGTCCCGCACTACGAGGACTTCGCCTCGTTCCCGGCGGTCGTCCAGGACCGGGCGTGGTGGTTCCCGGCGCGCGACCTCAACGCGGGCCGGCTGCTCGCGACGATCCGCGAGGCTGCCGGGCCGCTCCTGCGGCGGGCGGAGGTCTTCGACGTCTACGAGGATGCGGGGGGCGATCGCACCTCGCTGGCCGTCCGGCTCGAGTTCCGTGCCGACGACCGGACGCTGACCGACGAGGAGGTCGCGCAGCGGCGCGCGAAGATCGACGCCGCCGTGGCCGAGCGCCTCGGGGGCGAGCCGCGTGGGTGAGAAGGTCGCGGTACTCGGCGCGGCCGGCTACGCGGGCGCCGTGGCCAGCGCGCTCTTGCACCGCCACCCGCACTTCGAGCTCGCGTTCGTGACGGCGCGCTCGGACGCGGGCGCGCGGCTGGACGAGGTGCACCCGCGCTCGCGCGTGCCGCTGCCGCTCGAGGAGTACGACCCTGACCGTCATTCGGAGGTCGACGCCGCGGTGGTCGCCTACCCGCACGGCGCCGCCGCGCCGGTGGTGACCGAGCTGCGCGAGCGCGGCGTGCGCGTGGTCGACCTGTCGGCCGACTTCCGGCTCCACGAGGTCGGCGTCTACGAGGACTGGTACGGCGCCCACCCCGCGCCGGAGCTCGTCGGCGAGGCGGTCTACGGGCTGCCCGAGCTGCACCGCGAGGAGATCGCCGGCGCGGAGCTCGTCGCCAACCCGGGCTGCTACCCGACCGCGGCGATCCTCGCCCTGGCGCCGCTGGCGCGGGCGGGCCTGCTGGGCGACGTGGTGATCGACGCCAAGTCGGGCGTGAGCGGCGCGGGCCGCGAGCCGACGCACTCCAAGCACTTCGTGGCGGTCGACGAGACGGTGACGCCGTACAAGGTCGGCCGCCACCGGCACACGCCGGAGATCGAGCAGGAGCTCGGCGACGGCGTGCGCGTGACGTTCACGCCGCACCTCGTGCCGATCGCTCACGGGGAGCTGGTCTCGTGTTATGTGATGCCACGTAACGTCGCCGAAGGCGAGCGCGACGAAGGAGCGTCTCGCCTGGCAGGCGAAACCGGTCTCGACGTCGCCTCGCTGTACGAGGTCTACGACGACGAGCCGTGGGTGGAGGTGGTGGAGGGGCCGCCCGGCATGCAGGAGGTGCGCGAGACGAACTTCTGCCGCATCTCGCTGCACTCCGACGACCGCACCGGCCGCATCATCGTCTTCGCGACGATCGACAACCTGTGGAAGGGCACGTCCTCGCAGGCGGTCCAGAACCTCAACCTCATGTTCGGCCGCGACGAGAGCGAGGGCCTGTGAGCTTCACCTCGCGCTGGGTCGACGCGCCGGACCACGTCCAGGAGATGGAGGGCGGCCTGCCGGCCGGCTTCCGGGCCGCCGGCGTGGTCTGCGGGCTCAAGCCCTCCGGGGCACGCGACCTCGGCGTGCTGGTGAGCGACCCCGCCGACACGGTCAGCGCCGCCCGCTTCACGCGCTCGGGCGTGCTCGCCGCGCCGGTCCTGCTCACCCAGGAGCGCTGCCAGCTCAGCGGGATCCGCGCCGTGGTCGCGAACTCCGGCAACGCCAACGCGGCCACCGGCCGGCGCGGGCTCGAGGACGCCGCGCGGATCCAGGGCGCGGGCGCGATGGTGGCCGGCGTGCTCGAGGACCGCGTGGCGGTCGCGTCGACCGGCGTGATCGGGGTGCCGCTCGACGCCGAGAAGATCATCCGCGGGCTGGCCGAGGCGCGGCGCGAGCTGGCGCCCGACGGCGACGCCGCCTTCGGCGAAGCCATCCGCACCACCGACGCGTTCCCGAAGCAGGCGGCGCTCCAGGTCACGCTCCCGTCGGGGACGGTGCGGCTGTGCGCGCAGGCCAAGGGCGCGGGCATGATCTCGCCGGCCTTCGCGACGATGCTCTGCTTCGTGCAGACCGACGCCGCGCTGCGGTCGGAGACCGCCGACCTGCTGCTCGGCGTCTGCGTCAAGCGCTCGTTCGACCGCATCTCGGTCGACGGCCAGCTCTCCACCAACGACACGGCGATCCTGATGGCGTCGGGGGCGTCCGGAGTGGTCGTCGAGCCGGAGTCCGAGGACGAGCTGCGTTTCGGCGAGGCGCTCGACTACCTGCTGCGCCGGCTCGCCATCCAGATCGTGCGCGACGGCGAGGGCGCCGTCCGGGTGGGGCGCGTCGTCGTGCGCGGCGGCCACGAGGTCGGCGTCGCGCGCTCGGCGCGGGCGGTGGCCGACTCGCCGCTGGTGAAGTCCGCCCTCCACGGCGGCGACCCCAACTGGGGCCGGATCGCCCAGGCCGTCGGCGCGGCGCTGCACGACACGGCGCCGCTGCCGGTCGACATCTGGATCGAGGGCGTCCAGGTCTGCCGGGCGGGCGCCGCGATCCCCTTCGACGAGTCGGCGCTGGCCGGCGCGGTGGCGCGCGACGAGGTCGAGTACGAGGTCGGCCTCCCCGGCGACGGCGCCGAGGCCGAGGTCTTCTTCTCCGACCTCTCGCACGAGTACGTGACCATCAACGCGGAGTACACGACGTGATGCGCGACGTCGGGACGCTGCTCGAGGCGCTCCCGTACATCCGGGAGTTCCACGGCCGCACCGTGGTGATCAAGTACGGCGGCGCGGCGATGAGCGACCCGGCGCTGCGCGAGGACTTCGCGCGCGACGTCGTGCTCCTCAAGTACGTCGGCATGAACCCGATCGTCGTCCACGGCGGCGGGCCGGAGATCACCGCCTACATGGAGCGGCTCGACCTGCCGGTGGAGTTCGTCGGCGGGCTGCGGGTGAGCGACGAGGCCACCGTCGAGGTGGCCAAGATGGTGCTCGTCGGCAAGGTGAACAAGGACATCGTGCTGCGCATCAACCGCCACGGGCAGCCGGCGGTGGGGCTGTGCGGCGACGACGGGCTGCTGTTCCGCGTGGCGACGATGGAGGGCCCGGGCGGCGAGGACATCGGCTACGTGGGGCGGATCGAGAAGGTCACCATCGGCGTCATCGAGCACATCGCCGCCGACTACATCCCGGTCGTCGCCTCGATCGGGGCGGACCGGAACGGGCGCTCGCACAACGTCAACGCCGACGAGGCGGCCGCCGCGGTCGCGCGGGCGCTGGGCGCCTACAAGCTGATGTTCCTCACCGACGTCCCGGGCTGGCTGCGCGACCCGGCCGACCCGACTTCGGTGATCTCCGAGTGCGGGGCCGACGACGTCGAGCGCGCGCTGGTCGAGACGGCGGGCGGGATGCGGCCGAAGCTCCAGGCCTGCGTCGACGCCATCCACGGCGGCGTCTCGTACGCCCACATCGTCGACGGCCGGGTGCCGCACTCGGTGCTGCTCGAGCTGTTCACCGACGCCGGCCTGGGCACGAAGATCCGGCCCGCCACGTGAGCGCCGTCGCGAACACCTACGCCCGCTACCCGGTCGAGTTCGCGTCGGGGTCGGGCTGTGTGCTGGTCGACTCCGAGGGCGCCGAGTACCTCGACTTCCTGTCCGGGATCGCGGTCTGCAACACCGGTCACTGCCACCCGCGCGTGGTGGCGGCGATCCAGGAGCAGGCCGGGCGGCTGATGCACGTCTCGAACCTGTACTGGACGGCGCCGATGAACCGGCTCGCCGAGCGGCTCGTGGAGCGCTCGTTCGGGGCAGCCGTGTACTTCTGCAACTCGGGGGCGGAGGCCAACGAGGCGGCGCTCAAGCTCGTGCGCAAGGCGCGCCGGGGCGGGGACATCGTCGTCCTCCACGGCGCGTTCCACGGGCGCACCTACGGCGCCCTGTCGGCGACGCCGCAGGAGTCCAAGCAGGCGCCGTTCGCGCCGCTGGTGCCGGGCTTCCGGGCGGTCGCCCCGACGGTCGAGGCGGTGCGCGCGGCCGTGGACTCGCATACGGCGGCGGTGCTGATGGAGCCGGTGCTCGGCGAGTCCGGCGTCCACCCGCTGCCCGACGAGCTGCTGCGCGCGGCGCGCGAGGCGTGCGACGCGGCCGGCGCGGCGCTCGTCTTCGACGAGGTGCAGACCGGCGTCGGGCGGACTGGCCGGCTGTGGGCGCACGAGTGGTCCGGGGTGGTGCCCGACGCCATGACGCTGGCCAAGGGGCTCGGCGGCGGCTTCCCGATCGGCGCCCTGGTCATCGGGCCGCGGCTGGCCGACGTCTTCGCTCCCGGCGACCACGGCTCGACGTTCGCGGGCAACCCGCTGGCCTGCGCCGCGGCCAACGCGGCCTTGGACGTGCTCGACGACGAGGCGCTGCTGGCGCGCGTGCGCGAGCTCGGCGAGCGGCTCTCCGAGGGGCTGCGAGAGCTGCCGCGGGCGGTCGGCGTGCGGGCGCTCGGGCTGATGGCCGCGGTCGACGTCGAGGCCGACGCGCCGGGAGTTGCGCGCCGCGCGCTGGTCGAGCAGCGGCTCCTCGTCAACGCCACGGGGCCGCGCACGCTGCGCTTCCTGCCGCCGCTCGTGGTGGACGAGGCGCAGATCGACGACGCGCTTGGGCGCGTCGCCGCTCTGCTCTAGTGGTTTCACCTTCCCGATCTCCCGGTATCCGCACTTATAGGAAACGGGATGACGAAGGCTCGGACGCTACTCGTAGTTCTTGCGCTTGCGGCACTGACGCCCGCTGTTGCACATAGCCAGGTCCCGCCGCTTCCCGAAGTACCGGAGGTGCCCGTGCCGGACCTGCCCGAGCCCCCGCCGGTGCCGGTGCCGGAAGTACCCGACCTGCCGGATGCCCCTGCCCTGCCCGATCCCCCGGCCCCCGTGCCTGAGGTGCCGGAGGTCCCCGTGCCGTCTGGTCCCGGCGGCAGCGGCGGTGGTGGGAGCGGCGGAGGTTCGGCGCCGGCGCCGAGCGGCGGCACTGCCGGCGGCGCGAGCGGTGGTGGCGGAAGCGGCGGTGGAGGCGCCTCGTCGGCGCCCGCGGGCGGCGGTGGCGGCGGCGCCGGTGCCGGAGGCGGCGGCGGTCGTGCCTCGGGCTCGCCGGGCGCGCGCGCCGCGGACTCGCCGCGCACGGCGGCCAAGCGCCGTCGCGCCGAGCGGCGCCTGCGGCGCACGGTCGCCCGCCTCAGCGGCTGCCTCGACGAGCTGCCCGCCCCCCAGCGGCGCGTCCTCATGCTGCGGAGCGGCCTCGGCAAGGGCGATCCGCGCTCGCGCCGGAGCGTGGCGCGCACGCTCGACATCCGCGTGCGGCGGGTCCAGCGGCTCGAGCGCCGCGGCCTGCGCCGGGCGCGCGCACTCCGCCAGACGGGCGGCTGCCAGGGCGTCGCGGCGGGCGGCGGCGGCCCGATCCTGCGCAGCGGCAGCCTGGCCGGCACGAGCGGCGGCGGCGAGACCACGTTCGCCGAGGACTCGCTCGGCGGCGGCACGCCGGGCGCCGGCGGCGGATCGTCCTCGCCCGACGGCGGCGGCGGGTCGTCCTCGTCGGCCGACGGCGGCGGCTCGGGCGACGTCCGCGGCGAGTCCTCCACGCAGCAGCCGCCGGTCTTCGGCGGCTCCAACGAGTCGCCGGGGGGCACCAGCCTCTGGGTCGCGCTCGGCCTGATGCTCCTCGCGGCGGTTGCCGGCTACGCGGCCCCCGGGCTCCGCGACCGGCTGCGCACCGCGTCATCGTCGCGCGCGTAGGGACGAACTTCGCCGCGCGCGGGGCGGCGGGACGAACTTCGGCTGGGTAGGGAGGCGAGGGAGCCGGCCGGCCGCGGTAGGTGGCGCTTTGACGTCGCATATCGACGCTAAAGCGCCAACGCGCCTCGCCGTTTGCGGACAGCCGCGCGCGGCCGGCTCCCTCGCCTCCCTACCCAGCCGCAGTTGACGTTCGCCGGCGCCACCGGTTGCATGCAATCTGGCGCCGAGAACGCTTGACACCCGCCTATCGGCGGAGTTTTGTATGCAACCGTGCCCGCCCCGGCCCAGGCTCCCACGAGCGCGATCCGGGTTCATGACGCGCTCCGCGCGGCCATCCTCGAGGGTGAGATCGGGCCCGGGGAGCGGCTGCGGGCGGAGGCTCTGGCCGAGCGGTTCGGAACGAGCCGGACGCCGATCCGCGAGGCGCTGCTCATGCTCGAGCGCGAAGGGCTCGTCAGCGTCGAGCCGCACCGCGGCGCGATCGTCCGCTCGTTCGACCCCGCCGACCTGCTCGACCTCTACGAGGTCCGGGCGCTGATCGAGCCGCACGCCGCCGCGCGGGCGGCGACGCGGATCCAGCCCGACCAGCTCGATCGGATGCGGGCGCTGTGCGACAAGGCCGAGCGGCGCGGCACCAAGGTGGCCGACCAGATCGCCTACAACGAGGAGTTCCACCGGATCGTCGTCGACGCCGCGCAGTCGCCGCGGCTGACCTCGGCGATGCGCGCGGTGGCCGGCATCCCGCGCGAGTTCCGGACGGCCTTCTGGGCGAACGACGAGCAGCGCGCGCAGTCGCTGTTCTGCCACCGCGAGCTCGTCTCCGCGCTCGGCGCCAAGCAGCCCGAGCTGGCCGAGGCCGTGATGCGGATGCACATCCTCGGCGCCCGCGACTTCCTGTGGCGGGTGATCCATGAGCCCGCCCACGACCTCGTCGGCGGCGCGAACGATGGCTGAGCCGCCGCTCGCCGGCCTCAGGGTCGTCGAGTTCGGGCAGCTGCTCGCCGGCCCCTACGTCGGCACGCTGCTCGGCGACTTCGGGGCCGAGGTCGTGAAGATCGAGGCGCCGCCGGGCGGCGACCCGATGCGCGACTGGGGCCGCCTGCGGCACAACGACCACTCGCTCTGGTGGTCGATCCTCGCCCGCAACAAGCGCAGCGTCACGCTCAACCTGCGCACCGAGCGTGGTCAGGACCTGGCGCGAGAGCTGGCGAACACCGCGGACGTGATCGTCGAGAACTTCCGCCCGGGCACGATGGAGAAGTGGGGGCTGGGGCCCGGCGACGTGAGCCCCAGGGTCATCTACGCGCGCGTCTCCGGCTACGGCCAGACCGGCCGCTACCGCGACCGCCCGGGCTTTGCCTCCGCCGGCGAGGCGATCGCCGGCCTGCGCCACATCAACGGCTACCCCGACCAGGCGCCGCCGCGCAGCGGCATCAGCCTCGGCGACACGCTGGCCGCCCAGTCCGCCTTCCAGGGCATCCTGCTCGCCCTCTACGCCCGCGACGCGCGCGGCGCGGAGGGCCAGGTGGTCGACGCGTCGATCACCGACGCCTGCTTCGCGATGCTCGAGTCGACCGTCGTCGAGTACGAGAAGACCGGCGTCGTCCGCCAGCCGACCGGGCCGCGGCTGCCGCGCATCGCCCCGTCCAACGTCTACCGGAGCAAGGACGGCAAGTGGGTGGTGATCGCCGCCAACCACGACACGCTGTGGAAGCGGCTGGCGGCGCTCATGGGGCGGCCCGAGCTCGGCGACGACGAGCGCTTCAACAGCCATCACGCGCGCGGCGAGAACGAGGACGTGCTCGACGAGCTGATCTCCGAGTTCGCGGCCGAGCACACGGCGCAAGAGCTCGACGAGCTGGTCAACGACGCCGGCGTCGTGTGCTCGGCGGTCTACGACGCGAGCGACATCTACGAGGACGACTTCTTCCGCGAGCGCGGGCTGCTCGTCGCGCACCAGGACGACGTGCACGGCGAGATGACGATCCCGGGGGTGGTCCCCAAGCTCAGCGAGACGCCGGGCTCGATCCGGCATGGGGCGCGCTGGGAAGTGGGGGCCGACACGGGGGAGGTGCTGGGCGAGCTCGGTGTCGAGGGGCCCGAGCTCGCCCGGCTGCGGGAGGAGGGTGTGGTGTGACGAGAGAGGAGCGACCGTGGCGTACCGGCTAGGAGTGGACGTCGGAGGGACGTTCACCGACCTGTTCCTCGTCGACGACGAGGACCATCGCCAGTGGCGGGTCAAGACGCCGTCGACCCCGACCGACCCGTCCGAGGGCGTGCTGGCCGGCGTGCGGCGGATCTGCGGGGAGGCCGGCATCGAGCCCGCAGCCCTGCGCAACGTCGTCCACGGGACCACGGTGGCCACCAACGCGGTGCTCGAGTCCAAGGGCGCGCGCGTCGGCCTCGTCACCACGCGCGGCTTCGGCCAGATCCTCCACCTCGCGCGCTCCCAGACGCCGGGCCCGCTGGCCGGCTGGATCATCATGATCAAGCCCGACCCGCCGGCCTCGCTGGCCGACACGCGCGAGGCCGTCGAGCGGATGGACGCGCGCGGGAACACGCTCGTGCCGGTCGACCGCGAGCAGGTCGAGGCGGTCGTGCGGGAGCTGATCGGCAGCGGCGTCGAGTCGCTCACCGTGAGCCTCATCAACGCCTACGTCGACGGCCGCCACGAGCGCGAGATCGCCGAGATCGTCGAGGCCATCCAGCCCGGCTTCCCGGTCACCGTGTCGAGCGACGTGCTGCCAGAGTTCCGCGAGTACGAGCGCACGCTGACGGCGTGCATGAACTCGTACGTGCGGCCGACCGTGTCGGCGTACGTCGAGGGCCTGCAGTCGTCGCTGAAGGGCCTCGGGGTGCAGAGCGATGTCGACATCCTGCGCTCCGACGCCGGCGTGATGACGCCCGCCGAGGCCGCCCGCAACCCCGTCTACGGCGTGCTGAGCGGGCCGAGCGGCGGCGTGGCGGGCGCGCTGCACGTCGCGACGCGGGCCGGCTATCCGAACATCCTCACCTTCGACATGGGCGGCACGTCGACCGACGTCTCGCTCTGCCAGGAGGGCGAGCCGACGATCGGCCGCGAGACCACGATCGGCCAGTTCCGCATCAAGATCCCGTCGATCGACGTGCACACCGTCGGCGCCGGCGGCGGCTCGATCGCCCACGTGCCCGAGCTGACCGGCGCGCTGCGGGTGGGGCCGGAGTCGGCCGGCGCGGAGCCGGGGCCGGCCGCCTACGGGCGCGGCGGCACGGCGCCCACGGTGACCGACGCCAACGTCGTCGTCGGCCACCTGCCGCCGAGGCTGATCGGCGGCGAGATGGAGCTCGACGTCGAGGCCGCCCGCACGGCGGTGGCGACGATCGCCGAGGCCATGGGTCTGAGCACCGAGGAGGCCGCCGAGGGGATCCTGAAGATCGTCAACGAGAACATGGCCGGCGCGCTGCGCGTGATCAGCGTGCAAAGGGGCCACGACCCGCGCGAGTTCGCGCTCGTGGCGTTCGGCGGCGCCGGCCCGCTGCACGCCAACGCGGTGGCCGAGCTGATGGGCTCGTTCCCGGTCATCGTGCCGCCCTCGCCGGGCCTGCTGTGCGCGCTCGGCGACCTGGTGGCCGACTTCCGCAACGAGTTCGCCCGCACGCTGATCCGCCTCACGACCGAGGCGACCAAGGAGGAGATCGACGGCATCCTGGCCGAGCTCGAGGGCCGGGCGCGGGAGTGGATGGACGCCGAGGGGATCGACGGCGCGGTCGAGTTCCACGCCGACATGCGCTACCACGGCCAGGGCTACGAGATCCCGGTGGCGATCGGCGACGACCTCGACGAGCGCTTCAACGAGCTGCACGAGCAGCTCTACGGCTTCCGGATGCCGGACACGCCGTCGGAGATCGTCAACCTGCGCGCGGTCGGCACCGGCGACCGGCCCAAGCCCGAGCTGCCGGAGGGCGAGCTCCACGGCCCCGACCCGGGATCGGAGGGCCCGATCTACGAGCGCAGCAGTCTGCAGCCGGGGAACCGTCTCTCCGGCCCGGCCGTGATCACCGAGTTCGACTCCACGACGGTCGTGCTCGAGGGCTACGAGGCCGAGGTCGACCGCTTCTTCAACATCCTCATCCGACCGGAGGGGCAGTCATGAGGGTCGCCCAGATCCCCGACCTGAAGATCGATCCGATCACGCTCGACATCATCGAGAACGCCCTCCGCCACGCCCGCTTCGAGATGGACGCCGTGCTCTTCCGCAGCGCCATGAGCCCGGTGATCCGCGAGCAGCACGACGAGTTCCCGATGATCACCGACCCCAAGGGCCGGATGGTCGTCGGCCAGTTCGGCGCCTACATCTCGAAGATGATGGAGGAGTGGGACCGCGGCATCTACCCGGGTGACGTGATCCTCACGAGCGACCCCTACAAGTGCTCGGCGTCGATCTCGCACACCAACGACTGGCTCGTGCTGATGCCGATCTTCTTCGAGGACGAGATCGTCGGCTGGTCGAGCCAGTTCGGCCACCAGATGGACGCCGGCGGCCGACTGCCGGGCTCGCTCCCCACGGGCGCGACCACGGTCTTCGAGGAGGGGATCATCATCCCGCCGCTGAAGATCGTCGAGCGCGGCGAGGTGCAGGAGGACATCCTGCGCCTGATCCTCAACAACGTCCGCCTGCCGCAGATGAACCGGGCGGACCTGTTCGCGATCGTCGCCGGCTGCCGCGCCGGCGAGAAGCGCGTGATCGGGCTCTGCGAGCGGTTCGGCAAGGACGTCTACCTCGCCGCGCTGCAGGCGCTGCTCGACCGCACGCACGAGGCGATGCGCAAGCTGATCCTCGCTGCGATCCCCGAGGAGCCGCAGTCGTTCGAGGACTGGATCGACGACGACGGCCTCGGCAACGGCCCCTACAAGATGAAGCTGACGATCTGGCGTGAGGGGGAGCACGCCTGGTTCGACTGGTCGGGCACCGACCCGCAGGCCCTCGGCCCGATCAACTTCTACCTCTCCGAGGGCATGTTCAAGATGTTCATCGGGGTCTACCTGATCATGGTCAACGACCCCCAGATCCTCTTCAACGACGGCTTCTATCCGCTGCTGCACGTCGTGATGCCGGAGGGGTGCCTGCTCGCCCCGCGCTACCCGGCGGCGCTCGGCTGCCGCACGCACGGGCTCACGCGGCTGTTCGACGTCCTCGGCGGCGCGCTCTGCAAGCAGGCGCCGGAGCTCAACACCGCGGCGGGCTACGGCACCTCGCCGTACATGCTCTACAGCGGCTGGAAGGAGGACGGCGAGTTCTTCTACGCCATGGAGATCCTCTACGGGGGCATCCCCGGGCGGCCGATCGGCGACGGCATGGACGGCCACTCGTGGTGGCCGCTGTTCGAGAACATCCCGACCGAGTACCTCGAGGCCTACTACCCCCTGCGGATCGACGGCTACACGACGGTGACCGACAGCGGCGGGGCGGGCTTCCACCGCGGCGGCAACGGGGTGGAGAAGCGCTACGTGTACCTCGAGCCGGGCCACGTCTCGATCCACGACGACCGCTGGCTGACGCGCCCGTGGGGCGTGCTCGGCGGCGAGCCGGGCGAGCGCTCGACGAAGCTGCTGCGGCGGGCGGACGGCTCCGAGCAGGTGCTGCCGGCCAAGGTCGACGAGGTCGAAGTGCACGCCGGGGACATGCTGATCTACCGGACCGCGGGCGGGGGCGGCTGGAAGGACCGGCTCGACCGGCCCGCCGAGTGGGTCGAGCGCGACGTGGCGTTCGGGCTCGTTTCGCCGGAGAAGGCGCGGTCCGCGTACGGGGTGGTGGTGGGCGATTCGCAGGCCACCGAGGCCGAGCGGGCGCGGCAGCGCGAGGAGCGTGGCGAGGCGAAGGCGTTCGACTTCGGGCCCGAGCTGGCCGACGCGGTGGCGAACTGCGAGGCCGAGACGGGGCTCAAGCCGCCGCAGCCGGCGACGCCGCTTCGCTGGTCGCCGCTCGAGGCGCCCGACGCGGCGCGCGCACGGGTGCGCGCGGCGTGGGAGGCGGAGGTCTCCGAGGGGAACGGGCACCCGTGAAGGGCTTCGGCGGCGGCGCGGGCTTCGGGTCGCGTCCCGCCGTGCTCGTCGTCGACCTGCTGGAGGGGTTCACCGACCCCTCGTCGCCGCTGGGCTCCGACCTCGACGCCGTCGTCGAGTCGACGCGGGCGCTGCTCGACGTCGCGCGGGAGGCGGGCGTGCCCGTGCTCTTCACCACCGTGGTGTACGACGACGCGAACGAGCGCGCCGCCGCCGTGCTCCTGCGCAAGGTCCCGGCGCTGAGGGTGCTGCGGCCGGGGTCGCGCTGGATCGAGGTCGACGCGCGGCTCGGGCGCCGCGACGACGAGCCGGTGCTCGCCAAGGCGTTCGCGTCGGCGTTCTTCGGCACGCCGCTGGCCTCGATCCTGACCGGCTGCGACACGCTCGTCGTGTGCGGCGCCAGCACGTCGGGCTGCGTCCGCGCCACGGTGGTCGACGCCGTCCAGCACGGGCTCGCGCCGATCGTCCCGCGCGAGTGCGTCGGCGACCGCTGGCTCGCCGCGCACGACGCGAACCTGTTCGACATCGAGGCGAAGTACGGCGACGTGGTGCCGCTCTCAGAGGCCCTCGCCGGCCTGCGCGAAAGCCATCGCCCCGGAATCATGCCTTAGGACGAACGTCGACCGGGCATGATTGACTGAGTATGGGCATGGAGACCAGCGACGCACTCGCCACCCTCGACCTGCCGCGGCACGAGGGCTACTACGAGCGGCCGATCCCATGTGCGGCGGACTCGCGCATCGGCCGCGCCGTGAAGGCGTTCACGGCGGCGCCGCCGGTCTGGCAGTCCGAGTTCCGCGACGCGATCGACCTCGACCGCGCCGACCTGCTGTGCGCGTGGAGCGAGCGGATGGCCGCGCTCGCCGTGCGGCTGGAGAGCCCGCGGCCGCTCGTGCTCGGGCTGGTGGCGCTGAGCCTGGCCGACGAGAGCGGCGAGGGCGAGGCGCAGCTCGTCGCGCCGCTGCACCGCCGCAGCGCCGAGAAGCTCGACGCCGACGCGATGCGCCTCTTCGACGAGGCGGCCGGCCTCGCCGACCTGCCGGGCGCGCGCTGGATCCGCGACGCTCGCGACTCCGACGACCAGGTCGAGGACACCGGCTACATCGAGGACGGCGACGGCGACGAGTTCCGCTACCTGCGGACCGCCGGCGCCGTGCGCCGCGGCCGGTTCTAGAAGAGCCCGAAGCGCTTCTTCTTCACGACGCTGCGCCGGTCGGCTTCGACGACCTCGTTGACTCCCGCATTGAAGAGCGCCCTGCCGATCGCCTCGGAGCCCGCTTGGAGCTTGACCTCCATCTCGTCGCGGTGCAGCAGCCAGAGCGCCATGAACTGGACGAGACCGTCGGGCGTCTCGAGCCCGTCGAACTCGTCCGGGGTCGTGCGCGGCGGGACCAGCATCGCGCAGCACAGCTTCGTGCCGGGGCCGTACGGCTCGGGTGGGTCGCCGTTGGGCACCGTGTGCCAGTGACCGAGCGCGAACCCGTACTCGTGCGGCATCCGCGCCAGGGTCTTCAGCATCCGGATCGGCCAGTAGTGCCTCTCGTCCTCCCACGACTCGCGGTCGAGCGGCCAGTCGGCGGGCAGCCCGATCAGGAGCTCGGCCCGCTCGGGCTCGTCCTCGCCGCCCGCGGGCATCGGCCGCGAGCTCATGCCGCTCGTCACCAGGTAGTGGAACGGGCGCTCCTCGGTGGCCTCGACCACGAGCACGTCGAGGTGGACGTACTCGGAGACCAGCTCGTGGAAGACGCTCTCGATCGGCCCGAGGTGCCGCTCCACGTGATCCTCGATCAGCTCCTGGCCGGCCCAGCCGCTGGGCACCGGCTCGGGGGGAAGCGCCTCGTCGTGGCGCTCGATCCGCGAGCCGCCCGGGCTGATCTCCTCGCTCATCCGTCGCCATCGTAGTGCGGCCTCGTAGGCTGCTTGGTCCGATGACCGACCAGCCCCGTGATCCCCGCACCGAAGTCCACCGCGTCGCCGACCCCGAGGCGACCCGCGTCGCCACGTACCTGGCCCGGCCCGACGAGGTCGGGCGCGTGCTGCTGCTGTACTCCGGCGGCCTCGACACGAGCGTGATGCTCAAGTGGATCCAGGACGAGTACGACGCGGAGGTCGTGGCGCTGACGGTCAACCTCGGCCAGCCGGGCGAGGACTACGACGTCGTCAAGGGCAAGGCCATGCAGCTCGGCGCGCTCGACGCCCACGTGGTCGACGCGCGCGAGGAGTTCGCGCGCGAGTACGTGCTGCCCGCCGTCCAGGCCAACGCCGACTACGGCGACGGCTATCCGCTCTTCACCGCCCTCGGGCGGCCGCTGATCGCCAAGCTGGCGGTCGAGTACGCGCGACGGTCGGGCTGCGACACGATCGCCCACGGCTGCACGGGCAAGGGCAACGACCAGGTGCGCATCGAGTCGACGGTCGCGACCCTGGCGCCGGAGCTGAAGGTGATCGCGCCGGTGCGCTCGTGGGCGATGGGGCGCGACGAGGAGATCGCCTACGCGCGCAAGCACGGCATCCCGGTCAAGGGCGGCACGGAGAGCGCGCCGTACTCGATCGACGACAACCTGTGGGGGCGCTCGTCCGAGGGGCGCTGGATCGAGGACCTCTCGCACGCGCCCGACGACGACGTCTTCCAGCTCGTGACGCGGCCGGAGGAGGCGCCGGACGAGGCCGAGGTGCTGGACGTGTCGTTCGAGGGCGGGGTGCCGGTGGCCCTCGACGGGGAGCGCCTCGGGCTCGTGGAGCTGATCGATCGCGCTGCCGAGATCGGCATGCGGCACGGGGTCGGGATCGTCGACCACATCGAGGACCGGATCGTCGGGCTGAAGGTGCGGGACATCTACGAGGTCCCGGCGGCGGCGATCCTGCTGAAGGCCCATCGCGAGCTCGAGCGGTTGTGCGGCACGATCCACCAGAACCAGTTCAAGCCGCGGCTCGACCAGCAGTGGGCGTACCTCGTCTACGCGGGCCTGTGGTGGGAGCCGCTGCGCGAGGACCTCGAGGCCTACATCCGGCACGTCAACGACCGGGTGACGGGCACGATCGGCCTCAAGCTCTACAAGGGCTCGGTCCGGGTCGTGACCCGCGAGAGCCCGAACGCGGTGTACGACGCCCAGCTCGCCACCTTCGCCGAGTCCGGCGGCCTGTTCTCCCAGCAGGCGTCTCCCGGTTTCATCGAGATCTGGTCGCTGCAGTCGCGGATGGCTCATCGGCTCCGGAACGGGTAGAACCCTGGCATGCTCTACAAGCTCCTCGGCATGGCGGTCTGGCACGGAGGCAAGTACTTCCTGCGACGCCGCTACTCGACGTATCTGCCCATCCCGGTCCTGGCCGGCGCGGCGGTGGCGGCGGCGGGCGGCGTCGCGCTGGCCGTAGCGGCCGCGCGCCGCAACGGGTCCGGCGACTAGCGCAGCTGCCCAACCCGGTTCATCAGGCGCCCCAACAGCGCAGACCGCCGCCCCACCCGGCTCAACTGCGCAGACCGCCGCTGCGTCTGGGACGATTGGCGCTCGTGGCCGAGTCGTCCGTCGTCCCCAGCCTGCCCGGGCTCGCCATCGCGACCGTCGAGTGGCTGCCCTCGGGCGCCGAGAGCGGGTTGGTGCGCGTGCGGGGCCGGTGGGTCGACGAGTCGGCGCGGCAGCCGGACCTGCCCGTGCTCGCGTTGCGGGCCGGCGATGCCGAGCACCGGTTCGACTCGCTGCCCGACTCGCGGTTCTCCCGCGAGCCCGACTCCTGGCGCGGCACCTACCTCGTGCCCGCCGAGCTGGTCGCCACCGATCCCGAGGCCCTGTGGCTGGAGTGGCCGACCGGCGCCCGGGCCGGTCTCGGCGGGCTGACCCGCGGCGTCGAGCCGCCGCCGGTGCCGGCCGCCCCGGAGCGGCCCGAGGAGCCCGACGAGCCGGGCGGCCAGGTCATCGACCGCGCGGTGCTGGCCGAGCGGCGCGCCCGTCGCGCCGAGGCGGCCGAGCAGGCGCAGGCGAAGGTCGCCGCCGAGGCGCTCCAGGCGGTCGAGGTGCTCGAGCTGCGCTCCGCCGAGCTCGAGCGCCGGCTCGAGGAGGCGATCGCCGAGCGCGACGCCCTGGGCGAGGGAGACGAGGGTCGCCGCGAGGCCCTCTCAGCCGCGCTCGCCTCCGCCGCCGCCCTCCGCTCGCGCTCGCGCGAGTGGCAGCTGCGGATGCGGACCACGGAGGTCGCCCGCGCCGGAGACGCCGTCCGCCTCGCCGTCCTGGAGGCCGAGCACGCCCGAGGCACGGAGCCGATCCGAGCCGAGCTCGCCGAACGAGGCCGCGAGCTCGAAGCCGCCCGCGCCGAGCTCGAAGCCGTCCGTCGCCAGGCCGACGCCCGCGCCGCCCAATTCCACGAACGCGCCGAAGCCGCCCGCAACGAGGCCGCCGCGCGTGCCGCCCAGTTCGCCGCGGCAGCGGAGGCCGCCTCCTCCGCTCGCGCCGAGCTCGATGGCCGTTTCGCGGAGGCGCGCGCCGCCTGGGACCTTCGTCGCGAGGAGCTCGAGGCGGCTCTTGCCGGCGTCCGCTCGGAGCTCGACGCGGCGCGCGAGCAGGCCGCGGTCGAGGCGCGGGCGGAGGGTGAGGAGCTGCGGGGGCGGATCGGCTCGCTCGAGGCGGCGCTGGCAGTCGCCGAGGGCCGCATCCAGACCACCGAGGCCGCGCTCGCGGCCGCCGAGACCCGCCTGCGCGTCGAGACCGTCGCTCGCGCCACGCTCGAGGACGAGCTGAATCGCGCTCGCGCCGAGCGCGAGGCGGCGGAGCAGGCGCTGGCCGAGGCCGGTCGCGCCGGCACGACGCTCCAGGAGCGGATCGCCGAGCTCGAGCGGCGCGCCGCGACCGCTCCGGAGCTCGAGCGCGTCGCCCGTGAGCACGACACCGTGCGGGAGCCGGCCGAAGCCGGGCAGGTGGTCGCCGACCTCGACGCCGCCGCCGAGGCGCTCCGCAGCCGCACGGCTCCCCCTGACCACGCCTGGTCGCCGCCCGCTCCGCCCACGCTGGATGACGAGGACGAGCCCCCGGCCCCCGACGCCGAGCCCGCCGTCGAATGGGGCGGCCCGGGCGAAGCTCCCGAGCGGACGCCGTGCGAGCCGGGCGTCCAGCCCCGGCGGCCGGCGACCGAGCCCTCTGAGCCGCTGCCCTGGATCCCGCCGGGCTTCGAGCACGACCAGGCGGCCGAGGGCGGCGAGCCGCCGGCGCCCGACGCCGAGCCGGCCGTCGAGTCGGCGCCGCCGGTCGAGCGCGACGAGCCGCCGGCGCCTGACGCGCCCGATGTGGAGTCGGCCGCGCCTGCCGAGCCATCGCCGCCGGAGGGTTCGCAGCCCCCGGAACTACCGGCGCCGCCGGCTGAACCGTCGGCGGCGCTCCCCGAAGCGCCTCCCCAGGCGCCGCTGACGCCGCTGCTGTCGCCGCGGAAGTGGTCGCCGCCTCCGCCGGTCGAGCGGACCGGCGGCCCGCTCATCGTCTCCGCCCCGGGACCGCCCGCGCGCGGCCTCGCCATCGGCACCCATCGCCGCGAGTACCCACTGCTGCGCGGCGCGCTGGTGAAGCTCGCGCACGACGACCCCGCCGCCGCGGCCGGCCTGCTCGTCGCGCTGTTGCCCGCCCAGGGCGCGGTGCTCGAGGGGCCGCTGTCCTACGACCTGACGATCCGCGAGGCCGGCTCGTTCTCCGTCGCCATCGCGGGCGGCAGGGCGACGATCGACCAGATCGACTTCCCCCGTCCGCGCGGCATCGCCGACTTCCACCTGAGCGCCGACACGGTCGTCCTCAGCGAGTTGCTGGCGGGCGTCGAGCACCGGATCGGGCGCTTCTTCGGCCCGGCCCGCGTCCGCGGTCGCAAGCGCCGCCTCAGGGAGCTCCGCCAGCTCGCCCAGGCGACGACCGCCCCGGCCGACCTCGCGCGCGCCGGCGCGCGGCTCGACCCCGGGGTCGTCTACCGGCTGCTCAGCTACGCGATCCACCCCACGTGGACCCGCGGGCACGACTTCACGATCGCGCAGGCGATCGCCGGGGCACCGCCGGAGACCTGGTACCTGACCGCAGCCGACGGCGCGGGCGTCTCGGTGTCGAGCACGCCGCCGGCCAAAGAGCCGGACGCCACGGTCACGATGAGCCGCGACACCTTCGACCGCCTGCTCCGGCACGAGCCGCTCGCGCCGGGGCAGCGGCCACTCGTGCGCGGCGACCAGCAGGCGGTCGCCGCCATGCACGGGTGGACTCAGCGCGTCCAGGGCGTGTAGCTAAGCGCCGACGTACGCCGCCAGGTGCTCGCCCGTGAGGGTGGAGCGGTCGGCGACGAGGTCGGCGGGCGTGCCCTCGAAGACGATCCGGCCGCCCTCGTTGCCGGCGCCGGGGCCGAGGTCGATGATCCAGTCGGCGTGCGCCATGACCCCCTGGTGGTGCTCGATGACGATGACCGACTTGCCGGAGTCGACCAGCCGGTCGAGCAGCCCGAGCAGCTGCTCGACGTCGGCGAGGTGGAGGCCCGTGGTCGGCTCGTCGAGGACGTAGACGCCGCCCTTCTCCGCCATGTGGGTGGCGAGCTTGAGCCGCTGCCGCTCGCCGCCGGACAGCGTGGTGAGCGGCTGGCCGATCGTGAGGTAGCCGAGCCCGACGTCCGCCAGCCGTTCGAGGATCTTGTGCGCGGCCGGCACCTTCGCCTCGCCGTCGCCGAAGAACTCCTTGGCCTCGCTCACCGACATCGCGAGCACGTCGCTGATGTCCTTGCCGCCGAACGTGTACTCGAGCACCGACGCATCGAACCGCTTCCCCTCGCACTCCTCGCAGGTGGTCGCGACGGTCGCCATCACGCCCAGCTCGGTGTAGACGACGCCGTTGCCGTTGCAGTTCGGGCATGCGCCCTCGGAGTTGGCGCTGAACAGCGCGGGCTTCACGCCGTTGGCCTTCGCGAACGCCTTGCGGATCGGGTCGAGCAGCCCGCTGTACGTCGCCGGGTTGCTGCGCCGCGAGCCGCGGATCGCGCCCTGGTCGATCGTCACCACGCCGTCCCGCCCTTCCACCGAGCCGCGGATCAGCGAGCTCTTGCCCGACCCGGCGACGCCGGTCAGCACCACGAGGACGCCGAGCGGGATGTCGACGTCGACGTCCCGCAGGTTGTTCATGCTCGCCCCGCGCACCTCCAGCGTCCCCGACGGCGTCCGCGCCGACGGCTTCAGCTCGGCGCGGTCGTCCAGGTGGCGCCCGGTGATCGTGTCGCTCGCCCGCAGTCCCTCGACGCCGCCCTCGAAGACGACCTCGCCGCCCCCGGTGCCGGCGCCCGGCCCGAGGTCGACGACGTGGTCGGCGATCGCGATCGTCTCCGGCTCGTGCTCCACGACGAGCACCGTGTTGCCCTTGTCGCGCAGCTGCAGCAGCAGGTCGTTCATCCGCTCGACGTCGTGCGGGTGGAGGCCGATAGTGGGCTCGTCGAAGACGTAGGTGACGTCGGTGAGCGAGGAGCCGAGGTGGCGGATCATCTTCGTGCGCTGCGCCTCGCCGCCCGAGAGCGTGCCCGACGGCCGGTTGAGCGAGAGGTAGCCCAGCCCGATCTCGACGAACGAGTCGAGCGTGTCGCCCAGCGCCTCGAGCAGCGGCGCCACCGACGCCTCGTCGAGGCCGCGCACCCACTCCGCGAGGTCGGAGATCTGCATCGCGGAGACGTCGGCGATGCTGACGCCGTCGATCTTCGACGACCGGGCCGCCTCGCTGAGCCGGGTGCCGTCGCAGTCCGGGCAGATGGTGAACACCACCGCCCGCTCCACGAAGGCGCGGATGTGCGGCTGCATGGCGTCGACGTCCTTGGACAGCATCGACCGCTGGATCGTCGGGATCAGACCCGCGTAGGTGAGGTTGATCCCCTCGACCTTGATCTTGGTCGGCTCCTTGTAGAGCAGGTCGTGGAGCTCCCGCTTGTTGAACTTCTCGATCGGCTTGTCCGGGTCGAAGAAGCCGCAGCCGCGGAAGATCCGGCCGTACCAGCCCTCCATGCTGTAGCCGGGGATCGTGAGCGCGCCCTCGTTGAGCGACTTGCTGTCGTCGTAGAGCGCGGACAGGTCGAAGTCGCTGACCGAGCCGCGGCCCTCGCAGCGCGGGCACATGCCGCCGGTGCGGCTGAAGCTCGCGCTCTTGGTGATCGTCTTGTCGCCGCGCTCGACCGTGATCCCGCCGCTCCCGTGGACGGAGGCGACGTTGAAGGAGTACGCGGCGGGCGAGCCGATGTGCGGCTTCGCGAGCCGGCTGAAGAGGATGCGCAGCATCGCGTCGGCGTCGGTGGCGGTGCCGACCGTCGACCGGGGGTTCGACCCCATCCGCTCCTGGTCGACGCTGATCGCGGTCGTGAGCCCGTCCAACACGTCGACCTCGGGCCGCGCCAGCGTCGGCATGAAGCCCTGCACGAAGGCGCTGTAGGTCTCGTTGATCAGCCGCTGCGACTCCGCGGCGATCGTGCCGAACACCAGCGAGCTCTTGCCCGAGCCGGAGACGCCGGTGAACACCGTCAGCCGGCGCTTCGGGAGCTCGACGCTGACGTCCTTGAGGTTGTTCACGCGCGCGCCGTGCACGCGGATCAGGTCGTGGCTGTCGGCAGCGTGGAGCGCCGGCCGCCGGCGTCTCAGTCCTCGTGGCCACGCTCAGCGCAGCTCCTGGATGCGGACGAGGTTGCCCGCGGGATCTCGGAACGCGCAGTCGCGAATCCCGTACGGCTGGTCGGTCGGCTCCTGGACGACGTCGGCGTCGCCGGACTGCAGCCGCTCGAAGGTGCCGTCGAGGTCCGTGGTGGCCAGGTTGATGCTGCGCGTAGGTCCCCTTGGCCATCATCTCGGCGATCGTGCGGCGCTCGTCGTCGGTGATGCCGGGGGTGGCGGCCGGCGGGTACAGGACGATCGACGTGCCGGGCTGGTCCGGAGGGCCGATGGTGATCCAGTGCATCCCGGCGTACTCGACGTCGTTGCGGACCTCGAACCCCAGCGTGTCGCGATAGAAGGCCAGCGACGCCTCCGGGTCGTCGTGCGGGAGCAGCGTCTGGAAGATGGTGATGTTCATGGCGTTCACGCTAGTGCGGCTCGGCGACCCGCGCTTCTCGATTCCTGATCGGTCTCGTCACCTGCTTCGCCACGCACGGCGGGATCCCCGCCATCGCGCCCGCCGCCTCCCGCCGGTAGACGCTGGGCGGCACGCCGACCAGCTCGGTGAAGCGGGTGCTGAAGGTGCCCAGCGACGAGCAGCCGACCTCGAAGCAGACGTCGGTGACGTTGAGGTCGCCACGGCGCAGCAGCGCCATCGCGCGCTCGATGCGCCGCGTCATGAGGTAGCTGTAGGGCGACTCGCCGTAGGCGAGCCGGAACTGGCGGCTGAGGTGCCCGGCCGACATGTGGGCGTCGCGGGCGAGCGCCTCGACGTCGAGCGGCTGCGCGTACTCGCGGTCGATCCGGTCGCGGACGCGGCGCAGCAGCGCGAGGTCGCGCAGGTGCTGCGCCGCGGCGGGTGTCCTGGTCACCCGCAGATCGTGCCAGGTCGCTTTAGCCCGGGTCGGATGCCGCCTGCCGCGCGACCGCCTCGCCGCGCCCCAGATGGTCCTCGAGCGTCGCGACCGCCTCGCGCAGGTGACCGCCCCGGAAGACCTCTACGAGGTACTGGTGGTCGGCCACGAGAGCCGGGTGGTCGGCGCGCCTGCGGTCCGCGACCGAGAGCACCAGCCGGAGCTCCATCAGCGCACCCTGCGCCGCGCGGGTCAGCCGCCGCGACCCCGCGGCGGCGACGATGGCCAGGTGGAACGCGAGGTCCGCCTCGACCAGCGCGCGACCGTTGCCGGCCAGCGCCGCCTCGCCCATGCGCTCGACGGCGGCCTCGAGCCACGACACGTCGACCGGCCGCCGGCGCAGCAGGACCTGCAGCCCGGAGGTCTCGAACACCCGCCGGGCCGCGTAGATGTCCCGCACGTCGTCCGGCGTGATGCGGACCACCTCGATCCCCCGGTGCAGCGAGTGGACCACCAGGCCGTCGTGCTCGAGCTCCGACAGCGCGGCGCGGGCGGTCGCCGACGACACTCCCATCCGCTCGATCAGCTCCACGTCGCCGAGCGGCGCCCCGGGCGGATACGCGCCCGACAGCAGCTCCTCGCGCATCGCCTCCGCGATCGAGGTCGCGGTCGTCGCAGAACGGATCGGCATCACGCTCATGCGCGCGTCCCACGACTGGAGACCCATCCACCCATCGGCCGACCGTAGTCAGGTCGGAGAGCGGCCGTCAAGGCGAATCGGCGACACCCCCGCCGTGATGACGGTCCGGCCGGTCACGGTCCGGACACCAAGAGCCGATTCACCGGCGAGCGCCCGGATCGCCGGCGGCCGTTCCCCAGCCGGGAACGGCCGCTTCGATCCGCCTAGACGGTGCAGTCCGCAGGCGCCGGCGCGGGGATGAGCAGTGGGCCCTCGGCGGGCGCTTCGTAGAACGTGGCCACGAAGACCGTCACGCCGCTCGAGCGGTTGACGGCGCTGTGGACGTGGCCGTGACCGGGGTCGACGAAGGCCGTTCCGGCCGGGTATTCGCGTTCGGAGCAGTCGTCGGCGGGGATGTAGACCAGCTCGCCGCTGACGATGTTGACGACCACGGGGCCGGGGTGCGTGTGCCAGGGGAACCGCGCTCCCGGTTGGACCGTGAACCGCGCCACGAGGGTGCGCGACGCGTCTCTGGCGTTCACGACCGAGGTTCCCTCTTGCGGGCGCTTGATCTTCAACTTGGCGGCGACCGCCTCGGTGAACGTGGCCCGGCCGGTCAGGAACTCGGTCGCGATGGGCGGCGGCGGCGGTTGCTGCGCCGCCGACGGCAGTACGTTCACGCCGATCAGGGGCACGGCGATCATCACCGTCGCCAGCGCGGCCTTGCGGGTCCTGCTCATGGGTGCTCCCTCCTTGTGGTCACTGGGCCGGCGCGAAGCCCCACCTACCTCGTCGCCGCGCCACCTGAGTCCGTTCGCGGCACGTTGATCGCGATCGGCGCAAGGATCACACTCCCGCGTGTGACGGCGCGTTTGACGAGCAGGAGCCCGAGATCGGACTGAGCATCCAGCTGCTCGGCCCGCCGAGGATGGAGCGTGGCGGCGCACCGATCGACGGCCCGCGCGGCCACAAGGCATGGGGATTGCTCACGTACCTGCGCAGCACTCGACTCGCGCCTTCGCGCGAGGCGCTGGCCGGCCTGCTCTTCTCCGAGGCCGACGACCCGCTTCGCACGCTGCGCTGGACGCTCTCGGCCCTGCGCAGCAGCCTCGGCGACGACGCCGAGCTCGGAGGCGATCCCGTGCGCCTGTCGTTGCGGCCGGGGACGCTGATCGACGTCGACGTCCTCAGCCTCGGCTCGTGGCCGGAGGCGACGGCGCTGCCGGGGCTCGGCCAGTCGCTGCTCGAGGGGCTCGCGTTCCGCTCGAGCCCGGGCTTCGAGCTGTGGCTCGAGAGCGAGCGCCGCCACATCGCCGGAACGACCAGCGCCGTCCTCCACCAGGCCGCGCTCGCGCTGCTCGCGCGCGGCGAGCTCCTGCGTGCGACGCGCCACGCCGGTGAGCTCGTGCGGCTGAACCCCTTCGACGAGAACGCCCATGTCCTGCTCGTCCGCTGCCTGCGCGCCGCCGGCGACCACGCGGGCGCGGCGCAGCGAGCCGAGGCCTGTACGGAGCTCTTCCGCCGCGAGCTGGGCATCGATCCGAGCTCCGCGCTCCGCGCGGCGGCGGAGGCTCCGGAGCCTGTGGTCGAGACGCTCGTCTCGAGCGCAGCAGCGCTCGACGCACAGATCGAGGCGGGCGAGGCAGCACTCGGCGCGGGCGCGGTCGACGCCGGCCTTCTGCGCATACGGAGCGCCCTCGCGGGAGCCCGGAGGCTCGGAGCGCAAGAGTCGCTGGCCGCCGCCCTCGTGTCGCTGGGCGGCGCACTCGTCCATTCGGCCCGAGGCACGGACGAGGAAGGCGCGGCGGCGCTGCACGAGGCGACGACGCTCGCCGAGGAGCTCGGCCGGAACGACATCGCGGCCACGGCATGGCGCGAGATCGGCTGGGTGCAGTTCCTGCGCGGTCAGTACGGGCGAGCCGAGGAGTCGCTCACGCGGACGGCGCAGCTCGCAGCGGGACGCGATGAGGAGCTCGCCTGGGTGGATGTGACCCGCGGCGCCTCCCGGCACGACACCGGCGACCATGCGGCCGCCGGCGAGCTCCTCCGCTCGGGGGTCGAGCGCGCCAGGCGACTCTCCTCGGGCCAGCCGCTCGCGATGGCCCTGACCATGCTCGGCCGCTACCACCTGCTCCGAGGTGAGATCGACGACGCGCAGAATCACCTCGATCGGGCGCTCTACGAGGTCAAGAACCGCGGGATGGCCGCGTTCGCCTCGTGGCCGGAGGCGTTCCGCGGCGAGCTCGACCTCGTCCTCGGCGACGTCGACGCCGCGGAGGCGCGGTTCGAGCATGCGTTCGCGCTCGGCTGCGAGGTGGGCGACGCGTGTTGGGAGAGCATCGGCCTGCGAGGGCTCGGCCTGGTCGCCGCCGCGCGCGGCGACGTATCGGCTGCGCTCGAGCGACTCGCCGACGCGCCGAGGCTCTGCCGCCGCCTCCCGGACACGTACCTGTGGATCGAGACCTACGCGCTCGATGCCCTGTGCGCCGTCGCCGTCGAGCATCGCGCGGTGGGTGCGCTGCAGTGGATCGACGAGCTCGAGTCGGTCGCCGCGCAGCGCGGGCACCTGGAGCTCCTCCTGCACGCGACGGTCTACCGGACCCGGCTGGGAGAGCGCGGCGCAGCGGACGTCGCGCGGGCCCTCGCCCAGCAGATCGACAACCCGGCGCTGACGGGCCTGTTCGGGTTTGCGCTCGGAGCGGGGTCGACCAGGGGTTCCGTCTGAGCGAGTGCATAGCCTGGGATGTCCGTGACGCCTCCCGGCTGTGCCCATCTCCACGTCCACTCCGAGTACTCGCTGCTCGACGGCGCCTGCAAGATCGAGAAGCTGGCCGAGCGGGCCGCGAGCTTCGGCCAGCCGGCGCTCGGGCTGACGGACCACGGCGTGATGAACGGCGCCGTCGACCTCTACAAGGCCACGAAGAAGCACGGCATCAAGCCGATCGTGGGCCTGGAGGCGTACTTCGTGGACGACCGCCGGAGCCGCGAGCCGAAGGTCGAGCGCAATCACCTGACGCTGCTCGCCCAGGACGACGAGGGCCTCAGGAACCTCGTCAAGCTCTCCAGCGCCGGCTTCCTCGAGGGCCTGCACCGCGGCAAGCCGGGGGTGGACCTCGAGCTGCTCGCCCAGCATGCCCAAGGCGTCATCTGCCTCACCGGCTGCCTCGCCTCCCGATCCAGCCAGCGCATCGTCCAGGGCAAGCTGCCGCAGGCCCGCAAGCACCTCGACGAGCTGGTCCAGGTCTTCGGGCCCGAGCAGGTCTACTTCGAGGTCCAGCGCAACGGCCTCGCCGAGCAGGAGCAGGTCAACGAGGCGATCCGCGCCTTCGCCGCCGAGATGGGCCGCCCGCTGGTGGCGACCGCCGACGTGCACTACCTGCGCAGGGAGGACTACCACCACCACGCGGCGCTGCTGTGCGTGCAGACCAAGTCCACGCTCGAGCAGCCGAAGATGAGCTTCACCACCAACGAGTTCTTCCTCAAGTCGTCCGAGGAGATGGCGGAGTCGTTCGAGGACATGCCGGAGGCGCTCGCGGCCTCGCTCGAGATCGCCGAGCGCTGCGACGTGAGCATCGAGCTCGGCAAGCAGCTGATCCCGCGCTTCGAGTGCCCCGACGGCAAGAGCGAGAAGGAGTATCTGCGCGAGCTCGTGACCGAAGGGCTGCACCGCCGGTACGGCGCCCCGCCGCCCGCCGAGGCGCTCGAGCGGATGGAGATGGAGCTCGGCGTCATCGACAGCATGGGCTTCAACGCCTACTTCCTGATCGTCTGGGACTTCGTCCACTACGCCAAGGACAACGGCATCGCCGTGGGCCCGGGCCGTGGCTCCGCGGCGGGCTCGCTCGTCTCCTACTGCCTCCAGATCACGGACGTCGACCCGCTGCGCTACGACCTGCTGTTCGAGCGCTTCCTCAACGCCGAGCGCGTGTCGATGCCGGACATCGACATCGACTTCAGCGTCCGCGGCCGCGAGCGCGTGATCCGCTACGTGACCGAGAAGTACGGCGCCGACCGCGTGGCCCAGATCATCACCTTCGGCAAGATGTTCCCGCGCGCGGCCACGCGCGACGCCGCCCGCGTGCTCGGCCACGAGTACGGCGTCGGCGACCGCCTGGCCAAGCTGATCCCGGACCCGATCATGGGCCGGCCGCCGAGCTTCGAGGAGTGCTTGGAGCCGGGCGCCGACCTGGCGGGCGAGTACGCGCGCGACCCGACGGCCAAGCAGATCGTCGACGTGGCGCGCGGCCTCGAGGGCATCGTCCGCAACGCGTCGATCCACGCGGCCGCGGTCGTGATCTCCGACCGCCCGCTGACCGACATCGTGCCGCTCCAGCTGGCCGACGCCGGCACGGGGGAGGACGGCCAGAAGGTCTACCGGACGGTCACCCAGTACTCGATGAAGCCCGTCGAGGAGATCGGCCTCCTCAAGATGGACTTCCTGGGCCTGCGCAACCTCGACGTGATCGAGGACACGCTGGCCATCATCGAGCGCTCGACCGGCAGGCCGGTCGACATGGCGGGGGTCGACACGCTCGACGACGAGAAGACCTACGCGATGATGGCCAGGGGCGACTCGGTGGGCGTGTTCCAGTTCGAGTCCGAGGGCATGCGCGAGGCGCTGAAGAAGGTGGGGCCCGACGAGTTCGAGGACCTCGTGGCCCTCAACGCGCTCTACCGCCCGGGCGCGATGGACCAGATCCCGACCTACGCGCGCGGCAAGCGGAACCCCGAAACCATCACCTACGTCGACGAGCGCCTGAGACCGATCACCGAGCCGACCAAGGGCGTGATCCTCTACCAGGAGCAGTCGATGCAGATCGCCAAGTCGATCGCCGGCTTCTCCGGCCCGAAGGCCGACGATCTGCGCAAGGCGATCGGCAAGAAGAACCGCGCCGCGATGGCCGAGCTCAAGCCGCTCTTCATCGAGGGCTGCCGCGCCTCCGGCACGTCGGAGGACGTCATCGAGTGGCTGTGGAACGTCAACGAGAAGTCCGCCGACTACTCGTTCAACCGCTCGCACGCCGCCTGCTACGCGCTGATCGCCTACCGGACGGCGTGGCTGAAGGCGAACTACCCGGCCGAGTACATGGCCGCGCTCATCTCGAGCGTCATGGACACCAAGGACAAGGTGCCCTTCTTCGTCAACCAGGCGGAGACGATGGGCATCGAGATCCTGCCGCCCGACGTCAATACGTCAGACCACGAGTTCATGGTGGTCGACGGCAACATCCGCTTCGGGCTCGACGCGGTGAAGGGCGTCGGCTACGCGGCGGTCGAGGCGATCAAGCGCGCCCGCGACGAGGACGGCCCGTTCACGAGCCTGTGGGACTTCTGCGAGCGGGTCGACGCCCGCGCGGTCAACAAGAAGGCGATCGAGGCGCTGGTCAAGTGCGGCGCCTTCGGCTCCACCGGCGCCACCCGCCGCGGCATGCTCGAGGTCCTGGAGGCGGCCCAGGCCGCCGGCCAGAAGTCGCAGCTCGACGCGCAGATCGGCCAGGGCTCGATCTTCGACCTCGGCGGCCTCGGGGGCGAGGAGAACGGCAACGGCCGCGCCTTCGCGCCCGCCCACCCGCCGATCCCGACCCACGAGTACGAGCGCCCGCGAGCTGCTCGCCATGGAGAAGGAGTCGATCGGGCTCTTCATCACCGAGCACCCGCTCAAGCGCGTCCGCGAGGCGCTGCGCGTGAAGGCCGACTGCTCGTGCGCCCAGGTCGGCGACCAGCGCGACAGCGACTGGGTGAAGGTCGGCGGCATGATCACGGAGTCGAAGAAGATCCGCACCCGCACCGGGACGCCGATGATGTTCGCCACGCTCGACGACCTGGACGGCAGCGTCGAGATCGTGGTCTTCGAGAAGGCGCTCGAGTCCGTAGAGAAGCTCCTGGCCAACGACGAGATCGTGCTGATCCGCGGGCGCGTGGACCACAAGGAAGCCGGCAAGAGCTGCGTGATCGTCCAGGACGCCGAGCGGTTCGACCCATCGGAGGCCGAGATTGAGAAGGCGAAGGCGCAGGTGGCGCGGCTGGCAGAGACCCTGGCTCCGGAACCGATTCGCCTGCGGGTCGACGCCGCCCGCCTGCAGCCGGCCGTGATCGCCGAGCTGCGCGACCTCTTCGAGCGCTACCCCGGCGACGCCGAGTTCGTGCTGGAGATGGACACGCGCTCCGGGCTGCGCTGCCTGCGGTTCGGCGACGGCTACAAGATCGCCGGGCGCGACGCCGGCCTGCGCGCCGAGCTGCGCGACCTGCTGGGCCCGGCGCTCGACGCCACGCCCGCCGCTGCGTGAAGCGCCTCAGGCCCGCGCGCTGAGGCCCTCGGCGCGCATCCGCCAGGCGATCGCCATGTCGACCGGCTCGACCGCCTTGCCCGCCAGGCCGGGGCCCTCGAAGATGCAGGGCAGGCCGTCGAACCGCGGCTCCGACAGGAACGCGGTGCAGCCCTCGACGCCGAGCTCGCCCTCGCCGAGCGCCGCATGACGGTCGCGGTTCGAGCCGAGCGGCGTCATCGAGTCGTTGACGTGCAGCGAGCCCAGCCGGTTCAGCCCGACCACGCGGTCGAACTCGTCGACGACGTCGGACAGGCCCCCTGCGGTCCGGATGTCGTAGCCGCTCGCCAGCAGGTGGCACGAATCCAGGCAGGCGCCGAGCCGCTTGCCGCCGCCGGCGCCCTCGATCAGCGCAGCCAGCTCCTCGAACGTGCGCCCGAGCGTCCCGCCGGCGCCCGCGGTGTTCTCCAGGTGCAGGTCGCAGCCCTCGGACTCGGCCAGCGCCTCCTTGATGACCTCGATCGCGCGAGCGATGGCCGCCTCGGACGTGTCCTCGAGGGCCGAGCCGGCGTGCAGCACCACCCCGAGGGCCCCCAGCGCCGCTCCCGCGCGCAGCGAGGCGGTCAGCGAGACGAGCGACTTCTCGCGCAGTTCCGGGTCCTCGGAGGCGGTGTTGACGAGGTAGACGGCGTGGACGAGCAGCGCCTCGACGTCCGACCCCTCGAGCGCCTCCTTGTACGCCGCGACCTTCTCGTCGTCGTACTCCGTGGGCCTCCACTGCCGCGGGCTCTGGTTGAAGATCTGGATGGCCCGGCAGCCGCGCTCGACGCCGCGCGCCACCGCGTTCGCCGGGCCGCCGGCGGGGGAGACGTGGGCGCCGATCAGCATGCGGCCGGGCATGCTAGTGGGACTGGCTTCCCGTGCGTCGGCGCCGCATGCGATGCTGTGCTTGATGCGGGTCCGGTTCCCTCCCTCGCCGACAGGGGCGCTGCACATCGGCAACGCCCGCACGGCGCTCTACAACTGGCTCCTCGCGCGCGGCCAGGGGGGCCGGCTCGTGCTCCGGATCGAGGACACCGACCGCGAGCGCTCGACGCCGGAGAACGTCCAGACGATCTTCGAGGCGCTCGAGTGGCTGGGGATCGATTGGGACGAGGGACCGATCTACCAGTCGCAGAACCAGGAGCGCCACGCCGAGGTCGTCGAGCAGCTGATCGAGAGCGGCCGCGCCTACCGGTCCACCGCCGGCCGGGAGGAGGTCGAGGCCTTCAAGGCGCAGCACGGCAACCGCGGCTTCCGGGGCGAGGACGACGGGACGGGCGCCGTCCGCCTGCGCGTGCCCGACGAGGGCGTCACGGTGGTCAGGGACGTGATCCGCGGCGAGACCGACTTCCAGAACGTCCTCCTGGATGACCTCGTGATCGCGCGCGCCGACGGCACGCCCGTCTACCACCTCGCCGTGGTGGTCGACGACGCGGACGCCGAGATCACCCACGTGGTCCGCGGCGCCGACCACTACTCCAACACGCCCAAGCAGATGCTGATCCAGGAGGCGATGGGCGCGCCGACCCCGGTCTACGCCCACCTGCCGCTCCTCCACGGGCCCGACGGCAAGAAGCTCTCCAAGCGGCACGGCGCCGCGTCGGTGCAGGACCTGCGCGACGCCGGCTACCTCCCCGAGGCGGTCGCGAACTACCTGTCGCTGCTGGGCTGGGGCTACGACGAGTCGACCGAGTTTCACAGCATCGAACAGCTCCAGGAACGTTTCAGCCTCGAGCGCGTGTCCAAGTCCCCCGCCGTCTTCGACGAGTTGAAGCTCCGCCACTTCAACGGGCGCTACCTGCGCGCGCTCGAGCTCGACGACCTGACCGCGCGCCTGGAGGCGCTCACCGGCCGCAGCGGGCTGCGCGACGTGGTCGCCATCAGCCAGGACAAGATCAGCACGCTGGCCGAGTTCTGGCCGCTGACCCACTTCTTCTTCGACGGCCCGGCCGACGACCCGCAGGCGCGCGAGCGGGTGCTCGAGGCGCCCGGCGGCCGCGACGCGCTGGCCGAGGCGCGGGCCGCCCTGGCCGACGTCGCGGAGCCGTGGACCGAGGATAAGGTGCAGGGCGCGCTCGACGGTGTGGCCGACCGGATGGGAATCAAGCGCAAGAACGTCTTTCAGCCGCTTCGTGTCGCCGTGACTGGAACTACCGTCTCACCGGGTATCTTCGAGACGGTCGCGCTGCTCGGGCGCGACGAGACTCTGGCTCGGGTGGATCATGCGCTCAACGGGAGGAAGGGGACGTGAACCGGCGGCAAGGCATCGCGGGCGGCTCAACGATCCGTCCAGAGATGCCGATACCGGGTGAAGGGCGGGCGATGTCCGCCGAGACACCCCCCGATTCGCAGTCCCTGACCACTCACATGCCCACCTCTGCGCCCCCAGCGAGCGGACCCGCCGAACCGCCCACGCCTCGTGAGCCGTATTCGGTCGTCGGTCGCTCCCGCAACGAGGGTCACGGCAAGCGCCTGACCGCCGCCTTCGAGGCGCTCGAGGTCTTCCCGGCGCTCGCCGAGTCGCGCAACCGCCTGCTCGCGCTCATCTCCGAGGAGCGCCCCTCGACGGGCGAGGTCGTGCGCGCCATCGAGTCCGACGTGGCGCTGGTCATCTCGGTGCTGCGGCTCGCCAACGGGCTCGACTCGCCGCGGCGCGGTCAGGTCGAGTCGATCGTCGGCGCCGTCGAGGTGCTCTCGCCCGAGGCCGTCCAGCGCCTCGCGGCCAACGCCGAGACCTTCGAGTTCTTCGAGCGCGGCAAGACGTGGGACGCGGCCCCGGAGCGCTTCCGCCTGCACGCGGTCGCCGTCCAGCGCGCCGCCGACCGGCTGGCCGCCGCCTCCAGCTATCAGCATCGCGACCGCCTGCTCGTCACCGCGCTGCTGCACGACGTCGGCAAGCTCGTGCTCATGCACGCGTACCCCGGCTATCCGCGCCAGGTCCACGGGCCGGCGCGCACGCCGGAGGAGCGGCTGCACTACGAGCGCCGCGAGCTGGGCGTCGACCACGCGCTGGTCGGCGGCGTGCTCGCCCGCCGCTGGAACCTGCCGAAGGCCGTCGCCTCGGCGATCGAGCGCCACCACGCGGAGGACGCGTCGGGCGACAGCGCGTACGTCCGCCTGGCGGACATGCTGGCCCACTACTCGCAGGGCTCGCCGGTCTCCTCGACCGAGCTGCTGAAGGCCGCCCGCGCGGTCGGCTTCGGCCCCAGCGAGCTGCGCGCCGTCCTCTACGACCTGCCGTACCCGAGCAAGGACCGCCCGCGCTCTGTCGAGCCGTGCCCGCTCTCGTCGCGCGAGCTCGAGGTCCTCAAGCGGCTCGCCCAGGGCATGGTCTACAAGCAGATCGCGCTCGAGCTCACGCTCTCCACGAGCACGGTGCGCACGCACCTGCACAACATCTACGGCAAGCTGGGCGCGGTCGACCGCGCGCAGGCCGTGCTCCACGCTACCGAGCGCGGCTGGCTCTAGCGCGGCGCGCGTACAGCGCGACCGCGATCGCGACGCCGACGGCGTCGATCAGCACGTCGACCGGCGTGCCGTGCCGCCCCTCCACGAAGCTCTGGTGGAACTCGTCGGTCGCCGCGTACGCGAGCGTGACGGCGATCGCGGGCCACGGCGTGCGCGTGCCCAGCGCGCGGTGCCAGAGGAACCACAGCAGCCCGTACTCGGCCATGTGGGCGGCCTTGCGCAGGATCGTGTCCCACACCCCGAGGCCGGTGCCGAGATCGGGCTGGGCGGAGAAGAAGAAGATCACGCCCATCAGCGCGAGCGGGGGTCCGAATCTCGAGACGGGGCGCTCCGCCAGCGGGAGTCTGAACCGGAAGATGGAGCGCATCGGCCGGTGATGGTGGCAGGATGGAGGGCGATGCTCTCGATCACGACGAAGTCCCCGTACGCCGTCCGCGCGCTCACCGAGCTCGCTCGCTCCGGCGGCGCCGGGCCCGTGCCGATCGGCGAGCTCGCGCGGCGGCGCGACATCCCGGTCCAGTTCCTCGAGCAGCTGTTCGCCTCCCTCCGGCGCGCCGGGGTCCTCAAGTCGCAGCGCGGCGTCAAGGGCGGCTACTCGTTCGCCCGCGAGCCCTCCGAGGTCACCGTGCTCGAGATCGTCGAGCTGCTCGACGGCCCGTTCGGCAGCTCCGCCGAGTCGGTCTTCGCCGACGCCGCGGCCGCAGCCCGCGCGATCCTCGAGAACGCCACGATCGCCGACGTGGTCGAGCGCGAGAACCGCCAGGCGGGCGCGCACATGTACTACATCTGAAGAATGCATCTCGAGTGATCTGCGTCGTGTCGACGATGCCCACCCTGCCGAGGGAGGTCGACCTGCGTACCGAGTCGTGTTCAAGACCTGCGGGTGGTACTCGGCGACCCGCCGCTGAACTTCGAGTTCCATGGATGGGAGAACACCTTCGAGGATGTGTTCTTCGTCGAGATGATCCTGCTGTGTGAGTCCGCTGATCCGCGCGACCGGCTGCAGGAGGGGAGGCGGAATCTCGCGTCCCTCAAGACGCTGCTCGATCTGCGCTTCGGACCGCGACTGCTGGGTTTGCAGCTCACCGAGGAAGTGGAGGAGCTCCACGCGGACGACCACTGGGCTCGAACGCTCGCGTCGGAGCGGAGCCTCGACGTGGAAGCCGTCGGCGTCGATGAGCTGCAGCGCCGGCGAACTGCGGCTGGGTAGGGAGGCTGGCGGCGCCGGCCGGAGCGGCCGTGCTGCCAGCGGGGTGGGGTCGTTCATGGGTGATATGGACCCATGAGCAACCCCGGGGTCGGTTGACCGTCGGTATGCGACGGTAATCAGCCCCACCCGCGGCCGGCTCCCTCGCCGCCCTACCCAGCCGAAGTTCGTCCCGCCGCCCCGCGCGCGGCGAAGTTCGTCCCTACGCGCGCGACGATGACGCGGTGCGCAGCCGGTCGCGCAGCCCGGGGGCCGCGTAGCCGGCAACCGCGGCCAGGAGCATCAGGCCGAGCGCGACCCAGAGGCTGGTGCCCCCCGGCGACTCGTTGGAGCCGCCGAAGACCGGCGGCTGCTGCGTGGAGGACTCTTCGGAGCGCTGGCGGACTCACCTGAACGCGCAAGCTCGTGCCCAGTCCCGAGTGGGGCGCCGCGCTGGTACTTCGAGCAGGACCGCGATGCGGTTCTGACCGGATGTCCTCATCGCGGCCGGCCACACTTCCACGCGCGCTATGCGAAGCACGCCACGACTTGTCGAAGCGACGCCGCTCGACGGCTACGTCGTCCACGTCCGTTTCGAGGACGGCACGGCGGGCGACGTCGATCTCAGCTACCTCCGCGAGTACGGCGGCGTGTTCGAGCCGCTGCGCGATCCGACTTCTTCCAACGGCTCCATGCGGACGCGGAGGCCGGCACGATCGTGTGGCCGAACTCCGCCGACATCGCGCCCGAGACGTTGTACGCGCGGGCTCGCGGGCAGGACGTCGCAACCGCTTGACCCGAGCGACGCCTTACGGCGTTGCCGGATAGCGCTGCCGCCGCGACGAGGCGGCTTGACGCGCGCCGGGCCGTTGCATCAGGCTCGCATGCGTGACGCTGACCACGACCGAGGTGGTCGCGGCGGTCGCCGCGCTGGCGGCCCTCGCCATCGGGGCGATCTGGCTCGTGCCGCGCCTGCAGGCGCGGCGGTGGCAGGCGGCCGGGCTCGCGCCGGAGAAGGTCGCCGAGCTTGAGAACAGCGCTCGTGGGACGCTCGTGCAGCTGCTCGGCGGCGCGGCGCTGATCCTCACCTTCGTCGCCACCTGGATCCAGATCGCCGACACGCGCGAGGCGAGCGAGCGCACGCTCGAGCTGGCTCGCGCGCAGCAGGAGTCGGAGCGCTTCACGCGAGCGGTCGAACAACTCGCCTCGGACAAGCTGGAGGTCCGGCTCGGGGGCATCTACGCCTTGGGCGAGTCGGCGCGGGAGACGCCGCGCCGGCAGGCGTCCGTTGCTGATCTCATGATGGCCTACTTGAAGAACAGGCGCCCGCTGCGCCGGAAAGATCCGCGGCTCGTCTCCGTCGTCCAGCAGAACAACGTCGCGAAGACCATCCCCTACGCTCGCACGGCGTGCGAGTCGACTGTGGCACGACCATGGCCGGACACCCAGGCGGCCATCGGTGTGCTCATGGGCCTACCACGCATGGCGCGCGGGCGCTTCGACCTGGCCGGCGCCGACCTCGTCGGCGTACGGCTGCCCGGCGCGGACTTCAGGGGCGTCGACCTGCGCGAGGCGTCGCTCGCCGACGCAGACCTGCAGCGAGCGAACTTCGAGAAGACGACGCTGTCGAGGACGGACCTGCGCCGTGCTTGCCTGCGGGGGGCACGGCTCAGCGGTGCCGTGCTCGCGGTCGCCGACACCGTCGGCGCCGACTTCAGAGGTGCGGAGACGACGGAGATGACCGCCTACGGCGTCGGGCGGTCCGGGCTCTACGGCGCATTGACGGATGACTGTGAGGACATCCCGAAGCACTGGGGGCTCCGCCAGGAGTGCCGCCGCGACCCCTAGCCTGGATCAGGTCATGCGCGTCGCCCCAATCTTCATCGTTGCCTGCGTGGCGGCGGTCGCCGGCTGCGGCGGCGACGACGGCGAGCGCGCCCAGCGTGCGCTCGTTCCTGTCGAGCTCGAGGTGACGGCGCCGAAGGACATGGCGGTCGTGCAGAGCGAGACGGTCGAGGTGCTCGGGTCGGTCGAGCCGGCCGGCGCCAGCGTGCGGGTGCTCGGCAAGCCGGCCGACGTGAGCGGCGTCAGCTTCCGCGCCGAGGTCTCGCTGCAGCCGGGCGCGAACGTCATCGACGTGATGGCGTCCGCCCGCGGCCGCGCCTCGGCCATGACCGCGTTCCGGGTCACGCGCGAGCTGCCGGTCGAGGTGCCGGACCTCGACGGGCTGGAGGTGCCCGAGGTGGAGGAGCGGCTCGCCGACGTGGGCCTCGTGCCCGACGTCTCCGAGCGCGGCGGGCTGCTCGACGGCCTGCTGCCGGGCGAGCCGGCGGTCTGCGAGCAGGACCCCGTGCCCGGCACCGAGGTGCGACGCGGCACGACGGTCAAAGTGCAGGTCGCGCGCAGCTGCTGAGCCTAGGAGGAGGGCGTGAAGGCGATCAGCGCGATCCGGGGCTCGCCGCGCTCGCGGACGACGCCGAAGACGATCCGGCCGTCGTAGGGGTCGCCTTCGTCGCGGTCGACGTGGTACGTGCCGCTGGCGCGGCCGGCGCGGCCCGGCTGCACGTCGAGGTCGTCGAGCTCGTAAGTGCCGACCTTGCCGTCGAACTGTCGCTCGTACTGGTCGACCACCGCGTCGCGGCCGCGGCTCGTCCCGCCCGGCGCCGTGCGCTCGACGTTGCGCGCGAGCGTGGCCCGCAGGGCGGCGGGGTCCTCGGACGCGTAGGCGTCGGCGAACGACTGGGCGACGTTGCGCACCTCGTCCTCCGTCAGCGGGCCGGTGCGCGACGCCGAGCCGCCCGGCTCGCCGAACACCAGCCCGAGCGCGAGCCCGACGGCGACGAGCGCGAGGAACGCGGTGCCGGCCACGACGAGCCGGGCCGGCCAGCGGCGCGGGCTGACGACGTGGCGATCGCCCGCGGGGGTGCCGCGATCCCGGGGAGGCTCGCCGGCGCGGGCCGATGCGGGGTCGTCCGCGGCGGCGAGCGCCGTCGCGCCCTCGTGCCGATCCCAGGCCGTGACCGCGGTCTCCTCGGGCCGCAGGACCGCCGTGGCGTCGCCGTTGCCGCCGTGCTCGGGCGCCGCCGAGCCGACCGCGACGCTGCGCTCGGACTCCGTGACCGGCTCGCCGCGGGCGGCGGCCAGCGCGGCGCGGCCGAGGTCGCCGGTCGACGGGTAGCGGTCGTCGGGCCGCTTGGCCATGGCCCGCGCGACCACGCGGTCGAACTCGCGCGGCGCGCCCTGCTCGGACGGCAGCGGCGGGGGGTCGTTCAGGTGGGCGAGCATCGTCGCCGGCACCGTCCCCTGGGTGAACGGCGGCCCGCCCGTCAGCGCCGCGAACAGCACGCAGCCGAGCGAGTACACGTCCGCGCGGGCGTCCGTGCGTCCGCCGCGCAGCTGCTCGGGCGAGCAGTACTCGACGGTGCCGATCCACTGGCCGGAGCCGGTGAGCGAGGTGTCCGAGCCGGCGAACCGAGTGAGGCCGAAGTCGCTCAGGTAGGCGTGGTCGCCGGCCAGGAGCACGTTGGCGGGCTTGACGTCGCGGTGCACGAGCCCGGCCGCGTGGGCGGCGTCGAGCGCCGACGCCAGCTGCGCCACCAGCTCGGCCGCCTGCGTCGGCTCCAGAGGCCCGCGGTCGCGCAGCAGCGCATGGAGGTCCGTCCCGCCGACGTAGCGCATGACCAGGTACAGCGAGCCCTCGTGCTCGCCCGCCGCGTAGACGGGGATCACGTTCGGATGGTCGATCGCGGCCGCCATCCGCGACTCGCGCTGGAAGCGCTCGCGGAACTCGCGGTCGCCGGCGCGCTCGGGGGTCAGGAGCTTCAGGGCGACCGGCCGGCCGAGGCTGAGCTCGGTGGCGCGATAGACCACGCCCATGCCGCCGCGGCCGGCGACCGCTTCGATGCGGCAGCCGGCGAACTCGTCGCCTGATTCGAGCTCGGCCACACGAGGATTGTGACGCGGAGGCCGGGGTAGGCGGGCGAGATGAACCTCGGCAACCCCGCCTCCTACCTCGTCCTCGCCGACGGCACGCCCGTCCTCACGTCCGACGGGCAGGAGGTCGGCAAGGTCGAGCACGTGCTCGCCGACGCGGACTCCGACGTCTTCGACGGCGTGATCGTCGACATGCGCGCCGGCCCCGGCGGGCACCGGTTCGCCGACGCCTCGCTCGTCGAGGCGATCTACGAGAACGGCGTCGTGCTGGCGGTGACGGCGCCGGACGCCGAGCAGCTCCCCGAGCCGAGCGAGAACCCGGCGACCCTCGAGGCGAGCCCCGACGACACGGCGCCCGACGACCTCAAGGACAAGCTGCGCCGCGCCTGGGACTACCTGTCGGGCAACTACTGATCCGGGGAAGCGGAGATGATTGATTCCACGACCCGCGCACCCGCCTGACCACGTCCCGCGGCGCCGGATCGGCACCCACTGAATCGGCCCGTGGCTCCGCCACTGTGCCGATCGCGCGGGCACCGCCCGGCATCCACGGTACGCGGCCATGCGGGCACGCGGGCCGCGGAATCAATCATCTAGGCTGGTCGGGCTCGCATGCCGCGTATCCCGGTCAACATCGCCGACCTGGTCGGGCGCACGCCGATGGTCGAGTTGGCCCGGCTGGCGCCGGACGGCGCGCAGGTGTTCGCCAAGCTCGAGATGTTCAACCCCGGCGGCTCGGTCAAGGACCGGATCGGCGTCGCGATGATCGAGGCGGCCGAGGCCGAGGGCCGGATCGAGCCCGGCCGCACCACGATCGTCGAGGCCACGTCCGGCAACACCGGCATCGCGCTCGCGTTCGTCTGCGCCGCGCGCGGCTACGACCTCGTCCTGACGCTCCCGCAGGGCATGAGCCGCGAGCGCGAGGGGCTGCTGCGGCTGTACGGGGCGCAGGTGCAGGTCACCGAGTCGCTGGGCGGGATGAACGAGGCGGTCGCCGCCGCCCAGGCGCTCGCCCGCGACGCCGACGTGTGGCTGCCCGACCAGTTCTCCAACCCCGCCAACCCCGAGGCCCACCGCCGGACCACCGGCCCGGAGATCTGGGAGGCGCTCGACGAGCAGGTCGACTACCTGGTTGCGGGGGTCGGCACCGGCGGCACGATCACGGGCGCGGGCGGCTACCTGAAGGAGCGCAACCCGCAGCTCAAGGTGGTCGGCGTCGAGCCGCTGAGCTCGGCCGTCCTCTCCGGCGGCGCGCCCGGCCCGCACAAGATCCAGGGCATCGGCGCCGGCTTCGTCCCGCCGGTGCTCGACCGCGACCTGCTCGACGAGGTCATCGCGGTCGACGACGAGGACGCGATCGAGACCGCGCGGCTGGTCGCGCGCCGCGAGGGCGTGCTGGCCGGGATCTCCTGCGGCGCCGCGCTCTGGGCGGCCCTCCAGATCGCGGGCCGCGACGAGGCGCGCGGAGCCCGCATCGTGGTCGTCATGCCCGACTCGGGCGAGCGGTACGTGTCGACGCCGTTCTTCGCGCCCGAGCCGGAGTCAGCCGGCGCCGCGTAAGTCAACTGCTCTGGGTAGGGCGGCTGCGAAATGGGCCGCGCGGCCTGCCGTGATCGCTGGTGATGACATAGCCATCAGGAGTGATCACACCGCCCCTGATCCCGCCTCCCTCAATGACGAAGTTCATCCCGACAACAGACGTCTAGGGTGCAGTCATGGCGCTGCACGAGGTCGAAGGTCCCGCCGGGGCGCCCTGGGAGCGCCCGCTGCACGGCACGCTCGACCGCCTGGTGGTCGAGTCCGAGCTGCTGACCGACAACCCGCTCGGCGATCCCGCTCGGCGGCCGCTGTACGTCTACCGCCCGCCGGGCGTGGAGCGCGACCACCCGCGCCCGCTGCCCTCCATCTACGTCATCCAGGGGTACACCGGCCAGATCGACATGTGGTTCAACCGCACCTGGCTGGAGCCGACGATGGTCGAGCGGCTGGACGCGATGTTCGCCGCCGGCGGCTGCCCCGACGCCATCGTCGTGTTCGTCGACTGCTGGACGAGCTACGGCGGCTCGCAGTTCCTCAACTCGTCGGCGCTCGGCCGCTACCAGGACTACCTGTGCGACGAGGTGACCGCATTCGTCGACGATCGCTACCCGACGCACGCGGACCGCGAGCGCCGCGGGCTGGCCGGCAAGTCGTCCGGCGGCTACGGCGCCATGGTCGTGCCGATGCTGCGCCCCGACGTGTTCGGCGCGCTCGCCTCGCACGCCGGCGACGCGCTGTTCGAGGCCTGCTACGTGCCGGAGTTCCCCACCGTCGTCCGGGCGCTGCGCGACGACTTCGAGGGCTCCTACGACGTCTTCTTCGAGCGCCTCGGCCAGGCCGACCACGTCGACGAGGGGCTCGCCAGGCCGCTCGAGTTCTACGGCTACGCCGCGGCGTACTCGCCGGACCCGGCGAACGCCGGCAAGGCGCTGCTGCCGTTCGACATCGCGACCGGCCGGCTGATCGACGACGTCTGGGCCCAGTGGCTCGACCACGACCCCGTGCGGCTGGCGCGCCCGCATGCGGACGCGCTGCGGTCGATGCGCCGGATCTACCTCGACGCAGGAAGAAGCGACGAGTACTACCTCGATCTCGGCGCACAGGCGTTCGCCGCCGAGCTCGAGGCGCTGCACGTCGAGCACACGCTCGAGCTGTTCGACGGCAAGCACGGCGGCCTCACGTACCGCTATCCCGGGGCGATCCGGGAGCTGGTGCTGGCGCTCAGCCCGTGATCGGGCGGTCGCCCGAGACGCACCAGGCCTCGACCTCGGGCCAAGGTCCGTAGCCGGACTCGGGGTTGATGTGCGCCGCGCCCGCCAGCACGTCGGTGGGGATGCCGAGCGGCTCCCCGTAGAGCTTGTCGGCGCCCTCCGGGCAGTACGGATCGCCGTCCGAGCAGACGAGCCGGGCGCCGTCGGTCAGCTTGGGGAGCGGCACCGGGAAGAACGCCTGGATCTCCGCGACGCCGGATGCCTCCGACGGCGGTGCCACCAGCAGCAGCCGGTCGGCCTGCCGGCCGCCCTCCGCCACGTGGTGCAGCCACAGCAGGCAGGCCAGGGAATGGCAGATCACGATCGTCTCGCCGGCCGGCAGCGCGGCCAGCTCGCCGTCGAGCACCGAGCGCCATTGCTGCGGCGACGGCATGTCGGGGTCGGGCAGGTCGGGGTAGGCGACGCGCTCGCCGTCGGCGCGCAGTCGCGCGCCCAGCCATGTCTGCCAGTGACCGGGTCCGGACGCCCCGAGCCCGTGCATGATGAGGAAGTTCCGCGACGCCATCCGACCGCTACCGTAACCGCCGTGGTGGTCCGAACGCTGGACGTCACCGCTCTCACGTGTCCCATGACCTGGGTGCGGACCAAGCTGGAGCTCGAGCGGATGGCGCCCGGCGAGGCGCTCGAGGTGCGCTGCGCGGCGGGCGAGGCGCTCGAGAACGTGCCCCGCTCGGCGGCCGAGGCCGGCCACGAGGTGCACGTCGACGGCGCGGTCGTCCGGATCGTGCGGCGATGAACGACCGCCGCGCCTTCTTCCGCGCGCTTGTCGGCGCCGACGACGCGGCCGACCACGAAGTCGTGGGCGCCGCCAACGAGCCGGTCGCGGCCGAGCCGGACCCGTGGCTCGAGCGCTACTCGCGCCAGCTCGTCCTGCCCGAGTGGAGCGAGGCGGCGCAGCGGGCGCTCGGCGAGGCCAGCGTGCTCGTCGTCGGCGCCGGGGCGCTCGGCTCGCCGGTGGCGAGCTACCTCGCGGGTGCCGGCGTCGGGCGGCTCGGGATCGTCGACGACGGCGACGTCGAGCTCTCGAACCTCCACCGCCAGCACCTGCACTTCACACCCGATCTCGACGTCCCCAAGGCGAACAGCGCGGCGGCCAAGCTCGGCTTCCTCAACCCCGAGATCGTGATCGAGCCGTACCCGGCCGCCTTCAACGCCGCGATGGTCGAGGGCCAGGACCTGGTGGTCGACTGCACCGACTCGTTCGCCGCCCGCTACGCGATCAACGCCGCCTGCTGCGAGGCCGGCGTGCCGCTGATCGAGGGCGGCGTGGTGGGCCTCAGCGGGCTGGTGATGGCGATCCTCCCAGGCCGGAGCGCCTGCTACCGCTGCGCCTTCCCGCAGGCCCCGGAACACGCCGCGAGCTGCGCCGAGGCGGGAGTCCTCGGCCCGGCCGCCGGCGTCGTCGGCTCGCTACAGGCGCTCGAGGCCCTGAAGCTGCTCGCCGGCCTCCCCAACCCCCTGACCGACGCGTTCCTGCAGGTCGATCTTCTGACCCTCGACTTCCTGCGCGTCAGGGTCCGGCGCCGCCCGGACTGCCCCGACTGCTCGGCCGCGTAGGCTGTGTCGCGATGCTGGGGATCGGAACCCTCCGCCGGGTCGCGGGCGAGGTGCGGCGCGACGTGCGCGCGGCCTACGAGCGGGACCCCGCCGCCAAGGGCGTCTCGCCCGGCGAGGTGCTCGCCGCCTGGCCCGGCGTGCACGCGCTGCTCAGCCACCGGATCGCCCACGCCCTGCACGACCACGACGTGCCGCTCGCGCCGCGGGCGCTGGCCTACTTCTCCCGCTCGCTGACCGGGATCGAGATCCACCCGGCCGCGGAGATCGGCGACGCGCTGTTCATCGACCACGGGATGGGCGTCGTGATCGGCGAGACCGCCGATGTGGGGGAGTGCGTGACGATCTACCAGGGCGTGACGCTCGGCGGCACCGGCTTCGCGACCGGTAAGCGCCACCCCACGGTCGAGGACAACGTCACGATCGGCTCCGGCGCCAAGCTCCTGGGCCCGATCACCATCGGCCACGGCGCCAAGATCGGCGCCAACGCGGTCGTCATCCACGACGTCCCGCCGAACTCGACGGTGGTCGGCAACCCCGGCCATCCCGTGCGGGTCGAGGGGCGCCGCCCCGAGGGCCCGGACGCCGACTGGGTCCACCTGCCCGACCCGATCGCCGACGCGCTCAAGCAGCTCTCGCGCCGGATCGCCGAGCTCGAGCGCGAGCTGGCCGCGCTGAAGGGCGCCGAGCACCAGGCCGAGGCCGAGGTCGTCCCGCTGCGCCCCGTCCACGGACCCAGCCCCGCCGGTGGCTAGCTTCTCGCACACGGTCGAGATCCCGCGGCCGCCCGCCGACGTCTTCCCGTGGCTCCTGGAGCAGGACAAGGTCCCGCAGTGGACCGGCCACCTGCAGCGCTACGAGCAGGTCGACGGCGGGCCGCTCGGCCGCGGCTCGCGCGTGCGCCAGGTGCTCGAGGTCAGCGGCCGGACGATCGACGTCGAGCTCGAGCTGACCGCCTACGAGCCGCCCACGGGCGCCCAGACGCGCTTCGCGACCAACGGGATCGGCGTCGTCAGCACGTACGCCCTCGAAGCGGCGGGGGCCGGCACGCGGCTCACGCAGTCGCTCGAGGCCAAGCCCAGCGGCCTCGCCGCACGCATGCTGCTGCCCGTGGTGCAGCCGCGGCTCGAGGAGAAGCTCACGCACGACCTCGAGCGTCTGCGCCAGCACCTCGGAGGGTCATGAGAGCACTGCTCCTCACGCTCGCCGCCTTGCTGCTGCTCGCCCCGCCCGCTGCCGCCCAGAGCGCGGCCGAGGCGCTGCAGAACGACCCCGTCTACGTCGACCCCGACGCCGAGATGCCGATCTCGGACAGCGAGGCCGACGCGCTGCGGCGCCGGATCGAGGACGAGGGCGTGCCGGTCAAGATCGCGATCCTGCCGGCGAGCGCGGGCGACGCCGAGGAGGTCGCCACGGAACTGCAGAACCGGACGGGGACGACCGTCGGGGTGCTCGTGGGAAGCCGCTTCGTCGTGTCGGGCGATTCGGAGATCGAGGACGCCGGCACGGCCGCCTTCGAGGCCAACAAGGACGAGGGCGTGTCCGCCGTGCTGGCCGACTTCGTCGACCGCGCGGCCGGCGGCGGCGGCGACGAAGAGGACGGCGGCATCGGCGCCGGCGGCATCATCCTGCTCGGCGCCATCGGCGCGGGCGGCGTGGCGATCCTGGCCTCCCGTCGACGGCGCCGGCGCGAGGAGGCCGCCGAGTTCGCCGAGGTCAAGGAGAACGCCCGCGACGACCTCGTCGCCCTCGGCGACGACATCCGCGCGCTGGAGCTCGACATGGAGCTGCCCGGCGCCTCGCCGGAGGCCAAGGCCGACTACGAGACCGCCGTCTCGGCCTACGGCCGCGCCGACCAGTCGTGGCGGCTCGCCCGGCGCCCGGAGGACCTCGAGCCCGCCGGTGCCGCGCTCGAGGAGGGCCGCTGGGCGATGCAGAGCGCCCGCGCGCGGCTCGAGAACCGCCGCCCGCCCGAGCGCCGCTCGCCGTGCTTCTTCGACCCCCGCCACGGCCCGTCCGACCGCGACGTCGAGTGGGCGCCCTACGGCGGCGCGCCGCGCATGGTCCCCGCCTGCGAGGCCGACGCCCAGCGCGTCGAGCGCGGCGAGGACCCGGAGGCGCGCGAGGTCACCGTCGGCGGCCAGCGGATGCCCTACTGGGCCGCCGGGCCGGCCTACGCCCCGTTCATGGGCGGCTTCTTCGGCGCGGGCATCTTCCCCGGCCTGATGATGGGCACCATGCTCGGCAGCATGTGGGACACGCCCGACATCGGCGGAGGCGGCTTCGGCGGAGGCGACTTCGGGGGCGGGGACTTCGGCGGCGGCGACTTCGGCGGCGGCGACTTCTAGCGCGGGCAGCCGCAGTCCTTGCCGGCCAGCCGCGCCCGCTGGTCGTCCAGCGAGTCGATCAGCTGGGTCTGCGTCGCCGCCCCCGTCGCCAGCGCACCGTCGAGCGGGCTCGCGTGGCGGAAGCCGCGCCGGCCCATCTCGGCGACCTCCGCCTCGTGGCGCGCGTAGAGCGCCGCCAGCCGGCCGCGCCAGCGCACCGTCTCCGGATGGTTCGCGTAGCCCGTCCGGCCGTTCGTGAGGATCGTCCAGATCGCGTGCAGCTCGCGGTGCTCGCCGAGCAGGTGCCGGTCGCACAGCTCGCGGACGTCGACGTCCCAGACCCTCATGCCGCCGGCTCGAGCCGCACCGCCGGCAGCGCTGAGGACCCGGTAGAGGGCGGGTTCCCGACGGTCTCGCTAATCGAGGTACTCGTACGCGGGCAGGGTGAGGAACTCGGGGAAGTCGTCGCCCAGCGCCACGCGCTCGAAGATCTCGCGCGTCTCCTGCGGGCGGCCCTTCTCCCAGACCTCGTCGCCGACCTCGGCGCGGATCCGCTCCATCTCCTCGTCGAGCACCTCGCGGACGTGCTCGCGGGTGAACTTGCCGTGGCGGATCCACTGCCAGATCTGCGAGCGCGAGATCTCGGCGGTGGCGGCGTCCTCCATCAGGTTGTTGATGCCGGCCGCGCCGCGCCCGCCGAGCCAGAACGAGATGTACTGGAAGCCGACGTTGACGTCGCTGCGCAGGCCCTCCTCGGTGATCTCGCCGGGCGTGGAGGCGGCGTCGAGCAGCTGCTCGGGCGAGACGTCGACGTCGTCGCGCCTGCGGTCGATCTGGTTCGGCTTGTCGCCGAGCACGGTGTCGAACTCCGTCAGCGCCACGCCGACGACGTCCGGGTGCGCCACCCAGGTGCCGTCGAAGCCGGCCTCGGCCTCGCGCTTCTTGTCCTCGCGCACGGCCTGGATCGCGCGCTCGTTGGCCTCGGCGTCCTTGCGCGAGGGGATCAGCGCCGCCATGCCGCCCATCGCGAACGCGCCGCGGGCGTGGCAGGTCTTGACCAGCAGCTCCGTGTAGGCGCGCATGAACGGCACGGTCATCTTCACGTCGTTGCGGTCCGGCAGCACGAAGTCCGGGTCGTCGCGGAAGCTCTTGATCATCGAGAAGATGTAGTCCCAGCGGCCGGCGTTGAGCCCGTACGAGTGGTCGCGCAGCTCGTAGAGGATCTCGTCCATCTGGAACGCCGCGGGCAGCGTCTCGATCAGCACCGTCGCGCGGATCGTGCCCTTCGGCACGCCGAGCGCGTCCTCGGTGAAGTGGAAGATCTCGTTCCACAGCCGCGCCTCGAGGTGGTGCTCCAGCTTCGGCAGGTAGAGGTAGAGGCCGAGCCCCTTGTCGTGCAGCCGGCGGGCGTTGTGGAAGGCGTGCAGGCCGAAGTCGACGATCGCGCCCCCCACCGGCTCGCCGTCGATCTTGAGGTGCTTCTCCGGCAGGTGCCAGCCGCGCGGGCGCACGAGCAGCGTGGCGATCTCCTCGTTGAGCTCGTAGTGGCGGCCGTCCGAGCTGTCGTAGGTGATCGTGCCGTCGATCGCGTCGATCAGGTTCACGTGCCCTTCGATCTGGTTCTGCCAGGTCGGCGAGTTGGCGTCCTCGAAGTCGGCCATGAAGCCCTTGGCGCCCGAGTTGAGCGCGTTGATGACGAGCTTGCGGTCGGTCGGGCCGGTGATCTCGACGCGGCGGTCCTCGTAGTCGCTGCGCGGCGGGGCGACCTGCCAGTCGCTCTCGCGGATCTCCTTCGTCTCCTCGAGGAAGCCGGACGGCGCGCCGCGCTCGGCGCGCGCCTGCAGCAGCTGGTTGCGGCGCGCGCCGAACCGGCTCGTGGAGCTCGCCGACGAAGGCGAGCGCGTCGTCCGACAGGATCTCGGCGAGGCGGTCGTCGGTCGTGGCGGCGATGTCCAGGGTCACGGTCGGCTCCCTCTGATCGAGTGGTCGAGCAGCGTCATGGGGTGGTAGATCGGAACGTCCCGCTCCATGTGCGCGGCGATCTGGATCGCGCAGCCGGGGTTGGCGGCGGCGATCGCCTCCGCGCCCGTGGCCGCGAGGTTCGCGGCCTTGCGCTCGCCGAGCTTCGCCGCCGCCTCCGGCTGCACGAGGTTGTAGATCCCCGCCGAGCCGCAGCATAGCTCCCATTCCGCAGGTTCGACAAGTTCCATGCCCGGTATTCCGCCCAGCAGAATGCGCGGCTGCTGCCGGACCTGCTGCGCGTGGGCGAGATGGCACGCGTCGTGGTAGGCGAGCTTGAGCGGGAGCGGGTGCCGCTCGGCGCGCGGCTCGTGCTCGGCCAGCAGCTCGTGGACGTCGAGCACCTTGGCCGAGAACGCCTCGGCGCGCTCGTCGCCCTCGAACAGGTAGCCGTACTCCTTCATCGCCGAGCCGCAGCCGGCCACGTTGACGACCACGTGGTCGAAGCCCTCGTAGGCCTCGATCGTCCTGCGCGCGAGCCCGCGCGCCTCGTCCTCGACCCCGGTGTGGAGCTGCAGCGCGCCGCAGCAGCGCGGCTGCCGGGGCGCGTGGACCTCCCAGCCCTCGGCGGCCAGCACGCGCACGGTGGCGGCATTGACGTCGCCGAAGAAGACGCGCTGGACGCAGCCCTGCATGAGCGCGATGCGGCCGCGGCGCTCACCGACCGGCCGGGGTCACCTCGGGCAGCCGGCGCATGGCCGCGCGCAGCGGGACCTTCGGCGCCAGGTCCCCGAACGGGACCGGGACCTTGAGCCGCTGCTGCAACGCCATGAACGGCACGGCGGCGCGCAGCCGGCCCGGGTGGGTGAAGAGCGCGAAGATGCCCTTGCGCAGCGCGCGCTCGCGGAGCGACCGCGGGCCGTTGCGCTCGATCTGCGGCCGCGCGCGCTCGATCAGCCGGTCGTACTGGACGCCCGACGGGCACGCGGTCACGCACGCCATGCAACCGAGGCAGCGGTCGAGGTGCGTGGTCATCTCCGGCGAGACCTCGCTGCCCTCCTCGTGGCCGATCCGCATGAGCACGATGCGCCCGCGCGGCGAGTCCATCTCGTCCTCGAACACCGCGTAGCTCGGGCACGTCGGCAGGCAGAACCCGCAGTGGACGCAGTCCTTGATCAGGTCCAGCTCGGGCGGACGGGTGTCGTCCCACGCTCGCGTCGCCATGCTCACAGTCCTCCCACGAACGTGCCCGGCTTGAACGCGCGCCCGGGGTCGAAGCGCGCCTTGATCCGCTCCATCACGGCCAGCACGCCGGGATCGACGGCCGGCCACGGGTCCTCGACGCGGTCGGCGCCGTCGAGCACCGTGCAGGCGCGCGGCGCGAGCGCCTCGCGCAGCGCGGCGACGTCGGCGTCCGGCGGCAGGCTGATCCACGAGAGCCCGAGCGCGGCGCGCGAGACGACGGTGCCGCCGGCGCGGCGGGCCTCGGCGATCACGTTCTCGAGGTCGGTGGGGCGCCCGGCGACCTTGACCACCAGGTCGCCGCGCTGCATCGCGCGGCGCAGCGCCCAGTGCTCGGCGTCCTCGGTGTCGATCGTCGCCCCTTCGAGCTCGACGTGCTCGCTGGCGGCCTCGGCCTGGTCGTGGGCGGCGGCGCCGCCGAAGCGCATGGCCAGCCAGCCGGCGTCGCCCTCCCAGCCGGCGTCGAGGCAGTCGGCCTCGAGCGGCAGCGCGGCGAGCCGGCGGGCGGCGCGGCCGAGCGCGGCCGGGTCGTCGCTCGGCGCGGTCACCGTCGCCGTACGGGCGGGCGCGGGGTGGAGGCGGACGGCGACGGAGGCGATCAGCCCCAGCGTCCCGTACGAGCCCGCGAACAGCTTCGCCAGGTCGTAGCCGGCGACGTTCTTGATCACCTTGCCGCCCGACTTGGCGATCGTGCCGTCGGAGAGCACCACGGTCATGCCGACCACGACGTCGCGCACCCCGCCGTAACGGTGCCGCAGCGGCCCCGAGTCGTTCGTGGCGATCACGCCGCCGAGCGTGGCCGCGTCGCCCTCGCCGAGCGGCGGGTCGAGCGCCAGCATCTGGCCGGCGGCGCCGAACTTCGCCTGCGCCTCCACGAGCGGCACGCCGGCCTCCAGCACCGCCGTGAAGTCGCCCTCGTTGTGCTCGAGGACGCGGTTCAGGCGGCGGGTGTCGAAGTCGGGCGCGTCGGCCTTCGGACCCCACCCGAGCTTGGTGCCGCCGCCGCGCGGGCGGACGGCGTCGAGCTCTCGGATCTCGGCCGCCGCCTCCTCGACCGTCATCAGAACCGCTCCGCCAGGCCCGCCGCCTCGAGCGGATGCTGGCGGTACTCGCCGGGGACCTCGCCGCACAGCCGCGGCGTTGGCATCACCTTGCCCGGGTTGGCGAGCCCGGCCGGGTCGAAGGCGCAGCGCAGGCGCTGGAACGCGTCGAGGTCCGGCTCGGCGAACATCTTCGGCATGTGCTTCTTCTTGTCGACGCCGACGCCGTGCTCGCCGGTGATCGAGCCGCCCACCTCGAGGCAGACGTCGAGGATGCGGCCGCGACAGCTCCTCGGCCCGCTCGGCCTCGCCCTCGACGGCGCCGTCGAAGCAGACCAGCGGATGCAGGTTGCCGTCGCCGGCGTGGAAGACGTTGGCGACGATCAGGCCGTACTCCTTGGAGAGCGCCTCGATCTGCTCCAGCGCGTCGGGCAGCGTGGTGCGCGGGATCACGCCGTCCTGGACGAAGTAGTTCGGCGAGATCCGGCCCATCGCCGCGAAGGCGGCCTTGCGGGCCTTCCAGAAGCGCTGGCGCTCCGGCTCGTCGGCCGCCACCCGCACGTCGTCGGAGCCGTGCTTCTCGCAGATCGCCGTGACGTCCTCGAAGCGCGCCGCGCACTCGCGCTCGGCCCCGTCGAGCTCCACGAGCAGCGCCGCGCCGCGCATCGGGAAGCCGGCCTTGGCGGCCTGCTCCGGCGGCCTCGATCGCCTTGGCGTCCATCATCTCGATGGCGCCCGGCACGACCCCGCCCTGGACGATGTCCGAGACCGCCTCGCCGGCCTCGCGCGTGCTGTCGAAGAACGCGACCATCGTGCGGACGGTCTCGGGCGAGGGGACCACCCGCAGCCAGACCTTGGTGGCGACGCCGAGCGTGCCCTCGGAGCCCACGAAGGCGCCGAGCAGGTCGTAGCCCGGTGAGTCGAGCTCGAAGCCGCCGACCTGGATCAGCGAGCCGTCGGACAGCACGAGCTCGAGGCCGGTGACGTAGTTGGTGGTGAAGCCGTACTTGAAGCAGTGCGCCCCGCCCGAGTTCTCGGCCACGTTGCCGCCGATCGAGCAGACGATCTGGCTCGACGGGTCGGGCGGGTAGAAGAAGCCGGGCCCGACCGCCGCGGAGACGTTCGAGTTCGTCACGCCCGGCTCGACGCAGATGCGGCCGTTCTCGAGGTCGATCTCCAGGATCCGCTTCATCCGCGAGAGGACGATCAGCACGCCGTCCTCGATCGGCAGCGCGCCGCCCGAGAGGCCCGAGCCCGCCCCGCGGGCGACCCACGGCACCTCGACGCGCGCGCAGGCGGCGACGACCTGCCGCACCTCCTCGGCGGTGCCGGGCAGCACGGCCGCGGCCGGCGTGACGTGGTACTGCAGCAGGCCGTCCGACTCGTAGGTGCGCAGCTGGTGCTCGTGCGTGTAGACCCACTCGTCGCCGAGGATCCCGCGCAGCTCCGCGACCAGCTCGCGCAGGTCGCGCTCGGGCGCCTTCGCCTCCGGCGCGTCGGGGGCGATGGTGGGACCTTCGGGGGCTGCGCTCAGACGACCATCCACGAGAGGATCGTAGGTGACGTGCGTGCACCGAGGCCCCAACCCCTTGTTCTGCGCCTTAGTCTGCGCGGCCATGGAGGACGTCGGGATCCGTGCGGCCGAGCACGGGCTGGATGCGGCGCTGGCCGAGCACCGGCGGGCGGTGCGGCTCGCCGCCGACGCGCGCGAGCGCGAGCGGATCGCCGGCTCGCGCGCCGTGAAGGAGGCGGCCGCGGCGACCGACGCGGCGCTCGTGCAGCCGGTCGACCGGCCGATGCGCGGCGTCCGGCTGGCGGAGACGTGGATCGAGGTCGACCGCGTGCGGCATCCGCTGACGCCGACCGTCCGGGCGCAGCTGGGGGAGGCCGAGCTGCGGGTGAGCGGCGACGAGTGGTCGGCGCGGCTGGTCCTCGCGCCTGGCGAGGGCCCGCTGCGCGCCGCGAGCGAGGCGGCGGCACGGATCAAGGCCGGCGGGCGCGGCGCCGCGGAGGCCGCCGCCCGCCGCTTGCACGCCGCTTCGGAGCTGGGGCGGCAGCACGCCGCCGCCTGCCACGCGGCGGCCGCGGCGCTGGCGTCGGCCGACGAGCAGATCACCGAGCGCCATGCCGACCGCGTGCGGATCGACGGCTGCCTCGACGAGCTGTCCCAGCGGCTCGGGCGGCGGATGCCGGGGGAGGCAGCCGAGGTGGCGGCCGCCCGCGGCCGGCTGGAGCAGGCGCGGGTGTACCTCGCCGCCCCTTCGTCGCAGCCCTTTTCCTGGGTCGCCGGATGGCCGCAAGCACGTGGCGGGGCTGATGCTGCGCGACCTGCCGGAGCCGGCCGCGCTCGAGCGCCCGATGCGCGAGCTGCTCGGCGACCTGCGCGGCGCCGAGGAGCTGCTCGCGCTGGCGGCGGCCGGCCAGGGCGTCGTCGCGGCCACGTCGCTGCGGGTGCTGCGGGTGGGGGCCGACGAGGACGCCCAGCTCGCGGAGGCGCAGCCGGGACGGCTCGCGGCGTTCGCGGAGCTCGTCCGCGGCGCCGCGGGTTAGGGTTCGCCCTCGGTGCGCGTCGCGCTGTTCGTCACCTGCTTCAACGACACGCTGTTCCCGGCCACCGGCCAGGCGGTGGTGGAGCTGCTCGAGCGGCTCGGGTGCGAGGTCGCCTTCCCGGAGGGGCAGACGTGCTGCGGGCAGATGCACGGCAACACCGGCTACCAGGCCCTCGGCCAGTCGCTGGCCGACCGCTGGGACCGGGTGTTCGCGGGCGAGGAGGTCGTCGTCTCGCCGTCGGCGTCCTGTGTCGGCTACGTGCGCGAGCACGTGCCCTCCGCCCAGGGTCGGCTGTTCGAGCTGACCGAGTTCCTCGTCGACCGGCTGGGCGTGACCGACGTGGGGGCCTCCTTCCCGCATCGGGTGACGCTGCATCCGACCTGCCACTCGCTGCGCATGCTGCACGTCGGCGACCGGCCGCGGCGGTTGCTCGAGGCGGTCCAGGGGATCGACCTCGTGGATCTCGAGGAGGCCGAGGAGTGCTGCGGCTTCGGCGGCACCTTCGCGGTCAAGAACGCCGACACCTCGATGGCGATGCTCTCCGACAAGCTGCGGCGGGTGCTGGACACCCGGGCGGAGGTCTGCACGGCGGCCGACAACTCGTGCCTCATGCACATCGGCGGCGCGCTGCGGCGCCAGCGCTCCGGCACGCGCGTGATGCACCTGGCCGAGATCCTGGCGGCGCGCGAATGACGCGCGGCTTCCCGGAGGCGGCGCGGGAGACGCTGGGCAACGCCCAGCTGCGGCGCAACCTGGGTAAGGCGACGACGACGATCCGCGCCAAGCGGCTGCGGGCGATCGGCGAGCTGCCCGACTGGGAGGCGCTGCGCGAAGCGGGGGCGGCGATCAAGGCGCACGCGATGGCGACGCTGCCGGAGCAGCTCGAGCGGCTCGAGGCGTCGGTCACGCGGGCCGGCGGCGTCGTGCACTGGGCGCGCGACGGGGCGGAGGCGAACGCGATCGTCGCCTCGGTGGCGCGGGCTCACCGCGCCCGCGAGGTGATCAAGGTCAAGTCGATCGCCACCGACGAGATCGGGCTCAACGCGGCCTTGGCACGCGAGGGCATCCAGGCGATCGAGACCGACCTCGCCGAGCTGATCCTCCAGCTCTCGAACGACAAGACGACCCACATCCTGGTGCCGGCGATCCACCGCAACCGGATGGAGATCAAGGCGCTGTTCGAGCGCACGATCACGAACCAGACGTTGTCGAGCGACGCCGCCGCGATCGCCGAGGCGGCCAGGCTGCATCTGCGCGAGAAGTTCCTGTCCGTGCCGGTGGCGGTCTCGGGCGCCAACTTCGGGGTGGCCGAGACGGGCACGGTGGCGGTGGTCGAGTCCGAGGGCAACGGGCGCATGTGCACGACGCTGCCGAAGGTCCTGATCACGGTCATGGGGATCGAGAAGGTGCTGCCCGAGTGGCGCGACCTCGAGGTCTTCCTGCAGCTGCTGCCGCGCTCCTCGACGGCCGAGCGCATGAACCCCTACACGTCGCTGTGGACCGGAGTGCGCTCGGGCGACGGGCCGGAGGAGTTCCACCTCGTGCTGCTCGACGGCGGGCGGACCGACGTGCTGGCCGACGAGGTCGGGCGCCAGGCGCTGCACTGCATCCGCTGCTCGGCGTGCCTGAACGTGTGCCCGGTCTACTCGCGCGTCGGCGGGCAGGCCTACGAGTCGGTCTATCCGGGGCCGATCGGCGCCGTGCTCTCGCCGCAGCTGTTCGGGCTCGACGTGCACCCGACGCTGCCCTGGGCTTCAACGCTGTGCGGGGCCTGCTACGACGCCTGCCCGGTCAAGATCGAGATCCCGTCGCTGCTCGTGCACCTGCGGGGGCGGGTGGTGCGCGAGCAGAAGTCCCGGCTGTCGGGGGAGGCACTGGCAATGCGCGCGGTGGCCGGCGTCTTCGGCTCGCAGGAGCGCTATGAGCGCGCGCAGAAGCTCGCGCGGCTGGGCCGCGGCCCGATCGCCAAGGCCGCGCTGCCGGGCTGGACCGCCATGCGCGACCTGCCCGACCCGCCGCGGCAGACGTTCCGGGAGTGGTGGCGTGAGCGCCGCACGTGACGCCGTCCTCTCCCGCATTCGTGCGGCGCTCGGCGCCGCCGTCGCCGTGCCCGAGATCCCGCGCCGTTATCGCGGCGTGCGGGTCGACGACAGCAGCGTCGACCGCTTCTGCGAGCGCGTCGCCGAGTACCGCGCAACGGTGACCCGCACGGCCGCCGCCGGCCTGCCCGAGACCGTCGCCCGCCTGTGCCGCGAGCGCGGCGCGCGCCGGATCGCGGTCCCGCCCGGGGGCCCCGAGATCGAGGGCGTCGAGGTCGTCGTCGACGACCCGCCGCTCTCCCCGCAGGCGCTCGACCAGCTCGACGGCGTGCTCACCGGCTGCGCGCTGGCGATCGCCGAGACGGGCACGATCGTGCTCGACGGCGGCCAGCGCTCCGGCCGCCGCGCGCTCACGCTCGTGCCCGACTGGCACGTCTGCATCGTCGAGGCCGACGCGATCGTCGCCGGCGTCCCCGACGCCGTCACGGCCCTGCGCGACGCCGCGGAGGAGGGTCGCCCCATCACGCTGGTCAGCGGCCCGTCCGCGACCTCGGACATCGAGCTCGACCGCGTCGAAGGCGTCCATGGGCCGCGAACCCTCGACGTGGTGGTCGTCCAGGCGTAAAGTCGCTCGAACGCCATGGAACCCACGCGCGTCCTCGTCGTGGCGAACCGGACGGCGGCGACGCCGCTGCTGCTCGACGAGGTCCGCAGCCGCGCCGCGGCCGGCCGCTGCGAGTTCACGCTCCTGATCCCGGACGCCGACCAGCGCTCGGCCGGCGACTGGACGCTCGACGCCGCGCTGCCGGAGCTCGAGCGCGCGGCCGGCCGGCCCGTCGAGGGCCTCGTGGGCGGCCCGTACGCGCTCGAGTCGGTGTACGAGGCCTTGCGGGTGGGCGGGTACGACGAGGTCATCGTCTCCACGCTCAGCCACCGCTTCTCCCGCTGGCTCCATCGCGACCTCCCGGGCCGCATCCGCTCGATGGGCTTCCCGGTCACGGTCGTCGCGCCCGACGGCCGCCACGTCGACCACCGCGCGACGGCCGGCGTCTTCCGTCAGTAGTCGGTCGTCGCGCGCGCGGTGGCGCGGGATCGCCTTGTAGCGGGGCTGGCCGCCGCGGTGCCAGAGCGTGTTGTCGACCGCCGTCGCGGTGGTGGCGCCGTGGGCGGCGACCAGCAGCTCGACGGCGTGGAGGGCGGCGGCGCGCAGCTCGACCTCCTCGGGCGAGTCGTGCTCGAGCAGCTGCTCGGACTCGATCCGCGCGACCAGCTCGGGGTCGACCTCGAGCACGCCGTCGACGCGCAGCACGTGCGGGACGAGGTTGTCGGCGAAGAGGGTGAGCTCGGCGAGGTCGTCGGCGGGCGCGATGCCGGCCAGCGCGAGGTCGGCGGCGGCGATCTGGGCGCGCTTGAAGAACGGGACGTCGGTCGCCGTCGTAGGTGGAGACGTCGCGCCAGGTCGGCCGGCTCCCAGCCGCTCGGCGAGCGCCGCCGCCGAGCCGTCGCCGGCGCGGGCGAGCTGCAGGAACGAGCCGTCGTGCTCGTCGCGAACGTGCTCGCCCAGCTCGCGCAGGTGGACGGCGAAGTGCCCCATCAGCTCGTGCTCCGGGGTCCTGGCCGACGGCGCCGGCGATCTCCTCGCGGGTCATCGCCGCCAGCTCGTCGGCGGTCCACGGCCCGTGCGCGCGCAGGCCGGCCTCGACCGTGCGGAAGCCCGACATGCCGGGCGCCTTGCGCAGCGTCGGGAACCAGCCCGAGCCGAAGTTGATCGCGTTCAGGGTCAGGCTGAAGGCGGCGCGCTCCTCGAGGCTCGCGCCCTCGAGGTCGGGGGCGGGCGGCGACTCCGCGGGCAGCGTCGCCGCGTACGGCTCGATGCGCGTCCTCGGCGATGCGCACGTGCCGCGCGCGGGCGGCCACGGCGGCCGCCGCCGCGCGGATCTCGTCGGTCAGCGCCATCGCGGACGATCAGCACCGCGCGCTCGTGTGGTGCAGGAGGCCGGTCGAGACGCTGCCGAGCACGGCGGCGGCGATCGTCGAGCGGCCGCGGCTGCCGGCCACGATCACGCGCGCGTCGAGCTCCTCGGCCACCTCGAGCAGCGCCGCGAAGTACGGGCGGGAGGAGGACACGGCGCGCGGCTCGGCGTCGAAGCCCGCGGCGCGCGCCAGCTCGGCTCCCTCGGCGGCCAGCCCCTCGGCGGCTTCGCGCCCGGCCTCGTCGAGCGCGTCGTGCCCTCGCGCACCATGTCGCCCGGGAGCGCGAGCAGGGCGGCGGGCGCGGCGCCCTCGAAGGTGGTCCAGGCGTTGGCCACCACGGCCGGCCCGTGCTGGAGCACGGCGCCGGCGCGCGCGATCGCCGCCTTGGCATGTGTCGATCCGTCGTACGCGAACAGCACGGGGCCCTGGTTCATGGCGCTCAGGATGTCAGTCGCGCGGCGGGATGAGCCGCTCGGTGAGCCGGCGGGTGCTCTCCCGGACCTGGTCGGCGAGGTTCGGCCGGCTGCGGACGTTCAGCGAGCCGGCGAAGCCGCGATGGCGGATCCGGATCACCGGCGCGCCCTCCGGCGCGCCGCCCCCGACCGTCACCTCCTGGCTCGAGAGCGCCCCGCCGCCGGTCACGTCGACGTGGGCACCCGCCGGCACGATCACGTCGACCGAGCCGAACACCGCCCGGGCCTCGATGTCGATGTCAGGACCGGGCAGCACCGCCTGGCGCAGGTCGAGGCGGACGCTGCCGAACACGGCCGAGAACCGGCTCTGCGGCGCGATCCGCCAGCGGCCTTCGCGGACGAGGCTGGACAGCAGCGCGCGGTAGCGGACGGCATCCTCGGGCGGCGCCGGGGCGGGCGCGGCCGGTGCCAGGTCGGCCGTCGCGGCGGCGACGTCGTCGCGCGTGCGGGCCGCTTGGACGAGCTCGGCGCGCTCCGCCAGCTCCTCGATCGTGAGCCGCCCGTCGACCGACGCCTCGCGCAGCAGCGCGAGCGCCATGTCGCGGTCGGCGTCGCTCGCGCGCAGGTGCTCGCCCACAGCGCGGAGGGTACTTCCGCACCGCCCGCTACCGTCAACCGGCGATGCCCGAGTCGACCGCGATCGACCACCTGCTGGAGGGACTGAACGAACCCCAGCGCGACGCGGTCACCCACGGCGAGGGGCCGCTCCTGATCCTGGCCGGCGCCGGGTCGGGCAAGACCCGCGTGCTGACCCACCGGATCGCCTACCTGCTGCGGACCGGCCAGGCGCGCGCGGACGAGATCCTGGCCATCACCTTCACCAACAAGGCGGCGCAGGAGATGCGCGAGCGGGTCGAGCTGCTCGTCGGCCGCGCCACCCGCGCGATGTGGGTGATGACGTTCCACTCCGCCTGCGCCCGCATGCTGCGCGCCGACGCCCACCGGCTCGGCTACACGCGCCAGTTCACGATCTACGACGCCGCCGACTCCCGGCGCCTGATCAAGAAGTGCCTCGACGACCTGGACGTCGACGTCAAGCGCTTCACCCCGCGCGCCATGCAGGCCCAGATCTCGGACGCCAAGAACAAGCTCCGGTCGGCCGACGACTACCGCCAGATGGTCGGCTCCTTCTTCGAGCAGACGGTCGCCGACGTCTACGAGCACTACGAGCGCGAGATCCACCGCATGAACGCGATGGACTTCGACGACCTGCTCTTCCGGGCGGTCAACCTGCTCGAGCTCTTCCAGGAGGTCCGCGACCGCTACGCCAACGCATTCCGCTGGGTGCTGGTCGACGAGTACCAGGACACCAACCACGCCCAGTACCGCTGGCTCCAGCTGCTCGCGTCCGAGCATCGCAACTTATCGGTCGTAGGGGACGACGCGCAGAGCGTGTACGGCTTCCGCGGAGCCGATATACGCAACATTCTTGCGTTCAGCGACGATTATCCGGACGCCCACGAGGTCAAGCTCGAGCAGAACTACCGATCGACGCAGACGATCCTCTCGGCTGCCAACGCGGTCATCTCCCACAACCGCAGCCAGGTGGCGAAGAACCTGTGGACCGACGTCGGCGAGGGCGATCCCGTGCGGGTGCGGGACCTGTCGGACGAGCACGCCGAGGCGCGGTTCGTGGCCGCGGAGGTCCAGCGGATGGTCGACGAGGGCGTCTCGCGCAACGAGATCGCCGTCTTCTACCGGACGAACGCGCAGTCGCGGGTGCTCGAGGACATGCTGGTGCGGGCGCAGATCGGCTACCAGGTCATCGGCGGCACGAAGTTCTACGACCGCGCCGAGATCAAGGACGCCATCGCCTACCTGATCTTCATGGTCAACCCGCAGGACCAAGGCGCCTTCACGCGGGTCGCCAACGCGCCCAAGCGCGGCCTCGGCCAGACCTCGCTCTCCAGGGTGCTGAGCCACGCCGACACGATGGGCATCCCGGTGTGGGACGCGGCCGAGGATCCGGAGAGCGTGCCCGGGCTCGGGACGGCGGCGCAGAAGGCGCTCGCGCGCTTCATGTCGACCATGCAGCGGCTGCGCGAGCGGGCGGAGTCGAACGCGCCGGTCGGCGAGCTCGTGCAGGAGGTGCTGAGCGAGACCGGCTACGTCGATGCGCTCGAGGCCGAGCGGACGATCGAGGCGCAGGGCCGGATCGAGAACCTGGAGGAGCTCGTCCAGGTCGCCCGCGAGTACGACGCGACGGCCGAGGACGGCTCGCTGACCCAGTTCCTCGAGCAGATCTCCCTGCTCGCCGACGCCGACAACCTGCGCGACGACGAGGGGCTCGTGACCCTCATGACCCTCCACAACGCCAAGGGCCTCGAGTTCCCGATCGTCTTCATCATCGGCATGGAGGACGGCGTGTTCCCGCACTCGCGGGCGCTCGACGAGGGCGACGTGGAGGAGGAGCGCCGGCTCGCCTACGTCGGCATCACGCGAGCGATGCGCGACCTCACGCTCACCTGGGCCCGCCGCCGCAACTCGTTCGGCGCGAGCTCCTTCGGCGCCCGCTCGCGCTTCATCGACGAGATCCCGGCCGACCTCACCGACCAGCCGGCCCGCGCCGCCGCAGGGCTGCCGACCGGCCGCGTCGCCTCCTGGGCGGGAGCGGCGGCCGCCTCGCGCGAGCTGGGCGGGGACGCCGCCGGCGAGGTCTTCCGGGCGGGCGACGACGTCGTGCACGCCCAGCTCGGCGAGGGCGTCGTGCTCGGCACCGAGCCCGGCGGCATCGTCGTCGTGCGCTTCGCCGAGGACGGCCGCGAGCGCAAGCTGATGGCCGATTACGCGCCGATCCGGCGTCGCTGAGGGACGAACTTCGGGCTTGTAGGGAGGCAGGATCGAGGCTCGCGCGGGTCGAGTGCTCACTTAATACGCCTCAGGCCCATTAACCGAGCACTCGACCGCCGAGTGCTCGCTTTGTGCCCCTGGAGGGAACAAACCGACCACTCGGCAGGGCGCGGGGCCGATCGGCCAGCCGCCCTACTCAGCCGAAGTTCGTCCCTCAACGGGGTGCCGAAGATCGTCGCGCGGCGGCATCCCTAGGATCGACCAGCCCATGCGCCGCCTGCTCGCCTTCGTCTGCGTGATCGTGTTCGTGGACACGCTGTTCTACGCCGCGATCACGCCGATCCTGCCGGAGCTCAGCGACGAGTACGGGCTCTCCAAGACGGGGGCCGGTGTGCTCGCCGCGGCCTACCCGGCGGGGACTTTCGTCGGCGCGCTGCCCGGCGGCTGGATGGCCGCCCGCGTAGGGGTGAAGCCGACGGTGCTGCTCGGCCTCGGCCTGCTGGTGGTCTCCAGTCTCGGCTTCGCGTTCGGCGACAGCATCTTGGTGCTCGACATCTCGCGCTTCGTGCAGGGCATCGGCGGCGCGGCGTCGTGGGCCGGCGCACTCGGCTGGATGATCGGCGCGGCGCCGCGCGAGCGCCGCGGCGAGTACATCGGCACCACGATCGCGGCGGCGGTGGCCGGCGCGCTGTTCGGGCCCGTGCTCGGGGCGGCCGCGGGTGTGTTCGGGCAGGAGCCCGTGTTCGGCGCCGTCGCGCTCCTCGGCCTCGGGCTGATCGTGCTCTCGCTCCGGATGCGGGCCCAGCAGCCGGAGGGCGACTCGCGCCTGCGCACGCTGATCGCCTCGCTCGGCGACCGTCGGGTGGCCGCCGGGATGTGGCTGACCACGCTGCCGGGCGTGCTGTTCGGGACCCTCGCCGTACTCGGGCCGCTGCGGCTCGACGAGCTGGGCGCCGGAACGGCAGCCATCGGCGCGGCGTTCCTGAGCGCCGCCGCCCTGGAGGCGGCGATCGCGCCCCTGATCGGCCGCCTCTCGGACCGCCGCGGCCGGCTCGTCCCGAGCATGATCGGCGTGGCCGGGGGCGGGGTGATGATGCTCCTGTTGCCGTGGCCGGAGTCCGCCCTCGGCCTCGGGCTGCTGATCGTCGTCGCCGGCCCGCTCATCGGCATGCTCTACACCCCGGCCATGGCCATGCTGAGCGACGGCGCCGACCACGCGGGGGTCGCCCAGGGCTTCGCTTCCGCGCTGCTGAACCTCGCCTGGGCCACCGGGCAGACCGCCGGAGCGGCGGGCAGCGCGCGGCTCGCGGACGCCGCCGGCGACAGCGTTCCCTACCTCATCCTGGCCGCCGTCTGCGCGGTCACGCTCGCCGGCCTGGTGCGCCGGCGCACCGTCCGCCTCGACGGGCGATAGCCTGCCCGTCCGCAATGGCGGCGGAGCTCATCGACGGCAAGGCGATCGCACAGCAGGTGCGGGCGGAGGTGGCGGAGGACGTCGCCGCCTGGGTCGCGGCCGGCCATCCCGCGCCCGGCCTCGCCACCGTGCTCGTCGGCGACGACCCCGCGAGCGCCGTCTACGTCGGCGGCAAGCAGAAGGCGTCGGCCGAGGTCGGCATCGAGGGCTTCGACCACCGGCTCCCCGCCGACGCCGCCCACGCCCAGGTCGAGCGGCTGCTCCACGAGCTGGGCGACGACCCGCGCGTGTCCGGGATCCTGCTCCAGCTGCCGACGCCGCCGCAGGTCGACGGGGCCGCGCTGACCGAGATCATCGACCCGGCCAAGGACGTCGACGGCCTCACGCCGATCTCCGCCGGCCTGCTCGTCAAGGGCCGCCCGGGCCTGCGGCCCTGCACGCCGTCGGGCGTGATGGAGCTGCTCAAGCGCCACGACGTGCAGCTCGAGGGCGCCGAGGCAGTGGTGGTCGGGCGGTCCGACCTCGTCGGCAAGCCGGTCGCCGCCCTGCTGCTGGCCGAGCACGCCACGGTGACGACCTGCCACTCGCGCACCCGCGACCTCGCCGAGGTCTGCCGCCGCGCCGACGTGCTGATCGCTGCCGTCGGCCGCCCCGCGCTCGTCCAGGGCGACTGGGTGAAGGAGGGCGCGGTGGTGATCGACGTCGGCATCAACCGCACCGAGCAGGGCCTGACCGGCGACGTCGACTTCGAGGGGGCGCGCGAGCGGGCGAGGCTGATCACGCCGGTGCCCGGCGGCGTCGGCCCGATGACGATCGCCATGCTGCTGCGCAACACGCTCGAGGCGGCCAAGGCGCAGGCGGCATGAAGCTGATCCGCCTGCGCACCGGCGAGTGGCTCGTCGCGGCGGCCGTCGTCGCGATCGCCGTCTCGCTCGCGCTGCCCTGGTACGGCGTTCGCGCCCGCGAGGAGACCGTGACCGGGTTCGAGTCCTTCGCCGTGATCGACGTCCTGCTGCTGCTCGCCGCCGCCGTCGGCGTCGCGCTGGTGTTCCTGCAGGCGACCAAGGACAGCCCCTCGCTGCCCGTCGCCTTCGGCGTGCTGACCGTGACGACCGGCGTCCTCGCCACGCTGCTCGTCCTCTACCGCCTGATCAACGAGCCGGGCTCCGACGCTTTCCTCGACGTCCGCCTCGGCGCCTGGCTCGGGCTCCTCGCCACCGTGGCGCTGACCGCCGGCGGCTGGCTCTCGATCGCGAACGAGCACGTCCGCGGCCTGCCGCCCGGCCCCGAGCCCGAGCTGCGGCCGAGTCCTAGAATCGCTGACCGTGCTCAGCCGTGACCAGGTCCTGCACGTCGCCCGGCTCGCCCGCCTGGAGCTGACCGACGAGGAGGTCGAGCGCTTCGGCGGCGAGCTGTCGAAGGTGCTCGACCACATCGAGAAGATCGGCGAGCTCGATCTCGCCGACGTCGAGCCGACGAGCCACGTCGTCGAGATCGAGAACGTCCTGCGCGCCGACGAGCCGCGGCCGTCGCTGCCGCGCGAGAAGGTGCTCGAGAGCGCGCCCGACGCGGCGCTCGGCGGCTTCCGCGTCCCGAGCCCGGGGGCCGGATGATCGAGCTCACCGCGGCCCAGGCCGCCGACCTCGTCCACAAGGGCGACCTCGAGCGCGGCGAGCTGTGGCGCTTCTACCGCGACCGCGCGCTCGCCGACGACCTCAACGCCTTCACCTGGGTGTGCGAGGGGGACGACCCCGAGGCGATCGACGTGAGCGGCCCGCTCGGCGGCGTCCCGATCGGCATCAAGGACCTCTTCTGCACCGAGGGCGTGCCGTCGCAGGCGGGCTCGAAGATCCTCGAGGGCTACAAGCCGCCCTACACGGCGACCTCGGTCGAGCGGCTGATGCGCGCGGGCGCGCCGGTGCTCGCCAAGACCAACCAGGACGAGTTCGCGATGGGCTCGTCGACCGAGAACTCGGCCTACGGCCCGACCTTGAACCCCTGGGATCGCACGCGCGTGCCCGGCGGCTCGTCGGGCGGGTCGGCCGCCGCGGTCGCGGCCGGCATCGTCCCGTGGTCGATCGGCACCGACACCGGCGGCTCGATCCGCCAGCCCGCCGCGCTGTGCGGGATCGTCGGCCTCAAGCCGACCTACGGCGCGATCAGCCGCTACGGGATGATCGCCTTCGCCTCGTCGCTCGACCAGGCCGGCCCGTTCACGCGCGACACGACCGACGCCGCGCTGCTGCTGCAGGCGATGGCCGGCAAGGACCCGTGCGACTCGACCGCCCTCGGCCTGCCCGAGCCGGTCCGGCTGCCCACGGCCACGGACTTGAAGGGCATCCGCCTCGGCGTGCCGGAGGAGCTCAGCGGCGAGGGGATCGAGCCGGGCGTGCTGGAGGCGTTCGACGCGACCTTGGAGCTGGCGCGCGAGCTCGGCGCGACGGTGGAGACGACGCACCTGCCGCACTCGCCGCACGGCCTCGCCGCCTACTACCTGATCGCCCCGGCGGAGTGCTCGAGCAACCTCGCGCGCTACGACGGCGTCCGCTACGGCTACCGCGCCAAGGACGGCGACCTCCTCGGCATGTACACGAAGACGCGCGAGGAGGGCTTCGGCGCCGAGGTCAAGCGCCGCGTCATGCTCGGCACCTACGCGCTCTCCAGCGGCTACTACGACGCCTACTACGGGCGCGCGCAGAAGGTCCGCACGCTGATCGCGCGCGACTTCGAGCAGGCGTGGGAGCGCTTCGACTTCATCGTCTCGCCGACGGCGCCGAGCGTCGCCTTCGAGCTCGGCGCCAAGACCGCCGATCCGCTCGCCATGTACCTCAACGACGTCTGCACGGTGCCGATGTCGCTCGCCGGCATCCCGGCCATCTCGATCCCCAACGGGCTGTCCGAGGGGCTGCCGGTCGGCTTCCAGATCGCCGGCCCGGCGTTCAGCGAGAACCGCGTCCTCGACGCCGCGCACGCGTTCGAGCAGGCGATCGGCTTCGACGTCACGAGGGCCTTCGTATGAGCCTGGAACCGGTCATCGGCCTCGAGATCCACGTCCAGCTCAAGACGCGGACGAAGATGTTCTGCGGCTGCGAGCTGAGCTTCGGGGAGGAGCCCAACACGCGGACGTGCCCGGTCTGCCTCGGGCTGCCGGGGACGCTGCCGGTGGTCAACGCGCAGGCCGTCCACTACGGCCTGATGATGGGGATGGCGCTCGAGTGCGAGATCGCGCCGCGCTCGATCTTCCACCGCAAGAACTACTTCTATCCCGACCAGGCCAAGAACTACCAGGTCTCCCAGTACGACATCCCGCTCTGCCTCGGCGGCAGGCTGGGCGACGTGCGGCTGCACCGGATCCACCTCGAGGAGGACGCGGCCAAGCTCGTGCACGTGGGGGAGTCGGGGCGCATCCACGGGTCGGCGGCCTCGATCGTCGACTACAACCGCGGCGGCACGCCGCTGTGCGAGATCGTCACCGAGCCCGACATCCACTCGGCCGAGCAGGCGCGCGAGTGGCTGACGCTCCTGCGCGAGACGCTGCGCCAGCTCGGGGTGAGCGACGTGAACATGGAGGAGGGGTCGCTGCGCTGCGACGCCAACATCTCCGTGCGGCCTGCCGGGAGCGATCAGCTCGGGACCAAGACCGAGCTCAAGAACATGAACTCGTTCCGGTTCCTCGAGCGCGGGATCAACGCCGAGATCGAGCGCCAGAAGGCGCTGATCGGGGCCGGCGATCGGGTGGTGCAGGAGACGCTGCACTTCGACCCCGTCACCGGGGGCCTCTCGCCGCTGCGCTCCAAGGAGGAGGCGCACGACTACCGCTACTTCCCGGAGCCCGATCTCGTGCCGCTGGCGCCGACCGAGGAGATGCTCGAGCTCGCCCGGGCCGCGCTGCCGGAGCTGCCCGCGGCGCGGGTCGCGCGCTACGAGTCCTCGTACGGGCTGCCTGCTGAGACCGCGCGGCTGTTCGCGTTCGATCCTGCGTGGGGCGAGTACTTCGAGCGCGTCGACGGCGAGCCGCGCGCGGTCGCGAACTGGGTGACCGAGCTGCGCGCCCGCGCGTCGTCGCCCGACGCGGTGTCGCCTGACGCCCTGGCCAAGCTCGTGGCGCTGGTGGAGGCGCGCACCGTCAACGCCGGCAACGCCCGCGTGGTGCTCGACCGGCTGGTGGCCGACGGCGGCGACCCGGCCGAGATCGTCGAGCGCGAGGACCTCGGAGCGATGGGCGACTCCGGCGAGCTCGCCGGCATCGTCGCCAAGGTGATCGAGGACAACCCCGACGTCGTCGAGCGCATCCGCGGCGGCAACGCCAAGGCGATGGGCGCGCTGGTCGGCCCGATCATGCGCGAGACCAAGGGCAAGGCGGACGGCGGAGAGGTCAACCGCCTGATCCGCGAGCAGCTCGGCGTCTAAGCCTGGATCCAGGCTAGGGCCGCGGCTGCCAGCTGATGAACGGCCGGCCGCCCTCGACGCGGAAGACCCGCCGCGGGGTGCCGTCGGGCACGTCCATGGTGTAGATCGAGCGGCCGCGGACGAAGGCGATCTGCCGCATGTCCGGCGACCACACCGGCGACGACTCGCGCGCGCGGGTGCGCAGGATGCGACGCGGCGTGTCCGGCTCCTTGGGCAGGCTGATGAAGAGGTCGCCGCCGCGCGAGACGAAGACCATGCGGTGGCCGTCGGGCCGCCAGTCGAAGCCCGTGGCGAAGAAGTTGTGGTGGCGGTGGAAGACCTGGCCGGTCGCGGCGCGCATGACCTGCACGCGGCCGTTGGGCGCCAGGAACATCATGTTGCGCCCGCCGGGCGACCAGCGCGGGAGGCTGCCGCGGCGGAGCATCCGCTCGCCGGTGCCGTCGAGCCGCGCGCGGAAGATCGTCTGGTGGCCGTCGACGAAGCGCGTGTAGGCGACCTGCTCGCCGTCGGGGGAGAGCGTCGGCCGGCGGTTGGCCACCGGCTCGGTCACCGGCACCACGGCCACGCCCGCGCCGCCGGGCCGGATCAGCGTGATCGTGCCCCGGCTCACGTAGGCGATCCGCTGACCGTTGGCCGCCCAGTCCGGGAAGATCGCCTGTGGCGAGTCCCCGTTGCAGGGGTTGGCCGTCAGCCGCCGGAGGCCGCTGCCGTCGGTCCGGATCGTCGCGACGGCGGTCCCCTGGCAGCCGAACGTGGAGTGGAAGGCGATCCGCCCGTTGTCGCCGGGGAAGTTGGCGATCAGGGCCGCCGTCAGCGCCAGGGCCAGCATCCGGCCGGAGCGTACCATTGGCCCATGGCCAGATTGATCCGCATGGACGGCAGCGGGCACACCACCCTGGCGGAGTGGACCGCGGCCGACGAGCAGGCGGTGGAGGCGGCCGTGGCCGCCTTCCGCGAGCAGCTCGACGCCGGCTACTACGCCGTCGTCACGGAGGGCGAGGGGCAGGCGCGGCAGGTCGACGAGCTGCCGCTCGACGCCGACCTCGTCATCCTCCGGCGACCGATCGCCGGCGGGTGAGCGCGCAGGCGCTCCCGGAGACCGCCGCCGTCTACTGGCGGCCGCGGGTCGACGCCCGCAGGCTCGCGCGCCGCGGCCGGCTGTGGACGCTGACGACCGTCGCCCACACCGTCCCGTACCTGGTCGCCACCGGCGTCCTCTTCTGGCTCGAGCCGCTGTCCGCCCCGGTGGGGGCGATCCTGCTCGCCCACGCCTGGGTGATCCCGGAGCTGTACGCCAAGCGCGGGGCGAACGTGCTGCGGCGCCGTCCGCGGGCGGATGACGGTGCCGAGCGGACGGCGGTCGGCCTGCTCGGCGACCTGGTGGGTCACGACGCCCGCGAGCTGCACGGCTTGACTGGGCTCGTGGTCGAGCGCGGCGCGCTCGGCGTGTGGGTGGTGGGGGAGCGCGGGGCGCTGCTCATCACCCCGGGCGGCCGCCGCGTGCACTGCTGGTGCGTCCACGTCGAGGACAAGGCGCTCCCGTCGGCCGACCGCATCGCCCACCTCCTGCTCGCCCTGCGCACCGACGAGCCCGGGTTCGCGACGGTCGCGAACCTCGCGTTCAGCGGCGCGCCCCGGCGCGTGCGCCGCAGGCTCCCGCCGGCGGTTCGGCCGGCGCTGGACGCCGCCGTGGCCGCGGCGCGTTGTTGACGTCCACTCGACCGCGTGTCGAAACGGCGGCCGGCGATTCCATACACGCGTCCATGGGACGTGGGGGCGCCGGACTCGATCATGCTCGCCATGACCTCCTCCGCTCCCCAGGTCCGCCGCCTCGTCCTCGTCCCCGCGACCAGCAGCGGCCGCGGCGACGAGCTCGTCCGCCGCTATCGCCTCGCCCGGCTCCAGCTCGCCGGCCGCGAAGCCGCGATGGCCGCACGCCAGATTCCTCCCACACGCAGCGCGTAGCACCGCCCGGCCGCGCGTCGCTTCCTCCCTCCTGTGACGCGCGGCCGGGCGCGGTACCCTCGGCCTCGTGGCCTACCTGATCATCTGCTTCTCCTTCGGCATCGCCGGTGGCCTGGTGGGGCGGATGAAGGGCTCCTCGTTCGTGCTCTGGTTCCTGATCGCGGCGATCGTGCCGGTGGTCGGGCTCCTCGCCGCCGTCCTCTACCGCTTCGAGACCGACGAGGTCCGCCGCCAGTGCCCTCGCTGTGGCAAGGTGGTCAAGCTCTACGACCAGGTCTGCATGGGCTGCGGCGAGGACATGGACTTCCCGGACGAGGCGATCGTCCCCGAGTCCGTGGCCGCCGCGCAGCGCTGACAGGAGGTGACCAAACGTGCCTGACGAGCTCGTCAACGTCCGCTACATGGTCGACGACGTCGAGACCGCCGTCGACTTCTACACCACCCACTTCGGCTTCACTGTGCGCTCGAACCACGCGCCCGCGTTCGCCGACGTCGTGCGCGACAACCTGCGACTCCTGCTCAGCGGGCCCGCGAGCTCGGCCGGGCGGCCGATGCCCGACGGCCGCACCCCACAGCCGGGCGGCTGGAACCGCATCCACTTCATCGTCGAGGACATCGGCGCCGAGGTCGAGCGGCTGCGCGCGGCCGGCCTGACGTTCCGCAACGACATCGTCAGCGGGCCCGGCGGCCGGCAGATCCTGCTCGAGGATCCCGCCGGCAATCCGATCGAGTTGTTCCAGCCGGCGGGCGGATAGGCAGGGCTACGCAGCCTCTGCCGGAGTCTCCCCCTCCTCGAGCTCGGGGGCGACGATCAGCTTGGCGGGAGTCTCGAGGCCGGCAATCGGGGGAATGGGCTTCTCCGATCCGGCTCCGGCCTCCTCGAGGCGTCGCAGCTGCGGGAGCACGCGGGCGTCGAGCGAACCGGCGCCCTGGTTGTAGGCATTCACCGCGGAGTTCAGCTGGCGGCCGAGCCTCGCGTAGGGCTCGAGGAACGTCGCGATCCGCTTGTGCAGCTCCCGGCCCGCGGCGGCGATCTCTCGGGCCGACTCCGCGATCTTCTCCTGGCGCCACCCGTAGTAGGTCGCGTGAAGCAGCGCGATCAGCGTCGTGGGCGTCGCGATGAGCACGCCCTTGGCCGCGCCGTACTCGAGCAGCGTCGGCTCGGCGTCCAGCGCCGCGCAGTAGATCGCCTCGTTCGGGATGAACATCACCACGAACTCCGGAGAAGCGGCGAACTGCGCGTGGTAGCCCTTCGAGGCGAGCGCATCGATGTGCCGGCGGGTCTGACGGCCGTGCTGCAGGAGCAGGTGCTGCTGCTCGACCTCATCCGTCGCCTCCAGCGCGCGCAGATACGCGTCCATCGGCACCTTCGCGTCGACCACGACGTCTCGGTCGGCGGGCAGGTGCACGACGAGGTCGGGGCGGAGCCGGCCTCCGTCAGAGCCGTTCACGCTGACCTGGGAGACGAAGTCCACGTGCTCGGTCATGTTGGCGGCGGCCACGCAGTTGCGCAGCTGCATCTCGCCCCAGGCACCGCGGACCTGCGGGCGCTTGAGCGCGGAGACCAGCGTCCCGGTCTCGTCACGCAGGCGCCCGACCTCCGCGCTCATCGACTCGAACATCTGGCGCACCTGCCCATGCGTGGTCCGCCGGTCATGCTCCAGCCGCGCGACCTCGTCGCTGACGCGCTTGAGGTTCTCCGCGATCGGGTCCAACGTCCGCTTGATCTCCTCGGTGCGCTTCCCGAGCTCCCCGGCGGCGATCGCGCGATCGGCCTCTCGCTGTGCCGTCGCCAGCCTCTCGACCTGCTCGGACGCCTGCCGCAGCGCATCGGCGGAGATCGCCTTCATCTGCTCGGTGAACTGCTCCCGATTGCCCGCAACGAGCGCGATCTTCTCCTCGGCCGCGGCGCGCAGCTCTGCGAGCTGCCGCGCATGCGCGGCTTCGCGCGCGCCGGCGGCGGCCAGCCGTGGGACCAGCAGGAGCGCCAGCCCCGCAGCACCGACGAGCAGCCCGAGAAGGAACATCGTCATAGCTCCCGCAGGCTGCCGAGCGCCGCGGACGGCATGCACGCGGGCTTGCAAACGCCGATTTACTCGGCGCTAGTCCCGAGGCGCTCGGAACCCGTCGCGCCCGGGGCCGTTCCGTTCTCGAGCCGCGCCGGCAGCAGGCCGGCGACGAGCTGCTCGACGCGGTCGGCGAGCTGCTGGTCACCGCTCGCCCGCGCCTGGTCCTGGAGCTGCCTCAGGTCGCCCACCAACGCGAGCCGCTCGACCGCTGTCTGCTCCGACGACTGCGCCGCCGCGACCTGCTGCTCGACCGAGCGCAGCTGGCGCGGATCGGTGCGCACCAGCGTCTCGACCGTCGACACCAGGCGCTCGAGGATGCGGTAGAGGACCGAGGCGGAGAACCCGCCGAGCAGCGCCAGCACCGGCCGCGTCACCGTGCCCGCCTCGCCCTCGTCCGCCAGCGGCAGGAGCGCGGGCAGGAGCAGCCCCGCCATCAGGCCGAGGATGAAGCGCAGCCAGTACGTCGACTCGTACTTGGGGTCGTAGACCCCCTCCTTGATGTAGCGCTGCGCCGTGAACAGCGCCGAGAACGCCGCGCCGAGGCCGCCCGCGACGAGGTAGAACAAGCCGTTCACGAGGACCGGCACGCCGGCGGAGTGGAAGAAGTCGCCGCTGGTCTCGTTCACGTCCTGCGAGCTGGCGAGGAGCAGGAAGGCGATCAGCAGCACGATCACCACGACGAGCATCTGGCGCACGAGCCGGACCGGCCCGAGCATCGACAGCGCCGACTGCCGGCCTTCGGAGATGACCAGGATCGTGCGCGGGGTGGCCGGCGCGACGATGCGCACGAGCTCGTTGTGCGCGCGTGTGAGCAGGCGCACGTCCGGCGGGCCGTCGCCGCTGACGGCCCGGTGGACGATGTCCGCAACGGGCTCCGGGACCGTCAGGCCTGACGCGAAGGCGTAGCGGAGCATCGCCTCGGACGCGCGGAGGAGCTGCTCGTCGAGCGAGCGATCGGCGCTCATAGCGGCTTACCTCGCCATTGATCGATGAAGTACGTGAACGGCTGCGTGGACAGCTCCAGGTCACCCCCGAAGGGGCTGTCGAGGGCGTGGATGAGGTACATCACGAAGCCGATGAACCCCGCCACGATGCCGATCATGATGGCCTGCGTCAGGACCTTGCCGGATCGGTAGAGATAGAGCAGGAACACCGTCAACACGCCGCCGGTCACGATCAGCGCCCAGAGCATCCAGGGAACGTCCGCGCGACTGTTGTAGATCCGCAGGCGCCGTGCGCGGCCCACGTCGTTCATGCGGTCGACGACACCGCCGAAGAACGTCGACTCCGCGTCGGTCTTCGGGTCGAAGCGATACAGCCTCGTCCAGATGCGTTCGTACATCTCGCGGGCGGGGAGATCGGGATCGCCATGCGCCAGCGTCGCCCACTCACGGCTCACGACGAGGTCCGCGTAGCGAAGCGTGTCCTCTCGCACCGGGACGCGCACGTCCGCCGGCAGCCCGCCGGAGTCCCGCATGACGTTCGACAGGGCCGAGATCTCGTCCTCGATCTGCGTCGAGGCGTCGCTGTAGTTCTGCCACGCGGTCACGACGACGAACGCGAGGAGGAGGCCGTACAGCCCGCCCGTGAGGCTGGAGCAGATCCGGACGAGCTCGTTGTTCGCGTCGTTCCAAAGGCCCGGGAAGAAGCGCCGGACGGCATGGAAGCCGGCGACGGCGACCGTCGCACACAGGATCACGGTGACCAGGGCCAGCATCAGTGGAGCAGCACGCGGATGATCCGAAGGTTGTCGCTCAGCCGGTCCGCCATCCGTTCGGCGAACCAGCTCTGCAACCTTGCGGCCGTGTCGGGGTCGTCCCGCAGCATCTCCTCGAGCGCGCTCCGTGACAGGCGGTGGAGTGTGCAGGGCGACTCGGCCACGACGGACGCCGTGCGCGGCTTCCGCGTGAACAGCGCCACTTCCCCGATGAGCGCGCCCGGGCCCATCTTCCTGATCCGCAGCGTGGCGCCGGACTCCGCGACGACCTCCGCCGTCAGGATCCCGGATTCGACGAAGTAGACGTCATCCGTCATGTCCCCTCGGCGCACCAGCACGTCACCGGGCGAGATGACGAGCCGGTCGACGTAGCGCAGCAGCTTCCGGCCGTGGGCGGCATCGCCGAGGGTCTCTTCGAGTGGGACGCTGCGAAGGCCCGTCCCGGCTGCGCCGAGCGTTTGGTCCTCGCACCATTGAACGGCGTGTTCGAGGTCCTCGAAGACGCGAGTGTGCGGATCGCTCTCGTCGACCCCGGCGGCGGCCAGCCGTTCGTGCGTCGTGGGCCGGAGCGACGCCAGCGCGAGGACGAAGTCCCGGTCGGCGGCGAGGCGCTGCATCGCCGCGATGCTGTGCGCGGCCGACGAGTCGATGCCGGTGACGCGCGCGAAGTCGATCACCAGGAACCGCAGCGGTCGCGACGCATCGCCCGCGCGCGCGGCTGCCCGCTGGACCAGCGCGTCCGCCGTGCCGAAGAACACGAAGCCCTGGAGCAGCCAGTACGCGCGCTCGTGCCCGCGCCGCTGCAGGAGCTCGCCGGTCGGGCTCGGGGCGTTCGAAGGCGCTGTGATACGAGGCCCCGTCGATGGCGTGACGGACGACGTCGATGCGGCTGTACGCGACGACGAACGAGGCGAGGGCGAGCGCGAGGCCGACCGCCACTCCCTCGAGCAGTCCCACCAGGGCCATCGTGAGGACGATGGCGCCGATGACGACGTACTCGCGCGGCGGCACCTTCGAGCGGCTGTCCACGAGCCACTCGATCAGGAACGTCGCGCCCACGAACAGCAGCAGGCCGCCCAACACCGGGCGCGGCAGCCGGGCGATGACGACGGTGCCCGCGGCCAGCGTCGCCAGCGGCACCACCGCGGCGACCCACGGCACCAGCCGGCTCGGCGCCCCGAGCCGGTGCGCGAGCGACGTCTGGGCGATCGTGTGGAAGCCGACCATCCCGCCGGCGGCACCGGAGATGACGTTCGCCACCCCGGCGGCGCGCAGCTCTCGGTCGATGTCGGCATCGCGCCGGATGAGCACCTCGATGCCGCTGATGTTCAGCAGGATGGTGAGCAGCGCGATCGCGGCCAGCGCCGCGGCCGCCGGCGCCTGCGCGAGCACCGCGTCCCAGTCCGCGACGCCGAGCGCGTCCACCGTCCACGTGCCCACGAGGGTCCCTTCCGGAAACGGCCCGAGCAGCCAGCCGTGGCGCTCGAGGTCCGCGTTCGTCGCTCCCGCCGCGCCGGCGGCGACGTAGAACGCGAGCAGCCCGGCCAGGATGCCGATCGGGAGCACGAGCGGCGATCGGAGACGCCGTGAGAGAGCGACCAGCGCAAGCCCGAACGCGACGCCCGGGAGCCAGTGCGAGGTCGCGGCCCACGAGGTGAGCGCATCCGCGGCGCCCGTCATCACGTCGAGCGAACCCTCCATGAGCAGCCAGCCGGTGCCGGCGAGGAAGCCGGCGACGACCGGATACGGCATGAACCGGACGAGGTTGCTGAGCCGGAGGCCCCCGACCAGCAGGAAGACCGCGCCGGTGAGGATGGTCGCCAGCGACATCGCCAGGACGACGGTCAGGAACTGCTGCTCGCCACCGACGGCCACCGTCCCGGCGACCGCGGCGGCGATGACCGCCGCGGACGGCGCCGGCGTGGGATGAACCCCGGCGACCGCGCCGCGAAGAGAGCCCAGCGACGACACCACGGTGAGCGCCACGACCTCGGAGACGAGCGTGAGGCCGATGGCGGCCGGCAGGCGCTCGGCGAGCGGCCCGGCGAAGACGAGCACCGCGATCGACGTCGTGACGGCGACCCGCGCGACGCCCACGAGGCTCCCAGCCATCAATGCCGAGGTCACGGCCACCCGGCGCCCGGGAAGACGCCCGACGGCGCTCGCAGTCATCGCGAGATACGCCCCCGCCACTGGTCGATCAGGCTGTCGTACACCGCTGCGTCGATCGCGATGTCTCCGCTGAACGGGTGCTGGAGCGCGTAGATGAGGAAGAGCACGAAGCCCGTGAACGCACCAACGGTCCCGAGGGCCAAGGTCTGCGTGCGCGTGTCCGCCATCTGAAACGGGCACAGCCACATGAGCGTGAAGAGCCCACCCCCGATCAACAGGACCCACAGCGGTGCCGGGATCTTCGACTGGCTCGACAGCAGGCGCAGACGTCGCGCCTCGCCGAGCTCGTTCAGGCGCGAGACCGCCGAGCCGAAGAACGTGGCCGCGGGCTCGTCCTCGACTTTCGTGCGGTAGTACTCCTCCCAGATCGCCTCGTAGGCCGCCGAGGTCTGCTCATCCGCTTCGCCGTCGGCCATCGAGACGTACTCGCGGTCGACGACGTTCTCGAGGTAGGTCACGATCGCCGTCTGGATCCGCACCCGGTCGCGGTCAGGCAGGGGCTGCGCGTCGCGAAGCAGGTTCGAGAGCCGCGTCGCCTCCGTGTGGGTCGAGTCCTCGGCCGTGTTGAACTGCTCCCACGCGACCACGACGACGAAGGCGAGGAGGATCGCGTAGAGCAGACCGACCATGCTGAAGTAGACGGCGTGGACGTCGTTGTGCGCGTCGTCCTGCGCCTTCGGGCGGATCCGGAGGGCGAGCCGAAAGCCGAACACGGCCAGCGCCGCCCAGACGGCGACGAAGGCGATGGCGGCGAGGACTGTCGAGCTCAACACGGCCTCCAGTCGACGGCCGACCCTGCCGGTGCTATCTGCGGATGGGCCGTCGAGCGACCCTAACCCGGAGCGGTGCGGCCGCGCAAGGGCCACTGAACGGTGCGGGGCTCCTCATCGTGCCGAAGGGTGAAGGAGCGGCACGGCTGTTGGCTGCCATCTCCGCTCGAGCACGGCGACGACCGACGCCGGCGTGATCACGACCGCCTGCCGCCCCGCGGGCCGGGTCACCGCATCGGTGTATCCAGCCGGTGTCCACCGCAGCAGCTCGTCACCGCGCACGAGCCACGGCGCGCCGTCACGGAGGACGAACGCGCCTTCCGGAAGCTCGTCGAAGGCGCGCTCGTGATGGCGTTGCGTCCTGGCGTCGGTGAGCCGTTCCGCGTGGAGCGCGGCGTTGAGGTCGGCGGCGGACGGACGCTGCGACGCACGTCCCGGCCAGATCTCGACGAAGCGCAGGTAGTCCTCGCGACGGCACTCCGCGCACGGCCGGTGGCCGGCCGCCAGCGCCGTCGCCTCGTCCAGGAAGAACAGCTCCGTGTACCGCCCCGGCTGCATCAGCGCGCGGCGCCGGCCCTTGAAGCTGAGCCGGCACGCGATCCACGCCCGGCCGTCGTAGCGCCGGCGGATCCGGCCTTCGTCGTCGTGCAGGCATCCCCGGTTGCCGAAGACGAGCCCGCGTCCGGGGTGGGCGATGATGTCGCCGAACGGGGTGACGCGGTTCTGCCGCGGCATCGACGAGAGGATGCCGACGCCGGAGAAAGCCCGTCGCGCCGTTAGACTCGGCGCGCATGATGCGAGCGGTCGATGCTGTGATGGAGTGCCTGAAGGCCGAGGGCGTCGACGTCGTCTTCGGCTATCCGGGCGGCGCGAACCTTCCCACCTACGACGCGTTCGTGGACGCCGGGATCCGGCACGTGCTCGTACGCCACGAGGCGGGTGGGGGCCATGCGGCCGAGGGCTACGCCAAGGCCTCGGGCCGGGTCGGCGTGGTCTTCGCGACCTCGGGCCCGGGCGCGACCAACATCGTCACCCCGCTCACCGACGCGATGATGGACTCGGTCCCGCTCGTGGCCTTCACCGGCCAGGTGCGCACCGACCTGCTCGGGACCGACGGCTTCCAGGAGGCCGACACGTTCGGCATCACCATGCCGATCGTGAAGCACTCCTTCATGATCCAGCACCCGGCGGAGATCCCGCGCGTGGTGCACGAGGCGTTCCACCTCGCGCGCACCGGCCGCCCGGGCCCGGTGCTGATCGACATGCCGGTCGACCTCACGCGCGCGGAGATCGACTACCAGCCGGTCGGCGACGTCCGGCTGCCCGGCTACCAGCCCACGACCGAGGGCAACTCGAAGCAGATCCGGCTCGCCGCCAAGGCGATCGCCAACGCCCGCCGGCCGGTCATCTACGCCGGCGGCGGCGTGGTCAACGCCGACGCGGCGGAGGAGCTGCGCGAGTTCGTCTTGAGCGACCGCCTGCCCGTGACCTGCACGCTGATGGGCCTCGGCGCCTTCCCGGCGCCGCACCCGCAGTGGCTCGGCATGCTCGGCATGCACGGCACCCGCACCGCCAACTACGCGATGGACGAGGCCGACCTGATCGTCGCCGTCGGCGCACGCTTCGACGACCGCATCACCGGCAAGCTCTCCGAGTTCGCGCCGCGCGCGAAGTTCGTGCACATCGACATCGACCCGGCGGAGATCTCCAAGAACGTCCCGGCGCACATCCCGATCGTCGGCGACGCCAAGAACGTGCTCGCGCGGCTCGTCAACGAGTACCGCGCGGTCGGCCCCGATCCCGACCGGCTGACCGGCTGGTGGGAGCGGCTCGAGCAGTGGCGCGCGCAGTACCCGCTGCGCTACGACGACAGCGCGGACACCGAGATCAAGCCGCAGTACCTCGTGGAGGCGCTCTACGAGGCCACACAGGGCGACTGCATCCTGAGCTCCGACGTCGGCCAGCACCAGATGTGGGCCGCCCAGTACTTCCACTTCGCCAAGCCGCGCCGCTGGATCAACTCCGGCGGCCTGGGGACGATGGGCTTCGGCCTGCCGGCGGCGCTCGGCGCCGCGGTCGGCAACCCCAGCGTCCCGAGCGTGCTGCTGACCGGCGACGGCTCGTTCCAGATGAACATCCAGGAGCTCGCGACCTGCAAGGAGCACGACATCCCGGTCAAGGCCGTGATCATGAACAACGGCTACCTGGGCATGGTCCGCCAGTGGCAGGAGCTGTTCTGGGACAAGCGCTACTCGAACGTCGACATGGGCAGCTGGCCCGACTGGGTCAAGCTCGCCGAGGCCTACGGCGCCACCGGCGTGCGGTTGACGGATAAGACGACGCTGGTGGACGACCTTCGCAAGGCGCTCGAGACGCCGGGACCGGTGGTGGTCGACGTCCGTGTCACGCGCGAGGAGAACACGTATCCGATGATCCCGGCCGGGTCGGCCGCGCGGGAGATGGTGGGATAGCGATGGGCGAGCCGGGGACCAAGGAGCCGCTGACCCTCGAGGAGCTCGAGGCCACCACGGCGGTGCGCACGGGCCGCAAGCACATCCTCTCGATCCTGGTCGAGAACAAGCCCGGCGTGCTGACCCGCATCGCGGGGCTGTTCGCGCGCCGCGGCTTCAACATCGACACGCTGGCCGTCGGCCCGACCGACGACGAGTCGCTCTCCCGCATCACGCTGACGCTCGACGGCGCGATGCACCCGATCGACCAGGTGACCAAGCAGCTCCACAAGCTGGTCAACGTCATCAAGATCCGCGACCTCGAGCCGGCCGAGACCGTCGCCCGCGAGCTCGCGCTCTTCAAGGTCACCGCCGACGGGCCCGCGCGCGGCGAGGTCATGCAGATCGTGGAGATCTTCCGCGGCAAGATCATCGACGTCACGCGCCGCTCGCTGATCGTCGAGGTGACCGGCGAGTGGGAGAAGATCGAGGCGTTCGAGCGCATGGTGCGGCCGTTCGGGCTGGTGGAGATGGCGCGCACCGGCGAGATCGCCATCTCGCGGGGCCGCAGCGAGACTTGATGCGGGCGCTCGCGGCGCTCGTGGTGCTGGCCTTCCCGGCGACCGCCGGGGCGACCGACTACGGCGGCGGCACGGCGCCCGACAGCGTGCGGCGCGCCAACGACCAGCTCACGCTGATCTCCTTCCGGATGGCCGACGACGGCACGGGCCGCGCTCACGTGAATATCGCCGCGGGCTGCGGGGTCGCCAGGGCGGTCCGCGCCATCGCGGTGGCCGCCGACGGCACGTTCGCCCTCGAAGCGACCGTGCGCAGACGCGTCGGGGGCGGCGTGCGCCAGACCTCCGAGATCACCATGAACGGGCAGATGATCGGGCCGGTCGCGAGCGGCACGGTGCGTGCGCGGGTGACGTTCCGGCGCCGCGGCCGCGTGGTCGAGCGCTGCAACTCCGGCCCGCGCGCGTGGAACGCCCGTGCTCCCGGCGCCACGGCCGGATCCGCGGCGGCCTACTACGGGCTGAGCGACCAGACGGGCCGGCCGTTCGCGTTCGTGCTGAGCGTCGGCGGCGGGCGCGTCCGCGTGGCGGCGTTCGACTACCGAATGCGATGCCGCGACGGCGGCTTCGAGTGGGAGAACATCACGCCCGGCGGGCGGCTCGTGGCTGACGGGACGTTCTCGCTGCGCGAGCGCTTCAGCCGCCGCTGGCGGGTGGGCCGCGAACGCTTCCGCGTGAAGGTCGACGGGCAGGTGACGGCCGCCGGCGTGTCCGGCACGCTCTCGGTGACCTCGATCCTGCGCTCGCCCAGCGGCCGCGTGCTCGACCGCTGCACGACCGGGCGGACCGCCTTCACGGCAACCCCATGAGCCTCCTCGTCGACGCCTCCGCCGTCACGCTCGACCGCCTGCTCGAGCGCTGCGAGCGCGCGGTGCGGCGGGCGCGGCGCAGCGGCGGGCAGGTGCTCGCGGCGGTCACCGTTCCGGTGGCGCCGACCGTCGACCCCAGCGCCGTCGCCTTCGCCTCGCGGCGACCCGGCGAGCCGTGGTTCTGCTTCGAGCAGCCCGACCGCGGCGGCGCCGCGCTCGCCGCGCTCGGCTGCGTGCACCGCATCGAGGGCCGCGGGCCGAAGCGCTTCGAGCAGGCGGCCGCCGCCTGGCGCGGGCTCGCCGGCGCCGCCGAGGCCGACGCGCCCGACGGGCCGGCCGGCGCCGGCCTCGTCGCGCTCGGTGGGTTCGCGTTCGCCGACGACGGCGGCGCGGCGCCTCACTGGGCGGGCTTCGAGGCCGCCGACCTCGTGGTTCCCGAGGTCGCGCTGGCGCGCCGCGGCGACGACGTCCGGCTCACGCTCGCCGTGCTGGCCGCGGCGGACGACGTGCCCGAGGAGCTCGCGGCGCGGCTCGAGGCGCGCGCCGAGGAGCTGCGGAACTCGCCGCTCCCGCTGCTCGACCCGGCGCCCGCCGGCCGCTTCCACATCGCCTCCGTCGCGCCGCCCGAGCACTACGAGGCGGCGGTCGCGCGCGCCGTCGAGGAGATCCGCGGCGGCGCCTTCGAGAAGATCGTGCTCGCACGCGAGGTCGCCGTCCACGCGCCCGCCGACCACGACGCCGCGGCCGTCTTCGGCGTCCTGCGCGCGGCCTTCGAGTCCTGCTACGTCTTCTGCGCCGGTCGCGGCGACGCGGCCTTCATCGCCGCCTCACCCGAGCTGTTGGTCCGCCGCGAGGGCCTCCGTGCCTCGACCGTGGCGCTCGCCGGCTCCACGCGCCGCTCCGCCGACCCGGCGGTCGACGACCACCTCGGCGAGCAGCTCATGCGCTCGGAGAAGGACCGCGAGGAGCAGGCGATCGTCACCCGCCGGATCGCCCGCGCCCTGCGTCCGCACGCCGTGTGGGTGGCGGCGCCGGACGAGCCGGCGATCGTCAAGGTCGCCAACATCCAGCACCTCGCCACCCCGATCCGCGCGCAGCTGACGCACCCGCGCAGCGCGGTCGAGCTGGCCGGGCTCCTGCACCCGACGCCGGCGGTGGGCGGCGAGCCGCACGCCGCCTCGGTGCCGCGCATCCCCGCCCTCGAGGGGATCGACCGCGGCTGGTACGCCGGGCCGGTCGGCTGGACCGACGCCAACGAGGACGGCGAGTTCTGCGTCGCCCTGCGTTGCGCGCTGCTGCGCGGCCGCGAGGCGCGGCTGTACGCCGGAGTCGGCGTCGTGCGCGACTCCGACCCGGCGGCCGAGCTGGCCGAGACCGAGGTCAAGCTCGGCGCGCTGCTGCCCGTGCTCGCGGGCTGATCAGCCGACGAGCCGGCGCCACCACGACTCGTAGCGCGGCGGCGGCAGCTCCCGGGCCTCGGCGGCGTCGATCGTCAGCGTCACCCGCTCCTCGGTGATGCGCGCCACCTCGGGCGCGTCGACGAAGCGGCGCCCGTCCGGCGTGGTGATGACGATGCCGTCGAAGATGTGCTCGCGCGCGTTGTCCTGCACGCGGTGGACCTTGCCGATCTCCACGCCGTCGCTCGTGTGCACCGGCACGCCGCGCGGCAGGAGCTTGTAGCCGATCTGATGCCCGTCGTCGTCGCTCATGCGTCCCATGCCAGTCTGACGCCCGCGAAGATCTGCCGCCGCTGCGGCAGGTCCCAGTTGCGGAAGGTGGGGGAGGCGATGCGAGAGCGGGTCGCCCACGAGCCGCCGCGCAACACGCGGTAGCCGTCGCCGAAGAAGACCTCGGAGTACTCGCGGTACGGGTGGGCGACGAAGCCGGCGTAGCCGCGGAACGGCGACGACGTCCACTCCCAGACGTCGCCGAGCATGCCGAGCGCTCCGCAGGCCGCGGCGCCCTCCGGATACGCGCCCACGGGCGCCGGGCCGAGCAGCGACTGGTCGAGGTTGGCCGGTGTGAGCTCCGTCTGCTGGTCCCAGGTCGCCGCCTTCTCCCACTCCACCTCGGTGGGGAGCCGGGCGCCGTGCGATCGGGCGAGGGCGTCGGCCTCGAACCAGGAGACGTGGACCACGGGCTCGTCCGGGTCGAGCGGCGCCCAGCCGTCCAGCGTCCAGCGGCGCCAACCCGTGGGCCCACGGTCCCAGCCCTCGGGGTGGGTGATGTCGTACTCCTCCTTCCACGCCCACGCCTCGTCGCTCCACCAGGGGCGCCGCTCGTAGCCGCCGCCCTCGACGAAGGTGAGGAAGGTCGCGTTGGTGATCGGCGTGCGGCCGATGCGGAAGGCCGCGAGCTGCACGACGTGGCGCGGGCGCTCGTTGTCGTAGGCGAAGCGGTCCGCCGGCGCGCCGATCTCGCACGGCCCGGCCGGGACCTCGACCGCCTCGAGGCCGGTGTGGCCGCCCGGCGCAGCCGGACGCACGCCGCGCGGGATCGCCGGGGCGGGCTGCAGCCGCGCGAGCTCGAACGCCTGCAGCATCGTCTCCTGGTGCTGGTCCTCGTGGCGGAGCACGAGCTCGTGCAGGAAGGAATCCCCGGTCGGGACGCGCTCGCGCACGTCGTCGAGGTAGGCGAGCGCCTGCGCGCGGTCGAGCAGCGGCAGGTCGCCGCGCACGGCGCGCGGCGTCTCGAAGGCGTCGTACATCGCGGCCAGCTCGGGCCGCGACAGCGGCCGGCCGCCGTGGCGATGCACGAGCCACAGCTCCTCGTAGGCCGCGATGTGGGCGAGGTCCCACACCAGCGGGCTCATGATCTCGATGTGCTGGGACTCGACGTCGGCGTCGCTCAGGGGCGCGACGAGGGCCAGCGTGCGCTCCCTCGCCTCGGCCAGGGCGTCGGCGGTCGGCGACGGCCGCATCTACCCGAGGCTACAGAGCGCGCCGCTTCCGCCAGACGTCGACCACCTCGCGCACCGACGCCGTTCGCCACGAGATGCGGCTGTCGAGCGGGCGGACGGCGAGCTCGAACCGGCCCGACTCGAGCTGCTCGAGCTCGGTCACGAGCGCATGGAAGCGGCGACCCTTCTTGTCGACCAGCACGATGTCGCCGGCCGCGATGCCCTTCGAGGTCGTCCGCCGCACAGGCGGCTCGCCCGGCACGTCCATGAGCGTCGTCTGGTCCACGCAACGGACGCTAGGCCCCGCCGCGGACGGAATCGATCGCCAGCAGGGCGGCGCCGATGGATCCGGCGCGCTCGCCGAGCGCGGCGGGGACGAGTCGCGGCACGCGCTGGAACGTGAGCCGGCGCGGGATCCGCTCGGCCAGCGGGTCGAACAGCGCTGGGCCGGCGCGCGAGAGGCCGCCGCCGATGACGACCACCTCCGGTGCAAGCACGCTTGCAATCCAGGCGAGTGCGCCGGCCAGCGCGTCCAGCGCCTCGTCCCAGACCTGGAGGGCGACGGGATCGCCTGCCGCGAGCACCTCGGCCGCCCCGGCGGCCGGCCGGCCGGAGCGGGCGCTGTAGCGGCGGGCGATGGCCGCCGCCGACGCCACGGCCTCGAGGCAGCCGCGCGCCCCGCACGCGCAGGGGTCGTCGTGGCCCGTGGGCGTGTGCCCGATCTCGCCGGCGTAGCCGCCGCCGGCGTGCAGGTGGCCGCCGAGCACGATCCCGGCGGCGATTCCGGTGCCGATCGAGAGGTAGACCACGTCGGTCATGCCGCGCGCGGCGCCAACCCGCGTCTCGGCCAGTGCGCCCGCCCGCACGTCGTGGCCGAGGACGGTGGGCAGCCCGCAGCGCTCGCGGACGAGCGCGGCGAACGGCACGTCGCTCCAGTCGAGGTTCTCGGACCACACCGCGATGCCGTGGGCGTCGTCCACGACGCCGGGAACGGCCACCCCGATCGCCTCCGCGTCGCCGAGCTCGCCGGCCAGCGCGGCGATGGCGTCGACGATCTCCGCCGGGCTCCTGGGCGTGGGCAGCGAGCGGAAGCCGAGCGCGGCGTCGCCGTCGACGAGCGCCGCCTTGGTGTCGGTCCCGCCGACGTCGAACCCGAGCGCCCTCATCCCAGCGCCGCCGCCACCTCGTCCCACACCGCGCGGTGCAGCGCGACGTTCTCCTCGCGGTCGGTGTGGACGGCGACGATGCTCGTGCGGGGGGCGGCCAAGGCGGCGCGGAGCGCGTCGCGGAAGCCCTCGACGTCGTCGGCGACCGCGTAGCCGCAGCCGAACATGGTCGCCGCGTGGCGGAAGTCGAGCCCGTGCGGGGTGGCGACGTGCTCGACGAACGTCTCGCCTTCGCCGCTCACCGGCAGGAAGTGGAAGATGCCGCCGCCGTCGTTGTGCAGGAGCACGATCGTCAGCTTGCGCCGGCTCGCCTGGATCAGGCCGCCGAGGTCATGGATGAGCGCGACGTCGCCGATGAGGAGGACGACGGGGCCGTCCGCGACCGTGGCGACCCCGAAGGCGGTCGAGACGGTCCCGTCGATTCCGTTGGCGCCGCGGTTCGAGAGGACGCGCGGCGGCTGCTCGCGCGCCGGGAAGAACGTCTCGACGTCGCGGACCGGCATCGAGGAGGCGACCACCACCGTCGCCTCGGGCGGCAGCCCCGCGCCCAGCTCGGCCGCCACCCGCGGCTCGCTCAGGCCGGTGAGCGATCGGGCGATCGCCGCTGACGCGGCGCGGTCGGCTCGCTGCCAGTCATCGAGCCAGCCGCGGTCGCGTTTGCCGAGCGAGATCGCCTCGAGCGTCGCGCGCGGGTCGGTGCCGAGGATCGTCGCGACGGCCCCGCCGGGGTCCTGCCACGCGTTCTCGGGATCGAAGGCGAGCTGGAGCGCGTCCTGGGCGCCGTGCAGCCAGGTGCGAAGCGGCTTCGAGGTGGGGAGGTCGCCGACGCGGATCACGAGCTGCGGCCTGGGCGTCCAGTGGCGGAGCAGGGCGTCGTAGTGAGCGACGGCGGCGGGGCCGCGGCGGGCGCCGGACAGCGGGTCGGCGAGCAGCGGGATCGCCGCCCGCTCGGCGAAGGCGGCCAGCGCGGCGCCGAGCTGCGGGTCGCGCTCCTGGCGGCCCGCCACCAGCACCGCCTGCGGGCGCGCCTCGAGCTCGGCGCGCAGGCCGTCGACGAGCGCCGGGGGCGGCGGGCCGGCGGTGCGCGGGCGGGTGACCCACGGCCGGCCGCCGGCGCGGCCGCCGTCGTCCTCGTCGGGCAGCGGCTCGTCGAGCACGAGCGGCTCGCGCAGCGCGAAGTTGAGGTGGACCGGGCCGGGCCGGCCCTCGACGGTGGTCCAGAAGGCGCGGCAGGCGAGCTGGCGCAGCCAGCGGAGGCGCTCCGGCGTGGCGGGGTGCGAGTCGACCTCGAAGAACCACTTGGCGGCGCTGCCATAGAGCTTGACCTGGTCGATCGTCTGCCCGGCGCCGAGCTCGCGCAGCTCGGGCGGCCGGTCGGCGGTGAGCACGAGCAGCGGCTCGCGCGCCTCGTGGGCTTCGATGACCGCGGGGGCGTAGTTGGCCGCCGCGGTGCCCGACGTGCAGGCCAGCGCGGCCGGCACGCCGGTCGCTTTCGCGATGCCGAGGGCGAAGAAGCCGGCGCATCGCTCGTCGAGGTGCGACGTCGAGCGGATGCGCGGCTCGCGCGCGAGCGAGAGCACGAGCGGCGTCGAGCGCGAGCCTGGCGACGTGCACGCCTCGCGCAGGCCGCAGCGGGCGAGCTCGTCGACGAAGGCGCGCAGGCCGAGATAGGTGTCCCGAGCCGTCACAGCTCGGCGTCGGGGACGATGTCGATGGCGCGGGTCATGATTGCGGCGTGGCAGTGGTCGTCCTGCTCCACGGCTTCACGCAGACCAGGCAGAGCTGGAGGCGGACGATCGCGGCGGGACGCTATCGCGCGATCGCGCCGGACCTGCCCGGCCACGGGCTCGCCTCCGAGCGCCGGCCTGCCTCGTTCTCCGCCTGCGCCGCCTACGTGCGCGCGCTGGCCGACGGGCCGTGCACGCTCGTCGGCTACTCGATGGGCGGCCGGATCGCCCTGTACACGGCGATCATGCAACCGGCCGTGGTCGAGCGGCTCGTGCTCGTGGGCGCGACCCCGGGCATCGCCGACCCGGCCGCGCGCGAGGTGCGGCGGCTCGCCGATCTCGAGCTCGCCGACCGGATCGAGGCCATCGGCATCCAGGCGTTCGCCGCGGAGTGGGGCGCGCAGCCGCTGTTCGCCGGCCAGGAGCCGCGGGTGGCCGCCGCCGCGAACGCGGACCGGCTGCGCAACACGTCCGCCGGCCTCGCCGCCGCCCTGCGGGGGCTCGGCGCCGGCGTCATGGAGCCGCTGTGGGATCGCCTGGGCGAGCTCACGATCCCCGTCACGCTCGTGGTCGGCGAGCGCGACGCGAAGTTCCGCGCCATCGCCCAGCAGATGGCCGCCTCGATCGCCGACTGCCGGCTCGAGCTGGTGGCGGGCGCCGGCCATGCGGCGCAGCTCGAGCGGCCGGAGGCTGTGGCGGCGGCGATCGCCGGATGATCGCCGCCGCCGTGCCCTGACCCCCGTGAGGGGTCAGCGCTTCTCGATCTCGTACACCGCGCCGCGGGTCAGCGGACGGAGGTCCCTACGCAGGCGCGGCCGGCGAGGTTCAGGGGTACGCCATCAACAGGACGCAGTGCGTCGTCTCGAGCGCCTCGTAGATGTGGGGGACGTCGGCGGCGAAGGTCACCATGTCGCCCTGCTCGAGCAGCACCGGGCCGTCCTCGGGGCCCGCGCGCAGGCGGCCGACGACCACGACGAGGTGCTCGAGCACGCCCGCGTGGTGGGGCTCGGCGTGGCGGACGGCTCCCTGGTCGAGGTCGAGCGCGTAGAGGTCGAAGGTCCCGCGGCCGTGCGAGGCGGTGAGCAGGCGGCCGGCCCAGCCGGGCGTCTCGGCGGAGTGCATGGGGGGGACGTCGGCGGCGCGCACGACCTTCAGCGACGGCCGGGCGTCGTCGACGACGCGGGCGAACGGCACCTGGAGGGCGGCGGCGATCGCCCACAGCGTCTCCACGCTCGGGTTGCCCCTGCCTGACTCGAGCTGGGCCAGCGTCGACTTGCCGAGGTTAGCCGCGGTCGCCAGCTCGGCGAGCGTCATATGGGCCTGCATTCGGAGGCTGCGGACGTTCGCGGCGACCGCTTTGACGAACGCATCGACCGAGTGATGTTCTATTTCGCTGGACAAAAGTCTATGTCGATGGATATACTTCCATCATCATGGAAGCGAGCACCATTATGCCGGACATTCGGGTTCGGCACCAGGTTCCCTCCTCTTTTGCCGCCGGCGCGCGGGCGGCGGCGCCGCTGGCGATCGCCGTCGTCGCGTTCGGCGCCTCGTTCGGGGTGCTGGCGCGCGACGCCGGCATGGGCGTCGTGGCGCCGATCCTCATGTCGTTGACGACGTTCGCCGGCTCGGCGCAGTTCGCGGTGGCGTCCGTGCTCGGCTCGGGCGGGGCCGTCGCCGCCGCGATCGTGGCGGCGGTGCTGCTGAACCTGCGGTACCTGGCGATCGGCGTGTCGGTGGCGCCGGCGTTGCGGGGTTCGCCTGCGCGGCGCGTGGGCGAGGCGCAGCTGGCCGTCGACGAGTCGTGGGCGGTCGCGCAGCGCGACGGGGTGGTCGACCGCGGCCGCCTGCTCGGCGCCGGCTCCGTGCTCATGGCCGCCTGGACAGCCGGCACGGTCGCGGGAGTGCTCGGCGGCAGTGCATTGGGCGATCCCGCCGACTACGGGCTCGACGCGATGTTCCCGGCCCTCTTCCTCGCCCTGCTGGTGGGCCAGCTCGACGGCCGCCGCGCACGGGTGTCCGCGGTCGGAGGCGGTCTGATCGCTCTGGCGCTGACCCCGGTCGTCCCGGCGGGCTTGCCCATCGTCGCCGCCGTGCTCGGCGCCGTCATCGCACTGGGAGTGCGGTCATGAGCGCCGCCTGGCTCGCCGTGCTCGTCGTCGGCGTCACCACGGTCGCGCTCAAGGGCGCCGGCACGCTCATGCTGGCCGGCCGAGCCCTGCCGCGCCCCGCCGCGGTCCTGATGCCGCTGCTCGCGCCGTGCCTGCTGGCCGCCTTGGTCGTCGGCCAGACCGTGGCCGACGGCCGCGCGGTGGTCGTCGACGCTCGCGTAGCCGGCGTCGCCGCCGCGGCCGTCGCCCTCGCACTGCGCGCGCCCCTGCTCGTCGTGCTCGTCGCCGCCGCCGGGGTGGCTGCCGCGGCGCGCGCGGTCGGCGCGGCTTGAACTGCGGCATTGAGCCCAGCCGCGGTTCAAAGGCGGTGCTGAGGCTCCAGCTCCTCAGCCAACGCAAGCGTCGCCGCATCGAGCGCAGAGACGCGACGATCTCCGTAGGCGCCGAGCACGGCCCGCTCGACGTCGTCCAACGACACGCCGGCCTCGTCGCCCACGGCGCCGACCGTCGCCGGATCCATGTCGAGCTCCAACGCGGCGTAGACGTCCACGAGCACCGCCCGCAGGCGGTCGGCGCCCGACACGGCGACCGAGGCGGCGAGCAGGGAGGCGTGGCGGACGACGCGCTGGGCCGTCCCGACCAGCTTGACCGTCCCGCGGGCGTTGACCGTGAACTCGCCCGGGCAGAACTCGCGCGGCACCGGGCCTACGCGGGCGTCGACGCCGAGCGACCGCAGCGCTCCCGCGAGCAGCGAGCCGGTGGAGCCGAAGCGGTCGTGCATGCCGGCGATCGGGTCGGCCTCTCCGAGCAGCTCGTCGATCCCCAGGCAGCCCTCGTGGTAGGCGACCGCGTGCCCGCCGGGCGCGCGCAGGACCGGCTCGAAGCCGTGCGCGCGCGCCGCCGCCACCGCGTCGGCGAACCCCGGGCGCAGGCGGTCGAGCCGGCCGAAGGCCAGTGTCGGCGCCGGCCGGTACAGACGCACGAGCGAGTCCACGGCACCCGAGTTCACGCGCTCGACGAGCGCGTGCGCGACGGCGACCTCGAGCGCCGGCGGCCGCGCGGATCGCTCGACGACCGCGATCACGGGCCCAAGAGGCCGGGGCCGTCCGGCACGGCGATCTCGCCGCCCCGCACAGAAAGGGCGTCGCCGACCCCCTCCTCGAACGCGGCGAGCGTTGCCAGCCCGCAGCAGGCGACCGGCCCCGAGGCGCGCAGCCCCGCGGCGGCGTGCACGCCGGCCGCGATCCCCAGCGGCCCGTCCAAGGACGAGGCGACGTAGACCTTGGTCCCGGCCGCCCGCGCCGCCCGGGCGTCGCGCAGCAGCCCCGAGATCCCGCCGCAGCGCGAGATCTTCAGGCACACGAAGTCGGCGGCGCCCGAGCCCGGAGCGCCGCGCTCGGCGGCCGTCTCGTCCATCGCCACCGGCACCGGCGACTTTGCGCGCACCGCTCGCATGGCGGCGAGGCCGTGGACGGGCTCCTCGCACAGCTCGATGCCGACGGGCGCAAGCGCGCGCAGGTGCGCCAAGGCCTCCTCCTGCGTCTCCCAGGCGCCGTTGGCGTCGACCCGGATCGCCATCTCGTCGCCCGCCGCCGCGCGCACGGCCGCCAGCCGGCCCGCGTCGTCGCCGATCCCGACCTTCAGCTTCAGGCACCGGAAGCCCGCCTCGGCAGAGCGCGCCGCCGCCTCGGCCGCCCCCGCGCGGTCCTCCAACGCGATCGTCGCGTTGACCGCCACCGACCGCACGGCGCCCGCCGCGATCAGCTGAGCCACCGGGAAGCCCGTCCGCCGCCCCGCGCGGTCCCACAGCGCCAGATCGACCGCCGCCAGCGCCTGCGGCAGCGCCCGCTCGGCCGCGCAGGCGGCGAGCAGCTCGGCGTGCGTCGAGCGCGCGCTGGCCCGCGCCAACACGGCGCTGTAGGCATCCAGGGCGGCGCGCACGGAGGCGAGCGAGACGCCGTCGTAGGGCTCCAGCGGCGCCGCCTCGCCCACCCCGAAGTCGCCGCCGCCGAAGTCGAGCCGCACCCGCAGGACCTCGCGCTCGGCCAGCTCGCCCCAGGCCGCGCGCATCGGCGTACGGAGCCGGAAGCGGACGGACTCGACGGCGAGCTCGGCCATCAGCTCGCGAGGATCCCCGCCGACAAGAGGCTGCAGAAGCCGAGCTGGAGCATGCCGGTGCGGGCCAGGGCGCCGTTCAGCGACGGGCCGTCGGTGCGCGAGCGCACGGTCCGAACGACCGGCACGGCCAGCGGCGCCACCAGCAGCGGCAGCAGCAGCCACGCCGACAGCTCGTCCGAGCCCGCCAGCCACGGCAGCGGCGCACACAGGAACGCCCCGTAGACCATCGCGCCGTACAGCGTCCGTGCCCGCGACCGCCCGAGCCGCACCGCCGACGTCCGCTTGCCAGCCCGCCGGTCGGTCTCCAGGTCGCGCACGTTGTTGACCACGAGGATCGCCGCCGCCAGCAGCCCCACCGGCACCGCCAGCACGAACGCCTCCCACGTGAGCCGCTCGACCTGCGCGAAGTAGGAGCCGGTCACCGCCACCACGCCGAAGAACAGGAAGACGAACACCTCGCCGAGCCCCTCGTAGCCGTACGGCCGCGGGCCGCCGGTGTAGAGGACGCCGGCGAGGATCGAGGCGACGCCGATCAGCAACAGCTCCCACCCCGCGGTGGCGATCAGGTAGGCGCCCGCCAGCACCGCGAGCCCGAAGGCGACGTAGGTGGCGACCAGCACCTGGCGCGGCGGCACGAGCCCGCCGGCCGTCACCCGCACGGGGCCCAACCGGTCCTCGGTGTCGGCGCCCCGCCGGGCGTCCGAGTAGTCGTTCGACAAGTTCGTCCCGATCTGGATGAAGACCGCTCCGAGCATCGCCGCGACGAACGTCAGCGGCCGGAAGGTCCCCTCGGTCGCGGCCAGAGACGTGCCGACCAGGACCGGCGCCACCGCGGCGGGCAGCGTCCGCGGCCGTGCCGCCATGAGCCAGATGTGCAGCGGGCTCAAGGTCGTCGCGGGAACTGCGAGAAGTCGGGCTTGCGCTTGTCCTTGTACGCCTCGCGGCCCTCGCGGGCCTCCTCGGAGGCGTAGAAGAGGAGGTTGGCGTCGTGCGCGAGCTGCTGGATGCCGCTCAGCCCGTCCTCGGCGGCGTGGAACGACGCCTTCAGCAGCCGCAGCGAGAAGGGGGAGAGCTCGAGCATCTCGCGGCACCACCCGACGGTCTCCGCCTCCAGCTGATCCAGCGGCACGACCGTGTTCACGAGCCCCATGTCCAACGCCTGCTGCGCGTCGTACTGCCGGCACAGGAACCAGATCTCCTTCGCCTTCTTCACGCCGACGGTGTTCGCCAGCAGCGCCGCGCCGAACCCGCCGTCGAACGAGCCGACGCGCGGGCCCGTCTGCCCGAAGCGCGCGTTGTCGGAGGCGATCGTCAGGTCGCACACGAGGTGGAGCACGTGCCCGCCGCCGACCGCGTAGCCGGCCACCATGGCCACGACCGGCTTGGGCAGCCGCCGGATCTGCACGTGCAGGTCGGTGACGTGGAAGCGCCCGACCTTGGCGCCCTCGGCCACGTACCCGGTGTCGCCGCGCACCCGCTGGTCGCCGCCAGAGCAGAACGCCAGCGGCCCCTCGCCGGTGAGGATGATGACCCCGACGTCGGTGTCCTCGCGCGCGCGCTCGAGCGCCTGCGAGATCTCGACGATCGTCTGCGGCCGGAACGCGTTGCGCACCTCCGGCCGGTCGATCGTGATCTTGGCGATGCCGTCGCCCGAGGTTTCGTAGCGGATGTCCTCGAACTCGGCGGCTGAGGTCCAGGTGACGGTCAAGGCAGAGACACTAGCCTGCGGCCAATGGATCGATGGCTGGAGCGCGCCGCCGCCCTGCGGCCGGACCGGATCGCGGTCGAGGCGCCGGACGGGGCGCTCACGTACCGCGAGCTGCTCGACCGCGCCGGACGCGTCGTGCTCGACGGCGACGTCGTGCCGATCGGACTGCCGCCGGGGCTCGAGTTCGCCGTGATGCTCCATGCCTGTCTCCTCGAGGGCGCCGCGGCGATGCCCGTCGACCCGCGTGAGCCCAGCCCGATCGCCGGCGGCGGGCGGACGGCCAACGACGTGGCGCTCATCGTCCACACCTCGGGGACGACCCGGGAGCCCCGTCCGGTCGAGCTGACCTACGGCCAGATCCTCGCGAATGCACGCGGCACCGCCGCCGCGCTCGGAATCGGCGACGACGAGCGCTGGCTGTGCCCGCTGCCGCTCAGCCACGTCGGCGGCCTGATGGTGCTGCTGCGGTCGGCGATCTACGCGACCACCGCTGTGATCGGCCCGCCCGACCACCCCGACGTCACGCTCGCGTCGATGGTGCCGACCCAGCTCGCCCGCGTGCTGAACGCACGGCCGAAGAGGGTGCTGCTGGGCGGCGCACCCGCCGACCGCGCGCTGCTCACGCGGGCGAAGGAGGCCGGCTGGCCGGTGGCATCCAGCTACGGCCTCACCCAGGCCTGCTCGGCGGTGACGATCGGCGAGATCGGCGACACCGAGACCTCGGGCCGCGCGATCCCCGGCGTCACCGTCTCGATCGCGCCCGACGGCGAGATCCTCGTCGAGGGCGCGACCGTCGACGGCACGCTCCGCACCGGCGACCTCGGCCGCCTCGACGACCGCGGGCGCCTGATCGTCGTCGGCCGCAAGTCCGACACGATCGTCAGCGGGGGAGAGAACGTCGCGCCCGCCGAGGTCGAGGCCGTGCTGCTCGCGCACCCCGCCGTCGCCGACGCCGGCGTCTTCGCGCGCCCGCACCCCGAGTGGGGCGAGGCGGTGACCGCCCGCGTCGTCCTGCGCGCGCACGCCACCGAGCACGAGCTTCGGGCCTTCGCGCGCGAGCGCCTCGCGGGCTTCAAGGTGCCCAAGGCGATCGAGGTCGCCGAGCGCCTGCCGCGCACCGCATCCGGCAAGCTGCTGCGCCGGGAGCTCGAATGACCTACCGCCAGGAGAACCGCCGCCGCTGGCAGACCGTGGCCGCCGGCTGGGAGAAGCACGCCGACGCCCTCCGGCGCGACACGATGCCGGTGACGACCTGGATGATCGACGCCATCGAGCCGCAGCCGGGCAACGACGTGCTCGAGCTGGCCGCGGGGATCGGCGACGTCGGCTTCCTCGCCGCCGAGCTGATCCAGCCCGGCGGCACGCTGATCACCTCCGACCTCGTCCCCGAGATGCTGACCGCCGCGCAGCGGCGCGCCGAGAAGCTCGGGATCGCGAACGTGCGCTTCCGCCAGATCGACGCCGAGGCGATCGACCAGCCGGCCGCCAGCCTCGACGGCGTGCTCACCCGCTGGGGCTACATGCTGATGCCCGACGCCGAGGCCGCCCTCAAGGACACCCGGCGCGTGCTCAAGCCCGGCAGCCGCGTCGCGCTCGCCGCCTGGGCCGATCCCGCCGACAACCCGTGGACCGCCCTCCCGGTCAGGGAGCTCACCGACCGCGGGCTGGTCGAGCCGCCCCCGCCCGGCCCCGGCCAGTTCGCCTGGGCGCCCGAGGGCACGATCGAGGAGCAGCTCGAGGCCGCCGGCTTCGTCGAGTACGACGTCGACTCCGTCCCCTTCACGCTGCGCTACCCGTCGGTGGAGGCGTGGTGGGCGGCGACCACGGACATGTCGATGCGCGTGCGCGACCGATCGAGCACCGCCCACGACGACGAGATCGTCGCCGCCCTCGCCGAGCGAGCGGGCGAATGGACCGCCGAGGACGGCTCGCTCGCCGTCCCCGCCAGGACATGGGTCGCCGCCGGAACTGCGTAAATGTGTTTCGCCCGCCGTACGTCGCAAGCTCCTCCCGGCGAGCGACGTTAGGCTGCGCGCCCTATGTACTACGACAACGACGCCGATCTCGACCTGCTGAAGGGCAAGACGGTCGCCATCCTCGGCTACGGCTCCCAGGGCCACGCCCACTCCCTGAACCTGAAGGACTCCGGGCTCGACGTCGTCGTCGGCCTGCGGCCCGATTCCGGCTCCGTCGAGCAGGCCCGCTCGAACGGCCTGGAGGTCACCGACGTCGCCGACGCGGCCTCGCGCGGCGACATCGTCATGGTCCTCCTGCCCGACGAGAAGCACGGCCAGATCTGGAACGAGCAGATCCGCGACGGCATCGCCCCCGGCAAGGCGCTCTTCTTCGGTCACGGGTTCTCCGTGCACTACGGCGAGGTCGAGCCGCCGCCCGAGGTCGACGTCGCGCTCGTCGCCCCCAAGGGCCCCGGCCACCTCGTCCGCCGCCAGTACCTCGAGGGCAGCGGCGTGCCCGGCCTCGTGGCCGTCCACCAGAACGCCTCCGGCGGCGCGCTCCCGCTCGCCCTCGCCTACGCCAAGGGCATCGGCTGCACCCGCGGCGGCGTGATCGAGACGACCTTCAAGGACGAGACCGAGACCGACCTGTTCGGCGAGCAGGCCGTGCTCTGCGGCGGCGTCTCCGAGCTCGTCCAGGCCGGCTACGAGACGCTCGTCGACGCCGGCTACGACCCCAAGCTCGCGTACTTCGAGTGCCTGCACGAGCTCAAGCTGATCGTCGACCTGATGTACGAGAAGGGCCTCTCCGGCATGCGCTTCAGCGTGTCCAACACGGCCGAGTACGGCGACTACACGCGCGGCAAGCGGATCATCTCCGACGCCACGCGCCAGGCCATGAAGGACGTCCTCGATGAGATCCAGTCGGGCGACTTCGCGCGCGAGTGGATCGCCGAGAACCGCGCCGGCCAGGAGAACTTCCTGCGCATGCGCCAGGAGCAGGCGAACCATCAGATCGAGCGCGAGGGCAAGCAGCTGCGCTCGATGATGGACTGGATCGAGACGGACTTCTGAGCGACGAGCCGAGCACATCCGGCTGGCTTCCGCCGCGCGCTCCGGGCGGGCAGCCCGCGCCGCAGTTCGAGCCGGCGCCGCCGGAGCCGGAGCCGGAGCCCGAGCCGACGCCCGCCGCCGAGCGCTCGATCGTCTTCCAGCAGCCGGCACAGCCCGGCAACGGTGCCGCGACGGCCTCGGTGGTCCTGGGCATCTTCGGCATCTTCCTGCTGCTGCTCAGCTTCGGCGCCGGCTTCCTCTCGGTGCCGGTCTCGGTGGGCGCCTGGATCGCCGGTGTCCAGGGCCGCAAGCGCGTGGCCCGCGGTGAGACCACGTCCGGCGACGGGCTGGCCCACGCCGGCGTGGTGATCGGCATCGTCGGCGTGGTCATCGGCGTGATCGGGACGATCGTCTGGATCGCGCTGCTCGCCTCGGGTTTCGACATCGACGAGTTCCGGCGCGATCTCGAGGAGCTCCAGCGCGATCTCGAAGAGGGCTCCCGCTAACCTCCGCTCGACCTCCCTATGACGCCCAATCCCTTCACCAAGCAATACCTCATGACCGCGGGGCCGACGCCGATCCCGCCCGCCGTCTCGCAGGCGATGGCCGCGCCGATGCTCTACCACCGCGCGCCCGCCTTCGACGAGCTGTACGAGCGCGTGCTGTCCGCCCTTCCGGCGGTCTTCCGCACGGAGAACGACGTGCTGGCCTTCGCCTCGAGCGGCTCCGGCGCCATGGAGTCGGCCGTCGCCAACCTCGTGCGGCCCGGCGACAAGGTGCTCGCCTGCGCCGCCGGCAAGTTCGGCGAGCGCTGGATCCAGCTGTGCGAGGCCTACGGCGCCGACGTCGTGCGCTACGAGCCCGGCTGGGGCGAGCGGCTCGACTCCGCCGAGATCGACCGCCTGCTGACCGACGACGTCAAGGTCGCCTTCGCCACCCTGAGCGAGACCTCGACGGGCATCGTCCACGACGTCCAGGCGATCGCCGAGGTCGCCAAGGCGCACGGCGTCATCCTCGCCGTCGACGCCGTCTCCGGCCTCGGCGCGGCCGAGCTGCGCCAGGACGAGTGGGGGATCGACGTCGTGGTGGCCGGCTCCCAGAAGGCGCTCATGTGCGCGCCCGGGCTCGCCTTCGCGTCGGTCTCGCCGAAGGCGCTGGAGTACGCCGACTCGCGCCCCGGCGGCCGCTACTACTTCGACTGGGGGCGCACGGCGAAGAGCCAGCGCAAGGGCGCCAGCCCGTTCACGCCCGCCGTAAGCCTGTTCCTCGGCCTCGACGTCGCGCTGCAGATGATCGAGCAGGAGGGGCTCGACGACGTGATGGCCCGTCACCGGCTGCTCGCCCGGGCGACCCGCGCCGGCGCCGCCGCCATCGGCCTCGAGCTGTTCGGCGACCCCGACGAGCGCTCGACCGTGGTCACCGCCGTCGAGCTGCCGGAGGACATCGACGGCGGCAAGGTCCCCGGCGCGCTGCGCAGGCTCGGCATCACGGCCAACGGCGGCCAGGACCACCTGAAGGGCCGCATCGTGCGGATCGCCCACTGCGGCTACTTCGGCGCCTTCGACATCGTGACCTCGCTCTCGGGGCTCGAGATGGTGCTGCAGCAGCTCGGGCGCGAGGTGGACCACGGGGCCGGCCCGGGCGCCGCCCAGCGGGTGTTCCTCGAGGCCGGCGTCCGCGCCGCGGCGTCGAAGGTCCTCGTCGCCGAGAAGATCGCCGCCGCCGGCGTCGACATGCTGCGGGAGCGGTTCGACGTCGACCTCGGCGTCGACTGGAGCGCCGACGAGCTCGCCGACCGGATCGGCGGCTACGACGCGATCCTCATCCGCTCGGCGACGAAGCTGACCGCCGACCTGATCGACCGCGCCGACCGTCTCAAGGTCATCGGCCGCGCGGGCGTGGGCGTCGACAACGTCGACGTCGGGGCGGCGACGCGGCGCGGCATCATCGTCGCCAACGCGCCGGCGTCGAACGTCATCACCGCCGCCGAGCACACCGTCGCGCTGCTGCTCGCCCTCGCCCGCAACGTCCCGCAGGCCCACAAGGCGCTGACCGGCGGCAGCTGGGAGCGCTCGAAGTGGGGCGGGGTCGAGGTCTACGAGAAGACGCTCGGTCTGCTCGGCTTCGGGCGCATCGGCCAGCTCGTCGGCCAGCGCGCGCAGGGCTTCGGCATGCACGTGGTCGCCTTCGACCCGTTCGTGTCGGCGGCGCGGTTCCGCGAGCTGGGCGTCGAGCAGGCGACCTCATCCGACGACCTGTACGCGCAGTCGGACTTCATCTCCATCCACCTGCCCAAGACGCCGGAGACGGCCGGCTGGCTGAACGCCGAGGCGCTGGCCAAGTGCCGCGACGGCGTGCGGATCGTCAACTGCGCGCGCGGCGAGCTGGTCGACGACGAGGCGCTCAAGGACGCGCTCGACTCCGGCAAGGTCGCCGGCGCCGCGCTCGACGTGTTCGTCAGGGAGCCGGTCACCGACCACCCGCTCTTCGGCTATCCCAACGTGGTCGTCACGCCGCACCTGGCCGCGTCGACGACCGAGGCGCAGGACCGCGCCGGCGTGCAGACCGCCGAGCAGGTGGTCGCCGCGCTCACCGGCGGCGTCGTCTCCACCGCGGTCAACATCCCGGCGGTCAGCGCGGAGGACATGGAGGTGCTCGGGCCGTTCCTGCCGCTGGCCAGCGGCCTCGGGCGTGTGGCGATGGCGCTCGCCGAGTCCACCAACCTCGACCGCGTCGAGCTCGAGTACCTGGGCCGGATCGCCGAGCGCGACACCCGCCTGCTGACGCTGTCCGTCCTCAACGGCCTGCTCGCCGGCCACACCGACGAGGAGGTCAACCTCGTCAACGCCCCGTCGCTGGCCGAGCAGCGCGGGATCCAGATCTCCGAGCGCAAGGAGCAGATCGCGCGCGACTTCACCGATCTCGTGCGCGTGACGGTCATCGCCGGCGGGGCGCGCACGCGGGTCGTGGGCACCACCCTCGGCAACCAGCACCGGCCGCACCTGCTCGAGGCCTGGGGCCAGCGCTTCAACCTCCAGATGGACGAGGGCCACCTGGCGCTCTTCCACTACCAGGACGTGCCGGGCATGGTCGGCCGCGTCGGCACCGTCTTCGGCCAGCACGGCGTGAACATCTCGGCCGCCGCGGTCGGCCGCGAGCCGCCCGGCTACGACGGCGAGGACGCCGGCGACCTCGCGGTGATGGCGGTCACCACCGACGGGCCGATCCCGTCCGAGCTCATCGACGAGATCGTGGCGCTCGAGGGCTTCATCGGCGGCCGCTCGGTGCCGCTGGCCGGCTAGCGCGGCACGACGGATTCCAGCGCGCCGAGCGCTCGGGCCGTCCCTCGCAGGCTCGTGTAGAGCACGATCAGGCCGCCGGTGAGGAGCAGTTCGCCCGTGCCCTTGCGGCGGGCGGTGGTGACGAGCTCGGTCATGTCGGCCATGGTGCGTTCCCCCTGCGTCGACGGGTACCGATCCGCGGTCCATGATGGAACCTGGACCGCTCGACCGTGTGTCGAGTCAGTAACCGTAACCCCCGCGACCGCCCGAGTCTTCGGTGGGCGTCGCGGTGGCGGTGGCGGAGGGGCTGGCCTGCGGCTCGTCGTCCTCCCCGCAGGCCGGGAAGGCGAGCGCGAAGGCGCAGAGCAGGAGCGCGAGGCGGCGCATCGGCACGACGGTGTACGCGACCGCCGGCGGGGCGGTTCAGGCGCGCCGGAAGGCCGGGCGGCCGAACGGGAGGCGCGCGGGGGCGGCGAGGTCGGCGACCCAGGACGGGCCGTCGTCGCCGGGGGTGACGATCCGCTCGAGCGTCTCCACGACGGCGGGGTCGTAGCCGGAGCCGGACTCCTCGCGCAGCAGCGCCAGCGCCCGCTCGGGCGTCCAGGCGGAGCGGTAGACGCGGTCGGAGACGAGGGCGTCGTAGACGTCGCAGACGGCGAGGATGCGCGTCTCGATCGGCAGATCGTCGCCCTTCAGGCCGTGCGGGTAGCCGGTGCCGTCGAGCCGCTCGTGGTGGTCGGAGACGAGCCGGTGGACCGTCTCCGGGAAGCCGCCGAGCTCGTCGAGCAGCTTGCGGCCGGCGTTCGGGTGGCGGCGGATCTGGGCGAACTCGTCGTCGTCGAGCGGGCCGGGCTTCTGGAGGATCTCGAGCGGGACCGACAGCTTGCCGACGTCGTGCAGCAGCCCGCCGACGGCGAGGTCGCGGCGCAGGGAGGCGGGGAGCTTGAGCTCCTCGGCCACGCGCGCGGCGAGCAGGGCGACGCGGCGGGTGTGCTCCTCGGTCGAGGCGTCGCGGTCGGCCAGCAGCTCGAGCAGGGCACGGATGCGGGTGCCGAGGTAGGCCTCCTCGGCGGCCACGAGCTCGACGGCCGTGAGGTCGCCGACGAGCGGCCGCGAGGCGCCGACGCGCGCGAGGTCGAGGACGGTCGGGATGCCGATGAGGGCGACGCCGCCGATCTCGAGCGCGTGGCCGCTGTAGAACGCGACGCTGCCGGGGCCCATGGCGAGCTGCGCGTAGAGCGCGACGCCGAGCCAGGCGCAGCCGGCGACGACCAGCAGGTCAGCCGACCGGTGCGTGAGGGCGTGCGTCCGCACGGCGCGGTGGACGAGGATCAGGAGGCAGCCGATGCCGAACGCGAGCAGGACCATCGCCGGCGTGCTGCCGGCCTTCGGCACCATCGGCACCATCGACGGGAAGGCCAGCGCCGCGGCGCCGAGCGCGAGCACCGTCACGGCCAGCACGCCCTGGAGGACGAGCAGGGGGGCGATCCGGCGAGGGCGGCGCAGGGCGGGGAGCGCGGTGAGGGCGAGGAGCCCGGCGCCGACGGGCAGCGAGGCGCCGCCGGCCAGGGCGATGACGCCGTTCACGTCGACCACGACCCCGGGGGTGGCGAAGCCGTGCACCATCAGCAGCGCCGTCATCGTGGAGAAGGCGGTCCCGAGCAGGATCACGCGGCCGTCGCGGGCGCGGATGCCCGCGCTGGTGAGGCCGGCGGCGACCACGGCGGCGGTTCCCGCCGCCATCACCACGGCCCAGAAGTGGGACTCAGGGGCGACGTCGACCGGGCGGGTGCCGACGACGGCCAGGATCAGCAGCGGGACCGCCGCGGCAGCGGCGGCGAGGAGGTGTCCGGCCCGGAGGCGCTGGTGCCATCTGCCACGCATACCCGCTCATATCGGCCGTTCCCCGCCGTTGATTGAGCAACTATTGAGCGCGGGCTGCGTCCCGGCGCGCCAACCGCCGCTGGAGCAGGACATTCAGCGCCATCAGGACCAGCACGATGAGCAGCAGCGCGGTCGCGAGCACGTTCACCTCGGGCGGCACGCCCTGGCGCGTCGCGCCGAAGATGAACAGCGGGAACGTGATCGTCTGGCCGGCGTTGAAGCTCGTGATCACGTAGTCGTCGACCGAGATCGCGGCGGCCAGCAGCGCCGCCGCCGCGACCCCCGGGGCGATCAGCGGCAGCGTCACCTTGCGGAACGTCGTCCACTCGGTCGCCCCGAGGTCCATCGCCGCCTCCTCGATGTGGCGGTCCATGCCCTCCAGCCGCGCCTTCACGGTCACCACCACATAGGACACCGTGAACATGACGTGGGCGATGACGATCGTCGCGAAGCCGGTGTTGACCGCCATGGTCAGGAACAGCGCGAGCAGCGCGGCGCCGATCACGACCTCGGGCGTCGACAGCGGCAGGAACACGAAGAAGTCGACGAGCGAGCGGCCGCGGAAGCCGTAGCGCACCAGCGCCATCGCCATGAAGGTGCCGAGCGCGGTGGCGATCAGGGTCGAGATCCCGGCGATCAGGAACGAGTTCTTCATCGCCGTCGCGAGATCGGGGTTGGCGAACGGGTTCGCCCAGTGGTCGAGCGTGAAGCCCTGCCAGGTGAAGTTGAACCGGCCCTGCGGGTCGTTGAACGAGAACACCACGATCACGAAGATCGGGATGAACAGGTAGAGCAGGGCCAGCGCGCTCCAGATGCCCAGCGCCCACGAGCGCGCGCGGTCCACGCGCCGGGCGGACGAGCGCCGGGGCGCGGCGGCGACCGCTGCGCCGGCGGTGGGAGGGGCCTCGACCGCCATCAGATCGCCGCCTCGGTCAGGTTGCGGGCGCCCAGCACGCGGGCGTAGAGGAAGATCCCGACGAGGATGAAGGTCATCAGGATGAAGGACAGCGCCGCGGCCTCGGGGTAGTCCTGGATGACCAGGTACTTGTTCTGGATGACGTTGCCGATCATGAACTGGCGCGGCGTGCCGAGCAGGGCGGCGTTGATGAAGTCGCCGCACGCCGGGATGAAGGTCAGCAGCGAGCCCGCGAAGATGCCCGGCAGCGCCAGCGGCAGCGTGATCTTGCGGAACGCGGTCGTCCGGCTCGCGTAGAGGTCGGTCGCCGCCTCGATCAGCCGCTTGTCGATCTTCTCCAGCGACACGTAGAGCGGCAGCGCCATGAAGGGCAGGAAGTTGTAGGTGATGCCCGCGATCACGGACGTCCGCGTGGCCAGCAGCCGGCCGTCGTCACCGAGCAGCCCGATGGTCCGCAGCGTGTCGGCCACGAAGCCGTCGTCGGCGAGGATCAGCTGCCAGCTCACCGTCCGCAGCACGTACGAGACGAAGAACGGCAGGATGATCAGCAGGAGCATGAAGCTCTTCCAGCGGCCCGCCTTGAAGGCGATGAAGTAGGCCAGCGGGAAGGCGATCGCGAAGCACAGCACCGTCGCGCTCGCCGCGTAGCCGATCGACCGCAGGAACTGGGTGTGGTACTCGCTCAGCGCGTCCGCGTACGTCGAGAACTCCCACGTGAACGCGTAACCGGTCTCCGGGTCGCCGCTCTGGAGCGAGACGTTGAGCTGGTTCACCAGCGGGATCGCGAAGAACACGATCAGCCACGCCAGCCCCGGCCCCAGGAAGAGCCAGGGCAGCAGCGAGCGGCGCCGCTGGAGCGACAGCCGGAGCACTCGACTTACGCTCCGGTCACCTTCGCCATCGCCTCCTGCATCGCGCGCTCGTCCTCGGGCGAGAGCGCCGGATAGGCGTGGATCTTCTCCTGGACCTCTGGCGGCGGGAAGATCAGGTCGTTGTTGGCGATGTCGGGATCGGTCTTCTCGAGCTCTTCCTTGGCGCCCTTGACCGGCGAGATGTAGTTGACCCACGCGGCGAGCTTGGCCGCCACCACCGGGTCGTAGAGGTAGTTCATCATCGTCTCGGCGGCGTACGCGTGCTCGACCTTGGCCGGCATGAGCATGTTGTCGTTGAAGGCGACGTTGCCCTCCTCGAAGTACGAGAAGCGCAGGTCGGGGTTGTCGCTCTGGAGCTGCACGAGGTCGCCCGAGTAGGCGAGCGCGATCCAGATGTTCCCCTTCGCCAGGTCGGTCGTGTAGTCGTTGCCGGTGAACCGCCGGAACTGCCCGTCCTGGTTGGCCTTGTCGATCTTCTCGATCGCGCCCAGGATCTGGTCGATGTTCGCCGTCGAGCAGTCGATCCCGTCGCCCAGCAGGACGGTGCTGGCCGAGTCGTACGGCTCGGAGAACATCGTCACCCGGCCCTTGAACTTCGGATCGAAGAGGTCGGCGACGCTCTTGAGCTCGCCGCCGGTCTTCTTGACGTTGTAGCCGATGCCGATCGCGCCCGACTGGTACGGCAGCGTGAAGGTGCGCTCCTCGTCGTAGTTGATCGACGCGAGGTTGTCGACGACGTTCTCCGCGTTCGGGACGTTGTTCTTGTCGATCGGCTCCGCGTAGCCGTTGCGCACCCAGCGCGCCGCCATGTAGTCGGTGAGGACGACGATGTCGCGGCCGATCGGCTGGCCCTGCTCGAGCTGCTGGCGGACCTTCCCGAAGAACTCGTAGTTGTCGTTGATGTCCTCGATGTAGCGGACCTTGCCGCCGAACTCCTTGTCGAACTGCTTGAGCAGCTTCTTGTCCATGTAGAGCGGCCAGTTCGAGAAGGTCCAGTCACCGATCTCCGTCTTCGGGTGGCTGACCTCCTTGGCCTTGTCGGTGTTCTGCTCCTGCGCCTTCTCCTGCGTGCCCTCGACGCCGCCGCACGCCGCGAGCAGGGTCGAGAGGCCGGAGACGGCGAGGCCGGCGCTCCCCGCGCGGCCGAGGAAGCGGCGGCGTGACAGCCGCTGGGCCTCGAGGTACTGCTCCAGTGCGCGTTCGAAGCGCGGGTCGGTCATGACCCCTCCTTGGCGACGACGAAGGTGTGCTGCGGATCCCAGCTGAGCTGGACCTCGCGACCCGGGCCGAGCGACTCCGGCTCGGCCCCATCGAGGTTCTGGGCGAAGACGGTGAGCTCCTCGCCGCCGGCGGCGCGGACGACGTACTGGATCGAGACGCCGAGGAACGAGGCGACGACGACGGTGCCGCGCAGCACGTTGGCGCCGCCGTGACGGCGTCGGCGTCGGCGGGGGAGAGGCGGACCTTCTCCGGCCGCACGCCGATGCGCACGGCCTCGGTGCCGTGCGGGCCGATGCGGTCGGTCGGGACGTGCAGCGTGGCGCCGTCGTGCGTCTCGACCGTCGAGTGGCCGTACCCATTCCCACCCACCCCGCGCAGCCGCGCGTCGACGAGATTCGATAGGCCGAGGAAGTTGGCCACGAACTCCGTGCGCGGGCGCTCGTAGAGGTCGGCGGCGCTGCCGGCCTGCTCGATCCTGCCCTCGTTCATCACGGCGATCGTGTCGGCCATGCTCATGGCCTCCTCCTGGTCGTGCGTGACGTGCACGAAGGTGATGCCGACGTCCTGCTGGATGCGCTTGAGCTCGATCTGGAGCTGCTTGCGCAGCCGCAGGTCGAGCGCGCCGAGCGGCTCGTCGAGCAGCAGCGCGCGCGGGCGGTTGACGAGCGCGCGGGCCAGCGCCACGCGCTGCTGCTGGCCGCCGGAGAGCTGGGCGGGCTTGCGCTTGCCGTAGCCCGCGAGCTGGACCATGGCCAGCGCCTCCTCGACGCGGCGGCGGACCTCGTCCTTGCCGACCTTCTTGCGCTCGAGCCCGAAGGCGACGTTGCGCTCGACGCTGAGGTGCGGGAACAGCGCGTACGACTGGAAGACCGTGTTGACGTCGCGCTTGTAGGCCGGGAGCTGGGTGACGTCGTCGCCGCCGAGGAAGACGCGGCCCTCGGTCGGGTCCTCGAACCCGCCGATGATCCGCAGCGTCGTCGTCTTGCCGCAGCCGGAGGGGCCGAGCAGCGCGTAGAAGGCGCCGCGCGGGATCGCCAGCGTGAGGTCGTCGACCGCCATCGTCCTCGGCGAAGCGCTTGGTCACCGCGTCGAGGCGGATGTCGGCGTCAGTGGTCATTCAGGTGTCGACACAGCGTCGTACCAGTCCTTGCGAGGCGCCCCGGTGAGCTCGAAGACGACGTGCTTGACCGCCGTGTACTCCTCGAGGGCGTACATGGACATGTCCTTGCCGAAGCCCGAGCCCTTGACCCCGCCATGCGGCATCTCCGAGCCGATGGCCAGGTGCTCGTTGATCCAAACCGTACCGGCCTCGAGCTCGCGTGCGGCGCGCTGGGCGCGGAACACGTCTTTCGTCCAGGCGCTGGCCGCGAGGCCGTAGCGGGTGCCGTTGGCCAGCGCGAACGCCTCGTCGTCGCTGGCGAAGCGCAGCACGCAGACCACGGGGCCGAAGACCTCGTTCTGGACGATCTCGGAATCCTGGGCGGCGCCGGTGATCACGGTCGGGGGGTAGAAGGCGCCGGGGCCGTCGAGCAGCTCGCCGCCGCGCTCGGGGGTGGCCCCGGCCTCGACCGCTCGCTCGCACGAAGCCGTGAACGCGCTCACGCTGTTGCAACGACACCAGCGGGCCGAGGTTGGTCGCTTCGTCCATCGGGTCGCCCACCACGAGCCGGTCGACCTTGTGCAGCAGCCGCTCCATGAAGGCGCTCTCGACGCGGTCGTGGACGTAGATGCGGGTCGCGGCGGTGCAGTCCTGCCCGCAGTTGGCGAAGGCGCCGACGATGGCGCCCTCGGCCGCGGCCTCGAGGTCGGCGTCCTCGAAGACCACGAACGGCGCCTTGCCGCCGAGCTCCATGTGGACGCGCTTGACCGTGCCGGCCGCCTCGCGCATCACGCTGGCGCCCGTGCGGGTCGAGCCGGTGACCGAGATGAGCGCGACGTCCTCGTGGCGGGCCAGGACGCCGCCGACCTCCGGGCCTGGGCCGGGGACCACGTTCAGCACGCCGGGCGGGAGGCCGGCGTCGAGCGCCAGCCTTCCGAGCATGAGCGCGGTCAGCGGCGTGAGCTCGGCGGGCTTGAGGACGACCGTGTTGCCGGCGGCCAGCGCCGGGCCGATCTTCCAGGCCGCCATGTTGAGCGGGTAGTTCCAGGGCGCGATCGAGGCGCACACGCCGATCGGCTCGCGCCGGATCGTGCTCGTCAGGCCCTCGAGGTACTCCCCCGACGCTTTGCCCTCGAGGTTGCGGGCGGCGGCGGCGAAGAAGCGCAGGTTGTCGATCGTCAGCGGGAGGTCGAAGGCCGAGCTGAACTTCAGCGGCTTGCCCGTGTTGCGCGACTCCGTGCGCGCGAACTCGTCGGCGCGCTCCTCGAGCAGGTCGGCCATGCGGTCGATCACGGCGGCGCGCTCGCTCGGGGTGATGCGGCTCCAGTCGCCGCGGCGGTACGCGTCGCGGGCGGCCGCGACGGCGCGCTCGGCGTCGGCCGCCGAGGCGTCGGCGACCTCGGCGAGCGGCTCGCCGGTCGCCGGGTCGTGCACGGTCCGCGTCGCCGACGCGGGCATCCTGCCCGTCGATCAGCAGCGCAATGGCCTGCGCGTTATCAGCTATGGACATCCGGACCCTCCAACTCGGAGCGCCACCTTTTCGGGTTGATGCCGTGTCCGCAATGGACACAGCGGCGTGTGTTGTTCCAGAATGGCTGACGAAACGTATGCTGCGTCTGCGAGAGGTCCTCGAGCTGCCGGTGTTCCGGCGCGCCCTGCCGGAGCTGATCGCCGGCGAGGAGGGGCTGGAGCGCGAGCTGCGCTGGGCGCACGTGATCGAGATGGCCGACCCCAGCGACCTGCTCAAGGGCGGCGAGCTGGTGCTCACAACAGGAATAGGGCCCGGCCCCGCAGAGCGCGACCAGGAACGGTGGATCCGATCGCTGATCGAGCAGGGGGCCGCCGCGGTGGCGGTCGAGCTCGGCTCGACCTGGCGCGAGCGGGTGCCCGAGCCGGTGGTGCTGGCGTGCGGCGAGGCGGGCGTGCCGCTCGTGGCGTTCCGCCGCTCGGTCCGGTTCGTGGAGATCACCGAGGCGGTGCACGCGGCGGTCGTCAACTCGCAGTTCGAGCTGCTGCGGCGGGGCGAGGAGATCCACCGCCGCTTCACCGAGCTGATCCTGCACGGGCGCGGGGTGCCGGAGATCCTGGCCGAGCTCGCCGCGGCGGTCGGCAACCCGGTCGTCCTGGAGGACGCCGGGCACGAGCTCGTCTACTACGTCTCCGGCCGCTCCGGTGACGACGTGGCGCTCTCCGCGTGGGCCGACGTGCACCGCGCCGAGGACCGCGGCGAGACGCCGGAGGGCGTGGTCATGGTCGACGTCCGGCTGATGGACAGCTCGTGGGGCCGCCTGATGGCGCTGGCCGTCGACGAGGGGCTGGACGACTTCGACCGCGTGGCCTGTGAGCGGGCGGCGCTGGCGGTGGCGATCGACCTGCTGGGCCAGCAGCACGAGGAACACCTGCGCGCGCGCTCGCGCGGGGCGTTCCTGTCGGACCTGGCCGACGGGCGGGTGGAGGAGGCCGACGCGCGGCGGCGCGCCGAGGCTCTCGGCTTCCATACCCATTCCCACCCACCTCGGGGTGTGCTGCTGCCGGTGGCGGCGTCCTGGCGCGGGCCGCGGGCGCGGCGCGGCGACGAGCTGTCGTGGACGCGGCTGTCCGGCGAGCTGCGCGCGGCCCTGTCCTCGACGGGCTTCGCGGTGCTGCTCGGCCCGCGCGATGTCGACCTCCTCGTGCTGCTCGCCCTGGGCGCCCGCTCGTATGACGAGGCTTTGGCGGAGCACGTCGCCGGGCTGTTCCACTCCGTCCTGGAGCGGCGCGGGGCGGGGCCGGACGAGGCCGCGCTGGCCATCGGCGCGCCGGCCGACACGTGGCAGGCGGCCGGCACGGGCCTGCGGCGCGTGCGACGCTCGGCGGGCGCCGCGACCGCGCTGCCCCCGCGCCGCTGGTACGACGCCCGGCGCCCCGGCGTCACCGATCTCCTGCACGAGCTCCGCGACACGCCCGAGCTCGACGCGTTCGTCGACGAGCAGCTCGGCCCGCTGCTCGAGGGCGGGTCGGCGCGCCACCGCGTGCTGCTGGAGACGCTCGAGGCCTACCTGGCGGCGGGCGGCCGCAAGGCCCAGGCCGCCCGCGCCCTGCACCTCGAGCGCCAGTCCCTGTACCTCCGGCTCCACCGGATCGAGGAGCTCCTCGGGGTCTCGCTCGACGACGAGGACGCGGTCCTCGGCCTCCACCTCGCGGTCCGGGCGCTGGCCTTCCGCCGCCGCCGCGCCGCCGCCTAAGCGCGTAAGGGGGCCAGGCCCCCTTACCTCCGGAAACGCCGATTTGCCGCCGTAAGGGGGCCAGGCCCCCTTACCTCCGGAAACGCCGATTTGCGGCCGTAAGGGGGCCTGGCCCCCTTGTAAGGCCTCGGTTGCCGAGATCGGCTGCGGATGCCCGATGTAAGGGGTCGGTTCTCAGGCCAAACTGCCTGCAAATGCTGCGAATGGAGGAACCCATGCAGGCCGTCACGATTCGCGAGGCGCTCCCCAACGACGCCGAGGCGCTCGACCAGCTCGCCGAGCTCGACTCCAGCCGTCCGCTGCGCCGCCCGGCGCTGGTCGCCGAGGTCGGCGGCGAGCTGTGGGCCGCCGTGTCGGTGGCCGAGCAGCGCGTCATCGCCGACCCCTTCCGCCCGTCCGGCGAGCTTGGCCACCTGCTCAGCCAGCGCGCCCGCCAGGTGGCCGCCTAGCGCCCGTCGTGCAGCCAGTCCGGCGGGAAGGCCGGCGGCATGCGCCCGGGGTAGTCGGGCGCCAGCCGCCGCGCCAGCCCGCCGGCGGGCCGCGCCTCGATCGCCGGCCGCAGGTCGTCGAGGCTCATCAGCAGCGCGAGGCTTGTGGCGACCTGGTAGTCGGCGACGTTGGGCTCGTCGCCGCCGAGCACCCCCTCGGCGATCCAGCCGTCGATCCGGTCGAGCAGGCCCGGAAGCGCGGCCAGGTCCTGACGCACCGCCTCGTCGCGCGCGCGGTGATCGCGCACGAGGATCCGGATGACGAGCGGGGCGAGCGGCGTGACCATGAAGCGCGGCAGGATCAGCCGCGAGCCCTCGAGGTAGCCGTCGACCGCCGACGGATGCCGCCGGAGCGACCAGTAGACGAGCCGCCGGCCCATCTGCTGGAAGTCGCCGTCGCACCACGTCTCGATCTCCTCCACCTGCGCGTCGGCGGGGACCAGGCGCGGCTCGGGCACGCGCGCGTCGAGCGCCCGCGCGATCGCCTTCGTGGTCTGGAGCCGGCGGCCGTCGAGCACGAGCGCGGGAACGGTGACACCCGGGAAGCGCAGCAGTCGCAGCAGCGGCCGGTGGAACCACTGCGGCAGGTCGACGCGGCGGTACTCGACGCCTTTCCGCGCGAGCATCAGCTCGGTCGCGTAGACCGGATGGGAGGCCGGGATCCCGTAGAGCGTGGCGGGCATGGGGCGCGCAGTCTCCACGCCCGGGCCGCGCGGATCAAGGGACACTGCCGGCCGTGCCCACCCGGCGGGCGCGCTCGTCGACCGCCTCGGGCCGGACGTGACCTCGGCCGCGCTCGCGCTGTTCGCGGCCGCCGCCCTTCTGCCCGCGCTCGCCGCGTCACCGCTCGCTCTGGCCGGCGCGCTGCTCGTACTGGGCGCCTTGTCAGGCGCCGTCGACGTGGCGATCAACGCCGAGGCCGCGCACGCCGAGGCGGAGGGACCCCGGCGATGAACCTCGCGCACGCGGCGTTCTCCGCGTGCGTGGTCGCGGCAAGCGTGCTGCGGACGCTCGACGCCGAGGCCGTCGCCGTGCTCGGCACAGTGGCCGTCCTGCTGGTGGGTGTCGACGTCGCCCTCACCCGCATCCGCGTGCCGCGCGTGACGGCGCCCGGCGAGCTGGAGCGCCTCCCGCTCCTGCGCATCCCGCGGCCCCTGCTCGTGCTCGGGGCGCTCGCCGCCATCGCCTACTTCGTCGAGAACGCCCGGCAGGGCTGGAGCGCCCCGAGATGATTGATTCCACGACCCGCGCGCTGGCCGACGATCCGGTCGACGTGCTCGTCGTCACGACCTTCGACCTCGACGAGTACGTGTTCGGTGCCCTGCGCGCGGGCGCGGCCGGGTTCCTGCTCAAGGACGCGCCGCCCGAGGTGCTGGCCGACGCGATCCGCACCGTCGGCCGCGGGCACGGGCTGATCGCCCCCGAGGTGACGCGCCGGCTGATCGCCCGCTTCGCCGCCGTCTCGCCGCGTGACGCGGCGTCCGGCCTCGGAGAGCTGAGCGACCGCGAGCGCCAGGTGCTGCTGCTCGTGGCCCACGGCCACACCAACGCCGACATTGGCCGCGAGCTGGGCGTGGAGGAGACGACGGTCAAGACGCACGTCAGCTCGGTGCTGGCGAAGCTCGGCCTCCACCGGCGGGTGGAGGCCGTCATCTACGCGTACGAGACCGGCCTCGTCACGCCCGGGGGTTGACGTTCCGTCGGGCAGTGAGCGCCCAGACGCGACGCTCCGGCCATTGCCGGTCCGGGTGGCGAGGGCAAGCATGCGGGTCATGACCGTCACCGACGCCCTCGCCACCGACGAGCTTCAGGAGCTTGCCCACCGGCACCTGCTGATGCACTTCACCCGCAACGGCGCCTTCGCGCCCGGCGGGAACAAGCTCCTGGTGCTGGAGCGCGGCGAGGGGCCGTACGTGTTCGACACCGACGGCAAGCGCTACCTCGACGGCCTGAGCTCGCTCTTCTGCTGCCAGCTCGGCTACTCGTTCGGCGAGGAGATGGCGGCGGTCGCGGGCGAGCAGCTCTCCACGCTCGCCTTCAACACGAACTGGGCGACGGCGCACCCGCCGGCGATCCGGCTCGCCGAGGCGCTGGCCGAGCGCGCGCCCGGCGACCTCAACCGGGTGTTCTTCACCAGCGGCGGCTCGGAGTCGGTCGAGGCCGCCTGGAAGATCGTCCGCCAGTCCTACCTCGGCCGCGGCGAGCCGCAGCGCACCAAGGTCATCGCGCGCGAGATCGCCTACCACGGCGTCACGCTCGGCGCTCTGTCGTTCACCGGCGTGCGGCCGATGAAGGAGCCCTTCGGCGCCTCGCCGATCCCGGTCGTGCGCGTATCGAACACCAACCGCTTCCGCCACGAGCTCGAGCACGACCCGGCGGCCCATTGCAAGCTGCTGCTCGAGGAGATGGAGCGCACGATCGTCGAGACCGGGCCCGAGACGGTGGCCATGATCATCGCCGAGCCGGTCCAGAACGCGGGCGGCGCGCTCGTCCCGCCGGAGGGCTACTGGGCCGGCCTGCGGGAGATCGCGGACAAGTACGGCATCACGCTGATGGCCGACGAGGTCATCACCGGCTTCGGGCGCTTCGGCGAGTACTTCGCCTCCGCCCGCTACGGCCCTGCGCCGGACGTCATCACGCTCGCCAAGGGCCTGACCTCGGCCTACGCGCCGATGGGCGCCGTGCTCGTCTCCGACAAGGTCGCCGAGCCGCTGTACGAGGAGGGGCGGATGCTGCTCCACGGCATCACGTTCGCGGGCCATCCGATGGCGGCGGCGATCGCCCTGCGGAACATCGAGATCTTCGAGCGCGAGGGCGTGCTCGAGAACGTCCGCGAGCACGAGGGCTACCTGCGCGAGCGGCTCGAGGAGCTGCGGGAGCGGGTGCCGATCGTCGGCGACGTGCGCGGCGACGGGTTCTTCTGGGCGTTGGAGCTCGTCCGCGACGAGCAGCTGAGCCGCTTCAGCGCCGAGGAGCGCGAGCGGCTCCTGCGCGGCTTCCTCGCCGGCCGGCTGCTGGAGGAGGGCCTGATCGCCCGCCCCGACGACCGCGGCGACGCCGTCCTGCACCTGTCCCCGCCGCTGATCTGCGGGAAGCCGGAGCTCGACGAGCTGGTGGCCAAGACGGAGGCCGTGCTGACGGACGCCTCCGAGAAGTTCTTCGTCGCGTAGTGCGTCACGACGCGCACGGCTGGTGGCTCCGCGAGGCCGGCGGGGCGTCGCCGGTGGCGCCGGCCGTGGGCGAGCTGACCGCCGACGTCGTGATCGTCGGCGGCGGCTACGCCGGCATGTGGACGGCGTGGAACCTGCTCGACCGCGGCGCGCGCGTGGTGCTGCTCGAGGCCGACGTGTGCGGCCACGGCCCGAGCGGGCGCAACGGCGGGTTCTGCGAGACGCTGTGGTCGAACCTGCCGTCGCTGCGCGAGCGGTTCGGGGACGAGCGCGCCCTGGCCGCCTGCGAGGCGTCGTCGGACAGCGTGCGGGCGATCGGCGAGTGGTGCTCCGAGCAGGGCGTGGACGCCTGGTTCCGGCAGGCCGGCTTCGTCGAGACCTCCACGTCGGAGGCGCAGGACGCGGGCATCGACGAGATCGTGCAGGCGGCCGCGGGGTTGGCGCCCGACAAGGTCGTCGCGCTGGACGAGGCCGCGGTGCGCGCGCGCTGCGACTCGCCGCGCTTCCGCCGCGGCCTCTTCGTCCCCGACGACGCGACCGTCCACCCGGCCCGTCTGGCGTTGGGGTTGCGGCGGCGGCTGCTCGAGCGAGGGGCGGCCGTCTACGAGCACTCGCGCGTGCGCGCGCTCGAGGCTGCGCCCGGCGAGGTCGTCGCGCGCACCGACGGGGCGATCGTGCGCGCCGGCGCGGCCGTGTTGACGATCAACGCCGCCACGCGGGGGGTCAGACCCCTCCGCTCGCGCCTGTCCGTCACCTCCTCGCACATCGTCCTCACCGAGCCGGTGCCGGACGTGCTCGAGGCGATCGGCTGGACCGGGGGAGAGTCGATCACCGACGCGCGGACGTTCCTGCACTACTTCCGCACCACGCGCGACGGCCGCGTCCTCTTCGGCTGGGGCGGCGGGCAGATCGCGGTCGGCGCGCGCCTGAACGGGCGCGTCGAGGTCGACCCGCGCGTGATCGACGAGACCCGCCGGCATCTGGTCGACTACTTCCCGGCGCTGGAGGGTCGCGCGATCACGCACGCCTGGGGCGGGCCGATCGACGTCTCCCCGAGCCACCTGCCCCAGATCGGCACGCTCGACGACGGCCCGGTCCACTACGCCTTCGGGTTCACGGGCAACGGCGTCGGGCCGTCCCACCTGGCCGGCCGGGTCCTCGCCGGCCTCGCCTCGGGCGACGCAGACCGCGCACTCGCGCTCGACGAGCCGGGCGCGCCGGTGCCGGGGGAGCCGCTGGCGTGGCTGGGCGGGATGGCCGTGCGCGGCGCCTTCCTGCGCGCGGAGCGGCTGGAGGGGGAGGGGCGTTCCGTCGACCCCCTGACCCGTGCGGTGCGGGCCGCCCCGCGGGCTCTGGGCATCCACGTCTCCCGCTGACGTTCGCCGGCCACCGCAAGATTTCGCCCGCCGCGTCGTTGTAGACGCCATGAACCTCCGCAAGACATTGCTCGCCGCGGCGGCCACGATCGTCACAGCCGTAGCGGCCCCCACGGCGGCGCAGGCCGCAGTCACGCTTCAACCCGGCGCCTACCACGAGACCGACGCCGGCTCCTGCACGCTCAACTTCGCCTACACCGGCGGCGGCAACACCTACCTCGGCACCGCCGCCCACTGCGTCGAGTCGATCGGCCAGCGCGTTCGCGACATCGAGGGCGTGGAGTTCGGCTCTGTGGCGTTCATCGGCGACGCCGACACGACCGAGTGGGACTTCGCGTTCATCGCGGTCGACGCCGAGGACGTCGGGCGCGTGAGCCCGGCCGTGAAGGGTCACCCGACCTTCCCGCGCGGCTCCACCACGCCGGCCGAGACCCTCACCGGCGACATGATCCAGCTCTCCGGCTACGGCCTGGGCTACGGCACCACGCCGACGACGCAGGAGCGCCGCCAGGCCGTGATGGGCTTCGACGACACCGAGTACTACACCGTCAGCGGCCCGATCCACTGGGGCGACTCGGGCGGACCGCTCGTCCACATCCGCACCGGCAAGGCGCTCGGCATCGTGAGCCGCCTGTGCGCGGGCACGTGCAGCGAGATGGGCCCGACCGTGCAGGGCATCCTGGCCAAGGCCGCCTCGCGCGGCTTCCCGGTGGCCCTCAGGACGGTCTGACCGAGGGGGGCTCGTCCACCAGGACGAGCACCCGCTCCAGCTTCATCACCTGGAAGATCCGGTCGACGGCGCGCGGACCTCGCACCACGACGAACTCCGCGCCCGTCGCCGCCAATTCGCCGTGCACGCGCAGCAGCAGCTCGATGCTCATCGAGTCGAGGAACGAGAGCCGGCGGAGGTCGATCACCAGCCGCTCGAGCCCCTGCGAGCGCATCCGCGTGACGCAGCGCTCGAACTCCGGCAGCGTGGCGATGTCCAGCTCGCCCTCCACGGAGATCCGCGCCTCGGCGCCGAGCCGCTCGCCTGTCACTTTGAAGTCAAGCTCGTGTGTCATCCGCCGCCGAGAGGGTAATTACTTCGCGATCTTCGATGCCCGAATCCGTGCTGACCGTCGAGCGCACCGTGTACGCACCCCAGGAGGCGCGCGCCCGCGTGCGGCAGCTGCTCGCCCGGCTGGGCCCTGAGCGGACCGACGACGCGACGCTGCTGATCTCCGAGCTCGTCACCAACGCCGTCAAGTACGGCCCCGAGCACGGCGAGATCCGGATCATCATCGACGAGGGCGAGGACACGACTCGGTTCACGGTGCACGACACCGGCGCCGGCCCGCTGCCGGTGATGCGCCCGCTCGAACGGTTGCCGCACCAGGGCGGCGGCCACGGATTGCGGCTCGTCGAGATGGTCTCGGACCGCTGGGGCGTCGAGCGTGGCAGCACCCGGGTCTGGTTCGAGCTCGACCGGTGAGGTACGCTACGGCGCGCATGTCGCGTCGCCGGCTTGACCTCCTTCTTCTCCTCCCCCTTCGGGGGGAATAGCGCGTGGCGGCCGCGAAGCCGCGAACCCAGCACGAAGGAGCAGGTCCCACAAGCCGAGAAGGAGCACGTGACATGGACGACAAGCGGGTCATCATCTTCGACACCACGCTGAGAGACGGCGAGCAGTCGCCGGGCATCTCGCTGAACACCGCCGAGAAGCTCGAGATCGCCCACCAGCTGGCGCGGCTCGGGGTGGACGTCATCGAGGCCGGCTTCCCGATCGCGAGCCCCGGCGACTTCGAGGCCGTGCAGGCGATCGCCCGCGAGGTTCACGGCCCGGTCATCGCCGGCCTCGCGCGCGCGCATTCAGCCGACATCGAGCGCGCCGCGGAGGCGGTACGCGAGGCCGAGCGACCTCGCATCCACACCTTCATCTCCACGTCGGACATCCACATCCAGCACCAGCTGCAGTCCACGCGCGAGGACGTCCTGGGCCAGGCGCGCGCCGCCGTCGCCCACGCCAAGTCGTTCGTCGACGACGTCGAGTTCTCGCCGATGGACGCCACCCGCGCCGACGTCGAGTTCACCGCCGAGGTCCTGACCGCGGCCATCGAAGAGGGCGCGACCACGATCAACATCCCGGACACCGTCGGCTACGCGATGCCCGACGAGTACGCCGCCTTCCTCACCCGGCTGTACGAGCTGGTGCCGGGGCTCAAGGACGCCGTCCTGTCCGTCCACTGCCACGACGACCTCGGGCTGGCCGTGGCGAACTCGTTCGCCGGCGTGAAGGCCGGCGCCCGCCAGGTCGAGTGCGCGATCAACGGCATCGGCGAGCGCGCCGGCAACGCCGCGCTCGAGGAGCTGGTGATGCTGCTGGCCACCCGCCACGCCGACCTCGGCTACGAGACCGGCGTCCAGACGCGCGAGATCGCCCGCACGAGCCGCCTCGTCTCGCGCCTGACCGGCTACCCCGTCCAGCCCAACAAGGCGATCGTGGGTCGCAACGCGTTCGCGCACGAGTCCGGCATCCACCAGGACGGCGTGCTGAAGGAGCGCTCGACCTACGAGATCATGGACGCGGCGTCCGTCGGCGTCGACGACTCGACGTCGATCGTGCTGGGCAAGCACTCGGGCCGCCACGCGCTGAAGTCGGCGCTCGAGGAGCTGGGCTTCACGGTCTCCGGCCAGGCGCTGAACACCGCGTTCAAGCGCTTCAAGGAGATCGCGGACAAGAAGAAGCAGGTCACGGCCATGGACCTCGAGGCGCTCGTCACCGACGAGCTCCGCGCGGAGATGGCCTCCTACGACCTCGAGTGGTTCGACGTCGAGGCCTCCTCGCGCCGCCCGCCGCACGCCACCGTGGCGATCCGCACGCCGGACGGCGAGCTCGTCCAGGGCAACTTCACCGGCGACGGCCCGGTCGACGCCATCTTCCGCGCCATCAACGCCGCCACCCGCCGCGAGGCGCGCCTGCGCGAGTTCAGGATCGACGCGGTGACCGGCGGCCAGGACGCCCTCGGCGAGGCCAGCGTGATCCTCGAGGTCGCCGGCCAGTCGGCGGCCGGCCAGGGCGTCTCGACCGACATCATCGAGGCCGCCGCGCTCGCCTACGTGCGCGCGCTCTCGAACGCCGAGCGCAAGGTGGCGGTGGCCGCGGACGAGGCCGAGCGGGAGCTGACGCCGACGCCCTGATGCCCGAGGCGCCCCGCATCGCCCACATCGACGACGTCGAGCCGGTCGACTTCGGCGGCGTCGGTTACCGGCTCATGCGCCGCGCGCTCGGCATCAAGGCCTTCGGGGTCAACGCCTTCACGGCCGGCGCCGGCCGCGAGCTGATCGAGGAGCACGACGAGACGGGTGCGAACGCCGGCCGCCACGAGGAGCTGTACGTCGTCCTCAGCGGCCGCGCCCGCTTCGCGATCGACGGGAGCGAGCACGACGCGGCGGCGGGCACGTTCGTGTTCATCCCCGACCCCGAGTCGAGGCGGTCCGCCGTGGCGCTCGAGGACGGCACGAGCTTGATCGCCGTCGGTGGCCGCGTCGGCGAGGCCTACGAGGTCTCCGCCTGGGAGTCCGCCGCGGCGGGCGACGAGCCGACGTAATGGCGCGGCGGCGGATCGAGGGCCTCGAGCGCGTGCTCGGGGCCAACGCCCTCTTCTCGACCGCCTACGGCAACGTCGGATCGTCGATCTACTACGCGCTCGGCCTCGTCGCCGCGCTCGCGCTCGGGCTGACGCCGATCGTCTTCATCCTCACCGGCGCGCTCTTCTACTGCACCGCCACGACCTACGCCGAGGCCACGGCGATGTACCCGGAGGCCGGCGGCTCCTCGCTGTTCGCGCGTCAGGCCTTCAACGAGTTCTGGTCGTTCTTCACCGCGTGGGCGCAGATGCTCAACTACGTGATCACGATCGCCATCTCGGCGTTCTTCGCGGCCCACTACGCGGGCGGGGTGGCGTTCGAGTGGTTCAAGACCTCGCCGGGCGACATCGTGTTCGGCATCGTCGTGATCGCGCTGCTCGCGCTGGTCAACGTGCGCGGGGTCAAGGACGCGGTGAGCGTGAACGTCGTGCTGGCCGTGATCGACTTCATGAGCCAGTTCGCGCTCGTCGTCCTCGGCGTCGTGCTCGTGGTGGACCCGGCGGTGCTGGCCGACAACCTCAGCTACTTCGGGACCGCGCCGACGCTGACCGACTTCCTGATCGCGATCCCGATCGGCACCGTCGCCTACACCGGCATCGAGACGATCTCGAACATGGCCGGCGAGGCGCGCGACGAGACCAAGACGATCCCGGCCTCGATCAAGCGGGTGATGATCGCCGTGTTCGCGATCTACTTCACGCTCCCGTGGGTGGCCCTGTCGGCGCTGCCCGTCGAGTGCGACGCGAGCGGGACCTGCACCACGCTGCTCGGCGTGCCGAAGGCCGAAGGCGGCTACGCCTCCGACCCGATCCTCGGCATCGTCTCGAACATGGGGCTGGGACCGCTGGAGGACCCCGCCCGGGTCTATGTCGCCATCCTCGCCGTGACGATCCTCGTGGCGGCGACGAACGCCGGCGTCCTCGGGGTCTCGCGGCTGGTCTACTCGATGGGCCTGCACCGCCAGATGCCGGACAGCCTGCGCCGGCTGCACCCGCGCTTCCGCACGCCCTACATCGGGATCCTGGTCTTCTCGGCGCTGGCCTGCGTGACGCTGCTGCCCGGCCAGGCCGACTTCCTCGGCTCGATCTACGCCTTCGGGGCGATGCTCTCGTTCTCGATGGCGCACCTCGCGCTGATCCGCCTGCGCGTGATACGGCCGGACGCCGAGCGCCCGTACCGCAGCCCGGGGCGGCTGCACGTGCGCGGGCACGAGCTGCCGCCGTACGCCGTCCTCGGCCTCAGCGGCACCGTGCTGTCGTTCCTCGTGATCAGCGTGCTCAACGTCACGGTCGCGGCCGCGGGGTTCGGCTGGCTGACGCTCGGGGTGCTCGTGTACATCGGCTACCGCCGCCGCCAGGGGCTCGACCTGGTCTCGACCCACAAGGTCGCCATCCCCGAGCCGGTCGTCGACCACGAGGCGGAGTACGACTCGGTGCTCGTCCCGCTCGTCGACGGCAAGTACGACGATCGCGTGATGGCGACGGCGGTCAAGCTCGCCGCCCGCAAGCGTCGCGGCATCCACGTGCTCGCCATGGTCACGGTGCCGAACGCCCTGGCGATCGACGCCACGATGCCGGACGAGGAGGCCGCCGCCGACTCGGTGATCGAGCAGGCGCGCATCCAGGGCGGGCGCCGCGTGTCCGGCCACAAGGAGAAGATCCGCGCCGGCCAGGCGGGGCGGCGGATCATCGAGGAGGCGACCGACATGCGGGCGGCGGCGATCGTCATGCCGCTGCCGCGGCGGATCGCGGGCGCCTCGCTGTTCGGCAAGACGCTCGAGACCGTCCTCACCGAGCGCCCGTGCCGGGTGATCATCGAGTCGGTCCCCGACTGATCTGTACGTGATAACGTACGCGCGTATGGCGGCAGCGGTCGAGCCCCTTCCGGCCATCGGGCCGCGGGTCAAGGCGCTGCGGGAGGCGATGGACCTCTCGCTGCGCGACCTCGCCGAGCGCTCCGGCGTGTCCGCCCCGATGCTCTCCCAGGTCGAGCGCGGCGAGACGAGCCCGACGCTCCAGGTCGCCGCGCGCATCGCCTCCGGGCTCGAGCTGCGCCTGTCCCAGCTGCTGCGGCTCGACGAGGGCGGCAGCGTGAGCATCGTGCGCGCGGGGGAGGGGCGCCACGGCGGCGCCGAGGGGCATCGCTACGAGGTCCTCAGCCCGCCGCTGCCCGGCCTGCGCAGCGAGCTCTCGAGACATCATCTAACCCCGGGGGCAGTGACCGGCGGACCTGGTGATCCTCCGATGCACGAGCCGGGCGCCCGCGAGACCGCCGTCGTCGAGTCCGGCAAGGTGACGCTGCTCGTCGACGGCCAGTCCCACACGCTGGCGGCGGGCGACTGCGTGACCTTCGACGCCGACCTTCCGCACCACTTCGAGAACCCCGGAAAGGAGGAGGCCGTCCTGCTGGCCGTCGTGTCCGCGGGGCTGCGCCGCTCATGAGCCCGAGCACCCTCTTCGACAAGATCTGGGCTGCCCACGAGGTGGCGCCCGGCCTGCTGTACATCGACCTGCACCTCGTCCACGAGGTCACGAGCCCGCAGGCCTTCGACGGCCTGCGCCTCGCGGGCCGCGGGGTCCGCCGGCCCGACCGCACGCTGGCCACCGCCGACCACAACGTGCCGACCGACGGCACGCCGGTCGCCGCCCGCATCCGCGACGAGCTCTCGCGCGTGCAGGTCGAGACGCTCGAGCGCAACTGCGAGGAGTTCGGCATCCCGATCTACTCGCTCGGCTCGGACCGCCAGGGCATCGTGCACGTGATCGGGCCGGAGCTCGGCGTCACCCAGCCGGGCATGACGATCGTGTGCGGCGACTCGCACACGGCGACCCACGGCGCCTTCGGTGCGCTGGCCTTCGGCATCGGCACCAGCGAGGTCGAGCACGTGCTCGCCACCCAGACGCTCGCCCAGCGCAAGCCGAAGTCGATGCGGATCAACTACGTCGGCGAGCTGGGCTTCGGCGTCACGCCGAAGGACCTGATCCTCGGCACGATCGGCCAGATGGGCACCGGCGGCGCCGCCGGCCACGTGGTCGAGTACGCCGGCCCGGCGATCGAGGCGCTCTCGATGGAGGGCCGGATGACGATCTGCAACATGACGATCGAGGGCGGCGGCCGCGCCGGCATGGTGGCGCCCGACGAGACGACGTTCGAGTGGGTGATCGGCCGCCCGGCCGCGCCTCCCGAGGTCGATCCCGCGTGGCGCGAGCTGAGGACCGACGAGGGCGCGAGCTTCGACAAGGAGATCGAGGTCGACGCGGGCGCGCTGTCGCCGCAGGTCACGTGGGGCACGACGCCGGGCATGGTCGTGCCCGTGACGGCGGCGGTGCCGGAGCCGCGCGGAGAGGGGGACCACCGCGCGCTCAAGTACATGGGCCTCCAGGCGGGCACGCCGATGCAGGAGATCGCGCTCGATCGCGTGTTCATCGGCTCGTGCACGAACTCGCGGATCGGCGACCTGCGGGCCGCCGCCGAGGTCGTCAAGGGCCGGCGCGTGGCCTCGACCGTGAACGCCATGGTCGTGCCGGGCTCCCAGCAGGTCGCGGCCCAGGCCGAGAAGGAGGGCCTCGACGAGGTCTTCCGCGCCGCCGGGTTCGACTGGCGGACGGCCGGCTGCTCGATGTGCCTGGGCATGAACCCCGACATCCTGCAGCCGGGCGAGCGCTGCGCCTCGACCTCGAACCGCAACTTCGAGGGGCGCCAGGGCCGCGGCGGGCGCACCCACCTCGTCTCGCCCCAGATGGCCGCCGCGGCCGCCATCGAGGGCCGCTTCGTCGACATCAGGGACTGGGTAGGCCGGCCGGAGGCCGGCCAGGCCAATCAGACGAGGGTCCGGATGACCCGCGGGGGTAACTGACATGGATCCCGTTCGACTCGTCGCCGGCGACGTCAGCGTGCTCGATCGCGCCGACGTCGACACCGACCAGATCATCCCCAAGCAGTTCCTCAAGCGGGTCGAGCGGACCGGCTTCGGCGAGTTCCTGTTCTACGACTGGGCGAAGGAGGACGGCTGGGACCTGCCGTCCAACCCGATCCTCGCCACCGGCCGCAACTTCGGCTCGGGCTCCTCGCGCGAGCACGCCCCGTGGGCGCTGCAGGACTACGGCTTCCGGGCCGTGGTGGCCGCCAGCTTCGCCGACATCTTCTTCAGCAACTGCACGAAGATCGGCCTGCTGCCGGTGGTGATCCCGGACGAGGAGGTCCACGCGCTGATGAAGGCGGGCTCCGGCGAGGTCGACCTCGAGGCGTGCGAGGTGCGGTTCGACGACCGTGCCGTGCCGTTCGAGATCGACGACGAGATCCGCCGGCGCCTGCTCGAGGGGCTCGACGACATCGCCGTCACGCTCCAGCAGGCCGACGCCATCGACGCGTTCGAGCGCGACCGCCAGCGTTCGGGCCCGGTGACGACCGCGCTCTAATCCCGACTGCGCGCATCGGACATTGTTAGGATGACCTAACAATGGGACGGCACACGGGACCAGTCGAACGGCTCTCGCGGCGCGAGGGCGTCGAGCTCGAGCTCAAGGGCGTCCGCCGGCTGGCGGGCAAGTCCGGGCTGGAGCGGCGCGGCGCCGTGCCGCCGGGTGAGCACGGCCGCAGCCGCCGGCGGCAGCCGTCGGTGTTCGCGCAGCAGCTCCGCGCCAAGCAGGTCCTCAAGCGCCTGTACGGCGTCCGCGAGCGCCAGTTCCGCCGCTACGTGCGCGAGGCGCAGCGCTCGCACGAGCGCACCGGCGACCGGCTCCTGGAGTTCCTCGAGCGGCGGCTCGACAACGTGCTCTTCCGGCTCGGCTTCGCCACCACGCGCGCGCAGGCGCGCCAGTTCGTGAGCCACGGGCACGTGGTCGTCGACGGCCGCCGGGTCACCATCCCGTCGTTCCGCGTCAAGCCCGGCCAGGTCGTGAGCCTGAGCGCCTCGAGCCCCGTGCGGCCGACCGCCGCCGACGCGGCCGAGCTGCTCGCGCGGGTCGCGCCCTGGCTGGAGACCGACCCGGACGCCCTCAGCGGCCGCGTGCTGCGCAACCCCGAGCGCGCCGACATCTACGCCCCGATCGACGAGCAGCTCGTCGTCGAGCACTTCAGCCGCTAGTGGACCCGTCCGCAATTTCGACGGGTTCTGACGGGCCGAAATTCCGGACGGATCCACCGATGATCGACTTCGGCGCGTACGACGCGCTGACCTTCGACTGCTACGGCACGCTGATCGACTGGGAGACCGGGATCGCCGCCGCGCTGCGGCGCGCCGGGGCGACCGGGAGCGACGACGGGCTGCTGGAGTCGTTCGCGCGCCACGAGGCCGAGCTCGAGGCGGGCCCCTACCTCACGTACCGCGAGGTGCTGGCCGGGGCCGTGCGCGGCGTCGCCGCCGACCTCGGGTTCGATCCGTCGGACGACCAGGTCGCCGAGTTCGCCGGCTCGGTCGGCGACTGGCCGGCCTTCGAGGACTCGCCCGAGGCGCTCGTCGCCCTCGAGCGGCGCTTCAAGCTCGGCGTCATCACCAACTGCGACGACGACCTCTTCGCGCTCTCGAACCGGCGCCTCGGCGTCGAGTTCGACTGGGTCGTCACCGCGCAGCAGGCGCGCGGCTACAAGCCGCGGACGGAGAACTTCGCGTTCGCCTTCGAGCGCATCGACGTCCCGCGCGAGCGGATCCTGCACGTGGCCCAGAGCCTCTTCCACGACCACGTGCCGGCCAAGGCGCTGGGCATGACGACGGTCTGGATCGACCGCCGTCACGACCGCGAGGGCTTCGGCGCGACGCCGCCCGCGAACGCCGAGCCGGACCTCGTGGTGCCGGACATGCGGACGTTCGCTCAACTCACCGCCTGATCGCGCCGATCACAGGGGGGCCATGGCAGCCCCCACTCAGGACGCGGTGACCGATGTCGTGCTGGCCCGCCAGCCGATCTTCGACGCCGACCTGCGCATCAACGCATTCGAGCTCCTCTACCGCGCCGTCGGCGAGGAGGGCCTCCCGCTGCACCCGAGCAAGGCGACCGCCACGGTGCTGGTGGCCGCGCTGACCGACGTCGGGCTCGAGCGGCTCGTCGGCGACCAGCGCGCCTTCATCAACGTCAACCGCGAGTTCCTGCTCTCCTTCCGGCCGCTGCCGCTGCCCGCCGATCGCGTCGTGCTCGAGCTCGTCGAGGACCAGGTCATGGACGCCGACCTGATGGACGTGCTCGGGGAGCTCGTCACGGTCGGCTTCACGCTCGCGCTCGACAACTTCAGCTACCGCCACGAGTACGAGCCGCTCCTGCGGCTGGCCAAGATCGCCAAGCTCAACGTGCAGGCGCTCTCGCCCGAGGAGCTCGCCCAGCACGTGCGCCGCCTGCGCGACTGGGACCTGCAGGTCATCGCCGAGAAGGTCGAGACCCGCGAGCAGCTCGACTACTGCCGCCAGCTCGGGATCGACGGCTTCCAGGGCTACTTCTTCGCGCGCCCGGCCGTGATGGCCGAGCGCTCGGCGCCCACCTTCCGGCTCGACGCGCTGGCCAAGCTGCTCGAGACCGCCGACGAGGACTTCGACGCGCTCGAGGAGATGATCAGCCACGACGCGGGGCTCTCGCACAAGCTCCTGCGGCTGGCCAACTCCGCCCACGTCGCGCCGCGCAGCCGCGTCCGCTCGATCCGCCACGCGCTGTCGCTGCTCGGCGGCCGCACCGTGCGCCGCTGGACGATGCTGCTGATGCTGGCCGGCCGCCACGGCCAGCCGCACGAGCTGCTGGTCACCGCGCTCGTGCGCGCGCGCCTGTGCGAGAACCTCGCCGCCGCCGACCCGGCCGCCGAGGACGACCGCGGCTTCACCGTCGGCCTGTTCTCGATCGCCGACGCGCTCCTCCACACGCCGCTGCCGCAGCTGCTCGACGGCCTGCCGTTCGACGACCGGCTCGTCCGCGCGCTGCTCCACCACGAAGGCCCCGAGGGTCGCATCCTCGCCGCCGCGCTCGCCTACGAGCGCGGCAACTTCGCCGCCGTCGCCGCCGGCCAGGACCTCGCCGGCTTCGGCCAGGCGTACTACGACGCCGTGTCGTGGGCGACCGAGATGGTCGTCGAGCTCCGCTAGCTCAGACCGATATCCCGTACGCCTCCGTGAACGCGTCCTGGGCGTAGGCGAGCGAGGCGTAGGCGAAGCCCTTGTCGCCCCACCCGGCGCCCCAGCTGTTGCGGACGATGAAGCGGTCCTGGGTGTAGCCGACGAGCGAGATGGCGTGGCCGCCGCGGCGCGACCGCGCGTCGTACTCGTCGAGGTTGCCGTTGACCTCGCCGCAGTCGTCCCACGTCGACTCGATGTCGAGCCGCGTGAGGATCGGGCCCTTGGTGGCGAGCCAGCGCCGCCACGCGTCGAACGACCCGCCGCGGTTGAGAGAGAGGTTGAAATAGGCCTGGATCTTCAGCTGGGCGGCGAGCGCGTAGAACGTCTCCGGCCGTCCGGGGTAGAGCCCGCCGCTGAACGGCAGCACGGTCTCCTTGACCGAGCCGTAGCGGCGCGTGATGTCGAGCGCCGCCTTCAGGCTCGTGCCGGCGTCCTCGATGAAGCTCGTCGGCGTACCGGCGAACTCGTCGGTCTCCTTCGACGCCATCCAGATGAAGCGCTTGGACATCGTCTCGGTGCTCTTGATCTTCCCGGCCTTGACGAAGTGCCAGCGCAGGAGCGAGTCGGCGGTGGCCCAGCCGACGCACGAGCCGGTCGTGCCCTGGTCGCCGACCTTCCACCATGTCTCGCGCAGGTCCTTGGCCTTCGGGACCGTGGCGGCGGCGCCGACGAGCCGGGCGGCGTCGGCGTGCTCGAACCTGAAGTCGCGCTCGGTCTCGCGCGACGGTACGACATTGAGGACGCGCTTGACCCGCTTGGGCCGGCGCTTCGCACGGCGCTTGGGTTGGGGCATGGAGCGAACCTAACCGGATAGCGTGATCGGCGCCATGAAGATCGTGACGCTCCCCGGCGACGGCATCGGCCCCGAGGTCCTCGCGGCCGCGCTCGAGCTGCTGCACGAGGTCGCCCCCGACCTGGAATACGAAGAGCGCCTGATGGGCGGCGCCGCCATCGACGCCACCGGCACGGCGCTGCCCGACGAGACGCTGGAGGCCTGCAGGCGGGCCGACGCCGTGCTGCTGGCGGCGGTCGGCGGCCCGAAGTGGGACACCACCGATCCCGACAAGCCGCGGCCCGAGCAAGGGCTGCTCGGCCTACGGGCGGGGCTGGGCCTGTACGCCAACCTGCGGCCGGTGCGGCCGCTGCCGGCGCTCTACGACGCCAGCCCGCTGCGCCGCGAGGTGATCGAGCGGACCGACCTGCTGGTCGTGCGCGAGCTCACAGGGGGCATCTACTTCGGCGACAAGGGGCGCTCCGACGGCCGCGCCCACGACGTCTGCGCGTACACGGAGGCCGAGATCGAGCGGATCGCCCGCACGGCGTTCCAGGCGGCGCGCTCGCGGGTGTCGAGCGTCGACAAGGCGAACGTGCTCGAGACGAGCCGGCTGTGGCGCGAGGTCGTCACGCGCGTGCACAGCGCCGAGTTCCCCAACGTCGAGCTCGAGCACGTGCTCGTCGACAACGCGGCCATGCAGCTGATCGCCGCCCCGCGGCACTTCGACGTGATCCTCACCGAGAACATGTTCGGCGACATCCTCAGCGACGAGGCGGCCATGCTGACCGGCTCGATCGGGCTGCTCCCGAGCGCCTCACTCGGGAGACCGTCCCCACCCACCCCCGGCGTCTTCGAGCCCGTCCACGGCTCGGCGCCCGACATCGCCGGCCAGGGCGTCGCCAACCCGCTCGCCATGTTCCTCTCCGCGGCGCTCATGCTGCGGCACGGACTGTCCCGGGAGGAGGACGCGGCGAGGGTAGAATCGGCCGTGGATCGGGCCCTCGACGCCGGCCTGCGAACCGGCGACCTGGGCGGGAAGGCGACGACCGCCGAAGCGACGCGCGCGGTGCTGAAGGAGCTCACGTGAACCAAGCGGACCTCATCTGGATGAACGGCGAGTTCGTCGCCTGGGAGGACGCCAAGGTCCACGTGCTGACGCACGCACTGCACTACGGCACCGGCGTGTTCGAGGGCGTGCGCGCCTACGAGACGGCGCGCGGGACGGCGGTCTTCCGCCACCAGGACCACATCGACCGGCTCTTCAAGTCGGCCCAGATGTACTACATGGAAGTCCCGTTCACGAAGGAGCAGATCCGCGAGGCGACGCTCGAGACGATCTCCCGCAACGGCCTGAAGTCCTGCTACATCCGGCCCGTCGTCTACCGCGGCGCCGGCCCGATGGGGCTGTACCCGCTCGACTGCCCGGTCGACGTCTTCATCGCCGTCTGGGAGTGGGGCGCCTACCTCGGCGAGGAGGGCAAGCAGCGCGGCGTGACCGGCAAGGTCGTCTCCTGGCGCAAGATCGGCCAGGACGCGCTGATCCCGCTGGCCAAGGCCAACGGGCAGTACCTCAACTCCGTGCTGGCCAAGATCGAGGCGGAGAAGGCCGGCTACGAGGAGGGCATCCTGCTCGATCAGCGCGGCTTCGTCTGCGAGGGCACCGGCGAGAACCTGTTCCTCATCAAGGACGGCGTGATCGCCACGCCCGGCTTCAACTCCTCGATCCTCGGCGGCATCAACCGGCTCTCGGCGATCCAGATAGCGCAGGACCTCGGCTACGAGGTCGTCGAGCGCGACGTCGCGCGCGGCGAGCTGTACACGTGCGACGAGATCTTCATGACCGGCACCGCCGCCGAGCTGACGCCGATCCGCGAGATCGACGACCAGGCGGTCGGCAGCGGCGAGCCGGGGCCGGTCACGCGCGCGGTCCAGGAGGTCTTCGAGGACGCGCTGCACGGGCGCTCGGATCGCTACGCCGACTGGCTGGACGTCGTGCCCCAGCCGGCATCCGCTCCGTGACCCGCATCCACGTCTACGACACCACCCTGCGCGACGGCATGCAGGGCCACGGCATGTCGCTCTCCGTCGAGGAGAAGGTGCGCGTGGCGCACGTGCTCGACGACCTCGGCATCCCGTTCATCGAGGCCGGCTTCCCGGCGTCGAACCCGAAGGAGGCCGAGCTGTTCGCGCGGCTCGAGCACGAGGGCCTGCGGGCCGACGTGTGCGCCTTCGGCATGACCCGGCGGCGCGACGTGCCCGCCGAGCAGGACGCGGCGCTGCGCGTGCTGGCCTCCTCGTTCGCGCCGGTCTGCACGCTGGTGGGCAAGACCTGGAGCCTGCACCTCGAGAAGGTCGTCAAGGTCGGGCGCGACGAGAACCTCGCGATGATCGAGGAGTCGGTCGCCTTCCTGGTCGCGCAGGGCAAGCGCGTGATCTACGACGCCGAGCACTTCTTCGACGGCTGGCGCGACGACCGCGACTACGCCGTCGCCTGCCTGAAGGCCGCCGCCGCGGGCGGCGCCGAGAACCTCACGCTGTGCGACACGAACGGCGCGTCGCTGCCCGCGGACATCGCCGCCGCGGTGCGCGAGGTGCGCGCGGCGGTGGACACGCCGCTCGGCATCCACACCCACAACGACGCCGAGTGCGGCGTCGCCAACTCGCTCGCGGCGGTCGCGGAAGGAGCGGTGCTCGTCCAGGGCACCTTCAACGGCTACGGCGAGCGCTGCGGCAACGCGAACCTGACGAGCATCGTTCCCTCGCTCCAGCTCAAGCTCGGCTACGACTGCCTGCCCTCGCTCGACGGGTGGACCGAGGCGGCCCACTACCTCGACGAGCTGCTGAACCTCACGCCGGACGCCAACCAGCCGTACGTCGGCAAGAACGCCTTCGCCCACAAGGGCGGCATGCACGTGGCGGGCGTGAACGCCGACCCGGCGACCTTCGAGCACATCGACCCGGCGGCGGTCGGCAACAGCCGCGAGGTGCTGGTGTCCGAGCTGAGCGGCAAGGGCACGGTGATCGCGCACGCCGGCGGCTCGCTCGACGACGCGACGGCCACGCGGGTGGTCGAGCGCGTGAAGGAGCTCGAGCACCGCGGCTTCCAGTTCGAGGCCGCCGACGGCTCGTTCGACCTGCTGATCCGGCGCGAGACCGGCGACTACGAGCCGCTGTTCCGGCTCGAGTCCTGGCGCGTGATCTCGGAGAAGCGCGAGGACGGGCGGGTGCAGACCGAGGCGACGATCAAAATCTGGGTCGACGGGCAGCGGTACGTTCGGGTCGCGGAGGGCAACGGCCCGGTCAACGCCCTGGACGCGGCTCTGCGGGCCGCGATCGGCGAGCGGTTCCCCCACCTGCGCGACATCAAGCTCGTCAACTACAAGGTCCGCATCCTCGACGAGTGGAAGGCGACGGGCGCCACCACCCGCGTGCTGCTCGACGCCACCGACGGCACCGACACGTGGGGCGCGATCGGCGTCCACGAGAACGTGATCGAGGCGAGCTGGGACGCGCTGGTCGACTCGCTCGAGGCCGGCATGGTCCGCTCGCGCGCGCCGCAGGCGTGATCCCGCTCGCGCAGCCCGTCCTCGGCGAGGAGGAGGAGCGGGCCGTCATCGAGGTCCTGCGCTCCGGCCACCTGTCGCTCGGGCCGCGGGTGCCGCGGTTCGAGGCCGCCTTCGCGGAGCGGATCGGCGCGCGGCACGCGAGCGCCGTCTCGTCCGGGACCGCCGCCCTGCACCTGGGGCTGCGGGCGGTGGGCGTGCAGCCGGGAGACGAGGTCGTCACCTCGCCGTTCTCGTTCGTCGCCTCGGCCAACGCGATCGTCTACGAGCGCGCGCGGCCGGTGTTCGCCGACATCGACCCGGTGACGCTGAACCTCGACCCGGAAGCGGCGGCGGCCGCCATCACCGGCCGCACGCGGGCGCTGCTGCCGGTGCACATCTTCGGCTATCCGGCCGACCTGCCGGCGCTGGAGGGGCACGGGCTGCCGATCGTCGAGGACGCCTGCGAGGCGCTCGGCGCCGTGCACGCGGACGGGGTGGCGGTGGGTGGCCGCGGCCACCCGGCCGCGTTCGGCTTCTACGCCAACAAGCAGCTCACCACCGGCGAGGGCGGCATGCTCACGATGGGCTCGGCGGAGCACAAGGAGCGCGTGGACTCAGAGCGCAACCAGGGCCGCGCGCCCGACATGGGGTGGCTCGACCACGACCGGCTCGGCTTCAACTACCGGCTGACCGATCTGGCGTGCGCGCTGGGGCTCGCCCAGCTCGAGCGGCTCGACGGGATGCTCGCCGACCGCGCTCGCGTGGCGGGCTGGTACCGCGAGGCGCTGGCGGGCTCGGAGCTCGGCCTGCCGTGCGAGGACGCCGGCGGCGACGTGCGCGGCTGGTTCGTGTTCGTGGTCCAGGTCCCGCGCGAGCGTGACCGCGTGATCGGGCAGCTGCGCGAGCGCGGCGTCTCCTCCAAGCCGTACCTGCCGGCCATCCACCTGATGTCGTACTACCGCGAGCAGTTCGGGCACAGCGAGGGCGAGTTCCCGGTCTGCGAGGACGTCGCCGCTCGCTCCGTCGCCCTGCCGTTCTTCCCGGCCATGACCGAGGGGCAGGTCGCGCAGGTGGCCGAGGCGCTCCTCACAGTGGTTTGAAGTAGCCGACGAAGCCCGGTCCGCCGATGGCGGCCGCCACGCTCGGGCTGGGGGCGCGGCGGACCTCCCGCTGCCGGTAGCCGGTCTCCTCGTAGAGCGCGCGGGCCGGGGCGTTGTGGAGCCCGGTGTCGAGCGCCACGCCGGTCAGGCCGGCCGTGCGCGCGACCTGCTCGGCCTCCGCCAGCAGCGCGCGGGCGACGCCGCGGCGGCGGAACTCCGGGGTCACGGCGAGGGCGTCGATGTAGAGCGTCCGCTGCGGCGGACTGGGGGAGACGAGGCCGGCGGCCCGCAGGTGGCGCAGCAGCGCCGGCCAGTGCCACGGCGGCACGCGCGGCGCCGTGAGCGCGACGAAGCGGCGCGCGCGGCTGTCGCCCTCGTCGACCGGGAACCAGGCGGCGACGCCGGCCACGTCGCCCTCGAGCTCGACCAGCGAGCAGACCTCGTAGCTGGCCGCGTGGCCGGTGCGGCCGTAGACGGCGGCGAGCAGCGCCCGCGCGCGGGCCTCGGAGCCGGCGTAGGCGTCGTAGTAGGGCTTGGCCGACGCGTAGAGCAGTCCGTCGGCGGGGTCCGCGGGGGTGGCTGGGCGGACCACGAAGGACATCTGAGTCATCATGCTCGCGCATGTCGCGCTTCAGCACCCCGCAGGACCCGGTCTTCCAGCAGCTCAACGCCTCGATCGGGTTCGACTGGCGCCTGGGGCCGTACGACATCGAGCAGTCGCGGGCCCACGCCACGATGCTGGCCTCGGCCGGGATCGTCTCGGCGGCGGATCGCGACGCCCTGCTGAACGGGCTCGATCGCGTCGAGCAGGAGCTCGACTCCGGCGAGTTCCCGTTCCGCGAGGACGACGAGGACATCCACATGGCGATCGAGCGGCGGCTGACCGAGATCGCCGGGCCGGTCGGCGGCAAGCTCCACACCGCGCGGTCGCGCAACGACCAGGTGGCGACCGACGTGGCGATGTTCACGCGTGCGCACGCGCTCGTGACGATCGAGCGGCTGCAGGCGCTCCAGAGCGCGCTCGTGCAGCTCGCCGACCGCCACCTCGACTGGCCGATGCCCGGCTACACGCACCTCCAGCGCGCCCAGCCGGTCTACCTCGCGCACCACCTGCTCGCCTACTTCTGGATGTTCCGGCGCGATGCCCAGCGCTTCGAGCACGTGCTCGGGTCCACCTCGGACCTACCGCTGGGGGCGGGCGCGCTCGCCGGCGTGAACTTCGACACCGACCGCGGGCTGGTCGCGCGCGAGCTGGGGTTCGCCGGCGTGGCGGCGAACTCGATCGACGCGGTCTCGAACCGCGACTTCGTGCTCGACTACCTCGCCGCGGCCGCCACCTGCGCGACCCATCTCTCGCGGCTCGGCGCCGAGATCGTGCTGTGGTCGAGCGAGGAGTTCGGGTTCTGCGAGGTGTCCGACGCGTGGGCGTCGGGCTCCTCGATCATGCCGCAGAAGAAGAACCCCGACGCGGCCGAGCTGCTGCGGGCGAAGGCGCCGCGGGTCGTGGCGCATCTCGCCGCGCTGCACGGGGTGATGCACGGGCTGCCGCTGACCTACAACAAGGACATGCAGGAGGACAAGGAGCACCTGTTCGACGCCGCCGACACGCTCGACCTGTGCCTGCAGGCGGCGACCGGGATGCTGTCGTCGATCTCGTTCCGGCGCGAGCGGATGGCCGCGGCCTCGGCGGACGAGATGATCGCCGCCGTCGACGTGGCCGACATGCTGGTGCGGCGCGGCGTGCCGTTCCGGCAGTCGCACGGGATCGTCGCCGGGCTCGTGCGCGAGGCGGTCGGTTCCGGGCGGACGCTGTCGCAGCTCACCCGCGAGGAGCTGACGCGGCACTCCGAGGAGCTGGACGACGAGTACTACGAGCTCCTGTCCTCGCGCGCCTGGCTCGAGTCGAAGGTCTCCGAGGGCGGCACGGCGCTCGACCGCGTCCGCGAGCAGCTCGCGCACGCCCGCGCCGAGCTCGAAGACCAGCCGGCTTGACGCTCGCCCACACGTTCTACGACCGTCCGGTGGTGGAAGTCGCGCGGGCGATGTTGGGTTGCGTCGTCCGGCACGGCGAGACGGCCGGGGTGATCGTCGAGACCGAGGCGTACCACATGTCCGAGCCGGCCTGCCACGCGTACGTCGGCGTGACGGCGCGAACCTCGACCCTGTTCGGCCCGCCCGGCCGGGCGTACGTGTACCGCTCGTACGGGATCCACGCGCTGCTGAACGCGGTCTGCGAGCCGGAGGACGTGGGCGCCGCCGTGTTGATCCGTGCTCTGGAGCCGCTGGAGGGTGTCGAGATCATGCGCGCGCGGCGAGGCGTCGACGACCTCTGCTCGGGGCCGGGCAAGCTGACGCAGGCCTTGGGGATCACGCTCGAGGACAACGGCTGCGACCTGGCGGCGGGGCCGGTGGTCATCGAGGCGCCGCCGCCGGGGTGGTCTCGTCTTGACGTCGCGGTCGGCCCGCGGATCGGCATCACGAAGGCGGCCGAGCTGCCGTGGCGGTTCGCGGTGGCGGGGAACCGGAGCGTGTCTCGCCCCTGGCCAACGTCAACTACGTCTGGGTAAGGAGGCTGGGGAGCCGACCGCTCCGGTGGTCCGTGGCGCCTTGACGTCGATATGCGACGTCAAAGCGCCACGCGCCAGCGCCGCCGGCTCCCTCGCCGCCCTACCCAGCCGAAGTTCGTCCCGCTAAGGCGTAGGCGGTGGTGCGGCCTCGCCGCCGCCCTGCGGCGCGGCCTCTTCCGGCGCCGGCGCCGGCTCGGCGGGCGCGGGGGCCGGCTCCTCGGGCGCCGGCTCGGGCGCGGGCGCCGTCTCCGGCGCGGCCGTCGCCTCCGGGGCGGGCGCGGTCTCGGGCGCCGGCTCGGTCGGGGTGAGGGAGTCGGTCTCCTCCTCCTCGTCCTCCTCGGGCGGGTAGATCCGCAGCGCCGACTCCACGAAGGTCTTGAAGATGCCGGCCGGGAAGGTGCCGCCCGCGACCGGCTCGCCGTTGAACTCGGTCTCCATCGACTTGAACTCGTTGGGGTAGCCGACCCAGACCGCGATCGTGTACTCCGGCGTCCAGCCCACGAACCACGCGTCGCCGTAGCCCTCGGTGGTGCCGGTCTTGCCGGAGATCGGGACGTCGCCGACCTGCGCCCGCGTGCCGGTGCCGACCATGACGACGTTGTGGAGCAGCGACTGCACCTGCTCGGCGACGTTCTGCTCGAGCACGTTGCGCCGCTCCGTCTTGTTGAGTCCCGGCTCGCCGCTCTTGACCGTCACCGGCTCCCACTCGCCGCCGCGCATCTCCTCGATGCGGCGGATGCCCACGGGCCCGGGCGCTCGCTCGGCGCGCGGGTTGTCGGCGCCCGGGCTGAGCGTCCCGTACACGAGGTCGCCGTCGCTGGCGAGCGTCTGGTACGCGTGCGCCATGTCGAGCGGGGTGACGCCCTCGCGCAGGCCGCCGAGCGTCATCGCCCAGTTCGTCGAGACCTTGGTGCGGATGCCCATGCGCTCGGCGAGCCGCGCGATCTTGCGCGTCCCGATCTTGATGCCGACCTGGGCGAACACCGAGTTGTCGGAGAAGGTCGTCGCGCGCGCGAGCGTCGTGATGCCGGAGTACGCGCCCTCATAGTTGTTGACGGTGAAGATCTCCTTCGACTTCGGGACGTCGAACTCCATCTTCCGTGAGACCCACGTGCTGTTGGCCGAGATGCCCTGGCGCAGCGCCTCGGCGAGGATGAACGGCTTGATCGCCGAGCCCGGCTGCCGCTGGCCGTTGGTGGCGAGGTTGAACGGGAGCTCGCTGTACTCGTCGCCGCCGACCATCGCCCGCACCTGCGCGTTGCGGTTGTCGAGCACCACGACGGCCGCGCGCGGGCCGTCGGGGTTCGGCAGCCACGCGTTGACCGCCTGCTCGGCCGCCTCCTGGAGCTTGCCGTCGATCGTGGTGCGGACGCGCAGGCCGCCCTCGAAGGCCTTGCGCGCGCCCTCCTGGCCGCCGCCGAGCTGGTCCACCACCTGCTGCTTGACCCAGGAGGTGAAGTACGGGTGCTCGGTGTCCTCCTCGGGCGGCTGGAGGTCGCCGCGGACGGGCAGCTCGTGCCGGATCGCGTCCTGGTACTGCTCCGGCAGCAGGAAGTCCTGGTCGCGCATGTAGCGCAGGACGAGGTCGCGGCGCTGGCGGGCGGCGTCCGGGTTGGCGATCGGGTCGTAGGCGTTGGGCGACGCCACCATGCCGGCCAGCAGCGCCGCCTCGTGCGGCTCGAGCTGCGAGGCGCACCGCGGGTGGCCGCGCTCGTCGCAGCCCGGGTGGTTGGGCTGGAAGTACGTCCGCGCCGCGGCCTCGATCCCGTAGGCGCCGTTGCCGAAGTAGATCGTGTTCAGATAGTCGCGGAGGATCCGCTCCTTGGAGTACTTGCGCGTGAGGTGGTAGGCCAGGGCGGCCTCGCGCAGCTTCTGGAAGACCGTCCGCTCGTTCTGGGCGGCGAGCGCGTTCTTGACGTACTGCTGCGTGATCGTCGAACCGCCCTGGACGACCCGCTGCTGGACGACGTCCTGGTACAGCGCGCGCCCGATGCCGCGCAGGTCGACGCCGTCGTTGGTGTAGAAGCGCCGGTCCTCGATCGCGATGATCGCGTGCTTCATCACCGGCGCGATCTCGTCCTCGCGCAGGAAGATGCGCTTCTCGCTGCCGCTGAGCAGCCCGATCCGCTGGCCGTTGACGTCGTAGATGACCGAGTTGCGGCTCGCCTGCGGGTCGAGGCGCGGGAGGTCGGAGGCGACGGCCATCATCATCCCGAAGACCGTCGAGACGGCGGCCAGGATGCCGAGCCCGAGGAGCAGCGCGAACAGCCGCAGCTTGCGGATCCGGACGTGGCGGCGCGGCGGCTTGGGCTTGCGGTCCTTGCGCTTGGCGTGCGGGCGGAGCGCGACGACGGTGGCCCCGTTCCCGGCCCCCTCGGACGGGCCTGTCACGCCGCTCCCGGCCTCGTCGGACGGGCCCGCAGACGGTTCGGCTGTGCGCTCGCGATCGCTCATACGGTGGGTGGGGACCCGCCCCGAGCTTTCCACGCCCGAAGGCCTCCCGCACGTGCGTCGGCGCGGGTGACCAGCCCCGCGGGGAGGCTAGCATTGGCCCGGATGCACGATCCCGCCTCGGCGGCGGCCCACCTGAGCCGCAACGCGGTCGAATCGCTCCCCGCCGGCGCGCTCGAGGCGCGCCTGGGGGCGGACCGGCCCCTGCGCGTCAAGCTCGGGCTCGATCCGACCGCCAGCGACCTTCATCTCGGCCACACGGTCGTGCTCCAGAAGCTGCGCGAGTTCCAGGACGCCGGCCACACCGTGGTCCTCATCGTCGGCGACTACACGGCCCGCGTCGGCGACCCGAGCGGCCGCTCGGCCACCCGCCCGATCCTGTCCGGCGAGGAGATCGACGCGCACGCGCGCACGTACGTGGACCAGGCGGGCAAGGTCCTGAGCACCGACGAGCGGTTCGAGCTGCGCCACAACAGCGAATGGCTCGACATGCCGGCCGAGGACCTGTTCCGGCTCGCCCGCGTGCCGACCGTCGCCCAGCTGCTCGAGCGCGACGACTTCGCCAAGCGCTGGGCGGCGAACGAGCCGATCTCGCTGCTCGAGCTCCTGTATCCCGTGCTGCAGGGGTACGACTCGGTCGCCGTGCGCTCCGACCTCGAGATGGGCGGCACCGACCAGACCTTCAACCTGCTCATGGGGCGGGCGATCCAGACGGCCTACGGGCAGCCGCCGCAGGCCGTGCTCACCATGCCGCTGCTGCCGGGCACCGACGGCGTGCAGAAGATGTCGAAGTCGTTCGGCAACCACGTCGGGATCACCGAGCCGCCGGACGAGATGTACGGCAAGACGATGTCGGTGCCGGACGCGGTGCTGCCGCAGTGGTACGACCTGCTGCTGGGGCGCGGGGTGCCCGCGGACGTCTCGCCGCGCGACGCCAAGCGCGAGCTGGCCCGCTCGATCGTCGAGCGGTTCCACGGGCCGGAGGCTGGGAGCGAGGCGGAGGCGGTGTTCGACCGCGTGTTCGTCTCGCGCGAGCTGCCCGAGGAGATCGAGGAGGCCGTGATCTCGGCCAACGGCGCCGTCCACCTGCCGGAGCTGATCGCCGACCTGTTCGGCGGCTCGCGCTCCGAGGCCCGGCGGACGATCGCCGGCGGCGGCGTCAAGCTCGACGGGGAGACGGTCTCCGAGCTCGACCTGCCGGCCGGCGAGCTCGACGGGCGCGTGCTCCAGGTTGGCAAGCGCCGCTTCCGGCGGCTGCGGGTCGCGTGACCGTCCACGCCCGTCGACGCCCCGCAACGTGACCGTTCACACCGGTCTTCTCCGCCTGGAGACCGACGGCGACGGCCAGATCGTCGACCTCACCGAGGGCGTCCTCGCCGTCGTGCGCCAGAGCGAGGTCACGCACGGGGTCGTGAGCGTCTTCGTCACCGGCTCGACGGCCGCCGTGACGACGATGGAGCACGAGCCGGGCGGGGTGCGGGACCTGCAGGAGACGCTCGAGCGGCTCGTCCCGCGCGCCGGCGAGTACGCCCACAACGTCATGAACGCCGACGACAACGCGCACGCGCACCTGCGCGCGTCGCTCGTGGGGCCGTCCGAGACCGTCCCGCTGGTCGGGGGACGGCTCGTCCTCGGAACCTGGCAGCAGCTCGTGCTGATCGACTTCGACACCCGCCCGAGGCGGCGCGAGGTCCACGTCCAGGTCCTCTCGTAGGGCCTGCAAAACGCGGGTTTTGCGCCAAGCCCCGCCCCGCTCGTAGGGCCTGCAGGACCGCGCGTCTCGCGCGTTCGCTCCCGGCCGCAGCCGGGCCGGCGAGCCCTGCTACAGTTCTGCGCCGCTCTGGAGAAGGAACCCGGGGGTCGCGTCTTGAACACGGCTCCTCCGGGCGCGCTACACTCCAAGGCCCGCCTGGGACGAGTCCTGGGTGCGCTGGCGCGGAGGAATCCCCTCCGCCAGAGGCGCGGCGGTCTTTGAAAACTCAACAGCATGCGCACCGATCGGCCCTGGCCTCGCGCCAGAGCCAATGATCTGTGCGTCCAGGTTCGTCAACGCCGACGGCGCTATGTAAGCGCCGGACGGCACCAAGAATCAAGAAGTACCTCGTCGATCGCATCCGGCGACGGCCTCGTGTACGGCCGGCGCCCTCGAGAGATGCACGACAACTCTGTGTGAGTAGTTCTTCACGGAGAGTTTGATCCTGGCTCAGGACGAACGCTGGCGGCGTGCTTAACACATGCAAGTGGAGCGACGAACCAGGCTTCGGCCTGGGGCAGAGCCGCGAACGGGTGAGTAACACGTGGGTAACCCACCCCGGTGACCGGGACAACCCGAGGAAACTCGGGCTAATACCGGATGTACTGGACTCTCATGAGGGAGAACAGGAAAGATAGCTTCGGCCTTCGCACCGGGACGGGCCCGCGGCGCATTAGCTTGTTGGTGGGGTAACGGCCTACCAAGGCGACGATGCGTAGCTGGTCTGAGAGGACGATCAGCCACACTGGGACTGAGACACGGCCCAGACTCCTACGGGAGGCAGCAGTGGGGAATCTTGCGCAATGCGCGAAAGCGTGACGCAGCAACGCCGCGTGGGGGAAGAAGGCCTTCGGGTTGTAAACCCCTTTCAGTTGGGACGAAGCTTCCGCGGTTAACAGCCGCGTGGAGTGACGGTACCTTCACAAGAAGCCCCGGCTAACTACGTGCCAGCAGCCGCGGTAATACGTAGGGGGCTAGCGTTGTCCGGAATCATTGGGCGTAAAGCGCGTGTAGGCGGCCCGGTAAGTCCGCTGTGAAAGTCGGGGGCTCAACCCTCGAATGCCGGTGGATACTGTCGGGCTAGAGTACGGAAGAGGCGAGTGGAATTCCTGGTGTAGCGGTGAAATGCGCAGATATCAGGAGGAACACCAATTGCGAAGGCAGCTCGCTGGGACGTCACTGACGCTGAGACGCGAAAGCGTGGGGAGCAAACAGGATTAGATACCCTGGTAGTCCACGCTGTAAACGATGGGCACTAGGTGTGGGGGGTGTCGACTCCCTCCGTGCCGAAGCTAACGCATTAAGTGCCCCGCCTGGGGAGTACGGCCGCAAGGCTAAAACTCAAAGGAATTGACGGGGGCCCGCACAAGCAGCGGAGCATGTGGTTTAATTCGACGCAACGCGAAGAACCTTACCTGGGCTTGACATGTAGGTCATACCCGTGGAAACACGGGGTCAGTTCGGCTGGACCTTCACAGGTGGTGCATGGCTGTCGTCAGCTCGTGTCGTGAGATGTTGGGTTAAGTCCCGCAACGAGCGCAACCCCCGTCGCATGTTGCCAGCATTTAGTTGGGGACTCATGCGAGACTGCCGGTGACAAACCGGAGGAAGGTGGGGATGACGTCAAGTCATCATGCCCCTTATGTCCAGGGCTACACACGTGCTACATTGGCGCGTACAGAGGGCTGCGATACCGTGAGGTGGAGCGAATCCCTCAAAGCGCGTCTCGGTTCGGATTGCAGGCTGAAACTCGCCTGCATGAAGGCGGAGTTGCTAGTAATCGCGGATCAGCATTGCCGCGGTGAATACGTTCCCGGGCCTTGTACACACCGCCCGTCACACCACGGAAGCAAGCAACACCCGAAGCCGGTGGCCTAACCCTTTGGGAGGGAGCCGTCGAAGGTGGGGCTCGTGACTGGGGTGAAGTCGTAACAAGGTAGCCGTACCGGAAGGTGCGGCTGGATCACCTCCTTTCTAGGGAAGCTCCAGGATTGGAGCGGTCGCTCAGCGGCCGGCGCATACCGCGCCGGCGCAGCTCAAACGGTCGACCGGCCTTCGCGCCGGCGATCGGAGCGGCTACCGAAACGTCGACCGGACCTGGCGGCGCCCGAGCTCTGCTCGAGCGCCGCATGCTGTTGAGTTTTGAGAGACCGAGCGCCGAGACCCGGCGTGCGCCTCTTCGCGGACCTTGAAAACTGCACAGCATTGCCAACAAACGGGTATCACCGCGTGCTCGGCTGAAGGGCTCCTTTCCGGGGCCGGAAGTCGTGTGCGTGATCACCGTCAAGATAGGAAGGGCACATGGTGGATGCCTTGGCACCAGGAGTCGATGAAGGGCGTGAACGGCTGCGATAAGCCGCGGGTAGGCGCTGAATAGCCATTGAACCGCGGATTCCCGAATGGGGAAACCCAGCGCTGGTAATACGGCGTTACCGCTTGCTGAATACATAGGCAGGCGGGGGCAAGCCGGGGAACTGAAACATCTCAGTACCCGGAGGAAAGGAAATCAACCGAGACTCCCCGAGTAGTGGCGAGCGAAAGGGGAATAGCCCAAACCTCGTACGTGTAAGCGGTCACGCGTTGCGTGCGAGGGGTTGTAGGGCGCCTGCCCGGGTCGTGACCGGCCCGGCGGGAGTTACCAAGCCGATCGGTAGTTGAAGCGCGTGGAACCGCGCACCACAGAGGGCAATCGTCCCGTAGACGAAACCGACCGGCCTCCCGATGGCGTTCCTGAGTAGGTCCGCTCCCGTGAAACGCGGACTGAATCTGGGGGGACCACCCTCCAAGGCTAAGTACTCCCTGGTGACCGATAGCGGACTAGTACCGTGAGGGAAAGGTGAAAAGTACCCCGGAAGGGGAGTGAAATAGTACCTGAAACCGCGTGCCTACAAGCGGTCGGAGCAGCTTCGTGCTGTGACGGCGTGCTTTTTGCATAACGAGCCGGCGAGTTACTCGTCTGCGGCGAGCTTAAGCGATGAGCGAAGGCGTAGCGAAAGCGAGTCCGAATAGGGCGATTCAGTCGTAGGCGGTAGACCCGAAACTGAGCGAGCTATCCATGGGCAGGTTGAAGCGGGGGTAAGACCCCGTGGAGGACCGAACCGACCTAGGTTAAAAACTGGGCGGATGACCTGTGGATCGGAGTGAAAGGCTAATCAAGCTCAGAGATATCTGGTTCTCTCCGAAATATATTTAGGTATAGCCTCGGATCAATTCCGATGCGGCCGTAGAGCACTGTTTGGGCTAGGGGGCCTACCAGCTTACCGAACTCAGGCAAACTCCGAAGACCGTTTCGGCTACTCCGGGAGTCAGTTGCTGGGGGATAAACTTCAGCGTCAAAAGGGAAACAGCCCAGACCGCCAGCTAAGGACCCTAAGTGCTAGCTAAGTGGCAAACGATGTCCGAGTGCACAGACAACCAGGAGGTTGGCTTAGAGGCAGCCATCCTTGAAAGAGTGCGTAACAGCTCACTGGTCAAGTGTTCGGGCGCGGATAATGTAACGGGGCTCAAGCTAGCCTCCGAAGCTGCGGGTGCGTCGCAAGACGCGCGGTAGGAGAGCGTTCCCATGGCAGTGAAGCGGCGGTGGAAACCAGCCGTGGAGCCCTGGGAAGTGAGAATGCCGGCATGAGTAACGAAAGAGGGGTGAGAATCCCCTCCGCCGATTGCCCAAGGATTCCTGAGTAAAGTTCGTCTGCTCAGGGTTAGTCGGGACCTAAGGCGAGGCCGAAAGGCGTAGTCGATGGACAACAGGTTGATATTCCTGTACCACGTCGCAACCATTTGACCGATGGGGGGACGGGGAAGGCTAAGCGGACCCAGGCGATGGTCGTCCTGGGCCAAGCATGTAGGGGTGGCCTCAGGCAAATCCGAGGCCGCATAACCTGAGGTGTGATGGCAGCTGGCTACAAGCCGGCGAGCCGCAGACGCCATGCCCCCGAGAAAAGCCTCTAGGGAGGTTGCACGTGCCCGTACCAAAACCGACACAGGTGGGCAAGTAGAGAATACTAAGGTGATCGAGATAACCCTCGTTAAGGAACTCGGCAAAATCGCCCCGTAACTTCGGGAGAAGGGGCGCCCTAGTAGGGTGAAGCCGCTTGCCGGTGGAGCCCGAGGGGGCCGCAGTGAATTGGTTCAAGCGACTGTTTACCAAAAACACAGGTCTCTGCTAAGTCGTAAGACGACGTATAGGGGCTGACGCCTGCCCGGTGCCGGAAGGTTACGTGGAGGTGTTAGGGCTTCGGCTCGAAGCACTGAAACTAAGCCCCGGTAAACGGCGGCGGTAACTATAACCGTCCTAAGGTAGCGAAATTCCTTGTCGGGTAAGTTCCGACCTGCACGAATGGCGTAACGACTTGAACGCTGTCTCAACGAGGGGCTCGGTGAAATTGCAGTCTCGGTGAAGATGCCGAGTACCCGCGGCAAGACGGAAAGACCCCGTGAACCTTTACTACAACTTGGTATTGGAGTGCGGTGCATCTCGCTCAGGATAGGTGGGAGGCTATGAAGCGCCGGCTGCGGCTGGCGTGGAGCCAACCTTGAGATACCACCCTTGATGTATTGTGCTTCTAACAGCATTCCGTGAATCCGGGTGCTGAACAGTGCCAGGTGGGTAGTTTGACTGGGGCGGTCGCCTCCTAAAATGTAACGGAGGCGCGCAAAGGTTCCCTCAGTACGGTTGGAAACCGTGCGCAGAGTGTAAAAGCAGCAAGGGAGCTTGACTGTGAGACCGACAGGTCGAGCAGGTGCGAAAGCAGGCTTTAGTGATCCGGCGGTTGCAAGTGGAAGTGCCGTCGCTCAACGGATAAAAGGTACTCCGGGGATAACAGGCTTATCGAGTCCAAGAGTCCACATCGACGACTCGGTTTGGCACCTCGATGTCGGCTCGTCGCATCCTGGGGCTGAAGTAGGTCCCAAGGGTTGGGCTGTTCGCCCATTAAAGCGGTACGCGAGCTGGGTTCAGAACGTCGTGAGACAGTTCGGTCCCTATCTGCCGTGGGCGTTGGAGAGTTGAGAGGATTCGTCCCTAGTACGAGAGGACCGGGATGAACGCACCTCTGGTGTATCTGTTGTCCTGCCAAGGGCACCGCAGGTTAGCTACGTGCGGATCGGATAACCGCTGAAGGCATCTAAGCGGGAAGCCGGCCTCGAGATGAGCTCTCCCATCTCCTTGAGAGAGTAAGACCCCTGGTAGACCACCAGGTTGATAGGCCGGATCTGGAAGCGCAGTAATGCGCGTAGGAGACCGGTACTAATGGGTCGAGGGCTTGACGGATATTTTGATACCCGTAGTTGGCAGGCTGTGTAGTTTTGAAGGCCCGCGGAGGCGCGCGGTCTTGACAAGTTTCCGGTGGCTTTGGCGTGGGGGAAACACCTCTTCCCATTCCGAACAGAGCAGTTAAGCCCCACAGCGCCGATGGTACTTGGCCTTCACGGGCCTGGGAGAGTAGGTCGCCGCCGGTTCTTCACCCGAGCCGCCCTGAGGGGCGGCTCGATCTGTTTAACGCCCGCTCTGGGAGCGCGTCTTCGTCGAGCTCGCTCAGAGCGCGTCGGCGTTGAAGCTCGCCAGGGCGGCGAGCGTCAGGAGCGCCGTCAGTGCCAGCACCGGCCGTGCGGCGCGCCGGCGGATCGCCACGGCGCCGAGCCCGATCGTCGCCACGAGCGCCGCCACGCCGATGATCGCGAGGTTCCGTCCGATCTCGCCTCCCTCGCACAGGCGGGCCCACTCCTCGCCGCTGATGTCGGAGTCCTCTCCGCACGTGCCGAGCCCGTGCACGAGCCAGGCGAGCGCCCAGACGGCGGTGAAGCCGAGCAGGAGGACGGTCGAGGCGACGGCGTACGGCCAGCGGGGACGCCCACGGGCATCGGTCATCGTGCGGGCTGCATCGACCCCGCCGGCGCGCTCCTTTAGCGCGCGATCGTCCGCACCGGCTAGAAGGTCACGAGGCGTGGTCCGGGACGTGACGCGACCGCGGCTAGCCTCGCCGCGCCCAAGCCCTAAGGGGGATAACCCGCCAATTTCCGGCGAATAACCCGCGAGCGGTTCGCCGGGCGGCACGAGTGTCGCGGCACCGGCCCGTTGGCAGCCTGCAGGCCATGCGACGGACCGCAATCCTTTTCATCGGCGTGCTCGCGTGCACCGCCCTCATGGCGCCGCCGGCTTCGGCTGGGGTGCAGCCCGCCGGGACCGGCGAGCCGCTCTTCACGAACTCGACGCAGAACACCCAGTGGTTCGAGTGGGGCGCGTCATCGGGCGTGGATGCCTATCGCATCCGCTACGACTACTACGAGAACAACGCCTCGAGGCGCACTGAGACCGTCGAGCAGCAGAACGGCAACGCCGGCTCGAGCTGGGCCAACTGGTCCGGCGTGGCGACGCTCCAGCACGGCGCCCAGTACGGCATCTGCGCGCAGGGCAGCTACTCGTTCCCGAACGACTCGCTGTTCTTCCCGGACGGCCCGAACTCGTGTTCGATGGGCACGCTCCTCGGGCGCCGTGCGTACACGACGATCGATCGCTCGAAGCCGACGGCCGCGCTCGAGCTGGCGTCGGGCAAGGCGTTCGTCAATGACGCCAAGGTCCCCGTGCGGGTCGACTTCGCCGACGACGTCGCCGGCCCGTTCCCCGCCAACTTCCTCTGCTTCGACGTCGGCGGCGGCCTGGAGACGGTCTGCGACAGGAACGCCGGCGAGATCTACGGCTACAACGCGCCCTGCTCCGTCCCCGGCGGCCCCGGCAAGTCGACGACGTTCTCCTGCACCGCCGACTACGGCGCGGTCGCGGACGGCAACGTGTGGGCCTGCGTGATCGCGGCCGACGCCTCGATCCCGGACAACCCGTCCGGATCCAACCAGACCGCGTCGGCGGACAAGGCCAACCTCTCCAATGCGACCTGCGACGGCGTGGTGGTCGACCGCACGCCGCCGACCGTGGCGATCGGGGCGAGCTCTGCCTCGGTCAAGGTGGGCGAGCTCGTCTCGTTCCAGGCGTCCGTCTCCGACGCCACGTCGGGGCCGGCCGGCGCCGGGCAGTGGACGTGGGGCGACAACACCGGAGGCGGCAGCGGCGACGCCGTCACGCACACCTTCACGCAGCCCGGGACCTTCGAGGTGGCGCTGACGGTCACCGACACGGCCGGCAACGCCGCGACCGCTCGGAAGGCCATCAGCGTGACCGCGGGCACGACCACGCCGCCTCCGGGCGAGGACGGCACGAGCGACCCCGGCGACGACGGCACGAGCGATGCGGACCCGCCCTCGCTCGAGCTCGACGCCCCGCGGAAGGCGCGGGCCCGTGCCAAGTCGATCCCGGTCGAGCTGACCGCGAGCGACACCGGCCGCGTCCAGCTCGCGCTCACCCGAGGCGCTCGCGTGATCGCCCGCGCCGGTGTCACGCTCGACGAGGACGGCACCGCCGACTACCGCCTCAAGCTCCCTCGCGGGAGCAAGGTCGGGCGCTACACGCTGAAGGCCACGTACAAGCCGGCCGCCGGCCAGCCGATCACCGCCTCCCGCAAGATCACCCTCACGGGCAAGACCTCCGCCCGGCGAGCGGCGATCACCTCCGGGCCTGAGATCGCGCTCGGCCGAGGCCCGCGCGCCCTCCCCGACGGCCGCTTCCACGGAGACCGCCCCGCGCGCACCTTCAGGGTGCGCTGAGGCGGCGCCGCGGCGTGCGCTGAGGCGGCACCGCGGCGGCGCGCCGCCTCGACCGGGTCCAAGGCGCTCGGCCGCCCAAGGCGATCGACCGCGTCCAAGGCGCTCGGGCCGCCCAAGGCGATCGACCGGGTCCAAGGCGCTCGGGCCGCCATTTCGGCGGCCCGAGTGCATTGGAGCTGTGTGCCCGGCCGGCGCGCCCGTCCTCCCAGACCGGACGCCGGCGGGCGGGGTGGTCAGGCGCCCCGTGCCGGCCGATGGGTGACCGGCGAGACGCAGACCTGCGCGCGCGGGGTGGGCGGGCTCGGCCGCCGCCTGCGCGAGTGACGACCCAATGGCCGGCGGTGCGGGTGATCGCGCGTGGGGGCGGTGGGGACCCGGGGCGCGACGCGCTCCGGAGCCTGTGCCTCACCCAGCGTCGCGAACTCCGCGGCCGTGTACGCGGCCGAGCGCACCAGCTCGCTGAGCGAGCGCTTCTTCGGGCGGCCGGTGGTCGTCGGGGGGAACATGTGTTCGGCAGACTAGGTACCGGGTCGGACGGAACCCGCAACGTGCGGGGAACCGGGTCGGACGCCGCGCGAATTTCGCTCTACGCGGCGAAATACCACCCGCCGGCACTGCAAGCGATCTTGCACGAGGGGGGTGGGCGCCCCGGCGCCGGCCTGTGCGACGGGGGCGCCAGGTGAGGCGCATGGCAGCCGCGGGTACGCTGCCCGCCGCCATGATCCACCTGCGGATCGTCTCGCCGCCCGACCTGACCGAGCGCGTCATGCAGCTCCTCATCGGCGCGCCCGCGGTGATCAACATCATCGAGATCGGCGGCGCCGCCCGCAAACCGGATGGCGACGTGATCCTGTGCGACGTCGCGCGCGAGGACGCCAGCGTGATCCTCGGCGAGCTGAAGGCGCTGAAGGTCCACGAACGCGGCTCGATCACGCTCGAGGAGATCGACACGGCGATCTCGCACGCCGCCGACGAGGCCGAGCGCCAGGCGCCCGGCTCGCCGTCCGACGCGGTCGTCTGGGAGGAGGTCGAGCAGCACACGAGCGAGAACGTCGAGCTCTCCGGCGTCTTCCTCGTCTTCATGGTGCTGGCCGCGCTGCTCTCTGCCGTCAGCATCCTGCTCGACTCCGCGGTGCTGCTGGTCGGCGCCATGGTCGTCGGGCCGGAGTTCGGCCCGATCGCGGGGTTCTGCGTCGCCGCCGTCCGCCGCCAGCGCGACCTGGCGCTCCGCTCCGGCCTGGCGCTGGCCGTGGGGTTCCCGCTCGCCATCGGGGCGACCTACGTGGCGGTCATGTTCTTCAAGGCCACCGGCATCTCCCCGGCGACCTTCAGCGAGGACGACCACGAGCTCGCGCGGATCATCGCCTCGCCCGACTTCTACGCCGCCTTCGTGGCCGTCTGCGCCGGGGCCGCCGGCGTGCTCTCCCTGAGCACCGCCAAGTCGGGCGCGCTGATCGGCGTCCTCATCTCGGTCACCACGCTGCCGGCGGCCGCCAATGTGAGCGTCGCCGCCGCGTACCACGACTGGACCGCCTGGCGCGGCTCCCTCACCCAGCTCGCGGTCAACCTCACCTGCATCCTCGTCGCCGGGACCGCGGTCCTGGCCATCCAGCGCGCCTTCTACCGGCGCCGCCGCCGGCGGGCGAACTCAGCGCGGGGCGAACGATGACGCGCGGGGTCAGCGCGCGAACGATGACGCGCGGGGTCAGCGCGAGCCGAGCGATGACCAGACGTCGACCTTCGTGCGCACCTTCTCGACCACGGCGTCCGTGAACTCCGTGGTGCCGTCGGTGCCGCCGAGGTCGATGGTCCGGACGCCCGTCGCCACCGTCTCCAAGACGCCCTCGTAGATCGCCCGCGAGGCGCGCTCGGCGCCGCTCACGCCCGCCGCCCCCGCGTACCCCAAGACCGCGCCGCAGGCCAGCAGCATGGCCATCGGGTTGGCGACGTCCTTGCCCATCAGCGACGGCGCGGTGCCATGCGGGGCCTCGGCCATCGCCACGTCGACGTCGTAGTCGTCGTCGAAGGCGAGCAGGACCGACTCGGCGCCCGCGATCGAGCCGAACATCGGCAGCACCATGTCCGACAGGCAGTCGCCGTCGCGGTTCAAGGCGGGGATGACCAGCGGCGTCTCGGTGGCGCCGGTCAGCAGCCCCGCGTACGTCGCGTCGATCAGCACCGGCTGATACGTCACGTCCGGGTGGCGCGAGGCCGCCTCGTCCATCTCCTCCTTGAGCATCCCCTCGTACACGGGCGAGACCGTCCACTTCGGCCCGCCGTACACCCGCGCGCCCATCCGCTCGGCCGTCTGGAAGGCGTACTCGGCCACCGCCCGGCACGTCGAGCGGGTCACCTTCTCCGTCCGATACGCGACCTCATCACCAGAGCCCTCAGCGCCCTCGCGCCACTGCTTGGCGCCGTAGGCGTCCTCGATCGCCATCCGCACCACGGCGATCGGGTGGAAGACGCCGGACACCGGCCCGACCACGCCGGGGATCCGCCGCCCCGTGCGCACGATCACCTTGCCGCCGACCTCCTCGCGCAGGATGCGGTTGGGGGAGCCGACGTCGTCCTTGCCCTCGGGCGTGACCGTCGCCGCCTTGATCCCGTAGCCCGCCGCGCGCATCGCCCGCGCCGCCTCGTGGACGATCTCGTTGCCCGTCTCGCGCCGCTTCTCGAGAGAGAGGTCGAAGCGCTGCTGCTCGACCTCCATGCCCAACACGTCGGGCGCCAGCACGCGCAGCGCCTGGTCGAGCAGCTCCTGGCCGGTCTCGTCCCCCTCCAGGACCACCACACAGAGGGACATCAGGCCGCCGCTCCCCGCCCCTCGAGCCCCAGCTCGGACGCACGCTCGTCCAACGCGGCGATCACGAAGGCGAGGTGCTCGTCGAAGTCGACGCCCAGCTCGTCGGCCCCGGCCCGCAGCTCGTCGCGGTTCACGGCCGCCGCGAAGGCCGGCGTCTTCATCTTCTTCTTGACCGACTTCGGCGTCATCCCGTGGATGCCCTCGGGCCGCACGTAGGCGCAGGCCATGATGAAGCCGGACAGCTCGTCGACCGCGTACAGGGTCTTCTCCATCTGCGAGTCGCGCGAGACCTCCAGGAAGTCGGCATGCGAGGCCACGGCCCGCACGAACTCGGGCGAGAACCCCTGGCGTTCCAGCTCCTCGAGCGCCTTGCGCGGATGGCCCGTCTCGAGATCGGGAAAGCGCTCGTAATCCAGGTCATGGAGCATCCCCACGAGGCCCCACTGCTCCTCGTCGGAGCCGAACTTCCGCGCGTAGGCCCGCATCGCGGCCTCGACGGCGAGCACGTGCCGCCGCAGCGATTCCGACTCGGTCCAAGAGCAGAACAGGTCCCAGGCCTGATCCCGCGAAAGAGGCTCTGACATGGCTGTTACCCTAGCCCAGCCTCGGGGCCGTAGCCCCTCCACGCTCATGGAAAAGCTCCTGATCGAGGGCGGGGTGCCGCTGTCAGGCACGATCGTGCCCGCCGGCAACAAGAACGCGGCCTTGCCGCTGCTCGCCTGCAGCCTGCTGACCGAAGCGCCGGTCGTGCTGCACAACGTCCCGCGCATCCGCGACGTCGACGCGATGCTGGACCTGCTCGCCGACCTCGGCGTCAAGGTCGAGCGGCAGGACGAGAACACCGTCGTCCTGCAGGCCGACGAGGTCCGCGGCACCGAGGTGTCAGCGCCCCTCGCCGAGCGCATCCGCGCCTCGTTCCTGACCGCCGGCCCGCTGCTCGGCCGCTTCGGCTCCGCGCTGATGCCGCCCCCGGGCGGCGACGTGATCGGCCGCCGCCGGCTGGACCCGCACCTCGATGCCTTCCGCGCCCTCGGCGCCACCGTCGAGCACGGGCGCGACGTCCGCATCATCGCCAACGGCGGCCTGACGGCGACCGACTTCCTGATGGACGAGCCGTCGGTGATGGGCACCGAGAACGCGCTGATGGCCGCCGCCCTGGTCCCCGGCACCACGGTGATCCGCAACGCCGCGTCCGAGCCGCACGTGCAGGACGTCGCGCGGATGCTCAACAAGATGGGCGCCGCCATCGAGGGCATCGGCTCCAACGTCATGCAGGTCCACGGGGTGTCCGAGCTCGGCGGCTGCGAGCACACCGTCACGCCCGATCACATCGAGATCGCCTCGTTCATGGCGCTGGCCGGCGTGACCGGCGGCGAGCTGCGGATCGAGGGCTGCGTCGCCGACGACATGCGGATGATCCGGATGGTCTTCCAGCGGCTCGGCCTGCACAGCGAGCTCGAGGGCGACGACATCGTCGTCCTCGGCGGGCAGGAGCTCGTGGTCGAGCGCGACGCCGGCGACTACCAGTCCAAGGTCGAGGACGGCCCGTGGCCGGCCTTCCCCGCGGATCTGACGAGCATCGCGGTCGCCCTCGCCACCCAGTCCCGCGGCTCGGTGCTGATCTTCGAGAAGATGTTCGAGAACCGCCTGTTCTTCGTGGACGAGCTGATCACGATGGGGGCGGAGATCACGATCTGCGACCCGCACCGCGCCATCATCATCGGCCCACGCCGCCTCCGCGGCCAGCGGCTCTCCTCGCCCGACATCCGGGCGGGCATGGCCAAGCTCATCGCGGCGCTGTGCGCCGAGGGCACGAGCGAGATCCACAACGTCCAGCAGATCGACCGGGGCTACGAGCGGATAGACGAGCGCCTGGGCGCGCTCGGGGCGCGGATCGAGCGCGTCTCGGCGTGATCCACCCCATCCCCAGCGGCACGCGCGACGTCCTCCCGGACGAGATGCGCGAGCTGCGCGCCATCAGCGAGGCGATCCGGGGCGTGTTCGAATCCTCCGGCTACGGCGAGATCGCCACGCCGGCGCTTGAGTACGAGGAAGTGCTCACGCGGGGCGACCCGCGCGCCGCCGACCCCGCCTACAAGCTGTTCGACGAGCACGGGAACGTGCTCGTCCTGCGGTCGGACATGACGATCCCGATCGCGCGCGTGGTGGCGAGCCGCTACGCCGCCGCCGAGCCGCCGCTGCGCTTCTGCTACTTCGCCCACGCCTACCGCTCCGTGCGGCCGCAGCGCGGGCAGGCGCGCGAGATGCTCCAGGCGGGGCTCGAGCTGGTCGGCGCACCCGGGCCCGACGGCACCGCCGAAGCCCTCAGCGTCCTCTGCGCGGGGCTCGACGCAGCGGGGCTGGAGAACTACCGCATCGGGCTCGGCGACGCCTCGCTGTACCGGCGTCTGCTCGACCGGCTGGCCGTGCCGGAGGGGGCGCGCCCGCAGATCCTGCACGAGCTGGTCACGCGCGACTTCGTCGGCCTCGCCCGCGAGGTCGAGGCGCAGGGCCACGAGGAGCTGCTGCGCGTGCCGCAGCTGCGCGGCGACGTCTCCGTGCTGGAGGGGATCCCGGAGACGGGCGAGCTGCGCGCCGTGTACGACCTGCTGGCGCCAGGCGTGGCCGAGCGCGTGATCTTCGACCTCGGGCTCATCCGCGACCTCGACTACTACACGGGGGCCGTGTTCGAGGTCTACGACGCGGCGCTCGGCGCCCCGCTCGGCGGCGGCGGCCGCTACGACGACCTGCTCGGGCGGTTCGGGCGCGACCTGCCGGCCTGCGGCTGGGCCATGAACGTCGAGCGGCTGCACATCGCGCGCGTGGGGGAGGGGCGGTGAGCCTCGAGGGCCTGCGGCTCGCCGTGCCGCGGGGCGCGCTCATGCGCGACACGCTCGACCTGCTCGACGGCCTCGGGGTGGACACCGCCGAGGTGCGCTCGAACGACCGCAAGCTGCTGTTCGACGACGCCGGCCTGATCACCATGCGGCCCTCCGACGTGCCGACCTACGTGGAGGCGGGCGCGGCCGACCTCGGCATCACCGGCAAGGACGTGCTGGCCGAGCAGGCGGAGCGCCAGGTGTACGAGCTGCTCGACCTCGGCTTCGGGCCGTGCCGGATGGTGTTCGCGACCGTCGACGGCGAGGACCCGGCCGCCGAGGCGCTGCGCCGGCTGGGGGTGATGCGCGTGGCGACGAAGTACCCGAAGATCGCCGCCCGCTACTTCGAGCGGACCGGCCGGCAGGCCGAGATCGTCGAGGTGAAGGGATCGGTCGAGCTGGCGCCGCTGACCGGCCTCGTCGAGGCCATCGTGGACCTCACCGCCACCGGCACCACCTTGCGCGAGAACGGCCTCGTCATCCGCGAGGAGATCGCCGCCTCGACCGCCCGCCTGATCGCCAACCCGGTCGCCCACAAGCTCAAGGCGGCGGCGATCGACCGGCTCGTGGAGCGCATCCGTGCGGCTTGAGTGCACGGTCGAGACCGCCGCGGAGGTGGCGGCGCGCGTGCGCGCGACCGTGCCCGCGCCGGAGTCGGTGACCGACGACGTCGCGGCGATCGTCGCCGACGTGTGCGCGCGCGGTGACGAGGGGCTGCGGGAGTACGAGGCACGGTTCGGCGGCGCGACGACCCCGACCTTCGTATCGCCCGACGAGCTCGCGGCCGCCCTCGAGGCGCTCGATCCCGCGGTACGCGAGGGGTTGAAGCGCGCGGCGGCCAACGTGCGCGCCGTGGCCGAGGCCGGGCTCGACGACGAGGCCGAGGTCACGCTGCCCGAGGGCCAGACGATCCGGCTGCGCGAGGTGCCCGTCCGCCGCGCCGCCGTCTACGCGCCCGGCGGCCGGCACCCGTACCCGTCCTCGGTCGTGATGGGCGCCGTCACCGCGCGGGCCGCGGGCGTCGAGGAGGTCGTGGTCGTCGCGCCCGGCCACCCGGCGATCCTCGCCGCCGCCGCGCTGTGCGGGGCCGACGAGGTCCACCGGATGGGCGGCGCGCAGGCGATCGCCGCGCTCGCCTACGGCACGGAGACGATCCGGCCGGTCGACGTCATCGTCGGCCCCGGGAGCCTGTGGGTGCAGGAGGCCAAGCGGCAGGTCTCGCACCGCGTCGGCATCGACGGCTTCGCCGGGCCCAGCGACCTCACGATCATCGCGAGCCGAGGCGCCGACCCCGAGCCGCTGCGGCTCGACCTGCTGGCCCAGGCCGAGCACGGCGAGGGCTCGCTGGTCGTGGCGGTGAGCGACGACGACGAGGTATTGGCGGGCCTCGACGTCGGGGTGGTCGTGGCCGCTGACGGGATGGAGGCCGCGCTCGCGTTCGCCGAGGCGCTCGCCCCCGAGCATCTGCAGCTGGCGGGAGCCGACGCGGAGCGGCTCGCCCCCCGCGTGCGCAACGCGGGCTGCCTGTTCGTCGGCATCGAGTCGGGCACGGCGTTCGGCGACTACGTGGCGGGTTCGAACCACACGCTGCCGACCGACGGCGCCGCCCGCTTCGCCTCCGGCCTCAACGTGCGCCACTTCCGCCGCCGCATGGCCGAGGTGCGCGTCGGCGCCGCCGCGCCGGTGCTGGCCAGGGCCGGCGCGCCGATCGCCCGCGCCGAGGGCTTCGAGCAGCACGCTGCTTCCATGGAGATCCGCGAGAATCCGCCCCGCAATGACGCCCCGCACGTCTGAGATCACCCGCACCACCGGAGAGACCGACGTCACGCTCACGCTCGGCCTCGACGGCACGGGCGCGGGCAGCCGCAACACCGGCGTCGGCTTCCTCGACCACATGCTCGACCTGCTGGCACGCCACGGGCGGCTCGACCTCGAGGCGCAGGTCAAGGGCGACCTCCAGACGGGGTCGCACCACACTGTCGAGGACACCGGCATCGTCTTCGGCCAGGCGCTCGACAGGGCGCTCGGCGACCGCCGCGGGATCGGTCGCTACGGCCACGCCATCGTGCCGATGGACGAGTCGCGCGCGCTGTGCGCGATCGACCTCTCGGGCCGTCCGTTCGCCGCGATCACGGGCTTCGAGCGGCTCCCGGCGGGCGACATCGCGGGGTTCGAGCACGAGCTGGCCGAGGAGTTCTTCCGCGCCATCGCCTCCGCCGCCCGCCTCACCCTGCACCTCGACCTCCAGGCCGGCACCAACGCCCACCACATGATCGAGGCCTGCTTCAAGGCGTTCGCCCGCGCGCTGCGCATCGCCGTGGCGGTCGACCCGGACGAGACCGGGGTGCCGTCGACGAAGGGAACGCTGACGTGATCGCGATCGTCGACTACGGCATGGGCAACCGGCGGAGCGTCGAGAAGGCGCTCGAGCACGTCGGGGCCGAGCCGCGGCTGACCGGCGACCACGACGTCATCGCCTCCGCCGACGGCATCGTCCTGCCCGGCGTCGGCGCCTTCCCCGAGGCCATGCGCCGCCTGCGCGCGACGGGCAGCGACGAGCTGATCCGCGAGCGGGCCGCCGCCGGCGTCCCGATCCTCGGCCTCTGCCTCGGCATGCAGCTGCTCTTCGACACGTCCGACGAGCACGAGGGGTCGACCGGCCTCGGGCTCCTGCCCGGCCGCGTGACCGCGCTCAGAGCGCCGCGGGTGCCGCACATCGGCTGGAACCTCGTCACCTTCGAGCGCGAGTCGCCGCTGGTCGAGGGGCTCGGCGAGGCGGCCGCCTTCTACCACGTGCACTCGCTCGCGCCCGAGCCGGAGCACGAGCACGACGTCCTCGGCCGCGGCGAGTACGGCGAGCGCTTCGTCTCGATCGTCGAGCGCGGCAACGTCATGGGGGTCCAGTTCCACCCCGAGAAGTCCTCGCGCGACGGCCTGGCCCTGCTGCGCAACTTCACGCGCGTTGGTGTCGCCGCGTGATCCTCTACCCGGCGATCGACATCTACGGCGGCAAGGCCGTGCGGCTCGTCCAGGGCCGGTTCGAGGACGCCACGACCTACAACGACGACCCACTCGCGGCGGCCAAGAGCTGGGTCGCGGCGGGGGCGCGCTACCTGCACGTCGTCGACCTCGACGGCGCGAAGGACGGCGAGCCGCGCTCGATCGAGCACCTGCGCCGGATCGTCCAGGGCACCGGCGTGCCGGTCCAGTACGGCGGCGGCCTGCGCACGGTCGACGCCGTCAGGGACGCGCTGCGCGCGGGCGCCGAGCGCGCCATCGTCGGGACCGCCGCCTTCCGCGACGTCGACTTCCTGGACGAGATCCTCGCCACCTGGGGGCCGCGGGTCGTCGTCTCCGTCGACGTTCGCGACGGCAGGATCTCCACGGCGGGCTGGACGCAGACCACGGAGCTGCCGGCCGCCGACGCCATCCGCCGCCTCCAGGACCGCGGCGTCGCGTCGTTCGTCTACACGAACGTCGACCGCGACGGCAAGCTCGAGGGCCCGGACACCGGCGAGGTCGAGGCCATCGCCCACGCGGTCCGCGGCCGCTTCCTGTACTCGGGCGGGATCGGCAAGCGCGAGGACCTGCAGGCGCTGGCGCGGCTGCGCCAGGTCAACCTCTCCGGCGTGATCGTCGGCAAGGCGCTCTACGAGCAGCGCTTCACCGTGGCCGAGGGCCAGGCCGCGCTCGACTCGGGGTAACCGGCTTGGCAGCATTGCGGCCATGCTCCTCGAGCGCGATCGCACGCTCGACCTGCTCGAGCGTGCCGTGGGCGACGCGGCGGCGGGCAGGGGATCGGTCGCGCTCGTCATGGGGGAGGCGGGGATCGGCAAGACGAGCCTCGTACGCGCCTTCGCCGCCTCTGTGGGCGGGCGCGTGCTGCTCTCCGCCTGCGACGACCTCATGGCCCCGCGCACGCTCGGCCCGCTGCGTGACGCGGGCCTCGTCGGCGACCAGCCGGTCGACGCCGTGTTCGGCGCCGTGCTCGCGGGACTCACCGCCGAGCCGCCGACCGTGCTCGTCGTCGAGGACCTCCACTGGGCCGACGACGCGACGCTCGACGTCCTCGGCTATGTCGCGCGCCGGATCGAGCGCGTCGGCGCGCTGCTGGTCCTGACCTGCCGCGACGACACCGTCGACCCCCGGCATCCGCTCTTTCGCTTCCTCGGCGTCCTGGCCGGCGGCCCGGTGCACCGCGTCGTCCTGCGGCCGCTCTCCCGGCTCGCCGTGCGCGAGCTGTCGGCCGGCAGCGGCGCGGATCCCGACGCCCTCTACCGCGTGACGCGCGGCAACCCGTTCTTCGTCACGGAGGCGCTGGCCGCGCCGGGCGACGCGGTGCCCGCCAGCGTCGTCGAGGCCGTGCTCGCGCGCGTCGGGCGGCTGAGCGCGGAGTGCCGCGAGGCGCTCGACCAGCTCTCGGTGGTGCCGTGGCACGTCGACCTCGACCTCGCCGCCGCGCTCCTCGGCTCGCGCTTCGACGCGCTGGCCGAGGCCCAGTCCGCGGGCGTGCTGGAGGACCGCGCCGACGGCGTCACCTTCCGCCACGAGCTCGCCCGCCGGGCGATCGAGCAGAGCCTGCCGGCCATCCGCCGGCGCCGGCTCAACGCGTCGGTGGTCGCCGCCCTGCGCGCCGAGCGGTGGCCGGAGCGCGCGCGCCTGATGCACCACGCGGTCGAGGCCGGCGACGCCGAGACGATCGCGCTGGTCGGACCGGAGGCGGCGCGCGAGGCGGCCCGGGCCGGCTCGCACCGGCAGGCGCTCGCGCACTTCGAGTCGGTGCTCCCGCACCTCGACCGCCTCGACGAGCGGTCGCGGGCCGGTGTGCTCGACGCCTACGCCTGGGAGCTCTACAACGCCCATCGCTTCCGCGAGGCCGTCGAGGCCGGCCAGGCCGCCGTGCAGCTCTACGAGCGGCTCGACGAGCCGGTGGCGGTCGGCATCTGCCTCGTCCGCGTCTCGCGCCACCTCTTCATGGCCGGCGACACCGACGCCGCCGAGGTGAGCGCGCAGCGCGCGGTGATGATCCTCGAGCCGACCGGCCACGGCGCCGCGCTGGCCCAGGCCTCGCTGCAGGAGGGCGCGATCCTGGCCATGACCGAGGACGACCCGGCTCGGGCGTCGGCAATTCTGGATATGGCGCACGAGCTGGCCACGCGGGTGGCGCGGCCGGACCTCGAGGCGATCGCGCTGAACTACCTCGGCATCGCGCGCGTGGCGAGCGGCGATCCCGCGGGCACCGACCTGCTGCACGAGAGCATCGCCGCCGCCGAGCGGACGCGGCAGTACGAGTACGCAGCGCGCGGCTACTGCAATCTCGCCGAGATGCTCTTCCGGCTCGGCCGGCTCGACGAGCTCGACGCGTGCGTGGAGGACGGCATGCGCTTCGTCCGCGAGCGCGGGTTCTGGTCGCACGCCTACGGGCTCGAGCTCCACCGGGGCGCCGCCCAGCTCCGGCGCGGGCGCTGGGAGCCGGCGCTGGCCGGGCTGCGCGCACTGGTCGACGACGTCGACGACCCCGGCATGCTCTACGCCTACAGCGTCCCGTGGCTGGGCCGCCTGCTGGCGCGCCGCGGCGACGCGGCCGCCGGCGCGATGCTCGACGCCGCCTGGGAGCGAGCGCGCCGCCAGCGGCTGCTGATCTGCCTCGCCTACGCCGGGCTCGCCTCGGTCGAGCAGGCCTGGCTGGCCGGCGACGCGGAGGCGGCGCGCCGGGTGGCGGACGTGCTCCTCCCGCGCACCGAGCACGCCGGCGCCGCGCATTACCGGGCCGAGCTGCTGCGCTACCTCGCGCGCTGCGGGCTCGAGGCGGAGCCGTTCGACGGCTGCCCGGAGCCGTGGGCGGCCGGCCTACGGGGCGACTGGCGCGCCGCGGCAGCCGGCTGGGAGGCGGCGGGCGACGTGTATGAGCAGGCGCTCGAGCTGGCCGAGTCGGGCGAGGCGGAGCCGACGCTGGAGGCGCTGCGGATCCTCGACGGCCTGGGCGCCGCCGCCGCGGCTCAGTTGGTCCGCGAGCGCCTGCGCGCGATGGGGCACCGCGTGCCGCGCGGCCCGCAGCCGGCGACCCGCGCCAACCCGGCCGGGCTCACCGAGCGCCAGCTCGCGGTCCTCGGGCTGGTCAGCGCGGGGATGACGAACGCGGAGATCGCCGACCGGCTGGTGGTCTCCGTCCGCACCGTCGACCACCACGTTGCCGCGGTGCTCGGCAAGCTCGGCGTGCGCTCGCGGCGAGAGGCGGCCGCCGCGGCGCACGCGATGGGGATCGAGCTCTAGGCGGCTTGTTGGTTCGCGGGCTTCGGCGCCGAGGAGGAGGCGGCCGCGGCGCGAACCGCAGCCGACGGTGTGGCTGCCCATGCAGGCGGTCTCTTCACGCCGTCACTGTCTCGGGAAGCGGCGCCGCGCGCATCGGTAGCGGGCTACCTATTTCTTCCGCCGCGGCTACCTACGCCGAGCACGCGGGGCGTATCGGGCTCGTCGTCCTACCCTCCGTGATCGGTGCACTACAAGCGGATCATCCCGTGCATGGACGTCGACGCCGGGCGCGTGGTCAAGGGCACCCGGTTCATCGACATCCGCGACGCCGGCGACCCCGTCGAGCTCGCCGCCCACTACGACGCCACGGGCGCCGACGAGCTGATCTTCCTCGACATCACGGCGACCTCGGACAAGCGCGGGACGGTGGTCGAGCTCGCGCGACGGGCGGCCGACGAGGTCTTCGTCCCGTTCACGATCGGCGGCGGGGTGCGCGAGGTCGGCGACGCCCAGGCGGTCCTGGACGCGGGGGCCGACAAGGTCTCGGTCAACTCGGCCGCCGTCGCGCGCCCCGAGCTGGTGTCGGAGATGGCCGACGTGTTCGGCGCCCAGTGCGTCGTGCTCGCCATCGACGCCAAGCGGCGTGTAGGGGGATTCGAGGTCTACGTGGCCGGCGGGCGCACGCCGACCGGCCTCGACGCGGTGGCCTGGGCGCGCGAGGCGGTCGAGCGCGGGGCGGGGGAGATCATGCTGACCTCGATGGACCGCGACGGCACCAAGGACGGCTACGACCTCGAGCTCGTCCGAGCGATCTCCTCGGCGGTCGACGTGCCGGTCATCGCCTCGGGCGGGGCGGGCGAGCCGGCGCACCTGGTCGACGGGCTGGCAGCGGGCGCCGACGCGGTTCTGTGCGCGTCGATCTTCCACTACGGGGAGTACACGGTCCCCGAGGTCCGCGAGGCGCTGCGGGCCGCCGGCGTGCCGATGCGGCCCTGAGGGACGAACTTCGGGCATTGAGGGAGGCGGGCTCGGCCGAGTGCTCACTTAATGGGCCTGAGGCGTATTAAGTGAGCACTCGACCTTCGCGGGGCTCGATCCCGCCTCCCTACAAGCCCGAAGTTCGTCCTGCCGCGCGAGGGCGGGCTAACGATCGCGGCTGTTGCGCCGCTTCGCGGCCCGGCGCTTCTTCGCGGCCTTGCGCTTCTTCGCCGCGGCCTTCCGCTTCGCCGCCTTGCGCTTCTTGGCGGCCTTGGCCTTCTTCGCCTTCGCCGCCTGCCGCTGCGCGGTCGCGCGCTCCTCGGCGGCGGTCTTCGGGGTGAAGGAGCCGATCGAGGAGAAGCCGGTGATGTAGACGCTCTGGCCGTCGGAGACCACGGGGTTGAACGCGCCGCGGCCGGTGTGCCAGGCCTTCTTGCCCGACCGCGCCCACAGGCCGGTCGTGTCGCGCTTGCCCCAGTTGGAGTAGTAGACGACGTCGCCGATCACCGTCGCGGCGCCGGAGATCTTGCCGCCGTCGCGGTACGTCCAGCGGGTGGCGCCGGAGCGGGCGTCGAGCGCGTAGAACGTGCCGTCGTAGCTGCCGAAGTAGACCGTCGGCTTGCTGTCCCGCACCTGCGCGACGGCGGGTGAGGCGTACACGTAGGAGCCGGTGCCGCGGCGCCAGGCGAGCTTGCCCGTCTGCGCCCCGAACGAGTACATGTTGCCGTCGGTGTTGCCGATGTAGACGCGCCCGTAGGCCACCGCCGGCGTCGAGTAGAAGTTGCCCGCCGACAACCCGAAGTTGGCGCCGCTCGTGCCGGTGTGCCAGACCTGCTTGCCGGTCCGCTGGCCGAGCGCGTAGACGTTGCCGCCGTAGGTGCCGAAGTAGAGCTTGCCGCCCGACAGCGCCAGGCCGCCCTTGACCGCGCCGCCCGCGCGGAATGTCCACTGCGTGCTGCCGTCCTTCGCCCGCATGGCGTAGACGGTCCCGTCCTCGGCGCCGAAGTAGATCCGCCCGTCGACGTACAGCGGCGAGGACTCGCTGCGGCTGCGCAGCGGCCGCGACCACGCGATCTTGCCCGTCCGGGCGTTCAGCGCCGCGATCCGCCCCGCGCGCACGCCCTTGGAGCGCTCGAGGATCGTCACGTAGATGCGCTTGTCGCCATAGGCCGGCGAGGAGGCGGCGAGGTAGCCGAGGTCCTTCCGCCAGACGCGCCGGCCGGTCGTCCGGTTGAGGGCGACGGCCACGCCGGCGTTGCCGACCGTGAACAGCCGGTTGCCGACGATGATCGGCGGGAACTCGAGCAGCACGTCGAACTGGCGGCTCCAGTCGATCTTGAACGGCGGCCGCACGGACGGCTCGGTCGGCAGGTAGCGCCGCCGGTCCTTCGAGTAGCCGTACGCCGGCCACACGAAGCCCGCCAGCTGGTCCTTCTTCTTCTTGCCCTTCTTCCCCTTCTTCGCGGAAGGCTCCTCCGGCTCTGGCGTGGGCACGGAGGTGGGCGACGACTCCTCGAAGAACTCGACATCGGCGTTGAACACGTCACCCGGACGGGTGAGTGCGAAGACGGCAGCGGCGCACACGAGCACCGCCGCAAGAGCCCCCAGGACGATGACCAGCCGCCGCCGGTACCAGCGTGGACGCTCCGACGACACCCCATGGAGGGTAGCCAGGCGCCAAGATGCGGCCCGTGGAGCTGCCACGTTCGCCCGCCGTCGCCGCGCTCGAGGGAGAGGACGCCGTCTACGTCGTCGGCGGCGCCGTGCGGGACCTGCTGCTGGGCCGCGAGCCGCACGAGCTCGACTTCGTCGTCGAGGGCGACGCCATCGCCGTCGCCCGCCGCGTCGGCGGCCGCGTCGTTGAGCACGAGCGCTTCGGCACCGCCACTGTCAGCCTCCCCGACGGTACGACCTTCGACCTCACGAGCGCCCGTCGCGAGCGCTACCCGCGTCCGGGAGCGCTGCCGGAGGTGGAGGTCGGCGCGTCGCTGCGCGAGGACCTCGAGCGGCGCGACTTCACCGTCAACGCGATCGCCCTCCACCTGGCCGACGGCGAGCTGATCTGGCTGCCGGGCGCCCGCGAGGACCTCGAGGGGCGCCGCCTGCGCGTGCTCCACGACCGCTCGTTCCTCGACGACCCCACGCGCCTCCTGCGGCAGGCCCGGTACGCCGCCCGCCTCGGGTTCGAGCCGGAGGACCGGCTCGCGGCCGAGGCGATCGCCGGTGGGGCGCTCGACACCGTCACCGGCTCGCGCCTCGGCGCCGAGCTGCGGCTGCTCCTCCGAGAGCCCCAGCCGGAGGCGCTGCTCGCCTTGGGGCCCCACGGGCTCGGCCGGGCGCTGCTCGGCGACGCCTTCGCGCCGGATCAGCGGATCGTGGCCACGGCCGACGAACTGCGGCCCGGAGGCCTCGCCGCGCTGGCCGCGGCGCTGACCGGGCCGGTGGACCTCGACCGCCTCGCCTTCCCGGCCCACGAGCGCGACGTGGTCAACCGCGCCGCCGGTGCCGAGCCGCTCTTGGCGACCGACGACGTGGGCCTGTGGCGGCGCTTCCGGCGCGAGCCGCCCGAGGTGGCCGCGGTCGCCGGAGCGCGCGGCGACGCCGGCGCGGCGCGGCGCTGGCTAGAGGACGTCCGCCACCGGCGACTGGCCATCAACGGCGACGACATCGTGGCCGCCGGCCTCTCGGGCCCGGCCGTCGGCGAGGCGCTCGAGCGCGCGACCGAGGCCATGCTCGCGGGCCGGGCCGTCAGCCGCGAGGAGCAGCTGGCCGCGGCCCTAGGATGACCGCCATGGCCACCGCCACGCTTCCCGCGCTGCGCGCCCCCTTCCGCTGGGAGGGCGACCACGTGGCGGCCGACCTGCCCGGCGCCAGGGCGCTGTTCACCACGCGCCGCGGCGGCGTGTCCACAGGCGCCTTCGCCTCGCTGAACATCGGCCTGCTGACCGACGACGACAGCGCGAACGTCGCCGAGAACCGCGCCCGCGTCGCGGCCGCCACCGGCTGCCCGCGCGAGAGCTTCCTCTACGGCAAGCAGGTCCACGGCGCCACCGTCCGCCGCGCCACCGAGCCGCCCGGCCCGGACCGCCCCCGCACCGACGAGGACGGCCAGGCGACCGCCCTGCGTCGCCACCCGGCGCTCGTCTTCGTCGCCGACTGCACGCCCGTGATCCTCGCGGCCGACGGCGCCGTCGCGACGCTGCACGTCGGCTGGCGCCCCGCGGCCGCTGGGATCGTCGCCGAGGGGCTCGCCGCCCTGCGCGCGGTCGGCGGCACCGGCCCGGTGACCGCCCTGATCGGCCCCGGCGCACGCGCCTGCTGCTACGAGGTCGGCGACGACGTGCACGCGCACTTCGCCGGCTATGACGCCCGCAGAGGCCAGAACCTCGACCTGCCGGCCGTCATCCGCGCGCAGCTCGCCGACGCCGAGGTCCACGACATCGGCCTCTGCACGATGTGCTGGTTCGGCCTGTTCTTCTCCCACCGTCGCGACGGCGGGGTCACGGGGCGCCAGGCGGGGATCGGGTGGAGACTCTGACGGCCGACCGCGTCCGCGAGAACCTCGCGCGCGTGCGCGAGGAGCTCCCCGACGGCGTGCAGATCCTCGCGGCGGTCAAGTACGTGCCGCTCGAGCAGCTCGGCACGCTCGCCGAGGGGGGCATCGAGCTGGTGGGCGAGAACCGCGCCCAGGACCTGGAGGCCAAGGCCGCCGCCCATCCGGAGTTCCGCTGGCACTTCATCGGCCAGCTCCAGAGCCGCAAGGTCAAGCAGATCGTCCCGCACGTGGAGCTGATCCACTCCGTGGCGTCGGACTCCGCGCTGCGGCAGCTCGAGAAGCACGGAACGCCGGAGACGAAGGCCCTGGTCGAGGTCAACACCGCGGGCGAGGACGCCAAGGCGGGGATCGCGCCGCACGAGCTGGGCGACTTCATCGCCCGCTGCCCGGTCACCGTCACCGGCCTGATGACGATGCCGCCCTTCACCGACGACCCCGAGGCCAGCCGGCCGCACTTCGCCGCCCTCAAGCGGCTGGCCGACGAGCACGGACTGCGCGAGCTCTCGATGGGGACGTCCCAGGACTACCGCGTGGCCGCCGAGGAGGGAGCGACGATCGTGCGGCTGGGTACCATCCTTTACGCCTAGCAGGGAAATCGCCGCACGGCGCGAACCCTTCCGAGCGCATGGCCTTCCGCGACACCTGGCATCGCACGCTCGTCTACTTCGGCCTCGCCGAGGACCGCGACCCCTACGACGACGAGCCGGCCGACTACCGCGAGCCCGAAGAGGAGCTCGAGAGCCGCTATCGCGAGCGGCCGAATGTCCGCCGCCTGTCCTCGCGCCGCCGCCGCGACGACATCGACGACATCTTCGCCGACGACTCCGAGTCCGAGCGGCGCACCACGGTCCTGCGCTCGGTCGGCAGCCAGCCGCCGCCCAACGGCCGCAGCGACGTCCGCGTGCACTTCGTGATCCCCAAGTCCTTCAACGACGCCCAGGACGTCGCGGACAAGTTCAAGGAGTCGATCCCGGTGATCCTCAACCTCCAGGGGTCCGACAACCAGCTGTCCGTGCGCCTGATCGACTTCGCGTCCGGCCTCACCTACGCGCTCGACGGCGGCATGCAGCGGATCGCCGACAAGGTCTTCCTGCTCACGCCGCGCAACGTCGAGGTCTCGGCGGAGGAGCGCGCGCGGCTGATCGAGAAGGGCTTCTTCAACCAGTCGTGAGCTAACGTCTCGCGGCCATGCAGGTCGGCTTCATCGGCGCAGGCAACATGGCGCGGGCGCTCGCCCGGGGCTGGGGCGATCCCGTGCTCTGCACGGACTCGGGCTCCGGCCGCGCGCAGGAGCTGGCCGACGAGCTCGGCGGCGAGGCCGTCAAGTCCAACCGCGAGCTGGCCGAGCGCGCCGACCTGGTGATCCTCGCCCACAAGCCCGCCCAGCTCTCCGAGGTGGCGTGGGAGGCGGCCGAGCCGGCCAAGGCGGTCGTCTCGCTGCTCGCCCGGACGCCGCAGGCCGACGTGCGCTCCGCCTACCCCGGCGTCCCCGTCTTCCGGGTCGAGCCCAATACGGCGGCTCAGGTACGGCGCGGCGTGTTCGCCTTCGCCGCGGCAGACGCGCCGGAGGACGCCGCGCTGCGTGAGCGCGTGCGCGAGCTGTTCGGACGGCTCGGCACGGTGCTCGACGTGCCGGAGCGGCTGATGGAGGCCGCCGGCGCGGTCTCGGGCGTCGGACCCGCCTACTGGGCGCTGCTCGTCGAGGCGCAGGTCGACGCCGCCGTGAAGGCCGGCCTGCCGGCCCCGCTGGCGGGGGCACTCGTCCTCGAGACGATGGCCGGAGCGGCCGAGCTGATCCGCTCCCGCGACGGCGACACGCTGGCGGTGCGGCGCGAGGTCGCCTCGCCGGGCGGCACCACGGCGCGCGGGCTGGCCGCGCTCGAGCGCGGAGGCGTGCGGTCCGCGTTCTCCGCCGCCATGGACGACGTGGTGGGGGCCTGACGTGGAGGTGCGCCGGCAGATCGCGGAGTTCCTCGGCACGCTGATCTGGGTCTACACGCTGATCGTGATCGCGTGGGTGATCTTCTCCTTCGTCTTCGCCATGGGGCTGCGCGTGCCGTACTCGCGGCCGCTGAACGCGATCCTCGACTTCCTGCGCGACGTCACGGAGCCGTTCCTGCGGCTCTTCCGGCGGCTTCCGCTGCGGGTCGGGCCGCTGGACCTCACGCCGATCGTCGCGATCCTCACGCTGCGGATCGTCGGCGGCATCATCGTTGGCCTGATCGACCCGGATTGATGAGCGCGGGCAGGCGGGCGGCGCTGGTGGCGGCCGTCACCGTGGCGGTCGACCAGGGCGTGAAGGCGCTCGTCCGGACGACGATCGACCGCGGCGAGGAGATCGACCTCTTCCTCGGGATCCAGCTCGTCAACGCCCGCAACCGCGGCATCGCGTTCGGGATGTTCTCGAGCGGCGGCGTCCTGCTCGTGCTGTTCGCGCTGGCGGCGCTGCTGGCCCTGCTCGTGTTCTTCTTCCGCCACCGCGACCGCCCGCTGGTCTGGCTGCCGACCGGGCTGCTGATCGGCGGCGCCACCGGCAACCTGATCGACCGCGTGCGCGAGGGGGCGGTCACCGACTGGTTCGACCTGCCGTGGTGGCCGGCCTTCAACGTCGCCGACGTGGCGATCACCTTCGGCGTCCTGTCCCTGCTCTACGTGCTGGAGCGGCATGGAGCTGCTCGTCACCCCTGAGGACGCGGGCGAGCGGCTCGACGTCTTCCTGGCCGGCCCGGTCGGCTCGCGCGCCGCGGCACAGCGGCTGATCGACGCCGGGCTCGTGCTCGTGGACGGTGAGCGGCGGCCGAAGCGGCACACGGTCGGCGCCGGCGAGCGCGTGCTCGTCCAGCCGGCTCCGGCGGTCGAGGAGCCGGAGGTCCCCGACGCGACCTTCGAGGTCGCCTACGAGGACGACCACCTGCTCGTGGTCGACAAGCCGCCGGGCGTCGTCGTGCACCCCGCGCGCGGCCACAGCGCCGGAACGCTCGCGCAGGCGCTGGCGGGGCGGGTCGCCGGCGGCGACGACCCGCGGCGCACGGGCATCGTGCACCGGCTCGACCGCGACACCTCCGGCCTGCTCGTCGTCGCCCGCACCGAGGCCGCCTACGAGGCGCTGAAGGCGATGCTGCGCCGGCGCGAGATCACGCGCGAGTACCTCGGGCTCGTGGAGGGCCGGCCGGCCGCCCGCAGCGGCACGATCGACGCGCCGCTCGGCCGCGACCGCCGGGTCAGGACCCGCGTCTCGTCCGACACCGACGAGCCGCGCGAGGCGATCACCCACTTCGAGACCGAGCAGACCTTCGAGGGCTTCACGCTCCTGCGCGTGCGGCTCGAGACCGGGCGCACGCACCAGATCCGCGCCCACCTGCAGGCCATCGGCCACCCCGTGGCCGGCGACCCCGAATACGGCCGCAAGGGCCTGCTGGGGCTGCCGCGCCAGTTCCTCCACGCCGAGCGGCTCGCCTTCCCGCATCCGGCGACGGGAGCGGAGATCGAGGTCCGGTCTCCGCTGCCGGAAGATCTAACCGCACTCGGTCTCGCGCTCGCGCGAGCTTGCGAGTGCGAGTAAGCCGCACTCGGTCTCGGCTGGAAAGGCGGGCCGGTCCACCGGAGGTAGGGGAAGGGAGGGCCGGCCCGCATCGACCTAAACGGAGCGACCTCGCAGAACTTTCGTAAACTGGTCCGGAATCCATCAAACGACCCCGGGCGGCCTTTCCAACCGTCCCCGAGGCCACGCCCTGCCCGGCACGCGAAGCCGGGTTCGTGAGCCTCGATCGCCCGGGCTGCACCGCACATACACACAAAGGGAGTTGTTCCGTGGCTCAGGTAGGAATCAGGGAGCTGCTGGAGGCCGGCGTGCACTTCGGCCACCAGACGCGCCGTTGGAACCCGAAGATGCGCCGCTTCATCCACGGCGAGCGCGGCGGGATCTACATCATCGACCTGCTCAAGACCGAGCAGCTGCTGGCGCAGGCCCAGCGCTTCGCGTCCGAGGTCGCCCACCGCGGCGGCACCGTCCTGTTCGTCGGCACCAAGAAGCAGGCGCGCGACGGCATCAAGGAGATCGCCGAGTCGGCCGGCCAGCCGTACGTCAACCACCGCTGGCTCGGTGGCCTGCTCACGAACTTCCAGACGATCTCGCTGCGCATCAAGCGCCTGCACGACCTCGAGCGCTACGCCACCGAGGGCCAGCTCGCCCTGCTGCCGACGCGCGAGCGGCTGTCCGCCGAGGCCGACCTCGAGAAGCTGCAGGCCAACCTGGGCGGCGTCAAGAACATGCAGCGCGTCCCCGACGCGATGTTCGTGGTCGACCTCAAGACCGAGGCGATCGCCGTCCGCGAGGCGCAGCGCCTCCGGATCCCGATCATCGGCCTCGTCGACACCAACTGCGATCCGGACGGCATCGACTACGTGGTGCCGGGCAACGACGACGCCATCCGCTCGTGCGTGCTCGTGACCCGCGCGATCGGCGACGTGGTGTCCGAGGGCCGCACCCGCTTCCGCGCCGAGGAGGAGCGCGCCCGCCAGGAGGCCGAGGAGCAGGCCCGCCGCGAGGCCGAGGAGCGCGCGCGCCGCGAGGCGGAGGAGCAGGCGCGCCGCGAGGCCGAGGAGCGTGCCGCCGCCGAGGCGCTGACCCAGACCGAGGCCGAGACGCGCGACGCCGCCGAGGCCGAGGTCGCCGAGGCCGTCCAGGCGGATCCCGGCCGCGAGCCGGAGGGCCGCCGCGCCGCCGAGGCCGGCGCCGCCGCCCAGGCCGCCGACGAGCCGGCCATGCCGGCCACCGGCAACGTCGGCCCCGGCCGCCAGGAGCAGATCCACGACCCGAACGTGGGCGACCGCGTGCCGCAGGAGGCGGGCGCCCCGCAGGGCGAGGGCGCCCCGGCCAGCGAGACCGCCGCCGGGGCTCCGGCCGCGGACGAGGCCACGGCCGAGCCGGCTCCGCCGCCCGATCCCGGTCCCGCGGAGGCGGGTATCACGCCGACGGACGCCGCCGAGGCGGCCAAGCCCGCGAAGGGCAAGGCGAAGCCGGCCAAGGCCAAGGCGAAGGCGAAGCCCAAGGCCGCCAAGGCGAAGCCCGCCAAGCCGGCTCCGGCCGAGGAGGCCACCAGCGAAGAGACGACCGAGGAGACCCAGTCGTGAGCATCTCAGCTGCCCGGGTCAAGGAGCTGCGCGACCGCACCGGTGCGGGCATGATGGACAGCAAGAAGGCTCTCGAGGCGACGGACGACGACATGGACGCCGCCGTCGAGTTCCTGCGCGTCCGCCTCGGCGACAAGGCGCTCAAGGTCGGCGGCCGCGAGGCCACCGAGGGCACCGTCTCCTCCTACATCCACGGCGGCGGCAAGGTCGGCGTGCTCGTCCAGGTCGACTGCAACACCGACTTCGTCGCCCGCAACGAGGACTTCCAGACCTTCGCCCGCGAGGTGGCGATGCACATCGCCGCCTCGCCGACGACGCAGTACGTCTCCGAGGGAGACATCCCGCAGGACTCCAAGGACGCCGAGCTGCGCGTCTTCGAGCAGCAGGCGGCCGACAAGCCGGAGAACGTCCGCGCCAAGATCGCCGAGGGCAAGCTGCGCAAGTGGATGGAGGAGGTCGTGCTCCTCAACCAGCCGCACGTCAACCAGGACAAGTACGAAGGCAAGACGATCGAGCAGCTCCGCGTGGAGCTCTCCGGCACGACGGGCGAGAACGTCGTGATCCGGCGCTTCGCCCGCTTCCAGGTCGGGGCGTGACGGACAAGCCCGCCTTCCAGCGGGTCCTCGTGAAGCTGTCCGGCGAGGCCCTGATGGGCGACCTCGAGTTCGGGACCGACGCCGCGACCGTCGAGGGCATCGCCAAGCAGCTCGCGCGGGTCCGCGACCGCGGCGTCGAGGTCTCGGTCGTGCTGGGGGCGGGCAACATCTACCGCGGCGTCAAGGCCGCGGCGGCCGGCATGGACCGGGCGACGGCGGACTACATGGGCATGCTCGCGATCGTCATGAACGCGCTGACCCTCCAGGACGCGCTGGAGAAGGACGGCGTCCACACCCGCGTCCTGTCGGCGCTGACGATCTCCGAGGTGGCCGAGCCGTACATCCGCCGCCGCGCCATGCGGCACCTCGAGAAGGGCCGCATCGTCATCTTCGCCGCGGGCACCGGCAACCCGTTCTTCACCTCCGACACGGCGGCCGCCCTGCGCGCGCTGGAGATGCACGCGGAGATCATCCTGATGGCCAAGAACGGCGTCGAGGGCGTCTACACGGCCGATCCGAAGCAGGATCCCGACGCGAAGTTCATCCCCGAGCTCACGGCGCGCGAGGCGCTGGCCGGCGATCTGAAGGTGATGGACTCGACGGCGCTCTCGCTGTGCATGGACAACAAGCTCCCGATCAACGTCTTCAACATGAACGACGAGCAGAACATCGACCGGATAGTCTCCGGCGAGCGGGTCGGGACCCTCGTGAAACCGGAATGATCGACGAACTCCTCCAAGACGCCCGGGAGCACATGGACAAGTCGGTGGACGCCACCCGGCACAAGTTCGGCTCGGTGCGCACCGGCCGCGCCAGCACCGCGCTGCTGGACCGCATCACCGTCGACTACTACGGCGCGCAGACGCCGCTCAAGCAGCTCGCGACGGTGTCGGCGCCCGAGGCGCGGCTGCTGACCGTCCAGCCGTACGACAAGAGCTCGATCAAGGGCATCGAGAAGGCGATCCTGGAGTCCGACATCGGGCTGACGCCCAACAACGACGGCCAGATCATCCGCCTCCAGGTGCCCGAGCTCACCGAGGAGCGCCGCAAGCAGCTCGTCAAGGTCGTGCGCGGCCTGGCCGAGGAGGGCAAGGTCGCGATCCGCAACATCCGCCGCGACGTCATGCACGACCTGCGGGAGCTGCGCGACGCCGGCGAGGCCGGGTCGGACGACGAGCACCGGGCCGAGGAGGCGCTGCAGAAGCTCACCGACGAGAAGGTCAAGGATCTCGACAGCCTTCTCAAGGCCAAGGAAGAAGAGATCCTCGAGGTGTGAGCGCCTCGTACGTCGCCATCATCACGGATGGCAACGGACGCTGGGCCCGCCAGCGGGGCCTGCCCGTCGAGGAAGGCCACCAGGCGGGGGCCGACACCGTCAAGGCCCGCCTCCGTGACGCCGTCGACCTCGGCGTGCGCGAGTTGACCGTCTACTCGTTCTCGACCGAGAACTGGTCGCGGCCGCCCGAGGAGGTCGCCGCGCTGATGGCGATGTTCTCCGAGCGGATCCTGGCCGAGACGCCGGAGCTCGACGGGGAGGGCGTCCGGATGCGGTTCATGGGCCGCCGCGAGGGCGTCGTGCCGGAGCTGCTCGAGCAGATGGCGTGGGCTGAGGAGAAGACGGCCGGCAACGACCGCATCACGCTCTTCGTGGCCTTCAACTACGGGGGGCGCGCCGAGATCATCGACGCGGCGCGGCGGTTCGAGGGCACGACCGAGGAGGAGTTCCGCTCGCTGCTCTACGCGCCGGAGATGCACGACCCGGACCTGATCATCCGCACCAGCGGGGAGCAGCGGCTGTCGAACTACCTGCTCTGGCAGTCGGCCTACTCGGAGCTGCACTTCACCGAGGTGCTGTGGCCGGACTTCTCGCGCGAGGACTTCGAAGCCGCCCTCGGGGAGTTCGAGGTCCGCCGGCGCAGGTTCGGCGGCCGATGAGCACGCGCCGCCGGCGCCGTCGTCGGGGCACGTCGGACCTCGGTCTGCGGCTGCTGGCCGCGGTGCCCGCCGTCGCGTTCGCGATCTTCATCATCTACATGGGCGGCTGGGTCTTCGCGGCCGGCGCCGTGTTGCTCGGCCTCGTCTGCCTGCACGAGCTGTTCCGCATGTACGAGTCCGTGCGGCCGGTCCGGCTCGCGGCCTTCCTGGCGATCATCGGGCTGGCGGCGGCGGCCTTGGAGGGGGGAGAGCGGCAGGTGCTGCTGGCGCTCGTCGCCTTCATCCCGGTGATGTTCCTGCTCGGGATCGCCCTCCCACGCGGCGAAGGCCCGACGCTGACCGCCGCGATGTCGCTGACCATGTTCGGCGTCGTGTGGATCGGCATGGCGATCTCCCACGCCATCCTGCTGCGCGAGACCCTGCACGGCGACGGCATCATCGTCGACATCCTGGTCGGCACCTTCCTGGGCGACACCGGCGCCTACTTCGGCGGGCGCTGGTTCGGGACCCGGCGGCTGGCGCCGCGGATCTCGCCCAACAAGACCGTCGAGGGGCTCGTGATCGGCTTCCTGACCGCCGTGATCTTCACCTGGGCGGCCGGCCTCTACCAGGACTGGCTCACCCACGGGCAGGCGCTCATCCTGGGCGCGGCGGTCGGCGCCGCGGCGCCGCTCGGCGACCTGCTCGAGTCGGCGGTCAAGCGCGACGCCGGGACCAAGGACGCCGGCTCGCTGTTCGGCGCGCACGGAGGGGCGCTGGATCGCCTCGACGCGGCATTCTTCACGCTGGTCGCCGGGTACTACGTGTGGCTGGCGATCATGTGAGACCGTTGGGGGCCCCGCCCAACGGGCCATTACGTGCAGAGCGATAACCCGTTGGGCACCCCCATGGACGAACAGGACCGCACCGAGCGCCAGATGGCCGAGCTCCTGCAGGAGCTGCGGGTCGCGCTGCCCGGCGTGCAGATCCTGTTCGCCTTTCTCCTGACCGTGCCGTTCGCCCAGGGGTTCTCGCGCGTCACCGACTTCCAGAAGGACCTCTTCTTCGCGACGCTGATGTGCACCGCGCTGTCGACCGCATGCCTGATCGCCCCGACGGCGACCCACCGGCTGCGGTTCCATCAGCGCGACCGCAAATACGTCATCGAGGTCGCCCACAAGCTCACGATCGCGGGTCTAGTGCTCCTGGCGATGGCGATCCTGCTGGCGGTGGCGCTGATCACGGACTTCCTCTTCGACGGCGCGGCGCGGTGGATCTGGCCGGCGCTGGTCGGCGTGGTGATCGCCGTCCTGTGGTTCATCCGGCCGCTGCTGCGCACAGGTTCATCCGGCCCTTAGTTCGGCGTTGCCACAATGGGTCGCGGAATGAAGCGACTCCTCATCCTCGGCTCGACCGGCTCGATCGGCACCCAGGCGCTCGACGTCCTCGACGACGAGTTCGAGCTCGTCGGCCTGTCCGCGGACACGGCGTACGAGGAGCTGGTGGAGCAGGCGCGCGCGCACGGGGTCAAGCGCATCGCGCTGTCCGAGCCCGACGCGGCGGCGCGGGCCGCCGAGGCGTGGACCGGCGGCGAGGTGCTGGCGGGCCCCGAGGGGCTGGTCGAGCTGGTCGCGAACTCGGACGCCGACCTCGTGCTGAACGCGATCGTCGGCTCCGCCGGCCTCGGGCCCACGATCGTGGCGCTGACCGAGGGGATCGACCTCGCGCTGGCCAACAAGGAGTCGCTGGTGGTCGGCGGCGAGCTGGTCACCGCGTTGGCGGAGGCCACGGGCGCCCAGATCATCCCTGTCGACTCCGAGCACTCGGCGCTGCACCAGCTGATCGCCGGCGAGCGCGTCGGCACGATCGAGAAGCTCGTGCTCACCGCGTCGGGCGGCCCGTTCCGCGGGCGTTCGCGGGCCGAGCTCGAGGGCGTCACGGTCGAGGAGGCGCTGCAGCACCCGACGTGGGCGATGGGCGGCAAGATCACGATCGACTCGGCGACCCTGATGAACAAGGGGCTCGAGGTCATCGAGGCCCATCACCTCTTCGGGACGCCGTACGAGCGCATCGACGTCGTCGTGCACCCGCAGTCGATCGTCCACGCGCTGGTGACGCTGTGCGACGGCGCCGCTCTGGCCCATCTCGGGCATCCCGACATGCGCGTGCCGATCGCCTACGCGCTCCATCACCCGGAGCGGGTCGACGTGCCCGTGCGGACCCTCGATCTCGCCGAGGTGGCGTCGCTCACCTTCGAGCGCGCCGACGAGGACGCCTTCCCGTGCCTGCGGCTGGCGCGCGAGGCGGCTATCGCGGGCGGCACGGGCCCCTGCGTGCTGAACGCCGCCAACGAGGTGGCCGTGCATGCGTTCCTGAGCGGGCGGCTGCCGTTCATGGGCATCCCGGCGGTGATCGAGGCGACCCTCGAGCGCGTGGGCGCGGGCGGCGTGCACGGGTTCGACTCGCTGTACGCGGCCGACGCCGAGGCGCGCACGGTGGCCGGCGAGCTGATCGCGGTGCACGCATGAGCTTCGTGCTCGCCTTCCTCGGCTTCGCCGTCCTGATCATCCTCCACGAGCTGGGGCACTTCTTCGCCGCCAAGGCGGTCGGCATGCGGGTCGAGCGGTTCTCGCTCTTCTTCCCGCCGCTGATGGCGCGCTACAAGCGCGGCGAGACCGAGTACGCGATCGGGGCGATCCCGCTCGGCGGCTACGTGAAGATCACCGGCATGAACCCGGCGGAGGACATCCCGCCGGCCGTCGCCCACCGCGCCTACTACCGGCAGCCGGTGTGGAAGCGGATCGTCGTGATCGCCGCCGGGCCCGCGGTCAACATCGCGCTCGCCTTCCTGATCCTGTGGGTGCTCGTGTGGTCGGACGGCATCCGCGAGCCCACGACCTCGATCGAGCGCGTGACGGCCCCGCCGGCGCGCGGCGTGCTGGCGCCCGGCGATCGGATCGTGTCGGTCGACGGCGTGCGCGGGGACTTCCGGACGCTGCGCGACCAGATCGCCTCGCACCGGTGCGCGGGCGAGGAGGTCGACGGCTGCGTCGCGGAGACGCCGGCCGAGATCGTGGTCTCGCTGCGCGGCGAGGAGCGGAAGGCCGAGCTGGCGCCCGTCTACGACGCCGCGCAGGACGACATGTTCGTCGGCTTCCAGGTCGGCTCGACGCCGCGCGCGGTCGGACCGGGCGAGGCGGCCGAGCTGTCGGTCGACCAGATGTGGTTCTTCACGTCGAGGACCGTGGAGACGATCGCGGGCATCTTCGAGGCCGAGAAGCGCAAGGAGATCTCCGGCGTCGTCGGCTCCTACGAGGTGACGCGGCAGACGATCGAGCTCGACGTCCAGCGCGCGATCCTCCTGCTGGCGTTCATCTCTCTGTCGCTCGGCGTGATCAACCTGTTCCCGTTCCTGCCGCTGGACGGCGGGCACATCTTCTGGGCGCTGGCCGAGAAGGTGCGCGGCCGGGCGATCCCGTTCAGCGTGATGGAGCGCGCCGGCTTCGTGGGCTTCGTGCTCGTGATCGCGCTGTTCATGATCGGGCTCACGAACGACCTGGGCCGACTGACCGGGGAGGGCTTCGGGGTCCGGTAGTGTCGCGCGATGACCCTCGCGCGCGCGTTCCGCACCACCGTCGCCGAGCATCCGGACCGCGTCGCGGTCCGCACCAAGGACGACGAGGTCTCGTGGACCTGGAGCGAGCTCGCGGGGCGCGTCGACGCACTGGCGGGCGGGCTCGCCGCTCTGGGCGTCGGGCGCGGCGACACCGTCGCGCTGATGCTGTCCAACCGGCCGGAGTTCCACCTCGCGGACCTGGCCGTCATGACGCTGGGCGCGACGCCGTTCTCGATCTACCAGACGTTCACGCGCGAGCAGGTCGAGTACGTGGTCGGCGACGCGGGCGCCCGCGTGGCGCTGATCGAGTCGGCCTTCGCCGAGCAGTTCCCTTCGCTCGAGCACGTGCTGGTGCTCGAGGACGGGTGGCCGTCCGACGAGGGGTTCGAGCCGCAGGACGGCGTGCAGGGCGAGGACCTCGCCACGCTGATCTACACGTCCGGGACCACGGGGCCGCCGAAGGGCGTCCAGCTCACCCACGCGAACCTGATGGCGGCGGTCGCGACGGTCGACGGGATCATCGAGTTTCCCGACGGCGCGAAGGTGATCTCGTGGCTGCCGGCCGCCCACATCGCCGAGCGGATGGCGCACCACTACCTGCCGGTCGTGCTCGGCATGACCGTCACGTGCTGCCCGAACCCGCGCGAGGTCGTCGGCTACCTGCCGGCCGTGCGGCCGACGTGGTTCTTCGCCGTCCCGCGGATCTGGGAGAAGCTCAAGGCGGGCCTCGAGGCGCACCTCATGCAGGGCGATCACGCCGAGCGGCTCGCCGCCGCCGTCCGCAAGGTCGAGCTCGAGCAGGCCGGGCACCCGGTTCCCGACGAGATCGCCGCGCTCGTGGAGCAGGCCGATCGCGAGGTGTTCGCCGGCCTGCGCTCGATGCTCGGGCTCGACGAGGCGGCCTCCGTCAACGTGGGCGCCGCGCCGACGCCGCGCGAGGTGGTCGTGTTCTTCCACGCCATCGGGATCCCGCTCGCCGAGCTCTGGGGCATGTCCGAGACCTGTGGGGCCGGCTGCTGCAATCCGCCGGAGCGCGTGAAGATCGGCACGGTGGGTCCCGCTGCCCCCGGCGTCGAGCTGCGGCTGGGTGACGATGGCGAGCTCCTCATGCGCTCGCCCGTCGTGATGACGGGCTACCGCAACGCGCCCGACAAGACGGCCGAGGCTCTGGATGCCGACGGCTGGCTCCACACCGGCGACATCGCGGAGATCGACGAGGACGGCTACGTGCGGATCGTCGACCGCAAGAAGGAGATCATCATCAACGCGGCCGGCAAGAACATGTCGCCGGCCAACATCGAGTCGACGCTCAAGGGCGCTTCGCCGCTGATCGGGCAGGCGTGCGTGATCGGCGACGGGCGGCCCTACAACACCGCGCTGATCGTCCTCGACGCCGACTTCGGGCCGGCCTGGGCGGCGTCCCAGGGCATCGAGGGGGACCTCGCCGCCCTGGCCCGAGACGAGCGCGTGCGGGCGGCGGTGCAGAAGGGCGTCGACGATGCGAACGCCAAGCTCGCGCGCGTCGAGCAGATCAAGAAGTTCTTCCTCGTCGAGGGCGACTGGCTGCCCGGCGGCGACGAGATCACGCCCACGATGAAGCTCAAGCGCAAGCCCATCGCCGCCAAGTACGACAGCCGGATCCAGGCGCTGTACTAGAGCTGCGTCTCACTGCTGCCGCCGCTCCCGCCGTCCTGCCCTTCGGGGCAGTCGTGGTCGCGCGGCGGCTGCTGCGGCTGCTCCTGCTGCTGCACCGGCGCCGTCGAGGGCGCGGGGTCGTCTCCGTCCGCCGCGAGGGCGACGGCCGGGATGGCGAGTGCGCCCGAGGCGAGCGCGATGGCGAGAGTGGTTCGTCTCATGCCGCCAGCCTGCAACCCGGTGCGTAGAGGCCGGATAAGGGCTCCTACACTTCCTTTCGATGCCTTCCCAGCGCTCAGTGAACGTCGGCGGGGTCCAGGTCGGCGGCGGCGCGCCGGTCGTCGTGCAGACGATGACCAAGACGGAGACGGCGAATCTCACCGCCACGATGGACCAGATCCGCAAGGTCGCCGACGCGGGCGCCGACCTCGTGCGGGTCGCCGTCCCGCGCGACAAGGACATCGACGCGCTGAAGACGATCGTCGTCGAGTCGCCGATCCCGGTGATCGCCGACATCCACTTCAACCACACGCTGGCGCTGAAGGCGATCGACGCGGGCGCTCACTGCATCCGGCTCAACCCCGGCAACATCGGCGGGCCCGAGAAGGTCGCCGAGGTGGCCGACCGGGCGCGCGCGGCCGGCACGCCGATGCGGATCGGCGTCAACTCCGGCTCGCTGCCCAAGCACCTGCACGAGCTCGAGGGCGAGAACCCGGTCGAGGCGCTGGTGACCGCCGCGGTCGAGTTCGTCGACCTGATGGAGCGGCTGCGGTTCACCGACTTCAAGGTCTCCATCAAGTCGACCAACGTGCCCTACACGATCGCCGCCAACCGGCTGCTGTCGGAGCGGATCCCGTACCCGCTGCACCTCGGCATCACCGAGGCGGGGACGAAGTGGTCGGGCTCCTTGAAGTCCGCCGTGGGCCTGGGCACTTTGTTGGCTGACGGGATCGGCGACACCATCCGCATCTCGCTGTCGACCTTCCACGCCGAGGAGGAGGTCAAGGTCGCCTGGGAGATCCTCAAGGCCTTGAAGCTGCGCGAGCGCGGCCCGGTGCTGATCGCGTGCCCGACGTGCGGGCGGCTGCAGTTCGACATGGACACCGTGGTGGCCGACATCGAGCGCCGGCTGGAGGCCTACGCGGACCCGATCGAGGTGGCGGTCCTGGGCTGCGCGGTCAACGGCATCGGCGAGGCCTCGCACGCCGACTTCGGGATCACCGGCGCCAAGAACGAGGGCCTCATCTTCTCCCGCGGCAAGCCGCTGAAGAAGGTGCCGCAGGAGCGGCTCGTCGACGAGCTGTTCGTCGAGATCGACAAGTACGCCCGCACGAAGGAGATCGACGTGGACTCCCTCGAGCAGGCCGAGGGCGCCGAGTGGCTCCAGCGGATCGAGGAGGAGAACGCCGGCGAGCTCACGCCCGAGCGGCTGGCGAAGCTCGAGGCCGAGCAGGCGCGCGCCGACGCCGACGCGATCGACGAGGCGGTCTCGCCCGTCGAGGGCCGGCGGTTCACGCGGGCCTGACCGTCAGCAGGGCTCCCAACTGCGCACTTACGGCGTGCGGCTCTGTCGTGAGCCTTCTCCACGTGATCCGGACGACGCGGTAGCCCGCGGCTTGTAGGGCGGCGTCCTTGCGGCGGTCGCGCTCGAATGCCTGTCTGCTGCCGTGGTAGCGCCAGCCGTCGATCTCGACGATCAGCTTGTGCGCCGGCCAATACGCGTCGACCTCGTATCCGGCCACGCGGGCGTTCATCCTCGGTGCGGGCAGGTGTGCCGCCGTGCACAGCGCCTTCAGCCGCCGCTCGCCCTCTGAGCGCGTGAACTCCGGGTACGGGTCGTCGTCGGGCAGCACGAGCCCGAGCATGGCGGCCCGTTCTCTGGCCCGCTCGACCTCGTCGATGGTTGCGCTCCGCTCGAGGTCGCGGAGGGTTCGGGCGGGGTCGGTGAGCGGCAGGCCGTTGTGAATGACGGCATCGAGGGAGGCGGTGCGGTGGATCCGGACGCCCTCGCGGGCTCGCCGCGCCTGGCCTTCGACGGTCACGTGCACGACGTGGTCTCGCCGGCCGAATCCCCAGATCGCCGCCGCGGTCTGGTGGCTCAGAGCGCCGCCGCACGCCAGGATGGCCGCCATCTCGCGGCCAAGGGGCGCCGCCACGGGTCCGACCTGGTACACGCCGCGGTGCAGCGGGACGAGCCAGCCACTCGCCACACGGCGCGCGATCGACCGGCGTCCAACCCCCGCATCGAGGAGCTGCGCGGTCGTAACGACACCGTGTTGACGTGCGGCCAGACGGTGCATTTCGTCAACATCGCCACGTTCCGCCGAGCGCGGTTGACGTTGAGCACCTATACGGTGCGCAACGTCAACGAACCCGGGCGCGGGCGCGGCTTGTTGACGAAATGCACCGTCCGGGCGAGGCATGGGCCCGAGCATCCCACCGGAACGCCCGGACCCACTCCCTCAATGCCGAAGTTGGTACGAACCCGGCACAGCTACGACACGGAGTCGAAGCCGGCCGCCACCTTCGACCAGTCGACCACGTTCCACCACGCGTCGATGTAGTCGGGGCGCTTGTTCTGGTACTTCAGGTAGTAGGCGTGCTCCCAGACGTCGACGCCCAGCAGCGGCGTCTGGCCGTTCGACACGGGGTTGTCCTGGTTGGCCGTGGAGACGACGGCGAGCGCCGAGCCGTCGTGGACGAGCCAGGCCCAGCCGGAGCCGAACTGGTTGACGCCGGCGTCCTTGAACTTCGACTGGAAGTCGGAGAAGGACCCGAAGGCGGAGTCGATCGCCTCGCCCAGGGCGCCGGACGGCGAGCCGCCCCCGTCAGGGCTCATCCACTCCCAGAACAGCGAGTGGTTGTAGTGACCGCCGCCGTTGTTGCGCACGGGCTTCTGCTTGTCGGCCGGCAGCGCGTCGAGGTTCTTGAGGACCTCCTCGACCGGCTTGTCGGCCCACTCGGTGCCTTCCAGCGCCGCGTTCGCCTTGTCCACGTAGGCCTGATGGTGCTTGTCGTGGTGCACGCGCATCGTCGCCTCGTCGATGTGCGGCTCGAGCGCGTCGTATGCGTAGGGGAGCGGGGGGACCTCGAAAGCCATGGCTACAGCTCCTGTCGTTCGTCTGGTCGTCACCCAGCGTTCTATCACTAGGCTCTTCGACCCAGTGACCCGCCTCAGCCAGTACTTCCTGCCGACCGAGAAGCAAGCGCCGGCCGACGCCGAGGCGTCGTCGCACAAGCTGATGGTGCGCGCCGGGCTCGTGCGACAGCTCGGCAGCGGGCTCTGGACCTGGCTGCCGGCCGGCTGGCGCGTGCACGAGAACGTCGCCCAGATCGTCCGCGAGGAGCTCGACGCGATCGGCGCGCAGGAGATGCTGATGCCGGTCATCAACCCCGCCGAGATCTGGCAGCGCAGCGGCCGCTACGGGATCGACGAGCTGTTCAAGCTCGCGGACCGCCGCGGCGCCGACCTCGTGCTGGCCATGACCCACGAGGAGGTCGTGACCACGCACGTCGCGCCGGTCGTCCGCTCCTACCGCGACCTGCCCTTCAGCCTCTACCACTTCCAGACCAAGGGCCGCGACGAGCCGCGCCCGCGGGCCGGCGTCCTCAGGACCCGCGAGTTCATCATGAAGGACGCCTATACGTTCGACCGCGACCGCGAGGGGCTCGACGCCCACTACGAGCGCTACCGCGAGGCGTACGACCGCATCTTCGACCGGCTCGGGCTCGAGTGGTACCGCGTGGAGTCCGACGTCGGCATGATGGGCGGGTTCGGCGCCCACGAGTACATGGCGCCGTGCCCGGCGGGGGAGAACGACGTCGCGCTCGCGCCCGGGTACGCCGCCAACGTCGAGGTGGCGAGCGCCACCGCCAAGCCCGTCCAGCTCCCGGAGGGCATCAGCGAGCCGCAGCTGATCGACACGCCCGGCCTCACCACCGTGCAGGAGGTGGCGACCCACGAGCGCGTCGAGCCGGGAGCGCTGCTGAAGGCCTATCCGGTGATCGTCGACGGCCGCGGCCTCGTGATGGTGATCGTCCGCGGCGACCACCGCGTCAACGACATCAAGCTCACCAACGCGCTCGGCGCCCAGTTCCGGCCCGCCCGCGAGCAGGAGTTCGCGGAGCGGATCGGCCCGGCCGGCTATATCGGCCCGGTCGGCATCGACGTGCCGATCCTGCTCGACGACGCCGTCGAGCCCGGCCCGTACATCACCGGCGCCAACCGCCCCGACGCGCACCTCAGGGGCGTCGAGCCCGTCCGCGACTTCCCGTTCAAGCGCGGCGACGTCCGCAGCGTCGAGGCCGGCGACACGGTCGACGGGCACGCGATCCGGATCGAGCCGGCGATCGAGGTCGGCAACATCTTCAAGCTCGGCACGCGCTTCTCCGAGCCGCTCGGCGCCACGTACCTCGACGAGTCCGGCGTCGCCCGCCCGATCTGGATGGGCTCGTACGGCATCGGCCCGGCACGCATCACCGCCGCCGCCGTCGAGCAGTTCGCCGACGAGGCCGGCATCTCGTGGCCGCGCGCGATCGCGCCGTTCGACATCCACCTGGTCGGCCTCGGCAAGGCCGACAGCGAAGAGCGCGCGGTCGCCGAGCGCCTCTACGACGAGCTGCGCGAGACCGGCCTCAAGATCCTCTACGACGACCGCGACGCGGGACCGGGGGAGAAGTTCGCCGACGCCGAGCTGCTGGGCGTGCCGGTGCGGCTCACGGTCGGCCGCCGCACGCTGGCGAACGGCGAGGTCGAGGTCCAGGTCCGGCGGGGACGCGAGTCGCGCGCCATCGCGCTGGACGGAGCCGCCGACGCGGCGGCGGAGCTGTGGCGGACGGTCCCGTAGAGAGGACCCGGCTGACGTTCCGGCGCCTGAGCGGGCTGGACCGCTCCGGGCCGCCGCCACCCGCGACGCTCAAGGGCGCGCCGCTGCGCCCGTGGACGATCCCGAACGCGATCGGCTACATCCGGCTGGCGCTGATCCCGATCTTCGTGGTCATCGCGTTCTCGTCCGGCGACGGGCAGGACTGGCGGGCGGTGCTGATCTTCGGCATCGTCGGCTGGAGCGACTACTTCGACGGGATCGCCGCGCGGCTGACGGGCCAGTACTCGCGCCTGGGCACGCTGCTCGACCCGCTCGTCGACCGGCTGCTCGTGCTCTCGGGCGCGATCGTCTGCTGGCACTTCGAGCTGCTGCCGCGCTGGGGCCTGCTCGTGCTCGCCGCGCGCGAGCTGTTCATGCTCTGGCTCGTCCGCTGGGGGCTGCGTCACGGCGCCGACATCAAGGTCAACTGGCTGGGCCGGCTGGGGGTCTGGCCGGTCCTCAGCGCGCTGTTCTTCGCCATGGCAGGACTGGAGACGGTGGGCGAGATCCTGCTCTACATCGGGCTCGCGATGGTGCTCGGGTCGACGGTCAAGTACGTGCGCGACGGCCTCGCCTCACGACCCTCAAGTAGAGCTTGATGATTGCTATGCTCGCCCGCATGGACACTTTTCCCGATCTAGGCTCGCTCTCCGATCAGGAGCTCAAGGACCTCATCCAGCAGCTCACGGACGAGGAGCAGGAGGTGTCCTACCGTCGCCGCATCCTGCACGGGAAGATCGACATCCTTCGCGCCGAGCTGGTCAACCGCCTCCGGAAGAAGCACGAGGGCGGTGAGGACGTGATCTCGGGCGCCGACGTGCAGCGACTCACCGACATCCTCGCCGGGCGGGCCTCCGGCGGGGCCGACGAGCTCTAGCGGAGCAGAGCGCGCGTGGCGCGCCACTGCCCAGAGTGCGGATTCGTCCTCTCCGAGGGGGCGAACTACTGCCAGAAGTGCGGGGCCTTCGTGGGCACCCGCGAGCCGCGCGACGACGTCACGACCGCGACGTACGTCATCGACGAGCAGACCGGCGAGCTGCGGCCGGTCGACGTCGGCGACGTCGCGGCCGAGAGCGGCGCGCTGGTCATCCGGAGCGGGGGCGGTCGCACCGGCCAGTCGTTCCCGCTGCACGGCGAGCGGATGACGATCGGCCGCTCTCCCGACACCGAGATCTTCCTCGACGACGTCACCGTGTCGCGCGACCACGCGGTGCTGGTGCGACGCTCCGGCGCCTGGTACCTGGACGACTCCGGCTCGCTGAACGGCACCTACGTGAACCGCCGCCGGATCGACTCGCACCGGCTCGAGGACGGCGACGAGCTCCAGATCGGCAAGTACAAGCTGACGTACCTGGCGCGGTGACCGACGACCCGCTCACCGAGCAGGTGCCGCTCCCCGCCCCCGCGGACGACGAGGCGCCACGCAAGTCGCTGACCATCGGCGCCGTCTGCAAGCAGCTCTCGCAGGAGTTCCCGGACATCTCGATCTCCAAGATCCGGTACCTGGAGGACCAGAAGCTGCTGTCGCCGCGGCGCACGCCGGGCGGCTACCGGCTCTACGCGCAGGGCGACGTGTCGCGCCTGCGGACCATCCTGCGCCTGCAGCGTGACGAGTTCCTGCCGCTGCGGGTGATCCGCCAGGAGCTGGCGGCGGGGCGGACGGAGAACGAGACGCCGCCGTCGGCCAGCCCGACGGCGCCGCCGGCCGAGGTCGCCCGCCCGGGCGCGGCGCTGCGCCGGCTGACGTTCTCGATCCGCGACCGGGGCGCGTTGTACTCGCTCGAGGACGTGGTCGAGGAGACGGGCGCCGACCCGAGCCTGGTGCGGGAGATGGAGGACTTCGGGATCGTGGCCGGCGAGATGCGCGGCAGCACGCGCTACTACGACGAGACCGAGCGCGAGATCGTGCGCGCGGTGACCGAGCTGGCGCGCTACGGGGTGGGCGGGCGCAACCTGCGCGTGTTCAAGACGTCGGCCGACCGCGAGTCGGCGCTGCTCCAGCAGATCCTCGCGCCGTCGCTGCGCTCGAGGAACCCGGAGCGGCGCAAGGAGGCGATCGAGGCCTTGGAGAACCTCGCCGCCGTGGCTTCCCACCTCAAGCACCTGCTGCTCGTGCGCGACCTGCGCCGGATCGCCAAGTGAGCGACCTGGCCGCCCACATCCGCGACATCCCGGACTTCCCGAAGCCGGGGATCCTGTTCAAGGACATCACGCCGCTGCTGCTCGACGCTTCGGCGCTGTCGGCGGCGGTGGAGGAGCTCGCGACCTGGGCGCGGCCGCTGGAGGTCGACTTCGTGGTCGCCGCCGAGGCGCGCGGCTTCATCCTGGGGGCGGCGATCGCGCGCGAGCTGGGAGCCGGCTTCGTGCCGGCCCGCAAGCCGGGCAAGCTGCCGCACGAGACGATCTCGGCCGAGTACATCCTCGAGTACGGCGTCGACGCGCTGGAGATGCACGCCGACGCGCTGGCCGACGGGGCGCGCGTGCTGCTGCACGACGACCTGCTCGCCACCGGCGGGACGGCGCGGGCGCTGGCCGAGCTGATCGAGGGGACGGGCGCGCGCATCGTGGGCGCCGCGTTCCTGGTCGAGCTCGCGTTCCTGCGCGGCCGCGACCGGCTGGCCGGCTACAACGTGCATACGCTGCTCAGCTACGACGAGTGATCGTCACCCGCTCCCGCACGGTGGCCGCGGCGCCCGAGGCGGTCTGGCGGCTGCTCGGCGATCCGCGGTCGTTGTCGCGCTGGTGGCCGCGGGTGGAGCGCGTGAAGGCGATCACCGCCGACGGCTGGACGACGGTGCTGCGGTCGGAGCGCGGGAAGGCCCTGCGGGCGGACTGGCGGCTGGACGCCGACGAGGCCGGCCGGCGCCGCGCGTGGGCGCAGGAGCTCGACGGCACCCCGTTCGCGAAGGTGCTCGCCGAGCGGCGCGTCGAGGCCCGGCTCGAGCCGGCGGGGGACCGCACGCGCGTGACCCTCGAGCTCCGCCAGCGCAGCCGCGGGATGGCGCGCTTCGGGCGGTTCATGCTGCGCCGGGCCGCGAAGAAGGAGCTCGACGGCGCGCTGGACGGGCTGGCGAGGACCCTGCGGTGAGGCGCCACGAGGTCCGTTCGTGAGGCGCGAGCAGGTGTTCTGGGGGTGGGGCGAGCCGGGGGCTGGCCCTTCACTGCCCGAGCACGCGGGCTCGTTCCTGCGCGAGGCGCTCGGGGTCTCGGGTGAGGTCGTGGATCGGCCGGTCTCGCTGGACGAGGTGCGGCTGCGGCCGCCGGCGCTCGACCCGCGGCTGCGCCGCCGCCTCGAGGAGGTGGCCTCCGTCCGGGACGACCGCGAGGCTCGGGTGCTGCGGTGCCGTGGCAAGTCGTACCTCGACCTGCTTGCCCAGCGCGCCGGCGACTGCGAGGCCGCGCCGGACGCCGTCGTGGCTCCCGCCGACCACGACGGGGTGCTGGCCGTGCTCCAGGCATGCAACGAGGCGGGAGTGGCGGTGGTCCCGTTCGGCGGCGGGACGAGCGTGGTGGGTGGGCTGGAGCCGGTGCGCGGCCCGTTCGAGGCGCTGATCTCGCTCGACCTTGCGCGGTTCGACGACGTCGTGGTGGATGCGCGCTCGCGAACGGCGACGCTCGGCCCGGGTCTGCGGCTGCCGGAGGCGGACCGCGCGCTCGCGCCGCACGGGCTGCGGCTCGGCCACCTGCCGCAGAGCTACGAGTGGGCGACGGTCGGGGGCTGCGTGGCCACGCGCTCGGCCGGCCAGGCTTCGACGGGGCGGGGCAGGATCGACGACAACCTCGTCGCCGTCCGCGTGGCGACCCCGCTCGGCACCCTGACCACCCGCGACGCGCCCGCCGGCGCCGCCGGCCCGGAGCTGCGGCAGCTCGTGGCGGGCTCGGAGGGCGTGCTGGGCGTCATCACCGCGGTGACGCTGCGCGTGCACCCGGTCGCCGAGGAGCAGTACGAGGGCTGGCTGATGCCGGACTTCGAGGCCGGCTGCGAGGCCCTGCGGCAGCTCGAGCAGGCGGGCCTGGCGCCCGACGTGGCGCGGCTGTCCGACGCGGACGAGACCGGGTACACGCTCGCGCTCGCCGGCATGCCCCTGCGACGACTCCTCCGCGACCGCTGCCTGCTGATCCTCTCATCGTCGCCCCGGCGCCGCGCGGTCGTACGAATCCTCCGGGCCGCCGGCGGCCGCTACGCCACCCGGAAGCCGGGCGAGCGGTGGGCGCACTCGCGCTTCGACGGCCCGCACCTGCGCGACGACCTGCTCGATCGCGGTGTGATGGTCGAGACGCTGGAGACGGCGACGACGTGGTCGAACCTCTCGACGGTCCACCGCGCGGTGCGGGCGGCGCTGCCGGGGCTGCTCGTCGGCTGCCACGTCTCGCACCTCTATCCCACCGGCGCCTCGCTCTACTTCACCGTCCTCGGCCGCCAGACCGGCGACCCCGCGACCCAGTGGCGCTCGCTCAAGACCGGCGCGACCGACGCGATCATGGCCGCCGGCGGCACGCTCACCCACCACCACGCCGTCGGGCGCGACCACGCCCCGTGGATGGCCGGCGAGGTGGGGGAGCTGGGGCTGGGCGTCCTGCGCGCGATGAAGGACCGCTGCGACCCGGCCGGGATCATGAACCCGGGGAAGCTTCTCGGCACCGCGAGCTGAGAGCTCGCGGTGCCGATCGAGTCAGCAGCTCGGCTTGTAGAGCACGTCCTGCATGTCGGCGAGGTTCTCCTCGGTGATGACCTCGAAGTCGGTGCCGATCTCCGGCGTCGTCTCCTCGCCCTTCAGCGCCTTGACCGCCTGCTCGACGCCCTGGCGGCCGATGTCGGCCGGCTTCTGGGCGATCAGCGCCTGCACGAGCCCGTCCTCGAGGTCCTTGACCTGCTTCGGACCGGCGTCGAAGCCGACGATCTTCACGTCGCCGAGCTTGCCCGACTGGCGCAGCCCGCTCGCGGCGCCCTCGGCCGAGAACAGGTTGGTCGCGAAGATGCCCTTGAGGTCGGGGTGCTTCGACAGCGTCGAGGTGACGATCTGGGCGGCGATCGCCGGGTCGTCCTGCGAGTACTCCTGGCCGAGGTACTCGACGCCCGCCTTGCCCTTGACGGCGTCCTCGAAGCCCTGGCCGCGCTGGTCGGTGGTCGAGATGCCCGGCTTGACGTTGACGACCATGACCTTGCCCTTGCCGCCGATCAGATCGAGCAGCGTCTCACCCGCCGTCTCGCCACCGCCGACGTTGTCGGACGCGATCTGCGAGACCGCCATCGACGGGTCCTCGAGCGTGGTGTCGACGAGCACGATCTTCGAGTTCGCCGCCGCCGCGCTGATCGGCGCGAACAGCGCCTTGGTGTCGGTCGGCGCGATCAGGATGGCGTCGGGGCTCTTGGCCGCCACGGCGTCGACGATCGGGGTCTGCTGGGCGGCGTCGAACTGGTCGGGACCCTGGAACTCGAGGTTGACGCCGAGCTCCTTCGCCGCCTCCTGGGCTCCGCAGTTCATCGTGATGTAGAACTCGTCGCCCTTGACCCCGGCGATCAGGGTCATGTCGTAGCTCTCGCTCTCGCCGCCGCCGGCGGCACCGCCTCCTCCGCTGTCTTCGTCGTCGCCGCAGGCGACCACCGTCCCCGCGGCGAGAGCCAGCAGGAGCACGACTGCCCATTTGCGCATGACTTGCCTCCTCCCAGAGGGATGTTCCATCGTCAGTCCCGGTACTGCGTCCGGCGGCGCAGCTGGTCGAGGTACACCGCCGCGATCAGGACGGCGCCGACCGCCACGTCGCGCCAGAACGGCTCGACGCCGGTGATCACGAAGCCGTTCTGGAGCACGGCGGGGATGAAGACGCCGACGACGGTGCCGAGCACCGTGCCGACGCCGCCGAACAGGCTCGTGCCGCCCAGGACCACGGCGGCGATCGCCTGCAGGTTGTCCGTCGCGTGCCCGCCGAGCGTCGTGGTGGCGAAGCGCGCGAGGCTCATGTAGCCGGCCAGCCCGGAGAGCAGGCCGGAGATGCCGTAGACGAGGATCAGGTGGCGGTCGACGGCGATGCCGGCGCGCCGCGCAGCCTCCTCGTTGGAGCCGATGGCGTAGGTGTGGCGGCCGAAGCGGGTGGCGTGCAGCAGCACGCCGAACACCACGGCGACGCCGGCGGCGATCACCACCAACCACGGGATCTCGCCGAACAGCCGGCCGACGCCGACGCTCGTCACCAGCTTGGCCGGCACCTCGCGGATGTCGACGCCGTTGGTGATGATCAGCGACAGGCCGAGCGCCATGCCCAGCGTGCCGAGCGTGACGATCAGCGGCGGCACGCGCGCCTTGGTGATCAGCACGCCGTTGAGCACGCCCCAGGCGGCGCCCGCGGCGAGCGCCACGAGCACGCCGACGAGCAGCACCCCGGCACCGTCGCCGCCCATCCCGTTCATCGCCTTGGCGGAGACGACGCCCGAGAAGACGAGGATCGCCCCGACGGAGAGGTCGATGCCCGCGGTGATGATCACGAACGTCATCCCGACGGCGATGACGAGCAGGATCGCGGCGTTGGTCGCCAGGTTGCGGGCGTTGTTGACGGTCGCGAACGACTCCGGCTCGAGCACGGAGAAGACGACGATCATCCCCGCGAGGATCAGGATGATCCAGGTCGTCGAGCCGGTGGCGATGCGCTGCCAGCGCGACGTCTCGGCGGGCCGCTCGGCCTCGCGCTCTTCGAGCTCGACGGTCATGGCCGGTCCTCGTCGTGCTTGAGCGCGCCGGTCATGGCTCCCACGAGCTCCTCCATCGTGGTCTCGGCGGTGGCGAAGCGCGCGACGCGCTCGCCGAGGCGGAGCACCTCGACGCGGTCGGAGACCTCCATGACCTCGGGCATGTTGTGGCTGATGAGGACCACGGCGAGGCCGGTCTCGCGCACGCGCTTGATGAGGTCGAGCACGTTGCGGGTCTGGACGACGCCGAGCGCCGCCGTCGGCTCGTCCATGAAGACGACCTTGCCCGCCCACGTCACCGCGCGGGCGACGGCGACGCCCTGGCGCTGGCCGCCGGAGAGCGTGGCCACGGCGGCCGACGCGTCCTGCACGCCCACGCCGAGCGTCTTGAACGCCTCCTGCGTGCGGCGGCGCATCTCGCGCTTGTCGATGAAGCCGAGCTTGCCGAGCAGGCCCGCGCGCGTGGCCTCGCGACCGAGGAAGAGGTTGGCCGAGGACTCGAGGTCGGGCGCCAGCGCGAGGTCCTGGTAGACGGTCTCGATGCCGAGCTCGCGGGCGGCGTGCGGGTCGCCGATGGTGACCGGGCGGCCCTCGAAGCGGATCTCGCCGTCGTCCGGCGTGCAGGACGCCGGAGAGCGTCTTGACCATCGTGCTCTTGCCGGCGCCGTTGTCGCCGATCAGGGCGACGACCTCGCCGGAGTGCACGGTGAAGCTCGCCCCGCGCAGCGCCTGCACGCGGCCGAAGCTCTTGACGATGCCGCGCGCCTCGAGCAGCGGCTCGGCCATTCACATCACCTCCTGCATCGACCACACGCCCGCGGCGCGGCCGGCCGCCAGCGGCCGCGCCGCGGGCGCCCTGTGACGTCCCGGGATGGAGGTCGAAGGGGCCGAGGTGGCGCGCCTTGACCGCCTGCGCTGCCTCGCCCGCCGCCCAGCCGCCGGTGACCACGAGCCGGTTGGCCGGCCCGGCGATCGCCGCCATCCGCGCCAATATGTCCGCCCCCGCGCGGCCGACAGCCTCGAGCGCCGCGTGGTAGGCGGCGCCGCGCTCGCTCGGCTCGATCTCCAGGGCCTCCGCGTCGAGGACTTCGCGGTCGGCCCGTCAGACGGTCGACGGTCCGCTGCAGCTCCATGCCGGAATTCACGGCGCCCTGGAGCGCCTGGCGGTCGGGGACGGCGTGCCAGGCGACGGTGAACCCGTTCGCCACGGCTTCGGCGACGCGCTCGGGTGAGAGCGGCCGGGTCGCGCGCACGAACGCCTCGGCGGTGCCGCAGTCGTCGAGCACGTCGTCCTCGCCGGCCGCGCCGGCGCCGACCGCGGCCGCGATGTGGTCGTGGCCGCCGACGGTCAGCACCGCGCCGCCGGCCGTCCGGCCCATCGGCGTGCCGGCCGGGACGGGGTCGGGGGCGAGGCCGGCGGGTGCGCCCGCCCAGTCGAGCGCTTCGTCCCAGGCGCGCTTCGCGTGCAGGTCGTAGAAGCCGGTCCGCGAGGCGAGCGAGAGCTCGGTCGCGGGCTCGCCGCCGAGGCCGCGCACGATCCACTCGGCCACGTTGAGCCAGCGCACGCCGCGGGCGGTGTCCGGCCAGTGCTCGCGCATCCAGCGGTACTTGACGAGCGTGCACAGGGGGCTGGGCGGTAGTCCCGTGCGGGCGGAGAAGCCCGGGATATCGAGCCGCTCGGGGTCGCCGCGCGTGTCGTACCAGGCGATCGAGGGCACGACGGGCCGCCCGCGCGCGTCGACCAGCACGCCGGTCTCGGCCATGCTCGCCACGCCGATCCCGGCCACCTGCCCGACGCCGGCAGCCGCGACCGCCTCCCGCGCGGCCGCGGCGGCGGCGTCGAGCAGACCGCCCGGGTCCAGCTCCGCGCCGGTCGGCACGGTCCGCCAGGGGGTGGGCGCGCGGCCGTGGGCCAGCTCGCCGCAGGTCGGCGTCGAACGCCGCCGCCTTGACGGCGGTCGTCCCGACGTCGAGACCGACGAGCAGGGTCACCAGCGGCCCTCCGGGGCGTCCGGGGCGGGTGGGCGCGCGCGCAGGACCTCCAGGTCGCCGCGCAGCTCGCCGGCACCCGCGCCGTGGGGGAGGAGCACAGCGTCGCCGCGCGCGAGCGCCAGCTCGCCGCCCTCCGTGACCAGCGTGCCGGAGCCCGCGAGGCCGACGAGGATCGAGAAGCCGGGGTCGAGCGCGTCGCCGCCGCGGAGGCGCTCGGCGCGGAAGTACGGGTCCGCGTCGTCGGGCAGCCGCGGGCCGCGCAGCGCGTGCGCGCGGTCCTCGCTCCAGCCCGAGCGGTCGAGCGCCTCCAGCGCGCGGTCCCAGCCGAGGTCGAGGTGGCCCTCGTCCTCGCTGAGCTCGAAGCCGTCCCACTCGAGCAGCACCGAGAGGTCGGTCGGCTCCTGCAGCTCGACCATCAGGATGCCCGCGCCGATGGCGTGCGGCGTGCCGGCGGGCACGAACACGACGTCGCCGGGCGCGACCTCGAGCTCGTGCATCGAGGAGAGCATCGCGGCCGCGTCCTGCGTGCGCATCCACTCGCGCAGCTCTCGGCATCGCGACCTCGCGGCGGAAGGCGGCGTGGACCGCGGCGCCGGGGTCGGCCTCGAGGATGCACCACGCCTCGGTCTTGCCGAACGCGCTGCCGAGCGCCTCGCGGGCGAACGCGCGGCCGGGGTGGAAGTGGACGGGGAGGCGCTGGCCGGCGTCGAGCAGCTTGACGAGCAGGGCGGGGTCGGCGCCGTAGCGGGCGACGTGGCCGGCGCCCAGCTAGCGCCTCGGGGTCGGCGGCCAGGGCGTCGCGCACGAGCGTGCCGTCCGGCAGCCGGCTGAGCCCGCGCTCGCTGCTGGCCGAACGCGGTGTTGGCGGCGCCGAGCCACTCCTCCGGCATGTGGTCGGAGTCGAGCTGGAGCCGCGCAGGGCGGCGATCCGCGCGCCGCCCTTGTAGAAGTGGCGCAGCACGTTGGGCGGGAGCAGCTGCGGCTTCATCACGGCGGCAGCTCTCCCGATCCGCGGACGACCAGCTCGGTGGGGACGACGACGCGGCGCGGCGGCCGGTCGGCGCCGTCGAGCCGCTCGAAGGCGAGCGCGGCGGCCTGCGCGCCCATCTGCTGGCTGTCGTGGCGGACGACGGTCGTGCTCGAGCAGGTCGGCGAGCTCGAAGTCGTCGAAGCCGACCAGGGCGGGCTTGTCGCGCGCGTCGCGCAGCGCGCTGCAGGGCGCCGACGGTGTTGCGGTTGTTGCCGGCGAACAGGGCGGTCGGGCGGCGGTCGGGGGGCAGCTCGAGCAGCTCGCGGACGACCCGCTCGGCCTGCGCCGGCGTCGTGCGTGCCGAGCCGGATCAGCTCCTCGCGCACGGGCACGCCGGCCTGGCGTCGAGCGCCTTGCGGTAGCCGGCGAGCCGCTCGCGCGGCCGTGTAGAGGTCCGCCGGTGTCGCCGACCATGGCGATCCGCTCGTGGCCGTGGGCGAGCAGGTGCTCGACGGCCGCGCGGGCGCCGCCGAGGTTGTCGAGCAGCACGCAGTCGGCCTCGAGCCCGACCGGCGGGCGGTCGAGGAAGACGACCGGCGTCGCGTCGCGCGCGAGGTAGCGCGTGGTCGCGCGAGGCGGGGACGAGCAGCAGCGCGTCGACGCGCCGGCGCAGCAGGGCGTGCACGAGCTCGCGCTCGCGGTCCGGGTCCTCCTCGCACGAGGCGGTGATGAGCATGTAGCCCGCGCTCGCGCGCCGCCGCCTCGACCGCCTGCGCGATCGCCGAGTAGAACGGGTTGGCGACGTCCTCGATGACCAGGCCGAGCGTGGACGAGCGTCACGCCCTGGCGGAGCGAGCGCGCGAGGTCGTTGCGCTGGAAGCCGAGCTCCTCGATCGCGTCGCCGACCCGCGCCGCGGTCGCCTCGGCCACGCCGGGCTCGTCGTTGATGACGCGCGAGACGGTCTTCAGGCTCACGCCGGCGCCGCGACGCGACGTCGCGCATGGTGGGCCGCGTGGTGCGGATGGCGCTCATGGTCTCTCCTCGGGGCCGACAACGCTGTCCGACAACGTTGTCAGCAGCGGACGCTATGCCGGGCCGGGCGGGCTGTCAAGCGGTGGCACGAACCCGCCGGTTGGCGAGGCCACAACCCTCAACCACCCTCCGAAAGGGGCCAGGCCCCTGCTGTGGTAGATGGGAACTGTTGCAGTACAGAGGGGCCTGGTCCCCTTACAGCAGAGGGGCCTGGCCCCCGTTACAGCAGTTCGGCCATCCTGCGCGGGGTCGAGGTCGCCGGCGAGCGGCGCCTCGACGCCGGCTGCGGCAGCGGCGACGCCGTGGCGGGCGGCGGTCAGCACGTCGTGGCCGGTCTCCAGCGCCGCGGCCAGCGCGGCGGTGAAGACGTCGCCGGCCCCGATCGGGTTGCGCACCTCGACCCGCGGGGCGGCGAGCCAGGTGACGCGGCCCTCGGCGGCGACCGCCGCGCCCGCCGCCGCCGCCGTGACCACCGCGGCGCGCGCCCCGGCGGCGACGAGCTCGCCGGCGGCGGCCTCGGCGCGGCCGCGGGCGCCGGACGAGGCCTCGACCGCCTCGTCGGCCCGCCCGTGCAGCAGCCCCTCGGCCTCGGCCAGGTTCGGCGTCACGACGTCCGGCCCCGCCTCGAGCGCGGCGCGCAGCTGCGGCGCCGCCGGCGTCGACCACGGCGGGCCGGCCGGCGCGGCGCACCGAGCCGCGCGTAGCCGTCGTCCGGGCTGCCCGGCGGCACGCTGCCCGAGCACACGAGCACGCCGTGGTCGCCCCACGCGCGCGTCGATCGCCGCCTCCAGCGCCTCCCAGTCGCCGTCGGCCAGCGGCGGGCCCGGCTCGTTCGAGCACCGTGGCGCGGCCCGGCTCGAGGATCACGGAGGTCGAGCGGATCTCGCCGGCGACCTCCACGCCCGCCAGGTCGATGCCCTCCTCGGCGATCAGCGCCGCGGACGCCCGCCCCGTGTGGCCCGGCACGAAAGCGACCAGCGTCGCCGGCGCGCCGAGCGCGCGCGCCGCGCGGGCCACGTTCAGCCCCTTGCCGCCCGGCGTGACCGCCACGTCGGCGAGCCGCAGCACCTCGCCGGGGCGCAGCTCACGCGATCGACGACGTGCGGTCGATGGTCAGGTTCGGCCCCGCGATCAGCATCAGCCCGCGCCGGCGGGCAGCATGCCCTCGAGCACCGCCGGGCCCGGCTGCCGGGCGCTCGCGCTCGTCTCGCGCGTGACGAGGACCTTCTCGTAGGTCGCGAACCAGCGCGGGAACTGGTCCTCGTCGCCCTGCTGCGGACCGCCGGTGGTGAGGATCCCGTCCTCACCGACCGGCGTCTGCGCGAAGCCCAGCCGGCGCGGCCGCCCGCCCTCGCGCGTGAACCAGACGGCGTAGACCTCGCCCCGCTCGTTGGGCGGCACGGTCTGGGCGGCGATCGCGAACTGGACCGCGCCGTCGTCGCGCCGGACGAGCCGCATCAGGCCCTGCGCCTGCGAGTCGCCGGTGCCGGTGAGGACGATGTCGTTGCCCGCCTCGGCCGGCGTCGCGGACGGCGTGGGCGTCGGCTGCGCCGAGGAGGCCGGCTCGTCGTCGCCCCGTAGGACGAAGATCCACAGCAGCGTGGCGGCGACGAGCAGGGCGACGACGCCGATGAGGATGGCGCCGCCGAGCCGCGAGGAGCGCAGCGGGGCGGCGGCGGACGATTCGGCGCGTCGAGGCGGCGTGGCGGCGGGCGGGGTGCGGGCGGCCGGCGAGTCGCCGTCGGCGACCGCGGGCACCGACGGCATCGCGCCGCCGAGCTCGCCCAGCCGCTCGGCCGCGGCCGCCGCCCATGCGCGCGCCTCGGGGCTCCGCGCGACCGCGGCGCGCGTGCGCTCGGCGTCGGCGTCGCGCTGCTGGCCCAGCAGCCAGTCGGCGATCCGGCCGCTGTCGACGCCCGCGCCCGGCTCGCCTGCCAGCGCGCGCACGCCCGCGTCGGCGCGCAGGCGGACGTCGCGCTCCGGGATGCCGAGCAGCTCCGAGAGCTCCCCGTACGAGCGGCGCTGGCGCAGCACGAGCTCGAGGACGGCTCGCTGGTCGGGGGCAAGCGTGTCGAGCGGCGTCATGCCGGGCTCCAGGGTAGTGTGCCCCGCCCTGTGACGACCCCGTTCGAAGGCTGGCCGGTCGGCTTCGACCGGCTCTACGGACTCGAGCTCCTGGACTACAGCGAGACCGAGGTGCACGCCCAGGTCAAGGTGCGCGACGAGCTGCGCCAGCCCGCCGGCCTCGTGCACGGCGGCGTGTTCGCCTCGATCGCCGAGACGATGGCCAGCATGGCCACCTGGATGGCCGTCCACGAGGACGGCAAGAGCGCCCAGGGGCTCAGCAACCAGACGAGCTTCCTGCGCCCGATCGTCGACGGCACGATCCACGCCACCGCACGCCGCCGCCACAAGGGCCGCACGACGTGGGTCTGGGAGGTCGACATCACCGACGACTCGGACCGCCTGTGCGCCCTCGTGCGGATGACCGTCGCCGTCCGCGACGCGCCTACGTCTTGAGCTCCGGTCGCCGCGGCCGGTAGGCGTTGGTGATCGGCATCCGCCGGTCGCGCCCGAACGCGCGCGGCGTGATCTTCACCCCGGGCGGGGCCTGGCGCCGCTTGTACTCGGCGAGGTCGACGAGCTTGACCACGCGCTCGATCGCGTCGCCCGGCAGCCCTGCCCGCTCGAGCTGCTCCGGGTCCTGGTCCTCCTCGACATAGCCCTCGAGGATCGCGTCGAGCGTGTCGTAGTCGCCGAGCGAGTCGGAGTCCTTCTGGTCCTCGCGCAGCTCCGCCGAGGGCGGGCGGTCGATGATCGAGCGCGGCACGGGGGGCGGGTCGGACTGCCCGTTGCGCCACTCGGTCAGCCGGTACACGAGCGTCTTCGGCACGTCCTTGATGACCGCGAAGCCGCCCGCCGAGTCGCCGTACAACGTCGAGTAGCCGACCGAGTTCTCCGACTTGTTGCCGGTCGTCAGCACGAGCCAGCCGAACTTGTTCGAGAGCGCCATCAGGAGGTTCCCGCGGATGCGCGCCTGGAGGTTCTCCTCGGTGATGTCCGGCTCGCGGCCGTCGAAGTACGGCGCGAGCATCTGCTCGTAGACGTCCATCGCCGGCCCGATCGCGACCTCGTACAGCTCGACGCCGAGGTTCTCGGCCAGCACCTTGGCGTCGTCGCGCGTGCCGGAGGACGAGTAGCGCGACGGCATCGTGACCGCGGTCACGCGGTCCGGCCCGAGCGCGTCGACCGCGACCAGCAGCGTCAGCGTCGAGTCGATCCCTCCGGACAGCCCGATCACGACGTGGCCGAAGCCGTTCTTGGCCACGTAGTCGCGGGTGCCGAGCACCAGCGCCGCGTAGACCTCGGACTCGTGCTCGAGCAGCGGCGTCACCTCGCCGCCCACCGGGGCGGGGATGACGTGCTCGCGCCGCGCCAGCGGGCCCAGCCGGCGCACCTCCGGCAGCGCGCGGCGCACCGGCGGGCGCAGCCGCGTGTCGCGCAGCCGGGCGGTCAGCGCCGCCTGCAGGTCGACGGTGCCGATCGTCAGCGCCTCCTCGAACTGCGGGGCGCGCGCGAGCACGCAGCCCTCGTGGTCGAGCAGCAGCGAGTGGCCGTCGAAGACCAGCTCGTCCTGCCCGCCGACCATGTTGCAGAAGGCGACCCCGCAGAGGTTGTCGCGCGCGCGCTGGATCAGCATCCGCTCGCGCTCGCGGCCCTTGCGCTCGTGGTACGGCGAGGCCGAGGCGTTGAGGATCAGCGGCGCGCCGGCCAGCGCCTCGTCGGAGAACGGCGGGCCCGGCGTCCAGATGTCCTCGCAGATCGTCAGCCCGAGCCGCGCGTCGCCGAGCTGCAAGACGGCGCCGCCCTCGCCGATCTGGAAGTAGCGCTGCTCGTCGAAGACCCCGTAGTTGGGGAGCACCGACTTGCGGTAGACGGCCTGCAGCTCGCCCTCGGCCAGCACGGCCAGCGCGTTGTAGACGTCGTCGGTGCGCTCGGGGAAGCCGACGAGCGCGACGATGCCCTCCGCCTCGCGCGCCACGTCGTGCACCGTCTCGGTGGCCGCCTGCAGGAAGTGCTCCTTCAGCAGCAGGTCCTCGGGCGGGTAGCCGGTGATGGCCAGCTCGGGGAAGAGCACGAGCTCGGCGCCGGCGTCGCGCGCCGCGGCGATCCGCTCGGACACCTTGGCGGCGTTGCCCTCGAGGTCGCCGACCCGGCTGTCGATCTGCGCGAGGGCGAGACGCAACGGAGCGATGAGCGAGGGCATGCGCCCTATGTTCCCAGGCCCTGGCCCAACCACGCCTCGGCGAACTCGCGCAGGGCGGCCGGCTCGTAGCTCTGCAGGACGCGCCGCCAGGCGAGCGCGACGACCGGGCCGTCGTGCCGGGCGAGGATGACCGCCTGGCCCGCCGCCGCCACCTCGGCGTCGAAGGGGCCGGCGACCTCCCGCTGGAGCGCCACGAAGTCGGCGGGGTCGCCGGAGAGGATGACCACGTTGCCGAGCTCGAGCGCGTGCAGGATCTGGTCGTCGCTCAGGCGGCGGCGGTCGCGGGTGACGAGCTCGGGCAGGTGCGGGCCGCTGGTCGGCCACGGGTCCTCGACGGCCGCCGCGCGGTCGTGCCCCGACCCGCGGTCGGGCTGGAGCTCTCCCGGCCCCTCGGGGGCGCTCGCCACCTGCGGGTCGTCGCGCGCGCCGAACACGAGGATCAGCACGATCAGGCCGGCGATCGCCAGCAGGACGCCCGCCGCGATCCTCAAGCGCGGCTCTTCGTCCGCCGCGAGGCCGGCCGCCGCCCCGCGCGCCGGCGCGCCCCGTCGGGCGGCACGCCCGCGGCCGCCGACAGCTCGTCGATGGCCGAGCGCAGGTCGTCGGCCAGCTCGTCGAGATCCTCCATCGCGTCGTAGTCGCCGAGCAGGCCGAAGAAGATCTTGCCGTCGTAGGACATGATCGCGATGCCGAGCGCGGTGTTGAGGACGAGCGGCACCATCGGGTGGAAGGCGCTCAACTTGCGCCCGAGCAGGAAGAGCGGGAACTGCGGCCCGGGGACGTTGGTGACGGTGAGGTTGAAGAAGCGCTGGCGGGCCTGCAGCCGGGCGGCCTGGTCGAGCAGCGTGGGCGCCGCGAAGCCGGCGAGCTGGGTGAGCCGCTCGGCGCCGATCGCCTGCGCCGACGACTTGAGGTCGCCGAGCGCCTCGTGCACGGCGCGGAAGCGCTCCACCGGATCGCTGAGGCCGACCGGCAGCGGCGCGTACATGGCGGCGACCATGTTGCCGAGCTCGCCGCGCTGGCCCTCCGCCCGCACGGACACCGGCACCATCGCCTTGAGCTCGTCATGCGCCGCGGGGTCGCGGCCCCGCCGCGCCAGGAGCGAGCGCAGCGCGCCGGTGACGACCGTCAGCACGACGTCGTTGACCGTCCCCCCGAGCGCGCCCTTGATCGCCTTGAAGCGGCCGAGCTCGGACTCGACCCAGGCGAACCGCCGATGCGGGCCGATGCGCGTGTTGAGCGGGCTCGGCGGGGCGCCACCGAGCCCGGCCGCGGCCATCGACGCGAGCCCGGCGAGGGTGCGGGTGACCTGACCGGCGGCGTCGCGCGGCGCGACGAGCACGCCGGCCGCGGCCCGCACGGCGTCGAGCGGCGTCGCGGCCCGCTCGGCCACTGCGTCGGCGAACAGGGTCGATCCGCTCGGCTCGGGCCGCGGGTACCAGGCCGGCCCGGGCTCGCGCGCGGGCGGGTCCTGCTCGAGGTCGAAGAGCACGGCCATGATGTCGACGCCCGAGATGCCGTCGACCAGCGCGTGGTGCGTCTTGCACACGAGCGCGAAGTGATCCTCGCCGACGCGGTCGACGAGCCAGATCTCCCACAAGGGCTTCGAGCGGTCGAGCTGCTGGGCGAACACCCGGCCCGCCAGACGCCGCAGCTCGGCCTCGCCCGCCGGCGCCGGGCAGCGCCGTGTGGCGAACGTGGTAGCCGATGTTGAAGTGCGGGTCGTCGATCCAGACCGGCCGCGCCTGGGCCATCGGCGGGAACGCGAGCTTCTGGCGGTAGCGGGGGACGAGGTGCAGACGGTGCTCGATGAGCGCCAGCACCTGCTCGTAGGCGGGCGGTTTGCCGTCGAAGACGAGCACCGAGCCCACGTGCATGTGCGCGCCGTCCTTCTCCAGCGAGAGGAACGACGCGTCGAGGCCGCTCAGCCGATCGGGGTTGGACACCGTCGCGGATTGTCGCACCGGTCAGGGTCGCCCGTGTGATTGCACTCACAACCAATTCGCGTCCTGCTTCCTACGTTGTCTCGCTTCGGCCACGCCGAGCCGCGGAGCGCATGGGGCGCACGCGGCGCTGGGGGAGCGGACCCCGTAGGCGGCCGGCCGCAACGAACGGGGGAACCCCTTGCGATCGCGAACGCTGTCGCGCGCCGTGCTGCTGGGCGGCGTGCTCTCGATCTCGGCGTCGGCTCCGGCCGCCGCGCAGATCGACGTCACGAAGAAGCGCGTGAACCTGAAGGCCGGCCAGCGTGCATTCGTCGCCGGGGCGACGACGCCCGGCCAGGTTGCAGCGCTGAAGGTCTATCGCCGCGGTCGATGGCGCACGCTCGACCGCGACCGCGCCGACAGCGCCGGTCGCTTCGTCCTGCGCACGCGGGTGCGGCGCACGATGGACTCCGCGGCACGGGTGCGGGTCGGTCGCGCGAGCCGCCGTGTGGGGCGGCTGAACGTCTACCGCTACGCGTACGCGTCGTGGTACGGGCCGGGCCTCTACGGCAACCGGCTCGGCTGCGGCGGCCGGCTGGCCCCGGGCCGACTCGGCGTCGCCCACAAGACGCTGCCGTGCGGGAGCCGCGTCACGCTGCGCCACCGCGGGCGCAGCGTCCGCGTGCAGGTCATCGACCGCGGGCCCTACGTCGGCGGCCGCGAGTACGACCTCACCGAGGCCACCGCCCGCAAGCTGCGCTTCCGCGGTCACGGAGCCATCCTGACCACGGACTAGCCCGGCGAGATCGTCGGGCTCGACCCACGGATCGTGGTCCGGGCGGCCGTAGGCTTGGTTGCGTGCCGCCCAAGCGGGTCATCGCCCACCTCGACTGCGACGCCTTCTACGCGACCGTCGAGCTCCTGCGGCGGCCCGAGCTGGTCGGCAAGCCGGTCATCGTGGCCGGCTCCGGCCCGCGGGCGGTGGTGACCACCGCGAGCTACGAGGCGCGCAAGTTCGGGGTCGGCTCGGCGATGCCGGCCTCGCGTGCCCGCCGGCTGTGCCCGGACGCGATCGTGATCCCGCCCGACTTCGACGCCTACCGCGAGACCTCCAAACGCGTGTGGGCGACCGTCGACGAGCGGCTCGACCGCGTCCAGCACCTCGGGCTCGACGAGGCGTACGCCGAGCTGACCGGTGTGGAGAAGCCGCTGCGCGTGCTCCGCGACGTCGTCGCCGCCGTCAAGGAGGCGACCGGCATCGTCATCTCGGTCGGCGTGGGGCCGAACCGGCTGGTGGCCAAGTGCTGCAGCGACCTCGGCAAGCCCGCCGGCTTCGTCGCCATGGGCCGCGAGGAGGCGTGCGTGCGCTTCGCGACGGCGCCGACGAGCCGCATCCCCGGCATCGGGCCGAAGACCGCGGACCGTCTGGCCGAGGTCGGCCTGCGCACGATCGGCCACCTCCAGAAGGCCGAGGAGGCCCAGCTCGCCGCCCGCTTCGGGACCAACACGGCGGCCTGGCTCAAGGCCCGCTCCCGCTTCGAGGACGACTCGCCGGTCGAGACCGAGCGCGTGGCCGCGAAGTCGGTCTCGACCGAGCGGACCTTCGACACCGACGTCGCCGACCACGGCCGGCTGGAGGAGTACCTGCGCGAGATGTCGCGCGAGCTCTGCGAGGGCCTCGGGCGGCGCGGCCGGCGCGGCCGCACGATCGCCATCAAGGTCCGGCTCGACGACTGGACCACCGTCACCCGCGCCCGCACCGTCGAGGCCCCGACCAACGAGACCGCGACGGTGATCGAGGTCGCCACCGAGCTCCTGCGCGCCTACGCGCCGCCGCGGCCGGTGCGGCTGCTCGGCGTCCGCCTCGCCGGGTTCACGGACGTGGAGGCTGAGCCGCGGCGGGTTGTTGCGGCGCCGGCGGGGCAGCTCGCCCTTGAGGTCTAGGGGAACGTCAACTGCGGCTGGGTGGGGAGCGGCTGATCGGCCGCGCGGTCTGCCGAGTGTTCGGTTAATACGGCTGAGGCGTATTAACTGAGCACTCGACCTGCGCGAGCCTCGATCCCGCTCCCTCAAGGCGCAGTTCGAGCCAGCAGCCAGTCCAACGACCGCGGCCGGCCGCAGACGTCGCGCCAGCCGGCGAACGCCTCGTCGACCTCGCGGGAGGAGTAGGCGCCGAGCAGGCGCACCGGGCCGCCCTGGCAGTCCGGGCGGCCGTGGCGGAGCAGGTAGACCTCGCCGGTCGCCTGCACCCACGCGGCGCGGTAGGTGGCGCCGCCGCGGCCGCGCCAGAACAGCCCGACGTCGCGCTCGCGCGAGGTGCGGCGCCGCTGGTCGTCCGAGTAGAAGGCCTGGAGCGACGGATAGGTCATGCGCGGTGCACCTCCGTCGCCCCGACGGCGTTGAGCGCGGTCAGCTCGGCGATGTCGCGGCGGAACAGCCCGGAGGTGATCCAGTCGGCGACGACGCGCGAGCGGCGCGTGAGCGACGGCAGCTGGAGCAGGTGGTACGCGCGCGCCACGATCCAGCCGTCGAAGCCCTTCAGCCGCAGGCCGGGGAGCTGGGCGATGCCGTGGTGGCGGCCGAGCGCGGCGACCTGCCCGAGCGTGCGGTAGCGGTACGGCTTCTCGCTTCCGCGCAGGTTCTTCGTCAGCCGCCGCGCCTGCCGCAGCGCGTGCTGGCAGGTGGCGGGGTCGAAGCTGCCGGGCGTGGCGGCGTTCGGCACCGCGGCGCAGTCGCCGAGCGCCCACACGTGCTCGAGCCCGCGGACGCGCAGGTGCTCGTCGACCAGCACGCGGCCGCGGTCGTCGACCGGCACCCCGAGCTCGCTCACCAGCGGGTTCGCCTCCACGCCGGCGGCCCACACGAGGCTGGCCGTCTCGACGCGCGTGCCGTCGGAGAGCGTGGCGCCGGAACCGTCGAGCGAGTCGAGCCGCGTGCCGAGGCGGATCTCGATCCCGCGCCGCGCCAGATCGCGGGCCGCGTAGTCGCCGAGCCGCTGCGGCGCCTGGGCGAGGACGCGGTCGCCGCCGTCGACGAGCAGCCAGCGCTGCGGCACGTCGCGCAGGCGCGGGTAGTGGCGGAGCGACTCGCGCACGAGGTCGTGCGCCTCGGCCAGGGCCTCGACCCCGGCGTAGCCGGCGCCGACGAAGGTGAAGGTGAGCCGGCGCTCGGCATCCTCGAGGTCGGCGTCGGCCAGCTCGAGCTGGTGGAGGACGTGGTTGCGGAGGGCGATCGCGTCGGCCAGGTCCTTGAACTGCAGCGCGTGCTCGCGCAGGCCCGGCAAGTCGGGCACGCGCGAGAGCGCCCCGAGCGCGATCACGACCTCCTCGAACGTGATGTCGACTGTCCCGGTCTCGGTGCGGATGCGGGCGATGCGATTGTCGACGTCGAGCTCGGAGACGAAGCCCACGCACGAGCTCGGCGTGCGGGCACATCGTCCGGATCGGGACGACGACGCGGCGTGGCTCAACGGCGCCGGACGCGGCTTCGGGCAGCAGCGGCGTGTAGAGCATGAAGTTCGTCGGGTTCACGATCGTCGCGCCGGCCTTGCCGAGCCGGCGGGCGACGTAGCTGCCCGCGAAGCCGCCGCCGATGACGAGCACGCCACCGCGGGCGGCTCGGCGGGGGAATGTGAGGGTCGAGGTCATGGCGGCGAAGCTACGCGCGTCACACCCTCATCGAATCCGGGCGATCACCAGTCCCGACCCCAGTCTCGTCGCGCGGTGACGTAGGATCGGTCCATGCTGATCGGTCGCGAGACCGAGATGGCAGGGCTCGGCAGGCTTCTCGACGCGGCTCGCTCCGGGACCAGCGGGGCGGTGGTCCTGCGCGGCGAGGCGGGCATCGGCAAGACCGCGCTGCTCGACCACGCGGCGGCCTCGGCGGGCGACTTCACCGTCCTGCGGGCGACCGGCATCGAGTACGAGGCGGAGCTCGCGTACGCCGCCCTGCACCAGCTCCTGCGCCCGCTCGAGGACCGGATCGACCGACTCGCCGAGCCGCAGGCGGACGCCCTGCGCGGCGCGCTCGGGCTCGCCCACGAGCGCGACGGCGATGCCTTCCTGGTCGGCGTCGGCGTCCTCACGCTGCTGGCGGACGCCGCCGAGGAGCGGCCGCTGCTGGCGGTGCTCGACGACGCGGCGTGGTTCGACCGCGAGTCGGCCCACGCGCTCGGCTTCACCGCCCGCCGCCTGCAGGCCGAGGGCGTCGTGCTGCTGTTCGGCGTCCGCGACGAGCCCGCGCGGCCGTTCGAGCTGCCCGGGATCCCCGTCATGCGGGTCGAGCGGCTCGGCGACGCCGACGCGCGGCGGCTGCTGGGAGACGCCGCCGACGAGCGGATCGTCGCCCGCGCGGCGGGCAACCCGCTCGCCCTGCTCGAGCTCGCCGGCGGCCACGACGGCACCGAGCAGGCCTTCGCCGGCCGCGTCCGCGCGCTCCCCGAGGGCACGCAGACGCTGCTCCTGCTCGCCGCCGCCGACACCACCACCTCGCTCGCGGTGATCGGCGCCGCCGCCCGCCAGATGGGGCTAGACGAGACCGCGCTCGAGCCGGCCGAGACCGCCGGCCTCGTCCATGCCGTCGAAGGGCGGCTCGAGTTCCGCCACCCGCTCGTGCGCTCGGCCGTCTACCACGCCGCGCCGTTCGCCGCCCGCGCCGGCGCCCACCGCACGCTGGCCGACGTCCTGACCGGGGAGCAGAACGCCGACCGCCGCGCCTGGCACCACGCCGCCGCCGTCATGGGCGCCGACGAGGAGGCGGCCGCGGAGCTGGAGGGGACCGCCGGCCGCGCCATCGAGCGCTCCGGCCACGCCGCCGCGTCGGCGGCGCTCGAGCGTGCCGGCGAGCTGTCGCCGGACGAGGCCGATCGCCGCCGTCGCCTCGTCTTCGCCGCCCGCGAAGCCGCCGTGGCCGGCGAGCGTGAGCGCGCGCTGGCGATCCTCGACCGCATCGGGGTCCTGACCGAGCCACCGCTCGTCGCCATCGCCGCGCTGCTGCGCGGCTGGGTGGCGACCGATCGCGGCGCGCGGCACGACGCGTTCGACTTCTTCATGGAGGCGGTCCGCACCGGCGCCCGGGCCCTGCCTCCGGTCGCGCTCATCGGCGCGGTGCGCGCCGCCGAGGTGGCGGGACAGATGCGGGCGCCCGAACGGCTCGGAGAGCTGCGGACGCTGCTCGCGGCGATGCCCGTCGCGAACGACGACGAGCGCACATCGCTGCTCGTCGCGGACGGGTTCAGCGCGCTCGGCGCCGGCGACTTCGATGCCGCGTTCCCGGCGCTCTCGCAGGCGGCGACGCTGGCCGAGGGCTCGAACGACGCGCTCCCGCTCCTGCACGCTTCGTGGGCCGCCGGGTTCATCGGCGACTACCCCCGCGCCCTGCGGCTGGCGGCGCGGGCCGAGCAGCTCGCGCGCGCCCGGGGCATGATGAACCCGCTGTCGGCGATCCTGATGGGCCGCGCGATGTGGGAGCTGGAGTCGGCGCGCTTCGCGGCCGCCGAGTCGATCGCCGCCGAGGCGATCGAGCTGGCGCGCGAGATCGGCCAGGAGGGCGTCGTGGCCATCTGCACCGGCGTGCTCGCCCGCGCCGACGCGCCGCGCGGTCGCGAAGACGACTGCCGGCGGCGGGCCGCGGACGCGCTCGCCCTGGCGGCGGAGCGCTCCGAGGCGCATCCGCAGTCGGCCGCCGAGGCCGCGCTCGCCCAGCTCGACCTGGCGATGGGCCGGCCGGCCGACGCCCTGCTCCGCCTGCAGGGCCTCTTCACCGCCGGCCATCCGATGTACCGCTATGCCGTCATCGACGACCTCGTCGAGGCGGCGGCGGCCGCCGGCCGTCCCGACGAGGCGCTCGAGGCGGTCGCCGCCTGGCAGGAGTGGGTACGCCACACCGACCTGCCGGTCGGCCATGCCGTGCTCGCGCGCGCCCGGGCGCTGCTGGCCTCGCAGGAGGACGCCGACGCGCGCTTCCAGGAGGCGCTCGAGCACAGCGCGTCACCGTTCGGGCGGGCCCGGACCGAGCTCGCCTACGGGGAGCTCCTGCGCCGCGCCCGCCGCCGCACCGAGGCCCGCACCCAGCTGCGCTCGGCGCTCGAGCGCTTCGAGGCGCTCGGCGCCGTGCCGTGGGCCGACCGCGCGGCGGCGGAGCTCCGCGCCACCGGCGAGACCGCCCGCAAGCGCGACGCCAGCACGCTCGACCAGCTCACGCCGCAGGAGCTCCAGATCGCGCGCCTGGTCGCCGAGGGCGGCCGCAACCGCGACATCGCCGCCCGGCTCTTCCTCAGCCCCAAGACCGTCGAGTACCACCTGCGCAAGGTCTTCCAGAAGCTCGACATCGGCGCCCGCGCCGACCTCATCCGGCTGGTCTCCAGCGGCGAGGCCGCACAGGAGCTGGTGGGTGCGGCGTGATGCGGATCGGGCGGCGAGCGAGCTGCGGGCGACGGGGGAGACCGCGCGCGGCGCGACGCCGGCACGATCGACCAGCTCACGCCGCAGGAGCTGCAGATCGCGCGCCTGGTCGCCGAGGGCGGCCGCAACCGCGAGATCGCCGGCCAGCTGTTCCTCAGCCCCAAGACCGTCGAGTACCACCTGCGCAAGGTCTTCCAGAAGCTGGGCGTCGCCTCACGCACCGAGCTGGTGAAGCTGGGCGGCCGGCTCGCCGGCACCGCCTGAGTGAGCCGGGCAGCCAGCTCGCGGGCACGTACGCCAAGTAAGTGCGGCTCGCCGCTGGGTGGGCGGGGCCGGGGTCACACTAGGGACGCGACTCGGCAGGACCCTGATTCGACCAGGGTCTCCGGCTGGGACCGTCCTCGGCCATGAGCACCGCCGTCGCACTCCCCAGGCCGAGAGCCGGCACCGGCCGGCTCCGGTTCGTCTCCCTCGAAGTCCTGCTGTGGCTCGGCCTCTATCCGGTGTACCTCGCGATCCGCGGGCTGTCGATCGATGGCTACGGGACCGCCCTCGCCAACGCCCATGACCTGATCTCGGTCGAGCGCAGCCTGTCGCTGTTCCACGAAGCGTCCGTGCAGGACGCGCTCTCCCCGCTGCACGCCTTCCTGTCCACCTACTACATGCTCGGCTTCGGCCCGGTCGTCGCCGCGACGCTGATCTGGCTGGCGTTCATGAAGCGCGAGCACTACGTCGCCATGCGGACGGCCCTGTTCGTCTCGCTGGCCTTCGCGGCCGTGTCGTACGCGCTGCTCCCCATGGCGCCGCCGCGGCTCGTGCCCGACATCGGCATCGCCGACACCGTCGGGCTGGCGGCCGGCCACGACACCGGCTCGCTCGGCGGCCTGATCCCGTTCAACCCCTACGCGGCGATGCCGAGCATGCACGTCGGCTGGAGCCTGCTCGTCGGGATCTTCGGCTTCCGCGCCCTGCGCGGCAACGCGCTCCGCTGGGTCCTCGCCGCGCATCCCGTGGTCATGGCCGTCGCCGTGACGGCCACCGGCAACCACTACTTCCTCGATTCGGCGGCAGGCGTCGCCGTGGTCCTCAGCGCCCTCGTGGCGATCCGTCTGTCCAACCGCAAGGAGAGGTAATCCGACATGGCAACTCGTCTTCACCGGCTCGGAGGCTGGGCCTTCGAGCACCGCTGGCGCGTGGTCGCCATCTGGGCCACGGTGCTGATCGCCGTGGTCGCCAGCGCCGCCGCGTTCGGCGGCAAGACCAACGACAAGTTCTCCGTCCCCGGGACGGAGTCGCAGGAGGCGCAGGAGCTGCTGGAGCAGAAGTACCCAGCGGCCTCCGGCACCTACGCCCGGCTCGTCTTCGCGGCGCCGGAGGGTGAGAAGCTGACCGACCCCGAGAACAAGGCGGCGGTCGAGGCCTCGCTGGCCAAGGCGACCGAGGCCAAGGACGTCTCGGGCGTCACCAACCCGTACGAGACCAAGGCGCTGACGAAGGACGGGAGCATCGGGTTCGCCGACGTGATCTATCCCGTGCCCGCCGACAAGATCGACGACCAGGCCCGCGAGGAGCTCGAGGCCAGCGAAACGCCGGCCGAAGAGGCCGGGATCCAGACCGAGTTCGGCGGCGGCCTCGTCAGCGACGAGTCGCACACCAACTCCGAGTCGCTGGGCATGATGGTCGGCTTCGTCGTGCTGGCGATCACGCTCGGCTCGCTGCTCGCCGCCGGCCTGCCGCTGCTCACCGCGATCATCGGCGTCGGCATCGGCCTCGTCGGCCTGCAGGCGCTGACCGACGTGTTCGAGGTGTCGGAGACGGCGCCGATCCTGGCCACGATGCTCGGGCTCGCCGTCGGCATCGACTACGCGCTGTTCATCCTCACCCGCTACCGGTCGAACCTCGAGGACGGGATGGACGGGCGTGACGCGGCCGCGCACGCGACCGCCACCGCCGGCAGCGCCGTCGTGTTCGCCGGTGCCACCGTGGTCATCGCGCTGGTCGGCCTGCTGGTCGTGAACATCCCGTTCCTGACCGTGATGGGCATGGCGGCCGCCGGCACGGTGTCGCTGGCCGTGCTGATCGCGCTGACGCTCCTGCCGGCGATCTTCGGCTTCGCCGGGAAGCGGCTCGTGCGCACCAACCGCGTCGTCACCTGGCGGCCGCGGCGTCGCACGGGCGACACCATGAGCCTGCGCTGGGCCAAGCTCGTCACGCGGCGCCCGCTGATCGTGATCGTGCTGACCGTGGGCATGCTCGGGGCGATCGCCGTCCCGGCGACGCACATGGAGCTCGGGCTGCCGGACGCCGGCTCCGACCCGGAGGACACGACGACGCGGCAGGCGTACGACAAGCTCGAGGAGGGCTTCGGGCCCGGCTTCAACGGTCCGCTGACCGTCGTCGTCGACGCGCCGAACCTGCCCGCGAGCGAGCAGGCGCGCGTGGCCGGCGCCGTCACCGAGGGCCTGAAGGAGTTCGACGGCGTCGCCTACGTGTCGGAGCCGACGCAGAACGAGGCCGGCGACCTCACCGTCGTCCAGGTCACCCCGACCAGCGGCCCCACCACGCAGGAGACGCGTGACCTAGTCACGGCGCTGCGCGACGAGGCCGACAAGGTCAACGCCACGACCGGCATCGACGCCTACGTCGCCGGCCAGACGGCGATCAACATCGACACCGCGGACCAGCTGAACGCCTCGCTCATGAAGTACATCCTGGTGGTCGTGGGCCTCGCCCTGATCCTGCTGGCGATCGTGTTCCGCTCGATCCTCGTCCCGATCAAGGCCGCGGCCGGCTTCCTGCTCAGCATCGCCGCGTCGCTCGGCCTGGTGGTCTGGATCTTCCAGGACGGCAACCTGGCCGACGTCTTCGGCGTCGCCCAGACCGGCCCGATCCTGTCGTTCCTGCCGATCCTGCTGATCGGGATCCTGTTCGGCCTGGCCATGGACTACGAGGTCTTCCTCGTCTCCCGGATGCGCGAGCACTTCACCAAGACGGGCCGCGCGAAGGAGTCGGTGATCACCGGCTACGGCCAGAGCGGCCGCGTGGTGACGGCCGCCGCGATCATCATGACCGCCGTCTTCGCGGCGTTCATCCTCGCGCCGGACCCGATCACCAAGTCGATCGGCCTCTCGCTCGCCTTCGGCGTGCTGGCCGACGCGTTCATCGTCCGCATGACGCTGGTGCCGGCCGTGATGGCGCTGCTCGGCAAGCGGGCGTGGTGGATGCCGAAGCGGCTCGGGCGGATCCTGCCCGAGGTGGACATCGAGGGCGAGAAGCTCGCCCACTCGGCTGCCTAGCGAAAGGAGGACATACGCCAAGCAACGGTGCCCGGCGCGGAGACGCGCCGGGCACTTCGGCGTTCTAGTACAGGGCGCTGGCGAGCTTGCGGCGCGACTCGCGTGCCAGCGGGTGCTCGACGCCGAGGTCGTCGAGCACGCCCACCACGGCGCGGCGCAGGTCCTCGCGCCGGTCGTCGCCGTTGGCGGGGATCGCCTCGATCAGCCGGTCGAGCCCGCGCTCGGTCTCGCCGGCGTCGAGCGCCGCGAAGGCCTCGCGGAGGGCCGGCTCTTCCTCGAGCCGGATGCGGGCGGCGAGCCCGTCGGCCGCGAACGAGCCGGCGACGTTGCCGAGCACCTCGAGCGCCTCCTCGTCCTCGCCCCGCTCGTGCAGGAGGCGGGCGAGGGAGACGGCGGCGTCGGCCCGGCCGGGCTCGAGCTGGAGCGCCTGCCGCAGTGCCGTCTCGTCGCCGGACTCGACGAGCGCGTCGGCCTCGGAGGGCAGCAGCGCGTCGAGGAACTGCTCCACGCGCGGGCGCGGCTGGGCGCCGACGAACTCGGCGACCATGCGGCCGTCCTTGAAGGCCTTGACGGCGGGGATGCCCTGGATCTGGAAGGCGGCGGCGAGCTGCTGGTTGGCGTCGGTGTCGAGCTTGGCCAGCGCGACCTTGCCCTCGCGCTCGGTGACCAGCCGCTCGAGCACGGGCGTGAGCTGGCGGCATGGCCCGCACCACTCGGCCCAGAAGTCGACGACCACGGGCAGCTCGCGCGAGCGCTCGATGACGTCCTGCTCGAAGGTCGCCTCGGAGGTGTCGAAGATCACGTCAACGAGAATAGACCCCCATGAGCGAGTTCAAGATCGCCGGCGTGGCCGGCGAGGAGGCGGGGGAGGGGGTGCCCGTCGTCCTCCTGCACGGGCTGACGGCGACGCGCCGCTACGTGGTGATGGGGTCGAAGAACCTCGAGCGCGGCGGGCACCGCGTGGTCTCCTACGACGCGCGCGGCCACGGGCGGTCCGACCCGGCCGACGCCTACGGGTACGGCGAGCTGGCGTCCGATCTGCTCGCGGTGCTCGACGACCTCGGGATCGAGCGCGCGGTGCTGGCGGGCGCCTCGATGGGTGCGCACACGATCGTGCGGTTCGCCCTCGAGCATCCGGAGCGGGCGGCGGCGCTCGTGCTGATCACGCCCGCCTTCGAGCCCGACGCCGAGCAGAGCTTCGAGCGCTGGGACGCGCTCTCGCGCGGACTGCGGGGGGGTGGGGTGGAGGGCTTCGTCGAGGCCTACGGCGAGCCGCGCGTGCCCGAGTCGTTCCGCGACACCGTGCGGACCGTCGTGCGCCAGCGGCTGTCGGCGCACGAGCACCCGGAGGCGGTCGCCGACGCGCTCCGCGAGGTGCCGCGCTCGCGGCCGTTCGAGTCGTGGGACGACCTGGCACGGCTCGACCTGCCGGTGACCGTGGTGGCGAGCCGCGACGAGGCCGACCCCGAGCACCCGTACGCGACCGGCGAGCGCTACGCCGAGACGATCCCGGGCGCCGAGCTCGTGTCCGAGGAGCCGGGCAAGTCGCCGCTGGCGTGGCAGGGCGGGCAGCTCTCGCGGGTCATCGCGGAGAGGGCTCGGTGAGGCGCTCGCGCAGGGTTGCGCGGAGCGCCTCGAACGGCGCGGGGTCGAGCTGGGTGATGACGCGGAGGAGCTCGGCGCGCGCGGTGGTGCCCACGCCCGCCAGGCCCTCGGCCACCGGCGCGGCGTCGGGGTGTGCGCCGGCGCTGAGCTCGTAGTCGTCGGCGACGTCCTCCGGGTCGACGCCGACCAGTGTGAGGACGAGCATCGCGATCATCCCCGTCCGGTCGCGCCCGCCGGCGCAGTGGAACAGCACGCCGCCCGGCTCCGCGCGGGCGATCGCCTCCAGCACCGCGACGCTGCGCTCGGGGAAGCGGGTCAGGTGGGGGCCGTAGTAGACCGGCGTGCCGAAGCGCCAGTCGGACGCCCACTCGTCCCAGAACTCCCGGTCGTCCATGCCGTCGAGTGGCAGGTGGAGCGCGGTGATGCCGGCAGGGGAGGGAGCGGTGGCGCGCTCGTCGGCGTTGCGGAGGTCGATCAGCGTCCGCACGCCGATCTCGCGCAGCGCCGTCCAGTCCTCGAGATGGTCGAGCGAGCGGGCGCGGATGAGCGCTCCGCGCCGGACCGTCCGGCCGTCGCGCGTGGGGATCCCGCCGAGGTCGCGCCAGTCGTCCACCGATGTAGCGTAAGAAACCGGCGCGCGCCCGGTTAAGCGGACATCCACGTCCAAGGAGGACACGATGTCCGCTCGTATCACCCTCATCCTCGCCACGCTCGCCTCCTGCCTCGCGCTCGCGAGCCCGGCGAGCGCCACGCCCGCCGTCCCGACGAGCGTCTTCGACCCGAACGAGACGGGCTGGCTCTCGTACCGCAACCTCACGAGCTCCCAGTTCGCGACCAAGTTCGCCGCCCTCAAGTCCGACTACATGGTGATCGACCTCGAGGTCGACGTCATCGGGGGCGACTACCGCGTGGGAGCGGTCTTCAGGAGCAACTCGGATGACCGTGGCTGGGCCAGCCTGCGGAACCTGACCAGCGCCGAGTTCCACGAGCGATGGACGCACTACCGCGACCGCGGCTACCGCCTCGTCGACCAGGAGACGTACGTCCATCAGGGCGACCGGCTCTACGCGGGCGTCTGGGTCGAGAACCGCGAGAGCTTCGGCTGGGCGTCGTACCGCGGCGTCACGTCGGCCCAGTTCTCGGAGGAGTTCGACCGCTACCGCGACCGCGGCTACCTGCCGATCGACTTCGAGGTCTACGACGTCGGCGGCGAGCTCCGCTACGGCGCGATCTGGGTCGAGAACCGCGAGTCGCTCGCGTGGAAGCTCAAGCGCAACATGACCTCGGCGCAGTTCTCGACCACCTTCCAGACGTACGCCGACGACGGCCTCCGCAGCCTCGACTTCGAGGCGATCGAGACCGGCAACGGCATGCGCTACGCCGGCATCTGGGTCGAGAACCGCAGCGGGCGCGGCTGGTACCTGTACCGCGACCTCACCGCCACCGGCTATCGCAACCGCTGGAACCAGCTCTACGACAAGGGCTACCGGCTCGACAACTTCGAGAAGTACGAGACGGGCTCGGGCGTCCGCTACTCCGGCATCTGGCGCCAGAACTCGAGCCGTCCGAACTGGCCGCTCCGCGCCGAGGTCGACGCCCTCGTCCAGGCGGAGCGCGACGAGCACGACGTGCCCGGAATCGGCGTCGCCATCTGGCACCAGGGGCAGACGGCCTACCTCGGCGGCGTCGGCCACCAGGACATCGACGACGGCGTCTGGATGCACAGCGGGTCCGTCAACCGCATCGCATCCGTCAGCAAGGCCGTCACCGGGACGCTGGCGATGCGCATGATCGCCGAGCATCCGTCGGTCGACCTCGACGACCCGATCCAGGACCACCTGCCGCAGCTCCCCGCCCATCACACATACACGGTGGGCCAGGCGCTGATGAACCGCAGCTGCCTCGCTCACTACCCCGACGGCATGTCGACGCAGAACCAGACGCACTACGACTCGTCGCTCGAGGTGCTCGAGGAGTACATGGACGAGCCGCTGGTCTGCACGCCGAGCGAGTACGAGTACAGCACCTTCGCCTACAACGCCCCGGCCGCCGTGTTCGAGGGCGTCGAGGGCAAGTCGTTCGACGAGATCGCGCTCGACGAGCTCACCGTCCCGTTCGGGCTCACCACCCTGCGGACCGAGAACCTCGCCGGGTCGCTGCCCGACCGGGCGACGCTGTACGAGACCGACAACGACGAGTACGCCGGCGACGACACCAGCAACAAGTCGGGCGGCGGCGGCTTCGTCTCCTCGCCGCGCGACCTCACCCGGTTCGGCGCCCGCATCCTCGACGGCACGATCCTCACGGAGGACCAGCGCGAGGAGATGTGGACGCCGATCGGCAGCTACGCGATCGGTTGGGACGTCGGGTCGGCCGACAGCGGCGAGCGCGTGGTCGGCAAGGCCGGCGGACAGCCCGGCGCCAAGGCCTACCTGCGGATCTACCCCGACGACGGCATCGTCATCTCCGTGCTGTCGAACCGCCAGGGCGGCGGCCACAGCGCCAGCGCGCTCAGCCGCAGCATCGGCGAGCTGATGCTCGACGAGCTCTAGAGCTCTAGATGATCGATTCCGCGGCCCGCGTGCCCGCATGGCCGCGGGACGTGGTCACGCGGGTGCGTGGGTCGTGGAAGCGGTCATCTAGCCCGCCTCCACCGCAGCGTCGATGGTGAGGGCGCCTCGCGCCCTCGCCACCGACACGCGGTGGTGCCCGTCGCGCACGGCGTAGCCGTCGCGGACGCGGACGACGCTGATCGGCGGCAGGACGGCGCCGCGATGCTCGGCCATCCACACGCGCTCCCAGCGCCCGCGCGCGAGCTTGCCAGGGCGGAACGCGGTGTCGAAGAGGACCGCGCGGCTGGGCTCGACCGTGCCGGTGATCGCGTCGATCGGGAGCTCGACCCGCGCGGGGACGCCCGCGACGCGGCGCGTGGTCTCGTCGTACACCGGCAGGCGCCCGCCGCACCCGCGCTTCAGCCACCGCGCCAGCGTGGCGCGGCGGCGGGCGCGCGACTGCCGCGCGAAGGCCCGCTCGGCATCCATCTGCACTGAACCGGTGAGGAGCATGGATCCAGGATGCGCCTGAGACGCGCGCCTCACATCGGCAGGATGGAGCGACCTGCGGCGCGCATCCCTTACTCGCCCTCGCACGACCCCTTAGTGTCCGCCCATGACCGCCGGCTACTCCGGAACGCCGCTCCCGAAGAAGCTCGGGATCAAGCCCGGGCACCGGGTCCTGCTGCTGTCCGCGCCCGACCCGTTCGAGCTCGATCTGCCCGACGATGTGAAGGTCGGGCGGGCCGCTCGCGGGAAGGCCGACGTGATCGTCTCCTTCCACACCGAGCGGGCGGATCTGGCGCGGCGGATGCCGAAGCTGCGGGACACGATGGAGCCCGCGGCGGGCCTGTGGATCGCGTGGCCGAAGCGGGCGTCGAAGGTGCCGACCGATCTCACCGAGGACGTCGTGCGCGAGCTCGCGCTCGCCAACCGGCTGGTGGACAACAAGGTCGCCGCCCTGGACGAGAAGTGGTCAGGACTGCGGCTGGTGATCCGGCTGAAGGACCGCTAGCTTCATTACTCATGAGCGAGCTTCCCGAGGATCAGCGCCTGAAGGACATCTCGTCGAAGGCGTACGAGCATCCGGCCGACCGCGCGGCCACCGCCGCGCTCCAGTCCATCCCGATGCTCGACCAGGTCGTCCGGAAGCTCATCGAGTTCGGCTACGAGCGCGCGCTGCGCCAGATCTTCCTCGCCGGCTCGCTCCGGCTCGGGTCCGAGCAGATGGGCCAGGTCTACGCCTCGCACCGCGCGGCGTGCGCGCGGCTCGACCTTCCGGAGGTGCCGGACCTCTACCTCACCCAGTACCCGATCACCAACGCCGCGGCCATCGGCGCCGAGCGGCCGATCGTGCTCCTGAACTCGCGCACCATCGACCTGCTCGACGAGGACGAGCTGCGGACGGTGCTCGCCCACGAGGCCGGCCACATCCTGTCCGAGCACGTCCTCTACCGAACCGCGCTGATGATCCTGATGGCGATCGGCACACGCGGGCTGCCGATGATGGCGGGGCTGCCGCTGCTCGCCGTCAAGCTCGCCCTGCTCGAGTGGTTCCGCGCCTCCGAGCTGAGCTGCGACCGCGCCGCCACGCTCGTCAACCGCGATCCCCTGGTCACCTCGCGCACGCTGATGGTGATGGCGGGCGGCGTGAAGTCCAAGCACCTGAACCTCGAGACGTTCCTCAAGCAGGCGAACGAGTACGAGGAGTGGGAGCCGGGCTTCGACAAGCTCTCGCGCGTCCGCACCGAGCTCGGTCAGACGCACGCCTTCCCCGTCCGCCGCGTGAGCGAGCTGATGAAGTGGGTCCGCACGGGCGACTACGACCGCGTCATGAACGGCGAGTACGCCCGGCGCGGGGACCCGGTGAGCCCCCGCGCCGAGGCGGGCGACGCCGCTGACTTCTACGCCGAGCGCTTCCGCGGCTTCTTCAAGGACGCGGGCGCGAGCGTGGAGAAGGCGGGCGACAAGGTCGGCGACGCCGCCGAGAAGCTCGGCGAGTGGCTCAAAGACCGCCGTTAGCCGGCTCGATCGGGTGGTTCGACATGAAGATGTCGCCGGGGTCGACCTCGGCCTTGATCCGGCGCAGGTGCCGGTGCGTGACCTCGTCGTAGAACGCGCGTGAGCTGACCGAGCTCTCCTCGAAGTTGAGGTAGCCGCGGCCCGCGTCCCACTCGGCGAGCGCGGCCTTGAAGGGCGGGAGCGCCTGCCGCAGGCCCGCGACCATCTCCGGCGTGGCGGCCAGGCCGCCGCCGAAGAGCAGGTAGCCGGCCTCGACCGAGGCGAGCGCGCCGTGGCCGGGGCGGATCTCGCGCAGCGCCCCGCCGAGGTGGCGGATCTCGGCCATCGTGAGCCTCGACCCGGAGTCGGGCCCGGCGATCGCCACGAAGGCGTCGACCGCCTCGGCGGGCAGCTCGGCCAGCAGCCGGTGCTCGGTCAACGCCGGCATCGGCTCCTCGGGGTCGCCGTGCAGGCGCGCGAGCGCGATCGGCGGCGCGACGTCGAAGGTGTCGATCTCCGGGCCGAGGTCGCGCAGCGGCTGCACGATCTCGGCGCCGAAGGTGCGACCGCCGATGATCGCCGCGTCGATCGTGACGAAGGAGCGGCCGCGCAGGAACTCGGGGATCTCGGGGATCGGCGGCAGCTGCATGATGCGCGCCGAGGAGGTGACCTCGTCGGGCACGGAGAGCGTCCACTCGCGCCAGGCGTGCATGACCTCGGAGGCGCGCTCCCACGGCCACCACATGGCGCCCGCGTAGAGCTCCGGCAGCTCGTGCAGCCGGATCTCCATCGCCGTCACGATGCCGAAGCTGCCGCCGCCGCCGCGCAGCGCCCAGAAGAGGTCCGGGTCGTCGTCGTGGTCGACGCGCCGCAGCCGGCCGTCGGCGGTCACGAGCTCGATCGCGAGCACGTTGTTGCCGGCCAGGCCGTGCTTGCGCGCGAGCCAGCCGACGCCCCCGCCGAGGCAGTAGCCGATCACGCCGACGTCGGGCGACGAGCCGGCCATCGGGGCGAGGCCGTGCTCGGAGGCGGGCTCGCTGACCTCGAGCCAGAGCGTGCCGGCGGCCACGCGGGCGCTCCGGCCCTCGACGTCGATCTCGACGCCCTTCATGCGCGAGGTGCTGACGAGGATCGTGTCCTTCAGGTCGCCGAGCGGGCCGGCGTTGTGGCCCGTGCCCTGCGGGGCGATGCGCAGGCCGTTGCGGCGCGCGTGGTCGACGATGGCGACGACGTCCTCGGCGGTCTCGGGGAAGGCGACGAACGCGGGGCGCTGGTCGTGGGCGAAGTTCCAGGGGCGGCGGGCCTCGTCCCAGTTGGCGTCGGAGGGGCCGACGACGAGGCTGCCGATGCGGTGGTCGGAAGCGGGAACGGCGTGTGCGGGGTTCAGCATGGAGCGGATCCTCGTCGCGGCCGATTTCCGGCGCATCGGGGGAATCCCTAAGCTCGCGCAGCGATGGACGAGGTGACCGCCTTCGTGCGCGCTGCGCTGCCGCCGCCGCCCGCCCGCGTGCTGGAGGTCGGCGCGGGCGACGGCGCGCTGGCCGCCGCGCTGAGCGACTACGACGTCGTGGCGATCGATCCAGCCTCGGAGGCCGCGCACGTCCGCCGCGTGCCGCTGCTCGACCTCGACGAGCCGGACGCGAGCTTCGACGCGGCCTTCGCGGTCGTCTCGCTGCACCACGTCGAGCCGCTGGAGCCGTCGTGCGAGCGGCTCGCCGCACTGCTCCGCCCGGGCGGTCTGCTGGTGGTCGACGAGTTCGACGTCGAGCGCTTCGACGAGCGCGCCGCGCGCTGGTGGCTCGACCGCCGGGGCCACGACGGCGAGCCCGCCGAGATGGTCGCGATGCTGCGCGAGCACCTGCATCCGCTCGCGCGCATCCGCGAGGCGCTGGCGCCCTTCTTCGCCGTCGGCGAGCCCGTCCCCGGGGCGTACCTCTACCGCTGGGACGTGCCGCCCGGGCTGCGCGAGCCGGAGGAGGCGCTGATCGCGAGCGGGGCGCTTCCCGCCACCGGGGCGCGCTTCGTCAGCCGACGCGCAGGATCCGCCGGCGCTTGATGCCGCCGACCTGGACCGTCACGCGGTACTTGCCGCGCCAGCGCGGCCGCACGTAGGCGTTGTAGGCGCCGCCGCGCACGCGCAGCAACCGCGTCCGGGCGCGCTGCCAGCGCCGCCGGCTGCGCAGGTCGAGCATCAGCCGCACGTGCGTGGCCGGGTCGGCGGTCCCGCGCACCCGCACCCGGCGGCCGAGCCGGATCCGGCTGTTGCCGAGCGCGATGTCGAGCCGCGGGAGCACCGTCACGCGGAGCGAGGCCGAGGTCATGGGGGCGCGGGTGGCGTCGCCGGCGAACACGGCGCGGACGTCGCCGGTCGCGGGCAGCTCGACGGGCGCTCGCCAGGTCCCGTCCACGCCCACCGACGTCGACGCGAGCGCACTCCAGGCCGTCGCGCCGACCGGGAGGTGCTCGAGCGTGAGCGCCGCGCCCGCCGCCGACGAGCCGTCGGCGAACGTCAGCGTGCCGGAGACGTCGATCGGCGTCACCCCGCGAACCTGCTTCGGCGCCTGGATCGTGAGGCCGGCGGTCGGGCCCGCGTAGCGCGTGGCCGCCGTCCGCAGCTCGGCGAGCTGCGTGTACAGCACGTCGCCGGGGCAGCTCGTGTTGTTGCCGTCGCGGTGGCCGGAGATGCGCTGGAACGCGACCGGCGTGCCCGCTGGGTACAGGTTGGTCGCGCCGCCCGCCGAGACGACCGTGACCTCGCCCTCGGTGGGGACGCCGTGGACCGTCAGCTTCCAACCGATCAGCCGCGCCAGCGCGTCCATGCCCTCCGGGCTCTGCGCGATCTCCATGAAGTTGCCGAGGCACGCGATGCCGGTCGACGTGCTGTTCCAGCCCTGAGCCTGAGCGCCCACGACGGCCTGGTCGACGCCGCCGGCGCGGCCCTCGAAGACCTGCCCGTACTTGTCGACCAGGAACTGGTAGCCGATGTCGTTCCAGCCGTTCGAGTTGCGGTGGTAGCGGGCGATGGCGAGGACGATCCCCGGCGACTGCTCCGGCGTGTACTCGTTCGCCGTCACCGTGTGGTGGACGAACGCGAGCTGGACCTCGCCGTACTCGGCGGGGTACCGGGGCGGGACGCTGTCGGCGCCCCAGGCGCTCCGGGGGATGATCGGCGGCGGCTCGCCCGCCTGGCGGGCGCGGGCTCGTGCGCCGCGAGCGTGCAGGCGGCGGGTCAGGCGGGCGGTCGGCTGCGCCCGGACGAAGCGCGCGACCAGCCCGCGCGGCGCGCCGCGGAGGCGCAGCTGGAACTCGTCGGCCGCGCCGGTGAAGGCGGGATCGGTGCCGGCGGGGAGCGGCCCGCGGTCGGGCCCGTGGTCGCCGCTCGGGTGCAGCGTCACCCAGCGGGTCCAGCGGCCGCCGCGGCGGCGGGCGCGCAGCTGCGCCTCGGCGTGCGAGCCGCGGGCCCAGTGCAGGCCCATGAGGTCGAAGCGGCGGGGGGCGCGCAGGACGGGCGTGGTGCGCCAGACGCCGGCGGCCGTCGCGCCGCGGCGCTCCACGACGCCCGCGAGGTCGAGCTCGAAGACGAGGTCGTCGCCGTCCGCCAGCGCGGGGACGGCGGGGCGCAGGCTCGTGAGGGCCGCGGCGGCGGCGCCGGCCTTCAGCGCCTGCCTGCGGGTGAGGGAACGACGGGGCACGACCAGTTTGAACACGTCGACCGCTGGAAAGTAGCCCGGTCGCCCGGGGAGGGCTGCAGGATCGCTACCGGCCGGCGCAGTCCGGGCACGCGCCGCGCAGCACGACGTCGTGGCCGCCGACGGCGTAGCCGAGCCGCTCGCCGACGCCGTCGATCAGCCGCTCGAGCTCGGCGTCCTCGAAGGCGTCCATCTTGCCGCAGTGGTCGCAGATGGCGTGGTGGTGGTGCTCGCCGCTGGGGTCGGCGGGCTCGTAGCAGGCGACGCCGTCGACGTCGATGCGGTGGACGAGCTTGAGCTGGGCGAGGACGTCGAGCGCCCGGTAGACGCTGGCGAGGCCGACGGGCTTGCCGCCGCCGCTACGCAGCCGGTCGTGGATGTCCTGTGCGCTCAGGCAGCAGTCCTGCCGCCCGAGCAGGGCGAGCACCTCCTCGCGGGCGCCGCCGGCGCGGTGGCCGGCGCGCGAGAGCTCGCGGTGCGCGTGGTCGGTCCAGGTGGTGCGGCCCACGGGCGTGATGGTATCGCGCTACTGCGAACGAGAATGATTTTCAGTACGATCCTTCGGTGCTGACCCGCGCCGTCATGGCCGTTGCCCTGCTCGTCGCCGTCGCCCTCGTGGCCGGCGGCTCCGACGACGCCGCGGGCGGCGACGGCCGCCGGACCGTGGTCGCCACGACCACGCAGGCGGCCGACCTCGTGCGCAACGTCGTCGGCGACGACACGGAGGTGCTGGGCCTGCTGGCGCCCAACGCCGACCCGCACGACTACGAGGTCCGGCCGCACGACCTGCAGGCGCTGGCCGACGCCGACCTCGTCGTCCGCTCCGGCGGCGACCTCGACGAGTGGCTCCAGGAGGCGATCGACGGCGCCGGCGGCGACGCGCCCGTACTCACGCTGATGGACCACGTCCGCCCGCTGGGCGACGACCCGCACTGGTGGCACGATCCGCGGAACGCGCTGGCCGCCGTCCGAGCGCTCGAGCGCGCGCTCGGGACCGACGCGGCGGCGTACGAGACCCGGCTCGAGAGGCTGGACCGCGCCGTGGCCGCCTGTGTGGCCGAGATCCCCGAGGGGCAGCGCAAGCTCGTCACGACGCACGACGCGCTCGGCTACTACGCGCGCCGCTACGGCTTCGAGGTGATCGGGGCCGTGATCCCCTCGCTGTCGACGCGCGGGCAGCCGTCCGCCGGCGAGGTCGCCGCGCTCGTCCGCACGATCCGCGAGCAGGACGTGAAGGCGATCTTCGCCGAGAGCTCGCTGAACGCGAAGGTCGAGCACGCGATCGCGCGCGAGACCGGGGCGACGGTCGGCCGGCCGCTGTGGGCCGACACGCTCGGCGCGCCCGGCTCGGACGGTGCGACCTACGTCGACTCGGTGCGGGCCAACACGAGCGCGATCGTCGAAGGCCTCGCGGGCAGGACCTGCGATGCCTGAGGCGTTCGAGGCGCCGTTCATGCAGCGAGCGCTGCTTGAGAGCCTGCTGCTGGCGGTGCTCGCCGGCGTGCTCGGCTCCTGGATCGTGCTGCGCCGGCTGGCCTTCTTCACGCACGGCGTCGGGACGGCGTCGTTCCCCGGCCTGGTCGTGGCCGGGCCCGCGGGGGTGGCGCCGCAGCTCACCGCGCTGGCCGCGGCGGTCGCCTACGCCGGCGGGGTGGAGGCGCTGCGCCGCCGGCGCGTGGCGAGCGACGCCGCCACCGGGCTGGTGCTCGTCGGTGCGCTGGCGCTCGGCGTGATGCTGGCCTCCGACGTCTACGAGACCGGCGCGGGGGTCGACCGGCTGCTGTTCGGCTCGCTGATCGGCCTGAGCGACCGCGACCTGTGGCTGACGGCCTGCGTCGCGGCGGCCGCGCTGCTGCTCGAGGGCGTGCTGCGGCGCGCGTGGCTGGCGCAGGGGTTCGACCCTGTCTCGGCACGGGCGCTCGGCGTCCGCCCGGCGGTCGCCGACGCGCTCCTGCGCCTCGCGATCGCCGCCGCGGCGGTGGTGGCGCTCGACGCGGTCGGCGCGCTGCTGGTCACCGCCGTGCTCGTGATCCCGGCCGCCACGGTGCGGCTCGTGGCGGGGAGCGTCGGCGCGCTGCAGGTCGGCACGGCGCTGCTCGCCGCCGTCGAGGGGGTCGCCGGCCTGTGGCTGGCCTACGAGCTCAACGTGGGGCCCGGCCCGGTCACCGCCGTGCTCGGCGGCGCGGTCTTCGCGCTCGTGGCGGTGCTGCGATGAGGGTCGAAGGGCTGGCCGGCGGCTACGCGCCCGGCGCCGAGGTCCTGAGCGGGGTGGAGTTCGCCCTCGAGGCGGGCACCATCGCGGCGGTGCTCGGTCCGAACGGCGGCGGCAAGACGACGCTGTTCCGCGCCCTGCTCGGAGAGCTCGCGGTGCGGCGCGGGGTGGTCGAACTCGAAGGGCGTCCCGCCTACGTGCCGCAGACCGACCGCACGCGGCTCGACTTCCCGGTCAGCGCGTTCGACGTCGTGCTCATGGGCGCCTACGGCCGCACGCCGGCGTGGCGCCGGCTCGCCCGCGGCGATCGCGACGCCGCCCGCGCGGCGCTCGCGCGCGTGGGCCTCGGCGACCGTGCCCGCCACCGCTTCGGCGCGCTCTCGGGCGGCCAGCGCCAGCGCGTCCTGATCGCCCGCGCGCTGCTCCAGGACAGCCGCGTGCTCCTGCTCGACGAGCCGCTCTCGGGCGTCGACGCCGCCAGCGCCGCCCGGATCGAGGAGGTGTTCGGCGAGCTGCGCTCCGAGGGCCGGATCCTGCTGGTGGCGACGCACGACGTCGAGCAGGCGCGGCGCTGGGACCGCGTGGTCTGCCTGCACGGCGAGCAGGTCGCGTTCGGCCCGCCGGCCGAGGTGCTCACCACCGACGTCCTGCGGCGCACCTACGGCGACGAGCTGGTGGTGCTCGAGGGCGGCCGCCGCGCCGTCGCCGTCGACCACCACCCGCACTGATGCTGAGCAACCCGTTCATGCAGCGTGCGCTGGCCGAGGTGCTGATCCTCGCGCTCGCCTGCGGGCCGCTCGGCGTCTGGGTGCTGCTCTACCGGCAGAGCTACGCCGCCGAGTCGCTCTCGCACGCGATGCTGCCCGGCCTGGTGATCGCCGTCCTCGCGGGCGCGCCGCTGCTGCTCGGGGCGGCCGGCGGGATGCTGGCCGCGGCCGTGGCGATCGCGCTCGCCCAGCGGCGGCTGGGCGGCGACGTCGGCGTGGCGGTCGCCATCGCCACGCTGTTCGGGCTGGGGGCGCTGCTCGCGCTGTCGCCCGACGTGCCGGCGCGGCTCGGCGAGCTGTTGTTCGGCGACCTGCTGGGCGTGACGGAGCGCGACCTGGCCGAGGCCGCGCTGCTCGCCGCCGGGGTGGTCGTCGCGCTCGCGCTCTCGCACCGCCGGCTGGCGCTCAGCGCGTTCGACCGCGCGGCCGCGCCGTCGCTCGGCGCGCGTCCCGGGCGCTGGGAGCTGGTCATGCTCGTGCTGCTGGCCGTCTGCACGGTCGCCGCCGTGCGCGGGCTCGGGAACCTGCTCGTGGTGGCGCTGATCCTGGCCCCGGCGGCGGCCGCGCTCAACCTGGCCGGGCGCCTCGGCGCCGCGCTCGTCCTCTCGGCGATCCTGGCGGGGCTGGCGGGCGTGCTCGGCCTGCTCGCCTCCTACCACTGGGAGGTGGCGGCCGGCGCGTCGGTGGCGCTCGCCGCCGTGCTCGTCTTCGCCGCCTCGCTGGTCAGGCGGCCAGCAGCCGCGCGACCGACACCGCGGCCAGCGCCGTGATCAGGACCGCGCTGGCGACGCACCACTGGCACACCGCGTCGATCTTCACCAGCTCGACGTAGGTCAGCCAGGCGCTGAAGCCGAAGCCGACGAGCGAGACGAAGGCGGCTACAAGACGGCCGAGCGCCTCCGGGAGGGCTAGGCTCGCCAGCACGGCGGCGTAGGCGAGCAGCCCGAGCAGCGCGACCGGGACGCCGCCCAGCTCCGCCCACGGCGAGCTCTGCACGCGCTCGCAGCCTCCACCGCCGCCCACGCAGAACGGCTCGAGCTCGGCGTAGTGGACGTAGGTGAGGTAGCCGGCGACGGCGATCCCAGCAAGCGCGAGCACCGCGGTGGCGGCGCGCAAGCTCACCCGAGCGCCGCGTCGAGGGCCGCCGCGTAGTCCTCGGGCGCCGGGCCCTGCACCTTCAGCGGCGTGAGCTCGCCGTCCTCGCGGCGCAGGTAGAAGTCGGGCGTCCCGGTCGAGCCGATCCGGCGCGCGAACATCTCCTGGCGGCGGACGGCCGGGTAGCTGAGCGGATCGTCGGCGGCGGCGACCACGCGGTCGACGTCGAGCCCGTCCACCTGGCTCGCGATGTCGCGGATGAAGCCGGCGTCCGCGTAGTCGCTGTTCTCCGGCCCCTGGTTGCGGTAGAAGAGGTCGACGAACTGGTACATGCGGTCCTCGTTCGCGGCCTCGGCCGCGGCGCCGGCCGCCCGCACGGAGTCGCGCCCCAGGAAGCTGCGGGTGCGCAGCTCGTAGGCGATCCGGCCGGGCCGGACGTAGTCGTCGACGATCGACGGCAGCACCTGCGTCGAGTACTGGGCGCAGAACGGGCACTGCAGGTCGGCGATCTCGACGAGCGTGGCCGGAGCGTCGGGCCGCCCGAGGCGGACGCCGTCCTGGGGGATGCCTTCGTAGAGCGCCGCGACCTCCTCGGCCGCCGTCATCCCGGGCTCCGAGGTCCTCGAGGGAGCGGGCTCGGTCCCGTCGCCGGAGAGCACGACGGCGCCGACCACGACGACGGCGGCGAGCACGACGACCACGAGCAGCTGCGCGATCCGGGGCATCAGGCGAGGGTACAAAGCCCGCACACTGCGATTTAGGCTTGCCATAATCTGTGTCGTGGCAGTCCAACAGGCAATCCTCGAGAGACCCCGAATCGCGTCCCGGAGGCGCTTTCGGACGGCGCTGCCGTTCCTGGGGCCGGCCTTCGTGGCGGCGATCGCCTACGTGGATCCCGGAAACTTCGCGACGAACATCGCGGGCGGCGCCGAGTTCGGCTACCTGCTGCTGTGGGTGATCCTCGGCGCGAACCTGATGGCGATGCTGATCCAGTTCCTGTCGGCCAAGGTCGGCATCGCGACGGGCCGCAGCCTGCCGGAGCTGTGCCGCGACCACTTCCCGCGCAAGGTCTCGTTCGGCCTCTGGGTGCAGGCGGAGGTCATCGCCATGGCCACCGACCTCGCCGAGTTCGTCGGCGCGGCGATCGCGCTCAACCTGCTGTTCGGGATGCCGCTGCTGCCCGCCGGCCTCGTGACCGCCGTCGTCGCCTTCGCGCTGCTCGCCCTGCAGACGCGCGGCTACCGCCGCTTCGAGATCGTGATCGCCGGCATGCTCGGCGTGATCCTGCTCGGCTTCCTGGTCGACGCGCTGCTCATCCCGCACGACGCTCAGGGGATCGCGAGCGGCTTCATCCCCGGCTTCCAGGGGACCGACTCGCTGCTGCTCGCCACCGGCATCCTCGGAGCGACGGTCATGCCGCACGTCATCTACCTGCATTCAGCGCTCACCCAGCGGCGCGCGCGCGAGAACGGCGACCGCGAGCGGCTCATGTCCTTCCAGCGCGCCGACGTGATCATCGCCATGGGCGTCGCCGGCGTGATCAACTTGTCGATGCTGATCATCGCCGCGTCGCTGTTCCACGGCTCGGGGCTCGCGGACGTCGACTCGATCGAGGGCGCGCACGCCGCCTTCGGCGACCTCGTGGGCCCGGGCGCGGCGCTCGCCTTCGCGCTGGCGCTGCTGGCGTCCGGCTTCGCCGCCTCGAGCGTCGGCACCTACGCCGGGCAGGTGGTCATGCAGGGCTTCATCAACCGCACGATCCCGCTGCTGCTGCGGCGGGCGATCACGATGGCGCCCGCGCTCGTCGTGCTGGCCATCGGGGTGGACCCGACGCGCGCGCTGATCATCTCGCAGGTCGTGCTCTCGTTCGGCATCCCGTTCGCGCTGATCCCGCTCGTGCTGCTCACCCGCCGCCGCGGCATCATGGGCGAGCTCGTGAACCGGCCGCTGACCACCGTCGTCGCCTCGACCGTAGCGGCGCTGATCGTCGCCTTGAACGGATTTCTGCTCTTTCAGACTTTCGCCTAGGAGTGCTTGACTTCGCGGGGCGGCGCGAGGACCATCGCCCCGGCGATGGCGGCACACGCGATGCACTACCCGCCGGCTCCGCGCCGGCGCCGATGGCCTCTACGGATCCTCGGCGTGCTGGCCACCGGGACGCTGCTCGGCACCGGCGTCACGATCGCGCTGATGGTGATGCCGGAGCGCGAGCAGGAGGCCGCCGCGCCCGCGTCCCCGGCGGTCGCCGAAGGCGCCGGGGCGAAGGGCCTGACCGCGAAGCAGAAGGCCGCCCGCCGCGCGGCGGTGGCGACGCTGCGCGAGCAGGGCTTCCAGCCGGTCCGGCTCGCCGACTGGCGTCCGGAGCACCGGCTGCGCGTGCTCATCGGCCGCGACGAGTCGGGCGTGCTGCGGGCGTTCTTCTTCTCCGGCCGCCGGTTCGTCGGCAACGACGACACGGCGGCCAGCGCGTCCGTGCGGGTCAGCGCGGCACGCGAGAGCGCGGTGACGCTCACGTACCGCCTCTACGCGGTCGACGACGAGGCCTGCTGCCCCAAGGGCGAGCGCGTGAAGGTGGCCTTCCGGTGGGCCGACGGGAAGCTCGCGCCGCGGACGGCGGTCCCGCCCGCCGCCGAACGCGTCCGCTGACCGAAGTACCGGTGTGCGCAGGTACTAGCCTGGGCAGCATGTGCGGGCGCTACACGCTCACCACGCCCGGCGGTCGCGCGCTCGCCGAGCGCTTCGAGGTCGGCGACGACTTCGAGTCCACGACGCTCGGCCGCTACAACGTCTGCCCGACCGAGCCGATCGCCGTCGTCGCCGCCGAGGGCGACGCCCGCGTGACGCACACCGTCCGCTGGGGCCTGATCCCGCCGTGGGCGCACGAGCTCGGCAAGGGCTTCCAGCCGATCAACGGCAAGTCCGAGACGGCGGCCGACAAGGCGCCGTTCGCCGAGCTGATGGCGCGGCCGGAGCGCCGCTGCCTCGTTCTCGCCGACGGCTGGTACGAGTGGCTGAAGGCCGAGAAGGTCGGGGAGCGGATCCCGTTCCGCTACACGCTCGACGACGGCGCGCCGTTCGCCTTCGCCGGCCTCTGGTGCCGCCGCCGGATCGGCGGCGAGCTCGTGCTCTCCGCCTGCATCCTGACCTGCGCCGCGAACGAGATGTGCGCGCCGGTGCACGACCGCATGCCGTGCGTGCTGGCCGGCCCGGAGGAGGAGGCGGCCTGGCTCGCGGGGGAGGACGACGGGCTGCTCGCGCCGTGCGCCGCCGCCCGCACAAGCGCGGCGCCGGCCAACCCGGCGGTGAACAAGGCGGGCGTCGAGGGACCCGACCTGCTGGTCGTCCCGCCGCCGGCCGAGCCGGCGCAGCTCAGCCTGGACACCTGACGGACCGCCTTCTGGCAGGGTTCGGCCCTTGAACGAGGGTCAGCTCGTCCTGATCGTCGGGGTCCTGCTGGCCGCCGGGCTGGCCGCGTCCCTGGCCGCCGGCCGGCTCCGCATGCCCGGCCTCGTGCTCGTGCTGCTGTTCGGCATGGCGATCGGCTCGGACGGGCTGAGCCTGCTCGACTTCGGCGACTTCGAGCTCGCGCGCCAGATCGGCGTCGTCGCGCTCGCGTTCATCCTCTTCGAGGGCGGCCTGTCGTCCGGCTTCACCGAGATCCGGCCGGTGCTCGGGACCGCGATCGCGCTCGCCACGCTGGGCACCCTGGGCACGGCTGCGCTGACCGCCGTCCCCGCGGCGCTCCTGCTCGACCTGGAGCCGCTCGAGGCGCTGCTGCTCGGCTCGACCGTGGCCGCCACCGATGCGGCGGCCATCTTCGCTGTGCTGCGCGGATCGACGCTGCGGCGCAAGCTGGCGCGGACGCTCGAGGGCGAGTCGGGCATCAACGACCCGGTGGCCATCCTGCTCGTCATCGGCTGCATCGAGGCGCTCCAGCATCCGGACTTCGGGGTCGTCGACGCCGTGCTGATGGCGGTCCGGGAGCTCTCGATCGGCTTCGCCGTGGGGCTGGCCGTCGCCGGTCTCGCCGTGCTCTTCCTGCGCCGGATCACGCTGCCCTCGGCCGGCCTCTATCCGGTCGCCTCCGTCGCCACCGCGGCGCTCGCCTTCGGCGGCGCGCAGTCGCTGCACGGCTCTGGCTTCCTCGCCGTCTTCCTCGCCGGCCTGGTCCTCGGAACGGCCTCGACGCCGGCCCGCCGGACGATCGTCACCTTCCACGAGGGGCTCGGCTGGGTCGCCCAGCTCGGCCTCTTCCTCACGCTCGGGCTGCTCGTCTTCCCTGAGCAGCTGGTCGACATCATCCCCGAGGGCGCCGCCATCGCCTTCGTGACGGCGGCGATCGCGCGGCCGGCGGCCGCTGTGCTGTTCACGCTGGCGGCCGACTTCAACCTGCGCGAGCGGTTGATGCTCGGCTGGGCCGGGCTGCGCGGCGGCACGCCGATCGTGTTCGCCACGTTCCCGGTCACCGAGCTCGGACCCGAGGGGATGCAGTACTTCAACGTCGTCTTCTTCGTCGTCCTGCTCTCCACCATGATCCAGGGCACGACGATCGAGCCGGTGGCGCGGATGCTGCGCGTGACCTCGGACGAGGCGGCGATCCCCGTGCCGCTCGTGGAGCCCGTCCTGCTCAGCCGGCTGGGTGCCGAGGTCGTGCAGTTCCCGGTGCGGGCGGGCTATGCCGTGGTCGGCCATCCCGTGCGCGAGCTCGGGCTGCCGCGCGAGGCGCTCCTCAACGTGATCGTGCGCGGCGAGCGGGCGATCCCGCCGCGCGGGTCGACGATCGTGCAGGCGGGCGACCAGCTGCACCTGATCGTGCGCCAGGAGGTCGCCGTCGAGTTCCAGAACCTGCTGTCGCAGTGGCGGACCGGGCCGCTCGAGGCGCACAAGCGCCCGCGCCCGCGGGTGCTGAGCCGCCCGGCTGTGACGTCGGTCCGGCCGTGGTCGGACGAGGACGGCGACCCGGGGCGGCCGTCGCACGTCCAGGGCATCGAGGTCGTCGACCAGCTGCGCACGCGCCGCGACGAGCCCGGGGCGCTGGTCGCGCTCGCCGACGGCCGCTTCGCCGTCACGGGCAAGCTGCTGGCCATCGGTCCAGCGGGCGAATTGCAGGGCGTGGCGCGGCGGCGGCTGGCCCGCGCCGAGGCGCCGGGCGAGCGCTCGTGGTGGCAGGAGATCGTCGGCGCCCTGGCCAGATGACGCGGGGGCCCCGCCCAACGGGCCATTCCGTGTCGAGCGATGTCCCGTTGGGCACCCCCTAGCCCGGCAACGTCACGACCACGGCGGTCCCGCTGCCGGCCGACGGCGACAGCGTCAGCGTGCCGCCGACGGCCTCGACCCGCTGGATGCTCGAGGCGAGCCCGATGTGCCCCTCGCGCAGCGCGCTGACCAGCCGCCCGTCCGGGATGCCGCGCCCGTCGTCGGCGACCTCGAGCCGGATGCCGGCGGCGATGCGCTCCACGCGCACGCGCACGCGCACGGCGCCGGCATGCTTGGCGGCGTTGGTGAGCAGCTCGCGCGCGAGCGCGATCACGAGGTCGTCGCGCAGGCCGCCGGCCGCCGCGTCGATCGACAGCTCGACGGCGAAGCCGCCCTGGCGGGCCTGCTGATCGGCCACGGCGCCGAGCGCCGACTCCAGCCCGGCGACGTCGAAGGCGACGGGGTGGAGGTCGACCATGATCTCGCGCAGCGCCCCGATCGCGCGCCCGATGCCGGCCCGCGCGCGCTCGAGGTGCAGGCCCTCGCCGGGCAGCCGCAGCAGCTCCTGGTTGAGCGCCAGCAGGTCCTGCAGCGGGCCGTCGTGCAGCAGCTCGGAGATCTCGCGCCGCGTCCGGTCCTCGGCGTCGAGCGCCTGCGCCACCAGCCGCCCGCGGGCGGCGGCCTGCGCGCCGACCTCCTTCTCGGCCCGCAGCCGCGCCACCGCGCTGTCGAGCACGTTGGCCACCGCCTGCAGGAACGCCACGTGCTCCGCCGCGACCGCGCGCGGCAGGACCGAGTGGGCGGCGAGCGTGCCGTAGGGAGCGAGCGGGTCGCCGATCACCACGGCAGCGCCGCTGCGCACGCCGGCCGCGACGAGCACGGCGGGCTGCCGGAAGCGCGTCTCCGTCGCCCAGTCCTCGACCACCACCGGCTCGCCGGCGAGCAGCGTGTAGCCGGCGTGCGAGGCGCGGCCGACCTCCGCCTCGCGCTGCCCGATGTGCTCGAGCGGCCAGCCGAGCCCGGCGCGCAGCAGCAGCCGGTCGCCGCCCGGCACCACCTCGAACACGCTGACGTGGTCGAGCTCCAGCGTGGCGGCGACGATCTCCGATGCGCGCTCCATCAGCTCGTCCAGCCGCAGGCCGGCGAGCGCCGCCTGTCCCAGCGCCGCCACCGCCCGCTGGTGGTCCTCGGCGCGCTTGAGATCGGTGACGTCCTGGGCGAAGCCCTCGATCCCGACCAGCTCGCCGCCGCCGAACAGCGGTCCGCCGCGCGAGCGCACGATCCGCTGGCTGGCGTCCGGCCGCCGCTGGCGGAAGTGCAGGTCGAACGGCTCGCCCTCGCGGATCGCCGAGCGGACCGCCTCGCGCAGCGCCTGCCGGCCCTCGGGGGCGACGGTGGCCAGCCAGGCCTCCCAGTCCGGCGGAGCCGCGGCCGGGTCGAGCCCGGCGAGCCGGAACAGCTGCTCGGACCACGTCCAGGCGTCGCTCCGCGCGTCCCACGCGTAGCTGCCGAGGCAGGCGAGCTGCTGCGCGCCCTCGAGTCGCGCGCGGCTGGCCCACAGCCGCGCCTCGGCGGCTTCGTGCTCGGTGACGTCCACCGCCACGGTCCCGACGAACCGCCGCCCGCCGTGCTCGAGCGGGTACCAGCCGCCGACCCAGGCGCGGCCGGCACCGGTCAGCGGGATGCCGGTGAGGGCGCGGCCGGTGGCGAGCGCCCGGCGGGCGCCGCCGCCGATCCCGACGCCCTCGAGGGCGGGCGAGCGGAACAGCTCGCGCAGCTCGCCGTCATGGACGGCGACGCCCACGGGCGCGCCCGGACCGAGCGTCGACAGCAGCGCCGCCGCCGCAGCGCCGTCCACTGCTACTCCAGGAGACCGCTCTCGAGCGCGACCGCGACGGCTGCGGCGCGGTCGTATACGCCGAGCTTCTCGAACGAGCTCAGCAGCGTGGTGTTGACGGTCGCCGACGTGACGTGGAGATGACCCGCGATGTCGGGCGCCGAGCGGCCGTTGGCCGCGAGCAGCAGGATCTCGCGCTCACGGGGAGTCAGTTCGGCCGGATGCACGCCCACACGTGCCATCGGCGGGCACAGTAGCGCGTTCGGCGGCGGAACGGGACGGCAAAAGGCCCGCAACGAGCGGCAACTACTCGACGGCCCAGCCGACGCGACCCTCGCCGGCGGCCACCAGCTCGGCGCAGATCCTGGCCGGCGGGGTCTCCTTGGCGAGCAGGGCAACGGCCCCGGCGTCGGCCGCCTGCGCGGCGATGACGCGGTCCGGCGTGCCGGTGATGAGGACCACGCGCGTGGTCGGGGCGGAGCCGTCGGCGGTCAGCCGCCGGCAGACCTCGAGACCGGTGAGGCCGGGCATGCGGATGTCGAGCAGCGCCACGTCGGGCTGCAGGGCGATGACGCCGAGCAGCGCCTCGTTGCCGTCGGACGCCTCGCCGACCACCTCGAGCGACGGATGGTCGCCGACCAGCCGCGCCATCCCGCCGCGGTAGCCCGCGTGGTCGTCGGCGATGAAGACGCGCATCCGGCGCGACATGGATCCCGATCCGTCGGTCACCCGGCCATCATTGTGGTACTGAGTCACCGATTCCGCTTCCCCCGATCGGCTGGTAATTGCCCGCAACGGGCGCGCGCGAACCGTCAGGACGCGGGAAGCTCCGCGCGGGCGCGGGTGCCGCCGCCGGGCAGCGGCTCGAGCGCCAGCCGGCCGCCGACCGCGGCGACCCGCTCGGCGCTGATGGCGAGGCCGATGTGGCCCTCCGACAGCGCCTCGCGCTCGCGGCCCAGCGGGACGCCGGCGCCGTCGTCGACCACCTCGAGCACGAGGCCGCCTGCGCGCGCTCGAGCGTGAGCCGTACGTGCGAGGCCTCGGCGTGGCGGGCGGCGTTGGTGAGCAGCTCGCGGGCGACCGAGAGCAGCAGCTCGTCGCGCTGGCCGATCGCCGCCGAGTCGACATCGACCTCCACCGCGAAGCCGCCGGAGACGGCCTGCTGGGCGGCGACCGCCCGCAGCGCCGCGTCGAGGCCGCCGTAGGCGAGGACGGTGGGGTGGAGGGCCACCATCACCGACCGGAGGTGGGCGACGACGTCGCGCAGCATGTCGCGCGCCGCCTCGGCGCCGGGCTCGTCGCCGAGCGCCCACAGGTCGTGCCCGGCGGCCAGGATGTCCTGCAGCGCGCCGTCGTGCAGGCTCTCGGACATCGAGCGGCGAGCTCGCTCCTCGGCGTCGAGCGCCTGTGCCACCAGGCGTCCGCGGGCGGCCGACAGCTCGGCGATCTCCTCGGCCGCACGGCGGCGGGCGACGCCCTCGGCGACCACGTTGGCGAGGCTCTGCAGGAAGCCGATGTCCTCCTCGCGGAAGCGGCCGGCGTGGTCGGCGACGGCCATCAGCATCCCGAACGGCGTCTCCGGCGCCGCCGACCACCACGCAGGCGCCGCTGCGCAGGCCGAGCGAGCGCCCGATCTTGCGCTAGAACCGCGTCTCGGCCCCCCAGTCGTCGACCACGACGGGGCGGCGCAGGCGCAGCGTGTAGCCCGCGAACGACGCCTCGCCGGTCGGCAGCGAGAGCGGGAGTGCCCGCTCCATCGGCGGCGCCAGCCCGCGCAGGACCAGCTCGCGCCCGGTCGGCTCGAGCTCGTAGACGGCGACGCGGCGGACGCCGAGCGTGCTGGCGGCGGCGCCGGCGACCTGCTCGATCAGGTCGGCGACGGGCGCGTCGCCGAGCGCGACACGGTCGAGCTCGGCCACCACCCGCTGCTGCGTCGTGGCGTGGGCGAGCTCGCTGATGTCCTGCGCGAAGCCCTGCAGGGCGGTCCCCTCGCCGCCGCTGCCCACGACAAGGTCGCCGCGCAGGCGCAGGGTGCGCACCGTCCCGTCTCCCTCGGCAGCTCGTAGCGGAAGTCGACGGACTCGCCGGCGGCCATCGCCAGCCGGCCCTGCTCGCGCAGCGCGTCGGAAAGCGCGCGCTCGGCCGCGCGGTCCATATCGAGCAGCTCGAGCAGCGCCGGCGACTGCACGGCGACGCCGGACTGCGGCCACAGCACCCACCAGCCCATGCGCGCCATTCGCTGGGCGTCGCTCAGCGCGCGCTCGCTCTCGCGCAGGGCGGCCTCGGTGCGCGCGTGCGCGGTGAAGTCGACGGCCATCACCGCCGCGAGCGTCCGGCCGCCGTGCTCGAGCGGCTGCGCGGAGGCGACGAAGGACCGCCCGCCGACGCTCTGGAGCTCGCGCTCGGACGCGGGGCGGCCCGTAGCGAGCACCTCGCAGGCGAGCTCCTCGACGCCCGCCAGGCCGGCCAGCGACGCGGTGGCGAGCACCGGCTCGCCGTCCTCGGCGACGAGCGCGAAGGCGACCGGCGCGCTCGCCGTCAGGCCCTCCAGGAGGGCGGCGGCCGCGAGCTCCTCCTCCGAGGCCATAGGGCAGGTTCTACCCCGTCACAATGCTGCGTGTGGACCCGTACTCGATCCTCGGCGTGCCGGAGGGGGTCGACGAGCGCCGTCTGACCGCCGCCTACCGCGAGCAGGCCAAGCGCTGGCATCCCGACCGGGGCGGCGGCGAGGAGGCCGAGCGGCGGATGGCGGAGATCAACGCCGCCTATGACCTGCTGCGGGCCGACATCGCCCAGCAGGCGCAGCGCCGGCGCGGCCGCTGCGGCGGCGCGGCGCCCGCGGCGGCTGGCTGCTCGGAGCCGGTGCGGCGCGCGCTCGGCCCCGAGCTGCTCGACGCGCTCGCACAGGCCGAGGCCGTCCGCTTGGTGACCCCGGCCAGCACGTGGGCGAGCCCGCGTGCGGTGCTGGCGGTGACCGAGCGGCGGCTGCTCTGGCTGCTCGACGACGCAGCCGGTCGGGCGCGTGCGCTGGCTCGCCTTCCGCGACGTGGCCACCTTCTCGCTGCGGGTGCGCCGGCGCCGGTCGCGACGCTCAGCCTGCGGACCGTCGGCGGCCGGCGCCACAGCTTCGCCGACCTGCGCCCGCCGACCGCCGCGGCGATCGAGCGGCATCTGCGCGAGGCCGTGCACGCCAGCAGCTCGTGACGCCCGCCTCAAGTGCCGCCATGTGCGGCCGATCACATCGCCGGAACCTATCCACCAATCGGCCGATGTAGGGGCCTCACTCATGTCCTTCTTCACAAACTTGAAGCTGGCTGTGCGCCTCGGCGTCGCCTTCGGCGCGCTCGTCGTCGCGCTGGCGATCACGGCCGCGCTGAGCCTGAACGGCCTGGGCAAGCTCGAGGCGAACGCGCACGAGCTCTCCGATCGCGACGTCAGCGCGCTGCTGGAGCTCGTGACGGTCAGCGAGGACTTCCTCGTCACCGAGAGCGAGGTACTCCACCACCTCTACGTCGAGGACGGCGACCTCGCGGCCCAGGACAAGACCGCCAAGAGAGTTGAGCACCGCAACGCCGACGCCGGCGAGACGCTGGCCTCGCTGGAGCCGCACTTGGAGAGCGATGCCGGCAAGGCGACGCTGGCCGAGTTCGCCGCTGCCTACGAGAAGTTCCCGCGGCGCGTCGGCCAAGGCGCTCGAGGTCTCGCGCCAGGAGACGGTCGACGCCGTCGAGGAGCGCGACGGCTCGCGCGGCACGTACACCGAGGAGGTGCGCCCGGCGCTCGAGAGCCTGGACGGCATCCACGACAAGCTCGAGGACGCTATCGCGGAGCAGGCCGAGGCGCAGGCCGCGGAGGGCGAGGACACCGCCAACTCCGTCGAGCGCCTGGTCATGGTCGTCGCGCTCGCCGCGCTCATGGCCGCGCTCGGCCTCGCGTTCCTCGTGGTCCGCAGCGTCACGCGGCCGGTGGCCGCGCTCGGCGACCGTCTGCGCTCGCTCAACGAGGAAGACCTTTCGGGGTCTGACCGCCGCGCTGGAGTCCGTCGCCGAGGGCGACCTCACGCACGACGTCACGCCGGTCACCGAGCCGGTCGAGGTCAAGTCGCGCGACGAGCTCGGCACGCTGTCGGAGACGTTCAACGCCATGCTCGGCCGCACGCAGCGCTCGATCGGCGCCTACAACGAGATGCGCGAGCAGCTCGGCGGCCTGATCGGCGAGGTGTCGGCCACCGCCGGCACCGTGTCGTCCGCCTCGCAGCAGATGGCGTCGACCTCCGACGAGGCCGGTCGCGCGGTCGGCGAGATCGCCTCCGCCGTCAGCGATGTCGCGCAGGGCGCCGAGCGCCAGGTCCGCATGGTCGAGACCACCCGCGAGGCCGTCCAGGAGGCCGCCGGCGCGGCTGCCCGCAGCGCCGACACCGCGCGTGAGACGTCCGAGGCCGCCGAGCAGGCCCGCGAGGTCGCCCGCGAGGGCGTGAAGGCGGCCGAGCAGGCCACCGGCGCGATCCGCGGCGTGGCGAGCTCGTCGGCCGAGGTCGCGACCGCGATCGAGGACCTGTCGGCCCGCTCCGAGCGGATCGGCGGGATCGTCGACACCATCACCGGCATCGCCGAGCAGACCAACCTGCTGGCGCTGAATGCCGCCATCGAGGCGGCGCGGGCCGGCGAGCAGGGCCGCGGCTTCGCGGTCGTGGCCGAGGAGGTCCGCAAGCTGGCCGAGGAGTCCCAGGACGCCGCCGGCCAGATCTCGGGCCTGATCGGCGAGATCCAGGCCGAGACCCAGAAGGTCGTCGGCGTGGTCGCCGAGGGCGCTCGCCGCACCGAGGACGGTGTCGCCACCGTCGAGCAGGCGCGCGAGGCGTTCGAGCAGATCGGCGCCGCGGTCGAGCAGGTCGGCGCTCGCGTGGTGGAGATCGCCGCCGCCGTGCAGCAGATCTCCGCCGAGGCCGACCGTGCCCAGAGCGGCATCGGCGAGGTCGCCGCGGTGGCCGAGCAGTCATCGGCGTCGGCCGAGCAGGTCAGCGCGTCGACCGAGGAGACGAGCGCCTCCACGCAGGAGATCGCCGCCTCCGCCCAGGAGCTCGCGCGCACGGCCGAGCAGCTCGAGCAGCTCGTTTCGCGCTTCCGCGTGACGGCCTAGGTCTCAGCGCCCGCTCCGCCAGTGCGGGCGGGCGTACACACCTGATGCGGGGTCCCGGTACGCCGGGGCCCCGTCGTCGTTGTAGGCCTGGACGTAGATGAGCCAGGTGCGCGAGCACTTCGGGCAGGTCCACTCGACCGATCCGTCGCGCAGCAGCGCCTTCCAGGCGGCCGAGCGCTCGCCGATACGGCTGTCGCAGCCGCTCGACGGGCAGGTGCGTTCCTCGGCCTCGACCCGCACGGGCAGCTCGGGGTGGGGGAGGGCGGGGGCCGGGATGCGCCAGTGCGGAGTGGGGGAGCGCGCCGCCCAGCGGTCGCGGGCCAGCGCCGCGCCGTCGTCGGTCAGCGCGAGCTCGTCGCCGGCCTCGTCCTCGAGCAGCCCGCGCGCGCAGCTCGGCGGCCAGGCGGTCGAAGTCGGCGTCGTCGAGCCGGCCGATCGCCTGCACGGAGGGGCGGTGGGCCCAGCGGCTCGGGCGGCGCTCGGCGTAGACGAGGTCGACCAGCGCGTCGGCGTCGGTGACCGGCTCGGCGGGGGGCGAGGTGCGGCGGCGGCCGGCCGCCAGCCAGGTGCGGCCGTCGCGCTCGGTGCGCTGCAGCAGGCGCTCCTTGACCATGCGGTCGAGCAGGCTCCGCACGCTCGCTCCGCCGGCGCCGATCGCCGCCACCAGCTCCTCCTCGGCGAGCGCGCCGCGGCCCTGCGTCTCGGCCTCGGCGACGGCCGTCAGGACGGTCAGCTCGGGGTCCTCCGTCATCCACGCCGGCAGGCGCCGCTCGAGCTGCTCGAGGACGCCGCGGGCGACGGCCGCCGGCTCGCCGTGGAGGTCGGGCAGGGAGGCGTTCAGCGCCTCGTGGAGGGCGCGCGCGGCCGGCTCGTCCAGCTCGATGCGGAGGCGTCTGGGCGCCACGTCAGGTGGGCAGGCGGTCGCCGGCGGCGACCGCCAGGCAGTCAGGGCACAGACAGCGCTCGAAGTGCTCGCGGAGGATCGCCAGCCGCTCCGGGCTGAGCGAGATGTCGTTGCACCAGCAGGTGGCCTCGCGAGCGCCACAGCCGAACTCGCGACCGCACGACTCGCAGGTCTCGATGTCCATGGGGGCAACCACGATAACCACCCTGCTTGACGCAGCCTTCGGACTGCGCATAGTGTCGAACGGCACGAGCATCGGCATGCTCACAGTTCTCAAGGAGGAGCTCATGTCGCCGAACCGCATCGTGGCGTTCCTAACGCCGCTTGTCTTCGCGCCTCTGGCGGGTGTGATCTCCACCTGGGCTGCGGAGAACCTGCCAGGGGTGAACATCTCGCAGAGCGCGATGGAGGAGATCTTCGTCGCCGGCGCGCTGATCGCGCTCGCCCCGGCCCTGCAATGGCTGTACGGATGGCAGAAACACGAGGCGCGCGCCGCGGACGCGCTGGCCGCCGCCGGCACGGTCCTCACGCCGCCCGCGGGCGAGATGCTGGTCGCCGCGCCGGCCGAGCCGGTCGCCGAGGAGCTCTCGGGGCTCGAAGACCTCGAAGAGCTGGACGAGCTCGACGACTTCGACGAGTACGAGGACACGTCGGTCGGCGTGGACGAGCCGGTCATCGTCAGGAGCTGAGTCATGGCCAGGGACGATGTGGCGGAACGGCTCCGGGCCGGGGGCATCCTCGCGCCGCGGATGGTCATCGAGGAGGCCAAGCGCGCCGGGCTCCGGCTCGACTACGCGTGCGCGATGCTCCAGAAGGAGTCGAACGGCGGCGAGAACGTGTTCGGGCACGACGCGACGATCTTCGTCGGCGCGGGCCAGGTCACGAAGGCGAAGTACCTCGACTACAAGCGCCGGCGGGTGAGCAGCGGCAACCGGCTCATGCAGGGCGTGGGCCCGACGCAGCTGACCTACTACACGCTGCAGGACCGCGCCGACGCCCAGGGCGGCTGCTGGAAGCCGCGGATCAACATGCGGGTCGGCTTCAAGCACCTGGCCGACCACATCCAGGCGCACGGCGAGTCTGACGGCGCCCGCCGCTACAACGGCAGCGGGCCGGCCGCGGTCGCCTACAGCAAGGACCTGCTGGCGCGGGCCGCCAAGTGGCGCGGGGTGCTGGACGGCGCCGCTCCGGTCGTCGTGCCCGACGGGCCTGGACCGCTGAAGGCCGGCGCGCAGGGGCCGGAGGTCGTCCGGCTCACCAAGCGCCTGGCGCGGCTGCGCTCGAAGGCGGGCACGCCGTACCTCGACAAGCCGCGCAAGAAGCTCGACGCGACGGCTGAGGCGGCGCTGAAGGCGTTCCAGAGCGAGCACCGGCTGGCGCCCGACGGCGTGTACGGGGCGCTGAGCCAGCGCAAGCTCAACCGGGCGCTGCGGCTGCAGGCGAAGCGGAAGACGACGAAGCCCGTGGCCGTGCCGACGTCGACGTCGGTACCGGCGGCCAAGCGGGGGCGGAAGTCGCTCAAGTCGCTCGTCGTGGCGGTGCGGCATGCCGATGCCGAGACGGGCGAGGCGTGGGACGAGCTCGTCGCCCACGCGCGCCGGCGGCGGCGCCTGCTGGCGCGCGAGTCGGTGCAGGCGGCGGCGGGTGCCGAGGCCACGCAGGCCGTGCTGGTTGAGGGCTTCACGGCGGTGACGAGGGCGCTGGAGAAGATCGACACGACGCTCGACGGCATCGCCGAGGACATCGACGCGGAGCGCGAGGCGCCGGCGCCTGCGGCTGCGGCGCCGGCCGCGGCGGCTGCGCCCGCATCGTTGGCCGCGGCTGCGCCGGCGGCCACATTCGAGGCCGAGCTCGGGGTTCCGGTGCTCGGGGGCGGGCCGCCCCCGCCGCCGCCCGAGGCGGTGGTGACGCAGACGCCGCCGGTGGTGCCGCCGCCGCCCGAGGGCCCGGCCCCGCCGTCGCCGGCGGCCGCCGAACCGGCCGTCGAGCGTCGCCGCAAGGAGCTCGTCGACCTGTCGGACGAGGAGCTCCTGGAGCGGATCGACCGGCTCGACCGAGCGCTCGACCGCGCACGGGCGGTGATGATCCGGCGCTACATCGAGGTCGAGAAGGACCTCATCGCGCTCGCGCCCGAGCGCCAGGAGAAGAAGGTCGTCGTGAAGCCGGGTGCCGAGCCGGGCGTGGTGAAGCCGGGGCCGCGGCGGGAGAAGCTCACGCGCGAGGAGATCCGGAACCTCCAGACGGCGCTGAACGAGTTCAGCGGCAAGCACCTGGTGGGCATGGGCGCGCTGTTGGTCGACGGCGTGATGGGCCCGGCGACCAAGAAGCGGATCCGCCTGGCCAAGCACTACCTCGGCTACACGGGGACGGCGCGGAAGACGATCGCGGTCGACGACGACTTCCGCCAGCGGCTGAGGCATCCGCGCTCGGCTCGCCACTCGAACCCGCGGATGCTCTCGCGGGCGCTCCGGCGGCGCCGCAAGCAGCGCAAGGCGGCCAAGCTGTCGCGGGCGCCGCGGGCGGGGGTGGACACGTTCGACGGCGAGCCCGTGGCGGCGTGGATGAAGCCCTATCTCGTGTGGGCCCGGGAGAACGGCTGGAGCGGCACGCTCAACAGCGGCTGGCGCGATCCGGCGCACTCGGAACGGCTCTGTCACGACATCTGCGGCGCGCCGACGTGCCCGGGCCGCTGCGCGGGCCGGACCTCCAACCACGTCGGCAACGTCAAGCCGGCCGGCTCGGTCGACGTGAGCAACCCGGCCCAGTTCGGCGAGCTCATGAAGCGGTGCCCGTACGAGCCGAAGCTCATCAACCGGCTCGGCGCCAGGGATCCCTGGCACTTCTCCGTCAGCGGCGGCTAGATGGTTGCGGCCGGGCGGGCCACTTTCGGCCCGCCCGGACCGCCCGGTCATGGATCACCACTGAACTACTACGTCCCAGGACTTATGAGTGCGTGCCTGGGTGGCGCGACACTCCCGGTCACCTGGACAGGCCGCCGGCCACTTGCGGGCCGGCGCGTTGCCGCGGCTGGGAGCCGGTCCGGCTCCCGCGACCGAGTGGGCGATCCGCCGGACCGCGTACGGTAGCGCCGGGACGAACTTCTCGCACCGCCATCGCCGCGCCGGGACGAACTTCGGCATTGACCGCGCCGGGACGAACCTCGGCATTGAGTGAGGCGGAGTGGGTGGTCTCGGCGGCGTGGTTTCCACGATGCGGGATAGATCGGGGATTTTGGGCGGTTTGCAGGGTTCGTGGCTCGGCGCGGGGTTGTTCATGGGTCGTATAGCGACGCTAGACAACCCCAGCCCTCGCGACAGCGTCGCCGGCTTCCACGATGCGAAACCAGCCCGCTTCCGGACCTCTCTCAAATGCCGAAGTTCGTCCCGGCGCGGCTTTCAATGCCCGCTAACGCGCATTATGTAGCCTCAATATTTCGCGGTGCGCTCAGAGTTCTCTCAAGGTCTCGGGCTTACACTCGACGGGTGATGCCGGACGTCCTGCTCGTCGACGACGACGCTCCGATCCGGCGGATGCTCGAGCGGACGCTGACGGCGGAGGGCTACGACGTGGCGGCCGTCGCGGACGGCGGCGCGGCGCTCGCGCAGGTCGAGCGGTCGTTGCCGGACGTGATCGTGCTCGACGTGGCGATGCCGGGCCTCGACGGGCTGGCGGTGACAAGGCGCGTACGGGCCAAGGGCCTTGCCGTGCCGATTCTGCTGCTGACGGCGCGCGACGCGCTGCACGAGCGCGTGGCGGGACTGGACGCCGGCGCCGACGACTACCTCGTCAAGCCGTTCGAGGTCGAGGAGCTGACGGCGCGGATCCGGGCGCTGATGCGGCGTAACCACCCACCCGGCGAGACGCTGGCCCATGCCGATCTCGTGCTCGAGCCGGAGTCGCTCCAGGCGCGGCGCGGCGGCCACGACATCCCCCTGACGCGGCGTGAAGCCGAGCTGCTGGAGCTGCTGCTGCGCAACGCCCGCGGCGTGGTGACCCGCGAGCTCGCGCTCGAACGCGTCTGGGGCGACGGCGAGGCGAGCGCCAACGTCGTCGATCGCTACGTGGCGTACCTGCGGCGCAAGCTCGGGGATCCGCCGCTGATCCACACCGTGCGCGGCGTCGGCTTCCGGCTCGAGTGAGGTCGGCCGGCCTGCAGGTCCGCGTCGCGGCCGCCGCAGCGGTGGCGATCGTCGTGGCCGTGGCGGCGCTCGGCGTGGCCGTGCTGGCGCGGCTGGACGACCAGCTCAACAGCGCGCTCGACCGCCAGCTGCGGGCGCGCGCCACCGAGGTCGCGCGGCTCGCCGCCTCCACCCCGCAGCTGCTCACCGAGCCCGGCACGCTGGAGGGCCTCAGCAGCAGCCCCCTCTACGTGCAGGTGATCGACCGGCAGGCCAGGATCGTCGCCCGCTCGAACGCCCTCGGCAGCCGCGTGCTCCCGGACGCGCCGGTCGCCAGGCAGGCGCTCGAAGAGCGCACGGCCGGCTACGCCACCGCCGAGCTCGGCCCCGACCCGCTGCGCGTCTACGCGGCGCCGCTCGGCGAGCTCGGTCGCGGCGAGGCGGCCGGCGGCGCCGTCATCGTGGCCGGCACCACCACCGAGATCGAACACACGCTCGACAGTACGCGCCGGTTCGTGCTGATCGCCTCGCTGGCCGCCGCGCTGCTGGCCGCCGCGCTCGCCACCGTGCTCGCCCGCCGCGCGCTCAGACCGCTGCGCGACCTGTCGTCCGGCGCCCGCGAGATCGAGCGCACCGGCGACGCCGCCCGCCGGCTGCCCGACCCGCACACCAGCGACGAGGTCGGCGCGCTCGCGCACACGCTGAACGCCATGCTCGCCTCGCTCGAGCGCGCCCGCGAGGCCGAGCAGCGCTTCGTCGGCGACGCCTCGCACGAACTGCGTACGCCGCTCACCGCACTGAAGGGCAACCTCGCCTACGCCACCCGGCACGGCGCCGACCCCGAGGTCCTGGCCGACATCGAGGCCGACGCGGCGCGCCTCGGCCTGCTGCTCGACGACCTGCTGGCGCTCGCGCGCGAGGACGCCGCCGCGCCGGCCCGCGGCGAGCCCGTCGACCTCCTCGAGGTCGCCCGCGAGGCGGCGGCCGACGACGTCACCGGCGAGCGACCCGTGACCGTTCGAGGCGAGCGCCCGGCGCTCGAGCGCGCGCTGGGCAACCTCGTCCGCAACGCCCGCACGCACGGTCAGGGCCGGGTGGCGATCGGCGTGGAACGGGTCGGAGACCGGGCACGGCTCACGGTCAGCGACGAGGGGCCGGGTCTGACCCCCGAGCAGGCCGAGCGCGCCTTCGACCGCTTCTGGCGCGGGCCCAACGGCGGCTCTGGCCTCGGCCTGGCCATCGTCAAGGCGATCGCGGAGCGCCACGGCGGCGGCGTCAGCGTCGCCGGCTCGCGCTTCGTCATCGACCTGCCCGCCTCTCAAGACTCTCTCAAGCCCCAGCCGTAGAACCGCGGCATGACTCCCCATCGCGTCCTCATCGTCGGCGGCGGCTTCGGCGGCCTGTACGCCGCGAAGGCCCTCAGACGGGCGCCGGTCGAGGTCACGCTCGTCGACCGCGCCAACCACCACCTCTTCCAGCCGCTCCTCTACCAGGTCGCCACCGGCATCCTCACCGAGGGCGAGATCGCTCCGCCGCTGCGCGGCATCCTGCGCCGGCAGGCCAACGCCCGGGTCCTGCTCGCCGAGGTCACCGGCTTCGACCTCGACGCCCGCACGGCCCACGCCACCACCCCCGACGGTGAGCAGCGGGAGCTCGAGTACGACACGCTGATCGTCGCGGCCGGCGCCACAGGCGGCCTCAAGACGCTCGACGACGCGCGCGACATGCGATCGCGCGTCCTGCGGGCGTTCGAGCTCGCCGAGCTCGCGACCGACCCCGCCGAGCGCGCGGCCTGGCTGCGCTTCGCCGTCATCGGCGGCGGCCCCACCGGGATCGAGCTCGCCGGCCAGATCGCCGCGCTCGCCCAGCGCACCCTGCCCTCCGACTACCGGTCGATCGACACCCGCGACGCCCGTGTCTCGCTCGTCGAGGGCGGCCCGCACATCCTGTCCGAGTTCCCCGAGCCGATCCAGCGCCGGGCGGCGAGCGACCTGGCGCAGCTGGGGGTCGACGTCTGGCAGCGCGCCCGCGTGGTCGATGTCGACGACGAAGGCCTCGACATCCTGTCCGCGTCCGGCGCCCTCGTGCGCGCGCCCGCGCGCACCGTGCTGTGGGCCACCGGCGTCAAGGCCTCCCCGCTCGCCGCCCTGCTGGGCCCGACCACCGACGACGGCCGGATCGCGATCAAGCCCGACCTCACGCTCCCCGGCCGCCCCGAGGTCTTCGCGATCGGCGACCTGGCCGCGCTCGACGGTGTCCCGGGCGTCGCACCCGCGGCCATGCAGCAGGGCCGGCACGCCGCCCGCACGATCAAAGACCGGCTCGCACAGCGATCCACCAGGCCCTTCCGCTACGTCGACAAGGGCCGGCTCGCCGTCATCGGCCGCAGCCGCGCCGTCGGCATCTCCCAGGGTATCCGCCTCACCGGCCGCCTCGCGATCCTCGTCTGGGCCGTCGTCCACATCCGCTACCTCGTCGGCTGGGGCAACCGTCTGGTCACCCTCACACGCTGGCTGTGGAGCCTGCTCGCCCGCGACCGCGGCCAGCGCGTCATCTCACCCACGCCTCTCAAAGAACTCTCAAACGCCCCCCGTACAACCCAAGGCGTCACCATCTGACGAAGGGCCCTCCCCATGCGATTCCTCCGCACCGCCTCAACCACCCGCCTCCTCACGCTCCTGGCCGTCACCGTCGCCCTCGTGCTGTCGGCCGGCTTCGCCCAGGCCGCGCTCAGCGGATCCGACAAGCCCGACCCCAAGCCGCTCGACCGCGCGATCCTCGACGCCGTCAACGCGCCGCCGGTCGAAGGCGTGACGGCCCGCATCACGTTCACCAACGGGCTGCTCCCCGCCGGCTCGCTCCCCAACGGCGGCGGCTCCCCCCTGGCCTCCGGAGCCGAGGGGCGCCTCTGGCTCGCCGACGACGGCCGCGTGCGCCTCGAGCTCCAGTCCGAGGCCGGCGACGCCCAGATCGTCGCCGGCGACGACCGCGTGACGATCTACGACAGCGCATCCGAGACCGCGTACGTGCTCCCGGTCGGGCGCGAGCAGGGCGAGCGCGAGAAGGAGCCCGCCAGCCTCGCCGACGTCCGCCGCGGCCTCGACCGCCTCGCCACCGCCTGGAGCCTCTCCGGTGCCCAGCCGACGACGACGGCCGGCCGGCCCAGCTACACGGTCCGGATCGCCCCGAAGGACGACGGCGGCCTGCTCGGCGCCGCCGAGCTCGCCTGGGACGCGCTCAACGGCGTCCCGCTGCGCGCCGCCGTCTACGCCCAGGGGCAGGACGAGCCGGTGCTCGAGCTGGAGGCCGACGAGGTCAGCTACGGCAAGATCGACGACGCCACCTTCGAGGCCGACCCGCCGAAGGGCACGCGCATCGTCGAGGTCGACCCCGTCACCACCGACACCCACGGCAACCAGACCCGCGTCCGCGGCGTCGCGGCCGTGCAGCGCGAGCTCGGCTTCGAGCTCAGCGCCCCCGCCGAGCTCGCCGGCCTGCCGCGCCGCGACGTCCGGCTCGCGGACGTCGGCGGCGAGCCCGGCGCCGTGAGCGTCTACGGCGAAGGCATGGGCGCGATCGTCGTGCTCCAGTACGAGGCCGGCGCCGAGAGCGAGCCGGAGCTCGCGCTCCCGCAGGTCAACATCGACGGCGCGACCGGCACCGAGCTCGCCACGCCGCTCGGCACCGTCGTCACGTTCCGCCGCGACGGGGTCGCCTACGTCGTGCTCGGCTCCGTCCCGCCGGTGGCCGCCGAGAACGCCGCGAGGGGCCTATGACCGCCCTCCCGATCGAGGCCCGCGGGCTGGTCAAGCGCTACGGCGAGATCACGGCCGTGGACCACGTCGACCTCACCGTCGGGCCCGGCGACGTCTACGGCTACCTCGGGCCCAACGGCGCCGGGAAGACGACGTCGCTGCGGATGCTGCTCGGGCTGATCCGGCCCGACGAGGGCTCCGCCCAGCTGTTCGGCCGCGACCCGCTGCTCGAGGGCGCCCGAGCCCTCGACGGCGTGGCCGGCTTCGTCGAGGCGCCGCGCTTCTACCCGTACCTGAGCGGGCGCCGCAACCTCGAGCTGGTGGCGGCGCTCGACGGCGACGGCGCCGAGCACCGGATCGGCGAGGCGCTCGACACCGTCGACCTCGCCGACCGCGCCAAGGACAAGGTCGGCGGCTACTCGCACGGCATGCGCCAGCGGCTCGGCATCGCCGGGGCGCTCCTGCGCGCCCCGAGGCTGCTCCTGCTCGACGAGCCGACCACGGGCCTCGACCCGGCCGGCATGCGCGACATGCGCGCGCTGGTCCGCCGGCTCGCCGACCAGGGCATGACCGTGCTCCTCTCCAGCCACCTGATGGGCGAGGTCGAGGAGCTGTGCGACCGCGTGGCGATCGTGGGTAACGGCCGCGTCCTCTACGAGGGCGCGCTCGACGAGCTGATGGCGAGCGCCGCCGCCCGCTACGAGCTGCGCACCACCGACGACGTCCACGCCGCCGAGATCGCGCGCGAGTTCGGCGACGTGACCGAGATCGCCGGCGGGCTGAGCTTCGCCGGCGACGAGCGCACGGCGGCCGAGCTCTCGGTCGCGCTCGGCCGGACCGGGATCGGCATCACGGCGCTCGTCCCGCACGCGCCCACGCTGGAGGAGCTGTTCTTCGAGATGACGGAGGGCCCGCGATGAGCTCGGTCGCCGTGCCGCGCACCGCCACCGCGAAGACCCACGCCGCGCGCCGGCCCGGCGTCCGCGCCGTCTACCGCTGGGAGCTGCGCAAGCTGCTCGCCCAGAAGCGCACGTTCATCGGCCTCGTCTCGGCCGTCGCCGTGCCGCTGATCTTCGTCGTCGCCCTCGTGGCCGACAGCAGCGGCGGCCCGGACGAGCTTCCGTTCGGGAGCTTCGTGCGCGAGACCGGCTTCGCCGTCCCGCTCGTCTGCCTCGCCTTCGGCGCCTTCTGGCTGCTGCCGCTGATCACGGCGCTCGTGGCCGGCGACATCGTGGCCACGGAGGACCAGAACGGGACGCTGAAGACGATCCTCACGCGCTCGGTCGAGCGCTGGCACGTGTTCGCCGGCAAGGTGCTGGCGGCCCTCACGTACACCGGCGCCGTGCTCTTCACGTACGTCGGCGTGGCGCTCGTGGCCGGCGGCCTGATCTGGGGCTTCGACCCGCTGACCACGCTGTCGGGCACCCAGATCGGCCCCGGCCGGGCGCTGGTGCTGACCGGGCTGGGCACGCTCGCCTACCTGCTCCCGCTGGCGGCGATCGCCTCGATCGGGCTCATGCTCTCGACGCTCACGCGCAACTCGGCGGCCGCCGTGGTCGGCACGCTGATGGTCTCGATCTTCCTCCAGATCATCGACGCCATCTCGGCGCTCGACGCGCTCGACCCGTACCTGCTCTCGACCCAGTTCAACGCCTGGCAGGGCATCCTGCGCGAGCCGACCGACTGGGATCCGATCCTCCGCTCGGCCTGGGTTTGCGCGCTCTACGCGCTCCCGTCGCTGGGTTGGGCGGTCACGCGGTTCCTGCGACGTGACGTGGCCGGCGGCTGACGCGGATATCGTGCGCGTGGATGCGTCACCAGCTCAGGCCGCTGTTCGACCGCGTGGTCATCAAGGAGCTCGACCCCGACCGCGTGCGGCGGTCGGGGCTGGTCGTCCCCGCGGGTGAGCACGAGCCGCCGCCGCAGCACGGGATCGTGCTCGCGGTCGGGCCCGGCATCGACTGGTGGGAGTCGGCCGGCGTGGCGATGCCGGTGAAGACCGGCGACCACGTCGTCTTCCCGGCCTCGGCGGGCGTGTGGATCGAGGTCGACGAGGAGCGGCTGCTGGTCTGCCGCGTCGGCGAGCTGCTCGGCGTGATCGAGCAGGTCACGGACTGGGAGTACTCCGAGCGTTGATCTCGTTCGAGGAGCTGCAGCTCGCGGCCCGCAACCACGGCATGCCGCTCGAGGCGCTGCGCCACGAGATCACGCCGCTCGGCCTGCACTACCTGCTCACCCACTACGACATCCCGGCCGTCGACGCCGGCGCCTGGCGGCTCGCGGTCGACGGCCTGGTGGAGCGTCCGCTCTCGCTCAGCCTCGACGACCTGCGGGCGCGCGAGGCGGTGACGTTGCCGGTGACGATGGAGTGCGCGGGGAACGGTCGCGCCCAGCTCGAGCCGCATGTGGTGAGCCAGCCGTGGCTGACGGAGGCGGTCGGGACGATCGAGTGGACCGGCGTGCCCGTGGCCGCGCTGCTCGCAGAGGCGGGCGCGGGCGGCGACGAGGTCGTGTTCACGGGCCTCGACCGCGGCGTCGAGGGCGGCGTGGAGCAGGACTACGCGCGCAGCCTGTCCCTCGCCGACTGCGACGGCGCGCTGCTCGCCTACGCCGCCAACGGCGAGCCGCTCCCGCCGCAGCACGGCTTCCCGCTGCGGCTCGTGGTCCCCGGCTGGTACGGGATGACGAACGTGAAGTGGCTGGCCGCGGATCACCGTCGCCGACGAGCCGTTCCAGGGCTACCAGATGGTCACCGGGTACCGGATGCGCCGCTCCGAGGACGATCCCGGCACGCCGGTCACCCGCATCGAGCCGCGCTCGCTGATGACGCCGCCGGGCATCCCCGACTTCATGACCCGCCGCCGCTTCCTGCCGGCCGGGCCGGTCCGGCTCGAGGGCCGCGCCTGGTCGGGCTGGGGCGCGATCGAGCACGTCGAGGTCGGGATCGACGGAGCCTGGTCCGAGGCCGAGCTCGGCGACCCGCCGGGGCGTGCCGCCTGGGTGCCGTGGTGGCTCGAATGGGACGCGACCGAGGGCGAGCACGAGCTGTCCTGCCGGGCGACCGACGCCACGGGCCGCAGCCAGCCGGACGCGCCGCCGTGGAACGTCGGCGGCTATGCCAACAACGCGATCCATCGCATTCCGGTCACCGTTCGGACACCCTGAGCCCCTCCGGCGCGGCACGCGCGAGGTCAGCGTCTTGGCCCATCCGGGCAACCTGACGTTCGCGGGCGCTCAAGACGGGTACGCAAACGCCCGAGTGCATCGATCTGAGCAAAGCTGGCCCGCGCGCCCGGAGCACGTCGGCGCGGCGAGGCGGGCCGTCTGGGATGCAGCCCTGCGTGCGGGAGCGCAGGAGCCGGTCCGCGAAGCTGCTCGGCTGGCCGTGTCCGAGGCCGTCAGCAACGTCGTCGTCCACAGCTACCGCGACACCGAGCGACGGCGACTTCACGCTGCGCGTCGAGTGGGACGGCGGCGAGCTGAAGGTCATCGTGCGCGACGATGGCTGCGGCATGACCCCGCGCACGGACAGCCCGGGCGCCGGCCTCGGGCTGCCGCTGATCGCCACCCTGGCCGACAGCTTCTCCGTCACCGCACCGCCCGGCGGCGGCACCGAGGTCTGCATGACCTTCCCGCTGCTCAAGGCAGCGTGAGCCGCTCGCCGGCGCGCAGGACGCGGTAGGGCTGGCCGAGCCGCTCGCAGGCGGCCACGAACGCGTCCGGCGGCTCGGTGTTGAACTCGAACATCTCGAAGTGCATGGGGACGGCCAAGCCGGCGCCGAGCTCGTGCGCCAGCGTCGCCGCCTCCTCCCCGTGGAGGTTGCCGGCCACGCGCCGCTCAGGGGCGCGGCCGTTGATCGGCAGCAGCGCGAGGTCGACCGACCCGACCCGCGCCGCCTGGTCCTCGTAGGGCACGGTGTCGCCCGCGTGGTAGACGGCGAACGGGCCGCAGCGCACGACATAGCCGAGGTGGAGCATCCGGCCCTCCTCGTCGCGCTCGATCGCCTCGTGCGCGGCCGGCACCGCCCGGATCGCGAAGCCGGCGACCTCGACGGTCTCCCCGTCGTCGATGCCGAGCGGCTCGCGGCCGGCGCGCTCGGCGGCCAGCGAGCGGTGCGCCGCCGGGGCGACGAGCCGGGCGCCCGGGAGGGCACGCAGCGTGTCCGGATCGAGGTGGTCGGTGTGGCCGTGCGAGGCGGTCACGACGTCGACGAAGCCGAGCTGCGCGGGGTCGACGACCCGCTCGGTCATGCGCACGTGCGGCTTGTCGGTGTCCGCGTACTTGCGGGTCAGCGAGTCCGACAGGTACGGGTCGAGCAGCAGGTGGCGGCCCTCCCAGGCCACCAGGAAGCCGCTCTGGCCGAGCCACCACAGGTGGAGGCCGTCCCGCGCGCCGCGCACGTCGGCGAGGAACGCCTCGCCGGAGCGCAGCGGACGGATCACGGCGGGCATCATGCCCTACATGGCGATCACGTTCACCGGCGGGCGGCTCGACCGGGCGGCGGGGCGGCGGACCGACCCCGCCTGGGTCGCCGCGCAGCGGGCGAGCCCCGGCGCGCGCGCGGTCCTGGCCGGCGACGCCGCCGTGCACCTGACGGAGGACGACCGGCTGGCGCTGGTGCCGCTGTCCTCGGTCAGCGCCCGCGAGCCGCTGCTGCTGGGGCTCGACGAGGCCGGGCCGGTGTTCGCCGTCGAAGCCGACTCGCTCCCCGCCCCGGCCGGCACCCGCCCGCTCGGCCTGCGCGCGGCCGCCTCCACCCTCCCCCACGCCGACGCCGGCCTCGCCGCCCACGCCGCCGCGCTCGTCAACTGGCACCGCCGCCACCGCCACTGCTCGGTCTGCGGCGCGCCGACCGCCGTCGCCGAGGCCGGGATCGTCCGCCGCTGCGAGCGCTGCGGCACCGACCACCACCCGCGCACCGACCCGGTGGTGATCATGCTCGTCACCGACGGCGACCGCGTGCTGCTCGGCCGCCAGCCGAGCTGGCCGCCCGGCCGCTACTCCGCGCTGGCGGGCTTCGTGGAGCCGGGCGAGAGCCTCGAGGAGGCGGTGGCGCGCGAGGTGCGCGAGGAGGCGGGCGTCGAGGTCGGCCCGCCGGAGTACGCGGCGAGCCAGCCGTGGCCCTTCCCGACCTCGCTGATGCTGGGCTTCTTCGCCCCCTACGTCTCCGGCGAGCCGCGCCGCGTCGACGAGGAGCTGGAGGACGTGCGCTGGTTCAGCCGGGCCGACGTCGCCGCCGCCGTCGAGGAGCGCGAGGGCCCGACTTGGCGTCCCGCCGCGCTTCGCCATCGCGAGGCGGTTGCTGGAGACATGGTTGCGGCGCTAGCCTGCGTGGTGAGGTGACACTGGAGGGGTGGATCTTCATGGTCGGGCTCCGGGTCTTCGACATCGGGGCGCTGATCGTGTGGCTGGTGTGGTTCTTCCGGCTGCGCGACGACGATGACGACGGCGACGACGGCCGCGGCGGCGGTGGCAACACACCCGAGCCCGAGACCCCCAAGGGCCCGTCCGGCGGCCTGCGGCTCCCGCTGCCCGACGCGGCCCCGTGGCCGAGCCGCCGCCGCGACCACGGCGGCGACCTCCGCCCCGAGCCCGCGACCTCGCGCCGCGGCGTTCCCGAGCCGGTTCCGGCACGCGCACCGGTCAAAAGGCGGTAAAGCCGCCCGGGAATCAGTAGGTTGCCTTGTCATGGCTCGACTGACGCCCGATCCCACCTTCTATCCGTCCCCCGGCAGCGCCGCCGGCGCGCCGCCGGAGACGCTCGCCTACGTCGCCACGCTGAACACGAGCGGCAACGGCAAGCCGGACGCCATCAACGTGCTCGACCTCGAGGCGGGAGAGCTCGTCGGCCGCTTCGACATGCCGAACCCCGGCGACGAGCTGCACCACTTCGGCTGGAACGCGTGCTCGTCGGCGCTCTGCCCGTGGGCCCCGCACCCGCACGTCGAGCGCCGCTACCTGCTCGTCCCCGGCCTGCGCTCGTCGCGGATCCACGTGCTCGACGTCAAGGACGACCCCCGCTCCCCCAAGCTCGTCAAGGTCATCGAGGCCGAGGAGATCGCAAGGAAGGCGGGCTACAGCCGCCCGCACACCGTCCACTGCGGCCCCGACGGCATCTACGTCTCCGCGCTCGGCAACCCCGAGGGCGACGGCCCGGGCGGCATCTTCCTGCTCGACCACGACGACTTCTCGGTCAAGGGCCAGTGGGAGGACGACCGCGGCACGCAGGAGCTGGCCTACGACTTCTGGTGGCACCTCGGCCACGACACCGTCATCACCAGCGAGTGGGGCACGCCGAACATGGTCGAGGACGGCCTCGTCGGCGAGCTCCTGCTCGGCAACCAGTACGGCCACCGGCTGCACGTCTTCGACCTCAAGACGCGCCGCCACACGCAGGAGATCGACCTCGGACCGGAGCACCAGATGGTGCTCGAGCTGCGGCCCGCGCACAATCCCTCCAAGGCCTACGGGTTCGTCGGCGTCGTCACCTCGACGGCCGACCTGAGCGCCTCGATCTGGCTCTGGGAGCGCGGCGACGACGGCCGCGTGACCGCCGACAAGGTCATCTCGATCCCCGCCGAGCCGGCCGAGGCCGAGCAGCTGCCGCCGATCCTGCAGCCGTTCGGGGCCGTGCCGCCGCTGATCACCGACATCTCGCTGTCGGTCGACGACCGCGACCTCTACGTCTCCTGCTGGGGCACCGGCGAGCTCAAGCGCTTCGACGTCTCCGACCCGCGCGCCCCGCGCGAGACGGCTTCGGTGCGGATCGGCGGCATCGTCGGCCGCGAGGCGCACCCGGCGAGCGGCCCCTTGAACGGCGGGCCGCAGATGGTCGAGACGAGCCGCGACGGCCGCCGCGTCTACCTCACGAACTCGCTGTACGCCGCCTGGGACGAGCAGTTCTACCCGGAGGGGATCGACGGCTGGATGGTCAAGCTCGACGCCGGCGAGGACGGCTCGCTGGCGGTGGACCCGGACCTGTTCGTCGAGTTCTCGGGCGAGCGGCCGCACCAGGTGCGCCTCCAGGGCGGCGACGCGTCCTCCGACTCGTACTGCTTCCCCGACTGAGCCCGTGACCGCCCGCCACCACAGCAGTCGCGGGGGTTGACGTGGACCTCTGGGCCCTGCTCCTGATCGCCGCGCTCGGCGCCTATCACGGGCTGAACCCCGCGATGGGCTGGCTGTTCGCGGTCGCGCTGGGGATGCAGGACCGCGACCGCCGCGCCGTGCTGCGGGCTCTGCCGCCGATCGCCATCGGCCACGAGCTGTCGCTCGTGCTGGTGGCGGCGGCGGTGCTCGGGCTCGGCCTGCTGGCCGACCCGTCGGTGCTGCGGCTGACGGCCGGCATCGCGTTGATCCTGTTCGGGGTCTTCCGCTTTGCCAAGCCGCGCGCGCACTTCCGCTGGACGACGATGCGGGTCAACCGGCGCGAGCTGGCGTGGTGGTCGTTCCTGATGTCGACCGCCCACGGCGCCGGGCTGATGGTGGCGCCGGTGCTGATCGGCGGGGGCGCCGCCGCGGCCTCCGCCCATGACCACGCGCTCGAGGCCACGGGCGGCGGCGCCGAGCTGCTGACCGGCGCGTTCGGGCTCCTGCTCCACGTCGGCGCGATGGTGCTCGTGATGGGCGTGGTCGCGGTCCTGGTCTACGAGAAGCTCGGCGTCGCCGTGCTCCGGAAGGCCTGGATCAACCTCGACGGCGTGTGGGCGGGCGCGTTCGTGCTCGCCGGGCTGCTAACCCTGTTCACGTGATCGATGCCTGTTCCGTCCTCGGCGAGCGCCTCGGCGAGGACCTCGCGGCCACCGCGCCCAAGGCGCGACGCTTCCTGCTGCTCGAGCAGTGCGGGCCGTGGACGGGCCGCAACGCGGTCACGCACTCGGACCTCGACGAGGGGCTGGCGCGCGAGCTGCTGGCGTTCGCCGACGAGGCCGGCGTCAAGGTCCACCTGATCCGGCGCAGCCCGCGCCGGGCCCCGCACGAGCGGCGCGTCTGCTTCGTCGCCGACACCCGGCGCGAGGACCCGTGGATCGCGCGCTACGAGCTGTCCGACCCGCGCGAGGTCCTGGAGCTCGACGTCGGCGAGCCGGAGGTCCGCTGGGAGCAGCCGGTCTACGCGGTCTGCACGCACGGCAAGCGCGACCCCTGCTGCGCGCGGCGCGGCCGTCCGCTCGTGCGGGCGATGAGGGCCCAGCGCGGCGACGAGACGTGGGAGGTCGGCCACATCGGCGGCCACCGCTTCGCGGCCACCTTCCTCGCCTTCCCGCACGGCCTCTGCTTCGGCCGCGTGCCCGCCGCGCGCGGGCCGGAGATCGTGACGGCGTACGAGGCCGGCGAGATCGCGCTCGAGTACCTGCGCGGGCGGGCCGGCGACCCGCCGGTGGTCCAGGCCGCGGACGTCTTGGTCCGGCGGCGGCTGGGGCTGCGCGGCCTGGACGACGTGGTGGTCGAGGGCGTCGACGGCGACGTGGTGACTCTGCACACGCCGACCGACCGCCTGCAGGCGGTCGTCGCGCGGCGCGAGGCGGAGCCGCGGCCGATCTCGTGCGGCGACGAGCCCGAGGCCGTGCCGGCCTACGAGCTCGTCGACCTCGTCGCGCTCGACCGCGCCGCCGCGTGATGCGGGCGGCCCTGCTCGAGGAGCCGGGCCGGCCGCTGCGGGTGGCGGAGGTGGCTGAGCCGAAGGCCCGTGACGGACAGCTGCTCCTGCGCGTGCACGCGTGCGGCGTCTGCCGGACCGACCTGCACCTGCGCGACGGCGAGCTCGAGCCCGGGCACCTGCCGCTGATCCTCGGGCATCAGATCGTCGCGACCGACGAGGACGGGCGGCGGCTCGGCGTCCCCTGGCTCGCCTGGACGTGCGGCGAGTGCGCGTACTGCGCGAGCGGGCGCGAGAACCTGTGCCGGCGGGCGCGCTTCACCGGCCGCGACGTCGACGGCGGCTACGCCGAGCACGCGGTCGCCGACGCGCGCTACTGCTTCCCGCTGCCCGACGGGCTCTCGGATGTCGAGATCGCGCCGCTGCTCTGCGGCGGGCTGATCGGCCACCGGGCGCTGCGCCTGGCCGGCGACGGCGTGCGGCTCGGGCTCTACGGCTTCGGCGCCGCCGCCCACATCGTCTGCCAGGTCGCCGTCCACGAGGGGCGCCGCGTCTTCGCCTTCACGCGCGCCGACGACACGGCCGCACAGGTGCTCGCGCTGTCGCTCGGCGCCGAGTGGGCCGGCGACGCCGCGGGACTGGGGCCGGAGCCGCTCGATGCGGCGATCATCTTCGCCCCGGTCGGTGCGCTGGTCCCGGCGGCGCTGCGCGCCGTGGCGCCCGGCGGGGCGGTCGTCTGCGCCGGCATCCACATGTCCAACATCCCCTCCTTCCCCTATCGCGACCTGTGGGAGGAGCGCGTCCTGCGCTCGGTCGCCAACCTCACGCGCGCCGACGCCGAGGAGTTCCTGGAGCTGGCGCCGAAGGTTCCGGTCCGGACGGCGGTCACCGAGTTCGGGCTCGATCAGGCCGAGCAGGCGCTCGAGCGCCTCCGCGCGGGCCGGATCGAGGGCGCCGCGGTCATAGATCTGCGGCGGTGAGCTGGTTGTCGAACGGCGCGCGCCCCGCCAGCTTGTAGGCGCCGCAGCGCGAGGCGACCTCGAGCGCCTTGTCGATCGGCAGGTCGGCGCCGAGGCCGTAGGTCAGCCCGGCCGCGAACGAGTCGCCGGCGCCGTAGGCGTGCCGTGGCGGCCCGGGCAGCTGGGCGGCCTTGAAGCGGCCGCTGGTGCGGTCCTCGCCGATCCACTCGCCGCCCTCCTTGCCGGCGGTCGAGACCACGATGTCCGGCGACGGGTCGAGGTGCTCCTCGGCCTGCTGCTCGCCGGGGTCCTTGGCCGAGCGCACCAGCGCGTCGAGGTTGACGTCGGAGGCCACTCAGCGTGTCGTAGGCACGCGGCGTGGCCACCACCTTGCGCGCCCGCCGCGCCTGCACGAGCGCTCCGACGTCGCCGCCGGTGAAGTAGACGGCATCGACCTCGTCCAGCCGCTCCCACGGCAGGTCGTCGTCGCCGGTGGGGACGATGCGCTCGCCGCGGATGGTGATCGTGCGCTCGTGGTCGTCGTCGAGGTGGACGAAGCCGCTGCGCTGGACGCCGGGGCGCGGCGCCGCGTGGACGGTCACGCCGAGCTCCTCGAGCCGCTCCTGCGAGCGCCGGCCGAGCTCGTCCTGCGCCAGCGCGGTGAAGAAGTCGACGCCGCCCGCGAGCTTGGCGAGCTGCACGGCCGCCACGGCGCCACCGCCGCCGACGTCCTCCCACCACTCGGTGGCGTGCAGGATCTCGCCGGGGCGCGGCACGTGCGGCACGCGCGCGAACTCGATCCACTCGACATGGCCGACGACGGCGACGCGGGTCATCGCGGCACCCTATGCCCTCAGACGCACTCCCGCATGCCCGCCTCGAAGTCCTCGGCGGCATGGAAGCCCAGCCGCTCGGCGGCCGCGGTCGTCTCGCCGAACCGGTGGCGGACGTCGCCGGCGCGCCAGCTCCTCGTGACCAGCGGCTCGGCTCCGCCGAAGGCGCGGCTGAGCGCGTCGGCCAGCGCCTTCACCGTGCGCGGTGTCCCGGACGCGACGTTGTAGGCGCCCGGCGGCGTGTCGGCGAGCGCGAGCAGGGTCGCGCGGGCGACGTCGCGCACGTGGACGAAGTCGCGCAGCTGGCGGCCGTCCTCGAACACGCGCGGCGCGTCGCCGTTCCGCAGCGCTGACCGGAAGGCGCCGAGCATGCCGTTCGTCATCCGCGGCCCGTAGAGGGCGTCGTAGCGCAGGATCGTCACCTTCGCGGCCGTCTCGTCGCCGAGTGCGGTGCACAGGAGCTCCTGCGCGAGCTTGGTGGCCGCGTAGACGCCGCGCGGCTCGCGTGCCGCCTGTTCCGGCACGGCGCGCGGCTCGAGCGGCGCTCCGCAGGCCGGGCACGGGTGGTCGAAGCGGCCGGCGTCGAGGTCCTTCGCCGCCCGCCGGGCGGGGCGCACGGAGCCGTGGCTCGCGCACGCATACAGGCCCTCGCCGTAGACGACGGTGCTCGAGCCGAGCACGAGGCGGCCCGCGAAGCCGCGATCGGCCAGCCCGCTCAGCAGGACGGCGGTGCCGAAGTCGTTGGTGGCGACGCAGTCGGCGGCGTCGTCGTAGTCGCCGGTCATGGCGGCGTGGTGGCAGACGGCGTCCACCCCTGCCACCGCCGCGGCGACCGTGTGAGCGTCGCGGACGTCCCCCTCGATCCACTCCGCGCCGTCCGGCCCCCGGCGGCGGTCGAGCACCCGGACCTCCCAGCCCGCGTGCAGCAGCGCGTCGACCACGTGCGACCCGACGAAGCCGGCGCCGCCCGTGACCAGGATCGGACCCGTCATCGGGCGGCACCGTAGCGTCGCCACCAACTAAGGGGGCCAGGCCCCTCTGTAGTAGTACAGATCGGATCTGTTGCAGTACAGAGGGGCCTGGCCCCTTACTTCGCTCAGACGGCCAATCTGGCGCGTAAGGGGGCCAGGCCCCCTTACGCGGCGAGGCGGAGTGGCCAGGGCACCTCGCGGGCCCAGGTCGCGGGGTCGTGGGGGGCCCAGTCGAGCGCCTCGCGCGCCGGCGCGGGATCCGGAGCGGGGCCGGGCGGCATCTCGGCGAGCATGCGGTAGACCGCGGCCGTGCCCTCGGCGGCGTGGTCGCCGAGGTGCGGGCGCAGCGCGTCGGCGAACGCCTCCGGCGAGATCGTCTGCCAGCGCAGGCGGCGGCCGAGGGCCTCGCCGAGGCTGCGCGCGAGCTCGTCGCCCGTGAGCGGTTCGCCGGGGTGGCCGGCGGCGGTGAGGAGGGCGGCGACCGGGGCTCCCTGGGAGCCGGTCGCGCCGTGGACGGTGATGTTCATGCCGCCGCCTTTAGTACCGGATGGGTAGCAGTACCCAGAAAGGGATGTAGTATCCCGAGCGGAACCATGGACGACACGCGCGCCACCGCCGGCTGCCCGATCGAGCACGCCCTGCTCGTGCTCGACGGCAAGTGGTCCACGCTCATCATCCGCGAGCTGCTGAGCGGGCCGAAGCGCTTCGGCCAGCTGCGGGATGGCCTCGGGATCGGCAGCCCCAAGACGCTCACCGAGCGCCTGCGCATCCTCGAGCACCAGGGCGTGCTCACCCGCACCGTCCACGCCGAGGTGCCGCCGCGCGTGGTCTACGAGCTCACCGAGCGCGGGCAGAGCTTCCGCTCGGTGCTGGAGGCGATGGCCGCCTGGGGCAACCAGGACCTGGGCCGCGACGACCGAGCCGCCTAGTGGAGACCCTTAGCCGCGAGCGGCTGACCGCGGCGCTCGCGGCGCGCCAGCTGCTGCTCGAGCGCCCGCGGATCGACCCGGCCGAGGCGATCCGTCGCCTGACGCCGCTGCAGGCCCAGCATCCGCCGGCGCCGTTCATCGCGCTCGCGGCCCGCCTCGACGGCTTCACCCGCGCCGGGCTGGAGGCCGAGATCGGGGCCCGGCGTGTGGTCAAGTCGACGCTCCTGCGGCTCACGCTGCACCTGACGCACGCCCACGACTATCCGGCCTACGCGCAGCTCAGTCGCCAGTTCTGGCTCCGCAAGTGGCGGGCGACCTACCCGCACCTCGACGAGGAGGAGGTGGCCGCCGAGCTCGGCGCATGGCTGCGCGAGCCGCGGACCAACGGCGAGATCCGCGAGTACGTGCGGGCGCGGTACGACGGCGTGCCCGACTTTCCGTACGCGCCGCTGATCTTCGCCCGTACGGTGCTGCCGCTCGTCCAGCTTCCGCCGGCCGGCTTCTACGCCGACACGCGGCGCAAGACCGCCTTCGTCGCCGACCCGCGGCCGCGCCCGGAGCTCGTGGACGCGGCTGCCCTCGTGATCGGCCGCTACCTGGCGGCCTTCGGCCCGGCCCAGAAACGCGACGTGTCGGCCTGGCTCGGCGCCGCCCAGGCCGACTTCACTGGCGCCTGGGAGCGGATCGAGACCGTCTCCTATCGCGACGAGCAGGGCCGGAGGCTCTTCGACCTCCCCGAGCACCCGCTCCCGCCCGCCGACACGCCGCTGCCCTCCGCGACTGCTCGGCCACTGGGACCAGGCGCTGCTCGCGTATCAGGACCGCGAACGCATCATCCCCCCCGCGCTCAGGCCGCTCCAGCTCACGCTCAGCGGCTCGCCGACCGTTACCGTCGACGGACGCGTCGCCGCAAGCTGGGACTACCGGCGCGAGGACGAGCGCGTGCAGGTGACGATCGAGCCGCACACGGAGATCTCGCGCTCGGCGCGGGCGGCGATCGTCGAGGAGGCGGAGCGCACCGCGCGCATCCTCGAGCCCGACGCCGAGCGGTACGAAGTCGCGCTCTAGTGCGAGACCCAGGCGTCCTCGTCGCCCAGCAGCTCCCGCACGTGCTCGGGCAGCTCGCCCCCGACCACGTCGGCGAGCGTGATGTGCTCGAGCACCGACCGCAGTGAGGCGCGGACGGCGATCCAGACGTCCCGCATCGGCTCGGCGACGCCGGTGAAGTCGAGCGTCTCCGGCCGCTCGCCCTGGACGCCGGCCAGCGGCCCGTCGATCGCGCGGATGACGTCGGCCAGCGTGACCTCGCCGGCCGGGCGGGCGAGGCGGTAGCCGCCCTCCGCCCCGCGCCGGCTGTCGACCAGCCCCGCGTGGCGGAGCTGCATGAGGATGTTCTCCAGGAAGCGCAGCGGGATCGCCTGGGCGGTGGCGATCCGCTCTCCCTTCACCGGCTTGGCGTCCTCGGCGGCAGCCAGCTCCAGCGCCGCGCGGATGGCGTAGTCGGTCTTGGCTGAGACCCGCACAGGGCGCAGACTATGCGCTCGCGGGCTCGGGCTGCGCCCCCGTCGGGTCGACGCGGATGTGCACGATCTGGCCCTCGACGAGCTCGAGCTGCTCCGCCTCGGTGCGCGACAGCTGCGCGGTGAGGATGTCGCCCTCCGGCGGAAGCAGCTCCACGCGCACCTCGAAGCCGAGCCGCACGATCCGCGTCACCACCGCCTGCTCGCTCGCCTCGCCCGCCTCGGTCAGCACCTGCACGTCGTGCGGGCGCACCAGCCGGCCGCCCACGCGCGTGACCGGGCCGACGAAGGACATGACGAACGGCGAGGCCGGCGCGTCGTAGATCTCGGCCGGCGACGCCGACTGCTCGATCCGCCCCTCGTTGACGACCACGATCTGCTCGGCGATCTCCATCGCCTCCTCCTGATCGTGGGTCACGAAGATCGTCGTCACGTGGACCTCGTCGTGCAGCCGCCGCAGCCACGCCCGCAGCTCCTCGCGCACGCGGGCGTCCAAGCGCTCCGAACGGCTCGTCGAGCAGCAGCACGCGCGGCTCGACCGCCAGCGCGCGCGCCAGCGCCATCCGCTGGCGCTGGCCGCCCGACAGCTGCGACGGGTAGCGCTTGCCCAGGTGCGCGAGCCCGACGAGCTCGAGCAGCTCGTCCACCTTCGCCTTGATCTCGGGCTTGGGCCGCTTGCGGACGCTGAGCCCGAAGGCGACGTTGTCGGCCACCGTCATGTGCTTGAAGGCGGCGTAGTGCTGGAACACGAAGCCGACCCCGCGCGTGCGCGCCGGCCGGGTCGTCACGTCCTCGCCCTCCATCAGCACCTGACCGGCGTCGGGCACCTCGAGCCCCGCGATCACGCGCAGGAGCGTGCTCTTGCCGCTGCCGGACGGCCCGAGGAGGGCGGTCAGCGACCCGTCGGGCACGACGACCGTGACGTCGTCCAACGCCGTGTAGTCGCCGAACTGCTTGGAGATGTGGCGGGCCTCGATGGCCACGTCAGATCCTTCCGTGTCGTCGTTGCAGCAGGGTCATGAGCGCCAGCACCGTGACGCCGAGCAGGGCCAGCACCACGCCGGCAGCGTAGGCGCCTGTGAGGTCCAGCGACTGGAAGCGGTCCTCGACATAGAGCGTGAGGGTCTCCGTGCGCCCCTGGATCTTGCCGGAGACGACGGCGACCGCGCCGAACTCGCCGATCGCCCGCGCCGTCGAGAGGATCACGCCGTAGGTCAGGCCCCAGCGGATGGTCGGCAGGGTGATCCGCCAGAACACCTGCCAGCCGCGCGCGCCGAGCGTGCTCGCGGCCTGCTCCTGCTCGATGCCCTCCTCCTCGAGCACCGGCAGCACCTCGCGGACCACGAACGGCAGCGAGATGAAGATCGTGGCCAGGATCATGCCCGGCGTCGAGAAGATCACCTCGGTCGAGCCGAACCAGCCGTCGCGGCCCCACACGAGGATGAGGGCGAGGCCGACGATCACCGGCGAGACGGCGAACGGCAGATCGATCAGCACGTCGAGTACCCGCTTGCCGGGGAAGTCGTAGCGGGCCAGCAGCCACGCGGTGACGACGCCGAAGATCGCGTTCAGCGGCACCGCGATCAGCGTGATCGTGATCGTGAGGAAGAACGCGTGCTGGGCGGGCGGCGTGGTGACCGCCTCCCAGGCCGCCGCGAAGCCGTTCTCGAACGCCCGGTAGAAGACCATCCCGACCGGGACGACGAGCAGCGCGGCGAGATAGAAGAGCGCGACGGAACGCAGAGCGGTGCGGTTCATCGCACGGCCCCCCGGCGGGCCACGAACGAGATCAGCAGCAGGACGACGAACGAGACGAACAGCAGCAGCACCGAGACGGCGGCGGCGCCGTTCGTGTTGCCGCTCTCGATCTGCCCGTAGACGAGCACCGACGCGACCTCGGTCTTGTACGGGAGGTTGCCGCTGATCAGCACGATCGAGCCGAACTCGCCGACCGCGCGCCCGAAGGCGAGGCCGACGCCGGAGAGCATCGCCGGCCGCAGCGCCGGCAGGACGATGCGGCGGAAGATCGTCCACGGCCGGGCGCCGAGCGACTCCGCGGCCTCCTCGGCCTCGCGCTCGAGCCCCATCAGCACCGGCTGCACGGCCCGCACCACGAACGGCAGCGTCACGAACAGCAGCGCCATCACGACCGCCACCCGCGTGTACGCGACGTTGATGCCGACCGGCCCGTTCGGCCCGTACAGCGCGAGCAGGACGAGGCCGGCGACGATCGTCGGCAGCGCGAACGGCAGGTCGATCAGCCCGTTGACGATCCGCTTGCCGGGGAACTCGTCGCGCACGAGCACCCAGGCGATCAGCGTGCCGATCACGGCGTTGATCGCCGCCACGATCAGCGAGGCGACCAGGGTCAGCCGGATCGCCGCCTGCGCCTGGGCGTTGGTGATCGCGTCCCAGAACTCGGCGACGCCGCCGTCGAACGACTGCACGACGACGGCGGCGAGCGGGATCAGGACGATCAGCGTGAGCCACGCGACCGAGTACGCGCCCGCGAGGAGCGGGCCGGCCGGGAGCCGCCGCGCGCGCGCACGCGACAGCTCCCCTGCGGTGACAGTGCTAGCCGGCAGTGGAAACCCCCAGGTCGCGCTCGATCTCGGCGACCGAGCCCTTCTCGGGGTCGAAGAAGTCGGCGTTGACCTTGTCCCAGCCGCCGAACTCGTCGATCTCGAAGAGCGACTTCGGCGTCGGGTAGGTCTTCTCGTCGACCAGGTCGGGGAGGACCGAGCGGTAGCCCTTGGACGCGTAGATCTCCTGCGCCTCGGGGGTCACGAGCCAGTCGAGGAACGCCTTCGCCTGCTCGGGGCTCTCCGACTCGCTGACGACCGCCGCCGGGTTCTCGATCAGGATCGTCTCGTCGGGGACGACGTAGTCGAGCTCGATGCCGGCCCGCTGTGCGGTGATCGCCTCGTTCTCGTAGGCGAGCAGGACGTCGCCCTTGCCGCCGGCGAAGGTCTGCAGCGCCTCGCGCGCCGACTTGTCCTGGACCGGCGTGTTGGCGAGCACCTGGTGCAGGAACTCGAGCCCCTCCTCGGGCGACTTGCCCTGGGCGGTCTGCGAGCCGTAGGCGGCCATCAGGTTCCACTTGGCGCCGCCGGAGGTGAACGGGTTGGGCGTGATGACCTCGACGTCGTCCTTGACGATGTCGTTCCACGTCTTGATGTTCTTCGGGTTGCCCTTGCGGACGGCGAAGACGACCACCGAGTTGGTGACGAAGCCGTCGGTCGGCGTGTCGGCCCAGTTCTCCTCCACGAGCCCGGGCTCGACGAGCTTGTCGACGTCGGGCGCAAGCGACAGCGCCACGATGTCGGCGGGCAGGCCGCTGGCCACCGCGCGCGACTGGTCGCCGGAGGCCCCGTAGGACTGGTCGAAGCCGACGCCCTTGCCCTCCGGCGTCTTCTGGAAGGCCGGGATGAGCTCCTCGTACGCCTCCTTCGGCGTCGAGTAGGCGACGAGCGACAGCTTGGCCCCACCGTCGCCGCTGGCGGCGCCTTCCCCGTCGGCGGGTCCACCGCAGCCCACAAGGGCCACAGCGAGCGCGACGATCGTTGGCACAATTCCCATCGTTTTGATCGACATAGTGCGAGGATTATGCACTAAGTCGGTCGGGAATGTTTGTTAGGACATGTTGGCGTCCAGCGGCAGCAGCCGCGTGGCCGTGGCCTTCCAGGTGGCCACGACGCGGTCGCCGGGGGCCACGTGGAGCCGCTCCACGGCGGGCTCCGTGAGCTCGGCGGTGAGCGGCTGCGGTGCCGCCAGGCCGATCCGCACGCGGTTGCCGACGGCGGTCACCGAGACGACCTCGACGTCGAGGTGGTTGCGCGCCGACCCCGGGTCCACGCTCCCCGGCGGCGCCAGCGCGATGTCCCACGGATAGACGGTCACCGCCACCGGCCCGTAGGCGTCCTCGGGCGACGTCACCTCTCCCCCGCCGTCGAGCTCGACGCGCGTGAGGCCCGCCGGGCCGGCCGACGCGGTGCCGGTGAGGACGACGGCGCCTGTGAAGTCGGCCACGAACGGCGAGGCGGGCGCGGCCGCCAGCTCGGCCGCCGTGCCGACCTGGACGATCCGGCCGTGGTCCATGACGCCGACGCGGTCGCCGAGCAGGGCCGCCTCCTGGAAGTCGTGCGTGACGAGCAGCGCCGGCACGCCGGTCTCGTGCAGGACCGCGGCCAGCTCGCGCCCCGCCGCGGCGCGCGTGCGGGCGTCGAGCGCCGACAGCGGCTCGTCGAGCAGCAGCGCGGCCGGCTCGACGGCGAGCGCGCGGGCGAGCGCCACGCGCTGGCGCTCGCCGCCGGACAGCGTGCGCGGCCGGGCGTCGGCGCGGTCGGCGAGGCCGAAGCGCTCGAGCAGCGCGACCGCCCGCGCGCGCCGGCCGCGGCGCGGCAGGCCGTAGCCGACGTTCTGCCACGCGCTGAGGTGCGGGAACAGCGCGTAGTCCTGGAACACGTAGCCGCAGCGGCGCCGCTCCGGCGGGAGGTCGATCCCGCCGGCGTCGAACCACACCCGCTCGCCGCACGCCACCCGGCCCGCGCGCGGGCTCAACAGCCCGGCGGCGATCCGCAGCACGCTGCTCTTGCCCGCCCCCGAGGGTCCCGCCAGGGCCATGCACTCGCCGGCCGCGACGCGCAGCGCGACGTCGAGCTCGAGGTCGCCGAGCGCGGTCTCAGCCGCGAGCGAGAGCACGGCCCTCGACCGCCTTCACCGACAGCAGGATCAGGGCCGACACGGCCACCAGCACCGCCGACATCGCGAGCGCGGCCCGGAAGTCGGTCGAGAAGCGCTCGTAGATGGCCAGCGGCGCGGTCTGGGTGATGCCGGCGAGCGAGCCCGCGAACATCAGCGTGGCGCCGAACTCGCCGAGCGCGCGCCCGAAGGCCAGCGCGCCGCCGGTGACCAGCCCGGGCGCGGCGGTCGGGACGGCGACGCGGGCGAAGGTGCGGGCCGGCGAGGCGCCGAGCGTGCGCGAGGCCTCCAGCCAGCTGCGGTCGAGCGCGGCGAACGCGGCCTGCGCCTGGCGCAGGTAGTACGGCGAGGCGACGAACGTGAGCGCCACCACCACGCCGGCGGTCTCGAACACGAGCCGCACGCCGGCGTCCTCGATCGCTCCGCCGAGGATGCCGGAGGGGCCGACCGCGGCCAGCAGCGCGATCCCGGCCACGGCCGGCGGCAGGACGAGCGGCAGCTCGATCAGCGTGACGACCAGCGCGTGGCCGCGGAAGCGCCGCGTGGCCAGCAGGTAGGCGGCCGGCGTCCCGACCACGACGATGATCGCCAGCGCCGTCAGGCTCGTCCGCAGGCTCAGCCACAGCGCGTCGAGCGCGCCGGGCTCGCCGAGCGCGTCGATCAGCTCGCCTGGCGGGCGGTCGAGGAAGATCGCCAGCACAGGCAGGACGAGGAAGGCCAGCGCGAGCGCCAGCGCGACCGCGAACCACCTCATCCGGCCGGCGGCGGCCCGAAGCCCTCCTCGCGAAGGGCGTCGGCGCAGGGCCCCTCCACGAGCCCGTCGAGGTAGCGCTGGGCGAGCGCCGGCTGCCCTGAGCCCTCGACCACGCCGGCGCCGTAGGCGACGGTCGGGCGCAGGTCCGGCGGCAGCTCGACGCCGGTGATGCCCTCCGTGACGTCGGTCAGGTAGACGAAGCCGGCGTCGGCGGCGCCCTGGGTGAGCTTGCCGACCACGCCCTTGACGTCGGGCTCCTCCGAGCGCACGTTGGCGAGGATCCGCTGCTCGAGGCCGGCCGGCAGGCGGCCGAGCACCTCGCGCGTGTAGGCGCCGACCGGCACCGACTCGGCGCCGATCGACGAGGTCGATCCCGGGCTTGGCCATGTCCTCCAGGCGCTCGACCGCGGTGCCGTCGCCGCCCACGGCGATGACCAGCTCGTTGGTGGCGAACACGACCGGCTCGCCGAGCAGGCCCTCCTCGTCGAGCTCCTCGGGCAGCCGCGTGTTCGCCGCGGCGTAGACGTCCGGCTTGACCCCCTGGCGGATCTGCGCCGCGAGCTCGTCCGAGCCGGCGAAGGAGAGCCGCACCTCGGCGCCCTCGAACTGCTTGCTGCAGGCGGTCAGGGCGTCCGACAGCGAGGCGGCGGCGGAGACCACCAGCCGCGGCGACCGGTCGCTCGCCTCCTCGTCGCCGCCGCAGCCGGCGACGATCAGCAGCGCCGCGACGAGGGTGAGCCACCTCATGGCCGGTGCACCATGACCGACGTCGCCTTCACGGCCGCCGTGGCCTCCACCCCGGGAGCCAGACCGAGCTCCTCGACGGCGTCGCGCGTGACCGCGGAGGTGATCAGGAAGGGCCCGGCCTCGATCTCCACCAGCGCCATCACGCCGTCGACCTCGACGGAGCGCACGACGCCCGGGAAGCGGTTGCGGGCCGAGACACGGTCGCCCGCCGCGTGGCGGCGTGGGTGCGAGCTGAGGCGCTGGACCTCGGCGGCGGGCACGAGCCGGCGGTTGCGGTCGTCGCGCACGGTGCGGAGCTTGCCGGTGCGGTCCCAGCGGCGGAGGGTGTCGGGGCTCACGCCGATCGCCTTCGCGGCCTCGCCGAGCGTCAGGGCGTTCTGCATAAGCAATACATAGGCAAAACGCACCGATTTGGCAAGGGCGAGCGCGTTATGTCGGCGGGAGCGTGCCCTCCACGCGCCGGCGGCCGGCGGCGCTGACCTCGACCTTCCAGATCGGCGCCTCGGCCTTGACGCGGTCGATGAGGGCGCGCGCGCCGGCGAACGCCTCGCCGCGGTGCGGCGCCGAGGCGGCCACGATCACCGACGGCTCGGAGAGGGCGACGGTGCCCGTGCGGTGCTCGATGGCGACTGCGCAGAGCCCGTGGCGGTCGACCTCCTCGGCCGCGATCGCCTCGAGCTTCGCGGTCGCCATCTCGGCGTACGCCTCGTAGTCGAGCTCGGGCACCTCGCGGGTGACGCCCTCGAAGAGGACCACCGCGCCGGCGCGGGGGTCGCGGACGAGGTCCGCGAGCGTGCCCGGGTCCAGCGGGTCCCCCGTCACGCGCACGTGACGCACCGGGCCGCCCTCTCCCCCGCTCACCGGCGGCACGAGCGCGACCTCGTCGCCGGCGCGGACGGGCGCGTCGGCCGGCGCGTACTCGCGGTTGACGGCGACGACGCACTCGCGCGGGCGCAGCTCGCCGACCGGCGTGCCGGCCATGGCGGCGAGCACGTCGGCCACGCGCGCGCCCTCCGGCAGCTCGACCTCCAGGCGGTCGGTGCCGGCGCGCTCGCGCAGACCGGCGAAGAGGCGGACGGACACCAGCATCGTCCGCCGATGCTACGAGGTCAGCGCAGCAGGGTCTCGAGCTCGTCGCCGGGCGGCGGGCGCGAGAGGAAGCCCGTGAATCGGCCGAACCGGGGATACCATTGAGCGTGATGGAGGGCTCGGCGCTCACCCACCTGGATGCCGCGGGTCGCGCTCGCATGGTCGACGTGAGCGCGAAGACGGCGACGGACCGCTACGCGCGCGCCCGCGCCGTGGTGCGGATGTCGCGCGCGGCGGCGGAGCGCGTGGCGGCCGGCGACAACCCGAAGGGCGACGTGGCCGCGGTGGCGCGGATCGCCGCCATCCAGGCGGCCAAGCGCACCGACGAGCTGATCCCGCTGTGCCATTCGCTGCCGCTGACGCACGTCGATCCGTCGGTGTCGATCGACGTCTCGGAGGGGACCGTCACGCTCGTCGTCGAGACGCGGACGACCGACCGCACGGGCGTCGAGATGGAGGCGCTGGTGGCCGCCTCGGTCGGCGCGCTGACCGTCTACGACATGGTCAAGGGCATCGAGCCCGGCGTGGTGATCGAGCGGGTCGAGCTGCTCGAGAAGACCGGCGGGAAGGCGGACTTCCACCGATGAAGCCGCTGGTCGACGGGCACGGGCGCGCGATCGGGGACCTGCGGATCTCCGTCACCGACCGCTGCAACTTCCGCTGCCAGTACTGCATGCCGGCCGAGGGGCTGCCGTGGCTCGAGCGGTCGGCGCTGCTGTCGTACGAGGAGATCGAGCGGCTCGTGCGGCTGCTGGCGGGCATGGGCGTGCACGACGTGCGGCTGACCGGCGGCGAGCCGCTGGTGCGGCGCGAGCTGTGGCGGCTGGTCGAGCGGCTGGCGGCGATCCCCGAGGTCGAGGACCTGTCCTTGACCACCAACGGCTACCTGCTGACGCGGCAGGTCGACCAGCTGGTCGAGGCCGGTCTCAAGCGCATCAACGTGTCGCTCGACTCGCTGGCGCCCGACCGCTTCTTCCAGCTCACGCGCCGCGACTCGCTGGCGCAGGTGCTCGAGGGGTTGGAGGCCGCGCAGCGCCACGAGGCGCTGCGGCCGATCAAGGTCAACGTCGTCGCCCTGAAGGACTTCACCGAGGCCGAGGTGCTGCGGTTCGCCGAGTTCGCGCGCTCGAAGCCGTACGAGGTCCGGTTCATCGAGTTCATGCCGCTGGACGCCGACCGGGCGTGGACGCGCGACAAGGTGCTGCCGAACGCCGAGATCGTGCGGATGATCGACGAGGTGTACCCGCTCGAGCCGATCGGCCGCGAGCGCCACGGGACGGCGCGGCGCTACCGCTTCGCCGACGGGACGGGCGAGATGGGCTTCATCTCGCCGGTCAGCGAGCCGTTCTGCGGCGACTGCAACCGGATCCGCCTGACCGCCGAGGGCGGGCTGCGGACCTGCCTGTTCTCGATGAACGAGACCGACCTGCGCGGGCCGCTGCGGTCGGGCGCGACCGACGCCGAGCTCGAGGAGCTCGTCCGCGACGCGGTGTGGCGCAAGGAGCTCAAGCACCACGTGAACGACCCCGGGTTCGTCCAGCCGGCCCGGACGATGTCGCAGATCGGCGGATGACCCCGCCCGGGGCCGGGCGATGAGGTCGATCGACGAGGCGCTCGAGCTCGTGCTCGGCGGGCTCGCGCCGCTCGGCGCCGAGCGCGTCCCGCTCGCCGAGGCGGCCGGCCGCGTGGCCGCCGAGCCGGCGCTGAGCGCGGTCGACCTGCCGCCGTTCGACCGCTCGGCGATGGACGGCTACGCGGTCCGGGCGGCCGACACCGCGCCTGGCGTGGCGTTGCGGCTGGTGGGCGGCGTGGCGGCGGGCGAGGTCGCCACGGCGACGCTGGAGCCCGGCACCGCCGCGCGGGTCTCGACGGGCGCGGCGATCCCGCCCGGGGCCGACGCGATCCTGCAGTCCGAGCTCGCCGTCGAGCAGGACGGGTCCGTCGCGCCGGAGCGCGCGCTGCAGCCGGGGACGCACGTGCGCTTCCGCGGCGAGGACCTGCACGCGGGCGACGAGCTGGCGCCGGCCGGCTCGCTGCTGACGCTGGCGCGGATCTCGGCGCTGGCGTCGGCGGGCGTCGGCGAGGTGGCGGTCCACCGGCGGCCGCAGCTGAACCTGATCGTCACGGGCAGCGAGCTGCTGCCGATCGGCGCCCCGCCCGAGCCGGGGCGGATCCACGAGTCCAACGGCCTCATGGTCCGGCTCCTGGCCGATCGCGCGGGCGCCTCGGTGGTCGACCAGGGCGTCATCGGCGACGACCGCGAGGCGACGCGCGAGGCGGTCTCCGCCGGGCTCGAGGGCGACGTGCTGGTCGTCTCGGGCGGGGTCTCGGTCGGCCCGCACGACCACGTCAAGCCGGCGTTCGAGGACTGCGGCGTCGAGGAGGTCTTCTGGCGCGTGCGGATCAAGCCCGGCAAGCCGCTGTGGTTCGGTCGCCGCGGCGACACGCTGGTCTTCGGCCTGCCCGGCAACCCGCTCTCGACCATCGTCTGCTTCTGCGTCTTCATCGAGCCGGCGCTCCGGCGACTGGCCGGCGAGGCCGACGCACGGCCGCGGCTGGAGGCCGGTCGCCTGACCACCGCGGCGCGCGCCTCCGACGGCCGCACGACGTTCCTGACCGCGCGGCTCCAGCCGGGCGCCGACGGCGTCCTCGAGGCGACGCCGACCGAGCGCCAGGGCTCGCACATGACCGGCGCGCTGGGCGAGAGCGACGGCTTCGCCGTGGCGCCGGAGGAGGCGGGCGACCTTCTGGCCGGCGCGCCCGTCGACGTGCTCAGGCTCGAGTAGCCAGCGCCAGCAGGTGCGGGCTGGCGCCGAGCATCGTCGGCTCGGCCTCGACGCGCCGGATCGCGCGCAGCAGCGCCTCGCGCTTGTCGGGGTCGTCGAGCCAGTCGTCGAGGTCGCGCACGTTCTCGCCCGGGCCCTCGACGCCGACCAGCGAGGTCAGGTCGAAGCCCGCCCCGCGGATCTCGTCCTCGAGCTCGGCCGGCAGGTGGAGGTAGGCGGTGGTGAACCACCCCTCGTGCCGCTCGGGGTTGAGGTGGCGCCCGTCGTGCAGGTCGCGTTCGACGATGGCCTCGAAGCGCGGGTCGGCGATGAAGCCTTGCGCGAGGCCGTCGACGGTCGAGGCGAAGCGGGAGATCGCCGCTGCCGCGAGCAGGCCGCCGGGCTCGAGCACCCGGTGAGCTTCGCGCAGCGCCCGCAGGCGGTCGTCGCGCTCCTGTAGGTGGTAGAGCGGGCCCAGCATGAGGACGACGTCCACCGACGCGTCGGGCTGCGGGAGCTCGCGCGCGTCGCCCACGACGGCGCTCGCCAGCGGGAGGTGCCGTGCCTCCGCCGCGGCGCGCGCTTGGTCGACGTGAAGCGCGATCGGGTCGAGCAGGTGCACCTCGTAGCCGCGCTCCGCGAGCCACAGCGCGTAGGCGCCCGGGCCGCCGCCGGCGTCGAGCACGACGGCCGGCGGAGCGGGGAGATGACGATCGAGCAGCTCCTGGGTCCGGATGAGCTCGAGGCGGGCCATGCCGGCCAGCCGACCCTGCTCCTCGCCGCGGTTGTAATAGGCGGCGATCTCCTCGTCGGCGCTCACCTGGTCGCGGCCCAGTGGTCGACGATCCGCCGCTGGACGGGCGTGAGCGGCGGCGTCTCGCCCCGCTCGAGCGCGGCGGTTGCCTGCGCGAGGGTCAGGCCCGTGCCGGTGAGGACGTCCCCGATCAGCGGGGGCAAATCGCCCCCGCACACACCGCTGTCGGAGCCATCGCTCATCTGCGCCGCAGGCTAGCGGCGTCAGAGGACGTAGAGCAGCACGTAGGCGATCGCGAGGACGGCCACGACGGTCGCTCCAGAGGCGGTCGGGCCGAACCCGATGGCGCTGATCCAGGAGCCGATCCGGTTGAAGACCGACGGGCCGCTGTCGAAGCGCGTGGTGTCGAGATCGGCGCCGCAGATCGCGCAGCCCGCGGCGAACGGGAGGACCCGTTCGCCGCAGTTCGGGCATCGTGTCCGGTCGCGCGGCACGGCGCTGACAGGCTAACTCTCGAGCAGCTCTTTCAGAGCCGCCAGCCGCTCGCGCCAGAAGACCTTCAAGCGGGCGGCCTCGTCCGGGTCCGGGAGGCGTTCGTGCGAGAGCGCGACCGTGCTCTTGGTGTCGCCTTTGGCCTCGAAGCCGACGATCACGCGCGTCGAGCCGTCCTCCCAGTCGTAGCGGGCGTTCCGCGGCGGGGTGCTCGTCCGCTCGCGCAGATCGGCGCCGCCGAGCCAGCGCTCGCGGAGTGACGGATCGCTCCACGCCTCGAACAGTCGCTCGACCGGCACCGCGACGGTCCTGCTGGCGCTGACGTTGTACGAGCCGTCGCGGTCGCCGCCGATCGGGCGCAGCCCGCGCGCCTTCTCGTACTCGACGGTGATCCCCTGCGCCCACCAGCCGGGGACGCCGTGCTCGGCGCCGAGCCAGGCGGCGATCTCCGGGTGCTCGCGCTCGACCGCGCCCCACTCGTCGAGCAGGTCGAACCAGCCGCGCCAGCCGCGGCCGGTCTTCTCGCGCACCTTCTCGTCGGCGAAGCGGGGCTCGTAGCCGCGCACGGTCTCGGGCAGCAGCTGCGCCCGCGCAGCGGTGTAGCTCTCGCCCGTCTTCTCCATGCGGGTGCGAACGCGACGCTTGAAGGACTGCTGGGTGGTCATCTCGGTTGCTCCTGATCGAGCGGCGGCCCGGCCGGACTCACGCTCCTGCCGCCCCGCCGAACAGGGCAACGCACCACCTGCGTCCCGACCGCTCGAGGCGACCTTTGCCCCTCCAGGCCGGTGGCGTGAGCACCGGATCAGGGGTTGGGCGCGGGACCCGCGCCACCCCGAACGGTACCGGCTTCAACGGTGCTTGAACAGGTCCGGGCGAGCTCCTCTCGCGTGTCGATGTCGGACGGATCGCAGAGGTGGCCCGCCTCGAACCGCTTGACCCGCGCGCCCTCGAGCAGCCCGCGGAACCCGGCGTCGCCCTCGAGCTCGTCCACCCGGTCCAGGAGCCGGCGGCCGAGCACGACGGGATGGCCGGGCGCGCCGTCATAGGTCGTTCGCACGGCGTCGTGGTCGTCGAGGTCGAGGGCGGCTTCGATGACCTCCGGCGTGATGAACGGCTGGTCGCCGAGCGTGACGACCGCGGCGTCGACCGGGCCGAGCGCCGCCACCCCGCAGCGCAGCGAAGCCGCCTGTCCCTCGGCCCAGCCCGAGCACACGACTGGCGAAGCGCCGTGCAGGTCGACGCGCGCGAGGATCTCGTCGGCCGCGTGGCCGAGCACGACCACCCGCGGCGAGACCCCGGCCATCGCCTCCAGCGCGTGCTCCAGCAGCGGGCGTCCTCGCAGCGGGGCGAGCTGCTTCGTCCCGCCGAAGCGCCGGCCCTCGCCGGCGGCGAGGACCAGCCCGCCGATCGTCACACGCCGACCTCGTGGATCCGGCCCTGCGCCTGCGCCAGGCGCCCGCCGGTCCGGCCGTGGCGCATGGCGACGATCTCGCCGATGATCGACAATGCCGTCTCCTCGGCGGTCAGCGCGCCCAGGTCGAGGCCGATCGGCGCGGACACGCGCCCGAGGTCCGCCTCGTCGATCCCCTTGGCGACCAGCCGCTCGCGGCGCTTGGCCTGCGCCCGCCGCGACCCCATGGCGCCGATGTACCCGGCGTCCGAGCGCAGCGCCAGCACGAGCGCGGCGTCGTCGAGCTTCGGATCGTGCGTGAGCACGGCGATCGCCGTCGCGCGGTCGATGCCGCCGAGCCGGTGGAACGCCTCCTCCGGCCAGGCCGCGACGACCTCCTCGGCATCGGGGAAGCGCGCCGGCTGGGCGAACCGCGTCCGCGGATCGACCACGAACGGGCGCCACCCCGTGGCCTTCGCCATCTTGCACAGGGCGGCGGCGAAGTCGACCGCCCCGAAGACGATCAGCCGCGGCGGAGGGAACGTGACGTCGACGAACAGCTCGCCGCGGCGCTCGGACCGCTCGGCCCACATCAGCTCGTCGGCCAGCCGTGCCGCCTCCTCCTCCAGCGCCTGATCGCCGAAGCCCCCGGTGCGCGTCCCGTCGACCGAGACGAGCATCTTCGCGCCGTCCTCCAGCCGCGTCACCAGCGCGCCGCGCCCGCCCGTGCGGGCGAGCTCCGTGAAGTCGCCCGCCGCGCTCACGGCTCGTAGCGCTCCACGTACACGTCGATCTCGCCGCCGCACGGCAGCCCGACGTCCCACGCCTCCTCGTCGGCGATGCCGAAGTGCAGCAGCCGCGGCGCGCCTCCCCCGAGCACCTCCTCGGCGACCTCGACCACGGCTCCCTCGACGCAGCCGCCGGAGACGGCGCCGGAGATCTCCCCGTGCTCGTTGATGGCCATCTTCGACCCCGGCGGCCGCGGGGCGGAGCGCTTCACGCTGATCACGGTGGCGAGCGCCACCGCGTCGCCGCGGGCGGTCCAGGTGTCGACGTCCTCGAGTACGTCCTTCATGAGATTCCCTCCTCCATGAGCGAGGCGAGCGCCTCCAGCGAGGCGATCGAGTTTCCGGGCAGCAGGTGATCGACGTGCGGGAGCGCCGCCTGCATCCCGCGCGTCAGCGGCTCGTAGCGCGGATCGGCGGCCAGCGGGTTGAGCCAGACCACGCGGTGCGCGCAGCGCCGCAGGCGCGCCATCTCGACGGCCAAGAGCTCGGGATCGCCGCGGTCCCAGCCGTCGGACAGCACGACGATCACCGCGCCGCGGCCGATCCGGCGGCCGTGCTCGCGGTTGAGCTCGGCCAGCGCGGCGCCGATCCGCGTGCCGCCCGACCAGTCCGACACGTGCTCGGCGGCGCGCGCCAGCGCGCGGTCCGGATCGCGGCCCGCCAGCTCGCGCGTGACGCGCGTCAGCCGCGTGCCGAACACGAACGCCTCCACGCGGGTGCGCGCGGCGACGCTCGCCTGCAGGTACTGCAGCAGCATCCGCGCGTACGGGGCCATCGAGCCCGAGACGTCGCACACGAGCACCAGCCGCCGCGGCCGCTCCGCCGGCTCGCGGTAGCGCCGCTCGAGCAGCTCGCCCCCGTGCCGCAATGAAGCCCGCACGGTGGCCCGCAGGTCGTGCACCTCGCGCCGCCGCCGGGTCGGCCGCGTGCGGCGCGAGAGCCGCTGCGGCGTGCGGCGCGCGAGCCGCGCCAGCAGCGCGCGTGCCGCGGCGCGCTCGGCGTCGCTGTACTCGGCGAAGTCCTTCTCGCGCAGCAGCTCCTCGTCGCTCCAGGCGGCCGGGACGGGCACGTCTTCCAGCACGGCCTCGGCGTCCCGCTGCTCGGTCGGCACGCCGACGCGCGGCAGGGCCGCCTTCTCGATCTTGCCGAGCGCCTCGAACGGGTCGTCCGGCGACTCGGCCGGAGCGAAGACGATGGCGAACGCCTCGGCGAAGCGGTCGAAGTCCGCGTGCGACGAGCACAGCGCCGCGCGGAGCGCGAAGAACGACTCGCGGCGCGACGTCGAGTCGACGGCGGCGAGCGCCCGGTGCGCGGCGAGCAGCTCGCCGACGCCGACCGCCGCGCCGCTCGTCCGCAGGTAGGCGGCGAGGGCCGAGAGGCGCGTGGTGACGGTCTCAGACACCGCCGAGCACCCCGCGCTGGCGCACGCGCTCGATGTCCTCGCGCACCTTCAGCGCGACGCCGAGCGTCTCCTCGAGGTCGGCCGACGCGTCGAGCGCCAGCAGCGCCCGCGCCCAGGTGATCGTCTCCCCCACGCCCGGCAGCTTGTAGAGCTCCTCCTCGCGCAGCCGCGCCACGGCGACGCAGACGCGCTCGGCGATCGCGTCCGGCACGCCGGGCAGCCGGGTCCGGACGATCTCGGCCTCGCGCTCGCGCGACGGGTAGTCGATCCAGTGGTACAGGCAGCGCCGCTTCAGGGCGTCGTGCAGCTCGCGCGTGCGGTTCGAGGTCAGCACGACCAGCGGCCGGTGCCGCCCCGTCACCGTCCCGAGCTCGGGGATGGTGATCGCGAAGTCGGCCAGGAACTCGAGCAGGAAGGCCTCGAACTCGTCGTCCGCGCGGTCGACCTCGTCGATCAGCAGCACCGCCGGCCCGTCGTGCTCCAGCGCCTCCAGCAGCGGCCGCCGCAGCAGGAACTCCGGGCCGAACAGCTCGCGCGCCGCCGCGCCCGCCTCGGCGGCGCGGATGGCCAGCAGCTGCCGCTGGTAGTCCCAGTCGTAGACCGCGTGGTGGAGGTCGATGCCCTCGTGGCACTGAAGCCGGATCAGCCGCGCGCCGCCGGCCGACGCCAGCGCGCGCGCCACCTCGGTCTTGCCCACGCCCGCCTCGCCCTCGAGCAGCAGCGGCTGCTCGAGCGTGGCGGCGAGGAAGACGGCGGTGCTCAAGCCCTGGTCGGCGAGGTAGCCCTCGCCGGCCAGGTCCCGCGTCACGTCCTCGGTCGTAGTGAACCGCACAACTTCATTCTGACGCCTGCTCGAGCGCGCGCCTGCAGAGCACGCGCGCCAGGTGCTGCTTGTACTCCGCCGTGGCGTTGAGGTCGGCCGGCGGCTGCGTCCCCTCGGCGGCCTGGTCGGCGGCGGAGGCGATCCGCGAGGCCTCCAGCGGCTGGCCGCGCAGGGCCTGCTCGGCGGCGGTCGCGCGCAACGGCGTCGAGCCCATGTGCGTGAGCCCGATCCGCACGTCCTCGCACGTGCCGTCGGCCGCCTTCTTGACCAGCGCGCAGACGGCGACCATCGCCCAGTCCTCCTTGCGCCGGTTGAACTTCTCGTAGCCGAACCCGTAGCCGTCGAGCGCCGGCAGCCGGACCTCGGTGAGGATCTCCCCGTCGCCGACGGCGGTGGTGAGGAAGTCCTCGAACAGGTCGGCCGCCGCCACCTCGCGCTGACCGGCGGCGCCGCGGATCGTCACCGAGCCCTCGGCGGCCAGCAGGACGGCCGGCATGTCGGAGGCCGGGTCGCCGTGGGCGAGCGAGCCGCCGAGCGTGCCGCGGTAGCGGACCTGCGGGTCGGCGATGGTGCCCGCCGCCTCCGAGGCGAGGCCGAGGCCGCCGTTGGTGACCGCGTAGTGGGTCGTCATCGCCCCGATCCGCCAGCCGCCGTTCTCGCGCTCGATGCCGGTCAGGCCCGGCACGCGCCGGAGGTCCACGAGCAGCGCCGGCGCGGCCAGCCGCAGCTTCATCAGCGGCAGCAGCGAGTGGCCGCCGGCGAGCACCTTGGCGTCCTCGCCCTGGAGCGCGTTCAGCGCCTCGTCGAGCGACTCGGGGGCGACGTAGTCGAACTTGGCGGGGATCACGACAGACCTCCCTCGCTCGGGTGCGTCGGTCCGGAGCCGGCGCTGCCCTGTCCGTGGCCGTTCTGCGAGCCGTCCTCGCCCGGCGTCGACCGGCCCTTCGCCTCCTCGATCGCCATCCAGATCCGCTGCGGGCTGAGCGGCATGTCGAGGTAGGTGACGCCGAGCGGGCGCAGCGCGTCGATCACCGCGTTGGTGACCGCCGCCGAGGAGGCGATCGTGCCCGCCTCGCCGACGCCCTTGACGCCGAGCGAGTTGACCGGCGACGGGGTCTCCGTGCGGTCGGTCTCGAAGCTCGGGACGTCGGCCGCGCTCGGGAGCGCGTAGTCGACGAACGTGCCGGTCACGAGCTGGCCGTCGTCGTCGTAGTGGATGCGCTCGTACAGCGCCTGGCCGATGCCGTGCGCGACGCCGCCGTGGATCTGCCCCTCGATCAGCATCGGGTTGATGGCCGGGCCGCAGTCGTCGACCGACACGTAGCGGACGACGTCGACCTTCCCGGTCTCGGCGTCGACGTCGACGATGCAGGCGTGCGCGCCGAACGGCCACGTGAAGTTCGTCGGGTCGTAGAAGGTGGTCTCCTCGAGCCCGGGCTCCATGCCCTCCGGGAGGTTCTCCGGCACGTAGGCGGCGCCGGCGACCTCGGCCAGCGTCATGCCCTTGTCCGGCGAGCCCTTGACCGAGTACTTGCCGTCGGCCAGCTCGACGTCCTCGGGCGCCGCCTCCAGCAGGTGCGCGGCGATCCGCCTGGCCTTGTCGGCGACCTTGAGCGCCGACTGGGCGAGCGACTCGCCGCCCACGGCCAGCGAGCGCGACCCGTAGGTGCCGAGCCCGAACGGCCCGGTGCCGGTGTCGCCGTGCTGGACGTCGACCCGGTCCGGCGTCGTGCCGACGCGGTCGGCGACGATCTGGGCGAACGAGGTGTCGAGGCCCTGGCCGTGCGGTGCCGTGCCGCTGTAGGCGGTGACGGCGCCGGAGGCGTGGATGCGCACGATCGACGACTCGTAGAAGCCCGCCTGCAGGCCGACGCCGCTCGGGCCGACGACGCGCGACGGGGCGAGGCCGCAGATCTCCATCCACGTCGAGAACCCGATGCCGCGGTAGATGCCCTTGGCTCGCAGCTCGTCGGCCTCGCGCCGGACCTGCTCGACGTCGACGTGCGTGAGCAGCTTGTCGAGCGAGCCGTGGTAGTCGCCGGAGTCGTAGACGACGCCCAGCGCCACCTCGGCCGGGAAGTCCTCCTTGGGGATGAAGTTCTTGCGCCGGAGCTCGAGCGGGTCCATCCCCAGCTCGGCCGCGAGCTGCTCGACCGTCACCTCGATCAGGTGCGTCGCCTCCGGGCGGCCGGCGCCGCGCGTGGCGTCGGTCGCCATCTTGTTGGTGAAGACCCCGCGGGCCGTGAACTTGAGGTTCGGGATCTTGTAACAGCCGCTGATCACGAACCCGGTGAAGCACGGGATGAACGGCGTCAGCAGCGTGTAGTAGGCGCCGAGGTCGCAGATCGCGGTGCACTCGAGGCCGACGATGGTGCCGTCCTGCTTGGCGCCGACCTTCACGTAGTCGATCTGGTCGCGGCCGTGGATGGTGGCCGCCATGTGCTCGGAGCGCGTCTCGGTCCACTTGATCGGGCGGTTGAGCTTGCGCGAGGCCCAGGCGGCGAGCACCTCCTCGCCGTAGTGGGCGATCTTCACGCCGAAGCCGCCGCCGACGTCCGGCGCGATCACGCGGATGCGGTCCTCGGACATGCCGAGCTCGCCGGCCATGAAGAGCCGGATCAGGTGCGGGTTCTGGCTCGTGAGGTGGAGCGTCAGCGTGCCGCCGCGGTGGTCGGCCACGCAGGCGCGCGGCTCGATCGGCGCGCCGGCCGTGCGGTGGTTGACGATCCGCCGCTCGATCACCACGTCGGCCTCCGACCAGGCGGTGTCCATGTCGCCGCCGCCGATCGACCACTCGTGCGTCTGGTTGGTCCCGAACTCCTCGTGGACGAGCGGCGAGCCCGCCTCGAGCGCCTTCTCGGGGTCGACGACCACGGGCAGCGGGTCGTACTCGACGAAGACCTGCTCGGCGGCGTCGCGCACGCCGTACTTGTCGGCGCCGAGCACGATCGCCACGGCCTGACCGACGTACTTGACCGTCCCCTTGGCGAGCGGCAGCGTCTCGGGCGACTTCATCTCGACGCCCGGCGGCACCCAGGCCATCGGCAACGGCGACTCGAGCTGCACGTCGTCGGCCGTGAACACGCCGAGGACGCCGGGCGCGCTCCTGGCCCCCTCGGTGTCGATCGAGACGATGCGGGCGTGCGCCTCCGGCGAGCGGACGACCGCCATGTGCAGCATGCCGGCCAGCACGACGTCGTCGACGTAGCGGCCGCGCCCGGTGATCATCCGGGGGTCCTCCTTGCGGCGCATCGCCTGGCCGACCCACTTGCCGGTCTGCGTGGCCTGCTCGACGGTGCTCATGCCGGCACCCCCTTCGAGGCGGCGTCGAGCACCGCCTTGACGATGTTGTGGTAGCCGGTGCAGCGGCAGAGGTTGCCCGCGAGCGCCTCGCGGACGTCCTCCTCGGTCGGGTTGGGGTTCTTGTCGAGGAGGTCGGCGGCGGCCATGATCATGCCGGGCGTGCAGTAGCCGCACTGGAGCCCGTGGTTGTTCCAGAACGCCTCCTGCAGCGGGTGGAGGTCGTCCTCGGTGCCGAGGCCCTCGATCGTCGTGACCTCGCCGCCGTCGGCCTGGACGGCGAGCACGGTGCAGCTCTTCACGGCCTCGCCGTTGAGGTGCACCGTGCAGGCGCCGCAGTTGGAGGTGTCACAGCCGACGTGCGTGCCGGTGAGCCCGAGGCTGTCGCGTATGAGGTGGACCAGCAGCAGACGCGGCTCCACCTCCTCGCTGTACTGCACGCCGTTGACCGTCAGCGAAACCCGTGCCATGCAGCGCTCCTCCTCCGTCGGGACCCTCGACGGCAGGTTATTGGTTCAGCGACGCCGGTGGTAGGCGAGCGCGAGCGACGCGAGCAGCATGCGATCGTCGCGCCCGATCTCCTCGAAGCGCAGGCCGAGCTCCTCGTTCGTGACGCGCACGGCGGTGGCCGTGGCGACCACCTCGTGGTCGGCCACCTGGATCGTGATCTCGAGCGTCGGATCCGCGGGATCGGCGTCGCCGCGGGCGACGCAGACGCCGCCGGCGCTGACGTCGCGCGTGGTGGTCGACCACTCGCCGGCGCCGTCTCGCGCGCGGACGCGGGCGGGCAGCTCGAGCGGGGCGCGCGAGAAGGTGCGGCGCTGGCCGAGGCGGATGTCGTCGGTCAGGCGCAGGACGAGCTCGTCGCCGGCCGGGCGGCCCACCCGCCCGCGGACCGCCTGGATGCTCCCGTTCGACTCGAGCAGGAGGTAGGCGGGCGTCCCCTGCTCCGGCGCCTCGTCGGGCTGGTGCTCGAGCGAGAGCACGACGTCGGGGCCGCTGAAGCCGATGATGCGGCAGGCGATGCTCTCCCCGAGGTCGAGGCGCGCGGGCTGGCCTTCGACGAGCCGGGGCAGCACTGCGGGGAAGTATCGCCCGCGGGCCGGCCCCACTTGAGGGGAGAGGGGCCGGCCCCGTCGATTCCGGGGAGGAAGGTTCAGAGACGGTCGTGCCAGCGGACGGCGGCCGACGCGACCTCGCCGAGCGCGCTGCGCAGGCCGCCGCGGTCGCCCGCCGCGCGGGCCTTGGCGAGCCGGCGCAGCGCCGCCGCGAGCACGGCCGGGCCGGACGGTCCGCCGCCGCCGTTGCGCAGCGCGGCCATCTCCCCGGCCGTCAGGCGCCGCTGCCCGTCGCCGACGAGCGAGCTCAGCTCGCGAGCGCGGCGCTCGGCCGCCGCCAATGCACGGCGCGCCTCGGCGGCGTCGCGCACCGCGGCCTCGACCTGGTCCTCGCTGGCCCGGACGCGCGCCTGCGCGTCGGCGATGACCGCCTCGAGGCCCCCGACGTCATCGACGCTCGGCGGCGCGCTCTCGAGGGCCGCGGCCCGCGCCTCGACCGGCGCGCGATCGTGGCGCGTCAGGACTCTCGGCCGGGCCTCGCCCGCGGCACGCTTCGGGCCCGGACGGCGCGGCTCCAGCCCCGCGGCGCGGATCGCCGCGTCGAAGGAGCCGCCGAACGGGCGCTTGGCGGCGTTGGTCGACGGCCACTCGCCGTCGCGGTAGCGCTCGGCGCGCCACTCCTGCGCGCGCCAGCGGGCCAGCGACGGGTTCCAGTCGGCCGAGCAGGGCGGCTCGCCGTAGCGGGCCTCCCACTCGAGGATCTTCGTGATGATGCCTTCGCGGGTCCAGCGCCTCACTCGACGCCCGCCCGCGGTCTGCGCGGACGGGGTCATGTGAGGCTCCGTCCGCTAGTGGCCGCGCGGGTCGTTCGACGTGCTGAGGCCGAACGGCCGCGCCTCCACCCAGATGTGACCCGCGGCGGCGGGCATCTTCTGGAGGGTGGTGTACACGCGGCGGAAGGCCATCGGTCCGCGAACGGTACCGGACGAATCCCGCGCCGTCCAACGGGATTCGAACCCGGTTAGGCTCGCGGGATGGAGGTCGCACCGGGAGTCCACCGGCTCGGGAACGAGCTCATCAACTACTACGTGGTCGAGGCCGACGGCGGGCTCGTGGTCGTCGACGCCGGCCTCCCCGGCTTCTACGACCAGCTCGTCGACTTCCTGCGCTCGCGCGGCCGGACGGTCGCCAACCTCGACGCCGTGCTGCTCACGCACGCCCACCCAGACCACGTGGGCATCGCCGAGCGGGTGCGGCAGGCGGGGGTGCCGGTCTACGTCCACGACGCGGATGCGGACCAGGCGCGCACCGGCAAGTCGCACCCGCGCGAGGGCAGCATCCTGCCCTACCTGCGCCACCGCGCCCTGTGGCGGCTACTGATCACGGCGGCCCGGGCCGGCGGGCTCAAGACGACCAAGGTCGCCGAGGTCTCCACCTTCGGCGAGGGCGAGCTCGACGTTCCCGGCCGGCCGCGCGCGATCCACACGCCCGGCCACTCCCCCGGGCACGTCGTCCTCCACTTCCCCCAGCAGGGCGCACTGCTCGCCGGCGACGCGCTGTGCACCTACAACCCGCTCACGGGCCGCCCGGGCCCGCAGCTCATGCCGGGCGCGTTCGCGTGGTCGAACGACCGCGCCATCGAGTCCCTCTCCCGGCTCGACGACCTCGAGGGCGTCCTCCTCCCCGGGCACGGCGACCCGTGGACCGCCGGCCCGCCGGCCGCCGCGGCGCGGGCGCGCGAGGCCGGCCCGACCTAGGGCCCGCTGGTCTTCTCGAGCCAGGTCGACCGCAGGCCGAGCGCGGTGCGGACCGACGCGGCCGAGACCGTCTGGTCGCCGCGGCTCCCGCGCACGAGCACGGTGGCCGCGCGGCCCGACGCAGTTCGCGACGCGATCCGCAGGCTCAGCAGCCGCCCGGAGACCATCGAGCCGAGCTTGCGCTGCGCCTCGCGGCGCGTGAAGCGCGCCGTCCACGTGTGGACCGGCGACAGGTCGTCGTGCGGGTCGTCGACCGAGCGCAGGTACGACAGCGGGGAGCCGCCGAAGCCCTCCTCGTTCGAGGCGGTACGTCCGCCCGACGTCGAGAAGAAGAACGTCTGGGCGACCTGGCCGCCGACCGTCACCACGCGCCCGCGCGTCGCGCGCACCGCGTCCGTCGAGGCCGCGATCTCCGAGAGCACGCCGCGGTAGACCTGCGAGCGGACGTCGGCGTAGACGTCCCACGTGCCGCCCGCGCGGCGGCTGGTGAGCGCGTACGACCGCGCGACGACGGCCTGGGCGCGCAGCGCCTCGGCCGGCCAGCTCGCCGGCATCTCGGCCGGGACGACGCCGTAGAGGTAGTGCTCGAGCGTGACGTGGTTGACCGCCAGCACGCTGGAGCCCTCGCGGGTCAGGACCATCCGCCCGCGGTAGGCGCCGTTGCCGAGGAAGTTCTCGGCGCGGCCGTGGAGCACGGTGCTCGAGCCGCCGGTGACGGTGACGGGCGCGCGCAGGCGGGCGCGGGTGCGGCCGGTGGTCGCGTCGACCACGGCCACCTTGTCGACCCCCAGCGCCGGGAAGCGGTAGCCGCGGTCCTCGCGCAGGCGGATCCGCCGGCCGCCGGAGATCGCTCGCGTGGCGCCGCTGATCCGCGGCGCGCGGGCGCGCTTGAGCCGCACGCGCATGCGCGTCGCGGGCGCCGTGCCGAGCGCGCTGCCCGTGTAGTAGTGGCCGAGGATGAAGGCGTGGTCGCGGCCCTCGCGCTCGGCGAAGCCGTAGGCCCCGTACTGGGACATGCCGACGCCGTGGCCCCAGCCGCGGCCGTCGATGACGAGGTCGGCCGCCGCGGCGCCGGCCGGGGCGAGCAGGAGCAGGGCGGTGGCGATCAGGAGGGCGCGCATCGGAGACACCAACAGCGGCGGCGTACGCGGGTTGCGGTGCCATCCTCTTCGCGATCGGCACTCCCACCCCCACCTCGTCGCCCCCGTCCGTGCCCGGCGCGCCGCCCCCCGACCGGCGGCGGGTCGGCTCGCGCCTGTCCTGGCTCGGGCTCGCGGTGTCGCTGCTCGCGCTGGCCGGCGTGGTGTGGTGGGCGTCCAAGCAGGAGCCGCCCCAGCTCCCCTCGACCGGCGCCGAGCTGGCCGCGCTCGTCGGCGCCATCATCCTCTACGGCCTCGCCACCGTGGTGCGCGCGGAGCGCTGGCAGCGGCTGCTGGTCGACGAGCGCGCGACCCCGCACCGCGCCGACACGTACGCGCTGATGTGCGTCGGCTACGCGGGCAACAACATCCTGCCCGCGCGCGCCGGCGACGCCATCCGCATGATCCTCATGGCCCCGCGCGCCGGCACCTCCAAGCGCACCGTGGTCGGCACCCTGCTGGCCGAGCGGCTGCTCGACATCGCGGTGCTGGTGGCGATCTTCGTGATCGTCGGCTACGGGCTGCTCGGCGAGGTCGGCGCCGACAGCGTCGAGATCATCGCGCTCGTCGCCCTCGGGCTCGCGGTGGCCGCGCTCGCCGCCTACCTGGCCGTCCGCCGCAACGAGCGGATGATGGGCTTCCTGGCCCCGATCGCCTCCGCCACCCTCGGCCTGCGCCGCGCCCACCACGGGCTGCTGCTGCTCGGCCTGACGGTGGTCATCTGGGGGATCGAGGCCGGCGTCTGGATGTCGGCCGCCGCCGCCGTCGGCTTCGGCATGGACCCGATCGAGGGCCTCTACATCGTCGCCCTCGCCTCGGTCTTCTCGCTCGTCCCGTCCGGGCCGGCGTACGCGGGCACCCAGGACGCGGCGGCGATCCTCGGCATCAGGACGCTCGGCGGGACCGGCGCGCAGGCCGTCGCCTACATCGTGATGCTGCGCTTCATCATCGTGGTCCCGATCACGATCGTGGGGCTCGTGCTGCTCGCCATGCGCTACGGCGGCCTCGGGCGCCTGCGCCAGGCGCGGCTCGAGGCACGCGGCTGATGGCGGTCGTCACCGAGCGACGCTCCCGCGTCGAGCTGGCGGCGTACGCGGTCCTCACGCTGGTCGCGCTCGCCCTGCGGCTGGTCGAGCTCGGCGACCGGCCGTTCCACCACGACGAGAGCCAGGACGCCTACTTCTCCTGGGTCTTCCTCGAACAGGGCGACTACGAGTACAACCCGCTGCTGCACGGGCCGCTGCGCTTCTACCTGACCGCGGCCATGTACCTGCTGTTCGGCGACAGCGACTTCACCGCGCGGCTGGCGCCGGCGCTGATGGGGACGCTGATGGTGCCCCTCCCCTACCTCCTGCGCGGGCAGCTCGGCCGCGCGGGCGCCTTCACGGCGGCGCTGCTGCTCGCCTTCGGGCCGTCCTACCTGTACTTCTCGCGCTTCGCCCGCGAGGACATCTACATCGCCGCGATCACGCTCGCGATGCTCGTCGTCACCTTCCGCTTCCTCGAGCGGCCGCGCCGCCACCAGCCGGCGCTGATCGGCGCCCTGCTCGCGCTCAGCTTCGCGACCAAGGAGACGACCTTCATCACCGGCTTCGTCGCCTTCACGTTCTTCGCCGGCGTCCTGATCTTCCGCCGCGAGCTGCTGCTGGGGCCGATCCGGGCCGTCGGCATCGACGCCTGGGGCTGGGCGCTGGCCGCGTTCGTGGGCGTCTACACGCTGCTCTTCACCACGTTCCTCACCCATCCCGGACGGCGTGCGCGGGCTCTACACGGGGCTCGACTACTGGCTCGGCCAGCACGAGGTCGGCCGTGGCGGCGAGGCGTGGCACTTCTACGTCGTCGTGCTCGCCGGCGTGGAGTGGCCGGTGCTGCTGCTCGGGGCGGTCGGCGCCGTCGTCGCCCTACGCAGGCCGACGCTGCTGCGCGTCTTCCTCGTCTGGGGCTTCGTGGTCTCGCTGATCGTGTACTCGTGGGCGGGCGAGAAGTTCGCCTGGCTGGTCCTGCACCCGCTGCTCCCGCTGATCCTGCTGGCCGGCGTCGGCGTGCAGGCGATCTGGGCGACGCGCCGCCGCTGGTACGGCATGCTGGGCATGGTCGCCGTCGCGCTCTGCCTCGCCTACACGGCGTACGCGTCGTACCAGGTGAACGCCCTCCACCGCGCCGACCCGCGCGAGCTGCTGGTCTCCACGCAGTCCTCCGAGGAGGTCAAGCGGGTCGCCGACGAGGTCGTCGCGCGCGCCGAGCGCGGGCCCACGACGATCACCGTCGACTCCTCCGAGGGCGCCACCTTCCCGTGGGCGTGGTACTTCCGCGACCTCGGCGTCGGCTACGTCGAGCTCGGCACGGGCACCGCGCCGGCCCCGGAGTCCGACGTCCTGATCCTCACCGACGCCGCGCACGACCGGCTCGCGCCCGAGCTGACCGGCTACGAGGCGCGCGAGTTCCCGTTCCGCGTCTGGTGGGTGCGCGACTACCGCGACTTCTCGCCCGCCGCCTGGTGGCGCTGGGTCACGCGGCGCGAGCCGTGGAGCCCGACGGGCGGCATGCCCGAGTGGCTCTACAAGCGGTCGAGCCGGTAGATCGTCGTGTTGTCGCGCTCGAAGACGCGCTCGCCGAGCTGCTCCCACTTGGCCAGGCCGGCGTCGCCGTACGTGGTGCGCTCGATCGGCCCGTGGACGACGTACCGGATCCCGTAGCGGGCGATCAGCGCGCGCGCCTCGTCGAGGTCCTCGGTCGTGTAGAGCGTGCGGACGTCGGCCTCGCGGCTGCCCGGCTCGTGGTCCCACTGGACCTCGTGGCCCGCCCAGCCGAGGACGGTCGCGCGGCCCGTGAACGTCGAGATGCGGGCGTGCCCGAAGGCCGAGTAGTCGTCTCCCACCGCCTCGAGCACGACCGCGTCGCCGGGGGTGTTGGCGCGCAGCCAGGCGATCGCCGGCGGGTCGCCGGGCGAGCCGGTGCGCAGCCAGCCGAGGCCGTCGAGCGTCGGCGAGCGCGCGAAGCCCGCCTTGCGGGCGTAGGTGCCGGCGTAGGGGTAGACGAGCCCGAGCAGGAGCAGGACCGCCGCGAGCGCCGCCCACGGCGGCCACGCCCGCCGCGGCAGGTGCGCGCTCGCCCACGGCAGCGCGCAGGCGGCGGCGATCGCGAGCAGCAGCCACGCCTGGTAGCCGAGCTTGAAGACCGTGTTCATCCGGAACAGGTCGCTGCCGTCGAAGGCGTCGCGGACGTAGACGAGCTCGGGCGCTATCAGGCAGGCGAGGCCGCCGCTGATCAGCAGCCACAGGAACCGCTCGGCCGCCGGCAGGGTGCCCGAGAGCATGGCGCCGAGCGCGACGGCCAGCAGGGCGGCCAGCGCGACGACGCCCGCGAGGTCGGCGCCGGCGAGCAGCGAGCCCGCGAAGATCGCCGCCACCAGGCTCCACACGAGCGTTCGCAGCGGGCGCCGGGTCGCGAGCACGCGCGAGGCGAAGGCCGCCGTCAGCAGCCCGGCGAAGATGCCGTACAGCAGCCCCATGTCGCCCATGAAGCGGGTGAAGGAGTGCCGCTCCTCGACCAGCGCGATCCCCTCCGCGGCGGGGGTGAAGCTCAGCCAGAACGGCAGCATCAGCACGAGGCTCGCCAGCAGCACGAGGCCGAGCCAGGTGAGCGCGTACCAGCGGCCGCCGGCGCTGCGGGGGTCGCCCAGCCAGATCAGCACCGCGCCCGCCAACAGCCCCGCCGCCAGCGGGTACGACCACGAGTTGACCGCGTAGAGGACGCCGACGGCGAGCCCTGCGGCGAGAGCTTCCGCGACGCCGCGCAGCACCGCGTCCCCGCGCGGGCCGGCGAGCACCACCTGCAGCGCGAAGGCGAGCGCGACGACGGTGAACGGCAGCGCGAGCACGTGGGCGTGGAGGTCGCCGAGCAGGAACGAGAACCACGGGAACTCGTTGATCGTCCCCTCGATCGCGCGCGACGGCGCGAACCAGTCGTAGTCGCCGGGCGGCTCGGCGGCGTCGAGCCACTCGCGCACGCCGGCCAGGTTGCCGAGCACGACGGCGACGACCGCCGCCGTGGCGCCGACGAGCACCGGCCCGCCGCGGACGCCCTCCAGCCGCGGCCGGGCGGCGGCCCAGAGCGTGCCGGCGAGCGTGAACACCGCGGTCACGGCGAGCGCGCCGAGCAGCGCCAGCGCGAGGTTGTAGCCCTCGTCGGGCGCGACGCCGGCGACCTTGACCACCATCGCCATGGCGAGGTGGCCGAGGTAGTAGTAGTTGAGCTCCTCGCCGGCCATCCACGGGTCGTGCGGCGGGAACGAGTCGGAGGCGTTCGCGGCGTTGATGAACGCCATGTCCATCGGCTTCTCGGTCCCCCACACGTCGGGCGAGTAGGCGACGAGCAGCGCCATGGCGGCGAACGCGACCGCGAAGACGATCTCCGAGCCGAGCCAGAGGCGGATGCGCGCGGGGTCCTCGCGCGGGAGCGCGCGGGCGCCGATCCACTGCGCGCGCCGGCGCGCCCACCAGCCCTCGCCGCCGTCGGCGAGCCGCGCGGACAGGCTCCGCTGGCGGGCGGCGATGAGGACGCCCGCGAGGACGAGCAGGGCGGCGGCGACGAGGATCGTCACGGTGCCGTAGGGCGCCGGGCTGACCGAGGCCGCCATCCACACCGCCCAGGTGAGGAGCAGGAGCCCGAGCGGCTTGGAGAAGCCCAGGCCGGCGCCCGGCAGCCGCCCGAACGCGAGCGCGCACAGCGGCAGTGCCGCCAGCCCGACGACCTCGACCAGCGCGAAGAACGCGAGCGCCTCGAGCATCTCCGGCGGCAGGCTAGATGCTAAGGCGCTCGCCGGAGCTTGCGACGGCGAGTAGGCCGCGTACGGTTTCTGCGGTCTCGTAGGCTGCACGCGATGAGCACCTACGAGCGCATCGCCGACCTGCCGCTGAAGATCGAGGACTACACGCTCGAGGGTCTCTCGAGGACCGTGTCGAGCGGCTTCGAGCGCCAGACCACGGTGATCCGGCTGCGCGGCGGCGGCGAGGAGGGCGTCGGCGAGGACGTCACGTACGAGGGCGAGCTCCAGCTCGCCCAGCAGGAGCACGGCCCGCAGCTGCCCCTCGCCGGCGAGTGGACGTTCGACAGCTTCGCCCAGCACCTGGAGGAGACCGACCTCTTCCCGGCCGGCGCGCCCGACCGCGACGTCTACCGCAACTACCGCCGCTGGGCGTTCGAGAGCGCCGCGCTCGACCTGGCGTTGCGTCAGGCCGGGACTTCGCTCGCCGACGCGCTGGGCCGCGACCTCGACCCGGTCACCTTCGTGGTCTCCTCGCGCATGGGCGACCCGCCGACGATCGCGCCGGTCACCAGCCGGCTCTCGCGCTACCCGGGCCTGCGCTTCAAGCTCGACGCCACGCCGGACTGGACGGACGAGCTGATCGAGGGGCTGATCGAGACCGGCGCCGTCGACTCGATCGACTTCAAGGGCACCTACAAGGGCACGGTCGTCGACACCGAGACCGATCCGGACTTCTACCGCCGCATCGCGCAGGCGTTCCCGGACGCGTGGCTCGAGGACCCGGACCTCGAGACCGAGGAGGCGCGGTCCGCTCTGGAGCCGTTCAACGACCGCATCACCTGGGACGCGCCGATCCACTCCGTCGACGACATCCTCGCGATGCCGGTGCTGCCCAAGACGGTGAACCTGAAGCCGTCGCGGTTCGGCAGCGTGCGCGCGCTGTTCGAGGGCTACGACTTCTGCTCCGAGCGCGGGATGGGCGCCTACGGCGGCGGCCAGTACGAGCTCGGACCCGGGCGCGGCCAGATCCAGTACCTCGCCGCGCTCTTCCACGCCGACGCGCCCAACGACATCGCGCCGGCCGGGTACGACGCCCTGGAGCCCGAGCCCGGCTTGCCGGAGAGCCCGCTCACGCCCGATCCCGAGCCCACGGGCTTTCGCCGGCGGTCGTAGACTCCCAGACAGCCATGCCGCCCAAGCAGCGTCAGATCAAGATGGAGCAGAAGGGCGCCCTCGCCGCCATGCAGCGGCTCGAAGGGCGCAGCGACGAGGAGCTCGAGGCCGAGACCCGGTTCCGCGCCGCCGCCCAGGCCATCCTCGGCGCCCGCGCGGCCGAGCGGATGGACGCCAAGCGCTCGCGCGAGCACTTCAAGGCCGCGATCGCCGCCGCCCGCCCGCAGGAGCGCCTCCAGCTGCGCCGCATGGCCGAGGCCTCGCTCGCCCTCGCCGAGCGCCGGGCCGGCGACCTCAAGGTGGCGGCCGAGAAGCTCGGCCAGACGCCGCCCTCGCGGCGCCAGCTGCTCGCCCTCCAGCTGATGGGCCTGATCGCCCCGCCCCCGGGCTCGAGCATCTTCCGGCGCGTCGGCGGCATCCTGCTCGTCATCGCGATCGTCGTCGTCCTGCTCGCGCTCGGCTGGGCCATCGTCCAGCTCGTCTCGCTGCCGTTCGGCGGCATCGGCGCCGGCGTCTCGGTGTTCTGGGGCTTCCTGCTCGTCGCCGTCGTGCTCGGCGTGATGGCGATCATCGGCAGGCGGCGCCAGAAGCGAGCGCGCGAGCGCGCCGCCGAGCAGCGGGCCGACCTGCTCGGCGGGCGCCGCCCGCGCTAGCCGAAGGTCAGCGCTTCAGCGCGTGTAGCGCTCGGCGCTCAGGCATTCCCTCCAGTCAGCCGATCCTGGCGCCGAGCAACTCGCGCATCCGCTCGGCGGCGACCGGCGCGTCGCTGCCGCGGTTGTTGTTGAACATGAGGCGGACTTCGTCGGCTTCCTCGGCCAGCTCGTGCGCGCGGGCGCCGATCTCCTCCAGCTCCTCGTCGCTGTAGCGGTACGCGAAGCGCTCGGCGACCGAGCGGCCCTTGATGTAGCCCTCGGCGTTGCGGCCGTGGGCGCGGAAGTAGGCGAGCTGCGGGGTGGTGACGGCGTCGAGCGGCGGCATGATCGTCAGGTGGTCGGCGTCCGGCATGTCGGTGCAGACCCAGACGGCGCCGTGCTCCTCCATCCAGGCCAGCGTCTGCTCGGCGCGGTCGCCGCGCAGCCACGAGCTGCGGCGGAGCTCGATCGCCAGCGGGTGCGGCGCGAGGCGCTCGACCAGCGGGGCGAGCTCGTCGAGGTCGTTGGTGCGGGGCTGGAAGCCGGGTGAGAGCTGGAGCAGGAAGCTGGAGAGCTTGCCGGCGTCGTCGAGTGGCTCGACGGACTCGAGCACGGCATCGACGAGGGCATCCTGCAGCTTGCCGTCGAGCTTGACGCGGCCCTTCGGCGTCGTCTTGGCAGGCTTGCGCAGCGCCTCTGGCAGCGACTTCAGGTCGGCCGCGTGCCGCGAGAGCAGCCGGTGAAGCTTGACGTCGAAGGTGAAGCCGTCCGGGGTCTCGTCGGCCCAGCGCCGCACGGTCGAGGCGGCGGGGACGGCGTAGAAGGTGGAGTTGACCTCGACCGCCTCGAAGCGCTCGGCGTACCAGGCCAGCCGCTCGCGCGCCGGCAGGTCCTCCGGATACCACTCCTCGACGAAGCCCGGATCCGCCCAGCTCGAGGTCCCGACGACGATGCGGCCCATGCTCCGGGCTTACCCTCACGTCCCGCGCGCATGCCACGTTCCAGTGATGTGATCCTCCCCCCGTTCTGGATCCTCGTCGAGCGCCACGGCGACGAGCTGCTGGCCCATGCCCGCCGCATGGCCGGCGACGAGCACGCCGAGGACGTGCTCCAGGACGCCCTCCTGCGCGCGTTGCGCGCCTATCCGCGGCTGCGGCACGCCGACCACCTGCGCGCGTGGCTGTACCGGGTCACCACCACCGCCGCCCTCGACCTCCACCGCGCCCGCCGGCGCGAGCTGCCGACCGGCGACGTGCCGGCGGTGGCCACCCACGACACCTACGACGAGGGCGCCTTCGAGGCGCTGATCGCGCCGCTGCCGGACGGCGCGCAGGCCGCCCTGCGGCTGCGCTTCGTCGACGACCTCGACTACGAGGGCATCGCCGACCGCCTCGGCATCTCGGCGGTCGCCGCCCGCCAGCGCGTGTCCACCGCCGTCCGCACCCTGCGAGAGAGAGCCGCCGCATGACCCCGCTCCCCGACACCCTGCTCGAGTCCGTCGCCGCCGCCGCGGTGCGCGAGGGGCTCGCCGACGCCGTCTTCACCCGCGTCTCCACCCCCCTCGGCCGGCTGCTCGTGGTGGAGGGCGCCTCGGGCGTCATCCGGGTCGGCTTCGAGGAGGAGCCCGAGGATCGCGTGCTCGCCGAGGTCGCCGCCCGTCTCGGCCCGCGGATCGTCGCCTCCGACGGCGAGCTCGCCGGCACGCGGGAGGCGCTGGAGGCGTACTTCGCGGGCGAGGGCACAGTGACCGTGCCCGTCGACCTCTCGCTGGTGGCCGCCCCGTTCCGTCGCGCCGTGCTGGAGACGCTCCACGACTCGGTGGCGCGCGGCCAGGTCGTCACCTACGGAGCGCTCGCCGACCGCGCCGGCAACCCCCGCGCCCACCGGGCCGCCGCGACCGCCTGCGCGCGGAACCCGGTCCCGATCGTCGTGCCCTGCCACCGCGTCGTGCCGGCGGGCGGCGGGATCGGGAACTACGGCGGCGGGCCGGCCCGCAAGCGCGCGCTGCTCGAGCTCGAGGGCGCGCTGCGTTAGCCTGGATCCGCCGATGATCCGTGGATGACTCGGCGCCGTGGGCCGAGTCAGAGACGATCGGCCGCGCATCCTCGTGGTGGGCCACTTGGGTCGCGGCCGATCGTCTCTGGCGAACGGCCACGGTGGCGAGGCGCCGCGGGGATCGGTGGCTCCAGGCTTTAGGCAAACCCCCGATGCGACACCCGCGGCCGCCGACGGAGGATGCCCGCCATGCCCCTCAGAATCCTCCTGGCGGTCGCCGCGGTGCTGCTCCTGCCCGCCGCCGCGCACGCCGACTCGATCGTGTTCGTCAAGGACGCCAACGTCTGGGCCGCCTCGCCCGACGGCTCCAACCAGCGGCAGCTCACGCGCGACGGGACGGCCGACCACCCGTACCGCTCGCCGTCGCAGGCCGACGACGGCACCGTCGCCGCGTCGTACCTCGACAGCATCCGCCTCATCAGGCGCGACGGCTCCCGGATCCGGGAGCTCGACCCGCCGGCGCTGACCAACTCGGTCAGCCACACGATGGACGGCACGCCGGTGGACGTCGCCATCTCGCCCGACGGCACCAAGATCGCCTACACGCTCGTGAACGCGTCCTGCCCGGTCGGCGCGTCGTGTGGAGCCCGCGCGGCGACCGGCTACGTCACGAGCACCGGCAGCCCGCTCCCCGGCAACCTCTACCTCAGCAACCCGAGCTGGGTGGGCAACGGCCGCACGCTCGTGTTCGGCGGCTACCTGCACCAGGTCAATACGCACGACCTCGGCGCGGCCGAGGACGTCCACTGGTTCGACGACTACGAGATCGTCGGCCAGATGGACTCGACCGACCTCGGCGACGGCGAGCTGACCGCGCAGGGCGACAAGCTCGCGCTCGTCCGCAACTACGGCAGCGACACCCACATCATGTGGTACACGACCAACGGCGCCCCGCCCGCGCTGCCGACCATGCAGTGCGCCACCGGCAAGCTGGAGGGCCTGCACGGGCCGACGTGGGCGCCGGACGGCCAGTCGCTGGCGTGGGGCGAGCCGGACGGCGTCTGGATCAAGCCCAGCGCGCTCGACTGCACCGTCCAGCCGTCGCTCGTCATCCCCGGTGGGAGCGAGCCCGATTGGGGCCCGGCGAACGCCGGCGCCGCCGTGAAGCCGACGCTGAAGGTGCGGACGGCGAGGCGCAAGGTCACCCTCTCGGTGCCGTGCGCCACCGCGTGCATCGTCCAGGCCAAGCTGGTGCGCGGCGGCCGGACGATCGCGGCCAAGCGGATCACCCGCGGCGCCGCCGGCACGGTGAAGATCACCTTGAAGGCGACGGCCGGGAAGGTTCAGGCCCGCGTGACCGTGACGCTGGCCGACGGCGCCGCCACCACGCTCAAGAAGACGGTGCGGGTCAGCCGCTGACGGCGACCTTGACCGACGAGATCACGATCGGGTCGACGGGCTTCTCCGTCCCGTCGGTCTCGGCCACGCCGATCGTGTCGACCACGTCCTGACCGGCCGTGACCTTGCCGAGGAGCGCGTAGTCCGGCGGGAGCTGCGCGTCCTCGGCGGTCACGACGAAGAACTGGCTGCCCGAGGCGCCGGGCGGCTCGGCTCCGGCCTTCGCCATCGCCACTACCCCCTTGGCGTACACGAGGTCCTGCGGCGGCGCCTCGACCACGGAGTAGCCGGGGCCGCCGGTGCCGTCGCCCTTCGGGTCGCCGCCCTGGATCACGAAGCCGGGCACGATGCGGTGGAAGATCAGCTCGTCGTAGAACCCGTCGTCCGCCAGGGCCTTGAACGAGGCGGCGGTCTTGGGAGCGCGCTTTGCGTCGAGCGTGATCTCGAAGTCGCCGCAGTTGGTCGAGACGGTGGCGACGTAGCTCTTGGCGGCGTCGAGCTTCCCCGTCGGCTTGTCGAGCTTCCCCTCGCCCTTGGGGGGCGGCTCCTCGGCCGCCTCGCAGCCGGCCGGCGCGGCCTCCTCGGTCGCCGCGGGCGTCGAAGCGGACTGCTCGGAGGAGTCGTCCTCGCCGCATGCGGCGACGAGCAACGACAGCGACAGCAGCAGCGCGATCAGCCGGAGCATGGGCGGCGATGATAGACACGCACCGTGCGCCTCTCTCCACCGATCCGGCCGTACGACCACGTCCTGCTCGACCTCGACGGCTGCCTGTGGGTGGGCGAGGACGCGTGCGCGGGCGCGGTGGACGCGGTCGCCGCGCTGCGCGAGGCGGGCGCCAAGGTGCTGTTCCTCACCAACGACGTCCGTCACGCACCGGAGGACTTCGTGCGCAAGCTGTGGCGGCTGGGCTTCCAGGCCTCGCTGGCCGAGGTGGTGACCGTCGGCGCGGCGCTCCAGTACCAGCTCGCGGGCCGCGGGCACGCCTCGGCGTTCGTCGTCGGCTCGCAGGCGCTGGTGGACCACGTCGCCGAGGCCGGGCTGCGGATCTTCAACCGCACGCCGTTCGCCACGCGCGCCGACGTGGTCGTGGTCGGCGCCCACGACGAGCTCGGCTACGACGAGCTGCGGATCGCCGCCCAGGCGGTCTCGCGCGGCGCCGAGCTGATCGGCGCCACGCGCGACGCCAGCTTCCCGATGCCGGACGGCCCGTGGCCGGGCACCGGCGCCGTCCTGGCGGCGATCGAGACCGCCGCCGGCCGCCGCGCGCACCTCGTGGTCGGCAAGCCCGAGCCCGCCATGTACGAGGCGGCGCGCGACCGGCTCGGCCCCGGCCGGATGCTCGCCGTCGGCGACCTGCTCGACGTCGATGTGGCCGGCGCCCGCCGCGCGGGCCTCGACTCCGCGCTCGTGCTCACGGGCGGGACGACGCGCGAGCAGGCCGACGCGGCCGACCCGCGGCCGACGCATGTCGCCGACTCGTTGGCCGCTTTGGTCCTGGGAACGTCAACTGCGGCCGGGTAGGGCAGCGAGGGAGCCGGCGCCGTCGATCTACCGTGGGACGGTCTTGTGCACGCCATGCGTGCATGGACGACCCCGGCGGGGCGGTCGATGGGTGATATGGACCCATGGACAACCCCAGCCGCAGTTGACGTTCACCTGCCCCGGCACGCGGCCCTGGATCATCTAGCCTGACCGGCCGCATGGACCGCCCCGTCCGCCTGATCGTCAACCCGTCCGCGGGCGCCGGCCGCGCCGCCGAGCTGCTGCCCGACGTCGAGGCCGCGCTGCGCTCGCACGGCATCGCCTTCCGCGTCGACCGGACGACGTCGATCGAGCACGCCCGCGAGCTCGCCCGGGCCGCGCGCGAGAGCGGGGAGCTGGCGGCCTCGATGGGCGGCGACGGCCTGGCCGGCGCCGTGGCGGGCGAGCTGTGCGACAGCGACTGCGCGATGGCGGTGCTGCCGGGCGGCCGCGGCAACGACCTCGCGCGCAAGCTGGGCATCGGCCACGACCCCGTCAAGGCCGTCGACCTGATCGCCGCCGGCCGCGAGCGCCGGATCGACGTCGCGCGCGCCGGCGGGCGCGTGTTCGTCGGCATCGTCAGCGCCGGCTTCGACTCCGACGTCAACGAGATCGCGAACACCACGCGCCTCCCGCTCGGCACGATGGTCTACCTCTACGGCGCGCTCAGAGCCCTTGCCCGCTGGAAGCCCGCCCGCTGGCATGTCACGGTCGACGGCACCGAGCACGAGTTCGAGGGCTACGCGGTCGCCGTCGCCAACTCGGGCGTGTTCGGCGGCGGCATGTGGCTGGTGCCGGACGCGAAGCTCGACGACGGCCTGCTCGACGTCGCGTTCACCACCGCCCAGCCGAAGCGCGACTACCTGCGCGGGCTCAACCGCGTGTTCAAGGGCGAGCACGTCGGCAAGCCGGGGTTCGAGCTGATGCAGGGCCGCGAGATCACCTTCCACGCCGACCGCCCGTTCACCGCCTACGCCGACGGCGACCCGATCGCCGACCTGCCCGCCACCGTCACGGTGGCGCGCCAGGCGCTGCGGGTGATCGCCCCGTGAGGCTGCAGGCCGGGCTGCTGGCCGCCCGCGCCACCGGCACCGCGGCGCGGCTCGCCGGCCGGGGCGGCACCTCGCTGCCCGGCAAGGTGCTGATGCGCGCCGAGCCGCACGCCATCGCCAGGCTCGGCTCCCGCCTCCCCCGCGGCAGCGTCGTCATCTCCGCCACCAACGGCAAGACGACCACCGCCGCCATGGTCGCGGCGATCATGCAACGCGGCGGCACCCGGCTCGTGCACAACCGCGCCGGAGCGAACATGGCGGGCGGCGTGGCGACCGCGCTCGCGTCCGCCCGCGGCGACATGGGCCTGTTCGAGGTCGACGAGTTCTGGCTCGGCCCGGTGGCCGCCGAGCTCGAGCCGCGGGCGATGCTGCTCGCCAACCTGTTCCGCGACCAGCTCGACCGCTACGGCGAGCTCGAGATCATCGCCGACCGCTGGGCCGCGATCGTGGCCGGCCTTCCCCCCGCCACCGCGCTCGTCCTCAACGCCGACGACCCGCTGGTCGCCGACCTGGGCCGGGCCCGCGACGCGCTCTACTTCGGCGTCGACGACGACGCGCTGGCGCTCCCCGAGCTCCAGCACGCCTCCGACTCCAAGCACTGCCGCCGTTGCGGCCACGCCTACGTGTACGAGGCCGCGTACCTGGCCCACCTCGGCCACTACCACTGCCCGAGCTGCGGCGCCCGCCGTCCCGCCCCCCAGGTCTGCGGCACCGGCGTCGAGCTGCGGGGGATCCGCTCCGCCGCCTTCACGCTCACCGCGCCCGAGGGGGAGCGCCGGATCGAGCTGCCGCTGCCAGGGCTCTACAACGTCTACAACGCGCTCGGCGCCGCCGCCATCTGCCTGCGGCTCGGCGTGCCGCTCGACGAGGTCGCCGCCGGGCTGACCGCGGTCGAGCCCGCCTTCGGCCGCGCGGAGACCGTCGAGATCGCCGGCCGCCGGACGTCGATCCTGCTGATCAAGAACCCGGCCGGCGCCAACGAGGTCCTGCGCACGCTCGCGCTCGAGGGCGCCGAGCTCGACCTCTTCGGCGTGCTCAACGATCGCACCGCCGACGGCCGCGACGTCTCCTGGGTGTGGGACGCCGACTGGGAGATCATCGCCCCCCACGTGCGCCGCCTGACCTGCTCCGGCACGCGCGCCGCCGAACTGGCGCTGCGGCTCAAGTACGCGGGCGTCGACGCCGCCAGGCTGGAGGTCGTCGACGACCTCCAGCGGGGGCTCGACCGCGCGCTGGCGAGCGGCGACGGCCCGCTCTACGCCCTGCCCACCTACACCGCCCTGCTCGAGCTCAAGGACGTGCTCGCTAGTCGCGGCCAGAAGGAGTACTGGCGGTGAACGCCAAGGTCATCTGGCACGACGTCGAGTGCGGCGCCTACGAGGCCGACCTGCCGCTGTGGCGCCACCTGGCGCGCGAGGCCGGCGGGCCGGTGCTCGACGTCGGCGCCGGGACCGGCCGCGTGGCGATCGACCTGGCGCGCGAGGGCCACGAGGTGACCGCGCTCGACATCGAGGCCGACCTGCTCGACGAGCTGCAGAGGCGTGCCGCCGACCTGCCGATCCGCACGCTGGTGGCCGACGCGACGGACTTCGACCCCGGGACGACCTTCACGTTCGTCGCCGTGCCCATGCAGACGATCCAGCTGCTGCCCGAGCGGCGCGGCTTCTTCTCCTCCGCGCGGCGCGCGGTCGCCCCCGGCGGCCTGGTGGCGATGGCCATCGCCGAGCAGCTCGAGCCGTTCGAGGCCGAGATCGAGCTCCCGCCGCCGGACGTCTCCGAGGTCGACGGCTGGCGCTTCCTCTCCCAGCCCACGGCCGTCCGCGAAGTGCCCGACGGCATGCGGATCGAGCGCCTGCGCCACACGATCGGGCCGGCCGGCGAGCGCGCGACCGAGCCGAACACGATCGTGCTCGCGCCCGTGACCGCCGAGGGGCTGATCGAGGAGGGCGAGGCGGCAGGGCTGCACCGCCATGCCACCCTGCACATCGCCCCCACGCCCGAACACGTCGGCTCCCAGGTGGTGGTCCTGCGTGGCTGAGCGCGTCATTGAGCGGACCCTGCGCGTCGGCGCGCTCTACCCCGACCTGCTCAACATCTACGCCGACCGCGGCAACCTGCTGTTGCTCGAGCGCCGCTGCGCCTGGCGGGGGATCGGCTTCGAGCTGCGCGGCATCGGGCTCGGCGAGCCGCTCGACCCCGACGCCCACGACCTGCTCTACATCGGCGGCGGCCAGGACCGCGACCAGGCCCTGTGCGCCCGCGACATGGTCGAGACCAAGCGCGAGGCCCTGCACGCCGCCGCCGCGCGCGGCGCCGTCGTCTTCGCCGTCTGCGGCGGCTACCAGCTGCTCGGCCACGGCTACGCGATGGACGGCGAGCGGCTGCCCGGGGTCGGGCTCGTGGACCTCGAGACCGTGCGCGAGGACGGCCCGCGGCTGATCGGCAACGTGGCGATCGAGCTCACACCCGGGGGGCTCCGCCGCCCGGGGACCCCCCGGACGGCATCACCTGACGTGCGCATCGACCCTCTGATACTTGCCGGCTTCGAGAACCATGCCGGCCGCACGCGGCTGGGTCCCGGCGCACGCCCTCTCGGGCGTGTCCTCAAGGGCTACGGCAACGACGGCCGGTCGGGCTACGAAGGCGTGCGCGGCGGCCCGCACGGCACGGTGGTCGGTACCTATCTCCACGGTCCGCTGCTCCCCAAGAACGCCCACTTCGCGGACTGGCTGACCGCCACCGCCCTGGGCGTCGATCTGCAGCCGCTGGACGACACGCTCGAGGCCGCCGCACACGCCGCCGCCCGCCGGGCCGCCGGTATCTGACCGGTAGGATCTCTGGCCGCTCTTCGCGGAGCTTCCTCGTGACCATTCCCAACACCGCCCAGACCGAGGGGCCGTCGGCGTCCCATCAGGCGGCCTCGCTGGAGTTCCGGGGGGCCACCAAGCGCTACCCGAACAGCGACCGCCCGGCCGTCGACGACCTGACGCTCGAGGTGCCGGCCGGCGAGATCTGCGTGCTCGTCGGGCCGTCGGGCTGCGGCAAGACGACCGCCATGCGGATGGTCAACCGCATGACGGAGATCACGAGCGGCGACATCCTGGTCGGCGGCCGCAGCGTGCGCGAGGCCGACGAGAACGAGCTGCGCCGCCGCGTCGGCTACGTGATCCAGCAGATCGGCCTCTTCCCGCACCGGACGATCGCCGAGAACATCGCCACCGTTCCGAAGCTGCTGGGCTGGGACCGCCGCCGCACCACCGCGCGCGTCGACGAGCTGCTCGACCTCATCGGGCTCGAGCGCGCGCTCGGCCGCCGCTACCCGGCGCAGCTGTCCGGCGGCCAGCGCCAGCGCGTCGGCGTCGCCCGCGCGCTCGCCGCCGACCCGCCGGTGATGCTGATGGACGAGCCGTTCGGGGCGATCGACCCGATCAACCGCGAGCGGCTGCAGAACGAGTTCCTGCGCCTGCAGGCCGAGATCCGCAAGACCGTCGTCTTCGTCACCCACGACATCGACGAGGCGATCAAGATGGGCGACCGCATCGCGATCATGCAGCAGGGCGGCCGGCTCGCCCAGTACGCGCGGCCCGCCGAGCTGCTCATGCACCCGGCGAACGCGTTCGTGGAGGACTTCGTCGGCGCCGACCGCGCGCTCAAGCGGCTCTCGCTCCAGCGCGTGCGCGACCTCGACCTGCTCCCGCCGCGCGACGACGCCGGCGGTCCCGCGATCGCGCTTGACGCCGTGCTGCGCGACGCGCTCAGCGACATGCTGGCCCACGAGGCGCAGTACGCGCCGGTGGTCGCGGACGGCGAGGTGGTCGGCGTCCTGTCGATCGAGCTGCTCTCGCGGGCGATCGCGGAGGACGCATGATCTTCGCCCAGCTCGAGCGGCGCGACCGCACCGGAGCGGACTGCGTGGCCGACAACGGTGTCTGCCCCGACTGGATCGCCGACAACTTCGACCGCTACGTGCCGCCGTTCTGGGAGCACGTGTACCTCACGATCGTCTCGGTGGCGATCGGCTTCGCCATCGCCTTCGCGCTGGCCCTGCTCGCCCACCGCCGGCGCTGGCTCGTCGGCCCGATCGTGCAGGTCACGGGGATCCTCTACACGCTGCCGAGCGTCGCCGTCTTCTTCCTGCTGCTGCCGTTCACGGGCCGCGGCAACACGACGGCGATCATCGCGCTCGTCGCCTACACGCTGCTGATCCTCTTCCGCAACTTCATGGCCGGCTTCGAGAACGTGCCGGCCGAGACGCGCGACGCCGGCCGCGGCATGGGCCTCACGCCGCGCCAGCTGCTGTGGCGGGTCGAGATGCCGCTCGCGCTGCCGGAGATCATGGCCGGGCTGCGGATCGCCGTCACCACCACCGTCGGCCTGGCCGCGCTCGCCTTCCTGGCCGGCGCCGGCGGCCTCGGCGAGACGCTCTTCGATCAGCTCAACTTCCGCTCCAACGTCCTCGTGGCGGGTGGGCTGACGATCCTGCTGGCGGTCGTGCTGGACCTGCTGATCCTGGCGCTCCAGAAGGCGCTCACGCCGTGGATGAGGGCGATCTGATGGGCGAGTTCGGCGACGCGTTCGACTACATCCTGCATTCGCGCGAGTCGGCGGCGGGCGGCTCGCGCGTCGGCGGCAGCGAGCTGTGGGGCCTGGTCGCCACGCACCTCGAGGTGACGGCCCTGGCGATGGCGATGGCGATCGCGGTGGCGCTCCCGCTCGGGCTGTGGCTCGGGCACACCGGGCGCGGCGCCTTCGCGACGATCTCGATCTCCAACGTCGGCCGCGCCGTCCCGAGCCTGGCGCTGATCGCGTTCTTCGTGGCGTTCTTCCCGGCCACGCCGGAGTTCTGGAACGTCACCGTCGCGCTCGCCCTGCTCGCGATCCCGCCGATCCTCACCAACACCTACGTCGGCGTGCGGCAGGTGAGCCACGACACCGTCGACGCCGCCCGCGGCATGGGCATGTCGGGCGTCCAGCTGGTGCGCTCCGTGGAGCTGCCGCTCGCCCTGCCGCTGATCTTCGGCGGCATCCGGACCTCGACCGTCAACGTCCTCGCCACCGCCACCATCGCGCCGCTGGTGGGCGTCCTCACGCTCGGCGACCCGATCATCTCCGGCACCGTCCACGGGCGGGCCGGGCAGATCGGGGCGTCGATCGTCGTCGCCGCGCTCGCCGTCCTCGCCGAGCTGGGCCTGTCGGCCGTGCAGCGCGCGGTCACGCCCACCGGCGTGAAGCTCGAAAGAGGAGGCGTCTCACGCCTCGGAACCCTCAAGAGGAGGCTCCAGACAGCCCCATGAAGCCCCTACGACTCATACTCGTGCTCCTCCTGCTCGCCCTCTCCGCGGTCGTCGTCGCCGGCTGCGGCGACGAAGAGGAGGAAGAGCCCGCCGCGACCCCGGCCACCGAGTCGAGCTCCGGCGGCAAGCTGGAGAGCGACCCGGCCAACGGCGAGGTGAGCCTCACCATCGGCTCGAAGAACTTCACCGAGCAGAAGGTGCTCGGCGAGATCTACGCCCAGGGCCTGAAGGCCGCCGGCTTCTCGATCCACAAGGACCTCAACCTGGGCGACGAGAAGACCGCCCTGGCCGCGCTGAAGGCCGACGAGATCACCGCGTACCCGGAGTACACCGGCACCGCGCTGCTCTCCTTCTTCGGCAAGTCCGCCGACGAGCTGCCCAAGGACCCGCAGGCGGCCTACGAGGAGGCGCGCGACGGCTTCGAGGCCGACGGCCTGGTGGCCTTCCCGCCGACGCCCTTCACGTCCTCCAACGAGGTCGCCGTCACGCAGGCGACCGCCGAGGACCTCGGCCTGAAGACGATCTCCGACCTCGACGGCAAGTCGGAGAAGCTCGTGCTCTACGGCTCGCCCGAGTGCCGCCAGCGGCTCGACTGCCTGCTCGGCCTGCAGCAGGTCTACGGCCTGAAGTTCAAGAAGTTCGTGCCCGTCGCGATCGACCAGCGGCACGAGGTCCTCAACTCCGGCCGCGCCGACATCTCGATCGTGTTCACCACCGATCCGCAGATCCAGCGCGAGAACGAGGTCCTGCTCGAGGACGACCAGGGCATGTTCCCGCCGTACAACTCGACGCTGGTCATGAAGCAGGAGACGGCGGACGCCGGCGGCGACAAGCTGCGCCAGGCGATCGAGCTGATCCAGGAGCAGCTGACCGACGAGAACATGCAGGAGCTCAACGCTCGCGTGGACCTCGACAAGAAGGATCCCGCGACGGTCGCCGAGGAGTACCTGACGGAGACGGGCCTCATCGGCGGGTAAGGCGTTCTTCACCAATCATCTCCGGGTACCCTGCGGCGCGGTACGCCGCGGCGCAGGGCCCGGCGGGGTATAGGGAGGATCGCCCGTGCGGCGAAGCTCAGTCGTCCTCTTCGTCTTCTTCGGCGCGCTGACCGCGAGCGCGCCGGCCCTCGCCCAGGAGGGCGCGGCGGGGGACGTGATCGCGGGGAGGTACATCGTCGTGGCCCAGGAGGGCCGCGACCCGGCCGCCGTGGCGCGCTGGCAGAACGCGCGCGACCGGCAGCTGCTGCCGGTGGTCAACGGGTTCGTCGCCTCGCTCGACGAGGCGCAGGTGCGGGCGCTGCGCGCCAGCTCGCGAGTCGCGTACGTGGAGCCCGACCGCGTCGTCACGGCCGACGCGACGCAGACCATGGACGCCAACGGCGACCCGTGGGGCCTCGATCGCATCGACCAGACGAACCTGCCGCTGTCGCGGACGTACAGCTACACCCGCTCGGGGACGGGGGTGACGGCGTACGTGATCGACACCGGCATCAACACCGCGCCGTTCGGCGGGCGCGCGGTCAACGTCTATGACGCCTTCGGCGGCAACGGCAACGACTGCCATGGCCACGGCACGCACGTGGCCGGCACCATCGGGCACACGACCTGGGGCGTCGCCAAGTCGGTCCAGCTGCGCGGCGTGCGCGTGCTCAACTGCTCGGGCTCGGGCTCGACGTCGGGCATCATCGCGGCGCTCGACTGGGTGCGGCGCAACGCGGTCAAGCCGGCGGTGGCGAACATGTCGCTCGGCGGCGGGTTCTCGTCGTCGATGAACAGCGCGACGAACAACCTGGCCGGGTCCGGCGTCTTCGTCGCGGTCGCGGCCGGCAACTCGAACCAGAACGCGTGCAACTTCTCCCCCGCGTCGGCGTCGGGGGCGTACTCGACCGCCGCGTCCGACCGGAGCGACTTCAAGGCGTCGTTCTCGAACTGGGGCTCGTGCGTCGACGCCTACGCGCCGGGCGTGGCGATCAAGTCGGTCTGGCTCGGCACGGGCACGCGGACGATCAGCGGCACGTCGATGGCCAGCCCGCACGTGGCCGGCGTCGGCGCGCTCTACAAGTCCACGTTCGGTGACGCGCCGTCCACGACGGTCGCGAGCTGGATCACCGGCAACGCGACATCCGGCGTGATCCGCTCGAACCCGAGCGGGACGCCGAACCGCCTGCTGAACAAGCGCACCCTCTGATGGTCGGGGGGCGCCGCCTCAGGGGCGGCGCCCCCCGCAAACTGCGGCCTGCCGTGAGCTTGTCCGCCGGGCCGGCCGCTAGGTTCGCCGGCCATGGCTCTCGTGACCGCCGTCGACCAGCTCCATGTCCGCCTGCTGCGCCCCGACGCCCGGCCGCCCGCCCGCACCCGGCCCGGCGACGCGGGGTACGACCTGCGGACCGCCGAGGGGTTCTCGCTCTGGCCGGGCGAGCGGGTGACGGTGCCGACGGGCGTGGCGGTCGCGCTGCCGCCGGGGGTCGCCGGGCTCGTCACGCCGCGCTCCGGCCTGGCCGCCTCGCACGGGATCTCGATCGTCAACGGCCCGGGACTGATCGACCCGAACTACCGCGGCGAGATCCGCGTCGTACTGGTCAACCTCGGCGACGCGCGCTTCGAGGCCGCCGCCGGCGACCGCATCGCCCAGCTCGTGCTCGTGCCCTTCGTGACCCCCGAGGCCTGCGTGGTCGACGAGCTGCCGCCGTCGGGCGACGACCGCGGCGAGAACGGGTTCGGCTCCTCGGGCCGGGACTAGGCCGCGCGGCCCTCGAAGATCCGCGTCACGACGATCGGCTCCACGGGGTCGATGAGCGCGGCACGGACCGACTCCTCGTCGGGCCAGCCGGCGGCCAGCATCCGGTGGCCGGCGACCGGGGCGTCGTAGTCGGTGAAGCGGAGATCGGGCTCGCCGTCGGCCACCCAGAGCCAGCGCGCGGCGCCGTCGCCCTCGTAGGGCAGGCCGACGCTGCCGGCGTTGACGAACCGGATGTGACCGACGGTGCGGTCGTCCTGCTGGTGCGTGTGGCCGCCGACCACGAGCCGAGCCTGCACGCCGGCCAGCGCGTCAGCCCAGCGCTCGGGCGGGCTGAGGCGGGTGAGGATCTCGTCGTCGCGCCGCGGGCTGCCATGGCAGTAGAGGACGCCGTCGAGCTCGAGCGTGAGCGGCAGCTCCGCGAGCCCGCGCGCCCACTCGTCGTCCGGCTCGGCGGCGGCCAGCTCGCGCTCGCCGTTCCCGCGGATCCAGTGCACCGGTGGTCGTGAGCCCGCTGAGGCGGTCGTACACCTCGCGCGCGAACGGGCCGGGCACGATGTCGCCGCCGACCACGACCGCGTCGGGGTCCGCCGCCTGCGGGTCGGCCAGCACCGCCTCGAGCGCGTCGAGGTTGCCGTGGACGTCGTAGAGGGCGAGGACGTTCACGGCGCGCCGCTCGTGGTCACGCGGGCCGGCCCCGCCGCAGCGGGGCCGGCTGCGTGCCTTGGTGGGCGATGTTCCATAGGCCTTAGGGCGAGCCGTTGACCGCGTAGCGGTCGAAGCGCTCCGCCACCACGGCGGGCAGGCGCGCCTGGATGTGCACGCCCTCGGGGGTGTCGGTGCGCTCGAGGTCGCCGGCCACGTCGTGCAGCTCGGACAGCGTCCCGCCCTCGGAGAACGGCACGAGCAGCTCCACGTCGCGCATCTGGCGCTCGAACTCATCGGCGATCCGCTCCTCGAGCTCGGGCAGCCCCTCGCCGGTGACGGCGCTGACCAGCGAGGCGTCGGGATGGCGGAAGGCGAGCTCGCGGCGGCGCTCGTCGTCGAGCTTGTCGGCCTTGTTGAGCACGAGGATGCGCGGCTGGTCGCCGACCCCGATCTCGTCGAGCACGTCGTCGACCGCGCGGGTCATGGCCAGCAGCTCCTCCTCGGGGCCGCTGGCGTCGACCACGTGGAGCAGGAGGTCGGCCCGCTTGGTCTCCTCCAGCGTCGCGGCGAAGGCGTCGACGAGCTGGTGCGGCAGCTTCTGGATGAAGCCGACGGTGTCGGTCAGCAGGTAGGTGCGGCCCTGGAGGCGCAGCGTGCGCGTCGTCGGGTCGAGCGTGTGGAACAGGCGGTCGCGGACGCCTACCTCCGACCCGGTGAGCTTGTTCAGCAGCGTCGACTTGCCGGCGTTCGTGTAGCCGGCCAGCGCCACCGACGGCAGGTGCGCGCGCTCGCGCTCGGCCCGCTGGACGGCGCGGTTGGAGCGCACGTGGTCGAGCCGGCGGCGCAGCGCGGTGATGCGATCGCGGGCCAGCCGGCGGTCGGTCTCGATCTGGGACTCGCCCGGGCCCCGGGTGCCGATGCCGCCCACGCCGCGGCCGGCGCCGAGACGCTCGAGGTGCGTCCACAGGCCGCGCATGCGGGCCATGTTGTACTCGAGCTGGGCGAGCTCGACCTGGAGCTTGCCCTCGGCCGAGTGGGCGTGGCCGGCGAAGATGTCGAGGATCACGGCGGTGCGGTCGAGCACCGGCAGGTCGAGCGCCGCCTCGAGGTTGCGCTGCTGACGCGGCGTGAGCTCGTCGTCGGCGACCACGAGGTTGGCGTCCGCGGCCTTCAGCAGCGGCTTGAGCTCCTCGACCTTGCCCGGGCCGAGGTAGAGGTTCGCGTGCGGCTTGTCGCGCACCTGGACGACCTGGCCGACGGTGGCGACGCCCGCCGTGCGCAGGAGCTCGCGCAGCTCTTCGAGCTCGGTCGGCTCGGACGCGGCGGCGAGCGCGAATGCGCGCTGCTTCGCGCGCCCCGGGCTCTCCGGGGGCGCGTAGCGCGTCTGGGTCTTGCGGCCATCGCGGGACTTCTCCATCCGGGTCCAGTCTAGGCTGCTAGTCCTTGGAACTCGGGCTCGTGACCTTCGCGGACGTCGGATCGGCGATCGGGCCGCAGGAGCGCCTGCGCAACCTGATGGAGGAGTTCCGGCTCGCCGACGAGCTCGGCCTCGACGTGTTCGGGGTCGGCGAGCACCACCGGCCCGACTTCGCGGTCTCGGCGCCGGCCGTGGTGCTGGCCGCGGCCGCCGTGCAGACCCAGCGGATCCGCCTGGCCAGCGCCGTCACCGTGCTGAGCTCGGACGACCCGGTGCGGGTGTTCGAGGAGTTCTCCACTGTGGACAACCTGTCCGGCGGCCGCGCGGAGATCTGGGCGGGCCGCGGCTCCTTCACCGAGTCGTTCCCGCTGTTCGGCTACGACCTCGACGACTACGACGAGCTGTTCGGCGAGAAACTCGAGCTGCTGCTGCGGATCCGCGACAGCGAGCGGGTCACGTGGTCGGGTCGCCACCGCGCGGCCCTGGAGGCGGCCGGCGTCTACCCGCGCCCGGTGCAGGATCCGCTCCCGGTGTGGATCGCCGTCGGCGGCACGCCGGCGTCGGTCGTGCGGGCGGGGACGCTCGGGCTGCCGCTCGTCCTCGCCATCATCGGCGGGCAGCCGGAGCGCTTCGTGCCGCTCGTCGACCTCTACCGCCGCGCGGCCGCCCAGGCCGGGCACCGCGACCTGCCGGTGGCGATCAACACGCACGCCTTCGTCGGCGACGACGAGCGCGAGTTCGCGCCCGCCTACATGGCGATGATGGGCCGGATCGGCCGCGAGCGCGGCTGGCCGCCGATGACGATCGAGCAGTACCGGGCGCTGAGTTCGCCGCGGGGCGCTCTGGCCGCCGGTGAGCCCGAGGAGGTCGCGCGGAAGATCCTGTTCGAGCACGAGCTGTTCGGCCATCAGCGCTACCTCGCGCAGATGAGCGCCGGCGAGGTCGCGCACGGCGCGGTCATGCGCTCGATCGAGCGCTTCGGGACCGAGGTGGCGCCGCTCGTGCGCGAGGAGCTGGCGCGGCGGGAGGCTGCGTGAGCCCTCCATTCGCGCGCTCGGACCCCACGCGGGAGGCTGCGTGAGCGAGCTGGGCGACCGGCTCGCCGCCCGCACGCTGGAGCTGATCGACATCCCGTCGGAGTCGCGCGACGAGGCGCGGCTCGCCGCGCACGTGGCGTCGGTCACGGGCGCCGACGACCTCGGGGACACCTGTCTGGCGGTTCGCCGCGGCGCGCCGGTGCTTCTCGCCGGCCATCTCGATACGGTCCCGGCGCAGGGGAACGTGCCGGGCCGCGTGGACGGCGGGCGCGTGCACGGGCTCGGCGCGAGCGACATGAAGGGCGCGCTGGCCGTGATGATCGAGCTGGCGCTGGCGGGCGCGCCGTTCGACTGCCTGTTCTTCGGTCGCGAGGAGCTGCCGGGGAAGTACAGCGCGCTGGCCCCGCTGCTCGAGCGCGAGCGGCTGGAGTACGAGCTCGTGGTGATGATGGAGCCCACAGGGAACGAGCTGCACGCCGGCTGCGTGGGGAACGTCAACGCGACCTGGACGTTCCACGGGCGCAGCGGGCACTCGGCGCGGCCGTGGGACGCCGACAACGCGATCCACGCCGCCGCCCGCGGGATCGCCTCGCTGGCGGAGCGCGACCGCGAGGAGCTCGTCTTCGACGGGCTCACCTTCTACGAGGTGGCGTCGGTGACGCAGATCCGGGGCGGGATCGCGCAGAACGTGATCCCGGACCGGGTCGACTGCCACGTCAACTACCGCTTCGCCCCCGGCCGGACACCGGACGAGGCGAGCGCTCGGCTGCGCGAGCTGTGCCCCGGCGGCGAGCTGACCGTCGACTCGCTGGCGCCGTCCGGCCCGGTGGCGGTCGGCAACCCGCGGGCACAGGCGCTGATCGCCGCCGGCGACCTGCGCGTGGCGCCCAAGCAGGCATGGACGCCGGTGGCCGAGTTCGGCGCGGCGGGCCTGGACGCGGTCAACTTCGGGCCGGGCGAGCCCGCGCAGGCGCACCGGCGCGACGAGTCGGTGGAGATCGCCGCGCTCGAGCGCTCCTACCGCGTGCTGGAATCGTTCGCCGCATGAGGCTCTCCCCCGTACTCGCCGGCCTCAAGACGTACCCCTTCGTGCGCCTCGCCGAGGCCCGGGAACGGCTGGCGGCGGCGGGCGTGCCGGTGATCGACTTCGGGATGGGCGAGCCGCGCGAGGAGACGCCGGCCTTCATCCGCGAGGCGCTGGTGCGCTCGCTCGACCCGCTGTCGAAGTACCCGGCGGCCGAGGGCCTGCCGGCGCTGCGCCAGGCGATCGCCGGCTGGGCGTCGCGGCGCTTCGGCACGACGCTCGACCCGGACGGCGAGGTGATCCCGAGCTTCGGCTCCAAGGAGGCGGTCTTCCACCTCGCGCAGGTGCTCGACGGCGACGTGGTCGTGGTGCCCCAGCCGGCCTACCCCGTCTACGAGCGCGGTGCGGTGTTCGCCGGCAAGGAGGTCGTCGAGCTGCCGCTGCGGGCGCAGGACGGCTTCCTGCCGGACCTCGAGGCGGTCGGCGAGGAGGTCTGGCGGCGCACGGCGATCCTGTGGCTGAACTACCCGAACAACCCGACGGCCGCGACCGCCCCGCTCGAGCTGTACGAGCGAGCCGCGGCGCTGGCCCGCGAGCACGACTTCGTGCTCGCCTCCGACGAGGCGTACTCCGAGCTCTACTTCGGCGACGAGCCGCCGGTCTCGGCGCTCCAGCTGAGCGACCGCACCAACGTGGCGGTCTTCAACACGCTCTCCAAGCGCTCGTCGATGCCCGGCTACCGCTCCGGCTTCGTGGCCGGCGACCCCGAGCTCGTGGCCGCCCTGAAGCGCTACCGGCCCAACGTCGGCGTCGCCCCGCCGGAGTTCGTCCAGCTCGCCGCCGTGGCCGCGTGGCACGACGAGGAGCACGTGAGCGCCGTCCGCGAGACGTACCGCGCCAAGCGCGACGTGCTCCTGCCAGCGCTCGAGGCCCGCGGGCTGCGCCACGTCGGCGGCGACGCGACGTTCTTCCTCTGGCTCGAGGGCGCGCCGGACGGCTTCCACGAGCGCCTGCTCGAGCGCGGCGTGATCCTCACGCCGGGCGACTACTTCGGGCCGGCGGGCGCCGGCTACCTGCGGCTCGCCCTCGTGCCGACGCTCGAGGCGTGTCGTCGTGCGGCAGACCTACTGGTTGGCGTGTAGCGCCGCGTTCAGCCCCTGCCAGCTCCCGCCCTTGCGCGGCACGACCTCGATCGCGCCGCTCTGGGAGTTGCGGCGGAAGAGCAGCCCGGACGCGCCGCTCAGGTCGCGCGCCTTCACGACCTCGCCGTCGGGCAGCGTGACGCGGGCGCCGGCGGTCAGGTAGAGGCCGGCCTCCACCACGCAGTCGTCTCCGAGCGAGATGCCCAGGCCCGAGTTGGCGCCCAGCAGGCAGCGCTCGCCGATCGAGATCACCGTGGTGCCGCCGCCGGACAGCGTCCCCATGATCGAGGCCCCACCGCCGACGTCGGAGCCGTCGCCGACCACCACGCCGGCGCTGATCCGGCCCTCGACCATCGAGTGCCCCAGCGTGCCGGCGTTGAAGTTCACGAAGCCCTCGTGCATGACCGTCGTGCCGTCGGCGAGGTGGGCGCCGAGGCGGACGCGGTCGGCGTCGGCGATCCGCACGCCGGCCGGGACGACGTAGTCGGTCATGCGCGGGAACTTGTCGACGCTGAAGACCTGGAAGGGCTCGCCGGCGGCGCGCACGCGGCGCTGCACCCCCGGCACGGCGGCCGGGTCGACCGGTCCCTGGCTGGTCCAGGCGACGTTGCTGAGGACGCCGAACAGGCCGTCGAGGTTGGCGTCGTGCGGGCGGATCAGCCGGTGCGAGAGGAGGTGCAGTCGCAGGTAGGCGTCGTAGGCGTCGGCGGGCGGGTCGGCCAGCGTGGCGATCGAGGTCTCGACCGGCACGGTGTGCACGCCGCGCACCTCGTCGTAGGCGGCCTGGCCGCCGGTCCGCGTGCCGGGCTCGCCCCAGACGCCCAGACGCGGCTCGGGGTAGTAGACGTCGAGGACGCGGTCACCGGCCAGCGTGGCGACGCCGGCCCCGGAGGCTCCTTCGTTGATCATCGCCCCCGCACGCTACCCCGTAGCTCGCCTTCGAAGACCGGCACGGCCCACCCCGTGAGGTCGACGTGCAGGGACTCGTCCACCTCGACCTCGAGCTCGCCGCCGTCGAGCTTGACGGTGACCGGCGAGTCGCCGCCGCGCAGCACGTGCGCGACCGCCGCCCCGCAGGCTCCGGTGCCCGAGGACAGCGTCTCCCCCGCGCCGCGCTCGAAGATCCGCGCGCGGATCGTGTCGGGCGCCAGCTCGGTCCAGAACGACGTGTTGGTGCGGTTGGGGAACAGCGGCGCGTGCTCGATCCGCGGCCCGATCTCCTGCACGTCGAGCCGTTCGAGCTCGTCGAGGTCGTCGACGCGGATCGCGCATTGCGGGTTGCCGATCGAGACGTGCTGGAAGCGGAACCCCTCGACCATGCCGGTCCCGTCCGGCGGGCCGCCGAGGTAGTCCTTGGAGGTCAGGCTGGCGCGCCCCATGTCGACCCGGCACGTGGTGGGGCCGGTGATCGTGGGCCGGATCTCCCCCGCGATCGTCTGGATCGAGAACGTGTCGCGGTCGGTCCAGCCGCGGTGGCGCAGGTACATGATCGCCTGGCGGGCGCCGTTGCCGGACAGCTCGGCCTCCGAGCCGTCGGGGTTGAAGATGCGCAGCCGCGCGACGAAGCCGGGCTCGTCGGGCGGCTCGAGCAGGAGCACGCCGTCGGCCCCGACCCCGAAGTGGCGGTCGCAGAGGTGGCGGACGAGCTCCTCGTCGAGGTCCGTCCGTTCGACGATCAGGTAGTCGTTGCCGAGGGCCTGCCACTTCTCGAAGCGCACGGCCGGGATCATGTCAACGCGGCGTGGATCTCCTGCGCGACGTCCTCGGCGCTGCGCCCGGTCACGTCGACGAGCGTGGTGTTGGGCAGCTTGCGCATCCAGGTCAGCTGGCGGCGCGCGTAGCGACGCGTGGCGGTCTTCATCGCCTCGACGTCGCCGGCCAGCAGCTCGCGGAAGCCGAGCGCCTTGCGGACCGTCGGCGACGCCGTGGCCGCCGCGGCCTCGACCTCCCGCCGGGCGCCTGCGGCCACCATCTCGTAGACGCGGGCGTCGATGCGCGCCTTGAGCGCCTCGCGCTCCATCGTCAGGCCGGCGAGCAGGGTCGGGTGCCGCGTCGCCCCCGTCCACAGCTGGTCTCCCGCGGGCGGCGGGTGCCCGGCGTCGAGCAGCTCGAGCGCCCTCAGGATGCGCTGGGTGTCGGTCGGCGCGATGGCGGCGGTCGGGTCGCGCTCGATCAGCTCCGCGTGCAGCGCCTCGAGACCGCGTGCGTCGAGCTCCGCGCGCCGGCGGTCGCGGATGTGCGCGGGGACCGGGGGCCGCAGGTCGAGCTCGGCGAGCGCCGCGCGCAGGTAGAGGCCGGTGCCGCCCACGACGATCGGGCGGCGCCCCTGCTGGAGCAGCTCGTCGATCGTCTCGTGGGCGAGCCGCGCGTAGGCGCCGGCGCTGAACGACCGGTCGACGGGGACGAAGGAGAGCAGCCGGTGCTCCAGCCTGGCCTGCTCCTCGGCCGTAGCGGCTCCGGTGAGCGTCTCGAGCCCCTGGTAGATCTGCAGGGCGTCGGCGGAGACGGCGACCGGGTCCTCGCCCTGCGCCCGCAGCCGCTCGGCGAGCGCGATGGCGACGGCGGTCTTGCCGACGCCCGTCGGCCCGAACAACGCGACGATCGTCGGCACCGGGCGGAGTATCGTCGTACCTGATGCCCGTGCGTATCGGAACCGGCCTGTCGACCAGCCCGGATCCGCGCGCGGGGGCGCTGGAGGCGACGCTCACCGCCCGCGACGGGCTCGCGGGGGCGCCGTGCGACCTGGCCGTCGTCTTCGCCTGCGGGACGCATCTGGCCGCGCCGGAGGCCGTGCTCGAGGCCGTGCACGAGGGGGTGGAGCCGGGCGAGCTGGTCGGCTGCGCGGCGGGCGGCGTGATCGGCGCGCGGCGCGAGGTCGAGGACGGCACCGCCGTGGCGGTCTGGGCGGCGTCGCTCGACGGCGGCTCGGCGTCCGCCTTCCACGCGATGGTGGAGGAGCTCGAGGAGGGCACCGGCACGCTGGCCGGGATGCCGGAGCTCGACGGCGCCGACGGCGCGATCCTGCTCGCCGACCCGGCCACCTTCCCGACCGATGCCGTGCTGCGGTTCCTGTCCGAGTCGGCGCCGGCGGTGCCGGTCGTCGGCGGGCTGGCCTCGGCGCGGGTGGCGGGCGGGGCGACGGCGCTCTTCCTCGGCGAGGAGGTGGTCGACGAGGGCGCGGTCGGCGTGCGGCTCGAGGGCGTCGAGCTGCTGCCGTGCGTGTCGCAGGGGGCGGCGCCGATCGGCCCGGAGCTGACCATCACCGCCGCCGACGGCCACATCATCGCCGAGCTGGCGGGCAAGCCGGCCTTGGAGAAGCTGCGCGAGACGATCGAGGCGCTGCCGGCCAAGGACCTCGCGCTCGTGCAGGGCGGCCTGCTGATGGGCATCGTCGTCGACGCCAACAAGCCCGACTACGTGCAGGGCGACTTCCTCGTGCGCGGGCTGATGGGCGCCGACCCGGAGACCGGCCAGGTCGCCGTGGCGGCCGACGTGCGTCCCGGCCAGGTCGTGCGCCTGCACGCGCGCGACGCGGCGAGCGCCGACCGCGACCTGCACGAGGCGCTGGCGATGCGCATGCAGGCGCTCGGCGGCCGGCCGCCGGCGGGCGCGCTGCTGTTCTCCTGCAACGGTCGCGGCCGCGGGCTGTTCGGGCGTGGCGACCACGACGTCGAGACGGTGGCCGAGGAGCTCGCCGGCGCCCCGGCTGCGGGGTTCTTCGCAGCGGGCGAGATCGGGCCGGTGGGCGGCGAGACGTTCCTGCACGGGTTCACCGCGACGGTCGCCGTCTTCGCCTGACGTCTCTCGCCCGGCCTATCGCCGGGCAGGTACCTGCGCGTTCGTGAAAGGGTGTCGGGATGAATCTCGGGGGACGGACGGCGCTCGTCACGGGCGCGAGCGGCGGGCTCGGGCAGGCGATCGCGCGCGCGCTCGTGCGCCGCGGCGCGGACGTGGTGCTCACGGCGCGGCGGGTCGAGGTGCTGGAGTCGCTGGCGGCGGAGACCGGCGGGCGGGTCGTGGCGTGCGACCTCGGCGACCGCTCGTCGCTGCTGCGGCTGGTCGAGGAGGCGGGTCCGGTGGACGTCCTGGTGGCCAACGCCGGGAAGCCGGGCAGCGGCCGCATCGAGTCCTTGCCGGTCGAGGAGATCGACCGGGTGATCGACGTCAACCTGCGCGCCCCGATGATCCTCTCGCGCTTGATGTGCGAGGGGATGGCGACACGCGGCGGCGGCCACATCGTCTTCGTCTCGTCGCTGAGCGGGAAGACCGGCGCGCCTCGCACCTCGGTCTATGCGGCGACCAAGTTCGGCCTCCGCGGCTTCGCCCAGGGACTGCGGGAGGACCTCCGCTCGCGCGGGGTCGGCGTCTCGACCGTCTTCCCCGGCTTCATCCGCGACGCCGGGATGTTCCACGAGTCGGGCGCGAAGCTGCCGGGCTACGTGGGGACAAAGACGCCCGAGGACGTCGCCGAGGCGGTGATCTCGGCGATCGAGAAGGATCGAGCCGAGATCGACGTCGCGCCGCTCGGGTTGCGGCTGGGGACCATGTTCGCGTCCTTCGCTCCGGAGACGGCGGCGGCCCTGCAGCGACGGCTCGGCGCCGACGACATCGCGTCGGACATGGCGACCGGCCAGCGCCACCTGCGCGACTAGCCCCTCGTCGCCGCTAGCCCTCGTACCGCTGTCGCGGCTCGCCGTCGTCGTCCGGCACGCGGTCGATCGCCGGCTCGGTGTCGTCCTCGTCGGGCCGGGTCACCGGGCCGATCGCGGCCAGCACCTCGTCGGCGAGTCGCGGGCCGTCGGTGTCGGAGACGGGCGTCGCGGCGATGCGGACGATCACCTCGTCGCGGTCGACCTCCTCGAGCGAGATGTGCGGGTCGTCGCGGACGGGCGTCCGGACGCAGTCCTCGAGCAGCGCCTGGAGGTCGGACGGCTTCACGTCGGGCCGCAGGCGCGCGCGCAGGTCGACGGCCGCCGGCTCGCGCAGCGGCACGATCGCCGCCGTCAGGACCACGTTGTTCGGCACCATCACCGAGTCGCCGTTCTGGGCCAGCGTCGTGTAGAGCAGACCGAGCGACTCGACGACGCCCTCGACCTGCCCCGCGAGCCCGCCGGCCTGGAGCCGCACGCGATCGCCGACCTTGAACGGCCGCGCCGAGACCAGCACCAGGCCGGCGATCAGGTTGCCGAACGTCTGCTGAGCGGCGAGGCCGAACACCACCGCGGTGATCGCGCCGCCGACGGCGAGCGTGGCCGGCTCCAGGCCGGCGACACGCAGGGCGATCAGCGCCGCGGCGACGATGAAGACCAGCCGGATCAGGAACCCCACCGTGCCCGCGGTCGCCGGGTCCATGCGCCGGAACAGCGCAGGGGCGGTGAAGCGCCCGAGGTCGCGCGCCAGAGCCCAGCCCAGGACCACCATCACGACCGCCGCCACCGCGCGCACCGGCGTGTCGAGGCCGAACAGCTCCTCGCGGCGGAGGTACGCGTAGAGGGTCAGCGCGAGCAGCGGGATCACGAAGGCCAGCTCCCACTTGGCGCGACTGGCCTTCTGCGCCGTCTGCACCGTCAGGTTCCTCGCACGCGCCTGGGCGTGGGCGATCTGCGGTCGGCGAAGTCGTGGCATCGCTTCAGGCAACACGGCTCTGCCTGCCCTGTTTCAGGTTGATGACACTTCTGTGCCGTGATCGTCGTCACACGCGGCGTTCAGAACAGCGACTGCTGCGGCCTCACCTCCTCCGGCGGTTTGGGGCGGCGGGCTGCGCTCCCGCCGCGGTGCCGGAACCGCTCGGCGCGCCGGCTCCGCGCCCACGGCGCGCCGGCCGCGCGCTCGATCGTGCGCCGCTCGTCGGCCGGCAGGTAGGCCCCGCTCGCGTACAGCCGCTCGTAGCGCTCGAGCAGGTCGGGCCGGTGCTCGCGCAGCCACTCGAAGAAGATCTCCTTCACCGAGCCGCGCAGGAACAGCGTCTGGCCGCCGATGTGCACGGCTCCGGCCTCCGTCGCCAGCTCGACGATCCGCCGCACCTGCTCCGGCTGGTCGTTGATCCCGGGCATCAGCGGCGCGATGAGGATGCCGGTCGGGATCCCGATCCGGTTGAGCTCGGCCACCGCCTCCAGCCGCGCCCGCGGGTGCGGCGTGTGCGGCTCGGTCGCGCGCCACGCCTTCTCCTCGAGGGTGGGGACCGACAGGCACGCGCTCACCTGTGTGCGCTCGGCGATTTCCAGCAGCAGGTCCTTGTCGCGCAGCACCAGCGGCGACTTGGTCAGGATCGAGCACGGGTTCGCGAAGTCGCGCATCGCCTCCCAGATGCCGCGCATCAGCTTGTAGCGGCCCTCGACCCACTGGTACGGGTCGGTGTTCGTGCCCATGGCGATGTGAGCGCCGCCCCACGACGGCCGCGCGAGCTCCGCGCGCAGCACCTCCGGCACGTTGACCTTGACGATGATCTCGCGCTCGAAATCCCGCCCCGCATTGAGGTCGAGATACTCGTGTGTAGGCCGTGCGAAACAGAAATTACAGGCATGGGAGCAGCCGCGATATGGGTTCACAGTCCACTCGAACGGGACCCGCGAAACGGCCGGTACGCGGTTGATCGCGGACTTGGTGCGGACCTCGTGGAAGCGGGTGTCGAGGGCCTCGGGTGCGTTGAAGCGGCGGACGACGACGTCCTCCGAGAAGCCCGGCAGGCGGGGATCGTGGCCCGCATCGACGCTCTGTGACTCCCAGCGCACGAACATATGTTCGCACACGAGGTCGACGGAAGCGAGCGTCAGCCGGTGGCTCGCGCGAGGAGCGACATCTCGCCCGTCAGCGTCTGGCTGGTGGCAGCCGTGATCTCGACCGGCACGAACTCGCCGGGCGAGGCCAGGCCGTCGAAGTTGACGACCTTGTTGTGGCGGGTGCGGCCGCGGAGGCGGCTGGCGTCGTGGCGCGAGGCGCCCTCGACGAGCACGTCGAGCGTGCGGCCGACGAACCGCTGCGCGCGCTCGCGGGCGCGCCGCTGGATCACCTCGACGAGACGCTCCATGCGCTCGACCGCGACGCCGTGCGGGACGAAGCGGTCGGTGAAGGTCGCCGCCTCGGTGTCGCGGCGTGGCGAGTAGATGAAGGTGAAGGCGCCGTCGTAGCCGACCTCCTCGGCGACCTCGAGCGTCTCCTCGAAGTCCTCCTCCGTCTCCCCCGGGAAGCCGACGATGATGTCGGTGGTGATCGCGCAGTCGGGGACGTGCTCGCGGATCAGCGCGACGCGGTCCATGTATCGGCCGCGATCGTAGGTCCGGCGCATCGCCTTGAGGATCGTCGAGCTGCCCGACTGCAGCGGGAGGTGGATGTGCTCGCACACGCTCGGCAGCTCCGCGTGCGCGATGACGACGTCCTCGCTCATGTGGGCGGGGTGCGGGCTGGTGTAGCGGATGCGGTCGATGCCCTCGATGGCATCGACGGCGGTGAGAAGCTCGGAGAAACGGCGCTTGTGGGGGCGCAGGCGGGTGCCGTAGGAGTTGACGTTCTGGCCCAGCAGCGTGACCTCTCTGACGCCGTCGGCGGCGAGCTGTTCGATCTCGGCGACGAGCTCCTCGAGCGGGCGGGAGACCTCGCGGCCGCGGGTCGAGGGCACGATGCAGAAGGCGCACTTCATGTTGCAGCCGGCGGAGATCTGCACCCAGGCCTGGAAGTCGCGGGCGCGCTTGGCGGGCAGGTGGCCGGTGAAGCCCTCGAACTCGAAGAAGCCCTGGGCGGTCAGGCTGTCGCTGGTCAGGAACTCGGCGAGCTTGTGGACCTGGCCGGGGCCGAAGGCGACGTCGACGAACGGGAACTGGTTGAAGACCTGCTCCTTGACGGACTGGGCCCAGCAACCGCCGACGCCGATGATCCGCTCGGGGTCCCGCCGCTTGATCGCCTTGGCCTCGTGGAGGTGGGCGACGAAGCGGTCGTCGGCCTTCTCGCGGATGGAGCAGGTGTTGAAGAGGATCAGATCCGCGTCGTGGCGATCGCCGACCTCGTGGTATCCGAGCGACTCGAGCATGCCCTTCATGCGCTCGGAGTCGTGCTCGTTCATCTGGCAGCCGAAGGTGGTGACGTGGAACCGCTTCACTGTGGTTGCAGGGTACGAGCTTCTGGCGTTGGGAGGGGGGCGAGATCTCGCGCGGGGCGGCTAACCGTCGGTATGCGACGGTCAACAACCCCACGCGATCTGCGGCTCGCCGAACTGGCTGCCCGGCAGCATGGTGTCGTGAGCGCTCGGCAGCTGTACGAGATGGGGTTCGGGGAGGCGGCGATTCGCCGGCGGGCGGCGAGCGGGCGGCTGCATCGGCTCTATCGCGGCGTCTACGCCGTCGGGCACATCGTGACGCCGCGAGACGGTCGCTTCCTGGCCGCGGTGATGGCCTGCGGCGAAGGCGCCGTGCTGAGCCATCGCAGCGCCGCCGAGCTCTGGGGCATCCGTGCCAGCGCTGCCGCCAAGTTCGACGTCATCGTTCCCCGTACAAGCGGGGTTCGGACCTCGGCGCGCATCGTCGTGCACCGACCGAAGCGACGTGCCGACACGACGACACGTCACGGTATCGCGGTCACCACGCCCGGCCAGACACTCGCCGACCTGGCCATGGCCCTGCCTCGAAGAGACCTCGAGAAGGCGGTCGAGATGGCCGACGTGCGCCGGCTGCACGTTGCGATCCCGGAGGACCATCCCGGGGCGCTGCGCTTGCACGACGCCGCAGCCGGCGCCCTTCCCGTGACGACCGACAGCCCGCTCGAGGACGCGTTCCTCGCCCTGTGCGACGCGTACGACATCCCGCGCCCGCTCGTGCAGCCGATCGTCGCGGGCTTCCGCGTCGACTTCTGTTGGCCCGAGGAGCGCCTGATCGTCGAGACCGACGGCTACGAGCACCACGGCACTCGCGCCGCCTTCGAGCGCGACCGCGCGAAGGACGCTCGGCTGACCGCCTCGGGCTGGCGCGTCCTGCGGTTCACCGACCCGCAGGTGCAGGGCGAGCCGGCATTCGTGGCCGGTGTGGTGGTCAGCGCGCGTAGTCCGTTGCTCGGGACTCCCGGATGACGGTGACCTTGATCTGGCCCGGGTACTCGAGCTCCTGCTCGATCTCGCGGGCGATCTCGTGAGAGAGCAGGACCGCGCCGTCGTCGTCGAGCTCCCCCGGCTGGACCATGACGCGGATCTCGCGGCCGGCCTGCATCGCGTAGACCTTGTCGACGCCCTCGTGGCGGGTGGCGATCTGCTCGAGGTCGCGCAGGCGCTTGACGTACTGCTCGAGCGACTCGCCGCGGGCGCCCGGGCGGGCGCCGGAGAGGGCGTCGGCGGACTGGACGATGACGGCCTCGATCGTCTGCGGCTCGACCTCGTTGTGGTGGGCCTCCATGGCGTGGGCGACGGCCTCGCTCTCCCCGTGGCGGCGCGCCAGCTCGCCGCCGACCAGCGCGTGCGGGCCCTCGACCTCGTGCGAGACGGCCTTGCCGATGTCGTGCAGCAGGGCGGCGCGGCGGGCGGTCTTGGGGGAGGCGCCGAGCTCGTCGGCCATCATCGCGGCCAGGTGGGCGCACTCGACCGAGTGGGCGAGCACGTTCTGGCCATACGACGTGCGGTACTTCAGGCGGCCGAGCATCTTGGTGAGCTCGGCGTCGAGGCCCTGGACGTTGGCGTCGAAGCACGCCTGCTCGCCGGACTCGGCGATGTGGCTTTCCAGCTCCGACTTCGCCTGGTAGTAGGTCTCCTCGATCCGGGCGGGATGGATGCGGCCGTCCTGGAGCAGCTTCTCGAGCGTCATCCGGGCGATCTCGCGGCGGACGCCGTCGAAGCCGGAGAGGATGACGGCGTTGGGGGTGTCGTCGATGATGAAGTCGACGCCGGTGAGGTGCTCGAGGGCGCGGATGTTGCGGCCCTCGCGGCCGATGATGCGGCCCTTCATGTCATCCGCCTGGAGCTGGACCACGGACACCGTGGTCTCGGCCGCGTGGCCGGCGGCGAGGCGCTGCATCACCACCGAGAGGATGTTGCGGACGCGGCGCTCGGCGTCGCGCTTGGTCTCCTCTTCGATCGCGCGCAGGCGGCGGGCCGACTGGTGCCGCACCTGGTCCTCCAGCTCCTTCATGAGCAGCGCCTTGGCCTGCGAGGCCGACAGGCCCGAGGCGCGCTCGAGCTGGCGGACCGCCTTCTCGCGGACCTGGGCGAGCTGCGTCTCCTTCTCGGTGAGGCTGCGCTCGCGCGCGGCGAGCTCGGCCCCCCGAGCGTCGAGCGCCTCCTCGCGGCCGTGCAGCCGTTCCTCGAGGCGGCTGGCCTCGGCGCGGCGCTCGGCCGTCTTGGCGTCGTCGACGACGGCCGCCGGCGGCGGTGCCTTGACCCGGCCCGCCGCGGCCGTCGCCGCCGCCGGCCGCTTCGCCAGCAGGGCTGCCGCGACCACCAGGCCAAGGGCCACGACGACCCCCGCGATCACGATTTCCATTGCCTATTCCTCTCCCCGGCGCCGCCTCCCGAGGGCTGCGGCGCGAGACTCCGTCACCGGTCAATCGCAGGCGGCAGGCCGAGTCTCGCCTCGGCTCGAGCGGAGGAGACAAGCAGGAAGGCGGCCTTCGGCCGCCCCGTCAGATGGCGGCTGTGATGCGGTGTTGGGTCGGTTCTGCCGGGCGCGCCCGCCCGGATGCGGTGCTTGATCGTCCGCGATGGTGGTTCGTGCTGGCCGTCGTCACTGAAGCTGCTGCTTCCGCGTGGAATTCTTCGATTTGCTGGGTTTTCACGAGCCTGGCGGCTCGACCTGTCGCTGCTCCGGATCGTAGTACCGGCGGCTCCCCGGCGCAATCCGATCGCGCCAGATGAGCGCGGGCGCGCCCCGATGATCGAGCGCGGGCGCCGCGCCAGCCGAGCGTGGGGCGCCGTGCTCGTCGAGCGTGAGCGCCGCGCTAGTCGAACGCGGGCGCGCCGGCGTGGCGCCGGATGGCGTCGTGCGCGAGCTCGAGCTCGTAGCCCTTGCGGACGAGCACGCCGAGCGCGCGCTCGCAGTCGCGCGGCGTATTTGGTGGCTCGGGGAACCGGCGCCGGAGGACGGCGAGCGCGGCCTCCAGCTCGGCCTCGTGGTCCTGGGTGCCGACGGCGGCGGCGATCAGCTCGGCTTCCACTCCGAGGGCGCGCAGCCGCTGCTCGATCCGCTCGGCGCCCCAGCCGTCGAGCCGCCGGCGGTCGTCGGCGAAGCGGTGGGCGAAGCGGGCGTCGTCGAGATAGCCCTGCTCGCACAGCTCCCCCACCACCGAATCGATCACCGCCGGCTCGACCCGCTTGCGAGCCAGGACGCGGGCGAGCTCGGCCACGGTGTGGTCGCGGCGGTTGAGCGCGGTCCACGCGACCTCCCGGGCGTGCTGGAGGCGCACCTCGGGGTCCGGCGACCGCTCGGGCGGGGGCCCGCGGTGGTCGCCGGCGACGAGGTCGGCGTCGGGGCCCGGCGGTCCGTTGCCGGGCGCGACGTGGTCTGGCGGCACGGCTACGCGGCGGCGATCTCCGGGACGGGCGGGGCGTCCTCATCGCGCTCGATCGGCTGGACGAGGTCCTGCTCCCCGAGGCCCAGCACCTCATAGACCTTGGACTCGATCTCCTTGGCGACCTCCAAGTGCTCGTCCAGATATGCCTTGGCGTTGTTGCGGCCCTGGCCGAGCCGCTCGTCGCCGTACGAGAAGAACGAGCCGGACTTGGAGACGATGCCGTGCTCGAGCCCGAGGTCGAGGATGCAGCCGGCACTGGAGATGCCCTTGCCGAACTCGATGTCGAACTCCGCCTGGCGGAACGGTGCCGCGACCTTGTTCTTGACCACCTTCACGCGGACGCGGTTGCCGACCGCCTCGGTGCCCTCCTTGAGGGTCTCGATGCGCCGGATGTCGAGCCGCTGGGAGGAGTAGAACTTCAGCGCGCGGCCGCCCGGCTGGGTCTCGGGCGAGCCGAACATCACGCCGACCTTCTCGCGGATCTGGTTGACGAAGAGGCAGAGGGTCTTCGTGCGGTTCAGGTTGCCGGCCAGCTTGCGCATGGCCTGGGACATCATCCGCGCCTGCACGCCGACCGTCTGGTCGCCCATCTGGCCCTCGAGCTCGGCGCGCGGGGTGAGCGCGGCCACCGAGTCCACGGCCACGACATCGACCGCCCCGGAGCGCACGAGCATGTCGGCGATCTCGAGTGCCTGCTCGCCGTAGTCGGGCTGCGAGACGAGCAGCTCGTCGATGTTCACGCCGAGGTTCTTGGCGTACAGCGGGTCCATGGCGTGCTCGGCGTCGATGAACGCGCACACGCCGCCGAGCTTCTGGGCCTCGGCGATGATGTGGTAGATCAGCGTGGTCTTTCCGGATGACTCCGGGCCGAAGATCTCGACGATGCGGCCGCGCGGGCAGCCGCCGATGCCGAGCGCGATGTCCAGCGACAGCGCGCCGGTGGGAATGGCCTCGACCTTCACCTGGGCGCCCTCGTCGCCCATGCGCATGACGGTGCCCTTGCCGAACTGGCGCTCGATCTGCGCGAGCGCGCCCTGGAGAGCCGCGTCGCGCGCCTTGGCGTCTTGAGTGCTCATATGGCGATGAAGTCTGGACGCCGGATCGGACGGACCGCAACGCGTGTTCGCAACAAAAGACGCGCGAATCAGTCGAAATTCACGCGCACCAGCGGCTCGTAGCGGGCGCCGCGCGGGTGCAGGCGCGATTCGAACAGCGTGAGCGGGCCGCCGGTGAACTCGAGCGGCTCGGGCGCGGCGTCGACCGAGCGGGGCGACCGTGCGCGTGGGCGCAGGCGGGCGACGGTGGCGTGGGCGCGGAACGGGCGCTTCTCGGGGGTGTAGACCCCGGCGGCTGCCAGCCCGTCGCTCACGCGGGATTGGAGGTCGAACAGGGTGCCGTCGAGGTCGTGGAGGGCGGCGCAGAGGACGCGCGCGCGGCGAGGCGGGAGCAGGAGGGCGTCGGTGAGGACGAGGCGCGGGGCGGCTTCGGCGGCCTCGTGGAGGATGGACGCGACGACGGTGACGTCGCCGGCCGGGCGGCGGCCGAGGAAGGCGAGCGTGAGGTGCAGCGCCTCGTCCGGCACCGGTCGCCAGACATCCGGGTCGGCGGCCTCGTCGCGAAAGGTCGCGAGCGCCGCGCGGGCGGCGTCCGGGAGCTCGAGGGCGACGAAGAGCCGGAGGGCGCGCTGGGGCGAGTCGGAGGCGGGCGAGGCGGACGAGGCCGCGCCGGGCGGGGCGGGCGAGGCGGACGAGGCCGCGCCGGGCGAGGCGGACGAGGCAGAGCGGGACGAGGTCACGCGGGACGAGGCGGGGGCGGGCGAGGCGGACGAGGGGCGCGAGGCGGAGCGGGACGAGGCTGGGTCCGTGGGGCTCACGAGGCGGTCGGGGATGCCTGGCGGCCCTCGAGGAGGGCTCGGCGGAGGAGGTGGAGGGCGAGGGTGGTTGTGCGGTCTCGGACGGCGGCTCGGTCGCCCGGGAGGCGGACGGTGCGTTCGATCAGTGGCGCGGGGCCGCCGATGCAGACGCAGACCGTTCCCACGGGCTTGTCGGGCGTGCCCCCGTCCGGGCCGGCGATGCCGGTGATGCCGATGCCGAGGTCGGCCCCGAAGCGCCCGGCGGCGCCCGCCGCCAGAGCACGCGCCACCTCCGCGGAGACCGCGCCGAATCGCTCGATCAGCGAGACCGAAACGTCGGCGAGCGAGACCTTGGCCTCGTTCGAGTACGCGGTCACGCCCCCCAGCACGTAGGCCGACGAGCCCGGGCGGTCCGTCAGCCGCCCCGCCATCAGCCCGCCCGTGCAGGACTCGGCGACCGCCACGGTCCGGACCGGCGGCCCGAGCAGCAGCCCCGCGACGATCTCGTCGATAGTGGCCCCGTCCAACGAGAAGACGCGCCCCCCGAAGCGGTCGACCAGGGCGGCCTCCAGCGAGGCGTAATCCGCAGACGACGCAGGGTCGAAGACCGTCGCGATCTCGAGCTCGCCGCGCCGCAGGCACGTGGTGATCTCCAGAGCGGCAGGCGGAGACAGCTCGCGCAGCACCTCGGCGAGCTGGGACTCCGGGACGCCCGTGATCCGCATCACGCGCTGCTCGAACGTCCCCGCGCGGGCGAGGAGATCTCTCATCGAAGGGAGCGTGACGGCCGTCTCCCACATCGGCTGCAGCTCGCCCGGCGGGCCGGGGAGCACGAGCACGAGCGGACGGTGAGGGACGGCGACGAGAAGACCCGGGGCGGTGCCGACCGGCTCGAGGATCGAGGCGCCGCGAGGCACCAGCGCCTGCTTGCGGTTGCCCGCCCGCAAGGCCTCGTCGCTGACGTCACGCCAGCGCCCGCTCAAGGCGCTGATGCGAGCCCAGATCCGCTCCTCCAGGGCAGCGTCGAGCTCGAAGGGAACCCCCGCGAACGAGGCCACGACCTCGGCGGTCAGGTCGTCGGCGGTCGGGCCGAGACCGCCAGACGTGATGACCAGGTCCACCCCCGAGAAGAAGTCCAGGGCGGCGCGGAGATCGTCCGGCCGGTCGCCGACGACGTGCGTCGCGGCGAGCTCGACCCCGTGCTCGCGCAACCGCTCGGCCAGCCACGGCCCGTTCGCGTCGCGGATGATGCCGCCAAGGACCTCGGTCCCCGTGACGACGATCGCTGCGCGGACCGTCACGAGGAGCAGTCCGGCCGCTGGTCGTCGGCCAGCCGGCGCGGCCGGCGGCCGGGCCGCAGCTCGTAGCCGATCCCGATGCTGCTCGAGGCCACGCGGTAGGACTTCCCGTTCACCCGCATGCTCACGTTGCTGTTCCCGAAGTTGGTCCGGAACGACCGGCTCACGTACGTCTCCCGCGGGCTCGATGCATCCAGGATCGCCTCGTCGACCACCTGCCGCCCGCGCGCGTCGACCACGCAGACGTACACCGGTGCCGTGGCCACCAGCTGGAGCCGCACACGCCGCGGCCGGCGCGCCGGCTCATCCTCCGCCGGCTCCTCCGCCGAACCAGGAGTAGCGGTCGGCTCGGCATTGCGCGCCGCGCTGGGCGGCGGCGGCGCGGCATCGTCCTCGCCCCAGCGCCCCAATGCGTACAGCGCGCCCAGCAGCACCGCCACGCAGCCGACGATCACCAGCCCCGGCCCCAGCGCCGCCGCCCGCCGCCGCCGCGCCCGCCCGCGACCGCGCGACGCCGAGAATGGCGTCAGGTCCTGCGTCGAGGGCCGCTCGAACCGCTGGCGGTACTCCTCCACGAGCATCCGCGAGTCCAGCTCCAGGTACTCCGCGTACGTGCGCAGGAAGGTCTTGACGAAGGTGGGACCGGGCAGGAGGTCCCACTCCTCGTTCTCGAGGGCACGCAGGTACTTGCCGCGGATCTTGGTCGCGCTCTCGACCTCCGTCATGTCGATCCGCCGGCGCATCCGCGCCTCGCGCAGCGTCTCGCCGATGTCGGGCATGAGCAGGGAGAAGGCTACTCAGGGGGGTCGTCATCCAAGACGGGCACCGGCTGCTCACCCAGCGCAGCCAGCACCCGCGGGACGTCGCCCTCGGTGATCAGCACCTGCCGCGGCTTGGAGCCCTCGTAGCCGGAGATCACGCCGCGGCGCTCGAGCATGTCGATCAGCCGCCCCGCCCGCGTGTAGCCGAGCCGGAGGCGCCGCTGGAGCATCGACGTGGAGGCGGTCTGCATCTCGGCGACGAGCTGGATGGCGTCGGCCAGGAGCGGATCCTCGTCGGGATCGAAGCCGTCCTCGGAGGTGCCCTCCTCCACGACCGGCTCGACCTCCTCCAGCAGCTCCTCGCGGAACTCCGGCTCGCCCTGCTTGCGCCACGCCTCCGTCATTGACGCGATCTCCGACTCGTCGATGAACGCGCCCTGGATGCGCTGGAGCCGCGACGAGCCGACCGGCGAGAACAACATGTCGCCCGCGCCCAGCAGCGTCTCGGCGCCGTTCTGGTCGAGGATCACGCGCGAGTCGGTCTGCGAGGACACCGCGAAGGCGATCCGCGACGGCACGTTGGCCTTGATCATGCCCGTGATGACGTCCACGCGCGGCGACTGCGTGGCCAGCACCATGTGGATGCCGACCGCGCGCGCCTTCTGGGCGATGCGGATGATCGAGTCCTCCACGTCGGCGGGCGCGACCATCATCAGGTCGGCCAGCTCGTCGATCACGCACAGCACGTAGGGCAGCGGCGCCTCCCCCCGACGCAACCGCACCGCGTTCAGATCGGTCAGCGTCCGCGTCCGCGCCAGCGACATGTACGAGTACCGCTGCTCCATCTCGCGCACGAGGTTCTGCAGGGCGACAGCGGCCTTGCGCGGCGACGTGATGACCGGCGTCAGCAGGTGCGGGATCGAGTCGTAGTGCGTGAGCTCGACCTGCTTGGGGTCGACGAGCACCATCCGGACCTCGTGCGGCGTCGCGCGCAGCAGGATCGAGGAGAGCATCGCGTTGACGCAGCCGGACTTGCCGGCGCCGGTCGTACCGGCCACGAGCAGGTGCGGCATCTTGGCGAGGTCGGCGCCGATCGCCCGCCCCGCCACGTCCTTCCCCAGCCAGACGGTCATCGGCGACCAGTCCTCCGGGGGCGGCTGGAAGACGTCGCCCAGGTGGACGATTCGGCGGCGGGTGTTCGGGACCTCGACGCCGACGGCCTGCTTGCCGGGGATGGGCGCCAGGATGCGGATGTCCGACGCGGCCAGCGCGTACGCCAGGTCGTCCTTCAACTGCGCCACCTTGCCGACCTTGATGCCCGGCGCGAGCCGCAGCTCGTAGCGGGTGATGTGCGGGCCGGCGACCTTGCCGATCACCCGGGCCTCGACACCGAAGTGCCCGAGCGCCTCCACCAGCTGGGCGGCGACCTTCTCCTGCCCCGCGGTGTCCGGCCGAGCCGCCTCCTCCGAGGACCGCTTCAGCGCCCGCGGATCGGGGAGCGCCCACTCGAAGTCGGGGGACTCGGTGACCGACGGGCGGTAGCGGCCCTGCGGCGTGAGGTCCTCGGGATCGGCTGTCGCCCGCGTCACGCCCGGCTCGTCGGTCTCGGGGTCCTCGGCCAGGCGCGGCGGCTCCTCCTCGACGACCTCGGGCTCCGGCTCCTCCTCGTACGGATCGAACGGCTCGGGCTCCTCCCCCTCCCATTCGATCGTGGGCTCCGCGCGCGTCACTCGCGGCGGCGGGCCGCTCTCCAGCGCGACCAGCTCCTCGGCCGGCCGCCGCCGCTGCACCGCCGCGCGCATGTCGCGGGTCGTGGTCGAGACGGAGTCGGTCGTGGCCTTGATCACCCCCGCCACCGAGGCGCCGGTGAGCAGGAGCACGGCCGCGATGAACAGGAACAGCGCGATGATGTGGGCGCCCACCGTGCCCAGCGCGGTCGAGGCGGCCCAGTACAGGCCCTCCCCCACCAGGCCGCCGCGCGGACGCACCCACTCGGCTTCCCAGCGCACCTCGGAGCCGCCCGGTCCGACGCCCAGCGTGCCCGCCGCCAGCCCGAGCGTCATCGCGAAGAACAGGCACAGGCCGCCGGAGCGGAACGGACGCACGGCCGGCAGCATCTCGCGCAGGACCAGCAGCGCCGCGATCGCCAGCAGCGCCACCGGGACGCCGTAGTGGACGGCGCCGAGCAGCCGCCGCAGCCCGTCGACGGCCCAGCCGCCGGCGCGGCCGCCGTCCCACCCGAGCCAGATCAGGAACGCGAAGAAGACGGCGGCGGCCACCAGCGCGAGCCCGATGAGGTCGAGCTGGCGCTGCTCGAGCCGGGGCAGGCGGGGCCGCGCCACCGGAGCGGAACGGCGGGCTCGGGGCTTGGTCTTGCGGGCGGGCATGTGGCCGCACCCCCTTCGACACGCGCCACGCGCCTCCTGCCGGACACGCTTGCGCGGATCCGCACGAACTGATTAGGGTTGCCAGGCACGACGCGTCGCTGCCGTTCGCCAACCTCAAGGAGAGGACCCAATGATGGGAAGGAAACGGGCGATGCTCGCGATCGTCGGCGCGTGCATGGTCGCCGCGGCGGGCGGCGCGACCGCGCAGGCCGCCAAGACGACGGTCGCGTACGACACGTTCAACAAGCCCGGCTACTCGCTGGACGACTACAGCGCCAAGTGGTCGAACCCGTTCGGGCTGATCGAGATGGAGAACAACGACACCCGCTCGTTCGCGGGCAAGCGGTTCTCCGTCAGCGCCGTGCCGTTCACCAGGGGCGCGGACTTCAGCGTCTTCGACCACCTCAAGTACATCGCCATCTCCAACGCGGCGTTCCCGGTGCCCACGACCGGCTCGGTCACCTTCTCGGCCGACATCGCGGCGTCCACGCCCGGCACGATCTCCGGGCTCACCCAGCAGGGCCTCTTCGGCGCGCCGTTCACCTGGACCGACCCGTTCGCGCCGCCGGCACCGCCCGACTACCACGCGACCGTCCTGGAGGGCCAGCAGGCGGGGGTCGTGCTCAACATGGTCGACTTCTGCACCGGCCAGCTGTTCGACTGGTTCCTGGCCGAGGACACGGCCTTCCCGCTGATCGAGCGGCTGCCGACCAACGTCACCGGCAACACGAGCAACCCGAACTGCCCCGGCGCCGTCCACGTCGGCCGCGAGCTGATGTACACGCAGATCATCAAGGAGCTGCCGATCAAGGCGGGCGTCTCGCACAACGTCCAGATCCGCTACACGCGCAAGCGCGACAACGCCATGGTCGACTACTTCCTCGACGGCAAGAAGGTTGCGCACGTGGACAACGTCGGGATCCCGCTCGACGTCCAGGGCGTGCCCTACACCGGCACCTATCCGTCGAACGGGCAGGGCGACCTCGTGTACGACGAGATCTCCTCGTTCTCGATCGGGCACGGGCTCTTCAGCCTGCTCGACGCCTTCCCCTACCAGCATCCCGACTCCCCGGAGCTGAGCGTCTCGATCCCGGTCGGTCCCGGGCCAGCCGGCTCGGCGCGGCTGTTCGGCCAGGGGGCGAGCGGCTCGTTCGACAACTTCGACGTGACGACGGAGACCGGCTGACCTCCCCGGCGGCCCGCCTCCCGGGCGGGCCGCCAGGTTAAACCGCCGCTGAACAGTTCGCGCAAGACCGCCCCACCGCCTTACCATCAACACGGATGGAAGGCTCAGACCGCCCTGTCCGCGTGCTCGTCGTCGAGGACGACGCCGAGATCGCGCACGTCCTGCAGCGCTCGCTGCGGCTCGACGGCTACGACGTCAAGCTCGCCTCCGACGGCGTCCAGGCGCTCGACGAGGCGCACGCGTTCCTGCCGGACCTGATCGTGCTCGACCTCGGCCTCCCCCGGCTCGACGGCATCGACGTCGCGCGCAGGCTGCGCGACGACGGCGACGACGTGCCGATCCTCATCCTCACGGCCCGCGACGCGCTCGAGTCGCGCGTCGAGGGGCTCGACGTGGGGGCCGACGACTACCTCGTCAAGCCGTTCGAGCGCCAGGAGCTGCTCGCCCGCCTCAGAGCGCTGCTGCGACGCCGGCCGCCCCGCGGCATGGCCCCCCTCCGCGTCGGCGACCTCATGCTCAACCCCGACACCCACGAGGTCACGCGCGGCGACCGCGCGATCGAGCTCACGCAGCGCGAGTTCGAGCTGCTCGAGTACCTGATGCGCAACGAGCGCCTCGTGATCAGCCGCCAGAAGCTGCTCGACGAGGTGTGGGGCTACGACCCGTTCTCGATCACCAACACGATCGAGGTCTTCGTCTCCAACCTGCGAAGAAAGCTGGAAGCCGGTGGGGAGCCTCGACTCCTCCATACGGTCCGCGGCGCGGGCTACGTCCTCCGCGTATAAGCGGCTGCCGATCCGCTGGCGGCTGGCCGGCAGCTCGGCCGCGCTCACGCTCGTGATCCTCTGCGGCTTCGCCGTGATCGTCGGCGTGCTCACCACGCGCCAGATCCACGAGGACTTCCGGCGCGAGGTGGAGACGAGCGCCGACCGCATCGTCCGCCAGGCGGGGCTCGAGCTCCGCCTCGACGCCGAGGGCAACCGGATCGTCCGGTCCGCGCCCGGGTCGATCGACCTCGGCGACGTGGCCGCATCGTCCGGCGCCGCCATCCGCGTGATCACGAAGGACGACCTCGTCGGCTACGCGACCCCCGGCGCGCCCGACTTCGGGCCGCCGCTGGCGAGCACGATGGAGGTGGACGGCTGGCGCGTCGAGACCCGCTGGGTGCGGGTCTCCGGCTGGCCCGACCCGTGGGCGCTCCAGTACGGCCAGGAGATCTCCGAGGTCCAGGACACCGCGAACCGCGTCAAGGTCTTCCTCGCCTTCGGCGTGCTCGGCGGCGCCCTGCTCGCCCTGCTCGCCGGTCTCGCCGTCGCGCGGCGCGCGATGGAGCCGATCACCGAGCTGACGGCCGCCGCGCGCCGGATCGAGCAGTCGCGCGACCCGTCCGAGAAGATCCCGCACGCCGAGGCGGAGGACGAGGTCGCCGAGCTGGCGAACACGCTCGAGGCCATGCTCGCCTCGCTCGACGAGGCGCGCACCGAGACCGAGAGCTCGCTCACCCGCCAGCGCGAGTTCGTGGCCGACGCCTCGCACGAGCTCAGAACGCCCCTCACCAGCGTCCTCGCCAACCTCGAGCTGCTCGTGGAGGAGCTGACCGGCGAGCAGCGCGAGACCGCCTCCTCGGCCCTGCGCTCCTCGCGCCGCATGCGCCGGCTCGTCGGCGATCTGCTGCTGCTCGCGCGCGCCGACGCCGGCCGCATAGCCCCGCACGCGTCCGTCGACCTGTCGGAGGTCGTCACCGACGCCGCCTCGGAGCTCGAGCCGGTGGCCGGCGACCACGAGATCTCCGTCGACGCGCCCGCCGGCGCCCGTGTCGACGGCGCCCGCGACGAGCTCCACCGGCTCGTGCTGAACCTGATGGAGAACGCGCTCCGGCACACCGATCCCGGCACCGCCGTGGAGGCCACCGTCGAGCGCCTCAACGGCGAGGTCGTCCTCGCGGTCGAGGACGACGGGCCGGGCATCCCCGTCGAGCAGCGCGAGAAGGTCTTCGAGCGCTTCTACCGCGGCTCGGGAGAGCACAGCGGCTCGTCCGGCCTCGGCCTCTCGATCGTCCGCGCCGTCGCCGAGTCGCACAAGGGCAGCGTCCGCCTCGAGGAGCCGCTCGACGGCCGCGGCGCCCGCTTCGTGGTGCGCATCCCCGCGGCGTAGGTCGGCGTCCTCAAGAGTCGGCCCGGGATGCCGAATTCCCGGGCTGACATGTCTGACACCACTTCACAGCAGCTCGTCGTGTTCTCGCTCGGGAGCGAGGAGTACGCCCTCCCGATCGGGTCCGTCCACGAGATCATCCGCTTCACCGAGCCCCGTACCGTCGCCTCCGAGGCCGCCTGGATCCGTGGCGTCATCGGCCTGCGCGGCAAGATCATCCCGATCTTCGACCTCGCCTCGCGCATGGAGCTCGGCAGCGTCGACTCCCAGCCCGGCAAGATCGTCATCGTCGAGTCCGGCACCGGCCAGGTCGGCATCATGGTCGACGAGGTCGAGGAGGTCCTGACCGTCACGAGCGACCAGCTCGAGGACGTCCCCTCCGCCAACAGCGACTCGATCGAGGCGATCGCCAAGATCGAGGACCGGCTCGTGATCCTGCTCAACCCCGAGGGCCTGTTCGCGCGCTCCGGCGCCGAGGAGATCGCGGCCTAGCGCCGCTTCGGGAGGGGGACATGCTCGAGACCACCACGAAGCGGCGCGTCGTCGTCGCCGACGACTCGCGGCTCATGCGCCGCATGCTGTCGGACGCCCTCGGCCGCCAGGGCTTCGACGTCGTCGCCACCGCGGCGGACGGCGACGAGGCGCTGGACGCCTGCCGCGCGCACCGGCCGGACGCCATGACGCTCGACCTGCACATGCCCGGCATGGACGGCCTCGGCGTCCTGCGCGCCCTGCGCGAGGGCAAGGCCGAGCCGGTGCCCGTCGTCGTGGTCTCCGCCTTCTCCCCCGCCCACGGCGCCCGCGCCGTCGACGCCCTCGCCGAGGGCGCCTTCGAGCTCGTCGCCAAGCCCGCCTTCGGCGAGTCGCTGGACAGCTTCACCTCCGAGCTCGGCCGCAAGGTCGGCGAGGCAGCCCACAGCGGCCGCGTCCGCGCTCCGGCGCCGCGGCCGATCGCCCGCCGCGCGGACCATCCGCGCAGGACCGCCGTGGCCGGCAGGAAGGTCGTCGTCATCGCCTGCTCGACCGGCGGCCCGAAGGCGCTCGGCGAGCTGATCCCGAAGCTGCCGTCGCCGCTCGGCGCCGGCACGGTGATCGTCCAGCACATGCCGGCCGGCTTCACGGCCTCGCTGGCCACGCGGCTGAACTCCTCGTCGCCGCTGAGCGTGCGCGAGGCCGCCGGCGGCGAGACGCTCGACCCCGCCGTGGCGCTGCTCGCGCCCGGCGGCGCTCATCTGCGCCTCGACGGCACGCGCCACGCGCAGCTGTCCGACGACGCCCCGGTCGGCGGGCTCAAGCCGCGCGCCGACTTCACGATCGAGGACGCCGCCCAGCAGTTCGGCGCCCGCATGCTGCTGGTCGTGCTGACCGGCATGGGCCGCGACGGCCTCGAGGGCGCCAAGGCGGTCCGCGCCGCCGGCGGGCGCATCCTGGTCGAGGCCGAGTCCACCTGCACCGTCTACGGCATGCCGCGCGCGGTCGCCGAGGCGGGCCTGGCCGACGAGGTCCTGCCGCTCCACGAGCTGGCCGGGGCGATCGTGCGCGAGGCGGGCCGATGAGCACGCTGTCCGACCGCATCGCCGCCCGCCAGGCCGGCACCGAGTTCACGGCCACCGTCAAGGCCGACGACTTCACCGCCCTCTGCGAGCTCGTCCGCCGCCTCTGCGGGGTCGACCTCGCGCAGTACAAGCGCGGCCAGATGGAGCGCCGCGTGCGCACGTTCGCCCAGCGCCGCGGCACCCCGGACCTCACCGCCTACGGCCGGCGCCTCAAGGAGGACAAGGAGGAGCTCGACGCCTTCCTGGACCGCGTGACGATCAACGTCTCGCACCTGTGGCGCCACGAGGACCAGTGGACCGCGCTGGCCAGGAAGATCCTGCCGGAGCTCGCGAAGAAGGGCCGCGTGCGCTGCTGGAGCGCCGGCTCGTCCTACGGCGCCGAGGCCTTCACGCTGGCGGCCGTCGCCCGCGAGTCCGTGCCGGACGCGCGCGTGGAGATCCAGGGCACCGACCTCGACCGCCGCATGGTCGACCGGGCCCGCAAGGGCCACTTCACCGCGGAGGACGCCCGCACCGCTCCTCCCGGCCTCCTGAAGAAGTGGTTCGACCCGGCCGATGAAGGGGGCTGGCAGGCCAAGCCTGAGCTGATGCGCATGACGCGCTTCGAGGTCGGCGACCTGCTGCGGATGCCCGTCCAGGCCGGCCGCTTCGACCTGATCATGTGCCGTAACACCGTCATCTACTTCACCGAGGAGGTCCGCGACGCCCTCCACGCCCGTCTGGCCAGCGCCCTGGCGCCCGGCGGCTACCTCGTGGTCGGCACCTCCGAGCGCGTCGCCGATCAGCGCGCGCTGAACCTCACGTCCCCGCACCACTTCATCTACCGCCGTGTCGAGGGCCCGGATGGCCCTCGGCGACTTCAAGAGCGCCGGCCGGATGCCGGCAAGGGCCACTAATTCATGGAAACCTCCGAGTACCTGCCGATGTTCCTGGCCGAGGGGCGCGAGCACCTCCAGGAGCTGAACCTCGCCGTCGTCCGCATCGAGGAGCGCCCCGACGACCAGGAGACGGTCGACGAGATCTTCCGGATCGCCCACTCCCTGAAGGGCATGAGCGCGACGATGGGCTTCGCCGGCATGGCGGCCCTCACGCATGAGATGGAGGACGTCTTCGAGCTGCTGCGCCAGCGCAAGGGCGGCCTGCCGCGCGCGGCCATCGACGTCCTGCTCGAGTGCCTCGACGCCCTGTCCGCCGCCGTCGACTCGATCGACGAGTCCGGCGAGGAGGAGATCGAGCCGAAGCCGCTGATCGCCCGCCTCAAGGGCCTGATCCGCGAGCGCGACGCCGAGGAGCCGGAGGTCGAGGAGGCCACCGAGGCGCCCGTCGACCTCGCCGAGCTCGCCGACGGCCGCCGCGTGGTCCAGATCAGCGCGACGCTGGCCGAGGACGTGCAGATCCCGTCCGTCCGCGCCTACATGGTCCTGGCCGCGCTCGCCGAGCTCGGCGAGACCCTGGCCTGCGTCCCGGGCCCGGACGACGTCGAGACCTTCAAGGGCACCGAGATCGACGCCTGGATGGTCTCCGAGCGCACCGACTCCGAGCTGGCCGCCGTGGTCGGCGCCGTGTCGGACGTCGCCCACGTCGAGGTGTTCGAGGCGGTCAGCGACGCCGCGGTGGACGAGGGGGTCAGTCCCCTCGAGACGCCGGCAGAGGGTTCGAAGGCCGAGGTCAAGGGGACAGACCCCAAGGCCGCGGCGAAGCCGAAGTCCGGCGGCCACGGCAAGGGCTCCTCGACCGTGCGCGTCGACGCCGAGCGGCTCGACCAGCTGATGCACTTCATGGGCGAGCTCGTCCTGCACCGCACCCAGGTGGAGGCGCTGGCCGCCGACGCCGACGTGCCGGGACTCTCGCAGGCGATGCAGAACCTGACCCGCACCTCGCACGCCCTCCAGGCGATGGTCATGCAGGTGCGGATGATCCCGGTCGAGGCCGTGTTCCTGCGCTTCCCGCGCCTGGTCCGCGACCTCTCGACCAAGCTCGGCAAGCAGGTCGAGCTGGAGCTGGTGGGCAAGGACACCGAGCTCGACCGCACGGTGGTCGACGCGCTCGGCGACCCGCTCGTGCACCTGATCCGCAACTCGCTCGACCACGGCCTCGAGGGCCCGGACGAGCGCAAGAAGGCCGGCAAGCCGGCCACCGGCACCCTCCACCTCTCCGCGCGCCACGCCGGCGGCAACGTGGTCATCGAGGTGCGCGACGACGGCCGCGGCATCAACCCGCGCAAGGTCGCCGAGAAGGCGGCCGAGCGCGGCCTGATCGGCGCCGAGGCGGTCGAGACGACCGACATGGCGAAGGCGATCGAGCTGCTCTTCCACCCCGGCTTCTCCACCGCCGAGGTCACGAGCGACATCTCCGGCCGCGGCGTCGGCATGGACGCGGTCCGCACCACGATCCGCGAGCTCGGCGGCGAGGTCTTGATGACCTCGGAGCAGGGCCAGGGGACCGTGGCGCAGATCCGCCTGCCTCTGACGCTGGCCATCATGGCCGCGCTGCTCGTGGAGGCCGACGGCCGGCCGTTCGCCGTCCCGCTCGACCGCATCGAGCGCACCGTGCGCCTGGCCGACCACACGGTCCGGTCGGTCGCCGGCAGCCGCATGCTGGTCATGCGCGACGGCGTGCTGCCGATCGTCGACGCCGCCGAGCGCTTCGGCGGGTCGCCGGCGCCGCAGGCCGAGTACGCCGTGGTCGTCCGCGGCTCGAGCGGCTCGCTGGCCGTCACCGTCACCACCCTCTTCGGCCAGCGCGAGCTGGTCACCCGGCCCCTCCCGCCCGAGGTCGCCGAGAACTCCGCCCTGTCGGGCGCGGCCGTCATGTCGGACGGCCAGATCGCGCTCATCATCGACTGCGATGCGCTCGAGACCGCTGCCCCCGCCCTCGCTCCCGCCTAAGCAAAAGGAAACACGACCCGTGAGTCAGTACACCGAACTCCAGCTCGACGCTCTGCGGGAGCTCGCCAACATCGGATCGGGGACGGCGAGCACCGCGCTTTCGGGCATGCTCGGGCGGTCCGTCGACATCTCCGTCCCGAACGCGCAGGCGCTCCCCTTCGCGGACGCCGTCGACGCCATCGGCGAGGCCGAGGCCGAGATGACGGGCATCGTGCTCGGCATCCAGGGCGACATGGGCGGCACGGTGCTGCTGCTCGTCGCGCCGGCCGACGCCGACGCGATGTGCCTCATGCTGGGCCTCGAGCCCGGTGACGAGTTCGCGCTGTCCGCCCTGGGCGAGATCGGCAACATCGTCGGCGCGTCGTACATCAACGCGCTCGGCTCGATGACGGGCATGGAGCTCGAGCCCACGCCGCCGGCGACCGTGACCGACATGCTCGGCGCGATCGTGGCGTCCGCGCTGGCGAGCGCGGCCCTCACGGGCGACATCGCGCTGCTGCTCGACTCCGACCTGACGGTCGAGGGCGAGGACTGCTCGATCTCCTTCCTCCTCGTGCCCGACCAGGGCGGCGTCGACGAGCTCCTCTCGCGGCTTGGACTGAGCTGATGGCCGTTGCTGAGACCATGGTGCGGATGGGCGAGCTCGCGGTGTCGAGCGCGTCCGACCACGTGCTGGTCTCGCTCGGGCTCGGCTCGTGCATCGGGCTCGCCCTGATCGACCGGCGGATGGGCATCGCGGGCCTCGCCCACGTCGTCCTCCCCCAGTCTCAGGGCCACGCCCAGGAGAACCCGCGCAAGTTCGCGGACCTGGCCGTCCCGGAGATGCTGTCCGAGCTCGAGGCGCTGGGCGCGCGCAAGGTGCGCCTGGAGGCCGTGCTCGTCGGCGGCGCCAGCATGTTCGCGGTCGGCTCGGCCAGCCTCGAGGTCGGCCAGCGCAACGAGTCCGCCGTGCGCGACCTGCTCAAGCAGCATCGGATCCCCGTCGTGGCCGCCGCCACCGGCGGCAGCAAGGGCCGCACCATCCGCGTCGACGTCGAGTCGGCGGCCGTGACGGTGCGCGAGGCGGGCGGCAAGGACGAGGAGCTGCTGGCCGGCAGGCCCGTCCTGGAGGCCGTGGCATGAGCGGCGCGGGCGGACAGGTCCTCAGCGCCGACGCGATCGCCGCGCTGGTCGACGCCGCCCGCGAGGGCCGCCTCCCCGAGGAGGCGCCCACGCAGCAGCGTCGCCGCCGGATGCGCGCGGTCGACTTCACGCGCCCGACCAAGTTCACCTCCGAGCAGGAGCGCCGGCTCAAGCGCAGCCTCGAGGCGTTCTGCCGCACCGCGTCGACGCGCCTGTCGGCGGAGCTGCGCGTGCCGCTCGAGCTCGAGGTCATCAACTCGACCCAGCTGACGTGGGCGAACGCCCACGCGCAGGTCGTGTCGAGCTCGATCACCGCGCTGATCGAGACGCAGCCGATCGGGACGCGGCTGATGCTCGCCTGCGAGCAGAACCTCATCCTCGGCTCGATCGAGCTGCTGCTCGGCGGCTCCGACATCGGCGAGGTGCGCGAGCGCAAGCTGACCGACATCGACTTCGCGCTGGCCCGCCACTTCTGCGACCGCCTGTGCGCGCAGCTGTCGATCATCTGGACCGACATGGCGGAGCTCGACCTCGCCGTCCTGCAGCTCGAGCAGCACCTCGAGACCGCGCAGATGATCCCGGTGAGCGAGCCGACCCTGACCTTCACGATCGAGGCGCGCCTCGGCGGCACCTCGACGACCGTGGCGCTGCTGCTGCCGTGGTCGGCGATCGCGCCCGTGGCCGAGCGCTTCGGCGCCCGCGACGACGCGCCCGACCGCGGCGCCGAGGAGATCGACCGCGTCCGCCGCGCCGTCGGCGGCGTCGACATGACCGTGCGCGCCGAGGTCGCCTCGATCGAGCTCCCGATCGAGCAGGTGCTCGCCCTCAAGCCGGGCGACGTGCTGTCGCTGGCCGCGCCGGCCGAGGGCGGCGTGACCCTGTTCGCCGACAAGGTGCCCGTCCACCGGGCCAAGCCGGGCCGCAGCGGCAGCCGCCGCGCGGTGCAGGTCGTCGACCGTGTGAGGAGGCCGCGATGAGCGCCGACGACCCGCTGATCAGGCTCGGCAGGTCCTCCTCGGAGGCGATCGTCGGGGTGCTCGAGATGTTCGCCCCCGGCAAGGTCGTCGCCGGCGACGTGACCGTGGTCGCGCCGGACAAGAACCCGATGGAGTCGATCCCCGTCCCCGCCGTGGCGACGAGCGTCTCCTACGTGGACGGCGTCACCGGCGCCAACGTGTTCGTCATGACGCTCGACGGCGCGCGCAAGCTCGCCGCCGCGATGATGGGCATGGAGCAGCCGGAGGACCCGGACGCCCCCGAGCTGTCCGAGCTCGAGCTCTCGGCCGTCTCCGAGGCCATGAACCAGATGATGGCCTCCGCGGCGATGGCGGTCTCCTCGGTGCTCGGCACCGAGGTCGAGATCGGGACGCCCGAGACCAAGATGTTCACCGACGCGGCCGAGGCGCTCGACGTCTATCCGCAGACCCCGCACTCCGTGCGGGCGTCGTTCTCGGTGTGCGGCGAGCCGTGCCGGCTCGTCCAACTCGTGCCGAACGCCTTCGTGGTGCGCATGACGCGCGCGCTGGACGAGCTGGGTACCGAGGTGCCCGGCGTCGAGCCGGCCGCCGGTGCGGCTCCGACGGCGGGCGGCACTCCTGCCGGCCCCGGCACGCCCTCGCTCGCGGGGATCCCCGTGCGCGTCTGGGCGGAGCTGGGCCGGGCGCAGATGCCATCCGCGCAGGTGGTCGGATTGCCCTCCGGCGCGGTGGTGGAACTCAACCGATCGGCCGACGAGCCGATTGACCTGTACGTAAACGGTAGGCGCTTCGCCACCGGCCGCCTGATGGTGGTCGACGGCACCGACTGGGCCGTGCGGATCGAGACGGTCCTGGCGCCCTCGAACACATCAACTCAAGATCAGCTGGAGGTGGCCCGATGGCCCGAGTCCTGGTAGTCGACGATGCCGCGTTCATGCGGAAGATGGTGAGCGACGCGCTCACGAAGGGTGGCCACGAGGTGGTCGGAGAGGCCGGCAACGGCGTGGAGGCGATCGCTCGCTTCCAGGAGCTCAAGCCGGAGGTCATGACCCTCGACATCACCATGCCCGAGAAGGACGGCCTCGCCGCCCTCAAGGAGATCATCGAGCTCGACCCGTCGGCTCGCGTGATCATGTGCTCCGCCCTCGGCCAGGAGTCCAAGGTGCTCGAGTCGATCAAGCTCGGCGCGAAGGACTTCGTCGTCAAGCCGTTCCAGGCCGACCGCGTCATCGAGGCCGTCGGCAAGGCCCTCACCTAGCTCTTGGCCCGCGGCCGGAGCTCCCGACGGGACCTCCGGCCGCGCGGCTCTTGTGGCCGCTCTGTTCTGCCGATCTATAGAGCGATGGACCGTCTTCGCGAGCTCTCGATCGTGACCATGACCCTGCCCGACCTCGGGCGGGTCAGCGAGTTCAAGGCGTACGTGCTCGGCGTCCACCGGACCGTCGCCACCCTCCAGCCCGTCGAGCGGGTCGAGGCGATGTGGCTGCCGGAGGTGATGCAGGACGTGCTCATGTGCTTCGAGCACAGCCGGCAGACCGTCGGCCTCAAGGGCGAGCTGCGCTCCGGCGAGCTGCTGCAGTTCCGCGTCAGCGACGGCGTCTGCATCCCGCGGCGCCGCTCGACGCGGTTGAAGCTGTGCGCGCCGGCGCTGGTCGGCGAGCAGGGCGGCGAGGTCCGCGCCTGCCAGACGCGCGACGTCGGGCCCGACGGCCTGACGCTCGAGGGCGCCTCGGAGCTGCACGCCGAGGAGCAGGTGTCGGTCACGCTGATGCTGCCCGGTGAGGCCGACGAGCTGTGCGCGCGGGCGCGCGTGGCCTCGCGCGGCGACGACGGCGTGGCGGCGCTCGAGTTCTCGGGTCTCGACCGCGCGGACCGCCGGCGGCTGACGCTGTTCGTCACCGAGGAGCTGCGCAGGCGGCTGGACATCGTCCGGTCGCTCCAGCAGGAGCGCGACGATGATTGGGACTGAGGCGCCCGCCGGCTGGGAGACGGTCGTGCGCGCCTGCCCCGAGGCGGTCGCCGTCGTCGACGCCGAGGGCATCGTGCGGCTGGTGAGCCCGTCGATGGAGCGCGAGCTGGGGCGCGACGACCTTCCCGGGATGGATTTCGTCGACCTGTTGCATCCGCGCGACATCGCCGACTTCAACGGCACCGTCATCAGCTTCGTCGCCGGCCTCGGTGTGAGCGCCTGGTCGGACTGGCGGCTTCAGGCGGCCGACGGCAGCTGGATCGACATGGAGACGACGGTCACGAACATGCTCGACGTGCCGGGCCTGCGCGGGATCATGCTCACAAGCCGCAACGTCACCGCCCGCAACGCCACGGTTCGGTCCTTGCAGGAGGCGCGGCGGCGGCTCGAGGCGGTGCTCGACATCGCGGGCGCCGCGATCTTCGTCGTCGACCTCGACGGCAGGATCGTGCTCGCCAACCGCTCGTGCGCCGCGCTGATGGGCCGGCCGGCCGACGAGATCGTGGGTCGCACCGCGTACGACCTGCTGCGCCGGATCGAGGCCGCGTCGCTCGAGTCGCACGGCCGCGAGGTGCTGCGTGCCGGGCACGCGCTGCAGTTCGACGAGTTCGTCGAGATCGACGGCGAGACCCGGCAGTTCCTCTGCACGACGGTGCCGATCATCGACGCCGAGGGTCGCGCCACCGGGCTCTGCGGCGTCGCCGCCGACATCACCGACCGCATCCGCGCGCGGGAGGAGAAGCACGCTCTCGAGGCGGCGCTGCAGCGCTCCCAGCGCATGGAGTCGCTCGGCCAGCTGGCCGGCGGCGTCGCGCACGACTTCAACAACCTGCTGTCGGTCATCCTCAACTACGCCGAGTTCGTCGGCGAGGAGGTCGGTGTCGACCATGTGGCGGCGCCGGACATCGCCGAGATCGTGCGCGCCACCGAGCGCGCCGCCGACCTCACGCGCCAGCTGCTCGTCTTCAGCCGCGCGGACCACGGGAAGCTGGTGGCGGCCGACGTCAACGAGGTCGCTTTGGACACGCAGCGGCTGCTGGCGCGGACTCTGGGCGAGGACGTCACGCTCGTGGTCCTGGCGGCGGAGGCGCCTGTGCCCGTGCTGGCCGGACCCGGCCAGCTCGAGCAGGTGCTCATGAACCTGGTCCTGAACGCGCGCGACGCGATGCCGCGCGGCGGCAGGGTGACGCTGTCGGTCTCGCGCGTCGGCGACCGCGTTCGCGTCGACGTCGCCGACGACGGCGAGGGCATGACCCCGGAGACCGCCGAGCGCGCCTTCGAGCCCTTCTTCACGACCAAGCCCAAGGGCCGCGGCACCGGCCTCGGGCTCGCCACCGTCTATGGCATCGTCACGACCGCGGGCGGAGCCATCGACATCGACTCCCGACTCCAGGAAGGCACCACCATCACCATGCACCTCCCGATCGCCGACTCGCAGCGCGCCGAGGATTCGCAGCGCGCCCCCGAGCTGGAGGAGGCGGGCGACGCCTCGATCCTGGTCGTCGAGGACGAGGACGCCATCAGGTCTTTGACACGCCGCATCCTCAGCCGGGCGGGCTACGACGTCGTGGAGGCGACGAGCCCCGACCACGCGATCGAGCTGTGCGCCGCAGGCGCCGCCCCGGACCTGCTCCTGACCGACGTCGTCATGCCCGGCATGTCGGGCGTCGACCTCAGCGCGCGAGCGCGCGAGCTCGTGCCCGGGCTGCGCGTGCTCTTCATGTCCGGCTACACGGACAATGTCGTCATGGACCGCTACGGGCTCGACGGCACGGGCGGCGGGCTGCTGCAGAAGCCGTTCGACGGCCGCCAGCTGGTCGCGGCGGTCGAGCAGGCCCTCAGCTGATCAGGCCGCGCCGCATGCCCTCGGCGACGGCGGCCGCCCGGTCGCCGACGTCGAGCTTGTCGTAGAGGTTGTGCAGGTGCGTCTTCACCGTGGCGGTGCTGAGGTGGAGGCCGGCGGCGATGTCGGGCGCCGAAGCGCCGGCCGCGAGCCGCTCGAGGATCTCGGACTCACGAGCGGTCAACAGTGCGCGCGCGGCGGTGCGGCGGCGCTGCAGCTCGGCGGCCATCCCCGCCTGAGCCTCGGGTGAGAGCACCGTGCCTCCGCCTGCGACGGCGCGGATCGCGTCGACGATGACGGCACGGTCCGCGTCCTTGGTCAGGTAGCCGGCCGCGCCGAGGCTGATGCACTCGTGCACCTCCTCGCCGGCGTGGTGCATCGACAGCACGAGCACCCGGCACGCTGTTTCTTCGGTGGCGGCGAGGTCCTCGAGCACGGCCTTGGCGGTCGCGCGCGGCATCCGCAGGTCGAGCACCGCCACGTCGGGCCGGCCGTCGCGGATGCGGGTCAGCGCCTCCTCGCCGTCGCGGCACAGCGCGACGAGCTCGAGGTCCTCCGCGCGCTCGATCGCCGCCGCCAGCCCGTCGGCGTAGACGGGGTGGTCTTCGGCCACGAGCACGCGGGTCGGTCGGTCGCCGGTGGCCATGTCATGAAAGGTAGAGCCCGCCCGAAACCCCGACGTGTTGGCGGACGGGAACCCCGCTTGTAGGGAGGGTCGGGGTGGTGTCGGCGGGTTGGTTTCCGCGATGCGGGACAGGTGACGCCTCCCGAGGCGATTCGAGGCGTTGCCGTCGACAGTGGGGTCGTCTATGGGTCGTATAGCGACACTTTGCCGACCCGCCATTTTCCGGAGCATGGACGCCGCGTCGTCGGCTTCCACGATGCGGAAATCCCGGCCGATCCCGCTCCCTTAAATGCGGAAGTTCGTCCCGGCGACGCCACTGGCAGCCGGCCAGCCGCGCAGCCGGCCGGCCGACGCCGGGGCGACCGCCGCCCGACCGGTATCGGGTCGAAATCTCTTCCGACGCGACGCAGCGAGCGCGGCCGAACGGCGATCGCACCGCCATCCTCCCCACTCGGCGTCGCGGCAACAATCCGCCGACAGCGCGATTACTCGAATGAATCGACCTTCGTCCAATCGATGGAGGTCCGCTCGATCGATCGGTGGAGCCCCCGGACGAAAGTACGGCCGGGCGGGCTTGTCCGGCTGCGATCTCGTGACGACAATCCGTCGCGCAGTGGAGGCTGTTCGCGTCGAAGCCCGTGCGACCGCAGACGCCGCGGCGGGGTCGGTGCCCACCGTGCCGTATCACCTGGAGGCCAGCAGGCGCCACAAGGCCGCGGCGCTCGCGGTGCTGCTGCTGATGCTGGCCTTCGCGGCACGTATCTCGGACTCAGCCCAGTGGCGGCCGACGGCGCTCGTCGTGGCGTTGGCCACGGTCATGGTGCTGGCGGATGTCGCAGTGGTGTGGGCGCGCAAGCTCCGTGTGTCGCCCGGGCTGATGGTCCAGACGACGATGATGGCCCTGCTCGGTCCGGCGCCGGCCGTCATGATCGGCGTGCTCTCCATCTTCCTCGTCGACGGTCTCGTCTATCGAGTGGGCCGCGTCAAGACGATGATGAACGCGATGACGGCGGCGGTGCTCGGCCTCGCCGGCGGCGTGCTCTTCCAGACGCTTCGAGCCAAGCTCGGGCTGACCACGACGGACGCCGGATACGCGGCGTTGGTCCTCCCGGTCTATGTCGTGCTCGCGGTCACGAACCTCGGCGTGATCAGCGCCGCCCATCCGCACTTCGAGCGCGTCGAGCGCAGGCGACTGTTCAAGGAGTACGGAGTACCGTCGCTGCCCCTGGAGCTGCTCAACGGCATCTTCGCCGCGACGGCCGTGCTGCTGTGGGGACAGCGGGGCTACATCGCCGCAGCGGGTCTCCTCGCCGTGCTCGTCGTCCTCATCCCGCTGACGCGGAGCGTGATCAGGGGAGATGCGCGCGCGGCGGAGGTCGCTCGGTTGGCGTCCGATCGCGACCGGTTGCTCCGAGAGGTTCTGGATGCTGAGGAGCGCGAACGTACACGGCTCGCCGAGTCGCTCCACGACGGCCCGCTACAGCGGTTGATGGCACTCCGGCAGGACGCGCGTGAGCCCGGCAGCTCGCCCGCTGCGATGGTCGATGGCCTCGACGAGGCAGTCCTCGAGACGCGCGCGATCATCTCGGCACTCCACCCGGCGACGACTCGCGAGCTCGGCTTCGAGGCGTCCCTGCGCGCCGCCATCGCCCCCTTCCCGGCTGCCGGCGGTGTTCGGCTCCGCATCAGCGGCCTGGTGGGTGACACGGCGACTTTGCCGCTCCGCATCGCACAGGAGCTGGTCGTGAACGCCGTCAAGCATGCCCGGCCGACCGGGATCGACGTGCTCCTGGTAGCTGAGGACGACGAGATCGTCCTCGAGGTCGACGACGACGGTGTCGGCATCGACACGGCTGACACCACTCGGGCGGTGCAGGCGGGCCATGTCGGTCTCGCGATGGTCCGCAGGCGCGTGGAAGATGCGGGAGGCAGGTTCGAGATCCGCACACGGCCGGACGGCGGCACGCACTCTCGCGTGGTCCTGCCGGGTGATCTCTGCTAATGGCTTTCGAACGCGCGAATGACCCGATTTCTAAACATCCGGAGCCATTCTTGGACGCATGTTCGATTACGTCCTGCGCGCACCCCACCTAACGTGCATCCCGTCACGGAAGCGAACACTCCGAACCGCGGTGGCAGCCGCGCTCGGAGGGGAAGGCGGGAACATGGGTTGGAAGCACTAGGTCCTGCTGGGACCTTCTCTGGAGACGAGCGCCATCAGGCGCTCGTTCTCGTTAAGCGGTAGATCGGCCGCCCGCCCTCGATGCTTCATCGAACAAATGTCTAAGCAGCCGCTGCGCGCGGCCGGGCGTAGTCCGCGACGCGGCGGTCGAAGGCGAGCTCTCGTTCGAAGTCGGCCTCATCCGTGTGGCGGAAGGCGACGCGCCCAGCCTCGATGATCTCGACGAACGCCTCGACGACCTTCGGATCGAGCTGCGATCCCGCCACGCGGCGAAGCTCGACGATCGCCGCCTCGGTGCTCACGGGCCGGCGGTATGAGTCGCGCGACGTCATGACGTCGTAGGTGTCGGCGACGGAGATGATGCGCGATCCGAGCGGGATGTCGTCGCCGGAGATCCCGTTGGGATACCCCTTGCCATCGACGCGCTCGTGGTGGGCGATGATGATGTCCGCGACCGGGCCGTAGCCCTCGATGCGACGGACGAGCTTCGCGCCCTGATCCGGGTGCAGCTTGACGATCTCCCACTCCTCGTCGGTCAGCTTGCGATCGGCGAAGAGGATGGAGTCGGGGAAGATGAACTTGCCGATGTCGTGCAGCAGGGCGGCGGTGTGCACGAGGTCCTGCTCGGCGTCGGACATGCCCAGTTGGCGAGCGACCTCACGGGCGTAGCGGGCGACAGCGGCCGAGTGGCGAGCGGTCATCGCGTCGCGCATCGACAGTGTCTGCATGACGGTGCTCAGGAGGCCGACCTGCAGCGAGGCCAGCTCGCGTGTGCGCTGCGAGAGCTCCTCCCCCCGCTCGTAGGCCTGCACGCGCGCCCACACGAGATACTGGAAGACGACGAGCACGACGGCGGCGAGGGCGACGGCGCCGATGCCAAGGCGCTCATAGCCGAGGGCGACGGCCGCCGTCAGAAGTGCCGTCGCGATCTCGGACGGCAGCATCGTGAGGTAGAGCGGAGCGCCGTTGGACCAGAGCCGGAAGTTCGACGTCGCGCGGTGGTAGAGGGCGACGAGCAGGAAGTTGAGGACGTTCGTCCCCATGTAGACGAGCACCACGATGCCGCAGAACCAGAGCTCGTCGTGCGTGGCGCCGATACCCAGCGCCTCGGCCACGAGGCCGCCGACGACCGGGAAGACCGCCCACACGACCGCATCGCTGAACGCGGCGCGCAGAGGCCTCCGGCAGATCGGGGCTGTGGCGAGCGTCGTCGTGGCGCCGATGGCCGCGGCGGGAGCTGGGCCGAGGAGCACCATCGCCAGAACGACGGCGAAAAAGGCCCCGGAGATGTGCAACCCCTTCATCTCGACGGTCATCACGTCACTCGCCACCGCAAGGGCGAACAGCACGAGAACAAGGCCCAGCGGGTGCCAATCCGCCCCATCGGACGTGATGGCCGCGACGGTGATCGCCGCTACGAGGGCGGCGATCTGCGCCGACAGGATGAGCCCCTTGCGTGAAGACACGACAGCCCGGTCATCGGCAGGACATGGATCTGACTTAATGCAGTAGGCGGACTCGGGAGATTGGACATGTGTCCGTCTGGGGGTTCGTTTCGTGAAGCTCTAGGATTCCGGACCGTGCGGGGGCGCTTTGCACCAGTGGCCGTCCGGCCGTTCACCCGCCTGCTGGCGTCCTACACCGTCAACGAGCTCGGGGACGCCGTCGGCATCGTCGCGCTGGCCGTGCTGGTCTACGACCGCACGCAGGCGGTCGCTCCGACCGCGGCGTTCTTCATCGCGGCCAAGTTCCTGCCTGCCCTGATCGCGCCCGCGCTGACGGCGCGGCTCGACCAGGCGGCGCTGCGGCGCAGCCTGCCCGGCCTCTACGTCGTGGAGGCGGCGGCGTTCGCCGCGCTGGCCCTGATCGCCGACGGGGAGTTCTTCCTGCCGCTCGTGCTCGCGCTCGGCCTGCTCGACGGGGCGCTGGCGATCACCGGCCGGAGCCTGACGCGTGGCGCGGTGGCGACCGTCCTGCAGCCGGCGGGGCTGCTGAAGGAGGGCAACGCGCTGATGAACATCGGCTTCGCGGTGGCCTCCGTCGGCGGCGCCGCGCTGGCCGGCCTGCTGATCGCCGAGTTCGGCGTCGCCGTGGCGCTGCTGGTCGACGCCGCCTCCTTCCTCGCGATCGCCATCCTGCTCGCCTTGACCCGCGGGCTGCCGGCGGTCCACATGGAGCGCCAGCCGTGGCGCGAGCGGTTCGAGGCCGGGATGCGCTTCGCCCGCAGCAATCCCGCGGTCCGGCTGCTGCTCATCGGCCAGGCGCTCGCGCTGACGATGTTCACGATCATCGTCCCGATCGAGGTCATCTACGCGAAGGAGAGCCTCGGCACCTCAGATGCGGGCTTCGGCATCCTGCTCGCCTCCTGGGGCGCCGGCATCGTCGTCGGCAGCCTCGTCTACCTGCTGGTCAAGCAGCGCTCGGCGCTGACCCTGATCGTGATCTCGACGGCGCTGATCGGCGGCGCCTACCTCGGCATGGCGGCGGCGGAGACGCTGCTCCTGGCCTGCCTCATCTCGGTCGTCGGCGGCGCCGGCAACGGCATGCAGTGGATCTCGGTGGTCACGACGCTGCAGGAGATGACGCCGGCCGACTACCAGGCGCGGATCGTCGGCCTGCTCGAGTCGCTCGGCCACGCGATGCCGGGCGTGGGCTACCTGATCGGCGGCGCGCTCGTCGCGCTGGGATCGCCGCGGACGGCGTACGCCGTCGCCGGCGCCGGCGTCCTGCTGATCGTGCTCGCGGCGCTGATCCTGCGGCCGGACCTGCGGCGGACCGCGGTGCCGCGACGCCGGCCGGGAGATATCTCGGTGCCCGAGCCGCTCGCCCCCGCGCCGTCGCTCGAGCCGACGACCGTCCCCAAGGCTCGCTGAGCGTCTACGCGCCAAGGCGCTTGAACCTCACGTAACGTGAGGACCTAGCGTCCACGGCGTGTTGATGACCGGAGAGCACTGGAAGATCGGCGAGCTGGCCCGGATCGCGGGCGTGACCGTCCGCACGCTGCACCACTACGACAGCGTCGGGCTGCTGCGGCCGTCCGAGCGCAGCGCCGGCGGCCACCGGCTGTACTCGGAGGCCGACGTGCAGCGGCTCTATCGCCTGCTCGCCCTGCGCGGCGTCGGGTTGTCGCTCGAGGAGATCGGGCCGCTGCTCGACCGCGAGCACGGGCTCGCCGACACCGTCCGCCGCCACCTCGGCCGCGTCGAGCAGCAGCTCGGGGCGCTCGAGGAGCTGCGGCTCCGGCTCACACGGCTCCTTGCCGCCTTCGACGGCGGCGAGGTGTCGACCCGACGGTTCCTCGACGCCATGGAGGCGATGACGATGGTCGAGAAGTACTACACCCCCGAGCAGCTGCAGCAGCTCGAGCAGCGCCGGCAGCAGCTCGGCGACGACAAGATCCAGCAGGTCCAGCAGGAGTGGGCCGACCTCTACGCGCGGCTGCGCGAGCTGCGCGAGGCCCGCGTCGACCCCGCGGCCGAGGAGCCGCAGGCGCTCGGCCGCCGCGCCGGCGAGCTGATCGAGATGTTCACCGGCGGCGACCCGGGGATCCGGGCCTCGCTGCAGCGCATGTACGAGGAGGAGGGCCCCGAGAAGGCCTCGCGAGGGATGGGCTCGCCCGAGGACTTCGAGTACATGAACGCGATCCGTGCCGCCGCGCGCTGACGCGCGGCGGTGGCGCGATCCGCGCGGCGGCTAGTTCGTGATGCCGAGCGGCGGCCAGCCCGCCTGCAACGAGACCGCGAGCTCGCGGATGGCGCGCCGCCACTGGGTCGGCGCGTCGTCCCACGAGTACTCGCCGGAGGCGACGCGGGTCGCCGAGCGCAGATCCTCATCCAAGGTGATCAGCCCCTGGGCGTCGGGCACCAGCCGCTCGAGGCCGTCGAGGTCGAGCCGGGTGTCGCGCTTGCGCGGCATCTTGTTGACCACCAGCGTCAGCGGCGGCCCGACCGTCCGCAGCAGCTCGGCCGCCTCCGCCACCAGCGAGGCCGTCGCGGGGTGCGCGTCGGAGATCAGCACGAGCTGGTCGGCCGCCGCCTGGGCGGCGCGCGCGGCGGGCTCCTGGAGCCCCGTCCCGCAGTCCAACACGAGCACGCCGACCATCGTCTGCAGACGCGCGATCACCCGCGCGTAGGACTCCTCGTTCAGCTGCGCCATCCGCGACGGGTCCGTCGGCGCCGGCAGCACCATCAGCCCCTCGAAGGCGCGGCCCAGATGCCGGTCCAGCGCCGTCACCGAGAGGTCGGGCTGCTCGAGCACGTCGCCGAGGTCGTCGACGAACACCTGGTGGTCGGGCGTCAGGGTCCGGCCCAGCGACCCGTAGTCGGGGTTGGTGTCGACCGCCACGATGCGGTCGCGCCGCACGCGCGCCAGCAGCGAGCCGAGCAGCACCGTGAGCGTCGTCTTCCCCACCCCGCCCTTCGGCGAGACGACCGCGATCGTGGCGCACCGCGTCAGGCGCGGCGCGGCGATCAGCCGGTCCAGCCGCGCCTCGTAGTCGCTCTCGCGCCAGCTCGCCTTCCAGCGCTCGCCCGCCGACCGGTGCTGGGCCTTGGTCAGCGCCTCGCGGTTCGACGGGGTCACGGGCTCGGGCGACTCGGTGATCGGCGGCTCCGGCTCGTAGCCGAAGAACGCCTTCAGCGCCTGCGAGAACCGCTGCCCGCCGCTCAGCTCCTCGGGCAGCGCGGCCCGCGTCCGCTCGCGCGGCGTCCCGCGCGAGCTCTCGAACGGCCGCCGCTCGACCTCGGCCGGCTTCGGCGGCGCCGCCGCCTGCGACCGGATCTCGGTCAGCGTCAGCACGGCGCCGTCGGCGATCCCGCACTGCCCCAGCGTGCGGTCGAGCGGAAGCGGCTGCCGACCGGGCGGCGTCACGGTCCACACCGGAGCGCGGCCGTTCCGCTCCGGCGGCTCGTCGATGGAGAGCTCGACGAACGTCGGGATCAGATCGGCGATCGGCGTCTCGGTGGAGACGACGAGGTCCACGCGCCGGTCCGGCCCGGCGATGGTCACGGCACAGGTGTTCACGAAGATCTCCCGCGTTCCATGGAGCTGAGACTCGACGAGGCGCCGGGAACCGGCGTCGGCGGCGAGAAGGCGGTCTGGACGAGCACAGGTCGCTCGCCGCGGCGCACGAACAGCCCGCGGCCGGCCGGCTGCGGCTGGGCCTTGGTCCCGCCCAGCAGCGGCCCCTCCCCCGGGTCGCCGCTGAGCAGGACGCCGGGCGAGCCGAGCTCGCGCAGGCGGCCGAAGACGGCCTCGTAGGCGCCGCGCGCGCTGCCGCCGACCCGGCGCGAGAGCACGACGTGCACCCCCACGTCGCCGCCCACGGCGAGCACGTCGAGCAGCGGCGCCAGCGGCCCGCCGGTCGGGCCGGCGACCAGGTCGTAGTCGTCGAACAGCACGACGTAGCGCGGGCCGGACCACGACGGGCCGGCCAGCGGCGAGGCGTCGGCCGGCGCCATCCGCTCGCCGGCGATCGCGCGCAGCTGCTCGGCCGCCTGCTGGGCGGCGGGCGGCGAGGCGGCGTAGGCGAGCACGTGCGGGTCGTGCGCGAGGTCGATCAGCGAGCGCCGCACGTCGACCACCACGAGCTGCAGCTGCTCCGGCGAGTACGCGGCGACCAGCCCGCGGCCGAGGCCGCGCAGCAGCGACGACTTGCCGCTCTGCCCGTCGCCGAAGACGAGGAAGTGCGGATCCGTGCCGCTCGAGCCGGATCCAGACGGGGTCCAGGCCGCGCTCCTCGACGCCGAAGGGGATCCCCTCGCGGGCCGACGGCGGCGGCAGCCGCCGCGGGTCGAGCTCGCGCGGCAGCAGCCGGATCGGCGGCGCGCCCGGCCCCGTCCACGCTCGGCCGCCTCCGCGACGAGCGCGTCGAGCCTCGGCGCGCGGCCACCTGGAAGTGCAGCCCCTCCGTCGTGAGCCCGCGGCCCGGGACCTCGGCGGGCAGCGAGGCCGCCGCCTGGCGCGACACCAGCGAGTCGATCGCGTCGTGCAGCCGCAGCTCCAGCCGCGCGCCCAGGTTGTCGAGCAGCGCCGGGCGGATCTCGGCCCAGCGGTTGGCGGCCACCACCACGTGCACGCCGTAAGACAGCCCGGTGGCGGCCAGCTCCTCGACCTCGCGGTCGAGCAGCTCGAACTCGCGCTTGAACGCCTCCCAGCCGTCGACGAACAGGAAGACGTCCGGGAACGAGCCGGCGTTGCGGGCGTCGGTCATCGACTCGTGGCCGGCCTCGCGGAAGGCCTGCTCGCGGTCCTCGACCTCGGTGCGCAGCTGCCGCACCACGCGCGTGACGGCCTCGCGGTGCGAGCTTGCCCGCCACGCCGCCGACGTGCGGCGCGCCCTCCAGCACCCCCAGCAAGCCGCCGCCGAGGTCGATGGCGTAGATCTGCACCTGGGCCGGTGTGTGGCGCGAGATGAGCGAGGCGGCGAGCGTGCGCAGCAGCGTGCTCTTGCCGGTGCGCGGCGAGCCGACGACGGCCACGTGGCCGGCGGCGCCCCCCAGGTCGAGCTCGAACGGCTCGGTGCGCTGCTCGGACGGGCGGTCGAGCCGGCCGACCACCGCGCGCACCCCCTCGGCCCGCTCGCCGCCGCGCCACCACGGCGCGCTCGTGAGCACCGCGTCGAGCGGCTCGGCCTCCGGCAGCGGCGCCACCCAGACCTGGTGCACGGGCGGCCGGTCGCCCGATAGGCGGTCGACGAGCACCTGCAGCTCGCTCGGGCCCGCACTGACCGGCTCGGCCACGGCGGATGTGCTCCATCCCCGGCCGCGGCTCGAAGACCTGGACCGGCGCGGGCGGCTCCTCCCGCACCGTCGGGCCCACGTGCGGGCCGGAGGCGAGCGCCGCGCGGAACTGGACGTACTTCTCGGTGTCGACCTTCAGGTAGCCGAGGCCGGGCAGCGAGGGCAGCAGGTAGGCGTCCGGCGTCCCGAGGACGAGCTTGGACTCGACGGCCGAGTACGTCCGCAGGCACAGCCGGTAGCGCAGGTGGCTCTCCAGCCCCCGCAGCCGGCCCTCGTCGAGCCGCTGCGAGGACAGCAGCAGGTGGATGCCCAGCGACCGCCCCACGCGGCCGAGGCCGACGAAGAGGTCGATGAACTCCGGCCGCGCGGCCAGCAGCTCGGCGAACTCGTCGACGATGACCAGCAGGTCGGGCATCGGCGCCATCGACGCGTCGGCCTGCGCGGCGCGCCTGGTAGGCGACGATGTCGTCGAGGTTGCCGGCCTCCCGCAGCATCGTCTGGCGCCGCTCCTGCTCGCCGATCAGCGCGGCGTGCATGCGGTCGACGAGCGAGAGGTCGCGCTGGAGGTTGGTGATCAGGCCGGCCACGTGCGGCAGCCGCGCGAGGTCCGCGAAGGCGGCGCCGCCCTTGTAGTCGACGAGCACGAAGGCGAGCTGCTCGGGCCCGTGGGTGGCGGCCAGGCCGGCCACCAGCGAGCGCAGCAGCTCGCTCTTGCCCGAGCCGGTGGCGCCCACCAGGACGCCGTGCGGCCCCATGCCGCCCTCGGCCGCCTGCTTGAGGTCGAGCTCGAGGACCTCGCCGTCGGCGGCGCGGCCGATCGGCGCGCGCAGGCTCGAGGCCCGCGACCTCCAGCGCGGCTCCGCTTCCACAGCTTCCGCCGACGGCAGCCCCAGCAGCTCGACCAGCCGCACGTTCATGCCCAGGCCGCGCTCGCCGTCGCCGCCCTCGGCCAGCCGCAGCGGCGTCAGCGTGCGCGCCGTCGCCTCCGCGGTGCCCAGGTCGACGTGGTCGAGGAACACCTCGGGGATCGACGGCGCGTCCTGGCCCCACAGCTCCCACGTTCCGCCGCCGCGCTCGGGCACGGTCAGCCGCGCGTCGATGTGCGAGGGCTCGTGCTCGCGGGCGTCGGTGAGCAGGATCAGGACCGCCTTGAGCTGCCGCGCGCGCGCGAGCAGCTCGCGGAAGGACGCCAGCTCGTTGGCCGGGTGGTCAGGGCGGTAGCCGTCGAGGATCACCGACGAGCTCGGGCGCCACGAGCGGCACTTCGCGGCCGCTGAGGTTCGACTCGGCGATCCGCCGCAGCTGGTCGAGCCGCGGGCGCAGCTCCGGTTCGAGCAGCGCGTCGAGCTCGCGCGGCGACCGCGCGAAAGAGAAAGACGCGTTGGGGTCGACGCGCTGGTGCGGCAGCCACTTCCCCCACTCCCACGCGTCGGCGTCGCGAGGGGCGAAGGCGGTCAGCAGCCGCAGGTCGTGCGGCGCCCGCCAGGCGGCGAGCTGGTTCATCAGCGTGCGTGCCCAGGCGCGGGCGCGCTCGCGATCGCCGGTCACGGCGAGCACGCCGACGCTCGTCGAGGTCCACGACGACGGGCTCGCCGCGCAGCGTGCTCCTGCGCTCGACGAGCCGGCGCGCCTCCTGGAGCGACTGCGCCTGGTACTCGGCGAGCGGGTTGAGGCCGAGGTCGAGCTCGACCTGGCGGTCGAGCGGCACGTTGCCGGTCCCGAGCCGGACGTGCAGGAAGTCCTTGTGGTCCGGGCGGCGCTCCCAGACGTTCGCGCGCTTGACCACCAGCGTCCACAGGCGGCCGGGGTCCGGGTACAGCCGCGCGAGCGCCCCGCGCTGCAGCGTGCCGGCCTCGGCCAGCTCGGCGTCGCGCTCGCGCAGGTACTTCGCGTAGCGGCGAGCGTCCTCGGCCGCGCGCTTGCGCACCGCGCGCTTCTGCGACCAGCGCATGCCGATCGAGAACAGGAGCAGCAGGAGGATCATCGCGCCCGCGATGTAGAGGAACAGGTTGTTCCCGTAGACCAGCGCGAACCCGACCATGCCGACGCCGCCCACGACCGGGAACAGCAGCTGGATGATCGAGGTGTGCGGCGGGGGCGGCTGTATCGGCGGCGCCGCGATCCGCAGCCGCTCCGTGGGGACGGCCGGCGGGTACTCGCGCGGCGGGCGATGGAAGGTCAGCGCGTCCTGTGCTGTCACACGTGTCTCCACGGATACCAGGGCCTTCGGTCCTCCAGGCCGCGGTGTCTGTTAGCTTCGGTGCGGGTACCCGTCATCGCGACGTCCAATCGGAGCACAGGGAGGCAATCGGATGCCCAACATCGCAGTCACCCCGGAGCAGCTTCAGTCCGTGGCAGGGCAACTGAACGCCGGCGCCGCCAACATCGAGTCGACATTGTCCCAGCTCGCCAGCCAGGTCGCTCCGCTGCAGAGCGAGTGGCAGGGCGTCGCCCAGGCGCGCTTCCAGGAGCTGTGGGCCGAGTGGCAGCGCTCCAGCCAGGGCATCCAGGAGGCGCTCCACGGCATCAGCCAGCTCACGCTGCAGGCCGGCGCCAAGTACGAGGGCAGCGAGCAGGAGATCGCGTCCTCGTTCATGCGCTGACGCGCGCGCTCAGACTTCGACGACGACCGGCAGCACCATCGGGCGCCGCTTGAGGCGCTCGTAGATGAACGCCGCGATGTCGTCGTGCAGGAACGACTCCAGGACGTCGATCTCGGTGATGCGCTGCTCGGCCGCGCGGTCGAGCGAGTCCTCGACCGCGTTGCGCAGCTCGTCGATGATCTGGGCGTTCTCGTCGAGGAACGGGACGCCGCGGGCCAGCACCTCGGGCGCGACGACCGACGAGCCGTCCTGCTCGGAGACCGTCGCCACGATGATGAAGATGCCGTCGGCCGACAGCATGCGGCGGTCGCGCAGCGCGACGTCCGCGACGTCGCCGATGTCGACGCCGTCGACGAACACCATCCCGGCCGTCTGACGGTCGCCGTAGCTGGCGCCCTGCGCGTCGATCTCCAGCGGCGTGCCGTTCTCGGTGCGGAAGATGTTCTCGGGCGGCACGCCGACCGCCTCGGCCAGCTGGCCGTGCAGGAGCATGCGCTTGAAGTCGCCGTGGACCGGCATCACGTAGCGCGGGTGCGTGAGGTTGAGCATCATCTTCAGCTCCTCCGCGTACCCATGCCCGGAGGCGTGGATCGGGGCGTCGCGGGCCGTCACCACGTCGCAGCCGATGTGGTACAGCCGGTCGATCGTCTCGTTGACCGCGCGCTCGTTGCCGGGGATCGGCGTGGCCGAGAAGACCACGGTGTCGCCGCGCTTGAGCTCGACGGCCGGGTGGTCGCGGTAGGCCATCCGCCGCAGCGCGGACAGCGGCTCGCCCTGTGACCCGGTCGAGATGATCACCACGCGCTCGTCGGGCAACTGGTCGAGCTCGCGCGGCGGGATCAGCTGGCCCTCGGGCACGGTGATGTGCCCGAGCGAGCGGCCGATGTTGGTGTTCTTGCGCATCGAGCGGCCGACCAGCGCGACCTTGCGGTCGTGCGCGGCGGCGGCGTCGACGACCTGCTGGACGCGGTGGATGTTCGACGCGAAGCAGGTGACGACGATCCGGCCCGGGCAGTGGGAGAAGAGCCGCTCGAGCTGCGGGCCGACGATCGACTCGCTGGTCGAGATCCCCGCCCGGTCGGCGTTGGTGGAGTCGCCGCACAGCAGGAGCAGGCCCTCGCGCCCCAGCTCGGCGAGGCGCGCCATGTCGGCCGGCGCGCCGCCGACCGGCGTCTGGTCGAACTTGTAGTCGCCGGTGAAGAGGATCGTGCCGAGCTCGCAGGTGAGGGCCACGCCGGCGGCGTCGGGGATCGAGTGCGTGAGGTGGACGAGCTCGAGCTCGAACGGCCCGGCTTCGGCCGCCTGGCCGATCGGCAGGACGTCGAGGTTGACCTCGCGCAGCTTGTGCTCGTCGAGCTTCGAGCGGGCCATGGCGACGGTGAGCTGGCCCCCGTAGACGACCGGCACGCTGTGCTGGCCCAGCTCGCGCAGCACCCAGGGCAGGGCGCCGAGGTGGTCCTCGTGGCCGTGCGTGATGACGATCGCCTCGATGTCCGCGACCCGCTCGCGCAGGTACGTGAAGTCGGGCAGCACGAGGTCGATGCCCATCATCTCGGCGGTCGGGAAGCGCAGCCCGCAGTCGACGACCACGATGCGGTCGTCGTACTCGACGACCGTCAGGTTCTTCCCGATCTCGCCGACGCCCCCGAGCGGGAGGACGCGCAGCTTGCCGCTCACGCGGCGTGGGCTCCGGTCAGGAGACCCTGGCGCTCGAGCGCGGTGCGGATGATCGCCAGCTCGGACTCGTCGGCCTCCACGAGCGGTAGCCGCAGACCGCCGACGTCGTGCCCCAGGAGGTGGAGCGCGGTCTTGACCGGGATCGGGCTCGCCGTGCAGAACATCGCCGTGAAGACGTGCGCGAGCTCGCCGTGGATCTCGGCGCGGCCGTCCGGCTCGTCGAACATCCGGCGCATCTCCGAGCCGACCACGTGGCTGGAGACGCAGATCCCGCCCGCCCCGCCGACGTCCAGACAGCGGGCCAGGTCCTCGTCGTTGCCGGTCAGGAGCGTCATGCCGTCGATCGGCTGCAGCTCGGCGCCGTTGGACTGCTTGACCGCCGCGATGCCGTCGATCTGCGCCAGCTCGGCCAGCAGGTCCGGGGCGAGGTTGATCGTCGTGCGGCTCGGGATGTTGTAGACGATCACCCGTGTGCCGCCCGCCGCGCGCGCGACCTCCTCGTAGTGGCGGACGATGCCGCGCCGGTTGGGGCGGTTGTAGTAGCCGGTGACCGACAGGACCGCCTCCGCGCCGGTGGCCGCCATGCGCTCGACGAGCTCGCAGGCGTGGTGCGTGCTGTTCGAGCCGGCGCCGGCCGCGATCAGCGCCTCGTCGCCCAGCTCTTCGACCATCAGCGAGACGAGCGCGACCATCTCGTCGTCGCTCAGCGTCGGCGACTCGCCGGTCGTGCCGCACACGACCAAGCCGTCGGAGCCGTTGGCGAGCAGGTGGCGGCCAAGCGCGACGGCGCCATCTTCGTTCACGCTCCCGTCGGGGCGGAACGGGGTCACCATGGCTGTCAGCAGGCCCTGCAGGGGACGCATGGCGTGGATTCTGGCAGGCGGATCGGCGCTCGGGCCCGCCGGGGGTGGCTCAAGGGATCGGCCGATCGGCCGACCTAGGAGCTGGAGAGCCCGATGGTTCGCAACCTGACAGAAACGGTCGTGTCTACGTCGGACCAGCGCCTGATGGACGCCGTCGAGCGTCTGGGGCGGCTCCCCGTGCTGAGCGCGACCGTCCGTCGCGTGCAGGTGATCGCCGAGAGCGAGGACGCCGGCATCGGTGACATGGTGGCCGCGCTCGAGGCCGACCAGGGCCTCGCCGCCGATCTCCTGCGCTACGCGAACTCCGCCGCCTGCGCACGCCCGCTGCGCGCCCGCAGCATCCGGGCCGCGGTCACGCTCGTCGGCCGCAAGGCGATCGCCCAGCTCGCCATCGAGGCCGCCACCTACCGCTTCTTCGCGCGCGCCCCCGGCAACGGCGGCCGCTCGATCGGCCACCTGCACCTGCATGCCGCCGCGGTGGCGGGCACCGCGCAGGCGATCGCCGAGCGCACAGGCGCCAACGCCGACATCACGCACCTCAGCGGCCTCCTGCACGACGTCGGCAAGCTCGTCATGCCGCTCGCGTTCGGGAACGAGGCGATGGACGCGATCGCCGCCGAGCACCAGGCCGGCGCCGTGCGGGCCGGGGCCGAGCGCAAGCTGCTCGGCGTCGACCACGCCGCGGCGGGCGCGCTCGTCGCCCGCTTCTCGCAGGTCGAGCAGCCGGTCGAGCAGGTCATCGCCTTCCACCACGGGGGCGACAACGGCCGGAAGATCGCCTCGCCGGAGGCCGCCTGCGTGATCATCGCCGACGAGGTGATCGGCCTCTCCTCGCGCAAGGAGCCCGACTACGCGCTGCTCGGCCCGGCGCTGGAGACGCTCGGTCTGTGCGACGAGGACTTCGACGACCTCGCGCTGGAGGCCGTGCGCGGCGGCAAGGGCGGCGCCGCGATGGCCGCCCGCGTGGCCGAGCTCGAGCGCCAGGCGCGCGTCGACGACCTCACCGGCGTCCTCAACCGCCGCCACTGGATGGCCACCGTCCGCCGCGCGGTCGCCGACCGCGAGCCCGGCAACGTCCTGATCTGCGACATCGACCACTTCAAGGCCGTCAACGACGGCCACGGGCACGCGACGGGCGACCTCGTGTTGACCGAGGTCGCGCGCCACCTGGCCGCCCAGGGCGTCGTCGGCCGCCTCGGCGGCGACGAGTTCGCCGTCTGGATCCCCGGCGGCCCGGCGCGCGGCGACGAGGCCGCCTCCGCCGTGCTCGACGCCGTCGCCGCCGCCTTCGCCGGCGATCCCCAGGGCCTGCGCGTCGGCGTCTCGATCGGCGCCGCGAGCGCCGACGGCGACGCCGACACCCTCTCGATCGTGCTCTCGCACGCCGACGAGGCCCTCTACGAGGCCAAGCGCGCCGGCCGCGGCCGCGCGGTGAGGTACTAGGGCTCGAACTGCGGCATTGAGGGAGTGGGATCGGCCCCGCGACGGGTCCGCGGCGCTTTGACGTCGCATATCGACGTCAAAGCGCCACGGACGACCGCCGAGGCCAATTCCCTCGCCGTCCTACCCAGCCGAAGTTCGCCGGCGTCGCCGCCGCCTCAGGGCGTCGGTGAACCGGCGCGGGACGGCGGGGTCCTCGCCCTCCTCCCACACCGTGACCACGACGAGCTCGTCGCGCGGCACGTCCTTCAGGCAGACGAACACGAGATCCGGCCGGTCGATGTCTCTGACGTGCACGGCGCCACGAGGCGCTTCGGAGACGCGACCGGCCTCGTAGGCCCGCCGGACGCGGCCGGCGATCTCGGGTCGGGGGTCGAGCACGCCCCGGACTCGCTGGAGGTAGCGCTCGACGGCGTGGTCGGTGATGCTAATCAAGGCGCTCGCACGAGCTTGCGAGTGCGAGTAAGCCGCACACTTAATCGAACAGCAGGTGCTCGAGCCCGATCGTCGGGGACTCGGGCACGTCCGCGACGCGGCGGATCGCCAGCAGGACCCCGGGCATGAAGGAGGTGCGGTCGGTGGTGGCGTGGCGGATCGTGAGCGTCTGCGCGACGTCGCCGAGGATGACCTCCTGGTCGGCCACGATGCCCGGCAGGCGGACCGAGTGGATCGGGACGTCGCCCTCCATCATCTCGGCGGTGCGCGCCGCGGTGCCCGAGGGGGCGTCGAGCTTCGCCGGGTGATGGAGCTCGATGATCTCGGCCCGCTGCATGACGCGCGAGGCCTCGGCGGCGAACTTCATCATCAGCACGGCGCCGATCGCGAAGTTGGGCGCGAAGAAGGCCTTGGCGCCGGACGACGCGGCGGCCTCGCGCAGGCCGTCGAGGTCGAACCCCGAGGTGCCGATCACGACGTGCACGCCCGCCGCGAGCGCCGCGCGCGCGTTCTCCAGCGCGGTGTCGGGCTGCGTGAAGTCGACGAGCACGTCGGCGTCGGGCAGGACATCCTCGACCGACGTGTCGAGCCGCGGATCGGCCCGGCCGACGAGCTCGAGGTCGTCGGCCTCCTCGACGACGCCGCACACCATCTGCCCCATGCGCCCCGCGGCGCCCGCGACGGCGACGCGGATCATGCGGTGACGCGGGCGCCGGGACAGACGTCCTCGACGGCCGCCCGGAACGCCTGCTCGTCCGGCCCGATGCCGGCCGCCGACAGGCGCTCGGGCGCCCACAGCTCGTCGGTCAGCTCGCGCAGGTCGTCCAGCGTGACCGCCTCGAAGCGCGCCACCACCTCGTCGGTCTCCAGCAGCGGCAGCCCGAACAGCAGCGAGGCGCCGAGCCGGTTCATCCGCGCGCCGGTCGACTCGAGCGCCAGCACGACGCGCGCCTTGACGTTCTCGCGCGCCCGCTCCAGCTCCTCCTCGCTGGCCGGCTGCTCCCGCAGCCGCGCCAGCTCGGCGCCGACCACCTCCATCGCCTCCCCCACCTTGTCCGGCCGCGTGCCGACGTAGAGCCCGATCTGGCCGGTGTCGGCGTACTGGCCGGCGAACGAGTAGACGGAGTAGGCCAGGCCGCGCTCCTCGCGCACGGCCTGGAACAGCCGCGAGGAGGACAGGCCGCCGAAGATGGCGTCGAGCACGCGCGAGGCGAAGCGCCGCCCGTCGCCGCGCGGCAGGCCGACGGCGCCGAGGCAGACGTGGCACTGCTCGGTGTCCTTGCGCTGGAAGCGCACGGTGGGCGCCGGGTCGGCGGGTGCCGGCTCGATCGACGGCGCCCCCTCCCCGTTCCGCGCCTCCAGCGTGGCCTCGGCGAGCTCGACGATCTGGTCGTGGTCGACGGACCCGGCCGCCGCCACGACGACCGCCGACGGCACGTAGCGGGCCGCGTGGAACGCGGCGATCCGGTCGACCGGCGTGTCGCGGATCACCGGCGCGCGGCCGATGATCGGCCGGCCGAGGGGGTGGCCGCCGAAGACGGCCTCGCCGAGCACGTCGAAGACCGTGTCCTGCGGGTCGTCCTCGTACATGGCGATCTCCTCGAGCACGACCTCGCGCTCGGGGTCGATCTCGCGGAACGCCGGCCGCCACACCATGTCGGCCATCACGTCGAAGGCCCGCGGGACGTGCTCGTCGAGCATCCGCGCGTAGACGGTGGTGCTCTCCTTGTCGGTCCCCGCGTTCAGCTCGGCGCCCATCGCGTCGAACAGCTGGTCGATCTGCGCCGACGCGTAGCGGTCGGTGCCGCGGAACAGCAGGTGCTCGAGGAAGTGCGAGAGGCCGGACTCGCCGGCCGACTCGCCGCGCGAGCCGGCGCCGACGAAGAAGCCGAGGGCCGCGGACCGGACGGAGGGCATGACCTCCGTCGCGACCCGCAGCCCTGAAGGCAGCTCCGTGATCCGATGGGGCGGCAGCGCCCTAGCCCCGGTCGGGGTCGCGATCGCCGCGCGGCGTGCGCTCGCGGTCGCCGCGCTCGCCACGGTCGCGGTCGCGCCCGCGGCCGCCGCCGTTGCGGCGCCCGTCGCGGCCCCGGCCGCGCTCGCCGCGTTCGCGTCCGCCACCGTCGCCGCCACCGGAGCCGACCGCCGCCAGCTCCTCCTTGGTCTTGCCGGCGATCTCGGGGTCCTCGGCCAGGCGCAGGCCGATGCGGCCGCGCTCGCGGTCGACCTCGACCACGCGGACCGACACCTCGTCGCCCTTGTTGAGGACCTCCTCGACCGTCCCGACGCGCTGGCCGGGCGAGACGTTGGAGATGTGGAGGAGGCCGTCGGTGCCCTTGGCGAGCTCGACGAAGGCGCCGAACGTGGTGGTCTTGACGACCTTCGCGCCCGGGAACTCGTCGCCGACCTCGACCTCCTTGGTCATCGAGCGGATGCGCTCGGCGAGCGCGTCGCCCTGGGCGCCGGTCTGCGCGTACACGCGGACGTTGCCCTCGTCGTCGACGTCGATCTGCGCCTCGTACTCGTCCTGGAGCGAGCGGATCGTCTCGCCGCCCTTCCCGATCAGCAGGCCGATCTTGTCCGGGTCGATCTTGATCGCGGAGATCCGCGGCGCGAACTCGGAAAGCTCCGAGCGCGGCTCGCCGATCGCCTCGGCCATCTTGCCGAGGATGAACGCGCGTCCCTCCTGGGCCTGCGTGAGCGCGTCGCGCAGGATCTCGAACGTGACGCCCGTGATCTTGATGTCCATCTGCAGCGCGGTGATGCCGCGCGAGGTGCCGGCGACCTTGAAGTCCATGTCGCCGAGGTGGTCCTCCACGCCGGCGATGTCGGACAGCACGACGTAGTCGTCGCCCTCCTTGATCAGGCCCATGGCGATGCCGGCCACCGGCGCCTTGATCGGCACGCCGGCGTCCATCAGCGACAGCGTCGAGCCGCAGACCGAGGCCATCGAGGACGAGCCGTTGGACTCCAGGATGTCCGACACGACGCGGATCGTGTACGGGAAGTGCTCCTGGTCCGGGATCATCGGGACCAGCGCGCGCTCGGCGAGCGCGCCGTGGCCGATGTCGCGGCGCTTGGGACCGCGCATGAAGCCGGCCTCGCCGACCGAGAACGGCGGGAAGTTGTAGTGGTGGAAGTACCGCTTGGCGGTCTCCAGCCCCAGGTTGTCCAGCCGCATCTCCTCGCGCGTGGTGCCGAGGGCGACCACCGAGAGGGCCTGCGTCTGGCCGCGGGTGAAGAGCGCCGAGCCGTGCGTGCGCGGCAGCGGCTTGACCTGGATGTCGATCGCGCGGATCTCGTTCGGCTGGCGGCCGTCCGGGCGCTTCTTCTGGACGGCGATGCGCTCGCGGATGATCTTCTTCTCGAGCGCGTCGAACGCGAGCTGCGCCTTCTGGCGGAACTCGGCCCAGGTCTCGGCGGCCGGATCGCCGGAGTAGTGCGCGAGGACCTGCTCCTCGACCTCCTTGGTGGCGGCCTGGCGCTCGAGCTTGTCCTCGACCTGGGTGGCCTGGTCGAGCGCGGCGCCGTGCGACTCGGCGATCTGGCGCGCGAGGTCCTCGTCGACCTGCGGCACCTCGATCTCCTGCTTGGGCTTGCCGGCCTTCTCGCGCAGCTCGTGCTGCGCGGCGACGAGCTTCTTGATCTCGCCGTGCGCGATGTCCAGCGCGTCGAGGATCTCGGCCTCGGGCACCTCGTTGGCGCCCGCCTCGACCATCAGGATGGCCTCCTCGGTGCCCGACACGACGAGGTCGAGGTCGGACTCGAGCAGCTGCTCCTCGGTCGGGTTGACGACGAAGTTGCCCTCGAGCTTGCCGATCCGCACCGCGCCGACCGGCGCCGGGAACGGGATGTCGGAGATCTGGAGGGCGGCCGACGCGCCGTTCATGGCGAGCACGTCGTAGGCGACCACCTGGTCGACGGAGAGCGGCATGCCGACGAGCTGCGTCTCGCGGCGCCAGCCCTTGGGGAAGAGCGGCCGCAGCGGCCGGTCGATCATGCGGGCGATCAGCGTCGCCTTCTCGCCGGCGCGGCCCTCGCGCTTGAAGAACGAGCCGGGGATCTTGCCCGCGGCGTACATCCGCTCCTCGACGTCGACGGTCAGCGGAAGGAAGTCGACGTCGCGCAGGTTCCCTGCGGTCGCCGTGTTGAGGACGACGGTGTCGCCCGCGCGGACGACGACGGCCCCAGAGGCCTGCTTGGCCATCCAACCGGTCTCGAAGGAGATCTCAGTCCCGCCGATCTCGACGGAGACCCGGTGAACTTCTGGCATGTGTCCCTTTCTTGTGCCCTGCCCATCGGTAGGCGGGCCCCTCTGCATCGTCTATGACGCTTCGGTAGTCGTTGCCTGCCATGGTAGTAGGCCTTCGTGGCAAGACGCATGATCATCTTCGGGGCGACGGGCTACACCGGGCGGCTCGTGGCGGAGCGCCTGGCGGCCCAGGGCGCCGAGCCGGTGCTCGCGGGCCGGTCCGAGGCCTCCGTGCGCGAGCTGGCCGAGCGGCTGGGCGTCGAGTGGCGGCTGGCCGACGCCCTGCGCCAGAACTCGGTCTTCGCCCTGCTCGAGACCGGCGACGTGCTGGTCAGTACCGTCGGGCCGTTCGTCAAATGGGGCGAGCCGGCCGTCCGCGCGGCGATCGCCGCCAAGGGCATCTACCTCGACTCGACCGGCGAGCCGCCGTTCATCCGGCGCGTCTTCGAGGAGCTCGGGCCGCCGGCCGAGCGCGCCGGCGCCGCGCTGCTGCCGGCCATGGGCTACGACTTCGTCCCCGGTGCGCTGGCCGCCGGCCTCGCGCTGGAGGAGGCCGGCGAGGCGGCCGTGCGGGTCGACGTCGGCTACTTCGCGTTCGGCGCCGGCTCCAGCCCCGGCACGCGCCGCTCGGCGGTCGGGATCGCGTTCGAGGACGGCTACGCGTACCGCGACGGCGCGCTGCGCACGGCGCGGCTCGCCGAGCGGGTGCGCTCCTTCCGCGTGAAGGGCAAGGACCGCGACGGCATCTCCGTCGGCGGCTCCGAGCACTTCACGCTGCCCGCCGTGCACGAAGGGCTGCAGGAGGTCAACGTCTACCTGGGCTGGTTCGGCGCGCTGGCGCGGCCGCTGCAGGCCGGCAGCCTCGCGGGCTCGCTGGCCATGCGCGCGCCGGGCGTGCGGAGCGCGTTCAAGGCGATCGGCGACCGCGTGGTCGAGATGGGCGGACCGCTCGACCGGCCGGGCGAGGGCATCTCGTGGGTCGTCGGCGAGGCCTACGACGGCGCCGGCAACCGGCTCGCGCAGGTGCACCTGACCGGCGGCGAGCCGTACGCGCTGACCGCCGGCATCCTCGCGTGGGCGGCCGGGCGTGCCGCCGCCCACGGCGTGAGCGGCGCGGGCGCCCTCGGTCCGCTCGAGGCCTTCGGGCTGCGCGAGCTCGAGGCCGGCTGCCGCGACGCGGGCCTCGTCCGCCTCAGCGACCCAGCCGCCGCCTGATCGCCCCGGTGACCGAGCCCGCGGCGAGGGCCGCGCGGGAGAGGAGCCCGGACGGCTCGAGGTTGCCGCGGTCGGCGACCTGCATCGGCGGCTTCGCGGGGCGCCGGAAGAGGCGCCAGCGCACCCGGTCGAGCTCCCGTGCGGGGCGCAGGACGGCCGGCTCGGGCAGCGTGAAGACCGCGCAGCGGGCGGCCCTCGAGCCGGTCCGGTCGAGGATCGCGTTGACGGCGCGGCGGGCCGCCTCGTTGGCGCCCTCCATCGTGGCGAGGTCGGTGTTGGTGCGGACGTAGTCGGCCGCCAGCACCAGGTTCGGGATCCGCGTCGTCACGCCCGGACGGTCGGCCCACGAGCCGGCCGTGTTGATCAGCAGCGGCTCGAGGTTGGCGGCCTCGGTCGGGTTCGGGAACGTGATCGCGGGGTCGAGGAACCAGGCGGTCACGTGGCGCTCGTCGAGCTGGTCCTCGAGGTGGTCGACCAGCTGGCCCCAGACCTCCGTGCGGATCTCCTCCTTGCTGCAGCGCGTGGCGACCTTGCCGGTGCGCCGGCCCGGCGTGTCCCAGTCCGAGACGTCGACGGAGAGGATCCCCTTCACGCGCCCGTCCCCGTAGCGCGAGAGGTCGACGCCCTTCCAGAACTGCGCCTGCGAGATCGAGGTCAGCGCCCACTCGGAGTCGACGTAGATGGTGTGCCCGTGGACGAGCGGCACGTCGCGGTCGAGGTAGAAGAGCACGCCGTTCATCCAGCGGGTCACCAGCCGGTCGAGCCGGGCGAAGACGGGGTCGAGCGCCCGCAGCGGCGGGCCGGCGAGCGTGCGCATGACCTCGACCGGGAGCGCGGCGACGTAGTGGTCGGCCGTCACGGTGCCGCCGGGCGTGGTCACGCCCGCGATCCGCCCGTCGCGCACCGTCAGCCCCTGGACCGGCGAGTCGAGCCGCAGGTCGACGCCCTTGGCCCGCAGGTGCGCCACCCACGGGTCGATCCAGGCCTCGTTGGTCGGGGCGTCGAGCACGCGGTCGGAGCGGCCGCCGGCGCGCGTGAGGTCGAAGACGATCTGGGCCAGGATCAGGCCGCCGGTGCGGGCGCTCATCTCGCGGGCGCGGGCGGCGACAAGCGTGCGGGTGAGCCCGTCGGCGAGGAACTTGCGGAAGGCCGCCGAGCGCCGCTCGGCGCCGACGAACTCCCACCAGCTCTGGAGCTCCCACTGCTCGAAGCGGCGCTCGTCGCAGCTCGTGAGGAGCGTGAGCAGGCGCTCCATCAGGACCGCGTGCTCGTGCGGCGGGATGCCGAGCGAGGTCATCACCTCGAACAGGAAGCGGCTGAGGACGGAGAGGTCCTCGAACGACTCCGGCAGGTGGGCGGTGGTCAGGAGCTCGTTGCGCCCGTCCCCCTGCGCCATCAGGATCCGCGTCGCGGCGACGAGGTTGTCGAGCACCGTGCCCCGTCCGTCCGGGATCCGCCGCATCGTGTCCGGCAGGTGCTGGTAGAAGCCGGGGAAGAAGCGGAAGCCGTGCTCGGCCGGCAGGTCCTTGCGGTCGCCGACGGCGGAGTCGGGCACCGGCAGGCTGCGGGCCTTGCCGCCCGGGAGGTCGCGCGCCTCGAGCACCACGACCTCGAAGCCGCGCTCGCACAGCTCGTGCGCGGCCGTGAGGCCGGCGACCCCACCACCGAGGACGGCGACGCGCGTCATGGCCCGACGCTACTCGAATTTCGTCGGGCCGGTCACAAGCGCGCCCGTTCCTGCGAGGGTTGTCGGGAGGGGCAATGCGCACTGACGAGGACCTCCTCCTGTCGGGCGATCCCGAGGACTTCGGTCGCTTCTACGACCGCTACGTCGACATGCTGCTTGGTTACTTCGCACGCCGCGTCAACGATCCGGAGGCCGCCGCCGACCTGACGGCGGAGACCTTCGCCGCCGCCCTGGTCGCCCGCAAGCGCTTCCGGCGCGCCTCCACGCCCGCGGTCGCGTGGCTCTTCGGCATCGCCCAGCACAAGCTGACCGACTACCGGCGGCGCGGCGCGGCCGAGGACCGCATGCGCCGCCGGCTGGGCCTGGAGCGCCTGCCGGTCGCGGAGGACGACCGCGAGCTCATCACCATGCTCGGCCGCGACGCCGCCTGGCAGCTGATCGACGAGCTGCCGCCGGACCAGCGTGAGGCGGTCCGCGCCCACGTGCTCGACGATCGCCCCTACGCCGACATCGCGATCGCCTCCGACACGTCCGAGGCGGTCGTGCGCAAGCGCGTGAGCCGCGGCCTCGGCGCCCTCAGGCAGCGGATGGGAGCCCGCCGGTGAGCGAGTTCGTCAGCGCACTCCGCGAGCAGCTCGTCGACGCCGCCGAGCGCGAGCAGGCGCGCCGCCTGCCGCGCGTGCACACCCCCGGTCCCCGCCTCGTCCTCGCGTTCGCCTCGGCGGCGGCGCTGGCCCTGATCGTCGTGCTCGCCGCCGGCGCGCTCAACCCGCGCACGCTCGACGACGAGCGGCAGGCGGCGGAGCCGACGCCCGAAGGGCGCCCGCTGTTCGGCGGCGACGTCGAGCGGGGCGTGCGCTACCGCACGCGCGAGTTCGTCCCCGCCCTCTCGTTCGTGGTCGCCGACGACGAGTGGCACGTCGTCGAGACCGCGGAGCGGGACGTGCTGATCCTCGACCACGGCGAGGGCTTCTTCGACCCGGACGGCGAGCGGCGACCGCCCGGCGGCCTCTGGTTCACGCGCGTCCTGCAGGTGAACGACCCCGCCGTCCGCGGGCTCGCAGCCAGCGTGGCTCCGGCGCCCGCCGACCTGCACGCCTGGATGGCCGCGCACCCGGACCTGCGCGTCGGCCGGGAGCGGCAGGTGACCATAGGCGGGGTCCCCGGCAGCAGCTTCGGCGTGACCGTGCGCTTCCGCCGCCCGACGCACGACTTCCCCGACTGCCGCCTGCGCCACCAGGTGACCTGCACCGCCCTGACCCCGCGGATGGCGTTCCAGGACCACACGCTGCTGCGCGTGACCGTCCTGCGGACCGAGCCCGAGCCGCTGGTCATCATGCTCGAGCACTTCACGAGGGCGGGCCTCCGGGACATGGAGGAGGCGGCCGCCCCCGTGCTGGACTCGCTGCGGATCGGCGTGCGCTGAATCGCTGACCGTCTACTCGACGGTCAGCGTCCCCTCCATCCCGTTCTGGCGGTGCTGGCCGACGGGGCAGTAGTAGGTGTACTCGCCCGGCTCGAGGTCGACGCTGAGCTCGACCTCGCCGCCCGTGACCGTCTCGGTCTCCTCCTCGACGCCGTTGCCCTCGACCTCGACGGCGTGCGGCGTGCTCGACTCGTTGACGAGCTTGATCGTCACCGTGCCCGCCGCCGCCGACAGCTCGCCCGGCTCCCACGAGATGCTGCCGCCCGGGTCGGCGGTCAGCGTCAGCGCCTCGCCGCCTCCCCCGCCGGATGACTCCTCGGTCGCCGTCGGGGTGGACTCGGCCCCGCCGCCGCCCTCCTCCTCGTCGTCGCCGCAGCCGGCCGCGAGCAGCACCCCGGCCGTCAGTAGGAGGGCGAGGATCCAGGTCATCCGACGCATGTGCACGACTCCTTGCGCGATTGACAATGCGCCGGGTTCTACGCGCCCGGCGCGCGGCCGGTTCAGGAGAGCTTGGCCGTGAGGACGTTGCGCTTGATCAGGCTACCGTCGGCGCGGTGGCCGCGCCGGACGATGCGGATCGCGTTGTACTCGCCCTTGCGCAGCGCGGTGGTGAGCACCACGTAGGCGTGGCCCTCGGCGTCGGTGCGGAACGTGCCGGCCGTGGCCGTCCACTCCTCGGCGTCGCACAGCACCTCGTAGACGGCCTCCTCGCGGGCCAGGCCGCGCACCCACAGGTGGACCTCGGTGCCCTCCTCGTCGCTCTCGAGGTTGGCGCGCGCGCTGGCCGCCGCGGGACCGCTCACGTTCTGGAACGTGACGTCGTAGCGGACCGTCGTCGGCTCCTCTTCGCCGGCCTGCAGCCCGGCGAAGGCGGCGGCGACGGCGGCGATGCCGACCGCGCCGGCGGCAACCCAGCGGCGGCGCGGCAGGTGCCAGCGCAGACGCCGCCGCGGCGACCTGGCGCGGTCGCTCGCGTAGGCGTCGAGCAGCCGCTCCTCGAAGGCCGGTGGGAGCGGCTCGCTGACCGCCTGCTCGGCCCCGCCGGCCAGCGACAGCAGCCCGGGCAGGGACGCCAGCGCGTCGTGCTCGGCCGCGCACTCGGGGCAGGTCTCGAGGTGGCGCCGGACGGCGGCCGCCTCGTCGGGATCGAGGGCCCCCAGCGCGTAGGCGCCGAGGGCCGACCGATGTTGCTCGCAACTGCTCATGGAACCACGCCCATCTCTTCAAGGACAAGCCGCAGCGATCGCAGCGCGTACCAGGTTCGGCTCTTCACGGTGCCGACCGGCAGCTCGCATCGCTCGGCGATCTCGCGGACCGACAGCCCCTGGAAGTGGGCGAGCCGGATCATCTGCCGGTGCTCGGGCGTCAGGCGCTCGAGCGCGGCCGCGACCTGCCAGCCGAGCATCGCCTGCTCGATCGAGTCACCGGGCGCCGCGCTCTCGAACAGCGGCTCGCCGGAGGCCAGCGACGGCCGCGCCGAGGCGCGCCGCCGCATGTCGATGATCGCGTGCCTCGCGATCTGGTAAAGCCACGTCCTCACGCTGCCCCGTGCGGGGTCGTAGCGCTCCGCGTGCCGCCATGCGCGGGTGAACACCTCCTGCACGATCTCTTCCGCCGCGCCGCGCTCGCCGAGGGCGTTGAGCGCAAAGCCGAGCAGCTCGCCCGCGTACGCGCGGTAGAGCTCGCGGAGCGCCTCGCCGGTGGCATCCGCCTGCAGCCGTTCCATCAGCTGGGCATCGTTCGGCACGGTCACATTGGGTTTACGCGAAGAACTGGACGGCGGTTCGCCCGGAATATTGTCCACCTTCCGCGAACACCGTGGGCGTCGTGGCCACGCCGGCGCGGACGCCGCCGTGGAAGTGGCCCCGGACCCGCTCCCGCACGGCCTCCGAGCGGCGGTCGGCGTCGAAGCGCGCGAGGTCGAGGCCGAGCCGCTCGGCACGGGCCCACAGGTGCGGGTCCTCGAGCCGCCCCTGGTCGTCGAACAGCGCGTCGTGCATCGGCCAGAAGGCGCCCTGGAGGCCGGCCGCCTCCGCCGCGCACGCCGCGGCCAGCGCCCGCGGGTGGCTGCCCTGGACCGGGAAGTGGCGGAAGACGACGCGGAACGGCCGGCCGCGCAGCTGCACCTCCACCTGGGCGCAGAACGGGCACTCGTAGTCGCCGTAGACGACCATTAGGGGCGCCTCCTCGGGGCCGCGGGCGTGGTCCTCGGGCGCGGGCGGGGGAAGCGGGGCTGAGCGGAGGTCGGTCAGAGGTTGTCGAAGATGAGGTTCGCGCCGGGCAGCTCGGCGGGGTTCGGCGCCTCGTAGCTCCACTTCACCACGCCGTCGGGCCCGATCATCACCAGCGCGCGCTGCGGGAACCCCTTCGGATGCAGCACGCCGAAGGCGCGGCAGGCGGCGCCCTTGGGTTCGAAGTCCGACAGCTGCTCGATCGCGATCCCGAGCTGCTCGCGGAACGCCGTCTGCGAGTACGTGGCGTCGCACGAGACGCCGTAGAGCGTCGCCCCGCGCGCGGCGAACTCGTCGAGCAGCTCGTTGTAGACGTTCAGCTGGTCGGTGCAGACCGGCGAGAAGGCGAACGGATAGAAGACGAGGACGGTCGTCCTCCGCAGCAGGTCCTCGCGCGTGAACGGCGAGCCGTCGGCGCGCGCCAGCGAGAACTCCGGGGCCGGGTCGCCCGCCGCGATGGCCAAGCGCGCCCCTAGCGGCGCAGGCCGAGCTCGCGGATCAGCGAGCGGTAGCCCTCGAGATCCTTCTTCTGGAGGTAGTTGAGGAAGCGGCGGCGGCGCCCGACGAGCATGAGCAGGCCGCGGCGCGAGTGGTGGTCGTGCTTGTGCTCGCGCAGGTGCTCGGTCAGGTGGTTGATGCGCGTGGTGAGCAGCGCGATCTGGACCTCGGCGGCGCCGGTGTCGTTCTCGTCCCGGCCGAACTTGCGGACGATCTCGAGCTTCTCTTCAACGGTCATCGTGCTCATCTGCGGCGAGGCAGGGTAGCAGGAGCCGCCACCACGCAGTCGCGCCCGCGCGCCTTCGCCTCGTACAGCGCGTCGTCGGCGCGCTGGAGCAGCTCGTCGCCCGACTCGCCCTCCCAGGCGGCCCAGCCGATGCTCACGGTCACCCCCACCTCCGCGACGCTCGCGCGCAGCTTCTCGAGCGCCGCCGGCGCGGCGTCGGCGCCGGCGTCGGGCAGCAGCGCGAGGAACTCCTCGCCGCCGAGCCGGCCCAGCTGGTCCTCGGCGCGCAGGTGCTCGCGCATGGCGCGCGCGACGCCGGCCAGCACCCGGTCGCCCTCCGCGTGGCCGCGCGTGTCGTTGACGGCCTTGAAGTGGTCGACGTCGATCACCGCGGCGGTCAGCGACCGGTGGTGGCGGCGGGCGCCGCTGATCAGGCCGCCGAGCTGGGTGAGGATGAAGCGCCGGTTGGCGAGCCCCGTCAGCGGGTCCTCGAACAGCAGCGCCTCGAGCCGCGCGGCCTGGGCGACGATCTCCTCCTGCAGCCCCTTCGTGCGCCCCGCGGCCTGGACGCGGATCAGCAGCTCGGCGTCGTTGACCGGCTCCACGAGGATGTCCTGGGCGCCGCCCTCCAGCGCCTGCACAGCGCGCTCGAGCGGCGGAGCGCCGGGCTCCACGAGCAGGACGGCGGTGCGGAAGGCGTCGGCGTCGCGCTTGATGCGCGCGAGCAGGCCGTCGCCGGCCTCGGCGTCGACGACCGCGACGTCCGGCCGCCACTCGCGGCAGCAGTCGAAGGCGTCGACGGCGCACGAGCACTCCGTCACCTCGTGGCCGGCCTCCGCCAGCACGCGCTGGAAACGGCGTCGCTCCCCCGCCCGCCCGTGGGCTACGACTACACGCATCTGTGCACCGCCGAATACCCGCGAACCGGTGAACTAGGCTCGAACAGTCGTCTATGCGACGAGCTTGCGCGTGTCCTCGACGTCGCGGCCCATCTGCTCGACGAGCGCCTCGACGCTGTCGAACCGCCGCTCGCCGCGCAGGCGCTCGAGGAAGTCGAGCCGGAGCTCGCGGCCGTAGACGTCGCCCTCGAAGTCGAGCAGGTAGGCCTCGACGAGCAGGCCGCGTCCGGTCTTGAAGGTCGGCCGCACGCCGACGTTGACGGCGGCGACGAGGCTCTGGCCGTCGACCTGCGCGCGGCAGGCGTAGATGCCGTGGTCGGGGACGACGAGCCGCGGGTCGGGGACGAGGTTGGCGGTCGGGAAGCCGAGCGTGCGCCCGCGCTTGTCGCCGTGGGCGATCGTGCCGCGCATGTGGAACGGCGCCCCGAGGAAGCGGGCCGCGGCGGCGACGTCGCCGGCGGCGATCAGGCCGCGGATGTGCGTGGAGGAGATGATCTCGCCGTCGAGCTCCACCAGCCGCGCCACGCGCGTCTCGAAGGCGTCCTGGTGCTGGAGCAGCGCGGCGTCGCCGCGAGCGCGGTTGCCGAAGCGGAAGTTCTCCCCCACCGAGACGCGCTCGGCGCCGAGCTGGTCGAGGAGCACGCCTTCGATGAACTCCTGCGCGGTCTGGGCGGCGAACGAGCCGTCGAACGGGATGACGACGAGCTCGCGGACGCCGAGGCCGGCGATCAGGTCGGCCTTGGTGTCGAGCGACGTCAGCAGCTTGGGGGCCGAGTCGGGCGCCACCACCGTGCGCGGGTGCGGCTCGAACGTGAGCACGGTGTCGGCGCCGCGGATGACCTCGCGGTGGCCGAGGTGCACGCCGTCGAACTCGCCGACGGCGAGGTCGCGCGGCCGCTTGGTCGCGTCGGGGAGCCAGGTCACCTGCATCAGATGGTCGGACGTGCGGCCGACGCGGCCGCAGGCCTCCAAATCGTGGCCGCGAGACGGCGGCATGCGGGCGTGGGGGTCGCGCGTCCGGCCATCACTAGCCGCGGAAGCCTACGACGGGCTTGAGGGTGCCGTCCGGCCGGGGCTCGGCGAGGGCGATGAGGCCGTGCTCGTCGCGCAGCCGGACCGGGCCTGCCGCCTCGCCGGGGACCGCGACGCCGTGGCCGGCGCGGCGGGCGGCTTCGCCCTCCAGCGCGACGGCCGGCAGGAAGGCCAGCGCGTCGTCGAGCGGCACGGTCCGCCCGGGGTCGGCGTCGTGCACTTCGAAGGGCCCGATCGCCGTCCGCCGCAGCTCGAGGCAGTAGGCGTCGCCGAGGTCGGCGATCAGCGACCGGACGTAGGTCCCCGACGAGCACTCGATCTCGAAGGCGGCGCGGTCGTCCTGCCGCCACAGCAGGTCGAAGCGCTCGACCTCGACCGCGCGCTCGGCGATCTCCACGGCCTCCCCGCGGCGCGCCAAGGCGTAGGCGCGCTGCCCGCCGACCTTGACCGCGGAGTAGGCCGGCGGCCGCTGGCGGACGGTCCCGGTCGGCAGCTTCAGCGGCTCGTCCGGCGTGCGGCCGGGCGCGATCTCGCCCTCCGGGTCGCCCGTCGTCGACGTCCACCCCAGCCGCGCCACCGTCTCGTAGCGCTTGGGCAGCGCCATCAGGAAGCGCTGGACGCGCGTCGCGCGCCCCACGAGCAGGAGCAGCAGCCCGGTGGCGAACGGGTCGAGCGTGCCCGCGTGGCCGACCTTCACGCCGCGCTCGAAGCGCCGCCGCGTCTCCGCCACGACGTCGTGCGACGTCACGCCCGCCGGCTTGTCCACGAGGACGACGCCGTCAGGGGTCAAGGCCCTAGAGCTGGTCGCTGACGGCCGCCCGAAGGAAGGCCACGAGCTCGGGGAAGTCGAGGTCCGTCGAGAAGCCGGCCGCCCGCCGGTGGCCGCCGCCGCCCTGGGCGCGGGCGATCCGCGACACGTCGACGCGGTCGTCGGTCGCGCGCAGCGACACCTTGCGCTTCGGCGAGGCGCCGTTGCCGAGCAGGTCGCGCACCAGCCCGGCCACCGCCGTCCCCTCCACCGACCGCAGGTGGTCGACGACGCCCTCCGAGTAGCTCTCGTCGGCGCCCGTCGACTGGTAGTCCTCGAGCGTCAGGTGCGTCACCGTGAGCAGGCCGCCGTCGTAGCGCTGGACGTTGGAGAGCCCGCGCGCCAGCAGCTCGAGCTTGCCCTGCGGGATCCCCTCGTACAGGCGCCGGTAGATCGCGTGGACGTCGATCCCGCCCTCGATCAGCTCGGCGGCCATCTCGTGCGCCCGCGCCCCGGTGTTCTCGTACATGAAGCGCCCGGTGTCGGTCACCACGCCCACGTACAGCGCCTCGGCGATCTCCTGCGTCGTCTCCACCCCGAGCCCCTTCATCAGGTCCCACACCATCTCGGCGGTGCACGACGCGCTCGGGTCGACGTGGTTGAGCGTGCCGAAGCGCGTGTTGTCGTGGTGGTGGTCGACGTTGAGGATGCAGCGCCCCTCGCGCTGGAGCGCGGCGGCCGGCGTGCGGTCGATGTTCCCGCAGTCGAGGAACACCATCACGCGCTCGGAGAGGTCCGGCGGCGGCTCGGTGACGAGCCCGTCGAGCTGGATGAAGCGGTACTCGTACGGGAGCGGGAACTCGTCGGCGGTGAGGAAGGACACCGAGTCCTTGCCGAGCGCCGCGAGCACGTGCTGCATCGCCGCCAGCGACCCGACCGCGTCGCCGTCCGGGCGCTCGTGCGTGGTCAGCAGGAACTTGTCGTTGTCGCGCAACGTCGCGAGCGCCCGCTCGCGCGTTGGCTTGGCGCCGTTCTCGGACACTAGTCCCCGGCCTCGCGCTGGAGCAGCGCGTCGATCCGCTCGGCGCGGTCGGCGGTGTCGTCGTAGGCGAAGTCGAGCGTCGGCGTGTGCTTGAGGTGGAGCTCGTCGGCGACGCGCCGCTGGAGGTAGCCGTGGGCCGAGCGCAGGCCGTCGAGCGAGCGGCGGCGCTCGGACTCGGTGCCCAGGACGGACACGTACACCCGCGCCTGGCGCAGGTCAGGAGTTGTATCGACTGATGTCACCGTGACGAATCCGACCCGTGGATCCTTCAACTCGGATGTGATCGCGCCGGAGAGGACCTCCCTCATGGCCTCGTCGACGCGCCGCATCCGGTCGGCGGTCATCGTAGTGACTCCAGGTCGTCCCATGACGCCAGCCGTCGCTCGACGCGCACGCCCTGCGGGAAGCGGGCGTCGAGGTAGCGGCCGACGTTGTCGGCCGCCTCGGCGGCGCGGCCCGGCGAGCCGGCGGTCAAGGCGACCGCCAGCGTCGAGCGCTGCCACGTGTCCTGGTGGGCGACCTCGGCCACCGTCGCGCCGCAACGCTCGCGTAAATGCGCCTTGACGCGGTTGAGCTCGGCACGCTTGCCCTTCAGCGAGCCGACCTCCGGGAAATGCAGATGAACGCGCATGAGCACGACGAAGGGGTCCATCAGACCGCGGGCCGGTGCCCCGCGGAGCTAGGACAAAGTCCGCTCGACCTGCCGGGTCTCGTAGACCTCCAGCTGGTCGCCTTCCTTGATGTCCGAGTAGTTCTGGAGCACGATGCCGCACTCGAACCCGGCGGCCACCTCGCGGACGTCCTCCGACTCGCGCCGCAGCGACGCGATCGTCCCGTCGTAGACCACCGCGCCGTCGCGCACGAGGCGCACCTTGGCGCCGCGCGTGACCTTGCCGTCGGTGACGTACGAGCCGGCGATCGTGCCGACGCGGGAGGCCTTGAAGATCGCGCGGACCTCGACCTCGCCGACCGTCTCCTCGACCTCCTCCGGCGCCAGCATGCCCTGCATGGCGTCGCGCAGGTCCTCGAAGGCGCGGTAGATGATCGAGTAGGTGCGGATCTCGACGCCCTCGCGGTCGGCCACCGCCGTGGCGTCGCCGACGGGTCGCACGTTGAAGCCGATGATCACCGCGTCGGACGCCGAGGCCAGGTTGACGTCGGACTCCGTGATGCCGCCGACGCCGGAGCGCACGATGTTGACCTCGACCTCGGCCTGCGGCAGCTTGGCGATCTCGTCCTCGAACGCCTCGAGCGAGCCCGAGACGTCGGCCTTCAGCACGAGGTTGAGCTCCATCATCTCGCCGTCGCGTGCCTGGTCGAAGATGCTCTCCAGCGAGCGCTTGCGGCCGCCGCGGCGCGCCTGCTGCTCGAGCTTGAGGCGGGTGGCGCGCTCGCTGGCCAGCGAGCGGGCGCGGCGGTCGTTCTCGACCACGCGCACGAACTCCCCGGCCTCGGGCACGGAGTCGAAGCCGAGCACCTCGACCGGCTCGGACGGCGCCGCCTCCTTGACGCGCTGGCCGAGGTAGTCGTGCATCGCGCGCACGCGGCCCCAGTGGGCGCCGGCCACCAGCGCGTCGCCGACGTGCATGGTGCCGCGCTGCACGAGCACGGTGACCACGGCGCCGCGGCCCGGGTCCAGGCGCGACTCGATGACCACGCCGGACGCCTCGGCCTCCGGGTTGGCCTTGAGCTCCTCGACCTCGGCGAGCAGGAGGATCGACTCGAGCAGGTCGTCGAGCCCCTCCTTGGTCTTGGCCGAGACGTCGACGAACATCGTGTCGCCGCCCCACTCCTCCGGCTGGAGGTTGAGCTGGGTCATCTCGGTGCGGACGCGGTCGGGCTGCGCGCCCTCCTTGTCGATCTTGTTGACCGCCACCAGGATCGGCACCTCGGCCGCCTTGGCGTGGTCGACCGCCTCGCGGGTCTGCGGCTTCACGCCGTCGTCGGCCGCCACCACGATGACCGCGATGTCCGTCGACTGGGCGCCGCGGGCGCGCATGGCGGTGAACGCCTCGTGGCCCGGCGTGTCGAGGAACGTGATGATCTTGTCGTTCTGGTGGACCTGGTAGGCGCCGATGTGCTGGGTGATGCCGCCGGCCTCGCCCGCCGCCACCTCGGTCTCGCGGATGGCGTCGAGCAGCGAGGTCTTGCCGTGGTCGACGTGGCCCATGATCGTGACCACCGGCGGCCGCGGCTCGAGCTCCTCGTCGGTGTCCTCGAACTCGGGCTCGGCCTCCGCCTCGTCGGCGGCGTGGACGACCTCGATCTCCTTGTCGAACTCGTCGGCGAGGATCTGGATCGTGTCGTCGGACAGCGTCTGGGTGACCATCGCCATCTCGCCGAGGCTCATCAGCTTCTTGATGATCTCGGGCACCGGGACGCCGAGGTACTCGGCGACGTCCTTGACCGTCGAGCCCGAGTTGACCTTTATGACGTCGGCCTTCAGCGTGGCGACGTCCTGCGCCTCCGGCTCCACGTAGGTGCCGCGCCGGCGCCGGCCGCCGCGCCGCGGGGGCCGCCGCGGGCCCATGCCGGGGCCGCCGCCGGACCGCCGCCGGGGCCTCCGCCCGGGCCGCCGGGCCCGCGCCGCGAGGCCTGCGAGTCGATCACCACGCGGCGCACGCCGCCGGCCGCGCCGGGGGTGCGCTCGCCCTGGAGCGAGGAGCGCGTCGGGCGCTGACGGCGCTCGCCGCCGTCGCCCTCCGGCGCGGGCTTGGCAGGCTTCGGCTTGGCCTTGGCCTCCTTGGCCCGGCGCTGCGCCTCCTGCTGGGCGCGCTGGCGCTCCTCGAGCCGCTGGCGCGCGGAGTCGGTCGCCGGCCGGTCGAAGCCCATGCCGGTCTGCTGCGGGCGCGGCTTGGCGGCGGGCTGGCCGTTGGCCTGCTGCTCGCGCGGCGCCTTGCCCGTCAGCGCGCGCTCGGCCTCGGTCTCGTCCACGGCGGACGCCGCCGCCTTGACCTTGAGCCCGTACGCGTTGAGGCGCTTCAGGACCTCCGCCTGCGGCATGTCGTACTGCTTGGCTAGCTCGTGGACGCGCTTCTTGGCCATGTGTGAATGAAGTCTACGGTGTCCTCTGGGATGGTCACGGGCGCCTTCAGCGCCCGCTGAAAGCCGCGGCGGGCGACCGCGGCGTCGAAGCAATCAACTGTCTGGTGCACCCAGGCGCCGCGACCCGGCAGGCGCGCGCCCGGATCGGGCACGAGGTGACCCTCCACGGTAGCGAAGCGGTGGAGTGCCCCTCGCGGGGCGCGCTCGCCGCACCCCGCGCAGCGTCGGATCGGCTTGGCGCTCAGGCCCGCCCGACGACGTCGGTGTCCTTGCCCTCGAGCGCCTGATGCGAATCGAGGCCGCAGTAGCGCGAGCTCGGCAGCGCGGCGTTCGGGCAGCGACGGCCGTTGGCGAGGATCGCGTGGCAGCGGCCGCCGACGTCCTCCGCGCCGTTGTCGTCGTAGCCGGACTCGCTCTCCTGCTTGGAGAACTCGGTCTCGGAGCGGATGTCGACGCGCCAGCCGGTCAGCCGGGCGGCGAGCCGGGCGTTCTGGCCCTCGCGGCCGATCGCCAGCGAGAGCTGGTCGTCGGGCACGATGACCGTCGCCTGCTTGCCGTCGTCGTCGACCAGCACCTCGCGCACGCGCGCGGGGCTGAGCGCCTTGGCCACGAACCGCGCGGGCTCGTCGTTGTACGGGATGATGTCGATCTTCTCGCCGCGCAGCTCGGAGACGACCATGCGCACGCGCGAGCCGCGCGGGCCCACGCAGGCGCCGACCGGGTCGACGCCGTCGGCATGCGAGACGACCGCGATCTTCGAGCGGTACCCCGGCTCGCGGGCGACGTTGGTGATCTCCACCAGGCCGTCGGCGATCTCCGGCACCTCGAGCTCGAACAGCTTCTTGATCAGCTCCGGGTCGCGCCGCGAGACGATGATGCTCGGGCCGCGGGTCGAGGAGCTAGACCTCCTTGATCACGGCCTTGATGCGCTGCGAGTGGTCGTAGCGCTCGCCGTCGACCTGCTCGGACTTCGGCAGCAGGGCCTCGACGCGCTCGCGCAGCTGGACGAGCGTGTAGCGCGAGTCCGACTGCTGGACGATGCCGGTGATCAGCTCGCCGACGCGGTCGCGGTACTCCTCGAACATCATGTCGCGCTCGGCCTCGCGGATCCGCTGCAGGATCACCTGCTTGGCGGTCTGCGCGGCGATCCGCCCGAAGTCGTGCGGCGTGACGTCGCGGGTCTCGATCTGGTCCTCGAACTCGGCCAGGCGCGCGGGGTCGATGTCCGGCGCCTCGGGGATGATCACCTCGCCGGTCTCGGGGTCGACGCGGCGCTCCTCGAGCGTCGCCGCCTCCTCGGCCTCGTCGAGCAGCTGCTCCTCCAGGTCGGGCGGCAGGATCAGCTCGTCGACGCGGAAGTCGCCGCTGTCGCGGTCCATGCGGACGCGCGCGTAGCGGGCCGCGCCCGGCTGCTTCTTGTACGCCGACAGGAGGGCGTCCTCCAGGGCGAGCATGAGCTTCTCCTCGGAGATGCCCTTCTCTCGCCCGAGGACGCGCACGGCGTCGACGATCTCTTGCGACATGCTCAGTCCCCCAGGAGGTTGGATCGGTGGATGTCCGAGTACGCGATCGAGACGACGCCGGTCTCGGCGGCGACGGTCACGCCGTCGTCGCTCGCCTCGAGCAGCTCGCCGGTGAACGACCGCCGGCCGTCGTGCTCACCGCGCGTGCGCACGCGGGCGCGGTGGCCGAGGAACCGCCGGAAGTGCTCCGGCTTGGTCAGCGGCCGGTCCGTGCCCGGCGAGGACACCTCGAGCGCGTACTTCTCCCGGACCTCGGGAAGTCGGTGCGTCACGCGCTCGCAGAGGTCGAGCGTGACGCCGTCGGGGTGGTCGATGAAGAGCCGCACCAGGCGGCCGCCCACGATCTCGGCGAGCAGCACCTCGACATCGGGCTCGGCCTCAGAGAGCCGGGCTTCGATGTCGGCTTGGATCGCGCTGCTCATCGTGTTCCCCATCATCATGAAAAAAGCGGGCGAGCGCCCGCTTTTCGTGGCCTGGCGGCCGGTAAAAAGCTGTCCGAAAGTTATAGCACCACCCGGGGGGCTTCGCCCCCGTGGACCCCCCGAACTGCAAGGCCAACAACGACTGCTTTCGCGGCTTCGCCGCGACCTTACGCCGCTTTCGCGGCGCGCTCTCGATAGATGCGATAGTCGCGCCGCTCGGGGCGCAGCTGGGCGGCCAGCGCGAGCGGCTTTCGCGCCTCGGCGGGGCGCCCGAGCTCCATCAGCGCGCGGCCGAGGCAGAAGAGCGCGTAGTCGTTCGTCGGCGCCCGCTCGACGACCGCCTCGAACTCGACGCGCGCCTCCTCGAACTGGCGGCTGCGGAAGTACGCGCGGCCGAGCGCTTCGCGGATCGAGGTCTTCTCCGGCTCCAGCTCCGCCGCCTTCGACAGCGGCACGGTCGCCGAGTTGAAGTCCCCTGCCTCCAGGAGCGCCGTGCCTCGCTTGAACAGGTCGTACACGTCGTCCATGAAGATCCTGAGTGTAGGGAGATCGTGAGGGCCCCGCCCAACGGGCCATTCCGTGTTGAGCGATGTCCCGTTGGGCACCCCTAGTGAGCGCGTGGGGGCAGGGCCCACCACGCCCGCAGCCGCCCGGTCAGGCCCATGCCGCGGGCCAGCTCGGCGCGCAGGCCGCGCCGCTGCGCCGCCGTCGGCGCGGCGGGGCGGCCGCCGTAGCGCAGGTCGCGGACCGCGCGGACGTAGCCGGCGGCGGCCGGGCTGCGGGCGAAGCGCTCCTCGAGCGCGCGCAGCGTCGTGCCCGGCCCGGGATGGCGGCGGGTGCGGCGCAGGGCGCGCTCGAGCTCGGCGACGACGATCGCGGCCTCGGGGGTGCCGGCGCGGCGGCGGCGCCGGCGCCACAGCAGCCAGCCGCCCGCGGCCAGCGCCGCCGCGGCGAGGACGGCGAGCGCGATCGACAGCCAGCTGGTGCCGTCCTCGGGCGCCGCGCCCGGGCGGCCGGGATCGGCCGGCAGGTCGCCGCCGAGGCTCGGCGGGCCGACGCTGCCGCTCGCGCCCGAGGTCGCGCCCTCCTCGTTGGGCTGCGAGCGGGGCGGGGCGCTGGCCGGCGTCGGGTCGAACGTGACCCAGCCGATGTCGCGGTACCAGACCTCGACCCACGAGTGGGCGTCGAGGTCGCGCACGACGTACTCGCGCGTCTTGGTGTCGAGCGAGCCGGAGGTGAAGCCGGTCACCACGCGCGCCGGGACGCCCGCCATCCGCAGGAGCAGCGCCATCGCGCCCGAGAACTGCTGGCAGTAGCCGCTCTTGGCGTCGAACAGGAAGCCGTCGAGGTTGTAGGCGGTCTCGGGCGGCGTCTCGCTGTAGGCGAAGTCGCCGCGCAGGTAGGTGAGCACCGCCTGGACGCACGTCCTCCTGCGTCTCGGCGTCGGCGCGCAGCTCCTGGGCGAGCTCCCACGTGCGCCGGTAGGGGCCGCTCTCCAGCGCCTCGCGCAGATCCGCGTCCGAGAGCGGGATGTCGCGCCGGCCGGCGACCCCGAGCAGCGTGTCGTCGTCCTGGCCGACGGCCGGGAAGAGCACCTGGTAGAGCGGCGACCCACTCTGGAAGCGGGTGCCGGTCGCGGGCAGGAGCAGGGCGCGGAAGCGCAGGAGGTCATCGCGCGGGAACTCGTTGCCGGCCTCGCGCCGCTGCGTCTCGTTGGTCGACGGCGTGTACACGGTCGCCGAGTAGGCGTCGCCGCGGCGCAGGGTCCGGCCGGCGAACCACGTGCCGTCGCCGCGCGACATCTCGCGGATCGTGGGCGCGTCGAGCAGGCTCGTGTAGCCGGCGGTGATGTACTGCCGGCTCGAGAGGTTGCGGATCGTGACCTCGATGTCCTGCGTGCCCTGCTCGATCGCGTCCTGGTCGTCCGGTCTGCCGGGGTCGTCGTCGAGCGCGTCCTCCTGCAGCCAGCGGCGGCCGTCGAAGGAGTCGAGGTTGGTCGCCTTCCAGTACGACGGGCGCTTCTCGGCGCGGACCCGCAACAGCTCGCGGCCGTCGCGCGGCCAGTCGAGCGGGCCGTAGTCGTGGTCCCAGCTGAAGGACGTCGAGCGCGCCGAGGCGGCGCCGAGCGCCCAGGTCTCGTAGTCCCACCACGGCGCGTCGCGGTCGAGGGCCGGGGCGAGCATGAGCGCGACCACCGCGATGCCGGCGGCCACGAGGCCCGCGGCGCTCGCGTCGCCCACCCGCAGCTTCTCGAGCCGCAGGAAGGCAAGGACGAGCAGGGCGAGCGCGGCGCCGCGCAGGAACTCGTTCTCGAAGTCGAGCGAGATGGCGGGGACGGCGTAGAGGGCGACGAGCAGCGTGAGCGCCGCGCCGGGGAAGCCGATGCGGCCGCGGCGCGGCCAGAACGCGGCGACCGCCGCCGCGGTGACGATCACGGTCCCGCCGAGCGGGATCACCGTGCGCGTCCACTCGTCGACGCCGCGGTACGGGCACGCGCACGCCGGGCAAGCGACTCGATGCCGCGGCTGATGCCCGACGCCAGCGCGCCCCAGCGGTCGGGCCGCAGCAGCTCGTCGGCCACGCCGCCGCCGACGAGCGCCAGCGCGAGCGCGACGAGCGACACGGCGGCGGCGACGGCGGGCCGCGCTCGGTCGCCGAGCCGCGCCGCGAGCAGGAGCCCGACCATGGCGATGCCGCCGGCCACCAGCGCGTAGAGGGCGCGCTCGGGCGCCGCCGGGTCGAGCAGCACCATCCAGTGCAGCGCGCCGAAGCCGGCCAGCGCCACGAAGGCGAGGCCGCGCGCCACGGGCACGGAGAGCGTCGGGTCGTGCTCGAGCTGTCGCGGCGCGGTGGCGGCCGCCGCGGTCATCCCGCCACCGCCTCCATCGCCGCGGCGGCGCCGCTGCGGGTGGTGAGGAAGCCCTGGCAGCCGGCCACCTCGAGCACGGGGCGGCGGTTCGGCAGCGCGCTCGGGATGACGAGGATGCAGCCGCCCGGCGTGCGGCCGAGCCCGCGCGGCGGACGGTCGAGCGGCCGCGCGGCGACCAGCACGACGAGGCCGCGGCGGTTCTGGGCGGCCACCAGCGACGGCCCGGTCGAATCGTCGAGCAGGGCGAGCCGCACGTGCGCCGCCGGCCAGGCCAGCAGGTCCTTCTCGATGACGTGCGCGCGGCGGTCGCCGGGCAGCAGCAGCGAGACGCCCCGGCGCCGGGCGAAGTGGACGGTCAGCGAGGCGGCGGCGCGGACGGCGTTGTCGAGCGCGTCCTGCGACGCCGGCGCCCGCGGGTCGAGCACCACCAGCGGCCGCGAGTCGGCCTCGGAGATCAGCTTGCGTTCCATCAGCCCGTGCCCGCGGGCGAGGGCCGGCCAGTGGATACGCGAGGCGGGCGAGCCGGGCCGGTGCTCGCGCAGGCCGTCGAGCTCGGTCTCGGCCGCCGCGATCAATGCCGCGCGGGCGTGCGCCGGCGTGGCGTCGCCGCCGCCGGCGGTGGCGCGGACGGGAAGCACGCGCGGGAGGACGAGGATCTCGTCGGTCCCGTGGCCGGTGACCACGCGCTGGGCGAGCCCGAACGGGTCGCGCAGCACGAGCGCGGGCGGCGCCAGCCGGCGGCGGCCGCGGCGCCCGAAGGTGACCTCGACGCGCACGCGCGCGGAGGGCCGCCCGGTGCGGAAGCGGACGGGCTCGGGCAGCAGCGGCTCGTCGATCCAGCCGGGCGGCAGCGGGATGCGGCCGGCGGTGGCGCGGATGCGGACCTCGAGCGGCTGCTCCTCGAGCACGCTGCGGGCGCCGAGCTCGCGCCTGACCTCCGCGCCCCAGGCGCCGAGACCGATCCAGCCGGCGGCGCCGAGGCCGAGCAGGCCGAGCGCCGAGCCGGTCACGTACAGCGGCTCGGCGTCGAACGTGCCGGCGACGACGAGGAGCAGGACCCCGAGCGCCGCGCAGCCGAGCGCCGAGCGCATCAGATGGTCGAGCGTGCGGTCGTGGGGGTCGTGCGCTCGGCCATCCCCTAGAGGGCCGGCGTGGCCGCGATCGCGTCGGCCACGATCGTCTGGCGCTCGACGCCCGCCGCCTCGGGCACGAGCATGATGCGGTGCGCGAGCACCGTCTCGGCCAGCGCCTGCACGTCGTCGGGCAGCGCGTGGTCGCGGCTCTGGACGAGCGCGCGCGCCTTCGCCGCGCGCAGCAGCATCAGGCCGGCGCGCGGCGAGCAGCCGAGCTCGACCCGGCCGTCGCTGCGGGTGTGGCGCACGAGGGCGACGATGTAGTCGCGCAGCGCGCGCGAGGCGTGGACGCCGTGCGCGGCCTCGACGGCCTCGACCACCTCGGCGCGGTCGGCCACCGGCTCGAGGTCGAGCACGCGGTCGTGCGCCTCGTGGCCGGCCAGCATGCCGGCTTCGGCCTCGGCGTCCGGGTAGCCGAGCGACACGCGGATCATGAAGCGGTCGACCTGCGCCTCGGGCAGCGGGTAGGTGCCCTCGTACTCGACCGGGTTCTGGGTGGCGAAGACGAGGAACGGCCGCGCCAGCTCGTGCGACGTGGCGTCGACGGTGACCTGGCGCTCCTGCATGCACTCGAGCAGGCCGGACTGGGTCTTCGGCGAGGCGCGGTTGATCTCGTCGACGATCACCACGTTGGCGAAGATCGGCCCCGGGCCGGAACTCGAAGCGCTGCTCGCGCTGGTTGTAGACGTTGGTGCCGACGATGTCGGCGGGCAGCAGGTCGGCCGTGCACTGCACGCGCGCGAACTGGCAGTCGATCGACCGGCTGAGGGCGCGCGCCAGCGCCGTCTTGCCGACGCCCGGGTAGTCCTCGACGAGGATGTGGCCCTCGGCGAGCAGCGAGACGATGACGTGCTCGAGCACGTCATCCGTGACCTTGACCGCGCGGCGGATGTTGCCGGCGATGCGGTTCGCGACCGAGACCGCCGCCTCCACCTGCTCGGGGGCGACGGTGTTGCGCTCCGCCTCGGGCGTGGGCTCCAGGGGTTCCATTCAGCGCGGCACCTTCATGTCGGAAGATGAACGGCGGCTCAAGACCGCGTCCAGGATGGCAGTGGCGACTTCGGCCTTGGCCGCCTTCGGCACGTGGATCTCGGCGTCGGCCGTGATCACGGTGACCTCGTTGTCGGGGCTGTCGAACGCGATGCCCGGCGCGCTGACGTCGTTGACGACGATCGCGTCCAGGCCCTTGCGCTCGAGCTTCTCGCGCGCGTAGTCGAGCGCGCCGTCGCCGTGCTCGGCGGCGAAGCCGACCAGCAGCTGGCCCGGCCGGCGTCTGGGGGCGAGGTTGGCGAGCACGTCAGGTGTACGTACGAGGCGCAGTTCGAGTTCCCGGCCGGCCTGGTCCTTCTTGAGCTTGCCGGCGTGCGCATGCTCGGGACGGTAGTCGGCGACGGCGGCCGCCATCAACAGGACATCGGTCTGCGTCGAAGCGCTGTTCGCAGGCGTCGGCGAGCTCCTGCGCGCTCTCCACGTCGACGTACTCGATGCCGCCGCGGCGCGGGAGCGAGACGTTGGCGGCCACGACGGTGACGTCGGCGCCGCGGCGCGCGGCCTCCTCGGCGAGCGCGAAGCCCATGCGGCCGGAGGAGCGGTTGCCGACGAAGCGCACGCTGTCGATCGGCTCGCGGGTGCCGCCGGCGGTGACCAGGACCTTGAGGCCGTCGAGCTCGCGGCCGGTCCGGAGCGCCGCCTCGAAGGCGGCCAGCAGCTCGGGCGGCTCCGGCAGGCGGCCGACGCCGTACTCGCCGAGCGAGGCGAGCGAGCCGGCGCCCGGCTCGAGCACGGTCGCCCCGCGCGCGCGCAGGCGGGCGAGGTTCTCCTGCGTGGCCGCGTGCTCGTACATCGCCCCGTTCATGGCCGGGGCGACGATCAGCGGGCGCCGGCAGGCGAGCGCGGCGGACGTGAGCAGGTTGTCGGCCTGGCCGGTCGCCAGCTTGGCGATCGTGTTGGCCGACGCCGGGGCGATCAGGAAGGCGTCGGCGCGCTCGACGAGCTCGAGGTGGCTGAGCGGGGCGTGCTCAGGCGCGGGGTCGCCCGGGAAGGCGCCTCTGAGGGCGTCGGGCTCGAACTCGGTGACGAGGACGGGGGCGCCGGTGATGCCGGCGAAGGTCGTCGTGCCGACGAAGCGGGTCGACGCCTCGGTCTGGATGACGCGGACGCTGTGGCCCGCCTTGATGGCGAGGCGCGCGAGCTCGATCGCCTTGTAGGCGGCAATGCCGCCGCTGACGCCGAGCAGGAGGCGCGCCACCGCTCAACCGCGGTAGCGGTACTTGACCTTGCCGCTCGCGACCTCTTCGAGGGCGATGGTGAGGTAGTTCTTGGAGCCGGTGTCCACCATCGGCGGCGGGAACTCCTCGAACGTGCCCTCGCCGAGGTTGTGGTAGTACGAGTTGATCTGTCGCGCGCGCTTGGCGGCGACGATCACGCTGGCGTACGGCGAGTCCACGTTCTCCAGCAGGCGGTCGACGCGGGGTGAGATCAAGAGGGTTCCTCCGTCGGTTTCGTGGCATTAGATGCTAGCGCCGCGCGAACGAGCTCCTCCAGGGCCGCCGCCGCGTCGTCCAGCCGGTCGTTGATCACCACGTGCGGGAACTCCTCCTGGGCGCGCAGCTCCTCGCGGGCGGTGGCGAGGCGCTTCTCGACGTCCTCCGGCGAGTCGGTCCCGCGGCCGATCAGCCGGTTGCGCAGCGCCTCGTCGGACGGCGGGGCGATGAAGATCCGCTCCGCCTCGGGCATCCGCTCGGCCACCTGGCGGGCGCCCTGGACCTCGATCTCGAGCACCACCGGCACCCCGCGCGCCAGCCGCTGCTCGAGGTCCGACCTGAGCGTCCCGTAGCGCCGGCCGGAGTAGGCGGCGTGCTCGACGAACTCCTCGTCGTTCGCCCGGCGCTCGAAATCCTCGTCGTCGAGGAAGTGGTAGTCGACCCCGTGGGTCTCCCCCAGCCGCGGCCTGCGCGTGGTCGCGGAGACCGACAGCTCGAGCTCGGGCACGCGCTGGAGCAGCGTGCGGATGAGCGTTCCCTTGCCGACCCCCGACGGGCCGGTGATCACGAAGACCTTCGACACCTAACGGCGCAACATGGAGACGAGCTCCGTGCGCTGGCGCTGCGAAAGACCGCCGATGGTCTTCGAGGGCGAGATCCGGCACTGCTGCAGGACCTTGTTGACCTTGACCCGGCCGTACTTCGGCACGGCCAGCAGCATGTCGAACACCTTGGCCGTCTCGACGTACTCGGGTGGCTCCAGCAAGAGGTCGTGGATGCTGACCCGTCCACCCTTGAGATCCCGCTTCAGCTGCGCCCGCCGCGTACGGATCTCGTTGGCCCGCTGGAGCGCCTCCATGCGCTGGACGAGAGAGCGTTCCGGAGCAGCCACGGAGGGCTTGGTCGGGGTCTTTGTCGCGGGCGGCATGGGCGGCGAGTCTACATCCGTTTCGGGGTCGTACAAGCGATGGGGCAGGAATTCGCCTCGACCTCAAGTTGAGGTGAAGCAGTATGCAGGGGAGTTGACGGTAAGCGGTGTCTTTGCAGGGACTTTTGAGACTGGTTTGTGCTAGGTGACCGCAGCACGGATCGCGCGTGTCCCGTTTGCAGGGAATCCTTCTTCGAGGTCGGCGAGCTCGGCCGAGATCCGGGCCGCGGCCAGCGGATCGCGGAACGATTCAGTGCCGACCGCGACCAGATCTGCCCCCGCCTCGCGAAGGTCCGCGGCATGGCGTCCGGTTCCAACCCCACCCATGCCGACGATGGGGAGCTTGACGCGCTCGCGGACCTCGCGGACCTGGCTGAGCGCGATCGCCCGGACGGCCGGTCCGGACACTCCGCCCGTGGTCCCGCCGAGCCACGGCTCGCCCGGCTTCGCCGGGTGCATCGCCATGCCGCGCAGCGTGTTGATGAGGCTGACCGCGTCGGCGCCGTGCTCCTCGGCGGCCTGGGCGACGGCGGCGGGCGACGCGCAGTTCGGCGTGAGCTTGACGATCAGCGGCTTGTCGGTGTGCGGGCGGACGTGGTCGAGCAGGGCGGCGAGCTCGCGCGGGTCGGCGCCCATGATCAGCCCGGTCTTCACGTTGGGGCAGCTGACGTTGAGCTCGAGCGCCGAGACCTCGTCGCGCTCGGCGAAGGCTCCGACGAGGCGGGCGACGTCCTCCTTCGAGGAGCCCATGACGTTGACGATCAGCGGCACGGGCAGCTCGGCGAGCTCGGGCAGGTCCTGCGCGAGGTAACCCTCGAGGCCCTTGTTGGGCAGGCCGATCGAGTTGATCATGCCGGCGGGCAGCTCCCACAGCCGCGGCGGCGGGTTGCCCTGGCGCGGCTGGAGGGTGACGGTCTTGGAGACGAAGGCGGCGAACGGGAAGTGCTCGAGCAGGGCGTCGCCGAAAGCCCTGCGCGCCGCGATCGCGTCGAAGGTCCCGGAGCCGTTCACGATCCGGTGCGCGAGCGGGATGCCGCAGAACTCGATCAAAGCTCGACCACGGGACCGTCGACGCACAGGCGGACATAGCCGTCCTCGGTGGGCACGACGCAGCCGAAGCAGGCGCCGAAGCCGCACGCCATCCCGGACTCCATGGCGAGCTGGCCCGGGACGCCGTGCTGTCTGCAGAGGGCGGCGACGGCGTCGAGCATCGGCGGCGGGCCGCAGGCGTAGACCTCGATGTCGTCCGCGAGCTCCTCGTGCAGCAGGTCGGTCACGAGGCCGTGGTCGTCGGTGATGACGCGGGCGTCCGGGATCAGGGCCGCTCCTTCGGCGTGGGCGTCGTCGCGGAAGCCGAGCAGCGTCGTGGCGTCCTCGAGCGCGTCGCCCCAGATGACGAGCGGCGCGATGCCGACGCCGCCGCCGACGAGCACGGGGCGGCGGCCCTCGCGCGGGGGCTGGAAGCCGCGGCCGAGCGGGCCCAGCACGAGCAGCTCGTCGCCGAGGCCGAGCTCGCACAATCGGTCGCGTCCCGGGACCGACGTCCTCCAGCAGGAACTCGAGCTCGCCCGGGCGTGCCCGCATCACGCTGAACGCCCGCGGCAGGAACGGCCGCTCGTCCTCTCCCCCGCCCCAGCGCTCGGCCGCCGTGAGCATGTAGAACTGGCCGGGGTCCGGGACCGGCCCGGTGCGATCGTCGACGGTCAGCACCGTATACGGCCCATGGTCCCGGCGTTCAACGACGCTTGTAGAGCGGCGGCCGAGGGGCGCGAGGGTCCGCGCGGGGCTGTCTACCGTCGCTATTCGACGGTTATCAACCCCACCCGCCCCGCTCACGCTTGTGCTCCCTTCAATGCGGGGTTGCCGTTGTGCAACTCCTGCAGCGACACCACGGCCGGCTCGCCCGCCCGCCCCGCGGCGATCGCGCGCGCCGCGGCCATCCCCCCGGCGATGGTGGTGATGCACGGGACGCCGCGGGCGATGGCCGCCCGGCGGATCTCGTAGCCGTCCGCGCGCGCGGCGGTGCCGGTCGGGGTGTTGATCACGAGGTCGACCGCGCCGTCGTCGATCCAGTCGACGACGTGCGGCGAGCCCTCGCCGATCTTGTTGAGCCGCTCGACCGGGATCCCCATGCGCGAGATCGCCGCGGCGGTCCCGCGCGTGGCGACGATCCGGAAGCCGAGGTCGTGCAGCAGCGCGGCGATCCCCATCACCGCCGACTTGTCTGTGTCGGTGACCGTGAGGAAGGCGGTGCCGCCGTTGGGCAGCCGGGCGCCGGCCGCGGCCTGGGCCTTCGCGAACGCGGCCGGGAAGTCGGCGGCCACGCCCATCACCTCGCCGGTCGAGCGCATCTCCGGGCCGAGCAGGGCGTCGGCGCCGGCGAAGCGGTCGAACGGGAGGACGGCCTCCTTGACGGACACGTGGTCGCCGCCGGGATCGTCCGGCAGCCCGAGCGACGCGAGCGTCTCCCCCAGCATCACCCGGCAGGCGAGCTTGGCCAGCGGCAGCCCGGTCGCCTTGGAGACGAACGGGACGGTCCGGGAGGCGCGCGGGTTGGCCTCGATCACGTACAGGTCGTCGCCGAGGACGCCGTACTGGACGTTGATGAGGCCGACGGTGCCGAGCGCCAGGGCGATCCGCCGCGTCGCCTCGCGGATCTCCCCCAGCATCTCGGATCCGAGCGAGTGCGGCGGCAGCACGCAGGCGGAGTCGCCGGAGTGGATGCCGGCCTCCTCGACGTGCTGCATGACGCCGCCGATCCAGACGTCCTCGCCGTCGCAGATGGCGTCGACGTCGACCTCGATCGCGTTCTCGAGGAAGCGGTCGAGGAAGATCTCGCGGCCGGAGCCGTTGACGCGCTTGAGGTAGTCGGCGAGCCCGTCGAGGTCGTAGACGATCTCCATCGCCCGCCCGCCGAGCACGTAGCTCGGGCGCACGAGCACCGGCCAGCCGATCTCCGGAGCGGCGGCGAGCGCCTCGTCGGCCGAGTGCGCGGTGGCGTACGGCGGCACCTTCAGGCCCAGCTCGCCGAGCAGCCGCGAGAAGCGACCGCGGTCCTCGGCCAGGTCGATCGCCTCGGGCTGGGTGCCGAGCAGCGGCACGCCCGCGGCCTCGAGCCCGGCGGCGAGCTTGAGCGGGGTCTGACCCCCGAACTGGACGATCACGCCCTCCGGCCGCTCGACCTCGACGATCGCCAGCACGTCCTCGAGCGTGAGCGGCTCGAAGTACAGCCGGTCGGAGGTGTCGTAGTCGGTCGAGACGGTCTCGGGGTTGCAGTTGACCATCACCGCGTCGCGCCCCGACTCGCGCACGGTCATCGCCGCGTGCACGCAGCAGTAGTCGAACTCGATGCCCTGGCCGATCCGGTTCGGGCCCGAGCCGAGGATCATGACGCTCGGCCGGTCCCCGCGCTCGATCTCGGCGCGCACCGGCGGGCGCTCCCAGGCCGAGTAGAAGTACGGCGTCTCGGCCTCGAACTCGGCCGCGCAGGTGTCGACCGCGCGGTACGTCCGCTCGCCCTCGAACGCGCCACCCAGCTCCTTCAATTGGCGGAGGAACCAGAGGTCGATCCCGGTGCGCGCGCGGATCTCCTCCTCGGCCTCGCCACGTGCCAGCAGCTCGAGGATGAGGTCGAATCGGTCTGCGGACGGGTGCTCGAGCCGCGCCAGGAGATCGCCGGAGAGGTCGAGCTCGGAGTCGAGCTCGCGCGAGCGCATCGCCTTGGCGAAGGCCTGGCGGAACGTCCGCCCGATCGCCATCACCTCGCCGACCGACTTCATGTGCGTGGACAGCCCGCTGTCCACCCCGGGGAACTTCTCGAAGGCGAACCGCGGCCACTTGACGACCGCGTAGTCGACCACCGGCTCGAAGCTCGCCGGCGTGCGCTTCGTGATGTCGTTGGGGATCTCGTCGAGCCGGTAGCCGACCGCCAGCCGGGCGGCGATCTTGGCGATCGGGAAGCCGGTCGCCTTCGACGCCAGCGCGCTCGACCGCGAGACGCGCGGGTTCATCTCGATGACGACGATCTCGTCGGTCGCCGGGTTGACCGCGAACTGCACGTTCGAGCCGCCGGTCTCCACCCCGACGGCCCGGATGACGGCGATCGCCTGGTCGCGCAGCCTCTGGTACTGGCGGTCGGTCAGCGTCTGCTGCGGGGCGACGGTGACGGAATCGCCGGTGTGGACGCCCATCGGGTCGACGTTCTCGATCGAGCAGACGATCACCACGTTGTCGGCGCCGTCGCGCATGACCTCGAGCTCGAACTCGCCCCAGCCGAGCACCGACTCGTCGATCAGCACCTGCCCGATCGGCGACGCCGCGAGGCCGCCGGCCACGATCCGCTCGAAGTCCTCCGGCGTGCGGGCGATGCCGCCGCCGCGGCCGCCGAGCGTGAAGGCCGGCCGCACGATCAGCGGCAGCCCGAAGGTGTCCAGCGCCACCCGCGCCTGGTCGAGCGACGTCGCGATCGTGTTGCGCGCCGTCCGCAGGCCCGCCGTGCGCATCGTCTCGTCGAACAGCTCGCGGTCCTCGGCGCGGCAGATCGCGTCGTAGGTCGCGCCGATCAGCTCGACCCCGAAGCGCTCCAGCGTCCCGTCCTCGTACAGCGCCTTGGCCAGGTTGAGCGCGGTCTGGCCGCCGAGCGTCGGCAGCAGCGCGTCCGGCCGCTCGCGCTCGATCACCTGCGCGACCGGCCCCGGCAGCAGCGGCTCGACGTAGGTCGCCGTCGCGAACTCCGGGTCGGTCATGATCGTCGCCGGGTTCGAGTTCACGAGGATGACCTCGTAGCCCTCCTCCAGCAGCACCTTGCAGGCCTGCGCGCCCGAGTAGTCGAACTCGGCGGCCTGGCCGATGACGATCGGCCCCGAGCCGAGCACGAGGATGCGTTGCAGGTCGTCCCTACGCGGCACGAGGGGCTACCTCCGCGGGGCGTCCAGCCCCGCGGTCTGAATCGGACGCCCGGCGTCCGGCCGTTCGAAACTGTGCACGAAGGAGTCGAAGAGCCCGAGCGAGTCGTTCGGCCCCGGGCCGGCCTCGGGGTGGTACTGGACGCAGGCGGCGGGCACGTCGAGCAGCCGGAAGCCCTCGACCGTGCCGTCGTAGAGGTTGACGTGGGTGAGCTCGGCGGCCCCCAGCTCGGACTCGATCCGCACGCCGGCCTTGCCGGCGACCGCGAACCCGTGGTTCTGCGACGTGATGGCGATGCGGCCGGTGGCGAGGTCCTTGACCGGGTGGTTGGCGCCGCGGTGGCCGAACGGCAGCTTGTAGGTCTCCAGCCCCGCCGCCCGCGAGAGCAGCTGGTGGCCGAGGCAGATCCCGAACACCGGCTTGCGGACGAGCAGCCGGCGGATCGTGTCGACCACGTAGTCGAGCGCCGCCGGGTCGCCCGGCCCGGGCACGAGGAAGAAGCCGTCGGGGTCGGTCGCCAGCAGGTCATCCGCCGGCGTCGTGCAGGGGTAGAGCTCGAGCTGAACCCCACGCTTGACGAAGTTGTCGACGATCGAGCGCTTGATCCCGGTGTCGAGGGCGACGATCCGCAGACCACCGCCGGCCCCCTCGATGCGGGGTTCGTCGAGCGTCACCTCGCGCGCGAGGTCGCGCCCGACCATCGAGGGCTCGGCCAACACGAGCTCGTGCGCGTCGGACTCCGACGTCGCGGCGGGGAAGATCCCGCCGCGCATTGCGCCGGCCGAGCGGATGTGCCGCACGAGCGCCCGCGTGTCGACCTCGGCGATGCCCGGCACGCCGTGCTCGGCAAGCCAGTCGAGCCAGCCCTGGTCGGCGCCGGGCGCGTCGGTCGTGTTGACGGCCTCGCGCATGATCGCCCCGGCCGCGTGCACCCGGTCGGACTCCCACGCCTCGGCGGACACCCCGTAGTTGCCGACGTGCGCCGTCGTGAAGGTGATCAGCTGGCGCGCGAAGCTGGGGTCGGTCATCGACTCCTGGTAGCCCGACATGCCGGTCGTGAAGACGACCTCGCCGGTCACGTGGCCGGGCGCTCCGACGGCCACCCCGTCGAAGCGCTCGCCATCCTCGAGCAGGACGTAGGCGCTCATACGACCGAGAACGCCCGCTCCCGGTAGGCCACGCCGCCCGCCGCCACCGTCGTCAGCACCCGCCCGCGCAGCGTCCGCCCCGCGAAGCAGCAGTTCTCGGCGCGGCTCTCGTAGCCGTGCTCGCCGACCTCCCACTCCGCCTCGAGGTCGACCAGGCAGAAGTCGGCCGGCCGCCCCACGGCCACCGCCGGCAGCGGCAGCCCCAGCAGCGCGGCGCCGCTCGACAGCCGGTCGACGACCAGCTCGAGCGGCAGGACGGCGGGCAGCACGAGCTCGGTGTAGATCGCCGCGAAGGCGGTCTCGAGCCCGGTCGTGCCCATCGGCGCCTCCTCGAACGGCATCTCCTTCTCCTCGCGCGCGTGCGGCGCGTGGTCGGTGGCGATGCAGTCGATGGTGCCGTCGCGCAGGCCGGCGATCAGCGCCTGGCGGTCGTCCTCGGTGCGCAGCGGCGGGTTCATCTTCAGCCGCGTGTCGAGCTCCTCGAGCAGCGCCTCGTGCGTGAGCGTGAGGTGGTGCGGCGAGACCTCGGCGGTGATCTTCACGCCGCGCGCCTTGGCGGCCGCCACCGCCTCGACCGACTCGCTCGCGCTCAGGTGCTGGATGTGGATGCGGCCGTCCTCGTAGCCGGCCAGCGCCGCGTCGCGCGCGATCAGCGTCGACTCGGAGATCGACGGGATGCCCGCCAGGCCGAGGCGCGCCGACACCGGCCCCTCGTGCATGACGCCGCGACCGGAGAGCGACGGGTCCTCCTCGTGCAGGCACAGCAGCCCGCCGGCCAGCCGCTGGTACTGCAGCGCCTTGCGCAGGATGCCGGCGCGGTGGACGGGCTTCCCGTCGTCGGTGAAGGCGAGCGCGCCCGCGTCGTGCAGCTCGGCCATCTCGGTCAGCGCCTCGCCGGCCAGGCCGCGCGTTATCGAGGCGAGGAAGCCGACGGGGATGCGCGCCTCGCGCCGCGCCTGCTCGCGCAGCGAGAGCAGGACCGGCGCCGAGTCGACCGGCGGGTCGGTGTTCGGCATCGCCGCCACGGCGACGAAGCCGCCGGCCGCCGCCGCGCGGGTGCCGGAGTCGAGGTCCTCCTTGTGCTCCTGCCCGGGCGTGCGCAGGTGCACGTGCGGGTCGACGAAGCCGGGGAACAGGTGCTTGCCGGTGCCGTCGACGACCTCGACGTCGGCGTGCAGCTCGCTGCCGATCTCGGCGATCTCGCCGCCGCGGACCAGCACGTCGAGCGGCTCGTCGATGCCGCTGCGGGGGTCGAGGACGTGGGCGCCGCGGACGAGCAGGTCGGCGGGCGGGGTCGGCCGGTGGTCGAGCATCACGCGTGAACCCATTCCCGCCCACCCGCGACGTTGGGCTGGCTGGCGGGCGCGCCGCGTCCCGCGAGCAGCTCGTAGAGCACGGCCATCCGCACCACGACGCCGGCCGCGACCTGCTGGCCGATGATGGCCTGCGGCGAGTCGATCACCTCGGCGGCGAGCTCGACCCCTCGGTTCACCGGGCCGGGGTGCATGAGGACCTGGCGCGGGGCCAGCCGGCGCCCGTCGACCTGGTAGCGCGCGGCGTACTCGCGCAGCGACGGCACGAAGCTGTCGGTCATGCGCTCGTTCTGCATCCGCAGCGCGTACACGACGTCGGCCTCCGGGAGTCGGTCGAGCGTGAACTCGACCGCGCAGCCGAGCGACTCCATGTCGCGCGGGATGAGCGTCGGCGGCCCGCAGACCGTCACCTTGGCGCCGAGCATCGTGAACGCGTGGATGTTCGAGCGCGCGACGCGCGAGTGCAGGACGTCGCCCACGATCCAGATGTTGGCGCCGTCGATCTCGCCGATCCGGTCGCGCAGGGCGTAGAGGTCGAGCAGCGCCTGGGTCGGGTGCTCGTGCTTGCCGTCGCCGGCGTTGACGACGCCCGCGTCGGTCCAGCGGGCGACGAGGTGGGCGGCGCCGACGTGCGGCGAGCGGATGACGATCAGGTCGGGCCGGTAGGCGGACAGCGTCTGCACGGTGTCCTTGAGCGACTCGCCCTTCTCGATGGCGGAGCCGCTCGAGCTCAGGTTCACCACGTCCGCGCTGAGCGCCTTGGCCGCGAGCTCGAAGCTCGAGCGCGTGCGCGTGGACGCCTCCCAGAAGAGGTTCAGCACGCGCCGGCCGCGCAGCGCGGGGACCTTCTTGATCTCGCGCTCGGAGACCTCGGTGAAGGACTTCGCACGGTCCAGGATCCGCTCGATCGCCGCGCGGTCGAGGTCCTCGATCGAAAGAAGGTGCCTCATGCCAGGGCCTCCTGGAGGGTGACGATGGCGACCTCGTCGATGCCGTCGAGCTCGGTCACCCGGACGTTGACCCGCTCTCCGCGGGCGGTGGGCAGGTTCTTGCCGACGTAGTCGGGCCGGATCGGCAGCTCGCGGTGGCCGCGGTCGGCCAGCACGGCGAGCTGGACCCGGGCGGGGCGCCCGTAGTCGAACAGCGCCTCGATCCCGGCGCGCGCGGTGCGGCCGGTGTAGAGCACGTCGTCGACGAGCACGACGGTGTAGTCGTCGAGCCGGAACGGCAGGTGCGAGTCGTGCACCGCCGGGTCGACCGGGCGCGTCGAGACGTCGTCCCGGTAGAAGGAGATGTCGAGGTCCCCGAGCGGAACCTCCTCGTCGAGCAGGTCGCACACCAGGCGGTGCAGCCGGGTGGCGAGGTGAGCGCCGCGGCGGTGGACGCCGACGAGCGCAACAGGGTGCCCGGCGTTCTTCTCCACGATCTCGTGCGCGATGCGCACGAGCGTCCGCCGGACGTCGTCCTCGTCGAGGACGACCTTCGCATGGTTCATCACCACGTTCCTTCCTGGCCTCACGGGACCGGGTTAAAGGGACGGTCAGGAACTTAGCAGCGGGTGCGGACGCGCTCGCGCTCGTCTCAACGAACCGCGCGAAGCTTCTCCAGGAACCAGCGCGATCCTTCCGCGGCGCAGGCGTCGGGCGGCCCGACCATGCCGAGCCCGCCGACCGACTCGTCCGCGTACACGTGCGTGCCGTCGTAGTCGACGCGCCACGACTGGACCTCCCCCGCCTCGTCGACGACGTCGACGTAGGTGGCGAGCACGCCGTCGAGAACGAACGCGCCGGAGTGCGCGGGCTGGACCGACGGCGGCCAGTCGAGCGCGTGGCGGCGCAGGGCCATCAGGAAGCGGCCGTGCAGCGCGTCGCACTCGTCGTCGAGCGGGAACCAGCCCGGGGTCATGGCGCCGCCGCCGCCGTCGTCTCGGGCTCGCGCTCGGCCTTGGCCAGCGCCGGCTCGCCGCGCTCGGGGAACGGCACGGCGATCTCGTCGAAGTCGCGTGGCACGACCGTGTTGGGGAACACGGCGCGCGCCTCGTCGCGCACCTCGCGCGGGACGTAGCGGGTCGAGAGGTGGGTGAGCGCGAGCAGCCGCACGCCGGCGTCGCGGGCGATCTCCGCCGCCTGGCGGGCCGTCGAGTGCGCGGTCTCGCGCGCGCGTGCGTGCTCGTCCTCCATGAAGGTCGCCTCGTGGACGAGCACGTCGGCGCCGTGGGAGAAGACCTCGACGGCCTGGCACGGCGCCGTGTCGCCGGAGAGGACGATCCGGCGGCCGGGGCGCGTCTCCCCCATCACCTGCTCGGGCGTCACGCCATCGACCGTCTCGCCGTGCTGCAGCCGGCCCCAGGCCGGGCCCTCGGGCACACCGAGCGCGCGGGCGGCGTCGACGTCGAAGCGGCCGGGCCGCTCGTCCTCCACGAAGGCGTAGCCGTAGGCCTCGACGCGGTGCTTGACCGGGAACGGCGAGATGAGGAAGGAGCCGAAGCGGACCTCCTCGTGCGGCTCGAGGTCGACGAGCTGGAGCGGGTAGCCGGTCCGCCCGACGATCGGTCGCAAGCCGCCGAACAGCCGCTGGAGGCCGGGCGGCCCGTAGATCGTCAGCGGCCGCTCGCGCGCGCGCAGGTCGAACGTCTTCAGCATGCCGAGCACCCCGAGCCAGTGGTCGAGGTGGAAGTGCGTGATGAAGATGGAGTCGAGCTCAGGGAGCCCGACGGACCTCAGGAGCTGCTGCTGCGTGCCCTCGCCGCAATCGAACAGCACCCGGTGGCCGCCCGCGCGCAGCAGCAGCGCGGGGAGCCCGCGCCGCGCGGTGGGAACCGAGCCGGCCGTGCCGGCGAAGAACAGCGAGACGTCCATTCGAGGTCCGAGGTTAGTGGGAGCCGTGGAGCGATCTCCACGACGAACGGCTTGCGGGCACCGCGGCGCTCCGGTGTCATCACCGCTGTCGCGCCGGGCGGCAGGTCGCCGCCGCCCCGCGCGCACAGGCGGGGTCCCGCCGTTCGCGGCGGGACCATCGCCTGTCTACTTGCGGAGCCAGAGCCGCCGGCGCGGGACGAGCGCGTGCTGCAGGTCGTCCTCGGTGAAGGGCGGAGTCGGTCCCTGCCCGGTCGCGTAGCGGTAGAGCGAGAGCGACATCGCCCAACCGCCGGCGACCAGCGGGACCAGCAGGAGCAGGAGACACGCGATGCCGGTGACCAGGACCGTCTCCATGGCCGCCCGATCGGGGGCCGCGATCCCGAGCCGCCGGCCGCCTCGCTCCAGCGCCCCCGGACGAGCTCGCCGGCGCGCCGGACGGCGTCGCGGACGCCGCGATCCTCGAGCGCGAGCACGGGCACCACGAAGAGCGTCAGGAGCGCCCAGGCGACGCCGCCGATCCAGGCCAGCAGCGGAGCGATCGCGAGGTCAGGCGCGTTGTCCTCGAAGATCGCGCTCGCCGCGATCAACCAGCCCCAGTAGATCGCCGTGCCGGCGGCGATCAGGGGTCCACGCCCGTCGCCTCATGCCCTTGAGGTTCCCGGCGACGGCCCGGTGTCAGTCGAGATCCAGGAGCTCGAAGACGACCCGGCCGTCGGTCACCGTCGCGATGCCCATGGTGTGCCGCGGCGAGCGGCGACGCTCGGTCGGCGAGCCGGGGTTGAAGATGGCGAAGCCGTCGCGCTCCTCGTGCAGCGGGATGTGCGAGTGGCCGAACACGACGGCGTCGGCGTCCGGGAACCGCCGCCGCAGCCGCGCGAGCCGGCCGTCGCGCGGGCCGCCGTCGTGGACCATCGCGATCCGGGCGCCGTCGACGGTCACGATCCGCGTCAGCGGGAGCAGCGCCTGCAGCTGACTCGAGTCGACGTTCCCGCGGACGGCGTGCACCGGCGGCCCGAGCCGCTCCAGCCCCACGAGCACCGAGAGCTCTATGAAGTCGCCGGCGTGGAGGATGGCGTCGGCGCCGCGCAGCTGCTCGACGCACGCCGCGGGGAGCGCCCGCGCGCCGCGCGGCAGATGCGTGTCGCTGATCACCGCGAGCCGCGCCACCGCCCGATCATTCCACCCGTGCGACGCTAAGCTCCCTCGGCCAGGCGCCCGTAGCTCAGTGGATAGAGCGCTCGCCTCCGGAGCGAGAGGTCGCAAGTTCGAATCTTGCCGGGCGCGTCCGACGCCGCTTGACACGCCCAAATCCGCCGGAGACACTGGCGGCGGAGGGTCATGTCCCAGGAGGAGGGGCTCGACGAAAGCGTTCCCGGCAGATGCGGGAGCCGGGGACCAAGTGAGGGAGCTGGCTCATGCATCGCCCGTCTTTCCGTCTGGTCGCGCTCGCGGCAACGTTGGCGGCGGTACTCGCCTTGCCGCAGGTCGTCACGGCGAAGCCGCAGGCCTCCAAGACGCAGCCGCCGGACGCGGTGAGCACGTACACATGGACGAGCAACCTCGAGCCGCTGGGGCACTCGGCGCGCAACGTGCCGCTCGAGAACGCCTCGCCGGTCGACGGCATCTACAACTCCGACCTCGCCTTCTGGGGCAAGCGCGCCTTCCAAGGGAGTACGAGGGCTTCCGGATCATCGACATCAAGAAGCCGACCAAGCCCGAGGAGATCATCAACTACGCGGAATGCTCGCCCGGAACGACCCAGGGCAATCAGGGCGACGTGGTCGTCTGGGAGGACATCCTCGTCCGCTCCTGGAACTCGCCGGCAGCAGCCACCTCCACGTGTGACGGCCAGTTGATGGGCGCGGGATTCGAGGGCCTCAACGTCTTCGACATCAGCGACCCGACCGATCCCGAGCTCTCGCGTCCGTTCGGCCTCGACGGGCTGCCGAACCTGGTGACGATCAACGCGCCGTCGTCGCCGCCGGCACGTACGAGGCGGCCGGCGCCGCGTTCGGTCCGGCGCTCACGGCCGGCGGGGCTCTCCGGCAGCATCGTCCTGGCGAATGACGGTGTCGACACGGCGACCGACGCGCTGCCAGCCGCTCGTGGGATTCCCGGCCGGTGCGATCGCGGTCGTCGACCGCGGCACGTGCGAGTTCTCGTTCAAGGCGCTCACGGCTCAGCAGGCGGGCGCGAGCGGCGTCATCGTCGCCGACAACGCGCCGGGCATCCCGGCGACCATGGGCGCCGGCGCCTCGGGAATCAGGTCACCATCCCCGCCGTGCGCGTCTCGCAGGCGGACGGGATCACGATCAAGGCCGGTCTGCCGGCGAGCGGCAAGATCTCGGCCAATCCGGACTTGGGCTGCGGCTCGCACACCGCGACCGGCGTGCCGGATCGCCGCAACAACCGCCTGCTCATCTACAACAGCTCGTCGGCCGGCGGCGTCTGCGACTTCTTCGAGATCGTCGAGGTCCCGCTCGACAGCCCGGAGGACGCGGAGGTCATCAACCGCGTCGACTCGATGCACACCTGCCACGACATCGGCGTCATCCTCGGCAACGCCAGCAGGCTGGCCTGCGCCGGTGGCGAAGGAGCGCGCATCTTCAGCCTCGACCAGCGCGACGGCGGCTCGCTCACGACCCGATGCTGATGCACCACTTCGACATCCCGGGCGTGGAGATCGGCCACTCGGCGGCGCTGGAGCTGGGACGGCGAGGTGCTGGTGTTCGGCCACGAGCCGGGCGGCGGCACGCAGGCGCGCTGCCAGGCCACGAGCGCGCTCGTCGACCGGACGCTGTTCTTCTACGACCACGAGGGCAACCAGCTCGGCACGTTCGTGCACCCGCGGCCGCAGACCGGCGCTGGAGAACTGCACGTGGCACAACTACAACGTGGTGCCGACGAGACAGGGCAGGTTCCTGGTCTCGGGCAACTACCAGTCGGGCATCAGCGTGCTCGACTTCACGACCCCGATGAACGTCCGTGAGATCGCGTTCGCCGATCCGGCGCCGCTGGTCGATCCGGATCCGCCGATCGGCATCGAGGGCGGCGGTGACTGGTCGGCGTACTGGTACGACGGCGAGATCTACGAGTCGGACATGACGCGTGGGCTCAGGATCTGGGAGCTCAACGACAAGCGCGTCACGGGGTGCCAGGATGCTCGGCCACCTGAACCCGCAGACGCAGGAGAAGTCGTTCCAGCCGAGGCACAACGACGACTGACCGGTCATCGGCGGCCCGGGGGTTCCTCACCCGGGCCGCCGAATCCCTCAGCGGTCGAGCTGGCCGATGAGGAGCGCGACCGCCGCGCAGGCGACGATCGCCGCGAGCCACGCCCACTGGACCGGTCGTCTTTGGCCGCCACGGTTCGCCCGCCGGTGCAGGACGGCGTAGATCGCGAGGAACGCGACGAGGCAGACGCCCGCCCAGATCAGCTCCATGCGGCTCGCCTTCCCCACCGCGATCCCGTCTAACGCAGGTAGCTTGTCGGTCGTGTACACGGGGCCTGAGATCGACGACCCGGAGATCCTCCAGCGGCTCCCGGCCGAGCTGCGCGCTCGGATCGAGCCCGACAACGGCTTCCTCGCCCACGGCGGCGGGCGGTGCGTGCGCGGCGCGTGCCGCGAACCGGCATGGCATTCGTTGCGTCACGTGCGCTCGGGCTCGGCGTCGACGCGTTCTTCGCGGCGGCCGAAGCCGGCCCGGTCGAGACGCTCGGCCTCCGTCCGCTCCACAAGCTCGGCGACGAGCTCGCGCCCGGGCAGATCCATGAAGGAGTCGGCGGACGGCGTGACACTGCGCGCGATACCGGCGGAGGAGCAGCACGCGTTCCTGTGGACGCTGGCCGAGCAGCTGAAGGACGCGCCGCCGGGCAGCACCGTCCGGCTCCGCCTGGTGGAATGAGCATCCTCGACGCGGCCCGCGCCGGGGACGCGGCGACCGTGCGCGAGCTGCTCTCGCACGATCCGGGGCTCGTGGGCGCCGTCGACGCCCACCGCAAGACGCCGCTGCACCTCGCCGCCGAGCACGACCACCCGGAGGTCGCCGAGGTCTTGGCCGAGGCGGGGGCCGACCTCGAGGCGTGGACGACCTGGGGCACGACGCCGCTCGAGTGGGCGGGCGTGCTCGGCAGCCGGCGGGCCGGCGACGTCCTCGTCGCCCACGGCGCACGCCTGACCCTCGGCGCGGCGGCCGGTCTCGGCATGCTCGACGCGGTGCGCGCGATGAGCGCCGGCGGCGCCGTCTCGCCGGCCTTCGTGCTCGCCTGCCGCAACGGCCACACCGAGGTCGCGCGCTTCCTGCTCGCCAACGGCGCCGACGTCGACGCGCGCGGGATCTTCGCCGCCACCGGCCTGCACTGGGCGGCGATGCACGGCTACGCGGACACGGTCCGCTTCCTGCTCGATCGCCGGCGCCGACCCGTCGCTCCGCGACGCCAGGTTCGAATCCGACGCGCTCGGCTGGGCGCGCGAGGGCGGCCACGCCGAGGTAGTCGCACTGCTCACATAAAGGGACAGTCCCTCAACATTGAGGGACAGGCCCTTCACATTGAGGGACAGGCCCTCAACATTGAGGGACAGTCCCCTCTGTGCTGCCACAGTTTCGATCTGTACTACCACAGAGGGGCCTGGCCCCCCTTGGTCCGCACGCGCGCGGCGCTCGCGATGCAGTAGCGTCGGTCCATGCTGTGCCTGCTGACCATCCGGCGCCTCAAGCCCGGCGCCCATGAGGAGTTCGCGGAGAGCTGGACCCCCGAGCGCTGGCACGAGCGGCTCGTGCGCGCCTACCACGTCCGCAACCAGGACGACCCCGACGAGGTGATCACCGTCGCGTTCTTCGAGGGGTCGGAGGACGAGATCGACGCCATGCGCGACGACCCCGAGTGGATGGCCGGCGAGGAGCGCCGGCTCAAGCGGATCGCGCGGCTCGAGGAGTCGATCAAGCTCAGCGGCGTCTACGAAGTGGTCGAGGAGATCGTCCCCGGGAACGAGTGACAAGACGCTGTGGCCGGCGGCTACGGCGACGTCGCGCTCGCGCTCGCGCTCGCCCCGCCCGCCTGGTCGGAGCTGGGCAGCACGTCGACCGCCCAGTCGCGCGTCTTCCACCCCGGCACGGGCGGCTCGGTGCCGGCCTCCGGCACGAAGCGGGACCGCTCGACGAGCTCCATCCGGTGGATGTAGCGCGGGCAGTTGGGGAACACTTCGCGCGCTCGCACGCGGACGACGAGCATCGCCCCCGGCCACGACCCGAGCAGCGGGTCATCCGGATCGATGCTCGCCGTCCCGTTCAGCCGCAGTCGCCGCTGGCGCTCGAAGGAGACGAACAGCAGCCCGACCTCCGGGTTGACGAGCACGTTGCCGAAGGAGCGGAACATCCCGTTGCCGTCGAAGGCCGGGAAAGCGATCGTCCGCTCGTCGAGCACCCGCACGAAGCCGGGATCGCCGCCCTTGTAAGAGCAGTCCGGGCGACCGTCGGCGTCGGCGCTTGCGAGGAAGAACATGTCCATGCCCTCGATGAAGGCGCGATCATCGTCGTCGATGACGTCGCGGACGGTGACGCTCTCGAGCCGGTCGGCGAGCCGCCGCGTGTCGAAGGCGTCCTGCAGACGGCGACTGCCCTCGTGGTAGAAGCCGCTCATGCCCAGTCCATCGGCTCGTAGCCGCTGGTCCGCGGCGCCGAGACGATCAGCACCGCGGCGGGCTCCTCGCCGTGGTTGACGACGGTGCGGCTGAGGTGCGGGTCGAGCCGCGCAAAGGTGCCCGCGGGGGTCTCGATCTCGCGGCCGTCGACCACCAGGCTCGGCGATCCCTCGAGCACGATGAAGACCTCCTCCTGGTCGCGCTCGGTCTCGTCGTGCTCGGGGATCCGCTCGCCGGGCGGGATCTCGACGACGTTCATCCCGAACGCGGAGAGGCCGAGCGAGCGGCGGGCGAGCAGCCAGTTGCCGGTGCGCTCGAGGTCCTCGCGCCGCCGGATCGTCACGCCGTCGAGGTCCATGACGCCTATTTCCCCGGCATGCGCGACTCGAACCACAGGAAGCCGGGGCTCGGGGTGTCGGAGAAGATGTCGGCGCGGACGTGCACCCGGGCCTCGGGCAGTTCGCGGCGGAGGCGCTCGGCCAGGGCCTCCACCTCCCCCTCGTGGGAGGCCCCGACGAGGAGCTTGTGGCGACGCAGCTCGACCGGGCGGCCCTCGAGCCGGCCGGCGAGCGCCTCGAGCGCCGCGTGGTCGTCGGACTCGACGAGCACGAAGTACTCCGGGCCCTCCTCGTCCGCGCGCGGGTCCTCGACCACCTCGCCCCCGTCGGCGTCGAGCCACGCGTCGCGCTCCTGGTCCCACACGGTGACGTGGACGTCGCCCAGCTCGCGCAAGACGCGCTCTGCCTCGCGCGCCGCGGCCTCGGAGGTCGTGTAGGCGAAGAGGTGCGAGCCGTGGCGGGTGACGATCACGTCGCGGCCGAGGTCCTGCGGGCGCGGCGAGTGGTCACGGAGGTCGACCTCGACGCGCCACTCCTGGTCCGGAAGGTCGGTCATCGGCCCGACGCTACCGCGTCGGGCACTCCAGCAGCAGGCGCTCGACGACGGCCGGATGCTCCGGGCGGCTGAAGAGGAAGCCCTGGGCGCGTGTCGCAGCCGGTCGCCTGCAGGTTGCCGAGCTGGCTCGCTGGTCTCGACGCCCTCCGCGACCACCGACAGGTCGAGCGCGTGGCCGAGCTCGATCGACGGCGGTCACGATCGCCACGTCCTCGGAGCGAGTGCGGCATGCCGCGCACGAACGAGCGGTCGATCTTCACGGAGTCGACCGGGAAGCGTCGCAGGTACTCGAGCGACGAGTAGCCGGTGCCGAAGTCGTCGACCGCGATCTTGCACGCCGAGCGCCTTCAGCTCGCGCGAGCGTCGCGCGTGGACGACTCGGGATCCTCGATGAGGACGCTCTCGGTGACCTCGAGGCAGAGGCTGCGACGGATCGATGCCGGTCTCGCTCGAGCGCCGCGGCGACGATGTCGACGGTCTGTCGTCGGCGAGCTGGCGGCGCGGAGACGTTCGACGCGGACGATCGAGCGGCTCCGTCCTCGGCCCGCTCGTCCTGCCACCTGCGGGCGTGCCGGCACGCCTCTCGAGCACCCAGGTCCCGATCGGGACGATCAGGCCGGTCTCCTCGGCCAGCGCGATGAAGTCGGTCCGGGCCGACAAGGCCGCGCTCGGGTGCTCCCAGCGCACCAGCGCCTCGACGCCGACGATGCTGCCGGTCTCGACCGACACCTCGGGCTGGAAGTAGACGCGGAACTCCTCGCGCTCGATCGCGGCGCGCAGCGCGTTCTCCGTGTGCAGCCGGTCGAGCGCGCGCTGGCGCGTGACCTCGTCGAACAGCATCAGCCGCCCGCCGCCCGCCTCCTTGGCGCGGTACATCGCGGCGTCGGCGTCGCGGATCAGGTCCTCGACGTCCTGGTCCGGGTCGGCGGACGAGCGCGATGCCCATGCTGGCGCTCGACATCGCGTCGCCGTGCGCGAGGTGGAACGGCGTCGCTGAACGACGCCAGCACGCGCTCGCCGACCGCGATCGCGTCCTGCTCGTCGGCGAGGTCCTCGCACAGGATCGCGAACTCGTCGCCGCCGAAGCGGGCGATCGTCTCCTGGCGGCGCAGCGAGTGGCGCAGCCGGTCGGCCACGGCCACGATCAGCTTGTCGCCGGCGGTGTGGCCGAGGCTGTCGTTGATGACCTTGAAGCGGTCGAGGTCGAGGAAGAGGACGGCGACGTAGCGGCCGCGGCGGCGCTGGAGCCGCTCGAGCGACTGGGCTCAGGCGGTTCAGGAACAGCAGCCGGCTCGGCAGGCGAGGTGAGCGGGTCGCGCAGGAGCTGGTCCTCGTTCGTCCGCCACGCGACGATGTGCGCCACGCTCGCGGCGAGCACGAACGCCGCCGTGGATGAGCGCCCACTTCCACGGGTGGGCGATCGGCGTCGCCGATGGCTGTAGACGCTCTCCGGCGCGAGGATGCCGACGATGCCGTGATGGACGACGACGTAGCCGATCGCCACGAGGAACGGCACCCACGCCTGGTAGAGCGTGAGCACGCCGACCATCACGAAGAAGTGGAAGTGCGCCTCGATGTAGCCGTCCAGAGGTGCACGAGGATCGCCGAGGCAGGTGATGAGGCCGAACGACGCGGCGACCACGCGCAGCGTCATGCGTGCCCGCTCCGAGCTCGGCGAACCAGCGCGGGGCGGATCAGCGCAGACCCCCTCCTGAAGCATGTGCCGGACCGGCTGGCCCTGGAAGAGGCCGAAGGCCACCAGGCCGACGACGTGGAACCACAGCAGGCCAGACGATGGCTGCGTGCCGGCGGCGCCAGATGTGCTCGGGCAGCAGCTGGCCCTGCGGCAGCCAGTGCCAGACGGCCTGGAGTCAGCGCGCGCAGTCCGCGAGGCCCGCGGCTCGAGCCCGCAGGCCCGGTCGAGTACCTCCGCGTGCCTCGATGATCGCTCATGCCTGGCCACCGCTGGGCGACGTGCGGCAGGTCGAGCAGCGCCGCTGCCGGGCGTCTGGCTCAGGCGCCGCCGACCGGCACAGGCGCGCCGAGCTTGTAGACGAAGCGGCTGCGCGCCTCGTGGTAGCTGCGGTCCGTCCCGAAGAAGTTCTCGTGCCAGCGCGCCAGCTCCTCGCTGCGGTAGGCGCTCAGCGGCTTGACCTGCTCGTCGCGCGTGCGCTGGCGGCGCTTCTCCTCGAGCCAGCGGCGCGTGCTCGGCGTGGCGGGCGAGCCGCTCGGCGAGGCCGCGGAGCTGGGCGGCGAAGCTGGCGACGCTCTCGCCGAACGCCGCGTCGATCAGGCCGATCTCGACCGCGCGGCGCGTGCCGACCGCGCTGGAACGTCTCGGTGAGCTCGCGCGGTGAGCTCGTGGCCGATGCGGCGCGGCATCAGGTAGGTCCAGTACTCGGACCCGTAGAGGCCGCCCATGTGCTGGTAGTACGGGTTGAGGACGACGTCCTCGCGGGCCACGACGTGGTCGGCGGCCATCGCGAACGGCACGCCGCCGGCCGCCGCGTCGCCCTGGAGGGCGGAGACGACGAGGTGCGAGTCGGTCTCGACGATCTCGCGCACGACGTCGTCGATCGCGTGCAGGTTGTGCCAGGACTCCTCGCCAGGGTCCTCGGCCGCCTCGATGACGTTGAGGTGGATGCCGTTGGAGAAGAAGTCGGCTGCCGCCGGTCGAGCACGATCACCTTGGTGCTGGCGGCGGCTGCGCGCGTAGCGGTAGGCCTCGAGCAGCCGCCGGCACTGAGTCCGTGCTCATCGCGCCGTTGTAGAAGTCGAACTGGAGGTAGCCGACGCCGGCCTCCTCGGTGTAGACGATCTCGCGCCAGGTGTCGTCCGTCGGGGATCGGCGCGTGGAGCGGCGCCGTCGACCTCCGGCACGTCCAGCGCCACGCCGGCGAGCTCGAGCGCGCGGGTAGCGGGCAGCTTGAAGACTGCGTGGCCTCGTCGCGGCGCTTCAGGTGGGTGATCCAGACGGCGCCGTCGACGGTGGCGCGGCAGATGCGCCGTGGCGGCTGGCGATGATCTCGCCCGGCGCAGCCGCGCAGGCCGCGCTCGGCGTGCGACGCCGAAGAGGTGGAACTCCACGCCGCCGATCCGGTCGAGCACGCCAGGGTTGCCCTCGGCGGCGCGGATGCGGCGGACGATCTCTCGCGTGGCGTCGAGCCGTCCAGTCGATCGCGCGCTCGGCCTGGCGGATCAGCGGGCGCGGGCGGCCGGTGACGTGGGGTCGTCGTAGTCGAGCGGCGTGGGCGAGCTGGCCCGTCTCCACGCCGCCGATCGCCTCGACAGCGACTCGACGCGCGCCGCGGCGCACCTCGTGGCGGTAGATGCTGCTCTTGCCGGCCTCGCGCGTCGGGAACTTGCGCGTGCCCCAGATGTCGCCGCCGTCGACCTCGGCCGTGGCCTCGAGCACGGTCGACGCCCCACTCGCCCATGCCGAGCTCGATCGCCCAGTCGAGCGAAGACGCGCCGCGGTCGCCGACCGGCCCCGGGTGCACGATCAGGCAGCGGTGCCGGGCGAAGATCGACTCGGGGATGATCTTCTTCAGGATCGGGCAGACGATCAGCTCGGGCTGATGGCGCTCGACGGCGCGCTCCATCGCCTCGCCGGTCTCGACGACCTCGACCTCGACCGTATGCCCCAGCTCGGTCAGCGCGATCTGCGCGCGCTGGCTCAGGCTGTTGTGCGCCGAGACGAGGAACAGGATGCGGAGCGGCTTGCCGGTCCGCTGCGCCGGCGCCTCGCCGCGAAGGGGGTTCGGGCCGCGCCGGAGGGTGGCGGTGAGGCTCGTGGCATCGGTCACGCACCGGTAATCGGCGCGACCGGCAGTTCCTCCAATCGTTCGATCGTCCAGAATGCCGCGTCGTGAACGAGACGGAGCTCCTGCGCGAGGTCATCGAGATGGGTGTGGAGTCGGCCGCAGCCGAGGGCGGGCCGTTCGGCGCGCTGGTCGCCGTCGACGGCGGCCGCGTGGTCGGCCGCGGCACGAACCGCGTCATCAGCGAGGGCGACCCGACGCTGCACGCCGAGATGGTCGCGATCCGCGAGGCCTGCCGCACGCTCGGGACCCACGACCTCTCCGGCACCGTGCTGTACGCGAGCTGCGAGCCGTGCCCGATGTGCTTCGGCGCCGCCTACTGGGCGCGCGTGGACCGCATCGTCCACGCGGCGAGCCGCGCCGACGCGGCGGCGGCGGGCTTCGACGACGCGGCGATCCACGCCGACGTCGCGCGCCCGCTGGAGGAGCGCGAGCTGGTCACCGTGCAGCTGCTGGCCGAGGAGGGCTGGCGCCCGTTCGCCGCCTGGGCGGCCAACCCCGCGCGCGTCTCTTACTAAGGGTTCGCGGCCCGCGGCCGAATCACCGGGCGTGAGCCTCGAGACCGCCGTCTCTCGCGTGGCCATGCTGCAGGCGTGGATGGCTCCGCCTGACCAGGCGCCGGCGGTCCAGCCGACGCCGACGACCTCGTTCGCGGCGACGCTCGAGCAGGCGCAGGCGCCCGCCGCCACCGGTTCGTACCCGCATCTCAGCGGCGACCTCGACAGCAACCCCGAGCTCCTGCGCCGGCTGGAGAGCCTGGCCGCCCAGCGCGGCGAGAGCTGGAAGGTGACGAGCGGGCTCCGCACCGTCGCCGAGCAGCAGGTGCTGTGGGACAACCGCCACACCAACCCCTTCCCCGTCGCCCGCCCCGGCACCTCGAACCATCAGCACGGCAACTCCGCCGACGTGACGATCAACGGCCGCCCGATCCAGGACGTCGTCTCCGCCGCCGAGCTGCTCCGCGCCGGCATCCGCCCGCTCGCGGGCGACGCCGTGCACGTGGATCTCGCCTAGAGGTCGCGCCAGGCCTCGCGCTCGGCGGCCAGCCCGCTGCAGCAGGAGGTGTCGCCGCAGTGCGGGCACGTCGCCGCCGAGGCCGCCGACACCCAGCCCGGGTCGCCGAGCTCGGGGTCGCAGTCGAGGTCGGGCGCGCCGAGCGCCCAGGTCTCGAAGACCTCACCGCACTTCGGGCACTCCACGGTCAGCCGCTCGGCCGAGCGGGGCATGATGGGACAATATCCGAGCCCGGATGGCGAGGTCACAATCAGGGCGCCGGCCGGATGCCGGCGCAGGCACTCTCCTTACCCCAGCAGCGCGCGCAACTGGCGCTGGACCGCGGGCCGCAGCCACGTCGTGTCCGGGTCGCCGGCGCTCAGCACGCTGAGCCGGAGCCCGTCGAGCGCGGCGACCACGAGCCGGGTGTCGAGGTCGGGGGTGATCGTGGGCGAGCTCTCCAGCACGCGCTCGCCGAGCGCGCGCAGGCTCCTCCCCCACTCCTCGTGGACCTCGCGCGCCTCGGGCCGGCCGAGCAGCTCGATCTGCAGCCGGTAGAGCGCGACGGCCACGTCGCGCTGGCGGGACACCTGCTCGAGCAGCCAGTCGGCGAGCTCCTCGGCCCAGGCGGCGGGATCGAAGCCGTCGCCGTCGAGGCGGTCGGCGATCGCCGTGATGCGCGCGACCTCGCGGCCGGCGGTCCAGCGCAACGCCGCCGTCAGGATGTCCGCCTTCGCGGCGAAGTGCCACGTGGTCGAGGACAGTGCGACGCCGGCCTCGGCCGCCACGCGGCGGTGCGTGACCGCGCTCACGCCCTCGCGCGCGACAATGCGGACGGTCGCGGCGACGATCGCGTCGCGCACCCGCTCGGAGGCCTCGGCGCGCGTCCCGGTGGCGGCTGGCACCGCGCCATCGTATAGGGGTCCTCGCTTGCAGAAAGCAGTACGCCCGTACTAGGCTGCCGCGCTCTCATGGCCGACCGCAGCACCACCCGCCGCTCCTTCTTCGGCCTCGCCGGCGGCGCAGCGCTCCTCTGCACGATCGGCGGTGAGGAGGTGGTGGTCGACTCGCCTGAGACGCTCGGCAAGGCCGACGCCGCGGCCGCCCGCGTGCCGCGCCCGCGCTCGGTCGCCGCCCAGGACGTCCCCCAGCTGCAGCCGCAGCCGGGCGGCCGCCGGATCGAGTACTGGATCCAGGCCGAGACCGTGAGCTGGAGCATCGTGCCGACCAAGCGCGACGACTGGCACAACCGGCAGATCGCCGGCCGCCACAACTACCGCGCGTACACGTACTTCGAGATGACGCCCGGCTTCGCCGCGCGCAAGCACAAGGAGAGCATCCCCGGCCCGACGCTCTACGCCGAGGTCGGCGACGTCCTGGTCGTGCACTTCCGCAACGCCGACCGCCGGCTGCGCCAGGCGGTGACCATGCACCCGCACGGCGTCAAGTACAGCCCCGAGTACGACGGCGCGTACATGGGCGAGTACACGCGCGCGGGCGGCTTCGTCGCGCCCGGCGAGACCTTCACGTACCAGTGGGAGTGCACGCCGGACTCGGTCGGCTCGTGGCCGTACCACGACCACGGCCCCAACCACACGCTCAACACGTTCCGCGGGCTGTTCGGGATGCTCCACATCCGCCCCAAGGGCGCGCCGCTCCCGGACGTCCACTACGCGCTCTTCGTGCACCAGCTGTCGCCGCCCGTCACCGGCCTGCAGCGGAACTTCCAGTGCGTCAACGGCCGCGCCTACGCCGGCAACACCCCGACGCTGCGCGCCCGCGTCGGCCAGACCGTCGAGCTGACCGCGTTCAGCATGGACAACAACTTCCACACGTTCCACGTCCACGGCCATCGCTGGAAGGACCCGGCGGGCCAGTTCGTGGACAACCCGTCGATGGGCCCGAACGAGCACGTCACCGCGCGCTTCGTCGAGGACAACCCGGGTCGCTGGCTCTACCACTGCCACGTCTTCTCCCACCAGGACACCGGGATGACGGGCTGGTACGTCGTCGACCCGTAGACCTGAGGAGAAACGCGTTGCGCATCACGATCGTCGTCCTGGCCATTGCCCTGCTCGCGCCGGCGAGCGCGGCGGCGCAGACCTACCCGGAGCCGAGGGAGCCGGGGAAGGTCGAGCCCAAGCCGCCGCGCCCGTACGCGACGCACACGGTCTGCAAGAAGGGCCGCTGCGACTTCCGGACCATCCAGGCGGCGGTGAACGCCGCCGACGCCGGCGACACGATCCGCGTGAGGCGCGGCGTGTACCGCGAGGCGGTCCGCGTCGACGGCCGCCGCAAGCGGTACCTGAAGCTGATCGGCAACCCGAGCCGGCCCGGTCGCGTCGTGCTCGAGGGCTCGGGGCGCAAGCAGAACGGGATCGCCGTCAACGCTGCCGACGAGGTGACCGTCGACGGGTTCAAGGCGCGCAACTACCGCGCCAACGGGTTCTTCTTCACGAACCTCAACGGCTACACGATGAACCACCTGATCGCCGAGAAGACCGGCGTCTACGGCCTCTACGCGTTCAACACGATCGGCGGGCGGATCCTCAACTCGGAGGCCTACTACGTCAACGACGGCGCCTTCTACATCGGCCAGACGCCGCCGCAGGACCGGCCCAAGCAGACGCTCGTGCGCAACATCGAGGGCTGGGGCAGCCCGATCGGCTTCAGCGCGACCAACATGCGCTACGTGACCATCACGAAGAGCCGCTTCTACAACAACGCGGTCGGGCTGGCCCCCAACGCGCTGGACGGCGAGAAGTTCCCGCCGAACCAGCACAACGTGATCGTCGACAACGACATCTTCTGGAACAACTTCAACTTCCACCAGGGCACGCCGCCGTTCGCGCCGCGCACCACCGGTAACGCCGCGCTCGTGCCGATCGGGACCGGGATCATCATGTTCGGTGGCCGCGACCAGCGGATCGAGAACAACCGCATCTACGGCAACTTCCTCGCCGGCATCGCAGCGATCGACAGCCTCTTCGTCACCGAGACGCCGGAGGCCGCCTCGCTCGATCGCAACATCATCCGCGGCAACCAGTTCGGCCTCGGCGGCACGGACATCAACGGGCGCGACGTGATCTACGACGGCAGCGGCTCGGACAACTGCTTCACGTTGGCCTCCTCGGACACGGTGTTCCCGGACGACCGGTCGACCATCGCGAGGTGCTCAGGCCCCAACGGGCTGAACGACGGTGCGCGGACGACGATGTTCGGCTGGGCCGGCGAAGGCGCGATCGGCGCCTGGGCACGGCACGCCCACCCGCCCAAGCCGGGCTACAAGCCGCTGGAGGTCTTCAACCCGTGAAAGTCGCCCTGCTCGTGGCCGGCGTCGCGCTCCTCGTGGGCGCGGCGCCGGCGCAGGCCGCCAGCAAGACGGTCCGGATCTACGACAACTACTTCCTCGCCGACTCGCTCAGCGTCAAGCGCGGCACCATGGTCGTGTGGCGCTGGCCGGGCGCCGACGAGGCGGGCGACGTCCACGACGTGAAGCTGAAGTCGGGGCCCCGCGGCGTGAAGAAGTTCTGGTCGGAGCCGGCCGCCACCGACTACACCTTCCGCCGCCGGCTGCGCACGCCCGGCCGCTACCGGATCGTCTGCACCCTCCACGAGGAGATGACGATGCGGATCCGCGTGCGGGGCTAGCAGGACGCTTCCGTCCGCGGCGGCGACTACCGTCGCGGGCATGGCGCTGACCGCCTGTCCGAGCTGCGGCTCGAGCTTCCTCCAGCCGCTGCGCTGCGAGCCTCAGGGGGAGGCCGACGTGCTGGTCGACCTCCGCTGCCCCGAGTGCATGACCCACCTGCAGGCGCCGTTCACGCGCGCCGACATGGCCGAGCTCGACCGCCTCCAGAGCGAGTGGCGGCAGGAGATCGTCGAGGCCTACGAGCGGTCGATCACGGCGAGCATGGAGGCGCTGGCCGCCTGCCTCGTGCCGGCCCTCGCGCAGGACCTCATCGGGGCGGACGACTTCGCGCCGCTCACGCGCCGCGCGGCATAGCCGACAAGCGCGCTTGACTGGCGGGCGCCGATAGGCGAGGTTCGCCCCATGGCCGACACGGCCGTCGACGCCGACGCCGTCCGCGGTTCGATACAGGATCGAGTCCGCGAGCTGGGCGGAGGGCTCGCACAGGCGACGCCCGTCGGGATGATGGTCGTGCTCGCCGGCGCGACCCTGTGGCCGATCGTGGCGCCCCTCGTGGGGACCGGCACGGTGGCGACGATGGCAGCCGGCGCCCTCGGTCTGCTCTCCGGGCCTGGCCAGCAGTTCATCTCCCGGTTCCTCGAGCGCATGGCCGGACGCACTGATCCGCGGGCGCAGCTCGAGAAGCAGCTCGGCGAGCGGTTGGAGGCCAGCGGGCCCGAGGCCGCCGCGCTGCGAGACGACATCAGCCGCCTGCTGCGCTCGGTCGGCGGCGTCGAGAGTGCGCTCGATGCGGCGACGAGCGACGTCAAGGACGCGCTCGCCCGCGGCCTGGCCGAGCTCTCGGGCAACTGGCGGGAGTTCGGCTGGATGCTCGCCCAGGTCGAGGACCGTCTGCACGACATCCAGGCCCGCCAGGCCGAGGGGCTCGCCCTACAGCGGGAGGGGCTCGAGCTGCAGCGCGAGCAGCTCGTCAAGACCACGCTGTTGCTGCAGCTCCACGGCGCCCCGTCGCGGCCGGCGCCGCCGCACCGGGAGGTCGCTGCGCCGGCCGACGTCGTGTGCCCGTACAAGGGCCTGCGCGCCTTCCAGCCCGAGGACGCGGCGTTCTTCTTCGGGCGCGAGGCGCTCGTCGCGGACGTCCTGGCCAAGCTCGCGGAGGCGCGCTTCGTGGCGGTGGTCGGAGCGTCGGGCAGCGGGAAGTCGTCGTTCGTGCGGGCGGGGCTGGTGGCCGCGATCTGGCGCGGCGCCCTGCCGGCGGGGATGGACGCGCGGGTGATCACGCTGACTCCGGGCGAGCATCCGCTCGAGGAGCTCGCCATGCGGCTCGCGCTGCTGCGCGGGGTGTCCGCCGGGTCGGTGCTGGATGACCTGCGCGCGGATCCTGAGCGCGTCGCGCTCGCCGCCCGCCAGGCGCTCGTGGACGCGGCGCCGGACGCCCGCCTGGTGCTGGTCGTCGACCAGTTCGAGGAGCTGTTCACGCTCTGCCGCGACGACGCCGAGCGCCGGCGGTTCGTCGAGGCGCTCCTGCACGCCCGGGCTCCCGGCAACCCGATCCTGGTCGTGTTGGCGATCCGTGCCGACTTCTACGGACGCATCGCCGCCTTCCCGGCTCTGGCCGCGGCGGTGCAGGAGCACCAGGCGCTCGTCGGGCGGATGACGCAGGACGACCTGCGACGTGCAATCGACCTGCCGGCCGCGGAGGCCGGTCTCGTCCTCGAGGCCGGCCTGGCGGACTCGATGCTCGACGACCTCGGCGAAGAGCCCGGCGCGCTTCCGCTGCTCTCGCACGCGCTGCTGGAGACGTTCGAGCGCCGCAGCGGGCACACGCTCACCGTGGCCGGGTACCTCGAGTCGGGCGGCGTGCGCGGCGCGATCGCCAAGACGGCCGAGACCGTGTTCGACGGACTCGATCCCGCTCGTCAGGCGATCGTCCGCAGCGTGTTCCTCAACCTGACCGAGCTGGGCGACCGCAGCGAGCCCACGCGCCGCCCGGTCAGCCGCGCGGAGGTGGCCGCCGAACCGACGGGGAGCGTGATCGAGATGCTCGCCGACGCCCGGCTGGTCACCGTCGGCGAGGACACGGTGCAGGTCGCGCACGAGGCGCTCATCCGGTACTGGCCGACCCTGCGCCGCTGGCTCGACGAGGACCGCGAGAGACTGCAGCTCCACCGCCGGCTCACCCAGGCCGCGACCGAGTGGGACGCGCTCGACCGGGACCGTGGCGCCCTCTACCGGGGCGCCAGACTGGCCGCGACCGCCGACTGGGCGGGCGACGGGGACCTCGCACCGCTAGAGCGCGAGTTCCTCGAGGCGAGCCGCGCCGCCGAGGAGACCGAGCTGCGCGCCGCACGGCGCCGCGCGCGACGGCTCCGCGCGATCGCCGCCGGGCTCGGCGTGCTCGTGCTCGCCACCGCGGCCTCCGCCGTGTTGGCGTTGCGCGAGCGAGACCGCGCGCAGGAACAGGAGCTGGTCGCGCACTCGCGCAGGCTGGCCAGCGAGTCCCGGGCCAAGGCAGCCGGTGAGCCCGAGCTCGCCGGGCTGCTCGCGCTCGAGGCCTACGGCATGAGCCCGACCATCGAGGCCCGCGACGCGGCCCTGTCGATGCTGCTGCCGCTCGAGCGCGCGGCGGGGACCTTCGCCGGCTCGGCGAATGTCCGCGACCTGGAGTTCGATCGCGAGGGCAGGGCGCTCGCGACGATCGACGGGAGCGGAAAGCTGCAGGTATGGGACGTCAGCACGCGCCAAGCGCGCGGCCCGGCGCTCGAGGGCACAGATGTACCCGACGATCCCAGCGTCGACGTGGCGATCAGCCCGGACGGCACGATGGTCGCTTCTGGCGCGGGCGACGGGAGCGTCCGGCTGTGGCACCTCGCCCGCGATCCGGAACGCGTCGCACCGTTGACGAAGACTCGCGGGAGCGCGACCGTGGCGTTCAGCCCGGACGGCCGCCTTCTCGCCGCCGGCGGCGACAAGGACAATCGGGTCGGGCTGTGGGACCCGGCAAGCGGCCGCCCTCTCGGTCGCCCGTTCGTCGTGTTCGAGCGCGGCGGCCTCAGCACGATGGCGTTCAGCCCGGACTCCCGGACCTTGGCGATCGACGGCCTGCGGTCTCCGATGCGACTGTGGGACGTCGCGACGAGGCGACCCGTGGATCCGCCGATCCGGGGCGGGAGCTCGGTCGAAGAGGCCCTGGCCTTCAGCCCTGACGGGAAGGTCCTCGCCGGGAGCGACAGAGACGGGCGCTTCTGGCTCTGGGACGTCGCCCGGGGCCGGAGGGTGGGCCGCGCCATCAAGGCCTCGTCCCAGCCGGTGAGCACCCTCTCGTTCAGCGACGACGGCAAGCTGCTCGTCATCGGCGCGGAGGAGGGTGAGGTGGAGCTGTGGGACGTCGCCAACCGACGGGTGCTCGGCCCTCCGCTCGAGGCCGACCCGGAGCCGACTGGTGCCGCCGCGTTCACGGCGGACGGCAGCAGGCTCGCGTACACCGGTCGGGACGGGCAGGTGCAGCTGTGGGACCCCGCGCCGGAGCGCGCGCTCGACCGGCCGTTTGCGGGCCGGCTGGCCGACCGCCTGGCGTTCAGTCCCGATGGCAAGCTGTTGGCGACGGCGACCTGGGACCGCGTAAAGCTGTGGGACAACGCGACGGGACGGCTTGTGCAGGAGGTCGAAGCGCTCGCCGTCACGGACGTCACCTTCAGTCCCGACGCATCACTGCTGGCGCTCGGCGGCTGGTACGGCCAGGTGCGGTTGTGGGACGTCGCGACCCGGCGGTTCCTCCCCCACAGACTCACCTTCGGCGATGACCTGGTCCGGGACGTCGCCTTCAGCGCCGACGGCCGGCACGTGGCGGGCGCGGGCGAGCGGGTGCAGATATGGGACGTCGCCACGGGAGAGCCGGTGGGTGAGCCGTTGGGTGGCCTTCGGCTCACCACGAGCGTTGCCTTCAGCCCCGACGGCAGGATGCTCGCCGCGGCCGATTTCGAGGACGTCGTCCTCTGGGACCTCGCGAAGCAGCGCGGACGCACGCTTCCGACCGGCGCGTGGAGCGTGGCGTTCAGCCCCGACGGCGAATTGCTCGCGACCGGCAGCACCGTTACGAGGCTCTGGGACGCGGGGACGGGCCGACCCGTCAGCCAGCCACTCCGGGGGCATAGCCCGGTCGAGAGCCTCGCGTTCAGTCCCGACGGCAGGACGCTCGCCAGCGGTGGTTGGGGCGTGCCCGTGCGGCTCTGGGACGTCGCGAGCCGGCGTGAGCTCGGCGCGCCCCTCACGGCTTACGGCTACGTGGCGAGCTTGGCCTTCAGCCCCGACGGCTCGGTACTCGCGGCGGCCGGCACACCGCCCGGCCGACAGCCCTTCAACGGGCCCGGCGAGGTGCGCCTGTGGGATTCGATTCTCTGGACCGACAGCCTGCCGGCGCTGCGCGCGCGGCTCTGCCCCGCCATCGGCCGCAACCTGACTTCGGCGGAGTGGCGGCAGTTCCTGCCCGGCGAGCCGCGCCGCGAGACGTGCCCGAGCTGACTCAGCCGCCCGCGACTGCCGGCAGGATCGTGAGCTCGTCGCCGTCCTTGACGGGTGTCTCGAGCCCGTCGAGGAAACGGATGTCCTCGCCGCCGAGGTAGACGTTGACGAAACGGCGCAGGCCGCCGCCGTCGTCGGCGATCCGCGTGCGCAGCTCGCCGTGCTGGGCGTACAGGCTGTCGAGCGCCTGGCCGACCGTCGCGCCGTTGACCTGGGCCTCGGTCTGGTTGCCGACGGCGTCGCGCAGCTGCGTCGGGAGCTTGATGGTGACCGCCATCACGCCACCCCCGCGGTCGCGAAGGCCGACTCGAAGTCGTCGAACGACGGCGCGATCTCGGTGACCTCGGAGGCGCCGCGGACGGCGTCGAGCGTCTTCAGGCCGTCGCCCGTGATGTAGACGACCACGCGCTCGCTCGGGTCGATCTTGCCCGCCGCGGCGAGCTTGGCGAGCACGGCGGTGGTCACCCCGCCGGCGGTCTCGGTGAAGATGCCGGTCGTCTCGGCGAGCAGGCGGATGCCGGCGCGCAGCTCGTCGTCGGTCACGCTCTCGATGATGCCGTTCGTCTTCTGCGCGAGCTCGACCGCGTACGGGCCGTCGGCCGGGTTGCCGATGGCGAGCGACTTGGCGATCGTGTCGGGCTTGACGGGGCGGCAGACGTCGGTCCCGGCGGCGAACGCCTGGGCGACCGGGGAGCAGCCCTCGGCCTGGGCGCCGCACATGATCGGGAGCTCGCCCTCCAGCAGGCCGGCGTCGATGAAGTCCTGGAAGCCGCGGGCGACCTTGGTGAACAGCGAGCCGGAGGCGATCGGGGCGACCACGCGGTCGGGCAGCTCCCAGCCGAGCTGCTCGGCCGTCTCGTAGGCGAGCGTCTTCGAGCCCTCCGCGTAGTACGGCCGTACGTTGACGTTGACGAAGGCCCAGCTCGGCCGCTCGCCCGCCACCTCGGTACAGAGCCGGTTGACGGCGTCGTAGTTGCCTCGAATGGCGACGATGTTCGTCCCGTAGGCGCCGGTGGCGAGGATCTTCTCCTGCTCGAGGTCGGCCGGGATGAAGACGTACGACGGCAGGCCGGCGGCGGCGGCGTGGGCGCTGACCGCGTTGGCGAGGTTGCCCGTGGACGCGCAGGCGATGGTCTCGAACCCGAGCTCCTGGGCGCGGGCGAGCGCGACGCTGACCACCCGGTCCTTGAACGAGTGCGTCGGGTTCGCGGTCTCGTTCTTGATCCAGACCTCCTGGAGCCCGAGCCGCTCGGCGAGGCGATCGGCTTTGACGAGCGGCGTCCAGCCGGTCGGCAGCGCGCTGCGCGGCGGGCCCTCGAGCGGCAGGAAGTCGGCGTAGCGCCAGAGCGTGTGCGGGCCGGCCTGGATCCGGCGCTTCAGCTCATCGGCCGAGCCGCCCGGCGGCCGGTAGGCCACCTCCAGCGGTCCGAAGCAGCGCTCGCAGACGTAGCGCGCGTCGAGTGGATAGGTCGTGGAGCACTCCTTGCACTTCAGGGCATCTGCCGGCATGTCGTTCTGGTCCTCCGCCTTGGAGTTCGCGGCGGAGGCCATGGGGATGCCCTACACCGCATCTCCCAGGCCGTCGTCTTGGAGCCTGATGGAATTGCCACCGTTTCCCGCTTGCGCGGGATGGTTGGCGGGGTTTCATAGGGCCAGTCCCTCCACCCCTCTGGATGCGTACTGCTATGTGCGGGAGAACGGTAGCACGCGTAGAATCTTTAGAGGGATGCCGTCGACCGACGAGCCGCTTAGTCATGCCGAGCCTGCCACGCTCACCGTTTGGGCGTCGCTCGGCGCGTATTCGCGCGGCCGCGGCTGAGCTCGAGCGGGCACCCGACGAGCCGCGCGCCGAGATCGTCGAGGCCCCCGGCCTGCGGTGGGTCAACATCGAGCGTCCGCGGTCGGCCGACCAGTCGTGGCTCGAAGAGCGGTTCGAGTTCCATCCGCTCGACTACGAGGACGTCTTCTCGCGCAACCAGCGCCCGAAGGTCGACGAGTACGACGACTACCTGTTCATCGTCCTGCACTTCCCGCGCTACGACAAATCGGTCGGGCGGCTGAACGCGGCCGAGGTCGACCTCTTCGTCGGGCCGGACTTCCTGATCACGATCCCCAACGAGCCGCTGCAGCCGATCGAGTACCTCTTCGAGCGCTGCCGGACCAACGAGGAGCTGCGCGAGTCGCTGTTCTCGAAGGGGCCCGGCTACCTGCTCTACAAGATCGTCGACGAGCTGGTCGACTCCTCGTTCCCGATGCTGCGCAAGATCGGCAACAAGCTCGAGCGGGTCGAGGAGGAGATCTTCGAGGGCAACTCGGCCGAGGTCGTGCGCGACATCTCCAACGTCAAGCAGGAGATCATCAACTTCCGCAAGGTCGTGCGCCCGCAGCGGGCCGCGATCCAGGACCTCGAGCGCACCAAGGCGCGCTACATCGCCGAGGACTTCGACGTCTACTTCGAGGACATCAACGACGCCTCCGAGCGGGTCTGGGACATGCTCGAGAACTACAAGGAGGTCGTCGAGGCGTTGGAGGACACGAACGAGTCGCAGATCGCGCACCGGACGAACGAGACCTTCCGGGTGCTGACCGCGATCTCCGTGATCGTCCTGCCGTTGACGCTCGTGGCCTCGATCTGGGGCATGAACGTGCACGTGCCGGGCCAGGGGAACGTGCTCGCGTTCTGGCTCGTGCTCGGCCTGATGCTGGCGATGCTCGTCGGGCTGATCGTGTACTTCCGCCGCCGGGGCTGGCTGTGACCGACGCCGCGCTGGCGGAGCGCCGGCTCGTGGAGGTGGCGGCGCTCGAGAAGCCGGCCCAGGCCAAGCGCATGCTGCTGATCGTCAACCCGTACGCCACGACGATGTCGCTGCCGATCAAGCACCTGGTCGTCTACGCGCTGCAGGGGCGCTACGACGTCTTGGCGATCGAGACCGAGCGCCGGGGGCACGCGATCGAGCTGGTGACGGCTGCGGTCGGGCAGGCGTTCGACGTCGTGGTGGCGTTCGGCGGCGACGGCACGGTGAACGAGGCGGCCAACGGGCTGGCGGGGACCGACACGCCGCTGACCGTGCTGCCGGGCGGCTCCAACAACGTCTTCTGCAAGATGCTCGGGATCCCCAACGACGTGGTCGACGCCACCGAGCACCTGCTGCGGATGGCCGACCGCTGGGAGCCTCGCCGGGTCGATCTCGGGCGGCTGAACGGGCGCTGGTTCACGTTCGCGGCCGGCTTCGGGCTCGACGCCAGCGTGGTCGAGCGCGTCGATGCGCACCCGGCACTCAAGGCGCGGTTCGGGGCCTGGTACTACACGCAGGCGGCGGTCACCACGTTCCTGCGCAACTACGTGGTCAACCCGCCGCGGCTCGAGATCTCCGTGGGCGGGGAGAGCGTGCAGGGCGTGAGCGCCTTCTTCCAGAACGGGGAGCCGTACACGTACTTCAAGTCGCGGCCGGTGAACCTGGTCGAGGGCGCGCGGCTGGACTCCGGCGACCTGGCCGGGGTCATGCTCACGCGGGCGCGGCCGTACGACGTGCCGACGGTCACCTTCCGCGCCCTGTCGGGGGCAGCGCGGATCGCGCGCCATAGCGCGATCACGGCGTTCGCGGGCGTCCGCCAGGCCACGGTGCGGTCCCTCGACGGACGCCCGATCCCGCTGCAGGTCGACGGCGACCACATGAGCGACGAGACCGTCGCCGAGCTCTCGGTCGCCGCCGGTGCCCTGCGCGTCGTGAGCTGAGCGGTGCTCGGGTTCAGGCCGCGGTCAGCTGCCGCCCCCTGATCCCGATGGTCGTGGCGACGGCGCCGGTCAGCGCGAGGAGCCAGACGAGGAGCCGGTGAACGGCAGCGCTCCTGCGGCCGGGGCCCCGAGCTCGCTGCGCCGCTGGGTCACCGTCTGAGTGCCGGGGCTGCCACTGCACAAGCTCTTCGAAGCATCTGGACGTGTCTCTCCCCTTGCGAGTCTGGGTGAACGACGGACGTGGGGCGAGCCGGGCGGGCTAGCCGGGTCGTTCAGACAGCGCGAGGAAGGGTGCGGCGGGCGCCCACGTCGGCCCGAGCCGGATGCGGGTGCCGAAACCGTGCGAGGTGAGGATCACGAGGGCGAGCAGCCCGAGTAGCGCGGTGGCGGCTGCGCCGGCCGGCGAAGCGGCGGCGGACGCGAGACCACGCTGCTGCGGGGAGGCGAACCCGCCGTTCGCCCGATGGCCGGACGTGGCGGACGCATTGCGCCAGCCGGAGGCGACCGGAGCCGTCGGACGTGCGGCAGCGACGATCTGGGCCTCGGCGGCCGACCCGCCGATTCGGCTCGACGCGACGGCGCCCGCTGGAGCGGCGGCGCTGTCGGCGACCGCCGCACGGGTCTCGGTGACCCGTGCGGCGCGCCGCCCGGGGGAAGGTGCGGGGTGGACCGTGGAATGCTCGACGGTCGCGGCGACGGACGCTGTCGCCTGCTGGACCGCCGTCGCCGGCGGCGCCACGCCGGGCAGGGGTCCGGTTGCCTGTGCCGGACCCGCCAACCAGATCGCAAGCGCGCAGGCGGCGACGAGCGTCGCCGAGATGTTGCCCCGCCATGGGCAGGAGCATCTAGCCCGTATCAACATCCATGGGTACGGATGCCCACGGACGGGTGAAAGTATGCCGAGAAGTAGTCGAAAATTTCACCGGTTCCCGGTGCGACGCCGTCGTGTGGTCGGCGACGGTGATGTGCGGCGGCGGGTCAGCCGCCGCTCGGGGTGACGCGGTAGGCGTCGAACACCGAGTCGATCGCGCGCAGGCGGTTGATCGCCGTCTTCAGTGCCTGGGTGTCCCCCACCTCGATGACGAAGCGGTTCTTGACCATCGGGTGCTGGACGCTGCAGTAGGCCTCGACGATGTTGATCCCGCCCTCGGCGAACGTGCGCGAGAGGTCCTCGAGCAGACGGTGGCGGTCCCACGCGTCGACCTGGATCTCGACCTTGAAGGAGGTCTCGTTGTCGCCGTCCCAGGAGACCGGGACGAAGCGCTCCGGGTCCTTGCGCAGCGCCGCCGCGTTGGGACAGTCGTCGCGGTGGATGGTGATGCCGCGGCCCAGCGACACGTAGCCCAGGATCGGGTCGCCCGACACCGGCCGGCAGCACTTCGCGAGCCGCAGCGGCACGTCTTCGACGCCCTCCACGCGGATGCCGAACTTCGAGGACGGCGCCTCGGGCTTGCGGCGGATGGTCGGCTTGAGCAGGTCCTCGGCAGCCGACGTCTCGGCCTCGGCGCTCTCGCCCTGCTTCAGGCGATGCAGCACCTTGTTGACGACGACCTTCGGCGAGACCTTGGCGCCGCCGAGCGCGATGTAGAAGTCGTCGGCCTTGCGGAAGCCCATCTCGCGGATCACGTCGGCCAGCAGCGGCGAGCCGACGATCCGCTGCGCCGGCAGGCCCGCCTTGTTGAGGTGCTCCTGGAGGAGGTCGCGCCCGGTGTGCTCGGAGTCGTCGCGCGACTCGGCCTTGAACCACTGCCGGATCTTGTTGCGCGCGCGGGTCGTCTTGACCAGCGCCAGCCAGTCGCGCGACGGGCCGCGCTCCCGCTTGGCGGTGAGGATCTCCACGATGTCGCCCGAGTTGAGCTCGTAGTGGAGCGGGACGATCTTGCCGTTGACCTTCGCCCCCACGCAGCGGTGCCCGACGTCGGTGTGGATCTCGTACGCGAAGTCCAGCGGCGTCGCGCCCGCGGCCAGCGACTTGACCTCTCCCTTGGGCGTGAAGACGTAGACCTCGTCCTCCATCAGCTCGCCGCGGAGGTGCTCGGTGAACTCGCGGGGGTCGTCCTCGTCGGTCTCCCAGTCGAGCAGCGACTTGAGCCACTTGAGCTTGATGTCGCTGCTGTCCGCGCCGACGCTCTTGCCCTTGCCGCCCTCCTTGTAGCGCCAGTGCGCGGCGACGCCGTACTCCGCGGTCTCGTGCATCTCGCCGGTGCGGATCTGGATCTCGAGCGGCCGGCCCTCAGGCCCGATCACCGTCGTGTGGAGCGCCTGGTACATGTTGAACTTGGGCATGGCGACCATGTCCTTGAACCGACCGGGCAGCGGCTTCCAGAGCGAGTGGATGACGCCGACGGCGCCGTAGCAGTCCTTCACGGAGTCGACGATCACGCGCATGGCCGTGAGGTCGTAGATCTCGTTGAACTCACGGCCCTTGCGGGTCATCTTCGAGTAGATCGAGTAGAAGTGCTTTGCCCGGCCTGAGATCTCGGCGTGGATGCCGAGCGCCTCGAGCTCCTTGGCCAGGTAGCCGCCCGCCCGCGCGACGTAGTGCTCGCGCTCCTCGCGCTGCTGGTTGACCAGGCCCTTGATCTCCTGGTACTTGCGCGGGTGGAGCGTCGAGAAGGCCAGGTCCTCGAGCTCCCACTTGATGGCGTGGATGCCGAGCCGATGCGCCAGCGGCGCGTAGATCTCCAGCGTCTCCTTGGCCTTCTCGATCTGCTTCTGCTTCGCCAGCGCCTCCAGCGTGCGCATGTTGTGCAGGCGATCGGCGAGCTTGATGAGGATGACCCGGATGTCCGTGGCCATCGCGACCATCATCTTGCGGTAGTTCTCGGCCTGCGCCTCGTCGCGCGACTGGAAGGTGATCCCGGTGAGCTTCGTCACGCCGTCGACGAGCCCGGCCACCTCGTCGCCGAACGCCTCGCGGACCTCCTCGAGCGACGCCGACGTGTCCTCCACCGTGTCGTGCAGCAGCGCGGCGCACAGCGTCTCGGTGTCGAGCCGCATGCCGGCGCAGATCTTGGCCACGCCGACCGGGTGGACGATGAACTCCTCGCCCGAGCGGCGCCGCTGGTCGGCGTGGTGCTCGCAGCTGAAGGTGAAGGCCTGGACGACGCGGGCGCGGTCGACCGCCTCGGCGACCTCGTCGGCGTGCTCCTCGACGATCGCGAACAGGTCGGCCAGCAGCTCGCGCTCGACCGCAGTGAGGTCGGACGGGATGTCGGCGGCCGGACCGTGCGGCAGCTCGGCGCGGTCGACCGGCCGGTGACCCGCGACCGCCACGGTCTCCCCGTTGGGCGACTGCAGGCGCGCGGCGTCCTCCTGAGGGGTCAGGCCGCTTGCCGGATCGTGTCGCTGGTCAGGTATCGCTGTCCGTCCTCGAGCCGCTGATGGTAGGCCCGGAAGGCCGCCGAGCGCTCGAGCTGGGTGCGCGCTTGCGTCTCGGCGATCCGGAGGGCCGGCCCTTCGCGATCGAGGACCACGAGGTCAAGCTCGGTGAGGACCCGCACCAGGCGCCCCGCGAGCGCGGCGGACCTCGGCTGCGGCCCCTCGCCCCGGAGCATGGCCTCGAGAGCCTCGCCGCGGGCGGTCCCCGCCCCGCGCAGAGCGCGGTAGAGGGCCGTCAGCGGTTCGCGCAGGGCGAAATCCCACTGGTGTATGCGTTGAGCAAAGCGTAGCTCAGGCTCACCCCACGCCAGATGGGCTTTCGGTGCTCCGGACGGACGTTCGAGGAGGCGCAGCAGGCGGCCGTCGCCGGGGGGATCGACGGCGACGAGATGGGCGAACGGCGCCGCCAGCTCCGGGTCGGCCTCCAGGGCCGCCCACGAGCAGACGGCGAACCCGCCGAGACGCCCGCGCAGGACCCGCGCGCGGTGCGGCGCGTGGGCGACGACCGCGAGCACGGGCTCACCGGAGGCCACGAGGTCGGCGAGCACGCCCGCGATGCCGGTCCCGCGGGCGTCGCGGGCGGACGGGACGAGCTCGTGGGCGGCCGCGACGATCGGCGGGACGAGCTTGTGGGCGGCCGCGACGATCGGCGGGACGAGATCGTGGGTGGGCGGGACGATGTCGTCGTGCGCCGCCGAGGCGGCGAGGTCGCGGTCGAGCTCGGTGAGGACGCCCTCGAGGAGCTCGGGCTCGCCGAGCAGGTGGATCGGGGCGGTGCCGGCGCGGCGGGCGTGGCGCACGACGAGCCGGGGCTCGACCGCGCCGTTCCAGCGGTTCGCCTCCAGCCGCACCGCAACGTCGACGACTTCGCCGTCGGTCGCGGGCAGGCGCGTTCCGGCGCCGAACTGCACGCAGCGCGAGCGGGCGCCGCCGGCGTGGAGGGTGAAGGCGACGTGCCGCCCCTCCCCCAGCGGCCGTGGGTCGGACAGCTCGGCGGCGGGGACGAGCAGGGAAACGGGCGGGTTGCCCTGGCCGAAGGGCGCCAGCCGCTCGAGCTCCTCGGCCAGCTGGAGCGTCAGCGCGTCGCCCGGGGCCACCGCGTCGATCCGGCACTCGGGCACGAGGTCGTCCGGCGACAGCACCTCGGCGGCGTGGGCGACGAAGCGCTCGCGGAAGCCGTCGACGGCATCGCGGGCGATCGTGAGGCCCGCGGCGGCGCTGTGGCCGCCGTAGCGGTCGAGATGCCAGGAGGCCGCGGTCAGCCCGCCCAGCAGGTCGAAGGCCGGGATCGAGCGGCCCGAGCCGGTGCCCTCCGCCCCGTCGAGGGCGATCAGCACCGCCGGGCGGTGGTGGCGCTCGGCGATCCGCGCGGCGACGATGCCGATCACGCCCGGGTGCCAGTCCTCCGCCGCCAGGACGTAGGCGGCGGCCGGTCCGTGCTCGGCCACCTGCGCCTCGGCGGCGAACAGGATCCGCGTCTCCACGTCGCGCCGCTCGGCGTTCACCGCGTCGAGCTCCGCGGCGATCGCCCGCGCCCGCCCCGGATCCTCGGTCAGCAGCAGCTCGAGCCCCGCGTCGGCCCGATGCAGGCGCCCCGCCGCGTTGATGCGCGGGGCGAGGCGGAAGCCGATCGCCGTGGCGTCCACCAGCGAGGGGTCGACGCGGGCGATCTCCATGAGCGCCCGCAGGCCCGGCTTGCGCGTGCCGGCGAGCGCTCGCAGCCCCTCGCGGACGAGCCGCCGGTTCTCGCCGACCAGCGGGACCACGTCGGCCACCGTGGCCAGGGCGACGAGGTCCAGGTCCTCGGCGGCGACCGCCGGGTCCTCCCCCGCCGCCTCGAGCAGCGCCTCGGCGAGCTTGTGGGCGACGGCGGTGGCGCACAGCTCCGGGCACGGGTAGTCCCCGACGGCCGGGTGCACGATCGGCGCATCGGGCAGCCGGCCGTCCGCCCGCGGGCTGTGATGGTCGGTCACCACCACGTCCATGCCGGCGGCGCGGGCGGCCGCGACCTCCTCGACCGCCGTGATCGCGCAGTCCACGGTCACCAGCAGGTCGGTCCCCCGCTCGGCGAGGCGGACGACCGTGGACGCCGCCAGCCCGTAGCCGTCGTCGATCCGGCTCGGCAGGTACCAGTCGACGTCCGCGCCCAGGGTGCGCAGCGCGCGGACGAGCACCGCCGTGGCAGCCACGCCGTCCACGTCGTAGTCGCCGTGGACGGTGATCCGCGACCCCCGCCGGACGTGCTCGAGGATCCGCGCGGCCCCCTCCCGGAGGCCGCCGAAGGCGTCGTGCGGGTGCGCATCTGCCCCCGCCAGGAACGCGCGCGCCTCCGACTCGCCGGCCAGGCCGCGGCGCACGAGCACCTGGGCGAGCACGTGCGAGACCCCGAGCGCGGCCGCCAGCCGGTCGGCGGCGGCGTACTCGTACGGGGTCACGGTGAAGCGGGCGTCGGGTGGCACGGTCGCCGGAGCGTATGAGCGCCGCCCGACGGAATCGCGGGCATGCCGCGAAATCGTCACGATCAATTGACGATCCCGCGCGGAGGCGGCACGAACTCGGTGCGAAGTCGGCACGAACTCGGCGCGGGCACGAACTCGGCACGAACTCGGCACGAACTCGCACGACCTCGCGGGCATCGCGTGATGAGCTGCGCAGACGGGTAGGAGGATGCTCGGGATTCCCGAGCGGAGGTGCCTCGCATGGCAGGGACAGCGCGGTTCGGACATCGGTGGGTGGCTGTGCCGGTGCTGGCGCTCGCCGGGATCGCGGCCTGCGGCGGCGACCCCGAGCCGACCGCCGAGGAGAAGCGCGCCGCCAAGGCCCGCTGGGTCCAGCACGTCGACGCCGCCTGCACGAAGGCCAACGACGCCATCGCCGACCGCGGCTGGCCGACCGACCTGATCGACCTCGACCGCCTCGTCGTCCGCGGCATCACCGACGCCCAGGCCGCCGTCAAGACGATCGCCGCCGAGCCGCTGCCCAAGGGCGCCGGCCCGAAGCCCGCCGCGTTCGTCAGCGAGATGAAGGCGCTCGAGAAGGAGCTGACGAAGCTCTCGGAGGCCAGCGAGGACCTCGAGCCCGCCGCGCTCGTCAAGGTCGCCGACGCCCTCAAGCCGCGGCTGGCGGAGATCGAGAAGAGCGCGAAGGCAGCCGGCCTGAGCGACTGCCTCTCACACGACGAGCGCTTCTTCGTCCCCGACGCCGTGCGGGCGCCGGTGTTCGCCGAGCAGCTCGCCCGGCTCGACCGCCGCCTCCTGCGCCGGATCAAGGACGTCCAGCTGGCCGCCGCCGACACGCCGTCCGAGTTCGCCACCGCGTTCCGCCGCTACAGCGGGATCATCGACTCGGCGATCGACGGCATCAGCAAGCTCGACCCGCCGCAGTGGGCGGCCCTCCAGACCGGCAACTACCAGGACGCGCTGCGCGATCTCCAGTCGGTCTGCCAGGAGTTCACAGCCATCATCGTGCGCGACAAGGGCAAGTCGCCGTTCGAGATCGACCGCGCGGAGTACATGCGCACGCAGCGCAAGCTCAACCGGGCGGCCCGGGCCGAGGGCAAGACGCGCCGGAAGATGCTGCGGGCGCTCGGCGCCGCTCCCACGACCGGCGGCTACGGCGGCGAGGAGGAGGCGCTCGAGCCGGACACCCAGCAGCAGTCGTAGTTCGCACCCACGACGATGGCCGCGCTGGAATCCGGCTCAGCCGAACGGCGCCCGCGGCGCCGCGGGGTAATCGATCCCGCGCTCGGCGAGGCGCTCGCGCACGCGCCGCTTGACGCCCGGCACCGTGCCCTCCGCCTTGACCTCCGCCTTCAGCGCGGCGATCTCCTCGTGGAGCGCCGTCACGTCGTCGCCGGCCGCCAGCCCGTCGCGCAGCGCGACGAACAGCTCCGGGCGGCAGTTCGAGAGCCCGTTGATCGAGCCGGCCGCGCCGGCCGCCACCGAGTCGACGATCAGCGGCTCGGTGCCCGTGTAGACCTCGAACGACCCCGGAACCGCCTCCAGGTAGGCGCGGTGGCGGTCGAAGTCGCCGGTCGAGTCCTTCATGCCCGCGAAGCCCGCCCGCGCGAGCTCCCCGGCGAGCTCCGGCGCGAGGTCGTTCACGGTCCGCGGCGGGATGTTGTAGAGGAAGGCCGGCGCGCCGTCCGCCGCCTCCAGCAAGGCCAGGAAGTGGGCGCGGACCTGCTCCTGCGTGATCGGATAGAACCACGGCACGTAGGCGGCCACGCCGCCGGCGCGCGCCGACAGCGCCCGCCGGGCGAGCGCCACCGTCGCCCGCGTGCTCGGCCGCCCGACCTGGGCGATGACCCGCAGCGAGCCGGCCACCGACGCGGCGCGTTCCACGAGCGCCGAAACCTCTGAGTCCTCGAGCAGCACCCCCTCGCCGGTGGTGCCGCCCACGAACAACCCGTCGAGGCCGGCCTCCTCGAGCCAGCGCACATGGGCCTCGAAGGCGTCGAGGTCGAGCGAGCCGTCGGCGCCGAACGGCGTCGTGATCGCCGCGAGGACCCTCAATAGATCGGGTGCTCGCGCTCCTGGCGCAGGCCGATCCAGTAGATGATCCCCATGCCGATCATGGCCCCGGGGATCGCCTCGAGGGCGTTGAGGACGTTGGTGTCGCTCTGGCCCGGCACGTCGAAGCCGTGGATCACGAACCCGAACAGCAGCGCGCCGAGGACGGCGCCGAGGAACGCCCCCACGATCCCGGCCCAGAAGTGGTCGGGCAGGAAGATCGTGAAGTGCCAGAGGGCGAGGCCCATCATGACCCAGACCAGCGCGGCCATCAGCGAGGCCTCCCGTGGCGGCGGTTGCGGGGCTTCTTCGGCTTGTCGTCGCCGCCGTCCTGCGGCGGCGGCTGGCCCTCCTGCTGCGCCTCGGCGCGCGACCGCGCGCGGCGGCCGCCGACCGGACGGCTGGCGCCCCGCGCCGCGGCGGGCTGGCGCTGCTTCTGCTCATCCTCGATCCCGAGGTCGCGCACCATCTCCTCGAACTCCTGCGACGACACGCCGCGCGAGGGATCGGTGGGCGCGGTGACACGGCCACCGCGCCGCGTGTCCTTCGGGGCGACGTCGATCGGCGCGCCGGCCGTCGCCACCGCGTAGGGCGGGATCGTGCCGCCGAACTGCTGGCGGATGCGCTCGGCGCGAGCGTGGTAGACCGGCTCGCGCTCCTTCCAGTAGGTCAGCACCGGGCCGGCGATGAACACCGACGAGTACGTGCCCGACAAGGTGCCGACCAGCAGCGCGAACGCGAAGTCCTGCAGCGTCTCGCCGCCGAACAGCAGCAGGGCGAGGATCGGCAGGCCGGCGCAGAAGCTGGTGGCCAGCGAGCGGACGATGACCTCGGACATCGACCGGTTGTAGATCTGCGTGAACGCCGCGTTCGGCATCCGCGGGATGTTCTCTCGTATTCGGTCGAACACGACGATCGTGTCGTAGAGCGAGAAGCCCAGGATGGTCAGCAGCGCCGCGACCGTCGACGCCGACACCTCCCGGCCGATCAGCGCGTAGACGCCGCCCGTGATGAGGAGGTCGTGGGCGAGGGCGATCAGCACCGGCACCGCGAACTTCCACTGGAAGCGCAGAGTGATGTAGATCGAGACGACGATCAGCGAGGCGATGATCGCGTAGATGGCGCTGGTGGCCACCGACCGGCCGAAGCTCGCGCCGATCGACTCCGAGCTGGACTCGTCGGCGAACCCGAACTCCTGCTCGAGAGCCTGCTCGACCCGGTCGACCTCCTCGGGAGCCAGCTGCTCGGCGCTGATCTGGACGACGTTCTGGCCCAGCTCCGGGTTGTCGAGCGTCTGGACCTCTGCGTCGCCGAGCCCGACCGGCCCGAGCGCGTCGCGGATCTGCTCGACGGTCGCCGGCCGCTCGAGCGGCGCCGTGATCCGCGTGCCGCCCTCGAAGTCGATCCCGAAGTTGAGGCCGTTGACGGCGATGGCCAGCGCGCAGACGAGCAGGATCATGCCCGACACCGAGAAGAACCAGCGCGACTTGCCCATGAAGTCGAACCGCACGGGCTTGGAGTCGCGCGCGCCGAGGGCGGCGCGCGAGCGCAGCACGCGGGTGCCGCGCAGCGCGTAGAGGATCGCCTGGGTGGCGAGCACGGCGGTGAACATCGAGAGGATCACGCCGACGGCCAGCGTGAGCGCGAAGCCCTGGATCCCCGACGTGGCCAGCACGAAGAGGATGAAGGCGACCAGGACCGTGACGATGTTGGCGTCCATGATCGCCGTCAGGCCCTTCTTGTAGCCCGCGGAGATCGCCTGGGCGACCGATCTGCCGCCCCGCATCTCCTCCTTGACGCGCTCGAAGATGACGATGTTGGCGTCCGCCGCCACGCCGAGCGTGAGAATCAGGCCCGCGATGCCCGGCAGCGTGAGCGTGATCGGTATGAGCTCGACGACCGCGTAGAAGTACAGCCCGTAGATGCCCATCGCGGTCACGGCGATGAGGCCGAGCACGCGGTAGAAGACGATCAGGAAGAGCGCGACGATCACGAAGCCGGCGATGCCCGCGAGCAGGCCCTGGTCGAGCGCCTGGGCGCCGAGCGTGGCCGACACCTGCGAGCGGGAGACCAGCTCGAGCCGGATCGGCAGCGCGCCGATCTCGAGGATCCGCGCCAGGTCCTGCGCCTCCGGGATGGTGAAGCTGCCGGAGATCTGCGCGCCGGTCGAGCCGTCGATGCCCTCCGGGTTCTCCTGGTAGTTGATGTACGGAGCCGAGATCAGCTCGTCGTCGAGCACGATCGCGAAGTGCTGGGAGGCGAGCACCGGGTTGTCGCCCGGCAGCGCGTTGTCCACGCCGCGCTCGGCGATGTTGGCCGTGATGTCGCGGAACGCCCGGCGGCCCTTGTCCGTGAAGTCGAAGGTGACGACCGGCTGGCGCGTCTCGTCGAAGTTCTGCTCCGGGTTGCGGATGTCGGTGCCCGAGAGCGCCGGGTTGTCCTGGATGACCCAGAAGCGGTCGGGGTCGGGCGCCTCGGCGTCGGGCTTCGCGTCGCGGACGACGAGGATGCCCTCCGGCACCTCGATGACCTCGACGTCGGCCGGGTCCTCATCCTGCGGCAGGTCGTCCAGCACGGCGGCGCGCGACTCGGATGGCGCGCCGCCGTTGAGCGCCCGCTTTGTGGTCTTGTCGAAGGCGTAGAAGCGCGGGGCGTCGGCCGCGCTGTTGTTGCCGTCCGCCTGCGCCTCGCACTTCGCAGCCTGCTGAACGGCCCGGTAGAAGCCCGTGATGGGCTCCTTCTGGCTCGAGTTCTGGTCCGGGTCGGCCCGGCAGTCCTCGTCGAGGATGTTGGCTTCCCAGTCGTAGAAGAAGAGCTGGGCGGTCGAGCCGACCTGGTCCGCCGCGCGCTGGGCGTCCTCGACGCCGGGGAGGTTGACCTCGATCTGGTTCTCGCCGGAGAGGAGCAGCTCGGGCTCGGCCACGCCGAAGGCGTCGACGCGGTCGCGCATGATGTCCAGCGAGCGGTCGAGCGCCTCCTTGGTGACCGTCGGCTGCTGCGCGGTCGGCTGGCCCTCGTAGATGAGCTGGACGCCGCCCTGGAGGTCGAGGCCCAGCCGCGTCTCCCGCGTGGAGATCGCGTAGACCGACCCGGCGATGAGGCCGAAGACGATCAGCAGGACGAAGAGAGAGCGGCGGCGTTCGGTCATGGACGGCTGGAAGGGTAGTGCTACTTGGACGGCGTCAGGATGAGCAACAGGCCGCCGTCGTCATCGTACGCCGGAAACAGATCGGCCACCGCCTTGGCGGGCAGGTCCCCCTCGGCGTTCACCACCACGGGCTTGCCCAGCTGGCGGACGCCCCACTCCAGCACAGTGCCGACGTGGTCGGCGCCGCCCTCGAAGTCGAGCCCCAGGACCTCACGTACCTCGCGGCCCATCACCTTCTCGTCGGAAAGGCCGGTCAGCTCGCGCGATCCGCGGCCGCAGCCGATGATCCGGCCGGCCTGGTCGCAGACGAAGAAGGCCGCGTTGGGGGCCGGGTAGTAGTCGTCGAGCAGCTCGAACAGGAAGCCGAAGCCGCACTTCGAGCAGCCGCGCGGCTGGTTGCGGAACCCCTGCTGGCGATCGGTCGCGCTGGTGCGCTGGCCGCAGTTCGGGCAGATGAAGAGGTGCGCCATCGACGGGGTTAAGCCTAGACCGACCCGCGTAAAGGCTCGATCAGAACAATGTCGAATCTGACGCCGGGGGTTCGAGCCCGAGGTGGCGGAAGGCGTGCACCGTCGCGCAGCGGCCGCGCGGGGTGCGCATGAGGAACCCTCGCTGGAGCAGATACGGCTCGTAGACGTCCTCGATCGTGTCCGGCTCCTCCTGCACGGCCACCGCGAGCGTCGAGAGGCCGACGGGGCCGCCCGAGAACTGGTCGCAGATCGTGGAGAGGATCTCGCGATCGAGCCGGTCCAGGCCGGCGTGGTCGACCTCCAGCAGGTCGAGCGCCGCCCCCGCCGTCGCAGCGTCGATCGCCCCGCCGCCGTGGACCTCCGCGAAGTCGCGCACCCGCCGCAGCAGCCGGTTGGCCACGCGCGGGGTGCCGCGGGCGCGCTCGGCGATGGCGCGGGCGCCGGCCGCCTCGATCTCCACGCCCAGCACGCGCGCCGAGCGCGTGACGATGCGGGCGAGGTCGCCGGCGTCGTAGTGGTCGAGCCGGTGCTGGATGCCGAAGCGGTCGCGCAGCGGCGTGGTGAGCAGGCCGGCGCGGGTTGTGGCGCCGATCAGCGTGAAGGGCGGCAGGTCGAGCGTGACCACGCGCGCTCCCGCCCCGGCGCCGACGGTGATCGGGAGCTGGCGGTCCTCCATCGCCGGATAGAAGGTCTCCTCGACCGCCCGCGGCAGGCGGTGGATCTCGTCGACGAAGAAGATCGCGCGCGGCTCGAGCGCGGTCAGGAAGCTCGCGATGTCGGCCTTGCGCTCGAGCGCCGGGCCGGCGGTCTGCACGAACGGCACTTCCAGCTCGTGGGCGACGATCTGGGCCAGCGAGGTCTTGCCGAGGCCGGGCGGGCCGGCCAGCAGCACGTGGTCGAGCGCCTCGCCGCGGGCGGCGGCGGCGGCGATCGAGACGCCGAGCTGGTCCTTGACGGCGTCCTGGCCGACGAACTCCTCGAGGACCCGCGGGCGCAGGGTGGCGTCGACGTCCTCCTCCGGGCGCTCGCGCGGGGTCTGCAGGCGGTCGGCGCCGGGGGTGCGGATCATCGGCGGGCCGCCTTGAGGGCGTGGGCGATCAGATCCTCGGGCGCTTCGCCGGCCGCGCCGTCGAGCAGCTTGTCGGCCTCCTGGGGCGAGAAGCCGAGGCCGACGAGGCCGTCGCGGGCCAGCAGCCGCGGGTCGTCCCCGCGGGTGATGACGATCGGGTCGTCGCTCGGCGTGCCGACCTTCTCGCGCAGCTCGACGACGATCCGCTCCGCCGTGCGCTTGCCGATGCCGGGGGCGGCCTGGAGCCGCGCGGTGTCGCCGGCGGCCACGGCGGACAGCAGGTCGCGCGGCGTACCGCCGGAGAGCACCGCGAGCGCCATCTTGGGGCCGACCGACTGGACCCCGATCAGCAGCAGGAAGAGGTCCCGCTCCTCCTCGGTGGCGAAGCCGTAGAGCAGCAGGGCGTCGTCTCTGACGATCAGGTGGGTGTGGATCTCCGTGCGCTCACCCACGCGCGGGATGTGGCGAAGCGTCTCCGCGGAGACGGCCAGCCGGTAGCCGACGCCGTGGCACGAGACGACGACGTGGTCGGCGCGGCGGACCGCGACGGTGCCCTCGAGCAGCGCGATCATCCGGCCAGCGCCGCCTGCAGCGGCGCCCCGTTGGCGTGGCAGATGGCGACCGCCAGCGCGTCCGCCGCATGGTCCGGCCGTGGCAGCTCCGTCAGCGCCAGCAGCGTCTGCACCATCCGCTGCACCTGGTCCTTGGCCGCGCGGCCGTTGCCGCACACCGCGCCCTTGACCTGCTGCGGCGTGTAGGAGGCCGTGGGGATGGCCCGCTGGCCGGCGGCGAGCATGACCACGCCGCGGGCCTGGCCGACCGCGAAGGCGCTGCGGGCGTTGGCGCCGAAGTAGACGTCCTCGAGCGCGAGCGCGTCGGGCCGGTACTCGTCCATCAGCGCGCCGACCCGCTCGTGGATGGCGGCGAGCCGCCGCCCGGTGTCGAGCCCGGGCGAGGTCTCCACCACGCCGCCGTCGAGCGCCAGCATCCTCCCCCGGTGCTGGGCCACGACGCCGTAGCCGGTGTTGGCCACGCCGGGATCGATGCCGAGGACGATCACGTACACGGCGGAGATTCTGCGCGGCGGCCCGGACGCCTTCTTGCGGTCGCGGTTCACGAACCCCGGGCTTGTAGGGAGGCGGGATCGAGGCTCGCGCGGGTCGCGTGGCGCTTTGACGTCGCATATCGACGTCAAAGCGCCACGGACGGCCGGCGACGCCGGCTCCCTCGCTCCCCTACCCAGCCGAAGTTCGTCCCTACGCGCCCGGCAACGAAGACCCGGCGAACCCGAAGAACCACACGGCGAACGCCAGCGCCGCCACGGCCACGGAGATGATCATCACGCGATCGAGCACCCCGCCGCGGCGGTCGACCTTCCGCTCGCCGCGCATCGACCGCGTCCAGCCCGGCCGGTACTCGTCCACCTCGGCCCCCGTCACGCGGATGTGGGCGCGGTTCAGGGCGCCGAGCCCCTTGCCGACCACCGCCATCCCGATCGGGAGGCCGATGATGATCAGCAGGTACGGCCCCATGCTGGGCTCCGGCGAGTCGGCCAGCTTGGAGGCGACGTAGATCAGGCCGAGCGGCACGCCGATCCACATCACGACGCTCCCGAGCGCCATCAGCGCGACGAGCGCGACGGCCGCTGGGTTCCACGAGGACCGCATGCGGGCCTCGTACCCCGGATCAGCCCGCGACCCGCTCCAGGACCTCGGCGTCGACGTCGAAGTTCGCGTGCACGGCGTCGACGTCGTCCTGGTCCTCCAGCGCGTCGATCAGGCGCAGGACCTTCGTGGCGCCGTCCTCGTCGAGCGGCACCTGGGTCTTCGGCCGCTGCGCCACCGAAGCCTCCTCCACCTCGACGCCCGCGTCCACGAGCGCGGCGCGGACGGCCGCGAGGTCGGACGGCTCGCACAGCACCTCGTACACGTCCGCGTCCATGGCGATGTCCTCCGCGCCCGCGTCGATCGCGACCATGAGGTCGTCCTCGGAGTAGCGCTCGCCGTCGACCACCACGACGCCCTTCTTGTCGAACAGGTAGGCGACCGAGCCCGGCTCGCCGAGGTTGCCGCCGTTCTTGGAGAAGATGTGCCGCATCTCCGAGCCGGTGCGGTTGCGGTTGTCGGTCAGCGCCTCGACGAGGATCGCCACGCCGCCGGGGCCGTAGCCCTCGTAGAGGACGGCCTCGAGCGCGTCGACGTCACCGCCCTCGCCCGTGCCCTTCGCGATCGCGCGCTCGATGTTGTCCTTCGGCATCGAGGCGTCCTTGGCCTTCTGCACGGCCAGTGAGAGGGCCGGGTTGCCTTCGACGTCGCCGCCGCCCTCCTTGGCGGCGACCGTGATCGCCCGCGCCAACTTGGTGAACAACTTGCCGCGGCGGGCGTCGACGATCGCCTTCTTGTGCTTGATCCCCGCCCACTTGGAGTGTCCGGCCATGGCCGCCGATTCTAGTCGGGGCGTTCGCGACGACCGGACTGGATCGCGGCCTGGGCGAGCGCCTTGGCGCCCTCGAGGTCGAGCAGCCGGCCGCGCGCCGTCGCGTCGGCCAGGCGATCGGCGCCGAGCTCGGCGACCCGCTCGCGGGCCCGCGCCGCGAAGGCGGCCAGATAGGGCGCCGCGGGCCAGTCCTCGGTGGCGCCGAGCAGCACGGCCGCCGGCTGGAGCTGGCCGCGCTCCGCGAGCACGGCGGCGAGCGCCATCAGCGACGTCCGCTGCGACGCGGCCTCGCTGCGCTCCTCGTCGTAGTGGATGGCGGCCCGCAGGTGCTCGACGGCGGCGGCGTGGTCGCCCTCGAGCGAGGCGGCCACGCCCAGGGCCCGCAGGCTGAACCGGATCATGTGGTGGTTCTCCGTCGCCCGCGCGCTGGCGAGCGCCTGCTCGAGCCACCTCCGGGCATCGGCCGGATCGGCGTCCATGAGGACGATGCCGGTGGCGAACTGCCCCCAGGTGAGGAGCCAGGGCAGCCCGAGCCGCTCGCCCTCCTCGCGGGTCTGGCGGGCCCGCAGGAGCGCGGCGCCGTGGTCGCCCCTGGCCTCGAGGAGCTGGGCGAGGAAGCCGTCGGCCTCGCCGGCGATCGCCGGGTAGCCGGCGGCGCGCGCCAGGCGGGCGACGTCGCCCCACGGGGCCGGGTCGCGCTCGCCCGCGTAGTAGGCGAGCTGCGCCAGCGTCCGTCGCGCCAGCAGGGCGGGCTCCCCGATGCCGGCCTCGAGCGCGATGGCGGCCTCGGCGTGCCGGCGCGCCGCCTCGCGGTCGCCGACGGTGAGCGCGACCGTCGACGCCGACCCGAGCGCATGCACCCGGCGGGCGTGGGCACCCGGCCAGCGGGCGAGGATCTCGTCGAGCAGGCGCGCGATCTCCTCGCCGTGGCGCGCGAGCGCCGGCCACCACAGGACCTCGGCGAGCGCGAAGGCGCGCCCGGGGTCCCCGTCCTCGCGCAGGCAGTGGCGCACGGCGGGCCGCAGCTCGTCGAACGTGTCGACGAACGGCAGGCGGTGCTCGTACCAGCCGGCGTCGCGCAGCGCGTGCGCCCGCGCCGCGTAGTACGAGGCGTGGCGCTCGCGCATGGCGTCGCGCTCGCCGCGCTCCTCCAGGCGCTCGGCCGCGTACTCGCGCAGGGTCTCGAGCATCGCGTAGGTGGTGCGGCGGCTGGCCCGGCTGGTGGTGAGCAGCGAGTGGGCGACCAGCTCGTCGAGCAGGCCGCCGACGAGCGGCATCGGCAGGTCGTCGCCCGCGCACACCGCCTCGGCCTCGCCGAGCGTGCAGGCCTTGGCGAACACCGACAGCCGCTCGAAGAGCCGGCGCTGGGGCTCCTCGAGCAGCTCGTACGACCAGGCGATCGCCGCCCTCAGCGTCCAGTGGCGAGGAGACGAGCGGCGGCCCCAGACGGCGAGAACGTCGAACCGCTCGTCGAGCCGCTCGACGATCTCGGAGGGCGCCAGAGAGCGGGTGCGGCCGGCGGCGAGCTCGATCGCCAGCGGGAGGCCGTCGAGCCGGGTGCAGAGCTCGCTCACGGCGGCGTCGTCGGCGTCGGCGCCCGCGGCGGTGGCGCGATCGAGGAAGAGCGCGGTGGCGGCCTCCCCGCCGAGGCCGGTCAGACGCAGGACCTGCTCCCCGTCGACGCCGAGCGGCGCGCGGCTGGTGGCGACGATCCGCAGGCCGGGCGCGCGCGCCAGCAGCTCCTCGATCGCGGCGGCCGACCCGTCGAGCACGTGCTCGCAGTTGTCGAGGATGAGCAGCCCGGTGCGGGGCGTGAGCTGCTCGAGCCCGCCGTCGAGCGCCAGCGCGTCGGCCACGGCGCCGGAGACGTCGGCGTCGGCGCCGACCGGTCCGAGCTCGCACCACCACGGCCCGTCCGGGAACCGGCCGGCGACGCGCTCCGCCAGCTCGAGCGCGAGCCGCGTCTTGCCGGCCCCGCCGACGCCGGCCAGCGTGATCAGGCGCGAATCCTGGATCATCGCCTCGGCGCGGCTCAGGTCCTCCTCGCGTCCGAAGAAGCGGCTGGCCTTGGCCGGGAGCCGGTTGCTCGCGGGCGGGCGGACGCCCGCGAGCACGGGGTCGTGGACGAGGATGCCGCGCTCGAGCTCGCGGGTGGCGGCGCTCGGCTCGAGGCCGAGCTCGGCGAGGCCGGTGCCGAGCGTGCGCAGCGCCTCGAGCGCGTCGACCTGCCGTCCGGCGCGGTAGAGCGCCAGGGCGTAGGCGCGGACCAGCTCCTCGCTCAGCGGATCGTCGGCGGTCAGGCGCTGGAGCTCAGGCAGCGCCTCCTCGTGGCGGCCGAGCTCGAGCAGGCTCCTCGCGCGCCCCTCGGCGGCGCGGGCGCGGAGCCCCTCGAGGCGGCGGATCTCGGCCTGGGCGAAGTCGGCGTAGGCGACGTCGCCGAACGGCGCGCCGCGCCACAGGGCCAGCGCCTCGTCGTAGGCGGCGAGGGCCGCCTTGGGGCTCAGGGTCGGCGCTTCGGTGACGAGCCGCTCGAGCCGCAGGGCGTCGAGCTGGTCGGGCTCGACGGCGAGCCGGTAGCCCTGCCCGTCGCGGACCAGCAGCCTGGAGGGCGCACCCGCCGGCCGGTCGGGCTCGAGGAAGGTCCGCAGGTTGGCGAGCCGGACGGCGAGCGAGCGGGCGGCGATCTCCGGGTCGGTCTCCGGCCAGGCGGCCTCGAGCAGGGCGTCGGTCGGCACCACGCGGGCGGGCTCGAGCAGCAGCCGCGCGAGGATCGTCCGCTCCTTGCCGCCGGGAGGCGCGGACGGCTCGCCGCTGTGGACGACCTCGAGTGGCCCCAGGACCCGGAACTCCACGCCGCGACCCTACGTGGCCCGCGGTCGAACCTCAACGACCGCGCAGCCACGGGGCCGACGGCGCCGCCTCCTCCAGGGCCACGCGGTCCTTGTAGGTGTCGAGGCAGCGCCAGTAGCCGCGATGCCGGTAGGCGGCCAGCGCCCCCTCGCCCGCTAGCCGCTCCAGAGGCTCGCGCTCGAGCACCGCCTCGGCGGACAGGTACGCCAGGGCGCCCGGCTCGAACGCGAAGAAGCCGCCGTTGACCCACTGCTCGGCGCGCGGCTTCTCGTGGAACCCCGCGACGCGGTCGCCGTCGAGCATGGCGACGCCGAACGGCAGCTCCGGCCGGACGACGGTCATGGTGCCGAGCGCCGCGCGCTCGCGGTGGCGGGCCAGGAGCGCGGACAGGTCGATGTCGGCCACGCCGTCGGCGTAGGTGAGGAAGAACGGCTCGGCGAGCCGATCGCGGACCGCGTGCACGCGCCCGCCCGTCGGCGTGTCGACGCCGGTGTCGACGCACTCCACCCGCCACGGCGCCGACCGCGCCCAGCCGGCGACCGCCTCGCCCTGGTAGCCGGTGAGCAGGAGGAAGTCGTCGAACCCCTGGTCCGCGTAGATCGACATGACGTGCCAGACGATCGGCCGGCCGCCGACCTCGATCAGCGGCTTCGGGCGCTCGCCGTTGAGGCGCGTGCCGCGCCCGCCGCAGAGGATCACCACCTTCATCGCGGCCCGTATGGTGCCGCCCCGTGCCCGACGAGCGCGCACTCGCCTACGAGACGCCGCGCCCGGAGATCGCGCGGCAGGTTCCGCCGACGGCCGCCCGCGTGCTCGATCTCGGCTGCGCGAAGGGCGGGCTCGCGACGCTGCTGAAGGCGCGCGGCGAGGTCGTGGTGGTGGGCGTCGAGATCGACCCCGAGTACGCCGCCGCGGCCGCGCAGCACTGCGACCGGGTCGTGGAGGCGGACGTCGAGCAGCTGGCACGGCGCGGCGAACTCGAGGCCGAGCTCGGCCGCTTCGACTGCCTGGTCGCCGCGGACGTGCTCGAGCACCTCGTCGACCCCTGGAGCGCCCTGCGCGCGTACGCCGCGCTCCTCCAGCCCGGCGGCACGGCCGTCGTCTCGCTCCCCAACGTGGCCCACTGGAGCACCTACGCCGCCCTCATCAAGGGCAGCTGGCCCCGGAACCCCGAGGGCATCCACGACGCCACCCACCTGCGCTGGTTCACGCTGCGCGACGCGCACGAGCTGCTCGACCAGGCCGGCCTCGCCGTCACCGCCGTCGACCGCCGCCCGCGGCTGATCTGGCGCGGCTCGCGGCTCGACGACCTGCTCGGCCCCGCGGCCCTGCGCGTCCCCGGCCTGCGCACGCTGGTCACCTTCCAGCTCGTGCTCGCTTCGTATGCTGCGCGGCCATGCCGGTGACCGCTCCCCCCGAGATCTTCAAGGCGTACGACGTCCGCGGCCTCTACGGCGACCAGATCGACGGCGACGTCGCCGAGCAGATCGGGCGCGCCTTCGCGCGGGTGCTCGGCGGCGGCGATCTCCGTGTCGGCCTGGGCCGCGACATGCGCCTCACCGCGCCCGAGCTCGCCGCCCGCTACCGCGAGGGCCTGATGGCCGAGGGCGCGCACGTCATCGACATCGGCATGGTCGGGACCGAGATGCTCTATTGGCTCGTCGGCTCGCGCGACCTCGACGGCGGGCTGATGTGCACCGCCTCGCACAACCCGAAGGCCTACACGGGCGCCAAGCTCGTCGAGCGCGAGGCGGTCCCGCTCTCCATCGACGACCTCCAGCGCACGATCGACGGAGGTCCCGGCGAGAGACCATCCCACCCACCCGGCTCGTACGAGGAGGTCGACGTCTACGCGGACTTCCAGCGCGAGGCGCTGAAGTTCATCGACCCCGGCGCCGTGAAGCCGCTCAAGGTCGTCGTGGACGGCGGCAACGGCATGGCCGGCCCGATGGCGGGCCCGCTGCTCGAGCAGCTCGGCCTCGACCTCGTGACCACCTACTGGGAGCCCGACGGCGAGTTCCCCGACCACGAGCCGAACCCGCTGCTGGAGGAGAACCGCCGCTTCATCGTCGACAAGGTGCGCTCCGAGCGGGCCGACCTCGGCATCGCCTGGGACGGCGACGCCGACCGCTGCTTCTTCATCGACGACACCGGTCGCTTCGTGGACGGCGACTTCCTCACGGCGCTGCTCGCCGAGTCGATCCTCGAGAAGCAGCCGGGCGCCGACATCCTCTACGACGTCCGCGCCTCCCGGGCCGTGCCCGACCTCGTCACCCGGCTGGGCGGCAAGGCGCACGTGAACCGCGTCGGCCACGCCTTCTTCAAGCGCCGCATGCGCGACGAGGGCGGCGCCTTCGGCGGCGAGGTCAGCGGCCACTACTACTTCCGCGACTTCTATAACGCCGACTCCGGCACCATCCCGGCGCTGCTCATCCTCGAGCTGCTCTCGATCCACGACGCGAAGCTGTCCGAGCTGCTCCAGCCGCTGCGCGAGCACTACTTCATCAGCAGCGAGATCAACTCCGAGGTGCACGACCAGCAGGCCAAGATGGACGAGATCGAGCGCCGCTACGCCGACGGCCGCATCACCAAGCTCGACGGCATCTCCGTCGACTACGACGACTGGCACTTCAACGTCCGCCCGTCGAACACCGAGCCGCTGCTGCGGCTCAACCTCGAGAGCCTCGTCTCCCAGGAGGACATGGAGCGGCGGCGCGACGAGGTGCTCGAGCTGATCCGGTCGTGATCCACTGCCTCCCGATCCCCACGCCGTTCGCCGTGGGCCGGGTCAACTGCTACCTGATCGAGGACGACCCGCTCACGCTGGTCGACACCGGTCCCAACTCGGGCAAGGCGCTCGACGCGCTCGAGAAGGCGCTGGCCGAGCACGGGCGCCGCATCGAGGACCTCGAGCGGATCGTCATCACGCACCAGCACCTCGACCACCTGGGGCTCGTCGGCATCCTCGCCGACCGCTCGCAGGCCGAGGTCTGCGCGCTCGACCTGCTCGCCCCCGTGCTCGAGGAGTACGGCGCGCACGCCGAGCGCGACGACGAGCTGGCCGGGGCGCTGATGCTGCGCCACGGGATCCCGCGCGACGTCGTGACCGCGCTGCGCTCGGTGTCGAGGTCGTTCCGGGCCTGGGGCGGGAGCGCCCACGTCGACCGCCCGCTGAAGGACGGCGAGACGCTCGAATTCGCCGATCGCGGACTGCAGGTCCAGCACCGCCCGGGCCACTCGCCCTCGGACACGCTGTTCTGGGACGAGCGGCGCGCGCAGCTGATCGGCGGCGACCACCTGATCAAGCACATCTCCTCCAACCCGCTCATCTCGCGGCCGCTCGGCGGGCGCTCGGGCGAGCCGGGCGGCGGCCGGCCGCGGGCTCTGATGATGTACATGGACTCGCTGCGCCAGACGCGCGAGCTCCCCGCCGAGGTCGTGCTGGCCGGCCACGGCAAGCCGGTCACCGACCACGCCGCGCTGATCGACGAGCGCTTCCGCCTGCACGAGCGGCGCGCGAGCAAGATCGGCGGCCTGATCGCCGAACGGCCGCGCACGGCGTACGAGATCGCGCAGGAGCTGTGGGGGAACGTGGCCGTCACCCAGGCCTTCCTCACGCTCTCGGAGGTGCTCGGGCACGTCGACCTGCTGATCGACCGCGGCGAGGTCCGCGAGGTCGAGATCGGCGGGGTCATCCGCTACGAATCGAGCTGATGCACGACGTCGAGTTCGTCCTCGTCAGCCTCCTGGTCTCGGTGGCGGTCCTGGGTGCCGCCGCGCGTGCCGTGAACATCCCGTACCCGATCGTGCTCGTGGTCGGCGGGCTGGCGCTCGGCTTCGTGCCCGGCCTACCGGACATCGAGCTCGAGCCGGAGCTGGTCCTCGTCATCTTCCTGCCGCCGCTGCTCTACTCGGCGGCCTTCTTCGCCAACCTGCACGACCTCCGCACGAACCTGCGGCCGATCGCGCTGCAGGCGGTCGTGCTCGTGCTGCTCACGATGTGCGCGGTCGCCGTCGTCGTCAAGGCGCTGGTGCCCGACATGCCCTGGGCGGCCGCGTTCACCCTCGGCGCCATCGTCGCCCCGACCGACCCCGTCGCGGCCACGGCGATCATGCGCCGGATGGCGGTCCCGCGGCGGATCGTCTCCGTCGTCGAGGGCGAGAGCCTCATCAACGACGGCACGGCGCTGGTCGCCTACCGGACGGCCATCGCGGCCGTCGGCGGGACGTTCTCGGCGTGGGAGGCGGGGCTGGACTTCGTGGCCAGCGCCGCCGGCGGCGTGGCGGTCGGTCTGGCCGCAGGCTGGGTGATCGTCCAGATCCGGCGGCGGATCGACGACATCCCGGTCGAGATCACGATCTCGCTGCTGAGCGGCTTCGCCGGCTACGTGCCGGCCGAGGCCCTGCACGTCTCCGGCGTCCTCGCGGCCGTCACGACCGGCATCGTGCTCGGGTGGAAGGCGCCCTACATCTCGTCCGCCTCGATGCGCCTCCAGGGCTACGCGGTCTGGGAGATCCTCACGTTCGTGCTCAACGCGCTGCTGTTCGTGCTGATCGGGCTGCAGCTGCCGATGATCCTCGACGGGCTGTCCGGCCAGCCGCCCGGGGAGCTGCTGTGGTGGTGCGTCGCCGTGAGCCTCGTCGTCATCGTCACGCGCCTGATCTGGAGCCAGACGACCGTCTTCGTCGTCCGGGCGCTCGACCGCCGAGAGTCGCAGCGCACTCGCCGCTCGACCTGGCAGAGCCGCATGATCATCAGCTGGTGCGGCATGCGCGGGTCGGTCTCGCTCGCCGCGGCGCTCGCTCTCGGGTCCGACTTCCCGGAGCGCAACCTGATCCTGCTCCTCACCTTCGCGGTGATCTTCTCCACGCTCGTCCTGCAGGGGCTGACCCTGCCGGCGCTGATCCGGGCGCTGGGCGTCACCGACGACGGCGCCGACGCCCAGGAGGAGCTGCTCGGGCGCCGCGCGGCGGCCGCCGTCGCGCTCGGGCGGCTCGACGAGCTCGCCGCCGAGGAGTGGACGTACGACGAGACGATCGAGCGGATGCGCAAGATGTACGAGTACCGCACCCGCCGGTTCGCGGCGCAAGCCGGGGAGATCGACGACGGCGACGGCATCGAGCACCGGTCGCGCAAGTACCAGAAGGCCGTGCGCGCCGTGCTCGACGCCCAGCGCGACGAGCTCGTGCGCCTGCGCAACGCGGGCGAGATCTCGAACGAGGTCATGCACCGGCTCGAGCGCGAGCTCGACCTCGAGGACGAGCGGCTCGAGATTTGACCGGTCGCCGCGTTTGAATTAGTTGGCAACCCGTCCTAATATGGCTCGCAGCTCGAACGGGAGGAGAGCTCGATGCTGCGTTTCGCCCTGCTGGTTCTCGCCATCTTCGCGATCGGCGCGCCGTCCGCGGCTGCGGAGGACGGCTCCGATCTGTGGCTGCGTTACTCGCGGGTCGACGACCCGGACCGCCTGCGGGAGTACCGGGGCGCCGTCCGCGCGGTCGTCGTCGACAACGTCCACGCGAACAAGGTCCACCGCCAGACGGCGGACCTGCGCATGGAGCCGGGCTCGAGCGAGAAGCTCGTGGAGAGCTCGCTGGAGGCCGCGCGCGACGAGCTGGTCCGGGGACTGAGCGGGCTGCTCGGCCGGCCGGTGCCGGTGAAGTCCGGCGCGCCCGAGGGCGCCGTCGTCGTGGGCACGCGCGAGAGCTCGGAGATCGTGCGGCGTCACGTCGGCGCGCGTGAGCTCGCCGACGAGGGCTACGTCATCCGCTCCGTGAGCGGGCTCACCGTCATCGCGGGCAAGACCGAGGTCGCCGCCCTCTATGGGAGCTTCGCCTTCCTGCGTCGCATGCAGACGCAGCAGCGGATCACGGACCTGGACATCGCCTCGTCCCCGAGGATCGCGAACCGCCATCTGAACAACTGGGAGACCGTTCGCCTGTACGCGGGCAACAACGCGTCCGGGACAGGCGGACTCAACGGCGAGAACGGGTCGATCTTCAACTTCGCGGCGACCGGCCCGAGCGCCGCCCGCAACCTGCCGGTGATCCTCGACCGCTACGTCGTCGTCGCCCGCGCGCTCGCGTCGGTGGGCATCAACGGCTTCGAGATCAACCTCGTGAACGCCGACAACGTCTACCTCACTCCGGCCTACATCGCGCAGGAGGCGGCGCTGGCCGACGCCCTGCGCCCTTACGGGATCAGGATCTCTCTGGCGATCAACTACACCGCGCCGACCGACCAGCGGTTCGCGCCGGACACGCTCACGAACGCGCAGCTCGACCCCTACAGCGACGAGTTCCGGGGCTGGTGGAACCGGAAGGCCGGGCAGCTCCGGGCGTCGATCCCGGACTTCATGGGCTTCACCGTCAAGGCCAACTCCGAGGGCCAGCCGGGCCCCCAGGACTTCGGCTACGACCACGGTGACGGCGCCAACGGCATCGCGGCCGCCGTCCGCCCGCTGGGCATGAAGGTCTACTGGCGCACCTTCGTCTACAACGCCGACGTCGATCCCGACCGGCTCAAGCGCGCGTACCTCGAGTTCGGGCCGATCGACGACGAGGATCGCTTCCTCGACAACGTGTTCCTGCAGACCAAGAACGGCCCGCTCGACTTCCAGGCGCGCGAGCCCATCCACCCGATGTTCGGCCGCATGGAGAACACCAACCAGGCCCTCGAGCTCCAGGTCACGCAGGAGTACACCGGGCAGAGCACGATGCTCGCGTACCTGGGCCCGATGTGGGAGGAGGTCCTGAAGACGGAGACCCATGCCCCCGGCCGCGTCGGCGACATCGTCGACGGCACCGCCCAGGGACACGAGGACACCGCCATCATCGGCGTCGCGAACCTCGGCAACGCCGACAACCTGACCGGGCACCATTTCTCGCAGTCGAACCTGTTCGCGTTCGGGCGCCAGGCGTGGGACTGGCGGCTCGGCTCGGAGGACATCGCCGAGGACTGGGTGCGGATGACCTGGAGCAACGACGGGAAGGTAGTCGACTCCATCGTCGAGCTGATGATGGGCTCCTGGGAAGCGCTCGTGAGCTACCAGACCCCGCTCGGCATCGGGCATCAGTTCCGGGCGAGCGACCACTACGGACCCGCCCCGTCGCAGTTCTTCATCAAGGACGACTGGAGCCCCGTCTACTACAACAAGGCCGACAGCGCGGGCCTCGGCTACGACCGGTCGGCGACGGGGAGCAACTTCGTCGCCCAGTACTTCCCGCCGCTCGAGGAGCGCTACGGCAACCTCGCAACCGTCCCCGAGAACCTGATGATGTGGTTCCACCACGTGCCGTGGGGACACCCGATGCGCAGCGACCGGCCGTTCTGGGACGAGTTGGTCTATCGCTACCAGATGGGCGTGCAGTACGTGACGTGGATGCGCGAGGCGTGGGACGGCCTCGAAGGCGAGATCGACGCCCGCCGCTTCGCCGAGGTGCGGGCCAAGCTGGCGGCGCACGAGGCCGATGCGGCCGACTGGAGGGACACCAGCGTCGAGTACTGGCGCGAGTTCAGCGGCCGGCCGATGCCGGTCGACGACGCGCCGCTCTCGGTCCGGATCGTGGTCGGCGGGAGGGAGTTCGGCGGCTTCGACCTGTCGGCCGACTCGTACACGATCCCCGTCCCCGCCGGGACGTCACCGCGGATCACGAAGGTCATCACGGCCGACCGCGACGCCCGCTACAAGATCCTGTCGCAGGCCGGCGGCGTTCCCGGAACCGCCGTCGTCAAGGTCACGAAGGACGACTTCTTCGGGCCGATCGTCAAGAACTACGTGTTCGAGCTCGTGCCCGGCTGATGATTGATTCCGCGGCCCGCGTGCCTGCATGGCCGCGTACCGTGGATGCCGGGCGGTGCCCGCGCGATCGGCACAGTGGCGGAGCCACGGGCCGATTCAGTGGGTGCCGATCCGGCGCCGCGGGACGTGGTCAGGCGGGTGCGTGGGTCGTGGAATCAGTCATCCGAGCTCGTTCACGTGCGCGATGTTCGCCCGGTCGTCGTCGTCGGACGACGGCTGGGCGGTGAACCAGGCGTCGAGGATCTCGGTGAGCACCGCCTCGGAGGTGGTGCGGAGCGAGAGGGCGAGGACGTTGGCGTCGTTCCACTTGCGGGCGCCGGCGGCGGTCTCCGCGTCGCCGCAGAGGGCGGCGCGGATGCCGTCGACCTTGTTGGCGGCGATCGAGGCGCCGGTCCCGGTCCAGCAGGCGACGACCGCCTGGTCGGCGCGGCCGTCGGCGACGTCGCGGGCGGCGGCCTCCGAGGCCCACGCCCAGTCGTCGCGCTCGTCGGGGTTGAGGGCGCCGTGGAGAAGCGGCTCGTGGCCGCGGGCGCGCAGTTGCTCGACGAGCGGGCGCGCGACCCCGGTGTCCTCGTCGGCGGCGACGGCGATGCGCATCTCAGGCGACGTGTATCACAGCCGATCGCGGGCGCCTCTCCCAGACATGGCGCGCACGATCCCGGCCCTCTTCCTCATGGCCGCCGTCGTCGCGGCCGCGGCACCGCCGGCCGCGGCCCAGGACGAGAGCGGCGTCATCACGTTCGAGAGCAACCGTCACGGCCTCACCGAGATCTACGCGATGCGGCCCGACGGCTCGGACAAGACCCGCCTGACCCGTAACCGCGTGCGCGACATCGCCGCGGCGCGGTCGCCGGACGGCGCCGAGATCGTCTTCGCGCGCGGGCTCCAGAGCTGGGAGCTCTTCCGGATGGCCGCCGACGGCACGGGCGCCGAGCAGCTGACCTTCACCTCCGAAGACGAGCTGAACGCGGTGTGGGCACCGGACGGGCGCCAGATCGCGTTCGAGCGGCAGAGCCGCGGCGCGTTCGGCCCCAACTCGGAGATCTACCTGCTCGACCTCGACAGCCGGCAGGAGCGGCCTGTCACCGGGGCGAGCGACCTGGCGCCGCTGTCCAAGTCGACGCCCGCCTGGGCGCCCGACGGCACCCGCATGGCTTACGCCGTGCGTCGCAACGGGCAGCTCGACATCGCCGTCACCGACCTCGCAACCGACGAGACGACGTTCGTCACGGACACGCCCGCCGACGAGGTCCGTCCCGCGTGGTCGCCCGACTCCTCCCGGCTCGTCTTCAGCCGCGCCGCGGACCGCGGCGCGTCGCTGGTGGTCGCGTCCCCCGACGGTGGCCAGGAGGAGACGCTGACGACGGGCCGGCGCGACGCGTTCGCCGCCTCGTGGTCCCCCGCCGGCACGTCGATCGCCTTCTCCGCGCCCGGCTCGCGCGACCGCGGGGCCGAAGGCGAGTACGAGATCCTGCGCATCGACCTCGGCACCGGCCGGGTGCGCCAGCTCACGACCAGCCATCCCGGCCGGGATGTCGCCCCGCACTGGGCGCCGGGCTCGCCGAGCGCGTCCGCCCGCGCCCGCATCGCGGTGATCCCGGCCGATCCGCCCGCCAGCTTCTGCACGTGGGCCGGGGCCGCCGGCGCGGACGTCAAGGACGGCTCGATCTTCGCGGCCGACGTCCTGTGCGGCAAAGGCGGCAACGACCGACTGTACGGCCACGGCGGCAACGACACGCTGAAGGCCGGGACGGGCGACGATCGCGTCTACGGCCAAGAGAACTCCGACGACCTGATCACGCGCGGCGACGGCCCCGGCGACCTGGCGAACGGAGGCTCCGGCTCCGACGAGGCCTGGATCGACTGCGGCGACAGCCCCGTGAGCACGGCATGGCGATGCGGCTGAAGCCGCGCTCGTGGCTCGAGGCCGTCGGGCTCGTCACCGGCGCGGTGGCGGGGGTCGCGGGAACGATCAGCGGAGTGCTTGCCCTGACCGGCCCGGCCGACGCGGGGACGACGATGCGAGCCGACCTCCAGGTCACGCGTTTCGAGCCGAACGTGACCCGTGCCGACTTCACCCGCCGCTTCCCGGCCGACGCCGCGCGGGCACCCGCCGGGCGCGACCCCGGGGCCGTCGGCGGCGTGCTCTTCCTCGACCTCGGCTTCGACGGCTTCGGGGACCGGCGTTGCAGGCTGACCTGGACCATGTACGACGATGCGACCGATGCCGCGCTCGACGATCCGGCGTACGTCGACCAGCCCGCCGGCGTCTTCGAGCTCGACGATCCACACGTGCAGCTCACTCCCGCCGTCTGGGTGCCGGCTCCGACTCGGGTCGAGGATGCGTATGTGATCTTCCGGCTGCGCGACGGCGAGCGGGCCTGCGGCTCGCCGTTCCAGACCAACGTGCTGCCCGTCGAGTGAGTCACGCGCGGCCGTACCCGCCGCCGCCGGGCGTGGCGATCGTCACGGTGTCGCCCGGCTGGAGCCGGGCGCGCGCCTTCGGCTCGAGCTTGCGCCCGTTGAGCCGGTTCGAGCCCGGCTTGCCCGGCTTGCCGCCGTTGGCGCCGCGCGGCGGGTGGCGGCGGCGGTCGGACAGGATCGACATCTCGCACGGCTCGAGCACGGTGAGCTCCCGGATCACGCCGTCGCCGCCCGGATGGCGCCCGGCGCCGCCGCTGCCCGCCCGCAGCGAGTAGCGCTCGACGCGCAGCGGATAGGCGGTCTCCAGGGCCTCGACCGGCGTGTTCAGCGTGTTCGACATCGCCACATGCACCGCCGACGGGCCCGGGCCTGCCGCCGAGCCGCCCTGGCCGCCGCCGATCGTCTCGTAGTAGGTGAAGGCCGGCGAGCCGAACGTGAGGTTGTTCATCGTCCCCTGACCCTGGGCGGGAGCGTCGACCGCCTTCCCGAACGCGCGCATCAGGCAGTCGGTGATGCGGCTCGACGTCTCGACGTTGCCGGCCACCACGGCGGCGGGCGGCCGCGCGTTGACGAGCGAGCCCTCGGGCGCGCTGACGGCGATCGGCGCGTAGGCGCCGCCCGAGGCCGGCGCGTCCGGGTCGGCCACGACGCGCAGGACGAAGCAGCACGCCGAGGTGGTGACGGCCAGCGGGCAGTTGAGGTTCCCGCCGTGCTGCGGGTCGGTGCCGTCGAAGTCGACGCGCACCTCCTCCCCCGCGATCTCGACCGCGACGCGGATCGTCAGGTCGCCCTCGAGCGCCTCGACCGTCTCGCTGGCCGTGTAGCGGCCGTCGGGCATGTCGGCGATCGCCGCGCGCGTGCGCCGCTCCGCGTAGTCCCAGACCTCCGCGCAGGCGGTCCGCCACCAGCCGGCGCCGCGGCGCTCTACGAGCTCGGCGGTGCGGCGCTCGGCCAGCCGGTGGACGGCGAGCTGGGCGCGCAGGTCGCCGCGCCGCTCGTCGCCGGAGCGCGAGTTGGCGGCGATCAGGTCGATCAGGTCGTCGTCGAGCCGCGACGGCGGCAGGATCAGGCCCTCCTGGTGGAGCTCGGTCGAGTCGGCCGGCATCGACGCGGCGGCCATGCCGCCGACGTCGGCGTGGTGCGCGCGCGAGGCGGCCCAGCCCAGCAGCTCGCCCTCGACGTGGATCGGCGAGACGAGCGTGATGTCGGGCAGGTGCGAGCCGCCGAGGAACGGATCGTTGAGGACCCACACGTCGCCGGGTGCGACGTCTTTCGCGCGCACCGCCTCAACAGACGCGGGCAGCGCCCCGAGGTGGACCGGGATGTGCTCGGCCTGGATGACGAGCCGGCCGTCGGGGTCGAACAGCGCGGTCGAGCAGTCGCGCCGCTCCTTGATGTTGGGCGACAGCGCGCTGTGGATGAGCGCCGTGCCCATCTCCTCGGCGATCCCCCGCAGCGATCCGACGGCGACCTGGAGCTCGGCGGCGTTCATGTCGTGAGCTCCAGGATGCCGCGCTCGTCGGCCTCCCCCGCCCAGCCGGGCGGGACGAGGCAGGTGGTCTCCGGGAACTCGACGATGGCGGGCCCCTCGACCCTCGTGCCCGGCGGGAGCCCGCTCCCGGTGAACACGGTCGCCTCGACGTCCTCGCCGTCCCAGCGGATCGTCCGGCGGCTGCGCTCGCACTCGCCGGTCGCGGCCAGCGTGACCTCGGCGCCGGGCGCGACGGCGGCCGCCCGCAGCGTGACGAGCTCGACCGCGCGCTCGCGGTCGGCGTGGCCGTAGCGGCGCTCGTGCTCGGCGTGGAACGCCTCCTCGAGCTCGGCGGGGTCCTCGAACGGCACCAGCAGCTCGAACGACTGGCCGGTGTAGCGCAGGTCGGCGGCGCCGCGGACCGACTCGCCGTCGCGCGACGCGGCCAGCTCCTCCACCAGGGATCGCAGGTCGGACGCCTCGGCGAGCGGCGTCAGGAGGCTGCGCGAGGCGTCGCGGCGGCGCTCCGCGGCGGCCAGGCCGACCGCGGACAGCACGCCGCTGGCCGGCAGGCAGAGCACGCGCGTGGCGCCGAGCTGGGCGGCGAGCTCGCAGGCGTGCAGCGGGCCGGCGCCGCCGAAGGCCAGCAGCGAGGCGCCGGCCGGGTCGTGGCCGCGCTCCACGGAGACCACGCGGAGCGCCTGGACCATGGCGTTGACGGCGACGGCCACCACGCCCTCGGCGGCCTCCTCGGCCGCGCCGATGCCGAGCGACTCGAGAGCCGCTCGGGCGGCCGCGACGTCGAGCTCGAGGTCGGCGGAGATCGGCGAGTCGGCCGGCAGGCGGCCGAGCACGAGGTTGGCGTCGGTGACCGTCGGCTGCTCGCCGCCGCGGCCATAGCAGGCCGGGCCGGGGTCGGCGCCCGCGCTCTGCGGGCCCACGCGCAGCGCGCCGCCGCTGTCGACCCACGCGATCGAGCCGCCGCCCGCGCTCACCGTGTGGATGTCGACCATCGGCAGGCGGACGGGCAGGCCGGCGACCTCGCGCTGGACGGTCAGCTCGGACTCGGTGCCGCCCTCGGCGAGGAAGAACGTGTCGCAGCTCGTGCCGCCCATGTCGAAGCCGAGCGCGGGAGGCTCGGCGACGATGCGGGCGGCCACGGCGCCGCCGGCGGGGCCGGAGAGCAGCATCGCCGCCGGATGGGCGGCCGCCTGCTCCAACGTGGCCACCCCGCCGGAGGAGAGCATCACCAACGGTTCGGGCAGCCCCGCACGTCGCGCTGAATCGCGCAGCCGAGCGAGGTATTCGCCGGTCGGCGGGCCGAGCGCGGCGTCGACCGTGGCGGTCGTCGCACGCTCGAACTCGCGCACCTCGGCGGCGACCTCGTGCGAGGCGACCACGAACGCCTCCGGCAGCTGCGAGCGCAGCAGCTCGGCCACGCGCGCCTCGTGCGCCGGGTCGCGGAAGGCGAACAGCAGGCAGACCGCGACCGCCTCCACGCGGGCGCGCGCCAGCCGCTTCGCCGCGCGCTCGACGCTCGCCTCGTCGAGCTCGCGGATCACGCCGTCGGGCCCCATCCGCTCGTCGACCTCCACGCACAGCCGCCGCTCCACGACCGGCGGCGTCGGCGCCTCGTGCAGCCGGTAGAGGCTCGGCCGCGCCTGGCGGCCGAGGAAGAGCAGGTCGCGGAAGCCCTTGGTGGTGACGAGCGCCGTGCGGGCCAGGCGGCGCTCCAGCAGCGCGTTGGTGGCCACCGTCGAGCCGTGCACGAAGTGGGTCACGTCGCCGGGCTCGACGCCGGCGCGGTCCAGCACCGCGCGCGCCGCCGCCACCACGCCCTCCTCCTGCCGCGCCGTGCTCAGCACCTTGGCGGTCACCATCCGGTCGGCGGAGACGAGCACGGCGTCGGTGAACGTGCCGCCGACGTCGATCCCCAGTGCGCTCACGCGATCGCCTCCGCGGCCTGATTGCCGAGCCGGACGGCGTAGTTCGTCCCCCGGTCCTCGGGATAGACCTGCGTGGTGTTCGCGAGCACCAGGCCCGGGATCGAGGTCTGGAGCGGCGGGATCCGCTCGTGGTAGCCGACGGTGACGATCGGCTGCGCGGCCGGCTCGCGGTGCAGCCACGCCTGCTTCGACCCACGACCGCTCGAAGGCCGGGTTCACCCGCCGCAGGCCGGGCAGGTAGCGCTCGAGCAGGGCGTCGGCGTCGAGCCCGAGCAGCTCGTGCCCGTGCTCGAGGTAGTTGGCGACGTAGAGGAAGCGGCGGCCGTCGTAGCGCTCGGGTTCCACGAAGTTGGTGTGCTCGATCAGCCCCACGAACGGCAGCTCACGGTCGGCCACGTTGGTCCAGTAGTACGGGGTGAACCGGCGGTCGAGCTCGAGCAGCAGGGTGAGCGCCGCGAAGTACTCGATCGGCGGCTCGGGCTGGCCGCTCAGCCGCGCGAAGATGTCGTTCGGGACGGTGGCGAGCACGCGGTCGTAGCGCTCGCTGCCGGCGGGCTCGAAGGCCCGTGGATCGTGGCCGGAGCGAAAGGAGCCGGGAGCGCCGTAGGTCACCTCGAAGCCGGGTTCGATGCGGACCGCCGGACGGTCGATCAGCACGCGTCCGCGCGCCTCGATCCGCTCGCGCAGCGCCCCGAACAGCGGCTCCCACGAGCCGGCCGGGTAGCCGAGCTGCTCCTCGCGCGAGTCCTCGCCCCGGCGCAGGCGCAGCTTGCTCCACAGCCAGACCATCGCGATCTCGTCGGCGCGCTCGCCGAACTTGCCGCGGAGCATCGGGCCCCAGACCTCCCGCCATGCCGCCTTGCCCATCCACTTCTCGATCCACGCCCGGGCGGTGACGCGCTCGAACGGCGCCCGGTCGCCGCGCCGCTGGAGGGCGAGCACGGCGACGCCCATCCGCACGCGGTCAAGGGCCGGCAGCGGTTTGAAGCGCAGCAGGTCGCCCGGCGTCGTGAACGGCCACTGGCGGCCGTGCGCGAACATCGCGACGCTCGACGGACGCCATTCGATCTCCAGCCCCAGCTCGTCGTAGAGGGCGGCGATGTGGCGGTCGGTCGTGAACAGGTGGTGGTAGTAGCGCTCGAGCAGGTGGCCGCCGCCGACGTCGAGCGTCGCGGCCATCCCGCCCAGCCCCGGCCAGCGCTCGTAGACGTCGACCTCGTGGCCGGCCGCGGTCAGCCGGTAGGCGGCGACCAGCCCCGTCACCCCCGCCCCGATCACCGCGACCCTCACTTGTCGAGGTTCGCCTTGTCGCGCACGACGTAGAGCGGCCGGTGCTTGACCTCGTCGTAGATCCGCCCCAGGTACTCGCCGATGATGCCGACGCAGATGAGCTGGATCCCGCCGAGCAGCAGGATGATCACGATGACCGAGGGGACGCCCCGCTCGTAGATGTTCGTGTAGCGCGCGATCACCGTGAGCGGGATGGCGAGGAAGGCGAGCGCCGAGAACGCGAAGCCGAGCAGCGTCGCGAACTGCAGCGGGCGGTGGCTGAAGCTCGTGATGGCGTCGAAGCTGAAGCGGACCATGCGGCGCAGCGAGTACTTCGTGCGGCCGGCCGCGCGCGCCTCGCGCTCGAACGTCACCGCGGTCTGGTTGAAGCCGACCCAGACGCTCATCCCGCGCAGGAAGCGGTTGCGCTCGGGCATGGCGAGCATGGCGTCGAGCGGCCGGCGGTCCATCAGCCGGAAGTCGCCGGCGTCGGGCGGCAGGTCGATGTCCGCCACCCAGCGGAAGAGCCGGTAGAACCAGCTCGCGGTGCGCCGCTTGAACGCGGTCTCGCCCTCGCGGCGGGTGCGCACCGCGTAGACGACGTCCGATCCGCTGCGCCAGCGGTCGAGCATCTCCGGGATCACCTCGGGCGGGTCCTGGAGGTCGCCGTCCATCATCACCACGACGTCGCCGCCGGCGTGCTCGAGCGCCGCGGTCAGGGCGGCCTGGTGGCCGAAGTTGCGCGCCAGCGTGACGACCTTGACGCGGTCGTCCTCGGCCGCGAGCTCGCGCAGCATCCCGGGGGTGCCGTCGCGGCTGCCGTCGTCGGCGATGACGAGCTCGAACCGCAGGCCCTCCAGGGCGGCCACCACCCGCTCGTAGAAGGCACGCACGGTGCCCTCCTCGTCGTGCATCGGAGCGGCGACGGAGAGGAGACCCGGCTCACGCGTCATGGTCGTAATGTTCTACTGACATGGACGAGGCCCTGGAGCGCGAGCTGCATGACATCGGCAAGCGCCTGGCGAACGCCATGCCGGTCACGCGCAACCCGCTGAAGGCGTTCGACGAGAAGGCGATGGACCTGGCCTCGCAGGACGCCGAGCTGAAGGCCGCGCTGTTCCGGTTCGTCGACGTCGTTCCCGCCTGCCGCAACCTCGATGACCTCGCGCGCCACCTCACCGGCTTCCTCGGCGAGGTCGAGACTCCTCCGGGCGGGCGGGTTCCGATTCACGTGGCGATGAAGATGGGTGGCTCGAAGGCCGGCCGGACCGCGCTCGGCGCCGCCGCCGCGGCGGGCGTCAAGCACATGGCGCACCGCTTCATCGTCGGCGAGGACCCCAAGGCGGCGCTCGGCGTGCTGCGTGACCTGTGGAAGGACGGCGTGGCCTCGTCGGTCGACCTGCTCGGCGAGGCGACGGTCACCCAGGCCGAGGCGCAGCGCTACGCCGATCGCTGCTCCGTGGCACTCGACACGCTCGCCGCGGCCGCAGCGCGCTGGCCGGAGCGGCCGCAGCTCGAGCAGGACTCCGCGGGCGCGTTGCCGCGCGCGAACCTCTCGGTCAAGGTCTCGGCCCTGACGCCGCTGCTGCGGCCCGACGCCCCGCGCCGCGGCAAGGAGGACGCCGCCGACCGCCTGCGCCCGCTGCTGCGCCGCGCGCACGAGCTCGGCGCCCACCTGCACATCGACATGGAGTCGATGGACTCGCGCGACGCGGTGCTGGAGCTGATCCTCGAGCTGCTGAGCGAGGACGAGTTCCGGCGCGGCCCGTCGGCCGGCCTCGTGCTCCAGGCCTACCTGCGCGACTCGCCGGCCACGCTCGACACGATCCTCGACTGGCTGGGGCAAGTCGAGCGCGCGCACCCGCTGACCGTGCGGCTGGTCAAGGGCGCCTACTGGGACCACGAGATCGTCCAGGCGAGCCAGCACGGCTGGGACGCCCCGGTCTTCGACGTCAAGGCCGACTGCGACCTCAACTTCGAGCACCTCACCCGCCGCCTGCTCGACGCGCGGCCGGCCGTGCGCGTGGCGATCGCCTCGCACAACCTGCGGTCCGTCGCGCACGCGATCGCCTACAACCGGCTCTCCGGCGGCAAGGACGTCGACCTCGAGATGCAGGTCCTGCGCGGCCTCGGCGACCCGCTGCAGACCGCCATCGCCCGCCAGGGCCTCCGCGTCCGCACCTACTGCCCCGTCGGCGACCTGGTGGCGGGCATGGCCTACCTCGTGCGGCGGCTGCTGGAGAACACCTCGAACGAGAGCTTCCTGGCCGAGCAGGCCCGCGGCGCGAAGCTCGACGAGCTGCTGGCCCGCCCCGTCGCCTCGACGGCCGCATGAAGCCGTTCGCCAACGAGCCGATCCTCGAGCTGCGCCGTGCCTCCGTGCGCGCCGGCCTGGACGACGCGCTCAAGGCCCGCGACGCGCGCGGCCCGCTGCGCGTGCCGGTGTGGATCGGCGACGAGCAGCGCCACGGCGCCGAGATCGTCTCGACCGACCCGGGCAACCCCGAGCGGGTCGTGGCCGAGGCGGCGGCCGCGCGGCCCGACGAGGTCGACCGCGCGCTGGCGACCGCCAGGCGGTGGGCCGCGCCCGCCGAGGAGCGGGCGCGGACGCTGATCCGCGCCGCCCAGTGGCTGCGCGAGCGGCGGCTCGAGATCGCCGCCCTGGCCGTGCGCGAGTGCGCGAAGCCGTGGCCGGAGAGCGACGGCGACGTCTGCGAGGCGATCGACTTCCTGGAGTACTACGCCCGCGGGGCGCTCGACCTCGCGCAGGGCGCTCCCCTCCTCCAGCCGCCCGGCGAGCGCAACGAGCTGCACTGGGACGCGCGCGGCGTAGTCGCGGTCATCTCGCCCTGGAACTTCCCGGTGGCGATCGCGCTCGGGATGACGGCGGCGGGCCTGGCCACCGGCAACGCGGTGGTCCTCAAGCCGGCCGAGCAGTCTCCGGGCTGCGCGCTGGTCATCGCCCAGGCGCTGCGCGAGTCCGGCGTGCCGCCGAGCGCGTTCGCGCTGCTGCCCGGCGAGGGCGACGTCGGCGCCGCGCTCGTCAACGACCCGCGCGTGCACACGATCGCCTTCACGGGCTCCAACAAGGTCGGGCTGGAGATCGTGCGCGCCGCCGCGGAGGTCAAGCCCGGCCAGAAGCACCTCAAGCGCGTGATCGCCGAGATGGGCGGCAAGAACTGCGTGATCGTCGACTCCGACGCCGACCTCGACGAGGTCGTCCCCGCGCTCGTCACGTCGGCGTTCGTCTACGCCGGCCAGAAGTGCTCGGCCGCCGCGCGCGTGCTCTGCCACGAGGCGATCCACGACGCGCTGGTCGAACGGCTCGCGGGCGCCGTCGAGGTGCTCGAGGTCGGCCAGGCCGACGACCTCGAGGTCGACGTCCCGCCGGTGATCGAGAAGGACGCGCAGGAGCGGGTCGCCCGCTACACGCAGCAGGCCGAGAAGGACGGGCGGATCGCCGCCCGCGCCCGTGAGCTGCCGGACGGCGGCGGCTGGTTCGCCCAGCCGGCGCTGGCCACCGACCTGCCGGAGGACTCCCCCGTCCTCACCGACGAGATCTTCGGACCCGTCCTCGCCGTCGAGCGGGTCAAGGACGTCGACGACGCGTGCGACCGCGTCGACGCCTCGCCCTTCGCCCTCACCGGCGGCCTCTTCGCGCGCAACCCCGACACCGTGGAGCGCGTGATCGAGCGCTCCCCGGTCGGCAACCTCTACGTCAACCGCGCCATCACCGGCGCGATGGTCGCCCGCCAGCCGTTCGGCGGCAACCGCCTCTCCGGCACGGGCACCAAGGCCGGCGGCCCGGGCTACCTGCTGCAGTTCGTCGAGCCGTGCGTGGTCACGGAGAACACGATGCGACACGGGCTCGTCGTGTAACCGGGTACGGTCCGCAGGGATGCCTCTCCAGTGGGTCCTCTTCAACCTGACGGGCACGCTCGTCGACCCCAGCGTGATGGCCCAGCCTCTGGGCGACTCAGGGGCCGACGAGGACCTCGTGCTGGCCGCGCTCGACGACGCCATCACGATGGCGATGGCCGACGCGCTCACCGGCGCGCTGACGCCGCTCGACGAGCTGGTGGAGGCCGCCATGCGCCGGCGGCTACGGCTCGCGCGGCGCGACGAGACGAAGGCCGCCGCCGCGCGCGAGCTGATGGGCACGATGCCCGCCTACATCGAGGTGCCGGGCGCGCTGGAGTCGCTCCGCGCCCGCGGCATGCGGCTCGGCGTGCTGGCGCAGAGCGCCGCGCATGCGACGGACTCGGTGCTGCGGTTCGCCGGCCTCAGGGACCGCTTCGAGCTCGTGCTCAGCGCCCAGGAGGCCGGCGCCTACAAGCCCGACCTGCGCGGCTACCGCATGGCGATCGAGCGCAGCGGCGTGGCCGGCAGCGACATCTGCTTCGTCTCGACCCACTGGTGGGACGTGGCGGGCGCCAAGCGCGCCGGCATGAACACCGGCTGGGTCGCCCGCCGCGAGCGCTCGCTGCTCGACACCGTGCCGGCGCCCGACTTCACCGGCCGCGACCTGGCCGAGATCGCCGACGCGATCGTCACGAAGATGGCCGCCTGACCTCAGGCGCGACCTGCGCCAGGAACAGCTCGTGCAGTCGCGTCTCCCCCGCCAGCTCCGGGTGGAACGAGATCGCGAGCAGGTTGCCCTGCCGCACCGCGACGGGGTGACCGTCGACGGCGGCGAGGACCTCGACGTCCTCGCCGCACTCGTCCGCCCACGGCGCGCGGATGAAGACGGCGCGCACGGGCCGGCCTTCGATGCCGGGGATCCGCAGGTCGGCCTCGAAGGAGCGGATCTGGCGGCCGAAGGCGTTGCGGCGGCACTCGATGTCCATGATCCCGAGGTGCCTGCGGTCGAGCATGATCATGCCCGCGCAGGTGCCGAAGACGGGCGTGCCCGAGGCGGCCAGCTCGCGCAGCGGCTCGGCCAGGCCCTCGCGCTCGATGCCGAGCGTCATCGTCGTCGACTCCCCGCCGGGGATGATCAGCCCATCGAGCCCCTCGAGGTCGGCCGGCACGCGCACCTCGCGCACCTCGGCGCCGAGGTCGCGCAGCACCTTGCCGTGCGCCTCGAAGTCGCCCTGGAGCGCCAGGACTCCCACCATCGGTCGCCATGGATGGCGACCGTCCGTCTCAGAGGGCCGGCCGGACGAAGGCCCTGGCAACCTCACCAACCCCGGTTGGCGAGCAGCTGACCTTCCTCGAGCTTGCGCGTCTCGAGCGAGGTCATCGCCATGCCCAGGCCCTCGGAGGCGCGGGCGACCCGGGCCGGGTCGGCGAAGTGCGTGGTGGCCTCGACGATCGCCGCCGCGCGCGTGGCCGGATCCTCGGACTTGAAGATCCCGGAGCCGACGAAGTTGCCCTCGGCGCCGAGCTGCATCATCAGCGCCGCGTCGGCCGGCGTGGCGATCCCGCCCGCGCAGAAGATCACGACGGGCAGCTTGCCGTCCTTCGCCACCTGGCGCACGAGGTCGAGCGGCGCCTGGTGCTCCTTGGCGGCGGTGGCGAGCTCGGCGTCGTCCATCACGGTCAGCCGCTTGATCTCGCCGGAGATCCGGCGCATGTGGCGGACGGCCTCGACGATGTCGCCGGTCCCCGCCTCGCCCTTGGAGCGGATCATGGCCGCGCCCTCGGCGATCCGGCGCAGCGCCTCGCCGAGGTTGGTCGCGCCGCACACGAACGGGACCTTGAACTGCCACTTGTCGATGTGGTTGGCCTCGTCCGCGGGCGTCAGCACCTCGGACTCGTCGATGTAGTCGACCTCCAGCGCCTCGAGCACCTGGGCCTCGGCGAAGTGGCCGATCCGCGCCTTGGCCATGACCGGGATCGTCACGGCCTCCTGGATCCCCTTGATCAGCAGCGGGTCGGACATGCGGGCGACGCCGCCGTCGCGCCGGATGTCGGCCGGGACGCGCTCGAGCGCCATCACCGCGACGGCGCCGGCGTCCTCGGCGATCTTCGCCTGCTCGGCGTCGACCACGTCCATGATCACGCCGCCCTTGAGCATCTCGGCCAGGCCGGCCTTGACGCGGAAAGTCGCCTCGTCGCGCATACGAGACGCAGGATATCGGGAGTTATTCCGCGACCGGGGAGGGCGTGGTGAGCGGGAACAGCCGCTCACGCAGCTCGCGGCACTCCGCCTCCTCCCAGCGCCGCATGCACTCCGGACACTCGAACCGGAAGACGTGCTCGGTCGCGCCGCACATCCAGCAGGGCTCGGGCGTCTCGCCGTGCACGCTTGCGACGGTACTCCCCGGCGACCGGAACGCCCTTAGACCTCTGAGTAGTCTCGCGGCGGTGGAGGTCCAGGTCGTGCACGAGGAGCGGTACTGGTACCCGGACGACGGCGGCCAGGTCTGGATCGCCGGGTACACGCCGGTCGACGCCGAGGGCCGCTACCTCGCTCGCGACGCGCCCGAGCTGGCGGCCCGCGGCCTGCGGGTGGTGAGCGTGGCCGGCGCCGCTCGCCACCACGCGGAGGCGCTGGAGGCCGCCGACGCGGCGCCGGGCCGGCCGCTCGAGCTGCGCCGCGACCCGGCGAACGAGCACGACCCCCACGCGATCATGGTCCTGGCCGGCGGCGAGCTCATCGGCTTCGTCCCGCGCGAGGTTGCGGCCGAGCTCGCGCGGCGAGCTCGACGCCGGGCGTCCGTGGTCGGCCGCCGTTCTGCGCGAGCAGCGCCCCTCGCCGCGCGATCCCCGGTCCGGGCTGACGATCTTGCTTGCGCCCGACACCTCTGTATCTTTCGTTACATGGCGACCGACGACCTCATCGCGCCGGACGAGACCGCCTTCCGGCTCGAGCTGACGCCCGCGCAGCTCAAGATCACGCACTCGGCGCTGAAGTCGATGCTCGCCGACTTCGGGCACGACGAGCCGGACGTGCACCGCATCATCCGCGAGGTCCTCGCCAAGCTGCCGGACGAGGCGAGCATCCGCGCTATTTCAATTTGAACGCGCGGATGCGGTCGTCGTACTGCGCCGCGTCGCGCGAGTAGACGCCGTAGGCGAGGGCCTGGATGAGCGACAGCAGGCCGGCGTGCGAGCGCACGAAGGCCGGCGAGTTGGACGAGTAGTAGAGCGTCCGCTCGGCCAGCTTGGAGACCTCGGACAGCGTCGCGTCGACGATCGCCAGCGTCGAGGCCTTGCGGTGGCGGGCGATCTTCATCGCGCGCACGACAAGCGGGTGCGGGCGGCCCGCCGAGAGCCCGATGACGAGCGTGTCCTCGTCGATCCGGCCGAGCCGCGACAGCGCCTCCTGCGAGGGCGAGGCGGCGATCTCCGCGCGCACGTCGAGCAGCATCAGCAGGTGCCGCAGGTAGGAGGCGAAGAAGGCCATCTGGTCGGTGCCGGCGATGAGGATGCGGTCGGCGGTCGCGATCGTCTCGATCGCGCCCTCGACCGTGGACCGCGACACGCGGCGCGCGGTCTCCTCCACGTTGACGTGGTCGGCGGCGACCGCCTGCTCGAACGGCGTCTGGTCGAGCGAGAAGAGCGGAGCGGCCTCGAAGCCGTTGTGTGCGGCCGCCGCGCGGTGGTGGTGGCGGTACTCCTCGCGCGCGGCCTCCTGCAGCTCGGGGAAGCCCTCGAAGCCGAGCGCCTGCGAGAAGCGGACGACCGTCGACGACGACGTGCTGGCGCGCCGTGCGAGCTCCTCGGCGGTGTGGAAGGCGACCTCGTCGAGATGGTCGACGACGTACTGCGCGACGTCCTTCTGCGACCGGGAGAACTCGTCGAAGCGCGACGAGATATAGGCGGAGAGGGTCTGATGGCCGCGGGCGGCCGGGGGCATCGTGGCGGTCCTCGGCATGGCGGAGCGTCTTTCGACGGTCGCCTCGTAACCTCCTGCCCGGCTTATGACTCGTCTCGACGGACTCGTCCTCATCACGCCGGCCAAGCACGGCGACGACCGCGGCTTCTTCATGGAGACCTATCGCGCCGACGAATGGGCCGACCAGGGCGTGCCGACGGAGTTCGTGCAGGACAACCACTCGCGCTCGCGCCGCGGCACGGTGCGCGGGATGCACTTCCAGACCGCGCCGGGCCAGGGCAAGCTCGTCCGCGTCGCCCGCGGCCGAGTGCTCGACGTGGTGGTCGACATCCGGCGCGACTCCCCCACCTTCGGGCAGTGGGAGGGCTACGAGCTCGACGACGAGGGCGCGCAGCAGCTGTGGATCCCGATCGGCTTCGCGCACGGGTTCTGCGTGCTCTCCGACGTCGCCGACTTCGTCTACAAGTGCACGAGCTACTACGACCCGGCGACCGAGTCGGGCTTCAGCTTCGCCGACCCCGACGTCGGCATCGAGTGGCCCGACGGCGAGCTCATCTACTCGGAGCGCGATCGCAGCGCGCCGCGGCTGGCTGAGATCGACCCGCCGTTTTGAAGGGCCGCTTCGCCCCCAGCCCGACCGGCGTCCTCCACCTCGGCAACCTGCGCACGGCGCTGCTCGCGTGGCTGTTCGCGCGCTCGGCGGGATCGCCGTTCCTCGTGCGCATGGAGGACCTCGACACCGGCCGCGTGCGCGAGGGCTTGGCCGAGCAGCAGCTCGCCGACCTCGCCGCGATCGGGATCGACTGGGACGGCGAGGTGGTGTACCAGTCGCAGCGGCTCTCGCTCTATGAGGACGCGATCTCGCAGCTGGGCGACCTCGTGTACGAGTGCTACTGCACGCGGGCGGAGATCCGCGAGGCGGCGTCGGCGCCGCACGGGCCGCTGCCCGAGGGCGCCTATCCCGGCACCTGCCTGCGGCTGACCGGCGCCGAGCTGGCCGCGAAGCGGGCGAGCGGTCGCGCCCCCGCGCTGCGCGTGCGGGCCGACGCCGCGCGGGTGGCCTTCGAGGACCGGCTGCACGGGCACGTCGAGGGCGTCGTGGACGACTTCGTGGTCCGCCGCAACGACGGCGCGCCGGCCTACAACCTCGCGGTCGTGGTCGACGACGCGGCGCAGGGCATCGGCGAGGTCGTGCGCGGCGACGACCTGCTCGACACCACGCCGCGCCAGCTCTTCCTCGCCCGCGCGCTGGGGTTGCCGGAGCCGTCGTACGCCCACGTGCCGCTGGTCCTCGGCCCGGACGGCGCGCGGCTCGCCAAGCGCCACGGCGACGTGACGCTGCGCGACGTCGACCCGGCGGCGGCGCGCGCCTGGATGCTGCGCACGCTCGGCCTGTCCGAGGGCGGCGCGTTCGCCCCGGAGACGTTGCCTCGCGAACCGACGGTGTTTGACGGCGTGTGAGCCGCCCGTAGACTGCGCCGATGTTCGTAGGACGCGAACGAGAACGGGCACGGATCGACCGGCTCCTGGAAGACGCCCGCGCCGGGCGCAGCGGGACGCTCCTGCTCCACGGCGACGCGGGCATCGGCAAGACCGCGCTGATGCGGTGGGCGCTCGGGCAGGCGACGGGCCTGCGGGTCCTGCGTGCGCGCGGGATCGAGACCGAGTCCGACATCCCGTTCGCCGGTCTCGCCGAGCTCGTCACGCCGCTGCTCGACCGGCTCGACGACATCCCCGAGGTGCAGGCGCGCGCGCTGCGCGGCGCGCTGGCGCTCGGCCCCGCGACCCCGCACGACCGCTTCACGGTGCCGGCCGGGCTGCTCAGCCTGCTGGCGGTGGCCGCTGACGAGCAGCCCGTGCTGGTGGCGATCGACGACGCCCAGTGGCTCGACGAGGCCTCGCTGGAGGCGTTCCTGTTCGCCGGCCGGCGGCTGGAGGCCGAGGGCGTCGCGATGCTCGGCTCGCTGCGGACCGGCACCGCCGTCGCGGCCATGGAGGTGCCGTGGCTGGAGCGGCTGCACGTCGGCCCGCTGGGCGACGGCGAGGCGCGCGAGCTGCTCGACGCCGAGCGGCTGGCGCCGTCGGTGGCCGACCGGCTGGTCTCCACCGCCGCCGGCAACCCGCTGGCGCTGCTCGAGATCCCGCGCCTGCTGTCGGACGGCCAGCGCGCCGGGCGCGAGCCGCTGGAGGAGCCGCTGCGGCCGGGCACCGGCGTCGAGCGCGCGTTCCGGCGGGCGCTCGACGAGCTCGACGACGACGCCCACCACGCGCTGCTCCTGGCCGCCACCGCCCACACCGGGCGGATGGAGGTCGTGGAGGCGGCGCTGCGCGAGGCCGGCCTGGAGGTCGATGCCCTGGCCGCCGCCGAGGCCGCGCGGCTGATCAGCGTCGAGGAGGGACAGCTCGAGTTCCGGCATCCGCTGCTGCGCTCGACCGCCTACCACGGGGCCAGCGCGGCCGAGCGCCGGGCCGCCCACGGGGCGCTGGCCGCGGCGGCGCCGGAGGGCAGCCCGGAGCGGGCCGGGCACCTGGCGGCGGGTGCGGTGGCGCCGGACGAGGCGATCGCGGCCGCCTTGGAGGCGGCGGCGCTGGACGCGCGCGGGCGCGGGGCGCACGCCACCGCCGCGCGCGACTTCGGCCGCGCCGCCCAGCTCACGCCCGACGACGAGCCGCGCGCTCGGCGGCTGCTCGAAGCGGCGACCGACGCGACGCGCTCCGGCGAGGCCGACCGCGCCTTCGCGCTGCTCGGCGAGGCGGCGCGGCTGGCCGACGACCCGCTGCTGGCGGCCGACGTGCAGCGGATGACCGGCCACGTCGAGATGCGGCGCGGCTCGCCGCTGGTGGCCAACGAGCTGCTGGTGGCCGAGGCCGAGCGGGTCCGCTCGCGCGACCCGCGGCGGGCGGCCGGCATGTTCCTCGAGGCGTCGGTCAGCCACATGATCACCGGCGACATGCACGCGCTGGTGGCCACGGCCGAGCGCGCGCGGGCGCTGGCGACCTCCTCCGACCCGGCCATCGAGCTGCTCGCCACCGCGGTCATCGCCGAGGCGTACCTCGCGCTGGGCGACACCGAGCAGGGCGACGCGCTCCTGTCCGCCTGCGAGCCGTACCTGCTCGAGGGCGATCCGCTCGCGATGGTCGAGGTCGTCGGCATGGCCGCGCACAGCTCGGTGTGGATCGAGAAGTTCGACCGCGCGGAGCGGATCTTCGACCGCCTGGTCGAAGCCGCGCGCGAGGCGAGCGCGGTGAGCGCGCTGATCTACCCGCTCGCCGCCCGCTCGCACCTCGACTTCCGGCTCGGCCGCTGGGCCGCGGCGCGCGCCGGCGCCACCGAGTCGGTCGAGCTGGCGCAGGACACCGGGCAGCTCCCGCTGCTCTCCCACAGCCTCTGCGCGCTCGCGCACGTCGAGGCGGCGGCCGGCCAGGAGGAGGAGTGCCGCCGGCACGTGACGGAGGGGCAGGCGCTCGTCGCCCGCTTCCAGGGCGACGCCACCGGGGCCTACCTGACCGCCGCGCTCGGCCTCCTGGAGCTCGGAATGGGCCGGATCCCCGAGGCGATCGCGGTGCTCGAGGAGACGCAGCGGATGGCGGACCGGCTCGGCATGCAGCCGTCACTGGTGATGTGCACACCGGATCTCGTGGAGGCCTACGCGCGGGCCGGGCGGCGCGACGAGGCGGTCGCCTTGATCGACGTCTTCGAGGCGCGCGGGCGCAAGGCGGGCGGCGTGTGGGTGCAGGCGGCTGGGGCGCGCATGCGCGGGCTGCTGGCTCCCGACCGTGAGATGCGGGCGCATTTCGAGGCCGCGCTCGGTTTGCATGACCGGCTGCCGATGCCGTTCGAGCGCGCGCGCACGCTGCTCTGCTTCGGCGAGCGGCTGCGGCGGGCGCGCCAGCGGGCTGACGCTCGCGAGCCGCTGAAGGAGGCGCTGGAGACGTTCGAGCGCCTGGGGGCGCGCGGGTGGGCCGAGCGGACGCGCACCGAGCTGCGGGCGACCGGCGAGCAGCAGGCGCGGCGGACGGAGACGGCGGCCGAGCAGCTCACCCCCCACGAGCTCCAGATCGCCGTGCTCGTGGCGCAGGGCATGACGAACCGCGAGGCGGCCTCGGCGCTCTTCCTCTCGCCGAAGACGATCGAGTACCACCTCGGCCAGATCTACCGCAAGCTCGACGTGCGCGGCCGCGCGCAGCTGGCGCGGCTGATGGCGATGGAGCTGCCGGAGGGCGAGCGCGACCCGTCCGTGCTCGCCGAAGCGTTGTCGTGAACGCCCTCGAGCGGCTCTCGAAGATCTGCGCCGAGCTGCCGGAGGCCGAGCGCGAGCTGAGCGGCCGGCACGCGGGGTTCAAGGTCCGCGGGCGCACCTTCGCCTACTACCTCGACGACCACCGGGGCAACGAGGGGATCGTCGGCGTGGTGTTCAAGGCGCCGGCCGCCGAGGGCCTGATCGCCGCCTCCCCGGACCGCTTCTACAAGGCCGCCTACCTCCACCACCGCGGCTGGGTCGGCCTCCGGCTCGAGGGGCCGGTCGACTGGACCGAGGTCGCCGACTTCGTCACCGACAGCTACCTCGCCGTAGCCCCGAAGCGCCTCGCCGCCCAGCTCGAGCCCTAAGGGGGTCTGACCCCCTTACCTGCGCGGATGCAGGCAACTCCGGCCTAAGGGGTCTGACCCCCTTACCTGCGCGCGAGCGGGCACTTTCCGAAGTAAGGGGGCCAGGCCCCCTTAGTTGGTGGCTTAGTCCGAAGTAAGGGGGCCAGGCCCCCTTAGTTGGTTGCTTAGTCAAGCTGTTCCTCGAGGCGGGCGACGGTGTCTCGGGCCTCGCTGGCCGCCTCGCGGGCGGCTTCGAGCTCCGCGGTCGCCTCGTCGGCGTGCTCGCGCGCCTCCTCGGCGGCGGCGAGCGCGGCTTCGAGCCGGGTGGCGGCTCGTTCGGCCGCCTTCTCGGCGCGCTCGAGCTCCCGCTCGCGGGAGCGGCGCTCGGCGCGCCCCTCGCGCAGCTCGGCCTCCAGCCGCTGGCGGCGCTCGCGCTCCTCGCGCAGGCGCTCCTCGGCGGCGCGGCGCTCGGCCTCCTCGTCCTTCGACTTCGGCTTGGCCCGCGGCTTCGTGCGCCGCGGCGGCGGCGTGGCCGGGACGTCGGCGCCCGGCACCAGCCCCCACGCCCCCCCCCCCTCCGCGTCGGCCACCACGCGGCCGCGGTCGAGCGCGTCGCGCACCTCGTCGTCGGTGGCCGCCGCCTGCAGCGTGGTCCGCAGCCGCTCGAGCGTCGCCGCGCTCGGCTTGCGCCCGCCCGGCCGCAGGTCCTTGGCGGCGGTCACGAGTGCGTCGACCGCCTCGCGCTCGGCCGCCGCCGCGTCGCGCAGCGCGGCCGCGCCCTTCCCCGCAACGGCCTTCTGCTGGGCCGCCCGGAGATCGTCGACGGCGTCGAGCAGGGTGTCGACCAGGTCGCGCCGGTCGCGGACGAGCGCGTTCGCCGCCCACGCAGCCTGGCTCGGCTTCGGCAGCTTGGCGACCGCCGCCGCGGCGTCGCGCTCCTTCGCCTTGCGCAGCTCGCGCGCGGTCGCATCGCGCTCGCGCGTGAAGTCCTCCAGCGGCAGGCTGTAGAGCCGGCCGGCGGCCTCGTCGACCGGGTCAGCCACCTTCTCCGGGCGCGACCGCCGTGATGACCGGCCCGTCCCCGACGCGCCACCCGCGGGTCATGCCGGGCGAGTTGAAGGTGGCCGCCACCTCGCCGTGCGAGCTGACGGCGATCAGGCCGCCGTCCTGCCCCCAGCAGCCGAGGTCCTCGATGGCGAGCTCGCACGCCTGCTGAAGGGGAGCTCGCGGTGGCGGAGCAGGGCGTCGACCTCGTGGGCGAGCGCGGAGCGGATGATCGACTCGCCGTGGCCCGTGCAGGACACCGCCACGGTGGCGTCGTCGGCCCACGTGCCGGCGCCGATCAGCGGCGAGTCGCCGACGCGGCCGAGCCGCTGGCCGGAGACCCCGCCGGTGGAGGTGGCCGCCGCCAGGCGACCGGCAGCGTCGCGCGCCACGGCGCCGACCGTGCCGCGCGCCGACTCGGCAGCGGCGCCGTTGAGGGCGGCCAGCGCACGCCGCTCGCGCTCGGTGACGAACCACGTCTCGGACTCGAAGTCGAGGCCGGCGGTGGCCGCGAAGTCGGTCGCCGGCTGACCGACCAGCAGCACGTGGCGCCCCTCGGTGAGCACGGCGCGCGCCGCGCGGACCGGGTTGCGGACGCCTCGCACGGCCGCCACCGCGCCGGCGGCCCGGGTGGTGCCGTCCATCATCGACGCGTCGAGCTCGACGCGCCCGTACTCGGTCAGGGCGGCGCCGCGGCCCGCGTTGAACTCGGGGTCGTCCTCGAGCACCACGACGGCGGCCTCGACGGCGTCCAGCGCCGACCCGCCCGCCGCGAGCACCGCATGCCCGGCCTCGACGGCAGCCGCGGCGCCGGAGCGCATCGCCTCGCGCCGCTCCTCGTCGCGCGGCAGCCCGCCCGCACCGCCATGGACCACGATCGCGATGTCGTCCATCAGCGGCTCACCCTACACGCGCCCCAGGCCTCCCAGTACGGCGCCCGGCCCAGCAGCTCGAGCCCGCCGGGCGGGAGCGGCGGCTCGACCGGCCCGCCGCCGTGCGGCCGCCAGCGGATGAGCGCGACCGGCGGCCGTGGCGGGCGATCGATGCCGCGCATCGAGATGTCGAGCTCCCAGGCGACGAGCGGCCGGACGTCGGGCGCCGTGCGGACCGGCGCGCAGTCCACGACGGCGTCGCGGCCGCCGGCGGCGGTGACGAGAGCGGGCAGCGCCTCGCGGCGGTCGGCGCGCGCGCCGACGTCGCCGGCCTGGTCGACGAGGTCGTCGAGCGTGATGGCCGCGACGGCGACGACGAGCACGGCGGCCGCGACGACGCGCCACGTCCGCGCGAGGAGGGCGACGCCGGCGCCCGCCAGGACGCATCCGAAGGCCATGGCGGCGACGAGATAGCGCGGGTTGCCCGCATAACCGGCCTGGGCCATGACCGCGACGATGGCGATCCAGGCGAGCGCGGCGGCCGCCAGCACGCGCGCGAGGTGTCGGTGGGCGACCGCCCCCGAGGAGGGGGCGAGCCGGGGGCCCGCGATCGTGGCGGCCGCGGCGCCGAGCGACGCCGGCACCGTCAGCAGCACCACGGCGTCGGCGAGCACCGCCAGACCCGGCACGTCCTCGAGCGCGGCGCTGCCGAGGCTCGGCTCGCCGCGGGCGGCGCGCGAGGCGCTGAGGGCGCCGCCGATCCCCAGCACGTCCGGGCCGAGCCAGAGCAGCGGCACGACGGCGCCCGCGGCGGCGACGGCCGGGCGCGAGGAGGGGTCGCGGCGCCACAGCCACAGCCCGTAGAGGCCGAGGAACGGCCACACCTCCGGTCGCAGGAGCGCGGCCGCGGTGCCGAGCGCGAGGGCGAGACGGCGGCGGCCGTCGAGGTGCGCCACCACCGCCCACAGCGCCGAGGCGGCGAGCAGGCCCTCCGAGTTGCCGAGCGCCGTGTTGAACATCCACCACGGGCTCAGCGCCATGACCGCGGCGGCCGCCGCCCCCGCGACCAAGCCCCCGAGCCGAGCCGCCAGCGCCCAAGCGCCGGCCAGCGCGAGCAGCCCGCCCGCCCGGGCGACGACGAGCCAGAGCGCCGGCGCCGGGTCGCCGGTCAGCGCCAGCGGCGTCGTAACCACCACCGGCAGCGGCTTCCACGACGGCCCCCCGCTGGTGTCGAGCGCGAGCCGGCTGGCGTCGCGACCCCACACCACCCACGCCTGCGGATCGAAGGCGAGCGCCCACGGCAGCAGGAGCGAGACGGTGGCGACCGCCAGCGCGAGCGGCACGAGCGCGCGCCGGAGGGTCGCGTGGGCGGGCCGACGACGAGCGGCCTCGTCCCGGGTGGCCGCGGCCTCGTCCCCCGCGGCCGGATGATGAGCGGTCTCGTCGCCCGCGGCCGGATGATGAGCGGCCTCGTCGCCGGTGGCCGGCACGATGGCGCGGCGCAGCCTCAGGTGACCCAGCTCACGATGAGCAGGCCGGCGACCAGGAGCGCCAGCACGAAGACCAGGGCGGAGATCCGTATCGCCCACACCATCGCGCCCGAGCGGTGCGCGTGCGGGGCGCGCTGGGCGGCGGCCGCCCGAGCGGCCTCGGCGCGCTGATGCGCGTGGGCGCGGACGGCCTCGGACCGCCGGGAGGCGTGCCGGGCGGCCGGCGTCAGCGCCGGCACGTCCTCGGTCACGCCGTTGGCTGCCGCCGCGGACGCCTCGCGGCGGTGCTCGGCCGTCTGGGCCTGCACCGCGTCGAGCTCGCGGCGCAGGTGGCGGGCGGCGGCGCGCTCGTGCTCGAGCTCGCGCGCGATCCGCTCGTACATGCGCTTGGCCGCGGCCTCCGCCTCGCCGCCGTTGCCCGCGCTCGACTGGGCGGCCAGCTCCTCGCGCAGCCGCGCCGTCTCGGCGCGCTCGGCCGCGAGCGCGCGCTCGGTCTCCTCGCGCGCGGCCTGGAGCTCGGCCCGCAGCCGCTCGGTCTCGCCCGCCTCGGCGGTGATCGTGCTCTCGGCCTCCTCGCGCGCGGTCGCGAGCTTCTCGCGCACGTCGGTGGCGGCGGCGCGCTCGGCGGCCAGCCGCTCCTCGGCCTCGGTGCTCGCCCGCCGGACGTCCTCACGGGCGGCGCTCAGTTCCTCGTCGCGGATCGCGAGGTCGGCGCCGATGCGCTCGAGCTCCGCGGCCAGTCGCTCGCGCTCCTCCTCGGCGGCGGCGAGCGCCGCCCGGACCTCCTCGAGCTCGCCCGTCAGCCGCTCGCCCTCGGCGCGCAGCGTGTCGACCTCCGCCTCGCGCTCGGCGAGCGCGGCGTCCGCCTCCTCGCGCAGGCTCACGAGCTCGGCGTCGCGCTCGGCGAGCGTCGCCTCGACCTGCTCGCGCCGCAGACGCTCCTCGTGCAGGCGCTCGAGCGACTGGTCGGCCGCCGTGGCGCGCCGGCGGCGCGGCGGCGGCAGCTCGACCACCAGGCGCCGGCCGATCTCGAGCACCGCCTCGCTGATGGCGGCGGGATCCTCGTCGCACGCGAAGGTGGCCCGCCACTCAGCCCCGCTGAGCTGCCCGCCGGGCAGCGCCGTCAGCCGGCGGCGGCGACCTCCGGCCACGACGGTCAGCACCGGCCGGCCGAGGCGCCGGCCCTCGAGCCCGCTCCAGCGGCCGACGACCTCCAGCCGTCCCGGCTCGCTCCAGCGGAAGCGCTCGAGCTCGAAGGCGACCTCGCCGACCTCGGGCATCAGCCCTCCGCTCGTCTCGCGGCCGTGTCGCCGTCCCCGGCGTCCTCGACGGTCTTGCCCCGTCGGCTCGACCCGCGGTCGTCGTCCAGCAGGCGCTTCGACCGCTCCGGAGGCGGCTCGTCGTCGACCGGCACGGCGGCGGTCTCCGTCGTGTCCTGCCGGTGGTCGAGCACGGCGACGCGCTCGCGCAGCTCGCGCCCCTCGACGGCGATCGCGAAGGAGATGCGGCCGACCGTCAGGATCGCGCCGGCGAGCATGACCAGCGCGGCCGCGAAGGCCATCCACGCGCCCTGCTCGAGCGACTCGGTGCCGGCTGCGGGCGGCGGGTCCACGAGCTCCGCGGCCACCAGCACCGCCATCGCCGCGACGATCGCCGGCAGCCAGCGGCGGTCGCCGACGTCGAGGCCCGGCACGAGCTGCCCGGCGGCCACGACGAGCGCCGCCACGGCGAGCGCGGCGAGCAGCACGTCGACCACCTCGAACGCCTCCCACGCGTTGAGCGGCCCGTACCACTCCAGGAACAGGCTCACCAGCAGCAGCAGCGCTCCCAGCGCGACGAGGATGGGCCCGACTTCGAATCTGCGCGTCATTCACTTTCCCCCTGTGCTCGGCCCCCAAAGGATCGCAAGAGGGCCAGTCGGATGGCGCCAGCGGGATCTCGGTCATGCTGATGACCGGAAAGCAGGAATACGTCCCGACGCTGACCTTCGGCGGTTACCCACGCCTGGTGACGGGGAGTCAAAGAAGTGAGCGTCCATCCCCCGGGACGTCTCCCTCCTCCTCTCGGCCGGGCGGGCGGCCTTGCGAAAGGCACTCCGCCCGGCCGGGTCCCCCTTACTGCACCGCGGCCTGGAGCGGGTCGCTGCGCTGGCGCAGTGTGTTATACGCCGAGGCCCGGACGATCAGGTCGCCTTCGACGCCGGCGGGCACCGGAACGTCGACGCTCCCGACCCGCTCGGACACCTGCTCGGGACAGCTGGCCAGCACCAGCTCGTCCTGCTCGGCGCGGTGCAGGGTCACCAGCAGCCGCGTGGCCCGCCGCTGCGGCGCGGGATCGAGCGCGTAGTCGACGACCACGCGGTCGCCGTCGCGCCGGGCCTCGACCCGCTCGAGCTTCGGGTAGGTGAGCGCGCCGGCCTTCGGGACGAGGCGGCCGGTCTGCCGCAGCGGCGTGGCCGCCTTGGACCGCGAGTGCCAGGTCGCCGGTTTGTCCCACTTGGCTCCCTGCCGACCCGGGCTCGCCGGGCTGCGGCCGCCGAACTTGCCGCCCACCACCCCGCGCGAGGCGCCCCAGCGGCCGGTCCAGCGCGCCCAGTTGCCGATCGGCTCGATCGCGGGCAGGACCGGCGCGAGCGAGTCGTCGGGGTTGTCGATCCCGAAGATGTACGCGTGCGCGCCCGGCTCGAAGTAGCAGGCGTGCGAGAGCGGCGCGACGTAGACGATCGGATGGTCGCCCTGATGACGCGCTTTGTCCCAGTCGCGCGCCTCGGCGTTCGCGTGCTGGGAGTACGTCAGGACGTCGGGCGTGTCGCCGTCGAGCCCGACCTGGACGACCTCCCAGTCGCCCTCGTGGCGCCCCCAGCCGAGCAGGTGCTTGGGGTTGTAGTAGCACCAGAGCCAGTACTGCAGCCACGTGCGCCCGCCGTCCTCCTTGACGCGTCCGTAGACGCGCTCGTGGTAGGCCGGGTTGCGCTGGAAGCGGCGAGAGGCGGTCAGGTAGTCGCCGGCCTCGTCGATGCGGTCGCCGTCCTTGACGTCGTACGCGCTCAGGAGCTCGAGCGAGAGGCCCGAGCCCGCGCGCGAGACGATGGCGCCGTTCTCGCGCTTGAGGGCGTTGTCCGGGTTGTCGCTGATCGAGGCGGCCGACATCGCGCGGTACGCCTCCTGCGGGTCGTAGACCAGCGCGGGCTTGTACTGCTCGAGCCGCGGATCGGTCATCGGCCCACCAGCCTCGCCGCTGCGTCGTGCAGATGCCGGCGGAGCACGGCCGGGCCCTCGCGCTCCAGCCGCTCGACCAGGGCGGTGTGGTCGGCGGCGAGCTCGGCCGCCGGGATGTAGGGCTTGAGGGCGAGCAGGAAGAGCCGCATCTCGCCGCTGAGCGCGGCGTGGGCGGCGGCGATGCGCGGGCTGCGGGCGGCGGCGACGATCGCTCCGTGGAGGTCGGCGTGCGCCTCGTTGACGGCGCCCCACGAGTCGCCCTCGCAGGCGGCCTGCAGGCGCGCGAGCGCGGCGTGGACCTCCGCGGGGAGCTTGCCGCCGTTGCGCTCGAGCGCCAGGTGCGCCGCCTCGAGCTCGAGCGCGGCGCGCAGCTCGTACAGCCAGCGGACGTCGTCGGCGCTCAGCTGGGCGACGTGGGCGCCGCGGTGCGGTTCGATCCGCACGAGGCCCTCCGCCGCCAGGGCTCGGAGCGCGGCGCGCAGCGAGTGGCGGGCGACGCCGTAGCTCTCGCACAGCTCGCGCTCGCGCAGCCACGAGCCGGCGGGGAGCTCGCCGTCGAGGATCTCGCGCCGGAGGGCGCCGGCCAGGGCGTCGACGGTCGACGTGCGCTGGAGCTGCCGTGTTGCCGCCATTCAGCAGATCATGCCGTGGCCCGCTCGGGGGATGCAAGCGCGGGCAGCCGAAGACCGAGCGCGAGCAGCCCGCCCAGCACGAGCCCGGAGCCGGCCGCGGACGCCGCGGTCAGCGGCTCGGCGAGCACGACGGCGCCCAGCACGCCGGCCGTCAATGGCTCGGCGAGGGTGAGCGTGGCGGTCTCGGAGGCGGTGAGCCGGCGCAGGCCGCGGGCGAACAGGACGTAGGCGAGCGCGGTGGGCACGACGCCGAGGAAGAGGGCGAGCACGAGCCCGTCCGCGTGCAGGAGCCAGCCGGGCGAGCTGAGCACGAGCGCCGGCAGGAGGATCGCGGCGCCGATCCCGAAGGCCACGGCCATCACGGCCTCGGGCGCGTGACCGTGGTTCAGGAGCCGCTTGGCCGCGAGCGTGTAGACCGCGTACGACGCGCCCGCCACCACGGCGAGGGCGATGCCGGGCGCCGACACGCTCGCCTCGCCGCCGGAGAGCGCGAGCAGCGCCACACCCGCGCACGCCAGCGCGGTCGCGAGCGCCCAGCGGGGCTCGGGCACGCGGCGGTCGAGCAGCCACTCGAAGAGGCCGGCGAGGGTGGGCGCCGAGCCGAGCGCGACGATCGTGCCGACCGCCACCCCGGTGTCGGCGACGGCGGCGAAGAAGGCGAGCTGGTAGGAGGCGACGGCCGCCGCCGCGGCGAGCACCGGCCCGGGCGCCCAGCGGCCGCGGAAGGCGCCGGGGACGGCGAGCGCCACGACGACGAGCAGGACACCGCCGACGAGGATGCGGGCGGCGCCCACGCCGACCGGGTCGGTGCCCGACGGGCCGAGCGCCTGGGCGGTGCCGGTGGTGGCGAAGCAGAGGGCGGCGAGGAGGACTTGGAGGCGTGCGGTGGGCATCGCGGGTGATTGTTCCACAATTCCACAATGCGGTCAAGCCGGCGTCAGCCCAGCACGATCTTGCCGTCCCGCTCGGTCACCTCCAGCGCGGTGAGGGGCAGCCTCGCGGGCCCCTTCGTCGGCTCGCCGGTCGCCGGGTCGAAGCGCGCGTGGTGACACGGGCAGCGGATCTCGCCGTCGCGCCACTCGACGTCGCAGCCGGCGTGGGTGCAGACCGCGGAGTAGGCGGCGAGCGCCCCCTCGGGCGAGCGGATGAGGAGTGCGGGCCCGCCGTCGACGGTGACGGCGAGCGCGTCGCCGGCCGCCACGGCGGACGATTCGGCGAGCGCCCTGGGAGCCACGGCGCGCGCGGGAGCGGCGCCGCGCAGCAGCAGCGAGACGCCGGCGATCGCGCCGGTGGCGGCGGCCGTGAAGCCGAGCGCCTGCAGGAGCGCAGCGCGGCGCGTCAGCGGCTGTCCGACGTCCGGCACGAGCAAGCGCCCGCGCCGCCGCACCCGCACGGCGCGGTGGCGCCGGTGATCGAGCGCGGGCTGCCCGGCCGCGCCGGCCAGTGCGAACGGCAGCCACGCGAAGGCGAACACGATGTCGGAGCCGAGGAAGTAGGGCCGCGTGTGCCAGCTGGCGGTCAGGAACAGCACGAGGCTGAGGCCGAGGCCGGCGGCCGCCGTGGCGCGCGTGAACCGTCCGGCGATCGCGAGCAGGCCGATGGCGACCTCGGCGAGCGCGACGCCGATGCCGGCGACCACCGGCTGTGGGACCGCGAACGTCTCGAGCAGCAGACCGCCCGGCGTGCCCTCGGCGAACGCCTCGAGCTGGGTGCCGATGTAGGTCTCCGACCCCGCGGTCAGGAAACCGGCGTCGGTCAGCTTGTGCACGCCGGCGTAGGCGAAGGTGATGCCGAGGAAGAGGCGGAGCGGGAGCAGTGCGAATCCGGGGGTCACGCCCCTCTTACTCCGGCCGGTGCGCCAGAGTTCCCGGCCATGGAGCTCGGACTCGAAAACAGCGCGGTCCTCGTCACCGGCGCCTCCGGCGGCATCGGGGCGGCGACGGCGCGGGCGCTGGCCGCGGAGGGCGCGCGGGTCGGCGTGCATTACCACTCGAACAGGGCGGCGGCGGAGGCGCTGGCGGCCCAGATCGGCGGCGTCGCGCTGCAGGCGGACCTGCGCGACGAGGCGGCGGCTGACGCGCTCGTCCCCGCCGCGGTCGAGGCGCTCGGCCGGCTCGACGCCTGCGTGGCCAACGCCGGGACGTGGGAGCCGGAGGACGTCCCGATCACGCGGATGAGCCTCGAGCGCTGGCGGTCGACGCTCGACGCGAACCTCACCGCCACGTTCCTCACCGCGCGGTCTTACCTGCGGCACGTCGAGGCGAGCGCCGCCGGGTCGCTGGTGTTCGTCACCTCCACCGCGGGGCTGTTCGGCGAGGCCGGCCACGTCGACTACGCGGCGGCCAAGGCGGCCGTCTCCCACGGGCTGCTGCTCTCGCTCAAGAACGAGATCGTGCGGAGCGCGCCGCTGGCGCGCGTGAACGCGGTCGCGCCGGGCTGGACGGTGACGCCGATGACCGAGGGCATGTTCAGCGACGAGGCGGTCGCGCGCGTGACGGCGACGATGCCGCTGCGCAAGGTGGCAAGCGCCGAGGACGTCGCGCGCAGCATCGCCTTCCTCTGCTCGCCGCACGCCGCCGGCCACGTCACCGGCCAGATGATCACGGTGGCCGGCGGCATGGAGGGACGGCTGCTGCACTGATGCTGCTGCGCGAGCTCGTCGACGCCTCGACCGCCGTGCGCGCCACCTCGGCGCGCGGCGGCAAGGTCGCCGTGCTCGCCGAGCTGCTGCGGCGCGTGCGGCCGGAGGAGACCGTCGCCGCGGTCGCGTGGTTGTCGGGTGAGCTCACCCAGCGGCAGATCGGCGTCGGCTGGGCGGCGCTCCGCGACCGGCCGCCGGCGGCGGCCGAGCCGTCGCTGACCGTCGGCGAGGTCGAGTCCGTGTTCACCCGCATCGGCGGGCTGAGCGGCACCGGCTCGCAGACGGCGCGGCGCGACGCGGTGCGGGACCTCCTCGCGCGCGCCACGCCCGAGGAGCAGGGCTTCCTCACGGCGCTGCTGCTCGGCGACATCGGCCAGGGGGCGCTGGCCGGGGTGATGACCGACGCGGTGGCCAAGGCCGCCGAGCTGCCGCGCGCCGACGTCCGGCGCGCGGTCATGCTGCGCGGCGACCTCGGCGCGGTGGCGGCGACCGCCTTGAGCGAGGGCGCGGCCGGGCTGCGCGCGGTCGGGTTGGAGGTGCTGCGGCCCGTGCAGCCGATGCTCGCCTCGCCGGGCGACGATCTGGAGGCGGCGCTGGCGCGGATCAGCCCTGCGGCGGTCGAGTTCAAGCTCGACGGCGTGCGCGTGCAGGTGCATCGGCTCGGCGACGAGGTGCGCGTCTTCACCCGCACGCTCGACGACATCACGGCGCGCGTGCCCGAGGTCGTCGAGGCGGCGCTCGCCCTGCCGACGGACGCGGCGGTGCTCGACGGCGAGGCGCTGGCGCTGCGGGCCGACGGCCGGCCGGAGCCCTTCCAGGTCACGGCCAGCAGCGTCGGCCGGGGCCGGCTCACGGCGCAGTTCTTCGACGTGCTGCATGCGGGCGGCGAGGACCTCATCGACCGGCCGGGCTCGGAGCGCTTCGAGGCACTGGCCGAGCTCGTGCCCGAGGAGAGCCGGATCCCGCGGGTGCTGGCGGCCGACGGCGCGGCGGCACAGGCCGTGCTCGACGAGGCGATGGCGCGCGGACACGAGGGCGTGATCGTCAAGTCGCTCGAGGCGCCCTACGCAGCTGGGCGCCGTGGGGCCGGCTGGCTCAAGGTCAAGCCGCGGCACACCCTCGATCTCGTGGTGCTCGCGGTCGAGTGGGGCCACGGACGGCGTCGCGGCTTCCTCAGCAACCTGCACCTGGGCGCGCGGCGGGGCGCCGACTTCGTGATGCTCGGCAAGACCTTCAAGGGGCTGACCGACGCGATGCTGACGTGGCAGACCGAGCACCTGCTGGGGCTGGAGATCGCGCGCGAGGGCCACGTCGTGCACGTCCGGCCGGAGCTGGTGGTCGAGATCGCGTTCGACGGCGTGCAGGCCAGCACGCGCTATCCGGGCGGCGTGACGTTGCGGTTCGCGCGCGTGCTGCGGCACCGGCCGGACAAGCCGGCGAGCGAGGCCGACACGCTCGACGCGGTGCTGGCCATCCACGGCCGCGGGTGAGGCTGCCCGCGGGTAGACTTGCCGCCCATGGACCTGATCGCCCTCAGCGATGCGTGGAAGGCCTCGCTCGCCCTGATCGCGGTGTTCGGCGTGATCTTCCCCGCGCTGGCCACGGGGCTCATCGCCTTCGCGATCGCGCAGGCGGCGGCCGAGCGCCAGGAGAACCTGGCGCGGCGCAGCAAGCGCGGCTCCTAGAGCAGACCGGTCAGGAGGAAGGCGATCGCGCCGAGCAGGACGGCGACGAACGCGAGCGCGACGAGGCGGACGGCCCACAGCGCGTGCCCGCCTGACGGCGTCGCCAGCCGGCTCTCCTCGGTGCGGCGGGTCGCGAGCCGCGGCCGCCGCCGCTCGAGGCGCTCGCGCTCCGAGGCCAGCTCGCGCTCGAGCCGCTTGCGGTCGGCGCGCGCCTCCTTGAGCTCGGCCTCGACCCGCTCGCGACCGGCGCGCGCCGCGGCGAGCTCGCCGGCGAGCTGATCGCGCTCGCCCCACGCCCCCGCCAGCTCACGCTCGAGCCGCTCGGGATCGCCCTTGGCGGCCAGCTCGGCGCGGAGGCCGGCGACGAGCGCGTCGTGAGCGGCGAGCTGCTCGCGCGCGGCCTCGAGCTCGGCCACGACCGAGTCGTCGGACCCGCGGGCCTCGAGCTCGGTTCGGAGGCCGGCGACGACCGCCTCGTGCGCGGCGACCTGCTCCCGCGCGGCCTCGAGCTCGGCGACGACCGCGTCGTCGGCCCCGCGGGCCTCGCGGGCGGCCTCGAGCTCGGTTCGGAGGTCGGCGACGACCGCGTCGTGGGCGGCGAACTGCTCGCGCGCGGCGGCAAGCTCTCGCTCGAGCTCCGCGTGCGCGGCGCGGGCGGCGTTGATCTGGCGCTCGGCCAGGGCGCGAGCCTCGTCGGCCTCGCGGGCTCGGGCGGTGGCCTGCTCGGCGACCTCGAGCGCTCGCTCGCGCTGGCGGTACTCGTCGTTGACCAGCCGCTCGCCGTCCTCGCGCGCTCGGCGGGCCTCCTCGAGCGCGCGGTCGCGCTCGGTGCGCACACGGGTGAGCTCGTCGGCACGGGTACGTGCCGCGTCCAAAGCGCTCTGCAGCTCGCGGCGCTCCTTGGTGGCGCTCAGCAGCTGCTCGCGGACGCGCTCGAGCTCGGTCGGCACGCGCGGCTTCGCCGGCCGCGGCTTCCCGGCGGACCCGCCCGCCACCGGCAGCTCGACGACGAGCTCGGTGCCGACCTCCAGCTCGGCGCGCTCGGCGTCGAGCTTCCCGCCGTCCCACTTGAAGGCGGCGATCCACGGCTGGCCGTCGTCGGCGGCCCAGGGCTTGTGGTCGAGCACGGCCACGAGCCGGCGTCGCGACTCGCCCCGGTGCAGCCACAGGACCGGCCGCACGAAGCGCCGTCCGCGTACGTTTCGCCAGTGCCCGGCGATCTCCAGACGGTCGCCGGACGCGGCAAAGCGCTCGACGACGAACGCCGGATCGGTGGTCCTGCTATCCGTGAGCGTCGCCATCCCCGCCGGCCAGGCTAGCGCTTCGTGCCGAATTACCGGGTTTGAGACCATGAACAGCCTGGCACTACTGACACTATGTCGCCTTTGCTGAGCGTTCGTGCACCAGTGAGCGTCAACGTCCGGATGCTCGCTGCGTGCGCCGTCACGGCGGTCGCCGCGGGCGTCGTCGCGCTCAGCGCGGGCGGCGGTGCGAGGCCCACCGCGGCGGTTCCCGCGGCCCTCGCCGTGGGCTGCGTCTGCGCCGCTCTGGTGGGCCATCTCATGCACGCGTCGGCGCGCGCCGTGGACGATTGCCGGCTGCGCTGGATCGCCGCCGGCGTCACCGTCGCCTTCGCCGGCCTCCTGCTCAGCCTCTTCGCCCAGCCGACCATCCTCACGGGCGACGGGCCGGTGGCACGGGGCGTCGACAGCGGCGCCGCCCGCTACGTGGTCTGGCATGTGGCGCTCCTCGTTGCCGGCGCGCTCGCGCTCGCCAACGTCCGCGCCCGGCCGCGCGAGCTGCTCGCGTTCTGCGCCGCGGGCGTCGCCCTGCTCGCCTACACGTCGCTCGCCGACGCGCCGTTCGGCGACCTCGCGGGCGCGGACGGCAGCTACAACGCCGGGCTGCGCACGCTGGTCGGCGTGCTCGCCGCCGGTCTGCTGGCGGTCGCCGTCGCGTGGTGGCAGCGAGCGGGCGGCGCCCCCACCTGGGGCGAGGTCTGCGTGGTCGCCCTCATGCTCCTGTCCGGCCTCGACGCGCTCGCCTACCTCTTCGCCTCGGAGCCCTACGCCGGCGCCTGGTGGGCCAGCCTGACGCTGCGCGCCGGCCAGTTCGCCATCCCGGCGGTCGGGCTCGTGATCGGCTTCATCGCCGTCGCCGACCGCCTCCGCGACCTCCAGCATGAGCTCGGCCGCGGGCTCGAGCGCGAGCGCGAGCGCGCGCGGCGGGAGGACGAGATGGTCAGCCTCGACCGCCGCCGCCGCGAGGCCGCCGAGGCGCGCATCGCCCGCCTGGCGGACGGCGATGGGCTCAACATCGCGCTGCAGCCGATCGTCGACCTGGACAGCCGGAAGGTGGTCGGCGCCGAGGCGCTCGCACGCTTCAGCGACGAGCGCGGCGAGCGCATGCCGACCGAGGAGACGTTCCTCGACGCGCACGCGCTCGGCCTCGGCGTCGAGCTGGAGCTCGCGATCGTCGCGCTCGCGCTGGGCAACCAGGAGCGTCTCCCCCGGGGCATGTACCTCGCGCTCAACGTCTCCCCCGCGCTGCTCGCCGACGGCGAGCTGGAGAGCCTGATCGCGCGCGGGGACCACGGTGACCGGCCGCTCGTGGTCGAGCTCACCGAGCACCAGGCGGTCGAGGACTACGGGCTGCTCGGCGAGGCGCTCGAGCGCCTGCGCGGCCACGGCGTGCGCGTCGCGGTCGACGACGTCGGCTCCGGCTTCGCCTCCTTCCGGCACGTGACGCGGGTGAACCCGGAGATCCTCAAGCTCGACCGCTCGCTGGTTTGCGGGATCGACGAGGACCCGGTGCGGCAGTCGCTCGCGTCGGCGATCGTCGCCTTCGCCCGCGACGTCGGCGCCATCGTCGTCTCCGAGGGCATCGAGTCCGAGAACGAGCTCTCCTGCCTGATGGACCTGGCCATCGGCTGCGGTCAGGGCTTCTACCTCGCGCGGCCCGGCCTCGGGCGCGTCGAGGCGCGGGTGCCGGAGCTGGCCGCCGGGTAACCCCGGCTCATGACCAACGCCACAGAGCTCGGCCAGCAGGCCCTGCCGACCTGGCGCGGCGCGATCGCCAATCGCGTGGCGCCGACCGCCGCCAAGCGCACGCCGCTCTCGGAGGACCAGATCCGCGCGATCCTCGGGGGCGCGTTCCTCGCCGTGTCGACCTTCTACGTCGCGAGCTCGATCGCGCGGATGCTGCGGCGGACGCGCGGCAGCTAGGCCTGGATCCAGGCTAGGCGGCGGCGCGGACGGCGTCGCCCGCGTACTGGACCGCCTCGCCGTAGGCCTGGGCCGGCGAGACCTCGGCGTCGGAGACGCTGGGGAACTCGCCCTGCTCGTAGGCGACGACGGTGTTGAGCAGCTCGCCCTTCGGACCCTCGCGGCGCAGCAGCGCGGCGCGGATCTCGTCGGAGAACGGCAGCGTCTCGAGGACGTCCTCCATCGGGGTGTCGAGCAGGGCGTCGGCGACGGAGAACAGGCCGACGGTGAAGTGGCCGTCGGAGGCGTCGAGCGCGCGGTTGCCGCCGAGCACCTCGCACATGCGGGCGCGCTGGAGGGCGAGCTCGACGAGCTCCTCGGGGGCGTCGGTGGCGGCGACGAGCGCCATCACGGTCGCCCAGCGGCGGACGGTGGCGGTGCCGAGCAGGGTGAGCGCCTCGCGGACGGTCTCGACGGTGCGCGGGAGCGCGAAGAACGCGCTGTTGACGTAGCGCAGGAGCTTGAGCGAGAGGCCGACGTCGGTGGCGATCGCCTCCTCGAGGTCCTCGAAGGTGGCGTCCGGCTTGGCGACCTCGGCGAGGGCGGCGAGCGAGGCGATGCCGCCGGTGCCGACCCGGCGCTGGCGCGTGGGGTCGGGCGCGGCGAAGAACTCGCCCTGGAAGACGGTGAATCCGAGCTGCCGGCAGCGGGCGAGCTCCGCGTGGGTGGCGACGCCGGTGGCGACGAGCTCGACTCCGCGCCGCTTGGGCTCGGCGACGGCCGCGGCGAGCTCCTCGTCGTTGCGGCCGGCGACGGGGAAGCGGACGAGCTTGGCCACGCCCGCCAGCTTGGGGTCGTAGCCGTCGACGGCGACGGTGTAGCCGGCGAACTGGAGGCGCTGGAGCGCGGCGAGCATCGCGTCGGAGGCGTCGGCGGCGGCGAGCTGGAGGACGACCCGGTCGGGGCGTACCGGCGGCGTGCCGACCTCGAGCAGGAACTCCGGGGTCATCGGCACCCACGCCGCGTGGCGGCCGGCGAGCTTCTCGAGCCCGACGTCGCCGAACGCGTCGAGCAGCAGGGCGGCGGTCGCGCGGGCGCCGGCGTCGCCGTCGGCGACGATCAGCTCGTACCCGACGACCGTGCCTTCGGCGTCGGTGAGCGGCAGGCGCACGACCGCGATCTCGTCGGGGTCGGGCGGGGCGACGACGACGGCGGGGGCCTCGGCGACCGCGACTGCGACCGATTCGGGGGCGGCGGCGATGACCGGTTCGACCGGGGCGGGCTCGTCGGCGGCGACAACGGGGGTTGACTCGGGGGCGGGTTCGGGCTCGGGGACGACCTCGCGGAAGTCGTGGAGCGCGAACTCGGCGGCGCCGCGGCGGGTCGTGGCCGCGGCGTAGGTCCGCCCGCCGACGGTGATCGTGACCTCGAGCTCGCCGGACAGGTCGGCGTCCAGGCCGCCGCCCGCGAGCGTGAGCACGTCGCCCGGCGGCGCCGGCGCCGGCGGCGGGGCGGACGGTGGCGGTGGCGGCGCGGGGCGGCCGCCGAGGATGCGGCGCAGGATCGACATGCCTGGTGCGAATTTCGGCCGCGGAGCGGTGCTTCTTGAGGCCGTCGGGTAGAAATCACGACGTTCACGCCGAGGGAGGACCGAGTGACAGCCATGGATCGGCGGGCGTTCCTGGCCCGCAGTGCAGCGGTGGCCTCAGGCACGGTGGTGGGATCGGAGGCGCTGACGCGCCTCGCCAAGCGGCAGGCGCTCGCCGACTTCACGGCCCGCGCCAGGGGCTACGGCAGGCTCATCGCGAAGGCCGACCAGCGCGGCCGCCAGGTCCTCGCCCTCCCCCGCGGCTTCTCGTACGTCACCTTCGGCGACATCGGATCGCCGCTCTCCGACGGCACGCCGACGCCGCTCGCGCTCGACGGCATGGCCGCCTTCAAGGGCCCGCGCGGCACCGTCCGGCTGATCCGCAACCACGAGGACCGCAACGTCCCGCCGGCCGCCAGCCTGCCCACGCGGCCCGGCGCCTACGACCCGCTGGCCGGCGGCGGCACGACCACGCTCGACTACGACCCGGAGACGCGCCGCCTGGTCCGCAGCTTCATCTCGCTCGACGGCACGACCATCAACTGCGCCGGCGGCTTCACCCGCCACCGCCGCGGGTGGCTGACCGGCGAGGAGACGATCGCCGGCCCGGCGCGCGGCTTCAGCCAGCGCCACGGCTACCTGTTCGAGGTCCCCGTCAGGCGCGGGCCGGACGACTCGCCCCACAGCCAGCCGCTGCGCGCCATGGGCCGGTTCAGCCACGAGGCGGCGGCGACCGACCACCGCACCGGCATCGTCTACGAGACCGAGGACCCCGGCAGCGGCCGCGGCGCCGGCTTCTACCGCTTCATCCCGAACAACCCGCGCCGCCTCGCGGCCGGCGGCCGGCTGCAGATCCTCGGCATCAAAGGCAGCCCGCGGTACGACGCCCGCGAGGACCAGCGGCCCGGCCGCAAGCTCCCGGTGCGCTGGATCGACATCGACGAGCCCGACCCCGAGTACGACAACGAGGACGACCCGCGCGGCACCTTCCAGCAGGGCCGGCGCGCCGGGGCGGCCTTGTTCAACCGGCTCGAGGGCTGCTGGTACGCCGACGGCAGCGTCTTCTTCGTCTCCACCAGCGGCGGCGACGCCAAGAGCGGCGACGAGAACACCGACGGCTACCGCGAGGGCTACGGCCAGGTGTGGGAGTACCGCGTGCGCTCGCGCAAGCTGGTCCTCGTCTACGAGTCGCCCGGCGGCGAGGTCATGGACTCGCCGGACAACCTCACGGTCACCCCCCGCGGCGGCCTGATGGTGTGCGAGGACGACGCGTCCGACGCCGACGCCGACAACCCCAACCGCATCATCGGCATCTCCCCCAGCGGCCGCGCCTTCCCCTTCGCGGCGAACATCTACAACCAGGCCGAGCTCGCCGGCGTCTGCTTCAGCCCCGACGGCGACACGGTCTTCGTGAACATCTACGGCGACTCGACCGGCACCCCCGCCCAGCACGCCGGCGAGGGCATGACGTGCGCGATCACCGGGCCGTGGCGGAGGGGGCCGCTCTGATCCTGGTCGACGAGCTTCGCGAATACCCGAACACCCGGCTGCCGTGGCGGCACTGGTGCCACCTCGTCTCCGACGACGGCTTCGACGAGCTGCACGCCTTCGCCGCCCGGCTCGGCATCCCCCGCCACCGCTTCCAGGGCGACCACTACGACCTCCCGCCGCACCTGCGCGAGCGCGCCGTCGCGCTCGGGGCGCGGGAGGTCGGCACCCGCGAGCTGACGCAGCGGATGGCCGGGCCGCGCGGCGACCGGGTGCGAGCCCGGCGCGCGACGCGTTAGGGGTGCCCGACCGGCGGACGCTCGACACGTTCTCCGTCGGTCGGGCGGGCCCCCGCTTCAATTCCCCTAGTGACCCATGCGGCGCAGGCCCAGCATGGCCAGCGTCCCCAGCACCGCCGCCATCCCGGCGAGCGCCGCCAGCCCCGGCAGGGTGTGCTCGAGGCTCGGCTCCAGGCCTACGACCGTCGCCTGGCGTGCCATCTCCAGGACGTAGGTGATCGGGTTGTACGGCGCGACCTCGGCGAGCCAGCCCTGCAGCAGCACCTCGGGCGTGTACGCCGTCGAGAGGAAGACGGCGAGGAAGACGCCCTGCTGCATCAGCGGCCCCGCCTGCTGCGTGCGGAACGTGACGGCCATGAAGATCCCCCACAGCGCCGCGCAGGCGCAGAACGACGCGCACGCGACGTAGAGCGCCAGCAGGCCCACCACGCCGCCGGTGAGCTCGGCGCCGATCAGGAGCCCGACGATCAGCACGACGGTGGCCGGGACCAGCGAGCGCGTGATCGCCCCGAGGATCGGCCCCACGACGAGCATCGGCCGCGGCACCGGCGACACCAGCAGCCGGTCGAACCACCCCTGCTCGATGTCGCGCGCCAGGTTCGAGCCGGTGGCCGCGCCCGCGAACCCGGCGCCCTGGATGCACGACAGCGGCACGATCCACGAGATGTAGGAGTCGGTCGGGAAGCCCTCGAGCCCCGTCAGCTGCCCGAACTGGCCGGTGATGCCGAGCATGAAGACGACCGGCGCGACGGTCGCGGGCAGCAGCGCGCCGCGCACGCGCAGCACCTCGTTCAGCGACCGCCGCCAGAGCGTGAGGGCGACGCTCACAGCCGCCTCAGCCGCTGCTCGAGCGCCAGCGTCGCGAGCACGGTCATGGCCACCGCGAGGCCGATGGCCGTCGCGAAGCCGATCGCCGGGCTGCCGAGCTCGTCGGTGTCGCCGAGCAGCGCGCGCACGCCCTCGACGATGTAGGTCAGCGGGTTGTAGACCGAGATCTCGTGCAGCAGCGGCGTCAAGAGCTCCTGCGGGAAGAACGCCGGCGCCGTGAAGAGCAGCACGAACATGAACGGGAACAGGCTCTGCAGCAGCGAGAGCGAGCCGGTCCGCAACGCGATCGCAGCCGAGATCCCGCCCATCGCGCACGCGGTGACGGCGGCCAGCACGATCGTGGCCAGCGCCCCCGGAACGCCGCCCGGGTAGCTCGCGCCGAACAGCAGCGAGACGAGCAGGAAGAACGTCGTCTGCAGCACCGACAGCGCGAGCGTCCCCGCCAGCCGGCCGAGCACGAGGCTCGTGCGGTGCACGGGCGCGGCGAGCAGGCGGTCGAAGAACCCGAACTCGATGTCCGACGCCATGGCGATGCCGGCGGTCAGGCCCGCCAGGATCGTGCCCTGGATGATCGTGCCGGGCACGACGAAGGCGAGGTAGGACTCCACGTCGGGGAAGCCCCGGAGCCCCTGGGCGGCGCTCGTCCCGCTGGCGATGACCGCCAGCAGCATGAGCGGCAGCACGAACGTCGGCATGAGCAGCTGCGCGCGCCGGAACTGCACGCTGAGCGCGCGGCGGCCCAGCGCCGCGACGGCGCGCGTCATGCTGGCGTCTCGAGCGCCGCCGCGCCCTCGAGGTGCGACCCGGTGACGGCCATGAACACGTCGTCGAGCGTCGGCGACTCGACCTCGACGAACTCGACCTCGACGCCGGCCTCGTCGAGCACGCGGACGACCGGCGCGATCGCCCCCGCGCCGGCGGCCGTGCGGACGCCGATCCGGGTCGGCGCGCGCTCGGTCGGCCGCTCGACGGTGCCGAGCGCCGAGAGCGCCCGGCACGCGCGCCCCGCGTCCTCCGGGTCGGTCATCTCCACGTGCACGGTGGGCTCCCCCACCTTCGCCTTCAGCGACTCCGGCGTCCCCTCGGCGACGAGTTTGCCGCGGTTGATGATCCCGACGCGGTCGGCGAGCTGCTCGGCCTCCTCGAGGTACTGCGTGGTGAGGAAGACCGTCGTGCCGTCCTCGTGCAGCGCGCGCACCTCGCGCCACAGCGCGGCACGGCTCGTCGGGTCGAGCCCGGTGGTCGGCTCGTCGAGGAAGAGGACGTGCGGACGGTGGACGAGCGCGAGCGCGAGGTCGAGCCGCCGCCGCATCCCGCCCGAGTAGCCGCCCACGCGGCGGTCGCCGGCCTCCGTCAAGCCCACGCGGTCGAGCAGCTGGACAGCGCGATCGCGCGCCTGGGGCCCGCGCAGCCCGTGCAGCGCGCCCTGCATGCGCAGCAGCTCACGCCCCGTCATCAGCGGGTCGATCGCCGCCTCCTGCAGCGCGACGCCGATCGCCCGCCGCACCGCGTCGCCGTCCGCCACCACGTCGTGGCCCGCCACCCGCGCGCTGCCCGACGTCGGCCGCAGCAGCGTGGTGAGGATGCGCACCACGGTCGTCTTCCCCGCCCCGTTGGGTCCCAGGAAGCCGTAGATCTCGCCGTCGCGCACCTCGAGGTCGAGCCCGTCGACGGCGCGGATACCGCCCTTGTATTCGCGGACGAGCTGGCTGACCTCGACGGCGGCGCTCACGCCGACGACGTCGGCTGCTGCGGACTGGCGACCTGCGGACGCAACGGCTGCGGGGTGAGCACGCGCTGCTGCGCCTCCTCGGCGCGGATCACGTGCATCACCGCGTTGATCAGCGCCAGGTGCGTGAAGGCCTGCGGGAAGTTCCCGAGGTGGCGCCCCGTGCGCGTGTCGATCTCCTCGGCGTAGAGGCCGAGCGGGCTCTGGTGCTGGAGCAGCTTCTCGCACAGGTCGCGGCCGCGCTCGACCTCGCCGATCTCGCACAGCGCCGACACGAGCCAGAACGAGCAGATCGTGAAGGTGCCCTCCTCGCCCGCGAGCCCGTCGTCGGTCTCCTCGACCTTGTAGCGCAGCACGAGCCCGTCCTGCGTGAGCTCGTCGGCGATCGCCAGCACCGTCTTGCGGACGCGCTCGTCGCCGGCCGGCAGGAAGCGCACGAGCGGCATCAGCAGGATCGAGGCGTCGAGCGCGTCGGTGTCGTAGTGCTGGGTGAAGACGCCGCGCTCGTCGAGCGCGTGCTCGCAGATGTCGGCGTGGATCTCGTCGGCCACCGCGCGCCACTGCATGGCCAGGTCCCAGTCCTCGCGCAGCTCGGCGAGCCGCGCGCCGCGGTCGAGCGCGACCCAGCACATCAGCTTCGACGAGGTGAAGTGCTTCGGGTCGCCGCGCACCTCCCAGATGCCGCGGTCGGGGTCGCGCCAGTTGGCGATCGCGGCGTCGACCTGCTGCTTGAGGAGCGGCCACACGCGCTCGGGGAGGCTGTCGCGCGACTTCGTGTGGAGGTACACGGAGTCGAGCACCGCGCCCCAAACGTCGTGCTGGTCCTGGTCGTGGGCGCCGTTGCCGATCCGCACCGGCCGCGCGTTCTCGTACCCGCTGAGATGCTCGAGGACCTGCTCGGGCAACTCGGCCCGGCCGTCGATGCCGTACATGATCTGGAGCTGGCCCTTCGCGGCCTCGGCGCAGTCGGCGACGAAGTAGAAGAAGTCGTTGGCCTCCCAGTCGAAGCCGAGCGTGTAGAGGCCCCAGAGCGCGAACGTGGCGTCGCGGATCCAGGTGTAGCGGTAGTCCCAGTTGCGCTCGCCGCCCGGCGTCTCGGGCAGCGAGGTGGTGGCGGCGGCGATCACGGCGCCGGTGGGCGCGTAGGTGAGGCCCTTGAGCGTGAGCGCGCTGCGCTGGAGGTCGCTGCGCCACGGGTGGTCGGGAAACTGGCCGCGGTCGAGCCAGTGCTGCCAGTGGTGAGCGGTCCACACCAGCCGCTTGTAGGCCTCGTCGGAGGTCCGCGGCGCCGGGTGCTCGCTCCACGACAGCGCGCAGAAGACCTGCTGGCCCTCCTTCATCAGGTGCCGCGCGGTGACGCGCGGGCCCTCGATGCCGAGGTTGAGGTCGGTGGTCAGCCGCAGCGCCGTGTCGCCGCACTCGACGACCGCCTCGTGGTAGGCGGCGCCGTCGTACTCCCAGCGGCGGCGTTTGCGGCCGTACTCGAAGGCCGGCTCGCACACGAGCGAGAGCTGCACCTCGCCGTTCACGCAGCGGACGGTGCGCAGGAGCACATGGTCGGCGTCGTAGTCGGTCGGCGCGCGACGGTGCGTCTGCGAGCGATCGTCCGTGTGGTGCCACGGGCCGACGAGCAGGACGTCGCGGACGATGATCCAGCCGCCGCGCGTGCCCCAGCTCGTCTCGAGGACCAGCGTGCCCGGCAGGTAGCGGCGCGCGGTCGGGACGTGCACGCCGGCCGGGCCGAGCCGGAACGAGCCGGCGTCGCGGTCGAGGATCGAGCCGAACACGCTCGGCGAGTCCATCCGCGGCAGGCACATCCACTCGACGGCGCCGCTGGGCGCGACGAGCGCCGTCGTCTCGCAGTCCGAGAGGAAGGCGTAGTCGGCGATCGCCGGGAACGGGCTCCGCGCGAAGCCCTTCGCCGACAGCTCCTCGATCATCCGCTGGTTGTCCACCGTGCGAGCCTACCGCCGTTCCGGCACCGCGTGGCGTGGCTCGTAGAGCCCGACCGGCCCGAAGCCGGGCACGTCGATCGAGGCGAGCACGCCCCAGCCCTCGTCCGACGGCTCCGACACGATCGCGACGCCGCGCTCGCGCAGCTGCGCGAGCGTCGCCCCGAGGTCGTCGGTCATCAGGTAGAGCTCGTGCCGCGGCTCGTCGGCCGGGTGCACGGCGAGCTCGGCGGGCGGCAACGCGAAGATCAGCCAGCCGCCGCCGGCGTCGACCGACTCGAGCTCCAGCACGTCCGTGAGGAAGGCGCGCGCGGCCTCGGCGTCACGGGCGAAGAGGATCGAGTGGACGGCGTTGATCAATCGAACAGCTCGTCGAGGAAGCTCTTGCGCTTCTTCTTGTGCTTCTTGTGGGAGCGGTAGTCGCTGTAGATGCGCTCGGCGGTGTGCGTGTCGAACCCGTAGCCGCGCTTCGGCTCCTTCCCGGAGCCGGTCATCTCGCGGATGAAGTCCTCGTCGTCGGCGGCGCCGACCACCTGGCGCTCGCGCTCGAGGATGCGTTCGAGCTCGCCGCGGTCGAGCCAGACGCCACGGCAGTTGCGGCACGCGTCGATGCGGACGCCGCTGCGGTCGAGCTCCATCAGCTCGCCCCCGCACGACGGACATTGCATAGCCATCCGCGGATCGTAGATGAGAGGCTTCCGCCATGGCCGGCCGGGAGACCCTCGCCACGCGCGCCGCGAAGCGCGCGGGGATCAAATACCGCGTGCTCGAGTACGAGCACGACGCGGCGAGCGAGTCGTACGGGCTCGAGGCCGCCGAGCGGCTCGGGCTCGACCCCGCGCGCGTGTTCAAGACGCTGCTGGCGAGCGTCGACGGCGAGCTGCGCGTCTGCGTGCTGCCGGTGTCGGCGCAGCTCGACCTGCGCGCGCTCGGCAAGCGCGCCGCCATGGCCGACCCGCGCGCGGCGGAGCGCGCGACCGGCTACGTCGTCGGCGGCATCAGCCCGCTCGGGCAGCGCAAGCGGATCCGCACGCTGCTCGACGGCACCGCGTTCGAGCACGACACGATCTTCGTCAGCGCCGGGCGCCGCGGACTCGAGATCGAGCTGGCCGCTGACGACCTGGCGGCGCTGACCGGCGCCGAGCGGGCGGCGTTGGCGCGGCGGTGAGCGACCCGCTGCGCATGTACCTCGTCGTCCGGCGCGGCGCGGTGACCGAGCTCGCGCGCGCCGGCGAGCTGGCCGGCGCCGCCGCGGTCGCGTGCGTGCGCGAGCCGGCCTTCGCCGACGCGGTCGCCGCGTGGCGGCCGCGCCCCGGCAAGGTCTGCCTCCGCGCCCGCAGCGACGGCCAGTGGCGGCAGGTGCTCGACGAGCCGCACGTGCTGGCCGGCGACGCGGTCGCGGCGCTGCCGCCGCGCCGGCGCTCGGAGCGCGGGCCGCTGCTCGAGCGCCTGCAGGCGATGAGCACGGACCTCGGCGAGGCGCCGCGGACGTCGCCGCCGGGGATGACCTACGTGCTCAATCCGGACGCGCCGATGAGCTCCGGGAAGACGCTCGCGCAGATCGCCCACGCTGCGGTGATGGCGGCGGACAGCGGCCGCTTCGAGCAGTGGGTGGAGGACGGTTGTCCCGCGCACGTCGCCATGCCTTCGCCGCGCCGGTTCGCCGCCGCCCTCGCGCGCGACGACCTCGCCGCCTGCGTCGCCGACGCAGGGCTCACCGAGGTGGCGCCCGGCACGGTCACGGTCGTCGCCGTATGGTCGGGCGCATGAATCCGGAGCTGGCGGAGCTGCTCGCGCAGGAGGAGGAGCTCCAGTTCACGACCTTCACCAACACGACGGCGTGGGAGCTCGGCTCCGCGCTCGTCGACGCCGCGCGCCGCGACCGGCTCGCCGTGACGGTCGACATCCGCCGCGGCGACCACCAGCTCTTCCACGCCGCGCTGCCCGGCACCGCGCCGAACAACGACGTCTGGATCGAGCGCAAGAACCGCGTCGTGCGCCGGTTCGGGCACAGCTCGTTCTACGTCGGGAGCAAGCACCGCACCGACGGCACCGACTTCGCAGAGCGCGAGCTCGTCGACCCGCGCGAGTACGCCGCGCACGGCGGGGCGTTCCCGGTCATCGTGCGCGGCGTCGGGCTGGTCGGGACGGTCACCGTGTCCGGGCTGCCGCAGGCCGACGACCACCGGCTGGTGGTCGAGGTGCTGCGCGCGTTCCTGGCCGAGCAGTGACGCCGGCCAGGAACGCGCGACGCGTCAGGACGAGGAGCGGGCGGCGCGCTTGGCGGGCTTGGCCTTCGCGCGCGACTTCGCCGGCTTCGAGCGGGTCGTGGCGCGCGACTTCGCGGGCTTCGAGCGCGACGTGGCGCGCGACTTCGCCGGCTTCGAGCGCGTCGTGGCGCGCGACTTCGCGGGCTTGGAGCGCGCGCGCTTCGACGGCTTCGCCTTCGCGCGCGACTTCGCGGGCTTCGACGAGCCGTTGCTGGACGCGGCGCGCCGCTGCGAGGCGGGGATCTCCTCGGTCACGACCGCCTTCGTGAGCTGCGGGATCAGCTTCTGCAGGAAGCTCGCCATGCGCTCCTCCTGCCGGCGGAACTCGCGCGCGAGCTTCGCGGTGTCGCGGTCGCGCAGCGCCTCGGCGAGCGTCTCGATCGAGAGGTAGTGGCCGATCTCCTCGTACTCGTTCCACAGCTCGTCGCGGGCGTTCTTGAGCAGCTTCTCGGCCTCGCCGGTTCCGCGTAGCGCATGGATCGGGCCCTTGGCGGCGGCCATCGCCTTCGTGGCGACCGCCGTCGCCGTGCTGGCTGCACCGGCGACCACTTCGGGACCCGGCACCGAGGCCGCCTCGGCCTTGCCGCCGAGCTGCTTGATGCGACGCTCGAGACCCCTGGCCTGCGCCTTGGTCTCCTTGAGGTGCTCCTGCAGCCGCTTCTTGTAGGCGGCGCGGCTCGTCGCCATCTTGATGTGCGCCTGGAGCGCGGTCTCGAGCTCCTTCTCCTTGCCGTACGCCGCGTTGAGGTACTGCACGAGCTTGGCGTCGCGTGCGTTCAGGTCATCAGCCATGGGCAATGCTCCTCTTCCGGGGTTCCGTCCCGTCTTTCCCCGGAGAACGCTCTCGCAGACGTGCGATCTCGCGCACGCGCCCGTACGCGAACGTGAGGCCGACGCCGGCGAGCGCGATGACGAGCGGCATGACCGGCAGGTTGCGGCGCGTGCCGGCGAGCAGCAGGCTGCCGATCAGGCTGATGCCGACGAGCAGGACGAGGATCGGCAGCACCTCCCAGCGGCGGCGCACGACGAGCAGCACGAGCCCGACGACGGCGAAGACGAGCACGAAGTAGTGGACAGCGCCGCGCACCGGAGAGTTGCCCGGCGGCCCGGCGCTGTGCCACATGTGCACGACCTTGCCGGCCATCATCTCCGCGACCGCGCGCGGCTCGTTCCTCGCCCAGCGCTCGAGGTTGTCGCGGCCGACGCGCCCGAGCGCCGCGTCGCGCGGCAGCTCCGGGTGCTCCTCCGCGACCTCGTCGAGCAGCGGGTTCATCGGCTGCCGGCGCAGCTCCTCGGGCGTGAGGTCGGCGCCGCGGAAGCGGTGGTAGAGGTGGGCCTTGACGCGCTCGTGGATGCCGTCGCCCGGCAGGTAGGTGCCGATGAAGAGCGCCTTGCCGCCGCCGGTCGAGACCGGGACGAACTTGTCGAGCGCGCTCGAGGCGATCGTCGCCCACGGGGCGATGGCGACGGCGAACGCGACGGCCATCAGCCCGCCGGCGGCAACACCGCGCAGCAGTCCTGAGCGTCGGCCGACGACCACGACGGCGAGCAGCGCGAGCAGGGCCGTGAGCGCCAGGTACTCGGGCCGCAGCATCGTGGTGACGGCGAGCAGCGCGCCCGGCACGGCCCACGCCCACGGCGTGCGGCCGGGGTCGGCCGCCCACAGGAAGGCGAGCACGGCGGCGGGGACGGTGAGGATGGCGAGCGGCTCGCCGGAGAGCAGCGACGTGTAGAAGAGCGTCGGCGGGTAGACGGCGGCGAGCGCGGCGGCCACGAGCCCGGCGGCCGGACCGCCGAGCCGGCGGCCGAGCAGGAAGACGACGAGCACCGCGAGCGTGCCCGCGACGGCGAGGCCGAGCCGCGCCGCTACGGGGCTGACGTCGCCGACCAGGTGGTAGATCGCCGTCGCGAACAGCGGCGCGCCGGGCGCGAAGTCGTACGGGTTGGTGGAGCCGGGGAGGCCGAACTCGCCCTCCTGGAAGAGGTGCGCGGCGAGCCGCTCGTACATGTCCGCGTCGCTGCCGTTGCGGAAGTCGTAGCCGTTGAGCGCGGCGATGACGCGAGCGACGAAGGCCAGCGCGAGGATGGCGGCCAGCGCCCACCGCACCCGTCTCGTCGCCACCCTCACCTCCGTCCGTTTACGTCGCTCCGGCCTCCCGCCGGTGGCGACACCCTAGCGTCGGGTCGGGGGAGCGACCAGCCGCGGCACGGGCGTCGGCGCCACGAGACCGCAGCCCGTGCAGGTCACGCTGGGCGGCGGCGGCTGGCACCCGCTCGCGCTCGTGCACGGGGATGGCGGCGGCGGCGGGACGCCCGGGCAGTTCGGGCCGGTGCACGGCGGCTCGGGCGTCGGCGTGTCGGTCGGCACCACCGGCTCCTCGGGGACCGGCGGCGGATCGGCCGCCACGGTGGGGGCCGGCGGTTGCGGCTCGGTGCGCGGCCGCGAGCGGCGTGTGGGCTTCGCCGCCCGCTGCGGCGTCACGGCGGCCCGCGGCGTCTCGACCGGCGGCGCGGGGGCGGCGGCGATCACGATGTCGTCGTGCGGCTCCGCCGCCGGCGACTCGTGCCGCCGCCCTTTCGCCTTCCGCGGAGCCTTCGTCCGCACCGTGCGGCCGCGGTCGACGACCGGCGACGTGCGCGCCTTGGGCGGCTTCTTCGCCACGGCGCGCTCGACGGGCTCCGCCGCCTCGTACACGCGCGTGGGCGTCTGCGCGCCGTCCGCGTCGAGGAACGCGAGCACCAGCAGAACGACGAGCGTGGCCCCGGCCGCGGTGACCAGGCGCCGGCCGCGGTGCGCCGTCGGCCTCATCCGCTCGGCCGCCTCTGCGACCTCCTCGCGGAGCCACAGCGCGGGCGCGAGCAGCAGCCACTGGCGGTAGGCGACGGCGGCCTCCTCCATCGCTCCGAGCCGCACGCGGCAGGCGCCGCACTCCATCAGGTGGTCCACGAGCCACGAGTCCTGGTGCACGCCGTCCTGGTAGCCGGCGAGCAGGGGCAGTGCGCGGTCGCACTGCGGCGAAGCGGACGCGACCGCGCCGAGCGCGGTCTGGCGCAGCCCGTCGCGCAGGTTGATGCGCGCGCGGGAGATCAGCTGGGCGACGGAGTTCTGGTTCATGCCCATGATCTGGGCGACCTCGCCGTACGAGAGGTCCTGCAGCTCGCGCAGGGCGAGCACCTCGCGCTGGCGCGGCGGCAGCGCCAGGTTGGCGGCGCGGATCTGCTCCTGGTGCGCCTGGCGCAGCGCGGCGCGCTCGGGCAGCTCGCGGTCGTCGGCGAGCGGCGCCTCGGGGATCTCGTCCGTGGGCGTGAAGCGCTTGCGCCGCGCGAGCGCGTCGTAGCTCGCGTTGCGCGCCGCCGTCATCACGTAGGCGCCGAAGTTGAGCTCGCGGCCGTCGAGGCTCGGGAGCCGCTCGAGGATCTTGAGGAAGGTCTCCTGCGTCGCGTCGGCGGCGTCGTCGGGCGAGCCGGTGGTGCGGTAGCAGAGGTTGTAGGCACGACGCTCGTAGCGGTCGTACAGCGTCGCGAAGGCGGCGGCGTCTCCGGCGGCGGCGCGGCGGGCGAGCGCTTCGTCCTGAAGGGCCATGCGTGCCTCCCCATAACCCGCGGCGGCCGTTCGATTACGGCGAACTGAACTTTCGGGGAGTTCGCGGCCCCGTCCCTCCGTCGCGCTCGTCGTGGCCTTCGTCGCCCTCTGCGCGGCGCTCGGCGACACCGGCTACGCGGCGCTCAAGATCACGGGCAAGGAGATCGCCAACGGCACGGTGACCGGCGCCGACGTCGGCGACAAGTCGCTCGGCGGGAAGAAGCTCAAGAAGGACACGCTGGGCGGCGCGCTCGGCCCCGTGCCCGAGGCGACGCACGCCGCCAACGCCGACAACGCGATCAACGCCCAGACCGCCGCCAAGGCCGCGAGCTCCGACGCCGTCGGCGGCATCCCCGCGGCGGAGCTGATGATCACCAAGGTGCGCACGTACGAGGCCAACTTCGGCGAGATCCTCAACTTCGGCAACGAGGCGACCCTCGAGTCGCTGACCGACCTGCCCCCCGGCAACTACGTCGTCACCGCCAAGCTGAGCTACTACAACCCCGGAGCCACCGAGCAGGAGGCGCGCACGCTCGAGGTCCCGGGCGCCGACGACGGCGCGAGCTTCATCGTCGAGTTCGGCGACTCGGAGACGCTCACCATGCAGGAGGCGGTGTCCTCCAACGCCGTGTTCACGCCGCGCGTCTACTGCACCACCAGCGACGGGAACGACGACACGGTCGGCGTCGGCAGCATCATCGCCGTCCGGCTCGCCGCTGCGTGGACGGATGTTCGAGCGGTGAACAGCGCATGGGCGGGCACCAGTGGTCGCGATGGTCTCTCTCCGCACGGGGCGGTAGCCCCCAGCCGCTCGAGCGCACCTACCACTAGGTCCCTTACAGGGAGGGCTGACGGCCGGCGGGGCCGTCAGCCCTCCTGTCGTTCAGACGCCCTCGTGGACGGCGGCGCCCTCGCCGTTCGGGGTCGGCTCCTTCGCGGCCTCGTCGAGCACGGCGCCGCCCTCGCCGTCGGCCTGCGCGATCCTCGCCCGCGGAGCGGGTGCCGCCAGCACGGCTCCTCCGAGACCGTCCTCGGTGGCCGGCGCCGCCGCCTCGCCGCCGAGCGAGTAGCCGCCCTCGCCGGCGCCGTCGGCCGGCTCGGCGCCGCCGTTCGTCGCGACGGCCTCGGGCACCTCCATCTGCCGCACGTCCAGTTCGCCGGCCTCGTCCGAGATGCCGCCGGCGCCGACGGGCAGCTCCGAGCCCGCGTCGGCCGCGACGGGCGCCCCGTCGGCGTCGACGTCCGCGACGTCGGCGGCCGCCGACTCCGTGAACTCGTAGTCGATCAGCCGCAGGCCCTGGGCCCCGAGCTGCTCCCAGCGCGCGCGGAAGCTCTCCCACGGGACGTTGGCCCACAGGTAGTAGGCGTCGGTGCCGGGCAGGAAGGCGCCCGAGTACCGGGTCGCGCCGCCGGCCTGGTGGATGCTGACGTCGGCGAGCCGCAGTCCCTGGCCGGCCCACTCCTTCCACTTCGCGAGGAAGGACTCCCAGCTCGCGTTCACCCACAGCCCGTAGCCGCCGGTGCCCGCCAGCCAGACGCCGGAGTAGCGGTCCTGGCCGCCGACGTTCTGGACGTTGATGTCGACCAGCCGCATGCCCTGGTTCCCCCACTCCTGCCACTTGGCGCGGAAGCTGTCCCAGGACGCGTTCACCCACAGGCCGTGGGCGCCGCTGCCGGCGACGAAGACGCCGGAGTAGCGGTCCTGCCCGTCGGCCCGCAGCACGTGCAGGTCGACGAGGCGGAGGCCCTGGCCGCTCCACTCCTGCCACTTGGCGCGGAAGCTGTCCCAGGTGGCGTTCGCCCACAGTCCGTAGGCGCCGGTGCGGGCCGTCCACACGCCGGAGTAGCGGTTCTCGGAGCCGACGCGGCGGACGTGGATGTCGACGAGCCGCAGGCCCTGGGCCGCCCACTCCTCCCACTTGGCGCGGAAGCTGTCCCAGGGGACGTTGACCCACAGCGCGTAGCGGCCGGAGCCGGCGCGCCACACGCCGGTGTGCCCGCGGCCGGTGAAGCGCGAGTACATCTCGGCGATGGTCAGGCGGTCGAGCATGCTCATGCCGTTCCGCTGGCCGATCGTGACGCCGGACTGCTTCGGCACGATCGTCGCCTGGCCGTTCTTCGTGAACGCCGTCCCGGGGTAGTGCATGATCGAGCCGTAGTCGTACTCGAAGTAGTCGCGGAAGCCCTCGCACATCCGGTCGAAGTTCGACTCGAAGCCGGCCTGGATGTTCTGGAAGTTGATCGTGACGAACTGGTCGCGATCGCACCGGCTCTGCTCGTGCAGGACGCCGAGCGCGTGCAGGCACTCGTGGACGACGGTGCCCATGGTGGCCGCGTCGGCGACGCGGATGAGCTGCTCACCGCCGCGCATGCCGATCGCCGACGAGCTGAAGCCCGCGTTGCCGTTGCTCACGAAGCGGACGTAGTTGGCCTGCGTCGTGCGGTGCGAGAAGCGGATGCCGGTGTTCGTCTGGATGTGGTTGATCGCGTTGATGACGCGGGCCTGGTTGGGAAGGTTGGCGTCGATCACGAACGGCACGACCCCGTTGGTCCACAGGAACGTGGACTCCGGGGCAGGCCGACGCCCTTGAGCTCCGCGGGCGGAGCCGGCTCGCGGCGTCGGCGGTCGGCAGGGCGCCGGCCGGCGCCAGGCCGCCGCGATCGGCCATCTGCGCCGCCGCCTGCATCGCCTCCGCCTGCGCCTCGACCTCCTCGACCGGGCCCATGTCGATGCAGCCGTCGTAGATGGCGATCCCGTCGACGACGTTGTAACGGACGGGCTTGTCGATGAAGCCGGGGCCGGACAGGTAGCCGGTGTGGACATCGTCGCTGCCGACGAACTCGCCGTTTGAGAAAACTTCCTGGCCCTCGCGCACGGCGTCCTCCTTGGATCGTGCTTGGTCTTCAGCCTCCGACGGGATCGAGGGGCACGACGAGCCGCTGGTCGGGGGCGACCCGGTGTCTGCTCGTGCTCACGAAGTCGCCCACCTCGACATCCTGCGAGCCGCCGCGCGTCGCGTGGGCGCGCACCGCGTAGTCGCGGCGCGGGTCCAGCGTCGCGTCCAGCTCGAACGGCAGGTCGGCGCCCGCGGCGGGCACCTCGAGTCCCGGGCAGCTCGTACTCGGCCACCGTGGCGGCCGGCCCGTCGAGCTCGGTCACGTCGCGCACGGACACGCGCACGCCATCCACGCGATATGGAGCATCGCTTGCGGGCAGGCGGACTATCCCGGTCACACGCACGTCGAAATGGCCTTCGCCGGAGAGGCGATGAGTCAGCGCCGGCACGATGCTTGGGGGGTCGGGGAGTGCCGGCTCACCGCCTTGGTCAACCCTACCCCGACCGGTTTGATGGGGTCAACCGTTCGGCGCTACCAGGGCACGGCCGCCGAGCTCGCGCATTGGACCGAGGTTGCCAAGCGCTCGGGTACGAGCCCGACCCGAGTGGCACGCGAGCAGGCGTTCCAGCTGCTGGTGAGCTTCGCCTGGCTGCGGGGCGAGGCGGCCGAGCGGGGGATCTTTGTCACGCACGAGCGGGTCGTCCGCGAGTTCCGGCGTCAGCGCGACATGTCCTTCCCCAACCGACGCGATTACCGGCGGTTCCTGCGCGAGACCGGGCAGACCGTGGACGACATCCTCTACCGCGTGGAGTTGGACATGCTGTCCAACCGGATCAGGGAGCAGGTGGTGGCATCCGCTCGCGCGTCGGTGACGGACGCCGACGTCGACGCCTACCTCGCCGAGCAGGGCTGGCCGCGGATCCCCGAGCGCCGCGACCTGCGCATCGTGTTGACGCGCACGCGGAGTGCGGCGGTGGCCGCCAAGCGCGAGTTGCGCGGCGGCGCCCGCTGGAGCTCCGTGGCGCGGCGGTACTCGATCGACGGCGCCTCGGCTGAGGCGAACGGGCGCGTCCCGGACGTCCGGCGAGGCGATCTCGAGCGCCGTCTCCAGCGAGCGGTGTTCCGCGCCCGCCCACGCCGCGTCCTGGGGCCGGTGCGAACCCGGTTCGGCTACTACGTCTTCCGCGTGACGCGCATCCACCCGGCCCGCGACGTGCCCGAGGCCGAGGCGCGCGCCGACGCGCGGATGACCCTCGAGTATCGGGCCGAGATGAAGGCGCTGGATCGCTTCGTCGCGGAGTTCGACGCGAAGTGGCGAACGCGCACCGTCTGCGCGCCGGAGTGGCGCGCGCAGCGCCAGTGCGGACAGGTGGCCTCCGTGCGCACCGCCGGCTGACCTTCTTCAGATACTGAGCATCCGCGCGAGGATCGTGTCGTGGACGAGCTGCGCCTTTTCGTGGCCACGGAACTCGCACTCGTGCTGCTCACCCCCGACCAGGATCGCCACCTCGCTCGTCGACGCGAACTTGCCGAGCAGGCTCTTGTTGGCCACGAACGACACGGCCTGCACGCGGCTGTAGGGCACGCTCGTCAGCGCGACCTTCTTGCCGACGAAGCTGTTGTCCTGGAGGATCACGCGTTGGTCCGTCAGGCCGACGAAGCCGGTCCCGGTGCCGATGCAGTCGTAGACCGCGACGACGCTCTCGCCGGGCAACAGGCCGTCCCTGACCCGCTCGTACTGCTCCTGCTTGTCGTAGACGGGGTCGGTGGCGGCCATGGGAGTCCTTTCGGCACGAAGGGCGATCGAGCGGTGACCGTCTCAGGCGTAGCAGTCACCGCTCGCGATCACAACCCTTCGCGCTGCCTGCGACGTGGGCGATCAGGCGTCCTTGCCGTACGCGTCGTGGTAGTTCCACCACTGGTACGGCGGGGTCTGCGGGTAGCCCTCCGGCGAGTCCTCCCACTCCTCCTGGCGCCCGAGCGCCGTGATGTCGAGGTACGCCCAGGTGCTCCCCATCGCCTCGTCGCCGCGCGCGTCGATGAAGTAGGTGCGGAAGACGTCGTCGCCCTCGCGGATGAAGGCGTTGGTGCCGTGCCACTCGCCCACGCCGAAGTCCTTGTCGAAGTCGTCGGTGAGCGTGTACCAGGGGATGTCCCCCCACCCCATGCGCTCCTTCAAGCCTTGGAGCTCGGCTTGGGGGGCGCGCGAGACGAACGCGAGCGTCGTGTCCCGCGCGTTCAGGTGGGCAGGGTGCGCGACCTGGTCGGCGACCATGGAGCAGCCCACGCAGGCCCGCTCGGGATACGCGCCACCCGCCTGCGCGTACGTGGTGACGTCCGGCTGGTACCAGAAGCGGTAGACGATCAGCTGGCGGCGCCCCGCGAACAGGTCGAGCAGGCTCGCCGGGCCGGCCGGCCCCTCGAAGCGGTAGGCCTTCTCCACGGCCATCCACGGCATCCGGCGCCGCTCGGCGGCCAGGGCGTCGCGGGCGCGGGTGTGCTCCTTCTCCTTCACCAGCATCTTCTCGCGCTCGGCCTCCCACTCCTGTGGCGACACGATCTGCGGTGTGTTCATTGCCATCTCCTTTCGAGCTGCCTCGATAAGACGTCGCAGCAGGGAGCGCGATTTGGACAGGCCTCAGCACAGGTTGTCACGACGCCGTTCGAGCTCTTCGCGCTCGACGGCGTTGGCGGTGAGCGCGATCGCCCGCCCGAAGGCGCGCGCGGCGCCGTCGGCATCGCCCGCCCGGCTCAGCAGCTCGGCGTGCGCCGCGTGCAGCGGCTGGTAGCGCTCGAGCGCGGAGTCGGTGAGCAGCGGCTCGAGCAGTTCCAGGCCGGCGGCAGGCCCCGAGGCCAGGCCCACCGCGACGGCGCGGTTGAGCTCGACCACGGGCGAAGGGTTGAGGGCGGCGAGCGAGCGTCGCGAGGCCCGCGCGTAGCAGTTCCTCATCCCACAGCGACCGGTCCTGGTCGTGGAGCGCGACGAAGCGGCCGCTCGCATCCACACGCGCGGCACGGCGCGCGTCGTGCAGCAGCATCAACGCGAGCAGCTCCCTGGACCTCCGCGTCGTCGGGCATCAGCCGGGACAGCAGCTCCCCGAGGCGGATCGCCTCGTCGCACAGCTCCGCGCGGACGAGGCGATCGCCCTCCGTGGCCGCGTAGCCCTCGTTGAAGATCAGGTAGTTCGTCGTCGGCCGGCACCCGGTAGGGAATGTGCGCGTCCGCGATCTTGCGCTTCGCGCGGACGATCCGCTTGCCCATGGTCGGCTCCGCGACCAGGAACGCTCGGGCGATCTCGGTTGTCGTCATGCCCCCGAGCGCCCGCAGCGTGAGCGCCACGCGCGCCGGCATCTCCAACGCCGGATGGCAGCACGTGAAGATCAGCCGCAGGCGGTCGTCGACGATCGTGCTCTCCTCGTTCATCGATGGCTCCTCGTGCTGGGCGTCCAGGCGCGTCAGCTCGGCCAGGCGCTCGGCGCGATCGGCCACCGATCGGTCGCGGCGCAGGCGATCGATGGCCCGGCGCCGGGCGGCGGTCGTGATCCACGCCCCCGGATTCGCCGGGATCCCGTCGCGCCGCCACGCGGTGACCGCGGCCTCGAACGCGTCCTGCACGGCGTCCTCGGCAAGCTGGAAGTCACCGGCCTGCCGTCGCGCTCTCCGTCGAATGCAGGCGGTTGACGTCCACCAGCAGCCCCGCCTCGCGCAGGCTGGCGTGCAGCTCCAGCAACATCGGCGTCACGTGCTCGCGTTCGGCCTGCTCGGCCGCGTCGACCTCCTCCTCGTACACCAGCAGCATGTACTGAGACATCACGCCTCCGGACGGTCGGGCTCATCGGCCGCACCATATGCGGCCCTCACCATCACGTCGCTCCTCGGAGGGCCACTTGGACAGGCTGGGCGAGAACTCAGGGCAGCGTCAGGCCGCGAGCGCCGCGAGCACACGCTCCGGCGTCATCGGCAGGCGGCGCACGCGCGCGCCGACGGCCGCGAAGACCGCGTTGGCGATCGCCGCGCCTACGGTCCCGATCGTCGGTTCCCCCGCACCCAGGGCCGGCTCGTCGGGGCGGTCGATGAGGATGCACTCGATCGGCGGCACGTCGTTGAAGCGCGCGACCTCGTACTGCGGCGGCAGGTTGAACGGCGGCGCGGCCTGCCAGACGGTGGTCGTCACGCGGTCGCCGGTGTAGACGACCTCCTCCTTGAGCGTCCGGCTGATGCCCTGGACGACGTTGCCCTCGATCTGGTTGCGCAGCCCGTCGGGGTTGATGATCAGCCCGCAATCGTGGGCGACCACGGCGCGCGTCACCCGGATCACGCCGGTGCTCTCGTCGACCGTCACCTCGACGTAGGTGGCGGCGTAGGCGTTCTCGTTCTCATACTGCTGGAAGGCGACGCCGGCGCCGCGCCCGTTCCCGCCCGCCGGCCTCTGCGCCCAGGACGGCCGCAGCGCCTCGCACACCGCGGCAGCCCGCGCGTCGTCGTGCGAGGCGATGCGCAGCTCGAGCGGGTCCTGCTCGCCCGCCGCGGCCAACTCGTCGAAGAACGACTCGTTGGCGAAGGAGTTCGAGAAGCCGCCCAGCGACCGCAGCGCCGTCGTGCGCGGGATGCGGTGCGTCAGCGGCGCCGACGGCGTCGCCGAGGTCGGGCCGGTCGTGTTGAAGCTCTTGACCAGCCGCGACTCGACGCGCTGGTTGTCGAACGCGTAGATGACGGGCGCGTTGCGGCCGGACGCGTTGCCGGCGTTGCCGGGGAGGTTGGCCGGCATCAGGGCGCGCGCGTGCTGGCCGGTCAGCAATGTCCCGGCGTTGTTCGCCGCCGGACGGCTGTTGGCCGTGGGCGCGTAGACCCGGTGGAACCAGGCCGCGATGCCGTGCTCGTCGACCGCGCCCTTCATGTCGTGTGCCTGGGCGCCGCCCAGCGGCTCCCACCCGTGTTCGTTCTGGCGCGTCCATTGCAGGCGGATCGGCGCGCCGACGGCCTGGGAGATCAGCGCGGCGTCGGCGGCGCAGTCGTCGGCGCCGTTGTGGCCGTAGCAGCCCGACGCCTCCTCGTAGATCACGTGGACCTTGAGCGGATCGTTGGCGAACGATGCGTCGCCGGTCGTCAGCAGCCGGGCGATGACGCCGCGCAGCGCGGTCACGTTCTGGGTCCCCGACCACACCCTGGCGCGGAAGCCGCCGGCGTCCGGCTGGGCGCGCACGTCGGCCACCGCGGCCGAGGCGCCCATCGAGCCGTGCATCTGGAACGGGGTGTAGTACTGAGACTCGACGACCGCCGGTGGGGTCGGCGGCGGCGAGCGCGGCGTCCACGTCGCCGCGGTTCACCTCGGTCAGCGACCGGTAGTGGTTGGCCGGGTCGCGCAGCCCCTGCTCGAGGCTGGCGAACGGGATCATCGGCGATCCCGCCGTCCACTGGACGGTGATGCCCGTGGCGGGCGCCGCCGCACGTGCGGCCGCCCACTCCGTCTCTGCGACGACCGCGACGAAGTTGCCGATCTGCACGATCTGCCGGAACCCCGGGATCGACTGGGCCTGCGCGAGGTTGCTGATCTGGCTGAACGAGGCGTTGCGTCCCGACGGGCGGATGACGCGCGCGTGCAGCATCCCCGGCAGGTAGATGTCGCTCGTGTACCTGAACTGCGCCAGCACCTTGGACGGGATGTCGACGCGCGGCTCATCCTTGCCCACCACGGTGTAGTCGGCGGGCGCCACGACGGGCGCGGCCCTGTCGGCGACGAGGACCGCCTCGGCCTGACCGAGCAGCTGGCGATAGGAGACGCTCTGGTCGTCGGAGCCGCGCACGCGGAAGCGCGCGTGGCCGGCGACGAGTCGGCTGCGGTCCACGCCCAGGTACTGCTCGGCCATGTCCAGCAGCGCCTGGTACGCGGTGGCGGCAGCGCGGCGCAGCTCCGGCCCGCCGTCCTGCACGGTCTTGCTGCCGACCGTGCCGCCCTGGCTGGGCGCCAGCTCCGTGTCGCCCTGCACGTACTGCACGTCGGCGACGTCAAGCTGCAGCTCCTCGACGACGATCTGGCTCAGGGCAGTCTGCACGCCGGTGCCCAGCTCGACCTTGCCGCTGTAGACCGTGATGCCCTTCGGGCGCAGCACGAGCCACGCCTCAGTCGCGGCGGCGGGGTTGCTCGGGTCGATACGAAGCAGCCCGGTCGGGTCGGCGGCGGTGGCGATCCCGGAACGCAGGAACGTGAAGCCGACGGCCAACGATCCGGCGCCCGCCAGGAAACCGCGGCGCGACATCTCCGTGGTCATCGCAGGACCTCCTTCGCGGCCGACTCGATGGACGCCACGATGCGGTTGTGCGCGCCACAGCGGCAGACGTAGTTGAAGGTCGAGTCCGGCGAGGCACCGGAGAGGAAGTCCCGGATCTCACCGTCGGTGGGTACCGCGCGGTTGCCGGTCGCCTTGCGCTTCTCGAGCCAGCCGAGCGCGCCCATGATCATCCCGTTGACACAGAACGCGCACTGCACGGCCTGGTGGTCGATGAACGCCTGCTGCAGCGGGTGGGGCCTACCGTTGGCCAGCCCGTCGAGCGTGCGGATCTCCGAGCCGTCGGCAACCGTGCCCGTCAGGCGCGTGCACGACCGCACGATCTCCCCGTCGACCAGCACGGTGCACGCGCCGCACTGCGCCACCCCGCACCCGAACCTGGGTCCCAGCTGCCCCAGCTGCTCGCGGAGCACGTACAACAACTGCGCGTCGTCGGCGGCGTCCACACTGGTCTTCTTGCCGTTCAGGCGGAACGAACGCTTCGGCATGAGCCCTCTCTCCCCGGCGACCACCCACGTGGACGTGCTGTCTCCTCCTGGCGGTGCGCGGCGTGCCGCGTCACCCGTGCGAGTGGAGATACGCAGCACGGGATGCCGGGGTTCGGCTCCGCTTCAAGCGCTCACTGCACGTTGGCGGTCACACTGGCGGGCTCACAGCCCACACCACCAACCGTTCGCTGCGGTCGCCTTGGCCGAGCGGGACGGCCCGAGCGCTCCAAGCCGCCCCGCACTCCTGCGCGCTAGTCGCCCAGCTGGCCCCGCACCGCCCCGCCCGGGAAGTTCGGACGGCTATGCACGTTCACGTAGTACGCAGTGGGGTCGTGGCGGATCGCCTTGATCAGCTCGGCGTCCACATCTTGGGCGCAACCGCTGACGGAGTCGGTACCGGCGAACGAGCCCGTGAACAACGTCACGACGACCGGTCCGGCAACGCCTGCGGGCCCCACGTGGATATGGCCGGCGAACACCGTGCCGTCGACGTCGTTCCAGCTGATGTCGAAGCAGACCTCGTTCAGCCCCTGGTTGAGCGTGAGGTCGGCCTGACCGGTCGCATTCGCGTCGCCTGGCCCGGGCGCCTCTTCGGCCCCGGTCAGCGTGGTCGACAGCGGCCGGCCGCCGTCGTCCGCTGCGGCGACTCCGGCCACGGCACCCACCACCGTCATGGCAGTCGCGAGCGCGGCTACGAGCGATCTGCGCATAGCTCCGTACCTCCTCCTGGGCCTAGTGCCCATTCCCCGATTGGTACGGCCACGCTCCCACACCAGCGTCATTCCGGTCAAGACGTCGCGAGATGACTCGACGCCCCTGTGCTCGATGGGCCGGGGTGGATTCGAACCACCGCGCGACGGATTATGAGTCCGCTGCTCTGACCGCTGAGCTACCGGCCCTGGTGCGGGGTCAACCCTACCCAGCGGGGGTCGTTACCTCCGGGGTAGGTGCCGCGCCGCGAAAGGCTCGGTAGCGTCCGGGCGCATGAGCTCGGCGGCGACCGTCCCGCTCGGGATCCTGCTTCGCGACTGGCGCCGGCGGCGGCGGCTGAGCCAGCTCGACCTGGCGCTCGAGGCGGGCGTGTCGGCTCGGCACTTGAGCTTCTTGGAGACCGGGCGGTCGCGGCCGAGCCGGGAGATGGTGCTGCACCTCTCGGAGCAGCTCGACGTGCCGTTGCGGGACCGCAACCGGCTGTTGCTCGCCGCCGGCTTCGCTCCCGCGTTCGAGGAGCGGCCGATCGACGCTCCCGAGATGGCTCCCGTGCGCGAGGCGCTGGAGAAGATCCTCACCGGGCACGAGCCGTATCCGGCGCTGGTCGTCGACCGCTGGTGGAACCTGCAGGCCGCCAACCGCAGCGTCCAGCTCTTCACGCAGCACCTCCCGGCCCACCTGCTCGAGCCGCCCGTCAATGTCCTGCGAGCGAGCCTTCACCCGGACGGGATGGCCTCGCGCATCCTCAACTACGGCGAGTGGCGTGCGCACCTGGTCGACCGGCTGCGGCGGCAGGTCGCGCTCACCGGCGACGAAGCCCTCGCCGAGCTGCTCGCCGAGATCAACGACTACCCGGGCGAGACCGGCGAGGCCCATGGTCGCGGCGGGGAGATCGCCGTGCCGCTCAAGTTCGACGCCGGCGACCAGGAGCTCGCGTTCTTCAGCACGATCGCGACCTTCGGCACCGCGGTCGACATCACGCTCGCCGAGCTGGCCATCGAGGCCTTCTTCCCCGCCGACGAAGCGACCGCCGCGTCGCGGCCCAGCTACCTCAGGGGGAAGTATCCCCTCGACGTAGGTACATATTCCTGGACAATCCGCCTGTGTCCAAAGTCGATCGCAACAACCCGAAGCGCTCGCAGCGCTCGGAATCCACGTACTCGCTCATGGAGTTCATGCGCGAGTTCCCGACGACGCGACATGCCTTGAGTGGCTGTGGCGGCAGCGCTGCTCCGACGACGGCTCGCACGCTTTCTGCCCGAAGTGCGACCGGACCCGCAAGTTCCACAAGGTCAAGTCGCGCCCGTCATGGTCGTGCGACTCCTGCGGTCGTCACGTCCACCCGACAGCGGGGACGATCTTCCATCGCTCGGCCACGTCGCTTCATCTGTGGTTCTACGCGATGTACCTGATGACGAGCACTCGCTGCGCCGTGTCGGCGAAGCATCTAGAGCGCGAGCTGGGCGTCACGTACAAGACGGCGTGGCGTATGGCGAACCTGATCCGCAACAAGCTCATGGTCGAGGATGGCGACGAGCCGCTGTCCGGCGACGTTGAGGCTGACGAGACGTTCATCGGCGGCAAGCCGCGCCCGTCTGACACGCGCGCGCGCTCGTCGCAGCTAGGCGAGGTTCGCCGTGCGACGGCGATGCCTACGCGACGCGGCCGAAGACGACTGTGTTCGGTGCGGTCGAGCGCGGCGGCGAGATTCGCGCGGTGGTCGTGCCCGATAGTCGAGCCGAGACGCTCGGAGCGCAACGTGCGCGCGGTTCGTCGCTGTCCGACGCGCGGCTCATCACCGACGACTGGGCGGCCTACGACGCGGTCGGCCGCGAGTACCGCCCGCACGACCGGATCGACCACTCAGCGGGCGTCTACGTCAGCGGAGACGTTCACACGAACACCATCGAGGGCTTCTTGGGGACCGTGAAGAACGGCATCCGTGGCAACTACCACTCCGTCTCGCGCAAGTGGCTCCAGGGTTACCTGAACGAGTTCGTGTGGCGCTATAATTGAGACGCTTCCCTGCCGGTGCCACCGTGCCGGCCATGGACACCACAGAAACACTCGTGACACCGAGCGAGACGGGCGGCGGCCTGCTCACGTTCGCGCTCACGCTCGACGGCGTCGTCACCAGCGCCAACGGCGTCGCCCTGCTCGCCGGCGCCGCCCTGCTCGACCACTGGCTCGGGCTCCCGGCGAGCCTGCTCGTCGCCGTCGGCGCCTTCCTCACCGTCTACGGCGCCCTCGTGCTCAAGCTCGCCCGCCGACCCGTCAGAGCCGCCGTCATCGCGGTCATCGCCGCCAACGCCGTGTGGGCGGCCGACACCCTGCTGGCGCTGGCGCTCGACTGGCACGACCCGACGCCCGCGGGTCAGCTCGTGATCGCCGTCCAGGCGGTCGGCTGCGCCGGCTTCGCGGCGCTCCAGTACCTCGGACTCAGGCGGAGCTAGACCGCGGCCGCGGTGAGCCGGTGCAGCTCAGCGCGCGCCGGCTCGCCCAGCATCTCGAAGCGAATCGCGTACATGTCGTGGCTCTCCTGGCGCAGCACCCGCGCGCGGCCGTCGATGCCATGGAGCTCGAAGCGCAGCACCTCGTCGGGCGCCAGCGGCCGCGACGTGCACACGCACATCCCGCCCGGCCCCACGTCGACCGTCCGGCCCTCGATCGGAGAGCCGGACCGGCGATGGAGGACGCAGGGCATCTCGACCCGCACCCGGGGTGAGCGACGCTGCTCGGTCACCTTCATCACTCATTCCCCGCTGACCCGAAAGCAATCCTCGTCGGCACCGTCGGCAGGCTCAAGGAGAGCAGGAGCGCCCCCACGGGCAGCACCGCGATCGTCCACAGGACGGCCTCGAGCCCCGCGGCGTCGGCCACCACGCCCAGCGCCGTCGCGGCGACCCCGCCGAGCCCGATGGCCAGCCCGATCGTCACGCCTGAGGCCAGGCCGACCCGGCTCGGCAGGTAGGCCTGCCCGAGGACGATGGTGACCGAGAAGCTGGCGATGGTGACGAAGCCGATCAGGCCCAGCAGCGCCGTCGCCCCCGCCGCCCCGGCGAACGGCAGCACGACCAGGAGCGGGAGCAGCAGCACCTGCGTGCCGACGAGCACGGCGCGGGCGCCGAACCGGTCGACCAGCCCGCCGCCGACGAGCGTGCCCACCGCGCCCGCGGCCAGCATCAGCGTGAGCGCGGCGTTGCCGCCCGCCTCGCCGGTGCCGAGCTCCGCCACGAAGTACGCCGGGATGAAGGCCTGCAGGCCGAAGTAGACCCCTGAGCGCAGGGCGATCATCCCGCCGAGCCGGCCGAATGCGCCCCAGTCGTCGCGGCCGGCCGCCACAACCCCGTCGTCCCGACCCTCCTCGAGCCGCCGCAGCCGCCCGAGCCGACGCCCGATCAGCAGAGCGGCCCCCAGCGGGAGGACGGCCAGCGCCAGCGTGCCGGACAGCCCGAAGACCAGCACCAGCGGGGTCGTCAGCAGCGGCCCCAGAGCGAAGCCCGCGTTGCCGCCGACCGAGAAGAGGCTCATCCCCCGCCCCTGCCGCCCGCGCGACGCCAGCCCGGCGAACTTCGCGCCCTCCGGGTGGAAGGCGGCGACCCCGATCCCGCTCACGACCACGGCCAGCGCGGTCAGGCCGTACGACGGCGCCGGTCCGGCCAGAGCGATCCCGACACCGGCCAACCCCAAGCCGGCCGGCATCAGCCCCGGCCGCGCGAAGCGGTCCGAGAGCAGCCCGAACAGCGGCTGGATGATCGAGGAGCCGATCGTCGAGAACAGCACCAGCGCGCCGAGCGCGGCGTACGAGTAGCCGCGCTCGGCGGCGAGGAACGGCAATAGCGCGGGCACGGCACCCTGACAGAGATCCACACACAGATGCCCGGCGCCGAGCAGGCCGAGCGAGCGGCGGTCGAGGCCGCTCACGACCCGGCCAGCCGCTCCGCCACCGCGCGGTCGGCGGCGACGGCCAGCGTGACCGTCCCGGCGCGCTGGACCACCACGCCCCGCGAGCCCATCTCCGCGCGCAGCCGCTCCGCGAACTCGGCCTCGTCGCGCGGCGTGTCCCAGCGCCAGCGCATGACCACGGCCTCCTTCCCGCCGCTGCGCCAGAGCTCGTAGCGATCGCCGCCCCACCCCTCCGCCGCGCCCGCCGAGCCCACCAGCTCGCGCGTCTGCAGCTCCCCCCACGTGCCCCCGTGGACCGGCTCCCAGCCCCGCACGCGCGGGATGCGGACGGGCACGGGCTCGTCGGCGTCGAAGTAGGCCTGCGGGTGCAGGATCTGCTCGGTCGAGGCCGGCGGGCGGACCTCGAACGCGGTGTCGACCAGCTTCCAGCCACCGCGTTGCCGCAGGTCGCTGACGAACTGCTCGCCGTCGACGTACGCGAACAGCAGCTGGGCCTGGATGAACGGCGGCAGATCGCCGGTGTCCTCGAACGCCGACGAGACCAGCCCGCCCAGCGTCTCCTCGGCCGTGAAGTGCTCGGTGACGTAGGCGTACATCAACGCCGACGCCGACCCCTCGTAGAGCGCCGAGCGGGCCAGCGCGCGGTCGTCGGTCGCCGCCTGGGTGCTCAGCCCGAAGCGCTGGTCCTCCAGCGCATGCCCGAGCTCGTGGGCGAGGATCATCTCCTCCAGCACGCGCCCCGTCCCGGTCCCGGAGACCACGCGCAGGCGGCCGTCGCGCGGGTCGTAGTAGCCGGCCACGCCCTCGCCGAACAGGTCGCCGCTCAGCGAGCGCAGGTCGTCGGACGGCTCGATCAGCCCGAGCAGCCGGTAGACCGCCTGGTCGGCGCGCAGGCGCTCGGCCGGGTAGTCGCGGTCGAGCGCCTCGAGCCCCTCGCGGCGCGCCTGCTCCGGCGTCACCTCGACGGGCTCGGGCAGCCGCTCGAAGCGCAGCTGCCGCAGCGCCTCGACGCGCCGGGCGATGACGTCGACGGACGCCGCCTCCGGCGCCGGCGGCTCGTCCTCCTCGGTGAGGAACCAGAGGCCGAGCAGGCCGGCGAACAGCACGGCCATGACGACGTAGGGCGTCCGCATCCCTGATTGGATAGCGGGTCCCCGACCGAAAGGACGTCAGATCGATGCCAGAGCGCGCCGCCCTCGTCACCGGAGCCTCGAGCGGGATCGGGCTCGCGATCGCCGAGGTGCTGGGCGAGACCGGCCACGGCCTGACCGTCGCCGCACGCCGGCCCGAGAAGCTCGCCGGCGCCGTCGAGCACCTGCGCGGCAAGGGCTACGAGGTCGAGGAGGTGGCCGCCAACCTGACCGGCGAGGAGGACGTCCAGCGCGTGGTGGCGGCGCACCGCGAGCGCTTCGGCCGGCTCGATGTGCTCGTCAACAGCGCCGGCGTCGGCATCGGGTCGCCGGTGGCCGAGATCCAGACCACGCGCGCCGACATGCAGCTCGACCTCAACCTGCGCGCCATCGTCCTCTTCTACCGCGAGTGCGCCGATCTGCTGCGCGCCGCCGGCGCCGAGCACGGCGGTGCCCTGGTGGTCAACCTCTCCTCGATCGCCGGCAAGTCCGGCACCGCCTGGCTGTCGGTCTACTCGGCCACGAAGGCCGCCGTGATCGGCTGGACGCAGGCGATGAACCAGGAGCTCAACGGCGACGGCGTGAAGTCGGTCGCGCTCTGCCCGGCGTTCGTCGACACGCCGATGACCGAGTTCATCCGCGAGCAGGTCAAGCCCGAGGACATGATCCAGACGGACGACATCGCGGCGGCGGTGCGCTTCCTTCTCGCCCTCTCCCCCGGCTGCCTCGTGCCCGAGATCGTCTTCCAGCGGCCGGGCGAGCAGATCTGAGCGCAATCAAACGGACATCGCTGCGTTCTTGCTCGCAGTACGCTTGACGTCGCGTGGATAGGACGGGCATCGAGGTGAGCTCACCTGGGACGGACACGAATCTCGCCCTCCGCGAGCAGCTCGACCGCACAGAGCGGCAGGCCTCGGCGCGCCAGCGCCAGCTCGAGCGCTACGCGACGGACCTGCGCGAGGTCTTCAAGCAGGAGCGCAACCGCACCCTCGAGCTGCGCAAGGCCTACCGGGCGACCGTGCGGGCGCTGTCCAACGCCGTCGAGGCGCGCGACGCGTACACCGGCAAGCACGCCGAGCGCGTCACCGCCTACGGGATCGCGCTCGCGCAGGCGACGGGGATGGACACCGACCAGGCGCCGGAGATCGAGTTCGGCTTCCTGCTGCACGACGTCGGCAAGGTCGCGGTGCCCGACGCGGTGCTCTTCAAGCCGGCCGCGCTCGACGAAGAGGAGTTCGAGCTGATCGCCCAGCACCCGGTGATCGGGTCGGACATCCTGAGCGAGGTCGACTTCCTCGGCGAGGGCATGCTCGTCGTGCGACACCACCACGAGCGCTGGGACGGCAGCGGCTATCCCGACGGGCTGGCCGGCGAGCAGATCCCGCTGGCGGCACGCGTGTTCGCGGTGGCCGACGCGCTCGACGCGCTCACGACCGACCGCCCGTACCGCCGAGGCACCCGCTTCTCCCGCGCGCGCGACGAGATCCGCGCTCACGCCGGCTCGCAGTTCGACCCCGAGGTGGTCGCCGCCCTGGACACGATCCCGGACGCGCGCTTCGCGGCCCTGCGGGACGGCCTGACGTGACCCGGACCATCCTGATCGTCGACGACGACCCCGGCATCCGCAAGCTGATCGCCACCACGCTCGAGGACGTGGCCGGCTACGAGCTGCAGGAGGCGGCCGACGGCGCCGAGGCCGTCGAGCGAGCGGTCCAGGCGCGGCCGGAGATCGTCTTCCTCGACGTCGACATGCCGCAGCTCGACGGGATCGAGGCCTGCCGGCGGCTGCGCTCGGACCCGGCGACGGCCGGCGCGACGATCGTGATGCTGACCGGCGCGTCCGGGCCGCAGGCCGAACGGGGCGCGCTGGCGGCGGGCGCGGACCTCTTCCTGACGAAGCCGTTCTCGCCGCTGCACCTGCTCCGGCTGGTGGACCGCATCGGCGCGTCCCCCTGATAGCGTCGCCCGCCTCATGAAGCTCGGGCTGCACGTCGGTTACTGGGGGCTCGGCCTGTCCGCGGACGACCAGCTCGCGCTCGTGCAGGAGGCCGAGCGGCTGGGCTTCGACTCGGTGTGGACGGCCGAGGCCTACGGGTCCGACGCGGCGACCATCCTCGCCTGGCTGGCGCAGGCCACCTCGCGCATCCGGCTCGGCTCGGGGATCTTCCAGATGCCCGGCCGCTCGCCGGCCATGACCGCGATGACGGCGGCCACGCTCGACCAGCTCTCGGGCGGGCGGATGATCCTCGGCATCGGCTCGTCCGGGCCGCAGGTGGCCGAGGGCTGGCACGGGCAGCGCTTCGGGCGCCAGCTGCAGCGGACGCGCGAGTACGTCGAGGTCGTGCGCAAGGCGCTCGCGCGGGAGCGGCTCGAGTACCGCGGCGAGACGCTGGAGCTGCCGCTCCCGGACGGTCCCGGCAAGGCCTTGAAGCTGACGATCGCGCCGGTGCAGGAGCGGATCCCGGTCTACCTGGCGGCGATCGGGCCGAAGAACACGACGCTCGCGGCCGAGATCGCCGACGGCTGGATCCCGACGCTGTTCTCGCCCGAGCACGTGGCCGAGTTCCGGCCGCTGCTCGAGGAGGGCTTCGCCCGGGCGGGCGACGGCAAGGGCTTCGAGGACTTCGACATCGCGCCCACCGTGAACGTCTTCGTGAGCGACGACATGGAGACCGCGCGCAACGCCATGCGCCCGTACGTGGCGCTGTACGTGGGCGGGATGGGGTCGCGCGACAAGAACTTCTACAACGCGCTCGTGCAGCGCTACGGGTTCGAGGATGCCGCCCGCCGGGTGCAGGACCTCTACCTCGAGGGCAAGCGCGACGAGGCGATGGCGGCCCTGCCCGACGAGCTGATCGACACCGTGTCGCTGTGCGGGCCGCCCGCCGTGGTGCGCGACCGGCTGGCGGTGTTCCGCGACGCCGGCGTGGGGACGCTGATGGTCTCGCCGATGGCGTGGACGTTCGACGACCGGCTGCGCCAGCTCCAGCTCGTCGCCGAGCTCGCAGCTTGAAGGTCTTCCTCGGCGCCTTCGGCGATCCGGGCCACGCGTTCCCGATGCTCGCGCTCGGCGAGGCGCTGGTGGCGCGGGGTCACGACGTCGCGCTGCAGACGTGGCGGCGCTGGCAGGAGCCCGCCGAGGCGGCCGGGATGGCGTTCGCGGCGGCGCCCGAGTACCAGGTGTTCCCGACCGAGGAGGCGCCGCTGAAGCCATACGCGGCGGCCGTGCGGGCGGCGGCCGAGACGCGGCCGGCGGTGCGCTCGTTCGCCCCGGACGTCGCGGTGTCGGACATCCTGACCCCGGCGCCGGCGCTGGCCGCCGAGCTCGAGGGCGTGCCGGTAGCGACGCTGGTCCCCCACCTCTACCCGGACCTCCCGTCCGGCTTCCCGCCGTACTCGATCGGGGCGCGGCTGCCGCGGACCCGCGTCGGCCGCGCGCTGTGGCGGGGCTTCGACCCGCTCGTGGCGCGCGGGCTCGAGCAGGGGCGGCGCGAGTACAACGAGTGCCGGGCGCGACTCGGCCTGGGGCCGCTGCCGTGGGTGCACACCGGGGTCTCGCGCTCGCTCGCGCTGGTCGCCACGGTGCCGCAGCTCGAGTACCCGCGCGACTGGCCGCCGTGGCTGCGGATCGTCGGGCCGCTGCTGTGGGAGCCGCCCTCCAAGCCGGTGGCGCCGCCGCCCGGCGACGGCCCGGTGGTGCTGGTGGCGCCGTCGACCGCGCAGGACCCGTCCGGCGTGCTGCTGCGGGCGGCGCTGGACGGGCTGGCCGGCGAGCCGGTGCGGGTGATCGCGACGTGGAACGGCCGCGAGCCGGCGGAGCCGCTGCCGGCGCCGTCCAACGCCGTGGTCGTGCCGTGGCTGTCCTATTCGGGCACGATGCCGGCGTGCGACCTCGTCGTCGCGCACGGCGGGCACGGGACGCTGATGCGCGCCCTCTCGTGCGGCTGTCGCGTCGTCGTGTCGCCGGCCGGCGGCGACATGGGCGAGAACGCGGCGCGGGCCGACTGGGCGAGGCTCGGCGTCCGGCTGCCGCGCCGGTTCTGCACGCCGCGCGGCGTCCGGCTGGCGGTGCGACGGGCCTTGCGGCTGCCCCGCGCGCCGGTCGACCGCGTCGCGCGCTGGATCGCCTCGCACGACCCCGGGGCGCGGGCGTGCGCCGAGCTCGAGCGGTGGGCCGCTACGCGAGGAACGCGTTGACGGCTTCGAGGCGCTCGTCGATCGCCTTGCGGAGCCTGGCCGCCGGCTTGTCGAAGAGCTCGACCTCGCCCTTCTCCCAGACGCCGGCCGCCTGGCCGTCGACGAGGATCACGGGCCGGCCGTCGCCGCGGAAGTCGTAGCACTGCTTGACCACGTCGGGGTGGGCGAAGCGGTCGCGGCCGTCGGGCGCGTAGCCCATCGTGTAGCTGTCCCACTTCGGCAGCAGGTCGACGCCGCCGGCCTTCTTCGCGCCGGCGAACGCCTTCCGGTCCTTGCGGAGGATCAGGAGCCCGCCGTCGAGCTCCTCGGTGTCATGGGCGGCCAGCGCCTGCTTGGCGCGCGTGGCGGACACGCCCGCCCACCACGCGAAGTCCTTCTGGCGAACGGGCCCGAAGGCTCGCAGGTACTCGCCCGCGAGCCATTCGAGGGCCTCGTCGGCGTCGGCGGGCTCGAGCTCGACGGCCTGGTAGCGCAGCTCGTTGCTGCGCAGGCCTTTGGCGCCGATGCGGACCAGCTCCGCGTCGCGCGTCATCTGCGCGCTGACGCCTTTGAGCTCCTCCGGCTCGGCGCCGACCGCCTCGCGCAGCTCGGGCAGGGCGAGCGGCTCGGTCGCGGCCTCGAGGATCTGCTCGCGCAGCTGCTCGTAGCGCTTCTCCGTGAGCTTGAAGTGCTTCATCCGCTTCTTGCGGTCGGACGCCGGCGCGGGCGTCGCGTGGAAGGCCAGGTGCGCGGTCTTGCGCGGGAGCAGGTGGATCGACTGGCGCATCGCCGGCAGGCGCAGGACGTCGAGCCGGTGGAAGGCGACCTTCTTCGCGCGGGCGTGCAGGCTGAGCGGCGCCGACGGGTGCGAGCTGTAGACGGCGATGACGTCGCGCAGCGCGCTCGCGGCGCTGGGCGCGGCGCGACCGAGCCGCTGCCGCTCGTACGTGAAGGCGCGGAGCTGCTCGATCACCAGACCCTGGCGCGGAGGCGACCGAGGCGGGCGCGCAGCGCCTTGGTCGGTCGCGGGGGCTTGTAGCCGTGGCCGAAGATGCGCGGCGGGAACATCACCGGCCTCACGCGGACGCGGTGCATGCCCTCGAAGAACACCTCGCGCACGGCCTGCTCGCTGAAGCGGTAGTAGTCGAAGGCGTAGTGGACGCGGTACGTGTGCGTCGCGCGGCCCTGATCGCGCTCGGGGTCCTTCACGTAGCCCGGCACGCTGATGATGAGCAGCCCGCCCGGCTTCAGCACGCGCTTCATCTCGCCCACCGTGAGCCAGAAGCGCTTGTCGTGCTCGAGCGTGGCGGAGCTGACGATGAGGTCGAACGTGTTGGCCTTGAACACGCCGCGCATGTCGTTGGCGTTGCCGGTGACGGCGGTGATCCCGTCCTCGCTCGGCAGCTCGACCAGGTTCAGGCAGTACCGCTCGGCACCCGCGAGCTCGGGGAAGCGCAGGAGCGAGTCGGCGCCCATCAGGCCGCCGACCTCGAGCGCCCGCTCCGGCCGGATCCCCGTCCGCTGGATGATCGTGTGGTACCGCCGCATGATTCTCGGATGCACGCGGCGAACCTAGCGTGTCACATCGCGAGCCGCTGCTACGAGTAGAGGGCATGACGGCGATCCGCGACCCCCGCTCCCTCCTCGTGCTGGCCGTCCCGGCGGCCCTGGCCGCGGCCGCGGTCGCCGGCACCATCGTGGCCGGCGGCCTGCTCGGCTTCCTCATCGGCTTCTCGGCCGTCCTGGTCCTGATCGACCGGTTGCTCGACTTCGGCGGCACGTCCGTGACGGGTGCCGAGCACGCGTTCAAGCGGGCCTCGCGACGGCGCCCGGCCGAGCCGCTCGCCTACCTGGCCGACGACACCGGCTGGGCCGCGCGGGCCCCGCGCCGGCGGCTCGGCACCCAGGCGATCGCCATCGACTCGATCATCGGCACGACCGACCGCCAGAAGGCGCTCGTGTTCGACCGCGCGTTCCGGCCGCCGGAGTGGAGCCGGATCCGCTGGATGCACCTGTACGTCACCGCCGGGCGCGGGATGTCGCTGCCGCCGATCTCCGTGTACCGGGTCGGCGACCACCACTTCCTCCGCGACGGCCACCACCGGGTGTCCGTGGCGCGGGCGACGGGCGCCGACGAGATCGACGCGATGGTCGTCGAGCTGCTGCGCTGAAGGTCAGCCGAGCGAGAGGATCGTCTCGGTCGCCCACTCGACGGCGTCGTAGTAGGTCTCGGCGAGGCTGGCGACGTCGCCGTCGGCGGCCTCGTCGAAGCGACCGTGCTCGTAGTCGATGACCGACTTGAGGATGCAGCCCTCGGGGCCGAGGTGGCCGAGCAGCGCGGCCTTCAGCTGGTCGTCGAAGGGCAGCGCCTCGACGACCTCGAGCAGCGGCGTGTCGAGCAGCGCGTCGGCGACCGAGAAGAGGCCGACGGTGAAGGCGCGGTCAGCCTCCGCATCCGCGTCCTCGGCGCCGAGCACCTCGCACGCGCGGGCACGGATCAGCGCGGTCACCAGCAGCGTGTGCGCGTTGCGGCCCGCCTTGGCCAGCATGAGCAGCGTCGTCCAGCGGCGGACGGTGCGGCCGCCGATCAGCGCCAGCGCGTGGCGGATCGAGCGGATCTGGCTGGCGGGCGCGACGAAGGCGGAGTTGGCGAGGCGCAGGAGCTGGTGGCTGAGGCCGAGGTCGTGGCTGATCAGCTCCTCGAGGGCGTCGAAGTCGTCGTCCTCGGTGGCGAGCACAGCCGCCATCGCGCCGAGCCGCAGGGTGGGCGTGGGCCGACCCTCGACCAGCTCGGGGCGCTCGAAGAAGAAGCCCTGGAAGCCGCTCACGCCGAGCTCGCGGCACCGCTCGAGCTCCTCCCGCGTCTCGACCTTCTCGGCGATGACCTCGACGCCCCAGTCCTTGAGGCGGCGGATGCTCTCGGCCAGGTGCTCGGGCGGCGTGGCCTGGACGTCGAGCTTGACGATGTGGGCCAGGCGCAGCAGCGGCTTGTACTCGGGCCGGTAGTCGAAGTTGTCGAGGGCGAGCGTGTAGCCGGAGCGCACGAGGTCGGTGAGCACCTCGACGAGCTCGTCGTCGACCAGCTGGTCCTCGACGAGCTCGAGCACGACGCGGTCGGTCGGCAGCGGGAGCGGCCGGAAGCTCATCAGGAAGTCGCGGTCGACGTTCAGGAACGCCCGCCGCTCGCCGACCAGGCGCTCCAGGCCGAAGTCGGTCAGCGCCGCCACCAGCACGGTGGCGGTCGCCTTGCCGCCGTCAACGGGCCGGCCATCCTCGCCGACGGCGCGGTAGAGCAGCTCGAAGGCGGACACCTCGAGATCGGCGTCGAAGATCGGCTGCCGGGCGAGGACGACGCCCGTCGGTTGCGTGGCTGACCTCACGTGCGGGTCATCGACGGGTGAGGGCCTGGGCTTGAGCGCTCTCCCCGGTGAGTCAGTAGGGGTACCAGGAGAGGAAGACGAGCTTGCGGCGGCCCGCGTCGTCATGCACCTCGAACTCGAACGCCGGCCATTCGGTCGCCTTCGCTGCGCGCGCCACCTGCTTGTCGAGGTGGATCTCGACGGTCTGGATGTCGGCGGACGACCGCATGCTCACGAGCCCGCTGGGGTTCTCGTAGTCCGGGATGCTCCGCTCCACGGTCGGCCAGAACGCCGGTGGCAGCGAGGTCGTGTCATCTGATTTCGGATACACGGGCCGTCGCTCGCCGTTCTCGACCCACCAGGCCTTTGAGATCGTGCATGGCTCGTCGCACACCGCGAGAACCCTCGCCGCCGGCCGCTCCTTGGCCGGGTCGATGGCGAACGGGTCCGAGGCAACGGGCGTGACCGGAGATGAGAGCAGCACGATGCTCGGGGGCTTCGTATCGCGCAGAAAGAGCAGGCCGAATACGAGCGCGAGGCCTCCGACAGCCGCGAGCGCCGACACGGCGCGTGCCCGTGATGTCGCGCCTCTCCGCGCCCACTCGGCCCCCAGCCAGCTGAGGCGGAGCGCCGCGTAGACCCCCAGTACGACGGCGATGGCGAAGTCGACGGGATCGCGGTGGAGCACATCGGCGGTCAGCGCCCGGTCATCGTCGAACACGTAGGTGAAGCTGTTGCTCCCGTGGCCGCTGATCTCGGCGCTGAGGAACAGGCCCCACCACGCGACCGCGGTCAGGAGCAACGGCACGGCGATGCACGCCTTGACCGCGAGGTCGAGCTTCGGTGTGCCGGGCGCCCGCATGCCGGCGGCATCGAACACCGCCGACTCGTCGTCGCGGATGGGCAGCCGCTCCGTGCGGTACCACGGCCAGCGCGACTGCTTGCCGCCGTGGAGCATCCGAAAGGCGATCGCCCCGCCAGCCAGGGGCCGCAGGACGAGGTAGGCGGCCGCGCCGAACACCAACGCGACGACCGACGTGGTCAGCAGGTTCGTGATGAGAACGGTGTCGATGGCTCGGCTGACGTTCCCGAGGCTGAGATCGCTGACCCGAGTGAACGCGTCCGCCAGCTCCTGCGTCGCTTCCGACGTCTCGTCCCCGCCGGCTTGCGGGGATTCACGCCCGAGGACGGCGGCCCAGCTGACGTCGCCCGCAAGCCCGACCACGGGGCGGGCGACGACGAGCACGAGGACGGCCAGGAGCAGCACGCGGAGGCGCGATTGCGGCGGCGGCAGGGAGGCGAGCGACTGCCGGACGCGCTCGCGGGAATCCGATGTTTCGGGAGCGCCGTTGTCCGACAGCGCGGCGTGTGCGTTGAAGCGCCGCTCGAGCGTCGCGAGCGCCTGCCGCACGTGCTCGATCGCGAACCGCTGGGTGCCGAGGGCGACGATCGACCGGCGGGCGCCGGCAGCCTCGATGAGTCGCTGGTACGTCGCGAGGAGTCGCCGCAGGGCGTCAGCGTCCGGTACCGCAAGCTCCTCGGTATCGACCGACGCTGATCGCTGCGCGAGCGTCACCACGCTGGCGCGATCCTACGGTCTGCGGACGGCTCCCGTCACAAATGACGAGAGCCGTGAATCGCTACTCGGGGGGTGGGACTCGAACCCACAACCCTTCGGTTAACAGCCGAATGCTCTGCCATTGAGCTACCCCCGACCGTGCAACTCAGTTGTGCTACCCCGGATGATCGGCAGGTGCAGCGAGATCCAGCAGACCAGCCTCGACCATCGCGTGGCAGTTCGCGCACAGTAGCACGCACTTGCCGGCCTCTTCGCGGGCTCTCCGCAGCGAGCGAGTGACGCCGTCGCGGCTCACGGAGAACTGCTTGCTGGCGGGATCGACGTGGTGGAACTGCAGCGCGCCGATGTACTCGGCGAAGCCGCAGATCAGGCAACGGCCTCCCGCCTCGCGAACGAGGATCTCCTTGATCCGCCGCCGGCGCGCGGCGACCGACTCCACGTTGCATCTGCCGCAGCGGTAGCGGCGGCCGCCGATTCGGACGTAGGTGGTCCAGCCGTGCAGTGGGCACTCGCGCACGAGCGTCTCCGGCTTCGTTTCCCCGCGGAGCGAGTAGCGCCGCGGCCGCGTGCGGAGGTCGTACTTCGTGAGCCAGTGCCGCACCGTCCCGGGACTGACTGCCAGCTCGATGGCGATCTCGCGGATCGAGCGGCCCTCTTCGATCAGCGGCTCGAGCTGCTCGCGGGTGAGGCCTCCGCGGGCTCGGTGGCGGGCTGCGTGGGTGGAGGTGAGGCCGTGCTTGTTGACCCAGTACGCGACCGTTGACGGGCTGCGGCCGGACTCGCGCGCGATGGACTCGATCGAGCGCCCCGACGCCAGTTCCGCTACCAGCCATGCCGCCTCCATACCCGAACACTAGTTCGACCGCCGGACGGATCGCGGGGGCGTTTCGGCGGCGGACGGATCGCTGGCGCGGCGGACCCGTCCTCCCGCGTGCGGTTCGAACCGCGGCGGATCAGCTGAGGCGGTGGCGGATGGCGTCGAGGACCTGCTGGCGCTCGCGGGCGAGCTCGCCGATGCGCTCGTGGCCATCGGTGCGGGCGCTGGCGATGCGGCGGTCGAGGTTGTGGAGGTCGAGCTGGAGGGCCTCGAGCTCGAGCTTGGCGGGCGTGGCCTCGAGCTCTCCCGCTCGGATCACGAGCTCGGCGACCAGGCGGGCGAGCGGCTCGTCTCCCGCCGGCAGCTCTCCCGCGGGTGAGCGGAGGCGGCCGCGTAGGTACTCGGCCGCCCCGCGGGTCGCGGGCGACATGAACAGCTCGTCGAGGTCGGCGGCGGCGAGCCGCGCCTCGCCCTCGTCCGGCAGGGCCAGGCAGTAGGCCAGGAAGGCTCGCTCGCTCTGCTCGCGGCGGTCGAGGGCCGCGCGGGCGCCGTTGACGCCGGCGGGACGATCGTGCGTGACGATCGGGGCGCGCGGCCGCGGGCCGGCCGCGAGCGCGCTGGCGACGAGGCTCTCGGTGAGCCCGAGCCGCCCGGCGACGAGCTGGACGAGCTCTTCGCGCTGGACGCTCGGCGGCAGTGGGCGGATGATGGCCGCGGCCTGCTGGAGCACGTGGTCGCGGCCCTCGGCCGTCCCCGTCTCGCCCAGCTCGAGCGCCCGCTCGACCTCGAAGCGCGCGATCGGGACCGCGCGCTCCAAGAGCGCCCGCATCGCGTCGGCGCCCTCGCGCTGGACGACGTCGGCGGGATCGGACCCCGGCGGCAGGCGCACGACCCTGAAATCGAGGCCTCGACCGAACGTGCGGTCGTTGAGCGCGCGGACGGCGATCGTCCCGCGTTCGATCGCGGTCTGGCCGGCCGCGTCCTGGTCCTGGCAGAACAGGACCGTCGGGGCGAGGCGGCGAAGGACATCGACCTGCTGATTGGTCAGCGCCGTCCCCATCGTGCCGACCGCTTCCGGAACCCCTGCCTGTCGAAGCGCGATCGCATCCGTGTAGCCCTCGACCAGGACGACTCGTGCGGCACGGGCCGCGGCCGAGCGGGCGAGGTCGACTCCGTAGACGAGTCGGCCCTTGTGGAAGACCGCGTTGTCGGACGAGTTGAGGTACTTGGGGCGGTCGTCCGGTCGCAACGCCCGAGCTCCGAAGCCCAGCACCCGCCCCCGCTCGTCGCACGAGCGGGAACATGATCCGGCCGCGGAAGCGGTCAATGAGCCCGCGGCCGTCGCGCCGCTCCAAGCCGAGCCCGCAGGCCAGCAGCTCCTCGCGCGAGTAGCCCGCCGCCGCCGACGCGCTCACGACGCGATCGAACGCCCCCGGCGAGAAGCCGACGCGGAACTCCCGCAGCGTCTCCTCGCGCAGCCCGCGCCCCTCCAGGTACGAGCGCGCCCCAGCGGCCTCCGGCGACTCCCACAGCACTCGCACGTAATAGGCGGCCGTCCGCTCGAGCAAGGCCAGCAGGCGGTCGCGAGCCGCCCGCCGGGCCGCTTCGGCCGGATCCTCGGCCTCGCGCTCCAGCTGCACCCCGTAGCGGTCGGCCAGCGACTCCAGCGCTCCCCCGAAGTCGAGCCCCTCGGTCTCCATCACGAAGGAGAAGACGTCGCCCCCCGCGCCGCAGCCGAAGCAGTGGTAGAGCTTCTCCACGGGGTCGATCCCGAACGACGGCGTCCGCTCCTCGTGGAACGGGCACAGGCCCGACAGCCGCCGCGTGCCGGACCGGCGAAGCTCGGTGCGAGCGCCGACCAGCTCCTCGAAGTCGACCGCGTCGCGGACGCGTTCGCGCGAGTCCTGCGTGTAGCGCGCCATCAGACGGCGAGGCCCTGCGGCACGAAGCGCTCGGTCCAGGCCCGGATCGCGTAGCGGTCGGTCATCCCCGCCAGCCAGTCGATCACCCGGTCGGCCAGCGGATCCGAGCCGTCGGGCAGCTCCTCCGGATGCGCGCAGTACCACTCGAACAGCCCGCGCAGCACGCGCTCGATCTTGGCGTGCTCGGCCCGCGCCAGCGGCCCGAGGTAGACCTGCTCGAACATGAACGTGCGCAGGCGCAGCATCGCGCCGCCGACCTCCTCGCCCTGCACGATGTCACCCGCCTGCGAGGAGTGCTCGACCAGGTCGTGGACCAGCGTGTCGATCCGCGAGGAGCCGGTCTCCCCCAGCACCGCGATCTCCTCCGCGGGCAAGGCATCGGACGCAAGGACCCCCGCCCGCAAGGCGTCGTCGATGTCGTGGTTGATGTAGGCGATCCGGTCGACGAGCCGGACGATCTTGCCCTCCAGAGTGGAGGGCTCCCCCGCCCCGCTCGAGTGCCGCAGGATCCCGTCCCGCACCGCGGCCGTCAGGTTCAGGTCCGACACCACGCGCAGCGAGTGCTCGTTGTGCCGGAACCCGCGCCCGAAGCGCTCGCGCGCGCACGCGTCCAGCACCGCCTCGCCGATGTGCCCGAACGGCGGATGCCCGACGTCGTGCCCCAGGCCGATCGCCTCCGTCAGGTCCTCATTCAGCCGCAGCGCCCGCGCCACCGTGCGCGAGATCTGGGTCGCCTCCAGCGTGTGCGTCAAGCGGGTCCGGTAGTGGTCCCCCTCCGGAGCGACGAACACCTGCGTCTTGTGCTTCAGACGCCGGAACGCCTTCGAGTGCACGATCCGGTCGCGGTCGCGCTGGAACGGGGTGCGCAGCCCGCAGTCCGGCTCCTCGTGCACCCGATCCGCCGGATAGGACCGCGCGGCCAGCGGTGAGAGCACGGCCTCCTCCCAGGCCTCCACGCGAGCGCGATAGTCGTCGGCGACGAGCACGGTTCCATTGTGACCGCCGCGACGGACCGCGCCGTCAACCGTCACGAAGAATGTGCAATTTGCGCCTGTGCGGCGGCCACCCGGGCGATCGGGACGCGGAACGGCGAGCAGGAGACGTAGTCGAGCCCGGCCATGTGGAAGAAGTCGATCGACTCCGGGTCGCCGCCGTGCTCGCCGCAGATCCCGAGCTTGAGACCGGGGTGCGCCTCGCGCCCCACCCACGCCGCGAGCCGCACCAGCCATCCCACGCCCGGCTTGTCGATCGTCTCGAACGGCGACCGGTCGATGATCTTGCGCTCCATGTAGACCGGCACGAACTTGGACTCGACGTCGTCGCGCGAGAAGCCCAGCGCCGTCTGCGTCAGGTCATTTGTGCCAAAAGAGAAAAAATCCGCGTGTTTCGCGATCCGATTTGCAACAAAACACGCGCGGGGCAGCTCGATCATGGTCCCGACGGTGTAGTCCTTGCCCACATGCAAGTCGTGCTCGTCACCGACCCGCACCACGAGCTCGCGCAGGATCTCGAGCTCTTGCTCGTAGTCGATCAGCGGGATCATGATCTCCGGGTGCGGCTTGGAGTCCATGGCCGCGACGGCGCGCATGATGGCCTCGACCTGCATCTCGTAGATCTCGGGGTAGAGGATCCCCAGCCGGCACCCGCGCGTGCCGAGCATCGGGTTCTCCTCGTGGATCTCCTCCACGCGAGCGAGCGTCTTCTCGAGCTGCTCGAGGTCGTCGCTGCACTCGATCCGCGCGCGCTCGACCTGGGCGCGCAGATCGGGGAGGTTCTTGAGGAACTCGTGCAGCGGCGGGTCGAGCAGCCGGATGGTGACCGGCAGGCCCTGCATGGCCTCGAACAGCCCCTCGAAGTCCTCCTGCTGGAAGGGCAGGAGCTCGGCCAGCGCCTCGCGCCGGCCCTCCACGTCGGAGGCCATGATCATCGCTCGCATCTTGGGCTGGCGGTCCTCGGCCATGAACATGTGCTCGGTCCGGCACAGGCCGATGCCCTCGGCGCCCAGCTCGCGCGCCTTGCGGGCGTCGTCCGGCGTGTCGGCGTTCGCCCGCACGCCGAGGCGGCGGATCTCGTCGGCCCACTTGAGCACGCGCTCGAAGTACTCGTTGACCTCGGGGTCCACCAGAGGCACGTCCTCGAGCGTCACGCAGCCCTTCGTGCCGTCGATGGCGATCCGGTCGCCCTCGGAGATCTTCGTCCCGTTGACGGTGATGGACCTGGCCTTCAGGTCGATCGCCAGCGCAGAAGCGCCCACCACCGCGGGCCGGCCCATCCCGCGCGCGACCAGCGCCGCGTGCGACGCCTTGCCGCCCTCCGAGGTCAGGATCCCCTTGGCGGCGTGGAAGCCGGCGACGTCGTCGGCCTCGGTGAACGGCCGCACGAGGATCACGTCGCGCCCCTCCTGCCCGGCGGCCACGGCATCAGCCGCCGTGAACACGACCTCGCCCTTCGCCGCCCCCGGCGAGGCGTTGACGCCGGTCGCCAGCACCTCGAACTCGGCCTTGGGGTCGAAGGTCGGGTGCAGCAACGCATCCAGGGACCCGGGATCGATCGTCGCGAGCGCCTCGTCCTTCTTCAGCAGCCGCTCGTCCACGGCGTCGCACGCGAAGCGGACGGCCGCCTGGGCGGGCCGCTTGGCGTTGCGCGTCTGGAGCATGAACAGCTGCCCCTCCTCCACCGTGAACTCGGTGTCCTGCATGTCCTTGTAGTGCTTCTCGAGCGTGCGCAGGATCTCCATCAGCTGCTTGTACGCGTCGGGCAGCCACTCCTTCATCTCGGCGATGTCCTTCGGCGTGCGCACGCCCGACACCACGTCCTCGCCCTGCGCGTTGGGCAGGAAGTCGCCGCTCGGCTCCTTCTCGCCCGTCACCTCGTCGCGGCTGAAGGCCACGCCCGAGCCCGACGTGTCGCCCTTGTTGCCGAACACCATCTGCTGGACGTTGACGGCCGTGCCCCACTCGTCGGGGATGCGGTTGAGCCGCCGGTACTGGACCGCCCGCTCGCCGGTCCACGAGTCGAAGACCGCGCGGATCGCCTGCCGGAGCTGCTCCTGCGGGTCCTGCGGGAAGTCGTAGAGCTCCTTGAAGCGAGCGGTGAGCTCCTTCAGGGCGTCGACGTCGAGCTCCGTGTCCTGCTTGACGCCGCGGTCCTGCTTGACCTCCTTGATGGCGTCCTCGAACTGCTCGCCGGGGATGCCGTGCGAGACGTTCCCGAACATCTGGACGAAGCGGCGGTAGGAGTCCCAGGCGAAGCGCTCGTTGTCGGTCGCCTGCGCGAGCCCCTCGACCGAGGTGTCGTTGAGGCCGAGGTTGAGCACCGTGTCGAGCATCCCGGGCATCGACTCGCGCGCGCCCGATCGCACGGAGACCAGCAGCGGGTCCTCGTCGTCGCCGAGCCGCTTGCCGGCGTGCTCCTGCAGCCGCTCGAGCGCCTCGGCGACCTGGTCGGCCATCCCCTCGGGCTCCTCCTGGCCGGCCTTCATGTAGGCGACGCACGCCTCGGTGGTGATCGTGAACCCCGCAGGCACCCTGTCGGCGCCGAGCACGCGCGTCATCTCCGCGACGTTGGCGCCCTTCCCGCCGAGCAGCTCGCGCATGTCCTTCGAGCCCTCGCTGAAGTCGTACACCCACTTCTCCATGGCGGCGATCCTATCCCCGGCCCACGGGCCGGAGGCGCAGGTGGGCGTGGTGCTCGAGCGTCTCCAGGATCGCCCGCTCGGCCTGCTGGAGGGCTCGCGGCGACGCCTCGGGCGCGTCAGCCAGCGGCCGCCCGAGCGCGGCGACGAGGAAGTCGTGCGCCTCCTGGTCGAGCGGGAACGCGTTCGCCTCGCACGCCGGGCAGACGACGCCGCCCGCCGCGCCGGAGAAGCCCGCCAGGTGCTCGTCGTCGCCGCACGAGGTGCAGGCCCCGAGCTGGGGCGCGAAGCCCGCGGCGAGCAGGAGCTTGAGCCGGAACGCGAGCGCGTTGGCGCGGGTGGCGCGGGCGGGCTCGCGGTCCAGCAGGGCGAGCTGGTTGGCGAGCAGGTGGTAGACGCCGGCGTGCGGGTCGCCGTCGTCGAACACGCGGGCCACCGCCTCGCAGGCGCGGGCCGCGCCGTCGAGCGCGCGGGCGTCCTCGCGCAGCCGCGGGTAGGCGGCGACGGTCTCCACGCTGGTCACGGTGAAGAGGTCGCCGCGGCCCTGGTAGAGCACGAGGTCGAGCCGGAAGAACGGCTCGAGCCGGCCGCCGAAGCGCGAGCGCGAGCGGCGGACCCCCTTGGCGATCGCGCCCACTCTCCCCCGATCGGGGGTATAGAGGTGCAGGATGCGGTCCGCTTCCCCGTATCTGAGGGAGCGGATGACGATCCCTTCCGTCTTTATGCTGCCAGCCACGCTATCTTTTATGAAGTAATGACCCGGGTCACCGTCTATACGACTGAGCCGTGCGGCTTCTGCCGCGTGGCCAAGTCCCTTCTCCAGAAGCGCAACGTCCCGTACTCCGAGATCAGCCTCGCCAAGGATCCGGCCGGCCGCACCGAGCTGGTGCAGCTGACCGGCATGATGACGTTCCCTCAGGTCGTCATCGACGACACGCCGATCGGCGGCTATCAGGAATTGGTCGCGCTCGACCGGGCCGGCGGCCTGGCCGAGCTCGCCGAAGCGGCCGCGTAGCTTCGTCGCGGGCGGGGCTGGCAGCGCTCGCACACGTACGTGCCGCGGCCCGCGGCGCGCAGCTTCCGGATGGGCCGGCCGCAGCGCGGGCACGGCTCGCCCTCGCGCGTGTGCACGAGGAACTGGTCCTGGAACGTGCCGCTGACCCCGTAGGGGTCGCGGAAGTCGTCGATCGTCGCGCCCTTGGCGGCGATGCCGGCGTTGAGCGACTCGACGACGGCGTCCCTGAGCGCCTCGGCCTGTGGCTTCGTGAGCCTGTTAGCCGGGCGCAGTGGGTGGATGCGGGCACGGAACAGCGCCTCGTCGGCGTAGATGTTGCCGACGCCGGCGACGCGCTTCTGGTCGAGCAGGAACGCCTTGATCGGCGCCCGTGAGGTGTGCGCGAGCGCGTGCAGGTGGCGCGCCGTGAACTCGCCGTCGAGCGGCTCGACGCCGAGCCGGGCCGCGAAGAAGGCGTCGCGCGCCTCAGGGCCGAGCGCGAGCTCGCCGGTGCCGAAGCGGCGCGGATCGCTGAAGGCGACGTCGTGGTCCTGCAGGCGCAGCCAGACGCGGGCGTAGGGCGGCGCCCCGGGCGGGTCGAGCAGCAGCGTGCCGGTCATCCGCAGGTGCATGAGCAGGTAGGCGTCGTCCTCGAGTTCCCACACGAGGTACTTGCCGCGGCGGGAGAGCCGCTCGACGCCGCGCCCGTCGACGGCGGCGGCCAGCTCGTCCGGCGCAAGCGGCCGGCACCAGCGCTCGTCGAGCACCTCCAAGCTCAGCGTCCGCCCTTCTACGTGCGGCGCCAGGTGGTGGCGGATGGTCTCGACCTCGGGAAGCTCTGGCATGTGCGCGCCCGTCGGGCGCCTCATCTATAGCGAAGCCGAGAGCTCGGCCAAGGAGATGCCGAGCTTCTTCTTCAAGGCCCGGTCGACGAGCTTCCTGCCGGGCGTGCCGCGCAGCTTGTCGCTGTTGAACGAGTCGTGCAGCTTGATCAGCTTCTTCGGCCCGAAGCGGTCGGCGATCGCGAAGGCGGCGGCCGAGCTGAGCTGGTAGGCCCTCGCCTGCTCGTCACCGAGCAGCCGTCCGATCGAGTCTGGCTGCGAGAGCGCGGCGAGGTTGCCGCCCGGCGGCGCGGGCCAGCGGTCCTTGGAGATGTACATCGCCACGCCCTCGCTCAGCCAGGCCGGCACCCGCCCGGAGGTCGTGCCGGCGAGCGCCGCGTGCGTGAGCTCGTGGACCGCGACCATCTCGCGGGTGAGGGAGTCGAGGTCCTCGAACGCCTCCCAGACGATCAGCAGCCGCAGCGCCTCCACTTCGGTCGTCCGCTCGGCCATGCCGCTCTGGACGACATTGGCCTCGGCCAGCGCGGCGAGCGCCTTCGCGCTCCGGACCTTGACCGTGAGCTTGCGAGCCTCGCCGGGACCGTCGGCGACGACCACCAGGTAGCGGTCCCGCAGGCGGCTCTTGTTCAGCAGCCGGCGCATGTTGCTGTAGCCGTCCTCGAGCGCGGTCATGAGATCGCCTGTCGGGATGTGCGACGGCGCGTGGACCACGAAGTGCTTCGACCGCCGCTCGCGGTAATTCCCGACCTCCCACGGTGGCAGGCCGCGCCGGGCATCGGATCCCACGAACCGCCAGGTCCCGCGGACGCGCCGCAGCCGCACCTGGCGATCGAACTCGTACCCGCTGTTCACGCCCTTGACGGCGTAGCCGAAGCTCACCTGGGCCCTCGCCCGCCGGCCGTTCACGCTGATGCCGCCGGCCTCGTACCACACCTTGTGCAGCTTCAGCCGGGAGGCGATGCGAGCGACTCTCCGGTCAAGCTTGCGCCTCGCCGGAATAGAGGTGGCGACGTAGGCGCCGGGCTTGCCGCCCTGAAGCGCCGCGGCGCGCTTGTCGAGCATCGCCTCGATCTGCTCCTCGGGTGTCGGCTTCGGCTTTGGTTTCTCGGCGGCCTTCTCCGTGGTCTCAGTCGCCCGCGACTGAGCTCGCGCCTCACCGTCGTCCTCGTCGCCACCGTCGTCGCCCCCGCCGCACCCGGCGAGCAGGCCCAGCGCCACGACGGCGACGATCGCCCTCATCTCGTAAACGGCGTCCCCGGCAGGTCAGGTGCGTCGCGACCGGTGAGCCAGCGCAGGACGGAGGCGCCGACGTCGGCGAACGGGCCGTCGTGGCGGCGGCCGCCGTGGCCGGCGAAGCGGGCGAGCAGGGGAACGTGCTCGCGCGTGTGGTCGGTGCCCGGATGGGTCGGGTCCACGCCGTGGTCCGCAGTGATCACGAGCAGGTCCTTACCCGTCAAACGTGTTGACCATTCTCCTACTTCGGCGTCGATCTCGCGCAGCGCGCCGTGGAAGCCCTCGACGTCGTTGCGGTGGCCGAAGAGCTGGTCGGTCTCCACGAGGTTGACGAACACGAAGCCGGTTTCGAGCGTGTCGATCAGCTCGCCGGTGGCGGCCAGGGCGGCGGCGTTCGTCGACCCCTTGTGCTGCTCGTCGACGCCGACGCCGTTGAAGACCTGCCCGATCTTGCCGACGGTGTGCACCGGCGCCCCGGCGGCCTGCAGCTCGTCCAGGTACGACCTGCCGGGCGGGTCGAGCGCGATGTCGCGCCGGCCCTCGGTGCGCTGGAAGTGGCCGGGCTCGCCGCGGAACGGCCGCGCGATCACACGGCCGACCGCGTGCTCGCCGGTCATTATCTCGCGCGCCGCCGCGCACGCCTCGTACAGCTCCTCCAGCGGCACGACGTCCTCGTGCGCGGCGATCTGGAGTACCGAGTCAGCCGACGTGTAGACGATCAGGTCGCCGGTCTCGAGGTGCCGCTCGCCGAAGTCGTCGATCACCTCGGTGCCCGAGTAAGGCCGGTTGCACAGCGCGCCGCGGCCGGTGGCGTCCTGGAGCGCGGCGATGACCTCGTCGGGGAAGCCCTCGGGGTAGGTCCGCAGCGCCACCGGCGTCACCACGCCCATCAGCTCCCAGTGGCCGGTGATCGTGTCCTTGCCAGGGCCGAGCGGGTGCAGGCGTCCGTGGACGACGGGCTCTTGGGCGGGCGTGACGCCGGCGATCGGCATGATGTTGCCGAGGCCGAGCGATTCCAGGACCGGGAGGTCGAGCCCGCCGGCCGCCTCGGCCACGTGGCCCAGCGTGTTCGTCCCGGCGTCGCCGTAGTCGCCGCTGTCCGGCAGCTCCCCGGCCCCGCAGGCGTCGATGACGATGACGAAGGCCCGGCGCACCGGGCGAAACTTAGCCTGGTGGATCCAGGCTTAGCGTCGCGCCCGCGGGTGGGCCTCGTGGTAGACGTCCTTGAGGCGCTCGGCCGACAGGTGCGTGTAGACCTGCGTGGTGGCGATGTCGGCGTGGCCGAGCATCTCCTGCAGCGAGCGGAGGTCGCAGCCTCCGGCCAGCAGGTGGGTCGCGAAGGTGTGCCGGAGCGTGTGCGGGCTCATCTTGCCGTCGAGCCCCGCGGCGCGGGCGTGGCGCTGGACGACCTTGTAGAGGCCCTGGCGGGTGAGCCCGCCGCCGCGGTGGTTGACGAACAGCCGCGCCTCGAGGCGGTCGCCGACCAGCCGCGGGCGCCCACGGCTCAGGTAGGCCACGAGCGCGCGCGAGGCGGCCGATCCGATCGGCACGAGCCGCTCCTTGGAGCCCTTGCCGCGGGTGCGCAGGATGCCGGTCTCGAGGTCGACGTCGCCGATCTCGAGCCCGATCGCTTCCGAGGCGCGCAGTCCGCAGGCGTACATGAGCTCGAGCAGCGCGCGGTCGCGCAGCGCCGCCGGCTCGGTCCCGCGCGGGGTCTCCAGGAGCTTCGCGACCTCGTCGCGGGTGAGGACCTGCGGGAGGCGGCGGCTCTGCTTGGGGGCGCGCAGGTGGACGGTCGGGTCGTCGGCGATCAGGTCCTGCCGCCGCAGGTGGCGGTAGAAGGAGCGCAGGCACGCGACCTTGCGCTGGAGCGTGGCGGCCGAGACGGGCGGCCGGTCGTCGTCGCCGGTCGCCAGGTCGGCGACGAAGTCGGCGAGGTCGGTGTGGACGGCCGCCTGCGCGTCGGTGCCGGTCCGCTTGAGATGGGAGCCGAGCTGCAGCAGGTCGGAGCGGTAGGCCTCGAGCGTGTTGCGCGAGAGGCCGCGCTCGAACTCCAGGTAGGCGAGGAAGTCGAGCACGAGGTGCTCGAACGGCTGGATCGGCACGGCGATGGCCATCGGAAGAGCCTCCTTCGCCGCCGCGCCGTCGCCCTCCTGCGGGGTGCAACGATCCGCCCATGGCCGGTTCGAAGTGCAACGACGCACTTCACTCCGGTGTGGGTCCCCGGTTAGGGTCGGTCCATGAGACGAACACTGGCAGTCACCGCCGCGCTCGCCGCCCTCGGCGCGGTCGCGATCAGCGCCTCCGCGGACACGCGTCCGACCGCGCGGATCGCCGCCAAGGCGATCACGAACGAGCGCGTCGGTCAGGTGAGGCTGGGCATGACCCACCAGGAGCTGCGCGACGCCGGCCTGGTCGGCGTGCTGCGGCGCGGTTGCGAGCTCGAGGGGCCGGACGAGCGCATCGCGCGGCTGCGGTCGCCGCTCCGCGGCTTCGTCGAGTACACCGACACCGCCCCGCGGCGGGTGACGAACATCCTCGTCACGCGCGGCGCGCGGGCGCGCGGCGTCGGCGTCGGAGACCGGATCAAGGACATCAAGGACGCCTATCCCGGGGCGAAGGTGAACAAGCAGACCGAGGACGTCTTCGGGATCTGGCTCGTGCGCGTGCCGAAGGCCGCGGGCGGGCTGATCCGGTTCGCCGTGCCCGTCGACACGAAGCGGATCAGCGCGATCGGGGTGCCGGCGATCCCGTTCTGCGAGTGAGCGGCCTACGAACGCTCGTGGCGCGCTCGCGGGCGCGGCGAAGCCGCGTCACCGGTTGAGGCGCTCGCGCAGCCTGGCGAGGCCGATCAGGGTCTTCGAGTCCTTGGACTCGGCGAGGATGGCGTCGAGGTCCGCTAGCGGGCGGACCTCGACGTCGATCCGCTCGTCGTGCTCGACCTGTGGCCGCTCGTCGACGTCCGAGATGCCGGTGGCGAGGAAGAGGTGGACCTCCTCGTCGGTGAAGCCCGGCGAGGTGTAGAAGGACCCGAGCTCCTCCCAGCGCTCCGCCTGCTTGCCGATCTCCTCGGCGAGCTCGCGCTTCGCGGTCTCGAGCGGCGACTCGCCCTCCTCGTCGAGCTTGCCCGCGGGCAGCTCGAGGAGGTCGGGCACGCCGAGCGCCTCGCGCGGCTGGCGGACGAACCAGAGGTCCTCGCCGTCGAGCACGACGATGCCGACCGCGCCGGGGTGGGTGACGATCTCGCGCTCGACCTCCTCCCCGTCCTCGTGCCGGAAGCGCGCGCGCTCGACCGCGAAGAACGAGCCTTCGTAGACCGTCTCGCCGCCTGTTCGCTCGAACCGTGAGCTCATGCCGTCGCCGCCTCCTCGAGCAGGACCAGTGCGACGTCGAGCATCCCCTCGAGGGCGGCGACCGACACGCGCTCGGTCGCCTCGTGGTTGCGCTCGGTCCCGTTGGCCAGGTTGATGCAGGGGAAGCCGGCGGCCTGGAGGGCGTTGGCGTCGGACCCGCCGCCGGTCTGGATGCGCCTCGGCTCGTAGCCGCAGGCGCGCAGGGCGGCCTCGGCGGCGGCCAGCTCGGGCGCGCTGGGGCGGACCTTGTAGCCGGTGAACAGCTTCTCGCACACGACGTCGACGTCGCACTCGGCGTGGGCGGCGCCGTCGTGCATGGCGTCGACCATCTTCGCGACCACATCCTCGACCCGCGCGGGGTCGATCGACCGCGTCTCGGCGAGCACGCGGCAGCGCTCCGGCACCACGTTCGTGGAGCCGGTGCCACCGCGAACCGAGCCGACGTTGGCGGTCGTCTGCTCGTCGATGCGCCCGAGCGGCATCGCCGCGATGGCCACCGCCGCGGCGAGCACCGCGCTGCGACCGTCCTCGGGCCGGATCCCGGCGTGCGCGGCCTTGCCGTGGAACGAGGCCTCGATGCGGAAGTACGTGGGCGAGGCGACGACGACCTCGCCGATCGGGGTCGCGTGGTCGAAGACGTAGCCGAAGTCGGAGCGCAGGCGGCCGGCGTCGAAGGCCTTGGCGCCGACCAGGCCGTCTTCCTCGGAGACCGTGAACAGCAGCTCGAGGCCGACCGGCGCGCCCTCGATGGTGGCTCGCCGCGCGACCTCGAGCATGACCGCGACGGCCGCCTTGTTGTCGGCCCCCAGGATTCCGTCGTGGGCGTTCTCCCAGCCGCCGTCGACGAGCACCGGCTCGATCGGCGCCTCGGTCTCGACGGTGTCGAGGTGGGCGCACAACACGATCGATCGCTCTCCCCGCCCGTCGAGGCGTGCCAGCAGGTTGCCGGTCTCGTCCTCCTCGGCATCGAGGCCCATGCCCTTCAGCTCGGCGATCACGCGGTCGGCGCACGCGCGCTCGTGCCCGAACGGGCTCGGGATGCGGCAGAGCTCGGCGAAGAGCTCGGCGAGCCGGGCCTTCTCGGCCTCGGAGGCGCGCCTCACGTGCTGTGAGCGGCCTGGTGCGCGGTGACGTCCTGCGGCCGGCGCTCGCGGGCGCGGCCGAGCGCGGCGGCCACGAACTCGCGGAACAGCGGCGCGGGGCGCTCGGGGCGCGACTTGAACTCCGGGTGGAACTGCGAGGCCACGAAGAACGGGTGGTCGTGGATCTCGATGATCTCGACCAGCCGGTCGTCCGGCGACGTGCCGGAGATCACCAGCCCGGCGGCCTCGAGCCGCTTGCGCAGGAAGTTGTTGACCTCATAGCGGTGCCGGTGGCGCTCGTAGATCACGGCCTCGTCGTACAGCTCGCGCGCCCTGGTGTCCGGGTGCAGCTTCACCGGATCGGCCCCGAGCCGCATCGTGCCGCCCATGTCGGCGACCTCCTTCTGCTCGGGCAACAGGTCGATCACCGGGTACGGTGTCTCGGGATCGAACTCGGTCGAGTTCGCCCCCTCCATGCCGACGACGTGGCGCGCGAAGTCGGCCACCGCCATCTGCATGCCGAGGCAGATGCCGAGGAAGGGGATCTTCTGCTCGCGGGCGATCCGCGAGGCGGTGATCTTGCCCTCGATGCCGCGGACGCCGAAGCCGCCGGGGATGAGGATGCCGTCGGCCTGCGCGACGCGATCGCGCACCTCCTCGTCGCCCAGCGTCTCGGAGTCGACCCAGTCGATCTCGATCGGGCAGCCGTGCATGAAGCCGGAGTGGCGCAGCGACTCGGCGACGGAGAGGTACGCGTCCTCGAGCTTGACGTACTTGCCCACGAGGGCGATGCGCACGGGGTCGTTGCTCGCGGCCTCGCTGGCGCGGCGCATGAGCCGCTCCCAGTCCGTCAGGTCGGGCGGCGGGACGTCGTCCATGCCGAAGTGCTCGAGGACGAAGTCGTCCACGCCCTCGGGGTGGAAGTAGAGCGGGACCTTGTAGATGTTGTCCACGTCGCGCGCCGAGACGATCGCCTCCTGCGGCAGCGAGGCGAAGAGCGCGATCTTCTTGCGCACGTCGTGCGGCAGGCCGCCCTCGGAGCGGCAGACCACCATGTCGGGCTGGATGCCGATGCGGCGCAGCTCGTTGACCGAGTGCTGCGTGGGCTTCGTCTTCAGCTCGCCCGCGTGGCCGATGTACGGCACCAGCGTGAGGTGGATGTACATGCAGCGGCGGCGCCCCACGTCGACCGGGAACTGGCGGATCGCCTCCAGGAACGGGAGCGACTCGATGTCGCCCACCGTGCCGCCGATCTCCGTGATCACGACGTCGACGTCCTGGCTCTCGGCGATCAGCTTGATCCGGTGCTTGATCTCGTCGGTGATGTGGGGGACGACCTGGACGGTGCCGCCCAGGTAGTCGCCGCGGCGCTCCTTGCGGATGACCGAGTTGTAGATCGCGCCGGCGGTGATGTTGGAGCCGCGCGAGGTGTTCGCGTCGGTGAACCGCTCGTAGTGCCCGAGGTCCAGATCCGTCTCCGCGCCGTCCTCGGTCACGAACACCTCGCCGTGCTGGAACGGCGACATCGTGCCGGGGTCGACATTGATGTACGGGTCGAACTTCTGCAGGGCGACCTTGAGGCCGCGGGCGACGAGCAGGCGGCCGATCGAGGCGGCGGCGATGCCCTTGCCGAGCGAGGAGACGACCCCGCCGGTGACGAAGATGAAACGGGTGCGGGGGCGAGTCTCAGGCATATCGGCGAATCCTCCTGCCAGGCCAGTCTAGAGCGCGCGGCGGCGGCATCCGCCCGGTCCGGCCGCTCCGCGCTACGCCGCCTTCAGCAGCTCCCGGGCGTGGCGGCGGGCCGCGGCGTCGCCGTCCTCGGCCCCCAGCATCCGCACCAGCTCGCCGACGACGTCGGAGCGTTCGAGGCGGGTGACGGTCGTCGTCGCGGCGTCCGCCGATGTCTCCTTGACGATCGTGAAGTGGCGGTCCGCGAGCGAGGCGATCTGCGGCAGGTGGGTGATGCAGATGACCTGGCGGCCGGTCGCGAGGTCGCGCAGCTGCTCGCCGACGGCGCGGGCGGTCTGGCCGCCGATCCCCGCGTCGACCTCGTCGAACACCAGCGTCCCCGGGCCGGCCTCGGCGGCGACGCCCATGAGCGCCAGCATCACCCGCGAGAGCTCGCCGCCCGAGGCGGTCTCGCGCAGCGGGCCCGCGGGCACGCCGGGGTTGGGGGCGATCAGGAACTCGACCTCGTCGCCGCCGGTCGGTCCATAGCCGTCGCGCTCGGAGACGCGCGCCTCGAACGTCGCGCCCTCCATGGCGAGCCCGGCGAGGCGCTCGACGACCGCGTCGGCGAGGGCGTCGGCGGCCTCGAGGCGGTGGACGCGCAGCTCGGCGGCGAGCTCCGCCAGCTCGGCGCGAGCCGCTTCGAGCCGGGCCTCCCCCTCCTCGAGCGCCTCCTCGGCGCCGGCCAGCTCGTCGCGGCGGCGGCGGCACTCCTCGGCATGGGCGAGCACGGCCTCGATCGTGCCGCCGTGCTTGCGCTTCAGGCGATCGAACAGCGCGAGCCGCTCCTCGACCTCGTCGAGGATCCGATCCCGCCCGCCCGGCGCATCCACCGCCTCCCCGTAGCGGCGCAGCTCGCCGGCCAGGTCGTCGGCCTCGACGGCCAGCGCCTGGACGCGGTCCGTCAGCACGTCGAGCTCCCCATCCACCCCTCTGACGGTCTCGAGGACGGCGGCCGCGGCGGCGAGGGCGGGCGCGGCGCCGCCCGGCGCGTCTGGAGATTCGTCGCCCGCCAGCGCCGACTCGGCGCCACCGGCGGCGCCCATCAGCGCGGCCAGATGGCGGAGGCGCTCGCGCTCGGCGAGCAGCGCCTGCTCCTCGGCCTCGCTCGGGTCCGCGCGGTCGATCTCCTCGAGCTCCCACTCGAGCAGGTCGAGCTCGCGGTCGCGCGCGCCGGCTCGTGCGCGCAGCACCTCCAGCTCCTCGCGCACCGCGCGCTCGGCCGCGTAGGCGGCTCCGAATCGCTCGCGGCGCTCCGCCTGCTCGGCCCCGCAGAAGCCGTCGAGGATCTCCAGCTGCGCCGACGCCAGCGTGAGCCGGCGGTGCTCGTGCTGGCCGTAGAACGACAGCAGCGCGCCGCCGATCTCCGCCAGGTCGGCCGCCGTCGCGCTGCGGCCGCCGACGTAGGCGCGGGTGCGGCCCTCGGCGCTCACCCTCCGCGCGAGCACCAGCTCGTCCTCACCCTCGGGCAGCCGCTCGGCCAGCCCTTCGCGCAGCACCGCGGGCAGCGCGAACACCCCCTCGACGTACGCCTCCGCCGCCCCCGGCCGCACGATGCCGGAGCGTGGCTTGCCGCCCAGCAGCAGATCGAGGGCGTGGGCGAGCACGGTCTTCCCCGCCCCGGTCTCGCCGGTCAGGACGTTCAGGCCCGGCCCGAGGCCCAGCTCGGCCCGCTCGATCAGCAGGAGGTTCTCGACGCGCAGCTCGTGGAGCACGTCGCAGGGTGTACCAGTGGCCCCCGACGGAGCCGCCCGCGAAACCGCGGTTTGTGACGGTTCCGCGCGAGAATTGGCACGAAGTTGTGACGCTCTCAGCGGGCCAGCCGGCCGAAGCGCTCGCGGAGGCGGTGGTAGAAGCTCGCCCCCGGCAGCTGCGCCAGCGTCCCGTGCGAGGTGCCGAACTCGATGTGCAGGTCCTCGCGCGGCGGCAGCTCGGAGCTCGGCCGCCCGTCGACGTGCACCTCGACCGCCTCCTCGCGCGAGGCGTTGTTGATGGTCAGCAGGTCGCCCGGCGCGACCACCAGCGCCCGCGCGGTCAGCGAGTGCGGGGCGACGAAGGACACCACGTAGCCCTCCACGCCCCACGCCATCACGGGCCCGCCGTTGGCGAGGTTGTAGCCCGTCGACCCCTGCGGCGTGGCCACCACCAGCCCGTCGCAGCGCACGCGGCCGATCTCCTCTCCCGCCAGGCCGTACGCCAGGTCGGCCACCCGGTGGCCGGGCTTGCGGTGGATCGAGATGTCGTTCATCGCCATCCAGCTGCCGTCCGGCCGGCCGACCGAGATGGTCGGAAGCTCGAAGGTCTCGAAGTCCCCCGCGAAGGCGCGGTCGAACTGGTGGGGCAGCCCGTCGGGGTCGACGGTGGCGAGGAAGCCGACCTCGCCGAAGTTGACCGCGAAGACCGGCACCCCCGTGCCGGCGTACTGGCGCAGGGCGGTGAGGATCGTGCCGTCGCCGCCCATGGCGATGCAGATGTCGACCTCGTCGAGCCGGTCGGAGTCGTTCTCGATCCCCTCGCCAGGGGTCAGGCCGTGCTTCCGCGTCTCGTCGGGCGAGAACCGCAGCACGACGCCGGCCCGCCGGGCGGCGGAGACGAGCTCGCGCATGGCGGGCGCGGTCTCGGCCACGCGCCGGTGAGTGAGCACGGACGCTGCCTTCATACCTCGACCTCCGCCAGGGCATCGTCGGGCACGCCCGGGCGCGCTCCCTCTCCCAGCCACACGAACGTCTCGCGGTTGCCGGCCGGGCCGGGCAGCCCCGAGGGCGCGAAGCCGAGCACCGAAGCGCCGACCGCACGCCCCGCCACCGCCACCGACGCCACGGCCTCACGCCGCAGCTCCGCGTCCCGCACCACGCCCCCCTTCCCCACGCGCCCGCGGCCGACCTCGAACTGCGGCTTGACCATGGCCAGGCAGTCGAACCGGTCGGCGGCGCAGCCCAGGACCGCGGGCAGCACCTTGGCGAGCGAGATGAACGAGACGTCGACGACGACAAGGTCGGGCGCGTACGGGAGCAGCCCCGGCTCCAGCGACCGGGCGTTCGTGCGCTCGATCACCGTCACCCGCGAGTCCCCGCGCAGCCGCCAGTCGAGCTCGCCGTAGGCGACGTCGAGCGCCACGACATGCGACGCGCCGCGCTGGAGCAGGACGTCGGTGAAGCCGCCGGTCGAGGCGCCGACGTCCAGCGCGCGGCGCCCGCGCCACGTCCAGCCCCAGGGCATCCAGGGCGTTGGCCAGCTTGACCCCGCCGCGCGACACGTAGGGCGGCGGTGCGTCGACGTCGAGCACCACGTCAGCCTCCACGAGCTGGCCGGGCTTGGCCGCCCGCGCGCGCCCGGGCCCGACGTGCACGTGGCCGGCCAGGACGGCCGCGGCCGCGCGCGAGCGGGACGCGAACAGGCCGCGCTCCGCCAGCAGGCTGTCGAGCCGGACCCGGGGCATGGGCGCAAAAAGGTAACGGTGATCCACTTCACAGTGGCCAAGACCGCGTGGCGGGACCATGTCCGCACCATGTTCCGACGCCTCTCACTCACCGAACACGGCGTGCTGGAGCTGCTCGCCGGGCTGCTGCTGATCGGCGCCCCGCTCGTGCTCGGGCTCGGCCTCGTCCCGCTCGCCGCCGGCATCGGCGCCGGTGCGCTGATCGCCGGCCTCGCGCTGGCCGACGACCTGCCGATCTCCGCCCACATGGCGGCCGACAGCGCGCTCGGCGCCGCCCTCCTGGGCGCCGCCGTCGCGCTCACCGCGGCGGACGAGCCGACCGCGGCCACCCTGCTCGCCCTCGGCGCCGTCGCCGAGCTGAGCCTCAGTGCGGCGACGCGCTGGACTCGGCCCGCGCCTTGAGCCCGCGGGGCTCACCGCCGCGGCTGGGGCGGGGTGACCGAGCACTAGCGGCGGCGTGCTCAGCCTCGGACGAGGGCGTCGTGGCCCTCTAGCACGGCGGCCTCGATGCGCTCGGCGATCCGCTCGGGCGTGAAGCCGACCTCCTCGTGCAACAGCTTCGGCGCGCCGTGCGTCACGTACCGGTCTGGCATGCCGATGCGGAGCATCCGCGGCGTCGCTCCGCCCTCGGAGAGGGACTCCCAGACCGCGCTGCCGAAGCCGCCCATGAGGACGCCCTCCTCGACGGTCACGAGCAGGTCGTGCTCGGCGGCCAGCTGGGCCAGCAGCCCGGCGTCGAGCGGCTTGACGAAGCGCGCGTCGGCGACCGTGACGTCGAGGCCGTGTCCGGCCAGCAGGTCGGCCGCGCCGAGCGCCTTGCCCACGCCGGTGCCGTAGCCCACGATCGCCACCCGCTCGCCCTCGCGCAGGATCTCGCCGGTGCCGACCTCGAGCAGCGCGGGCTCGCGCGGCATCTCGACGCCCTCGGCCTCGCCGCGCGGGTAGCGGATGGCGGCCGGGCCGTCGATCCGCAGGGCGGTGTGGAGCATGTGCACGAGCATCGCCTCGTCGCGCGGCGCCATCAGCGTGATGTTCGGCAGCGGGCGCAGGTACGCGATGTCGAACACGCCGTGGTGGGTCGGGCCGTCGTCGCCCACCAGGCCGGCGCGGTCCATGCAGAAGGTGACGTTCAGGCCCTGGAGACAGACGTCGTGCACGATCTGGTCGAACGCGCGCTGGAGGAACGTGCTGTAGATGGCCGCCACGGGCCGCATGCCCTGGAGCGCGAGGCCGGCGGCGAAGAGCACGGCCTGCTGCTCGGCGATCCCGACGTCGAAGTAGCGGTCGGGCATCGCCTTCTGCAGCGTCGAGAGGCCGGTGCCGGAGTTCATGGCCGCCGTGATGCCGACCACGCGCTCGTCGCGCTCGCACTCGCGCACCATCGCCTCGCCGAAGACCTGCGTGTACTGGGGCGGCGCCGCCTTCTTCGGGCCGCTCGGCGCCGGCCGGCGGTCGGCGATCGAATGCGGCTTGGCGGCGTGCCACTTCTCCATGCCCTCGAGGCCGCCCTCCTCGGCGGGGGCGAAGCCCTTGCCCTTGACGGTGGCGACGTGGATGACCACCGGTCGCTCGGCCTCGAAGGCGGAGCGCAGCGCCTTGCGGATGGCGCGCACGTCGTGGCCGTCGATCACGCCGACGTAGGCCCAGTCGAGCTCCTCCCACCAGAGGCCGGGCTGCCACAGCGCCTTCACGGACTCCTTGAGCTGCGGGCCGAGGCGCTCGAACCGCGCGCCGATGCCGCCCGGCAGCCGCGTGAGCTTCTCCTCCACGCCCTCGCGCGCCTTCCACAGGCCGGGGTCCAGCCTCACCCGGTTGAAGTAGCGGCTCAGGGCGCCGACGTTGGGGGCGATCGACATCCCGTTGTCGTTGAGGATCACGACGATCGGGGTGCCGAGGCCGCCCGCCTGGTGGACCGCCTCGAAGGCGACGCCGCCGGTCATCGCCCCGTCCCCCACGACGGCGACGACCTTGCCGTCCTCGCCCGCGCCGTGGCGCATGGCCTCCTTGAGGCCGACGGCGTAGCCGATGGCGGTGGAGGCGTGGCCGGCGCCCATGATGTCGTGCTCGGACTCGTGGATCGAGCAGAACGGGGCCAGGCCGCCGTACTTGCGGATGGTCTGGAGCTGGTCGCGGCGGCCGGTCAGGACCTTGTGCGGATAGGCCTGGTGACCGACGTCCCAGAGCACCTTGTCGCGCGGCGACTCGAGCAGGCTGTGCACGGCGACCGCGATCTCGCACGAGCCGAGGTTGGCGCCGAAGTGCCCACCGATCTCGCCGACGGTGTCGATCAGCAGCTCCCGGACCTCCTGCGCGACCTGCTGGAGCTCCTCCTCGGACAGGCCGTGGAGGTCCTGGGGCTTGTCGATGCGGTCGAGGAGCTTGGTCATGACGTGCGCGTGTAGATGAAGTCCGTGATGTGCTCGAGATCCGCCGCGCCGCCCGCTCGCTGGAGCGCCTCCCGGGCGTTGCGATGCGAGTCGGCGGCCATCTGGCGGGCGCCATCGAGTCCGTATTGGCTCACGTAGGTCAGCTTCCCATGGCGCTCGTCACTGCCCTGCGGCTTCCCCAGGGCGTCCTCGGTGCCGGTCACGTCGAGGATGTCGTCGACGATCTGGAAGAGGACCCCAAGTTCCGCCGCGAAGGCACGGAAGCCAGCCAGTCTAGTCGCTGAGGCCTCGTCGCTCGTGAGGAGCAGCACGCACTCGACCGAGGCGGCGATCAACCGGCCGGTCTTGAGCTCGTGCAGGCGGCGGAGGCTGACGTCGCCGTGCGGGACGAGCCCACGGACGTCGATGTACTGCCCGCCGACCATGCCGTTCGGCCCGGTCGCGGCGGCCAGCTCGGCGGCGGCGGCCAGCAGGTCGCGCGGCTCGCCCTGCTGGTGCTCGAGCAGGTGGCGGAAGGCCTCGGCGTAGAGGCCGTCGCCGGCGAGGATGGCGATGTCCTCGCCGTACTTGACGTGGCAGGTGGGGCGACCGCGGCGCAGGTCGTCGTCGTCCATGGCCGGCAGGTCGTCGTGGATGAGGCTGTAGGTGTGGATGAGCTCGAGGGCGGCCGCGAGCGGGAGGACCTCCTGCGGCTGGCGCCCGAGCGCGCTCGCGGTGGCGAGGGCGAGGACCGGCCGGATGCGCTTGCCGCCGGCCAGCAGGCTGTAGCGCATCGCCTCGTCGAGCCCCTCGGTCCCGGGCTCATCGGCGAAGCGCAGCCCCTCGAGGTAGCCCTCGATCTGCCGGCGCAGGTGGTCGGGGTAGCTCACTGCGGCAGCGCGAGCTGCCCGCTCGAGCCGCCGCCGGCGTCGGCGGCGCGGACCTCGCGGTCGAGCTCGTTCCCGGCCTGCACGGCCAGGCTGGCGCAGTCGTCGACGAGCGTGGCCGCCCGCTCGGGCGTCAGGTCTCCGGAGCGCAGCTCGGCGGCCGTGCGCTCGAGGCGCTCCACGATCCGGTCGAGGGCTTCAGGCGGCATGCGCGCCGCCATTCTGCCGCACGTGGCGCAGGACCGCCCCGAGGATGCCGTTGACGAAGCCGGGCGCGTCGGCGCCGCAGAACGCCTTGGTCGTCTCCACGGCCTCGTCGATCGCTCCCTCGGGCGGGATCGGATGGTCGGCCTCGACGAGATCGGGGTGCAGGATCTCGAGCAGGGCGGTCCTCAGGATGGCCTTCTCCAGGGGCGCGATGCGGTCCAGCGTCCAGCCCTTGGCGTTGCGGGCGATGTGCTCGTCGAGCTCTTCGGCGTTGTCGGCGGTGGCGTGGGCGAGCGCCCGGGTGAACGCGTGGGCATCGCGCTCGAACACGTCGTCGAGCGGGCGTCCGGTGACGTCGTGCTGGTAGAGGGCGAAGACGGCCGCTCTCCGTTGCTCGCTCCTACGCACGCGACATGTACGAGCCTGAGCGGGTGTCGACCTTGATCCGGTCGCCGATGTTGACGAACAGCGGCACCTGGACGGTCGCCCCGGTCTCGAGCGTGGCCGGCTTGTTGCCGCCTCCCGACGCCGTGTCGCCCTTCACGCCGGGCTCGGTGTGGGTGACCTCGAGCTCGACCGACGCGCTGAGCTGGATGTCGCTCGGCTCGTTGTCGATGAAGAGCAGGTCGACCGACTCGTTGGGCTTGACCCACTTCAGCGTCTCCTGGACGCCTGATTCGGGGATCGCGAGCTGCTCGTAGCTGGACTCGTCCATGAAGTGGGCGTCGGTCCCGTCGGCGTACAGGAACTGCATCTTGCGCGCCTCGGTCCTGACGGGCCGGAACTTCTCCCCCGCCCGGAACGTCCGGTCGATCACCGCGCCGTCGCTGGCCCGCCGCAGCTTGGTCCGCACGAACGCCCCGCCCTTGCCGGGCTTGACGTGCTGGAACTCGAGGATCTTGAAGACGGTGCCCTCGACCTCGATGTGGTTGCCGTTCTTGAACTGGTTCGTCGAGATCATCGCGGGGAGCAGTTTAGGTGGGTGCTCCGGCGGCGCGGATGCGGTTCAGCGTCTGCCTTCTCTGCGCCACGGCTTGGGCCCACGTGATGCGCAGTACGCGCTCGCCGTGGGCCTCGAGGATCGCCTGCCGCTCGGCGTCGTCCTCGCGGGTGAGGCGGTCGTCGTGCCATTCGGCGCCGTCGGCCTCGATGACGAGGTGCTGTTGTGGCCAGCGGAAGTCGGGGACGATGGTGCGCCCTTGGAGTGGGATCGGTTCGTTGATGTCAGGACGTTGAAACCCCGCTCTGAGGATGAGGTCGAGGACGGTGTCTTCGAGCTCGCTTCTCGTTGGGGCGTGGCCGGTGGCGAGGATCTTCGTGAGGTTGGCGGTGCCTCGTCTGGGGCCCAGGCGGTCGAGGGTGTCGACGAGCTGCGGGATGGTGACGAGCTTGCGTTGGGCTTCGCGGACGGCGCGTCTGAGGGGTCTGTAGTCGAGCGTGGCGGCGAGATCGACGAGCGTGCGGGCGGGTGTGGTGATGGGGATGCCCTTGTGGCGGGTGATGTCTTGGACCTCGAGCATTGAAGTGCGGTGGACTCGGATGCCGGTGTGGGCTCGCTTTGCGGTGGTCGTGACCTCGGGGTAGCGGTGGTCCCAGGTGACGAGGCCGTAGAGGGTGGCGGCCGAGAAGTGGCTGAGGACGCCGTCGCTGGCCTTGACGGCGGCGAGGAAGTGGCCTTCCAGTGCGATATTGGCGTGCCCCACCGCATACACCCCGCGGTAAAGGGGGTGGAGGCGGCCGTTGCGGACGCGCACCGCGACCGCATCGAGGGAGAGCCCGCAGCTCGCGCAGCTCTTGCGTCGAGAGCACGCCCCACTGGTGCGCGGCGAGCCTCGCGACCGCCACATCGGGTCGAGTGCTCGGTTGATCGGTCTGAGGCCGATTAAGTGAGCACTCGGCGGGCATGGGCCCGATCGTGGCGCGGATCGTGTTACGGATCTACGCGCGTTTGCGTCGGCCTACTCCGGAGAGCCCCACAGGATCCAGGCGATCAGGACGGCGATCCAGAAGTAGCCGAACGCCATGCCGATGATCGCCGCGGTACGGCCGGTCTGGGTGCCGCCGGACCGCCGGATCTGGCCGAGCGCCACGTGGCCGAGGATCACCGCGGCGATCGACCCGAAGAAAGCCCACCAGAAGACGCCGGCGACCAGCGACGCAATCGCGAGCAGGTTGACCCGCCGCTGCGGCCGCACGAACACCAGAGGCTCCGGCGGGGCGGGCGGCGGCGTGATGTCCGCGGTCAGGCGCGTGAGCTCGGAGCACCGGCGCGCGGCGTAGGCCTCGGCCAGGCGGTCCTCGAGCTCGTCGGCGTCGAGCCGGCCCTCCATCGCGGCGGCCCGCAGGCGCTCCACCGTCGCCTCACGGTCGGCGTCGGAGGCTCGGAGCTCGGGGTTGGCAGGCTCGGAGGACACCGCTGTCGCCAGGGTAATGCCTGGCGACAGCGGCAGGCTCAGCCGATCAGTCGCCGGAGTCGTACTTGAACGAGATGGCGAGTCGGACGCGGAAGCTGCTGATCGCGCCGTTCTCGATCGTCACGTCCTCGCGGACGACCTCGGCGACGCGCAGGTCGCGGACCGTCTTCGCCGCCGTCTCGACCGCGTTGCGCGCGGCCGCCTCCCAGGACTCGCTGCTCACTCCGATCACCTCGGTGACGCGGTAGACGCTGTCGGCCATCGATCTCCTCCCGGTTGCGGGTGTCCGGCGGCACTCTTGCACTTAACGACCGAGGCCCGCCGTTTGGCGGGCCTCAGAGAGCGACGACAGGTGGGCCTAGTCGTGGCTGAAGTAGACGTCAGCGGGCTTGGTGTTGAACGGAGCCCAGCCGGCGCCGATCGTCACGATCTTCGCGCAGGTCCGCGAGTACGGATGCGGCAGGCACGGGTTGAAGGGCTGCACCCAGCCCTCGAGGTTGCGGCCGTCCGGAGCCGGCGCGTTCGCGTCGAGGGGATCCCAGGCCATCACGCCCGAGGCCAGCGTGCGGCTGCACTCCATGAGGTTCGGGACGTCGTCGTGGTCCTGGTCGTCCGCGCCGTCGCGGATGCCGTCGCCGTCCGTGTCCGCGTCGACGTGGCTCGTGCCGGCGTAGGCCACCGGGTACGGCGACTCCTTCTTGTACAGCGCAGTCCAACGCTCCGGCGACATGCAGCCCGTGGTCTCGGCCCAGTTGGTCAGGCCGTCGGCGTCCTCGTCGCGCTCGGAGTCGTCGAGCTTGTCGTCGTCGAAGAAGTCGTAGTACTCGACCTCGGTCGCGTTCGGGGCGGCGCCAATGCGATCCATGTTGAGGATCGAGAACGGCACCGCGCCGTCCCACCACGACTGATCCGCGATCGGGACGAGATCGACGGTGGCGTACCCGTTCTCGGGGTCGTTGGCCCATGCCAGGAAGTCGGCCTGCTTGTCATAGCCCGCGGCGTCCAGCGCCGGCGTGCGACGGCCGGTGCCGCCGGCGCGGGTGCTGACCGAGTGCTGCTGGCCCGCCGAGTACGTGAGCGAGGACAGCGTGCGCGACGCGCCGCGACCGATCGTGTAGTTCCAGAGCTGATACTCCTGCACCAGCGTCAGGCGATCGCCGTCGTGGTCGGTGCCGCCATCCTCGCCGTCGAGCGGGTTCGGGTACGGGAGCTTGCGCGGGTAGGGCGTGTACCGGTTGACGTTCTGGTACTCGTCGTCGTTGAGGTCGCGAGCCGACTGGTACTCGTAGCCGTCCTCGGCGCCGTCGCCGTCGGTGTCGGCCTTGCACGCGTCGAGGAGCGCGCTGAGGTCGGCCTCCTCGGCGTCCGTGAGCAGGTCGTTGTCGTCGTCCGCGTCGAGGTTGTTGACGGTGCCGTCGCCGTCGCAGTCGCCGTTCGGGTCGGCGGTCGGCGGCACGGGCGGGGCCGGCGGCTTCTCGGGCCCGACGACGGGCGAGTCGGCGCGCGACGTGTAGCGGCGGCCGAGGCGCGTCGTCATCACGCGCACCTGGAGCCGGGTCGCCAGGGGCGTCCCGTTCGTGACGGGCAGCAGCGTCTCGAGCCGCTTCGGCAGCTCGACCCTGATCAGCTTCTTGGTGCTCTTGCCGGAGCGCACGAGGACGACCTTCGCGCCCTTGCGCTTGAAGGCGACCGTGTTCTTGCCGATCCCCGACCGGAAGTAGCGGCCGTGGATGGTCAGCGTCTCGCCGATAAAGACGTTCTTCGGGCTGACGCGCTTGACGACGGGCGCCTTGGCGGCTTCGGCGGTGGACGTGCCCGCAGCGGGCACAAGGAGTGCGGCCGCGGCGGCCATGAGGCCGGCGTGGCGCAGAGTTGGGCGAATGCGGGCTCGGAGTTCCATCGCCCCCGGTATCGGCGCACCACCCCCGCGGCTTGAGTCAGGTCTTCGCCCTAGATGCCTGATTCCACGACCCAAATCAGGCATCAGTCCACGAAAATGAGCTCTTTGCCGGTGCCCGAGAGCACCTGCCGGCCGTCCTCGGTGACGACGACGAGATCCTCGATCCGCACTCCGCCGCGGCCCGGCAGGTAGACGCCCGGCTCGACGGTCACGACGTTGCCGGGCACCAGCCGCGCCTCGGCCGTCTTCGACAGCCGCGGGGCCTCGTGGACCTCGAGGCCTACGCCGTGCCCGAGCCCGTGCCCGAAGTGCTCGCCGTGGCCGGCCGCCTCGATGATGTCGCGCGCCACGGCGTCGACCTCGCGGCCCTCGGGGCCGGGCCGGACGGCCGCCAGCGCCTCGCCCTGCGCCCGCCGCACGAGCTCGTAGGCCTCCGCCAGGTCGTCCGGCAGCTCGCCGGTCGCCCACGTGCGCGTGCAGTCCGAGCAGTAGCCGTCGAGGCGGGAGCCGATGTCGAGCGTGACCAGCGTCCCGCGCGGGATCGCCTCCTCGGTCGGCACGGCGTGCGGCAGGGCGCCGCGCGGCCCGGAGGCGACGATCGAGGGGAAGCTCGGCTCGGCGCCGCGCCGGCGCATCTCGGTCTCCAGCGCGAACGCGACCTCGCGCTCGGTCCGGCCCACCAGGCCGTCCGCGCGCAGCACCCCGTACACCTCGTCGGCCAGCCGCGCCGCCGCGGCGATGCGCTCGACCTCTTCGGGCTCCTTGACCGCCCGCAGGTCCTCGACGATCCCGCCCGCCGCGACGAGCTCGATGCGGTCGGGCAGCACCTCGCGCAGGCGGGCGTGACGCCGGACGGAGACGTGCTGATCGTCGAAGCCGAGCCGGAACGACCCCTGCGGCCACCCCTCCTTCAACGCGCCGTCGAAGTCCTGCGGCGCCTGCTCGCGATCGAAGTCCTCGACCTGCTGGGCCGCCTGCTCGACGTAGCGGAAGTCGGTGAGGAAGCGACGGATGTCGCGCCCGACGATCGCCATCCCGTTCGAGCCGGTGAAGCCGGTGACGTAGCGCAGGTTGACGAGGTCGGTGATCAGCAGCGCGTCGACCTCGAGCCGCTCGGCGACGCGGTCGGCGCGTCTCACAGCGCCTCCTTCAGGGCCGCCAGCGCCTCGCGGTAGCCGTCGACGCCCTTGCCGCTCACCTTCGCCAGGCACACGCCCTCGAAGACCGACACGCGGCGGAACTCCTCGCGGTTCATGACGTCCGAGAGGTGCACCTCGACGGCCGGCAGCCCGCAGACCTCGACGGCGTCGCGCAGCGCCCACGAGTAGTGCGTCCACGCCCCGGGGTTGAGCAGCAGCCCGTCGGCGTAGTCGGGCGCCTTGTGGATCTCCTCCACGTACTCCCCCTCGTGGTTGGACTGGAAGAAGCGCGCCTCGAGGCCGAGCTCGCGCGCGAAGGCCTCGATGCGGCGCTCGAGCTGGCTGAAGGTGAGATCCCCGTAGTGCTCGGCCGGCCGCCGGTCGAGCGCGTCGAGGTTGACGCCGTGGAGCACGGCCACGCGGTTCCTCATGGCGCGCGCAACTCTGCCACGGCGCGGCGGATGTCGGCCTCCTCGACGGGCCGGCCCGGCCGGACGTCCCCGGGCCCCTCGACGAGCACGAAGCCGACGCGGCCCCCGCGGCGCTTCTTGTCGCGCCTCGTGGCGGCCACCACGGCGCCCGGCTCGACGGCCCCGTCGAGCGAGGTCGGCAGCCCGCGCGCGTCGAGCAGCGCGGCGACCTCGGCGCGCAGCGCCGCCTGCCCGGAGAGCCGCAGCGCGGCCAGCAGGCCGAGCCCGACCGCCTCGCCGTGGCGGTAGCGCCGGTAGCCGGTGACCGTCTCGATGGCGTGCCCGACCGTGTGGCCGAGGTTGAGGACCTGGCGGCGGCCGGCGTCGCGCTCGTCGCTCGCCACGACGGCGAGCTTCGTGCGCGCGCAGGCGAGGATGAGGTCGCGGTCGAGCGCGGCGCCGCCCCGGACGCGCTCCCACAGCGGCCCGCCGGCGATCAGTGCGGTCTTGACGACCTCCGCCCAGCCGGCGGCGAGCTCGCCCTGAGGGAGCGTGGCCAGGGTCGCGGGGTCGACGAGCACGGCGCTCGGCTGGTGGTAGGCGCCGGCGTAGTTCTTGCCCTCGGGCAGGTCGACGCCGGTCTTGCCGCCGTAGGCGGAGTCGACCTGGGCGACGAGCGTGGTCGGCACCTGCACGACCTTCACGCCGCGCTGGTAGACGGCGGCGCAGAAGCCCGCGACGTCGCCGACGACGCCGCCGCCGAGCGCGACCACGTGGTCGTCGTGGTCCATCCCGGCGGAGGCGAGGCCACGCAGCAGCCGCTCGACGGTGGCGAGCGTCTTGTGCTCCTCGCCGGCCGCCATCGACAGCTCGGCGGCAGCGTCCGCGACGCGGTAGCGCGCTCCCACCTCCTCGTCGGTGACCACGAAGCGGCGCCCCGGCAGCGGCCAGAAGCCGCTGCCCAGCAGCCCCTCGGCCACGTGCACGGGGTAGCTGCCCGAGGCGGAGGTCGCCCACAGGAGCTTGGTGCCGGGCGGCAGCGATCGCATGGCCTGCACGGCGCGCCGCACCTCGTCGCGCGAGGAGTCGAGCAGGACGGCGTCGGCGAGCGAGTCGTAGAGCGACGTGCGCGCGGCGTGCAGGGCGACGAAGCGGTCGCGGTCGCGCGCCAGCGGGCGGCGCTTGTTGCCGGCCCGCCGCCACGCCGTCTCGAGGTCGACGTCGAGCAGCACGACCGTGTGGCGTGCCAGCGAGGCGCGGACGCGCTCGGAGGTCACGGCGCCGCCGCCCAGCGACAGGACCGGCGCCGGCGGCCGCTCGAGCAGCTCGCACACGACCTCCTCCTCGCGCGAGCGGAAGGCCGCTTCGCCGTGCGACTCGAAGTACGCCTCGATCGAGCCGCCGAGCCGCCGCTCGATCTCGTGGTCGGAGTCGACCGCGCGGACGCCGAGCGCCCCGGCGGCGGCACGCGCCGCCGACGTCTTGCCCGCGCCCATGAAGCCGATGAAGACTAGGGCCGGCGCTTCCATCCGATGCGCCGCTCGTAGGCCTCCACGGCGGCGCGGACGTCGTCGATGTGGTCGCCGCCGAACTTGGCCCGGTAGGCGTCGGCGAGGACGATCGCCAGCATCGCCTCCCCCACCACGCCGGCGGCCGGCACCGTGCAGGAGTCGGTCCGCTCGCGCAGCGCCTCGGCCGGCTTCCGCGTCTCGATGTCGACCGACCGCAGCGGCTTGGTGAGCGTCGGCAGCGGCTTCATCGCGCAGCGCACGATCAGCGGCTCGCCGTTGGTCATCCCGCCCTCGACGCCGCCGGCGCGGTTCGTCTCGCGGTAGTAGCCGCGCTCCTCGGAGTAGAAGATCTCGTCGTGGGCGGCGGAGCCCGGGCGGCCCGCGAGGTCGAACCCGTCGCCGATGCCGCAGCCCTTGATGGCCTGGATCGAGAGCATGGCCAGGCCGATCCGGCCGTCGAGCCGCTCCTCCCAGCTCACGTGCGAGCCGAGCCCGGGCACGAGCCCGAACGCGCGCACCTCGAAGACGCCGCCAAGCGACTCGTTGCGCTTGCGCAGGACGTTGATCTCCTCGACCATCGCGCGCGACGCCTCCTCGTCGAGGCAGCGCACCGGCGAGGCGTCGACCTCCGTGAAGTCGTCGGGCGCCAGGCCGTCCGGCTCGGGTGCCCGCACCGAGCCGATCTGGGTGACGTGCGAGAAGACCTGCGCGCCGAGCGCGGCGAGGAAGCCCTTGGCCAGCGCGCCGCCGGCCACGCGGGCCGCCGTCTCGCGCGCGCTGGCGCGCTCGAGGACGTTGCGGACGTCGCTGAAGCCGAACTTCTGGACGCCGGCGAGGTCTGCATGGCCGGGCCGCGGGAGGTGCACCTCGGGCACGTCGGCCTCGACCGGCCACGGGTTCATCCGCTCCTCCCAGTTGGCGTAGTCGCGGTTGGCGACCCGCACGGCGACCGGGCCGCCGAGCGTGCGGCCGTGGCGCACGCCCGAGGTGATCTCCGCGCTGTCGCGCTCGATCTTCATCCGCCCGCCGCGGCCGTGGCCGAGCTGGCGACGGGCCATGTCGCGATCGATCGCGGTCAGGTCGAGCTCGAGGCCCGCGGGCAGGCCCTCGACGATGCAGGTGAGGCCGGGCCCGTGGGACTCCCCGGCGGTGACGACGCGCAGCGGCACGCCGTCAATCCTATGAGCCGGCTTAGGGAAGGCCGGCCGCGGCTCCCGAGGGAGCCGCGGCGCCTTGCACGTACCCCTACTTGACGTCGGCGTCGCCGGCGCGCTTGATGTCGACGAGGTCGAGCTGGAACTGCGCGGTGACGCGGTCCGCCTCGTCCTCGTCGGCCTCGAGGTCGATGACGTCGAGGAACTCGGTCTCGCCGACGGACAGCTCGATCTGCTCGCAGTTCGTCGGGTGCGGCTTGCACACCGCGTCGCCGTCGACCTCGACCGACGCGTCGACCAGGAACTTGGCCCGCTTGCCGTTCTTCGTCAGGCCCATGTAGATGAGCAGCGGCTCTTCGGCGTTGGGCACCGGCTCGAGCTTCTTGACCGCGAAGCGCTTGCCGTCACCGCTCTCCGGATCGGCGAGCCGCACGATGATCGTGCCGGGCGAGTAGTACTTCTTGGGCTCGGCCGGGGTGACCGGCGCGGACGGGGCCGGGACGGCGACGCCGCCGCCGATCTTGGCGGGCTCCGGCAGGCTCTCCGGCTTCTGCTCTGCGGCCTTGGCCTCGGACTTGGACTTCTTCTTGGCGGCCTTGGCCTTCTTGACGGGCGCCGGGCGGAACGGGTCCTTGCGGACGCCGAGCACGCGGCGCCGGCGGGAACGCTCTTCCGGCGCGACCGCGGCCACGACCGGCTCGGCGATCACGTCGTCGGCCGTCGTGGTCGACGGACTGGACCGGGACGGCCGGCGCTGCCGGGACCTGCGGATCGCGCGTGAGCAGGACGGGGACCGCCGCCAGCGCCGCAACCAGCAGCACGGCGACCGGCCACAGCCGGCGGCGCACGAGCTGGCGCCAGGTGGACGTGAGGGCGGTCATCGAGCGTCTCCGGTGGTCGCGGATGCGGTAGTGGTGGACGGGGTCGCCTGCGTCGTGTCGGCGGCCTGGGTGCCGGCGGCCGGCTCTGCGCTCTCGACGCCCTGGACCGGCGGCACGATGTAGCTCGCCGCGCCGATCTCGGCCTGCATGGTCGGGAAGCCCGTGGCCGCCGGCGTGATCTTGAGCGTCTCCAGCCGCAGCAGGCGGCCGGTCGCGTCGATCCGCTCGTTGCGGACCGTCACGAAGTGCTCGAGCTTCGAGAAGAACGTGGTCAGGTCGAAGAAGCTGCCCGAGAAGTTGAAGCGGAACGGCATCGCGGAGAGCACCCCGCCGGCGACCGGGACGGCGCCGGGGGCCGACGCCAGCTCACTGCTCGCCGCCGCCGGGGTGGCAGCGGCGCCGCCGGCGGGAGCCGCGGCCGGGCCCGAGGGGGCGTTCCCGAGCTCGATCTGCTCGAAGTTGACGCCGGACCGGCCGGCCGCGCCCTCGAGCTGCACGAGCAGCGAGCGCACGTCGTCGTCGCCCGGCGTGGCCTTGCCCAGGCGGACGAGCCGCGAGTAGTTCGCCTTGTAGCTCGCCCGGGCCTGCTCATAGGTGGCGAGCTGCTGGCGGGCCTGCTCGATCTCGGCCTGCTTGGTGGCGAGGTCGGTGTCGAGCTTGGCGATCTGCTCGCGCTTGGGCGCCAGCGCCAGGTAGTAGAAGCCGCCGAGCGCCAGGGCCGCGGCGATGACGGCCAGGAGGATCTTGTTCGTACGGGTCATGTCAGGAACCCCCTCCCTGCGGGGCGGAGGTCGTCGTGGGCGTGCCGGAGCCGGACTGGGCCGGATCGGCCGGCGGCGTGGTCACGCCGCCCGAGGTGCCGGCGGTCGCGCCCGGCTGCTCGGTCCCGGGCGCCGCGGGCGCGCCGGTCACGGTGACGTCCTGAACGGTGGCCGGAACGTTGGAGCCCTCGAAGAAGATGACGAGCTCGAACTGCGGCGGGCGCTCGCCCTCGCAGCCCATCAGCGGCATGCCCGTGGCGGCGGTCGCCGCGGCGGAGGCGTTGGCGGCCGCCGGCTTGAGCGACTTGCTCAGGCTGACGCGCGTGACGCCGTCGACCCCGCGCAGGCGCGCCAGCAGCGTGGCGACGTCCTTCTGGCTGGGCGTGCAGCCCTTGAGCTCGATGGCGGGCGCGGCGATCGCGGAGCGGACCGTCGAGCCGCCGGTGCCGCCGGAGACGGTGCCGTTGAGCTCGGTCAGCCGCACCGGGGCCGGGACGGCCCGCGAGATGTCGCGAAGAGCCTGCTCCCAGTCGAAGCGGGAGGACGCGAGGTCCTTGACGGTCTGGACGCGCGTCTCGGCAAGGGCCTGGAAGTCGGCGTAGGGCTTCAGCTGGTTGGCGCGCTCGGTCGTGGACCGGGCCTCGGCGACGACCGCGTCGAGCTTCGCCTGACGGTCCTTCACCGTGTTGGTCGTGAGGACGTACGCGGCGAGCGCCGCGACACACGCGGCGAGCGCACCGAGCACCACGAAGGCACCGATTCCGCCCGGTTCCTCCGGGGTGACGGCAGCCTTCGGAGCGGCGGTCTTGGGAGTGCCGCGAAGGTCGGGGGGGAGCAGGTTGATGGCCTTCATCTCGCTTGGCTTATCGGCACCCCGTTAGCCAGCCTTGAGGCGACTGGCTGGGGTGAAAGCCCTAGATGAAGGTGGTGAGGTACCAGTCGACCAGCGCGTCGCCCGCGAAGAGGGCGACGACCCCGCCCAGGGCGAGGAAGGGGCCGAACGGGACGGCCGTCTTGCGGCCGTCGGCAACGCCCTTGCGGGCCATGATGGCGGCACCGACGAGGGTGCCGACGACGAGCGCGACGAAGAGCCCTGGGACCACGTCGCGGCCGAGGAAGAGGCCGAGCACGAACGCGAGCTTGACGTCGCCCATGCCCATCCCGCGGGGATAGGCGAGCACGACGAGCAGGAAGAACCCGCCGGCGCCGGCGGCGGCGATCAGGTGCTCGGGGATGGCCTCCGGCGCCGTGAGCGCGAGGATGGCCGGTGCGAGCACGGCGCCGAGCAGCGTGAGCTTGTTGGGGATGATCCGGTGATCGAGGTCGATCAGCGTGATCGGCACCAGCAGCAGCACGAGCACGACGCCGAGCACGGCGTCCTCATCCAATCCCTTGTCGAGGACGACGAGCGCGCAGAGAAGACCGGTCACGGCCTCTACGAGGGGATAGCGCGCGGAGATAGGCGCCCGGCACGAGCGGCAACGCCCTCGCAGGGCGAGCCACGACAGCACCGGGACGTTGTCGTACGGCTTGATCGGCGTCTCGCACTGCGGGCAGCGCGATCGAGGGCGCGACAGCGACTCGCCCCGCGGCAGCCGGTAGGCCACCACGTTGAGGAACGAGCCGAAGATCGCGCCGACGACCGCTGCCAGCATCAGACGACGACGTTCTCGACCGCGAGGCCGGCCGCGACGGTGAGGCGGCCGAGGTCGGCCTCCTCGTCCTCCGACGAGACCACGGCGGGCTCGAGCGGCAGGCGCAGCTGGTCGGAGAGGCTCTCGACGAAGCCGGGAATGGCGACGGCGGGGCCGGTGAGCACGCCGGTCTCGACCTGCTCGGCGCTCTCCTGCATGCGGTAGAAGTTCAGCGAGTTGCGGACCGTGTCGGCGAGCTGGTGGACGCCCTCCTCGAGCACGGTACGGGCGGCGGCCACGAGGTCGGGGTCGCCCTCGATGCCCTCGAGCGGCGCGTGCAGGCCGACGTGGCCCATCCACTGGCGGGCATGCTCGAGCGTGAGCGCGCGGCGCTCGGAGAGCGTGTGCACCATCGCGTCGAGGCCACCGGCCGCGGCGCGCGTGAACAGGCACCCGCTGGCGTTGGCGACGGCGACGTTGGTGAGGCCGCCGACGCTGACGTAGAGCACGGCGCCCTCCGCCTTGCGGCCGCCGGCGAGCGCGCGGACCATGCCGAACGCCGACAGGTCGATGCCCTCGAGCTTGAGGCCGGCCTCGCGCGAGGCGGCGACCAGCTTGTCGACCATCTCGCGGCGGACCGCGACGACGACCACGCGGGTGCGCGGCTGGCCGCTCGGCGTCTGGACCGTGCCGAGCGACTGCCAGTCGAGGATCGCCTCGTCCATCGGCATCGGGATGTGGTCGGGCGCCTGCACCTTGACGGCGGCGCCGAGCGCCTTCTCGTCCTCGAGCGGCGGCAGGTCGAGCGTGCGGACGACGATCCGCTGGTTGGCGATCCCCAGCCGGACACGGTTCGAGAGCCCGTGCTCGGCGAAGAAGGTCTTCAGCGCCTCCGCGAGAGCGGGGACGTCGGCGACCTCGCCGTCGCGCAGGACGCCGGGACGCAGGGGGGCGACGGCGCCGCGCTTGAGCGACAGCGACCCGTTGACGGTGACCTCGGCGGCGGCGATGTGGCCGGGATCGAGATCGAGGCCGACGATCGCGGCCTGGGAGGAGGAGCGCTTCTTGAACACGCCTGAGATATCGGCGCGGGCGCCGGGGGCCTTGAGGCTCAGGCCCCGGAGGGGACGATCTCGCGGAACGTGTTCTGGACGATGCCCGCCGTGCCGAAGGCCTTGAAGCCGTTGAACACGTTGGGGTCGTAGACCAGGTTGACCTTGCTGGAGCCGGCCGACAGGCCCGCGGGGCCGTCGATGACGATCGACCCGAAGATCGAGATGTTGCCGGTCAGCGTGATCACGGTGCTCGTCTCGTTGTCGAGGTTCGCGTGGTAGATGATCCCGTGGAAGTCCGCGGTGCCGTTGGTCTTGGCGATCGTGCCGCGGGCGATGACGACGTACCCCGGCTTGGCGGCCGTGTTGTAGACGGCGTTGGCGTTGTACTGGCACGCGTTCGCGTTCTCCATGAACACCATCTCGCCCGGCTGGTCGCCGGCCAGCGACGGGGCGCAGCCCGCGTAGTAGTTGCCCTCGCTCCGGGCCCGCTCGCGCAGCTGGTCGAGCGCCTCGACGCTGACGGCGCGCGGCTGCTCGGGGTTGCTCTGCACGGTGTTCGGCTGGATCTGGCCCTTGTCGGCGTCGTAGTTGGCGCAGGCCGGATTCGTGAGCTCGCAGCGGACGATGATGTCGCCGGGGATGAACTCGTTCCCCGTGCCGTTCGTGTCGATGATGACCTTGTTGCCCTGGTTGGCGGTCTCGAAGTGGCCCGAGACGAGGGCGGCGCGCGGGAAGTTCAGCCCGACGTTCTCCGCCTCGACGAGCGCGACGAGCGTCCGCGGGCGACCGCGCACGACGCCCGACGCGCGCACCCAGAGGAAGTTGTCGTCGTTGCGGTCGTAGCTCGGCTGGGTGTTCAGCAGGTCGTCGGTCCAGTAGTTCGGCGAGTCGCCGCCGTTGTCGCGCACCTGCGTCACCCACTCCGTCCCGGCCGTGTGGTCGACGGTCGTGAAGTTGCTCTGCATGGCGGCGCCGTTCGGGCAGTCGGCGGCCGTCGACCCCGCCGTGCAGGAGAGCGGGTAGGCGGTCGCCGTCGTGGCCGACGGCCAGCGCGTCGAGAGCTGGTAGATCTGCGCGTTCAGCACGCCCTCGGTGACGTGGAACGACGACTCGCGCTCGCGCTCGCGCCGCGAGTCCGCCTGGTCGGTGTCCACGAACGCGGCGATGCTCATGCTGAAGGAGACGAGCACGAACATCACGAGCATGGCGGTCACGAGCGTGCTCCCGCGCTCGTCGGCAAGGCGGCGGATCAGCATGTGTGGGTCTCCGTGGCGGACGTTCCCTGCAGCCGTGCGCGGTCATAGACCGTGAGCTGGAAGTCGTGCGTGCCCTTCGTCAGGGTCAGCTGCACGACGACGCCCTCCTCGGCCCGGGGCTGGCCGTCGACGTACCACTGGTACTCGAGCGGCTTGCTCTCCGGATCCTCGGACGCGGAGCCGTTGAGCTGCACGCTGCAGGTCGTCGGGCTCAGCAGGGGGTTGAGCAGGGTGTAGGTGAAGCGGGCGGTCGGCGCGCGGTTCTGGTTGCGCAGGATCACCGAGCTGGTGAGCTGCGTGGCCGCGGGCGTGCGCGCCGGATCTGCGTCGACGATCAGCGTCTCCTCGACGCGCGAGATGGTCTCGCGCGCCGCGTCGCTGGTGTCGGTCACCAGCCCCGCGTCGCCCGAGTAGCGGAAGACGGGCCGCGCGGGCGACAGCGCCGCGTTGGTCAGGCTGTCGGCCACGATGCGCTGGGTCGTCCAGCCGGTGCCCGGGCAGTCGGTCGTCGCCGGCATGGCGGGCGGGAGTGCGGACGTCCACGTCTGGGTCTGCAGCCAGAGGATGCCGCGGTTCGCGGCAGCCGTGAAGCCGGTGCCGGGGACCGTGCCGGTCGTCTGCAGGCAGTAGCGGACGCGACGGACGTTGGCGCTGTTGAGCGAGCCGGCCGACCGGACGTCGTCGATGTCCTTGAAGACCAGGTCGAACGGCAGGTTGCGGTCGACCGACTTCGGCTGCGTGCTCAGCTGGACGTTCGTGATGATGTCGGCGGGGCTCGCGAGGTTGCGCAGCTGGCGCGCGAGCCGGTCCGACCCCTGGCGCGCCTGCGCCTCGGCCTCCGTCTGCCGGTCCAGGTTCTGGCGCTGCCGCACCAGGCCGCTGAAGGCGGTCAGCGTCGCCCCGAGGATCACCAGCGAGAGGACGGAGGCCATCAGGACCTCGACCAGCGTGAAGCCGGACTCGTTCCGCACGCGGGTCATCCGCTCACCGGTCCCGCGAAGAGCGACTCCAGGTGGTCGCCGTCGACGGCCGTCACCGAGTAGGTGTGCGGGAGTCCGTCGGTCCGCGTGTCCTGCCAGGTCACGGTCTGCCGGTCGTCGAACCACCGTTCGTAGCGGTTCGCGAGCGCCTGGCCGTCGCGGTAGATCCGGTAGAACTCCGGATCGCCGGGCGTCGGGCGCGTCCAGGTCAACGTCACGCTCTGGTCCGGGTTGCGGACCGCGGCCAGACCGGTCGGGGCGTTCGGGCGCGCGCCGCCGGTCGTCACCGTGAGGAGGTCCGACTCGTCGCCCTCGCGCAGGTTGCCGGACGCGTCGCGGTCATACGCGTAGACGACGTACGCGAGCGGGTCGGACGCCGGCGGCGCCGTGTCGGTGCACGTGGTCACGAGCAGCTGGTCGGCGAGCGCGCAGACCACGACGTCTCCCGTCGCGTCGCGGCGGCGGACCTCGTAGCCGATGATGTCGCGCTCGGAGTTCGCGTCCCATTCGATCTCGACGGTCCCGAAGATCGTGCGCCCGCCGGTGACGCGCCGCGGCTCGAACGGCTGGCGGCGGTTGAGGATCACCGTCTCCTGGCGGCCGGGGCCGGACACGCCGTACTGGTTGAACGCCTCCGCCGACAGGATGTAGGGCCCGTCGAGCGTGCCGGTCTCCGTCGAGCCGATGTTCCACGTGAAGGCCCAGCTCAGGCCCGTGGTGCCCTGCTCGACCGGCGGCGGCTGCTTGACGCTGCCGTCGAGGAGCCAGTTGATGGCGGCCGGCCTGGAGGACGTCGTGACGTCCACGACCACCGCCGTCGTCAGCGGATTCGTGATCGTGGTGCCGCCCTGCGGGGCGATCGAGCGGATCGCGGGGCCGCTGGCCGAGCCGGGGTTGTTGATGAGGCCGGTCTGCTGGACGCGGCGCTCGACGCCATCGCGCCGCCACGTGACAGTGGTCGTGACGCGCTTGTAGTCCTCCGGGTTCTTGTCCGCCGTGCCGGCCGGCGCGCTGGTCGCGCAGAAGGTCGCCGTGGCCAGCCGGACGCCGCCGCCGTCCTTGGGGTCGTCCATGATGCAGACGTTGATCAGGACCGTGTAGCTGATGCCGTTGCGGACGAGCACGTAGCCGCTCCCGGGCGAGTCCTCGAGGCCGGGGATGGCCTGGAGGGCGGTGTTCACGCCGGGCTCCGAGACGCGCTCGTACGGAATCGAGCGCGCGCTCTCGATGAGCTCGCGGGCGATGCTGGTCGCGACGTCGCGCTGGCGGTTGCTGGCGCTGGCACGCGAGGACGCGTTGAGGAGCGCGGCGGTCGACAGGATGCCGACCAGGAGGATGAAGGAGGCGGCGACCACCTCGATGAGCGTGAAGCCGCGCTCGCCGCGGCGATCCCAAGACGTTGACCGCATCACGTTCTCTCTTCGGCCTGCGCGGGCGTGCGCTTGAGCGAAATGGGGCCTGGCACGGACACTTGGACTTAACGACGAAGCGGGCCCCGGAGGGCCCGCTTCAGAAACGCATGGGGACTACGCGCCTACCACTTGAGGCTGGCCGGGCAGCCGCCCTTGGTGTTCGGCCGCGTGCAGTCACGCGAGACCGTGCCGCTGGTGGCCTTGCTGATCTCGAACGTGTTGGTCGTGTCCGAGGTCACCGTGAGCGTGTACTCGGTGGCGCTCGTGCCGGTGACGGCGAGGGTCGCGCCGGCGTCGGTCGTCAGCGACTGCTCGATCGCCTCGAGGTCGGCCTCGGTGGCGACGTAGGTCTGGTTGTCCGTGTAGAAGGTCTCCATGGCGGTCTGAGCCTGACGGACGGCCGACTTGGCCTCGGTGTCCTGGGCGCGGGCGCGCTGACCGAGGAAGGCGGGAAGGGCGATCGCGGCGAGGATGCCGATGATCAGGATGACGACCAGGAGCTCGATCAGGGTGAAACCCTTCTCGTCCTGGGCGCGCTTGCGGAGCTTGTGCAGCATGTGGGTGGTCCCTCCTGAAGGGATCGTTGGGCCTTTGTGTTCCTTCGCCATGGCCTCGGTCCCAGTCCCACCACTGGCGGTGGCAACCCGGCTTGCTCCCATCCGAGGAGCTCCGTGGCTTTGCGCCTCACCCTCGCGGGCGATTTGCCTTTAGCACCTTGGTTCTGGCAACACCGTTATCGGCGGCTCGTGCCCGAGCCTTAACCCCTCCTTAGCTCCGAGGTGGACAACCGATCTACTCTCGGTCCATGCTCGGCCGGCGCTTCTTGATCCTCGTGGCCGTTCTCATGGGCCTGATGGCCCTGGCCGCGAGCGTCGCCCCGCGCCAGCCGGTGGTCCGCGAGGGCGCCGAGTCGACCCCCACGCCCGCCCCCGCCGGCACCGCCACGATCGTCACCGTCGAGGAGGAGGTGTCGACCGCCTCCGGGGGCCCGAACCGGGTGACCGTGCACGAGGGCGACGTCGTCGAGCTCACCGTCTCCGGGCCCGAGCGGGGCGCCGTGATGGTGCTCGACCGCATCGACGCCATCCACCCCCAGGCGCCCGCGCGCTTCTCGCTGCTCGCCGGCGAGCCCGGCGAGCACCCGATCCAGCTGCTCGAGAGCGGCCGCCGGATCGGGACGCTGGTGATCCGCGAGCGCTAGTTCTGCTTTTGCGCGGCCTGCGCGTCGTGGCCCGGGGTGAAGCGGCCGCTGCCCTCGCACCAGGGGCACGTGACGGCCTGCGGCGTGCCGCCCAGGCCGGAGATCACCTGGCCGGTGCCACGGCAGGCGGTGCAGCGCTGTGGGTCGTGGGGCTCGGCGGGCTCGGTGCTCACGGCCGCCCACGGTAGCGGGCTATCCGAGGCCTGGCGGTGCGACCGAGGTCGAGGCGCGGACCTCGTCGCCGCCGCCGCGCAGCGCCGGATCGGCCGACTGGTCGGTCGGCAGCGCGCGGCGCAGGGTGGGCGGGACCTCGCGGTCGGTGAGCGGCCGCAGCAGCCCGAACGAGCGGAAGACGGTCTCGGCCTTCGCGGGGTCGGTGACGCGGAAGAGCAGGCCGTAGATGGCCGGGGCGCCGAGCGGGGAGCGCGCGGCGATCTCCTGCGCGGTCTCGGGCTCGAAGCACGCCACGGCGTCGTCGCCCAGCGGCTTTGTGAAGAGCAGCGCGGCGTTCGGCGCGTCCTCGGGATCGCCGAGCACGGTGAGCGCGGAGCCGCCGAGGCTCGTCCACAGCCAGCCCTCGACGCCGTGCTCGCGCGGGACCACCGCGGTCGCGCTCAGGCGCTTGAGGATCGGGAACCGCCCGGCCATGCCGCTCGTGCGTGCGCCGCCGCGGTCGACGAGGCCGAGCTGGAGCGTGCCGAGCGGCATGCGCAGGTCGGTCCGGAGCGTGCGCTCGAAGGAGAGCGTCGCCCCCATCGCGCTCAGCCGGAGCTGGTCACCCCCGCCGCGCCGCCGGCCCCACGAGCGGGAGGCCTCGAGCTCGATGACAAATCCGCGGGCGGAGCTGGGCGGGGGCAGAGACATCCCTCTCCTAATCGGCTCCGCGCGGCCCGGGTATTAGTCCTCGTCGCGGTTCACGGTCTCCGGCGCGAACGCCGGCAGGCAGACCGCCACGTACGAGGCGCCGTCCGGGGTCGAGTAGCGCACCCACTCGCCCGCTCGGGCGAGCACGGCCTGGCCCGCGGACACGTCGAGCGTCCCGTCCTCGTGCTCGACCCGCAGGAGGCCCTCGAGCACGACGGTGTACTCGTCGAACCCCGGGCGCTGACCGGGCTCCAGCCAGCCCGCGGGCGAGCGCATGTGCGCCACGCTCAGGCGCTCCTCGCCGTTGTTCACGCGTCCGACGTACTCGTCGATCAGCTTGGGTTTGGTCCCCGCTGCCTCGACTCTCGAGGGGTTCAGGATCAATTCCGGCATCCGCGCGGGTATATCAAGGGGATGCACGGCACCGATCTCAGCCCGCTCCTGCGGGGCGTCCTGCATCAGTGGGCGTTCTTCCTCGCGCTCGGTGCGACTGCCGTCCTCGTCGCCCTCTCCCCCGCCGGCACGCCTCGCGTCGCGGCGCTCGTCTACGGCGCCGGCCTGTGCCTGATGCTCGCCGCCAGCGCGCTCTACCACCGTTGGAAGTGCTCTCCGCGCATGCGGACGCTGCTGTGCAGGATCGACCACAGCGCCATCTACGTGTTCATGGCCGCCAGCTTCACGCCGGTGGCGCTGCTCGTCCTGGAGGGCGCGACGCGCTGGGCCGTGCTCACCAGCGTGTGGGCGGGCGCGCTGGGCGGCGTGGCGCTCAGCGTCGCCTGGGTCACGGCCCCGCGCGTGCTGTTCGCGATCACCTACGTCGCCCTCGGCTGGGTCATGGTGATCGCCTTCCCCGAGCTGATGGCCCATCTCGAGCTGACCCCGATCGTGCTGTTCGGCGCCGGCGGCCTGCTCTACTCGGCCGGCGCCGTGATCTACGCCGCGCGCTGGCCCAACCCGTGGCCGCGCACGTTCGGCTTCCACGAGGTCTTCCACGCGCTGGTCGTGGCCGCCGCCGTCATCCACTTCGTGGCGATGGCCGGCTGGGTGATCCCCAGCGGCTGAGAGTCCCCGAGGCCTCGGCGGCGCGAGCGCACGTCAACTTCTGGCATTGAGGCGTGATCGATCGCTGCGCGGGTCGAGTGGTCAGTTTGTGCCCGTGGAGGGAACAAACCGAGCGTTCGGCGTTCGAGTGCTCGGTTTGTCGGGCTGAGGCCGATTAAGTGAGCACTCGGCTGATTCCCCGACTCGCCCTCCCCAGCCGCAGTTGACTCGGCCCGCGGCGCCGAGTCATCCGCGGGTCATCGGTCGATCCGAGCTGACCTCGATCTCCAGCAGGTCGCCGCCCTCGTGGTCGACCTGGAGCGTCGTGTGGTCGATGCCGAAGTCGTCGTGAAGGATGCGCTCGAGCGCGCGGCGGACGTCGTGGCAGTCGGTGTCGCGGCCGACGAGCACGTGCGCCGACAGCGACGGGAAGCCCGACGTGACCTCCCAGATGTGCAGGTCGTGGACCTCGGTCACGCCCGCCTGGCCCGCCATGCGCAGGCCGATCTCCTGCGGGTCGAGCCCGCGCGGCGCCGCCTCCAGGAACACGCGGCCCGACTCGCGCAGCAGGCTGTAGGCGGCGCGCAGCATCAGCGCGGCGACGAGCAGGGCCGCGATGCCGTCGGCCCGCTCGAAGCCCGTGAGCAGGATCACGGCGCCGGCGATCGCGGTGGCGACGAAGGCGGCGAGGTCGGTGAGGATGTGCTGGAAGGCGCCCTCGACGTTGAGCGAGTCGCGGTTGGCGCCCGCGAGGACCCAGGTGGCGGCGAGGTTCACGACCACGCCGGCGACGGCCACGACGAGGACGATGCCGCCTTCCACCGGGTGGGGGTCGATCAGCCGGCGGACGCTCTCGAAGACGAACAGCAGGCCGAGCACGAGCAGCGTCGAGCCGTTGATCGCCGCCGCGAGGATCTCGCTGCGCCCGAGCCCGTAGGTCAGGGCGCCCGCCGCCGGCCGCCTGGCGAGCCGGATGGCCACCAGCGCCAGCGCCAGCGCGCCCGCGTCGGTGAGCATGTGGGCGGCGTCCGTGAGCAGCGCCAGCGAGCCGGCCAGGATGCCGGCCACGACCTCGACGCACATGAAGCCGACGATCAGGCCGAGCGCGATCGCCAGCCGCCGGGAGTCGGCCTCGTGGGTGTGCGAGTGATGGTGGTGGTGATGCCCCACGTTTGCGCTGCCCCGCCTGGTGGAGAGAGCTTGAGCATGACACTCGGAGCGCCCCTCATGCGAGGCGTCATCCGCGCGCTCTACGTGAGCCGGAACACCGAGATGCGGCGCGGGGCGGCCCGCTCCTCGTAGCGCCGGTACCCCGGGTACACCTGGGTGGCGATGGCGAGGTAGCGCTCGCGCTCCGGGCTCTCGACCTCCTCGGCGACGACGTCGCGCCACGCCCCACGCACCTCGAGCCGCGCCCGCGGATGGGCGCGCAGGTTGTGGAGCCAGGCCGGATGGTGGGCCTGGCCGTAGTTGGAGGCGACGACGAGCACGGCGTCGCCTTCCTCGAAGCCGAGGATCGGCACGGTCGTCTCGCGGCCGCTCCTCGCCCCCGTGGTCGTGAGCATCATCACCGGCAGACCGGAGAGGACGGCGGACAGCGTCGTGCGCCCGCCGCTGGCGCGGTAGACGGCGCGGTCGGCGCGGTCGAGCACGCGGGCGAACAGCCACGAGCCTGGACCGGAGGCGGCGAACCGCCGCACGAGGCGGCGCGGGGCGCCGGCCTCGGCGTAGCTCCCGGTCACGTCAGCAGGTAGCGGTCGAGGCCGCCGCGGTCGCCGTCGCGCACGAAGCCGAGCTTCTCGAGCAGCCGCCGCGACGCGACGTTGGACGGGTCGACGCGCGCCGCGACGCACCGCACGGCGGGCTGGGCACGCGCCCACTCGACGAGCAGCCCCGTCGCCTCGGCGGCGAGCCCGTCGCCACGGGCGGCGGGGACGAGCGCGTAGCCGATCTCCACCTCCCCGTCGCGCGGCGGGCCGTGGAAGCCGGCGTCGCCGACGGCGAGCCCGTCCGACCGGCGCACGATCACGTAGGCGAAGAACGGCTGGAGCGCGAGGCCGCTGCCGTCGGCGGCGACGATCCGCTCGAGCGCGCCGCGCACGGAGGGCAGCGGGAAGCCCTCCTCCCACGGCAGGTCGGGCTCCGGCCGGCCGGCGAGCATGGCGCGCGCCTGGCGCGGGCTGATCGGATCGAGTCGCACGCGCGCCGACGAGAGCATCGCCGGGCAGCGTACGCTCTAGGCATGTGCCGCAACATCCGCCAGCTCCACAACTTCGCTCCGCCCGCCACCCACGAAGAGGTCCACGACGCCGCGCTGCAGTACGTCCGCAAGGTCAGCGGGTCGAACAAGCCGTCGCGCGCCAACGAGGAGGCGTTCGACCGCGCCGTCGAGGAGGTGGCCGCCGCCACCCGCCGCCTGCTCGACGACCTGGTGACCAGCGCGCCGCCGAAGGACCGCGAGGCCGAGGCGGCCAAGCGCCGCGCGCGCTTCGAGGCGCGGGTGGCCTAGGGACTGAGCCGGACGGTGAAGCCGCCGTCGGCCGCCACCGGGACGGTGAGCGTGTCGGCGGCCGTGACCGTGCGCTCCGCGTGCAGGTCGTCGGCCACGATCGTCGCGCGGTAGGCGCGGCCGGGCGGCAGGAAGTCGAGCACGACGGTGCGTTCGGTGGCGGCACCCGCGTGCAGCGAGGCGATCCACCACTCGCCGCCTGAGCGGCGGGCCAGCGTGGCGTGCTTCCCGGGCGCGCCGCCGAGCAGGCGAGTGTCGTCCCAGGCCACGGGCAGGGCGCGCAGCAGGGCGTCGGCGGCGGGGTGCGCCGCGTAGGCCTCGGGCGTGTCGGCGAGGTGCTGGAGACCGGACTCGAAGGCGACGGCGGCCGCGAGCTGGTGCCCGGGGGTCGAGCCGCGGGCCGTCAGCGCGGGCGTGTAGTCCATCGAGCCGACGACGTTGCGGGTGAACACGAGGTCGACGTCGTGGGCGGCCGGCACGCTGCCCGCCTTGGCGTACTCGGCGCCGCGGACCGCCTCCATGGTGAGCACGTTCGGCCACGTGCGCTGGAGGCCGCGCGGGATCGTGCAGCCGTGGAAGTTCACGACGAGGCGGCGGCCGACGGCGGCGCGCGCGATCGCGTCGTAGACGGCGATCCGGCGGCGGTGGTCCGACTGCAGGAAGTCGACCTTGACGCCGGCCACGCCCCAGGCCGCCCAGCGGTCGAGCCGGGCGGCTCGCGCACGTGCGTCCTCGAGGTCGCGCCAGTGCGTCCACAGGAGGATGCGGACGTTCTTCGCCGCCGCGTAGCGGACGAGCTCGGGGATCCACGCCGCGTCCCAGCCCTCGTCGACGAGCACGTACTCCCAGCCGCGGGCGGCCGCGGCGTCGACGTACGCCTGCTGGGTCTCCAGCCGCTCCGGGCTGGTGGAGTCCGCCCACCAGGACCAGGCGGCGCGGCCGGGGCGGATCCAGGCTGTGTCGGTGATCCTCGTGGGGCGTCCGAGGGCGAGCGGCAGGCTGGACTCGACGACGTCGCCGAGGTCGCCGACGAGGGCGAACCGCCAGCGGCGGGCACGCTCGGTCACGTGGAGGCGGCCGCCGCGGGCGCGCAGCCGGGCGGCGCCCGCGCCGGCCTCCGAGAGCAGCGTCCAGGTGCCGTTCGCCTCGATCAGCGCCGGGAAGCCGTAGGCGCCGCGCGCCCGTCTTGGCCGGGTGGCGCGGTACGGGTTCTCGTAGTTGCTCGAGTAGCGCTGCAGCCAGGCGCGCGACCCGGCCGGCGCGCGGAAGACCGGCGCGCCGCCGCGGATCGCCACGCCGTCGCGGGCGACCAGCACGTCCACCCTCCCGATCGTGAGCACCCGCGCGCGGACGTCGTGGAGGCGGCGCTTGCCGGCCGGCGTCCTGAACCGCTCGCGCACCTTCCGCCGCGTCACCCGCGGGTCGTCGCCGACCGCCACCCGCGCGTCGAAGGCGCGCGCGCCGCGGTGGCGGGCCGACACCGTGAGCTCACCGTCGGCGGCCCGCACGACGGCGCTCACCGGGCCGTTGCGCACGGTCCACGTGCGCGCGTCGGCGACCGGCGCGCCGAGCAGCAGGCAGGCCGCCCCCGCGAGCCCTGCCGTCCAGCGGGTGAGCATCGCCGAGACGCTACCCGGTGCGGGTGTCCGCACCCCCAGACGCAGGCCAGCGCGATGGCTGCACGGGGTCGGCGGCGGCAGTATTCGTGTTGTGACCGTCACCGTCACACCCCGCCCCCCCGCCGCCGCCGCTCACGCGTTCTCCCTCCCCTCCGTGCGTGAGATTCCCCCGGTGCAGCGGCCGGGCACCTTCGACTCGACCTGGTGACCCCTCCTCCTCCCTACACGCCCGCGCGGCCCGCCGGCCGCGCGGGCGCGTGACTTTTCAGCCGGGCTTGCGGGCGCGGATGATCGCCGAGCCGGCGTGCTCGTGGACGCGGTGGGTCTCGCTGATATCGATGTCGGTCAATCCGGCCTCGGTCAGGTAGCGGGCGTACTCCTCGGCGGTGAGGGCGCCGGCGACGCAGCCGACGTACTGGGCGAGGTCCGCTCGCGTGGCGTCGTCCATGCCGGGGTCGGCGATGACGTCCGAGACCGCGAAGCGCCCGCCGGGCTTGAGCACGCGGGCCGTCTCGCGCAGGACCTGCGGCTTGTCGGTGGAGAGGTTGATGACGCAGTTCGAGAGCACGACGTCGACGGACTCGGCGGGCAGCGGGATGGCCTCGATGTGGCCCTTGAGCCAGTGGACGTTGTCCACGCCGGCCTTGGCCTGGTTGGCGCGCGCGAGCTCGAGCATCTCGTCGGTCATGTCGAGCCCGTAGGCGGTGCCCGTGGATCCGACGCGGCGGGCGGAGAGCAGCACGTCGATGCCGCCGCCGGACCCGAGGTCGAGCACGGTCTCGCCCTCGTGCAGCTCGGCCATCGCGGTCGGGTTGCCACAGCCGAGCGACGCGAGCAGCGCGGTGTCGGGCAGCTCGCCGCGCTCGCCGTCGGCGTAGAGGCCGGCGCCGAACAGCTCGGCCTGCTCGTCGGTGACCAGAGCGGGGTTGCAGCAGCCGCCAGAGTCGGTGGCTGCGGCCGCGTAGCGCTCTCGCACGGTCTCGCGCAGGGCCTCGGCGTCGATGTCTTTCGTCGTCTGGCCGGCGGCGCAGCCGCAGGAGGCGCCGGCAGCGCTGGTCTCACAGCAGGCCGACTTCTCGGAGGGCTCACAGCAGGACTGCTGAACCTCCGGGGAGCAGCAACCGGCCGCGGCCGGCTCTGCGGCGGTGTCGGGGGTGGTCAGCTCAGCCATGAGGTCAGCTCCTCCAGGGCGTCGGGAAGCACGTAGTAGTAGGCCCACAGCCCGCGCCGCTCGGAGTCGACGATGCCGGCCTCGCGCAGCTTCTTGAGGTGGTGGGAGAGCGTGGGCTGGGAGATGTCGAACAGCGGCACGAGCTCGCACACGCAGACCTTGCCGGCGTGCTTGCGCAGCACGTCGACGAGTTGCAGTCGCACGGGGTCGCCGAGCGCCTTGGCCGACCTCGGCCATCCGCAGCGCCTGCTCGCGCTCGACGTCGGGGTAGACGACCGGCTCGCAGCACGGCTCCCCGGCAGGGCGCTTGGTCTTGGGGGCCAGCTCCAGATCGACCGCCATCGATCTACAAATACCTATTGAAGAGACGCATGTCAATGAAGTAGCGTCGCGGCGGTGGACCGCTCACTCGCGCTCTGGCGCCGCGCGACGGCCGAAGGGCTCGCCGCGTTCGCGCTCGTGTTCGCCGGCTGCGGCGCGATCGTCGCCGACGCCCGCTACGACGGCGAGCTCGGAGCGGTCGGCGTCAGCCTCGTCTTCGGGCTCGTGATCATGGCCATGGTCTACGCCACCGGGCACCTCTCCGGAGCGCACATCAACCCCGCCGTCACCGTCGCCTTCGCGCTCACCCGCCACTTCCCCGCGCGCGACGCGAGCGCCTACATCACGGCCCAGCTCGCGGGCGCGACCGCCGCCGCGCTCGTCCTGCTCGCCGCCTGGCCGGACGGGCCGGCCGACCTCGGCGCGACGGTTCCGGCCGTGGGCGCCGGCACCGCCCTCCTGTACGAGGCCTTGCTGACCGCCATCCTGATGTTCGTGATCATGGCCGTCGCCACCGACACGCGGGCTGTCGGCGCCGGCGCGGCGATCGCCATCGGCGGCACCGTCGGGCTCGACGCGCTGTTCGGCGGGCCGGTGACCGGCGCCTCGATGAACCCCGCCCGCTCGTTCGGGCCCGCGCTCGCCGCCGGGCAGTGGAGCGACTTCTGGGTCTACCTGGCCGGCCCGCTCGTGGGCGCCGCCGGCGGCGCGCTCGCCTACCAGCTCGTGCGAGGAACGTGATGCCCACCGTCCTCTTCGTCTGCCTGCACAACGCCGGGCGCTCGCAGATGTCCGCGGCCCTGTTCGAGCGCGCGGCGGGCGGACGCCACCGCGCGCTCTCGGCCGGCACCACGCCGGGAGACCGCGTGCACCCCGAGGTCGTCGAGGTGATGGGCGAGCTCGGCATCGACCTCTCCGGCCGCACGCCGCGCCGGCTCACCCGCGAGCTCGCCGAGCAGGCCGACGTGGTCGTCACGATGGGCTGCGGCGACGAATGCCCCTACATCCCGGGCAAGCGCTACCTCGACTGGGACCTGCCCGACCCCAAGGGCCGCCCGCTCGACGAGGTCCGCGCCACGCGCGACGACATCGCCGAGCGCGTGAAGGCGCTCGCCGAGGAGGTCGACCGCGGATAGGCTCGGGGCGCCATGCCGCCGAACCCGTTCACGCTCGGGGTCGCGTCGGGCGCTCCGCTCCCGACCGCGGTGGTCATCTGGACGCGCCTGGCCCCGCGGCCGCTGGACGGCGGCGGCATCGGGAACCGTCGCGTGGCGGTCGACTGGGAGGTCGCGCACGACGAGCGCTTCCGCCGGATCGCCCGGCGCGGCCGCGTGGAAGCGGTACCCGCGCGAGCGCACAGCGTGCACGTCGACGTCCGCCGCCTCGAGCCGGCGCACCGGTACTTCTTCCGCTTCCGCGCCAGCGGCCACCTCAGCCCGGTCGGGCGCACGCGCACCGCCCCGGCCCCGGACGCCGCCGTCTCCTCCCTGCGCTGCGGGGTCGCGTCGTGCCAGCACTTCGAGGTCGGGTTCTTCGGGGCGTACCGGCATCTGCTCGCGGAGGACGTCGACCTCGTCGCGTTCCTGGGCGACTACATCTACGAGGGCCCGGCGCGGCCCGGACGCGTGCGCCTGCACATCGGCGACGAGACGCAGACGCTCACCGAGTACCGCAACCGGCACGCCCAGTACAAGACCGACCCGGACCTCCAGCGCCTGCACGCGGCGGTCCCGTGGCTGGTCACGTGGGACGACCACGAGGTCGACAACGACTACGCCGGCAACCAGGCCTCCACCCTGCGCCCGAACTTCCTGCGCCGGCGCACGGCCGCCTACCGCGCCTACTTCGAGCACATGCCGGTGCGGGCGCCGGCGAACGTCGACTTCGCCGCGCCGCGGCTGCACAACCGGTTCGACTGGGGCATCCTGGCGCGCCTCCACGTGCTCGACGGCCGCCAGTTCCGCACGCCGCAGGCGTGTCCCCCGCCGGGCAGTGGCGGAGGGAGCGTGGTCGACGAGGGCTGCCCGGAGCTCCTGGCGCCCGGGCGCACGATGCTCGGCAGCGCGCAGTCGCGATGGCTGCGGGACGGCATCGCCGCGGTCCCGGATCGCTGGAACGTGATCGCCCAGCAGACGCTGATGACGCGCGCGACCGTCGTGCGGAACGGCCGCCGGCGCGTGTGGACCGACGGCTGGGACGGCTACCCCGCCTCGCGGCAGCGGCTCCTGCAGACGATGAGCGACAGCGGCGCGCGGAGCTGCGTCGTCGTCACCGGCGACCGCCACGTCAACTACGCCTCCGACCTCAAGCTCGACTTCGACGACGCCGACGCCGAGGCCGTCGCCGCCGAGCTCTGCGGCACCTCCATCACCTCGCCTCGCGGGCAGGAGCCCAGCGAGGTCGCGGCCGTGCTGCGCGACAACCCGCACATCAAGCACGGCGACGGTACCCAGCGCGGCTACATGGTCCTCGACGTCACGCGGCAGCGGGCGGTCGCTCGGATGCGGGTCATCGACGATGAGACGAAGCGGCTGCCGGCCGTGGCGACCCAGGCGACCTTCGCCATGGAGGCCGGCCGCCCGGGTGTGACGCGGGCCTAAGCGGTCACCAGCGGACTTCGACGCCGTAGTCGTTGAAGCGTTGGTCGGCGGTGACGATGGGCAGGCGCTCGGTGAGCGCCTGGGCGATCAGCAGACGGTCGAAGGGGTCGCCGTGGTGCGCAGGCAGGTCGCGCACCTGCCAGGCATGTGTGGGGCTGATCGGCAGCCACGCGAACCCCTCGTCGGCGATCCGCTCCGGCAGGTCATCAGGTGCCTCGAGCTTCCCGAGGGACTGCTTGATGGCGATCTCCCACACACTCGCCGCGCTCACGAACGGCTCGTTGCCGGGATCGGCGAGCGCGTCGCGGGCCGGCGCTGAGAGCGCCGGGTCGTCGGTCAGCCACCACAGCAGCGCGTGCGTGTCGACGAGCAGGCCGCTCACGCCGTGTACTCGGCGAACTCGTCCGGCGTCTCGTCGAAGTCGTCGGCGATGACGATCTGGCCCTTCAGCGCTCCAGGGCGGCGAGGCGTCGTCGGAACGCGGTAGGCGACGATCTTGGCCACCGGTTTCGCGCCGCGGCGGACCACGATCTCCTCGCCGGCCTCGGCGCGCGCCACCAGCCGCGAGAACTGCGTCTTGGCCTCATGAATCGAGACGGCGTCCATGCGCTCAGCGTAGTGGACTTAGTCCGCTTAGTCCACTTCTGGATCGACCGGGGAAGGTGGCCGGTCGAAGTAGATCTCGACGATGTGCGAGCGCGTCGCCCCTCGGCCAACAGCGTCCAAGCGGTAGACGTTGCTCCTGGCCCGGTACGCCGGTAGCACGGCCTCGAAGCTCCCGTCAGGCTCGGCGGGCATCCCGTCGAAGATCTCCCAACCGGTGCTCGTGTTGCGCCAGATGTCGATCCGGGCGTCTTCACCGGCCGGCTTCACCGTGCCCGATAGGCGGAGCGCCCTCCTCGCCGAGGCGAGGTACGCGGTCGGCCCGAGCTCGGGGGCCTCTCGCACGGGGCCGTCGAGGTCGACGGTCGTGTCCTCGGGTCGGGCGACGGCCTCGCAAGTCTGCGCGATCGTCCTTTCGGGCGCCGCCTTCAGGCTGCGGTCGATCGCGGCCATCAGGTCCTCGTTGTCGAGGGCGTACACCGCCCGCGAGGCGTCAGGGCCGGCGTCGACTGCCTCCAGATTGAAGGCTCCGCAAGCGCCTGCTCCTGGGCGGCCTGCGCAGCCTGCACCTTGCAGATGCGGGTCAGCGCGAGCCGGCCTTCAGAGCTCTGCGCCGACCAGGTCTCGCGCGTACCGGCGAGGTCCGCGGCCGTCAGCTGGCGCGCGGGCTTGCGCTGCTCCACCGCCCCGCTGTCACCGCCGCCCCCGCAGCCGGGACCGGCCAGCAGCACGATTCCGGCCACAGCCACGGAGCTACCGTGTCGCCACCGCGCAGTTCCTCCCACCGATCAGCAGTGTAGGCGTTCGGCGAGACAGACGCTCCGAACGACTCGCGGCGGGCCGAGCGACCCGCCGCGTGCAGCCGCGTCCTACTGGATGGCGTCGTAGACCTTGAACATCGGCATGTACATCGCCACGACGATGAAGCCGACGATCCCGCCCACGAGCACGATCATGACGGGCTCGAGGATGGAGGTCAGGGCCTTGATGGCCGCGGCGACCTCGTCCTCGTAGAAGTCCGCGACCTTGGTGAGCATGGTGTCGAGGTTGCCCGTCTCCTCGCCGACGGCGATCATCTGGGCGACCATGGCCGGGAAGATCGGGGCGTCCTTGAGCGGCGCCGCGATCGAGCCGCCGGACTTGACCGACTCGATGACCGCTTCCATGGCGTCCTCGAGCACGGCGTTGCCGCCGGTCTGGCCGGTCACCTCGATCGCCTGCATGATCGGCACGCCGGCCGAGTACATGGCGGAGAAGGTCCGCGACCAGCGGGCGAGCGCGATCTTCTGGACGGTCTGGCCGATCTTGAACGGGATCCGCAGGCGCAGGCGATCCCACTGGGGACGGCCGAAGTCGGACTTACGCCACTTGCGGAAGCCGACGATGGCGCCGACCACGATCGCGATCAGGATGTACCACCGGCCGGTCACGAAGTTGGACAGGTTCACCGTGAACTTGGTGATCAGCGGCAGCTCGCCGCCGAAGTCCTCGAAGACGCCCACGAAGACCGGGACGATGAAGGCGATCAGGCCGATGAGGACGGCGAAGGCGAAGGTCAGGACGACGGTCGGGTAGGCCATCGCCGACTTGACCTGGCGCCGCAGGGAGTCGTCCTTCTCCAGCTGGTCGGAGATCCGCTCGAGCGACTGCTCGAGCACGCCGCCGGCCTCGCCGGCGCGGACCATCGCGACGTACAGCGGGTTGAAGATCTTCGGGTGCTTGCCGAGCGCCTCCGAGAAGGAGAGGCCGGACTCGATGTCCTCGCGGACGGCGCCGACGGTCTCGCGCAGCAGCTTGTTCTCGATCTGCTCCTCGAGCACGTAGAACGCGCGCAGGAGCGTCATGCCCGAGGCGATCATGGTCGCCAGCTGGCGGGTCATGATCGTCAGCTCGTTGGCCTTGACGCGCTTGAAGATCGTGATCTCGGCGCTGAGTGCGCCCTTCTTCTCCTTGAGGTCCATGACCGTCAGGCCACGGGCCTTGAGCTCCTCGGTCACGGCGTCCTTGGTGGCGCCGACGATCTCGCCGGTCGACGGGATGCCCGACGCGTCGACCGCCTTGTAGGTGAAGGTCGCGGCGGCCATCAGGCGGCCACCGAAGCCGGGGGCGCCGAGGTGACGGCTGCGGCCGGGGAGTGGACGAGCTTGCGCATCTCGGCCGGCTCGGAGGAGCGGGCCTCGGCGGCGACCATCGTGATCCTCTGCTCGCGGACCAGGCCGGCCAGCGAGGCGTCCATGGTCTGCATGCCGTGCTGGGCGCCGGTCTGGATCAGCGAGTAGATCTGGTGCGTCTTGCCCTCGCGGATCAGGTTGCGGACGCCCGGGGTCGGGACGAGCACCTCGGCGGCCACGCAGCGGCCCTGGCCGTCGGCGGTCGGGATCAGCGTCTGGGTGACGATGCCCTGGAGCCCGATCGCGAGCTGCGCGCGGACCTGGCCCTGCTGGGCGGGCGGGAAGACGTCGATGATTCGGTCGATCGTCTGCGGCGCGTCCTGCGTGTGGAGCGTGGCGAAGACGAGGTGGCCGGTCTCGGCCGCGGTCAGCGCCGTGCCGATCGTCTCCATGTCGCGCATCTCGCCGACGAGGATCACGTCGGGGTCCTGGCGCAGCGCGGCCTTGAGCGCGAGCGAGAAGGACGGCGCGTCGGCGCCCAGCTCGCGCTGGTTGACGATGCAGCGCTTGTGCGAGTGCAGGAACTCGATCGGGTCCTCGATCGTCATGATGTGCTCGTCGCGCGTCTCGTTGATCTCGTTGATCAGCGAGGCCAGCGTCGTCGACTTGCCGGAGCCGGTCGGGCCGGTCACGAGCACGATCCCGCGCGGCTTCTTGCCGAAGCTGCGGACGACCGACGGCAGGCCGAGCTTCTCGATCGGCACCGTCTCGGTCGGGATCAGGCGGAAGGCGGCACCGATGGTGCTGCGCTGGAAGTACGTGTTGACGCGGAAGCGGCCGACGCCGGGGATCGAGTACGCGAAGTCGAGCTGCCAGTCGGTCTCGAGACGCTGGCGCTGCGAGTTGTTGAGGATCGCGTAGATGAACTCGCGCGTGTCGGTGGGCGTCAGCGACGGCACGCCCTCGATCGGTACCAGCGAGCCGCGAACGCGGAGCATCGGCGGGGACCCGGCCGTGATGTGCAGGTCGGACGCCTTCTGCTTGACGACCGCGAGGAGAAGTTCGGAGAAGTCGAGGCTCACGAGCCATTACATCGGCACGGCGACCGCCCTCCTGAAGGGGTCTTCACCCCAGGTAAGGGGGCCTGGCCCCCTTAGGCACGCACGAATCGTAAGCGTGTAAGGGGGCCTGGCCCCCTTACGTCAGCGGGTGCCGGCGACGCGGGCGATCTCGGCGATCGAGGTGAGGCCGCGGCGGACCTTCTCGAGCCCGTCCTCGCGCAGCCGCATCATGCCCTCGTGGACCGCCGCGTGGGCGATCGTCTCGGCGGGCTCGCGGGCGACGGCGAGGGCGCGGATGGTGTCGGACACCCACATGACCTCGTAGAGCCCGATCCGGCCCTTGTAGCCCGAGCCGCCGCAGCGAGCGCAGCCGACCGGCTCGTACGCCTCCAGGTCGAGACCCACGTTGAAGCCGTTGGCGCGCATGACCTCGGACTTGATCGTCGTGCGGGCCTTGCACTCCTCGCACAGGAGCCGCGCGAGACGCTGGGCGACCACGCAGTCGACCGCCGATCCCACGAGGAACGGCTCGATGCCCATCTCGATCAGACGCGTGACGGCGCCCGGGGCGTCGTTGGTGTGCAGCGTCGACAGCACGAGGTGGCCCGTCAGGGCCGCCTCGATGGCGATCTGCGCCGTCTCGCGGTCGCGGATCTCGCCGACCATGATGATGTCCGGGTCGGCTCGCATCATCGAGCGCAGGCCGCCCGCGAAGGTCAGGCCGGCCTTGTTGTTGACCTGGACCTGCGTGATGCCGTCGAGCTGGTACTCGACCGGGTCCTCGATCGTGATGATGTTCTTCTCGACGGTGTTGAGCTGGTTCAGCGCGCCGTACAGCGAGGTCGACTTGCCGGAGCCGGTCGGGCCGGTGACGAGCACGGCGCCGTGGGCCTGCGAGAACGCCTTCGTGAACCGCTCCAGCGCCTGCGGGAGCATGCCGAGCTGCTCGAGCTCGATCATGACCTTCGACTGGTCCAGGATGCGCATGACGACGTTCTCGCCGTAGGCGCACGGGAGCGTCGCGACACGGAGGTCGATCGGCTTGCCGGAGACCTCGAGCGAGATGCGGCCGTCCTGCGGTACCCGCCGCTCGGCGATGTCGAGGTCGGAGAGGATCTTCACGCGCGACACGACGGCCGGGACCGCGCTGCCGGGGATCACGGCGGCCTCCTGGAGCACGCCGTCGATCCGGTAGCGGACGCGCATCTCCTCGTCGCCCGGCTCGAAGTGGATGTCGGACGACCCGCGCTCGACGGCCTCCTTGATCACCCGGTGCACGAGCTGGATGACCGAGGCGTCCTCGCCCGAGGCGCCGAAGTTGATCGGGGCCTGGTCGCGCAGGTCGTACATCGGCCCGGCGGGCGCCGCAGCGGGACGCGCCGGCTCGGCCGCCTCCTCCCCGTCGTCCTCGAGCGGGGCGGTCGCGCCGTTGCCGAAGTCAGGGTCCTCGAGCCGCTCGAGCAGCCGGACGATGTCCGGGGGCGAGGCCACGGCCGGGCGGACCTCGTAGCCGGTCATGATCCCGATGTCGTCGAGCGCGAGCACGTTGGCCGGGTCGGACATGGCGACCAGCAAGGTGCGCTCGCCGGCGAAGGAGACGGGCAGCGCCTGGTAGCGCTTGGCGGCGGCCGGGGTGACGAGCTTGGCGGCGTCGGGGTCGACGCGGTAGATCGAGAGGTCGAGGTGGTCGAGCCCGAAGCGCTCCGCGACGGCGCGCGAGAGCTGCTCCTGGGTCAGCGTGCCGTCCTTGACCAGCAGCTTCTCGGGGAGCTGGCCTCCTTCGTCGGCGCGCGCCAGCGCCTCGTCCATCACCCCCTGCTCGATGAACCCGAGGTCGACGATGACGTCGGTCAGCACGCGGCCGGACCCACCGCGCCTTGACGGCGTGGTGACCCCATTCCCCTTCTTCTTGGTCGGTGCCCCGGTCTGTGTCGGCGGATTCATGTGATGGCGATGGTCGTGGCGGCCTCGCGCATCGCCTCGCGCGGCGCCTCCATGCCGGTCCAGCGCTCGAACGACGCAGCGCCTTGGGCGACCAGGATCTCCAGACCGTCGACCACGCGCGCCCCTCGCGTTCTTGCCGCTTCGAGGAACCGCGTGCCGCCGGCCCGGTAGACCATGTCCACCACCAGGCTTCCGGCACCTAGTTCATCGGCCCCGACCGGAAGGGCCTTGAACGGGTCCTGACCCCCTCGAGGCCCACCGACGTGCAGTTGACGACGATGTCGGCGGCCTCGCCCGCCTCCACGGCCCGCACGCCGAGCTCGCCCGCCAGCACCCGCGCGCGCTCCGGGGTCCGGTTCCAGACCGCCACCTGCGCTCCCGCCGCCCGCAGCGCCCACGCCGCGGCGCGGCCCGCTCCCCCGGCCCCCAGCACCAGCGCGGCCCGGCCCGCGACCGGCTCGCCGATCGCGGCCAGCAGCCCCGGGGCATCCGTGTTGTCGGCCGCGATCCGGCCGTCCTCGAAGGTCAGCGTGTTGGCGGCGCCGATCGCCCGCGCCGCGTCGGTGGCGTCGTCGGCCAGCGCCAGCGCCGCCTCCTTGTGCGGGATCGTCACGTTGACCCCGCGGAAGCCGGCCGCCGGCAGCGCGCGCACGGCCTCCGCGAAGAGGTCCGGCGGCAGCGGCAGCCGGAGGTAGCGCCAGTCGCGCAGCCCCACGGCCGCGAGCGCGGCGTTGTGCATCTGCGGCGAGCGGGAGTGCGCCACGGGCCAGCCGCAGACGCCGAGGTAGGTCGTCAACAGTCGACTGGCGAGCGCCCGCCGAGCTCCTGGCGCTTGGCCTCGTAGGCCGCGACGTCGCGCTCGAAGTCGGCGCTGCTCGACGAGAAGACGTGCGCGCCCTTGCCGCACGGCTTGATCACGTAGAAGAGGTAGTCCTCGCGGGCCGGGTTGGCGGCGGCCTCGAGCGACGCCCGGCCGGGGTTGCCGATCGGCGTCGGCGGCAGGCCGGCCACCTTGCGCGTGTTGTAGGGCGTGATCTCGTCGAGCTCGCTCTGCCGCAGCGGCTCGCTCCAGTTGCGCTTCTCGTAGCGGATCGTCGCGTCGATCCCCAGCGGCTCGCCCATGGCGAGGCGGTTGTAGATGACCGCCGCCACCAGCGGGCGCTCCTTGTCGATCTGCACCTCTCGCTCGATCATCGAGGCGATGATCAGCACGTCGTAGGGCGTCAGCTTCTTGCGCTCGGCGTACGCCATGTCGACGCCCTTGATGTTGTCCGCGAAGGCGTTCAGCTGCTTGGTGACGAGGTCGCGCGCCGGGCTGTTGGCGACCAGCGTGTAGGTGGCCGGGAACAGGAAGCCCTCGGGCGTGTCCGTGCCGCGCGGGGCGCCCAGCCGGCGGATGCGCCGCAGCACGCGCCGCTCGCTCGCCGCGCGGCGGTAGCTGCCCCGCAGCGGCCCCTTGTCGACCACCGGGGCGGCCTCACGGATCGACAACCCCTCGGGCACCGTCACGTCGATGGTCTTGACGACCTTGACCTTGGGGCCCTTCTCGAGCGCGGCGATGGCGTCGCCGTAGCTCATGTCGCGCCGCAGCGTGTACTCGCCCGGGCGCAGGCCGCCGCGGCGGCCGGTCAGCGTGGCGTTGAGCTCGAAGAAGCCCCCGCTGGCGACGACGCCCTTCTCGGCCAGCAGGTCGCCGATCGTGCCGGCGTCGACGTTCTCGGGGATCGACACCTGCACGGCCTCCCCCGCCTCGCCGTGGAAGGGCTGGAAGACCGCGTTGATCAGATACAGCGCGGCCGGGATGGCGATCAGCGCCAGCACGGCGAGGATGCGGCGGCCCCACGAGCCGCTGCCGCGCGGGCGCGGCGGCGGGCGACGGCGGACGGGGCGGCGCGACGACGGGACGCGGCGCGGGGCCGGGGGGCGATCCTGCACGGCGGTCACGATAGGCGTCGGCTCGAGCGCAGGCTCATCCGTCGAGTCATCGTATGGGTCGTCTCGGCGGTCGTCGCCCCACCCCACCGGCTCGGTGCCGAACGTCTCGCGCGGCGGCGGCTCGGTGCCGAACGTCTCGCGCGGCGGCGGTGCCTGCGCCCGGCGCGCCGCGCGCTCGGCTGCGGCGCGGGCCCGCTCGTCGGCGGACCGCTCGCCTCCCTGGTCTCGACCTCGGCCGAAGGCCATCAGCCGGTGTGGCGTTCCTCAGCCTCCAGCAGCAGGTGGAGCGGTAGCCCGTCCTCACCGGGAACGGCCTTGAGGGTCCCCACGACGGGGACCATGAGGCCCTGACCATGCATGTACGTGCTCTGTACGTCCACGGAATCGATCTCCCCGGCAGCAAGCTGGCGCAGCTGCTCCTGCTGCTCCTTGTACCCGGCGCGGTCGTGCGGCGACGGCCAGAAGGCCTTCGCGAACGCGTGCTCCTGGTACCCCACCAGTCTTGCAAACGAGGGGTTCAGCTCGCGGAACCGGCCGTCGAGGCCGAGGATCGCCATCGGCTTGGACTCGTCGTCGAAGCCGTGGCGCGGGGTCCGCTCGGGGGTCTCCGCCTTGCGGCGCAGGTCCTGCGCGGGGGTCTGCGGGCGGCGCAGGCGGCCGGCCTGGGCCGGGGTCGGAGGGCCGTCGCCGCGGGCGGCGGCCAGCAGCTGCTGGAAGACCTCGTGGACGCCTGAGCCGCTCTCGGCGGCGCTCTGCTGGGCGGCGCGCTTGGCCTGCTCGGCCTCGCGGCGCGCGATGACCGCCGCCTGCCCGGCGGAGGTCAGGCCCGCCTTGACGTCATCGAGCTGCTTGAGGGCGAAGGTGAGCTCGGCCTGCATCGCCTCGACGCGGCGCTCGCCGGCCTCGGCGGCCGACCGCGCGGCGGCGGCGTCCTGACGCACCTCGCGCAGGCCGTCGATCTCGGCCCGCAGCGTCTCGAAGCCGTCGCGCGCCTCCTCGGCGACGCGGCGGGCGGCGGCCAGCTCGGTACGGAGCTCGGTGGCCTGGGCCTCGAGCGCGGCGCCGGCGGCCTGGCCGGACTCGACGACGTCCTTGCCGAGCCGCTCGACGCGCTCGCCGATGGCCTCCAGGCGCTCGCGTCCGGTGGTCAGCTCGGTGCGCGCGGCCTGGGCCTTGGCTTCGAGCTCGGTCAGCTTCTCGGCCGCCTGCTCGCCGGCGGCCTTGGCGGCGGCGGCGTCGGCCCGGGCGGACTCCGCGGCCTCGCTCCCGCGCTCGACGTCGGCGGCCAGCGCGGCCTGCCGCTCGTCGGTGGCGGTCAGCTCGCGGCGCAGGGCGACGGCCTCGTCGCGGGCCTCGGCGGCGTCGTCGCGGGCGGCGGCGACGGCCTGGCCGGCGGCGGCGGCCTGCTCGCGGGCGCCGAGCGCCTCCTGGCGGGCGTGCTCGACCTGCGAGCGCGCGGCCTCGACCTCGCCGGTGAGGCGGGCGACGGCCCCGTGCAGCTCCTCGACCTCGGTGCGACTGCCGCTGGCGGCCTCCTGGGCGGAGCGCGCGAGCGTGGACAGCTCGTCGAGCCGGTCGCGCAGGGCGCGGACGTCGGAGAGGACGCCGCCGGCGCCCTTGTCGACCTCGTCGAGCCGCTCCTCCAGCTGGGTGATGGACCGGCCGGCGCGCGCGACCTCGGCCAGCGCCTCGTCGACCTTCGGGTCCTCGGCGGTGCGCAGGGCCTCGACGGCGGCGGCGAGCTCGTCGACGCGCGCGTCCTGGCGCAGCGTCTCGACCGCTCCGGCCAGCTCGTCGACCCGCGGGTCGGAGCCGGGCAGCGCGTCGATCGCCGCGGCCAGCTCGTCGACCCGCGCGTCGTTGCGCAGCGCCTCGACCGCGGCGGCCAGCTCGTCGACCCGCGGGTCCGAGCCGGGCAGCCCATCGAGGGCGGCGGCAAGCTCGTCGAGCCGCGCCGCGGCCGCGTCGCCGGCGGCGGCGACCTCGTCGACGCGCCGGGCGGCGCCGGCCAGCTCGTCGAGCCGGGCGGCCGTGGCGTCGTTGGCGGCGGCGACCTCGGCGACGCGCGCCAGGGCGTCGTCACGGACGTTCTCGGCGGCGCTCGCGAGCTGCTCGACCTGCGCGCCGATCGCGCGCTCGGCCTCGGCCAGCTCGTCGATCCGGCGGGTGGTCGCCTCGCCGCCGGCGGTCAGCTCGGCCAGGCGCATCCGGAGCGCCTCGACCTGCCCGCCGATGGCGTCGACGACGTCGCGCTCGACGGCCTGGGCCGCGGGGATCGTCGGGTCGTTCTCGCGCTCCTCGAGCGAGCGGCGGAGCTCCGCGACCTGGGCGACGGTGCGCTCGCCGGCGGCGCGGACCTCGTCGCGCTCGCGGCGGGCCTCGTCGAGCCAGCCGCGGACCTGCTCCTGCTGGGCGCGCAGCGCCTCGAGGCGCTCGAGCGCGGCCGCGTGGTCGTGGCGAAGGGTCTCGACCTCCGCGGCGCCGGCGCGCAGCGTGGCGATCTCGCCCCGGAGAGTCTCCAGCTCGGCGGCGCTCTGGCGCAGGGCGCCGACCTCGGCGCGCACGGCGTCGAGCTCGTCGGCCGACTGCAGCCCGTCGAGCCGCGAGTCGAGGCCGGCGGTGGCGGCCTGGAGGCTCTCGATGCGGGCCTGGAGGGCCGGCAGGGCGGCGACCTGCTCGCGCAGGGCCTCGATGTCGGGGACGCCGCCGCGCAGCGCTTCGACCTGCCCGCGCAGACCGGCGAGCTCGGCGGCGCTCGCCTGCAGGGTCGCCAGCTCGGTGCGGAACGCGTCGAGATCGCCGGCGCTGCTGCGCAGCGACTCGACGTCGGCCCGCAGGGCGCCCAGATCGGCGGCGCTGGCGAGGTTCTCGAGGCCGGCCGCGCTCTCGCGCAGCGGCTCGATCTCGCGGCGGAGCGTGTCGCCGATCTCCTGGCGGAGGCTCGCCACGTCGGCGGCGGTCTCGCGCAGCGGGGCGAGCTCGGCCCGCAGGGCCTCGATGTCGGCGGCGCTTGCGAGCTCGGCGCGCAGCGACTCGACGCGCAGGCGCATGGCCTCGCCGTCGCGGGCGAGGTCGTCGACCCGGCGGCGCTCGTCGCCGGCCTCGGCGCGCTCGACGGTGACGGTGGCGAGCTGCTCGCGCAGGGCGTCGGCCTCGCGCTGGACGTGCTCGACGCGCTCGAGCGCGGCGGCGAGCTCGGCGCGGGCGGCCTCGGACTCGCGGGCGCGGTCGCGCTCGAGCCGGTCGATCGTGGCGGCGAGCTCCGTGCGGGCGGCCTGGGCGGCCTCCTCGTGCTCGGCGCGGACGCGCTCGAGCTGGGCGACGAGCGCGCTCTGGTCGGCGCCCGTGCCCCCCTTCTCGATCTCGGCCAGCCGCGCCCGGACCTCGGTGCGCGCCTCGTCGGCGCGGCGGGTGGCCTCGGCGATCGCCTGGTCGGCGGTCCGCTGGGCCTCGGCGACGGCGGTGGCCAGGCGGGCGTCGGCGGCGGCCGAGGACTCCGCGCGCTGGCGTTCGAGGCGGTCGAGCCGGGCGGCCAGCTCGGCACGGGCGGCCTCGGCGACGTCGAGCGCGCGGTTGCGGTCGTGGGCGGACTGCTCGGCGTCGAGCTTCGCGCGCTCGAGCCGCTCGAGGCGGGCGAGCAGCTCGCGGTCGTCGGCGCCGCCGCCGGCGGCGAGCGCGCGCTGGACCTCGGCGCGCAGGGCGGCGGCCTCGCGCTCGGCGGCCTCGGCGCGGCGCTCGGCGGCCTGGCGGGCCTCCTCGAGCTGGCTGGGCAGGCTGAGGGCGACGCGCTCGAGCTCGTCGATCCGCTCCATCGCCGACAGCAGGCGCGCGACCACGGCGGCGGCGTCGTCGAGGTCGGCGACCGAGTTGCCCTGGATGCCGGGATCGATGTTGGTCAGGCGCTCCTCGACCTCGGCGTCGGCCTCGGCGCGCGCGGCCTCGCGGCGCGACAGCTCGGCCTCGACCCACGGCGTGGCCTTCAGCGGCCGGAAGACGACGAGCGTGCCGGCCGTGCGCCAGCCCTCCCAGGGCTGGGGCTCGGGCTCGAGCGCCTGCCGCATCGCCCGCACCACGACGGGGTGCTGCGCGCGCATGCGCTGGAGCATCAGGTTCATCGGAAGCTCGAAGCCGAGGTCCTCGAGGAAGAGCGAGAAGTCGAAGCCCTCGTCGAGCTTGACGGGGACGAAGACGGCCTCCATCGGGAAGTCCGAGCCGTCGGCGGCGCTGCCCGAGACCTCCACGCGCCCGGCGTCGGTCGGCGCCTCGCCCGCCTCCAGGAAGCGCCGCCACGACTCGGCGGCCGCCGGCACCGGCGGCTTGATGAGCGTCTGGAAGAACGACTGGCCGAGCACCTCGGCAGCGGGACGGCCGAACAGCAGCTCGGCCGGCTCGGACCACTTGGAGACCGAGCCCTGCCCGTCGGTCAGCACGAAATAGCCGCCGACGATCTGCCGGAGGATGTCGTCGAGCGGATCGGCCGGGCCGGTCAGCTCATCAGGGTCGAGACCCGCGGGAATCGGGGTCGTGCTCTTGATCGAGGACTCCACTGACCCCTCTATCGGCACGAGCCCGCCGCACATTCAGCCATTCGTCGAGAAGAACGGCCGCCGCGCGAGAATCCAGCGCGGCCTCGCCGCCGGCCTGCTCGGCCAATGATGTGGTGAAACGCTCGTCGTAGAGCTCGATCGGCAGCCGCGTCACGCCGCCGAGGCGGTCAGCGAATTGACGCGTCTCGCGCGTCTGGGCGCTGTCGCCGCCGCGCAGGGAGACCGGCAGGCCGACCACGATCCGCTCGGCGCCGAGCTCGTGCGCCAGCGCGGCGACCTGCCGCAGCCCGACCTTGGTGCCCGGGCGCAGGACCGGCTCGAGCGGCGTGGCCAGCGTGCCGCTCGGATCCGAGACGGCGACCCCGCAGCGGGCCTTGCCGTAGTCGAGGGCGATGACGCGCACGGGCGGGGCCGACGAGTCGTGCGTCAGGCGCTGAGCGCGCGCTCGATCTCCGCGCGCGCGGCGGCCAGGGCCTCGGGGAGCTTCTCGGGATCCTTGCCGCCGGCCTGGGCCATGTTGTCGCGGCCGCCACCGCCGCCGCCGACCGCCTGCGCGGCGGCCTTGATCACCGTGCCGGCCTTCACGCCGCGCTCGACCGCGCCGGGGGTCGCCGCCACCAGCAGGTTCACGCGACCCTCGCCGGGCATGCCGAGGACGACGACCGCCGGGTCGCCGAGCTCGTTCTTGATGCGGTCGGCCAGATCGGGAAGCGCCTTCGGGCTGTCGAGCTGCTTGATCTCGAACGCCGCCTTGACGCCGTCGAGCTCGACCGTCTCGAACGACGTGTCGGCGGGCGCGGCCTGCTGCGAGCGCTTCTCGAGCTCGCGGCGCTTCTGCTCGCGGTCGGCGGCGATCTCGGCGACCTGGTCGGGCATCGTGCGCAGCACGCGCGCGGCCTCCGCCAGCACGCGGTCGTGGCGGCGCAGCTCATCCAGGGCGGCCTGGCTGGTGATCGCCTCGATCCGCCGCACGTTCGCGGCGCTCGACGAGGTCTCCTGCGTGATCTTGAAGACGCCGATCACGCCGGTGCTGCGCACGTGCGTGCCGCCGCACAGCTCGCGCGACCAGTTGCCGTCGCCGACCTCGACCATCCGCACCACGTCGCCGTACTTCTCGCCGAACAGCGCCATCGCGCCCAGCGCCTTCGCCTCGCTCGCAGCGTCGTGGTCAGCGCGCGCACGGGATGGTCGGCGACGATCTCGCGGTTGACCGCGTCCTCGACGTCGCGCACCTCGTCGTCGGTCAGCGGGGCGCCGTGCGTGAAGTCGAAGCGCAGCTTGTCGGGGCCCACGTAGGAGCCGGCCTGGCGCACGTGCGTGCCCAGCGCGTCGCGCAGCGCCGCGTGCAGGAGGTGGGTCGCGGTGTGGTTGCGCTCGGTCAGCCGGCGCGCGGGGTCCACGCGCGCGATGACCCGCTCGCCCTCGCGCAGCTCGCCCTTGATCGGCTCGAGCACGAGCGCCTGGTCGTCGCCGACCCGGCACCACGTCGACCACGCGCGCGGCGCAGCCGCCGTCCTCGCACTCGATCAGGCCGGCGTCGTGCGACCTGGCCGCCGCCGGTCGCGTAGAACGGGCGACTCGACGAGCTTGGCCAGCACGCGGCCGTTCTCGCTGCGCGAGCGCCGCCGACCGCGGTCGCCTGCTCGGTGGTCTCGTAGCCGGTGAAGGTGGTCGACCTCGCTCGCCTCGGCGAACGGCGGCCATCCGCTCGCGGTCGCTGTCGTCGGCGCCGCGTCCCGGCGCTGCGCGCGCGCGCCGCGCGCTGCTCGTCCATCAGCTCCTCGAAGCCCTGCTCGTCCACGCCCAGCCCCTGCTCGGCGGCGAGCTCGAGCGTGAGGTCGAACGGGAAGCCGTAGGTGTCGTGCAGGAGGAACGCCTGGTCGGCGCCGATCCCCTCCTCGCCCGCCGTCCTTCGCGCGCACGACCACGTCGTCGAGCAGCCGCATGCCCTGCTCGAGCGTGCGGCCGAAGGTCTCCTCCTCGGCGCGCGAGCCACATCCGGATCGTGTCCGCGTGCTCGTGCAGCTCGGGGTAGGCGCCGCCCATGAGCTCGCGCACGACGGTCCGCGAAGCGCGGCAGGAACCCGGGCTCGATGCCGATCCGGCGGCCCTGGACGATCGCGCGGCGCATCACCCGCCGCAGCACGTAGCCGCGGTCCTCGTTGGACGGCACGACGCCGTCGGCGACCAGGAAGCTCATCCCGCGCGTGTGGTCGGCGAGGATCCGCAGCGCGCGGTCGGTGTCGAAGGTCTCGCCGTAGCGCGCGGCCGCTCAGCTCCTCGCCCAGCTCGATCAGCGGCTTGAACTCGTCGGTCTCGAACACCGAGGTGGTGCCCTGCAGGTGCGCGGCGAGGCGGTCGAGGCCGAGGCCGGTGTCGATGTTCTTGCGCCGGCAGCGGCGTGAGCGTGTTGACCGGGTTCTGGTCGTACTGCATGAAGACGAGGTTCCAGTACTCCAGGAAGCGCTCGTTCTCGCCGCCCGGGCAGTTCGTCCTCGAACGGCCGAAATCGAGACCGCGGTCGATGTAGAACTCGCTGCAGGGCCCGCACGGCCCGGTCGGCCCCGCCTGCCAGAAGTTCTCCTAGCGCGTTGCAGCGGACGATCCGCTCGCGCGGCACGCCGACCGAGAGCCAGGCGTCGATCGCCTCCTCGTCCGGGCCCAGCCCGAGCTCCTCGTCGCCCTCGAAGACCGTGATCCAGATCGTCTCGGGGTCGAGGCCGAAACCCTCGAGCGAGAGCTGCCAGGCGAACTCGACGGCGCCCTGCTTGAAGTAGTCGCCGATCGAGAAGTTGCCCAGCATCTCGAAGAACGTGAGGTGCCGGTGGGTGGTGCCGACGTTGTCGATGTCGGGCGTGCGGAAGACCTTCTGGCAGGTCACGAGCCGGTTGTGCGGCGGCTGCTCCAGGCCGAGGAAGTACGGCTTGAGCGGCTGCATGCCCGCGATCGTGAGCAGCGTCGACGTGTCGCTCGGCGGCGGGACGAGGGAGGCCGACGGCAGCCGCCGGTGGCCGTTGGCCTCGAAGAACTCCAGGAACGCGCGGCGGATCTCGTCGGTCGTCATCGGGCGAGTGCAGTCTAGGTGCCGCTGATCGTCCCGTAGCCCACGACGACGTCGCCGCTCGAGCAGGCAGGCCGTCTGGCCGGGCGCCGCGCCCGTCGACCGGGTCCGCGAGCTCGAGCTCGAGCCGCCTGTGGGTCGCCGGCGCCCGGGTCGCCGGCGACGCGGCACGGCACGGCGCGCGAGCGGTAGCGCAGCTTGACGGCGTCGACCTCGGCGCCCGCGCGGTGCAGCCGCGCCCCGCGGACGGCGACCGCGCGCGTGGCCAGCGCCGCGCGCGGGCCGACGATCGACCCGGTTCGACGCCGCGTCCTTGGCCAGCACGTAGAGCGGCTCGGGCGCGGCGAGCCGCAGCCCCTTGCGCTGCCCGACCGTGAAGCGGTGGTGGCCGCCGTGGCGGCCGAGCACGCGGCCGGCCTGGTCGACGAGGTCGCCCGGCCGCTCGGGCAGCTCGCCGTGGCGGGCCAGGAAGGCGGCCTTGCCGGTGCCGGCCAGGAAGCACAGGTCCTGCGACTCGGGCTTGGACGGCGACCGGCAGCTCGGCCTCGGCGGCCAGCGCGCGCACCTCGGGCTTGGTCAGCTCGCCGAGCGGGAAGCGCAGGCGCGCGAGCGTGGCCGGCGCGACGGCGGCGAGCATGTAGGTCTGGTCCTTCGCCGGGTCGGCGGCGCGCGCGCAGGAGCCCGTCCGTCGCTCGTGCGCGCGTAGTGACCGGTGGCCAGCGCGGCGGCGCCGAGGCGGTCGGCGAACTCCACCATCGCGTCGAGCCGCACGTCACCGTTGCAGCGCACGCACGGGTTCGGCGTGCACCCCGCCGCGTGCCCGGCCAGGAACGGCTCGACCACGCCAGCGCGGAACTCGGCCCGCAGGTCGAGCGTGAAGTGCGGCAGGCCCATCCAGTGTGCGAGCGAGCGCGCGAGCGCGGACGGCGTGCGCCGAGCAGCAGATGCCTCGCCGTCGTTTTCCTGGTCCGCCCACAGCTCGAGCGTGACGGCGACGGCCTCGTCGCCGGCCGCGAGCAGCGCGGCGACCGCGGTGTCCACGCCACCGCTCATCGCGACCAGCACGCGCCCGGCTCCGGCGCCGCCCGCGCGTCGTCGCCCGCGGGCGGCCGCGGCGAGCGCGCGGTGCAGCGCGTCCGAGGCCAGGTCGGCGGCGTGGAACTTGCCCGGCGAGAGCCCGCCCAGCTCGTCGGAGATCGCCGTGCGCGCCGACGCGTGCCGCGTCGAGCAGGTGCGGCCCTCGACGAGCGAGACGGCGGCGCAGCCGGCGGCGATCGCGCCGCAGCCGGCCGCGTCGAAGCCGGCGCGGCCACCCGCTCGCCGTCGACGCGCAGCGAGCACCCGCATGAGGTCGCCGCAGGCGGCGCCGCCGGCGGCGCCCACGTGCGCCCCGGGCGGGCGCACGCCCAGCCCGGCGGGATGCTCGAGGTGCTCGCGGAAGGCCTCCACGAC
>CAWJNZ010000003.1:0-472918 GCA_963844405.1 uncultured Solirubrobacteraceae bacterium | reverse complement strand
TGATTCCGGTACTCCGAGTCGCGAATCGGCGGCCGCGTCAGCCCGGCGCGGGGCGCGGCCAAAAGCCCCTCGTCCCGCGTCGCTGAACGTTACTATCTGCCGTATCTAAGGCACACCGAAGCGTGGTCCCCAGCTCGCTGCGACTCAAGAGCGGCCTAGGGCTCGGGCACGATTCTGCACTCTTGACGAGTAAAGCATGAGCCGGCCGCGATAGCCTCGGCCGGGTCCGACGCGAACCGGCTGCTGTTTCGCGGCGACCCCGGAGAGGACTACCGACATGAACCGGCGCCGCCAGACCAGACACTGCCTGTCCGCGGCCGCCGCCGCGTGCATCGTCGCGTTCGTCACGCCCTCTGCGGCGTAGGCCGGCGCCGGCGCACGCCCGCATCGCTGACTCGGCCGGCGACGTTCCCTACAGCTTCGACGATCAGGCCGACGTCACCGGTATTGACGTCGCCTGACCGACCATCTGGTCGTGCGGGTCACTTACGCGGCGCCGCCGCCGAGCCCTGACCTGTCCCTGCTCGCGAGCTCTGCTGCGCGCTCGGAACTCGACCCGGACGTCGACATGGGCGATCCCGACATGGCCGACTTGTTCACCGTCCAGGCCGACGCGGACGGCGCGACATTCCGCGACCCGTACATCGAGGGGACCCTGACCGCCCTGCCGGTGTGGGCGGGGGCCACGGTTACGTACACTCGCCGACCCTGGTGCGCAAATACAACACCAACGGCAGCGACCCGTTCGCGTGCGTGGACGGATCCGCGCAGGAGGACTGGTTCTACGGAGCGTTCGACGGCAAGCGCATCAAGTTGACCGCGGAGACGGCAGAGGAAGGAATCGGGCGCGAACTCGGCCGACGCTATGGCACGACCGCGCAGGCCAGCATGAAGGTGCCGTGCCTCGCGCGCGGCAAGCGTCGAGCGACGTCGGAGTTTGTTGCGATGCGCTGGTGCCGAACCGTGAGTCGGCGCGCCTGGCCGATCGGGGAGCCCGAACCGTCGGGTCGGGTTGGCCGCCGCACGGAACACCCGCGCGCCGTAGTGACCTTACGGGGGCGGCTTGGGATCGTGGCGGCATGAAAAAGCACCGCAAGCGCAGCGCGCTCGATCTCCTCCTCGAAGCTGCTCTTCATCCTGTCCGCTTCCGCTGAGCCCTCCGCGCCGGGCTGATCCGGGGATCAGCCCGGCGTGACGGCGGTCAGCGGCGAAGGCGGACGGACTTCCGCCGAACGGTCGTGTTGCCGGCTGCGTCGCGCGCGGTCACGGTGATCGCTGCCCGCATCCGCCGCCCTTGAAGCAGAGCACGCCGGGCCACGAGCGGAAGCCGCAGGCGCAGCACCGCGCCTTGCCCCGCGGCCGCGGCGGCTGACGCGCGCCCGAGTCCGAGCCGGCGCTTGCGCCCCTCGATCCTGGCAACCCCGACCGCGTCGACCCGGCAGGCCTCGGTGACGCAGCGAACCCGCACGCTCACTGCGCGGGCACCGAAGGCCAGACGCACTGAGCCGCCAAAGGCGATGCTAGGCGGAACGCTGTCGGCAGGTGGTGGCGGCGTCGGAACGTTGTCGGCGGGCGGGGGCGGCGGACAGCCGACGACGATCAGCGCCTGGGCCTCGGCGAGCCGCAGCTGGTAGCGGCCGCGGAGCTCCGCGGGCGGCTGCAGCACGTCGGCGACCCACTCGCCCCACGTGGACGGATCGGTGTTGTCGATGCCGATTGCGGCTCGACGCGCGCCGAAGACATTGGCCTGATCGGTGAACCAGAGGAGCTGCAGCGGCGGGTTCGTCGGGAAGCCCGCGTAGGCACCGCTGTCCCAGATGCTCGTGCGCATGTGGAAGTACCCCAGCCGGTCTGCGTCGCCGTAGTCGAGGTTGCGCAGCTCGGACTCGGCGAGCGCGCCCATCACGGGTAGCTCGCCAGGTAGGCCCGCAGCCGTCACGCCGGTCGCCATCCACGCCGCGATCGCCGCCTGCGGCGCCGCATCGCCGGGGTAGACGGGCACCGTCCTACAGTCTGTCGCGCCCGCCGATGCCGGCGTGGCGGCGGCCGCGAGCGCGGCCGCGAGCACGGCGACCAGGGAGGCGCGTCGCACCATCCGGCCGCTAGCCGGGGGCGCCGCCGGGCGGCAGGCCGGCGTCGGTCGGCGGCTCGGTGGGTGGCGGCGGCGGGTCGGGTGGCCCCGGCGCGTGGTCGTCGCCGGATTGGGAGAGGATCGCGATCCCGATGCCGACGGCGGCGAGGGCGATCCAGCCCCACATGCCGCCGCCCTCGGCAACCGCGCGCTCTTCGGTTAGGCCGATCTCACGCGCGATCCGTCCGGCGGTCGGGAAGTCGCCACGCACAGCGGCGTTGTGCAGCGACCCGAGCTCTTCGGCGTAGTCGCCGGCGACCTTTGCGAGCAGCTCGCTGTCGCGCCGAATCATCTCGGCGTGACGTCGGTCGACGGCGGTCGGGACCGCGAAGCGCACGACGCGCTCCTGGTGCAGCGTGAACTCGCCCGACTCCGTGGTCACGCCGGTGAGTCCGATGATGGCGTGAACCCCAGACCCGGCCTGCAGCTCTCCGTAAGCCATCGATCCTCCGTCCTGCTACGCGTGTTGGCGACGAGCCGACCCTATCCGAACGCGAACCGCGCGAGGGCGATCTCGCGGGGTCCGCGCTCATGAGTCAGTGCGCGCCATGAGCGCGATCCGGGCGGGAGGGTCGCCGAGAGCATCGCAATCATCGGGTCGTGTCCGCGCATAGTCTCGGTCGCGGTACGCTCGCCCGTCTTGTCGAATACGACTAGCTGGCAGTCGCCTCGCCCGAGGTCGTAGATGTCCACGCTAGCCGCGCCTTCGACGCTCGCGATATACAGCCCGACGAAACGAGCTTGCTCGCGCGTAAGTGTCAGGGCCAGTCTGTCGGGATCGGCCATCCTGCGGACCGTATCGCTAGACCCGCGACTGCCGCTTCCGCCTGCAGGGAATCAGTGCCGCGTCACGCTCGGTCAGGTCGCCTTGGGTCGGGAACGGCGTGGCGCGAGTCGAACCAGGTCAGGAGCTCGCGACGCCTCGCTGGGCGTAACTACCTGACGTCAGTAAGGCACACCCCGGCCGCCGACGCCGAGACCATGGGTTCGCCCGTGCGGGCGAGGCCCGACTTCGCCCGCCCTGGTCGGTTCCGGTGGCGGGCGCCGGGCTCGGGCGGCTGGCTTACCCGCCGGTCTCGCCCTCGCGGCTGGTCGCGCTCGGTTCGGTTCGGTCCTCGGCGATCCGGTAGCCGGTCGCCCCGCCGGGCAACGGTTCCTCGCGCACCTGGCCACGGTCGAGCATACGGCGCAGATTCTGGGCGACGCCGGCGCTCGAGAGCCCCGCCGCGTCCCCGAGCTCGGCCTTCGTGATGCCGGGTCGCTCACGGACGAGCGCCAGAACCCTCTCGCGGTTGACTTCGCGCTCGGCCGACGAGCCCGAGCGCCGGCGGGAACCCGTCCGCCGGAGACCGCCCCGCCTGCCAGCTCTCTGACGCGCATGAGCGCCGGCGCGCTTGGGCGGGCCGGCAGGCTTCTCGCTCGTCGGCGAGCCGTCGGCGAGGGCCGCTTCGGCGAGTTGAAGTCGTTCGTATTCGCGAACCAGCGGGCGCAGCTCCTCGAGCCGTGTCCGCAGCTGCGCGTGGATGGAGTCAAGTAAATCTGTCAAGCGCTTAGGTCTCCGGTGATCGCGGGCGCCGAGCGTATCCATACAACCGCGTCCTGCGCGTCAGCACCTGCCTCGTCTGACGAGACCGTGCCGGGACCTTCAACCGAGGCTCGTGTGAGGCACCCGGCCAGTGCTCCAATTGCCTCTAAGGAGCAGCGCGGCGAGCGGCAACGGAAGACTCCGCGCGCTGCGCCGAGTCGTCCCAAGCGCTCGTCAAGGACCCCGGTGCTCTCGACGCTGAGCGGCGGCATCAGGACCCACGGCCCCGAACGGGCCCATCCCGTCGATCTGCCACTCGCCCGTCGTGGTACGTCGCAGCTGGACGATCACGTCGTTCGAGAGCGTGGCGGCCGCTCGGTCGCCCCTAATGGCGATTCTCTGGGCCGTCGCGCCGAGGAAGTACTCTCCCCACTGCCGCGCCTTCGCCCTGCAGGCCCGAATCGACAACCCCGGTTCGCACCCCTTCACCCCCTCGCAGAAGGTTCGGCTCACGTAGTCGGTGCAGGTCTGAGGGCTGGAGGCGAAGTGCCGCGCCCACTTGTTGGCGGTCTCGGCGATCAGATCCTTCGCCCCCGACGGCACGCCGGTGAACATCACGGAGGCGAGGATGCTGCCGGACTGGTCGTAGAGCCGGCACCAGCCCGCGACGTCGCGCGGGAAGTCGTAGCTCGTGCTCGTCTGGCCGTCCGGCCAGCGCCGGGTGACCGTGGTCTCGCGCCGCGGATCACCCGGCGGCGCGCCGCAGGTCGCGCTGATCCGCGCTCCACTGACCGCGTCGAAGGTCTGCTCGCGCACCGGTGTAAGCAGCTGCACCGTGAGTACCCGTCCGTCGAGGCCGAAGCGCATGCCGCGCTCGAAGTCGTAGCCGACGTCGCTGACGACGACCTTCTCGCCCGGCGGCGCCGCCTGGCGTTCGACGTCCGACTCGCGCGCGACGGCCAGGACGACCGCGACGAGGGCAGCGACGAAGGCGAGCGCCACCAGCGTTTGCGGCGACGGGCGCAGCCGGCCGAGCGCCGGACGCAGCCGGCCGAGCGCCGGACCGCGTTCGCGCCGGTCTTCGATCGCCGCCACGCGTTCGAGCTCGGCGCGCAACCGGTCCAGGTACCACGGCTGCCGATGACCCGTCATACCCGCTTCTCCCACTGCCGCCGCAGGCCGGCCAGGCCGCGGCTCACGCGCTGACGCACAACGGCCTCACTGACGCCCTGCGTAACCGCGATGTCGGCGTACTCACCCTCGTCGACGATCCGGGCCAGGACCGCGGTGCGCTGATCCGTGGACAAGTCCTGCAGCAGCTCGACGACCGACACCTCGGCCAGCGCATCGATGCGCGCAACATCGTCGTCGGTGACCTCGACGGGCCGCATCGCGAGCCGCGTCCGCGCGCGGCGTTCGGCATAGCCGGATCGCAACGCCGAGTTGAGCTTGTTGGACGCGATCGCCAGCAACCACGCATGCGCGGACGCGTTCTTGGACCGATACCGGCGGCGGCCGCTGAGCGCCGCCGCGAACACCTCCGCAGCCAGATCCGCCGCCGCCTCGCCATCGGGGCTGCGCCGCCGCAAGAACCCGAGCACCCACTCCGCGTGACGGTCATAGAACACCGCAAACGCCGCCGCATCGCCCTCCAACAGCAGCTCCCGATCCGTGGCCTCGTGGTCGACCATCACCCCATCAGTCGCAGCAGACCGCACCTTGTGACCAAAGTCAACGACGCGAGCATGATCGTCGGCCGGCGCGCTGTCGCGTTCGCCTGTTGGCGCAGTGCTCCTGCCTGAGGCTGTCGCGTAAGTCTGCGGTGGGCGCCGTCGCCGAGAACGGCGCTCTGAGGGGTGAGTTTCGGCCGGCGCGCGCGGCGCGGGCGCCGGCGGCGGCCTCAGGCGGCCGCTGTGGCGTGTCGGTGGAGCTTGAGGAGGTTGTGGGTGGCGGTGATCAGTCGCCATTCGGCGCGGACGGCGGCTCGGCCTCGTCGTCTGAAGCGGTCGATGCCGCGGTTGAACTTGGTGTTGGCGAAGACCGGCTCGATGATCGCTTGGCGTTGGCCGTAGAGCTCGCCGCCGCGCTCGCTGGCGAGGACTCTGCGCATGAACGCGTAGAGGCCGCCGTCCCAGCCGGGCCGGGTGCCTTTGCGGCTCTTGGCGTCGGGCGGGATCAGCACCGGGATGCCGCGATCGACGATCCGCTCCATCTGCTGCTGATGCCAGTAGCCGGCGTCCGCGAGGAGCACCTGCGGGATGTCCGTGACGCCGGCGGCGTGCAAGTTCGCGTTGGGCGGCGTCGAGCATCGGTTCGAGGTGCCCGAAGTCCGGCGCGACGGTCATCACCTCGGCGGCGATCACGATCTGATGCTCGTTGGCGACGGCCTGCGCGTTGTAGCCCTGCAGGAACCCGCGGCCGCGTGAGCCCTTGACGACGTGCGAGTCGGGATCGGTGATGTTGATCTGTCCCTGCGGCATCGCCGGCGGCGTGTAAGGGTCCGGCGGTCGGCTGAAGCGCCGCCCGTCCTTCATGCGCCCGGAGCGGTAGTGCTCGTAGGCGCGGTTGGCGCGCACCTCGGTCCATAGCTCCTCGTCCAGCCGGCGCTTGGCCTCCTTGAGGCGCTTGCCGCGGCTGCGCGGAACCGGCCGGGCCTCCTTGGCGCGCTGTTCTTCGAGCTGGCGCTTGGCCTCGCGCAGCCACGCGCGGCGGCCCTCGCCGGTGCGCAGCTGCTCGGGCAGCTCGTCGCCGCGGGCGTCGCCGTAGAGCTCGTCCTCGGCCGCGTCGACCGCCTTGGCCTCTTCGAGGATCTCGCGCGCGAGCTGCTCGTAGTCGACGTTGGCGTTGCGACTCGCGTTGCCCGGCAACTTGGTCCCGTCGACGGCGATCACGCCGACGCTCGCCAAGCCCTGCTTCGCGCACAGCGAGAGTACCTCGCCGAACAGGTCGGCGATCGCGTCCTGGTGACGCTCGACGAACCGCGCGATCGTCGCGTGATCGGGGCGCTGCTGAGCCGCCAACACCCGGAACGCGACGTCCTCTTCGCACGCCCGCTCGATCTGCCGCGACGACCGTGTCCCGCGCGCGTACGCGTAAAGCAACACCGCGACCATCATCGCCGGGTCATAGGCCGGCCGGCTGCGGCCGTCCTGGCGATAGGCGACATAGAACGCCTCCAGATCCATCTCCCCGACAGCATCGAGCACGAACCACGCGAGGTGACCCTCCGACAGCCACTCCCGGACATCCGGCGGCATCAGAAACGACTGCTCGCGATCACACGCGACGAAGCGCTGGCCCATCACGAGATTGTCTTAAACCCACCGGACGTCACCCCGACTTACGCGACAGCCTCGCCTACACGCAGCAGTGCTGAACGGCGGGGCTATCGCGTCGACGCGCTGGTCGGATTCCTGAGAACGGAACGAATCTCCCTGGGGGGCGGCCGCAACGGGCTACGGGCCATGCGCGCTGTCTTGCTTGGCGTGGCGAAGCCGCATAGGGTCGCGTCATGCGGCGATTGCTCGCGGCGTCTGCAGCGGTGTTGCTCATTGCGGGTTGCGGTGACGACTCGTCGTCCGACACGCAGGCCTCGAAGTCCGGACAGGCTCAAGTCGAGCCGACGGCGACGATCCCAGGTTGCGCCCCTCAGTGCCTGCCTCCGGGCTATTCGGAGCCCGGAAGGGTGCCGAATGGGACGTATACGACCAAGTGGTTCTTTGCCGAGCAGATGAAGGTGGTCTTCGACAAGGGCTGGGAGGTCGGCGAAGACAGCACGGGCGAGTTCGCGTCCGCGGAGAGCAAGAACCGGGACTTGCGCATCATCTTCTGGGAGGACGTGTATCCAACACGGCACAAGCGGGGGCTGGAACCAGTGAAGGGTGTGCCCGGGACGGTAGAAGGCGTCGTCGGCTGGCTGCGCGCGAATCCGAATCTATCCGTTACCACACCACGCAAGGGAACGATCGGTTCCGATCTGCCCGCTGCCGTGGTTGACGTCAGCGTCGCCGCCAAGGCCAAAAACGACGATCCCGGCTGCCCGGCGAAACCGTGTGCGAACTTCCTCGGGTTTCCGCAGTGGGGAGAGCCTTACGGAATCGCGGGCGGCGGCGTCACGCGCTTCTATCTCTCCGATGTGAAGTACGGCGGACGGACGCACCTGTTCGTGGCCGCCGTGGAGGGAATAGACAAGGCGCAGCTCGACGCCGGGCTCCCAGCCGCAGAGGAGCTGATCGAGAGCGCCAAGGTCCCAGCAGAGCCGGCCTGACGTGCGCTGCTGCTATCGCCTGGCAGGAGCGGCCTGCCCTCGGGGTCGACGACTGTCCCTTTCCGCGAATCGGAGCACTCGTCCGAACGGCCGGCGGGCTCCCGCGTTTGTCCAAGCGGAAGCGCCACGTCATTTGGTCCCATGCCGTCAGGCGGGTTCGGCGGGCACGGCGTACGAGAAGCGGTGCCGCATGCGCAGCGGGCCGCTCCCAAGCGAAAGGAACAGCGCGCCACGGCCTCTGATGCCGGCTGGGTTTCCGCGATCGCGCTGTTTGGGCACGCTGCATATGACCATGCCGGAACAAGGGCGATAGGAGGACGAGGTGGCCAATCCGCTTCAAGAGCGGTACGCCGAAGTCCTGCTGGACAGGATCGGCAGCGACAAGCATCCCAGCGGCACTCACATGGACATGTTCGAGTCGATCGCCCCGACGAGACAGCGGGTCGCATACGTCTTGCTCCTTCTGGAGAAGATCGAGAACGATCCAAATCCGAGCATCCCGATGATGCGTCGGGTGCAGCGGGTGATCTCTGAATTCGGAAGCTAAAGCGGCCCGCGGCCCGCCGGCGCGACGGGCGGGCTGCTCCTCGTGCCTCGTTGCGGCAGTCGATTGGAACGCTGCATGACGTGGCGGACGAGGGTGAACATCGGCCGAACGACGACGTCTTTCGTGCGCTGACGCATGAGCGCTGGGTGTAGCGGCTCAATCGCGACATGGCTGACGCCGATTACCGCGACGAGTGGTACGGCGAGCAGTGCGGCGGTTGTGTGTTCTGGATCCCGCTGACCGGCGTCCTCGGCGATGACTATGGCGCCTGTACGAACCCATCGTCACCCCGCGATGGGACCGTCCAGTTCGAGCACGACGGCTGCGACGCGTTCGCCCCGGTTGCGGAAGGCGAGTGGGGTAGGGCGCCGCGCTGAGCTCGCTGCTGCACTCGCCCTGTAGCGATAACACGCACCGACTTCGCCGCGCCGGCCGTGGGCGCCGGGTCGACGCTGCTCCCTGCCGGCCGAGAGGACAGGTTGGGGTCCGCCAATCCGGCCTGCAGGTCACGAATGATCGTGCCCTGCAGACCCCACGCCAGCAGCCCTGGCCCGAGGGGGCCGGAGCGATCCTCACCGAGGGGCGGCAGAAGTCCCAGGGCGGCCTTGACGGGCGCGGACATGTGGCTCAGTTGCCAACCGATCTCTTGCGCAACCGCGACGTGTCGGTCGGGCGCGGCCAGAGCTGCTGCCTTGGCGGCATAAGCGGCGGCACCCAAGGCATGCGCTCCCATATGGGCAACGGCAGCGGCCTGTCCCGCGGCTCGGGCGGCTGCGACAGCGGCGGGTCCCCTCACGTCACGAGCGGCGCCGCCACCGACGAACCGGCGGCGGATCTCCTCGGCGACATCAAGCTCGCCACGAGCGAAGGCTCGCGTCCGGGCGATTGCGTCCCGGGGGCGGCGATCCTTTGGAGCTTGCGCCTCGAACAACGACAGCACCCGCTCGGCGCAGTCCGCCGCCCACGCCGCGACGATCCGCCTGTCGCCTTCGCTCAGCGTCTGCGGAGAGCCCATAGAAACATCCTCGCAGCTCACCAGACCGGTGGCCCTCGCCATCTGCATGGCCAACTTTCTTGCGCCGACCGCGAGCAGGCGTTTTTGCTGCCGCCCGACGTCCGCGACTGGTTGCCTGAGGCGCGCTTTGCGTGGTTCGTGCTCGACGCGGTGGCGCAGATGGATCTGGGCGCGTTTTACGCCGCCTACCGGCAGGACGGGCATGGCCGGGCGGCGTTTGAGCCGTCGATGGTGGTCGCGCTGCTGCTCTACGCGTACGCGCGCGGGATCCGGTCGTCGCGCGCGATCGAGCGGGCGTGCGAGGAGGACGTGGCCTTCCGCGTTCTCGCCGCTCACCAGGTTCCCGACCACACTACATCGCGCGGTTTCGCCAGCGTCATCAGGATGCGCTCGCCGGTCTCTTCGGCGAGGTTCTCGCGCTGTGTGCGGATGCCGGTCTGGTCGACGCGAGGGTGGTCGCCGTCGACGGCACCAAGGTCCACGCCAACGCGTCCGAGCGCGCGACGTGCGACTACGAGCAGCTCGCGCGCGAGGTGCTCGCCGACGCCGATGCCATTGACGCCGAGGAGGACGAGCGCTTCGGCGATCGCCGGGCGACCAGCTGCCCGAGCTGCTCGGCACGCGCGAGGGTCGCGCGCGCTGGTTCGCCGATGCTAAGCGCCGCCTCGAACAGCGCCGCGCCCAAGAGGCGCGGCCGATTCCCGCGTCGCGTCCGGCGCGGCTGCGGAAGCCAAGCGCCTGCTGGAAGAAGAGCACCGCGTCGAAGTCCAGGCCAACGCTGAGTACGAGGCCTACCGGGCGCGCGGCGTTGACAAGAACGGCAAGAGGTTCGGCCGCCCGCCGAAGCCGTTCACTCCGCCGCCGGCGCCGACGGCAAGATCAACACCACCGATCCCGACTCGCGCAACGTCAAGACACCGCGCGGGTGGGTGCAGGGCTACAACGCACAGGCCGCGACGAACGAGCGCCAGATCGTGATCGCGGCCGAGCTGACCAACTCATCCGCGGACTTCGGGCAAATCGAGCCGATGGTCAACGCCGTTCGCCGCGAGCTGCGCGCCGCGGGTGTCGCCGAGCTGCCCGAGGTCGTGCTCGCAGATGCCGGCGACTGGCACCAGGTCCAGATGCAGGCGCTCGTCGCCGACGGGATCGCGGTGCTCATCCTGCCCGACGCCAACAAGCGAAAGGGCGCGCGGCCGGGCTGGGACGGCGGCCTCTACGTGTTCATGCGACGCGTGCTCGCGACCCCCACCGGCACAGAGCTCTACCTAAAACGCACCGCGATGATCGAGCCGGTCTTCGGCGACACCAAGTTCAACCGCAAGATCGACCGCTTCCAACGCCGAGGCAGAGCCGCCTGCCACTCGGAATGGCGGCTGATCACGGCCACCCACAACCTGCTGAGTTCTGGCGCGCGACCACGGCGCCCCACGCCGCCTGAACGGCCGCCTGCGCGCCCGCGGGCGCTTCCGCGCAAGCGCCCGCGACAACAAGACGCTCACCTCCCACGACGCGCCGCCCGACCTTTCCGCAACAGCCTCCAACGCGGTCTCGTGGGGCGTCGACGCCGTTGTGGAGATGGTCCGCGACTCCCAGCCAACGACGACGGCGTGGGTGACGCCAGCGATCCTGATCGGGCTGGATCGACGCGTCCGGCGAGGTTTGAAGTGGCCTACGCCTGAGCACAAACCAGCATGTAGGGCCAGCACCGCGGCAGTGTGGACGAGGGGCTGAGAGGGAAGGCTCTGCCTCGGGTCGTTCTCCAGGGGTACGACGGCTGCGACTGGGCACCCAGGGTCGGAACTGGAGGAGAGCATGAGCGCCGCACTTCGTCGTCGCAGGCCGCGGCTGCTAGTCGCGTGCGTCTTAGCGACGCTAGGGGCTTGGCTGCCCGCCGCCGATGCGGCCGCATCGTTCCTGACGATCAACGACGTGACGCGGAACGAGGGCAACAGCGGCACAACCGCCTTCGTCTTCACCGTGACCCTCACGGCGCCGCCCCCGCCGCCGCCGAACGTCATGGTCAACTTCGCGACCGGCGGCGGCACGGCGACGCCCGGCTCCTGTGCGGGCGGCGCCGACTACATCCCCACGAGCGGGCAGCTGACGTTCAACACGAGCCAGCTGACGAGGACGATCACCGTCCAGGTCTGCGGCGACACGACCTTCGAGCCGGATGAGACGTTCCTCGTCAACCTGTCCGGCGAGCCGGCGGGGGTCATCGTCACCAAACGGCAAGGCGTCGGGAGGATCGTCAACGACGACGTCGCGCCTCTGCGTCCGACCAGCACGGCCGTCAGCTGCGACCCGCTGACCGTGGGGGCAGCGGCCGCCTGCACGGCGACGGTGAGCGACACGGACACCGGCACGAAAACGACCCCGACCGGCACCGTCGACTGGAGCAGCACGGCGGGCGACGCCTTCGTTCCAGACCCGTGCGTGCTGTCGCCGACCGCGACGGTCGGCGTCGCGAGCTGCACGGTGAGCTACAGCCCAAACAGCGCGGGCCCGGCCACAGTCACGGCCACGTACGGCGGCGACGCGACGCACGCGGGCAGCGAAGGCCGGACAACCGTCACGGTGGCGAAGCGCCCGACCGAGACGACCGTGAGCTGCGATCCGCAGACCGTCGGCATCTCCGCGTCCTGCACGGCGACGGTGAGCGACACCGGCGGCGGCACCAAGACGACCCCGACCGGCACCGTCGACTGGAGCAGCACGGCGGGCGGGACCTTCGTTCCGGACCCGTGCGTTCTCACCCCGACGGCGACCGTCGGCGTGGCCAGCTGCACGGTCAACTACACGCCGGCCGGCGCCGGCTCGGCGACGGTGACGGCCACGTACGGCGGGGACCTGACGCACGCGGGAAGCGAAGGCCGGACAACCGTCACAGTGGCGAAGCGCCCGACCGAGACCGACGTCAGCTGCCAGGACAGCTCTTTCGAGGCCGGCGGCTCGACCAGCTGCACGGCGACCGTGACGGACACCGGTGGCGGCACGAAGACGACTCCGGCCGGCACGGTCGACTGGAGCAGCACGCCGAGCGGGACCTTCGTGCCGGACCCGTGCACGCTGGCGCCGACCTTGACCGTCGGCGTCGCCAGCTGCACGGTCGTCTTCTCCTCGATGACGGCCGCCAAGCACACCATTACCGCGAGCTATGCGGGTGACGCGATCCACGAGGGCAGCGAGGGAAGCACCACGGTCACGGTGACGCCCGGCCCACCCGCGACGGTAACACTCCACCCGCTCGCGGCCATGAATCCAGTCGACACGCAGCACTGCGTCACGGCGACGGTGGAGGACCGGTTCGGCAACCGGACGCCCGGGATCACGGTGGTCTTCTCGGTGACCGGCTCGAACACCACAAGCGGGGCGCGTAGGACCGATACGGACGGGCAGGCCGAGTTCTGCTACATAGGCAGGCTCTTCGGCGTCGACACGATCGACGCCTTTGCCGACACGAACGACGACGGCGACCGCGACGTCGGCGAGCCGACCGCGATCCCGCCGGCGACAAAGACGTGGCTCGTCCCGCCCAGCACGCCCCTCTGCGAGGTTGCCTTCCCGACGGGCGGTGGCCACATCGTCGCCATCAACGGCGACAGGGCCAGCTTCGGCGGCAACGCCCACGTGTCATCCGCGGGCGAACCGTCGGGTCAGCAGCAGTACCAGGACCACGGGCCAGCCCAGCCGCTGACCGTGAAGTCGATCAGCGTGCTCGCCGTCGTCTGCGTTCGGTTCCCCGACGGACACGCCGAGGCGACCATCTTCGGCGAGGCGACGATCGACGGCTCGGGTCGGTACGCGTTCCGGATCGACGTCGAGGACCACGGCGAGCCTGGCACCAGCGACACCTACTGGATCACGCTCTCGAACGGCTACACCTCGGGCAAGCGCCCGCTCGAGGGGGGCAACATCACGATTCACTGAGCCTCGACGGATGAACAGCGCGCAGGCGCGCAAGGACTTCGTCCCGCTCGCCCCGCCGCGCACGGCATGGCGAGAAGTCATATATGGCTAATCAGGCGCGCGCCGTGCGTCTGAATAGCTCGCTGGCGATGACAGGCACGCCCGTTGGCGCCTGGCTGGGCTCAACGCCACCCCCAGGCTCCACCGCCGCCTGGCATGAGGGCGATCGCCTCATCTTCGAGCGCGAGTGAGAGCCGCTGCGGTCCAACGCGCTCGAGCCGATCTTCGGTCCCGGCTGGTCGTCCTATGCGCCGCTGGAGTAGGTAGGGGCCGTTCGCCCGCTCGGATAACTGCCTCGAATCGGCAACGAGCGCGCGCTGCCCTGACGCCGGCGGCCCGCGCATCCATCATCGCGCTAACAGCGACGCAAGGCATGGTCGGCTGGAGTTGTCTATCAGGGATGACCCTTAGGGGACGCGCGCCGGTTAGCACCTCGGCCGCCTACGGCCTGCACGCTGGGAGCTCAGGCGCGTGGACGCGATGCTAGTCGTACGCCCACAACCCCCGGGCTGCCTGGGGAGAACAGAGATGAATCAATGGCCGTTGCCACACCCCCGCACGTCGATATCCACGACAGTTCGCTCTCCGGCGCGCGAGCGTGGTTCGCCCAGAAGGGCCTCTCGCGTCCCCGCGAGCGCCGCGTGCTGGCGGGAGTCTGCGCGAGCTTTGCCCGTCGCCACGACGTCAACCCGCTCGTCGCTCGACTGCTCGGCATCGTGGTCATCCTGGTGCTGACCCCGTTCGTGTACGTCGGCGCGTGGATCCTGATGCCCAGGGACGCGACCGTCGCGCCGGTCGCGGCGAGCTCCGCCTGACCGTCGGCCGGCGCCGCCGCGGCCTCGCCCGCGGCGGCGCCAGGCCCGTGTGAAGACCCGGCCACACGATCACTGGCCGCTTCTCTTTCAGCGCGTGGGCTCGAGGCCGAAGCACCAACCGCTGTTGGCCAACATGGATCCGCCGGCAGCGCAGCGCATCTCCCAGTACCTCGACCCCCGGCTTCCGATACAGCGATGACCCCCGCGCTCGCATCCACCCAGATCCGCGCACCCGACCGCCCGCAGTTTTCGGCACCGCGCGCGCCGGTCCCGGCGTGCGCCCGCCAGGCGCAGCGATCGTTGAATCAGATCCCGGAACGCCGACGATCCGCGGAGACGGCGGCCGCCCCGCCCGGGATCGGTAATCCGATCGCGACCTCACACGGAGCAGATGTCCTGGCGCGCTGTCCGTGCTGCCCTGACGAGGCCGTGCTCAGAGGGTGCGGCCGGGGCAATGGGATGTCGTGATGGGCGGTCGACGTCAGCCACTCCGACAAGAGTCAGCCCTCCGCAGCCGCGTACAGCAGCTCGATCGCCCGCGCCTGGCCGACCGCGTCCTCGCGGCCGAGCCGCGGCGGGCGGCCCTCGCGGATCGCGGCCGAGACGTCCTCGAGCTCGCGCGCGTAGGGGTCGACCGCCTCGACCGCGACCTCCTCCCCGTCGCGCGTCAACCGCGGAGCGCGCCCGTGCCACGGGTCCTCCGCGACGAGCGTGCCGCCCTCGCCGACGACCTCGATCACGCCGCGCGGCGGCACGTCGAAGCCGCAGTCGAAGGTGCCGAGCACCCCGCCGGGCAGCCGCAGCACGCCGGCGAGGCGCATGTCGACACCGTCGCCGCCCTCGACCGAGAAGGCGCGCGCCTGCTCGGGCTCGCCGCCGAGCAGCCGCAGCGCGCTCACGCAGTAGCAGCCGACGTCCATCAGCGCCCCGCCCTCGAGCCCGCTCTGCAGGCGCACGTTCGACGGGTCGCCGCCGATGGGGAAGCCGAAGGCGGCGCGGATCACCCGCAGCGGCGCGATCTCGCCGGCCAGGCGGACGAGCGCCTCGGTCTGCGGGTGATAGCGCCACATGAACCCCTCCATCAGCAGGCGGCCGGCGCGCTCGGCAGCGTCGAACGCCGCCTCGGCGTCGGCCACCCGGCGCGCGAGCGGCTTCTCGCACAGCACGTGCTTGCCGGCCTCCAAGGCCCGCACCGACCACGGCACGTGGAGCGAGTTCGGCAGCGGGATGTAGACCGCCTCGACCTCGGGGTCGGCCAGCAGCTCCTCGTAGGAGCCGTGCACACGCCCGATGCCGTGCTCGGCGGCGAAGGCCTCGCCGCGCTCGCGGTCGCGCGAGCCGACCGCGACCACGTCGACGTTGTCCGCCAGCCGCGCCCCGGCCAGCAGCTTGAGGTTGATGCGGGCGGTGGAGACGATCCCCCACCGCACCGCCTCATCTCCCAGTGGCAGCGGCCCGCCTCCTCGAGATCGCGTCGACGCTGGCGGCCACGAGCAGCACCACGCCGTTGATGATGAACTGGGTCCCGGACTGCTGCGTGACGAGCGGCAGGCCGTTGGCGATCACGGCGACGACCAGGCCGCCGGTCACCGCGTCGTAGACGCGTCCGCGACCGCCGAACAGGCTGGTGCCGCCGATGACGGCCGCGCCGACCGCATAGAGCAGCGTCTGCGCGCCGCCCGTGGTCGGAGAGACCGAGTTGTCGCGCGAGGCGATCAGGATGCCGGCCACGATCGCCAGAACCGAGCAGATCACGAAGCACATCGTCTTGATGTTGGCCACGTTGATGCCGGCGCGCCGCGCCGCCTCGGCGTTACCGCCGACGGCGTAGATGTGCCGCCCGAACGCCGTGCGCGCGAGGACGAACGAGAGCCCGACCACCAGAGCCACGACGAGCGGCACCACCCAGGGGACGCCCTGGATCGTGATGATCGCCGTCGCCCGCTGGCGCTCCTGGTTGAGCATGTAGACGAAGGCGAGGACGACGACCGCGAGCGCGCCCACCTTGAGAGCCCAGACGGACATCGCCTCCGCCGGCAGCCCCTGCCGGCGTCGCGAGCGGATCCGCATCAGCCCCGCCGCCGCGAACCCGCCGATCACGACGAGCGCCAGCAGCCATCCGAGGGCCACCGGCATGTTCTTGTTCATCACCGAGAGGATCGCGTCGTCGCGGATCGGGATCGTCCCGCCCTCGCCGATGATCAGGAGCATCGCTCCCTGCAGGGCGAGGAAGAACGCGAGCGTGACGACGAAGCTGGGGATCCCCAGTCGCGCGACCAGCAGCGCGATCGCGAACCCGATCGCCACGCCGGTGACCAGCGCCGCGAGCAGCGAAAGGGGCCATGCCCAGCCCCGCTCGGTCAGCGTCGTGGCGAGGATGGCCGCGCCCATGCCGGCCGCGAAGCCGGCCGACAGGTCGATCTCCCCCAGCAGCAGGACGAAGACCAGCCCCATCGCCAGCACCATGATCGCGGCGCCCTGGTTGATGAGGTTGGCGAAGTTGCCCTTCGACAGGAAGACGTCGCCCTCCATGATCCCGAAGATCACGACGAGGACGACGATGCCGAGGATGGCGGGCAGCGAGCCCAGGTCGCCGCCGCGCACCCGCGTCCAGTAGTCGCGCGCGGCCAGACCGATGCCGCCCTCTTCGGCCCGGACGTCGAACTGCGACGTGGGCTCGGTGGTCGTGCTCATGCCTCACCCCCCACGTTGGCGGCCGCGACCTCCGGGCGGAGGCCCATGTCGCCCGACCTGCCGGCCGTGATCAGCTCGACGACCTGACCGTGGCTGACCTCCTTCGCGCCGACCTGCGCCGCCATCTGCCCCAGGTAGAGGCACGCGATGCGATCGGCGACCTGGAAGACGTCGTTCATGTTGTGGGTGATCAGGACCACAGCGAGCCCGTTGTCGGCGAGCCGGCGGACCAGGTTCAGCACCTGCTCGGTCTGGGCGACGCCGAGCGCCGCCGTCGGCTCGTCGAGGATGACGAGCTTGGAGTTCCAGAGCACGGCGCGGGCGATCGCGACGGTCTGGCGCTGGCCGCCGGACAGACTGGAGACCTGCTGGCGCAGCGAGCGCAGCGTCCGCACGGAGAGCCCTCGCAGCGTGTCGCCGGCGCGCTTCTCCATCTCCGTCTCGTTCAGCGTGATGCCCCCTGTGAGCTCACGGCCGAGGAACATGTTGTGGACGACGTCGAGGTTGTCGCACAGCGCGAGGTCCTGGTAGACGACCTCGATCCCGAGCGCGTTCGCCTGCTTGGGACCGTGCACGTCGACCTTCTCGCCCTCCCAGTACATGCCGCCGTCCTCGAACGGGTGGATGCCGGCCACCGACTTGATCAGCGTGGTCTTGCCGGCTCCGTTGTCGCCGACGAGGGCGGTCACCTGACCGGCCGGGACGTCGAGATCGACGCTTCGCAGGACGTGCACGGCGCCGAAGCTCTTGTTGACCCCGCGCAGGGACAGCAAAGGCTGTCCCTGCGCCTGCGAGGTTCCTGCGGTCATCGCATCACTCGACTCCGTACTCGGCGCACGCCTTCTTCAGCGCCTCGCTCGTGCAGACGTCCTCCGCGGCGACGAAGCCGTCGGCCACGACGTCCTTGACGTTCTCGGGCGTGATGCCCTGCGGCTCGAGGAGGACGGACTTGACCTGCTCGCCGGTCTCGGTGTCCTCCACGGACCCCGTCGCCTCCGAGTCGGCAGCCGCCTGGTCGCCCTTGGCCAGGTTGACGGCCAGGCTGGAGGCCGCGTCGGCCTCCTTCTTGATCGCCTTGTAGACGGTCATGCACTGCGAGCCCAGCAGCACCCGCTGCAGGCCCTCGGCCGTGGCGTCCTGGCCGGTGGTCGGGATCTTGTCGGTGTCGCCGTTGCGCTTGAGCACCGCCGCCACCGCGCCGCCGAGGCCGTCGTTGGCCGCCGCGACGCCGACGAAGTCGCCGTTGGCCTTCGTGTACATCTGCTCGAAGATCGTGCCGGCCTTCGTGTTGTCCCAGTCCGGCACGGCCTGATCGGCCGCGACCTCGTAGCCGGCGTCGGTGATCGCCTTCTCGTAGCCCTGCTTGAACAGCGTCGCGTTGTTGTCGGTCGGCGAGCCGTTGAGCAGCGCCACCGGGCCCGAGTCGTTGCCGCCGTCCTGCATGCACTTCACGAGGCCCTCGCCGATCGTCGTGCCCACCGCCACGTTGTCGAACGACACGTAGTAGTCGGCGCCGCCGCCGAGCGTCAGGCGGTCGTAGTCGATCGACGGGATGCCCTGGTCGCGAGCCTTCTTGATGACCGTCGCGGCCGACGGCGAGTCGAGGTTGACGAGCATGAGCACCGTCACGCCGCTGTTGATCATCTGGTCGGCGATGGTCGAGAACTTCGCCTTGTCGCCGTTCGCGTTCTGGATGTCGTACTCGACGCCGGCGGCTTCGAACGCCTCGCCGAGGAAGCGCCGGTCGGCCGTCTCCCAGCGAGCCGACGACGCGGCGTCGGGCAGGATCACGCCGATCTTGGCCTTCTCGGCCCCTTCCTCGCCGCCGCCACCGCCGCCGCCCTCGTCGTCGTCGCCGCAGCCGGCGAACACGAGAACTCCGGCCGCGGCCATCACCGCCGCGATCTGCCATGCCTTGTTCCGCATGGGTTCGTTCCTCCTCCTAGGGGGTTGGACCGTCATGACGCCTCCGCTGTGAGGCGAGTGGGAAATGCGCGATCGGCCTCAGAGACCACGAGGGCGATCGCGCCCAGCACCTGTGCTCGCTCCCCGAGCACGCCCGCCACCACGCCGGCCGCGTCCGCGGCCGATGGCAATGCGGCGCGCGCGACCGACTCGCGCACGCCGTCCAACAGCAGATCGCCGGCCGCCGCCAGGTCGCCCCCCACCACCAACAGCTCGGGGTTGAGCACGTTGAGCAGCATCGAGACGGCCTGGCCGATGGCGCGGCCGGCGTCGGCGATCACGCGCCGGCACCCGAGGTCGCCCTCGCGCGCCAGCTCCAGCATCTCCGCCACGGTCACGTTCGCGCCATGGCTGCGGTGCAGCAGCTCGACGAGCGCGCCGCTGGCCGCCAGCGTCTCCAGGCAGCCGCGGTTGCCGCACCGGCACACGAGGCCCTCCGGGTCGACGAGCACGTGGCCGAGCTCGCCCGCCAGCCCGGACGTGCCGCGGTAGAGGCGGCCGTTGAGGATCAGGCCCGCGCCGATCCCCGAGGCCACCTTGAGGTACACCAGGTCGCTCGCGTCGCGAGCGGCGCCGAACGCCGCCTCGGCGAGAGCGCCGAGGTTGGCGTCGTTGTCGACGAGGATCGGCATCTGCAGCCGGCTGCGCATCGCGGCCACCGCCGGCACGCCGACCCAGCCGGGAAGGATCGCCCCGGAGCCGACCACGCCGTCCTCCTGGCGGATCGGGCCGGGCAGCCCCATGCCCGCCCCGATCACCTGGGCGGGGTCGATGTTGGCCTCGGTGAGCAGCTCGACGACGAGGTCCGCCGCCGCGTCGAGCCCTTCCTCCGCGGCGTGGTCGGTGTCGAGCGGCACCGCGCGCTCGGCCAGGATCCGCGACGAGAGATCCGAGACCGCGACGCGCAGGTGGCTGTGGCCGAAGTCGATGCCGACGGCGGCGCCGGCCGACGAATCGAAGGACAGCAGGATCGGCGGCCGCCCGCCCTGGGTGCCGTGCGCCGCGCCGAGCTCCGCCCGTTCGACGACCAGGCCGTCGGCCTGGAGGTCGGACACCAGGCTCGACACGGTCGAGCGGCTGAGGCCGGTCCGCCGGGCGATCTCGGCACGCGAGATCAGCCCTTGATCGCGCAGCGCGTGGATGACGCGCAGGCGATTGAGGCGGCGCAGCGATTCGAGGGAGCCGGCTCGACCCGAGGCCATGGCGCGGGTATCCGACCCGATCCCGAATCGTTTGTCAAGGCTTCGAACGAACCTGGCGGTTCCTGGCGATTGTTTGTTCGTTGGCGGGTCGAACTTCCGAGCGTCCTCGCCGGGCGGCGAAGGGATGAACTTCTGGCATTGAGAGAGGCACGGAGGGCGGCTGGTTTCGCATCGTGGAACGTGGTGTACGCTCCGGAAACTGGCGGGTCGGCGAAGCGTCGCTATACGACCCATAAACAACCCCGACGCCGCCGAGCGAGCCCTCAAACCCGGCCGAAATCCGCCATCCATACCGCATCACGGAAAACCGCGGCGCCGAGGCGACCCGCTCCGCCTCACTAAATGCCGAAGTTCGTCCCGGCACGCCAGAAGTTCGTCCCGCCACCGACCTAGGACCCCAGACGGATCGCACCCGGGGGCTAACCCCATCGATGAATTCCCGGCGCACTGGGAGTCTTAAGGGCCAATGACTCCCCTCGCACTCGAGGCCTCGGGCCTCGTCAAGTCGTTCGGCGACGTGCGCGCCGTGGACGGCGTCGACCTGGCCGTGCGCAGCGGCTCGGTCTACGGCGTGCTCGGGCCCAACGGCGCCGGCAAGACGACCACCATCCGGATGCTCGCCACCCTGCTCAAGCCCGACGGCGGCTCGGCGCAGGTGCTGGGCCACGACATCGTGCGCGACGCCGACACCGTGCGCGGCCTGGTCAGCCTGACCGGCCAGATGGCGTCGGTCGACGAGGACCTGACCGGCCGCGAGAACCTGATCCTGCTCGGCCGGCTGCTCGGCCTGCGGCGGGCCGGCGCCAAGGCTCGCGCCGGCGAGCTGCTCGAGGCCTTCGACCTCGACGAGGCGGCCGGCCGGCTCGTCAAGCACTACTCGGGCGGCATGCGGCGGCGGCTCGACATCGCGGCGAGCCTCGTCGTCACCCCCGAGCTGCTGTTCCTCGACGAGCCGACCACCGGCCTCGACCCGCGCTCGCGCAACCAGGTGTGGGACATCGTGCGGTCGCTGGCGGCGGCCGGCACGACGATCCTGCTCTGCACGCAGTACCTCGACGAGGCCGACCAGCTCGCCGACGGCATCGCGGTGATCGACCACGGCCGCGTGATCGCCGAGGGGACGCCGGCCCAGCTCAAGGCGTCGGTCGGCGGCGGCGCGCTGCACGTGCGCCTGCTCGACCCCGAGCAGCGCGAGGAGGCAAAGCGCGTGCTCGCCTCCGAGCTCGGCACCGTCCACCTCGAGCGCGACCCCGCCGCCCTGTCCGCCCCGTGCGGCGACGCCGACCGCGCCGCCGAGGCCGTGGCCGAGCTCGCTCGCTCCGGCGTCAAGATCGCCGGTTTCACGCTCGGGCAGCCGAGCCTCGACGAGGTGTTCCTCGCACTGACGGGCCACACGGCCGAGGAGCAGAGCGAGGACGCGATCCAGGAGGAGGCGGCATGACGACCAACGACGTCGTCCTGCGCAAGGCGCTGGCCTCCACCCCGCGGCCGCCGCGCCCGAGCGCGATGTCCGCCGCGCTGACCTTCGGGTGGCGCGGCATGCTGAAGGTCAAGCACGTGCCCGAGCAGCTCCTCGACGTGACGATCACGCCGGTGATGTTCGTGCTCATGTTCACGTACCTGTTCGGCGGCGCGATCGCCGGCTCGACCGGCGCGTACCTCGACTACATCCTCCCCGGCATCCTCGTCATGTCGGTGCTCTTCACCACCGTCTACTCGGGCGTCGCGCTCAACACCGACCTCACGAAGGGCGTCGTCGACCGCTTCCGCTCGCTGCCGATCTGGCGGCCGGCGCCGCTTGTCGGCGCGCTGCTCGGCGACAGCGTCCGCTACCTCGTGGCCGGCACGGTCATCGTCGTGCTCGGCGTGATCCTCGGCTTCCGGCCGGACGCGGGGGTCGGCGGTGTGGTCGCCGCTCTCGCCCTCACGATCGTGTTCGCGTTCGGCCTGTCGTGGGTGTTCACGACGGTCGGGCTGCTCATGCGGTCGCCGAACGCGGTGATGAACGCCGGCTTCATGGGCATCTTCCCGCTGACCTTCCTCAGCAACGTCTTCGTCGACCCGTCGACGCTCCCGGCCGCGCTCGAGTGGTTCGTCGGCGTCAACCCGATCTCGATCCTGGCCGACGCCTCGCGCGGGCTGATGGACGGCAACGCCGCGGCGAGCGACGTCATGATCTCGCTGGGCGTCGCGGCCGCGCTGACCGCGGTCTTCATGCCGCTCACGACGCGGCTGTACCGCAGCCGGAGCTGATGGCCAATACCTACACCCTCAACGAGCGCGCGGTGGAGCACGCCCGCGAGCTGATCGAGGCGCGTCAATACGTGCTCGACAGCGACTGGGGCGAGCTCCAGCCGCGCGCCGCCGAGGAGAACGCCTTCCTCGAGAAGCACTCGTGGGAGGAGTACGCCGCCTGGCACCTCGGGCTCACCGAGGGCGCCCGCGAGCAGACGAAGGCGCGCCACGGGTTCGTCTACGGCGACTTCCGGCGCGTGCACCGCTCGGCGATCATCGCGTGCCACTACCGGGCGGCCGAATGGCGGCACAAGGAGATCGAGCTGGCCGCCCACGAGCTGCTGCAGGTGCTCGACGCGGCGAGCGGCTGACCGACTCCCAGCGAACTCTCAGGTTCTCACCAGCCGTTTCGCAGCCCGCGCGTCGAGCCTGGCTGCATGATCAACAACACCACCGCCCGCAAGACCGTCGTCACCGTCGCCGCCCTGGCTTCGTTCGGGCTCGGCGGCGCCGCGATCGCCGGCGCCACCGGCGACGACAACCGGCCGCAGGACCGGCCAGCGCGCGAGGCGCTCTCGAGCGACGCCGCCGCCAAGGTCAAGGCCGCCGCGCTCGAGAAGGTCCCGGGCGCCACCGTCCTGCGCACCGAGGCCGGCGGGCCGTACGGCACGCCCTACCACGCCCACATCCGGACGTCCGACGGCACCCGCCAGGTCGTCCTCGTCAACGCCGCGTTCGAGGCCACCGCGGTCCAGGCCGAGCGCGCCCGCGGCGGCCGTCCGCCGCACGGCGGGCCGGGGCGTCACGTGGGTGGCCGCGGCGAGACGGCGCTGACCGGCGAGACCAAGCAGAAGGTCGAGGCGGCCGTGCTCGCCAAGTACCCGAACGCGACGATCGTGCGCACCGAGACCAACCGCGACTCGGCGGCGCCGTACGAGTCGCACATCACCACCGGCGACGGCAAGGAGCTCGAGGTCCTCGTCAACGCCCAGTTCGAGGTCGTCGACGCGCGCGAGCACCCCGGCCGCCCGTAGGCCGGCCGCCTCGCCATCGGCGAGGCCGGCGCGGCCGAAACCGCAGAGCTCCGCGTGAGCCGGGATGATGCGCGCATGGCGCGCGTCTACGTCACCGGGCATCGCAATCCGGACACGGATTCGATCGCCTCGGCCATCGGCTACGCGGAGCTCAACCGGCGCCTCGACCCGCACAACGAGTACGTGCCGGTCCGGCTCGGCGAGCTGAACGCCCAGACCCGCTGGGTGCTCGAGCGCAGCGGCGCGCCGGAGCCCGAGCTGCTGCCGCACGTGCTCCTGCGGGTCGCCGACGTCATGCGCGCGCGCTTCACGCTCGCGGACCACGGCGAGCCCGTGCGCGAGGTCGGCCTCATCATGGCCCGCGAGGACGTCGACCTCGTGCCCGTGGTCGGCGACGACGGCACGCTGGCCGGCGTGATGACCGAGCGCGCGCTGGCGCGCCGCTACGTGCGCGAGTCGCGCGAGGCGTCGCGGCTCGACGCGCCGACCACGGTCGGCGCCATCACCGAGGTGCTGCAGGGCCGCCAGCTCGTCGGCGAGCCGGACCGCGAGGTGACCGGCCGCGTCTGGGTCCTGGCCATGTCCACCGAGTCGCTCCCGCTGGGCTTCACGGCCGGCGACGTCGTCGTGGTCGGCGACCGCCCGGACGCGCAGCGGATCGCCGTCGACGTCGGCGTCGCCCTGCTCGTCACGAGCAACGGCACGTCGCCGCCCGAGGACGTCCTCGCGCTCGCGCGCGAGCGCGGCATCGCGGTCGTCACGTCGCCGCTCGACAGCTACGTGACGAGCCGCATGGTCACGCTGTCGGCACCCTGCCGGGCCTTGATGGACACCGAGCCGCTGGTCGTGCGGCCGGACGACCTGGTCATGGACATCGCCGACGACGTCAAGGACGTCGACTATCGCGCCGCCGTGGTGCTGGACGGCCGCCGGCGCCCGGTCGGCCTCGTCACCCGTTCCGACCTCGTCAACCCCGAACCGCGACGGGTCCTGCTCGTCGACCACGCCGAGCAGGCGCAGAGCGTGGTCGGCGTCGAGCACGCCGAGATCGTGGAGATCCTCGACCACCACCACATCGGCTCGATCGAGACCCGCATCCCGGTCAAGGCCACGTTCGACCCGGTCGGCTCGACCGCCACGCTCGTCATCGAGCGCTTCCGCCGGAGCGGGATGGAGCCCAGCCGGCCCGCGGCCACGCTGATGCTCGGCGCCGTGCTCTCCGACACGGTGATCCTCAACTCCCCCACCACGACCGAACGGGACCGCGCCGTCGTCGGCTACCTCGAGCAGGTGCTGGCGATCGAGGCGACGGCGTTCGGGCAGGAGATGTTCGAGAGCACGTCGGACCTCACCAGCGTGCCGGCCGACGACATCGTGCGGCGCGACGTGAAGGAGTACGAGGCCGCCGGCGGGCAGACGCTCCGGATCGCGCAGGTCGAGACCATCGGCCGGTCCCTGCGCGAGCGGCGCGCCGAGCTCATGGACGCGCTCGAGGCGCTCCGCGAGCGTGAGGGGGACGCCCTCACGGCGCTGATGGTCACCGACATCATGGGCAAGGGCAGCGAGGTCTACCTCGCGGGCGATCGCGCGGCGATCGCGCGTGCCTTCGGGGGCCGCGTCGACGGCGGGTCGGTCGTGCTGCCGGGCGTCATGAGCCGGAAGAAGCAGGTGGCGCCCGAGCTGCTGACCGCGCTTACCTAGACTGATCCCATGGCCTTCGAGCGCCGCCCCGAGCAGCTCATCGAAGAGCGGCGCAGCCGCTCCGGCCACCTGGCCTCGGGCACGCTGGCGTGTCCGCTGTGCGACGCGCCGGTCGCGCTCGCGACCGCCTTCGCGGGGCCGGCCGACGCGCTCGGCTGCCCGTACTGCGACCACAGCGGCGCCGTCCGCGACTTCCTCTCGCTCGAGGCGCCGTCGAGGCCCGCCCGCGTGAGGGTGCGGATCATCGCCCGTCGACCCTGACCGGCGCCCCCGATGCGGCCGACTCGACGGCCGCGTGGCACATCGCCAGGCTCTTGAGGTTGTCGTGGCCCTCGCCCTGCGGCACGCGCCCGGTGCGGACGGCGGCCACGAAGTCGGCCAGCGAGGCCTCCAGGCCGCGGAAGCGCGTCGGGTCGCGGTCCGGGGGATCCTCGCCGTCCCAGGTCGCGATCCCGCCCTCGCCGATCGCCCGCCACCAGCCGGTCCACCCCGTCTCGTCGCGCGGCGCCGCCCAGTTGCCGACGAACGAGAAGCGCAGGTCGCCGGTCATGCGGAAGACGGCCGCTGCGGCCGCCGGCCCCTCGTACCAGCTCCACGGCGGGCTGTAGGAGTCGCAGTACACCGACAGCGGGTCGGCGCCGGTTAGCGCCCGCGCGGCGTCGAACAGGTGGATCGCCATGTCCAGCAGCAGCGGCTGCGGGAACGCGAGCAGGAACTCGGCCGCGGCGTCGCGGTGGTTGCGGTGGAACTCGCACGTGAGGCTGGAGAGCGGCCCCAGCGCGGCGACCTCCTCGCGGAACGCCTGCAGCTCCGGCATGTAGCGCCGGTTCTGGCTGACCATCAGCAGCCTCCCGGCGCGGTCGGCGGCGGCGACCATCTCGCGCGCCTCGGCCATCGAGGTCGCCAGCGGCTTCTCGGTCAGCACGTGCGCGCCGTGCCGGAACGCCGCGAGCGTCACGGCGTGGTGGACGGCCGGCGGCGTGACGTTGACCACGAAGTCGGGCTCGTGCTCGTGCAGCAGCGGCTCGAGGTCGTGGCCGGCCGGCACCTTCACGCCCAGCTCGGCGGCCGCCCGCTCGACGCGCGCGCGCTCGAGGTCCGCCCAGGCGACGAGCTCGGTGTCGGCGTTCTCGATCAGCTCGCGCGCCCAGAACGGGCCGAGGCTGCCGGCGCCGGCGAGGACGGCCCGCAGCGGCTTCACCGGCGCCCGCCCTCGGGCGCCGCCCACCGCACCGCGTTCGCGATCACGCGCTGGACGTCGGGGTGGTGGTAGACCGGGTAGTCCTGGTCGCCCGGGCTGAAGTAGAAGATGCGCCCGCGCCCGCGCTTGAAGCAGCAGCCGCCGCGGAACACCTCGCCGCCGGCGAACGAGCTGACGAAGACGAGCTCGTCGGGCGCTGGGATGTCGAAGTGCTCGCCGTACATCTCCTGCTCCTCGATGACGATCGGGTGGGGGACGCCGGCGGCGATCGGATGCGCGGGGTCGACCGTCCAGATCAGCTCGCGCTCGCCCTCGTTGCGCCACTGGAGGCTGCAGGTCGTCCCCAGCAGGCGCTTGAAGATCCTCGAGTAGTGCCCGGAGTGGAGGACCACCAGCCCCATCCCGCCGAGCACCGCCTCGTGCACGCGATCGACCACCGCGTCCGACACCTCGTCGTGCGCGGCGTGACCCCACCAGGTGAGCACGTCCGTGCCGTCGAGCACCTCCGGCGGGAGCCCGTGCTCGTCCTGCTCCAGCGTCGCCGTCCGCACCTCCCCGACCCCGGCGAGCGCCGCGGCCAGCGCCCCGTGGATCCCGTCCGGGTAGATCGCGCGCACGTGGTCCTCCGTGCGCTCGTGCACGTTCTCGTTCCAGATCGTCAGGTTCATGCGCCCAGGATGTCGGTCACGACGGCGGCGGTCCACGAGAACTCGCCGGCGCCGAGGCCGTCGCCCGTCACCGGGTCGAAGTACTCGCGCATGCCGGAGCGCTCGACGAGCGAGACGGTCGTCCGCTCCAGCTCCGCCGCCTCCGCGTCGCGCCCGTGCCCGCGCAGCCCGCGGGCGATGAGCCAGTTGAGGTTCGCCCAGACCGGGCCGCGCCAGTAGCGGCGGCGCTCGAACCCGGGGCCGAGCAGGTCGTAGGAGGCGACGCCGATCCCGGCGCCGGAGCGGAAGTGCGGCGACCGCAGCTCGCCGACCACGGCGTCGACCACCTCGGCCGGCAGCTCGGGATCGAGCAGGGGGCCGAAGCCGAGGATCGTGCGCGGCTCCAGCAGCCGGCCGGCGACGAGGTCGCGCGGCCGGAAGCGCTCGCCGTCCCACAGCCGCGAGAGCAGCCCGGCGTGGATGCCCGCGGCGCTCTCGCGGAACTCGCCCGGGTCCTCGCCGATCCGCTCCGCGATCTCCGCCAGCGCGTGCGTCGACCACAGCCAGATCGCGTTGAAGAGCGGGTCCTCGACCAGGAACGCGCTCTCGGCGTCGTCGGCGTAGCCGCGGTCGCGGTAGGACCCGGCGAGGTGGACGAAGCGGTCGTACGCGGCGTCGCTCGGCCGCTCGCTCGGGTCGACGTGCCGGCGGTCGCGCCGCTCGTACGGCTCGACGCCGTCGCGCGGCAGCTCGACGGCCACCAGCGGCGCGTCCCACGCCGGGCTGTCGTCGAGCCCCGACTCCCACGGGTGGACGATCGCCGCCAGCCCGGCGCCGCCCGCGTCGCGGCGCCCGGCGAGGTAGGCGTGCTGGGCGGCCAGGCGGCCGAACACGCGGCGCAGGAAGTCGTCGCCGGCGCCGCGCTCGGCCACCTCGAGGGCCGCCCGCGCGTGCAGCGGCGGCTGCGTGATGCCGGACGTCGGCCCGCCCCAGAACGAGGGCCCGGGGAAGTAGGCGTCCTCGGGCACCTCGGGGTGGAAGACGATGTGCGGCACGCGGCCGTCGTCCCACTGGCCGGCCAGCAGCGACTCGAGCTCGGTCGCCGCCCGCTGCGGATCCAGCCACGACCACCCGATCGCGATGTAGGCGGCGTCCCAGCCCCACTGGTGTGGGTACTGGCGGCGCGACGGCACCGTCGAGCCGCCGGTCCAGTTGCCCGCGAGCACCGCCTCGGCGGCATCCGCGAGCGTCATCCCTTCTCGGCGCCCCGCGTGAGGCCCTCGGTCATCAGCCGCTCGGCGAACAGGAAAAGCACGATGATCGGCACCGTGAGGATCACGGAGCCGGCCATCAGCGTGGTCGCCGGCGTCTCGATGTTCGTGAGCTGCGAGACACCGAGCGAGACGGTCCAGTTGTTGCGCTCCTCGACCAGGAACAGCAGCGCGAAGAGGAACTCGTTCCAGGCGATCATGAACACGAACAGCCCGGTGGCGGCGATCGCCGGCACGGCGAGCGGGAGCGTCACCTTGCGGATGATCTGCAGGCGCGACGCGCCGTCGACCTCCGCGGCCTCCTCGAGCGAGACCGGCACGCTCTCGAAGTAGTTGCGCAGCATGTAGACGCACACCGGCAGCGTCTGCGCCACGTAGACGATCACGAGCACCCACAGCTCGCCGCGCAGCCCCAGCTTCGAGAAGGCGACGAACAGCGGGATCGCCAGCAGGATCGGCGGGAACAGGTACACCGACAGGAAGAGGAAGTGCACGGCGCGCTTGCCGAAGAACTCGAGCCGCGACACCGCGTAGGCGCCCAGGATGGAGACGACGATCGTCACCACCACGGTCCCGATGCCGAGCATCGCCGAGTTGACGAGGAAGCGGACGAAGCCCAGGCCGCCATCGCTCGTCGGCTTCAGCACGCGCTCGTAGGCGTCGGTCGTGATGTCGGCGAGCGGGATGAAGACCTGCGCCGGGTTCTCGATGACCTCCGAGATCTCCCGCATCGAGAGCAGCACCATGTAGTAGAAGGGGAACACCGTGACGAGCACGAAGAACGCGATCCCCAGCGGCCGCAGGACCCGCAGGACCGCGACCTCGAAGTGGTAGCGCCGGCTGCCTCGCATCACGCGCGCTCCCTCTCGCCGAAGAACTTCAGGTACACGAGCAGCAGCACGGCGAGCACGGCGGCCATGAACATGGCGACCGCCGCCGAGGCGCCGACGTCGTTGCGCGCGGTCAGGAACGAGTAGACCTGGGTGGCGAGCACCTCGGTCCCCGCCCCGCCGCCGGTCAGCAGGTAGATCTCGTCGAAGGCGTTGAAGGTCCAGATGAAGCGCAGGACCGCGATCAGCGCGATCACGCCGATCAGCTGCGGCAGGATGATGTAGCGGAACGTCTGCGTCGGCGTGGCACCGTCCATCCGCGCCGCCTCCTCGAGGTCGCCCGACACCGCCTGCAGCCGCGCGAGGATGAACAGGAAGGCGAACGGGAACGACTTCCAGGCCTCGAAGAGGATCACCATCAGCAGCGCCGTGGGGACGCCGATGCTGATGCCGAAGACCGTGATGGTCCCCTCTTCCTGGCTCAGGAACGGGATCGGCTGCTCCCAGCCGAGGACTTCGGTGCCGACCGCGTTCACGATCCCGAGCTGCGGCGACAGCAGCACCTGCCAGACGAACGCGATCGCCACCACGGGGGCCACCCACGGCAGCAGCAGCACGCCGCGCACGAGCCCGCGCCCGCGGAACTTCTGGCGCACCAGCAGCGCCGCGCACAGGCCGAGCACGATCGCCCCCAGCGTGCCGAACACCGAGTAGAGCAGCGTGTTCTTCGCCGCCTCGAGGAAGTCCTGCGAGTTGACCAGGAGGTCGTAATTGCGCAGCGTGTACTCGCCGCCGAGGATGTCGAGCCGGCGGATCTGCAGCAGCCGGATGCGCTGGAACGACAGGATCAGCGCCCACAGCACCGGCAGCACCACCATCACGAGGACGACGATGACGGTGGGCGAGACGAGCGCCATGCCGGCGCGCGAGTCCCGCCGCGCGCGGGTACCCCGCGCGCGGCGACGGCTCGTGGGTGCCGGCGGTGGAGCCGGGATCTCGAGCTGGGCGGCCACGGCTACTGCAGCCCGGACTTCAGCTCCTCGGCGGTGGCCTGCACTTCCTTGGCGGCCTCGGCCGGATCCTTGCCGCCGATCACGTCGGCGACCGCGTTGGCCACCGGCTGCTCACCGGACAGCGCGCCCATCAGCGGGCCCTGGCCCTGCGCGAAGCCCCAGCGCTGGAAGCTGTCGACGCCCTCGCCGAGCGAGGCGATCGACTCCTCCGAGTAGAACTGGCTCAGCGGCGCCTTCTTGTCCACGCCGCTCTCGAGCTCGGCCCAGGCGGTCTTGAACTTCTCCGGGTCCTCGCTGTCGCCCGATCGCACCGGGTACTTGCCCTGCGGCGAGAGCGCCAGCCAGCGCGTGTAGCCCTCGTTCATCATGAACTCGACCAGCGCCTGGGCGTCCTCGGTCGGCGCGTCGACCGAGATGTTGAAGGTCGAGACCGAGCCGAACTGGCTCGGCTCGCCGCCCGAGCCGCTGAGCGGGCCCACGAGGCCGCTGTTCTTGGCCAGGTAGGCCGGATCCTTCTTGCACTGCGGGCAGGACGGCTTGGTGTCGGCGCGCAGGCCGGCCATGCCGTCGAGCAGGAACGGCGACCACATCATCATCGCCGCGCGCCCGGCGAAGTAGGTGCCGCGCGTGGAGTCGACGTCCTGGGCGCCCTCCACCGAGTAGTTCTTCGCGATGTCGCCGTACCAGCGCAGCGCCTCGACGCACTCGGGCGAGTCGAAGGTCACCTCGCCGCCGTCGTCGACCATCTGGCAGCCCGCGGCGAGGCCGACGTGCTCGAAGGTCTCGGCCGTGAAGCCGTCGCCGGCCGCCGTGGCGAGCGTGATGCCGACCATGTTGTCCTTGCCGTTGAGCTGCTCGGCGGCGTTGCGGACGTCGTCCAAGGTCTGCGGCGCCTCGAGGCCCGCCTCGTCGAACACGTCCTTGCGGTAGATCAGCAGCTGCCCCCAGCCGTCGCTCGGGACGCCGGTGGCCACGCCGTCGGTGCTCACGAGGTCGAGCGCCTTCTGCGAGAAGGTGTCGGCCCCGAGGTTGTCGACGACCGCCTGGGCCGCCTCGGAGTCGAAGATCTCCTCGGCGGCGTACTGATGCGACTGCGCGACCGGCGTGGCGAGCACGACGTCGGGCAGCTCGCCGGCCGCCGCGGCGTTGGTCATCAGCGTGGCCAGCTGGTCCTCCGGCACGGCCACCTGCTTCGTCTTGGTGCCGGTCTTCTCGGTGAACTCGTCGAGGATCTCCTGCGTGGCCGCCATGCGGTCGGGCTGGAACTCGTTGTTCCAGACGGTCAGCGTCTCGCCGCTGCCTCCGCCCTCGCCGCCACCCTCCTCGTCGTCGCCACCGCAGCCCACCGCCACGACGGCGGCGGCGGCGACGGAGGCCAGCACTGCTGCGTATCGCCTGTTCACTGCTCTCCTCCTGCTGCTGGATGGAAGCCGTCGTAGGTGAGCGCCACCTTGACCGCCTCGTTCGGGTTGGCATCGAGCCAGCCGTAAGCATCGACGGCCTGCTCGAACGGGAAACGCCGGACCGGCAGCCCGTCGACGCGAAGGGCGCCGGAGGCCAGCAGGTCGACGACCGTCCGCATCACGCGCGGGCGGTCCCAGGCGGGGAAGCTGCGATGCGGCGCGCCCCAGGCGCCCATGCTCGAGACCATGTCGAGCCGGTTGTGGTGCCACTCCTCGCCGAGCCGCACCTCGGCGGCGCCGCCCTGGTAGAAGCCGACGGTCACGACCGTGCCGCCGAGCCGCGCGGCGGCGATGGCGCTGTGGAGCCCGGCCGTGTTGCCGGACGTCTCGATCGCCGCGTCGGCGCCGCCGGCGCCGCGCTTGATCGCCACGCCGGCGCCCTCGCTGTCGAAGACCTCGTCGGCGCCGAGCTCGCGGGCGAGCTCGCGGCGGGTCGCCACCGGGTCGACCGCCGAGATGCGGCCGACGCCCGCGCGGCGCGCCATCTGAACGACGAGAAGACCGATGGCGCCGAGCCCGATGACGGCGACGTGGTCGCCGAGCTTGAGCTGCGCGTCGTGCGCGGCGACGAGCGCCACCGCGCCGAGGCTCACGAACAGCCAGCGCTCGAGCGACCCGCCCGCCGGGAGGAGGACCGGCGGGTAGGTCGACGCCGCGGCCAGGTCCAGGTCGAGCACCGCTTCGTCGCGGTGCGGTGCTCCGACGTGGACGAGGTCGCCGGGCTGGAGCTCGCGAACCTCGGCACCGACCTCGTCGACGGTGCCGACGAGCTCGTAGCCCAGCGTGGCGGGGTACGCCGGGCGGGGCGGGTCGGGGCGCACGAAGGCGCGCAGGTCGCGGTCGAAGACCCGGTCGGCGAAGGCGGAGGTGCCGCGGTAGAGGTTGAGCTCGGTGCCGTGGCTGATGCCGCTCACCAGGGCGCGAACCCGGAACTCGCGGGGCCCGAGCCCCGGGGCGTCCTCGTCCTGCAACCGCAGTGTGCGTGGTGCTTCGAGCAGTAGCGCCCGAGCCACTCGACCCTCTCCTCCGGCTCTCGCGAACGAACGGCGAGCGTACCTGAGCTTCGCTGTGATTGGCAAGCAGAAGATTTCCTCTGAGTGCGCTTGCCGCGCAACTTCTGCGTGACAAATCGTCAGAAGTGTGACGGTATGGCGTAGTGTTCCGGACCATGTCCAGCGGCTCGCCTGGAGGGGTCCTTCGCCTCATCCGCGAGGGCCGCGCGCTGACTCGGACCGACGTGATGGACGTGACCGGGCTGTCGCGCTCGACGGTGATGCAGCGGCTCGGCGTCTTGCTGTCGGCCGGCCTGCTGATCGAGCAGCCGGAGGCCGGCCCGTCGAGCGGCGGGCGGCGGCCGGCCGCGCTCGCGTTCAACGAGGGCATCGGCGTGGTGCTGGCGGCCGACCTCGGCGCCCGCCACGGCCGGCTCGCGGTCTGCGACCTCGCGGGCGTCGCCCTGGCCGAGCGCGAGGAGGCGATCGACATCGCCGACGGGCCCGAGGTCGTGCTCGAGTGGGTCGGGCGGACCTTCGACGCGCTGCTGGGCGAGGCGGGCCGCGGGGGCTCCGAGGTGCTCGCGGTGGCGGTCGGCGTGCCGGGGCCGGTGGACGCGGGCCGGCCGGCCAACCCGCCGCTGATGCCGGGCTGGGACGGCTACCCGGTGGCCGAGGTGCTGGGTGAGCGCGTCGGCGCGCCGGCGCTGCTCGAGCGCGACGTCAACGCCATGGCCCTGGGCGAGCACCGGCTCCACTGGCGCGAGCTCTCGCACATGGTGTTCGTCAAGGTGGCGACCGGGATCGGCGCCGGCATCATCGCCGAGGGCGAGCTGCTGCGCGGCAACCACGGCCGGGCGGGCGACATCGGCCACATCCGCGCCATCCGCCAGTCCGACGTGATGTGCACGTGCGGCAACCGCGGCTGCGTCGCCGTGCTCGCCAGCGGCTCGGCGGTCATCCGCCAGCTCGGCGAGGAGGGCGTCTCGGTGGCCTCGGCGGCCGAGGTCGTCGAGCTCGTGCGCGCGGGCGACGCGGTGGCCATGCATCACGTGCGCGAGGCGGGCCGCGTGCTCGGCGCCGCGCTGGCGGCCGTGGTCAGCGTGGTCGCGCCGACGGCGATCGTGGTCGGCGGCGACATCGCGGACGCGTCCGAGCCGCTGCTCGCCGGCATCCGCGAGAGCGTCTACCAGCGGGCCTCCGCGCTGGCCACGCGCGAGCTGCGCATCCTCACGAGCCGGCTGGGCGCGCGAGCCGGCGTGGTCGGCGTGACGACCGTCGCCCTCGAGCACGTGCTCGAGCCCTCGAACGTCGACGCCCTGCTCGCGCGGCGCGGGCTGGCCGCGTGACGGCGCCCCACGAGCGCCCCGAGGACCGGTCGGCGTGATCCTCGCGATCCAGGAGAACCTCGTGCCGGGCGACTCGCCGGCCGAGCGCCTCGATCTCGCCCGGCAGGCGGGCTTCGACGCGCTCGAGTTGCGCGACGCCACGCGACCGGGCCTCGAGGCCGTGCGGGGCGCGGCGCCGACCGTCTGCCCGGAGCTGCCGGGGTGGCTCGGCGACTTCGACCTCGACCGCCGCCGCCGCGCGCTCGACGCGCTGCGCGCCCAGCTCGACGGCATCGCCGCGCTCGGCGGCCACGGCGTGATCACGCCGGCCGCCTGGGGCATGTTCACCCGCCGGCTGCCGCCGTTCGACGAGCCGCCGCGCACGCCGGAGGAGGACCGGGACGTGCTGCTGGAGGGGCTCGCCTCGCTGGGCGCCCACGCGGAGCAGGCCGGCGCCGTCCTGCTCCTCGAGCCGCTCAACCGCTACGAGGACCACATGGTCAACACGGTCGCCCAGGCGGCCGAGCTCGTGCGCGAGGCCGGCTCGCCCGGCGTGCGGATCCTGGCCGACACGTACCACATGAACATCGAGGAGGACGACCCGTGCGCGGCGCTGCGCGCCGCCGGCGACCTGCTCGGCGCCGTCCACGTCAGCGACTCGAACCGCCACCAGCCGGGGACCGGCCACGTGCCGTTCGCGGCGATCGTCGCCACCCTCCGCGAGATCGGCTTCGACGGCGTGCTCGCCGTCGAGTGCCGGCTGCGCGGCGAGCCCGAGCAGGCCGTGCGCGAGTGCGGCGCCTACCTGCGTGGTCTCGTCGGCTGACTACGCCGAGCGCGTCTATGCGGGCGTGCTGGGCAAGATCGTCGGCGTCTACCTCGGCCGGCCGTTCGAGCAGTGGACGCACGCGGAGATCGAGGAGCGGCTCGGCGAGATCACCGGCTACGTGGACGGCCCCAACCCGCTCGTCGTCCCCGACGACGACATCTCCGGGACGTTCACGTTCCTCCGCGCGCTCGAGGACCACGGGCCCGACGTCACGCCGGAGCAGATCGGCCAGGCGTGGCTCAACTACGTCGTCGAGAGCGTGTCGACGTTCTGGTGGGGCGGTCTCGGCGTCTCGGCCGAGCACACCGCCTACCTGCGGCTGAAGGACGGGCTGCCGGGGCCGGAGCGCAACGTGCTGTCCGAGCAGATCGGCGGGCAGATCTTCATCGACGGCTGGGCCATGGTCTGCCCCGGCGACCCCGAGCGCGCGGCCGACTACGCACGCCGCGCCGCGTCGGTGAGCCACGCCGGCGAGGCGGTGTTCGCGGCGCAGGTGGTCGCGGCCATGGAGGCCCGGGCGTTCGTCGAGCCCGGCCTCGACGCGCTGCTCGACACCGGCGTATCGCTCATCCCGCCCGAGTCCGTCATCGCGCGCGTGATCGCCGACGTGCGCGAGTGGCACGCGGCCGACGGTGACTGGCGCCGCACGCGCGAGCGGATCGAGGAGCGCTACGGCTACCACCGCTACCGAGGCGTCTGCCACGTCGTCCCGAACCACGCGCTGATCGTCCTCGGGCTGCTCTACGGCGGGGGCGACTTCGACCGCTCGCTGACGGTGGTGAACACCGCGGGCTGGGACACCGACTGCAACTCCGGCAACCTCGGCTGCCTGCTCGGCATCCGCGGCGGGCTCGAGGCCATCGGCGCGCGCTGGCGCGACCCGGTGGCCGACCGCATGTACCTCTCGAGCGCCGACGGCGGCCGCGGGATCACCGACGCCGCGACCGAGACGGTGCACGTGGTCAACGCGCGGCGGGCGCTGACGGGCGAACAGGCGTGGCGCCCGCCGCGCTTCCACTTCTCGCTCCCGGGCTCGGTGCAGGGCTTCGACGCCGTGCACGAGGACGGCGCGCTCGCCGTCGACGGCATCGCCACCACGCCGACGTTCATCCCGCGCGAGGCGCTGGGCATCAAGGGCTACGAGCTGCAGGCCTCGCCCACGCTCTACCCCGGTCAGACCGTGCGGGCCGAGGTGGAAGGCGCGCCGGCGCGGCTGCTCATCCGGGTCTACGACGCCGATGACGAGCTGGTCACCGTGCGCGGCCCCGGACTCGAGTGGCGCATCCCCGACACCGGCGGGCAGCCGATCGCCGAGGTGGGCGTCGAGACCGACGGCCCGGCGCGCCTGCGCTGGCTGACCTGGGACGGAGCGCCCGACGTGACGCTCGGCCGGCCTGCCGGCGGCACCCTGTGGCGGCGCGCCTGGGTCCACGGCGTCGACCGCTGGGGGGACTGGTGGCCCGAGACGTACCGGCTGATCCAGGACCGCGGCACCGGGCTGCTGATCCAGGGCACGCGCGAATGGAGCGACTACGAGGTGCGCGCGCCGGTCGTGCCCGAGACCGTCGCCGCCGCCGGCCTCGCCGCGCGCGTGCAGGGCATGCGCCGCTACTACGCCCTGCTCCTCCGCCCCGACCGGGCGCAGCTCGTGCGCGAGCTCGACGGCACCACGGTGCTCGCCGAGGCGCCGCTCGATCGCCGCGACTACGGCGAGCCCTACGAGCTGGCGCTGCGCGTGGTCGGCGACCGCATCACGGCCACGGCCGGCGATCTCGCGCTCGAGGCCCGCGACGGCGCCCTGGCGGGCGGCGCCGTCGCGCTGGTCTGCGAGCGCGGCTGCCTCACGTGCGAGGCGGTCCGAGTGCGGCCGGCCGGCTGACGCTGATCACCGCGCCCGCCGGGTCGGCGAGCACCGCGTTCCTGCCGATCGGGTCGTCGGTGGGCGGGGAGATGACGGCGCCGCCGAGGGCGACCGCGCGCTCCGCCGCGGCGTCCACGTCGGCGGCCCAGAAGTCGACCGCCCACACGGCGTGCTCGCCGGGCACCATCACGGCCACGACGTCGCGCGGCACCGGCTGCTGCGGCTCGCCGCCGAAGAAGCCGGGCACGTGCCACATCGTGGCGGGGCCGAACTCCGAGGTCTGCCAGCCGAACACGGCGCCGTAGAAGGCGTTCGCCCCCTCGGGGTCCGGCGTGCTGAGCGCGCTCATCGCCCACGCGCCGGGTTCGTTGACCACCCGTGCGCCACGATGCTCGCCGAGCTGCCAGACGCCGAAGACGGCGCCCGCGGGGTCGGCGACCAGCGCCATGCGGCCACCGTCGAGGCTGTCGAACGGCTCGCTCACCAGGCGCCCGCCGGCAGCGACCGCCCGCTCGGCGACCGCGTCGGCGTCGTCGACCCAGACGTACGTCGTCCACGCCGGCTCGGCGCCCGCGCGCACGCCCGCGCCCGCGACGTCGAGGCCCCGATGCGTGAAGAGCGTGTACTCGTCGCCGACCTGGGCCTCCCAGCCGAAGAGCCCGCTGTAGAAGGCCGCCGGGATCTCCTCCTGCCAGGTGTCGACCCAGCAGGGCACGCCGTGTTGGAACCCGTCTCGTTCGCTCATGGCGCAGCATGATCTAGTAGGAAATTCCAACTAGCTAGGTGGCTAACCGTACTATTCGTCCCATGAGAACGTATGGCGACCGGTGCGGCATCGCCCGCGCCCTCGACGCCGTGGGCGACCGCTGGGCGCTGCTCGTCGTGCGGGAGCTGCTGCTCGGGCCCAAGCGCTTCACCGACCTGCGCGCGGGGCTCCCGAAGGTGAGCCCGGACGTCCTCGCCCAGCGCCTGCGCGAGCTCGAGGAGCACAGCGTGGTGCGCCGGGACACGCTGCCGCCGCCCGCCGCCTCGCACGTCTACGAGCTCACCGACCGCGGCCGCGAGCTGAAGACGGTGATCCTCGAGCTCGGGCGCTGGGGGAGCGGCCAGCCCGCGAACGACGGGCCGCTCGGCCCGGACGCCGCCGTCATCGCCCTGATGACCATGTTCGGCGGCGGCCTGGAAGGCACGTTCGAGCTCCGGCTCGACGGGCACGCGTTCGAGCTGCGAGCCGCGGACGGCCGGCTCGACGCCGCGCGCGGGTCGGCCCCCGAGCCGCAGGCCGTCATCACCGGCGGGCCCGGCACGCTGGCCTCCGTCCTCTGGCACGGCACCGACCCCGCGAAGCTGACCATCTCCGGCGACCGCCGCGCCGCCCGCCGCTTCCTCCGCGCGTTCACTCCCCCAGCCCGGTGAGGTACGGCCCGAAGCGGCGGTGCTTGTGCCTCACCCGCCGGCCATCGCCGGCAGGATCACCAGCGTGTCCGACTCCCCGACACCGGTGTCGAGGCCGTCGAGGACGCGGACGTCCTCGTCGTTGAGGTAGACGTTGACGTAGCGGTTGAGCGACCCGTCGGGGCCGAAGAGCTGCTCCTGCGTGGCGGGGTGCTGGGAGGCGAGGTCCAGCAGGACCTCGCCGACCGTGCCGCCGCTCGCCGAGACCTCCTTCTCGCCGCCGACCGACGGCCGGAGCACCGGGGGAACCTTGATCGTGGCCATAGAGGCGGTCAGGCTATCCCGCGGCGGCGCAGAACGCCTCGTAGTCCGGGAACACGCCCATCTCGTCGTCGGAGATCTCGGACGGGTCCTTCGAGCAGATCGGGCACTCCGGGTCGCGGCGGACCTTGAGCTCGGTGAACGTGGCGCCCAGCGCCTCGTACAGCAGCAGGCGGCCGACCAGCGGCTCGCCGGCGCCCGTCACGAGCTTGACGACCTCGGTCGCCTGAAGCAGGCCCATCGTGCCGGGGAGCACGCCGAGCACGCCGTTGGCGCCGCAGGACGGGGCCAGCTCGGCGGGCGGCGGGACCGGGTACAGGCAGCGGTAGCACGGGCCCTCGTGCGGCGCGAAGACGGCGAGCTGGCCGTCGAAGCCGAGGATCGAGGCCGAGACGACCGGGATGCCCAGTCGCACCGTCGCGTCGTTGAGGAGGTACCGCGTCGGGAAGTTGTCGACGCCGTCGACGATGACGTCGTAGCCGTCGATGATCTCCATGATGTTGGAGGCGTCGAGGCGGGTCTTGTACTTGACGACCTCGACGTCGGGGTTGATCGCCTTGATCGAGGTCTCAGCCGAGTCGACCTTCGGGGTGCCGATGCGGTCGGTCGTGTGGATGACCTGGCGCTGCAGGTTCGAGAGGTCGACGTCGTCGTCGTCGACCACGCCGAGCGTGCCGACGCCGGCCGCCGCCAGGTAGAGCGCGGTCGGCGAGCCGAGCCCGCCGGCGCCGAGCAGCAGCACCTTGGCCTCGAGCAGCTTGGTCTGGCCCTCGAGCCCGATCTCCGGCACGAGCAGGTGGCGCGAGTAGCGCTCGCGCTGCTCGGGCGTCAGCGCCTTCGGGACCTCGACCTTGTAGCCGCGGTCCTTCCACAGCGTGATGCCGCCGGTCATCGACTTCACGTTGCCGTAGCCGAGCTGCTCCTGGAGCGTGTGCGCGGCCAGCGCCGAGCGCTGCCCGGAGGCGCAGTAGAGGACGATCTCCTGGTCGCGATCGGCGCCGGCGGCGCCCTCGATGCGCGACTCCAGGTACGCGCGCGGGACGTGCTTGGCGCCGGGGATGTGCCCGGCGTCCCACTCCGTGCTCTCGCGCACGTCGACGAGGACGATGCCGTTCCCGAGGTGCTCGGACACCTGGGCGGGGTCGACCTCCTCGACCTGGCTCTTGATCTGGCGGATGTACTCCGCCCCACTCGGGCTCATGCGAAAAGTCCTCGAAGTCGGTCAGGATTCAATGCTTCACAAAGGATAGCGCCCCCATAGGGTCGGGCAACCATCAGGATCCTGTGCCCGCGTGCCGATGAAGCGGTGGATGCGCCCTCGCACGCTGCTGACGCAGGTCCTCGCCGTCAACACGGCGCTCGTCGCCCTGACGGCGTTCGTCGCCGCGCTCGTCGCGCGCGACCAGCTCAAGGATGCCACCAGCACCGAGGGCCTGCTCCTGATCGCGCTCGCCGTGTCGGGGGTGATCCTGCTCAACTCGATCCTGCTCCGCCGCCGGCTCGAGCCGATGGGCCGGCTGGTCGAGACCATGAGCAGCGTCGACCTCGCCTCGCCGGGCAAGCGCGCCGACGTCTCCGCCAACGCCGCCGAGGAGGTCCGGCGCCTGTCGGCCGACTTCAACCGCATGCTCGAGCGGCTCGAGCACGAGCGCCGCGAGTCCGGCCGCGCCGTCCTGCGCGCGCAGGAGATCGAGCGCTCGCGCATCGCCCAGGACCTGCACGACGAGGTCAACCAGGCGCTGACCGCCATCCTGCTGCGCCTCTCGGCCACGATCCAGACCGCGCCGCCCGGGCTCCAGGAGGAGCTGCGCGAGAGCCAGGCGCTGGTCACCCAGGCGATGGAGGAGCTGCTGCACCTCGCGCGCGAGCTCCGGCCCACGGCGCTCGACGACCACGGCCTCGTCCCCGCCCTCACCTCGCAGGTCGCCGCCTTCGGCGACCGCACCGGCATCCGCTCCAACTTCCGCCGCCACGGCAGCGTGCCCAACCTCAGCGACGAGGAGCAGCTCGTGATCTACCGGGTGACGCAGGAGAGCCTCTCCAACGTCGCCCAGCACTCCGGCGCCCGGCACGTCGACGTCGAGCTGTCGTTCGTCGGCCGCACGGTGCTGCGCATCCGCGACGACGGGGCGGGCTTCCGGACCAACGGCAACGGCCGGGCCGCCCGGCTCGGCGTCTCCGGGATGCGCGAACGCGCCCTGCTGGTCGGCGGCCAGCTTTCCATCTTCTCCGAGCCCGGTGACGGGACCACCATCGAACTGACCATGGGAGCCACATGAGGATCCTCATCGCCGACGACCACGGCATCGTCCGCGGCGGCCTGAAGCTGCTGATCGACCGCCAGCCCGACATGCAGGTCGTGGCCGAGGCCGAGGACGGCGTCCACGCCTTCGAGCAGGCGCTCGCCACCAAGCCCGACCTGTGCGTGCTCGACGTGTCGATGCCGCGCATGACCGGCCTGCAGGCCGCCCGCCAGATCCGCTCGCACCTGCCCGAGACGCAGGTGCTCGCGCTGTCGATGCACGACGACGAGCGCTACGTCTTCGACGCGCTGAAGGCCGGGGCGTCCGGCTACGTGCTCAAGCGCGAGGTCGACCAGGCGCTGCTCAACGCCATCCGCGCGGTCCACCGCGGCGACGCGTTCCTGACCAACGCCGTCGAGCGCTCGCTCGTCCGCGACTGGATGTCGGACGACGCGACCGGCCCCGACGAGCCGCTGTCGCCGCGCGAGCAGGAGGTGCTGAAGCTGATCGCCGAGGCGCACACCAACAAGCAGATCGCGGAGATCCTGCACCTGGCCGAGAAGACCGTCGAGTCGCACCGGGCCAACCTGCTGCGCAAGCTCGGCATGCGCGACCGGGTCGAGCTCGTGCGGTACGCGATCCGGCGCGGGCTGACCGAGGCTTAACCTTGCTCGGGTGCCGTCCCGGCTGGTGCTCGCCCTCACGACCCTCTGCGTCCTCGCCGCGGCGGGCGTGTTCGGCGTGTGGCTGGCCACCCGGGGCGGCGACGCACCGGCGGCGACCGGCTGGGAGGGCTCGCTGCGGCCGCCCGGCACGCACCTGCCCGACTTCGAGCTGCGCGACCAGGACGGCGGGACGGTGACGGCGGCGGCGCTGCGCGGCGAGCCGGTGGTCGTGACCTTCATCTACTCGACGTGCGAGGACACCTGCCCCGGGCAGGTGCAGAGCATCCGCGGAGCGCTCGACGACCTCGGCCGTGACGTGCCGGTGATCGGCGTCTCGGTCGACCCGGCCAACGACACGCCCGCGCGGGCACGGACGTTCCTGCTCGAGCAGTCGATGACCGGCCGGATGGACTTCCTGCTCGGCACCCGAGAGGAGCTCGAGCCGCTGTGGCGGGCGTTCGGCATCGCGCCGCAGCGGGACGGGCGCGAGCACTCCGCCTACACGGTGCTGGTGGACGGCGAGGGCCGCCAGCGTCTCGGCTTCCCGGCGTCGCGGCTGACGCCGCGCGCGCTCGCGCACGACCTCGCCCGCCTGTGACCGCCACCGCGCTCCCCGGGCTGTTCGACGAGCTCTCCTTCGGCGGCGAGTGGCGCCGCTACCAGACGGCGGCGATCGCGGCCTTCGAGCGCGACCGCGCGGCCGGGCGGCGGTGCACGCACATCGTCGCGCCGCCGGGCTCGGGCAAGACGCTGGTCGGCGTCGAGCTCGTGCGCCGGATCGGCCGCCGTGCGCTCGTGCTCACGCCCAACAGCGCCGTGCAGATGCAGTGGCCGCGGCAGATCCGCCGGTTCGGCTCGCCCGCCGACCTCGCGCGGGTGGCGGGGCCGGAGCCGGCCTTCCCGATCGCGATCATGACCTACCAGTCGCTGTGCCAGCTCGAGGACCCGGAGACGCTGATCGGCCGCGTGGCGGCCGAGCGCTGGGTCGAGGAGCGCGCCGCGACCACGGGCGCCGGCATCGACGAGGTGCGCGGCGAGCGCTACGACGGCGCCGCCGCCGAGCGGCGCGCGCGCGAGATCGCGCGCATCACCGCCTCCGTCAAGCGCGAGATCGCGCGCGGCGAGCACGCCGGCGTCGAGCTGGCGGACCTGCTCTCCGCCAATGCCAAGGCGCGCGTGGCCGCGCTCCAGGCCGGGCGGGTCGGCGTCGTGGTGCTCGACGAGTGCCACCACCTCGCCTCGATGTGGGGCTACGTGGTGCGCGCCGTGCTCGACCTGCTCGGCGGCGAGGACGTGCACGTGATCGGCTTGACGGCCACGCCGCCGTCCGACCTCACCGGCGAGGAGACCGAGCTCTACGGCGAGCTGCTCGGTCCCGTCGACTTCACGGTCCCGACGCCGGCGGTGGTGCGTGACCGCCATCTGGCTCCGTATCAGGAGCTCGCGTGGCTGACCGAGCCGCTGGACTCCGAGCGGGCGTGGCTGGCCGAGCACGACACGCGCTTCAAGGAGCTGGTGACGGCTCTGCACGAGGATGTCTCGAGTGACGTCTCCTTCCCGGCGTGGGTGATCACGCGGGTGCGCGAGCGGCGCCGGTCGCCGGAGGACGAGGCCCAGGTGCCGTGGGAGGAGTTCCAGCGCGCGCACCCGGCGCTGGCGCGCGCCGGCGTGCGCTTCCTCGGTTCGGCGGGTCTTGTGCTGCCCGAAGGCGCGCCGCGCGGCGAGGCGTACCGCCGGCCGCCGGACCTCGAGGACTGGCTGGTGCTGCTCGAGGACTACGCGCTGCGCTGCCTGCACCCGTCGCCTGCGGCCGAGGCCGCCCGGCGCTACGAGGCCGTCGCGGCCGCCTTGGGCGAGCTCGGGTTCCGGCTCACGCGACAGGGCATCCGGCGCGGCACGTCGGAGGTCGACCGGCTGCTCACCGGCTCGCAGTCGAAGGCGCTCGGGCTCGTGGAGGTGTTGTCCGCGGAGATGGAGTCGCGTGGCGACGCGTTGCGGGCGCTGGTCCTGTGCGACAGCGAGCTGGCCGAGGCCAAGCCGGCCGCGCTGCTCGAGGGCGTGCTCGATCCGGCCGCCGGGAGTGGGCGGCACGCGCTGATCGCCGTGGGAGCGGACGGGCGGACCGCGCCGCTGCGACCGCTGGTGGTGTCGGGGCGCGGGCTGCGCTGCCTGCCGGCCGACGCCGACGTGCTGCTCGCGGCGCTGGTGACGCAGGCCGAGGAGCACCTGTCGCTGCCCGAGTGGGAGGCGGCGCCCGACGGCGTGCTCGTCTCCCTGCGGTCGTCGGGCGCGGAGTGGGAGCCGCGCGCCTGGGTCGAGCTCGCCACGCGCGTGCTGGAGAGCGGCGTGTGCGGCGCGCTGATCGGCACGCGGGCGCTGCTCGGCGAGGGGTGGGACTGCCCGGCGGTCAACGTGCTCGTCGACCTCACGATCGCGACCACCGGCGTGTCGGTGCAGCAGATGCGCGGCCGCTCCCTGCGGCTCGACCCGGCCGACCCGGAGAAGCTCGCCTCGAACTGGGACGTCGTCTGCGTGGCGCCGGACCTGACGCGCGGGAGCGCCGACTACGAGCGCTTCGTGCGCAAGCACCTGCACCTCTACGCGCCCGCCGACGACGGCGAGATCGAGGCCGGCCCCTCGCACGTGCACGCCGAGCTCTCCCCCTTCGCCCCGCCGCCGGCGAGCCACTTCGGCGAGATCAACGCCGCGATGCTCGCCCGGGCCGCCGCCCGCGACGAGGCGCGCGACCGCTGGCGCCTCGGCGAGGGCTACCGCGGCGCCGACCTCCGAACCCTCGTCGTCCGCCCCCGCGCACATAAAGGGACAGGCCCTCAACATGAAGGGACAGGCCCTCAACATGAAGGGACAGGCACTTCACGGACGCCGATCTCGCAGCGCGCGCCGCTCGCCGTCGCCGCGGCCGGGCTCCTCGTGGCAATCGCCGCCACGGTCGCGGTCGGGTCCGCCGGCCTCGCCGCGCTCGCCGTCGCCGCCGGCGGCCTCGGCTGGGCCGCCCTGCGGCTCGGGCGGGCGAGCCGGCGGCTGCCGCTCGTCCTGCCGCTCGACGCCGCGGCGCGCGCGGTGGTCGACGCCTACCGCGAGCTGGGCGAGCTGTCGGACGCCGCCGCCGGATCGCTCGAGATCGAGCCGCGCGCGTCCGGCTACCTGCGCTGCGTGCTGACCGAGGCGACGCCGGAGGAGAGCGCGCGGTTCGCAACAGCGCTCGACGAGCTGGCCGGCGTCTCGGACGCTCCGCGCTACCTCGTCAGCCGCCCGCTGCCCGACCCGGAGGCCGGAGCGGCGACGCTGCTCGGCCGCGTCCTGAGGCGACGGCCGCCGTTCCCGGCCCGCCACCATCCCGTCCCCGCCGACCTGGCGCGCCGCAAGGAGCGGGCGGAGGCGTTCGCCCGCGCCTGGCGTCGCCACCTCGGCCCGTCCCCGCTCGTATTCACCCAGCGCACCGACGAGGGCCGGCGCGCCCGCGCCGAAGCCGCCGCCGAGGACGGCGGCTACGAGACCCTCGTCCGCGACATCTGGGTCTGACTCAGCGTGTCCTGCGCCGCGTCGGCGCGGTCCTGCGCGGCGCGGTAGACGACGTAGGCCTCGGCCGTCGGCGCCGAGACCCAGCTCGCGTAGGCCTGCAGAGCGTCGTCGCGCGCGTCGGTCCAGGCGTCGTACTCCGCGCTCCACGTCCGCGCGCGCCGCAGCACGATCTCCCGCGTGTCCGCGACCTGGTCCAGCAGCGTCTTGAGCTCATGGCTGCTCACGGCTCGCTCCTTAGCCGCACGACATTCCCGTACGGCACCCCCTTCTACGCATCGGCGTCGCAGACGGTTGCCTCGATGACCTATCGACGCACCCGCGCGTCGGTATCGGCGGCTCAGTAGACCAGCGTGGGCACGCCGACGAGGGCGAGCGCCTGCTCGGCGGCGTCGGCCCGGTCCTCCGCTGCGCGATAGACCGAGTAGGCGTCCCCGCCGCGCACCTCGCACCAGGCCTGGTAGGCGAGGTTGGCCTCGGCGCGAGCGGCGCTCCAGAGGGTGAAGAGCTCGTCAAGGCGCTGGGCGGCCGTCATCGCAGGGCGGAAATACCCCCGCCCGGCCCGGTCAAACCTCCGGTTCGCGGTCCTCGCCCCGCGCCCGCTTCTCGCGCATCCGGCCGATGAGCAGGAGGCCGACCATGATCACGAGGGGCAGCGCGTAGAGCATGTCCACGAGCACGTGGCCGGCGTGCGCGTACACGGTCATGTCTGGAGCGCCGCCGACAGGAGCCAGAGCCCCAGGACCGTGAACAGGACCATGACCCCCAGCATGACGATCTGCGACCGGACGGCGGCGCGGGCGCTGCCGTAGGCGACCAGCGCGCGCTCGTGCGCCAGCACGAGCGCGGCGATGTGCCCCAGCACCAGCGCGCCGGTCTGCACGTACCAGATGGCGGTCGCGGAGACGACCGAGTAGTCGATGGCGCGGTCGGCTCCGCCGAACAGGTCGGAGCCGTCGCCCAGCGGGTCGCTGGCCAGCCGCCAGAGGTCCTGGCCCTCGTAGGCGAGCAGCGAGAAGTAGTGGGCGACGAGGTAGGCGGCGGCGATCGGGATCAGCGTATGGGCGAAGCTGCGACCCAGCTCGAGCCGGGACATGCGCACGCCCTCGAGCGGCATGCCCGCCACGCCGGCCACCCAGATGGCGGAGACGACGGCGATCGCGATCGCCAGCCCGACCACGAAGGCGAGCTCGAGGCCGAGCCCCTGCGAGGTGCCCAAGCTGACGAAGGCGTCCTGCAGCTCGCCGACGATGTCCTGGAACAGTGGCCCCTCCTTCGCGCCGTCGAACGCCGTGCTCCCGATCCCGCTCAGGAGCAGCGCGGTGGTCCCGGCGATCGCCGCGACGCTCGCCGCGCTGACCACCGGAGGCCGCAGCACGAGCCGGCCGCCGGCGCCTCGCCCGAACGGGGCGAGCCGCGCCAGCAGCCCGAACCAGACGCCGAAGGCGTCGCCGTGCCGGACCCACGTCTCGACGCCGTAGAGGCTCATCCCGAAGAGCTGGATCGCGAGGTAGACGAGCATCAGCACCGCGAGCGGCTGCGGGTCCTTGGCGGCGGCCCAGCACAGCTCGCAGATCGTGAAGGCGATCAGCCCGGCGACGGCCGGCCAGTGGCCGAGGCGCCGCGGGTACGGGAGCGGCTCCGGCATCGCGTCGCGCGCGACCCGCCCGGCCAGCCAGCCGGTGGCGCGGCCGATCGCGCGCCACGGGCTGAGCAGGCGGAAGACGTCGCCGAACAGGAGCGAGACGAACGGGACGCCGACCCAGAAGCCGACATAGACGGCGTCGGTGACGAGGTTGTCGCTCGCGCTGTCCGTGCCCGCGAGGCCGGCGTAGACGGCGACGGCGAAAACGAAGACGCCGAGCGTCCCGAGCAGCACCTCGACGGCGCGCGGGATGCGCACGAGCGGCCACTCCCGGACGCGCTCGAGCCGCGGCCGCGTCCAGCCCCCCGCGAGCACGAGGAAGGACACGACGAGCACGATCGCCGCGGCGACGATGAACCACACGACCGGGATCGGAAGGTCGGCGCGGCCCACGACCGCATGAGCGATCACCCACACGCGCTACGAGTCTAGGAACGACGAAGGCCCCGCCGGAGCGGGGCCTCCACCTAAACCGTTCTCTGCGAAGTCGCTACTTGGTGCAGGGCGCGTTCGCGGTGTCCGAGATCGTCGCCGGCCGGGTGATCGTGTTCTCGATGAAGATCAGATCGACCTTGTAGGGGTGCTTCTTGTTGGCGCAGCCGACGGTCGAGATCAGGTAGTTCCTGCCGACCTTCTTCTTCAGCGTGGCCTTGAGCGAGACCAGGCCGTTGTACGTCGCGCCGACCTGCTGAGCGAGGGCGGGCACGTCGATGTGCAGCTTCTGGCCGTACTTGCCCGACATCTTCGTCAGCGTCGTCTCCGTGAGGAACTGGAACGTGCCGTCGTCGATGTAGAAGCCCAGCATGTCCTTGCCGGTCGCGCTCTTGGTCTTGTACGCGGTGACCTCGAAGGTGCGGTCCCCGATCAGCGCCGGGTCGGCGTTGTTGACGCCGGTCTTGGCCTTCGCCGCGCCGGTGCCGAGCACGGTCGAGTCCGGGCAGTCCTCGGCGAAGATCTTGTCCGGGGCACAAGAAGGCAGGCCCTTGAGACTGAGCTTGACGTTCTTGGCCAGGAAGACGTCGAGGTCCGACATCGTCCGCGACGTGTTGTTGTTGACGACGTTCAGCGTGAAGGTGCTGTTCTTCGGCTTCGTCTTCGTGCCGGCATCCTTCGGCGACACCTTGGTGGTGAGCGTCGCGGTGTCCGGACCCTGAGCCAGGGCGACGGCCGAGAAGGCGATGGCGGCTACAGCCGCAACCGCGGCGATCAGGTACTTGCGCAAGAGGGGACCCTCCGAGTTTCGGATTGACTACCGAATCAACCCCGAAGGGTCGCGGAAGTTTCGTCCCGCGTCACCCCAACGTCTGTCCAGTTCCGCACAACCGCTCGACGCCGTCGAGCAGCGTCCAGTTCGCGCGCAGGACGCGCTCGGCCTCGGCCACGATGGCGTCCTCGTCGGCGCCGTCCAGGCGCGCGGCGATCAGGGCCCGTGCCTCGGCCGCGTGCTCGACGTCGCGCTCGGCGTGCAGGTCGAAGTACGCGGTCCCGGGGCCGCCCGCGAAGCCGTAGTGCTCGCGCAGGCCGTCCGCCTTCACGCGCGAGATCGCGGGCTGCGCCGACTCGATCGCGTACAGGGCCACCAGGTGGCCCAACAGGTCGCGGCCGTCGCCGGCCCAGGCGTCCGCGCACTCGGCGGTCTCCGGCGCGGCCTCGGCCGCGCCTTCGGTGCCGGCGGCGTCGGCGAACGCGTCCCAGAGGGCGATGTGCGCGGCCTCCTCGCCGGCGTGTGCGGCCAGCTCGGCGTCGGCGGCGGCGCGGGCGGCACCGTCGGCCGCCTGGGCGAGCGCGACGACGGCGTGGCGGTATTGGCCGGCATAGAGCGCGAGCTCGCCGGCGGAGAGCTCGCCGCGGCTCCAGCGCTGGTAGAAGGGATGGTCCAGGACGTTCCAGCGGCTGTGCACGTCAGCCAGGCGAGACCACAGGTCCACGCTTCCTCCTCGAGATGGGGTTCCGAGCCGGGCGCGATGTTACCGTGGCGCCGGTGCGCGCCCAGCCCGGCACCATCTCCGCGCCGCCGTTCCCGCGCGAGATCCCGTGGATCAACGTCGCCACGCTGCGGATGGACAAGCAGCGCGGCCGCCCCGTCCTGATCGAGTTCTGGGACTTCTGCCGCGTCAACTCGCTGCGCACGCTGCCCTATGTGAAGGCGTGGCACGAGCGCTACGCCGGCGACGGGCTGCGCGTGATCGGCGTCCACGCCGGCGGCTTCCTGCCCGCGCGCGACGAGGCCAACGTCCGCCGTGCGGTCGAGCGCCTGGGGATCGCCTACCCGGTGGCGATCGACGTCCGGCTCGAGCTCTGGGACCTCTACGGCAACCAGGGCTGGCCGGCCCGCTACCTCTGGGACCGTGAAGGCCGGCTGTTCTCGATGCACTACGGCGAGGGCGGCTATCGGGAAACCGAGCGCGAGATCCAGGAGCTGCTCGGCGTCGAGCGCGAGCTGCTGGAGCCGGCCCGCCCCGAGGACGAGCCCGGCGTCCTGCTCCCCGCCCAGACCGAGGACCAGCCGGGCGCCTACAGCGGCCCCTACGAGGCCGGCGGCGTATGGGCGGTGCTCGAGGGGCAGGGCGAGGTCGTCGCCAACGGCCGCACGGTCGCGATCTCGGAGCCCGGCTGCTACGAGCTGATCGCGCACGCCGTCCACACCGAGGGCGTGCTCGACCTGCGGATCGGCGACGGCGTGACCTGCCACGCCACGTGCTTCACTCCAGCGATTCCAGCAGCCGCAGCAGCCGCGGCGGCTCCGCGTCCTCGATGAGGACGGCCGTACCCGGCCAGTAGGGCGACTGCTGCGGCGGGTCGCCGAGGAAGTGCGGCTGGTGGACCCACGAGCCGGTGTTGTGCACGCGCCCGCCGGCGCGCGTCGTCCACTCGCCGAGGTCGTCGCCCGGCCACGGGCCCGAGCGGTGCGAGTGGCCGCAGACGACGTGCGGCGCGGTCACGCCGAGGCGGTCGAGCATCTCCACGATGCCGCGCAAATAGCCGCGCCGGAGGCCGGGGCCGGAGAGGTCGCGGTCGACCGGCCCGATGCCGAGGGCGTTGATGAGCGCGACCGCGCCGGCGAAGCCGCCGCGGAGCACCGCGGTCTTGACGCTCAGGCGGCGGCCGCTGCCGCCGAGCGCCCGCCACGCCCGCGACGAGGCGCCGGTGCCGGCGCTCACGAGCGCGTTGTCCGCGCGCTGGGTCAGCGCGTGCATCCAGGCGTAGAGCGGCGAGAGCACGGCCTCGTAGTCGTCCGGCGTGGCGCCCTGGCGCGGCAGCTCCACCGCCCAGCGCGCCATCGCCCCGGCCGCCAGGCGCTCGAAGGTCGGCACGGTGGCGTGCAGGTCGGAGTAGTGGCCGTGGATGGCGTAGACGTCGTCGCGCAGCCAGACGCCGGGGTAGATGACCTGCACGCGCGCCGGCGCGGCGCGCTCGGCGAGGGCGGCGGCGAGCGGGCCGGCGTCGCGCGGCTCGATCCGCTGCTCGAGGCCGAGGAAGCCGGCCGGCTCGGTCAGCAGCCGGCCGTCGATCCAGCCCGCGACCAGCCCGTGGTCGTGGTTCCCGGCGGCCCACAGCAGCTCACCGACGGTGCCCCCCACGGCCTCGAAGAACGGCCCCGCCACCTCGACGGCGTCGCGGTGCGGTCCGTCGCGCAGCTCGAGGCCGTCGCCGAGGATGACCAGCCGGTCGATCCCATCCAGCTGCTCCACGAGCCGCTCGCGGATGGCCGGCCGCCGCAGCACGTCGGTGTTCGTGCTGGCGCCGATGTGGAGGTCGGAGATGACCAGGGTGCGCACGGCCGACAAGATGATCGATTTCGCGGGTCGTGGGACCGGTCATCTAGTGTGGCGAGCCTCGTGAGCGGACCGCTGGAAGGCCTGATCGTCGCCGACTTCTCGCGCGTGCTGGCCGGGCCCTACGCCTCGATGCTGCTCGGCGACCTCGGCGCCGACGTCATCAAGGTCGAGCGGCCCGGCACGGGCGACGACACGCGCGCCTGGGGGCCGCCGTGGCGCGACGGCGAGAGCACGTACTACCTCGGCCTGAACCGCAACAAGCGCTCGGTCGTGCTCGACCTCGCCGACGACGGCGACCGAGAGCTGGCTCGCACGCTGGCCGAGCGCGCGGACGTGCTGATCGAGTCGTTCAGGCCGGGCCTGATGGCCTCGTGGGGACTCGACGGCGACACGATCCGGCGCGTCAACCCCCGCCTCGTCTCCTGCTCGGTCACCGCGTTCGGGAGCGGCGAGCAGGCCCGCGGCATGCCGGGCTACGACTTCCTGCTCCAGGCCATGGGCGGCCTCATGAGCGTCACCGGCGAGCCGGACGGGCGCCCACTGAAGACCGGCGCCGCCGTCGTCGACCTGATCTGCGGGCTGCTCGCGACGATCGCGATCCAAGCCGCGCTGGCCGAGGGGGGCGGCCGTCACGTCGAGGTGTCGCTGATGGACTCGGCGCTCGCCTCGCTCTTGAACCAGGGCTCGGCGTGGGTGTCGGGCGGCGCCGTGCCGTCGCGCCGCGGCAACCGCCACCCGAGCATCGTGCCCTACGAGACGTACGAGGCCGCCGACCGGCCGTTCGCCGTGGCGGCCGGCAACGACCGCCTCTTCGCGCGCCTCTGTGAGGCCGTCGGCCGTCCGGAGCTCGCGGGGGACGCGCGATTCGCGAGCAACGAGGCGCGGGTCGAGAACGTCGATGCGCTGGCCGAGGAGCTCGAGGCCGTGTTCAGGACCGAGTCGGCCGAGCATTGGGTCGGGGCGCTGCGTCGGGCCGGCGTTCCGGTGGGGCCGATCAACGGGGTCGACGAGGCGTTCGCGTTGGCCTCGGAGCTCGGGTTGTCGCCGATCGACGAGAGCCATGGCTTGCCGCTGGTGGCTCCGCCGCTGTGGTTCGATGGCGCGCGGCCGGCGGTGCGCTTGGCGCCGCCCGCGCTGGACGAGCATGGCGATGAGATCAGGGCCTGGTTGGCGGGATGAACCCTGGCATCGAGTGAGGCGAGGTTGGCGGTGCCGGCGGGGTTGGTTTCCGCGATGCGGCATAGATGACCGCTTTGTCGACCCGCCAGTTTCCGGAGCGTGCGCCGAACATCCGCCGACCCCACATGGAGCAAACGCCCCATCCACCCCCCTCCTGCCGATGCCGATCTCAAGCACATGCAGGACGCAACCTCCGTTTCCCCGCGGCGTCGCTTCGCGAAGGCCGGGTCCGTGCTCGAGCAGCGGTACGTCCGGGCCTCGCAGGCCCGCACTCCGCGTGAGCGGGTCGCCGCCTCGGCGCTCGACGCCATCACGGCGTTCGTGCCCGCCCCGCTCGCGCTGCTGTATGCGGTGAACGACGGCGTGATCGTTCCCCGCCTCGCGCTCAGGGCGCGGAGCTGCGCGCTGCCCGACACCGACGAGGTCGCTCGCCGGCTCGCCGCGCTCGAGCCGATCGACCCCTTCAGCGTGCGCCGCACGACGGCCGTGGGCCGGACGGTCATGAGCGCCGCCGACGTCGGGGGCGAGGAGGCACTGCGGCGCTCGATGTTCGGGCGCCACCTCCGCCGCCTCGGCCTCGGCGCGCCGCTGCACGCGTACTTCCGCGAGAACGGGCTGGTCATCGCCGGGCTCGCGCTCCTCCGTCACGCCGCCGACCCGCCGTTCAGCCCGGCCGAGGTGCGCCTGCTGAGCCACCTCGACCCGCTGGTCGAGAACGCGCTGTGCCGGCGCGACGACGTGAGCAGGATGCCGCAGCTGCCGGAGGACCTGCTCACCGCGCGCGAGCACGACGTGGCCCGGCTCGTGCTCGACGGCGTGAGCAACGCCTTCGTCGCCGCGCGGCTCGGCATGAGCGAGGCGACGGTGAAGACCCACCTCACCCGGGTGTACTCGAAGCTCGGCATCCGCGGCCGGACCGAGCTCGCGACGCAGTTCCGCGCGCCCGAGAGGAGCGCTTGACGGCGTCCGACTTCGCGCGGCACGCCGACGCGCTGACGAGCCCCGATCCCGTGGATCGGATGAAGGCGCACGCACTGAGCGCCATCACGGCGCTCGTGCCGGCGGCCATGACGTGGTTCAAGGGCGTCGGCCGCCGCCACCACCCGCCGGTCGTGCTCCAGACGGGCCTGTGGAGCCTCGACCCCGTCGACGTCTGGAGCCTGATCGGAGCGCCCGAGCGCTCCCGTGAAGCGACGGTCCTCGGCCACAGCGACTTCAATCCCGAGCACCGGGCGTTCCTCCACGAGCACGGCATCGGCGACCACGCCGAGATCTACCTGCGCACCTCCGGAAGCGTCGCCGCCGACTTCGCCCTCCTGCGGTCGGTCGACGAGCCGCCGTTCACGTCCGCCGACCTCACCGCGCTGCGCCGCCTCCAGCCGCTGCTCGAGCACGCCTTCGCGTGCGCGATCGCACCCGAGACACCCGAGGTGCACGACCTGCTGCGGGACGGCGGCCTGAGCCGGCGCGAGGCCGACGTCGCGGAGCTGGTCGGCCGCGGCGCGACCAACCAGGAGATCGCCCGCCACCTCCACATCAGCGAGGCGACCGTGAAGACGCACCTCACGCGCGTCTACGGCAAGGTCGGCGTCCGCACGCGCACGCAGCTCGCGCTGCTGCTCGGCGCGCAGACCGAAGCGCCTACGACCTCGGTCTGATTCGGCGCTCGCGCCTCTAGCCGCGCGCGGGAGGCATGGCCATCCTCCGCCGCATGACCGCACGGAAGCTCCTCGGAGCCGTGATCGCCGCGGCGCTCTTCGCCGTCTTCCCCGCGCCGGCGAGCGCCTCGCTGCTCGTGCCGGGCACGGAGTGCCCGACGCTCCCCGCCGAGCGCACCTTCCTCCCCTGGCTCGACCCGGCCTCCTACACCGCGTTCCCCGACGCCGGCTTCGAGGCCGGCGGCGAGGGCTGGACGTTCTCCGGCGCGACCGTCGTCGACGGCAACGAGCCGTGGCACGTGAACGGCATCGACGACCGCCGCGCGGCGCGCCTGCCCGCCGGCGCGAGCGTCACGTCGCCGCCCGTCTGCGTCGCCGTCGAGCACCCGACCATCCGTTTCTTCGCCCGCAACGTCGGCCTGCCGACGGGGCTGCTGACCGTCAGCGTCATCGTCCGCACCCAGCTCGGCCTGACGGCGGAGCTGCCGGTCGGCGCGGTGGCCGATCCGACGTCGCAATGGTCGCCCACGCTGCCGCTGCCGGTCGTCGCCAACCTGCTCACGCTGGTCGACGGCGGGACGCTGGTCCGCTTCCGGATCCGCTCGACGGGCGCCTGGCTGGTCGACGACGTGATGCTCGACCCCTACAGCAAGCGCTGAAGGAACAAATGGTGCTCGCGGTCCGACGGCTGCTGATCCGGGCGCGTCCCGATCGCGCTCGGGACCTCGGACAGCGCGAGTGCCGCCTCGAGCGCTGGCTGACGCTGCTCGTCTGCGCGGGCGCGCTGGGCCTCGCACTCGCGGACGGGCGACCGCCGCCGGTGACAGCGCTGCTCATCTGCCTTGCCGCCGCGGTCGCCACCGCCTCGGTGTCGCTCCACGTGGGCGGCGGGAGCGCGACCGCCGCCGTCCTCGGCACCGTGCCGGCGCTGTGGGTGCTGCCGCTCGCCTGGGTCCCGGTCACCGTCGCCGCGTCGCTGTGCCTGGCGGCGCTGCCCGGGGCGCTCGCCGGCCGGCATCCGGTGTGGCGCGTGGCGACGGCGGTCGGGGACGCCGCCTACGTGTTCGGCCCGGTCGTCTTCCTGATGGCGACCGCGGGCGAGCCGACGCCGCTGCTGATGATCCCCGCCGTGCTCGCGCAGTTCGCGCTCGACGGCGCGGTCTCCACGCTCCGCGAGTGGCTCGGGCGCGGCTTCCGCCCCCGCCTCCAGCTCGAGGTCATGGCCGTGGTCTACGGGGTCGACGCCGCGCTGCTCCCGCTCGCGATCGTCGTCGGCGTGCAAGCAGAAGCGCAGCCGGCGATCGTCCTCAGCCTCCTGCCGCTCTCGCTCCTACTGGGCGCGATGGCGCGCGAGCGCAACGCCCACCTGTCCGAGGCCGCTGACCGCGTGGCCGCGCTCGAGCTCGAGCGCGATCGCGTCGACGTCGCCATCCATCGCACGGGGATGGCGCTCGACGCCGCCGGCGACGACCTCAACGCGCTCGAGCTGGCGGTCGGCTCGTCGGTCGACGCGCTCGGCGCGGCCGCGGGCCGGGCGCGGCTGGCCGGCGCGTCGGCCGCGACGACGTTCGAGGCGCTGCCGTCGCAGCCGGGCGCGGCGGACGCGACCGCCCTGCTCGCCGCCGAGCGCAGCGCGCTGGCGGGAGATGAGCCGGTCCTCACGGCGGTGGGCGGCTGGCACGCGCTGGCCGTCCCCGTGCGGGGCATCGGCGCGGTCTCGGTCTGCCGGAGCGAGCCCTTCACGCCGCGCGAGCGCCGGCTCTTCGCCTTCCTCGCCGCGCAGGCGGGCCTGGCCCTCGAGCGCACCGCCCTCGCCGAGCGGGTCGCCTTCGCCGACCGCCCCGACCCCCAGCTCGGCCTGCCCGGCCGCAAGCAGCTCCAGGCCCAGCTGAGCATCGCGATCGAGCGCGCGGAGCGCACCGAGACGCCGCTCAGCCTGCTGCTGCTCGACGTCGACGGGCTCGGCACCGTCAACGCCGTGCACGGCGAGGCGGCGGGCGACGCCGTGCTGCGCAGCGTCGCCGCCCTCGTCGCGGGACGCTGCCACGCGAACGACGTCGCCGCCCACTACGAGGAGGACCGGCTCGTGCTGCTGCTGCCGGGCACGGGCCTGCGAGCCGCTCGCCTCGTGGCGGAGGACCTGCGGACCTGCGTCCTGCGGCGGCCGGTGCGGAGCCGGCACGCCGACATCCACGTGACCGTCAGCATCGGGGTGGCGGAGCACACGGCAGCGGCGTGCACCGCCGAGGCCATCCTTGAGGCCGCCCGGCGCGCGCTGGTGGCGGCGAAGGCCGCCGGCCGCAACCGGACGGTCGACGCCCGCGCGTAGTGTCTCGATTCCAGGTCAGCCCGCTCGCGCGGCCATCTGCTGCCTGATCACCTTCGGCAGCATGAAGCGCACGTCCTCGCGCATGACCTCGAAGGTCTCGACGGTCTCGGTGCCGCGGTCGCGGAAGAAGCGGACGAGGCGGTCGACGAGCTCCTCGGGGGCGCTGGCGCCGGAGGAGATGCCGACCACGCGCGCCCCCTCCAGCCACTCGTCCTGCACCATCTCTTCGTTGTCGATCAGGTGGGCCTGCGTGCCGCGGTCGCGCGCCACGTCGACGAGCCGCTGCGAGTTCGACGAGTTGGTGGAGCCGATCACGAGCAGGAGGTCGCACTGGTCGGCCATCTGCTTGACCGCCGCCTGGCGGTTCGTCGTCGCGTAGCAGATGTCGTCGGTGCGCGGGCCCGTGATGCTGGGGAACTTCTCGCGCAGCTTGTTGATGATCGAGCGCGTCTCGTCGACCGACAGCGTGGTCTGCGAGATGTAGGCGACCTTCTCCGGATCGGGGACCTCGAGCGTGTCCACGTCCTCCTCGCTCTGGACGAGCACGATGTGGTCGGGCGCCTCGCCCGTCGTGCCCTCGACCTCCTCGTGGCCGGCGTGGCCGATCAGCACGATCGTGTAGCCCTCGGCGGCGAACTTGACCGCCTCGCGGTGGACCTTGGTGACGAGCGGGCACGTGGCGTCGATCGTCTGGAGGCCGCGGCGCTCGGCGTCGGCGTGCACGGCCGGCGAGACGCCGTGGGCGGAGAAGACGGTGATCGCGCCCTCGGGGATCGAGTCCTCGAGCTCGTCGACGAAGATCGCCCCGCGCTCGCGCAGCGTCTCCACGACGTGCTTGTTGTGGACGATCTCCTTGCGCACGTAGACGGGCGGCCCGTGCAGCTCGAGCGCGTGCTCGACGGTCTGCACGGCGCGGTCCACGCCGGCGCAGTAGCCGCGCGGGGCAGCCAGCAGGAGCTTCTCGACGGTCACCGGGACAAGTCTAGGAGCATCTGGATCACGGTCTCCCCCGTGAGGTCGAGCGCGCGGGCCGAGACGGCGTCCATGTCGTCGCAGGTCTTGTGCCAGCAGTCGAACGTGAAGTCGATCAGGTCGATGGCCGGCACGCCGCGACGGGCGAACGGCGTGTGGTCGTCGAGCACCTCGCCGCTCGTGTCGTCCGGGAACGCCGACTGCGCGCCGACCTTGCGGGCGGCGGCCCGCAGCCGGTTCCACAGGCCGAGGTGCGAGCCGGCCTCGCGCGGGATCCGCATCCCGCCCTTCTCGGCCACGAAGTCGAGCAGGATCATCACCCGCGTCCGCTCGGCGAAGCGCCGCGCGTAGTACTTCGAGCCGCGCAGGCCGGTGGCGTAGAACTCCTTGGTGTCGTCCGGGCTCTCCTCGCCGTCGAAGAGCACGAAGCGGATCGGCGGCGCGCCGGCCGGCCGCCTGGCCTTCGCCATGTAGCGCGCGATCTCCAGCACGGCCGCCGTGCCGCCGGCGCCGTCGTTGGCACCGACGAAGTCCGGGATGTCCTTGGTGTCGTAGTGGGCGGCGACGACGATCGGCTTGCCGCGTCCCGGCACCGAGCCGATCACGTTCTGCAGCCCGCCGGGGACCTTCTGCAGGCGGCCCTCCGGCAGCCGGTCGCGCAGCCACTCGGCAAGCTGCTTCGCGGTCTCCGAGCCGGCGGGCCGCGGCCCGAGCTCGACCTGGTACCGGAGGTCCGCGAAGGCGCGGTTGCGGTTGAAGCGGTCGGCCTTCAGCGCTGCGCCGGCGGTCGGCTCGCCGCCGTCGAACGCGCCGGTGACGGCGGCGACCACCAGCCCGCCACCCACGAGCACGAGGGCGGCGGCGAGGATCGCAACGCGACTAATCGTTGGAGGTCACCGCCTCGAGCAGGTCCGCGAACCTGGCGCGGGCCGCCTCGCGGCGCGTCGGCACGTGCTCGCTCGGCACGCCCTCCTCGGCCGGCTCGTAGCCGCGCAGGATCTGGCGGGCGACGCTCTGGCGGTGCACCTCGTCGGGCCCGTCGTAGAGCCGCGCGGCGCGCGCGAAGCGGTACATCTGCTCGAGCGGGAGGTCGGTCGAGTAGCCGAGCGAGCCGTGCGCCTGCAGCGCGCGGTCGACCACGTCGTGCAGCACCTTGGCCCCGTAGAACTTGATCAGCGCGATCTCGCGGCGCGCGGCAGAGGCGCCCTCGGTGTCCATCTTCCAGGCGGCGTGGAGCGTCATCAGCCGCGCCGCGTGCATCTCGGCCGCCGAGTCGGCGATCCAGTTCTGGACCGTCTGCTTGTCGGCCAGCAGCGAGCCGTGCGCGTAGCGGGTGAGCGCTCGCTCGCACAGCATGTCGAAGGCGCGCTGCGAGACCCCGAGCCAGCGCATGCAGTGGTGGATGCGCCCGGGGCCGAGCCGCTGCTGGGCGATCAGGAAGCCGGCGCCGCGCGCGCCGAGCAGCGCGTCCTTGGGCACGCGGACGTCCTCATAGAGGATCTCGGCGTGCCCGCCGTAGGCGCCGTAGCGCTCGTACGGATGCTCCATCGTGGGCACGTCGCGCACGATCGTGACGCCCGGCGTGTCGACCGGCACGATGAACATCGAGGCCCGCTGGTACTTGTGCGCCTCGGGGTCGGTGACGGCCATGACGATCAGGAAGTCGGCCACCGAGGCGTTGGTGGAGAACCACTTGTGGCCGTTGATGACCCAGCCGCCTGAGTCCTCGACGGCGCGGGTCTGCAGCAGCGTCGGGTCGCTGCCGGCGCTCTCGGGCTCGGTCATCGAGAACGCCGAGCGCAGGTCGCCGGCCAGCAGCGGGTGCAGCCACTGCTCCTTCTGGTCATCGCTGCCGGCCAGCGCGAGGATCTCCGAGTTGCCGGAGTCGGGCGCCTGGTTGCCGAAGACCACCGGCGCGAACGGGCTCGAGCCGAGGATCTCGTGCATGAGGCCGAGCTTGACCTGGCCGAACCCCTGGCCGCCGAGGTCGGGCGGCAGGTGGGCCGCCCACAGCCCGCGCTCGCGCACCTGCTCCTGAAGCGGCGCCACGGCGCGCAGGAAGCCGTCCCGGCCGAGGTCCTCGAAGACCGTCTCGATCGGCCAGACCTCCTCGCGCACGAAGTCGCGCATCCAGTCGAGCTGCGCCTGGAACTCGGGCTCGGTGGAGAAGTCCCACCCCACGAAACCCCATACTAGGCCCATGGCTTTCGTCGCCGCCGCGGCGGTGGCGGCCGGCGCGGCGCTGCAGTCGGCCACGGGCTTCGGGTTCAGCATCGTCGCCGCGCCGCTCGTCTTCGCCGCCGTCGAGCCCGAGGAGGCGGTCGGGCTGCTGATCGCGCTCAGCACGCTCGTCAACCTGCTCACCCTGGCCACCGAGCGGCGGCGGCCGCGGCCGGCGGTCCGCGAGTGCGCCGTGGTGCTCGCCTTCGCGCTGCCGGGCGCGGTCCTGGGCGTCGTGATCCTGCGCACGCTCGACTCCGTAGCGCTCCAGGTCGCGGTGAGCGCCGGCGTGCTCGCGACGCTGGTCGCGCGCCGGCTCGCCAAGCGCCGGACGCCGGCCTGGGCCGGCCCGATCGCCGGCCTCGCCGCCGGCGCGCTCACGACGTCCACCACCACCGCCGGCCCTCCGCTGATCGTCTACCTGCTCGGCCGCCGGCTCGAGCCCGAGCAGATGCGCGACACGATGCCCGTCTGCTTCCTCGGTCTGAGCGCGGTCGGCGTCGTCGCGCTGTGGGTGACCGGCACGAGCGGCGCGGTCCCCGACGCCGCGCTGGTGGCGCTGCTGGTGCCGGTGGTGGCGGTCGGCCACCTCGCAGGCCGGCCGCTGTTCGCCGCGCTCGTCCGCAGCGGCCGGTATGAGGGCGTGCTGACCGCCGTGCTGCTCGCCTCGGTCGCCGGCGGGCTCGCGGCAGCGCTGTTCTGAGGTACGTTTGCGCCATGCCCCAGGCTCACGGCGACCGGCTCACGGCGGTGGATGCGTCCTTCCTCGCGCAGGAGAGCCAGAACGCGCACATGCACATCGGCGCCGTGATGATCTTCGAGGGGCCGCCGCCGGCCTTCGACGACTTCGCCGACCACGTGCGCGGCCGGCTCCACCTCGTTCCCCGCTACCGGCAGAAGCTGGCGGTGCCGCCGCTGGAGACCGGGCGGCCGCTGTGGGTCGACGACGCGAGCTTCAACCTCGAGTACCACCTGCGCCACACGGCGCTGCCGGGGCCCGGCTCGGAGGACCAGCTGCGCGCGCTCGCCTCCCGCATCCACTCGCAGCGCCTCGACCGCACGAAGCCGCTGTGGGAGCTGTGGCTCGTGCAGGGGCTCGACGACGGCCGCTGGGGGCTGATCTCCAAGACCCACCATGCGGTCGTCGACGGCGTGGCGGGCGTCGACCTCGCCACCGTGCTCTTCGACCTCGAGCCGGTGCCGCCGCCGCTGCCGCACGAGGGCGAGCCGTGGGTGCCGCAGCCCGAGCCGAGCGCCGTCTCGCTCGCCGCGCGCGGGGTCCGGGCCGTGGCCGAGCTGCCGTTCTCGCTCGCCGGCCGGACGCTGCGGGCCGCCGCCAGCCCCGGCACGTCGCTGCAACTCGCGCGCGAGGCCTTCGAGGGCGTGGCCGAGGTCGCGTGGGCGGGCCTCAACCCCGCGCCCGAGACCCCGCTCAACGTGCCGATCGGGCCGCACCGGCGGTTCGTGCTCATCCGCAGCGAGCTCGAGGCCTTCAAGGTCGTCAAGAACGCCTTCGGCGGCACGGTCAACGACGTGGTGCTGACCGTCGTGGCGGGCGGGCTGCGAAAGTGGCTGCAGTCGCGCGGGGTCCGCACCGAGGGGCTCGAGCTGCGCGCGCTCGTGCCGGTCTCGATCCGGGCCCAGGACGAGCACGGGACCATGGGCAACCGGCTGGCCGCCATGCGCGGGCCGCTGCCCGTCTACGTCGAGGATCCCGTCGCCCGCCTGCAGGTGGTCCGCCAGGCGATGGACGGCCTCAAGGAGTCCAAGCAGGCGGTCGGCGCCGAGGTGCTCGCCGGCGTGCAGAACCTCGCTCCGCCGACCGTGCTCGCGCAGGCGTCGCGGATCAACTTCTCCACGCGCCTGTTCAACCTGCTGGTCACCAACGTGCCCGGCCCGCAGTTCCCGCTCTACGCGCTCGGCCGCGAGCTGCAGGACCTCTTCCCCGTCGCCTTCCTCCCGCGCGACCACGCGCTCGCCGTGGCGATCATGTCCTACAACGGCGGCATGGACTTCGGCCTGCTCGGCGACTTCGACGCGATGCCCGATCTCGAGGAGCTCGGGGGGATGCTCGAGGAGGCGCGCGACGAGCTGGTCGCGGCGGCCCGCGCTCAGAGCTCCAACGGGCGGGGCGCTAGTAGCCCAAAGCGAACTTCGCGTCCTCGGACATCTTCTCGGGCGTCCAAGGGGGCGTGAAGACCATGTTAGGGACGACGTCCTCGACGCCCTCGACCTCGCCGACGAACTCCTTCATCTGCTCGGACACCTGCGGCCCGATCGGGCACGCCGGCGTCGTGAGCGTGAAGGTGATGTTCACAGTCCCGCCGTCGATCTCGACCCCGTATACGAGCCCGAGCTCGACGAAGTCGAGCCCCAGCTCGGGGTCGATCACGTTGCTGAGCGCCTCGATGACCTCGTCTTCGTCCACCATCACCCCCCGAGTGTAGGAAGTTTCGTCGGGGGGCTGTACGAACTCGGCGGTATGTATTAGCTTGCCGGGATCGTTCATTTCGACGAGCAGCTGGCGATCCTGAGGATCGTGGGGGACGAGGACCGGACGACCAGCGGCCGCCGGCGACAGCCGATCTCCGCTGCGCTGATGGCCACGCGCGACGTCATCGTCGACCTCTCCGAGCTGCGGTTCGCCGACCCGTCGCTGATGATCGACCTCGCCGTCCTGGCCCAGCGCCTGCGCGCGCAGGGTCGCGTCCTCTGGCTCAACGGCGCCCAGCCCAACATCCGCACGCTGATCGAGACGGTCGGCCTGCACCGCCTGCCCGCCATCCAGCTCGACGGCCCGCAGCCCGCGCTCCGCCCGTAGCGTCCTACCTTTAGAGGGGCACGCCATGTTGCTCCCCCTCGTCCTGCTCTTCATCGTCGTGCCGATCGCGGAGCTGGCCGTGGTCATCCAGGTCGGCCAGCAGATCGGCGTCCTGTGGACGGTCGCGCTGCTGGTGGCCGACTCGATCCTCGGCTCGGTGCTCATGCGCTCGCAGGGCCGGACCGCGTGGCGGCGCTTCAACGAGGCGGTCGCGGCCGGCAAGGTCCCCGCGCGCGAGGTGCTCGACGGCGCCCTGGTGATCTTCGGCGGCCTGCTGCTCCTCACCCCCGGCTTCATCACCGACTTCCTCGGCCTGCTGCTGCTGATCCCGCCGACGCGGGCGCTGGTGCGCGCCGTGCTGGCGCGCCGCCTGACGCACCGGATGGTCGTCTCGATGAGCGGCCCGCACGACGACGTCGTGGAGGGCACGGCGGTCGACGTCGAGAACGACCGCCTGCCCGGGGGCCCGCGCTGATCCGCGCCGTCGTGTCGGACTTCGGCGGCGTCCTGACCTCGCCGCTGATGGAGGCCTTCGCGAGCCTCCAGGAGGGGATCGACGTCCCCACGGAGGCCTACGGGCAGGCGATGGCGCACAGCCTGGCGGACGACGGCGTGCACCCGCTGTTCGCGCTCGAGCGCGGCGAGATCAGCGAGGCGGAGTTCGTCGCGCGGCTGGAGCGCGGGCTCGAGGCCACGCTCGGCCGCCCGGTCTCTCTGCACGGCTTCGCGACGCGGCTGATGGACGCGCTGCACCCCAACCACGAGCTGTTCGACCACTTCCGCGCCCTCAAGCGCGCCGACGGCCTGCGCTTCGCGCTCTGCACGAACAACGTCCGCGAATGGGAGCCGCTCTGGCGGCCGAAGCTGCCGATCGACGAGGTGTTCGACGTGGTGGTCGACTCCGCGTTCGTCGGAACCCGCAAGCCCGAGCCCGAGATCTACGCGATCACGCTCGAGCGGCTCGGCCTGCCGGCGCCGGAATGCGCGTTCCTCGACGACCTCGAGGTCAACGTGATCGCGGCCCGCGAAGCGGGCATGCGCGGCATCGTGTACCGCGACAACGCCACGGCCATCGCTGAGCTGCGCTCACTGCTGCACTCGAGCTGACCGAAGCTAAGCTGAGAGGGCTTGAGCCGGTGACGATGAAGGAGCATTGGACCGTGCAGCCGCGGGAGATCCTGCCGTTCGCGGGAGCGGCGCTGATCGGGCTGGCCGCGGTCACCCTGCCCGGGCCGGAGACCGACTGGGCGCTCTTCACCGTCGGCGTCGTCCTCACCGTGGCGATCGCCGCCATCGGCTTCGCCGCGGCGCACCGGCGGCGCGGCCGGCCGCTGATCCTGATCCTGCCGCTCGCCTACTTCGTCGTGGTCGGGATCCTGCGCCACTCGGGGACGACCGGCGGCTCCGGCTTCGTGCCGCTGATCATGCTGCCGATCGTCTGGCTCTCGCTGTTCGGCAGCCGGCGCCAGCTGGTCGTCGGGCTCGTTGCGATGACCCTGACGCTGCTCGTCCCGTTCCTCGTCTTCGGCGAGCCGCGCTACCCGCCCGCGTCCGGCCGCACCACGCTGCTGTTCGTCGTCGTCGGCGCCCTCACGGGGCTCGCCATCCAGTCGCTCGTCGTGCGCGTGCGCACGACCCGCGACCTGCTGTCGGGCGTGCTCCAGAACGCCACCGAGACGGCGATCCTGGCCACCGACCCCGACGGCACGCTCACGCTGTTCAACCGCGGCGCCGAGCGCATGCTGGGCTACAGCGCCGACGAGGTCGTCGGCAAGATCGAGGCCTACGCGCTGCACGACCCGGCCGAGATGGCGGAGCGCGCGGCCGCGCTCGGGGTCGAGCCGGGGCGCGACGTCTTCCGCGCGCTGGGGCCCGAGCCGCGGCGCTGGACCTTCGTCCGCAAGGACGGCACCCCGCTCCAGGTCTCGCTCGCGGTGACGATGGAGCGCGACGCCGGCGGCACGGTCACCGGCTACATCGCCGTGGCGACCGACCTCACCGACGTCCTGCGCGCCGAGGCTGCCGTCAAGGCCGAGCGCGACTTCTCGGCCGCGGTCATCGACACCGCCGGCAGCCTCGTGATGGTCATGGACCCGCAGCGCCGGCTCGAGCGCTTCAACCGCACGTGCGAGCTGCTCACGGGCCGCACCGAGGACGAGGTCCGCGGCCAGCTCCCATCGCAGCTGTTCCCCGCCGATCCGGCCGAGGCCGAGCGCGTCGGCAGGCTCCTGCGCGAGGCGAAGCCCGAGGACTACCCGATCGAGTTCGAGCTGGAGTGGCTGACGGCCGACCGCGAGCGGCGGCTGATCGCCTGGTCCAACAGCGCGATCTTCGACGAGCGCGGCGAGATCGCGTACATCGTCGCCGCCGGCGCCGACGTCACGGAGCGGCGGAACGCGCTCCACGAGGCGATGGAGGCGTCGCGCGCGAAGTCGGAGTTCCTGGCCAACATGAGCCACGAGTTGCGCACGCCGCTCAACGGCGTGATCGGCATGCTCGAGCTGCTGATGGACACCGAGCTCGACGCCGAGCAGCGCGAGTACGCGCGCACGGCGGTCACCTCGGGCGAGGCGCTCCTGACCGTCATCAACCACATCCTCGACTTCTCGAAGATCGAGGCGCGGATGCTGGAGCTCGACACGAGCGACTTCGACCTGCGCGAGCTGGTCGAGGACGCCTCGTCCATCCTCGCCCACGAGGCCCACGCCAAGGGCATCGAGCTCACCGTCTGGGTCGACGAGCAGGTGCCGGCGGCCGTCCGCGGCGACGCCGGGCGCCTGGGCCAGGTGCTCACCAACCTGATCTCCAACGCCGTCAAGTTCACGGCCCGCGGCGAGGTCTCCGTGCGCGTCGGCATCGACGAGCATGCGGACGGCGACCGCCTGCTCGTGCGGGCGGAGGTCTTCGACACCGGGATCGGCATCGCGCCCGAGCGGATCGACGCCCTCTTCGAGCCGTTCTCGCAGGAGGACAGCTCGACGACGCGCCGGTTCGGCGGCACCGGGCTCGGGCTCGCGATCTCGCGCCAGCTCGTGGAGCTGATGGGCGGCGAGCTGTCCGCGACGTCGACGCCCGGCGAGGGCAGTTCGTTCCGCTTCACGGCGCTGCTCGAGCGGCCGGCCGGCGAGCGGCCGACGCGGCGCAGCCGGGCGGCGCTGCCCGAGGGCCTGCGCGTCCTGGTGGTCGACGACAGCGCCACCAACCGGCAGGTCGTGCGCGGCTACCTCGACCCGCGCGTGACGACGTGCGACGAGGCCGAGTCCGGCGAGGACGCCCTGGTGATGATGCACACCGCCGCCTCCGAGGGCGCCCCCTACGCGCTGGTCGTGCTCGACTTCCACATGCCGGGCATGGACGGCGTCGAGCTCGCGACGGCGATCCGCAGCGCGCCCGCCCTGCGGTCGGCGCGGCTGATCATGCTCGCCTCGGCCACGGCGCCGCGGGTGCCGGGGATCGACGCCCATCTCACCAAGCCGGTGCGCCGGGCCGGCCTGCTCGAGGCGGTCGCCACCGTGCTCGCGCCCGCCGATCGGCGGCGGTCCGTCGTCGAGCCGTCCCGCCCCGTGGCGCCGGCGGGCGCCGGCGCCCGCCTGCTGGTGGCGGAGGACAACCCGGTCAACCAGCTCGTCATCCAGGCGATGCTCGCCAAGCGCGGCTACATGGCCGACATCGTGGCGAACGGCCTCGAGGCGCTCGAGATGCTCGACCGCGAGCGCCACGCCGCCGTGCTGATGGACGTCCAGATGCCCGAGCTCGACGGCTACGAGACGACGCGGCGGATGCGGGCACAGGAGCGCGAGGGGGAGCGGCTGCCGATCATCGCGCTCACCGCCGGCGCGCTCGAGGGCGACCGCGAGGCGGCGATCGAGGCCGGCATGGACGACTACCTGGCCAAGCCGCTCCGGCCGGAGACGCTCGACGCCGTGCTCGAGCGCTGGCTCGGGGCCACGTCCGAGGAGGCCCCGGCGGAGCCGGTCCTCGACGAGTCGCGGATCCGCACCTTCCGCGAGAACTACCCGGACATCGTCGACCGCCTCGTCGCGCTGTTCACCGACTCCACGCCGCCGCTGCTGGCGGAGATCGAGGCGGCCGCCGAGGCGGGCGACGACGAGGAGGTCCGCAAGCTCGCCCACAAGCTCAAGAGCAGCTGCGCCAACGTCGGCGCCACGCGGATGGCCGCCCTCTGCCGCCGGCTCGAGCACCCCATCGGCGACCCGCGCGCGCTGGTGGGCGAGCTGACGGCGGCCTACCCCGCCACGCTGGCCGAGATCCAGGCCGCCGTCTAGCTCACGCTGACCGTCCGGAAGCCCTCGCGCTCCATGGCTCCCCAGTCGGCGTGCCCGCGCACGTGCCGCGCCATGCCGCGTACGCGCCAGACCGCGGTCAGTTGGCGGTAGCCGAGGCTCTCGAGCATGCCCCAGAGCAGGAGCAGCAGCCGGTCGGGGAGGCCGCCGTAGCCGCCGTAGGTCCACTCCTCGAGCTTGCGAGCGGCAGGAGCAAGTAGCCGAGGACGGCCCAGTTGAGGCCGACCAGGATGGGTTCGAGGACGTCCACCATCAGGCGGGCAGCATCGGCTCGGGGAGGTCGAGCGTCTGGCGTGCGATGTCGCGCGCGAACCAGTCGTCGTCGCGCAGCGCGCGGCCGAGCAGCAGCTCGCCGGCGGGCCCCAGCCCGCGCACCGCCAGCGCGGCGTTGCGGCGGACGCCCCACGGCGGGTCGCTGAGGCGGGCGGCGAGCGCGGGCGCCGCTGGCCAGTGCCCGAGGCGGGCGAGCGCGATCGCCGCGGCCGCCCGCACGTCCTCGGCGGGGTCATCGAGCCCCGCCTGACATGTCCGGTGAGGAACTTCCACCGCCGCGTCGGCCCGGCGCGACCCGCTGTCAGTTCTCGCAGCCCATGCGGTCCCAGCAGTACAGCTCGAGACACTCGGCGGCGAGCTCCTCCGCCCGCGACGCCGACAGCCAGGGCAGCACCATGTCGAGCGCCTGGTCCTCGGCGAAGCCCGCGTTGAACGCGTCCTCCCCGCGCAGGCCCGCGGCGATCTTCAGCGCCTCGCGGCGGTTCTCGCCGAGCGAGCTGAACGCCGCGACCAGGAAGTCCTTGTTCGCGACGGGGGTGCCCACGTCCATCGATGCGTGCCAGGCGGCGAGCATCGAGAGATCGTGCTCGTCGAGGTCGGCGACCGCCTTCGCGTAGTGCGAGGCGAGCTCCTCGTCGGGGATCTCGTCGACCCACGCGCGCACCAGCTCGCACAGCAGCTGGCGCCGCGCCTCGCGCCCGACGGACTCGGCGATGACGCGGATGGCGTCCTTCGGCTCGATGAAGCACAGTGGCATGACGCGCGCCACGCTACGCCCGGGACCGGACGGAACGGGCCACGAAGCGGCGCGGCCACGACCGGCGGGACGGGCCACGAGTCGTGCGAGGATGCCGGCCGTGTACGAGTCGTACTACCTGCGGGCGGTCGACCCGGCGCGGCCGCGGGGAGCGTGGATCCGCCACACGTCGCACCAGCGGCCGGGCGAGGCGCCCACGGGCGCGCTCTGGTGCACGGTCTGGGACGCCGAGGCGGGCGCTCCGTACGCGGTGAAGGAGTCGCTGCCGGCGCCGTCGCCGCCCGCGGGCGCGGGGTCGGCCGGTCAGGCCGCGCCCGCGGGCGCGGCAACGCGGTTCGCGGGCGAGGCCTCGGCGAAGGGCCGGTCGGGGGCGTGGGAGATCGAGGCGGCCGGGGACGAGGCGCGGCTGCGCCATCTCCCGCGCCCGTGGATGTACCGCGCGCCGCTCCCGCGCACCAAGCTCGAGTCGCCGCTGCCGGACGCGGTGTTCACCGGCTGGGTGGAGGCCGGCGGGCGGCGGGTGGAGGTCGCCGGCTGGCGCGGGATGGTCGGCCACAACTGGGGCGCCGAGCACGCCGAGCGCTGGGTCTGGCTGCACGCGGTCGGGTTCGCCGAGGCGCCCGGCGCCTGGCTCGACGTCGCGATCGGCCGCGTGCGGGTCGGCGGCGCCGTCACGCCGTGGATCGCAAACGGAGCGCTCTCGCTCGACGGCACCCGCCACCAGCTCGGCGGCATCGGCCGGGTACGGGCGACGAAGGTCGACGCGCGGCCCGGCGCCCTGGAGGCGGTGATCGGCGGCGCCGGCGCGACGATCCGCGTGTCGGTGGCCGCGCCGCTGGAGCAGACCGTCGCGTTCGTCTACGCGCCGGACCACCACGCCCTCAACTGCTCGATCGCACAGGTCCGGCTGCGGGTCGAGCGGCCGGGGCGGCCGGCCTTGGAGCTCGCCTCCGCGTTCGGCGGCGCGTACGAGCTCGGCGTGCGGGAGACGGACCACGGGGTCGCGCTGCAGCCGTTCCCGGATCCCTGAATCGTCGCGCCGGGACGAACATCGGCATCGAGGGAAGCGGGATCGAGGCCCGCGAGGGTCGAGTGCTCGGTTAATACGCCTCAGGCCCATTAACTGAGCACTCGACCGCCGAACCGCGCGCCGGCCGAGCCCGCTTCCCTACAAGCCCGAAGTTCGTCCCGCCACGGCCTCCAACGCCCGATCGACCTCCGCCTCCGTGTTGAAGAGGTGGAAGGAGAAGCGGAACAGGCCCTCGCGGTCGGTGAACATCACGTCCGCGGCCTCCAGGCGCGCCTTCGAGGCGTCGTCGCGCGGCAGCGCCACCACGGCCGAGTCGCCCGGCTCCATCCCCAGGCCGGCGCGGAAGCGGTTCGCGAGGGCCACGTTGTGCTCGTGGATCGCCTCCACCCCCACCTCGCCGAGCAGCTCGATCGCCGGCACGGCCCCGACCCAGCTCAGCCACGCCGGCGAGAGGTCGAAGCGGCTGGCGTCGGCGGCGAGGCGGAGCGGCGCGTCGTAGTTGGTCTCGAACGGGTCGTCGCCGGCGTACCAGCCGGCCATGTACGGCTGCAGCCGCTCGGCGGCCGCCGGGCGCACGGCCATGAACGAGGTGCCGCGCGGCGAGAGCAGCCACTTGTACGCGCTCGCCAGCAGGAAGTCGAACCGCCCCGCCTCCAACGGCAGCCAGCCGCTCGCCTGCGTCGCGTCGACGCAGGTCAGCGCTCCGTGGTGCTCGGCCGCGGCCACGATGGCGTCGAGGTCCGCGACCCGCCCGTCCAGCGACTGCACGGCGCTGACCGCGACGAGCGCGGTGTCGCCGTCGATCGCATCGGCTACCGACTCGAGCGGGACGAGCTCGACCTCCGCGCCCGCGACGAGGAACGGCCACAGCACCGACGTGAAGTCGCGCTCCACCGCCACCACCCGCGCGCCGCGCTCGAGCGCCAGCGCGATCAGGCCCGTGAAGGAGGACACCTGGCCGCTGACCGCGACGTCGCGGGCCTCGGCCCCGTGCAGCGAAGCCCACGCCGCGCGCGCACGACCCACCGACCGATCCCACGGCGCCCAGTGCGTGCGCCCGTGCCGCCACTCGTCGGCGGCCGCGTTGAGCGCGTCGACGGCCGGCCGCGGCGGCAAGCCATAGGACGCGGAGTTCAGATAGACGGTCTCCGGCGAGAAGAGGCGCCGGGCCTCGGCGATGGTCAACAAAGGCGGCTCAGCGTACAGGGGGCCACGACGTCAGCGCGCCGAGGAACAGGGCCGACGCGAAGCGCGTGGCCCCCTCCACGTCGGGCGGCGACCGCTCGGCCATCCGCGCCCCCAGCTCGAGCCCGACGGCGATCATCGCGTGCGCGCAGTAGTCGACGTCGACCGGCGGCAGGTGCCCCGCGTCGATCGCCGCCTGCAGGTCCTCGGCCAGATCCTCGGTCCCCGCCGGCAGCACGGTCTCACCGAAGCGGCCGGCGATCGTCTGCAGGTTGCGGCGCATGAACGCGAAGCGCTCCGGCTCCTCGACGATGAACTCGAAGAACGCGCGGTAGCCGCTCGTCGACGAACTCCGCCGCGGTGTCGGCGCGCCGGCGGGCGGCCCGGACGCGCCGCCGCGCCTCCTCGCCCGTCTCCGCGATCAGGGCCAGGAAGACGGCGTCCTTGTCGACGAAGTAGTTGTAGAACGTGCCCGAGGCGAGGTCGGTGCGGCGGACGATGTCGCGCACGCCGACGCCCTCGTAGCCCTGCTCGGCGAACGCCTGGCGGGCGGCGTCGAGGATCGCCGCGCGGTTGGCCGCCTTCGTCCGCTCCCGCCGCCCCAGCGCGGTCACGCCGCCACCGCCCGAGCCCGTTCGGCGCCGCGCCGGCGCTCCTTCGCGAGGTCGGCCAGGTAGTCGTCGAAGTCGACCTGCATGGTGTGGCGCTTGGAGGCCACGTAGCGCTTGCGCATCAGCCGCCGCTCGCGCGCCATGTCCGCTCGCATCGCGGCCGGCGAAGGCAGCGCATAGCGGCCGGCCAGCTGATCGCACACCCACTCGGACTGCGCGGCGGCGAGCGGCATGGTGGCGCCGAGCGGCTGCAGCAGCCCGATGAAGGACACACCGGGCACGTCCGGATGGAAGACGCGCCGGAACAGCGGCAGGTCGTTGTCCGGCGCCGAGATCAGCGCCGGGTCGAAGAACGGGAAGGTGACCTTGTAGCCGGTGCAGTAGACGACGATGTCGGCCTCCACCTCGCTGCCGTCCTCGAAGACCACGGTCCGCTCGGTCAGCCGCGCGATGTTCGGCTTCGGCATCACCTCGCCGTGGGCGACGCGCGAGAGGATGTCGTCCGAGATCGTCGGGTGGGCCTCGAGCGGGCGGTGGTCGGGCTTGGGGAGCCCGTAGCGCTCCATGTCGCCGACGGCGATGCGCAGGATCGCCTCGGTGAGCCGCTGGCGGATCCACAGCGGGATGCCGGCCCGCGTGGCGATCTGGTCGAGCGGGCGCCCGAACACGTACTTGGGGATCACCCACGCTCCACGGCGCGCCGCCAGGTAGGTGGCGGCCGCCGAGAAGCTCGACTCGACCGCGATGTCCATCGCCGAGTTCCCCATCCCCAGCACCACGACGCGCTTGTCGCGGAAGAAGTCCGGGTCCTCGCCGGTGTACTCGTGGGCGTGCAGCTGGAGGCCGGCGAACTCTCCCATGCCCGGGAAGCCCGGCTCGGGCCAGCGCGCGTCCCAGTGGTGGCCGTTGGCGACCATCAGCGCGTCGTAGCGGCGCACCTCCCCGTCGTCGAGCCGCACCTCCCAGCCGTCGCCGGCCGGCGCCGCGTGCTCGACCGAGGTCTCGAAGGCGATGCGGTCGCGGAAGCCGAAGCGGTCGACGTAGGCGTCGAAGTAGGCGGCGACGTAGGTGTGGTGCGGGAAGTCGGGATACGTCGCCGGCATCGGGAAGTCCGCGAACGCCATCCGGTCGCGCGAGGTGTTGATGTGCAGCGAGCGGTAGATCGCCGACATCCCGTTGCGGTTCTTGTAGACCCAGTTGCCGCCGACGCGATCCGACTTCTCGAAGCAGTCGAAGTCGAAGCCGCGCTGGTGCAGCGCCTTGGCCGCCGCGATGCCGGACGACCCGGCGCCGATCACGCACACGTTCACGCCGACAAAAATGACACAGGCGTCAAGTTCACTCGTCTTCGTAGGATGCGGCCGCATGGATCACGACCAGGCAGAGGTCAAGGCGTCCGGCGGCGTCGTCTGGCGCCGGGGCGACCGCGGCATCGAGGTCGCGCTCGTCCACCGGCCGCGCTACGACGACTGGTCGTTCCCCAAGGGCAAGCTCGACCCCGGCGAGAGCTGGGAGGACGCGGCGCTGCGCGAGGTCGAGGAGGAGATCGGGCTGCGCTGCCGGCTCGGCCACGAGCTCCCGGCGACCTCCTACCGCGACAACAAGGGCCGCGCGAAGGTGGTGCGCTACTGGATGATGGAGCCGCTCGACGGCGAGTTCGTCCCCTCGGACGAGGTCGACGAGGTGCGCTGGCTCACGCCGGCCGACGCCCAGCGCCTCCTCAGCTACGACCACGACCGCGAGCTGCTGCGCGAGGTGACCGGGTGAACCGCGACCGCTTCCCCGGGCTGCGCGACGGCTGGGCGCGGCTCGACGGGCCGGCGGGCACGCAGATGGTCGACAGCGCGATCGAGGCGATGGCCGAGTTCATGCGCTCCGGCCACAACGCCAACCACGGCGGGCTGTTCGAGCATGCGCACCGGACCGACGAGCTGGTGGCGAGCGCCCGCGCGTCGGTCGCCACGCTGCTCGGCGGCGACCCGCGCGGCGTCGCCTTCGGGCCGAGCATGACCGCCATGACCATGCGGCTCTCGGCGGCCGCCGCGCGCACCCTGCGGGCCGGCGACGAGATCGTCTGCACGAGGCTCGACCACGACGCCAACGTCGCGCCGTGGCTGATCGCCGCCGAGCGCGCCGGCGCCACCGTGCGCTTCGCCGACCCGGAGCCGGACACGCTCGAGCTGCCCGCCGGCGCCGTCGAGGCCGTCCTCACCGACCGCACCCGCTGGGTCGCCGTCACCGCCGCCTCCAACGCGGTCGGCACGGTGCCCGACCTGCCGGGCATCGTCGCCGCCGCCCACGCGGCCGGCGCCCGCGTGTTCGTCGACGCCGTCCACGCCGCCCCGCACCGCCGGATCGACGCCGAGGCGCTCGGCTGCGACGCGCTCGCCTGCTCGGCCTACAAGTGGTTCGGCCCGCACGTCGGGATCCTCTGGGGCCGGCCCGAGCTGCTCGAGGAGCTCCAGCCGGACAAGCTGCGCCCGTCCTCGGACGAGGTCCCCGACCGCTGGGAGCTCGGCACGCTCCCCTTCGAGTCGCTGGCCGGCGTGCGCGCCGCCGCCGACTACGTGCTCTCCGCGGACTGGGAGGCCGTCCGCGCGCACGAGGAGGCGCTGCTGGCCGCCGCGCTCGACGCGCTGCGCGGGATGGCGCACGTCAGCGTCTACGGCGCCGCCCGCGACCGCGCGCCGACGATCATGTTCAACGTCCGCGGGCGCGGCGCCGACGAGGTCGCCGCCGCGCTCGCCGCCCGCCAGATCGCCGTCTGGCACGGCAACTACTACGCCTACGAGCTCGAGCGCCACCTCGGGCTCGCGCCGCACGGCGCCATCCGCGCCGGCTTCGTCCATTACAACGACGAAGCCGACGCGGAACGGCTGCTCGCTGCGGTCAGCGACCTCGCTTAGCGGGTCGGCCGACGTCGCCCTTCGTGTAGTCGCAGACGCCGGTCGGGAAGATGGCGTCGAGCCGCGCCCGCTCCTCGGCGCTCGGGCTCCACGCGCTGTACAGGCCGCGCGCGATCGCCTTGCCGACCGGCTGGAGCGCGCACTTGTAGACGCCGCCGCGCAGCGGGCCGCCGGCCACGATGCGGGACGTCGAGTGGAGCCGGAACGCCGCCGTGCAGGCGCCCTCCGCCCGTGAGTTCAGGATCCCGTCCCAGACGCGCGGGCCACGTGCGATCTCGGCACCGGTGGCCGTGAAGCAGCGGTCGGTGGCCTCCGGCGGCCGCCCCTCGAGCAGCCACTCGTCCATCACCCCGAACGCCTCGAGGATGCGGCTGTCGTCGGGCTGCGAGAACCAGATGACCTGGTTCGACGCGCGGCCGTCGTGGTCGAGCATCCGCTGCCGGGAGGCGAACGACTGGTGGCTGTTGTGCATGTCGAGCCGCTCCTCGAGGTACGGCCGCCAGTCGATGATCGGGATGTCGATGTCGCCGTCGAAGTAGAGCCCCTCGCGGTAGGCGGCGTTCATGGCCTCGATCGCGGCTGGAGAGCACGTCGAAAGCGCGGCGGCCGCGAGAATTCCCCTCCTCATGGCCCGACACTACGAGTGGCCGGACAAGGCGGGCCGCCCCGTGAAGGCGGCGGGGCGGCCCGTGGTCTCAGCTAGAGGCGGACGATCGTCCGCTGGTTCAGCGACTCGCCCAGGCCACCGCGCGGGTTGCCGTAGAGGGCGCGGTAGTAGTGCTTGTGCATCACCTTGCGGCCGTTGACGCGGGCGGTGACGCGGACGACGTAGACGCCGCGCGCGAGGCCGCGCAGGTTGATCCAGGCGCGCCAGTGGTTCGCCCCGATGCGCTTGACAGCCTGCCGCTTGCCCTCGAGGCGGACCTTGAGGCCGCGGACGACGTCGCCGCGGTCGGCCTTGATGCGCAGCTTGGCCACGCGGGTCGACGAGCTGGCCTCTTCGCCGCGGACGTCGCCGGCGTCGCCCTGCTCGTTGACGATGATCGTGCGGACGATCGTCTCACCGGGGTCGCCCTTCTCGCCCTGCGGACCGGCGGGGCCGGCCGGGCCGGCCGGGCCGGCGGGACCTGCGGGCCGGCGGCCGGCGGGACCGGCGGGACCCTGCGGACCGGCGGGGCCGGGCTCGAGCGGGCACGGCTCGGTCGGCGGCGGCGTGTTCGGCGCGCACTGCCCCGTGGCATCGCCGTGGGCGGCGTGGGCCTTGCCGGCGGCACGGTCCACCTCGATCGAGTGGCCGTTGTGGCAGATCGTGACCTTGTGGTCCTGGCCGCCGCCGGACGCCATCGCGGGCGCCGCTGCCACCGTAATGGCCGCCAGCGTGACCGCCGCGACCGCGCTGCTCCTACGCGGGCCCATACCGTTCCTCCTTGAGTGACCCTGTCCTTCACGGTGGGCGCATCCGGCGCCGGCCGTCTGACTTCTGACGAGCACGGTAAGCCCGAATCCGACGATGGTCGTGGGAACGACCCGATCGGCGGGGCACAACCGGCTCAGACCTAGCCGTTTGGGGGGCGAGCGCGACGGCGGGCCGCCCCGCGAAGGAACGGGGCGGCCTGCCAGCGCTCCTCTGCCGCTAGGGCAGGAGGTCGAGCAGCGAGTCGTCCGTCTCGCCGAGATCGCGGCCCGGGACGTCCACCTGGTAGACGTCGAGCCCCCGCACGAGGTCGGTCGTGTAGACGACGTTGGTCTTCGTGCGCTTGGCCACGCCGCGCTTGTCGCGCTCGGGGACCCAGTAGGCGTCCCACACCTCGGTGGCGCCGCCGGTCACGTAGCCGTACTGCTTGAGGTCGCGCGCGTCGCGCACGTCGATGAAGCGCAGGCCCTGCTGGTAGTAGCCCTGGGCCACGATCCCGCTCTGGTGGTAGTCGAACCAGTGCGCCGAGCAGAAGCCGCCGATCGGCGTCGACAGGCCGTCGCCGAACTTGACCGGGTTGATGATGTCCAGCGGCGCGATCGTGCCGCTGCCGCCGAGCGTCGGGACGTGCCAGGTCTGGAACGTGCCGGCGCGGTCGCAAAGCAGCTCGTCGCCGTCGTTGAAGTAGTCCTCCTCGGTGACGAGCAGGACGTTGCCGCGACCGACGTTCGGCGCCGCGTTCTCGCGGAAGCGCGTGGCGTTGGGCCGCTGCGAGTTGTGGTGGATGAAGTCGTTCCACGGCGTCTGCGTGCCGTGCTCGTCGGTGCTGTTGAGCGCGACCGGGTTGAGCGGGTTGGACACGTCGAACGCCGCGGCGCCGCCCGAGCCGGTGTGCCAGCCGATGCCCGCGGAGTCGAAGTCCCAGTAGTGCCCGGCGCCGGTCGTGAAGATGTCGTTCGGGCTCGAGGCCTTCGACGGCGCGGTGCCCGCCTCGGCCGGGTGGTCGAGGTCGCGCAGGTCGATGATCGAGAACTCGCCGCCGTCACCGGCCGTATAGGCGTACTGGCAGGCCGCATTGAGGCACTGGAGCGTGTGGGTGCTCGTGCCCGCGGGCGTGCGCGCGCGGACGTGCGGGTTGGCCGGGTCGGTCACGTCGACCACGATCACCTCGCCGCCGCCGACGCGGCCGCGCTGGACGCCGCCGGTCTCGTCGGCCGTCACGTTGTAGAGGTCGTTGCCGACGAGCACGAAGCGCTCCAGCGAGCCGTCCGCGAGACGCCGCTCGCCGTAGCTCATCGCCTCGTTCTCGAACACCAGGTTGGCCAGCGTCCCGGTCAGCCGCGGATGCTGCGGGTCGCTGGTGTCGAACACGCTGATGCTGTCGAGGCTCGACATGTAGAAGAAGTCCCCGGTGCGGGCGAACTCGCCCGAGATGCCCTGCGTCTCCGGGAACGTGCTGACCAGGCGCACGTTCGGACTGGTGACGAGCGGCAGGTCGGCCGAGGTGCCGATCCACCGCGACGGGCGATCGTCACGCGGGTCGTGGCCGAGCGCCACGGATGGCACGGCGAGCAGCAGCACGCCGGCGAGCAGACAACGACGTAGCAACGTCTATTCCCCCCTGCAAGTGTCGAACAGGGACCGGGCCCGGCGGGCGGGCGCGGTTTCCCGAATTCCGGGGCTAGTACCCCGGTCGCCGCTCGTCTACGCGTCCCGGATCTGTCAGGCCGCCACCACGCCGCCGGCGGATGAAGTAGAGAATCCCCACCGCGCACACGAGCGATACGAACCAGCCGGCGCCATAGTAGCGCCCGCCGCTGATGACGTAGAGGAGGATGCCGCCGACGAACGAGCCGGCCAGTCCGAGCGCCATCGTCGCGAACAGCGACATCGGATCCTTGCCGGGAAGCGCAAGCCTCGCGAAGGCGCCGACGATCAGGCCGAAGACCGCGAGGGTGATCAGGTAGAGCAGCCAGCCCATCAGGTCGGCTCGGCGATCTGCGGGGGGTCGGCGCCGAGGTCGGGCGAGCCCGCGCGCTGGGAGGTGCCGGCCGACAGCGCCAGCGCTGGATCGAGCGGCGGCAGGCCGCGCAGGTAGCGGTCGGCCATCCGGGCGCACTGGCGGCCCTCGTTGATCGCCCACACGATCAGCGACTGGCCGCGGCGCGCGTCGCCGGCCGCGAAGACTCCGTCGGCGGAGGTGGCGTAGGCGCCGGCCTTGGCGTTGCCGCGCGGGTCCTTCTCCACGCCGAGCGCCTCCAGCAGGTCGCCCTCGGGGTGCAGGAAGCCCATCGCCAGCAGGACGAGGTCGGCGGGGTGCGACTCCTCGGTGCCGGGGATCGGCTCGAACGGCGGCCTGCCGGTGTTCTGCATCCAGTGGATCCGCTCCACGCGGCCGTTGCCGGTGAGCTGCGTCGTCGAGATCGAGAAGTCCTGCTCGCCGCCCTCCTTGATGGCGTAGCTGCGGCGGTACTTCATCGGCCAGCGCGGCCACGGCGTCAGGTCGTCGGGCCGCGCGACGGGCGGCTCGCCCAGCAGCTCGATCTGGGTGACCGAGGCGGCGCCCTCGCGGTGCGAGTTGCCGACGCAGTCGGCGCCGGTGTCGCCGCCGCCGATGACGATCACGTGCTTGCCGGCGGCGCTGATGTCGCCGGGAGACGGGTTTCGCCTGCCAGGCGCTCGCGAGCTCGCGCCTTCGGCGACGTTACATTCGGCGACCGCGCGGTTGCGCACGTAGAGGTACTCCATCGCGAAGTGCACGCCGTCGAGCTCGCGGCCCGGGACCGGCAGGTCGCGCGGGACGCGCGAGCCGGTGGCGACGACCACCGCGTCGTGCTCGGCGCGCAGCTGCGCGGGGTCGACGTCCCTGCCGACGTCGACGCCGTACTCGAACCGCACGCCCTCGGCGGCCAGCTGCTCGAGCCGGCGCTCGATCACCCACTTCTCGATCTTGAAGTCCGGCACCCCGAAGCGGACCAGGCCGCCGCCGGCCTCGTCGCGCTCGTAGACGGTGACGGCGTGGCCGGCGCGGCGGAGCTGCTGGGCGGCCGCGAGGCCGGCGGGGCCGGCGCCGATCACCGCCACCGTGCGGCCGGTCTCGACGGCCGGCGGCCTCGGCACGACCCAGCCCTCGTCCCACGCGCGGTTGATGATCGAGACCTCGATCTGCTTGATCGACACCGCGTCGCCCTCGCGGATCTCCAGCACGCAGGCCGCCTCGCACGGGGCCGGGCACAGCTTGCCGGTGAACTCCGGGAAGTTGTTGGTCGCGTGCAGCTGGTCGATCGCCTCGCGCCAGCGGTCGCGGTACACGAGGTCGTTCCAGTCCGGGATCAGGTTGCCGAGGGGGCAGCCGTTGTGGCAGAACGGCACGCCGCACTCCATGCAGCGCGCGCCCTGGTCGCGCAGGCCCTGGATCGGCAGCGTGTCGACGAACTCGCGGTAGTCGCCCACCCGCTGGCGCGGGTCGCGCTCCGGCTGCGGGACGCGCTCGATGTCGAGGAAGCCGCCCAGCTTGCCCACTACGCGGCCCTCTCCGTCGCGACGAACCCCTCGCCCCCGGTGGATTCGGCGGGCTCGATCGCGTGCCGCTCCGCCTCGGCCAGCTCGGCCAGGGCCCGCTTGTAGTCGTGCGGCATGACCTTCACGAACCGCGGCAGGAACTGCTCCCACGCGCGGAGGATGCGGGCGGCGACCGGCGACTGCGTGCGCAGGTGGTGCTCCTCGATCAGTCCGTGCAGCTCGATCGCGTCGGCCTCCTCGATCTCGTCGAAGCCGACGAGGCCCATGTTGCAGCGCTGCTCGAACGCGCCGTCCTCGTCGAGCACGTAGGCGACGCCGCCGCTCATGCCGGCCGCGAAGTTGCGCCCGGTCCGCCCCAGGATCACCGCACGGCCGCCGGTCATGTACTCGCAGCCGTGGTCGCCGACGCCCTCGACGACGGCGCTGGCGCCCGAGTTGCGGACGGCGAAGCGCTCGCCGGCGAGCCCGCGGAAGAACGCGCGGCCGGCGGTGGCGCCGTAGAGCACGGTGTTGCCGATGATCACGTTCTCCTCGGCGCGGAACGTGACGCCGTCGGGCGGCCGGACGGCGAGCACGCCGCCGGACAGGCCCTTGCCCGTGTAGTCGTTCGCGTCTCCGATCAGCGTGAGCTCGACGCCCGGCGCCAGCCAGGCGCCGAACGACTGGCCGGCCGAGCCCCGCAGCGTGTAGCGGATCGTCTCCGGCGGAAGCCCCTCGAACCCGTGGACCCTCGTCACGGCGCTCGACAGCAGGCCGCCGACCGTGCGGTTGACGTTGCGGATCGCGAACTCGCCGGTCACCGGCTTGCGGTGGTCGATGGCGTCGCGCGCCGCCTCGATCAGCTTCCAGTCGAGCGCACCCGGCAGCGGCGAGTCCTGCGGGCGGCAGCGCCGCAGCGTGGTCCCGCCCGGGACCTCGGGCATGGTCAGCACATGCGTGAGGTCGATCCCGCGCGCCTTCCAGTGCTCGATCGCCTCGTCGGCCTTCAGCAGGTCCACGCGCCCGATCAGGTCCTCGAACTTCCGGACGCCGATCCGGCGCATGATCTCGCGCGCCTCCTCGGCGACGAAGAAGAAGAAGTTGACGACGTGCTCGGGCGTGCCCGTGAAGCGCCTGCGCAGCTCGGGGTCCTGCGTCGCGACGCCGACCGGGCACGTGTTGAGATGGCAGGCGCGCATCATCACGCAGCCGGTGGCGATCAGCGGCGCCGTGGAGAAGCCCATCTCGTCGGCGCCCAGCAGCGCCGCCACCACCACGTCGCGGCCGGTCTTGATCTGGCCGTCGGTCTGCACCCAGATGCGCGAGCGCAGGTCGTTGAGCACGAGCGTCTGCTGGGTCTCGGCGAGCCCGATCTCCCACGGCACGCCGGCCGACTGGATCGACGACAGCGGCGACGCGCCGGTGCCGCCGTCGAAGCCGGAGATGAGCACGTGGTCGGCGTTCGCCTTGGCCACGCCGGCGGCCACCGTGCCGACCCCGACCTCGGACACGAGCTTCACGCTCACGCGCGCGGCCGGGTTCGAGCAGCGCAGGTCGTAGATCAGCTGCTTGAGGTCCTCGATCGAGTAGATGTCGTGGTGCGGCGGCGGCGAGATCAGGCCCACGCCGGGCGTCGTGAAGCGGATCGAGCCGATGTAGCGGTCGACCTTGTGGCCCGGCAGCTGGCCGCCCTCGCCCGGCTTGGCGCCCTGGGCCATCTTGATCTGCAGCTCGTCGGCGTTGACGAGGTAGTGGATGTTCACGCCGAAGCGGCCGGAGGCCACCTGCTTGATCGCCGAACGCCGCGAGTCGCCGTTCTTGTCCGGCTTGTAGCGGATCGGGTCCTCCCCGCCCTCGCCGGTGTTCGAGCGCCCGCCGAGGCGGTTCATGGCGATCGCCAGCGTCTCGTGCGCCTCGCGCGACAGAGACCCCAGCGACATCGCGCCGGTGGCGAACCGCTTGACGATCTGCTTGGCAGGCTCGATCTCGTCGAGCGGCAGCCACTCGTCCTCGGGGCAGCTGCTGGAACCGGAGCAGCCCCCGCAGCGTCGCGCGGCGCGCCGCGTCGTCGTTGACCAGCTTCGAGTACTCGTCGTAGGTCTGCGCGCCCCCGTGGCGGACCGCGTGCTGGAGCAGCGCGATCGTCTCCGGGTTCCACATGTGGTGCTCGCCGTCGCGCCGCCAGGCGTAGATGCCGCCCACGGGCAGGATGTCCTCGTGCGCGCGGGGGTAGGCGCGGGCGTGCTTGTCGAGCATCTCGCGCGCCAGCACGTCGAGCCCGACGCCCTCGATCCGCGACGCGGTGCCGGTGAAGCAGCGGCCGACCAGCTCGCTGGCCAGGCCGACGGCCTCGAAGATCTGCGCGCCGTTGTACGACTGGATCGTCGAGATCCCCATCTTGGAGATCGTCTTCAGCAGGCCCTTGGCGATGCCCTTGACGACGTTCTTCTCGGCCGTCTCGACCTCGTCGACGCCGTGGACCTTGCCGTTCCGGACGAGCTCGTCCAGCGAGTCGAACATCACGTACGGGTTGATCGCGCTGGCGCCGTAGCCGATGAGCGTGGCGAAGTGATGGACCTCGCGCGGCTCGCCCGACTCGAGCACGAGGCCGGCCTGGAGCCGCGTGCCCTCGCGCACCAGGTGGTGATGCACGCCGCCGACCGCCAGCAGCGACGGCATCGGCGCCCGCTCAGGGCCGGTCGCCCGGTCGGAGAGGATGAGGATGTTGGCGCCCTCGGCGAGCGCGCGGTCGGCCTCGCCGCAGAGGCGCTCGAGCGCCGCGTCCATGCCCTCCGGCCCGTCGGCCGCCGGCCACGTGATGTCGAGCGTCCGGGCGCGGAACACGCTCGAATCCACCTGACGGAGCTTCTCGAGCTCGTGGTTGCGCAGGATCGGCGTCTGCATCGCGAGCTGCGAGGCGTGCAGCGGCGTCTCGTCGAGCAGGTTGCGCTCGGAGCCGACGCCGGTCGAGACGCTCATCACGATCGCCTCGCGGATCGGGTCGATCGGCGGGTTCGTGACCTGCGCGAACAGCTGCTTGAAGTAGGAGAAGAGCGGCGGATGGCTGTCGCTCAGGACGGCCAGCGAGAGGTCGTTGCCCATCGAGCCGATCGGCTCCTCGCCCTTGGCCGCGGTCGGCGCCAGGAGGACCTTGAGGTCCTCCTGCGTGTAGCCGAAGGCGAGCTGGAGCGAGCGCAGCGGCTCGTCCTGTCCGTGGGCCGGCTCGCGCTCGGGCAGGTCGGCCAGGTGGTTGATCCCCTGCGCGAACCACTCGCCGTAGGGCTGGCGCGAGGCGATCTCCTTCTTGACCTCGCCGTCCTCGACGATGCGGCCCCGCTCGAGGTCGACGAGGAAGATGTTGCCGGGCTGCAGGCGGCCCTTGCGGAGGACGTTCTCGGGCGCCTCGTCGATGACGCCGGTCTCGGAGCCGAGCACGACCCAGCCGTCCTTGGTCTCCAGCCAGCGGCCCGGGCGCAGGCCGTTGCGGTCGAGCGTCGCGCCGATCACCTGGCCGTCGGTGAAGGCGACCGCCGCCGGGCCGTCCCACGGCTCCATCAGACACGAGTGGAAGGCGTAGAAGCCCTTGAGGTCCTCGGGCATGTCGTCCCGGCCCTCGTGCGCCTCCGGGATCATCATCATCACCGCGTGCGGGGCGCTGCGCCCGGCCAGCGTGAGCAGCTCGAGCACGTTGTCGAAGGTCGCCGAGTCGGACCCGCCGGGGCGCACGATCGGGAGGATCTTCGGCAGGTCGTCGCCGAACAGCTCGGAGGCGAGCTGCGACTCGCGCGCGCGCATCCAGTTGACGTTGCCGCGCAGCGTGTTGATCTCGCCGTTGTGGGCGATCATCCGGTACGGGTGCGCGAGCTCCCAGCTCGGGAACGTATTCGTGGAGAAGCGCGAGTGGACGAGCGCGAGCGCCGACTTGGTCCGCTCGTCGTGCAGGTCCGGGTAGTAGCCGAGCAGCTGCGGGGCCGTGAGCATGCCCTTGTAGACCACGGTCCGGCTCGAGAAGCTCGGGATCACGAGGTCCGGGCCGGCGGCGAGTTCGGCTACGCGGCGGATCACGTAGAGCTTGCGGTCGAAGGCGTCCTGGTCCTGCTGGAGGTCGCCCTCGGCGGCCACCACGAGATGCTTGATGTAGGGCGCGTAGAAGTTGGCCGTGATGCCGACGTAGTCCTTGTCGACCGGGATGTCGCGCCAGCCGACGACGCGCTGCCCCTCGCTCTCGACCGTGTCCTCGAGCAGCTTCTCGAGGTCGGCGCGGCGCGCCTCGTCCCGGGGCAGGAAGCAGACGCAGACGCCGTAGGCGCCGCGCGCGGGCAGGGCCTCGCCGATCACCCCGCGCATCAGCTCGTCGGGCATCTGGAGGAGGATCCCGGCGCCGTCGCCCGTGTTCGGGTCGGCCCCGGCGGCGCCGCGGTGCTCGAGGTTCTCGAGGGCGGTGATCGCCCGCTGGACGGTCTCGTGCGACGGCTCCCCGTTCAGGCGCGCCACGAAGGCGACGCCGCAGGCATCGTGCTCGTATGTCGGGTCATAGAGACCGACCGGACGGGTCGGCCGTGGCATGCGAGACATGGTTGCTCCAGGGGGCGGCGGCTCGCGCGGACTACCGCGAGGGTCGCGGAAAGGTAGCAGCGGGACTGGCGGCTGTCTCCGGGGCAGCGCCGGATTCGTGCGCGCCTTGCATCGATCACCGGCTCCAACGGCGGCTTCCGCGCAACGTTCTTGCGTCAGGGCGCGATTTGGTCTTCGGTCCAGGGCGTGGCGAGATGGCCAACGAACGTCAACTGCGGCTGGGTAGGGGAGCTGGTGAGTCGGTCGCGCCGGCCTGCCGCGGGCCGATGGCGCTTTGACGTCGCATATCGACGTCAAGGCGCCACGGACCGCCGAACCCGCCGACCTCGCCGCTCCCCACCCAGCCGCAGTTGACGTTGCCGTCGCTACGACAGCTCGACCGGGATGCCGAGCGCGGCGTCGTACACGACCGCGACCTCTCCCGCCAGCGCCGGCCACGAGTACCGCTCGCTCGCGACCTCGGCGCCCCGTGCGCCGCGGCGCCGCCGCTCGTTCGGGCAGTTGACCGCGTGCACGAGGGCGTTGGCCAGCGAGACGGCGTCGTCCGGCTCGACGAGCCAGCCGGTCTCCCCGTGGTCGACGATGTCGGCCGGCCCCCAGGCGTCGACCGCGATGGCCGGCAGGCCGCACGCCATGCCCTCCACGAGCACCTGGCCGAACTGCTCGCGCACCGAGGGCAGGATGACCACGTCGGAGGCGGCGAGGAAGGACGGCAGCTCGTCGTGACCGTGCCAGCCGGCCAGGAACACGTCCTGCGCGCCGACCCGCCGGATCGCCTCCAGCGGGTGCTCGCCCTCCCACTCGCCCGGGAAGCCGCCGACGATGACGAGCGGCGCGCGGCGGCCGAATCCCGGCAGGGCGCGCGCGTAGGCCTCGATCAGCAGCGGCAGGCGCTTGACCTCGGTGAAGCGGCCGACGTAGAGCAGCACCGGCGTCTCGCCCGACTCGTCGCGGAACGCGGCGAGGTCGGCGTCCGAATAGCCCACGCGCTCGCCGCCGGGGCCCCAGCCGCCCGGCTCCTCCACGAGATGCCGCCGCCAGAGCGCGGCGTGGTCGAGATGACGCGGCTGGAAGGCCTTCGGGTCGTAGCCGTTCGGCACGAGCACGCAGCGCACCGGGTCGATCCCGAGCAGCTCCTCGGCGCGCGCGACCTGCGTCTCGGAGAGCACGATCACCCGCTCGCACGCGACCGCCCACGCCCGCATCCGGTCGACCCACGCCGCCGCGTGCGCCCAGCGGTCGGGCGAGGCCGCGATCGCCTCGAGCATCAGCAGCTCGGTCCCGTGCAGGTGCCCCACGATCGGGACCTCGGGCGCCACGCGCGAGGCCGCCTCGTGGATCGGCGTCAAGTGGTGCAGGTGCAGCACGTCCGCCCCCGCCGCGTCGACCGACTGCAGCGCCCGGCACCACGCCACGACCTGGCGCTCGTACTCGCCGTCGTCGAGCGAGGCGAAGACGCGGTCGGGCGCGTCCGGGCGGTCCTCGTAGGAGGGGTGCATCGGCGGGTCGCCGGCCATCGGGTCGGCGGCCGATAGCGCCGCCGTCATGTCGACCGGCCGCACGTCGAGCCCCGCGTAGAACTCGCGCGCGTCGCCTGGCTCCCCGGGCCGCGTCAGCGAGCCGGACACCACCGTCGCGTCCCAGCCGGCCTCGCCCAGCGCCGTGGCGAGGTTGCGCGCGACGTGCGCGGACCCTCCGCGCGGGAAGAAGGCGAGCCCCATCACGACCCGCCGCCGCTGTGAACGACCGGTGACCAGGCCGTGAAGATACCCGGCCCGACCGCCGATCAGGCGGCACGCAGAACGAGCGCCGTCGAGATCGGGCGCCCGCCCGGCTCCGGCGTCTCGAAGTCGCCGCGCGGGAGGTTCTGCAGCCGGCCGCCCGAGACCAGCGACGCCGATCCGCCGCCGTCGAGGTTGATGGCGTCGCGGCAGCCGAGCGCGACCATCAGCTTGGCGAGCTCGACGAGCGTGAGGCCGGCGTCGTGCCGCGAGCGGCCGTCGCAGACGACGGCGTACACCCGGCCGTCCGCGAGGCCGAGCGCGGCGCGCGGGTGCCGCCCCTCGGTGGGATCCGGGTCGAACTGGTGCGCCCCCGCCTTGAAGCCCTCCTCGTCCGCCTCGGGGTCGTAGGCCACCTCGCCGTCGGCCACCAGGAGCGGCCCGGCCTGCAGCAGGTCGCCGCGCGGCTGCGCCTCGAGCGCGTCCCGCCGCGCGATCCGCGCCCGGCCGCCCTCCACGTGCAGGCACGCGCGCACGGCGTGCCACGGCGCGTCGAACGGCACGTGCTCCCGGACGATCCCGCGCGTGCGCAGCTCGCCCAGGGGGATGCCGCCGGGCTTCGTGAAGAACCCGCCCACGAGTGCCTCGCGCACGCCGTTGCGCCGGCACCAGGGCTCGAGCCGCTCCTGGCCCGGCAGCACGGCGACCGCCAGGTCGGCCTCGTAGCGCGCGTGGTAGATGGTCGTGCGGGCGCCACGGTTCAGCAGCAGGCGGCCACGACGGGCGACGCCGTCGGCCGGAGCGAGCAGGGGAGCAGCCATGGCAGTGAGCATCGGCGGCACGCCGAGCGTTGTCGTAACTGCCCTGTTACCAGGGAAAAAACGTTCTGTGAAAGGCTTCGCGGATGCTCGAGGCGCCCGTCCGGGAGGTCACCGTGCTCGCCGCCGGCGGGACGATCGGCATGTCGCCCGGCAACGGCGGCGGGGCCGTCCCCCGGCTCGACGCCGAGGGGCTCGTGCGGGCCGTGCCCCCGCTCGCGCAGGTCGACGGGCTGGGCGCGCGGACGATCAGCACGCGCCCGAGCGTCCAGCTGACCGCGTCGGACGCGCTCGACATCGCGCGCGCCGCCGCCGCGGCGGCCGACGGCGGTCGCGGCGTGGTGGTCACCCACGGCACCGACACGCTCGAGGAGGTGGCCCTCCTGTGCGACCTGCTGTACGCCGGCGAGCCGCCGATCGTCTTCACGGGCGCCATGCGCCACGCCACCGCGCTCGGCGCCGACGGCCCGGCGAACCTCTTCGACGCCGTCGTGGTGGCCGGGGCGGCGGGCGCCGAGGGGCTGGGCGTGCTCGTCTCCTTCGCGGGCGAGGTGCACGCGGCCCGCGCCGTCCGCAAGGCCGACAGCACCGCCCCCGACGCCTTCGCCTCCCCGCGCCTGGGACCGATCGGGCGCGTGCAGGAGGGCCGCGCCTGGATGGCCCGCCGCGTCGAGCGCTTCCCGCCGGTGCCGGTCGCTTCGCTCGACGCCACGGTCCACATCGTCCCCGCCGCGCTGGCGGCCGACGGGTCGCTGGTCGAAGCGGCGGTAGAGGCGGGCGCCGACGGCATCGTCGGCGTGGTGCTGGGCGCCGGCCACACGCCGCCGCCGTTCCTCGCCGCCCTCAAGCGCGCCGCCACGCGCGTCCCGGTCGTCGTCACCGTGCGGCCCGAGCGCGGCTCGATCCTGCGCGGGACCTACGCCTTCGAGGGCGCCGAGCGCGACCTGCGCGCGGGACCGCTGATCTGCGCCGCCGCGCTCACCCCGGCGGCCGCGCGGATCAAGCTGATGGCCTGCCTCGGCGCCGGCTACGCGCGCGGCGCGATCGCCGGCGCGTTCGCCCCCGACGACTTCTAGATGATTGATTCCGCGGCCCAGGCGGGTGCGTGGGTCGTGGAATCAGTCATCTTTACGGTCAGCGAGTGCGCCGCGCCGATGGCCGCTGCCCCGGCGGCGTGATAGAAGCGGGCTCTGCGTCCGCCTGTGCTCGTCGTCGCCGCCGCGCTCGTCGTGGCCGCCCTGTTCGCGCTCGACGTCGTCACCGGCGACGAGCTGGTCTTCGTGGCCGGCTACGTCGTCGGGCCGTTGCTCGTCGCGCTCGCGGCCGGGCCGCGCCCGACCGCCGCCGCCGGCCTCGCGGTGACGGCGCTCGGCCTGGTCGGGCTCTTCCTCGACGGCGAGTTCGGGGGCCAGGACGGGATCCGCATCGTCACCGTGGCCGCCGGCTCGGCGATCGCCGTCGGGATCGCCGCCCTGCGCACGCGCCTGCAGCGCGCCAACGCCGAGCTCGGCGAGGCGCTCGGGCTGCTCGCGGTGGGCTTCGAGCACGCGCCGCTCGGCGTCGCGCTGCTCGACCGCGACCTCCGCTTCGCCCGCGTCAACGATCGCTTCGCCGCGCTCAGCGGCGTCTCCGCGGCCGAGCACGCGGGTCGCACGATCGCCGAGCTGCTGCCCGACCTGCCCGACGTGCACCAGGACGCCGCGCGCGTCGCCCGCACGGGCGAGCCGCTCAGCGAGCTCGAGCTGAGCCGTGCCGGCCGCCGCTGGGTCGCCTCCTACTGGCCGGTGCCGCCGGCCGCCGTCGGCGTCGTCCTCATCGACGTGACCGAGCGGCGCGCCGCGGAACGCGCCCTGCGCGAGCAGACCGACCGCTACGAGGCGCTGCTGGCCGCGCTCTCGGACGCCGGCGAGGGCCTCGTGGTGCTCGAGCCCGACGGCCGCTGCGTCTACGCCAACCCCGCCTTCGAGCAGCTCAGCGGCTACACGTTCCCGGAGCTCGCGGCGCTCGAGACCCTGCTCGACCTCGTGCCCAAGTACGACCAGCAGGAGCTGCGCCGGCGCGTGCTGCGGCGGATCGACGAAGGCGCGGTCACGCCCGGCCAGCCGCTGACGCTGCGGCGGCGCGACGGCGGCTCGGTCGACATCGAGGTGGGCGGGACGCCGCTCGAGGTCGAGGGCGGCCGGCAGCTCGTGGTCGTCGTGCGCGACGTCAGCGCGCGGCGTCGCGCGGAGGCCGAGCGCGAGCGACTGCTCGCCCGCGCCGCCCTGCTCGCCGAGGCCAGCGAGCTGTTCGACCGCTCGCTGGACGAGGAGCTCACGATGCGCCGCGTCGCGCGGCTGTGCGTGCGCGACGCCGCCGACACCTGCGTGATCCTGCTCGACGACGGCGGCTTCGTCGCGGTGGCGCGCGACGAGGCGCGAGAGGCGGAGATCAACGCGGTGGTGTCGCGCGAGCAGGTCGAGGATGTCGCGGCCGCCCTCATGCGGGCGCCCGCGCAGGTGACGGCCACGCCCGCCGGGCTCGGCACCGCGCGCTCGGTGATCGTCCCGCTGCGCGCGCGTGGACGCGCCCACGGCGTCCTGATCGCGGGCTTCGACGACCTGGCGGCCGACAGCGACGAGGACGCGCTCGCGCTGTTCGAGGACCTCGGCCGCCGCGCTGCGCTCGCGCTCGACAACGCGCGGCTCTACGAGGAGCGCGACCAGGTCGCGCGGACGCTCCAGCAGTCGCTGCTGCCCGGCGCGCTGCCGCAGGTCCCCGGCGTCGAGCTCGCCGCCCGCTACGTGGCCGCGGGCGAGGGCAACGAGGTCGGCGGCGACTTCTACGACTGCTTCGCCATCGGCGACGACGAGTGGGCGCTGGTCATCGGCGACGTCTGCGGCAAGGGCGCCGAGGCGGCGACGCTGACCGCGCTCGCGCGCTACACGCTGCGCGCCGCGGGCCGGGGGGGAACGGCTTCCTCGCGGCGCCCGCAGGCGGTCCTGACCGAGCTCAACGAGGCGCTCCTGCGCGAACGGCTCGGCTACCGCTTCTGCACGGTGCTGTACGCCTCGCTCGCGCCGCGCGACGACGGCGTGTCCGTGTGCGTCGCCAGCGGCGGCCACCCGCTGCCGCTGGTCGTCCGCACCGACGGGACCGTCGAGACCGTAGGCTCGGCCCGGCACGCTGCTCGGCATCCTCGAGGACCCCGAGATCACGGAGCAGGCGGTCGAGCTCGGGCCGGGCGACGCCTTCGTGCTCGTGACCGACGGCGTGACCGAGGCGACGGCCGCCGACCGGGCGTCCGGCCCGGGCCGCCTGCTCGCGCTCCTCGCCGGCTGCGCCGGGGACGGCGCGGCGGCCATCGCCGAAGCGGTCGAGCGCGACGCGCTGGAGGCCCAGGGCGGCGTGGCGCGCGACGACGTGGCCGTGCTGGTGGCCCGCGTGCCGGGCGACCGCGAGCCGTTTGCCTCCGGCATGGCCGGGGTAGCGGCAGCGACGTGAAGCTGCTCGTGGTCACGCCGGAGCCGGTCGACGCCGCCCTGCTGCGGGCGACGCTCGGCGAGGACGTCGAGGACGCCGAGGTGCTCGTCATCTCGCCCGCCACCCATCAGTCGAAGCTCGCCTTCTGGATGTCGGACGCCGACGAGGCCATCCACGAGGCCGAGGTCGCGCAGGAGGAGACCGTCGAGCGGCTGGAGGAGGCCGGCGTCGACGCCGCCGGCGACACCGGCGAGAGCAAGCCCGCCGTGGCGATCCAGGACGCGCTGGCCACGTTTCCCGCCGACCGGATCGTCATCTTCCGCCACGCCGGCTCGAAGGACTATCTCGAGGACGAGGGCCTGGCCGACGCCGAGGAGCGCTTCGGCGTGCCGGTCAGGTTCGCCGAGATCTCTCGGTAGCGCGCGCGATCGCCTCGGCGCCGACGAGCCGCTCGAACGGCCCGATCACCTTCCAGAGCGTGCGCAGCCGCAGGCTCGCCGTGCGGTCGACGGGCTCCACGCGCGCCTCGCTGATCAGCGCGCTGCCGCCGTCGTCGTCGGACTCGACCCAGTGGCCGAACAGCACGCGGACGGTGCCGGGCTCGTCCCATTGCGCGAAGTCGTCCGGGCCCGTGAGCCGCGGGTAGTCGCGGGCGAGCGTCCAGATCCGGCCGCAGAGGCCGGCGAGCAGGTGGTGCTCGCCCTCGTCGAGGACCGTGAAGGGGTACGAGCGGAAGAGCTCGCCGTAGGTCAGGCGGCCGTCGAGGTCGGGGATCCGCCAGCGGACGAGCCGGCCGAGCGTGCGGGTGTCCGACAGCCGGACGCCGTTGGCGGCGCGCCAGAGCGCGTCCGGGGGTGATGGGACGGTCCGGCGGTGGTGGGTGCGGACGACCGGCTCGGGGAGCCAGGCGTCCGAGGCGGGGGTATCTTCGGCGGCTCGCATGCGGCTGATCCAGCACAAGCGTGAGGCCTACTGGTTCTACCGGGTCCTCTCGCTCGGCTACGACGACTGGGTCAACCCGCTGTTCTGGACGAGGCAGATGCGCTCGCGGGCGCTGCGGGCGGCGCGGCTCGACCGGCCCGACCTCGAGACGCTCGACGCGGGTGCCGGCACGGGCTTCACGACCGAGGCGATCGTGGAGCACGTCGATCCGGCGCGCGTGACGATGCTCGACCAGAGCCCGCACCAGCTCGCGCGCGCCGGCCGCCGCCCCGCGCTGGCCGGCGTGCGGCGGCTGCTGGGCGACGCCGAGGCGCTGCCGTTCGGGGACGACGCCTTCGACCGCTACGTGTCGGCCGGAAGCATCGAGTACTGGCCGGACCCGCAGCGCGGGATCGCCGAGGCCTATCGCGTGCTGCGGGCCGGCGGGGTCGGCGTCGTGATCGGGCCGGTGCGGCCGGCGGGCCGCCTGGTGCGAGCGCTCGCCGACCTGTGGATGCTGTTCCCGACCGTCGCCGACTACCGGACGTGGTTCGAGCGGGCCGGCTTCGAGGACGTCGAGGTGGTGCCGGTCGCGCCGGACTGGTACCGCGACACGCGGGTGCCCTACGCCGTCGCCGTCAGCGGCACGGCTCGCGCGGGCCGTTCGCCGCTCGCGCTGCCCTCGCCCGCCGAGCGGCTGGGCGCGCCCCTCACGCTCGCCGGCCGTCTGCGCGCCGCGGCGCGCTTCGCCGTCGGCTCGCTCGCCGGGCTGGCCTTCGTGCCGATCGCGCTGGCGATGAAGCTGCGGGGGCGCCGGTGACGAGCCATGCCGCCGTCGTCGGCCGTACCGGCGCGCTGGGGGTGCTGTGGCGGTTCTCGCGCCCGCACACGCTCCTCGGCACCTTCATCAGCGCGACCGGGCTGTACCTGATCGCCGTCGCCCAGCTGCCCGGCGGGGGCCTCGACCACCTGTTCTGGGTGATGGTGGCCGGCGCCGGGGTCAACGTCGCGATCGTCGGCGTCAACCAGCTCACGGACGTCGAGATCGACCGGGTGAACAAGCCGCACCTGCCGTTCGCGGCCGGCGAGCTGACGCGCGAGGGCGCGTGGCGGATCGTGACGGTCGCCGCCGTGCTGCCGGTCGTGCTCGCGCTGACGCAGGGCGTTGTCGAGACCGCGGCGGTGGTCGGCGGCGCTGGCCGTCGGCGCCGCGTACTCGCTGCCGCCGGTGCGCCTCAAGCGCTACCCGGTCGTCGCGTCGCTATGCATCTCCGGCGTGCGGTCGATCGCCGTCAACCTCGGCATGTACGGGCACTTCAGCCTCGCCTTCGGCGGCGCGCTCGTCATCCCCGACTCGGTGTGGGCGCTGACGCTGTTCGTGCTGCCGTTCTCGTTCGCCATCGCGGTGCTCAAGGACGTGCCGGACATGCGAGGGCGACCGGCGCTTCCGGATCGCCACCTTCACCGTCCGGCTCGGCCCGCGCCGGGCGTTCCGGCTCGGCCTCGCCGCGCTCGTGATCGCCTACGCCGGGATGGCGCTGCTCGGACCGCTGCTGGTCGACGACGCCGACGGGCGTCGTGCTGGCCGCCGGCCACGCGGTCGCGCTCGCGCTGCTGGTGGTCTGGGCGCGGCGCGCCGATCCGGCGGACCCCGCGGCGTTCACCGGGTTCTACCTGCGCGTCTGGGCGCTCTTCTTCCTCGAGTACGCCCTGGTCCCGGCCGCCGTGCTGGCGGCCTGACCCTCTCGCGCCAACGCAGGTCCCGGCGGCCTGACCGTCAGCTGCCAAACAGATTTCGAACGCCGCGATCGCTCACCGGTCGAACGTCATTTCGCCGGAGGACAACGTTTTCCACGCGGAAATGTGGACCATAGGTCCAAGTCGGGTTTGTTCGGTGGACACATTGGAGTGGACGGGTCGACGGTCGGGGAGTAATGTGCCCCGCGATGTCGCTGGCTTATGACGCCGAGCGGACTGGTCGCCAGCCGCTCACGGGGAAGGCCAGCCGCGGCCTCGAGCCGCTTCGCGCGTCCGGGGCGTCCCCCGGCCGCGAACACCATCACCGCCAGCCAGGCACGGGCGGCGCGCCAGCGCGAGGCGCGTCGTGACGAGCAGGCCGTAGCTGCCTGGCTTCGCGAGCTGGCCGGGCGCCCGCGCTAGCGCCCGGCCAGCGCCCGCTCGCCCGCCACGACGTCGCCGCCACGACGTCCCCCGGCGTTTCACGCCGCCGCTGGGCTGGGCACGGTTTCATGTGAGGGGCACCCCCCGACCCCAGGAGAGCCATGACCCCGCTGAAGCAGCTCGCAGAGCAAGGCCAGAGCGTCTGGATCGACTTCCTGTCGCGCCGGTTCGTCCATGACGGCGACCTCGCCGGCCTGGTCGAGCGACGGCGTCGTCGGCGTGACGTCCAACCCGACGATCTTCCAGGGCGCGATCGCCGAGGGCGACGCCTACGACGAGCAGATCAAGGAGCTCTCGGCCACCGAGTCCGAGCCGAAGGAGATCTTCATCGCGCTCGCGCGCGACGACATCCGCGCCGCCTGCGACGTCCTGCGCCCCGTGTGGGACGAGGGCAACGGCAAGGACGGCTGGGTCTCGCTCGAGGTCGACCCCAACCTCGCCCACGAGACGCAGGGCACGATCGCCGAGGCCAAGCGCCTGCACGCCCTCGTCGAGCGCCCGAACCTGCTGATCAAGATCCCCGCCACGCCCGAGGGCCTGCCCGCGATCGAGGAGACGATCGCCGCCGGCATCCCCGTCAACGTCACGCTGATCTTCTCGCTCCAGCGCCACCGCGAGGTCGCCGAGGCGTACATCCGCGGGCTGCAGCGGCTCGTCGACGGCGGCGGCGACGCCGTCGACGATCGCCTCCGTGGCGTCGTTCTTCGTCTGCGCGCGTCGACACCGAGGCCGACCGGCGGCTCGACGAGATCGGCGGCCACGACGAGCTGAAGGGCAAGCTCGCGATCGCCAACGCCAAGCTCGCCTACGAGACCTACAACGAGCTCTTCGCCGGCGAGGAGTGGGAGAAGCTCGCCGCGGCCGGCGCCACGCCGCAGCGCTGCCTGTGGGCCTCGACCTCGACCAAGAACCCCGAGTACCGCGACGTCATCTACGTCGAGGAGCTGATCGGCCCCGACACCGTCAACACGATGCCGCGCGAGACCGTCGAGGCCGTTCCAGGACCACGGCGCGGTCGAGCGCACGCTCGACCGCGACATCGAGGGCGCGCGCCGCACGCTCGAGCTGTTCGCCGAGGCGGGCGTCGACTACGAGGACGTCGTGCAGACGCTCGAGCGCGAGGGCGTGGAGAAGTTCGCCAAGTCGTTCCGCGAGCTGTTCGCCGACCTCGAGGCCAAGCGCGACCAGCTCGTCGCCGCCTGAGATGGGCGAGCGGACCGAGTTCCGGCGGGAGCTGGGCCAGCAGCTGCGCGTGGACTCGGTCCGCGCCAGCGCCGCCGCCGGCTCCGGCCACCCCACCTCGTCGATGTCGGCGGCCGACCTGATCGCCGTCCTCGTCGACGGCCACCTGCGGGCCGACGACCACCTGATCTTCTCCAAGGGCCATGCCTCGCCGCTCTACTACGCGATGCTCAAGGCGACGGGGCGGCTCGACGACGAGGAGCTGCTGACCTTCCGGAAGCTCGGCTCGCGGCTCGAGGGCCATCCCACCCCGCGGATCCCGCCGACCGACGTGGCCACCGGCTCGCTCGGCCAGGGTCTGCCGATCGCCGCCGGCGTGGCGCTGTCCGCCAAGCGGCTCGACCGCCTGCCCTACCGCGTCTGGTGCCTGTGCGGCGACTCCGAGATGGCCGAGGGCTCGATGTGGGAGGCGATCCAGCACGCCGGCTGGGAGGGCCTCGACAACCTCGTCGCGATCATCGACGTCAACCGGCTCGGCCAGACGCGCGAGACGATGCTGGGCTGGGACCTCGACGCCTACGTCCAGCGCCTGCAGGCGTTCGGCTGGCACGCGATCGCCGTCGACGGCCACGACGTCGACGAGATCGAGCGCGCCTACGCCGAGGCGGAGTCGATCCGCGAGCGCCCGACCGCGATCGTCGCCCGCACGCATGAAGGGCCGCGGCGTGAAGGCCGTCGAGGACCAGCCGGGCAAGCACGGCAAGCCGCTCGACGACCCCGAGGCGGCGATCGAGGAGCTCGGCGGCGAGCGCGACCTGCGCGTGGAGCTCGCCGAGCCGGCCGGCGGCACGCGCCACGAGTTCGAGACCCCGCGGCGGCGAGCTCCCGACGTGGGAGCTCGGCGACGAGGTCGCGACCCGCAAGGCGTACGGCGAGGCGCTGACCGCGCTCGGCTCGATCCGCGGCGACGTCGTGGCGCTCGACGGCGAGGTCTCCAACTCGACCCACTCGGAGGACTTCCGCGCCGCCCACGAGGACCGCTACTTCGAGATGTTCATCGCCGAGCAGCAGCTGGTGGCGGCCGCGGTCGGCTTCCAGGTGCGCGGCTGGGTGCCGTTCGCCTCGACGTTCGCCGCGTTCCTCGCGCGCGCCTACGACTTCGTCCGCATGGCGGCGATCTCGCGCGCGAACATCCGGCTGAGCGGCTCGCACGCCGGCGTGTCGATCGGCGAGGACGGGCCGTCGCAGATGGCGCTCGAGGACATCGCCGCGTTCCGGGCCGTCCACGGCTCGACCGTGCTGCACCCCAGCGACGCGAACCAGACCTCGGCGCTGGTGGCCGCGATGGCCGACCAGCCGGGCATCTCGTTCCTGCGCACGCTGCGCGGCAAGACGCCGGTGCGCACGCCGAAGGACGAGGACGTGCGGATCGGCGGCAGCCGGGTCGCCCACGAGGGCGACGACGTGGCGATCGTCGCCTGCGGCATCACGCTCGACGAGGCCGTGCGCGCCGCCGAGACGCTCGAGGGCGACGGCATCCGCGCGCGCGTGCTCGACTGCTACTCGATCAAGCCGCTCGACGCCGAGGCCGTGCGCGACGCGGCGCGCGACTGCGGCGCGATCGTCACGGTCGAGGACCACTGGCCCGAGGGCGGGCTCGGCGACGCCGTGCTCGATGCGCTGGCCGACGCCGACGACCGGCCGCGGGTGACGAAGCTGGCCGTGCGCGAGATGCCGGTGTCCGGCACGCCCGAGGAGCTGCTGCACGCGGCCGGCATCGACGCCGAGGCGATCGCCTCCGCCGCCCGGGCCTTCGTTCGCGAGCGGGCTTAGCCTGAGATCCAGGCTTAGTCCGGCTCGCCGGGGGTCTCGTCGGCGACGTCCTCCGCCGGCAGCTCCTCCGCCGCGTGGACGCTGCACAGGAAGGGGCCGCCCGCCTCGCGGGCGGCCTCGATCTCGAGCCCGGTCAGCTTGGCGCCGCAGATCGCGCACGTGCGTTCGAGCGTGTCGTCGAGGGTCCGCTCTTCGAGGTCCATGAGCGCATGAAAGCGCATCCGCGCCTCAGCCGGCGCCGCGACGACGCTCGAGGTCGTGGAGCAGACCGGCCGCCGGGCGCCGGCGGACGGCAACTGCGGCATTGAGGGAGGCGGGTCCGATGCACCGGTTTCACGTGTGCTAACCAGCTACCGCATAGGCGACACTTCTCAGCACACCGGATTCCGGCACCGCCCGTTCCACCTCCCTCAATGCCGGGGTTCGTGAACCGCGCGGCCGAAACCAGCGGGGTTGAGCTACAGCGCGCTCGGAAGCTGCTGCCGAAGCTCGGCGACCGGCCCGAAGAGGTCGCCGTGCTCCGCCACGCGCTCGATGACCTCGGGCGCGGTGAAGACGACGTCGTCGGGATCGCGCGACTCGGTGACGGCCTCGACCTCCTCCCACCGCAGCGGCGTCGACACCGTCGGCTCCGGCAGCGCCCGCAAGGAGTACACGCACACCGTGGTCTTGTGGCGCGAGTTCTGGCTCCAGTCGACGAACACCCGCCCCTTGCGCAGCGACTTGGTCATCTCCGACACGACGCCCTTCGGGTGCCGCCGCTCGAGCAGCTGGGCGAGCCCCTGCGCGAACGCGCTCGTCTCGCCGTAGGTCACACCGTCAGCATTGAGCGGGACGTACACCTGCATCCCCTTCGAGCCCGAGGTCTTCGGGAACGCCTCCATGCCGAGGTGCTCGAAGATCAGCCGCAGGTCGAGCGCGACCTCGGCGCACTCGACGATCGTGGCCGGGGCGCCCGGGTCGAGGTCGAAGGCGACCACCGTCGGCCGCGCGTAGTCCGCGGCCCGCGCCAGGGACGTGTGCAGCTCCAGATCAGCCAGGTTCGCCAGCCACACCAACGTCGGCAGGTCGTCGGCGAGGCAGAAGTCGATCTTCCCGCCCCGGGCGCGGCTGGAGTCGGCCGCCGCGGTGCGCACCCACGACGGCCGGTGCGACGGGCACTGCTTCTCGTAGAAGTGCGGCCCCTCCACGCCGTCGGGATAGCGCTTCAGCGTCAGCGGCCGGCCGCGCAGGTGTGCCAGCAGCGCCGGCGAGACGCGCGTGTAGTAGTCGATGACGTGGCCCTTGGTGAAGCCCGCCTGGGGGTACATGAGCTTGTCGAGGTTGGACAGGGACAGCGTGCGGCCGTCGATCTCGACCTCGACGCGCTTGGCGGGGGGCACCGGCGGCAGACTAGACGAGGCCGTTGCGCGCGCAGTCGAGCTCGAACCACACGGCGGTGCGCGGCTCGTGCCTCACGCCCCAGCGGGCGGCGAGCCGCTCGACGATGTGGAGACCGAGCCCGCCGCCGCCATCCAGGTCCGGCGTGCGCTTGCCCACGACGCCGTCGTGATCGGGGTTGATCACCTCGACGTACAGGGCCGGCGGCCGGCTCTCGAGCGAGAGGTGGAGCGCCGAGTCGACGCCCGCGCCGCCGTGACGGACCCCGTTCGCCACGAGCTCCGTGAGCAGGAGCTCGAGATCGGGCATGACCTCGTCCGGGATCCGGCCGCTCAACTCCTCACGGATCAGGCGCCTGGCACGTGACGCGGCGTGAGGCCCTCCGGGAACGTCGGCCTCGACGGCGAATATGTCCATCGCCCCGAGCGTGCCCGTCTGCCCTCTGACCATAGCCGCAAAAACGCGCTACGGTCTGGGAACTGACCGGGTACGACCCGACCAGCCGGCCGCATTACTCGGCGCGCTCCTCGAGCCTCTCCGGACACGTGAACGCCGAAGGCGATCGTATCGCCGGGGCGACCCCGGTCAGGCGGGCGAGCGCCGGCTCGATCTCACCCGCCGGGAGCACCGCATCGACCGCGCCGACGACGTGGGACAGCCCGAGCTCGGGCTCCATCAGGGGGAGCCTACGCCTGTGACCGGGGAGCCGACTAGGAATCCGGCGGCGGCTCGGCGACGGTCAGATGGCCGTCCATACCAGTCAGGCGGAAGACGCGCTGCACGACGTCCTCACCCGGCACGATGGCGAAGCGGAAGCCGTCCTCCTGGGCCGCGGTGTCCCAGCGGATGACGAGGCGGAGGCCCGTCGAGTCCATGAACGTGAGGCCGCGCAGGTCGAGCACGACCACGGGACAGGCGTCCGCGCGCAGCTCCTCGAGGGCGGCTTCGACCCGATGGACGCTGTCGAGGTCCAGCTCGCCGAACGGCCGGACCCAGGCCGTCTGGCTATTGCCCACGATCTCGCAGCGAAGCTCGCCCGGCGGCGGTCCCGAGTCGGCCTCCTTCCTCACGGGTGCGATTCTAACCGTGTCTTAGGGTCAGAACCGCGATAGGTCGATGGCACCCGGCTCGGCGGTGCCGTACAACCGCTTTGCACCGACGTGCGGCCCCCGGGCCATTCCGTTGAGAGCGATGTCCCGTTGGGCACCCCCGACCTCGCCACCAGCTGGAGCCGGCGGACGGAGTCGCGGAGGATGCGCGAGACCTGCATCTGGGAGACGCCCACGCGGGCGGCGATCTCGCGCTGCAGGAGGTCCTCCTCGAAGCGCAGGCGGAGCACCTCGCGGTCGCGCTCGCTCAGAGAAGCGGCGGCGAGCTGCTCGACGAGGATGCTGTCCTCCGCGCGCTCGAGCGCGTCGTCGCCGGCGCCGATCCGGTCGCCGAGCGTGGGCGGCGCCGTCCTCCTCGTCGACGTGCAGCGGCCGGTCGAGCGAGTCGCAGCGATAGGCGAGCGCCGCCTCGCGCGCCTCCACGACCTGCTCGTCCGCCAGCCCGGTCGCCGCGGCCACCTCCGTCGCGGAAGGGCTGCGCCCGAGCTCGGCGGCGAGCGCCTCGCTCATGCGCTCGACCGCCGTCGCCGCGTCGCGCACGTCGCGCGGGACGCGGACCGACCACGTGCGGTCGCGGAAGTGGCGCCGGAGCTCGCCGAGGATGGTCGGCACGGCGAAGGTGCTGAACGTCGTGCCGCGCTCGGGGTCGAAGCGGTCGACCGCATTCACGAGGCCGACGCACGCCACCTGCTCGAGATCCTCGAGCGGCTCGCTCGTGCGCGCGTACCGGCGCGCGAGCATGAAGGCGAGGCGCATGTAGCGCTCGACGAGCCGGTCGCGCGCCTCGTGGTCGCCCTCGGCCGCGCGCCGCCACAGCGCGCCTTCGTCCTCGCGACGCTCCGCGGTACTGCGGCTGATCGTCGCCACGCTTCCCACGGCGGTTCCAGTATCCGCCGCCCGGAGGCGACCATGCGTGACGCGATCTCGATCTGACCGTAGTGGCCGTTGCGTCGATGACGGCCCTCGCCGAGCGCCACCGGGCCCTGACCGCGGCGCTCGACGACACGCTGCGCTTCCTCCGCGAAGGGCGCCTGAGAAGGGCGACGTTCGGAAACGGACATCGTCGTGCGGGGCGCCGCTCGCGCCCGGGGTAGGCGTAATCGACAATGACCAAGACTCTTGTTGCCGAGCGGCCAGCGGGAACCGCTCGGCCAGCCGGGGAGCGGGCGCGGCGCCAGCGCGACGACCAGCGATTGATGCGGCGTCACCAGCGCGGCGACGCCGGCGCCCGCGACGAGCTCATCGAGCGCTACATGCCCCTGGCCCGCAGCCTGGCGCTGCGCTACCGGCGCGCGTCCGAGCCGCTCGACGACCTCGTGCAGGTCGCGTCCGTCGGCCTCGTGAAGGCGGTCGACCGCTGGGACCCGGAGCGCGGGCTGGCCTTCTCGAGCTACGCCGTCCCGACCATCCTCGGCGAGCTGCGGCGCTACTTCCGCGACGCGACGTGGGACGTGCGCCCTGCGCGCGACCTCCAGGAGCTCTGCCTGTCCGTCGAGGAGGCCCGCGAGACGCTGTGGGGCGAGCTCGGCCGCTCCCCCACCGTCGCCGACATCGCCGCGCGGCTCGACCGCTCCCCCGAGGAGGTCGTCGAGGCGCTCCAGGCCACCGAAGGCCGCTCGGTCCGCTCGCTCGACGCGCCGGTGCACGAGGAGGAGGGCGCGTCGGCCAGCGCCGGCGACCTGCTCGGCGACGAGGACCCCGAGTTCGAGCGCGTCGAGGCCGGCGTCACGATCGAGAGGATGACCAACATCCTCGACGAGCGCGCGCGCGAGATCCTGCGCCTGCGCTTCCAGGAGGACCTGCTGCAGTCGGAGATCGCCGAGCGGGTCGGCTGCTCGCAGATGCACGTCTCGCGCATCATCCGCAGCTCGCTCGAGCGCCTCTACGCGTACGGGACGGGCGGCTGAGATGGAGATCCCGGCGACGCCGAACGATCCCGTCGGCCCGGTCGTCCCCGACGAGCCCGTCACGCCGGCCGACCCGACGCCCGACCGCGAGGCCCCGGCGACGCCCGCCGAGCCGCCGGTCACGCCGCCGCCCGACGACCCGCCGCCGCCGCTACCCGACGGTCCAGAGGTCAGTCAGCGGGGGCCCCGCCCAACGGGCCATTCCGTGTAGAGCGACGTCCCGTTGGGCACCCCCTAGGCCGCCACTTTCTCGAGCGCGCGCGAGCGCTCGCGCTCGTTGAGCAGGTCGAGCACCGCCTCCTCGATCTCCCGCTGGTGGATGAGCAGCTCGCCCTCCTCCACCTCGGCCGCCTCGTGCAGCGGCCGGCCGATCACCAGGCCCGCCTGGTAGGCGTCGAAGACGCGCGGGTCGATGTACGACGCGCGGCAGACCGCCGGCGTGTTGCCGAGGTAGTGCGCGACCTCCTTGATGGCACGCGTGATGGCGCGCTTGCGGCCGGTCTTCGAGCCCGCGACCTCGCCGGCCACCGAGAGCGCGACGGCGGCCAGCACCGTCGCGTTCCAGGTGCGGAAGTCCTTGGCCGAGAAGTCGTCGCCGGTCGCCTCCTTGAGGTAGGCGTTGATGTCCTCCGACCGGACGTCGCGCCAGCGTCGCCCGTCCTTGAAGGCCAGCAGCTCGTCGCCGCCGCCGCGCCGGCGGCGCAGCGCCGTCACGATCTTCAGCGACCGCGGGTCGACGATCGCCTGCACCCGCCGCACGCCGCTCTTGGCCGGGTAGTCGAAGACCATCTCGCCGCCGTCGGCGATGGACACGTGGTCCTTGCGCATGGTGGCCAGGCCGTAGGAGGCGTTCTGGACCGCGTACTGCTCGGAGCCGATGCGGAAGAAGCCGCGGTCGAGCAGCCGCACGGCGCAGGCGAGCACGCGCTCGCGCGTCAGCGCGTCGCCCTCGAGGTCGGCCTCCACGCGCTCGCGCAGGTCGGGCAGCGCGCGCGCGAAGCGCACCATGTCCTCGAACTTCTCGGCGTCGCGCCGCGTGCGCCACGCGTCGTGGTAGAGGTACTGCTTGCGGCCGGCGGCGTCGGCGCCGGTCGCCTGCAGGTGGCCACGCGGGTTCGGGCAGATCCAGACGTCCTCCCATGCGGGCGGGATGCCGAGCTCGCGGATCCGCGCGAGGTCCTCCGGGTCGGTGATCCGGCGGCCCTCGTCGTCGCGGTACTCGAAGCCACGCCCGCGCCGGCGGCGCGAGATCCCGGGCTCGGAGCAGTCCGATCGCATGAGCCGTGTCATGTGGCGCACAGTCTTCCCGCGGTCCGGAGGTTTAGGCTTCCGCCGGCGATGCCCAAGCTCAAGTACGAGACGACGCGGAACGGGACGGTGGCGATCGTGCGACCCGTGGCGAGCTCGACCTCTCCGGGGCCGCCGTGCTCGAGGCGGAGCTCGACCGCCTGGCCGCCGATCCCGAGCTCGGCGCCCTCGTGCTCGACATGCGCGGCCTCGAGTTCATGGACTCGAGCGGGCTGCGGCTCGTCGTGGTGGCGGACATGAGGGCGCGCGAGGCGGGGCGCCGCTTCGCGATCGTGCGCGGCGACGAGACCGTGCACCGCGTCTTCGAGATCACGCGCATGAGCGAGCGGCTCGACTTCGTGGACGACCCGGAGGACGTCGCGTGAGGCTCGAGCGCGAGCTCGCCGTCGCCCCGGAGGCCGCCTCCGAGGCGCGCCACGCGCTCGACCGCCTCGCGGGCGAGATCTCGGCGAACCGGCTGCGCGACGTGCAGCTGCTCGTCTCCGAGCTCGTGACGAACGCCGTCCGCCACGCCAACCTCGACGAGAGCGACGTCATCGTCCTCGTCATCGAGCTGGCCGACCACGCGCTGCGCGTCGAGGTCCACGACCCCGGCGGCGGCTTCGTGCCGAGGGCCCCGTCGCCCGACCCCGTGCGGCCCTCCGGCTGGGGCCTCTACCTCGTCGCCGAGCTGGCCGACCGCTGGGGCGTCGACTCCGACGACACGACGCTGGTCTGGTTCGAGCTCGACCGCCGGGCGGCCGCCGCCTAGACGGACGCCTAGGAGAACCTCGACGAGGAGCTGGTCGAGCTTCTCGTTGTAGTAGCCGCGCTCGGCCAGCGCGTCCAGCTGCTCGGACTCGCGCTTGAGCGTCTCCGGATCGTCGCCCTCCACCGACGCGCGGGCCAGCTCCGGCGCCGACGCGGCCTCGAGCGCCTCCTTGACCTCGGGCAGCTCGTCGAAGCGCCGCGCGCGCTCGGCCAGCGCGAGGTAGGTGCGCATGCAGCCCTCGGCGAAGTCCCACACCCCCTCGGCGTTCTCGTTGCGGTACGCGTGCGCGTCGAAGTGCCGCGGCCCGCTGTAGCCCGCGTTCTCCAAAAGCCGCACGAGCAGGAACGCCTCCTTGAGATCCTCCGCCCCGAACCGGAAGTCCTGGTCATAGCGCCCGACGTCCTGGCCGTTGAGGTCGATGTGGAACAGCTTGCCCGCCCACAACGCCTGACCGACCGCGTGATGGAAGGACAGCCCGGCCATCGTCTCGTGCGCGACCTCGGGGTTGACGCCCACCAGCTCCGGGCGGTCGAGCGTGGAGATCAGGTGCAGGGCGTGACCGACGGTCGGCAGGAAGATGTCCCCGCGCGGCTCGTTGGGCTTGGGCTCGAGCGCGAAGCGGAACCCGTAACCCTGCGACTCGCTGTAGTCCACGAGCGCGTTGAGCGCCTCGCGGTAGCGCTCGAGGGCATCACGCGGGTCCTTGGCCACGCCGACCTCGGTCCCCTCGCGCCCGCCCCAGCACACGAACACCTCGCCGCCCAGCTCGGCTCCGAGGTCGATCGCGCGCATCGCCTTGCCGATCGCCGCCCGGCGCACCCGCCGGTCGTTGGAGGTGAAGGCCCCGTCCTTGAACGCCGCATGGCCGAACAGGTTCGTCGTCGCCATGCCCACGCCCAGCCCCGTCTCCTCGAGCGCCGCCTTGAAGCGCGCCACGATCCGGTCGCGCTCGGCAGCGCTGGAACCCCACGGCACCAGGTCGTCGTCATGCAGGCTGATCCCCCAGGCGCCCAGCTCGGCCAGCCGGTAGACCGAGTCGACCGGGTCGACCGGCTCGCGCGTCGGACCACCGAACGGATCGCGCCCCGGATTGCCCACCGTCCACAGACCGAACGTGAAACGGTGCTCCGGGCGCGGTGTCAGGTTCTCGTTGCTTGAGGCCATGCGGCGCATCCTTTCAGCCAGGAACGGCGAAGGGGGCGCCGCCTGCGCGGCGCCCCCTTCCTGACGGCTCTGTTGCCGCCGGCTACTTCTTCGTGACCGTGACCTGCACCGTGTCGGTGGCTGTCGCCCCGTCCGCGTCCGTGACGGTCACCGTGGCCGTGTAGATGCCGGCCTTGCCGTACCGGTGCGTGGCGGTCGGCGACGTGCCCGGCTTCGTCGGCTTGCCCTCGCCGAAGTCGAACGAGTACCTCAGCGCGCCGCCGTCCGGGTCCGAGGCGGTTGCCGTGAACGTCACGTTCAGCGGCGCCGTGCCGGATGCCGGCGTTGCCACCAGGTCGACCGTCGGCGCGCGGTTGCCCGCGGTCACCACCACCGTGTCGCTGGCGGTGGCGCCTCGCGAGTCGGTCACCGTCACCGTCGCGGTGTAGGTGCCGGCCGTCGCGTAGGTGTGGCTCGGGTTCTGGAGGAACGACTTCGCGCCGTCCCCGAAGTCCCACGCGTACGTCAGCGCGTCGCCGTCCGGATCGGACCCGGCCGCCGAGAACTGCACCGTCAGCGGCGGCTTGCCGGCGACCGGGTCTCCGGCCGCCTCGACGGTCGGCGCCCGGTTGCCCGGCGGGTTGTTGACGACGATCTCGACCTCGGCCGTGCCGGTGGCGCCGTCCGGGTCCCTCACCGTCACCTTCGCCATGTAGGTGCCGGCCTGCATGTACGTGTGGTCCGGGTTCTGCCGCAGCGACGTCGCGCCGTCCCCGAACTCCCACGAGTACGCCAGCGGATCGCCGTCCGCGTCCGTGCCGGTGGCGGAGAACGCCACCGTCAGCGGCGCGGTGCCGGTCCGCGGATCGCCACTGGCCGTGACCTTCGGCGCGGCGTTGCCGGGCTCCGGGACCCCGCACTCGTCCGAGCCGACCGCCCCGGCGCTGATCTCGATGCCGCCGAGGATGTGGAGCAGGTAGTCGTCCTCGGAGAACGACCCCGCGGTGTGGCCCATGCCCGTGTACCACGAGCGGCCGCCGTCATAGCGCTGGCACCACGAGATCGGGTGGTCGTCGGCCACCGGATCGTTGCCGTCGCCCTCCTCGTACGTGGTCTCGTCCAGCGTGGCGAGCACGTGGACCCCGCTGTTGCGCGGGCTGTAGTCGCCGTCCGGGACGTTCGGGTCCTGGTAGTCGGGCGAGCGGTAGTTGTACCACTCGTCGACGCGGTCCCAGCGCGCCGGCAGATGGCGCGTGGTGTGGTCCGTGCGGTCCTCCACGTCGATCGACGCGGCCGGCGTCCCGGGCGGGTGGCTGAGGAAGTAGCCGCCCACCAGGTGGCCGTACCAGTTCCAGTCGTACTCGGTGTCGGCCGCCGCATGGATGCCGGTGTAGCCGCCGCCGGCCTGGATGTAGCGCTCGAACGCGCGCTGCTGCGTGGTGTTGAGCACGTCGCCGGTGGTCGACAGGAACACCACCGCGTCGTAGCGGCTCAGGACAGCGTCACGGAAGGCGGTCGCGTCCTCCGTGTGGTCGACCTGGAAGCCGTGCTCGTTCCCGAGCTGCTCGATCGCCGCATGTCCCTCGTCGATCGAGTCGTGCCGGAAGCCGGCGGTCTTCGAGAACACCAGCACGCGGAACCGCGCCTCCGGGTCGTCGGGCCCGAAGACGGTGACCGGCACGGTCCGCGACCGCTGGGCCTCGCCGTCGGACACGGTCACCTCGGCCTCGTACTCGCCGGGCTGCGTGTACGTATGCGTCGGATCCTCATCGGTCGAGTCGGTCACGCCGTCACCGTCGAAGTCCCACGCGTACGTCAACGTGTCGCCCGCGTCGGGATCGCTCGCGGTCACCGAGAACGCGGTCTGCAACGGGGCGAAGCCCGAGGACGGGGTCGCCCCCACGGCGTCGATGACCGGTGCGCGGTTCTGCGGCTCGGGCTCCTCGCAGCCGGTCGATCCGTCGACCGAGAAGTAGTCGAACCGCGGACGGCCGCCACCGCTGTTCACGCCCAGCGTGAAGATGCCGAACGCCGGGTCGACCATCGGGTTGGTCACCGGGATGTTCACCGGCGTCCACGTGGTCCCGTCGAACGAGTACTCGCCGGCGTAGCTGGTGCCGGTCTTGGTCAGCCGCAGCCACACCTCGGCCGCGTTGTTCGGGACCAGCGGGTCGGCCGGCTGCGGCTGCTGGATCGCCCCGTTGATCTCGGAGCGCAGCTCGAGCCGGTTGCGGACCGTCTGCCCGTCGTCGGAGATGATGTCGAACTTGATGTAGTTGTCGTCGTCCGCGCGGACCATCAGGCCGGCCTGCTCATAGCCGCCGCTGATGGTCGCGGCGTCGATGTGGGTCTCGATGACCCAGTCCTGGCCGGCGGACCTGGGCTCCTGGAGGATGAAGTTCCTCGTCGAGGCCGGATTGCCGTTGGTGTAGATGTCGCCGTTGACGGTCGTCATCTCGAGCCAGCCGTTGTTCAGCGCGTACAGGTTGGCGTCCTCGCGGACGATCGCGTTCCACTTCTGCTTGTCGAGGGTCGCGGCGTCGAACGCGTCGCCCCCGGTCACCTCGCACTCGCACTCGCCGCCGGCGTCCTTTCCGTTCAGCCAGAAGTAGTCGAACGACACGGTGTCGCCCTGGCCGTCGGCCTGCGGTCCGAACGCGAAGACGCCGAAGTCCGGCGACGCCATCGCGTTCGCCACCGTCTCCGGGATCGCGGTGAACGTCACGCCGTCGAACGAGTACTCGCCGGCGTACGTCGTGCCCGTCTTGCTCAGCCGCAGCCAGATGTTGGTCGTGCCGACCGGCACGTCCACGTTCGGCTGCGGGTTCTGGACGACGTCGCCGACCTCCGACCGCAGCTCGAGGCGGTTGATCCGCGTGTTGCCGGCATCGGAGATCGCGTCGAACTTGACGTAGTCCCCGCCGTCGACGTAGGCGATCAGGCCGCCCTGGCCGTAGCCGCCGTTGATGGTGCCGGACAGCTTCGTCTCGATCACCCAGTCCGTGCCGGCGTGCGACGCGTCCTGGAGGATGAAGTTGTTCGGCGGCGGATTGGTGTCGGCTGTGTAGATGTCACCCGGCTCGGTGGTGATGGTCAGCTGGCCACCGTCCACGGCCGCGTTCTGGTTCTGCCGGACGCTGGCGTTCCAGCGCTCGGAGTCGAGCGTCGAGCCGTCGAACTCGTCGTCGAAGCTGGGGCCGCCGGCCCCGCCCGGCTGCGTGATCCGGAAGGAGTCGAACGCCGCCTCAGGCGCCGCGGACGTCGCCTGGTTGCCGAAGGCGAAGACGCCGACCCGCGCGTTCGCGGGCAGCGGCCAGGCGCGTCCGACCTGGGTCCACGTCGACCCGTTGGACGAGTACCAGCCGGTCATGTTGGTCCCGTCGTACCGCAGCTGCACCCAGTAGTCGTCCGGGAAGTCGGCCGCGATGTTCGCGGTCGAGTCGCCCGCCGCGTTGTCCGGCGTGCCGCCGGCCTCGTGGATGTACTCGAACTTCTCGTCCCCGGCCGTCGTATGGGCGATCCGGCCGAGCTTGAGGTAGTCGTCGTCGCCGCCGTAGACGATGATGCCCGCCTGCTGGTACTGGGCGAGCGCCTCGAAGTTGACCTTCGCGGTCGCCGTCCACTGCCCGGACGCCGGCGCGGGGCGCACGACCAGGTTCGCCGCGTTGCCGCCGGCGCCGTAGAGGTCGCCGGTCGCGGCGGGCATGCGCAGCGCCCCGCCCGACACCGTGAGCGCCTGGTCGCGACGCACGACCTCCCAGCCGGCCCCGACGTCGGTGCCGTCGAACTGGTCGGCGAACAGCTCGGTCTCCGAGCCGCCGCCGCCACCGCCACCGCCACCGCCGGTCGACGAATCCGGGTTGAAGCGGATCCAGTCGAAGCGCGCGACCGGGTAGGTCGGCGCCTGATCGGACAGCGCCACCGGCCCGATCTGCGGGGCCGCCCAGCCGGAGATGTCCGCGGTGCGGCCGACCGGGTCGAAGTCGACGCCGTCGTAGCTGTACTCGGCGCGCAGCGTCGAGCCGTCCGAGATCAGCTTGACCCAGTAGGTCAGCGGAGCGTCGGCCGGGATGCCGCCGAGCTTGTCCAGGCCCTCGTTGCGCGGGTTGCCGTTGTTCTCGTAGATGAACTCGAAGTCACGGTTGCCGCCCGCGTAGATCATGTGGACCGAGGCCCAGTTGTTGTCGTCCTGGTAGACCCGCAGGCCTGCCTGCTGGTAGTTGTCGGTGAGCGGCTCGGTGGTGATCTTCGCCGTCACCTCCACGCTGCCGCTGGGCAGCGGCTGGACGATGATGTTCCTGGCCGACGTGCCCGGCCCGTAGAGCGAGCCGTTGTCGATCGGGAAGTTGAGGTTGCCGCCGGAGACGGTCGGCGGACGCGTGTTGTCCGGCCGGATGATCTGCCAGCGGTTGGTGTCGAGCGAATCGCCGTTGAACTCGTCGCTGCGGACGTTGTTCTCCGGGCACTCGCTCGAGCTCGTGACCTCGACCTGGACGCTCGTGGTCGACGACGCCCCGTTCGGGTCGGTCGCCGTGAAGCGCGCCAGGTAGGTGCCCGGCCGCTCGTAGGTGAATGTCGGGCTGAGCTCGGTCGACGTATCGGTCGTGGTGCCGGCCACGCCGAAGTCCCACTCGTAGGTCAGCTGCTCGCCGGCCGCGGCGTCCGGATCGGTCGCCGTGCCGGTGAACTGGACCTGCAGCGGCGCGTCGCCGGTCGACGGGTTGGCGCTCGCCGTCACCTCGGGGGCGGCGCTGTTCGCCGCGCCCTTGCCGAGCGCGGTGAAGTGGTTGAGGTTGAAGAGGCCGCCGTTGTCGGTCGGGTGGGTGAACACGAGGAACAGCTCGTGCGTCCCCTCCGGCGGCGTCGCCAGGGCCATCGTGACGTTGGTCCAGTTCTGCCAGCCGCCGGTGTTGGCGACCGCCACCGAGCCCGCGAGCGGGCCGGTGGGCGAGTCGAGGCGCGCCTCGATCGTGCCGCCGGCGCCGCCGGACGCGACGCGGAAGCGGATGCCGGTCAGCTCCTCGAGGTTCACCGGCGTGTACGACACGTAGTCGCCGCGCTCGATGAAGCCGATGTTCTGGCCGCCGCCGACGTCGGTCGTCGCCTCCCTCTGGACGCCGGGGTCGCCGCCCGCGGGACTGCCGGCGACGCGGCCGGTCGTCGCGAAGAACTCGGCCTGCTTGGGCTTCGGCTGGAGGATCAGCTCGTCGCGCCCGGTGAGCGCGCCCGCGGCGCCCTGCGCGTTGTCCGTGTACGTCGCGACGAGCGAGGTGAAGATGTTCGCGTTCGCGCCGTGGCCGCCGTCGGACTGGGTCCGGAACGTGCCGGAGCAGCCCTGCTGCTGGCCGAGGCCGTGCGCGTGGTCGTCGTGCCCGAGCTGGATGCTGAGCGTCACGCGGTCGCAGTTGATCGTGCCGTCCTCAGGGTCGGTGACGGTGATCTCGTACGGGATGATGTCCCCGAACGCCGCGAACTGGCCGTCCTCGGGCACGGTGATGGTGACCGTCGGCCGGGTGTTGCCGGCCGTGATCGGGATCGTGTCGAAGCCGGTCTGGCCGTCGGGGTCGGTGACGGTCAGCGTCGCGTTGAACGTGCCCGCGGTGTTGTACGTGTGGGTCGGGTTGGCCTGCGTGGAGTCGGTGGTCCCGTTGCCGTCGAAGTCCCACGCGTAGGTCAGGGAGCCGCCGTCGGGATCCTGCGAGCCTGCGCTCGAGAAGTTGACGGTCAGCGGCGTCGGCCCGCTGTCGACGTTCGACGTCGCGCGGGCGATCGGTCGTCTCCCGCCGGCCACGTAGTCGATCCGGTAGATGCCCGAGTCGAGGTTGTTGCCGCCGAAGCCGGTGCCCCAGTCGATGAGGTAGAGCGAGCCGTCCGGCCCGAACTCGATCTCATGCGGCCGGTGGAACGTGTTCATGAACGGCGTGTTGAAGACGCCGGTGCCGTTGCCCGCGGCATCCAGCGTGGCGGTCTTGATCCAGCCGTTGTTCCACTCGCCGATGAACCAGTGCCGGTCGTAGTACTCCGGGAACTTGGCCGGGTTGTCGAGGGCCGGGTCGAAGTCGTAGCGCGGGCCGCCGGTCGGCGCGCCGCCGGTGCCGAGGTTCGGGAACCGCGGGTCCGGCTCGGTGTACCCCATCCACATCGTCGCCGGGATGGCGGGCGGCAGGTTCGTGATGCCCGTGTTGTTGGGCGAGGTGTTGACCGGGTTGGCGCAGTCGAACTTCGGGCCCGACACCCCGGTGGCGAAGTTGTAGTCGTTGTACGGCACGTTGTCGCGCACGCAGTAGGGCCAGCCGTAGAAGCCCGGGCCCTTGACGACCTCGAACTCGACGCTGCCCTGCGGGCCGCGGGTGGGGTTGGTGGAGCCGGCGTCGGGGCCGTAGTTGCCGAGCAGCACCCAGCCCGTGTGCGGATCGACGGTGAGCCGGAACGGGTTGCGGAAGCCCATCGCGAAGATCTCGGGCAGCGTGTTGGGCGTGCCCGGAGCGAACATGTTGTCCTGGGGGATCGAGTACGTCGACCCGATTCCCGGCACGCCGGTGGCGCCGGGCAGCGGATGGATCCGCAGGACCTTGCCGTTGTGGTTGTTGCTGTTGGCCGAGGTGCGCTGGGCGTCCCAGAACTCGCGGCCCGGCCGCTCGTCGATCGGCGCGTAGCCGTCGGACGCGAACGGGTTCGTGTTGTCGCCGGTGGAGATGTACAGGTCGCCGGTGGGCCCGAAGGCGAGCGAGCCGCCGGAGTGGCAGCACTCGGCGCGCTGGGCGGTCCACGTGAAGATCACCTGCTCGGAGCTGGCGGCGATCGTGTTGTTCGCCCCCACCGTGAAGCGCGAGACGCGCGTCTGGTTGTTCGTGTTCGGCGGCGGCGTGTACGTGACGTACAGGTGGCCGTTCGTGTTGAAGTTCGGGTCGAGCGCGATGCCCATGAGCCCGTTCTCCTGGACGCTCGAGACCGGGATCTGGAGCGCGGTCGTCACCTGCCCGTTCGTCGGGTTGTAGACGTTGAGCTCGCCGGTGATGCGCTCGACGTAGAACACGCGGCCGTCGTCGGCGACGGCGATCTCCATCGGGCTCTCGGTGTCGTCGTCGATCGTGATCAGCTCGAAGTCGTCGAGCTGCGGCGAGGACTGGCGGGGCTGACCGCAGTCGGCCGCCGCCGCGCCGGTCACCGTCTCCAGGCCGCCGAGGATGTGCTGGCGGATGTTGCCGGGCTCGGTGCCGAACGAAGCCTCGGTGTGGCCCATGCCCGTGTACCAGACGCTGCCGCCGTCGAAGTCCGAGCACCACGCGATCGGGTGGTCGTCGTCGGTGGCGTTCCCGTCCTGCTCGTCGTAGGTCGCCTCGTCGACCGTCGCGAGGACCTTGACGCCGCTGGTGCGGGGCGAGTAGTCGTTCCCGCCGCCGCCCACCACCGGGTTGGTCGGCGACTGGTAGTTGTACCACTCGTCCGTCCGCACCCAGCTGGCCGGCAGGCCCTCCGTGGACGGCTCGTCAGGGTCTTCGATCTTGACGGTCGCGGTCGGCGTGCCGGGCGGATGGTTGCGGAAGTAGCCGCCGATCATCTCGCCGTACCACGGCCACGTGTACTCGGTGTCGGCCGCGGCGTGGATGCCGACGAAGCCGCCCCCGTTGCGCATGTAGGACTCGAAGGCGCTCTGCTGCTCGTCGGTCAGGACGTCGCCGGTCGTCGAGAGGAAGACGACGGCGTCGTACTGGGCCAGGTTGGTGGTGGTGAACTGGGCCGAGTCCTCGGTCGCATCCACCGCGAAGTCGTTGGCGGCGCCGAGCGCCTGGATCGCGGCGATGCCCTCGTCGATCGAGGTGTGGCGGAAGCCGGCCGTCTCCGAGAAGACGAGCACGCGCTCCAGCGGGTCGGTGCCGGGGGCCTCGACCGTGACCGAGCCCGTCATCGTCGCCGGATGCACCTCGCACAGGAACGTGTAGACGCCGGGCGTGTCGAACGTGTAGTTGAAGGCTGCCTGGTTGGTGTCGATCGGGGTGTCGACGTCCCAGTTGGCGCTCGACGACTTGAGGTTGTGGGGCACCGTCTCGCCGGCGAACGTCCAGCGCACTGTGGCGCCGGTCGTAACCGTGACGTTGGGGGGCTGCCATGCGGTGCCCTCCGCGTCGATCGTGGCGGCTGGAGTCTGGGCTCCGGCAACACTCGCGGTGAACAGGAACACACAGAGTGCGGCCACGAGGACCAGCACAGCAGACGCCATCCGACGCATCAGTTCTCCCCCATCCCTTTTGGTGCGAGCAAAAGGCGCCTCCTTCGGCACCCATGCGGGCCAGCTTTTGGCTGGCTGCCGGACAAATTAGCTTCGAGCCCGGCGACTGTCAAACGCCTACGTCTTCGCGCTGGCCTTCTCGCGCGCCTTCTTGGCGGGCTTCTTCGCCTCGCCGTCCTTCTTGTCGCCGTCGCTCTTGACCGCGGCGAGGCTGGCCTCGAGGGCGGCCATGAGGTCGGGGACCTTGGCCGGCGCGGCCGGCTCGGGCTGGACCGCGATCTCCTCGCCGGAGGCCTTGCGCTCGATCAGCTCGAGGACCTTCTCGCGGTACTCGTCGCGGTACTGCGACGGGTCGAACTCGCTCGACAGGGAGTCGATGAGCTGCTGGGCCATCTTGATCTCGCGGTCGGAGACCTTGAGGTCCTTGGAGTCCGGCAGGTCGTCGAGCTCGTCGTGCGGGACGACCTCGTCGTGGAAGATCATCGTCTCCATCATCAGGATGTCGCCGGCCGGGCGGATGGCGACGAGCTGCTCCTTGGAGCGGATGACCACGCGGGCGATGGCGACCTTGTCGGACGCCTCCATCGCGTTGAGCAGCAGCCCGTAGGCCTTCGCCGCCCCCTTGTCGGGGACGAGGTAGTACGGGTGGTCGTAGTAGATCGGGTCGATGTCCGTCTGGTCGACGAAGTCCTCGATCTGGATCGTGCGGGTGCGTTCGGGGTCGAGCCCGTCGAGCTCGTCCGGGGTGACGACGACGTAGCGGTCCTTGGTCAGCTCGAACCCCTTGACGATGCGGTCGAACGGGACCTCCTCGCCGGTCTCCGGGTCCATGCGCTTCTGCATGATGCGGTTGCCGGTGTCGGAGTTGAGCTGGTTGAACCGCACGGTCTTGCGGGACACCGCGGAGTAGAGCTTGATCGGCACGTTCACCAGTCCGAAGGAGATCGCGCCGCTCCAGATCGATCGAGCCATGCCCCTATTCTGACCGACGCCGACCACCGGGCAACAAACGCACGTTCCCTTGCGCGACGACGCGGTCAGCGCCGGAGCACGCGGACCCGGCTCGGCACGCGGCCGCGGACGACGATCACGTCCTCCTCGTCCTGGCCCGGCTCGAGCAGGCCCTCGGCCTCGAGGTGCGCCCGGCGGCCGGTCATCAGCGGCCCGAGCGGCCCGCGTTCCTGCGCGGCCAGGTCGACCTCCAGGCCGCCGGCCGCGAGCAGCTCGGCCGTGCGCTCGTAGCCGAGCAGCGAGGAGTGGACGACGAGCAGGACGCCGCCGGGGCGCAGGTGGAGCGGCGCGTGCCGGCAGATGCGGTCGAGCAGCGCGCGGCCGTCGCGGCCGGCGTCCCAGGCGCGCTCCGGCCCGCCGGCGGGCAGCCCGTCGCTCGGGGCCGGCACGTAGGGCGGGTTGGAGACGATCGCGTCGAACCGCTCGCCCGCCACCGCCTCGAGCAGGTCGCCGCGCACGGCCCGCACCTTCACGCGGTTGAGCAGCGCGTTGAGCCGGATGGTCGCCACCGCGCGGCGCGAGACGTCGACCGCGGTGACCTCCGCGCGGCGGGCCGCACTGATGGCGATCGCCCCGCTGCCCGAGCAGAGGTCGAGCACGCGCGCGCCCGGGGGCAGGCTCTCGGCCTCGAGCGCGTCGGCGAGCAGCCAGGAGTCGCTGATCGGACGGAAGACGCCGGGGAGCGTGACGATTCGCACGGCCGAGCCCTACCCTGCGGGGCCGTGCGCGACTCGCTGCCCACCGCCGAGCAGCTGCGGGCCGCGTTCGAGCAGCACGGCGCGACCACCGTCGGCCTCGAGGAGGAGCTGATGCTGCTCGACGCCGAGACGCTCGACCTCGCGCCGCACGCCGCCGAGGTCGTGGAGGCGCTCGGCGACAAGCGCTTCAAGCGCGAGATGCCGGCGGCGCAGCTCGAGATCGTCACCGCGCCGCACGCCACCGTCTCCGAGGCCGCCCGGGAGCTCGCCCGCGCGCGCGCCGACCTGGCCGCGGCCGTCGCCGGCCGCTTCCGGCTCGCGGCCGCGGGGGCGCACCCGTTCGCGGCCGGCACCGGGCCGCTCAACCGCGGGCCGCGCTACGAGGCGATCGAGGCCGAGTACGCCGCCGTCGCGCGCCGCCAGCTCGTCTTCGGCCTGCACGTCCACGTCGCGGTCCGCGGGGCCGACCGTGCGCTGGCCGTCTACAACGCGCTGCGCTCGTACCTGCCGCTGCTGGCCGCGCTGGCCGCCAACGCGCCGTTCTACGAGGGACGCGACAGCGGCCTGGCCTCGGTCCGGCCGCGGCTCTCGGGCCTGCTCCCGCGCCAGGGCGTGCCGCCCCCGCTGGAGAGCTTCGAGGCCTACTCCGAGGCTCTGCGCTGGTGCGGCTTCGAGGACCCGCGCCAGTGGTGGTGGGAGCTTCGGCTGCACCCGGTGCTCGGCACCGTCGAGGTGCGGGTGCCCGACACGCAGACCACCGTCGAGGAGACGGCCGCGATCGCCGAGGTGATCCATGCGCTCGTCAACCGGCTCGCCGAGCGCCCCGAGGAGGTGCACGAATCGTGGCGGATCGACCAGAACCGCTGGTCGGCCGGCCGGCACGGCGTCGAGGGCGAGATGACCGACCTCGCGACCGGCGAGCGGCGGCCGACGCGCGAGCTGCTCGGGGACCTCGGCGCCCAGCCGACCGACCGCGCCGCGCGCCAGCGCGAGGTCGCCGCCGAGCGCGGTCTGCGCGGGCTGGTGAAGTGGATGACGGACCGCTTCGTCGGGTAGGGCGAGCGAAGTGATCGCCCGCGGACCCGTCAGTGAGTTCCTCATCGACGCGCTGACGCGCCCCGTCGCGCCCTTGCCGCTCGCGCCCGAGCCGGACGGCGAGGAGGACCTCCACCTCGCCCTCTACCTCTGCTACGAGCTGCACTACCGCGGCCTGCCGGACGTGGACGAGCGCTGGGAGTGGGACCCCGGGCTGCTCGCGCTGCGCGCCGGGCTCGAGGCCGAGTTCGAGGCGGCCCTGCGGCGCGACGTGCCGGTGCCGACCGGCTCCGGGGCGATGGACGCCGCGCTGCGCGAGATCGAGGCCGCCGACGACGCGCCGTCGCTCTCCAAGCACCTCGAGCGCGACGGCACGCTCGAGCAGTTCCTCGAGTTCGTGGTCCACCGCTCGGCCTACCAGCTCAAGGAGGCCGACCCGCACTCGTGGGCGATGCCGCGCCTGAGCGGCGGCCCGAAGGCGGCGCTCGTGGAGATCCAGGCGGACGAGTACGGCGGCGGCGACGCGCGGCGCATCCACGCGCAGCTCTTCGCCGACACGATGGACGCGCTCGGCCTCGACAGCCGCTACGGCGCGTACGTCGACCACATCCCGGCGGTCACGCTCGCCACCGTCAACCTCATGTCGATGTTCGGGCTGCACCGCCGCCTGCGCGGCGCGATCGTCGGCCACCTCGCGCTGTTCGAGATGTCCTCCTCGATCCCGAACCGCCGCTACGCCAACGGCCTCCGGCGGCTCGGGTACCCGGAGGCCACGCCGTTCTTCGACGAGCACGTCGTGGCCGACGCCGTGCACGAGAACGTCGCCGCCGTCGACCTGGCGGGCGGGCTCGCCAAGCAGGACCCGCGGCTGGAGCCCGACATCCTGTGGGGCGCCGCCGCGCTGGTGGAGCTCGAGGGGCGCTTCGCGCGGCACCTGCTCGCCAGCTTCGAGGCCGGCGAGAGCTCGCTCATCGAGCCTCCAGCAGCCGTCGCAGGAAGCGCTGGGTCTCCGGGCGCTCGGGCGCGCTGAGCACCTGCTCGGGCGCGCCGCGCTCGAGCACGCGGCCCTCGTGCAGGAAGCACACCTCGTCGGCGACGTCGCGCGCGAACTGCATCTCGTGGGTGGCGATCAGCATCGTCATCCCCTCGGCCTTGAGGTCGCGGATGACGGCGAGGACCTCGCCGACGAGCTCGGGGTCGAGCGCGCTGGTGACCTCGTCGAGCAGCAGCGCGCGCGGCTCGGTCGCCAGCGCGCGGACGATCGCCACGCGCTGCTGCTGGCCGCCGGAGAGGCGGTCGGGGTGCTCGTCCTCGCGGTCGCCGAGGCCGAAGCGCGCCAGCAGCTCGCGCCCGCGCTCGCGCGCGTGCGCGCGCGAAATGCCTTGAGCGCGGACGGGCCCGAGCACGACGTTCTCGAGCACCGACATGTGCGGGAAGAGGTTGAAGCTCTGGAAGACCAGGCCCAGCCGGCGGCGGACCGCGGTCGGGTCGACGGACGGGTCGGTGATCACCTCGCCGTCGAGCAGGACGTCGCCGTCGTCGATCTCCTCCAGCAGGTCGACGCAGCGCAGCAGCGTCGACTTGCCCGAACCCGACGCGCCGATCAGCGCCACCGCCTCGTGCTCCTTGACCGCGAGGTCGATCCCCCGCAGCACCTCGACGTCGCCGTACGCCTTCGTCACGCCCTGCACCTCGAGCACGGGGACGGTGGTCATCGGCGCTGCATCCGGTCGACGACGCGGGCGAGCGGCACCGTCACGCACAGGTAGAGCAGCGCGGCGGCCAGCAGCGGCGTGTAGTTGAAGTTCGACGACGCGTCGATCTGGGCGACCCGGAAGGCCTCGATCACGCCCAGCGTCGAGACGAGCGCGACGTCCTTCTGCAGCGCCACGAAGTCGTTGAGCAGCGGCGGCACGACGCGACGGATCGCCTGCGGGAGCACGACATGGCGCAGCGTCTGGCTCTCGGTGAGGCCGAGCGCGAGCGACGCGGAGCGCTGGCTCGGGTGGATCGAGTCGATCCCCGCGCGGTAGACCTCGGCGACGTAGGCCGCGTAGGAGAGCGCGAGCGCCACGCCGCCGAGCACGACCGGGCCGGTCGGCAGCCCCTCGAGCTCGAGCGCGGGCACGCCGAAGCCGACGAGGAAGACGAGCAGGATCGTCGGGACACCGCGCAGCACGTCGGTGTAGACGGCGGCCAGCATGCGGAGGGGGAACAGCGCGGGCGCGCGCGAGGTGCGGGTGAGCGCGACGACGAGGCCGAGGATCAGCACCACGACCTCGATGACGCAGAACATCTTGATGTCGAGCCAGAAGCCCTCGAGCACGTCGGGGAAGACGCGGCGGAAGTCCTCCCACGAGAAGAACGTCGCCTTCACGTTCTCCCAGCCCGGGCTGGTGACGACGATCGCGGCCAGGCCGCCGATCACGACCACGGTCGAGAGCGCGGCGATCGCCGCGCCGCGCTGCGAGCGCCGCCGCCGGGCCGTGGCCCGGATCGCTCTCCGGCTACTGGAGGACGGGTGCGTCAGCGGACTCGCTCATCCACCGCTGGGTGATCTCGTCGAGCTCACCCGATTCCTTCAGCGTCGCGATCGCCTCGTTCACGCACGGGGTCAGCGGCGAGTCCTTCTCCAGCAGCGCGCCCCACTCGTCGCCGCCCGGCGCCTCGAACTGCCCCACGACGCTGGCGCCGGGGATCTCGACGGCGGTCAGGTACAGCGCGGTCGGCAGGTCGACCACCGCGGCGTCGACCTGGCCCTGTTTGAGGGCGGTGACGACGGCGTTCGAGTCGTCGAACACCTTGGGCTGCGTGGTCGGCTGGACGGAGGCGTTGACGGCGTCGAGGCTCGTGGTGCCGATCTGGACGCCGAGCGTGGCCTCCTTGAGCTGCGCGAGGCTGGTGGCGCCGGCGGCCGGCGAGTCCTTCGTCGCGATCACGGCCTGCGGCGCCGTGAAGTACGGCTCCGAGAAGTCGACCCGGCGGGCGCGCTGCGGCGTGATCGAGATCTGGTTGACGTCGAAGTCGAAGTCCTTCGGGCCGGGGCGGTAGGAGGCGTTGAACGGCACCACCGTCCACTCGACCTCGCTCTCCTCGAAGCCGAGCTCGCGGGCGATCGCGTAGGCGACGGCGCTCTCGAAGCCCTCGCCGTTCGTCGGGTCGTCGTCGACGAAGTAGGGCGGGAAGGCCGGCTTGTCGGTCCCGACGGTCAGCTTGCCGGGCGCGAAGGTCTCGAGCTGGTCCTTGTCGCAGGCGTTCGACGCGGGTGTCGATTGGGCGGCCGGCTGCTCTTCCTCGTCCTCTCCGCAGGCGACGAGCGCGAGCGCGAAGGCGAGGACGACGGCGGTCAGCAGGCGCACGCGCGGCAGCCTAACGATCCTCCGTACCGCTGGGCGCCCGGAACCGCACCAACTTGTGCGTCCCGTCGCAGAAGGGCCGCATGCGCGACTTGCCGCAGCGGCAGAGCGCGATCGTCTCGCGGTCGACCTCGATCTCGTTGCCGTCCTGGTCGGCCAGGCGCACGGGCCCGCGCACGAGCAGCGGGCCGTCGCGATACGGGGTGATGACGACGTCGTCCCTCATCCGATGCGCTCCAGCTCATCGGAGGTCAGCTCGAGGTCGACGGCCTTCACCGAGTCCTCGATCGACTCGGGGCGGCTGGCGCCCGGGATCGGGATCACGACCGGGCTGAGCGACAGCAGCCACGCGAGCGCGACCTGGTGCGGCGAGACGCCGCGCTCGTCCGCGACCGCCCGGGCGCGCGCTACGCCGGTCAGCGGCGTCCACGGGATGAAGACGATCCCGCGCTCCTCGCACAGCTCCACCTCGCCCTTGGCGATCGGCGACGTGTACTCGAGCGAGAGCTGGTTCTGGACGGCGACCACGTCGGCGACCGAGCACGCCTCCTCGATCTGCTCGACGTTCGCGTTGGAGATGCCGATCCAACGGATCTTCCCCTCGTCCTGGAGCTCCTTGAAGGCGCCGATGGTCTCGGCGTAGGGGACGGCGGGATCGGGGCGGTGGTACTGGTAGAGGTCGATCCGGTCGGTCTCGAGCGCCTTCAGCGACGCCTCGCAGGCGGCCTTGATGTATTCGGGCCGGCCGTCGAGGTCCCAGGCGCCGCCCGGCCGCGTGTGCCCGCCCTTCGTAGCGACGATGACGCCGTCGCGGCGCCCGCGCAATGCCTTGGCGATCAGGCGCTCGTTGTGGCCGACGTCGTCCTCGTCGATGCAGTAGGCGTCGGCCGTGTCGATCAGGTTCACGCCGGCGTCGAGCGCGGCGTGGATGGTGCGGACCGACCGCTCCTCGGGCGGGCGCCCGGAGAGCGACATCGGCATTGCGCCGAGGCCGATCGGGAAGACGTCGGTGCCGGCGATCTGTCTCACGTTCCTTCGAGCTCCACGGTCTTGGGGTCGATGTCGTCGCGCAGGCCGAGATAGCGCGGATGGCGCAGCGTGCCCGCCTGCGTCACCTCCCCATACCCGACGCGGGCGACGAGCACCGGCTCGACGAAGCGGGTCTCCTTCGGCGGCTGGCGCCCGTCGAACGGGCTGGTGTCGCGCTTCAGGTCGGCGAGCATGGCGCCGAGGCGGTCGAGCTCGCGCTCGTCGAAGCCCGTCCCGACGCGGCCGGCGTACTGGAGCTCGCCGTCCTCGTGGACGCCGACCACGAGCGCTCCGAACTGGCTCGCGCGGCGGCCCTCGCCCGGCAGCCAGCCGCCGATCACGACGTCGGTCTCGAGCACGTTCTTGACCTTCACCCAGCCGGGCGAGCGCCGGCCTGGCGTGTAGGGGCAGTCGAGCCGCTTGGCGATGATGCCCTCCAGCCCCTGCGCCTTCGAGGCCTGGAGCATCGCCTCGCCGTCGCCCACGTGGTGCGCCGGGGTCATCCAGCGGTCGCCCTGCAGGGCCAGCTCCAGCAGCCGCTCGCGCCGCTCCGTGTAGGGCAGCTCCAGCAACGAGTGCCCGTCGAGCCACAGGAGGTCGAAGATGACGTAGTTGACGGGATCGCTCTGGGCGAGCCGGCGGACGTGGTGGTCGGAGGTCAGGTGCATGCGGCCTTGGAGCTTCTGGAAGCTCGGCCGCCCGTCGTGGAACGCCACGACCTCGCCGTCGACGATCGCCGCGCGGGCGGCCAGCGCGCGGGCCAGCGGGCGCAGCTCCGGGTAGCGGGGCGTGATGTCGCGCCCGCTGCGCGCCTCGAGCCGGATGCTCCCGCCGTCGACGTAGGCGATCGCGCGGACCCCGTCCCACTTGATCTCGTAGGCCCAGTTCTCGTCGTCGCGGGGCAGGTCGCCCGTGCGGGCGAGCATCGGGGCGATCCGCTCGGGCATCGGCTCGCGGTCCGGATCCTCGGGCGGATCCATCCGGTGGATCATCCAGTTCGTCCCGTCGGTGCGGAACAGGACGTACTTGCCGCGCACGCGCTCGCCGTGGAAGGTGACCATCACCTCGTCGTCGCGCCACTTGTGCGTCTCGTACGTGCCGCGGTCCCAGATCTTCATCGTCCCCGCGCCGTACTGGCCCTCGGGGATCTCGCCGTGGAAGTCCAGGTACTCGAGCGGGTGGTCCTCTGTGCGGACCGCGAGGTTGTTGCGGCGGGGGTCGGGCGGGATGCCCTTCGGCACCGCCCACGAGGCGAGCGCGCCGTCGCGCTCCAGCCGCAGGTCCCAGTGCAGCCGGCGCGCGTGGTGCTCCTGGACGACGAACCTCGGGGTGCGCTCGTCTGCGGGATCAGCCTCGCCGGACGGCTCCGGGGTGGCCGCGAAGTCCCGTTTGCGCCGGTAGGAATCGAGGTTGGATGACATCAGTTTCCGGGTAATGGGCCGACGGAGTTAGGCGGCCGTGGTTGCGGGTATCTTGCATGCCCGTATGGAAGCCAATCCCATCGTGCTCGATGACACCGCGGGGGATGTCGTGGTGGTCGTCGTCGAAGGAGAGCACGACATCTACACCGCCCCCACGCTGCGCGAGCGGCTGGAGGAGGCCCTGGACCGCGGCGGCGGCATCGTCGTGGACCTGACGGCCGCGACGTTCGTCGACTCGTCCGTGCTCGGCGCGCTGCTCGATGCTCGGCGGCGCGCCTTGGAGGCGCAGCAGGGCTTCGTCGTCTGCGTCGGCGAGACAGTCGAGCCGGGGGTGCAGCGGATCCTGGACATCACGGGCCTGGTCCCGGTGCTTCCCGTCCTCCGCAAGCGCGAAGAGGCGATCGAGGCGGCGCGGTCGAACGGCTCGGGTTCATGACCGTGCAGCCCGAGGTGATGCTCACCATGCCCGCCCGCCCGGAGGGCGTGGGCGTGGTCCGGCAGGCCCTGGCGGGAATGGCCGACGCGCTGGATTTCGAGGCCTCCGTGCTGGCCGACATGAAGATGGCGGTCACCGAGGCGTGCACCAACGTCGTCGTCCACGCCTACGACTCCGACACCGGCATGCTCGAGGTCGAGATGCGGGCGACCGACGACGGGCTCACCATCGTGGTCCGCGACCACGGCACCGGCATCCAGCCCCGCCCGGCCCGGTCCGAGCCGCCGGCGCTCGGCCTCGGCCTGCCCCTGATCGCGGCGCTTTCCGACGCCTTCGAGCTGCGCGGGAGCGCCGGCAGCGGGACCGAGGTGCGGATGACGTTCTCCTACAACCGCGACAGCGACCCGGCGGAGAACAACCCCGTCACGGGCACAGTCGGCGTCGACGGCCGCTGGGACCCGGACGCGCCGTCGCAGGGCGCGCCGGCGGGCGGCTAGGCAGCGATTTCGGCGCGCGCGGCCACACCGGAAAGTGGCGGGTCGGCAAGGCGTCGGTATTCGACGCCAAACCGCCCCACGCGAAACCGGTGCATCGGGCCCGCTCCCCTCAATTCCGCAGTTGACGTTCGCCGGGGCAATGAGGCCCGGCGAGGACGGACGAATCAGGCAGCCTGCCGGAGCGCGTCGAGCTCGCGCATCCGCCCGAGCCGGCCCAGCGCCTTCGACTCGATCTGCCGCACGCGCTCGGGCGTGATCCCGAGGCGGCGGCCGATCTCGCGCAGCGGCGTCGGCTCGCCGCCGTCGATCCCGTAGCGCAGCGCCACCACCGTGCGCTCGCGCTCGGGCAGCTCCTGCAGCGCGTGCCGGAGGGCCTGCTCGCGCAGGGAGATGTGGACCTCGTCCTCGGGGCCGGGCGCGTCGGCGGGCAGGAGATCGCCGAACGAGGCGTCGTCCTCCTCGCCCAGCGGCCGGTCGAGCGACGTCACGGTGCGCGCGGCGTCGCGCAGGGCGTGCAGGTCCTCCAGCGTGAGGTCGGCCTCGGCCGCGATCTCGGCGTCGGTCGGCGAGCGGTCGAGCTTCAAGGTGAGGGCGTTCTCTGCCCGCGCCACCCTGCGCTGCGCGCGGACCAGGTTGATCGGCAGCTTGATCGTGCGCGCCTTGGCGTCCATCCCACGCTCGACGGCCTGCCGGATCCACCACGTCGCGTAGGTGGAGAACCGGTAGCCGCGGCGCCAGTCGAACTTCTCGACCGCTCGGATGAGCCCCAGGATGCCCTCCTGGATGAGGTCGAGCAGCGTCAGCTCTGAGCCCTGGTACTTCTTGGCGATCGAGACGACCAGCCGCAGGTTCGCGTTGATCATGCGCTCCTTGGCCATCAGGTCGCCGCGCTCGATCCGGCGCGCGAGCTCGATCTCCTCCTCGGGGGTCAGCAGCCGGTGGCGGCCGATCTCGTTGAGGAACAGCTGCAGCGTGTCGGTCGTCACGTGCGCCAGCGCCGCGTCGTCGACCGGAGCGGCGGGCGCCGATTCGCGGCCGCAGTCGTCGCGCAGCGTGATCCCGCGCGCGTCGAGCTGCTCGTAGAGCCCGCCGAGCTCGGTGTCTTCCAGGTCGAGCGCCTGAGCCAGCTCGTCGACTTCGCTCAGCTCCAGGCAGCCCCGGTCCTCGCCGCGGTCGATCAGCGCGGCAAGAGCACCGCTCAGCGCGTCCTGGGCAGGGGTCATGTCCAAGTCTTCGTCACCGGATAGTCATCGGCATAAACGCGCCTCACCACAACCTGGGGCGTTTGATCGCGCCGGGGCGTCGGGAAGACCTGTCATAGCACTCACTTTCGGGAGGGAGACCCAATGTTCGAGCGCTTCAAGCGCACCGGAGAGGGCACGACGGCCGTGGCCGAGCGCCCGGTGCGGCACGGAAACGGCAGCGCGACGACGGCGCTTGATCGCGAGTCGATGCACGCCGTCCGCGCACGCCAGCGGGAGGAGTTCGGCGGCATCAACTGGGGCGCAGCGTTCTTCGGCTGGCTCGTTGCCGTCGGCCTCGGGGCGCTCCTGGTGGGCCTCCTGGCCGCCGCCGGCGCCGCGGTCGGCCTGACCGAGCTCTCCGACGACGCCGCCGGCAACGCGAGCGAGGTCGGGATCGGCGGCGCCATCGCGCTGCTGATCGCGCTCGCCATCGCCTACTTCGCGGGCGGCTACGTGGCCGGCCGGATGTCGCGCTTCGACGGCGCGCGCCAGGGCCTCGGCACGTGGCTGCTGGGCCTCGTCCTGACCGTCGCGCTGGCCGTCGTGGGCGTGGTGCTGGGGTCGGAGTACAACGTGCTCGAGCAGCTGGAGCTGCCCGCCGTGCCCGTCGGCGACTCCGAGCTGGCCACCGGCGGGGCGCTGGCGCTGATCATCGTCGTGATCGGCACGCTGATCGCCGCGATCGCCGGGGGGAAGGCCGGCGAGCGGTACCACCGCAAGGTCGATCGCGCCGGATTTGCGGGCTGAGCAGAGGAGCGTCTGGAATCCGACTTCGGTGGGTAGGCAAATTCTCGTGAACAGCAGCCCCGCGCGAATCACAAGGAACACGGAGACGGTCCGGCTGCTCGAGGCCGATCCGGAGCTCGGCTCCCTGCTGACGGGCAGCCGGCGGTCGGACGCCGAGCGCGAGCTCGTCGTGCGCACGCACCGGCTTTCCGTGGGCCCGTGGGACGTGTCGCGGCTGTCGGGCGCCAGCGCCGACCACGTCGGCCTGCTCGTGCTCGACGGCGTACTCTCGCGCGAGCTCGTGGTGGCCGACCACGTGAGCGCCGAGCTGCTCGGCCCCGGCGACCTCGTGCGGCCCTGGCAGGCCTCCAGCGGCGCCGGGCTGCTGCCCGTGCAGGCAGTCTGGTCCGTGCTCTCGACCGTGACGCTGGCCGTGCTCGACCGCCGCTTCGCCGCCGAGGCCGCGCGCTACCCAGAGATCACCGCCGCGCTGTTCGACCGCCTGGGCGAGCGCTCCCTGCGGCTGGCCACCACGCAGGCGATCTCGCAGCTCACGCGCGTCGACCGCCGGCTGAAGGCGCTCTTCTGGCACCTGGCCGAGCGCTGGGGCCGCGTGTCGGGCGACGGCGTGGTGGTGCCGCTGGCCCTCACCCATCGCATCCTCGGCCAGCTCGTCGGCGCCCGCCGGCCGACGGTGTCGACCGCTCTCAGCGAGCTCGCCGAGCGCGAGGAGCTGGTCCGCCGGCCTGACGGCTCGTGGCTGCTGCGCGGCGACCCGCCGGACGCCCAGACGCTGGCCCGCCGCCCGACCGCCGCGGAGCTCCGCGGCCAGGACATGCTGCGCCCGTCGCGCCGCTTCGCGCGCGAGGATGAGGACGTCGATCCCGACTCGCTGATCGCCGCCATGGACCGCCTGCGCGAAGCGCTCGAGCCCGGCGAGCGCCGCGAGTTCATGGAGCGCCGGCGCGGCGCAAGCTCGTAGAAGAAACTGACGATCCTCAAGGAGACGACCATGGCCGCCACCACGCGGAGCACCACGACCGGCATCCTGTCGGAGGAGAAGCGCGAGCAGCGCGAGCAGATCGTCGAGATGCTCACCAAGGCGTACTGGATGGAGATCGAGACGGTGATGAGCTACATCGCCAACTCGATCAACCCGGACGGCGTGCGCGCCCAGGAGATCATCGAGTCGCTGCAGAAGGACATCCAGGAGGAGCTCGGCCACGCCCAGTCGTTCGCGAACCGCATCAAGGAGCTCTACGGCGTCGTTCCCGGCTCGCTGGACTTCACCGCCGAGCAGACCTACCTGCAGCCGCCGGAGCACCAGACCGACATCGTGCACGTCATCAAGGGCGTGATCGAGGCCGAGACCGGCGCCATCGAGCATTACAACGCGATCATCGAGGCGACCGACGGGGTCGACTTCGTGACCCAGGACATGGTGATCGAGATCCTCCACGACGAGGAGGGCCACCGCCGCCTGTTCGAGGGCTACCTGCGGGAGTACGAGGCCGAAGGCCTCGCATAGAGTTCGGGCCGTGGGGAAGCCCGCGGCTCTGGACTCGCTCGACTACGCCGAGACGCTGGCCGCCGTGGCACGGCTGGCCGTCCCCGAGTACGCCGACTGGTGCTTCGTCGAGCTCGTGACCCCTGACGGGGAGATCGAGCGCGTGGTGATGGAGCACGTCGACCCGTCCAAGCAGGCGTTCGTCGAGGAGTACGACCGCCGCTACCCGCTCGATCCCGACTCGCCGGTCGGGTCGCCGAAGGTGATCCGCACCGGCGAGCCGGAGCTCATGAGCGACATCCCGGACGAGTTCTGGAAGGCAGTGGCGCAGGACCCCGAGCAGTACCGGCTCATGCAGGAGGTCGGCATCGTGTCGGCGCTCGTGGTCCCGATGCGCGTGCGCGGGACGGTGATCGGCGACATCGCACTCGCCTACAGCGTCTCGGACCGCCGCTACGGCGAGGACGACCTCGCGCGGGCGCAGGACCTCGCCGACCGCTGCGCGCTGGCGATCGACAACGCCCGGCTGCACACCGCCGCCCGGCAGTCGCGCGACGACCTCGAGGCGATCCTCGAGGGCGCCGCCGACGCCGTGACCGCCCAGTCGCCCGACGGCCGGCTCGTCTACGCCAATGACGCCGCGGTGCGGCTGCTGGGCTTCTCCAGCGCCCAGCAGCTCCTCGCGGCGACGCCGCCCGAGATCATGGCCCGGTTCGAGATGTCGGACGAGGAGGGCGGCGAGATCCCGCTCGAGCAGCTGCCCGGCCGGCGGGCGCTGGCCGGCGAGCGCCCGCCGCCGATGACCGTCCGCTACCGCCATCAGACCGGCGAGGAGGACCGCTGGTCGCGCATCCAGTCGACGCCGGTGTTCGACGAGGACGGCCGCGTGCGGCTCGCGATCAACGTCATCGAGGACATCACCGAGATCAAGCGCGCGGAGCAGGGGCACCGCTTCCTGTCCGAGGCCAGCCAGGAGCTCGCCCGCTCGCTCGACTACCAGCAGACGTTGCGGTCGGTCGCCCGACTCGCCGTCCCCATGGTCGCCGACTGGTGCGCGGTAGACGTCGTGCGCGGCGACCAGCTCGAGCGCGTGGCGGTCGAGCACGTGGACCCGGCGCGGGTCGCTTTGGCCCGCGAGGTGCAGGAGCGCTATCCCGCCGATCCGTCGTCCGAGACAGGAGCGTGGGGCGTGCTGCGCCACGGACAGGCGCAGCTCTACCGGGACATCCCCGACGAGCTGCTGGTCCAGGCGGCCGTCGACGAAGAGCACCTCGAGCTGCTGCGGACGGTCGGGCTGCGCTCGGCGATGCTGGCGCCGATGACCCTGCGCGACCGGGTCCTCGGGGTCATCAGCTTCGTCTCGGCGGAGTCGGGCCGGCGGTTCGACGAGCACGACCTCGCCGTGGCCGAGGACCTGGCGCTGCGGGCGGCGGCGGCGGTCGAGAACGCGCGGCTGTTCGAGACCGCGTCGTCGATCGCGCACACGCTGCAGGCCTCGCTCCTACCGCCGGTCCTGCCCGATCTGCCCGGCATGGAGCTGGCCGCCGCCTACCGGGCGGCCGGCGAGGGCTACGACGTCGGCGGCGACTTCTACGACGTCTTCAGCACGGCCGAGGACGAGTGGTACCTGGTGATCGGCGATGTCTGCGGCAAAGGCCCGGAGGCCGCCGCGGTCACTGCGCTGGCGCGCTACACGATCCGCGCCGCCGCCGTGCGGCGGCGCTCGCCGGCGGCGATCCTGCGCTGGCTGAGCGACGCGATGATCCAGCAGTCGAGCGGTCGCGGGCGCTTCTGCACGATCGCCTGCGCGCACCTCGACCTGGGGCGCTCCCCGGCGCGCGTGACGGTGGCCTGCGGGGGCCATCCGCTGCCGCTGCTCGTGCGGGCGGACCGGAGCGCCGAGGAGGTCGGCCAGCCGGGGACGCTGCTGGGCCTGGTCGAGCACCCGGAGCTGCACGACCGCACTGCCGAGCTCTACAGCGGCGACACGCTGCTGCTCTACACCGACGGCCTGACCGAGGCGGGCGCCCCGGCGCACGTGCTCTCGCCCGCCGACCTCGCGATCGCCGCCCGCGCCGCGGCCGGCGGGTCGGCGGCCATGACCGTCGAAGGGCTCGTCGGCGCGACGATCGGCAAGCTGGCGACCGTGCGCGACGACATCGCCGTGCTCGCCCTGCGGGCGGCGCCGAACGGCGCCGGCCCTTGATCAGCCCGCCGACCGGGGGTTCCCGGTGGCCTTGCCGTGGTCGGCGTCGTCCTCGAGGTCGTCGTGCTTGCGCGGAGCCTTGGCAGCGTCGCGCGGCGGCTTGTCCTCGGACTCGCCGCCGGCGCCGCCGGGCTGCTCTTCGGGATACCCCTGGCGCGAGTCGTCAGGTCTTTCGCTCAAGGTTGGCCACTTCCTCGGCCTTGCGATCGGCCTTGTCGTGCGCGTCGGCGAGCTCTTCCTTCGCCTCGCCCTTGCGCTCCTCCTGGCGGCCCTTGCGACGCATCGACGCGTCGTCGGTGAGGTCGCCGGCGGCCTTCTTGATGCGTCCGGTGATCTTGTCGGTGAGGCTCATGCCCAAGGCCTACCCGGGCTGGCCGGCGATCAACCGGCGTGGTCGGCGACCGTGCGCAGGCGCTCGAGCGCGCGCCGGATCAGCCGCGAGACGTGCATCTGCGAGACCCCGACGCGCTCGGCGATCTCGGCCTGGGTGAGATCCTCGACGAACCGCAGGTGGAGCACGATCCGGTCGCGCGGGGGCAGCGCCTGCAGGGTCGGCGCGATCGTCGCGGAGTACTCGACCAGCTCGAAGCGCTCGTCGTCGACGCCGATCGACTCCGCGTAGGTCTCGCCGTCGCCCTCGTCCCCGAAGCGGTAGGACTCGAGCGAGACGGCGTCATAGGCCGAGGCCGCCTCCATCGCCTCCAGCACCTGCTCCTGCGAGAGCGTGAGCGCCTCGCCGATCTCCGCCACCGACGGCGAGCGGCCGAGCCGGCGCGACAGGTCCTTGACCGCGTTGTCGACCTGCATCACGCGCTCCTGCATGCCGCGCGGGACGTGGACGGCCCAGCCGTTGTCGCGGAAGTAGCGCTTGAGCTCGCCGAGCATCGTCGGCACGGCGTAGGAGGAGAACGCGGTCTCGCGCGCGGGGTCGAAGCGGTCGATGGCCTTGATCAGCCCGAGCGTCGCCACCTGCACGAGGTCGTCGAGCGGCTCGTCGGAGCGCCGGTACCGCCGGGCCATGCGGCGCGCGAGCGGGAGGAGCCGCTCGACCAGCTGTTCGCGGGCTGACTGGTCACCGTGCCGGTGGTAGCGGATCAGGAGCCGCCGGTCCGCCTCGGCTCGGGTCGGGCCGGGGGTCTCCGCGTCGGTGGCGACAAGCTGCCGCTCGGGAGTGCTCGGCGTCATGAAATCGGCCTCCCGCGCGGCGCCGGCTTCAGTGCGGCGCACGCGGGGGGACCTGCAAGGCTACCGCTCAGGGCCGCTTCACCCCAAGGGAGTGCTCCGGATTTCTGCGCGTAGATCGCTCAACGACTGGAAAACGTTGCACGCGCCGGCCTCGCGCAGATCCTGCTCGCTGAAGCCGCCGGTCAGCACCGCAACCATCGGAATCCCCGCGCGCTCGGCGGCGACGGCGTCCCAGGTCGAGTCGCCGACCATGACCGCGGGACCGCCCCCGGCCTTCTCCACCGCCGCCTGCACGAGGTCCGGCTCCGGCTTGGTCCGCTCGACGTCGCCGGAGTCGGTCCAGCCGCTCGCCAGCTCGCGGACGTCGAGCAGGTCGAGGTAGTGCTCCACCTCGTCGGGCTTGGCCGACGAGGCGAGCACGACCGGGCGGTCTTCGGCGCGCAGGTCCTCGATCAGCTCGCGCGCGCCCTCGAGCGGCCGCACCTCGTGGATGATCGACATGTAGAGCGCCTTCTCGGCCGCCCGCACCTCGTCGCCGTGCTCCGCGTCGAACGCCTCGCCCGCGAGGGCGGCGACCAGCTGGTCGCCGCCCATGCCGATGTGGCGGTGGATGCGCCACAGCGGCAGCACGCGGTCGCTCTGCAGGAACGCCCGGTACCAGGCGATCGCGTGGTGGTAGTTCGTGTCGACGAGCGTCCCGTCGATGTCGAGGATCGCCGCGGGCGGCGTCACGAGGTGGCGCCGACGCTCTGGCGCTGCCCCTCGTGCACGCCCGCGCAGAACTCCTCGACGAGCTTGGCGCAGAAGGCCGGCAGGTCGTCGGGGTTGCGCGAGGAGACCAGCCCTTCGTCGACCACGACCTCCTCGTCGACCCAGTTGCCGCCGGCGTTCCGGATGTCGGTCTTCAGCGACGGCCACGAGGTGATCTTGCGGCCGCGCAGGACGTCGGCCTCGACCAGCGTCCACGGCCCGTGGCAGATCACGGCGACCGGCTTGGCCTGCTCGAAGAAGCCGCGGATGAAGGCGACGGCGTCCTCGTCCATGCGCAGGAGGTCGGGGCTGGCGACCCCGCCCGGCAGCACGAGCGCGTCGTAGTCGGACGGGCTCGCGTCGCCGACCGTGCGGTCGACGGTGAACGTGTCGGCCTTGTCGAGGTGGTTGAAGGCCTGCACCTGCCCCTCCTCGGTGGACACCAGCTCCGGCTTGCCGCCCTCGCTCTCGACGGCCTTCCACGGCTCGGTGAGCTCGACCTGCTCGGCGCCCTCGGGGGCGACGACGAAGGCGATGCGCTTGCCCTGCAGCTTGTCCGCCATGTTCGGCTCCTCTCGTTTCGAGTTCTCACCGAACGGCTACCGCTGCCCGGCGGCGTGCAAACCATGGTCGTGCTCCCGCCGCCCGGCGGCGTGCGAACCGGGGCTGTCGGGTAGGCCACGGGCATGGGTTACGTCATCGCCGCCATCCTCGTCCTGCTGATCGTCGCCGCCGGCGTCACGTTCTTCGTGCTGGGCGCCGCCCGCCGGAACCGGCAGTCCGCGGCCGCCGACTCGGGCCACGGCGAGGGCGCGCCGGGCAGCGAGACCGCGATCGTCGCGCCCGACGACCGGACGCCGCTCGGCGACACCGACCAGCATGCCGACGAGCCCGCCGAGGGCCATGGCGGCGTCACCGCGCCGCAGCGGGGCTCGGCCCCGGCCGCCGGCGAGGGCGGCGTCGGCGGCGAGTCGGAGGGCGGCCGCCAGGTCACGCCCGAGTCCGAGCGCCTGGCCGATCGCCCCCGCTGAGGCGGCGCCGCGGGACGAACTCGGTCGCCGTGGCGGGACGAACTGCTTGCTTGTAGGGAGGCGGGGTTGGCCAGTCTCGGCCTCGCGATTCCGCATGGCGCAACGATCGGGCTCGGATCGGGCTCGAAGAGGGGTGGGCGCGGAGGGTGGGGTTGTTTATGGGTCGTATAGCGACGCTTTCCCGACCCGCCAGTTTCCGGAGTGAGGCCGTCGGGCCAGCGGCTTCCACGATGCGAAACCGCCCTCCCCCCGTGCCCCTCTCAATGCGCAGTTCGCGCGCCCTCACCGGACGCCAGAGCGCCCCGCCCCGCTGAGCGAAAATCGACCGTTCGCGGGCCGCTGATCGCACAGAGCGGCAACGCGCCAAATTCGTCTGGACGCACCGGACGGTTTGGAGCGGCCGTCCAGAGGGAAATACCACGATGTCGCGTCGCGGGACTGCCCTCCAACTCTCCGGCCGGCGCGCCAACAACCCTCCTCCTCATCAACCGGGGCGCTCCACGCGGGCGCCCCGGTCGTTTAAGGCTCGTCCCAGAGGGGTAGTCGGGTCACGTGACTGCTCCCACCCCACGCCCGGAGCCGCGGCCCGAGCCGCCTCCGGCCCCGCCGAGCCCGACGCCCGAGCCCGGCCCGCTCCCACCTGATCCGAACCCGCGGCCGATCTGATGCGGCCCGTCGCCCAGACCCCGACCGAGGCCACCGACTACGCGGCCCTGACCTCGGTCTACGGGGCGCTGCTCGGCGCCGCCGCGGTCTCCGCGCGCGGCCGTGAGCCGGTGCCGCGCTCGGAGGTGCCGGTGCTCGCGGCCGCCACGTTCGCGCTCTCCAAGCTGATCGTCCACGAGAAGGTCGAGTCCTGGATCCGCCAGCCGTTCGTGGACGAGGGCGGCGGGTACCGCCGGCCCAAGGGCCGGCGCCTGCGCTACGCCGTCGGCGAGCTCCTGACCTGCACGCGCTGCACCGGCGCCTGGACCGCGCTCGGGCTCGTGGCGCTGCGCCTGCACGCCCCGTCCACCGGCCGGATGGTCTCGACCGTGCTGGCCGCGTCCGCGGGCAACGACATGCTGCACGCTGGCTTCCAGTGGCTGTGCGCGGGCGCCAACACGCGCCAGGACCAGGCCGACGAGTCGGGCCGCCGCCTCAGCTCAGCCGCTTGAGCGCCGTCTCAACGTCGGGCGCGTCCTCGAACAGCTCCGAGGTGCGCGTGAGGTCGAGCAGTCGGCGCACGGGCGGCGCCACGCCGGCGAGCACGAGGCCGACGTCGCGCGCGGCCAGCTCGGCGCGCGCCCGCAGGAGCTCCTTGAGCACCGCCGAGTCGATGAACGACACGCGCGCGAAGTCGAGCACCACCGCCTGCACGGACCCGGGCTCGTCGAGCCGGGCGCGCAGCAGCGGCGCGGCCGCCAGGTCGAGCTCGCCGCTGAGGACGATGACGTGGACGCGATCGGTCGATGCGCCCTCGGCGATGGTGTACGGGGCCGGCGAGGGCACGCTCGGCGATCATACGCACGCCCGGCATGTCATGCTCCCGACCGCCCCGCCGAGCGAGGTTCGCACGGGGACCACGCCTCGCGGTTCGGTTACGGCGTACCTGAGCCGGGGTACAGCAGAAAAAGTTTCCATGGGCCGCGATATCACGTCACACAGCCTGCGCGGCAGCGCGCGCCACAGCTTGGCGACGCACCGCTTCCGGCGCGGCTCCGAGCAGCCCGCGCCGACCGGTAGCGACGTCCGCCTCTCGCTCCCGGCCCAGCCGGACAGCCTCGGCGTCATCCGGCACGTGCTCGGCGCCTTCGCGGAGGCCCTGCGGCTGCCGCCGGACGTCGTCGAGGACATCCGGCTCGCCGTCACCGAGGCCTGCACCAACGTGGTGCGCCATGCCTATGACGGCGAGGGCGGCTCGATCGACGTGGTGATGCGGCCGAGCAACGGGCGCCTCGAGGTCACCGTGTCCGACCGCGGGCGCGGCATGGCCGCGAGCCCCGACCTCGAAGGCCCGGGCCTCGGCCTGCCGCTGATCGCCGCGCTGGCCGACAACGTCGAGCTCCAGCAGGCGTCCGTCCGCGGCAGCCGGCTGCGGATGTCGTTCGAGTGCCGCCCCCGACTGGGGATCGTGTGACCCCGATCGAGCCGGCGACGACGGTCTCCATCGCCTCCGGCCCGCTCGTCGGCCCGATACTGCGCCGCGTGGTCGGCATGCTCGCCGCCCGCGCCGACCTTCCGCTCGACCGGCTCGACGACGCCGTCCTCGTCGCCGACCTGATCGCCGCCCGCGCTCCGGCCCACAGCATCGACGACAAGATCAACGTCGCGCTCGACCCGGGCGATCGCTCGCTGCTGCTGCGCGTCGGACCGCTGCGGCAGGGCGGCGCGCAGGCGCTGATCGTCGACGCCGCCGTGCCCGGCGTGGGCAACGTGATCGAGCAGCTCGCGGACGAGCTGTCCGTCCGCCCCGAGGGCGACACTGAGTACCTTCACGTCCGTCTCGCCTACTCGAACGGGCGATGATTCGAACCGGCTGCGGCCGGGCATGAATGAGTGGCCCCATGGCGATGGACTTCGCGATCACGGACCGACAGCTCGACGGCGACGCCCATGTCGTCGCCGTGAAGGGTGAGATCGACCTCTTCACGGCGCCCGAGTTCAAGCAGCGCGTCTCCGCGCCGATCGACGCGGGCCGCTCGAACGTGATCGTCGACCTGTCGGAGACCACGTTCATCGACTCGTCGAGCCTCGGAGTGCTGATCGGGGCCCACCGCCGGCTCAAGCTGCGCGGCGGTTCGCTGGTGGTCGTCTGCGACAATGAGGCGATCGTGAAGACGTTCCGGATCACCGGCCTCGATGGGGTCTTCACGCTCGTACGGTCGCTGGACGACGCGCTCGACGGCGATGCCGTCGGCGCCGGCGGGTGAGGGCCCGCCACGGGTGAGCACCGGCTTCCCCGAGTCCGACGCCCAGTCCGACTTCACGCGCGCGCGCCGGTCGCGTCTGCTGGCCGACATCGGCCGCCGCCTGCGCCGCGAGCCGGACGACGTCGCGCTCATGCTGCCGTTCGAGGAGGTCGTCGAGGCGCTCGGGCGCACCGGGCAGCACGACCTCGGGCTGCAGATCGTGCCGCTCGACGCGATCGTCGGCACCGTCGACCGCGGCGTGGACTTCGACCGCGGGCTGCGGCCGACCTCGGCCCGCCTGCGCAGCCGCTGGGAGCGCATCGCGGCCGCCCAGCGCCGCGGCGAGGCGCTGCCGCCGGTCTCGCTCTACAAGGTCGGCGACCTCTACTTCATCCGCGACGGCCACCACCGCGTGTCGGTCGCCAAGTCGCTCGGCCGCTCGGACATCGACGCCTACGTCGTCGAGGTCACGACGCGCGTCAAGCTCGGCGAGGAGACGACGGTCGGCGACCTCCCGCTCAAGGACCACGAGCGGCTGTTCCGCGAGCGAGTCCCGCTGCCGACGGAGATGCGCGGGCAGATCGACCTCACCGACCCCTGGGACTACGGGAGGCTGTCGGAGGCCGTCGAGGCCTGGGGCTTCCGGGCGATGCAGAACCGCGGCACGTACATGGACCGCCCGCAGGTGGCGCACCAGTGGTTCGCCGAGGAGTACGAGCCGGTGGTCGAGCTGCTGCGCGCGGGCGAGCTGATCGAGGACGACGAGACCGAGACCGAGGCGTACATGCGGGTGGCCGCCGACCGCTACCGCGTCCTGCGCACGCACGAGTGGAGCGACGAGGTGCTCGAGGAGCTGCGCCGCGAGGAGCGCCGCCGGCGCCGCCGCAAGCGGACCCCGCCGCGCCCCCCGCGCCGTCGTCCGCCCGCCTGACGTCCTTCGTTTCCTTGCTCCGGCCTCGGGTAGCCCAACCTTCATGAGCCGACTTCTCACATTCCTGCTGGGCGCCGCGGCCGGCGCCGCAGCCTCCCACTTCCTCGATCCCGAGAGCGGCCGTCGCCGCCGCAGCGAGATGCGCGAGCAGGCGGTCTCGAAGGTGCAGAGCGGCGCCGGGCAGGCCGCCACCACCGCGAGCCACGCCGCCCACAAGGCGAAGGGCGTCGTGTCGCACGCCACGCCGACCGGCACCCGCCTCGAGGACCCGGACGACGTCACGCTCGCCCGCAAGGTCGAGACCGAGATCTTCCGGGCGGCGGACGCCCCGAAGGGCGACGTGTCGGTCAACGCCGACGCCGGCGTCGTCTACCTGCGCGGCACGGCCGAGGAGCCCTGGATCGCCCGCCTCGCCGACGAGGCCGGGAAGGTCGAGGGCGTCAAGGGCGTCAAGAACCTGCTGCACCGCCCGGGCACGCCCGCACCGGCCCCCGAGCCGCGGGGCACCGTGACCGACCGCGCCTCGTAGAGGGTTGGCCGTGGCGGCCGCGAAATGCGGCCGCCACGCGCGTCACTACTGCGTCAGCGTCTGACCCGTGTCGGTCGCGAAGAGGTGGATCTGGCTGGTGTCGACGACCAGCTCGACCTCTTCGCCGGGCGCGGCCTTGCTCTCGGCGCTCAGGCGGGCGACGATCTGCTGGCCGCCACCGTGCGACGGGAGATCCTCCATCCCGGCGTCGGCGGCCAGCTCGTCGAGGTCGGCGGTGTGGAGCTCCTCGCCCTTGATGTCGAAGTAGACGTAGATCTCCGAGCCCATCGACTCCACCACGTCGACCTTCGTCCGGAACTTCATCCGGTCCGGGTGATCCTCCTGCTCGACCGCCGCGTCCTCGAAGTGCTCGGGCCGGATGCCGACGATCACCTGGCGGTCGCTGCCGCTGCCCTCGATCTTGTGGCTCAGGCGATCGGGCAGCGGGATCTTGCCGATCGAGGTCGCCACCGCCCCGTCCTCCAGCCGTCCCGGCACGAAGTTCATCGACGGCGAGCCGATGAAGCCCGCCACGAACAGGTTGCCCGGGCGCTCGTAGAGGGTGGCCGGCGTGTCGACCTGCTGGATGAGGCCGGCGCGCATGACCGCCACGCGGTCGCCGAGCGTCATCGCCTCGGTCTGATCGTGCGTCACGTAGACCATCGTGGTGCCGAGGCGCTTCTGGATCCGCGCCACCTCGGTGCGCATCTGCACGCGCAGCTTGGCGTCGAGGTTCGAGAGCGGCTCGTCCATCAGGAACGCCTTCGGGTCGCGAACGATCGCGCGGCCCATGGCGACGCGCTGGCGCTGGCCGCCGGACAGGTTGGCGGGCTTGCGGTCCAGGTGCTGCTCGAGATCGAGGATCTTGGCCGCGTCGGTGACCTTCGAGTCGATCTCGCTCTTGTCGGCCTTGGCGAGCTTGAGCGCGAAGCCCATGTTGTCGCGCACGGTCATGTGCGGATAGAGCGCGTAGTTCTGGAAGACCATCGCGATGTCGCGATCGCGCGGCGCGAGGTCGTTGACGCGCTCGCCGCCGATGATCAGGTCGCCGTCGGTGATGTCCTCCAGCCCGGCGATCATCCGCAGGGCGGTGGACTTCCCGCAACCGGACGGGCCGACGAGGATCATGAACTCCCCGTCATTGATGTCCAGGTTGATGGCCTTGACGGCCTCGAACCCGTCCGGATACCGCTTGGTGACTTCCTTGAAGTGGATCTCGGCCATGGCCTCTCCCCTTTAGTCGCGTGCCCCAGGGTGGCCGTCGCCCGGCCACGGTGCCAAGACCAGCAGGAGGCGCGCGTCTGCGATCGCGCGCACCTCGTGCCGCTCGTGTGGGTCGAATACGGCGGCGAACCCGGCGCCGCCTGTGACAAAGGCTCCACCGTCGCTGACCTCGACCTGGCCGTCGACGACGACCAGGTAGGCGCGCTCGTGGACCTCGTGCTCCTGGAGCGCCTCGCCCGCGGGCAGGTTGATGGCGATCGATCTGGCTTCGCCCCGGGCGGAGTGCAGGATGCGCGGCTGGCGCGGCGCGACTGCGAGCGTCCGCAGGTCCCAGTGCTCCATGGGCGCGATCGTACCCAGTCTCAAGCCGCGTCGTCCTGCGGCTCCCGAGCCGCTTCCCGCAAGCGCTCGACCGCCTGGCGGATCAGGCGCGAGACGTGCATCTGCGACACGCCGACGCGGGCGCCGATCTCCGACTGCGTGAGGTCCTCGATGAAGCGCAGGCGCAGCACCTCGCGCTCGCGCTCGCCGAGCACGCCCATCAGGCGCTCGACGGTGGCGGCGTCCTCGGCCAGGCCGAAGCCCGGATCCTCGATGCCCATCGAGTCGGCCATGCCGCCGTCGTTCTCGTCGTCCTCGTCGCGCGGGCGGTCGAGCGAGATCGCACGGTAGGCGCCCGCCGCCTCGCGGGCCTCGAGGACCTGCTCGGTCGTGACGCCGACGTGCTCGGCGATCTCGCCCGGGGTCGGCGCGCGCCCGAGCTGGCGCGTGAGGTCCTCACCCACGCGCTCGACCCGCACGGCCAGCTCCTGCAGGTCGCGCGGGACGCGGACCGACCAGCCGCGGTCTCGGAAGTGACGCTTGAGCTCGCCGAGGATGGTCGGGACGGCGAACGACGAGAAGGCGGTCGGACGGTCGGGCTCGAACCGGTCGATCGCCTTCAGGAGACCGAGCGACGCGACCTGGATGAGGTCGTCGAGCGGCTCGCTGCCGCGCTGGTAGCGGCGCGCCAGCTGGCGCGCCAGCGGCAGGAAACGCTGGACGAGCGCCTCGCGCGCGGCCTTGTCGCCGTGGCGGTGGTAGCGCTCGAGCAGGCGGCGGTCCTCGCGCGTCCGGCTGCCACGGTTCTCAATGCTCCGCGGATATCCTGCGCCCGTCCGATGCTCGCTCGTCTCCACGCCTTCCCCGTTCGCGTCTCCATTGGCGCCGGGGTTCCGGGCGCGGCACTGCCGCGACGGGTTGCTAGGTCGCAGCCGATCCAGTGTAGTACGGGGTCGCCGCGATGACGTCTTCTCCTGCCGGCAGCCTCACCGAGACGAACCTGCGCATCCTGATCGCGGACGAGAACGAGGACGCGCTGCGCGGGCTGCACTCGGTGCTCGGCGGGCTCGGACACGAGGTGACGCCGTACGCCGTCTCCGTCCAGGACGCCGTGGAGCTGATCGCCAAGGACGACCCGCAGGTGGCCATCGTGGTCGTCCACAAGGACGACGAGCACGCGCTGGCGCTGATCGGGGAGGCGGTCGAGTTCGCGTCGGGGCCGGTGATCGCCCAGCTGCACGACGCCGACGTGGACTTCCTCGCACGGGCCGCCGAGCGCGGCATCTCGGCCTACGTCGAGTCGATGGACCCGGAGTCGATCCAGGGGGCGATCGAGGTCGCCGTCCGCCGCTACGGCGAGGCCGTCCGGCTGCACGAGAAGGTCGATCAGCTGGAGAGCGCGCTCGAGCGCCGCGGCGTGATCGAGCGCGCCAAGGGCATCCTCATGGAGCGCCACAGCGTGGGCGATCGCGAGGCATTCGAGCTGCTGCGCGACCGCTCGCGCACCACGGGCCGGCGCGTGGTCGACGTCGCGCAGGCCGTCCTCGACGGCCATTCGCTGCTGCCCAAGAGTCCCTGAGGAGCCGGCGATCGCAGGGTTGGCGCCTCGCCGTTCGGGTGGTTGTGCCCGAAAGCCTTGCCACTTCCGCACTTTGTCCGGTAGAACACCAAATGTCCGTGCGCGCGCCACAAGCGCAGCGCAGCTTCGGAGGGCCAAAAGCCGTGCCGAGGGGAGTTGAGGGGTGATCAAGGCGACCAGCACCGGGCCCGAGCGACCCGACCCACGGCGTTGAACGCTGCCGTACGTCCTGCCCCGTCGTCGGGGCTGTCGGGGCTGCGCCCCGAGCGGCTCGGGCTCGTGCGCCACTGGGTGGTGTTCGGCGTTGCCGCGGGCTGCGCGCTGCTCGCGACCGTCGCCGTGCCGCTCGTCGCACCGCTGCATTTCGTCTACTTCGCCCCGTCGCTGCACGTCGCGCTCGAGACCGGGACGGCGATGATCGGGCTCGTCGCCACGGCGATCGTCGTGCGCGGCTGGCGCGACCGGCCGCGGCTGGACCGGCTGATCGTCGCCGCCGGCCTGGCGGTGATCGCCGTCACGAGCGCAGTGCTGGCGGCGATGCTGGCGATCACGCCGGGAGAGGGCCCGCGCGGCATCGTCGCGCTGACGGGGATGCTGCTCGGCTCGCTGCTCGTCGCGGTCGGCGCCTTCGCTCCGGCGTGGATCCTGGCGCGGCCGCGGGCGGCGGCCGTCGCGATGGTCGCGGTCGTGCTCGCCGGGCTCGCCGTCACCAGCCTGCCGGTCGAGCTCGTGCTGACGGAGTGGCGCGGCCAGAACCCCCTGGCCGGCGCGGACGTCACGCGCGCGCTGCTCAGCCAGCCGCTGGCGGCGATCGTCCTGCAGATGACGATGGCAATCAACCTGGCCGCCGCCTCGGTCGGGCTGACGGGGCGCGGGATCCGCACCGAGGACGCGTTCGAGCGCCGGCTCGGGCTTGCCGTCCTCTTCTTCGCCTTCTCGATGCTCCTCTACGGCCTGATGCCGCGCGTGGGGCACGAATGGGTCCACATCGGCGACGGGCTGCGGCTGCTCTCCTGCATCGTGCTGCTGTGGGCGGCCGTGCTCGAGGTCGCCGTGGCGGTGGCGGCGCGGGCGACCGCGCGGGAGCGACGGCGGATCGCGCGCGACCTGCACGACGGGGTCGCGCAGGAGCTGGCCTTCATCCGGCGCCGGGCCGAGCGGCTCGACGCCGAGGAGATCTTCCTCGCCGCCGGTCGGGCGTTGGAGGACTCGCGCTGGGCGATCGAGCACCTGGCGCAGCCTCCCGACGAGCCGCTCGACCGCGTCCTGGCCCGGCACGCGGCGGTGATCGCGGCGCGCACCGGCGTGGCGGTGACGTTCACCACCGAGGGCCCCGCCCAGCCGGTGGGAGCCGAGGTGCGCGAGGCGCTGGCCCGCATCCTCGGCGAGGCGGTCACCAACGCGCGGCACGGCAACGCCACGCGCGTCCACGTCGAGCTGTCGACCGACCCGCTGCGCCTGAGCGTGGTCGACGACGGGACGGGGTTCGACGTCGCCGCCGGCTCGGCCGGCTTCGGGCTCGGCGGGATGCGCGAGCGCGCCGCGCTCGTGGGCGCAGAGCTCAGCGTCCGGTCCGGCCCGGGCGCCGGCACCGAGGTGGCTGTGGAGCTGCGATGAGCGCGCCCGCGCGGGTGCTGGTGGCCGACGACCACGCCCCCACCCGCGAGGACGTGCGAGCCGCCGTCGAGGCGGATCCCCGCTTCACGGTGGTGGCCGTGGCCGGCGATGCGGCGGACGCCATCCAGGCGGCGTTGCGCGAGCGGCCGGACGTGGCGCTGCTCGACATGCGGATGCCCGGCAGCGGCGCCGCGGCGGCGTGGGAGATCACCGCGCGGCTGCCGGGGACGCGGGCGGTCATGCTGACGGTCTCGCGCAGCGACGAGGACCTGTTCGCGGCCCTGCGCGCGGGCGCCTCGGGGTACCTGCTCAAGGACATGCCGTTCGACGCGCTCGGCGACGAGCTGGCCGGCGTGCTGGAGGGGCGGGTGGCGATGCCGCCCGAGCTGGTAGCGCGGCTGGTCGAGGAGTTCCGCGACAGCGCGCCGCGGCGGCGCGCGTTGCTGGGTCAGGGGACGGGGGCGCAGCTCACGAGCCGCGAGTGGCAGGTGCTCGACTTCCTGCGCCAGGGCCTGGCCACCAACGAGATCGCCCGCCGGCTCTTCGTCTCGCCGGCGACCGTGCGCAGCCACGTGGCCGCGGTGCTGCGCAAGCTGCGCGTCCCCGACCGCGAGTCGGCGATCGCGTTGTTCGAGCCGTACGAGGGTCCCTAAGCGAGCTCGCGCAGCGTCATCTCCTCGCCCCACGAGCACAGCGTCGTGCGGCCGGGGCAGTCGGCGCAGAGCTCGCGGTGGGGCGTGGCGGTGACCGGGTAGCGGCCCTCGAGCACGCCTTCGGCGAGCGCGGCGAGCCGCTCGGCGAGGGCCGGCTCGTCGGCGGGCGTGAAGGTGGCGGTGACCGGCTCGGCGGGGCGCTCGAGGAAGCAGTAGGCGACCTCGACGCGGGGCGCGCCGTCGCGCAGGGCGGCGAGCGCGTAGACGGTGCGCTGGGTGGCGTAGTCGCGCTCGACGATCTCGGCGGGCTCGGCGCCCTCCAGCCGGTCGGACTTGTAGTCGACGATCAGGACGCCGCCGTCGGGCTCGGTGGCGACCGCGTCGAGGAAGCCGTTGACCAGCGGGCCGCCGCCGGGGCGCTCGAGCGCGAAGGCGAACGGCGCCTCGCGGCGCAGCCGCCGGGCGGCGGCGAGCCGTTCGCGGAGCGGCGAGGTCGCGAAGGCCGTTATGAGGGCGCGGATGTCCTCGACGTCCGGGTCTTCGAGCTGCAGCCCCCAGGCGGTGCTGAGCTCGCGGACCTCGTCGGCGGCCGGGAGGGCGGGGCGGGAGATATCGAGGCCCTCGAGCAGGCGGTGCACGAGCGAGCCGCGCACGAGGGGGTCGAGGCCCTTATGTGCGTCGGCCTCGGGGGGCCGCGGGGGCGGCGCGACCCGCGGCAGGCGCAGCACGCGCTCGAGGTAGAACCGGTAGCCACAGCGCGCGTAGGCGCCGAGCGCGCTGTACGAGAGCCGCTGCTGGGCGGGCCGCGGGCGGGCCGGGGGCTCGTCGAGCACGGCGGGCGGGTCTGGCAGCGCGGTGGCGGGCGCTCCGGCCCGCCGGCGGCCCGCGGCCTTGAAGGCCTCCGGCGGCAGGACGCCGGAGCCGCGGGGCGTTGACGCGGGTGAGGAGCCGTGCGCGGCGGCCGTCCCAGAAGCGCTCGATCACGCGCTCGGGCGCATCGGTGGCGGCGGCGACGTCGCCGGTGAGAGCGCGGGCGATCCAGTCGATCGGCGGGCCGCCGGGGCGGGGGTCGGGTAGCCGCTCGCAGTCGAGGCCGCCGGACAGGATCAGCCGCTCCCGCGCGCGGGTCATGGCGACGTAGAACAGGCGGCGCTCCTCCTCGGCCTCCTCCTGCTGCTCGATCTGCGCCAGGCGGTCCCAGTCGAGGGCCGACACGAGGTCGCCGCCGCCGATCGGGGTGAGCCTGAGGCCGACGCTGCCGTCGCGGCCCAAGAGCAGCTTCTCCCGCGCGGTGGCTCCGCCGCGGCCGAGGTCGGCCACGCAGACGACCGGGAACTCGAGGCCCTTGGCGCGGTGCACGGTCATCAGGCGCACGGCGTCGAGCCCTTCCGACTCGAGCGCCGCCTCGCCCTCGCGGGCCTCGATCAGGTCCTGGGTCGCCGCGTAGGCGATGAAGCCCCGCAGGTCCGGCCCCTCCGCCTGCTCGTACTCGCGAGCGAGGCGCATGAGCTTGCGCAGGTTGGCCAGCCGGCGCTCGCCGCCGGCGCGGGCGAGCACCGCGAGGTCGTAGCCGGTGCGGACGATCGCGCGCTCGAGCAGCGCCTCGGCGGGCAGGCGCTCGGCGCGGAGGCGCTCAGCGGCGAAGATGCGCGCGAACGCGGTCAGGCGGGCGCGCTCGTCGGCGGGCAGCGCGGCTGCCCAGCCGGTGCTCTCGATCGCGCGCAGGGCGGCCCAGATGCCGCCGCCGCCCGTCGCTCGCCCCGCCTGCGCCAGCAGCACCAGGGCGTCGGTCCCCACCCCGCAGAACGGCGAGGAGAGCACCGCGAGCAGCGCCTCCTCGTCGAGCGGGTTGGCGAGGGCGGAGAGGTACGCGATGCCGTCGCGGACCTGCTCCTGCGACCAGTAGCCGCGGCCGCCGACGACGTAGGTGGGGATGCCCTGCTCCTCGAGCGCCTGCTCGAGCAGCCGCAGGGAGGCGGTGGCGCGGACGAGGACGACGATGTCGCCGGGCCGGCGGCCGTCGTCGACCTCGGCGCGCAGCCGGTGCGCGACCAGCCGGGCCTCGGCGCGACGCCAGGGCTGGGTCGCGAAGCCCTCGAGGCCGAGGTCCGCCTCGTCCCAACCGCGCGTGTCGGTGATCAGGAGCTCGACCGCGGGATCGGCGGCCTGCGGGTCGGGGTCGAACAGGCGCAGCGGCCCGTCGGGGGCGCTCGGGGCGCCGGCGACGAGCGGCGCGAAGCGGTCTTGGAGCTCGGCCGTGAACGCGCTGTTCAGGACGTCGAGCAGCTCCTCGCGCGAGCGGAAGTTGCGGCTGAGCCTGCGGACGCGGTCGTCGGGGAGGCGCGCGCGGCGCTCGCGGAAGATCGTGACGTCCGCGTGGCGGAAGCGGTAGATCGACTGCAGCTCGTCGCCGACCGCGAACAGGTTGTCGCGCTCGAGCGCCTCCAGCACGTCGAGCTGGAGGCGGTTCGTGTCCTGGAACTCGTCGACCATGATGAGCGCGAACCGCTCCGCCCAGGCGCTCTTGGCCGCGGGATCGGCGAGCAGGTCGCGCACGCGCAGCTCGAGGTCGGCGAAGTCGACGCTCGCCCGTGCGGACTTCGCGCCGTCGTACGCGCTGCCGAAGCGGTCGATCAGGTCGTCGAGCAGCACGAGCGCCGCCCGGGCGTGATGGTCCGCGCACGCGGAGCGGTACGCCTCCCACGCCTCCCGGTACTCCACGCACGCCGCCTCCTCGAGCGCCTTGGCGCCGCTGACGAGCTTGGCCACGTCGAGCTCGCCGGGCCACGGGACGATGGCCGGCGCCTCGCCGCCGCCCCCGGCCGCCACCTCGCCGCCCGCCACGAACCTTTCGCACGCTTCGAGCGCCTCGCGCGCGGCGCCCACCTTCTTGCCGGTCCCGGCCGTCGCCAGCGCTGTGGCGGCGGCCGCGCGGGCGGCGGCCAGGAGTGCGGGGTCGGGTGCCGGGACGGGGGGCGGGATGGGCAGGCGCGGATGGGTCTGGCCGCGGCTGCGCAGCGTCTCATGGGTGGCGAGGACGATGTCGCGGAGTCCGGCGCCGTAGGCGGCCGCGAGGTCGAGCGCGGGCGCGCCGGCCGCGGCCGCCCAGGCCTCGAGCGCGCCTTCATACGCGCGCTCTGCCAGCCGGCGCGCGGCCGCCTCCTCGAGCACCGTGAAGCGCGGGTCCAGCCCGGCGGCGAGCGGCCGCGCCCGCAGCACGCGCGCGCAGAAGCCGTGGATCGTGCCGATCCACGCGGCCTCGGCCTCGCGCGCGAGCTCGGTTTCGCCGAGCGCCGTCAGCCGCCGGCGAAGCCGCTCGCGCAGCTCGCCGGCCGCCTTCTCGGTGAACGTGAGGGCGAGCACGGACCCGACCGCCACGCCGTCGCGCAGGACCGCCTCGACGAACCGCTCCACCATGACCGCCGTCTTGCCGGACCCGGCCGCCGCCGCGAGCAGCGACGAGCCGTCGCGATCCTCGACCGCCGCGCGCTGCTCGGGCGTGAACCGCACGCCGCCCGTCTCGGCCGGGCGCTCGACGAGCGCGGTCATGTGGCGGCTCCGGCGTTCTCGTGCGCACCGCCCTCGCCGGCCCGGCAGATCGCCGGGTAGGCGCAGCCGCCCGACGGCAGGCACGAGTCTGGACACGCGCGGAGGCGGCCGGTGCGGATGTCGGCGGCGGCGCGGGTCGCGATCTCGCGCGCCTCCTCGAGCGCGGCTTCGAGCGTCTCGGCGTCGACGACGTCGCCGTTCACGTACGCGCCCGGGACGTCGTCGCGGACCAGGCCGCGGGCCCGCACGTCTCGGTTGCCGACGGGTTGGTAGAGCGCGCCGACGGTCTCGAGGCCGAGCAGGTCGCGGACGGCGAGCGCGTAGAGCGCGGCCTGGAGCCGGCGGTCGCGTATCCAGCGCGCGCCGGCAGTGACCGTCCGGCCCTTGTAGTCGCGCACCAGCGCGCGGCCTGACGGGTCGACGTCGATCCGGTCGACGCGGCCGGTCACGCCCATGCCGCTGTCGCCCAGCGGCAGCGGACCCTGCTCGTCGCCCTCGCGCCCGAAGCTCCACTCCAGCCAGCGCGGCTCGAGCCCGGGCCCGCACTCGGCCTCGTGCCGCAGCAGCCGCCGCAGGTCGACCTCCAGCTCGCGCAGCGCGGCCCGCTCGCGCGTGCCGGCGGCCGCGGCGTGGCGGTCGGCCATCGCGGCGTCGAGCTCCTCGAGCGCGGCCGGGAGCGAGGCCGGGGTCAGCCGCGCCGAACCCTCGCGGTCGCGCAGGCGCCGCAGCGTCTGCTCGAGCACTCCGTGGGCGATCGAGCCGCGTCGCATCGGCTCGGGGTCGGGCTCCGTCCGCTGCGGGCGCAGCACGCTCTCCACCAGCCAGCGCACGCCGCAGCCCGCGAACAGCTCCAGCCCGCGGGCGGCCTCGGTCTCGCGCGCGGCGAGCAGGGCGAGAACCGGGGCGGCCTCCGGCGGGCCGAGCGGCGACGGCTCCGGCAGCTCCTCGGCGACCGCGCGCGCCCTGCGCAGCTCGTGCGGTGTCGGCGCGGCCGCCGGCGGCCACGTCACCTCGCCCAGCAGCCGGCGCCCGCGGCGGCTCCACAGCTCCTCGGTGAACAGGCCGCGCACGTCGTCGACGAACGCCGACGGCTGCGCCGGATCGCCCTCCTCGTCGGATGAGCGGAACGAGAGGAACAGGACCTCCTCCGGGCGTGAGACGGCGGCGTAGAGCAGGTAGCGCTCACGCGCCAGCACATCCTCGTGGCGCGGGAGGACGAGGCCGCTCGCGCGGGCCAGCGAGCCGCGGGCGGCGTCGTCCAGGAACGGCTCCGGCACCGGGTGGCGCGGGAACGCGGCCTCCTGCAGCCCGCAGACGAAGACCGCGCGGAAGCGGCGCGCGCGGATGGCCAGCGGGTCGGCGAGGAGGACCGCGCCCTCGGTTGCCGGCTCGCGGACCTCCACCTCCGCGAGCGCGGCGAGCAGCTCTGCCGGGCCGCCCGCGAGCGCGGGGTCTTCGGCCGCCAGGCCGCGCAGCTCCTCGGCCGCCGACCGCAGCGCGGTCGCCGCCCGCGCATCGGCCGCCGCCTCGGCGTCGAGCACCGCCGCCGCACGACGATGCGGCGCCGTCCAGATCGCCTCGGACTCGGCCACGAGCGCGGCGAGGAACGCCGCGGGGCCCTCGGCGGCGGCGACCGCGAGCGAGTCGAGGGCGAGGTCGTCGCCGAGGCGGCGCCGCGCCTCGCCGGCCGTCGTCAGCTCGGCGCGGCGGACGTGCGCCTCGAGGGCGTCGACGGCGTCGAGCTCGGCGAGCCGGCCCGGGGTGCGCAGCCAGGTCAGGACGTCGGCGGCCGTGCCTCCGGGCAGGGCGGCTCGGGCGGCGGCGAGAACGCCCGCACCGTGCCGGGTGCGGGCGAGCGGGATGCGGCGCTCGAGGCTGACCGGGATGCCGTAGTCGTCGAGCACCTGGCCGAGCACGCCGGCCTCGGCCGCGCCGCCGCGGACGAGCACCGCGATGTCCTCGGGCACGACGCCCGAGCCCATCAGCTCGAGGATCTCCGCGGCGACCAGCTCGGCCTCGGCGCGCTCGCCGCCCGCCTCGAGCAGCCGCACCGCCCCGTTCGGCGGCACCAAGCCCGCGCCCGGCTCGAACAGCCCGCGCTCGAGGTGGTGCAGGGCGGCCCGCGAGCTCGCCGCGTAGTGCTCGGAGCGGTCCTCGAGCAGGTCGTGCCGCTCGGCCAGCGGCTTGAGCAGCTCGACCGTCGCCGCCCGGCCCGCGAACGCCGCCCGGCCGGGCTCGTAGGCGAGCGCGACGCAGACGTCGGCGTCCCGCGCCAGGGTCTCGACCGCGTCGCGCTGCAGCGGCGTCAGGTCGTCGAAGCCGTAGAGGAACACCGGCCGCCCGCCCCACGCGACCGGCCGCTCGCGCAGGCCGTCGAGCGCCGCCCGCGTGAACCCCTCGCGATCGACGGCGCCGAGCCGCTCCAGCCGCCGGTGGTAGGCCGAGTACAGCGACGCGAGCTCGCCCGCGTGAGCCGGCGCCTCGCCACTCGCCTCCCAGGCGCGCACGGCGGACACGAACCTGGCCGGGCCGACCAGCGAGCGCCCGAGCTCGGCGAACAGCGCGCCGGCCGCGGCCGCGAAGCCCGGCGCCGCCGCCGAGCGCGCCAGCGCCTCGAGCCTGGCGTCCGCCACCGCGGCGCGCACCACCCGCTCGCGCGCCACCCGACCGAGCACGCGCGGCCGCACGCCGGTCGCCTCGGCGATCGCCCGCACGAGCCACGCGAACGTCATCACCTGGGCGCCGAGCACGATCCCCTCGGCGGCCAGCTCGCGCTGGTAGTGCTCGACGTCGGCGGGCGTCGGCACGACGAGCACCGGCTCGCGCGGCAGCGCGGCCCGGAAGCGCTCCAGCACGGCGCCCGCCTTGGCGGCGTTCGCGGGTCCAGTGATCAGGGTGAGCGGCATGACGGACCCCACAGGGTCGCGCGCGGTCCAGACGTGTTCACTTCCGGACGCCAGTCCGAGCGCAGACTGGACGGATGTTCAGGAGCCTTCCGCGGCTCAAGTTGCGAGGCTGGGAAGCCGTTACTCGGATTGGTAACCGCGCCACACGGGAGAGCTCCGAGATGCCGCACCTGCACCTGCCCGTCGACCACACGGAGGCCGACCTCGTCCTCGCCGCGAATCTGGCGGAGATCGTCGGCAGCGACGACCTCTACGTCGCGTGGAGTCACGAGACCGGTGCGGGCGCCGTCCCGGAGGTCGAGGCCATCGTGCGCGAGCACGGCCCGATCGGCCCGCTGGCCGCGCTGGTCGCGGGGTTCACCGCCTTCTGGCGCGCGCTGACCGGGCGCCCGGACGAGCCCGAGCCGCGGGGCAACGAGGCCCCCGGGCGTGCGCGGACCGAGCCAGAGCGTCCGTACGCTGACTAGTGGAGCCGTCCGGAAGTCTTCCGGGTTATGTGAAGGAGGCTGGCGGGGCGCGGCGAAGTGATGGTCGTGCCCCGGACCAGCCGCTACGTGATCGAGCTGAGCGCTGAGGAGCGCGGGGAGCTCGAGCGTCGCGCGCGGGAGGTCACGGCGCCGTGGCGTGACGTGCAGCGCGCGCGGATGATCCTCTATGCGGCTGAGGGGATGGCCGACATCGAGATCGCCGCTCGCTTGGATTGTCATCCCGAGAGCGTCAGCCACCGACGACGACGGTTCTGCGCCGAGCGTTTGGAAGGATTGCAGGACAGGCCGCGGTCGGGTCGACCGCGCCGTTTTCCCCCCGGAGCAGGTCGCCGAGGTCGTCGCGGTGGCGTGCGAGTTGCCGGCCCGCCACGACCGGCCGCTGGGACGCTTCTCGCGTACTGAGCTGCACCGGCTGGTGATCGAGCAGGGCGTCACGGACGCGTCGGCGACGACGATTTGGCGCTGGCTGCATGACCGCTCGCTGAAGCCGTGGCAGCAGCGCTCGTGGATCTTTCCGCGCGACCCGGACTTTCAGCCCAAGGCCGGCCGCGTGCTGGACCTCTACGCCCGGCGGTTCGAGGGCCGGCGGCTGCATCCGGGCGAGTACGTGATCTGCGCCGACGAGAAGTCCCAGCTGCAGGCGCTGGCGCGCCGCCACGGGACGCTCCCGGCCGCGCCGGGTCGCCCGGCGCTGGTCGAGTTTGAGTACCGGCGCGGCGGCACGCTGGCCTATCTGGCCGCTTGGGACGTCCATCACGCCCGCCTCTTCGGGCGCTGCGAGCCCAAGACAGGGATCGAGCCGTTCGGGCGCCTGGTCGAGCAGGTCATGAGCACTGAGCCTTACGCGTTGGCAAAGACGGTCTTCTTGGATCGTCGACAACGGCTCAAGCCACGCCGGCCAGCGCTCGATCGATCGGCTCCAGCACGCCTACGCCAACGCACGTCTGATCCATCTGCCGATTCACGCCTCGTGGCTGAACCAGATCGAGATCTACTTCTCGATCCTGCAGCGCAAGGCGCTGACTCCCAACGACTTCGCCAACCTCGACGCGCTCACCGCCCGGATCGCGGCGTTCGAGGATCACTACCGCCAGATCGCTCAGCCGTTCCAGTGGACCTTCACGCGCGCGAATCTCGACGCCCTGCTCGCCCGCCTCGCGGCGCGCGAGCCGCAGCTGCGCCTGGCCGCCTGAGCTACGCCGCCAACAGCACGCCACCCGGCGTGCGGGCTACCCCGGCACGCACGGCGACCGCCTGAATCACGCTTGCGCACAGCAGCTGCCGCGACCCGCTGGCCAGATCGATCAGCGCGACCGCCGCCAGCCGCTGCCCGCACCTCCCCGCATCCCGCGCGACGATCACCGCCCGCGCCAGCCGTGCCCGCTCAAGCGGCGTGTCGAGCTCATCGAGCACCTCCTCGATGACCGCATCGCCCGCAATCTCATCGTCCTCGGCGATCGCCTCACACAACCGCCCCAGCGCCGGCGACAGCAGCTTGGGAAGCTCGACCTGCAACGACAGATCCAGACACGGAACGTCAACCAGCTCGGCGAGTAGCAACGCGAACTCGCGCTCACTCAACGCCCCGGCGGTGCCAGCGACCTCGCGCGCGGCGTTCCGCAAGAACGCCGCCGCCAGGCTCTGCTCCGAAGGCCCGCGCGCGATCCCGCAGCAGCGCTTGACCTTCAACCCGCTCCCGCACCCACACAACTCGTTGCGACCGATCTTCGCCATCGACGCATCGTCGCGCGCGCACCGGTCAGAACCCGCCCCAATACCACGACGGACTAACGGACGGCTCTACTAGGGCGCGAACTTCGGCTGAGTAGAGCGGCGGGGACGCCGACGGCGTCGGCGGTCCTTGGCGCGTTGACGTCGATATGCGACGTCAAGGCGCCATCCGCCCTGCCGCGGCCGACTCTCCCATCGCCCTACCCAGCCGCAGTTGACCGGCGGAGACCTCAGGCCGCCTGGGCGGGCGCGTCGTCCTCGCCCGCCGGCTGCTCCTCGCCCGCCGGCTGCTCCTCGCCCTCGGGCGGCTTGGCGCCTTCGCGCGCCCACGGCTCGTCGAACTCGACGCGCCACTTGCCGTCCTCGGTCTGCATCAGGGCCAGGCGCGCCCGGAACGACCGCCCGGAGCGCCCCTTGAACCCTGTCACGGGCTTCTGGGTGCGCCCGGTGGAGATCAGCTCGCGGGCCACGGCGATCGGCAGCGTCTTGCCCGCCTTCGACTTCCAGATCACGAACCCGCAGCCGGGATCCTCGCGCGACCAGCAGGAGAAGCCCTTGCGGTTCTCGACGATGTCGCGCCCGCAGACCGGGCACGGCCCCAGGTTGGCGCGCGGGATGCGCACCTCCTTGAGCTTGGCGTCGAGCTCGCCGACGGTCCCGCGCGCGAACTCCGCGATGTCGTGCATGAAGCGCTCGCGCGACTCCTCGCCCTCCTCGATCCTGCCGAGGCGGTGCTCCCAGTCGCCGGTCAGCGACGGTGACGTGAGGGCGTGCTCGCCGAGGAACTTGATGACGTTCGTGCCCTTCTCGGTGGCCACCAGGGCGCGGCCCTCGCGCTCGACGTAGCCGACGTCGATCAGCCGCTCGATGATCGCGGCCCGCGTGGCCGGCGTGCCGATGCCCGAGTCCTTCATCGCCTCGCGCAGCTCGTCGTCGTCGACGAGCTTGCCGGCCGTCTCCATCGCCCCCAGCAGCGAGGCGTCGGAGTAACGGCGCGGCGGCTTGGTGACCTTCTCGAGCGACTCGACCTCGAGGGTGGCGACGTCCTCGCCCTGCGCGAGCTTCGGCAGCTGCTGATCGCCGCCGTCGTCGTCCTCGGCGGACGACCCGTCGGACAGCCCCTCGCCGTAGACGCCGCGCCAGCCGGGCACCACGAGCACCCGCCCGCGCGTCCGGAAGACGTGCTCGGCGACCGTCGTCTCCAGCCGCGTGTTCTCGAACACGGCGTCCGGGTGGAAGACGGCCAGGAAGCGGCGGGCGACCATGTCGTAGATGCGCCGGTCGTCGTCGCTCATCTTGTCGACCCGGTGCTCGGCCTTGGTCGGGATGATCGCGTGGTGGTCTGTGACCTTGGCGTCGTTGACCACGCGCCCCAGCGGCAGGACGTCGAGCCCCGTCACGTACGAGGCCGCACGGGCGTACTCGCGCTGGCGGCCGACCAGGGCGGCGGTCGGCTTGAGCTCGCCGATCATGTCGCCCGGCAGGAAGCGCGAGCTCGTCCGCGGGTAGGTCAGCGCCTTGTGGTCCTCGTACAGGCGCTGGGCGGCGGCCAAGGTGCGCCGCGCCGAGAAGCCGTAGCGCGTGTTGGCGTCGCGCTGCAAGGAGGTCAGGTCGTAGAGGAGCGGCGCGCGCTCCTTCTTGGTCGTCGTCTCGAGCTTCGTGATCTCGCCGGGCTGTCCCCGGACCGCCTCGACGACCGCCGAAGCCTCCTCGGCCGTCTTCATCCGCGGCTCGGAGCCGGCGTGGTAGCGACCGTGGTAGCGGCGGCCCGGCTCCCCCTCGCGAGGCTCGAAGGTCGCGTCGACGAGCCAGTACGGCTCGGGCACGAAGGCGCGGATCTCCTCTTCGCGACGGGCGAGGATGGCCAGCGTGGGGGTCTGCACGCGGCCGAGCGAGACCGCGCCGTCGAAGGACGAGCGCAGCCGGATGGTCGCCGCCCGCGTGGAGTTCATGCCGACGATCCAGTCCGCCTCCGAGCGCGAGCGCGCGGCCTGCTCGAGCCGCGCGAGCTCCGAGGCGGGCTTCAGCGTCCCGAACGCCTCCTTGATCGCCGCCGACGTCATCGACGACAGCCACAGCCGCTCGACCGGCTTCTTCGCCTTCGCCTTCTCGTACGTCCAGGCGAAGATCAGCTCGCCCTCACGGCCGGCGTCGCACGCGTTGATCACGACTTCGACGTCGTCGCGCCGGAGCTGCCTGGAGATGACGTTGAACTGCTTCTTCGAGCGCTCGTCGCGCACGACGAGCTTGAACTCGTCCGGCACGATCGGCAGGTCGGCCATCCGCCACTTCTTGTACTTGGGGTCGTACTCGTCCGGCTCGGCGAGCTGGACGAGATGGCCGACGGCCCAGGTCACGACGTGCGAATCCGACTCCAGGTAGCCCTCGTGCTTCTGGAAGGCGCCCGGGAGCGCGCGCGTGAGATCGCGGCCGACGGACGGCTTCTCGGCGATGACGAGCGTCTTCCCCATGGGCCGCGCAGGGTAGCTCAGCCGCCGCAAGGCCCGGTGTCGACCGGCTCGCGAGCGCTATCGAGCGCGGCCCGCACGATCGCGTTGGGCACTCCGTAGCCGCCGCGTGGGCCGCTCGTGGTGGCCGCGAAGATCGTCGTCACCACGCGGCCCGAGCCGTCCACCATCGGGCCGCCCGAGTTGCCGGACCGCACGGCACCGCGCAGGGAGGCGATCGACCGCCGCACCGGCCCGTGCCCGTAGGCGTCCTGGCTGACCACCTCGCGCGTCCCGCCGAGCCGGCCCGCCCGCACGTCGTAGGGCCCGTTCAGGGGGAAGCCGAGGATCGCCGCCGAGGTGCCGGACCGCGGATCGCGCGCGAGCTCGCAGCGCAGGCGCCTCGAGGCCGTCGACGCGCAGGATCGCGAGGTCGTTGCGCGGGTCGAACGCGACCGCCTGCGCCTCGACCCCCGGCTCCTTGCCGCCCGGCAGCACGCGCGTGTCGTCCTGGCCGGCGACGACGTGGGCGTTCGTGACCACCACGCGCGGCGCCGCCACCCAGCCCGAGCCCTCGACCCCGACCCCGCACGCGGTCCCGAGGATCTTCACCACGCTGTCGCGCGCGGCGACGACCTGCGGATCGCGGGCGATCGCCGCCCGCGGCGGCGGCACGCGCGCCTCTGGGCCGTCGATCCGCGGGAACGGGTCGAGCGCCCGCAGCGTGTTGAGCAGCGGCCCGGTCGGCGGCAGGATCGCGTTGAGCTGGCGCAGGATCGCCGAGCGCTGGACGTCGCGCCGGATGTCGGGGTCCGCCTGCAGCGCCACCGCGCCGAGCACCCACGCGATCAGCAGCCCCACGCAGGCCGTCAGCATCGCCCCGAGCGCGCCGTCGACCGCCGCGAAGGCCGGCGAGACGAACCGCCCCCGCAGTCGCGCGCCGAGCCCCTCGAAGCTCGCGGCCAGCACGCCGCCGGCCACGATCGCGCCCATCAGCGCGAAGGCCGGCGCCCACTGCGACCCGTCCTCGAGCACGAGCGGCGCCACCCGCGTCCCCAGCCACGCGCCGGCCGCGAACCCCACCAGCGCCAGCGCACCGGCCACGAAGCCCTGCGCCCAGCCGAACAGCGCCAGCAGGACGACCGCGCCGAGGATCACCCAGTCGATGCCGGTCACGAAGTCTGAGAAGCGACCATGGGACAAGCGAGCGTACCCGGCGAGTCCGCGCGCCCCCTTACCCTGGACCGGGCCACATGGCGGCTGTCCGCACCTCCTCTTCCTCCCCACCGCGGTCGCAGCGCCTGCGCCGCCTGCTGCCGGTGGTCGTGCTCGGCCTCGGGGCGTTCGCCGGGGGCCTGATCACGGGCGCCCGCCACGAGCCCGTCGAGCGCCGCCTCGCCGACCGCTTCACGAACGCCTGGGAACGTGGCGACTACGCCGAGATGTACGGGCTGCTCACGGACCGCGCTCGAACCGAGACCTCGCTGCGGCGTTTCGCCCGCACGTACCGGACCGCGGCCTCCACCGCGACGCTGCGGCGGCTGGAGGCAGATCGCCCGCGCGATCCCGCGGAGGACGCCGTCGTGGTCCCGGTGACGGCGAGCACCCGGCTCTGGGGCGACGTCGAGGGCTCGGTCTCGCTGCCGCTCGGCGAGGGGCCGTCGGACGAGCCCGCCATCGAGTGGGCGCCGCACCTGGTCTTCCCCGACCTGCGGCCCGGCGAGGCGCTGAGCCGCAGCACGCGACTGGCCGAGCGGGAGGCGATCCGCGCCCGCGACGGCACGCGCATGGCCTACGGCGAGGCGCGGCTGTCGGACCTCGACCCGCTCGCCTCGGAGATCGCCGGCCGCGTGGGGCCGGCGCCGCCGGAGCGCGCCGAGGAGCTGGCGGAGCGCGGCCTCCCCGCCGACGCCCCCGTGGGCCTGACCGGCCTCGAGCGCGAGTTCGAGGCCGAGCTGGCCGGCACGCCCGGCGGCGAGCTGCTGGCCGGCACGCGCGTCCTGGCCAGCGTGTCCCCCAAGCCCGGCACGAGCGTCCGCACCACGATCGACCCCGACGTCCAGCGCGTCGCCGTGCAGGCGCTCGCCGGCCGCTACGGCGGCATCGCCGCCGTGCGCCCGCGCACCGGCGAGGTCCTGGCTCTCGCGGGGCTCGCCTTCTCGGCCCCCCAGCCGCCGGGCTCGGTGTTCAAGATCGTCACCCTGACCGGCGCGCTCGAGGCCCGGACGGTACGGCGCAGCGACACCTTCCCGGTCCAGACGGCGGCGACGCTGGAGGGCATCGAGCTCGAGAACGCCAACGGCGAGTCGTGCGGCGGGTCGCTGATCAACTCGTTCGCGCACTCCTGCAACTCGGTCTTCGCGCCGATGGGCGCCGAGCTGGGGGCCGAGCGGCTCGTGGAGACGGCCGAGCGGTTCGGCTTCAACGAGGACCCGAGGCTCGTGGGCGCGGCCCGCTCGACGATCCCCGCGGCGGGCGAGATCGGCGACGACCTGGCCGTCGGCTCGACCGCGATCGGCCAGGGCAAGGTCCTCACCACGCCGCTGCAGATGGCGCTGATCGCGGCGGCCATCGGGGAGGACGGCCGCCGCATGCGGCCGACGCTGCGGCGCGGCGAGCGGACGGAGGCGACCGAGGTCACCCGCCCCGGCATCGCCCGCTTCGTCGGCCGCGCCATGCGCGCGGTGGTCACGGACGGCACCGGCGTCGGCGCCCAGGTCCGCGGCGTGGCCGTGGCCGGCAAGACCGGCACGGCCGAGCTGCGCTCGACGGTAAGCGAGGACCCCGAGCCGCTCGAGGAGGGCGAGCCGCCGCCGGAGGAGGACACGACCGACACCGACGCCTGGTTCGCGGCCTACGCGCCGGCGGGCAACCCCCGGATCGCCGTCTGCGTCCTCCTCATCGCCCAGGGAGCAGGCGGAGAGGTGGCGGCGCCCGCGGCCGCCCAGGTCATCGACGCCGCCGTGGGCTGAAGGTCAACCCCGCTTGAGGGCGGCGGCGCGGTTTGCCGGTGCATTTCGTCAACGGAGCCGCCGCCCGCCGGTCCCGGTTGACGTTCGGCACCGTATAGGTGCGCAACGTCAACGCACCGCTCGTCGGGCGGCGCGTGTTGACGAAATGCACCCCCGCTGGCCCAACCAGCTCCCCTACCCAGCCGCAGTTGACGTTCGCCCGCGGCCGACCTACACGTCGAGGTCGTAGGTGCCCTCTTGGCCGCTTCCGCCGTTGCGGAACTTGAGCTCGAGGGGGCGGTTCGAGAACGACTCGTTGCGGAGCTTGAAGAGCAGCATCAGGCCCTGGATCGGCCCCTGGCCGGCGGCCGAGCTGACCAGCGGCCAGACGGTCTTGGGCGGGACGGGGCCGGGCTCGAACGCGAACGGGTTGACGTCCGTGTCGATCGGGATCGGCCGGTAGACGTTCTCCTGGGTGTCGTGGATCTCCCAGATCGTGGCCGCCGGGTGCGTCTCGTCCTCCGACGTGTTCTCCACCCGCACCCAGACGCCGAAGTAGATCTCGTCCCCGCCGGGCGGCGCCGCGTTCTCCCCCAGCCCGACGAGGTACTCCCGGTCCTCGACGTCGGCCGGGTTCATGTACCGCGACATCTGGATCTGGTACTTGAGCCCGTTGACGTCTAGGTACAGGCCCTCGGTCTCGGCCGTCTGCTGGATCGCGGTGGCCTCGTTCTCGTCGTGTCCGCAGCCGGCGGCGACGACGGCGAGCAGCGCGAGGACGAGGGCGAGACGGCGCATGCGGAGCCGGAGTCTAGACTCCGGCGACGGTCGCGCGCGCCCCGCGGTCCTCGTTCTCCTCGAGGATCGCCTGGAGGCGACTCAACGCCTTGCGCAGCTTGCGCTTGAACCACCCGCGCTGGCCGCTCAGGGCCTCCACGATGCGGTCGGTCGGGAACGCCGGCTCGGACTCGAACATGTACTCGACCTCGGTGCCGCCGCCCGGGGCCACGTCGAGCGTCCAGATCGCCGTCGTGCGGATGCGGTTGAACTTCCCGCCGCGCCCGACGGCCACGATCCGGTGCGGCGGCTCGACGACCGAGAACGTCATGTCGCTCCACGAGAAGCGCTGGAGCGGCGCGCGCAGCTTGAACCGCGCGCCGGCGCCCTGCCCGTAGGAGTCGACGCGGGTGAGCCGGAACTGCTCGAGGTAGTGGTCGCTGAACTCGAGGTGGTTCGCGATGTCCGCCAGGTACGCGAAGACCTCCTCGCGCGGCCGGCCGATCTTCACGCTGACGGTGACGGGGTCCACGGCGGCCGGAAGAATAGTCCCCGGCGACGCTAGGCGGCGCGGGGCCGCGCCCGCACGGCGCGGTCGTGCTCCGGCGAGCGGACGGACTCGCTCCGCCCCGGCGGCTCGCGCTGCAGCGGACGGCAGAGCTCGCACACCAGCTTGTCGCCGTACATGTGCACCACCTCGCCCACGAGAGGCGTACGATGGCAGTGCACGCAACCGTGGCGGCGGGCACTCAGAGCCCCTACGCTGTGGCGGAGGAGCGAGATCTCCACCAGGGGGTTCCTGTGGCGGGTCAGCGCGAGCATGGTTTGAACGTGATTCGTGCTGGGCACCGAGAGACCTCCATTGACCCGGTCCCTAAGATCGGAAGGCCGAGCCATGACGGAGTTCGAGAACACCGGAGCGCTGCCCACGGGCACCCAGGCCGGCGAGCCCACGGGGCGCCGCGAGCGGCCGTCGTGGGTCGAGGACGCCCGCGCGGGCGTGGCCGCGCCCGGCAAGTACCTCGCCTACGAGGAGAGCGGCCGCCACGTGGTGGTCGCGCTCTCGCGCGAATGGACGCGGATCGGCCGCTCGATGGCCGCCGACCTGCGGTTCGATGACGCCACGGTGTCGCGTCGCCACGCCCTCGTGGTCAACCAGAGCGAGGGCGTCCGGGTGCTCGACGACCGCTCGCTGAACGGCATCTACGTCAACGGCAGCCGCGTCGAGTGGAGCCCGCTCAGCGACGGCGACGAGATCGCCGTCGGCCGGCACACCCTGTACTACATGGACACGGCGACGGTCGGCTCACCGGCCACCGAGTCGGCAGTCGCGGCGGAGTAGCTGAGCTATCGTCCTCGGCCTCTATGGCCGAGACGATCGCCGTCCTGTCGCTCAAGGGCGGCACGGGCAAGACCACCACCGTGCGGACCCTCTCCGACGTGCTGCGGCGCGTCGGGCTCGACGTGCTCGCCGTCGACCTCGATCCGCAGGGCAACCTCTCCGACTACTTCGACATCCCGCCGGACGCCAGCCCGACGATCGCCGACGTGCTGTCGGGCGACGCCAAGGCGAAGGCCGCCGTGCACGACGGGATCGTGCCCGCGAGCCCGATCCTGGCCGAGGTCGAGCGCTCGATGTCGGGCAAGATCGGCCGCGAGCTGGTGCTCCGCAAGGCCCTGAAGGACGCGCGCAAGCAGCACGACGTCGTCCTGATCGACTGCCCGCCGGCCCTCGGCCTGCTCACCATCAACGGCCTCGTGGCCGCCGACTGGGCGCTGATCTCGTCCGAGGCGCAGTACTTCGCGCTCCAGGGCGTGCAGGGCGCCCTCGACGTGATCGAGCAGGCGAAGGAGTACTACAACCCGGACCTCGAGTGGCTCGGCGTCGTGATGAACATCGCCGACATGCGGACCGTCCACTCGCGCGCGGCCTACGACCAGCTGCGCGAGCACTACGACGACAAGGTGTTCGAGACGGTGATCCGCTCCTCGATCGCCTACGCCGAGTCGGCCGAGCGGGGGCTCTCGATCCTCGACCACCGGCCGGACCTCGGCGCCGACTACCTGGCGCTGGCCGACGAGATCCTCGCCCGCATCGGGCTGCGCGACGCCCGCCGGGCCTTGAAGCCGCTGCTCGCGAGCTGATGCGCCCGCTCCCCGTCGTCGCCCTCCTGGTGCTGGCGGGGTGCGGTGGCTCGGAGGAGCGCGAGCCGCCGCGGGCGGACGACGCCGTGCGCGAGCACTTCGCGCCGGCCGCCGACCACGGCGACCGGGACCGCGCCGCCGCCGGGCCGCGGTTCACGACGGCCCGGGTGGTGCGGCGGACGGCGGTGCGCTCCCGGCCGGGCGGTCGGGTGGTCGCGCGGGTCGGCCGCCGGACCGAATTCGGCTCCCCGCGCGTGCTCGCGGTGACCGCGCGGCGAGGCGGCTGGCTGCGCGTGACCGCCTCCGAGCTCGCCAACGGCCGGCACGGCTGGATCCGCACCTCGGCGGCGCGGCTCGGCGGCGTCGACGTCTGGATCCGCGTCGACCGCTCGAAGCGCCAGGCGACGCTGCGCCGCGGCGCCCGCGTGCTGCGCCGCTTCCCGGTGGCGGTCGGCCGGCCCGGCACCGAGACGCCGCTCGGCCGCTTCGCCGTCACCGACGTGCTGCGCACCCGGAGCGCCGACTCGCCGTACGGCTGCTGCGCCGTCGCGCTCTCCGGCCACCAGACGAAGCTCCTCCCGGGCTGGCCGGGCGGCGACCGGCTCGCCATCCACGCCACCCCGAATCCGGAGACGGTCGGCCGCCCCGCCTCGCTGGGCTGCATGCGGGCCTACGACCAGGACATCCGCGCGCTCATGCGCCGGGTTCCTTTGGGTGCCCCGGTCGTCGTGGTGGCCTGAACTGCGGCATTGAGGGAGCGGGATCGAGGCCCGCGAACCTCGAGTGCTCAGTTGAATACGCCTCAGCCGTATTAACTGAGCACTCGGCAGATCGCGCGGTCGATTCCCCAGCCGCCCTACCCAGCCGAAGTTCGCGTCACCTCGGCGCCGGTAGCCGCGAACGGGAGCCGCAGCACGCGCGCCCACCCGGCCGCCTCGCCCTCCAGCCGCGCACCGACGTCCACCGCGGCCTCGGAGCGCACCCACACGAGCACGCTCGGCCCCGCGCCCGAGATCGTCGCCCCCAGGGCGCCCAGCGACCCCGCGCGCTCGACGAGCTCCATCGAGCGCGGGTAGAGCGAGGCGCGGCGCGGCTGGTGCAGTCGGTCCTCCAGCCCGCGAGCGACCAGGTCGAGGTCGCCGCGTGCCAGACCCAGCACGAGCAGGCTCGCCCGGCTCACGTTGAAGACCGCCTCGCTCATCGGCACCTCGGGCGGCAGCGCCGCGCGTGCCTTGGCGGTCCGGAGGGCCTTGGCCGGCACCACGAGCACCGCCGACAGCCCCGCCGGCGGGTCGAGCCGCTCGGCGCCGACGCCGTCGCAGACGACGAAGCCGCCCAGCAGCGCCGCGGCGACGTTGTCCGGATGGCCCTCCAGGCGCGCCGCCTCCGCCAGCAGGTCGGCCCCGCCCCCGTTCAGCGCGTCGGCCGCCGCCAGCCCCGCCACGTAGGCCGCCGCGCTCGTTCCCAGGCCGCCGGACAGCGGGATCTGGGAGCGGATCGTGAAGCGCGCGCGGTCCGGCGGCCGCAGCGCCGCGAAGCCACGCACCGCGAGGTTGCGGCGGTCGCGGGCGATGGCGAGGTCGGTGCGGACCTCGAAGCGCCCGGCCTCCTCGACCTCGAGCTCCATGTGCAGGCCCAGCGCGGCCGCGAGCACGTCGAACCCCGGCCCGAGGTTGGCCGACGAGGCCGGCACCCGCACGCGAACCGCGCTCATCGTCGGCCGGCGATCCGCTTCGTGGCGTCCGTCATCCGAGCACGGCCTGCTCGACCGCGCCGATGTCCGGCTCGCACGGCACCACGGAGCCGGCGTGGGCCAGCGCGGTCTGCGGGTCCTTCAACCCGTGGCCGGTCAAGACGCAGACGACCCGCTCCGCGCCCTGGGCGCCGTGGGCGAGCACGCCGGCCACGCTGGTCGCCGACGCCGGCTCGCAGAAGACGCCCTCGCTGGCGGCCAGGAAGCGGTAGGCCTCGAGGATCTGGGCGTCGGAGACGGCCTTCACGGCGCCGCGCGAGGCCGCCATCGCCTCCATCGCCTCCTCCCACCGCGCAGGGTTGCCGATCCGGATGGCGCTCGCCACGGTCTCCGGGTTCGGGACCGGCTCGCCGCGCACCAGCGGCGCCGCGCCCTCGGCCTGGAAGCCGAGCATCATCGGCCGCTCGCCGGCCTCCTGGAACCCCTTCCAGTAGGCGGTGATGTTGCCGGCGTTGCCGACCGGGATCGCCAAAGCGTCGATCGAGCCGAGCTCCTCGGCGACCTCCAACGCCGCGGTCTTCTGCCCCTCCAGCCGGAACGGGTTGACCGAGTTCACGAGCGCGATCGGGTGCCGCTGGACGAGCTCGCGCACCAGCCGCAGCGCCTCGTCGAAGTTGCCGCGCAGCGCCACCACGCGCGCGCCGTGCATCAGGGCCTGGGCGAGCTTGCCGGTGGCGATCTTGCCCTCGGGGACGATCACCGCGCCGGTCAGCCCGGCCCGCGCCGCGTAGGCGGCGGCGGAGGCGGCGGTGTTGCCGGTCGAGGCGCAGATGACGGCCTCCGACCCGTCCCGGACGGCGGCCGAGACCGCGCAGGTCATCCCGCGGTCCTTGAACGACCCGGTGGGGTTCGCGCCCTCGAGCTTGAGCCACACCTCGCAGCCCGCCCGCTCGGACACCCGCTCGGCCAGGACCAGCGGCGTCGAGCCCTCGGACAGCGAGACCACCGGGTCGTCGGGCCCGAACGGCAGCCGCTCGCGCCAGCGCTCGATGAGGCCGGTCATCGCACCGCCCTTCGAGCCGCCGGCGCGATCACGTGAACTCCTCGTCGATCACGCGGATCGCGCGCGGGGCGGAGCGCACGAAGTCGAGCTGCCCGATCAGCCGCACCGCGGCGTAGAAGCGCGACTCGAGCAGCGGGTGCATGATCAGCACGAGCCGGGCGTTCTCCCCCAGCCCCTTCTGCACGACCGAGCGGATCGAGGCCCCCTGCATCCCGAGCAGCTCGGCGACCTGCGCCAGCACACCCGGCCGGTCGGCGACCTCGAGGTGCAGGTAGAACGCCGACTCCACGTCGTTGACCACCGGCAGCGCCTGGGTCGTCTCCGGCGTCGAGGCGGGCGGGATCATCGCGGACACCACGTCGCCGAGCACGGCGGTCGCGGTCTGCGGGCCGCCCGCGCCGGGGCCGCTCAACGTGACCTCGGTGATCTCGTCGGACTCGACGGTCACGGCGTTGAACGGCCCGTGCACCGAGGCCAGCGGATGCGCGGCGTAGAGGAACGCCGGGTGCACGCGCACGCTGATGCCGCCGTCCACGCGCTCGGCGGTGCCCACCAGCTTCAGGCCCAGCCCGAACTCCTTGGCGTACTCCATGTCCTCGGCGGTCAGGTGCTCGATGCCCTCGTAGACGACCTGGTCGAGGTGCACCGGCGTCGAGAAGGCCAGCCGGGCGAGGATCGCCATCTTGGCGGCGGCGTCGCGGCCGGTCACGTCGTCGGTCGGGTCGGCCTCCGCGTAGCCGAGCTCCTGCGCCTGCCCGAGCGCCTGCTCGTACGACAGGCCGGAGCGCGCCATCTCGGTGAGGATGTAGTTGGTGGTGCCGTTGACGATGCCGTGGATGCGCTCCACGCGCGCCGCGGCGAGCGACTCCTGGAGCACGCGGATGACCGGCACGACGCCGGCGACCGCGCCCTCGAAGCGCAGCTGCACCCCGTGCTCGCGCGCGCACGCCCACAGCTCCTCGCCGTGGGCGGCCAGCAGCTGCTTGTTGGCCGAGACCACGTGCCTGCCGGCCTTCATCGCTCGCAGCACGTAGTCGCGCGCGGGCTCGATGCCGCCGATCAGCTCGACGATGAGGTCGGAGCCCTCGAGCAGCTCCTCGAACGACCCGCGCGAGCGGGTGAGGACGCCGCTGACCTCGGGCCGCAGGCCGGTGATCGGGACGATCGCGTCGGCGCGCTCGGCGAGCAGCTCGGCGAACGCCTTCCCGACGGTGCCGTGGCCCAGCAGGCCGACCTTAAACGTCTCTGTCACTGAGGTCCTCGTAGGTCTCGCGCCGGACGACGACGCGCGCGTCGCCGCCCGAGCAGAGGATCACCGGCGGGCGCGGGACGCCGTTGTAGTTGTTGGCCATCGCGTGGCCGTACGCGCCGGTGACGGGCGTGACGAGCACGTCGCCCGGCCGCGGGTCGGGAAGGCGGACGTCGCGGACGAGCACGTCGCCCGACTCGCAATGCTTGCCGACCACCGTGCAGGCCTCGCCGCCGGCGCCGATCCGGTCCGCCAGCGCGGCGTCGTAGGCGGCGCCGTAGAGCATCGGCCGCAGATTGTCGGACATGCCGCCGTCGACCGCGACGATCCGCTCGCCCGCCGCCCCCGGCTTGACCGACTCGACGCGGTAGAGCGTCACCCCCGCGGTGGCCACCAGCGAGCGGCCGGGCTCGAGGACGAGCGACTTGCCGGCGCCGAGCTCGGCATGGGCGGCGCCGACCATCGCCTCCACCCACTGCACCGGATCCGGCACCTCGTCGCCCGGCAGGTACGGCACCCCGAGGCCGCCGCCGAGGTCGTAGACGCCGAAGTCGCCGACCCGCGCCAGCGCCGCCACCGCCCGCCGGTAGGGATCGAGCGAGCGCAGCTGCGAGCCGATGTGCATGTGCAGGCCGGCGATCGGCATCCGCTCCGCCAGCGCGCGGGCGGCCGCCGGCGGCATGCCGAACTTCGAGCCGGCCTGGCCGGTGAGGATGTGCTCGTGCGTGTCGGCGTCGACGCCGGGCACCACGCGGACGAGCAGGCGCGGACCGCCGCCGAGTGCTTGCAGCCGCTCGGCCTCGTGCTCGTTGTCGATGACCACGGTCCCGACGCCCGCCTCCAGCGCCGTCTCCAGCTCGCCCTGGGACTTCGCGTTGCCGTGCAGGTAGAGCCGCTCGGGAGCGAAGCCGGCCCGCAGCGCCAGGTGCAGCTCGCCGCCGGAGGCGACGTCGCAGCCGAGCCCCTCCTCGGCGAACACGCGCAGGACCGCCGTGCACGGGAAGGCCTTGGAGGCGAAGACGACCTCGCCGGGCCCGTCGTGCGCCCGCGCGAGCGCCTCCACGAAGGTCCGGGCCGCGCCGCGCAGGTCGTCCTCCGCCACGACGTAGGCGGGCGTGCCGAACTCGCGCGCGAGCTCGCGGGCGTCACAGCCGCCGATGCTCAGCACGCCGTCGGCGACGGAGGAGTCCCGGGGGTACACGGCCGCGGAGCGTATCTACGCGCGGACGGCGACGGGCGCCGTGCGCTCGGCCCGGCGGTTCACGCGCCAGATCCAGAAGGCGCCGCCGGCCATCATCAGGACCGAGAGCAGCTGCGGCTGGGTGAGGCCGGCGAGGACGTCGTCGTTGCGGCGCACGAACTCGACGAGGAAGCGCTCGACGCCCGCCAGGACGAGGTAGAGGCCGAAGAGCGTGCCGGCACGCCAGCGGTGTCGCCAGCGCCACAGCAGCACGGCCACGAGGCCCATGGCCAGCGTCTCGTAGACCGGCGTCGGGTGGACCTCCTCGGTGGTCGGCACCGTGCCGTCCGGATAGGCCATCGCCCACGGCCCGTCCCACGCGACGCCGTAGTCGCCGTCGCCCGCCAGCTGGCAGCCGATGCGCCCGATCGCGTAGCCGGCGGCGAGCGGGACGGCCGCCACGTCGAACATCTGCAGCGTCAGGAAGTTGCGCCGCCACGCCCAGATGAGCACGCCCGCGGCGCCGCCCAGCGCGCCGCCGTACCAGACCAGCCCGGCGCCGGAGAACAGGCTGCCGAGGATGTCGTCCTGGGCCTCGGACCAGTTCTCGACCACCCACCACAGCCGCGCGCCGACGATCCCGCCGACGAGCGCGGCGAAGACCATCTCGTAGGCCCAGTCGACGGGCTTGCCGATCTCCTTGAGGTACTTCGAGGCGGCGAGGCCCGCGACCACGAAGCCCAGGCCCATCATGAGGCCGAACGTCTGGAGCGTGATGGGGCCGAGTTCGATTTCGGGCTGCATGAGACTGAGTGCGGCTTACTCGCACTCGCAAGCTCGCGCGAGCGCCTTGACTAGCTTAGAGGTAGCCCAGCGGATCTACGGGCGAGCCGTTGATCCTGACCTCGAAGTGCAGGTGCGGCCCCGTGCTGTTGCCGGTGTTGCCCGAGTTGCCGATCACCTGGCCCTGGCTGACCGACTGGCCGACCGACACGCCGATGCTCGACTGGTGCCCGTAGCAGGTGGACAGCGAGCCGCCGTGCTGGATGCAGGTGTAGTTCCCGTAGCCGCCGACCCAGCCCGCGATCGCCACCGTGCCGCCGTCGGCGGCGCGCAGCGGAGTGCCCTCGGGCAGCGGCATGTCGATGCCCGCGTGCAGCCGGCCCCAGCGCATGCCGAACGGCGACGAGATCGAGCCGTTGGCGGGCCAGATCAGCTGCCCGGAGCCGTGCCGGATCGGGCCGGCCACGTTCGACGAGCTGCGCAGCCGCGCCAGCACGGCCGCCTGCTCGCGCTGGAGCGAGTCGACGTGCTCTTCGAGCTCCTGGCGGCTGGCGCGCGTGTTGGACAGCAGCTGCGCCTTGCCCGCGCGCGCCGACGCGTAGCTCTCGCGGCGCGCCACCAGCTGGCCCTTGACCTCGACCACCTGGTTGACCTCGGCCTCGATCGCCGCCGCCACCTCCTCGGCGCGCTTCTCGAGCCGGTCGAGCCGCTCGGCGGTCGCCTGCGTCTCGACCTTGGCCGTGCGCACGCGGTCGATGATGCGCGCGTCCTGGGCCGACGTCCGCTCGAGGAACTCGGTGCGCTCGAGCAGGTCGGCGAAGCCGTCGGCCTCGAGCACGACGGTCACCACGTCGGGCGAGTCCTCCTTGTAGATCTGCACGAGCCGGTTGGCGAGCTCCACGCGCGCCTCGGCGAGCCGCCGCTTCAGCCGCGCGAGGCGCAGGCGCTCGCGCCGCAGGTCGGCCTGGATCTGGGCCAGCTCGGCGCGCTTGGCCTCGAGGTCCGACTCGAGGCGGACCTGCTTGGTCCAGAGCACCGTGATGTCCGACTGCAGCGTGCCGATCTTGCGCGTGAACGCGCTGACCTCGGAGGTGAGGACGCGCTCGCGGCCCCTCTTCTGCTCGATCTGCGCGCGCTTGCGGTCGATCTTGCGCTGCAGCGAGCCGGAGCTCTGGCCGGCGGAGCCGAGCGGGAGCACCGCCCACAGGGCGAGCGGGAGCGCCGCCACCAGGACGAGGAGGCTGAGTCGACGAGCCATGCGGCGCGCCATGCTAGGCGCCCTCCCGCGACGGCACCAGCACATGGCCCCTCGTTATGGAGCGTGCAACGAATCCTGCAGCTTGCAGGGCTTTTCCCCGGATATGCGACGTCATTTCCCCCGTGTGCCTGCGGGGTTAGCTGACGGGCTCGCGAACGTGCGCTACGCGGCCAGCAGGCCGCGATTCGCCCCAGAACGTTCCTCGGTTCCCCCGCTCCACGGGCTGGTCACCCCGTGGACTCGGCGAGCGGCAATCTACCAGCGATCGCGGCGCACGCAATCGATCTGCTTGCGCGGGCTAATAAGTTGATCAAGGAGCCCGTGCGTCTCTTACCATCTGTAGGTACAGATGCCCAGACCCACCTCATTTGGCAAGGACACCGGACTGCAGGTCCGGATGACGGTGACGATGTTCCTGCTCGGGCTCGTCTACGTCGCCCTCGTCGTCACGCTGCTCGCCGTCGGCACGAACGGCGTCACCGTGGCCATCATCGCCGGCGGCCTCGCCGCGCTGAACCTCTTCGCCTCCGACAAGCTGGCCCTCGCCGCCATGGGCGCGCGCGTCGTCACCCCCCAGGAGGCGCCGCAGCTGCACGCCATGGTCGAGCGCCTGTGCGTGCAGGCCGACCTGCCGAAGCCGAAGGTGGCCGTGGCCAACACGCGCATGCCGAACGCGTTCGCGCTCGGCCGCTCGCCCAAGTCGGCGACCGTGTGCGCCACCACCGGCATCATGGAGCTGCTCAGCCCGGCCGAGCTCGAGGGCGTGATGGCGCACGAGCTCACCCACGTCGCCAACCGCGACGTGCTGGTGATGACGCTGGCCGGCTTCTTCGCCACGATCGCCGCCTACATCGTCCAGTTCGGCTTCTTCTTCGGCGGCGGCGGCTCGTACGGCGACGACGACGACAACCCGAGCTTCATGGTCCTGCTGCTCGTCTCGCTCGTGGTCTACGTGGTCTCCTTCCTGCTCATGCAGGCGCTCTCGCGCTACCGCGAGTTCGCGGCCGACCGCGGGGCGGCGATCATCACCGGCCGCCCGAGCGCGCTGGCCTCGGCGCTGCAGAAGATCTCCAGCGGCATGCACCAGATCCCGCAGAAGGACCTGCGCGCCGCCGGCGAGCTCCAGGCCTTCTTCATCTTCCCGGCCGCCAAGGGCTCGGTCTCCGGCCTGTTCGCCACGCACCCGCCGATGGAGAAGCGGATCGCGGCGCTCATGCGGCTGGAGGCGCAGCTCCAGGGCCAGGTCGCGGCGTAGCCCGTGGGCTTCCTCGACGTCCTCCGCGGCAAGCGCGAGCTCAAGCAGCCCGCGCCCGACCGCCTGTTCGCGATGGCGACGGCGTACGTCAAGCTCGAGATGGAGCTCGGCATGCGCACCACCGGCAAGGCCGCGATCGTCTTCCAGCCGCTCGCCACCGCCGACTTCGAGCAGCTGGTGCGCGACATGGAGGAGATCGTCCGCAGCACCGGCGGCGAGAACGACGGCACCGTCGAGAGCACCGACGACGAGCACGGCTACCGCTGGATGGTCATCGGCGACCCCGACTTCGAGGACCTCGTGGTCGGCGTCAACGCCGTCTCGCAGGAGATCCAGGGCGGCGGGTACGGCGACCGCGTGCTGGCCGCCGTCTTCCCGTTCCGCGACGAGAAGGACAAGCCGGTCTACTGGATCTACAACTACAAGCGCGGCGCGTTCTACCCGTTCGTCCCCGCCGCCGGCGAGCAGCAGCGCGACAACGAGCGCGAGCTGCGGTTGAAGGCGCAGATCGGCGCCGACCTGCCGGTCGAGCCGGAGCTCGACCGCTGGTTCCCCCTCTGGGGCATCCCCATCTAGCGCCGTCGGCCGCCGCTGCTGGTAGACGTATCGCGTGGCAGCGGCGCCGATCGGACGCGAGCGCGAGTACGAGGAGCTGGTCGGCGCCGCGCGCGAGGCGGCCGCGCGCCGCGGCTCGGTCGTCTTCCTCGGCGGCCGCAACGGCAGCGGCAAGTCCTCGCTGATCCGGGCGCTGGCCGACTCGCTCCAAGGCCCGGAGCTCGAGGTCGTGTCGGTCGTCTGCTACGAGACGAGCGTCGGCAACCCGCTCGGCCCCTTCGGCGAGGTGCTGCGCGCGCTGACCAGCCGCGAGCGGCGCGGGGACCGGGCGAAGCGCGTGCTGGAGATCGTCGGCCGGGTCGCACCCCCGCTCGTCGAGCTGATCCCGGTGATCGGCAAGCTCGCGGCGCTCGGCCTCAAGGCGGCGGCCGACGTCGGGGTGTACGCGCTCGGCGGCGACCACGAGGCGCAGCAGGCGCAGCTGGCGTCGGACGTCGCGATCGCGCTCGAGCGGATCGCCGACGAGATCCCGCTCGTGGTCACGGTGCGCGACGCCCAGTGGATCGACGCCCCGTCGACCGAGGTGATCGCGCGGCTCGGCGAGCACGTCGACCGCGACCGGATGCTCCTGCTCGTCGCGTACGACGACGAGCTGGTCGAGGACCGCCATCCGCTGGCGCGCGTGCGGTCGGGGCTGCTGAGCCATCCCGGCGTGCGCCGCATGACGCTCGGCAACTTCGGCCTCGAGGCGGTCGCGGCCGTGGTGCGCGACCGCTATGGCGCCGAGCCGGCGCCGGACTTCGCCACGTGGCTGCTCGAGCGCACCGACGGCAACCCGCTCTTCCTGCACCAGTACCTCCTCACGCTCGAGCAGCAGGGCGTGCTGCGGCAGGCCGGCGACGGCTGGCAGCTCGACGGCGCCGCCCTGGCGACGGCGGAGACGCCGGAGACCCTGTTCGAGCTCCTGCGCCCGCGCGTCGCCGACCTCGACGAGGAGGAGCGGGCGCTGCTCGAGTCCGGCGCGGTCCAGGGCCGGCGCTTCCTCTCGACCGTGCTCGTGAAGCTGCTCGACCGCGAGGAGGACGAGATCCTCGACCGCCTCGACCGGCTCGAGCAGCGGCGGCGGATGATCAGCCTCGAGAGCGCCGAGGACTGGTGGAGCGACCGCTCGAACCTCTACACGTTCGACCCCGGCGTGCTCCAGGAGCTGCTGTACGGCCGCTACCGCCGGAGCGCGTACGAGCGGCGGCGGCGGCACCGCGCCGTGGCCGAGGCGCTCGAGGCGCTGATCGCCGGCGACGACCCGCCGCCGCGGCACGCGCTGCTGGAGATCGCGCGCCACTACGAGCAGGCGGGCGACGACATCGCGACAGGGCGGCGGCTCGTGCAGGTGGCGGAGTCGACGTTCGCCGAGGGCGCCGATCGCGAGACAGCGGAGGTCGCCGAGCGAGCGGTCAGGCTGCTGCGCCGCACCGCCGACCCGGAGGGCCAGCGCCTGCTTGCGCGCGCGATCGTGCTCGTCCTGCTCGGCGGCGAGCCGCGCTGGCGTGCCCAGCCGGTGGGTCTCGACGTCGGGCTCGTCCTGCGGATCGCCGACGAGGGCATCCAGGCCGCGGACGCCACGGGCGACCCCGCCCTGCGCGCGAACACGCGCTTCGCGGCCGGGCTCGTACGCATCGGGTACGAGGGCCTGTCCGAGGGCATCGCGCTGCTGCGCGAGGCGCTCGAGCTCGCCCGCGTCGCCGGCGACCGCGCCGGCGAGTTCGCGATCCTCATCCATCTCGCCCACCAGGTCGACAGCGTCGACCTCCAGGAGGGGTGGGAGCTGCACGAGCAGGCCGAGCCGGTGCTGGAGCAGGCGTCGCTCGACGAGGCGGCGCTCGCGTTCGAGCGCCACCGCCTGCAGATGCGCATGGGCGTCGCCGCCTTCGACCTCGGCCGCTACGGCGAGGCGCTCGACCGGCTGGTGCCCGCCTCCGATGCCCTGCGCCGGTCGCGCCACCGCTACGAAGCCGCGTGGGCGATGGCGTTCCTCGCCCAGGTCTACACGGCTATCGGGCTCTACGAGGCGGCGGAGGCGACGCTGCGCGAAGCCATCGCCCTCTTCGCCGACCAGACGGTGAGCCTGGGGCTGCGCGGCTACCTGAACGCCTTCCTCGGCCACACGTACGTCGAGTGGGAGCCGCCGCGGCTCGATCAGGCCCGCGACGAGCTCGAGCGCGCGCGGGAGGAGACCGCGGCCTCCGGCTACAAGGGCGTGATGCCGCTCGTCGAGACGCACTGGGCCGAGCTGCTCGTCGCCGAGGGCACGCCCGAGGCGCTGCGCGAGGCGGAGCGGACGCTGGCCGGCAGCGCCAGCTTCGGCTGGGCGCGCAGCGAGATCGCCGGGCTGTCGCTGCGCGCGCGGGTCGCGCTGGCCGAGCAGCGGATCGACGACGCGGTGGGCTTCAGCACCCGTGCCGTCGAGGAGCTGCGCAGCCGCGGCGGCGCGGTCCCGGCCACGCGCAGCGAGGAGATCCTGGTCACCCACGCCCGCGTGCTGTCGGCCGCGGGCTCGGACGCCGCCGCGGGGTCCGCCGAGGAGGCGGCGGGCATCGTGCGCGCGAAAGCGGAGTCGCTGCGCGACCCCGCCCATCGGCGGTCGTTCCTCGAGCGCGTGCGGCTCTCCGCCGACGCGCTCAGTCTGGAATCAAGCCTTCGCCGCTGAACTCGGCGCCCGCCTCGACGAACGACAGGTCGGGCGGCGGCAGGATCACGTCGGACTCCTCGAGCTCGTCCTCGCCGAGCGGCGTGCCGTCGTGGCGGACGAGCTCGAGCATCTGCTCGAAGACCTCGTGGAAGCGATCCTCGTCGCCGGCCTCGACGGCCGCCACGGCGTCGTTGTCGAGCGCGTTGAGCCCCTCCGCCGCGTCGTCGGGCAGCCGGTACTGGCTCTCGGTGGCGATGCGGACGATCACGTCTCGCGCTCCCGTTCGGGCGAGCCGGACTCCAGCGACTGCTGTGGCGGCGAGCCCGCGCCGAGCTCGGCCTTCAGCCGCTCGAGGTCGTCGTCCACCGCGCTCTGCGAGGTCAGCTCGTGCAGCTCGCGGTCGATGTCGTCCGTGCTGCCGGAGCCGAGCTGCAGGTTGTCGTCGAACGCGCCGGCGGCCTCGAGCTCCTCCATCGCGCCGGCGCGCGCCCGCATGTCCTCGGTCTTGTCGAGCGCCCGCTGCATGGCCATCCCGACGTCGGCCATCTCCTCGCCGACCCCGCTGGCCGCCTCGGAGATCTTCACGGAGGCCTCGGCGGCCGAGTACTGCGCCTTGATGACCTCCTTCTTGGTGCGGAACTGGTCGATCTTGGAGCGCAGCTTCTGCTCCTTCTCGATCAGCGAGGCCTGCTGGGACTCGAGCTCGGCGACCTGCTGGTCGAGCGACTGGAGCTCGCCCTGGGCGAACTGCTTGCGCTCCAGAGCGGTGCGCGCGAGATCCTCACGGCCCTGCGCGAGCGCCTGGCGGGCCTGGGTGTCGAGCTTGACGACCTGCTGCTCGAGCTTCTGCTGCTGGAGCTGGAGGCGCTTCTTCGACGTGACGACGTCAGCGATGCCCTTCTTGACGTTCTGGAGGAGCTCCATCTGCTTCTGGTAGCTGTACTCCAGCGTCTCCGAGGGGTCCTCCGCCTTGTCGAGGAGCTTGTTGATCTTCGCCTTGATGACGGTGGACATGCGTCCGCCCATGCCGGGCACGGCTTCCTCCTGGTGATGGGGTCCAGGGAGCAAGCGTACCGTCCGGCAGTGGCGCGGCCGAGACTCCCCGGCCGCGCCGTTGCCGGTCTGGATCGGCGCTAGAGGCCGGCAGGGTGGCGAGCGACGAACCCGCGCGACGGGCGCGAGGTCGGGCGCCAGCGGGGTCCGCGCTCGAAGGCCGAGCGGGCGACCGTGCGGAGGCTGGCGGTGCGAGAGGCGTAGGCGCTGGTGTCGAGCCGGAGGCCGGCGATCACCGCGTAGGCGTGGCCGCCGTGGGCGTAGACGGTGATCCACTGGCCGCGGCCCTTCTCGCCCCAGCGCATGAACGGGCCCGACGGGAGCGGCGAGGTCGAGCAGCCCGGCGGCGATCAGCGCGTAGGAGACGGTGCCCGAGCAGTCGTAGCCGTTGTCCTCGATCTTCGCGTGGCCGCCGCCGTACTTGTACGGCTTGTCCTGCAGCCGGTTCGCGGCCCAGATCGCCTGCTTGACGGCCTCGGGGGCGTCGGCGGGAGCGGCCGCGGTGCCGTCCGGCAGGAGCGTCGCCTTGGCGCCCGGCGCGACCATGTTCTCCGGCGGCGGGGGAACGTATTCCGCCCCACCGGTGGACTGCGCCTGAGCGGCGGCGGGCACAACGAGAAATACGAAGATCGATAGGGCGAACGCCCGCAACGCAGACAAAGCTGAACAACCTCTTTCGTCGGCCTGCGGGGTTAGCTGACGGGCTGGCGCTGAAAGAGCCTGCGCCTCACGACGCTCTGGTCGTGACTCGCCCCAAACTGCTTTTGGTTCCCCCGCCCCCAGGGCTTCCGGCCCTGAGGTTCGGCTTGGCGCGGCAAGTTACTGCATGCCGCTGATTTATGTCTAGTGGGTCATCGACCGCACTTTGCGGGACCTTGAGGTCCCCCTTAGGTCGGCCGGCGCGCCACTGTAGCGTGAAAAGGCCGGATCGCTAGCGTTACCGCGGTGTTTCGACGCCTCCTGCCCGTTCTCCTGCTCGCGCTGATCGCCGGCTGCGGAGGTGGCGGGGACGACACGAGCGGCGGCGGAGGCGGCCAGGATTCCCAGCCCGTGCTGGGCGCGGGCGGCGACGAGGAGCAGGCCGAGGATGCGCCCGCGCTCGGCTTCCCGGTCTTCGCCACCAAGAACACCACGCGCGTGGCGGGCGGCGATCCGGTGGCCAGCGCGGCCGGCTCGGCCCGCGCCGTCTATCCCGCCCGGACCGACGAGAGCAGCCCACGCGCGGTCGTCATCGTCGAGCAGGACGACTGGCGGTCGGCGATCTCCGCGTCCCAGCTGATGGCGCGCCCCCTGCGGGCGCCGGTCATCTTCTCGGACGGGGGCGAGCTTCCCGCGGCCAGCGAGGAGGCGCTCGAGGAGCTGGCGCCGTCCGGCGCCGAGGAGGCCGACGACGTCCAGGTGATCCGGATCGGCGACGCGGCGGAGCCGGAGAACCGGCGCGTGAAGACGATCGAGGGCTCGAGCGCGACGGCGCTGGCCCAGGCGATCGACGCCTTCCAGGCCGACGTGGCGGGCGATCCGGCCGAGGCCGTGCTCGTCGCCCCGTCCGACAGCCCGGAGTTCGCGATGCCCGCCGCCGCCTGGGCGGCCAAGTCCGGCCACCCGGTGCTGTGGACGCTGAAGGACTCGCTCCCGCCCGAGACCCGCGAGGCGATCCGGTCCCACCGGCGCGCCCGGATCTATGTGCTCGGCCCCGAGGCCGCGATCGCCGAGAGCGTCGTCAGCGAGCTCGAGCGGCTCGGGCCGACCAAGCGCGTCTCCGGCCCCGACCCGGTGACCAACGCGATCGCCTTCGCCCGCTACTCCGACGGCGGCCGCTTCGGCTGGAACGTCGTCGATCCCGGCCACGGGCTCGTCTTCGCGAACGTCTCGCGGACGCTCGACGCGGTGGCCGGAGCGCCGTTCGCCGGCTCCGGCCAGTTCGGCCCGCTGCTCCTCGTCACCGACGCCGCCACGCTCCCGGTCGAGGTCCAGGACTACCTGCTCGACATCCAGCCGGGCTACGACGAGGACCCGGTGCGCGGCGTTTACAATCACGGCTGGCTCATGGGTGACGAGGCCGCCATCTCGGCGGACGTGCAGTCGCGCATCGACGCCCTGTTGGAGATCCAGCCCGTCGACACCGAAGGCGACTGACCATGGCCCAAGCCGAGCAGCCCGAACGCCTTCGCCGTCCCATCACGGTCGACGACGTGCGCCAGCTCATGGGCAGCTCGACGCCGCACTTCGCGCTCCAGATCCGCAACCGCATCGGGCGGCTGATCGCGCAGCTGCCGCCCGACGACCCGGCGCGCCGGCTCGGCGAGCAGGAGATGGCCCGGCTCGAGCGGCTCGCCGTCTCCGGCGAGGTGCGCGGCGAGGGCTTCCAGGACGGGCAGCGCCCGCTGCCCAGCGTCGAGCTCGGCGTCGAGCCGAGCGTCGACGACAGCTCAGGGCACTAGCGCGGACCGTGGCGGACACCAGCAGCCCCGAGACCTGGGACGCGCTCTTCAACGAGTTCTACCTGCGCGCCTACGCGGCGGACGAGCGCGACGCCGAGGCGAGGGCGCAGGCGCTGTCGGCCGCGCGGCTCGCCGGCTGCCCGGACGGCGGTGACCTGCTCGACGTGCCGTGCGGGTTCGGGCGCCACTCGATCCCGCTCGCCGAGACGGGCTACCGCGTGACCGGCGTCGACCGCTCGCAGGTGCTGCTGGAGGAGGCCCAGCGCCGCGCCGCGGGCGACCGGCGCCCCCAGTTCGTCCACGCCGACTACCGCGAGCTGCCGTTCCCCGACGCGAGCTTCGACGCCGCGCTCAACCTCTTCAGCTCGCTCGGCTATCTGGGCGACGAGGAGGACACCCGGGCGCTGACGGAGATCCACCGCGTGCTGCGCCCGGGCGGGCGGCTGGTCATCGAGACGATGCACCGCGACCGGCTGGTCGCGCACTGGTTCGACAAGGACTGGCAGCTGCTCGGCGAGGGCCGGCTCCTGCTCGAGCAGCGCACGTTCGACCCGGCGACCGGCGTCGCCCAGAGCACCCAGACGCTGATCGACGGCGGCGAGCGCGAGTCGCGCACGTGGTCGCTCCGCTGCTACACCGCCACCGAGCTGCGCGCGATGCTGGCCCGGGCCGGCTTCGAGAGCGCCCGCTGCTTCGGCGATCTCGAAGGCGGCCCGTTGACGGCCAGCACGCGCCTCGTCATCGTCGCGACGGCCTAGGGTCCGTCCAAGAAGATCCGCCCCGGGCGCGGGCGGGGCTCTTGGACGGGCCCTCAGAACCGGCGGTCGCGACGCTCGCGGTCGCGCTTGCGCGCGCGGGACTCGCGGTAGATCCCGCGGTGGAACTCGCGCTGGCGTGCTCGCCGCTCGCGCTTGAGCTGCTCCTTGTCGAGCAGCGGGACCTCCTCGTCGGCGTCCTCGAGCGGCGCGACCAGCCGCAGGCCCGGCGTGTCGATCAGCATCGCCCCGCCGGGGAGCGGGACGAGCTCGCGCCGCACCGTCGTGTGGCGCCCGCGGTCGTCCCCCGCGCGGATCGGCTTGGTCGCCTGCCGCTCCTCGCCCAGCAGGGCGTTGAGCAGCGTCGACTTGCCGACCCCGGAGGTGCCGAGCAGGACCGCCGTGCGGCCCGGCTCGAGCTGCGCGCGCAGCTCGGCCATGCCCGTGCCGTCGAGCGCGCTGACCGGCAGCACGGGCGTGCCGTCGAGCTGCGCCTGCACGCCGGCGGCGACCGCGGCGGCGTCGTCGGCGAGGTCGGCCTTGGTCAGCAGCACGAGCGGCTCGACCTCGCCGCGCGCCGTGATGGCGAGGAAGCGCGCCAGCCGGCGCGGCTTGAGGTCGCGGTTGAGCGACGTGGCGAGCAGCGCGAGGTCGACGTTGGCGGCCAGCACCTCGGCGCGGCCGCCGTCGCCGCGTCGCGCGATCACGCCGCGCCGCGGCAGCACGGCCCGCACCGGGCCGTCCGGCAGCGCGGCGACGAAGTCGCCGGCCTGCGGCATCGTCCGCAGGCGCCCGGCCAGCGGCGCGCGCCACGAGCGGTCGCCGGCGTCGACGACCACGCTGCCGCGGTCGACGCCGAGGACCCGGGCGGGCACGAGACCGTCGGGGACGTGGTTCTGCAGCTCCGCGCGCCAGCCGAGGCGCGCGAGGGGATGTGAAGACAACGGAAGGCTCCTTCAGGGATCAACGGGACGCGGGAAGGGCCACGGCCGCTTCGGCGGCCGAGGCCCGACTCAGCGGGCGTCCAGATGAAGGAGCGTGGTGCGCACGAGGGGAACCGTACGGGGTCGGTGCGCCGCGCGCGGTACGGCTACCTCGTCACCGCGATCTCCCCGCCGAGCGAGAACGGCGGCACGAGGTCGATGCGGTCGCCGCTCCAGAACTTGCCGGGGTCGTACCAGCTCGCCGGCCGCCGCTTGGGCAGCAGGCCCATGTGCTGGAACGTGGTGGCGACGAGCTCGGCGCAGTAGATCGTCTCCAGCGAGGTCTCGCGGCGGCGCATCCGGCCGGTGGCCCACTGGCGGGCGAGGCCCGGCGTGGTCGGGAACGCGCGGCCGTCGAAGCGCTCGATGACCTCCATCAGGCGGTCCTCGTGCTCGCGCTCGAGCGGGCCCTGGAGCTGGCGGAAGAACGCGCGCTGGCCGTAGCGATCGTCCCAGGTGCGGACGGCGTCGCGCAGGATGTGCAGCTGCACGCCGCGCTGGCGCTCGCCGCTCCACACGTCGGGCAGCGAGCGTCCGAGCTCGGCATGCCAGAGCAGCGGCGGCAGGTCGTCGAGCGCGACCACCATGCCGACGTGGTTGACCGGGCTGTTGGTCACGGTCTGGATGGCGCGGTCGGCCAGCGAGCGGCCGCGGAACAGCCAGATGTCCCCGGTCGCCGCGGTGCCGACCGCCTCGTCGTGCGAGATCACGGCGCGTAACCTACGCGTCCGTGAAGATCCCCTGGAAGCTCGTGGGGCTGGCCGGGCTCGCCGGCGTCGCCGCCGGCGGCGCCGTCGTCGCTCGCAACCGGCGCCAGCACGAGGAGTACGACCCCGAGGAGCTGCGCGAGAAGCTGCGCGGCCGGCTGGCCGAGGTCGCCGCCGAGGACGAGTCCGCTACTCCCCCTCGATGACGTCGGCGACGATCGCCGTGACGTTGTCGCGCGTGCGGCCGGCGAGCGCCAGCTCGATCAGCCGCTGAACGCTCTCCTGCGGCTCGCCCTCGCTCAGCGCGGCGGCCAGCGTCCCGTGGTCGACGACGTCCGTCAGCCCGTCCGAGCACAGCATGAAGCGGTCGCCGGCCCGCGCCTCGTGGACGGTCATCGCCGGCTCCATCACCTGCTCGCCGGTCAGCGCCTGGAGCACGAGGTTGCGCTGCGGGTGGCTGCCGGCCGCCTCCTTGGTGATGTGGCCCTCGTCGACGAGCAGCTGCACGTAGCTGTCGTCGCGCGTGAGCTGCTCGAGCTCGCCGTCGCGCAGCAGGTAGGTCCGCGAGTCGCCGATGTTGAGCAGGCAGTAGCGGCTGCCGCCGAAGAGGATCGCGGTCAGCGTGGTGCTCATGCCCTGCAGCCTCGGGTCGGCGGCCGCGCGCTCGGCGATCGCGGCGTTGCCGGCCACCACCGCCTCGTGCAGGCGGCCGACGAGGTCGTAGCCGGGCTCGCAGTCGCCGAGCGGCGTGAGGGCGTCGATGATCGTCGCGCTCGCGACCTCGCCGGCGGCGTGCCCGCCGACGCCGTCGGCCACGGCCAGCAGCCGCGGGGCGGCGCAGTACGCGTCCTCGTTGTTGGGGCGCACGGGACCCGGATCGGTGGCGCCCGCGTATCTCAGGATCAGGGACAGGGCGTGGCGAGCCTAGATGATTGATTCCGCGGCCGGCGTGCCCGCATGGCCGCGTACCGCGGATGGCGGGCGGTGCCCGCGCGATCGGCACAGTGGCGGAGCCACGGGCCGATTCAGCGGGTGCCGATCCGGCGCCGCGGGACGTGCCCAGGCGGGTGCGCGGGTCGTGGAATCAGTCATCAACCGTCTTCCTCCGGGTCCGTGCGGAAGACGGCGACGACGCGGCCGCCGAGCAGGGCGATCCGGCGCAGCGCGCCCTTGAGCGCGTCCTCGTGCAGCTCGCCCTCGAGGATGCGCACGTCGGAGACCGCGGTCAGCGGCAGCTCGGGCACCGCGTGGGCGAGCACGTAGGGCTCGATGTCGGTCACGTGGATCTCGTAGGGGCCGGTCTCCAGCCGGTTGAAGCGGTGGCGGGCGTGGGCGGCGTGCGGGTGCAGGAACCGCTCGGCGGCGTCGACCGCGAGCGCGGTGCTGAGGATCGCCGAGAGCTCGGCGTTGAGCTCCCAGTCGTGGTCGGAGGAGCTGTGGTCGCGGGCCAGGCCGTCGATCGACGGGTCGACGGGGAGGCGGTGCGCCGGCCGCGGCGGCCGGGTCACGTACCAGCCGACGTCCTTGCGCGGACGCGACCGCCACTCGAGCCGCCCGATGGGGCGACCGTCCTCGAACAGGTCGTATTCGTGCGGGTAGGGAGCTCCGCGCTGCTCGGGTTCGGGCCACATGGGGAAGACCGGTGTGGGCCGCGCGTACCCTGCGCAGGGCATCGGCCAAACGGTCTTTCCGCGCCGTCGACCGCGTGGGCAAGGGGGCGAGATCCGGCCGGTGCGCACCCTACCGTTCGGATGCGCATGTCGTCGTCGCCCGAGCGCCCCGCCGGCATCCCCGGCTCCAGCCTGACCGGCCCGTGGCCGGTCGGCCACTACGCGGCCGCGCTGCGCGGCCAGCTGCGCGCGTTCTCGCGCGTCCAGGTGTTCGGCGAGGTGTTCTCGTTCAAGGCCGGGCGGGCGAAGGTGTGGTTCGAGCTGCGCGACGGGAGCGGCGCGCTGCCGTGCTCGATGTGGAAGGAGGACTTCGAGGCGCTGCGGCTGGGGCCGCTCGCCGACGGCGTGCAGGTGGTGGCGGCCGGCGGCTGCGACTACTACGTCGGCTCGCGCACCGCCTCGCCGGCGTTCTCGTTCAGCGTGACGGGGCTGCGGATCGCCGGCGAGGGCGACCTCCTGGCCCAGCTCGAGCAGCTGCGGCGCACGCTGCACGGGCAGGGGCTGTTCGAGCCGCAGAAGCGGCTGCCCCGTCGGGTGCTGCCGCGGGCCATCGGCGTGGTCTGCGGCGAGCACGGCAAGGCGCGCGACGACCTCGTGGCGGCGCTGGCGCGGCGCGGCTGGGCCGGCCGCCTGGTGTGGGCGTTCGCGCCGGTGCAGGACCGGCACGCGGCGCCCGCGATCACCCGCGCGCTGCAGGACCTGGCGGCCTGCGGCTCGGTCGACGTGATCGTCGTCGCCCGCGGCGGCGGCTCGCTGGCCGACCTGTTCGCGTTCTGCGACGAGACGCTGTGCCGCACCGTCGCGCTCCTACCCGTGCCGGTCATCTCGTCGGTCGGCCATCACACCGACCGCACGCTGCTCGACGACGTGGCCGCCGAGGCGTGCTCGACGCCCACGCACGCCGCCGAGGCCGCCGTGCCCGTGGACTGCCGCGCCGCTCGGCGGGAGCTCGCCGTCGCGGCGGGGCGGCTCGAGCGCCAGAGCCGGCGCGCGATCGTCGAGCGCGCCCGCGAGCTGGCGCGGCTCTCGCGGGCGCCGGCGGCGCACGTGGCCCGCCACCGCGCGCGGCTGCACCAGCACCTGCGCGAGCTGCGCGCCTCGGCTCGGCGCGGCGTGGCGGGCGGCTCGCGGGCCGTGTCGGCCCACGCGCTCACGCTCGCCCGCAAGGCGGCGTCCGCGGAGCTCGCCCGCGATCGCGGCGCGGCCCGGGCGCGCACCGACGGCGCCGCCCTCGAGCGCTCTTCGGCGGCGGCGCTCGAACGCCGCCGCCGCGATCTCGACCGCCTCCTCCTCGCCCTCGGCGCCCACGACCCGCAGCGGAACTTGGAGCGCGGCTACGCGCTCGTCGAGGACGCTGCCGGCGAGCCGGTCGTCTCGGCCGCCGCCGCCCGCTCCCAGCCCGCCTTGACGCTCCGGCTCCACGACGGCCGGGTGCCGGTGCGTCCGGACCCGCCCGTAGCCTGACCGGTCCCATGGCCGAGGCCGACACGCTGACCTACGAGGCCGCCTGCGAGCGGATCGAGGCGATCATCGCCCGCCTCGACTCGGGCGAGGCCGGCCTCCGCGAGACGCTCGAGCTGTGCCAGGAGGGCCGCCGCCTGGTCGAGTTCTGCGCCGCGGAGCTCGACGCGGTCGGCCGAGGGCTCGAGGAGCTGCGGCTCGACGAGCTGGTCGCGCGGCTGTCTCCGTCGGGCGCTTCATAGCCCCGGCGCTTACTGCGGCTGGGTAGGGCGGCTGGGGAGCCGGCCGCTGCGGTCTGCCGCCAGCGGCGTGGGGTCGTTCATGGGTGATATGGACCCACAGACCGCCCCGGGTCGGCTGACCGTCGGTATGCGACGGTAAACAGCCCCACTGCGCCGCCGGCTCCCTCGCCGCCCTACCCAGCCGCAGTTGACGTTCGCCGGCGCTTCAGCCGCCCTCGTCAGCGCTCACGAGCCCGCTGCGCATCGCCAGCAGCGCGATCTCGGCTCGCTGGTCTGCGTGCGGCATGTCGTCGAGCCCCATCGCTCGGCTGAGGTGGTCGAGCTCGGAGACGACGGCCTCGAGCGGGATCCCCGTCGCGTCGGCGACCTCCTCGTCGGTCGCCGGGTTGATCCCCTCGCCGTCGCGGAACAGCGGCCGGCAGAGCGCCTGGAGGACCCGCTGCTGCTGCTCGGAGAACCGCGGCGTGGCGCTCAGCTCGCCCGGCACGAGCGTGGGCCCGACGCTGGACGGGCCCGGCGCGCAGAAGGCGAAGATCGTCCTCCCCACCCGCAGCAGGTCACCGTCTGCCAGCCGCCGGCGGCCGGCCAGCCGCAGCCCGTTGACCCACGTGCCGTTCTGGGACAGCCCGTCGTCGGACACCGTCCACTCGCCCGCCCGCAGCTCGAGCTCGGCGTGCAGGCGCGACATCTCCGGGTCCCACGGGACCGAGATGTCCGCCTCCTCGCGCCGCCCGAGCGTCACGCTGTGCGAACGCGACGCGAGCGAGTAGATGTGCTGCCGCCCCTCGTCGTCGCGGTAGATCAGGAAGGGCGCGCCGATCCGTTCGGCGGCGCGGCGCGCCTCCAGCTCCTCCTGCGTGGGCTGGCCGATGGCGAGCGGGGACTCCACCGACCAAACCTACATGACGCCTCAGTCCGAAGAAAAGATGTTCAGGAGCGAGATGAAGATGTTGACGATGGAGACGAAAATGCCGGTCGCGAGCCAGATCGTGTCGCGCTCGGTGCCGTGCTTGCGCAGGTAGTTGAAGTCGATGACGATGAGCAGCGCCGACAGGCCGTAGATGGCGAGGCTGATCCACGGGCTGATCTCGCCGCCGAACAGCGTCCACACGATCGTGCCGCAGCAGGCGGCGAAGACGAGCAGGGCGACCGGCTTCATCCACCGCGCGAGGTCCTTGGAGAGGAAGAAGCCGAGCGCCGCGGCGGCGGCCACCGTGGCGGCCGTGCCGGCGAAGGCCTGCGTCAGGGCCGCGGTCTCGACCGTCGCGAAGTAGCCGATCACCGGCCCGAGGCCGACGCCGATCGCCAGCGCGGTGGCGAACAGCCAGCCCATCGCGAACGAGCCGACGCGGAAGCGCTCGCCGCCGAAGGAGGAGAGGAGCAGCATGCCGAAGCCCGCGAACGAGAACAGCCGGGCTGTACCGAGCTCGAGGTCCTTCCCGATCAGGGTGCCGGCGGCGCAGAAGGCCAGCGCGATGGCGACCAGGAACAGCACCTGGCCCATGAGCTGGGACGTCGAGATCGCGCGAGCGGCGGCTGCTTCCTCGCGGTACGCGGTGGTGGTGGTGCTCGTCTCGGACATGGCGGCGATGTACCCCTCAGAGGCCTTTTCCATTACACCTTTTGCACGAGTGTCCCGGTGCCCAGGCCACCCCCGCAGCACATGGTCACGAGGCCGATCTCCTTGTCGGCCCGCTCCATCTCGTGCAGCAGGGTGGTCAGCAGCCGCGCGCCGGTCGATCCGAGCGGGTGGCCGAGCGCCATCGCCCCGCCGTTGACGTTCACGCGATCCATGTCGGGCTCCAGCTCGCGCTTCCAGGCGAGCACGACCGGGGCGAACGCCTCGTTGACCTCGAACAGGTCGACGTCGCCGATCGTCATGCCGTTGCGCTCGAGCAGCTTGCGCGTGGCCGGGATCGGGCCCGTCAGCATCATCACGGGGTCGACGCCGACCGTCGTCTGGTCGACGATCCGCGCCCGCGGCGTGACGCCCAGCTCCGCTGCGCGCTCGGCGCTCATCAGCAGCACGGCGGCCGCGCCGTCGGAGATCTGCGACGAGTTGCCGGCCGTGATCTTGCCGTCCTCCTTGAAGGCCGGCTTGAGCCCCGCGAGAGCCTCGAGGTTGGTGTCGGGCCGGATGCCCTGGTCGGACACGTAGGTCGAGCCGTTGACCTGGAACGGGATCGTCTCGCGCTCGAAGCGCCCCTCCTCGGTCGCCCGCGCGGCGAGCTGGTGCGAGCGGACGGCCAGCTCGTCCATCTCCGACCGCGGGATCTCCCACTGGTCGGCGATCATCTCGGCCGAGATCCCCTGGGGCACGAGGTTGTAGCGCTCGAGCAGCTCGGGCGGCCACGGCGAGCCGACGTCGTCGACCCACTTGAAGCCGACCCCCATCGGGATGTGGCCCATGTGCTCGACGCCGCCGCCGATGACGACGTCGTGGACCCCGGCGGCGATCAGCGCGGCGCCGAAGTTGACCGCCTGCTGGGCGGAGCCGCACTGGCGGTCGACCGTGGTGGCCGGCGTCTCGATCGGCAGCCCGGCCTGCAGCCAGGCGTTGCGGCCGACGTTGAACATCTGCTCGCCGTACTGCTGGACGCAGCCGCAGATCACGTCCTCGACGGCGTCGGCGGGAACGCCGGCCCGCTCGATGACCTCCGTGAACGTCCTGCCGAGCAGCTCGTTCGGGTGCGTGTCCTTGTAGTAGCCCTTCTCGGGATGGCCGCGCCCGATCGGGGTGCGGACCGCCTCGACGATGACGACTTCACGGCTCATGTTTCCTCCGTCGGTGACCGGCGCGAGGGGGCGCGCCGAGGCGTAGTCTACGGCCATTGACTGACCAGTCAGCCAACGGGGAGCGAGCTGTGTCCGAACGAGTCGGGATCGCGGGTAGCGGAGCCATCGCGTGCGGCCTGGCGGCCGTAGCCGCCCAGCGCGGCGACGTAGTGGTACTCGCCCGCTCCGACGGCTCCGCCGAACGGGCCGACCAGCGGGTCCGGGCACTGTGCGAGAAGGCCGGCGTCAGCGTCAACGGCAACGTGCGCGTGACCTGCGACAGCGCCGAGCTGGCCGAGACGAGCTTCGTCGTCGAGGCGATCGCCGAGGACCCGGCCGCCAAGCGCGCGTTGATGGCCGAGCTCGGCGCCGAGCTCGCCGACGACGCGATCCTGGCCAGCACGACGTCCTCGCTCTCGATCTCCGAGCTGGCCGAGGCCTCCGGCCGGCCCGACCGCTTCGTGGGCCTCCATGTCTTCAACCCGGTGCCGAAGATGGACCTCGTCGAGCTCGCCTTCCCGCAGGCGGCCACCCCGCGCACCCGCGAGCGCGCGCGGGCGCTGTGCGAGGCGCTCGGCAAGACCGCCGTCGAGGTGCCGGACACCGCCGGCTTCGTCGTCAACCGCCTGCTCTTCCCGTACCTCTTCGAGGCCGTCCGGCTGATGGAGCGCACCGGCCTGGAGCCCGAGGCGATCGACACCTGCATGCGCCTCGGCGCCGGCCATCCGCTGGGACCGCTGGCCCTGCTCGACCTCGTGGGGCTCGACGTCTCGGCCGCGATCGGCCGGACGATCGGCGCGGAGGTGCCGGAGCGGATCGAGCGGATGATCGAGGGCGGCGCGCTGGGCCGCAAAGCGGGCCGCGGCTTCTACGCCTACGACGCCTGACGTCCGCCCGGCGACTGTGTGACGTCCGTCACAGCGAATGTTTAGTTCACATTGAGAGAAGGTTGGGATATTGCCGAGTGCGACGAACGTACCCTCATCGCACCCCTCCTCCAGAAACACTTGAGCCCGGCTCGCTCCCCTGAGCCGGGCTCTTGTGTTCTCTCGGTCGATCCTCCCCAGGATCTCCCTCTCTCCTCCTCAACCGCCGAAGCGGCCAGTCGGTTGCCGGGCAAGGTAGCGCGTCGCGAGCGTTTGTGCAATTCCGCGCGAAGTTTCGATTCGAAACCCTCTAGGCCATCGCGCGCCGCTCGCGGATCCGGACCGCCTCGATCCGGTTCTCGCGCACGGACTCGACGCGGATCGAGTAGCCGTTGTGCGTGACCGTGTCACCGCGCTTCGGCAGCCGGCCGAGCTCCCCGAACACGAAGCCCCCGACCGAGTTGTAGGCGTCGGAGTCGACGGGCAGCTCGAGCCCGTAGTCGACGAGGTCGGTGATCGCCACGTGCCCGCGGACGAACCAGTCGCCGTTGGCCAGGCGGCGAACGGCGCCGCCGAGCGGGTCGGTCTCGTCGTCGATCTCGCCGACGACCTCCTCGATGATGTCCTCCACCGTGACGATCCCGGCGGTGCGGCCGTACTCGTCGATGACGACGGCCAGGGAGCTGCGCTGGCGCTGGAGGTCGGCCAGCAGGTCGTCCAGCGGCTTGGTCTCGGGCACGATCGGCGCCTCGCGCACGAGGTCGTCGATCCGCCCCTCCGGCCCCTCGGTCAGCAGCAGCTGGGCGAGCGCGTTGGCGTGCACGATGCCCTTCACGCGGTCGTGGTTCTCGTCCTCGGTCACCACCAGCCGGGTGTGGCCCGAGGAGACGCAGCGCCGCAGCGCCGTCTCGACGTTCTCCGACAGGTCGACGGTCACCACCGCGGGCGCGGGCGTCATCACCTGGCGGGCCTGTTGCTCGTGCAGGTGGAAGACGCCGGTGAGCATCTGCGCCTCGCCCACGTCCAGCTTGCCGCCGGTCAGCGACTGGGCGATCAGGACCTTGAGCTCCTCGGGCGAGCCGCCCTCCTCGTACTCGTTGGTCTTGCGGATGCCGAGCAGCCGCAGGATCCCGTTCGAGGCGCCGTTGAGCACGTGGATGAACGGGCTGAAGGCCTGGGTGAAGATGTGCAGCGGCCGGGCGATCCAGCGCGCCACCCTCTCGGCGCGGTTGATCGCGTAGATCTTCGGGACCTGCTCGCCGATCGTGATGTGCAGCGACGTGGTGATCAGGTACGCCAGGCCGAGCGAGATCGTCAGCGAGACCGCGTGCGGCACGCTCTCACCGAGGATGTCCTCGAAGATGCTGGCCACCGCCGGCTCGCCGAGGAAGCCGATGCCCAGCGAGGTGAAGGTGATGCCGAGCTGGCAGGCCGCGAGATAGCGCGACAGGTCGTCGAGCTGGCGCACGACTATCCCGGCGCCGCGCTTGCCCTCCTCGGCCTCCTCCTCCATGCGGGAGCGCCGCACGCGCACGAGCGCGAACTCGGCGGCCACGAAGAAGCCGTTGAGCAGCACCAGCACGACGACGGCCAGCAGGAGCAGGACGGTCATCGGCGATCCGCCGGGCGCGCGCGCAGCGCGCCGCTACTTCGGGAGCTGTCGTCGTCGTTCATCAGGCGACGGCCCACATGGTACCCACGTCACAAGGCGTCGATGCGACGGGCCATCTCGTGGTCGTTCTCTGTCAGGCCCCCGGCCGAGTGGGTCGTGAGCGTCAGCCGCACGTTGTTCCAGCCGTGGACGAGGATGTCGGGGTGGTGGTTGGCCTCCTCGGCGAGGTCGGCCACGCGGTTGACGAACGCCATCGCCTCGGCGAAGTCCTTGAACTTGTAGTCGCGGACGAGGGCCTCGCCCTCCTGCCTCCACTCGCTCATATCCTCTCCCGGGATGCGGATCGTCTCGCTCGTGCCCTCGGCCACCGAGATGCTGTTCGCCCTCGGCGTCGGTGACGAGGTTACCGCCGTGACCCACGAGTGCGACCATCCGCCGCAGGCGCTCGAGCTGCCCAGGGTCACGCGCGACGTCATCGGGCCGGGACTGCCCCCGGACGAGATCGATCGCGCCGTCCGCGCCCTCACCGAGCAGGGCCGCTCGATCTACGAGCTCGACGAGGAGGCGCTTCGGCGCCTGCAGCCGGACCTGATCGTCACCCAGGCGCTGTGCGCGGTGTGCGCGGTCTCGTACGAGGACGTGCAGGCGGTGGCGGAGCGGCTGGACTCCCAGCCGCAGGTGCTCGCGCTCGACCCGCACACGGTGGGCGAGGTGCTCGGGGACGTCCGCACGCTCGCCCAGGCGACCGACAGCAAGGACGCCGGCGTCGAGCTCGTGCTGGACGCCGCCTCGCGCATCGACCGCGTGCGGCTCGCCGTGCGCGCCGCCGAGCCGGTGAGCGTGGCCGCGCTCGAGTGGCTGGACCCGGTGTTCGTGGCCGGCCACTGGACGCCGCAGCTGATCGAGTACGCCGGCGGCTACGACGTGCTGGGGCTGGCGGGCGAGCACTCCGAGCAGCGCAGCTGGGACGAGGTCCGAGCCGCCCAGCCGGACACGGTCCTCGTCATGCCGTGCGGCTACGACGCCGACCGCGCGCTCGAGGAGGCCGAGGCCTACGGCGACGAGCTGGCCTCGCTCGGCGCCCGCCGGATCGTGGCGGTCGACGCCGCGGCCCACTTCTCGCGCCCCGGCCCGCGGCTGGTCGAAGGCCTGGAGCTGCTCGGCCACATCCTCCACCCCGACCGGCTGCCCGACGCGCCGGTCCCCTTCCACGAGGTCCTGCTCTAAGGGCCTAGAACCCCAGCTCGGCGGCCTTCGACGAGGCCACCGCGATCGAGGCGACGACGCAGATCGCCGAGATGGCGACGCACGCGAGCACCGGCAGCAGGTCGCCGCGGCGCAGGGCGCCCAGGCGCTCGATCGCGAACGCCGCGATCGCCCCGCCGACCAGGCCGCCGACGTGGCCGCCGATCGAGATGTTCAGGCCCGGCGCGAAGAACGGGAAGGCGAGGTTGATGAGGATGATCGGCCCGAGGCCCGACCGCCACGGGTCCACCCCGCGCGCTCGCTGGAGCACGAACGCCGCCGCCATCAGCCCGAAGACCGCGCCGGAGGCGCCGACCGTCTCCCGGTTGGGCTCGGCGAACATCAGCGCGCCGAGCGAGCCCGCGAGCAGCGAGGCGAAGTACAGCGCCGCGAACCGCAGGTTCCCCAGCACCGGCTCGAGCATCGTCCCCAGCCAGTACAGGGCGTACATGTTGAGCAGGATGTGGATCGGGCTGACGCTGTGCAGGAAGCCGCCGGTGATCAGCCGCCAGTAGTCGCCCTGCGAGACGCCGTTCAGCGTGCCCTCGTCGCTGAGGGAGATGGAGACCAGGCTGAGGTCGTCCATGACTGCGCCGCCGCGCCCGCCGGAGACGATCAGCCCGAGGTAGAGCAGGACGTTGATGCCGATCAGGACGTAGGTGACCGTCGGCTGCGCGTAGATGTTGCGCAGCGTCCGGACCGGGGTCTTCTGCCGCGAGCACTCCGGGCAGCGCATCCCGACCGGCGTCGCGGTCATGCAGTCCGGGCAGATCGGTCGTTCGCAGTTCGAGCACGAGACGCCCGTCTCGCGGCCGGGGTGGCGGTAGCAGACGGCCATCTCCGCCTGAAGCTAGCAGCGCGCCATTTACGAGAGCTCAGCGGACATCAGCAGCTTGCCGGACGGCTCGTCGCGGCCGCCGAACGGCTCGTCGGTGACGAGCACCTGGCGGACGCCGTCGACCGACGGGATCGCCGCCACGGCCGACCCGTCGTCGCGCGGCATGAACAGCACGTCGGTCGGCTGCGGCGTGTCGGAGCCCTCCGGCATCAGCCACACCTCGTAGACGCGACCCTCGGGCGGCGCGGGGAGGTCCTCGGCCACGAGCCTGGCGCTGTCACCCTCCACCTCGAGCCGCGCCTGCTGGCCCTCGAAGGCGTACGTGCGCGTGTCCGGCCCGCTCAGCGCGCTGCCCGCGAGCACGCCCGCGATGAGCAGCGCGGCCGCCACCGGGGCGAGCCGCCAGCCGCCGAGCCAGCCGAAGCGGCGGCGCTCGGCGCGCTCCGGCCGGTCGGCGCCCGCACCGGCGGCGCCCAGCAGCGCCGCCTCGCGCTCGACCTCGGCCATGATGCGGCCCTTGAGCGCCGGCGGCGGCGTCATGGGCGGGGAGGCCATCGGCAGCGCCTCGGCCGCGGGCCGCAGCTCGTCGACCTCCTCGCGGCACGTCGCGCACGTGGTCAGATGCGCCTCGAACGCCTCGCGCTCGGCCACGGCCATCGCGCCCAGCACGTAGGCGCCGGCGCTGTCGCTCCATCGCGCGTGATCGTTCATACCGCCACCTGCCCTTCTCCCAGCTGCGCCCTCATCTTCTTGAGGCCGAGCCGCATCCGGCCCTTCACGGTGCCCACCGGCGCGTCGAGCATGTCGGCGATCTCCGTGTGCGTGAAGCCGCCGAAGTAGGCGAGCTCGATCACCTGCGACTGGTCGGCCGGGAGCGAGGACAGCGCGCCGCGCACCGTCCCCGCCTCCTCCCGCCGGGCCGCCTCGACGTCGGTCCGCTCGGCCGCCTCGAAGCGCTCCTCGATCCCCTCGTCGCCGGCGCGCCGGCGGTCGTGCACGGTGGCGCGGCGGAGGGCGTCGATCGCGCGGTGGTGGACGATGCCGAGCACCCACGTCCGGACCGAGCCGCGCGCGCGGTCGTAGCGCGCGCCCGACCGCCAGAGCGACAGGAAGGCGTCCTGCGTGACGTCCTCGGCGCCGGCGCGCGTCCCCATCATCCGGTAGGCGAGCGAGAAGGCGGCCGGGGAGTGGCGCTCGTAGATCACCTCGAAGGCCCGGGCGTCGCCGCGGCGCACGAGCTGCATGACGTCCTCGTCGGCAAGGGAGCGCAGATCTTGCCCCATGGCCCCTTCTTCGTATCAGGGGCCGGAGCGGATCACCGTGCCACGTCGCGGAAGACGCGCAAGGCCTCGCGCCCGGCGTCGCGCAGCGTGCGCTCGGCGAGGTCGAGCGGCCCGCGCGACAGCGCGCGCCGCTTGTGGCCGCGCTTGCGCGTGCGCAGCACCACCAGCCCGGCGGCGGCGCCGGTGCCGATCACCACGGCGGCGGCCGGCCCGAGCGCGGCCCGCGGCCAGTTGCGCGGGTCCTTGATCGCGCGCAGCTCCCACCCCTCGAGCTCCTCCGCGGCCAGCTCGACGAGCGAGCCCAGCGTCGTCTGCAGCCGCTCCTCCAGGTCGGCCGGCGGCTCGACCGGCGCCAGCGCCTGCCGCAGCCGCATCTCGAAGTCGAACGTCTCGCTCATACCGTCTCAGTACCCGCCTCGGCCTGCACCAGTTCCTCCAGCTGACGGATCGCGCGGTGGATGAGCACCTTGGTCGCCCCGTCGGTGCGCCCCAGCGCGCGCGCGATCTCGCGGTTGTCCATCCCCAGGGCGAAGCGCATGATCAGCGCCTCGCGGCGGTCGTCCGGCAGCCGTTGCACGCACTCGAGGATTCGATTGAGGTCCTCGCGGTCCTCCACCAGGGCCTCGGTGGTGTGTAGCTCCGGCAGCGAGCCCGCGTCCTCGATCGAGGTCTGCGGCCGGCGCGACCGGTCGCGGTAGTAGTTGGCGGCCAGGTTGTGCGCGATCCGGATCAGCCACGGCCGCAGCGGGCGGCCCTGCGACTCGCGCTGCGCCCGCTCGAAGTGCCGGTACGCCTGCAGGAACGTCTGCTCCGTGAGGTCCTCGGCGTCGTGGTGGTTCCCCACCCGGTAGTACGCGTACGAGTAGACGTCGCGCAGGTGCGCCTTGTAGAGCTCCGTGAAGGCCGCGTCGAGCCGGGCCTTGTCGGTTGAGCCCTCCATCCGGCACGGACACTAACCCCTAAGCCGCTCGCACCTTGGGCTTCTTCTTCGGGGCCGTCAGCGAGGAGGTGAAGCGCGCCGGCTCCACCCTCCCCTCGATCAGCCCGGCCAGCGAGCCCAGCACGGGGGCGTCGACGCCGGCCTCGCGCATGCGGGCGGCGAGCAGCGGCACGGAGTCGACCGCCTCGGCGGTCTGGCCGAGCGCGCGGCAGATCTCGTCGCCGGCCATGCCCTGGGCGAGCAGCTCGCCCGCGCGGCGGTTGCGGGAGCCGGAGGCCATGACGGTGGCGACGAGGTCGCCCGTGCCGGCCAGGCCCGCGAAGGTCTCGGGCTGCGAGCCCGCCTGGCGCGCGTAGGCGTCGACCTCGGCGAACACCTTGCCGGCGGCGGCGCCGGCGGCGTTCGGGCCCGCGCCGGCGGCCGCGGCGGCGGCCAGCGCGGCGGCGTTCTTGGCGGCGCCCGCGAGCTCCACGCCGATCAGGTCGGTGGTGGCGGCGACGTCGAAGCCGGCGGCGGCGAGCGCGTCGCCGACCTGGCGGGCGAACGCCGGGTCCTTGGTGGCGAGCACGAGCGACGCGCCGTCGTCGAGCGCGGCCTTGGCGTGCGCGGGGCCGCCGAGGGCGCCGACCGCCCACGCGTTGACGCGCTCCGACACGAAGGCGGCGGGCAGCATGCCGAGCGGCGGCACGAGGCCCTTCGACATGACCAGCACGCCGGCGCGCGGGGCGATGGCGCCCGCGTGCGCGGCCACGGTGGCGGGCAGCGCCGCGGCCGGGACGGCGAAGCAGACGAGGTCGTGGCGGGAGAGGTGGAGGTCGGCGGCGCGCATCGGCGTGACGGCCTTGGGGAGCGTCACGTCCGGCAGATAGCGCTCGTTGACGCGCGTCTCGGCGAGCTCCTCGGCCTGCTCGTGGGAGCGCGTCCCGAGGTCGACCTCGAGGCCGGCGCGGGCGAGCATGACGGCGACGCTGGTGCCCCACGAGCCGGCGCCGATGACCGCGGCGCGGCGCAGCGGCGGCAGGCCGCCGAGCCACTCCCACTGGAGCATGACGTTCGGCCACACGCGGTCGGTGACGGCGGCGGCGAGCTGCGGCGAGGGCTGCTCGACCTTCGGGAAGGTCAGCGGGCGGCCGATGCGGATGCGGACCTTGTGCGGGCGGATGCGCCAGCCCTTGCGGACCGCCTCGGTGCCCATCACGGCCACCGGCACGATCGGCGCGCCGGTCTCGAGCGCGAGGCGGCCGAGGCCGCGCTTGGGGCGGCCGAGCGCGCCTGGGCGGATGCGCGTGCCCTCGGGGAAGATCAGCACGCAGTCGCCGCGGTTGAGGATCGCCCGCGCGGTCTCGAGCATGTCGGCGTCGGCGGCGCCGCGCTTGACCGGGAAGGCCCCGAGCGAGTTCAGGTACCAACCGAACAGGCGGTGCCGGAAGAGCTCTTCCTTGGCGACGTAGTAGAGCGGCCGGCGCGCGATGGTGCCGATCACGAACGGGTCGAGGAACGACCGGTGGTTGGAGGCGAAGATGACCGGCCCCGACGTCGGGATGTGCTCGCGCCCGATGCGCGACAGCCGCCAGTAGAGATGGGCGAACGGCTGGAACACCGCGCGGGTGAGCCAGTACACGATCGGGTTCACGCCGCGCTCACGGGCGCGCGCGTGCAGGCGGTTGTGGTCGGCGCGAGCCGAGGTCATGTCGTCCCTCACAGAGAGGCGTACCCAGTTCTCCGGGCCTCGTTACAGTCCCGCCATGGCCTTCGATCCGACCCGCACCCTGCGCGGCGCGCTCGCCGGCTCGATCGGCGCGGCGGTGTGGCTCGCCGTCCAGCCGCTCGACCGGCGCGTCTTCGCCGTCGACCACGACGACGCCGAGCTGCTGGGGCGCCTGGTCGCCCGCGGCCGCCCCGAGGCGCAGGCCGTCGGCACGGCCTTGCACATCCAGAACGGCGCCGTGTTCGGCGCGCTCTACGCGCAGGTCGCGCCCAGCCTGCCGGTCCACCCCGCCCTGCGGGGACCGCTGGCTGCGCTGCTCGAGCACCTGGCGACGTGGCCGCTGACCGCGGTCGTCGAGCCGTCGCTGTTCCGCAGCGGGCGCGCGTTCGCCCAGTCGGCGTGGCGCCATGTGCTGTTCGGCGTGGTGACCGGGGAGCTGGAGCGGAGGCTGAACCCGCCCGCCGCCGAGCTCGAGCCGGTCGACGAGGCCGCCGTCGCCTCCAACGGCCACGGGTCGGCCGCGCACCTGGTGGCGGGGTGAATCAGGCCGCCAGACGGGCCAGCACCGGGCCGAACTGCTGCGCGACGACGCGCGCGCGGTCGACCTCCGTGCTCGTGAACGCCTGCGAGTGGGTCCGGTAGACCTCCACGAGCGCGCGCCGACCGCCGGCGACTCGCACGGGGACCATCAGCATCGAGCCGTAGCCGAGCCGGATGAGCTCGGCGATCTCGTCGGGATCGCTCTCGGGGTCGCCGACGATCACCTGGCCCGCGACGTGCGTGTCGAGCAGCCGGACGGTGGCGGGATAGTCGCTCAGCGGCCAGCGCTCGCCCGGCGGGTCGTGGTTGTCGGACAGGAGCTCGAGCTCGTCGCCGACCACCCACATCAGCGAGACGTCGTCGGCGCCCAGCAGCCGCGCCACCATCCGCCCCATGCCCGGGAGCTCGTCCGTGTGGGCGACGTCGGCCAGGGCGTCGCCGAGCTCGGCCAGCGCGCGCGCCCAGCTCGAGCCGCTGCCCACGGTCGTGCTGCCGACGCGGATGCCCTGGCGCGCCTCGGCGGTGGCGGCGATCGAGGGGCTCAGGCGCGGCCAGGCCGGGGCCGGGCGCGCGAGCGCGTAGCCCTGCGCGTACGTGGCGTCGAGGCGGGCGAGCGCCTGCAGATCGGCGAGGTCCTCCACTCCTTCGCCGCAGACGGCGGCGCCGGTCGTGCCGGCGAACGAGACGAGCGCCTCGAGCAGCGCGTAGCGCGACGGGTCGCTGTGGGCACCGTGGACCAGCGAGCGGTCGACCTTGAGGATGTCGGGGGCGACGCGGATCACCTGCTGCAGGCCCGCGTAGCCGGCGCCGGCGTCGTCGAGCGCCACGCGGGCGCCGCGCTCGCGCAGCCGGGCGAGGCAGGTCTCGAGCGTGTCCTCGGCCGCGAACAGCTCGTGCTCGGTGAGCTCGACGACGACGTCGGAGAGGTCGTCGGGCAGGAGCTCGGCGAGCGGCGGTGCGAGCAGCGCGACGGGGCTCACGTTGAGGGCCAGGAAGGTCCCGGCCGGGCGGCCGGGCACGGCGAGCGCCGCGCGCAGCGCGAGCGCTTCGAGCTCGGCGCCGAGGCCGCAGCGATGGGCCTGGGCGAACCACTGGTCGGGCCGGCGGACGGGCTCGCCGTCGATGCGGGCGAGCGCCTCGTAGCCGGAGATGCGGCCGGTGGCGAGCTCGAGCACGGGCTGGAAGACCATCTGCAGCGCGCCCTCGCCGCGGCGCAGCAGCGCCTCGACCTCGCCGCGCTCGTCGGAGCGCGAGGGGCGCGCGGCGAGGTTGACGTCGTAGCGGCGGGTCTGGCGGCGGCCGGCGTGCTTGGCGGCGTAGAGCGCGGCGTCGGCGCGCTCGAGCAGCTCGGCGGGGGTCTGGGCGTCCTCGGGGAACGTCGCGACGCCGGCCGAGCACTCGAGGCGGCGGCGGCCGACCTGCACCTCGGCCAGCGCGGCGCGGGCGCGCTCGGCGGCCTCGGCCGCGGCCTCGCCGGCGACGCCCGGCAGCACGAGCACGAACTCCTCGCCGCCGAGCCGGCCGACGGCGTCGCCGGCGCGCACGACGGAGCGCAGCTTGCTCGCCGCGGCGGCCAGCGCCCGGTCGCCCTCGGCATGGCCGTGCGAGTCGTTGATGCGCTTGAAGTGGTCGAGGTCGACGACGGCGACGCTGAGCGGCGCGCCGGCCGCGGCGGCCGCCTCGATCTCACGCCGCAGCCGCTCCTGCGAGCCGCGGTGGTTGAGCAGTCCGGTGAGGCCGTCGGTCGCCGCCTCGCGGCGCAGGTCCTCGCGCTGGCGGGCGGCCTCGTAGGCGAGCGCGGCCATGGTGGCGAAGCGCTCCACGAGCGCGACCTCGGCGTCGGTGAAGGCGCGGTCGCTGCCGGTGCGGTAGACGTTCAGCGTGCCGACCACGCGGTCGTGGGCGACCAGCGGCACGCAGACGAACGCCTCGTCCTCGTCCTCGGTGCCCGGCACGACCGTGCTGATGGTGTCGAAGCGGCTGTTGGGGACGTTGCGGGTGCGCCGGTTGCGCACGACCCAGCCGGTGGTGCCCTGCTCGACCGAGAGCGACTCGGACATGATCTCCTCGACCCACGCGCCGAGCGCGAACACGGGCCGGAGCGCCATCCCGGCGTCGTCGACCTCGTAGACCGTCAGGTCGTCGAACGGCAGCAGCGCCTGCAGGTGGTCGGCGATCCGCCCCAGCGTGTCCTTCAGCGAGTCGGCAGCGAGGATCCCGGCCGCCGCGTCGATGAGGGCGTCCAGCGCATTGCCGCCCCCCGGCGCCGGCGTGTGCTGGGCGATCACATCCGTTGTATCGACGCGGCAACGCGCCACCTTGACCGGTCCGGGGGGGCGGGCGTAGCGTTCGCTCCATGTGGCACAAGCACCGCTCGCCGCGGGCTGTCTTGAGCGAGTGGCGGCTGCCCGGTCCCGAGCGCCGGGCCGCCCGCGAGGAGCGCCTCGTCGAGGCTCGCATGCGGCGGGAGCGAGACTCGGAGTGGACCCCGGAGCGCCGCGCCGCCGCCATCGAAGCCGAGCGGCGGAAGTACCAGCATTTCTGAGCGCGGCACGTCGGAGAACGTCAACTGCGGCTGGGTAGGGGAGCTGGGGAATCGGCCGAGTGCTCACTTAATCGGCCTCAGGCCGACTAACCGACCACTCGACCGCCGAGTGGTCGATCCCGGCTCCCTACAAGCCCGAAGTTCGTCCCGCCACCGCCAAACTAGACTCGACCGCGCGCCGGAGTAGCTCAGCTGGTAGAGCAACGACCTTGTAAGTCGTAGGCCAGGGGTTCGAGTCCCCTCTCCGGCTCTAGGACGCGTCGCCGTCGTCGTCCGGCGCCGCCGGCTTGACCGGGTCCGGCTGCCGCAGCCACCGCACGATGTGGCGCTTCTCGATCAGGAACGCCGTCGCGGCGAGGTTGCCCACGCCGCCCTCGCAGCTCCCGGGCCCCGGCCGCTCGGTGAGGCGGAACGTGGCCACCACGAGCGACGCTTCGCCGCGGACCGTCTTCACCAGCTTCGCCCCGCACGGCAGCCCGCGGTTGAAGTCGCGGATCGCCGCGATGTCGGGGAGCGTCCGCTGGGGGTTGGTCCCGTCGAGGACCGTCGTCGGAACCGCGAAGAACTGCGCGGCCCGGTTCACCTTGCCCGCCCGCAGGGCGTCGGCCCAGCCGCGGATCACGCGGACCTCCTCGCGCGTCGGCCGGCCCCGCCGCGGCGTCTCGCTGCCCTCGATCTCGCGCACCACGAGGCCGTCGCTGCCCGGCGTCGTGAGGCTGAAGCGCTCGGCATCGCTCATGCCGCCGCAGCCGGCCAGGCCGAGGGCGACCAGCGGCGCGATGAACGAGCGGCGCATGGCCCGATTTTCGCAGAGTGTCAGCGATCCAGGGGCCGGCCGATGGCGGCCGGCGGGATCGACCGGCCGACGACGCCCGCCACCGCGATCAGCGTGACCACGTACGGGAGCGCCTGGAAGAGCGTGGCGAACGACTCGGAGAACACCGGCAGCCGCTGGGCGAGCGCGCTGCAGAAGCCGAACAGGCAGGCGAAGACGAGCGCGCCGCTCGGCAGCCAGCGCCCGCAGATGAGCACGGCCAGCGCGATGTAGCCGCGGCCCGCCGTCATGTCCTCGCCGAACGAGCCGATGAAGCCGATCGACAGGTAGGCCCCGCCGATGGCCGCGAGCATGCCCGAGATCGCCACCGCGAGGTAGCGGACCCGCACCGGCGAGACGCCCGCCGTCTGGGCGGCGAGCGGGTTCTCGCCGACCGACCGCAGCCGCAGTCCCATCGGCGTGCGGAAGACGACCAGCCACGTCAGCAGGCAGGTCAGCAGCCCGAGCCAGATGAGGATGCTCATGCTCCCGACGACGTCACCGACGAACGGGATCGCCTCGAGCCCCGGGATCGTCACGTCCGGCGCGCGCGGGATGCCTTCAGGCGTGCCCTGCGAGCCGTAGATGCTCACGTAGAAGAACCCGGTGATCCCGGCGGCGAGGAAGGTCATCGCGAAGCCGGAGACGATCTGGTCGGCGCGCAGGGTGACCGAGAACAGCGCGTGCAGCAGGGCCAGCAGCAGGCCGGCGATCATCCCGACCACCAGGCCGAGGACCCACGACCCGGTCACCTCGGCGCCCCACAGTCCCCAGAACGCCCCCATCAGCATCATGCCCTCGAGCCCGATGTTGATGACGCCGCTGCGCTCCGAGAACAGGCCGCCGAGGGCGGCGAACAGCAGCGGCGTGGCGTAGCGCAGCATCGCGGCCAGCAGCGCCGACCACACGAAGACGCGCTCGAGGTTGCTCTCGCCCGACCGCGTGGCGATGATGCCGAGGGCGATGCCCACGAGCGCGCCCGCCACCGCGCCCCGGCCGAGCCGCTTCGCGCCATGACGGCTCGCCCACAGGCCGGCGGCGATGCCGGCCAGGCCCAGGACCACGCTCGCTACCGGCGACCGGATCAGGATCGGCGGGAGCGCGACGAAGAACGCGAGGCACGCCAGTACGACGCCGGCCCAGCCGACCCGGCGCGCGGTGAGCCAGCCGCCGCGCTCCTCCTCCTCGACCGGCGGGGCCGAGCGGGGCTGGACGAGGGTCATACCGGAGCCTCCGCGGGCTCGGCACCGCCGCCGCGGCGCAGCTTCGCGCGCAGGCGCCACACGTACACGACGAGGATGTCCGCGCTGACCATCAGGATCACCAGGCCCTGGATGATCTCCGTCAGGTTCGAGGCCAGGGCGGGCTCGAACACCGCGGGGTCGAGGTTGCGCACCGACGTGCCGGTGACCAGCGCCCCGAAGAAGAGCGCCGAGAAGAGCACCCCCACCGCCGTGTTGCGGCCGAGCAGGGCGACGGCGATCCCGAGGTAGCCGATGCTGCTGATCTGGATGGTGTTGGTCGCCACCCGGAACTGCCAGCCGAGCACGTCGAGCGAGCCGGCCAGGCCGGCGAAGAGGCCGCAGATCGCCATCACGAGGATGTAGTTCCGGCCGACCGAGATGCCCGCCGTGCGCGCCGCCTCGGGGTTGAAGCCGACCGCGCGGACCTCGTAGCCGGTGCGCGTGCGGTTCAGGACCACCCAGAAGACGAGCAGCGCGGCGAGCGCGATGAAGATGCCGACGTGCAGGCCCTGGAGCAGCGGCTCGCCAAAGAACACGGGCAGCTTCGCCCCCTCAGCGATGTCGTTGGAGATCGGGACCGAGGTGTTGGTGTCGCTCTGCAGCGGGCCGCCGAGGCCGAACAGGAAGACGCCGACCCACAGCGCGATCCAGTTGAGCATGATCGTCGAGATCACCTCATGGGCGCCGGAGACGGCCTTGAGCAGGCCGGCGATCGCCCCCCACGCCGCGCCACCCAGGCACGCCGCCACCATCGCGAACAGGACGTGGAGCACGCCGGGCATCGACTCGAACGACGAGCCGACCCAGACCGCGAAGTACATGCCGACGAGGTACTGCCCCTGGCCGCCGATGTTGAAGAGCCCGCAGCGGAAGGCGAAGGCGACGGCGAGGCCGGTGAGGATCAGCGGCGTCGTGGTCAGCAGCGTCTGCTGGAGGTTGAGCTGGGCGACGGCCCAGTCCTCGAACCACATCACCGGGTTGAGCCCCGTGCCGTCCCAGATCGCCTTGTAGGTCTCGAACGGGTTGCCGCCGGTGAGGAGCACGACGAGGCCGCCCACGATGAAGGCGAAGATCACCGTGATGATCGGGGTGATGATCCCGCCGCCGCGCACGTAGGTCGACAGGCGGCCCGCGACGGTGACGGGGACGTCGGTGTCGGGCTCGGCGCTCACGCCGCGGCCTCCCTCCGCCCGCCACCGGTCATGTAGACGCCGAAGTCCTCCTCGGAGGCCGACGGGTCGAGCTCGGCCACGATCTCGCCCTCGTAGATCACCAGCGCACGATCGCTCAACGAGCGGATCTCTTCCAGCTCGAGCGAGACGAGCAGGATCGCGCGGCCCTTGTCGCGCTCCTCCACCAGCCGGCGGTGCACGAACTCGATGGCGCCGACGTCGAGCCCGCGCGTCGGCTGCGCGGCGATCAGCACCTTCGGGTCGGAGGAGATCTCGCGCGCGATGACGACCTTCTGCTGGTTGCCGCCCGACAGCGACGAGGCGAGCGTCCCGACGGCGCCGCCGCGCACGTCGTACTCCTTCAGCAGGCCGCGCGCGCGGTCGTCCATCTTCCCCGGCGAGAGCCAGCCCCAGCGGGTCATCCCGCGCTTGCGGTAGCCGTGCAGCGAGATGTTCTCCGCCAGGTCGAACTGGAGCACGAGCCCGCGGCGATGGCGGTCCTCGGCGATGTGGCCGACGCCGGCGTCGATCATCTCGCGGGGGTTGCGGCCGGTGACGTCGCGCCCGTCGACGACGACCTGGCCGGACTCGACGCGCCGCAGCCCGGTGATCGCCTCGATCAGCTCGCTCTGGCCGTTGGCGTCGACGCCCGCCAGCCCCACGATCTCGCCCGCCCGCACCTGCAGGTCGACGCCGCGCACGGCCGGCAGCCCGCGGTCGTCGGCCACGCGCAGGTCGCGCAGCTCGAGCACCGGCTCGCCGGGCGTGTGCTCGGGCTTCTCGACGCGCAGCAGCACGTCGCGGCCGACCATCAGGGTGGCCAGCGAGCGCTCGGTGGCCCCCTCGGCCGGGACGGTGTCGATCTTCTTGCCGCGCCGCAGGACCGTCACGCGGTCGGCGACGTCGAGCACCTCGTTGAGCTTGTGCGAGATGAAGACGATCGACGTGCCGCCCTCGGCGAGCGTGCGCAGGACGCGGAACAGGTCCTGCGCCTCCTGCGCGGTGAGCACGGCGGTCGGCTCGTCGAGGACGAGCACCTTGGCGCCGCGGAACAGCGCGCGCAGGATCTCCACGCGCTGCTGGGCCCCGACGCCGAGGTCCTCGACCTTGGCCTCGGGGCGCACGGCGAGCCCGTACTGCTCGCTCAGCTCGCGCGTGCGCCTGGCCGCCTCCTTGTAGTCGAGCCGCCCGTCAGGGCGGCGCGGCTCGGTCCCCAGCACCAGGTTCTCGGCCACGGTCATGACCGGGACGAGCATGAAGTGCTGGTGGACCATGCCGATGCCCAGCCCGATCGCCTCCCGCGGGGAGCCGATCGTCACGGGGTCGCCGTGGAGCCTGATCTCGCCCTCGTCCGGGTGGTGGAGCCCGTAGAGGACGTTCATCAGGGTCGACTTGCCGGCGCCGTTCTCCCCCAGCAGCGCATGGATCTCCCCGCGCTTGAGCTCGAAGTCGATCGCGTCGTTCGCGACCAGCGAGCCGAAGCGCTTGGTGATCCCGCGCAGCTCGAGGGCGATGTCGCCGGGCATCGGCGTGGTGTTCTGCGTCGCGGCTACTTGACCTCCGCCGGGATGTCGGCGATCTCGCCGTCGATGATCTTCTGCTTGAGCTCCTCGATCTGGTCGGCGAACGGCTGGCCGTCGGCGTTGATCTTGCCGAGGGCGACGCCCTCGGACTTGAGGTCGAAGATCTGGTCCTCGCCGCCCGCGAAGGCGCCGTCCTGGACCGCCTTGGCCGTCTCGAACACGGCCACGTCGACCTTCTTCTGCGCCGAGGTGAGGATGTGGTCGCCCAGGTAGCCCTGGTCGGCGTCGACGCCGATGCCGAGCACGCCCTTCTCCTTGGCGGCGTCGAGGGCGCCGAGGCCGCACTGGCCGGCGACCTGGAAGACGACCTGCGCGCCCTCCGCGATCTGGTTGAGCGCGATCTCCTTGCACTTCGCCTGGTCGACGAAGTCCTGCGAGTAGCCGTTGAGCGTCTTCATGCCCGAGGCGGCCTCACCCGCGGCGGCCTGGTAGCCGGCGATGTAGGCGTCGACCGGCGGGATCTTCTGGCCGCCGACCGAGGAGATGACCTGGTCGCCGCCCTTCTCCTTGGTCACCAGGGCGGCGAGGTAGCCGGCGAGGTAGCCGGCCTCGTTCTCCTTGAAGAGCAGGCCGCGCACGTTGGCCGGCTTGGCCTTCAGCTGCGACTGCGAGAAGTCGATGATCGCGAAGTTCGTGTCCGGGAACTGCTCCGCGACGGTGTTGATCGATTCCGACATGAGGAAGCCGACGCCGATCACGAGGTCGTACTTCTGCTGCGCCAGGGTCGAGAGGTTCGGGACGTAGTCCGCGTCCGACTCCGAGGTCAGCACGCGGCCCTCGACGCCGAGCTCGGACTTGGCTCGCTCGAGGCCGTCGTTCGCGAGCTGGTTGAACGAGCGGTCGTTGAGCCCGCCGATGTCCGTCACGAGGCCGACCTTGATCGCCGGCTTCTCCTCCTGCGATGAGCCGGACCCGCCGCCGGCGGGCTCCTCCTCGTCCTCGCCGCATCCGGCGGCGACCAGTCCGAGAATGAGCACGAAGGCCGCCATCAATATGGCGGCGAGGCTGCGCTTAGGCACTTCTACGTCCTCCAGAAGTAAGGGTTCCTGAGGCGGCGGCAGCCTAGTCGGTCCTCGGGTCGCCGGGGAAATCCAGCCTTGCGCGCAGCCTCTCCTTCACCGCATCTTCCGCAAAACCGGCCTCCACGGCGAGCCGTGTGACCTCGACCAGCTGTTCCTCCTCGAAGCCGTGGTGCTCACGCGCCACGGCGTACTCTGAGCCGATACTACAGCCGAAGTAGGGCGGGTCGTCGGAGCCGAGGGTGACCCGTACTCCGGCCTCCCGGAGCGCACCTAGGGGATGGTCGTCGTAGCTCGGGAAGACCCCCGTCGCCACGTTCGAGCTCGGACACACCTCGAGCACGATCTCCCGCTCCGCCAGCTCGGCCACGAGCTCCGGCTCCTCGATCGCGCGCACGCCGTGCGACATCCGCTGGATCGGCAGCGTCAGGGCGGCCCGCACGGAGTCCGGCCCGTCGTGCTCGCCGGCGTGGACGGTGCAGCCGAGCCCGGAGCCGGAAGCGATCTCGTACGCGCGCGCGAACAGGCTCGCGGGCCACGCCGCCTCGTCGCCGACGAGGTTGAAGCCGACGACGTACGGGTGGCGGTCGCCGGCGTGGCGGCGGGCGATGTCCTCCGCCGCCTCGACGCCGAGGTTGCGGACCGCGGCGACCACGATCCGCGCCTCGATCCCGTGCTCCTCGCGCGCGTCGTCGATGCCCTGGGCGATGCCGGCGTAGTGATCGGCGTCGGAGAGGCCGACCGCGGCCGCGTGGTCCGGCGAGGCGATCAGCTCGACGTAGATGGCGCCCTCGCCCGCGCAGCTCGCGAGGTACTCGTAGGTGACGTCGCGGTAGTCCTCCGGCGTGCGGATCACGCTCGCCGCCAGGTCGTAGGTGCGCAGGAAGTGCAGGAAGTCGCTCCACTCGAACTCGTCGTCGCTGCGGAAGACGCCCTCGGGGACCGGCAGGCCGTTGCGTCGCGCCAGCCGGCGGACCAGCGCCGGCGGCGCCGTGCCCTCGAGGTGGACGTGGAGCTCGGCCTTGGGGACGTCCGGGATGGTCATTCGATCCGCTCGGCGATGACCGGACGCGCGGGCGGCGCCTCGTCGCCCACCACGACCGCCGCGTTCAACGCGCGCATCGCCTCGTCCGCCGCTGCCTCGTCGGCGGCGTGCACGACGGCCAGCGGCCGGTCCGGGCCGACGTCGGCTCCCACCGGCGCGATCTCGGTGAGGCCGACGGCGGGGTCGATCACGTCGTCCTCGCGGCGGCGGTTGCCGCCGAGGCCGGTGACCACGAGGCCGACGGCGCGGCAGTCCATCCGCGTGATCGTCCCGGGACGGTCCGGTGTGGCGGCGCGCGTGACCGGCGCGGTGGCGAGAGCGGGGCGCTCGACGAAGTCGCTCGGCCCGCCGAGCGCGGCGATCATCTGCGCGAACCGCTCGGCGGCGGCGCCCGATTCGAGGGCGCGCACCGCGGCCGCCTCGTCGCCGACGCCCCCTTGTTCGAGCAGTGCGCCGGCCAGGGCGATCGTGACCTCGTGCAGCCGCGGCTCCCGCGCGGCGCCGGTCAGGTAGTCGATCGCCTCGCGCACCTCGACGGCGTTGCCGGCCGTCGTGCCCAGCACCTCGTCCATGTCGGTGAGCAGCGCCACGGTCGGCAGGCCGGCGCCGCCGGCCGTCTCCACCAGCGCGCGCGCCAGCTCCTCGGCCTGCTCGCGCCCCGGCAGGAAGGCGCCGGAGCCGAACTTCACGTCCATGACCAGCGCGTCGAGGCCCGCCGCGAGCTTCTTCGAGAGGATCGAGGCGACGATCAGCGGCAGCGACTCGACGGTGCCGGTGGCGTCGCGGATCGCGTACAGCCGCCGGTCGGCGGGAGCGACCTCGGCGGTCTGGCCGACGATCGCGCAGCCGACCTGGTCGACCACCTGCTGCAAACGAGCCACGTCGGGCTTCGTGTCGTAGCCGGGCACGCTGTCGAGCTTGTCGAGCGTGCCGCCGGTGTGGCCGAGACCGCGGCCGGAGATCATCGGCACCGCCCCGCCGCAGGCGGCGACGATCGGCGCCAGCATGAGCGACACCTTGTCGCCGACCCCGCCGGTCGAGTGCTTGTCGAGCACCGGGCGGCCGAGGTCCCACTCCAGGACCTCGCCCGAGCGGGTCATCGCCGAGGTCAGCGCCACCCGCTCGTCGGTCTCCATCCCGCGCAGGAACATCGCCATCGCCAGCGCGCCGACCTGGGCGTCCGACAGCGAGCCGTCGGTGATGCCGTCGACCGCGAACTGGATCTGCGCGGTCGTCAGCGCGTGACCGTCGCGCTTGCGGCGGATGACCTCAGAAGCGAGCACAGAACTCGATGATCAGCCGGGTCAGGTCGCCGGCCGCCCGGTTGGCGAAGCGGAGGGTCTGCTCGTGCGAGAGCTCCTCGCCGCCCATCCCCTCGGCGAGGTTCGTGATGGCGGAGACGGCGGCGACCCTGAGGCCGGCGTGGCGGGCGAGGATCACCTCGGGGACCGTCGACATGCCGACGGCGTCGGCGCCGAGCGTGCGGAAGGCGCGGATCTCGGCCGGCGTCTCGAAGCTCGGGCCGGCGGTGGCGAGGTAGACGCCCTCGCGCAGCCCGACGTCGATGTCCTTCGCGACCTCGTGGAGCGTGGCGCGCAGCTCCGGGTCGTAGGCGTCGCGCAGGCTCGGGAAGCGCGGGCCGATCTCCTCGTCGTTGGGACCGGTGAGCGGGTTGACGCCGAGCATGTTGATGTGGTCGGTGATCGCCATCAGCGACCCGGGCACGACGTCGGCGTTGAGCGAGCCGGCCGCGTTGGTCACGAACAGCGCCTCGGCGCCGGCGGCCTTGAGCGCGCGGACGGGGCCGCGCATGGCGCCCGCGTCGCCGCCCTCGTAGACGTGCCGGCGGCCCTGGAGGACGGCGACCGGCGTCCCGCCCAGCGTGCCGAGCGCGAGCGTGCCGGCGTGGCCGTGGACGCTCGGCTGCGGGAAGTCGGGCAGGTCGGCGTAGGAGATCGTCTCCGCGTCGTCGAGCGCGTCCGCCACGGCGCCCAGCCCGGAGCCGAGGATGACGCCCAGCCGCGGGGCGCGGGCCGCGATGCGCTCGATCATTGCGGGAGGAACTCCGGCCCGAAGGAGTACGGCAGGAGCGTCTCCAGCGTCACCGAGCGCTGCTCTCCGCCCTGCGAGCAGAGGTGGACGGTCGCGTCGAGCGGCATGAACTCGCGCAGCCGCTGGCGGCAGCCGCCGCAGGGGACGCAGATCGCGTCGGAGTCGGCGATCACGGCCGCCTCGAGCACGCGGGTGCGGCCGGCGGCGACAAGCGCTCCGATCGCCGACGCCTCCGCGCACTGCCCCTGCGGATAGGCCGAGTTCTCGACGTTGGCGCCGGCGTGGATCGAGCCGTCCTCGGCGCGCAGGGCGGCGCCGACGTGGAAGCGCGAGTACGGAGCGTGCGCCTTCGCCATCACCTCGCGAGCGGCGGCGATCAGCGCGTCGGCGCCGAGCAGCCGGTCGGAGTAGGAGTCGGTGAGGACCTCCTCGATGCCGAGCTCGCGCTGCAGACGCGCGACCTTCTCGCGCTCGGCTCCGAGGTCGGACTCCGGCGCGGCGACGCCCTCGAGCTCCACGAAGCTGCCGAGCCCCTGCACGGAGTCGAGGTGGATGCGGACGCCGTCCCACAGGAACAGGTGGCGCTCCTTGTCGACGACGACGAGCGTGCCGAGCGCGGCGTCGAGCGAGGCGAGCAACTCGCCGGGGTCCTGGACGCGCGTGAGGCGGTAGCGGCTCTCGCGCGCCTGCGCCGCGTCGGGCCGGTCGTACTGGATCAGCACGGCGCCGCCGGGCTCCTCCTCGCGCAGCTTGAGCCGCCCGCTGCGGGCGCGGAAGTAGGTGTCGCGCTGGCGCAGGACGCCGCGATCCTCGGCTCCCAGCTCGCGGCAGACGGCGAGCGAGCGCGCCGGATCCGGGTCGATCGCCTTGAGCTCGACGTTGCGACGCGGAGCAGACACCGGCGTGACCCTAGTAGGTTCCGCTCAGATGGAGGGCGTCACCGTCGTCGACCATGTCCTGCTGCGCAGGCTCGTCTCGATCCTGCGCGATCGGAGCACCCCGCACGGGGTTTTCCGGCAGACCCTGGACGACGCGGCGATGATCCTCGCCTACGAGGCGATGCGCGGGCTGCGGCCGGACGAGTACGAGGTCCAGACGCCGCTCGAGCCGGCGGCCGCGACGCGGCTCGCCGACGAGGTGGTGATCGTCGCCATCCTGCGGGCCGGCCTCGGCCTCGTCGACGGGTTCCTGCGGCTGGTGCCCGACGCCCGCGTCGGCCACCTCGGCATGTACCGCGACGAGGAGGCGCTGCGGCCGGTCGGCTACTACGAGAACATCCCGTCGGGGGTCGCCGACGCCGAGGTGTTCGTCGTCGACCCCATGCTGGCCACCGGCGGCAGCTCGACGCAGGCGATCGCGCGGCTCAAGCGCGCGGGCGCGAAGCGGATCACGTTCACCTGCCTGGTCGCCGCGCCCGAGGGCGTGGAGGCGCTGCGGAGCGCGCACCCCGAGGTGCCGATCCTCACGGCGGCGCTCGACCGCCAGCTGGACGAAAACGGCTACATCCGCCCGGGGCTGGGCGATGCCGGGGACCGGATCTTCGGAACCGACCGCTGAGGACGAGCAGCGGTACCGGCGGCTCGTCGACGCCAACGTCATCGGCGTCACGGTCTCCGACGACGACCGCGTCCTCGAGTCGAACGACGCCTGGCTGAAGATCGTCGGGCGCACGCGCGAGGAGCTCGAGGCGGGCGAGATCAGCTGGCGCGCGATCACCGCGCCCGAGTGGGCCGCGCAGGACGACCAGGTCACGCGCAAGCTGGGCTCGGACGGCTGGGTCGAGCCCTACGAGAAGGAGTACGTGCGGCCCGACGGCACGCGCGTGCCGGTGCTGCTGAGCGGCGTCGCGCTCGACCGCGAGCCGCTGCGCGTGGTGGCGGTGGTCATGGACCTGAGCGATCGGCGCGCGGCCGACCGCGAGCGCGAGCTGCTGCTCTCGCGCGAGCGCGAGGCGCGCCGCGAGGCCGAGCTGGCGGCCGACCGCAGCGCGCGACTGCAGAGGGTTACGGCGGCGCTGTCGGCGGCGAGCTCGGCCGACGAGGTCGGCGAGGTGGTCGTCGGCCAGGCGGTCGCGGACTTCTACGCCGCCGCCGGCGCGCTCGCCTTCCGCATCGGCGACGAGGTGGAGATGCGGTACGACCGCGGCTTCGAGGACACGGCGATGGCCGCCTGGCGGCACTTCCCGCTGCACGTCGACGCGCCGGTCTGCGACGCGCTGCGGACCGGCGAGCCGGTGTACCTGGAGACGCTCGACGACTGGGAGCGCTATCCGCAGCTGCGGTCGGTCATCACCGGCGCCTTCCAGGCCATGGTCGTGGTCCCGATCGCCTTCGGCGGGTTCGTGTTCGCCGCGCTCCTGCTCTGCAACCGCGAGGCGCGGCGCTTCATGGCCGCCGACCGCGCCTTCCTCGCCCAGCTCGCGCACCAGGCCGCCCAGGCGTTGGAGCGTTCGCGCCTCTACGAGGAGCGCGCCTACGTCGCGCGCACCCTGCAGCACGGGCTGCTGCCGGAGCGGCTCGCCGACATCCCCGGCCTCGAGGTGGCGGTCCGCTACCACTCGATCGCCGACGGCGGCGCGGTCGGCGGCGACTTCTACGACTGCTTCGACATCTCGCCCGAGCGCTGGCTGGTCCTGGTCGGCGACGTGGCCGGCAAGGGCACGGCGGCGGCGGTCCTGACCGGTCTGGCCCGCCACACCCTGCGGGCGATCGCGCTCCGCGACGAGCAGCCGACCGCGATGCTGCGCTTCCTCAACGAGGCGCTGCTCCGGCAGTCGACCGAGAACGCGTTCTGCACGGTCGGCGCCGTGCGGCTCGATCCCGCCCCGGGCGGCGGCTTCGACGCCTGCCTGGCCTCCGGCGGCCATCCCTACCCGCTGCTCGTGCGCGCGGGCGGGCGCGCCGAGGACGTGGTCGTGCGGGGCACGCTGCTCGGCGTGGAGGTCGACCCCATCCTCGAGCAGGTGTCGCTCGACCTGCGCGCGGGCGACACGCTCGTGCTCTACACCGACGGCGTGGTCGACGCGCGCGACGCGTCCGGCGACCAGTTCGGCGAGGAGCGCCTGCGGGCAGCGGTCGATGCGGCGGCGGGGGGCTCGGCCGAGGCGGTGGCCGACGCCGTCGACGAGACGGTGGCGGCCTTCGAGCCCGAGCGCACGCGCGACGACCGCGCGATCCTCGTGCTGCGCGTCAGCGGCACGTCGTAGCCCGCTCGTTCAGCCGCCGCCGACGGGCACGCCCGCGGCGGTCACCGCGCCGAGCAGCGTGCCCAGGAGCAGGCCGTGGAGCCGGTGGCGCTCGATGTCGCGGTGCTCGATCCAGTCGAGCACCGCGCCGTCCATGAACCACAGCCAGCCGTGCACGGCGGCCCGCAGCTCCGGCGGCGGCTCGTTCTCGGTGAGGCCGGCGAGGATGCGCTGGGCGGTCTCCTCGCGCACGCGCTCGACGAGCTCGCGCACCTCGGGGACGGCCCCGACGCTGCGGATCAGCTTGTCGTAGGCGCCCATGTGGCGCTCGACCCAGGCGAGGAAGGCGTCGAGGCTGCGCGACAGCTGCTCGACGGGCGGCAGGGCCGGGTCGGGCGCGGTGGCCTGCGCGAGCTCCTGCGCCGCCTGCTCGAGCGTGGCCGCGAAGTACGCCTGCTTGGAGGGGAAGTAGTGGTAGAGCAGCGCCTTGCTGATGCCGGCCTCGCGCGCGATGCGCGCCATGCTCAGCTCCTCGTAGCCGTGGCGGGCGAAGAGCTCCGCCCCGAGGTCGAGCAGCCGGCGGCGGCGCTCGTCCACGTCGAGGCGGGTATACGCAGGGGTGCTCATGATCGCGGGACTACGCTAGTCGCATGGCCGAAGAGCCACACCCTCCGCGACACCCGACGACGCCGGACGAGGAGCTGCTCGAGGCCGAGACCACGGCCATCCTCTCCGAGCTCACCGACGCGCAGCGCGTTCTGCGGATCCAGGACGAGCTGCGGGCGGGCTTCAAGACGCTCAGCCACATCGGCAAGGCGGTCTCGATCTTCGGGTCGGCGCGGACGCCGCGCGACCACCCGCGCTACCAGGCGGCGCGCGAGATGGCGCGCATGCTCGGGCATGCGGGCTACGCGATCATCACCGGCGGCGGCCCGGGGATCATGGAGGCCGCCAACCGCGGCGCCCAGGAGGCCGGCGTGCCCTCGGTCGGGCTCGGGATCGACCTGCCGAACGAGCAGGGCGTCAACAGGTTCGTCGACGTCGAGCTCGACTTCCACTACTTCTTCGCGCGCAAGGTCATGTTCGTCCGCTACGCGAGCGGCTTCGTCGTCTTCCCGGGCGGGTTCGGGACGCTGGACGAGACGTTCGAGGCGGCCACGCTGCGGCAGACCGAGAAGATCCGCTACTTCCCGATCGTGCTCGTCGACCGCGGGTTCTGGGACGGCCTGATCGATTGGCTGCGCGACCCGGTGCTGGCCGAGGGCAACATCTCGGCGGACGACGTCTCGGCGCTGCACGTCTGCGACGACGCGAACGACGTGCTGGCGATCCTCGAGCACGTCCGCCACCGGCGCCCGCGGGCGGCCTGATCGGCCGCGTCACCCCAGCCCAAGACGCCGAAGCTGCCCGTCGAGGTAGGGCCGCGCCCGCCGCTGCCCGCCACGCGCCGCGATCGCGTCGCGGAGCGCGATCAGAGTCCGCCCGACGACATCGCGGTTCGGCGCCAGCCCGCGCGCCTCGCAGTCCTCGATCCAGGCGGCCGGCGCGGTGTGGCCTCGCCGCCGGTTGCACGGCCGGCAGGACGCGAGCTCGTTCTCCGGCCACGCCGGGCCGCCCTTCAGGCGCGGGATGAGGTGGTCGAGCGAGAGGTCTCGGTCGCCGGGGGCCAGCGGGCGGCGGCACCACACGCACTCGCCGCCGTCACGCTCCAGGATGCGCCGGAGCCGCTCGGCGCGCGGGAGGTCCGGCGGGAGGCCTAGGTCAGCGATTCGTGCACCCACTCGCCGTCGCGGCGCCCGAGCGTGAGCCACTCGTCGCCGCAGCGGAAGACCGCCTGGTCCTCGTCGGTCCCCGGGCGGTCGAGCACCTCGACGAGCGTGAGCTCGGGCGGCTCGCTGCCGCCGCGCTGCTCGGCGTAGATCCGTCGCGCGGCCGCCTCGAGCGTGTCGCGGTCCCAGCCGCGGTCGGCGGCGGCCGCCGCAGCGAGGTCGCGGTTCACCTGCTCGAGCGAGCGGTCGAACGCCGGGCGGGAGCGCTCGAGCTGCCGCTTGCGGGCGAAGTACCCGCCGATCGCGAGCAGCAGCAGGGCGACGATGACGATGATCAGCCAGGTTGGCACGGCGGGGATTACAGCACGACGTTGCGCGCGGTCAGGTGCGCCCCGACCTTCCGCTTCACGCGCTGGAGGGCGTTGTCGACGGTCTTGCAGTCGCAGCCCAGGCGCTCGCCGATGGCCGTGTACGAGTGGCCGTCGAGGTAGAGCGAGAGGACCCGCGACTCCAGCTCGGACAGGACCGTGGAGAGGCAGGCGACGAGCGAGCGGAGCTCCTCGGAGGAGATGACCTGGTTGACGGGATCGTGGACCGTCGAGCCGGGCAGCACCTCGTCGAGCGTCGGCTCCGAGTCCGTCGCGCCGGCGGGCGCCGCCGAGAAGGAGACGTAGCCGTTGAGCGGCGTGTGCTTGTTGCGGGTGGCGGTCTTGACCGCGGTGATGATCTGGCGCGTGATGCAGAGCTCGGCGAAGTTGCGGAAGCTCGACTCGCGGTCGCTGCGGAAGTCGCGGATCGCCTTGTAGAGCCCGACGAGGCCCTCTTGGATGAGGTCCTCCGAGTCGCCGCCGACGAGGAAGTACGAGGAGGCCTTCAGGCGGACGAACGAGTAGTAGCGCCGCACCAGGCGGTCATATGCATCCGCGCTTCCCTGCTTCGCGAGGGCAATCAGGTACGTATCCTCAAGCTGTACTTGAGCTTGAGCTCGCGTTGGAGACAGTCTGGCCACGATCCCACCCTTCTGGATCCCGGAAATTGGGTCCATTCGTCGTGGCGCACACCTCCCCCGGCGCCCTAGTACGTCATCTCGAGGGCACCATCATAACCCTCAAGCTGAACGTTAGCGCAATGAGGTTTGCACGGTTATGTGGACGTGTCAAGCCGGTACCGCACGACCTCGTACAGCAGCACCGCCGCGGTCGCGCTCACGTTGAGCGATTCGATGCGCCCGCGCAGCGGGAGCGAGACCAGGTCGTCGCAGCCGGCGGCCACCCGCGGTCGCAGCCCCTTGCCCTCGGCGCCGAGGACGAGGACCACTCCGCCCGAGTAGTCGGGCGCGGTGTAGGGCGTGGCGGCGCCGGCCGCGGCGCCGTAGCACCACGCGCCGGCCTCCTTGGCGTCGGCGAGGAAGTCGGCCAGGTTGCGCACGCGGGCGACCGGCAGGTGCTCGACCGCGCCCGCCGAGGCCTTGCAGACGGCCGCCGTCACCTCCGCCGAGCGCCGCTCCGGGATCACGACGCCGGTCGCCCCGACCGCTTCGGCCGTGCGGGCGACGGCCCCGAGGTTCTGCGGGTCGGTGACCTCGTCGAGGGCGACGATCAGCGGGTCGGGCGCGGCGAGCAGCCCGGCCGCATCGGCATACGGGTACGGGTCGACCTCCGCGCAGACGCCCTGATGGGCATCCGACCCGCACCGCCGCTCGACCTCCTCGGCCGCGACGACCGACACGGGAGCTCCCGACCACCCTTCGCCGGCGGCCGCCTCGGTGGCGAGGATCCGATGGACCTTCCGCCGCCCACGAAGGGCCTCCCGGACCGCGTTGCGGCCGTAGACGACCGTGCGGCCGCGCGGGGCGTCCCCACGATCGTCGCCGGCCCGGGCCGGTCGGGCCCGATCGTCGCGCGGCGCGCGCCCCGCGCGCTTCGGCGGCCGCCCGCGGCGGTCAGGACGCCCGGACGAGCTCCGGTCCCTGCGGGCCGTCGCGCACCTCCCAGCCCTGCTCGCGGAGCTGGTCGCGCAGGCGGTCGGCCTCGGCCCAGTCCTTCGCGCTCCGCGCCGCGTCCCGCTGGTCGGCGAGGGCGACGACGTGCGGCGGAGCCTCCTCGTGCTCCATCAGCGACTCGAGGCCGAGCACCGCCAGCATGTCGTAGAGATCGCGGTCGCCGGCGGGCGCGTCCAGCTTGTTCGCCTCGCCGACCCACTCGAACATCGCCGCCAGCGCGCGGGCGGTGTTGAAGTCGTCGGCCAGCGCTTCCCAGAACGCCTCGCGGTGGGGCACCAGCTCCGGCGGCGACGGCCCCTGCTCCAGCCGTCGCGCCGCGTCGCGGATGCGTGCCACGGCGTTGCCCGCGGCCTTCAGCGACTCGGGCGTGAACGTCAGAGGCTGCCGGTAGTGGCCGGTGGAGAAGTACAGGACCAGCGTCTCGCCGCCGACGTCGTCGAGCACCTCCGCGAGCCCGCGGATGTTGCCGACCGACTTGGCCATCTTCTCGCCCTCGGCGGCCTCGAGCATGCCGTTGTGCATCCACATCCGCGCCAGCGGCCTCCCGCGGCCGGCCAGCGTCTGGGCCAGCTCGTTCTCGTGGTGCGGGAACACGAGGTCGATGCCGCCGCCGTGGATGTCGAACTCGAGCCCCAGGAGCGCCTCCGCCATCGCCGAGCACTCGATGTGCCAGCCCGGCCGGCCACGTCCCCAGGGTGAGTCCCACGCCGTGTCCTCGCCCTCCTTGTGCGCCTTCCAGAGCGCGAAGTCGAGCGGGTCCTCCTTCAGGTTCGCGCCCTCGACGCCCTCGCCCTGATCCATCTGGTCGACGTCGCGGCGCGAGAGCGACCCGTACGCGGGCAGCGTGCGCACGCGGAAGTAGACGTCGCCCTCGACCGCATAGGCGTGATCGCGCTCGATCAGCGCGCCGATGAGGTCGATGATCGGGTCCACGTACTCGGAGGCGAGCGGCTCGTGATCGGGGCGACCGAGCCCCAGGCGCTCCGTGTCGGCGACGTAGTGCTCGGTCATCTCCCGCGCCAGGTCGGCCGACTCGCGGCCGGCCGCCCGCGCCGCGTCGTAGATCTTGTCGTTGATGTCGGTGATGTTCGCGACGAGCGTGACGTCGTAGCCCTCGTGCTCGAGGAAGCGCTTGAGCTGCGAGAAGACGACGAACGGCCGCGCGTTGCCGACGTGCACGCGCGAGTAGACCGTCGGCCCGCAGGCGTAGATGCCGACCGCGCCGGGGTCGCGCGGCTCGAACCGCTGCAGCTCGCGTGTGCCGGTGTCGTAGAACCTGATCGTCCGCACTGAACGGCGGACCTTACGCGAGCGCCGTCGCGAAGTAGCGAAAGGTTCAGAGCCTTTGCCGTCATTAGAAGCCCAGCTCCGCGAGCTGCTGCTCAGGCGCCTCGGATGGAGCCGCCCGTATACGCAGCGAATGCTCGCCCGTCTCGAGGCAGCGGGTCTTGTGCGCGTCATCTCCGAGCGCAGCGGCACGTACGGCCGGCCCCGCAAGCTCTACGAGCCCGCCCCGTATCCGGTGGAGGGCACATGAGCCTGCGAATCGCCGTCGAGCGGAGGGCGCTCGCGTTGCCGACGAGACCCGAAGAGCTGGCTCGCGTGTATCTCGGACCTTCATGCGCTTGCTCCGACAGGAGGGCACGAGGCCCTGGTCCTGAGTGTCGGTGAGCCGGCCGTGTTCGAGAGCGACCGTGCGATCCTCCTGCACCGACGGCCGCCGGAATCGCCGCGGAAGCGGGTAGTGAACGCGTCGACGACACACATGTGTTCGAGGCGCAAAGACGACGCCGAACTAACGGAGGGTCGCCACGGCGAGCGCCGCGGCGCCCTCGCCGCGGCCCACGAAGCCCATCCCCTCGCCGGTCGTCGCCTTGACGTTGACCGAGCCGAGCACGGCCGCCAGCGAGGCGTGGATGGCCTCGCGGTGGGGCGCGAGCCTGGGTCGCTCGAGCATCACCGTGGCGTCGACGTGCACGACCTCGTGACCCGCGGCGCGCACCCTTGCGACGACGTCGCGCAGCAGCTCCATCGAGTCCGCGTCCTTCCAGGCGGGGTCGGTGTCGGGGAAGTGCTGCCCGATGTCGCCGAGGCCGGCGGCGCCAAGCAGGGCGTCGGCGATCGCGTGGGCCAGCACGTCGGCGTCCGAGTGGCCGGCCAGCCCACGCTCGAACGGGATCTCGACGCCGCCGAGCACGAGCCGGCGCCCCTCGGCGAAGCGGTGCGAGTCGATCCCGATGCCGGTCCTCACCCGACCGGCTCCAGCCGCCGCTCCCGCCGCTCGAAGACGGCGATCTCGCGCACCCCGACCCCCTCCAGCAGCTCCAGCGCGCGCTCGTACTCGAAGCCGAGCTGCTCGGGAATGTGGGCGTCGCTGGACAGCGCGATCGGGCAGCCGGCGTCGGCCAGCATCTCCAGGAACGGCACCGCCGGGTACTGCTCGCCGACCGGCTTGCGCCAGCCGGCGGTCGAGAACTCGACGGCCACCCCGGTCTCCGCGAAGGCCTCGACGGCCGGCTCGTAGTAGCGCCGCAGGTCGCCCTCGGGGAGCGGCGCCGCCCGCCCCCAGACCTTCACGAGGTCCGGGTGGGCCATGATGTCGCAGAGCCCGGAGCGCGCGGCCTCGGCGACGGTCGCGAAGTAGCGCCGCCAGACCTTCTCGGGCGACTCGCCGGTGCCCCAGATGGTGTAGTCCTCGGCGTCGATCGAGTGGTCGCGCAGGAAGTGGACGGAGCCCACGACGTAGTCCCAGTCGTGCCTGTCGAGGACGCTGGCGATGCGGTCCTCGCGGCCGGGCACGAAGTCCATCTCGATGCCCAGCTTGAGGTCGGTCTCCTCGCGCACGAAGCCGCAGTAGGCGTCGAGGTCGTCCTGCGCGTAGCGGCGCCAGAATGGGTGCTCCCAGATCTCCAGGGCGGCGCTGAAGCGGTAGATGTGCTCGGCGACCCCGAGCTCGGCGATCCCGCGCTCGGCCGCGGTCTCGCGGTAGCGCTCGGCGTTGGCGGGGGTGAAGTAGCGCTCGGGCGTCGCGTCGCGGTCGTCAGGCCGCAGGTGGACGTGGTAGTCGGTCAGCAAGCAGGTACTCGGCGATCTCGAGGTCGTAGGGCGTGGTCACCTTGAAGTTGGCGGCCGATGACTCTACGACGCGCACCGTCCCCCCCATGCGCTCGACCAGCCAGGCGTCGTCGGTCGCCTGCGCCAGCAGCTCGGCGTCCGCGTCCAGCGCCCGCTCGAGGGCCGCGCGGCGGAACGCCTGCGGCGTCTGGATCGCCCACAGGCGCGAGCGGTCGAGCGTGGCGCGCACGACCCGGTCCGGCCCCGCCTCCTTCACCGTGTCGGCCATCGGGGCGGCGGCCACCGCGCAGTCGGCCTCGGCGAGCGCCGCCAGCGTCTCGCGGAAGAGGTCGGGCGTGACCAGCGGTCGCGCCGCGTCGTGGACGACGACGTCGCCCGGCGGGGCGGCCGCCAGCGCCGCGCGGACCGACTCCGACCGCGTGGCGCCGCCGGGCACCACGATCACGCCCGGCGGCAACTCGAGCTCGTCGGCCGGCGCCGCGACCACGATCTCGTCGATGCCGGCCGCCCGCAACGCCTCGAGCGACCACTCGAGCATCGGCCGGCCGGCCACAACGACGAACGCCTTGGGCCGTCCGGCGCCAAGGCGTTCACCGCTGCCGGCGGCCACGAGGAGCGCGACCGCCATGTTCAAAATGCGGCGCGCCTAGGAGGCGGCAGCCAGCTTTTCCGAGCGCAGGAGGAGGTCGTCGAGGTAGGCCTCGGCCTCGTCCTCGGTCTTCTCCAGGGCGTACATCATCTCCGATGCGAGGATCTTCTTGGCTCGCGTGTACATCTGCTTCTCGCCCGTCGACAGACCCTTGTCCTGCTCGCGCACGGCGAGGTTGCGGACGACCTCGGCGAGCTCGTAGATGTCGCCGGTCTTGATCTTGTCGCGGTTGTGCTTGAAGCGGCGGTTCCAGTTCTTGGGCATCTCCGAGACGTCGTCGGAGAGCACGGCGAGCACCTTCTTGACGGTCTCCTCGTCGATGACCCGGCGGAGGCCGGCCTTGCCGGCGTTCTCACACGGGACCATCACGGTCATGTCGTTATGAAGGATCTTGATCGTGAGGTACTGGCGCACCTCGCCGAGGATCTCCTTCTCCTCCTTCTTGATGACCTGCCCGGCTCCGTGATGGGGATAGACGACGTTGTCACCGACCTGGAAGTCGATGCACTCCGCCTCGCGGGTGATCTCCAGGTCCTCGATCTGCTCGGTCGCTGTATCGGTGGGGATGGTGTCCTCCTTCATCTGGGTCCGTCCGGATGCCGGACGACCGTGCGATTCACGCGGCGCATGCTCACGTCTGCAGGTAGCGGTCCACGAGGTTGATCTCCTGTAGGCGGCGAAGGCCCTCGCGGATGTCCTTCGCCCGGATCTCTCCGACGCCGTCGACCGACTCCAGCTCGGGGTCGGTCGCGGCGAGAATCTCGTCGAGCCCGCGGAACTCGCGGACGATGTTCTGCACCACCAGCTTCGGAAGCCGGGGTATGCGGCCCAGGATCCTGTAGCCGCGGGGCGAGACGGGATAGTCGAGCGTGTTGACCTTGCGGTCATACCCGAGCAGCTCCGCCAGCCGCCCGAAGTCGAGTAGGTCTTGGTGGGCCAGCCGCGCGATGCCGTCGAGCGCGACGGCGAACGCGTCGTCGCGCGGCTCCGCCAGGTAGTCGTGCAGGAGCGCGGCCTTGTCGCCCGCCACGCCGACCATGGTCTCCTCGAGCTGCATCTCGATGAGCCGGCCCTCCGAGCCGAGCTCGACGATGTAGCGCTCGATCTCCACGGCCATGCGCGTCACCAGCTCGGCGCGCTGGAGCACGGTCAGGACGTCGTGCAGCGTCACCCCGCCCTCGAACTCGAGCGCGGTCAGGCGCGTGCTCACCTGATCGAGCCGGGAGCGGTACTTGTCGAGGGTCGCGAGCGCCTGGTTGGCCTTGGCCAGAACGGCGGGGATCTCCTCGAGGATGTACTTCGCGCCGTCGACGTACAGGCTCACGACGTCGCGGCGCTGGGAGACGGCGATGACCAGCGCGTCGGTCTGCTTCGAGACGCGCTCGGCCGTGCGGTGGCGCGTGCCGGTCTCCATCGACAGGATCGTCGGGTCCGGCATCAGCTGGACGTTGCACCAGGCGATCTTCGTCGCCGTCGCGTTGAGGGCGATCGCCCCGTCCATCTTCGCCAGCTGGTAGATCATCGCCGGGGAGTAGTCGATGTCGAGCTTGATGCCGCCCGAGAAGAGGAAGGCGAGCTCGTCCGGATCTCCGATCACCAGCAGGCCGCCGGTCCGCGCGTGGACGATGTTGTCGATGCCCTCCCGCACCGCCGTGCCGGGCGCGACCATCTCCAGCGCCTTCACCAGCCGGGGTTCCTGCCGCGCCTCGAGCTCAATGAGCTCCTCCCCGGATCGCGGCGTCATCACCTCTTAATTCTAGCAGTTGCTTTCAACAGTGCTTAAAGCGCGCCACAGCGCCGACTGTATCGGTTCAGTGCGGACAACCGCACCCCTAGGTGAGCGCCCTCCCGATTGCCGCCGCCGGGGCACCTCGGGACAGTTCCGCACCCATGAAATGCCTGCCCGCCGTCGTCGCGCTCCTGTGCGCACTCGCCGCTCCGGCCACCGTCACCGCAGCGGGGCTGCCGGACCTGCGGCCCGTGACGGTTGCGAAGCCGGCCGCCGAGGTCGTGCCGGGCGGGACCCTGCGGGTCTCGAGCGTCGTGCGCAACGCGGGCCGGACGCGCGCCCGGGCGTCGGCGCTGGGGTGGTCGCTGGTGCGGGCGGGTCGCGTGGCCCTCGGGGAGAGCCGGCTGAAGGCGCTCGCCCCCGGTCGCCGGGCGCGCTCGGCGGCGCGGCTGCGCCTGCCCGCGGGCGCCGCCGGCGAGTACCGCTTGCAGGCGTGCGCCGACGTCGCACGCCGCGTCCGCGAGCGCTCGGAGCGCAACAACTGCCGCACGGCCGGCCGCGTCCGGGTCCTCGTGCCCGGCTCGCCCTCGCCGGCGCCGCAGCCGGGCGGCGGCGGCGGCGGTGAGGGCGGCGGAGGCGGGCAGCCGGCTCCCGCGCCGCGGCTCGAGATCCCCCCGCTCGACCCGGGAGCCGCGACCTCGCTGGCCGACTCGGTGGCCTTCCTGCACAGCGGCGCGAACCCCGTCCAGCAGGGCGTGGCGCCGGGGACGATCGCCGAGCGCCGCGCCGCCGCACTGCGCGGCACGGTCATCGAGCGGTCGGGCGCCCCGCTGCCGGGCGTCACCGTCACCGTCCACGGGCATCCGGAGTACGGCAGCACGCGCACGCAGCCGGACGGCGGCTTCCAGCTCGTCGTCAACGGCGGCGGCCCGCTGACGGTCGCCCTCGCCAAGCCCGGCTACGCCGACGTGGAGCGGACGGTCGACACGCCGTGGGAGGACTGGGTGACCGTCGACTCGGTGGTCATGATCCCGCTCGACCCGCGCGTCACCACGATCGAGCGCGGCTCCGACGAGCCGTTCCAGGTCGCGCGGGCGACCGCGACGGAGGACGCCGACGGTGCCCGCCGCGCCACGCTGCTCTTCCCGCGCGGCCTGACCGCCACGATGCGGATGCCGAGCGGCGAGCGCCGGCCGCTCGGCGACCTGTCTGTGCGCGCGACCGAGTACACGGCCGGCGACGCCGGCGACGCCGCGATGCCCGGCAGCCTCCCGCCGAGCTCCGGCTACACCTACGCCGCCGCCTACACGGTCGACGAGGCCGAGCGCGCCGGCGCCGCCTCCGTCGAGTTCGACCGGCCGGTCCTCTCGTACACGGAGAACTTCATCGGCGCCGAGGTCGGGTCCGCGGTGCCGGCCGGCTTCTACGACCCCCGCCGCGCGGCGTGGGAGGCGGCGCCCAACGGACGCGTGGTGAGGATCGTGTCGGAGACGGACGGCGTCGCGGCGCTCGAGGGCGCGACCGGCCTGGACGTCGGCGAGGACGAGCGGCGCGTGCTGGCGGCGGCTGTACGAGCCGGGCCAGGAGCTCTGGCGCGTGCCGCTCGAGCACTTCACGCCGTGGGACCTGAACTGGCCGTTCGGGCCGCCGCCGGGGGCCACGCCGCCGCTGCCGTGGTTCAACGGCGAGGGGGACGACCCGTGCGAGGAGGCCGGGTCGATCATCGGCTGCGAGAGCCAGACGCTCGGCGAGCGCGTCCCCGTCACCGGCACGCCGTTCGACCTCGTCTACAGCTCGCACCGCCAGCCGGGCTGGCGGGCGGGCGAGCGCATCCGCATCCCGATCACGGCCGGCGAGATCCCGGACCGGCTCAAGGGCGTGCAGCTGACCATCGACATCGCGGGCCGGCGCTTCGAGCGGCGCTGGGAGGACCCGACGAACCCGATCCAGGGCCAGACCGCCCTGCCCGACCTCGAGCCGAATCTGCACCACGTCTTCACGTGGGACGGCAAGGACGCGTTCGGCCGGCACGTGCAGGGGAGCCCGGTGGCCACGATCCGCGTCACCAACGTCTACGACTTCGTCTACTACCCGAGCCGGTCCGGGGTCGCCTCCAGCTTCGCCCAGCTGCCCGGCGACGTCGAGTACTTCGACGGCCGCCGCTCGTGCGGCAACCAGCGACCGTCCTGGACCGGCGGCGTCGCCGCGATCGCCGGCGGCGCCGCTTCGCCCGCCGATCCCGCCACCGATCCGCACTTCTTCTGCGGCGTCCCCGTGGGGCGCACCGTCAAGCGCCCGATCGGCGCGTGGAGCGCCGCGGGCGTCGGGCTCGGCGGCTGGACGCTGAGCGTCCACCACGCGTACGACCCGGTCGAGCGCAAGCTCCACGAAGGCGACGGGTCGCAGACGTCGGCCGCCGGCGGCACGGGCCTCACCAGCCGGCTCGTTGGCGGGGGCGGCGGAGCGTACCCGGAGGCCCGCACCGAGCCGTTCCCCGCGACCGGCGCGGACCTCGACTCGCTCGTGGAGGCGGCGGTCGGCCCCGACGGCTCGATCTACGCCATGAGCGGGCCGTGTGCCAACGGCCACGGCGGCATCCGCCGGATCGCGCGCGACGGCATGATCTCCCAGTTCGCCGGGCTACCCCAGTGCGGAGAGCCGACGGGCGACGGCGGTCCCGCCCTGCAGGCGGTGCTCGGGCGGACGCTGCGCGGCATCGACGTCGGGCCCGACGGCAGCGTCTACTTCTCGGTCGTCGGCAACGCGTTCCCGAACGGCTACATCCGCCGGATCGCGCCGGACGGCACGATCAGCACGCTGGCCGGCGTGGGGTGCGCGTGCGGGCCGATGGGCGACGGCGGGCCGGCCACCGCCGCGCGGGTGACCGACCCGCTCGACGTCGAGGTCGCGCCGGACGGCAGCGTCTACTTCGGCGAGCGCGCGGCGGCGGCGAACGGCAACAAGGCGCGGATCCGGCGGATCGACCCCTCCGGGGTGATCGAGACGATCGCCGGCGGCGGCGTCGACGCCGGGCCGGACGAGGACGTGGCCGGCGAGCCGGCGACCAAGCACAACCTCGCGCTCCCGTACGGCATGGCCTTTGCCTCTGACGGCTCGCTCTACGTCGCGCATCCGACCAAGCACGTTGTCACCCGGATCGGGACCGACGGGCTGATCCGCCGCGTGGCGGGCGACGACCAGCTGGACGACAACGGGCCCGACGGCCGGCCGGCGCTGGAGACCGGGCTCGGGAGCCCCGTGAACGTCGCCGTGGACGCCGAGGGCACGCTCCACGTGCGCACCGACGACCCGGGGACGGAGGGCAGCGAGGCGCGGATCCGCAAGCTGCTGCCCGACGGCACCGTCACCACGGTCGCCGGCCGCCTCGAGGGCGGCTGCAGCTTCACGCTGTCGCCGCCGCACGAGACGGCTGCCTACACCTGCATCGAGCGGACCTCGCGCGCCCTCGAGGTCGGCCCGAACGGGACGCTCGTCTACACCGACGGCCGCTACCAGCTCCGCCGGCTCGAGCCGGCGCTGCCCGGCTTCGGCGCCGGCGGTATCTACATCCCGTCGGGCGACGGCGGCGAGGTCTATGCGTTCGACGCGTCCGGCCGCCACCTGCGGACGCTCGACGCCCTCACCGGCGCCCTGCGCTGGCGCTTCGAGTACGACGAGGCGAAGCGCCTGGCCGCGGTGATCGACGGCGAGGGCGACACGACGCGGATCGAGCGGGACGCCGCCGGGCGGCCGGTGGCGATCGTCGGCCCGCGCGGGCAGCGCACGGCGCTCGTGCAGGACGGCGGCGGCCGCCTCGAAGCGATCGCCGACCCGGCCGGCAACCGCTGGCGGATGCGCTACGACGGCGGCGGCCTGCTCACCGCGTTCACCGATCCGCGCGGCGGCGAGTCGCGGATGGAGTACGACGGGACCGGACGGCTCGTGCGCGACGTCAACCCCGAGGACGGGGTCAAGACCCTGATCCGCACGGAGACGGCCGCCGGCGTGAAGGTGGAGGTGCGCACGGGCCTCGGGCGGACGACCACGTACTTCGACGAGCGTCTGCCCGGAGGCGCCCGGCGGCGCACCGTGCGCACGCCCGGCGGCGCCGAGACGACGCTCGTGCTGCGCGAGAACGGCTCGCGGACGCTCACCAAGGCGGACGGGACGACGATCACCAGCCTCCCGGGCGCCGACCCGCGGTTCGGGATGGCGCTGCCGCTGACCGCGAGCCAGACGCTCGTGACCCCGGACGGCCGGCGACGCGAGATGACGACGCGCCACGAGGCGCGGCTCGACGACCCGACCGACCCGCTCAGCGCGGCGAGCATGACCGAGCAGACGACGGTCGGCGGGAGGACCTGGACGCGGACGTGGGATCGCGCCAGCCTGACGCTGCGCGTCGACACGCCCGAGGGCCGCCGGCGCGAGGTCCGCCTCGACGAGCACGGCCGCGTGGTGTTCGAGCGCGCCGACCCGCGCGTCGAGCCGGTCACGCTCGCCTACGACGAGCACGGCCGCCTCACGCGCCTGACGCAGGGCGATCGCTGGGTCGCGCTCGGCTACGCGCCGGACAGCGACCGGCCGGCCACGCGGCGCGACGCGACCGGGCGCGAGTGGGCCTACGCGTACGACGCCGCCGAGCGCCTGGTCGGCATCCGCCTCCCGAGCGGCGCGCGCTACGGCTTCGGCCACGACCAGGCTGGAGTCTCGGTGACGATGCCGAAGGGCGAGGTGCACCGGATCGGCCGTGACGGGCTGGGGCGCGAGACCGCGTACACGCCGCCGGGCGGGCCGGGGTACACGCTGGCGTTCGACCTCGACGGCGCGCCCGCGCTCGGCCGGATGCCGGGCGGCCGGACGCTCGACCTCGACCGCGACGCCGCCGGCCGGCTCGTGCGGCTGGCCTATCCGGAGGCCGACGTCGCGCTCGAGTACGGGGACGCGACCGGGCGCGTGCGGGCGATCGGGCGCGCGCCCGGACCGCGCCTCGAGCTCGAGTACGACGGCGAGCTGATCGAGCGGATGGCCACGGCCGACGGCGCCTTCTCGTGGACGTACGACGACATGCTCCGGCCCACGGGACGGACGCTCACGTCGGGCGGCGACACCGTGACGACCGCGTTCGAGTACGACGGCGACTCGCTGCCGCGCCGTGTCGGCCCGTTCGTGGTCGAGCGCGCGGGCCCGGGCGGCGCCGCGTCGGCCGTGCGCGACGGCAGCGTGCTCACCCAGACCTGGACCTACGACGCGCTCGGCCGCCCCGACGTGCGCACGCAGACCGTGGGCGGGCGCGTCGCCTACAAGCTCGATCTGGCGTACGACGCCGGCGGTCGCGTGGTCGGGCGCGAGGAGACGGTCGACGGCGTCAAGCGCGTCCACGCGTACGCGTACGACCCGGACGGCCGGCTCGTGGAGGTGCGGCGCGACGGCGCGATCGTCGAGCGCTACGGCTACGACGCCAACGGCAACCGCCTGAGCGCGCGCTACGGCGACGCGGCGGCGGAGCCGGCGGCCTACGACCGTCAGGACCGGCTCGTGAGCCGCGCCGGCGTGGCTTACGAGTCGGACGCCGACGGCTTCGTGCGGCGGCGCGGCGCCGACGCGTTCGTCTACTCGACGGCGGGCGAGCTCCTCTCGGCGACGGTCGGCGGCCGCACCGTCACCTACGGGTACGACGGGCTCGGCCGGCGCGTGAGCCGCACCGAGGGCGGCACGACCGAGCGCTACCTCTACGGCAACCCCGACGACCGGTTCCAGGTCAGCGCGGTGCGCGCCGCCGAGGGGACGCTGAGCGTCCTGCACTACGACGACCAGGGCCTGCTGTTCGCGTTCGAGCGCGGCGGGCGGCGGTTCTACGTCGGCAGCGACCAGGTCGGGACGCCGCGGATCGTCACCGACGGCGCGGGCGCCGTCGTCAAGAAGCTCGAGTTCGACGCCTTCGGCCGGCCGGTGAGCGACTCCAACCCGGCGTGGGAGCTGCCGATCGGCTTCGCCGGCGGGCTGGCGGACCCGCTGACCGGGCTCGTGCGCTTCGGTGTGCGCGACTACGACCCGGCCGCGGGCCGCTGGACGGCCCGCGACCCGATCCGCTTCGCGGGCGGCCAGGGGAACCTCTACGCGTACGCGGGGTCAGACCCCGTCGACTTCCGCGACACCAACGGCATGAACCGCGGCTGCGACTGCCCGCTCCAGAGCTCGCTGAACGACCTCAAGAGCATGGCCGGGTTCGCCGCCTGGGGCATGGGCACCGCGGGCGTGGCGGGCACCGAGATGGCCGGCATGACGGCGGCGGGCGACGCCATCGCGCAGTCGATGGTGAACCGCGGGATGGTGGAGGCGGTGAAGACCCTCTCCGTGCGCGGCGTGGCCGGGCTCGGCAACGGGATGGTCGCCGCCGAGATCGCCGCCGCCGAGGCCACGGTGGGAGCCGAGTTGGCCGCCGCGCAGGCCGCGCGGAGCGCCGCGATGGCGGCCGGCGCCAAGACGGCCGGCGCGTTCGCGGCGGGAGTGGCCGCCGGGCTCGTCTTCAACCGCTGGTGGGACTGCACCTACGGCAAGTCGTTCGGCGAGAGCGTCTACGACTTCGCCGCCAGACGCGGGTGGGTGCCCGAGTAGGGCGATCAAGCAGCGCGGGCGGCCCGCGGCTGCGCGGGCAGCGCCGCCCTCAACGCGGCGCGCAGCGTGGCCGCCTCGGCGGCGCCGCTCTCGGGCGGGCCGATCACCGGCCGCAGGCCGAACTTGGCGGCCTCGGCGAGGCGGCGGTCGGCGTGCCCGACCGAGCGGAGCTCGCCCGTCAGCCCGACCTCGCCGAAGCAGGCGACCGGCCGCTCGCCGTCGCCGAGCGCGACGCCGCGCTGCGCGCTGGCCACGGCGAGCGCGACGGCGAGGTCGGCGCCCGGCTCGTCGACGCGGACGCCGCCGGCGACGTTGACGAAGACGTCGGCCGACCCCACCCCCACGCCGGCGTGGCGGCCGAGGACGGCGAGGACGAGCGCGAGGCGGTTGCGGTCGATCCCGTTGGCGACGCGGCGGGGCGGCACGAGCTCGGAGGGCGAGACGAGCGCCTGCACCTCGACGAGCAGCGGCCGGGAGCCCTCCATGGCGGCGAGCACGACGCTGCCGGGCGCCTTCGTGGCCTCGCCGACGAAGCGCGCGGAGGCGTCGGCCACCTCGACGAGGCCGCCCTGGCGCATCTCGAAGACGCCGACGTCATTGGTCGAGCCGAAGCGGTTCTTGAGCGCCCGCAGCGTCCGGTACGTGCGCTCCCGCTCGCCCTCGAACTGCAGCACGCAGTCGACGAGGTGCTCGAGCACGCGCGGGCCGGCCAGCGCCCCCTCCTTGGTCACGTGACCGACGAGCAGGACGGCGATGTTGCGGGCCTTGGCCAGGCGCGTGATGCGGTCGGCGACCTCGCGGACCTGCCCGACCGACCCCGCCGCGCTGGTCAGGTCGGCCGCGTGGAGCGTCTGCACCGAGTCGATGACGCACACCTCCGGGCCCTCGGCGTCGAGCGTCGCGAGCACCGTGTCGAGGTCGGTCTCCGAGAGCACCGGCACGTCCAGCGCCGCGCCCGGCAGCCGCTCGGCCCGCAGGCGGATCTGCGCCGCCGACTCCTCGCCCGACACGTAGAGCGTGCGCCGCCCTGCCCCCTGGAGGTTGCCGAGCGCCATCGAGGTCAGCGTCGACTTGCCGATGCCCGGAGACCCGCCGATCAGCACGAGCGAGCCCGGCACGAGCCCGCCGCCGAGGATCCGGTCGAGCTCGCCGATGCCGGTCTTCAGCCTCGCGTGGCGCGCCGCCTGGACGTCGGCGAGCCGGACCGGCCGCGCCGCCCGGCCGCCGGCCTTCTTCGCAGCCGCCGGAGCCCTCGCCTCCTCGGCCAGCGTGTTCCACTCGCCGCAGCCCGGGCACTGCCCATGCCACTTGGCGGACTCGGTGCCGCAGGCGGAGCAGACGAAGACGGTCGAGGGCTTGGCCATGCGCTGACAGTAGGCGCGGCCCCGGACGATTCGCCCCCCGCCGCCCCGGCGACGCCACCGAACTGCGGCTGGGTAGGGCGGCGAGGGAGCCGGCCACGCGGCGGGGCTGTCTACCGTCGCATACCGACGGTCAACCGACCCGGGGCGGTCTGTGGGTCCCTACGACCCATGAACGACCCCGCGTGGCGGCAGACCGCCGCGGCCGGCTCCCCACCCGCCCTACCCAGCCGCAGTTGACGTTGCCGGCGCTACCGCCGGGCCGCGACCGGCGTGCCCGCGAGCTCGCGGGCGCTCCTCGCCACGACGCCCATCCCCAGCGCCTCCGCGGTCACGACGGCGTCGGCGAGCAGCTCTCGCGCCCGCGCCTTGTCGCCCCGCTCCCGGCGCGCGAGCAGCATCTCGGCGTAGGCCAGCTGCGTCCGCGCGACCCACGGCCGGGCGCCCATCCGCTGGTGCATCGCCAGCGCGCTGATGAAGTGCCCCTCGGCGAGCTCCCACGACCGCATGGCGGCCGCGAGCGTGCCCAGCAGGCGGGCGGCCGCGCCGTTGCACGTCGCCGCCCGGCCCACGACCACGTTCCGGCCCGCGTACGGCTCGAGCAGCGCGTACAGCGGCTCGGCGCGCTCGCCGTCGCCCAGCGCGCCGCACACCTCGGCCAGCAGCGTCACCCCGATCAGCCAGTTGGCGTCGCGGGGGAGGTCCGACACCGCCACCGCCTCGAGCTCCGCGCGCGCCTCGCCGGTCCGCCCGAGCTCGAGCAGCAGGAGCGCGAGGGCCGCCCGCCAGGCGACGAGCACGGGGTAGAGCTCGATGAAGCGCCGCACCGACGGCTCGACCTCGGCCAGCCGGCCCTGCTCGCGCCGGATGTTGAACATCGCCTGCCAGTAAGCGCCCGCGGCGTTCTCGGCCTGGCCGTGGCGGCCGATCTCCAGTGCCTCCTCGGCGAGCCGCTCGGCCTCGTCGAAGCTGCCCACGAGCTGGGCGCGCGTGCAGCGCAGCAGCGCCGTCCACCAGCGCCAGATCGGCCGCTGCAGCGCCTCGGCGAGCTTGGTCGCGGCCGCGATCTGCACGTCCGCGCCGGCGACGTCACCGAGCTCGAACAAGTCCACGACGGTCCAGCCGGCGCCCTCGAGCTCGAGCTCCGGATCGCCGGTCTGCTCGGCCACCCGCCGCAGCTCGGCCGCCACGTTGAGCCGCTCGTGGACGTTCTCCGGCCGCCACAGGGCGTAGTGGCGAGCATCCAGGCACCGCGCGAGCACCCGCGGATCGCCGAGGCGCCGCGCCAGCTCGACCGCCTGCTCGGACAGCGCCAGCAGCCGCCCCGGATCGCCGGAGTAGTAGAGCTCCAACGCGAGGCGCGCCAGCAGCCGCGCGCGCAGCGGGCTGTCCGCGTCGCCCAGCGCGGCCAGCGCCTCCTCCAGCAACGAGAGCCGGGCCGCGTCCACCCGGCCGAGCACCGACCACTGCCCCGCGAAGCCGAGCGCCGCCTGGCCCAGCAGCGCGGCGTCGCCGAGCACGCGCGCGGTGGCGGCGGCGGCCTGGAAGGTGGCCCGCGCCTCGGCCTCCATCCCCGCCCGATCCTCCGAGGCGCCCTGGGCCAGCAGCAGCTCGGTCCGCACCGGATCGTCGAAGGCGCCGGTCAGCTCACGCGCCCGCAGCGCGGCCCGGTAGTGCTCGGCCGCCTCCTCCCAGGCCAGCTGGCGGTCGGCCCGCCGGGCGGCGGCGAGCGCGTACTCGATCGCCCGATCGGGCTGCTCCACGGGCGCCGCCTGCGCGAAGTGGTGGGCGAGCTGCGGCAGGTGCGGATCGAGGTCGGCCCCGCGCAGCTGCGCGATGGCCTCCCCCACGCGGCCGTGCAGCCGCGCCCGCCGGAGCGGCGACACGCCGTCGTAGAGCGTCGCGCGCACCAGGGCGTGCGTGAACGCATAGCGCCCGATGCGACCCGCCTCGCGCAGCACGCGCGCCTCGACCCCGTCCTCCAGGGCGGTGATGAGCGCGTCCTCGTCCAGCGGCGCGACCGCCTGCAGCACGTCGTAGTCGAACTCGCGGCCGATCACGGCGGCGATCTCGAGCGCCTTGCGCGACTCGGCGTCGAGCCGCCGCAGGCGCCGCGCCGTGACCTCGCGCACGCCGTCGGGCACGCCGACGTCGGTCAGGGAGACGTCGGTGGCCCCGTGCAGGTGGCGGACGACCTCCTCGATGAAGAACGGGTTGCCCTCGGTCTCGCCGTGCAGGGCGTGGACGAACGAGTGCTCGGCCGCCGGCACGCCGAGGGCGCTGACCAGCCGGCCCACCTCGCGCTCGTCGAGGCCGCTCAGCTCGAGCTGCTGGAGCATCCCCTCGCGGCGGACGTCGGCGATCAGCTCGAGCAGCGGATGGCCCGGCTCGAGCTCGGCCTCGCGGTAGGTGCCGAGCAGCAGCGCCTGGCGCGGCTGCGGCGAGCGGACAAGATGCCGGAGAAGCTGGAGCGTCGGCCGGTCGGCCCAGTGCAGATCGTCGAACACCAGCACGAGCGGTCCCTGCGTGCCGGCCTCCGCCAGCAGCGCGGCGACGGCGTCGAAGAACCGCAGCCGGCGGCCGTCGGGATCGGCGTCGTGGTCGGCCGGCGGCGGCCCGAGCTCGACGAACAGGATGCCCAGCTCGGCGGCGCGGACCCCGAGGCACTCCCGCAGCGGATCGAGCGAGGCGCCCGACGACCACCCGCGCACCATCTCCACCACGGGCTGGTACGGCGCGACCGTCTCCTCGTCGAAGCGCCCGTAGAGCACGAGCGCGCCGTCGTCATGGGCGCGGCGGCCGAGCTCGGCCGTCAGGCGCGTCTTGCCGATCCCCGCGTCGCCCGACACGAGGACGAGCTGGCGCGTGCCGCCGACCGCCTGGTCCCAGCACTGCGCGAGCCGCTCGAGCTCGCGCTCGCGGCCGATCAGGTCGTGGCGCCCCAGCGCGGCGGCGAGCGGACCCGGCCACGAGACGGCGGAGATCTTCGCGGCGGCCGGCTCCTCGGCCCGGGGCGCCGGCGCCGGCGCCTCGCCCCGCAACAGCCGCTCGTGGACGGCCATCGCGGCGGCGCCGGGCGTCGTGCCGAGCTCGTCGCGCAGCAGGACCCGCAGCTCCTCGAACGCGCGCAGCGCCTCGGCCGGGTTGCCGGCCGCCTCGTGGACCTCCATCAGCAGCCGGTGCGACGACTCCCGGAACGGCATCGCGGCGACCGCGGCCCGCGCCGCCTGCTCCGCGGTGCCGAGCTCGCGGCCGCCCTGGCGCAGGCCCGCCTCGGCCAGCACCTCGAGCGCTCGCACCCGGACGGTCTCGAGCTCGCGCCGGCACTCCGCCACCCACGGCCCGTCGCAGTCGGTCAGGAAGGTCTGGAGGTCGACGCCGAGGACCTCGCGCGCCGCGGCGCCGGCGCCGGCCCAGTCGTGGGCGTCGATCGCCGCCTCGGCCTCGGCGGCCGCGGCCGCCGCGACCTCCACGTCGACCTCGATCGGCCCGGGCGGCGTCAGCCGCAGCTCGGAGCGGCCGGCCAACGCCCCCTCACCGAGCGCGCGACGCAGCTTGGAGAGCAGCGCGCTCAGCGCGCTCTCGGCGGCGGCCGGGGGCTGCTCCGGCCACAGCAGGTCGACCAGCTCGGCCCGCCCGCAGTCGCGGTCGCGGTTGAGCACGAGGTAGGCGAACAGCAGCCGTCCCTGCCTTCCGGGAAGCGCCGATGACCGTGACAGCCCGTCCTGGTCCAGTCCCACCGGCCCGCACAGCCGAATCGTCCACGCCATGTAAGTAGGGCGAACGCTATCGCGACGCCAAGGTTTCTCCAAGGTTTCGCCAATCGGCGTGCCGCAACATGCAGTTCGCGGCGACGGGAAAGACATCCGCCGCCGCAGATGCGACACGGACGTTGCGCGAAACAACCCCTCCGATGGGATCGCCTGACCCACGATCCCCGGCTACAGGTGGCCGCCACCCCTCACCCCTCAGGCGGCCCCGCAAGGGCGGTCGCCGTCTGACCCGCGGCCATCCGTCCACCCCCATACACGTGAAGGGCCCGCCTCCGGGCGGGCCCTTCATCGTGATGGGATCGCCTGCAGGACGTCGGCGACGAGGTCGTCGGTGTCCTCGATCCCGCACGAGAAGCGGATGAAGCCCTCGGGCACGTCATCGGTGCCCCAGCGCGCGCGCCGCTCGGCGCTCGAGTGGATGCCGCCGAAGCTCGTCGCCTCGGTGACGAGCCGGCACGCGCCGAGGAAGGCCTGCGCGTCGTCCGCCGTCGGCAGCGCGAGCGAGATCACCGGCCCGACGCCCGGCCACCGCAGGTGCGTCACGCGGCCCTCGAGCGCCTCCACGAGCGCCCTGGCGTTGGCCTGCTGGCGCTCGAGCCGCAGGCCGAGGGTGGCCAGCGAGCGGTGGGCCAGCCACGCCTCGAACGGCCCGAGGATGCTGCCGGTCCGGATCCGCCACGCCACCAGCTGCTCGGCCAGCGCGGGGTCGCGGACGCTCACCGCGCCGAGCAGGACGTCGGAGTGGCCGGACAGCGCCTTGGTCCCCGACACCACGGCGAAGTCGGCGCCGTGGTCCAGCGGCTGCACGCCGAGCGGCGTGGCGAGCGTGTTGTCGACGGCCAGCAGTCCCCGTGTCGCCGCCCGCACCGCGTCGAGGTCGCAGACGTCGAGCCGGGGGTTGGACGGGGTCTCGACCCAGACGAGCGTCGCCCCCTCGGCGGCGGCCACGATCGCCTCCGTGTCGGTCGGCACCATCCGCACCTCGATGCCCTTCGGCCGCAGGTCGTGCTCGGCGATCTTGCGGATGCCGGGGTAGCCGTCACCGCACGCAACGAGCACGTCGCCGGGCTGCAGGCCCGGCAGGACGACGGCGGTCACCGCCGCCATCCCCGAGGAGAAGACCACGGTGCTCCCGCCGTCGAGCTCGCCGATGGCGCGCTCGAGCGCGGTCCAGGTCGGGTTGGCGTCGCGCCCGTAGCCGTAGGGGGTCGAGTGTGGGTCGCCGCTGAGGTGGAACGACGACGCCAGGACCGGCCCGGGCAGGATCGGCTCGCCCTGGGCGGGCTCGGGCAGGCCGGCGTGCACGGCGCGGGTGCTGGGTCCGTGGGTCATCGCGCGACGGTAACGTCTGCGGCGATGCGACGCCTGGCGGTGGCGATCGTGCTCGCCGTGCTGGCCTCACCGGCGAGCGCGGGAGCGCAGCGCTGGGAGCCCGACGTGGCCGGTGCGGAGGCGTGGGCGGCGAAGCGGCAGGGGACCGTGACGTTCGCCGTGCGCACCCGCGACCGGCTGTACGGCCGCGGGCTCGACCGGCAGTTCCCGATGGCGAGCGTGCTGAAGGCGATGCTGATGACCGCCTACCTGCGGCGCGCCGGCGACCGCCCGCTCGACGCCGGCGATCGAGCGCTGCTGCGGCCGATGATCCGGCGCTCCGACAACGTCACGGCCACGCACATCCGCAACCTGGTGGGGAACGGCGCCCTCGTCCGGCTCGCCCGCGCGACCGGAATGAGGCACTTCGTCGTGCACCCGATCTGGGGCCTCTCGCTCACCACGGTGCGCGACCAGACGCGCTTCTTCCTCCGTCTCGAGCAGCTGCTGCCGAGACGCCATCGGCGGTACGCGCTGCGGCTCCTGCGCACCGTCGTGCCGTCCCAGCGCTGGGGCATGGGCCAGACCATCCCCGAAGGCTGGACGCTCCACTTCAAGGGCGGCTGGGGCTCGGGCACCGGCGCCGTCGACCACCAGGTCGGCCTGCTGCGCCGCGGCGACGACCGCGTGGCGGTCGCCGTGATGACCGTCAGCAACCCGTCGCACGCCTACGGCAAGGCCACGCTGGAGGGCGTCGCGCGCCGTCTGCTGCGCGGCCTGGAGCCGCAGGCGTTCGTGGGACCGCAGGAGGGCGCCCTCGCGGGCGCCCCCTGACGTGACTACTGGTCGGCCGGTGGTGGCTCGACGGCCGGCTGGTCGAGCGCGCCGCCGTCGTCGACGCCCTCCTCCGGCTGGTCCGTCTTGCCGCCGCCGACGGCGGCCGGCACCGGCTTCTCCGGCTTGATGATCAAGAGCGTGAGGTCCTGCTCCTCGCCCTCCGGCGCCTTGTCGACGAGCACCGTGGCCTGCGGCTCGAGCTCCGACCGGAGCACGAAGTCGGCCAGCGGGTCCTCGATGTAGCGCTGGATGGCGCGGCGCAGCGGCCGGGCGCCCATCGCCGGGTCCCACCCCTTCTCGACGAGGAAGTCCTCGGCCGGCTCGGAGAGGTCCAGCTGCAGCTCGCGCTCGGCGAGCTGGCTGCGGATGCGGCGCAGCAGCAGGTCGACGATCGTCTTGATCTCTTCCTTGGTCAGCTTGTGGAAGACGATGACCTCGTCGATGCGGTTGAGGAACTCGGGGCGGAAGACCTTCTTCAGCTCGCCCGTGACCCGGTTCTTCATGTCGTCGTAGGTCATGCCGTGGTCCGCGTCGCCGACCGTGAAGCCGAGCGGCGTGTTCCGCGCGATCTCGCCCGCCCCGATGTTCGAGGTCATGATCACGATCGCGTGGCGGAAGTCCACGGTGCGGCCCTGCGAGTCCGTGAGCCGGCCGTCCTCCAGGATCTGCAGGAGGATGTTGAAGACGTCAGGGTGCGCCTTCTCGATCTCGTCGAGCAGGAGCACGCTGTACGGCTTGCGGCGCACGGCCTCGGTGAGCTGGCCGCCCTCGTCGTAGCCGACGTAGCCCGGAGGCGAGCCGACCAGCCGCGACACGGCGTGCTTCTCCATGTACTCCGACATGTCGATGCGCACCATCGCGTCCTCGTCGCCGAACAGGAACTCGGCGAGCGTGCGGGCGAGCTCGGTCTTGCCGACGCCGGACGGGCCGAGGAAGACGAAGGAGCCGGTCGGCCGCTTCGGGTCCTTGAGCCCCGCGCGCGAGCGCCGGATCGCCTTCGAGACGACCTCGATCGCCTGGTGCTGACCGATGACGCGCTTGTGCAGCTCGTCCTCCATCCGCATCAGCTTCTGGGTCTCGGCCTCGGTGAGCTTGAAGACCGGGATGCCCGTCCACATCGAGACGATGTCCGCGATCTCCTCCTCGCCGATCGATGGGCGCTCGCCGCCCTCGCCGGACTCCCAGGCGTCCTCGAGCTCGCGCTTCTTGTTGGTGAGGCGCCGCTCGGTGTCGCGCAGCTGCGCGGCCTTCTCGAACTCCTGGTTCTCGATCGCGGCTTCCTTGTCGCGCCGCGTCGTCTCGATCTCCTCCTCGAGCTCCCGGTAGACGGGCGGGGAGGACATCGACTTGATGCGCATGCGCGAGGCGGCCTCGTCGATGAGGTCGATCGCCTTGTCGGGGAGGAAGCGGTCGGAGATGTAGCGGTCGGCCAGCTCGGCCGCCGCCTCCAGCGCCTCGTCCGTGATGTTGATCTTGTGGTGCGCCTCGTAGCGGTCCTTGAGCCCCTTGAGGATCTGGACCGTCTCCTCGATCGACGGCTGGTCGACCGTGATCTTCTGGAAGCGGCGCTCCAGGGCGCTGTCGCGCTCGAGGTACTTGCGGTACTCGTCGAGCGTCGTGGCGCCGACGGTCTGCAGCTCGCCTCGCGCCAGAGCCGGCTTGAGGATCGAAGCGGCGTCGATCGCGCCCTCGGCGGCACCCGCGCCGACGAGGTTGTGGAGCTCGTCGATGAACAGGATGATGTCGCCGCGCTGGGTGATCTCCTTCATCACCTTCTTCAGGCGCTCCTCGAACTCGCCGCGGTACTTCGAGCCCGCGACCAGCGCCGCCAGGTCGAGCGTGTAGATCTGCTTGTTCTTGAGCAGCTCCGGCACGTCGCCGTTGGTGATGCGCTGGGCGAGGCCTTCGACGACGGCGGTCTTGCCGACGCCGGGCTCGCCGACGAGCACCGGGTTGTTCTTGGTGCGGCGGCTGAGGATCTGCATGATCCGCTCGATCTCGGTCTCGCGACCGACGACCGGATCGAGCTTGCCCTCGGCGGCCAGCTTGGTCAGGTTGCGACCGAACTGGTCGAGAAGCTTGGACGACTTCTTGCCCTCGCCCTGCGCGCCGCCGGTGGCCGCGGCGCCGGACGCGCCGGAGCCGGACTGGCGACGGCCACCTGGGCCGGAGAGCATGCGGATGACCTCGTTGCGGATCTTCTCCGAGTCGGCGTCGAAGTCGAGGAGGATGCGCGCGGCGACGCCCTCGTTCTCGCGAACGAGCCCGAGCAGGATGTGCTCGGTGCCGATGTAGTTGTGACCCAAGCTCAGGGCTTCGCGCAGGGCGAGCTCCAGCACCTTCTTGGCTCGCGGGGTGAAGGGGATCTGGCCGGAGGTGACCTCCTCGCCCGAGCCCACGATGCGGACGACCTGGGCGCGCACGCGCTCCACGGTGATGTCCAGGCTCTCGAGGACGCGGGCGGCGAGACCCTCCTCCTCACGGAGAAGGCCGAGAAGGATGTGCTCGGTGCCGATGTAGTTGTGCTTGAGGGTTCGGGCTTCCTCTTGCGCGAGGACGACCACCTGGCGTGCTCGCTCTGTGAATCGCTCGAACATGGTGGTGCGCAGTCCTTCCTGCTACTTGATGGCTAGCGCTTGGTCGTTTCGGCGGTCCGGACTAAAGGGTCGGAAGACGAAAATACCCCGATCCCTCATCCACATAGTCGGCATTGCTGCCGGTCGGGCTGAGCGATACGGGGTTCGACTTGCGGCCATGGGTCAGTTTACCAACGGGCCGCCGCCTGTCCGGTTGGCCGATTCGGGGGTATTCGCCGGACCTGCTGGTGCGTAAGGACGCCCCGGAGGGACGTCACGAAACCTCGTCGCGCATCGCGGGAAAGAGGACGACCTCCCGGATGGTGTCGCGGCCCGTCAGCAGCATCACCAGGCGGTCGATGCCGATGCCGATCCCGCCGGTCGGGGGCATGCCGTGCTCGAGCGCGCGGACGTATGCCTCGTCGTACGGCATCGCCTCCTCGTCGCCGGCCGCGGCGTCGGCTCGCTGGGCCTCGAAGCGGGCTCGCTGGTCGTCCGGGTCGTTGAGCTCGGTGAACGCGTTCCCGAACTCCATTCCGCCGGCGAAGACCTCGAAGCGCTCCACCAGCCCGGGCTCTGACCGGTGGACCTTGGCCAGCGGCGAGAGCTCGACCGGGTAGTCGAACAGGAAGGTCGGCTCGATCAGCGTCGGCTCGACGTACTTGGAGAGCAGGTGGTCGACGAGCCGCGGCCACGTCTTCTCGTGCTCGGCCGGGTCGAGGCCGCGAGCGACCATGGCGGCGCGCAGCGAGTCCACATCGCGGTGGGCGTACACGTCGAGCCCCGTACGCGACCCGATGGCGCCACCGAGCGTCTCGCGCTTCCAAGGAGGTTCGAACCCGGAAACGCCCATGACACCGGCCACCGAGGCGACCAGCCGCTCGCAGCGGTCCGCGATGTCGTTGTAGTCGGCGTACGCCTCGTACCACTCGAGCACCGTGAACTCGGGGTTGTGCTTGAAGGAGACGCCCTCGTTGCGGAAGTCCTTGCCGATCTCGTACACGCGCTCGAGGCCGCCCACGATCAGGCGCTTCAGATAGAGCTCGGTGGCGATCCGCATGTAGAGCGTGCGGTCGAGCTCGTTGTGGTGGGTGACGAACGGCCGCCCCATCCCGCCGCCGTAGATCGGCTGCAGGATCGGGGTCTCGACCTCGAGGAAGCCCTCGGCATCGAGGAAGCGGCGGATCTCGGTGATCATCCGTGCGCGCGCGATGAACAGCGAGCGCGCGTCCTCGTTGGCCATCAGGTCCAGCTCGCGCTGGCGGTAGCGCGTCTCGACGTCGCTCAACCCGTGGTGCTTCTCGGGCGGCGGCCGCAGCGACTTGGCGAGCAGCGTCCAGTCCTCGAGCTTCAGGGAGAGCTCACCCCGTCGCGTGCGGAACACCTCGCCGTCGGCGCCGACCAGGTCACCGAGGTCCAAAGAGACGAGCCGGTCGAGCGACTCCTGGCCGAGCACGTCGGCGCGGGCGTGCAGCTGCAGACGCCCGGAACGATCGACGAGATCGAGGAACGCGGCCTTGCCCTGGCCCCGCCGAGCGGCCAACCGACCGGCCACCCGCGCTCGCGTCTCCGTGTCCTCACCTGCAGGCAGTTCGGAGAACGGGGCCTTGACGGCAGAGATGGGTTGCACGCCGGAAAAAGCGTGCGGGAACGGCTCGACCCCCTCGTCGCGCAGCGCGGCGAGCTTGCGCCGGCGCTGGTCGACGAGCTCGTCGCTCACACCTTCGCGACGTCGATCTTGGTGATCTTCAGCTTGCGGGCCTTGCCGCTCGGCAGCATCACGTCGACGATGTCGTTGCGCTTGTTGCCGAGCAGCGCCTTGCCCACCGGCGACTCGTTGGACAGCTTGTTCTCGCCCGGGTCCGCCTCGGTCGAGCCGACGATCGTGTACTGGAGCGACTTGCCGGAGCCCTCGTCCTTGACGTTGACGACCGAGCCCACGCGCACGACGTCGTTCGACAGCTCCTTGGCGTCGATCACCGAGGCCGAGCGCAGCTTGTCCTCGAGCGACGCGATCCGCGCCTCGAGCATCGCCTGCTCGTTCTTGGCGTCGTCGTACTCGGAGTTCTCGGAGATGTCTCCGAACTCGCGCGCCTCCTTGATCCGCTCAGCGACCTCCCGGCGCTTCTCGGTGGAGAGGTACTCGATCTCCTGCTTGAGCTTCTCGAGGCCTTCTGGGGTGAGGATGACGTCCTTCTGCATGTCGTCGTCCTTCTGGGGCTGGGGTCCGGAGAAAGAAAACGCCCGCACAGGGCGGACGAGGGAAACGCGCACTAGACGGCGGCGCGGCCGAGCATGGTAGCACCGAAATCGGCGATTACCAGACGCTGCTCGGAGAGCGTTTCGGCGCGCTGCAGGGCGTCCTGGACCGAGCGCGGGGCGCTCAGCCGCTCGACGTACCAGGGGTGGAACTTCCGCAGATACCGCGCGGCGCGGTCGGCCCCCAGGTGCTCCTCGGCGCGGTCCAGCACCCACTCCCACTCGGCGACCACCTCGGCGGCATCGGGCGCCGCCTCGCGGGTGCCCAGGACGCGCTCGAACAGCCACGGGTTGCCGAGCGAGCCGCGGGCGAGCATGACCGCCTCGCAGCCCGTGTAGTCGAACACCCACCGGACGTGATCGGGGTCGTCCATGCCGCCGGTGACGATCACCGGGACCGGCAGCTCCCGCACGAGCTCGGCGGCGAGGTCGTAGTCGGGCGTGCCCTTGTGACGGACCTTGATCGTCCGCGGGTGGAACGTGATGCCCGCCACCCCGGCCTCGGAGACCAGCCGCTTCGCGACGTCGACGCCCTCGGCGCGCAGCTTCACGGTCACCGGCAGCCCCGACCCCTCGCGCGCCGCCCGCGCCACCGCAACGGCGCCTTCGGGATCCGACAGCAGCGCCGCCCCGGCGCCGGTCTTCATCACCTTGGGCACCGGGCAGCCCATGTTGAGGTCGATCAGGTCGGCGCCGATCCCGGCGACGTGCGCGGCGGCCGAGCGCATGATCTCCGGGTCGTGGCCGAAGAGCTGGATCGCCACCGGCCCGCCCGCGCGCTCGCGCGGGTCGATGGTCAGCAGCTCGTCGTGCGTCTTGCGGTTGCCGTAGTGGATGGCGAAGGAGGAGACCATCTCGGACACCGCCAGCCCCGCGCCGTAGCGCTTGGCCTGGAGGCGAACGAACCAGTTCCCGATCCCGGCCAGCGGCGCGAGCACGACCCGGTTCGGGATCGTGACGCCGCCCAAGGTCCACGAGTCATGCAGCGAACGCACGACAAGCATGCTAAGGCGCTCGCACGAGCTTGCGAGTGCGAGTAAGCCGCATACGGTTACTGGTTTCGTTCCCAGATGATCTTCAGCCCCCGGAGGGTGAGCAGGTCGTCGACGTCGTCGAGCGAGTCGCAGAACGGGACGACCGTGCGCGCCAGCCCGCCGGTGGCGATCGCCTTCGTCGAGGCGCCCAGCTGGTCGCGCAGCCGGCCGACGATCCCGTCGACCATCGCCGCGTAGCCGAAGATCATCCCGGAGCGGATGGCGTCGACCGTCGACTTGCCGACCAGCGACCGCGGCTCCACGAGGTCGATCTTCGGCAGCGCCGCCGCCCGGTCGGCCAGCGCGTCGAGCGAGATCTCCACGCCCGGGAAGATCACCCCGCCCAGGTACTCGCCGTCGGCCGACACGACGTCGTGCGTGACGGCCGTCCCGAAGTCGACGACCACGCACGGCCCGCCGAGCTTCTCGTAGCCCGCGACGGCGTTCACGAGCCGGTCCGGCCCGATCTCGCGCGGGTTGTCGTAGCGGATCGGCATGCCGGTCTTCAGGCCCGGCCCCACCACCGGCATCTCGTGCCCGAGGTAGCGCCGCGCCATCTCGGTCCACTCGGGCCGCAGCTGCGGCACGGTCGAGGACACGATCGACGCGTCGATGAGGTCGAAGGTCACGCCGCGCAGCCCGAGCAGCGCCCGCAGCGCCGCGCCGAGCTCGTCGGCGGTCGAGTCGCGGACGGTGGCGAAGCGCCAGTGCTGGTACAGCTCGCCGTCCCGGAAGGTCCCGAGATGGGTCTGCGTGTTGCCGACGTCGACGACGAGCAGCATCAGGGCCGGACGATACGCGCCGGGGGGCGCGGTCAGCGCCCGACGATGCGGACGGGCGCCGTCGCCGTCCGCGTCAGGCCCTGCGCGTCGCGCGCCGCGACGTACACGTGGCCGGGCTGCCGCCGCCGCAGCGCCCGCCGCTCGCGGCGCGAGAGCGGGATGCGCACGCGCTGGGTCTCGCCCGGCCGCAGCGCCACCTGCCGGCTGCCGAGGATCACGAGCCGCCGCCGCGCGAGCGTGACGATCCCGGTGCACCGCCGCGCGGTCGCCGACGGGCAGCCGATCCGTATCCGCGCGCGGCCGCGCGCGACCCGCACGCGTCGCGCGAGCACGGCCACGCCGCCGAACGGCCGCCGCGCCCGGGCCCGCCGCGGCGGCACCCCGGCCAGCGCGGGCACCGCCGGCACCAGCGCGACGTCGTCGACGTAGGCGTCGTTGTAGCTGCCGCCCGGCGGCCCGGCGCGGACCGTGACGGCGATCGAGCGCGTCAGCCGCGGCACGCGCGCCGAGGCGACCCGCGGCAGCAGCATCGTCGCGTTGGCGCGCTCGGCCGCGGTCACCGAGTCGAGCGTGACGCCGCCGGTCCGGGCGCCCCACGGATCCTGGAACCGCGCAGAGACCACGGCGCGGTCGTCGCTGAGCCGGAACCCGCCGAGCAGCGCCGACAGCCGCATCCGCACGCCGACCTGCGCGTCGATCTCCGGCGCCCAGCCGGAGACGTCGACGAGCTGCGTGGCGGTCGCCGCGCCGGACGGCCCGGCCGCGAAGAACGCGTCGCCGGCGCCGAGGCCCGCGGCCGCCTCGAGCGTCGGGAACGCCACCAGACCCACCACGGTCCCGTAGCGGACGCTCGTGAACCCGCCCGTGCGCCGCCAGCGCGGCGGCGCCGGCGCGCTCGTGTCGTCGGTCGCCGCCGTCCCCAGCTCGGCGCCCGCGTTCGCCAGCAGGTTGCCGGCCGTGGACGGCGGCGCCGCCGGGCGGCGCTCCAGGGCGCCGAGGTCCCGCCGGGCGATCCCGTCGCCGTCGCCGTCGGTGGCCCGCACGTCGCCGAGCGCGTCGGTCTCCGGCTCCTCGGCGTCGAGCGGGCGGGGATCGCCGGTGTCCACCAGCGGCGACCCGGCGGCCAGCCGCAGGTCGTCGGGCGCCGCCGCGAAGCCGGGGTCGACGCCGCTCTCGGGGAGGTGCGTGAAGGCGGTCGTGGCCGGTCCGGAGACGCCGCGCTCGAAGCCCCACACGACCGAATTGCTGAGGTTGGCCTGGCCGCCGGCCGGCACGCGCACCCCGACCGCCCCGGTCCCGAACACGGTCAGGTGGTTGGCGGTCAGCGCGCCGGACTCGACCTCGATGCCGGAGGCCACCACGCTGTGCATCCGCACGCGGCCCGCGGTGACGAGCGGGCCGGCGACCGACGAGGAGCGCAGCGCCGACCCGTCGCGCAGCCGCGCGCGGCCCTCCACGGACACGCCGGTCGCCTCGCCCCGCACGGCGAGCTCGCGGACGGTCATCCCCGCGAGCGACGAGCGGTCCTCGCCGAGGTCCACGCGCCCCTCGACCGCGGTGATGCGACGCCCGCCGCCGATCACCCGCACCGGCTCGCCCGCGGCGTCGGTGACGTCCGTCGCCTCGGTGCGGCGGCCGATCCGGATCGTGTCGAGCCCCGGCTCGTCGCGGGCGGCGTCGAGCGCGGCGGCGAGCGTCGGCCGCTGGACGCACCCGGCGAGCTCGACGTCGACGCAGAAGGTCGCCGCCTGGGCCTCGGCCGGCACCAGCGCCAGGGCCACCACCAGCGCGATCCGCCTCACGACCCAACCCTAGATGATCGATTTCGCGGCCCGTGTGCCCGCATGGCCGCGTACCGGATTAGTCCCGCCCGCCCGGTGCCCGCGCGATCGGCACAGTGGCGGAGCCACGGGCCGATTCAGTGGGTGCCGATCCGGCGCCGCGGGACGTGGTCAGGCGGGTGCGCGGGTCGTGGAATCGGTCATCAGCTCCGGACGTCGAGCGGCGGCCCGACCCGGTGCACCTCCTGGCCCTCCAGGGCGGCCAGGGCGTCGGCCGCGCGCCCGGCGCCCGGCACCTCGAGGTCGGGGTCGAGCTCGAGCAGCGGCACGAGCACGAAGCGGCGGGTCGTGACCTCGCGGTGCGGGAGCCGGAGCCGCTCGGACTCGTACTCGAGGTCCTCGAGCAGCAGCAGGTCGACGTCGAGCGGCCGCGGCCCGTGCCGCACGCCGCCGGGCTCGCGCCCGAGCGCCCGCTCGACCGCCTTGCAGGCGTCGAGCAGCGCCTCCGGCTCGAGCTCGGTCTCGATCCGCAGGCAGGCGTTGAAGAACTCGCGCTGATCGAGCACCTCGCCGACCGGCTCGGTCTCGTAGACCGACGACGAGGCCAGCGCCATCACGCCGTGGGCCCACAGCTCCTCGACGGAGGCCTGCAGGTTGGCGCGGCGGTCGCCGACGTTCGAGCCCAGCCCGAGGTAGCCCAGCTTCATGCGCGGAACGGTAGTCAGGACTCGGCGAGCCCGAGCCGCGCGTGCAGCCGCGCCAGCGGTCGCGGCGCCCACCAGTTCCAGCGTCCCAGCAGCGCCATCAGCGACGGCACGAGCAGCGCGCGCACGAGGAAGGCGTCGATCAGCACGGCCAGCGCGGTGCCGATGCCGAGCTCCTTGATGAACACGACCTCCGACGTGGCGAAGGCGCCGATGGCGATGCAGAACAGCAGCGCCGCGTAGGTGACGATCCGCCCCGTGCGCTGGAGGCCGACGGCCACGGCCTCGCGGTCCGGCAGCCCGCCGTCGCGGGCCTCCTTGATGCGGGTGAGCAGGAAGACGCCGTAGTCGGTCGAGAGCCCGAAGGCCACGCAGAAGAGCAGGATCGGCTGGGTCGACTCCAGAGCGCCCTGCGACTCGTACGCGAGCACGCCCTCGAGCCGGCCGTCCTGGAAGATCAGCACGAGCAGGCCGAAGGCCGCGCTGAGCGTGAGCAGGTTCATCAGCAGCGCCTTGATCGGCAGCACGACCGAGCCGGTCATGACGAACAGGATCAGCAGCGTGCTGCCGCACAGCAGCGCCAGCGCGAGCGGCAGCGAGTCGCCCAGCGACGTCTGCTGGTCCATGAAGGCAGCCGTCCCCCCGCCGACGCGGTACGGGAACGGCGCGCCGCGCGCGCGGATGTCGCGCACGAGCTCCTGCGCCTCGTCGGAGAGGCTGTCGTCGTCGGTGACGACGTCGATCCGCCACAGTCCGTCCGCCTGCCGCGGCGGGGACACCGAGTCGCCGGGCAGCGTCTGCGCCCACTCGCGGACGGCGGCGGCGTCTTCGGTCTGCGCCGCGACGTAGATCGGCGAGGTGCGGCCGGGCGGGAACTCGGTGTCGAGCGCGTCCTGGACGACCCGGGCGCTGCGCTCGGTCGGCAGCACGCTGGCGTCGACGCCCGTGAACTCGATCCGCAGGAACGGCAGCCCCATCGCGATCAGCAGCAGGGTCGTGGCCAGGGCGATCGGCCCGGGGCGCTTCATCACCCACTGCGAGAAGCGGTACCACGGGCCCGCCTCGACGTGGGCGGCGTCGCGCTGCAGCGACTCCTTCCAGCGCCTGAGCCCGAGCGCGTTCACCCGCGGCCCGAGCACGGCGAGGATCGCCGGCAGGACGGTCAGGGAGACCAGCGCCGCGGTCAGCGCCACCAGCACGCCGCCGTAGCCCATCGAGAAGAGGAAGCGCAGGTCGAAGACGATCAGCGCGGCCATCGCCGCCGCGACGGTGACGGCGCTGAAGAGGACGGTCCGCCCGGCCGTGCGCATGGTGCGCCGCAGCGCCTCGGCGGTGTCCGCCCCGGTCGCCAGCTCCTCGCGGAAGCGCGACACGACGAACAGCGAGTAGTCGATGGCGAGGCCGAGCCCGGCGCCCGTGATCAGGTTGATGGCGAACACCGACATCGGCTCGACCTCGTTGACCAGCCGCAGCCAGACGAAGGTGGTGATGATCGTCGTGGCGCCCACGAGCACGGGCAGGAGCGCGGCGACCACGCTGCGGAAGACGACGAGCGAGAGCAGGAAGAGCAGCGGGAAGGCGAGCATCTCCGCGCGGGCGAGGTCCTCCTCGACCTGCTCGCCGACCTGCGTGAATGCGAGCTGGCCGCCGCCGGCCGTCACGCCCGGCTCGCGCTCCACGCGCGCCTGCAGCTCCTCGGCCAGCGCGTCGTCGTCGACGCCGGTCCGGAAGATGGCCAGCAGGTAGGTCGAGCGGCCGTCGCGCGAGACCATCTCGCGCGGCTCGCCGCTCTCGCCGACGGCCACCACCTCGGCGACGCCCGGATCGCGCAGCTGCTGCGCGACGCGGGCGAGCTTCTCCCGGGCCCGCGGGCTGTCGACGGGCGCGCCGAGGCGCACGAGGACGACCATGTCCGGCGAGGCCGAGCGGCCGGTCGCGCGCTCGACCGCGTCGCGCGCCAGCACCGACTCGGCGCCGTGGTCCTCGAAGTCGTCGTCGGAGTCGAGCAGCGAGACGACCGGGCCGCCGTACGCGCCGGCGAACAGCACGAAGACGAACGCGAAGGCGAGGACGAGCCTTCGCCGGCGGTAGATCAGGCGCGCAAGGCCGTCCATGCCCGGAAGACCGGATGGTCGCTGTCCGCCAGGTCGAGCGCGGCGACGACGTTGAGCAGCATCCCGGTGGCGAAGAAGCTCCAGACCTGCTCGGGCGACGCGTCGGACAGCTCGACGACCTCGTCGACGACCTCGCCGTAGCCGCGCCGCACGTGCTCCTGGATCTCGGCGTCCGAGACCGCGACGTACCCCTGCATCATCATCAGGATCGCGTGGCGGTCGGGCAGCAGCTCGTCGAAGTAGGCGCGGCCCATCGCCTGCAGCTCGTCGCCGGCGGGCGCGTCGGCCGCGGCGCGGCGGAAGGCGTCGAGCACCTTCTCGCAGGCGCGGTCGTTGCAGGCCAGGAAGAGCTTGCGCTTGGTGCGGAAGAGCCGGAAGAGGTAGGGCTGGGAGATGCCGGCCTGCTTGGCGATCACCTCGGTCGAGGTCCCGTGGAAGCCGCCGGCGGCGAAGTGCTCGATCGCGATCGTCGAGGATCTCCTCGCGGCGCTGCTCAGCCGATTTTCGAGCCATGCCGCCGTATGTTAGTGACTTACTTCGTCAACGCTCTTCGCGCCAGACTTCGACCGAGACCTCCTCGACCGGCAGCGGGATCGGCGGCTCGGGCTTCGAGGCCTTCACCGTCACGCTCTCCGCGCCGAACTGCGACGCGAGCCGGTCGGCGATCACCGCGCACAGCCGCTCGAGCGTCTTGTACGAGCGCTGCTGAGAGATCAGGGCGATCACCTGGCAGACCTCGCCGTAGTCGACGGTGTCCTCCACCCGGTCGGTGATCAGGGCGTCGGGCTCGCCGACGTCGAAGCGCACGTCGAGCACCAGCCGCTGGCCGATCTCGCGCTCGGCGGCGGTGACGCCGTGGTGGGTGTAGAGCGACAGCCCGACGATCTCGACGGTGACCCCGACTTCGGGGCCCTCCTCGTCGTCGTCGTCGCCGTTCAGCTCGTCGTCGTCGTAGTCCTCTTCGGGGTCTGAGGCCATCGCGCGAACGTAGCAGCCGCCACCGCCAGGGCGTCGGCCGTGGCGGCGACGTCGTGGACGCGGAACACGCGCGCGCCGCGCTCGTAGGCGATCACGCTGGTGGCCGCCGTCGCGTACGCGCGCTCGGTCACGTCGCGGCCCGGTGAGGCGGCCGAGGAAGCTCTTGCGGCTGGTGCCGATGACGATCGGCCGGCCGAGCGTGGTCAGCTCGTCGAGGCGGCGCAGCAGCTCGAGGTTGTGCTCGAGCGTCTTGCCGAAGCCGATGCCGGGGTCGAGCTGGATCCGCTCCTCCTTGATGCCGGCGTCGACGGCCGGCCTTGAGGCGCTCCTCGAGGAAGGCCTTGATGTCGTTGACGACGTCGTCGTAGCGCGGGTCGTCCTGCATCGTGCGCGGCTCGCCGAGCATGTGCATCAGGCAGCAGTCGACCCCGCGGTCGGCGACGAGGGCCGCGAGGTCGGGGTCATGCCGGAAGGCGGTGACGTCGTTGACGTAGCTGGCGCCGGCGTCGATCGCCTTCTCCGCGACCTCGGACTTCATGGTGTCGATCGAGATCTGGGCCGGCAGGTTGAGGCCGGCGATGCCCTCGATGACCGGGATGACGCGGTCGAGCTCCTCGGCGGCGGGGACGGGGTCGGCGCCGGGGCGGGTCGACTCACCACCCACGTCCACGATCTCCGCGCCCTCGGAGATCAGCCGCCGCGAGTGCGCGATCGCCGCCACGTGGTCGTCGAACGCGCCGCCGTCCGAGAACGAGTCGGGCGTGACGTTGACGACGCCCATGATCGTGTACATGCGTCCATCGTATGGCCGCCGCGCTCGGGTCATCGGTTCCGCGAGCCGATCGGACTCCCATGGAAGTCCAGGCAGCAGCAGCGATGAGCATCCTCTCGATGACGGTTCAGGGCGCCCACGACGCGATGGAGCGGGCGAGCACCAAGGCGCTCCCGGCCGACGCGCCGGCGGCCGCCCACGCCGACGTCATCCTCGAGCTGTCGAGCGCCGCGCAGGCGCTCGTCGGCGCGCACTAGCGCGCGGGTGCGGTTCGGGAGACGCGCGGCCGTGAGCGGGGCGCGTCTCTCGAACCGCACCGCCGTGCGTCGCCCGTCGTGGCCCCGCCCCTCGTGGCCCCGCCCCTCTTGCCCCCGCCCCCGTGGCCCCGCCCCTCTTGCCCCCGCCCCTCGTGGCCCCGGCGGGGGCGTGGCGCCGGCTTCTCGCGCGGTAGTCCGAGCCCGATCCCGACGAGGATCGCCGCGCCGCCGAGCAGCTGCGCGGGGCCGACGACGTCGTGGAAGACCACGGCGCCGGTCGCGGCGCCGATCAGCGGCTCCAGGTTCACGAACGCTCCGGCCACCTCGGCGGGCACGCGCGCCTGCGCCCAGGCGAACAGCCAGAACGCGAGCGCAGTGCCCGTGAGGGCGAGCGCGGCGACCGCGACGACCGGCGTGGCGGTCGCCGGCGCCGGCGGCGCGCCCTCGAGCAGGACGGCGAAGGGGAGCGCGGCCAGCCCGCCGGCCGCCAGCTGGACGGCGGTGACGGCGCCGGCGTCGCGGCCCTTCAGCAGCTTGGGCTGGGCGACGATGAAGCCGGCCGAGCCGGTCACGGAGACGAGGACGAGCAGGTCGCCGGCCAGCGAGGTCCCGGCCCCGCCGCCGCCGGCCACGAGGCCGACGCCGGCCAGCGCCAGCAGCGAGCCGCCCCACGTCGCCTTCGACGCGGTGCCGCGACCGAGCGCGGCCGCGATCAGCGCGACCAGCACGGGCACGGCACCGACGATCAGCGCCGCATGGCTCACGCTGGTCCGCTCGAGGCCCACGTTCTGGAGCAGGATCACGCCGCCATAGCCGATCGCGCCCGCCGCGATGACGGCGGGCGAGATCGCGGCGCGCAGGTGGCGCCGGGCGAGCAGCGCCAGCAGCGGAGCCGCGACCGCGAACCGGGCCACGGCAAGCCAGCCGGCGCCGAGCCAGTCCATGCCGAGCTTGGACAGCGGCACGGTGAGGCCCCAGAGGGTCCCGGCGAGGGCGAGCGCGAGGATCGCGTGGAGGGTTGTCGGACGGCGGTTGAGCATGGTCTATTCGGATCATCGGCGATTTGGCCATTTCGTCAACCTCAGTTTGACGTTCTCGCTCTATGACGAGAGAATATTTCGTAATATGGCACTTTCGCTTGACATCATTGACGTGAAGCTGCTCACGGAGCTGCAGTCGGACGCCGACCGCCCCAACGTCCAGCTCGCCCGCCTGGTGGGGCTGTCGCCGGCGGCCACCCTGAACCGCGTACGGCGGCTCAAGGAGTCCGGAGTCGTGCGAGCGATCTCCGCCCGGCTCGACAGCGCCGCCGCCGGCTTCGCGCTGCAGGTCTACGTGCTCGTCACGCTCGGGCGCCACGACGAGGCGGCCAACCGGCGCTTCGAGGAGGCGGTCCGCGAGCAGCCGCAGGTCATCGCCGCCGACTGGATCACCGGGGAGGTCGACGCGATCCTGATGGTGGTCGCGCGGGACGTGGGCGAGCTGCAGCGGGTGCTGCTGCGGCTGTCGGCGCGTGGGGGGACGCGGCTGCTGACGTTGCTGCGGCTCCAGGAGCTCAAGCCGTCGTCGCCGTTGCCGCTGGAGCCCACGCGGGGCGAGGGCGCCTGAACTGCGGCATTGAGAGAGGCACGGAGGGTGGTCGGTTTCGCATCGTGGAAAGCGCCCGCTCTGGCGGCTTGAACCGGAAAGTGGCGGGTCGGCAAAGCGTCGCTATACGACCCATAGACAACCCCACCCTCCGCGCCCACCCCTCTTCGAGCCCGATCCGAGCCCGATCGTTGCGCAATGCGGAATCGCGAGGCCGAGACTGGCCAACCCCGCCTCCCTACAAGCAAGAAGCTCGTCCCGCCACGGCGCGCGAACGTCCTGCCACGGCGCGCGAACCGTCCTGCCACGGCGCGCGAACCGTCCTGCCACGGCGCGCGAACCGTCCTGCCACGGCGCAGCGAGATTTTGGGCGCGTCCCTTGACACGCCCGAGCTTTACCGGTAAATGTACCGGTAAAGCTCATGCCCCGCCACGCCAGCAGCACGACCCCCAAGCCCGTCACCCTCGCCACCATCGCCGAGGCGGTCGGGGTGTCCCGCATGACCGTCTCGAACGCCTACAACCACCCGGACCAGCTCTCCCCCGAGCTTCGCGAGCGGATCCTGGCCGCGGCTCGGGAGCTCGGCTACTCGGGGCCCAACCCGATCGCGCGCACGCTGTCGCGCGGCAAGACCGGCTCCGTCGGGCTGGTGTTCGACTATCCGCTCACGCAGGCGTTGACCGACCAGGCCTCGGTCCAGTTCCTGCACGGCGTCGCCGCAGGGTGCGAGGAGCGGGCCATGGGTCTGTCGCTCGTCCCGCGGATCGAGGGCGGCGCCTCCGAGCTCGTCCAGAGCGCCCTCGTCGACGGGTTCATCCTCTACTGCGTGCCGCCGGGCGACGCGCGGCTCGACGCCGTCCGCGGCCGCCGCCTTCCCTACGTGCGCGTCGACTTCGCGCCCGACCCGTCGGAGACCGACGTCAACGTCGACGACGAGGGCGGCGCCCGCGCCACGGCCGAGCACCTGGTCGCCCTCGGCCACAGGCGCGTCGGCATCGTCCTCCCGAACGACGCGCCACCCACGCTCGCCGAGGCCGAGCAGAGGGCCTGGTTCCACGTCGAGGTGGCGCGGCTCGCCGGCTGGCGAGCTGGCCTCGAGAGCGGCGGGATCGATGCGGCGTCGGTTCCGATCGGCAGCGGCGCGGGCTGGAGGCACGAGACCGGCCACGGCGCCGGCGGCCGGCTGCTCGATCGCGCCGACCGCCCCACGGCGATCCTCGCGCTCTCCGACCTGCTCGCGATCGGCGTCATCGAGGCCGCACGCGAGCGGGGCCTCAGCGTTCCCGGCGATCTCTCCGTCACCGGCTTCGACGACGTCCCCGAGGCCGCGCGCACCGACCCTCCCCTCACCACCGTCAGCCAACCCCACCACCGCAAGGGATCCGAAGCCGTCCGCCTGCTCCTCGAGGGCTCCGGATCAGTTGTCCTCCCCACGGAGCTCGTCGTCCGAGCCTCCACCGCCCCCGCTCCCTGAAAGGAAGCCTCCCCATGCTCAGCTCCCCCATCGCCTCCCTCATGGCGACCGAGTCGACCCGCCGCGCGCTCACCGAGCCCGCGCGCGAGATCGCCCCGCGCGGCGCCGCGGCGCACCGCCGCCCGCGCGTTGCACGCGGCTGCGCGGCGGCTCGACCCCGCCGTCGCGCGCTGAAGGTGTCAGCGGGCGCGCGCTCCCCGTCGGGCGCGCGCCGGCTAGGCCAGGTCGGGCCGCTCGGGCCCGTGCCCGCGCGTCTCCGCGGCGCCGCCGGCGAGGCCGGGACGCGGCAGCGGGCGCGGCGGGGCGGGGGTCGCGGCTCCCGGGAGCTCCGGCCGCTCGGGCGTACCAGGCGGCGGCGGGGCCTCGGAGCCGAAGACCTCCTCCTCGGCCTTGCCCTCGAGCAGCGCCTCGAACTGCTCGCGCTCGATCGTCTCGCGCTTGAGCAGCAGAAGCGAGATCGTCGTGAGCTGTTCGCGGTGCTCGGACAGGATGTCCTTGGCCTGCTGGTGCGCGCCCTCGACGATGCGGCGGATCTCGTCGTCGATCTCGCGCGCGATCTCGTCGGAGTAGTCGGGCTCGGAGGAGAACTCGCGGCCCAGGAACGGCTGGCCGTGATCGTGGCCGAACACGCGCGGGCCGAGCTTCTCGCTCATGCCGAAGCGCATGACCATCTGCTTGGCCGTCGCCGTGACCTTCTCGATGTCGTTCGAGGCGCCGGTGGTGATCTCGCCGAAGACGATCTCCTCGGCGGCGCGGCCGCCCAGGGTCATCGCCATCGTGTCGGTCAGCTCCGCGCGCGTGGTGAGGAACTTGTCCTCAGTCGGCAGCGAGATCGTGTAGCCGAGCGCCTGGCCGCGGCTGATGATCGAGATCTTGTGGACCGGGTCGGAGTGCTCGAGGTAGTGGCCGACGATCGCGTGGCCCATCTCGTGGTAGGCCGTGATCAGCCGCTCGTTCTCGCCCATGACCCGGGTCTTCTTCTCCGGGCCGGCGACCACCCGCATGATGCCCTCTTCGAGCTCGACCTGGGTGATCTCCTTCTTGCCCGTGCGGGCGGCGAGGAGCGCGGCCTCGTTGACCAAGTTGGCGAGGTCGGCGCCGGTGAAGCCGGGGGTCTGGCCGGCGAGCGCGTCGAGCTCGATGATCTTCGCGAGCGGCTTGCCGCGCGTGTGGACCTCGAGGATCTTGCGGCGGCCGGCACGGTCGGGCCGGTCGACGGTGATCTGGCGGTCGAAGCGGCCGGGGCGGAGCAGGGCGGGATCGAGGATGTCGGGCCGGTTGGTGGCCGCGATCATGATGATGTTGTCCTTGGCCTCGAAGCCGTCCATCTCGACGAGCAGCTGATTGAGCGTCTGCTCGCGCTCGTCGTGACCGCCGCCGAGGCCGGCGCCGCGGTGGCGCCCGACCGCGTCGATCTCGTCCATGAAGATGATGCAGGGCGAGTTCTGCTTGGCCTGCTCGAACAGATCGCGCACGCGCGAGGCGCCGACGCCGACGAACATCTCCACGAAGTCCGAGCCGGAGATCGAGAAGAACGGGACGCCCGCCTCGCCCGCGACCGCGCGCGCGAGCAGCGTCTTGCCGGTGCCCGGAGGCCCGTAGAGCAGCACGCCCTTCGGGATGCGGGCACCCAACGCCTGGAACTTCTTGGGGTTCTCGAGGAACTCCTTGATCTCGTGCAGCTCCTCGACCGCCTCGTCGGCGCCCGCCACGTCGCGGAAGGTGATCTTCGGCGAGTCGACCGACATCCGCTTGGCGCGCGACTTGCCGAAGGACATGACCTTCGACCCGCCGCCCTGGACCTGGTTCATGAGGAAGATCCAGAACCCGATGAAGATCAGGAACGGCAGCACGTACGTCAGGAGCGACAGGATCACGTTGGACCGCGCCGGCTTGACGTCGAAGGCCGTGATGTTCTGCGCCTCCTCGGCGGCCTTGAGCTGGTTGACCAGCACGTCGCCGTAGGCGTCCGGGAAGCCGACCTCGTACTTCTTGTCGGTCGGCAGGACGACCTCGACCGAGTTGTCCTTGGTGTCGAGCGTGACCGACTTGATCTCGCCCTTGGTCTCGATCTGCGTAAGGAACTCGCCGAACGTCGTCGGCTCGGCCCGGTCGGAGTTCGAGATCAGCCTGGACGCGAAGAACGCCAGGACGATGACGATGATGATCGGGAAGGCCGCGCTCTTGAAGAATCGGCTCATGGGCGCACCCGGCGGGGAGCGTGGGAAAACCTGCTGGACAAGTCGATCAAGGCTACCAGTGGACGGTTGGGGGACCCGGAAGTCAGTGTGGTTCGACTACCTATGGATCTCCTAATCGGCAATTCCGGTCAAGGCCGCAACATACGGAAGGTTCCGGTAGCGCTCGGCGTAGTCGAGCCCGTAGCCGATGGCGAACTTGTCGGGGATCTCGAAGCCGACGTAGCGTGCGGGCGTCTCCACCTGCCGCCGTTCGGGCTTCGTGAGTAGTGCGCAGACCTCGAGTGAGGCCGGTCCGCGGGCCTCGAGCGTCCGCATGAGGTATTGCAGCGTGAGGCCGGAGTCGACGATGTCCTCGACGATCAGGACGTGCCGGCCCTCCAGCGGGGCGTCGAGGTCCTTGAGGATCCGGACGACGCCCGACGACTCCGTGGAGGAGCCGTAGGAGGCGACGGCCATGAAGTCGACCTCGCAGTGCATGTCCAGGTGGCGCATGAGATCGGCCAGGAAGAAGACGGCGCCCTTGAGGACGCCGATCAGCAGCAGGTCCTTGCCGGCGTAGTCGCGCGAGACCTCGGCGGCCAGCTCCTTGATGCGGTGCTGGAGCTCGTCCGCCTGGACGATGACCTCGCCGATGTGCTCGTCGCGCAGCATGGGCGCCGCAGTCTAGGCGTCCCAGGTGAGTCGCACGCGCCGCTCGCTCGAGTCCGTGGCGCGGAAGCGCTCGCCGACGATGTCGATCACCCACGCGATCTCGCCGTCGGAGAGCACGACGGGCAGCTGGTGGCGCCGCTCGCGCGGGACCTTGCGGTCGGTGAAGAGGTCCTGCAGCGTCTTCGAGCTCAGGCGATCTCCCGGTCGCCACGGCCGGACCTCGAGCTCGGCAGCCAGGACGTCGGCGTCGAGCGGACCGTCGGCGGCGGGCTCGCACGTGACGCGGCCGGCGCCGAACGGGGCGCTCCCCGGCACCGCCAGCGTCGTCGCGACGGGCGGGGGCGGCGGCCCGTGGTCGAACCGCAGGCGGCCGTACTCGACGACCGCGCGCAGCCCGCCGCCGAGATCGAGCGACGCGCTGCCGCCGCGGGCGCCGAGGGCGAGGATCTCGTCGGTGCGCGCGCTGACCGACGGCTCGCCGGCGATCGCCTGGACGGTGAGCCGCCGCAGCGCCGGGGGCAGGGCGGCGATCCGCGCGACGCTCGGGTCGGTGTCGATCAGCGCATCGAGCACCTCGGCCTCGTCGCGCAGGGTCTCGAGCGTGCGCAGGATGTTGGCCTCGGCCGCCGGGTGCAGCGACCGCAGGGCGGGGAGCAGCTCGTGCCGGACCCGGTTGCGGGCGAAGGCGTCGCTGTCGTTGCTCGCGTCCTCGCGCCACGCCAGTCCGCGCTCGCGGCAGTAGGCGGCGGTCTGCTCGCGGGTCCAGCCCAGCACCGGCCGGATCACCCCCGGCCGCTCGCGGATGCCGAGCAGCGCCCGCCGCCCGGGCGACGACGCCAGCCGGTAGAGCAGCGTCTCGACCTGGTCGGTCGCCGTGTGGCCGGTGGCCACCACCGGACCCAACTTGGCCGCCTCGCGATAGCGCACCTCGCGCGCCCACGCCTGGACGTTGCCCTCCGGCGGACCGGCGCGATGGACGACCAGCGGCACCCCGAGCCGCTCGCAGAGGTCGCGGCAGAACGCCTCGTCCTCGTCCGCCTCCGGCCGCAGGCCGTAGTTCACGTGCAGCGCGGTCACCGCCTCCCCCCGCTGCACCAGCAGGTCGAGCAGGCATACGGAGTCGCGCCCTCCCGAGAGGAGGACGACGATCATGGCCGCGCCCGCGCCAGGTAGAGCTCGGTGGCCTCGCTGAAGCCCTTGAGCTTGACCTCGCCGATCGGCTCGAACGCGAGGTGCGAGCCGGCCGCCTCCACGACGGCCTCGGTGACCAGCACCTCGCCGCCCGCCGCCCGGGCGCCGACGCGCGCGGCGAGGTTGACGGCACGCCCGTAGTAGTCGCCGTCGCGATAGAGCGTCTCGCCGGCGTGCACGCCGATCCGCGGCAGCGGCCGCTCGCCGGCGTTGAGCTGCTGGAAGCCGACCGCCCAGTCGACGAGCGCGGCCGGGTCGCTGCCGACCACCATCACCTCGTCGCCGATCGTCTTCACCACGCGCGCCTCGTCGGGCAGCGTCACCTCGACGGACTCGACGAAGCGCTCGACCACGTCGAGCGCCTCCTCCTCCCCCGCCTCCTCGGTCAGGCGCGTGTAGCCGGCGAGGTCGGCGAAGGCGATCGCCACGCGCAGGCGCCCGAGCTCCTCGCCGGCGCCCTCGAGCTCGAGGTGGCCGACCACGTCCTGGCCGACGAAGTGCTGCAGCATCCGCTGGTGCACCCGGTCCATGATCGGCGACGCGAGCGGCAGCAGCTCGGCCGCGATGCCCTCCATCGTCTCGGCGATCTCCAGCCCCGGCACGCCGTCGCGCATCAGCGGCTCGTGGACATAGAGGTGGAACAACTTCACCTCGGCGTCGGCGATCTGCGCCAGCGCTTGGCCGTAGACGCGGACGAGCTGGAGGAAGGCGACGAGCGGGAAGCCGGCCTCGAGCACGGCGGCGAGGTAGCGCAGGAGCTGGATGTCCTCCTCGTCGATCCGCTCCAGCGAGTCGGCCGAGAACCCGGAGGCAGCCCAGATGCGCTCGATCAGCGCCGGCTCGAGGCCGGTCTCCTCGGCCGCCTCGTCGAGCGTGCGAGTGCGCGCCGGCACCGGGAACAGGTCCTCCAGGTAGCCGTAGGCGAGCCGGCCGGAGCGCGCTGCGTCGCGCAGGGTGGCGAGTGAATAGCCGCGCTCGCGCAGGCGGGCGATCAAGCGCGCGTGGGCGACGGCGGCGGGCGTCCAGCGGCCGTTGCCGAGCGGCACGATCCCGTCCTTCACCCACCTCCGGAGGGTGGCCGGTGAGACGTCGACCTGCTGCGCTACCTCGGAGACGGTCAGTTCCGGCATGGCCCCGAAGATGAAAGCGGCGGGACCGCGGTCGTGGTCCCGCCGCTTGCGGGCAATGCGGCCCGCTGCCTCGGCCGGCGGCGTTCGTTGTTGGGCGACGCCTTGCGAGCGACTCGAGAGCCGCCCACTTCCCGGCCTATTGCCTGGTTCGGGTGCGGCAAGGTCTAGCGCGGGAACCTGGATGTGTCAACCGGACGTATCCGCGGTCGGACCATTCAGACCGCGAGGTGCGGATACTCCTTCTCGAGGAACTCCCGGTAGCGCGCATAGATCGGCTTCGTGATCGGGATCAGGCTGAGGGCGGCCTTGACGTCGCCGCCGGACTTGATGCGCCGGCGGGCGAGCGCCATCGCGACGTTCTCTTTCCCCTGGAAATAGCGATTGGCGGTCTCCGAGGACATCGCCATCTTGACCTGCGGCTCCCAGTCGACGTCGTCCGACCACTCCCAGTGCAGGTTGCCGTCCTCGCCCTCCTGGGCGGCGCGGATGTTGACCACGAGGTCGAAGTCGGTGAACTCGAAGCGTTGAGGGACATCCGCGTGGCGCAGCTTCGGGCCCATGTCGGGGTCCTCGCTCATCATCGAGAAGACCCGGTCCATCACGGTCCGGAACTCCTTGGGCGAGGAGAACTCGGCGCCCATGGTCAGGAGGAGGCGCGCTTGGCGCGCGGCTTGGCCTTCGCCCGCGCACGCTTGGCGGCCGGCTTCGACGCGGAGCGCTTGGCGGCTGCCGGCTTCGACGCCGAGGGCTTGGCCGCCGCCGGCTTCGACGCCGAGGGCTTGGCCGCCGCCGGCTTCGACGCGGCCGGCTTGGCGGCCGCCGGCTTCGACGCGGAGCGCTTGGCGGGCTTCCGCTTCGCCGCCGTGCGCTTCGAGGGCGACCGCTTCGCCGTCGTGCGCTTGGCGGTCGTGCGCTTCGCCGGCGCGGGCCGCGACGGCGCGGCGACGGCGGCGCCGCGCTGGACGATCTCGAGCGCGGCGACGCGGCGGGCGAGCGACTCGATCTCCGCGCGCAGCCCGCGCACGTCGTCGAGGATCTTGAGGTCGTCGACCGTCTCGCGCACGCGCGCGGCCGCGTGCGTGATCTCGTCGACCAGCCGCCGGCCGGATGCCCCTTCGGTCGTGGCCTGGAACGTGCGCTCGACGGCGCTGCGGACAGCCGCGACGGCATCCGCTGCATCGGAGCCCTTCTGCTTGTCCTTCTTCTTCTTGTCCTTCTTGGCCATGGCGGCAACTCTATTCTCAGGCGCCTGCCCGTACTGCGCCCACACGAAGAGGTCGCCGAGCGCGTGGTGCTGCCCGGCGACCCGGGCCGCGCGCTGCGGCTCGCCCAGAAGCTGCTCGAGGCGCCGAAGATGCTCAACCACAACCGCGGGCTGTGGGGCTATTCCGGGATCGCCGCCGACGGCGCCCCGATGACGATCCAGAGCACCGGCCTCGGCGGCCCGAGCACGGCGCTCGTCGTGGAGGAGCTGATCGCGCTCGGCGCGCGCCGGCTCGTGCGCGCGGGAACCTGCACGACGCTCGTGGACGCGGAGCCCGGCTCGCTCGTCATCGCGGAGTCGGTCCTCGCCCACGACGGCGCGAGCCGCGCGCTCGGCGCCCCCGGCACGCTCTCCCCCGACCCCGAGCTCTTCGCCGCGCTGCGGGCGGCCGGCAACGGCGCCGTGGTCGGCGCGGTCGTCACGGCCGACGTCCTGAACGGCCGGCCCGGCGCCGACGCCGTCGCGCTCGACCTCTCGACGGCCGCGGTCTTCGCGGTCGCCGCCCGGGACGGCGCCCGCGCCGCCTGCGTGCTCGCGGTGACGGAGCCCGACGAGGACGCCGAGGCCGAGCTCGGCCGCGTCGCGGCCGCTGCGCTCAGCTAGCTCTTCTTGCCCTTGGCGGGCTTGCCCTTCGGCTTCGCCGGCGCCGGCGGCGGCTCGTCGACCTTCAGCCGCTCCTGCTCGCGCGGCGGCGCCTGCGGCGCGGCGTCGAGCGCGTTCGACAGGTGCGAGATCTCCATGACCAGCTTCGAGAGCTGCCCTTCGATCGCCGCCAGGCGCTCGTCGAGCCCGGCGCTCTGGCTCATCCCGGCCAGCCGCTGGTCGAGCCGGTCGACGGCCTCCTCGATCCCCTCCATGCGCTGCGACACCGACCGCAGGCGGCGCGTGAGCCGCTCGACGTCGGCCGCCGACGGGATGTTGAGCGCCCCCATCGCCGTCTCCTGCGCCTGGACGGCGCGCTCGCGCGCCTCGAACGCCTTCGCGATCGCCGAGTTCACGAGCGAGTTCTCGAGCAGCTCCTGGGCGATCTTCCCGAGCGCGTCCTCGCCCTGGCGGGCGATGCGGTCGCGCAGCCCGCTCTGGGTGTCGTCTTCCATGGTGTCTCCGGAGTCCGAGGTAGGGTCGCGGGGACGCTAGCGCAGAACCCGCCCACACAAGGATCTAAGGCTGAAGTCCACCCTGAGGCTTAAGCCGCCTTCATGGAGCTCGGGCCAAATACCGCAAGAGATGGCTCGAAGAACCGTTCGAGATTGCACAACGCACCATGGGAACGCTAGCCTCACAACAACTTGATTGGGTTCCGCGCCCGGCGCTCGCAGGATCGCGAGGACGTGTCGGCGCCGCGGGAGGGGACCCGTACCGGGGATGACGAGCCGCAAGCTGCTGACGATCGCCACCGCCGCTGCCGCCTTATACGCGGTGGTCCTCGTGGCGTCCGCAAACGCCGCCCTGCACCGCGTGCAGGTCACGCTCGTGTCGGGCGAGACCATGGTGCTGACGGTCGACGTGCCGTCCGGCGGCGCGGTCTCGGCGTCGGCGCTTCCGGAGCTCCCGGGGCCCGTGCAGGAGATCGTCGACCTCGGCCCGGTGGAGACACCGACGCCCGTGCCGACGCTCCCGCCCGTGGAGACGCCTGAGGTCAAGGTCCCGCAGGTCGACGCGCCGGTGCCCGATCCGGTCCAGTCGATCAACGAACAGGTCGGCGGCGGCAGCTCCGGCGGGGGCAGCGGAGGCGGCGGCGTCACCGTCGGCAAGGGCGACGGCGCGACCAAGGTGCCGCTCCCCTCGGTCGAGGAGAACTCCGTCAACCGCTCGGACGGCAAGCGCTCCACGACACGTCGCGCGCGCGACAAGGCCGTGGACGTGGTCGAGGACGTCGCCAAGCGTGGTCAGAACCCCGACGGCTCGCCGAACGCCGTCAACCCGACCTTCTCGTACTCGACGCCGGGCCCGGCCCGCATCGGCGTCCCGAACTTCTTCATCGACAAGTTCCGGATCCCGCCCTTCCTGCTCCCGATCTACCAGGCCGCCGGCATCCAGTACGGCATCCGCTGGGAGATCCTCGCGGCGATCAACGAGATCGAGACCGACTACGGCCGCAACCTCAACGTGAGCTCCGCGGGCGCGCTCGGGTGGATGCAGTTCATGCCCTCGACGTGGCGGGCCTACGGCGTCGACGCCAACGGCGACGGCGTCCAGGATCCGTACAACCCGGTCGACGCCATCTTCGCCGCCGCCCGCTACCTGCGGGCCGCCGGCGCGGACACCGACATCCGCGCGGCGATCTGGGCCTACAACCACGCCGACTGGTACGTCGAGTCCGTGCTGCTGCGGGCGCAGGTCATCGGCGGCCTGCCGTCGAACCTCGTCGGCTCGCTCACCGGGCTCACGCAGGGCCGCTTCCCGATCCAGGCCAAGTCCACCTACGCCGGCCAGCTCAAGGCGCGCGGCAAGCAGGTGCGCGACGGCAACGCCGCGATGGTCGTCGAGTCGACCGGCCGCCGCGGGATCCGCCTCTTCTCGCGCGAGCGCGCGCCCGTGGTCGCCGTCAACGACGGCAGGATCGTCCGCGTCGGCCACAACAAGCGCCTCGGCAACTACGTGATGCTGCAGGACGTCTACGGCAACACGTACACCTACGGGAACCTCGGCAAGGTCATGCGCCGCTACCCGGCGCCGAAGCCGCAGAAGATCACGCGCGAGGATCTCGCGCTGCCGACGCGCGACGCCGCCCCGCAGGCCCCCGCCTCGAGCACCGACGCGCCGGCGCGCAAGGCGCCCAAGCGCAAGCTCGCCGAGAAGGCCGCCCCGGACGTCGAGAAGACGGCCCCGGAGGTCGGCAAGCAGCGGCTGTTCGCGAACCCGGCCCGTCCCAACGCCTCGGCCGCCGGCGGCGCCCAGCAGGAGTTCGAGCGCACCGGCAGGATCGACGGCGAGGAGACCTTCGCGGGCTACTTCCGCCGCGTCTTCGGCCTCGGCCGCGAGGACATCCAGCTCAAGAAGCTGCGCCCCGGCTCGCGCGTGGTGGCCGGCACCATCCTCGGCCGCCTGAGCGAGAAGCATGGCCGCCGGGCGCCGTACCTGCGCTTCGAGGTCCGGCCGGCCGGTCGCGGCGCCCCGCGGATCGACCCGAAGCCGATCCTCGACGGCTGGAAGCTGCTCGAGTCGACCGCCATCTACCGGGCCGCGGGCAAGAACCCGTTCTTCGGGCGCGACGCCGCGAACCCGTCGATCGGCCAGATCCTCCTGATGAGCAAGGAGGCGCTGATCCGCCGCGTGCTCGACAACCCGCGCATCGACATCTACGACTGCGGCGAACAGGACGTCCTGACCGGGCAGATCGACCGCCGCGTGCTGGCGACGCTCGAGTTCCTCGCCGCCTCCGGCCTGCGGCCGACGGTCACGTCGCTCAGGTGCGGCCACGGCTTCTACACGTCGTCCGGCAACGTCTCGCACCACTCGTCGGGCAACGCGGTCGACATCGCCGCGATCAACGGCATCACGATCTCGCCCGCCACCCAGGGGGGCGGCTCGATCACCGAGCTGACGATCCAGCGCCTGCTCACCCTCCAGGGCACGATGAAGCCGGACCAGATCATCTCCCTGATGAAGTTCGAGGGGACCGACAACACGTTCGCGATGGGCGACCATCACGACCACATTCACGTCGGCTGGCGCCCGCTGTACGGCACCAACTCGAAGATGGCCAAGCAGGTCAACGCCGTCCTCAAGCCCAAGCAGTGGATCAAGCTGATCGACCGCCTCGGCGAGATCGACAACCCGACGGTGCGACGCAAGCCGTCGAAGTACGCGGTGCCCACGCGCCGCGGCTCGCACGCCCACAAGGGCGAGTGAGGTTCGGCTTCGTCCAGTGGGAGTTCCCGGGGCGGCTCGGACCTGACCCCGGGCGCTACGTCGTACGCCGCTACGCCGGCGACGACGTCCGCCAGGTGCTGGTGATCGGCGGCTTCGACGCGCCGCGGCGGCTGCGCCGGCGCGCCCGCCGCGCCGACCCTGGGCCGTCGAGCGTTGAGCTCACGCGCGCGACGGTGATCGACGCAGCGCCGCTGGGCGAATTGGAGGCCGCCGACGCGTGGCTCGAGCGCGCCTGCGGTTCGGATGCGGCGCGGGTGACCGGCGAGGCGCTGTTGCTGCTCAACCAGGCGGTCGCCGGCCATCGCGTGGCCAGCGCCGACCCGTGGGTGGCCGACGCCGATCCCGCCCACGCGCTGGTGTGCCGCGTGGGCTACGGCACCGGCGAGCAGGTCGCCGAGGGCGACTGGGAGGCGGCGCGCGAGCTCCCGCTGCCGGCGCCGCCGAGCGCCCGCTCGCTGATCCTCTCGCCGCAGGAGCGGCTGGCCGCGTTGTTGAGCGGCCGCGACGCCGCGCTGGCCTGCGAGGAGCTCGCCCTGCGGGCGCGGGGCGACCTCGACCACGGGCGGACGCGCGAGGCGGCGCTGCAGCTGGCGATCGCGCTCGACGCGGGGCTTGCCGAGCTCGAGGTGTGGCGCGAGCAGGGCGGCATGGCGGATCGGCTCGAGGAGCTCGACGACCGGCGCGAGGCCGTGGCGCGGGCCGCGCGGGCGGCCCTGCAGGGCGGGCTCGACGACGAGCACGCCAACGAGGTGGAGGTGGTGTTGGGCCGGTTGGAGGCGGCGCTGCGTGAGCGCCAGGTCGCCTCAGGCGAGTAGCGCGCGGACGGCCTCGAGCTCTTCGACCACGTCGCCGTCCAGGCGAACGGCGGCCCGGTGGTCGTAGGGCGTGAGGCTCCGGGTGACGATGGCGATCTTGCCGCCGCCGGTGAGCGTGATCTCGGGCAGCTCGGCGACCGGCCAGACCTCGAGCGAGGAGCCGATGCAGAGCATCAGGTCGGCGTTGCCGGCCAGGACCGAGGCGCGGTGCATGGCCGCCTCGTCGAGCAGCTCGCCGAACAGGACGACGTCCGGCTTGAGCGGCTCGCCGCAGTCGCAGCGCGGGACGCCGCTGGCTTCCAGCCGCCGGCGGGTCTCGGCGAGCGGGTACGTCGCCCCGCACGCCAGGCACGAGGCGCTGGCGATCGAACCGTGGACCTCGATCACATCTTGAGACCCGGCGGCGTGGTGCAGGCCGTCGATGTTCTGCGTGATGACGGGGATCTCGAGCTCGGCCAGCACGTGGTGCGCGCGGTTCGGCTGCTTGCCCTCCAGCGTCGCGAAACGCTGGCCGTAGAAGGACCAGAAGCCCTCGGGGTCGCGCCGCCAGGCCGAGATGTGGGCGACCTCCATCGGGTCGACGTTCTCCCACAGTCCGCTGCCGGGCGAGCGGAAGTCCGGGATCCCGGACGGGACGGAGATGCCGGCCCCGGTGAGGGCGACGACCGACCCCGCCGAGCGGATGAGCTCGGCGAGGCGGTCGTGGTCACGGCTCACTTGCCCTTGAACTCCGGCTTGCGCTTCTGCACGAACGCGCCGATGCCCTCGCGCGCGTCCTCGGACCCGAAGGCGGTCGCGAACCCGCGCTTCTCGGCCTCGATGCCCTCGTCGAGGTCGCCGGCGTGCGAGACCTGCTTGATCTGCTCGAGCGCGATCGGCGCCTGGCCGGCGAACTTGCGCGCCCAGGCGAGGGCGGTGTCGAACAGCTCGTGGTCGTCCACCAGGCGGTTGACGAGGCCGTACTCGAACGCCTCCTCGGCGCTGATCGGCTCGCCGACCGTGTTCATCTCCAGCGCCTTGGCAGGGCCGACCAGCCGCGGCAGCCGCTGGGTGCCGCCGAAGCCGGGGAGGATGCCGAGGTTGATCTCCGGCTGGCCGAAGGAGGCGCTGTAGGCGGCGAGGCGGACGTCGCACGCCATGGCGATCTCGCAGCCGCCGCCGAGCGCGAGCCCGTTGACGGCCGCGATCGTCATCACCCGGGAGCGCTCCCAGGTGCGGAACAGCGCGTGGCCGCGGTCGAGCAGGTCCTTGCCGCCCTGCTCGTCCATCTGCGTGAACGCCTTGATGTCGGCGCCCGCGCAGAAGAGCGCGGGGTTGGGGCTGGCGACGATCATCGCCTTGGCGCTGCCCTCGATCTCCTTCCACGCCTTCTCGAGCGCCTCGATGACGGCGGGGGCCAGCGAGTTGGCGGGCGGGTTGTCGAGCCACACGATCGCGGTGTCGCCGCGGCGGTCGAGCTTGACCGGCTCGTTCTCCCAGCCGGGCTCGGGCTGCGGGTAGGGGTAGAAGCCCTGGCCGCTCTTGGCGCCGAGCCGGCCCTGCGCGACGAGCCGGCGCAGGACGAGCGGCGGCTCGAAGCCCTCGCCCCACTCCTGCTCGGCCTGCTCGAGCGCCTGCAGGACGTCGTCGAGCCCGCGGAAGTCGGCGCGGGCGAACGGGCCCGGGACCATGCCGGTGCCCATCATCAGCCCGAGGTCGATGTCCCGGACCCCCGCGATGCCCTCCTCGAGCACGAGGCAGGCCTCGACCAGCGCCTTGAGCTGGAAGCGGTCGGCGATCTTCTCGTCGATCTTGGTCGTGGTCTCAGGCGTGCTCATAGAAGCCCTTTCCGGACTTGGCGCCCAGCTCGCCGCGCTCGACCCTCTCCTCCATCCCCTTGTGGACGTAGAAGCGGTCGCCGTAGGCCTCCTGCATGTCCTTCGCGACCTTGACGACGGTGTCGAGGCCCGACATGTCGGCGACGCGGAACGGCCCCATCGGCATCTGCGCCTTCTCGGTGATGAACGCGTCGAGCTCCTCGACGTCGATGCCCGTCTCGTCCTGGTAGCGCCAGATCTCGCTGGCGGTGGAGACGAGGATGCGGTTGACCACGAAGCCGGGGCACTCGTGGCAGCGGACCGGCATCTTCTTGATCGCCTGGGCGAAGTTGGCGGCGGCCTGCGCGGTCTCCGGCGAGGTGTCCTCGCCCTCGATGACCTCGATCAGGCGCATGTAGGACGCCGGCCAGAAGAAGTGGAAGCCGACGACCTTGTCGGGCCGGTTGGTGGCGTCGCCGATCTCGGTGATGCTGAGGCCGGAGGTGTTGGAGGCGAGGATGGCGTGGCCGGGCGTGGCGGCGTCGAGCTCGGCGAAGACCGCGTGCTTGATCTCCATCTTCTCGGGGACGGCCTCGATCACGAAGTCGACGTCGCCGAACTCGTCGTAGCTCGTGGTGCCGGTGATCAGTTGGAGGGTCTGCTCCGACTGGGCCTTTGCGGCCGCTTCGTCGAGCTTGCCCTTCTGGACGAGCTTGGCCGCCTGGCCCTCGGTCACTTCGCGGGCTTTGGTGAGTCCAGCGTCGACGAACTTCTGGTCGACGTCCTTGAGCACGACCGGGATCCCCGCCGCGGCGATGACCTGGGCGATCTCGCCGCCCATCACCCCCGCGCCGACGACTCCTGCTTTGAAAACGAACATCTTGAGGACGTTAGCCGGTGGCTAGAGCTCGGCACGCCGCTCGTGGCCGAATCGCGCGAGCGTCCGTTTCAGCGAGTCGGTGAGCTCGCGGCGGATGAAGAGGCGGTCGACGAGCGGCGTGAGGGCGTTGGCGCCCTTGAGCTCGTACTCGAGCGTGAGCGTGACCTGCACGTGATCGGCGTCGGCGACCTCGAAGGTCACGGTCTGGGTGCCCTGGAGGCGCTCGTCCTCGATCTGGCGCGTCTGGCCGCTGCGCGGCTCGTACGCCGTCACGTGCTCCTGGACGAGCCCGCGCCCGCGCGGCGGCGAGGCCCACAGGAGCCGGGACCCGGGGTTCGGCCAGTCGCCCTCCAGCCGCTGGATGTGGCCGAACCCGTCCACCCACGCGGGCCAGCGATGCGGGTCGTACCACAGCTCCTCCGCCTCGACGATGCGGCCCGGCACCCGCGTCGTCGCCTGTGCGCGGCTTGGCACGGCGCGATTATCGCGCGCAGCAAACCGCGCGTTTGGCGGAGGGTGTCGACATCGGCCTCGGGCACGTCATCATCCTCGCGCATACCAACACGCACCGAACGTCAGCGGTCCCACAGGCGCCGACCCGCTACTGCCTCGTCAACAGTCGATCCGCATCACGACCCTTCGTCGTCATCGGGTACGCCTCGATGGCCCGGGCTCCCCGCTCGCGGGCGAAGTCCACCGCGGCACGCGCGAGAGCGCGACTGACGCCGCGCTTGCGAAAACCCACGCGGGTGAACAGGCAGGTCACCGCCCAGATGCTGGAGTCGGTCTTGTCCTGCTCGCGGCCCTCCCACGGCACGCGGGCGTTGCGGACGCAGCTTGTACCGCTGGCACTGGCACCAGGACGCTGCGCCCCGCGTGCCGAAGACGGCTTGCGGGTCTTCCCAGCTCGCCTCGTTGGCGGGCGCGACAGAGATCGCAGGTTGCCGCTCTGTCACGCGCCCATAGTGCCGGGGCGACGGAACCGGACGCCGTAGCCTGAAGGCCGATGGGTACACCGTGGGACGCGCGGACGTACGACGTTTCGAGCGAGCCGCAGCAGGCCTGGGCCTCTGACGTGCTCGGACGCGTCCAGGGCATCGCCCCGGACGCGACGGTGCTGGATGTCGGCTGCGGAACCGGGCGCGTCACGGAAGCGCTGCTGGCTTTCGTGCCACGCGGTCGAGTGCTGGCGCTCGACGCGTCGGCGGACATGGTCGCGCTGGCTCGCGAGCGGCTCGGCGACCGCGCGTCGGTGTGGTGTCAGGACGTGCTCGACCTCGATCTCGAGGAGACCGTCGACGCGATCGTTTCGACTGCCGCGCTCCATTGGGTGGGCGACCACGATCGTCTGTGGGAGCGACTTGCGCGGGTGCTGCGCCCTGGCGGCGTGCTTGAAGTCCAGTGTGGAGGGCGGGGCAACATCGATCGCGTGTGCGAGGTGATCGAAGCGGTCGCGCGCGAGATCGCTCCCGAGCTGGTTGGCTGGTCGCCGTGGGTCTTCGCCGGGCCGGAGGCGACAGAGCGACGCTTGCAGCGGGCCGGCTTCGCGTCGATCTGCTGCTGGTTAGAGGAGCGGCCGACGTATCCCGAAGACGTTGCTGCCTTCGTGCGAACGTCGATCCTGCCCGCTCATCTCGCTCGCCTGCCCGCGGAGCGACGCGAGCAGTTCGCCGCCGCCGTCGTGGAGCGGGTCCGACTCCCCTTGGACTACGTGCGCCTGAACGTCTCTGCAACCCGCGGTCGACGTGGGGCCGACCCCTGAGGAATCAGGATCGCGACGTCGTGAACGAGGCCGCTGTCACGCGCAGCTGCGCGCCATCGATCAGCGTGATGACGAGCGTCGTGAAGGATCGGGCGTTTCGGGCAGGCGAACCCGACTCCGGCACGTCGTCGCCCAGACGCATCTGCACAGCCCGCCAGCACCGCGTCCCGAAGAGGTGGGCGCGCGGGAGACGACGGCCGGACTAGCGACTTCGTGCGCTCTTGCGAGCCGTCGGCTTGAGCCGCACCCACAGCTGGCTGAGCCCGGTCGGCCCGGGCACGTCCTTGACGTCGACGTAGGACTCGCCGCGCACCATCTCACCGAGCTTCGTGTGGCCGTAGTCGCGGGGATCGAACGCCGCATGACTCTTGATCAGGTAGGACCCGACCTCGCCGAGGTTGGACCAGCCGTCGTCCTTGGACGTGCTGCTGATCGCCGTCGACAGGATCCGCTTGAGGTTGGGCAGCGGCGGCGCCGGCTCCTCGTCCTCTGACGCCGGCTGCTCTGGCGCCTGCGGCTCCTGGCTGAGGAGGTCGAGGTAGATGAACCGGTCGCACGCTGCGACGAACGGCGCAGGTGTGCTGCGGCGCCCGAGCCCGTACACGGTCATCCCCGATTCGCGCAACCTCGTCGCCAGCCGCGTGAAGTCGCTGTCGCTGGAGACGATGACGAACCCCTCCAGGTTGCCCGCGTAGAGCAGATCCATCGCGTCGATGATCAGCGCCGAGTCGGTCGCGTTCTTGCCGCGGGTGTAGGCGAACTGCTGCACCGGCTGGATCGCGTGGCGCAGCAACTCCTCCTTCCAGCCGACCAGGCGCGGCGTGGTCCAGTCGCCGTACGCACGCTTGATCGTCGGCGTTCCGTACTTGGCGATCTCCTCCAGCAGCTCAGTGGTCAGGCTCGCCGTCGTGTTGTCCGAGTCGATCAGGACGGCAAGTCGCGTCGCGTCGGCCTCGGTCACGTCAGCATCCCTCGGTGTCAGTCCGCCATGAGGCGGACGATCCCGGCGCGCGGGGGCGTGAACACGTCCACGGCTTCGCAGCCCTGCGGGCCCGCGACGCCTCCGTGCTCGACGTTCGGTGGGATCACGACGCAGTCCCCGGCGTGCATGACCCTGGTCTCTGCCCCGACGGTGAACGTGAGCTCGCCGGAGAGGATGATCGCGATCTGCTGTTCGGCGTGGTGGTGCGCCGGGGCGACGGCGTCGGGCTCGAAGGTGACGAAGTTCGTCATCACCGTGTCGGTGGTCACGGGACGGAACTCGAGGCCCGGGAGCAGGATCAGCGGGTCGAGGTCTGCGACGTGGACGAATCGTCCGGGCGCGTCCGACGCCTCACCTGACTGGTCGAAGTACGGCTGCTCGACCACGGTGCCTCTATTCGAGGACCTGGTCGAAGAACTCCAGCGGCCCGGCCGCTGCGCCCAGCTCGTCGGTGATGACGCCGTCGATCAGGACGAACATCATCCGGACGGGGCGATCCGACCGGTTCGCCCACGCGTGGTTGGTCGCGCGCTGGACGACCGCGTCACCCGGCCCCACGCGCGTCTCTGACCCGTCGTCGAGCAAGAGCCACGTCTCGCCCTCGAGCACGACGCCGACGTCGACCGTCTCCGTGCGGTGCATCGGCGACTCGGCTCCCGGCGCCATCTCGGTGAACCGCACCATCACCCCGCCGGCGGGCGGCGGCGTTCGCACCGGGCGGTCCGTGGGCTCGGGCTCGCTTGCCGCGATCTCGACCGGCGTCTCATCGGTGATCCAGATCTCGTGGAACGCGGCGGTCCCGATGTCCAGCGTCTTCGGCGTGGGCGCGTCCGCGAGCACGACCGACCTCCCCGACGCATCATGGCCCGTGACGATCCGGCGCGGCGCGACGCTCATGGGTCCGTGAGCGTACTGGGAACCCGTGCGGGGCCGGTGCCCGGATCGCGTGACCCGGGCACCGACCGCAGCGGATCAGCGCAGGTCGAACCGGTCCAGGCTCATGACCTTGTCCCAGGCGGCGACGAAGTCGCGGACGAACTTCGCGTCCGCGTCGTCGGACGCGTAGACCTCCGAGTACGCGCGCAGCACGGAGTGCGAGCCGAAGACCAGGTCGGCGGCGGTGGCCGTCCACTTGACCTCGCCGGTGCGGCGATCGCGGCCCTCGTACACCTGCTCGGTGGCGGACTGCGCCCACTCCGTGTCCATGTCGAGCAGGTTCACGAAGAAGTCGTTCGTCAACGCGTCGGACCGGTCGGTGAAGGCGCCGTGCCGGGATCCGTCGACGTTGGCTCCCAACGCCCGCAGCCCGCCGATCAGGACGGTCATCTCGGGCGCCGTCAACCGCAACATGTAGGCGCGCTCCAGGAGGCCGTGCGCCAGCACGAAGCGCTCGCCCGGGCGGATGTAGTTACGGAAGCCGTCGACGGTGGGCTCGAGCACGGAGAACGTGTCGGCGTCGGTCTGCTCCTGCGAGGCGTCCGTGCGACCGGGCGCGAACGGGACGGTGACGTCGTGCCCCGCCGCCTTCGCCGCCTGCTCGACCGCCGCGCATCCGCCCAGGATGATCACGTCGGCGAGCGAGACGCGCTTGCCGTTGGACTGCGACCCGTTGAAGTCCTGCTGGACCTTCTCGAGCGTCTGCAGCGCCCCGGCCAGCTCCGTCGGCTCGTTGATCTCCCAGTCCTTCTGCGGCTCCAGGCGGATTCGCGCCCCGTTGGCCCCGCCGCGCATGTCGGTGCCGCGGAACGACGCCGCCGCCGACCAGGCGGTGGCGACCAGCCGTGAGCTGGGCAGGCCGGAGGCGAGGATCGTCTCCTTGAGGGCCGCGATGTCCGCCTCGTCGATCAGCTCGTGGTCGACCGGCGGCACCGGGTCCTGCCACAGCTGCGGCTCCGGCACCCAGGGGCCGAGGTAGCGCGAGACCGGGCCCATGTCGCGGTGGAGCAGCTTGTACCACGCTTTCGCGAACGCGTCGGCGAGCGCGTCGGGGTTCTCGTAGAACCGCCGCGCGATCGGCTCGTAGACCGGGTCCAGCTTCAGCGCCAGGTCCGTCGTCAGCATCATCGGCGCGTGGCGCTTCGACGGATCGTGGGCGTCCGGCACCGTTCCCTCGGCCTCGGGGTTCTTCGGTGTCCACTGCTTCGCGCCGGCCGGGCTTTCCGTCAACTCCCAGTCGTACTCGAACAGGTTCGAGAGGAAGCCGTTGTCCCACTTCGCGGGCTCGTTGGTCCACGCGCCCTCGAGTCCGCTCGTGATCGTGTGGCCGCCGTTGCCGCCGTTTACGCTGTTGTGCCAGCCCAGGCCCTGCTGCTCGAGGGGCGCACCCTCGGGCTCCGGACCGACGTGGTCGGGGCTGACCGCGCCGTGCGTCTTGCCGAACGTGTGACCGCCGACGATGAGCGCGACGGTCTCCTCGTCGTTCATGGCCATGCGAGCGAAGGTCTCCCGGATGTCCCGCGCGGCGGCGACCGGGTCCGGCTCACCGTTGGGGCCTTCCGGGTTCACGTAGATGAGGCCCATCTGCACGGCCGCGAGCGGACCCGAGAGCTCTCGCTCGTCGCTGTAGCGCTCGTCACCGAGCCACGTGTCCTCGGGGCCCCAGAAGATCTCCTCGGGCTCCCAGATATCCGCGCGTCCGAAGCCGAAGCCGAACGTCTTGAAGCCCATCGACTCCATGGCGACGTTGCCGGTGTAGACCAGGAGATCCGCCCACGAGAGCTTCTGGCCGTACTTCTGCTTGAGCGGCCACAGGAGCCGCCGCGCCTTGTCCAGGCTCGCGTTGTCGGGCCAGCTGTTGAGTGGGGCGAAGCGCTGGGCACCCTGGCCGCCGCCGCCCCGGCCGTCGGCGATGCGGTAGGTGCCCGCGGCATGCCAGCTCATGCGGATGAAGAGCGGCCCGTAGTGGCCGTAGTCCGCCGGCCACCAGTCCTGCGACGTCCTCATCAGCTCGATGAGGTCCCGCCTCAGCGCCTCGAGGTCGAGGCTCTTGAACGCCTCGGCGTAGTCGAAGTCCTCGCCCAGCGGGTTGGAGAGGGACGTGTGCAGGTGCAGCACGCTCAGGTCGAGCTGATTCGGCCACCAGTCCGCGTTCGTGTGGGGCCGGCCGTTCGTCTTCGGCGTCGGGCTCTCGATGGCTGGGTTTTCGCTTTCGCTGACGCTCTCGGTCACGTCATTCCTTTCTCTCAGTTGCGGCGACACACTCCGGGCACCGGCCCCAGTAGATGACCTCGGCCTCGTCGATCTGGTAGCCGAAGTCCTCCACGGCGGTCAGGCACGGCGGGTCGCCGACGGCACAGTCGACGTCGACCATCCGGTCGCAGACCCGACAGATGACGTGGTGGTGGTTGTCCCCCACGCGGTTCTCGTAGCGCGCCGGCGAGCCGGCCGGCTGGATGCGCCGCAGGAGGCCCTTCTCCGTCAGGGTCGCAAGGGCGTCGTAGACCGCCTGGATCGAGATCGAGCCGATCTCTCCCCTGACCGTCCCGGCCACCACGTCGGCTGTCGCGTGCGGTGCATCGGAGACCGCCCGGAGCACTGCCAGGCGCTGGGCCGTGACGCGAAGACCGCTTCGACGAAGGATCTCCCTCGGGTCAGAATTCACTTCCTGGACCTTATCCAAGCTTGGAGGTAGCCATGATCTCAGCGCTCCTGATGCATGGGGTTCATCGCGGCCAGGGCGGAAATGGAGAAGTCCGAAGGTCCAGTCAGCCCGCGAGCTCGCGAACGACCGTGAGCACGCGCTCGACGTCCGCCCGCGTGGTGCGGAAGTTGGTGATGCAGGCGCGGAGGGCGAAGCGCCCGTCGACGGTCGCGTTCGACAGGTAGACGCGACCGTCGCGCTGCAGCGCCTGCAGGATCCGCTCGTTGTGCGCATCGAGCTCGTCGAGGTGCGGCGGGGCGTGCCGGAAGCAGCAGATGCTCAGCCCGGGGCCGGCGAGGAGCTCGAAGTCCTCCGCGTCCGCGATCAGCTCGGCGAGGTGCGCGGCGAGGCGGACGTCCTCCCCGATCGCGGCCGCGAGCTTGCGCGCGCCGTGGAAGCGCAGCGTCGCCCACAGCTTGAGCGCCCGGAAGCGGCGGCTGAGCTCCAGCCCGTGCTCCCAGAAGGCGAACGTCTCCGCCGGTTGGGTCGCGAGGATGCGCACGTAGTCGTCGGCACCGGCGCCGAACGCCCGCGCCGTGCCCGTCGCGTCGTGCAGCAGCAGCGCGCTGCAGTCGACCGGCGCGTACAGCCACTTGTGCGCGTCGATGCACAGGGAGTCGCCGCGGTCCATGCCGGCGAAGAGATGGCGGCAGGCTGGGTCCGCCGCCGCGGGCGCCCCGTACGCGCCGTCGACGTGCAGCCAGACGCCCGCGTCGGCCGCGACGGTGGCCACCGCGTCGAGCGGGTCGACCGCCCCGGTCGACGTCGTGCCGGCGTTGGCGACGACGCAGACCGGCACCAGGCCGGCGGCACGATCGGAGGCGATCGCGCGTCGCAGCGCCTCCGGGTCGAGCCGGCGGTCATCGTCGACGGCGACCGGCGCGAGCCCGACGCCCAGTGCGGCCGTCGCCTTGGCGACGGAGAAGTGCGTGTCGGCCGACGCATAGACCCGCATCGCGCGGCGGTCGTCGTCCGGGCCCGTCACCGCGCGGATGGCGACGAGCAGCGCGGTCAGGTTGGCGGCAGAGCCGCCGCTCACCAGGATCCCGGTCGCCGCCGGATCGAAGCCCACGAACTCGCCCAGCCAGCGCAGTGTCTGGTGCTCGACGGCCGCGGCGGCCGGACCCGACCGCCACGACGTCAGGTTCTGGTCGGCCGCCGAGGCCAGCAGGTCCGCGGCCACCCCGACCGGCGCCGGCGGCGACTGCACGTAGCCGAAGAACGCCGGCGTCGTCCGCCGTCCCGCCGCGAGAACCGCCGCACACGCCGCGAGCAGCTCGTCCACGCTCTCGCCGTCCGCCGGCAACGCCCGATCGGCCCCGATGACCCGGTCGACCTCCACGGCGGAGGGGGGACGCTCGAACACGGGACCCCCCCGAGCGGCGGCGATCTCCTGCTCCATCAGGGCCGTCACGCCGGCGAGCAGGGCACGAAGGTCCTCGTCGACCAGATCGAGCGAGGCGTCCCGGGACACGGCGCTACACGCCGCGGCCGGCCGGGATCGAGTACGTGTCCTGCCACGGGCGGAGACGCTCGAACGCGGCGCTGGCGGCGAGCACGTCCGCGTCGGCGTAGCTGCGGCCGACGATCTGCATCCCGACCGGGAGGCCGTCCGCCATGCCGGCGGGGATCGACGCCGCCGGGTGGCCGGTGAAGTTGACGAGGTAGGTCGGGCACCAGCCGATGAGCTGGTCGACCTCGACGCCCTCCACCTCGCTCGGTCCGACGGTGATGCTGCCGTCCGTCGCGTTCTCCACCGGGAGGGCGCAGAGCGTCGGCCCGACCAGCAGGTCGTAGTCGGCGAAGACGCCCTGGAAGGAGTCGAAGACCTCGGTGCGCATCGCCTGGTCGTTGGCGATGTCGAGCGCCGTGAGGCCGTACCCCCGCTCGAGGCACGTGCGGTACTGCGGCGGGAGGTCGTCGGAGTGGTCGCGGAGCAGGTCGATGCCCGCGGCCTTGAGCCCCTCGATGCCCGCGACGTTGATCGGCATGATCAGCCGGCACCACAGATCCGAAAGCTCCTGCTGATCGCGCGTGATCCCGAGCTCGACCTCCTCGACGTGCGCGCCCGCCTCCTCGAACACGCGCACGGCGTCGGCGACGACGCCCGCGACGCGACGGTCGATCGGGAAGACGTCGTAGTCCGGCGTGTACGCGATCCGCATGCCCTCGATCGAGCGGTCGGGGGCGTCGGTGAAGTCGGTCGGTCCGTCGAGGGAGAGGGGATCGCGCGCGTCGTAGCCGGCGATCGCGCTGAGCACCAGGGCGGCGTCGGCCACCGTGCGGGTCAGCGGGCCCTCGAACAGGAAGGGGTCGGTGCCGCTGAACGCGTTCGGCCGTGCGATGTACGGGACGCGGCCGAACGACTGCTTGTAGCCGTAGATGCCGCACCAGGAGGCCGGGATGCGGATCGACCCGCCGCCGTCGGTGCCCTCCGCGAACGTGACCAGCCCGTCGGCCACCGCGGCCGCGCATCCGCCGGACGAGCCGCCGGTGTTCTTCGTCGTGTCGAACGGGTTGCGGCTCGGTCCGAACAGCGGGTTGTCCGTGGTGCCGCAGAAGCCCATCACCGGGCTGTTCCCCTTCCCGACCAGGATCGCGCCGGCCCGCTCCGCCCGCTCGGCGAAGGCGCAATGGCCGTCGACCTTGAAGTCGCGCAACGCGGGGATGCCGCCGAACGTCGCCGGCCAGCCGGGCTTGAAGTCGAAGAGGTCCTTGATGGCCGCGGGCACCCCGTGCAGCAACCCCGGCTCAGCGTCGCCGCCGACCGCCGCCTCGGCCTCCTTCGCCGCCGCACGGGCATCGTCGAAGCCGAGGTAGACGAGCGCGTTCAGGCTCGGATTGCGCGCTTCGATGCGCTCGATCGTCGCCTCGAGCACTTCGACGGGCGACAACTCACGGTCGCGGATGCGTCGCGCCAGCTCGACGACCGTGGTGTACGCCAGCTCCTCCGACAGCGTCATGTCGCGGGGCGACCCTACAACCTGTCGCGCTCCGGCAGCGTCGAGAAGGTGCGCCAGCGCGTCGCGAAGGCGAGCACCCAGCCCGGTCGCGAGCGTGCCGGCGAGGAACCCCGCGCCGATGAACGCCGCGTTGACCGGCGGCCTGATCGCGCACGCGTACTCGGTGTCCGCCAAGCCAGGGAGGAAGTAGAGGAACACACCCTTGGCCGCCGCCAACACCAGCAGCACCCAGATCCCCGCGCGCGTCAGGCCGAGCACCGGCTCACCCGCGGATCCAGGCGAACCGATACGGGCCGAGCACGACGTGCCCGTCCTGCACCGGGTGCTCGAGGCCGTGCCGGTCGACGATCTGGGCGGGGACCCGCTGCTCGTCGGCGCTGAAGTTGGCGAGCACGAGCAGCCGCTCCCCGGCGAACTCGCGCAGGAGCCCGTAGACGTGGTCGCTGCCCGTCCACAGCGGCCCGCCGGTCCCCTGCGCGTGGGTGGCGCGTGTGCCGCGCCGGGCCGCGATCAGCTCGCGCAGGCCGTCCCACAGCGCCGCCTCGGGAGAGCCGGGCTCGTGGCGGCGCTCGGCGGCCGCCCAGTCCATCGGCGGCCGATGCATCCAGCGGTTGTCGTCGCGGTGGTGCGGGTCCGCCGCCCAGTCCCGGTCGTTGGGCAGCCCGATCTCGTCGCCCATGTAGATGAGCGGCAGCCCGCCGTGGGCGAAGGCGACGGCGTAGAGCAGGAGGATGCGCCGGACCGCCAGCTCGTCGCCCGCCTCCAGCCCGGCGAGCGAGGCCGCCATGCCGCTCGTCCGCGCCTCGCCGGACTGCGGGTCCTGCTGGAAGCGCGCCCCGCGGGCGAAGCTCCCCGGGAAGTCGCCCGCGTAGAAGTCCGACAGGAAGCGCCGGTGGAGGCGCGCGTCCTCGCCGACGGCGGCGGCGTCCTCGGGCGTGATCGTCCACCCGATGTCGTCGTGGCAGCGCACGTAGGTCACCCACCCCGCGCCCGGCGGCAGCGCCGGCATGCCGGAGAGGACGTGCGTCATGAGCGCCACGCGGCTCGAGGCCAGCGAGCTCCACAGCAGCGCCATCAGGACGTTGTTGTAGGCGAGGTCGCACTCCTTGCCCTCGTGGGGGCCGGTCCCGAGGTAGGTGACGAGGTCGGCGGGGGCGACGATCGCCTCCGCCTTGAAGGCCAGCCCCGGCGCGGCGATCCGGGCGGCGGCGCGCAGCGCCTGCAGCAGCTGGTGGACCTCGGGCTGGTTCTGGCAGTCGGTGCCCTTGCGCTTCCACAGGAACGGCACGGCGTCGAGCCGCAGGACGTCGACGCCGACGCCGGCGAGCCGCAGGATCACCTCGGCCATCTCGCGGAAGACCTCGGGGTTGGTGTAGTCGAGGTCCCACTGGTACTCGTTGAACGTCGTCCACACCCAGCGGCCGAGCTCCGGGAACCAGGTGAAGTTGCCGGGCGCGATGTCGGGGAAGACCTCGGGCAGCGTCCGCTCGTACTCGTCGGGCTCGGTGCGGTCCGGGAACGTGCGGTAGTACGCGAGCCGCCGCTCGTCGCCCGCGACGGCGGCGCGTGCCCACGCGTGCTCGCGGGCGGTGTGGTTGAGCACGACGTCGACGCACAGCGCGATGCCGTGCCCGCGCAGGTCGGCGGCGAGCGCGCGCAGGTCGTCCATCGTGCCGAGCGCCGGCTCGACCGCCCCGTAGTCGGCCACCGCGTAGCCGCCGTCGTTGGGCTCCGGCCGGGAGGCGAGCAGCGGCATCAGGTGCAGGTAGTTGACGCCGAGCTCGCGCAGGTACGGCAGCCGATCGCGCACGCGGGCGAGCGTCCCGGCGAAGCGGTCGACGTAGCAGACGTAGCCGACCGCCTGCTCGCGCTGAAGCCAGTCCGGCGTGATCTCACGCTCGTGGTCGAGCCGCCGCAGGTCCGGGTCGCGGTCGCGGGCGGTGGCCGCCATCGCGTCGAGCAGCCCCCGGAACGACTCAGGGAACCGCGGGTCGTCGCCGTAGAGCGCGACGAGCGGATCGCGCAGCTCGGTGAAGAACCGCTCGAGCCGGGTGAGGAACGCGGCGTCGCCGGTCAGCCGCTCGCGCACCTCGGCGTACTCGGCGCGCACCTCCGGCCGCATGGCGTACACGTTCTGCACGGCGCCGAGGTTGTACTACGCGGGACCTGCTGCGGATCACTCCGGGCGCTGCTTGACCCAGAGCGGGTCGCCCACGTGGCGCTGCTCGCCGACCTGGTAGGCCTCGGCGAGCCAGCTCTCGAGCTCTGCGTCGACGTCCTGTGGCCCGTACAGCCGCAGGCGGTGCACGTAGTAGTACGGCGGGACGTGCTCCACGCGCGCGAAGCGCTCGCTCTCGAGCGGCCGCGTGAGCACGAAGTTGGCGAGCAGGTAGCGCTTGCGCGGACGGTCGATGCCGGCGAAGCGCATCCGCGTCTGCAGCGTGATCCGGGACTTCGTCGCGTTGACGGTGACCGGCCCGGGCACCGCGGCCACGAAGCGGTCGAACAGCTCGCGCAGCTCCGGCGGAGCCCCTTCGAAGAAGGCGTCGAGCGAGACGACCTGGCACGAATGCGGCATGTTGCGCGTGACGAACGTCTGACCGCACACCGGACAGCGCCACAGCGTCATGGCGTGATTGTCTCGGGTCCGTGGACAACGCCCACATCGCCGAGCGCCTGGAGGCGTTCGCGTCGCTGCTCGACCTCGCCGACGCGAACCCGTACATGCCGCGCGCCTACCGCCGTGCGGCCGAGATGATCCGGGCCGCGCCGGTGCCCGTGGCCGGGCTGGTGAAGGCCGGCCGGGCGCGGGAGCTACGCGGGATCGGCCCGGGGATCGAGGCGCGGCTGCGCGAGCTGGTGGAGACCGGCGAGATCGCGGAGCTGGCGGAGCTCGAGCGCGAGCTCTCGCCGGCGATCGTCGGCCTCGGGCGCTACCTCGGGCTGAGCGCGCGGCGGTCGGTGGAGATCGCGCGGGCGCTCGGCGTGGCGACGCCGGACGAGTTCCGCGCGGCGGTGGCGGCCGGGCGCCTGCAGGCGGCGCCCGGCGTCGGCCCGAAGACCGAGGTCAAGATCCTCGAGGCGCTCGCGCGGGAGGACGAGCCGCGACCGCCGCGCGGGCTGGTGCTCAACCGGGCGTGGGAACTGGTCGGCGGCATCGCCGACGCGCTCGGCGGCGTGCCGGCGGGCGACGTCCGGCGCTGGCGCGACGCCTGCGAGCGGCTCGCCGTGGTCGCCCCGCCGGCGGCACTCGAACGCTTCGCCGCCCTCCCCCAGATCGTCGCCGTGGTCGAGCGGGACGAGCAGCGGGCGCTGGGGGTGACGGTCGAGGGCGTGCCCGTCGAGCTGGTGACGGCCGAGCGCGAGCGGCTCGGCACCGCGCTGGTGCGCGCCACCGGCTCACCGGCCTACGTCGCCGCGCTCGAGCCGCTGCCCGACGCGCCCGACGAGGAGACGCTGTACGCGGCGCTCGGGATCCCGTGGTGCCCGCCGGAGCTGCGCGAGCGGCCGTTCCGGGGCGACCCGCCGCCGCTCGTGGAGGTCGCCGACATCCGCGGTGACCTGCACTGCCACACGACGTGGTCGGACGGGCGCGCGAGCGTCGAGGAGATGGGCCGCGCCGCCCGCGACCGCGGCTACGAGTACGTCGCGATCTGCGACCACACCCCGGCCGTCGGAGCCGTGCGAGGCCTCACGGCCGACGACGTCCGCCGCCAGGGCGAGGAGATCGCCGCCGCCAACGAGGTCCTCGCGCCGTTCCGCATCCTGCGCGGCATCGAGTGCGACATCCTGCCCGACGGCCGGCTCGACCTCCCCGACGACGTCCTCGCCGAGCTCGACTGGGTCCAGGCCAGCGTGCACGGGGGTCAGCGGATGCCGCGCGCCGAGTTGACGAAGCGTGTGGTCGACGCGTTGGGCACCCCGTATGTGCGCTGCCTGAGCCACCCCAAGGGCCGGATCATCAACCGCCGGCCCGAGAACGCGCTCGACCTCGAGCGCGTCTACGAGGTCGCGCTCGAAACGGGTGTCGCCCTGGAGGTGAACGGCCTCCCGGACCGGCTCGACCTGCGGGGCGAGCACGTCCGCGACGCGTTGGCGGCCGGGGTGCGGGTGGTCTGCTCCACCGATACGCACTCGGTGCGGGGCTTCGGGAACATGCCGCTGTCGGTGCACACGGCGCGGCGGGGTGGGGCTCGGGCTGAGGATGTGCTCAACACCCGGCCGCTCGATGGGTTGCTGAGGGCGCGAACTTCTCGCTTGTAGGGAGGTGGGATCGAGGCCCTCGAGGGTCGAGTGCTCAGTTAATACGCCTCAGGCCCACTAAGTGAGCACTCGACCGCCAACCGACCACTCGAACCGCGCAGGCCTCGATCTCGCCTCCCTCGATGCCGCGAGTTAATGTGCCACCACATGGCCTGGACCCGCATCAAGGATCTCCCACTCCAGATCGACTCCTACGAGCTCGACCGGCTGACCGCACGCCAGGGCTACGGCTTCGAGCGCGTCACCACCCGCATCCGGCTGCTCGGCCAGGGCGGCGAGGGCCTCGGCGAGGACATCTCGCCGTTCGAGGGCGAGGCCGACACGCTGCACGTCGCCGGGCCGGTCCTGCCGCTGGCCGGCGAGTGGACGCTCGAGTCGTTCTGCGACCACCTCGCCCAGCTCGACCAGTGGCCCGTGCCGCCGCGCTACGAGGTCGGGCGGCGCTGGCGGAACTGGGGCTTCGAGTCGGCGGCGCTCGACCTCGCGCTCAACCAGGCGGGCCGGCCGCTGCACGAGGTCGTCGGGCGTGAGCCGAAGCCGCTGCGCTTCGTCAACTCGCTCGGGCTGGGCGACCCGCCCACCTTCGACCCGATCGCCCGCCGGCTCGAGCACCACCCGGCGCTGCGCTTCAAGCTAGACGTGACGGCAGCCTGGACGCCGGAGCTGATGCGCGAGGTGGCGGCCACCGGCGCCGTCGAGATCGTCGACTTCAAGGGCCAGTACGGGCTGGAGCTCCCGGACGGGCTGCTCGACATGTACGAGCGAGCGATCGAAGCCTTCCCCGACGCCCTGCTGGAGGACGCCCACGACCTGCCCGAGGTCACCGCGCGGCTCGCCGACCACGCGCACCGCATCTCCTACGACGCGCCCATCCACACGGTCGAGAACCTGGACACCACCCCGCTCCAGCCGACCGCGGTCAACATCAAGCCCTGCCGCGTCGGCGATCTCCGGTCGCTCTTCGAGCTCTACGGAGCCGTCGCGGACCGCGGGCTGACCGTCTACGGCGGCGGCATGGGCGAGCTCGACGTCGGCCGCAGGCAGATCCAGCTGCTGGCGTCGCTGTTCCACCCGGACGGGCCGAACGACACGGCCCCGAGCGGCTACAACGCGGACCCGCCGGCCCCCGGCCTACCGGACAGCCCGCTGGCGCCGAACCCGGCGCCGACCGGCTTCCGCTAGCTCTGGGCCTTGGCCGGCCGGCGGTACTTCGCGCTGGTGCGCTCGCCACAGAGAAGGACGGCGAGGCGGACGAGATCACGCTGGCTGGTGTTGGGCGGAAGCGTCATGGCAGCAGCTTCGGGGATCGGGGGCTCGCCAACCATGGGGGAACCTCCCGTCAATGGAGGCGGTGACCCGTACCGTCCCCCTTCGGGGCGTCACCCGACGGCGAGGAGGCTGACGGCCACGGCGGCCAGTCCGAGTCCGGCGAGCTGCGACGTTCCGATACGCTCGGCCAGCACCGCGCGCGCGAGCAGGACGGTGCCGGCGGGGTAGAGCGCGGTGATCACCGCGACGACGGCGAGGTCGCCGTCGCGGACGGCGAGCAGGAACGCGAAGTTGGCGAGCGAATCGAGCGCACCGGCGGCCGCGGAGGCCGGCAGGCTCGGCCGGGCATCGCCGAGGCGGCGTCGCAGCGCGAAGGCAACGCCGAGGACGGCGGCGGAGGACACCGCGCGGCCGACGATCAGCGGTGCCACGCCGCTGTCGTCCGGTGCCTGGTCGAGGCAGACGAGCTGCAACGCGATCGCCGCCCCGGCGCCGAAGGCCAGGACGAGCGCCGTCCGGCTCGGGCGGACGGCACGCGTGTCGGTGCCGCCGCTGACCACCACGATCGCCACGAAGGCGAGCACCATGCCGCCTACGGCGAGCCCGCTGAGGCGCTCGCCGCCGAGGAGGCCGACGGTGACCGGCAGCGCCGCCGACACGAGCGCGGTCACGGGCGAGAGGACGCTCATGGGCCCGATGGCCAAGGTGCGGTACAGCAGGGCGAACGCCGCCGCCGACGCAAGGCCTGACGCGGCGCCCCACGTGACGGCGCCGGTGGGGAAGCTCGCCCCGACCGCCGGCCACAGCAGCAGCTCGACGAGGAGGCTCGCCGGCGCGGCGACGACGACGACGCGCAGCACGTGGGCGCCTCGGGCGGCCACGCCGCCGAGGAAGTCGGCGGCGCCGTAGGCGAGCGAGCTGGCGAGGGCGAGCAAGAGAGCGGCGGTCATTGGAACGACCGCAGTCTGCCGCCGGGCGTCGCTGGACGCCCTCGCCGGGCGAGCGGAGCATGACCGTCCATCTCCCGCTCGAGCACCGCGGTGGCCAGGACCGGCCCCGCACCGCTCGGCGGTGCGGGGCTGAGCGGCGGTCCTCAGACGGTCAGGCGGAAGGTGGCCACGAGGCGGTTGAGCTCCTCGGCCGTGTTCGCGAAATGCTGAGCGGACGCCGCGATCTCCTGCGTGGACGCCGAGGTCTGCTGCGTGGAGGCCGACACCTGCTCGGCCGACGCGGACGACTGCTCGGCGACCGCGGCGACACCCTCGATCTCGGTCGTGGCGCTCTGCGCCTGGGAGACGATGTCGGCGATCGCCTGGGCGATGTCGCGCACGCGGCCGCTCATCTCCTCGACGGCGGCGTCGATCCGCTCGAACGCCTCGCGCGTGTGGCCGACGGTCTCGACGCCTTCCTCGGTCAGGCGCGCGCTGTCGACCACCGTGGCGACCTGCGTCGTGTCCGACTGGATCTCGGTGATGAGCGCGGAGATCTGGCCGGCGGCGCCCTGTGACTCCTCGGCCAGCTTGCGGACCTCCTCGGCGACGACGGCGAAGCCGCGCCCCTGCTCGCCGGCGCGCGCCGCCTCGATCGCGGCGTTCAGGGCGAGCGGCATCGCCGAGCAGACGAACCTGTGCTCCCCCGAACGGGGGAGCACAGACGCCGTCCGGATCTACGCCGCTGCGGGCTCTTCGATGCGCCGCGGCAGCAGCGTCTCGCGCGCGATCACGAGCCGCTGGATCTGCGACGTGCCCTCGTAGAGCTGCATGATCTTCGCGTCGCGCATCAGCTTCTCGACCGGGTAGTCCTTGATGAAGCCGTAGCCGCCGTAGACCTGCACGGCGTCGGTCGCGACCTCCATCGCGGCGTCGGCGGCGAAGCGCTTGGCGTGCGAGGACTCGAGCGTGTTGCGACGGCCCTGGTCGAGCAGCACGGCGGAGTTCCAGGTGGCCAGGCGCGAGAGGTGCACCTTCGTCGCCATGTCGGCGATCATGAACTGGATCGCCTGGTGCATGGCGATCGGCACGCCGAACTGGATGCGCTCCTTCGAGTAGTTGGTGGCGAACTCGAAGGCGGCGCGGGCGATGCCGGTGGCCATGGCCGCCACGCCGGGGCGCGTGCGGTCCAGGGTCATCATCGCGATCTTGAAGCCCTTGTTCTCCTCGCCGATCAAATGGTCGACGGGGATCTCGGTGTCGTTGAACGTGATGGTCGCGGTGTTGGACGCCCGCTGGCCCATCTTGTCCTCCTTCTTGTCCACCGTGACGGTCTCGTCACGGGGGACGACGAAGCAGGAGATCCCGCGGTGGCCGGCCTCCTTGTCGGTCTTCGCGTAGACCGTGTACCAGTCGGCGTAGCCGCCGTTGGTGATGAAGCACTTGGAGCCGTTGATGACGTACTTGTCGCCCTTGCGCACGGCGGTGGTGCGCATGCCGCTCACGTCGGAGCCGGCGTCCGGCTCGGTCAGGCAGAACGAGGCGAGCTTGTACTCCTCGCAGATCATGCCGAGGTACTGCTTCTTGAGCTCCTCGGAGCCGGCGAGGGCGAGCGGCGCGGTGGCGAGGCCGTTGGCGCCGATCGAGGTCCCGATGCCGGAGCAGCCCCACGACAGCTCCTCCTCGACGATCGCGCCCTCGAGGTAGCTCAGGCCGGGACCGCCGTACTCCTCGGGCGTGTGGCCGTTCATGAGGCCGAGCTCCCAGGCCTTGCGCAGGATCTCCTCCGGCCACGTGCCCTCCCGGTCGTACTCCCAGGCGACGGGCCGGATCTCCTTCTCGGCGAAGTCGTGCGCCATCTCTCGAAGCGCCAACTGCTCGTCGGTAAGCGTGAAGTCCACCACGGTTTCGGCTCCCAGATTGACTGGTCAGTCAACAGCTGAGGACAAGGGTACCCGCACCCTGGGCGGCGAACAACAACCAACTGGCCGGATGGACGACAATGCGGGGGATGCAGGACGCCTTCGCGATCGTCCTCTTCGTGGTGGTCGGGGTCGCCGTGGTGGCCGCGCTGTGGGCGCTCGTGACCAGCGGCGGCTCCTACGACGACATCGGCGGCGGCCGGATGGCGCTCGACCGCCGCGAGGCGACGCCGGCCGAGCGCGAGGCGGAGATCCGCCAGATGCTCGAGGCCCGCAACGTGCACCGGGCCGCGCGCGGGGAGGCGCCGCTCGACGTCGACGCCGAGTACCAGGCCCTCACCGCCCCGGACGACCCAGAGCTGCGCGAGGAGGTGCGCACGCTGGTCGAGGCCACCAACGCGCGGCGGGTGGCGCGCGGCGAGGAGCCTCTGGACGTCGAGGCCGAGGTCGAGCGGCGCCTGCGCGAGCTCGGCTAGTGTCGCGATTCGTAAGTTCGGTCGCAGGCTGCGACCGAACTTACGAATCGGGACACTAGATGGCGCCGATGCCCGCCTCGGCGAAGCGGACGGCGTCGTCGAGCAGCGCTTCGATCTCCGCCTCTGCCAGCTCGCCGCCGGCCTCCATGCGCGCCGCCGCCGAGTCCTCGACGATCCGCAGCCCGGCGAGCAGCGACGCCGCGGCCAGCTCGGCCGGCAGCCGCTCGCCGAGCTCCCGCTCGAGCGCGTCGGCCAGTACCCGCTCGAAGTCGCCATAGAGCCGGAGCCTCCGGGCGCCCACGCCGGGCACCTCGCGCATGAGCCGCAGCTGGAGCACGAGGTCCGGCTCGATCCACCCCGCGAGCCCGCCGAGCCACTCGCGCACGGCGGGGATCGCCGGCCGGTCGCGGAGCGCCTCGGCCAGCGCGTCGACGGCGAGCGGCGCGTCGCCGAAGACGATGTCCTCCTTGGTCGGGAAGTAGGTGAAGACGGTCGCGCGCGAGACGTCGGCGGCCTCGGCGATCTGGTCGACCGTCGTGCGAGCGAAGCCCTGCTCGGCGAACAGCCGCATGCCGGCGTCGTGGATGGCGGCCCGCGTCGCGCGCTTCTTGCGTTCTCTGAGACCGGCCACCTTGGGGGTCAACCGTACCACTCAGTATGAAACTAGCCATAGTAGATATTTAGACTGAGTCTAGCTATTGTCGCGCTCATGCTCTCACGCATCGCTCTCATAACCGGGCGGCGTCCCCGCGCCGCCACCCTCGCCGTGCTCCTCGCCCTCGTCGCCGCCCTCGGCAGCGCGTTCACGCTCGGCGGCTCGTTCAAGGACGATTTCTCCGTCCCCGGCATCGAGGCGCAACGCGCCCAGGATCTGCTGGAGGACCGCTTCCCGGCGCAAGCCGGCACGCAGGCGACTGTCGTGTTCGCGGCGCCGCTCCACCGACCGGCCATCTCCGGGGCGCTCGACCGCATCCGCGAGCAGCCACACGTGGCGTCCGTGGAACCGCTGCGCGTCTCCGACGACGGCGGGACCGCCTTCGCCACCGTGAGCTACGACCGCGAGGCGAGCGACCTCGGCGCCTCCGCCGGCGAGGGGCTCGAGAAGGCGACCGCCGGGCTCGACGCCGGGCTCTCGGGCGAGGTGATCGACGGGTCGGCGACCGGCGGCTTCCCGGTCGGCGAGTTGATCGGCCTGGCGATCGCCGTGCTGCTGCTGATCGCGGTCCTGCGCAACTTCCGCGCCGCGCGCAACGCGCTCGGCGCCGCCTTCGCCGGGCTCGGCTTCGGCTTCGCCGCGCTGGTCTGGCTGGCCGCCGCCACCGACGTCCCGGGCCTCGCCCCCACCCTGGCCGGCATGCTCGGCCTCGGCGCCGGGATCGACTACGCCCTGCTGATGGCCGCGCGCCAGCAGGAGGAGCTGCGCCGCGGGCGCTCGCCGCTCGAGGCGGCGCGGCGGGCCAACGCGACCGCCGGCCACTCGGCGCTGGTGGCGGCGAGCATCGTGCTGGTCTCGATCTCCGGCCTGCTCGTCACCGGCATCCCGTTCGTCGGGCGGGCAGGGGTCGCCGCCGGGCTCGTCGTGCTGGCGTGCGCCGTGACGTGCGTCGTGCTGCTGCCGGCGCGGTTCGCGCGCGGCGGGGAGCGGATGCTCCCGCGCGGCGAGCGCACCGTGCGGCCGCCGCGCACGCCGTGGGCGACGCGCCGGCCGTGGCTCGCCCTCGTGGGCGCCGGAGCCGTGACCGTCGCGCTCGCCGCGCCGGCCGCGGGGCTCGAGCTGGGCCAGCCCGACGACCGCAACCTGAGCCCCGACGCGACGCAGCGCGTGGCCTACGACCGGCTGGCCGAGGGCTTCGGGCCCGGCGCCGCTGGGCCGCTGGTGGTCGCCGTCGACGGGCCGCCGGCCGCCGCGAAGCAGCTCGAGCGGCGCATCGCGGCCGATCCCGAGGTGGCCGAGGTCGCCCCGGCGGTGGTCAACGACGCGCGCGACGCGGCGGTCATCACGGTGGTCCCGCGGCACGGCCCGCAGGACGAGGCCACGCGGACGCTGATCGAGCGCCTGCGCGAGACCGCGATCCCCGAGAGCGGCGCACGCGCCTACGTCGGCGGGCGCACCGCGCGCTTCGGCGACGAGGCCGAGAAGATCGCCGGCCGCATCCCGGTCTTCGCGGCGGCGGTCGTGGGCCTCTCGCTGCTCCTGCTGCTGGTGGCGTTCCGCTCGTGGCGGATCTCCGTGCTCTCGGCGGTCTTCAACCTCGCGTCGATCGCCGCCGCGTACGGGGTCGTGACGCTGGCCTTCCAGACGTCGGCCGGCGCCGGGCTCCTCGGCGTCGAGCAGCAGCCGGTCGTGCCGTACGTGCCGCTGTTCATGTTCGCGATCCTGTTCGGGCTCTCGACCGACTACAACGTGTTCCTCCTCTCGCGGGTGCGCGAGGAGTGGAACCGCCATGCCGACCACCGGGCCGCGATCGCGGCGGCCTCGGCGGGGACGCGCCGGATCATCACCGCGGCGGGCGGGATCATGATCGCCGTCTTCATGGGCTTCGCGACCGACCCCGACCCCGTGATCAAGATGACCGGCCTCGGCCTCGCGACCGCGGTCCTGGTCGACGTCACGCTCGTGCGCCTGTTCATGGCGCCCGCGGCGCTCGCCCTGCTCGGCGACCGCCTGTGGCCCGGTCGCCGGGCGAAGCTGCGCGAGCAGCTCGCATAGTGCGCTAAAAGGGTGCGATGCGCATCTTGGCCTGGAGCCTCGCCGTCGTCGCCCTGCTCGCCGCGCCCGCCCCCGCCGTCGCGGCCAAGAAGAAGACCCGTCCCGTCCTGGTCGTCGCCAACAACTGGGACGGGACGGCGGACGTCATCGACCCGAAGCGCTACACGCGGCTCAAGCGGCTGAACATCATCCCGGACATCGAGCAGCGGATGGCCGAGATCCAGTCCGACCCGGCCGCCTACGGCTACTTCCTCGGCATCCGCCAGCTCGTCGGCGAGGGCCACGACCAGTACGTCGACGACGCCTTCACCTCCAAGAACGGCCGGCTCGTGTTCGTCTCCCGGCCGAGCCTCGCCGACGTGGTGGCGATCAGCCTGCGCGACGGCCGGATCGTCTGGCGCGTGAAGATCGAGGGCTACCGCTCCGATCACATGGCGATCTCGCCGGACGGGCGCCGGCTGCTCGTCTCGGCCTCGACGGCGCGCAAGGTGCACGTGATCGACACGCGGCTCGGGCGCATCGTCGGCGAGTTCGCGTCGGGCGACCAGCCGCACGAGAACAACTACTCGCGCGACGGGAAGCTCATCTTCCACGCCAGCATCGGCTCCGTCTTCACGCCGCTCGACGACCCGCTGCTCGACGACACGAAGGGCGACCGCTGGTTCCAGGTGGTCGATGCGGCGACGCTGCAGGTCCTGCGCCGGATCGACATGGGCGACAAGCTGGCCGAGGCCGGCTACCCGAACATGAGCGCCGCGGTGCGGCCGATGGCGCTTACCCCCGACGAGCGCTACGTCTACTTCCAGCTCTCGTTCCTGCACGGCTTCGTCGAGTACGACCTGCTCGAGGACCGGGCGCTGCGAGTGGCGCAGCTGCCGCTGTCTGAGGAGGCGCAGCGGCTGCGGCGCGAGCAGTACCTGCTCGACTCCGCGCACCACGGCCTGGCCATGAACCCGACGGGGTCGAAGCTGTGCGTGGCGGGGACGATGTCGGACTACGCGGCGATCGTGTGGCGGCGATCGTTCAAGTACAAGATCGTGCCGGTCGGCGAGAAGCCGTACTGGTCGACCAACAGCGGCGACGGCAAGCGCTGCTTCGTCTCGGTGAGCGGCGACGACGCGGTCTCGGTGATCTCCTACCGGACCGGCACGGAGGTCGCCCGCATCGCGGTCGGGGACCATCCGCAGCGGATGCGGATGGGGAAGATCCGCCGGGCCTTCGTGCGGTAGGCCTCACCCGCGGACGCATGGTGGCCCGGCGGCGGGGCGGCCCGGGCGCTGGCACGCTCCTGCCATGCCCACCCGAATCGCAGCCATGGTCGCGGCCGGCCTCGCCGGCCTGCTCTCGCTCGGCCTGCTCGTCGCCGGGGGCCTCCTGCTGTGGGGCGATTCCAAGACCGACGAGCACGGCTACCTCAACACGCGCAGCGAACGCTTCGCCACCAACACCTACGCACTCTCCACCGACAACCTCGACGTCGACGTCGACGGCGGCGATTGGATCCTCGACCGCGATCGCTTCGGCAAGCTCCGCCTCACGGTCGACGCGAACGCCGGCAAGCCGGTCTTCGTCGGCGTGGCGCCCACCACCGACGTCGAGCGCTACCTGCGCGGCGCCGGCCACGAGCTCGTCACCGACATCGGGTACTCGCCCTTCCGCGCCGACTACCGCCGCATCGCCGGCGACCGCAAGCCCGCGAAGCCCGGCGCCCAGGACTTCTGGGCCGCGTCCTCGCAGGGCCCCGGCCGCCAGACCCTCACCTGGGACGTCGAGGACGGCAACTGGTCGATCGTGGTCATGAACGCCGACGCCTCGAGCGGCGTCGACGCCGGCGTGAAGGCCGGCGCGCAGGTCGACTTCCTCGACACCGCCGGCTGGAGCGCCCTCATCGCCGGCCTCGGAGCGCTCTCGGTCGCGGCCCTCCTCACCCTCGTCGGCATCCGCGTCCGCGTAGCCGCGTAGTTTCCAAGCGTCCTGCCTAAGTGGGGCGATGCCCCACCAGGACAGGACGCCAACGCTGGAACTGGCGCGGCTCGCGGGCTCATCGCACGGCGTCGTCACGCGGCAGCAGCTCCTGGCCGCCGGCCTGACGCTCGATGAGATCAGGCACCGCCTCCAGTCGGGAGTGCTGTTACGCGAACACCGCGGCGTCTACCGAGTCGGTCACCAGGCCCCGAGCGTCGAGGCCCGGTACCTCGCGGCGGTCTGGGCTTGTGGGCCGAACGCGCTGTTGAGCGGACGTGCCGCCGCCCACCTACTGGGACTCCTCACCACGCCTCCCTCAATGCCCGAGGTGACGGCACCCACCGAGCGTCGCATCCCGGGCATCAAGACCCGGCGCAGCCGTCACATCCATCCCCTCGATGCCGCAGTTTGGAGAGGCATCCCGGTCACGACCCCAGCGCGCACGCTGGTCGACCTCTCCTCAGTGCTGGCCGTTCATGACCTTGCACGCGCGTGTCACGAAGCGGGGATCCGGCACGGAACTGCGCCGAGTGAGGTGGAGTTGGTCATGGCTCGTCGGCCGCGGAGCCGCGGGGCGAGCAAGCTCCGACGCGTGCTGCGCGGCGACGAGCACGTCTCGCTGAGCGTGCTCGAGCGTCGCTTCCTCCGCCTGCTGCGCGAGGCGGGCCTGCCGCTGCCGGTCACCAACCGGCCCGCCGGCGGTCGGTACGTCGACTGCCGCTGGGTGGAGCGGCGGCTGACCGTGGAACTGGATGGCTATCGCTACCACAGCTCGCGTCATGCCTGGGAGCTGGACCGGCGCCGGGAGCGTGAGGCGTACGCGCGGCGATCAGTTTCGGCGGTACACGTACGGCGACGTGTTCGAGCAACCGGGGCCGATGCTCCGCGAACTTCGAAGCGTCCTGACCTAGTGGGGCAGGACACCACTAGGGCAGGATCAGTCGCGGGCGGCGGGCTCGGGCTCGCGCTCGACCGTCGTCCGCTCCGCGCGCTCGGCTCGCTTGGCCTCTATGTCCGGGTCGCGGGCGTCGGCGACGAGCGAGGCGGTGATGCCGACCGCGAAGGCGGCGGCGACGATGAGCAGGGACGCGACCGGGCCGATCTTGTAGACGTCCTCGATCAGCAGCTTGACGGCCACGAGCGCCAGCACCAGCGCGATCGTCTCGTCGAGGTAGCGGAACCGGCGGATCAGGCCCTCGACGAGTACGAACAGGGCTCGCAGGCCGAGCAGGGCGAAGATGTTCGCCATCCAGATCAGCACCGAGTCGCGCGTGATGGCGAAGGCGGCCGGGATCGAGTCGATCGCGAAGGCGATGTCGGCCGCCACGATCGCCGCCAGGCAGACGAAGACCGGCGTCGCGTAGCGCTTGCCGTCGATCTTCGTGAACCAGTGGTGCCCGTGGAAGTCGCTCGAGACCGGGAAGACCTTGCGCACCCCGCGCACGATCAGGTTCTTGTCCGGGTGCACCCCCTCCTCGACTCCGCGCAGGATCCGCCACGCGAGCACCAGGAGCAGCACCCCGAGGATGTAGATGACGAAGTGGAACTGCTCGATCAGCGCGACGCCGCCGAGGATCGCCAGGCCGCGCAGGGCCAGCGCGGCGACGATGCCCCAGAACAGCAGGTTCGCGCGGTGCTCCTCCGGCACGCCGAAGTACGAGAAGAGCAGGAGGAAGACGAACAGGTTGTCGAGCGACAGCGAGCGCTCGATGAAGTAGACCGTCGTGTAGGTGACGGCGTCCTCGGCGTTCGAGAGCACCCACACGAGCGGCGCGACCAGCAGCGCGACCACGAGCCAGCCGATCGACCAGATCGCGCCCTCGCGGAACGTCGGCTCGCGCTCGCGCGCGAACAGCTTGAGGTCGACGGCGAGCAGGACGACCGTGACGCCCGCCAGCGCCAGCCACGGACCCGGCCCGGTGAAGAACGCGAACGTCACGCTCATACGAAGTAGAAGACCAGCCCCAGCACCGCGTACACAGCTAGCAGCTGGAGGCCTTCGAACCAGGTCGACTCACCCTCCTGCGTGACCTGGTTCGCGATCAGGATGGCCATGAGGATCGCACCGAGCTCGAGCCCGTTGAAGACGAGGGCCATCGGGAACGGGCCGATGACGAAGGAGAGCAGGACGAGCACGGGGGCCGCGAACAGCGCGATCTGGGCGCTCGAGCCGATCGCGATGTTGACCGCCAGGTCCATCTTGTCCCTGGCCGCGAAGTAGATCGCCACCCAGTGCTCGGCAGCGTTGCCGACCACCGCGACCACGATGATGCCGACGAAGAACGGCGACAGGCCGATCGACTCGGACGCCTCGGTGATCGACCCGACGAGGATCTCCGACATCACGCCGACCGCGACGCCGGCGATGGCGAGGGCGGTGACCGCCTTGCGCACCGACCACGGCTCGCCCCCGTGGTCCTCGGCGTCATGCGACGGGTTGAAGAGGTTCCGATGCGTCCGCAGCGAGAAGAGCAGGCCGGCGCCGTACGAGGCGAGCAGGAGGATGGCGACCGCGAACGACATCTGCTCGAGCTCGGACGGGAACTGCTGGGACTCCTCGGTCGGGCTCGGCAGCGTGCCGCCGATCACGAGCTCGTAGATGGCCGGCATGACGAGCGCGACGGCCGCGAGCAGGAGCATCAGCGACTGCGTGTTGGCCGCCGTGCGGTCGAAGAACTGGCGCTCGCGCTTGCGGCCGCCGATCAGCATGGCGGCGCCCATGACGAGCAGGATGTTGCCCAGGATCGAGCCCACCAGCGAGGCCTTGACGACCTCTTGGAGCCCCTCGTTGAGCGCGAAGAACGCGATGATCAGCTCCGGCGCATTGCCGAAGGTGACGTTGAGGAAGCCGCCGATGCCGGGGCCCGAGCGCGCGGAGAGCTCCTCGGTGGCGCGCCCCATGAGCGCAGCGGTCGGGATGACGCCGAGCGCCGAGGTGACGAAGATCAGCGTCGCGCTCGCGTGTGTGAACTCGAGCACGATCGCGACGGCGATGAACGGGACGAGCAGGTACGGCCAGCCCTCCCCGCTGAAAAGGAACCGCCGGAGGTTGAACGACTCCCGTGCCTGGGTCACGGGCCGGGATTATGGGCTACGGGTTCGTCAGGAGATCCGCGCACTTGCGGACCGCCTCGTTGTCGTCACCGGCTTGCTGCACGCACTCCGAGTACTTCCCCACGTTCGCCTCGCCCGCACCTGAACCGCCGCCGCCGCCGGGGCCGCCGCCGCCGGCGCCGAGCTGACCGAGGTCGAAGCCGAAGCCCTCGACCTGCTCGAGCAGCTCGTCGAACGGCCGCGCGTCGCCAGGCGGCTCGATCTTCTGGTCCTCGTTGACCTCCTGGAGCTGGAGGTCGAACCGCACGTCGACCGAGTCGGCGCCCTGCGCCGAGCCCTCCGGCGCGGTGAGCCCCATGGCGATGACGATGCGGCGCAGGATGCGGTCCTCCGCGCCCGTGTGGATCTCCACGTTCAGGTCGTCGATCGCCTCGGCGGTCTGGCGCTTCTCCTCCTCGGTCAGCCGCTCGGGGATCTGATCGGCCCCCTGGACGCCGAGCGCGCGGACCTGCTCGAGCGCGCCGTTGACGTCGTCGAGCAGCTTGGGCACGTCGACGTCGCCGGTGATCTTGATCGTGTCGGTGTCGCCGACCTTGGACTCGCCCGCGTTGCGCGCGTTGGTGAGCCAGCGCCGCGGGTCGATGCCGAGCGAGGCCAGCGACTGGTCCTTCTCGCCGGACGCATCCTTGGCCGACTGCTCGTAGCCCGCCTTGAACTGCTGGTAGACCGGGCCGGCGATCTCGTAGGCCGTGCCGCCGATGGTGACGAAGGCCTCGTCGGCCGTGGTCGTCACGCCACCGGCCAGGCTCTGGCCGCCGCCCTCGAGCGACGCGTCGATGTCGAGCAGCGGGAGCCGCGCCTCACCCTGGCTCTCGAAGGGGCCGGAGAGCTTGATGGTCAGCGGCTCGCTCGCCTTGCCGCCGCGGGACGCGATGTCGAGGCCGAGGTTGATGCGGCCGGACTCGATCGCCTTGCCGCCGGCGAAGGTCTCCTGCAGGAGCTGGTCGACGTCGGTGTCCGAGTCGGCGGCGTCACCACCGCCGCAGCCGACGGCGACGAGAGCGAGAAGAAGAGCTGCGAGGGTCCGGAGGTGCATGACCGAAATGAGGGTTGCAGCGCCAACCTCGCCGCAACTTCGAGCCTAGCATCGGGGTCTTGGGATTCATGCCGCTTGCACGAAGCCTTTGCCTTGCCCTGCTCGCCGCCCTGCTGTGCGCCGCGCCCGCGGCCGCCGACGACGTGCTCGTGCTGGGCAAGGACGGCAAGGTCCGCGCGCGTGACGACCGCGCGCTGCCGGCGCGCGACATCGCAGCGCCGGCGACCGCTCGTCCCGCGCGGGCGGCGGCGGCCAAGAAGAAGCGGCGCACGGTCATCGGCGAGCTCAAGCGGCTGCGCGACGCCGCCCGGATAACCCCCGAGGACTACGCCGCCCGGCGCGCCGTGTACGAGGACGTCAAGCGCCAGACACGTGGGCTCTCCGGCGCGCGCGAGACGATCATGCGGTCGGTCGTCCGCATCGTCGACGACATCGCCGCACGCCGCCAGCTCACGCCGACCCGGCTGCACCCGCTGTGGCTGACCCTCGAGCGCAACCTCGAGTGGTGGCGCACCGGGCCGCTGCTCGCCTCCGGCCGGCGGGTCGAGTTCGCGGGCTCCGAGCTGGTCTGGCAGTACTACCCCGGCGCCGGCCTCCAGCTCCAGGTGCTCGGCAACTTCGGCAAGCTCAACGGGCTCTGGGGCGCGCGCGAGAACACCCGCCTCGCCGTCATGCTCGACGAGCTGCTGCCGCTCGCCGCCGAGCGCGCGGGCGGCCTGGCCTGGGAGTACTACGTCCCCTACGGCGGCGGGCGGCCGCCGTGGGTCAGCGGGATGGCCCAGGCCACCGGCCTCCAAGCGCTCGCCCGCTCGGCCGCGCGGCTTCGGCGCCAGGCCGACGTCCTGCCCGTGGCCCAGCGCGCGGTGACGATCTTCGAGACGCCCGCTCCGCAGGGCGTCCGCGTGGCGGCCGAGCAGGGCAACCACTACGCCATGTACTCCTTCGCGCCCGACCTGCGGATCCTCAACGGGTTCATCCAGTCGCTCGTCGGCCTGCACGACTACGCGCGGATCTCGGGTGACCCGCGCGGCAGCGCGCTGTTCGCCGCCGCCGAGCCGCAGGCCCGCCACGAGACCCCGCTCTACGACACCGGCGCCTGGTCGCTGTACTCGCGCGGCAGCTCGTCGCGCGAGTCCGACCTCGGCTACCACGACCTGCTGCGCGGCTTCCTCACGGGCCTCTGCCGGCGGACCGACGTCGAGGTCTACTGCTCGACGGCCGACAAGTTCGTCGCCTACAAGTCGCAGCCGCCGACGGTCCTGGTGACGCCGCGCCGCCTGCGCGGCGGCAAGCCCGGCCGCGTGGCCTTCGAGCTCTCGAAGATCTCCAACGTCTCGCTGCGCATCACGCGCGAGTCGAAGGTGGTCGAGGAGCGGCCGTTCGGCGTCGTCGGCTACGGCAAGCGCACCTTCGGCTGGGACGTCCCGCGCCGGCGCGGCGACTACACGGTCGAGCTGTCGGTGCGCGACCTCGCGGGCAACCCCGCGGCCGCGCAGGCGGTCGTGAGGGTCCTGAAGCCGAAGCGGCGGAACTAGGATTCCGGGGCTTGTCCCCTCGGATCATCCTCTACACCGGCAAGGGCGGGGTCGGGAAGACCTCCGTGGCCGCCGCGACCGCGCGCCGGCTCGGCGCCCGCACGCTGGTCCTCTCCACCGACCCCGCGCACTCGCTGGCCGACTCGCTGCAGACCGAGGTCGGCCCCGAGCCGACCGACGTGGGCGGCGGCGTGTGGGCGCAGCAGGTCCAGGCTCAGGACGAGCTCGAGCAGAACTGGTCGGCGGTGCAGGACTGGCTCGGCGGCATGCTGGCCGAGCGCGGCGTCGAGCGGATCGCCGCCGAGGAGCTGACCGTCCCGCCCGGCGCCGACGAGCTGTTCTCGCTCCTCCAGCTCAAGCGCCACGCCGAGTCGGGCGAGTGGGACGCGATCGTGGTCGACTGCGCGCCGACCGGCGAGACCCTGCGCCTGCTGTCGTTCCCCGAGGCCGCCCGCTGGTGGCTCGACCGCGTCCTCGGGCGCGAGAACGCGCTGCTCTCGGCCGCGCGGCCGCTGGCCCGCGCGTTCTTCGACATCTCGCTGCCGGACGAGCGGGTGATGCAGGACGTCCAGCGGCTCGTCCGCAACCTGATCGCCATGCACGAGCTGCTGCGCGACGCCACGCGCGTGACGATCCGGCTCGTCACCACCCCGGACCGGATGGTGGTGGCCGAGGCGATGCGCACCTTCACGTACCTCAACCTCTACGGCTACCTGTGCGACGCGGTGGTCGTCAACCGCGTGTTCCCGGCGGACGTCGGCGAGTACTTCGGCGTCTGGCGCGACGTCCAGGCCCGCTCGCTGGAGCAGGTGGAGTCCGACTTCGCGCCCGTGCCCGTCCTGCGCGCGCCGTACTTCGAGCAGGAGGTGCTGGGAGCGCAGATGCTCGACCGGCTCGCTGGCGCGCTGTTCGAGGACCGCGACGCCGGTGCCGTGCTGCACGACCGGCTGGCGCAGGAGCTCGCGCTCGAGGACGGGCGCGCCGAGCTGCGGCTCGACCTGCCGTTCGTCGGCAAGGGCGACGTCGCGCTGAAGAAGATCGGCCTCGAGCTGGTCGTGCGGGTCGACGGACACAAGCGCACGATCGTGCTGCCGGGCGCGCTCGCAGGCTTCAAGCCGACCTCGGCCAAGCTCGCCGGGGGCTCGCTCGTCGTGGGGTTCGAGAGTGGCTGACGCGGATCGCATGCGCGAGCAGTACGAGGAGGCCGAGCGGCTGGTGCGCGAGGCGCAGCGCGCGGCCGAGGAGGCCGCGGCGCGCGCCGTGCCGCCGCGCGGCTGGAGCGTGCCCGGCGCCGGGCCGCAGACGCCCGCGTTCGACCTGGCGCAGCTGACGGCGCTGATCGAGTCGCTGCGCGGCGTCCTCCCGCCCGACCTGGCGCGGCAGCTCGCCGACGCCCTGCGCGAGCTCCTGCTCGCGCTGCGGGCCGTGCTCGACTGGCAGATCGCGCGGCTCGAGCCGTCGCCGCCGCCGGACTCCGACGTGGAAGACATCCCGGTCGAATGACAGACTTGTTGCCGTGCCCAGCGCACTAGCCCGTCTGCGCCAGCTGCCACCCGAGCTGCGCAACGCGGGCATCGCCGCCGGTGCGCTCGTGCTGACGCTGTTCCTGCCCTGGTACGAGCAGTCCTACGTGCCCGAGGGCTCGCGCGAGTTCGTGCAGCGCAACGTGAGCGCGTTCGGCGTCTTCACCTTCGTCGAGGCGGCGGTGCTGCTGGTGGCCGCCGGCGTGCTGTTCCTCGTGTGGGCGCGCAGCGAGAAGAAGGGCTTCCACCTGCCGGGCGGCGACGGCACGGCGATCGCCCTGGCCGGCGGCTGGGCGGTGCTGCTGCTGGTCTGGCGCCTGTTCGACAAGCCGGACGCCCCCGACCCGAGCAGCGACTACGGGATCCAGTGGGGCATGTTCGCCGCGCTGATCGCGGCCGGCGCGCTGCTGGCCGCCGGTCTGCGCGTGCGGGCGGCGCACCGGCCCGAGCCGCCCAACCCCGCGGCGGAGGAGCCGCCGCCGCCCTCCGAGCCGCGGCCGCCGCGCCGGCGCGCCGATCCCGCCGCCGTCACCGAGGTGCTCGGCGAGCGGCCCGACTGGTCGGGCGAGCCGCCCGAGGGGCCGCGGCGGGCACGGCGAGCCGAGCCGGCGCCGGACGAGGCGCCCACCCGCAAGGTCGAGGACGACCGGTTGTTCTGACGAACTTCGGCTGGGTAGGGCGGCTGGCGTCTCGACCGAACCCGCCTTCCTACAAGCGCGAAGTTCGAGCCATCATGCCGCTCGCGCAGCGAGGCCCGCGGCGCGGGTCTCGGCCGCATCGACGAGCTCGGCCACGACCTCGGCCAGGCGCTCCTCGATCTCGGGGTCGGTGAGACGACCGTCCGACAAGCGCTCGTCCGCCTCCGGCACCGGCAGCTCGGCGTCGAGCACCCGGGCGCCGATGGTGGACAGCACCTTGCGGCCCTCGGCCTGCGCCCAGACGGCGCCGAACATGCCGGTCGAGGCGCCGATCACCGCCGCCGGCTTGCCGCGCAGCGGGTTCGTGGCGTGCGGCCGCGAGGCCCAATCCAAAGCGTTCTTGAGCACGCCCGGGAGCGAGGCGTTGTACTCGGGAGTGACGATCAGGACGGCGTCGGCCGCCTCGATCGCCTCGCGCAGCTCCCGCACCGGCTCGGGGCCGGGCCCGAGGTCGTCGTCGGCGTCATAGGGCGGGATCGCCTTCAGGCCGTCGAAGATCTCGAGCTCCGCCCCGAGCGGCAGCACGTCGGCCGCCGCCCGGAGCAGGGCGGAGTTGTAGGAGTCCGCGCGCAGCGAGCCGGAGATGCCGAGGACCCGCATCGGATCAGCCCTGGACGAGCTCGAGGTCGACGGTCAGGGTCACGTCGTTGGCCAGCATGAAGCCGCCCTTGGGAAGCGGGGCGTTCCAGTTGAGGCCGAACTTCGTGCGGTCGACGACCGTCTCGAGCTCGAGGCTGAGCTTGGTGTTGCCGAACGGGTCCTCGACCGGGCCGGCGATCGTGCCGGTCGCCGTGACGCGCTCGGTGTGGCCCTTGAGCGAGAGGTCGCCCGTGACGGTGACGGTCCCGTCCTCGACGGCGATGTCGTCGGCCTCGAAGGTGATCCGCGGGTGCTGCTCGGCGTCGAAGAACTCCGGCGACTGCAGGTGCGCCACGAGGTTCTCGTCCTTGACGACGACGCTGTCGACCGGCACGGAGCCGACGAGACGGGCGGCGCCGTCCTCGCCGACGATCAGCTGGGCGTCGAACGCCGCGAAGCTGCCGCGGAAGGTGGCGAGCATGTGCTTGACCGCGAAGGCGGTCGAGGAGTGGACGGGATCAGAGGTGTAGGTACCGGCCGGGAGGGCCGTGGCGATGGCGGTCATGCGAATGTTCCCCTTTGAGAGCGGACCGGACTGCGGTCCGTTTCGGTGACGTCGGGAACTGTAGCACAAGATCCGGACCATGGTCCGGTTCTATACTGACGGTCGTGTCGGTTACGTTCCGCACTTCGATGGAAGAGCTTCCGGTGATCCAGGCGGAGGTCCCGCTGCGTGCCGATGCGGCCCGCAACCGCGACAAGGTGCTGGCCGCCGCCGGGCGGCTGTTCCGCGAGCATGGGCCCGACTGCGTGTCGATGGACGCCGTCGCCGCCGAGGCGGGCGTCGGCAAGGGCACACTGTTCCGCGGCTTCGGCGACCGCGCCGGCCTCGTGCTCGCCCTGCTCACCGAGCAGGAGCGCCGCCTGCAGGAGGACGTCATCCGCGGCCCGGCCCCGCTCGGCCCGGGTGCGCCGCCGGTCGAGCGCCTGATCGCCTTTGGCGAGCGCCTGTTCGCGCACTACGCCGCGCACGGTCCGCTGATCGCCGCCGCCGACGCGGCCGGCGCCACGGTCCGCTACGGGTCCGCCCCCTTCGGCTTCTACCGCCTGCACGTGCAGATGCTCGTCCGGGACGCCGCGGCCGACGAGGACTGGGAGTACCTCGCCGACGCCCTGCTCGCCGCCATCCGCGTCGACCACGTCCGCTACCTGCAGACCGTGCGCGAGATGTCCGACGAGCGGATCGCCGCCGGCTGGGCCGACCTCGTCCGGCGCCTCTTCAGCGATCGCTGAAGTAAAGGCCCAGCGGGAGCAGGACCGTCGCCACGAAGATCAACGCGATCCCGGTGGCCACCGCCGTCCGCGACTTGTAGACGTGGCCGATCACCCCGACGACGAAGCCCAGGCCCATGAGGGCGATGAACGGCAGCGGGTCGGGGTCGAACACGGGGCGAGAATAGACTCAGAGGCGTGCTTCCCACTTCGGTCGACGACGTCCACACTGGCCTGCGGGCCGCCGGCTACCTGCCCGGCGAGTCGACGGCGCTGGTGAGCTACCTCGCCGCCCGGCTCGGGAAGCCGGTGCTGGTCGAGGGGCCGGCCGGGGTCGGCAAGACCGAGCTCGCCAAGGCGCTCAGCCGCTACCTCGACCGCCGGCTCGTGCGCCTCCAGTGCTACGAGGGGCTGGACGAGGCCAAGGCCCTGTACGAGTGGAACTATCGCAAGCAGCTGCTGCGGATCCAGACCGAGGCCGAGGGCACCGGCTGGGACGCGGTGCAGGACGACATCTTCGGGGAGGACTTCCTGCTCAGCCGTCCGCTGATGCAGGCGATCGCGGCCGACGAGCCGGTCGTGCTGCTGATCGACGAGATCGACAAGACCGACCAGGAGTTCGAAGCGATGCTGCTCGAGCTGCTGAGCGACTTCCAGATCACCATCCCCGAGCTCGGCCGCATCGAGGCGCGCACGCACCCGGTCGTCCTGCTCACCTCGAACAACACGCGCGAGCTGACCGAGGCGCTCAAGCGCCGCTGCCTGTACCTGTGGCTCGACTACCCGGACATCGAGCACGAGCTCGAGATCGTCCGGCTGCACGCGCCCGAGCTGTCCGAGACGGTGGCGCGCAAGCTCGTCGAGCTCATCCACCAGGTCCGGGAGCTCGACCTCAAGAAGCCGCCCTCGATCGCCGAGTCGATCGACTGGGCGCGCGCGCTGCTGCTGCTCGGCGCCGACGACATCTCGCAGGACGTGTTCCGCGACACGCTGTCGATCATCGTCAAGCACCGCACCGACCTCGACACCGTGGCCGAGCGGGTCGGGGTCCGGCTCGCGGCGTGACCTTCGACGCGCGGATCCTCCAGTTCGGCGAGGCGCTGCGCGCCGAGGGGGTGGCGATCGGCACCTCCGAGCTCAACGACAGCTTCGCCGCGCTCGCCGAGGTGCCGTGGACGGTGCCGGCTGACTTCCGCGCCGCGCTGTCGTCCACGCTCGCGAAGTCGCCCGAGGACCAGCGCGTGTTCGACCTCGTGTTCGACCGCTTCTTCTTCCGCGCCGCCGAGGCGCAGGCGCTGCGCCACGAGGTGCGCGAGGGCGGCGAGGACGGCATCACGGGCGGCGAGCGGATCGAGCTCGACAACCTGCGCGAACAGCTCCTGCAGGCGATCCGCGACGGCGACGAGGCCGCCATGCGCGACCTCGCGCGGCTGGCCATCGCCGCCTTCGGCCGCCGCGGCGAGGGGTCGGGCGTCCTCGGCGTCGACGTCCAGCGCATCCGCCGAGCGCTCGGCCTGCGCAGCGAGCCGGGCGGGCCGATAAGGAAGGAGGTGGAGGACGACGGGGCGGGTGGGGACGGTCTCACGCGCGAGCAGATCCGGCGCTTCGAGGCCCACCTGCGGCGCGAGCTCGAGCGCGCGCAGATCGAGCGCACGCAGGCGCTGCCGCCGGCGCGGCCGCTGACCGAGCTCGACCGCGCGCTCCCGACCGGCCCGCTGCAGGACCTCGCCGCCGTCCACCGCGTCGTCGCCCAGCTCAAGCGCCGGCTCGCCACCCAGGGCCACGAGACGCGAGGCCGCAAGCGCCACGCCCACGTCGACGTCCGCCGCACCATGCGCGCCTCGCTGCAGACCGGCGGCGTGCCGGTGGTCCTCAAGTACCGGCCGCGGCGGCCGCGCCGCCCGGAGATCTACGTCCTCTGCGACGTCTCGACCTCGGTCACGAGCGCGTCGGTGTTCTTCCTGTCGGTGCTGCACGCGTTGCATGACGCCTTCCGCAAGATGCGCTCGTTCGTGTTCGTCGAGCGCATCTCCGAGGTGACCGACGTCTTCGAGCGCGAGCGCTCCTTCCGCGCTGCTTCCGAGGCGATCTCCAAGGACGCCGGCGTGGCCGACGTCTCCGGCTACACCGACTACGGCCGAGTCTGGAACGAGTTCCTCGTCCAGGTCGAGGACGACCTGCACCCGCGCGCCACCGTGATCGTGCTCGGCGACGCCCGCACCAACGGCCGCGACCCGCGCGCCGACGTCTTCGCCAAGATCGCCGAGCGCGCGGGCCGCACCTTCTGGCTCAATCCGGAGCCCCGTCTGTACTGGAACTACGGCGACTCGGTCATCGCCACCTACGAGCGCTTCTGCGAGGCCCACGAGTGCTGGACGACGCGCCAGCTCGAGGACTTCGTGAAGGCGCTCACCCGCCCCACCTGGGAGTGAGTGCGCGCACCCGCAGGGCGTGCGGGTCCGCCCGGTCGTCTCCGTTGGCGTCGACGTTCGAGATCCGCTGGATCGACTCGATGCGGCCGTCGCGCCCGCCCTTGGTGACCTTGATGACGCACAGGCCGGGCGTGTTGCCGGTCGACGCGTGCGGATCGCCGGACAGCGGGAACATCCCGCGCAGCGCGACGTAGACGCGGTCCCCATGCGGCGACGTGTCGAGCAGGTCGGGCGACGGGTCGGTCGACAGGGGGCCCGCGAGCGGGATCTCGTTGATCATCTCGTCCCTCCACGTGTCGATGACCACGATCCGATTGCCCATCCGGTCGGTGACCCACAGGTAGCGCCCGAACCGCGTGAGCGTGGTGCCGTGCGAGTCGGCGTTCATGTTCGCGTCGTCGCTGAACACGAGCTTGGGGGCCGGCGTGTTCGGCGGCGCCGGCTCCTGGAGCCTCCGGAACTTCCGCAGCGCGAACGCGTAGACGTCGAACTCGTTCATGTTGGCCGCCGTGCCACCGCCCGAGTTGACGTACATCTTCCCGGCGGTCTCGATGCCGCCGCAGCCGTTGCCGTGGATCGTGTCCTTGTCGTACTCGGCGACGATGCGCATCGGCGACGAGCGGAAGTTGACGACGAACAGCCCGCCGCCGCGCAGGGTGATGAAGCCGAACCGGCTCGAGGACTCGATGATCGGACAGATCGGCGCGTTGTCGGGCCGCAGCGCCGGGTCCTGCTTCGGTGCGCCGCTCGGCGTGGTGCCGTTGGCGAGGTCGAGCGTGGCGGCGTTCTGGAGCGTGAAGACGTTGTTCTCGTAGTCCGTCTCGATGCGCTGGAGCAGCTTGCCGTTCTGGTTGGCGACCAGCACGTACTTCTCGTCCGGCGAGGGCACGGCCGCGTGGGCCTGGAGGCCGACGTCGACGCAGCCGACCGGCTCGCGGCTCGCCGCGTCGAAGAAGACCACGTGGCCGCTCACGACGTTGGCGAGGACCGCGTGCGTGCGCGACCGGTTGAAGAACACCATGTGCGGCCGCACGGGCGCCGTGGTCGTGGCGCCGACGCACAGCGCCTCGGCAGCGCCGCCCAGGTCGATCCGCTCGGGCTGGTCGAGCTGCTGCGGGTCGTAGACGTACAGCGTCCCGCCGGTCGTCTTGCCGGCGCTGTTGGACTGGTCCACCGTCCAGACCTCGTAGGAGGATCGCTTGCCGCCGCCGGCGAAGGCCAGCGAAGCGCCCGCCAGCACCAGCAGGAGGGTGAGGGTGATGCGGGTGAGGGTCATGGCGCCGATCCTCTCAGCGCGACGCTGCCGAAACCCTGTCGTCGGTGTGGGGATCAGTCAACGGCGTGCCGAGGGACGGAAACCCCGCTTGTAGAGAGGGTCGGCGTGGCGCCGAGGGACGGAAACCCCGCTTGTAGAGAGGGTCGGGGTGGCGCCGAGGGACGGAAACCCCGCTTGTACGGAGCGTCGCGGTGGCGCCGAGGGACGGAAACCCCGCTTGTAGAGAGGGTCGGGTTGGCGCCGCGGGACGAAACCCCGCTTGTAGAGAGAGTCGGGTGGCGCCCAGGGACGGAAACCCCGCTTGTAGAGAGAGTCGGGTGGCGCCCAGGGACGGAAACCCCGCTTGTAGAGAGAGTCGGGGTGGCGCCCAGGGACGGAAACCCCGCATGTAGAGAGAGTCGGGGTGGCGCCCAGGGACGGAAACCCCGCATGTAGAGAGAGTCGGGGTGGCGCTCAGGGACGGAAACCCCGCTTGTAGAGAGAGTCGGGGTGGCTGGGCGTGGGTTGTTTTCCGCGATGCGGGACAAGTGACGCCCAAGGGGCGATCTTCGAGGCCCTCGCGGGGGCCTGGGGTTGTCTATGGGTCGTATAGCGACGCTTTGCCGACCCGCCAGATTCCGGAGCGTGACCTTGATTCCACGATGCAGAAATCCCGGCCGATCTTGCTCCCTTAAATGCCAGAAGTTCGTCCCGCCCCCGGCTCGGCGCGCCGCGCCCGGTATGTGCGCAGCGGCGCGGACAGGCCCTTGAGCTTCTTCTCGCCGGCGAACGACCACTCGAAGTCGCCGTCCGCCACGTCGCGCACCGCCTGGGTCGCCAGCACCGACAGCGGGCGCGCGCGGCTGGTGAGGCGGCTGGCCACGTTGACCGTCGGCCCGTACCAGTCGCCCCAGCGGTTGACGGCCGGGCCGTAGGCGATCCCGGCGCGGATCGCCGGCAGCCCGTCCTCGCCCTCGGAGCCCTCGACGAGCCGGAGGCCGGCCTCCACCAGCGGGGCGGGGTCGGGCGAGACCATCATCACGGCGTCGCCGATCTCCTTGACGATCTTCACCGGCGGCGCGATGACGTCCTCGGCCAGGCGCGACAGGCGGCCGGCGACGCTGCCGAGCTCCTCGACCGGGATCGTCTCCCCCAGCTCGGTGAAGCCGACGAGGTCGGCGAAGGCGACCGCGCAGTCGCGCCCGGAGTCGAGCCGGCCGCTGGCGAGCTGCTCGCTGGTGATCACCTCCTGGCGCAGCGCCTCGCGCAGGTGGAGCGCGAATACCCGCTCGAGCCACGGGCCGGCGAGCGGCAGCAGCATCCGCGACGTGGCCTCGAGCCGGGCGGCCAGCTCGTTCTCGTCGGCGGCGCCCTGCAGCACCGACTGCCCGACGAGCGTGGTGACCGCCTCGACGTACCGGGCCATCCCGCGGCCGAGCACCCGCTGCGCCTCCAGCGCGTCGTCGTCCGGGAGCCCGGCCTGGCGGTACCGGTTGCCCATGCGGGCGGACTCGAGGTCGGGCTCGCCGTAGATTCGCTCGTCGGGGTCCGGCACCGCGAGGCCGAGCGCCCGCCGCTGCGCCTGGAAGAACTCGAGGTCGAGACCGGTCTGCTCGCAGATGTCGCGCGCCGAGTAGTGCGTCTCCGAGCTGATCAGCCGTTCGACGGGCAGCAGCGCCAGCCGGTCCTCGGCGACGGCCTGGCGCAGCTCGTCGAGGTCGACGCCCTCGGCGTGCAGCTTGTCCAGCAGCGCCCGCCGCGCCTCGCGGGCGGCGTCGTCCCTGCAGTTGTCGAGGAGTCCTTCGGCCTCCCAGTCCATGACCGCTCGGAAGGTACAGTCCGCGCCGTGCCCGAGCGCCGACCGATAGCCGGCCTGGTCGTCGCGGTGACCGGAGCGGCGCGCGGCATCGGCCTGGCCACCGCCCGCGCGCTTACCGCCCGCGGCGCGCACGTGATCGGCGGCGACCTGCCGGAGCTCGACGTCACGTCGCGCGAGTCGTTCGCCGCGTGGCTCTCGCAGGCCGGCCCGGTCGACGTGCTGATCAACAACGCCGGAGTCATGCACGTCGGGGCGTTCCTCGAGGAGAGCGACGAGTGGACGAGGAGGCAGGTCGACGTGAACCTGCACGGCGTCATCCTCGGCATGAAGCTCGCGCTGCCGGCGATGGTGGCCCGCGGATCAGGCCACGTGATCAACGTCGCCTCGGCGGCGGCCCAGATCGGCGTGCCGCGCGAGGCCGTCTACGCCGCCACCAAGCACGCGGTGCTGGGGGTCTCCGAGTCGCTTCGGCTGGAGCTGCGGGACAGCGGCGTCGACCTGTCGGTCGTCATGCCGGGGCTCGTGCGCACCGAGCTGGCGGCCGGCACGCTGAAGGGCGGGCTGGTGCTCCCGCCCGAGGCCGTGGCGCGGGCGATCGTCCGCACGATCGAGCGCCCGCGCTTCGACGTCCACGTGCCACGCGCGTACGGGCTGATCGCCGGAGTCGGCCAGCTCTTGCCGCGCCCGGCCCGCGAGGCGGTGCTGCGCCTGGCGGGCGCCGAGCGCGCGACCGCCGGGACCACGCCCGAGCAGCGCGCGGACTACGAGGCGCGCGCCCTACGGCAGCGCCAGTAGTCGCCGCCGCTGCTCCTCGACGTCGAAGTCGGGCTCGGGCCAGCGCAGGTCGAGCGCCTCGAGCTGCTCGAGCAGCAGGTGCGTCATCGCCCAGTTGCGGTACCACTTGCGGTCGGCGGGGACGACGTGCCAGGGAACCTCGCCGCAGCGCTCGATCGCGTCGGCGTAGGCGGCCATGTAGTCGTCCCAGCGCACGCGGTCGTCGAGGTCGCCGGGGTTGAACTTCCAGTGCTTGGTCGGCTCGTCGAGGCGGGCCAGCAGCCGCTCGCGCTGCTCCTCGCGCGAGATGTGCAGGAAGCACTTGACCACCCGCGTGCCGCCGGCGACCAGGTCCGCCTCGAAGCGGTCGATGAGCCCGTAGCGGCGCGTGACGGTCCGCTGGTCGGCGAGCCCGCGCACCCGCGCGGCGACGACGTCCTCGTAGTGCGATCGGTCGAAGACCCCGACGATCCCGGGCTCCGGCAGTCGGCGCCGGATCCGCCACAGGAACCCGCGGCGGCGCTCCTGCGGAGTCGGCGCCTTGAAGGCCGTGATCTGCACGCCGGCCGGGTCGACCTGGCCGACGACGTGGCCGATCGTGCCGCCCTTGCCGGAGGTGTCCATGCCCTGGAGGACGACCAGCACGCTGCGCGTCCCGCCGGTGCGGCCCTCCGCGTACAGCCGCTCCTGCAGCTCCGACAGGCGGCCGGCGAGCTGCTCCCGCTGCGCGTTGGCCTCCTGCTTGCCGCCGTCGAGCCCCGGCGTGGCGCGCGCGTCGATGGCGCCGAGGTCCACCGGTCCCGGCGGTACGCGGAGCAGGTCGCCGACGCGTTGGCCCATGCCGGGCCGCAGTATGCTCCAAGCAGTGGAAACCAGGGGGGCTGGGGAGATCGCCCGGCTGAGATAGGTCCTCGCTGGACCTGACCCTTCGAACCTGTGGGGTAATGCCCGCGGAGGGAGCGATGCCGGCCGTCACGGTCGCCGGACTAGAGAAGGCCTTCGGGCCGGTGCAGGCGCTCGACGGTGTGTCCTTGACCGCAGCGTCGCGCGAGGTCGTCGCCGTCGCCGGGCCTAGCGGCTGCGGCAAGTCGACGCTGCTCGAGCTCGTGTGCGGGCTGACCGCGCCCGACGCCGGGCGGGTCGAGGCGCCGCCGGCCGCGCTGATGCCGCAGCGCGACGGGCTGCTGCCGTGGCTGACCGCGCTCGACAACGCGGCGCTCTCCCTGCGCGTCGCGGGCTTCGGCAAGGCGGCGGCGCGCGCGGGCGCGCACGAGCACTTCGCCGCCTTCGGGCTCGAGGGCTTCGAGCGCGCGCGGCCCGCCGAGCTGTCGGGCGGCATGCGGCAGCGGGTGGCGTTCCTGCGCACGCTGCTCGCCGGGCGGCCCGTGCTCTGCCTCGACGAGCCGTTCGGGGCGCTCGACGCGCTCACGCGGCTGCAGATGCAGCAGTGGCTGGCGGGCGCGCTGGAGCGCGAGCCGCGGACCGTGCTGCTCGTGACGCACGACGTCGAGGAGGCGGTGCTGCTCGCCGACCGGATCGTCCTGCTGTCACCGCGGCCGGGGCGCGTGGTGGCGACGCTCGACGTGCCGCTCGACCGGCCACGGCACCGTTCCGATCCCGAGGTCGTCGCCCTCCGCGAACGGGCGCTCGCGGCGCTCGGCGCCGACGCTCTCGCAAGGGAGGTCGTCGACTCGTGACCGCGGCGCTGATCGTGCTGCTCGCGCTGGGCGCCTGGGAGGCGATCGTCCGCCTCGGGCTCGTCGACGAGCTCATCCTGCCCGCGCCGACCCAGGTGCTCGAGGCGCTGTGGACGGACCGCGACCTATTGATGCCCGACCTCGCGGTCACCGCCTGGGAGGTGGCGCTCGGCCTCGCCGTCGCCATCGCCGCGGGCGCCGCGCTGGCGATCGCCATGCACCTCTCCCCCGCCGCCCGCCGCGCGCTCAGGCCGCTGGTGATCGGCTCGCAGGCCGTCCCCGTGCCGGTCATCGCGCCGCTCGTGGTGCTCGTGCTGGGCTTCGGGCTCGCCCCCAAGGTCCTGCTCGTCGCGCTCGTCTGCTTCTTCCCGGTCGCCATCAACCTCTACGACGGCCTGCGCGACACCGATCCCGACGCCCGCAAGCTGCTGCGCGCGCTCGACGCCAGTCGCTGGCAGACGCTGCGCATGCTCGAGCTGCCGAGCGCCCTGCCCGCGACCTTCACCGGCATCAAGGTCGCCGCCGCCGTCGCGGTCATCGGCGCGGTCTTCGCCGAGTGGTCGGGCTCCAGCGAGGGCCTCGGCCACGCGCTGCTGACCGCCAACGGCCAGCTCGCCACCGCCCGCGCCTTTGCCGCCACGCTGCTGCTCTTCCTGCTCGCCGTCGCGCTCTACGGCGTCTTCGCGCTGCTCGAGCGCCGCGTCGTCGACTGGACGCCCCGATCCACGCCCGGAGGACCATGACCCGCCTAGTACTCCTCCCGCTTGCCCTCGTGCTCGTCGTTCTCGCCGGCTGCGGCGAGAAGGAGGAGCCGTCCGGCGCCGCCTCCCGCGGCGGCGAGCCGTTCACGGTCATGCTCGACTACTTCCCGAACGCCGACCACGCCGGCCTCTACGCCGCGCAGGGGAGCGGCGAGTACGCGCGCGCCGGCCTCGACGTGAAGCTCCAGCCGCCGCCGGACGCCGCGGCCCCGCTCAAGCTCCTGCAGGCCGGCCGCGTCGACCTCGCCGTCTCCTACCCGCCCGAGCTGCTGCTGGCGCGCGACAAGGGCGCCGACCTCGTCGCCGTGGGGGCGCTCGTGCAGAAGCCGCTGACCTCGCTGATGTCGCTCGGCGACCGGGCGATCACGCGGCCCGAGCAGCTCGCCGGCAAGCGGGTCGGCACGGCGGGGCTCGCCTACCAGTCCGCCTACCTGGCCACGATCCTGGACGAGGCGGGCGTCGATCCCGGCTCGGTCGAGGAGATCAACGTCGGCTTCAAGCTCACGCAGGCGATGCTCTCCAAGCAGGTCGACGCCACGCTCGGCTCCTTCTGGAACTACGAGGGCGTCGACCTCCAGCGGCGCGGCCGCTCGCCAGAGATCCTGCGGATGGAGGACCTCGGGGTCCCGACCTACAACGAGCTGATCTTCGTCGCCCGCCGCAGGGACCTCACCGGCGAGAGCGCCTCCCGGCTGCGCCGCTTCCTCCAGGCCGCCGCTCGCGGGCACCAGCAGCTCGAGCAGCGCCCGCAGGTGGGGATCGACGCCCTGCTGGAGGCCGACGGCGGGCTCGACCGCGGGCTCCAGGAGGCCGTGGTGAGGGCCACGCTGCCGGTCTTCTTCCCCGAGGACGACGAGCGGCCGTTCGGCTACATGGAGCCGGCCGAGTGGGCGGTGTACGAGGACTGGATGCGCGACCGCGGGCTGATCAAGCAGCCGCCCGACCGGGCGCCGCTGACCAACGAGTTCCTGCCGGGCGAGGGGCTCGACCCGGGGACAGCCGGCCTGGGATGAGCCCGCGGGCGGCGGCCTGCATGAGGTGCACGCCGGCCAGCCCCTTCCACTCGCCGTAGCGCTCCAGGAAGCCGCGCACCTCGGCCTCGTCGGCGCGCGCCTTCGGGTTGCCCGTGACGAGGCGGCCGACGATCTTCAGGAAGCCGAGGTCGCCCGCCGGCACCACGTCGTAGCGACCCTGGCCGTGGAGGCCGACCATCTCGCACGTCCACGGGCCGATCTCGCGGAACGCGAGCAGGCGCCGCTGGTCGCGGTCGTGCAGGTCGAGCCGTCCGGCCGCCACGGCCTCGGCGCAGCGCCGCATGGCCAGCGCGCGCCTGGGGGCGAGGTCGAGGGCCACGAGCTGTGCCGGCGCGAGGGCGGCGATGGCCGCGGGGGTCGGCGCGTCGCGCAGGCCGGTGGCCGGGCAGCGGTAGCCGAAGGCGCGGATCATCCGCCGCTGGATCTCCATCGCGCGCACGAGCTCGATCAGCTGCTCGGTGATCGCGCCGTACAGCGTCTCCCACGGGTCGGGCTGGCGGCGGACCCGCAGCATCGGGTTCGTGCGCACCATCCGCCCGATCACCGGATCGGCGCGGAAGCGGTCCCAGAACGGGCGCAGGTCGTCGTCGACGGAGGTGGCGAAGCGCATGCGGGCGATGCCCTCGCGTGCCGCCTCGTCCGATCGCGCGCGGGCGGCGAAGAGCACGCGGTCGGGCGCCGGCTGGACGATCGCCACGAGGACGGGGTCGCCGCCGATCCGCATCAGCCGCTGCAGCGCCGCGCCGCGACGGCGCACGAGCCCGTCCATCGACGCGCCGGCGAGCCGGAACGGCCACGCCGGCCGCACCTCCTCGCGGAGCTCGACTCGCCGCCGGAACGGCGACCCAACCCCATCCCGGATACCGGCATGGACGCCGGTGTCTCGTCTAACTCCGCCGTACAAGGTGGACGTCGACCAGGAAGGAGTTCGAGGCGACGATCTCGCCCAGCCCGCGCGCCTTGCGGCGGCGGCGCGGGGCTCGCGCCCGGCGGGCCTGCACGACCGCGACGGTCGCCGCCCCGGCCACGAAGCCCGTGGCCGCCAGCGCGGCGGCATGGCGGGCCGGCACCAGCGGGCGCGCCGCCTCGACTGCTCGCGGCTCGGCCACCACCGGCAGCCCGTCGACGATCTCGCCCTCGTCCTCGAAGTCCTCGGTCTGGCTCACGGGTTCGACAGCATGACCAATCGCTCGGACGCGTGCGCTATCGCTTTGGGGCGTACGTCCGGAAGACGACGTCCCAGTAGGGCGCGCTGATGCCGAAGCCCCTCTCGTCGTCCTGGAAGTGGTGGCGCATGTGCAGCTCCCGCAGCCGCTTCCCGAGCCGCGACTTCGGCACGTGGTGGTGCAGCGCGTAGTGCATCTCGTCGTAGATCAGGTAGCCGATCAGGAAGCCCGCCGCCACGCCGAGGCCGTGCAGCGTCCCCGCCACCAGGAAGATCGACCCGATGACGATGATGGCCAGCGGGACGCTGGCCGCGGGCGGCATCACGAGCCGCAGCCGGTCGTTCGGGTGGTCGTGGTGGACCCCGTGGATCATCCAGTGCAGGCGGGCGCCGATCCCGTCCTCCGGCTCGAAGTGGAACACGAGCCGGTGGAGCCAGTACTCGAACAGCGTCCACACGCAGTAGCCGATCAGCAGGAGCCCGGCGGCGTCCCAGCCGCCGTCGCGGCTGATCGAGATCAAGAGCAGCACGACGACCACGGGCCCGTAGATGAGGACCGGGACGACGGGGTGCACGCGGGTGAAGCGGTCGAGGAACCTCGACTCGAACATCGGTGGGGAGGACTTCAAGAGATCCGTGCGCTGCATAGCCAAACCGTACCTGTTAGGGCGACCTAATTGGAACCCCATGCTCGCGCGTAGACGCGGAAGCGGCGGACGATCCGCCCGCCCATCGCCTCCATCGCGCGGTTCATGTTGCGGTTGGTCTCCAGGATCCAGCCCATCTCGCCCCACTTCTGCGGCGTCGCGTTCGCCATGTCGAAGTGCTCGACGTACATGGCCGCGGCGACACCGGTGTGCTGGTACTCCGGCTTGACGCCGAGGAAGCCCACGCGCACGCGGTCGATGATCCGGCGGCGGCGAAGGAAGTGCCACCACCCGAGCGGCAGCAGGCGCCCGTTCATGCGCTTGAGCACCTGGTTGACGTCCGGCACCGTGATGGCCACCGCCGCGGTCTCGCCCTCGGCGGTCTCGGCGACCATGAACCAGTGCGGGTCGAACACGAGCTGCATCTCGGTCGCGTAGTGGTCGAGGTCGGCCTTGCCGTACGGGGCGAAGCCCCAGTTCTCGCTCCAGGCCGCGTTGTAGACCTCGGCGAAGCGGTCCATGTCGCGCCGCAAGCTGCGGCGGGTCATGTGCCGCAGCCGGATCCCGTGCCGCGTCTCGACGTCCTCGGCCAGCTTGAAGATGACCGGCAGAATCTTCGAGCGGTCGGAGATGTGCAGCTCCCACATGAAGAGGTCGACCGCCTTCTCCAGCCCGGCCTCCTCGCAGCGGGCCGCGTAGTACGGCGGGTGCCAGGGCTGGCGGATCATCGGCTCGCGCTCGAAGCCCTCGATCAGCACGCCCGACTCGTCGTTCATCGTGAAGTCCATCGGGCCGACCATGCGGTCGCGGCCCCGGCCGCGGAGCCACCCCTCGGCGGCGTCCAGGAGGGCGGGCAGCACGTCCGGCTCGTCGGCCAGCTCGAGGAAGCCGAACATGCCCCAGCGGTTGCCGTGGTAGGCGTTGAAGGCGTCGTCGTAGTGGGCGCTGACGCGGCCGACCACGCGGCCGTCGCGACGGGCCAGGAAGAGCTGCGCGTCGCCGTGCTTGAAGAAGGCGTTGATGCGGCGGGTGAGGAACAGCCAGCGCTCGATCCGCAGCGGGGGCACCCAGACGGTGGAGTTAGAGTGCAGCCGGTACGGGAGGTCGATGAACTCCCGCAGGTCCCGCCGCCCCCGCACGGGACTCACCAGAACGGACAAAGCAGAACGGCAAACTACACAGAACGGCAAGACGACGTCCTATGCCAGACGGCTCAGCCACTCCCGGAATCGCCTTCGGCGATGTCTTCGCGAAGGTCCGAGGGCACGAGCGCGCCGAGCAGCTGCGCGCCGCCCGCGAGGCCGACCTCCTGCCCTACTTCCGGACCGTCGAGTCGTCGGCCGCCCCGGTGATGGAGATGGAGGGCGCCGAGCGGATCATGCTCGGCTCCAACAACTACCTCGGCCTCACCGGCGACGAGCGCGTCATGCAGGGCGCGCGCGACGCGCTCGAGCGCTACGGCACGGGCCTCACCGGCTCGCGGCTGCTCAACGGGACGACCGACCTGCACCTCGAGCTCGAGCGGGAGATCGCCGAGTGGATGGGCACCGAGGAGGCGATCGTCTTCACCACGGGGCACCAGGCGAACGTCGGCACGCTGGGGACGATCCTGGCGCCCGGCGACACGGTGATCGCCGACTCGGCCGACCACGCCTCGATCCTCGACGGCTGCCTGCTCTCGCGGGCCAAGCTGCGGCCGTTCCGGCACGGGCGGCTCGACAAGCTCGAGAAGATGCTCGAGCGGGCGGCGGACGACGGCGGCGGCGTGCTCGTCGTCGTCGACGGCGTGTTCTCGATGGAGGGCGACGTGGCCGAGCTGCCGCGGATCGTCGAGCTCAGCAAGGCGCACGGGGCGCGGCTGATGGTCGACGAGGCGCACGCGGCCGGAGTGCTCGGCGCGCGCGGGGCGGGCGCCTCGGAGCAGTTCGGCGTGGAGGCCGACGTCGACCTGCGGATGGGCACCTTCTCGAAGTCGCTCGCGAGCTGCGGGGGCTTCATCGCCGGCTCGCACGAGGTCATCGACTTCCTGCGGATCAGCTCGCGCGCGTTCCTGTTCACCGCCTCGGCCGTGCCCGCCGCCGTCGGCGCGGCGCTGGCTGCGCTGCGCATCGTCCGCTCGGACGAGGGCCCGCAGCTGTTCGCCAGGGTGCTCGACAACGCGCGCTACCTGCGCGACGGGCTGCGCTCGCTCGGCTTCGAGGTGCACGACGTCGGCCCGCCGGTCACGACGCCGATCATCCCGGTCGTGGTCGGCGACGACTGGAAGGCCGTGCTGCTCTGGCGCGCGCTCTACGACGCCGGCGTGTACGTCAACGTGGCGCTCCACCCGGCCGTGCCGCCCGCGGGCGCGCTCCTCCGCACGAGCGTGATGGCGACCCACGACCGTGCCGTCCTGGACCGCGCGCTGGAGGCCTTCTCAGTGGTGAAGCGCTCCTTCGAGTCCGAGCACGGACCGCTCCCGGGCGGCGCCGCCCTATAGCAGAAACCCTCGACTGGCGCGTGAATTCTCAGCGGCTAGAAAACAGGCGCTTCTTGCGAATTTTCGCCCGGGTCAGCGGTTGACCGGGACCCCGGGCGATGACTAGCTTGCGCCCTCGGCCGTTGTGTCCACGCGTCGGTCGGGAGAGAGGGAACGGATAGTGGGGACGTGGCCTGGAGGGGCGCTCCGGTGAGCCGCCGGACGTCGGGGTCCGTCGTCGTCCGTGCGTGGGCGTAGGTCGGATCGGTGTCAATGTCGAGGGCGACCGCACCCACGGAGGTGGGCGTCGCCGCGGGGAGGTTTCATGGACGCAACTGCGACGGCACCTGCCGCTCAGCACATGCGGGCGCTCGCGCAGGCGAACCGGGTTCGGCTGGCGCGGGCCGAGCTCAAGCGACAGGTGGCAGAGGGAGAGGCGTCGGTCGCCGACGTCGTGCTGGAGTGCCCGTGGGAGGCGGACAGCATGACGATCAGCGACCTGCTCATGAGTCAGCACCGGTGGGGACGCACGCGGTGCCGGCGGTTCCTGGCGGCGATCCCGATGTCGGAGACCAAGACGATCGGCACGATGACCGAGCGCCAGCGTCGCGAGCTTGCCGGGCTTCTCGCCCCGGATCTCGGGTACGCGGTGGCCGGGGCCGAGCTGTCCTGGAGGCGTTAGACCGGACGAACTTTGGGCACCGGCGGAGCGGCCGAAACCGTCTGGGGGCTCGCCTCCCGGCGGAGAACGTCCGGAGCGTCCGCCGGTCGGCACCCCTAAGCGGCTGCGCCGCCGGTGCCGGGGAAGCCCGGCCCGCGGGTGGCGATCTCGACGATGTGCCCGTCGGGGTCGCGCACGTAGATCGACCGGAACGAGCCGCGGTCGAAGACGTCGGTGCACTCCACGCCGTGGCCGCGCAGGTAGTCGACCCACGCCCGCTGCTCGTCCGCGGTGTCGACGATCAGCGCGAAGTGGTGCGTCGAGCCCGTGCCCACCGTGCCCTTGGGCAGCTCGGGGTACTCCATGAAGCTGATCAGCATGCCGGCGCCGCCGTCCAGCGCGCCGAACCACACGTGGCGCGTGTTCGGGTCGTCGTCGGACGGGCCGTCGTGGATGATCGCGAGGCCGAGCAGGTCGCGGTAGAACGCGATCGTCCGCTCGAGGTCGGCGGAGATCGCCGTCACGTGGTGCACGCCACGGAGCTGCATGCGCTTGGGCTCGGACACGGAGCGGGAGCCTAGTGCACCCGGCCGCGAGTCCCACGCATTCCGGCGGGCCCGGCTCGCGACCGACTCCACCGGATGCGCACTCATGCGACGGCGGTAGGCGCGGGCGAGCAGCCAGAAGCCGACGGCGAAGACGAGCACCGCCGTGGCCGTCACCGCGGGCCACGGCGCGCCGGCGAAGTAGAGGATCGCGGCGAGGCCGACGGCGGGCAGGCCGGCCAGGATCATCGTGTGCGAGCGGTAGCCGGCGAAGTGCTCGCGCAGCGCCGTGTCGAGCCCGCCGAGCGAGCCGAGCAGCATGCCGCTGACGAGCATGGCGCGGCCGCGGTCGGAGTCGAAGTTCAGGAAGCCGAGGACGAGCAGGACGATCCCGGCGAGGACGAGCAGCTCGACCAGCGGGAACGGGTGCCAGGGCGGCTTCGGCCGCTCGTCAGGCATGTGAGGTGGCTAACGGGCAGCCGCCGGAGACCTTGACCTGCCACCAGCCCATCAGCATCCCCAGCAGCCCGGCGCGCGGGCGGACGTGGTAGGTGGTGCAGCCGGGGCGGCCGAGGTCGGCGCTCGTGAGGCGCTTCCACTTGTGGGCCGGCGGGTCGGCCAGCATGTCGTCGAGCTCGCGCAGGGCGATCGGCCTGGCGCGCCTGCTGCGCCTCGGCGCCGGCGCCGAGGGCGGCCACGCGCATCGCCAGCGCGTCGCGGACCCGCTCGAGGTCGCCGAGCGAAAGCAGCCGCGGGCCGGCCAGCGACGGCAGCGGCGCACCGGGGTCGAGCCGCGGGTACGAGGCGGAGACGATCGCCGCGTGCTCGCGCTCGAGCCGGGCGATCTGGGCGCGCAGCGTGCGCCGGGCGGCGTGCTCGTCGCACTGCTCGATCGTCGCGCGGATCTGGTCGATCGCAGCCATGGGCTCGACTCGAATCCAGCGTATCAACGTATCCTCGCTTGTGGACGATGCCGCGCAACGACCCGACCGACACCGGTGGCCTGTTCATCGGCCGCCGCCCCGGCACCGGGCCGCTCAAGTACCGCGGCGCGCCCGAGCGGGGCGGGGCGGGGCGCCGGCGGGCCGACTCGACGCTGGCCGCCGCCGTGCTCGTGCTCGAGGTGCTGCTGTGCCTGACGCTCTGGGGGCCGCAGCCGGTGGCGTGGCTGTGGGTCGGCTCGCAGGTCGACTACCAGACGGACTCGGTGAGCCTGGGGATCGCCGTCGCGTTCGCCGGCATGATCGGGACGCTGATGCTCACGCTGGCGCTGTGCGCGCGGCTCGACCGGGCGTGGCGGATCCTGCGCCGCGCCGCCGGCCACGAGCAGCGCGAGGGCGTGCTGGTGCGGATCTTCGCCGTCACCGCGGTCGTCGTCGGGCTCGCCTTCCTCGTCTGGTTCGTCGTGCTCGAGGGGCCCGCGCCGACCATGGCGCCGCAGTGATCCGGCGCCTGCGCGACTACTACCGCCAGTTCGAGGAGCTCTCGCCGGAGGAGATCAGCCTCGAGCTCCGCGAGCGGCGCGAGGCCGAGCGGGCGAGCGCGCTGACCGAGGTCCATCCGCTCGACCTGCGCAGCTCGGCGTGGCACGAGCCGCCGCACGCCGAGGCCGTCAACGCCGCCACCTACGCCCTGCGCCGCGCGCTCAACGCCTACCCCGACGACCGCGAGCTGAGCGAGGCGCTGGCCGCCCGCCACGGCGTCGGCGCCGAGCAGGTCGCCCCGGGCCACGGCGCCGGCGAGCTGCTGCACGCCGCCTTCCGCGCGCTCGCCCCCGGCGGCCGCGTGGCCATCGCCTGGCCCGCCTGGAGCCCGCTGCCGCGGCTCGTCCACGAGGCGGGTGGCACGCCGGTTCCCGTCGTCGCGGCGGGCGCCGACGTGGTCGAGCCGGACACCCGAGCGGTCGTCGTCTGCAGCCCGAACGATCCCACGGGAGCCACGACGGACCTCGTCGCCCTCGCCGACGAGCTCCCCGAGGCGGTCTGGCTCGTCGTCGACCAGGCCCTCGCCGAGTTCGCGCCCGACCAGGACGTCGCCGCCCTGCTCGCCGCCCGCGAGCGCGTCCTGATCGTCCGCTCGTTCTCCAAGGCGCACGCCATGGCCGGCCTGCGCGCCGGCTACGCGCTCGCCAACGACGCCGACCTGCTCGACCGCCTGAGCCCGGCCGGCGGCGTGTCCGCGCCCGCGCAGGCGGCGATGCTTTGGGCGGCGCGCGAGGGCGAGCCGGTGGTGCGGCGGCGCCGCGCCGTCGCGGCCCGCGAGCGCGAGCGGCTGGCCAAGGCCCTGGAGGGCACGCCGTTCTCGTTCCCGGCCGGCCACGGGCACCTCGTCTGGCTCTCCTCCACCGAGGAGGACGGCGCCGCGCTCGCCCGCCGCCTCGCCGCCTCGCGGATCTACGTCACGCCGGGCGCGGCCTGGGGCGACGAGCGGCACGTGCGCATCGCGCTCCGCGACGCGGCCGCCAGCGACCGCCTCCTAGCCGTTCTCGAGCTCGGTCCGTAGCTGCGCGAACGCGGTCGAGGAGATGCGCACCGACACGAGGTCGTCGGTCGTCCCGGCGAACAGCACGACGTCGCCCGAGCCCTCCATGAAGCCGCCGAAGACGTGGTGCTGCTGCATGCGGGTGGCGCGGCGCTCCTCGGCCAGCACCTCCAGCGACTCGCGCAGCCAGCGACCCTGGACGCGGTTGAAGAGGACGGCGCGCAGGCCGTTGCAGATCACGACGGCGCGGTTGTCGGCGTAGACGTATCCGGCCGGCCGGTCCGCCGCGATGTTGAGGGTCATGCCGGGAGTGTCTCAGGCTCAGCCCCCGCGGACGCGGAAGGCGCCGCGCATGAACGGGTGCACGCGGCAGAAGAACGTGTAGGTGCCGGCGCGCAGGCGCTTCGGCGTCCGCCACGTCACCCGCTGGGCCGCCGCGGTCATGCCGGCCGGCCCGAAGCCGAGGTTGCCGGAGTCGAACCGCACCGGGCCGTCGGCGAGCGGGTACGCGATGCCGGTCGTGCGGTTGCAGGGCGCCCTGCACGACGTGATCGAGTGCATGATCCCGTCGCCGGCGTCGCGGTTGACGAACCGGAGCGAGGTCCCGCGGCGGACGGTCGGCGGGCGCCGGCGCTTGCCGGTGAGGAGCAGGTCGCCGGCCCCGTACACGAAGTCGTTGATGGCGACCGTGCGCCGGCGCGGCACCGGTCCCGCCAGCAGCTTGCGCGGATCGGCGAGGCCGGCGAAGGCGCCGCCGTGGTTGCGGTTCTCGTCGAGGTGGCCGTGCGTGAGCCGACCCCGGACGTCGACGTCGACCGCGAACGGGTCCGGCCCGCTGCCGCCGGGGTGGAAGGCCAGCGGCATGATCCCCATCGCCTCGTACCAGGAGGCGCGCCTGGCGTCGTAGGTCGCGCTCACCGACAGCACGTCGCCGGCCTTGACGCCCACCCGCCAGTCGGCCGGCGTGACCTCCATCGCGACGTCCCACGACACCGCGCCGGCGGGCTCGAAGTACTTCGCGCGCGAGCGGAACAGCCGCACCTTGCGACCGCCGCGCTCGAGCCACAGGTCCGTCCACAGGCCGCCGGGGTGCAGGTGCCCGCCGGTGCCGACCAGCACGCCGTCCTCCTGCACCGTCATGCGGTGGCGGCTGTAGCCCCGCCGGCCCGACTCGTCCGGGAACGTGTAGCGGCCGTCGCGGCCGCCGGCGCCGCGGTGTACGTCGAACACGGGGTAGAACGTGCGGTTGACGACGTCGAGCCAGAGCGTGCGCACCTCCTTCATGGCGGCCGCCTCGGGCGTGCCGTCGCGCACGAACTCGAGCTCGTAGTCGATGTAGACGTCGGCGGGCGTCGGCGTGAGGTTGTGGATCATGTGGTTCATGTGCCAGGCGTCGCTCGTCCGGTAGCGCCAGCCGTAGCCGGACGGCATGCTCTGGATCGTCTTCTCCTCGCCGGCGGCGAACAGCGGCGCGAAGTTCGAGACCCAGACCCCGTGGTGGAGGTGGATGACGTCGACGCGCGGGACGACGCCGTTCGCGTACGTGAGGTTGGGCCTGAAGCTCGTGATCCAGCCGTCGACCGGCGGCTTGAGGTCGTTGCCCTCGAGCGCGATCGTGTTCTGCCCAGGGCTGACGTGGATCGGCCCGTACCGGTACGTGAGCGTCTCGGCGTGCGCGGCCGGCGCCAGCGCGAGGAAGAGGATCACGGAGAGCAGCGCACGGCGCATCAGTGCCCAGAGCCTAGGATGTCCCACGCCGTCCACAGTGCTTCCTGGACGGACATATCAGTCACGCCCGGCACGCCGATCGCCACGAGCGCGACGCGGCGCGTCGCCTTCGTGGGCGCGGCGCGCTCGGGCTCGCCGAACAGCACCGCCAGCCGGCCGTTCTCGTCGGCGAGCACCAACCGGCCGTCGTCCTCGATCCGCGGCGCCCCGGCGAGGCCGTCGAACGCCCACACCCCGACGCCGGTCTCGAGCACGGCGACGGTCAGCGCGTCGGCGATCAGCCCCCGCGGCCGCAGGCCGCCCTCCGTCAGGCGGCGCAGGACGAGCGCCTCGACCGGCGTGCGGACGACGTCGGGGTCGAGCCCGATGTGGCGGAAGAAGACGCGATGGGCGTGCGGGACGTCGCGCTGGCGCATGGCGATCGCCTCCGCCCCGTGCATGCGATCGGCCATCCGGCGCAGCCGCTCGCGCAGCTCGCGCGGCGTCGGCCCGGGCGTGGCCGCGACCTCGGTCCAGGCCACCCACAGCCCCGGGTGCTCGGCGGCGACGGTCTCTGCCACCAGGCCGCGGCGGATCTCGGGCTCCTCGGTCACAGGTCCTCGATCACCGCGCTCAGCTGCGCCTCGTCCTGGCTGCCGAACCTCGTCTCCACCACCTCGCCGCCACGGCGCGCGAAGGTGATCTGCGGACAGACGGCGACCGCGTAGGCGTTCACGACCGCCCCGTCCTCGTCGTGCCCGACCGGCAGCTCCCAGCCGCGCTCGCGCACGCGGCGGCGCAGCTCCTCGCGCCGGCCGAGGATTGCCACCGCGGCGAACTGCACGTCATTGAAGCGGCCGCGCAGGCGGTCGAGGACGTCGATCTGCTCGACGCAGCGGTCCATCGGCTCGGCGAAGAAGCCGAGCACCACCGGCCCGCGCTCGGCGAGCTCGCAGACGTTGAGCACGTCGTCGCCGCGGACGTCGCAGGCGTTCTCGCCGACGTTGGCGTCGCCCTCGAGGTCCGAGAGGGCGAGCGGGACGGCGAAGGCCGGCAGCTCGCTGCCGGGCTCGACCCCGCGCGAGCCGGGCCCCTCGGTGGCGAGCGAGTTGTACGTGATGTAGGCGATCAGCGCCAGCGCCACGACGGCGGCGATCGGCCCCGGGCGTCTCACGCCACGGCGGCGGCCGGCTCGGGGGCGCGTCGCACGGCGGCCCGGCGCTCGGCGAGCACGAGCACCGCGGGCAGCACGACGAGCACGCCGAGCAGCGAGACGGTCAGGTCGACCACCGTGACGAGCCCGAAGTCGCGCAGCATCCGCACGTCGGACAGGGCGAGGACCGCGAAGCCCGCGATCGCCGTGGCGCCGGAGGCGAGCACGGCCGCGCCCGTCGACCGGTAGGTGCGCCGGATCGCCTCGGCGGGCGCGTGGCCGGCCGCCCGCTCGGCCTCGAACCGCGCCGACAGCAGCACCGCGAACTCGGTCGAGATCGCGAGCACGAGCGCGCCCAGCATCGCCGACAGCGGGTTCAGCGGCACGCCGAGCAGCCAGAGCACGAGCGCCGACCAGCCGGTGGCGAGCGCGATCGGCACGACCGGCACCCAGGCGCGGCCCCAGGCGCCGCGCCATGAGCCGCGAGCCCGGCGGCCCACGATCAGCAGGACGAGGAGGACGGCGACCAGGCCCACGACCAGGGTCGCCGCGCGCCGCAGCGGGTCGGACAGCGTGGCGTTGGCCTCGGCGGCCAGCACCGGCAGGCCCGCGAGCCGCGCCGTCACGCCGGGCGGCGGGTCGAGCCGCTCGCGCAGGTCGCGGATGATCTCCTGCTGGCGCTCGAGCGAGGTGAGGCGGACGCCGAAGGCCAGGTTGGCGGTCTTGCGGTCGGGGGTGATGACGGCCTGCGAGAAGTACGGTGGCACGGCGTCGAGCAGCGCGCGGATGCGCTCGCGGTCTCCGGCCGACTGCGACGAGCGGAAGAGGTCGGGGAGGGAGAGCGCCGGGCACAGGTCGGCGCGGCCGCAGCCGCGCTCGGACGAGTAGCCGTAGCGCTCGAGCACGCCGGCCTGGTAGTCGCGCATCCACTTGACGACCGCCGGGTCGGTGAGGTCCGCGGGTGGGTGGGCTTCAATCACGACGTCGATCTCGCCCGCCACGCCGGTCGACCGCTGGAGCGTCTGCAGGTCCTGCACGGCGACCAGGTCCTGCGGCACGAGCCGCTCGAGGTCGGAGACGACCTCGGTCCGTGAGTCCAGCCCCCAGCCGGCCACCGCGATCGCCAATCCCACGACGAGCACGCGCCCCGGCCGCCGCAGCGCGCCGCGCACCGCCGCCTCCCCCGCCCGCCGCGCCGGCCCGCGGAAGGGGCGCCCCAGCGCGCCCGCCGCCGCCTCGGCCAGCTCGCCGGCGCCGCGCAGCGAGCGAGCCAGCCCGCCGTCGCGCGGCCGCAGCGAGAGCGCGGCGGTGCCGGCCGTGAGCGCGAGCACGAAGGCGATGGCGATGCCCGCGACCAGCAGTGCGCCGAACGCCCGCACCATCGGCACCGGCGACAGGAGCAGCACGAGGAAGCCGACGCCGGTGGCCAGGGCGGCGGTGGCGATGACCGGTACGGCCACGCGTGCCGCACGCTCCGCTGGGGGGTGCCCAACGGGATATCGCTCCACACGGAATAGACCGTTGGGCGGGCCCCCCACGATCTCCTCCTCCTCCGCCACCCGCGCCTGGTACTGGATCGCGTAGTCGACGCCGAGGCCGAGCAGCACCGGCAGCACCGCGATCGAGGCCATGGTCAGCGGCAGGCCGAGCAGCGCCGTGGCGCCGAAGGCGATCGCCACGGCGGCCAGCGCGACGGCCAGCGGCAGCAGCCGCAGGCGGCTGCGGAAGACGAGCGCGAGCACGACCGCCATCAGCACCACCGCGACGATCAGCAGCCGGAGCGTCGAGCCCGCCAGGGCGCCCGTGAGGTCGTCGGCCACCACCGGCGCTCCGGTCACCGTGTAGCCCGTGCCGTCGCCCTCGAGCCGCCACTGCGGCATCCGCACCGCCTCGCGCACCAGCGCCACCGCCTCCTCGCGCTGGTCGTCGCTGAGGTGGGGCTTGAGCCGCACCTGGATCAGCGCCGACTCGCGCGACGGGAACAGGTAGGCGAAGCGCGCCTTCGGCGTGCCCGCGCCGCGCGAGCCGTCGAACACCAGCGCCGACACGAACTCGGGGTCGTCGACGCTCGGCAGCCGGCTCAGCCCGAGCCCGTACCGCAGGTTCACCTGCAGCAGGTCGCGCACGAACTGCGCGTAGACGAGCTGGCGCGCCGACTCGGCGAGCCGCTTCTGCTCGGCGGCCGACCGGCCCTGCGCCCGCGCCACCCGCCGCGCCGCGCGCGCCGCCCGCTCGGCCTCGGCCGCCTTGGTCTGCATCTGGGTCTGGATCTGGTCCTGGATCTCGCCGGCGGCGGCGTTGATGAAGGTGCCGGGGCCGTAGACGACCTGGACCGGCTTGGTCTGCGCGAGCCGGTCGCACGGTGAGCCGCGCCCGCCGTGCGCCTCCTGGCCCTCGGGCACGTTGCCGGAGAGGCAGCCCTCGAGGTTCATCAGGCGCCCGAGGTTCGACGTGAGCACGAGCCTGGTCAGCTCGCCGCGCGCGAGCACGATGACCGAGTGGTCGCCGAAGCGCTCGCGGTAGGTCTCCGTCGCCTGGTAGCTGTCCGCCCCACGTCCGACCAGCGTGTCCATCGCGGCGCTCGGCTCGAGCCGGAGGGCGAGCCCGGCGCCGGCCGCGGCCAGCACGGCGACGACCGCCAGCACGCGCACCGGCCGCCGGGCTGAGGCGCGCACGATCCGCTCGAACGCCGTCATGGCACGAGCGTAGCCACCGGACGACGGCTAAACGCCGTCTCTCGGGATTCGAGCACGGATGCTCGAATCCACGTCAACTATCTGGGGTTGACGTGCGGATATTGCGTGATCTCGCCGCCGAAGTTGTACGGGCCCTGCAGCCGGCACGGCGGCGCGGGGCCGTCGCCGCCCGGCGACCCGGCGAAGGCGAACTGGACGATCCGGTTGAGCAGGTCCTGCGACACCAGCTCCTCGACCGGGGGCGGGAGCGGCACGGGCAGGTCGGGCACGTTGGTGATCGTCGGCTCCGGCCGGCCGCAGTGGCGGTTCTCGAACACCGGCATGCCCTGCCTCAGCTGCGCGAAGTTGCCGGGCTTGGCGTAGGGGTTCGGCCGGTTCGTGCCGAGGCGCCGCGGATAGACGGCGAGGTTCTCGGGGTTGAGCGGGTTGACCGTGCGCAGGTAGTGGATGCCCGCCGCGTCCTTGGCCTGCGTCGCCGCCGGCGTGTTGGCGAGGAACGCGGTCAGCTCGCCCTTGTAGAGGCCCAGGAACTCGACGATCGGACCGAGCTGGTCCATCGCCGGGTCGAGCTGGGCGACCAGCGGCCGCGCGTCCTCGAGCACCTGCTCGGCGGCCGGGAAGCCGGTCCGCGAGGCGTCGATCAGCGGCCCGAGCTCGCGGAAGAGCACCTCGAGGTCGGGGGCGAGCGCGCCGAGGTCGCGCAGCGTCGGGCTCAGCTCGCGCGCCGCCGGCCGCAGCTGCGTGACGAGCGGGTCGGTGTCGACCGCGAACTCGGCCAGCCGCTCGAGCGTCTGGGCCGACTCGCGCTCGAAGGTCGGCAGCGCGATGAACGTCTCCTTGAGCTCGTCGTCGCGCGCGGCGGTGGCCTGGAAGACGCGGTTGGAGTTCTCGATCAGCGACCGCAGCTGGGTGCCGCGCTCGGTCAGCGCCTCGAAGACGACGCCCGTGTTCGAGACGAGCTTGGTGACGGCGCCTTCCTGGCGGTTGAGGATGTCCACGAGCTCGGCGGCGTCCTCGGCGAAGGGGGCGAGGTTGCCGAGCGCGTCGTTGACGTCGCGCCCGTTGTTCTCGATCGCCCTCGCCTGCTCCTGCATCCAGGTCTGGAACGCCGCCCGCGTGTCGGCGTCGAAGGTGCGGTAGATCTCGTCGAGCTGCACGGTCGGCGACACCTGCGCCTCGGCCAGCGTGCCGCCCTCGGGCACCGGCTCGGCGTCCGTCGTGCCCGGCGTGAGCTCGACGTAGGTCTCGCCCAGCAGCGTCTTCTGCCGCAGGATCGCGCGAGCGTCGGAGGGGACCGGCGCGTAGTCGGACTGCAGCTCGATCACCACGATCGAGCGGCCCGTCGCCTTGTCGGGCTCGATCGTCTTCACGCGCCCGACCGGCACGCCGGAGATCCGCACGTCGGCCTCGGTGGCGAGCTGGGTGGCCTCGGCGAACGAGGTCTGGAAGCGGTAACCCTGCGGCTTGAGCGGGACCGGGCCGCCGAAGGCGAGCCACAGGAAGAGCAGCAGCCCGAAGCACGACAGGGCGAAGATGACCATCGCGGCGATGCGGGCGAAGGAGGGCGCGGCCTTGTTCACGGCGTCCCTCCCGCGGGCTGCGGGCAGATCTCGTCCGCCTTCGGCCCGTTGAGCAGGTCGACGAGCGTGCCGAGCCCGGGGTTCGAGCCCGCCACCGTCTCCAGCAGCGACGCGGTGTCGCAGTTGTAGATGATGACGCCGTGGCGGATCGGCCCGTGGGCGTCCTGCGTGGCGAACACTGTCGAGCCTACGTGGTTGGCCCACGAGAGCCAGAACAGGTAGCCCTCCTCGGTGCGGCCCGGCGGGTTGTAGGCGAGCGTGTTGAAGAGCGCGTTGAGCACCCGGAACGAGCGCGTGAGATCTGGCGTGGCCGCCGCCAGGTCGCGCATCGCGGGCCGCAGCTCGCGCACCGTGGGCAGCGCCGCGCGCGCGAACGGGCGCAGCTCGTCGCGGATGATCGGCGTCGTCTTGGTCAGGAACGGCCGCGTCTCGCGCAGCGCCGGCCCGAGCGCCCGCGCCCCCGGCCGCAGCGCCTCGAGCGTCGGCCCCAGCTCGGAGGCCATCGCGTTCACGCTGGCCAGCGCGTCCTGCGACTCCTCGAGCGTCGACGGCAGCTCGCGCAGGGTCTCGCGGATGTTCGCCTCCTGGCGCGCGAGCGTGGCGAACACCTGGTTCGAGCTGGAGACGAAGTTGGCGACCTGGGCGTCGCGGCTGCCCAGCTCCTCCATCAGCAGCGAGAAGTTGTGGATGACCCGGCGGATGTTGTCGCGCCGCCGCGCGAGCTGCTGGTTGGCCTGGCGCGCGTAGCGGGCGGTCGGCTCGAAGCGGCGGATCGTCTGGGCCAGCTCGCGCCCGTTGCCCCCCAGCGCCTGGGCGCCGTCGCCGAGCAGCAGCCGCAGGTAGTCGCGCGTGTCGGCGTCGAGCGAGGCGAGGATCTCGTCGAGGTTCACGTCCGGGAGCGTCTGCGAGGCCGGGATGCGCTGGCCCTCGCCGAGCTCGCCGGCGGCCGGCGTGCCGGGGGTGAGCTCGGCCACCATGTCCTTCAGGCCGCTCTTGGGCCGCAGCAGGATCGTGGCGTCGCGGTAGATCTTCGCGTGCTCGCGCTCGATGTTCATGCCGATGACGGCCTTGCCGTTCTCGAGCTCGACGCTCGCGATCTCGCCGACCTCGACGCCGGCGATGTTCACGGTCTGGCCCTGGCCCGGGGTGACGGCCTGCGCGGTCGTCAGCTCCGCCTCCAGCTCGACGAAGTCCTTGCCCAGCACCGGCACGCCGGCGGGCAGCGTGAGCCGCTGGTTGGCGAAGATGACGAGCGAGACGATCAGCGCGACGACGAGCAGGACGAGGAGCGCCACGAAGTCCCACAGGTGCTTGCGGATCGCGGTCACCGGTCGCCGTCCTTCTTGCTCCCGAACGGCCGCAGCTTGGCCCGCAGCTCGGGCAGCGCCTTCTTGGCGGCGAGCGCGGCCTGGCCGGTCGGCGCCGACTTGGCGGCCGCCGGGCCGTTGAGGTCGGGCGGCGTCTGCGTGTGGCAGGCGACGGTCGGCCGGTACGGCGGCTTGCGGCCCGGATAGAACGGGCGGTTGCCGAGCGGCACGGCGACGGCGTTGCCGAACATCTCGCCGCTGTTCGAGGAGGCCGAGCCGAGCGACAGCGCCTCCGAGCCGCCGCCCGTCTGGAAGCGCACGTACATGCCGTTGCCGTCGAAGTTCTGGCCCTCGCCGGCGAGGCCGACCAGCGTGTAGAAGAACTCCTTGTAGTTCTCGACGCCGGTCGTGAACTCGTCCTGGATCACGACGTCGCCGGTCGGCAGCAGCACCTCGGTCGCGCAGCGAGAGGCGAGGTTCGTCTGCGGAAGCAGGTCGAGCGCGCGGTCGGTCAGGCGCGCCAGCTCAGCGGAGGCGGGCGCCAGCTCGGCCGCCACCCCACCGAGCTCGCTCCGGCCCATCAGCGGCCGCGCCTGGTCGATCCACGGGAGCGCGGCCTCGATCGTGGCGGGCGTCTCGCGGACGCCGGGGAGGATCTCGCGCGCGAACGCGCGCGTGGCGGGGAACGACTCGTTGAGCGAGGCCAGCGCCTGGTTGGCGCTCGCCAGCGTCAGCGGCAGCTCGCGGATCGAGCGCCGCAGGTTGCCGGACTCGCTCGCGAACGCCGCCATCGTCGTGTTGAAGTTGGTGATCAGGCCGCGCAGCGCGTTCTCGTTGCGGATCAGCGCGCCGGTCGTGCGCGCGGTCCCTTCGATCAGCCGCGAGAGGTCGCGGCCGGGCTCGGCGCCGAGGAAGGCCTCGAGCACCTGCGCGGTCGAGCGCTCGGCCTCCGGGATGTCGTCGTAGGCGTCGTTGAACGACTTGGCGGCGGTCTCGCCGCGGGCCGACGGGTCGGCGTCGCGGTCCTCGGCCGCGGTCGGCTCGGAGTTGAGCGCCACGGCCAGCGCGTGGAGGACGTCCTTGAGGTCCTGCCGCGTGTCGGACTGGAGCGAGGTCAGCACCTCGTCGAGCTGCACCGGCGACGCCGTCTGGGTGACCGCGATCGTGCCGCCGTCGTCGAGCTCGGGGGACGACGGCGAGCCCGACTCGAGGTCGACGAAGAAGTTGCCCTCGAGGAAGATGCGCGGCCGGATCTTGGCCGTGGCGTCCTCGTGCAGCGGCAGCCCGTCCTCGTCGATCTGCAGCACCACGACCGCCGCGTCGGGGTTCTCCTCGTGGGCCTTGACCTCCTTGACCTTGCCGACGTCGACGCCCGCGATGCGGACCGGCGAGCCGACGCGGATCGAGTTCGCCGACTCGAAGACGGCGTTGACCTGGTACGGCGTCGTGAAGGGGATGTCCTTCGTGAAGCCGAGGAAGGCCAGCGCCACGAGGGCGGCGAGCGCGATCAGGCCGATGGCCACGGGGCTGCGGGGGCGCCTCACGGGTTGCCCTCCGTCGTCGACTGCTGGCGGCCGGGCACGTTGCCGAGCACCGTCTCGCCCGCCAGGTACGGCTCGTTGCCGGACTCGCACTCGCGCGGCTGGCCCGGCGCCGCCGTGTTCGGGTACGGGTTGGTGTGGAGGTGGTTCTCCCGCGTCGGGCCGTCGGCGGGCGCGGAGGCCGGGCCGCCCTCGTTGTTCTCGCCCTGCGGCGTGGCGACGATGATGAAGCGCTGCCAGGTGCCGTTGCGGTCGCCGACGCTGAGCAGCGACGAGACGTTGCGGAACCACAGCGTCAGGTAGTTGCATTCGGTCTGGGCCGGCGTGGCGAAGGCCAGCGTCGGGTCGAGCGACTCGAGCGTCTCGGTCGTCGCGTCGAGGCCGCGCGGCACCAGCGGGTCCTCGGCGAAGGTCTGCAGCTCCCCGAGGAGCGACTCCAGGCGGCGGTTGAAGGGCGGCGTGCGCGGGAGCACGCGCGTGCCCTCCTCGAGCGCGTCGGCGATCGTCGGCGCCGAGGTCCGCAGCGCGGCGGCGCCCGGCCGCAGCTCGCGGAACAGGCCCTCGGTGTTCCGCAGGAACGGCCGCTGGATGGGCAGCGTCCGGATCGCGGTGTCGAGCGCCGGCCTGCCGCCGGTGATCGAGTCCTGGATGTACGGCCGCGCCACCTCGCGCAGCGCGCCGAAGGTCGTGTCGAGGTTGACGAACAGCTCGGCCTGGGCCTCGGCGGCGGGGGCGACGATGGCCGCCGCGTCGCCGAGCTCGCCGAAGAAGCGGCGCAGGTCGGTCTCCGGCGAGGACAGGTTCTGGGCGACCGGGATGATGTCGGCCAGCAGCGGCCGGAACGCGCCGATCGCGGTGTTGATCGACTCGCCGCGGCCGGCGAAGGCGTCGCCGAAGCCGCGCGTGTTGGCGGCCGCGGCGTCGCGCGTCGCCTCGTCGAACATGCTCAGCACCTCGTCGAACTCGACCGGCGTCGGCGTCGCCGCCTCGAGCGGGATCGTGGCGCCGTCGTCGAAGCCCTCGCTGTCGGACCCGCGCGTGATCTCGACGTACTTGAGGCCGAGCGCCGAGCGCGGGCGGACGATCAGCGTCGAGTCGCGCGGCAGCGGCGAGACGCCGCGCTCGAGCGTGAGGTCGAGGACGGCGATCGTGCTGCCGTCGTCCCGGCGATCCGCCGTGATGCCGCCGACGAAGCCGACGCGGGCCCCGCCGATGCGGACGTCGTTGCCGACCACGAGGTTGGCGGCGCTCGGCACCTCGGCGCGCAGCTCGTACGTGGGCACGAACGGCAGGCCGCGGTTGGCGTTGTAGGCCAGGAAGACCGCGACCAGGACCACGAGGATCGTCGCGGCGCCGATCAGGACCGGGTTGCCGGCGATGCCGCCGCGGCCGCTCACTCGTCGCCCCCGAACAGGTAGTCGAGCAGCGTCTCGGTCTGCTGCTGCTCCGTCGGCTCGGGCGTCGGCGCCGGCGTGGCGGCCGGGGTCGGCGCCGGGGTCGGCTCGGGCGCGACCGGCTGGTCTGGCGCGGTGCGCTCGCGCACCTGCTTCTGCTCCGGCGCGGGGCCCTCGGGAACCTCGAGGCCGAGCGCCTTCGCGAGCGCCACCGCGGTGCTTTGGAGCGCCGCGTCGCGCGGCGCGCCGGAGGAGGCGGCGCGGGTGGCGGTGGCGCCCGCCGCGCGCGGGTAGTTGGCCGAGCAGCCGAAGACCGGCTCCGTCGCGTAGTTCGCGCACTGGTTGACGATCAGGCCGGCGCGCAGGTAGTGGCCGAACGAGTCGAAGCCGTTGATGGCGGCCACCTGGAAGAAGATGTAGTCCATCGCGCGCTCGATGCCGTCGCTGCGCTGGAAGGACTCGAGGAAGCGGCGCAGGTTCGCGCCGACAGGCCGGGCGGCGCCCGCCAGCTCGCGCAGGTCGCGGACCACCGGGCGGGCCGCGCGGACGGCCGGCGTGCCGGTCTCGGTCATCTCGCCGAGCGACTCGAAGGCCGGGATGGCGGCGTTCGAGAACGGCCCGAGCTGGAGGATCATGCGGTTGACGTCGGGCGCCACCTCGCCGAGGTCGCTCAGCACCGGCGTCATCTCGTCGCTGAGCGCGCCGAGCCGCACCATCGTCGGCCGCAGCTCGCGCAGGAAGGTGGGCAGGCGCTCGATGTCGGCCTCGAGGTCGGCGCTGCGCTCGGCGGTCGCCTGGGCGACCTCGCCGCTGTTGGCGATCGCGTCGCCCACGTGCTCGCGCTCGCGCGCCAGCGGCTGGAGGATCCGGTCCGAGTTGACCGCCAGGTCGGAGAGCACGTCGTTCTGCTCGGCGAGGATCTTCAGGACCTCGTCGATCTCCTTCAGCGCCGGGTCGGCGCGCCGGATCACCTCGGAGAGGTCGCGGCCGCGGCCGGCGACGCCGATGCCGAGGTCGGAGAGGATGATCGACAGCCGCTCGCGCTCCGGCTCGCGCATGATGTTGTTGAGCAGGTCGATGTCGACGGCCTTGCCGTTGCGCTCGACCGGCAACAGGTACTGGCCCTCGCCGTCGCCCTCCTCGATCTGCTCGAGCTCCGGCGGCGGCTCCGTGCCGGGCGAGCGCGCCTCGGTCAGCTCGCACTCGACGAAGCGCTCGCCGATCAGCGACTGCGGGCGCACGATGCAGCTCGCGTCCCGGCGGAAGTCGTGGTAGCCGGGGTCCGTGATGTCGAGCACCACGGCGGCCTTGAAGTCGTCGGTCACCTCGATCGAGTCGATGGCGCCGACGCGGACGCCGGCCACCTTGACGTCCTCGCCGGGGATGACGAAGCCGGCGTTCTCGAAGACCGCGCGGACCTTGTAGTCGCCGCCATCCTCGTCTCCGGCGCCCAGGGCGACGACCGCGAACGCGGCGGCCGCGGCGACGAGCAGGATGACGGCGGCGACGCGTCTCATGGGCCGGGGGGAACCAGTCGCGGGTCGCAGTCGAGGTCGCCGCCGTCCGTGAACGGCGCCGAGCCGTCGGGCGGCGCCTGGGTGGCGGCCCCCGGGCAGCGGCGGATGGCGCCGGTCATGACGCCGTTCATGCGGTCCGACGGTGGCAGCGGGGTGAGGACGCCGCCGGCCGGGTTGTCGGCGAACTGGAAGGCGTTGAAGATCGGCTGGATGCGCGCGTAGTGGCCGTTGGCGTCGTAGTTCGCCGAGCCCTCACCGAAGTCGCGGACCCAGCCGATGAAGTCGGGCGCGTAGGGGCGCGCGAACTCGAGCACCGGCTGGGCGCGGACGAGCGCCTGGCGGCCGTTGCGGAAGGCCGGCGTGGCCGCGCGCTGGAGCGCCGGCATCTTGCGCGTGGCCTCGACGAGGTCGTTGTCGGCGCCGGGGCGGCGGACGGCGAGCCGGAGGTCGCGGATCGTCGGCCGCGCGGCGCGGACCAGCGGTCGCAGCTCGCGCAGGAAGGGGGCGAGGTCCTTCGTGGCGGGCTTGGCCTCGGCGACGAGAACGTCGAGGTCGTCGAGCGTGGCGCGCAGGTTGACGAAGGTCGTGTTGGCGCGCCTCAGCGTGGTCGGCAGGAGGCCGAGCGCGCGGGCCAGGGCGGCGTTCTCCTGCCCGATGGCCGCGGCCGTGGCGTTGGCGTTGCCGACCAGGTCGGACAGCTCGCCGCGCCGCTCGGCGATCGTGGTGACGGCGCGGCTGGAGTTGACGAGGAACTCGGTGAGCGCCGCCTCGTCCTCGGTCACCTGCTGGACGAGCCGCCGCGAGCTCGAGAGGACGGGGTTGAAGTACTTCGCCGACTCGGCGGCCTCTTCGCCCTTGCCCTCGTACTGGGCGGCGAAGCCCTTGATGACGTCGGCGAGGTCGCCGCGCGTGCGCTCGTCGAGCGTGTTGAAGATCTGGTCGAGGTCGACGACGTCGGTGGTCGCCTGCGCGTCGATGACGGCGCCCTCGTCGAGCTCCTCGGCGTCGCCGGGGGCGGGCGTCAGCGCGATGTAGCGGTTGGCGATGCCGCTGAGCGACGTGAGCCGGATGACGGCCTGCGTGCCGTCGCGGAGCGGCGCGTACGGCTCCTCGACGACGACCCTGATCGCCGCCTGGTTGTCGTCGGTCAGCTTGATCTCGCGCACGGAGCCGACGCGGCGGCCGCCGACCTGGACGTCGTCGTCGACGACCAGCTGGCCGGCGTTCTGGAACACCAGGGTGTACTCGGTGCCTCCCGGCCCACGGAAGAGGAGCAGCCACACGGCGAGCACCACGGCCAGCGCCAGGGCGCCGGCCGCGGCAATCCGTGCCACGGTCACCGATGATGCTCCGTCATCCGCTCAACAGTCCCCCAGAAACAAGGGCGAACCCTATCGCGGGTTCGAGGCGGTGCGTGCCGGTCGACCGGTCAGGGCGCGACAGAACTTCAACCCCGGCTGGGTAGGGCGGCGAGGGAATCAGCCGCGCGGGCCGTCCTTGGCGCCTTCACGTCGATATGCGACGTCAAAGCGCCACGCGCCTTCCGGATGGCGCTTAACCGGACATGTTCCGGTCAAAGCGCCAGGGACCGCCGGCGCGGCCGGCGCCCCCGCACCCCTACCCAGCCGCAGTTCGTCCCGCCAATCACTCCATGCCCAGCGGGCCCTGCGAGGCGCCGCTGAGGAACTGCCGCACGAACTGGTTGTCGGAGTTGAAGAGGTCCTCGGCCGGGCCGGACTCCACGATCCGCCCGCGCCACAGCACGGCGATGTACTCGGCGACCCGCTTGGCCGACATGATGTCGTGCGTGATGACCACGTAGGCGCCGCCGTTCTCCTCGTGGACCTCCTTGATCAGCTCGCACAGGAGGGCGGTCCGCACGGGGTCCAGGCCGGAGTCGGGCTCGTCGAAGAGGACGATGTCGGGCTCGAGGACGAGCGCGCGCGCGAAGCCGGCGCGCTTGCGCATGCCGCCGGAGAGCTCGTTCGGCATCTTCTCGCGCGAGCCCTCGAGGCCGACCTCGCGCAGGCGGCGCATCACGATGTCCTCGACCTCGTCCTCGCCCTTGTCCGTGTGCTGACGGAGCGGGAACGCGACGTTGTCGTAGAGGTCCATCGAGCCGAACAGCGCGCCGTCCTGGAACAGGACGCCGAAGCGCTTGCGCATGTCGAACAGATCGTCGTCGCGCATGCCGGGGACCGACTCGCCGTGGACCAGGACGTCGCCCTCGTCGGGATAGAGGAGGCCGACCATGTGCTTGATGCAGACCGACTTCCCGGTGCCCGACGGCCCGAGGATCATCGAGATCTTGTCCTCGGGGATCGACATGTTGAGCCCGCGGAGGATCTTGTTGCGCCCGAACGCCTTGTGGACGTCGATGAACTCGACGGCGTCCTTGGTCCCGGTCGGCCGCTGCTTGCCGGTGTGCCAGCGGTACTCGTCGTGCTCGTGCTCGGTCGCCATGGTTACCTCCGCGGGGCATCCAGCCCCGCGTTCTGATCGAGGCCTTCGGCCTCCGGCCTCGTGTAACCGTTCGCTTCGCTCACTTAGCCTCCGATGGGGGCTCTCGGATTGGCTCCCCAGAACACCTGCGTGCCAAGCATGCCGATCAGGTGGACCATGACGATGTTCAGGACCATCGACTTCGCGGTGGCCGTCCCGACGCCGACCGGCCCTCCGCTCGCCGTGTATCCGTAGTAACAGCCTACGAGCACGATCACGGTGGCCATCGCCATCGCCTTGATCACGCTGTACAGCAGGTCGGGCGGGTTCTGGAACATCCAGAAGATCAGCAGGTAGCCGCCGCTCGACACCTCGCCGATCTGCTCGACCACCGCCAGGTAGGAGGCGAAGAAGCCGGCGCCGATCCCCGCCAGGTACATGAACGGCAGCACCAGCCAGGCGGCGAGCAGCCGCGTCGCGCACAGGAAGGTCATAGAGGAGATGCCCATGACCTCGAGCGCGTCGATCTCGTCGGAGATCCGCATGGCGCCGAGCTCGGCCACGATGCCGGTCCCCACCTTGGCGGCCATCATGTAGCCGAAGGCGTAGGGCACCAGCTCGCGCAGGTCGCACCAGGCCGCGAAGACGCCGGCGTAGGCGGGCGAGCCGACGGCGCGGTTGAAGTACGCGCCCTCGATGCCGCACTGGAGGCCGATGATGAAGATCAGGCCCCAGATCACCAGCGTCGAGGAGAGGATCAGCAGGCCGGCCTGCCGCAGTGCCTCCCCGAAGAAGCGCATGACCTTGAGCGAGAAGACCTCGGCCACGACCGTCGCGCAGAAGCGGACGATCTCGCCGAACGAGGCGAGCCACTCACGGGGTAATGCGAGCCATTGACGTCCCATGCGCTACTTGATGTTGAGGATCTCGGGGTGCGTGGCGAGCAGGGTCTGCGTGAACACGTAGTTGAACGCGAAGACGCCGAGGGTGGCGATCACCACCGCCTGGTTGACGGCGCGGCCGACGCCCGCGGCGCCGCCCGACGCGGTCATGCCCTTGTAACAGCAGACGATCGCGATGATCGCCCCGAACATCGTGCACTTCAGGACCGAGCCCCAGAGGTCGACCACCGACGAGTTCGTGAAGAAGGTGGCCCAGAACGGGCCGAGCGGGGCGCCGTTGGTGAGCGTCGCCACGACGCCGCCGAAGATGCCGAACAGCAGCGCGTAGATGTCGAACAGGCCGGTGACGAGCATCAGCGCCAGGAACCGCGGGACCACGAGGTTCTTGACCGGGTCGACGCCGAGCACCTGCAGCGCGTCGAGCTCCTCGCGGATCTTGCGCGCCCCCAGGTCGGCGGTGATCGCCGTGCCGGCCACGCCGGCCAGCACGATCGCGGTCACGAACGGCGCGAACTCGCGGATCGACGCCAGGACGAAGAAGCCGCCGAGGCGGTCGATCGAGCCGAACAGGTTGAGGAAGTTGGCCGCCTGCAGGCCGGGCGCGCCGTAGCCGAACGCCACCGTCGAGACGACCAGCGGGAACCAGCAGAGCTTGAGCGCGAACAGGAACTGGGAGACGAACTCGCCGCCGTAGGGATACGGCGGCCTGAGGGCCGACATGATCGTCTTGCCCGTCAGGATCATCATGTCGCCCACTTCCTCCAGCAGGCTCTTGGCCGGCAGGAAGGCACGATCGGCGACGGTTCGGACCACTCTTCTCCCTAGGTTGCGGCGCGCGCCCATCGTGGGCGACGGCGCCGAAGGTTATGGGACGGCCTGCTTGTGGCACAAACGAGAACCGTCAGCGGAACTTGCGGCGACGAGCTCAGCCGAGCTCGACCGCTTCCGCGCGGAACTCGAGGGCGAGGTCGCCGAAGTGGAAGTAGACGCGCCCTTGGCCGTCACCGCGCGCCTGCCACAGCCAGTGCTCGAGGTCGCCGACGACCCTGGGCTCGAAGTCGGGCGCCTGCGTGACGACGAGGTGGCGGACGCCTCGGAACCGCAGCCGGATGACGGTCCCCTCCGCGCCCGGGTCACCGTCGGGTCGCCAGTGGCGGAAGCTGAAGCTCAGCGAATCCGGCGTCTCGAAGGAGAACCCGTCGAACTCGCCCCAGTTGTGCAGGTCGAACGAGGACCCGTGCGCCTGGATCTCGATCAACGGGACCGCCTCGGGCCACGGGTCAAGGCCTTCGAACCTCATCGGCGACCTCTATGGTCCCACGCGACCGGCGCGAGACCCCGCAAACCGGTGGTACATTCGCCCGCGCCATGAGGGTTGCGTGGGTCGCGATCGCGCTCGCGGGGCTGGGGCTGGCGCTGGCCGGCTGCGGCAGCGAGCGCCAGGACGAGGACGAGCCGGAAGGCGAGTTCACGCTCGAGGTCGTCGAGGCGTCGTTCCCGGAGCGCCAGACGACCGCCCAGCGCGCCGTCATGCGGCTCGCGGTCCGCAACACGGACGACCGCAACCTGCCCAACCTCGCCGTCACCGTCAGCACCGAGGCCGTGGGCGGCGGCGACCCGGCGAGCGCCTTCGGGGTCGCGGCCGACGACGCGCGGCTCGCCGACCCCGACCGGCCCATCTGGATCGTCGACCGCGCCCCGGAGGGCGGCGACGCGGCGGCCACCAATACGTGGGCGGTCGGCCCGGTGTTCCCCGGCCAGACGCGCGAGCTCGAGTGGCGCCTGACCGCCGTCCGGCCCGGTAACTACACGGTCAACTACGAGGTCTCGCCCGGCCTCGACGGCCGCGCGGTCTCCGCCAACGGCCAGCGCACCACCGGCTCCTTCGACGTGCACATCTCTGACGAGCCGGTCCCCGCCCGCGTCAATGACAAGGGCGAGGTCGTGCGCGGCGACAAGGGCCGGGATTGAGGCGGGGGGCCCGCCCAACGGGCCGTTCCGTGTGGAGCGATGTCCCGTTGGGCACCCCCTAGTGTCTCGATTCGTAAGTTCGGTCGCAGGCTGCGGGATGCATGGTCGTGTCTGGCGTTCGCCGCCGGCCTGGCTCGTACCGGGCGTACTTGCGAGGCCGGCGGCGGGCGCCAGGCGCGACCAGGCGCCCGCAGACTGCCATCGAACTTCCGAATCGGGACACTAGGTCACCGTCACCTGCCCGTCGGTCCAGCGGCGCAGGAAGTCCTCCGGCGGGCCATACAGGACCTCGGCGCCGACGGCCGCGAACCCGGCCGGCTGGAGGGCGCGCAGCGAGGCGGCGTTCGCCGCCGCGACCTGCGCGTAGACCGGCTCGGTGGGAGCCGCGACCGCCAGCGCGCCCGCGACGAGCCGGCGCGCCAGCCCGCGGTCGCGCCGCCCGCGGTCGACCTCGACGCTCAGCTCGAGCCGGCCGGCCAGCCCGCGGCCGAGCACGACCATCCCGCCGTCGCCCTCGAAGACCCGCAGCTCCTCCCGCCAGCGCCGCGCCCGCTCGACCCGCGGATGGGCGGCCGGCTCGATCTCCTGGATCACCGACGCCTCGCCCGCCGCCCGCTCGGGCACCCACGCGAGCACGATGTCGAGGCTGCCGGCCACCAGGCCGGTGCGCTCGGCCAGCCACGCCAGGACCCCGGGCGCGAGCGGGCCCTTGAGGTCCTGCGGATCGACGCGCGCGAGCACCTCCTCGGCGGGCACGTCGGCGGCGACCACGTGATGGGCGGTGAACGAGAGCACGGCCGCGGGCGCGCCCGCCACGGCGGCCATGACGTCGGTCCGTCCGTCCTCGGGCGGGAAGCTGCCGCGCGCGGCGCCGTGGAGGAGGTCGATCACGGGTTGAGGGCGAGGAAGACGAAGGCGATGAAGAGCACGAGGTGGACGCCGCCCTCCTGCACGGTCGCCCGACCCGGGAGCACGGTCAGCGCCCCCACCAGCACGCTGATCCCCAGCAGCACGATCTGCATCGTGCCGAGGCCCAGCTCGAGCGGGCCCTCGAGCCAGATCGAGGCGACGGCGATCGTGGGGATCGTGAGCCCGATGCTCGCCATCGCCGAGCCGTAGGCGAGGTTGAAGCTCGTCTGCACGCGGTCACGCTCCGCGTTGCGGACGGCGGCGAGCGTCTCCGGCAGCAGCACGAGCAGGGCGATGACGACGCCGACCGCCGACTGCGGCGCGCCGATCGACGACACCATGTCCTCGATCGGGCCGGACTCGAGCTTCGCCAGCCCGACGACGGCGATCAGCGCGACCACGAGCAGGCCGAGGCTGACCAGCGCCTCGCGGTCCGACGGCGGCGGGGCGTGCTCCTCCGGGTCGCGCGCACCGACGGGCAGGAAGTAGTCCCGGTGGCGGACCGTCTGGACGACGACGAAGAGCCCATAGAGCGCGAGCGAGGCGACGGCGGCGAAGGCCAGCTGGCTGGGCGAGAACTCCGGGCCGGGCCGGCTGGTCGTGAAGTTCGGGAGCACGAGCGTCAGCGTGGCGAGCGTCGAGACGGTGGCGAGCGCCGTCGCGCTGCCCTCGGCGTTGAAGGCTGCCAGCCGGGTGCGCAGGGCGCCGACCAGCAGCGAGATCCCGACGACGCCGTTGCAGGTGATCATCACCGCCGCGAACACCGTGTCGCGCGCCAGCGTCGCCGTCTCGTCGCCCCCCGAGATCATCAGCGTGACGATCAGCGCGACCTCGATGACCGTCACGGCGACGGCCAGCACGAGCGAGCCGAACGGCTCGCCGACCCGGTGCGCCACCACCTCCGCGTGGTGCACGGCCGCCAGCACCGCCCCCGCGAGCAGCAGCCCCGCCACGACCAGCACGACTGTGCCCGGCTTGCTGCCGAACGTGACGGCCATGACGACCAGGGCCACGGCCGGGACGGCGGTGGTCCACCGATCGGTCACACCAAGGGTTCTAGCGCGGCAGGCCCGGAGCGATGATGCGGTAGGCCTTCAGCCCCAGCCCGAGCCGCTCGCGGTCCTCGGTCTGCATCGGATCGAGCCCGCTCAGCTCCTTCACCCGCTCGAGCCGGTAGGCGACCGTGTGGCGGTGGGCGTAGATCGCCGCCGCGGTCGCGTTCATGTTGCAGTTGTGCTCGAGGTAGGCCTCGAGCGTCTGCACGAGGTCGGTGCGGTACTGGTCGTCGTAGCGGACGATCGCGGCGACCGTGTCGTCGTAGAACGACCGCACCTCCTCGGGGTGCGAGGCGAGCACGCGGAACAGCAGCCGGTAGGTGCCGGTCCCGATGTCCTCCTGGATCGGGCCGCCGAGCCCATCGCCGCGCTGGAGCACCTCGAGCACGAGCTCGGCCTCCTGGATCGCCCGGCCGAGCTCGGCCGGGTCGCCGTAGAAGGAGGAGAGCGCGACGACGCCGTGGCGCTGCAGGCGGCCCGCCAGCGCACGGGCGGCGGCCACCGTCGCCGCCTGATCGGAGCCGGGCAGCAGCGCGTAGACGCGGCCCGCCGGTCCGCCCTCGACGTGCTGGGCCAGCGCCCCCGGGTACTCGGAGGCGATCAGGGCGACGACGTGGCGCGGACGCTCGGAGCTCAGCTCCGCGCACAGCACCACGGCGCCGGCCGACAGGTCGCAGCCGAGCCGGCCCGCGCGGCGGACGACGTCGGCGGGGTCGATCCCGTCGGGCCGCTCGCGCAGCTCCTCCAGGAACGAGCCGCGGACGTTCTCCTCGACCTCCTCGCGCGCCTCCTCGACCGCCACCTCGGTCAGCGCCGCCACGGCGGCGAGGTGCAGGAACTCGACCGCCTCCGGCTCGGGCCGGCCGGGATCGAGCAGCACGACGCCGCCGATCCGCTCGTCGCCCGACGCGATCGGCACCTCGGCGACGATCTCGGGCGGCACGGGAGCCACCCGGCCGCGGCCTTGCTCGCCGACGTAGCGGCGAACGGCCGGGAGCGCGGCCTCGCCGCCCGCCGAGGCGACGGCCACGCCGAGCCGCGGCACGACGACCACGACCGGCCCGCCCGCCGCCTCGGCGGCGAAGTCGGCGACGGCCGCCAGGCCGTCGCCGGTCAACACCGCGTCGAGCATCTGCAGGTGCACGGCACGCAGCCGCTCGACGAGCGACGTGGCGGCCGGCGGCGAGACCTCCGGCCGCCCCGTCATGTGTCCCGGCTCAGGCCGTGGCCTGGGCCGCCACCTCGGGATGCGCCTGCAGGGTCTCCTCGCCGGACTCGCCGGTGCGGATCCTGTAGGCCTCCTCTACGGGCATGACGAACACCTTGCCGTCGCCGATCTGGCCGGTGCGGGCGTGCTTGAGGATCGCGTCCACGACCGTCTGCACGTCCTGGCTGGCCACGACGCACTCGAGCTTGACCTTCGGCCGCAGCCAGTTGGTCAGCTCGGCGCCCCGGTAGCGCTCCGTGATGCCCTTCTGGCGCCCCGACCCCTTGACCTCCGAGATGGAGAGGGACGGGAAGCCCAGGCTCAGGAGCTCCATGCGGATCGGCTCGAACGACTCGTGCCGGATGAACGCCTCGATCTTCTTCACGTTGCCGGGACCTCCTTGGTGGTGGCGCCGCGAGGCGTCTCACGCGCCGGCACGCTGCCGGGCGCGGGGCTGTAGCCGATGAGCTCGGGCGCCGGGATGAACTGCTCCGGATACCCGTACATGCCGTGCTCGGAGATGTCCAGTCCGGCTTCCTCCTCCTCGGCCGTCACGCGGAGGCCGTAGGTCTTCTTGATCGCCCAGAACGTCGCGAACGAGAGCGAGAACACGAAGGCGAACACGGTGACGACGCCGAGCGCCTGCGTGCCGAGCTGGTGGAACGAGCCCGTGTAGATGAGGCCGCCCTCGCCGAAGGCGTTGTACTCGGCCAGCCGCGGCGAGGTGAAGATGCCGCAGGCCAGCGTGCCCCAGATGCCGCACAGGCCATGCGCGGTGAGCGCGCCAACCGGGTCGTCGATCTTCCTGTCGATCGCGTAGACGCCGAGCGGGACGATGACGCCGGCGATCGCGCCGATGACCGGCGCCGTCCACGCCTCGACGTAGCCCGAAGGCGCGGTGATGGCCACGAGCGCGCCGATCGCGCCGTTGCCGGCCATGCCGATGTCGATCGTGCCGGTCTTCCAGTACGCGGTCCCGATCGAGGCGAGCACGCCGGCGCCGGCGGCCAGCATCGTCACCATGGCGACCTCCGGGAAGCGCCCGTCGAGCGCGCCCAGCGTCGAGCCCGGGTTGAACCCGAACCAGCCCAGCCACAGGATCAGCACGCCGAGGCCGAACAGCGGCATAGAGTGCCCTGGGATCGCCCGCGGGCGCCCGTCGGCGCTGTACTTCCCGCGCCGCGCGCCGAGCTGGAGCAGCACGGCCAGGGCGCCGGTGGCGCCGATCAGGTGGACCGCGGTGGATCCGGCGAAGTCCTGCATGCCGAGGTTGCTCTGCAGCCAGCCGCCGCCGAACACCCAGTGCGACGCGATCGGGTAGATGAACCCGGCGAAGACGATCGCGTAGATGATGTAGACGCCGAACTTGATCCGCTCGAGCGTCGTCCCCCAGACGATGGCCAGCGAGACGGCGCAGAACGAGAACTGGAACATCCACTTCGTCTCGATCGTGGCGTCGGAGAGGCCCATGACCGGGAACGCCTCCTGCGGGTCGCCATAGGCGCGCAGGAAGAACCCGTCGGTCCCCATGATGTCGCCGACCCCGAAGGCCAGGGCGAAGCCCACGGCCCAGTACATGAGCCCGGCGATCGAGAAGTTCGTGAGGATCTTCGCCACGACCGTGCCGGCGTTCTTGGCACGCGAGAAGCCGATCTCGAGGAACGCGAAGCCCGCCTGCATGAAGATCACGAGCAGCGCCGCGACCATCACCCAGATCGAGTTGATCGCCACGCTGTCGGGCAGCACGCCGTTGACCGCGGCGTCGGTCGTGTCCGCGAGCGCCACCGCGGGCAGCAGCGCGTAGGCCAGCGCTGCCCCCAGCAGCGCGGGGCCGGTCCTTCTCAGCATCAGTCCTCCTCGGTGGGATTCCATCCGCTGCGAATGGTGGTCCGGGTGGGCCGGACCATCTTTGTCCCCGTGTCGAAGATTCCCCGGCGGCGTTTCTCCCTCCGGTCGAGCGGCGAAAGACGGATGCCCGATCTTTGGACACGTGGACAAGGAGACGCGCGCGAGGCATGTCTACGCTGGCCCGCGACCCAGGACCAGTCCCGGAGGAGGATCCGCGAGACCTATGCCGCAGCGCACACGAACCGCCAATGTCCACGCCGCCCAGTGGAGCCCCAACGGGGGCTCGCTCGGGCAGGCCGACCTGACCCAGCCCGGCGCCAACGTCTTCGGCGAGAACGTGTTCTCGACGGCCGTCCAGCGCCAGCGCCTGCCCAAGGCCGTCTACCGCCAGCTGCAGGAGACGCTCGAGGCCGGCGAGCTGCTCGAGCCCGCGCTCGCCGACGCCGTCGCCACCGCCATGAAGGAATGGGCGATGGAGCGCGGCGCCACCCACTTCACGCACTGGTTCCAGCCGCTGACCGGCATGACCGCCGAGAAGCACGACTCCTTCTACGCGCCGACGGGCGACGGGAACGCGATCGCCGAGTTCTCGGGCACGGAGCTGATCCAGGGCGAGCCGGACGCCTCGTCGTTCCCGACCGGCGGCATCCGGGCCACGTTCGAGGCCCGCGGCTACACGGCGTGGGATCCCACCTCGCCCGCCTTCATCCTCGAGAACCCGAACGGCGCGTACCTGTGCATCCCGACCGCCTTCGCCTCGTGGACCGGTGAGGCGCTCGACCACAAGATCCCGCTGCTGCGCTCGATGGACGCGCTGTCGAGCAGCGCGCTGCGCGCGCTGCGGCTGTTCGGCGACGAGGCGTCCACGCGCGTGTTCACCACGGTCGGCCCCGAGCAGGAGTACTTCCTGATCGACGAGCGCTACTTCTTCGAGCGCCCGGACCTCGTGACCACCGGCCGCACCCTGTTCGGCACCAAGCCGCCGAAGGGCCACGAGCTCGACGACCACTACTTCGGGTCGATCCCCGAGCGCGTGCTGGCCTGCATGCTCGAGACCGAGCAGCAGCTCGCGCGGCTCGGCGTGCCGATCAAGACCCGCCACAACGAGGTCGCGCCGGCGCAGTACGAGGTCGCGCCGGTGTTCGAGAACTCCAACGTCGGCTCCGACCACCAGCAGCTGACCATGCAGGTCATGCAGAACGTCGCCCGCCGCTACGGGCTCGTCTGCCTCCTGCACGAGAAGCCGTTCGCCGGCGTCAACGGCTCCGGCAAGCACAACAACTGGTCGATGAGCACCGACACGGGCAGCAACCTGCTCGAGCCCGGCGACACCCCGCACGAGAACCTGCAGTTCCTGTTCTTCTGCACGGCCGTGCTGCAGGCGGTCGACAAGCACCAGGAGCTGCTGCGCGCGTCGGTCGCCGATGCGGGCCAGGACCACCGCCTGGGCGCCAACGAGGCGCCGCCGGCGATCATCTCGATCTTCCTCGGCGCCGAGCTGGAGAAGGTCTTCGGGGCGATCGAGTCCGGTTCGGGCGACGCGGCGACCCCGCAGAGCTACCTCGAGCTGGGCGCCTCGGTGCTGCCCTCGCTGCCGATGCACGGCGGCGACCGCAACCGGACCTCGCCGTTCGCCTTCACCGGCAACAAGTTCGAGTTCCGCGCGCTGGGCTCGTCGGCGTCGCTGGCGCTCCCGAACACGGTGCTCAACACGATCGTCGCCGAGGCGATCGACGAGCTGGCCGACGCCGTCGAGGCGGGCGAGAACGGCGGCCAGTCGCTGGAGGAGGCCGTGCTGGGCGTGGTCAAGGACGCCTACTCGGACCACAAGCGGATCGTCTTCTCGGGCGACAACTACTCCGAGGAGTGGCACGCCGAGGCCGAGCAGCGCGGGCTGGCCAACCTGCGCCAGTCGCCCGAGGCGCTGCCGTGGCTGGTCGAGCCGAGCACCGTCGAGGTGTTCTCCAAGTACGAGGTGCTGTCCGAGCGCGAGCTCGAGTCCCGCTACGAGGTGTTCGTCGAGCAGTACGTGACGACGGTGAACATCGAGGGCGAGACCGCGGCCTCGATCGCCCGCACGATGCTGCTTCCGGCCGCCGTGCAGTGGCTCGCCGCGCTCGGGGCCGCCGACGGCGGGACCGGGATCCAGCGCCTGAAGGAGGAGGCGACCGGCCTGATCGACGAGTTCGTCGAGGCGCTCTTCGCGCTCGAGGCCGCCAACCGGGACCACCCGGAGGGCGCCGACGTTCTCGAAGAGGCGAAGTACGTGCAGAACGAGGTGCTGCCGGCGATGGCCGCGACCCGCGAGGTCGCCGACCGGCTCGAGCGGATCGTGCCCGACGACCTCTGGCCGCTGCCGAAGTACTCGGAGATCCTCTTCATCAAGTAAGCAGGGCTCACACCGAGTCCTGGGTCAGCGAGGGCCCCGCCACGGCGGGGCCCTCGCCCGTTCCGTGGCAGGCTTCGCGCCATGCCACTCACGCTCGATCAGACCCAGACGCTCATCGCCGCCGCCCACGAGCACGCCCGCACGGCCGGCCTGAAGGTCACCGTCGCCGTCGTCGACGAGGGCGGGCTCCTGAAGGGCCTCGGCCGCATGGACGGCGCCCCGCCGCTGAGCGCCCAGATCGCCGAGGCCAAGGCGGTCGGCGCCGCCGTCTGGCACCGCGACGGGGACCAGCTCGCGTCGGTGCAGGACCAGCGCGGGGCCTTCTTCGGGTCGGTCAGCAGGCTCACGCGGCTGCCGCTGATCCCGGCCGACGGCTCGGTGGTGATCCGCGACGGCGACGCGGTGCTCGGCGCGGTCGGCGTCAGCGGCGCCAAGCCGGAGGAGGACCGCGAGTGCGCGGAGGCGGGGGTCGCGGCGGTGCTCGGCGGCTAAAGGTCGGCTGGGTGGCTGCCGACTAGAGGGCCAGGGCCTGCTCGCCTCCTCTCGCTTTCGCCCTCCTCCCCCTCCCAGGTGGAAGCTTCCGGCGAGCGGGCCCTTTTTCTCGGGCCTACGCTCGCAGCGGGCGCAGCTCCTCGGCCACCGTCAGGTTGTCGATCAGGTTGAAGAACTGGAAGACGAATCCGAGCTCGCTGCGGCGGAGCCGCGCGCGCCGCCCCTCGCCGGCGTCGTCGACGCGCTCGCCGTGCAGGCATATCTCCCCCGCCGTCGGCCGGTCGAGGCCCCCGAGCAGGTTGAGGAGCGTCGACTTGCCGCAGCCGCTCGGCCCCGTCACGGCCAGGAACTCGCCGTGGCCGAGCGCGAGGTCGACGTCGTGCAGGGCGACGACCTCGGCCTCGCCGTCGCCGTGCACCTTGCGCAGCCCGCGCACCTCGAGCACCGCGGTCATGCGCCCAGCACCTCCTCGCAGCGGTCGAGCCACTTCAGGTCGGCCTCCAGGTGCAGCGCCGCGCCCTCGACGACCAGCGCCGTCGTGCCGTCGGCGCCATCACCAGCCAGCACGCGCTCGAGCTCCCCGAGCGCGCGCAGGTAGGTCTCGCGCTGGCGGGCGATCAGCACGGCCGGGTCGGCCAGCCCCATCGAATGGGCGAGCACGAGCTTCATGAAGAAGTCGTCGCGCAGCCGCGTCGGCGCGCTGGGGGCTCCCAGCCACTCGGCGAGAGCCTCATGGCCGGCGTCGGTCAGGCGGTAGACGCGCTTGTCCGGCCGCCCGCTCTGCGTCACCGGGTCGTCGGTCACCAGCCGGTCGCGCTGGAGCCGCTGGAGCGTCGTATAGACCTGGCCCGCGTTGAGCGGCGCGATGACGGTCCCGAACCGCTCCTCGAGGCCGCGCTTGATCTCGTACCCGTGGGCGGGGGCATCGGCGAGGAGGGCGAGGACGGCGTGGCGCACGTCTCTATCTAACCGCTATGTATACCCGTTAGTCAAGGGGGGCCAGGCCCCCTTACCCTGTCAAGGGGGGCCAGGCCCCCTTACCCTGAACGAAGGTCGCAAACCTTGCCAAGCTTGTGTCAAGGTTGCGCTACTCTTCGCTTCCATGCGTGACTTTCTCGCCGCCGTCCGTGATCGCGTCGTCGTCTTCGACGGCGGTATGGGCGCCACGCTCGAGCAGTTCGACCTCTCGCTGGAGCAGGACTACCGCCTCCCCGGCCGCTGCCACGAGGCGCTGGTCCTCAACCGCCCCGACGTCATCCAGGGCGTCCACGAGTCGATGGTCGAGGCCGGCGCCGAGGTGGTCGAGACCGACACCTTCCAGGCCAGCCGGATCAAGCTCGAGGAGTGGGGCCTGGCCGACCACACGCTCGAGATCAATCGCAAGGCCGCGGAGATCGCGCGCAAGGCCGTCGGCGAGGAGCGCTTCGTGGCCGGCTCGATCGGCCCCACCGGCCACCTGCCGGCGTCCGAGGACCCGACCCTCGGCAAGATCACCTTCCGCGAGCTCGTGACCGTCTTCACCGAGCAGGCCCAGGGCCTGCTGGAGGGAGGCGTCGACCTGATCATCATCGAGACCGCGCAGGACATCCTCGAGGTCAAGGCCGCCGTCTTCGGCTCCCGCGAGGCGTTCAAGCTCGCCGGCCGCTCCACCCCGATCCAGACCAGCATCAGCCTCCTCCCCAACGGCGGCAAGATGCTGCTGGGCACGGACATCAGCGCCGCGCTCGCCACGCTCGAGGCGCTCAAGGTCGACGTGATCGGCCTCAACTGCTCGACCGGCCCCGAGGACATGCGCGACGCCATCCGCTTCCTCGGCGAGTACTCGCCGGTGCCGATCCACTGCATCCCGAACGCCGGCATCCCGCACCAGGGCCCGAACGGCGAGACGATCTTCCCGGAGACGCCGGAACAGATCGCGACGGCGCTCGGCGAGTTCGTCGAGCGCTACGGCGTGAACATCGTCGGCGGCTGCTGCGGCACCACGCCCGACCACATCTACGCCCTCAAGCAGCGCGTCGACGGCCGCCCCTCCTCCACGCGGCCCGCCCCCCGGCCGCCGCACGTGTCCTCGATGATCGCCGCGGCGCCGCTCGTGCAGGAGCCGCGCCCGACGCTGGTCGGCGAGCGCGTCAACTCGCAGGGCTCGCGCAAGGCCAAGGAGCTGCTGCTCGCCGACGACTACGACGGCCTCCTCCAGGTCGCCGAGGACCAGGTCGAGGGCGGCGCCCACGTGCTCGACGTCTGCGTCGCGCTCACCGAGCGCCAGGACGAAGACGAGCAGATGCGCCAGGTGGTCAAGAAGGTCTCGCTCACCCAGCCGGCGCCGATCCAGGTCGACTCGACCGAGCCCGAGGTCATCGAGCGGGCGCTCGACCAGATCCCCGGGCGCGCGATCGTCAACAGCGTCAACCTCGAGGCCGGCCGCGACAAGCTCGACAGGGTCGTCCCGATCGCGATGCAGCACGGCGCCGCGCTGATCGCCCTGACCATCGACGAGGTCGGCATGGCCAAGACGCGCGAGCGCAAGCTCGAGGTCGCCAAGCGGATCACCGAGCTGGTCTGCGACGAGCACGGGATGGACCCCGAGCTGCTGATCTTCGACGCGCTGACCTTCACGCTCACGACCGGCGACGAGGAGTGGAAGCCCTCGGCGATCGAGACGATCGAGGGCATCCGGCTCATCAAGTCCGAGCTGCCCGGCGTCAAGACCTCGCTCGGCGTCTCCAACGTCAGCTTCGGCATCGGCCTGACGGCGCGCAGCGTCCTCAACTCCGTCTTCCTCCACCACTGCGTGGAGGCGGGGCTCGACCTCGCGATGGTCAACCCGAACCACATCACGCCGTACGCGGAGATCGGCGAGGGCGAGCGCGAGCTCGCCGACGACCTCGTCTTCAACCGCCGCGACGACGCGCTCGAACGCTTCATCGCCCACTTCGAGGGCAAGTCCGAGGAGGCGGCCGAGGCCGCCGACCCGACGGCCGGCATGGAGCCCGAGGAGGCGCTGCACTGGCACATCCTGCGCCGCAAGAAGGACGGCGTGGAGGCCCAGATCGACGCCAGCGTCGAGAAGATCGGCGCCGTCCCGACGCTCAACGAGGTGCTGCTGCCCGCCATGAAGGAGGTCGGCGACAAGTTCGGCGCCGGCGAGCTGATCCTGCCCTTCGTGCTCCAGAGCGCGGAGGTCATGAAGAAGGCCGTCGCCCAGCTCGAGAAGTACCTCGACAAGATCGAGGGCTACACGAAGGGCACCGTCGTGCTGGCCACCGTGTTCGGCGACGTGCACGACATCGGCAAGTCGCTCGTCAACACGATCCTCACCAACAACGGCTACACGGTCGTCGACCTCGGCAAGCAGGTCCCGATCGGCACGATCCTCGACGCGGCGCAGGAGCACGACGCCACCGCCATCGGCCTCTCCGCGCTGCTCGTCAGCACCTCGAAGCAGATGCCGCTCGCCATCCAGGAGCTGCACGAGCGCGGCCTCCAGTACCCCGTGCTGGTCGGCGGCGCCGCCATCAACCGCGACTTCGGGCGCCGCATCCTCTACCCCAAGGGCCAGGAGTCCGACGAGGTCTACGACCCCGGCGTCTTCTACTGCAAGGACGCCTTCGCCGGCCTCGCGGTGATGGACCAGCTCGTCGAGCCCGACAAGCGCAGCGCGCTCGTGGACAAGGCGCGCGACGAGGCGCGCAAGCTGCGCGAGAAGGGCCCCGAGCCCGAGCTCGGCCCGACCGACGACGAGTCCGTGCGCAGCGCCGCCCGCACCGACGTGCCGGTCCCCGCGCCGCCGTTCTGGGGCGCCCAGGAGATCCCGGTCGACCTCGACGACGTCTTCCCGCACCTCGACACCCACGTGCTGTTCAAGCTCCACTGGGGCGGGCGCGGCAAGAAGGGCGAGGAGTGGCGCCAGCTCGTCGACGAGGAGTTCCAGCCGCGGCTCGAGCGCATGTGGCGCGAGCAGGACTACCTGCACCCGCGCGCGGTGCTCGGCTACTTCCCCTGCAACGCGGTCGGCAACTCGCTCGAGCTCTACGACCCCGAGGACCCCGAGAAGGTGCTGGAGAAGCTCGTCTTCCCGCGCCAGCCCGGGCACGACCGCATCTGCATCACCGACTTCTACCGGCCGAAGGAGAGCGGCGAGCGCGACGTGGTCGCCATCCAGGCGGTCACCGCCGGCCCGCAGGTCACCGAGCTGATGGCCGCCCTCGAGCAGCGCGGCGAGTTCGCCGAGCAGCTCTACACGCACGGCCTCGGCGTCCAGACGGCCGAGGGCATGGCCGAGTGGCTGCACGCGAAGGTGCGCTCCGACCTCGGCGTCGCGCCCGACCAGGGCCGCCGCTGGTCGTGGGGCTATCCGGCCTGCCCGGACCAGTCCGAGCACACCAAGGTCTTCCGCCTGCTCGGCGCCGAGCGCATCGGCCTCAGCCTGTCCGGCGGCCACGCGGTCGAGCCCGAGCAGTCGACGGTCGCCATCGTCGCCCACCACCCGCAGGCGGTCTACTTCGGCATGAAGTCCGGCTTCATCCCGAAGCAGAAGGCGCCTGACGAGCTGATCAAGGGCACGGACAAGGACCCGAGCCGGGCGGGCGCCCCCGCTTAGCCGTGCGGGTGCTGGCGATCGACGGCGGCGGGATCCGCGGCCTGATCCCGGCGCTCGTCCTGGCCGAGATCGAGCGGCGCTGCGGGCGGCCCGCCGGTCAGCTGTTCGACCTCGTGGCCGGGACCTCGACGGGCGCCATCATCGCCTGCGCGTTGACCCGTCCGGACCCGCTGCCGGCCGAGCGCATCGCGCAGATCTACGTGGACGAAGGCCCGGAGATCTTCGACCGCACGCTGCTCAAGACGATCAGCTCCGTCGACGGGTACGTCGACGAGCGCTACGACGACGCCGGGCTCATCGCCGCGCTCGAGCGCCACCTCGGCGGCGTCCGGCTCGCCCAGGCCGACCCCGCGATCCTGCTCACGGCGTACGACCTCGAGCGGCGGCGTGCCGTCCTCCTGCGCCGCGACGACGACGTGACGATGGTCGACGCCGCGCATGCCAGCTCGGCCGCGCCCAGCTACTTCGAGCCGGTGCGGGTCGGCGCCGCGACGCTGGTCGACGGCGGCGTCTTCGCCACCAACCCGTCCGTCTGCGCCTACGCGGAGGTCGACGGCGAGCTCGAACTGCTCGTCTCGCTCGGCACCGGCGAGCACACGCGCCGGCTGCCCTACGAGGAGGTCCGCGGGTGGGGCAAGCTCGAGTGGGCGCAGCCGATCCTCGACGTGGTCTTCGACGGCAGCGCCGACGCCGTCGACCTCCAGCTCTCGCGGCTCCTCGCCGACCGCTACGTGCGGCTGCAGACGCGGCTCCTGGAGGCGAGCGACGACCTCGACGACGCGTCGCCGGAGAACCTCGCCGCGCTGCAGCGCGAGGCGGCGCGGCTGATCGCCGAGCACGACGACGCGCTGGACCGGATCTGCTAGCCGCTCAGGCTTCGGCCTCGCGCGGCGCGGGGCCGAGCGAGACGGGCGCGGTGTGGAGCGCGCGCAGGCGCACCTCGCGCCACGACAGGCCCTCCTTGACCAGCGCGGGGGCGCCCATGACGACCGCGGTGGCGATCTCCACCGCCTGGAGGATGATCCCGTAGCCGAGCGCCTGCGCGGCGTCGACCCCGTAGGCGCCGGTCAGCACGGCGAGGCAGGCGGCCTGGAAGACGCCGAGGTTGGAGGGCGTGAGCGGGAGCACGGCGGTCACGTTGACGGCGAACAGCACGGCGGCGGCCGCCCCCATGTCGAGGTCCAGCCCGAGCGCCACGAACAGCACGTAGCAGGCGACCCACTGCAGCGCCCACGCCGTGAGCTGCATGGTCACCGCCTCGAGGCCGAGCCGCGGCGAGCGGAACACGCGCAGGCCGCTGCGCACGCGCGCCAGCGCCGAGCGCGCCTGCGTCAGCCAGCGGTGCACGCGCGCCGAGCGCGAGGGCAGGGGTGGGTGGGGACGGGTAAGCAGCGCCGGTGCGACGAGCACGGCGCAGAGCACGCCGAACGGCGCCAGCGCGTACCAGACCAGCGCCTGCTGGCGGCCGGCGAACAGCCCGATGGTGGTGAACATGACGGCGCCGAGGATCACGAGCGCCAGCACGTTGAGCAGGGTCTGCGAGACGAGCGTGCCGAGCACGGCGGGCAGGCGGTCGCGCGGGCGGCCGAGCCGACGGGCGACGATCAGCGCGCGCGAGGGCTCGCCCAGGCGCGCGGGCAGCGTGGCCGACATCAGCACGCCGATCGTCGTGCCCTGCACGGAGTCGACGAGCCGCGGCTTCGCGCCGGGCAGCGCGGCGCGCAGGATGGCGTGCCAGGCGACGGCGCGGGCGAGCATCGACACGCACATCAGCGCCAGCCCGACGAGCACCCAGACCGGCTGCGACTGCACGAGCGCGTGGGCGATCGGGCCCATGCCGATACGGTCCAACGCGAGCAGCGTGCCCGCGGCGGCGCCGGCCATGGCGGTGCCGAGCACGACCCGGCGGCCGACGAGGACGGCGCGGCGGGCGGGCGGCGCGGGGTCGAGCGACGGGAGCCGCCGCGCCGGCGAGCGCGGCCGGCCGTCGGCGGGCAGCGCGCCGATGCGGACGGCGGCGCGGGCGGGCGCCGTCTCCGGCTCCGGCACCGCGCGGGCGTCCACGTAGGCTCCCGCGACCTGCTCGGCCACGCGCGGCCAGGCGTAGCGCTCGGCCGTGCGGCCGGCCTCGGCGGCGAGCCGGACCGTGCTCTCGGGGTCGAGCGCGAGGTCGCGCAGCGTCTCGGCCAGGCGCGTGGCGTCCCCTCGCGGGACCAGCAGCCCGTCGCTGCCGTCGGTGACCACGTCGCGGTAGCCGGCGATGTCGGACGCCACGACGGGCCGGCCGGCGGCGAACGCCTCGGTCAGCACCATGCCGAACGACTCGCCGCCGAGCGACGGCGCGCACAGCAGGTCGGCGGACTCGATCGCCCGCTGGCGAGCGGCGTCGTCGACGCGGCCGAGCGCGGTGACGGCGGTCGCATCCATGAGCAGCGGGGCGATCTCCTCCTGCGTGGCCCCGACGACGGTCAGCTCCGCCGGAACCTGGCCGCGCAGGCCCTCGAAGGCGCTCAGCAGGATCGGCAGGCCCTTGCGCTCGACGGCCTGGCCGACGAAGACGATCCGCAGCGGCTCGCCGGGCGTCCGCCGGCGGGGAGCCGGAGCGCCGCCCTCGCGGAGCACGACGCCGTTGGGCACGACGCGGTAGTGACCGCCGTAGAAGCGCCGGCCGGTCCACGCCGCCGCCTCGGAGACGGCCAGGCGCACGCTGAGGCGGTTGAGCTTGCGGCGTGCGCCGAGCAGCGCGGCGACGTAGTGCGGCGGCGTCGACTCCGAGTAGCAGTGGAAGGTGCCGACGAGCGGCGCGTCCACGCTGGTCAGCGCGTCCCACCCGACCACCGGCGCGACCGGCTCGTGCAGGTGCACGACGTCGGGCTGGAAGGCGCGCAGCTCGCGGCGCAGCGCCGACACCGTGCTCGGCGTGGGGGCGAGGTTGGAGACGGCTCCGTTGCTCGGCCAGCCGATCGTGCCGCCGAGCGGGACGAGCCACTCCGGCTGCGGGCGGTGCTGTGGTCGCGCGCCGCGGTGCCGCAGCGCGGTCGTGCGCGTGTCGTGGTCGAAGGGGGCGAAGACGCGAATCTCGTGCCCGCCGGCCGCCAGCTCGCCTGCGAGCGCCTCGATATGGCGCGTCACGCCGCCTGGATACGTCCACGAGTACGGGGAGACGAGGGCAGCCCGCATCGAGGAGATCCTAGGGACCGGGCCAGACCGGCTAGGTTCGGTTAGCCCCCCTGGCCACCGTATCCTGTGCCTCAGTCATGCCGGATCGCCACTTCGTCAAGTACACGTTCCTGAAGGTCGACCCGGCGTGGCGCCGGCTCGACGACGCCGAGCGCTCGCAGCACAAGCGCGAGCTGCTCGCGGCGTGCGAGGACTTCGCGTCCGAGCGCCTCCTGCGCGCGTTCTCGCTGGTCGGGACGCGCGGCGACGCCGACATGATGCTGCTGTCGCAGGCGACGAACCTCGAGCGCATCCACGAGTTCCACGTCGTGCTGGCGCAGAGCGGGCTGATGAAGTGGTGCGAGGTCCCGTACTCGTATCTCGCCCTGACGAAGCCGTCGGAGTACTCCGACGAGTCGCGGCTCGAGGTCCGCCCCGCCCACGCCAAGTACCTCTTCGTCTACCCGTTCGTGAAGACGCGCGAGTGGTACCGGCTGGCGCCCGACGAGCGCTGGCGGATCATGCAGGAGCACATCAAGATCGGTCGCGAGTACCCGGACATCGACCTCAACACGAGCTACTCGTTCGGGCTCGACGACCAGGAGTTCGTCGTCGCTTTCGAGACCGACGAGCCCGCCTCCTTCCTCGATCTCGTCCAGCGGCTCCGCACCACCGAGGCGTCGGCCTACACCAAGCGCGACACGCCGACCTTCACCTGCGTGTCCTGCTCGGTCGAGCGCGCATTGAACGCGCTCGACGGCACGCCGCTGACCGTCGAGCTCAGCGCGGGCTAGGCGCCGCTCCAGTCGGACCATCGGCGTAGGCTGCCGCGACATCGTGGTGCTCAAGGTCGACGTTCCCGCGGAGACGGTCGGAGGCGGGGTCGAGGAGGGCTACGGCGCCGTCGCCGACGCGTTCCGCGAGAACTTCACGCGGCGCCACGAGATCGGCGCGGCCTGTGCCGTCTACCGCGACGGGCGGAAGGTCGTCGACCTGTGGGGCGGCTACCGGAACGGCGTCTCCCGCGCTGCGTGGGAGGACGACACGCTCGTGCCGATGTTCTCCACCACGAAGGGCGTCGCCTCGATGGCGGTCGCCGTCGCCCACAGCCGGGGGCTGATCGACTATGACGCGCCCGTGGCGTCGTACTGGCCCGAGTTCGCGGCCGGCGGCAAGGGGGAGGTCACCGTCCGCCAACTGCTCTCGCACCAAGCGGGCCTGTGTGCGATCGACGAACGGCTCGGGCTCGACGATCTGCTCGACCTCGACCGGGTCGCCGAGGTGATCGCGCGACAGCGGCCCGCGTGGGAACCGGGAACCCGTCACGGCTACCACGGCATCACGCTCGGCTGGTACGAGGGTGAGCTCGTGCGGCGGGCGGATCCGCAACACCGCACGCTCGGGCGCTTCTTCGCCGAGGAGGTCGCGACCCCGCTGGGGCTCGACTTCCACATAGGGCTGCCGGCCGACATGCCGGAGGAGCGGGTGGCGACGATCCACGGTTACAAGCCGGCGGAGATGCTCCTGCACCTGCACGAGTTCCCGCCGCGCTTCGTCTTCGCCTTCCTCAACCCGCGCAGCATCACCTACCGGACGTTCGGCAACCCGCGCGTCACCGGGCTGGTGAACGAGTACAACCGGCGCGAGCTGCAGCAGGCGGAGATCCCCGCCGCCAACGGCATCGGCTCTGTGCGCTCGGTCGCCATGGCCTATGGGGAGTTCGCGACCGGCGGGCGCAGGCTCGGCCTCACGCAGGCGACGCTCGACGCGCTGATCGAGCCCGCCGTCGCGCCCACGGAGGGGCGGATGGACGTCGTGCTGCACATCGAGTCCGTGTTCTCGCTCGGTTACGTCAAGCCGTTCCCCCGCTTCCGGTTTGCCTCACGCTCGGCCTTCGGGACGCCCGGCGCGGGCGGCTCGTTCGGCTTTGCCGACCCGGAGGCTCGCCTCGGCTTCGCGTATGCGATGAACCGCACCGGGTTCCGGCTCTACGACGACCCGCGCGAAGTCGCGCTGCGCGACGCGGTCTACGCCTGCCTCGGCTAGCAGCTAGCCGGCGACGATCGCGTCGATGCTGAAGGCGCCGAGCGCCTTCGCGACCGAGACGCGGTGGTGGCCGTCGCGGATGGCGTAGCCGTCGGAGACCACGACGACCGAGATCGGGGGCAGCGTGACGCCGCCGTGGAAGGCCAGCCAGACCCGCTGCCAGCGGCCGCGCGTCTGCGGGGTGGGCCGGAAGTGCTGGTCGAACTCGGTGGCGCGGTTGGGCTCCGTCGTGCCGGCGATGCACGCGAGCGGGATCTCGCGGACGCCGTGCTCGGCGCGCCGCTGGGGGATCTCGTCGTAGACGTGGAGCCCGCACATCGTCCGGCCCAGCTTGCGAACGCGGCCGAGGATCGCGGCGCGGCGACGGGCGCGAGAGGCGGTGGTGAACGCACGCTCGGCCTCGAGTCGGCTCCAGTGGTTCATGGCGCAACCTTCCCAGGCGGAGGGTGCGGCGGTGATACGGCCTGCTGGCGGCCGCCCGGGCGGATGATCCCCGGGCGGCGGTGCGGCTAGCCCTCGTCGGGCAAACAGTCGTCGAGCCGGTGCTGCTCGGCGAACGGGCGGGTCTCGCGCGCGATCTCCGTGAACTCCTCGGACAGCTCGCGCAGGCGGTCGCGGTTGCCGCTGCGGGTGGCGTCGGCGAGGTCGGGGATGAGGTCGAACGCCCGCTGGACACCGTCGAGGAAGCCCGTCCACGAGTCCTCGAGCTCGGACGGCGGCTCCAGCTCGCGCAGCCGCTGCATGTAGGGCTCGTAGGCCGCGGCGGTCTCCTCCAGCGCGTCGCCCACGGCGGCCTGCCGCTTCTCGAGTGAATCGAGCTCCTCCGCCTGCTGCTGCTGCTCGCGGGTGACCTCCTGGAGGCGCTCCTCGCCCTCGCGGCAGATCCGGTTGGCCTCGGCCACGAACTCGGTCGTCTCGCTGTCGTCGCCGCCGCCGCAGCCGGAGAGGACGGTCAGGGCGACGGCCAGGATGAGAAGCAGACGGGTCATGCCAGGCCCATACCTTGCCGATGTTGCTCCCATGACGCAGCTTCAGGCAGAGCGCTTCCGCCTCGTGACGCGCTCCGACTTCGACGGGCTGGTGTGCGCAGCCCTCCTCAAGCACCTCGGCATGCTCGACGACGTCAAGTTCGTCCACCCCAAGGACGTGCAGGATGGCAAGGTCGAGCTCGGCCCCCGTGACATCACCACCAACCTGCCGTACCACCCGGACGTCCACATCGCGTTCGACCACCATCACTCGGAGACGATCCGGGTCGAGGGCCGGCCGGAGAACCACGTCATCGTGGCGGGCGCGGAGTCGGCCGCCCGCGTCGTCTACGCGCACTTCGGCGGCGCCGCGACCTTCCCGGGCATCGATGAGCTGATGGACGCCGTCGACAAGTCGGACGCGGCGCAGTTCACGCTCGAGGAGATCCTCGACCCGTCCGGCTGGACGCTGCTCAACTTCCTCATGGACCCGCGCACCGGCCTCGGCCGCTTCCGCGAGTTCCGGATCTCCAACTACCAGCTCATGATGGAGCTGATCGACGCCTGCACGACGCTGAGCGTCGAGGAGATCCTCGCGCTGCCGGACGTCGCGGAGCGGGTCGACCTCTACAACGAGCACGCCGCGAAGGCCGCCCAGCAGATCGGCCGCTGCGCGACCGTGCACGGCAACCTGGTGGTGCTCGACCTCCGCGACGAGGAGGTCATCCACCCCACGAACCGGTTCACGATCTACGCGCTGTTCCCCCAGTGCAACGTCTCGATCCACGCGCTGTGGGGGCTCAAGCAGCAGAACACGGTGTTCGCCACCGGCAAGTCGATCATCGACCGCTCCAGCCCCACCAACGTCGGCGAGCTCATGCTCGAGTACGGCGGCGGCGGCCACGAGGCGGCCGGCACCTGCCAGGTCGCCAACGAGGACGCCGAGCGCGTGCTGGGCGAGCTGGTCGGCCGCATCACCACCGACGGCTGAACCTAAGGGGACTGTCCCTCAACATGAAGGGACAGTCCCTCAACATGAAGGGACAGTCCCCTCTGTAGTACTGCAGTTCGCAGCTGTACTGACACAGAGGGGCCTGACCCCCTTAGTTCGTTAGGTTTGGCGGTCGTGCTTGCGGCCGACGCTCACCTGCACCGCTCCGACCCCGTCCTGGCGCGGCTGATCGACGAGGGCGGCCCGCTGCCCGAGAGGATGGACCGGCGCGGGCGGCCCGAGGATCCCTACGGCGTGCTGATGCGGGCGATCGCCGGCCAGCAGCTCTCGGTCAAGGCCGCCGCGTCGATCTGGCAGCGGCTGCTGGACCGCTTCGGCGGCTCCACGCCCACCCCCGAGCAGATCCTGGCCGACGACCCGGAGGCGCTGCGCGTCGCCTGCGGCTTCAGCCGCGCCAAGGTCGCCTACCTGCGCAGCCTCGCCGAGCACGTCATCTCCGGCGAGCTCGAGCTCGACCGGCTGCCTGAGATGCCCGACGGCGAGGTGATCCGCGAGCTGACGGCGGTCAAGGGCGTCGGCGAGTGGACCGCGCACATGTTCCTCATCTTCACGCTGAACCGCCCGGACGTCCTCCCGACGGGCGATCTCGGGGTGCGCAACGCGGCCATGCGTGCGTACGCGCTCGAGCGCCCGCCCGCCCCCGCGGAGCTCACCGCGCTGGCCGAGCCCTGGCGCCCGCACCGCACGCGCGCCTGCCTCTACCTGTGGCGCAGCCTCGACAACGAGCCCACCTGACCCCGGCTACCCTCATGCACCGTGATGAGGAGGCTCGTTCTCGTGGCGCTGCTGGCCGGCGCCGTGGTCGGCTGCGGCGGTGACAACGGGGCGACCGAGGACCCGGTGAGCCGCGTGCCCGAGGAGGGCGGCCTGCAGGAGCAGGTGCGCGCCGCCTCGCAGCCCGACGCGTCGTCCTTCCCGTCGGCCGAGGGCAAGACGCTCAACGAGCTCGCCGAGGAGGTCAAGGGCGGAGGCAGCACCGAGGTCGGGCTCGCCACGTCGGTGTTCACGGTCGGCAAGTCGCGCCTCGCCTTCGGCGTGATCGACGACCAGGGCCAGTTCGTGTACGGCCCGACCGTCGTCTACGCCGCCCCCACGCCCGACGCCCCCGCCGTCGGCCCGTTCGCCGCCCCCGCCGACGTGCTCGTCACCGAGGGCCGCTATCGCTCGAAGCAGGCGGCCGAGGAGTCCGACCCGTTCGCCGCCGTCTACCAGAGCGAGGTGCCGTTCGACCGCAAGGGCGCGTGGGCGATCCTCGTCGTGACGCAGAAGGGCGACACGTACGTCGCCGCCCCGACGCAGGTCCAGGTGGCGACCAAGCAGGCGGACGACATCCCGGACGTCGGCGAACAGGCCCCGAAGACGAAGACCGACACGCTGGCCTCGGTCGGCGGCAACGAGGACATGCTCGACACGCGGACGCCGCCGAGCGACATGCACGAGCGCAGCTTCGACCAGGTGGTCGGCACCAAGCCGGTGGCGCTGCTGTTCTCGACCCCGCAGCTCTGCCAGTCGCGCGTCTGCGGCCCGGTCACCGACATCGCGCTCCAGATGAAGGCGAAGTACGGCGACCGCGTGGAGTTCATCCACCAGGAGGTCTACGTCGACAACTCGCCCGACGCCGGCCTGCGCGAGCCGCTGAAGGCGTTCCGGCTCCGCTCCGAGCCGTGGCTGTTCGTGGTCGGGAAGAACGGGAAGATCGCCGCGCGGCTCGAGGGCTCCTTCGGCCTGAAGGCGTTCGAGACCGCGCTGAAGACCGCGCTCTGACGATGGACCTCCCCATCACGCTGCTGGCACACGGCGGGCCGATCCAGCGGACGCCGCTGCCGCTGCCGCCGTGGCTGTTCGCCTGGGGCGCGGCGGCGGTGCTGGTCGTCTCGTTCGCCGCGCTCGCGCTGATGTGGCCGCGGCCCGTGCTCGAGCGCCCGTCGTGGCGGCCGCTCCCGGGGGTCGGGCGGCTGCTCGCCGGCCGCGTGGTCGACGCGCTGTGCGGGGCGATCGGCGTCGCCACGCTCGGCGTCCTGATCGTGGCCGGCTACGTCGGGGCCGACTCGGCCTCCGACAACCTCGTCCCGACCTTCATCATGATCACCTTCTGGGTCGGCCTGGTGATCCTGTCGATCCTGTTCGGCGACGTCTTCCGGGCCTTCAACCCGTGGCGTGCGATCGGCCGAGCGACCGGGGCCGTCGTCGGCCGGCGGGCGGGCGCCCGGCGGCCGTACCCCGAGCAGCTCGGGCGCTGGCCTGCCGCCGCCGTCCTGCTCTTCTTCGTCTGGATCGAGCTCGTCGGCGCGTGGGCCGACTCCCCGCGCACGCTGACCAACGCGATCGTCGGCTACACGGTCGTCACGCTCGCCGCCCAGGCGGTGTGGGGCGTGGAGACCTGGACGCGCCGCGGCGAGGGCTTCTCGGTCTACTTCAACCTCCTGTCGCGGATCAGCCCGTTCGAGACGCGCGACCGGGTCCTCGGCGTGCGCCCGCCGCTCGGCGGCCTGCCGCGGCTCGATCCCGCCCGCGGCACCGTCGCCTTCGTGATGGTGATGATCGGGACCGTCACCTTCGACGGCCTGACGCAGGGCGCGCTGTGGGAGAACGTCGGGCCGGCGGTGCAGGACGCCTTCACCGCCGTCGGCGCCACCGAGGATGCGGGGCAGAAGCTCGCCGAGACGGTCGGGCTGATCGCGGCCGTGCTGCTCGTCGGCGGCTTCTACTGGCTCGGCATCGAGGGCGCGCGCTCGGTCGGCGGCGGCTTCTCGGGCGCCGAGCTGCGGATGCGCTTCATCCACTCGCTGGTGCCGATCGGCGCCGTCTACGCGATCGCCCACTACCTCAGCTACCTGATCTACGAGGGCCAGGGGATCAAGTACCTGGCCTCGGACCCGTTCGGCCAGGGCTGGGACATCTTCGGGACGGCCGACGCGGCGATCGACTTCTCGCTGATCAGCGAGAACGGCCTGTGGTGGATGCAGTTCGGCGTCGTCGTCCTCGGCCACGTGGCCGCGCTGATCCTCGCCCACGACCGGGCCTTGGCCGCCTACGGGCAGGTGCGCGAGGCGGTGCGCTCGCAGTACTGGATGCTGGCCATCATGGTCGGCTTCACCATGCTCGCGCTCTGGCTGCTGTATCAGGCCGGCAGATAGCCCCGTTGGGCCGGGCCAACGGCCCGCGGGCCGTTAGCCGCAGGTCGAGGGCGGAGGTGGGTCTGCGGGGTCGTCGCGGCGCCCCCACGCCTGCCACTCGCGCAGCGCCGGCCGCGCCCGCGCCAGGTCGGTGGTGACGAGGCCGGTCGGGAACAGGTCGTCCTCGCGGAACGTGTACTGGGCGGCCAGCGTCACGCGCGGGTCGCGGTACCACTGGCGCAGCCGGCGGTGCAGCAGCCGGCAGCCCTGCTTCTCGCTGGTGATCCCGCGGGCGAGCGAGAGGCCGCCGGGCGCCGGTCCGACGCCCGTCTCGGTGATCCAGATCGCGTGCTCGCGCGGGCACCGGTGCGTCGACAGCGCGGCCTTCACGGTGGCCACCGGATCGGTGCCGCCGATGTAGGCGTGCTGCGACCACACGGGCGCCGCGCACACCAGCTCGCGCGGCAGGCCCTGGATCATCTCGGCGACGCCGGTCGCCCGCGAGCTCGGCTCGAGGATGCCGGCCGTCTCGCCGAGCACGAGCCGGCGGTCGCCGCCGTGCGCGGCGAGCTCGGTCTGGAGCGCCTCCGCCAGGCGCGCGTACGGCCGGACGGCGAGCGACGGCGCGAGCGCGTCGCACGCCTTCCGCTGCGGCGAGAGGAAGTAGGGGTGGTTCGGCTCGTTCCAGGGCGAGAAGTAGCGCAGCTCGATGCCCTCGGTGTCCGCCAGGTCGATCAGGTCGGAGACCATCTGCCGGTAGGCCCGCAGGTCGCGCGGGGCGCTCGCGAACGCCTCGCGCCGGCAGCCGCGCGGGCCGCCGCCGGCCCACTTCGGCGTGCCGGTGAAGACCACGAGCACCTCCCAGCCGCGCGCCGCCGCGCCACGCAGCTGGCCGAGCACGCCGCCGTAGGGCGCGCACGGCGGCACGGCGCGCATACAGCCCTGGCTGAGGACGGTGAGGTCGGCGGGCGCGTCCGCGCGCGGCTGGACGTCGTTCCACTCGACCACGAGCCGGTAGACGGCGGGCCGGATCCGCACGAGCTCCTTCCGCCAGCGGCGCCACGGCGGGGGCACGGCGAGCACCGTGTCGGGGGCGAAGAGGTTCGGGTTGAACTCGGTGATGCCGATGGCCAGCGCGGGCTCGGCGGCCGGGACGTCGAGCGCCGGCTGCTCGGGCACCGGAGTCGGCACGGGCACCGGCGCAGGGGGAGGCTCCTCGCCGTCCCTCAGGACGACGAGCAGGACAACGACCGCCGCCGCGGCGGCGAGCGCTAGACCGCCGAGACCTCTTCCTCGTCCGCCACGCGGAACGAGGAGCCGCAGCCGCACGCCGCGATCACATTCGGGTTGTCGACCTTGAAGCCGGCGCCCTGCAGGCCCTCGACGTAGTCGACGACCGCGCCGCGCACGTAGGGCAGGCTCGGCCCGTCGACGAGGATCCGGAGACCGTGGTCCTCGAACACCTCGTCACCCTCACGCCGGGTGTCGAAGGCGAGCGCGTACTGGAAGCCGGAGCAGCCGCCGCCGCGCACCCCGACCCGCAGGCCGGACGTCTGGATCTCGGCGCCCTGACCGGCCAGGAACTCCTGCACCTTCTCGGCGCCCTTCTCGGTGAACGTGATCATCGCTTCAGAAAGGATAGCGCTCGCTACTCTCTTCATCATCGTGCCGAGCACGGAGGAACTCAAGCAGCGCATCGAGACGGCCATCCCGGGCGCCCGCGCCGAGGTGATCGACCTCACGGGCGGGGGCGACCATTTCCGCGCCTCGGTCGCCGCCCCGGAGTTCGCCGGCATGAGCCGGATCGAGCAGCACCGCCGCGTCTACGCGGTGTTCGGAGCCGACATCGGCGGGCCGATCCACGCGCTGTCCCTCGAAACGCGAGCGGAGTGAGCATGAGCGATACCACCGAGAACCCCATCCGCGAGGCGATCGCCGACGCGATCCGCGACCACGAGGTCATCCTCTTCATGAAGGGGACGCCCGAGCGTCCCGCGTGCGGCTTCTCCGCGCGCACGGTGGCCGCGCTCGACGCGGTCGGCAAGGAGTTCGCCGCCGTCGACATCCTGCCCGATCCGCGGATCCGCCAGGAGCTGTCGGCGCTCTCGAACTGGCCGACCATCCCCCAGCTGTTCGTCAAGGGCGAGCTGGTCGGCGGCTGCGACATCGTCACCGAGATGTACGAGTCCGGTGAGCTGTTCGAGGTCATGGGCGCCGAACAGCCGTCCGACGCCCCGGACCACGCGCCGAAGGCCGCCGAGCCGGGCGCCCCGCCGCTCCAGATCCAGAACGACCTCGTCGACCGAAGCTAGACCGCGCCGGCCGGGCGCAACCGCCCGGCCTCGGCCAGCAGGTCGCGCAGCGCGCCCTCGTCGAGGTCGTCGAGCCGCTTGAAGCGCACGCAGCTCTTGCCGATGCTCGCCTTCGGGAAGCGGTCGGCGCGGCTCTCGGCCAGGTACTGCCCGTCGTCCGTCACGGCGAGCACGTAGAGCGAGAGTCCGTGCTTGCGCTCGGCCACCGAGACGAGGTACGCGTCGCCCTCGCGGCCGCTCGCATAGCGGTAGTGAAACGGCCCGTAGTTGTGCCCGTGCGCCTCGAGGTCGGGCAGCGTCTCGCGGATCAGCGCGTCGAGGCGTTCGAGGTCATCCGCCACCGCTCGATCCTACGCCGGAGGCGGCCCGCTCGTCCGCGCGCGCGAAGCGCCGTGGGCGGTCCGGCGGCGTCTCGCGCCCGCCGAGCCGCGCCCGCAGCGCGTACGCGCCGAGCACGACCGCGAGGCTGCCGAGGCTCCACCACAGCTGCGAGCGCACGTCGTCGACCAGCGCCATCGAGGCGATGACGACGACGATGGCCGCGATCACCAGCCACGTGAGCCACGGGTAGCCCCACATGCGCACCTCGAGGCGTTCGGGCGCCTCGCGCTCGAGCCGGGCGCGCATGCGCAGCTCGGAGACCGCGATCAACAGGTAGACGACAGCGCGACCGCGCCGGAGGAGTTGACGAGCCAGAGGAAGATCGTCTCCGGCCACAGCGCGGCGGCGATCACCGAGACGTAGCCCACCGACGTGGCGAGCAGGATCGCGCGTGCGGGCACCCCCGCGCGAGTTGAGCTGGATGCTCCACTGCGGCGCGTCGCCGCGGTGGGCGAGCGCGAACATCATCCGCGAGGCGACATAGAGGCCGGAGTTCAGACACGACAGGACCGCGGTGAGGACGATCGCGTTCATGATGTCGGCGGCGCCCGCGATGCCGACGATGTCGAGCGCCGCCACGAACGGCGACTCTCCCAGCTGCGTGCTGTTCCACGGCACGATGCAGACGATCAGGAAGACCGACAGCACGTAGAAGATGAGCACACGGCCGATCACGGAGTTCGTCGCCTTGGTCACGGCCTCCCTCGGCTCGTCGGACTCCGCCGCGGCGATCGTCGCGATCTCCGCCCCCACGAACGCGAAGATGACGATCACCACCCCGGTGAGGACCATGCTCAGGCCCTCGGGCGCGAAGCCGCCCTCGGCGGTCAGCTTGCCGAACCCGGCCTCGCCGCCGGTCAGCCCCAGCACGTAGGCGGCGCCGAGGCAGATGAAGGCGATGATGGCCGCGACCTTGATCGAGGCGAACCAGAACTCGAACTCGCCGTATGAGCGCACCGAAGCGAGGTTGGTGAGCGTGAGGAGGACCATCAGCACGAGGCTGGTGAGCCAGATCGGGACGTCGAACCAGCGCTGGAGGATCTCGGCGCCGGCCACCGCCTCGATCGCCAGCACGATCACCCAGAACCACCAGTACAGCCACCCGGTCGTGAAGCCGGCCCAGTTGCCGAGCGCCATCCGCGAGTAGTCGGCGAACGAGCCGGTGCTGGGGTTGGCGACCGCCATCTCGCCCAGCATCCGCATCACGAACACCACCAGCGTGCCGGCCAGCAGGTACGAGAGCACCGCCGCCGGGCCCGTCTGGTTGATCACCGCGCCCGAGCCGACGAACAGCCCGGCGCCGATCACGCCCCCGAGCGCGATCATCGTCACACGCCGGCGCTAGAGCCCCGACTTCAGGCCATGCCGGTCGTCCCACCCCTGCTCGGTCATGCCATCCGGATTACCCGCGGCGACGGCTCACAAGTCCCTACGCGCGAAGGCGGCGGAGGCGCCGGCGCCCACGAGCAGGACGTACGCGATCGCCCACGGCCACAGCAGCGGCCCGGCCTCCTCGGCGCCGCCGAACGGCCCGAGGCTGATGGCCAGCCGCGTGAAGCCGACGGTGTCGGCGGTGAGGGCGGCCAGGGCGGCCTGGTAGAGCGCCTCGAAGGGCAGGACCCAGCTGACGATGTCGGCGACGCGGTCGAGCGTCCGCGAGCCGAGCGCCTCGCCGATCTGCCCGAGCAGCCCCGCCGTGAGGCCGGCGCCGAAGAGCATGAAGACGGCGATGCCGTTGGCGTTCGAGGACAGCAGCACCGAGCCGGCCAGCGAGAGCGCGGACAGCACCGCCACGGCGCCGGCGAGCTGGAGCGCCGGGCCGACGGTCCGGTCCGGCCACCAGCCGCTGAACGCGGCGGTGATGACGGCGCTGGCCAGGAAGACGGCGATCACGTAGGCCCCGGTCACCGTCGCGGCCGCCGCGAAGCGGCCGATCAGGACGGTGCGGCGGTGCAGCGGCCGCACGAGCACGGGCTGCAGCAGGCCGCGCTCGGCGTCCCCCCGGACCGCGCCCAGCGTGAGGAAGACAGCGAGGATGGTGCCGAGGAAGAGCGTGGCGAACATCGCCAGGCCGAGGATCGTGGCGCCCGCCACCGTGCGCGCGTCGATGCCCTCGATCTGCTCGTCGAACTCGCCCACGGTCGTGAAGAGCTGCCAGGTGCCGAGCCCGTAGAGCGCCAGGAAGGCGAGCGTGAGCAGGGCGACGACCGCGAAGACCCGCCGGCGCAGCGACTCGCGCAGCGCGAAGCTCGCGACGATCAGCGCTCCTCTCATGTCTCGCCGACCGCCTCCAGGTAGGCGTCCTCGAGCGAGGAGCGCAGCACCTGGACTCCGTAGACGTCCTCGCCGGCCGCCACGAGGTCGCGCACGATGCCGGGCACGTCGTCGCGGCCGGCGTGCTCGAAGAGCCGCGTGCCGCTGCCCGTCTCCACCTCCACCCCGCCCGGGCGGCTGAGCTCGTCGGGCGTGCCGGCGGCCACGACCTCGCCGCGGGCGATGATCGCCACGCGGTCGCACACCAGCTCGACCTCGGAGAGCAGGTGCGAGTTGAGCAGCACCGAGACGCCGCGCTCGCGCAGGTCCTCGAGCAGGCGGCGCACCGTGCGCCGGCCGGCGGGGTCGAGCGCGCTGGTCGGCTCGTCGAGCAGCAGCACGCGCGGGCTCCCGACCATCGCCTGCGCGATCCCGAGGCGCTGCTGCATGCCCTTGGACATCGCGCCGACGCGGCGCGTGGCGGCCTCGGCGAGGCCGACCGCCTCGAGCAGCCGCGCGCGCTCGCGCTCCCCGCCGTCCGAGCCGGCGAGCTGCTGGTGCATGCCGAGCAGCTCGTCGGCGGTCAGCCAGTCGGGGAAGCGGAACAGCTCGGCGAGGTAGCCGAGCGAGCGGTGCGCCTCCGGCGAGCCGGCGGGCGCGCCGGCGATCTGCGCCGTCCCGGAGGTCGGCCGCACGAGGCCGCAGGCGATCTTGACCAGCGTCGACTTGCCGGCGCCGTTGGGCCCGAGCAGCCCGACGAGCTCGCCGTCGCCCACCGCAAGGCTCACGCCCTTGAGCGCCTGGATCGACCCGTAGGCCTTGTGCAGGTCTTCGACGTGCAGCGGCATCACTAGCATCGTGCCCGATGGCCGCCTCGCCCCGCCTCGACAGCCCGCCGCCGCTGCGCTGGGACGGCGAGGCGCTGCACGTGCTCGACCAGACGCGGCTGCCCGCCGAGGAGGTCGTGCTGACGCTGCGCGGGGCCGCCGACACGGCCGAGGCGATCCGCCGGCTGGCGGTGCGCGGGGCGCCGCTGATCGGCGTCGCCGCGGCGTACGGGCTGGCCATGGAGGTCGGGCGCGATCCGGCCGCCCTGGAGCGCGGCGCCGCCGTGCTGGCCGGCGCGCGGCCGACGGCGCGCAACCTCGCCTGGGCGGTCGAGCGCGTCCTGGCCGCGGCGCTGGCGGCCGACGACCCCGGGGCCGCGACGCGTGAGGCGGCCGAGGCGATCCACCGCGAGGACGAGGCGGCGAGCGCCGAGCTGGCGCGCCTCGGCGCCGACGCCTTCGAGGCCGTCCTGCCCGCCGGGCCGGTCACCGTGATGACGCACTGCAACACCGGCGCGCTGGCCGCCTCCGGCCGCGGCACCGCGCTCGGCGTGATCGCCGAGCTGGCCGACCGCCGCGAGGTCAACGTGCTCGCCTGCGAGGCGCGGCCGCTCCTGCAGGGCGCCCGGCTCACGGTGTGGGAGCTGCGGCGGCTGGGCATCGAGCACGAGCTCCTGGTCGACGCCGCGGCGGCCGGGCTGCTGCGCGGCGGCGCCGCCCACGCGGTCGTCACGGGCTTCGACCGCGTGACCGCCAACGGCGACGTGGCCAACAAGGTCGGCACCTACGGCCTGGCGCTGGCCGCCGGCGCCGCCGGCGTGCCGTTCATGGCCGCCGGCCCCTCCTCGTCGGTCGACCTGAGGCTGGCGTCCGGCGACGCGATCGAGATCGAGGAGCGCGGCCCCGACGAGGTGCGCGCGGCCGCCGGCGCGCTGCTCACCGTCGAGGGCACGCCGTGCCGCAACCCGGCCTTCGACGTCACACCTGCCGAGCTCGTCTGGGCGCTGGTCACCGAGCGCGGCGTCGCCTCGCCGGTGACCGTGGAGAGCGTCGCGAGGGTGGCGTGAGGGTCGCCCTCACCGTCGCCCCGGACGTCACGCGGATCGAGGAGCGCGCCGACCCGGTCTGCGGGCCGGGCGACGTCGTGTGCCGCGTGCTGGCCTGCGCCACCTGCGGCTCGGACGTCAGCTGGTACGGCGACCGCAAGCTGCCCGCGGTGCTCGGCCACGAGCCGGCCGGCGAGGTGGTGGAGGTCGGCGCCGAAGTGCACGGCGTGGCGGTCGGCGACCGCGTCGCCATCCACCACCACGCGCCGTGTGGCGAGTGCCGGCGCTGCCTGCACGGCCACGAGACGCTGTGCGAGCGCTACCGCGCCACCACGCTCGACCCAGGCGGCTTCGCCGAGTACGTGCGGATCGAGGCCGACCTCGTGGACGAGCTCCTGCCGCTCGACGGGCTCGACGCCGTCGCCGCCACCCTCACCGAGCCGCTCGCCTGCGCCCTGCGCGCCCAGGACCGGGCGGGGATCCGGCCCGGCGACAGCCTGCTGGTCGTCGGCGCCGGCTGCAGCGGGCTGCTGCACGTGGCGGCCGCCCACGCGCGCGGCGTCGACGCCGTCTGGGTGCGCGAGCCGGACGGCGAGCGGCTGGCGCGGGCCGAGGCGTGGGGCGCCACCGCGCACGGCAACGAGCCGGTCGACGTGGCGATGGTGTGCACGGAGAGCACGGCGGCGATCGCGGCCGCCGCCGAGGCGCTCGCCCCCGGCGGGACGCTCTGCCTCTACGCGCCGCCGGCGCCGGGCGAGCCGCTCGCCGTCGAGGGCTGGACCGTGTTCGCGCGCGAGCTCCGGTTGACGGCGAGCTGGTCGGCCGGCCCGGCCGACATGCGCGCGGCGCTCGCGCTCCTGCGGCGCGGAGCCCTGCCCGTCGACGAGCTGATCACCGAGCGGTTCCCCCTCGAGGAGACCGGCGCGGCGCTGGAGGCCCAGCGGAGCGGGCGCGCGTTGAAAGCGGTCGTGCTGCCGTGAGAGCGGCGCTGTTGTTCGGCCTCGAGGACCTGCGCGTCCTCGAGGTGGCGGACCCGGTGCCGGGGCCGGACGAGGTCGTCGTGCGGGTAGAAGCGGCGACCACCTGCGGTACCGACGTGAAGATGTGGCGCCGTGGGCACCCGCTGCTCGGCCCCTATCCGGCGGTCTTCGGCCACGAGACGTGCGGCGTGCGCGAGGACACCGGCGAGCGCGTGCTGGTGGGCGACTCGGTGGCCTGCGGCGCGTGCCGCTCGTGCACGGCGGGCCGCCCGCAGATCTGCCGCGAGCCGCGCTGGGTGTTCGGCGGGTTCGCGGAGCGGATCGCCGCGCCCGAGGCGGCGCTGCACGCGGTCCCGGACGGGCTCGAGCCGGCGGCGGCCGCGATGGCCGAGCCGCTGGCCGCCGCCGTGCACGCGATCGCCCGTGCGCCCGAGAAGGCGGTCGCGCCCGACGCCGGCGTGCTCGGCGGCGGCCCGATGGGCCAGATGCTCGCCGCCCTGCTGGTGGCCGAGGGCCGCACCGTGACGCTGGCCGACCGCCACGCCGAGCGCCGCGCCCAGGCCGAGGCCGCCGGCGCCATGAGCGCCGAGCGGCTGGCCGACCACGACGTCGTCATCGAGGCCGTCGGCCGGCCCGACGCCTGGCGCGAGGCGGTCCAGGCCTGCGCCCCGGGCGGGTGCGTCGTCTTCGTCGGCGGCTGCAAGGCGGACAGCGACGCCAGCCTCCCCACGCGGCCGCTCCACTACGACGAGCTCGACCTCCGCGGCGCCTTCCACCACGCCCCCGAGGAGGTCGACCGCGCGCTCGCCCTACTCGCCGAACAGACGCTCGACTGGCGCGCGCTGGCCGCCGGCCCGATCGGGCTGGAGGACCTCCAGGAGGCGCTCGCGACGGGCAACGACGGCCCGGCGCGCAAGTGGATCGTCACCCCATAGAGGTGTATTGACGCCCCGACGCGGGAACGCGTAGGAGGAATGTCGACCGTCGCTACACCGCGCAGGCCGGCTGCGAAGCGGTTCTCGCAGGCGGAGGCGCTCAGCCTCTGGCGGCGCTATCGCGCGACCAACGACCCCAAGCTGCGCGACCGCCTGATCATGACCTACGCGCCGCTGGTCAAGCACATCGTCTACCGCAAGATCCGCGAGGTGCCGTCCCACCAGGAGGCGGACGACTACATCTCGCGCGGCCTCGAGGCGCTCATCACGTCGATCGACCGCTACGACCCGGCCCGCGGCGCCACGCTCGAGCAGTTCCTGTGGACGCGAATCCACGGCGCCGTGCTCGACGAGCTGCGCCGGCAGGACTGGGCGCCGCGCTCGGTCCGCCGCTTCGACCGCGAGGTCGCGAAGGCGGCCCGCTCGTTCCGCGCCATCCACGGCCGCGAGCCGCAGGACGTCGAGCTTGCCGACGCGCTCGCCGTGACCGTCGAGGAGCTGCGCGCCCACCGCGCCGACGTGGTGCGCGCCGACGTCGGCTCGCTCAACGCCACCGCGAGCGAGACGGGCGAGGACGAGGGCGTCGAGCGGGTCGAGACGCTGCAGTCGGAGGACGAGCGCAGCCGGCCCGAGCACGCCGTGCTGATCACCGACACCAAGGACGCCTTCCGCAAGGCGTTCGAGACGCTCTCCACACGCGAGCAGGAGGTCATCGTCCTCCTGTACGTCAAGCACCTGACGCTGCGCGAGGTCGGCGAGGTGCTCGGCGTCACCGAGTCGCGCGTGTCGCAGCTGCACTCGGGCATCCGCAAGAAGCTGCGCGAGCGGCTGCAGGGCCACGAGGAGGCGCTCAGCCTGCTCGAGCCGTGAGCTCCGCCAGGCGGCGCTCCAGGAACGCACGCTCGACCGGGTTCTCGGCCAGCGCGAGCGCGCGCTGGTAGGCGGCCGACGCCTCGGCCGTCCGCCCCAGGCGCCGGAGCAGGTCGGCGCGCGCGGAGTGCAGCAGGTGGTAGTCGTCGAGCTCGCCCGCGAGCTCGTCCATGAGCGCGAGCCCGGCCTCCGGCCCGTGCGCCATGGCGACCGCGACGGCGCGGTTGAGCGCGACGACCGGGCCGCCCTGGATGGCCAGCAGGCGGTCGTAGGCGCCGGCCACGGCCGTCCAGTCGGGCCCGCCGGGGCGGCTGTGCTCGTGGGCGATGAAGGCCTGCAGCGTGTACGGCCGCGAGCCGCCTCCCAGCGCCAGCGCGCGCTCGACCAGCCCGCCGCCCTCGCCGATCGCCTCCCGGTCCCATCGCGAGCGGTCCTGGTCCTCGAGCAGGACGAGCTCGCCGGCCTCGTCCACGCGCGCGTCGCGCCGCGAGTCGTGCAGCCGCATCAGCGCCAGCAGGGCGAGCGCCTCGGGGTCGTCGGGCGTCAGCTGGCAGAGCACGCGCGCGAGCCGGATCGCCTCCGCGCACAGCTCGCGCCGCACGAGCGCCTCCCCCGCCGTCGCCGCGTAGCCCTCGCTGAAGATCAGGTAGAGCGTGGCGAGCACCGACGCCCGGCGGGCGGGCAGGTCCTCCGGGCGCGGCAGCTCGAAGCGGATGCCGGCGCCGCGCAGCTTGCGCTTGGCGCGCTGGAGCCGCTGGGCCATCGCCTCCTCGCCGACGAGGAACGCGCGCGCGACCTCTCGCGTGGAGAGGCCGCCGAGCGCGCGCAGCGTGAGCGCCACCCGAGCCTCGGGCGCGAGCGCGGGGTGGCAGCAGGCGAAGATGAGCTCGAGCCGCTCGTCGGGGATCCCGGTGGCCGGCTCGAGCGCCTCGATCCGCGCCAGCGCGCCCGCCAGATCGTGGACGCCGACCGGCACGGCCGCGCGCCGTCGTTCGGCCCGCAGCCGGTCGATCGCCTTGTTGCGCGCCGTCGTCGCGATCCAGGCCGCGGGATTGTTCGGGACGCCGTCGCGCGGCCAGCGCTCGAGGGCGACGACGAAGGCGTCCTGGACGGCCTCCTCCGCGCGATCGAGGTCGCCGAACGCCCGCGCCAGGACGGCGACCGCCTGCCCGGACTCACGCCGGAACAGGCGGTCGATGGCTGCCCCGGGTGCGCTCAGCGCGGACCACCGATCGACCGTGGATGCCTCGGCGTCGTGGGCCGAGTCAGAGACGATCGGCCGCGCATCCGTTGTGGCGGGTCACCTGGGATCGCGGCCGATCGTCTCTGGCGAACGGCCACGGCGGCGAGGCGCCGCGGGAATCGGTGGTTCGCGCTCAGCTTTGCGACTCGGCCGCCTGCTCGTGCCTGTCGAGGCCGATGGCCTCGTAGTCCATGACCGGCCGCACCTCGACCGTGCCGGTGGCGGCCCCGGGGATGCGGGCCGCCCAGCCGAGCGCGTCGTCGAGGTCGCGGCAGTCGAGCAGGTAGTAGCCGCCGAGCTGCTCGCGCGTCTCGGCGAACGGACCGTCGCTGGTGATGGTCTCGCCGTCGCGCACCCGCACGCTGGTGGCGGTGCCGCTCGGCTGCAGCCCTTCGCCGCCCAGCATGACGCCGGCCTCGCTGGCGTCGCGCCCGAACTTCTCGTAGGCCGCCATGACCTGCTGGATGTCCTCCGGCGTCGCCTCCGCGAACCCCGACTCTTCGTCGTAGATGGTGAGCAGGTACTTCATGTGAAGTCCTCCGTCGGTCGTCGCAGCGCCCTCCGCGCCGCGTTTCACCCTACCGACGTGGGTCCCGTGCGCAAGCGACAAACGTGGCGCGTCGGCGCTGCATCAACGCACGACCTCGCGCATGGCGCGACCGACGAGCCGCCAGGCGAGCGGCTGCCGCCGCCCACTGCGACGCAGACGGTCGCCGAGCCGCGCCTCGTGGTAGCGCACCGTCGCCTCCACCGTCTCCTCGTGCGGACGGGTCGTCCAGCCCAGCTCGCGGCGCGCCTTCGCCGAGCGGTAGGTCCACCAGTGCGCGGCGGCGCGGACCTCGGACGGCGTGATGAGCGTGGGCCCGGGCGTGCGGACCGACGTCTCGGCGAGCGCGAGGGCGGCCGGCACGGGCAGCCGCACCGGCGGTGCCTCGACGCCGGAGAGCTGCTGCAGCTCGGCGAACAGCCGCTGCCAGGTGTAGTTGCGCGTCCCGAGGATGTAGCGCTCGCCGGCCGCGCCGCGCTCGTCGCACAGCAGCAGCCCGGCGGCGACGTCCTCGACGTCGACCACGCAGATCGCCCCGTCGACGTAGGCGGGGATGCGCCGCAGGAGGAAGCGGCGGACGACCTCCGTCGAGGAGCGGCGGTCGTCGCCGGCTCCGAGCACGTGCGCCGGGCAGGCGAGCACGACGTCGAGTCCGCGCGCCGCGACCCGCAGGGCCTCGACCTCGGCGGCGTGCTTGGCATCGGCGTACGGGATGCCGAGCGGGCCGGTGCGGACGTGCCGCTCGTCGAGCGCGCCGCCGCGCCGCGCGGGCCCGATCGCCGCCACCGACGACACGTGCACGGCGCGCTCGACGCCGGCGTCGAGGCACGCCTCGAGCACGTTGCGGGTGCCCTCGGCGTTGATCCGCAGCAGCTTGCCGGCGTCCATCCGCAGGTTGGTCGAGCCGGCCGCGTGGAAGACGCGCTCGACGCCCCGCACGGCACGCCGCATCGCCGCGCGGTCGCCCACGTCCCCGACCACGCGCTCGACCTCGAGCCCCTCGAGCGCGTCGAGCGGCGACGACCGGCGGACGGTGACGCGCACGTCGTCGCCGCGCGCGAGCAGCGCGCGCACGAGGTGCGAGCCGATGAACCCGGTCGCACCGGTTACGAGGACCCGAGCCACGGCGCGAGGATAGGCTGCCCGCCATGCCCGGCGTCGCAGTGGTCACGGACACGACGCACTACCTGCCGACCGAGGTGGTGGAGCGCCACGAGATCCACCTCGTCTCGCTGTACGTCAACTGGAGCGGTCGCACGGACCGCGAGAGCGACATGCCGGACTACGACGCCTTCTACGACCACATGCGCTCGGCGACCGACCTGCCGAGCACCTCGCAACCGTCGGTCGGCGACTTCCTGGCTGTCTACGAGCCGCTGCTCGAGGCCGGCGACGACGTGCTGTCGATCCACCTGTCGGGCGGGATCTCGGGCACCGTGCAAGCGGCCGGACAGGCGCGCGACACGCTGATCGAGCGCGGCATCGCGCCCGAGCGGATCGTGGTCATCGACTCCGACACCGGAGCGGCCGGCCACGGGCTGATGGCGATCGCGGCGAAGAACGCGACGCGCAGCGGTGCCGACCTGGCCGGCGCCGCCGAGGCCGCCCGCAACATCCGCGTCGGCATGCAGATCCACTTCGCGGTCGAGACGCTCGAGTACCTGCGCCGCGGCGGGCGGATCGGCGGCGCCCAGGCCTGGATCGGGTCGGCGCTGAAGATCAAGCCGATCCTCTCGATCAACCGCGAGATCCTCCCGATCGAGCGGGTCCGCACCTCCAGCCGCGCCTTCGAGCGGCTGGTCGGGCACCTCGAGGGCCTGCGCGACGGCGGCGCAGACGTCTTCTTCATCCAGCACATCCAGGCCCACGACGTCGCCGAGCGGCTGGCCGAGCGCGGCGCCCAGATCTACGGCCGCCCGCCCGAGTTCGTCTCCGAGATCGGGCCGGTCATCGGCGCCCACGTCGGGCCCGGCCTGTTCGGCGTCACGGCGCTGTCGCAGGCGGCGCTGGGCCCGGTGTAGCCACCGGCGGCGGCGCCTGGCGCTTCTCCCGGCGGTACTCGCGGTAGGTGATCTGGAGCGCCGCCGCCACCGGGATGGCGAGCAGCGCGCCGAGGATGCCCATCAGCGCCGAGCCGAAGAGCACCGAGACGATCACGATGAGCGGGTCCAGCTGCACGGCGCGAGCCTGGATCCGCGGCTGGATCACGTTGTTCTCGACCTGCTGGTAGATGATCGCGTAGATGGTCCAGATCACCGTGTCGACCGGGAAGTCGGAGAAGACGGTGACGATGCCCACGACGACGGCGCCGATCGTGGCGCCGACCAGCGGGATGAGGTCGAGCAGGAACACGATGACCGCGAGCGGGAGCGCGTAGTCGACCCCGAGGATGACGAGCATGATCCAGCTGGTGACGCCGGCGACCGACGCCTGCAGCAGCGCGCCCGCGACGTAGTTGCCGATCGCGTTGGCGATCCGCGCGAACAGGTTGTGCCACCACTCCTCGCGCTCCGGCTGGTACTCCTTGATCCACGCGTCGAGGAAGCGCCGCCCGCTGGAGAGCATGAAGACCGACAGCACGATGATCGTCACGGCGGCGAAGATCGAGTTGACGAGGCCGACGCCGATGTCGCCCAGCACGCCGGCGGCATCGCCGAGGCGCGCCGGCAGCTTGCTCGCCTCCTCCTCGAGCCGGCCGGTGATGTCGTAGTCGTCCTGGAGCTGGCGCAGGCGGTCGTTGTTGTTGACGAACTCGGTCACCTCCTGCGCGTACTCCGGCAGGTTCTGCACCAGGTTGTTGGCCTGGGTGACGATCGGCGGCACGAGCAGGCCGATGAGCGCGAACGGCGCGAGGATGAGGATCAGGTAGACGATGGCCACCGCGTAGCCGCGCCTCATCCGCAGCGACAGGAAGGCGACCGGGCCCGACAGCGCGATGGCCAGGAAGCCCGCGATGAAGATCCACGTCAGCGGCTGGCGCAGCAGGTACATCAGCGCCAGCGTGACCACCACGACCACGACGACCAGCACCACGCGCAGCGTCGCGCGCACGGTCGGGAAGTAGCCGGGGCTGGCGGCAGGGGCACTCACGGCGCTCGGCCTGGCTTTCGCCACAGGGAGGCGAACGCCTTCCAGAACGGCAACTTCTGAAGGTTGACGAGAACCCGGGCATCCGTGCCCGGGTTCCGACGGAGAACGACTTTCGCGGACATCCTGTCGCGAGTCCGGGCGAGATCGCCCCGCGTTCACGTGCCGCGAACCGAGCGCCGCGATCTCGCCCGGACCCGCCGCCGGACGAAGGCGGAATTGGTTCTCTCGGGATTCGGGCACGGACGCCCGAATCCACGTCAACCTCCGAATTTCCGCCCTGTTCGCCTTCCAGAACGGCAACTTCTGAAGGTTGACGAGAACCCGGGCATCCGTGCCCGGGTTCCGACGGAGAACGACTTTCGCGGACATCCTGTCGCGAGTCCGGGCGAGATCGCCCCGCGTTCACGTGCCGCGAACCGAGCGCCGCGATCTCGCCCGGACCCGCCGCCGGACGAAGGCGGAATTGGTTCTCTCGGGATTCGGGCACGGACGCCCGAATCCACGTCAACCTCCGAATTTCCGCCCTGTCAGTAGTACTCGCGCGACTTGCGGCGGCCGGTCAGCAGACCGGTCACCGCCGCGATCCCGCCGCCGAGCACGAAGCCGGCGACGGCCGCGCCGATCAGCACTTCCTTCTGGTGGCGCTGGAACTGCGCGCGCCAGTCGGTCGCCCTCGTCACCTCGCCGCGCAGGCGGTTGACGGCGAGCCCGAGCTCGGCGCGGTTGGCCTCGATCGACTGGCGGATCTCCTCCGCTGAGCGCGTCTCGGCCATCAGCTCGTCGGCCCCTGCGGGATCGCCGGGTGCGAGGTCGTGACCGTCTCCTTGATCAGCTTGCCCTCCTCGATGGCCATCTTCGGCGTCGGCGGCGCGCCGCGCTTGACGAGGCGCGAGGCGATGAAGCCGGCCAGCGCGCCGAGGACGAACAGCACCACGGCGACGATCAGGAACCCGATCCAGAAGTCGTCGGAGCCGCCGATCGCCTGCCAGATCCCCCACGACGCCGCATGCAGCAGGTACACGAGGCCGAAGACGAGGAAGATGCCGGCGACGATCCCGACGACGGCGCCCTTGATGAGCTTGGTGACCTTCTCGGTCATCTCGGTCTTGGCGAGCTCGATCTCCTCGCGGAAGAGGAGCGAGAGCGTCTCCGTGACGTCCTGGAGCGCCTGGCCGAGGTCTGACGTGTCGGTGTCGGTTCGGTTGGCCATGTCAGTCGAAGATCCGCTTGAGGATGCGGGCGACGAGGAAGGAGCCGGCGAAGGCGGCGCCCACGAGCACCTCCGGGCGCTGCGCCGCGGGCGGCAGCTTGTCGACCCCCGGCAGGCCCGCGACGGCCGCGGCCGGCTGGGTGTGGGTCGGCTCGGTGACGGTGCTGCGCGGAGCCTGCTCGCGCTCGCGCTCGGCCGCCTCGTGCAGCCGGGCGGCCTTCTCGCGCTCGCGCTCCTCCTTGCGCGCGAGCTTCTCGGCCTCCTTGGTGGCGTCCGCGGCCGTCTTCTCGGCCTTGGCGCGCTCCTCCTCGGTTCGCCGGGCGTCGGTCAGCGCGACGTTCTCTCGCAGCTCGGCGCCACGCGCCTCGCTCGCCGCCTTGTCGGGGTCATCGCTCATTCGGGGGGATCTTCCCCGAAGGCCCGGCGCCAAATCAGCGTCGCGGCCTTCGTCGTGGCGATCGAGGCGGCCGCGCCGAGGGCCGCCAGCAGCCCCGACCACATCAGGCGTTTGACCATGTCGTTGTCCATGGGCGCGGAGTCTAAGCCTCGAGGCCACCGCAGATGGTCTCGACCACGTAATCCTTCGCGCGCTCGTACGCGTCGTCGCTCTCCTCGAGCAGCCCGAAGATCCAGCCGGTGAGGACCTGCTCGATGGCGCCGTAGAAGGCCATGGCGGCGAACTCCGGCGTCACGGCGTCGCGGAACTCGCCGTCGCGCTGCGCCTGCTCGACGATCCCGCGGATCTGCCCGTAGGCCTCGGTGATCTTGCCGAGGTGCGCGGCGCCGAACGAGTTCGCCGCGCGCGTGACCTCGACGATGATCACCTTCATGAGCTCGGGGTCGTGGCGGTACGAGTCGATGATGAAGCCGGCGATCGCGCGCAGCTTGGCGCGCGCGGGTTCGCCGGAGGCGTCGATCTCGCGGATCGCCTCCAGCAGCACGTCCCAGCGCTCGAGGAACAGGGTGTCGAGCACCTCGTCCTTGGACTGGAAGTAGTGGTAGACGAGCCCGTAGGCGACGCCCGCCTCGTCGGCGATGTCCGATACGCGACAGGTGTGGAAGCCCTGGCGGGCGAAGACGCGCACGGCGGCGTCGAGGATGATGCGCCGCTTGTCGACCGCCGTGTTGCGCGCGGGCGTGGCCACTACGCGTGCACCTCCTGCGGCCAGGCGTAGGTCCGCGGACGGCGGTTGGCGAGCGAGGGGAGCGTGCGACGGATCTCCGCCTGGCGCTCGAGGTCCAGATCAGCACACGCGATGGTCTCGGTGTCCGGCGCCTGGGCGAGCACGACGCCCCACGGGTCGACGATCATCGACCGCCCGCCGGAGCGGTAGCCCTGCGCGTGCTCGCCGACCTGGTTGGCGGCGATCACGAAGGCCTGGTCCTCGATCGCGCGGGCGCGCAGGAGGACCTCCCAGTGGTCGCGCGTCGTGGCCAGCGTGAAGGCGGCCGGGACGGCGATCACGCGCGCGCCGCGGATGGCGAGGATCCGGTACAGCTCGGGGAAGCGGAGGTCGTAGCAGACGGTCAGCCCGAGCTCGACGCCGGCGTCGGTCTGCGAGACGACGACCTCGTCGCCGCCCTGCTCGTGCTCGGACTCGCGGTAGGTGCGACCGCCGACCTCGACGTCGAACATGTGGATCTTGCGGTAGACGGCGCGGACCTCGCCGTCGGGCCCGATGTGGACGGAGGTGTTGGAGCCCTTCTCGCGGCCGGGCACGCGCTCGGCGATGGAGCCGGCGACGAGCTCGATGCCGAGCTCGCGCGCGGTCTCGCGCGCCCAGGTCAGGGCGGGGCCGTCGAACGGCTCGGCGCCCGCCGCGGTCTCCTCCGGCGTGCCGAGCACCGACCACTTCTCGGGCAGCACGACGAGCTCGGCGCCCGCGGCGGCGGCCTGGCGTGTGAGCCGGTCGGCGGTGGCGAGGTTGCGCTCGCGATCGGCGGTGGACGTGAGCTGAACGGCGGCGACGCGCACGGCGGAGTCTCCTTACCCTCGAGATTGACTGGTCAGTCAACCCCGGTCCGCCAGCATACCGCTCCATGGTGACCCGATCATGGCGTGGGCCGGGCGGGCGGGATCCGATCCCGCCGGTGGCGCTCCCCCCGGACCGCATGCCGCTGCTGCGCGGCGGGCGGCCCCTGAAGCGCTGGAGCTACGTCGGCGCCTACGGGCCGGAGCTGATGCTCTGCGCGGCCAGCGGGCGCGTCGGCGTCGTGCCGTTCTCGTGGTGGGCGGTGTGGGACGGCGAGCGCCTGCACGAGGGCACGGGGACGTTCCCGCTCGAGATCGCCGGCGGGGCGGAGATCGAGGTCGTCTCGCCGCACGGCCGCCAGTACGCCTGGACGCGCAAGCAGGCCGTGCGGGTGCGGGGCGCGTTCCCCGGCCGGTCGTTCGACCTCCCCGGCCTCCTCGACCAGTCGGCCGGCTACCACGCGCGCCGCACGGCGTGGCGCTGGTCGGCCGGGGCGGGGACGCTCGAGACCGGCGAGCCTGTGACCTGGAACCTGATCGAGGGCATCCACGACGCGCCCGAGGCGTCCGAGCGCACCGTCTGGGTCGCCGGCGTGCCGCGCGAAGTGCCGCCGGTGGCGTTCGACGGCCTGCGCGGCGTCGACGGCCTCCGGTTCTCGCCGGTCGCCGTCCGCGCGGCGCACGAGAACTACCTGCTCATCCGCTCCGACTACGAGCAGCCGTTCGGGCGCTTCGACGGCGAGCTGCCGGGCGCCGGCCCGCTGCGCGAGGGGTGGGGCGTGATGGAGCGCCACGAAGTGATGTGGTGACGGGGGCCCGCCCAACGGGCCATGTGGTGTGGAGCGATGTCCGGTTGGGCACCCCGTTGGTAGGGGGAACCGGCGGACCGCCGCGGGTGTAGCGCTCGTATGAGACCAATGAGCCGCATCGCCCTCCTGGCGGCCGTCGCCTTCGCCGCCCTCACCGGCACCGCCCACGCCGGCGGCTGGGCCACCGTCGAGCTGGGCGCGATGCCCCGCTCGCTCGAGGCCGGCAAGCCGTGGCGCGTCGAGCTGATCGTCAAGCAGCACGGCGTCTCCCCGATGGCCGACGTCACGCCGGGCGTGCAGATCGCCAACGACGCCGGCGTCGTCCGCACGTTCCCCTCGCACCCGACGAAGAAGGTCGGCCACTACGTCGTCGAGGTCACGTTCCCGTCGGCGGGCGTGTGGAAGACGCGCCTCTTCGACGGGTTCACCGACGTCGTAGAGCACCGCCTGTCGCCGCTGACGGTGACGGCACCCGGCACCGCGCCGGTTCCCGCCCTGCAGCGCCCGACCGACGCGCCGGCACCCGTCGCCCCCGCCCCCGCACCTCCGGCCGACGACGGCTTCCCGTGGCCGCAGACGATCGCCCTCGTGTTCATCGCGCTGCTGTTCCTGGGCGGGATCCTCGCCACGCTCGACCCGCTGCCGCGGTGGCACGGTACCGTCACGCTGCGTGGACGGCACGCATGAGGTAGGCGTCGGCCCCCATCCCGAGCCGTGGCCGGACGATCCCCGGCTCGACCCCGCGTTGCTCGCCGAGGGCGACCGCCGCAACGTGGTCGACGGCTACCGGTACTGGCGGCGGGAGGCGATCGTCGCCGACCTCGACGCGCGGCGGCACCCGTTCCACGTCGCCGTCGAGAACTGGCAGCACGACATGAACATCGGCTCGGTGGTCCGCAACGCGAACGCGTTCCTGGCGGCGGAGGTCCACATCGTCGGCCGGCGCCGCTGGAACCGTCGCGGCGCCATGGTCACCGACCGCTACCAGCACGTCCGCCACCACGCCACGCTCGAGGCCTTCGCCGCGTGGGCGGGCGACCTGCCCGTGCTCGGCATCGACAACCTGCCGGGCGCGCAGCCGATCGACGGCTACCCGCTGCCCGAGCGCTGCGTCCTGCTCTTCGGCCAGGAGGGCCCGGGGCTCTCGCCCGAGGCGCGCGAGCTCGCCACCGCCGTCCTCGCCATCCGGCAGTTCGGCTCGACCCGCTCGATCAACGCGGCCGCCGCCTCGGCGGTCGCCATGCACGAGTGGATCAGGCGCCACGCGGCGTGACCAGCAGCGCCTGCGCGCCCTGCGCCACGACCCCGTCGTCGTCGCTGAGCACCGAGCGGGCGAGGCCGGCGCCGGCGTGGGCGATCGAGGTCTCGGCGTCGAGGCAGATCCACTCGCCGCGCGGAGGCCGGCGGAAGTGGACGGTCAGCTCGGTGTTGATGAACAGCCACTCGTCCCACGAGAGGACGGCGGAGACGCCGTTGCCGGAGTCGGCCACCGCGAGCACGCGCTGGACGCCGGTCGGCTCCTCGCCGGGCACGATCGGCTGCAGGAGACGCGTCCAGACCGTCGCCGGGCGCCGCTGCCCCCAGCCGCCGGCGGCGAAGCGCAGCTCGACGGCGCGGCCGTAGCCGAAGCCGTCGAGGCCGGGCGGTGGCGGGCTCGGCTCGTCGGGGCGTGGCGGTGGCGGGGGATCGCGGTCGACGTCGGGCGCCGTCGAGGCCTTCACGCGCCAGGCGCGCACCGTCATGACCGGCTCGCCGTCGACCGTCAGCTCGCCCTCGAGCAGCTCGACCGAGCGCCCCGGCCGGGCGACCCGCGCCGCCACCTGCACGTCGGCGACCGGAACCGCCCGCAGGATCTCGAACGTCGCGCGGGCGAGCACGAAGCCCTCGCGCGGCTCGCACCGCTCGACCGCGCGGCCCAGCAACGCCGCGGGCGGACCGGCGTGCTGGAAGGCCGGGTCCCACGGGCCGCGCGTGTGCGGCGTGGAGACGAAGCGGCCGCCGCCGAGCGGCTCGTAGAAGCTCACGCGACCGCTCCACGATTCGTGGCCGTCACGCCACGGCCCCCGACTCGCGCAGCGCCGCGATCTCGTCCGCTCCGAAGCCGGCCTCGGCGAGCACCGCGTCGGTGTCGCCGCCCAGCGCCGGACCGCCGGCCCGCGCCGGATCGGCGGGCGTGCGCGAGAGCTTGACCGGGGTTCCGAGCAGCCGCGCGGGGCCGACCTCCACCACCATCTCGCGTGCGCGAACGAGGTCGCTCTCCAGCGCCTCGCCGAGCGTCAGAACCGGCTCGAGGCAGCAGTCGTGCTCGTCGTTGAACGCCTCCCACTCGGCGCGCGTGCGCGTGGCGAGGACGGCCTCGACCTCGCGGTGCGTGTCCGAGCCGACGGCGTCGAACTGGCGCTCGACCAGCTCGGGCCGGCCGACGCCCTCGCACCACGCGCGCCAGAACTTCGGCTCGAGCGCGCCGAACGCCACCCAGCCGTCGGCGCAGCGGTACGGGCGGTAGCAGAGCAGCCCGCCGGCCAGCTCGACCCGGCCGCGCCGCGGCGGCGGGCCGCCCGCAAGGTACCGCGCGGCGTCCATCGCGAGCCAGGACAGCGCGCCGTCGGTCATCGAGACGTCGACGAGCTGGCCCTCGCCCGAGCGGTCGCGCTCGCGCAGCGCGGCGAGGATGCCGAAGGCGGCCATCAGCGCGCCGCCGCCGAGGTCGGCGATCTGGCCTCCGGCCTGCACGGGCGGACCGTCCGGGTCGCCGGTGAGGTCGAGCAGCCCGATCCGGGCGAGGTAGTTGGTGTCGTGCCCGGCGCGCCCCGCGTACGGCCCGTCCTGCCCGTAGCCCGTGATCGCGCAGTAGACGAGCCGCGGGTTCTCCTCGCGCAGCCGCTCGTAGCCGACGCCGAGCCGGTCCATCACCCCGGGCCGGAAGGACTCGAGGACGATGTCCGCGTCCCGCGCCAGCCGCAGGAAGGCGTCGCGCCCCGCGGGGTTCTTGAGGTCGATCCGGATCGACCGCTTGCCGCGGTTGAGGGCCTGGAAGGCGGGACCGTCGGCGCGCACGTAGTCGCCGGGCCCCATGTCCTCGACCTTGATCACGTCGGCCCCGAAGTCGGCCAGCAGGAGCGAGCAGAACCCGCCCGGCAGCAGGCGCGAGAGGTCGAGCACGCGCAGCCCGTCGAGGGCGCTCATAGCCCGAGCAGCTCGCGCGCCTCGGCCACCGTCGCCACCCGGCGACCGGCGTCCTCGGCCATCGCGCGGGCCTTCGCCACCAGGTCGCCGTTCGACCGCGCCATCGTCCCGTCGGGCAGGTAGAAGTTGTCCTCGAGCCCCACCCGCACGTTCCCGCCCAGCGCCAGCGCGGCCGCCACCAGCATCCACTGGTGGCGGCTGATCCCGATGACGCCCCACTGGTGCTGCACGGGCGGCACCTGCTCCGCCATGTGGGCGAGGTTGCGGGCCGTGGGCCGGATGCCGCCGGTCACGCCCATCACGCACGAGACCTGGAGCGGCGGCCGCAGCACGCCCATGTCGAGCAGCGGGTCGAGGTTGGCGAGGTGCCCGGAGTCGAAGCACTCGTGCTCGGGCCGGATCCCGCACTCGTTCATCGCCTCCAGCAGCGCGACGATCGTGTCGAACGAGTTCTCGAACACGGCCTTGAAGACGAAGTCCTTGCGCCGGCGCGAGTACTTGGCGTAGTTCATCGAGCCCATGTTCAAGGCACCGACATCCGGCTTGAGCTCGCGCAGGTACGCGATCCGCTTCTCGAGCGGCACGCCGATGGCGCCGGTCGAGTAGTTGATCACCACGTCGCCGACGTCGGCCAGGATCGCCTCGGTGATGGCGCGGAAGTCCTCGACCTCGAAGCTCGGCGTGCCGTCGGGCCGGCGCGCGTGGATGTGGATCATCGAGCCGCCCTCGTCGACGATCCGGCGCGCCTCCGCGGCGTACTCCTCGGGCGTGTACGGGATCGCCGGGCACTGGTCGCGGTTCGCGACTGCACCGGAGATTGCGCACGTGAGGATGACGGGATTGATCGGGCTCATCGGTTGGGTAGGACGACTACATGATCGGAGAAATCATCGCCGCCATCGTGATCGGCATCTTCGCCGGCTACCTCGGGCGGCTGCTGCTGCCCGGCCGCGACCCGATGGGCTTCGTCCAGACGGTCGTCTTCGGCATCATCGGCGCGCTCGTCGGCTACTTCCTGTTCACGTCGCTCCTCGGCATCGGGGATGACGACAAGTTCGACTTCGGCGGGATCATCGGCGCCATCATCGGCACGATGATCGTGCTGCTGATCTGGCGCGCCGTCGCCGGTCGCGGAGACCGGACGACCACGGCGCGAACCTAGACGGGCGAGCCGGCCGCGATCCGGCGGCCGGCTTACACCGGCACGACGCCGTGGCGCTTCCACGGCCGCTCGACCCGCTTGCCCTCGGCCATCTCCAGCGCGCGGATGATCGTCGGCCGCGTCTCGCGCGGGTCGATGACGTCGTCGACCATGTCGTTGCGCGCGGCGACGTAGACGTCGATCAGGCGCCGGTACGCCTCGATCAGCTCGGCCTTCTTGGCGGCGGGGTCGTCGGCCTCCTCGACCTGCTTGCGGAAGACGATCTCGACCGCCCCCTCGGCGCCCATGACCGAGATCTCGGCCGACGGCCAGGCGACGATCAGGTCGGGCTCGTAGGCGCGGCCGTTCATGACGTAGTAGCCCGCGCCGTAGGCCTTGCGCAGCACGACCGTCACCTTCGGCACGGTCGCGTTGGCGACCGCGTAGAGCATCTTCGCGCCGTGCCGGATGATGCCGGCCTCCTCGACCTTGGTGCCGACCATGAAGCCCGGGACGTCCTGGAGGAAGACCAGCGGGATCCCGAAGGCGTTGCAGAGGTTGACGAAGCGCGCCGCCTTGTCGGCGGAGTCGTTGTCGAGGATCCCGCCGAGCCGGCGGGGCTGGTTGGCGACGATGCCGACCGGCCGCCCGCCCATCCGCGCCAGGCAGGTGATGATCGTCTTCGCGAACTCGGGCTTGAGGTCGAGCCACTCGCCGTCGTCGACGATCCGGCGGATCACGTCGTACATGTCGTACGGCTGACGGTTCGAGTCGGGCAGGACGTCGAGCAGCTCGTCGTCCATGCGGTCGACCGGGTCCTCGCACGAGCGCACCGGCGGCCGCTCCTCGCAGTGCGACGGGAAGTACGACAGGTACTGCTTGATGCGGGCGATGCACTCGTCGTCGTCGGCCACCTCGAGGTCGCCGACCCCGCTCTTGCGGCAGTGCACGCGCGAGCCGCCGAGCTCCTCCTGCGTGACGTCCTCGCCCACGGCGGCGCGCACGAGGTGCGGACCGGCGAGCGCCATCGAGCCGCGGCCCTTGACCATCGGCACGAAGTCCGCGAGCCCGGGGATGTAGGCGGTGCCGGCCGCGCACGGCCCCATCAGCGCGGCGACCTGCGGGATCACCCCGCTCGCCACCACCTCCTCGCGGAACAGATGGCCGGAGCCGGCGAACAGCGAGCCGACCGCCTCCTGGATCCGCGCGCCCGCGCTGTCGAGCAGCCAGATGAACGGGATCCGCTTGGTCAGCGCGAGGTCGCGCAGGCGGGCGACCTTCATCTCGCCGGTCATGCCCATCGAGCCGGCCATCACCGTGAAGTCGTAGGCGCAGACGGCGACGAGCCGGCCGTCGACCTTGCCGTAGCCGGTGATCACGCCGTCGGCCGGCGCCTCCTTGTCCTCGAGCCCGCGGACCGAGTAGTGGATCCCGGCGTGGATCCCCAGCTCGACGAACGTCCCGTCGTCGATCAGGAGGTCGAGCCGCTCGCGCGCGGTGAGCTTGCCCTGCTCGTGCTGGCGGGCGATCCGCTCCTCGCCGCCGCCGAGCTTCGCCTTGGCGCGGCGCTCGTGCAGGTCCTCTATGAGGGGGCGGAGCATCGGGCGGCAACATACCGGCCGGCCGCCAGCACCAGCGCATCTTCCCCCGGGCGGCCGATCAGCTGCAGCGAGGCCGGGAGCCCGTCCTCGGCCGGCCCGCACGGTATGGCCAGCGCCGGTGAGCCGGTCACGTTCCACGGGAAGGTCAGCTCGATCATCCGCTCGCGCAGCGCGAGGTCGCCGAGCCCCGCGGGCGGCGCGACCATCGGGATGGTCGGCGTCACGAGCAGGTCGACCTCGAGCGCGGCGATCGCCTCGCGGTAGCGCTCGCGCTCCGCGCGCGCCGCCTCGACCTGCTCGTCGGTCACCGCCCGCGCGCGGTCCATCTTGGTCGCGATGCCGGGGTCGTAGCGGTCGCGGTTGGCCGGGTACAGCTCGGCGTGGGCCTCGACGATCTCCCGCTGGAAGACCGGGTAGACGCCCTCGGGCCGCGGCACCTCCACGCGCTCGAAGCCCTCGCACCGCGCCTCCACGTGCGCCCGCACGAGCGGGTCGGCCCGCTCCGTCCAGGCGACCCCGACGCGAAGGTCGGCCAGCGACACCTCGACGGGCGAGAACCCGGGCACCAGAGCCTCCATCATCCGCTCGCAGCCCTCCACGTCGCGCGCCATCGGGCCCGCGTGGTCGAAGCTCGGGGCCAGCGGGAAGCAGCCGTCGAGCGGTACGAGACCCCATGTCGGCTTGAAGCCGACCACCCCGCAGCACGCGGCGGGGATGCGGATCGAGCCGCCGGAGTCGCTGCCCAGCCCGTACTCCACGAGACCCGCCGCCAGCGCGGCGGCGCAGCCGCCGCTCGAGCCGCCGGCGATCCGGCCGGGCGCCACCGGGTTGGGCACGGTGCCGAACGTCCGGTTCTCGGAGGTGATGCCCCACGCGAACTCGTGCAGGTTGGCCTTGCCGGCCGTCACGTAGCCCGCCGCCTCGAGCCGCGCCACCGCCTCGGCGGTCGCCGACGGCACATGGTCGGCGAAGATCGGCGAGCCGTAGGTCGTCCGCACGCCCGTGGTGTCGAACAGGTCCTTGACCGCCAGCGAGCCCGGACCGAGCTCGGTGATCCAGATGCTCACCCGACGACGGGCTCGAGGATCTCGAGCACGACATCGACGTGCTCGGGGTGCTCGAAGGCGGTGATCTCGAGCCCCACCAGCCGCCCCTCCCGCACGAACGCGGCCAGGACGTCCCGCACCTCCTCCGCGGGGAGCCCGCCGGGCACCTCGAACTGCACCGGCATGACGGACGGGTCGAGCCCGTCCAGATCCAGGTGCACGTACACCGGCCCCTCCTCCGGGACGCTCTCGCGCACCCCCGCCGCCTCGACCTCCACCTTCTCCCCCGGGTCGAGGTCGCGCACCCCGAGGAACGACACCGCGGCGGGGTCGATCGTGTCGGGCCAGCCCGCGTCCCAGCGCCCGCACGCGGCGCTCAGGCACATGCCGCCGAGGAAGCCGCTCGGCGTCGTCTCCGGGGTGTTGAAGTCGCCGTGCGCGTCGATCCACAGGAAGCGCACACCCGGGACGCGCCGCGCCACCGTCGGCAGCGTGGCGATGCAGATCGAGCAGTCCGACGCGGTCAGCAGCGGCAGCTCCCCCTGATCCAGAGCCGCCGAGATCTCGGCCGCCGCGGCGTCGAGCACGGGCCGTGACGACGGCAGGTCCTCGGACCAGGCGCGCGGCCGCCCAGGCGCCGGCTCGCCCACCACCCGGCCGCCGAGCCGCTCGGCCAGCACCTGCGCGCCGGCGCCGGCGCCGTCCGTGCGGTCGGACGTGCGCCCCCGCAGGCAGGTCACTCTCAGCGGCCGGTCCACACCGGCTCCCGCTTCTCGAAGAACGCCTTCACGCCCTCCTGGATGTCCTCGGTCGAGAACGCGACGGTCAGCTGCGCGTGCAGGAACTCGAGCGCGTCGGCCAGCGCCATGTCCTGCTGGCGGAACAGCGCGTCCTTGCCGAGCCGCATCAGGACCGGCGACTTGGCCGCCAGCTTCTCCGCCCACTCGCGCACCGCGCCGTCGAAGGCGTCGGCCGCCACCACGCGGTTGACGAAGCCGAGCCGCTCCGCCTCCGCGGCCGAGATCTGCTCCCCCAGCAGCAGCAGCTCGGTCGCCTTCTTGCGCGGGACGTTGCGGTAGATCAGCGCCATGATGATGAACGGGAACACCCCGACGTTGATCTCGGGCGTCCCGAAGCGCACGTCCTCGCGGGCGACGATCAGGTCGCAGGCCAGCGCCAGGCCCAGCGCGCCCGCCAGGACGTGGCCGTTGGCGGCGCAGATCGTCGGCTTGCCGAGCTCGCCGATCAGCGTGAACAGCCGCGGGAAGCGGTCGGTGGCGAAGTGCTTGTGGACGAGCGGCACGTCGGCCGCGAAGCCGGCCAGGTTGCCGCCGCTGGAGAACACCTTCTCGTGCGTCGAGGTCAGCACCACGCAGCGGACGGCATCGTCGTCGCGGGCGCGCTCGAAGGCGGCGATCAGGTCGTCGAGCACCTCGTCGGACAGCGCGTTGCGCGTCTCGGGCTGATCGAGGGCGATCGTGGCGACGCCGCCGGCGACCTCGTATTGCACGCTGCCTGACATTTCGAGGCGCAGGCTATAGGCGCTCGCGCTAGGCTGCCCGGCCAATGCGCGGCCCTGGGGAGGGCCGCGCTTCGAGACTCAGGAGGAGAGGGATGAGCAGATGCTCATTGGGCGCCGCTGTGGCGGTGCTCGCTTCGCTGTTGCTCGCCGTGCCGGCGGCGGCGGACAGCCGCGCCCCGATCAACGCGTATCGCGTCGAGGCGACGAGCAAGAACCTCGAGCGCCTGGCGCTCGCCGGCTTCGACGTGACCGAGGGTCGTCGCGCCGGGAAGGTGGAGGTCTACGGAACGGCCGGTCAGCTGCGCAAGTTCAGCGGCGACACGGGCGTCGACGTCGAGGCCGTCCGCAGCTTCAGCGCGGCTCAGGAGACCTCGCTCACCGGCTCGGATGCGCAGTACAAGGTCTGGCGGCGCTATGACCGCGTGGCCGGCGACGGCAAGGAGCAGTACCTCGAGCTCTATGACCGCCTGGCGCAGCGGAGCATCGTCAAGCGCGTCGACATCGGCGACACGGTGCTCGGCCGCGACATCGTGGCGTTGAAGGTCACCGCCGGCGCGAAGACGACGCGCGACAACACCCGGCCGGCCGTGCTCTACAACGCCATGCAGCACGCGCGCGAGTGGCTGGCCGGCGAGACGTGCCGTCGCACGCTCACCTACTTCACCGAGAACTACGGCAAGGACCCGCGCGTGACACGGCTCGTGGACACGCGCGAGCTCTGGTTCGTCTGCGTCTCCAACCCCGACGGCTACGAGTACACGTTCACGCCGGGCAACCGCCTGTGGCGCAAGAACATGGCCGACAACGACCGCGACGGCGTCCACGGCGAGGTCAACGACGGCGTCGACCCGAATCGCAACTACCCCGTCAGCTGGGGACTGGACGACGAGGGCTCGTCGCCCGATCCGACGTCCGAGACCTTCCGCGGACCGTCGGCCGCGTCGGAGCCGGAGACCCAGGCGATGCTGCGTCTTTGGCGCCTGGTCGACTTCGAGTTCCAGAAGAACGACCACACCGCGGCCTCGCTGCTGCTCTATCCGCAGGGCTGGCAGCAGTACACGCCGGCCGCCGACGACGCGATCTACACCGCGCTCGCGGGTGACGACCGCAACCCGGCGATCGCGGGCTTCGACCCGGACCTCGGCGCGGAGCTGTACATCACGAACGGCGACACGCTGGACACGGCGTACAACCGCGAGGGCATCCTCGCGTACACGCCGGAGGGCTCCGAGCCGAAGGACACGACGGTCTCGGGCTTCGAGTTCGAGGACTCCGAGGCCGCGATCGAGGGCGAGTTCCGGCGCCACCGCGACTTCTCGCTCGACCTCGCGGAGTCGGCGGACAAGCCCGAGGAGCCTGACTCGCACCTCGGCAACACCGTGCAGGACTTCTACGTCGACGCCTTCGCCGACTCCTACGGCGATCCGCAGACCGTCCAGGTGACCGCCAAGCGGTCGCTCGGCGCGGTCGTGATGCGCTACCGCATCAACGGCGGGGCCACCAAGACGGTGGGCACGTCGGAGTGGAGCGACGGCGAGCGCTACTACCAGGAGGCGGGCGTCTATTACCACCGGCTGCGCGGGACGGTCACCGGCACGCGGCCGGGCGACTCCGTGGAGGTCTGGTTCGCCCAGAAGACGGGCAGCAAGAGCTCGGCGTCCTTCACGTACAACGCCCGCGTCGAGAGCACGAACCGCGTGCTCGTCCTGGCCGCGGAGGACTACACGGGTCCGACGCCGGCGCAGGACCCGAGCGGCCCGCAGTACGCCGACGAGTACCTGGCCGCCGTCCAGGCCAACGGCCTCGGCGCCGACCTGTACGACGTCGACGCACGCGGACGGCGCGCCCCGCACCCGCTCGGCGTGCTCGCCCACTACGACGCCGTGATCTGGTACACGGGCGACGACTACCTCACGCGCGAGCCGGGGCAGGTACCGGGGACCGGCACGTCGCGCCTGGCGCTCGACGAGCAGATCGCGGTGCGCGACTACCTCAACGAGGGCGGCAAGGTCGTCTACGCCGGGAAGCACGCCGGCCAGCAGTACGCCGAGGGCTACGAGTTCCGCAACTTCGGGTTCCCGCAGCCCAACGAGGACCAGCAGGGCCGCTGGTGTGACGCCGACCTGCCGGAGTCGCGCGACGGCTGCATCGCCCACACGAACGACTTCCTCCAGTACTACCTGGGGGCGTACATCCGGGCCGAGAACGGCAACGCGTGGAGCCCCGACGGGTCCGTGTTCCCGGTGACCGGCCAGGATCCGTTCGCTCCGGGGACGAGCTGGACGTTCGCGAATCAGGCCGCCGATCCGGCCGCCGGCGCGCCGACGTCGACGCTCGCGGTGACGAGCTCGATCATCGACAACCCGGCCTACCAGGACTCCCGCCGTCTGGCGGGTTGGAACCGGCCGGGCGCCGGGCCGTTCTCGCCGTTCACGGGCCAGTACTACATGGCCTCGGGGACGGACGACGAGTCCTACAAGCGGCTGTGGACGGAGGTCGACCTCACGGGGCAGACCGCGGGCAAGCTGAAGTTCAAGCTGTCGTACGACCTCGAGCAGGACTGGGACTACGTGTTCGTCGAGGCCCGGCCCGTGGGCACCGAGCAGTGGACGACGCTGCCGGACGCCAAGGGCCACAGCTCGCAGTCGACGGGCTTCAGCTGCTCGGACGGCTCCGGCTGGGGAGCCGACCTGCACGACCGGCTCCTGAACTACCAGACCCCCTCCCACGGCGACTGCACGCCGACTGGCACGACCGGTGAGTGGCACGCCGCCACCGGCTCGTCGAACGGCTGGCAGGACTGGGAGATCGACCTCAGCCGGTTCGCCGGCCAGAAGGTCGAGGTCGCGATCGTCCAGGCCAGCGACTGGGCGTTCCAGAACCTCGGCGCCTGGGTCGACGACGCGACAGTCGAGGTCGGCGGCGCGACGGCGTCGCAGACCTCGTTCGAGACCGACACGGGCGTATGGCAGCTCGGCGGCGCGCCGGCCAGCACGCCGAACCAGGACGCCCAGCTGGTCGCGCAGCACCGAGCAGTTCCAGGAGGGCGCGGTCGTCGGCACGACCGACTCGGTCTACGCCGGGTTCGAGGTGGCGACGATGAACACCGCCGCCGAGCGGGCCTCGTTCGTGCGGGCCTCGCTCCGGCACCTCGGGATCGTCCCGTAGTGACGTAGCGCGTGGCGGCCATGGGTTAGCGTTGACCCATGGCCGCCACCGACGTCCTCAAGCCCGATCACGCCGCGTCCCGGCGGCACTTCATCTTCACCGACGAGCACGAGCAGCTGCGCGAGTCGATCCGCAGCTTCGTGCTCAAGGAGCTCCGTCCGCACGCGGAGAAGTGGGAGGAGGACACCTTCGACGACTGGGTGTTCCGGCGGATGGGCGAGCTCGGGCTGCTCGGGTTGAGCTACCCCGAGGAGTACGGCGGGCAGGGCGGCGACTACTACTGCAACCTCGTGCTGGCCGAGGAGATCGTCCACGCCGACTGCGGCGGCCTGGCCATGGGCGTCGCCGTCCACACCGACATGGCGACGCCGCCGATCCTCGCCTTCGGCACCGAGGAGCAGAAGCAGGCCTATCTCGTGCCGTCGATCCGCGGCGAGAAGATCTCCTGCCTGGGCATCACCGAGCCCGACGCCGGCTCGGACGTGTCGGGGATCAAGACGCGCGCCGAGCGCGACGGCGACGAGTGGGTGATCAACGGGTCCAAGACCTACATCACCAACGGCCACCGGGCCGACTTCATCGTGCTGGTCACGAAGACCGACGTCGACGCGGGCTACGACGGCTTCACGCTCTTCATCGTCGACATGGACGCGCCGGGCGTGGTCCGCGAGGAGAAGCTGCGCAAGCTCGGCATGCACGCGTCCGACACCGCGCTGCTCGCCTTCCAGGACGTGCGGGTGCCCGACAGCGCGGTGCTCGGCGAGGTCGGCAAGGGCTTCTACCACATCATGTGGGAGCTCCAGGGCGAGCGGCTGATCGGCGCCGCCGGCGCGGTGGCCAGCGCCCAGGCGCTGTTCGACAAGACGCTTGCTTATGCGAACGAGCGGGTGGCGTTCGGGCGGCCGATCGGCAAGTTCCAGGTGACGCGCCACAAGTTCGCCGAGATGGCGACGAAGATCGAGGCCGCGCGACAGCTCGTGTACACGACGGCCTGGCGGCACGCCAACGGCGAGTACCCGGTGCGCGAGATCTCGATGGCCAAGCTCAACGCCTCGCGGATCGCCTGCGAGGTGGCCGACGAGTGCCTGCAGATCCACGGCGGCGCGGGCTACATGAAGGAGTACGGGATCGAGCGCGTGTGGCGCGACCTGCGGCTGAACCGGATCGGCGCGGGGACCGACGAGATCATGCTCGACGTGATCGGCCGCTCGTACGGGCTTTGATGCCCGAGCCTCCGTTCACGGAGGCGTCCGAGCGGTTCCGTCTTGGGGCGCGCGAGTTCGTGGTTGGCGAGTTGCGGCCGCATGCCGACGAATGGGAGGAGGCGGGCTGGTTCCCGAACTCGGTCTTCGGCGCGCTGGCGGCGCGCGGGTGGCTCGGCCTGAAGTTCGAGGGCGACTGGGTGGCCGACGCGGTGCTGGCCGAGGAGCTCGCGCGCAGCGGCTCGGGCGGGGTGGCCGCCGGCATCGGCGCGCACGTCCACATCGCCACGCCGCCGATCTTCCGCTTCGGCACCGAGGCGCAGCGCGCGCGCTGGCTCGCCCCGGCAGTGCGCGGCGAGAAGATCGGCGCGCTGGCCATCACCGAGCCCGACGCGGGCTCGGACGTGGCGGCTCTGCGCACGCGCGCCGTCGCGGTCGACGGCGGCTGGCTGGTCTCCGGCGCCAAGACCTACATCACCAACGGCGTGCGCGCCGACTTCTACGTGACCGCCGTGCGGACCGGCTCGGCTGGCCACCAGGGCCTCTCGTTCCTGGTGATCGAGCGGGGCGAAGGCGTGAGCGCGCGGGCGCTGAGCAAGCTCGGCTGGCGGGCGTCCGACACCGCCGAGCTCGCCTTCGACGAGGTCTTCGTTCCGCACTCGCACCTGCTCGGCGAGCTCGACCGCGGCTTCTCCCTGATCATGGCCAACTTCCAGTGGGAGCGGCTGGTGATGGCCCTGGGGGCGGTCGGCGCCATGCGGCGCACGCTCGAGCGGGCGACCGTGGAGCTGCGCGGGCGGGGTCAAGCCACGCGCCACCGCATCGCCGAACTGGCCACACGCGCGGCGGCGGGCACCGCGATCACGTACCACGCCCTGCGCCGCTACCTGGACGGCGGCGACGCGGTGCGCGAGGTGACGATGGCCAAGCTCGCCACCCAGCGCGCGAACTTCGAGTGCCAGGACGAGTGCCTGCGACTGATCGGGCCCGACCCGGAGCTCGAGCGGGCGGTGCGCGACGCCCGCCTGGGGCCGATCGGCGGCGGCACCGACGAGATCATGCGCGAGATCCTCGGGCGTTCCTAAAGGGCCTGTCCCTCAATGTTGAGGGACAGTCCCCCAATGTTGAGGGCCTGTCCCTCAATGTTTAGTGCCTGTCCCTCAATGTTTAGTGCCTGTCCCCGATTGTCGTGCTGGCCCACGGTAAAGGTGCGGCTAACCGACCTTTGCGGTTCGGCCTGCCCTGGGAGAGTTTCCGACCATGCCTGGAGTCATTGCGCACAATCTCTTCCACCGCGTCGGCGATCATCGGACGCGCGTGGACGTGCTCCGCGACGTATCGCTCGAGGCCCCCTCGGGCCAGCTGACCGCCGTCGTCGGACCCTCGGGCGCAGGCAAGACCTCGCTGCTGCATCTGCTGGCCGGGCTCGACCGCCCGGCCACCGGCACCGTGACCCTCGACGGGCGCCCCCTGCGCGGGCTGGACGACCTCGAGCTCACGCGCCTGCGGCGCGACCGCATCGGCCTGCTCCTCCCCGCCGCCTCCGTGCTCCCCACCATCACGGTGCGCGAGAACATCGCCCTGCCCCTCCTGATCGCCCGCCGCGCCCCCGAGCCGGAGGCGATCGACGCCCTGCTCGAGCGCGTGGGCCTCGCCCACCGGAGCGACGAGCGCCCGGGCGAGCTGACCGCCGCCGAGCGCCAGCGCGCGGCGCTCGCGCGCGCCCTGGTCGGCGGCCCGAGCGTCCTGCTCGCCGACGAGCCGGCCGGCGACCTCGAGCCCGAGGAGGGCGCCCACCTCCTGATGCTGCTGCGCGAGGTGGCGCACGAGGACGGCATCGCCGTCGTGCTCTTCACGCGCGACATCGACGACGCCGCCGGCGTGGCCGACTCGATCGTGCAGCTCGAGGGCGGCCGCCTGGTCGCACCTGCCGCGCGGCTCGCCGCGTAGCGCCAGAATCCCGGCCCCGGGCCGTCACGGCATCCCGAACTGGAGGCCTGACACATGGCAGTTCTGGACGACAAGGTGGCGATCGTCACCGGCTCGGCGCGCGGCATCGGCCGGGCGACCGCCGAGCTGCTCAGCGAGCACGGCGCCAAGGTCCTCATCAACGACCTCGACGCCGACCTCGCCGAGCAGACGGCGTCGGAGATCGACGGGGAGACGGTGGTCTACGGCGGCGACCTCACGCGGCCGGGCGCGCCCGACGAGCTCGTGCAGACGGCGATCGACGCCTGGGGCAAGCTCGACATCATCGTCAACAACGCGGGCTACACGATCGACGCTCCGATCCACAAGATGTCCGACGACGCGTTCCAGCGGATGCTCGACATCCACACCGTCGTCCCCTTCCGCGTGATCCGCGCCGCCGCCCCGCACCTGCGCGAGCCGGCCAAGGCCGAGCGCGAGCGCGACGAGGAGGTCTTCCGCAAGATCGTCAACGTCTCCTCGATCTCCGGCACGATGGGCAACGCCGGCCAGGCCAACTACTCGTCCGGCAAGGCCGCCGTGGTCGGCCTCACGAAGACGCTGGCCAAGGAGTGGGGACAGTTCAAGATCAACGTCAACGCCGTCGCCTTCGGCTGGATCGAGACGCGCCTGACCGCCTCCAAGGTCGAGGACAACACGATGGAGATCGGCGGCGAGAAGGTCCAGCTCGGCATCCCCGACCAGATGCGCGGCATGGCCTCGATGCTGATCCCGCTCGGCCGTACCGGCACGCCCGAGGAGGCCGCCGGCGGCGTCTTCTTCCTTTGCTCGCCGTGGTCGAACTTCGTCCACGGCCAGGTGCTGAACATCACCGGCGGCCAGTTCACGGGCATGACGACGTGAGGTAACGTGTCCCTCGTGCTCCGAGTACGCGCCGCCGCCGCCGAGTAGCGCCCCGCCAGCGAGGCGGGTGCCGGTGGTGGCCGCGCCGTCGTCGAACCCGCTGACACGAAGGAGCACGAAGTGACCGCACTCGCCTTACCCCCGATCGCCTCCCGCCTGCGCGGCGTGGCCAGCTCGCCGGTGCGCGACATCCTCGCCCTCACCGAGCGGCCGGGCGTCATCTCGTTCGCCGGCGGACTCCCCGCGCCCGAGCTGTTCGACGCCGCGGGCCTGCGGGAGGCCTTCGCCGCCGCGCTCGCGGACGAGCGTGCGGGGCGGTCGCTGCAGTACTCGACCACCGAGGGCGACCCGGAGCTGCGCGCGGCGATCGCCGCCCGGCTGGGCGAGCGCGGCCTGCCGACCGAGCCCGACGAGCTCTTGATCACCAGCGGCTCGCAGCAGGCGCTGACGCTGGCCGCCGCGGTGCTGATCGAGCCCGGCGACCGCGTGCTGGTGGAGGAGCCCTCCTACCTGGCGGCGCTGCAAGCCTTCGCGATGGCCGGCGCCGTCGTCGTCCCGGTCGCGTGCGACGGCGACGGGATCGACCCCGACGCCGTGGCGGCGGCTGCGGAGCACGGCGCGCGGGTGCTGTACACGATCCCGACGTTCCAGAACCCGACCGGCCGCACGCTGCCGCTCGAGCGCCGCCGCGCGCTGGCGGAGGTGGCCGAGCGGTGCGGCCTGTGGGTGATCGAGGACGATCCGTACGGCGAGCTGCGCTACCGCGGTTCGCCGCTGCCGAGCCTCGCCACGATGGCGCCGGAGCGCACGCTGGCGCTGTCGACGCTGTCGAAGGTCGCCGCCCCGGGCCTGCGGATCGGCTGGGTGCGGGCGCCCGAGGCGCTCCGCCGGTCGCTCGTGGTGGCCAAGCAGGCGGCCGACCTGCACTCCTCGACCGTCGACCAGGCGGCGGCCGCGCACTGGCTGGCGGCGGTCGATCTCGATCGGCATCTGGGCCTGCTGCGGGCCGAGTACGGCCGCCGCCGCGACGCCCTGCTCGAGGGCTGCTCACGGCGCTGCCGCCCGGCTCGAGCCACAACCACCCCGAGGGCGGGATGTTCGTGTGGGCGCGGCTGCCCGACGGCTGGGACTCCGAGCTGCTGCTGCGCCGCGCGCTCGCGCACGACGTCGCCTTCGTCCCCGGCTATCCCTTCTTCGCCGGCGAGCCCGACCGCGCCACGCTGCGCCTCTCCTTCACGACGCACGGGGTCGCCGAGATCGCCGAGGGCCTGGCGCGGCTCCGGCGCGCCTGGGATTAGGCTGCGCGCATGAAGGTCGTCCAAGCAGCAGGCCAGGACCGCGACACCCCACGGGGGGTCATCGGCGGCCACGAGATCTCGCAGGCGACGGCCGGGGCCACGAACATCTACATGGGCGTCTTCCGCGTGCCGGCGGGCGCCCAGTCGCGGCCCCACTACCACAACTCCTGCGAGAGCGCCGTCTACATGCTGTCCGGCCGCCTGGAGGTCAAGTGGGGTGACCATCTCGAGCAGACGGTCACGATCGGGCCGGGGGACATGGTCTACGTCCCCCCGCGCGAGACCCACCTGCTCCAGAACCTCTCCGACGCCGAGCCGGCGGAGTACGTCGTCGCCCGGGATTCGCCGACCGAGGATTCGGTCGAGGTGCCCTGGGCGGGTTGATCTCGTTCCCGGCGCGTTGCGGCGCGCCGGGACGAACTTCTCGCTTGTAGGGAGGCGGGGTTGGCTGGTCTCGGCCTCGCGATTCCGCATGGCGCAACACATGGCGTCGGATCGGGCACGAAGAGGGGTGGGCGCGAGGGTGGGGTTGTTTACCGTCGTATAGCGACGCTTAGCCGACCCGCCACTTTCCGGTTCAAGCCGGCTGGACGGGCGCTTTCCACGATGCGGAACCAGCCACCCTCCATGCCTTTCTCAATGCCGAAGTTCGTCCCAGCGCACGCTTGTGAGTCACCACTAACTTGGCGCACAGACGCTCGCAAAAGGTCTTGACGATTCGAGTAAGTGAGTCAACACTAACTTTATGTCTCGCCTCTGGACCTTCGCGATCGTCTCGGTCGCCCTCTTCATGGTCGTCCTCGACAACCTGGTCGTCACCAACGCGCTGCCCTCGATCCGCGAGGACCTCGGCGCGACGATCCAGTCGCTCGAGTGGACGGTCAACGCCTACACGCTCTCCTACGCGGTCCTGCTGCTCACCGGAGCCGCGCTCGGCGACCGCTTCGGCCGCCGCCGCATGTTCCTCATCGGCCTCGCGATCTTCACGCTCGCTTCTGCCGCCGCCGCCCTCGCGCCGACGACCGGCGCGCTGATCGCGGCGCGGGCCATCCAGGGCGTCGGCGCCGCCGTGGTGACGCCGCTGACGCTGACGCTGCTGGCCGACGCCTTCCCCGCCGAGAAGCGCGGGCTGGCGATCGGCGCGTGGTCCGGGATCTCGGGCCTCGGCGTGGCGCTCGGGCCGCTGGTCGGCGGCGCCGTCGTCGAGGGCATCTCGTGGCACTGGATCTTCTGGCTCAACGTGCCGATCGGGCTGGCGCTGCTGCCGCTCGCCGCCCGCCGCCTCCACGAGAGCCACGGACCGGCCCGCAGCCTCGACCTGCCGGGCGTGGGCCTGGCCAGCGTCGGCATGCTCGGCGTCGTCTACGGCATCGTGCGCGGCGCCGAGCTCGGCTGGACGAGCGCGACGGTGCTGGGCTCGCTCGCCGCCGGCGCGCTGTTCATCGCCGCCTTCCTCGCCTGGGAGGCGCGCGCCGCCGAGCCGATGCTGCCGCTGCGGTTCTTCCGCTCACGCGCGTTCAGCGCGGTCAACGCCGCCTCGCTGGGGATGTACTTCGGCGTCTTCGGCTCGATCTTCCTGCTGGCCCAGTTCTTCCAGGTCACGCAGGGCTACTCGCCGCTCGAGGCCGGGCTGCGCACGCTGCCGTGGACCGCGATGCCGATGCTCGTGGCCCCGATCGCGGGCGTGCTGTCGGACCGCATCGGCTCGCGCCCGCTGATGGCGACCGGCCTGGCGCTGCAGGCCACCGCCATCGCCTGGCTCGCCTCAGTGTCCACCCCCACCGTCCCGTACGGCGACCTCGTCGTCCCGTTCGCGATGGCGGGCATCGGCATGGCGCTCGTCTTCGCCCCCGCCGCCAACGCGGTGCTCGGCGCCGTCCGGCAGGAGGAGGCCGGGCAGGCCTCGGGCGCGACGAACGCCATCCGCGAGCTCGGCGGCGTCCTCGGCGTGGCGGTCCTGGCCACGGTCTTCGCGTCGAACGGCTCGTACGCCTCCCCCACGGCGTTCACCGACGGCATGACCAGCGGGATCTGGGTCGGCGCCGCCGTGCTGGCCCTCGGCGCCCTGGCCGCCCTCCTCGTGCCGGGACGCAAGCGCGCCGCGCTACCGGTCAGCCGCCCCCAGGTCGAAGCGGTCCACCGCCCCCAGGTCGAAGCGGCAGCCTGAGAAGTACGCGCCGGCAGGCGAGGCGACGTACGCGACGAGCTCGGCGATCTCCGCCGGGCTCGTCGTCGCGCCCGGGGCGATGGCCACCGGCCGGATCCCCCGGCGCGCCCACTCGATCGAGAGCGTGCGGGCCATGTTCTCCAGCCCCGCGCGCGCCGCCTCGGCATGGGCGTCGCCCGGCGGCGGCGCCACCAGCACGATCAGCAGGCCGTCGCGCAGCACGGCGCGGATCGCGTCCCACGCCTCGTCGAGAACCGCGGGCACCTCCGCGGACCCTTCGATGACGAGCACGTCGGGCTCGGAGGACAGCTCGGCGCCCAGCTCCACAAGACGGGCCGCGACGGCGCCGTCCGCCACCACCCGGAGGCCCGAGAGGACTCCCGGCCGCAGGATCACTGGCCGGCGTCGACCTGGTCGTACAGCGCGCGGAACTCGGTGAAGATCGCGTTCGCGACCTCCTGCTGCTCCTCGCGCGTCGGCTCGTCGATCCGCTCCCAGCGGATCGGATCGCCGTAGAGGATCGTGACCTTCGGGAACTGCAGCCGCTTCCAGTTGCGCACCCGCGAGGAGCCGTGGATGGCCACCGGCACGACCGTCGCGCCGGACTGCAGCGCCAGCCGCCCGATGCCGGGCCGGACCGACTCCGAGAGCTTGCCGGTGCGCGAGCGTCCGCCCTCCGCGTACATCGCCACCGTCGCGCCGTGCTCGAGGATGCCGCGGGCGGTGATGAAGGCCTCCTCGTCGGCGAAGCCGCGCCGCACCGGGAACACGCCGCCCGGGCTGTAGATCCACTGCATCGGCTTGTTGAAGAGCTGCGACTTGGCCATGAACCGCACCTTGCGGCGGATCGAGACGCCGAGGAAGAAGTGGTCCAGGAACGAGAAGTGGTTCGGCGCCAGGATCACCGGACCCTCGGCGGGGACCTTCTGCGCGTCGATGCTGCGCGCCCGGAAGAAGATCCACGAGTACAGCGACATCGCGATCCGCACCGCCTCGTAGACCCAGTTCGGCTCGCGCGTGCGCGAGCGCTCGTGGAAGCCCGCGAAGTGCTCGGCGGGACGCGGGTCCTTGTAGACCTGGTCCCGCATCGGGGCCAGCTTGTCCTCCGTCATGCCGCTCATTCTGACGCGGCCCAGCCGCGCGAGCGCTCCAATGCCCGGTGCCACCCGTCGAGCAGCGACTCGCGCTCGTCGTCGCCCATCGCCGGCTCGTAGCGCGCCCGCTCCTCGCCGACCCGCGTCACCTGATCCAGCGTGAGGAGCGAAGCGCCGACGCCCGCCAGCAGCGCCGCCCCCAGCGCCGTCGTCTCCGCCACCTCGGGGACGACCACCGGCACGCCCAGCACGTCGGCCTGGAACTGCATCAACCAGCGGTTGACGGTCGCCGCGCCGTCGGCGCGCAGCTCGGCCAGCGGCTCGCTGCCGGCGGCCTCCATGGCCCGCACGGCGTCGACCGCCTGGTAGGCCATCGCCTCCAGCGCGGCCCGCGCCAGGTGCGCGCGGCCGTTCCCGCGCGTGAGCCCGACGATCGTCCCGCGCGCGTAGGGGTCCCAGTGCGGCGAGCCGAGCCCCGTCAGCGCCGGCACGAAGTAGACGCCGTCGTTGGAGTCCAGCGAGCCGGCCAGCCCCTCGGTCTCGTCCGCCGCCTCGATGATGCCGAGCCCGTCGCGCAGCCACTGCACGGCGGCGCCGGTGACGAAGATCGCCGCCTCCAGCGCGTAGGTGGTCTGGCGGCCGATCTGCCAGGCGACGGTGGAGAGCAGGCCCTCGGCGGCCGGCGGCACGCTCGTCCCCTGGTTGATGAGCACGAACGAGCCGGTGCCGTACGTGTTCTTGCCCAGCCCGGGCTCGAGGCAGCGCTGGCCGAAGAGCGCCGCCTGCTGGTCGCCCGCCACGCCGGCCACCGGGACATCGTGGCCGTGGAAGTCGCGCGTCCGCCCGAACTGCCCGCAGCTCGGGCGCACCTCGGGCAGCGACCGCTCCGGCACGCCGAACAGCTCGAGCAGCTCCGGCGACCACTCGCCCGCCTCGATGTCGAACAGCAGGGTGCGCGAGGCGTTGGAGGGATCGGTGACGTGCTCGCCGCACAGCTTGAACAGCAGCCACGAGTCGATCGTCCCGAACACCGCGCGGCCCTCGCGGGCGCGCTGCGCGAGCCCGTCGACGTTGCGCAGCAGCCACTCGATCTTCGTCGCCGAGAAGTAGGGGTCGAGCACGAGGCCGGTCTTCGCCCGGACCCGCTCCTCCTCGCCCGCCTCGCGCAGCTCGTCGCAGCGGCCCGCCGTCCGCCGGTCCTGCCACACCAGGGCGTGGTGGAGCGGCTCGCCGGTCGACGGGTCCCAGCAGACGACGGTCTCGCGCTGGTTGGTGATGCCGATCGCCTCGAGCTCCCCGGGCCCGACGCCGGCGTCTTCCAAAGCCTCGCCGGCGACGGCATGCGACACATCCCAGATCTCGCCGGCGTCGTGCTCCACCCAGCCCGGCCGCGGGAAGTGCTGGGTGAACTCGCGGTAGGCGCGGCCGATCAGCTCGCCCTGCAGGTCGAACACCAGGCATGTCGTGCCGGTCGTCCCCTGGTCGATGGCGAGGAGCACGCGCGCAGGCTATTAGGATCGAGGTCACGATGACCGAGCTGCTGATCGGCACCAAGAAGGGCCTGTTCGTGCTCGAGGGCGAGCCGGGCGCCCCGTTCGACGTCGTCACGCGCGCCTTCGCCGGCGAGCCGGTCGAGTACGCCACCCGCGATCCGCGCTCCGGCCGCATCCTCGCGTCGGTCACCTCGCCCTTCTACGGGCCGAAGGTCTTCCGCGCCGACGACCCGGCGGGCGAGTGGGAGCAGGCCGCCGGCGTCGAGCTGCCCGAGGGCGGCGAGCACGCGCTCGAGCGGATCTGGGTGATCGCGCCCGGCGTTGACGACGGCACGGTGTACGCGGGCGGCGACCCGGGCGTGCTGTTCGTGAGCCGCGACGGCGGCGAGAGCTTCGAGCTCAACGAGCCGCTGTTCGAGCACCCGAGCCGCCGCTACTGGCAGCCGGGCGCGGGCGGGATGTGCCTGCACTCGATCGTCCCGTGGCCGGGCGAGCCCGACCGGCTGGCGGTCGCCATCTCGGCTGCCGGCGTGTGGCTGACCGACGACGGCGGCGCGACCTGGCACAAGGGCAACGAGGGCCTCGTCGCCCGCTACGTGCCGGACGAGGCGCCGCCCGCCGAGATCCCGCTCTGCGTCCACCGCATCCACCGCGCGCCCACCCGGCCGGAGCGGATCTTCATGCAGTTCCACGGCGGCGTCTACCGGTCCGACGATGCGGGCCGGACGTGGATCGACATCGCCGACGGGCTGCCGTCGGACTTCGGCTTCGCGCTGGCCGTCGACCCCGCAGACGCCGACAGCGCCTACGTCGTCCCGCTGGCCGCCGACATCGACCGCGTGACGGTCGACGGCAAGGTCCGCGTGTACGAGACGCGCGACGCCGGCGCGAGCTGGACGGCGCGCGGCGACGGGCTCCCGAGCGAGGACGCCTACCTGACGATCCTGCGCGAGGCGATGGACTGGACCGGCGAGGGCTCGAGCCTCGAGCTGTACTTCGGCGCCACCTCGGGGAGCGTGTTCGGCTCCGGCGACGCTGGGGCGACGTGGTTCGAGGCGGCGACAGACCTGCCGCCGGTCCACTCGGTCAGCGCACTGGCATCTCGACGGTGACCGTCGTGCCGCCGCCGGGCGGCGAGTGGACCTCGAGGTCGCCGTCGAGCGCGTCGACGCGGTCGCGCAGTCCGCGCAGCCCGGTCCCCGTGGTCGGGTCCGCGCCGCCGACGCCGTCGTCGCGCACCTGCACCCGCAGGCGGTCGTCGGCGAGGCTGAGCTCGACCGAGGCCGAGCTCGCCCGCGCGTACTTGGCCACGTTGGTGAGCGCCTCGGCCGTGACGAAGTAGGCGCAGGCCTCGACCTCGTGGGCGAGCGTGCGCTCGGGGACGCCGCTCACCTCGACCGGCACGGGCGCGCGCGAGGCGAGCGCCTCGAGGGCGGGTCCGAGCCCGTGGTCGCTGAGCACCGCCGGGTGGATGCCGCGGGCCAGCTCGCGCAGCTCCTTCACCGCGGCCTTCGCCTCCTCGCGCGCCTGGGCGACGAGCTCCGCCGCCGCCTCGGGATCGGTCTTGAGGCGCTGCTCGGCGAGCCCGAGCGTCACCGCCACCGCGACCATGCGCTGCTGCGCGCCGTCGTGGAGGTCGCGCTCGATCCTCCGGCGCTCGGCGTCGGCCGCCGCGATGATGCGCTGCCGCGCGGTGCGCAGGTCGTCGACCCGCTCGCGGAGCGCCCGCGCCCTGCGATGCTCGGGCGACTCACCGGGAAAGCGGATCTGGGGCCGCATCGACCCCCAGCATAAGTCAGCGGACGCGCAGCTTCCGAACCAAGCGGCGCCAGCGCTCGCGCGGCGTGAGGATGGCGGCGCGGAAGATGATGCGCCCGTCAGCGGTCACGGTGGGGATCAGCTCCATGGCCGTCAGGGTGACCACCACGCCTGAAGGACGGCTCACGCCGACCTCAAGGGAACGTATGCTCGGCGCTCGTACACGACGCGGAAGGAGCGCAGTGGCGGCGATCGAGGCGCACATCACGGGCACGGTCTGGAAGATCGAGGTGGGGGTCGGCGACACGGTCGAGGAGGGCGACACGGTCGTGATCCTCGAGTCGATGAAGATGGAGATGCCCGTGGAGGCCGAGGACGAGGGCACCGTCAAGGAGATCCTCGTCGCGGAGGGCCAGGCGGTCTCCGAGGGCGACCCGCTCGTCGTGCTGGAGTAGTGGAGCTCGCCGGCGGCAAGCTGCGCCTGGACCACCCGGCCGAGCACGTCGCGCGGCTCACGATCGACAACCCCGCCAAGCGCAACGCGCTCGACCACGAGATCCTCGACGCGTTCGCCGCCACCGTGCCGGAGCTCGAAGCGCGCTGCCTGCTCGTCACCGCGACGGGCCCGGTGTTCAGCGCCGGCTACGACATCGGCAACCTCCCGCGCGACCAGTTCGCCGACCGGGCCGAAGCGCTGGTCGCCCACCCGTTCCACGAGGCGATCGCGGCGCTCGACGCGTACCCGTTCCCGTCGGTGGCGGCGCTCAACGGCCACGCCATCGGCGGCGGCCTCGAGCTCGCGCTCTCGTGCGACCTGCGCGTCGCCTCCGAGGCGGCCAAGATGGGGATGCCGCCGGCGCGGCTCGGCCTCATCTACTCGCACACCGGGCTGCGCAAGTTCGTCGACGCCATCGGCGCCCCGCGCACCCGCGAGCTGTTCTTCACGGCGCGCAACGTGACGGCCCGCACCGCGCTCGAGTGGGGGCTCGTCAACGAGGTCGTCGGCGCGGACGAGCTGCAGGACCGGGGCGTCGACTACGCGGCGCGGATCGCCGCCCACGCGCCGCTCTCGCTGGCCGGCAACAAGCGCGCCCTGCGCGAGCTGCTCGCCGCCGAGGGCGAGCTGGACCCCGAGGTCGCGCGCGAGCTCGTCGAGCTGCGCGAGGCGTGCTTCCGGAGCGAGGACTTCTTCGAGGGCGTACGCGCCTTCGCCGAGAAGCGCCCGCCGCGCTGGCGCGGACGCTGATCGGACGTCCGTCCAGCCTTTGTCAAGAGGCTGACACATCGGCCGATCAGGTGATGTAGACAAAGGCAAACCCGTCGCGAGGCGGGGACGCAAAGCTAGAGGTCTCGTCCTGCGGCGAGATAGCTCGGTTGCCGGCTCTTCACTCCCAGGCAAGGAGATCCGTCCACCATGCTGTCCCGTCTGCAGGTCCTCACCAGCCAGCCCAAGCTGGCACTCGGCGCGCTGCTCACGCTTCTGCTCGCCACCACTGCTGTCGTCGGCTCAGGCGCCGACTTCACCGCCACCTCGGCGAACCCGTCGAACACGTTCGCCGCCGGCACGCTGAGCATCGGCAACTCCAAGGACGGCGTCGCCGTCCTCACCGCGAGCAACCTCCGCCCGGCCGGCCCCGGCGCCGACGGCGTCGTCGACATCGAGAACACCGGCAGCCTCGACGGCGCGTTCACGCTGTCGCGCACGGCGCCCGTCGACTCGGACGGCACGCACCCGCTGTCGGGCAAGCTCAACCTCACCGTCGTCGACTGCGGCGACTTCGCGAGCGGCACGCCGGACTGCGCCGCCGGCGACGAGGTGTACAGCGGCACGATCGCCGCGATGGGCACGACGGCCCTCGGCAACTTCGCCGCCGGCGAGAAGCACCGCTACGAGTTCACCGTCCAGCTCGACGGCTCGGCCGGCGACGCATACCAGGGCGGCGGCTCGCAGGTCAGGTTCGACTTCAACGCCGCCTAGCCAAGGAAAGCTGAACGGGGATCCGCCATGGGGACGGCCGCGATTCGCCGCGTCGGGCGCCTTGCGTCCGGCGCGGCGCTCGTCGGTGCGGTGCTGTGCGCGCTGCTCGTGCTGGCCCCTGCGCTCGCCGGCTGGGAGCGCTACGCGATCGTCTCCGGCTCCATGACGGGCACCTACGACCGCGGCTCGCTCGTGCTGGCCGAGGTCGTCCCGGTCGCCGACCTGCGGGTCGGCGACGTGATCACCTACACGCCCCCAGCGGGCGACCACCTGGTCACGCACCGGATCTCGTGGATCGGCCGTGACGACACCGGCCGTCGCGTCTTCCGCACCAAGGGCGACGCCAACCCGGTCGCGGACCCTTGGACCTTCAGCCTCGACGGTGCCACGCAGGCACGCGTCCGCTTCGGCGTTCCCTACGCCGGCCATGCGCTGAGCGCGCTCGGTCGCCGGGACGTCCGCATGCTCGTCATCGCGCTCCCGGCGTTGCTGATCGCCGCCGTCAGCCTCACGAGGCTGTGGCGGCGGCTCGGCGACGAGGCCGCGCGCCGCTCGCTGGAGGGCGTCGCGTGACCCGCGCGCTGCTCATCGTCGCGCTCGCGGCCGTCGCGCTGGGCGGCGCGGCCGGCGACTCCGGCGCCGACTTCGTGCAGACCTCGGGCTCGCTCGGCAACACCTTCGCGGCCGCGGCCGATTTCAACACCGTGGCCGTCTCCCTGACCGATCCCGGCACGCCGCTCCGCGGCGCTGTCGCCCTGCAGGCGACGGCGAGCTCGGAGCGCGGCATCGACCGCGTGCGCTTCCAGACCTCCCCGGCCGGCGCCGGGACCTGGACCGACGCGTGCGAGGACACCGCGGCACCCTATGGGTGCCAGTGGGACACTGCCGGTGTGGCCGACGGCTCGCGCGACGTTCGCGCGCTGGCCGTCGACCCGGCCGGCCACCTGCGCGCTTCGACCGTCGCCGCGCGGTCGGTCGACAACACGGCGCCGAGCGTCTCGGTCGTCGCGCCGTCCGGCCCGCTGCACGGCACCGTCACCTACTCGATGACCGCGGCCGACGGCTCCGGCACCGGCGTCACCGGCGTGACGCTCGAGCTCCGGCCCTCCGGCGGCACGTGGACGGCGGTCTGCACCGACGACGCCGCCCCGTACCAGTGCGCCGGCGTCAACACCGCGCTGCTGGCCGACGGGCTCTACGACGCGCGGGCGACGGCCACCGACGGCGTCGGCTTCAGCGCGACGTCGGCCGTCGTCACGAACATCCGGATCGACAACACCGCGCCGTCGACCTCGACCCTGACGGACCCCGCCGCCACGCTGTCGGGCAACGTGGCGCTGAGCGGGACCGCGGCGGACGCGGGCTCGGGCGTCGCCGCGTGGATCGCGCAGTACAGCGTCGCGGGCGCCAACACGTGGACCGACGGCTGCAGCGACACCGTCACCCCGTTCACCACCTGCACCTGGGCGACCGCCGGCCTGACGGACGGCCCCTACGACCTGCGCGCGCTGGCCCGCGACGCGGTGGGCCTCCAGACCGCCTCGGCGGTCCGCGCCAACAAGGTCGTCGACAACGACACGACGCCGACCGGAGCGGACATCCAGACCGCGAACGGCGGCGCGACGATCGGCAAGGCCGAGCCCGGCGACACGATCACGCTGACCTACAGCGAGGTGATCAGCCCGACGACGATCACCGCCGGCTTCACCGGCGCGTCGATGGCGATGCGCGTGACCTTCGCGCACAACGGCAGCGGCGACCGGATGGACTTCACGACCACCACGGGCACGCGGCTCAACCTCGTCAACAGTGCGACGGGGCTGAGCCTCGCGGGCACGACGTACGTGACCGGCGCGGTGGTCTTCAACGCCACGATGGTCCAGAGCGGGAGTGCGATCGTCATCACCCTCGGCACGGTCGTCTCCGGCGGCGCGAACATCGGGACGCACGCGACGAACTCGACGATGACCTGGGTGCCCTCGGCGACGGCTCAGGACTGGGCCGCGCATGCCGTCGGGACCGCCACGGTGACCGAGGCGACGGGCGCGGGCGCCGACCGGGAGTTCTGATGCGCGCGACGGCCACGCTGCTCATGACGTTCGCCATGGCGCTCGGCGCCATCGGCCTCGCGGTCGCCGCGCCCGGTGGGCTCGGTGGGCTCGGTGGCGGCGAGGAGCTCGCGAGCGCCCGCGTCGCGGCGGCGGGCGGCGCGGTGAGCATCGCGAACTCGCGCGAGGGTCAGGCGCTCTTCAACGCCGGCACGATGCGGCCCGGCGACGGCGTCACGGGAACCGTGCGGATCGCCAACGACGGTGACGTGGACGGCGTCTTCGCGGTGCGCCTGACGCACCTCGCGGACGTCCGCGGGCCGTACGGCGGCGCGCTCTCCGACCAGGTCGAGCTCGAGCTGCTCGACGTCACGGACGCCGACGCGCCGGTCAGGGTCTACGCCGGCGTGCCGACGCGGCTCGGCGAGGTCGTGCTCGGACGGTTCGAGGCCGGCGAGGTGCGCGAATACCAGGTGACGGCCACGCTGCCGGACAACGGCGACCCCGGCACGTTCTTCGGCGGCGACAACCGGTACCAGGGCGCGTCGCTGAGCCTCCGCTTCCAGTGGGACGCAGGGCCGGTCGCGGTGGCGACCCCGACGCCGACCCCCACGCCGACGCCGACCCCGAACCCGACCCCGACGCCCACGCCGATTACGCCGACGGACCCGTCCACGCCGACGACGCCGGCGACCCCGACGACGCCGACAACCCCGACGACGCCCACGACCCCCACCACCCCGACGACCCCGACGGCGCCGGTCGCGGTCGCCGACGCCGTCGGCCTGCCGGCGGCGACGAGCTGCGTCAAGGGCGGCCGGCTGACGCTGCGGATCAAGGCGCCCGCCGGCGCCAGGGTCCTGTCGGCCACGGTCAAGGTCAACGGCCGCGTCAAGGCGCGCCTCGCGGGCGCCAAGGCGGCCAAGCCGGTCACCCTGCTCGGGCTCAAGAAGAAGACCAAGCTCGTCGTCAGCGTCAAGGCCTCCGACGGCCGCACCTACTCCGCCACGCGCGTCTACACCGCCTGCAAGCGCTGAGTTCGTCCGGACCGCTCCGTAGCGTTGCGCGCGGTACATCCTCGGCTTTCCCGAAGGAGCGCGGATGCTGGATCTCGACGACCGCCTGGACGAGCTCAAGCAGCTCGGCCTCTACCGTCGCACCCGCATGGTGAGCGGCCCACAGGGTCCGCGGGTGGTGCTCGACGGGCGGCCGGTGCTGGTGCTGTGCTCGGGCAACAGCCTGGGCCTGGCCGACCACCCGCGCGTGCGCGAGGCGGCGGCCGACGCGGCGATGCGCTGGGGCGTCGGCGCGGGCGCGCCGCAGGTCGCCTCCGGCACGATGACGCTGCACCGGCGGCTCGAGGAGCGGCTCGCGCGCTTCCTCAGCGCGGACGCCACGGTCGTCTTCGGGTCCGGCACGCTCGCCAACCTCGGCGTCATCCCGGCCCTGGCGCGCAAGGGCGAGGTCGTGTTCCACGACGAGCTGGCTCACGCCTCGATCGCCGACGGCTCCCGCCTGGCGGGCGCCGAGGCCTTCGCCTACCGGCACGCCGATCCCGAGCACCTCGCGTGGGGCCTCGCGCAGTCGGACGGCCGCGGGGCGCTGATCGCCACCGACGGCGTGTTCGGCCTGGACGGCGACGTCGCCCCGCTCGAGGACATCGTGGAGCTCGCCGGCCGGTACGACGTGCGCGTGCTGGTGGACGAGGCGCAGGGGCTCGGCGCGGTCGGCCCCGGCGGCCGCGGCGCCGTGGCGGAGGCCGGGCTCGAGGACGAGGTCGACGTCATCACCGGATCGCTCGGCACCGCGCTCGGCTCGTACGGCGGCTTCGCGTGCTGCGACCACGTGACCGCCCGCTACCTGGTCAACAGCGCCCGCACGCTCCTGCACTCGACCGCCCCGCCGCCCGTGGCCGTGGCCGCCGCGATGGCCGCGCTCGAGCTGCTCGTGGAGGAGCCGCGGCGCGTCGAGCGGCTGCTCGCCAACGCGGAGACGCTGCGCGACGAGCTGGCGCGCGAGGGCTTCGAGGTGGCCGGCGCCAGCACGCACGTCGTGCCGCTGCTCGTCGGCGAGACCGAGTCGGCCGTCCGGATCGTCGAAGGAGCGCTCGAGCAGGGCGTCTTCACCGAGGCCGTCCTCCCGCCGACCGTGCCCGACGGCGCCGCCCGCCTGCGGCTGGCGGTGATGGCGTCCCACACGCGCGCCGAGCTCCGCGGGGCCTCGCGAGTGCTCGCCCGCGCCGCCCTCCGCGCCGGCGTGCGCCCAGGCGCCGTCGACCCGGTCGCGCTGGCGCACGTCGAGGATCTGCCGCGGGCCGCGTAGGGACGAACTGCGGCTGGGTAGGGCAGCGAGGGAGCCGGCGCGGTTGGTCTGCCGCGGGGCGCGTGGCGCTTTGACGTCGCATATCGACGTCAAAGCGCCAGGGATCGCCGCTCCGCCGGCCTCCTCGTTCCCTACCCTGCCGCAGTTGACGTTCGCCGCGGCCTAGTCCTTGCCGCCGGCCGCCTCTTCGACGATCGAGGCGTCGATCAGCCACTCGACCGGGGCGTGGTCGTCGGTGTAGACGTCGCCTCCGCGCAAAGCGGGCTCGAGTCGGACCGCCGTGTTCAAGGCGAGCGGCCTCAGGTCCACGGGCAGCGTCGTCGCGGCGCGGCGCAGGTTGTCGGCGGTCGGGGGATCGTCGGCGGCGACGAGGAGCGTGTTGACGTCCTCGAGCGGATCGCGCGCGACGTGTGGGAAGACCTCGCCGACCGTCGCCGCGAGCACCTTCTCGAGCTCGTCCGATCCCTCGGGATGGCCGACGTTGACCACCAGCACGCCGCCCGGGTTGAGCTTCTCGCGCGCGAGCGAGAAGAACTCGGTGGTGGTCAGGTAGAAGGGGATGTACGGCTGGCGGTAGGCGTCGACGAAGATCGCGTCGTAGCGGCCGTCGATCCGCCGCAGGAAGGGCCGCGCGTCCTCGGTGTAGAGCTTGAGCTCCGGACGCTCGCGCAGGCCGAACCAGCGCTTGCCGATGTCGTGCAGCTCGCCGTCGATCTCGACGCCGTCGATCAGCGTGTCCGGGAAGTACTCCGCGTACGCGCGCGCGGTGGTGCCTGCGCCGTTGCCGAGGATCGCGATCCGCTCGGGAGGCGAGGACCGAACGGCGAAGGGCTCGATCAGGTAGCCATCCCAGACGTTGCCGGTCAGCACGGTGTCGGGCCGGTAGACCGAGTGCACGGCCAGCCCCTCGTTGAGCTCGAGGTGCCGCTCGCCGTCCGGCAGCTCGACCACGCGCGCGTACTGGTACTCGGTGTCGGCCTCGTGGACCACCTCACCCTCGTCCGACCCCTTGACGGTGCCGACCGGGATGAAGATCAGCGCGAGGATGGCGAGCGGGACGAGCGCCCAGCGAGGGCGCAGGCCGAGCGCCGACACGGCGGCGGTGAACAGCGCGAAGATCAGGAAGGTCCGCTGGGTCCCCACGAGCGGGATCAGCAGCAGCGAGGCGGCGAAGGTGCCGAGCAGCGAGCCGACCGTCGAGATCGCGTACATGCGCCCGGCCATCTGCCCCGAGTCCTCGACCGCGTGCATCTTGAGCCGGATCGCCCACGGCGACGTCGCGCCCATCATCAGCACCGGCACGGCGACCAGCACGAGCACGCCGAACAGCGAGCCCGCGAAGGCGCCGATCGAGTAGGAGTCGAAGGCCTCGACGCTCAGCGACAGGAAGGGGTCGGCCACGAACGGGATCGCCGCGAACAGCACCGAGGCGGCGAGCACGGTGCCGCACAGCGCCCGCAGCGTCGGATGGCGGTCGGCCATCCTGCCGCCGAACCAGTAGCCGATCGAGAGCGCGACGAGCACGATCGCGATCGTGTTCGCCCACACGATCGTGGAGGCGCCGAAGAACGGCGCCATCAGCCGCGCGGCGGCGATCTCGCCGCCCAGCGTGGCGATGCCGACCGTGAAGACGAGGAGCTCGAGCGGGGGCAGCGTGCGGCGCGCCGTCCGAGGGACGGCGGCGGACGAGGCGGGTGACTCGGTGGTGCTTACGGCCTAGTCCTCGAAGAGCTCGAAGTCGGCCTTGCGGGCGCCGCAGACCGGGCAGAACCAGTCCGAGGGGATGTCCTCGAACGCGGTTCCGGGTGGGATCCCGCCGTCGGGATCGCCCTCGGCGGGGTCGTAGATGAACCCGCACGACTGGCAGATCCACTTCTGAACGGTTTCCGTCGTCATGGGCAAGGAGGGTACCCTCGACGCCGTGGCGTCCGGCGAGGAGCTCAACACCGGCGAGGCGACCGAACCGCGCCAGGCCGCGACGGTGATCGTCCTGCGCGGGGGCGCCGAGCGACTCGAGGTCCTGCTCGTCAAGCGCAACCCGGCGGCGCGCTTCATGGGCGGCGCCTGGGTGTTCCCCGGCGGCGCGGTCGACGGCGACGAGGACCACCGCGTGGCGGGGGTGCGCGAGGTCGCCGAGGAGGCGTGCGTCGAGCTTCCGGGCGCGGAGCAGCTGCTGCTCTTCTCGCGCTGGATCACCCCGCCACAGGTGAAGATCCGCTTCGACACGCTGTTCTTCCTCGTCGCCGCACCGGAGGACGCCGAGCCGGAGCCCGACGGCGGCGAGACGGTCGACGTGCGCTGGTACAAGCCGCAGGCGGCGCTCGACGACGGCATCGAGCTCGTCTTCCCGACCGTCAAGACGCTGGAGGCGCTGGCGGGCTTCGGCTGCGCCGACGAGCTGCTGGCGTGGGCCGAGGGCCGCGAGGTCGAGCCGATCGAGCCGATGGTCGTGGGCGAGGGCCACGCGGCCCGCGTCGTGCTGCCGGGAGAGCCGGGCTATCGCGACTGAGCCGCTCACCGTCGCCGTCACCGGCCCGACCGGTGACATCGGCCGCGCCTTCCTGCGCGCCTGCGACCGCTCGCGGGCGGTCGGCCGCGTCCTCGGCATGGCGCGGCGGCCGTTCGACCCGGCCGCGCTGGGCCTGCGCAAGACCGAGTACCGACAGGGCGACGTGCTCGACCCCGACGCGGTGGCCGAGCTGGTCGCCGAGGCCGACGTCGTCGTCCACCTCGCCTTCATCATCATGGGCGGCCGCGAGGAGACCCGCCGCGTCAACCTCGAGGGCTCGCGCACGGTCTTCACGGCGGCCGCTCGGTCGCCGCGCGCGCGCCGGCTCGTCTACACCTCGTCGGTCGCCGCCTACGGGTTCCACGAGAGCAACCCGCAGCCGCTGACCGAGGTCGTGCCGGCGCGCGGCACGTCGCGGCACTACTACTCCGCCCAGAAGGCCGAGCTGGAGGCGACGCTGTTCGCGTCCGTCACCGGCTCGCGGCTCGACACCTACGTCTTCCGGCCGTGCATCGTCGCGGGCCCCGACGCGCTCTCCATGATCGAGGCGATCCCGTGGCCGATGCGCCGCGCGCCGCTGACCGTCCTGCCCGATCCCGGCACCCGCTTCCAGCTCGTCCACCACGACGACGTGGCCTCGGCGCTCGTCGCCGCCGTCCGCGGCGCCGGCGAGCCGGGCGTCTACAACCTCGCCGGCCCGGGCGAGCTGACCGCCGGCGACCTGGCGCGCGAGCTCGGCTGGCGCCGCGTCCCGGTGCCGCGCGCGGCGGCCAAGCTCGCCGCCGCCGGCACCGCGCTCCCGCTCGTGCCGGCCAAGGTCGAGTGGCTGAACGCCTTCAGCGTGCCGGTGCTCATGAGCTACGCCAAGGCGCGCAAGAACCTGCGCTGGAAACCGCGCCACGACGCGGAATCCACGCTCGCGGCGACCGTGGCGGCCGCCCGCGAGCGAGGGCTGGCCTAGGGGGTTCCCTGATGCGGGCGGGGGCCCGCCGGCGCGATGCTGCGCCCACTCCCCACCCCCTCTCGTTCTGGAGACTTGATGAACATTCAACGCTGGACGCTGGTCGTGGTCTGCGCGGCCACCGCCATGCTCATGCTGGACATCGCCGTGGTGAACACGGCGCTGTCCCGCATCGCCGAGGACCTCGACACGGGCCTGAGCGGCCTGCAGTGGGTCGTCGACGCCTACACGCTGGCGCTGGCCAGCGTCGTGCTGACGGCCGGCGCGCTCGCCGACCGCCTCGGCCGCCGGCGCCTGTTCACCTACGGCCTGACCATCTTCACCGTCGCCTCGCTCGCCTGCGGCCTCGCGCAGGACATCGTGATGCTCAACTCGGCGCGCGCAGTGCAGGGCGTCGGCGCGGCGATCATGTTCGCCGTCTCGCTGGCGCTGCTCGCCCACGCCTTCCCGAGCCCGCGTGAGCGCGCCGGCGCGCTGGCCGCCTACGGCGCGGCGATCGGCGCCTCGTTCGCGGTCGGCCCGCTGGTCGGCGGCCTGCTCACCAGCGGCCTCGACTGGCAGTGGATCTTCCTCGTCAACCTCCCGATCGGCGTCTTCTGCCTGTGGATCACGCGCACGTACGTGGAGGAGTCGCGCGACCCGCACTGGCGCGGGATCGACTGGCCCGGCCAGATCACGCTGACCGCCGGCCTGGGCCTGCTCGTGCTGGCGCTGCTGCGCGGCAACGAGGACGGCTGGGGCTCGACGATCATCGTGGCCGAGCTGGCCGGCGCCGCCGTCGCGCTGATGGCCTTCGTGGTCGTCGAGCTGGCCGTGCGGGAGCCGATGCTGCCGATGCGCCTGTTCCGCGACGCGACGTTCACGGGCGCGCAGGTCGCGGCCTTCGCCATCTCGGCGTCCTTCTTCGCGATCTTCCTCTACGCGACGCTGTACCTGCAGCAGATCCTCGGGCTGTCGGCGATCGAGGCCGGCCTCGTGTACCTGCCGGGCACGATCCTGATGCTGATCGTCTCCGGGGCCACCGCCCAGCTCGGCGCCAAGGTGCCGGCCCGGAACATGGTCGCCGGCGGGCTCGCGCTGGTGGCCGCCGGCATGGTGTTGTTCACGCTGGCCGACGAGACGACCTCGTGGTGGATGGTCATGCCCGGGCTGCTCGTCGCCTGCCTCGGCACCGGCCTGTTCAACCCGGCGCTCTCCGCCGTCGCGCTCGGCGCCGTGCCGGTCGAGCAGAGCGGCCTGGCCGCCGGCGTCAACGACACCGCGCGGCAGGCCGGCATCGCCGTCGGCGTGGCGGCGCTCGGCGCGCTGATCCCGGCCGAGGCCGCGCTCAACGGCGGCAGCGCCGCCGCGTACGTCAGCGGCCTGCACGACGCGTTCTACGTCGGCGGGGTGCTGGCGGCGGCGGGCGCCGTCGCGTCGGCCCTGCTGATCGCCAAGCGCTTCGGCACCGCGGCGCAGGTCGAGGAGGACCTGCCGGCCGGCGTCGTGCCCGAGGCGGCCTAGCCAGGGGGTGCCCAACGGGACATCGCACCACACGGAATGGCCCGTTGGGCGGGGCCCCCTACGTTCTCATGCCACCTCGCTCGCGATCATCTCCGCGATCGCGAGCGAGGCGGTGGCGGCCGGCGACGGCGCGTTGAGGACGTGGACGGCCCGCCCCGTGTGGGCGAGCTTGAAGTCGTCCACCAGCGTGCCGTCGCGGCCCAGCGCCTGCGCGCGGATGCCGGCGGGGCCCGGTCCCACGTCGCCGGGACCGATCGCGGGCACGAAGCGCGCCGCCTCGCGCACGAGCAGCCGGCGGCTGAGCGCGTGGCTGATCTCGGTGAGGCCGGTGCGCCACCAGCGGCGGACGAGCCGCGCGGTGCCGGGCCAGCGCAGGGTCGCCCCGATGTCGGCCCGCCGGAAGGTGGTCAGCCGGTAGGCGTCGCGGGCGGGCGCCAGCAGCGCCGTCGGCCCGATCAGCACCTCGCCGTGGATGGTCGGCGAGAGGTGGACGCCGAGGAACGGCAGCGCCGGGTCCGGCACGGGGTAGATCTGGCCGCGCACGAGCTCCGGCCGCTCGAGCCGCAGGTAGGCGCCGCGGAAGGGGATGATGCGCACGTCGGGCCGCGCGCCCGAGGCGAGCGCGAGCCGGTCGGACCACGCGCCGGCGCAGGCGACGGCGTGGCGGGCCCGGACGATGGGAGGCGAGCCGTGCACGATCGCCTCCACGTGGTCCTCGCGCTCGACCAGCGCGCGCACGGCGGCGCCGGTGTGGATCTCGCCGCCGTGCTCGCGCACGTCCTCGGCGTAGGCGGTGGCGACGGCGCCGAAGTCGACCATCCCGGTGTTCGGCGAGTGCAGGGCCGCGAGGCCGCGGGCGGCCGGCTCGATGGCGGCGATCTCGTCCGGGCCGAGCCGCGCGAGGCCCTCGACGCCGTTGGACCGCGCGCGCCGCTCGAGCTCGTCGAGCCGCTCGACGTCGGCGTCGCGCACGGCGACGACGAGCTTGCCGCAGCGGTCGGTGGCGATCCCGCGCGCCGCGCAGTAGTCGTACAGCGCCGCCGCCCCCTCCACGCACAGCCGCGCCTTCAGCGAGCCGGGCGCGTAGTAGATGCCCGCGTGGATCACGCCGCTGTTGTGCGTCGTCTGGTGCGCGCCGAGCCGGTCCTCGCGCTCGAGCACGACGACCTTCATGCCGCGCAGGGCGAGCGCGCGGGCGGTGGCGAGGCCGAGGATGCCTCCGCCGGTGATCGCGACGTCATGCATCCAGCAGGTCCAGGGCGGCGCCGACGACCGACTCGGCGTCGATCTGGTGGTGCTCGTACAGCTCGAAGATGTCGCCCGATTGGCCGAAGCGCTGCACGCCGAGGCAGGTCTGCGGCACCCCGTGGACGGCGGCCAGGAAGCTCAGCGTGTGAGGGTGGCCGTCGAGCACCGACACGATCGGGAGCGGCTGCGGGAAGAGCTCCTCGAGGATCCACGGCTCGCCGTCGGCCATGCCGGCGCGCGCCTGGAAGGCGCGGAACAGCTGGTCGGCGCTCGTGATGCAGACGACCTCGGCGCCGAGCTCGTCGGCGGCCTCCATCGCCTCGGGGACCAGCGCGCCCATGACGGCGATCGTCAGCCGCGAGCCTTCGCGCAGCCGGTAGCCGCCGGCCAGCACGTGCTCGCGCGAGGTCTCGCCGGCCAGCGACTGGTCGATCGGCCGCGTCGAGAGCCGGAAGTACGCGGCGCTGCCGTCCGGCCGCCCGAGCCGCGACAGCGCGTGCAGGAACGTCCACTCGAAGTCGCGCCCGAAGGCCGGCTCCCAGGCGACGCAGCCCGGCTGCTCGATGCCGATCGAGGGCGTGACGACCGATTGGTGGGCGCCGCCCTCCGGCCCCAACGTCACGCCGCTCGGCGTGCCGACGAGGATCGACTGGCCGCCCGCGTAGATGCCGAACGACCACGGCTCCAGCGCGCGGGCGACGAACGGGTCGTAGATCGTGCCCACCGGCAGCAGCGGCTGGCCGTCGCGCGACCAGGTCGCGCCGAGCTCCCCGAGCAGACCCACGAGGTTGACCTCGGCGATGCCGAGCTCGACGTGCTGGCCGTGGTCGCTCTCCCGCCAGCGGACCAGCGTGTCGGTGTCGTCGGCGAACCAGTCGATGCGGTCGCCGACGTTCCAGATCCCCGCCTTGTTGATCCAGCCGCCGAGGTTGGTCGAGGTGCCGACGTCGGGCGACACGGTGACGACGCGGGCCGCCACGTCGGGCGCCTCACGCTCGAGGTCGACCCAGAAGCGCCCGAACGCCTGTTGGGTGGATTCGCGGCCGCGGTGCTCGCGGCCCAGCGACGGCGGGACGGCGGGCGGCTCCGCGGCCTCGACCGGCTCGCGCCGCAGCCGCTCCGCGGTGGCCGCGCACAGCTCCGCCTCCGGCGAGCCGTTCTCGAAGCCCGCCCACGGGTCCTCCGGGTCGAGGCCCAGCTCCCCGGCCAGCTCGGCGAACTGCTCGCCCGAGAGCAGCGCCGAGTGGTTGGCGGGGTGGCCCTCGGTCGGCAGCCGCCAGCCCTTGATCGTGTAGGCGAAGACGACGCTCGGCCGGTCGCGCACCGCGTCGGCCTTGCGGAAGCCGTCGATCAGCGCGCCGAGGTCGTGGCCGCCCAGGTCGCGGAGGGCGGCCAGCAGCTCGGCGTCGTCGCTCGGCAGCACGCTGACCTCGAGCCGCTCCCGCAGCTCGTCGGCGTCGGCCCGCAGCAGCCGCTGGTACTCCTCGTTGGGCATCGCATCGATACGGGCGCGCAGCTCTCCCAGGCGCTTGAGGCGCGGGCCGTACTTGACCATCTCGACGTGCCAGCCGGCCGCCTCGAACATGCCCGCCAGGCGGCCCGCCGCGATGTCCGGCACCACGCGGTCGAGCGACTGGCGGTTGAGGTCGACCACCCACATGACCTCGCCGAGCTTGGCCACCATCGGGTCGGCGATCGCCTCCCAGATCGCCCCCTCGTCGAGCTCGGCGTCGCCGATCAGGGCGATCTGGCGGCCGCCGACCGGGACGTCGAAGTGCCCCGCCACGTAGCGGTGGGCGAGCGCCCCCCACACCGGCGCGGTGGCGCCGATGCCGACCGAGCCGGTCGAGTAGTCGACGGGGTCGGGGTCCTTGGTCCGCGACGGGTACGACTGCAGCCCGCCGAACTGCCGCAGCGTGGTCAGGTACTCACGGTCGAGCCGCCCGAGCAGGTAGTTGATGGCGTGCAGGACCGGCGAGGCGTGCGGCTTCACGCTCACGCGGTCGGGCGCCTCGAGCACGGCGAACCACAGCGCGGTCATCAGCGACACCATCGACGCGCTCGACGCCTGGTGTCCCCCGACCTTGACGCCCGACGCGTTCGGGCGCACGCGGTTGGCGTGATGGACGATCGCCGTCGCCAGCCACAGCACGCGCTGCTGGACACGGTCGAGGACCGCGAGGTCGAGCTCGGGTGTGGCTGGCGCTACGGCGATAGGTGAGTCTTACCAGTAGTGCCTTCGTCCCCCAACGGCGCGGCCCATCGCCCCCAGGATCCAGAGGATCACGCCGACGATCAGCAGGATGATGCCGATCGTGTACAGGATGCCGATGTTCAGCAGGACGCCGAGCAGGAGCAGGATCAATCCCAGCAGGATCATCTCGCGAACTTCCCCCTTCGCGGTTGTTGACGACCCTTTACTCCCCGGTGACCGGCGCGGTCACACGCGCTTAGAGACTCCAGTCGGGGAACGCGGCCCGGCGGACCAGCACGCGCGGCTGGCCGCCGGTGTAGGGGATCGTCACCACGTCGTGGTCCGCGGTCGGGTCCGGCCCGCCGGTGTGGCCGAGCACGGTGCGCCCGTCCGCGGTCAGGTCGAAGCCCACGAGGCCGTTCTCGAAGTCGGTGTCGAGCGACTTCGACTTGCCCGTCCTGGGGCTCACGCGGAACGCGACCGACGTGTCCTGCCCGACGAACTGCGCGAGCAGCCGCGCGCCGTTGGCCGACAGCTCGAGCGGAATCAGGCCGCTGATCAGCGGCGGGATGCGGAGGCTGGTGATGCGGCGCAGGCTCCCGCCGTCAGGCTGGATCTCGAACAGGTTGTAGGACGGCGAGTCGCCCGGGCGCGCCCGCATGCGGTCGTGGATGATGCCCGCCTCGCCCCACAGCGGGTTGAGCGACTTGCGGTCGCGCGTGATCCGCGTGCGCCGGCGATCGGCGATCTCGAACGAGTAGAGGTCGGAGGGCGCATCGAACGCGGCGTTCGTGCCCGACGTGCCGAACACGACGGACTTGGAGTCCGGCGAGAACGAGAAGCCGCGGAGGTTCCCCGAGGCCACGCGCTCCGCCTCGCGCTCGCGGATGTCGTAGACGAACAGCCGCCGTCCCAGCACCATGCCGACGGACTTGGAGTCGGGCGAGAACCGCCACTCGCCGATCAATGACGAGCGCGCCACGACGCGCGCCTTGCGCGTGCGGTCCGCGAGCCGCATCATCAGCCGGTGGGGCGTGCCGGGCTGGAGCCACGCGACCCAGCGGCCGTCGTCGGACACCTGCGGCGAGTGGCCCTTGCCGATCCGGTGCGCCTCCGCGCCGTCGTCCTCGGCGACCCACACGCGCGGGTCGAGGCCGCCGGAGCCCTTGACATAGACCAGCGTCGCCTCTGCGGGCGCCGCGACCAGCAGCGCGAGCGCTGCCCCGAGCAGGATCGTGATCGTGCGTTTCGCCACCGTCTCTCCGTTCATCACCGCTTCCACCCCCCGGGTAGAACCGGCGATGGTACCCCGAGTTGCGGGGCTTTTCAGTCGTCTGCGGGGCGACGGCGGCCGCGCTTGACGTCGGAGCGGCGGCGCTTGGCCTCGACGCGCCGGCGCTTGGAGGCGGTCGTGGGGCGCGTCGGCGTGCGCGGGCGGCGGACCTCGAGCGCATGGGCGAGCCGCTGCGCGAGGCGCTCCAGCGCCAGCTCGCGGTTGCGCAGCTGCGAGCGCGTGTCCTGCGCCGACGCGGTCACGCGCGGGCCCAGCCGCGCGGCGATCCGGGCCTTCTGGGCGTCGCTCAGCGCGCGCGAGGCGTGGACGTCGAACACCGCCTCCACCCGCGACGCGGTCACGTTCGCGTGCTGCCCGCCCGGCCCGGAGGACCGGCTCGTCCGCAGCTCGATCTCGGCGAGCGGGATCGTCAGATCGTGCCGGATCCGAAGTTCGTTGTGCACCGCGCGAACATTCGCAGCAACCTTCATCCGTCGGGGGAGTTAGAGTCGCGGAGACGTGGAAGCCTCAGCTCTTCACGCACCGGCCGGCATCGCCCGCCTGCCGCTCGCCGCCCCGCTGCTGCGCCTGCGTTCCGACGAGCAGCTGCTGGCGCTGTTCCGGGCCGGGAGCGACGAGGCGTTCGGCGTCATCCACGACCGGTACCGGCAGCGGCTCTTCGCCTACGTGCGGCAGATGCTGTGCGCGGCCCCGCGGCAGGATGCCGAGGACGTGCTGCAGGACGTCTTCGTGCGCGCCTACGGCGCGCTGCGCGCGGACGACCGCGCGGTGCACGTGCGCGCCTGGCTCTACCGCGTGGCCCACAACCGCTGCATCGACCACCTGCGGCGCCCGATGCCGCCGGCCGCCGACGTCTTCGAGGTCTCGCGCAAGCCGCTGCACGACCCGATCGAGGAGGCCCAGCGCCGCGAGGACCTCGCACAGCTCGTGCAGGACGTCGGCCGGCTGCCCGACCAGCAGCGCTCGGCGCTGCTCATGCGCGAGATCGACGGCATGTCGTACGCCCACCTGGCCGACACGCTCGACGTCACGGTGCCGGCCGTCAAGTCGCTGCTCGTGCGGGCGCGGATGGGCCTGGTGGAGGCCGCCGACGCGCGCGACGCCGACTGCGAGGAGATCCGCCGCGATCTGACCGAGAGCTACGACCGCGGGGTCAAGGCGTCCGGGCGCGCGCGCCGGCACATGCGCGGCTGCGACGGCTGCCGCGAGTTCCGCACCGAGCTGCGCGGCATCCGGCGGTCGTTCGCCGCCCTCAACCCGCTCGGCGCGGGCCCGCTGGCCATCGCCGGCGCGAAGCTGCTCGGCTTCGGCGGGGCCGGCGCCGGCGGCGGCGCGGCGGCGGGCGGCTCGGCTGCCGCGGGCGGCGGGGCCGCGGTCGCGGGCGGCGCCGCCGCCTGCAAGGTCGCGGCCGTGGTCTGCACCGCGGCGCTGGCCACCGGAGGCGCCGTCGAGGTCAGGCAGCTCACGCGCGACAAGCGCGACGCGCCGGCGCCCGCGGCTGCGGCGGCCAAGGTTGCCGCTCCGCCGGTGCAGATGCCGGTGCGCGAGCCGGTCAGGGGCTACGTCCCGTCCACGCCACCGATCGCCGACCGCAAGACCGAGCGCACCGAGCGCAAGCACCGCGCGCCGAAGCGCGAGCGCGCGAAGGGCCCGGTGGTGGCCGCGCCGCCCGCCGCCGCGCCCACGGAGGAGGCGCCCGCGGCGGTCGAGCCGAACGTCTCCGGCGGCACCGAGGCCCCGCCGGCGGCCGGCGAGGAGCCGGCGGCGCAGGCCCCGCCCACGGGCGGTGGAACGACGGAGGCCCCGGCCGAGCCCGCCGCGCCGGCGGCCCCGCCGGCCGCTCCGGCCGCACCGCCGGCCGAGGCCGAGCCGGGCGCCGCGCCGACCGAGCACTAGCCCCGCGACGCCGATCCCGGCGGTCGTGGGCGATCGTGCGACCCGCCTCATCGTGCCGGCGGCACGCGGGCGGCTGCGCGGTAGTGTGCCGGGCCATCGTCGCGCACCTCGAACCGCTCTCGCACGAGTCGCTGCTCGTCCGCCGTGGGCCGCGCTCCGGCCTGTACACGATCGTGGCCGTGCACTCGACGGCCCGCGGGCCGTCGCTCGGCGGGTGCCGGATGTGGACCTACGACGACACGCGCGAGGCGGTGCGGGACGCGCTGCGCCTGTCGCGGGCGATGACCTTCAAGTCGGCCGTCGCCGGGCTGCCGCTGGGCGGCGGCAAGGGCGTGATCATGCTGCCGCCGGGCACCCCCGTCCCGACGGGCGACGCCCGCCGCGACCTGCTGCTCGACTTCGGCGAGACCGTCCATACGCTCGGCGGCGCGTACCTGTCGGCCGAGGACGTCGGCACCTCCGAGCCGGACATGCAGACGATCGCCGAGGCCACGCCCTACGTCACCGGCCTGGCCGTCGAGCGCGGCGGGTCGGGCGACCCGAGCCCGTGGACGGCGCTCGGCGTCGAGGCCGCCGTCCGCGTCGCCTGCGAGCGCGCGTTCGGCAGCGGTTCGATGGAGGGCCGCAGCGTCGCCGTGGTCGGCGTCGGCAGCGTCGGCGGCCGGCTCGCCGAGCTGCTCGCCGAGGGCGGCGCCGAGCTCGTCCTGGCCGACATCGACGAGCGGCGGCGCGAGCTCGCCGACCGCCTCGGCGCGCGCTGGACCGATCCGGACTCGGCGCTGACCGCCGACGTCGACGTCCTCGCCCCGTGCGCGCTCGGCGGCGTGCTGAACGACGAGACCGTGCCGCTCCTGCGCGCCCGGGCGATCGCCGGCGCCGCCAACAACCAGCTCGCCCACGAGGGCGTGAGCGAGCTGCTCGCCGCCCGCGGCATCCTCTGGGTGCCCGACTTCGTGGCCAATGCCGGCGGCGTGGTCAACATCGCCGTCGAGCTCGAGCCCGAGGGCTACGACACCGCGCGCGCCGAGACGCGCGTGCGCGCGATCGGCGACACCGTCCGCGCGGTGCTCGACCACGCGGAGGCGACGGGCGCGACCCCGCTGGCCGCGGCGATGGAGATCGCGCAGCGGCGAGTGGCCGAGGCCTCAAGCGCGGCCCTCAGCACGTAGCTTCTCCAGGTGCGCACGGAGGGAGACCGCGGCGAACGGGCGCAGCTCCGGTGGCGCGTCGTCCCACGCCGCGTCGAGCAGCTCGTCCTCCGAGCGCAGGCCGCGCTCGAGCGCGGCCAGCAGCCGCCGCTCGCGTTCGAGCCGGTGCTCGAGGTAGCCGTCGAGCTTCGCCCCCACTTCCCAGATCGGCGGCCCGTGGCCGGGGCACAGGACCGCGAGGTCGAGCTCGCGCAGGCGGCGCAGGCCGTCGAGGTAGGCGGCCAGCTGCCCCGAGACGAAGACGCTGCCCTCGCCGAGCACCGCGTCGCCGACGAAGGCCGCCCGACCGGCGACGAAGGCGAGGTGGTCGTCGGCGTGGCCGGGCAGCGCGAGCACCCGCAGCGGCCCGAAGACGTCGCCGTCGGCGGCACCCTGGCGGGCTGACACGACCGGCACGTCGCCGAGCCGCGCGAGCAGCGCGCCGAGCCCCTCGACGTGGTCCTCGTGGTCGTGCGTGACGGCGATCCCCTCGGCGCCGCCGCGCGCGGCGACCTCGGCGGCCAGCGCGTCGAGGTGCGCGTCGAGCGCAGGCCCGGGATCCACCACCCAGCGCCCGACCACCCACGTGTTCGTCCCGCTCAGCGTGAGCGGGCTCGGGTTGTCCGCGCGGATCAGGGCGACGTCGTGGTCGGCGAGACTCAAGGGTCTGTCCAAGAAGATCCGGCCCGGCCAGGAGCGCCGTGGACCGAGCCGGGCGCCGCACGAATCCCGAAGGGAATACGAACGTATTTCCGAGGGTTCGTGTGGTGATCCGGCGAAGTGTCCACGGCGGTCCTGGTCGCGGCGGGGTTCTTGGATAGGCCCTTAACGGGGCACGAGCCGGTAGACCGCCCCGCCCAAGGATGTCGCGTAGACGCGCCGGCGGGCGTCCTCGCCGAAGGAGGACAGGTTGGGGACGTACAGCCGCGACGCGCGCCCCGCGCGACGCCGGTTCCCGCGCAGCCGGGCCGACTCGATCCGCCCGCGGCAGAAGTCCCCGAACACGTAGCGGCCGCGCAGCGCCGCCAGCACCGGGTCGCGCACCACGACGCCGCCGGTGATCGAGCAGTTGCCGTCGGAGTGGAAGCGCTGGATGGCCGGCGGCACGTGGCCGGGCGCGCTCTCGCCGGATGTGTACCGCTGGCGACCCTCCCACACGCGCCAGCCGAGGTTGGCCCCCTTGCGGCGCACGACCGTGACCTCCTCGACCTCGCCCTGGCCGACGTCGGCCACCACCAGGTGACCCCGCTGGGTGAAGGCGAAGCGCCACGGGTTGCGCACGCCGTAGACGTAGATCTCCGGCCGCGCCCGCGAGCGGGGATCCATGCGGATGATCTTGCCGAGCAGCGTGCGGCGGTTCTGGGCGTTGTTGCTGGGGTCGCCGCCGCCACCGCCGTCCCCGAGGCCGGCGTAGAGCAGCCCGTCAGGCCCGAACCGCACCAGGCCGCCGTTGTGGTTGGCGGCCGGGTGCGTGACGGAGAGCACGACGCGGGCGGAGTCGTGATCGGCGCGCTCGACGCTTGCACGGCGGTACTCGACGATCCGCAGGTCCCCGTCCGGTGCCGTGTAGTAGACGTAGAAGCGCCCGCTCGAGGCGTAATCGGGGGCGAAGGCGAGCGAGAGCAGGCCGCGCTCGGAGCTGGACGAGATCAGCGTCGGGATGGCGAGGAACGGCCGGTCGAGCTTCTCGCCGTCGCGCATGATCCGCACGTAGCCGCCCTGCTCGACGACGAAGATGCGCCGCCGGTCACCGGGCGGAGCGGTCACGTAGACCGGGTTGTCGAACGTGCCGATCCGCTTGAGGCGCAGGCCGGACCGCGCGATCGTGCCGCTGGGCGTCGACGTCGCGGTCGGCGTCGCGGTGCTGCGCGCGGTGGCAGCGCCGCCCCCGCCGCCGCAGCCCAGCGCGAGCACCGCCAGGGCCGCTAACACCACACCACGCATCGAATCGAGAATGACAGGCGCGGCGCTCGCGCCCGCCGGTCGCCGGCGCCGCGCCTGTCCATGTCCCCTGCTCCCTTGTGGCTCCCGCCGCCCTCGTGAGCCACAACGCACCGGAAACAGAGAACTTGCGCTACCGGCTCACGAGACGCTCGAACAGGTGCTCGAGCTCTCCCGCCGGATCGCTCGTCAGGCCGGTGTGCACCGGGGAAGACTGCACGATCGTGCTCGACGGCGCGGTCAGCCAGTGGAACCGCTCCGACGGCTCCAACGCGGCGATCGGCCCGCCGTCCGGCGCTCCGGCCGCCACGCGCACCAGCGTCTCCAGGTGAGCGCGCACGTCGGCGAACTCGCAGTCGGGCGCCACGGCGGCCAGCGCCGCCTCGTCGAGCCCGGTCTTCGCGCCGAGGAAGCCGAGCCGGCGGCAGAAGAGGACGACGCCCGCGTTCAGGCACTCGCCGCGCTCGACGTGCGGGACCACGCGCACGATCGCGTACTGGAAATCCTCACGCTCGGGCACGCTCGGCCTCCTCCAGCCACTCGCGCGGCTCCTCGAGCCGCCGTTGCAGGTGCTCGGCGTACGGGGCGCCGTCGGCCCACTCGGCGGGCACGAGCGCGGCGGCCGCCGCGGGGTCCGCGCGCGGCGCCAGGCGCGCGTCGGCCTCCGGCAGCGACCCGGCCGCGGCGAGCAGCACGTGGTCGCGGATCGCCGGGAACGGCCGCCGCGCGACCGCCAGCGGGTCGCCGGTCCCGTGGTGCACGTAGAGCGCGGCGCCGTGGTCGATCAGCCATAGGTTCCCGTGCCACAGCAGCAGGTTCGGATTGCGCGGCGTCCGGTCGATGTTCTCGATCAGCGCGTCGAGCCACACCACGGAGGCCGCGAGCTCGGGATCCGGCGGTCGCGTCGGCGTGTACGGCAGCGCACCGGGCAGGAAGTCGACGCCGAGGTTGAGTCCCGCGCTCGCGCGGATCAGGTCCTGGATCTCCGGGTCGGGCTCGGCGCGCGCCAGCTCGGGGTCGAGCTGCACGAGCACGAGCTCGGGCACCGGCAGCCCGAGCGCACGGGCCAGCTCCCCGCCCACGATCTCGGCGGCCAGCGCCTTCGGCCCCTGCCCGGCGCCGCGGAACTTGACGACGTACAGGCCGTCGTCGTCCGCCTCCACCAGCCCGGGCAGCGACCCCCCCTCGCGCAGCGGGGTCACGTAACGGGTCGCGGTCACCGAGCGCAGCACGGCTGGCATCATGGCGGCCCGATGCCGACGCTGCTGTGGGAGCCGCCGCCCGAGATGGTCGAGCGCGCCGTGATGACGCGCTTCATGCGCGAGCGCGGTCACGAGGACTACGGGGCGCTGTGGCGCTGGTCGGTGAAGGACATCGAGGGCTTCTGGGCGTCGATCTGGGACTTCTTCGGCGTGCAGGGCGGCTATGACCGCGTGCTGGCGTCGGCCGACATGCCGGGCGCGGAGTGGTTCCCGGGCGCGCGGGTCAACTACGCCGAGCACCTGTTCCGCGACAAGGACGAGGACGCGGTGGCGATCGTCCACGCGTCCGAGCTGCGCGAGCTCTCGGAGTGGACGTGGGGCGAGCTGCGGCGCGAGACGGCGAGCATGGCGGCGCGGCTGCGCGCGCTCGGCGTGGAGACGGGCGACCGTGTGGCGGCGTACATGCCGAACATCCCCGAGACCGTCGCCGCCTTCCTGGCCACGGCGTCGATCGGCGCCATCTGGTCGAGCTGCTCGCCGGACTTCGGGGCGCGATCGGTGATCGACCGCTTCGCGCAGATCGAGCCGAAGGTCCTGCTGGCCGTCGACGGCTACCGCTACAACGGCCGCGACTTCGACCGCCGCGAGACCGTCGAGCGGATCGCCGCCGAGACCGGCGGCGAGGTCCTCACGCTCGGCTACCTCGACGGCTCCGGCTGGCCCGACGAGCCCAAGGGGGAGCTGGCGTTCGAGTCCGTGCCGTTCGACCACCCGCTGTGGGTCCTCTACTCCTCCGGCACCACCGGCCTGCCGAAGGCGATCGTCCAGGGCCAGGGCGGGATCCTGCTCGAGCACCTGAAGATGCTCCACCTCCACGTCGACGCGCAGGCCTCAGGCCGCGTGTTCTGGTTCACCACGACCGGCTGGATGATGTGGAACTTCCTCGTCTCGGGCCTGCTCACCGAAGCGGCGATCGTGCTCTACGACGGCAGCCCGGGTCACCCCGACATGGGCGTGCTGTGGGACATCGCCGAGCAGGCGGGCGTGACCTGCTTCGGCACCAGCGCCGCGTACATCGGCGCCTGCATGAAGGCCGGCGTCGAGCCGGCCAAGGGCCGCGACCTGAGCGCGCTGCGCGCCGTCGGGTCGACCGGCTCGCCGCTCTCCCCTGAAGGCTTCCGCTGGGTCTACGACCACGTGGGCGAGGACACGTGGCTGTTCTCGACCAGCGGCGGCACCGACCTGTGCACCGCCTTCGTCGGTGGGGTCCCGATCCTGCCCGTCTACGAGGGCGAGCTCCAGGCTCGCGCGCTCGGCGCCGCCATCGAGTCATGGGACCCCGACGGACAGTCCCTCACCAACGAGGTCGGGGAGCTGGTCATCACCAAGCCGATGCCGTCGATGCCGCTGTACATGTGGAACGACCCCGACGGCGAGCGCTACCGCGACTCCTACTTCGACACCTACCCCGGCATCTGGCGCCACGGCGACTGGATCGAGATCACCGAGCGCGGCACGGCGATCATCACCGGCCGCTCGGACTCGACCATCAACCGCGGCGGCATCCGCATGGGCACCGCCGAGATCTACCGCTCCGTCCTGGCCCTCGACGAGATCACCGACGCGCTCGTCGTCGACGTCGGCACGATGCCGCTGTTCGTCGTCCTGCGCGAAGGCACCGAGCTCGACGACGACCTCGTCGCCCGCATCCGCGCCCGCGTGCGCGAGGACTGCTCACCCCGCCACGTCCCCGACGAGGTCATCGCCGTCGAGGAAGTGCCGCGCACGCTCTCCGGCAAGGTCCTCGAGCTCCCCGTCAAGCGCATTCTCACCGGCACGCCGCCCGAGCAGGCCGCCAGCCGGGACTCGCTCCAGAACCCCGCCGCGCTCGACTTCTTCGTCAGCTGGGCCGAGCGCCGTTAGCCCGCCGGCCGTTGCTCGGCGGGGGCGGTGGCGGTGTCCGGTCGCGCGCCCGCGCGCCGCGGAGCGGCCAGGCTCCCTCACGACCCTCGCCGTACCAGGCGATCTCGGGCAGCCGCCTCCACAATGCGGGGTCGTCCACGTCGTAGCGCGGGGTGGTGAAGGGGATTCTCACGGTCATCGTGGCGCGCGGAGCGTCTCGAGGATCAGGATACCGGCGGTCAGCACGGAGACAAGGGCCGCCACCGCCCACGTCCCCTCGATGATCCAGTCCGCGGTGCGGAAGCCGATCGACGCGGCGGCGAACAGCGCCGCGACGGTGCTCGCGGCCAGGAGCGCCCGCACCCTGAAGAGCATCAGCCGAAGCAGCGGGTGTTCGTCGGTCCGCAGGACGAGGACGGAGAACACGGCCGAGGTCGAGAGCACGAGGCCGACCGCGGCGCTCGCCGTCTCCGGCAGCGCCTGGAGGTCGGCGAACAGGAACGGAGGAGCGACGAGCAGGGCGATGACCGTCGCCACGAGCGCCGCCGGGCCCACGAACGGCCAGCGCTCGACGGCGAAGTCGACCAGGATCCTCGGCGCCTGCGGCAGCGGCGGCTGTGCCCTGAAGAACAGGGCTGGACGGTCGGTGTCGGGCTCGCCGGCGGCCAGCAAGCGCTCTGTGGCAGCGTCGACGAGCTGCGTGCTGCGGGCCTTCAGATCGTCCGGCACGGCGACCTCGAGGTGATAGCTGAGCGCCTCGGTGCACCCCAGCGCGCCGAAGGCGAAGACGACGCCGGGGCCGCGGCCGAGCGGCTCGTCGTAGGCGAACTTGAAGACCCGCCGGCGGTCGACCCCGCGGACGACGGCCCACAGGATGAAGGCGCGCGCCAGCACCGAGGCCGTCGCCCGGAAGTCGGTCAGCTCGAGGCCGTGCGCCTGCTCGAGGGCGTCGATCTGCGGCTCGACGGCCTGCGGCTCGTCGGCCAGCACGACCTCGATCAGCTCCCCCGCGGCCTCGAATCCCTCGTCCGGAAGCTCGTCGTCGAGCTGCCGGTACAGCAGCTCGCGGGCGATCGTGCGGTGCTGGTCGGCGGTCATCAGCGAGATCGCGTGCTGCTCCTCGTTGCGCAGGTCGAAGTGCACGAGCGGGCGCTTGTCCAACAGGGCGAGCGGCACGACGAACTCCTCGGCCGAGATCCGCAGGGCCTCGCGCTGCTCCTCGGGCACCGTGAAGTCGATCGACACGTTGCGGCGCATCTGCTCGTGGTCGATCACCGTGATCGTCTCCACCCGCCGGTGCCGCCACGCGCCCTGGTGGCGCAGCAGCACGTCGGCGGCCTCGGCGATGACCGCCGCGCGTTCCTCGAGGACCTCTGCCGGCCACGCCGCCACGGCGGCGATCCTGTCAGAGGTCGAGGACGACCTTGACGTCGTCGGGCCGCTTCTCGAACGCCTGCGCGAAGTCCTCGAGCGGGACGCGGCGGGTGATGAGCCGCTCGAGCCAGCCGCGGTCGGCGCGGGCCAGCGCCTCGGCGGCCAGGCCGTAGTGGTGCAGGTTGGCGTTGACGGTCCCGAAGACGACGTCGTTCTCGAGCACGATGTCTCGGTTGAGCGCGCCGAGGTCGATCGTGAAGGGCCGGCCGGCCGGCGACACCCCGGTCAGGCAGACGATGCCGAAGGCGGCGTTGTGGGCCATCGCGTCGGCGACCACCGTCTCCGCCCCGGTCGCCTCGACGATGATGTCGGGCACGAACGCCTCGGCGACGGTGGCGACGTCGGTGTGGTGGTACTCGCCGCCGAGGTCGCGCACCAGCGCGGGCTTCGGCCCGTCGGTGTCGCGGTCGAGCACGTGGACCTCGAGCCCGCGCTGCACGCCGAGCAGCGCGGCCAGCAGCCCGATCGGGCCGGCGCCGGTGACCAGCACGCGCTCCGGCGCGAAGTAGGCGCGGTGCCCGATCCTCTCGATCTGATCCCAGGCCTTGGCGAGGATCGTCATCGGCTCCATGAGCATCCCGACCGGCTCGAGCGCCGCGTCGAGCTTGACCGCGTAGTCGGCCTCGACCGTCCAGCGCTCGGAGCCGTAGCCGTGCAGCTCCTTGATCCCGCGCTCGGTGTAGCGGCCGTTGCGGCAGAAGTCGAACTCCCCGCGCGCGCAGGCGGGGCACGGCTCGGGGTCGGGCCGGCGGACGACGCCGACCACGAGGTCCCCGGGCGCGAAGCCGCTGTCCTCGGGCGCCTGGAGCACGCGGCCGAGCGACTCGTGGCCGAGGATCAGGCGGTCGGCGCCGGGTGGCGCCCAGCCGTAGTCGCCGTCGGCGATCTCGCGGTCGGTGCCGCAGACGCCGAGCGCGATGCCGTCGACGAGCAGCTCGCCGGGCCCGGGCTCGGGCTCCGGCACCTCGGTGACGGCGGCGGAGGAGGCCTCCAGTGGGATGACGGTGAGAGCGCGCACGATCCTTGTCGTACCCGGATTGCGGCGCGACTGCGGCAATCCGCACTAGCATCGCCCGCAGGATGCCCCCGGCCACCGTCTCGAAGCCGCGGCTCGCGATCGCCCTTGCCCTGCAGCTGGCGGTCGTGGTGGTCGACATCGCGATCGCCGGCTCGACGCTCAACATCACCGGCAGCGTGCTGCTGGTGCCGCTGGTCCTCGCCATCATCGGGCACGAGCGCGAGGTGGCGATCACTGGTGTCGTCGCGGTCGCCGCGGGCGTCGGCGCGACGTGGTGGAACGACCCCACGAGCACCGAGCAGACGATCTACCGGATCGTCCTCTACGTGGCGTTCTGCACGCTCGCGGTCATCGCCGCGCGGGCGCGTGAGCGGGCCGCCGGGCTCGCCACCGAGCTGCGCGGCACGCAGGCCCGGCTCGACGGCATCCTCGGCTCGCTGGGCGAGGCGGTCACCGTCCACGACGAGGACGGCAAGACCGTCTACGTCAACGACGCGGCGGTCGAGCTGCTCGGGCCCCGCGAGGACGTGCTGGCCGCCGCGCCCGGCGAGCTGGCCGAGCGCTTCGTCATCACGCGCGAGGACGGCGGGCCCGTTGCCCTGCAGGACCTTCCCGGCCGCAGGCTCGTGGCCGGCGAGCCGGCCCCGACGCTGCTCACCCGCAGCATCCGTCGCGACACCGGCGAGGCGATGTGGCTGCTCACGAAGGCGACGCTGTACACCGACGCCGGCGGCGAGCGGCTGGCCATCAACATCATCGAGGACGTCACCGAGGCCAAGGAGGCGGAGCTGCGCCAGCGCTTCCTCGCCGAGGCCGGGCAGATGCTCGCGACGTCGCTCGACTACGAGGAGACGCTCGAGCGCGTGGCCCGCATGATCGTTCCGGGGCTGGCCGACTGGTGCGGGATCGAGATGGTCGACGAGCAGGGCGAGTCGCACCAGGTCGCGGTCGCCCACGTCGACCCCGCGAAGGTGCAGATGGCGCACGACCTGCGGCGCCGCTATCCGGCCGACCCCGACGCGGCGACCGGCGTGCCCGCGGTCCTGCGCGGCGGCCCGGCCGAGCTCTACGCGGAGATCCCGGAGGGCATGATCGAGCTGGCCGCCCGCGACGAGGAGCACCTGCGGCTGATCCGCGCGCTCGGCATGCGCTCGGGGATGGTGGTCCCCATGCGCGTCGGCGACGAGACGCTGGGCGCCATCACGCTCGTGTCGGCGGAGAGCGGCCGCCGGTTCGACCAGGGCGACCTGGCGTTCGTGGAGGACCTCGCGCTGCGCGCGGCCACGGCAGTGCAGAACGCGCGGCTGTACGCCGCGCAGGAGCGCGTCGCCCACACGCTGCAGGCTAGCCTGCTCCCAGAGCGGCTGCCGGAACTGCCCGGCTGGGACATCGGGGCGACCTATCAGGCGGGCGAGCGCGACGCGGACGTGGGAGGCGACTTCTACGACGTCCTGCCGGTCGAGGGCGGGCACCTGATCATGCTCGGCGACGTCACCGGCAAGGGCGTCGAGGCCGCCGCCCTGACGTCGCTGGTGCGGTACTCGGCGCGCATGGCGGCGCGCTTCGACCCGCGCCCGGCGCGCGTGCTGTCGCTGGTCAACGAGGTACTGCGCGAGCAGCCGCGGCTCTCGCTCGTGACGGCGGTCTGCGCGCTCGTCGAGACGAGCGGCGCGAGCGCGACGGTGACCGTCGCCTCGGCGGGGCACCCGCTGCCGCTCCGCCGGCGCCCCGGCGAGCGGCCGGAGCCGCTCGGCGACCACGGCGTGCTGCTCGGCGTCGCCGGCGAGGACGACTGGACGGAGACCGTGGTGGAGATCGCGCCGGGCGAGACGCTGCTCTTCTACACGGACGGGGTGACCGAGACCCCCGGCGAGGACGCCCGCTTCGGCGACGAGCGGCTGCGCGGGGCGGTCGCCCGTGCGGGGGACACGGCGGAGGCGGTGCTGAGCGAGATCAACCGGTCGCTGCGCGAGTTCCAGGCGGGGGTGACGATGGACGACCGCGCGATGCTGGCGATGCGCTTCGCCGGCGTCCGCGTGCCCGCATGAGGAGCCGCTACGACGTCGTCGTCGTCGGCGGCGGCCACAACGGGCTCGTCGCGGCGTCGTATCTCGCCCGCGCGGGGCGCTCGGTGCTGGTGGCCGAGCGGTCGGCGCGGATGGGCGGCGCGGCGGTGTCGGAGGCGCCGTTCGCGGGCGTCGACGCGCGGCTGTCGCGCTACGCCTACCTGGTCTCGCTGCTGCCGCGGTTCCTGGTCAGCGAGCTGGGGCTGCGGTTCGAGACGCGCCGGCGCCGGATCTCGTCCTACACGCCGGTGCCGGGGACCGACGCCGGGGTGCTGGTGGACGTGTCCGACGCCGCGCGCACGCGGGCGTCGCTCGGCTCCTCCTTCGGGGACTGGCAGCGCTTCTACGACCGCGTCGGGCGGGTGGCGCGCGCCGTCTTCCCGACGCTGCTGGAGCCGCTGGTGACGCGCTCGGAGCTGCGGGAGCGGGTCGGCGACGAGGAGGCGTGGGAGGCGCTGTTCGAGCGGCCGCTCGGCGAGGCGATCGAGGCGGCGTTCGACGACGACGTGGTCCGGGGTGTCGTGCTGACCGACGCGCTGATCGGCACCTTCGCGGGCGCCCACGACGCCGATCTCCGCCAGAACCGCTGCTTCCTCTACCACGTGATCGGCAACGGGACCGGGTCGTGGGACGTGCCGGTGGGCGGCATGGGGGCTCTGACGGACGAGCTCGCGCGGTGCGCGGCGGCGGCCGGCGCCGAGCTGCTGTGCGGCGCGGAGGTGAGCGCGATCGACGCCGACGGCCAGCATGCGGACGTGCGGATCGACGGGCGCGCGGTGAGCTGCGACGACGTGGTCGCCGGCTGCGCGCCGGAGGTGCTCGACCGGCTGCTGGGCCGAAATGGCTCGTCGGGCGAGCGGCCGGAGGGCGCCCAGCTGAAGGTCAACATGCTGCTCTCGCGGCTGCCGCGGCTGCGCGACGGCTCGGTGCCGGCCGCGGACGCGTTCGCCGGGACCTTCCACGTCAACGAGACGTACTCGCAGCTCGAGGGGGCGTTCGGCGACGCGCGCTCCGGCCGCGTGCCCTCGCCCCTGCCGTGCGAGATCTACTGCCACACGCTGACCGATCCGAGCATCCTCGGGCCGGGCGTGGAAGCCCACACGCTCACGCTCTTCTCCCTCCACACTCCCGCTCGCCTGTTCGAGCGCGACCGGGAGGCGGCGAAGCGCGAGGCGCTGGACTCCGTGCTGCGGTCGCTGGACTCGGTGCTGGCCGAGCCGTTCGAGGACTGCCTGTTGCGCGCGCCCGACGGCTCGCCCTGCCTCGAGGCCAAGTCCCCGCTCGACCTCGAGGACGAGCTCGCGCTCCCGCGCGGGAACATCTTCCACCGCGACCTCGCGTGGCCCTTCGTCGAGGACGAGGCGTCGGAGGCGGGTCGCTGGGGCACCGAGACCGACGTGGAGAACGTGTATCTCGGGGGCGCCGGCGCGCGGCGGGGCGGCGGCGTCAGCGGGATCCCGGGACGGAATGCCGCGATGGCCGTGCTTGGCGCTTGAACTGCGGCATCGAGAGAGGCACGGAAGGTGGTCGGTTTCGCATCGTGGAAAGCGCCCGTCCTGCCAGCTTGAACCGATCTCCGAGCCCGATTCAGCGCCGATCATTGCGCCATGCGGAACCGCGAGGCCGAGACTGGCCCACCCCGCCTCCCCACAAGCAAGAAGTTCGCGCCCTCACCAAACAGACGGGCGTCAGTTGCATCGGGGCGCCCGGATTTGAACCGGGGACCTCACCGACCCGAACGGTGCGCGCTACCAGGCTGCGCCACGCCCCGAGCAAGCGTGCAGTCTAGCCGCTGATCGGGGGTTCGATTCCGCCCGCGAACGAGGGGGGCGATCCGCAGCCGGGGGCGGGGTCAGGGCACGAGGCCGCCGGTGGCTCCAGCGACGGTGTCGCCGACGTCCTCGACGGTCTTCTCGACCGGCTCGGTCACCGGTTCGACGGCGCCGGTCGCGCCGTCGACCACCGGCTGGACCGTCTCGACGACCTCGTCGGCGACCTGCTGGACCGGGGCGGCCGGGTCCTTGCCGCCGGCCGGGAGCTCGACCTTGGGCAGGTCGGCGCCGCCGCCCACGCCCGAACCGCCGATGCCGCCTCCGCCGCCGCCGGAGCCCGCGCCGGCCGCGCCGCCGCCGCCTGCACCGCCACCGGAGCCGAGCCCGACCGGCAGCGCCGAGGCGCCGCCGTCCTCTCCCCTTTCGGCTCCGGGGCGCCGCGTGCGCTGGTTCTGCGCCTGCCGCCTCGACGACTTGGCCGACGACGACTTCGCCGCCTGCGACCCGACGACGGCGCGCTTGGCGTCGCTCGCGCCGGCGTCCTTCGCCGCACTGCCCGTGCGCTGGACGTCTGCCGGCCGGTCGCCCCCGCGCGGCAGCTCGTCCGACCCCACGACCTGCGTGCCCACACCCGCGGCGCCCACGCCGGCGACGAGCACCGCCGCGGCGGTGGCCAGCTTGCCCCAGCCGCCCTGCAGCTGCTCGGACAGCATCGGGACGTGCTCGGCCCAGCGGCTGCTCGCGCCGCCGCCGCTGCTCGCCAGCGAGGCGCTCGACCCCGAGTCGCCTCCGCGCCAGCGGTCGAGGAACCCGAACGGCAGCAGCGCCGCGACCTTCTCGGCCGCCCGCCGCCGCAGCGGGACGTGCGTGAGGATCGCGCTGTCCAGCCCGGCGGCCAGCGCCTCGCGCCGGCACGGCTGGCAATGGGAGACGTGGCGCGAGAGCCGGCGCGCCTCGCGCGTCCCCAGCCGGCTCTGGCCCGCCATCGCGATCAGGCTCTGGATCCGCTGGCAGCGCGCGCCGCTGACCAGCTCGTCGTACTCCTCGGTGAGCCGCCGGCGCGCCCGGAACAGCGTGCTCTCCACCGCCGGTCGGCTCATGCCCAGGCGATCGCCGATCTCGCGGTACGAGAGGCCCTCGAGCTCGCGCAGCACCAGGATCTCGTGATGGGTGTCCGACAGCCCGCCGAAGGCGCCGCAGAGGTTGTCGAGGTCCTGCTTGGCGGCGACCGCCGCGTCAGGCGTGGGGTCCGAGCCCACGAGGCGCCCGTAGTCGCCGGGGGCGAGGCCTTCGTCGGCCTGCAGGGAGACCTCCTCGGCGCGGCGCGAGCGGCGGAACTGGTCGATGCACGCGTTCTTGGCGATCTCGTAGATCCACGGCTTGAACGCGATCGGCCGCTCGGTCTCGCGCATGCGCCGCAGCGCGGAGACGAAGACCTCCTGCGTGATGTCCTCGGCCCGCCCGTGGTCCTTGACCATGCCCATGATGTAGGCGTGGATGCGGCGCTGGTAGCGCCCGTACAGCGCCTCGAACGCCCGATCGTCGCCACGGCGGACCGCCGCGACCAGCCGGTGGTCGTCGCCAGGCTCTGCAACCATCCGCGACGCCGGCTCGGCGACGCCGCCCATACTCCTACTCACGGTGGAGCATCCTTCTCTGCGCTACCTCTCCCTGAATGGTCCGCGCCTTCGCGTCCGCCAGCGCGGAAGGCAGAGAACTCTAGCGTTCATTTGACGGGCACGCGCCCGCTTTCCCTTTATTCCCATTTCTGTGACGCGTCTCACCTCCATCGTCTCCGCGCTCGACGAGCTGCTCGATCCCGCGTCGTTCAAGGACTTGGGGCCGAACGGCCTCCAGGTACCCGGCCCGCGTGACGTGGAGCGCGTAGTCACGGGCGTGACAGCCCAGAAAGCGCTGATCGAGCGCGCGGTGGCGGAGCAGGCACAGCTCGTCCTCGTGCACCACGGGCTGTTCTGGGACTTCCACCCGACGGGGCTCACGCCCGTGCTCGCCGAGCGCCTGCGGCCGCTCTTCAAGCACGACATCGCGCTGGCCGGCTACCACCTCCCGCTCGACGCCCACCCCGAGCTCGGCAACAACGCGATCCTGGCCGACCGGCTCGGCTGCGAGCGCCACGAGCCGTTCGGGACCTTCCGCGACCAGAAGATCGGCCGCGCCGGCACGTTCCCCGGCGACGGCATCCCCGCCGAGGAGCTGTTCGAGCGCGTCCGCACGGTCACGAGCCGCACGCCCGTGGTCTTCGACGGCGGGCCGGCCGTCGTGCGGCGGATCGGCATCGTCTCCGGCTCGGCCGCCGACGCCCTGGACGAGGCCGTGGCCCTCGGTCTGGACGCCTTCCTGACCGGCGAGCCGCGCGAGCACGTGATGGCCGACGCGCGCGAGGCCGGCATCCACTTCATCGCCGCCGGCCACTACGCGACCGAGACGTTCGGCATCCGCGCGCTCGGGGACTGGCTGGAGAAGCGCTTCGGCGTGGAGCATCTCTGGACCGACATCCCAAACCCGGTCTGACCCGAAATGTTTAGGCCGTGTTGAGCAGTTGTTGTTGATGACATCCGCCTCCCGCGCTACCGTGCTGGCCACGTGCGAAACGTCACAGGAGGCTCCTGACCGATGGCAATCCACCTCACGCCCACGGAACTTGCACGCGAGGCCGGCATGGAGCGACGCGAGGTCATCGAGAAGTGCATGGAAATGGGCGTGCCGATCTTCCAGGGCCGCATCGACAAGACGCTGTTCCTCGCCAACCTCAGCGAGCAGGTCGCGGTCACGGGTCGGAGTCAGGTAGCCGCAGCCTGAGTCACCCGGCGCGCGCTCCGCAGCGCCGGCTCTAGAATCGCGCTCCGTCCGTCCTGAGGAGGAGGAGCGCACAATGGAATCCAGTACGGCTGCCCCCGAGTCGACGGGCTCGCGGACGATCGCCGACATGATGGGCCTGGCCGCCGAGCGCTACGGCGACCGGCCGGCTGTCACCTTCAAGCGCGGCGACGAGTGGGCCGAGGTCTCCTACCGCGAGCTGGGCGAGATCGTCTCCGAGATCGCGCGCGGGCTGATCGACCTGGGCCTGGGCGCCGGCGACCGCGCGGCCGTGCTGTGCTCCACGCGCCCGGAGTGGACGTACGCGAGCTTCGGCATCTCCAGCGCCGGAGGCGTCGTCGTCCCGATCTATCCGACGAACTCGCCCGAGGAGTGCGAGTGGGTGGCGGGCAACTCGGAGTCGCGCTTCGTCATCGCCGAGGACGCCGAGCAGGTCGCCAAGCTCGCCACGGTCCGTGACCGCCTGCCGGAGCTCGAGGCCGTCGTCGTCATCGACCCGAGCGGCGACGTCGGCGACGCCATCTCGCTCGACGACCTGCGCGAGCGCGGCCGCGGTCGCGACGCCGCCGAGGTGGCCGAGCGCGCCGCCGCCGTCTCGCCCGAGGACCCCTACACCTTCATCTACACGTCCGGCACCACCGGACCGCCGAAGGGCTGCGTGCTCGCCCACGGCAACTACCGCCACGTCGTCGACATGTGCGAGACGGCGAACATCTTCCAGGCGGGAGACGTGGTCTACCTCTACCTGCCGCTCGCCCACTCGTTCGCGCTGCTGATCGAGCTGATCGCGATCGACCTCGGCGGCACGATCGCCTACTGGGGCGGCGACCCGAAGCAGATCGTCCCCGAGCTGATGCAGATCAAGCCGCACTACCTGCCGAGCGTGCCGCGGATCTTCGAGAAGATCTACACGCTCGTCACCTCGACCAACGACCCCGAGAAGATCCGCGGCGCGACGCAGCTCGGGCTCAAGGTGCGCCAGATGCAGGAGGCCGGCCAGCCCGTGCCCGAGCAGCTCCAGGCGATGTTCGACAAGGCCGACCAGGAGCTCTACGTCAACGTCCGCAACGTGTTCGGCGGCCGGCTGCGGCAGGCCACCAGCGGCGCGGCGCCGATCGCCCAGGAGATCCTCGAGTTCTTCTACGCCTGCGGCGCGCCGGTGCTCGAGGGCTACGGCATGACCGAGACGGCGACCGCCTCGACGGTCTCCACCAAGGAGGCCTACAAGTTCGGCACCGTCGGCCGCCCGCTGCCGGGCGCCGAGGTCAGGATCGCCGACGACGGCGAGATCCTCATCCGCGGCCCGCACATCTTCCGCGGCTACTACAAGATGGAGGACAAGTCGTTCGGCGCGATCGAGGACGGCTGGCTCCACACCGGCGACATCGGCGAGCTCGACGAGGACGGCTACCTCAAGATCACCGGCCGCAAGAAGGACATCATCATCACGGCCGGCGGCAAGAACCTCACGCCGGCCAACGTCGAGAACGACCTCAAGCAGTCGCGCTGGATCTCACAGGCGGTCATGCACGGCGACCGGCGGCCGTACCCGGTCGTGCTGATCACGCTCGACCCCGAGGAGATCCCGAACTTCGCGAAGGAGCACGGCCTGCCCGAGGACCCGGCGGCGCTCGCCAAGGAGCCGAAGGTGCAGGAGCTGGTCCAGGGCATCCTCGACGACGTCAACGAGAAGTACGCCCGCGTGGAGCAGGTCAAGAAGTTCGTGATCCTCGACCACGACCTCTCGCAGGAGACCGGCGAGCTCACGCCGACGCTCAAGGTCAAGCGCAACGTGGTCTACGAGAAGTACGCCGACCTGTTCGACCGGCTGTACGCGGAGGGCTGATTCCGGCCGGGCCGGCCGTCCGGGGTGGACGGCCGGCGACCGGAGTCCCTCAGAACCGCGGGTTGCCGATCCTGGGCCCCGCGGGCGGGATGTCGAGGTAGTGCGCGGGATCGACCTGGGCGATCGACCCGTCTACGAGGCCGACGAGCGTGGCGCGCAGCCCGGCGATGAGCTGCCGCGTCAGCATGCCGTTGGACTTCTGCCCGGCGCTGCGCGTCTCGTAGAGCATGATCGCCGCGCCGTTGAGGTTGTACGACCCCAACGCCGTCCCGGGCAGCTCGACGTCCGGGTACCGCGTGATCCCCGTGAACGGCGAGTTGCCCATCGCCCCCAGCGTGTCGTAGACGAACGCGTTGAGCTGGAAGGACCGGGCCCGCGCATCGGGATCGAGCGGGAACTCCGCCGTGCCCTCGGTGACGTCGCCGATCACCTGCAGCGTCGTCATCTGGTTGTCGTCTTCGGTCTGCGTGTTCGTCCCGCGGTGGTGCAGGTCGATGAAGACATCCGGCCGCAGCCGCTTGAACACGGCCGCCGACGTGCGCGCCTCGGACGTGACGAAGAAGCCGGGCAGGTCCGAGCGGCCCGGCAGCAGCGCCTCGTCGCCGGGTCCCAGGCGGAAGTCGAGGTCCGGCGTGAAGTCGCGGTTGATGTCATAGCCGCCCGGCCGGGTCGCGGTCGGGCTGCGGTGGTACCACGGCGCCGGGGTCGCAGCGCCGAGCCCCCACTCGGCCGGCGTCCACTCCTGCGTGTTCTGACGCCGCTGCACGACTTGGCCGTCCACCGCGAACGCGGCGCCGTCCATGTTCAGCCGCGGGACGATCCACACCGTCGTCTCGGCCAGGATCTGCTCGACCTGCGGGCTGCTGGACAGCGCGAGCTCCTGGATGAGCTGCACGGACGCCTCGCTGCCGAGCGGCTCGTCGCCGTGGATCTGGCCCTGGATGAACACGCCCTGCTTGCTCGCGGACGGCTCGCCGAGCTTGGCGAGGTAGATCGGCCACCCGGTCGCCGACCGGCCGGCGACCTCGACCGCGAGACGCCCGCGTGAGCGGGCCTCGATCTGCCTCAGGACCTTGCCGAGTCCCTCGTTGGAGGTCAGCGCGTCCAGCCGCACCTCCTGCTCGGGCTGGATCCACGGTCCGTTCGGGATCGATTGCTGCGCGCCCGCCACGGGCGCGCCCAACATCGTTACCGACAGCGCCGTGCCGAGCACGACCGCTGCACGAGTGATCCATCTCATGACTCCCCTCCCGTGGAGTTTGTGTCCCCGCCCGACGAATTCTAGGCGACTTCGCCGCTACTCGCTCGCCGACTGGCGGAGGAGCGTGCCTGTCGTCTGCTCGAGGATGCGGCGCCAGGCACGCGACTTCTCCCCCGGCTCGGACTCGAAGTGCCGGACCACCTTGCGCACGCGGGTGGCCGACACCTCGATGCCGTGGCGGGCGGCGACCTCGCGCAGGTTCTCGTAGTCGGCGGCGAGCTTGACGGTGACCGACTGGAAGCCGTGGCGGGCGACCTCGAGCCGCGAGCGGTAGTCGAGGATGTTGGTCTGGAACATCAGCTCGTCGTCGGTGTCGGGCTCGATCAGCACGATGTCGACGCCGGGGTAGCGGTCGCGCCAGCTCTGCGCGACCTCGTGGAGGCGCTGGTAGGCGAGCAGCTTGAAGGTCTGGTAGCCGATCTTCGGGAAGCCCATGTCGGAGACCCGGCGCGTACGGGTGCCGAACAGCGTCGGGACCTCCTTCGTGAAGTCGTTGACGTAGGGCACCAGCGGGTTGACGACCACGATCAGCTTCGCCCCCGCCTCGACCGCGATGTCGAGGTTCGTGGTGGAGACGATCCCGCCGTCGACGAGCTCGCGGTCCTTGACCTGGGTCGGCTGGTAGACCATCGGCAGCGCGGTCGAGGCGCGGACGGCGGCGGAGATCGGCACGTCGTCCCAGCCCTTGGCGCCGAGCACGATCCGCTCGCAGGTGTCGAGGTCGGTCGCGGCCAGGTAGAGCTCGCAGCCGAGCTCGCGGAAGTCGTCGGTGCGGTCGGGGTCGGACAGCACGGTGCGGACGTACTCCTCGATCCCCGAGCCGGTGTAGAGGCCGGAGGGCAGGAGCTCGGCGAGCGCGAGCGCGATGTCCATGGTCGAGAGCCGCGGCAGCGCGCGGCCGACCTCCCGGGCCACGCCGAGGAAATGGAACGGCAGCCGCAGGCCCTTGGAGACGAACTCGCGGTAGTTCGGGCGCATCAGCATGTCGAGCGACACGTCGCGAAACGGCTGCGGCACCTGGTCGTTGACCACGCGCATCATCTGCTCCGGCGTGACGCCGTTGGCGGCGAGCGACGCGATCAGCGCGCCCGCGCTCGTGCCGACGTAGACGTCGAACTGGTTGACCGTGCGGTCGACGGCCAGCAGGTCGAGCGCCCGCAGCGCGCCGATCTGGTACACGCCGCCCGTGAAGCCGCCGCCGCCGAGCACGAGGGCAGCCTTGGACCGCCTGCGACGACGACGCCGCGAGCGCGCGCTGCCTTCGAGCTCCACGACGTTGCCCATCCCTGTTGACGCAGTGTACGGTGCCGCCGGGCGGCGCCGCCGCGACTTCCGCCGCTGACATGGGTTTGGACTCGCCGATGGGAAGGATCGCCTGCCTCGCGACGGTGCTCGTCGCGCTCCTCGTCCCGGCCGCCCAGGCGGCCGGCCCCGAGGCCACCGTCCGGCTGCTCGACCGCCAGATGAGCAAGGTCTCGGGCGGCGCCTACGTGGTCGACCTCGACACCGGCGAGACGCTGTACGAGCGGGCGCCCGACGTTCCGCGCATCCCCGCCTCTGTCAACAAGCTCTACACGACGTCGGCGGCGCTGACGAGCTACGGCCCCGTGGGCCGGCTGACCACCGAGGTGCTGGGCGACGTCGCGCTCCAGGACGGCGTCCTGGCCGGCAACCTCTACCTGCGCGGCGGCGGTGACCCCAGCTTCAGCCAGGCCGAGGCGCGCGGCTTCGCCGCCGTGCTGGCCGGCAGCGGCCTGACGCACGTGGACGGGCGCGTGATCGGCGACGAGTCGCGCTTCGACGGCCTGCGCGGCGGGCCCGACTCCAACTACGGCGTCTCCTCGTGGGTCGGTCCCTTGAGCGGCCTCGCCTTCAACCACGGCTTCACGCTGGCCGAGCGCCCGCGCTTCCAGCGCCAGCCGCCGCTCTACGCCGCCCAGATCTTCATGCGCGAGCTCAGGCGCGCGGGCGTGTCCGTGCGCCGCGGCGCACGGGCCGGCCTGGCGCCGCAGGGCGCCGTCCTGCTGGGCGAGTGGTCGTCGCCGCGCATGTCCGTGCTCATCCGCCACACCAACCGGCCGTCCGACAACTACATGGCGGAGACGCTGCTGAAGGCGCTGGGGGCGGACTTCGGCGGCAGCGGCACGACCGCCACGGGCGCCGCCGTCGCCGGCCGCGAGGCCGCCGAGCACGGCGCCGCGCCGACGATCGTCGACGGCTCGGGTCTCAGCCGCCTCAACCGGACGACGCCGCGCGACGTCGTCGAGCTGCTGATGGGCATGGACCGCAGCGAGCTCGCCGAGCCGATGCTGATCTCGCTGTCGGTGGCCGGCCGGTCCGGCACGCTCTCCGATCGCATGCGCCGGACCGCGGCGCAGGGCCGCTGCCGCGCCAAGACCGGCACGCTGATCGGGGTCTCGAACCTGGCCGGCATCTGTCGCTCGCGCTCGGGCGCCCGCACCGCGTTCGCCTTCCTGATGTCGGGCACCGTCTGGCGCGCGCATCCGCTCCAGAACAAGATGGCCGCGGCGCTCGCGCGCTACCAGCCGTGAAGCCGCTGCTGCTCGCCGTGGCGCTGCTGCTCGCCTTCGCGGCCCCCGCCGCCGCGCGCGACGCCGTCGTGCGGTCGTTCGACGGCACCGAGCTGCATGTGAGCTTCTTCCCCGCCAAGGAGGACAGGCGGGCGCCCACGATCCTCATGACGCACGGCTGGGCCGGCCGGCGCGAGCGGACCCCCAACCTGGCGCTGCGGGACGCCGGCTTCAACATCCTCACGTGGGACTCGCGCGGCTTCGGCGACTCCGGCGGCACGGTGACGATCGACTACCGCAAGAACGAGGGGCGCGACGTCCGGGTTCTGCTCGACTGGCTCGCCCGCCGGCCCGAGGCCAAGCTCGACGGGCGGCGCGATCCACGCGTCGGCATGTACGGCGGCTCGTACGCGGGCGGCATCCAGTTCGTCGCCGCCGCCATCGACCGGCGGATCGACGCCATCACCCCCAGCATCGCCTGGCACTCGCTGCTGACCTCGCTCTACCGAGAGGAGACGCTGAAGGGCGGCTGGTCCTCGCTGCTGTACGGCAGCGGGCAGGCGTCGGGCCGGCTCGACCCGCACATCACGTCGGCGTTCGGGAGCGGGGCGGCCTCCGGCAAGCAGTCGGCCGAGGACCGGGCGTGGTTCGCCTCGCGCGGGCCTGGCGCGCTCGTCAAGCGCATCAAGGCGCCGACGCTGATCCTCCAGGGCACGCCCGACACGCTGTTCACGCCGTCCGAGGCGATCGACAACTACCGCATCCTGCGCCGCCAGAAGGTCCCCGTGAAGATGCTGTGGTTCTGCGGCGGCCACGGGCAGTGCCTGACCGGCGCGGGCACCGCCGGCCACGTGGAGCGGCGGGCGGTCGCCTGGCTCCGGCGCTACGTCATGCGGCGGAAGAGGGTGCGGACCGGGCCGCGCTTCGAGTGGCTGGCCGACGACGCCGTGTGGCGCGGCGCCCGCTCGTTCCCGCCGCCGGCCGATACGCCGGTGGTCGGCGAGGGCTCCGGGACGCTGGCCGTCTCGCCCGCCGACGCGCTGTCGGGCTCGCCGATCGCCGCCGGGCCGGCGGCCAACGCCGTCAACGTGCCGATCCCCGAGGCGACGGCGCAGGTCGTCGGCGAGCCGCGCCTGCGGCTGACCTACTCCGGGACCGGCGCCGCCACACACGTGTTCGCGCAGATCGTCGACGAGACGCGCGACATCGTGCTCGGCAGCCAGGTCACCCCGATCCCGGTGCGGCTCGACGGCGCGACCCACACGGTCACGCGTTCGTTGGAGGGCGTGGCCGCGAGCCTGGCCCCCGGGCGGCGCTACCGGCTGCAGCTGATCGGCGGCACGCAGGTCTACGGGCCGGCGCGCGGGGCGGGGCTGATCACCTTCTCCGCCGCCCGGATCGCGCTGCCTACGACTTCTCCCTGAAGCGCTTCTTCGCCCGCTCGATCGACTCCAGGGCCTCCTCGCGCGGGTACCAGCCGTCGACCTTGACGACCTTCCACTCGGGCGTCTTGTAGATGCCGAAGAAGTGCGAGATCTCGTCGCGGAGCGTCATCGGCAGGTCGTCGAGGCGCTCGATGTGGCTCCAGTTGGGGTCCGAGAGCGGCACGCAGAGGATCTTGTTGTCCTCGGCCTTCTGGTCGCGCATGCGGAACAGCGCGACGGGCTTGACCTCGATCAGGCAGCCGGGGAACGTCGGCTCTGACACCACGATCATGGCGTCGAGCGGGTCGCCGTCGGCGGCCAGCGTGTCGCGGAAGAAGCCGTAATCGGTCGGGTAGCCGAGCGAGGAGAAGAGCAGCCGGTCGAGCTTGATCGCTTGCAGCTCCTCGTCCCACTCGTACTTGTTCGAGGACCCCTTGGGGATCTCGACGACGGCGATCAGGTTGTCTCCCACGGCGCCCGCAGACTAGATGATTGATTCCGCGGCCGGCGTGCCCGCATGGCCGCGTACCGTGGATGCCGGGCGGTGCCCGCGCGATCGGCACAGTGGCGGAGCCACGGGCCGATTCAGCGGGTGCCGATCCGGCGCCGCGGGACGTGGTCAGGCGGGTGCGCGGGTCGTGGAATCAGTCATCTGCTGGAGCGCAGCACGATGTCGTACTCCGCCTCGTCCGTCGGCCCGTCGAAGGTGAGCTCGGTCGTCACGGCCTCGGCATCGGGGTGGCCGGCCTGGAAGTGGACGTGCGGCGCGCCGCCGTTGTAGCCCTTGGGCATGACGCTGAGGAACGTGTAGCGGCCCTCGGCGTCGGTCCGGGCGGTGCCCTGCAGGTAGCAGCAGCGGTCGTCCCCGTCGACGACCGGCCCGTAGCGGCCTCTGCCGTTCGTCTGCCAGGCGAGCACGGTGGCGCCGGGCAGCGGCTCGCAGTCGGTTCCCCTGACCACGCCGGTCACCACGAGCGGCGTGCCGACGCGGCCGGCGGCGAGGTTGCGCTTCGTCGCCTTCAGCTCCATCCCGGGGCTCATGCGCACGCGGCTCGCCGTGCCCTCCGGCGACGAGACGACCGACTCGCGCGCGCCGTTCGTCGGCTCGCAGGTCTTCGCCGCGCGATCGGCGGCCTTCTCGCCGCTGCCGCATCCCACGAGGATCAGAGCGAGCACGAGCGCGCGCTTCATGCCCTCGGTACACCCGGAACGTGGGAGCGGTTCCGGCGAACGTCAACCTGCGGCTGGGTAGGGCGGCTGGGGAGCCCGGCCGCGCGGCGGTGCCGGTGCATTTCGTCAACGCCGCGCTCCCTGTGCGGTGGCGGTTGACGTTTGGCACCGCATAGGTGCTCAACGTCAACGCCTACCGATCGAGCGTCCTGTCGTTGACGTTGTGCACCGTCCCGCCGCGGTCCGGCCTCCGGGTGCAGAAACGCACCGCCAGTCAGCTCCCCTACCCAGCGCAGGTCGTCAACCGCCACCTTCGAGCAGCGCCAATAGGCCCGCCTCGTCGATCACCGGCACGCCGAGCTTCTCGGCCTGCGCCAGCTTCGACCCCGGCGAGGCTCCGGCGACGACGTAGGAGGTCTTGCGCGACACCGAGCCGGTGACCTTGCCGCCGGCGCCCATGATCCGCTCCTGGGCCTGCTCGCGCGTGAGGTCGGGCAGCGTGCCGGTCAGCACGAACGTCTTGTCGCGCAGCGGGCCCTCGCCGGGCGGCGGGCCCTCCTGCTCGAAGTTCAGGCCGATCTCCCGCAGGTCGGCGATCAGCTCGCGCATCTGCGGGTCGGCGAGCTGGCGGGCGATGAGCGCGGCCACGACCGGCCCGATGCCGGGCGTCTCGGCGATCGCCTCCGGCCCCGCGTCGAGCAACGGGTCGATCGACCGGAAATGGGCGGCGAGGTTGCGACCGGTGACGTACCCCACGCCCTCGATGCCGAGCGCGAACAGCACGATGCCGAACGGGCGGTCCTTGGAGGCCTGGATCGAGCGCACGAGGTTGCGGGCGCTGACCTCGCCGTAGCCCTCGAGGCGCACGAGCTGCTCCTCGGTGAGCCGGTAGAAGTCGCCCGCCGTGCGCACGAGGCCCGCCTCCTGGAGTGCGGCGACCTGCTTCTCCCCGAGCCCGTCGACGTCCATGATCGCGGCGAACGCCTTCAGCAACTGCCAGCGGCGCTCGGGGCAGTCGCGGTTCGGGCAGCGCGTGAAGACGCCGTCCTTGACCGTCGGCGTGTCGCAGAACGGGCAGCGCTCGGGCGGGCGCGGCGGCGGCTGGCGATCGGCCCGCTCGACCGCGTGCGGGGCGGGCGAGAGCACCTGCGGGATGACGTCGCCGGCGCGCAGCACGATCACGTCGTCGCCGGGCCGGATGTCCTTGCGGGCGAGGTCCTCCTCGTTGTGCAGCGTCGCGAGCTTGACCGTCACGCCGCCCACGTGCACCGGCTCGAGCTCCGCGAACGGGTGCAGGTCGCCGAACTTGCCGACGTTCCACGAGATGGCGTTCAGGTGCGTGACCGCGGTGGTGGGCGGGAACTTCCAGGCGATCGCCCAGCGCGGGTCGCGCCCCACCACGCCCAGCCGCCGCTGCAGCTCGACGTCGTCGACCTTCACCACCACGCCGTCGATCTCGAATTCCAGAGCGCCGCGGCGGTCCTGCCACGCGAGGCACTGGGCGACGACTTCGTCCTCGGACTCCAGCCGCACGACGTCGCCGTTCACGCGGAAGCCGTGCGAGCGCAGCCACTCGAGCGCCTCCCAGTGCGAGCCGAGCGAGAGGCCCTCGACGGCGCCGATCCCGTAGCACCACATCGACAACGGTCGCTCGGCGGCCAGCGCGGGATCGAGCTGGCGGATCGTCCCCGCCGCCGAGTTGCGCGGGTTCATGAAGGTCGACAACCCGGCCTCGGCGCGCCGCTCGTTCAGCGCCGCGAAGTCGGGCAGCGACATGTAGACCTCGCCGCGCACCTCCAGGAAGGCGGGCGCGTCGTCGAACCGGAGCGGGATCGAGGGGATCGTCCGCAGGTTGTGCGTGACGTCCTCGCCGACCTCGCCGTTGCCGCGCGTCGCGCCCCGCTCGAGCACGCCGTCGCGGTAGACGAGCGAGATCGCGAGGCCGTCGATCTTCGGCTCGGCCACGAAGCGGAACTGCGGCTCCTCGATCCCCTCGCGCGCGAGGTGCGAGCGCATCCGCGCCACCCAGGCCCGCAGCTCCTCCTCCGAGCGCGCGTTGGCCAGCGAGTACATCGGCTGCGGGTGGCGGACCTTCTCGAGCTTCGAGACCGGCTCGGCGCCCACGCGCTGCGTGGGCGAGTCGGGCGTGACGAGCTCGGGGTGGTCGGCCTCGATCCGGCGCAGCTCGTCGAGGAGCGCGTCGTAGGCGTCGTCGCCGATCTCGGGGTCGTCGAGGACGTAGTACCGGTGGTTGTGGTACGCCAGCTGGCCCCGCAGCTCTGCCGCGCGCTCGGCGCTCAATCCGTGACTTCCTCGGCGGCCGGCGCCAGCAGCCGCGCGAGGTCGTAGGCGCGCAGCTCCTCGAGCCCGTGCTCCGCCGTCAGATCGAAGTGCAGCGGCGTCACGGCGATCCGCCCGGCCGCCACGGCCGCCAGGTCGGTCCCCTCCTCGTCCTCGTGCAGCGGCGCGTCGCCGTAGATGCGGAACCGCTTGCGACCCTCGCCGTCGCTGTCGACCAGCTCGAGCGCGTCGCGGTAGATCCGCTTGCCGAGCCGCGCGACCTCGACGCCGTCGACATCGCCCGCCGGGACGTTGACGTTGAGGAGCGTCCCCTCGGGCAGCGGCACGTCGTCGAGCCGGTCGACGATCTGGGCGGTGAAGGCGGCGGCGGTCTCGAAGTCGAACTCGCGGCCGAGCCGGAAGTCCATCTCCCGGGCCAGCGACTGCTGCGAGACGGCGATGCCGGGGACGCCGAGCACGATGCCCTCGAGCGCGGCGGCCACCGTCCCCGAGTACGTGATGTCGTCGCCCAGGTTGGAGCCGTGGTTGATGCCGGCCACCACGAGGTCGGGCTCGAAGCCGTCGACGAGGCCGAGCTGGGCGAGCCGCACGCAGTCGACCGGCGTGCCGTCGCACGAGTAGCCGAGCGTGCCGTCGTCGAACGGCACCTGGGTGATCCACAGCGGCCGGCGCGTGGTGATCGAGCGCGCGGTGGCGGACATGTTGGCGTCCGGCGCGATCACCGCCAGCTCGATGTCGTCGAGCGCGACCAGCGCCCGCCGGAGGGTCTGGAGGCCCTCGGCTCCGATCCCGTCGTCGTTGGTGAGCAGGACGCGCAGCACGGCCCGTCGAGGATAGAGATCCAGGACTTCTGGCCAGGTGGTCTGCGGGCCGCCCCCCGTAGCGTCACGTCGATGGAAGCGCACCGACGCGGGAGAGCGCTGATGCTCGCGGTGGCGGCCATCTGCCTGCTGATCGCGGGCATCTCCGGCTACGGCGCGCTCGCCGTGCTGGATCGCGACGCCTTCGCCGACCGCGCCGTCGCCACCCTGGGCTCCGACGAGGTCCGCGAGGAGGTCGGCACGCGGCTCGCGAGCGGGCACGCCCAGCGCCAGGTCGAGCTGTCGCCGCTCGAGCCGCTGATGGCGCACGCCGGCTCCGAGGCGGTCGCCCCCGACCCGGCCTTCCAGGCCGCCTTCCGCACCGCCGCGCTGCGCCTCCACGACGGGCTGTTCGAGGACACCGAGGGCCCGGTCTCGATGACCGTCGCGGGCTCCGGCGCCCTGCTGCGCGCCGAGCTCCTGCGCCGGGACCCGAGCGCGGCCGTGCCGCCGCTCGAGGACGCGCCGCTGTTCACGGTCGGCGGCGAGGGCCGCGAGGGCGCGCTACGCCGGGTCGCGCCGGTGGCAGCCGACGTCGCGCTGCCGCTCTCGCTCCTGCTCGCCGTCGCCGGCCTCGGCCTGCTCGGCCTCGCCATCTGGCGGGAGCCCGCCCACCGCCGCGCCGTGTGGGGCGCCGGCCTGGCCGTCGCCGCCGCCTACGGCCTGACCGCCGCCGGCGTCACCGCCGCGCAGGACTTCGTGCTCGACAACTTCGACACCGGCTTCGGCGACGCGGTGGTGGGCAGCGTCTGGGACGCCTACCTGGCCGACCTGCGGACCTGGGCGCTCGCGCTCGGCGCCGCCGGGCTCGTCGTCGCCGCCGCCGCGGGCGGCCCGCGCCCCTCGCCCGCCACGCTGCTGGCCGCCCCCGCCTCGCGGCGCCATCGGTCCATGCGCGCCGCGGCCCTGCTCGCCGTCGCCGCGCTCGCCGTCCGGTTCCCCGAGCTGGTCCTGCACACGGGGCTGGTCGCCCTGGCCGCCGGCCTCGTCTACGTCGCCGCGGGCGACCTCCTGCGCGTCGTCGCGCCGCCGCGCTGCAGCGCCCGCCGGCTCCGCGCCGTCGCGCTGGCGGCCGCGCTGCTCGGCCTCATCGCCGTCGCAGCGGTCGTCTAGCCTAAGCCTGGATACATCGATGATCCGTGGATGACTCGGCGGCGTGGGCCGAGTCAGAGCCGAGCGGCCGCGTCTCCTCGTGGCGGGTCACTCGGGGTCGCGGCCGATCGGCTCTGGCGAACGACCACGGCGGCGAGGCGCCGCGGGGATCGGTGGATCCAGGCTAAGCCACGACGGGCGTCGCCAGCGGCTCGGTCAGCCCGAGCTGGCAGAGCATCGTGAGCACGTTCCAGTAGACCGTGCCCTCGATGACCATCGCGTCCTCGTCGAAGGTGGTGATGACCGCCGCGTAGGTCTCGGTCCAGCGGCCGGTGGCGGGGATGCCGTGCAGCTCACCGCGATGGGTGCCGGTGACGGTCAGCTCCTGGGCCAGGCGCGGCGCGGCGAAGGTCGAGGACGTCTGCTCGACGCGCAGGTCGGGGAACGCGGCCAGGTAGGCGCGCCCGGCGCTCAGCAGCGCCTGGCGGCCGTGCAGCGGCATGCCGAACGCGACGTCGCGCCAGATGACGTCCTCGGCGACCCAGGCGGCGACGGCGTCGGCGTCGTGGCGGTTCCACGCGGCCAGCGCGTCGGCGGCGCGGGCGAGCACGAGCCTGCGATCCATGGGGCGCGACGGTACTCCGGCGCCGGTCGGCGATCAATACCGCACACCGGCCAGGTAGAGCCCGTGCGGCGGCGCCGTCGGGCCGGCCTCCTCGCGCGGGCGGCCGGTCAGCAGGCCCTCGAACGACTCGAGGCTGCGCCGCCCGCCCGCCACCTCGAGCATGGTGCCGACCAGCACGCGGTTCATCTGGCGCATGAAGGCGTCGGCCTCGATCCGGAACTCGAGCAGGTCGTCGCCCTGCCACGAGGCGCTCAGCACGTGCCGCTCGAAGCGCTGGTGGTAGGTCTCGGTCGGCGTGAAGGCGGTGAAGTCGTGCGTGCCGGCGAGCGCGGCGGCGCAGGCGTCGAGCGCCGCGCGGTCGACCGCGTACGGCCACCAGAGGGCGCGGCCGGTCTCGAACGGCGACGGCGCGGCGCGGGCGAGGACGCGGTAGAGGTACGAGCGGCTGCGGGCGTCGTGGCGGGCGCTGAAGCCGTCCGGAACGCTCTCCGCCGACAGCACCGCGATCTCGTCGGGCAGCAGCGCGTTGACGGAGCGCAGCGACGGCAGCGGCCCGTCGTACGACACCACCTGCCCGAGCGCGTGCACGCCGCGGTCGGTGCGACCCGCCACCACGAGCGAGACCTCCTGGCGGAGCACCGTCTGCAGCGCGACGGAGAGCTCGCCCGCGACCGTCCGCTGCCCCGGCTGGACGGCCCAGCCCGCGAACGGGCCGCCGTCGTAGGCCAGGGTCAATTTTGCGTGCGGCTTACTCACCCTCGCAAGCTCGGGTGAGCGCCTTGATTACACCAGCTCGAGATAGACCATCTCGGTCGCGTCAGACGAACGCGGACCGAGCTTGAGGATCCGGGTGTAGCCCCCGGGGCGCTCCGAGTAGCGGGGCGCGATCTCCTCGAACAGCTTGTAGATCACGCCCTTGTCGGGGTGCTGGAGCGTCGACATCGCCTGCCGGCGCGCGTGCAGGTCGCCGCGCTTGGCCAGCGTGATCAGCTTCTCCAGCTCCGGCTTGACCGCCTTGGCCTTGGCCTCGGTGGTCTTGATCCGCTCGTGGTCGATGACCTCGATGCAGAGGTTGGCCAGCAGCGCCTTGCGGTGCGAGGCGTCGCGCGAGAGCTTGTGCCGGGTCTTCTGGTGGCGCATCAGTCCGTCCGGAGGGTCAGCCCGCGCTGCGACAGCGTCTCGATGACCTCGTCGATCGACTTCTTGCCGAAGTTCGGGATCGCCGCCAGCTCGCCCTCGGACTTCGACACGAGGTCGCCGACCGTCTGGATGCCGGCGCGCTTGAGGCAGTTGTACGAGCGGACGCCGAGCTCGAGCTCCTCGATCAGGATGTCGTCCATCGGCGAGCCGCCACGGCCGCCGCCCGGCTGGAGCGCCGCGCCGGCGCCGCCGCCGTTGTCGAGCGACGCCATGCCGCCCGGGCCGGCGCGCAGCTCCTCGATCCGCTCCTCGTCGGTGAAGATCGAGAGCGAGGAGATGAGGATCTCCGCCGCCTCGCGGAGCGCGGCCTGCGGGTCGATCGAGCCGTCGGTCTCGATGTCGATCGTCAGCTTGTCGAAGTCGGTCCGCTGGCCGACGCGCGCCTGCTCGACCGAGTACGCCACGCGGCGCACCGGCGAGAAGATCGAGTCGATCGGGATGACGCCGATCGGCTGGTCGGGCGACTTGTTGTCCTCCGCCGGGCGGTAGCCGCGGCCGCGCCCGATCGTGAGGTACATCTCCAGCTTGGTCTTCTTCTCGAGCGTGGCGATGTGGGCGTCGGGGTTGAGGATCTCCACGCCCGACGGGAGGTCGATGTCGCGCGCGGTGATCTCGCCGGGGCCGGTGACCACGAGCGGCGCCTCCACCTCGGTGGCGTCCGAGTGCATGCGGCACACGATGCCCTTGAGGTTGAGGACGATGTCGGTCACGTCCTCGGTGACGCCCCTGATCGTGGAGAACTCGTGGGCCACGCCCTCGATGCGCACGGAGGTCACCGCCGCACCCGCCAGCGAGGCGAGGAGCACCCGCCGGAGCGAGTTGCCGAAGGTGTAGCCGAAGCCGCGATCGAGCGGCTCCACCACGAACTGGCCGCGGTTGTCCTCGACCGTTTCGGCGGTGATTCGGGGGATCTGGAAGTCGAGCATCAAGGTCCTAACGTCGTCTCAGGTTCTGCGGGGGAGCGAAGCGGCGCCTGGGGAACGGCGCCGCGGCAAGGGCGGCCCTACTTCGAGTACAGCTCGACGATGAGCTGCTCCTGCACCGGCGCGGCGATCTCCGCGCGCTCGGGCTTACGGAGCACCTTCGCCGTGAGCTGGTCGTGGTCCGCCTGAAGCCATGCCGGCACTTGGGCAACCAGCTCCGTCGCGTCGCGGATCACCGTCTCGGCGTCGGAGCCGGTCTTGAAGGTGATCACGTCGTTCTCGCGCACCTGGTAGCTGGGGATGTCCACCCTGCGGCCGTTGATCGCCCAGTGGCCGTGCCGGATCAGCTGGCGCGCCTGGCGCCGCGAGGCGGCGAAGCCGAGGCGCACGAGCACATTGTCGAAGCGGCACTCGAGGATCCGGAGCAGGTTCTCGCCGGTGATGCCGGGCTGTCGTGAAGCCTTGGCGTAGTACGTGCGGAACTGCTTCTCCAGCACGCCGTAGTAGCGGCGGGCCTTCTGCTTCTCACGCAGCTGCACGCGGTACTCGGACTGCTTCTGCCGGCCGCGGCCGTGCTCGCCGGGCGGGTACGAACGCCGCTCGACGCCGCACTTGTCGGTCAGGCAGCGCTCGCCCTTGAGGAACAGCTTCTGTCCCTCGCGGCGGCACTGCTTGCACTGGGGTGACGTATCGCGAGCCAAACTCAGACCCTCCGCCGCTTGCGGGGGCGGCAGCCGTTGTGTGCCTGCGGGGTGACGTCCCTCACGCCGGTGACCTCGAGGCCGGCGGCCTGGAGCGAGCGGATCGCGGTCTCGCGGCCCGAGCCCGGGCCCTTCACGAAGACCTCGACCTTCTGCATGCCCTGCTCGATGCCCTTGCGGGCGGCGGCGTCGGCGGTGACCTGGGCGGCGAAGGGCGTCGACTTGCGGGAGCCCTTGAAGCCGGCGCCGCCGGCGGACTCCCACGCGATGACGTTGCCCTCGCGGTCCGTCAGGGCCACGATCGTGTTGTTGAAGCTGGTCTTGATGTGCGCCTGGCCGATCGGGACGTTCTTCTTGACCTTGCGGCGGCCGCGCTGGGGACGACGGGGAGCCGGCATTACTTCTTGCCCGCCTTCTTCTTGCCGGCCACCTGCATGCGCTTGGGACCCTTGCGCGTGCGCGCGTTCGTCTTGGTGTTCTGGCCGCGGACGGGCAGGCCGCGCCGGTGGCGCAGGCCGCGGTAACAGCCGATCTCCATCAGGCGCTTGACGTTCTGGCTGCGCTCACGGCGCAGGTCGCCCTCGACGACGTACTCGGTGTCGATGATGTCGCGCAGCTTGGCGATCTCGTCGTCCGTCAGATCGCGCACGTAGGTCTCGGGGCTGATGCCCAGCTTGGCGAGGATCTCGTTCGAGGCGGGCCGGCCGACGCCGTAGATGTAGGTCAGGCCGATCTCGACGCGCTTGTTGAGGGGGATGTTGACCCCGGCGATGCGAGCCATACCCTTACCCCTGCCGCTGCTTGTGTCGCGGGTTCTGGCAGATGACGAGGACCCGTCCGTGGCGGCGGATGATCTTGCACTTCTCGCACATCGGCTTGACCGACGGTCGTACCTTCATGGTCCCTTTCGGCTGATGATCCAGACGGGGTGGCTCTGGCGGCCGGGCCGGCTGCCGCTACCAGTCCCCCGGACTCGAAAAAGTCGTCGCGCACGAAGCCCTCGCGGACTCAGGCGCGACCGAGCAGGATAGCAAAGGGATACCGCCCGCCTGCCGAGCGGCGGCGCGCCAACTTGCGCGTCAATTGGAGCGAGAAGCGACCATTCGCGGACGTGCTGGGGATCGCCGCGCTCATCGCCTCCGTGACGGTCGGGCCTGTCCTCGTGCACGACTCGCGCGACACCTCCGAGCTGGCCTCGGTCGGCGCGCGGCCCGGCACCTTCGCGCCCGCGCCGGTGGTCTACGAGCGCCAGGTGGGCGAGTGGCGCCAGTGGTGGCTCGCGTTCGCCGACAACGACCAGGATCGCGGCATCGTCCGCACCGGGCGCCACGCCGGCGACTGGGAGCTCGTCCAGGTCCGAGAGGGCGTCGAGGCGGTCTACGCCCAGCATTCCGGCGCCGAGCGCTGCCCGTGGGACGCGGTCGAGCTCCGCGACGGCCGCCCGGTCGTCTACCTCGCGAACGGCTCCCACGCGGCCTACTTCCGGCCGGGCGTCCGCGACCGCACGTGGCCGGACCCCAACGACGAGGCGGACGGCCGCGGTCGCACCGTCGTGCCGCCCGTGGAGCCGGTCGGCGGCTGGGCCCGCTGGCCCGGGCGCTGGGGCGGCGCCCGCCGATCGTGGGTCCCGGGCGAGATGGACTCTCCGCCCGGCCCGGCCTTCCAGCCCGACGGCCGCTGGAGCGACCCCGAGGCCTTCGCCCGCGCCGCCCGGCCCTGCACCCGTGACCGCTGCGACGAGGCCGGCGAATGCGACTCGCGCGAGGTCGTCCTGCCGGTGGTCGCGCCCGTGCTCGCAGCCCTGACCGTCATCGGCCTGCGCCGTCGGCGATCATCGAGGCATGCCGAACATCTTCAATCCCGAGTGGGAGGCGGAGCTGCCGGGGCTGCGCGGCGTGCGCGTAGGCGCGGGCGCCGGCGGTGAGAAGCTCGGCGCCACCCTCTACGAGGTCGACCCCGGCGGGCGCGTCTCGCCGCTGCACATCCATCACGCCAACGAGGAGATGCTGTTCGTCGTCTCCGGCACGCCGACGCTGCGGACCGGCGACGGCGAGCGCGAGCTCGAGGAGGGCGAGGTCGTCGCCTTCCCGAGCGGCCGCCGCGGCGTCCACCAGGTGCTCAACCGGTCCGGCGCGCCCGCCCGCGTCCTGATCGTCTCGACGATGCGCTACCCGGAGGTCGTCGAGCACCCCGACAGCAACAAGGTGCTCGCCATCTCGGGCCGGCCGGACGAGACGGCCGCGATGTTCCTGGCGTTCCGTCGCGACGACGCCGTGCCCGTCACCGAGGGTGAGGACTGACGCCCCGCGGAGACCTTTCTGCCGACACCTGTACAAAAGTCGGTTGACTAGCCGCAGAAGACCGGTTTACGTTCGCCCTAAGCGGCCGCGCGCGCCTTGGACTCGTGCCAGGGCGTGAGGATGCGCGGGCCTTCGGCCGTGATGGCGATCGTGAACTCGAAGTGGGCGGCGAGCGAGCGGTCCTGGGAGTAGATCGCCCAGCCGTCGTCGCCCATGCGGACCATGTGCCGGCCGGCCGTGGTCATCGGCTCGACGGCGAGGACCATCCCCTCCTCGAGCGGCGTGCCCTTGCCCGGCGTGCCGTAGTTGGCGATCTGCGGCTCCTCGTGCATGTCGCGCCCGATCCCGTGCCCGACGAGCGAGCGGACGATCGAGAAGCCGGCGGCCTCCACGTGCCGCTGGACCGCGTGCCCGACGTCGCCCAGCCGGTTGCCGGCCACGCACTGCTCGACGGCGCGGAACAGCGACTCCTCGGTGACCTCGAGCAGCTTCGAGGCGACCGGCGAGACGTCGCCGACCGGGAACGTCCGCGCGGCGTCGGCCACCCAGCCGTCGTAGACGACGCCGATGTCGACGCTCAGGATGTCCCCGCGCGAGAGCCGGAACCTGCCCGGGATCCCGTGCACGACCATGTCGTTCGGCGAGGCGCAGATCGAGCCCGGGAATCCGCGGTAGCCCTTGAAGGCGGGCGTGGCGCCCTGCGAGCGGATGAACTTCTCGGCCGCCGCGTCCAGGTCCGCCGTCGTGACCCCGGGCCGCACCTTGCCGGCGAGGAGGTCCATCGTGCGCACCAGGATGTCCCCCGCGCGCGCCATCTTGTCGATCTCCGCGGGGGTCTTCTTGATGATCATCGGAACCTAGAGGCGCTCTTCGAGCCGCAACGTCGCGAGCGTGGCCCGGATGTGGTCGTGGACCTCGACCTTGTCCCGGGTACCGTCGAAGCGGCGCAGCAGGGCCCGCTCCTCGTAGTAGTCCTTCAGCGGCTCGGTGAGCTTATGGTAGACCGCGAGGCGCTCGCGGATGGCGTCCGGGCGGTCGTCGTCGCGCTGCGTGAGCGGGCGCCCGCACTGGTCGCACACGCCCTCGTGCTTCGGCGGGTCGTAGGCGACGTGGTAGAGGTGCCCGCTGGAGCACTGGCGGCGGCCCGACAGGCGCTCGACCACGACCTCGTCCGGCGCCTCGATCAGCAGCGCCGCGGTCAGCCGCCGGCCCAGCTTGTCCATCTCGTCGCCCAGCGCGTCGGCCTGCCCGATCGTGCGCGGGAAGCCGTCGAGCAGGAAGCCGTCGTCGCCGTCCTCCTCGACCTTGTCGAGGATCATCGCGATCACCAGGTCGTCGGGCACCAGCTGGCCCTTGGACATGTAGTCCTCGGCCTGCCGGCCGAGCTCCGTGCCGTCGGCCCGGTGCCCGCGCAGCAGGTCGCCGGTGCCGATGTAGGGCAGCCCGAAGTCGTCCGACAGGCGCGCGGCCTGCGTGCCCTTGCCAGCGCCGGGAGGACCCAGCAGGATCAGGTTCAATTCGCTCATCGAGACCGCGGGAGGCTAGCGCAAGAAGCCTTCGTAATTGCGCATCATCAGCTGCGCCTCGAGCTGCTTCATCGTGTCCAGCGCCACGCCGATCACGATCAGGATCGAGGTCCCGCCGAAGAAGAAGTTCGCTCCGGTCTGGGCGATGAGAATGGTCGGAAGGGCCGCGACCGCGGCGAGGTAGAGCGCCCCGGGGAACGTCAGCCGCGCGAGGATGCGGTCCAGGAACTCGGCCGTCGGCCTGCCTGGCCTCACCCCCGGGATGAAGCCACCGTACTTCTTCAGGTTGTCCGCCTGGTCGACGGGGTTGAAGGTCACCGCCGTGTAGAAGTACGTGAAGATGATGATGAAGAAGGTCTCGCCGACGATGTAGGCCCAGCGGTTCGGGTTGAAGAATGTCGCGAGGCCCTGGGCGCCCGGGATGAGCTCGCCGAGCGTCGGCGGGAAGGCCATGATCGAGGCGGCGAAGATGACCGGGATGACGCCGGCCATGTTCACGCGCAGCGGCAGGTAGGTCTGGCCGCCCGAGCTCATCCGGCGGCCGATCACGCGCTTGGCGTACTGGATCGGGATCCGCCGCTGGCCCTCCTGGACGAAGACGATCGCCGCGATGACGCCGAGCGCCAGGAACGGCATCATGACCTTGAAGACCTGGTCCGGGTTCGTCCACCACGACTGGATGCCGCTCGGCAGGCCGGCCACGATCGACGCGAAGATCATCAGCGAGATGCCGTTGCCGATGCCGCGCTGGGTGATCAGCTCGCCCATCCACATCAGCAGCACGCAGCCGGACGTGAGGCAGACGACGACGAGGATGACGCCGCCCGGGGTGAAGTTCTCGAACACCGGGGAGCCCGCGCTGTTGCCCTGCGAGCGGAAGAGGAAGACGTAGCCGATCGCCTGCGCGGCGGCCAGGCCGACGGTCAGGTAGCGCGTGTACTGCGTGATCTTCTGCTGGCCGACCTCGCCCTCCTTCTGGAGCTTCTCCAGCGACGGCGAGACGACAGTCAGGAGCTGGAGGATGATCGAGGCCGTGATGTAGGGCATGATCCCGAGCGCGAAGATCGCGATGCGGGACAGGCCGCCGCCGGTGAAGAGGTTGAGGAAGCCGAGGATGTTCGAGCCGGCGTAGTTCTCCGAGATCGCGTCGATCGCATCGACGTTGACGCCCGGCACGGGGATGAACGCCCCGAGCCGGTAGAGCGCCAGCATCACCGCCGTGAACAGCAGCTTCTTCCGGATGTCGGCGACCCGGAAGGCGTTGAGGATGGTGGAGATCACGGCGCTGCTAGGACTCGATGACCTGCACGGTGCCGCCGGCGGCCTCGATCCGCTCGCGAGCGGTCTTCGAGAAGGCGTGCGCGTGCACGGTGAGCTTCTTGGTCAGCTCGCCGCGCGCGAGGACCTTGACCGGGATGCCCTTGCGCGTGGCCAGGCCGGCGGCGCGCAGCGCCTCCAGGTCGACCGCCGCGCCGTCGTCGAACCGCGCCTCGAGGTCCTCGAGGTTGACCGGCTGCGTGTGCGTCCGGAACATCTCGAACGGCATCGACATCTTCTTGTTGGGGCCGCGCAGCTTGCGCATCCGCATGTGGATCGGGTTCTGGCCGCCCTCGAAGCGGGCGCGGCGCTTGGCGCCCGAGCGCGAGCCGTAGCCCTTCTGGCCGCGGCCGGCGGTCTTGCCGTAGCCGGAGCCCTCGCCGCGGCCGACGCGCTTGCGCGGCTTGCGCGACCCGGGGGCCGGCTGCAGGTTGTGGAGGCCGATGAAGTCCTCGTCCGCCATCACTTCTCCTCCACCGTGACGAGATGGCGAACGGCGTGGACCATCCCGCGCAGCTGCGGGGAGTCCTCGCGCTCGACCGACTTGTTGATCCCGCGCAGGCCGAGCGAGCGCAGCGTGTCCTTCTGGCGCGAGTTGGTGCCGTTGGCCGACTTGACCTGCGTGATCAGGAGCGTCACGCGGGCACCTCCTCCGAGGGCTCGACGGTCTCGCCGCCGTTCTCGCCGCCGAGGCCGAGCACGCGATCCACGCTGAGGCCGCGCAGCGCTCCGACCTCCTCGGGGCGCCGGAGGTCCTGCAGGCCGGCGATCGTCGCCTTCACGAGGTTGATCGGGTTCTGCGTGCCGAGCGACTTGGACAGGATGTCGTGGATCCCGGCCAGCTCGAGCACCGCGCGCACGCCGCCGCCGGCGATCACGCCGGTACCGGGCGAGGCGGGCTTGAGGAAGACGCGGCCGGCGCCGTACACGCCCGTGGTCTGGTGCGTGATGGTCGAGCCGTGGCGGGGCACGCGGAAGAGGTTCTTCTTCGCGCGCTCGACGCCCTTCTGGATCGCCAGCGGCACCTCGTTCGCCTTGCCGTAGCCGACGCCGACGATGCCGTTCTCGTCACCCACCACGACGAGCGCGGTGAACGAGAACCGCCGGCCGCCCTTGACCACCTTGGCGACGCGGTTGATCTCGACCACGCGCTCTTGGAGGTCGAGGCCGGTGCTGGATACGGATCGGTCGGGGGCTGCCATGCGTTCCTTCGAGTCTAGAAGTTCAGTCCGCCCTCGCGGGCGCCCTCGGCCAGCGCCTTCACGCGGCCGTGGTAGCGGTAGCCGCCGCGGTCGAACACGGCGGTCTCGATGCCGGCGGCCTTCGCGCGGTCGGCGAGCAGCGCGCCGGCGCGCTGTGCCTGCTCCATCGGCTTGAGCGAGCGCAGGTCGCCCTCCGTCCAGTTGACGGAGGCCAGCGTGCGGCCGGCGTCGTCGTCGATGAGCTGGGCGAAGATCCCGCGGTTGGAGCGGAAGACGCTGATGCGCGGGCGCTCGGCGCTGCCGCGCACCTTGGCGCGGACGCGGCGGCGGCGCTTGAGGCGCCGGGCGGGAGCGGTGGCGACGGTCATGCGCGCTTGCCCACCTTCCGGGCGACGTACTCGCCCTCGTAGCGGATCCCCTTGCCCTTGTAGGGCTCGGGCTTGCGCTGCTTGCGGATGATGGCGGCGATCTCGCCGACCTGCTGCTTGTTGTTGCCCTTGACGATGATGCGCGTGGGCACGGGGACCTCGAACTCGATCCCCTCCGGCGCCTTGATCGGCACGGGGTGCGAGTAGCCGAGCGCCAGCTCGAGGTCGCGCCCGCGGAGCTGGGCGCGGTAGCCGACGCCCTGGATCTCGAGCGTCTTGGTGAAGCCGGTGGTCACGCCCTCGACCATGTTCGCCACGAGCGAGCGGGTGAGCCCGTGCAGGGCGCGGTGCTCGGCGCGGTCGGTCGGCCGCGTGACGATCAGCTCCTCGCCCTCCTGCTTGACCTCGATCGAGCGGTTCTTGCGCTCGGCGAGATCGCCGCGCGGACCGGCCACGCGGACGACCTCCGGCTCGATCGTGACGGTCACGCCGGTGGGGACGGGGATGGGCTTCTTACCAATACGGCTCATGGGGCTACCAGACCTCGGCCACGACCTCGCCGCCGACTCCGGCGCGGCGCGCGTCATGCCCGGTCATCACGCCCTGGGAGGTCGACACGATGGCCGTGCCCATGCCGCCCAGGACCTTCGGGATGTGCTTGGCGTCGACGTACGTCCGCTGCCCCGGCCGGGACACCCGGCGAAGGCCGGAGATGACGGACGTGCGGTCCTCAGTGTACTTGAGGCGCACGAGGATCTTCTCGCCTGCCGAGCCCTCGACGCCGGGCGCGACGTCGTAGCCGGCGATATAGCCCTGCTCGAGCAGGATCCGCGCCATGTCGCGCTTGAGCTTGCTGGCGGGGATCTCGACCTCCTCGTGGGCGGCCATGATCCCGTTGCGGATCCGGGTCAGGAAGTCGGCGATGGGGTCGGTCATCGACATGCGATCACCAGCTCGACTTCGTCATGCCGGGGATGAAGCCGTTGTGCGCGAGCTCGCGCAGGCACACACGGCAGAGGCCGAACTTGCGGTAGACGGCGCGCGGCCGGCCGCAGCGGCGGCAGCGCGAGTGGGCCCGCGTCTTGTACTTCGGCGGGCGCGACTGGCGCACGATCTTTGACTTCTTGGCCATAAGGGTTACCTCGTCAGGGGCGTCCGGCCCTGACTCTTGATCTCGTTGGTCTTCATCCGGTCGACCTTCATGCCGCCGCGGCGGGCTCCTGGTCGAGCGTCTCGTAGGCGCCCGGGCGCCCCTCGCGGGCGAAGGGCATGCCCAGCGCGTCGAGCAGCGCGAACGCCTCGACGTCGGTCTTTGCGGATGTGGTGATGGTCACGTCGAGCCCGCGCACCTGGTCGACGGCGTCGTAGTCGATCTCCGGGAAGATGATCTGCTCGCGGATGCCCATCGAGTAGTTGCCGCGGCCGTCGAACGAGCGCGGGTTCAGCCCCCGGAAGTCGCGCAGGCGCGGGAGGGCGATCGAGGTCAGGCGGTCGAGGAACTCGTAGGCGCGCTCCTGGCGCAGCGTCACCGAGAGGCCGACCGGCATGCCCTCGCGCAGCTTGAAGGCGGCGACGGACTTGCGGGCGCGGCGGATGTTCGGCTTCTGGCCGGCGATCGTCGCCAGCTGCTCCTGCGCGGCCTCGAGCATCTTCGAGTCCTGCTTGGCCTCGCCGACGCCCATGTTGAGCGTGACCTTCTCGAGCTTGGGGGCCTGCATGACCGAGCTGTAGCCGAACTTGCGCACCAGCGCGGCGCGGATCTCGTCGTTGTAGCGGTCCTTGAGTCGTGCCATGTCAGTCCAGCTCCGAGCCCGTGCGGCGCGACACCCGCTTGCGCCGACCCTCGTCGTCGCGCGTGATGCCGATCCGCGTCGGCTTGTGGTCCTTGGGGTCGACGATCGCCACGTTGGAGACGTGGATCGGACCCTCCTTCTCGATCACGCCGACCGGCATGTTCTGGCGGCCGGGGATCGGCCGCTGGTGGCGCTTGACCATGTTCAGGCCCTCCACGAACACGCGGTCCTTCTTCGGATCGGTGCGGATGACCTTGCCGGTCTTGCCCTTGTCCTTACCGGCCAGAACGACCACCTGATCGTCCGTTCGAATCCTCATCGAACAGCCCCCCTTCGGGGGCCGACGGTACGCATCGTGCGGATGCGCATCAGAGCACCTCCGGGGCGAGCGAGACGATCTTCATGAACCCGCCGTCGCGCAGCTCGCGGGCCACCGGCCCGAAGATGCGCGTGCCGCGCGGGTTGTTGGCGGCGTCGATGATCACGGCCGCGTTCTCGTCGAAGGCGATGTAGGTGCCGTCGTCGCGCCCGAACTCCTTCTTCGTGCGCACGACGACCGCCTTGACGACCTCGCCCTTCTTGACCGAGCCCTGCGGGTTGGCCTGCTTGACCGTGGCGGTGATGATGTCGCCCACGCCCGCGTAGCGGCGGCGCGAGCCGCCCATCACGCGGATGCAGAGGATCTCGCGCGCGCCGGTGTTGTCGGCCACCTTGAGGCGGGTCTCGTTCTGGATCACTTGGCACGCTCCAGCACTTCGAGCAGCCGCCAGCGCTTGCTGCGCGACATCGGCCGGCACTCCTGAACGCGGACGGTGTCGCCCTCGTGGGCGTCGTTGCGCTCGTCGTGCGCGTAGAGCTTGACCGTCGAGCGCATGATCTTGTGGTAGCGCTTGTGGCGCTTCACCACGTCGATCGCCACGGTGATCGTCTTCTCGCCCTTGTCGGAGACGACGACGCCCTGGCGCACCTTCGCCCGGCCCGGGCCGTGCTCGGGCGCGTGGTCGGGCGCGCGCGGCGGGGCCGCCTCGCGCCCCTCGGCGCGCTTGGTCTTCTGCTTCTCGCGGTACGCGCGGCGCTGCTTGGCCAGCGCGGCCCGGCGCTCGCGGCGCTCGGCCTCGCGCTCCTCGGGCGTGCGCGGCTTGCGGCGGCCACGAGCCGCCTGGCGGTCGGCGCGCTTGGCCTCGAGCTTCTCGCGGCGGCTCGGCCCGGACTTCGGCGCGGGCTTCGACTTCGCGGGAACATCGGCCGCCGGCTCGTCGGCCGCCGCCGCCGCCGGAGCCTCGTCGGCCGCGGCCGCCGGAGCCTCGTCGGCCGTAGCCTCGGGCGCCTCGACGGGGCGTCTCGCCGGCCGCGGCCTGCTCGACTTCTTCATTCAGGTTGCTCGGCGGGGCGTCCGGCCCCGCGCCCTGGCGGGGCCCGGCGTCCGGCCGGTCTACCTGGGGGGTCTCTTCGTTCTTCTCAGCCATCATCGGCCTCACTGCGCTCAGGCGCTCGGGTCTTCACGTTCGGGTCGACGCCGCGCTGGCGGGCGACGGTCAGCGCCCGCGCGAGCTCGCGCTTGGCACCGCGCAGCCGCGCCGTGTTGTCCAGCTCGCCGGTGGCGTGCTGCATGCGCAGGCCGAACACGTCGCGACGGGTCGTCGCGATGTGGTCGCGCAGGGCGCCGTCGGGCATGTCACGGAGGTCGGCGGCACGCATCAGTGGCCGTCCTCGCGCATCACGAACTTGGTCTTCACGGGCAGCTTGTGGCCGGCCAGGCGCATCGCCTCGCGGGCGAGCGGCTCCGGCACGCCGGACAGCTCGAACATCACGCGGCCGGGCTTGACGACGGCGACCCAGCCCTCCGGGTTGCCCTTGCCGGAGCCCATGCGGGTCTCGGCCGGCTTCTTCGTAAAGGGCTTGTCCGGGAACACGTTGATCCACACCTTGCCGCCACGCTTGATCTTGCGCGTCATGGCGATACGAGCGGCCTCGATCTGGCGGTTGGTGAGCCAGCCGTTCTCGAGCGCCTTCAGCCCGTACTCGCCGAACTCGACGGTCTGCTGACCGCGCGAGAACCCGGCGCGCCGGCCGCGGTGCTGCTTGCGGAACTTGACTCGCTTCGGCGACAGCATCAGCGCGCGCCTCCGCCGATTCGATCGGTCGGGCGGCTCATCGGCTGATCCCTCCGCTCAGGTCGGGACGCGGGCCGCCGCGGCCTCCGCCGCCCCGGCCTCCGCCGCCACGGCCTCCGCCGCGGCCGCCGCCGCCACCACCGCCGCCGCCCCACCGCCACCGCCGCCACCGCGACCGCCACGGCCACCGCCGCGACCGTCGCCGCGCCCGCGGCCGTCACGGCCGCCGCGCCCGCGCCGGCGATCGTCGCCGCCCTCGTCGCCGCGCCCCGGGGGCTCGTCGAGCGAGGTGAGATCCTGGCCGGTGTAGCCGGCGGGCATGATCTCGCCCTTGTTGATCCAGCACTTGACGCCGATGCGGCCGAACGTCGTGCGGGCCTCGTAGAAGCCGTAGTCGATGTCCGCGCGCAGCGTGTGCAGAGGGACGCGGCCGTCCGAGTAGGACTCGGAGCGCGCCATCTCGGCGCCGCCGAGGCGGCCGCCGACCTGGATCTTGCAGCCCTTGGCGCCCGAGCGCATGGCGCTCGTCAGGGCGCGCTTCATCGCGCGGCGGAACGCCACGCGGTTCTGCAGCTGCTCGGCGATCGACTGCGCGACGAGCTTCGCGTCGAGCTCCGGGCGCTTGATCTCGAGGATGTTGACCTTGATGGCCTTGCCCGTGAGCTTGTGCAGGTCGCGCCGCAGGGCGTCGACCTCGGAGCCGGACTTGCCGATCACGATGCCCGGCCGCGCGGTGTGGATGTTGACCTCCACCTCAGCGGCGTCCTTGCGGATCGTGATGTCCGACAGGCCGGCGTGCGCGAGCTTGTTCGTGATGTGGTCCCGGATCCGGACGTCCTCGATCAGGAAGTCGGAGAAGTTCTTCTCGGAGAACCAGTTCGACTTCCAGTCGTGGATGTAGCCCACGCGCATGGCCTCGGGATGGACCTTCTGACCCATGCGGTTCAGGACTCCTTCGGGGTGAGGGTGATGGTCAGGTGCGAGGTGCGCTTGCGGATGCGCGTGGCGCGGCCCATGGCGCGCGGCCGGTAGCGCTTCAGCGTCGGCCCCTCGTCGGCGTGGACGGCGGCGATCCGCAGGTCCTCACCGACCAGTTCGTGGTTGTGCTCGGCGTTGGCGACCGCCGACTCCAGCAGCTTGATCCACGCCTTGGCCGCGGCGCGCGGCGTGTAGGCGAGGATGGCGCGGGCCTCGGCGACGTCCTTGCCGCGGATGTGGTCGCAGACCAGCCGCGCCTTGCGGGCGGAGGTGCGCACGTACTTGGCCTGCGCGCGCACGAGCACGCCCGGCTCGGGGCGGCGCCGGCGATCGCGCTTGGCCGGCTGCTTGGCGGCGGCCTCCTTGACGTCGCCCTCCGCGGCTGCGGCGGCCCGCTTGGCCCTCGTTCCCTCGGGCTTGGTGCCCTCCGGGTTGCGCTCGGACGGCTTGACCTTTGCCTTCTTGGGCTTGGCCTCGGTCTCGGCGGCAGCGGCCTTGTCGACGCCGGTCTCGTCGGCGGCGGCGGGCTTCGCCTTGGCCTTCGACTTCGCCTTGGCCTTCTTGGGCTTGGCCGTGGGCTCCGGCTGGGCGCCGGGATCCTCGGAGACGGCCTTCGTCTCCTTGGCCTCCTCCTCGACCTTGGCCTCGTCGACCTTGCCCTTCTGCGGATCGCCAGGGGTGGTGGGGCTCATCGCACCTTGCCCTTGGAGTCATGCCCGCGGTAGGTGCGGGTCGGCGCGAACTCGCCGAGCTTGTGGCCGACCATCGACTCCGACACGAACACGGGCACGTGCTTGCGGCCGTCGTGGACGGCGATGGTGTGGCCCACCATCTCGGGGAAGATCGTCGACGTCCGCGACCAGGTGCGGATCATCTGCTTCGAGTTCGAGGCGTTCATGGACTCGACGCGCTGCATCAGGCGCTCCTCGACCCACGGCCCCTTCTTGGAGGAACGGCTCATCAGCGGCCACCCTTCTTGCCGCGACGACGGCCGCGGACGATGTAACGATCGGACTGCTTGCCCTTCTTGCGCGTGCGATAGCCGATGGTCGGCACGCCCCAGGGCGTCTGCGGATGGTTGCCCAGCGGCGTGGCGCCCTCGCCGCCGCCGTGCGGATGGTCGACCGGGTTCATGGCTGTGCCGCGCGTCTGCGGGCGCACGCCCATGTGGCGCTTGCGACCGGCCTTGCCGACGGTGACGTTCTGGTGGTCGGCGTTGCCGACCACGCCGACCGTCGCGCGGCACGTGACCTGCACCATGCGCATCTCACCGGACGGCAGGCGGAGGGTGGCCATGCCGCCCTCCTTCGCCATCAGCTGGATGCCGACGCCCGCCGAGCGGCCGAGCTGGCCGCCGCGACCGGGCTGGAGCTCCACGTTGTGGACCACGGTGCCGACCGGCATCAGCGACAGCGGCATCGCGTTGCCGACCGTGATGTCCGACCCGGGGCCGGACATGACCGTCATGCCCACGCGCAGCCGGTTGGGCGCGAGGATGTAGCTCTTCTCGCCGTCGACGTAGTGCAGCAGCGCGATGTAGGCCGACCGGTTGGGGTCGTACTCGATGGCGGCGACGCGGGCGGGCACGCCGTCCTTGCGCAAGCGCTTGAAGTCGACCTTCCGGTACAGGCGCTTGGCGCCGCCGCCGCGGTGGCGCGACGTCTTGCGGCCATGGGAGTTGCGGCCGCCCGACTTCTTGAGACCCTCGACGAGGCTCTTCTCCGGCTCGGTCTTCGTGATCTCCGAGAAGTCGGGATACGTGACGAAACGCCGGCCCGGGGACGTCGGCTTGGGCTTGCGGATCGGCATTACAGCTCAGCCTCCAGGCCCTGGAAGATCGGGATCGTCTCGCCCTCGCGGACCTGCACGACGGCCTTCTTCCACGCACGCGTGCGGCCGGAGGTGTAGCCGCGCCGCTTGGGCTTCGACGGCACCGCGGCGGTCCGCACGTCGAGCACGCCGACGCCGAACAGCTGCTCGATCGCCTGCTTGATCTGCGTCTTGTGCGCGTCCGGGTGGACGCGGAACGTGTACTTGCCGACCGTCGCCAGCGCGTAGGACTTCTCGGAGACGACGGGTCGGATGATCACCTGGCTGGCGTCCATCAGGCCACCGCCTCCTTGGTCTTAATCGCCCTCGCGACCACGGAGTCCAGCGCGTCCTGGCTGAAGACGACGGTGGCGGCACCGACGATGTCGGCAACCCCGGCGTCCTCGGCCGCGAGCACGTTGACGCCCGCGATGTTGCGGAACGACTTGAAGGCCGCCGACTCCTCGGCGCCGGACACCACGACGAGCACCGAGCCGCCGCGGCGTTCGGCGATCAGGTCGGCCGCCTGCTTCGTCGACGGAGCGTCGAAGCCCGTGGCGTCGAGCCCGAAGATCGAGCCGCGGTCGGCGTGGATCGAGAGCGCGCAGCGCAGCGCGGCGCGCCGCGCCTTGCGGTTGACCTTGACCGTGTACTTGCGCGGGGTCGGGCCGAACACGACGCCGCCGCCGGCGAAGTGCGGCGCCCGGATCGAGCCCTGGCGGGCGCGGCCGGTGCCCTTCTGCCGCCACGGCTTCGCGCCGCCGCCGCGCACCATGGCGCGGCTCTTCGTGGCGTGCGTGCCCCGCCGGCGCGCGGCCAGCTCAGCGAGCACGACCTCGTGGACGAGCGGGCCGTTGAACTCGGCGCCGAACACCGCGTCGTCGAGCGTCAGCTTCTTGGTCGAGCCGAGGAAGGGAGCGTCAGGCATCCGTGCGCACCTCCACGGTCCCGCCCTTGGGCCCCGGCACGGAGCCGCGGACCAGCATCAGGTGCCGGTCGGGGATCAGCTCGACGATGGTCAGGCCCTTCTGGGTGACGCGCTTGCCGCCCATGCGGCCCGGGCCGCGGATGCCCTTGAACACGCGCGAGGGCGTCGCCGAGGCGCCGATCGAGCCCGGCGCGCGCACGTTGTGCGAGCCGTGCGACTTCGGACCGGCGTGGAAGTTGTGGCGCTTGATCGTGCCCGCGAAGCCCTTGCCCTTGCCGACGCCGGCCACCTTGACGCGCTGGCCGACCTCGAAGTTCTCGACGGTCACGGTGTCGCCCATCGTGAGCTCGCCGACCTCGTCGCGGAACTCCACGAGCGTGCGCAGCGGCGGCGCGCCGGCCTTCTTGAGGTGCCCGAGCTCGCCCTTCGTGAGCGCCTTCTCGCGCACGGCGCCGAAGCCGAGCTGGACGGCCTCGTAGCCGTCGGCGTCGTTCGTCCGGATCGCGATCACCGGACAGGGCCCCGCCTCGAGCACGGTCACGCGCTCGACGCGGCCCTCCTCGGTGAAGCGCTGGGTCATCCCCAGCTTCTTGGCGAGGATCGCGGGCATCAGCCGAACGCCAACCTGATCTCGATGTCGACGCCGGCGGGCAGGTGGTCCAGCCGCTGCAGCGAGTCGACGGTCTTCGGGGTGGGCTGGTGGATGTCGATCAACCGCTTGTGCGTGCGGATCTCGAAGTGCTCCTGCGCGTCCTTGTCCTTGAACGGCGACTTGATCACCGCGTAGACGTTCTTCTCGGTCGGGAGCGGCACCGGTCCGGACACGGTCGCGCCCGTCCGCGTGGCGGTCTCCACGATCTCCTTGGCCGCCGTCTCGATGGCCGACGAGTCGTAGGCCTTGAGGCGGATGCGGATCTTGTTTTGGGCTACGGCTGCCAATTTCTGTCCGGTTCAGGTGGTGAGGTTCTGATGGGTTTCTGCGCGCGGTGAGTCGGTCTCGGCGCGCACTGAGGGCGAGCCCCGGGCGTGGGGCCCGCCCCCATAGGTCGTATCTGTCGACTTCCTTCCCCATCCGGAACCTAGGTCGTTCCGGGGGGCCAACGGGGGGCGGAGCCCCCCGTTTGAGCTACTTGACGATCTCGGTGACGACGCCCGAGCCGACCGTCCTGCCGCCCTCGCGAATCGCGAAGCGCAGGCCGGCGTCCATGGCGATGGGCTGGATCAGCTCGACCTCCATCTGGATGTTGTCGCCCGGCATGACCATCTCCGTGCCCTCGGGCAGGTTGGCGACGCCGGTCACATCCGTGGTCCGGAAGTAGAACTGGGGCCGGTACCCGTTGAAGAACGGAGTGTGGCGGCCGCCCTCTTCCTTCTTGAGGACGTACACCTCGGCCTTGAACTTGGTGTGCGGGGTGATCGAGCCGGGCTTGCAGAGCACCTGGCCGCGCTCGATCTCCTCGCGCTTGATGCCGCGGAGCAGGCAGCCGACGTTGTCGCCGGCCTGGCCCTGGTCGAGGATCTTGCGGAACATCTCCACGCCCGTGACCACCGTGTTCGAGGTCTGCTCGTGGATGCCGACGATCTCGACCGTGTCGCCGGTGTTGACGATGCCCTGCTCGATGCGGCCGGTCGCAACGGTGCCGCGGCCGGTGATCGAGAAGACGTCCTCCACCGGCATCAGGAACGGCTTGTCGAGGTCGCGCTCGGGCTCGGGGATGTAGGTGTCCAGCTGCTCGGCGAGGTCGACGATCTTCTGGACGGACTCCTCGTCGCCGTCCAGCGCCTTCAGCGCCGAGCCGATCACGAAGGGGATGTCGTCGCCCGGGAACTCGTACTCGTTGAGGAGGTCGCGGACCTCGACCTCGACGAGCTCGAGGAGCTCCTCGTCGTCGACCATGTCCGCCTTGTTGAGGAACACGACGATGTACGGCACGCCGACCTGACGGGCGAGCAGGATGTGCTCGCGCGTCTGCGGCATCGGGCCGTCCGCCGCCGAGACCACGAGGATCGCGCCGTCCATCTGCGCGGCGCCCGTGATCATGTTCTTCACGTAGTCCGCGTGGCCCGGGCAGTCGACGTGGGCGTAGTGGCGGTTGTCGGTCTCGTACTCGACGTGAGAAGTCGCGATCGTGATGCCGCGCGCCTTCTCCTCGGGCGCGTTGTCGATCTCGTCGAAGGAGCGGGCCTGACCGCCGTACTTCTCGGAGAGCACCTTGGTGATCGCCGCCGTCAGCGTCGTCTTGCCGTGGTCGATGTGACCGATGGTGCCGACATTGACATGCGGCTTGTCCCGCTCGAACTTCTCCTTCGCCACTTTGCTAAGTCCTCTCTAAGTCTCGCTGGAAATCCGTGTGTAGGCGAACCCGTGCAGGTTACCGCGTTCACGCGGGAACCGGCTCACCGGTGCGCGCCTCAACCACCTTTTCGGCGATGTTCGGCGGCACTTCCTCGTAGCTGTCGAACTGCATCGTGTAGGTCGCCCGTCCCTGGGTCATGGAGCGCACGTCCGTCGCGTAGCCGAACATCTCGCTGAGCGGGACGTGGGCGGTCACGACCTGCGCGTTGCCGCGCGGCTCCATCCCGTGCACGCGGCCGCGACGGCGATTGAGGTCGCCGATCACGTCGCCCATGTACTCCTCCGGCGTCACGACCTCGACGGCGAAGACGGGCTCGAGCAGCACCGGCTTGGCGCGCTTGGCCGCCTCCTGTAGCGCGAGCGAGCCCGCGACCTTGAAGGCGATCTCCGATGAGTCCGTGTCGTGGTACTTGCCGTCCGTGAGCGTCACGCGCACGTCGACCATCGGGAAGCCGGCGCGGACGCCGTTCTCGAGCGCCTCCTCGACGCCCTTCTCGACGGCCGGGATGAACTCGGTCGGGATCGACCCGCCCCTGATCTTGTTCACGAAGTCGAAGCCCTCGCCGGGAGCCGGCTCGATGTTGATGTAGACGATGCCGTACTGGCCCGAGCCGCCGGTCTGGCGCACGAAGCGGCCCTCGACCTTCTCCGCGGTGCCGCGCACGGTCTCGCGGTAGGAGACCTGCGGGCGGCCGACGTTGGCGTCGACCTTGTACTCGCGCAGCATGCGGTCGACCAGCACCTCGAGGTGCAGCTCGCCCATGCCGGAGATCTCGGTCTGGCCGCTCTCCTCGTTCGTGCGCACCTGGAAGGTCGGGTCCTCCTCGGCGAGCCGGCCGAGCGCGACCGACATCTTCTCCTGGTCGCTCTTGGTCTTCGGCTCGATGGCGACCGAGATCACCGGCTCGGGGAACACGATCGTCTCGAGGCGGATCGGCTTGTCGGGCGCGGCCAGCGTGTCGCCGGTCACGACCTGCTTGATGCCGACGGCGGCCGCGATGTCGCCCGCGTAGACCTCGGGCACGTCCTCCCGGTCGTTGGCGTGCATCATCAGGATCCGCCCGATGCGCTCGGTGCGGCCCGTGCTTACGTTGAGCACGCGCGAGCCGGCCTCGAGCTTGCCCGAGTAGACGCGGAAGTAGGTGAGCTTGCCGACGTAGGGGTCGGCCATGATCTTGAAGGCGAGCGCGGAGAAGGGCTCGTCGTCGGACGCGTTGCGGACGGCCTCGCGATCCTCGTCGGAGCCCTTGACCGGCTCGTGGCCCTCGACGGCCGGCACGTCCAGCGGGCTCGGCAGGAAGTCGAGCACGGCGTCGAGCAGCGGCTGCACGCCCTTGTTCTTGAAGGACGAGCCGCACAGCACCGGCGTCATCTTGATGGCGAGCGTCGCCTTGCGGATCGCCTTGACCAGGCGCTCCTTCGGGATCTCGGCCTCCTCGAGGATCATCTCGAGCAGCTCGTCGTCGTAGTGCGAGAGCTCCTCGAGCAGGTGCTCGCGGGCGATCTGCGCGTCGTCGGCGAGATCGGCCGGGATGTCCTCGATCACGACGTCCTTGCCGAGCTCGTCCTTGTAGACGATCGCCTTCATGTTGATGAGGTCGACGATGCCCTTGAACTCGGACTCGGCGCCGATCGGCAGCTGGATCGGCACGGGGTGCGCGCCGAGCCGGTCGATCATCGTCTGGATGCCCTTGTCGAAGTCCGCGCCGATGCGGTCCATCTTGTTGATGTACGCGATGCGGGGGACGTGGTACTTGTCGGCCTGGCGCCACACCGTCTCGGACTGCGGCTCGACGCCGGCGACGGAGTCGAACAGCGCGATCGCGCCGTCGAGCACGCGCAGCGAGCGCTCGACCTCGACGGTGAAGTCGACGTGGCCCGGCGTGTCGATGATGTTGATCCGATGATCGGCCCACTCGCAGGTGGTGGCGGCCGACGTGATCGTGATGCCGCGCTCCTGCTCCTGCTCCATCCAGTCCATCGTGGCGGCGCCCTCGTGGACCTCGCCCATCTTGTGGGACCGACCGGTGTAGTAGAGGATGCGCTCGGTCGTCGTCGTCTTGCCCGCGTCGATGTGGGCCATGATCCCGATGTTGCGGGTCTTCTCGAGGCTGAACTTGCGCGGCATGGAAAAGGTCTTTCGATCGTCTGCGTCTTGCGGCTTCTTCGCGGTGTTCCCGCTATGCGGGCAAAAAAACGGGCCCTATCGGGCCCAGGTGGTTCACACGGAGGTCGGCCCGGAGATGTGGGCTATGTCTCTCGGCTCTCCATGTGAAGGTTCCTTTGCCCGCTGAGGCGTGCCACGGCAGCGAACCAGCGCGCCGCAGCGGCATACGAGAATAGCATCCGCCTCGTGCCCCGCTCCGCACCCCTCGTGCCGCTCGTGGCGGGCGCCCTGCTGCTGATCGTGGCGGAGTTCGTGACGGTGCGCGAGATCCGCGCCGTGACCGTCGTCCCGCCGGGCGGGACGGAGACGGGAGGCGGCTTGCACGGCTACGCGCTGGGCATCATCGGCGTGGCCATCCTCGTGTTCTCGTACGGCGCCGTCGTGCGCGGCGCGCGGCCGGCCGCCGTGGCGCTGGTGGTGCTCTCGGCGGCAGCGTGCGCGATCGTCCTGCTCGTCGACCTGCCGGTGCTCGACGACACCGGCCTGATCGGGCGGACCTACGACCTCGCTGAGGCGCGGCCGGCGGTCGGCTTCTACCTCGAGTCGCTCGGCGCCGCGCTCGCGCTGATCGGCGCCGTGGCGACGCTCCTGCTCGGTCAGCCGTCGACGGTGAGGACCAGCTTGCCGCGCACGTGACCCTCCTCGATCCGCTCGTGCGCCTCGGCGGCGCGCTCGAGCGGGTACGTGGCCTCGACGTGCGGTCGCAGGCTGCCCTCGGCGACCAGCGGCGTGATGTGCTCGCCGAGGTCGTAGCCGCTCGGGCGCACGAAGATGTAGCTGACCTCGTGGTGGCCCTCGCGCGGCTTCGGCGGCGGCTGGGCGACCGAGACGAGCCGGCCGCCGGGACGCAGGGCGGCGAAGGCCTGTTCGCGGGCGTCGCCGCCGAACAGGTCCATGGCGGCGTCGGCGCCGGAGTCGGCCAGCAGGTCGCGCACGCGCGCGGGGAGGTTGTCGGCGTCGTAGTCGAGCGGCTCGGCCCCCAGCCCGCGCAGGAAGTCGTGGTTGCGCTCGGAGGCGGTGGCGATCACGCGCGCGCCGCGGGCGACCGCGAGCTGGGTGGCGACGTGGCCGACGCCGCCGGCGCCGCCGCCGAGGAACAGCGACTCGCCGCCGCGCAGGCCCAGCGCCTCGAGCGCCTGGTGGGCGGTGAGGGCCGAGAGCGGTAGCGCCGCCGCCTCTTCGAACGAGAGCTCGGGCGGCATGTGGGCGAAGAAGCCCTCCGGCGCCGTCGCGTACTCGGCGTAGGTCCCGTACTGCAGGTGGTGGCGGCGGATGTAGCCGTAGACGTCGTCGCCCGGCCGGAACCAGGTCACCGCCGCCCCGACCTCCTCGACCACCCCGGCGACGTCCCAGCCGAGGATGACGGGGAAGTGGAACGGCAGCTTCTGCGCCATGTAGCCGCCGCGGATCTTGAAGTCGACGGGGTTGACCCCCGCCGCCTTGACCCGCACCAGGACGCCGTCAGGAGCGGTCGGCGGGACGTCGTGCTCGATCAGCTCGAGCTTGTCCCGCCCGCCCCACTCGCTGACCGCGATCGCCCTCATCGCGGGACTACTACCCCGCCGACGGGATCGCTACCAGCGATAGTGCGCAAAGGCCTTGTTGGCCTGCGCCATGCGGAACACGTCGTCCTTGCGCTTGTACGCGGCGCCCTGCTGCGACTGGGCGTCGAGCAGCTCGTTGGCGAGCCGCTGGGCCATCGACTTCTCGCGCCGGTTGCGGGCGAACTCGACGAGCCAGCGGACGGCGAGGGTGCGCGCGCGCGTGGGCGGCACCTCGACGGGCACCTGGTAGGTCGCGCCGCCGACGCGGCGGGACTTGACCTCGAGCACCGGCGTGAGCGCCTTGATCGAGATCTCCAGCGCCTCGACCGGGTCCTTGCCCGTGCGCTCGGACAGGATCGCCAGCGCGTCGTAGACGATGCGCTCGGCCTTGGACTTCTTGCCGTCCAGCATCACGCGATTGATCACCTGCGAGACGAGCTTGGAGCGGTGGACGGGATCCGGGTCGACCGGACGCTTGGTGGCGGCGGCGCGGCGAGGCATTACTTCGCCTTCACGCCGTACTGGGACCGCGCCTTCTTGCGGTCCGAGACCCCGGCGGCGTCCAGCGTGCCGCGGATGACCTTGTAGCGCACGCCCGGGAGATCCTTGACGCGGCCGCCGCGCACGAGCACCACGGAGTGCTCCTGCAGGTTGTGGCCCTCGCCGGGGATGTACGTCGTGACTTCCATCTGGTTCGTCAGACGGACGCGGGCGACCTTGCGCAGCGCCGAGTTCGGCTTCTTCGGCGTGGTGGTGTACACGCGCGTGCACACGCCGCGCCGCTGCGGGGCGGCCACCTTCTTCTTGCGGCCCTTGCCGGACTTCAGGCCCGGCGTGGCCAGCTTCTTCGTCTTCGGGTTCCGGCCCTTGCGGACCAGCTGGGAAGTCGTGGGCATACGGCGCGAAAGGGTAGCAGTGGCTAAGCCGTGGCTCCGAGGGCGTCCGAGAGCTCCACGTACGCCTGGCCGGTCGCCTCGGCGACCGGCTGGTAGGTCACCTTGCCCGCCACGACGTTGAAGCCCTTCGCCAGCCCGGGGTTCTCCTGCGCCGCGCGCTCCGGCCCGGCGTCGGCCAGCTGGAGCACGTAGGGCAGGGTCGCGTTGGTCAGCGCGTAGGTGGAGGTGATCGGCACGGCGCCCGGCATGTTCGCCACGCAGTAGTGGGTGACGCCGTCGACCTCGTAGGTCGGATCGCTGTGGGTGGTCGGCCGCGAGGTCTCGAAGCAGCCGCCCTGGTCGATCGAGACGTCGACGAGCACGGCGTTGCGCTTCATCAGCTTGAGCTGGTCGCGCCGCACCACGTACGGCGCCTTCGCCCCGTGCACGAGCACGGCGCCGATCACCAGGTCGGCCTCGGGCAGCATCTTCTCGATGTCGAGTGTCGACGCGTAGCAGGTGTCGGCGCGGCCGCCGAAGGCGATGTCGAGCTCGCGCAGGCGGTCGATGTTGCGGTCGAAGACGTAGACCGTGGCCTCCATGCCGAGCGCGATGAACGCCGCGTTCATGCCGACCACGCCGCCGCCGATGATCATCACCTTGGCGGCCGCCACGCCGGGCACGCCGCCGAGCAGGATGCCGCGGCCGCCGAGCGGCTTCTCGAGCATGAAGGCACCCGCCTGGGTGGCGATCTTGCCCGCCACCTCGCTCATCGGGGCGAGCAGCGGGAGCCGCCCGCGCGTGTCCTCGACCGTCTCGTAGGCGACCGCGGTCGCCCCCGACTCCACGAGCCCGCGGGTCAGGTCGGGGTCCGGCGCCAGGTGCAGGTACGTGAAGAGCAGGTGGCGGGGCTCGAGCTTCTGCACCTCCTCCGGCTGCGGCTCCTTGACCTTGACGATCATGTCGGCCTCGCCGAACACCGCGTCGGCGTCGGGGAGGATGCGGGCCCCCTGCGAGCTGTAGTCCTCGTCCGAGATCGCGGACCCCTCGCCGGCGCCGGCCTGGACCACGACCTCGTGGTCGCGCTCGACGAGCTCGCGGACGCCCGACGGCGTGAGCGCGACTCGGTACTCGTCGGTCTTGATCTCGGTGGGGACGCCAACGATCACGCGGTTCCTTTCGTAAGTTCGCGCCCGCGAAGGGCCAGCCAGAAATCGATCCGATCGCGCGCGGAGTCCAGCGAGCGGCCGGTGAGCTCCTCTACCCGCCGGATCCGGTAGCGCAAGGTGTGGCGGTGACAGTACAACTGGCGCGCGGCGCGCTCCCACTGGCCGTTGCACTCGATGAAGGCCTCGAGCGAGCGCATGAGCTCGCCGCCGTACGCGCCCTCGCCCTCCTCGATCGGGTCGAGGATCGAGTCGCAGAACATGCGCAGCGCCTCGTCGTCCTGGAGCGAGAGCAGCAGCTGGAAGGAGCCGAGGTCGCGGTAGGTGGCCAGCCCGGGGGCGGCGCCGTTGGCGTCGAGCGCCCGCGCCTCGAGCGCGCAGCGCGCCTCGTGGAAGGCCCGGCGCAGGTCGCCGACCGGCACGATGCGGCCCGCGCCGGCGCCCAGCTCGGCGCCGACCTCGACCGCGACCCGCGCGCGCATGCGCTCGGCCAGGGCGAACAGCTCCTCGTCGCTGGTGCCGCGCGCCGGGCCGACCAGGGCGCACGAGAAGCGGCCGGTGCCGGCGGCCAGACCGGCCGGCGCCTCGTCCCTGAGCGCGCGGGCGAGCGCGTCCTCGGTCGCGGCCTTGAGCGAGCGCGGCGGGGCGAGGACGAGCGCGGCGGCCCGCTCGCGCAGGCCGAACGGCTCGAGCCGGCGGGCGAGGTCGGCGCCGTGGAGGTCGCCGGAGACCATCGCGGTGAGGACGTCGCCGGCGAGCCGGCGCTCGGTGTCGTCGGCCACGCGCCGGCGCAGCAGCTCGAGCGCGACGATCGTCACGGCCTGGTGGAGCGTGAGGCGGTCGAACTCGGTCAGCGCGCCGCCGTCCTTCGCGGCCACGAGCCAGGCCTGGGGCGCCGGCCCGTCGGCGGCCGCGGGGCGCTCCTGGGGCGTGCGCGGGACCGGCAGCGCCAGCGCCCGCCCGGCGAGCTCGCCGCCCGGCGCGTAGCCGCGCCGGCCGCCGGCGAGGGCGCGCTCGCGCAGCTCCTCGGCCAGCGCTGCGACCGCGGCGTCGCGCAGCGGGGTGCCGCCGGCGCGGCGCGCGAGCACCTCGCCGCGCGCGTCGAAGATGATCGCCGGGCCGCCGATCAGCGAGGCCAGCGCGCCGGCCACGCCGTCGAGCCCGCGCTCGGAGAGGATGATCCGCTCGAGCCGCTCGTGCGCGGAGAGCGCGCGCTGGAGGACGGCGTAGTGCTCGTTGACGAGGTGCGTGAAGGCCTTCTCGGTGACGGCGATGAACGGCACCTCGTACGGCACCTCGAACAGCGGGAAGCCGAGCTCCTCGGCCGCCTCGACCATCGGCTCGGGCATGGCCATGTGGGTGAAGCCGGTGCCGAACCCGAGCCCCGAGAGGCCGTGGCGGGCGAGCCGCTCGACGTACTCGCGCTGGAGCTCGGGGCGCTCGAGCTGGAGGCCGGTCGTGAGCAGCAGCTCGCCGCCGGACAGCCACGGCGTGGGATCGACGATCTCCGAGATGTGGACCCAGCGGACCGCGCTGTCGACGCCGGCCTCGCCGGCCACGAGCCGGACATCCAGATCGCGCAGGAGATCGCGCAGGGCCAGCATGGTGTTACGGATCGTCGATCGTCATACGCCGTTTCGGACAAGCTATCGGGTATGGACCTCTCTCACTACCGGGCCGGATCCGGGCCACCGCTGCTGCTGCTCCACGGGCTCGGGATGGGCAAGGTGGTCTGGCGGCCGGTGGTGGGGGCGCTGGCGCGCGAGCGCGAGGTGGTGGCGATCGACCTGCCCGGGTTCGGCGACTCCCCGCAGGGACCGCACACGATCGACGGCCTTGCGCACTGCGTCGCGGCGTTCGCGGCCTCGCTCGGGCTCGAGCGTCCGCACGTGGCCGGCAACTCGCTCGGCGGCGCGGTCGCGCTGGCGATGGGCGCCGCGGGGAGCGCTGAGTCGGTGTGCGCGCTCTCGCCGGTCGGCTTCGCGTCCGGTCGCGAGGGGACCTACGCGCGGGCGCTGCTCACGCTCACGCGAGGGATGTCGCGGGTGCTGGCGCCGATCGCGGAGCCGATCTCCCGGAGCGCGGTGCTACGCACGGCCCTCTCCTCGCACGCGGCGGCCCGGCCCTGGCGCATCCCGCCGGAGGACATCGCCGAGTGGTCGCGCAACTACGCCCGCGCGGCGGCCTTCTGGGAGCTGCGGGATGCGATCGACGTCTGGCGCGCGCCGGTGCCGACGTGTCCGACCACGATCGCCTGGGGCGAGAAGGACCGCCTGCTCATCTACTCCCGCCAAGCGCCGAGGGCGCGCCGGCGCCTGCCGGAGGCGAAGCATCTGACGCTGCGCGGCTGCGGGCACGTGCCGATGTGGGACGACCCCGGGCAGGTCGTCCGCGCGATCCTCGAAAGCTAGGGGCCAAGCGTCCTGAGCCGCTCGGCGACAAGCGCGATGTGCTGGGCCGTATGTGGAGCCGCGCTTAGGCGGGCTGCGCGTTCGCCTCGGCCGCGCGCAACGGCGGCGGCGTCAGCAGGGCGGCGGCGACGACGAGCGTGAAGGCGAGCGCCTGGATGGCGATGCCGAGCGTGTCGGACGGCATCGGGTCGCCGAAGACGAGGATGCCGCCGAGGATGCAGGAGACGTTGGCGGCCGTCGAGGTGGCGGCGATGACCGGCACGGCCTCGCCGTCCTGGAGCGAGCGGGCCGAGGCGTAGAAGGCGACGACCGAGGCGAGGATCGTGAAGCCGAGCCAGGGCGAGATGAGGATGGCCAGCGGGCCGTCGAGGCCGGTGAGCGCCTTGATGGCGACGTCGGAGACGCCGAACAGAACGCCGGCGGCGGCGCCGAGCATGATCCCGTGGTGGTGCTCGGGGGCGCCGACGCGCGGGCCGCAGATGAGCAGGGCGCCGATGGCCAGCATCCCGCCCTCGAAGGCGAGCATGCCGGCGAGCGAGTAGCTCGAGTGGGCGCCGGAGTGCGCCGGGAGCGTGACGACGAGCAGGACCAGGCCGACGGCGGTCATGGCCACGCCGATCCACTGGCGGCGGCCGACCTCGAAGCCGAACAGGCGGTCGGCCAGCGCGGCGAGCATGACGACGCCGGTCGAGAGCACGGCCTGCACGACGGACAGCGGCGCGAAGGCGAGCGCGGCGACGTGCAGCAGCCAGGCGCCGAGCGCGACGCCCATGCCGACGGCGAACCACTTGGAGGCGAACAGGGACTTGACCGTCTTCAGCGGGTGGCGGATGTCCACCTCCGGAGCCGCGTTCGCGCCCCGGTGCTTGTAGAGGAAGCCGAGCTGCGTGGCGACGGCGCATGCCAGCGCCAGCAGGATCCCGATGTTCAGCGTCACGTTTGTTCCAAACCCCATTGAAAGGCCCGGCCCCCTCGGCCGGGCACATTCCAGTCATCGTCCGCTCAGGTCTCCCCCTTGAGCCACGACGAAGCGGGGCAGACTAGCGACCGGTTTCTCAACGTCACCCAAAGATCCTTTCTACGGGTGACTCTCCCCGTTTCCCCGATGTGGCCCGAACCCAAGCCACATCAGGGATCAGATGGCGCCTCAGCGCGCTGCGGGGGCGGGCGAACGGCGGGCGCTAGCCCTCCGGGCGCAGGACGTCGAGCCCGCGTGTCATGTCGCCGACGTAGACGTAGCCCTCGTGGATCTGGGCTCCCCAGGAGGTCGCGCCCTCGGCGATGTACTGGGCGGTGCGCTTCGGGGCGGCCGGGTCGGCATAGTCGACCACCTGCAAACCCGCGTTGTAGGCGCCGAAGTAGACCTTGCTGCCCTCCGACGAGAAGACGTGGACGGAGCAGACCGGGGCCGGCGTGCCGAGCGGGATGAACCACTCCGACAGCTCGCTCGCGCCCTGGAGATCCGGGGTCAGCCGGACCGCGACCACGCCGCCGGCGCTGCCGCAGCCGTTGTGCATGTCCTCGTCGGTCACGAGCATGACGCTCGGGTCGCCGTCGAGCAGCTGCGCCTCGTGGTGGTAGCGGATCGGGTGGTGGCCCGCACCCTGCTCGTGCAGCCAGCGGTTGAGGACGACCGGCGCGGTCGGGTTCGTGACGTCGATGACGAAGACGCTGCCGGTGTCGCCGTTGCCGGTGTAGTTGCCGCCTTCGGCCAGCAGCGCGATGTCGCGCGTGCCGAGACCCTCGACGGGGTGCTCGGGATAGACCGTGATGTCATGCGTGTGCGTGAACGGCGCGCCGACCGGCTCGTCGCCGCGGTACGGCGACGCCTCCCACAGCTTCCCCGGGTCGCCGCGGAACAGGTTGCGGGGCGCCGCCGGGCGCTTGCCGAGCAGCGGCCGCAGGTCGTAGATCCGCAGGCCCTGCTCGCCGACACCGCCGGACGGGAAGTACGTCCGCCGCGAGTCGACGATGTCGCCGTTGTGCGACTCGCCGTCGACCTGGTCGGGGCCGAACGTCCACAGCACCCGCGGGCTCGCCGGATCGGTCACGTCGAGGAACTCGGTGCGGTCGGTCCGCGCGTCACCGGGGACGGCGCTGTGAGTCGAGGTCCGGCGGGTGCCGTTCAGCACCGCGATCTGGCGCTTGCCGAAGACCGCCGCGTCGGGCGGGGCGTCGGCGCGCACGCCGCCCGGGACGTACTGGCCGATCCGCCGCGGCGTGGCCGGGTCCGAGACGTCGTAGATGTGCATGCCGCGGCCGTAGGAGCCGAGGTAGAGACGGTCGCCCTCGACGACCACATGGCCGCCGGTGAAGCCGTTGTCGCCGCCGACGTAGGACACGTTCTCGCCGATTCCGAGCGGAGCCGCGAGCGGGTCCATCGTGGCGAAGGTGAGCTGCCCGTGCTCGGGCAGGGGATGGGCGAAGGCGGCCGGGGCGAACGCCAGCGCTGCTGCCGCGGCCGCGAGCCAAGCAGATCTGCGCATGGGTTCTGCAACGAAGCCGCCGGGTGAAACTGGCGAACTTCGGCATTGAGGGGAGCGGGATCGACCGCGGGGCTGATAACCGTCGAATAGCGACGGTCAACAACCCCGCGGGGCCCGCCGCCGCGTACGGCGGCGAGCCCGTCAACCGCTACTTCTTCTTGTCGGCGTCCCCGTCGATGTCGAGGTCCGACCCGATGTCGTCGAACGAGCCGCCCGACGTCCCGAAGCCGGCGTTGATCTCGTCGAGCTCGGCGGTGTCGAAGGCCGGGCCGAAGCCCTGCAGGCCCTCGCCGTCCTCGAGCCCGAGCTCGGCGGCGAGGTCGTCGCCCTCGAGCAGGCCGACGTCGTCGATGCCGCGCGGCAGCACCTCGGTCGGCTCGATCTCGATCGTGCGGTAGCGCTTGAGCCCGGTGGCGGCCGGGATCAGCTTGCCGATGATCACGTTCTCCTTCAGGCCGGCGAGGCGGTCGATCTTGCCCTCCAGCGCCGCGTCGGTGAGCACCTTGGTGGTCTCCTGGAAGGAGGCCGCCGAGAGGAACGAGTCGGTGGCCAGCGACGCCTTCGTGATGCCGAGGATGATCTCCTCGAACTGCGCCTGCTCGCCGCCGTCGGCCTTCACCTTCTCGTTGATCCGCCGCAGCTCGTGCCGGTCCACGAACTGGCCGGGCAGCAGGTCGGTGTCGCCCTTCTGCTCGATCCGGACCTTCTTGAGCATCTGGCGGCCGATCAGCTCGATGTGCTTGTCGTTGATGTCGACGCCCTGGGACTTGTAGACCTCCTGCACCTCCTTGACGAGGTACACCTCGGTCGCCGTCCGGCCGCGCAGGGCGAGCAGCTCGTGCGGGTACAGGGAGCCCTCGTTGAGCTGCGTGCCGGGCTCGATCTTCTCGCCCTCGGCCACGTGCAGGCGCGTGCGCCGGGGGAAAGTGTGGCGGTGCTCCTCGCCCGCGTCGTCGGTGATGACGACGGTGCGTGACTTGTCGGTGTCCTCGATCGAGACGACGCCGCCGACCTCGGCGATCTTCGCCAGGCCCTTCGGCTTGCGCGCCTCGAACAGCTCGACGACACGCGGCAGGCCGTGCGTGATGTCCGCGCCGGCGACGCCGCCGGTGTGGAACGTCCGCATGGTCAGCTGCGTGCCCGGCTCGCCGATCGACTGGGCCGCGATGATGCCCACCGCGTCGCCGATCTGGGCCGGCTTGCCGGTGGCCAGCGAGCGGCCGTAGCACGCCTGGCACACGCCGGTCGTCGCCTCGCACTTGAGCACGGAGCGCACCGCCACGGTCACCGAGCGGTCGGCGCCGATCGCCTCGACGGCCTCGGCCAGGTTCTCGCGCGTGATCTCCTCGCCGTCGCCGACGAGCACCTTGCTGCCCTTCTTGAACGCCTTGGCCGTCACGCGGCCGATCAGCATCTCGTTGGGGTCGCCCGTCTCCTTGAACAGCGGCGCGTCGAGGTACTCCTCGGTGCCGCAGTCCTCGATCCGGATGATCACGTCCTGCGCGACGTCCACCAGGCGGCGGGTCAGGTAGCCCGAGTCCGCCGTGCGGAGCGCCGTGTCGGCGAGGCCCTTGCGGGCGCCGTGCGTGGAGGTGAAGTACTCGATCACGTCGAGGCCCTCCATGAAGTTCGCCTTCACGGGCCGCTCGATGATCTCGCCCTTCGGGTTGGCCATCAGGCCGCGCATGCCGGCCAGCTGGCGGATCTGCTTGAACGATCCGCGGGCGCCGGAGTTGGCCATCATGTAGATCGAGTTCAGCTGGTCGGCGCCCTCGATGTTCTCGATCATCGCCCTCGCCACCTCCTCGGTGGCGTCGTTCCAGGAGTCGGTGACCAGCCGGTGGCGATCCTCGCCCGAGAGCTCGCCCATCTCGTACATCTCCTGGAGCTGGGCGACCTTCTTCTCGTACTTCGCGAGGATCTCGTCCTTGGTCGGAGGCACCAGGACGTCGTTCTTGGAGATCGTCACGCCCGCCTGCGTGGCGTAGTGGAAGCCGAGGTCCTTGAAGGCGTCCAGCACCAGCGCGATCGCCGGCGCGCCGAACGTCTGGATCAGCTCATCCACGAACGAGGTGACGTCGCGCTTCTTCAGCGTCTTGTTGATGTAGCGGTAGTTCTCGCGGTCGAACTCCTCGCCGAGGGCCTCCTCCAGCGCCCGCTCGATGCGGTCGTTGAAGATGATCCGGCCGACGGTGGTGAGCACGTGGCCGCCCTTACGACCCGGCGCGCGGAACTCCGCCAGGTCGTGGAGCTTGACCATGCCGTGCTCGTAGGAGAGCTCCGCCTCCTGCGCGGTGCGGAACACGTGCGGCCTGACCTTCTCGCGGTCCATGCCCTCGAGGTCGGACTCCTCGTACTCCGAGTACGTGAGGTAGTAGGTGCCGAGCACCATGTCCTGCGTCGGGGTCGCCAGCGGCGAGCCGTGCGCCGGGGACAGGATGTTGTTGCTCGAGAGCATCAGCACGCGCGCCTCGGCCTGCGCCTCGGCGGACAGCGGCAGGTGGACCGCCATCTGGTCGCCGTCGAAGTCGGCGTTGAACGCGTGGCAGACCAGCGGGTGGACCTGGATCGCCTTGCCCTCGACCAGCACCGGCTCGAACGCCTGGATGCCCAGGCGGTGGAGCGTCGGCGCGCGGTTGAGCAGCACCGGGTGCTCGTGGATGACCTCCTCGAGCACGTCCCAGACCTCCGGGATCATCGAGTCGACCATCTTCTTGGCCGCCTTGATGTTCTGAACCGCCTTGCGCTCGACGAGCCGGGCCATGATGAACGGCTTGAACAGCTCGAGCGCCATCAGCTTCGGCAGGCCGCACTGGTGCAGGCGCAGCGACGGGCCGGACACGATGACCGAGCGGCCCGAGTAGTCGACGCGCTTGCCCAGCAGGTTCTGGCGGAAGCGGCCCTGCTTGCCCTTGAGCATGTCGCTCAAGGACTTGAGGGCGCGGTTGCCCGGGCCCGTGACGGGCCGGCCGCGGCGGCCGTTGTCGAACAGCGCGTCGACCGCCTCCTGCAGCATCCGCTTCTCGTTGTTGACGATGATCTCCGGCGCGCCGAGGTCGAGCAGGCGCTTGAGCCGGTTGTTGCGGTTGATGACGCGGCGGTAGAGGTCGTTGAGGTCCGAGGTGGCGAAGCGGCCGCCGTCGAGCTGCACCATCGGGCGCAGCTCCGGCGGGATCACCGGGACCGCCTCCAGGACCATCATGTCCGGCTTGTTGGACGAGTTCAGGAAGGCGGAGACGACCTTCAGGCGCTTGACCGCGCGCTGCTGCTTCTGGCCCTTGGCGGTCTTGATCTGCTCCTCGAGTTCGGCGGCCTCGGCGTCGAGGTCGACCTGCTCGAGCAGGTCGCGGATCGACTCGGCGCCCATCCCGCCGCGGAAGTACTCGCCCCAGCCGTACGGGGAGCCGAAGCGCTCCTTGAGCTCGCGGAACAACGACTCGTCGTTGACGATGTCCTTCGGGCCCATGGCCTGGAAGGTCTCCCAGACCTGCCGCAGGCGCTCGATCGCGTCCTCGATGTAGGCCTCGGTGTCCGCGATGTCGGACTCGAGCAGCTTGCGCATGTCCTTCAGGTGCTTCTCGCGCTCGTCGTCCTCGAGCTTCTTCGGGTTGAGGTCGAGGTGCTCGGCCCAGATGTGGTCGTCGTCGGTGAAGCCGGCCTGGGAGCCGGTGCGCAGGTACTCCTCGCGGCGCTCGAGCGACTCGCGCAGCTCGAGCAGGCGCTGCTCCTTCTCGCCGGCGTACTCCTCGAGCGTCTCGTCGACCTTCGTGCGCAGCTCGTCGAGGTCGGCGGCGCGCGCCTCCTCGTCGACCCACGTCACGATCGACGCGGCGAAGTAGAGGACCTTCTCGAGCTCCTTGGGCGCCATGTCGAGCAGGTAGCCGATCCGGCTCGGCACGCCCTTGAAGAACCAGATGTGGCTCACGGGGGCGGCCAGGTCGATGTGGCCCATACGCTCACGGCGCACCTTGGAGCGCGTGACCTCCACGCCGCAGCGCTCGCAGACGATGCCCTTGTAGCGGACGCGCTTGTACTTGCCGCAGTAGCACTCCCAGTCCTTGGTCGGACCGAAGATGCGCTCGCAGAACAAGCCGTCCTTCTCGGGCTTCAGGGTTCGGTAGTTGATCGTCTCGGGCTTGGTGACCTCGCCGGAGCTCCAGCTCCGGATCTGCTTCGAGGACGCCAGCCCGATCTCGATCGCGTCGAAATTATTGATGTCGATCAATGTTCTTCCTTACTCCTCGTCGGCGGCCAGGATGTCGCCGATCGGGGCGGCGTCCTCCGGCACGCCCTCCGGGGCGTCCTCTTCGATGTACTCCGCGTCGGTCGCGGGGGCGTCCTCGGTCGTGCCCGCTTCGCCCTCCTCGACCTCCTTCTCCTCGGCCTCGTCGGCGGCCTCTTCGCCGCCGCCGTCGGTGGCGCGCACGCCCGAGAGGTCGATGCCGAGCTCCTCGGCGGCGCGCAGCAGGTCGTCGTCCTCGTCGCCCATCTCGGCGCGCGTGCCCTCCTCGGAGACCACGTTGACGTCGAGCGCGAGCGACTGCATCTCCTTCAACAGCACCTTGAAGGACTCGGGGATCGACGGCTCGGCGATGTTCTCGCCCTTGACGATCGCCTCATAGGCCTTCACGCGTCCGACCGTGTCGTCGGACTTGATGGTGAGCATCTCCTGCAGCGTGTAGGCGGCGCCGTAGGCCTCGAGCGCCCACACCTCCATCTCGCCGAAGCGCTGGCCGCCGAACTGCGCCTTGCCGCCCAGCGGCTGCTGGGTGACGAGCGAGTACGGGCCGGTCGAGCGCGCGTGGATCTTGTCGTCGACCAGGTGGTTCAGCTTCAGGATGTACATGTAGCCGACGGTGACCTGCTTCTCGAACGGCTCGCCGCTGCGGCCGTTGAACAGCGTCACCTTGCCCGAGGCGCGCTCGCCGGGGCGGCGCTTCTCGTCGACGTCCATCCGGATCGCGCCGGTGTGCTCCTTCTGCCACTGCACGAGCGCGTGGTCGACGTCCTTGAGCGTCGCGCCGTCGAACACCGGGGTGGCGACGTAGACGCGCTCGTTGTCGGACTTCGAGTTCTTGTACGCGTCCGTGCCGTCGTCGTACCAGCCGTTGGCCGCGGCCCACCCGAGGTGCGTCTCGAGGATCTGGCCGATGTTCATGCGGCTGGGCACGCCGAGCGGGTTGAGGATCACGTCGACCGGCGAGCCGTCCTCGAGGAACGGCATGTCGGACTCGGGGACGATCTTGGAGATCACGCCCTTGTTGCCGTGGCGGCCGGCGAGCTTGTCGCCCTCCGCGATCTTGCGCTTCTTGGCCACGAACACGCGCACGAGGTCGTTGACGCCCGGCGACAGGTCGTCGCCCGCGGCGCGCGAGAACGTCTTGACGTCGATCACGACGCCGCCCTCGCCGTGCGGGACCTTCAGCGAGGTGTCGCGGACCTCGCGCGCCTTCTCCTTGAAGATCGCGCGGATCAGCTTCTCCTCGGCCGTCAGCTCGGTCTCGCCCTTCGGCGTGACCTTGCCGACCAGCAGGTCGCCGGACTGGACCTCGGCGCCGATGCGGACGATGCCGCGGTCGTCGAGGTTGCGCAACGACTCCTCGGAGCGGTTCGGGATGTCGCGCGTGATCTCCTCGTCGCCGAGCTTGGTCGTGCGGGCGTCGACCTCGTACTCCTCGATATGGATCGAGGTGAGCTCGTCGTCCTTGACCAGGCGCTCGGAGAGGATGATCGCGTCCTCGAAGTTGTAGCCCTCCCAGGACATGAAGGCGACCAGCAGATTCTTGCCGAGGGCCATCTCGCCCTTGTCGGACGCCGAGCCGTCGGCCAGCACCTCGCCGGCCTCGACCTCCTGGCCGCTCGCGATCAGCGGCTTCTGGTGGATCAGCGTCCCCTGGTTGGAGCGCATGAACTTCTGCAGGTCGTACTCGTCGCGGCCGCCGTCTTCGGTGGTGACGGAGATCCGCTCCGCGTCGACGAACTCGATCGTGCCGGCGTTCCCCGCGATCAGCACGTCACCGGTGTCGAGCGCCGCGCGGCGCTCCATGCCGGTGCCGATCAGCGGGGCGTCGGTCTTGAGCAGCGGCACCGCCTGGCGCTGCATGTTCGAGCCCATCAGCGCGCGGTTGGCGTCGTCGTGCTCGAGGAACGGGATCATCGCGGTCGCGACCGACCAGATCTGCTCGGGCGAGACGTCCATCAGGTCGACCTCGTCCGGCGGCACGTTGACGTACTGGCCGGCCAGCGTCCGGCACAGGACCGACTCCTCCTGGAGCTTGCCGCTGGAGTCGAGCGGCGTCGTCGACTGGGCGATCAGCTTCTCCTGCTCCTGGCTGGCGTCCAGGTGCAGGATCTCGTCGGTCACCTTGCCCTTGTTGACCACCCGGTAGGGCGTGGTCACGAAGCCATGCTCGGAGATGGTCGCGTAGCTCGAGAGCGAGCCCATGAGGCCGATGTTCGGGCCCTCCGGCGTCTCGATCGGGCACATGCGGCCGTAATGGGTCGGGTGCACGTCGCGCACCTCGATCGGCGCGCGCTCGCGCGTGAGGCCGCCGGCGCCGAGGGCGGACAGGCGGCGGCGGTGCGTGAGGCCCGACAGCGAGTTCGTCTGGTCCATGAACTGGCTCAGCTGGCTGGACCCGAAGAACTCCTTCAGCGCCGCCACCACCGGGCGGATGTTGATGATCGTCTGCGGCGTGATCGTGTCGGCGTCCTCGGTGGTGAGCCGCTCGCGCACGACGCGCTCCATCCGGTAGAGGCCGATCCGGAACGCCTCCTGGATCAGCTCGCCGACGGTGCGCAGACGGCGGTTGCCGAAGTGCTCGTACTCGTCGAGGCGGTCGGCGACCGCCTCGCGCGGACGGCTCAGGGCCTCGGCGGCGTAGTCGGTGTACGAGCCGGGCTCCTCGCTCATGCCGAGCGCGCGCGGGAGCGTCACGAGCTCCTTGACCAGGGCGATGACGTCGTCGTGGGTCAGGACCCGCGTGTCGAGGTCGATGTCGAGGCCGAGGCGCGAGTTGAGCTTGTAGCGGCCGACGCGCGTGAGGTCGTAGCGCTTGGGGTCGAAGAACAGCTGGTGGAGGAGGCTGCGCGCGGACTCGACGCTCGGCGGCTCACCCGGGCGCTGCTTCTTGAACAGCTCGATCAGGGCGCCCTCTTCGCTCTTCGTGGCGTCGGTGTCCGCCTCGATCGTGTTGAGGATGTAGAGGGAGTCGTCGAAGAGCTTGAGGATCTCCTCGTCGGTCGCGTAGCCCATCGCGCGCAGGAGCACGGTGACCGGCAGCTTGCGCTTGCGGTCGATGCGGACGTAGACGCGGCCCTTCTTGTCGATCTCCAGCTCGAGCCACGAGCCGCGGGCCGGCATCAGGTTGCCGACGAAGACCTGCTTCTCGACGTCCTTGGGCTCCATCAGGTAGGCGCCCGGGGAGCGGACCAGCTGGGTGACGACGACGCGCTCGGTCCCGTTGATGACGAACGTGCCGCGGTCGGTCATCCACGGGAAGTCGCCCATGAAGACGGACTGCTCGCGGATCTCGCCGGTCTC
>CAWJNZ010000002.1:0-77316 GCA_963844405.1 uncultured Solirubrobacteraceae bacterium | reverse complement strand
CAGGACTTCACGAGCCCGGCGACCCGCTCGGGGACGAGCGTGGCCTCGGGGAACATCGCCTTGAGCTCGCTGCGCCGCATCAGCCGGTGCTCGCTCACGATGCGGCGGGCGTGCTCCGGATCGGGGCAGCGGCCGTTCCACCCGACCGCGCGCCGGCGCAGGATCGCCACGCGGGCGCTCACCGGCAGCCAGTGCCACGCGGGGGCGAGGAAGTGCGGCTCGATGGGGAAGTAGAAGTTCGGCGTCTGCACCCAGTACGGCGGCCGAGCCGCCGCACCGTCTGGGCCATGGCGCGCGGTTCTCGAGCGTGAACAGGTGCTCGATCACGCTGTGCTGAACACGAGGTCGAAGGCGCCGTCCTCGTAGTCGAGGTTCGTCGCGTCACCCACGACCGGCTTCAGGTTCTCGTAGCGCTGCTCGGAGCCCGTGAGGTTGACGAGCGTGATCTCGACGCCCGGGCGGTCGGCCCACCCGCGGGCCTCCCAGTACTCGGTGGTCCCGCCCACGTCGAGGATCGACAGGGGTCGCGCGAGCCGGGCGGTGCGACGCTCGACTCCTCGAACCGGCGTGCGCGCAGCCGGTGGCTGAGGGAGTCCGTCCGCCCGTCGTCGGCCGCGTTCCGGAACTGCTGTGCGATACCCATGGGCCCAAGCTACGCGCAGGGACGCCCGATGGCCCCGTCCGTTGGTTTAGCTCAGCCGTGGAACTCGTACGCGCCCGCGTCGCAGGCCTCGCCGACGCCGCGCCGGCGCCCGTCGAGGTCGATGCCGCCGAGGCCGCCGGCTCCGCCGCGGTCGCCGAGCGGCGCGGTGCAGAGGTCGTCCTCGCCGGGCACCTCCGCGGCGTCGATCACCGGGCTGCCGGCCTGGGGTCGCATGTGCTCGTCGAGGCCGAGGCGGTCGATCTGCGTGCGGGCGCCGGTGATCCACCGCACGCCCATGTCGCCCGGACAGGCCTGTGTCGCGGAGTCCTGGTACACGTCGCCGATGTGGGCGGCGTAGCAGGGGCCGAACGCCTGGCGCCAGCCGACGTTGCCGAGCCAGCGGTTGTTCGCGAAGCCGGCGCAGCCCGAGAACGAGCCGGGCCCCTGCCGGAACGAGTTATAGGCGACCGTCACGTCGTGACAGCCGGGTGGGAGGTCCTGGCCGCCGATGAGGATCGGCCCGGTCGTCGCCTCGGTCACGCCGACGTAGTTGCCGGCGATGAGCACGCCGGTGGGGAAGCCGGCGCCCCAGGAGGTGACGTAGATGACGCTCGTGTTCGCGCCCTGGCCGTCCTCGAACCGGCTGTTGCGGATCGTCACGCCGCGCGCGGCGTTCTCGATCCGGACGACCTCGAGGTGGAAGTTGTCGCCGGCGGGGCACCCGTTCTCGCCGTTCTCTGAGCTCTCCTGGCGGGCGAAGCGGACCCGGTCCACGATCACGTCCCTGGCGCCGGAGATCTCGAGCGGCTGCCGGTCGCGCCCGCAGTGGCGGGGCGCCGGGTCGCGGCGCGGGGTGCCCAGCTCGCCTCCGTACCAGTGGACCCGGTTCGCGGACGAGGAGAAGTAGACGGAGGCGTAGTCGCCGTGGACGCGCACGCCGCGGGCGATGACGTCGCTCGCCGTGTTCGTCCAGCCCAGCGCGCCTCCTGTGTCGCCCGTGTCGATCGTGAGGTCCCGGAAGTGGAAGTGGTCGCCGTCCGTCTGCAGGTCGGCGAGCACGGTCGCGTCGCCGGCGCCGCGCACGAACGTCGGCGCCGCCTTGTCACCGGTGATCGTCTCGGCCTCGTAGGTCCCCGGCGTGACGGCGATGACGTCGCCGTCCGACGCCGCGTCCCACGCGTCGTCGATCGAGCCGTAGGCGGCCACGGGGTCGAACCCGCACGGCGTCGCGCAGCGTCGCGGCGACCCGCCGGCGTCCGTGGCCACCCACAGGTTCGCGTCGCGCGGCTGCTCGAGGCGGCTCGCCTGCTGCTGATCCGCCCCGTCCTGCCGGGCGATCAGCGTCGCGCCGGTGGCGACGGCCGCGACCGCGGCGACGAGCGCGACGCTACGTCGCAAGCGGGACGGGGCGCGGTTCGCGCTCGCCCAGCACGCTCTCGTAGGCGTCCAGCAGGGCCCGGCCGGCCGCCGACCAGGTCACCTCCGGCGCCGTCCGCAGGCAGCCCTCGCGCAGGCGGCCGAGAAGCTGGCGGTCTTCGTGGAGCGTGGTGATGTGCTCCTCGAGGTCGGCGACGCTGCCGACCGGATGGACCATCGCGTTCTCCAGGTGCCGGCAGACGTCGGTGCACGCGTCGGAGACGAGCGGCACGCAGCCGGTCGCCATCGCCTCGACGCAGACGAGGCCGAACCCCTCCTCGATGCTCGGCAGCACCAGGACGTCGCTGCGGCGCATGAGGTCGGCGACGTCGCTGCGCTGGCCGAGGACCTCGACGCTGGGGTGGGCGAGCGCGTCGGCCAGCAGCTCGCCGTAGGCCGGCAGCACCTCGCCCGCGATCAGGAACTTCCCGTCGCGCGACGCCGGCGACCGCAACCACGCCTCGAGCGCGAAGTGCAGGCCCTTCCTGACCGCCGCGAGGCCCGCGAACAGCACCGTGAGCCCGCGCTGGTGGTCGACCGCGCGCGGGCCGGGATAGAACGTGTCCGCGTCGTAGCCGTACTGGTGACGGACGAGCTTGTCCGGCGGGAAGCCCTCGTCGAGGAACGTCCGCACGACGAACGCGGAGGGGCACAGCAGCCGGTCGGCCGTGGCGTACTCCAGCTCCTCGCGGTCGAGGACGGCCTGGTCGAAGGCGTGCTCGTGGCCGGGCGGCAGCTCGATGCCCAGGCGTGCGGACTCCTTCTCGACCACCTCGAACGCGAACCGCGTGTGGGCGTTCGGGCGCTCGAGGACGGTCGGGATCCCGAGCCGGCGCGCGGTGCGCAGCGTCTCCAGCGACCCGACCGGCCAGGCATGCACGATGTCGACCTGTCCCGCCAGCTTGCGGAGCCGCCGGGCCACGATCCGATCGTGCAGCTGGAACGCGCGCATATGGCCGATCGCGCGGTAGGGGATCCGGTACTTGCCGCGCGCCAGCGTCGGCGCGACGGCGACGTCCTCCGGCAGCGGCCGGTGGACCGACGCGGGGAACACCCTGACCTCGGCACCGCCCGCGGCGATGCCGGCGACCTGCTGCCACGCGATCTCGCAGATCCGCCCCGCCCCGATGCGGTGCGGGAAGCTGTAGACCACTCGCGGGCTGCTCACGAGCAAGAACCTAGTGGCGGCCGCTGCCGAGGGCAATGGACATGCGGTTAGGGAACCTCCGGATGCGGGCACTTCGGACGCCGGCAGCCGATCTCGAAGCGCTCGGCGGTCGGTTCGGATAGGTTGCCGCGCCGAGGCACGGACGCGCCTCGGCTTCTACGCGCGTTGGCGGGCGCCGCCGGCAGGGGTGCCCTGAAGTCCCGCGGTCAGGAAAGGCCCGGGCTGGCCGATGTAAGACCGGGAGAGGCTCGTCTGATGCGAATGCTGCTGCTTGCGCTCGTGAGCGCGTTGATGTTGGTCGATATCGCCACCGCCGAGGCGGCCACGCTGCACGTGTCCCCGTCGGGCTCCGACGCGGGGTCGTGCACCGCGTCCGCGCCCTGCCGGACGTTCGAGCGGGCGTATCGGGTCGCCTCGCCGGGCGACGTGGTGCAGGTCGCGGGCGGCTCCTACGGCAGCGAGGCGATCCCGGCGCTGGGGCGGTCGGGGGCGGACATCGAGTTCAAGGCGGCGCCCGGCGCCGACGTGCGGCTCGCCGGCCTGGCCGTGCGCGCGGACGACGTCGTGGTTCGCGGCATGGCGGTCGCGGACTGGCTGAGCGTCGAGACCAAGGACGCGAGCGATCCGGTCGAGCGCGTGAAGCTCTACGACATGCACACGAGCAAGCACTGGATCAACAACGCCCGCGACTTCCTGTGGCGGGGCGGGAGCATCGGGCCGGCCTTCAACGAGAAGGCGAGCATGATCGGCGGGCAGCCGGCCAGCCGGCGGCTCACCTACGACGGGATCCTCTGGCACGACGCCACGCGCGACAGCAACGCCGTGCACATGGAGTGCTTCTACGTCGCCAGCGTCCAGGGGCTCACGGTCCGCAACAGCCGCTTCAGCAACTGCGCGGTCTTCAACGTGCTCATCACGCGGATGCCGACCGACGAGGACCCGAGCGACATCGTGTTCGAGAACAACGTCTTCGAGCGCTCGCGCGACGTCGGCGCCGCGTCCGCCTACTACGCCATGGGCGTGCACAGTCTTGTCACGCTCGACAGCCTGGTCCTGCGCAACAACGTCTGGCAGCAGCCGATCTCGATCGGCACGGCGGTGCAGAGCGGCCGGGCGGTCGGCAACATCGGCGTGGGCGGCTGGGACGGCGGCTGCCAGAAGGGGCTGACCTACTCCCACAACGTGTTCACGACCAAGGCGTGCGGGCCCCACGACCGCGTCGACCCACAGGCGTTCTCGCAGTTCGTCGACCCGGCCGGCGGTGACTGGCGGCTCAAGTCGGGGGCGACGGCGATCGGCGCCGCGCATCCGAGCGATCACCCGGCCACCGACGCCGCCGGCAACGCCCGCAACGGCGCGCCCGACGCCGGCGCCTTCGAGCACGGCACGCGCGACGCCGGCGCCGGCGCCGGCGGCGGCGCCCCGGGCACCATGCCCGCGCCCGCGCCCGGGGGAACCGGCCCCGGGGCTCGCAGGCAGCGCGTCCGCGTCCTGCGGGTGCTCGACGGCCGCACGCTCCGCGTCCGCCTGAAGGGCGGCCGCCGCGTCCCGGTCCGCCTCCTCGGGCTGCGGCCGCCCCGCTGCGGCCGGAAGGGCGCCGCGGCGCGCCTGCGCGCGCTGGCCTCGCCCGGCTTCTCCGTGGCGCTCGTGTCCGATCCGGCCGTCTCGGCGCGAGACCGGCGCGGACGCCGGCGCGCGTACGTGTCGCGCTCCCGCCGCGACCTCGGCCTGCTGCTCATCCGCGGCGGCTGGGCGCGCGTGGCCGCGGGCTCGGGCCGCCTGGCGCGGCACGACCGCTACGCCACCGCGCAGCGGCGCGCCGCGCAGCGCAAGGCCGGAGCCTGGGCTCGCTGCGCCGCCGTTGGCTAAGGTTCGGCGCCGTTCATGCGGCTGACCTACCTGCAGCACCTCGAGCGGGCCGTCGACGGCGCCGACTCGCTCCTCGACGTCGGGTGTGGCAGCAACTCGCCGGTCAGCCGCTTCGAGCGGCGGCCGTCGTACATGGTCGGCGTCGACCTGCACGAGCCGTCGCTGGAGGCGAGCCGGGCCGCCGGCCGGCATGACGACTACCGGCGCCTCGACGTCATGAGGATCGCGGACGAGTTCGGCGCCGACTCGTTCGACGCCGTGGTCGCCTTCGACCTGCTCGAGCACCTGTCGGTCGAGGACGGCCGCCGGCTGCTCGGCCAGATGGAGCAGGTGGCCCGCCGCCGCGTCGTCGTGCTCACGCCGAACGGCTTCGTGCCGCAGGAGGAGTACGACGACAACCCGCTCCAGGCGCATCGCTCCGGCTGGACGCCCGCCGAGCTGCACGCGCTCGGCTACCAGGTCCGCGGGATCAACGGCCTGCGCGTGCTCCGCGGCGAGCAGGGAACGCCGCGCTGGCGGCCGGCCCGGCTCTGGAGCCGGCTCGCGCAGGCGACGGAGCCAATCACCTACCGCCGGCCGAAGGCCGCGTTCCACCTGCTCGGGCTCAAAGAGCTCTGAAGCCGCTCATTCGGCGAGCGCCAGCTCCAGCAGGTCCTCGAAGCGGCGGTTCCAGGCGTGGTCGCGGACGAACGCCATCCGCTCCTCCTCGCCGGCGGGCCCCATGGCCAGCGCCCGCTCGACCGCGTCGACGAAGTCGCCGCCGGGCGGCACGAGCGCGACGCGCCCCTCGACGGCGGCGATCGACGGGAGGTCGACCGCGGCCACCGGCCGTCCGGCCGCCAGGTACTCGTACAGCTTGAGCGGGCTCATGGCCTCGGTCAGGGCGTTGTGGACGTGCGGGATCATGCAGGCGTCGGCCGCGGCGACGAGCCCGGGGATCCCCGAGCGCGGCAGCGGGTCGCGGATCTCGACGTTCGGAAGCGCCCGCAGCTCGGTGAAGTGCTCGGAGTCGAGCAGGTAGCCCACGAACGTGATCGAGCCCTCCGGGAACCGCTCGGCGACGGCGCGGACCTGCTCGACGTCGATCCTCGAGTCCAGGCCGCCGATGTACAGCAGCCGCGGGCCGGGCCGGGCGGCGAACCACTCGGGAGCAGGCCCGAGCGTGGCCCACTCGGCCGGCTCGACGCCGTTCGGGACGACCCGCGCCGGCCCGGTCGGGTCCACCGCGCGCAGCGCCGCCTCGGACACCGCGCACACTCGCCGGCCGGTCTCGCGCAGGCGCCGGAAGGACTCCTCGTACGCATCCCACCAGCGCTGGTGCGGGACCGAGGCCGACCAGTCGTCCCACGCGTAGTAGGTCACGCTCCGCGCCCAGTCGAACCGCCCGAAGCCGGCGAGCACGGGATGGGCGGTGATCACGGCCGGCCGGTCCATCCCCAGCGCCGCCGCCGCCCGTCGCATGCCCGCCTCATAGCGCTCCACCATGCGGCGCGGGTCGGGCGGGTCGGTGCGGCTGAGGCGCACCGGCCGGTACACGGCGCCGTCCGCGCGCAGGGGCACGGGCGCCACGCGCGCGCCCCGGACGGCCTCCTTGAGGCGCCCGGCGACGCTGCGCGGCGGGTCGCAGACGAGCAGCCGGCTCACGCGTGGATCCTCGTTCAGCGCCATCGCGAGCCGGTCCTCCGGGAACCCCCGGAAGGTGATCTCGGCCCACGTGGCGGCGAACAGCGAGACGGCGACGTCCACCTGGGCGGTGGCCGCAGGCACGGCGGTCTGGACGCTCATCGCGTCAGTACGCGCCGCGCCGCGCGAGCACCACCGGGATCGTCTGGAGCAGGATCTTGACGTCCCACCACAGTGACCAGTTCGTCACATAGACGTAGTCGAGCTTGATCATCTCCTCGAACGGGATGTCGTTGCGGCCCAGGATCTGCCACAGCCCGGTGATCCCCGGCGTGGTCTCGAGCCGCCGCGCCGCCCAGCCGGTGATGAGCTCCGACTCGTGCACGACGAAGGGCCGCGGCCCGACGAGGCTCATGTCGCCGCGCAGCACGTTCCACAGCTGCGGCAGCTCGTCGAGGCTCCACTTGCGCAGGTGCTCGCCCACGCGCGTGATCCGCGGGTCCTCCTTCATCTTGAACAGCGGGCCGCCGTCGACCATCTCGTTGAGGTGGGCGAGCTCGAGCCGCTTGGCCTCCGCTCCGTCCTCCATCGTCCGGAACTTCACGATCTCGAAGATCCGGCCGTTGCGGCCGTGCCGGGCCTGCTTGAAGAACACCGGGCCCTTCGAGTCGAGCCGGATGAGCAGCGCGCAGACGGCCAGGACCGGCGACAGCGCCACGAGCACGGCCGCGGCCATGACGATGTCGAAGCTGCGCTTGAGCACCCGCAGCGGCCGCGACAGCCGCATGGACGGCAGGCTCACGACCGGGATGCCCTCGATGTCCTCCATCGTGGCGTTGGACGCGAACAGCTCGTAGTAGGTGGGGACGATCGACAGCTGGATGTCGGGGCGGCGGATGCCGCGGACGAGGTCCAGCGTGCGCTCGTGCGGGGCGTCGGCGCCCGCGACCACGAGCCAGTCGACGTTCAGCTTCTCGACCAGGCGCGGGCAGGTCGTGCAGCGGCCCGACCACGCCGTCGTGCGGCACGTCGTCGACGAAGCCCGCGAGCTCGATCCCGTACTCGGGATGGGACTCGAACTTGCGCTGGAGGAGCCGGCCGGTCGGGCCCGCGCCGATGATGAGCACGCGCCGCGGCGCGGCGGCGGCCGAGTAGCGCCGCGCGACCCCGCGCATGAGCGGGACCGTGGTGAGCGCCAGCAGGCCGAAGACGCCGGCGTGCACCGGGGTGAGCAGCTCGACGGGCAGCACCTCCTCGAGCGCCTCGCCGACCAGGAGCAGCACGACCGAGCCGGTGAGCAGGGCGTGGAAGAGGCTCGGGATCTCGTCCGAGGCCGACGAGGAGATCGCGCGGGCGCGGCCCTCGTAGAGCTGGTAGGCCGCGAAGATCGCGAGCCACGCCACGGGCAGGGCGCCGAGCAGGAACGCCGTCACGATGAACGACGATCCCGCGTTCGTCCCCCAGCCGCCCGCGGTCATGTACGCGGCGACGAGGCAGACCTCGATGGCGAGCACGTCGGCGAGCACCAGCGCGCGGACGCGGCCTCGCAGCAGCGGCGGATGGCCGGGGACCTCACCGAGGACCTCCGGGATGGGCGGGGGCGGGACGACCCGGAGGCCGGGCCGGCTGATCGCCTCGGTATCCATCGCCGACGCCGTGACGTCAGGACGCGAGCCGCTCACTGGGCATCACGAGGTCGTGCATGTAGGCGTACCGCGTCGCCTCCGTGCGGTTGGAGACGCCGAGCTTGCGATACGTGTTGGAGAGGTGGAACTTGACCGTCTGCTCCGTCACCCACAGCTGGCGGGCGATGCGCTGGTTCGTGTGGCCGTGCGCCGCCAGCGCGAGGATCTCCTTCTCGCGCTCGGTCAGCGGGCAGTCCTCGCGGGAGATCGCCGGCTTGGCAGGCCGGAACCGCTGGGCGACGTGCCCGTGGGCGATCTCACGAAGGAGCGTGCCGAGGCTCACCGGGTGGACCGACTTGGAGACGACGCCGTCGGCGCCGGCCTCGAAGGCCTCGGCGAGCCACTCGTCGTCCATCCGGACGGTCAGCAGCAGTCGCTTGGCCTCCGGGACGCACTCCATGGCCTCCGAGAGGCGGGCGATCGCGTTCTCCGGGTACTGCATGTCGTCGACGACGATCACGTCGGGCCGCAGCTCGGCCATGCTCTGGCCGGCCGGCGTGCGGCCGTCGATGAAACCGACGACCTGGAAGCCGGCGGTCTGCCGTAGGGCGAGGCGGATCGAGTGGACCACGAGCGAGTGGTCCGCGACAATGGCGAGGCGCTTCATGCGTTCATCTCCGTGTTGGTCGTCATTGACCTTCCTTCCGTGGTGCCAGTGGTGTTGCGGGCTCGCGTGACGCCTCGCAGATCGACGGTCGGCACGGCCGCCGCGACGGCGTCGTGGTCGATGCCGGGGTGGGCGGTGACGATGACCGTGAGGTCGGCGGCGGCGAGCGCGGACGCGAGGTCCGTGCTGGCGAGCCCGTGGGCGGGGATCTCCGCCACGTAAGGGTCGTGGTAGCTGACCTCGGCGCCCTGGGCGCGGAGGCCGGCGAGGATCTTCAGTGCGGGCGACTCGCGGATGTCGCCGACGCCCGGCTTGTAGGAGAGGCCCAGCAGCAGGACCCGCGTGCCCTTGACGGGGCGACCGAGCTCGTTCAGCGCGCCGGCGATCTTCTGCACGCAGTACGCGGGCATCTGCTGGTTGACCTTGCCGGCGAGCTCGACGAACTCCGTCGTCATGTCGTGCTCGCGGGCCTTCCAGCTCAGGTAGAACGGGTCGACCGGCAGGCAGTGGCCGCCCATGCCCGGGCCCGGATCGAAGCGCATGAAGCCGTAGGGCTTGGTCGCGGCGGCGTCGACGACCTGCCAGATGTCGATGTCCATGCGATCGGCGAGCATCGCCAGCTCGTTGACGAGCGCGATGTTGACCGACCGGAAGATGTTCTCGAGCAGCTTGGCCATCTCCGCCACCTCGGGAGAGGCGACGGGGACCAGCTCGTCGCAGACCGCGCCGTAGACGGCGAGCGCCGCGTCGGTGCAGCCGGCGGTGAGGCCGCCGACGACCTTCGGCGTGTCGCGCAGCGTGTAGTCGGTGCGGCCCGGGTCGACGCGCTCGGGCGAGAACGCGAGGTGGAAGTCGCGGCCGGCGGTCAGCCCGGTCTCCTCGAGGAGCGGCAGCACGCGCTCGCGCGTGGTGCCCGGGTAGGTCGTCGACTCGAGGACGATCGTCTGGCCGCGCCGGAGCACGCCCGCCACCGTGTTCGCCGCGGACAGCAGCGGGCCGAGGTCCGGCTCGCGGTTCGGCGTCAGCGGCGTCGGGACGCAGATGAGGATGGCGTCGGCCAGCGCGAGGCGGCGCGGCATGCCGGTCGGCTCGATGCGGTCGAGGACCGCGCCCAGGCGCTCGTCGGAGATGTCCTCGATCCGCGAGCGGCCATGGCGCAGCTCGTCGACGATCGTGGCGTTGGTGTCGAGCCCGATGACCTCGTGGCCGGCCTCCGCGAACGCCACGGCGAGCGGCAGGCCGACGTAGCCCAGGCCGATGATCCCGACGATCATGCCGCCGTCCGCCCTTCGAGGCGGGAGTCCCGGACCTCGCTGAGGATCCGGGCGAAGATGGCGTCGTCGCTGACCGCGGGCATGATCGCCGTCACGCCGAGGCGGAGCGCCTGGCCGAGCCAGGACGCATCCGGCCGGTCGGCCATGAGGACGATGGCCGCGGCGGGCGCGCCGCGACGGATCTCCTGGATCCGCGCGAGGGCGCGCAGCGGCAGGCCCATGTCGTCCAGGAGGACGAGGTCGGGGGTGAAGCTGCGGACCTGGCTCTCGACGTCCGTCCGCCCGCTGGCATGGCGGACGATCTCGGCGCGGGCGGTGGCCAGGAGGTGCTGCGTGAGCGACGCGAAGACCGGACCGCTGTCGGCGACGATGATCGCGCGCATCAGCTCACGCCTTTCGGGGCGGCCGCCTCCTTGGCCGCCGTCGAGGTGTCCAGGTGGATGCGCAGGGTGCGGACCATGTCGTCGAACGACTCGCGCTCGCTCTCGATCAGCCGCTGGAACGCCGCGACGCAGTGCGCATGGCCCTGCGTGGCCGCCTCGTACTCGTAGACGGGCAGCTTCGCGCAGAGGTCCAGCTTCGCGTTGAGGATCACGAGCAGGTTCTGGAGCGTGTGGTCGCCCGGGAGGGCTGCACGGAGCTCGCTGAGCCGGCGGACAGCGCTGGCATCGTCGGGTCGAAGCACGAATCCCACTGTGCCCCCGAACCGACCTGAGCGGAAGGGTAGATTCGGTGGCGCGAGGGGGGATATTCGTGACGCCCCGCCGGGGTACCCCCTCCGATCGGGCGGGGGACCTGAACGTTCGTCCAGGGGGCTTGCCTCACCCGCCCCAGGTGACGATTCTCCCCTTGACCAAGAGGCACCCGTGTCAACGGATGGACGGTTCCGCTACCCTACGGGGCCTCAAGGAACGAAAGAGGAGCCATGGTGGGCACCGAAATCACGACTCGCGCTGACGGAGCAGGCATGCCAAAGAACCCGTCCGACCGGGTTCGCGTCATCGTCGCGGACGACGATCCCTTTGCGCGGCGGATGATTCGCGATGCCCTCCAGCGCGGCAACGCCATCGTGGTTGCCGAAGCCCACAACGGCCACGAGGCCGTCGAGCTCTGCCTCCACTACGAGCCCGACATCGTGGTCATGGACGTCGTGATGCCCGAGATCGACGGCATCGCGGCGACGCGGCGGATCCTCAAGCAGCTCCCCGACCAGGCGGTCATCCTCCTCACGAGCACCGACGAGGACCAGATGGGCATGCTCGGCCTGCGCGCCGGCGCCATCGGCTTCCTGTCGAAGGACCTCGACATCGACGTGCTGCCGCGCGCGCTCGAGGCCGCGCTCGACGGCGAGGCCGTCATCTCGCGCCGGCTCGGCATGCGACTCGTCGAGCACCTGCGCACGGCACCGGAGCCCGGCGCCGGGATGCGGCCGATCAAGAGCCGGCTCACCGACCGCGAGTGGGAGGTCATCGACCTCCTGGACCGCGACCTGACCACCGACCAGATCGCCGACGAGCTCGTCCTCTCGACCGAGACGGTGCGCTCGCACGTCAAGAACATCCTGCGCAAGCTCGACGCCAGCTCGCGCGGCGAGGCCGTCGCCATCGCCCGCCGCATGCGGGCCTCGGGCGACGACGCCACGTCCTAGTACGCCCGTCCGCAAGTACCACGCATTCCGGCGGGCCCGGCCCGCCTCTGCCGGCACCCGGCAGGCGCCCACGTACCACCAGTATGCGAGCGCCTGCCGGGCACCGGCAGAGACGGCCCGTGCAATCGCCGGGTTATGCGCGCTACTCACGGACGGGCGTACTAGTGGGCCACTAGCGGGCCACGAGCGCGCGGTAGTAGGCGGCGGTCTCGGCGAGCCCTTCGTCGAGCCCGTAGGCCGGCGCCCACCCGAGCACGTCGCGCGCCTTGGCGGCGCTCAGGTGCTGGGCCGGGATCTCGCCGACCGCGTCGTTGACGATCAGCGGCTCGAGCGCGGTGCCGGCGGCCGCCTGGACGTGCTCGACCAGCTCGAGGACCGTCAGTGGCTCCTCGGCGGAGAAGTTGAAGGCCTGGCCGGCGAGCCCGGCGTCGTCCGCCATCGCCTCGGCCAGCCGCAGGTACGCCGAGACGCCGTCCGCGACGTACAGGTAGTCGCGCACGGGCGACCCGTCGGAGCGGATCACGGGCCGCTCGCCGAGCAGGACGCTGCGCAGGGTTCCGGGGACCAGCCGGCGCCAGTTGCGGTCGCCGGGCCCATAGAGGTTCGCGCAACGGGTGATGGCCACCGGCGTGCCGTACGACGCGTGGTAGGTCATCGCGAGCATCTCGGCGCAGGCCTTGGAGACGTCGTAGGGCTCGCGCGCGAGCAGCGGCATGTCCTCGTCGTAGGGGAGCCGGTCCTGTGGCCCGTAGGCCTTGTCGCTCGAGGCGAGCAGCACCTGCTCGACGCCCGGCGACCGCCGGACGGCGTCCAGCAGGGTCCAGGTGCCGGCGATGTTGGAGGCGAAGGTCGCCGTGGGCTGGCGGCGGGCGACGCCGACCTGGGTCTGGGCCCCGACGTGGAAGACGGTGCGCACCGCCAGCTCCTCGAGCACGCGCTCGAGCAGCCCGCCGTCCGCGAGGTCGCCGTCGACGACGGTCACCGAGTCGAGCCAGCCGGCGATCACGGGCGTGGGGACCCGCCGGTCGCGCCGCAGGACGACCACCTCGGCTCCCGCCGCCACCAGGGCGGCCACGAGGTGCGACCCGAGGAAGCCGGTGGCTCCCGTGACCAGCACGGGCCGGCCCTGCCAGCGCGAAGCCGTCAACGCGCCGGGATCGTGAAGAAGAACTGGTTGCCGGTCCTGCCGGCGGCCCTGACGCCGATGGTCCCGCCGTGTCGCTCGACGATCCGGCGCGCGATGGCGAGCCCGAGCCCGAGGCCGCGCTCGCGCCGCTCGGCGCGGCCGCGGTTGTACGCCTCGAAGATCCGGTCGCGGTCCTCGGGCGCGATCGGCGGGCCACCGCTCTGGATCACGAACCGCCACTCGTCCGGCTCGCGGACGGCCGCCACGGTGATCGTGCCCTCCTGGCGGGGGCTGTACTTGAGCGCGTTGACGAGCAGGTTCGAGAAGACGGACGCGAGCAGCGCCTCGTCACCCGTCACGACGGGCAACGGCCCGACCTCGACGTTGGCCTGGCGGTCGTCGATGTCGGTGCGCAGGTCGGCCACGAGGTCGGTGACCACGGCGGCGAGGTCGACGGTCCGCACGTGCAGCGGGCGCCGGCTGGCGCGCGCGTCGTGGAGCAGGCTCTCGACCAGCCGGCGGGCGCGCGACGCGCTGCGCGCCAGTCCCTCGAGGTCGACGCGGGACGCCGCGTGCTCCGGGCCCTCCAGGCGCTCGCCGACGATCGACGCGTACGACTCGGCGATGACCAGCGGCGTCACGAGCTCGTGTGCGGCCAGCGCGGCGTAGCCCTCGAGCGCCGCCTTCTCGGCCTCGAGGACGGCGTTCTCGGCCTCGAGCGCCTTGACGCGCGCCTCGAGCTGGGCGACGTCCGGCGCCCGGGAGCTCTGAGTTCGCTCTCTTCGCTGATCCCGGGTACTGCGCTCTGGCGTCATGCCGATGGGAACCTCCATGCTCACGCGTTCGCTCATCAGGCTCCCCCAAAGGTTGGCAGGAGCGCCCACTCGATGAAATACAACGCTGGTCCAGGAAGGTTTCTGTCGGTCAAGTGTCTCCCATCTCCGGCTCGCATGCCACTCAGGACCTTAAACCTCGCTGGCGGCTGCTCTAGAGTGACGCGGCTGTGAAGGGCGGCGTGGGCCTCGACCTGCTCGAGATCGACCGGCTGGAGCGCGCTCTGGCCCGGCGGCCGCGGCTCGCCGACCGGCTCTTCACCGACGGCGAGCGCGCGTACGCGGCCACGCGGGCGCGGCCGGTCATGCACCTGGCGGCGCGGTTCTGCGCCAAGGAGGCGGTGGCCAAGGCGCTCCAGCTGCGCGCGTGGAGCTGGCGTGACGTGGAGGTGCTCGGCGGCGGCGACGAGCCGCCCTCGGTCCGCCTGAGCGGCGCGGCGGAGCGGCGGGCGGCGGAACTCGGCGTGACGGTGATCGTGTCGCTCACGCACGAGCGCGGCATGGCGGCCGCGGTGGCGGTGCTGACATGAGCCGGCTGGAGCCGCTGCCCACCGCCGAGGAGATGCGCGCCACCGACGCCTGGGCGATCGAGGAGCGCGGCATCCCCTCGCTGGACCTCATGGAGCGGGCGGGTGAGGGTCTCGCCAGGGTGGTCGCCCGGTTCGTGCCGGGCGGCCGGATCGTCGTCGTCTGCGGCAAGGGCAACAACGGCGGCGACGGGCTGGTGGCTGCGCGCATCCTGCGCCAGGCCGGCCGCGAGGTCGACGTCCTCGCGGCGGCGCCGCCGGAGGAGCTGCGTGGCGACGCCGCCGAGCAGCTGCGGCGGCTGCCCGGGCACTCGCCCGTGCCGTTCGACGCCGCGCGGCTCGACGGCGCCGCCGGGGTCGTCGACGCGCTGCTCGGCACGGGCGCGACCGGTCCCGCGCGGGAGCCGGCCGTGATCGAGGCGATCAATGCCGCCGGCGCCCCGGTCGTCGCCGCCGACGTGCCGTCGGGCGTGAACGCGAGCACGGGCGAGGTCGAGGGCGCCGCCGTGCGGGCGGTCGCCACCGCCACCTTCCACCGCGCCAAGCCCGGACACTGGATCCACCCCGGGAAGGCGCACGCGGGAACGGTCGTGGTCATCGACATCGGGATCCCGGCCGGCGCGCCGGCCGAGCCGCGGATCGGCCTGATCGGGGGCGGCGTGCTCGAGGGGATGCCGCGGCGGACGGCGGAGTCGACGAAGTTCAGCTCCGGCAACGTCGTGGTGATCGGCGGCTCGTCGGGGCTGACCGGCGCACCGACGATGGCCGCCACCGCCGCCATCCGCGCGGGCGCCGGGTACGTGACCGTCGGGGCGCCAGCCTCGCTCGAGAACACGTTCTCGGTGCGCCTGCTCGAGGCGATGACGAAGGGGCTGCCCGAGGCGGCCGGCTCGCTCGCGGCCGAGGCGGTCGAGCCCGCCTTGGGAGCGATCGAGCGCGCCGACGCCGTCGTGCTCGGGCCCGGGCTGGGGCGCACGGACGGCGCCCGCGCGTTCGCCCGCGAGCTCTACCTGCGGATCGAGGTCCCGCTCGTGGTCGACGCCGACGGCCTGAACGCGCTCGCCGGGCTCGACCTCCCGCCGCGGCCGGCCGCCACGGTGTTGACGCCGCACGCGGGCGAGCTCGGGCGGCTGCTCGACCTCGAGTCGAGCGAGGTCGGGCGTCGCCGCCTCCACCACGCGCGCGCGATGAGCGAGCGCTCGGGGGCGATCGTCGTGCTCAAGGGCGACGACACGCTCGTCGTCCGGCCGGGCGGCACGGTGGCGATCTCGCCGGGCGGCGCGCCCGGGCTCGCCACCGCCGGCACCGGCGACGTGCTCTCCGGCGTCGTCGGCGCGATGCTCGCGAAGGGCATGGAGCCCTTCCACGCCACCTGCGCCGCCGTCCACGTCCACCTGCGCGCGGGGCGGCTGGCCGCGGAGCCGCACGGGCCCGACGCGGTGATCGCCTCCGACGTCATCGCGCGCCTGCCGGCGGCTTTGAACCCGTAGATTTCGGCCGTAATGGCGCTCACCGTACGCGACATCATGGAGACCGACGTGCCGACCGTTACGGTCGCCGACTCGGTCGAGCGCGTGCTGCGGGTGCTGCGCGACCACGAGCTGCCCGGCGTGCCGGTGGTCAACGAGGGCGGCCGCTGCGTCGGCATCATCACCGAGGCCGACCTCGTCCTCACCGACGAGGACGAGGACTTCCACATGCCGCACTACTTCCAGCTCTTCGGCGGCATCGTCTTCCTCGAGTCGGTCTCGCACTGGGAGGAGCGGGTGCGCAAGGCCTTCGCCGCCACGGCCGAGGACATGATGACCGCGGACCCGGTGACGATCGAGCCGCACGCCACCGTGCGGGAGGCGGCCAGGGTGATCGCGCGCAAGAAGCACAACCGCCTGCCTGTCGTGGAGCACGGCCGCCTGGTCGGCGTCGTCACGCGGGTGGACGTGCTGGACGCGCTGACCTCCAGCGACGAGGAGTAGCTCCGTGGTGCGAGCGCTGGCCCGGGTCGACCTGGGCGCGATCGAGCGCAACTGCGCGCGGCTGGCCGCGGTGGCGGCGCCCGCGCGCCTGTGCGCGGTCGTCAAGGCCGGCGGCTACGGCCACGGGGCCGTGCCGGCGGCGCGGGCCGCGCAGGCCGGCGGCGCGCCCTGGCTGGCGGTGGCCACGGCAGGGGAGGCGTTCGAGCTGCGGTCGGCGGGCATCGCGGGGCCGATCCTCGTCATGGGAGCGCTGTCGAGCGCGGAGCTCGACGTGGCGCTCGAGGCGCGCGCCGACGTCGTCGCCTGGCGCGAGGCGTTCGTCGCCGCGCTGCCCGAGGGGGTCGGCGTGCACGTCAAGCTCGACACCGGGATGGGCCGGCTCGGCACGCGCGACGTAGACGAGGCCTCGCGCGTGGTCGAGGCCGCCGGCGACCGGCTCGCCGGGCTGATGACGCACTTCGCCACCGCCGACGAGGACGACCCCGCCTTCCTCGCCGAGCAGCTCGAGCGGTTCGAGCGCTGGGTCGCCCGCCACCCCGGCGTGCCCGTGCACGCGGCCAACTCGGCGGCCGCCCTGCGCGAGCCGCGCGCGCGGTTCGACATGGTGCGCTGCGGGATCGCCGTCTACGGCATGGACCCGTTCGGTCGCGACCCGGCCGACCACGGCCTCGAGCCGGCGCTCGAGCTCGTCAGCTACGTGGCGGAGGTCAAGCGGGCCGGGCCGGGGGAGAGCGCCGGCTACGGCCGCCGCTTCGTCGCCGAGCGCGAGACCTGGCTCGGCACGATCCCGGTCGGCTACGGCGACGGCGTGCGGCGCGGGCTCACGAACAACGCCGACGTGCTCGTCGACGGCCGCCGCGTGCCGCTGGTCGGCACCGTGTCGATGGACAACATCACCGTCGACCTCGGCGACGAGCCCATCGAGCGCGGCGCCGAGGCCGTGCTGATCGGCGCGCGCGGGGGAGAGCGGCTCCTGGCGGAGGAGATGGCGAGCCGACTCGGGACGATCAACTACGAGGTCACGTGCGGCCTCTCGCCCCGGGTGCCGCGGGAGTACGGTGAACACGCCTCTTGAGGCGGCCCGAAGCGCGCTCGCCGGGCGCGAGGCGTGGCTCGTCGGCGGGGCCGTCCGCGACCGCCTGCTCGGGCGGGCGACCGACGACGTCGACGTCTCGCTCGAGGGGGATCCTGGGGAGGCGGCAAAGACGATCGCCCGCGCCACGGGCGGCGCCGCCTTCCAGCTCTCCGGGGCCTTCGGGGCGTGGCGCGTCGTCGGGCCGGGGCACGCCTGGCACGTCGACCTCGTCACGCTCCGCGACGACGACATCGGGGCCGACCTCGCGGCGCGCGACTTCACGATCAACGCCATGGCCGAGCCGCTGGCCGGCGGCGAGCTGCTCGACCCCCACGGCGGCCGCGCGGACCTCGACGCCCGGCTCGTCCGCATGGTCTCCGAGGAGGCGCTCGAGGACGACCCGCTGCGCACGCTGCGGGCGATCCGCCTCGTGACCGAGCTGGGCCTCGACCTCGACCCGGAGACCGGCGCCGCCGCCAAGCGGCACGCGGCGGCCATCGACAAGGTCGCGCCGGAGCGCGTCTTCGGCGAGCTCAAGCGCGTGGTCACCGCCGAGCGCGCCCGCGAGGGGCTCGAGCTGATGGACGCCCACGGGCTCACCCAGGCGGTCCTGCCCGAGCTGGCGGCGCTGCGCGGCGTCGAGCAGAACGAGTTCCACCACGCCGACGTCCATGGCCACACGCTCGAGGTGCTGGAGGCCGTCGCCCGCCTCGAGCGCGACCCCGGGCCGCTCGGGGCGCAGACCGTGGAGCTGCTGGGCGAGCCGCTGGCCGACGAGCTCACGCGCGGCGGCGCGATGCGCTTCGCCGCGCTGCTCCACGACGCGGCCAAGCCGCAGACCCGCGGGGAGCGCCCCGACGGGCGGGTCACCTTCCTGGGGCACGACGAGGCCGGCGCCGACCTCGCGCGCGACGTCCTCCGCCGCCTGCGCGCCGCCCAGCGCACGATCGACTACGTGACGGCGCTGACCCGCCATCACCTGCGGCTCGGCTTCCTCGTCCACGCCCGGCCGCTCGACCGCCGCGAGGTCTGGCGCTACCTGCGCGCCACCGCCCCCTACAGCGACGACGTGACGATCTTCACGGTCGCTGACCGGCTCGCCACCCGCGGACGAGGAGCCGAGGAGGCGATCGCCGCCCACGTCGCGCTCGCGCGGGAGATGCTGGCCGTCGACCGCGGGCCGGCCGAGCCGCTGGTGCGCGGCGACGAGCTGGCGCGCGAGCTCGACCTCGTCCCCGGCCCGCGGCTCGGCGAGCTGCTCGCCCAGCTCGAGGAGGACCGTTACGCGGGCGAGATCGCCACGCGCGAGGAGGCCATCGCGCGGGCCAGGGATCTGCTCTCATGACGAGCGTGCCCGACCCGATCCTCGGCGAGGTCGCCGACGACGCCGTGCTCGGCCACTTCTGCGTGGTCGGCGAGGGCGCGCGCATCGGCGCCGGCGTCCGGCTCGGCTCGCACGTCGTCGTCCACCCGGGCACGATCGTCGGCGCCGGCTGCGTCGTGCAGGACGGCGCCATCCTCGGCAAGCCGCCGAAGCTCGCGCGCCACTCCACGGCGCCGCGCACGGCGCCGGACCCGCTCGTCCTCGAGGAGGGCGCCGTCGTCTGCTGCCAGGCGATCGTCTTCGCGGGCGCGCGCCTGGGCGCCGGGGCGATCGTGGGCGACCAGGCGTACGTGCGCGAGCGCGCGGTGATCGGGCCGGCCTCCGTGATCGGCCGCGGCAGCACCGTCGACAACGACGTGCTGCTCGGCGCGCGCGTGCGCGTGCAGACCGACGTCTACCTGACGGCGCGCTCCGTCGTGGAGGACGACGTCTTCGTCGGCCCCGGCGTGCTCACCACCAACGACTCGACGATGGCGCGCCACGACGCCGACCACCCGATCGTGGGGCCGACGCTGCGCCGCGCCTGCCGCATCGGCGGCGCGGTCGTCATCACGCCCGGCGTCGAGGTCGGCGAGGAGGCCTTCGTGGCCGCCGGCGCCGTCGTCACCAAGGACGTCCCGCCGCGCTCCGTCGTGATGGGCGTGCCCGGCCGGGTGGTCAGAGAGGTGTCCGACGCCGATCTGATCGAGAATTGGCGCTGACATGGCTGCTGACCCTGATTGCCTCTTCTGCAAGATCGCCGCCGGTGAGATCCCGTCCACGCGCGTGGACGAGGACGAGCGCACCATCGCCTTCATGGACATCAACCCCGCCACGCGCGGCCACCTGCTCGTGATCCCCCGCGAGCACAGCGCCGACCTGCTCGAGGTGCCGGCCGAGGATCTCGAGGCCTGCGCCCGGATGGCGCAGAAGCTGGCGGGGCGGGCCAAGGAGCGGCTGGGGGCCGACGGCGTGAACCTGCTCAACTCGTGCGGACGGACCGCCTGGCAGACGGTGTTCCACTTCCACGTCCACGTCATCCCGCGCTACGCGAACGACCCGCTCCGGCTGCCGTGGGTGCCGGGGCCGGGCGACCGCGACGAGATCGCCGCCACGGCGGCCGAGCTCACCGGCTGAAAAATCCGCTTGCACCGCAGAAGCGAACCCGGATACGTTCTGCACGTCGGGACCGGCACGGGCCGGTCGAGGTCCAGAGCGGCGCGCGGCTCCGCCCGCGACGTGGCAGCAAGCGGGGTTATCTGTGGGTACCGGTACGGTCAAGTGGTTCAGCGACGACAAGGGCTTCGGCTTCATCACGCCTGACGAGGGCGGCCGGGATCTGTTCGTCCACTTCACGGGCATCACGGGCGACGGCTACCGCTCGCTCGCCGAGGGTGCGAAGGTCGCCTACGAGGAGGAGCAGGGCGACAAGGGCCCGAAGGCCATAAACGTCGAGAAGCTCTGAACCGCTAGAGAGCGCCCTGGGGCGGGCGCCATCGCATCGCAACCCCCGCCGTTCTGTCGTGTTGAATGCCGGGATGCCCCTTCGCCCCAGACTCACCGCGGCGGCCGGCGCGCTTGTCGCTGCGCTCGTGTGCGCGGCGCCGGCCTCGGCACGGATCGTCGAGATCGGCGCCAGCGCCGCTGAAGCCACCCCGACCTGCCCGTCGAGCCCCTGCCTGGCGGTCTCGCGCACGACCGGCTATCAGGCCAAGGTCGTCGACAGCCGCGCGGCCTACATCGTGCCGGCCGACGGCCGCATCGTCTCCTGGACGATCGGCCTCGGCAACCCCGACGAGCGCCAGATCGAGTTCTTCGAGGACAACTACGGCGAGGCATCGGCCGGCCTGACGATCCTGCGCCGCGGCAAGCGCCTCTACCACCGCGTGATGGCCGCCACGCCGGTGATGCGGCTGCAGTCCTACTTCGGCCAGAAGGTCCAGTTCCCGCTCGAGCGCTCGATCCCGGTCAAGAAGGGCTACGTCGTCGCGCTCACGGTGCCGACCTGGGCGCCCGCGCTCACGCAGCTGCTCGACGACGGCTCGTCCTGGCGCGCCAGCCGGGCCAAGAACCGCTGCAGCGACACCGACAGCCAGACGGCCCAGACGCGGGTCGGCCAGCGCACGCAGTACCGCTGCCTGTACAAGGCGCGGCTGACCTACAGCGCGACGCTGATCACGAACCCGCGGCCGAACAAGACGTCGTAGCGGCAGCGCCATCGAACTGCGGCAGGGTAGGGAGGCGGCAGGGCGGTGGGCGGCGAGGGTGCATAACGTCAACCGCGCGCCGCCGACTGCGCCGCGCGTTGACGTTCGGCACCTATACGGTGCACAACGTCAACCGCGGCGGCCACGCGGGCGCGCGGTTGACGAAATGCACCGGCAACCGGACCCGCCTCCCTCAATGCCGCAGTTCAACCGCGCCCAGAGCGCGGACCAAAGCTACCGGCGCGTCGGCGGCCGCGGCGGCGGGGCGGACGGCATGCGCACGCCCTCGGTGCGATCGGGCACCTGCGGCGGGGCGTGGCCGAGCAGGTCGAGGAGCGCCTCGACGACCTCGGGGTCGAACTGCTTCCCGGCGCCGCGGCGGAGCTCGTCGGCCGCCTCGGCCGGCGACAGCGCCGCACGGTAGGGGCGGTCGGTGATCATGGCGTGGTAGGCGTCGCAGGCGAGGATGATCCGCGAGCCGACCGGGATCAGCCGGCCCTTGAGGCGGTCGGGGTAGCCGCTGCCGTCCCAGTGCTCGTGCTCGTGGCGGACGACCGGGGCGATCTCGGTCAGGTCGGGGATCCGCATCAGGATCCGCTCGCCGGCCACGGGGTGCTCGGCCATCAGCTGCCACTCCTCGGGCGTGAGCGGGCCGGGCTTGTGGAGGATCTCGTCGGGGACCGCGAGCTTTCCGACGTCGTGCAGGAGCGCCGCGTGCGCGATCCGCTCCGCCTGGTCGGCCTGGAGGCCGAGCAGCATGGCCACGCCGCGCGAAAGGTGCACGACGTCCTCGGAGTGCTCGTGGGTGTAGTTGTCGCGCTCCTCGATCGCCGCGGCCAGCGCCTGCACTGCCGCCGGTGACCCGCGCTGGGCCTGCAGGATCGCCAGCTCGCGCTCGACGTCGGGGTTGGCGACGGCGACGCGGCCCTTGCCCGTGCGCTTGGCGAGCAGGAGCGCGCGGTCGGCGTGCTCGAGCAGGGCGTCGGCGTCGAGCGGCTCGTGCCACTGCGCGACGCCGAGCGAGCAGGCGCCCACCATCGAGGAGGCCATCGTGTCGCGCACGCGCTCGGCCACCGCGCGGGCGGTCGCCTCGTCGCTGCCGGGCAGCAGGAGCACGAACTCGTCGCCGCCGTAGCGGGCGACCTGGTCGTACGGCCGCAGCTCGGCCTGCAGCACGCCGGCGACCTGCCGCAGCAGCTCGTCGCCGGCCTGGTGGCCGCGGACGTCGTTGACGCGCTTGAAGTCGTCGAGGTCGATGATCACGAAGCTCAGCGGCGTGTCGTCGCGACGGGCGCGCGCGATCTCCTCGCGCACGCGCACCTGCATGGCGCCGTGGTTGAGCAGGCCGGTCAGCGCGTCGGTGCGCGCCGCCTGCTGGACGTCGTGGTAGGTCTCCGCGTTGTGGCAGGCGACGCTGGCCAGGTCGGCGATCGCCTCCAGCGTCCGGCAATCCTCCTCGTCGACGCGGCGCATCGAGGTCCAGCCCACCGAGAGGGCGCCCTTGAGCTCGTCGCTCCAGGACATCGGAACGGCGAGGGCGGTGCGGAAGCCGCGCAGCGTGCGCTGGGCGCACGTGGTGTCCTTCGGGTAGTCGTTGGTGACGAAGCTGCGGCCGGTGAGCAGGACCTGGCCGGCGGCGCCCTCGCCCGGCTCGAGCACGATCCCGTGCCACTCGTCGGGGACGTTGTGGCCGGCGGTGGCGACGCCGCCGTCGCGCTCGTTGCCGAGGTAGACGCCGGCGAGGTCGGCGCCGAGCGACAGCGCGGCCTCGCGCGCGAGCGTGCGCAGCACCTCGTGGAGCTCGAGCGACATGTTCAGCGTGCGCGCGGCGCGCACGAGCGCGCGGTCCTGGGCGGCGCGGGCGGAGCGCCGGTCGTCGGCCTCGAGCCGCGCCAGACCGGCGGCGGCGACGTCCACGAGCGCCTCGGCGGCGGTCACCTCGTCCGCCGGGAAGCTGCGCGGGGCGTGCGCGACGAGGACCGCGACGCGGCGCACCTCGTCGTCGTAGGCGACGGGGACGAAGAGCGCGGAGGCGACGTCGAAGGCGTCGACGAGCTCGCGGCGGATCTCGTCCGAGCTGCGGGCGTCCGGCACGTGGTAGGTCTGCCCGGTGGCGACCACGCGGGCGACGCCGGAGGGCGGGCCGTCGAGCCGGATCTCGTAGGCGGGCAGGCCGGTGCTGGAGACCGTCGTCAGCCCGCTGGCGTGGTCCTGGGAGATCTCGAGCAGGTGCACCTGGTCGACCGCGAGCGCCTCGCGGATCGCGGCGACGAGCTCGCCGCCCAGCTGGGCGGCGGTCCGGGCCCGTGCCGCGGCGCGTGCCAGCCGGTGCAGCGGGGTCTGGGCGGTGTCACCGCCCGTTCGTGATGTGGAATCGAGAACGGCCTGACCTTGCCTGTAGAGGTCCTGGTCACGTCATCGGCCGTTGACGCCGCGGCCTTGACTAACGCGGGGTCAGCAGGCGCCGGGATTCTGGGCGCAGAAGTCCTCGAACTGCTCCGCCTCTGACCCCTCTGGGGGCGCCGTGTCATTGGTCGGACCGTCGGCCTCGGCCTCCGGCGCGGCCGTCCCGCCGCTCGTGTCCGGGGTCGTGCCAGTGTCGGCCGGCGGTGCGGTCTCCTCGGTCGTGCCCGTGTCGTCGGTGGTCGCTTCCTCGTCGGTCGTCGCGCTGTCGTCCGTGGCCGCGGCGTCCTCGTCGGCGGCGGCCTGGACGGTCGCCTCCGGGACGGCGAAGTCGGCCGGCGCGCCGGGGACCTCGGGGGCGATCTCGTCGCCACCGCCGCAGCCGGCGAGGCCCAGAAGCCCGGCGGCGAGGATCGCGGTGAGGCGCCGCCCTCGCACGACGCTCACTCCTCCACGCCGCGCGGCAGGGCGGACATCCGCCGGCCGCACGTCGGGCAGTCGTTGAGGTCGCGCTGCGCGGGCTGGTCGCACCAGTTGCAGAACCGCAGCGTCTCCACCGCCCACGGCAGGCGCGAGCGCGAGGGGGGCAGCGGCAGCAGCTTGCCGACGATCTCCAGCTCCTCGCCGGTCTCCCGATCGCGGTACACGCGCCCGGCCTCGGCCTGCATGAGGACCTCACGGCCTGACGACGGAGCGCGCAGGCGATACGTCTCTCCTGGCATCGCGCGGACCTTAGCAAGGGGGTCTGACGGCGGGCCCCGTAGAGTGGCGCGCCGTGCGCGTCCTGATCTTCCACGGGTATCTGCTGGTGGGGACCGGCTCCAACGTCTACAACGCGGCGCTCGGCGAGGCCCTGGTCAGGGGTGGCCACGAGCTGCACCTGCTGTGCCAGGATCGCGACCCGCTCGCCCTCGACTGGGTCGACGCGGCGGGCGACTGGGACGGCGGCTCGCTGGAGCTGACCGTGCGGCGCGAGCCGCCGCGGGCGACGGTCTACCGGCCCGACATCCACGGCCTCCTGCCGCTCTACGTCGCCGACCGCTACGACGGCGTCGAGGCGCGCCCCTTCCAGGACCTGACGCCCGAGGAGGTCGAGCGCTACGTGGACGCCAACGTGGCCGCCGTCCGCGAGGTGGCCGAGCGCGTCCGGCCCGACGTGGCGCTCGCCAACCACCTCGTGATGGGCCCGGCCATCCTCGCGCGCGCCCTCGAGGACACGCCGTACGCGGTGAAGATCCACGGCAGCGCGCTCGAGTACACGGTCAAGCCGCACCCGCGCTTCAAGCCCTACGCGGTCGAGGGTCTCGCGCGCGCGCGCGGCATCCTCGTCGGCTCCTACCACACCGGGGCCAGCCTCTGGACCGAGATGGACGACCCGACGGTGCAGGACCGGACGAGGCTGGGGCCGCCCGGGGTCGACGTCGAGCGGTTCGCGCCGCGCGAGGGGGACGAGGCGCACGCGGGGCTCGAGCGCCTCGGCCGGCAGCTCGAGACGCTGGAGCACGACCACGCCGACGAGTCGTCGTTCGCGCGCTCGCCCGGCGAGGCGGCGGCGGCGCTGGCCACGATCGAGCCGGAGGACCGGCTGGTGGTCTTCGTCGGCAAGCTGATCGCGTCGAAGGGGGTGGAGCTGCTGCTGGCGGCGTGGCCGCTCGTGCTCGCCCGCGAGCCGCGGGCGCGGCTGCTGATCGTCGGCTTCGGGGCCTTCCGCGCCGGCCTCGAGCAGCTCGCGCGCGACCTCGAGCGCGGCGACCTCGAGGCGGCGCGCGCGCTGCGCGGCGAGCACGGGGACGAGCTCCCGCACCTGGCGGCGTTCCTCGACGCGCTCGGGGACCCGGACGCCTACCGCGACGCGGCGCGCGGGATGACGGAGCGGATCGCGTGGGCGGGGCGGCTCGACCACTCCGAGCTGGCCGACGTCCTGCCCGCGGCCGAGGCGATGGCCGTCCCGAGCACGTTCCCCGAGGCGTTCGGCATGGTCGCCGCCGAGGCGGCCGCCTGCGGCGCCCTGCCGGTCGTGGCGGCGCACTCGGGGCTCAAAGAGGTGGCGCGCACGCTCGGCGCCGCCGCCCCCGACCCGGCGCGCCCGTGGCTGACCTTCGAGGTCGGCCCCGGCGCCGTGCGCGAGCTGGCCGACGACCTGTCGGCGTGGCTCGAGGCGCCGGCCGACCTGCGCGCCGCCACCCGCGAGGCGATCGTCGCCGCCACCCGCGAGGCGTACTCCTGGGACGGCGTCGCCCGCTCGGTGATCGCGGCCGCCCGCGGGGAGCTCGATGGGCTGCCGCGCCCTGCCGCCAGCTGAATCATTAGGATTCCGCCCTTCATGAGGAGAGCGCTGTTGCTGGCGGGGATCGTCACGGCTTCGGCAGCCCTTGGCGGCTGCAACCTTGCCGACTCGGGGACCAACCTGGTCAACGGCAAGGAGCAGTTCGTGGCCAAGTGCGCGTCCTGCCACGTGCTCGAGCGCGCCGGCGCCACCGGCGTCACCGGCCCGAACCTCGACGAGGCGTTCCAGCGCGCCCGCAAGGACGGCCTCGGCGAGAGCACCTTCGAGGGCCTCGTCCACGCCCAGATCCTCAACCCGGCGATCAACCCGCAGCGAGACCCCGAGACCGGGCGCCAGGCGACCATGCCGCCCAAGCTCGTCACCGGCGAGGACGCCGAGGACGTGGCCGCCTACGTGGCCTCGGCCGCCGGCAAGGCGGGCGAGGACACGGGTGCGCTGGCCGAGGTCGGCGGCGGGCCGGAGGGGACCGCCGAGGCCGAGAACGGCGTGCTGGAGATCCCGGCCGCCCCCTCGGGCGCGCTCTACTACGTGTTCGCCGACGCCCAGGCCCCCGCCGGGCAGCTCAAGATCGAGTCGCCCAACGAGTCGTCGGTCGACCACGACATCTCCGTCGAGGGCAACGGGGTGGACGAGAAGGGCGAGGTGGTCAAGAACGGCGGCGTCTCGGAGATCGACGTCGACCTCCAGCCCGGCGAGTACACGTTCTACTGCTCGGTCGAGGGCCACCGCGAGGGCGGCATGGAGGGCACGCTCACGGTCGAGTGAGCAGCGCCTCGCGCTCGCGGCGCTCCTCGCGCTCGGCGTCCTGCGCCGCGCGGTAGAAGAAGAAGCACAGCGCGAAGACCATGATCAGCAGGTCGAGCGAGACCATCATGGCTCCCGCCGTCTGCTGGTCGCCCAGCGCGCTGAAGCCGTGGCCGCGGTCGCCCTCGGCGTAGACGCCGGTGTAGATCGGCACGCGGATCAGCACGAAGCTCATGCCGAGCAGCATCCCGGCCATCCGCGCGCCGATCAGGTACGGCACCTTCCACAGCTCGCCGCGCAGCCGCCGCCGCTTGGGCTCGAGCGCCGACCACCAGACGAGCACGCCGATGCCCACGAAGCTCATGTGCTGGAGCGCGTGCACGAACGGGTGCTTCACCGCCGCCTCGAAGAAGACCGCGAAGTGCCAGCCGTAGAGCACGAGCACGTACACGGGGACGGCGACCACCGGCCGCTTGAGGAGGTCGAACCAGCGACGCAGCGGCGACCGCGCGAGGGTGACGAGGGCGGGGCGGGGCAGATAGAAGCCGAGCACGGGATTGCGCACGCCCGCGAGCAGCAGCGGTGCCGCCAGGTCGGCGATCAGCAGGTGCTGGGCCATGTGGGCGGTCAGCAGCTCGTCGCTGAGGGGATGGAGCGGCGAGAGGAACCCGACGACCCACAGCGCGATGCCGAGGTGCCACAACCAGACCTGCCCCCGCGGCACGGCCACGCCGCGGCGGCGCAGCACACGCAGCGCGCGCAGGTACAGCGCCTCGGCGCTCGCGACGAGCAACAGCGCGCCAGGGTCCACCACCAGCTCCATCGTGCGCCTATTACAGCGCGCGCACGATCAGCGTCAGGACGAGCAGCACGACGAAGACGGCGAGCACGTAGAGCAGGACCTTGAACGCGTCGCCCTCGCGGCGAAGCGGGTCGATCACAGGATGTAGACCGTGAAGTAGACGACGAGCCACATGATGTCGACGAAGTGCCAGTAGATGCCCGGCACCTCGACGCCGTGGTGCTGCGCCGCCGAGAAGTGGCCGCGGAACGCCCGGATGGTGACCATCGCCAGCAGCGTCAAGCCGATGAAGACGTGCGCGCCGTGCAGGCCCGTGAGCCCGTAGAAGATCGTCCCCTGCGCGTGGTCCTGCGGTGCGAAGCCGACGTGCACGTACTCGTTGACCTGCACGAACAGGAACGTCGCGCCGAGCAGGAACGTCGTGACCATGCCGGCCCGCAGCGCCCAGCGGTTGTCCTGCTTCACGCCCTCCAGCGCCCAGTGCATCGTGAACGAGGAGGAGACCAGCACGCACGTGTTCACGCCCGCGATCAGCTTCGGCAGCTCGGTCCCCTCGGCCGGCCACTCGGCGCCGCCCACGACCCGGATGAAGAAGTAGGCCGTGAAGAAGGCCCCGAAGACCATCACCTCGCTGATGATGAAAAGCAGCATGCCCAGCGTCCGGGCATCGACTCGCGAGGAGCGGTGGGCCTCGGGCGGCCCGTGATGGTGCTCGAGGGCGTGCGCCTCCATCAGGCCTCCGCGCCCACCGGCGAGGACTCGATGTGCTCGACCGTCTTGTTGGTCGCCGACTGGACGCGCTCGACCAGCTTGTCGGCCACCCACTTCGAGGTGTCGGCCGGCAGCGTGGAGATCACGATCTCGGAGATGTGGAAGTACTGGACCGCGTTCATGATCGCCGTGTACGGGTCCGGGTCGCCGATCATGCCGGCGGCCACGACGCCGTCCTCGCGCAGCGACTGCAGCAGCTTGGCCAGCCGGTCGCGCGCCTTGGCCACCGCGCCGCCGTGGACGTGCTCCTGCGGGACGACGACGATGAAGCGCCGCGGCCCCTCGTCGGCGAGCTCCTTGAGCCGCCGCGAGAGCTCGCCGGAGGCGGCGGTGAGGTTGGCCGCCACCAGCGTCACGCCGAACGGGAGGCCCTCCCGCGCGAGGTCGACCACCACGTGCTCGACCGGCAGCCCCGTGTCCTGCCGCAGCTTCTCGGGCAGGTCGCGCCGCAGCCACCCGGAGCTCTCGGCCGGCAGCGTGGAGATGATCACCTCGTCGATGCCCTCGGCGGCGATGGCGTCCTCCGCCGCGAGGAACGGGTCCGCGTCGCCGACCTCGCCGCTCGAGGAGATCCCGTTCTCCCGCATCCACTCGCGCGCGAGGTCCACGCGGACCTGGGCGCTGTCGCGGACCACCTCGTCGTAGACCACGTTCCCGTGCCGCGGCCGCGCCTGCGGGACCACGACGTGGAAGCTGACGCCCTCCTCCGAGCGCTCCAGGATCGCGTTCAGCAGCTTCTCGCCGCCGATCGTCTCGTTCGCGAGGACCAGGACCTTCGTCACGACTCGCTCTCCCTCTCGTCAGACGGGGTTCCCGCGGGCTGCATGGGTCTCGCCTCGGCAGGCGACTCGAAGATGCCGTGCTGGGCGCCCGGGACGCCGTACTCGTACGGGCCGCCGACCACCAGCGGCACCCGGTCGAAGTTGAACACGGGCGGGGGCGAGGAGACCTGCCACTCGAGCGTCAGCGCCCGCCACGGGTTGGCCACGGCGCGCGGGCCGCTGCGCCACGAGGCGACGGTGTTGTAGACGAAGATCAGCGTCGCGAAGCCGAGCAGGAACGAGCTCAGCGAGATGAAGAGGTTCCACTCGGCGAACTGGTCGGCGTAGTCGGCCACCCGGCGCGGCATCCCCTGGACGCCGATCAGGTGCATGGGGCCGAAGGTCAGGTTGAAGCCGACGAAGGTCAGCCAGAAGTGGATCTTGCCGAGCTTCTCGTCGTACATCCGGCCCGTCATCTTCGGGAACCAGTAGTAGACCCCGGCGAAGATCGTGAAGAGCGAGCCGCCGTAGAGCACGTAGTGGATGTGGGCGACGATGAAGTACGTGTCGCTCACGTGGATGGTCAGCGGCACCATGGCGAGCATCACGCCGGAGATGCCGCCGAGCGTGAACATGGTCAGGAAGCCGAGCGCGAACAGCATCGGCGTGTCGAGGTGCAGCACGCCCCGCCACAGCGTCGCGAGCCAGGAGAAGATCTTGATGCCGGTGGGGACGGCGATGATCGCCGTCGTGACCATCATCGGGATCCGGATCCACGTCTGCATGCCCGACACGAACATGTGGTGGGCCCAGACCGTGAAGCCGAGCAGCACGATGGCCAGCAGCGAGAAGGCCATCATCCGGTAGCCGAAGATCGGCTTGCGCGACTTGACGGCGATGACCTCGGAGATGATCCCGAAGCCCGGCAGCATCATGATGTAGACGGCCGGGTGGGAGTAGAACCAGAAGACGTGCTGGTACATCAGCACGTCGCCGTCCCCTGACGGCCGGAAGAAGTTGAAGCCGAGCGCGTAGTCGAACAGCACGAAGAACTGCGACGCGGCGATGAACGGCGTGGCGATGACGACCAGCAGCGACGTCGAGAAGTTCGCCCACACGAGCAGCGGCATGCGCCAGAACGACATGCCGGGCGCGCGCATCGTGACGATCGTCACGAGGAAGTTCAGCGCCGTGGCGATCGAGGACGCGCCCGCGAACTGCACCCCGATCGTGAAGAACATCTGCCCGATCGGGACGTTGGTGGAGAGCGGCGAGTAGGCCGTCCAGCCGGTCGCGAACGAGCCGCCGGGCGCGAAGAACGACGCCGTCATCATGATGCCGGCGACCGGCAGCATCCAGTACGACAGGGCGTTCAGCCGCGGGAACGCCATGTCCGGCGCCCCGATCATCAGCGGCAGCACGTAGTTCGCCAGACCGGCGAAGACCGGGATGATGAACAGGAAGATCATCAGCGACGCGTGGACGCTGAACAGCCCGTTGTAGGCGTTCGAGTCCACGAACTGCATCCCGGGCGCCGCCAGCTCGGCGCGCACGATCATCGCCAGCAGGCCGCCGACCAGCATGAAGAAGAACGAGGTGACGACGTACTGGATGCCGATCACCTTGTGGTCGGTGTTGACGCGGAAGTAGTCCTTCCACGAGTAGGCGCCGTGACTGGAGTGATCCTCCGGCCGCGTCGGCCGGCCGGCCATGTAATAGAACCAGTAGTCGAACGCGCCGATCCCGACGAAGAAGAACAGCGGCGCGACCAGCAGCGAGAGCAGCAGGATCGCGTTCTGCGCCTTGGTCGTGAGCCCGCCGTCGAAGCTCTCGAAGCCGTACGCGGCACGGATGAGCAGGATCAGCGCGGCGCAGAAGAGCACGCCTCCCACGATGAAGACGAACCCGCGCGTCAGCCCGGGGGCGCGCATTCGCGTCGTCACTGGCCGGCCACCTCCATCAGATACTGCACCAACGCGTCCACCTGCTCCTCGGACAGACTGTCACCGTAGCGCGGCATCAGGCCGGGCGCGAACCCCTCGGTGACCTCCGCGTCGGGGTCGAGGATCGACTGCCGCACCTCCTCCTCGCTCATGTCCGGGACGACCTCGTCGAGGTTCGGGCCCGTCGTGCCGGTCGCCCCCGCGGCCGCCAGCGTGTGGCAGGACTTGCAGGTCGTCGGCTGGGCCTCGGCGAACAGCGTCTCGCCGTCGGCCGCCGCCGCGCCTCCGCCGCCCTCCTCCTCTCCGCCACCGCCGCCGCCGGCCGCCTGCTGCTGGAGCTCCTGGAGGCGGGCGTCGAAGTCCTCCTGCGTCATCACGTGCGCGCTCTGGCGCATCGCGGAGTGCCCGAGGCCGCACAGCTCGGCGCAGACGACGGGGTACTCGCCGATCCGGTTCGGCGTCACCCGCAGGTGGGTGTCGATGCCCGGCACCGCGTCGACCTTCATGCGGAACTCGGGGACCCAGAAGTCGTGGATCACGTCCTTGGACTGGATCGTGAAGTTGATCGGCCGGTCGATGGGCACGTAGAGCTGGTTGGAGCGGATCTCCTCGCCGGGGCGGGTGGGATCGGTGTAGTAGAAGTTCCAGGTGAACTGCTCGCCGACGACGCGGACCTCCATCGAATTGGCCTCCGCCTTCTCGATGTCGGTCAGCACGACGTAGGAGTAGGTGCAGAGGGCGACGAGGAGGATGGCCGGGATCGCCGTCCAGATGATCTCGAGCTTCGTGTTGCCGTGGATCGGCGGGCCGTCCTTGAGCTCCTCGCCCGGGCGCATGCGGAACCGGATCGCGCAGTAGAGGACGATCGTCTCGACGAGGACGAAGACCGGCACCGAGGCGATCAGCAGGACGTCCCACAGCGTGTCGATCGGCCCGGCCTGCTCGGAGGCGGGGACCGGGAACCAGTCGATCAACAGGGCCAGCGCGATGCCCAGCGCCGAGGCGACGGCGCCGATCAGGAGCATCTGGCGCACCTGCGCGCGGCTCTCTCGTGAGGCGACCGGGGGCTGGTCGCTCATCGGCAGCTCTCCTCGCGGCCCATGGACGGGGCATCCTATGCAACCGGGGAGATCGAATGCGCCCTTAGGCGGCTGCGCGCGATTCGTTCGTCATCCCCCCGACCGATCCGCCCATGGCGCGGAAGTCGGAGGGGGACACGCCGCGCCGGCGGCGGAAGGCCTTGGCGAACTGCGCCGGCTGCCGGTAGCCGACGCGGTGGGCGACCTCGCGGACGGTGAACATCCCGGTGGCCAGCAGCTCGGCGGCGCGCTCCATCCGCACCGCGGTCAGGTGGTCGCGGAACGTCGTGTTGCCGATCTCCGCGTACGCGCGCTGGAGCTGGCGCCGCGACGAGGCGACGCGGCGGGCGATGTCGTCGAGCGAGAGCTCGGACGCGTAATCGCGGTCGACGATCTGGTTCGCCTCATCGAGAAGGCTCGCCCGAAGTCGGATCGTGGAGGGTCGCTGCATCTGGTCGCCTGAGTGCCAACGGGCCCTGCACCCCGGATCGGATCAGGATCGTGTCGGCTATGCAACCCCTTGTTAGCGTTGTGACGAACGTTGCAAACGTTTCCCGAGCCTTCCCGCGCGCGGGAAATGGGTGTGCGGCTCACGCGAACTCGCAAGCTCGTGCGAGATGCGGCATGCGGCTTACTCGCCCTCGCAAGCTCGGGCGAGCGCCTTGATTAGAATCCGCACCATGGACCGCCGTCTCGCGCGCCGCAACCTCCGGACCGCGCTGATCACCTCGGTGATCGGCCTCCTGATGTTCGCGCTGACCTTCGTCGCCGCTCTCCTCTACGTCGCATGAGCGTGTCCGAGGAGCACACCGGCGCGCCGCCGGTCGGCGAGGAGGTCCACATGCCGGCGCCGAGCGCGCTGCCGCTGATCAACGCCGCCGCGCTCGCCATCGCGATCGTCTCGATCACGATCTCGTGGTGGGTCGTCGGCGTCGCGATGCTCGTATTCCTCTTCACGGCGGTGCGTTGGGTGCGTGACGTCAAGCGGGACATCTCCGAGCTGCCGCTCGACCACTCGCACCATTAGGCGCTCACCCGTAGGCTTCGCCGCGTGAAGGAGGGGACCAACGTCGCGCCCGAGCTGGCGGCGGCCTACGCTGAAGCCTTCGCGGCCTACCTCTCCGACCGCGGCGAGCGCGAGCTCGGCGCGGCGTACGACATCGGCCGCCAGGCGGTCACCGCCCACCTGAGCGTCCTCGATCTCGCCGAGGCCCACCACGCCGCCGTCCGCCGGGCGCTCGCCGGCGGCAGCGGACCGCCGGACGACACGCTGCAGGCGGGGGCCGACTTCCTGCGCGAGAGCCTGTCGATCTTCGAGAGCGTCCACCGCGGCTACCACGAGGTACAGGAGGTCGCGCGGCTCGAGCACGAGCACGTCGAGCAGCTGCGCGCGCTGGCCGACGCCTCGGTGGCGCTCAACTCCTCGCTGACCGTCGAGGAGATCCTCCAGCTCACGGCCGACGCCGCCCGCACGCTGATCGCCGCCCAGCGCGCCACGGTGGCGATCTTCGCGCCCGACCCGCGGCTGCGGCCGCTGACCGCCACGTCGCCGCCGCTGCCCGCCGAGGGCGACGCGCAGCCGGCGCGCGTGACCGCCCGGCTGACCGGCCGCGGCCGCGAGCTCGGCGTCCTCGAGGTGCTCGACGCCTCCTCGCGCGAGTTCAGCGCGCGCGACGACACGGTGCTCACCCAGCTCGCCCAGCTCGCCTCGGTGGCGATCTCCAACGCGCAGCTGTACGAGCGCGAGCGGACGATCGCCCAGACGCTCCAGCGCTCGCTGCGTCCCGGCGGGCTGCCCGACGTGCCGGGCCTGTCGGCGGCCGTGCGCTTCCGGCCGGCCGGCGAGAGCGTCGAGCTCGGCGGCGACTTCTACGACCTCTTCGAGGCCGGCGACGGAGCGTGGGCCGCCCTGATCGGCGACGTCCAGGGCAAGGGCCCGGACGCCGCGGCGGTGACCGCCCTCGCCCGTCACACCCTGCGCGCCGGCGCCGTCTACGAGCGGCGGCCGAGCGGCGTGCTCGCCCTGCTCCACAAGGCCCTGCGCGAGCAGCGCAGCGACGGCCGCTTCTGCACGGTCGCCCAGACGCACCTGCGCATCGAGGAGGGGCGCATCCAGGCCGAGCTCGCGTGCGGCGGCCACCCGCTGCCGCTCGTCGTCCACCCGGACGGCCAGGTCGAGCCGGTCGGGCGGCTCGGCACGCTGCTCGGCACCGACATCGAGCCGCAGCTCTACGACGTCACCGTCGAGCTGCGCGAGGGCGACGTGCTGCTGCTCTACACCGACGGCGTCACCGAGGTGCGGCGGCGCCGCCGCGAGGTCTTCGGGCTCGCCCAGCTGACCGAGCTGCTGACCGGCTGCGGCGGCCTCCCGCCCGACGCGGTCGCCGACCGCGTGGAGGCGGCGGTGCTCGCCGCGTCGGAGGGCCGGCTGCGCGACGACATGGCGATCCTGGCACTGGGCCCCACCCGGCGGGGCGACGGACCTATGCTTCCCCGCCGAGCCACATCTACGGAGGACATCGATGGCTGAACCGACGGACGCGAGCACGGACGGACAGAGGGAAGCGAACGCCGGCCTGCTCACCGAGCTGGTCGCCCACCTGCGCAACAACCGGACGCAGCTGCGGCAGGAGTGGGCACGGAGGATCGGCGAGGCGCGCCTGCTGACCGCCCTCACCCAGGAGGAGATCTTCTCCGAGGCGACGTCGGTGTACGACAACTACGTCGAGGTGCTCGAGACCGGCTCCGTCGAGGCCCTCCAGGACTACGCGCGCAACCTGTCCGAGCGCATCATCCCTCGCGGCGTCGAGACCGACGAGGTGCTCGGCATCGTGCTGTTGCTGCGCGACGTGCTCAATCGCTCGCTGTTCCAGAAGTACCAGACCGACTTCGACTACCTCAACCAGGTGCTCGACGCCTACGAGCCGGCCGCCAACCGGATCACCAACACGGTGGCGATCAACTTCGTGCAGGAGCGCGAGCGCGTCATCCGCCAGCAGCAGGAGGCGATCCGCGAGCTCTCGACCCCGGTCCTCCAGGTCCGCGAGCGGCTCCTCATCCTCCCGATCATCGGCGTGCTCGACGGCCAGCGCGCGCGTCAGCTCACCGAGCAGCTCCTGCGCGGCATCCGCGCCAACCGCGCGCGCGTGGTCGTGATCGACATCACCGGCGTCCCGACGATCGACTCGACGGTCGCCAACCACCTCGTCCAGACCGTCGACGCCTCGCGGCTGATGGGCGCCAGCGTGATCATCACCGGCCTCTCGCCGGAGATCGCCCAGACGCTGGTCACGCTCGGCGTCGAGCTCGGCAAGGTGAACGCGGTCGGCGACCTCCAGGGCGGCATCGAGGAGGCCGAGCGCCTGCTCGGCTACCAGGTCTCGCTCGAGGCCCCGGCGCTCGACGCCGCGACCGTGCAGTAGTGGCCGTCCCGATCCTCAAGCAGGGGCCGTTCCTGATCGCCACGATCCAGGCGGCCCTGACCGACTCGGACGTCCTGCAGCTGCAGGACGACGTGATGGCGCAGGTCACGCGCCACCGGTCGCGCGGCATCATCGTCGACGTCACGGCGCTCGACGTGATGGACTCGTTCGTGTCGCGCTCGCTGCAGGGGATCGCCCGCATGACGCGCCTGCGCGGCGCGACGACCGTGATCGTCGGCATCCAGCCGGAGGTCGCGTTCGCGATGGTGCAGCTCGGCATGAGCTTCGAGGACGTGCTCACCGCCCTCGACCTCGAGGAGGGGCTCGCGCTGCTGACGCGGCCCTGGAAGGAGGCCGGCGACGGTGGCGGATGACCACGAGTCGGTGATCCCGATCGAATCCGACGCCGACGTGGTCACCGCCCGGCAGCATGCGCGGGCGATGGCCTCGGGGCTCGAGCTCACCAGCACCGACCAGACCCTGCTGGCCACCGCGATCTCGGAGGTCGCGCGCAACATCACCACGTACGCCAAGCGCGGCGAGGTGCTGCTGGCCGTCATCCGCGACAAAGCCGGCCGGCGCGGCATCCGCGTGATCGCGCGCGACGAGGGGCCCGGCATCGAGAACGTCGAGCAGGCGCTGCAGGACGGCTACACCAGCGGCGGGGGACTGGGGCTCGGGCTGCCGGGGGCCCGCCGGCTGGTCCACGAGTTCCACATCGAGACGGCACCCGGGCGGGGGACCAAGGTGACCCTCGTCATGTGGGAACGGGAGAACGCGCGGGCAGCATGAGCGCGCCCTGGCCGCTTGTGCTCGAGCGCGGCGTGGCGGGGCTGGCGCACGAGGGGGAGGGTCGCTCCGGCGACCTGGCGGTGTTCGCGCCGTCCGCGCGCGGCGGCCTGGTGGCGGTGATCGACGGCCTCGGTCACGGTGACCCGGCGGCCGACGCCGCGGAGGCGGCGGCCGAGGTGCTGCGCCGGGAGGTCGAGCGCGAGCCGCAGGAGCTGCTCGAGCTCTGCCACACCGAGCTGCGGCGCACGCGCGGCGCCGTGATGACGCTTGCGTGGTTCGACCTCGAGCGGCGCGCGATGACGTGGACGGGGGTCGGCAACGTCGAGGCGCGCTTCGTGCGCGCCGGCGCGGGCGTGGACGCTCGCCACGACTCGCCGGTCGTCCTCGGCGGCGTGGTCGGCTACAACCTGCCGCAGGTCCGGCTCGGCACGGTCCCGCTCGCGCCGGGCGACGCGGTGGTGCTCGCCACCGACGGTGTGACCGCCGACTTCTCGGTCTCGCTGGCCTCGGGCGTCGGCGCCCAGGAGCTGGCCGAGCGCGTGCTCGCGAAGCACGGCAAGGGGACCGACGATGCGCTCGCCGCCGTGGTGCGCTACCTGGGGCCGCCCGCGCGGAGCTAGGTGCTACCCGCACCGGCGGGCGGCACAGACCGCACCGCGCGCACGTCCATCGCCGTACCCGGGCTCGGCCCCAGGCCGCACTCGTGCACGCAGGGTGCCCTGTTGGGACGGGCAGCCCTGCGCTGGGACATTCCCTGGCATGACCTCCCCACGAAATCTCGCTGCGCGTGCTGGACGCTGGAGCGCACAGCACCGTAAGACCGCCATCCTCGGATGGATCCTCTTCGTCGTGCTCGCCACCTTCGCCGGCAGGAGCGTCGGCATGGCCGACCTGCCGCAGGCCGACATGGCCAACGGCGAGTCCAAGCGCTCGATGCAGATGATGGAGTCCGCCGACTTCCCCGAGAGCGTCGGCGAGCAGATCCTCATCCAGGGCAAGGGCTCGATCAAGTCCGACGATCCTCAGGTGACCGCGGCCGTCAAGGACACCGTACAGCGCCTCGAGCGCATCGACGGCGTCACCGACCTCCACAGCCCGCTGAACAAGGCCGATCGCGCCGACACCGTCTCCAAGGACGGCCGCTCCGTGGTCGTCAACTTCAGCCTCCCCGACGTCGAAGAGGACGAGGAGAAGCTGATCGAGTCGGCCGAGGCGCCGCTCGCCGCCGTCGCCGCCGTCCAGAAGTCCCATCCTGAGCTGCGCGTCGAGGAGTACGGCGGCGCGTCCGAGCGCCACGCGCTCTCCAAGCAGGAGGCCGCCGACGAGGCGAAGTCCATGCAGCTGTCCTTCGCGGCCACGCTGATCATCCTGCTGCTCGCCTTCGGCGCCATCGTCGCCGCCGGCGTCCCGCTGCTGCTCGGCCTCACCTCGGTCGGCGCCACCGTCGGCCTGCTCGGGCCCGTCAGCCAGCTCTCCGGCCTTCATCCCGCGGTCGCGCAGGTCGTGATGCTCGTCGGCCTCGCCGTCGGCGTCGACTACGCGATGTTCTACATGCGCCGGATGATGGAGGAGAAGGACAAGGGTCGGTCCGCCGCCGACGCGCTCGACGTCGCCGCGGCGACCTCCGGCCGCGCCGTGCTCATCTCCGGCCTCACCGTGATGGCCGCGATGGGCGGCATGTTCTTCTCGGGCAACCCGATCTTCGTCTCCTTCGGGATCGGCAGCATCCTCGTCGTCGGCGTCGCCATCATCGGCTCGCTCACCGTCCTGCCCGCCATCCTGTCCTACCTCGGCCAGAAGGGCTGGCTCGAGAAGGGCCGCCTGCCGTTCATCCTCAAGCGCCGTCACCGCAACAAGGGCGAGTCCCGCGTGTGGGGAGCGATCCTCGACCGCGTCCTCAAGCGCCCGCTGGTCTCGGCGGTCCTCGCCGGCGGCCTGCTGGTCGCCCTGACGATCCCGGCGCTCGGCATGACCCTCAAGGACCCGGGCATGGAGAGCATGTCCCGCGACGAGCCGATCATGCAGACGTACGACCGCATCGATGCCGCGTTCCCGGGCGGCAGCGTGCCGGCCGTCGCCGTCATCAAGGCCAAGGACGTCACCTCGCCCCAGGTCGAGGCCGGCATCGCCGACCTCCAGGAGCGGGCGATCGCCACCGGCAAGCTGCACGAGCCGACGTCGGTCGAGATCAGCCCCGACAAGACGGTCGCCATGGTGGCCATGTCCATCGACGGCGACGGCAACAACGCGGCCTCGCAGGCCTCGCTCGAGACGCTGCGCGAGGACATCGTGCCCTCCACCATCAACAAGGTGGCCGGCACCGAGACCGCGGTGGGCGGCATGACCGCCGGCTCGAAGGACTTCCTCGACACGATGAAGTCCCACCTCCCGATCGTGTTCGCGTTCGTGCTCAGCCTGGCCTTCATCCTGCTGCTGGTCACGTTCCGCTCGATCGTGGTGCCGATCAAGGCGATCATCCTCAACCTGCTCTCGGTCGGCGCGGCCTACGGCATCCTGAAGCTCGTCTTCCAGGACGGCCACGGTGAGAAGCTGCTCGGCTTCGAGTCGGTCGGAGGCATCGCGTCCTGGCTCCCGCTGTTCCTCTTCGTGATCCTCTTCGGCCTCTCGATGGACTACCACGTCTTCGTGCTGAGCCGGGTGCGCGAGGCGGTCGACCGCGGGATGTCCACCGACAACGCCGTGGCGCACGGCATCAAGTCCACGGCGAGCATCATCACCAGCGCCGCCGCGGTCATGGTCTTCACGTTCGCGATGTTCGCGACCGGGTCCGACCAGACCATGAAGCAGATGGGCGTCGGCCTCGCCGCGGCCATCCTCATCGACGCCACCATCGTGCGCGCGGTCCTGCTGCCGGCCACGATGAAGCTGCTCGGCAAGCGCAACTGGTACCTGCCCAAGGGCCTGAACTGGCTGCCGAAGTTCGAGCACGAGCCGGAGGTCGCCCCGGCCTAGGCGCTACGACGATTCGCTGGACCGGCCGCGGGGTTCGCCCCGCGGCCGTCGTCGTTCCGGGGCGCCTTGGTCCAACTTTCTGGACGAATGTCCGGGTGGGGATGGACCGAGGTCGTGCCTAGGATCGCGCGTCATGCTTCGGTGGCTCGCGCTCGGACTCTTCTCTCTCGCTCTGTTCCCCGCCGCTGCGACCGCCGGCGAGGCACGCAAGGTCGCGGACGTGCCGGCCGGCGCGGATCCGCTCGACGGCATCGCCGGCGTGTCGGCGGACGCGGGGCGGGTCCTCCTCTCAACCGGCCGGGCCGCCGTGTCGGTGGACACGACGACCGGTGCGGTGGTGGAGCTTCCCGGCGCGGCGCTGCGGCAGGCGAGCCAGTCGCCGTCGGGCAGGCACCTCGTGTGGAGCACGCGATCGTGCCGTCCCCGCATCCGCGCGGCGACGAGCGACGCCGTCGGCGGCGCGCGCGAGCTGCAGCTTCCGGCGCGGTACGCCCGGTACGGCATCGACGGGCTGACGGTGGCCGACGACGGACGGGTGCTCATCCGCCTGGGGCGGTGTCGCGACGGCAGGGTCGACCGACCGCGGGTGATCCTGTCCGCCGCGCCCGGGGCGACGACGACGGACGTCGTGGCGCAGAGCCGCAGCGGCTACGCCACATGGCCGGTTTCGCAGAGCGGCCGCGTGTTCGCACTCTGCACGCCGGTGCGCCGCTCGAAGTCGCAGTGGACATCCGAGGTGACGGTGGTCGATCCGCGCGCCGGGTTGAAGGTGCGGCGCTCGCGTCTGTCGACCAACGTGACCTCGCTCGGACCCGAGTGCGTCGCGTCCGACGCCGGCACCGCGACCATGATGGTCATCCGCGCCCGCAGGGCCCCGCACAAGTTCACCAACGTCGGCGTGACCGTCGGCGGCCCGTCCACCCCTCGGTTCTCCCTGCCGGGTGGCACGCGCGACCACGGCATCGGCCTCGACGCGGTCAGCCCGGACGGCGAGCAGGTCATCACCCGGTTCGATGTGCGCGAAGCGACCCTGATCAACACCCGGACCGGTCGCTACAGCCGCGCCTTCCGCCCGCGTCCGGGCGGGTACGGCGGGTTTCGGATCTTCGAAGGCATGCCGCTCTCGCGCTGGAGCCCGTTCGCACCCGCGCTGGTGTTCGCGGGCTCGAACGGCACGGCGGTGAGCTTCAACCCGCGGACGCTGCGCTTCACGCGCCTCGGGCCCATGGTCAGGACGCGGTTCGGCGCCCTGAGGACGTGCATGCTGCCGTCAGGCCGGATCCTCTTCGCCTCCATGGCGGATCGGCGCGAGGTGGCGCAGCAGCTCTTCGTCACCGACGAGGCCCGCACCCGCGTGTCGCGGATCGACACGAGCGCCCTCGGCACCGTGACATCCGTGTCGTGCGAGGCCGCGGGCTCCGCCGACGCGGTGGTCGTCGCCACCTCGTCGGGGGCGCTCTACGCGGTCGCGGCGAGCACGATCGACGGCTCGGCGTTCACCGTGCGCCCGTAGGCGTTCAGCCGAGCAGCTGCGCGTCGACCACCATCGCCACGAACAGCAGGGCGAGGTAGGCGAGCGAGAAGAGATAGGTGCGCAGGGCGCTCCGGCGGTCTGCGCGCCGCTGCAGCCGAATCGACAACGTCAGGAAGGCGCCGCCGAGCAGCACGGCTGCGGCCGCGTAGATGGCGCCGAAGAAGCCGAAGACCACAGGAAGCAGGGTCAGCACGCCGAGCAGCACCGTGTAGAGCAGGATCTGGCGGCGCGTCTCGGCCTCGCCGTGCACGACGGGCATCATCGGCACGCCCACGCGCGCGTACTCGTCCTTCATCAGCAGCGACAGCGCCCAGAAGTGCGGCGGGGTCCAGTAGAAGACGATCGCGAACAGGTACAGCGCGGCGGGATCGAGCCCGCCGGTCACCGCCGCCCAGCCGACCAGCGGCGGCACGGCCCCCGCGGCGCCGCCGATGACGATGTTCTGCGGCGTCGAGCGCTTGAGCCAGATCGTGTAGACGAAGACGTAGCCGAGGAACCCGCTCAGCGCCAGGAACGCCGACAGCAGGTTGACCGTGGTGGCCAGCACCAGGAACGACAGCGCGGCGAGCACCAGCCCGTAGATCAGCGCCGAGCGCGGGCGCACGCGGCCCGAGGGCACGGGGCGGGTGGCCGTGCGGGCCATCTGCGCGTCGATGTCGCGGTCCCAGTAGTGGTTGACCGCGGCGGCGCCGCCCGCCGACAGCGACCCGCCGATCACCGTCAGCGCCACGAGCGAGGCCGACGGGTCGCCGGCCACGTACATCGTCGTCACCGTCGTCAGGAGCAGCAGCAGCTGCACCTTGGGCTTCGTGAGCGTGACGTAGTCGGCGAGGACCTGGCTCAGCTCGACGGGCGCGGCGGTCGCCGTGGTGGCGCGCGAGGCCTCCATCTACGTGCGCACCATCGGCTTGCCGGCCTCGAAGCGCTGCGGCACCCCGGTCTGGCGCTCGATCTGGCGCCGGATGTCCTTCATCGGCTCGACCGAGCGCACGCGCGGGACCACGTCGAAGTTGTTCTCCGGCGGCGGCGACGGCGTGAACCACTCGAGCGTGTTCGCCTTCCACGGGTCCGGGCCGGCGATCGGGCCCTTCTTGAGCGACCGCACGACGTTGACGATCGTCAGCAGGACGCTGAGCGCCAGCACGTAGGCCCCGATCGTGGAGATCAGGTTCATGATCGTCCAGCCCTCCTCCTGGTACTCGTAGATGCGCCGCGGCATGCCGTCGAGCCCGGCCGAGTGCTGGATGAGGAACGTCAGGTGGAAGCCGACGAAGAAGAGGACGAACGAGACCTTGCCGAGGCCCTCCGACATGAGCCGGCCCGTCATCTTCGGGAACCAGTAGTAGAGCGCCGCGACCATCGCGAAGGCGGAGGCGCCGAACGCCGTGTAATGGAAGTGGGCGACGACGAAGTACGTGTCGTGCAGCTGCCAGTCGACCGGGAAGACGGCCAGGAAGATGCCGGTGATGCCGCCCATCAGGAACGTCGCGATGCCGCCGACGCAGAACAGCAGCGGCACGCGCCACTCGACCGTGCCGCGCCACAGCGTCGCGATCCAGTTGAAGATCTTCACGCCGGTCGGCACCGCGATCAGGAAGCTCGAGAGCATGAAGAAGGCCAGCACCACCGTGCTCATCGGCGTCGTGAACATGTGGTGCGCCCACACGAGCATGCCGAGGAAGGCGATGCCGGCGGTGGCCGCGGCGATCGCCTTGTAGCCGAAGATCGGCTTGCGCGCGAACACCGGCAGGACCTCGGAGAACACGCCGAAGGCCGGCAGCACGAGGATGTAGACCTCGGGGTGGCCGAAGAACCAGAACAGGTGCTGCCACAGCAGCGCCGAGCCGCCCTCGGTGGGATCGAAGAACTCGGTCCCGAAGTTGCGATCCAGCAGCAGCATCGTGACCGTGGCGGCCAGCGACGTCAGCGCCAGGATGATCAGGTAGGCGTAGATGAGGATCGTCCACACGAACAGCGGCATGCGGCCCCAGCCCATGCCCGGCGCGCGCATGTTGTGGATCGTGGCGATGAAGTTGATCGCGCCGATGATCGAGGCCAGGCCGGTGAGGTGGACCATGTAGATCCAGGCCTCCTGGCCGTTGGAGGGCGAGAACTCCTTCAGCGAGAGCGGCACGTAGGAGGTCCAGCCCGCCTCGGGCGGCGTGAAGAAGAGCGACGCGTAGAGCGCGATGCCGCCGAACAGGAACATCCAGTACGACCACGCGTTCAGCCGCGGGAAGGCGACGTCGCGCGCGCCGATCATCAGCGGCAGGAAGTAGTTCGCGAAGCCCGCCCAGACCGGGACGACGACGAGGAAGACCATCGTCGTCCCGTGCATGGTCATGATCTCGTTGTACTTCTCGGGCGTCAGGAAGGTGTTCTCCGGAACGCCGAGCTGGGTCCGCATCAGCAGCGCCTCGACGCCGCCGATGACGAAGAAGACCAGCACCGTGAGGAGGTACATGATCCCGATCTTCTTGTGGTCGGTCGTGGTCAGCCACGTCACCCAGCCACGCCGCGGGCGCTCGACCTCGTGGGCGATGATCTGCGGCCTCGCGGTGCCCGTGATGACCGCCATCAGCCCTCCTCCTCCGGCTGTTCCGGCTCGCGCTCCTGCGACGCCTCTTCCTGGGCCTCGGCCAGCTCCTGCGCCTTGTCTTCGCGCCACTGCACCCAGTCGTCATACGGCAGGCCGATGACGCGGGCGAGCATGTCGGCGTGGTTGCGGCCGCAGAGCTCGGCGCACTGGCCTTCGTAGACCACCCGGTCCTGGCCCTCCTCGAGCGCGTCGAGCGGGATCTGGAACCACGTCTTGTTCGTGTAGCCGGGCACCGCGTCGGCCTTGCCGCCGAGCTCGGGGATCCACCACGAGTGCGCCACGTCCTTCGACTGCACGTCGAGCGTGACGGTGGCACCGATCGGCACGTACATGTCGTTGTAGGCGTAGACGCGGTCCTGGCCCTCTTCCTGGGGATAGAAGAAGCTCCAGGCGTACTGCTCGCCGATCACGCGGATGTTCAGCGTGAAGCCGTCGCCGGGCGGCGACGGCTGGTCGGTCGCGGCGAGGATCGTGTTGGCGGCGATCGGGTTGCCCTCGCCGTCGAGCTGCGAGGCCGCGGGGTTCTTGACGTCGTCGAGCAGGACGAAGGTGAAGACCGTGAGGAAGATCAGGATCGCCGCGGCGCCGACCGTCCAGCCGATCTCGAGCTGCGTGTTGCCGTGGATCTGGGCCGCCACCCGGCCGCGCTTGGCGCGGAACTTGAACATCGAGTAGACCAGCAGGCCCTCGACCCCGATGAAGATGACGAGGCCGATGAGCGCGATCAGGATGTAGAGCGTCCGGATCGCGTCGGCGTTCGGCGAGCCGTTCGACTCGGGCAGGAACCAGCCGGCAGAGGCGGCGGGAGCGAACACGAGCGCACCGAGCACCACGGCACCGAGCACCGCGCCGAGCCTGCGAAGGTGGTGCCGCGTCTTCGTCTCCTGGTCGGGCCTCACGGCGTCGGCAGTATATGGACGCCGCACCGGGGAACGGCGGCTCACCGGCCCGAGAAGGCGGCCGGGCGCTTCTCCAGGAACGCCTGCACGCCCTCGAGGAAGTCGCCGGAGGCGGCCGACTGCTGCTGGATCGACGCCTCGAGGTCCAGCTGCTCCGCCATCCGGGTGAAGAGCCAGTGGTTGAGCTGACGCTTGATCCCGGCGTACGCGCGCGTGGGGCCGGCCGCCAGGCGGGCCGCCAGCTCGTCGACCGTGCCCTCCAGCTCGTCGTCCGCCGTCACGCGGTTGACCAGGCCCCACTCGAGCGCCTTCCTGGCCGGTATCCGCTCACCCAGCATCGCCATCTCGGTCGCCCGCGCCAGCCCGATGCGCTCCGGGAGGAGGAGCGACGAGCCGCCGTCGGGGACCAGCCCGATGTTCACGAACGCCAGCAGGAAGTAGGCCGACTCGCGGGCCACGACCAGGTCGGCCGCGAGCGCGAGCGAGCAGCCGATGCCGACCGCGGGGCCGTTGACGGCGGCCACCACCGGCTTCGGGAGCTGGCGCAGGCCGGTGATGATCGGGTGGTAGACGCCGTGCAGCACGGACTCGACGTCGGGGTGGCCCTCCGGCGTGGGGTCGAAGCCGGCCCGCAGGTCGGCCCCCGACGAGAACGCGCGTCCGGCGCCGGTGACGACCACGACGCGCACGTCGTCCTCGCGCGCCGCCTCGACGGCGGCCAGCAGATCGGCGCCGAACTGCTTGTTCCAGGCGTTCATGGTGTCCGGCCGGTTGAGCGTGATGCGGAGCTCGCCGTCGCGGCGCTCGAGGTTCACGGTCTCCATGGGTCAGGTTCTATCCCAGAGGCCGCCCGCGCGCGCCTGTTGGCGCGCGCAGGGACGAACTTCAGGCTTGTAGGGAGTCGGGATCGAGGCTCGCGAGAGTCGAGTGCTCACTTAATCGGTCTCACGCCGACTAACCGACCACTCGGCCGATCCCGTCTCCCTCAATGCCCGCAGTGCGTCCCGGCATGGCGTACGGGCAGCCGTATGCCGCCGAAGACCCCGACGCACTAGGCTCGGCGCAGTGCGCCGCTCGACCGCCGTCCGCGCGGCCGCCGTGACGGTGCTGGCCGCCGGCGTGGCGGCTCCGCTCGTCCGCCGCAGGCTGCGGCTGAAGCCGCCCGTCGTGCTGGGCGCTGCCGCCGCCGCCCCCGCGGCGCTCACTGTGCTCGTCCCGCGCTCGCGCGCGCGTGATGTCGTCACGTGCCTTCTGCAGATGTGGGCCTACGTCGCTGCGTACAAGATGCCCTACGACGACCCCGAGCTGCTGGCGCGGCGGGTCAAGGTGGCCTATCCGGTCAGAGCGGACCGGGTGCTCGGCCGCGGCACCACGCCGACGCTCAGGCTCCAGCGCGCCTTCGGCACCCCCGGCGCCTTCCGTGCCTGGGAGAAGCTGCTCGTCTGGTCGCACTGGTTCTGGTTCGCGTTCCCGCACGGGACCGTGCTCTACCTGATCCTCCGCCACCCCGAGCGGTTCCAGCGCGGCGCCGCGCGGATCTACGCGACCTTCGACATCGGGTTGATCGGCTACTGGGCCGTCCCCACCGCGCCGCCGTGGTACGCGGCCGCCGAGGGGCTGATGGAGGACGGCCGGACCCCCGAGCTGCGGCGCATGATGGTCGAGTACGGCGAGCATTTCTGGCGGTCCGGCTGGGCCCCCCTGTACGGTGTCTTCGGGGGAAACCCGCTGGCCGCCATGCCCTCCCTGCACTTCGCGACATCCGTCTCGGCCGCGCATGTGCTCGCCGAGACCGGAGTCGTCGCGGGCTCGCTCGGCTGGACCTACACGCTCCTGCTCGGCCTCGCGCTCGTCTACCTCGGCGAGCACTACGTGGTCGACCTCGCCGCCGGCCTCGCGCTGGCCGAGGGCGTCCGCGCCGGCGCGCCCGCGGCCGCGCCGCTGGCCGGCCGGCTCGCGAAGGCCGTCGGAGCGATCGAGGCCAGGGCGCGGGCATGAGGGACGCGGCGGCGCCTTCGAGTGCGCCCGTCGAGACGCCGAACCGCCGGGTCCCGGCCGAGGAGGAGCCGCCGCGCCTCCAGTTCACCGCCCGCAACCTGCTCTTCCTCGGCGGCTTCCTCGCCGCCTCGCTGGCCGCCCTCTACTACCTGCTGCCCCAGCTCGCGGGCCTCGAGGACACCTGGCACCGGATCGAGAACGGCAGCCCGTACTGGATCTTCGCCGCCTTCGTCTTCACGATCGGCATGTTCGGCGGCTACGTGATGATGTTCCGCGGCGTCTTCATCCGCGTGCCCGGAGGCGAGCGGATCGGCTGGCCCGAGAGCTACCAGATCACCATGGCGGGGCTGGCGGCGTCGCGGATCTTCGCGGCCGGCGGCGCCGGCGGGCTCGTTCTCACCGCCTGGGCGCTGCGGCGCGCCGGCATGCGCAAGCGGCTGGTGGCCGACGCCACGCTCTCCTTCCTGATCCTCACCTACTTCCCCTACGTGGCCGCGCTGATCGTCGCCGGGCTCGGCCTGCGGCTCGGGATCTTCCCCGGCGAGGCGCCGTTCGGCCTCACCGTCATCCCCGCTGCCTTCGCCGTCATCGCGCTCGCCGTCGGCCTCTCGATCGCCCTGGTGCCGACCGACCTCCAGCGCCGGCTCGGAGGCTGGGCCACGCGCGGCGGCCGGCTCGCCCGCGTCGCCCAGAAGCTCGCCAACCTGCCGGCGTCGGCCTCGGCCGGCATGCGCGACGCGCTCGCCCACGTCCGCTCGGGCGACCCGGCGCTGCTCGGCGCGTTCCTCTTCTGGGGCTTTCAGATCCTCGTGCTGTGGGCGGCCTTCCGGGCCTTCGGCGACGCCCCGCCGGCCGCCGTCCTCGTCCAGGCCTTCTTCGTCGGCATGCTGGGCAACCTGCTGCCGATGCCGGGCGGCGTCGGCGGCGTGGAGGGCGGCATGATCGCCTCGTTCGTCGCCTTCGGGGTGGACGGCGGCCTCGCCGTGGTCGCCGTGCTGGTCTACCGCGCCTTCACCTTCTGGCTGCCGCTGATCCCGGGCGTGATCGCGTACTTCCAGCTGCGGCGGACGGTGGAGCGCTGGTCGCTAAGCTATACAAAATGAAGGGGCCAGAGAACGTCATCATCATCGGCAGCGGCCCGGCGGGGTACACCGCCGCGCTGTACACCGCCCGCGCCAACCTCGAACCGCTCGTGATCGAGGGCTGGATGTGGGGCGGCCTGCTCCAGCAGACGACCGACGTCGAGAACTACCCCGGCTACCCGCAGGGCGTCATGGGCCCGCAGATGATGCAGGACCTGCGCGACCAGGCCGAGCGCTTCGGCGCTCGCTTCATCACCGAGAACGTCACCCGCGTCGAGCCCGGCCAGAACGGCGAGCCGCACACCGTCTGGGTCGACGAGGACGAGTACCAGGCCCGCTCCGTCGTCCTCGCCATGGGGGCGGAGCACAAGAAGCTCGGCGTGCCCGGCGAGGAGGAGCTCGGCGGCCGCGGCGTCTCCTACTGCGCCACCTGCGACGCCGCCTTCTTCAAGGACCGCGGGACGATCATCGTCGGCGGCGGCGACTCGGCGATGGAGGAGGCGATCTTCCTGGCCAAGTTCTCCTCCAAGGTCACGATCGTGCACCGGCGCGACGAGTTCCGCGCGTCGAAGATCATGCTCGAGCGCGCGCGCAACACCGAGAACATCGAGTTCCTGACCCCGTACGTCGTCGAGGAGTTCCTGGCCGGCGAGGACGGGGCGCTCGACCGCGCGCGCGTGCGCAACACCGAGACCGGCGAGACCGAGGAGCTGCCGATGAACGGCGCCTTCATCGCCATCGGCCACGAGCCGCAGTCGGAGATCGTGAGCGAGATCGTCGAGACCGACGACGAGGGCTACGTGATCACCGAGGGCAAGTCGACCCGCACCAACGTGCCGGGCTTCTTCGCCGCCGGCGACCTCGTCGACCACACCTACCGGCAGGCCGTCACCGCGGCCGGCACCGGCTGCATGGCGGCGCTCGACGCCGAGTGGTACCTGCGCGACAACCCCGCGGTGCCGACCCCGGCCGCGCTCGAGGGCACCGGCAACCTCGCCGAGGAGCAGTGGGCGCCGGTGGCTCAGCCCACGCGCAGCGTGTAGCTGGCGTCGAGGTCGCGGACGCCCTGCACGCGCACGGCGACGTAGTAGACGCGCGCGCGGCGTGACCGGTTGCGCAGCGTGATGCGCTCGGTCCGCCGGCCGCGCCGCGCCGAACGCTCGAGCGGCCGCGCCCGCAGCGACCGGGCGCGGCGGCCGTAGACGCGCAGGTCGACGTCGTCGCCGCCCACCGGGTTGGCCGAGATCCTCACGCGCGAGCGCCGGCGCAGCTTGATGCGGTAGACGTCGGCGGGGTCCTCGAAGACGTCGATGGTCGCGGCGAGCCGCCGGGCCCTGCGGCCGCTGAAGACCAGCCGGTCCGCCTTCCCGAACGCGCGTCCGTCGACCCACACCATGTCGTCGTTGGGCTCGAAGGGATCGGGCGGCGGCGGCTCGTACCTCAGCGCCTCGGCCACGTTCAGGACGCCGAATCCGGTGTCGGGCCCCCAGCCGGGCTCGTCGTGGTCGACCGCGGACAGCCGCACGGCCTGCACGGCCTGGTCGGGCGTCAGCTCGGGTCGCGCGGCGCGCACCCAGGCGACGGTGGCGGCCACCATCGGCGCGGCGAAGCTCGTGCCGCTCTGGCGCTCCCACCCGGCCGGATTGAGGGCGAGCGGCACCGCCGTCATGATGAACTCGCCCGGCGCCGACAGGTCGACCGCCTCGTTGACGTTCGAGAAGCCCGAGCTCAGGAACGAGGGCGGCCCGCCCACGGCGGCCACGGTGACCACGTGCGGCAGCGTGGCCGGGAACTCGGGCGGGTTGCCCTCGTTGAACTCGTTGCCGGCCGCGGCCACCGGGACGATCCCGTTCGCGACCGCGAACTGCAGCGCGACGTACTCCGGGTAGCAGGGCGCGCTCGACCCGTAGCTCATGTTGATGGTCGCCGCGCCGCGGTCGATCGCCTCGGCGATCTGGTCGGCCGAGAGCGAGCAGCTGATCTCGTCCGGGAGCGGGACGTTGAGAGCGCGCGCGCCCGGCCAGATGCCGACGATGCCGAGCCCGTTGACCGGCGCGGCCGCCACCGACGTGGTCGCGGTGCCGTGCGAGTTGGTGACCGGGAACTGCTCGAGGGCGTCGGTGCTGCCGCCCTGCCACTCGGGGTGCGTCCGGTCGAGCTGGGCGTCGACCAGCGCGATCAGTGGGCTGTCGGCCGCGACCGGCGGGGGCACGAGCGCGGGATCGACGACCCAGTCGCGCCAGTCGTCCGGCGGCACCGAGAGCGGGTCCTGGGCCAGCGCGCGCTGACGCGGCTCGGCGAGCGTGTCGGGCTGGGCGTACACGAGCAGGCGGCGGCGCTCGAGCGCGCGCGCGAAGCCGCGGGCGCCCGGGCGCGCGATCACGTAGCCGCCGGTGCCGGCCGGGCCGACGTGGCGGGCGCCGTGGCGGCGCGCCAGCGTGCGGGCCGCCGCGCCGGGGCGCGCGCCGACGATCCAGGTGCCGCGAGCGGCGGGCACCGCCGCCGTGACGGCGTCGCCGGGCAGGGTCATCGGCGGCTGGGGGGCTTCCGCCGCCGCGGTGGGCGCCGCCAGCACGGCGGCGCAGGCGCCGCACGCGAGCGCCCGCCAGTACGAAGCCTTCACGGACCCAGCCTAGTGTGAAGCGCCGCCGGCGGCCAGCCGCTCGCCGTTCCGCGCCGCTCGCAGCAGCGCCGGCGCGGGCCGCCAGCGGTCGTCGCGGTACTCGTCCTGGAGGGCGGTGAGGATGGCGAGGACGCGCCGCGGGCCGATCAGGTCGCCCCATGCCAGCGGCCCGCGCGGGTGGTTGAGGCCGAGCTCCATCCCGGCGTCGATGTCGGCGCCGGAGGCGACGCCTTCGCCCAGCGCGAAGCAGGCCTCGTTGACGAGCTGGGCGACGATCCGCGGGAGCACGAGGTCGCCGACCCGCTCGACGTGCAGGCCCAGCGAGGCGAGGAAGCGCTCGACCGGCTCGGGGACGTCGTCCGTGACCTCGACCAGCCGCCCCAGCGGCGGCAGGAGGCTCACGCCCGTGAGCTCGTGGCCGGCCGCGGCTACCCGCTCGCGCAGCGCTTCGAGATCGCCGATCGTCGGTGCCGGGTCCGGGTCGGGCGGCCGCCCGGGCGGGTACGCGTACCAGCCGCGGCCGGCCTTGCGGCCGAGATGGCCGGCCGCCACGCGCCGCGCCACCAGCGGCGAGGGCCGCCAGCGCGGCTCACCGAACGACTGCTCGTAGAACGAGCGCGAGACCGCGAGGCCGACGTCGAGCCCGACGAGGTCCATCAGCTCGAACGGCCCCATCCGGAATCCGCCGGCCATTCGGCAGATGCGGTCGACCTGCTCGGGCGTGGCGAGCCCGTCCTGGACGGCGCGCAGCGCCTCGAGCCCGAACGGGCGGTTGCAGCGGTTGACGACGAAGCCCGGCGAGTCGGCGGCCTCGATCACGCGCTTGCCCAGCGCCTCGCCGGCCTCGCGCGCCACCGCCAGCGCGTGCGGGCTCGACTCCACGCCGGCCACCAGCTCGACGAGCCGCATCTTGGCCGGCGGGTTGAAGAAGTGCATGCCGACCACGCACTCCGGGTGCGGCAGCCCGGCCGCCAGCGCGGTGACGCTCAGCGACGAGGTGTTGGTGGCCAGCACGCAGTCGGACTCGACCAGCCCGGCCAGCCGCACGAACAGCGCGCGCTTGACCTCGAGGTCCTCCGGCGCGGCCTCGATGATCAGCCCGCACGTGGAGAGCGCCTCGAGGTCGCGCACCGGCTCGACGCCCGCGGGCGCCCGCGCCAGCGCCTCGCGGTCGGGGTCGTAGAGCAGCGTGCGCAGGCTCGCCTCGGCAGCGAGCGCGGCGATCCCCGCGCCCATCGTCCCGGCTCCCGCCACGCCGACCGGTCTCACCCTGGATCCACCGATTCTCGCGGCGCCTCACCGCCGTGGGCGGCGCCCCGTGACGATCGGCCGAGACCCAAAGGGCCCGCCCTGGGCAGCTCGCCGATCGCCCCTGGCGGCCCGAGGCATCCACGATGATCGGCGGATCCAGGGTCACGCCAGCGCGTTGATCCCGGTCTCGGCGCGGCCGATGATCAGCTTCTGGATCTGCGAGGTGCCCTCGTAGAGCGTGGTGACCCGCACGTCGCGGAAGTAGCGCTCGACCGGGTGGTCGTCGACGTAGCCCGAGCCGCCGTGGACCTGGATCGCCAGGTGCGAGCAGTTCTGCGCCGCCTCGGTCGCGTAGAGCTTGGCGATCGAGGTCTCGGTCGTGCTCGGCTTGCCCTGGTCCTTGAGCCAGCCGGCGCGGAACACGAGCAGGCGCGCGGCGTCGGTCTGCACGCGCATGTCGGCGATCATCGCCTGCACGAGCTGGAAGGAGGCGATCGGCTTGCCGAACTGCTCGCGCTCCTTCGAATAGGCGACGGAGTGGTCGAGCGAGCCCTGGCAGACGCCGACGCAGCCGGCGGCGACCGAGTAGCGGCCGGAGTCGAGCGCGCTCATCGCCACCTTGAAGCCCTCGCCGACCTCGCCCAGCAGCGCGTCGTCCGGCACCTCTACGTCGTCGAGCGCGATCGACGCGGTGACCATGCCGTGGAGGCCCATCTTGCCGTGGATCTCCTGGGTGCTGAAGCCCGGCGTGCCGGTCTCCACGACGAAGCAGGCGAGGCCGCGGTGCTGCTTCTCGGGATCCGTCTGGGCGAAGATCAGCGCGAGGTCGGCGTGGGTGCCGAGCGAGATCCACATCTTGTTGCCGTTCAGCACCCAGCCGCCGTCGGTCTTGCGCGCGCGCGTCTTCTGGTTCGCGGCGTCCGACCCCGTGTCCGGCTCGGTCAGGCCGAAGCAGCCGAGCCACTCGCCGCTGCACAGCTTGGGCAGGTAGCGCTGCTTCTGCTCCTCGCTGCCCCAGCGCAGGATCGACGAGCAGACGAGCGAGGTCTGGACCGAGATGACCGTCCGCATGGCCGAGTCGTGACGCCCGATCTCCTCGACCACGACCGCGTAGGTGACGTAGTCGAGCCCGGCGCCGCCGTACTCCTGCGGCACGATCGCCCCGAGGTAGCCCTGGTCGGCGATCTTCTGGATGAGCTCGGTGTCGAAGTGGTGGTTGCGGTCGTTCTCGCGAGCGCGCTCGGCCAGCTCGCGGTCGGCGAACTGCCGCGCCGTCTCGCGGATGAGCTGCTGCTCGTCGGTCAGGTCGAAGTCCATGGCGATGACGCTAGCTCACCGGCCACACCTCGACCGCCCGCCCGGCCGCCTCGCGGATCGGCGCGTCGAGCTCGGCGGTCGTCTCCTCGATGCCCTCGTCCGGCCACGTGCACGCGAAGCGGAGCGGGCCCGGCGGGGGAAGCGGCCACAGCCAGTACTGCATCTCGAACGAGAACCCGCCGCCGTGTCCGCCGTGCGAGCTCAGCGTCGGGCCGCTGCCGGGCTCGCCCGGGCCGCGATCGGCGAACGCCCGCGAGCCGTCCGCGAGCTCGAGGCCGAGCCGGAGCCCGCCCGGTCCCGGGTGGTGCAGGCGGAAGAACACGTCCTCGGGGCCGGGCCGGCGGCGCAGCACGCGGACCGTGAAGGCGACGCCCGTCGGGTACGCGGTCATCCCGCCCACCGTGACGGCCACCTCGCCCGTGTTGGCGAGGACGAGATCGAACGGCACGGTGGCTCCCACCACGTTCTCCGGTGGCGCCGCCCACTCCGGCTGCCGCTGCGGGAACTCCTCCGGATCGGGGGGCGGAGGCTCGTCGAAGAAGCTCATCTCGGGCAGTATCCCCTGCGTGGACGTGTTCACGGTCGTGTTCGGCGGGACCCTCCTCTTCTTCGTCGTCATGGTGCTGCTGCTGGGCGTGTTCTCCAACCGGTCCGCGCGCGACTACCTCGACTGGAAGCCGACGCGCTCGCCCGAGGTCGAGGCGCAGAACGACGTCGACGACATCGAGCAGATGATCGAGGCGCAGAACGAGATGCGACGGCGGCGCGGCGCTCCGGAGACGACGGTGGAGGAGATCCAGGAGCGGTGGCGCGAGTCCTGATCGTGCCGTGCGGCTGCCGCGGGCGGGCGCTGGCGCGAGATCTGGTGGCCGCCGGTCACGCCGTGCGGGGGACGACGCGCGCGGAGGCTCGCACGGCCGCCATCGCGGAGGCGGGCGCCGAGCCGTACGTCGGCGACCCGGACCGGATCGGCACGCTGATGGGCGCGCTGGCCGGGGTGACCGTCGTCTGCTGGCTGCTCGGCCGCGTGCCGGAGCCCGACCTCCACGCCGGGCGGCTGCGGATGCTGTTCGAGAAGCTCGTCGACACGCCGGTGCGGGGCGTCGTCTACGAGCGCGCGGGGGAGGGGGAGGCGATCGCTCGCGACGCGGCCGAGCGCTGGCGGATTCCCGTCGAGATCATCGATCCCGGCGGCGACGCGCGCGCGGCGGTCGACCGGTTGCTGGGGCTCTCATGACTCCACGCGCTCGAGGAGCTCTTGGAGGATGCGGGCGGTCGCTCCCCAGATGAGGTGGCCGCCGGTCTCGAACGTCGGCGTGCGGAAGGGGATGCCCCGCCGCACGAGCCGGCGCTCGCCGTAGCCGGCGCGCAGCTCCTCCAGCGGCAGCTCGAGCACCTCGTCGACCTCGGTCTGCTGCAGCACCCACGCGAAGCCGGGCTCGATCACGCCGACGAACGGATAGATCGCGTAGTTGGTGACGAAGGTCGGCGTCGGCGGGAGGGCACCGACGACCTGCACGGCGTCGGGTGGCAGGCCGATCTCCTCGTGCGCCTCGCGCACCGCGGTCTCGACCAGCTCCTCGCCCTCGTCGCGGCGGCCGCCCGGGAACGAGATCTCGCCGGCGTGGCGGCGCAGGTCGTGGCGGCGGCGCGTGAAGACGGCGTGCAGCCCGCCCTGCTCGAACACCGGCACGAGCACCGCCGCCTCGCGCCCGCCGTGGACGTCCATCGCCAGCGCCTCCTCCGGCGCCACGAGGACGGTGGCCAGCTCGTCGGTCAGGCTCAGCCTGAATCCCCCGATCCCTCAGGTGAGCTCGACCCGCTCTTCGAACATGACCTCGCCCTCGAGCGTGCGGTGGACCGGGCACTTGGCCGCGATCACCTGGAGGCGCTCGATCTGCTCCTCGTCGAGGTGGGCGGGCATCTTGAGCACGAGCTCGAACTTGGTCGGCGAGCCGCGCTCGGCGGGCGTGTACTGGACATCGACGGCCAGGCCGCTCGTGTCCCAGCCCTTGCGCTGGGCGTACATCTCCATCGTGACCGCCGTGCAGGAGGCGAGCGCGGCGGCCAGCAGCTCCTGCGGGCTCGGGCCCTGGTCGTCGCCGCCCGAGGCGACCGGCTCGTCGACCGTGAGGGTGTGGTCGCCGGTCTTCACGTCGTGCGTGAACTTCTCGCGCTGGCGCGCCACGGCGCGCATGGAGCGCGTGGTGTCGCCGCTGCTGCGATTCAGGAGAGCCATTCAGTCGTCCAGGAGATTGAACACCATGCCGGTCAGGACCTTCGGGAAGAAGTACGTGCTCTTCGGAGGCATGGATTCCCCGGTTGCGGCCACGTCACGCACCTGGCTGACCGGCGTGCCGCGCATGAAGAAGGCCGCCTGCGCGTCTCCGGACTCCACGCGCTCGCGCGCCTGGGCCGTGTCGCGCGCGTAGTCGAGGCCGTGGAGGTGCGAGATGTCGTCCTCGCTCATGCCGAGGGCGCCCTCCAGGACGAGCGCCTCGAGCACGGCGGTGTCGAGCGCGCGGTAGGGCTCGGGCTTGTCCGGGAGCGCCTCGGCGGCGATCTGCGGATCGCGGAGCGTGAGCATCAGCGGGCGGCGGTGGTGGGCGTCGAGGTAGCCCATGCGGACCGGTCCGTCGCCGGTCGGCTCGAGCTCCCCGGCGTCGGTCGGCGCCACCTCGAAGTCGCGCTCGATCGTGGCGCGCAGGGACTCGCGCTTGCCGGCGTCGAGGCCGGTGAGCAGGCGGTGGGTGGGGAAGACGGTCAGGCCGGGGTCCTGGAGCGCGACCAGGCACATCAGCACGTGGCCGGCCCCGCCCTCCTCCTGCTGATGCACGCGCGCGGTCTCGTAGCGGTGGTGGCCGTCGGCGATCAGCAGCTCCTTGTCGGCCAGCGCGCCGCGCACGGCCTCGACGGCGGCGGGGTCGGCGACGCGCCATAGCCGGTGGGTCGTGCCGTCCTCGTCGGTCACCTCGGCCCACGGCTCCGGCGCGATCTCCGGCTCGAGCGCGCCCCACGCCGCCCCCGCGGGGTCGTCGTAGAGGCTGAAGATCGGCGACAGGTTCGCGTGCGTGGCGCGCGTGAGCCGGAGGCGGTCCTCCTTCGGGCCGGGGTGCGTGCGCTCGTGCGGGCGGATGCGGCCGGGCCCGTAGTCCTCGACCTTCACGCGCGCGAAGAACCCGTGGCGGGTCCGGCGCCTGCCGTCCGGCCCGGTGTAGTCCTGCTCGAGCACCCACAGCGCGTCCTCGTCGTCGCGCACGAGCACGCCCTCCTCCCGCCAGCGGCCGAAGACCTCGGCGGCGTGGGCGTAAGGGTCGTCGCCCTGCGGCAGGTCGATCTCGACGACGTTGTACGGCGAGCGCCCGACCAGCTCGGCGCGCTGGTCGGCGTCGATCACGTCGTAGGGCGGCGCCACGACGGGCTGGAGCCCGCCGACGCGGTCGCGGTCGTAGTGGAGGGCGCGGAAGGCGCGGACGTCGGCCATCGCGACGAGGTTAGCCAGGGCGGCCATCCGGACCGCCCCCGGATGGGAAGGTCGCCATCCGGGCGACCTTAACCGGGCCTTCGGCCCTCTGGCCGCGTGCCTAGCGCTTGACGCCGAAGTCCACCGTGTAGGTGGCGCCCGCGGCGTCGGAGACCGGCACGCCGAGGACGACGCCGATGCCTACCTCGCGGTAGCTGCGGCGCAGCAGGTTGGCGCGGTGGCCGGGGGAGTCGAGCCAGGCCTCGATGGCGCCGCGCGGCGTGCCGAAGGCGCCGGTGCCCCAGGCGAGGTTCTCGCCCAGCGCCCAGCCCTGGTCCTCGCGGACGTACTTGGCGCGCAGGATGCGGTCGACCATCGTGGTGCCCTCGGGCGTGGTGTGCTCGAAGAAGCGGTCGCGCACCATGTCCTTCGAGTGGCCCAGGGCCGCGTTGCGCAGGCGCTTGTTCTCGCGCAGCGCCGGCAGGTCGTGCTCGGCGCGGACCTGGTTGTGGAGGCAGAGGATCGCCGCGCGGATCTCGCCCAGGTTGTCCTTCGTGGCCTCGACGTCGGCGTTTGCGCACTCCTGGGCGACGCGGGCCTTCTTGGCCTCGGCGACGCCGGTGGCCGGCACGAGGAGCAGTGCCGTGAGGAGGGGGATGAGTGCGGTACGAAGCTTGAGCGACATCTTTGGCAACCCGGCGAGCTCCGTGAGCCCCGTGGCTTTGCGTCCCGCCCTCGCGAGCGGTTTGCCTTTGTCACTCCTGTTATTCGGCCTGACTCGGCGCGGCCTTGAGCCGCAATGCGGGTACGGCCTCGACTTCCGGGGAGGGCGCGTGGCTCTGCACCCACGCGACCGCCGCGACCACCATCAGGCCGCCCGAGATCTGCACCGCGGTCAGCGCCTCGCCGTGGACCGCCCACGCGACGACGGTGGCGATCGGCGGCTCGAGCGCCGCGATCACGCCGACGCGCGCCGCGGGCAGGTGGCGCAGGGCGCTGACGTTCAGCAGGAAGGGCACGATCGTGCCGAACACGACCACGCACAGCGCAAGCGACAGGTTCCCCGCATCTGCGAAGTCGCCGAACGGGAACGTCCACGGCGGGCTGACGACCAGCCAGCCGAGCGTCGCGAAGCCGAGCGCCCACACGAGCGTGGTGAACGCGTCGTATGTGTGGCCGGCGCGCTCGAAGCCGACGAAGTAGACGGCCAGCGTCACGGCGGCGACGAGGGCGAACAGCACGCCGAGCCCGTCGAGGCCGCCGGCGTCGTAGATCTCCACGACGAGCGCCGAGCCGACGACCGACAGCGCGACGGCGCCGTAGAGCGAAGGTCGCAGCCGCCGCTTGTGGGCGATCCGCAGCCAGAGCAGGACGAGCATCGGCCCCGTGAACTGGATCGTCAGCGCGACGCTGATGGGCAGGCGCTCGACGGCGAGGAAGTAGGAGAACTGCACGATGGCGACCCCGGCGATCCCGAGCCAGGCGAGCCGGCCAACGTCCGCCCGCGCGATCCGCAGCCGCCGCGGGGCGACGAGCGCCAGCGTCACCGCCAGCAGCGCGAAGGCGACGGTCACGCGGAACTGGCTGAGCGGCGCCGCGTCGACGCCTCGCTCGAAGGCCGCGCGCACGACCGACCCGTTGATCCCGAAGAAGGCCGCCGCGACCGCGGCGAGCAGGTAGCCCAGGCGCGGGCGGCGTCGATCGGGATGCATGCGAGCCCCATTGTGGCTGCCATACTCGCGCGATCGGGGTGTAGCTCAGTCTGGTAGAGCGCCGCGTTTGGGTCGCGGAGGACCGCCGGTTCGAATCCGGCCACCCCGACTGCCGGCACGGCGTTGGCAGGAAGACTCCGGAGGCCTCAGGAAGCCGCAGTATTCCCCGCTCCTGAGGCGAATCCGGGGCCGAGTACGGCGCTGTTGCGCGAAGCCCCTCCAAACGCGTTTTTCGCCCGGACCGCACACGGACCGCACACGCGAGCGGCCTCCGACCGCACACGGCGGGTTGGCGTCGTGAGCGAGCACACCGACGACGCGCTTCCCGATGACTTGCTCCCGGGTTGTGGTCCGGGCGGCCGCGCGCGCGAGAACGGGAAAGCGCACCCGCGCGCCGCCGGCAGAGCGTTCGTGGCTCACCAGCGCTCCGAGCGCACGCGATCCTCCGGACACGTCAGCAGCGACCAGGCGACGAGCTCCCGCTGCGACGGCGTGCGCTTGACGGGCACTACGCCGGGCTGCGCGAACGTCCGAGCGGCGACGCGATCCATACTGTGGCGAGCGGGGAAGGTCATGATCGAGCCCATTCTGCGTTGGACAAAACTGAACTGACTTCAGTATGTACTTGCTTGGAACGCGTGTCAAGGGACGGCCGGGTGAGCGCGACGACTGAGCGCGGGCGCGTTCTCGGGGATCCGTGCCCCCCGACCACGTCAAATAGGGTGCCGGCATGGAGCCGTCCTCTCTGCCGATGACCTCTCCGCTCGGCGAATTCATTCGTCGCCAGCGCGAGCTGCAGGAGCTCTCCATGCGCCAGCTGGCCGATCTCGTCGGCATCTCGAACCCATACTTGTCCCAGATCGAGCGGGGCTTGCGGGAGCCGTCGGACAAGGTGCTCGACGCGATCGCGGAGAACCTCCATCTTTCGGCCGACGTTCTGTCCGAACAGGGCGGCCGCCGTGGCGAGGCAACGGGCGACGAGCCCGCAGTCGTCGCGGCGATCCGCGCAGATCCGATGCTGACGGCTCGCGAGCGGCAGGCGCTCCTGGAGGTGTACAGCGCGTTCGTGGAACGCCGGCGGCGGACCCGCTGACGGTCGCGGCGCATCCAGCGCCGCGACCGCACTTGTCGGGAGGGGCTTAGGCCACGAACTCGCGGGCAGCGCTCGTGTACGCCTTCGCGACTTCGCGCGTGAAGTCGGCCTGAGCCGACGCGGCGCTGACGATCCAGTCCACCTTCGTGGTGCCGGCGGCCTTTTCGTAGGAGTCGGTGAGCGAGATCACGGCCTTCTCGTACGTGTCAAGGATCGCCGCGCTCGTCTTCTTGCCGTTCGCGACGGCCTTCTCGTTGAGCTCGACGACGCGCTCGGTGGCGGCGTCGATGCTCTCGGTGACGGGGCTGGACTTGGTCTGGGTCGCCATGTGACAGTGCCTTTCGATGGGATGGACGCGACTCGTTAGCAAGTTAGCAAGCTCGCCAGCTAATGTCAACACGAATTCAGTTCAGGACACGTAGCGCCGACGCAATTCCCGCTTGAGCACCTTGCCGCTGGGGGTGCGCGGCAGCTCGGCGACGAAGTCGACGGAGCGCGGGAGCTTGTAGCCGGCCAGCCGCGCGCGGGCGAACGCGATCAGCTCGTCGGGCGCCGTCCGCGCGCCGGGGCGGGGGACGATCAGCGCCTTGACCGACTCGCCCCATTGCGCGTCGGGCACGCCGATGACCGCCACCTCCGCGACGTCGGCGTGCTGGGCGAGCGCCTCCTCGACCTCGACCGGATAGACGTTCTCGCCGCCGGTCACGATCATGTCCTTGATCCGGTCGGTGAGGAACAGGTAGCCCTCCTCGTCGACGTAGCCGCCGTCGCCGGTGCGCAGCCAGCCGTCCTCGGTCAGCGCCGCGGCGGTCTCGGCGGCGCGGTTGAAGTAGCCGGGAGTCACGTTCGGGCCACGCAGCCAGACTTCGCCGACCTCGTGCGGCCCGCGCGGCGAGCCGGAGGCCGGGTCGGCGACCCGCAGCTCGACCCAGGGATACGGGCGGCCGGCGGATCGGAGCAGATGCTCGTGATCGTGGTCCTCGGGCTCGAGCGCTACCACGCCGCCGGTGCTCTCCGTCAGGCCGTAGAGCCCGACCAGCCCGCAGCCGAACGTGCGCAGCGTCGCCTTCAGGACCGGCGTGGTGATCGGCGCGGCGCCGTAAGCGATAGAGCGCAGCGCCCCGTAGTCGCGGTCGGCGGCGCCCGGGACGGCCGTGAGCATCTGGAGCATCGTCGGCACGAGCACCGCGTTGGTCACGCGCCGGCGCTCGAGGATGTCGAGCACGGCCACCGGCTCGAAGTCGCGCACGAGGATCGTCGTGGCGCCGTGCCACAGCCCGCAGTACGCCCAGCCGATCCCGCCGATGTGGAACATCGGCAGCGGCGTGAGGCTGACCGAGCGCTCGTCGAACGCCCACCGGCGGGAGGTCTGAGCGGTGACGGCGAGGTTGCGGTGGGTGGTGAGCACGCCCTTCGGGACCCCGGTCGTGCCGGACGTGTACATCTGGACGATCACGTCGCCGGGCTCGCCGCGGCCGCCGGGGTCGCGCGGCTCATGGGCCGCGAGCCAGCGCTCGTACTCGTCGCCGGCGACGACCAGGCCCGGCCCCGGCGGCAGCCGCTCCAGCACGTCCTCGGCGACGACGCGGTAGTCGGGGCCGGCGATCAGCAGCGGTGCCTGCGCGTCTGCCATCACCGCGGCCAGCTCCGGCCGCGCCATCCGCCAGTTGAGCGGCACCAGCACCGCGCCGAGCTTGCTCGCCGCGAACAGCAGCTCGACCACCTCGGGCGCCGAGCGGTCGAGGTAGGCGACGCGCGTCCCCGTCCCGCACGCCGTGGGCGAGCAGCGCCTGCGCGAGCCGGCACGAGCGCTCGTCCAGGTCCCCGTAGGCGAGCTCCCGCTCACCCTGCCGGAGCGCCACGGCCTCCGGGCGCTGCGCCGCGTGGCGGCGGACGACGTCGGCGACGCGGACGTCCGGGATCATCCCGACTCCCGGAAGAAGCAGGCGATGTCCACGTCGACGTCGGGCTGCTCGGTCGAGTAGAGGTGACCGGCGTCGTCCAGGATGCGCAGCTGCGCGCGGGGGATGCACTCGGCCAGGATCTCGGCGTTGCCGACCGGCACGACGCGGTCCCGGCGGCCGTGCACGACCAGCGTCGGGACCTCGATGCGCTGCAACCGCCGGTAGCAGTTGTGGAGCGAAGCGGCCACCATCTGCGCCCGGTAGGCGCCTTCGGGGAAGGGATGGGCAAGCCGGCGCCGGATGTCCTCGGCGATGCGGTCCTTGTGCTCGCGTCGGCAGCGCGGCCCGTAGTTGAACGGCACCGAGGCGCGGGCGGCATCCTCGGCCGACATCGTCGCCCGGCGGCGGAAGAACGCGATCACGTCGTCGTCCGGCCGCACCGCGCGCGGCCCGCCCGGTTGCGTCGCGCCCAGCACGAGCGAGCGCACGCGCGCCTCGTGGCGCAGTGCAAGCTGCTGCGCGACCATGCCGCCGAGCGAGAAGCCGTACACGTGGGCGCGCTCGACGCCGGCCGCGTCGAGGACGGAGACGGCGTCGTCCGCCATCGCCTCGGTGGTGTAGCTGTGGAAGCGCGCCCGCGATCGCCCGACTCCGCGATTGTCGAAGGTGATGACCCGCAGCGAGCGGGACAGCACGGGGACGGTGCGCCACCAGGCGCCGCCGCTCAGCCCCAGTCCCATGATCATGAGCACGGGGTCGCCCGTACCGGTGCTCTCCCAATGCAGCGGGCTCATGCGTCCAGCAACCAGCGGGCGGCCGACACCTGCACCGCGGCGATGTCCCGCGTGAGGTCGGCCGTCGTATTGAGCAGATCGAGCGCCAGCGTGCGTGCGAGCGCGCGCTGGAGGTCACAGGACCGGCGGATCATGTCCTCGTAGCCGTCGACGGCGGCCTCGAGAACCTCCTCGACGCGCGGGTTCACAGCTCGTCCGAGATGCCGGTGACGGACATCGCCGACCACTGCGCCTCGACGGACTGCGCGAGGATCATGAGATCGCGCAGCGCGCCCGACCGGTCGCGCACGTGGTCGGTCAGCAGCGCCTCGGGATCGAACCCCAGCGCCCGGAACATCGCGATCGTGGGAGCCTGGTCGGCGACGACCTCGACGACGAGCTTGCCCAGGTCGAGCTCGGCCGCCTCGAGGACGGCGCGCCGGGCGAGCTCGCGGCCGATGCCCCGGCCGCGATGCGCGGGATCGACGATCAGCCGCACCTCGCCGACGTGATCCGACCAGCCGTGCAGCGGCACCACGGCGACGTAGCCGACGACCTCGCCGGCCGCGACCGCGACGGCACGCGCCGGCCCGGGCCGCGTCCACGCGTCGATCACCTCGGAGGCCTCGACGTCCTCCTTGAAAAACGTGCGATCGCCCTCCGGAACGCGGCCGATGAAGCGCTCGAGCGCTTCGCGGTCGCCGGGTTCCAACGGCCTGATGTCCATATCAGCATCCCCCTTCGTCACTGTGGGCGGCGATCCAGCCGGCGAGGCTCGGCAACGTGTGGCGTAGCGCCGAGCGGCCGGTTCCGAACGTGACGTGCCCGCCGGGCAGCAGCAGCCGCTCGCGACGGTCGGGCCGGCCGACCAGCGCCTCGACCGGCTCGGCCGCCGCCATCGGCACGACGGTGTCCTTCTCGGCCATCGCGTTGACCACGTTGGCCGCGGTGCGCGCGAAGTCGATGTCCCGGTCGCCCACGCGCAGCGCCCCGTCCATCAGCGCGTTGCGGCGGACGAACAGCTCGACGACCTGGCGGAACGCGGCGCCCGGGAACGGCACCTGGTCGCGCGTCCACTGCGCCATCGCCTGGAAGCCGCGCACGAACTCGTCGTTCCAGAGGTTCTCGAGCAGCGTCGCGCGCTGGGCGACGATCGTGGTCGGCGCGAGCATGAAGAAGCCGCTGTAGAGCACGTCGGCGGGCACGTTGCCGGTCTCGTCGATGAGGTCCTCGGGGTCGAGCCTGCCCTCGCGCAGGGCGGCGACCATCGGGCCCATCTGCTCGAAGTCGAAGGGCGTCGCCATCAGCACGAGGTTGCGGACGCCCGCGTCGTCGTGGCCGTTGGCGTAGAGGACGGCGAGCACGCCGCCGAGGCAGTAGCCGGCCATCGTGAGCTCGTCGCAGCCGGTCTGGTGCCGGATCTCCGCCACGGCGCGTGGGAGGTACTCGTCGACGTACGTCTCGAGGCTGTTGTCGGCGTCGAGCTCGTCGGGGATCCCCCAGTCGAGCATGAAGACGTCGAAGCCGCGGTCGCGCAGGAACTCGACCGCGCTGCTCCCGGGCAGGAGGTCGAGGATGTAGCTGCGGCTGACCAGGCTGGTGACGATCAGCAGCGGCTGTTTGAACCGGACCGCGTCGCTCCGGTAGCGCCAGAGCTGCGCCTTGTCGCGCCGCCAGACGACGTCCTTCGGCGTCGTCCCCAGCTTCGGCCGGTTGCTCCCGCGCACGTAGCGGACCCCGTTGCGCGCGCGCAGATACGACCGCTCGACGTCCCGGTTCACGCGTTCGAGCAGGTCGGCCGGGCTCAGCTGGAGCGGCACGGTCAGACCCGCTCCGCGTCCCGCGCCCGCTCGAGCTGCTCGAGCTCCTTCGAGATCTGCAACAGCCGGCGATCCATGCGGGCGAGCTGCTCGCGGAGGCGCCGGATGTCGGTGCCCGCCGGCAGGTTGAGCAGGTGCAGGCCGCGTTTGGAGACGCTCTCGAGCGCGCCGGTCAGCCGCCGCGTGCCGCGGCTGACCTCGGTGACGACGTCGAAATAGGCGTCGCTGTGGACGGCGGTCTCGATCGGAGCTCCGATCGCCCGCTCCGCGCGGAGCACGAGCTTCAACCAGGGGGACATGGCGGTCGGGACGATAGCAGAGATTTGATATGAGTTCAGTTCATCTGCTAGGGTCGTCTCATGAGGGCGATTCGGCTCACCGCCTGGGAGCAGCCTGCCGAGCTGGCCTCGGTGCCGGAACCTGAACCCGGTCCGGGTCAGGTGCTCCTGCGCGTCGCCGGCGCCGGGCTCTGCCACTCGGACCTGCACCTGATGCACTGGCCCGCCGGCACGCTGCCGTACGAGCTCCCGTTCACGCTCGGCCACGAGGTGGCGGGCACCGTCGCCGGGCTCGGCGCGGGCGCGGAGGGGATCGAGGTCGGCGAGCCGGTCCTCGTCTACGGTCCGTGGGGCTGCGGACGCTGCCCTGCGTGCAGCGTCGGAGCCGAGCACCTGTGCGAGGTGGGAGGGACGGGGCGCGGCGCCGGACTCGGCCTCGACGGTGGGCTCGCGGAGTACATCGTCGTGCCCTCCCCACGCCTCACCGTGCCGCTCGACGGGCTCGACCCGGTGGCGGCGGCGCCGCTCGCCGACGCCGGCCTCACTCCGTACCACGCGATCCGCCGTGTGTTGCCTCTGCTGAGGCCGGGGACGACCGCGATCGTGATCGGCGTCGGCGGCCTCGGGCACGTCGCCGTCCAGCTCGTGAAGGCGCTGAGCCCGGCGCGCGCAGTCGCCGTCGACCGCCGCGAGCAGGCGCTCGAGGTCGCGGCGCGGAGCGGCGCCGACGCGGTGCTGCCGGCATCCGAACTGACTCCGGCACAGCTGCGCGCCGCCGCGGGCGGCCGCGGCGCGGCCGTGGTCGTCGACTGCGTCGGCAGCGACGACACGCTGGCGCTCGCCGCCGGCGCCGTCGCTCCCGGCGGGCAGGTCTCGGTGCTCGGTCTGGCGGGCGGGACGTTCCCGATGCGCGCCGGCGCCGTGCCGCTCGAGACATCGGTGATCTTCTCCAACTGGGGCACGCGCGAGGAGCTCGCCGAGGTGATCGAACTGGCGCGTGCCGGCGCCATCGCGGTCGAGACCGAGCGCGTGCCGCTCGCGACCGTTCCCGCCGCCTACGAGCGGCTCGCCGCCGGCGGCTGCAACGGCCGCGTCGTGGCGGTGCCGGAGGCCGCGTGACGGTCGCCGTCGTCACGGGTGGCGGCGCGGGCATCGGGGCGGCGATCTGCCGGCGCCTCGCGGCCGACGGCGCGCTGGTCGCCGCGCTCGACGTCCGGCTCGAGGCGGCCCGCGAGACGATCGCGGCCATCGGCGCCGGGCTTGCCGTCGAAGCCGACGTCAGCAACAGCGCCGCCGTCGACGAGGCGCTCGCGCGCGTCGAGCGCGAGCTCGGCCCGGTCGGGATCCTGGTCAACAACGCGGGCGCGGTCGGCGCCGCGCACCTTGGCCGCGTGCTGCCGTTGCTGGAGACGCAGCGGCAGGAAGCGCTGGCGGGAGGCGTGCAGACGCCGCTCGACGCATTGGCGCGGCTCGGCGACGACGAGTGGCGCCGCCTGCTCGCCGTGCACCTGGACGGGACGTTCTTCTGCACCCGCGCGGCGGCGCGGCTGATGGCGCCCCGCCGCTCCGGCGTGATCGTGAACATGGCGTCGGTCTGCGGGATCGAGGGGTGCACCGGCCATCCGCACTACTCGGCCGCGAAGGCCGGGATCCTCGGGTTCACGCGCGCGGTCGCCAAGGAGCTGATCGTCCAGGGCATCCGCGTGAACGCCGTCGCTCCCGGGCACGTCGCCACGGGGAGGCTCCAGGAGACGCTGGACGAGAGCCGCCGGGTGGTCGCCGCCCAGACCCCGGCCGGCCGGCTTGCGCGGCCGGAGGAGATCGCGGCCACGGTGGCGTTCCTCGCCTCTGACGACGCCGCGTACTTCGTGGGCGCGACGCTCGGGCCCAACGGCGGCCTCGTCACCGCGGTCTGATCACGCGCCGGGCATGCTCCACTGAGCGCCGCCGTCGACCGTCAACACCGAGCCGGTCGTGAAGCTCGAGGCGTCGCCCGCGAGATACAGCGCCGCGCCGACGATCTCCTCGGCGACCCCCGCCCGGCGCAGCGGGAACGTGCGCGTGCGCTCCTCGAGCACGTCCATGTCCCAGGCCTGCGAGATCGTGGTCAGGAACGGGCCCGGCATGATCGCGTTGACGCGCACCTTCGGGCCGAGCGCGTGAGCGAAGCCGATCGTGAGCGCGTTGAGGCCGGCCTTCGCCGCCGAGTACGGGACGATGTCCCCGGTCGGGCGGACCGCGCCCGTGCTCGAGACGTTGATGATCGAGCCGCCGTCGCCGGCGACCATCCGCTCGCCGACGAGCGCGCACAGCCGGAACGGGCCCTTGAGGTTGACCGCGATCACCTTGTCGAAGAGCTCCTCGGTCACCTCGGAGAGCGTCGCGTAGAGGGGCGAGACGCCGGCGTTGTTGACGAGGACGTCGACGCGGCCGAACTCCCGGTACGCCGCCTCGACGAGCCGCTCGACCTCGTCCCAGCGGCCGACGTGGCAGGCGTGGCCGGCCGCCTGCCCGCCGCCGTCGCGCAGCTCGGCCGCGACCCGGAGGCAGGCCTCCTCCTTGCGGCTGGCGACCATGACGTCGGCGCCGGCCGCCGAGAACGCTCGCGCGATGGCCAGGCCGAGTCCGCGCGTGCCGCCGGTGACCAGCGCCACGCGCCCGGACAGGTCGAACGGCCCGCGGCCGTTGGCGAGCCTCACCGGCGCCCCGCGCAGTCGGGGCGGCGGCGCGGACGGCGCCTGCGAGGAGCGGTCGCCGTCAGCTCGAACGCCGAGCCGGCGTCGCCGACGCGCTCGGCCACCGCGCCGGCCGCCAACAGGAGCTCGAGGTTGCCGATGACCTCCCAGACGACCAGCAGGGGCTGCTGCATCACCGTCCGTTCCGGCCACAGCCCGCCGGCGATCTCGAACGCCGTCCGCCGCCCGCCGTCGAGGACGGCGAGGATGCGCTCGCAGCGGCGGCGATGGTCGCGCAGGCGCGCGTCGACGAGTCGTGCGTGGTCGGTGACGGGCGCGCCGTGACCGGTGAGGAGCCGCGTCAGCGGCATCGCCTGCGTGCGCTCGAGGCCGTCGAGATAGCGCAGGCGCGAGCGCGCGCGGCCGTCCTGCGCCCGGTCCGGCGCCCGGATCTCGGTGTTCGAGGAGATCGCGGCCAGCAGATGGTCGCCGACGAAGGCGAGCCGGTCGCGGTCGTCGACGAACAGTGTGTCGGTCGTGCTGTGACCGGGCCGCGCGACGACCCGCAGGCTGCGGCCGCCGGCGCGCACGCGATCGCCGTCCGCCAGGCGCACATCCGCGCTGAACTCCTCGGTCGTGGCGCGGATGAAGTCCCAGAAGTCCTCGCTGTCGTCCACGACCTGGTCCGGGACGCCGTGATGCGCCATCAGGGCGCGGGCGAACCACCGGTCCTGCTCGATCTCGTGCGCGTAGCGCCGCGCGTAGTCGGCCACCCGGTCGAGCACGGCGACACGCGCGCCCGAGCGGCGCTGGATCCTGGCGGTGAGGCCGACGTGGTCGAGATGGTGATGGGTCGCGAGCACGAGCTCGATGTCCTCGACCCGCAGCCCCTCGCGCCGCAGGCCGGCCTCGAGCGCCGCCTCCGCGCGCTCCTCGCGCGGGCCCGTGTCCATCAGCGTGACCGGGTCGCCGGGCAGCAGCCACGCGTTCACGGACCCGACGTGCGCCAGGGGAAGCGGGATGGCGATGGCGGTCGACATGAATTGACTTCAGTATGGCACATCGTGAGTCAACATGCGAGGGGCTTGCGTTCCTGCCGGTCGTGTGTATCATTAGCTGAAGTCAATTCAGTATAGACGGCGAAACGGAGCAAGGAATGACCCTGGAAGCGCAGCTGAACGGAGCCACAGCGACGGAGGAGTTCGTGCAGTACGAGGTCGCCGACGGCGTCGCCACGATCTGGCTGAACCGCCCCGAGGTCATGAACTGCGTCAACTGGGGCCTGCTCACGCAGCTCGGCGAGGCGCTCGACCGCGCCGAGGCCGACGATGCCGTGCGCGTCGTCCTCATCCGCGGCCGCGGCGGGACGTTCTGCGCGGGCGCCGACCTGAACATGCTCGACGCCGAGTTCCTCGGCACGACCAACAACTCGGTGCGGATCGCCCAGGTCTCCGCGCGCACGTTCGATCGCGCCTTCAACCTCGCCAAGCCGACCGTCGCGGTCGTCGAGGGCTACGCCGTCGCCGGCGGCTTCGAGCTGATGATCTCGTGCGACTTCGCCGTCGTCGCCGACGACGCCAAGATCGGCGACTTCCACATCCGCCGCGCGCTGTTCGGCGGCGCCGGGCCGATCTACCGCCTGCCGCGCTACATCGGGCTCCGCAAGACCAAGGAGCTGCTGCTCACCGGCAAGCTGCTGTCGGGCACGGAGTGCGAGGACTGGGGGCTGGCGAACGTGTCGGCGCCGACCGCGGAGCTCGACCAGGCGGTCGCCGACTTCGTCGCGCCGATGATCGACAAGAGCGCGTTCACGATGCGCATCACGAAGCTCGCCGCCAACCGCGGCCTCGACGGCGACACGGAGACGCTGATCGCGCTCGAGAGCATGACCTGCAACGTCGCCCACCAGTCCCAGGACGCCAAGGAGGGCGTGCAGGCCTTCCTCGAGAAGCGCGACCCCGTCTGGAAGCACAGCTAGACCATGGACTTCGCGTTCGACGCGACCACGCTCGAGCTGCGCGAGCGCCTGCTCGCGTTCATGGACCAGTGGGTGTACCCGGCGGAGCCGCGCTTCCGCGAGGAGGTCGAGGCTTCCGCCGGCCCTTGGGACACACCGCCGGTGATCGAGGAGCTCAAGGCGCAGGCCCGCGCCCGCGGGTTGTGGAACCTGTTCCTGCCCGCGGTCCACGAGCACGGCGCCGGGCTCACCAACTTGCAGTACGCGCCGCTGGCGGAGATCACGGGCCGCAGCCCGTGGATCGCTCCCGAGGCGCTCAACTGCGCGGCGCCCGACACGGGGAACATGGAGCTGCTCTCGCTCTTCGCCACCGAGGAGCAGAAGGCGCGCTGGCTGGACCCGCTCCTGGACGGGCGGATCCGGTCGGCGTTCTCCATGACCGAGCCGGACGTCGCGTCGTCGGACGCGACGAACATCGCGACGCGGTTCGAGCGCGACGGCGACGACTACGTCGTCAACGGCCGCAAGTGGTGGACGTCGGGCGCGATGTCGCCGCGCTGCGAGCTGCTGATCGTGATGGGCGTCACCGACCCGGACGCCGAGCGCCACCGGCGCCAGAGCATGATCCTCATACCGAAGGACGCCCCGGGCGTCCGGATCGTGCGGTCGACGAGCGTGTTCGGCTACGACGACGGGCCGCACGGCGGCCACGCCGAGATCGTCTATGACGACGTGCGCGTGCCGGTCGAAAACATGCTCGGCGCCGAGGGGGAGGGCTTCCGGCTGGCGCAGGAACGGCTCGGACCCGGCCGCATCCACCATGCGATGCGCGCGATCGGCATGGCCGAGCGCGCGCTCGAGATGCTGTGTCGGCGGACCGCGTCGCGCTCGACTTTCGGCCGGCCGATCATCGACCATGGGGTCGTGCAGCGCTGGATCTCCGAGGCCCGGGTCAGGATCGAGCAGGTCCGCCTGCTGGTGCTCAAGACGGCGTGGCTGATGGACACCGTCGGCAACCGCGGGGCGCGGATCGAGGTGTCGGCGATCAAGGTCGCGGCGCCGGAGGTCGCGACGTGGGTGATCGATCGCGCGATCCAGGCGCACGGCGGTGCCGGCGTCTCGCAGGACCATCTGCTCGCCGAGCTCTACGCCGTCGCGCGCATCCTCCAGATCGCCGACGGACCCGACGAGGTGCATCACATGGCGATCGCCCGGCGCGAGACCCGCCGCTGGACGACGGCGGAACACGATCTCTCGGGATTCGGACACGGAAGTCCGAATCCACGTCAACCGTCCATGACGGACTGATCAGCGCTTCGCGGCCCGCGCGCGCGGCGCACGACGCTTCGCGCGGCCGGCGGGTCCGCCCGCGCCGCTCTGGCCCTGGAGCGGCAGGCCGGCGACGGCGAGGCAGCGTGGCACGTAGAAGTCGGCCACCTCGGAGAGCGAGAGGCCGGCGCGCGACCGGTACCAGTGGAACACGCTGTTGTAGAGCCCGAGGATCGCGCGCGCCAGCAGGCGTGGATCCGCCTCGGGGATGGCGCCCTGCTCCATCCCTCGGGTCAGGAACGCGGCCCACTCGAACTCGAGGTCTCGCGTGCGCTCGCGCGCGAGCTGCCGCGCCTCCTCCTCGCGCGCCGACGTGCGGTGCACGCCGACCAGGACCTGCTCGGACACCAGCAGGCGGTTGCGCAGCACCTCGCGCTCCGAGAGGTCGAAGGCCGCCTGCAGCACGGCCTCCAGCGCCTCGGCGAAGTCCTCGTGCTCGCCCGTTATCCGCTCGAACCGTTCGACCTCCGCGTCGAGCGCCTCGGCCATGATCTCGTAGAGGCAGTGGAGCTTGGACTCGAAGTAGTGGTAGAGCGCCGTCGAGCCGATCCCGACGGCCGTCGCGACGTCCGCCCACTTGCTGTGCTCGTAGCCGTCGCGGCCGAACAGCTCGGTCGCGGTGTCGAGGATCGCGGCCCGCTTGCTGCGTGACGAGGTGGCGCGCGGTTGGGGGATCGAGGCTGGGGCACGGTACGTCGAAAGTGAAGTCGGATGGACCTTACCAGCGGCCACGGCGTCCCCGCAGTTCCCGGTTGCATCCGCTGCTCTCCATGATAGAACTGAAGTGAATTCAAATGAGGAATCTTGAGGATCGTGTCGTCATCGTCACCGGCGCCAGCTCAGGCCTCGGAGAGCAGGTCGCCCGCGCACTGGCCGCCGCCGGGGCCACCGCCGTGCTCGCCGCGCGCCGTGCCGAGCGGCTCGCGGAGCTGGAGCGCGAGCTGCCGCGCGTCCATGCAGTCGCCTGCGACGTGACCGACGCCGGCGACCGCGAGCGGCTCGTGGAGACCGTCGTCGAGCGCCACGGCCGGCTCGACGGCCTCGTCAACAACGCCGGCGTCGGGGCGACCGCGCCGGCGCTGAAGACGAGCGCCGACACGTTCGCGCGGGTGCTCGACGTCAACCTGACGGCGCCCTTCGCGCTGTCCTGCCTGGCCGCGGGCCGGATGCGCTCGAACGGCGGCGGCGCGATCGTCAACGTTGCGTCGGTGATGGGCCTGCGCTCGATCGGGCAGATCCCGGACGCGGCCTACGTCGCCTCGAAGGCGGGGATGATCGGGCTCACGCGCGAGCTGGCGTCGCAATGGGGGCGCTACGGCATCCGCGTCAACGCCGTCGCACCGGGCTTCTTCGCCTCCGAGATGACCGCCGAGCTCGGCGATGACCCCACGGCGTTCCCGCCGTTCCTGCTCGAGCGCACGCCGCTCGGACGCGGCGGCCAGGCCGGCGAGCTCGACGAGGCGATCCTCTTCCTGCTCGGCCCCGGCAGCAGCTTCGTGACCGGTCACGTGCTGAGCGTCGACGGCGGGATGGCGGTGCGATGACCCCCCGACCTCGGATCCGGCCGCTGAACCGGCCGATCGCCATCTGGCGCCTGGCGCGCTGACGGGGCCGATGCCCAGAACCCGCCGACCCGCGGCCACGAGCGGCGCCACGATCCGCTGCGCGTCGTCGAAGCCTGACCCGAGCATCGCTCCGCCCGCGGCGCGCGCGGCGATGCCCTGGCACACGACCGCGAGCTTGAAATATGCGAATGCCTGGTACCACTCGACGCCGGACACGTCGAACCCCGTCCGGGACGCGTAGCGGCGGACGACCTCCGACCGGGTCGCGAACCCGTCCGCGGCCGTGACCGGCGCCATCACGCGCGCCGCTGCGAGCACGTCGTCGTCGGCCTGCTCGCTCCAGTACGCGAGCAGCGTCCCGAGGTCGGTCAGCGGATCGCCGAGCGTGCTCATCTCCCAGTCGAGGACGGCCACGATGCGCCCGGGGGACGTCGGGTGCAGGATGGTGTTGTCGAGCCGGTAGTCGCCGTGGACGATCGCCGCTGCGCGCTGCGGCGGCAGGGTGCGGACCAGCTCGTCGCGCAGCTCGTCGAGCGCGGGCAGCTCGCCGGTCTTGGACGCGTCCCACTGCTTCGACCAGCGGCGCAGCTGGCGCTCGACGAAGCCGGCCGGGCGCCCGAACTCCTCGAGGCCGACGGCGGCCGGGTCGACGGCGTGCAGCTCGGCGAGCACGTCGACGAGCGCCCCTCCGATCGCCGCCCGCTCCTCGCGGTCGTCGGCGTAGCCGGGCGGCAACGCGTTGCGGCAGACGTGGCCGACGACGCGCTCCATCACGTAGAAGCTCACGCCGAGCGGGCCGTCGGCGGCGCCGAAATGCAGGACACGGGGCACCGGCACAGCCGTTCCGTCGAGCGCCTGCAACACGCGGTGCTCGCGCGCCATGTCGTGCGCCGTCGGCAGGACGTGGCCGAGCGGCGGGCGGCGGAGGACCACCTCACCGGCGTCGCAGGCGATCCGGTACGTGAGGTTCGACTTGCCGCCGGCGATCAGGGCCACGTCGCATTCGACCCAGCGTGGGTCGTGCAGGGCGTCGGCGAGCAGCGGACCGACGACCTCGGGCTCGGCGCCGGTCGTGATCGGCTCGAGGCGCTGGGCGGTGGGATCGTTGAACCCGGTCGCCATCAACGCACGCCCTCGAGGACGGCCGTCGAAGCCAGCGCCCGCCCGAGCTCTCGCTCGTGATGGGCGGCGTCGCCGAACTGCCGCTCGCGCACGGCGATCCTGCGCAGGAAGCGGTGGGCGGGGTGCTCGGCCGTCACGGCAATGCCGCCGAACACCTGGATCGCGCCATGGGCGACCTCCCGCGCCGCGCGCGACACGTACGCCTTGGCGATCGAGACCGTCCTCGGCGCCTCTGCCGCGTCCTCGTCGAGAGCGGCCGCCGCGTACAGGACCGAGGACCACGAGCTCGCCTGCCGCACGTACATGTCGGCCAGCAGGTGGCGCAGCGCCTGGAAGCTGCCGATCGTCCGGCCGAACTGGCGCCGCTCGGCCGCGTAGCCGCAGGCGTCGTCGAGCATGCGGCCCGCCGCCCCGACCGCCTCGGCCGCGGCCAGCAGCGTCGCGATCGTCGTCATCCGCCGGACCGCCTCGCCGCCGAACGGCCCGGCGACGACCGGGGTGCCGGCCAGCTCGACCGCGTACGCCGGCGCCGTCGGGTCGAAGGCCGGCTGCGCGACGGCCGAGACCTCCGCGACGTCGACGACGGTGAGCGCCGGCCCGTCCTCGCTGGCCGCGACCACGGCAAGCCGCGCGACCGCGCCGGCATGCTCGACGGCGACCTTGCGGCCGGTCACGGTGAGGCCACCGGCGGGGGCGTCGAGCCGGGCGCCGCCGCGCTCGGCCGTCTCGAGCCGCGTCTCCGGCGGCGCCGCCCAGCTCGACCCCGGCTCGAGCACCGCGAGCGCGACCGCGTCGTCGCCGAGGTCCGGTTCGGCCGCGAAGCGCACGGCGGCGCTGCCGATGTACGGCACCGCCGCCAGGTGCGCACCCAGCGCCCTGGCGATCAGGCACAGCTCGACCGCGCCGAGCCCCTCGTCGCCGCCGACCGCCAGCGCGCCGAACTCGACCAGGCTCGGCCACAGCTCGTCGGCCTTGCGCTCGAGCAGCGTCCCGACCGCTTCGCTGAGCCAGTTCTGTTCGTCGCTGAGCTCGAGGTCCACTGCGGCTACTCCTGCGGGAGGGCGAGAACGCGGTCGGCGATGATGTTGCGCTGAATCTGCTGCGTGCCGCCGTAGATCGTCGCGGCGCGCGAGTAGAGGTACGTCTCGTACCAGAAGCCGTCCTCGTCGGAGGCGTCGGGCTCAGCGTGCTCGAGCGTCGGCCCGAGGACGTCGAGCACGGTCGCGGCGAGGCGCTGCTCGGCCTCCGCCATCAGCAGCTTGACGCTCGAGCTGTCGGCGCCGACCGCGCCTCCGTTCAGGAACTCGCCGACCGTGCGGTACGCGTGGTGGCGCAGGACCTCGACGCCGACCAGGGCACGGGCGAGCGCTACCTGCACGCCGGGATCGTCGATCAGCCGCCGGCCGTCGAGCGTGCGCTCGGAAGCGACGCGGACCGCCCGGTCGAGCCACGTGCGCAGCTTGACCTGGCGCGGCAGCGCGGCCGTGCCGCGCTCGTGGCCGAGCGTGTGCATCGCGATCTTCCAGCCGTCGCCGAGCTCGCCGAGCAGGTTGGCCCGCGGCACGACGACGTCGTCGAGGAACAGCTCGCAGAACTCGGCGTGGCCGGTGATCTGCGTCATCGGCCGCAGCTCCACGCCGGGCGATCGCATGTCGACGATCAGCATCGAGATCCCGCGGTGCTTCGGCCCGGCGTCGTGCGTGCGGGCGAGCACGCCGCACCAGCGCGCGAACTGCCCCCAGGACACCCAGGTCTTCTGCCCGCTGAGCACGAAGTGGTCGCCGCGGCCCTCAGCTCGGGCTCGCAGCGACGCGAGGTCGGAGCCGGCGTCGGGCTCGGAGAAGCCCTGGCACCAGATCTCGTCGGCGGCCAGGATCGCGGGGATGTACCGCCGCCGCTGCTCGTCGCTGCCGAAGCGCAGCAGCGACGGCCCGAGGACGTCGAGGCCGACGACGTTCGCGAACTCCGGCGCGCCCGCGGCCGCGAGCTCCTGGTCGACGATGATCTGCTCGGCGGCCGGTCTGCCGCCGCCACCGAACTCGAGCGGCCAGGCGCGACCGACGTAGCCGGCCGCGTGGCAGCGGGCCTGCCAGGCCCGGAGCGCCTCCATCCGGTCCTCGAGCGAGCGCGGGAGGCGGGCGGCGTCCGGGTGCTCGGCGGCGAGGAAGCCGCGGATCTCCTCCTGGAGCCGGAGCTCGGACTCTGTCGCGCCAAGTTGCATGAACTGAGATCGTATCAGCTATACGCAAGCTCTATGGCGGGCCATTTCAGAGGCGTCCTTCACATTTGAGTTGAGTTCAGCTAGTCTGCGCCCTTCCCGATCACGGGACAATCACAGATCGAGCGAGCGACGAGGGTTTCGACATGTCCACGCTGAGCTTCCAGCCAGAGGCCGACCGGTACTACGCCGAGGGGTACTGGCGGCCCGGTGACCTCTGGGGCGATTTCGCCGCACGGGCGCACGCCGCGCCCGACAAGGTCGCCCTGATCCTCGACCACCGCCGGATCACGTACGACGAGCTGCGGCGCGCCGCCGTCGGGCTGTCGGCGCGCCTGGCCGCCGCCTCCGTCGAGCCGGGCGACGTCGTGCTGCTGCTCGGCCGCCACTCGATCGAGGCCGCGGTGGCCCTGCTCGGCTGCCTGCACCGCGGCGTCGTGCTCGCGCCGCTGCCGCCGATGTTCAACGTCGCGCAGCTCTCCGCGCTCGCCGACCATACGGACGCGAAGGCGATCGTCGGCTTCGGCGGTGAGAAGGAGATCGCCAAGTGCGAGCAGGCAACCCCGTTCGTCGGGAGGCTGATCACGGTCGTGCCCGAGACCGTCGACGAGCTGATCGCCGCCGACGCGGCCGACGAGCGGGCCGAGCGCGGCGCCGACGACATCACGATGGTCATGCACTCCTCGGGCACGACGTCGGCGCCCAAGGGCATCGTGCACTCGAGCAACACGCTGCGCTACGCCACCGAGGGCATCTGCCGGCGCTGGGGGCTCGGCGGCGACGACCGCTGCCTGGTGGCCACCGAGTTCGGGTTCGTCGGCGGCCTGGTGTTCGGCTACTTCCCCGTCCTCCTGCGCGGCGGCACGGGCGTGCTCATGAGCCGGTGGGAGCCCGAGGAGGCGCTCCGCCTGATCGAGGAGCATCGCCTCACGTACGTGCTGCTCATGCCCACCCACGCGGCCGACACGCTGCTCGCCGCGCAGGCCACGACGCGCGACCTGTCGTCGATGCGCGTGCTCGGCGCGCCCGGCCTGACGCCGGAGCGGCGGCTCGCGATGCAGGAGGCGTTCGGGACGCCGCCACTGGGCGACTACGGGCTCTCCGAGGTCCCCGGCCATGCGGCGCACGGTCCGCAGGAGGAGGAGGCGAAGATGCTCACCACCGAGGGCCGGCCGTACGACGGGACCGAGATCCGCATCGTCGACCGCACCGGCGCGCCGCTGCCCCGCGGCCAGGTCGGCGACGTCGTCGTCAACGGGCCGAGCCGCTTCCTGTTCTTCCTCGGCAACGAGGAGCTGACCCGCAACTCGCTCACGGGCTGGGGCGGCTATCGCACCGGCGACCTCGGCTACCTCGACGACGACGGCCACCTCGTCTACGTCGGCCGCAGCAAGGACATCATCCGGCGCGGCGGCGTCACCGTCGTGCCGTCGGAGATCGAGCCCGTGTTGATGCGCCATCCCGCCGTCCACGAGGCCGCCGTCGTGCCGCTGCCCGACGAGCGGCTCGGCGAGCGGGCCTGCGCGGCGCTGATCCTCAAGGGCGGGCGTCAGGCGCCGACGCTCGCCGAGCTCCAAGAGTTCCTCGAGCGCGAGGGCGTGGCCAAGTACATGTGGCCCGAGTCGATCCAGATCTTCGACGAGTTCCCGCGCACGCCGTCGCTGAAGGTGGTTAAGCGGGACGTCGTTCAGCGGATCGTCGCTCGCGCGGAGGACTCCTCGCTGATAGGCTCCACCTGAGATGACTTCACCTCAGTCAAGGAGCGGGAAACGCGACGAGATCCTCGCCGCCGCCACGGAACGGTTCGGCAGGGACGGCTATGAGGACACGAAGTGGGCCGACATCGCGGCTGACGTCGGCGTCGGCCCGACCGCGCTGTACCACTACTTCGAGTCCAAGCAGCACTGCCTGTACGTGATCATGGACCAGGCGATCGAGGGCTTTCGCTCGCGGTTCGAGGCGCTCACAGCGGACGGCGCTGATCCGCTCGAGCGGCTGGTGGCCGTCATCGACGATTGCTTCGAGCTCTCAGAGGCCGACATCCAGCGCAACCGCGTGCTCGTGGCCGAGCAGGGCCTGCTGTCGGCCCGCAGCGACTCGCCGCGCGAGGAGCTGGCGCGGCAGGCGGCGCGCGCCCGCACGCGTGACCTCGAGTTCGCGTGGGCGAGCTTTCTCTCGCACGCGATGCAGCAGGGGGCGATCCCGAAGCACGACCCGCGCCTGCTCACGCGGGCGATTCTCGGCCTCTACAACAGCATCTGGCACTGGTACCGGCCGAACGGCATCGTCGCCCTCAACCGCATCGCCGAGTTCTTCACGGATCGCAGCCTGGCGCTGATGGGCGTCGCGCCCGAGGCCCTCGACCGCCCGAGGGCCGCGGCATGAGCTTCTTCGAGCGCTACTTCGACGCGCTCGACGGACCCGATCCGCACTCGTCGCTCGAGCTCGTGGCCGACGATGTCGAGTTCTCGATCCAGTGGGCGCGCGGGAGCGATCGCGACAGCCGCCAGCTCGTCGGCGGCCGCGCGGAGCTGCGTGCGTTCATCGACGCCGGCGACATGACCGACTGGGCGCACCACGTGCTGGCGAGCGGCGGCGCGGGCGACGTCGAGTTCGCGCTCGGCGAGACGCGGTACGACAGCGGCGAGCGGATCGGCACCTTCCTCGCGGTCGCGCAGCTCGACGCCGACGGGCGGATGCGCCGTTACATGGTGGCCCGCTCCCCGGCCCTCGCCTTCGAGCCGACGCCGGTTGATGCCGACTGACGGCCTCATCGCGGGCACCCCGGAGGCACCCGTCCTGATCGGTTCGGAGTGCCGCCGGTGCGGCGTCGTCGCGTTCCCGCGCCAGAGCTCCTGCGCGGCGTGCACGGCGAGCGACGTCAAGGAGCGCCGGCTGGGGCGCCGGGGGACGCTGTGGACCTGGACGATCCAGTGCTTCCCACCGAAGTCGCCGCCGTACGCCGGCACGGCGGAGGACTTCCAGCCGTACGGCGTGGGCTACGTCGAGCTGCCGGGTGAGCTGCGCGTCGAGGCGCGGCTCACGGAGTCCGACCCGGCGCGGCTGCGGATCGGGATGCCGATGGAGCTC
>CAWJNZ010000001.1:0-123234 GCA_963844405.1 uncultured Solirubrobacteraceae bacterium | reverse complement strand
TTGGCTGTCGCGTAAGTCCCGCGACCGTTGGCGTTGCCCGGCAAGGGGTGAGATTTCGACCGGCGCGAACGGGTGCCGGCCCGGCGGCCGCCGTTAGGCGGCCGCGAGAGCGTGGCGGTGGAGCTTGAGGAGATTGTGGGTGGCCGTGATCAGTCGCCATTCGGTGCGGACGGCGCCGCGTCCTCGGCGTCGGAAGCGGTCCAGACCGCGGTTGAACTTCATCTGCGCGAAGACGGGCTCGATCATCGGTTGGCGCTTGCGGTAGAGCTCGCCGCCGCGATCGGTGGCCAGGACCTGGCGCATCTCGTCGTAGCGGCCGCCGTCCCAGTTGCGCCGCGTGGTCCGGCGGCGGCTGGTGTCGGGCGGGATGAGAACCTCGATGCCGCGCTCGGCGATGCGTTGCATCTGCTCGCCGTGCCAGTAGCCGGCGTCGGCGAGCAGCACTTCGGGCAGCTCGTGGATGCCGGCGGCGGCGAGCTCGCGTTGGGTGGCGTCGAGCATCGGCTCCAGGTGCCCGAAGTCGGCGCCGACGGTCTCGATCTCGGCGGCCAACACGACCTGGTGCTCGTTGGTGACCGCCTGCGCGTTGTAGCCCTGCAGAAACCGCGCAGGCCCTTGACGACGCGTGAGTCGGGGTCGGTGAGGTTGATGCGACCCTCCGGCGTGGCCGGCGGCCGGTAAGGGTCCGGTGGGCGCCCGAAGCGCCGCCCGTCCTTCATCCGCCCGCGCGCCCGGTAGGCCTCGTAGGCGCGGTTGGCGCGCACCTCGGTCCAGAGCTCCTCCTCGAGGCGGCGCTTGGCCTCGCGCAGTCGTTTCGGGCGGCTGCGCGGCACCGGCTGCGGGTTCGCCGCGCGCTCGGCCTCCAGGCGCTGCTTGGCCTCGCGCAACCAGCCGCGAGACCTTGCGCGGTGGCGAACTCCCCGGCAGCTCGTCGCCGCGCGCCTCGCCGTAGAGCTCGTCCTCGGCGGCGTCGACGGCCTTGGCCTCCTCGAGGATCTCGCGGGCGAGTTGCTCGTAGTCGAGGTTCTCGTTGCGCGACGCATTCGCCTGCACCTTCGTGCCGTCGACGGCGATCACCCCGACCTTGGCGAGCCCGCTGCGCGCGCACAGTGTCAGCACCTCGCCGAACAGACCGGCGATCGCCTCCTGATGGCGCACCACGTACCGCGCGAGCGTCGCGTGATCAGGGCGCTGCTGGGCCGCCAGCACCCGGAACGCGACGTCCTCCTCACAGGCACGCTCGATCACCCGCGAGACCGGATCCCGCGCGCGTACGCGTACAGCAACAGCGCCACCATCATCGCCGGGTCATAGGGCGGCCGGCTGCGCCCATCGACGCGATAGGCCGCATAGAACACCTCCAGATCCATCTCCGCGACGGCGTCGATCACAAACCACGCGAGGTGCCGCGGCGGCAACCACTCACGGACGTCGGGCGGCATCAAGAACGACTGCTCGCGATCACACGCGACAAAGCGCTGGCCCATCACCAAATGGTCTTAAACCCGACGACGATTTTCCGATATACGCGACAGCCACAGGCGATTGCGATAGCGCGGCCGCCGGAAGGTCAGCCGTGATCGGTTGGCTCTTGCGTTCGCGTCGTCGGTGCGCGTCGTGTTGGCGGTGGACGCTGAGGGAGCCGTCGGGGATCTCGGTCAGGCCGTCTGTGGCGCTGCCGACGCTGTAGGCGCGGGAAGCGCGCCGATCTGCTGGAGCAGGCCGAGCATGTCTGGATGGCCGTGCTCTGCGACGATCTTCTCGTCGGACAAGCGATAGAGGTTCAGGGCTTGGACCTCGATCCGCGTTCGTGTCGGGGGCACGCCGAAGAATGCGCCTTGGTGGGTGCCGCGCATCGTGAAGCGTGCGGCGACCTTGTTCGCGTCGGAGACCATCTCTTCCAGTGTCCACTGGAGGTCGGGAAATCCGGCGCGCATCATCCCGACGATCGCGAGGTAGCCGCTTGGTCCGCGCACCGGCTCCGAGCGCCCTGGCACATGGAACGCTGCATCGGGTGCGATCAGCTCGGCGGCGAGTTCGTGACTGGCCGTGTTGATGAACTCGGTGAACCGTTGCATCACACGCTCGTTTGACTGGAAGCTCATGGGAGTTCTCCGTTCGGGGGTGGTGGGTCAGGGGAGGACGACGAGCTTGCCGGTGGCGTTGCCGGCTTCCATGTCGGTATGGGCGTCGGCGATCTGATCGAGGTCGTAGACGCGGTGGATCGGGGGTTTCAGGCGTCCGGCGGCGACATCGTCGATGAAGGACTGCAAGACGTCGGCGGGGAGGTCTGACGCTTCTCCGCTATAGGCGGTCAGGCGCACCCCGTTGGGGATGAAGTCCATGGGGTACCAGTCCGGGACGGTCCAGTCGTTGCTGAGCATCCCGGTGAAGCAGGCGACGCCGTGCACGGCGGTCGCGCGGAGGGTGTCGCGGAGAGTGTTGACGCCGACGAGCTCAAGCGCGGCGTCCACGCCGTCCGGGACGATCTCGCGCACCTGCTCAGCGACCTCACCGCCGTCGATGATCGGGTGGTGGACGCCGATCCTGCGTAGGGCGTCGGCGCGTTCCGGCCGGCGGGTCGTGGCCAGGACGGTCATGCCGCGGTGCTTGGCCAGCACCGCGGTAGCCAGGCCGATCGACGAGGTGCCGCCGCGGATCAGCAGCGTCTGCCCGGGCTGGGCGTCGAGCCCGACCGTCAACGACCCGTAGGCGGTCTGCAACATCTCGGGGATCGCCCCGAGCGTCGCCCATTCGAGCTCCGACTGAAACGGGATGACGAGCGACGCCGGCACACAGGTGTACTGCGAGTAGCCGCCGTCAAAGGTGCGGCCCATGCCGCCCATCAGCGCCACGACCTGCTGGCCCGGTTGAAACTCGCCGCCGGGCGCCGCGGCGACCACGCCGGTCGCTTCGATGCCCAGCACGCGCGGGAACGTCACGCTGGCTCCCGACATGCCCAGCCGAGAGTAGAGCTCCGATCGGTTGATCCCGAACGCCTTGACCTCGATCAACACCCACCCCGGGGCCGGCTCGGGGATCGGCAGCTCACGGATCAGCAGCGCCGCGGGCGGGCCCGGTTCCTCGACGACGACAGCACGCATCGTCGGGCTCATGCGGTACTTCCAGGCTCGTCGACGCTCCTCAGCAGCCGGCTCACGTACCCGCGGATCTGCTGTTGCTCGTCCGCGTTCAGCGCGCGGTCGAGCAACTGCTCGACCTCAGCGTCGTAGACCCTGGTGGAGGCCGTCAGCTTCCGCTTGCCCGCGGTGGTGAGCGTCACCCGCGAGGCGCGGCGGTCGACGGGATCCGCCTGGCGCGCGATCAGCCCGGCCCGCTCGACGCGGTCGACCAGCTTGCTGGCGCCCCCGACGCTGACGCCGAGCGCTCGCGCGAGGTCGCCGACACGCATCCCGCCTGCGGGCGCGCCGGAGATGAAATACAGCGTCTCGAAGAACGCCAGGGAGATCTCCTGACGCGCTCGCAGGCGCACGTCGACGCGCTCCCACAGCGCGATCTCCAGACGGATCAACTCACTCGCCCACGCCACCCGGTCGATCGGCGCGGCGGCCAGCGCGGCTCGGGTGTGGTCGATCGGGGCGGAGCGACGGGCCATGCCCTCACGATAGCAAACGCATTCCGTGGAATATAATTCCTTGGAATCACTCTAGCCTCCGCGTTGGGTCGCTCAACAGCGCATGCCGTGCTCCAGGATCACCGGCGGGCTGTCGGCGCTGGTGTTGCCGGCCTGGTCGACGAAGCGCACGGTGTAACTGCGGCGGCCGAAGGACGTGTTGAACGGCTCGTCGCGCCAGACGCCGAGGAAATGGCCGTCCTCGTAGATCTCGACGTCCACGCCGGGCTCGCCGCCCGTCCAGGTGAACATCGCGGACGCGCAATGCGATGAGGTGTCGCCGGTCAGCCCCGTCGGCGGCGCCGGGGGCGTCGTGTCGGTGCTGGGCGGCAGCATGACCGTGATCGCGTTCGACGGGGCGGAGAGGTTGCCGGCCTGGTCGCGGTTGTGGATCGTGAACGTGTGTGTGGAGCCTGGCTCGAGGTGGCGGACCTGGCCGAACGGGACGAGCCTGCCGAGGTAGCGCCAGTCGCCGGCGACGTCCTGCAGGTACTCGCCGTCCATGTGGATCTCGTGCGCGAAGGTGTCGGCGAACTCCGGAGACGTCCGAGGATCGCTCCCCGTGAACGCCGGTCCCCACGCTAGATCGACGGAGTGCGAGGTGATGCGCGTCGCCGTCAGGTCGATCGGCGCGGGCGGCGGGACGGTGTCGGCGCTGTTGGGCGTGGCGAGCGTGATGTGCGCGGCGTCCGAGAAGTTGCCGCTGGCGTCGTAGGCCCTGACCGCCAAGTCGTAGCTGGTGCCGTCGCGCAGGTTGCGCACGAGCATCGTGGTGTCGTCGCCGGGCAACGTGTGGACCCACGGGCCGCCGTCGAGGTCCACGTTGTAGGAGACATAGTTGGAGTTGTCTGTCGACGGCGACCAGGTCAGCAGGATCTCCGACGGGCTCGTCGCGCCGCCGGAGACGACCGGCACGCTGGGCGCGGTCGTGTCGCGCAGGGTTCGAGCGGTCAGCGACTCGCTCGCAGGTGACGCGGTCCCAGCCGCATTGAGCGCGCGCACGGTGAACGTGTAGGCCGTGTCGGGGAACAGCCAGTGGACGGTGAGGCTCGTTCCCGTCGTCCGGTGGGTCCCGGCCATCGGCGAATGCAACTCATAGCTGGTCGCGTCAGCGACCCCGTCCCAGGCCAGCGTGAGCGTGTTCACGCCCGCGCTCACAAGACGCAGGTTGGCCGGGGTGGCGGGCGGCGCAACCGCGGGCGTCGTGGCGGTCACCTCGTTGCTCGGGGCCGAGCGGTTGCCGGCGGCGTCGACGGCCGAGACGGTGAAGCGGTACGTGCGGCCCGGCGTCAGGCCCGTCCAGGTGTAGGCGGTCTGGGTCTGCGGAACGCTGCGGGCGGCGCCGCTGCTCTCACGCACGGTGTAGGTGAAGTTGCCCGAGTTGTCGCTCGACGGCCCCCAGGCGAGCGACACCGACGTGCTCGTGACGCCGGTCACACGCAGCGCTTCGGGCGTCGTGGGCTTTGTGCGGTCCCCGGCCGCCTTGCGATCCGGGGCCGCGAGCGCGGTGGCCGGAAGGGCAAGGACGGTCAAGACGAGCGCGAGCGCGCGGGCGCGGGCGCGGCACGGCATGATCCACCTCCTAGGAGCGGGCAGCCCGTCATACGCCCGCTCGGCCGCACCGGTTCGATGTGATCGAACGGTCGTTCAGCCTTGACAACGACCGACCGCCGACGTTCCGTGCTCGCCTTTCCTGAGGGCGGCGGGCGTTCCGAAAGCGCAAGACACTTAGGCAGATGCCTAAGTGTAGGCTACGATGCGGCCCATGCCGACCGCCGACGCAGCACAGCTCGACCGGGCGTTCCACGCGCTCGCCGACGAGAGCCGACGCGCGATGGTCGTCCGCCTGTCGCGCGGCGCGGCGTCCGTGAGCGAGCTCGCCGCACCGCTGGACATGTCGCTGCCGTCCGTGATGCAGCACCTCGACGTGCTGCAGCGCAGCGGCCTCGTGCGCTCGGAGAAGGTCGGCCGCGTCCGGAGGTGCCGGCTCGAGCCCGGCCCGATGCGCACGCTCGAGCAGTGGATCGCCGAGCACCGCGCGATCTGGGAGAGGCACTTCGACCGCCTCTCCGACGTCCTCAATGATGCCTTTCCCACCGACCAAGGAGACCGCCGATGAGCATCCGCCAGCACGACTTCACGATCGAGCGACGGTTCCGCCAGACCCCGGCGCAGGCGTTCCGCGCGTTCGCGGACCCGGAGCTCAAGCAGCGCTGGTTCGGCGTGCCCGAGGGGTGGACCGACGCCAATTGGGAGCTCGACTTCCGTGTCGGCGGCAGCGAGGTGAGCGCGGGACGCGATCCGCGCGGAGTGCTGCACGAGTTCCGCAGCCGGTACCACGACATCGTCGACGGTGAGCGGATCGTCTTCGCCTACGACCTCCTGCTCGACGGGCGGCTCATCTCCGTGTCGCTGACGACCGTCGAGGTGCGGCCCGACGGCGACGGCACGCGGCTCGTCTTCACCGAGCACGGCGCGTTCTTCGACGACCTCGAGGATCCGGCGGAGCGCGAGCACGGCACCGGCCTGCTGCTCGACGGGCTCGCCGCGTTCCTCGGTGAGCAGGTCGCCGCGTGAGCCTCGCGCTCCACAAGCAGCCCTCCGCCGCCGGATAGATCGCGGGCCACTACTTGCATATCGTCAACGCCTTCGGAGGAGTCGCGATGCCGGACACCACCTGCCACATGTCGATCTCGCTCGACGGTTTCGTCGCCGGGCCGGACCAGAGTCGCGAGCACCCGCTTGGGAAGCGTGGAAGGGAGCTCCACGGCTGGCACCTCGGCGACGAGCGCGCCAACGAGGCCGACGAGACCGCTGTCGGCTGGCTCATGCGCCCGCGCGGCGCCTACGTCATGGGCCGCAACATGTTCGGGCCGATCCGCGGTGAGTGGGAAGAGGACTGGCGCGGCTGGTGGGGCCCCGAGCCGCCGTACCACGCACCGGTGTTCGTGCTCACCCATCACGCCCGCGAGCCGATCGAGATGGAGGGCGGGACGACCTTCCACTTCGTCACCGACGGCTTCGACGCCGCCTACGCACAGGCGCGTGAGACGGCCGGCGACGACGGCGTGGACATCGCGGGCGGCGCCTCCACCGTTCGGCAGGCGCTCATCGCCGGGGTCGTCGACGAGCTCACGCTCGACCTCGCCCCGGTCCTGCTCGGGTCCGGCGAGCGGATCTTCGACGGCGTCGGATCTTTGGGGTTGGAGCCCGTCGAGGTGCTGCATTCGCCGCTGGCCACGCACATCCGCTACCGCCGGGCGAGCTGAAGGCCAGCTTCCGATACGTCTACCAGGCACCGCTCCGAGTCTCCCGATGCGGACGGCCAGCGACCCACTCCGGGCGTCCCGCAAGCGCATTGCCGAGCTTAGGAACCTCGGGAACGTTGACCTCGACCGTCTGGGCCGTCTGGTTGATCCAGTCGTCGACCGCTTTCTCGCGCGAGACGTTGACGCGGTCTTCGCACTCGATTTCGGGTCGACTAACGGAGCTTTCACAAGAGATCTGGAGAGCCGCGGAGCGTGCGAAACGGAGCAGCAGGACGACCGCCGCCCGCAGCGTGAGGGCGGCCAGCAAGAGAGGCCCCTCGACGTGCTCGGATACCGAATTGCGGCACGGCTCGGACGGCGTGGGCGCGACTAGACTCGGTCGAGATGACACCGGAGGACCGCCCTCACCCAGTCCACGGCGAGCGGCGCGACTCCGGCGGCGAGCATGCTGCGCGAGAAGCCCGCTTTCGCGAGCGTGAATCACGCCGCGGCGAACGCCCGCAGGGCATGGTCCCCGGACGTGAACGCCGGCGGATCTGGCTCGAGCGGGGCTTGATGCGCCTGATCGCGACGGGCGGCATCGTCGGCGTCGGGGTCGTGTTGGGAGTCGTCCTCGTCGGTCAGGACGTCGCCGGCTGGATCGTGGGATTGGCGGTGAGCGTGGTGTCGATCGTGCTCGCCGCGCTCCTGTGGTCGTCCCGGCAGCTCTGACGGAACGAGATCCGAGCACGTCGTCATTGGATCGCTCGCTGCAGCCGCAGCGCTCGCCCGGCGCTGCCCGCCTTGGCGCAAGCCTCATGTAGTCGACTCCGCTCGCGGACGATCCCCGGCCGCAGTCCCCGATACCGCTTCGCCGCGAGGAGCGCTACTCGGCGGAGCCGGCGCGGCGGTCTGGCAGGTCTGGCTGGGAAACGCGGCCTGTCGCGTCCGTCCGCTTGACGACGTCGTGCGACGCAGTTCCGCCCTCGCTCGGATGCATCTTCATACCGCGAGGGCTTGTTCCTCGGTTCCAAGAGTGTGGTGTCGGCGCGCGCGCCGGTCCCGGCGAGCGCCCGCAGGCGCAGCGATCGTTGAATCAGATCCCGGAACGCCGACGATCCGCGGAGACGGCGGCCGCCCCGCCCGGGATCGGTATTCCGATCGCGACCTCACACGGAGCAGATGTCCTGGCGCGCTGTCCGTGCTGCCCTGACGAGGCCGTGCTCAGAGGGTGCGGCCGGGGCGATGGGATGTCCTGATGGGCGGTCGCGGCATGTCCTCGCCGGGGCGCTCGAGCGCGAGCTTGCGAGCGCTGCCCCGGGAGGACATGACGTCGAACGACCCCAGCCACTCGCGGGCTTTGGGGCCACGACTCGCGGCTGTGGGCCTGCGATTCCCGGCGCGTTGGCGCTGACAGGACCGGCGCACTTCGAGCGCAGATGTGACAGCCTTCTGACAACGCTCGACCCCGGGGAGGGGACATATGCGACGAAGGGTCCTCGCGGCCGCCACGGTCGCCCTTACGCTTGCAGCCGGAGCGCAGTCCGCTGACGCCAAACAGCGCGCGCAGGACCGGCTCGACGTCTACACGGCGTCCGTCCAGGCGGAGCAGTTGGAGGCGCTGAACGCCGGGGGCTACGACGTCACGGCGGCCCGCCAGGCCGCCGGCGGGTTCGAGGTCCAGGTGATCCTGACGAAGGGGCAGCGCGCCAAGCTCGCGCAGGAGGGCGTCGCGACCCGGCTCACACGGGTCAAGGGCGGCATGACCGTCCAGGAGTTCGCCGCCGCTCAGTCGGCGTTCGGCTTCAACGTGTGGCGCTCGTACGACGAGCCGGGAGGGTTCCGCGACCAGATGTACGCGGTCGCCCGCAACTTCCCGGGCGTCGCCAAGCTCGTGCGGATCGGGACGACGGGGCAGGGTCGCGAGATCCTCGCGGTCAAGCTGACCCAGGGCGCCCGCGGCATCCGTGACGGCAGCCGGCCCGCCGTGCTCTACAGCTCGACGCAGCACGCGCGCGAGTGGATCGCGGGCGAGGTCAACCGGCGCCTCATGAACTGGTACGTCGACCGCTGGGCCGCCGAGGACCCGGAGGTCGTGAAGCTGCTCCAGCGGACCGAGCTCTGGTTCGTGCTGATCGCGAACCCGGACGGCTACGAGTACACGTTCACCGACGAGCGGCTGTGGCGCAAGAACCTGCGCGACAACGACGGCGACGGCCAGATCACGACCGCCGACGGCGTCGACCCGAACCGCAACTACCCGAACCACTTCATGTACGACGAGGAGGGCTCCTCGTCGATCCTCTCGAGCCAGACCTACCGCGGCCCGTCCGCGGTCTCCGAGCCCGAGACGCAAGCCCTCAAGGGCCTGCTCGACCGGCATCGCTTCGCCTTCCAGGTCAACTGGCACTCGGCCGGCGAGTGGCTGCTCTACGCCGAGGGCTGGCAGGTCGGCACGCCGACGGCGGACGACCCGATCTACTTCGCGCTGTCGGGCAACCTCGACCGGCCGGCGATTCCCGGCTTCCACCCGGGGCTGAGCTCGGACGTCCTGTACGTGACGAACGGCGAGACGACCGACTACGCCCACGCGGGGCGCGGCACGCTCGCGTGGACGCCGGAGCTGGGTGAGGGCTGCCCGGGATGCGGCTTCGTGTTCCCGGACGACGACGCGCTCGTCCAGGCCGAGTTCGAGCGCAGCCTGCCGTTCGCGCGCTCGGTCGCGATGTCCGCCGGCGACCCCGCCAACCCGAAGTCGTCGCTCGGGATCACCACCAAGCCGTTCTACCTCAAGAGCGACGACCCGTACAAGGACGGCATCCCGGGCGCGAACTTCGCCTTCAGGTACTCCTACGGCGACCCGCAGCCGGTGCAGGTGCTGGCGAAGCGCAGCCTGGGCGCCGTGACGCTCAGGTACCGGATCAACGGCGGCCCGGCGCGGAGCGCTCCGACCTCGGAGTGGGCCGGCGGCGAGCGCTTCACGCCCGCCGACACGTACTACCACGAGATGCGCGGCGTGGTGACCGGCACCTCGCCGGGCGACTCGGTCGAGGTCTGGTTCGAGGGCGGCGGCCAGCGCAGCGAGTCGTTCACCTACCAGGCGATCTCCGAGACCGGCCGGCGCGTGATCGTGGTGGCGGCCGAGGACTACTCGGGCGCGTCACCCGTGCAGGCGCCGGGGCCGCATTTCCTGAGCTACTACCTCAACGCGCTGGCGGCGGCCGGCGTAGCGGCCGACGTCTACGACGTCGACGCGCGCGGCCGGATCGCGCCGGACCACCTCGGCGTGCTCAGCCACTACGACGCCGCGATCTGGTACACGGGCAACGACGTCGTCACTCGCCAGCCGGGCGCCGGCCCGGGCAACGCGGACCGGCTCGCGCTCGACGAGATGCTCGAGTTCCGCGCGTTCATGAACGAGGGCGGCCGCGTGGCCTACACCGGCAAGCGGGCCGGCCAGCAGTTCACCGGCGCGAACGTCGGCACGCAGCTCTACGACCCGAAGCGCCAGATCCTGTGCAACCCGCCGCCGGCGGGGACCGACCCGCGGCGCTGTCTGCTGCTGCGCGGCTCGATCTTCGGCGGCGACCTCATCAACGACGGGATCGAGTACTGGTTCGGCGGCAACGTGCAGGTCGTCGGCGACGGCAACAACCCCGACGGCGGGCTGTTCGCCCTCAACGGGATCGACGACCCCTTCGCCGGCCTGCGGTGGACCCTCAACGGCCCCGAGAGCGCGAACAACCAGGACAGCAACTCGTCGTTCGTGACGATGAGCGCCATCCTGCCGCCGAACCGGTTCCCGCAGTTCCGGAGCTGGCCGTCGAGCCGCTGGGACAAGCCCGGCGGGCCGTTCGCGCCGCGCACGGGCACGCAGTACGTCTACTCGCAGATCGCCGACGTCAGCTACAAGCGGCTGACGCGGACGATGGCGGTGCCCGCGGGCGGCCGCCTGTCGTTCTGGACCTCGTACGACACGGAGGAGCACTGGGACTTCCTGTTCGTCGAGGCGCGGACGCCCGGCGGGAGCGACTGGACGACGCTGCCCGACCTCAACGGGCACACGAGCCAGGACACCGGCGACAGCTGCCTGGCCGGGAACTCGGGAGGCTGGCGGACGCTGCACCCGTTCCTCGACCACTACCAGACGCAGCAGGGCCTCACGGCCTGCTCGCCGACCGGCACGAGCGGCGCGTGGAACGCCGCCTCGGGCAACTCGAGCGGCTGGCAGCAGTGGTCGGTGGACCTGTCGCGGTGGGCCGGCCAGTCGGTCGAGATCTCGATCGCGTACGCCAGCGACTGGGCGACCCAGAACCTCGGCGTGTTCATCGACGACGTGATCCTGCCGGACGGCACGAGCACGTCGTTCGAGGCCGGGCTCGACGGCTGGACGGTGAGCGGTCCGCCGCCGGGCAGCGGTGCCAACGCGAACGACTGGATCCGCACGGACGCCAGCGGGTTCCCGGTCGGCGCCTCGATCAGCACCCCGGACTCGGAGCTGATGGGCTTCGGGTTCGAGGGCATCGCGACGCAGGCGTCCCGCGACGCGGTCATGCGCCGCCTAGTGGACTACCTGCTCCGCTGACACGGCGTGGAGGGGCCGCCCCGCGGGCGGCCCCTCCCACCGCTTGCACCAATCACCGGCCGGGGGTTACGGTCGGTGATGCCATGACCGAAATCCACCTGCAGGTGGTCGGGTATCCGGACAGCGACGACGAGGAGCGCGCGGAGCTGGCCTGGCGGCTCCGGGAGGAGCTGCGCGACCACGGGGTCGACGACGTGTCGCATCCCGAGCTCCGTGCGCCGCCCGGCGCCAAGGGCGGCGCGCTCGAGTGGGCGCAGCTCGTGATCAGCCTCGGCGGCGTGCTGCCCTCGTTCGTCATGGCCGTTCAGGGTTGGCTCGGCCGCCATCCGACCGCGGCGATCACGCTCGAGATCGACGGCGACAAGCTGGTGCTCGACGAGGCGACGGCCGACGAGCGGCAGCGGCTCGTCGAGACGTTCCTGGCCCGTCATGACGCCCGGTGAGGCGCCCGTCCGCCGCCGCCGGGCGCTGCTGATCGCCAGCGCCCGCTACTCCGACCGGGGGCTGGCCTCGCTCCGAGCGCCCACTGGCGACGTGCAGTCGCTCGCCGAGGTGCTGGGCGACGAGGGGATCGGCGCGTTCGAGGTGCAGCAGCTCGTCGACGAGCCGACGGACGCGATCAAGAAGCGGATCGAGGACTTCTTCCGCGACAGCGGCCGCAACGACCTGCTCCTCCTCTACTTCTCCGGTCACGGCGTGCTGTCGCTGGACCGGAAGTTCTACTTCGCCACCGTGAGCACCGAGCTCGAATGGGTGAAGACGACGGGGATCGAGGACCGCTTCGTCAAGGAGGCGATGGACTCGAGCCGGGCGCGCTCGATCGTCCTCGTGCTCGACTGCTGCCACAGCGGCGCCTTCGGCAAGGGGCTGGTGCCGAAGAGCGCGCTCAGCGCCGACGTCGAGCATCGCTTCGACGGGGAGGGGCGCGTGACGCTGACCGCGTCGAACGCGCTCGAGTACGCCTTCGAGGAGTCCGACCCGGCGACCGGCATCAACGAGCTCGAGCCCGCCGAGCCGGGGTCGCTCTTCACCCGCTGCGTGGTCGAGGGGCTGCGCAGCGGGGCGGCGGACGTCGACGACGACGGCGCCGTCTCGGTCGACGACCTCTACGACTACGTCAAGCAGCAGGTGCGCGAGCGCTCGACGCACCAGACGCCGCGCATGAGCGGGGACGTCAGCGGTGACATCTTCATCGCCCGCAGCCCGCGCAAGGTCACGCTGCCGCCGGAGCTCGCGGCCGCCGTGCGCAACACGCTCGCCGGGGTCCGGCTGGGCGCGGTGGGCGAGCTGGCGGCGCTCATGGAGTCGGGCCCGCCGCCGCTGGCCGCCGTGGCCCGCGAGACGCTCGAGCGCCTGGCCGCGGAGGACGACAGCCGCAGGGTGTCCGAGGCGGCGCACGCGGCCCTGGGCACGACGCCTCCGCCCCAACCACCTCCGACGCAACCATCCCCCACTCAACCGACCCCGCGCGAGCCATCCGGGCCGCGTCCCCTGGAGCCTGGCCCTGGCCCTGGCCCCGGCCCCGGGCCACGCCCCCTGCCGAAGCCGTGGTGGCGGAGTCGCGCTGCGCTGATCGCTGCTGGCGCCGTCGCCGCAGCGGCCGCCGCGATCGTCGCGGTGCCGCTGCTCACGGGCGGGGACGACCCGCGCACGGGCGGTGACGTACCGAACGGGGACGCCACGCTGTGGGACTTCAACGCCGACGGCAACCAGGACATCGTGCTCGGCGCCGCGAGCGGCTCCGGGCGCGACGGCACGCCGCGGGCGGGCAGCGTGGTCGTCCACACGGGTGACGACGAGGCGCGCCTCATCTCGGCCACCGACGCCGGCATCCCCGGCCCTCACGCCGCCGGCGACCGCTTCGGCGCCGCGCTGGCCAGCGGCGACTTCGACCGCGACGGACTGGCGGACCTGGCCATCGGCGCTCCCGGCCGCGACCTCGTGTCCGTCCTCTACGGGACCGGGAGTCGCGAGATCGGCCGCGTCGCGCTCGTGCGCGGCGACGCCGTGCAGGGCCCCCCGGAGATCCGCGCGTTCGGCTTCGCGCTGGTGGCGGCGGACTTCGACGGCAACGGCTACGCCGACCTCGCCGTCGGCACGCCCGGCTCGCCGGCGCAGCGCTCCGAGAGCGAGCCCGGCGTCGTCCACCTGCTCTTCGGCGGACCCGAAGGCCTCAGCGCCGCACGCAGCCGCCGCCTCGACGGGCCGCAGGACTACCAGGCGGGCTTCGGCCGCTTCCTCGCGGCCGGCGACCTCGACGACGACGGCGACGTCGAACTCGTCGAGGGCACGATGGACGAGCCGGACCTCGACGTCACGGGCCACGCCAGCGTCTGCCTCGGGACGCCGACCGGCCCCCGGTCGTGCGAGCTCCTCGGCGACCGCGGATACGGCACCTCGGGCCTGGCCGTGGCCCGCGTCGACGACGATCGGTTCGCCGACGTCGTCCAGGGCGACAAGGCGCCGTGGGACGGGAACACGCCACCCGAGTACGTGCCCGCGCAGGTCCGCCTCTGGCGCGGAAACCGCGATGGGCGGCCGGAATCGCCGATCGAGCGAGTGGCGGGGGAGCCCGGGATGCCGATCCCCGAGGAGGAGGGCGACGAGTTCGCGCACTCGATCGACGCCGGCGACGTCGACGGCGACGGGCTCGCCGACATCGTGGTCGGCGCGCGCTACCACGGCTTTGCCGGAGCTGTGGCCGTGCTCCGCGGTGCGAGCGACGGCATCGCGCGGTCCGGCAACTTCGACCTCCAGCCCGATCGGACGAAGAGCGCGGAGACGTTCGGCGAGGCGGTCTCCCTGCTCCATCTCGACGGGGACGGCCGGCTGGACCTGGTGGTCGGTGTGGCGAAAGTCGAGAACGCCGACCAGGCGGTCGTGAGCTTCATGAACTCGCCCAGCGGGCTCGGCGGCGAGACGCCGGTGCGAGGCCTGGCGGACCTCGTCGAGCTGGAGGACACGCCGCTGCGCATCGGCGGCTGAGCTCGATCCACCGATCCGTGGATCCGGGCCGTCCCGCCAGTTTCGCCGGGCGGGCCCGTTGCAGCCCGTATGAGACGACTTTTCTTGACTGCGATCGTCGCGTTCGCGGTAGCCGCCGCACCGGCGGGCGCCGCGACGATCGCGTCACCGACCGCGACCGACCGCAGCTGCACGGCGAAGCGCCTGACGAGCGGCGCCGGCTACGTCCAGCGCTCGGTCGTCGCCGCCGGCGCGGGCACCGTGACCGCTCGGCTCGACGGCGCCGACGGCGACTGGGACCTCGCGGTCTTCGACAGCCTCACCGGGCGGCTGGTGGCCGGCTCGGCCTACCGCGGCAGCCGCGAGGTGGCGGTTGGATATGTGACCGCGCCCGGCGCGCTCACCGTGCAGGCCTGCCGGGTCTCCGGCGGCGCGGGGACCGCCGACCTGACCGTGACCAGCGAGCGCGCGACCGGCACCGCCGAGCCCGCCTCGATGGTCCGGGTCTCGACGCCCACGCGCGAGCGCGCGCAGGAGCTCGCGGACCTGGGGCTCGACGTCACCGAGCACGGCGGTCGCGGCTATCTCGACGTCGTGCTGCACGGCGCCGCCGACGCGCGCAAGCTCACCGACGCCGGCTTCCAGTACGTCACGCGGACCGCGGACCTGACCGCGCAGAGCCGCGCGCGACCGCAAGGCCGACGCCGCCTTCGCCGCCGCCAACGCCCGCTCGGAGCTGCCCAGCGGCGGCACGACGTACCGCCGGCTGTTCGACTACTCGGAGGACATGAAGCGGCTCGCGCGCGAGCACCCCGACCTCGTCAAGCCGATCACGCTCAACCACGCGACGTGGGAGGGCCGGCCGGTCGAGGGCCTCGAGATCACCACGAACCCGAACGCGCGAGACGGCAAGCCGGTCTTCCTGCAGATGGGCGCCCACCACGCGCGCGAGTGGCCGTCGGCCGAGCACGCGATGGAGTGGGCATACGAGCTCGTCATCGGCTACCGCCGCGGCGACGCCCAGACGCGCCGGCTGGTGGAGACGACGCGCACGATCGTCATCCCGATCGTCAACCCCGACGGCTTCAACGCCTCGCGCGAGGCCGGCGAGCTGTACGGCGCCGGCGACGGTCGCGGCGGCACCGCCGACGACGAGACGATCAACATCCTCACCAACCCGAACGAGTACCGGCGCAAGAACTGCCGCTTCCTCGACGACTCCGAGGGCGGCAGCTGCCTGCAGCCGGGGCTCGGCGTGGCCGAGGGCGGCGTCGACCTCAACCGCAACTACGGCGGCTTCTGGGGCGGCCCGGGCGCGTCCGGCGACCCGACCAACCTCACGTACTACGGCTCGGCCCCGTTCTCGGAGCCGGAGAGCCGCAACGTGCGCGAGCTGATCTCGTCGCGCCAGGTCACGACGCTGATCACCAACCACACGTTCTCCAACCTCGTGCTGCGCCCGCCCGGGATCCAGGTCCAGGGTCCGACGCCCGACGAGCCGATCTACAAGGCTCTCGGCGACGCGATGGCGGCCGAGAACGGCTACGCCAGCCAGCTCTCGTACCAGCTCTACGACACCACGGGCACGACCGAGGACTGGAGCTACTACTCGACCGGCGGCCTCGGCTTCACGTTCGAGATCGGGCCGGAGCACTTCCACCCGCCGTTCGCCGAGACGGTGGCCGAGTTCGAGGACGGCAACCGCGCCGCGTACTTCCACGCGCAGGAGAACACCGCCGACGCGAGCAAGCACTCGGTGCTCGCCGGCAGCGCGCCGGCCGGCCAGGTGCTGCGGCTGCGCAAGACGTTCGAGACGCCGACGTCGCAGGACACGACGTTCACCGACACGCTCGACTCGACGACCCAGGTGGCCGACGACGGCACGTTCGAGTGGCACGTCAACCCGTCGACGCGGCCGCTCGTGGCCCAGGACAGCGGCCGCGAGGCGACCGGGGAGCCGAGCCCGCCGCAGTCGTTCGCCGCGCGCGGCGAGTCGGTCCCGTGCGCGAACTTCGACGACCCGCCGGAGTCGTGCTACGAGGACCACGTGATCACGGTCCCGGGCGGCGAGGGGATCGACAACGCGCGCGCCACGATCCGCGTCGAGTGGCCGTCGCCGGTCAGCGACTACGACATGAAGGTCTACCGCGACGGCGTCGAGGTCGGCAGCTCGGGCCAGGGCACGACCAACTTCGAGCAGGTCGTGCTCGGCGACCCGGCGCCCGGCGAGTACGTCGTGCGCGTGATCAACTACGCGGCCGCCGAGCCGTGGACCGGCACCGTCACGTTCGAGGGCCCGGAGGCGTTCCAGCCGGCGCGGACCGAGACGTGGACGCTGTTCTGCGAGGACCCGGACGGCACGATCCGCTCGGCCCGCCAGGTGTTCGTGGGCCGCGGCGAGCGCCGCGAGCTCGACCTCACGAACGACTGCGCCGTCAGGCAGTGATCAGACCACGGAAGTGCGCCACGAACCTGTCGTGCTCATGCGGCGGGTACGTGGCGCGCACCGTCTCCACCAGCAGGTCGTCGAACTCCTGCGAGTCGACCCACTCGGAGACCAGTTGGTCGACGTGGGGGATGCGGCTGTCGCAGAAGTCCTGGTAGCGCTCGACCTCGAAGTACTCGTCCGCGAGCCTGCGGTAGCCCGCGAGCTTCTCCTCGTAGGTCAGGTCCTCGCGGTCGCCGATCTCGAAGTAGCTGCGGGTGTCGAGGTCGAGCCGCGGGCGGCGGCCCGTGACGACGCAGAACACGCACCAGCGCAGCAGCGCCTTCATCGCCCACGGGAAGTAGTGGTGGAGGCTGGTGATCGCGACGTCGGGTGAGGCGTTGGCGTAGTCGATCGGGTGCGCCTCGCTGCCCTTGATCAGCGTCTCGCAGGAGTTGAACTCCCAGCGGAAGAAGGCGTTGATGAGCCGGCTGATGGTGAGCACCTCGTCGCCGGTCTCCGGCGTCAGGAAGTCGTGGTCGACCGCGTAGCGGTCGTGCATCGGGAGCTCCGGCCGGAACTTCATGACCATCGTCTCGGCGCCGATCGAGAGCGAGCGGGCGAAGACGTCGAAGCCGTCGACCGCCGCCTGCAGGTGCATCAGCCGCTGGCCGGAGGTGTCGTACGCGCGCCGCAGCTCGGCCGGGCCCTTGATGTGGCTGACGCCGATCCACTGGCCGCCGTCGTAGGGCTTCATGAACAGCGGGTAGCCGATCTTCTCGGCGATCGCTTCGAGGTCGAACGGCTGGTTGTACTTCGCCGCCGTATAGGCGAAGCGCGAGTTGTCGGGCGGCACCTTGTGCGGCACCAGCACGGTCTCCGGCACCTTGAGGCCGAGCCGGACCATCGCGCAGTAGGCCGCGTGCTTCTCCATCGCCTGGAACGTGAACGGGCTGTTGAGCAGGTACACGTCGTCCATCAGCGCGACCTTCTTCAGCCACTCGCGCGGGACGAAGTACCAGTAGGCGAGACGGTCGACGACGAGGTGGTAGCGCGGCTTGTCGCGCAGGTCGAACGGCTCGATGGTGATGCGCTCGACGTCGACGTGGTGGGTGGTGCCGGAGGCGTCCTTGACCGGGCCGAGCCGCGAGAGCAGCGTCTCGAAGGCGCGGGGCCAGTCCTCCTCGGTCCCGAGCAGCAGCCCGATCAGATGTCGCGTCTCTCCCATCAGCAGAACCTCGGCAGATGATGCGCGATCTGCGCGCGCCATGACGGCCAGTCGTGCGGGACGTCGTGTCCCCACAGGTCGAGCTCGTGCCGGATGCCCTTCTCGCCGAGCAGCCAGGCGAGCCGCTTCGTGCTCTCCAGCGCGCCGGTCGTGTCCTCCCACATGCCCTGCCCGCAGACGAGCAGGAAGCTCGCGCGCGAGCGGATCCAGTCGAGGTGGTCCCCGTGGAGGCCGGACACCTCGCCGGTGATCCCGAGCTCGTAGTTGCCCGACATCGCGACGGCGGCGGTGAAGAGGTCGGCGCGGCGGAGGACGAAGTTGACGGCGTGGAAGGCGCCCATGCTGCAGCCCGTGGTGAGGATGTCCTGGTGGCCGCCCATGTCGTCGTGGATGAATGGCGCCACCTGGTCGATGATCCACGACTCGTAGTGCCCGCGGTCGCCGGAGTCGAACGCGTCGACGCAGTAGAGCTTGCAGCGGCCGGCCTCGAGCAGGCCGCCGACCGCGTGGACCATCCCCTGGTGGTCCCAGTCCCGCGCGCTCCCGCCCTCGGCCGGGAAGACGAGCACCGGGCGGCCGTAGTGGCCGTAGACGACCACGTTGCCGTCCGCGCCGATGGCGGGCGAGTGGAGCGCTACGTGCCTCATGTCCAGGCCTCCTGCAGCAGCCGCGTGAGGTGCGGGTCGAAGGCGTCGCGCCAGGCGGTGTAGTTGTGCATGTCGGGGACCTCGTCGAGCCGCGCCTCGTAGCCCTGCTCGGCCAGCGCGCGGGCCATCACGCGGTTGTTGAACACGTTCTCCTCGGCCGTGCCGCACGTGAGCTGGACGGGGATCGGGCGCGGGTGCTCGGTCGCGCGCAGGATCCGGCGCACGACGCGGACGATCCGCGCGTAGCGTCCGAAGCCCGACTCCTGGCTGTCGAAGCGCGGCATGAAGAAGCTGCCCGACTGGAGGAACAGCGCGCCGAAGGTACCGGGTGCGCGCCGCTGCGCCACCAGCATGGCGAGCGCACCGAGGCTGGCGCCCATGCCGACGGGGGCGCCGGTCGCCGGCAGCGCGGGGATGACGTCCACGTACAGGGCGCGCGAGTACAGCGCCGACGCCGAGTACCACTCGTCGCGCGGCCCGGGCGCCAGCATGGCGACGCGGTGCGGCGGCAGCGTGCCCGCGGCGATCATGGCCGCGCTGTAGCGCGTGAGGAACGCGAGCTTGTCGTACTCGGGCCCGTCGTGGGCGACGAGCAGCGGCAGCGGCTCGGTCGTCGGTCAGCGGGCTCCAGATGCGGCCGGTGACGTTCGCGCCCAGTCCCCGGCCGCGGACGCTGAAGTCCTCGTACCGCCCTTCGACCGCCTCCGCCTCGAGCCAGGCCGGCGGCTGGTAGCCCGGCAGCAGCAGCACCGACTTCTCGCCGAACGCCCCGGGAGCGCGAAGCGGGTTCCCGGGATCCGGCCCGGTCTGCGCGCTGCCGTCGAGCTCCGTGACCTCGACGTGGTACTCGAGCCGCGCGACCGCCGACGGCTCGAGCTCCAGGACCCACCCGTCGCCATCGCGGGCGTAGCTGCGCTGCTCGTCCGTCAGCGGCAGGTCCGAGCACAGGCGCACGGCCGCGTACCGGCCCTCGGGGTCCGCGAGGCGGAACGTCACGCGGCCGGACGGTACAGCGGGGCGGCGCGTGTTGGGGGCGCCGGCGAACGTCAACTGCGGCTGGGTAGGGAGGCGGAGAGGCCGGCGGGGTCGGCGGCCCCTGGCGCCTTACCGTCGATATGCGACGTCAAAGCGCCATCCGCGGGGAAGCCTGGCGAGAAAACGGCGCATATCGCCGACCGATTCCCCGGCCTCCTTACCCAGCCGAAGTTGAAGTTCGACCCAGCGCGCCGTCCTCTGTCAACGTGCGCGACCTGGCCTCGCTGGCCGACATCAGCCGCCGCGCGGGCGTCTCGATCGCCACGGCCTCGCGCGTGCTCAACGGCTCGTCGCATCCGGTCTCGGAGGCGACGCGCAGCCGCGTGCTGGCGGCGGCCGAGGAGCTCGGCTACCGGCCGAGCGAGCTGGCGCGCGCGCTGGTCAAGCGCACGAGCCGGATCGTCGGCGTGATCGTCGGCGACATCGTCGACCCCTACTTCGCCGAGATCGCGCGCGGGGTGGAGGACGTGGCGGCGCGCGTGGGCCACCTGACGATGGTCTGCAACACCGACCGCCGGCCCGCCGCCGAGATCGCCCACCTCGGCGTGCTGCGCGACTACCACGCCGCCGGCGTCGTCTTCGCGGGCAGCGGCTACGAGCACGCGGCCGAGGAGCGCGAGCTGCGCGCGTGTGTGGCGGAGCTGCAGGCGGCCGGCACGGTGGTCGTCGCGCTCGCCGTCCGCGACCTCGACTGCCCGAGCGTGCTGGTCGACAACCGCGCCGCCGCGCGCGAGGCGACCGAGCACCTGCTCGAGCTCGGCCACCGCCGGATCGCCTACGTCGAGGGGCCGGCCGGACTGCACACGAGCGCGCACCGGCTGGCCGGCTTCCAGGAGGCGGTCGCGGCGGCCGGCGCCGAGCCCGTGCTCGTTCCCGGCGGCTTCGACGTCGAGGCCGGGGTGGCGGCCGCCGGCGTGCTGATGGACGACCTCCCGGACGCGGTCCTCGGCGTCAACGACGAGGTGGCGATCGGCCTGCTCACCGCGCTCCGGCGGGCGGGGGTGGACGTGCCCGGCCGCGTGTCGGTCGCGGGCATCGACGACACGCGGCCCGCCCGCCTCGTCGACCTGACCAGCGTGAGCGTGCCGCTGCACGAGCTGGGCGAGACGGCCGCGCGCGTCATCCTCGAGGGCGCGGAGGGCGACGTCGTGCTCCCGCACCGGCTGGTCGCCCGCGGGACTACCGGCCGATCGCCTGGAAGCGCGACTTGATCTCCTCGAGCAGGCCGGGTCGCTCGGCGAGGGCGGGGTTGACGACCTCGACCTCGACCGGCCCGTCGTAGCCGGTCGCGTCGACCAGCGCCTGCAGGCGCGCGAGGTCGATGATGCCCTCGCCCATCAGGCCGCGGCCGGCGAGCACGTCGGTGGTGGGGACGAGCCAGTCGCCGACGTGGTAGGCCGCCACGAGGCCGCGGGCGCCCGCGAGCTCCTCCTCGAGCCGCGGGTCCCAGAACACGTGGTAGGCGTCGACCACGACGCCGGCGCCCAGCGAGCGCGCCAGGGCCAGCGCCTCGCCGAGCGTGACGATCACCGAGCGCTCGCCGACCATCATGGGATGCAGCGGCTCGATCCCGAGCCGGACGCCGTGGTCGGCGGCGAACGGCAGCAGCCGCTCGATGCCGCGGGCGATGGCGGCGCGCGCGGCAGGGAGGTCGCCGCCGACCGGCGGCCCGCAGACGAGGACGAGGACCGGCGCCCCGAGCGCCGCGGCCTGCTCGACCGCGCGGCGGTTGTCGTCGTCGGCGCCGGGCGCGGTGAAGAAGCCGCCGCGGCACAGCGAGGAGACGCGCAGGCCGGCCTCGCGCAGGACGCGCGGCGCTTCCGGCGTGAGCTGGTGCCGCCACGGCGCCACCCACCCGATGCCCGCCGCCGCGCAGCGCTCGGCCGCCTCGGGCAGGCTCCAGTGGTCGACGGTCATCAGGTTGAGGCTGAGCCGGGCGAGGTCGGTCACGCGGGCACCAGGCCGGCGCGCCCGGCCAGCTCGCGCACCTCGGCGAGGTGCTCGGCGGAGCGCGCGGTCTCCATGCCGCCGAGCATCCGGAAGTGCTCCTGGTGGCCGTTGAGCCAGGCCAGGTAGACGATCCCGGTCTTGTAGTTGTAGGTCGGCGGCTCGAACAGCTTGCGGGCGAGCGGCACGGTCGGCGCGAGGATGCGGTCGTACTCGGCCCGGTCGCCGCGCTCGAGCGCCTCCAGCGCCGCTGCCGCCGCGGGTGCGATGGGGTCGAAGATCCCGAGCAGCGCGTCGCTCCCGGTCGCGATCAGCTCCGGGTAGTTGAAGTCGTCGCCCGTGTACAGGCGCACGCCCTCGGGCAGGCGCTCGCGGATCGCGACCTCGCGCTCGGCGTCGAGCAGCGAGACCTTGATCCCGTCGACCTTCTCCGCGTGGGCGGCGACGATGTCGAGGACCGCCTCGTCACCGCCCCAGTATCCGGCGAGCGCCGGGTCGAACATCTCGCCGAGCCAGTGCAGGATCGCCGGGCGCTCGAGCTGTCGCAGCACGGCGCCGTAGACCTCGCGGTAGTCGTCGGCCGACGTGGCGATCGCGGCCAGCGCGCGGCTGGCCATGACGACGACCTGCGCGCCGGTGCCCTCCACGAACTCGCACTGCTCCTCGTAGGCGGCACGGACGTCGGCGAGCGTGCGCGGCTCGGCGTGGTCGGTGCCGGCGCCGGCCGCCAGCCGCCCGCCGCGCTCGGCCGCCGTGCGGGCGATCAGCTCGCGCGCCGCCGGCCAGTCGAGGCCCATGCCGCGCTGGGCCGTGTCCATCGCCTCCGCCACGCCGAGCCCGTGGGACCACAGGTGGCGGCGGAAGGCGAGCGTCGCCTCCCAGTCGATCTCGCCGTTCTCGTCGGCGGCGACGTGGGCGGCGGCGAAGGCGACGCGGCTCACAGCGGCGGCACCTCGACGAAGCGCTTCTCGCGCCACGACCGCAGGCCGAGCTCGGCGAGCTGGACGCCGCGGGCGCCGGCGCGGAAGTCCCACGGGAACGGCTCGTCGTGCGCGACGTGGCGCAGGAACCGCTCCCACTGGGCACTGAACGCGTTGCCGTCGTCCTGCGCCGGCACCGGCAGCCACGCGGCGCGGTGGTCGACCGGGTCGGGCAGGTCGGGGTTCCAGACGGCGCGCGGGGTGGCGGCGCCGGGCTGGATGCGGCACTCGCGCAGCCCGGCCACCGCGCTGCCCTCGGTGCCGTCGACCTGCAGCTCGAACAGCTCGCCGCGGTCCACGCGCGTGCACCACGACGAGTTGAGCTGCGCGACCACGCCGCCCTCGAGCTCGAAGATCGCGTAGGCGGCGTCGTCGGCGGTCGCCTCGTACGGGCGACCTCGCTCGTCATGGCGCCGCGGCAGGTGGGTGGCGGCGAGCGCGTAGACGCCCCGCACCGAGCCGAACAGCTCGTCGAGCACGTAGCGCCAGTGGGAGAACATGTCGGCGACGATGCCGCCGCCGTCCTCCGCGCGGTAGTTCCACGACGGCCGCTGCGGAGCCGGGTCCGGGCCGGGGAAGACCCAGTAGCCGAACTCGCCGCGGACCGACAGCACGCGGCCGAGCGCGCCGCCGTCGAGCAGGCGCTTCAGCGTGCGGATGCCCGGCAGGAAGAGCTTGTCCTGCACCACGCCGTGCTTGACGCCGGCCTCGTCGGCCAGCCGCGCGAGCCCCAGCGCCGACTCGAGGTCCTCGGTGAGCGGCTTCTCGCAGTAGACGTGGCGGCCGGCCTCGATCGCCGCCCGCACCGCGCCCTCGCGCCGGCTCGTCACCTGCGCGTCGAAGTAGACCTCGTACGCGTTGTCGGAGAGCGCGCCGGCCAGGTCGGTGGTGTAGGGCAGCTCGTGCGGCTCGGCCAGCGCCCGCAGCTTGCCCTCGTCGCGGCCGACGAGCAGCGGCTCGGGGACGATGCCGTCGACGCCGCCCTGCTCGCGGATGGCGAGGATCGAGCGCGCGAGGTGCTGGTTGGCGCCCATCCGCCCCGTCACCCCGTTCATGACGACCCCGATCCGGCGGTAAGCGTTTGCCACGCGGGGAGCGTAGCGGGAGGGGACGAGATCGTGGGCCGCGCCCGTCAGGCCCGCACGGCGGCCAGGCGCGCGGCGGCCTCGTCGATCACGCCGTCGCGCTTGCAGAAGGCGAAGCGCACCAGCGACCGCCCCACCTCGGGGTGGTCGTAGAAGACCGAAGTCGGGATCGCCACCACGCCGGCGCGCTCCGGCAGCGCGCGGCAGAACGCCACGGCGTCGCCCTCGACGACGGCGTTGACGAAGTAGGTGCCGGCCGGCCGCAGCGGCTCGAGCCCGGCGGCCAGCAGCCCCGCGCACAGCCGGTCGCGCTTGGCCACGAAGTCCGCCGCCAGCGAGGCGTAGAACGCGTCGCCCAGCGCCAGCGCCGCGGCGCCCGCGTGCTGCAACGGCGTCCCGCCGGCGAAGGAGAGGAACTGCTTGGCGGCCCGGACCGCGCCCACCAGCGCCGCCGGCCCGCAGGCCCAGCCGATCTTCCAGCCGGTGACCGAGAAGGTCTTGCCGAGCGACGAGACCGTGAGGGTGCGCTCGCCCATGCCGTCGAGCGCGGCCAGCGGCACGTGCACGCCTTCGTAGACGAGGTGCTCGTAGACCTCGTCGGCCACCGCGCGGAGGTCGTGCTCGCGGCACACCGAGGCCACCAGCTCGAGCTCGTCGCGCGAGAACACCTTGCCGGTCGGGTTGTGCGGCGTGTTGAGCAGCACCAGCCGCGTCCGGCCTCCCACCGCCGCGCGCAGCTCGTCCGGGTCGAAGCTCCAGTCCGGCGGGCGAAGCGTCACCACCCGCCGCCGCGCGCCGGCCATGGCGATGCTCGCCGCGTAGGAGTCGTACAGCGGCTCGAAGACCACGACCTCGTCGCCCGGCTCGAGCAGGCCCAGCATGGCGGCGGCGATCGCCTCGGTGGCGCCGAACGTCACCTGCACGTCTTCGACCGAGAGCCCGTAGAAGCGCGCCTGGTGCTCGGCGATCGCGTCGCGCAGCGCCGGCACCCCGGCCAGCGGCGCGTACTGGTTGTGGCCGGCCCGCAGCGCCGCCTCCGCGGCCTCGAGCACCTCGGCCGGACCGTCGAAGTCCGGGAACCCCTGGCCGAGGTTGACCGAGCCGGTGCGCTCGGCGAGCGCCGACATCTCGGTGAAGATCGTGGTGCCGAAGCCGGCCAGCCGCGAGGCGATCACGTTCGACATGATGCCCGCCGTGAGCTCCACGGGCCTGCGCGAGCGGCTGCGGCGGCGCGAGCCGCTGGCCGTCGCGTTCCTCGACCTCGGGTCGCCGGTCGCGGCCGAGATCACCGCGCGCAGCGGCTTCGACGTCGTGGTCGTCGACCTCGAGCACGGCGCCGGGGACGAGGGCGCGGCGCGCGCCCAGATCCAGGCGGCCGACGCGCACGCCACCGTCGTGGTCCGCGTGCCGGACGGCCCCGCCCAGGCGGGCCGGATGCTCGACGCCGGCGCGTCCGGCGTGATCGTGCCGCAGGTCGGCTCCGTCGAGGAGGCCGAGCGCGCCGCCCGCGCGGTGCGCTACGCCGGCACCCGCGGGATCTCGCCGTTCTCGCGCGGCAACCGCTACGGCCAGGCCGGCCCGGACTTCCGCGCCCGGGCCGACGCGGCGCTCGCCTGCATCGTCCAGATCGAGCGGGCGAGCGCGCTCGAGGCGGCCGACGCGATCGCCGCCCTGCCGGACGTCGACGCCCTGCTCATGGGCCCGGCCGACCTGTCGGCCGACCTCGGCTGCGAGCTCGACCTCGCCGGCGCGGAGCTCCACGACGCCGCCCGCCGCATCGGCGAGGCGGCCGAGCGCCACGGCAAGACGGCGGCGCTCCACATCGGCCGCCCCGACCAGGCGCCGGCCTTCCGCGAGCTCGGCTTCACGATGCTCTCCTGTACGTTCGAGAGCGCCGTCCTCGCGACCGCCTCGGCGGCCGCCGCACGCGCCCTGAAGGGGTGATCAGCGGCAGCGCGTGTCGTGCCGCATGAGCCGGCCGCCGTACATCGCCGTGACCTCCTTGACGTCGGCGGGCGCGGGGACGCACGCGAGCTGGTCGGCGGTCGGCGGCGAGGCGGCGAGCGACGGCGCGCAGCTCGTGTCGAAGGCGTGCGCGCTCATCAGCGAGCAGGCGCGGCCGTCGCGGTGGTGCAGCCCGAGCACGTGGCCGAACTCGTGGGCCATCACCCACACGCTCAGCGGCCGCGGCTCGCCGGCCAGCTCCGGGGCCAGCAGGACGCGCGCCGGCCGACCCGACGGGCGGCCGATCGACGTCGAGTAGCCGAGGCAGTCGGCGCCGCACGCCTTGCGCAGCTCGCGCTCGTCGACGTCGATGATCACGTCGGCGTCCTCAGGCGACCGCACCTCGACGAACCGCACGCGGGCGCCCGACTCGTTCCAGCGCTCGGCCGCCGTCGTCACCGTCCGGCCCAGGCCGCCGGCGTCGTAGAAGCGCACGACGCCGTCCTCCCACGTGCGCGGCTCCGGCGAAGCGGCGACGGGGATCACGAACCACGCGGCGGCCGCCAGCACCATGGCGCTGGTGAGCAGGATGAGGGCACGGGCGGTCCGCCGCGGCTGTCGGCACTCGTTCGACACGGGAGGAGCGCGCGGCCCGGCGGCCGCGCAGCGAAACACTGGAAATGGGAAACGGCGCTCGCGCGCCGCTCAAACCCGCCACTCCTAGGCATGCCCAGCCCCGTGGGGCCCCAAACCGCAAGGTTCGGGGCCCGCGACGGCCCAACGGGAACGATGTCCCGTTGGGCACTCTCGTGGCGTGTCAGCGGTAGCTGACCGTCTCGCGCCCGCCCTGCTCGGCGGAGCGCAGCATGGCGTCGCAGATCTCGGCGGCGCGGTAGCCGTCCTCGAGCGTGGCGCCGTGCGGGGCGACGTCGGAGTCGTCGCGGATCGCGGTCAGCAGGTGGTGGATCTCGTGCACGAAGCTGTGCTCCCACCCGATCATGTGGCCCTGCGGCCACCAGTGCTCCCAGAAGGGATGGTCGGCCTCGGACACGAGGACGGTGCGGAAGCCCGCGTTCCCCTCCGAGTACTGGAGCTCGTTCAGGCGCTCGAGGTCGAACACGAGCGAGCCCTTGGAGCCGTTGATCTCCCACGTGAAGTGGTTCTTGCGGCCCTGGCAGAAGCGCGACGCCTCGATCGTGCCGACCGATCCGTTCTCGAACCGCACGGCCGCCTCGACCGCGTCGTCGACGTCGCGGCCCTCCACGAACGTCTGCGTGAGCGCCGCCACCTCGGTGATCTCGCCGACGAGGTAGCGCGCCAGGTCGACGACGTGCGCGCCCAGGTCGCCGAGCGACCCCGAGCCGGCCGTCGCCTTGTCGAAGCGCCAGATCTCGCCCTCCGTGGTGCCCCACTCCTGCAGGTAGGCGCCGCGGAAGTGCTGGAGCTCGCCCAGCTCGCCCGACTCGATCATCTGCCGCGCCAGCCGCACGGCCGGCACGAAGCGGTAGTTGAAGGCGCACATGTGCTTGACGCCGGCGGCCTGCACGCGCTGCCACGTCTCGTACGACTCGGCGGCGTCGCGGCCGAGCGGCTTCTCGCAGATCACGTGCTTGCCCGCCTCGGCGGCCGCGATCGTCGGCTCGGCGTGCAGGTTGTTCGGCCCGGCGTTGTCGAACAGCTGGATGCGGTCGTCGCTGACGAGCGCCTTCCAGTCGGTGACGTACTCGGCGAACCCGTAGCGGCGCGCCGCCTCGGACACGGCCTCCTCGTTGCGGCCCGCGATCGCCACCAGCTGTGGCATCAGCGGCGGCGGCCAGGTCATGTAGGCCAGCGTCTTGTACGCGTTCGAGTGTGCCTTGCCCATGAACGCGTACCCGAGCATGCCGACCCCGATGGGCTTGACCTCCGCCCCACCGGCGGTCTTGCCCATCGTGACGAACCCCACTTCGGACATTCAGGACTCCTTCGCAAAGGCGGCGTCGAACGCGACCGAGGACGGGGCGAAGTCCGTCCGGCGCACGAAGGCGAGGGCGTCCGGCGCCCCCCAGTCGCGATCCATGCCGGAATCCTCCCACTCGATCGACAAGGGGCCGTTGTACCCGATTCGGTTGAGGGCCCTGATCATCGACTCGAAGTCGACGTCGCCGTGGCCGGGCGACACGAAGTCCCAGCCGCGGCCGGGCTCGCCGAAGTTCAGGTGGCCCCCGAGGATCGACGAGCGGCCGTCGAGGCGCCTGACGGAGTCCTTGATGTGCGCGTGGTAGATCTTCGGCGCGAACTCGGTGATGAAGGCCGCCGAGTCGAGGAACTGGTGCTCGAAGTGCGACGGGTCGAAGTTGATCCCGAAGCCGGCCCGGTCGCCGATCGCCTCGAGCGCCTTGCGCGTGGTCACGAAGTCGTAGGCGATCTCGGTCGGGTGGACCTCGAGCGCGAACTTGACGCCCTCCGACTCGAAGACGTCGATGATCGGCCCCCAGCGCTCGGCGAACTCCTGGTAGCCGCGCTCGATCTCCTCGAAGTCGTTGGGCGGGAACGAGTAGACCATGTGCCAGGTCGGGGAGCCGGTGAAGCCGGTCACGACCTCGACGCCGAGCTGGGCCGCCGCGCGCGCGGTGTCCTTCATCGCCTCGGCTGCCCGCTGCCGCACCCCCTCGGGGTCGCCGTCGCCCCAGATCTCAGGAGAGAGGACGCCCTGGTGGCGCGAGTCGATCGGGTCGCACACCGCCTGCCCGACGAGGTGGTTGCCGATCGCCCAGCAGCCGAGCCCGTGCCGCTCGAGCAGCTCGCGCTTCCCGGACGCGTAGCTCGAGTCGCGCGTCGCCTCCGCGACGTCGAAGTGGTCGCCCCAGCACGCGAGCTCGAGGCCGTCGAAGCCCCACCCGGCGCACTTGGCGGCCAGCTCCTCGATCGGCAGATCCGCCCATTGGCCTGTGAACAGCGTTACCGGTCGTGCCATCTCTCATTTCCTCCCTACGTTTCGACGATGTCGAGCCGCACGCCGGCGGCCTCGTACTCCTCGGCGACGGCCTCCTCGAGGCCGTCGTCCGTCACGATCAGGTCCAGCTCCTGTGCGGGCACGATGGATACCAGGGATGCGCGCCCGAACTTCGTCGCGTCGATCAGCCCCACCGTGCGACCGGCCGCCGACCGCGCCGCTTTGACCACGTCGGCCAGCGGCCGTCGCGACGTGGTCAGCCCCGCATCCAGCGTCAGCCCGGCCGCCGAGAAGAACGCGATGTCGAAGTTCAGCTCGTGCAGGAACTCGACGGTCCAGCGGCCCGCCAGCATCCGCATGTGCTGGTCGAGCTCGCCGGGGCAGCAGACGACGTGCATCGGCTCGGCGACGACCTCGTAGGCGATCGCCGGCGAGTTGGTGACGAGCGTGAGCTCGTTCGGCGGGTCGTCCATCAGCCGCCGGGCGAGCGCCAGCGCGCTCGACGAGGCGTCGAGGAACACGGTCGACCCCGTCGGGATCAACGTCGCCGCATGCGCGGCGATCGCCGCCTTGGCGGCGCCCGCCTGCTCGACCCGCTGGGTCCACGCGGTGGCGATCAGCGGCAGCGCGCCGGTGCCGCGGATCGCCCGCGCGCCGCCGTGGACGCGCTCCACCAGGCCCTCGCGCGAGAGCAGCTCGAGATCGCGGTGCACCGTGATCGGGGACACCGCGTGGTCGCGCGCCAGCTCGGCGACGGACACGCCGCCGTCGCGCTGGATGCGCTCAAGGATCTGGGCTCGGCGCAGGGCTGGCGGCACGGTGCTAATGCTTCCTCCCGCGCCCCCTGGCGCCCTCGGATCGACCGCTGATCGCCGCCTGGCGGCGTCCTCGACCCTCGAAATCCCAGAGGGATTCCTTCGGATCTGCGTCCTTGCCAGGCGACGCCAGCGGCCGCCCGACGACACCAGGAGACGCGGGAGAAAGCATCAGACGCGGTCCTCGAACGCCCTCCGGGTCACGTCGACCTTCAGTGGGCGGAACTCGGTGATGGCCTTCACGAGGTGATCTGCGAATCGCTCCAGGGCCTCCTCGCCCTTCTCGGCGGTCGCCGTCATCGGGTTGCCGATGACGCCCGTCCGCGAGAACTCGCCGTGGTCCATGGGGAAGACGAAGTACTGGTAGCCGTCGAACTCGACGTCCGGGGCACCGTCCTTCTTGATGAAGCTGTCGGGCAGCCACTCCGGGACCTGCGCGCGGTCCTGCGCGGCGCGGTCCATGCGCACGAGCGCGGGGTTGTGCGCCATCACCTGCGACGTCTCGAGCTCGGACGCGTGCCAGCCGGGCGTCTCGTCCGGCGGGTTCTCGAGCAGGTCGTCGAGCAGCCCGATGTAGCGCTCGGCGTACGGCTTGTAGAGCGCCACGAAGGCGCCGGTCTCGTACTTGATGCGGCGCAGCAGCGGGTCCAGCACCTTGGTGTTGGAGCCGTGCCCGTTGACGAAGATGAGCTTGTTCCAGCCGTGGTGGATGAGCGAGCGCGCGATGTCGTAGAGCACCTGGTTGAGCGTGCTCGCGCGCAGCGTCACCGTGCCGACGCTCGCCTCGATGTCGCGCAGGTGCTGCGGCGAGTAGCCCGCCCAGAACGGCGGCGTGTACGGCACGTCGGCCTTCGCCGCCGCCCGCCGCGAGACCTCGAGCGCGGTGATCGTGTCGGTCCCCAGCGGCAGATGCGCGCCGTGCTGCTCGAGCGAGCCGATCGGCACCAGGATGATGTCGGAGCGCTCCTGGAACCAGGCGATGTCCGGCGGCGCGAGGTCGAGCAGGTTGTTCGAGACGGGCTTGCCGTCCTCAGACATTGGCGGGCTCCTGGATCATGGTCAGGTAGCGCTCGGCGACGATGCCCGCGAACGCGGGGTCGTCGACGTGCGCGTCGACGGTTTCGTAGGGGATGTCGGGCCGCAGTGAGGCCTGCAGCGAGTCGCGGAAGGCCTGGTCGGCCTCCGGGTCCCACAGGTCGCCGCCTTCGGCGTCGGCCAGCGAGAACCCGCGCGTGGGGGCGACCACGTGCACCGGGCCGCGAGCCTCGTTGAGGCGCTCGGCGACGATGCGCCCCAGCTGGCCCTCCTCCTCGGCGGTCAGCCGGACGAGGGTGGCCACGGGGTTGTGGAAGTAGCTCTTGCGGGACCGGTAGACCTCGGGCACGGAGTCGCGCGGTCCCTGGTTGAAGAAGTCGACGCAGCCCGGCACGACGACTTGCGGGATCCCGTGCCGGCCGGCCACGCGCAGGCGGTCGGGGCCCGTGGTGTGGATGCCGTCGAGCAGCGAGTTGGCCAGCTCGGACAGCGTGTAGTCGATCACCCCGCCGAGCGCCCCCGCCTCGATCAGGTGCTCCATGGCGGGGCCGCCGACGCCGTTGGCGTGGAAGATGACCGGCTCGTGGCCCGCCTCCACGAGGTGGTCGCGCACGCACATGACGCCCGGCGTCGTCTGGCCGAGCATCGTGATGCCGACGCACTTCTCGCCGAGCTCGCCCACCGGCCGGCCGCCGCTCGTGACCATGCCGGCGATCGCCGCCGCCGCGTTGTCGAAGATCGGGCGCGAGATCTCGTTCAGCCCGAGGATGTCGACCACCGAGTGCATGACGGTGACGTCGCCCTCGCCGACGAACGGGCCGAAGGCACGCCGACCGGACGCGCTGGGGGACACGATGAGCTTCGGCACGCCCACCGGCAGCGCGTGCATGGCGGCCGCCCCCAGCAGCGCCCCCTCGGCGCCGCCGAGGCAGAGCACGCCGCGCACGCGGCCGGCCTCGTACTCGCGCAGCACCACGGCGCGGACGCCCGCGAGCATCAGCTGCACGGCGGCGCCGCGCGACCCGGCGGCGCGGATCGCGTCCAGGTCGTGCCCGGCCGCGCGCGCCACCTCGTCGCGCGGGACGTCGGCCTCGCACCCGTCCGGCTCGCCGAGGATGCCCGAGTCCACGACCAGCGGGCGCACGCCGAGCGCGCGCAGCCGGTCGCGGACATAGGCGATCTCGGCGCCCTTGGTGTCGAGCGTGCCGATCAGCGCGATGCCGGGCTCGATGCCGGGGTCAGACCCGCGCACCTTCGGCCGCCGACAGCGCCTGGCGAAGGCGATCGATCGAGTCCTGGACGTACTTGTCGTAGTAGTGCTCGGGGACCGTGCCGGTGCCGTGGTCGCGCAGGAACTGCTCCATGCCCTGGCTGGCGCCGGAGTCGGCGGCGTCGGCGATCTCCGTCCGCTGCGAGAGCGGCGTGCGGTCGACCGGCACCACGAACTCGACGGTCAGGTAGTCGTCGTAGCCGATCTCGCCGAGCGTGCGGACGATCCCCTCCCAGTCGAGGGCGCCCTGCCCGCACGGCATGCGGTTGTTGTCGGCCACGTGGAAGTCGACCAGGTGGTCGCCCGTGTCGCGGATGGCCTGCGCCCAGTCGGCCTCCTCGATGTTCATGTGGAAGATGTCGAGCGTCACGCCGCAGTTGCCGCCGACGTCCTTGGCGAGCTGGACGGCCTGGTCGGCGCGGTTGAGGAAGTAGGTCTCGAAGCGGTTGAGCGGCTCCAGCCCGATGCGGACGCCGACCTGCTCGGCGTGCGCCTGGCACTCCTTGAGCCCCTGGACCGCCCACTCCCACTCCTCCTCGGGCGACGCCATCGGCACGACCTTGCCGACCGTCGAAGGGACGATCGTGAGGACCTTGCCGCCGAGCGAGGCGACGAGCGTGAGGCAGTCCTTGACGTACTGGACGCTGGCCAGGCGGACGTAGTGGTCCTCGTGGACGAGATCGCGGCCGCCGGTCATCAGCGTCACCGAGCCCCAGCACTCCACCCCGTGCTGCTCCATCAGGCGCTTGACCTCGTCGGCGTCATAGAGCGCCGGCTCGCCTGAGATCTCGATCCCGTCGTACCCGCTCTTGCCGAGCCGGGCGATCGTGGTCTCGATCGGCTCCGGCCGCATCCAGTTGTGCATCGACACCTTCATTGGCGTCTCTCCTCTCCTCCTAGAGCCCGAGCTTGCCGGGGTTCATCACGTCATGCGGGTCGAGCGCCGCCTTGATCGCGCGGATCGCGTCGAACGACGCGCCGTGCTGGCGGCGCATGTACGGGCCGAGCTTGATGCCCACCCCGTGGTGGTCGTTGATCACCGCTCCCGCGTCGAGCGCCGCCGTCATCCCGTCTTCCCAGATCCGGTCGTGCAGCGCCAGCGCGTCCGGGCCGCCGTCGGGGACGACGAAGCGGCCGTAGATCATCGTGCCCCAGTGATACCAGTGCGAGAAGTGCATCCGCAGCTGGAGCCCGACGTCGCGGTAGGGCTCCCGGACCGCGGTGTGGAGCGCGTCGTAGACCGCCTCGATGCGGGCGTACGTCGCGACCACGTCGAGCGTGCCCCAGATGGCGGGCAGCTCGGGCTGGTGGGGCGGGTGGTAGAAGTCGTAGCGGCGGTCCCACCAGCGCTGTCCGAGCGCGGGGTCGAGCAGCTCGGCGCCCGCCTCGCGCGCCAGCGCGAGCGTCCGCCGCTCCTCGACCTCCGCCGCCTCCGCCTCGCCCTCGAAGGCGAGCACGGTGTAGACGCCGGACAGCTCCTCGCCGACGACCGGCGAGAAGGCGAGCCGCGTCGCCTCCTCGTCGTACATGCGCACCACCGAGGGGCGGTGGCCGAGCTGCAGCGCGCGCCGGATCGCCCCGATGCCGGCGCCCACGCTCGGGAAGGCGACGGCGGCGAAGCGGCGGACCTCGGGCAGCGGGACGACCGCCAGCGTGGCGCGGGTGATCACGCCGAGCGTGCCCTCCGAGCCGACGAACACCTGCGTCAGCTCCGGCCCGACGGCGTGGCGGGGAACGCCGACGGTGTCCATCAGCCCGCCGACGGGGGTGGCTACGCGCATGGTGAGCACGAGGTCCTCGATCTTGCCGTAGCGCGTCGAGAGCACGCCGGACCCCCTCGCCGCGATATAACCGCCCACTGTGGCCCACTCCACCGAGGCGGGGTAGTGCGGCAGCATCAACCCGAGCGCGTTGAGCTCGGCTTCGAGCTCGCGCCCGTTCTTGCCCGCTTGGACGGTCACGGTCATCGACGTCTCGTCGATTTCGATCACCTCGTCGAGCGACCGGAGATCGATGACGATTCCGCCGTGGATGGCCAGTGCGCCGCCCTGGGTTCCCGACCCACCGCCCCACGGGACGACTGGGACGTGGTGCTCGTGCGCGGCCGCGAGCACGACGGCCACTTCCTCTTCGGTACGTGGCCGTACGACGGCGTCCGGGCGCGCCAACGGCGTACCGGCGGCCTTCGCGGCCAACGCCGGCCAGTACGTGTCGGCGACGTACGCCGCCAGCTCGTCAGGTGCGGTAATAACCCCGCCGTCGCCCAGCGCGGAGGAGAGGGCCGCCTCGGCGGCGGCCAGATCTCCTCGCGGAGCGGTGGTCATTGACTCCTTCCATGACATTTCATAACTTGACAAACAACTCTGCATCAGCTTTCAATTCCTGTCAAGGATATGTCTGACACCGTCGATTCCAGTTCCGGCGGCACGGCCGAGCGCGCTTCTGACGCGTCGGCTCAAGTGACCCCGGGCGGCGTCATCGAGTCGCCGAAGGCCCCCGCGCGCCGCCGCTGGTCGCCCACGCGCATCGTGGGGGCCGTCATCCTCGCCGTCGTCGTCATCTTTCTCGCCGTCAAGGCGGCGGACGACCTGCGGCAGTTCGTCGTCGTGACCCTCAACGGCGTCACGCTCGCCGCGCTCTATTTCGTCGTGGCGAGCGGCTTCACGCTGATCTTCGGCCTGATGCGCGTGGTCAACATGGCGCACGGGTCGCTGTACCTGCTCGGCGGCTACCTCGCGCTCGAGATGCAGGAGCGCTGGTTCCAGGAGGACACCGGGCTCGGCATCTCGCTCAGCGGCGCCTCGGACGCCGACTACGGCTTCGCCGGCTGGTTCGTCCCCCTCATCCTCGCGACGGTGATCATCGGCGTCATCGGCGTGCTCATCCAGCAGATCTTCCTGCGCTGGAACCAGGGCCAGGACCTGCGCCAGGCGCTGATCACGATCGCGTTGTCGGTGATCCTCGCCGACCAGATGCTGGCCGCGTTCGGCGGCATCTCGACGGACATCCAGGCGCCCAGCGCGTGGCCGACCAGCGTCCTGCTTCCGGGTGACGTGCGCTTCGGGTTCTTCCGCGGCGTGATCGTGCTCGGCTCGGCGCTGCTGATCAGCCTGCTGCTGTACCTGGTGATCAAGCGGACCCGCTTCGGCAAGATCGTCCGCGCCGGCGTCGACGACCGCGACATGGTCTCCGCGCTCGGCATCAACGTGAACCTCGTGTTCGCGGGCGCCTTCTTCATCGGCGCCGCCCTCGCCGGCTTCGGCGGCGTCCTCGGCGGCACGATGATCTCGCTGGCTCCGGGCCAGGACACGGCGTTCCTGCTCAACTCGCTGATCGTCGTGATCATCGGCGGCATGGGCTCGCTCGGCGGCGCCGCCATCGGCGCGCTCGCGCTCGGCCTCGTCGACGCCTACGCGGACGTCTACCTGACGATCGGCGGTACCGACCTCACGAACTACTCGATCATCGTGACCTTCGCGCTCCTGGTCGGGGTGCTCGCCGTGAAGCCGCTCGGCCTGTTCGGGAGGCCGGCATGAACCCGCAGGTGAGCACGCGGCGGCTGAGCTGGATCGCGCTCGCCGTGATCGTCGTGATCGCCGCGCTCATGCCGTTCGTGGTCTCCGACTTCTTCCTCAACGTCATCCTCACGAAGGCGCTGTGGCTCGGCGTGGCCGCCGCGAGCCTGATCTTCCTGGCCGCCTATGGCGGCATGGTCTCGCTCGCCCAGGTCGGCATCTACGGCGTCGCCGGCATGGCGTACGCGAACCTCGTCCTGGCCGACGGCGGCAGCTCGGCGGCGTGGAACCCGTGGCTGGCGCTGATCGCGGCGCTGGTCATCGCGACGGTCGTCGCCCTCGGCTTCGGCTGGATCGCCGCCCGCAGCGAGGGGATCTACTTCCTGATGATCACGCTCGCGTTCAGCGTGCTCGTCTACTACTTCTTCTCCCAGGTCACCCAGCTGTCGGGCTTCGGCGGCGTCAACAGCGTGGACCTGCCGGGGATCGTGGGGAACCCGGAGCAGGACCCGGTACCGCGCTACTTCGTGACGCTGGTGGTCGCCGTGCTCGTATTCATCTGGCTGCGCGCGCTGGCGACGCGCACGGCCTTCGGCCTCGCCCTCCAGGGCAACCGCGACGAGCCGGCCCGCCTGCGCGCCCTGGGCTTCGACGTCACGCTTCACCGGATGCTCGCGTTCGGCTTGGCGGGCTTCGTCGCGGGCGTCGCCGGCATTCTGAGCGTCTGGTACAACAGCCGCATCACGCCGGGGTCGATCAACCTCGAGCAGACGATCAACATCCTGATCATCGCCGTGATCGGCGGGCTGTACCGGCTGGAGGGCGCGTGGGTCGGCGCGCTCGCGTACGCGCTGATCGACAACTACTCGCGCGAGTGGGTCCCCGACGTGGGGAACATCCTCGGATCCGCGCGCTTCAACACGATCATCGGCCTGGTCTTCCTGATCATCGTCCTCGTGTCTCCCAGCGGCCTCGTCGGCATCTGGGAGGGCGTCCGCGACCGCCTCGGAGGGCGGAGTAGAGGGGGTGGCACGCAGACGACCACAACTGCCGGGCCCGAGAGCGGGCCCGCACCGGGGACTGTCAACTGATGTGCACGAGAGGAGAGGTGTTTTGAGGGGACGCAAGCTGTTGACGCTGCTCGCCGCTCTGGCGGCGCTGGCGTTCGTCGGCGTGGGGTGCGGCGACGACTCGGAAGAGGGCGGGGAGGGCGGGGACACCGCGGGCCAGGAGGAGGGCGGCACGATCAAGGTCGGCTTCCTGTCCGACTGCGAGGGCGCCTTCGGCTCGTTCTTCGAGCCGACCATCTCGGGCGCGCATCTGGCGCTGATCCGCTACGCGGGCGCCAAGGCCGCGGGCGAGAAGCCGTCCGACGGCATCGAGGGCGCCCAGATCGCCGGCAAGGACGTCGAGATCGTGGGCTACGGCTGCGCCGACGACACCGCCGACAAGGCGATCGAGGAGACGCGCCGCCTGATGGAGCAGGAGGACGCCGACGTCATGATCGGCCCGCTCTCCGGCGACGAGGGCATCGCGGTCGCGAACTACGCGAAGGAGCACCCGGACAAGACGTTCGTCAACGGCATCGCCGGCGCGCAGGACGCGACGCTGAAGGTGCAGGCGCCGAACTTCTTCCGGTTCCACCCGGACGGCGCGCAGTGGTCGGCCGGCCTGGGCGACTACGCCTACAACGACCTCGGCTGGAAGACCGCCGCGATCATCGGTGACGACTACTCGTTCCCGTACACGTCGCTGTCGGGCTTCGTCGCCGAGTTCTGCGCCATCGGCGGCAAGGTCACGAAGCGCATCTGGGCGCCGCTGGGCGAGGAGGACTACTCGTCCTACATCTCGCAGATCCCGGACGACGTGGACGGGCTGTACGTCGGCATCGGCGGCTCCGGCCTGATCTCCTTCGTCAAGCAGTACCAGGAGCAGAAGGGCCGCGTCGACACCGAGCGCATGCTGGGCAACGTCTTCTGGGACGACCCGCTCGTGCTCAAGGAGGTCGGAAAGTCGCTGGTCGGCGGTGCGACCGCCGCCATGACGGCGTCCGACTCCACCGAGCCGGCTGTCCAGAAGTACAGCGAGGACCTCAAGACCGCCTACGGCGACGAGATCGCCGGCCTCGGCCCGTCGGTCTTCACCTACGGCTACTACCTCGACATGGTCGCGCTCATCAAGGGCCTCGAGGCCGTCGACGGCGACGTCTCGGACCAGAGCAAGCTCCAAGAGGCTCTGGCCGGCGTCACGCTGAGCGGCGACGAGGCGCCGTGGGGCGACGTGAAGCTCGACGACAACCGCCAGGCGATCGCCGACGTCTACGTCAAGAAGATCGTCAAGGACGCCAACGGCGACGGCACGCCGGACGTGCAGACGTTCCGCAAGGTCCCGCAGGTCGACCAGACCTTCAACGGGGTCTTCACGCCTGACACGCCCGCTCCGGACCGCCAGAACCCGAAGTGCGAGGCCGGCGAGGCCCCGCCGTGGGTGGGCAACTCCGAAGAGGTCGACTTCTCGTCGAAGTAAGGAACCAGTGGCAGCACCTGCGACATCCACCGAACGCGCCGAGCCGGTCCTCCGCCTCCGGGGGGTCGGCCGGCGCTTCGGCGGCGTCCACGCCGTCAGCGACGTGGACCTCGAGGTCGGGCCCGGCGAACGCCGGGCCATCCTCGGCCCCAACGGGGCGGGCAAGACGACGCTCTTCAACCTGATCTCGGGCGAGTTCCCGCCCTCGGCCGGCGACATCGAGCTGTTCGGCACCCATGTCACCGGCCTCCCGGCGCGCAAGCGCGCCCGCATGGGCCTCTCGCGCACGTTCCAGACCTCGCGGCTGTTCCTGGGGTTGACGGTGGAGGACAACCTCTACCTGTCGGTGCTCGGCGTCCACCCTGGCCACCTGCGGATGGTGCCGTCGAAGAAGGACGGCGAGCTGCGCGAGAAGGCCGTGACCATGGGCCAGGCCGTCGGCCTCGGCGACCGCCTCGACTCGCTCGTGATGGACCTCTCGCACGGCGAGCAACGCCAGCTCGAGGTGGGCATGGCGCGGGCCTCGGACCCGAAGCTCATGATGCTCGACGAGCCGGCCGCCGGCCTCTCGCGCGCCGAGCGCGTGAAGCTGACCGAGCTGCTGCTCACGCTCGATCCCTCGATCACCCTGATCCTGATCGAGCACGACATGGACGTCGCGCTGCGCGTCGCCCAGTGGGTGACGATGATGCACGACGGCCGCGTGATCGTCGAGGGCACGCCCGACGACATCCGCGGCAACCAGACCGTCCACGACCTCTACCTGGGCAGCGGCCTGATCCATCATGACTGAGCTGCTTCGCGTGGAGAACCTCAACGGGTACTACGGCACCGCCCACGTGCTGCAGGGCGTGAGCTTCTCGATGGGTGCCGAGGCGGTGGCCGTGATCGGCCGCAACGGCATGGGCAAGACGACGCTGTGCAAGACGATCGTCGGGCTGCTCGGCGCGAGCGGCCACTCCGACGGGTCGGTGCAGCTCGAAGGGGCGGAGCTCATGGGCCGGCCCTCGTACAAGATCGCCAAGGCCGGTGTCGGCTACGTGCCGCAGGGCCGGCGGCTCTTCACCTCGCTGACCGTCGACGAGCACCTCCAGATCGTCGGCGCGCCGAGCAAGGCGGACTGGACGCCCGACCGCGTCTACGAGCTCTTCCCGCGCCTGGCCGAGCGCAAGAACGTCTCCGGCACGTCGCTCTCGGGCGGGGAGCAGGAGATGCTGTCGATCGGCCGTGCGCTGCTGACCAACCCGCGGCTGCTGATCATGGACGAGCCGTCGGAGGGCCTGGCGCCGACCGTGGTCGAGACGCTGATCGAGACGATCAAGGACCTGGCGGCCGGCGGCATGGGCCTGCTCGTGGTCGAGCAGAACCTGGGCGTGGCCACGACTCTGGCCTCACGCCAGCTCGTGATGGTGGCCGGCGCGATCGCCACCGAGACGACCGCCGGCGAGCTGCTGGGCGACCCAGAGGCGCAGAAGCGCTACCTCGGCGTCGAGCCGCTGCCGGACGCCGCCTGAGCTCTCGACCGCTCCCGGACGCTGCCTGAGCTCTCGACCGGTCACGAACGCAGGGCGAGCTTCGTTAGGGTGAACCGATGGAGGCCACGGGGCTCGCGAACCAGCGCGCGGTGCGCCGGCACAACCTCGGGGTCGTGCTCCGCCACGTGGCCGAGCACGGGCCCCGCTCGCGGGCCACGATCGCGCTCGAGACGGGGCTCAACAAGACCACGGTCTCGTCGCTGGTCACGGAGCTGATCGGGCTCGACCTGCTGGTCGAGCGCGGGCTCGAGCAGCGCGGAACCGTCGGCCGGCCGGGCCAGGTGGTCGAGCTCTCGGGATCCGGCGTCGTCGCCCTGGGGCTCGAGATCAACGTCGACTACCTGGCGGTGCGGGCGCTGGACCTCACCGGCGCCGAGCGCCATCGCGCGCTGGACGTGCGCGACAACCGGATGGTCGACGTCGACGTGGTGCTCGACCGGCTGGCCGCTCTGGCGGGCGGCGCGCTGGAGGAGGTGCGCGCGGCGGGGCTGCGGCCGGTGGGGGCGACGGTCGCTCTGCCCGGCCTCGTCGACTCGGCGAGCGGCGCGCTGCTGGTGGCGCCGAACCTCGGCTGGAACGACGTGCCGGTGGTCGAGGGGCTGCACGAGCGGCTTTCCGGTCCGTCGTTCCCGCTCGCGGCCGACAACGAGGCGAACCTCGCCGCGCTCGCCGAGCTCTGGGAGGGGACCGCGCGCGGGCTCTCCGACGTCCTGTACGTGTCGGGCGAGATCGGCGTCGGCGCCGGGATCATCGTCCGCGGCGAGCTGTTCCGCGGCTCGCAGGGGTTCGGCGGCGAGTTCGGGCACATGACCGTCGATCCCAACGGCCGGCCCTGCGCGTGCGGCAGCCGCGGCTGCCTGGAGACGATCGTGGGCCTGGAGGCGTTGCTGGAGGCCGCGGGGCTCGACCGCGCCGGCGCCGCCACCACCACCGGCTCCGGCCAGCCGGTGCTCGAGCTCGCCGGCCGCGCGCGGATGGGCGACGAGCAGGCGCTCGCCGCGCTGCGCGAGGCCGGCCGCTGGCTCGGGCTCGGCATCGCCTCGGCCGCCAACCTCCTGAACTTCCAGGCCGTCGTCCTCGGCGGCTTCTTCGCCCAGCTCGCGACCTGGCTCGCCGACCCCATCGCCCGCGAGCTCGAGACCCATGTCCTCGCCTCCGAATGGTCCGTCCCGCGGCTGCTGCCGTCGACGCTCGGGCCCGAGGCCGCCGTGCGTGGCGCGGCGGCGCTCTCGCTCCGACGCGTGCTCTCGGATCCGGTCTCGGCCGAGGTCGGATAGGGACTACACTTTCTGAAGTCATGGCGCAGCAACTGGGGAACCGGCCATGCGGTGGCCGCTACGGCGACATCGTGCAGGCGATCGGGAACACGCCGCTGGTGGAGCTCAAGCGGCTCTCGCCGAAGCCGGGCGTGCGGATCTGGGCGAAGCTCGAGTCGCACAACCCGACGGGGTCGATCAAGGACCGCGTCGCCCGCTCGCTGATCGAGTCGGCGGAGGAGCAGGGCGCGATCCTGCCCGGGCAGACGATCCTCGAGCCGACGTCCGGCAACACCGGGATCTCGCTCGCGATGATCTGCTCGCGCAAGGGCTATCCGCTGCGCGTGGTGATGCCCGACAACGTGACGCCCGAGCGCACCCAGCTGCTGAAGATGTACGGCGCCGACATCGTGTACTCGGAGGGCTCGAAGGGGTCCAACGGGGCGGTCGAGCTGGCACTGCAGATGGCCGAGTCGGACCCGTCGTACTACATGCCGTACCAGTACGGCAACGAGGCGAACCCGCGCGCGCACTACGAGGGCACGGCGCCCGAGATCCTCGAGGAGCTCGACGAGGTCGCCGCCTTCGTGGCCGGCCTCGGCACCGGCGGGACGCTGATGGGCAACGGCCGCCGCCTGCGCGAGGAGCTCGGCGACAGCGTGAAGATCGTCGCCGCCGAGCCGATGCAGGGCGAGCCGGTGCAGGGCCTGCGCTCGCTGGAAGACGGCTTCATCCCGCCGATCATCGACCTCTCGCTGCTCGACCGGAAGATCTTCGTCACCAACCACGACGCGATCGTGTGGACGCGCCGGCTGCTCGACGAGGAGGGCATCTTCGCCGGCGTCTCGTCCGGCGCCATCGCCTCGATCGCCGTCCGGATCGCGGGCGAGCTCGACGAGGGCAACGTGGTGTTCATCGTCTGCGACGACGGCTGGAAGTACCTCTCGTCCGGCGTCTACACGCTGCCGGTCGAGGAGATCGAGAACCTGGACTCCACCGTCTGGTGGTGAGCCGCCGCGCCGTGCTGGCCGGCGGCGCTCTGGCGCTGCTCGCGGGGTGCGGGGAGGAAGAGGAGGTCGTCGCCACGCCGGCGGACGCCCTGGCGCGCCAGCTCGAGGCCGAGTCGGCGCTCGCAGGTGCGACGAGCTTGCCGCCGGAAGGTGCGCCTCGCTCCGCGGCCGGCGTCGTGCGCGAGGTCCACGCACGCGCGCAGGCGCGCGCGAAGAAGATCGCGGCCGCCGCGCCGGCCGACGGCGGGCCTGCCACGTACGAGATCGAGCCCGTCCAGCGCGTCGACGCCGCCGAGGCCGTGGCGCGCGCGCAGGCGGCGATCGTCGCCCACGTGGCCGCGCTGCCCAGCCTCGCCGGGCTCGAGCTGCGCAGGCTGGGGGCCGACATGGTGACCGGCGCGGCCGCCGACGCCGCGCTGCTCGGCGACGCGCTCGGCGTGCTTGTCGAGGACCCCTTCCCCGGGACGCCCCGATGACCCGCCGCGAGGCGCTCGCCGCCGCGGCGCTCGCCGCCCTCGTCGCACCCGCGAGCGCCCGCGCGCAGCGGTCGGACATCGCCGTCCTGATCCGGCTCGTGGCGCGCGAGGAGGCGGCCGCCGAGGTGTACGGGGCCGGGAAGGGCGTCGTCGTCGCGACGTACGGCGACGAGCTGGCTCACGCCGCGGCGCTGCGCACGCACCTCGACGCGCTCGGGCGCCGGCCCGCGCCGCGCGGGCTCGACGCGCCGGCCCGCCGGCTCATGGACGCCGACGGGCCCGACGAGCGGCTCGACGCCGCGATCGCCCTCGAGCAGTCACTCGTCGACGAGTACTCGCACGCGCTGGCCGACATCGCCGACCCCGGCGTGCTGCAGACGGCGGCGACGATCCTCGCGAGTCACGCCCAGCACCTGGCCAGGATGCGATTGGCGCCGGCGTAGCCGGCGAGCTACCCTCACTGACGGAGGGAACAGACCCGAGCCGAACCCCGGAGAGGAAGCCAGGAAATGCCTATCAACGTGGGGCCGACCGAGCTCATCATCGTGCTCATCATCGCCCTGATCGTGCTCGGTCCGAAGCGGCTGCCCGAGGTGGGCCGGTCGGTCGGTCGCGGCATGCGCGAGTTCAAGGACTCGCTGAGCGGCGTCAACGTCCGCGACGACGAGGACGAGGACCCCAAGCCGCTGCACCAGAAGGCCACCACCGCCGAGTAGGTGCGGATCTCCCGCCAGCTGCTCGACGAGGTCGTCGCCCACGCGCAGGCCGAGGCGCCGAAGGAGTGCGTCGGCATGATCGCGGCGCGCGACGGCGAGGCCGTCGCCGTCCATCGCGCCCGCAACTCGGCCGACGCCCCGAAGCTGCGCTACGAGATCGACCCGAAGGAGCAGTACCGGCTCGAGATGGGGATCGAGGACGCCGGGCTCGAGCTGGGGGCGATCTACCACTCGCACCCGCGGACCGAGCCGGAGCCGTCGCCGACCGACGTGAACCTCGCGATGCACCCGCACGCCCTCTACGTGATCGTCGGCCTCGGCGGCGCCGAGCCCGACGTGCGGGCCTGGCGGATCGCCGACGGGCAGGTCAGCGAGGCCGCGCTCGAGGTGGAGGGCGGGCCGCCGCCCGCGTCGTGACCGAGCCCCGGATCCGGCCGGAGCACGCCCAGGGCGACCTCGTGCGCGTCGGCTGGGCGCGCAACCAGGCCGAGGCCGAGCTGATGGAGGGGCTGCTGCGGGAGCAGGGCATCCCCTCGCTCGTGCGCCGCACCGGCGGCGCCGACGTGCCCGACTTCCTCGCCGCGGGCCCGCGCGAGCTGCTCGTGCCGGCCTCCGGGGCCGCGCTCGCGCGCGAGCTGCTCGGGACTCCGGAGGCCGAGGAGCCCACGGCTACGGGCGAGGGCACGCCCTTGTGGGTCAAGGCGCTCGCGGTGGCGATCGCCGTCGCGATCATGGCGCTGGTGGCAGCCGGCGTGTTCGCCGCCGTCTTCGACTGAAAGCGGAAATTTGGACGATCGTCCGATCGCATGCCGCCCCTCAGGGCCGATAGATCGGTATGGAGCAGCCAGGGGACGCGACGCGGCGGCAGAGGGCGCGCCGGCTCATGGTCGTCGACGACCACGAGCTCTACCGGACAGGGCTCCGTACGCTGCTCGTGCACGAGGGGTACAAGGTCATCGAGGCACCCAGCGGTGACGTGGCGCTGCGTCTCGCACGCTCGTTCCGGCCCGAGGTCGTCGTCATGGACATGAACATGCCGGGCCTCTCGGGGATCGAGGCGACGCGGATGCTGCTGACCGAGCACCCGCTGCTCTCGGTGCTGATGCTGACCGTCAGCGCCGACGACGAGAGCGTCGTGGAGGCGATGCGCGCCGGCGCCTTCGGGTACCTGCTCAAGGATGCTCAGATGCGCGACATCGTGGCCGGCATCGAGGACGCAGCGGCGGGGCAGTCGCCGATCTCGCCGCGTGCCGTGTCGGCCCTCGTGAGGACGGTGCGCGCCGCGCCCCCGCCGGCACCCGCGCTCGCCGCCGTCCCGCCGCTGTCCCCGCGCGAGCGCGCGGTGCTCGACCTGATCGCCCAGGGCTACGACAACGGGCACATCGCCGACCGCCTCTACTTGAGCGCGAGCACCGTGAGGAACCTGCTCTCACGGCTGTTCGAGAAGCTGGGGGTCGGCAACCGCGTCCAGGCCGCGACGTTCGCGGTCCGGCACCAGCTCGTGGATGCCGCCGCCGTCTTCGAGCCGGCTCCCCGCGCGCACGCCGCCGTCTCCGAGCCGGCTCCCCGCGCGCACGCCGCCTGATCAGGGTTCAGGCCCAGGGGGATCGAGCAGCCGCCGGATGCTCGCCCGGTCCGGCACCCCGAGCTTGGCGCGGAGCGACGAGGCGTGCCGGCGCACCGTGACGGGGGAGATCCGCAGCCGATGGGCGATCTCGCTCGTCGACGCTCCGCTCGCCAGCAGCTGCAGCACCTCCCACTCGCGGTCGGTGATGGCCGACCGCGCCTGAGCCGTCAGCGTCGCGCGCCGGACGTCCCGCTCCCTCAGCGCGTCGAGCAGATACTGCGTGTGGCGCCGCGGCAGCGCCACCTCTCCCGCGAGCACGCCGCGCAGCGCCGCCGGCAGCCGTCGCGGGCTGACATCCCGGCCGAGATAGCCCGAGGCGCCGGCTAGAACGGCCTCGACCAGCTCTTCGCCGCTGGGATCGTCGCTGACGATGACCAGGCGGACACGGGGCCGCTGAGCGGCGATCTGGCGCGCGGCCTCGATACCGCCTCCGGGCAGCGACGCCGCGACCAACGCCGCGTCGGGTTCCAGCTGCACCGCGGCCGTCACGGCGGCGGCGGCCTCGCTCGCCTCGGCCACCACGTCGTATCCGCCCGACTCGAGGGCGAGGCGAAGGCCGACGCGCGTCGGCGCGTCGGCGTCGGCCAGCAGCACGCGGGGAGCCGCGGCCTGCGGCTCAGGCATGGCGCCCGTGCTCGGCGTTCACACACGTGAACGCTAAGTGATCAGTCGTCCTCTTGCCGTTTGGCCCCGGGTGGCGGACAGTGGCAGTGCGCTGGGATCGGCGCGAGCAGGCCATCGGCCTGCGGCAGGGACTACACGGAGGTATGTGGCTTTGAAAGTCGTCGTCGGGGATGACAACCGGCTTGTCCTGGAGGGGTTTCGTCGCGCGCTCGAGCGCAACGACGACATCGAGATCGCCGGCGCGACGGAGAGCGGCGCGTACCTGATGACGCTCGTCGAGCGACGGCGGCCGGACGTCGTGGCGCTGGAGCTGAGCCTGCGAACGGCGAACGGCGAAAGCTGCCTCGACCTGATCACCCGGCTGTACCCGGACATCCGGGTCGTCGTCCTGTCGTCGTCGTCGAGGCCCGAGCTGATCGAGTCGGCGCTCTCGCGCGGCGCGCGCGCGTTCATCGTCAAGAGCGTGGACCCGCGGGACATCCCGTCCGCGCTCCGGCAGGCCTACGAGGACACGGTCTACCACGCCTACGGCTTCCGGAGGGCACCGGAGGACGCGCTGCGCGACGCGGGCCTCACCGAGCGCGAGATCACGATGCTCAAGGCGCTCGCGCGCGGACTCTCGAACCAGGCGATCGGCCGGGAGCTGTGGATCTCGCAGCCGACCGTGAAGTTCCACCTTCGCAACCTCTACCGCAAGCTCGGGGTGCCGAACCGACTGGCCGCGGCCAGCTTCGCGCACTCGCACGGCGTGAGCGCCGACGTCGAGCTGGCCGTCTGAGCGTCCCCCACCACGTAGACGAGGAGAAGTTCGGTGCTATCCATCACGGACCTGCGCGCTCGCCGCGCACCAGTCACCGCCGGAGCAGGGATGTTCGCGGTCGCGGTGACCATTCTCGGACTGCTCGCCACCGGCGCGTTCGGCACCGCGGTCACGGGCGCCACGCTCGCCGGCGGCGCGCGCACCGTCACGAGCGCCGGCACCCTCTACGCCAAGCAGGGCGGCGTGCTGACGCTCACCGTCACGACCGACGCGGAGGTGCGCTGCGTCGAGATCACCGGCGCCCACAGCGCCCAGCAGACGTCGCCCGGGACCAAGACCAACTGGACCTTCGCCTTCACGGCCGGCTCGGGCGAGGGCGTGCAGACGATCATCGCCACCGGCTACAAGAACGTGAACACCAACGGGAAGTGCGGCGGCGAGCCCGACGTCGAGCAAGCCTCCTACGTCCTCGACAACACCGGCCCGACCGTGACGGGCTCGCGGTCGCCGGCCGCCAACGCCGCGGGTTGGAACAACGGCGACGTCGGAATCTCTTGGGTCGCGTCCGACGCCGGCTCCGGCGTCGCCCCGGGCGCGACTCCGCCCACGGACTTCGTTCAGGCCAACACCACCGTCGACGGCGTCACCCGGACGGCCACGGCAACCGACCGGCTCGGCAACTCCGGCGCCGGCTCGCTGACCGTCAAGGCCGACAAGGACAAGCCGGTCGTCGCCGGCGCCGGCAGCCCGGCCCCGAACGCCCACGGCTGGAACAACACGGACGTCACGGTGAGCATCGCCTGCTCCGACGCGCTGTCGGGCATCAAGGGCTGCACGGGCGGCGGCACCACGGTGCTCGCGTCCGAGAGCGCCGGCCGGTCGGTGTCCGCGACGGCGGTCGACAACGCCGACAACGAGATCTCCACCGACGTCGGGCCGTTCAGGATCGACAAGACGCCGCCCTCGCTGACCGGCTCGATCGCGGGCGGCACCGCCGGCGAGAACGGCTGGTACACCAGCGATGTCACGGTGGCGTGGGCGTGCGACGACGCCCTCTCCGGCGTGGACGGCGACTGCCCGGCGGCCACCGTGATCGCGGGCGAGGGCCAGGACCTGAGCGCGACCGCCTCGGTGTCCGACCGCGCCGGCAACGCAACGACGGCCACCGGTCCCCAGGTGAAGATCGACAGGACCGCGCCGAACACCGACGCCTCCGCCGTCGACGCCTGGAACACGGTCGACGTGACGGTCGCCCTGGAGCCGCACGACGGGATGTCCGGCGTGGCCGCGACGCGCTACCGCGTCGACGGCGGGGCCGTCCACACCGGCACCAGCGTCGCCATCGGCGACGAGGGCCGGCACGAGCTGGAGTACTGGAGCGTCGACCGGGCCGGCAACGTCGAGGATGGCAAGACCGTGGTCGTCAACATCGACCGCACGTCGCCCACGATCCGCCACGAGCTCACCCCGTCCGCGAACGCCAACGGCTGGTTCCGCGCGGACGTGTCGGTCGACTTCATCTGCGACGACGAGCTGTCCGGCATCGAGAGCTGCGGCCCCGACCGGGTGGTGGCGAGCGAGGGGCGCGACCAGGACGCGACCGGCACCGCCGTGGACCGCGCCGGGAACTCCGTGCGAGATCCGGCCAGCGTCTCCCTCGACCGCACCGCCCCTTCGATCCAGGCGTCCGTCGACCGCGAGCCCAACGCGAGCGGCTGGTACGACGACGACGTGACCGTCGGCTTCACGTGCGCCGACGCGCTCTCGGGCGTCGACGCCTGCCCGGCCGCGCAGGTGCTCGGCGAGGGCGCCGGCCAGTCGGCTCGTGCCACCGTGACCGACGCGGCCGGCAACGAGGCGACGGGCGGCCTCGACGGCGTCGACGTCGACAAGACCCGTCCGGTCCTGCACGGCAGGCCGGCTTCCGAGCCCAACGACAACGGCTGGTACCGCGACGACGTCGTCGTCGAGTGGACCTGCTCGGACGCGCTGTCCGGCATCGACGGCGACTGCCCGCTTGCCGCCACCCTCGGCGGCGAAGGCAACAACCGCTCCGCGAGCGCGTCGGTGGCCGACGTGGCCGGCAACACGGCCGTCGCGACGCTCGACGGCATCCGGATCGATCGCACGCCGCCGACGACGACCGCCGAGGTGCCCGACCCGCTCGAGAGCGGTTGGTTCGCGGGCCCCGTCGTGGTCGAGCTCGACGGCCTCGACAGCCTTTCGGGCATCGACCACATCGCGTACCGCATCGACGACGCCGAGGCCCGGCGCTACTCGGCACCGTTCGAGATCGCCGACAAGGGCACGCATCGGATCACGTTCTGGAGCGTCGACCGGGCCGGCAACGTGGAGGCCGCGGACGCTCCCGGCCAGACGGTCGTCGTGCGGATCGACGGTGTCGCCCCGACCATCACGGGACGGCGGGTGCCGCCGGCGAACGCCTTCGGCTGGACCAACGTCCCCGTGATCGTGACGTTCGAGTGCGCCGACGCCGAGTCCGGCATCGCCGGCTGCACGGACCCCGTCACGGTGCTCAACGAGGGCGCCGGCCAGTCGGCGGAGGGCGACGCGCGCGACAACGCGGGCAACGTCGCCGCGACCACGCTCGACGACATCAACATCGACATGACCGCGCCGACGCTGACGGGCACGCCGACGACCCCCGCCAACGGCGCCGGCTGGTACCGCGACGACGTCGCGGTGGACTGGACCGGGACGGACGGCCTTTCCGGCATCGACGAGTCCACGGTCCCCGCCGCAAGCGCGATCACCGGCGAGGGAGCCGACCTGGGCGCCGGTCCCGTGCAGGTCGCCGACCGGGCGGGCAACGTCTCGTCCGCCTCGGTCTCCGGCATCAAGATCGACCGCACGGGCCCCGTGGTCGCCGGGGCGCCGACGACGGCGCCGAACGACGCGGGCTGGTACCGCGGCGACGTGGTGGTCGGGTTCGACTGCACCGACGCGCTCTCCGGAGTCGCCAGCTGCCCGAGCGACGTGCTCGTCCGCGGCAACGGCCCCGACCGAAGCGCCACGAGCGAGGCGGCGACCGACCTGGCGGGCAACAGCACGCCGGGCACGACGGTCGGCGGCATCAAGATCGACAGCCTGGCGCCACAGACGACCGCCGACAACCGTTGCACGAGGGTCAATGACTGGTGCACCGGTTCGACGGCGACCGTCGTCCTCGCCGCGAGCGACCAGTCCGAGCTGTCCGGCGTGCAGGAGATCCGCTACAGCGTCAACGGCGCACCCGAAGAGGTCGCGGCCGGAGCGACGGCGAGCGTCACCGTCCCGCTCGACGGCAGCGGCGAGGCGACCGTCAGGTTCTACGCGGTCGACCGGGCCGGCAACACGGAGCCGATCAACGGGGCGACGCTGCGGTACGACAACATCGCACCGATGGTCACGCACACGCTGACGCCGGGACCGAACGCGCAGGCCTGGAACCGCGACGACGTGACGGTCCACTTCAGCGCCAGGGACAACGACGGCGGATCCGGCGTGGACGAGGCTCGCACGACACCTGACGTCGTCGTCGACGAGGAGACCGCGGGCCGCGTCGTGACCGGTGAGGCGTACGACGTCGCGGGCAATCGCAGCAGCGACTCGGTGACCGTCAAGCTCGACAAGACGCCTCCGGACATCACCGGCTCGATCGTGAGCGGCGAGCGCGGCGACGGCGGCTGGTACGTCGGGCCCGTGACCGTGCGCTTCGCCTGCGCCGATGCGCTCTCCGACGTCGCGGTCTGCCCGGACGACGTGACGCTCACCGGCACCGGTGCCGGGCAGTCGGTCACGCGCGAGGCGGTCGACCGCGCCGGCAACACGGCGACCGCGACGGTGAGCGGGATCAGGATCGACGTGACGACGCCGACGGTGACCGTCGGCCGCGTCGCCGACGGGGCCATCTACACGCTCGGCGAGGTTCCGACGCCCAGCTGCGCGGTGGAGGACGCCGACTCCGGTCCCGCGGGCTGCCACGTCGCCGTCACCGGGGGCCTGGCCAACGGCGTGGGCACGTTCACCTACCGCGCGGCGGCGCGCGACGGCGCCGGCAACACCACGACGCTCACCGGCTCGTACCGCGTGATCTACCGGTTCGACGGCTTCCTGCAGCCGATCAACGACACCGCGCATCAGGTGGGCACGAGCACGAGCGTCTTCAAGGGCGGCAGCACGGTGCCCGTGAAGCTCCAGCTCAAGCGTGCGGGCGGTGCCCTGGTACAGGCGAACGGCGCACCGGTGTGGCTCGCTCCCGCCAAGGGCGGCGCGACCACGGCGCCGGTCGACGTGGACGCCTACAGCCTCCCGGCGGACAGCACGAGCGCGTACCGCTGGGACGGGAGCCACTATCAGTTCAACTGGTCGACGGCGGCGGCGGCTCGCGGGTACTACCACCGGATCGGAGTGCGCCTCGACGACGGGCAGACGTACACGGTGGACATCGGGCTGCGGTAGCCGCCAGGACGTTCCACAGGAGGCGAAGCGCCGGCCCACGGGCCGGCGCTTTCGCGTTCCTGGCGCGTAGACCGCCTCAACGATCGGGCGCGGCTACCGATAGCCGGGGTGATGCGGAGCTCTCCCGCCACCGTCAGCCTGCGCGGATCGCTCGCCGCTGCGGTCGGAACGGCCGGGCTCTTCACCGCGTTGGTCCTCTTGACGCCGGTGTCCGCTGCCGCCCGCAACCCGGGGCTCCACGTCGCGGTCGAAACCGCCGCGGCGGTGGTCGCGGCGCTCGCCACCGGGCTCGCCTACGGCCGGTACACGCGGTCGCTCGAGCGCGGCGACCTGCTGATGACGACGGGACTCGCCGTCATCGCGGCAGCCAACCTCGGGTTCGGTGCCGTCCCCGCGATCGTCCCGCGCTTGGACCCGGAGCCGCTCGCCTGGGCCGGGGTGGTGGCGCATGCGCTCGGTGCCGGCTTGCTGACCGCGGGAGCGCTCATTCCGGCGCATCCGCTACGGCGTCCGCGGCGCGCGGCGCAGCGCTGGCTCGGCGGCTCGGCGTTCGCGCTCGTCGCCGTGGCGATGACGTCCGTGGTCGGCGGGGGAGCGCTGCCGGCGCCCGTGACCCCCGGCCTCGTGCCCGGCGACGAGTTCGCCGGCCACCCCGCCATCGCCGGCTGCCACGCGGCCATGGCGCTGCTCTTCGCGGCCGCCGCGATCGGGCTCACACGACGGGCGGCGCGCGAGCGCGACGCGCTGCTCGCCTGGTTCGCGATCGGCTCGGTGTTCGCGGCGTTCGCGCGACTCCACTACGTGGTCTATCCGTCCGTCTTGACCGACTGGTTCGCGGCCGGCGACATCCTGCGCCTTGCATGGCTCCTGTCCCTGCTCGCGGGTGGCGCGGCCGAGATCCGCCGGGCGCAGGCCGCGCTCAGCGCCGCGGCGGTCATCGAGGAACGCCGGCGCATCGCCCGCGACCTGCACGACGGGACGGCGCAGGATCTGGCGTTCATCCTCCAGGCCGGGCGCGGCCTGGTCGGGCGCACAGGAGGCGACGCGGCGATCGAGCGCATCGTCAGCGCGGCGCAGCACGCGCTCGAGAACACCCGGCACGCCGTCGCCAACCTCGCCCAGGCGACCGACGAATCGCTCACCCTCGCGCTCGAGCGGACGGTGCAGGAGGTCGCCGGCCGCGATGGGGTGCTTGCATACGTCGAGGGGGCGGCCGAAGTGCGCGTTCCGCCCGCGACTCGCGAGGCGCTCTGCCTGCTCGCGCGCGAGGCGGTCACCAACGCGATCCGCCACGGCGGTGCGCGCAGGGTGCGGCTCACCGTCGACGACACCGACAAGCTCGTGCTGCGGATCGACGACGACGGATGCGGCTTCGACCCGGCGCAGGCGCGCGACTCGGCCGGGCACTTCGGCCTGACGGGGATGGACGAGCGCGTCGCCGAGCTCGGCGGCGAGCTGTGCGTCAGCTCACAGCCCGGCAAGGGCACCGAGGTGCTGGTGGTCCTGCCCTAGCAGGAGGCTCAGGCGAGGAGCAGGACGCCCGCGCCGAGCGCCAGGAACGGCCCGAACGGGATCGCCGCCCGGCGCGCCTCGGCCCCCCCGAACAGCAGCACGGCCGCGGCCACCGGCGCCGCGGAGAAGACGCTGACCAGCAGCGCGGCCACGACGTCGCCGCCGAACGCGAGCCCGAGCAGCGCCGCCAACTTGACGTCGCCCATTCCCATCGCACCGGGGTGCAGCAGCGAGGGCAGGAGCAGGAACGCGCCCGCCCCCACCGCCGCGACCAGGCATTCGGGGACGCGATCCGGGAAGAAGGTGAGCTGCCAGGCCAGCACGGCGAGCAGCGCCGGACCGACGATCCGGTTCGGGAGCACGCGTGCGCGCAGGTCGATCGCCGCCAGCGCGGTGAGCACCGGGAGCAGGCCGGCGGCCAGCAGGCCCTCGGGGGTCAGCCCGTAGCGCGCGACGGCGGCGGCGGCCAGCAAGGCGCCCACGGCGAGCGCGAGCGCGGGCGCGCGCGTCGACGGCCGGCCGGGGAGGGGGGCGCGGGCGCTCTCCGCCGGCACCGACACGAAGATCCCGTCGCCGACGTCGACGCGGCGCACATGGCGCGCGTCAGGCGTCATGAGCGACGCCTTCGCGCGCGGCGACTGCGCGGAGCCGCGAGCCGGGCTCCAGTCCGCGGCGGCCGGCCTCGCCGGCCGCGAGCTCCAGGACCGCCCGCGCCCCGCGCCAGGCGGCGATCCGCCAGGCCGGCATCCGGGGTCGCACCGCCAGCACCTCGAGATCCGCGGTCAGGAAGACGGCGTCGATCGGGAACCGCATGAACCAGGTGTGGATCGACGGCGCCGGGCGCAGGAGGATGCCCTCGCCGGCCGGCAGCTCGCGACGCCCCAGCAGCCCGCGCAGGCGCGTGAGCGGCCCGTCGGCGACCGTGCATCGCTCGCAGACGACGCGCCCGCGGGAGTCCTCGATAGTGGTGTGCGCTTTCACCCTCAGTCTCCTTCAGTCTCGATGACACGTACGCGCGCGGAGCGACTCACAGGCGCGCGTCAAATGACAGTAGGCGCAGTCACTCGGGAGGGCACCATCGAAAGGGTCAGGCCGGCCCATCTGGAGGGATAGGTCGACCCAGCCTTTGGAACGTGTTGGGCGACTACGGTCGACTCCTATGGTTCTCGCTGCAAGCAACGAGTGACCTCAGGGCCCGACCACCTCGACCACCGTAACACGGATGTGAGGGGTTAGGTGGCACCGAGGGTCGGAACCCCCGAGAAGTTAGGGAGGAGGTGAAACACACACTATGCTCGAGATGATCATGGCGTACGCCCGTACGATCACCAAGCGCGAGGAGGGCCAGGCCCTCGTCGAGTACGCGCTCATCCTGGCGCTCGTGTCGGTCGTCGCCGTTGCGGGACTGACCGTGCTGGGGACCAACATCGACACCATGCTGGACGGTGTCGCCGCCGAACTCCTGTAGTTCCAACGGACGCGTCGCCCCGCATGCCGGCCTTCTTGGCCTGCGGGGCGGCGCGTCTCCCTCTATCACCACTCGCGTGAAAACCCTTGCACTCCCTCACCGTGTCATCCCTTCGTTCACATATCGCCCGTGAAGACGGCCAAGCGCTCGCTGAGTTCGCTCTCGTGTTTCCCATCCTGATCGTCGTGTTCATCGGAATCATCCACTTCGGCAAGGCGTTCAACTACTGGAACGACGCCACCCACATCACGGCCGAGGGCGCACGGTACGCAGCGGTGAACAACAAGCCGTACCCGGCGAACCCGGGATCGCTGCAGGCGCAGCTCCACGCGCAGGGCGACACCGCCGAGCTGCGCAGCGGCGGCACGGCCGACGTGCCGACGCCGAGCCAGGTCTGCATCGACTTCCCGACGGGCACGGCCGCGAAGGGAGAGCCCGTCCGCGTGAGGATGACGTTCACCTACGACTGGCTGCCGCTCTTCGACCTCGACGCGGCGAGCACGACGATCACCTCGACCGCCGTCATGCGCCTCGAGACGGCCCCGACCAACTACTCGGCCGGATGCGCGTGATCGTCCGCATCCGTGCCGCGGCGGCCGGCGAGCGCGGCGGCGTGCTGGTCATGGTCGCCCTCGGCCTGCCCGTGCTCCTGCTGTTCCTCGTCTTCGTGATCGACGTCGGCAACTGGTTCGTGCACAAGCGGCATCTCCAGATGCAGGCCGACGCCGCGGCCTTCGCCGCCGCGCAGGACATCCGCATCTGCCCCAACGACGCCGCCGTGGCGGACACGGTCGCTCGCTACTCGGGCACGGTCTGGAACCCGCAGGTGGGCACAACGCCGGACAGCCACATCTTCCGCCGCATCAACAGCAAGACGTTCCACGCGCAGGCCTCCACGCCCAAGCCCGCGACGCCGGACGACACGATCGAGGGCTCGCCGTGCGAGTCGGCGATGATCGACGTCAAGCTGACCGAGACGGACCTCCCGTGGCTCTTCCCGCTCACCGGGACGGTCGTGCCCTTCATCAACGCGCAGGCGCGAGTGTCGTTCAAGCGGCTCGACTCGACGTCCGGCGCGCTGCCGGTCGGCGTGCCGGACGTGAACCCGAAGAGCGCACGGGCGTGGTTCGTGAACGAGCGCACCGGCGCCGTGCTGGGCTCGACGCCGCTCACGAGCGCCGGCACGAGCAACGGTCTCGGCATCTGGGACAACGCTTCCGCGCCGCTGCCGGTGACGTTCGATGCCGACGCCGTCGACGTGGGTGTCGTCGTGGCGCTCGGGGGCGCCGCCTCCACGACGTGCGGCGAGCCGCTCGTCGAGTGCTACGACGCCGGCGCGACGCCGCTCGCGAACGGGATCCCGTCCACGGGCATCCTGCACGTCCGCGGCTGGTCGGCGGCCGGCAGCGGCGCCCAGCCGGGCGCACCGATCCTTCGCGACGCGACGCTGCTCGCCGGCACCTGCGCCAGTCCGTACTTCTCGTCCGCCACCGCGACGTGCCAGTTCGGCGTCCGGGCTCGCGTGGACTTCGGCGCCGCCGATCCGATCGCGGCCGTGGGCGCCCGCGTGACCGCCACCGTGGCGGGCACCACCTATCCGCTGGCCTACGACGCCGCGTCCGGAAGCTGGAGCGTGGACGCCGCGATCCCGCTCGCCGCCGGTGCCGGGCCCGTGGACGTCACGCTCGACTGGGAGGAGACGGTCGGCACCTGGAACGGCGAGACCTGCAAGTCCGGCGGCGGCAACAAGTGCAAGGGCACGTTCGGCGTCGTACAGCGCGCCTTCAGCGCCACGGCCGCGCGCTCGGGCCCGGTCGCGGTCGCACACGTCTACGAGAACGGGTCGCAGTGGGCGAACAGCGTCGAGCGCTGCAGCGCCGTGCAGACGAGCTGCACGCACAACCTGGTGGTCCGGATCGGCGTCAGGGGCAACCTCCAGAACGCCGCCGACGTCAACGACCCGATCGTCGCGCTTCGCGTGATCGGCGGCAGCCAGAACCAGTCGCTCGACTGCGACCCGGCGCTCAGCCAGCTCAAGACCGAGCTGGCGCAGGGCTGCGCGCCGACCTACGGGCGCAACATCGGCACCGCCTGCCCGAGCTCCCCGACGGCCCTGTGGGGCACGGCGCAGCCGTGGCCCTGCGTCGCGGTCCAGACCGGCTCGGCGACCAACCAGGTCCCCGCCGGCCTCAACCAACGCATCCTCGGCAGCGAGAAGCCGACGGCGTGCACCGCGCCGAACAACTGGAGCAGCTTCCCGGATCTCGACCCGGGCGATCCACGGCTCGTCCAGGTCTTCCTGACGCCCTTCGGCGCGTTCGGCGGGAGCGGCAGCACGACCGTGCCCGTGACCGACTTCGCGACGTTCTACATCACCGGCTGGACCTCGCAGGGCGGAGGCTTCGCCAACCCCTGCCAGGGCAACGGGGACGACCCGGTGCCCAACAACGACGGTGGCTACATCGTCGGCCACTTCGTCAAGTACATCCAATCCCTGAACCCCGGCTCAGGCAGCGAGCCCTGCGACATGGGCGCCTTCGGCGGCTGCATCGTCGAGCTGACCCGCTGAAGGAGGAGTGAGTCCATGAAGGTCTCCCGCAAGATCCTTTCGACCCGCGAAGGCTCGCTGGCCTTCGCGGTGCTGGCCGCGCTGCTGGCGGCCGCCGCGCTGATGGCGTTCGTCGGCCGGTACAAGCGCTCGGTCGACGCAAGCGCCGAGCCCGTGACGGTGCTCGTCGCGAAAGAGCCGATGCCCAAGGGCAGCTCAGGCGACCTCATCGCCGAGAAGGGCCTCTTCCAGGCCACGGCCCTCAAGCGCGAGCAGGTCAAGGACGGTGCGCTCACCGACCCGGCGAGCCTCCGCGGCCAGGTCGCCAAGCACGGGATCGTGAGCGGACAGCAGCTCACGACCGCCGACTTCGGCAAGCCGACGGACCCGGTGCTGTCGAAGCTCACCGCGGGCGACCGCGCCGTGAGCGTGGCGCTGGACCCGGCGCACGGCCTGATCGGCCAGGTGCAGTCCGGCGACCACGTCGACGTCATGGCCGGCTTCCTGGTCAAGCCGGACGGCGCCGCGCAGCCGCGACCGATCACCCGGGTGCTGATGCAGGACGTCGAAGTGCTGACGGCGCCGGCCCCTGAGGAGAAGGCGAGCGGGGGCAGCGGCGCGGCGTCCGAGCTGCACAACGTCGTGCTGCGCGTGAAGGAGCACGACGCGCTTCACCTCGCATTCGCCTCCGACAACGGCAAGGTCTGGATCGCGCTGCGCCCGCAGGTCGGGGCGGAGCAGAGCGAGATCTCACTCACGAACCTCGACCGCATCGTCACGGGCATGGATCCGATCCCGCTCGAGCAGCTGCGGTCCGAGGCCCGCGACCTGGTCGCGACGGGAGGTTTCTGATGGAGCGCACGATCACGGCACTCGTGGCACTCGAGCGCGGGACCGACGAGGACGCCGTCCGCGCGCTGCTCGCCGAGAGCGACGACTTCGAGCTGGCCGGTCTCGTCGAGGGTCTGGATGCCGCATGGGCGGCGATGGGCGACCGGCCGGTCGACGTCACCATCCTGGCGTGCCCGCCGGATTCCGAGCAGGCACTCTGGTTCCTGCGCGAGTCGTCACGCGCCTATCCCGACCGGCCGGTCGTGGTCCTCTGCCCGGGCTCGCCGAACGGCTTCGTCCGGCAGGCGTTCGAGGCGGGCGCCGACGACCTCGTCGTCCTGCCGCCGGACCTGCCGGCGCGGCCCGTGGCCGTCGCCGAGCAGCTCCGCTTCGCCGTCGAGAAGGCCGTTGCCCGGCGAAGCGGCGGGGCGACCGCGGGTCAGGCGGCGCTCGCGTCGCTGATCTGCGTCCTCGGGCCCAAGGGCGGCATCGGGAAGACGCTGACGAGCGTGAACCTCGGCGTCGCGCTGGCAGCGCAGGGACGCAAGGTGGCGATCGTCGACCTCGACCTGCAGTTCGGCGACGTCGGCCTGACGCTCGGCCTGACGCCGCAGCGCACGATCTACGACCTGATCAAGTCGGGTGGCTCGCTGGATGCGGACAAGGTCGAGGCCTACCTGACGCGGCACCCGAGTGGCGCACGCGTGTTGATGGCGCCCGTACGGCCGGACCAGGCAAGTGCGGTCACGATCGACTTCCTGCGCGACGTCTACGCCCTGCTGCGAGCGACGAACGACTTCGTCGTCGTCGACACGCCCCCCGGCTTCACGCCGGAGGTGATCGCCTCGATCGACAGCTCGACCCACATCGTGCTGGTCGGGATGCTCGACTCGCTGTCGCTCAAGAACTCCAAGCTCGGACTGGAGACGCTGTCGTTGATGGGCTACGAGCCCGACCGGATCCGGCTGGTGCTCAACCGCGCCGACACCAGCGTCGGCGTGACGCCGGAGGACGTCACCGCCGTGCTCGGGCGCGCGCCGGACGTCCTGGTGCCGAGTCATCGCGACGTCGTGCGCTCGGTGAACGAGGGCGCGCCCGTCGTGGAGTCGCGCCCCCGCTCGGACGCGGCCCGGGCGTTCACGGCCCTCGCGAACATGTACATCAGCCGGCCGCCAGAGCGCAAGCGCGTGTTCCGGCTGCTGCGGAGGGCGGCGTGATGGACCTCCAGGCGCGCCTTGCCGGCGTCGGTTCCGAGTCGCCCACCAGCGCCGCCGACCCGTTCGCCGAGCTCAAGAACCGGATCCATCTCGCCGTGATCGGCGATCTCGGGCCGCAGCTGTTCTCCGGCGAGCTGAACCCGGTCGCGATGCGCGAGCGCGTCATGGCCGACATCCGGGCGCAGCTCGACAAGGAGGACGGCCTCGCGCGCGCCGACCGCGAGCGGCTCGCCGGCGAGATCGCCGACGACACGCTCGGGCACGGGCCGCTCGAGCGGCTGCTCGCCGACGACACCGTCACGGAGGTGATGGTCAACGGGCCGCACGACGTCTGGATCGAGCGGCGCGGCCAGCTGTCGCCCACGACGGCGCGGTTCAGCGACGAGTCGCACCTCCGGCGGATCATCAACAAGATGGTCGCCCAGGTCGGGCGGCGGATCGACGAGTCCTCGCCGATGGTCGACGCGCGCCTGCCGGACGGCAGCCGCGTGAACGCGGTGATCCCGCCGCTCTCGCTCACCGGGCCGCTGATCACGATCCGGAAGTTCTCCAAGCGGCGGCTGGACCCGAACGACCTCATCCGGCTGGGCACGCTGAGCACCGAGACCGTCGAGTTCATCCAGCGGTGCGTGCTGGCCGAGCTCAACATCCTGATCGCCGGCGGCACCGGCTCGGGCAAGACGACGCTGCTGAACGCGCTGTCGAGCGCCATCCCGGACGCCGAGCGGATCGTCACCATCGAGGACGCGGCCGAGCTGCGGCTCAACCAGCGCCACGTGCTGCGGCTGGAGGCGCGGCCCAAGAACATCGAGGGCCAGGGCGAGATCCCGATCCGGGAGCTGGTGCGCAACTCGCTGCGCATGCGCCCCGACCGGATCATCGTCGGCGAGGTCCGCGGTGCCGAGGCCCTGGACATGCTCCAGGCGATGAACACGGGCCACGACGGCTCGCTGTCGACCGTCCACGCCAACACCCCGCGCGACGCGCTGGCGCGCGTCGAGACGATGGTGCTGATGGCGGGCTACGACCTGCCGATCCGGGCCATCCGTCAGCAGGTCGCGTCGGCGCTGGACATGATCATCCAGCTGGAGCGCCTGCAGGACGGCTCACGGCGCGTCACCTCGATCACGGAGGTCGGCCGCATGGAGTCCGACGTGATCACCCTCTCCGAGCTGTTCAAGTTCGCCGTCGACGAGGTACTGCCCGACCGCACGGTGGTCGGCGCGCTGAAGGCGACCGGGCTGCGCCCGTCGTTCCTCGACAAGTTCGAACGTCGCGGGATCGCGCTGCCCAACAGCCTGTTCGGCATGGGGCGCAACGTCACGCCGTTCCCGAGGAGCGCCGAGGGGTGAGTCGCCGTGTGCTCGCTTCGCTCGTGGTCGCCGTGGCCGCCGCCGTCGCGACGGCGGCGCCGGCGCCGCGCGGCGCCGAGCTGAGCCTGACCGAGACCGCCGGGGCGCGCTTCCCGGACCGCGCGTACGCGCTCGCGCTGCCGGACGCGCGGCCGCTGACGGCCGCCGACCTCGACGTGCGTGAGAACGGCGAGCCCGTTCAGGCCCTCTCGGTCACGCCGCCCGACCGGGCCGGCGCCCGCCGGTTCGGGGTCGTCCTCGCGATCGATACGAGCCACAGCATGCGCGGCCGCCCGCTGGGCGCCGCCGTCGCCGCCGCACGCGAGTTCGTTCGCCAGCGCGTCCCCGAGCAGCCCGTGGCCGTCATGACGTTCTCGGGCTCGGTCGACATCCTCGTCGGGTTCACCACCGATTCGGCCGCGATCGACCGCGCGCTCGACGCCGTGGTGCAAGGCGGCCGCGGCACGCGCCTGATCGACGCGACCGCCCGCGCGGTCGAGCTGATCCGCGCCGCGCGCATGACGTCGGCCGCGACCGTGCTGATCTCCGACGGCGCCGACTGGGGCAGCGAGGCGTCGCTCGACGCGGTGGCCTCCGCGGCCCGCGCCGCCGGCGCGCGCGTGTACGGCGTCGGCCTGAACTCGAGCCACGACGACTTCGGCGCGCTCAACCTGCTCGCGGTGCAATCGTCGGGCGAGTTCTCGGCGGTGAGCTCGCTCACCGACCTCGCGCGCGTGTATCGCCGCCTCGGGTCGCGGCTCGGCCACCAGTACCTCGTGCGCTACCGGTCGACCGCCGGTCCCGGTGAGCGCGTGAGGGTGCAGATCCGCGTGGACGGCGTCCCGGGGGCGGCGGTCACGACCTACGCGACGCCGGCGATCGCGGACGCCGTGAGCCCGCCGTTCCATCACGTCCCCGCCGAGCGCTTGTGGCTGTCGCCGGCGGCCAGCATGGCCGTCGGGCTCGTCGTGGCACTGCTGGTGTTCGCGGGCATCTGGCTGGTCGCTGCGACCCCGCGAGGGCGGGCTGCGCGAGCGCATGGCGGCATACGTCGCACCGCCGGAGGAGCGAGTCGCCCGGCAAGCGCCGGGGCTCGCCGCTGACCGGCAGGGTGCTGGTCGGCGCCGAGCGCTCGCTCGACGGCCATCAGTGGTGGGAGCGCTTCCGCGAGGCGCTCGACGTGGGCCGCGATCGGGATGCGCGCCGGTGCGCCTGCTGGCGTGGATCGCGATCGGGACGATCGCCGCGCTGGCGCTGTTCCCGCTCCTCGGCGGAAGCGCCGCGTTCGCGGTTCTCGCGCTTGCCGTGCCGGTCGCCGCCTGGCGGCTCATCGGCCGCCGCGTGCGCGGGCAGCGCAAGAAGTTCGAGGACCAGCTGCCCGACAACCTGCAGGTGATCGCCTCCGCGATGCGCGCCGGACACAGCTTCGCCGGCGCCCTCTCGGTCGTCGTGGAGGATGCCCCGGAGCCCGCGCGCCGCGAGCTGCGGCGCGTGATCGCCGACGAGCGGCTCGGCGTCCCGCTCGACGCCGCGATGGGCACCGCGGTGCGGCGGATGGCGAGCAAGGACCTCGAGCAGGTCGCGCTCGTCGCCGTGCTCCAGCGCGAGACGGGCGGCAACACCGCCGAGGTGCTCGACCGCGTCACCGAGGCGGTTCGTGAGCGCCTGGCGCTGCGGCGCATGGTCGGGTCGCTCACCGCTCAGGGCCGGATGTCGCGCTGGGTGCTGACCGGGATCCCGATCTTCCTGTTCGTGATGCTGACGCTGATCAACCCCGACGTACATGGACCCGCTGTACACGACCACGATCGGTCGCATCCTGCTCGTGATCAGCGCGGTGATGATCACGGCCGGCTCCCTGGTCATCAAGCGGATCGTGGACATCAAGGTCTAGGGGGGACCATGTACCTGCTCGTACTGATCGGAGTCCTGCTGGTGGCCGGCGCCGCCAGCCTGCTCGGGCGCGCACTCGCCCTGCCGCGGATCCAGCGCACGTGAGCGCCTGGCCGAACTGACCGCCTACGGATTCGCCGGCACGACGCGGCGGTGCAGCGCAGAGCCGCGCCGCCAGCGGGGCGCTGAACGGCCTCGCGCGCATCGCTGGGCGCGTCGCGGCCGCGTCGCATGAAGGGCCTCTCGGAGGCCGCGATGCGCCGCGAGCTGATGAGCGCGGGCATGTACAAGCTCAACCCGGTCGACCCTGATCGGCTATCGCGTCATCTGCGCGTTGTGCTTCCCGGCGCTGCTCTGGTTGGCGACGGCGGGTCGACATGGGCGGTCTCCTCGCCTTCATGGGCACCTCCTGCTGCTGATCACCGGCTGGATCGGGCCGATGACGGTGATCCGGCGGCGTGCCCGGGCCCGGCTGGCGCAGATCGACTACGAGCTGCCGGAGCTGGTCGACCTGATGGTCCTGACCGTCGAATCCGGCATGGGCTTCGCCGGCTCGATGCAGATCGCAGGCGAGCGCTTCTCGGGCCCGCTCGGCGACGAGCTGCGGCTCGCGCTGCAGGAGCAGGCGATGGGCCTGCCCACCGACCAGGCGCTGGTGAACATGGTCGAGCGGGCGCCGACCGAGGCGGTGCGCTCGTTCGCGCGCTCGATCCGCCAGGGCGAGGCGCTCGGCGTCTCGATCGGCCAGATCATGCGCAACCTCGCGAACGAGATGCGTGAGCGGCGACGGGCGAAGGCGGAGGAACGCGCCCAGAAGGCGCCGATCAAGATCCTGTTCCCGCTCGTCGCGCTGATCTTCCCTTCGATCTTCGTGGTCCTGCTCGGACCGGCCGTCCTGAACATCGTCGAGACCATGGCCGGCCGCTGATGAGCGCGCGCACCCACGGAACGATTCCCGAGACGGCACTGAGGCCGTCCACCACGCGAACGTCGCCGGCGCCGTCGCCCGGTGACCGCTGACCCCGAGGCAGGAGGCACTGATGCCCTTTCCACCCACTCGTCCCAGGCGCCGCCGGCCCTCTCCGGAGCGCGCGCGCTACCGCCGCAAGCCGGAGCCCGCCGCCGGCCGAGGTGCTGTTCGCGATGTTCGCGGCCACGGCCGTGTGGCTCTGCCTGCTGGCCACGCAGTGCGCGCTCGCCGTCGCGGCGACGAGCACGTCGCGTCACCCCGTCAGCTGGCTCCGGCGGACGCCGCCGGCGTGAGCGCCGTGCCGTCGTTCTCCTGGCGCGCCGTCAGGCGAGCGGTGAAGTACGAGTTCCAGCTCTCGGCGGACGCCGCCTTCGAGTCGATCGTCATCGGCCGCGGCAAGGGCTCGTTCTTCACGCGCAACACCTGGGCGACCGTCGACGAGGCGTTGGCCGACGGCCGCTACTTCTGGCGTGTCCGCGCCGTCGACGGACGTGACCGCGCCGGCCGCTGGTCATCCGTGCGGTCGATCGACAAGCGCTGGACGGACACGCCGGTGCCGTTCGCGCCGGCCGACGGCGGCACGATCACCTATCCGTCCACGGCCCCGGTCCTGCGCTGGGAGCCGATCCCGCGGGCCTACAAGTACGTGGTCACGATCGCGACGGACCGGCAGCTCGCCAACCCGGTGGCGCTCACCTCCAGCAAGCTCGGGGTCGAGACGTCAGGCACGGCGTACGCGCTGCAGAAGCCGCTTGCGCCGGGGACCTACTACTGGGCCGTCACGCCGCTCGACGCGCAGAAGCATCCGGGGAGGCGCTCGGCTGTGTGGTCGTTCACCTGGCAATGGCCGACGAAGCTGGCGTCCACGCAGCTGAGCGTGGTCGACCTCGATCCCGACCCCGCCACGCCGAACGCCTGCGCGACGACCCGCCAGTGCCTGGACCCGCAGCTCAACTGGGATCCGATCCCCGGGGCCGCGCGGTACCAGGTCGAGATCAGCCAGCTCGAGCAGGACGGCAGCGACCCGAGCTCCTTCCCCTCGGGTTCGGTGGTCTGCTGCTCGGAGCCCACCACCGGGACCGCCCTGTCGCCGACGACGATCCTGGCGAACAACTCGGGCACCGGCATCCCGGGCGATTCCGATCGGTTCGGCTACTGGTGGCGCGTGCGCGCCGTCGACGCCGACGGCAACGCCGGCGAGTGGAACTACGGGGCGCCGTTCGACAAGACCTATCCGATCCGGGTGACCGGCCTCCATCTGCGCGACAACCTCGGCGACGTTCCCACCGATCAGGACGCGGGCACGTCCGTCGTGGACACGTCGTCGCCGGCGATCGTCTGGAACCAGGTCCAGGGCGCGGCGAGCTACGAGGTCAACGTCGTGCCGTACGCGCAGGCGACGCCGTTGTCGCCCTTCCGGTGCGACTGGAGCGCCAGGTCCGGCGCCTGGTACGTCGTGACCGCGGGGACCGCGTGGACGCCGCTCGGCAACACGAATCGCAGGCCGCTCGGCGTCCTCACCGATCTCACGGTGTCGAGGGAGAGCCCGCAGCCGATCCCCGGGATGAGCTACTGCGTGCGGGTCAAGCCGCGGCGCGACCGCGACGCCAAGGGCAAGGAGGTCGTCGGCGACTGGGCGACGCTGGGGGAGCCGGCGTTCCGCTACGTGGCACCGCCTGCGCCCACCGGCACGACGCTTGCACTGCGCGACGAGGACTACCTGCAGCCGGCCGGCGGCCAGGAGCACTCGTGGATGCCGCAGGTGTTCACGTGGAAGCCGGTCGACGGCGCGCGCGGCTACTTCGTCGTGGTCGCTCGTGACCGGAGCTTCAGCAAGATCGTCGACATCGCGTTCACGAACGTCCCGTCGTACGCGCCGCGCCGCGGGGCGAACCCGACGACGTATCCGGACGAGGGCAGCTACTGGTGGGCCGTGCTGCCGACCGAGCTGCCCAACGGCGACTTCTCGGCGCCGTTGACGGCGGAGGACTGCGAGCTGCCGTGCGAGGCGACCGTCCGCCGCCTGTTCACCAAGCGCTCGGCGCCGCCGGCGCCGGTCACGCCCGTGAACGAGCAGGTCGTCTCGGAGCCGCCGACGTTCCGCTGGAGGGCGAGCCTCGGGGCACGCTCGTACACGCTGCAGGTCGATCAGGACCCGGCGTTCAGCAGCCCGATCGTGACGGTGAACACGGATTCGACCGCCTACACGAGCTCGCATGCCATGCCGGCCGACACGGCGCTCTACTGGCGCGTGCGCGCCAACGACGAGAAGCTCGGCACGGGTCTCGGTTGGTCGCCGACGACGCGCTTCCGGCGGACCCTGCCGATCCCGGCCGCCGACCCGGGCAACCCGACGGGCGGCGAGGCGATCCCGGTCCTGGCCTGGAGGCCGGTCCAGGGCGCGGTGTCGTACGACATGCACGTCGAGCAGGTCGACGGGACCAAGCGCGACTTCAGCATTCGCTCGACGGCCTTCACGCCGGTGGTGTTCTACGGCACCGGCATCTGGCATTGGCAGGTGCGGGCGAACTTCCCGGCCGGCACGCGCGTCGTCTCCGGTGGCTATTTCGCGCCGCAAGGATTCACGCGGCACATCGCCACGCCGGCCAACCTCCGTACCGGCAAGGCGAACGGCGGCGTCCTGCTGGCCTGGGACGCCGCGCGGATGGCGAAGAGCTATCGGGTGGAGATCGGCACGACCGACAGCTTCAGCCGGATCGTCGAGCGGACGACCACCGACAACACGAGCTGGGCGCCGCGGATGGACAATGCGTCCTTCGCCGACGCCGAGCGGCTGTACTGGCGGGTCGCCGCGGTCGACGAGGGCAGCAACGTCGGCGGCTGGGCCACGAAGCCGCTCCGCTCCGCGCCGCGCGCCAGGATCCGGCTGAAGGGCAGGCTGCGCCACGGGCGCGAGAGCGTCGTCCGCGCCACCGTCACGGGGCGCAAGGGCCGCCGCTCAAGGGCGCGATCGTTCGCGTCCAGGGGTCCGGCGTCACGGCGCGGGTGGGGAGGACGAACCGCTCCGGCGTGGTCCGGCTGCGGTTGAAGCCGCGCGGCCGTGGGATCGTCCGCTTCAGCGCCGAGAAGGTCGGGTACTCGCCGGCCCGCGGCAAGCTGCGGGTGCGCTGAGGACGCTGTGATGCGCACGGCTCTTGCCGCCGGCCTCGTCAGCGCCGGCCTCTACCTCTCTGTCCTCGGCATCGCCCCGGCTCCGGCGCAGACGACCGCGTCGTCGGAGGCGGCGCCGGCGCCGGCGCCGGAGGACGCCGCGCTGGAGGAGCGCGGTGACGGCGGTGACGCCGCGACGGTTCCGCCGACGACGATCGAGCCAGCCGTCGAGTCACCGGCGCCGGAGACGCCGCCGCCCTCGGAGACGCCTGCGCCCTCGGAGACGCCTGCGCCCGAGCCGTCACCCGAGCCTGAGCCGTCGCCCGAGGCCGGCGGCCCCGCGGCGGCGCCGGAGCCGGCGCCGCAGGATTCGCCGGCCGCCGCGCCGGCGGCTCCGGCCGAGCCGGCCGTTGCCGTCGCGGCGCCCCCGCAGGCCGACGCTCCCGCGAAGCCGACCGGGGCGCGCCGGCGGCCCGAGGCGTCGCGCGGCGGCCGCGCCGACGTCGGCGCGGATGAGCCGGTCCGCGAGGTCCGGTCGCCCCGGGTGCGCAGCCCGCGCAGCGAGCCCGCGCTCACGCTGCCCGACGGCTCGCCCGCGCCCTCGAACCCGGACTTCGCTCTGGCCACGCCGGGCGCAGCGCCGATCGGCGTGCCGGACTTCTTCATCGACAAGTTCCGCATCCCGCCGTTCCTGCTGCCGATCTACCAGGCCGCCGGCGTCCAGTACGGCGTGCCGCTGGGAGGTCCTCGCCGCGATCAACGAGATCGAGACGGACTACGGCCGCAACCTGAACGTCTCGACTCGGCGGGCGCCGTGGGTTGGATGCAGTTCATGCCGGCGACCTGGAAGGCGTACGGCGTCGACGCCAGCGGCGACGGCGTCAAGGACCCGCTACAACCCGGTCGACGCGATCTTCGCCGCGGCGCGCTATCTGAAGGCCGCCGGCGCCGCCGCGGACCTCCGCCGGGCGATCTTCGCCTACAACCACGCCGACTGGTACGTCGACTCCGTGCTGCTGCGGGCTGCGGTCATCGGCGCGCCTGCCGGTCGACCTCGTCGGCTCGCTCACCGGTCTGACGGAGGGGCGCTTCCCGGTGCGGGCGAGCGCTCGACTACGCCGGTCCCGTCGACGGACCGGGCCTCGCGCATCTTCGCCCGCGAGGGCGCCGCCGTCGTCGCGGTCACGAACGGGCGGGTGCTCAAGATCGGTCACTCGCCGCGTCTCGGCCGCCACCTGGTGCTCGAGGACGCGTACGGCAACACGCTACGCCTACGGGAACCTCGGCGAGGTCGTCGACCTCGACCTCGCGCAGGCCGAAGCGGCGCGCGCGTGATCGCGGGCACCGTCATCGGCCGTATCGGCAGGCCCGGGCCGGCCGCGGCGCCGCACACCTGCTGTTCGAGATCCGCCCCGCCGGCCGCGGCGCGCCGCGGATCGACCCCAAGCCGATCCTCGACGGGTGGAAGCTGCTCGAGTCCACGGCGATCTACCGCGCCGAGGGCCGGAACCCGTTCTTCGGCGCCGACGCCGAGCGGCCGACGGTCGGCCAGATCCTGCTGATCAGCAAGGAGCAGCTGATCCAGCGCGTGCTGCCGACCCGCGGATCGAGATCTACGAGCTGCGGCCGGGGCGACATCCGCACCGGCAGGATCGACCGCCGCGTGCTCGCCACGCTCGCTTACCTCGCCGCCTCGGGTCTGAAGCCGACGGTCACGTCGCCTCGAGTGCGGGCACGGGAACTACACCGCCTCCGGCAACGTGTCCGAGCACTCGACCGGCACCGCGATCGACATCGGCGCCATCAACGGCATCGCCGATCACCCCGGCAACCAGGGCCCAGGGTCGATCACCGACCTCGCGATCCAGGCGCTGCTCACGCTCCAGGGCACGTATGAAGCCGCACCAGATCATCTCCCTGATGAGCTACGACGGCGCCGACAACACGCTCGCGATGGGCGACCACGCCGACCACATCCACGTCGGCTGGCGACCGCTCTACGGCGGCCACCGGCTGGCCACGCGCGAGATCGACGCGATCTGAGCCCGACCAGTGGATCAAGCTGATCGACCGCCTCGGCGAGATCGCGAACCCGGCGGTCAGCGCGCTGCCGTCGCGGTACGCCGTCGAGGTCACCCGACGCGGCTCACCCGGGCCGACCGGCGATTGAGCCGATATCACGGCGCCGTCAGGGTGTCCGGCGCCGCAGCGTGAGCGCGGCGAGCCCGATCGCCACGGCCGTCATGGCGAGCAGGATCGCCACCTCGTCGGCCACGTCGGCCAGCGCCTCGCCGCTGACGGCCACGGCGTCGAGCGCCTCGAACGCGAAGGTGAGAGGCAGGACGGAGGCGATCGCCTCGAGCCAGCCCGCCATCTGGTCGAGCGGGACGAGCAGGCCGCACAGCAGGATCTGCGGGAGCACGAAGGCGGGCATGAACTGGACGGCCTGGAACTCGCTCGAGGCGAAGGCGCTCGCCAGCAGGCCGAGCGCGGAGCCGAGCACGGCGTTGAGCACGGCGAGCCCGATGATCAGGGCGGCCGAGCCGGCGGCGTCGAGACCGAGCGCCAGGAACGCGACGGCCGAGGTGACGAGCGCCTGCACGGTGGCCAGCAGCGCGAAGGCGATGCCGTAGCCGCCGAGCAGGTCGAGCTTGGCGAGCGGCATCGTCATCAGCCGCTCCAGCGTGCCGGTGGTGCGCTCGCGCAGCATCGAGATCGAGGTCACGAGGAACATCGTGATGAACGGGAACATGCCGACCATGGGGGCGCCGAGGCGGTCGAAGGCGAGGTCGCCGAGCAGCTGCTGGAGCAGGAACAGCAGCGCGCTCGGGACCACGAGCAGCAGCGCGATGGTGCGTGGGTCGTGCCGGATCTGCGCGAGCACGCGGGCGGTGGTGGCGAGCGTGATGCGCGCGCTCATGCCGCGGTCTCCACGAGCCGGAGGAACGCCGACTCCATCTCCTGCTCGCCGGTCCGCTCGCGCAGCTCGTCGGGCGTGGTGTCGGCCACCAGGCGGCCCTCGCGCATCAGCAGCAGGCGGTCGCAGCGCGCCGCCTCGTCCATCACGTGGCTGGAGACGAGCAAGGTCGCGCCGTCGTCCGCGAGCCGGTGGAAGAGCGTCCACAGGTCGCGCCTCAGCACCGGGTCGAGCCCGACCGTCGGCTCGTCGAGCACGAGCAGCTCCGGCTCGCCGAGCAGCGCGGCGGCCAGCGACACGCGCGAGCGCTGGCCGCCGGAGAGCGTGCCGGTGAGCCGCTGGGCGGCGTCGGTGAGGTCGACCGCCGCGAGCGCCCGCCCGATCCGCTCGGCGGGCGTGCCGAGCACGGCGGCGAAGTAGCGCAGGTTCTCCTGCACGGTCAGGTCGGCGTAGACCGAGGGCGCCTGCGTCACGTAGGCCACGCGCCGCCGCAGCGACGGCGTGCCGGCCGGCTCGCCGAGCACCCGCACGCTCCCGCCGGCCAGGCGCTGGACGCCGACGATCGAGCGGATCAGCGTCGTCTTCCCGCACCCGCTCGGCCCGAGCAACCCGGTCACGCGGCCCGCCTCCAGCCGAGCGTCCAAGCCATGCAACACCGGCTGCCCACCGCGCCGCACGTCGAGCCTCTCGATCTCCACGGCCGCGGAATTCATCACCTGTTGAATATACACCCGAACCGCACAGTGGGGTCACACCAACTAAGGGGGTCTGACCCCCTTACGCGTCGTTTTGGCGGGTCTGGCGCAGGTAAGGGGGCCAGGCCCCCTTACGCGCTTACGGAACGTAATGGGGTAAGGGGGCCAGGCCCCCTTACGGGGCGGCGAGGCGTGTGAGGTGGGACCGCCAGGCGGCTTCCGTGTGGCGGGACGTGCGGCGGCCGAAGGCGTTCTCGAGCGCGTCCTCAGGCGCGGTGCGCGCGACGGCGACGGCCGCGCTGTCGCCCTCCTCGCGCGCCACGAGGTCGAAGACGGTGCCGCCGAGCAGCAGGGCGTCGGCGCGCCCCGGCGGGAACGCGGGCGGCGGCCCCTCGCGCAGGCGGCGGGCGACCGCCGGCCGGACGTGGCGCGTCTGCCCGGCCAGCCACTGCGCCGCCCCCTCGACGAACCACGCCGACCGCATCCACCGCCGCAGCCGCCGCGGGCCGAGCGGTGGCGGGAAGCCCGGATGGCGGATGGCCAGGGCGCGCCGTGCCAGCAGCGCCGACGGCGACAGCATGAGCAGCTCCAGCGAGCCCTCCACGTTCGACGCCCGCTGCGCGAGCAGCCGCGGCGACAGCACGTGCAGCTCGCGCTCGGCCGCCCAGCCGACCACATAGCGGCGCGCCGCCGGCGCCGTCATCCGCCGCTGCACGGTCAGCCACGGCTGCGCCGCGTCGAGCTGCGCGGGCGAGCCGTGCAGCACGACGTCGAGCTCCCCGAGCTCGACCTCGAGCAGGCGCTCGAGCCGCTCGCGCGCGTACTCGAGCTGCGCCAGCACGCGCGCGGCGTCGGGCGCGTCACGCTCGTCGTGGCGGGCGACGAAGCTCTCGGACGGGGTCTCCAGCCAGATGGCCCCAGCCTAGGCCCCGGCCGCGCTCCGGCGTCGCCGCCTCAGCCAGGCTCAGGCGTACGCGAGCGCGCCGTCGGCGTGCACGATCGCCGCGATCTCCTCCGACGCGCGCTCGAACTCCTCGTCGGAGAGCACGGGCGTCCCCTCGAACGGGAGGTCGCGCGTGATCTCCAGCCAGGAGCGGCAGCCGCCGTAGTCGTCGCGCACGCGCACGGTGACCGGGCGCGGGATGCGGTAGGTGCGCAGCAGGAGCACGTGCAGCGGGTGGCGGCGCTTCCACGCCAGGCGCTTCTCGGCGTAGTCGGTCGTCCAGACGTAGAACGGGGACAGGCCGTCGACGGCGCGACGGTCGGTCACCGTCCACGCCCCGGCCACCTCGGCCCAGGCGCGGATGCGCACGCGGTCGGGCTGCGAGAGCCCGCCGTCGCGCATCACCGCGTGCACGGGCGGCTCACCGTCGGCCCACACACCCTCCTCGAGCGCACGGCGCAGCTCGGGCTGGTGCGACTCGCGGACGAGGTCGCCCCGCTGGTGATCGAAGGTGGGATAGAGGAAGAATCGATCGTGCTCGAGTGCGAAGTGCTTCTCGGGCTCGCGGATACCGCCCTTGCGCAGGGTCACGAGCTGCTCGCCCTCGGCGAGCGCGCGCACGGTGACAGCCCATTCCTTGAATGCGATCGGCATAGGGGAAGGTGGTGGAGATGTGTGTATAGGGGCACGGTTCCGCCCATCTCGGGCGGCCCACCGCACCCTGCCCTGAACCCGCCGCCGTATAAACCCCCGGCGACAGCGTCACATAGTATGCACAAAGTTCCAAAATCGCCAAATCTCCCTGCATATCCCGCTCATCCAGGAGAAGTGCCGCGATCACAGCTTCGTGTCGTTGAGCTCCTCGACGACCTCGAGGACCGCCGCGAAGTCGCGCTCCCCGAGGCCGCGGCCGGCGCCGGCCGCGTAGAGCTCACCGGCCAGGGCGGCTGATGGGAAGCCGACGCCCGCCTCGCGCGCCTCCTGGAGGCACAGCACGATGTCCTTGAGCATGTGATCGAGCTTGAACAGCGGCTCGAAGTCGTGCGCGAGCATCGGCTTGCCCTTGAGCTGGAGCATCGTCGAGTCGGCCGCGCCGGCGCCCATCACCTTGAGCAGGGCCTCGAGGTCGACGCCCGCGCGCCGGCCGACCACGAGCCCCTGGGCCAGCGTCGCGCAGTTCGTGGCCGCGACGGCGTTGGCGATGACCTTCACCTGCTGGCCCACGCCGAGCTCGCCGACGTGGACGATCAGCTCGCCCATCGCCTCGAACAGCGGCATCGCCCGCTCGACGTCCTCGTCGCTGCCGCCGGCCATGATCGTCAGCGTCCCGTCCTCGGCCTTCGGGGCCGAGCCGGTCACCGGCGCGTCGACGAAGCGGTGGCCGCGCTCGATCAGCTCCCCGCCGATGCGCCGGGCGTCGGCGGGCCCGATGGTCGACATGTCGATGAACAAGGTGCCGGGCCTGGCGCCGTGGACGGCCCCGTCGTCGCCGAGCAGCATCTCCTCGACCTGCGCGCCGTCGACCACCATCGTGATGACGGTCTCGCTGCGCTCGGCCACCTCGCGCGGCGTCGCGGCGACGTGCCCGCCGTGCTCGGCCGCCCACGCCTCGGCGCGCTCGCGCGTCCGGTTGAAGACGGTCAGCTCGAAGCCGGCGCGCGCCAGGTTGGCCGCCTGGCGCGAGCCCATGATGCCCAGACCGATGAAGCCCACCGCTGCCACGGGCCACATGCTAAGGCGCTCGCGCGAGCTTGCGAGTGCGAGTAAGCCGCACTCGGTTTCACGCAGCGAGCGGCAGCTCCCCCGGCTCGGCCAGGTGCTGGTGCGACGGGCAGTAGCCGTTGCGCGGGAGCGGCGTGCGCTGGCAGCGGGTGCCGCGGCGCGTGGTGGCGCGGCACTCGATCCGGTTGCCGGCGACGTCGTAGCCGCTGTGGGGGAGCGAGGAGAAGTAGTCGCGGGCGAAGGTCATGTACCGGTCTACGACGCGGTAGACGCGCTCCTGGGCCGACATCGGGAAGTAGATCCGGATGTCGTTGAACAGCGTCTTGGTGGGCTTGGCGAAGTAGTGCCAGTCCGTGCCCAGCCGGTAGACGGCCGCCTCGCACGCTCGCAGCACCCGCTCGTGGTTGCCCGGGCCTGCATGCCCCGGCCTGTCCTCGAGGATGTGCGGCGCGAGCTCGCGATAGATGGAACGACTGAAGCGGTACATGCGTTCTCCCCTTCGGGGCCTGCGCCAGATCGGGTTCCCCCAGGAACCCGCTCTGCACTGATAGCCGATCACGTTCAATTTAGAACGCAGCGTTTGTTGACTTCGCGTTAAGACGCGAACCGATGTTCGGTCTACCGGCTCCCGGGCAAAAGGGTCAGTCCCACCGCTCGAGCCGCGGATCGTCGCTGTGGGGCGGGATCACGGTGTGGCGATGGTCGAGCGCGGGGTCGGTCTCGGGGAAGTCGGCGCGGGCGTGGGCGCCGCGGCTCTCCTCGCGGAAGAGGGCGCTGCGGGCGACGAGGCGGGCGAGCGGGTGCGGGTCGTCGAGCAGCGGCTGCAGCCCCTCGGCGTCGCGCTCGAGGCCGGCGTGGCGCCACATCGCCTTGCGCGTCTCGCGGCTGGGGGGTTGGGCGAGCCCGGGCCTGGGCTCGGCCGCGGCGAGCACGGCGCTGCCGTCCGGCTCGTCGAGCGCGCGGAGGGCGGCGCGGCGGCCGAACACGAAGCACTCCGACAGCGAGTTGGAGGCGAGCCGGTTGGCGCCGTGCAGGCCGGTACAGGCGCACTCCCCGACCGCATACAGACCCTCGACGTGGGAGCGCCCCTGGAGGTCGGTGACGATCCCGCCCATCACGTAGTGGCTGGCGGGAGCGACCGGCACGAGCTCGGACATGGGATCGAGGCCGGCCTCGCGCAGCGCCTGGACGACGTTGGGGAAGCGGGCCGGATCGACGTGCCGCATGTCCAGCCCGACCGCCGGGATCTGCTGGTGTTGGAGCGTCCGGAAGATCGCGCGGGCGACGGCGTCGCGCGGCGCCAGCTCGTCGACGAACCGGTTGCCGCGCACATCATGGAGCGTTGCCCCTTCGCCGCGGATCGCCTCGGTGATGAGGAACCCCTCGCGTCCTTTGACGCCGACGACGGCGGTGGGGTGGAACTGCGTGAACTCCAGGTCGGCGAGGGCGGCGCCGGCGTGGCGGGCCAGCAGCAGGCCGGAGCCGAACGAGCCGGGCGGGTTGGTGGTGCGCGACCACAGCGCGGCGGCGCCGCCCGTGGCCAGGATCGTGCCGCGGGCGGTCACCGTGCGGCCGTCCTCCAGCGTGACGCCGGAGACGCGGCCCTCGGCGGCGAGCAGCCGGCCGACGCGGGCGTCCTCGAGCACCTCGATCGCGGGGTGCTCGGCGACATCGGCGGACAGCTGGCGCAGGATGCGGCGGCCGGTCGCGCTCCCGCCGGCGTGGACCACCCGCCGCGTGCCGTGTCCGCCCTCCAGGCCGAGGGCGAGGTTGCCGTGGCGGTCGGCGTCGAAGCGCACGCCGAACCGCTCGAGGTCGTGGAAGCGGTCCGCCGCCTCCTCGGTGAGGACCTCGGCGGCGGAGCGGCGGACGAGGTCGCGACCGGCGGTCAGGGTGTCCTGGAAGTGGAGGGTCGGCGAGTCGTCGACGGCGAGCGCGGCGGCGAGTCCGCCCTGCGCCCAGTAGGACGCCGTCTCGGCGAGCGGGCGCGCGGACACGAGCGTGACGCGGGCGCCCTCGTGCGCCGCCGACAGGCAGGCGAACAGCCCGGCCGCGCCCGCGCCCACGACGACGAGGTCGGGGCCTGGGTTCACGGGGACGCCGTACGGTACCGGCGTGCCTCCGCTCTGGCTGCGTCACGACGCATCTTTGTTCCACGACATCCCGGGCCACCCGGAACGGCCGGATCGGATCCGCGCGTTGGAGGCCGAGATGGCCCGTCACGAGTGGTTCGGGGCGACGGTGATGGAGGCGCCGGTCGTGGATCGCGAGCTTCTGGAGACGGTCCACCCCGAGCCCTATGTGACCGCGCTGGAGGAGATGTGCGCGCGCGGCGGCGGGTTCCTCGACGCCGACACCGCGGCCGTGCCGGCGACCTTCGAGGCGGCCGTGCGGGCGGCGGGCGGCGCGGCCGCGCTGGTCGACGGCCTGCTGGAGGGGAGCGCGCGCGTGGGGGTCTCGGCGCACCGGCCGCCGGGCCATCACGCCGAGCCGGCGCGGGCGATGGGCTTCTGCTTCTTCGGGAACGTGGCGCTGGCCGCGCGGCGGGCCATTGCCGCGCACGGGGTCGAGCGGGTGCTGATCCTCGACTGGGACGTGCACCACGGCAACGGGACCGAGGCGATCTTCGCGCGCTCCGACGACGTGCTGTTCGTCTCGATCCACGAGTGGCCGCTGTATCCGGGGACCGGGCCGGCGTCGTATGTCGGCGAGGGACCGGGGGAGGGCTACACGGTCAACCTGCCGGTGCCGGGCCGGAGCGGCGACGCGGCGTTCCGGTCGCTGGTCGCGCATGTCGTGGTGCCGCTGCTGTCGTCGTGGCAGCCGCAGCTCGTGCTCGTCTCGGCGGGCTTCGACGCCCACCACGCCGACCCGCTCGCCACCTGCACCGTCACCGAGGCCGGCTTCGCGGGCATGACCGCGTCGCTGCGGGCGGCGTGCGACGCGCTCGGGGTGCCGCTGGGGCTGGTGCTCGAAGGGGGCTACGACCTCGGCGCGCTGACCGGGTCGATGGCCGCGCTCATGCCGGTGCTCGTGGACGAGGCGACGCCGGACCCCGGCGAGGTCGAGCGCCACCCGCTGGCCGTGCGGGCGCTGGAGCGGCTCGCGCCGTACTGGCCCGGCCTCTGAGCCCCGGCTCGTCCCCGAATCGGCGCCCGGCTTTGGTCCGGATCAGAGCGTCGGGACGGGGCTCGGGCTGCTGGTGGGGCTGGGCGTCGCCGTCGCCCCGCCGCTCGACGCCGTCGGCGAGACGTGGCGCACATAGGCGCCCTCGACCTGCGCGGTCAGGTCCTGCAGCGCCTGGTCGGCGGCGCGCTGGCTGTCGTACTGGCCGGAGAAGACGACGAACTTGCCGGGCTCCAGCGTCGGGTACTGGTCGGACTCGAGGATCCCGACGGGGATTCCCTGCTGTGCGAGCTCGTTGGCCCGCGCCTCGGCCGCCTCGCGCGTGCTGGAGGCCTCGAGGACGACGGTCCACGCGTCCTTCCCGGCCGGCCAGTCGGCGATCTCCGGCGTCGTGCCCGCGGTGCCGTCGTCGGTGGCCGGCGGGATCGTGGTCGACTCGGGGGTGGGGACGACGGTCGTGGTGGGGGCGGGCGTCGGCGTGGCGCTCGGCGCCTCCGCGACCTGCTCGGCGTCCCCGGCGAGCTCGACCAGCGCCAGCACCAGCGCCAGGAGCGCGATGAGCAGCAGCCCGCCGACCAGCGCCACCGGCGCGCGCCAGCTCGGGGGCGCGGCGATCGTCGAGCTCACGTCGGCCCCGCACTCCAGGCACCACTCCTGCTGCGAGGTCAGCTCGGACCCGCAGCGAGGGCAGCGCCGGGTCTCGACGGCGGGGGCGGGCGTCTCGGTGGCGGTCACGAGCCAGGCTCCCGCGGCGAGGCGACGGGGTCGCCGTGCGGCGGCGTGACGTTCTCGTCGCTGCTGCGCCCGTTCGCCTCGAAGTCCGGGTCGGGCTGAGCCTTCCGCTTCGCGGGCGCGCGCTTGCGCGGCTTGCTGACCCGCTTCGGCTTCGGCTTCGCGACGGCTTCGTCGGCCTTCGGCTCGTCGGCCGTCGCCGCGGGCTTCTCCGGCTCCGGCTCGTCGGCCGCGGGCGTCTCGACCGCCGTCGCCGGCTCGTCGAGGGCAGTCGCGGGCTCGTCCGACTTCGCGATCTCGTCCGGCCCCGCCGGCTCGTCCGCCTTCGATTCTTCCGGCTGCTCCGCGCGCGAGAAAGTCGTGGGTCGGTCGGTCGCCAGCCACTGGCTCGTGACCTCCGAGGGCGGCTGCGGCGGCTCCGGCTCCTCGGGGGCGGGCCGCGGTCCGCCGGCCCAGAGGACGCTGGCGGGCTGCGGCTCGGCGGTCGTCTGCGACTCGGTCGCCGGCGGCGCCTCGGCTGCTCGCTGGGCGCGGGCCTTGTCGTCGAGCGGTGCGCCGCAGCGGGAGCAGAAGTGGGCGTCGCTGGCGTGCAGCTCGCCGCACTCGGGGCAGGTGCCGCCGATCCCGGGCTCGCGCAGGATGACCTCGGCGTGCGGCTCCCCGAGTCGCGACTCGAGCGCGAGCACCTCCTCGTCGAGCTTCGAGAGCCGCTCCGCCTTGGCCGTCGCGAGCCGCCGGTGCGACTCCTGCGCCGTCCCGCCGGCGGTGCGATGGACCTCGTACGTGAAGCCGCCGAGGTCGCGCAGCAGCAGCTCTCGCACGTGGCGCAGGTAGCGCAGGCGGCGCCGGAGCTTGCCGCGACGCGCGCTGGCCGCGGGGGCGGCGGCGAGATCGCCCGGATCGACGCCCGCCGGCAGATCGCGCGGCGGGGCCGGCTGGGCGGCGTAGGCGGTGGGCTGCGTGGCGGCGACGGTCCATGCGGGCAACGGCTGCTCGCCGGTCGCCGGCAGGACGACGGTCGGCTGCTCGCCGGGCGGGGACGACTGGGCGGCCGCGCCGGGATCCGCGGTCGTGGCCGACTGGCTCGCCGCCCCGGGATCCGCGGTCGTGGCCGACTGGCCGGCCGCCTCGTCGCCGGCCGTCGCAGGCGATTGGCCGGCCGCTTCGTCGCCCGCGGCCGGCTGCACCGAGGGGTCGGCGGCAGGCGCCTGGCCGGCCCATACGGACGCGGGCGAATGGCCGCCCGGCTCGGCGGGGGTCTCGGCAGGCGCGGCGGCCGGGTCGGAGGACTCGATCGCGGGGGACCGGTTCTCGTCGGCGGTCGCGGGGCTTCGGCGTGTCAGGCGTCGCAGCAGGCCGCTCATACGTCGCAAGGGCGGACGGTCGTACGCCCCGGACATTCGAGTATACGGTCGGTCACGTGGCTTGGAACCCGCCGGACGAGGGGTTGCTGCGGCCGGCCACGTCGCGCCACGCCTCCACGACGCGGGCGGCCATCCGGTCGGCGGAGAAGATCTCGGCCCGCGCACGGCCGTCCACGCGCGGGTCCTCGGCCTCCAGCACGGGCTCGAGCGCGGCCCGCCAGGCGTCGCGGTTCCAGGGGGCGCAGTACGCGCCGTCGATCCCCGCGAGCGCGACCGGGTGGATGCCGACGGGCGTCCCGAACGCCGGCACGCCGCACGCGAGCGCTTCGATCACCGACAGCCCGAATCCCTCCGCCTGGGAGGGCACGAGCACGGCGTTGGCGGCGTTGATCCACAGCGGGACGTCCGCGGGCGGCACGCGCCCCATGGTCAGCAGCGGGGTCGCCCCCGCCGCCTCCTGCGCCCGGTCGAAGCGCTTCAAAGGCCGCGACGGATCGTGCGGGAACAGGAGGTAGCGCCCGCGCGGGTCGAGACCGAGCCGCTCGCGAGCCTCGGCGCGCGGGATCGGGCGGAAGCGCTCGAGGTCGATCCCGACCGGCAGGACCGCCACCCGCCGCGTCGTCCCGGCTCCGCGCAGCAGCCCGCTGAACTCGCGCGACACGGCGACGGGAAGGGCGGTGAACGGGAGGATCGCGCGCGTGAGGCGGTTGGAGCGGGGGTGGAAGAGGTCGTTGCCGTGCAGCGTCACGACGACCGGACCGAGCCTGGCGGCGACCGCCGGCCACGCCGTCAGGCCGAAGTGCGCGTGCACGACGTCGAACCGCGTGCCGCGATAGCGGCGCCGCAGGTCGCGCGCGGCGCGCGGGTAGGCGGTGAGGCCCGGCGGGAAGGCGAACAGCTCGATCTCGACGTCGCCGCGCCGGCGCAGGGCCTCGACCTGGTCGCGCACGAACGATCCCAGCGCCGGCCGCTCCGGCGTCGGGTACATGTTCGTGACGATCAGCGCGCGCATCGCGGGCCGAGGGTACGGGGCGGCCCGGACCCGGTCAGCGCCCGGCACGAACCCGCGACCGAGTTGGCACGCATTCGTGACGATCGCGCGTAGATCCGTCACACGATCCACCGGAGACTGGCCAGGCTCCATCGCCCGGGTGGAGCGCCGGGTCCCGGGGCAGCCGGGGCGGAACCACCGGGGGTGTCGAGTTGGTGTACGAGCTGCTGGGAGGCGCGCACGCGCGGCTGGTGCGCGCGCTGGCCGGCGAGAGCGGCCAGGGGACGGTCGAGTACGTCGGGCTCGTGCTGCTCGTCGCGGTCCTGATCGCGGGGGTCGTGAAGGCGAGCGGCGGGTTCTCGGACACCGGCATCGCCGAGGCGGTCGTGGAGAAGCTGAAGGAGGCGATCGACGGCGTCGGCGAGGGATGAGAGACCTCGGCGACTTCCTCGCCCAGGGCGGGGCGATCGTGGGCGGCGGCGCTGCTCATGGAGCAACGATCGGGTTCATCGTCGGCTCGGTCGTTCACGACTTCCATCCGCAGACGGATCCCGACTACTGGGCCCGCCGAGGAGGTCTGCTCGGCGGCACGTTCGGCCTCGTGATCCTGGTCCTCGACGACATAGAATCCATCGCGTGGAGCTGCGTACGCGCAAGTACGTCGCGTTGGCGGTCACTGTGCTGCTCGCCGGCGTCTACGGCCGGATCGCCGAGGGATGGGGCGACCTCCAGTACTACGCCGGTGCTGCCGGACTGCTCGTGGTCATCGTGCTCGTTGCGCTTCCATGGATGGAGTTCGCTCCCGACGGCGCGTTCCGCCGGCGGCCGCAGAGCTGATCTGACGTTCCCGCGGGAACGCCTGCCAGACTGGCGGACGTGACGGCGCCACTGCCTCAGGTCCCCGAGGAGGTTCGCCGGCGCCCGGTCGGCGTGTTCGACTCCGGCGTCGGGGGCTTGACCGTCCTGCACGAGCTGCTGGTGCAGCTGCCGGCCGAGGACTTCGTCTACGTCGCCGACTCGGCGCGCTTCCCGTACGGCGCCCGCAGCGTGCCGGAGCTCGAGGGGTTCGCGCTCGAGATCGCCGACGAGCTGATCGCACGCCGCGTCAAGCTGCTCGTCGTCGCCTGCAACTCGGCCACCGCCGCGGCGCTCCCCGCGCTGCGCGAGCGGCTGATGGAGACGACGCTGGGCGTCGAGGTGCTCGGCGTCGTCCAGCCCGGTGCCGTGCAGGCGGTCGCGGCCACGCGCAACGGGCGCGTCGGCCTGCTCGCGACGCCGGCCACGGTCGAGAGCGGCGCCTACGCGAAGGCGATCGCCGACGCCGACCCCTTCGTGCAGCTGACCTCGGTCTCGTGCCCCGACCTCGCGGCGATCATCGAGGCCGGCTTCCCGTTCGACCAGCAGGTCGTCGACACCGTCCGCGAGTACTGCGAGCCGCTGCGCGGCGCCGGCGTCGACACCGTCGTCCTCGGCTGCACCCACTACCCGCTCGTGCGGCCCATGCTCCAGCGCATGCTCGGCCGCGCGGTCAACATCATCGTCTCCGGCGACCCGCTCGCCCATCAGGTCGAGCACGTGCTCGGCGCCCGCGGCCTGGCCAACCCGCGCGCCGAAGAGCACGGCCGCGTGGTCGAGGGCCGCTACTCGTTCCTCTGCACCGGCGACACCGAGACCTTCCGCACGCTCGGCACCCGCTTCCTGCAGCTGCCCCTGAACGAGGTCGAGCCGCTGAAGCTCGGCGCGGCGACGCTCGCAGTCGGAGGCGGCCGGTGACCCCCGAGCGCTCCGGCGGCCGCGGCCCCGACGAGCTGCGGCCGACCACCATCGAGCCCGGCTTCGTGCGCACCGCCACCGGCTCGGCGCTGATCTCGTGCGGAGAGACGCGCGTGATCTGCACCGCCTCCGCCCAGGAGTCGGTCCCGCGCTGGCTCGTCGGCAAGGGCCGCGGCTGGGTCACCGCCGAGTACGGGATGCTGCCCGCCTCGACCGGCGACCGCAAGCAGCGCGACGTGTCGAAGGGCCGGCCCGACGGCCGCACGGTCGAGATCCAGCGCCTGATCGGCCGCAGCCTGCGCGGGGTGGTCGACTTCGCGGCGCTCGGCGAGCGGACGATCTACATCGACTGCGACGTCCTGCAGGCCGACGGCGGGACCCGCTGCGCCTCGATCACCGGCGGCTACGTCGCGCTCGAGCTCGCCATCCGGAAGCTCATGGAGAAGGGGCTGATCGAGCGCTCCCCGCTGACGGGGAACGTCGCCGCCATCTCCTGCGGCGTCGTCGACGGCGTGCCGCTGCTCGACCTCGACTACCCCGAGGACTCGTCCGCGGAGGTCGATGCCAACGTCGTCATGACCGGCGACGGCGGGCTCGTCGAGGTGCAGGCGACCGCCGAGCGTACGCCGCTCACGCGCGCCCACCTGGACGATCTGCTCGCCCTCGCGCAGCAGGGCATCGAAGGCCTGCGCGAGATCCAGGCCGCTGCCGTCCGCTGAGAGGCCGCCGATGCGCCTGCTGTTGGCGACCCGCAACGCCCACAAGCTCCGCGAGTTCGAGCGGCTGCTGCCCGATCTCGCGCTCGACCCGCTGCCCGACCACGTCGAGACCCCGCCCGAGGACGGCGACACCTACGCCGCGAACGCGCTCATCAAGGCGCGCGCGGCGGCGGCCGCCACCGGCCGCGCGGCGATCGCCGACGACTCCGGCATCGAGGCCGAGGCGCTGGACTGGCGGCCCGGCGTCCGCAGCGCCCGCTTCGCCGGCGAGGCCGCGAGCGACACGCAGAACCTGGCCAAGCTCGCCGCCGAGGCGGCGGCCGGCAGCCGGCTCCGCTACGTCTGCGTGGTCGCGCACGTCGACGCCGACGGCAGCGAGCGCACCTTCGCGGGGACGACCGAGGGGATCGTCGCCGACGCCCCGCGCGGCAGCCGCGGCTTCGGCTACGACCCGCTCTTCGTGCCGGACGACGGCTCAGGCGACGGCCGCACGATGGCCGAGCTGACCGATGCGGAGAAGGACGCGATCTCGCACCGCGGCCGGGCGGCCCGCGCGCTGGCGGAGTGGCTGGGCCGATGATGCGCGGCCAGCGCACCCGGGCGGCCTTGCTGTCCATCGCCTCGAACGCGGCGCTGATCGTCCTCAAGCTCGTCGCCGGCGTGATCACCGGCTCGGTCGCGATCATCACCGAGGCGATCCACTCGGCCGTCGACCTGGTCGCCTCCTTCATCGCCTACTTCTCCGTCCGCCAGGCCGAGGAGCCCGCCGACGCCTCGCACCGCTACGGCCACGAGAAGTTCGAGAACGTGGCGGCGGCCGCCGAGGGCGTGCTGATCCTCATCGGCTCGGGCGTGATCATCTACGCCGCCCTGCGCAGCCTGGTCCTCGGGCCGGACCTGCACAGCCTCGGCCTCGGCATCGGCGTGCTCGCCTTCTCCACGGTCGTCAACCTCGGCGTCTCCACGTGGCTCTTCCGCCGCGCGCACGAGACCCAGTCCGCCGCGCTGGAGGGCGACGCCGCTCACCTGCGCACCGACGCGTACACCTCCGCGGGCGTGCTGGTCGGCCTCGCGCTCGTGCAGTTCACCGGCGCCGAGTGGCTGGACCCGGTCGTGGCGCTCGTGATCGCGGGCGCCATCGTCGTGACCGGCCTGCGGATCGTCGCGCGGGCGTGGGGCGTGCTCGTCGACGAGGCGCTGCCCGACGCCGAGCTCGCCGCCATCCGCGAGACGATCGAGGGCTTCTCGGACCGCGGCATCGTCGGCTACCACCAGCTGCGCACGCGCCGCGCCGGAGCCCGCCGCTACGTCGACCTGCACCTCCAGTTCCGCACCGGCACCTCGCTCGAGGACGCCCACGGCACCGCCCACGCGCTCCAGGACAGGATCGCCGGGCGCCTGCCGGGCGGCGCCGACGTGCTGATCCACCTCGAGCCGGCCGACCGCGTGCGGCCCGATCCGGTCAGCGCAGATTGATGGCCGCCGCCAGAGCGACCGCGAAGACCACACCGGCGTAGCCGTAGTAGTCGGACAGCAGCAGGATCAGGGCCGCGACCGCGCACAGCACGACGGTCACGAGCCACGCGATGCGGGACAGCGGCACTAGTGGCCCCTCCGGTAAGTCCGCGCACCCTTGGATCGTTCGCTGATCGCCGCCTGCCGGCGTCCTCGGAGTCTCGTGTGGCAGGGCCACGCCACGACTCCTGCGTCCTTGCCAGGCGACGCCAGCGAACGCCCAAGGGCACACGGACTCACCGGAGGAACCACCACGCGGCCCCTCCGGTAAGGCCGCGCACCCTTGGATCGTTCGCTGATCGCCGCCTGCCGGCGTCCTCGGAGTCTCGTGTGGCAGGGCCACGCCACGACTCCTGCGTCCTTGCCAGGCGACGCCGGCGAACGCCCAAGGGCACACGGACTCACCGGAGGAACCACCACGCGGCTATTCTCGCCGACGGCCATGAGCCCTGCTCCGCCACTCACCCCGCAGCTGGCGCTCGACTACCTGCGGGAGCTGTCGGCCGACATCCGGGCGGGCGTGGTGCTGGCGCCGGACGGGGCGCTGCTGGCGGGGCCCGACGCCCTCGCCGGCCCGGCGCGCGAGATGCTCGAGGCGGCCGGCGACGCCGGCGAGCTGCAGGTGACGACCGCCGAGGGCGGCGTCTACGCCGCGCGCGACGAGCGGCACGCGATCGCCGTCGTCGTGGGCCGCTTCGCCCTCCCCTCGCTGATCCGCTACGACCTCAGGCTGGTCCTGGGCGACCTCGCAGGAGCCGGACGGTGATCCGCGACGACCGCCGGTCGGCACCGGCCGACCCCGCCGCAGGGGCCCGCTGAATGCCGCGCCTCCCACGCAAGCCGACCGCCCCCCGCCCGCGCGGCGCCGTCGGTGCCGTGGCGGCCGGCCTGGCCCGCCGGAAGGCCGCCCGCGAGCCGCGTGTGGTGGTCACGGATCGTGGCGGCCACGCCCGCACGCTGGACCGTGACGACCCCGTCGCGCAGGCCGTGCTGGAGGCCGCGGAGCGGCTGATCTCCGCGTCCCAGCGTCGTTCGGGCGACTGAATAGGCACCCCCGAAACCCGCAAATTGCGGGAAAACGGCCCTATTTGGCTCTGGAGCGTCCGATGTCGCTGTTAAGTTCGCCCGCGTCATCCAGATCCCGCGGCAGGCTGCCGTGGGAACAAGGAGGAGCTTCATGACCACCAAGTCGGAATTCGTCGACAAGGTCGCTGCTCAGAGCGGCCTGAGCAAGAAGGACGCGAGTGCTGCCGTCGATGCCGTCATCGGCACGATCGAGGACGAGCTCAAGTCGGGCGGGGAAGTCAGCTTCACCGGTTTCGGCAAGTTCCACGTCGCGCAGCGCGGCGCCCGTGAGGGCCGCAACCCGCGCACGGGCGAGACGATGACCATCGCCGCCAGCCGCGTTCCTCGGTTCACCGCCGGGTCGGGCCTCAAGAAGGCCGTCAAGTAGCCGGCGACGACAGCTCTGTGTCGGGCGCCGGCGATGGGTCGCCGGCGCCCGGCCCGGCGTCCCGGAACTTCGGCGATCGCCTCACCGCCGCCGTCGCGGCGCGCGAATCGCAGATCGTCCTCGGGATCGATCCCGATCCCGCCCGGCTCTGGCCCGGGGCGCTCGACCGCGCCTCGCAGGCCCGCGCCGACCTGGCGGAGGGCTTCGCCGCCGCGCACGAGATCGCGCGCGACGTCACCGGCGCCTCGGCGCCCGAGCCGCAGCCGGCCGCGCTCGAGGCGGCGGCCGCCGTGCTCGCCCACTCGCTGGCGCTGATCGAGGCCGCCGGCCCGGCCTGCGTGGCCGCCAAGCCGCAGCTCGCCTGCTTCGAGCGGCTGGGCTTCGCCGGCGCGCTCGCGCTGGAGGCCGTCTGCGCGCACGCCCGTGCGGCGGGGCTGCTCGTGCTCGCCGACGGCAAGCGCGGCGACGTCCCCGTCACCGCCGCCGTCTACGCCCAGGCCCTCACGGGCAGCACCCCCTCGCCGTTCGGCCCCGTCCCGGGACTGGGCGTCGACGCCCTGACCGCCAACCCGCTGCTCGGCCGCGACGCGCTCGCCCCGCTTGTCGACGGCGCGCGACGGCAGGCCGCCGGCGTGTTCATCCTCGTCCGGACGTCCAACCCCGGCGCCGCCGACCTGATGGACCTGCCGCTCGCCACCGGCGAGCCGCTGTGGGAGCGCCTGGCGCGGCTCGCTACCGAGCTCGGCCAGCGCAGCGAGTCGGGCCTCGCCGACGTCGGCGCCGTCACCGGCGCCACCGCCCCGCAGCACCTGGCCCGCATGCGCGAGCTCATGCCGCACGCCCCGTTCCTGCTCCCCGGCGTCGGCGCCCAGGGCGGCGACGTCGCGAACCTCGCGCCCGCCTTCGCCCCCGGCAAGGCCGGCGGCCTCGTCACCGCGTCGCGATCGATCGCGCACGCGTACGAGGACAGCGTGCAGGATCCGCCGGCAGCCGCCCGCGCCGCCACCGAGCGGCTGCGGGAAGTCGCCTGGGCGCTTGCCTGACACCCGGTCGGAAGCCGCCCGGAGCGCCGCTAGAATCGCCGTCGATGGCCCATCGCAGCCCCGCGCGCTTCCTGGCGCCGCTCGCGCTCTTGGCCTTCTGTCTCGCCCTCTACATGGTCGTGCAGTCCTCGCAGACGAGCTCCGAGGGGAACGGCGCCCCCGCCGGCGCCACCGACGCCCGGCCGACGGCGACCGCGACCGCCGAGCGGCGCGGCCCGCGGCGCTACCGCGTCAAGGAGGGCGACACGCCGTCCTCGATCGCCGAGGAGACCGGCGTCCCGCTGGAGCAGATCCTGCGCCTGAACCCCGACATCGATCCGCAGACGCTCCGCCCCGGCCAGCGGATCCGGCTCAGGCAGTGAGCGCCGCACGCGCCACGGCGACCGTCCTGGCGGCCGCCTTCGTCCTGCTGCTCGCGCCAGGCGTCGCCGCGGCGCGCGACTGCCCGGCCACCATCGAGGCGCCGAGCGCGATCGTCGTCGAGGTCACGACCGGCGAGGTCGCCTGCGAGCGGGCCGCCGACGCAGCGCCGCCCCGTCGCCTCCACCGTGAAGCTGATGACCGCGCTGCTGACGCTCGAGCGCGCCGACCTCGACACCCGCTTCCGGGCGTCGGACTACCGGCCCGCGATGGCCGAGTCCAAGATCGGCCTGCTGCCGGGCGAGCGGATGAGCGTGCGCGACCTGCTGCGCGGCCTGCTCGCCGAGTCCGGCAACGACGCGGCGATGGCGCTGGCCGAGGGCGTGGCCGGCTCCGAGCGCCGCTTCGTGCGGCTGATGAACCGCCGCGCGCGCGAGCTGGAGCTGACCAACACGCGCTACCGCAACCCGGTCGGGCTCGACGAGCCCGGCGCCTACTCGAGCGCGCGCGACCTCGTGACGCTGGCCACGCTGCTGCGCACGAAGCCGTTCTTCCGCCGCACGGTGAACAAGCCGAGCGTCACGCTGACCACCGGCGACCACCCGCGCACGTTCGCCAACCGCAACCGGCTCGTGCGCACGACCGGCTGGATCAACGGCGTCAAGACCGGCCGCACGCTGGGCGCCGGCTACGTCCTCGTCGGCTCCGGCCGCCACGAGGGGGTCCAGGTCGTCTCCGCGGTGCTGGGCACGCCGAGCGAGCGCGCCCGCGACGCCGACTCGCTCGCCCTGCTCACCTGGGGCCGCCGGCGCTTCCAGCGCATCACGGCGGCGCCCGAGGGCCGCAGCGTCGGCGTCCGCGTGCCGATCCGTCACCGCCGCGGCGCCGAGGTCGAGCTCGTGGTCGGGCCGAACCACCGGCGCACCGTGGTGCCCGACGGGCGGCGCGACCGCGTCACCGTCGAGCCGGTCAGCTGGCCGCCCGAGGTCGAGGGCCCGATCGCGGCCGGGACCGAGCTCGGCGAGGCCGAGGTGCTCTACGACGGCGAGCGGATCGGGACCGTCCCGCTGGTCGCGGCGACGGACGTCTCGAAGGCGGATCTGGCGCAGCGCACGAAGTCCTGGTTCAGCACGCCGATCGGCGTGGTGCTCGCGTTCGCCGTCCTGGGCGGTACGGTGCTGTTGGCACGGCGGCGGCGGCGACCCCGCGGACCGCACTCCAGGCGGGCACGTGAGGAGGCCCGGACCGCATGATCATCACGGTCACGCTCAACACGGCCATCGACAAGACGCTCTCCGTGCCGAACTTCCGGCTCGGGCGCCGCCACCGCACGGTGGAGCAGACGACCATGCCGGGCGGCAAGGGCGTCAACGTCGCGCGCGTGCTGAAGACGCTCGGCGCTCCGGTCATCGCCACCGGCTTCACGGGCGGCCCGACCGGGACCCGCATCGTCGACCAGCTGACCCAGCTCTCCGTGCTCAGCGACTTCGTGCGCATCCGCGAGGAGTCGCGCACCAACACCGCGGTCATCGACCCCACGACGGGCGAGCAGACCGAGATCAACGAGCGCGGCCCGAAGGTCTCCGAGCAGGAGACCGAGCTGTTCGTCGACAAGCTGCTCTACCTGGCCAAGGGCGCGTCGATGTGCCTGTTCGCGGGCTCGCTCCCGCGCGAGGTCGACATCGACATCTACGCGCGGCTGATCCGCGAGCTGCGCCGCCTGGGCGTCGCCACGCTGGTCGACACCGACGGCGACCCGCTGCGCCGCGCCGTTCGCGCCGAGCCGGACGTGGTCTCCCCGAACGTGCTCGAGGCGGAGGAGCTCGTCGGCCACGAGTTCAATGACGACGAGGACCGGATCATCGCCGTGCGCGAGATGGTCGGCCTCGGCGCCCGCGAGGCGATCATGACGATGCCGGACGGCTGCTTCGCCCAGACGCCGCCCGAGGAGCCGAACGGCGAGCGGTGCCTCTACCGCGTTCTGGTGCCGCCGGGCGCCATCGAGCCGCGCGCCACGGTCGGCTCGGGCGACGCCTTCCTGGCCGGGTTCGCCAGCGCGCGCTACGCCGGCAAGCCGACCGCCGAGTGCCTCGCCTACGGCGTCGCCTGCGGCGCCGAGTCGACCCAGCACCTGGGCGCCGGCCTCGTGGATCCCGACCGCGTCCAGCGCCTGCTCGGCGAGATCCAGGTCGAACGTCCGGAATTACCGGCCGAGGTTGGCTAGCCTGGGCGGAATCGTCCGCTCACGGCCCTAGGATTCACGAATGGAAGTTGAAATCGGTCGCGGCAAGAAGGCGCGCCGCGCTTATGGATTCGACGATGTCGCCATCGTCCCCTCGCGCCGCACGCGCGACCCCGACGACGTCGACATCACGTGGACGCTCGGGCCCTACCGGTTCGAGCTGCCGCTGCTCGCCTCGGCGATGGACGGCGTGGTCTCGCCCGAGACCGCCGGCATCATCGGCAAGCTGGGCGGCCTCGCCGTCCTGAACCTCGAGGGCATCTGGACCCGGTACGAGGACGCCGACGCCCTGCTCGAGCGGATCGCCTCGCTGGACCGCGAGGAGGCGACGCGCGAGATGCAGGAGATCTACCTGGAGCCGGTCAAGGAGGAGCTGATCGCGCAGCGCATCCAGGAGATCAAGTCGCACGGCGTCGTGGCGGCGGCCTCGCTGACCCCGCAGCGGGTCGAGCGCTGGCACGAGATCGCGCTCGACGCGGGGCTCGACATCCTGGTCATCCAGGGCACGGTGATCTCCGCGGAGCACGTCTCCAGCCAGGGGCACGTGCTCAACCTCAAGGAGTTCGTGCGCGAGGTGCCGGTGCCCGTCGTCCTCGGCGGCTGCGCCAGCTACTCCACCGCCCTGCACCTGATGCGCACCGGCGCGTCCGGCGTGCTCGTGGGCGTCGGCCCGGGCGCCGCGTGTACGACGCGCGGCGTGCTCGGCATCGGCGTCCCGCAGGCCACGGCGATCGCCGACGTGGCGGCCGCCCGCTCGCAGCACATGCTCGAGACCGGCGAGTACTGCCGCGTGATCGCCGACGGCGGGATGCGCAACGGCGGCGACGTCGCGAAGGCGTTCGCCTGCGGGGCCGACGCGGTGATGATCGGCTCGCCGCTCGCGCGCGCCTACGAGGCGCCCGGCCACGGCTACCACTGGGGCATGGCCACCTTCCACCCGTCGCTGCCGCGCGGCGCGCGCGTGAAGACCACGCAGAACGGCTCGCTGCAGGAGATCGTCACCGGCCCGGCGCGCGAGAACGACGGCACGTTCAACCTCATGGGCGCGCTGCGGACCTCGATGGCCACCTGCGGCTACCAGGACATCGCGGAGTTCAACCGGGCCGAGCTGCTGGTCGCCCCGGCGCTCCAGACCGAGGGCAAGCAGCTCCAGCGCGAGCAGCAGATCGGCATGGCGGCGACGGGCGGAGCGGTCGCGCTTGTCGCGGACTGACGCCGCGACCGACGACCTCGTGAGCCGCGGCCACGGGTCCGGGGTCGTCGCCGACCAGCCGGTCGAGGAGCTCGCGCTCGAGCGCGCGGTCGCGCACGACGAGGTGCTGGTGCTCGACTTCGGGGGCCAGTACTCGCAGCTGATCGCGCGCAGGGTGCGCGAGCTCGGCGTGTTCAGCGAGCTGCTGCCGCACCACGTGGGCGCCGAGGAGGTGCGCCGCCGCGCGCCGAAGGGCCTGATCCTGTCCGGCGGCCCGGCGTCGGTCTACGCGCCCGGCGCCCCGCGGCTCGACCCTGAGCTGCTCGAGCTCGGCATCCCCGTGCTCGGCATCTGCTACGGCATGCAGGCGCTCGTCCTCACGCTCGGCGGGCGGGTCGAGGGAGCCGAGGTGGGGGAGTTCGGCCGCTCGACGCTCACGGTGAGCCGGCCCGGCCGCCTGCTGGCCGGCACGCCGGCCGAGCAGTCGTGCTGGATGTCGCACCGCGACACCGTGTACGAGGCGCCGCCCGGCTTCGCCGCGCTGGCCAGCTCGACGGAGTCGCCGGTCGCCGCCGTCGAGGACCTCGAGCGCGGCCTGTACGGGATCCAGTTCCACCCCGAGGTCGTGCACACGCCCTACGGGCAGCAGATCCTCACTACGTTCCTCGCGGACGTGTGCGGCTGCGAGCGCGACTGGAGCCCGGCCTCGATCATCGACGAGCAGGTGGCGGCGATCCGCGCCCAGGTCGGCGACGGGCGCGTCATCTGCGGCCTGTCCGGCGGCGTCGACTCTTCGGTGGCGGCGCTGCTCGTCCACAAGGCGGTCGGCGACCAGCTGACCTGCGTGTTCGTCGACCACGGGCTGATGCGCAAGAACGAGGGCGACCAGGTGATCGCCGCCTTCCGCGACCATTTCAAGGTGCCGCTGGTGGCGGTCGACGCCGAGGATCGCTTCCTCGCGCGCTTGGGAGGCCTGTCCGAGCCGGAGGCCAAGCGCAAGGCGATCGGCGCCGAGTTCATCCGCGTCTTCGAGGAGGAGGCGGCCAGGATCGGCGAAGCCCGCTACCTCGTGCAGGGCACGCTGTACTCGGACGTCATCGAGTCCGGCGGCGGCCATGGGGCGGCGACGATCAAGTCGCACCACAACGTCGGCGGCCTGCCCGAGGACCTCGAGTTCGAGCTGGTCGAGCCCCTGCGCGCGCTGTTCAAGGACGAGGTGCGCGCCGTCGGCGCCGAGCTCGGGCTGCCCGAGCGGCTCGTCTGGCGCCAGCCGTTCCCGGGCCCCGGCCTGGCGATACGCGTGGTGGGCGGCGAGGCCACGAAGGAGCGGCTCGACACGCTGCGCAACGCCGACTACATCCTCCAGGACGAGATCCGCAGGGCCGGCCTCTACCGCGAGCTGTGGCAGTCGTTCTGCGTGCTGCCGGACATCCGGACCGTCGGCGTGCAGGGCGACGAGCGGACCTACGGCTACGTGGTCGCCATCCGCGCGGTGACGTCGGACGACGCGATGACGGCCGACTGGGCGCGCCTGCCGTACGACCTGCTGGAGCAGATCGCCTCGCGCATGATCAACGAGATCCGCGAGGTGAACCGCGTGGTGCTCGACATCACGAGCAAGCCGCCGGGCACGATCGAGTGGGAGTAGACGAGCCGCCCCGGCGCGAGACGCCCTGGGACCACGCGCCGCGGCCCGAGCCGGAGCCTCGCCCCGGCCTGTCGCTGCCGGCCAAGATCGTGGCCGGCGCGTTCGTCGCGGTGCTCTACGCGGGCGGGATGGGCTTCAGGGGCGACTGGCTGCCCGGGATCGTCGGCGGCGTCCTCGCGGGCGTCCTGATGGTGCTCGTGCTCAACCGGATCGAGGCGCGGCGCCGCCGGCGTTAGATGATTGATTCCGCGGAATCAGTCATCTAGCTCGTCTTGTCCCAGGCCAGCAGCGACGGCAGCGGGTCGAACGGGCTGCCGCCGTCGTACCAGCCGGGCGCGCTCCACATCTCGAAGTGGAGGTGGCAGCCGCTGGCCCGGCCCGTCTGGCCGACGTAGCCGATGAGCTGGCCGGTGCGGACGCGGTCGCCGGCGTCCACGAGCGCGGCCTCGCGCAGGTGCATGTAGGTGTAGTCGATGCCGGTCCGCACGCCGTCGATGACGATGTAGTGCCCGGCGGCGCCGTGGTACTGCTTGAACTTGACCACGCCGCCGCGCGCGGCCACGAGCGGCGTCCCGCAGGCGGCGAACACGTCGTGCCCCTGGTGCCCGCGCCCGCCGCCGAACGTCGCGGCGAACTCGCCGTAGCCGTGCGGGCCGCGGATCGGGAACTGGTGGTCGAGGAAGTCGAAGGCGGCCGGGTTCGGCTGGTCCTGCGCGGTCACCGCGCGAGCGCCGGCCACGTCGGCGGCGACGCGGAACGAGTACCGCCCGGCGGGCTGGATCTTGCCGTCGACGGTGCCGTCCCAGGTCAGCGCCTGCGGCACCTCGGGCGGCACGTCGACCCCGCTCCAGCTCGCGACGGCGACGCCGTCGCTCGCGCGCACGAGCTCGATCGTCACCTGCGCGGCCGACCCGCCGTGCACCACGTAGACCACCTTGGCCGGGCGCGCCGCGTCGACGTAGGCGCGCCGGGCGGTCACCGCGACCTCGACGGCCGGCTCGGTGCTCGCGGACGCCGCCTGGACCTGCAGCGCCGCCGTGGCGGCGGACGGCTGCCCGTCGCGGTCCGAGACGATGATCGGGCCGCTCACGGCCGCGATCGGCACGCGCACGTCGGCGCGCTTGCGCGATCGCGTCAGCGGGGCGACGGCGACGTCGTCGTCGGGGCCGTCGGCGCCGAGGAAGGTGACCTCGTACGTGCGGCCCAGGCGCACGCCGCGCAGGCGGAGCAGCGAGCCGGTCCGCGGGCTGCGGGCGTCGACGCAGTCGGCACGGCAGCGCCACGACGTCACGACCGACGGCTTGCGCAGCTTGACGCCGGGCGGCGGCGACGACAGCGGCGGAGCGGCCGGCGCCGGCGCGTGCTCGGCGCCGCCCGTCTGCCCGGCGGCCGGGCCGGAGAGGGCGCACAGCAACGCGACGGCCAGCCCGGCGCAGCTCGCACCACGCCAACGACCGCGTACGCCAATCCCCCGATTGCGCCCCATCTGCTCCTGTGGATGTCAGGCCTACGGGGTTAGCTGACGGGCTCGCGCAACGCACAGCGCTACCAGGCGGCAGTGCCTGGATTCGCCCCAGAACAACGGTTCCCCCGCTCCGCCTGTCCCTAGGCGGACTCGGCCGTGTCGTGAACGCGCGGGAGTATATGCATCGAGGGCGGACGGCGTCACAGAGTCGGTCAACGCGCGATGACTGACCGATCGGGTGGGTGGGGTCCAGGCGGCCCCAACTACGATCGCGTCGCGGGAAGGTGCACCCCTCAAGTTTCGAATCCCCTGGAGGACACGGCGTGAACACCGTCTATTTCGACCCGAGCGTGGACGACGCCACGCGGCGTGAGCGCCTCTACGCGGGTCAGCTCGTCGTGCTCGCCCCGCGGCCGAGCACCCTGGCCCTGATCGAGCACGCGCGCGACATGATCGAGACCGCGTTCGAGGACGTCGATCCGCTGACGGCGCAGTACGAGATGCCGGTCGAGCGCTACGTCGAGATCTGCGCGCCGCTCAAGCCGGGCTTCATCCACAACGACACGACGAAGCGCCTGCTCAAGGCCGTCGTCGAGGACTTCGGCGCGGACCTCGAGGAGACGTACATCGACGTCCCGCGGCTGCGCATGGTGACGAGCGACGGCTACCTCACCTCGGGCGTCGGCTACGCCCATCACCCGCACCGCGACACGTGGTACTCGGCCCCGATGGCGCAGCTGAACTGGTGGCTGCCGATCTACGACATCGAGTCCGAGAGCTCGATGGCGTTCCACCCGTACTACTTCGACCACGAGATCAAGAACGGGTCGGCGGACTTCAACTACTACGAGTGGAACGCGGTCGGCCGCAAGGGCGCCGCGCAGCACATCAAGTCCGACACCCGCAAGCAGCCGAAGCCCGAGGAGACGCTCGAGCACCTCCAGCCCGAGCTGCGGCTGGTGCCGCCGGCCGGCAGCATCGTGCTGTTCTCGGCCGCGCACCTGCACTCCACGGTGCCGAACACGTCGGGCCGCGCGCGCTACAGCATCGACTTCCGGACCGTGAACCGCGCCGACCTCGAGGCCGGGCGCAGCGCGCCGAACCTCGACAGCCGCTGCACGGGCACGTCGCTGCGCGACTTCAAGCGCGGGTCGGACTTCGAGCAGCTCCCCGAGGACGTGATCGCGCGCTACGACGACGAGTCCGCTCGCGCGGGCGAGCTCGTCTTCCAGCCCACGAGCTGACCGGGAGATCGGTGGCCGACGAAGAGACAGCGCGATCGCAGACGGGGCACGCGTGCCCCGTCTGCGGCACGCGCGTGGACGGACCCTTCGTGGAGATCGAGGGCGTCGCCGTGCAGGTGAACGTCCTGCATCGCAGCCCCGGCGCGGCGCGCGACGCCTCGCGCGGGGACCTGCGCCTGGGCCTCTGCGAAGGCTGCGGGTTCATCTGGAACCTGGCGTTCGACCCCTCGCTGGTCGACTACGACGGGGACTACGAGAACTCGCTGCACCACTCGGTCGCGTTCGAGGCCTACGCGGAAGCGCTGGCCGAGCGGCTCGTGGAGCGCTACGACCTGCGTGGTCGCCATGTGGTGGAGCTCGGCTGCGGGCAGGGGGACTTCCTGCGCCGGCTCTGCGCGGCCGGAGGGAACACCGGCACCGGCTTCGATCCCAGCTACGTCGGCCCCGAGCGCGACGGCCCGGTGACGATCCATCGCGAGTACTACTCCGAGGCGAATCTCACCGACGAGCCGGCCGACTTCATCTGCTGCCGGCACGTGCTCGAGCACGTCGAGCAGCCGCTCGAGCTGCTGCGCTCGCTGCGGCGCACGCTCGAGCCCGGCCGTGGCACGGCTCTCTACTTCGAGGTCCCGAACGGCGACTACCAGCTCGAGCACGGCGTCGTCTGGGACCTGATCTACGCACACGTCGGGACGTTCACGGCCGCGTCGCTCCGCACGCTGTTCGAGCGTGCCGGCTTCGAGGTGCTCGACATCGGCACGGCGTTCGGCGACCAGTACCTCTGGATCGAGGCCCGCGCCGTCGAGGGCGCGGCCTCGAAGCCGCACGGCGACGAGGTCGACCGCGTGCACGCCTCGGCCCAGGACTTCGCCGAGAGCTACCGCGACGCCGTCGCGGACTGGCGGCGCCAGGTCGACGAGATCACGTCCGCGGGCCGCCGCGTGATGCTCTGGGGCGCCGGCGCCAAGGGCGTCACGCTCCTCAACGCCCTGCCCTCGCCCGGCGCCGTCGACGGCGCGGTTGACGTCAACCCGCGCAAGCACGGCTCCTACCTTCCCGGCTCGGCCACGCCCGTGGTCGGTCCTGAGTCCCTGCCCGATTACGAACCGGACGTCGTCGTGCTCGCGAACCCGATCTACGCGGACGAGGTTCGCGGGATCCTCGCGAAGCTCGGCCAGGACGTCGAGGTGGTGTGCATCTGATGCCGACTTCCCTTGTCACCGGCGGCGCCGGCTTCCTCGGCTCGCATCTCTGCGACGAGCTCCTGCGCCGCGGCCATCGCGTGATCTGCGTGGACAACTTCGAGACCGGCTCGCTCGCCAACATCGAGCACCTCCGCGTGCCGGAGTTCCGTCACCTGCACGCGGACATCATCGACGCGTTCTTCGTCGACGAGCCGGTGGACTTCGTCTACCACTTCGCGTCGCCGGCGTCGCCGATCGACTACCTGCGGCTGCCGCTGCACACGCTCAAGGTCGGCTCCTACGGCACCCACCACGCGCTCGGCCTCGCGAAGCTGCACCGCGCGCGCTTCCTGGTGGCCTCCACGAGCGAGGTGTACGGCGACCCGCAGATCCATCCGCAGCCGGAGTCCTACTGGGGGCACGTGAACCCGATCGGTCCGCGCGGGGTCTACGACGAGGCCAAGCGCTACGCCGAGGCCTTGACGATGGCCTATCACCGCCAGCAGGGCGTGGACACGGCGATCGTGCGGATCTTCAACACGTACGGGCCGCGGATGCGCCCGCACGACGGGCGGGCGATCCCGACGTTCCTGCGCCAGGCGCTGCAGGACCGGCCGATCACCGTGTTCGGCGACGGGTCGCAGACGCGGTCGTTCTGCTTCGTCTCGGACCTCGTCGACGGCATCATCCGCCTCGCCGAGTCCGGAACCCACCACCCCGTCAACATCGGCAACCCGAACGAGTTCACGCTGCTCGAGCTGGCCGAGGCCGTGATCGAGGTCACGGGCTCGCGGTCGGAGATCGTCTACGAGGCGCTCCCGATCGACGACCCGAAGGTCCGCCAGCCCGACATCACCCTGGCGCGCGAGCTGCTCGGCTGGGAGCCGCGGGTCGACCTCCGGGACGGCCTCCGGCGCACCATCGAGGAGATGGGCGTCGAGCGTCTCGCGGGCGCCTCCTAGCCCGCTCCGCACCTCCCAAGATCCGTCGCATCAAGCGCCCGGCAGGCCGGCGAGCTCAGCGCCGCCTGCCTGTCGGGTCGCGACGCCATCCTCACCTCCCGTCCGCGGCGCGGGCGACGCAACGGGGTCGCTCACGTCGGCTTACGCTGAGGGCGTGTCTGGTCTGCCTTTCCCGCTTCTTGGCGGTCAGGCTCGACCCGCCACATCTTCTGTCCGCGTCCAACGCAGCGCGTCGCTGAGGCGCGCAACGCCTACTTATGCTCCTCGACGACTCGCTCGAGCGGAAGTCGGTTCGCGCGCGCAATCCAATCATCTGCTGAGCGCCGCTCCGGATTGCGGGGACGGGCAGGGTAGCCGAACGACAGGACGGTCATCACCTGCTCGTCGGCCGCATGTGCAATGACGTCGCGCATGCGGTCAGGATCAGCGACGCCGTTCGGGCACGACCCGATCCCGTCGTTCCATGCCGCAAGCATCATGTTCTGCGCGGCGCGCCCCGCGTCGAAGCCGACCGGACCCTTCCCGCGGGTGACAACGGCGACCGCGAGCGCCGCGCCGAGCAGGTTGCTCGGTGCGTACACAGCCTGCGCCGCGCGCTCCACCAGGGCCGGATTGCGCAGCACGACGAACCGTCGCGCCTGGCGGTTCTTCGAGCTGCCGGCCACGCGGCCGGCTTCGAGAATCCGCCGCACCGCATCGTCGGGCAAAGGTCGCGCCGCGTAATCGCGGACCTCGCGCTTGCTGACCACCGCCAAGTAGCCGTCCACGACGGCAAGACTACGCGTGCCAGGCCCGTGAGTAGGGCTCGCTCGGGTAAGCAGCAAGGCGCCGACCGTGACGCGACAGCGGCCCGCCCAAGCCCGTCGTCGCGGCCGCCCGCATTAGCTGGTGAGCAATCGCGGGCACGCGAGAGGAGCAAATGAGGCGAGGAGCCGGACTGATCGTGGCAACGCTGGTCCTAGCGGCCGGGGTGTCGGTTGCCAGCGCCAGGGCGCACCTGCACCCGTTCGTGCCCGCCGCCGGCTGCGCCCCCGAGCCAACCGGGGCCGGCAACGAGTCCGAAGTATTGCCAGCGGCGAGCGCGCCGGCCGGGGCTTCCGGCATGCGTCGACGAGCAGGAGTCCCCAACTCAGCTTGCGCTCTTCGGCCTGCGCGAGCGCGACCCGCGACCGCCGCCGAGAGTGCCGCGAGCAGGCTTGGTTGTCGCGTAAGTCCCGCACCGTTGGCGTTCGCCGGCGGCTGGTAGGGGTCCGGCGGGCGGCCGAAGCGCCGGCCGTCCTTCATAGCGAGCGGGGCATCGGACGCTCGCCCCGGACTGTTCCTTTGTCGAGTGGCGGCGGCATGCGCTCAGGGGCCGGGGTTCGGTGCTCGGCTGATGTCGCCGGAGGGTGCCTCCATCCCTCCGGCGACCAACTGCTGGTCGGACTACGGCTGATTGCCGGGTCCGCCCTGGCTCTTGCAGGAGGACGGGCGGTCGTCCTGCGGGCCGGTGCACTGTCCGCTCTGTCCGGCGCCGTTACCGCCGTTGGTGGGCGGGCTCGGCGAAGCCAACGCGGTGGGCGCCAGCCCGACGCAGATCGCTCCTGCGGCCAGGAAAGTGGCTGCGGCCTTGCGGCTCCGTAGCATGATGGTCCTACCTCCGTGTGTCGTCCAGTATCCGCCGCGCACCCGCCGCGCGGGCGATCCGATTCTGTCTGCTCCAGCGGGACGCTTCAGCCGCCCCGGAAGCAACCGCATCGTCTCGTCAGTGACCGCCCTGGTTGCCGGGCTGGCCCTCGTAGCCGAGCAGCCCAGGCGGCTGACCGCCGCCGGGGTTGCCGCTGGCGCCGCCCTGGTTGCCGGGCTGGCCCTCATAGCCCAGCTGTCCCGGCGGCTGGTCGGCCGATGCCGGCGCCGCTCCAACGAGCGCGAGCACACCCGCGGCCAAGATCACTCCGACCTTGCGCTTCATCGAACTCCTTCCCGTGGTCATCGACGTTCCCGCCACTTCCGCATCGTCCAGCCGCGCCTGCAGGCGCGGGCCGTCACCGGGCCCGGGTCACGGATAGGGCGCGGGGCACAGCGACCGTGCACCGCTCGCGCGCGCCTTAGCCATCTCACCTCCGTCGGGTTCGGGTGACCGTTGCCGGTCACGGCTACCAGCGGAGATCACGCCCTTCGCTCGAGTGTTCTACCGGATCGGACGCAGAAAAGCACCCTCCAACCCTCCAACCTCGCGGCAATCACCGCGCTCTAGCAGATGCACTGGAGGTCACGCCCTTCGGTGCACTGCTCGGGGCGCAGCCGCCTGCGTCCCGAGAGTCTTCGCGAGAGTCGTGTCGCTATCAGCTGCGCGACGCGATGACGCGGCTCCCGGCCATAGCCGCAGGCTCGTCGCGGCCCGCTCGCAGGGTGGGGCGGGCGAGGGGCTGCGGCGCGGCCAAGCCGACGCGGCCCAGTTCCCGATGCCGGTGACGGCTGGGCGGCGGACGGCACTGGAGTCGCTCCTGCTTCTGGCCTCGGGCACTCGTTCAGCGATCTGTAATTGCAGTGCCGGCCGGGCGCACGAACAATCGTGGAGAAGGGTTGCGTTCTCGACGAGTTGGAGGCGCTTTATGAAGGTTTCGGTTGTCGCGCTGCTGGCTACGGTCGCCGTGCTCGGATGGACGGCGAGCGCCGCGGCGGACGGGCTCGGGCCGCCGAGCGGAACAATCTACGCGTTCGATCAGGCGTACCGGACGGTGGCAACCCCGACGGCATTGCCGGCCCGGGGATCGTTCGACACGATCTACGTGTTCCCGGACTGCGCGTCGTGCGCGAGCGTCTCGGACGCCGCCCCCGGAAGCGGCGACTACAACGGCGGTCGCTGGAAGGTCGTCGCGGCCCACGGGATCACGACGCAGCTCACGAACGCGGCCGACGTCATTGCGCAGGCGTCGTCGCTGGAGGACACCGGCACGCGGTTCGTCTGCCCGCTGATCCCGGAGTGAGCGCTGCGGCGGGCGCCGCTCTTATCGGGGCGGCGCCCGCACCACCGCGGGCACAGTCCGACGTCTCTGCTCGGGAGCCGATGCTGGGCTGCTCACTGTCAAGTGCGGCGCTGGCGAGTGGACTGCAGCGAGCTACAGCACGATCCAGTGCGCCGGTGCAGGGACGGCAAATGCGAAGCGCGGTGCAGACGCCGCGGCAACCGGAACGATGAGGTGCAACCGCCCCCCCAAACCTATCCGGCCCTTGCGCGAAGCGCGTGTTTGGGGAGCGTCGGCGACACCCTCCGCCCCACGCAAACGCCCGGGCCGCGAAGCCCGGGCCGGCCGGACGCCGCGACGATGGGGTGACGAAAAAAAAAACGTCCCCGCGACCGGCCGGAGCCGGTCGCGAGGACGAAGGGCGCGCGCGCTAGTTGAGCGTGCAGCCCGCGTTGTTGTCGTTGTCGAGCTTGGTCGCCAGCGCGAGGATCGTGTCGGCGTCGTTGCTCTCGAGCGCCGCGTTGACCGCGGAGATGAGCGCGGCCACCGTCGTGGTGTAGTCCACGCCCGGGTGGGCGGCGTTCAGCAGCGCGGCCACGGCGGCCCGCATCAGGATCTGCTTCTTGGCCGTCAGCGACGAGCCGCCACCGCCCTGCAGCGCCTGCAGGAGCGTGTTGGGGCCGAGGGTGCCGAGGCCGGTCGGCGAGAACACCGAGGCGAGCGTCTGGCTGGGCGAGTACCCCGTGGGAGGCCACGACTCGGTGTGGTTCTTCCAGTAGCCGGGGGTGCAGCCCTGGCCGCCGGGCGGCGGCGGGGGCGGCTCCTCGATCGAGGCCGCGGCGGTGATCCAGTCCAGCGAGGCCGGACGGACGCCGCCCTCGGACACGATCTGCAGCGTCAGCGACGTCGCGTTGGCGGGCACGGTGATCGGGAAGTTCGCCGCGTCGAACTCCTGGCCCTGGTTGCTCTGGAGGCCGTTGACGATCGAGAACGTCTGGCCCGTGTTGTACGTCCCGTTGATGATGTTGCCGCGCAGGCCCGCGAGGTCAGGGCCCGAGACGCTCGCGGCCATGATGTTGAGCGTGCCGGAGCGCTGGAAGCCGGCGCCCGTGAAGTTCAGCGTCTGCGGGACCGTGGCGTCCTTGGGCGCCACGAACTCCTTGAAGGCGACATCGCTGCCGTCCTTCACGCCGATGAACTTCGACGCGGATCCGTTGTCGTAGATCACGAGGACGCCGACACCGCCGTTGCCGGGCGGATTGAAGTCGGTGCCGAAGTTCATGTCCGACACCGTGAGGCTGTTGGCGCCGGCCGAGACCACGTTCCGCGCCGTGATGTCCGCGCGGTACGTGTAGAAGTCCTCGGCGAAGAAGAAGTTCGTCGGACCACCGATCAGGGTGCCGGGGGTCGCCGTGCCGTTGATGGAGATGTTGTTGTCGGGCGCGTTGTTCGGCCACGTCACGTGGCCTTCCCAGTACACGAGCACCTGCTTGACCAGCGAGCCCGCGGGCACGTTGAAGTTGAGCGCCGTGGCGGTGTTGGGGAACGCATGCGTCCCGACGCCGGCGACGACCGAACCCGTCCCGGTGGCGATCGGGATGCTCGGGTCGCCAAGTGTCTCCGTGCCGTCCGCGAGCGCTGGCGCCGCGGCGGCGAGTGTTGCTACTAGAGCGGCCGCCACCGCTTTACGGCTCGAGTGCTTCACCAAGGTCGATCACCTTTCCCTACGTTGCACGAAATCGAGGGCGAGTATCACCGAGCGGTGCGGGGATTGGTACTGGACATTGGTCGCGTCTCAAAAGCGGAGCGACCGCTCGTCGGACCCGGGTGTAAGCGCTGTTTGACGGCCGCTCGGAGCCGGGTGTCAGCGCTGCTTGACGGCGCCTCGGAGCCGGGTGGCGGCGGCTTGCGGCTATCATGGTCGGCCGTCGCGCGGGCCCCGCCGTGCGCCGTCGTGCCCACGATCACAGACTGCGATTTGAAGACCTACGTCGCCACACCCAAAGACCGCGAGCGCAACTGGCTGCTGGTCGATGCCGAGGGCCAGACGCTCGGCCGCCTGGCGACCCAGATCGCCGACGCCCTGCGCGGAAAGCGCAAGCCGACCTACACGCCGCACATCGACACCGGGGACTTCGTGGTCGTCGTGAACGCCGAGAAGATCTCGGTGACCGGTGACAAGCGCCAGACGAAGCTCTACCACCGGCACTCGGGCTATCCGGGCGGGCTGAAGACGCGCACGCTCAACGACATGCTCGAGCGCCGCCCCGAGGAGGTCATCCGCCTCGCCGTGCGCGGCATGCTCCCGCGCAACCGCCTCGGCCGCAAGCAGATCACCAAGCTCAAGGTCTACGCCGGGCCCGACCACCCGCACGAGGCGCAGAAGCCGCAACCGATGGAGATCAAGACTTGAGCGCCGAAGACCGCACCGACGCCAACGAGCCCGAGGAGACCCCGGAGGTCACGCCCGAGCAGCCGGAGCCCGCCGCCGAGCAGGAGCAGCCGGCCGCCGAGCCGGAGCAGCCGGCGCCCGCCGCCGAGGAGGAGGAGCCCGCCGCCGAGCCGGAGCAGCCCGCCGCGGCGCCCGCCGCCGCGGCCGCGGAGCCGGAGGAGGTCGAGGCGATCGAGGCGACCCCGCGGGTCAAGCCCGAGATCCCCGGCGCCGACCTCGAGGTCGACATCGTCCGCGAGGGCGACGACGTGTACCGCGGCGAGTCGCGCTGGAGCGAGGAGGGCGACGAGGACGAGCCGGTCGAGGACGGCGACGAGGCCGAGGACCTCGAGCCGCAGCCGATCGCCGACGCCGCGATCGACCTCGCCGCCGGCGCCCGCTACACGGCGACCGGCAAGCGCAAGACCGCCGTCGCGCGCGTGATCCTCAAGCCCGGCACCGGCGCCTACTCGATCAACGGGCGCTCGCTCGAGCAGCACTTCCCGCGCTTCACGCTTCAGCGCAACATCCGCCAGCCGCTCGAGCAGGTCGGCTACGAGAGCCGCATGGACGTCGTCGCGACGATGCACGGCGGCGGCGTCTCGTCTCAGGCCGGCGCCCTGCGCCACGGCATCTCGCGCGCGCTCATCGAGGCCGACCCCAACCTGCGATCGGAGCTCAAGCGCCGCGGCTTCCTCACGCGCGACGCGCGCGTGAAGGAGCGCAAGAAGGCCGGGCTCAAGAAGGCCCGCAAGCGGCCGCAGTTCTCGAAGCGCTAGCCGTGGCGGCTCCCCAGGCCGCCACCACCCGCAGCCTGTTCGGAACCGACGGCGTTCGCGGGGTCGCGGGCGAGTTCCTCACCGCGGAGCTCGTCCTCGCGCTCGCGCGCGCGGCGACGGCGCGGATCGACGCGGAGCGGGTGCTGATCGTGCGCGACACGCGCGAGTCCGGCGAGATGCTGGAGGCGGCGGTCGCCGCCGGCGTCGCCGCCGCGGGCGGCGAGGCGCTGCTCGGCGGCGTGCTTCCGACGCCGGGCGCGCCGCTGCTGATCCGCCGGTACGCGTTCGACCTCGGCGTCGTCCTGTCCGCCTCGCACAACCCGTACGAGGACAACGGCATCAAGTTCTTCGGTGGCGACGGCTTCAAGCTCGACGACGCCGCCGAGGCCGAGATCGAGGCGCTGCTCGAGCAGCCCATGCAAGGCCGCGTCGGCCGCGTCCGCCGCTTCCACGGCGCCCTGGAGGACTATCTGCGGGCGCTCCACGAGCGGTTCGCGGACCTCGACCTGGCCGGCCGCCGGTTCCTGCTCGACTGCGCGAACGGCGCCACCTACCAGGCCGCACCCGAGATCTTCCGCCGCCTCGGCGCCGCCGTCGACGTGATCGCCGACCAGCCCGACGGACGCAACATCAACGCCGGCTGCGGCTCCACGCACCTCGACGCGCTGATCGGCGCGATCGCCGGCCACGACGCCGGCTTCGCCTTCGACGGCGACGGCGACCGCGTGCTGGCCGTGGACCGGACCGGTGCCGTCGTGGACGGGGACGAGCTGATCGCGCTCGCCGCCAAGCACCTCGACCTGCCGGGCGTCGCCGTGACGGTGATGACCAACTACGGCTTCCACCAGGCGATGGCGGAGGCCGGGATCGAGGTGGCCACCGCCGCGGTGGGGGACCGGTACGTGCTCGAGGCCCTGCGCGAGCGCGGCTGGCGCCTCGGCGGCGAGCAGTCCGGCCACATCATCGACATGGAGTTCGTGCCTTCGGGCGACGGCATCGCCGCCGCGCTGCTGGCCCTGGAGGGGCTGGAGGGCGGCGACCTCCACGACCGCCACGCGATGGAGAAGCTGCCGCAGAGGCTCGTCAACGTGCGCGTGCGCGACAAGGCCCTGCTCGCGGGCGACGAGGGGATCCGGACGGCGGTCGAGGCCGAGTCCGCGGCGCTCGAGCATCGCGGCCGGGTCCTGCTGCGGCCGAGCGGCACCGAGCCGCTGGTGCGCGTGATGGTCGAGGCGCCGACCGCCGAAGAAGCCGAGGCGGTCTGCGAGCGGCTCGTCGCGGCGGTCAAGGCCGCCGCCGGTTAGACCTGGCGCTTCGTTTAGGCGCGTTCCCGCTACGCACCACTAAGGTCTTCCCTTAGCTGAGCGGTTTCTCCTCTACTAAGGGAATTCTGAGGCGTTGGCGCCCACGGCCGGGTTGGAGCAGCGAGGACGCAGCGATAGCGTCCCGGCTCGTAGCCTGGGTCCTGGTGCTCATGCTCGCCCTCCCGGCGCAAGCCGCCGCCGATCTCGGCAATCGCGCGCCCGTGTGCGACAACGTCGCGGTCAGCTTCACCGCGGGCTCCTCGGCGAAGGTGCCGTTCGCACGCTGCACGGACGCCGACGGCGACCGGTTCCAGGTCGTCATCTTGACCGAGCCGGCGCACGGGACGTTCGACTTCGCGACCCAGACCTACACGCCCGAAGCGGGCTTCTCGGGCGAGGATCTCATGGCGTTCCGGGCCATGGACGAGCGGCGCGCCCAGTCCGCGCCGGGATCGATCAGGATCACCGTCACGCCGGCATCGCTGCCGGGCCCGGAGCCGGAACCCGGCACACCGCCGCCTTCCGATGCGACGGCTCCGGTGCTCGCGCTGAGCGCGCCGTCGCGAATGGGACTGCGCGCGGCGCTGCGCCGCGGGCTTCGGACGACGGCGACGACGGACGAGCCGGGCTCCGTCTCGGTACGCGTCCTCGTCGCCCGCACGACCGCTCGCCGCCTGGGGCTCGCGACGGCCAGGCCGGGCGCCGTGGCGGTCGCGTCCCTGAAGCGCGAGATCGCGGCCGGCGAGACCGTCCTGACACTCAAGCTGTCGCGTCAGGCGCGCCGCCGGCTGAAGCGGGCCGCGGCCGTCGACGTCCGGATCGTCGCCACGATCGCGGACACCGCCGGGAACACCCGCACGACGACGCTGCGCGTCAAGCTGAAGTGACCGGCGCGGCGACGGCCACGGCGTGCCCGTAGGGCACGGGCTCGTACAGCACGGGCCGGAAGCCGCCGGCGGCGAGCTCGGACTCGATCTCGTCGCGCGTGAACCTGTGGAGGAAGTTCTCGCCGATCGTGTCTCCGACCTCGACGGGCTCGGCGCGGCGGACGCGCCGCACGAGGTTCGCGGTGCCGGCGACGACGTCGAAGTAGCGCGTGCCCGGGCTGCGGACGAAGAACGAGCACAGGATCGGCGCGCCGTCGGGCAGCACCGCGCGGGCCGCGCGCAGCAGCGCCAGCCGTCGCCGGCGCGAGGGGATCAGCATGTAAGCGCCCCACCCGATGACGACGGCGTCGCAGGAGGGCGGGTCCGCCGGGAAGGCGTCGCGCTCGCTCCTGCGGAGGCGGTCGTCGGCATGGCCGAGCCGCCGCAGCAGCTCGGTGCCCGCATCGACGAGCGCGCCGTTCGGCTCGTAGCCGATCGCGTCGAAGCCCCGCTCGAGCAGCGCGATGACCTCGCGGCCGCCGCCGGCACCCGTGACGACCACCCGGCCGCCGGCCGGGAAGTGCGCGTCTATCGCGGCGGCCTCCCAGTCCCGCAGCCCGCTCAGGTTGTGCTCCTCGTCGCGGTAGCTGAACGACCGGCCGTCCTCGCGGTCACGTCCCTCGCGGTAGAACTGCTCGTCCAGCCGTGCGAGTCGCGAGGGGTCCAGGAGGCCGAGCCAGAAGCCGTCGAAGCACCCGTTCGCCAGGTTGAGCGCCTGGCGCCGGCGGATCGTGGCCGCGCGGTAGGCGCGGAGCAGGCGATCGCTCATCGGCTCGTGTCGGCGAGCCAGCACGCCTGGAAGAGGAGGAAGCTGTTCGCGAGCGGCGCCGGCGCCTGCCAGTGCTCGCTCAGCGCGTCGGGATCGACGATCTCGTCGACCTCGAGCGTCCGCAGGATCGGGCCGAGCCGCTCGGCGGTCAGGCCCTCGGCGAAGCGCTGCGCGTGGCGGTTCCAGAGCACGTCGTTGAACGAAGCCTTCGTGCCGCGCGTGACGACGCGCTCAGGCAGATCGTCGGCGAAGAGCGCCGCCATCGCGGTCGACCGGTCTGTGAACCCGGTCGCCCCGGCCTCCGCCGCCAGCGCGGCCAGGAACCCGCGGTCGACGAAGGGGTGGAACGCCGTCGCGTCCGCGTGGCGGGCGAGCGACGCGATGCGCTCGACGCTGAGCTGCATGAAGCGCGAGCGCCACATCTCCCGCAGGCGTGCGTTCCAGCGCAGCGGCTGGCGCGTCTCCTCGCCGAGCCAGCCGCGCGCGAGCCGCTCGTTGCCGGCCTCGCTCATCCACGGGAAGTGGAGCCCGACGCGGCGCCGGAGCGCTATCCGCCGCAGCGCCTGCGGGGCCGCCGCGGCGGCGATGCGGACGCCGTCGCGCGGCACCGGCGTCGCCCGCCGGGCGAGCACGTCGAGCGGCCGGCCGGCCGAGAACAGGGCCTGGTCGCCACCCATCCCGGTGACGAACGACCCGCCCCGGCCGACCTCCATCAGCGGCAGCAGCAGGTGCAGGTTGTAGGGGTACGGCAGCCCCTCGCTCGCCATCACGCGGCGCGCCACCGGGCCGACGAGGTCCAGCTCGTCCGTGAACTCGAGCCGCGTCCAATCACCGCAGCGGAGCCGGCGCACGACCTCCTCCTGCCAGTCGTCCTCGTCCGTGTCGCTCGCCTCCGGGAAGCGCAGCGTGGCCGGTATCGGCTCCGGAAGGCCCTCGCGTCGCGCGACGCGCATGGCCACCGCGAGCAGCGCCGAGGAGTCCCGCCCACCCGAGAAGCTCACGACGCAGGGCGCGCGGGTCAGCGCGGGGATCAAGGCGCGCTCGAGCGCCGCGAGCGGCGTGACCGGCGACCGGCGGCCGAACGCCGGGCGGCGCGCGTCGCGCCCGAACACGATGCCGGTGGCGATCTCGAGCGGCGCGAGCGCGTGTGTCGTCATCGCGTCAATTCGAGCAGACACTCGGCGCCCTCTCCCAGTCGCTCCCAATCGCGCGGGCGGCGCACCTCCCACGCCGGCAAGGTGGCGAGCTCCAGCACGGCGGCCGGGTTCGCCGCGTCGACGCGGAGCGTCACGTTCAGCAGCAGGTGGCGCATGCACTCGGCGGCGCCGAGCCGGCGGGCTTCGACGCGGTCGCCCCAGGCGAGGAACATCCAGCCGCGAAACGGGAGCCGCGGCTCCATCTGCGGAAGGGTGACGCGCCAGCGCTCACGCGCGCCGATCACGCCGAGCGCCGCGCCGACCCTCAGCCGGCCGGCGGCCTCCTCCCGCAGGTCGATCGCGCGCGGGCCCGTGAACGCGGAGCGCCCGTCGAGCACGAGCACGTCGTCGGCGACCACGTCGTGGTCGTTGAGCGCGAGCCACGCGAGCGTCGAGCTCTTGCCGGCCTCGCGATCGCCGACCACGCCCCACACGCCGCCGCCGGCCACGAACGCGCCGGCGTGGAACGACAGTCGCCGCGCCCAGTGCGAGACCACGGCGGCCGCGGGCGCCAGGAACGGGTGCACGAGGTCGTGGTCGGTCAGGACTCTCGGCACGCAGTAGCGGGCGACGCCCTCGCGGCGATCGAGCGCCAGCCGGCCTCCGGTCTTGAGCCGCAGCACCGCGTGCTCATCGGTGACGGCCTCGTGGGGCACCGAGGGGTCGCCGACCTCGCACAGCAGTCGCAAGGCGGGCCACCCGGGCTGCGCGGGCACCAGCATCGCGTCGGCGGTCCCGACGCCCTCGATGCGGATCCCGTACGCGCCGCGCCCGGGATCGGTGGCCGCCGGCGCGGGCATGGGCTCTCAGATCTTCCCGCTCGGACCACGGCCGTGCGTCGCGGAAGGGACCCTGTGCGAACACACGGCCCCTACGCGGCAGGTGCGACTCCCTAAGGCGACGCGGTGCAGGTGGTGAGGTTGGCCTGGCCGAGGATGAGGTCGGACGGGCCGGTCTGCTTGTACTCGTCGCGCGGCTCGTTGAACCGGCACGGATCTTCGCCGTCGTTGCCCGACGACTGCAGCGTCAGCGCGTGCAGGCTGCCGTGCACGATGAGACGGGGTGCCTCGTACGGCATTCCACTCCTTCCATGGACCACGGTGCGAACGTACCAGCGCCGGGCCGGCGCTGGAACGCGACGTTCGTATAGGTCCCGGAGCGCGCGGGCGCGGTGGTGCGGGCGCCTACGCCGAAGTGACGGCGCAGGTCGTGAGGTTCGCCTGGCCGAGGATCAGGTCGGCGGCGCCAGTCTGCTTGTACTCGTCGCGCGGCTCGTTGAACCGGCACGGGTCTTCGCCGTCGTTCCCCGAGGACTGCAGAGTCAGCGCGTGAACGCTCCCGTGGACGATCAGACGCGGTGCTTCGTACTTCAAGACAGCTCCCTCCGTGGATGACTTGGCGTCAAGATACAAGGCCTCGCCGTCGTCGACAAGCCACCGGACCCAAAACCGGACTTTCGTCGAGGGCGGGCGGGGTTGGCGGTTCGAACCTCGGCATTGAGGGAGGATCCGGAGGGTGGGCGGGTTTTCGCATCGTGGAAGCCAGCCGCCCGGGTGGCTTTACTCAGGAAACTGGCGGGTCGGCAAAGTGTCGCTATACGACCCATAGACAACCCCGGCCCTCCGGGCGAGCCCTGGAAACCGGCTGAAATCCGCGGTCTGTTGCGCATCGCGGAAACCGACCCCGCCGGCACCGCCGACCCCGCCTCACGGTTGCCTTTCACCCGAACGACGGCCGGCCGGCATCGCTCGCGTAGCCGGCGGCCTGGAGGTTGAACAGCTCGGCGTAGTGACCGCCGAGCGCGATCAGCTCGTCATGGCTGCCGGATTCGGCGACGCGGCCGTGGTCGAGCACGTAGATGCGATCGGCCGTCCGGACGTTCGAGAAGCGGTGCGAGATCAGCAGGACCGAGCGGCCGAGCGCGAGCGTGCGCATCTGCACGAACAGGTCGCGCTCCGCCCGCGGATCGAGCGAGGCGGTCGGCTCGTCGAGGATCAGCAGGCCGCCGCCGCGGTAGAAGGCGCGGGCGAGCGCCAGCCGCTGCCACTGGCCGACGGACAGCTCGTGCCCTCCGTGGAACTGGAGCCCGAGGCGGGTGTCGTAGCCGTCGGGCAGGCGGCTGAGGAACTCGTCGGCGCCGGCCTGCTCGGCGGCGGCGCGCGCCTCGTCGAGGGTCCCCGCGCGCTCGACGCGCCCGAACACGATGTTGTCGAGCGCCGTGAGGTGGTACTGGAGGTAGTCCTGGAAGAGCACCGTCATCTGCGAGGCGATGTCAGCGGGATCCGCGAGCGTGGCGTCGGTCCCGTTCCAGAGCACGCGGCCGGATCCCGGGCGGTAGAGCTGGCTGATCAGCTTGACGATCGTCGTCTTGCCCGACCCGTTGAGGCCGACGAGCGCTACCACCTCGCCCGGGCCGATCCTGAGCGACACGTCGTCGACCGCCGGCGTGGTCCGTGTCGGGTACGTGAACGACACGCGATCGAGCTCGACCTCGACCGCGCTCTCCGGCGCCGCGACGCGCGCCCGCGGCCGTGCGCCGGAAGGTGCGCCGCTCGCCTGCGCGAGCGCCACGAACTCCTGGTAGTCGTCCAGGAACATGCCGGATTCGACGAGCCTGGCGATGCCGCCGGTGATCGCCGTCAGGCGGGTCGCGAGCTGCTGCATCGCCACGCCGGCGGTCAGCGCGTCGGCGACGCCCAGCCGGCCGCGATCCAGCAGCACGACGAGCGCGACGAGCGAGATCGCCATCGCGATCGCGCTCGCGGTCGAGCCGACGAGCGAGATCCGGAGCCGCTGGGCGAGGAAGATGCGCAGCCGCCGGATGCGCTCGTTCGTCAGCAGCTCGTAGCGATGCCAGAGATGGGCCGCGAGGCCGAAGAGGCGGACCTCCTTGGCGGCGCTGCGGCTCGTCAGCAGGCTGAGGACGTATGCGCGCTCGCGGCTCTCGGGCGTCATCGCGTAGCTGAAGACGTAGCTCTGCCGGCTGTTGTGCACGGCGGCGAGCAGCGCGGGGACGCCGGCCACCAGCGCGAGCGCGAGCAGCAGCGGCTCGAGCGCGAAGAGCACCGCGCCGATCCCGATCGTGGTGATGAGCGCCGCGGTCAGCTGGCTCACGCTGTTGACCATGTCGAGGATCCGCAGCTCGCCGGACGACATCGCACGCTGGAGGTCGTCGTAGAAGCGCGGCGTCTCGAAGGCGCCGTAGTCCGAGCGCGCGGCGGCCGTGACGATGCGGTCGAACGCGTAGCGACCGACGAGCTCGCCGAGCAGCCGCTGCCGGTGCTCGGACAGCGCCCGCGCGGCGGCGAGCGCCACGGTGACGGCGGTGAAGTACGCCAGCGGCAGGTACAGGTCGCCGGCGGCATCCCCCTGGGTCACGCCGACGAGCCGCCCGAGGATCTCGCGCGCGATCAGGAGCTGGAGGGCGACGCCGGCGCCGGCCGCCACCTGGAACAGCAGCATCGTGATCGTGTTCGACGGGCTCGCCTGGAACACGAGCCGCATGGCCTCGACCGCGAGACGGGGCGTGCGCCGCAGCTGGCCCCGCCGGTCTTCGGGGCCGGCGAGATCGGCAGCCGTGAAGGGGCGGTGCTCCTGCGCCTCGCCGGGCGTCGCTCCAGCGTCGGCCACCGTCGCCCCGTGCTCAGTCCTCGAGGAATCCGTGCGCGTCGAGATCGGCGATGAAGGCGGCGACGTCGCTCTCGGCGCGGTCGCGGTCGATCCCGTACGTGCTGACGAGCCGGTCGACGAGCTCGTCGGGCGTCGCGCCGTCGGCCAGCCGGGTCCAGAGCAGCGCTCCGGTGCTGTTCGTGCTGACGTAGTTGGTCAGCCCCTCGTCGATCGCGATGACCTCGCCGTCGGCCTCGCGCCAGATCGCGGTCTGCTTGAGGCGGCGGACGCTCATCACAGCTCCGTCAGCCTGCCGGCCGCATAGCCGCGATGAGGCAGCAACGGCACGCCGCGGTGCTCGACCCACGCGTGCGCCGAGAACTCGGGCGTCGCCTTCGCGCCGAGGACGACACGGCTGCCGATGCCACGGCGCCCCAGCACCCGCGCGAGCACGACGGCCCGGATGAGACAGCGGGAGTCCGACGGCAACGTCGCCAGCGTGCGATCCACGGCTCGCCCCATCCGCACCGCGACGACACGATCGTGCGGGTCGTCCCGTTCCTCCGGCCGGGTCACGGCGTCGAGCGTCGGTTGCAGGCCGGCCCGTCGCAGCCCCCACCAGACGCGCACGTACTCGCCGAGCACCTCGAGCACTACGGCGGCCTTGTCGCCGATGCTCGGCCGGCGGGAGACATCGAGCCTGGCTCTCACCAACGCCATTGCCGCCACTGTAAGCGCTCTTTCGCCGGGCGCGCACCGCGATCCCTGGACGATCGTCCAAGTGACGACTGGGCACGACGCTCGACAATGGTCCGAGTGAGAGCCGGCGCGCCGGACATCTGGGCAGGCGTGGACCGGCTGATCGACCGGGCGGACTCGCTGCACGGCCTGCGGGCCCACCGACTGCACCTGCTCGCAGCTCGTCGCTGGCGTGCGCTCGGTCGAGAGGTCCCGCCGGAGCTCCGGCTCGAGGAGCGAGCGTCGGCGGTCAGCTCCATCTCGGTGCAAGCGCTCGTGCGGCGGATCCGCGATGCGGTCGACGGACCGCTCGTCGTGATCAAGGGTCCCGAAGTGGCCGCGCGATACCCGGATCCGACGCTCCGGCCGTACAGCGACCTGGACCTTCTCGTCCCGGATACCGGCAAGGCGCAGAGCGCGCTGCTCAGTGCGGGCTTCACCCTCGTCGGGGATCCCCAGCTGTACGAGGACCTCCATCACGCCCGGCCGCTGGCCATCCCGGGGGTTCCGATCCCCGTCGAGCTGCACTCCGCACCGAAATGGCCCGATGGCTTCGCCGCGCCGCCGCTGCACGAGCTGCTCGAAGCGGCGGTCCCGTCTGCGACCGGCGTCGCCGGCGTCTCGACCCTCGCCCCCGCGCACCACGCCCTCGTCCTCGCCGCGCATTCGTGGGCGCACCAGCCGCTGCGCCGGGTGCACGAGCTCGTGGACGTGGCGGCGATCGGGGAGGGCGTCGATCCTGCGGAGCTGCGTGCCCTGGCCCGGCGCTGGGGGGTCCGCAGGATCTGGGACACCACGGCCGCCGCGGCGGACGCGCTGGTCGCGGGTGGTCGCACGACCCTGCCGATGCGCACGTGGGCGCGGCACCTCCCCCGGGTCCGCGAGCAGACGGTCCTCGAGTTCCACCTCGAGCGCTGGTTCAGCGCATTCTGGGAGTCGAGCGCTCCGGTGGCGCTGGCCCGTGTCCCTGGAACGCTCGTGGGAGAGCTGCTGCCGGCTCCCGGCGAGACGGCGGCGGCGAAGCTGTCCCGGAGTCGCCAGGCGCTCGCCAACGCGCGCGTCCCGCAGCCGCGTCACGCGGAGCAGATGGAGCGGGCTGGGATCCTCGCTCCGCTGTTCCACGAGCTCAAGCGCCGCAAGGCGAACAACGGCCGCCGTTAAGGGGTCGCGTCTACAATGGCCGCCGCCCGCGGTCGAAGCAGAGCAGAGAAAGGGGGCCGGGCCCATGTGCGGCATCGTCGGCTACGTCGGACAGCGCCCGGTTCAGGACATCCTGTTGGCCGGGCTGGAGAAGCTGGAGTACCGCGGCTACGATTCCGCGGGCATCTCGCTGCAGGGTGACGGCAGGCTCGACTCGGTACGCGCCGTCGGCAACCTGAGCGCGCTGCGCGCCGCCGTCGAGCCCTTCGACCGAGCCGAGGACGCCGGCGCCGTGGCGGTGGCGGCCCCGCCGGCCGCCGCGGGCATCGGCCACACCCGCTGGGCCACCCACGGCCGCGTCTCCGAGGAGAACGCCCACCCGCACTTCGACACCGACAACCGCGTGCACATCGTGGTCAACGGCATCGTCGAGAACTACATGGAGCTCAAGCAGGAGCTGCTGGCGGAGGGCGCCGAGTTCACCTCGGAGACCGACGTCGAGGTCATGGCCCACCTGATCGCGCGCGAGCTGGAGGAGACCCGGGACCTCACCGAGGCGGTGCGGCGCGCCTACCTGCGCCTGCGCGGCCACTACGCCTTCGTGGCCGTCGCCGCGGACGAGCCCGGTCTGCTCGTCGGCGCGCGCAAGGAGTGCCCGCTGATCGTGGGCCGCGGTGACGGCGAGCAGTTCCTCGCCTCGGGCATTCCCGCCTTCCTCGCGCACACCCGCGACGTCCAGTACATCGAGGACGGCGAGATCGTCGCCCTGCGGCCTGGCGGCGTGGAGTTCATGACCGCCGACGGGGCCCCCGTCGACCGACCCGTCGAGCGCATCGACTGGGACGCCGAGGAGGCCGAGAAGGGCGGCTACGAGACGTTCATGCTCAAGGAGATCCACGAGCAGGCGGACGCGGTGGCCGAGACGATCGCCGACCGGACCACGCGGGCCGACGGCGTCGACCTCGAGCTCGACGATGACCTGCTGCGCGACTGCCGCCGGATCATCATCGTCGCCTGCGGCACCTCGTACCACGCCGGCCTGATCGGCCGGTACGCGCTGGAGGAGTGGGCGCGCGTGCCCGTGGAGATGGACATCGCCTCCGAGTACCGCTACCGGAACCCGATCGTCGGGCCCGGCGACGTGGTCATCGGAATCACGCAGTCGGGCGAGACCGCGGACACGCTCGCCGCGATGCGCCTCGCACGCAGCCGCGGCGCCGGCGTGATCGCGGTCACCAACATCATGGGCTCCCAGGCGACCCGGGAGGCGGACGGGGTGCTCTTCACCCGCTCGGGGCTCGAGATCTCCGTGGCGGCCACCAAGACCTTCACGGCGCAGGTCGCGGCGATGTACCTGCTCGCCCTGCGCATGGCGGAGCTGCGCGGCGCGCTGCCCGAGGACGACCGCCGCCGGCTCGTGGCGGAGATCAAGCGGCTGCCGCACGCGATCGCCGAGCTGCTCGAAGCCGGCTCCGAGGCGGTCGACCGCGTCGCGGAGCGCTTCAAGGACGCGCCGTTCTTCCTCTACCTAGGCCGCCACGTCGGCCTGCCCGTGTGCCTCGAGGGCGCGCTGAAGCTGAAGGAGATCTCCTACACCGCGACCGACGCCTACGCGGCGGGGGAGATGAAGCACGGCCCGATCGCGCTTCTCGAAGAGGGCACGCCGGTCGTCGTCGTCGCCACGGACTCGCCCGTGCTCGAGAAGGTCGTCTCCAACATGCAGGAGGTCCGCGCCCGCGGCGCCGCCGTGATCGCGGTCGGCAGCGAGGCCGTCGCCCCGCACGCCGACGTGGTGCTGCCCGTGCCGGACGTCGACTGGATGCTCCAGCCGCTGCTGGCGGTGATCCCGCTGCAGCTGCTGGCCTACCGGATCGCCCGGCTCCGCGGCCTCAACGTGGACCAGCCGCGCAACCTGGCCAAGACCGTGACGGTGGAGTAGCGCTGACCGCTCGCGCGCGTTAAGAGGAACCTCGACCTTCGGGCAGCAGACAAGCGCGCAGGAAGGAGGACAATAAGCACAGGGCACCGGACGCCCGACCGCATGCGCCAATACTGCCGCTTCCCGCCACGACGGATCTCCCACCCGCTGACGACCCTCGTCCTCGGCGGTCTCGTGGCTGCGCTGGTGGGGCTGGTCGCGCCGCCCGTGGCCGGCGCCCAGTCGTCCGACGAGTTCAACTCCCCGACGCTCGACACCGCGAGGTGGTCGTTCGTCGACCCCAACGGCTCGTCCAGCGTCACGATGACCGGATCGCAGGCGGCGATCTCGCTCGGCGCCGGGATCGGGCACGACCTGTGGAACGGCGCCAACACCGCGCCGCGGCTCCTCCAGACCGCAGCTAACGCTGATGTAGAGGTCGAGGTCAAGTTCGACTCGGCGGTCGACCAGCCCTACGAGACGCAGGGCCTGCTGATTGAGCAGGACGCTGACGACCTGCTGCGCGTCGACGTCTACCACGACGGCTCCGGCACCCGTCTGTTCGCGGCCTCGATGATCGGCGGGGTGTCGTCCGTCAAGCACCAGTCCACGGTGGAGGGCGGCGCGCCCGTCTACCTGCGGCTCAAGCGCGAGGGCAACCAGTGGACGCTGCGCCACTCGCGCGACGGCGTCAACTGGACCGCCGCCGCGACGTTCACCCACGCGATGACCGTGGCCCGCGTCGGCCCGTTCGCGTCGAATGGCTCGGTCTTCCCGCCCGCGTTCACCGCGCTGGTCGATCACTTCCGCATCGTCGTGCCGGACACGGCGCCGCCGCAGCTGTCCGCGATGGCGGCCGACCCGCGCGGACTCGAGGCCGCCGTGACGTGGACGACCAACGAGCCCGCCACCAGCCAGATCGTCTTCGGGACCGACACCGGCTACGGGCGCAGCGCGACCGTGAGCGGCCTCGGCACCTCCCACGCGCTCACGCTGCAGCGCCTGGCGTGCGGCACGACCTACCACTACGAGATCCGGTCCACCGACGCGGCGGGCAACGAGGCCCGCTCGGGCGACCGCACGCTGACCACCAACGCCTGCCCCGCCTCGGCGGCGTCCGACGAGTTCGACGGCGCGGCGGTCGACCGCGAGCGGTGGTCGTTCGTCGACGACCTGGGCGGCGCCGCTTTGTCGGCGACCGGGACGCGGGCGGCGATCGCGCTGCCCGCCGGGTCGTCGCGCGACATGTGGACCGGGGCCCTGAACGCCCCGCGGCTCCTCCAGGCCGCCCCCGACGCCGACTTCGAGGCCGAGGTCAAGTTCGACTCGGTCGTCGACCAGGCGTACGAGACGCAGGGCCTCATCGTGGAGCAGGACGCCGACGACCTGGTGCGCGTCGACGTCTACTACGACGGCTCGGCCACGAAGCTGTTCGCCGCCACGGTCGTGAACGGGACCGCCACCGCGCGCCACCAGTCCACGGTGCCCGGCGGTGCGCCGCTGCGCCTGCGCCTCAAGCGCACCGGCAACGGCTGGTCGCTGCGCCACGCCGTCGAGGGCGGCGACTGGAGCCCGGCGGCGACGTTCACCCACGCCATGACCGTTCGCTCGGTCGGCCCCTTCGCCGCCAACGGCGCGGGCTCGCCGGCGGCCTTCACCGCCCTCGTCGACCACTTCCGCGTCGTCGCTCCCGACCTCACGGCGCCGACGCTCTCGGGCATCTCCGTGGCCAAGCCGGCGCTCGGTGCCGAGTTCACCTGGACCACGAGCGAGCCGGCGTCCTCCGCGGTCGTCTACGGCCCCACCAGCAGCTACGGGAGCCAGGCGGGCACCGCGGCCACCGTGGAGTCGCACCGGCTCGCCGTCAACCGTCTGTCGTGCGGCACCACCTACCACTACGAGCTGCGATCGGCCGACGCGGCCGGCAACGTCGGCAGCTCCGGCGATCGCACGTTCACGACGGCGGCCTGCCCCGGCGGCCTGACCTCGGACGAGTTCAACGCCGCGACGCTGAACACCGGCCTGTGGTCGTTCGTCGACCCGAAGGGCGACTCCCAGCTCACGCTCGACGGCAGCCGGGCGCTCATCGGCGTGCCCGCCGGCCTCGTCGCATGACCTCTGGGGCGGCGCCGGCAACAACACCGCGCCGCGGCTGCTGCAGGCGGCCCCCGGCGGAACTTCGAGGTCGAGGTCAAGTTCGGCTCGGCGCCCACCGAGGCCTTCCAGATGCAGGGCCTGGTCGTCGAGCAGGACCTCGACGACCTGCTGCGCGTGGGCGTCCACCGCGACGGGGCCGGCGTCCGGCTCTTCGTCGCCTCGATGGTGACGGCACCGCCACGACGATCCACGACTCGGCGCTGCCGGGCGGCTCGCCGCCGTTCCTGCGGCTCAAGCGCAGCGGCGACACGTGGACGGTCAGCACTCCGCCGACGGGACGACTGGACGACCGCGGCGGTCTTCACCCACGCCATGACCGTCCGCACGATCGGGCCGTTCGCGGGCAACGGCGGCCTGACGCCGAGCGGCTACACCGCGGCCGTCGACCACTTCCGCGTCATCCCGCCCGACATGACGCCGCCGGTCATCACGCGATCGCGGCCGCGCCGACGCCGATCAGCGCGCAGGTGAGCTGGCGCACCGACGAGCGCTCGACCTCGGTGGCGATGTACGGCCCCACCACGAGCTACGGGCAGACCGTCTCGCGCGCCGACAACGTGCGCGACCACACGGTCACCGTGCACGGCCTCAAGTGCGCCACGACGTACCACTACCGCGTCCGCTCGTGGACGAGTCCGACAACGTCGCCACGTCGCCCGACCAGTCGCTCACGACCAGCGCCTGCCCGTCCTCGCTGGCGTCCGACGAGTTCGCCGGCAGCCAGCTGAACACGAGCCTGTGGACCTTCGTCGACCCGCTCGGCGACTCGCAGCTCGCGAGGCCGACGGGCGCGCCGTCGTCAGCGTGCCGGCCGGCGTGGGCCACGACATGTGGACCGCGGCCAACCACGCCCCGCGGCTGCTGCAGGCGGCGCCGGACTAGGACTTCGAGGTGGAGGTGAGGTTCACCTCCGCCCCGCGGCCCAGTACCAGATGCAGGGCATCGTCGTCCCGCAGGATGCCGACGACCTCCTGCGCATCGAGGTGCACCACGACGGGATCAGGACGCGGCTCTTCGTCGCCGCGTCGAGGACGGCGGCGCCACGGTCAAGCACGTGTCCACGATCCCCGACGGCGGCCCCGTGCACCTGCGGCTGCGCCGCGCCGGCGACGCTGGCGGCTGCGCCACTCGCCGGACGGCGAGAGTGGTCGTCCGCCGTCCGCTGCTCGCACGCGCTGGCGGTCAGCGCCGTCGGGCCGTTCGCGGCAACGCCGGCTGCACCCGCCCGCATTCGCGGCCGCGGTCGACTACTTCCGCGTGATCCCGCCCGACGTGACGCCGCCGGTGCTCAGCGGGATCGGCGGACCCGAGGCGATCAACGCCACCGTGAGATGGACGACCGACGAGCCGACGACCTCCGAGGTCGCCTACGGGCCGACCGCGAGCTACGGCCAGCTCGGTCTCGGACGCGAACCTGCGGCGCTCGCACGCGTGCTGCTGCGGGGACTCGCCTGCGGGAAGACGTATCACTTCCAGGTGCGCTCGGCCGACGAGATGGGCAACGAGACGCCTCGAGCGACCGCACGCTCACGACCGCCGCCTGCCCGGCCGCATCCGCGACGACGAGTTCAACGGCACGTCGCTCGACACCAGGCTGTGGTCCTTCCTGGACCCCTTCGGCGACGCCACGAGCGACCGGCGGGCGCGCGCGCGGTCCGTCCCGGCGGCGTCGCCCACGATCTCTGGGCGGCGCGAAAGCGCCCCGCGGCTGCTGCAGCCCGTGCCGGACGGCGACTTCGAGGTCGAGGTGAAGTTCTCCTCGTGGTGCAGGAGCGCTACCAGCTGCAGGGCCTCGTGCTCGAGCACGACACGGACGGCCTGCTGCGCGTCGAGGCCCACTCCGACGGCACCGCGACGAGCTGTTCGTCGCGGCGATCGACAACGGCGTCGCCAAGACCAAGCACCTGCTCGATGCCGGCGGCCCGCCGCTGTACCTGCGGCTCAAGCACGAGGGCAACCTCTGGAGCTGCGGTACTCGCGCGACGGCTCGGAATGGGAGACGACGGCGACGTTCACGCAGGCCCTCGATGGGAGCGATCGGGCCGTTCGCCGGGAACACCGGCAGGCCGCCGGCGTTCACCGCCCGCGTGGACTACTTCCGGCTCATCCCGCCGCCGCCGCCTGACGTCACGCCGCCGCCCACCAACGTCTCCGCGGTCCGGCTCCGCGCACGTACCGGCGCTCGCTCTGGACGACCGACGAGCCGTCGACGTCCCTGGTGGAGTACGGGCCGACGGCGGCGTACGGCTCCGGCGGTGACTCGTGCCCGGCACGTGGTCGAGCACGCGGTGGCTCAAGGGCCTCGCCTGCGCGACGACCTACCACTACCGCGCGCGTCTCCGACGAGGCCGGGAACGCCGGACGAGCGGCGAGGGCCAGTTCACGACGGGCGCGTGCCCCCCGCCGGCGCGCCGGAGATCGACTCTGGAACGGGCCGACCAGACCTTCGGCGCTCTCGGGCGCGCCCAGCGCTGGTTCAACGTGCATGGGGAAGGTCGCCGATCCGGACGGCGTGCATCTCGACTACACGCTCAACGGCGGCCCGCGCCGCAGGTCCGATCACCACCAGCAACCCGCGGATCGCGCACAGGGCGACTTCAACCTCGAGCTCGACTCCGGACCTGCATGGGCGCCAACCAGCTCGAGCTGATCGCGAGGACGGCGGGCGGGCAGAGCACCGTGACGGTACGATCGAGCGCAGGCCGGCGGCGCCACGCCGATGCCGCACGACGTGAACTGGTCGGCGGCGTCGAAGATAAGCGACGTCGCCCAGGTCGTCGACGGTCGCTGGCGTCCACGGCGGGGCCGCCCGGACCGCCGCGCCCGGCTACGACCGCATCCTCGCGATCGGCGACGCCCTGGAGGACTACGAGGTGCTGGCTCCGGTCACGATCCACTCGCTGAGCAAGACGTCGCCGCACGCCGGCCGGATCGGGGTCGGCTGGCGGGGGCACGACGGCACCGAGCGCCGCGATCGAATGGCCGCTGGGCTCGCTGTGCTTCTACTACCGCGACGGTACGACGACCTTTCTCCTGGCTTGGCTGCAGATCCCGCACCCGGCCAACGACGGTCGCGACAACACCCTCGACCTCGGCCGCACCTACAACTGGCGCTTCCGCACGCAGCGGCTGGCGAGGGACCCGACCATGTCGCGCTACAGCTGCAAGTGCTGGCCGGCGGACCGCCCGAGCCCGCCGACTGGGACGTCACCGTCGACTCGCCTCCAGCGCGGGTCGCTGATCCTCATCGCGGACCACGCCGACGTCAGCTTCGGCAACATCGCCATCCGGCCGCTGTCGCCCGCGGGCTGATCGATAGCGTCCCCGCCATGGATTGGATCGACGCGACGTCGCGCGTGCTCGGCGTCCTCCCCCCGGGCTCTCGGTCAGCGCAAGCTCGCCGAGCGCGATCCCGACGGCGCTGGCTGGGCGAGCACTCCGGCGCGCGGCGGTTCCCCCTCGCCGGCGGCGCGGACGTCGAGCTCAAGGTCGGCGACTGGGTGCAGGGCACCACGCTGCTGACGCGCCGCGACTCGCAGCCTGAGCTGCTGATGTTCGTCACCCGGCGGCTCGCCGGCGGCGGCACGATGATCGACGTCGGCGCCCACATCGGCCTCGTGACCCTTACCGCGGCGCGGAACCCGGACGTGACCGTGCACGCCTTCGAGCCCGACCCGGCCAACGTCGTGCAGTTCCGCCGCAACCTGCCGCTGAATCCCGCCGCTCGCGTCGAGCTCAACGAGGTCGCCGTCGGCGAGGAGGGCCGGCGAGGTCCACCTCAGCGTGCCGATCCCCGGCCAGTCCAGCATCGGCCACATCAGCGACGAGGGCCTGCCCGTGCCGCAGGTCGCGCTCGACGACTACGCGGACGAGCACGGCATCGAGCGCGTCGACGTGCTCAAGATGGACGTCGAGGGCTACGAGTGCAGCGTGCTGCGGGGCGCGCGCCGGCTGATCGAGGAGCGGCGGGTCGGCGTGATCATCACCGAGGTGCACGAGGCGTTCCTCGAGCGCGCCGGCGCGAGCCGGGCCGAGCTGGAGTCGCTGCTGGCCGGCTACGCCCCGCGGCCGCTGCCGCCGGTCGGCCTGCACCGCATCCGGCCCGCCGAGAAGATCGACTACGACCCCGCGCTCGTTCGAGCCGGTCTGAGCCGCGTCAGCGGCTCTGCGGCTGGACCAGCGTGCTCAGGAAGTCGCGCACGTCGGCGGCCAGCTCGGCGGCGCCGGCGAGCGCGCCGGGAGCGTCCGCGGACGGCTCTGCGACGCTGCCCTCGACGGCGGCCCGGAGCTCCTGCTCGTTCTCGGCGAGCACCACGATCCCGGCGCCGTCGAGCCGGCGCGCCAGGTGCAGCTGGTGGTCGTATGGCCTCGCCGATATCGACCCGGCGCGGCATCACGATCGGACGGTGCCCGCACCGGCGGGCCAGCATGGTGATCGAGCCGACCCCGGCGTGGCAGACGACGATGCGCGCTTCGCGCATGCGCACGGTGAGCTCGTCGAAGTCCACGAAGTCGACCCACTCGCCCCTGCCGTGGGGCAGGCGAGACGAGCCGTACTGGACGAACGCGTCCTCGCGCTCGGCGAGCACGGCGGCCGCGCTCACGAGGCGGTCGAAGGCCTGCTCGTTGGTCCCGGTGGTGACGAGGACCATCAGTCGAGGAAGAGGTTGGCTTGGCGAACCGCATGCGGGGCGCGCGGCTGGCGAGCTCGGGCCACTGCGCGTACATGCGAGTGGCCACCGGCGAGATCATGCGGGCGCTCAGCGAGAGCTCCTCGATGCGGGTGAAGCTCTCGACGTAGATCGTCGGGATCCGGTGCAGCCGGCCGACCCACGCGAAGGGGACGGCGACGCCGGCGCCCGTGGTGAGGATCGCGGCCGGCCGCTCGCCGCGGATGACGCGCCAGGCGAGCCGCAGGTTGCGGAGCAGGTTGGGGACGCTGCGGTTGGTCGGGCCGTGGGCGGTATCACGCGCTCACGGCTGAGCAGCGAGCGCGCGTCGGACTTGTCGAACGTCACCTTGGTGCGGTCGAACGGCTCCCACGCGGGGCGCAGCTCGTGCAGCTGCAGCAGGTGTCCGCCGCTGGAGCAGACCGAGGAGAGCCCGCCGTCTACCTGGTGGACCCCGGCCGCGCCCGGCATCAGCGCGTAGTTGGCGACGAGCGCGTCGGCGACCCGCTCTGCGGCCTTGCCGTCCCACAGCGGGATGGCGGACGGCGTCGGCTCGTGCGCGGCCGGTCGGACGTCGGCGATCTCGGCCGCCTCGTCGCCCAGCAGGACGTTGGTGCCGTGGGTGATGGTCAGCGGCCGCTCGGTGCTGGCGTGGACCGTGAAGCAGGACACGCCCAGCGCCGACGCCTCCTCCTGCACCGTGGCCGAGTCGGTGACGATGGCACCGGCCGCGGCCTGCAGGGAGACGAACTCCAGGTAGGAGGCCGGCCCGATGCAGAGGACGCCGGCCCGCGGCTCGAAATGCTTGAACTGGCGGTCGCCCAGGCGCTCGCGCGTGACGGGGTGGATCGGGAACACGACGGGGGCGGCGGCGGCGAAGGCGCTCCAGGCCCGCGGCGATCGCGCTCAGCCGGGCCGGGTCGTCGATGTTCGGTGGCCGGTGGAGCGTGACGAGGACGCCCTCCGCGCTCTCGCAGGCCGAGCGCCTTCCACGTCTTGAGCACGCGCGCGCGCCGCTCGAGCCGCCGCAGGGAGTCGATCGAGGGGTTGCCGACGTGGTAGACGCGCCCCTCGCCGGTCCCCTCGCCCTTGAGGTTGTCGGCGGCCTCGGCGCTCGAGGTGAACAGCACGTCGGCGAGGCGGTCCGTGAGGACGCGGTTGATCTCCTCGGGCGCCTGCCAGTCGAAGGACCGGAGCCCGCCGTCGATGCGCGCGATCGCGATGCCGAGCTTGGACGCCGCCAGCGCACAGGCCAGCGTCGCGTTCGTGTCGCCGACCACGAGGACGACGTCCGGGCGGATCACTACAGCTGCTCCTCGAAGGCGGCGAGCACGTGGGCGGTCTGGAGGCCGTGGGGGTCGCCGTGGACGGAGATGTACGAGTCGGGGGCCGGGAAGGCGAGGTCGGCGATGACGTTCCCGGTGACCTGCCGGTCGTGCTCCTAGACCGTCTGCACGACCACCTGGAGGAAGGCCTTGCGAGCGGCGAGCGCGCTCACGATCGTGAGCCAGCTTTGTGACGGTCGAGCGGCTTCCGCAGACGTGGAGGACGGTCGTGCTGGTGCTGAGGTCGGATCCGTCGGCGGATCCGGGGACGAGAACGAGGTTGGGCGAGGTACCGGTCATCTGAGTTTCCCGAGCCTACGTCCGTGGCGCCCCGGTGACGAAGCGATCCTCGTCCTTCGTCCAGGTGCCACTAGCCTCAAGGTTAAAACCGGCTCCGGCGCGGCCGAGCGCCGGCGGATGAGTTGCCGCGCCTCACGCAGGATCTCGGGCGTGCGCCATGCCACGAAGCCGGCGTAGGCGAGGGCGCCGGCGACGGGGACGAGGACGAGCCGGAGGGCGGCCGGGACGTCGAGCTCGACGAGCGCGTAGCGCACCGCCCACGCCACGAGCGCCATGCCGAGGACGGCCTGTGCGACCGGGGCGACGTTGCGCGCGAAGGTGCGCAGCCGCACGCCGAGCGCGCGGGCGGTGAGCCAGACCAGCGCCGACCGCATGACGACGATCACGCCGAGGTACGCGGCCGCGACCTCGGTCATCCCCCACTGGACCGCCACGTGAGCGCGGCGACGATGAACACGACCTCGACGATCGTGAAGCGCAGCACGACGCCGGTGCGGTCGAGCGCTGTGAACACCGTCGTCCCGAATGTTGTTGCGGACTGGACGGCCATCGCGAGCGCCATGAGCTGGATGATGGGGACGGCCGCCTCCCACTGGTCGCCGAGCACGACGAGGACGAAGTCGGGCGCGACGACGACCAGGCCGAGCATCGCCGGCCCGGCGATGGCCATCAGCAGCCGCGTGGCGTTGAGCCATGCCGCCCCGACGCGCGGGCGGTCGTGCTGGAAGCGGGACATCGCCGGGAAGACGGCGTCGACGACAGCGAGGAGCAGCCCGAGCCAGGGAAGGACGACGAGGTTGTAGGTGACGTTGTAGACGCCGAGCGACGGGGCTCCGAGGAAGCCGCCGACGAGGACCTTGTCCACGTTCCCGTGGAGGTACTCGAAGATCTTCGAGCCGAAGATGTTCAGGCCGAAGCGCCCGAGGCTCCGCAGGCTCGCGCGCGAGTACACGAAGTGCGGCCGCCAGGGCGAGAACGCCCACATGAGGATCGTCACGGTCGCCCCGTTCGCCACCTGCATCCACACGAGCGCCCAGGCGCCTTCGCCCTGCGCCGCGAGGACGATGCCCACGGCGCCGCCGACGAGCGTGCCGGAGATCAGGCGGACGGAGATCGCCCGGAACGCCATGGCGCGCTGGAAGAGGGCGGCGTGCGTCTTCCCGAGCGCGCCGAGCAGGAACGTCGCCGCGACGACCTTGAACAGCGACTCGACCTCCGGCTCGCCGAAGAAGGCGGCTACCGGGCCGGCCATCAGCACGCCGAGGCCCGCGAGCGCGGCGCCGATCGCCGTGCTCGTCCAGAACACCGTCGACCGGTCGGCCTCGGTGTACCTGCCCGCTGCACCAGCGCGGTGCCGAGGCCGAAGTCCGAGACCATCAGCACGAGCGACGACAGGATCAGGGCCATCGCCGCGATCCGGCACTCGTGCGGTCCCAGGAGGCGCACGAGCACGATCGCGATGGCGAACCGGAAGGCCTGGACGAGGACGGTCGTCCCCGGCGCCCAGGACCACGCCGCGCAGCACTCGGCGCCGAAAGGCCGGGGACCTCCGTCATGGCCTGGCGGTCCGGGACATCGGGTCCCCACGCTAGCGGTGTGCGCGGCGCCCGTCGCCACCCGTTCCGGCAGCCTGGAGAGGCCTCGACCTGAACGATCGGGGAGGGGCCGCGGCCCTACTACCCGAAGGTACTGCGATGCCGCAGGGCGGCGGCTCTAGCGTGCGGGTCATGCCGGAACAGCAGGCGCGGGTCACCGTGCTCATCCCCACCTACAACCGGGCCGAATGGCTCGGCGGCGCGATCCAGAGCGCGCTCGCACAGACCTGGTCCGACTTCCGCATCGTCGTGTCGGACAACGCGTCCACGGACGCCACCGCCGACGTGGTCGCCGCCTTCGACGACCCGCGATCACCTACCGCCGGCTCGAGCGCAACATCGACCTCAACGCGCACTACAACCTCTGCTACGAGGGCTGCGAGACGGAGTACGTCTGCGCGCTGCCCGACGACGACCGGTTCGCGCCGGACTTCCTGGAGCGCACCGTCCCGGTCCTCGACGCCAACCCGCGCGTCGGCGTGGTCCACAGCCAGGTGACCGTGATCGACCGCGAGGGGTCCGTCATCGCGCCCGCGCACGACATGACCGGGCTGCCCCGCGACGCGATCGAGAGCGGCCTCGACTTCATCCGCGCCTCCTTCGACGGCTCGTACCGCGTCCACGCGACCACGACGCTGATCCGCACCTGAAGGCGCTCCGCGGGGTCCCGCTCGACCACCGCGACTACCCGATCACGGACTTCGGCCACTGGATGCGCGTCGCGCTCGGCTGGGACATGGTGTTCGTCGCCTATCTGGCCCGCGAGCTACCGCGTGCACGAGACGAGCTACACGTCCGGCGCGGCCGACGTCACGACCGGCGGCTACCGCCAGGGCGCGGACCGCGTGGCGAAGTTCCACGAGATCAAGCTGCGGCTCCTGGAGGAGCACGGCGGCGAGCTCGGCGCTCTTGCCGAGCTGCGCCGGCGCGCCTTCCGCGCGTTCCGGCGCGACC